>CAWJXJ010000001.1:0-550800 GCA_963846795.1 uncultured Acidobacteriaceae bacterium
TCACGCCACCTATCTGCGAGCATCCGCCGACAGTCGATCGCCCCGGATTGTTTGAATGCTAAGTCCAAGAGGGGCGCGAGGTGTTGCTTCAGAGAACACCTCGGAGGCTCGTGGTGATCGAATGAAATGCCGAATGTGGCCGATTCTACGAGTCGTGCCAAGTGAGTGCACTCCTCGGCTTGGAGTGCTAAACTTGGCGCCGATTTGAATCTTCTTCCCAGTGAGGGCAGGATGAGCGACCCGACAGCCAAGTCAACCCCTCACAACTCAGACGCCGGTTCCGATCCCGAACCCACCCTCGACTCGGCCGCTGCTCCGGTGGGCGTACCTGCACTCGATTTGGGCTCGATTGGGCCCTATCGGCTGATCAGACAACTCGGGGAGGGAGGGATGGGGCAGGTGTGGCTGGCCGAACAGTCCGCGCCCGTCAAGCGGCAGGTCGCGCTGAAAATCATCAGAGCCGCGCGCTACGACGATTCCGCTTTGCAGCGCTTCAACGTAGAACGACAGACGCTGGCGATCATGGATCACCCCGCCATCGCCAAGGTTTTCGATGCGGGTTCGACAGCCGAAAGTCAGCCTTACTTCGTAATGGAGTACGTGCCGGGCCTTCCCATCACCCACTATTGCGACCGGAAGCATCTCTCGGTACATGAGCGGCTAGCCCTGTTCATCAAGGTTTGTGAAGGCGTGCAACATGCGCATCAGAAAGCGATCATGCATCGCGACCTGAAGCCTTCCAACATTTTGGTCGTTGAAGTCGATGGCAAGCCAATGCCCCGCATCATTGACTTCGGCATCGCCAAAGCCATCCCGCAGCAAGCTGAGGCCGAGACGCTGCTAACGCGTGCCGGAGGAATGGTGGGCACACTGGGATATATGAGCCCGGAGCAAGCGGACGCCACCGTGCTCGATGTAGATACTCGCACCGACGTTTATTCGCTCGGCGTGGTGCTCTATGAACTTCTTACCGGTGTGTTGCCCTTTGATGCCAGGCAGTGGCGAACCAAACCTTTCCATGTGATGTTGCGCCGGCTGCATGAAGAGGATCCGCCGAGTCCGAGCACAAGACTCAGCGCAGACTCTACGTCCACGACCACTGCGCAATGCAGGAACACGGATCCACGGCAACTGGAAAGCCTTCTGCGAGGTGATCTGGATTGGATCGCGTTGAAAGCTTTGGAAAAAGACCGCGCCCGCCGATATGGCACCCCTTCGGAGCTGGGCGCCGATGTCGGCCGCTATCTGCGGAACGAGCCTGTAGTGGCGCGCCCGGCAAGCACGGCATACCGGACGAAAAAGTACGTTCAGCGCCACAAATTTGGAGTTGCGGCGGCAACTGCCATGGCGCTGCTGCTGATCGCGTTCGCGGTGATGCAAACGATCCAATTGCGGCGGATTACGCGAGAGCGCGATCGCGCCGATCGCGTAACGGCGTTTATGACCGGAATGTTCAAGGTGTCGAACCCGAGCGAAGCACGCGGCAACGACATCCGGGCACGCGAGATTTTGGATAAGTCCTCCAAAGAGATCGACACCGGACTGGCGAACGACCCGGAACTGCAGGCACAGATGATGAACGTCATGGGCACCGTATATCAAAGCCTGGGCCTGACATCGAAGGCCGAGCCGCTGCTCAGGCGCGCGCTGGAAATTAGGCAGCGTATTCTCGGCCCCAGAAACCCGGACACCTTGCAATCGCAAAACGATCTCGCCGTCGCAGTGATGGCGGAAAGTCACTACCCCGAGGCGGAGAAGTTGTTCCGGGAGACCATGGAGACTCGCCGCCAGGTTCTTGGCCCCGAGCATCAGGACACCGTGGATTCCACGCTGCAGTTGGCCAGGATTCTTGGATTTGAATCACGATACGCCGAAGCGGAAAAGTTGAATCGCGACGCGCTCGAAGTCGCGAGACGAAAGTGGCCGCAAGACAAGTTGACGGCGACGGCGCTGTCACTTCTGGCAGACACTCTCACTCATGAAGGCAATTACCCGGAGGCCGAGAAGGCAGCTCGAGAGGCGCTCGAAACGGATCGGAAGATGCTCGGCTCCGACCATCCGTCAGTGTTGCGAGACATGTTTAATCTCGCCTCGATTCTGCTCGTCGAGCAGCGTTACGCCGACGCGGAAGCAATGTACAAAGAGTTGATTGAGTCCGCCCGGCGAGTGCTTGGGCCGCAGCACCCCGGCACGTTGGCGGCCATGGGTAACCTGGCTGCGCTTCTGGAGAAGGAAAAGCGCTTCGCCGACGCCGAGAAGTTGAACCGCCAGGTGCTCGACGCGCAACGGCAGACCCTGGGGCTTGAACATGCCTCCACCTTGCTCACCATGACCAATTTGGGTTCCGACTTGATCGCGGAGAAGAATTTCTCCGAAGCGGAGAAGGTTCTGCGGGAAGCGCTGGCTGGCCTGCGCCGTGTTCTCGGCCCCTCGCATGAATTCACGGGGAACGCAGCCTACAACTTGTCTCGCGTTCTTGTTCTGGAGGGTAAGCGGGATGAGGCTCTCGCCACCTTGCGGGCGGATGCGGAAACCTTTACTTCCGTCGACGAGCTGGAACGCCTGGAGAAAGACGATAGTTTCCAATCTCTGCATGCAGACCCGCGCTTCGACGCGCTCGTGGCCACCACACGCCAGCGCCTCGCCGCGGTGCAAAAGCAGCCGGCGACAAAATAGGCTGAACCTCCTTCATCCTGCCAGGGAAAGTCGCGAACCTGATACCTGGACTTCGTAGGCACGCATCGGGCGAGTCGCCTGCCGAGACCCTGCCTTTTGGTCTGGATCATGGGCTATCCGGAAGTTGGGCTGTTCGGCGTCAAGTTGACGTAAAACGCCCAAACCGCCTGGGTGAAGCGGCCCGTTGGCCTCGTAGCCTCTTGCGAGATATTGGTCGGCAGCAGGTTTGCTATCGTGAAATCGCCAAGTCGTAGGTAATCAGGAGCAAAAGCCGATTGGGCCTCCCCGATGATTGTCCCGAAGTCTGGTTCTCGGACGCTGTCGCGGAGCGCTGCTTCGGCTTCGATCTCCGCGAAGCCGGATCCCGGTTTGCCGACCACACACCCGGATGTTGCAAGGACGATCCGCATCTGCTTTTCACCCACTGGCGACTTTCTCTGGCTTCGGATTGGGTATCACAGACGCCCTACAGTCCCTGCTATATAATCGCCGCCAAACTCAACAGCCCAGGCGGAATTTATGATATCGGCCCTTACTCCGTTGGAGTTTCTTTCCCGCAATGCCATCGCGTACGGCGACTGCACGGCTGAGGTGGACGGCGATCGGCGCGTCACCTACTCCGAAATGCAGCAGCGCGTGCACTCTTTCGGCGCAGCACTGCAGGGAGCCGGTATTGCACCTGGGGATCGGGCCGCGGTGTTGGCACGCAATGGGCTACTTCCACTGGAAGCTCACTTCGCAGTCCCACTCATCGGCGCGGTGCTGGTCACGCTCAATATTCGACTGCAAAGCGGCGAGTTGGCCACCATCCTGAACCACTGCGGGGCCAGAATTTTGCTGGGCGATGCTGACCTCCTGGCACCGCTACAGGCCGTTCGAGGGGAGCTCCCGAGATTGGAACGAATGATCTCCGATTACGAGGCTTTCCTCGGAGAAGCCAACAATCCCTCCGTGCCGCACCCACCGCGCGAGGAGGACGTCATTTCGATCAACTACACCAGCGGCACAACTGGCGCGCCCAAAGGCGTGATGTACACCCATCGGGGCGCATACCTCAATGCCATTGGCGAAGTCGTTGAACACGGCTTGTCGTACCGGTCGGTTTACCTGTGGACGCTGCCCATGTTCCACTGCAACGGCTGGTGCTTCACCTGGGCGATTACGGCCATGGGAGCGCGGCACATATGTTTGCCCGAGATGAACGCTGAGCGCGCCGTTAAGCTGATACAGGAGGAGGGCGTCACTCACCTCTGCGGTGCTCCCATCGTGGTGCGCACGCTCACTGAGTACTGCTCGCAGCATGGCATTCGTTTCCCGAACGGACTCAAGATGGTGATCGCGGCAGCGCCTCCGCCACCGGCCGTGATCAGGGCAGCCGAAGCGATTGGTATCGAATTGACGCACGTCTATGGGCTCACTGAAACCTATGGGCCGCACTCGGTATGTGCCTGGCACACGGACTGGGATGATGTGCCGCTGGAAGAGCGTGCGCTGCTCAAAGCGCGGCAGGGCGTACCGTACACGGTTTTTGGGACTGACATGCGTGTGGTGGATGAAGAGATGCGCGACGTCCCCGCTGACGGACTCAGGGTAGGCGAAGTAGTGATGCGCGGCAACAACGTGATGCTGGGCTACTACCGAGAGCCGGACGCAACCGCGACCGCATTCCGTGGCGGGTGGTTCCACTCCGGAGATCTGGCGGTGATGCATCCCGATGGTTATATCGAGGTGCGCGACCGAGCGAAGGACATCATCATCTCCGGAGGGGAGAATATTTCCTCGCTTGAGGTGGAGCGGGTGTTGTTCGAGCATCCAGCCGTGTTGGAGGCGGCGATTGTCGCGTGGCCGGACGAGAAGTGGGGCGAAGTGCCGCATGCCTACGTTCTGATCAGGGAGGACGCGGTGGTCAGTGAGCAGGACCTGATCGACTTCTGCCGCGAGCGCTTAGCGCACTTCAAATGTCCGAAGGCGATACACTTTGGTGCATTGCCCAAGACATCGACGGGCAAGATCCGCAAGAACGTGCTGCGCCACCAATCGCGTGCCGCTGGAGGAGGAGATTCGTGATGCCTGAATGGGAAACCACCGCGACCGTGGTTGCCAGTTACCAGAACATCCTGACGAAACTGGCGGTGGCGCGGATTCTGGGCGACGGCATCCGGCAGAAGACGCGGGCGTTTTCCGAGTTGCAGAGTCACTACCTGTTTGCCGACAAGTTCGGACGGCCGGCGAAGGGCAACGACAAAGGGAAAGTGGAGGGGTTGGTGGGGTACGCACGTCGGAACTTTCTGGTTCCGATTCCGAGGGTGGCCTGTTGGGAGGAGTTGAACCAGCGGTTGCTGGAGGCGTGCCGAGAGCGGCGAGCACGTAAGCTACGCGGCCACCAGGAGACTATCGGGGAACGCTTTGAACGCGACCGGGCGGCCTTTCTGCCGCTGCCAAACGGCGAGTACGAAGCCTGCGAGAAGCGAGTAGCGCGAGTGAGTTCCATGTCGCTGGTGCGCTATCGCACCAACGATTACTCGGTGCCGACCGAGTATGGGTATCGCGATGTGCTGGTGAAGGGCTACGTGCACGAGGTGGTGATCGTCTGCGGCAGCCAGGCGATCGCCCGCCATCGGCGCAGTTACCAGCGTGAAGACATGGTCTTCGATCCGCTACATTATCTGGCCTTGCTGGAACAGAAGGCACGGGCACTGGATCAAGCTGCGCCGCTGGTAGGCTGGGAGTTGCCGGAGTGCTTTGCCCACCTGCGACGGCTGCTGGAAGCACGACTGAGCAAGGGCGGCAAGCGGGAGTACGTGCAGGTGCTGCGCTTGCTGGAGACATTCTCTATCCAGGAGATCGAGCGGGCTATCCTCGATGCGTTGAGTCTGGGTACGATCAGCTTCGACGCCGTCAAGCACCTGCTGCTGTGCCGCATCGAGCGGCGACCACCCCGGCTGGATCTGGAGAACTACCCTCATCTGCCGCTGGCAGAGGTGCAGACCACGCAGGCGGCTGACTACATGACGCTGCTTTCCTCCCCGACAATCTCAACCACGGAGACGTCTGTGGGTGAGGTGGCGCGATGAGCCGTGAGGCGAACCCTGCCACCGCCGACACGCCGCAGCTACTGCTAGAACATCACCTGAAGCAGTTGCGGCTGCCGACCTTTCTGCGCGAGTACGACAAAGTGGCGCGGCAGTGCGCCGCCGAGCGGGTCGATTATCCGCGCTACCTGCTGCGTTTGACAGAACAGGAACTGCTGGACCGCGAACGGCGGGCCACCGAACGCCGCATTCAGCAAGCACGTTTTCCGGTGGTCAAGAGCTTGGACACTTTCGAGTTCCTGGCCATCCCGGCGGTCAACAAGGCGCTGGTGCTGGAGCTGGCACGCTGCGAGTTCCTGCTGCGGCGGGAGAACGTATTGTTGCTGGGCAACAGTGGAACCGGCAAAACCCATCTCGCGCTGGCCCTCGGACTATCGGCCTGCCAACACGGCCATCGTGTACGTTTCACGACAGCGGCGGCCATGGTGCACGAGCTGCTGGAAGCCCGCGATGAGAAACGGCTGCTGCGCTATCAGAAACAGATGGCCAGCTACGAACTGCTGATCGTCGATGAACTGGGATTCGTGCCGCTGTCGAAGTCCGGTGCCGAACTGCTCTTCGAGGTCTTCAGCCAGCGCTACGAACGCGGCTCGACCCTGGTCACCAGCAATCTGCCGTTCCAGGAGTGGACGGAGGTTCTCGGATCGGAACGGCTGACCGGGGCCCTACTGGACCGACTCACCCACCATGTTCACATCCTGGAGATGAACGGCGAGAGCTATCGCCTCAAGCAAAGCAAACGTAAACGAGGCTCCCAGCCCAACTCTTGCTCCAACAACCGCTACGCTGAATACGCCTCGGGGAGGAGAACGTCTTCCGCTATGGCCTTAACGCACCGCCTTTCAGGCGGCGCAGGCCTTCGCTCCAGACGTTCTCCTCCCCGACAATCCCCTATCTCCTACATGTTCAACTGGTCTACTTTTACTCCGCCGCAGTGGTCTAGTTTTGCTCCGCCCATGACAATTACGTAAAGGTCGGTGACCGAGTAATGTTTGAGCCCCAGTCCTTGCGAGAATTCATACAGCGGAACCGCGTGCATGCGAACGAGAGGGTAATGTAATGCGCGTCTTCAAGAAAGGCAACTATTACCACTTTGAGTTCGAGTTTGAAGGCCAGCGATACCAGGGTTCCACACGCCGGAAGAACGAGCGCGAAGCCATCCAGATCGCCGCCGCAAAGCAATTCAGGATTCTAAAGAACTCCGTCGGCCTCGAATCCAGGGAACCTGCCCCTACCGTACGCACCTTCCAGAAGACCTTCGAGGACTGGCTAGACCAGGATCTTGAAGATGAAGGGACACGCGAATTCTATAAGGCTTGTTATCGGCGCTTCATCCAATGTCCACACACTGCTGAGCTGTGCCTCGATGCTATCGATGAGCCTAATATCGAAAAGTTCAAGACGTGGGCACTCTCCCTCGAACAGGTGACGACGAAGACAACCGTCAACCGGTATCTTGCGACCCTCTCGAAGGCGCTACACTACGCCGCCGATAAGCTCAAGCTGATCGAGAGGGTACCGAAAATCCATAAGTACCCGAAATCGAAGACCTGCGAACGTGAGCGGGATTTTACATTTACCGATAAACAGTTTGAGGGTTGGCTCAAGGCGGCCCCTGAACCGCTGAGGTCAGCTTCGGTTATAGCTTACGAATGCGGCATGTCCCGCAACGAACTAATTGCACTCCAGAAAGATTGTGTTCACTTGGTCGACACGCCCGACGCGCGAGGTTTCTTCGGATTTCTCGAGGTCAAGCGTGGGCTGAAGCGCGACAGTCGCAAGCGTCGCCTGCCGATCACGACGGCGATGCGCGGTGTGTTGCTTGCTGCACTTAAGCAGTCGAAGGGCAAGCACGTGCTCACCTGTCCCGAGTCGTCAGCCAAACCTATGTCGCCGAACACGCTTGAAGATCAGATTCGCCGGACCAGAATTTCTCTTGGACTTCCGAATGGCGGTGCCGGATTGCACGCGCTACGGCATACGTTTCTTACCCGCGCCGGCAAACTGACGCAGAACGTTAAGGCCTTGCAGTTACTCGCAGGCCACAGCAATATCACAACCACCATGAAGTACGTACATCCCGAAGAATCTGACATTTTCGGAATCGTCCAAGCGATGAATACGTCGCAGCCCCCTCAGGAGTCCAGGGAGCGACGCGCGCTGTCCATAACAATGCGCGCAAACAGCTAAGGCACAAGCCGGCTCAGCAAAGCGCCCGCCCAGACGGGCGCCTTTTCTTTGGATACTAAACCCGGCCAAAGCCGGTTCGCGACCGTTGTCAGACCGGGTACAATGATGGTGAAGATGTCACCGAAGTGCATGCGCGGCGAGCAGCGGAAATCCCGGCCGGGGTATGCCGAGGTTGCATTTGAGTCCCTTCAAAAACCCCCTCAATTTGTTTGCACCATAAATTGTGCATGCAAGACTTTGAAAATAAAAGCGAGAGTGGCGGAATTGGCAGACGCACCAGACTTAGGATCTGGCGGGTAAAACCGTGGGGGTTCGAGTCCCCCCTTTCGCACCAAGTTTTATGATTTATTTTCAATAGCTTAGAGGCGCAGCATCAGAGCGTGAAGATCACAGAGCGTCATTATGCACCTTGGGTAAGAGCAAGGCAGGAGCAGCGGATGAAGCAGACTATCTCCGTCTGTTGCAACGACACGATGCCCTGAAAGGGGCGCTCGTGACACTGGGCTCTTCGCTCCGGCTTGCCGAGACGCGCAAAGTGGCTGCGAAAGCGGCGGCCGCGTTCTGCACCAGCTTTCCCGGTTGAATGAACTCCAGCGCCCACGCCAGACTGAATCCTCTTTCGTGCCCATAGCCACGGATTACGTGCGAGATGGCGATTTCACAACAGGAATCTCCTATATGTGCGCAGGTATCAAGCCGTCCGGCGGCTGGAAGGCCATCTTTTAGTAGCGGGCTCAAACTTTCGCTTGGTTGCTGCGTTGAATGCGTAGTCGTCGAATTCAGGCGTAGACCGCTTTAGCAGCTTGACATCCCGCAAGAGCCGCCCGGTGCGACTACGAAAGAGATCTTTCAATCGGTGCTGATTTCGGAAGGGATACTTCTCTAGACGGCGCACGCAAACTGTCCTACTATGTGCCTAAGTTCATGCACAAGATGGCTGCGATTTGCCGAGCGGCATTTGCGCTGTCGGTGGTCTGCCTCGTCGCCCTGACCGGCGCCGGAGGTTTGGGGACAGCCCCAGCTAATCCGCAGCTTGTGCTCTGGGCATGGGAACGGCCTGAGTCGCTGCGTTTCGTCGACTCCAACCGTGTCGGCGTCGCTTTCCTCGGCGAATCCATCTATCTCAATCGCGAGCCGATCCTGCGCCCGCGGCTACAACCTCTGCAAGTCGGTAAGAGCACTTTACTCATCGCGGTCGTACGCCTTGAACTCACGCGCGACACACCTAGCCAGTTTGGGGACGCCTACCGGGAGCAAGTGGCGCAATGGATCGCTGACGCGTCAACGCTGCCGCAGGTGCGAGGCGTCCAGATCGATTTCGATGCCCTGCAGTCGCAACGCAGCTTTTATCGCGCATTGCTTAGCGATGTGAGATCTCTTGTTCCGCCAGCAATGCCGATCTCTATCACGGCCCTTGGTTCCTGGTGCTTGGGCGACGACTGGCTGAACGGACTCCCTATCAATGAAGCCGTTCCGATGCTGTTCCGCATGGGGAAGGACCGCGGGAACATCGTCCGCGCGTTGGCCGCCGGCGACGACTTCCGCGAGCCACTCTGCCGCACGAGTGTTGGCGTGTCCACCGATGAGCCATGGCCGGAGATCGCGCGCGGTCGCCGCGTCTATGTCTTCAACCCTCGAGCCTGGACAGAAACCAGTTTCCAAGCCGTGCAACGAAAGCTCACGCGATGAACCGTCGCCTTCCTTCTCATCGTTCCATTACGTCTGCGGTCCTGCTGCTTGCGCTGTTGCTGACGCCCGCCAATATCTTTCCCTGCGCAGTCAGCTTTCCCGAGCCCGTTTTCACGCAACAAGACAGCCCGGACCAGCCTCTAGATCTGTTCGCGCAGGGTAGGCTGGGCATCATTCTGCCCAGCTATGAGCGGCAGTATCTTGTAGTCGCGTATCGCTACCTGTCCGGGAAGCCCCTCACGAAGGCGGAGGAAACCGCTGTCGCGGAGGCGTGGGCGCCGAAGGTCTTTCATCCCGGTGAGCCCTCGCCTAGCGTAGCTCCGGTTACAACGTGGGAGGAGGCACGGAGTGCAGCGCTCGGCCACAGGGGCATCGCAAAAATCGATATTGGTCGCTTCAAATGGGCAGCGAATGGCTGGCAGATGTATCCCAGCTGCGGCGACGACGCATTCTTGACCGCCGCCAGCACGGTCAATAACCTTGCCAAGGACTTCGGAGTGGACAGTCCGGCCGTTCGCGATTGGGTAGGGGCGCAGGACACAGTATTTCAGAACTGTGGAGGAAATCGCCACCAGTGGATCTCGACGGCGCACCTTCCTAAGCCGGTGGGCTTTGAGAACGCGGTTCTGAACTTCGGCCGGCAGTACCAGATCGCCGCTGCGAACTTCTATGGCGGCGATCTTCAGACAGCCGCGCAGCAATTTCAGCAGATCGCGGAAGAGCGTGAGTCACCGTGGCGTCTGTGGGCGCCGTACCTTGTCGCGCGTTGTTACATTCGCGAGGCAACGCTGGACACGGCATCGGGCGGTAACCCGGATCGCGATCCCTCGCAGCCAACTTTCAATCTCCAGCAGATGACGGCAGCGGAGAAGCAGCTTCAGGGCATCCTCAGGGACCCGTCGCTGGCCACGATTCATCCCGCGTCGCAAAAACTGCTGAACTATGTCGAAGGCCGGCTCCATCCCGACCAGCGCCTGCATGATGTGGCGCAGCAGCTTGCCGGGCGCGTTCCGGCGGGCGAGATCACGCAGGACCTTATCGACTTCAACTGGTTCATCCGGCAGCAGGCTCGGGCTAGCGATGGCATCAATTCACCGAAGTTCAACGAGTGGCGTAACAGCCTGGCAGAGCGCGGGCTCCTCGACAACCTCACCGATTGGGTGCTGAGCTTCCAGCAGCAGAGTCCGGATGCGCTGGCGCACGCAGTAGAACGCTGGCGGGCGACGAAATCGGAGCCGTGGCTGATAGCGGCGCTGAGCAAGGCCGAGCGTGCCGACAGCTCCGCGCGGGCGCTGGCGGATGCGGCGGCTGCCATTACTTCCAGCTCTCCAGCCTACGAGATGGCGGTGTATTACCGGGCGCGCCTGCTAACCGAACAGAACCAGCAGCAAGCGGCGCGGCAACTGCTCGATGCTAACCTGCCGCGCTTAGAGAAAGGCCCGTTGTCGAGCTTCAACCTGTTGCTCGCGCAGCGGCTCGCCGCTGCTGCCGACTTCCATCAGTTCCTGGAGTACGCGCCGCGCACGCCGATCGAGTATGCGTACACGGGTTGCGACGATTGTGGCACAGCGCCGGACATTGCCCAGCAATCCAAGCCGCTGCCTAAACGGCTGGACGGCGATTCCGCAATTATCTTCAACCAGCGGCTGCCGCTGTCGCTGCTGACCGAAGCCGCGACGGAACCAGTGCTGCCGTCCGATTTGCGCGGGTACATCGCCACGGCGACGTGGGCGCGCGCGGCGATTCTCGGCGACACGAACGCGGGGAAAGCAGTGGAAGCACCGATGGCCGAGGCCCATCCCGATCTGCGCGATTACTTGAAAGCGTACGACGCGGCCAATTCCGACGTCGCGCGTTTTTTCGCGGCAACCTGGACCATGTTGCACTTCCCCGGCATGCAGCCCTTCATCTATGGCGGCGCATTCCGCGATACTAAGTTCAATGCAATCGACGACTATCGCTCGAACTGGTGGTGCGGGGACGAGTTTCCCACTAAGGCTTTACCACCGGGCACAGTGTTCTACGGCAACGGACCCCCGATCGACCCCGCGACGGGAAAGCAAGCTGTGCCCGTGACGGTGATACCACCGCCTTTCCCATCATTCCTGACCGCGTCCGAGCGCGCGAGTGCCGACGATCAGCGAAGTAGGCTTTCGACTCTCGCTGCGGGCCCGGCTTACATGGGCCGCGTGGTTCTGGATTGGGCGAAGGCGCATCCTGACGATCAACGCCTGCCCGAAGCGCTGCATCTGGTGGTGCGAGCGACGCGTTACGGTTGCACCGACAACAAAACGGGAGCGATCAGCAAGCAGGCGTTCGACCTGTTGCACGCACGTTATACCAGTTCAACCTGGGCCAAGCAGACGCCGTACTGGTTCAAGTGAGGCTGCTGCATTACGGTGGCACGAACTGAAGGCTGGTGCCTTACAGTGGCCGCCCGAAGATCGTTGGCGATATCAGGCCAACTCGCACCCTATCTGAACCGGATGGAATACCTTCCTCGGAAGCGGGCCAGCATCCGGCAACCGCATTGGCACCGCCGCTTGGTCGTAAACACTGGATCGACTTCCCGGGACCAATCGGGCCTGCATTCTTGCAGCTCGTTTCTTCCGACGTCACCGTGAATAAGTGAGATAATCCCGTTGATATGGCGTGGCTGCGGCCACGAAGCTGGGACCATACGAGGTTCTGTCGCCGCTTGGAGCCGGCGGCATGGGCGAGGTCTACCTTGCGCGAGACCAGCGGCTCGGCCGTGAAGTTGCTGTCAAGGTTTTGCCTGCGGGATACTCCAACGATCCCGAGCGTTTGCGCCGTTTTGAACAAGAGGCGCGCGCGACCGCCGCGCTCAACCATCCCAACATCCTGGCCTTATTCGATATCGCCCGCCAGGACGAATCCCCTTACATCGTCTCTGAACTCTTAGAGGGTGAGACACTTCGCGACCGGTTACGCGGCGGTGCCTTGCCGGTGAAGAGAGTCATAGACGATGCACTGCAGATTTTACGTGGCTTGGCAGCGGCGCACGATCGCGGCATCTTCCATCGCGATCTCAAACCTGAAAATATTTTTGTCACGCGTGGGGGCCAGATCAAGATCCTGGACTTCGGCCTGGCCAAACTTACGATGCCGGAGTCGGAAAGGGTGGACAACCTTTCCGCCGAGCTCACGATCGAAGCGGCCACCGCTCGCGACGTACTCTTGGGGACCATGGGCTACATGTCGCCGGAGAGGTTGCGGGGACAACCAGGCGATGCCCGAAGCGATTTGTTCAGCTTTGGCGTCGTGCTCTACGAGATGCTGAGCGGGCGGCGGCCGTTTCATGGGAAAACCACTGCGGATACGATTAGTGCCGTCTTGAAAGAGGATCCTCCGGAGCTTATGGCGACTGGCCGCGATGTGCCACCGATGCTGGAGCGCATCGTGCGGCACTGTCTGGAGAAAGATCCGGCGGCGCGCTTCCAATCCGCTCGCGACGTGGAATTCGATCTGGAATCGCTGTCCATCCTATCTTCTTCTTCTTCTTCTTCACCGCCTTCGGTCACGGGTGCCAGAAGGCGCAAAACATGGCTGATTGCAACCGCGCTTGTACTGCTGGCGGGATTGGCTACCTGGGCCGCCTTTACTCGCTCCCGCCGGACAGTCCGGAACCCGCTTTCCAATGCGCAGTTCACACCCCTCACGAACTTTCAAGGGGCCGAAACGGACCCGGCTATCTCGCCGGACGGGAAATTCGTCGCCTTCATCTCGGACCGGAGTGGCACGTTCGACATCTGGCTGATTCAGGCGAACGGCGGCAGCCTAGCGAACCTGACCCGAGGCCGTATCGGAGATGCGCGTGGACCTCTTCGTGCCGTCGGATTCTCTGGCGACGGATCGGAGGTGTGGAGCGCCGGCACGCCAGACAGGAGGCTCATGCTGTGGCCGCTCATCGGCGGAGCGCCACACAATTTCCTGGATGAACATGCCGCCGAGGTTGCTTGGTCGCCCGACGGCGCCCGTCTGGTCTATCACACCTGGCAACCGGGCGACCCGGTATTTGTGGCTGATCACAACGGCGCCAACCCACGTCCAATCGTGCAAAACGAACCTGGATTGCACAACCACTATCCGGCCTGGTCGAAGGATGGGCGCTGGATCTACTTGGTGCGCGGCCGACCAGCGACACGTGAAATGGACCTGTGGCGCATTTCGCCGGACGGGGGAGAGCCGGAACAACTAACACATCTCAATACCGATGTCGCCTACCCAACTCCGATCAACGAGCGGACAATTCTGTTTGTGGCCCACAACGAAGACGGGGCCGGCCCATGGTTGTGGACGTTCGATATGGTGACCCGTACTTCACGTCGCGTTAGTTCAGGTTTGGAACAATACGCCGCTTTGGCAGCCACCGCCGATGGCGAGCGCCTGGCCGCGAATGTCGTAAACCCTACGGTCAGCTTATGGAGCGTTCCGATTGCTGGTCGTGTTGGCGAAGAGAAGGACGTCGAGGCATTCCCCTTGCCTACGGTACGGGCCCAGGCGCCGCGCTTCGGGGGCGGATCGTTGTTCTACTTGTCTTCGCGTGACGGCGCTGATGGACTGTGGAGCTATCGCGATGGACAAGCGCTCGAGATCTGGAACGGATCCGAAGGCGCGCTACAGTCACCTCCGGCCGTATCAGCGGACGGGAAGAGTGTCGCCTTTGCGCTAGCACGGAACGGGAAGCAACAGATGCACGTCATGGCTGCGGATGGAACGCGACTCCAGCCTCTTTCAAGGGAGGTCGATGCGCGGGGCACGGCTTCCTGGTCTCCCGACGGCAAATGGATTGTCACCGCCGGGAGCGACCCCAATGGAGAGGGCTTGTTCAAGCTACCGGTCGACGGTGGGCCACCAGTTCGAATAGCGAAAGGACCGTTCTTGGATCCTGTGTGGTCGCCGCGCGGCGACCTGATCGTGTATTGCGGCACCCAGGTGTTCACGCTCGCACCGTTGCTGGCCGTGCATCCGGATGGTACGCCCGCGAAGCTGCCGGAAATCAAGGTGCAGCGTGACGGTGAACGTGCGCGGTTTCTGCCTGATGGCTCAGGCTTGGTGTATATGCTCGGAAGCACCTTGGCCGGGCAAGATTTCTGGCTGCTAGACCTTAGCACGATGCGCTCCCGGCGTTTGACTCGGCTGAGCAACCCCGCCGTGATGCGGGCCTTTGATATCACTTCTGATGGCACCCGAATCGTATTCGACCGGCTGCGAGAAAATTCGGACATCCTGCTGATTGACCTTGGAACAAAGTAAGCTCTCCCGTAGCCGGTCGGCAGAATCCCGGTGACTTGCCCTGCCGCAAATATCAAGAGGCCTCCCGTGGTGCCAGCGGCTTCCTTCTAACGCCCTTATCGAAAGCGCCCCGGCATTACGTGGAGGCGCTCCCTTTCGTCTTTTCGCGCCGGGGCACTTCCGATAAGGCCCTAGCGTTTATTACGTAGGTGGCTTTGGAGTAATGGGATGGGTGGCAGCCTCGGACTACTCCCAAGCACAAGCTGATCCGCTGGTTGAACATAAATTGGATATCATGCGGCACATGAATTCCGACCACAAACATGCGCTCATCCTGCTCGCGAAATATCTCGACGGAATTGAGGCGCAAGAGGCGGAGATGACCTCGGTCGATCGCCTCGGCTTCAACCTGCGGCTGAAAACGCAAGACGGGGTGCATGGACGCGAATTGCGTTCTTGCAGGAAGTGAGCGAGCCGGTCCAGACCAGAGAGCGTTTCGTGGAGATGGTGCGGCGCGCACGTCGCGAGTAGGAGGACGGCGGTCAGCCAATAGGACGTTGGCAGTGCGGGTCGTGCTAGAGTCGAGGGGAAGTGAGCCTGTGAAGGGATGCTGCTTTCAACATACGGGCCTCTGGCTTCGCTTGGCTGGCGCTGGAGTTGCTTTAGCACTTGCTTTGGTCACGACGCCGGCCAACGCCGAACTTGGCGGCTACTATAAATTTATAGGGACGTTCTCCATTGCCATGCCCGTTCCGGGCGGCAGCTCATCATCCGGCGCTGATTCGTCAGCCTTAGCCAGTGATGGTGGCCCCACTCCGCCGCCAGTAGAGCAATCGCATGCACAGAGTACCCCTCCTTGCTCCAACGCTCCTCCCATTTTGAAGCGAGGCACACAGCCGGATCTGCCTCCGTGTCCTGACGCGCCGCCGGCCGCGTCGCCACCTGCCGCGTCGCCCTCTGCCGCATCGCCACCTGCGGACTCCGCACCCACGCCTTCGCTGACTCCCTCCGAAGCCTTGATCGAAAGAGCCAGAGCGGCGGCGTACCAGTTTTCACAGAAGCTCCCCAACTTTATCTGCCAGGAGTTTATGTCGCGCTATGTCCAGAAAGGCCGGGGGGAGAAAACGCTCCAGGACCTGGTTTCGGCTGAAATCGTTTATGAGGATGGGCACGAAAGTTATCGTAACGTTAAGCTCAATAACCACCCCACAGACAAGCCCCTGCAGGAAATCGATGGGTCCTGGTCCACCGGAGAATTTGCGTCCATACTGCTGGACCTTTTTCACCCCCGTACGCACGCGCAGTTCCGGTCCGGTGGTGCGTCTACGATTGCGGGTTTCAGTGCCCAGGTTTACGATTTTCAAGTGCAGAGTGAAAATTCAAACTGGATGTTGCACGTCGGCTCTCAGGATCTGGCCGCAGCTTACCAAGGCTCCGTATGGATCGATCCGAGCACCGCTCGCGTTCTGAGAATCGAGATGCAGGCCCGCAACCTACCGTCAGATTTCCCGACGGATCAGGTCGAAACTGCGGTTGATTATTCATACGTGAGGATTGGCGAGACATCGGTTTTGCTTCCGGTTCATGCCGAAACCTTGGGCTGTGAACGGGGTACCAGCTCTTGCAGCCACAACACCATTGACTTCCGCAACTATCACGAATTCAAATCCGAGATCAAGATTCTTCCCCATTGATGTGCTCGGCGCCGCGAACCGCAGGGGTGGCCGTCAGTGCAGTCGGCGGGGTTGGCTGGAAGCCGACCTCAGTCAGTGCATTTCGCCCGCTGCGCTGCCGGCAACTCTGTCAGCTTCGGCGACAGCGGCTTCGAGCTTTTGCTCGCCCTGCGTGGCCTGCTGATCCAGTTCGCGAAAAACAGCATCCTGCGCTGCCGTTGGCCGATCGTACGCGAGGTCAATGTCGGCCGCCAGGTAGGCAAGATGATCGCGCAGCTTGGTCTCATACAGCAGGCTGCCTTCACTCGACTTCATGGACATCTGGGCCACGCTGTCGATTTCGCGGTTGAGAGCAGCTAGCGCGCTGGCGGCTTGGGCATCGCTCACACTGTGGCTGGAGACGGCTTTCTGCAGCTTGTCGCGCGCGGCCAGCGCCTGATTAATGTTTTTATCCAGGGCCTCGAGGTCTGCATGAATCTGCAGATCTAATGCCAGCCGCGCTGCCAAGTCCTGCGGGGTAGCGTGGAGCCTGGGGTCGAGAGCCACCTGAAAACTCTGTTGCGTCTTCTGGCCGCCGTAATCGAGGACAACCGAATATGTGCCGGGCACAATGATCGGACCGTGAACGGAATCGTCCAGTCCGCCTGCCGCGATTGGTGCGTGATAGCCAGTGATCTCCGGGGCATAGGGATAGCGCAGGTCCCATTGCAGGCGATTCATTCCCGGCTCAATGGCGCTGAGCGTGGCTTCTTTTTCTCGAATTTGCTGATCGCTACTCTCACCGCTGCGGTCCGGCTCGGCGGCCGGGTTTTCTTGATGCATGCTGGCTTGACCTTCGCTTGCCGCCTGTTTCTCCTTGTCTTTTTTCTCCTTTTCTGTGGCAAGGTGCAGAGCGAAGCTGCGAATAACCTTCCCTTGTTCATCGATGAACTGCAGCGTTGCCGGAGTCTTGCCGTCGTAGTCCTGAGGAATGTGAAAGAAGACGGTCGCACCGAATGGCGGATTGTAGCCGGCATCGGGAGGACGGGTTCTTTCCGGGCTGGGCACGCCGTAAGCATGAGTCAGCCAGGCCTGCTGAGGAGCGAATAGGAAACTGCTGTTGGCTTGCACGGCAGGATTCTTGGTCAACTGCTCGAGCACTGACAGGTTGTCGAGCACCCAAAAAGCACGGCCGTGAGTAGCTGCAACCACTTGGCCCTGGCGCGTGTTGATGGCGAGGTCCCGCACCTGCGCGACGGGCAGGTTGAGCGTGAGTGGCTGCCAATGTGCGCCGGCGTCGAGACTGAAATACACGGTGCCGCGAGTACCGAGGAACAATAGGTTGGAGTCTGCGGGATCCTGGCGAATGTCGAAAACAAATTCGTCTTCTGGCAGGCCGGCGGTAATCGGGGTCCAATGCTGGCCCAAGTCTTTGGTCTCGAAAACATACGGCCGAAAATCGTCCCACATGTAGCGCCGCGCTGTTAGATAGGCTGTCTGTTTGTCGGTGTGGGAGGGCTCAATACAACTGATCCAAGATTCGGGCAGCCCGGGCGGAGTCACCTTCTGCCAGTTTTTTCCGCCATCGGTGGTTACATGGGCAAGACCATCATCGGAGCCCGCCCAAATCAGATTGCCATCGAGAGGCGAAACCGCGAGCGCCGAAACCAGGGGATAAATTTCCGCTCCCGACTGGTCGAGATCGACGGGACCGCCACTGGGTATCTCGGTGTTCGGCTCATTGCGAGTGAGATCAGGGGAGATTTTTTGCCAGGTCGCGCCGTAGTCGTCGCTCTTGAACACATACTGCGCGGCAACCAGCAGTTCCTTGGGGTTCGCAGGCGAAAACAGTATGGGATGCGTCCACCCAAAGCGGTACTTGAGTTCGGCTGACGATGCGCCCTCCTGATAAAACGGCCAGGGGCTGACGCTACGGAGTTGGTCGGTGCGCTGATCATACTTCACGAAGATGCTGTAGTAGCCGCTACCATAGGTAATTTGGGGATCTCCCGGTTGCGGCACGGAATAGGTGCTCTCGCCGTAGGCGACTCGACGCCATTCACCGAACGGAATCAAGCCCTCCGCGCTGGCGCTCGGTCCTTCGAAGGACCCCTCGTCCTGCTGCGCTCCATAGATGTGATAGGGAAACTGGTCGTCGAGATTAACATGGTAGAACTGGCCCGTAGGCTGATTGTGTACCGTGCTCCAGGTGTTGCCGCCGTCGGTTGAGAGGGTCACACCGCCGTCGTTGCCCTCAAGTAGGATCCGGTTATCCTCCGGGTTGATCCAGACCACATGATTGTCGCCGTGTGGCGTCCTCAGCTTCCTGAAGGATTTGCCGCCATCGTTCGAAACCCACAGTGCGTCAACTTCAGGTGCGTAAACCGTGTTGGGATCCTTGGGGTCCACATAGATCGTCATGTAATAGAAGGCGCGCTGCCGCAGCTTCCATTCGTCATTGACACGTTTCCATGTAGCGC
Source organism: uncultured Acidobacteriaceae bacterium (assembly GCA_963846795.1). GTDB lineage: Bacteria > Acidobacteriota > Terriglobia > Terriglobales > Acidobacteriaceae > CAVVDY01. The sequence goes on from CAWJXJ010000001.1 coordinate 19,036, forward strand.
CGGCATCGTCTGATCGGAATACGCCACCTTCTTTCGCCTGAATGATGGCATACACAATATTCGGTTGGCTGGCGGCTATGGATAAGCCGACGCGCCCCAGGACCGTCTGCGGCAGACCCGGATTACGCGTGATATTGCTCCAATGGGCGCCACCGTCGGTGGTTTTGTAAATGCCGCTGCCTGGACCGCCGCTCGAAAGTCCCCAGGGTGTGCGGACGGCTTGCCACATGGTGGCGTACAGCACGTCTGGATGATTGGGATCCATGACCAGACAGATTGCTCCAGTCTTATCGTCCACAAACAGGATTTTTTGCCAGGATTTGCCGCCGTCCATGGACTTGAAAACGCCCCGGTCAGGGTCCGCCTTAAACACGTGCCCCATGGAAGCCGCATAGACGATATCGGGGTTCTTCGTATCCACCAGGATTGCGCTGATCGAGTGGGTATCGCGCAAGCCGGCAGATTGCCAGCTCTCGCCGGCGTCGCTGGATTTGTAGATACCATCGCCGGGGATCATGTCGTTGCGAATGTCGGCTTCGCCGGTACCGGCATAGAGGATCTTGGGATTAGACGGGGCGACGGCAATGGCGCCGATGCTGGAGCTCGGTCCGGGCAGCTTGCCATCAGAGATGTTCCGCCACTGCACACCTTCATCCGTGCTCTTCCAAATCCCGCCGCCCACTGTTCCAGCGTAAAAGAGATTGTTATTGCCGGGAACGCCGGTCACCGTGATCACTCGCCCGCCGATGTACGGCCCAACAGAGCGCCATTTGAGCTGGCTCATCAGCGCTTGTGGCGTCAGGGGCTGTGCAGTTTGAGATTCCGCGAGGACGGAGAAAACTGCGAATACCACGAAAACGAGAGCGACACAGACATTCACGAAACCAATAGCGCGTCTCACCATTCGATCCTCCCCGGCGAAGCTCTTCTTAAATCTCTGCGCGTGTGAATATACACCTTGCGTGCCCATGCCCGGAATACCTGTGCCTGAACGGTTTTTTGATACGAACCTATGTGTTGTCAAGGGAGCTTCTCTTGGGGAGTGCGCCAGTACCGCTGGAGACGTGGGGGCGAGGTGGCAGACAACGGCTTCATGCGCCACAGTAAAATCGCAGGCTTAATGCGACAAAATTAGCAATGGCATGCCGCTCTACCTGCAGGTAGTCGAGAAGTTTCGCGACAAGTACGGCGCCGGCGATGTGAAGAAGTACTATTCCCAGTTCGACGTTGCCGTTCTCGCACAGCCGCGGCCATGAGGACCGGTTCGGCTGGCGGATCTACTTAGGCGCTCTTGCGGCCACGTGCGTCAACTCCATGACAAACGGCCGCGGCGTAACCCGTTCTATTCCCGAGTAAGGAGTATCGAGAGAAGCGATCAGGAAAAGGCTGAAGGAAAGAATGCCCGCCAAGATCGCCGTCATAATCGCCTGCGACCGGACACTTCCATGTCCGAAGAAATAGGTGAAAGCGACCAGCAGAATTCCGCCGGCGATCAGCAATATCCACAAGTTGCCGGGGACCGTGCCTCTGCTGGCAAAAAGCCGCGTTCGGCGAAGATCTGAGAGTTCAGTCAGGTGCTTCAGCGACTCCGCATAGATAGCCTGATATTGCGGTGTATCCAGCTGCTTTGCGTTATATGCTTCCCAGAGTTTCTGCACCGCGTCCCAGGTACGCGGACTGTCATGCCGTTGGGCCATGGCGGGGAATTCATCCTGTACCACCGCGTTTAGATACTCGATCAGCGAGTTCGAAATATCTTTCCGCAGCGGCATGGGCAGCAGAGTGGAGAGGCGAGACAGGTCAGCCACCTCGGTTGCTTCGTGCTGAAGATTGGTGGCCGCTTCCTTATAGTCACTCCAAACTACGAAAATCCCGAAGGCCACCAGTACCGAGTAGAGCGTTCCCAAGGTCAGGAAGAAGTAGCTGGCGACTTCGTTGTATTTCCTTAGCCGCTCGACGTCGGCAAAGCGCCGGATCAGAAACAAAACCAGCACCGAAATTACGATGGAGCCGCCGACCAGAAGCACACCGCTGAGAACTGTATCCATCACCCGACTCTTGCGAATGGTTCGCTTCTAGAGCTTCGACAAAAATCTTCAGGCCCAGCACTTCGGTTTGTCGGTGACAGATGCCGCCATGGACGGTGACAAGAGCCGTGAATGGGAAAGTCGGCCCGATTTGCAACTTTCGGTTTCACATCACTGCGGCGCGAACATCTTCCCTCTATGCTCGACCCATGCGCTCGGCGTAGATCGTCGCGGCGCGGAGCGTGTCATGGCAGCCGATTACGCGAAGATGTCCGCCGACCTGCGTCGCTTCTACGACTTCACCGGAAAGGTCGTGCTCTTTATCGGGGCGGCAGGCAAGCAACTGCTCGGTGCGGCGACGCCGGTCAGGAAACTAATCGCGATTGATAAAGATGTGAACGCCCTCGAAGCGCTGCGGGCCGAGGTTGCTGCCCAAGGGCTCAGCGATCGCGTGGACGTCATTGGCGGCAATTTCGAAGATGTGACGACACGCGGCGATGCCGTCTATTTCGAGTTTTGCCTGCATGAGATGGATGATCCTCTGCAGACGCTACAGCATGCCAAGTCGCTCGCTCCCGATCTGGTGGTATATGACCACTCTGCCGGTTCCGAATGGATCTACTACGGTGCCGAAGAAGACAAAGTCGCGCGCAGCTCAGCCATCATGCAGCAGTTCGGCATTCGGCGGCAGCAAACCTTTCAGGCAGAGCAGCGCTTCGCCGACTACGACGAGCTTTACGCCAAAGTCGCTCCGCAGGGGACGCTGGCGATCGAGCGGGCGCAGCGGTTCTTGGGGCGGAAGGAGATCGTGATCCCGTTCAGCTACGAGTTGAACCTGCTGTGAAAGGGGAGTCGATTGCGTATTAGCCGATGGTTGTTTGCTGCGCGAAGAGGGTCGCGAGTGCATACCCCTGAGTCCCACGCATTCGAACCGATGGAATGTGTAGAGCACCCTGCTCTTTTTATGTCACGGAATCCAATCTGGCCGGTGCCGTTGCAAAACCTTAACCACCTTGCCATAAGCCTTCTCAAGACCCGCTAAGCCGTCGTGATCTATGTCCGGGCCCCAGCATCCAAGTTTACTTTTCCACCTACCGTTACGGTCGCTACGAGCCGCGTGCAGGTCGTTCTCATCATTGCGCATTATTACAATCTTCTCAAAACCGACGACAAAGTCTGAACCCTGGGTCTGTACGAAACCGTGTTTCACGCAGAACTGGGCCCAACCATCGGCCGTGTCGTCGGGGATTTCGGGCCACGGCCAGAAACCACCCTTTTCCTTCCAGAATGGCAGCTGGTTAGAACCAAGAGCCCATGCAAGACAATCGTAGTTGAAGTCTACGGGGCTCGTGTATTCCAGCGACACACCCTCAATCAAATCGGGGAACTGGCTACGAACGTACTTTCTCACTCTCTCGGGAATATCAATAGCCAATATTTTTCTCTCCCCATGCTAACCACGCTGTTCGCAGTTCTTGGGGATTCTTCGCGTTCGGTGCGTGATCCTCACGCGTAATCGCTTCGAGGGCCGGAAACCAGTGGTCAGGCTCATCTCTAAGTTCCCGCAGGATCCAAGGCAAAGCCTCCTTACCTAATCCGATGATCTTCAGATACGCGGGATGTGAAATTCGCTTGCTAAGCGAAGACTTGAACCAAGTTTCACTCTGCCACTGCTCCACTAGCTGCTTAAAAGTATCGAACTTGGTTGGCTTTAGGCATGGCTTGCGGCGAACTCTTGTCTCGTGTTCGCACTTACCCCAAGCGTCAGCCCTCAGAGGGGAAGAAAAGGAAGGCAAGGGATCATAGCAGGCGTCTTTCTCAACGTATTGTATTTGTAATGCTGTCATTGCTTTTCTCCTCTCCTAAAATCTTATCGATTGCTCCCGACAATATTGGCAGTTCTTCTTCAATGTCGAATGCCTGAAAATCAATTTGCCTGTCCGCTGCCAAATGAACGGTTAGGGTCTCTGGTCGCTGCGTCAGCCAAAGTTTATCTATTCCCTCAATTGGTTCGATGAGGTTAAACGAAATCCCATCAATTTCAATCTCAACCTTTTCCCCAATGGCGGTTTTTATCGGCAATGGGAAAAATCGAACGGCGCGATTCGCTGATGAATATTCAAAGTCAGCATGAGCATGTGCCGGACGAGGCCCTTGAGTTTCAAAAAACTGACTCATCCACTGGAAAAAATTCTCCGCGAACGGCTCGCGTTCGTCGGGATCTTTCTTTTTTCCCTTTGCATAAAACGCAACGCTAAACGAAAACTCTCCCGCGGGAGGATTACGCCAAGATATATGTAGATGGTAGCCCGAAGATGGGCGACTCGGAGAACAGGTAACACTCCCAGCCGGCACCTTAACTGCTTCTGGGCCGACCGCATTCAGGAAATCTGCTACGTGAAACTCCCCTGCCCTCGGCTGGCACCAATACGACAGCGACTTACAGTGAAACTTGGCAAAGATACCCCCCGTCTGCGCGTCGGCCTCTCCTGTCACTGTCTCCGTCCTTCCAGTCACTGGCATGGTAGCAAACTTTCTCACCCGAATTTTACTTTGTACGATTTGACGCGATCCAATGTCAGTGACGGATGACCCCCAGAAACGTCTAGTTTACTAAACTTGCAACGAAATATTCGGCACGTTTGATGCTCTTTCGATATCCGCTATATCCCGAAACGATTGGTTACGCAACCGTCTTGATAACCATTTAAGTTATTTGGAATCTATAATTTAGCTATAATAACATTTAAAATTAGCGATCTAGCAGGCAAATTATGCCTAAGTTAAAGTAAATAAAGAATCGAGCCTCGACAAATTTCCGAATCTTGCAGGTCACCAAGGCGACCTCTAGTCGATCTCCAAGGTCACCCGCTCCTCTCCTTCCTCTTGATATGCAAGAGCTTCTGAACCTCTGCGATCACCGTCCCCGAGTCATCTGTGATTTCGACCGTGAACGTCGGCTCCAGCTTCTCCTGAGTTGTGAGTGTCTGCCGGATCTCGTCGATCTGTTGCTGAGTGATCCGGAAGCTTGCCCGTACCCGGCCCTTGCCAGGCCTTCGAAAGCGGATGCTGGCCGATTTGTCCCAGACGATGTAGTCGGGCCCGAGGTTCTCGATCAGCATGAGCATGTAAAACGGGTCGGCCATGGAGTAGAGCGAGCCTCCGTAGTGAGTGCCGACGAAGTTGGCGTTGCGGCGGTGCAGCGGCATCTCGATATCGACCGCACGCCAGTCGGTGTCCCATCGGGTGACACGGATTCCGGCCCCCAGAAAGGGCGGCCAGTAGTTGATCAGCCGTCGGATGTGGCGCTTGAACCACGGGTTCATGGAACCATTATGACGATGGCCTCCCATATTTCCCAAACGAAGGGAAATATGGGCCACCGCCCTCCACCCTTTCCCAAAAACGGGAAAGAACGGGGTATACGCGCGGTGTGCTTCCCCTGGACCAAGTTCGGTGTCTAAGCAGGAAGAGAGCCGCGATGGGAAGGCGTTCCACTCTGAATCCGGAACGGGCCAGGACGTTTCGCCGGCAGGTATTTTTGTTAAGTGATACCTGCGGTTCCGGTTAGCGGAAGAGTTACAATCTGGTGAGGCCGCTTAAAGTAAATCCGGCGGGCGAGACCGGCATCTAACGAGAGTCAGTACAGTTGTCGGCGGCTGGGTCCATTAGGAGTAGCGAGTGAATTCGACGGTCAAGACGGTCGTGTTCTGGTTAGTGATTGTCCTGTCGGGCGTCCTGCTGTGGCAGGTCGTCAAGGTGGGCAATTCCGGACCGAAAGAACGCGAGATCAATTTTTCGGAGTTCATGTCAAACGTTGATCAGAACAACGTCAGCGAGGTGACGGTTCTGAGCTCCGAGGTTCGCGGCAAGTTCAAGAATGACAAGGCGGGATTTCACGCCACCATTCCGTCCAACTACCCGGACATGTACAAGGTTCTGCAGGACCATGGCGTCAACATCACAGTCAAGGACGTCTCCAACGGAAGCTGGCCCAGTTGGATCCTGAATCTCGCGCCTTTTGTCTTGCTTGGTGCTCTATGGTTCATCATGATCCGCCAGATGCAGACCGGCGGGAATAAAGCGATGTCGTTTGGCAAGAGTCGAGCCCGGCTGCTGTCGATGCAGCAGAAGAAGATTACCTTCAAAGACGTTGCCGGCGTCGACGAGGCCAAGGAAGAGCTGAAGGAAATCATCGAGTTCCTGCGCGAGGCGCAGAAATTCCAGAAGCTCGGCGGACGCATCCCCAAAGGCGTGCTGCTGGTTGGACCTCCGGGAACCGGCAAGACCTTGCTGGCGCGCGCCGTTGCCGGCGAAGCCAACGTGCCGTTCTTCAGCATTTCGGGTTCCGACTTCGTCGAGATGTTCGTCGGCGTGGGCGCAAGCCGCGTGCGCGACCTTTTCGAGCAGGGCAAGAAGAACGCCCCATGCATCATCTTCATCGACGAAATTGACGCTGTTGGCCGCCATCGTGGCGCCGGCCTGGGCGGTGGACACGACGAGCGCGAGCAGACCCTGAACCAGTTGCTGGTCGAGATGGATGGCTTCGAGTCCAACGAAGGCGTCATCCTGATTGCCGCGACCAACCGGCCCGATGTGCTCGATCCGGCGCTACTGCGACCCGGGCGCTTCGATCGCCGCGTCGTGGTTTCGCGTCCTGACGTTCGCGGCCGCGAAGAGATCCTGCGCGTTCATACCCGCAAGATTCCTCTGAACGACGATGTCGATCTTCCAGTACTGGCTCGCGGTACACCGGGCTTCTCCGGCGCCGATTTGGCCAACATGGTGAACGAGGCTGCCTTGGTGGCTGCCCGGCAGAACCGCAAGACGGTACTGATGTGGGACTTCGAACAGGCCAAGGACAAGGTCCTGATGGGCGCCGAGCGCAAGTCGATGCTGCTCTCGGACGAGGAGAAGAAGGTTACCGCGTATCACGAGGCTGGCCACGCGCTGGTCGCCGCTATGCGCGAGCACTCCGACCCGCTGCACAAGGTGACGATCATCCCGCGCGGAATGGCGCTGGGCGTAACCATGCAGCTGCCCATCGACGACAAGCACACCTACACCCGCGACTACCTGGAGACGCGGCTGGCCATCATGATGGGCGGGCGTGTGGCGGAGGAGATATTCCTCAACACCATGACGACCGGTGCCGGCAACGATATCGAACAGGCATCGGACCTGGCGCGCAAGATGGTCTGCGAGTTCGGTATGTCGTCGCTCGGGCCGATCACGTTTGGCAAGAAGGAAGAGCAGATTTTCCTCGGCCGCGAGATTAGCCAGCATCGCGACTTCAGCGAAGACACGGCGTTGAAGATCGACGCCGAAGTGCGGCGCTTCGTCGACGACGGCTACAAGTCGGCAGTAGACATTCTGAGCAACAACCGCGACAGGATGGAGCGGATTGCGCAGGCGCTGCTGGAGCGCGAGGTGCTCGACAACAACGAAATGCAACTGATCATCGAGGGCAAAGAGCTTCCGGCGCGGGTGAACCCCAACGCTCCTGCAACCAAGGACGAAGTGCAGCAGGTGCTGAAGCCAGCTCCCGGCCAGCCGAACATCGCTCCGGGAGAACGGCCGGCACAGGCGTAACCATCCCGCCGTAGGTGGAAGAGCTGGCCTTCAGGCCAGCGTTGTAGTCAAAGAGCAGCCTGGGGCTTCAGCCCCGGACATCAGGTTTGGGCGGCCCTAGTGGCCGCCCAAAGCTTTTCCCGCTTTGGAACTCGTTCACTTTGCCCGCCGTTTAGTTCTCCCTGCTGCCTGATCCGCCGATGTATGCTTCTGGCATTGCTGACATGGGTGAGTGTGGTGGGCGTGCAAGGAGAACCCATGTTCAAATCGAGATTTCTAGTTCTGGCTTTGTTGCTTTTATTTGTTCTTCCGGCGCTAGGCGCCAACCATGAGACCAGCTATTCCAATCCTTGCAGCGAGCTCTGGCCCGCTGTAAAAGATGTCGTTAGCAACTCGAAGAACTACAAATTGGTAAGCGCCGATGATGCCAAGTGGACTGCTTTCTACGATGTGAAGCACAAGGAACACCTAAGCATCAGCGGAGCCCTTGCGCAGAAAACGAACCAAGTCACGCTGGTGTCGCAGGGTACCGGCTGCCAGATGCAGGTGAATTCAAGCTTCAGCGGTCTCTCACACGACGACCAGGGAGACTTCGTGACGCGCGTGAACGAGGCTCTGGCCAAACAACCAGCAGCGGCCAAACCTGCGGAGCCGGCCAAGCCCTAGGCCTTTCAGACTGGGCTGAACCTAGTCTTCGCGATCGGTCCTCGCTACGGATCCTTTGGGTGCGGCGCGCAGATACTGTACCGGCCATTGCCCCGTCTGGTGCAGTTCGTGCGCGGCGTGCAACGGCCAATAGGGATTCCGGAGGAACTCGCCTCGCCAGCAGAACGATATCCGCCTGCTGCGTGCGAATGATGTGGTCGGCTTGTGCGGCTGAAGTGATCATGCCGACCGCTGCGGTTCGTATGTCGGCTTCGCGTCGAATGCGTTCAGCGAACTCGGTCTGGTACCCCGGGCCGAGAGGGATTTTCGCGTCGGGCACCAAGCCGCCGGATGAGCAATCAATCAGGTCGGCTCCATCACTGCTCAGCAATTTCGCCAATTCAACGGACTCTTCAACCGTCCATCCTCCCTCGACCCAATCGGTGGCCGAGATACGCACCGACAAAGGCAGCCTGTCTCCAAGCACGCGCCGGACCTCGCTGACGACCTCACGCAGCATGCGCACCCGATTCTCGAAGCTGCCGCCATACTCGTCGGTGCGCTGATTGCTGAGCGGCGACAGGAATTCATGAAACAGGTATCCGTGTGCGGCGTGAATCTCGACGACCTCGAAGCCGGCTCCGACAGCAAGCTCGGCAGCGACGACAAAGTCGGCGCGAACGCGATTGATGTCCTCGCGCGTCATCTCTCGTGGAAGACAATAGCCGGGCGAGAACGGAATAGCTGACGGTGCGATGGGCTGCCATCCCCCTTGCTCTTCGGGGATACACGAGTTGCCTTCCCACGGTCGCTGCGTGCTGGCCTTGCGTCCGGCGTGCGCCAGCTGAATGCCTGCCACGCTGCCGTGACGCCGGATGAACTTCACGATCGGCGCGAGCGCCTCGGCGTGCTTGTCCGACCAGATGCCGAGATCTTGCGGTGAGATGCGGCCCTCGGGTGAAACGGCAGCGGCCTCGGTCATCACCAGTCCGGCGCCGCCGACTGCGCGGCTGCCAAGATGGACAAAGTGCCATTCGTTGGCAAGACCGTTGAGCGATGAGTACTCGCACATAGGCGAGACGCCGATGCGATTGGGAAAGGTGATGCTGCGTAGCGTGAGCGGTTCGAAAAGATGAGGCACGGAGATCCTTTCTAGGGAAAAGATATGGATGCGCGGGCAGGGGCGCTCGATTGCGGCCTGAAGCTATCAGCTATCAGCCGTCAGCTCTCAGCTAAACCAGGAAAATGCTCGCCCACCGTGGGATTGCGCCGCCTACTTTCTCCGCTGAAGCATTGCAGACCTATTCATTTAAACTGACGCTGATAGCTGACGGCTGACAGCTTCTTGAATGGCAGACGAACCTTTCAACTCGCAAGAAGATCTCGCGGTCGAGTCCTCCCCTCCGCGCCGCGCGCCGGTGCAGTTGCGCAGCCAGCAGACGGTGCAGCGGGTGCTTGACGCAGCCAGTGCCTTGTTGCCGAGCGTATCGCTGGAGGAGATCACGACCACTCGGATCGCCGAAGAAGCCGGACTCTCGATCGGTGCGCTGTATCGTTTCTTCCCCGACAAGCAGTCGATTATCGACGCTATTGCCGTGCGTCACGTCGAGAGCTTCAAAGCTGAAGTCGAACCGAAGCTACTGAAGCTCGTGATTCGCGATGTGGCTGGTCTGAAGAAGTTCGACCCGGCGCGGGTGCTCGATGCCGTTGTCGATGCATACATCGTTTACCTCGACGCCCACCCCGATTTCCGCACTATCTCGTTTGGCCGCCACATCAGCCCTGCGACCAAGGAACGTGAGGCCTCGCCCCATGTCGGACTGCCAGGTCTGTTGAAGAAGTTCATCGTCCGCCGTCTCGGCATGGTTGATTCCGCAGAACTCGACCTGCGGCTGCGAGTTGTCAGCGAAGCCGGCGAGCGCCTGATCGCTTATGCCTATGAGCTGCCGACGCGCGACGACCGCGATCGCATTATCGCGGAGATGAAGCGCATGTTGGCGCGATATCTGTTCGCGTAGGAAAGCCGCCAGCTGCCGGCCACCAGCCGTCAGCTCTCAGTTATCAGCTATCAGCCAAACCCTCATCAAGCCGCACCATTTCGTGTGCATGTTTTGGCTGGTGGCCGGCGGCTGGTAGCTCGCGGCTTTTCGTGCTTCACAACTCCCTGCACCCGCGCAAGAAATTTTTTAAAGAAAAGTGTTGACATTCCCGGAATCTAACCGCAACATATGGTGCTAGACATAGTGCTCACCCAAGTTATAGAGCGGCTATGGCGATTAATGGGCGCGAGCCCAACCTTCAAGGGAGAAGGTATCCAAACAAGGAGGCATAACATTATGCCGGCTAAGAAAAAGGCTGCCAAGAAGGCTGCTCCGAAGAAAAAGAAGCACTAACTGCCACGGGGCTTTCAGCCTCGTTTTTCTTTTTCAACCAAAACCGGCCTCCGGTCTTACACGGAGGCCTTTCCTATTTGTGTTAGCCTGACCTTCCATTTCACCTCAAGGCAGCATAGTCATTGGCCGCAGTTGACTCTCACCGGGCGCCGACCAACTCTTCTGAAGCGACCGCGCGCACCAATACCGGCAAGCTCACTTTCCTGCCGCTGGTCATCGCGACCTTCTTCATGGTTTCCGGCGGCACCTACGGGACCGAAGACATCGTTCACGGCGCCGGATATGGCGGAGCTATCCTCGTCCTCTTAGTTACGCCGCTGCTCTGGAGCCTGCCGACGGCGTTGATGATCGGCGAGTTGGCGAGCGCGATTCCTGCCGAAGGCGGCTTCTACGTATGGGTGCGACAGGCGATGGGCCGCTTCTGGGGATTTCAGGAGGCATGGCTGTCGCTGGTAGCCAGCATCTTCGACATGGCGATTTATCCCACACTCTTCGTGGCTTACCTGGTGCGCCTGTTCCCCTGGTTTGATGTAGGCCATCGCGGATTGCTGGTGGGATTGGCGGTTGTAGTCGCCTGTGCCCTGCTGAACCTCGCCGGAATCCAAGTCGTGGCACTGACTTCGGTGTGGCTCTTCGTTCTACTCTCCGCGCCCTTCGTGGCAATCACCGCATTGGCGCTCTTCAAGCCCGGAGGTCTCGCAGGCGCCGTAACTCATCCCACAACGTCGCACATCGACATTGTGGGAGCTGTGCTCGTAGCCATGTGGAACTACATGGGATGGGACAATGCCTCCACGATTGCGGGTGAGGTACAGCAACCGCAGCGAACCTATCCTCGCGCGATGCTGGCTGCAGTCGCGCTGGTAGCGCTCAGCTACATCGTGCCGGTCTCGGCCATGTCGTTGACGAAGCTGAGTCCCTCAGCGTGGGATACGGGTTCGTGGGCCGACATTGCTGGCTTGCTGGGAGGACCCGTGCTGCGCGTAGCGTTGGTTGCGGGCGGGATGATGAGTGCCTTTGGCATGTTCAACGCGCTAGTGCTGAGCTACTCCCGCCTGCCCTACGCAATGGCACTGGATGGAATGCTACCTCGCGCGTTTGCCAGGCTTACCAGCCACACTCGTGTGCCATGGGTGTCCGTCGTGGTACTCGCGACAGCGTGGGCGCTTTGCCTGGGCTTGGGATTTGAGCGGCTAGTGACAATCGATATCCTGATCTATGGCACAAGCTTGTTGCTGGAGTTTGTCGCCTTGGCTGTGCTGCGCTTTACGCGTCCGGACGTGCCTCGAACATTCGTAGTGCCGGGAGGAAAGTTGGGCGCGGCTCTGGTCGGTGTGTGCCCGATGCTGCTGCTGGGATTCTCCGTATACGCCAGCCAGAGCGAACGAATTCTTGGAATGAATGGGTTAGTGTTCGGAGCGATTCTGATTGTCGCGGGATTCGTGGCGTATGGCGCGAGCGCATTGTTCAAGAGAAAGGCAATTTGAAACAAAGCATTTAAGGTTGTCATCCTGAGCGGAGCGAAGGACCTGCTTTCCGCTGGCGTGCCCACTGGCAACGTGGTGGCGATCCGAACGAAAGCAGGTCCTTCGGCGACTGAAGCCGCCTCAGGATGACAAACAAAACAGCTCATCGGCCCGACTTGAAGTCGGGCCCTGATACAAAGCCGACAGGCGGAACATGCACCCCTTCAAGGCGTGCTCCACCCCGACCTACTCCGGCTTCACCACCAGCAACTCAAACGTCCCCGGAATCATGGGTGGCCGGCGATCGTTCGGGCCCTTTTCGCCGAATTGCGCGGTGACCAGGTAAACACTGTTGGTGTCAGTATCGAGCGCCATGGTGCGCGCTCCGCGGGCAGTCTGCACGGTCTGCTTCACCGAATACTTGTCTGGCGACTCCTCGTGGATCACCGGCAAGGTCCCATCGCCGCACGACATGAACACTTCCTGTGTCTTCGGATTAAATCGGCCGGCATCGACTCCGCCGCCGATGGGAACCGTGGTGACAACTTTGCCCGATGCAGCGTCAGTCACGGCCATCACCTTATTTCCGCACCCGGAGAACAGCCGATTATGAGCCACGTCGAAGCGCGAGCGCACTGGGCTCTTCGCAACCCGTGAGCTGCCAGTGCGTGGTTACGGTGTTGCTCTTCACGTCGATTACGGCTATCTCGCCCTTGTCTTCGATGTTCACGAACACTTTGCCTTTGTCGTCGCTGGCGGGAAACTCTGGCTTGCCGCCGAGCGGAATCGTCGCGATCACCTTACCCGAGGCAGCATCGACCACCGTTGAATCCTGGCTCTTGGCGTTGAAGGTAAAGACGTGCTTCGAAAACGGCTCGTAGAGAATAGCATCGGGACGTCCACCAACTTTGATCTTGTCCGTCACCTTCAGCGTCTTGAGATCAAAGACCGTGACCGAGTCATCGCCGCCATTGCTGACAAAACCTTTATTCATCGCCGGTGCGAGCGCTACGCCGTGAATACCCGACAAATCAGGGATGTCGCCAATCTGTTTCAACGTAGTTGTATCGATGACCATAACGTGCGTGCCGCGAGTGATGAAGAGTCTATGGGCGCCCTGCTCATAGGTCAGGTAGTCCCATCCACCCTCGCCGCCGAGCTTCACGGTATCAACCAGCTTGTATTGTTTCTGGGCGACAGCGGGTAACGACAACAGCAGCCCCGCGACGAGTAACAGAAGCATATTTCGTTTCACCGATGTGATCTCCTTCTAGTAGCACTGTGGATCGTGGTTGCGTTTTCGTGTATTCAAGACCCGTCTGGGTGGGAGTTGCTGCATAGGTTTTTCAGACTCTCGCCAGGGCACCGTGCCAGGGAGCAGATCCGGCACAACTGAGATTGTAGGCCATATCGCCGGCCCAGAAACTGAGCAGGATTTTGGGTTTCAGACAGCCTGGAACCAGGTACGTACATCCTAAGTAACGGCAACGCGAATTGGCTATGCAAAGCTATCAGCAATTCGGAACGCGATTGTGGGAATACGGTGCCGGCGGACACCGAGGCTCTCTAACTTCCAGGATTCTGCTGGTAGCGGCGTTCGTGGCAGCAGTTTGCCTGATCACGATCGTCATCGGTGCAGCCAGCGTGCAATATCCGTGAACGTCTGAGCGCCCTACTTCTGCCCGAGCAGCGCCTTCTGCCCCGTCACGACCGGAACCGTCGCCGTGTTCACTACTGACGGATCGTCACGCAATTTCAAATAGAGTACCTTGCCTGACATGAACGGGATCTCGATACTGGTTTGAAAAAATCCTTCCGGTACCTGCACCGCATTGACGAATTGCGGATCGATGCTTACTGCGTCCAGCAGAAAGAGCCTCTGGCCAATCAAGCTGCACTGCTTCTCCGGTGTGTTGGCGCACTGGATACCAGACAGTGATGGCAGGCGAACCAGCGTTTGCAGCGGCTGCCAATCACCGGCGGCGCCCGTCAAGTCCACCGGACGGAACTTCAGCGGGCCGAATGCCGACGTTCCGAGGTCCTTCACGGGATTGAGAACTGCCAGGACGGTCTGTGGATCCTGCAAGGTCAAACTCCCAGCCGCGGTCGTCAGCTCCGCTCGAAACAATTCGTCGGCGGTTGCCACCTCGATTTTTTCCGTGGGAGCGAACGTCTGTGGCGAAATGCTCTTCAAAGCGAAGTGCAGCACTTGTTGCTGCGACATCTCGTCCGGGCTGTTTAGCTCGATGTGCACGTCCGTGCCGGAGACCGAGTTCGCGGCAGACTCAACTGTTTTGCCCAGCAGCGCGACCTGTGGCCGAGGCTGCTCGACCACGGCCTTAACAGTCAGCGTGCGCCCGTCTTTGAGCGTCACCTGCGCTTTTGCGTCTTGCGCCGGCTGCAACTTTGTCGCGTCGTCAGCCGATCCCCGTGGCATCTTCAATTCGTCTTCGTTGTTGCTGCGCGACAGGTCGCCTGGACTGAAGTGAACTCCGTTGATCGTGAGCGCAGCGACTTCGTCCAGTCGCGTGCCCCGAAGTAGCCCGGTGGTATCGCCGGCATGAATGGCAAACGAGTCGAGGCTTGCCGACTCCGCATAACTTCGTACCGAAACGTGATCGACCGTAGCCGAGCCATACTGCTTCACGTTGATCGTGAGCGGGCCGGGTTCTGCATCCTTCAGAGCCAGCTTCACCTGAAGCGCGTCGGGCTTGGTGACCTTCCAATCCGCGGCGACCGTCTTGCCGCTCTCGTTTTTGGCAATGACGCTCTCAACGCACACCGCCTCAGGAGATTGCAGATGCAATGTGTCCTCTCGCCCGACGATCAACCCATTTGCGTCGTCGGAAGCAACCGACCAAGTAGCAGCCTCTGAGTTGCGCAATGTATATGACGGGCCATCGAAGCGCTCGAATCCCCATGAGCCGTGTACCGTCGCAGTCACCGTTTGCGGCAGATTGACTGCCGCCAGCGACGCGTTGTCGACGGTAAATCCGCCTTGCGCTGCATTCGCCTTGGCCGGAAGCTCAACAGTTTTGCCGGTATGATCGTGAAATTGAAGCGTGAGGCTGTGTCCCAAGTCGGTGCCGAAGATGAGCGGCGCGCCGTCGGCCGGAAGCACCAAACCGCTCTTTTGCGCACAGAATACCTGCTTCGGATCAACGGCGCGAATGGGCGGCGGCGTGGCGGGCCCGATCGGCGGCAGCCCCACCACGATCACCGATTTCGGATCGCGGAAGGATGGAGGATTGTTCAGCTTCAGGTTAAGCGACTCGGCTTCCGGCAGAGCCAGCGCCGGAATGTACTGATACTTGGCGGTATGGGCGCTACCCAGGATGCGCACCACGTCGACGACCGCACCGACATAAGGATCGAAACTGCTGCCGGGCATGTGCGGCGTATTGGTAATTTGCGTCAGTAAATCGACCGAAGCTCCAGAAGTGAGCATGTCAACCATGCTCTGCGTGTGGGCGTCGTCAAGTACGAGCTGACTGCTGTTTTGAGTGAGACATTGCAACTGCTGCGCCGTCGGCTTCTCGAAACACGATTGATCGACCTTGATACCCAGGCTTCGGGCCAGCAGATTAGTTTTCTTCTGCAAGTCTGCGGAATCCTCCTGCGAAGCCTCGCGCACCAGCGTGAGATATCGCTCCAGGCGCGCGCGGTCGAGGCTGGCCTGCAGCAGGTCCTGAGCGGCGCGAACAAAGGCTCCCGGCTTGCCGCGAACGGTGGAACGCAGCGTGCTGAAGTCGCCGCCTGTCTCAGGTGCGAGAAATATCAATGCCTGTTGCGCCTCGTCAGGAACCTTGATCATCACGCCTTCCTGGCGCACGTGCTTCGTCCAGGTCTCGACCTTGGTGAACCAGTTTTCCGGCGGAGGATTGGTAGCGCCGCGCAAAAATGCCACGACCATCAGGTAGTGTGCTGACTGGCTCTCCGGCAAATCGGCATGGATCCACAGCCGGTCGCCGGGAAGCAGGTTGGGGACCTGGCCAATTGGAAGACCCTTATCGCCCCGCTCTACACGCACGTCGATCTTGGGACCCGCCAAATCGAACGCAGCGTCATCGGCGAAGGCGAGCGGCAGCAGGACGATCAGGAAAAGAATGCCACTTAAAAAAAACGCAGTTTTACGCATGTCTAATTGTTGGATGCTGAGCTGACTTGGAGGTAAGCAGAGTTGCCGGTCCCAAGTCCTTGCTGAATCTTGCGTCACCGTCAGAACATCTGAGGCTTCATTGATTATACGGAGGCCTCAAATGAAGGAAGCTTCACCGTGCAGCCACCTGGACCACTTACATATCACGCAAACGACGAAGCATGTTTGTGAAGAATGCGTGAAGCTGGGAGATACCTGGGTCCATCTTCGCCTGTGTACCGATTGCGGGAAGGTGGGATGCTGCGATTCTTCCAAGAACCGCCATGCAACAAAACACGCGACGCATGTTCACCATCCCTTGGCCCGCTCCATCGAGCCGGGAGAGACGTGGGTGTGGTGCTACGTTGATGAAGTGGTAGCTACTGAACTACCGGAGTAGAAGATGAGCGGCCGCTCGACCACGCTTGAGCCGACCGTCTCAACCAAGAGCGGGGAAGGCGCAGGCGCATCCGGGCCGCGGATTCGTTGTCCACTTTGCGGATGGCAGCCGTGTGCCCACGATCGCTGGAGCTGTCTGTGTGGGCATGTGTGGAACACATTCGATACCGGCGGCATCTGTCCCGGCTGCATGCATCGGTGGAAGGTTACGCGATGTCTGGCCTGCGGACGCCTCTCGCCACACTCCGATTGGTACGAGCACAAAGAGTAAGCATTGATGTTTCAAGCTGCGCGTCTCTCAATGACATCGACGAGCGACCGTGGGGCTGCAGTCAATCGTTTCCCAACATCCCGGCATTTGCGAATGCGGATCGACTGGTTTTGCTCCAGTCCCGCAGAGCGGGACGAAATAGCTAAGCCCAGCATGGAGGCCATCTGTTGGCCGGAATGCTGGGTGGGCTACATTTTGGACCGCGAGCCCCGGAGGGGCGACACCCAACAGCCTGCGCTAGAATCGAGTCACCCGCTGTGCCTCGAACTCCCGCAAAATCGAAAACTGTTGATCCCGAAAAGCAAGTCTCGAAAGCAACCCTCAAACTGCGTCTGCTGAAACGCCTGAAATGCACTCTGAAATTTGAGAAGCAGGCATGGCTGGCAGGCGCTACGTTGGTTGCAGGAGTCGATGAGGTTGGACGTGGTTCTCTGTTCGGGCCGGT
The DNA here is from genome assembly GCA_963846795.1 of uncultured Acidobacteriaceae bacterium. Taxonomy (GTDB): domain Bacteria; phylum Acidobacteriota; class Terriglobia; order Terriglobales; family Acidobacteriaceae; genus CAVVDY01. The sequence goes on from CAWJXJ010000001.1 coordinate 36,391, forward strand.
TGTGGCGGCAGCGGTGATACTCGATCCCGCGTACCGCATTCGCGGGCTGCGCGATTCGAAACTGCTGGACCGCGAGCAGCGTGAGAAGCTGGCTCCGAAGATCCGCGAGCACTCGCTGGCGTGGGCGATCGCCGCGGTCGATGTCACCACGATCGACCAGATCAACATTTACTGGGCGTCGAAGCGCGCCATGGAAGAAGCCGTCGGCAAGCTGACGCTGCTACCCGACCATCTGCTGATCGACGCGATGCGCATCAACTTCGATTGCGCGCAGACGCCGATCATCCACGGCGACGCATTGTCAGCCTCAATCGCCGCCGCTTCCATCATTGCAAAGGTCGAGCGAGACGCGATGGTTAGCGCCTGGGACCCGGTCTACCCGGAATACGGCCTCGCCTCGAACAAGGGCTACAGCACGCCCAAGCATCTCAAGATGCTGCGCGAGCGAGGGCCAACGCCGCTGCATCGGCTTTCGTTCGCGCCGGTATGGACGTCATCGGCTCCGCAAGAGGTCCTGGAGTTCATGCTGGAAGAAAAGCCGGAAGCGGCCGAGCCGCAGTCAACTGGTTCGGAAGAGGCGCAGCTTTAGCTGCGCCGTTGCCATACCCTTATTGTCATCCCGAGCAGAGGTCGCCGCGGCGACCGGAGTCGAGGGATCTGCATTTTTGCCCACCCCTATTGACAGCTCCGCTTGAGCACTTGGCTGCGTGCTCCGCTCATTCGTTCAGTCGGAAGTCGAAAATCACGAATTCGTGGTGGAACGTTGAAGATCCAGCGTTGAAGCGCAGGTTTCCCATGAGGGCCGGTGATTCTCGCGCAGAAATGCGGGAGCTTCCACCGAACTGATCCTTATCTACTCGCCACCGTCTCCGGTTGCGCCGCGCGGGAAGCGACCTTGAAGATCAGCTTCCCGGTTTTTTTATCAGCGTCGACAACCACCTTATCGCCGTGCAGTACCTCGCCATCGAGGATCTTCATCGCCAGCGGATCCTGCACCAGTCGCTGAATGGAGCGCTTCAGAGGACGCGCTCCGTACTGCGCGTCGTAGCCTTCGGTGAAGATGAGCTCCTTAGCCGGCGGCGTCAGGTCGAGCACGATCTTGCGATCAGCCAGCAGGCGACGCAACTCTTCCAATCGCAGATCAACGATCTTGGTCAACTGCTCCTTGCCGAGCGGGTTGAAGAAGATAATGTCGTCGACGCGGTTGAGGAACTCGGGCTTGAAGTGCGCCTGCAAGGCTTCCATCACGCGCTTATGCGCCTCTTCCATACGCTCGCTGCGAACTTCGTCATTCACGCGATCAAGCCCCGCGCCCGCTTCCTGCAAGTACACCGAGCCGATGTTCGACGTCATGATGATGATGGTGTTCTTGAAGTCGACATTGCGGCCCTTGCCGTCGGTGAGGCGGCCATCGTCCATGATCTGCAGGAAGATGTTGAACACATCGGGGTGTGCCTTCTCGATTTCATCGAACAGCACCACGGCGTAAGGCCGACGTCGCACAGCTTCGGTCAACTGACCGCCCTCATCGTAGCCCACGTATCCCGGAGGCGCGCCAATCAAACGCGACACCGAGTGCTTCTCCATGTACTCCGACATGTCGATGCGAATCATGGCGTGCTCGTCGTCGAAGAGGAACTCCGCCAGCGCACGCGCCAGTTCGGTTTTGCCGACGCCCGTGGGACCGAGGAAGATGAATGAGCCGATCGGCCGCCGCGGATCGCTGAGTCCTGCACGCGAACGCCGGATAGCATTGGCGACACGCGCCAACGCTTCGTCCTGCCCGATCACGCGATGGCGCAACCGCTCTTCCATGGTGACCAGCTTGTTGACTTCGCCTTCGAGCATCTTCGAGACCGGAATACCGGTCCACTTGCTGACGATCTTGGCGACGTCTTCTTCGTCGACCTCCTCCTTCAGCATGCGTGACTGCTTGTCATCCATCTGTGCGGAGAGCTTCTTCACCTCGGCTTCGAGCTTCGGTATCTCGCCATATTGAAGCTCGGCGGCGCGATTGTAGTCGCCCTTACGCGTCGCTTCCTGTTCAGCCAGTTTGAGCTGCTCGATCCGCTCCTTCATCTCGCGGATCTTCGCAATGCTCTCCTTTTCCTGCTTCCAGCGAGCTTTCAGCGCGTTCGAGGCTTCCTTGATGTGCGCCAGCTCTTTCTCGACTGCGGCGAGCCGCTCCTTGGAATTGGCATCATCTTCGCGCTTCAGCGCCTGGCGCTCGATTTCGAGCTGCGTTGCACGGCGTTCGAGCTGGTCGATCTCGGTCGGCATTGAGTCGATCTGGATGCGCAGCGAAGCGGCGGCTTCGTCGATCAGATCGATGGCCTTATCGGGCAGAAAGCGATCGCTGATATAACGATGCGACAGCGTTGCCGCTGCGACAATGGCCGAGTCTTTGATGCGGACGCCGTGATGCACTTCATATTTCTCGCGCAAGCCACGCAGAATGGCGATGGTGTCTTCTACGTTCGGTTCGCCGACGAACACGATCTGGAAGCGGCGCTCCAGCGCGGCGTCCTTCTCGATGTACTTGCGATACTCATTAAGCGTGGTTGCGCCGATGGCGCGCAGCTCTCCGCGAGCCAGCGCCGGCTTCAGCATGTTGCTGGCGTCGATGGCGCCTTCGGCCGCACCGGCTCCGACCAGCGTATGCAGCTCGTCGATGAAGAGAATGATCTTGCCTTCCGACTCCTCGATCTCCTTGAGCACGGCCTTCAGCCGGTCTTCGAATTCGCCACGATACTTAGCACCGGCCAGCATTGCGCCCAGGTCGAGCGAGACTACGCGCTTGTTACGCAGCTGCTCGGGCACATCGCCGGAGATGATACGTTGCGCCAGCCCTTCGACGATGGCAGTCTTGCCGACGCCAGGCTCGCCGATAAGTACCGGGTTGTTCTTCGTCCGGCGCGAGAGCACTTGGATGACGCGACGGACTTCTTCGTCGCGCCCAATAACCGGATCGAGCTTGCCCCGGCGCGCCAGTTCCGTCAAGTCTTTGGCGTACCGCTTCAGCGCCTCGTACTTCGCCTCGGGATTCTGATCGGTTACCTTCTGATTACCGCGCACGGCGGTCAGCGCCTTCAGGATGTTGTCGTAGGTTGCGCCGCCGCGAGTGAGAATCTGCTGCGCTGCATCGCGCTTGAGCTTCGCCATGCCGAGCAACAGGTGCTCGGTAGAGACGAAGTCATCTTTGAAATTCGACGCTTCTTTGAAGGCGTTCTCCAGCAGCTGCGTCGCAGCGTCGGAAAGATGCGCCTGCGTGGCGCCGCCGCCCGAGAGCTTGGGCAGATTTGCGATTTCACGCGTGGCTTCCGCCAGCGCAGCTTGTGGAGAAAGCCCAACGCGCTCCAACAGCGGCGGGATGATGCCTTCCTGGTCCTGCAGCAGAGCTGCGAGTATGTGGACCGGCTGCACTTCAGGATTGCCGTATTCCGAGGCGAGATCGTTCGCCTTCTGGACGGCTTCCTGGGCCTTCACGGTTAATTTGTCCCAACGTATTGCCATGTGTACCTCAAGAAAGCTGTCAGCTATCAGCCGTCAGCTATCAGCAAGGAGAAGAGCTGTCAGCTATCGGCCATCAGCTGTCAGTCAGACATCCTCCGTCATTCGTAGCCATTCCGCACAACCACCCACCGTCGAGATTTTAGTCCTTTGGCGAGGAGTATCGCCGTCGGATCGAGCAGAGCCATGGCTTCCCCGGTCGGCTACTTCCCGCGACCGCTGGGAAACGAGCGGGAGATGCTGATGCTCGCGGCGCAGGCCGACCCAACTCGAACAGCTTCCTACGTTTCCCTTCGGGAATCTCCATTACCTTAGTAACCTGTGCGTCGCAGTTTGTGGGTGCGATGGGTTGAGGGATTCGTTAAACTAACGGTGGAACACCAACGCGTGTGCTGCTGAAAAGAGTCCGGCTAAGCTCTTTGAAATCTATTATTTCCGTGTAAGTCGCGCGGTTTCAATTATTTGCGATAGAAATGCTATGTAAACTATTGAAAACAAAACATCGCGCAGCGAAATTTTTCGTGATGTGCGTCACAATGAGCCCGGTATCGTTGGCTGAAGCCAGTGCTCGTTACTCCTCCTCGGGCGATGAATTGGGCTCCTGCGGCTGGTCGGGGATTTCCCCGAAATCTTGTGCCCCGTAGTCGTAATCTCTACCGCCGTAGTGCGAAGGTTTGCCGGCGGGTTGAGAGGTACGCTGTTCCTGGTTCAGTCCCCAACCTTGCTCTCGGGCGGCCTCGCCGGTTGGGCCAAGGTCGTTTTCGCCGAGGCCCTTAGGCTCCTCATTATTCTGTTGGTTAGGTTTTTCGGTCCCCATAATTGGTGAGACGACAGGGCCGTGGCGGACGATGTCCATGGGCCGAAGTCAGATATTGCTACCAAGCGATGGCTGTAACATCTCTTCATGCGCGACCAAGTGCTTCGCTACATTCGCCGCCGTGGGCTGATGAAGGCGGGAGACCGCGTGCTGGTAGCTGTCTCGGGAGGCGCGGATTCCGTCGCCCTAGTGCGCGTCCTACTGGAGCTCCGGGCGGAGTTGGGGATTGTGCTGGCCGTCTCACACTTCAATCACGGACTGCGTGGCGAAGACTCCGACGCGGACGAGCATTTCGTTGCGGAACTGGCGCAACGCTGCGAACTGCAGTTCTTCGTCGGGTGCGCCCGAGTGGCGGAACGTGCCGCTACGGAGCACATGGGGTTGGAGTCGGCGGGTCGCGAGCTTCGCTATGAGTGGCTGACCGGCGTTGCCGTTGAGCATCGATTCGATGTGGTAGCAACAGCGCATACGGCCGACGACCAGGCGGAAACCGTGCTGATGAAATTTCTGCGTGGCGCGGGAAGCCGAGGGCTGGCCGGAATCTACCCGATCGTGCGGCGAGACACGAACCGGGAGGTTGGCTTTGTACGCCCGCTGTTGAGCACAACCCGCCTTGAGCTCGAAATCTACCTTGAGTCGCTTGATCAGCCGTGGCGCGAGGATGAGAGCAATCTCGACCGGCGATTTCTCCGCAATCGCGTCCGGCACGAGTTGTTGCCATTTCTCGAACGCGAGTACAACCCGAATCTGCGGGAGGTATTGAGCGATCGGGCAGAGATCAACCGGGAGGAAGAAGCCTATTGGGACGATATCGTTCACTCGGCGCTGAAGCGAGTCAGAACAGGACAGCGCCAGCTCTGCTTACGCGAGTTCGAGCAGCTTCAAGTTGCGCTACAGCGCCGGGTCATCAAGCAGCTTCTGGAAGAGCAGAACATCGCCTGCGACTCGCAGCACGTGGAAGCGGTACGACGCTGCGCGTTGGGAGAGCTCTCGCAGGTTGAGCTGCCTGGAGGCTGGGTCGCTTGCCGAGAGGCAGATCGACTCACGTTTCAGCCTCAACAGGAAAAGACGGCTGAGGCATCGTATTCGTATGAGCTGTCAGTCCCAGGCGAAGTGGATTTGGTCGAGATCGGTTGCACGCTTCGGATTGTGCCGGTTCCGGCGGCTTTCGCCCAAGACGCTGATCCGGGCACACTCCTGCGAGCTGACCTTGTCGGCGGCGAGGTCTGCGTTCGGAACTGGCAGGCGGGAGATCGGTACCACGTCGCCTACACAGGAAAAGGGCACAAGCTCAAAACACTTTTTCTGGAACGAAAAATTCCAGCTTCCGATCGTCCGCTCTGGCCGGTGATGTTAAAAGGCTCTGACATTGTGTGGGTACGCGAGCTCGCGGTAGCCGACGCATATTGTTGGCGACCTGGAGACGGTGACGCGCTACAGGTGGAGTGCACTCCGCGATGAAATACCTTTCTGGATTGGAGAAAGAAGTTCAGCCGGAAATGCAGTGGGCACCGAACATCAACAAATCTTTCTTCTGTTTTTTCGGTGTTCTCCGCGTCGTCGGCGGTTATGAACTTCTAGACGCGTCCTGTGAAGGCCCGCTCTACCGGAATACAAGTAGTGGTCTAGCGCTATCGCACGACTTCGGCGAACAATCGCTCGTACTTGTTCGCGATCGCTTCCCAGGCGAACAGCTCCTGCGCACGCTGCTGGGCGCGAAGCCCCCACTGCTCGCGCTCTGCATCGTTTGCCAGCAGGTTTTGCAGCTTGGCCGCGAGGTCAGCCTCATCTTTCGAGTACGGGACCGCGGCATCGCCTGCGGTCTCGCGATTCTCGGGAGTATCGAGATACAGAGTGGCGTTTTGAGCGGCCATGGCTTCGATCAGCGCCGGATGCACTCCACCGATTTCGCAGGCGAATACGAAGACGCCCGCGTGCTTCTGCAGCGTCCAGTATCCGTCGCCAAAAACGAACCCGGTAAAGATAACGCGATCGTCCGCGAGCCTTCGCAGGTTCTCCAGATAATCAGGCTTGTAGGCGTTGTCGCCAACTATCACCAGCGGCCAGTCGGTTTCGACATGACGCCAGCTACGCAGCACTAGCTCAGGATTGTTCTCCGGCTCAAGCCGGCTGACATAAAGCACGTAGCGGCCGGGCTGAAGGTTGAAGCCGTTCAGGTTGTAGTCGCGCTTCGGCATCTCTGAGCCGTAGCCGATCACAGTTGATTCCGCGCGGTACTTTGCAAGGTAATAGTCGTGGATGGTCTTAGCGTCGGTGACCAGCCGATTCGAGCTGAAGCTCGACATCCACTCGCAGAAGTGCAGCACCTGCTGGCCCAACGCATTCCACTTCTTGCGCTTGCGATCAAGGCCGTCGACGTTGAGCACTACCGGCGTTCCGAACATGCGTGGCAAGTAACAGAACGGAGCATTGGCTACATTGCAGATGAGTACAACGTCATATCGGCAGAACGCCGCATGAACCGCGGCGAAAAGCGTGCTGACCCAGGTATCGAGATGCTTTTGATGAAAGCTGGGTACGATCACCCGTTTGATGCGGCGATCGTATTCATCATCAGGCTTGGTGAAGGCGCGCCGGCAATAGACGGTTACTTCGTGGCCGTGGTCGGCAAAGCGGGAGCTGATCTGTTCGGCGAAACGCTCGAAGCCACCGTAGCGATTGGGAATGCCGCGGGTCCCCACAATCGCAATCTTCAATGGCGATCACCAGAAGCGAGCCCTTGCACGGCGTAATCCGGCTCCGCACCTTGCGCGGGCTGCACGATGTCGATGGCTCGCGGCGTGTTGCTGAACCACCAAAGCAATTCGCGGTCCGAAACTTTGCGGCGGGACTGGATGATCTCGCGTTTGCGGCGCAACGAGGCGCGGACCTCCGGACGCCAGCGGTACAGACACGCCGAGATCATGCTGCGATCGCGCAGCAGCGAGTAGCCAAACGCCTGCAGGTCCCGCCAGAAGACCGGCACTGCCAAGCGAAACGTGAGCCACCAGGAAGCATTCTTGGCTCGCATAAGCCAGCGGTTCTTTACCGAGTGCCAGTTGATGACGTGCGGCAGATCCGGTCGCCGCTCCGGCGTCACCCGGCGCACGTGCCAGGCGACAGCGGCCGGAGCGTAGAGATACTTATGGCCCATCAACTGGGCGCGCCACGCCAGGTCTGCGTCTTCACGGAAGGAGAAGAACTCCTCGTCGAAGAACTCGCCATCCACGGAAACCGCAGCGATGAACTCACGGCGAAACATTACTGCGGCGCCGCTGGCTCCGAAGAGGAACTGCATCCGATCGTATTGACCGGTGTCGATTTCTTCCCCGCCACGGTCGAGATGACGCATGTTGCGGGTGAAGTACACGCCGGTGGAATCGATGATATTGGTGCGCGCGTGCAACGCCTCCGGCTTCCAGCGCAGGAGCTTACCGCAAACCGCACCAGCCTCCGGATGTGCCTCTCCTGCTGCAACCAGCCGGCTGACAAAATCCTGCCGGAGCAGAATGTCGGGATTGAGGCAGAGAATCCATTCGCCCGGAGCTGCGCGCATGGCTTCGTTCTGCCCGGCAGCGAAGCCGGCGTTCTGCGACCGGTAGATCACCCGGAAGCGCGATTCGTACTCACTCAGGACCTCCTGGGTCCCGTCGGTCGAGGCGTTGTCGAGGATGATGACCTCAAGCTCGCGATAGTCCTGTCGCTCAACCGAGGCCAGGCACTCGCGCAGATGACGAGCGGAATTCCAGGTGACGATGGTGATCGAAACCATACGCCTAGTATGCTCCGCGGCCGGACAGCACAATCGGTATGGTCCTTAAGAAAATCTTGGCGTCGAGCCACAGCGACCAGGTGTCGATGTAAGCCAGGTCGAGTTGAATCCAGCGATTGAACTCCAGATGATTGCGGCCTTCCAGCACCCAGATGCAAGTCAGGCCGGGGCGCATGCGTAAGCGGCGGCGCTGCCACGGCTCGTACTGATCGACCTCCGCCGGAATCGCCGGACGCGGGCCGACGAACGACATGTCGCCGCGTACGATGTTCCAAAGCTGGGGCAGTTCATCGATGCTGAAGCGCCGCAGCCAGCGGCCGACCGAGGTGATGCGGGGATCGTCGCGCAGCTTGAACACCGGGCCATTCAAATCGTTGAGCTGATGCAGTTCGGCCCTCAACTGCTCGGCGTTGTTAATCATCGAGCGAAACTTGTAGAGCGTGAAGCGCCGCCCGCCGAGACCGCAGCGCGTCTGCTTGAAAAGAACAGGACCAGGCGACGTGACGCGGATAGCTGCTGCAACCCCGGCCATCAAAGGCGCCAGCACTACGAGAGAGCAAGCCGCAAGCGCCAGGTCGAAGACGCGCTTCAAGAACAGCAGCAGCTCGCTTTCCGGCGTGCTGGAGAGACTCAGCAACTCGAGATCGTGGAATTTCTCCAGATAGATCTTCGAATAAGCTGCCGGCAGGAATTCCAGTTGCATGCGCACCTTGATCCCTAGATTGGCGCAGTGCAGGATCACCGGCTCCAGCCGGGCCAGTTCTTGCATCGTCACGGCAAAGATGACTTCGTCGATCACCTGGGTCTGCAGGATGTGCTCCACCGAAGAAAGCGGGTGAACTGGGTAATCTCCGACGACGCGCAGTTTGGTAGCGCCATTCGAATCCGGATCGATGAACCCAACCAGCCGCAGACCGCTGCCTCGGCTCTCTTCAATCAGGCTCGCCACCTCGCGTGCCCGCGACCCGCAACCCACCACAAGGCAGTAGTAGTAGCGATTGAGGCGCTCGCGCATCCAGTAGACGCCGGAATACGCGATGGCGCGGCCTGCCAGCAGAGAGACGAACATCACTCCGCCCGCCACCACAACAAAGGCGCGGCTGATGTCGGAGCGCTTCAGCAGGTACAACCCGGCATACGCGAGCACCAGCACCACGACCACCTGATACAGCAGCATGGCTCCGATGCGTATCGGATTACTGAGCTCCAGGTCGCGATAGAACGTTCCAAAGTATCCCGTGATCGCCCAAAGCCCCAGCAGACCCAGTAGCAGGGGGACGTACTGGCTGAAAGGATAAATCTCGGTAAACCTGTGATGGAAGAACTCAAGGTTGGTCAGCAGGCTCCGCAGCAGAAAGGCGGCGACGAACGCTATGCAAATGACCGCGAGGTCTTGCAGCAGCGTCACTAAGCTCAGAAATTTTGATCGGCGATCAAACACGGGACGACTAACGTCTTTCTGGTTATCCTGTTGGTTTTCCGCCCGTGTTCGCCATCGTTTGTGGCAACAGTTTCAGGATCTTGCGTCCGGGGCGGCGACGATGACGATGACGGTGGCGCATGGAACAGCACAACCGAATTGAAACATCAATTTTAGCCTACTTAGAAGGGCTGGCGAAATTTTGAATTCAACGCGAAAGTGTGTACTTGGATGCCACATTCGGGCCAGCGACTCTACCTTGATTTGCCACTGGATTCAAGCGCGCGTTCCGGGTTAAGGTTCTCCACTATGTCGTGGAAACTGACTGTGACCGTTTGCGCGCTCTGTTGTTTTTTGTCTGCGACCGACTCTGCGAAACCCAGCGCCGACGTACTCGGCCGATGGGTCGGAGGCAAGTGGGTCGGCGAGGGAAAGCTGGTCGACTCCGATTACAGCAAGGCGATGGCGGTCGGTGGAGTGACCAACTGCGCCTGGTCGCCCGACCACATCTTTATCGTCTGCGACCAGAACAACACGATTAACGGAAAGGCGACGCGCGACCTTTCGGTATATGCGTTCGACCCGGAGAAGGCGACATATCAGATGTTCGGCATGTCACCCGGAGGCGGGAAACCGCGTATGACCGAGCTCACCATCAGTGCCGATCACAGTCGCTGGGAATATCTGGGCAAGACCGAAATTTCAGGCAAGCAGGTGGAGTTTCGGACAGTCAACGTGTTTCGCGATCACGATCACGTCGATTGGTGGTCGGAATACTCCGCCGACAACGGCGCTCACTGGGTCAGGATGGGCGAGGGCAAAGAGTCGCGACAGAAGTAGAGCCGCCGTCGCTGTCCCGCAGTGGTGGGCGTACCCGCGTACCCGCGTCACAGCGCCCGGTGAGGCCCGTCACTGTCCTGCAGTGACCTCAACAGGACAATGGAACCACTCCAAACGGGGGAGGTTCCCGATGTACGCAGTGTTCCCAATCATCCTGTTCTTCTTCGCGGCCGCCGTCATGGTGGGCTTGCCGCTTGCTTCCACCCTCAGCACCTACTTCAAGAATCGCGGCCGCCAGCAGGTTGTATGTCCGGACAACCAGCAGCGCTCCGAAGTCGAGGTCGACCGGAAGTTCGCCCTGCAGGCAGCTATGCAAGGCAAGGAACTGGCACGGGTGCAAACCTGCAGCCACTGGCCCGAGAACGGCGCGTGCGGACAGGAATGCCTGGCGCAAGTGGAGACGACGCCTGACAACCTCGATCGCCTGTTTAAGAGATGGTTTGAAGGCAAGCCGTGCACTCTGTGCTCGCGCACGCTTACGCCGTCGGATTGGCGGCACGGACGGTTGGGTTTTCTGAATGAGGAATTCAAGCTGATCGAGCTGCGCCAGATCGATTTCACGAAACTCGGTTCCATCGCCCAGCCCAAGCGTCCGCTGTGCTGGACCTGCCATCAGCAGGAAAAGCAGCATCAGAAAGCGCCGGTGCATATCGGATGGGTCGAGCGCCAGACGTCGAAGGCGTGATCTAAGTTGTCGGTTGTCAGTGAGAAGTTTTGCGGTCAGAAGTCTTTACTGACGGCTGACAGCTTGAACTGCAGGTCCCTCGATTCCGCTGCGCTGCGCTCGGGATGACATCTTTGATAAGGCATCTGTTTCGCTCGGTATGACAATCGTGATTCGGAACAATCGTTCAGTCGCGATAGGAGTTGACTGATAGCTGGCGGCTGGCAGCTCGTAGCTGTATAGTTTTCGGGGGTGCCAGATGTTACGCGCACTGCTTGCCTTGTCGCTCGCTCTTCTAACGTCAGCTGCAATAGCCCAGAGTGCACCCAAGCCGAATCCAACTCAGACTCCGAACTCGGCCCAGGCGCCGAACTCGTCCCAGACTCCGTACTCCGCCAAGGCTCCGGTCAAGAAAAATCCGCTACTGCCCTACGTCGGAAACTGGATTGGCGCGTTTGAGGACAAGCCCTGGATTCTGTTGACGCTTAACCTTTCCGGCGAACAGTTCTCCGGCTCGTTAGAGCGCACACGCAAGGTCGATCTCAACGACAACGGCGAGATAAAGCACGTCAGCGACGATTTTGTGAACGATCCGCTGGTCGAAGCCAAACTGAATCCCGACGGGCTTCTGATCAGTGTCAAGGATCCGAATACGCAGGAAGTCTTTCGCTACATGATGAAGCTGAGCAGTGACGAGAAGACGGCGGAGATCAAGATGATTGCCATGAACATGCCACCCGGCATGGCCAAGCCCAAGCCCTGGAAGTTGATGAAGGTTGTTAAGTAGCGGCGGTAGAGCCGATCTGGCATGTTGGAAATGCGGTTTGTATCAGGGCCCGACTTCAGTCGGGCCAATGAGCCTTTGAAGAGCCCGGGCTTCAGCCCCTGTCAATTCTTCAGGGCCTAAAGGCCAGCCTCTTCATCTCCGTTGACGCCCCGGCTTAAAGCCGGGCCCTGTTACAAAACTCGCTCATCCACTCGCTTGTGCATCCAACTCCTGCTGCAATCTCGCGTGCAGGCGGTCGCTATATCCAATCGGAATTTCAAAGGTACGTTCGTCGGCGACCAGCACCAGAATGTTGCGCGTGGAATCGAGCACTGCGGAGCAGTGGCGACAGTGGGCCAGATGTTCTTCGACCGCCTTACGAAGCTCGGGTGGAACCGTACCGTCGATGTAGTTGGAGATCTGGTCCCATACGTGTCTGCAATTCAGAACCATGAGCCACCTGCCTTCCGCTTGAACAGGCCAAAGATGCCCCCGCTGGCGTGCCGGGTTTTCAACTGAGGCGCGAGGATCTTTTGCATCATCAGCCTGGCCCGCAGCAGCCGCGTCTTCACCACCCCTTCGTTGACGCCCAGCATTTGAGCGGTGTCGGCGATGTTGAACTCCTGCACATCGCGCAAGATTAGAACCTCGCGGTAGATAGGAGGAAGGGACTCCAGAGCTGACCGCAGTAGTTCGCGCACCTCTTTTCGCTCGAGTGCCTCGGACGGAACCTCGCGCCAGTCACTCAACACCTCTGGCACAAAACATCCGTCCTCTTCCTCTTGTGCAGCGTCGACCGACTCGAATTTCAAGACCTTGTTATGCCGCAAACGGGCACGTGCTTCATTGATGGCAATCGACACCAGCCATGTGCCGAACTTGGCTTCACCGCGAAATGAAGTCAGGTTCTTGAGGGCCTTAAGCACCGTCTCTTGCGCGACATCCTCGGCATCGTGCTCGTTTTCGAGAATGGAGTACGCCGCGAAGTAGACGCTCCGCTCGTAGGGGCGCACCAGTTCGTGAAAGAGTGCACGCTCGCCCGCGATTATGCGCGTGATCAGCTCACGTTCCTGCGACGGCGATCTCGACTCCCGCACGGCAGCACTGGACATTCTGCTGTCCCACCTCGCTGAGGGACATCATAGGCTTCGGCTAGAGCCCGGGCACGTCGAGCAAAACACCGCCCGGCGTGCCCGGCTGGCATCGCCAAACGCCAAACATATGAGTTTCCAGTGCAGTAAAAGTGACAGAAGTGAATGTAACCTTAGCCTCAGTTCGCGAGTCCAAAGAAGCATGAAAGTGCTCGTCCCGGTGGCCTTGCTGATCGCTGTTTGTCTGTCGTCTCCGGCCTTGGCGGCGGAGAGCCCGGTAGTGGTCGAACTATTCACCTCCGAGGGCTGCTCCAGTTGTCCGCCCGCCGACGCCATCCTGGTTAAGCTCAGCCAGATGGATGGGACCAAGGGGATGGACATTATCGTGCTGGGCGAGCACGTCGACTACTGGGACCATCCTGCCTGGACCGACCGCTTCTCGTCGCACGAGTTTACGGCGCGGCAGGAGGACTATGCGCAACATTTCGGGCTGGCGTCTCCGTACACACCGCAGATGGTCATCGATGGCCAGCAGCAGGTGCTGGGGAGCGATGCCAACGTTGTCGCCCACGACATCGACGCAGCCTTAAAGAAAGCTAAGCCCGCCACGATCACCGTCGCCAAGGCCGAAGGCAATGCCTACCAAGTTTCGGTTAAAGCGGAAAACGGGAAAGGTAAGGTCTATCTCGCAGTAACCGAAGATGGACTATCGAGCGAGGTCAAAGGCGGCGAAAACGGCGGCCGGACTCTTCATCATGCCGGCGTAGTACGCGAGCTTCGCAGCATTGGTTCGCTGTCGAAGGGCGAGTTCCAAAAGAAGGTGGAAGTCCCCCTGAAGCACGATTGGAATCCGGCGAACCTGAAGCTGGTCGTGTTTGTGCAGCAAGGCGACTCCGGGCCTATCCTCGGGGCCACGTCGCTTCGGCTGAATCAATAAAATTTACTGTGGGCTGCTCGGTGTCGTTCCCGGCGGAGTCTGCTGGGCTGATTCGGGTTTGTCGTGCGGCGGCGGCAACGGGTAGTATCCCTGCTTCGTCGTCACCAGCAAACCAGGACGCTTCACCCTCACTTCAATGTGGCGATACTTGCTCGACGGACTCTGCGTCGTGTTGTAACCCAGCGTGTATTGATTGCGCGCCTGCAACGTGATCTGCTGATACGAGCTCTCGATCGCCTCGCGCGACATTTCGTTGATCACGTCGCCGCCGGTTGCGTTGGCATATTTGGGAAGGATGTCGGTATAGCCTTGGGTGGGAATGTGCAGCTTGCCCAGTTCCCGATAGCCGGGCAGTGCAGCCGAATCGACTCCAATGGCGTAGACCGCGATGTTCTGGGTGAGCAGGACCTTCAACACCTGTTCATAGCTAGCGCGGCTGCCGTATTCGCGGCCATTGCTGACCACAAAAATAATCTTGCGGCTCTCACGCGACTGATGAGAAAGATCCTGCGCGGCCATCAGGATGGCGTCATTCAATACTGAAGAGGGGCGCGAAGGAGTATTGACCTGTAAACGTCCGGGGTCAACCGGCTTGCCGTTGGTCGTGGGGCCTGAACCAAATGGACCTCCTAGTTGCTGCGGTCCCGGCGTATCTCCCGTAAGGTCGCGAATCCGGTTCAGCGCGATGTTCACCCGCTGAGCGTTGCCGAAGTCCGACTGTTTTGTAACCGAATTGCCGTAGGTGAAAACCGCGGTGTTATCAAAAGGGCCGAACGCTCCGGTCAGCGCCGAGTAGGTCTGGCTCACCTTTTTCAGTGTGGTTTCCGGCAGCCCGACATCGATCACGAGCGCGGTCGACAAGGGAAACGGATCGCTGGTAAAAAACGTTATCTTCTGCGGAATGTCATCTTCGTAGATGCTGAAATCTTTCTGCAGAAGTCCCTCGACCAGGTGTCCGTCATGATCTTTGACCGTAACCGGAACAGACACGAAGTTTACCCGCACAATCAGCTTATAGAGTTCATCGACTCCGCTGCCGGGAGCCGTAGAGGCTTGGCCCGGCGGTATGGTCTTGATCTCTTGCGATCCCGGCGGAGGCGGCTGCGGATTCTGCTGCCCGGTATCTGCTTCATCGACGGGGCGAGTATTTGGACTCGGTTGCGGGTTTGCTGCAGAGGAGGACTCGCCGCCCCCGTTACCGGTGTCGGGCGTCGGCACGCTGACCTGTGGCACGGGAGCATTGTTCTGCGGACTGGGAGCGTCCGGCAATTTCTCTTGCGAACGCAGAGAACTTGCAGTGAGAAGCAGCGCCGAAGCTGCGGCACACACAATCCAGTAGCTCAATCGCCGATTGAACATGGTCGGTTTTGGGGTCTCCACGGTAGCCGGAACTTGAGCTCAGTATACGCTAGCTGGCCGCGGTCGCCGGTCCGAGGAACCGCCCTTGCAATACAATGGATGCATCCGCATGGAAAGAGACTTAACGTTGTTGAACCGAGCTATAAGGACGATCCTGGTTGCTGGGCTGCTCATGGTAGGCAGCCATAGGCTATGGGCGCAGATTGAGGACTCGGCTTCGCAGCCGCCTCCGGCACATCCCCCTGCGGCTTCTCAGGAGCCTGCGCCCGATGAGTCTCTGCAAACCTTCAAGGCCCAGGTAAACGTCGTCAACTTATTCTTCAACGTCAAGGACAAGCACGGCTTGTTGATTCCTAACCTGACGAAGACTGACTTCCAGGTCTTTGAGGACGGAAAGCCGCAGACTATCAAGTACTTTTCGGCGGATTCCAACCAGCCTCTCACGCTTGGCATCCTGATCGACACCAGCCCCAGCCAGATGCATGTGCTGCCCCTCGAGCAGCAATCCTGTACCGAGTTCCTGCACAGCGTGCTGCGCCCTAAGGATTTGGCATTCCTGATTAATTTCGACTCCGACATCGATCTCGATCAAGACTTCACCAACAATGTCAGCCAACTTGCACGTGCCCTCGACAAGCTCCAGATCAATGGCGGCGCTTCGGGCGGCGGTCTGCCCGGCATGGGTGGCGGCCCGGTGCCGAATGCCAACCCGCGCAGTACCGCTCTGTACGATGCAATCTATCTTGCCGCCGACGAGAAGCTGAAGAACGAGGTTGGCCGCAAGGCCATGATCGTCTTCACCGACGGTGAAGACGAAGGTAGCCGCTTGCGCATTCGAGACGCGATTGAGGCAGCTCAGAAGGCGGACACCATCTGCTACGTCATTCTGATCGCCGATCGCGGCTTCTACGGTGGCCTGGGATATAGCGGCGACGCTGAGATGAAGAAATTGTCGGAGGAGACGGGCGGGCGCGTGATCGAAGTCGGCAATAAGCAGGATAAGCTGCGCCAGGCTTTCGACCAAATCCAGAATGAGCTGCGCAGCCAATACAATATCGGCTATACGCCTACCAATAACAAGCTAGACGGCAGCTATCGCAAGATTCAGCTCAAGACCACGAACGAGGGCCTGAGGGTTCAGGCGCGCCAGGGCTATTACGCCATGGCAAAAGAGTAGGTGCGGCGCTTTGCTCCCCTGGTAAATGTCTCTAATTCCGGGTGTCATCCCGAGCGGAGCCGAGGGATCTGCAGGTTGACCTCGCGATGCAGCCTCGTGATACGAAATCAAAATAGCCCTAACTGACTTTGGGATGCGCTTAGGGGCCCGCTGTTTGGGACAGTGGGGAAACTACAGGTCCCTCGACTCCGCTCGGGATGACACAGCTGTTTCCTAACGTACTTCGCTGCCATTGCCGAAGCGTTTCAGGTTTTTCAGTGCACGCTCGCACTCGCAGGCGACTTGTACACCTGCCCATCTTTCATCACGAAGGTTACGTTCTCCAACGCTTCGATGTTCTTCAGCGGATCGCCTTCGACAGCGATGATGTCGGCGTAGGCGCCTGGAGCAATGACGCCGATCTGGCCGGTCATCCCCAGCATGTCAGCTGGACGAACGGTCGCGGAGCGTAGCGCCTCAAGCGGTGACATGCCAAACTTCACCATGTAGGGGAAATCCTGCGTGATGGGCTCGTCCCAGGAAAATCCGCCAACATCGGTGCCGTAGACGATCTTCAGTCCCGCCTGCAATGCTTTCTTGAACGACACTTCGTGGTCCGCGGCTCGCGCACGGTCTCGCTTGCCCGCGGGAGTGTTCTCGGGCGACCACTCCTTGTAATAGATAGCGATGGTCGGGCAGTACCAGGTTCCCTGCCGCTTCATTTGCGCGATCTGTGCGTCGCTGATTAAGAGTCCGTGCTCGATCGAATCGCATCCGCCATCGAGCGCGCGTTGCAGACCTTCGCCGCTGTACGCGTGGCAGGCGACCTTGCGATGCCAGCCATGCACTTCATCGGTAATGGCCTTGATCTCTTCCAGCGTGAGTGTGGGTTGCGAGACCAAGTTGCCGTCTTTATCGACCCACGAGCGATGGGTCATGTAGACCTTGATCCAGTCGGCGCCGTGGTCCATCTGCTCGCGCGCGGCTTTGCGGGCCTCCACCGGACCGTCGATGATCTGCACGCCCTTGGGGACTTCGAATCTCCGGTGCATAGCCTTCGAGGGCATAGCCGCCGGTGGTCGAGATGGCGCGAGTGGTGGTGAAGATGCGCGGCCCGGGAATGCGTCCTTCGTTGACCGCCATCTTGATGCCAACGTCTCCGTAGCCTGCGCCTTCGGTCTCCATATCGCGGATGGTGGTGAAGCCCTGCTCCAAGGCGCGACGCGCCGACACCGTCGCACGGGCGGCACGATACGCAAGGGGAAACTTCAAGAGCTGAATGTCGTATCCGCCAAGCGCCGGGTCTTCTCCCTGAAGAAAGATGTGGGTATGGGACTCGATCATGCCGGGCAGGACTGTGACATTGGACAGGTCGATGACCTTCGCCCCGGGTGGAAGCGTCGAGCTCACAGCACCTACGCTCTCGATGCGGTTGCCGCGGATTACGATTTCCTGATTCGCTTTGCTCTCCCCTGAGCCGGGGTCAATGAGGCGCCCGGCACGGATGATGGTTACAGCGCCGGCATTCGCGCTCGAAGAAGAGGACTGCGCCCAGACGGAGATCGCAATGCAGAACGCTGCACAGCTAGCAAGACAGAGAAGTCTCTTGATGTTCATCGCGGTGCAATTCTACTGCAGTGGGTTTCCAGTTGTTGTATGGCAGCCTTCGTCGCAGCCTCTGTCGTCCCCACTGGACTCGCGGCCATTGTCTTGCAATTCACCCAAACGGTGAAGCGCTAGTACGAAACATATGCCGTCCGCTGAAGCGGACTCTAAATTTCCCACCTACGCCTACCCAGCATTGAAATGCTGGGCTAAGATCTGCCGTCCCTGCGGGACGGACTTATGGTTTGTTCCAGCATCTCCGCTCACCGTGGAGTTTCGTAACAGACTGTGAAGCGCTGGGCTAAGATCTGCTCCGCCTACGGCGCGGGATTTTCTGGCACTCCGTCCGCTTCGCAAACTAACGGGTCAGGACAAGAGGCTGAAAGCCCCGCACTACCCTGACCCATCAAATGCGAAACAGCCCTAACCCGTCTTAGTGTTTTCGCTTGGGAGCCGGATGCCTGGCTGGAGCGCTGTGATGTTCTGCGATGTCGCTGAGCCGGATCACGGCGCCGGCAGCGGAATACTGCACCTCTTCCTTCTCGTCCTGCAGCGATGCTTCCGCGGCCTTGATGTAGCGTGGATCGCCACGCTTGGCGAGCGCGTTCAAGGCGGCGGCCCGCACAATCCAGCTTTTTTGTTTGTCGGCGGCGTCGGCCAGCGCGTCTCCGCTCTTGGGATCGGGATCATCGGCCAAAGTTATGGCGGAGGCAGCCAGAACCGGCGAGGTATCGTCTTTGCGCAGCATTTTGAAGGCTGACCAACCGATGCCGGCGAAAGGGATAAAGCCAATTCCCTGTTCGAAGCCGAACTGTGCCAGCTTCTGCGGATCTTTCAACATCTTCTTCTGCTCATCGAGCAGGCCCGTGCCGGTCTTCGTTTCGCCGGTCAGGATGGCGTAGTACACGTTGTAGCCACGCTTGTCTCCCAGGTCGAGCAGCGCACGCGCCGACGCCATGATGACGGTGATGTCCTTGTCCTGAAACATCTTGTATAGCTCGGGAATAGCGCTCTTGTTGCCGATGTCACCTAGCGCCGCCGCCCCGGAAGCCCGCGCCTCAGGACGCTCGTCGCTGAGAGCTTTGATGGCGAGGCGCTCGGCCTCGGGGTCGCCCTTGATCAAACCCAATGCCTGCGCCGCTTTGGCGCGCTTCTCATAGCTGGAGCTGGCCAAGCCATCATCAAGAATCGTCCACGCCTGCACTTTGGGACTGAGGTTCGAGTTGTCCTCGGGAGCATCTTGCGCAAATCCTACCGCGACAAACAGAACCAGGGACAGAGACAAGCTAATTGCCAAGCGGTTCACAAAACCCCCTGCGTAAAAGAAAGAACGGAAATAAGTGAATCAGTGTAGGACCGCTGAGAATCGTTGGCCAGTGGATTTGTAGATGCGCGGCGAGGCAGGCGCCGAATCTACCAGACCGAGCGCAGCATCGAGAGCCCACCTCAAGACACATATCAAACTGACACCTAAGCGCGTGCCCACTATGGGAGAGGCTCCTATTCCGATTTCGGGTCTAGAGTTTAAGTAACAATATGATTCGTCTTGACATAGAACAACTCGAACGATACGCTTCCAACCACAACCCAGCCTTGATTTATCGTTCGTGTGCAAGTAACTGCACGCAGGTTGAGGTTCGTTTTGAATCCGGCCCCTTCCGGTTTGAAGCGGATGCGAACGGTTGGGCACAAGTGCTCTCGAAACTTCTACAGAGCTATACGGATGTACCGTGTTTCGCGGCTGTGGAAGACCTCTCATCTAAGTGAGAATAGCGGAGCTTTGTCGTTTAGCTCTGCAGTGGCTCCTCTCCCTCGTTCGCTGCCCTCATTTCTTTTTCCCCATCTATCCACGACCATCAGCAGCAAGCCGGTCTGACAATCCGTGTTCTAAGCAGATATTGAGGTAGCGCATGGCAGCCAGGAAGAAGTTGGCTCGGAACATAACCGAAGCGCAAATCATCGAAGCCGCAGTGCAGCTATTTGCGCAGCATGGGTTCAAGGGAACCAGTACGCGCGATATAGCTCAGTTAGCCAACGTCAATGAAGCTACTCTTTTTCGTCACTTTGGCAGGAAAGCCGACCTGTTTTGGGCGGCGGCGGATTCGCGGCTCAACAGCATAAAGTTAAACCGCGAACTTCAGCACGAGCTTTCTTGCGATGCCGACCCGCAGACGGTCATTCCCAAGATTGTTTCGTTTATCACAGAAAGTATGTTTCGGCGACCGGAATTGTTGCGCCTCCTATATGTAGCGGGGTTTGAACTTGCCGGAACCGACCGTTTGCTTGGCCAGCACCTGGGCCCGATCTTCGACGCCATTAACTCGTACTTTCAGCGCTGTGCGGTGAAAGGACTGATCGAGAACTTTGATCCGGGGGTTGCAACTTTGGGAATCGCTGGCGCGGTGGGAGCGCACTACACTCTGCAACCTTTCTTCTCTGCGGATCAAGACCGGAAAACCCCGGAGTACACGCGTTTCCTATTGAATGCGCTGCAACGATATCCCGCCGCAGGCAGCCGCGCGGTGTAAGCATCCACAACCTTTGACTTCAATGCATAACTTCCTATCGCGTCTCCGAAAGCAATTTTCGTTGTTCCTTGCGTGCCTGGTGTTCTGTCTACAGGGTTTACCCGCAGAAGCGCAGGTTTACAATCCTCAACCCAGCCCGCAGGTTTCGACTGAGAGTTCCGTTGCGGCGCTGCGTACCTATATTGGCAACCATCCCGAAATTGCTTCGGAATTGAAGTCGCTACTGGCCGACAGGCTGGGCGAACAAGGTAGCGCGATCGATGCGCAGGCCATCACTGATGATGTCCTCATCAGCCGTCTGCAATCCGACATCGCGTTTCGCTCGGAGGCTCTTCGCCTGATGGTGAATCGGGGCTATATCACGGACCAGCAGGCACAACAATGGGGGCAACTCCTCGCCGCCAGTCGGGGCCCGGGGTCGGAGATAGAGAACGGGACGGAAACAGCGGAGCAGCAATATCCCCAGACGGAATATCCCGAATCTCAGTATCCACAGGAGCAATACGAGTCGGAGCAGTATCCCGGACAGTATCCCGGACAGTATCCACCGGGCCAGTACGCTCAGGGTCAGTATCAACCGGAGCAGTATCCGGGACAGTACTCCCCCCAACAGACGGGACAGCAACCGCCTCAAACCGGCGTACCGCAAGGACAACCTGCTAATCAGCCCGCTCAAGGAGTGCCGTCTCAGCCGCAGCCGATTGTGCCCCGAACCCAGGTTCCACAGAGGAGACCGAGTGCACAGCCGAATGTTGCAGAACCGATTCCCCTGATACCCAACACGGTTCCGCAGAAGAACCCGTACCCCGGCCTTCCATCCACGGCCGATCTTTATCGTCGCTACGAAGTTGATCGCAAGCCCTTGAAACGCTTCGGGGTCGATATTTTCCGGCCCGGCGTCGTCGGTTTGAATAGATTTTCAATGGATTTACCGGCCGGGCCTGACTATGTGCTCGGTACCGGAGATACGGTCGTAGTCGATATTTGGGGAGGGATAACTCAGCAGATTACCCGTGTCGTGGATCGTGAAGGCCGCATCTCCTTGCCTGAGGTTGGTCCGATCACTGTTGCCGGTTTCAGCGTCAGCGAGGCGCAGCAGCGCGTGCAAGCGGCGGCCCAGCCGCAGTACCGGGATACCAAAGTGGCGCTTTCGGTTTCTCGGTTGCGGACCGTTCGGGTCTACGTTGTTGGATTTGTTCAGCGGCCGGGAGCTTACGACATCAGTTCGTTGTCAACGCCGTTGAATGCCCTGTACGCAGCCGGAGGTCCCACCGCAGCGGGCTCGATGCGTGTGGTCAAGCATTTCCGCGGCACCACCCTGATCAGCGAGCAGGATCTCTATGATTTGCTGATTGGCGGCGTGCGTAAGGCGATCGAGCACCTGGAACCGGGTGACACCATCATGGTTCCACCGGCGGGCCCGCAGGTCGGAATATCAGGAACCGTCCGCCGCCCGGCCATTTATGAACTGAAGAACGAGTCCGACAAACTTTCCGACCTCGTCGATATGGCCGGCGGAGTTACCGTTTCCGCGTCACTAACCCAGGTAAGAGTCGAGCGCGTCGAACCACACCAGCAAAGAGTGACGCTGAAGGTTCCATTGCAACTGACAAAATCAGGTTATGCGGCTGCAAATGAAACTTCTCCTTTTATGGTTCAGGATGGCGACCGCGTTTATGTTGGGGCTATCGATCCCTTCAAGAACCAGACGGTGTATCTGCAAGGCCACGTGTACCGGCCCGGCCCGTATCCGTTCACATCGGGGATGAAAGCCTCCGACCTGGTTAAGAGCTATCAGGATGTTCTTCCTGAGCCTGCGGCCCATGCTGAGATTGTGCGTTTGCAGCCACCGGACTACCGGCCACTCACAATTCAGTTCAACCTGCTCGAACTGCTGTCGGGCAACGAGTCGATACCGCTGCAGGCTTTCGATACCGTGCGCATTTTCGGCCGCTATGAAGCTGACGCGCCACAGGTCGCGATCTATGGGCAGGTATTGCGGCCCGGCCAATACCCCATGAGTGCAGGCCTGACCGCTGCCGCATTGGTGAAGATGGCCGGAGGCTTTAACCGCAGCGCCTATCTGGAATCGGCGACGCTGGCTAGCTACATCGTCGAAAACGGCGAACGTGTTGTCACCGATCAAAAAACCCTGCCCATCGGTGCGGCGGTGGCCGGCGATCATGCGGCTGACATTCCCTTGAGCCCGGGAGATGTGCTGACCATTCTGCAGATCCCTGGATGGAGCGACATCGGTCGCTCGGTAACCATCAAGGGCGAAGTGATGTATCCAGGCAGCTACGGCATTAATGAAGGCGAGAAGCTCAGCTCGTTTCTGAAGCGGGTCGGTGGTTTTCGCTCCACCGCCTACGCCGCGGGAATCGTCCTGGAGCGTGACGACGTCAGGAAAATCGAAGAGAAGGGACGGCAGGAACTCATCAATCGGCTGCAGTCTACGTCCGCTACCATCCGCATCTCGCCCAATACGACAGGGCAGGACCAGGCGGCTGTTCTGCAGGCTGCACAACAACAGCAACAGCAGGCAATAGCCAACCTTCGCAGCCAGCCGGTGCCCGGCCGCCTGGTGATCAATGTTTCATCGAATATCTCTGACTGGGAAAACACACCCAACGACATTTCACTGCGCGCCGGGGATGTAATCACCGTGCCCAAGATGCCAAACTTCGTGCTTTCACTCGGGCAGGTGTACAACGCGAATGCAATCACCTTTAAACCGGGTAAGACGGCCGGCTGGTATTTGAAACAGGCCGGCGGCCCGACCCAGTTGGCCAACAAGAAAGGCATCTACGTGATTCGGGCAAACGGCTCGGTTATCTCCTCGGGGGGAACGGCTGATTGGTTCTCCGGTGGAGTACTCAACGCCAAGCTGCAACCTGGAGACGTGCTGGTAGTTCCTGAAAAGTTCGTAACTGGCTCGTCGGCCTGGAAGACTACTTTGGAGACAGCCCAATTCCTGGCATCGCTTGCGATTGCGGCTGCGGCAGTCGCACAACTGTAGGCCAGCCGGGAGTCCCTTCTAGTCTTGCCTTGTAACTTAGCATCGTCCAGGTTGGCAAACACCGGAATCTGCAGAACGTTCGCGCTGCTGGTTGCATTCGGAGTTTTCGTAGCCGCATTGCCGGCCAAGGCTCAGTCGCCTACTGAACCAATCGGTGAACGAATGGCGGCTAACAAACCCGCTCCCTGCTGCGAAGCTGCCAGGCTCATGCAACTCTTGCATGACCATCCCGAGTTATTGCCTGTGGTTAAAAGCTACCTGGCCAGGCAGCTTGAGAGCGAAGGAGCGCCGAAGGACGAGCGCGCGATTACGGATGCCATGGTGTTCTCCCGCATCGAGAACGATCCGACTTTCGCCCGTAACGCTTCTCAGTGGTTGGTGACGCTGGCACAGGCTACCACCCAGTCTCTCCGGAACCCGGTAACGGAAGCAAAGAAAATGCAACAGCCGAAGCCAGCGCAGACCCAAGCGCAGACAACGTCGAATCTGCCGCCGAAGTCGACCGGTGCGGGCGTTGCCAATGCAGTTACGGGAAGCGAAGCTCCAAGTCTTTCGGCGACGGAAGAGTCGACGCAATCGGCTTCCTCTTCCGCCCAAAACGAGAAGCCACCATCGAGCATCTCCAGCAGTTCATCCTCAAGCATTAGTTACCTGGAACCACCTGCTCTAAAGGTAAGCGCGTTGCCAAGATATCTGCTGGAAGACCAAAAAGCCTTTTGGACTCTTCCCTCTCGGTTTCGAGTTCCTGACCTCACCTTCCTGGTTCCAGCGACCTTTGGCACTGCTTTGCTGATTGGAACCGATACTAAAATCGAAAGCCGTCTTCCAACTTCTTCGAACATAATCAACTATGCCGCGAAAGGTTCGACCGCTGGCGCGTTGGGCTTGGTAGGGGTTGGCGGAGGGATGTTCCTGATCGGCTCGGCCACGCACAACGAGCATCAGCGCGAAACCGGCTTCCTGGCAGGAGAAGCCGCCATCAATGCCTATGCAGCTTCGACGGCCTTGCAATACATCACGCAACGCGAGCGGCCATTTACCGGGAACAACAAAGGAAGCTTCTTCGATGGCGGAAACTCATTCCCGTCGAATACCGCCGCCGTCGCGTGGTCGTCCGCCAGCGTTATCGCGCATGAGTACCCCGGATTTTTGACGAAGCTCCTGGCTTATGGCGCTGCTAGTGGCGTAACCGCAGGACGGGTAATCGGGCAGAAACACTGGGCCTCTGACGCCATCATTGGAAGTGCGCTGGGGTGGTACATGGGGACGCAGATTTTCCGCGCCCGAAGCAGCGGAGCAGAGATTTCCGCCGCGAATTGGGGGTCATTCGAAAAGTCCCCAGACGATGCGCTCAAGGATCCCGCCTACATGGGAACAACCTATGTGGCGCTGGATAGCTGGGTCTATCCGGTTTTCCAACGGTTGGCTGCTCTTGGGTATCTTCCGAATACGACGCTAGCTATTCGCCCCTGGACGCGCATCGCATGCGCACGAGCCATTCTGGAAGCGCAAGAAACCGCTCGCGATGCCGGCGAAGACGGCTCTTCCATCAGGCCAATGATTCAACCCTTACAGCAAGAGTTCGCGATAGAGTTGGCCAATCTGGAAGGTGAGCGCAACCTTGGTGTCGAACTCGACTCAGCTTACGCGCGTGTGACGGCGATTGCCGGCAGGCCTCTGCGCGATAGCTATAACTTCGCCCAGACTCTCTACGACGACTATGGACGTCCCTACGGCCAGGGGTTCAATACGGTGGATGGTGGCGCCGTTCGAGCCGAGGCCGGGCCTCTCGCATTCTATTTTCGCGGCGAGTTCCAGCATGGAAGCTCGTTGCCGAACTATACCTCTACACAAGCGCAACAGATAGTTGAGAGCAATGGTCTACCGCTGCTTCCGGTGTCCTCGGTTCCCACTTTCAATGCAACGAACCAGTTCCGTGTCATCGAAGCCTATACTGCCCTCAATGTTTCCAACTGGGAAATTTCGTTTGGCTATCAGAGTTATTGGTGGGGCATGGGCCAGGGTACGTCGCTGATGTTTTCCAATAATGCGACCCCCGAGCCGATGTTGAAGTTTGGACGGATTATACCGATCCGGCTCGATCTCGTACCTTTGGCATGGCTAGGTCCAATTCGCAACACGGCATTTGTCGGAGCCTTACCCGATTACCACTTCCTGCGCGGCCCGTATCCTGACTTTTCGGTGGTTGGCAATGCATACCAAACCATCGATCCTCTGCCCTACACTTGGGGAGACCGAGTTTCTGTAAAGCCGAACGAGTGGTTCGAGATGGGTGCTTCTCTGTCGGTGATATGGGCTGGCCAGGGTCGGCCGGCGACGTTGCAAACCTGGCTGCACACGTTTAACAGTAACGGGAACTTCCAAACAAACGACCCCGGTAAACGCTATACCGGTTTCGACTTGTCTTACCGGCTGCCTAATAACTTCCTGACATTCTATGTTGAAGGCATGGCCAACGACCAACCGAGTCCGATCAACTCTGAAAGACAATCGGCCTGGAATCCTGGTCTTTACTTCCCGAAGTTGCCGCATCTTCCCAAGCTTGATTTGAGGGTTGAAGCTGTCTACACCAACCTGATCGGATATCCGGGCGTCGGCCGTTACTATCAGAATCAGCGCTATGCGCAAGGATATACGCTCTATAACCAGATTATCGGCAGCTGGGTGGGACGCCAGGGTGATGGCATACAAGCCTGGAGTACCTACTGGTTTTCCCCTCGCAACAAACTGCAGCTAAGCTATCGCCGGCAATGGGTAGACAAGGCACTCCTCGAGGGAGGAGGCCTAAACGATTTCACCGCCAATGTAGACTGGCTATTCAAGCACGATATTCAACTTTCTTCCACGCTTCAGTACGAGCGATGGAATTTTCCGCTGCTGAGCGCCTCTCCCGTAAGTAACTTCACTACCCAGGTTCAAATCATGTACACGCCGCGAAGAACGAGTCTCACGACAAAGTAGGTTCATTATCACTTCAATGACAAGAAATCTGTATGAGTGATTACTCGCGTCGCACTACTCCCTTTCCTCCTGAGACGATCAACGAGCCTAAGTTGCCAGGGGACGCCTTTGAGGCGCATTGGGCATTCGCCATTGCACGCGATAATTGGCGCTGGCTGCTCAAGGTAACCTTCGCTGGGCTTGTCTTCTTCGCGGTCGTTTCACTATTGATACCCACCCGATACGAAGCGGTCGCCCGGCTAATGCCGCCTGACCAGTCCGCCTCCGGTACTGGAGGAGCGCTGCTCGGTGCGCTGATGTCGGGTGGAAGCGATCTGCTTGCCAGTCTGGGAAGCGGGTCTTTGGGCCTTCACAACCCGGGCGCTACTATGGTCGGTGTTCTCACGAGCCGTACCGTAGAGGACGACATCATCAACAAGTTTGACCTTCGCGCCGTCTACTACAGAAAGCGCTATGTGGATACGCGCAAGATCTTGGAGCGCCGGAGTTCTATCGGCGAAGATAGGCGAAGCGGTATTATCACCATCGCAGTACAAGATACAGACCGCCAACGGGCCGCCAATATCGCCCAGGCCTATGTCGACGACCTGAACGCGCGTGTGGCCAACCTGACTACGTCGTCTGCCCATCGCGAGCGGGTATTTTTGGAAGGACGCATACAAAAGGTCAAGCAGCAACTCGATGATGCAACTCTAAGATTAAGCCAATTCTCAAGCAAGAACCGGACCCTCGATCCGCTGATTCAGGGCAAGGCGGAGCTCGATGCCGCCTCGGCTTTACAGGGTCAGCTTATCGCGGCGGAAACTGAGTTAAGCGGGCTGCAGCAGATATATGGGTCGGGGAACTACCGGGTGAAGGCTGTCGGAGCCAAGGTGGGCGAACTGCGAGCCAAGCTACGGTCTCTAAGCGGTTCGCACGGCGCTGAGGATGATCTCGAAAACCAACTGTATCCGTCACTCGAGCAACTGCCTCTGCTGGGAAATACCTATTTCGACTTAGCGCGTCAAGCAAAAATTGAAGAAACCCTGTATGAAATCCTGACGAAGCAATATGAATTGGCGAAGGTAGAGGAAGCCAAGGAGTTGCCGTCAATTAAGGTACTGGATGAGCCGGTAGTACCTGAACGCAAAGCCTTCCCACCCCGGCTGCTGATAACTTGTGTCGGCGCGTTCCTTGTGCTTCTTTCAGCCATTGGCTGGCTGGCTGCTCGTAAAGTATGGCTCCGCCTCCCCGATACAGATCCAATAAAAATAGGGACCCGAGAGTTAATGGCATCGATCTCAAACGGCCGGCACAAATCCGTGCCTATGGCGCCGGAGTGATGGCTGCTGTGTTACGTTTTGCCGAAAACGTGCGGCACCGCTTGGGGGTTGACCGGGCGATAGCGTACTCGTTCGCGGCGAAGCTCTGCATGATCATAGGCAGCATGGGAACGGTGCTGTTGATCGTGCACTTCCTCAGCAAAATACAGCAGGGGTATTACTATACGCTGCTGAGCTTAATCAGCCTGCAAGTTGTATTCGAGCTTGGATTTTCCTTCGTCATACTTCAGTTGGCAGCTCACGAAGCAATCCATCTGCAATTCCATCATGATGGCCGCGTTGAAGGGACACCCGTCGCCCTGTCCCGGTTGTCCGTCATCTTCAGAAAGACTGTTCGCTGGTATTCACTGGTCAGCGCGATAATGCTATGCGCGATTCTCGCCACCGGGATTCTATTTTTTCGACATACTGCCCCTAATCAGGGCTCAGTCTGGCTCGGTCCATGGATAGCTGCGGTAGTAATGACGGTCATTCTCTTCGTCCTGAACCCCTTTGCTTCTTTCCTCGAGGGCTGCGGACAGGTGCGTCAGGTAGCGGGCATGCGATTCTTTCAGGCAGCGGCTTGCCTGGTTTTCGCCTGGTCCGCAATGTTTCTTGGCAAAGGACTGTACTCGCCGGCTGCAGTCAACGCTGGACAGGCAATTGTCGTGCTTTGGTTTCTCCTTAGCCGACGCAAGCTGTTTCGTCACCTCCTTCGAGTACGCACCAGCCCCGGCTTGCTCTCCTGGCGCGATGAGGTTTGGTCGTTTCAGTGGAAGATTGCCGTTACGTGGCTATGCTCGTATTTCACTGTATATATTCTGACTCCCATTCTATTTGCTTCCCGAGGCCCGGTGGAAGCCGGGCGATTAGGGATGTCGATTTCGATTGCCACCTATAACTGGCAGCTGGTCTTTACCTGGATGTCAACCAAAGCTGCTCCGTTCGGACGGTTCGTCGCTGCGAAAGACTATGCCGGGCTGGATAAAATTTTCTTTAAGACATTCTACGTCTCGCTTGTAGTAGCCGGAATATTTGCTTTTACCTGCTTGACCGGAATCGTTGCCGTCCAGAGCATATTCCCCAATTTTGCAACCCGAATGGTATCGCCGTGGATGTTCGCGCTCCTGCTGCTCGCGGCGGTTGGCAACCTTATTGTGCAGAGCGAGGCCATCTATCTTCGGGCGCACAAAGAAGAGCCTCTACTTTGGCAAGCTCTGGCGGTCGCGGCGATGAACACCGCAGGTGCATACTTCGCCGCTGCCAAGTGGGGCCTAACTGGTATGTGTATTACCTACTTCATCTGTACGGGCGCAATCGGCACCGCATCGGCAACTGCAATTTTTCGATCTAAACGCCGCAGCCGAGAGCTGCAGAGATCTGTGTCGGGAACATTGTCGATGGAGACCATTTCTTGAACTGGATACCGCCCGAAAAGATTCTGCTAACGGGAGGCCATGAAGTGGGAGGACTTCAGGCCTTCGTGGAAGCTCTACAAGCTGGACTTGGGGAACTAGGGTACCGGGCTGAAATCGTTCCACCTCGCGCTCTTTTCTCCCGTTGGCGCGATCTTCGCAGTCTCCGTGTACTCAAAATCCTCAGCACGACTGGTATGTTCGCCGTTCCTTTTGCTAGACGAGCGATATGCATGGTGCACTCTTCCTTCCTGGTCTACGACAAGGGATGGATGCACACATTGGCCCAGCTAAGTTGTTACAAGATGACTAATGCATGTTCGGGGCAACTAGTCGCCGTCTCCGATTATCTTGCCGTCCACATGCGAGCCTTCTATGGATTGACGATCGATGCCGTCGTTCGCAACCCCGTAAAGGCCATCTACCTTCAGGGTTCGAACGGCCTCGAGATGGAACGGGATTACATCACCTATGTAGGCCGGCTCGTGAGTTACAAAAACATTGATCGCATAGTGCTTCCAATCGTCGATCTGCTAAACGAGAACCCGGGACTAAGGGCCTGCATCATAGGAGATGGCCCTGAGCGCGAACACCTGCAATCGCTCGCAGGCGGCCATCCTCGATTCGAATTCCGCGGTCAGCCCGATGACGAGCACGTCAAGCAGCAGCTACGACGCACGAAGGTCTTCGTTTCCAGCCATGTAACCGAAGGCTTTGGGATCACCTACGTCGAAGCTTTAAGCCAAGGCTGCGTAGTAGCTATGCCCGCCTCGGGCGGAGGCGTCGAGATTGCGCTCGACCGCGTGGGGGAGAGCGTTCAACTGCTACCCATTTCGCTCGACCGTCAAGGAATTCTCAGGGTCCTGCGGCGCGCCGTCACCATTCGCCCTTCTCCCATGCCGATCGAGTGCTACAGCGCGCGCAATGTGGCCTCGGCGTATCTCGACGTCGATCGGCGTTTCTTTTCTCATCCTGCATTCCAGGCACAAGCCGCGCAAGTGCACAACCAGCATGTCTAAGGCTGAACTGCGCAACACTAATCCGTTAACCTGGTCTTTCTTGATCGCGTTTGCAGCCTGCTGCACGCTCTTCTGGTGGCTGCAGAGTCTCCTGCTCTATTTCTGGCTCGGCATAGATATCCCCTTCGAGACCGCGACTATCTGGATAAGTATCGGCGCTCTGGCGACTTTTATAGCAGGCTATATCACTCCTTTACCTCGCTTCAATAAGAGCGCGACCTCTTCCGAGGTTATGGACCGATGCGAGGCGTTTTCCTACAAGGCAACTCTTTTACTCGCTGTGCCCGCTTTTCTCGTCGCGCTGCGTTATGCTCTATACCGGTCAACGGTGGCAGACTATTTTGAAGGCGAGGGAATAAGCCTGCCTGAGCAGGCTGTGATGTACATCTACCTGTTCTTCAATCTGCTCTACATCTCCGCGGTGGCGGACCCGAAGAAAGACCGGAAGAGGATAATTCTTGTAGCTTTACTGGCGACCGCTCCTCGCTTGCTGGTTTCGTTCTGGTGGAGACGCTTCTATTTGACGCAAGCGCTGGTACCGATCGTGTTGATCGCCGTGGCTCGTGGCTGGCTCACCTTCTCGTTCAAACGCCTCTTGCAGATCGCTTTGATTGCGTTGTTTGTTCTTTTTGTGCCGGCCCTAACGCGCGGCGATAATGTATTGGGCGAAGACAGGCAAGGCAGTCCTCAGATTGTCAATTACTTCGGATATATGAACTCCCTCAAGTTCTTCGAGGATAATCCCGATCTGCAGTATCCATGTCCGCCCATCCTGGTCTCATTTACTGCCAAACTGATTCCATGGTCTCTTCTCCACACGTGCACGATCGACGTTGGTAAAGACAAGAATATACCGGCCATACTAAATGACATCTTAACCAAGAATGACAGCGGCGACTTGATGGCCGGGACGGGCGGTAACTATCTGCTCGAACTCTATTTGCTTGGTGGTGTACCTGCAATACTCATTGGATCATCGCTGTTTGGTTTCAGTTGTCGATGCTTTGTGCAACTAATAGGCTACCGGTCACTCTATGCTGGCATCTGGGCCGAATGCCTGAGTCGTGCCCTGGTAGCTCCTCGCGGAAATCTGGGATATGTTTTTGAACGTATACCGAGCGAGTTACTCGCAACCTGGCTACTAGTAGTTGTAGTGTGGGCATTCGCGGTTCTGCGGCAGCAGCGCGTTTCTCCGCAAGCAATGTGACCTGTGGACTCGGATGGATTATCCCAGTCGAGAGTAAATTTCCTGAAAAACCAAAGTCAATTCAGCTAAACGGTTGAGAGCCTGGAGTTTTCTATGGGTCTACGTTTAAGTCTGTACCGGTTTTCGCTTCGAGCTTGGTTCTATGCTTTGCCGGCGCTGGCGTTTGTCGCAGCTTTTTTCTTCCGCACTGAGTATAGCTCCTATCATCAGTGGACCCAGTCGGAATGGGGTTTCCACCTGACCGTCGTCGCGTTCGCATCGCTTGTCTGGGCGATTGCTGCGGAGAGAAACCGGCTATGTGAAATCGAAGGCCTATTTCAGGAGTATAGCGGGTTCTATAAATGTCTATTCGCCTGCGGCACAACCTATGTCGCCTTAACGTGTCTACTCTTCTTCTACAGGCAGGAGAGCATGTCGCGCGCTGCACTTGCCTTAAGCGCTGTGCTTTTGTTTGCGGCATCGCTCCTTAGTCGCGTTGGTTTCCGTCTGCTTCTGGGCCGGAGGTTCCGGTCGGAGAACAGATTACGAGTTCTCATCGTAGGTGCTGACCAACATGCAGCCACGATTGCCAAACGCCTGCGTAACATAGCCATCGCGTCCTGCGAAATCGTCGCTCATGTCAGTCTGCCCGGACAAAAGATAGTAGTTCACGAAGTGCCAACGTACACCATGGAAGAAGTGCAAAAAGGCCTGCCCGTACGGGTAGACGACGTGATCATAGCTTTGTCGCCTGAGCGACTCTCTGAACTTTCGGATGTGGTGCGCCACCTCGGCGCCATATCTGCCCCGATCCGTACCGTGCTGGACCTGGGTGACGTCGCCGTGATTCGCGAGCGATGGTTCCAGTTCGGCGACCTCCAGTTGCTCGATGTAGCTGCCAGTCCTGTCGAATCTCCCAACTATTTTTTGGCGAAGAGGGCATTTGATATCACTTTCTCTCTCCTGGTGCTCCTTCTAACAAGCCCGCTCATGCTGATCATAGCGGGCCTGGTAAAGCTCACTTCCACAGGTCCGGTTCTCTTCAGACAGCAGAGGGTCGGATTGAACGGGCAGCAGTTTTGGATGTATAAGCTGCGGACCATGCGACATACCGACACCTCGGAGAGCGATGTACGCTGGACAACGGCAGACGACCATCGGCGCACCAGAGTGGGAGCTCTTCTTCGCAAAACTAGCCTCGACGAGCTACCTCAATTCTTCAATGTCCTCAAGGGAGACATGAGCGTAGTGGGACCCCGTCCTGAGCGGCCGTATTTTGTCAACCAGTTCCTGCAAGAGTTCTCACATTACAACGCTCGTCATCGCCTTAAGGTAGGAATCACTGGCTGGGCGCAGGTAAACGGCTGGCGCGGCGACACCTCGATACAGAAGCGGTTTGAGTTTGATCTCTACTATCTCCAGAACTGGAGTCTATGGTTCGATGTCCGAATTGTATGGATGACGATTTGGTCGGGGTTGTTCCACAAGAATGCTTACTAGGTCTACCATCGGATTCGCAATGATCGTCATTCAACACCGTTCCAAACGCTAGCGTTAGGTCTTGCGAATCGCCATCAACGCCGCTCTTCTTGGCCAACGTCATAGCGGCGTCGGCACTTATATTACTGGTCTTGTTCAGTCGCTTTCCAGAGTGGGACATGAGGTTGTTGTCTACGGTAGTTCTCCTCATCTGCCCGCTGGCGCTAGCATCACGATCCACAGAACTCCTCGGTCGATAGCATATGATGCCGGGCCGTTTGCTGGTTTTTTGCGATTACTATGGAATTTATTCGTGTTGCCCGCGAGATTGTTAGGCAGGAATATTGACGTCATTATCTCGCAAAACGCCGAGGGGGCGATTTGGTCCTCTGTTCCTCAGGTTTTGGTGCTCCATGACCTTGTTCCACTACTCTACCCGCAGGAAACTCCTCGCCTGTGGAGCTATTACAAAAAACTACTGCCTATGGTCCTCGAGCATACTGCCGCGGTGATTGCCGTCTCACAATATACCCGCAGCGATATTCTTCAGCACTACAAAATCGATCCTGCCAAGGTTCACTTTTGCTATAACGGCCTGGAGCAAGCTGCCAGCGGCATACAGGCCGAGCGCAGACCAGCGGATCTCCCGAGCGGACCATATTTTCTGTTTGTCGGAACGTTTGCTCCTCGCAAGAACCTGGAAACTCTGGTCCGGGCCTTGGCCAAGGTACAAACCGAAGTGCCACACTCGCTGGTGATTGTTGCCTATCCGGATCAATGGACCCACGGCCTCATGCAGTTGGTAAAGGAGCTGGAACTTACCTCTAGAATTATCCATCTGAGCGATCTGACACAGCAAGAACTGGAATATGTTTACAGCCAGGCGACAGTGCTTTTCCTATTAAGTGAATACGAGGGATTCGGTTATCCGGCATTGGAGTCGATGGCGGCGGGAACCGCTGTCGTGGTCAGCGATTCCACTGCTCTGGCTGAAGTGGTAGGTTGCGCGGCATTGAAAATCAGCGCGCATGATATAGGCGCGGCTGCGGAAGCAATGCTACGGCTTGCCACCGAAAACTCCTACCGACAAGAGTTCCGAAAGTTGGGCACCGAGAGGGCGCAAATGTTCACCTGGGACCATCTTGGCCGCCAGGTAAGCACTATTTTGTCTCAGGTCGTTCAGAGCCGCCAGGCCGAACTGGGGAGCACGGAAACTCCACGCTAGATACTTGAAAATTGCGATCTTAACGGAGTTGTTTCTGCCCAGTGTAGGGGGACAAGAGGTTAGGTATGCTGAGATTTCCCAGGTGCTCACGGCGCACGGGCATTCTGTCGAAGTCTACTGTATCCATACTGATCGAGGCTCCGAGGCAGAAGGGATCATCGATGGGGCCGTTGTCCATCGCCACCCGCAAGCCTATGGCTACCTGCAACCTATTCTTAGAATTCTGCGGCGACGCCCGCTTGCTGTATTGAGATTTGCGCTGCGGTGTCGAAGCATCGATCCCAAGGCGTTTGATTGCTTTGTCTTCAACCAGTGGCCGATTGCCCACATCTTTATGGCACCCCGTGCGATGCGAGCTAAGGCTTTCATTGATTGGTGTGAATATCGCGATGGGCTAACGTTTGGTTTCCTTCAAAAGCATTTGCCGCGCCTGACGGCGGCCAACGTCGCAAACAGCATCGCATTGCAACGCGACTTGCAGGCGTGTTCGGGCCAACGCTTTGAAGTTCTTCCGAGTGGAATCTTTCCTGATCGCTACCACTGTGCACCAGCTAGAGAACGAGAAGGAATTCTTTACCTCGGACGTATCGAGGAACACAAGAACCTGCCGTTAATGTTGTCGTCGTACAAGTCGCTACTTTCGAGAGGCTATGGCGGACGACTACGCATAGCCGGCGGCGGGCCAGCGTTGTCGAAGCTGCAGAAACTCGTAAAAGCATCGAACATCGCAGAGAGAGTCGATTTGCTGGGCTTCGTTACAGAGGAGCGCAAGATCGAATTATTGGCAAGCTCAGAGGTATTTCTGGTAACCAGCCGGCGCGAGGGCTTTCCCCGTGCGATAGCCGAAGCTATGGCTAGTGGACTGCCGGTTGTTACCGTTGACTATCCCGAAAATGGCGCCAAAGACGTAGTGCGGCAATACGGAATAGGAGTGGTAACCGATCCCGCTCCATCAAAGGTAGCGGAAGGTGTGCTAAGAGTGATGGCGGAGTGGGAGATGTATTCAAGGACCGGCGTTTCGGCCAGCAGGTCCTTGGATTGGGAAGTCTTGATCGATAAATTGTTGCAAATCGCCGGCGGTTGTCAGGCCAATGGTGCATAGACTGTCAAAAATCGTTGTAACCGGGGGCGCGGGATTTATCGGCGGCCATCTGGTCCCGAAGCTGCTATCGCTGGGCTACCAGGTACTGGTGGTCGACAATCTCTATTCCGGACGCCGGGAGTATGTTCCCGCACAAGCGGATTTCGTCCATCTCGACCTGGCGCGGGCCGATGAATCCGCAGTTTTCGACGTGTTTCGAGATTTTTGCCCTGACGCAGTCATCCATCTGGCGGCGATACATTTCATCCCGCATTGCGTCGCAAATCCAGCCGAAACTTTTCTCGCGAATGTACGATCCACAGATGTCATAGCCCGTGCTCTTCGCCAACTTCCCACCAAAAAACTTATCGCAGCATCGACGGGGGACGTCTATCCCTCATTCGACTGGGCTCACAGGGAAACTGAGACGCCCGGTCCCAATAATCCATACGGACTCTCGAAGTTTCTACTCGAACAAGTTATTGCGGATGCAGCGAAAACTAACCCAAGCCTCTCTTGTATCGCTCTCCGGCTCTTCAATGTTTACGGTCCCCGAGATACCAACCCACACGTAATTCCAAGAATCATCGAGTTGTTGCGAAATCCGTTGTCGGAGCTTCGATTGGGGACAATGGACACCACTCGTGACTTTATACATGTGCACGATGTAGTGAAGGCGATTTGTATTGCACTCGATCACAACTCGCAGAAGTATGACGTCTTCAATGTCGGTACAGGCAGAGCTACATCCATTCGCGACGTACTGACGATCCTGCTGCAGGCTGCTGGAGACAATCGGTGCGCCGTGCAGGACAAGAGTTTGCAGCGCGATTATGATCGTTTATCCCTGACATCAGATATCCGCAAGATCACCGGCGTAATGGGTTGGCAGCCGATAATTGCCCTTGAAGAGGGACTAAACAGCTTGGTCAGGCAGTCCGTTGTATTAGCCTCTTGAATCCTCGGACTGCGTACTCTTGAAGATTTAAAAGATCCCCCGCAGCAAAAAAAAACGAAATGCATTGGTAGCTCGAAGCAATCCGTTCCGTTGCTCCTTGAATTCGCGAAGAAAAAGCCTATAGCATTCCGCCGGTCTTGGTGGTGAGGATGCTAAGCGCCAACTCCAGGCGCTCGATTGCCGCCTCCAGATCGGGATGTACGTCGAGTTGCTGTCGAAGGATGCTCAATCGCCGGTGCGCCTCTGCAACATGATCGGCGGCGTTCAGAGATGAAGGATTTTCAGGGCTGTTCGGTTCGCTGGACATGCTTACATATTAGCTCTCCAGGCTCTTCCTCTAAACCCTCGCCGTAGCCCGGCTTTCCTTCACGGGCACAGAAACCGCCGTTTAGGCCGCTCCCCGGGTTCCCACGCCCCTCTGCCAGCCAGTTGACCATCGCTGTGGCTGCGATTGCTTTAGCGGCAACAGTCTCCCGCCTCCCCGTTCTCTTTTCGGTTGCATCCTTCCGCCTGTCCTGCCAAACTCTGCCAAGCTTGGTCCCTGTGATTGATGACCGTTCCTGAGAATCCGAAAAATCTCAACCGAGTGATGGTGATCGGGCTGTACGTGGTAGCCGCTCTGACCGTGGCTGCTTTCGGGTATGGAGTAGGGGGACCCGTTGCGCTGCGAGCCGGAGTACTCTACGCACTAGCCGGGCTGGTGCTCGGCTGTATTAGCGTCGGGTTCGCGCCGCGATTCGTCATCGTAGTTGCACTTGCTACCGGCCTGCTCGGAAGCATACTGCGCGCCGCTGCGGGCACCGAAGTTTCCTCGCTGTTTCCTAAACAGAGTACGGTTGAGTACCTGCGGATAATTCTGACCATCTGCGGTGCGATCAGCTTTGGTGGCGGGCTCTACGGCGGGTTCCGTTTCACTAATCACGGCCTGTTCAACTGGATCAGCCGCTTGATAATCGCCCACAATCAGCCAATCAGCATACTCGACACTTCCCCCCGCTCTCGTCTGATGCTGGAGCTGTCACGACACTTCTACGCATCGGAGCGGATGTACTTCTCGCTGCTGACAGCGTTCGGCAGCGTCCTGATTGCCAAGCTCGAGATTGAGCCCGCCCGACGTTCTCTCGCGATCGTGTTTCTTGCAGTGCTGATTAACAATAACTTGGCGTGGG
Organism: uncultured Acidobacteriaceae bacterium; assembly: GCA_963846795.1. Taxonomy (GTDB): domain Bacteria; phylum Acidobacteriota; class Terriglobia; order Terriglobales; family Acidobacteriaceae; genus CAVVDY01. The sequence goes on from CAWJXJ010000001.1 coordinate 73,690, forward strand.
GATTTGGTGCCTGGCTGAAGCCGCGCATCACGGTTCTTGGAAATATCTTCCGGATCCTGCGGCAGATGTGGGAGGCGCTGGCTGCCTTTCTTCTCGGCTATGGCGCCCTGGTCTTCATCTTCGCGTGCTTCTATAGTGCTGCATGGCGCTTCGATCCCGTGCGGGCATTCCGCGGGGTAGATGCGTCTCATCATCCCAGCTTTGCCGATTTCGTCTATTTCTCAGTGGTCACCATGTCAACGGTCGGATATGGCGACGTTATTCCTGCTAATGCCCTCACCCGCTCACTCGCCTGCATCGAGGTCGTATTTGGGATCGGGTGGGTTACGGTGGTGTTAAGCGCTGCCGCCGCGCTCGTCCGGCCTAAGGTTGACCTGGTGCTCAAGCGCGAATGGGAAGAGGTCGGTGAGCACGATCCGGACATGGGAGCAGCAGAACAGGTTGTGGAGACGAAGATTCGGAAAGCGGCTAGTTGACCATCGCCCTACTGGACCTTCCCGCGACAACGTCGGCGCGCCGCTTTGGCATGCTAAAATTCCTGCATATCTCGCGAGAGAAGTGCCTGTTTGATTGATCTAGCCCCTTCCATTTTGTCGGCCGATTTCGCCCGGCTCGCCGAGGACGCCAATGCCGCAATTCGTGGAGGCGGCACCGTCCTCCACGTGGACGTGATGGATGGCCATTTTGTGCCAAACATCACGATCGGGCCGCCGGTGGTTAAGTCACTGCGAAAGGCGGTTGACGTGCCGCTCGACTGTCACCTGATGATCGAGAACCCGGACGAGTACATTCCGGCGTTCGCGGACGCGGGCGCGAATTGGATTTCCGTGCATCAGGAGGCCACGCACCACCTGAACCGGTCGTTGGATCTCATCCGTACCTGTGGAGCAAAAGTTGGAGTCGTCATTAATCCAGCAACTCCGGTGCAGACCTTAGGCGAGGTCCTCGACATGGTCGATTACGTCCTGGTCATGTCGGTAAATCCGGGTTTTGGCGGACAGAGGTTTATTCCCGGAGCGCTGGAAAAGGTCCGCAAGCTGGCCACGATGCGCGCAGCCAAGGGCGTGGATTTCCGAATCGAGATTGATGGCGGCATTGACCTGCATACCGTCGGTCCGGCGGTACGGGCCGGAGCCGAGATACTGGTTGCCGGCAGTCATATCTTCGGTCGTGGGAATCCGACAGACAATGCCGAGGCGCTGCTGCGAGCGGCTCACGAAGCTACGTTGCTGCGGGCGTAATCGTAACCGGGGTCCCAGAGGTGTTTAGGATGTTTCGTCGCGTAATCATTGCCGTGCTGCTCGGAACCACGCTGTTCGTCGCGGCCGGCTGCACTAATAAGAAAGTCAAGAATCCCATTGCCAATGTTGACTCCAAGCAGCCCGACAAGGTGCTTTACGATCGCGCCATGGACGCGATGAAACACGGCAAGTACGACGTCGCGCGCCTGAGCCTGCAGACGCTGATCAACACCTATCCTGATTCCGAATACGTCGCGCGCGCCAAGCTGGCGATTGGCGACTCGTGGTACGCAGAGGGTGGCTCCGCTGCCTGGACGCAGGCCGAGAGCGAGTACAAGGATTTCCAGACGTTCTTCCCCAATATGCCTGAAGCGGCGGAAGCGCAGATGAAGATCGCGAACATCCATTACAAGGAGATGGAGAAGCCTGATCGCGATTATACCCACGCCAAGCGCGCCGAGGACGAATACCGGCAGCTCATTCTGCAGTATCCCGACAGCAAGTTGGTGCCCGAGGCCAAGCAGCGCCTGCTCGAGGTGCAGGAGGTGCTCGCCGAACGCGAATACATGATCGGACATTTCTATTTCGTGCGTGAGTCTTACCCGGCCGCGATCGCCCGGCTCAAGTCTCTGGTTGACACGTATCCGCTTTACAGCGACGCCGATGATGCCTTGTACGAGCTCGGGGAATCGTACCAGAAGGAAATCGACGTGTTACGCGCCTCCAGGCTCACCGAAGCCCAGAAGGGCGGATTGATGAAGCAGTACGCGCAGGGGGCGGTCGACGCCTATTCCCGCATTGTCACTCGCTATCCGCTGGAACCGCGCGCTGCCGACGCAAAGAAACGGCTGCAGGCTATGGACAAGCCGGTTCCAACAGCTTCGCCGGAGGCAATTGCGCAGAACAAGAAAGAAATCGAAAGCCGTGGCCACGAAGGCATGTACGGCAAGCTGGTAGATAACTTCCGTCATTCCCCTGATACGACGGAGGCCGTGAAAGTGGGTGAGCCCACCCTGGTGGATCCCAAGCAGACCAGCGCCCCCGACTTTGTCCGCAATGCGGCTACCACGCTGATGCAAGGAATAACGGGCGGAGCCGCCAATCCGGCGGGCCAGGCGGCAAATGCCGGAACGCCTCCCGCTGCAGGCACCGCAGCTCCTGCCAACAACGCGGCAGGCGCGGAAATTGTTCCGAATCCTTCCGCTGGTGGTGCAAGTACGACTCCGGGTGCAACGGTGCCCAGCCCGCTGGCCCCCGGCACCACACCCCCGGCAAATGATGCCAACAGCGCTGCGACCGACTTTGGCAATGATGTGGCGCCCGCATCGGGCAGTTCGGCTGCGGCTCCTGCCTCGGGTGGCACATCTACGCCAGCCAGCAGTGCGCCGGCAAACGGAACCTCGAGCGATACATCATCAGGATCTGGTACAACGGCGAGCAGCAGTGCGACGACCACGGGATCGAGTGCTTCGGCGCAGACTCCTGCTGCTACTGCGGCGAATCCTGACACCGAGAGCACTTCCAAGAAAAAGAAGAAGCACCTTTGGCCGTTCTAGGCTGGTTTCGAGAATTGCAAGCCGCCGCCGAAAACGGCGGCTTTTTCTTGCAGGATTTTCAGCTAGAGCTTACGAATTGGTCCGGGATACTGCGCCACCATGGGATCGACAGTTAACAATGTCAGCGCTTCGACCATGGCTTGAGCTATCAGCAGACGGTCAAACGGGTCCTTGTGAATCGGCGGCAGATTTTCGATGGCCAACACATGGTCGCTGGTAATTGGTAACTCCTCATAGTTGTTGTCCAACATGCCTCGGCGCAGGAGACGCGCATCAACCTGGAAATCCTTTCGTCCGAGGCCGCGCTTGATTGCGACCTCCCACAGGCTCGCAACGCTGAATGCCAGCTCATGCTCCGAGTTACTGATGAGGCTGCGTGCCTTTGCGGGTAAGCGCTCGGGGGCGCTGGCCGCCCAAAGCAAAAGATGAGTGTCGAGTAAGAGCTTCATTATTCGCCGGTAAACAACTTTTCAATTTCCCTGTGACCCATCTGGTCGAAATCGTCAGGGATAAGAAACTCGCCTTTGAGAAAGCCGAGGCGGCGTACCTGGCGACCGGTTGGCGCATCGATGGCAACCACCTTCACCATCGGTTTACCTGCCTTGGCAATGATGAATGGCTTGCCTTTGCTCGCATCATCGATCAGTCTCGAGAGGTGGGTTTTGGCTTCGTGTATGTTAACGGTCTTCATGACTAGTAGACTAAGTTCTGTTAGTTTAGTCCACATGGAGCAGGCACGTCAATCGAGTCGGTCGCATCTTCGCTGGTTTGACCCCTAATTTTCTGCCGCTTAATATCAAAGCTTATCTTCGCAATGAACGGACTTCATGCCGCACGATCTTCCTAAAGCATATGACCCGGCTGCGATTGAGCCTCGCTGGGCCGAGTACTGGGTGGAACACAAGCTGTTCCACGTCGAGACTCCGGCGCCGGGCACAAACCAGCCGACGTTCACCCTGACGCTGCCGCCTCCGAATGTCACCGGAAATCTCCACATGGGCCACATGCTGGAGCACACCGAAATTGACGTCATCGTTCGTTGGAAGCGAATGCAGGGCATACCCACGCTGTGGCTGCCCGGAACCGATCATGCCGGTATCGCAACCCAGCTCATGGTGGAGCGACAACTCGCCAGCGAAGGCAAGAACCGCCGCGATATGGGCCGTGAAGCGTTCATCGAGCGTGTGTGGGACTGGAAGCAACATTACGGCGGCGCCATCCTGAAGCAGATGAAGCGGCTTGGCGCCTCCGTCGATTGGTCGCGCGAGTACTTCACCATGGACGAGCGCATGTCACGCGCGGTGCGCGAGGCCTTCGTCCGGCTGTATGAAGAAGGACTGATCTATCGCGGCAAGTACATCGTGAACTGGTGTCCACGCTGCATCACCGCAGTGTCGGATCTTGAAGTTGTGCACGAGGAGACGCCGGGCAAGCTATACGAAATTCGTTACCCCGTGGTCGGCAGTCCCGCGAAAGCGGAATCGGAAGCCGAGTACATCGTGGTTGCGACCACGCGTCCCGAGACCATGCTTGGCGACACCGCCATCGCCGTGAATTCCGCCGACGAGCGTTATAAGCACCTTCACGGCAAGCGCGTGCTGCTGCCGCTGATGAATCGCGAGATTCCGATCATCACCGATGATCTGCTCGCCAACCCCGAGTTTGGCACGGGCGCGGTAAAGGTCACGCCATCACACGATCCCAACGATTTCGAGGCAGGACTGCGTAATCATCTGCCGCAGATTGAAGTGATGAATGAAGTCGCGCAGATGAATGAGAATGCCGGCCCGTATGCTGGCCTCGACCGTTTCAGTGCGCGGCAGCGCGTGCTGGACGATCTCGAAAAGGGCGGATACCTGGTCGGCAAGAAAGACTACGTCGTTCCGCTCGGCACCTGCAGCCGGTGCAAGACCATCGTCGAGCCGCGGCTCTCGACCCAGTGGTTCGTCAAGATTCAGCCGCTGGCTGACCGCGCCATCGCAGTCGTGGAGCGGGGCGAGGTCACGTTCGTTCCCGAGAATTACACCAAGACGTACTTCGAGTGGATGCGCAACATCCACGACTGGTGTATCTCGCGGCAACTCTGGTGGGGACATCGCATTCCGGCCTGGCACTGCCAGGAGTGCCATGAGGTGATCGTCGCGCGCGAAGCGCCGGCGAAGTGCAAATGCGGCAGCGACAAGCTCGAACAGGACAGCGACGTTCTCGACACCTGGTTCTCCTCCGGCCTGCTTCCCTGCTCGGGGCTGGGCTGGCCCGACGCGACGCCCGATCTTGATGCGTTTTATCCGACCACGCTGCTGATCACGGGCTTCGACATCCTCTTTTTCTGGGTCGCGCGCATGATCATGATGAATTGCCATTTCATGCGCGGGCACAAGCAGGGCGACGTTCCCTTCCGCACCGTGTACATCCATGCCCTGGTGCGCGATGCCGAGCGCCAGAAAATGTCGAAGACCAAGGGCAACGTGGTCGATCCCATCGAGGTCACCGAGAAGTACGGTACCGATGCGGTGCGATTCACGCTGGCGATCATGGCTGCTCCCGGTACCGACATCGCCTTCTCGCCCGAGCGCATCGATAGCTATCGCGCCTTTGCCAACAAGATCTGGAACGCGGCGCGGTTCCTGTTCATGAATGTCGATCGCGCGCAGGAAGCCGGCGTGTGGTCGCTGGCAGAGTTCAAGCGTTCGACGGTTGAACTCAGCGCTCCTGGTCTGCCCGGATTCACTGTACAGAGCCTGGAAGATCGCTGGATCCTGTCGCGTTTCAACCGCGTGGCAAAAGAGATCAACGAGGCACTGGAGGCGTACCGCTTCCACGAGGCCGCGCACGTGGTCTATCACTTTTTCTGGGGCGAATTCTGCGACTGGTATATCGAACTGATGAAGCCCCGGCTGATGTCGGACAACCGCGAACTGGCGCGTGCGGCATACGCCAACGTAGTCAGCATTTTTGAAGGTGCGTTGCGAATGCTCTCGCCGTTCATGCCGTTCATCACCGAGGAGTTGTGGCACGCGGTGTACGACGGAAATCCGCCGGCGCAGTCAATCGCGCTGGCTGCTTATCCAAGGTCAGACGAGTCGCAGATCAACCCTGCCGCCGAGACTGAGATGGCGATTCTGCAAGACCTCATCGCGGCGGTCCGCAATGTCCGCACCGAACTGAAGGTCGATCGCAAGCAGAAGCTGCCGATTGAAATCTTCGCCGATGCGGAAGTTCGGTCGTGGATTGAGCGCGACCGGAGTGCGGTTGAACTGCTGGCCGATGTTGAGGGCGTGGTTTTTGTAGACGCCTCATTGGCGAAGGTCGCCGGCGCGCGCAGCACCTCGCGCTTTGATGTGCGCGTGGTCTATGAGCGTAAGATCGACGTTGCCGTCGAGCGCGAACGACTGACGAAAGAACTGACCAAGCTGTCCGGCGAGTTGCAACGCGCGACCGCACAGTTGTCGAACGAATCATTTCTGGCGAAGGCACCGGCGAACGTTGTCGACGGGTTGAAGAAACGCAAAGCTGAACTAGAAGTGCTGGTTGAGAAGGCGAAGGCCGCACTTGATGAGTTGGATTTGGTGAAGCAATAGGGCCCCACTTGAGGGAAAGATTGTGGATTGGACAGGCCGCAGGGTTACCGCTCTCCTCGAAAACGCGCTAAAGGAAGATTGCGCCACCACTGACGCTACCAGTCAGGTCTGCATCGATCCCGAACAGCGTGCCATTGCCACCATCATCGCCAAGCAAGACTGTGTGCTCTCGGGACTGGGTTGCGTGCGGCGCATTCTCGACATCTACGCGCAACTCGACGGCAAAGTTACGTCGCACCCCGACGTCCGCAGCAGTCCCGAGATCTTCGACGGCGTACGGTTGCGCAAAGGTCAAACTGTCGCGGTGATCCGGCACAATGCCTGTGTGATCCTGGCTTGCGAACGGCTGATCCTGAACATCATGCAGCGCATGAGCGGCATCGCCACCGCGACTCGACATTATGTCGATGCGATCGCAGGAACCAAAGCCACCATTCTCGATACCCGCAAAACGGCGCCTGGGTTGCGGCTGCTCGACAAATGGGCGGTGCGTTGCGGAGGGGGAACCAATCATCGGCTCGACTTGAGTGACGGCATCCTCATCAAGAACAATCATATTGCTCTGGCGGGCGGCGCAGTGGAAGCACTCGCGCGAGCGCTGGGCCGCCGGTCGAGCGGTTTGCCAATCGAGATAGAAGTGCGCTCGCTGGAAGAATTCGAACAGGCACTGCAAAACGGCGCCGAAGCCATCCTGCTCGACAACATGACGCCGGAACAGGTTCGCCAGGCGGTTGAGCGCGTTGCCACCCTCGACCGCAAAGTGCCGCTGGAAGCTTCAGGCGGCATTAACTTGTCCAACCTACGCGCCTACGCCGAGACCGGCGTGGACTTCATCTCGGTCGGAGCCTTGACGCACTCAGTTCCGGCCGTCGATCTGAGCATGCGCGTACAACCTGCGTAGATGGCTATGACGTTCCCGCCGCTTAAGCCCCTCCACTCTGAAGCGAGCTTGGTCCCGGATAAGCTCAGACTGTTCGAAGGATGGTCCAGCGAAGTCCTCTTGATCTCGCTTTCGCCAGGGTGCAAAGATTGCCTGAAAGCTCGGCCGGACGGGACTATACTCGATGGACACCATCGCATTTGCGTGCTCCGCAAACGCGGAATCGATGTCGACAGACTGCCGCGTGAGGTGGTTACAAAAGAAGAACTTTAGTATGGCAACGAAGCTCTACTGGATTGATGCGGTTCGGCCAGGCAGGTTAGCGATCTCGGCGCGTCCTCGTGGCGGCGATTGGCTGCCGGATGAGATGCGGGATTGGAAGGCGTCCGGGATCGGAACGGTGCTGTCATTACTGACTCCCGCGGAAGAACGAGAGCTCAACTTGGAGGAGGAGCGCCGGGAAGCGAAAAAGACCGGATTGAGGTTTTTTTCACTTCCAATTCCAGACCTTCAGGTTCCCTCTTCACCCTCGGAGGTTGCCGCTGTGCTTGACGAACTTGATGTTGCGCTGTTGTCTGGAGAAGGGGCTGTCATCCATTGCCGGCAAGGGGTTGGACGGTCTGGAATGATCGCTGCTTCTTTCCTGGTGCTCAAAGGCAACGCCCCCGAATCGGCAGTTCGAATTGTTAAACAAGCCCGCGGCGTCTCCACCCCCGAAACGGCAGAGCAGCGACGTTGGATCGACCAGTTTGCTGCGAGCTTGACCCACAAACCTTAGTCTCTCGGTCCCCAACTTCTGTTCAACCGCCGCGTGACGATGGATAATTCTCCTATCGCAACTTTCAATCCAATGCGAGACCTCGCCGCGAGGGAAAGCGCCACCGATTCACGTTTGGGACGCATCGTCCGCCTGTTGAGCGACAACGCCACCATCGTCATCAGCGGCACCCGCATCGCCGAGGAACTTGCTACCAGCCGTTCCGAAATATGGCGCGCCGTCCAGCAACTTCGCGAGTTGGGCGTGCAGATCACCGGGCATCCGTCGACCGGATATCAGCTCAACGCCATGCCCGACCTTCTCCTGCCCGACATACTCGGGCCGCTTGTTCAGGGGCTGACACTCGGCGCTCGTATTCATCACTACTTCAGTGTCGGATCCACGAATACCGAGGCCATGACTGCGGCGGCTGCGGGCGAGCCCGAGGGCGCCGTATTTCTCGCGGAAGAGCAGACCACCGGACGCGGTCGCGGCGGACACACCTGGGATTCGGGGCCTTCGGTCGGCATCTATTGCTCCGCGATTTTGCGCCCGCCACTGGCTCCCGCCGACGCGCTGCTGCTCTCGCTGCTGGTGGGGATTGCCGTATCCGATGCAGTGGAAAGTACGACTGGCCTGCATCCCGACTTGAAATGGCCGAACGACGTTCTGCTCAACGGCAAAAAATTCTGCGGCATTCTCACCGAGATGAATGCCGAAGCCACGCGAGTTCGGTATGTCGTCGTCGGCATCGGTATCAACGTGAATCATGCAACGTTCCCGGGTGATCTCGAACCCATCGCCACTTCGTTACGGCTGGAGAGCGGACGCGAATGGTCCCGCGTAGAGCTTACGGCTGCTCTGCTAAAATCGCTCGACGCTGCCTATCACGAACTGGTCGAGCAGGGTCGACAGGCGCGGCCCACTATCCTCCAGCGATTCGAAGAGCGTTCTTCGTTCGCCCGCTCACGCTACGTTCACGTTGACGAAGACGGTGGCTACGAGGGCGTGACGGAAGGGCTGGACGAGCGCGGCTTCTTGCTGGTGCGCACCGCGAACGGGCTGCGAACCGTGTTATCGGGTACGGTTCGCGCCATTGACGGACAAGATCATGCTGTTGGTAGTTGATGTAGGCAATACCAATACGGTGCTTGGGGTTTTCGAGCCGCAACCCTCGGAAGCGTCGCGACAGCGTCGCCTGATTGCACACTGGCGCGTCACCACCATCAAATCGCAGACAGTAGATGAATACGGCGTTCTGTTTCGCAATCTGTTTGCCATGAACGGGCTCGAAGTCGCTTCGGTGCAAGGTACGGTGATCTCGTCAGTCGTGCCACCACTCGACTCGACGCTGCGCGAGGTGTGTGAGCGATACTTCCATATCAAACCGTTGTTCATCGAGCCGGGTGTCAAGACCGGCATGCCGGTGCATTACGATAATCCAGCGGAAGTCGGTGCCGACCGCATCGTCAACAGCGTTGCAGCATTCGAGAAATTTGGCGGTCCCTGTATCGTGGTCGATTTCGGGACCGCGACTACGTTCGATGTGGTGTCTCAAAAGGGCGAGTACATGGGCGGGGTTATTACGCCCGGAATTGGGATTTCGGCCGACGCCCTTTTTTCGCAAACTGCCCGACTGCCGCGCGTCGATATCCGCAAGCCTCCACGAGTGCTGGCCACCAATACTGTGAACAGCGTTCAATCGGGCCTTTACTACGGCTATTTAGGATTAATCGATGGAATTCTCGAGAGGCTTATGGCGGAGATCGGCAGCGGAATCAGCGTCGTTGCGACCGGCGGCCTGGCGTCGCTTATGAGCGAAGGTTCCAAGTACATCCGAGAGGTCGATGAGTTCCTCACACTTGACGGCCTGAGGATCATCTACGAGCGTAACCAAGGCAACGCTCGGCGGCAGGACTCCACGGCCAGCCGCGGCTAGCTCAACCGCAACATCCCGAACCACGGATTAACACGGATTCTCGCGGATCAGAAGCCAAGTCTTATCTGATCTGTGTTCATCCGTGATGATCCGTGGTTCAATCTTTGTTGAGTGGATAACTATTTCAACTACTTCACCGAAATCGAAGAACACTTCCAGAAGCGCCGCGGCACGCTGTTGATTCTGTCGCCCCTGGATTGGACGCTGATGGAGATATGGAAGGATGCCGGCATCCCGCTCGAGGCGGTGCTGCGCGGTATCGACACCAGCTTCGACAAATGGGAGCGGCGTCCGCGTCGCACGCGCAAGGTAAATGGCCTCGCTTATTGCGCGCAGGAGGTATTGGCCTCGGCCGAGGAGATGAAGGATGCTGCGGTGGGTGCCGCCCCGGCCGAGAAAACGGCTGCCGGACTGGAGCACGCGGCGGTCGCAACCTTTCTGCGGCAAAACGCCGATGCGCTGGCAACAGGCGCGCTGCCCGGCCCTGCGCAATCTGTCGCTGACGAAGCTGCTCAAACCCTGCGTTCTTTGGCCGATGCTGTTGAGCAAGGCAGTGCTCTGCCGATGGAAGATCTGGAGCGCCGGCTTACGGTGAGTGAGGAAAAACTGATCGCGGCGTTGCTGGCGTCAACTTCGGATGACGTTCTGTTCGACACACGCAGCGAGGCAGACCGCGATCTCGCGCCCTATCGCAGCAAGATGACAGCTCCCCAAATCGAGCAACTTCAAAAGCAATACGTGCAGAAGCGCCTGCTGGAGAAACACAAGGTGCCACGGCTGAGTTTGTTTTATATGTAGTCGTGCAATCGCGACGCTGCTACGAGTTCAAATGTTCAGTACTTCGGCACTCTCGGGTCCACCCGCTCGGCCCAGGCATTGATGCCGCCTGCCAGGTTATGCACCTTGGCAAAGCCGGACTGTCGCAGGTAGTCGACGGCCTTGGCGCTGCGGCCGCCCATCTTGCAGTGGACAACAATCTCGCGGCCGGGATCGATTTCTGTCACACGTTTAGGCAGATCGTTCAGCGGAATCAGGTGTCCGCCGATGTTGCAGATCTGGTATTCGTGCGGCTCGCGCACATCGAGCACAAAAAGGTCATCGCCGGAATCAAGGCGGCGCTTTAATTCTTCAACGGTCATGTCGGCCATTGTGACTGCTGCTCCCTTTTCGTTTTGACTTACCCCACAAAACTGATTGTAGTCGATGAGTTTCGTAACTGTAGGATGCGCGCCGCAGACCGGGCATTCGGGATTCTTTCGCAGCTTCAGCTCACGAAAGCGCATCGAGCGCGCATCAATCATCAGCAGACGACCCGCCAGCGTTTCGCCTAAGCCGAGAATCAGCTTTATCGTCTCGGTCGCCTGAATCACCCCGACAAGTCCCGGCAAGATGCCCAGCACGCCGCCTTCAGCGCACGAGGGCACCATGCCTGGCGGAGGCGGCTCCGGATACAGACAGCGGTAACAAGGTCCATCCTTGGTAGCGAAGACGCTGGCTTGCCCTTCAAAGCGGAATATCGAGCCATACACATTTGGTTTGCCGGTAAGTACACACGCGTCGTTCACCAGGTAGCGCGTTGGAAAGTTGTCGGTACCATCGGCGATGATGTCGAAATCCCGGAAAATCTCCAGCGCGTTCGCACTGGTCAATCGCGTTTCGAACTTGCGCACATTCACATTGGGATTGATAGCCGCGATCCTCTCCGCGGCCGAGTCGAGCTTCTTTCGCCCCACATCCGCGGTGGTGTGGATGATCTGGCGTTGCAGGTTCGTGAGATCAACCGTATCGAAATCCACAATTCCGAGCGTACCCACCCCCGCTGCTGCCAAGTAAAGCGCTAAAGGAGACCCCAACCCTCCTACTCCAATGCAAAGGACTTTCGCATGCTTGAGCTTGAGCTGTCCCTCCACGCCGACGTCAGGCAGGATCAGGTGGCGCGAGTAGCGCAGGACCTCCTCATTGCTCAGCCCATCGGGGATCGCGACGGTAGTTTTCATTGCCATTAAGCTAAGTCATTTCGATGCCCCGATAGGTCATTTCGCCTCACGATGTTTGGATCCGGGCTAGTCGCAGGCACCTGTGACATATATCAGACGACGATGTGTCCTTCCCGATATACAACACATAAGCCAGATCGTTGCAAAACCGGCGTCCAGAACCGTGGAAAATGTGAACTCGCAGGCAGGGGTGGGTAGGGGTCTGATCACAGAGTTGGAGCCCATCGGGCAGCGGGTCTCATATAAACCCGGCGAGTGCGTTCTCCGGGAGGCCGAACCAGGGAGAGGCATTTACCTTCTGCGCGCTGGCGGCGCTCGCGTTTCCATGGCGGCGCACGACGGTAAGACGATGCAATTGCGCGAGTTGCAACCGGGTTCCTTTATCGGACTGGTCTCCACCCTGAGTCGTGACCACAGCTGCTACACCGTGGAAGCTACCGCTGCTTCTGAATTCACATTTTTGCCGGCCCAGGTGGTGCAGGGACTGCTGCGCTCACGACCAGATCTGTGCCTGCAGGTGATCCAGCTCCTAGGCCAGGAGATGTCGTCCTTGTGCCATGAGCGAACGTCACTAAATACCCAAATTAGGCCGATCCAGATTGGGACTTAAATCGTGTGCGATACAACAGAAGTGGTAGCAGACTACGGCAGAAGGGGTATTCGCAATTCAGATGGGGAGTGCAAGAATCACCATGCTAGCGCAAGTGATGCTGGCTCGGCCAGACAAGTTCACGGTGTTAGCATCTCCTCCTTAGGTAGAGTTTAGCTTTACCGGTTGGCGGGATTCCGGACCTCACGGTCTTATTCGGATGTGCAACTGGGCGCTGCGCTTCCGTTCGGGATTCCGCCCTTTTCTTTTCTATCTAGAGTTCTCCGTTGCAGATACCGAATCGGTTCAGCTTGTTGTAGAGGGAGCTGCGCGGAATGCCAAGCCGTTTTGCGGTTCTCTGAACCGAGCCGGATTCTTGCGCCAGTACCTTGGCGATGTGGGCCTTCTCCATCTCGCGCAGGGTCAGGTCAGTGGCTGACGACGCAAGAGGCGCTTCTTCAAAGCGCGCCGGAAAGAAGTGCAACTCGCGTTCCGTGATGATCTTGTCCTCGGAAAGCAACAATGCCCGTTGCAGCACATTGCATAGTTCCCGAATATTGCCCGGCCACGAGTACCTGCGCAGAGCTTCAAGGGCCGAGCCGTCCACTTCGACATCCTCGCCCTGTGGCCCTAAGCATCGAAGCAACTTTTTCACCAGCAGCGGAATATCTTCGCAACGGGAACGCAGACTTGGAACTTCGAGCACGATGATGTTGATGCGATAGAAGAGGTCTGACCTGAATCGCCCCTCGCACACCTCGCGCGTCAAATCGCGATGCGTGGCAGAGATCAATCGGACGTCGGCGAAACGATCGCGCACCTCGCCCAGGCGACGGAACCTGCCGGTTTCCAGCACCTTCAGGAGCTTGGGTTGAACCTGCAGATCGACATCGCCGATCTCGTCCAGAAACACCGTTCCGTGATTCGCGACTTCCAGCAGTCCCGGCTTGGCAGCCACGGCGCTGGTGAATGCACCCTTCTCGTGCCCGAAGAGCTCCGTCTCCAGGAATTCGCGGTCCAGACCTGCGCAGTTCAAGTCGAGGAATTCCTCCTGCCTGCGATTGCCGTTAGCGTGCAACCAGTTCGCAAGCACTCCCTTGCCCGAGCCGGTTTCGCCCAGAAGCAGCACCGGACTATCACTGAGCGCCACCTTGAATGAGAAATCGCGCAACCGCTGAATCACTCGACTGGTGCCAAGGAAAGGATCTATCGGTTCTGCGCCGCGGTTGCAATCAGCGACCAACGAGGCGCCGTCTCCCTTGGCGAAGCCGTCCCGCGAAATGCCGCCTCGGTGGCCAAAATGCCGATGCGCGAAATGTTCGGTGTTCGGGCGGATTGCAGCAGATGGATTCGCGGATTCCCGGTCGCTCGACGGATACAATGGCCTGCTCCTCGACAGCACATGAGTTGCACAGCTCCCGGACGGGAGGAACTCACCCGCACGATCAAGGGACAGCCGGAAGCATCATCAAAGGTACTTCAGCTTACAACTACATTCGTGCCGAGGGCCGCTATTCAGAGCCATACCACAGAAGAAGCTTCCACTCCAAGCCTTGCAGTTTATTGAGTACTTGAAATTTATGAATTGCTTGATTGACTATTCCATTGAATCAAGACAACCCTCGGTGATGCCGGTCACAGGCGGACGTGCAAGAGGTTACTAAAGGGCAGTAGCAATATGTACCTTTGTACACAGAACCGTTAATGCGTCACCGGAGTTGCCAGATCGAAGCGCTGAACCATCATGTCCACCACCTCGCGACCGATCTCAAGCGAGGCCGTAGCCGCGGGTGAGGGGACGTTGCACACATGAATCATCCCGGGAGCATGAACGAAGTGGAAGTCATCCAGCAGATTGCCGTGCCGGTCCACTGCCTGGGCCCGCACTCCGGAACCGCCCGGAGCAAGGTCGTCCTCGGTTAGTTCCGGCACCATCTTTCTGAGTGCAGTGGCAAAGGCGCTCTTGACCAGCGCACGATATTGTTCAGCGCTGCCCATTCGCCAATACCTGCGCGCCATCCTCCAGAAGCCGTCAAACGAAAGCATCTCGACCACTTCGCTCAGATCGGGAGAGGCGCCCGTATAGCCCTCTCGCCGGAAAGCCAGCAGCGCGTTGGGACCGGCCTCAACACTTCCATTCACCCGCCGCGTGAAATGCACACCCAGGAAGGGGAATCGCGGGTCGGGCACCGGGTAGATGAGGTTCTTGATGAGGTGCCGCCGTTCGCGTCGCACTTCGTAGTACTCACCGCGAAACGGAATGATTTGCAAATCCAGCTCTACGCCGGCGAGCTTCGCGATGTGGTCGCTATAAAGGCCGGCACAGTTGATCAGATAGCTGGCGCGAAACGTGCCCGCGGTTGACTCGACAACATTTGCGTCGCCGTCGCGGCGCAATCCCGTCACCTTCGCCCGGCAGACAATCTCTCCTCCAGCGCGCTCGATCAGTTCGACATACTTATGCGACACCGCTGTGTAATCGACGATCCCGGTCGAGGGGACGTGCAGAGCGCAGAAGCCATCACAGTGCGGCTCAACCTCACGAAACTCTTCCCGGCTGAGCATCTTCAGCCCCGGCACTCCGTTCGCAATACCGCGCTGATGCAATTGCTCTAGCCGAGGCACTTCTTCAATGCTGGTGGCGACCACCAGCTTGCCGCACTCCTCAAAGGGAATGCCATGGTCGCGGCAGAACCGCTTCATCGAAGCTGCTCCGGCAACGCAGTTCTTCGCCTTCAGTGAGCCTGTGCGGTAATAAAGGCCGGAATGAATGACGCCGCTGTTATGACCGGTCTGGTGAGCGGCAACCTGATTTTCCTTTTCGAGAACGATGATCCGCAGCTCGGGAAAGCGGGTGACTGCCTCAAGCGCAGTTGCCAATCCTACAATGCCGCCGCCGATAATCAACAGGTCTGCGGAACGATCGGGCATAGAAGCCTCGTTTCTGGCCGACCTTCGATTATAGAATCTCTGTCAGCAGATTTTGTGACCTGCGCACAGCTTCACAGGTCGCGGAATGGCGGTGAAAGCTCCGGGCTTTAGCCCGGCGAAACTCCAGATACATCGCACGTGGCTTTAGCCGTCGTGGCCGATGCCAAAGCCGCCCTAAATTATTGCTTTTCGGCGCGGCTCAAGCCGCAGCCTTCCACCGGCCAACTGCTGAGTACCGGGATGAATCGATAAAACCTATGCGGACACTTGTTACCGGCGGAGCGGGATTTCTCGGGTCACACCTCTGCGATGCGTTGTTGCATGAGGGTCACGACGTTGTCTGCGCCGATAATTTCCTCACCGGCAAGCGAGAGAACATCGCCCACCTCGCAGCGGAACCGCGATTCCAGTTGCTCGAACAAGATGTGTCTGAACCTTTCGACACTGGGCTCCTCGACTACGTTTTCCATCTGGCTTCGCCCGCCAGCCCAGTCGACTACATGGAGCACGGCATCGAAACGCTGATGGTCGGCTCCCGAGGCACCATGAATTGCCTCGAACTCGCGCACAAGTATCACGCAGGATTTCTTCTGGCTTCGACCTCGGAATGCTATGGCGACCCGCTGGAGCATCCGCAGAAGGAAACCTACTGGGGACACGTGAATCCCATCGGTCCGCGTTCGGTCTATGACGAGTCCAAGCGTTTCGCCGAAGCTCTGACGATGGCGTATCACCGTTACAAAAAAGTCGACACCCACATCGTGCGCATCTTCAACACCTACGGCCCGCGATTGCAAATCAATGACGGCCGCGTTATCTCGAACTTTATGAAGCAGGCGCTTCGCGGCGAAGGCCTCACCATGTACGGCGATGGGCTGCAAACCCGCAGCTTCTGTTATGTAAGCGACGAAATCGCGGGCATTATCGCGCTCTCGAAATGCGCTGAGCACGGCCCGGTGAACATCGGGAACCCTGTAGAGTTCACCATTCTCGAGTGCGCGAAACAGGTGCTTGAGGTTACGGGCTCGACCAGCCGGATTCGCTTTGAGCCGCTACCACAGGACGATCCCAAGCAGCGCCGTCCAGACATCACGAAGGCGAAACAGCTACTTGGCTGGGAGCCGAAAGTCGATCTTCGCACCGGACTGCAGATGTCGCTGGAATATTTCCGATCTGCGGTAGGACAAGCTGCAGCCGCAACATAGATGTCTTCGTTTGCTAAGGCGCCACTAAGTCTCGCCCCCGATCGCTCGCCATGCCTTACAATGGCGGCAAAAGGCTCGAACCCATTGCTGGATACATCACGCGATTTCGATCAGCTTGAGCAGGAGATGTCGTCGTGGTGGTATCTTGCGCGGCGCAGCTTACTGCGCGAGTTCGTAAGCAAATCGCTCGAGGGCAAACGCGAAGCGCGCCTCCTCGACGTGGGAGGCATGGCCGAGCTCGACTTTGAAACACCATCACTCTTCCGAGTGGTCAACCAACACAGCCGGCTCCGCAATGCCGCCTTCCAGCAACTGCATGGTGTAAACAACCTGGTCTGTTCGGCTCCTGACGAGCTCGCCTTTGCCAGCAACAGTTTCGACCTGATTGTTGCCGGCGACTTTCTGCAATCGGTGTCCGACGACCGCGCCGCGTTGCGTGAACTTCTTCGCGTGCTGAAAGATGGCGGCCTGCTGTGCCTCACCGTGCCTGCATATGCTTTTCTTTGGAGCGAGGAGGATGAGCGACGGGGAAATTTCCGGCGCTACCGCACCAGCGAACTGCGTCGCAAACTGACGACCTCTGGATTCGAAGTGCAGCGCGCTTCTTATTTTGTCACCGCGCCCTTCCTGCCGCTGGTGATGCTACGCTTCGCCCAGAACATGCTGCATACCTCAATCACTTCCAGCGGCCAGCCGGCCCAGCGCACTCGCATCGCCAACGAGGCGATGAAGCTGCTCCTGAATGGCGAGCGTCGCACCTTGCGTCACATCAATTTGCCGTTTGGTACTACGGTCGTCTGCTGGGCGCGGAAGCCTCCGCTCGTGGCCGAACGCGTCACCGTTCCTGCATGGGAGCGGCAATGGGCAGCAGCCCCGCCGCGACTGACCTGGTCTGGCTCGTAAGAATTCTGCCGCTCTGCCGTTCGTCACCCAAAATAGCGGAAGTGCTTCCAGAACTCCGGCCAGCCCGCCTTCGGCGGTCCACACACCCAAATGTCGGGATGGTCGCCCGTCTCTTCGTTGACGACGTTATAGGGATTTGGAGTGTGCCCGCCGAGCCGGCAAGAGGTGAAGCGTCGATCGACGTAATCTTTCTCGAGCCCAAGAATGATGACGGTCTGTGGTTCGGGATCACCATAGCCGCGCGCCCAGAACGAATTCACTCCGCTGATAGCCGACGGTAATCCATACTTTGATCCATACAGATCGATGGCTCCCGCTTCTCCGTAATTCGTCCCAATAATCGCCAGGTGCTCGCGTTCTTGCGGAGTTAAAGAATCGCGAATTCGCGCGACCTCCTGCACCAACTCCGGCCAGCCTAATTCTTCTTTGTGATCGCCCTGCACCGATGCCGCAGCCTGCCACCACTTGGTACCGAGCGGCGCCAGAGGAAGGAAGAACGCGCTGGTCACAACGATGTCAAACGCCAACACCATCCAGACGACGGTGCGGACCGCCATCGCTCTCCCGCGCGACATTGTCGCCAACCAATCTTCGCCCCACACCGACCCCGCCGCATACATCATGGGATAAGCAGGTCCCATGTAGTACCAGCGTCCGCGCAATATGACGAAGAGCGCCAGCGTAAGCAGGTACATCCACCCGATCATTCGAAAGCGCCTGCCGATCGGCGAAATCAGGCAATAGTACAGGCCGGCCAACGCCAGCACAATGCGAAGACCGGCAAGTTCCAGTTGCTGCGGCAGGAAATAGGTTGTGCGTCCCTGGCGGATGTCGCGGGCGTGGATGTGCTGCAGCATGTCGAGCGAGATGAAATGGTTTTGCGCCTGCCAAATCAGGTTGGGCAGGAAGATCAGAATCGAGAGCGCAACCCCGATCCACAGCCACTTGCTTTTCAGATATCGCCGTGCATCGGTGAGCAGCACCGCTCCGGCGATTCCCAGGGCGAAGAAGCCCATCGTCCACTTGGTTAACATACCGAAGCCAAGGGACGCACCGATGGCCATCCACCAGCGCGCATTGCCGCTCACCACCAACCGCACGACGAAGTACGCGGCCAGCACCCACGCAAGCGCATCGAAGGCCACGTACTGCATCAACTGGCCGGCTCCGAGGCAGTACGGAACTACGGCCGCCGCCGCCACGAGTTGCGCTCCGCGGCGGCCACCCATCTCGCGAGCGATCAATCCGGCCAGCACAACCACGATTGCCAGCGCAACGTTGGCGAAAAACCTGAAACCTCGGATCGAAGCCCCAAACAGCAAGAGCGAAATCCGGCCGAAGAACGGCGTTACCGGCGGATATGCAACGTACCCCCAGGCGAGGTGACGAGCATCATCGAGCGTTGCCAGTTCGTCACGATGGATCCCGTAACGATTGCCAACAATCTGGTGCACCACGACGGTTGCGAAGGCGATCAGAATGAGGATCACAAGATCGGAGCGGAACGAATTCTTGTGATTGCGCTGCAGCGGAGCATGTTTCGCAGTCGGTGCGGAGATGGTCATCTTTTAACCAACCTGATGCGCTTTAGCGCTATAGTTTACGTTCCCCGCGGCGGCGCGGTTCCCCATCTTTGCAGGAGTTTTGTTTATGGACAAAGATCGCGACAACGGGCTCATTCACTTACCGTCACAGCATTCGGTCGATGATACAGTGCAGCGGCTGCAATCACTTCTGCGCGAGAAGAACATCAACTTGTTCGCGGTGATCGATCACAGCGGAGAGGCGAAAAGAGTTGGCTTGCAAATGAACCCGACCAAACTGCTCATCTTCGGGAATCCGAAAGGCGGAACGCCGCTGATGCAGGCCGCTCCTACCGTCGCAATCGATCTGCCGCTTAAGGCGCTGGTATGGCAAGACGGCGACGGCAAGGTCTGGTTGAGCTACAACGACCCGGCTTACCTGCAGCACCGGCACGGATTCCCGGAACAGCTAGTGGCCAATTTGTCAGCGGTCAACGGGCTGCTGGCTAAGGCTGCGGAGTAGACCTCAAACTGCCTTCAGCAGCATGCAGGTAACATCGTCGTGTTGCGGCGCGGTGCCCACGAAGTTGTCGATGTCGCCCATGATGCGCTGCAACAGCATGGATGGCGGTTCCGCCGCTCCCATATGAATGTTGTAGGTCAGGCGGTCTTCGCCGTATTCCTCGCTGCGCGCGTTCTCGGCTTCGACCACACCATCGCTGAACATCACAACGTAGTCGCCGGGCTGTAGCGTGACTGTTGCCGACGCGTAAGCTGGAGTCTCGAGAATGCCAATCGGAATGCCGCCGGATTCGAGCCGCTCCATTCCGCCATTGGCGCGGCGCACAATCGGCGGATTGTGGCCTGCGTTGACATACGTCAGGGTGCGCCCCTGCGGATCGTATTCGGCGATGAATGCCGTGGTGAAGCGCCTGCCCTGCTGGCTATTGGTGCAGGCGTACTCATTCATTTTTCCCACCAGCTCACTCACACTCAGTGGGGTGCGCGCCAGCGTCTTCAGGCTGGCCTGAACTGTGGCCATCAGCAGCGCCGCCGGAATACTCTTCCCGGCCACATCCGCTACCGCCATCAAGTACGTATGCGGACTGCCGTCACTGCACTCGCGAGGAAACACGTCGTAGTAATCGCCCGCGACCGTATTGGCGGGACGTGTGTGAAATGCAATCTCCAGCCCAGAGATCGATGGAGGATGCGCCGGCAACAGCCAGGTCTGGATCTCCTTCGCGATTTGCAGGTCGCGCTTCATCACCACGCGATCCGAAACTTCCAGTACCAGAACCAGCAGCAGCAGAGCCGCTCCCCAGAAGTGCGCGTCGAACCGCATAAAGACGGTACCGGTTTGCGTATCGAGGGCCGTCTGTACGGGCGAGAACATGAAGACCAACGCGACCAGCAGCAGAATTCGACGCGCCGGCGATAACTTCTCCATGACCGCCCAGAAAAACTGGCCCGTCAAGTGAAGATAATGTTTCCACTTCGGCTTCGAGGCGTCGGCTTCCAAATCAACGTCTGCCGAGTACAGCCGGTAGCTGGCGCGCGCGTCTGCCTGGAATTGCTTCCAGAGCTGGTCCATCTTCAGACCATCGCTTACTCGCAGCCAGAAGCGCTGGACCCACGACATCACCGGCTCGACCTTTGCTGACAGTGCGTCAGGAGGATGATACGGAGCTTGGCCGCCAGGATTGTTCGGCGCACGGCTGGTGGCATTGCTTGGCATCAGAGATATTGGGATTATAGGCCGATGACATTCTCCAACGCGGATGGAGCCGGTTCAACTCAGCATTCTCGTTTGAGTGGAATGATTTTCTTGGAGTGAACCGATGGCTATCAGCTATCAGCCGTCAGCCATCAGTTCAAGAAGCCAGCGACTTACGGTCTGCTAATCATTAGCAAAACTAACCACTGACAACCGACAACTGCAGCTAAGACTTCGCCGCCTGCTCCAACTCAGCGATGTTGAGCTTCTTCATTCCCATCATTGTTTGCATGGCCTTGGGATGCGACAGGAGTTCGGCGATACGTCCCGGCACGATCTGCCACGAAAGGCCAAACTTATCTTTCAGCCAGCCGCACTGGCTCTCGGTGCCGCCATCAGCCGTGAGCTTCGACCAGTAGTAATCAATTTCCTCCTGTGAGTCGCAGCGCACAAGGAAGGAAACTGATTCGTTGAACTTGAACATCGGTCCGCCGTTCAAAGCGGTGAACCTCAAGCCTTCGAGTTCGAAGGCGATGGTCAAGACTTTCGCTTTGGAAACCGGGGCTCCGCTGGGCGGTTCGAGCTTCTCAGGCATGCGCATCTCATCGAGACGGCGCGAGTTCTTGAAGACGCTTAGGTACAAGTCGACCGCCTCTTCTGCGTTGGAGTCGAACCAGAGGAACGGTGTAATACGGGGGGAATTTTCCAGGGCGCTCATAGCCCATCCACATTGACGTGTAGGAGCCCTGTCCGTCAAGTTTTGCTCTTCCGAGAGAACAAAACCGTAACCAATGAGGTCACGGAGAACGCCGAGGAGAAGATTTGTGCTGTTCGGTGGCTCAAAAACCTAATACGCCAGCAACACTCTAACGTCGCGCACATTGTTTCCCGTCGGGCCGGTGACGATGGCGTCGCCGATGGCTTCGAACAAAGGAAAGGCGTCGAGATCCCTCAGCGCCACAGTCGAATCAAAGCCTTTCTCTCTGGCGCGCACCACTGTGCCGCCGTCGGCGATGGCGCCTGCCGCATGGCTGTTGCCATCAATTCCGTCGGTTCCTGCGCTCAGGACCGTGATCGGCTGGCCCTGGATTCTCTCGGCACAGTGCAACGCAAACTGCTGGTTGCGTCCGCCAGTACCCGGATCGTTTCCGGCCTTCACCGTAACCTCACCGCCCGAGATGAGGCACACGCGCGAAGCGCCTTGGCGTAACACGCGCAACCGCGACAGCAGATGATCGGCAGCGTCGGCGTAGTCCCAGTCATCGCAGGAATTGTCGACCTCGACGGCGAATCCCCCAAGCGCCGCTTCTTCGACCGCGGCCTTCAACGCGGTCGCGTTCGACAAGATGGTAAGGTATCGGGACTGTGCGAAAGCTGCGTCACCTGGCTTTGGAGTCTCCTGCAATGCACGCTCCTCGAAAAGTCTGCGTACCTTGGCAGGAAGCAGCGGAAGCAGGCGATATTTGTCGGCGATGGCATAACAATCGGCAATGTTGGTCGTGTCTGGCATTGTGGGACCTGAGGCCAGAGCGTCGAGTGCGTTCTCGGGCACGTCCGAAACCAGGATGGATATCTGGTGCGAAGGCGCAGCGGCATGCGCCATACGGCCTCCCTTGATGGCAGAGAGGTGTTTGCGGACCGCGTTGATCGCAGAGATCGGCGCGCCGGAGTGGACGAGAGATTGGTACGTCGCGATGACATCATCCTGCGTGATGGCGAGCGAAATCGGCTTCTCGGCAATGGCCGAGGCGCCTCCGCTGATGAGAAATATGGTGAGAGTGTCAGGCCCTGAATTCCCCAGCAGCTTCAGAATGGCTTCGGCAGCGCGAAACGAATCCTGGTTGGGCATGGGATGGCCGCCGATGAAATAACGAAACCCGAAGACCTGCGCCGCCGGTGCGCTGGGACACGCGACGATGCCGTGTAGTCCGCGATCTGTGATTTCAACCAGCGACTCGGCTTGGCTGTGCCCCGCCTTGCCGATGGAAACCACGTGGATGGACGCAAAGCTCTGCAGATCGTAGATGTCATGGCCAATGCGAAGCTGGTCTTCGCGCAACTCCAAATGGCGCCGCATGGCCCGGGATATGCTGCATTCGGCCATTGCATGATCGAAGCTCCGCCGCGCAAGCTCCCGCATCTCGCGATAAAGCGCGTTGGCGGGATCTAGAGGATTGGGCATT
This sequence comes from uncultured Acidobacteriaceae bacterium, assembly GCA_963846795.1. Lineage (GTDB taxonomy): Bacteria > Acidobacteriota > Terriglobia > Terriglobales > Acidobacteriaceae > CAVVDY01. Next base: position 96,692 of record CAWJXJ010000001.1, read on the forward strand.
GAAGGGATGATAAGGGCAGCAATCAGCAACTAGCAATTAGCCTTTGGCTTTTGGCACTTGGCCACTTAGCTCCCCGCCAAATGCTAAGTGCCAAGAGCTAATTCCTGACTGCCAACTCCTCACCGCGCGCAGCTACTTTTTTTCTTCATGCTTCAGCGACGCCGAATTGATGCAGAAGCGCATGCCGGTCGGGTTCGGGCCATCGGGGAAGACGTGTCCCAAATGCGACTCGCATTTCGAGCAGATGACTTCGGTGCGCCGCATCCCGAAGGCGTTGTCGTCGTGCAACTCGACTTTGTCGGGATCCATGGGCTGGTAGAAGCTGGGCCAGCCGCTTCCCGAGTCGAATTTGGTGTCGGAGTCAAACAACTCCTGCCCGCAGGCGGCACAGCGATAGACACCCGGCGTCTTGCTGTGGGCATACTCGCCAGTGAATGCGCGCTCGGTGCCTTTCTCGCGCAGAATGTGATATTGCTCGGGACTAAGTTCCCGGCGCCAGTCGGCTTCTGATTTTGTGATCTTTTCTGCGTTGTCTGCCATTCTTCTCTCCAATAGTTTAGATACCCAATCCGGCGAATAGATTCCGCCCTCAGTCCTGGGTACCTTCGATAGCAGGTTCGGCGCCCACGCGGTGCTGCACATGCGACCAGATGAAATATGCGATGCCGAGCAGGATGACCGCCACAATAACTAAATCCATCCGGTGAAACCACATCTTCAGGCGCGGATCTTTGTCCCACTGTTCGCCCAGTCGCATTCCGATGTATGCGAGCGCGAAGCACCACGGCCACGAGCCTACAAACGTGTAGATGTGGAACTTGAGACGAGGCATCCGGGCAATTCCCGCGGGCAGGGCAATAAAGGTTCGCACCACGGGCAGCAGGCGGGCGATCAGCACGGCGATGGCGCCGCGGCGCTCAAAGAAGCGGTCAGCCCAATTGAGTTCGCGCTGGCTCAGGAAGATGTAACGGCCGTAGGTCTCCACCAGCGGCCTGCCGCCGAAATAGCCGATTTCGTAGGCAATGATCGATCCCAGGTTGCACCCGATAGCGCCCCAAGTCGCCACCCAGAATAGCGAAAAACGCCCGGTATAGACCAGGTAGCCCGAGAAGGGCATGATGATCTCCGATGGCAGCGGTATGCACGCCGACTCGATTGCCATCAGCAGCATGACCCCGACATAGCCCGCCGAAGAGATGACCGAGATAATCCAGGTACCTACGATTTCAATGATGTGAGCGACCATTCGTTATAGGATAGCAACTTTGCTGGGCGCGATTTCGTCAACCCAAGAGAGAGGTCCTATGTCGACTATGACTACGGGAAGCGCTGCCGTTTCCGTGCAGGAATTGATCGATCGCCTGCAGGAACTTGGAGAACGTGACTTCCTGGATATACAGAAGCCACTCGCCCTGCTCCGGGCAAACCCGGTCGATCCCAAATCGCTGGCGCCCTACCTCTTCTGGGACTCCCAGCACTACACCCGCAACCTGATTCACAAGACTGAGTTGTATGAGATGCTTGCCATCTGCTGGGAAGTGGGGATGAAGAGCTCCATCCACAATCACAAGGGCCAGAACTGCTGGATGGCCGCGCCCATCGGCAAGCTAGCAGTGCATAACTATAAGGTGCTCGAGGAGGACGTCGTATCTCAGCATTGCAACCTCGCCCCGACCGAGACAGTGGAGATCACGCTAGGGAATCCGGTGGCGGTCGATCCGCTCAACCCGGTACACGACGTGCGCAACCCGCGCGAATGGAACCAGCGCGCCGTGAGCTTGCACCTGTACTCGCGGCCGTTTGATTCCTGCATGGTGTACTCTTACGAGCAGCACACCTGCGGTGAAATCGGGCTTTGTTATACCTCGATGTATGGCAAGCTGATGCAGGAAAACTGTGAACCGGGACCAGATTAGCTCAGCCCATAGTTTGTGGCGCGATTCTCACCGGCGCCGGCTTTACGATCTCGACCCGCAATGCCCGCCATTCGCCATCGCTTCCCTGCTCGGCCGTTACCCGCACCTCTGCCCCAATAACTAGCTGCTCGCGCGCAGTGGCCTTGCGCTGATCTGCCGGCACAGCTTCGTCGTAGCCAACGGTGGCTTGCGAGATATCGACGCGACGAATGCTGCCGTTTTTGCTGCGGATATAGAGCCAGCCTTCGCGCGGGCTTCCCTGATCGCCTTCAACAACCGTGCCACGGAACGAGCCGGGAGTGCCAGCGTAATCCAGGACACAAAACATCGAGACGGTTAGAAGCCCTATGGCCAAAGAACTTACCCATCGCATGATTGCTTCGATGCAGAATTTCGTCGGCCTGTGTCAAGCTCGTCATGTCACAGCCCGAAGCCGGGCGGGGCGCTATCGAAGGGGCCTGGCGCTCAGGCATCTCCTGCTGGTTCTTTCGGCTCATCCTCGTTAGTATGCGGGGCTTTGGTCCGAGCGAATACAATACTCCTGAACTTCTCTGGAGAATATTCGTCCATGTCCGCTCATACTCCCAGCCATCTCTCGCCCGAAATCCCTGCAGTTCCACTGACGCTGGAAGGTTACAGCGTTCTGCATCAGATGTTTCGCTTCCGCTGGGCAGAGTGGCGGAAACTGGATAACACGCGGCAAACGCAAATTGCCGGCGAGGGCGGCACGCTGTTCAGCGCGGCTGAAGAAGCAGGCCAGACGGCGTTGTACTCGATGCTGGGGCACAAAGGCGACTTGATGGTCGTTCACTTCCGCGATTCCTTCGACGACCTGAATGCCGCGGAGTTGCAACTGAATCGAACGGAACTCGCCGAGTTTCTCGAGCCGGTGCATTCTTATGTTTCGGTGATCGAGTTGGGCCTGTACGACTCTAGTGTGAAGCTCTTCCGCAGCCTGGCCGAGCGTGGCCTTGTCCCGCTCTCCGAGGAGTGGAACAAGGAAGTTCAAGAAACCATGCAACGGCAGCAAGCGGCGATGTCACCGCGACTCTTTCCGAAGATCCCTGGTAGTCGCTATCTGTGTTTCTATCCCATGGACCGTCGCCGCGGTGAGGATAAGAACTGGTACACGCTACCCATTGAAGAGCGTCAGCGGCAGATGGAAGAGCATGGGATGGTGGGCCGCCGCTACGCCGGCAAGGTGCAGCAGATTATCACTGGGTCCATCGGCTTCGACGACTGGGAATGGGGCGTCGACCTGTTCTCCGACGATCCTCTCATATTTAAGAGACTGATTTACGAAATGCGCTTCGACGAGGTCAGCGCGGTGTACGCGCTGTTCGGGCAGTTCTTCGTCGGCGTGCGCTGCCCGGCGAACAAGCTCACAGAGTGGACGAACGGGAATTTGCCGAAGCCCGAGTAACGACCCGGATCTACTTTTCAGAAAGCGACAGCGTGCTGGTTGCGTCGCCGCCACGGTATTCAAGCTGATATCCGCCCTTTTCCTTGCCGGTGACTGGGAAGTAGAGGTATCCGGCCACGGGTGAACTCACATCGCCGCTTTTCAATTCCTTGTCGCTCAGCTCGGTCTCCATGGTCTTGCGGTCTGAGTCCGTTGTCGCAGGCGATGTCGTTTTGCCCACACCAACCCCCATGCCGGCGCCATAAACCGGACCACCTGCTTGCTGGATCCTGCCATTGCCGTTGTAAACAGGGTAGCTTTGATACCCGACATTGGCTTGGGGATACAGCGTGACGTCGCGACTGCTCGCCGGCCGCTTCTGCAGGATGGACGCGATCTCTTCCGGAGTGGCAGGCGTGACGGAAGACTTGCCGTCGGACGAGACCAGTGTGAAATTCGAGCGCTCGAGGTCGATAGTCTTACCATCGGCCGGATAGAATCCCACTTCCACCACTACGTAGCGCCCGGCCAGCGCCGTTGCAAAGGAGTTTTGGATCTGCGTTTTCGACAGCAGCTTCGCTCCAATCGAATACTGCGATTCCACCTTCGAAGCCTGATAGTCCTTTGCCGAAGCGTGGGGCGCGGGCGGATTCTGCGCGAGCGCCAGGCAACTCAGCAGCACAACAAATATGCACGTGCGATGCATGGTAGCTACTCCATTTTTAACTTCAGTGTCTTGCCGGTCAGAACGTAGATGCGCTTCTCCTGCGGAGTTTGCCCGACGGCTCGAACCTCGAGCTGATAGACGCCGGGATCGAGCCAGAAATTCTTCAGCTTCGATGCCAGACCCGCATAAGCGCCGTCGATATAGACCTCGGCACTCTTGTCGGAGGTCTGCAAATTCACCTGTCCCTTGTCGATCGCCGGAGCGAAGTACACGGGAGCGTAATAGGATCCGAACCAGGGATCGTACCAACCACCCCAAAACGGCGGAGGATAGTAGCCGGCCCAGTACCCCGGCCAGTAGGGGCCGGAGTAGTAGCCGTATCCCGCGCCGATGGAAATTGTGCCCAGATGCACTCCGGCAGAGGCTGGGATTACCCAAGCCCCGAGCAGAATGAATAGCAAAGCAAATGCAGACCGACGCGTGGCCATCGTTGCACCTCGCCGGATATGGTAACCCGACGAGCCGGGGAAAGTTCGCGCGATTGACAACATTTTGGAACTGCTGGCGAGGTCTGGGGAATGAGCAGCCGCTCATGTTCCCGACGAGACTCAGACTTGGAGAATTGCCCCCACGAACCGGGAAAGATGGTCGCCGATTATACGGCCACAGTCTTCTCCACTGGCTATGGCTACCCGGCCTTCGCGCTGGCATACCCGCAGCTTAGCTTGAGCAATCCATACCTGGAGTCGATCTTTACCAAGCGCCGCCCAGGTTTCGACTACGACAGCGGAATACGGGTGAGCGCGGCGCAGGACAAACAGATTCCCGGCATCAAAGGTACGCGGGTTTGGCAGTACTACGATCAGGAGCATAAGTTCCCCATTCATCCCGGAACCGTTCCGGTACCACCCGAGGATGACAATGACTAGAGCTTGGCTCTGCAAAGCTTCAGGCCGCTGAGTAATCGGCGGCCTTTCTTGTTGCCGTGACCGCAGGTAAGGCTTGTGCCAATTCGGGAATAAAGCGCGGTTTGCTGTAGATTGTCCCCCTTTGGCATTGACAGCACGGTTAAAAGGTTCAGCATGTTACTGAAGTCAGATGGTGTCTTTTTCATCGAGCTAACCTAACCAAAGTTCGACCTTCAGGAGGAACTGAAGCTTTCCTGCCTTTTGGCTCGGCCTGGTAAGTAGACCTTCCGTTTTTTGGCCGCGCCTCTCGGCCTGAAGCGAACCCGAACCAATGGCTCTTTCAATCTCGCCGTACGACTGCGAGGAAGGCAGGAGGTATCTTCCTTATGAAATCCTTTCTTATTGGAGTTTTGATACTAGCTTCATCCATCGTTCAGCTTAGTTATGCTGGGCCGTACCATCCCAGCGGGGCGCGGAAATCACATAACCAACAACTCGGCAGACGTGCCTACAATCCTCTGGATCAGGACAACTGGCTGGGCGGTACTGGCAACTGGAGCAACGGCAGCGACTGGAGCCTGAATTCGCCACCCGGCTCAGCAGACGATGCGACGATCGGCGGCGCGACCGACTACCTGTCTTTCGACGTCGGCACAGCGACCATCAATTCGCTGACCCTAAGCGGCACGCTTGCTGACAATGGCATTGCCTCGCAGTTGAATCTAAACACTTTTATAAACCTGACAAGCACCGGGTTACTCGACTTCTCTGCGAGCTACATCTCTGTCGGTTATGAGAACCAGTCGACTAACTACGGCAAGATCACGGCTGCCGGCCTAGGTATTGGCACCTATGATATGGGCGGATCCTTTGCAAACTACGGAGTATTAGACCTCGGAGGCCTAGGTGTCTCAACATTTGGCAGCTTCTATAACGGATCGGGCGCTATTCTTACCACCACGAGCGGCGCCGGCTATGGAGGCATAGCGAACGACGGCCTATGGGACAATTACGGCGCAGTCTCGGGGAGGGGCTACCCCTACGGTAGTAGTCTCAATAATTCGGGAGTGCTAAACAATCACAGCAGCGGAACTATCACCCTGAATACCTACGACTTTTTGGCTAATTCGGGCACTCTCAATAATGATGGAACTATAACTATATGGGCGCTTCGAGGAGGCGGCGACCTGTCTAACGGCGGCGTACTCGATAACAACGGAACCATCAACTCTTACGGCGGCTTTGGCAATAGCGGTACCTTCGTTAACAACGGAATATTTAATGGCGAGGGCGCAAATAGCGGGAGCATTGTTAACAATGGCACCTTTAATGCTTTTGGCACCCTGAGCAGCGGTTTCGACAATACCGGCTCTTACGTACAGAACGGTTCGCAAAGCGTCACAACGATCCAAAGCATTTTCTCGACCACCACGCCCCTGCAGATTAACGGCGGAATGTTGTCCGGCAACGGAACTATCGCCGGCGATGTGAATATGAGTGGCACATTACATCCGGGCAACGGCCTCGTTTGCCCGAGCTGCAAGACCCTTACCATCCAGGGAAACTACCAACAATTTGGTATCGGTACCTTCTATGCCGAGCTGGGGGGAACCGTGGCCGGCCTGAATTACGATCAGCTCGCGATTACCGGCAATGCCGCCTTGGACGGCACGATGGATGTGGTTATGCCCGGTGGCAACGCGTTCGCAGTTGGTTCTACTTTTTTTCTGCTGACCTACAGCAGCGAAACCGGTGCCTTCAGCATGATCGACCTTCCGGCTTTGGACGGCGGCGAAGTCTGGAACTATGCCTACGAGCCTACTGACTTCAAGCTCTGGATAACACCTGAGCCATCGAGCCTGGTTCTACTGGGAGGTGGTCTACTCGGCATGGCTGGAATGCTGCGGCGCAAGCTGTTCTAACTCTCCGCTTATTTGAGGCTTAAGCCGGGGCTTCCGCTCCGGCTTTTTCGCGCAGCCAAACGAAAGCTATGAGAATTCCAAGCTCACGGTGTAGTAACCATGCTTATATTACGTTGCCTCACGCTAGTTACCTGCGGAGAGTCCTCGATCAGGCTTATCCCACTATGGGAATAAGCCGAATAAAAATAAAGAAATAAGTCCTCAGGTCGCTCGCGGTGCCGTATTATTCAGACGCCCTCCCCGGACATCATCATTTCAAAATATAGTCATCGGTTCAACAAGCCTTACGCTAAAGGAGGATGAGTTGAAACTGCGTTTAGTTGTTCTTTTGCTTGCTATTTCTCTTCTGCTCACTGTTCCCGCCTTCGCCAATATCCTGTTTGACGACGGCGCAACGAATGGTCAGTACAACGCTCTATTCATTGACGGTCCAAACGGCCAGGTGTGGAACCAGTACATCTCGGACGGATTCACTGCCACCGCCAGCGGCTCTGCTACCAGCCTCGATTTCGGTGAGTGGGTTCCCACGGGAACGCTTCCGGTTTCCGTTTCCTGGTGGCTCGGCACGTCGGCATTTGCCGGCGATCTGGGCAGCGGCTCCGTCGCTCAGGTTAGCTACACGTATTTCGGCCAGAGCGCATACGGCTATGACGTGTACAACATTCACATCGACGGCCTTTCTGGCAACGTCGTCCAGGGCCAAACCTACTGGCTCAGCTTGGGCAATGCCACCGACAACCAACTCACTGGCTACGACGGGTGGGATGCGAACTACGGCCCTGCGACCTGCAATTTCAACCAGGGCGGGGTTAACTACGGCGATTGCGGACTTGGAAGCGGCAACGCCTTCACGCTAAATGGAGTCCCTGAGCCCGGCACGCTAGTTCTGATGGGTGGCGGCCTTCTGGCAGCGCTTGGCGGCCTGCGCCGCAAGATCGGCCTCTAGTCAGACAACTTAGTTCCTTAACCAAAGCCGGAGCTCCCGCTCCGGCTTTTCTATTGATGGGCTCGATTGCAGAATCCGGATGTCAGTCCCCTTGGAGTTGGCGAGGAGGTGAAGTCGAGGCGTATCCGAGGCGGAACCTGAGCGCAACGGGAGGGACCTCCCGCCGAAATCCCGCGCCTGAGCACAGCGAATCGGAAGGAACCAACAACTGACCACCGACCGCTGGTAACTCTTGTGGTGCCGGGAGGGGGACTTGAACCCCCACAACCCTTTCGGGTCTGCGGATTTTAAGTCCGCTGCGTCTGCCGATTTCGCCATCCCGGCTGAGGGGGTGACAATTTCAGTATCGCACGGGAGAGGATTGCGTGACCGAACGAAGGGGTCGCCGCACTGCATGCGGCGGGCGCGCTTGTGGAAGTGCAGTTAGGCCTCGAGTGGGCGACGCGAAGGCGGGCGCCAATGCTACGGATTGGGCAGACGCCAACGCAGCAACGCACGCGCTCAAACGAAGGGAAGTTTGAATATGTTGTAACCGCTTACGGCTTCGGTCCTTTTCTGTACCGATGTTCTTTGGTTGCTTCTAGGTGTTTCCCTTCACAAACTCAATAATGAGGAAGCGCGTTTCCGTGCGACTCAGTCATCGATCCCAGGGGCAATGTGGACTGTCGCGTAAACTGGTCTTTTGCGCCTCACGGGTGCTTGCCAGGGTGGTCAGGCACTAGTATGAAGCCACTCAACGCTGCCATTTGCATAGGCCTTAACATCGCAGTCCAAAAGTATATAGATTGCGCAACACAATATGCGACGACTGTCACAGTCTCCCGCCAAAGGTGGGATTACTTTAGTCGCAGTATGCGTCGCTGGTTCTGAAACTGCAGGTTCCTCCTGCCGCGGCGGCCTCGGAATGACAAAAAAGTGGGAATCCGGTGCTCGGAGCGAGGCGAGAACCAACTGCAGATCCCTCGGCTGCGCTCGGTATGACACAGGTCCCGTGAGCAGAGTGCGCAAGTAAAATCAGGGCAGCATCCCGACTGCCCGCGAAGGCCGTTTAGCGCTGCTACTGTTCCGGCACGGCGGCGAAGTTCACGTCCTGCACCTGCGAGCCGCCAACACTGCGTCGGCCATCGGTCCATGTCACATAAGCGTTGGTGCCGCGAGCCGTGTTGTAGTCGTAATCGCCGGAATAGCAGAAGGGAAGACTACCGTCGTTCTGTCCTGGCCGAGGAATGATGCCGGAGCCCACGGCGAAATCGGTGCCCCAGGTAATGCCATCATCGGGTGACTGTCAAGCGTAGCGCTCGTAGTTACGTTGTTTGGGCCGGCTGCGGGCTCGCCCCATCCCTGATGCCCGCCAAATCGGATTGATCTGCTCAAAGTAGCCGCACGTGCTGTCACCCACGGTTCTGTAAAGGGCACATGTTCCCAACGCTTCCGCGTTGGGCTGGAATTGTTCAAGCGGACCTTGGGTACGGAGATTGTTCGCCCGTCGCTGGCGCGCCCAGTGCTCGTAACGGATGTTCTGGCGGGCGGCGAGGCATGCAAATGTTTCCCGACTTGCCTTGGCATTCGCAATTGGCGCAAACTGAGAAGCACGATTCAGCTAAGCGGTATATTGCTGAGTTTTCTTGTCCAGCGAGGGTACGAACATCAATTACAGGGCGCACCAGTTACGAGCTGTATATCTGCTTCTGTGCGTGCTGGTGGTGCTTGCGCCTGCGAGCCTGGCCGCTTCGTCCCTCCTGCCGAGCGCGGCCAAAGCTTCCGATAAAGATCCATCTGCAGAACCGGCCACCATCGAATTTTGGAACCGCCCGATCGCTACCCTGCGCAGTAGTTTGGCTGGCGCCGATCCTCAGGATCGAGCAGAACGTGCGGCCTCGCATCTCAACCAGCTGCCTCTCACAGCTCGTGCTGCCGACATCGAGCTTCACCCCATCAAGGTCGAAGATGAAGATGGCATTGGCTTCACTTCGGAGAATGGCACGATCCTGTTCTTTCTAGGCACCGGGGACCTCGACAAGGAGAGCGGGGAGACGTTGGCCTCCGCGTCAAAAGCTGCGTTGCAAAGATTGGACGAGGCACTGCTTGCCCGGGAGTCTGAGCGAAGCTGGCCGGTGATTCGCAAAGGACTGCTGTTCACCCTGCTTGGCCTTGCGCTGTTGGTGCTTTTCTGGTGGCTGGTGTGGAAGGCCTACCACTTCGTTTTCGACTACCTGCACGAGAGGGAACGGACCTTCCCTTACCGTATGCGGTTTTGGGGAATTGAGTTCCTGCCCCACTTAGCCGGCGCTCTCTATACGCTGCTGAAGGTCGCGGCCTGGCTCTTCACGCTTGGCGCCCTGTACAGTTGGCTGACCGTTTCCCTCGGGCACTTTCCCTACACCGAGCCATGGGGAAAGCAACTGGGGGGCTATGTCTTCCACTTCTTCGGGAGCCTTGGCGTCGCCGCGGTCAATGCGCTGCCCGGCATTTTTTCCTGCATCGTTATCTTTCTCATCACGCGCTGGGTGATACGCCTGGGTAAGGCGTTTTTCCGCCAGGTTTCCAGCGGAGCACTTCGCCTCTCGTGGATGGATCCCGATGTGGCCCAGGCCACGGAGCGCATCTTCACCTTCGGAGCCTGGGTGTTTGCGGTGGTGGTGGCTTATCCCTACATACCGGGTTCGAGTACCGAAGCCTTCAAGGGCATCAGCGTCTTCTTCGGAGTCGTGGTCTCTCTGGGATCGACCGGGATTATCAACCAGGTGATGAGCGGCTTGTTCGTCGTTTACTCAAAGGCGCTGAAGAGCGGCGATTGGGTAGTGGTGAACGACAAAGAAGGCCAGGTGCTGGAAGTCGGATTATTGGCAGTGAAGATTCGCACCATCGAGGAGCAGGAGGTTACCATTCCTAACTCCGTCATCGTGACCACCACCACAACGAACTTCACACGCTTGGGAAAGTTGGATGGTTCCGTCGCCAACGTGACCGTAACGATTGGCTACGACGCGCCCTGGCGACAGGTGCATGCGTTGTTGCTGCTCGGGGCGGAGCGCACCGCAAACCTGCGGAAGGCTCCCGCACCGTATGTCGTACAGCGGGCGCTCTCCGACTTCTACGTTGAGTACACGCTGATCCTGCACCTGGAAAGTGAGAGGCTGCGCATCGAAACGCTTTCCAGTCTGCACGCCAACATTCAAGATGCCTTCAATGAGTTCGGCGTGCAGATTATGTCGCCGCACTTCATGATGCAGCCGCAGCAGAACGTAGTGGTCGATCGCTCGAATTGGTACGCCGCGCCGGCTCCGCAGAAAAATGGCGAGCCGGGTCAGAGCGGGGTAAAGCATTTCGAGGCCGGTAAGTAACTGCTGCTGCTTCACCCTCCGTTCCCTCATCAATAGTGAGCAAGGAGTTCCGCCCATGCCAACCAAAGTAGAGCGGCGCACTGTCGATCTGTCGCAGTTTCCTGAGCTGGTCGTGATCTATCTCGGGATGAGGGTCAATCGCATCACCGGGCTGAAAACGCTTTTTGGATTCGGTCCAAAAATCTCGGGCTCCGTTGCAGCGCAGCCCGACGGGCTTTTATTGCACGAGTACATGCTGTTCTCTTTGTTTCCTGCGCACCTCGGCATGCGGCAGTACTGGCGCGACATGGATTCACTGCTCGCCTGGTCGCGTTCGGAGCCGCATCGCGAGTGGTGGAAGAATTTCTTGCGCGACTCGGGCGGCACCGGCTTCTGGCACGAGACTTATCTTCGTCGCGGAGGAATCGAAGCCATCTACGACGACCTGGCGCAGCCGATCGGCATGATGAAATTCGCGCCCATGTCAATCGCGCGCGGGGCGATGTTTGGCGCGGCTCATCGCGCAGGCAAGGGCGAAAGCGGAGACGCAGTGGTTAGCGAGACTGAACTGTACGGAACGTAAGCGGCGTCTTCCCCCTCGCGTAGAGTGCCGCACATTGTTCGTGCCCGGCGTGGTGGTAGGAATTCTCCAGAACTGATTAGACTGTTTGGATGCGGTGGTGTTGGGTCCTACTGTGGGCGTCGTGCCTGCTTGCGCAAAGCAATCGCGGCGAGTTGCGCCTGACGGTAACCGATCCCAGCGGCCTCGGGATGAAGGCAAAACTTTCGCTGGTCAGCGAGGCCAATCAATACAACAACAGTTTGACCACCGGCGAAGACGGCAAGCTGAATGTACAGCGTCTTGCCTACGGTATTTACACCGTTACCATAGAGGGCAATGGGTTTGCGGCGGTGTCTAAGACCATCGACATTCACTCCTCTCTTCCTATCGACGTAGCGGTTCGGCTACAGGTTGCCGGTGCCAAAGAGTCAGTCACCGTCACTGAACAGGGAACTCTGTTGGATGCCGATCGGGCTGGATCGGTCAATCAGATCGGCAAGGAAGTGATTCAAAAGCGGCTGACGGCTCTGCCGGGTCGATCGATTCAGGACTTGGTGAACTCGCAGCCGGGCTGGCTCTACGAAGGCAATGCGGTACTGCACCCGCGCGGTTCGGAGTACCAGACACAATTCGTGGTCGACGGCGTTCCGCTGACCGACAATCGTTCGCCCAGCTTCGGGCCGGAGATTGGCGCCAACGATGTGGACTCCATGACCATCTTTACGGCGGGCTTTCCGGCGGAGTACGGGCGCAAGATGGGCGGAGTTGTCGAGGTTAATACCCTGCGCGATCCGCAGCCCGGATTTCACGGTCAGGTTGTACTTTCCGGCGGCAGCTATACGAACGCCGGCGCGTATGTACAGGGCCTCTACGCCTGGGGAAAGAATGCCCTCGGATTCAGCGCCTCGGGGGCGCAGACCGATCACTACCTCAACCCGGTGGTGCCGGAGAACTATACCAACAGCGGCACGCTTGGCGACTTCTCGGTTAACTACCAGCGCGACCTCACGCCGAATGACCGGCTGAATTTCATCGCGCGCTACGAGCTGTCGCGTTATCAACTGCCCAATGAGATCGTGCAGCAGACCTGGTGCCTACCCGATGGCCAGACCACGGGTCCACCGTGCCAGCGGCAGGATGCCAACAACTTCGAGGCTATGCTGGTCGGCAACTACCAGCACATCTTCTCGCCCAAGGTGGTTGGCGACTTTCGTACGATGGTACGCAACAACAGCAACGATTTTTACTCGAACGCGTTGTCTACCCCGATCATTCTCACCCAGCACAATTGGTTCAACGAAGCGTATTTCAAGGGCCTGCTAACCATCGACCATGGGCGGCAGGAATGGAAGCTGGGCTTCGAATCGGACAACACGTTCCTGAACGAGAATTTCAATTACATCATCACCGACCCATCACAGTTCGACGATGATACGGCGCTGACCTTCAGCTTCCCAGGCGCTTATCCAAGCCAGGGCAAGCGGCCTGACCTGGAGCAGTCGGTCTTTGTGCAGGACCTGATTCGTTTGGGCAATTGGACCATGAACCTCGGCCTGCGTTGGGACCACTATCAGCTGGTGGTTAACAACAACGCCGTCCAGCCTCGGGTCGCCATCTCTCGCTATTTTCCGGATCTCGGTCTGCTCGCGCACTTTTCCTATGACCGCGTTTTTCAAACGCCATCTTTCGAGAACATCCTGCTGGCCAGCTCCTTCGAAGCCCAGTTCGTTAATCCCAATTTCCTTGTGATTCCGGTCGAACCTTCCGAAGGCAACTACTATGAGGCGGGGGTCTCAAAGTCGTTCCGTAACAACCTGCGACTCGACGTCAACTACTACTTGCGTAACGTTAACAACTACGCTGACGACGATCAGATCCAGAACACTACCATCAGCTTCCCGATTGCATTCCGCAAGGCGACCATCTATGGGGCGGAGGCCAAGATCGAAGTGCCCGACTGGCACAAAATTTCAGGCTTCTTGAGCTACTCCTACATGGTGGGAGCTGTGTGGTTCCCGGTTACGGGCGGCCTGTTCCTGGGGCAGGAAGTGGAGGCTGTTCAAAGCCAACTGGGCGGCCATTTTCCTGATTCGCAGGACCAGCGCAACACATTCTTCACTCGCTGGATTTATCAGGCAACGCCGCGGTTCTGGATCGGAGGCGGCATTCAGTATGGCAGCGGGCTGCCGTTTGAATTTGATGGCGACTACGAAACCGCACTCGAAGAATATGGTCCGCAGGTGCTGAGCCGGGTGAACTTCGCGCGCGGCCGCGTGCTTCCTTCCCTGCTACTCAGCGCATCGGCTGGGGCCCAGATCTACAAGTCCGAGCGCATGAATGTTACGCTTCAGGCGGACGGTCAGAACCTGAACAATGAACTGAACGTGATCGATTTTGGCGGACTGTTCTCCGGCAACGCGATCGGTCCGGCTCGCAGCTTCTCCCTTCGCTTGACCACGACTTTCTAAGAAGGAATTCGGCGGCCTCGCGCCGGCCGAGCGCTATCGCATATTGTCGAGGACTGAGCCGACGATTCCTCCGACCACGCCGCCGCCAACGGCCTCTTTCGAAGTTTCGCGCGGCAGATACTTCTCGATCGCGTGCGCGAGCTTCGCAATGGGAAGAGTCTGTAACCAGATCCGCCCCGGACCGGTAAGAGCGACGAGGAAAATTCCGTCTCCGCCGAAAATCATGTTCTTGATCCCGGGTACTGTCGTGACCTGGAATGAGACGTTCGACTGAAATGCGCCAACATGTCCGGGATGGACGAACAGCGTTTGTCCAGCTTGCAAATCGCGAATAACCAGTTCGCCGGAGAGTTCCAGCCATGCCGTGCCTTGTCCGCCGAGGTGCTGCAGCACGAATCCGCTGCCGCCAAAAACGCCCGCTCCGAGCGACTGCTGGAAGCCGACACTAATTTGTACCTGCGGCGTGGCGCAGAGGAATCCGTGACGGTGGATCATGTACTCATTCCCGGGTGCGACATCGACGGGAACGATGTGGCCGGGCAACTTCGTCGCGAACGCCAATTCACCAACGCTGCCCACGGCACGATACTCCGTCATGAAAATCGAGCCGCCTCCGGCGACGCGCTTCAGCACGCCGAAGAGGCCACCGCCTCCGGCGAACTGCGAGTGCGTGGTCATTTGGACGGCACTGCTCATCCACGATAGCTCGCCTGCTTCCGAAATGATCGAATCGTTGGGATCGAGAGCGAACTCAAGGACGGGCATAGTAGTTCCGGTGATCTGGCTGCGCATGAGAACTCCTCAGAAATGAATACTAGATAACTATTTTATGACGTAAGTTTTAACCGCATGGCGCAAGAATGTCCATCTCGGGCGGACGGGCGCTACGGCGGTCTCGAATGCTTCACACATGTGACAAGTCGAAGATGAAGATGGAGTACTGATTCCGGCCTTACGATCCAGCCACGGCGATTTTCTCACGAACTATCCAGTCCTGCATGGGACTCGAGTGAGCACACTCGACGCAACTGACGTTTGCCGCGACCTTGCCGCAGTACGAGCATGCGCCCTGCGATTCGAACAAGTCGATGATCGTGCTGCACTCAGGGCAAATCCAGAAGCGCCCCTGGGGTGGCGCAGCGTGGCACCAGGGGCATTGTAATCCGGTGCGATGTGGCAACTTTGCCAGCCTCAACAGGTGCAGAGAATGCTTCAGACCGGCCCAACAGTTCAGTACAAGGAAAACTGCCATGATGCCGATCCAGACAGAGCTGCTGCGGACGGCGAACAGGAATAGGCCGGCGATTCCGACCAGCCCTAAGAGCGTCGAGACCGTAAGGCTCCGCGCACGTCCGATCACAAACCACAGCAGGGAGCGGAGAATCTGGCCGCCATCGAGCGGGTAGATGGGCAGGATGTTGAATACGAACAGAACGACATCGATGGCCAGGATCGCAAAGGCGAATTGGTACAAGTTGGGCCTGGTGTGCTTCCATACCGTTGTCAACGCCATGAATGCGAACAGAAGAGGAAACAGCGCCACATTCACTAAAGGCCCGGCAGCGATACTCCACAGAGTGGCGCCCGGCCGCTGCGGCGGATCGACATAGGCCACTCCACCTAAAGGCCAGAGCACAATCTGATTCGCGCGGCCCCCAACTTGGCGGCAGGCAAGGGCGTGTCCGTACTCGTGGGTCAGCACGATGGCGAACAAGGCGAGATACTCAAGCACGTTCCATGAAATCGAAGAGTACCTGCCAGCCCGAGCCTGGATCTCGAACACCGCGATCAGAAACCAAGACCAATGCAGAAAGACCTCTACGCCCAGGAAGCGAAAAAGCCGAATTGATCCCCGTCGTTGAGGCATGGGGGAGACTTTACAACAGAGTTTCGGCGCTCACAACTGACACGCTGGTGCTATCACGCCGTCACCATGTGCGTGCCGGAGAGATTGACTGCGAAATCGGCAAGTGGCCTCTGATGAGCGCGCATCTATAATGATGTTTCCATATGAAAGCCTACGTGTATGTTTCGCTAAAGAAAACCGTCCTTGATCCACAAGGCAAGACCATCCACGGCGCCCTGAAGAAGATGGGTTACAAAGGCGTTGACGACGTGCGCCAGGGCAAGTACTTCGAGATTGCGCTGGAGAGCGCAAGCCGAGAAGAGGCGCAGGCCGAAGTCGAGCGTATTGCCAAGGAAGTGCTTACCAATCCCGTGATTGAGGAATATCGCTACACCCTGGAAACGTAGTGCGACGTCATCGTCAAGAAATCGTTTTGGTGTAGAATTCCGGCGGAAGTACACTCGACCATCACCGGAGCTAGCATGGCTACCCCTGCAACACCCGCGGCCGCCTTCACGACAACGCTGTCGGCGAACGATCCCAATATGATGTCCCAGGCGGCGGAGGCGAGCAAATACAAGGCCTTTATTGCTGCAGTGGCAAGTGATTTTGAGCTGCCGGTTTGTATCGTCTGCGGAATAGGCTCTCGTGAATCGCACTGGGGCTTAATCCTGAGGCCGACGGGGGCGGCGGGGACGGGAGATTTTGCCCCGAGACATAACACCAACCAATTTCGTGGTGGCCCAATGCCTCCCGACGGATTGGGATTCGGGCGCGGGCTGATGCAGATCGACTTCGACTTCCAGGAATTTGCCCGCACCGGCGCCTGGCACGATCCCGAAGCCAACATCCGCGAAGGCTGCAACATACTGTCGCAGGCTGTAAGTTTCTTCAGCAAGCAGCCGAATCTGAACGTCACGCCTTTGCGTGCTGCGATTGCCGCTTACAACGCCGGCGCCGGGGGCGTTCTCTCTTCCTTAAAGCGGGGCTTGGATGTTGATGTCCGAACCACCGGCAAGAACTACTCCGCCGACGTGCTCAATCGCGCCGGATGGTTTCAGGCAGCGGGCTGGTGATCTCGGCTTCCGGCACGACCGGTTGCATCGCGGCCCGCTGGGAACCATCAAATCAGCTAACGATCAACAAATTGGAACGTCACTTGCAGGGGCCTAAGTAGCTGTTCAGGATCAGGCGCTCGGGGAGTCCCATTATGTGCGGAATTGTTGGGTATGTCGGCAAGAAGCAAGTTGTGCCGGTCATCATTGATGGTCTGCGCCGGCTGGAGTATCGCGGCTACGACTCCGCGGGCATCGCAGTCGCCGGCAACGGCGGAGGCTTGCAGGTTCGCCGCGCCGAGGGAAAGCTGCGCAACCTCGAAGAGGTTATCCGCCTGAAGCCGCTCGACGGTACCTACGGCATCGGCCACACTCGCTGGGCCACGCACGGGCGTCCTACGGAGGAGAACGCCCACCCCCATCGCGACTGCACCGGCAAGATCGTCGTGGTTCACAACGGCATCGTCGAGAACTACGTCTCCCTGAAGAAGCAGTTGATCGCCGAAGGCCACAAGTTCACCACCGAGACTGATACGGAAGTCATCGCTCACCTGGTTGAGAAGAACCTGGGCACCGGCGACAACCGCAAGCCGCTGGAAGAAGCCGTCCGCGAAACGGTGAAGCAGTTGACCGGAGTGTTTGCCATCGCCGTGATCTCTTCTGACGAACCCGACAAGATTGTTGCCGGACGCAACGGTCCGCCCGCCGTCATCGGCCTCGGTGACAACGAATACTTCGTCGCCAGCGACGTGCCCGCCATCCTCTTTCATACGCGCGACCTGTTCTTCTTAGGCGATGGCGATCTCGCGACCATCACTCCCAAGGGCGTCGAGTTGACCGACTTCGACGGTCACCCCATTTCGCGCCAGGTGCAGCACATCACCTGGGACCCCATCATGGCGGAAAAGGGCGGCTTCAAGCATTTCATGCTGAAGGAGATCTTCGAGCAGCCCCGTGCGGTGCGCGACACCACCCTGGGACGCATTTCGCTCGATACCGGAAAAGTCTTCCTCGACGAGATGGACATCACGGAAGAAGAGTTTCGCAACTTGAAGAAGGTCTATATCACGGCTTGCGGTACAAGCTGGCACGCGGGATTGGCGGGCAAGTTCATGATCGAGCGGCTGGCCAAGGTTCCGGTCGAAGTCGATTACGCCAGCGAATTTCGTTATCGCGATCCGCTGATCAGCAATGGCGATCTGACGATCCTGATTACACAATCGGGCGAGACCGCTGACACCATTGCCGCCATGCGCGAGGCGCGCGCCAAAGGCGCGAAGACCCTGGGCATCTGCAACGTTGTGGGCTCGATGATTGCGCGCGAGTCCAACGGCACCGTCTACACCCATGCCGGGCCGGAGATCGGAGTGGCCTCGACCAAGGCCTTCACCGCACAACTTACGGCGCTGTTCCTGTTCGCCGTTTATCTCGCGCAGGTGCGCGGAACGCTGACGACGGAAGAGTCGAAGAAGTTGCTTACCGAGCTGACGCTGATTCCCGGCAAGCTGGATGTGCTGCTTTCCGGCGTCGACGATGTCACCGAGAAGCTGGCGAACGAATTTCACAAGGCGCACGACTTCCTCTTTCTCGGACGCGGCATTCACTACCCCATCGCGCTGGAAGGCGCGCTGAAGCTGAAGGAAATCTCTTACATCCACGCCGAAGGCTATCCTGCGGGCGAGATGAAGCACGGGCCCAACGCGCTGATCGACGAAGAGCTGCCGGTGGTGATTCTGGCCACGCGCGATGTGAACGATCCTGATTCCGTGCAGCGCTACGAGAAGACGCTGTCGAACCTGAAAGAGGTGAAGGCGCGCTCGGGCACAGTAATCGCCGTTGCGACCGAGGGCGACGAAGAGATCAGCGAAGCAGCCGATCACGTCATCTATGTGCCACATGCTCCTGAGCTGCTGTCGCCGATCCTGGAGGTCGTGCCGCTGCAACTGCTGGCGTACCACATTGCAGTGCGCCGCGGCTGCGATGTCGATCAGCCTCGTAACCTGGCGAAGTCGGTGACGGTAGAGTAAGGCGCCGATCCAGTTCAACGCGGTATGTCATATTTGCGTCGAACGGCGTCGAATGCCTCACGTGCAGGGCGGGTATGCCTACTTGCTACGTCGTCGAGACCTTGACGTACGCTCTCCTCCGCATCAGTGGGTGCCGCAAGCCGTTGAAGCACGTCGGCGGTATCGACTACGGTAGCGAACTCTCCGTGCAGATCGCTTAATGCCCCAGCATGCACCGCCTCTGCGGGACGCATTGAGCCATCCAAGGCTGCGCGACTGAAAGCCGCCGTCGCATCGGATATAACATACGTCGTGAAGCCAAGATTCCCTGCCATTCGAACCGTAGTCGACACGCAGTGGTTCGTGGTGAGTCCGACGATGACCAGCGTGTCGATACCATCCTGTCGCAAATCTTGTTCCAGGCTGGTTCCGATGAACGCGCTGTTCACGTTCTTGCGATATACGGGTTCGGAAGGCGCGGGAGCCGCAGCCGCTTGGATCGCGTTTCCGGGAAGCCCAGGGCGCAACAGACTGTTGGGTTCGGTCGAGTCGTGAACCACGTGGCGAACCGGCCGCCCGCTGCTGCGCCAAGCTGCAAGCAACGCGCAATGTTCGATTCTGCCTGCGGATTATTGCGTTCACCCCCGCCGGGATCGGCGAGTCCTTGCTGCACATCGACAACAATCAGCGCAGCGGATTTAGGTAAATGGGGTCACAGTAATCTCTCCTCGGCTTGCGAACAGGCTGGCCATTCGATTCAACTCTGCCGCCTCCGACGCAGAAGTTGGTGGGGTTGATTGTGACGCGAATCACGAAATTTTTCTTATTGCGATATTTTGTTTTCAACACTTTAGCCCACATTTGTGCTCTAAATATTTGAGCACTAAAGACTTAAAGGCAAAAATTTGATTTCAAAGAACTTACAGACCGTTTGAAGACCGGGCGTCTCATCGCCTTCTTGGTTCTGAAAGAGGGCGGGTCCGGTACGCTCTCGGCGTGCTCGAAGATAGTCTATGGGTTAATGAATGACTGGCCGCAGAAAAATACGGACCACAGGTTACGAAGGTGGTGGAATCCTCCCAAAATGGGAATCGGCTCGACGGCAATGCCAAGCCGGTTGGTCCGAGTCGCCGTGCGTTACGCGGCGCGCTGCTCTCCGGAGAGGAACACGCTGTTACCGCCCGATTCCTCCAGAATCGTGCGAGCGGTATGGGCTACTCCCACACTGTCGCAGTGTATGGAGACCAGGATGCGCCCGCGTTTGACCTCGTCTTCGTAGCGCTTGGCTTCGAGTTCGGGAACACCCAAGCCGATGAGCGCGCCCGTGATGCCGCCGACTGCGCTGCCGACCCCAGCTCCCGTGATGGCAGCGACAATTGGGCCGGCGGCAAGCAACGGGCCGATGCCCGGAATGGCGATCATGCCGATACCCGCCAGCCATCCTAAAGCGCCGCCAACCACAAGGCCGGTGCCACCGCCCGCCAGAGCACCTTCCGGAGATTTGGTGTGCTTCTCGAGAGCAAATTCCTTGCTGAGATCGCGGTCGGGGAAGACCACCGAAATATCGTTGCTGCGAAAGCCCTCCTGGCGTAGCCGATCGACCGCTTTTTCCACGTTGTCGCGATCTTCGAAGGTGCCGTAGACGCTGGTCGGTCGCGCGCCGATGGTGGTGACTTCCGCCGTCGAGACCGGGGCTTTGCGCTCGGCATCGTAGCGGGAAAAGTAGTCGCGAACACGCTGGCGGAAGCGGGTCAACCTGGGGCTGGGTTTTGCGTATGCCGGATCCGCGTCATAGTGCCAGGCACCGCGGTAGGCAGTCTGATAATCGGCGAAGGCAGCATCAGAAGCTAGCGTCTGGTCGGTGAACTCGGGCAGAGTCTCGACATCGCTCTGGCGCAGGTTGGCGTAGAGGTCGTCGCCATCGTTGAAAGCGTAGAGTTGGTCGGCCGGCAGCAGGTATTGACGCGAGCGCAGCCATCCGGCATTCACCAGCACGTAGCGCAGGTCGCCAGTGCGATCGTCAATCAGTGCGTCGTCAACCATGCCCAGTTTCTCATCATTGGGTCCATAGACGTTCATTCCGCGAATGTCAGCCAGGTAATCGCCGTCAAGATTGCTCACTCTGCGCAGCATAGGTCCGCTCCGTTCTATATAGGGCTTGCTCTCGGTAAGAGCAGAGGGCGGCGGCGCGGGTTGTCTGCGGGAGAATTCGTTCAGGTTCATCGAACTGAACTCTCGCGGCGGCTAACAGGGCGGAATGGTGTGAGCCCGCTGCGTGAGCGGCGGGGGAGAAGATCGAGATAGGCGCGAGCCGCGTCAGCGGCGGCACAAAGAGGGGTGATCCGCCTCACGGACGCCAAGCCCCAATGAGCCGCAAATTTGATTCATGGCCCACACCTACACGCTCAACCTCGTCCATGTTGTCTTCAGTACAAAAAATCGCGTGCCCATGATTCGCGATCTCGCCGGTCTGGTGAAAAATCTGCGCGGTATCGCACGCAACAAGCACCTTGAGGTGCTGACTGCGGGCGGAACATCGAATCATGTTCACCTGCTGCTGCGTGTGTCGCCGACGCGTGCGCTGAGCGACGCCGTTCGCGACCTAAAGGCGAACTCATCGCGATACATGAGCGAAACAAGTGGCCGTTTCGCATGGCAGGACGGATACGCTGGCATCAGTGTCAGTCCTTCACAGGTGCCGGTATTGCGGACGTACATCGAAAATCAGGAGCGTCACCACGCGAAGCGGACGTATGAGGACGAGTTGAAAGCGTTATTGGATAAGGCGGGCGTGAGATACGAGAAGGAATATCTGGTGTGATGCCGCCGCTGACGCGGCTCGGAGTGTGTCGCCGCTGACGCGGCTGGCAATTTGATTGCATGCCCACCCGGCTCTGACGAGCCGGGCTCACTCCATCCCGCCCTTCGGGCTGTTGCCGGTCAGATTTCGGCATAGTCGCAGAATGCAATACGAGCAGGCGCCACGTGGGAGACCAACCGCATTCCATGTGCGGCAGAAACAGGCCGGAGGCCGGGATGCTTTGAGACCGCCGCGTGAGCGGCGGGAACGCGTTCCGAAAAAACTCTGAGCCGCGGCAGTGGCGACACGCGCAGCTACCCCTTCATCGCCGCCTCGAGCTTCTCGGCTTCTTTGGCTTCTTCCTTCGGCGACGGTTTCCAGCGCAGCACTGGTTTGCGGGCGGCGGCGGTTTCGTCCAGGCGCGAGACGCGAGTGTTGTGCGGAGCTTCGAGCACGAACTCGGGCGACTCCTCGATCTCTTCCGCGACCGACTTCATGGCGTCGATGAACTGGTCGAGCTCTTCTTTTGACTCGCTCTCGGTGGGCTCGATCATCATCGCGCCGTGCACCACCAGCGGGAAGCTGACGGTGTAAGGATGGAAGCCGTAGTCGATGAGCCGCTTGGCGATGTCGCCGGTCTTCACGCCTTTGCGGGTTTGCAGGTGATCGCTGAAGACGACCTCGTGCATGGTTGGAGTCTTGTAGGGCAGCTCGTAAATGCCTTCGAGCTTTTTGCGAATGTAGTTGGCGTTGAGCACCGCGTCTTCGGTGGTCTGGCGCAGTCCGTCAGGACCGTTGGCCATGATGTAGGCCAGCGCGCGCACGAACATCCCGAAGTTGCCGAAGAACATGCGCACACGTCCGATGGACTGCGGGCGGTTGTAGTCGAAGCCCAGCGTGCCGTCAAGATTTTCCCTGAGGACAGGCGTAGGCAGGAACGGTTCGAGAATCTTCTTGCAGGCGACCGGGCCGGAGCCGGGACCGCCTCCGCCGTGCGGCGTGGAAAACGTTTTGTGCAGGTTGAGATGCATGACATCGGCGCCGAAATCGCCGGGGCGCACCTTGCCGACCAGCGCGTTCATGTTGGCGCCGTCCATGTAGAGCAGCGCTCCTTTTTCGTGTAGCACTTCGGCGATCTTATGGATCTCCTGCTCGAAGATGCCCAGGGTGTTGGGATTGGTGAGCATCAGGGCCGCGACATCTTCATTCACTTGCGCAATCAGCGAACTAACGTCGACCATGCCGGCGGAGTTGGACTTGATGTTTTCAACCGCGTATCCGGCCATCGCCGCGGTCGCGGGATTGGTTCCATGCGCGGAGTCGGGAACGAGAATCTTCTTGCGCGGATTGCCCTGCGACTCCAGATAGGCGCGGACCAGCAGGATTCCGGTCAGCTCGCCATGCGCGCCGGCGGCGGGCTGCATGGTGATGGCGTCCATGCCGGTGATTTCCATGAGCTGGTCGCGCAGCATCTTCATGATGCGCAACGCGCCCTGCGAAATGCGCTCGGGCTGATAGGGATGCGCGTTGGCCAGGCCGGGCAGACGCGCGGCGAATTCGTTGACGCGCGCGTTGTACTTCATGGTGCACGAGCCCAGCGGATACATGCCGTAATCAACGGCGTAGTTCCAGGTCGACATGCGGGTGAAGTGGCGGATGATTTCGATCTCGCTCACCTCGGGCATGTTGCCCAGGTCTTCGCGAACGCTGTCGCCTAGCAGCGCTTCGGCGTCAACTTCAGGAACGTCGAGCGGCGGCAGCTTGTACGCCTTCTTGCCGGGAGAGGACTTCTCAAAGATGAGTCCTTCGTTCTGATTCACATGCGTGGTGGCTTTCTTAATCTTGTCGTTGAACTCCATTACGCCACCTCCTTTACTGCTGCGTCGATCGACGCGCGGGTGATGGTTTCGGTACAGCACCATAGGGCGGCATTGCCCAGCTCGGGATAGAACTTCTTCAGCGGGAAGCCGCCGATAATCTGCTGCTTCAGCAGCTTGTCGTTTATCTGGTATGGATCGCCTTTGCTTTGGACGACGAACTCGTTGAAATAAGGCGTGCCGTCGAAGGGCAGCTTGGCGCCTTTCTTTTTGAACTGTTCAGCGGCGTAATGTGCTTTAGCGAGATTGTGTTTGGCGAGGTCCTTCAGGCCTTCCTTGCCGTACACGGTCATAAAGATGTTGACCATGAGCGCGACCAGCGCCTGGTTGGTGCAGATGTTCGAGGTCGCCTTTTCGCGGCGGATGTGCTGCTCGCGGGTGGAGAGCGTGAGCACGTAGCCGCGCTTGCCGTTGCGATCGTGGGTCTCTCCGACGAGGCGGCCGGGGATCTGGCGGACGAACTTGTCGCGGGTAGCGATGACACCGCAGTAAGGGCCTCCATAGCTGGGAGGCACGCCGAACGATTGCGCTTCCATGCTGACGATGTCGGCCTCGACCGGCGGCTTCACAATGCCGAGGGAAACGGCTTCGGCGATGGAGACGACGAGCAGCGCACCTTTCTTGTGCACGATGTCAGCGATCGCTGCGACGTCTTCGATCAGGCCGAAGAAGTTCGGCGACTGGATGAGCACGCCCGCAGTGTCGTTGTCGATGGCCTGGTCGAGCGCTTCGAGATCGACGCGTCCGTCTTTGCCATAGCCGACGCTTGCGATGGGCGTTCCCTGATAGCGAGCGTAAGTCGCGATGACCTCGCGGTATTCAGGATGAACCGTGGTGGCAATGATCGACTTGTGGCGTCCGGTGACGCGCTCGGCCATCATCAGCGCCTCGGCTGAGCCGGTCGAGCCGTCGTACATTGAGGCGTTGGCGACGTCCATGCCGGTGAGTTCGCAGATCATCGATTGAAATTCGAAGATGGCCTGCAGTGTTCCCTGCGAGATTTCCGGCTGATAGGGGGTGTAGGCGGTGAACCATTCGCCACGCGAAACGAGCGAGTCGATGACGACGGGGCGGTAGTGCGAGTAAGCGCCGGCACCGAGGAAGTTCACGTATCCCTGCGCGCTCTCAGCGGCGCGCGCGCGGAAGAAGTCAACGATCTCGCTCTCGGCGTATTGGCGCGGGATGTTGAGATCGCGGGTGAGCCGGTATTCGGCCGGAATCGCAGAGAACAGGTCGTCGATGGAACCGGCGCCAATCTCGGCGAGCATGGTGTCGCGGTCGGAATCAGATTTAGGAAGATAACGCATGGATACCTGTAGCTTTCTGGGCGATACGTATTCGATGAAGTGACCCGGGCTGGGGCATCACCGGGAAAGAGTACGCATGAAACGGCACGCAAAATATACGAAACGAATTGCGGCGAGTTGCGAGCCGCAGATCATTGCGGCGATGGGCCCTCGCGGTGACGCCGCAAATCTTCGAGGATGGCTTCGACCGTGATCTCGTTGGGGTCCAAGCGGCGCTCGTGGTCCGTGACGACAGCATGGAGTTGTTGGACGGCAGACAGGGTTTTAGCCGCGACGCTGTCCAAATCCTTAATCGAAGCGCGCAGTTCTCGAATGGCTTCCTTGTTTTCGAGCGTGCTGTCGTAGAGCCGTCCGAGCGCTTTCCAGAATTCATCGAAGCTAGCGAAATCCATAGTTCCTCGAGAACTCTATTATCGCAGTTCTCTTTAGTGGCCGCCCTCTTCTGCCACGAACCTCTCGTAATCGTTGGCGGAGAGCAACTGGCTGGTCTCGCCGGAATCCTTCATCGTGATCTTGATCATCCAGGTCCCGTTGGCATCTTTGTTGACCTGCTCAGGCTTGGTGTTCAAGGCTTCGTTTATCTCAGTCACGGTTCCCGAGACCGGAGCAAACAGGTCGGAAACAGCCTTGACCGACTCAACCGAGCCGAAGGTTTGACCAGCCGTAATCTGTTGACCGACCTTGGGCAGTTCGACAAACACGATGTCACCCAGCGAATTCTGCGCGTAGTCGGTGATGCCGATGGTTCCAGTAGTGCCGTCAAGCTTCAACCACTCGTGTTCTTTGGTGTATTTGTAATCCGCGGGATAAGCCATGTCGTTCCTCTCTCAATGTGTGATCTGATACGCTGACTTTTCATGGCAGCGAAGGACTGCTGTCGCTTCAACGCACCGCTTCCTTCCTTGTGTCGCCTTTTTCGGCCGCTTATAAAACGGTATCGGAACTACTTTACACTTCACCGGCTGGTTGCGAATCTCGACTGCGACGACGTGATCGACAGCTGAATGCTCCACCGGAACATAAGCCAGCGCAATGTTCTTCTTCAGGAACGGCGCATAGGAACCGCTGGCCACGTATCCAATTTCGTTGCCGGCTTCGTCGAGCACGCGATAGCCGTCGCGCGGAATACCGCGATCGACGGACTCGAGTGCGACCAGGGTTCGCTTCACACCATCGGCCTTGGCTTTTTCGAGTGCGCTGCGTCCGATGAAGTCGCCTTTGTCCATCTTAATAAAGCGGTCGAGCCGGGCTTCCCAGACATTAATCTTCTCGGAAATTTCGTGGCCGTAGAGTGACAGGGCGCCTTCCAGCCGCAAAGTGTTGCGCGCACCCAATCCGCAGGGCACAATGCCGAATTCCTCGCCCGCCTTCATCACTTCGTTCCATACCCGGGCGCTGGTGGCCTCATCGGTGGGGACGTAAATCTCGAAGCCGTCTTCGGCGGTGTAGCCGGTGCGGGCAATCAGAATATTGGGCAAGCCGCAGACGGTGCCGTGGGTGAACCAGTAGAACTTCACCTTCGACAGGTCAGCATCGGTCAACTTCTGCAATGTGTCTACGCCCTTCGGCCCCTGGATGGCGATCTGGGTGTAATCGTCGCTCAGGTTTTCGACCTTCACGTCGAAGGCGCGCGTGTTTTGCGTCACCCAGTCGACATCTTTCTCGCGCGTGCCGGCGTTGATTACCAGCAGGTAGTCATGCTCGCCCAGGCGATGAACGATGACGTCATCGACGAACGTTCCCGCGGGATAAAGCATGGCCGAGTACTGCGCCTGCCCGATCGCCAGCTTCGAGGCATCGTTCATGGTGATGTGTTGAACTGCCGCAAGCGCCTGCGGGCCGGAGATGCGTATGTCGCCCATGTGACTGACGTCGAAGACGCCAACGCCGTTGCGTACCGCGAGGTGCTCTTTCATCAAGCCACCGGCCGGGGGGTACTCGACGGGCATGTCCCAGCCATTGAAGTCGACCATTTTGGCTCCAAGCTGGCGGTGAACGGCGTTGAGAGCGGTCTTGCGCAATGCGGGAATGGCCTGTGTTTC
The DNA here is from genome assembly GCA_963846795.1 of uncultured Acidobacteriaceae bacterium. Taxonomy (GTDB): domain Bacteria; phylum Acidobacteriota; class Terriglobia; order Terriglobales; family Acidobacteriaceae; genus CAVVDY01. The sequence continues at coordinate 123,739 of CAWJXJ010000001.1, forward strand.
GGAAGCCAAGATTGATCCTTGGAAGCCCTGGATGGGCGGCAGAGGATGGTGTAACCAAGTACGGTAACACGCTGGTTTTGCGGGGTCAACGCGAGGTTGGGGAATGCTTGTCGGCCAGTTTCAAATAGGGATACGCGGCCGTTCACGCGCCTGCTCGAGTTGTTCTATCAAAGACCCGCGTTTGTTGGGGAGTAAACAAAAGCAGGTCCCTCACGGACTGAAGTCCGTTCGGGATGACACATCATTGAGAAGCGCTGATCGGCACGACTCGAAGTCGTGCCCTGACGCGAATCCCCGCAGGGGCGAAAGCGCCCCGACGCGGAATCTTCGCACTCCGCCGCCGACCCTTACTGGTCGCGCAGCGTCTTCATGGGGTCGAGCCGGGCGGCGCGATAGGCAGGGCCACTGCTCGCCAGCAGGCACACCAGCAGCAGCACAGCCGATACGCCGACAAATGTAACTGCGTCGAGCGGCCTTATGCCAAAAAGCATTCCCTTGAGGAAGCTCGTCAGCACCATGGATGCCGCAATGCCCAGCACCACGCCTATCGCGGCAAGGGTCATGCCGCGGCGCAGCACCATCGTCAGAACACTCTGACGCGGAGCGCCCAACGCCATGCGTACTCCGATCTCTAGGGTTCGCTGTGCTACCAGGTACGAAAGCAAACCATAGAGACCAATCGCACAGAGCAACAGCGAGATCACCGCGAAAGCAGAGACCAGCAGCGCCTGGAAACGCTGACTGCGCGGCGGAGCGAGAAAAGACATCGTCCATGGTGCGCACTTCATAGAGCGGCAGGTTCTTATCGATTTGCGCAACTTGGCCGCGAACCGTAGATATCAGGCCGACAGGATTGCCTGCGGTGCGGATGACAAGCTTCGGTGAAAGCACCGTCGTCTGCGAAAAAGGAAGATACATCTCAGGAACAACGTCTTTCGTGAGCTGCCCCACCTTCACATTGCCCACGATGCCAACGATCTCGCGCTTCGCGTCGACGATGACTCCATCGTCTATGCCAGGATTGATGCGTTTGCCGATGACGTCTTCTCCGGGAAAGTACTTGTTGACGAAGGCTTGATTGACGACGACGACCGTTTTGCTTTTCGTGGTGTCAGTGTCCTGGAACTCGCGGCCGCGGATGAGAGGTATACGCAAGGTCTGAAAATAGCCCGGCTCAATGATGGAGAGGCGCGACACAGCGCGCTCGCCTTCCGGCAACGGGCGTTCTTCGATATCAAATGAAATGCCGATGCCGCTGGAGGAAAGGGGCAATGGCCAGCCCGCGCTGACGGAAGTCACGCCGGGCAATGCCCGCAGCCGGGGCAGGAGGTCCTGATAAAACTCAATCTGCTTATCGTGCGGGTAGCGATTTTCCGGCAAAGCCAAGCTGGCGGTCAGCACGTTACGACGGTCAAAACCGGGATCGACCTGCAACACGTGCACGAAGCTGCGAATGAGCAAGCCCGCACCGATGAGGAGCACCAGGCCCACAGCGGTCTGCGCGATTACCAGCGAATTGTGCATGCGATGTTGTCCGCGGCCGGTTGTGGCTGTGCGCGTGCCGCCGTCGCGCAGCGCGACCGACGGATCGATGCGTGCCGTGCGCAGTGCGGGAAGTACTCCAAATAGCAGTCCGGTGAGAAATGAGACGGCGAGGGAGAAGGCCAGCACGGTCGAGTCCATGGTGATGGAAGCAGCGCGCGGCAGGTCTGAGGGAAGCAATTGCAACACGCCATGCAATAGCAACACCGCGAGCAAGATGCCCAGGACACCGCCGGTCATCGACAACAGTACCGATTCTGCGAGAAACTGACGAACAATCTGCGCCCGGCTTGCGCCCATAGCAGAACGAACTGCGATCTCGGAGCGTCGGCGTGAGGCGCGCGCCAGCAGTAGACCGGCGACATTCGCGCAGGCCACCAGCAACATCAATACAACCGCTGCGAACAGCAAGCGCAGCGCCGAGCGCGTGTCGCCAACCAGAGCTTCGATTTGGGGAATGATCTTGGCCGAAAGTCGGTGCGCATTGCTGTCGGGATATTGGGCGGCAAGATTGCGTGCGATCACGCTGAGATCCGCTGTGGCCTGCGCAAGAGAAACGTCAGGGCGCAACCTGCCGACCAGACTCAACATGTGGGCTCCGCGTTGCGCGGTCAGCGGCTGCCCGCCGGTTGGGTCATAAGCGTCATCGCCCAACGACGTCCAGAGTTGCGGGCCAGGAGTTTGAATCGGAAACTCAAATCCCACCGGCATCACGCCGATTACGGTATAGCTCTTGTCGTCCAGTGTGACAGCACGCCCGATGATGGCAGGGTCGGAACCGAAAGTGGAAGTCCACAGCTCATGGCTCAGCACAACCACGTGAGTGCCTGGCTTTTCGTCGTTCCGGACGATGCCTCGGCCAAGCGCAGGCCCGACGCCAAGAACTTTGAAGAAATCCGCGGAGACGACTTCACCGTCGAGATGTCTCGGCTCACCGACGCCAGTCAGGGTGAAGGTGTCGTCGCGGGATTCTGCCACCGTCGAGAAGGAATGATTCTGGGAGCGCCAGTCAAAGAAGTCGGGATAACTCATGGAACCGACCGAACTGGCTAGGTCCGGTCGCCGGTCGTCCACCGGGCCGGCAGCTATCAGGCGATCGGGATCGGCGAAAGGAAGAGGCCGCAGCAGGACGGCATTGACCAGGCTGAAGATCGAGGTGGTGGCGCCGATTCCCAACGCAATGGTGAGAATGGTCGCCACCGCAAAGCCCGGAGCTTTCAACATCTGACGAATGCCGAAGCGAAGGTCCAGCAGTACATTGCGCATTTGTTACTCCGGTATGAAAACGTAATTAAATGCGAGATGCAACCTCCAGGCCAACTCTAAGTTGAGTCGCTTCAGCGATATCGATTTCCAATCGGCTCCGCGATTGTCCATCGTGACCGTGGGTTGTCCGGTAGCGGACGCAGGAACGCAACTACCTTCGGACGCGGGCTTCCCGGTATTGCCAGCTACAGTTGGCGCGAGCCGCTACAGCACATCCGGGAATTTGCTACTTAGTAACAACACCTCAGACTAGTGAGTAAGACCCACTATCGGGCTAGTTCCTAACAGCTCGAACACGACAAATGGCGCGTACCACGTTTTCGGCATAGGCAAAGAACCGGGCCTAGGATAAATATAGAGGAACCCCGCCAGACACCTCGTTTCGAAGTTGCCAAAAAATAATGAGGTGCTTTTTACGTAAGAGGGGTGATTGAGCATCAATGTTAGTGATGGATATGACTGACCAACTGCCCCGCGTGGCCGTCAAGACTGTGCTCTGTGTCGACGACGAGCGGATTGGTCTGCGCGTTCGCAAAATCATGCTGGAGAGTCGCGGCTTCAACGTGCTCACGGCCAGCGATGGTCACCAGGGTCTCGCGATCTTTGATGAGAACAAAGTCGACCTGGTAGTGCTCGACTACTTCATGCCCGACATGAATGGCGGTGAAGTCGCAGCCGAGTTGCGCCGGCGCCGGCCGGATTTGCCAATCATTTTCTTATCTGCCTATTTCTCGCTGCCGCCGGAAGCGTTGGAGCTGGCCAACGCATTTATTACCAAAGGCGATCCTCCTGATGCACTGCTGGAGAAGATCGAACAACTGGTACTGTGAAGCGGACCGGTGGCTTATAGGGCTTCCATAGTTGCCGTATCCTGTTTGAAAGGGTCCGCCTTCAGGCGGGCCGCACAGGTGGACGAAAAACCGGCTTTAGCTGCTGAGGGCGAGCATTTCCTCAGCGCCTAAAGGCGAAGTCCATGGCGTGTTGGAGCGGCACGGCTAAAAGCCGTGCCCTTTCAAAGCCGGGACACAGCAACACTCAAAACCCTCTAGTCAAGGAGAAACCGCGCTGCTGATCTATAGCTCAGCAATCACTCAGGGCCCTCAACTGGGTTGATGATTGCAACGAGATGATGCGGCGATCAGGCGGCACACGAGGGAGTGTGCCGTTCTCGATTAGCAGGTTCTATTCGCGGCCGAAGTATTTGGCGTTGCGTGCGGTGTATTCGGCCCACTTCTCCGGCAGGTCCTCGAGCGCGAAGATCGCCGACACCGGGCACACGGGGACGCAGGCGCCGCAGTCGATACACTCGACCGGGTCGATATAGATCATCTCTTCCGCCGCAAACTTGTCGCTGTCCTTCTTGGGATGGATGCAGTCCACCGGGCAGGCGTCGACACAGGCGGTGTCCTTGGTTCCAATGCAGGGCTCTGCAATTACGTAAGCCATAACTTGATCTCTCCCTCAACCCCTCGCTTTTACGCTATAGCTGATGTTAGCAAAAAACCGTGCGGTGGTGCCTACAGCTTCAGCTAAGCGCAACACAGGCGGCCTGAGCGGGAGCGTGGGAGGGTCAAGCTGCTCTGTTGCGAAAATCGGGAATCCAATATGATCGCCGATTTGTGTTCGGATGAAGGCTGGCGTCCCTAGGGTGTGTGGGTCGTAGCTTATACCGTCGCTACGCGACTCTGAGCTTCCTCCCACTTACCCCGGCTCTGACGAGCCGGGCTCAAACCATCCCGCCGCTTTGCGGCTAAGTTTCGCTTGCACTCATCCCACTCGCCTCGACCGAAGGTGAGCTATGACACAAACACCTACGGGACTCGGGTACTTCTTACGACCCATATCCAGCGCTGCGTACTGGGGCTGGACTATGGCCTCCGCTTCGCGGAGTCACTGTGCTGGTGGATCAAACGTGGTTGCGCCGCCGACAAACAGCAGGTCCTTCGTCCGCCGCGGCGGACTCAGGATGACAGACCGAAAAAGGACGCTGACAGAACTTGAGCCGCTATTTACTTGCTCCGGCGGGTTCCAACTGCCCTGCCGGTTCGTACTCCACGATGTATCCGGCAACAGCGCTGGCGGCAACGGTCAAGGGACTGGCAAGATACATCTGACCGGGGCCGCTGCGTCCGGGGAAGTTACGGTTTTGCGCGCTGATAACGACTTGGTCTGGACGCGTCGAAACTCCTGGCCCAGCGTTGATGCAGGCTCCGCAACTCGGCTCGATGACCTGCGCACCGGCATCGCGGAAGATGTCGAGGTAGCCTTTGCGCACGCAGTACTCACGCGTCTCCTGCGAGCCGAACTGTATATAAAACTTGCAACTATCGGCTACGCGGCGTCCCTGCTTCAGCGCCTCACTGAGCACCTGCGCGTACATGTCCATGTCTTCGTTCTTGCCGGCGGTGCAGGTGCCGCCATAAGCGATCTCGACCGGAACCGGCGTGCTTAGCTCGCGGATGAACTTGCCATTGCCGGGATCGCCGGGCGTGGCGACCATCGGGTAAATGTCGTTGGCGTCGAACTCGATCACGTGCGCGTAGTGCGCGTCGGGATCGCTGTACAGGCCCTCGATAAGCGTCTCGGCTTCATTGGCCGACATGCCGCGGCGCTCGACCAGGAAATCGACGACTTTCTGGTCGGGAGCGACGATTCCGGTGAAGCCTCCGATCTCGGCGGCCATGTTGGTCATGGTCGCGCGCTCGTCCACGCCGAGCGCTTCAATCGCTTCGCCGGAATACTCAATGACCTTGGCCAGCGCTTTGCCGCTGCGAATGTACTCCATCGACAGCAGCTTCAGGATGAAATCTTTCGCGGTAACGTTGTCGCGCTTCTTGCCGCGAATGATGACCTTCACCGACTCCGGCACCTTAACGCGAATGTCTTTGGTGAACCACGAATTGAAGACGTCGGTGGTGCCGATGCCGAAGGCCACGCATCCCATCGCTCCGACGTGCGGCGTATGCGAGTCGGAGCCGACGTTGAGCTGGCCGGGCAGCGCATAGGTCTCGGTGATGAGCGAGTGGCAGATGCCTTCCGAGCCTTTGCGGTCTTTCAGTTCGCCGTGCAGGCGAATGCCGCGCGACTTCGCGAACTCTTCCTGCTTCAGTTTGAGTTGGCCGGCGAGATCGAGCAGCCCCATCTTTTTCTTCTCTTCCGACAGCACTTCGTCGAGAAACGTCAGGTGATCGCGGAAGAAGAGAATGGTGTCGCGATCGTTCACCGGCTCGTCTTTGCCGAGGTAATGATCGTAGAAGATCGCCGCCATGGGCGTGACGTATTCGTGGCTGAAGCGCAGATCGGTGCGGGCGAATCCGGTGTCGCCCGGCTTAACGGCTTCGACGCCGACCTCGCCTTTGCCGTGCAACATGTGACGCGCGAATATCTTTTCGGCGATGGTCATCGGCCGTGGCCTGGTCTCGACCGGCGGCAGGAAGACCTTGCCCTGCAGGCGCGCAACGTTGAAAGGGAATAATCCGCCGTACTCGATGACCTGGCGTGTGATCTCGTCTTCCCCTTCAGTGAACTTGCTCAGCGGAATCTCTTCTCCGGCGCGAATCGTGTCGATGAGCGAGAAGTCGGTCGAGGTGAGCACGCCCAGGTTCTGGCAGTTCTGCTTGTAGATGCGCTCGATGTTCTCCGCGATGACGCACTGAATGCCCGCCGACATCTCTGCGTAGGGCGACTGCTCGCGGCTGGAGCCTTTGCCGCGCCGCTTGCCGCTGACGCAGGCGACGAATCCGCCGCGCTTCACGTCGCCGCGCTTGATCGGCAGCTCGTTGCCGCACTTCAGGCCGGTGTAAGGAAATTCTCCCAGCGTCTCGTCGAAGAAGAAGCAGATGTGCGCCGGCGTGATCTCGTCGGTCGAGATGTCGTCGCGCAGCTTGGGATTGCGTTCGGGATGCGCCGTGTCCCAGTGCAGGTCTTCGCCTGCGAGCTGGCGCTTGATGAGTTCGGGGTCTTCGGTGAGAAACAGGATTCGCCCTTGCAGTTTCACTCGGTCAGGGCGCTTGGAAACAGAGCGGTTCAACAGCGAATTGTTCACCTTGAAATTCTACCGAAAAATGAGAGTGGAAGCGGAGTGGTATGTGGTTATCCCAACAATTTGCTCATCCACCCTGATTGGCTGTGACAGGAGGGCAGACGCCTCGCTTGTCCAGTCGGTCAAGGGCAAAAGCGGCCATCGCCGGGACCCCGGCATCGCTCGTCATGACAAGGGGGCTTGATGAATTCCGGGTTTACTTGCAGCCGTACTCCAGTCTTAGTGCCCGGCCTTCTTGATGGTCTGGGTTACTTTGTCTGCGATCTTGTGCATGGTGGCGCCGATGGCGTCCTGCTCCGACCCATGGTCGGAAGCTTTGAAGTTGCCGCTGGCCATTTCTGCGCCGTCGCTAACCTTGGTCAACTTGTAAGCAGTAGTCACGTAGAAGGTCGGCGTCATGGTAGCGCCGAACGCCGCGCCCGACATCAGCGAATTTTCTTCGTGGCTTTCAGTCTGGTGGGTGGTGACCAGATAGTCGCAATTTTTGTCCTTCGCCATCTGCAGCGCCTGTTCCGGCGCGAAGGCATCGATAGCTACATCCTGGGCGACCGATTTGTCTTTCTCTTTGGCCAGGAACTTCATTAGCGAGTCGCGTCCGACTGTGCTTGTGCTCCCGGTGACGCTCTGCACGTTAGCCACGCAAAGTTGAGCAGGGGATGATTGCGCGTTTGCGATACCAACCGACATAAACAAGAAAGCAGCAAATACAACAAGCAGGAAGTGCCGCATGACGTTCTCCCGATTGTCAAATGATTTCGCCGCGATTCTAATCCAGAGTTGAGGAAAAAGGATGCGAATTTTGTTTCGAAACCGGCTCGTCGCACCAGTGGGTGCCCTATTCGGGCTGGGTTTGCCTGGGTGGGGATTTTGATCTGAACGTTGACGTGATTTCCTGACCAAACGAAAAGCCCCACCCCGCCAAACGAAGGCGGAATGGGGCACCCCATTTCCCCATGAGGATCTGATTCGGTCGCTCATTCACCCGGGTGGAGTGTCGTCCCTGAAGGGCCTCGGTGTTTTCTAGACTGACGGGTACCCAGCACTCCGCCGGCCGCGGCGGGCTCCAGGCTGGCTATCATCACACCCCCTCCGGGCTGCCGTTGATTTCCGCCCGGTGAACCCCGGCGGCAAACTACGCATCGGCGACGACCTCACAGTGCTGGAGAGAAAAGCTGTCCCTCCCACGTTCGAGTCCCGCACCTAGAAAGGACTCAAGCCTCTAGCCAGGAAGCACTACGAAAAGACGGTGCTGGGTGACGTGGCTCACAAAATCGCGCTTCATTGCGGTGATAGCATTTCGGGCATGACTTCCCCTGCAACCGAAACAACCAGCCTTCTGCTGGAGCAATTCGTTACCGAGGCGCGAAACGCGGCGGCGACGGCCGAGGTCGTCGACCGCAACCCGCAGGCACTGAGCTCTGCAATCCTGGCCAAAGCGGGGGATGCTGAGCGAATTCTGTTTGCGCCTCCACAGGTGATGTCGCCCGAACTGTTTGCGCCATTCGCCGCCGACAGCCGCGTGCTCACCGAGCCTGATTCCGAACAGATGGTGCACTCGGCAGTGGGCGTGACCGAGGCGTTTGCCGGCGTTGCCAGCACCGGCTCAGTTTGCGTCGACGTGAACTATCGCCGGACGAACGTCGTCAGCCTGCTGGCGCCGCTGCATATCGTTGTAGTCGCGGCGGAGAACATCGTGCCGCGGCTAAGGGATATGTTTCGCCCTGACATACTCGGTGGCGAAGGCCTCACGCGCGACTTCGTCTTCATTACCGGCCCCAGCGCCACGGCCGACATGGGACCGCTGGTGCGCGGCGTTCACGGGCCGCATCGGTTGCACGTCATTGTGGTGAGGTGAGCATGGCCAGCACTGTAAGCCCCGTCGATATTCAGCCCCGGCAGGTCGCCAATAAGTCTGACAAGCACGCGCTGCTGGAAGCGATTCGCATGACGCTCAACATTCAGAGCGCGGCCATTCGCCACAACACGCAAACCTTCAACCGCAATCGCTACGTCGCGGTGGCGAAGCTCCCCGACTATGACGCGCTGAAGGACCGCGCACGGGCGATCAAAGAGCAGGCGATTGCCGACTCGCCGAAGCTCTTGAAGCAGGTGGAAGAGAGCGTTCGCAGAAATGGCGGGCACTTCTATCTCGCCGCCACCGCGGCCGATGCCAACAATTACATTCGCGACGTGCTGGTGAAACACGAAGCCAAGCTGGTGGTGAAGGGCAAGAGCATCACCTCGGAAGAGACCCGTCTCAATCACGTGCTGGAGGCGGCGGGCATAAAGGTCGCCGAGACCGACCTGGCCGAATTCATCCTGCAAGTCGCCGATGAGCAGCCGTCGCACATCATCGCGCCGGCGCTGCACTACTCGCGTGAACGCATCACTGCCCTGTTCAAACAAGAAGTTCGAGACCAACCTGCCGCTCGATACCGGCGAGGAACTCACCAAGTTTGCTCGCGAAAAGTTGCGCGAGCAGTTCATCGCCGCCGACGCGGGCATTTCCGGGGCGAACTTTGTCGCGGCTGATAGTGGCTCCATCATGCTGGTCGAAAGCGAAGGCAACATCCGCATGACCACCACTCTGCCGCCGCTGCACATTGCGATCGCCGGCATCGAGAAGGTCATTCCGTCGCGTGAAGACTTCGGCACTTTTCTGGAATTGTTGCCGGCCAGCGCCACCGGGCAGCCCATTACGTCGTATGTCAGCATCGTGCATCCGCCGTTGAAGGCGCCTTCGTTTGCCGCGCCCGGCAAGGCCGAGAAGCCGCGCGAATTTCACCTGGTGCTCATCGACAACGGACGCAGCAAGATGCGCGAGGATCCAATCCTGCACGAAGCGCTGTACTGCATTCGCTGCAGCGCCTGCCTGAATTCGTGCGCAAATTTCGAGACCGTGGGAGGTCATGCCTTCGGAGGCGAAACCTACTCCGGCGGCATCGGCGGCTCATGGGAGGCGGGAACCGGCAAGCTGATGAACGCGCGCTTTGCCGAGCTGTGCACCGCCTGCTCGCGCTGCGTTAACAACTGTCCGGTGCGGATTGACATTCCCTGGCTGAACGAGAACCTGCGTCATCGCATGAGCCAGGCGCAGTCGGCATCGATTGTGAAATCAGCGTTTGGAGCTATGACGGGCAGCGCTCCCGAAGATCGAACTGCACCTTTGCAAAAACAGTTCTTCGGCAATTACCAGACCTTCGGAGCATGGGGCACCCGTACCGCCGGTTTGGCAAACAGTTCGATGGACTGGGGCTTCGCGCGATCAGCCATGGAAAGTATGCTCGGTGTGGATCACCGGCGCGAACTGCCGAAATTTCCGGCAAAAAGCTGGGAAGATCTGTATCGCAACGAGCGGCGCGAGGTTGCGCCGCAGAATGGGGCACGTCCGAAGCTGGCGATGTTGGCCGACGTCTTCACCAACTTCGGCGCACCAGAGCGCGGAATGGCTGCGATTCGCGTGCTGCGCAAATGCGGCTTCGACGTCGAACTCACGCCTTCGCTCTCCGACGGCAGAGCGGCGCTCTCGCAGGGCATGATCGACACTGCGCGCCAACAGGCGCTTGCTATGGTGGAGATGCTCCGGCCCTACGTTGAAGCTGGCCGGAAGCTGGTGGTGCTGGAGCCGAGCGTGCTGGCGATGTTCCGTTTCGACCTGCGGCATTTCATAGAGGACCAGGCGTTCTTCGAGAAACTGCGCAGCATCAGCTTCGAGCCCCTGCAGCTTATCTGGCAGGCCTCCCAGCAGTCCGGACTCGACCTGCACCAGATGTTTCCAGCCGAAGCCTGGCGACACGGAACCAGGCTGTTCTATCACTCGCACTGCCAGCAACGAACCTGCAACGCGGCATCGGAAACGATCGACGTCTTGCACGCCTGCGGCTTCGATGTGGTCACGTCATCGGTGGAATGCTGCGGTATGGCCGGGAGCTTCGGGTACAAGGCTGACTACTACGACCTGAGCATGGCTGTGGGTGAAGACCTCTTCGCCCAGGTGCGCAAAGCTGACGCGGAAGGCGGCCCACGTGCGCTGGTCGCCAGTGGAGTTTCGTGCCACGAGCAGATTTTGTCGGGGCTAAAACGGCCCGTACATCATCCGGTCGAGATACTCGACACCATCGCTCGGTAGTTCCATTTCGGAAACCACACGGTTAGCGAAAGTCACCTAATGGCATTACCCGTCGATTACTTTGCATTACGGAAGGTGTATTTACAAACGCCTGAACTGCGCTAGATTGAAAGCTGTAGTTCGGGCAGTTCTGGGGGAGGGCTGCTCTTGAAGCGTCCTGCTAAATGCAGGACGCTTTTATTTTGGGCGATTCTCGGCGCGCGGCCCGGTCTGCGACTTAGGCAGAGTTCGTGCATCTAACGTTTGAGTCGGGATGGTAGGATCATATCGACGGTACAAGGCTGGCGCGAATTGTGACCGGCCCTGGAGGATAAATGGCTAGTGAAGCAATCGTAGAAGTTACTGATGCAAATTTTGACCAGCTGGTTCTGAAATCGGAGCAGCCCGTCCTGATCGATTTCTGGGCGGCTTGGTGTGGTCCCTGTAAAGCAATCGGTCCGATCGTGGAGGAAGTAGCCCAGAGCTACTCCGGGCGCATAAAGGTCGGCAAGATGGACGTCGACAAGAATGCTGCGACCCCGCAGCGTTACGGTGTGCGCGGAATTCCGACGCTCTTATTGTTCAAAGACGGACAGGTCAAAGAGCAGATTGTGGGCTATGTAGCCCGCGATGTGATCGAAAAAGCACTGGATAAGAACCTGACATCGCAAGCGGTAGGGTAAGAGCGCCAGCTGGCACTTCGAAGAGCACAGCCTACGGGTTGTGCTCTTTTTGTTTCTTACCGGCTAATATTTGCGTAAAACACCAATCACCCTGCCCTGCACCTCCACGTCGGCAGCGGGCACGATGATCGGCTTCATGGTGGCATTGGAAGGTTGCAGCCGGATGGTCTCCCCTTCCCGATGAAGGCGCTTGAGCGTGGTTTCATAATTGCTCACCAAAGCTACTGCGATTTCACCATCCCGCACCGACGTTGTCTTCTCAACTAGAACGTAGTCTCCATCCACGATGTGCTCGTCCTGCATGCTTTCGCCTTTGACCTGCAGGACGTACACGTCCTTCGCGCGGGTGAAATCGCCAAGCGAGATAGACTCCGGATTCTCTACGGCTTCCAGCGGACGGCCGGCAGCAATCGTACCCAACAGCGGTAACGTCAGCTCTGGCGGCGGGGCGGCAGGCGGCTTGGATCGGCTGCGAATCTTCACCACGTCGATGGAGCGGCTGCGGTTGTAGTCACGCTTCAGCAGCCCCTTTTCCTGCAGATTGTTGAGGTGCTTATGCACCGTGGCCAGCGAGCTCAGGCCAAGTCCGGCGCCGATCTCCTCGAACGAAGGCGAGTAACCGTGCTCCTCGATAAAGTTCTGCAGGAAGTCGTAAACCTCGCGCTGCCGGCGAGTGATAGCCATGGTCAGGCCCTCCGCCCCTAATTGTTAGCGAATAAAAGGCGAAGTGTCAACGAATACGTGAGTTATCTTCAAAGGTGCGTTCCAAGTTGGGATATTGAAACAAAAACGCCCCCGGCGGCCAGTCGATTAGGTCGGGTAGGGCCGCCCGGGGGCAAAGTGTGCTCGAAGGGTCTCAGTGTATGAGAGGTCTGCGGAGAATTCGTCCCAGCCGCGTCATCGGCTTGTAAATAACTTGTCACAAGCGAGGTGCAGCAGGCTTTGGGGGGCTGGTCCCTTGGACCCCTGGCAGTCATCTACAATATCCAGAACCGAAGGGTGAGGTATTCCTGTGCACAAGTTTTTCCTGATCACACTGTTTTTAGGTCTGGGAACCTCGTTGAATGCTCAGCAGCTTCGCGGAGACTACATCGAGTCGCGCTCGACTGACGTCTACGTGGCGCAGTGCTTTGCCAACGGCGAAGTCGGGCTTGCCGGAAATGACGCTTTGCTGGCGTGGCATGTGGAGCAGGGCACGTGGAACGGCGTCAAGCTAGACGGCCTCACTGTAGCTGCAGCAGTACGCGCTCGCGCTACGCTTGGCGATCCTTACGGTAATCCTTATCCTGCACAGGCTGTGCTTATGGTCGACAGTGCCGCAAACCCGCAGCAACGTGCTGCCCTCATCGCGTTGGCCCAGCATAATGGCGGACGCCTGCTGGAAAACGTCGTGCGTGTGGACTACGTGCCCGTAGTGCTGGACGCGCCAGCCGACCTGCATCAGGGTAGCGCCATTCTGCGCGCCGGCAAGCTCGCCACCATCATCACTCGCCCGCTGAACCATCACGACCACATTTGCGGCAACGAGACCAACTTCTATCCGCCGCTGACCGACGTGAGCGACGCTGTCTCGGCGGTTGCCACCACCGACGAATTCCATGGCGACGGGCTGGGCACGGAGTGGACAACCCACGGCCGCCGCAGCGTTTATATCGCCCGCTTCGGGGAGAACAGCGCCTCTGCTTCCGCTAGCCAGGAAACTGGGCACCAGCCCGGCGAGTAGTCAAGCGCTATTTGCCGTCGCCTGCAAGAGTTGGCTCGGCTTGTACATACGTCACAACTGCTCAGTGACGTGGTTCACTGCGCCGGTGTTTACCTGCTCGTAACCTTGACAGTCCCGTAGATTGCGGGCATGCGCACCGGTATGGCGTGATACTCGAATTCGGCCCAGAAGGACAAAAGGCGTACTCGCCCGCCCCAGATAGCCTGCCTGCCAAAGGAAAACGACATGCCCATCTTCAACGCCTTCTCTAAGACCGTGGCTCGCGATTTCAATATTGAAGAACTCGAACATGCTGCGCGGCTGATGCGCGGCTATGACCTGGTCGCGCTTTGCGCTGCCGGCTCCGGACACTCCGGCGGCACGCTGTCCATGATGGACATCGTCTCTGCGCTGTATCTCAAAGTTGCCAATCACGATCCCAACATGCCGGAGTGGAACGAGCGTGATCGCATCATCTGGTCCGGCGGACACAAGGCTCCCGCGCTTTATCTCGGTCTCGCCTTTGCCGGCTACTTCCCCATCGAGGATGTGGTCACGCTGCGCAAGCTTTATTCGCCCTTCCAGGGCCACCCGCATCGGCTGAAGCTGCCGGGCGTCGAGGTCTCCAGCGGTTCGCTCGGTCAGGGCTTGAGCATCGCGGTCGGAATCGCATTGGCCAACAAGCTCGATCGCCACAAGAACACGGTCTTCTGCATCATGGGCGACGGCGAGCAGCAGGAAGGCAACATCTGGGAAGCCGTGATGGAAGGCTCGCACTACAAGCTCGACAACCTGGTCGGCATCATCGATCGCAACCGCCTGCAGATCGACGGCTGGGTAAAGGATGTGATGAACGTCGAGCCGCTGGAGGAGCGCTATCGCAGCTTCGGCTGGGAGGTGATCGTCTGCGACGGTCACAACATGCCGCAGGTGGTAGATGCTCTGCAGATCGCGAAGAAGGTCCCGGTCGCCGGTAAGCCCACCATCGTCATTTGCAACACGGTGAAGGGCAAGGGCGTCAGCTTCATGGAGAACATCGCCGGATGGCACGGCCGGGCTCCGACCTACGACGAGATGGTGAAGGCGCTCGACGAGCTTGGGCTGAAGAACGCCATCGCCTATGACGCGCTGCTCAAGAAAGCGGCGGAGTATCAGAAGACCGTGGAAGCCACCCTCGATGAAAAGATGCCGAAGTTCAGCACAGATTATTGGTGGAACAGCGGCAGCACCATGAAAGTTGCGATGGAGCCAACCCGCAAAGGCTTCGGCAAGTCGCTGGCCAACAACGGTGATGATGAGCGCGTGGTATGCCTCGGACTTGACATTTCCGGCTCAATCACTATCAGTGACTTCTACAGTGGCAAGCCGGAGCGCAAGAACCGCTGGATGAGCATGGGCATTGCCGAGCAATCGGCAACCGCAGCGGCAGTGGGATTGGCGCGCGAAGGTAAGCTGCCGGTCTTTGGAACCTACGGAACATTCGCTGCCGCACGCAATCTCGATCAGATTCGCGTCTCGGTCTGCTACGGCAATTTCAACGTGATGATTGCCGGCGCACACGGCGGAGTCTCGGTCGGACCAGACGGCGCCACGCACCAGGCGCTGGAAGACCTCTTCGCCATGTGCGGCCTGCCTAACATGGTGGTCTCAGTTCCCTGCGATGTGATTGAAACCCGCAAAGCAACCGACTACCTGCTGCTGCAGCACGAAGGGCCGAAGTACATCCGCTTCGCGCGTGAAGCTACGCCGATTGTCACCCGGGAAGACACGCCGTTCGTGTTTGGCAAAGCCAACGTCATCCGCCTGCGCCGCGAGGCCGAACAGATGATCGACGGCTTCGATACTGTACTGGCTTCGCATTATATGGACGAAGGCGAAGACCTCAGCATCATCGCCTGCGGTCCCATGGTGCCTGAGGCTATGCGAGCCGCATGGATCCTGAAAAAAGAGTTCGGCTACGAGACGCGCGTGCTGAACGTCCACACTATGAAGCCGATTGATGCCGCCGCGATTCTGCGCGCAGCCAAAGAGACAGGCGTCGTGGTTACGGCCGAGGAGCACCAGATCGGCGCGCTGGCCTGGCGCGTAAGCAGCGTACTGACGGAAAGCCCCGAACTGTACGGCACACCGGTGATCACCGGCGCCATTGGAGTGAAAGATCGTTTCGGCGATTCGGGCGCGCCTTGGGAGCTGATCAAGGAATTCGAAGTTAGCGCCGAACACATCGCTCAGAAGGCGGCCGAGCTGGTCACCATCGCGAAAGCGAAGAAGGAAGAAACGCAGTTGGTGGGGGCGCGGTAGAACGCGTCTCGATGTTTGCTCAGTCATCCCGGGCCGGAATGAACCTACGTTCTCCCGGCCCAATTTTCATGATTTGTCATCCCGAACGCAGTGAGGGATCTGCTCTCGTCGGCAGCGCGAAGCTCTTTCGGTCCTGGTAATGAACTTCCCCCGCTGACGCTCAAACCCCGAACGGCGTGTGAATTTACTCCAAAAGGCGAACACAGGTTCGATCACAATTGATCCCACGCCATCCGATTACTTGTGTAATGGGGATGTTATGCCAGTTGACCCATTCGGAACCGCTGAACAGTCGCCGGTGTCTAAGTTGACAAGCAGCAAAAATGCGATTTATCTCAGCACCAAAGACCTATGCGCTCCTTCTCCTCGTGGTCACTTGCGTGGCACAGCGTGTCACGAACTCCACGGTCATGGAAGCGAGCTTGGATGACCTGCGTTCGCGATTTCCTAATGAGTTGGTCATAGGATTCGAGGAACTCTGGGACAAGCGCGGCGACCAGGAGATCAATCTTGGCCCTCTGGCCTCCACTCGTCAGGATGTCATCAAACGTATCCGAGCATTGAATCCACAGTACACCGTTGAGCACCGAACCGACGGACTGGTGAGGGTTCGTCCAGAACGTGAAACGGCAGATCCAGCGCACTTGCTGGACGTGAAGCTGAATACATTTCGTTTCCCGCCCGACCATTGCCTACAGTGGGCAATCGAGCACTTTGACCGTGGCATTGAACCCGGCATCGTGTTGGTGCTGCCACCGGTGAGCTATGCGCCGGAATTATCGGAACTTCTGATTGCGAAGCGAAGGGAATGGTACCGCAAGCAGGGTCGAGAGGCACCTGTTCCAGGAGGCTTCGCAGGAGGAGGTCTGGGATCGTGCGACCCCGTTGGCTCACTTCCCGACACTCGCACCAGTCGTGTGTATCACAACATTACGGTGCGTGATGCGATGAACTTGATGGTGGTTAGAAGCCTCAAACTGGCTCGGAAAGAAGTGCGGAGTGATGATCCAGGATACTGGCCCGCCAGCAGACCGATTTCGTGGAAATTCCGCTTCCGCCGCGACTCGCAATCGGACACGGGACTGGGCGGCGTTCCCGTTTTCCAGGTTTTTTGAAGTTCATTGGCGTAAACAGCGATTACACAAGCAATCCTAACGTGCCGCCCCTGAGGGGCTCTGGGTCTGCGAAGGACCCGTACCCAGCACTCCGCTTCGCTGCGTACTGGGCTGTCATCGCACGCCCTTCGGGCTTTGAGCTTCTTCGCCTGGAAGATTTAGCAACATAAACGAAAGAGTTTGGCGCTGCCTGCGAGAACAGATCCCTCACTACGTTCGGGATGACAAATCAAGAGCGAGAGCAGATCCCTCGCTCCGCTCGTGATGACAATCTCAATTGAATGTGGAGCGTTGCCGCGTCTACTCGTCGTTCCGCAGAAGCTCTTCCAGCTTAGGCTTGTACTTCTCCTTGGAAGTTTTGCGCTTGGTGACGTCGGGTTCCGCGCGCGTGGGCGGAGGTGTGCCGACCACTTTGCGGGCTGCGGCTTTGACTGCCGTGGTTGCGCGGAAAGGTTTTGGCTTTCGCTTCTTGGCTGCCATCATGCTCCCGAGCGGGCCGCAGCAGTATCGAGATATTTGATCAGCAGCACTTCGTTGCCAATCTCGTTGTAGATCAGCTCATCGACGATGCCTGCGGCCATCATCATGCCAAAGCCGCCCGGCCGCATGCCCTGGGCTTCGCGTATAGGGATATGCGCCGCCGGATCCTGAGGGTTTGCAATCGCAGCGTGGTCGAGCGATTCCCGCCGAAAGCCCGCGCCGGGATCGCGAACATAGACCACCATGCTGCGCGCAGTGCGCACGACGGTGATCTCAACCACCTGGTCGGGATTAAATGCCGCGCCATGTTCCATGGCATTCAGCAGAATCTCGCGGAAGGCAGCGATGATCTCGGTCCGCGTCTCCTCAGGCAGTTGCGAGTTGAGTTCCTTGGCGAAGGCGATGACCCGCTCGGCCGTAAGCAGCCGGCAGTTCACCCGAATGGAAACCCATCCCGGCCTGGCGGAGAGGACCTGTATATCGTCATGCCACTCGTTGTCAGAGGCTGCCTCGCATGCCAGGTGGGCAATCTCCTGAGCGTCAAATGGCGGCGTGAAACACGCAAACACCTTGGCGCGAAGTGCGGCAATCACTTCTTCCGGCGTGCTCTGCGGCGCCAGAACGATGCTCTTCACCCCGGGCCGGATCGCGCGCATCTCCTTCAGCAACGCCAGGTCTTCCGGAACCGTGCTTTGGGGACACGTTATCACCACTCCGAACGACATCATCCGCAGCTTGTGAAGTGAGTCGACATGCCCGGCAGCAAATTCCACCGGAAAATTCCAACTCGCCAGAGCATCGCCGATTTCCCTGCTCACCGGGTTATCGCTTTCGATTACCAGGACGCGACTCATCGGCGTGCTCCCCGTCAGAAGGTGAGAATCATGGTGGGCTGCTGCGGGACACAGGACTGGGTGCAGGTGGAATCCTGCGCCGGCATCGCCATATTGGCGGTCACGGTGTCGTTTACGGTTTGGATGATGCTCACGTTCCCGCTTGCTGCATTCGCGGTATAGACCTTGCTCGAACTGGGCTCGGACGCAATAAAGACAGGATTTTGGCCGACCGCTACCGTTTTCAAGACGCTGTAACTGGCAGCACTGACCACAGTGACATCGTTGGAAACTGAGTTGGCGGTGTAGAAGCGCGTGCCATCCGCCAGTGCGGTAATTCCCACTGGACCGCTGCCTACGTTGACGGTAGCCAGCGTGTTTATCCCCGGGAGGACACCAAGATTGATGTCAGAGAGATCAAACACTGTCACCGAGTTGCTGCCGGTATTGGCGACATACAAACGAAGTAGATTGGTATCGACATAGGCGAATGTGGGATTCACTCCCAACGGGATGTTCCGGCCTACCTGGTCGGTGCTGGTAATAATCATGTTCAAACTGCCGGGATTTACCCCGTCGCCCTTGTTGACCACGAACATGAAAGTGCCATCAATACTCGGGATCACGAACACCGGGTTTACGCCGAGTCCCATGGACTGCGTAATGGTCGTGGTCACTGCGCCCAAATCGGGATCAAAGACGGAGACGGTGTTGTCGCCGTTAGCTACGTAGATCTTTGTACCGTTAGGAACCTGGGCAAACGAGACGGGGTTTGGTCCGACACAGTCGGTGCCGACAACCGCCAATGCGATGGTGTTGATAATGCTGATCGACCCGGAGTTCGGGCAGTTCGTATTAGGCGATGCATTCAGCGTATACATCGATCCGGTTCTCGCCGAGGTAACGCTGATCGGCTTTGACCCGATGGGCAAGTTGATGGTCGTCACCGGCGAGAAGGTCGTGAGCGTGGTGTATTCGGTGACCGAGTCGGCCAGGCTGTTTGCAGTAAAGATCGCTGCGCTAGTGCCGGCAAGAAACGACTCCGCGACGGCGCCGGCGCCCGATGGCTGGATCTGCAGACTGCCGTCGCCCGACACGTCAATCTGCACCGTGCTGCTGTTCCCGATGGGATTGTTGTTCACCACAAAGGCATAATGGGCGGCTTGTGGCGTGCCGCCCTGTCCGATGATGGGGTTGGCCACTGGGCGATACTGGTCGCCGCATCCCAGCGCCAACAACCAGAGACACAGAGCAGGAAGCAGATATAGAACTTTACGCAAGGATCATTCCGTTCTCCCCGGGATCATATCCGGGCACATTGCAGCGGGAAACCACTATTGTAATAGCCTGGTTGCTGGTTGTCCTCGTTTAGCAAACCCGATTGTCACTTTCTAGTTGTGCAGACGCAGCAAAGCCCTGCACTGGGCAGGGCTTTCACAGAAATCGCACGCTAACGCCTAAACGCTGAATGACGATCCGCAGCCGCAGGTGCTCTTCACGTTGGGATTCTCGAACTTGAAGCCCGCGCCCTCGAGCGTCTCGATGTAATCAACCACGGCGCCCTTCAGGTACATGACCGAGGTGGCGTCAACAAAAACCTTGAGACCGTCGAAATCGAAGGTCTTATCCATCATCCCCGCGCCGTTCTCGAACGACATGGAGTAGGAGAATCCAGAGCAGCCGCCGCCCACAACTCCCACCCGTAATCCGGCAGGAACCGGGTTCTGCTGCGCCATGATTTCCTTCACCTTGGCGATCGCGTTGGGGGTGAAGTTAACAGGCTGGTTGTCAACGGACGGTGTGCTGGGGGTGGTCGGTGTTGTTGTGGTAGTGGCCATCTCTCTCTCCTATGAAACCTTGAAGAATTATATCAAACTCGTTCAGGGCACACGGCGCCAGTTCAAGGGAGCTCGCCTGCCCTTAGGTTGGATGTCTCACAGCCTCGACAGGTCGCATGACGATGGCCGCCGTCCTCTCTTTTCCCGTTCAGCGAGAGAGTCACTGCGGGATCACCTGCTCAAGCTAACAATTTGAGTTTGACAGCGGCTGGCGAGGGATATAATGGGTTGCCGTGAGGCCCTATCCGACGGCGGCTGGTTGCGCTGCCGGGGGGCGGTTTGCTCTGAGCCGAGGTGGCAAATGTCTTTGATGACTCTGTTCATCATCTGGGCCGTGATAACGGCTGTGCTCGTTATTCTGCTCATCTACCGTAGCACCTTGAGCATGCACGAAGACGATCAGTTGTTTCTCGATGAGGCCAGTTCCAGCATGCGGGTCGAGCAGGAACAGCTACAGGTTCGTATGCAAAGGCTCAGTCTCCCCGTTAAAATGCTCGGCGCTGCCTCCGGTGTGCTGATACTGGTGATCGCCGGGATGGCCATCTGGCAGAGGGTCAATCAGCCTTTCTAGTTTTTCGGGGCGCTCTCGCCGAAGCGGTCCAGCCAGACACTTTGGCAACCATTGCGGGGTCGCGTCACTCGACTTTGGCAGTCGGGTTCCCCGCTCATGCGTGTGGAGGAGAAGAACATGGACGAGAAACGGAAGTGCGCCCACGAACCCTGCAATTGCGATGTTCCAGCGGGCCAGAAATTTTGCAGCGACTGGTGCAAAGACGCAGGCTCCAAAGAAGTAGAAATTGCCTGCGAGTGCGGACACGCACCCTGCTCTTAAATCCTTACGCAACATTCCGCAATACTTCCGCGCTTCCTCGCGCGAGCACTGTCAGTGTGCCTTCAAGCCCCTCACATAGCTGATAGAATCGACGCATAGATAACTTGTACAACCAGGCAAATCGTCCAGCCAAGACGGGCGTTGCTTAAGCCGTGATGTTCTGGAAAGCGCTGATCGTGGGGAGCGCTTCCCGGTTTACTCGTTCAGAAAATGAAGCGCAATCAGCGTTGAGGCATCACGTAAATAGGAACCTCAATCATCATCCGGAGCCAAATCCCGGTTTCCTGGCCGGCTTATCCCGCCGGTACACGCTTTTCTCCTCGAGGTGAATGTGGCAGTGCATAATCCGGCAGTTTTGGAATTTCCCGCCAGTCCCGAGATTGTTGATGAAATCGGTAGTGAGCAGAACGCAGAATTAGCAGAGTGGGTTGAAGCCTTTGACCAGGTGGTTGGTGAAGAAGGCCGCCAGCGTGGCACAGACTTACTCGATGCGCTAGCTACGCACGCGCGCAAGAGCGGCGTTGATGTACCGGTCAAGCTGAACACTCCGTATGTGAATACCATTCCGGTGGAGGAAGAGCTTCCCTATCCCGGCGACCGCGCGCTGGAGCGCCGCATCAAGAGCTTGATTCGCTGGAATGCCATGGCCATGGTGCACCGGCAGAACAAAGAAGATCCTGGGATCGGCGGCCACATCTCTACGTATTCTTCGTTGGCCACATTGCTTGAGGTCGGCTTCAATCACTTCTTCCACGCCAGCTACGGAGACCAGCCCGGCGACTTCATCTATTTCCAGGGACATGCATCGACCGGCGTATATGCGCGCGCTTTTCTCGAAGGCCGTCTCTCCCTCGAGCGAGTGCTCAACTATCGCCATGAGTTGCGCGACACACCGGGATTGCCTTCGTATCCGCATCCCTGGCTGATGCCTGATTTCTGGCGGTTTCCAACGGTCTCCATGGGACTCGGTCCGCTGAACGCTCTTTATCAGGCACGCTTCATGCGCTACCTCGAGAACCGCGGCCTGATCGAGAAAACCGATCGCAAAGTTTGGGCGTTTGTAGGTGACGGCGAGACCGATGAGCCCGAAGCGATGGGCTCGCTCACCTTGGGCGCACGCGAGAAGCTCGACAATCTCATCTTCGTCGTCAATTGCAACTTGCAGCGCCTGGATGGTCCGGTGCGCGGCAACGGCAAGATCGTCAACGAACTTGAGGCCGCATTCCGTGGCGCCGGCTGGAACGTGATCAAGGTGCTGTGGGGCTCCGACTGGGATCCGCTGTTTGCCAGGGACAAATCGGGCCTGCTGGTAAAGCGCTTCCAAGAGGTCGTCGACGGCGAGCTGCAAAGTTACAAAGCGCGCGGCGGCGCTTACATCCGTAAAGAATTCTTCGGCAAATATCCGGAGTTGGTCAAGCTGGTCGAGGACATGAGCGACGAGCAACTGCACTACCTCAGCCGCGGCGGCCACGATCCGCAGAAGGTTTACAACGCTTACAAACGTGCTGTCGAGCACAAAGGTCAGCCCACGGTGATCCTGGCGCAGACGGTGAAAGGATACGGACTGGGCTCTGCCGAAGCGCGCAATGCGACGCATCAGGAAAAGAAGTTGGCCGATCAGGCGCTGACTGCATTTCGTTCGCGGTTTGAGATCCCGATTCCGGAGGAAGCTGCCAGCAAAGGCGCGCTGTATCGTCCGTCTGACGACAGCCCCGAAATCCGCTACATGTGCGAGCAGCGCCGACGCCTGGGTGGCTCAATGCCTAACCGTCACCCCGCGCAGATGGAATTCAAAGCGCCGCCGCTGTCGGAGTTCGCGGAGTCGCTGGCCGGCTCCAAGGGCCGCGCGGTCTCCAGCACCATGGGCTACGTCAGCATGTTGCGCCAGCTCATGAAAGATCCGCAGATCGGCAAATACATCGTGCCGATTATTCCTGATGAGGGCCGCACCTTTGGCATGGAGTCGATCATTCGCCAGGTCGGCATCTACGCCAGCCAGGGACAGCTCTATCGCCCGCACGACGTCGATATGTTGCTGTACTACCGCGAGGAGAAGAACGGACAGATTCTGGAAGAAGGCATCACCGAAGCCGGTTCGATGGCGTCGATGACGGCGGCTGGAACCGGGTATTCCAACTACGGTGTGCCGACAATTCCCTTCTTTACCTACTACTCGATGTTTGGCTTCCAGCGCGTAGGCGACATGATCTGGGCCTTTGCCGATGCGCGCGGCCGCGGCTTCCTGGTCGGCGGCACGGCGGGCAGAACAACGCTCGGTGGCGAAGGCTTGCAGCACCAGGATGGTCACAGTCTGGTGCTCGCCAGCACCGTGCCGACCTGTCATTCCTATGATCCCGCGTATGTGTACGAGATCGCTGTGATTGTGCAGGACGGCATGCGCCGCATGTTCGAGCAGAACGAAGATCGCTTCTACTACATCACGGCATACAACGAAGACTATCCGATGCCGGAGATGCCGCAGGGCGTGGAAGAAGGCATTCTGCGCGGCATTTACAAGTACAAGGCGGCGGAACAGAAAGCTGCGATCCAGCTCTTCGGCAGCGGTCCGATGCTGAACGAAGCGGTAAGAGCGCAGCAGATCCTGGCGGAAAAGTACGCCGTACACGCCGACGTTTGGAGCGTCACCAGCTACAACGAACTGCGCCGCGACGCGCTGGCGATCGACCGCTGGAACCGCCTGCATCCTGCCGAGCCGGAGAAGCGGCCCTACATCTTGCAGGCGCTGGATGGAGCCGAAGGGACGATCATTGCAGCTACCGACTTCATGAAGGTCGTGCCCGATCAGCTTGCTCCGTGGCTGCCGGGACGTCTGGTTTCTTTGGGAACCGATGGCTTCGGCCGCAGCGATAACCGCAAACATCTGCGGCAGCACTTCGAGGTGAACGCTGAATCAATTGCCGCGGCTGCCCTGTCGCGGTTGGCCCGCGAAGGTAAGTTCGACGCGCAGCGCGCGCAGGCTGCCTTCGGTGAGCTGGGCATCAACACGGAGAAGATCGACCCGGCAATCGCGTAGCTGAAGCCTAGCAGCTCACCAAGGCGGTGGGTTCCAGTCGCGCGGCTTGACCTTGGAGATGATAAAGAAGGAATCCTCTTTTACTTGTGTTGGCTCAATTGCCGTGATGCGCGCGCCGAGTACGACGCTGTCTCCGAACTTTAACGTAATCTGTCGGGGGACTTGTTTTCCATCCCAAGTCTCGAAATCCGAGTACGAGATCATTTCCTTCCCTTGTGAGCGGGCAAGAACAAGACCATTCGTGTCGAAATAATACGCCCTGGGATACTGTCCGGCGGGCAAGTTATCAAGCGGTCCCATGGAAACGCGCAGACAAAGTCTCTCTTGAAGCTTTATCTCGTCCATATGCCAGTCCCAGTCCGGCGAATAGTACGCGTACCCGGGGAACTCGGCCGTAAACAAGCTGACCACGTGCGACATAAGCCCGGAATTGTCCAACTGTGAGGACCAATAGTGATCGTCATAAAGACGAGTCTCGACGACCTTCTGGCCTCCTATCGTGAACTCGCGACGCCATCGGTCCGGTGCGATCCAAAATTCCTCGTATTCCCCTGCGCGCGTGCTGTTGGAGTCGGTCCACGCAAACGATCCCACCATGTGAAATGAGGTACTTCCATCAGTGCGGGGATATGTCAGGTCTCGGCCGCGCTTGAAGTAACTCGACGCGGCCTCATACTTACCTTGATCACCTTCAACCGTGGTCTCGTAGGCAAAGGTCATAGTCGTTTCGACTTCTGCGGGAACGCCGTCGATGATGGTTGGCTTGAACTGCCACTGGCGTACCAGCGATTCCGCGTTCTCCCTTATGTCCATGTTGTTCGAAGTGATGAAATCGGCCTCACGTACCTTACCGAACTTGTCTGTGACGATGGACAGGCTCAGTACGCCAGCCGTCGGGCGACGTTTTACCGGAGCCCACCTCATTTCCGGTTGATTCATTGCTGACTTGCGGTACTCGATCTCGTTCACTCTTACGATGCGAAGCTGATCCTGAGGCGGAGTTGGAGTTTCGACTGCGAACATCGAATCGTCTTCGGACGCATAGTCCGACACTTCGACGCGCGTGCTGACATCACCATGCGGAATTGGCGGAAAGGTCTCGACGTTTTGCGCAACTTGTTTCCCGTGAAACTCTCTGTAATGATCGAACCCGGCACCAAAGAGCTCGCCGGAGATCCACGTTAGCAATCCATCTCGGTTGAATTCCACCGAGCTCCACCACATGTTCGTCACTTTGCCATCCGTGGAAGACGGCTGGTACTTGATTTTGGTCGGCTTACCAGCTTCAACCGTGTCTGGTAGCTTCGCGGTGCGATCAATAAGTTCTTGCGGCGCGATGTCGAACAGCGTAACCACGATGTCATTCAACCATTTCGGGTAATAGTCGTTTGAAGACTTCTCAAAGCGCCGGTTACCGTTAACAACAATCGTCTGGTCGAATGACTTTGAGCGAATAATGCGCCGCCACTTGGTGGGAGAAATCCAGTATTCCTCGATTTCGGCCGTGTAGTCGGGAATGAAAGAGTTCGCGGGCGTGGTCGTCGCCTTCAAGTGAAACGGATGCGCCCCCGGACCGGTGAGACATGACAATCCGACAGCGTTCTGCACAGCTTGACCTACCGGAATGGCTTGCGCCTCTAACACCAATGGGGACACAACACAGAGTACGAAAAGAAGAATTGCGCGATCCGCTCTCAACGAAGCCCTCCCAAAAAACCGGGTTCATTGATCAGAATATGCTCGCAAGCGAACGGTCTGCGCATAACACTACTTTGAGAGCGCCAAATAGATACTGTGAAAGACCATTTTGGGAAGTGTGGATTGGGTTTGCGCACGTTTCGCCGGCTATGCGGAATATAGTCCGCGCCGATGTGTACACTCCCCATAAGCGTGAACAAAGCTAGCGCCCTAGATCCGCTCCAATTCCTTCACCGTTCTCTCGCTCTCCACGTTCCCTGTATTCAGCGTCGTTTTCGGCTCCAGCAGCATGATGTGCGTCTCTTCGTCCGCTGAAGGAAGGTGCTCCACGCCGCGCGGGATGATGATGAACTCGCCGGGCTGGATGAGGAACTCGCGCTCGCTGCCGTTCTCGCGCACCCGCATGCGCAGTGCGCCTTTGACGACATAGAACAACTCGTCCTCGGCCTCATGATGGTGCCAGACGAATTCGCCTTGCAGCTTGACCAGCTTGACGTAGGAATCGTTCACTTCGCCGGCGATCTTAGGACTCCAATGATCGGTGAACAGCGAGAGCTTTTGCGCGAGATTAACTTTTTTCAGCATGTGTCTAGGGTAGTGCGGACCTTCAGGGCCGCGTCAAGGGCGGTAAGAATAACGGCCTGAACTTCGTGCGTGGAACGAACTCCACGCCTGATAACGAAAACGCCAGCCTGCGCGGCGCTGAAGCGCCGCTCTACCAACCCGTGCGCGGTCTCCGCAAAATCAGCTCGCGCCGGTCTGGATGTAGGCCCGCAAGCTCTCGGCTTCGCCAACGGTCTCGTCCAGCTTCTGATGCAACAAGTCGCGCAACGATAGAAATCCGACCAGCGTAGGCCCGTCACACACCGGCAGGTGCCGCACCGCGTACTCCTGCATCATCGCCATCGCCTCGTGACAGCTCGCGGATGGGGCCACGGTGTGAATGCCTGTCGACATAACCTCGGAGATGCGGGTCGCCATGGGATCACGACCTTCGCTGACCACGCGCTTCATAATGTCGCGCTCGGAAAAGATGCCGACCAGCTTCGTGCCGTCGAGCACGGGGACAGCTCCGACATTGCACTGCACCATGTAATTCGCAGCTTCGAACACCGTCTGCTCCGGCTGCACATAGTGGATGGTGCGGCTGCTCAACATATCGCGAATGGTTGCCATAGCTACCCCCTGAGAACACCACTGGGCAAGCCGTCCAGCGCGTCCTGTTTGTACACATCTGAAGCAAAAGCTTTCGCAGGGTTGCCTGCACCCATAACCTGGGCAGCCGCCGATCTCGCCCCACGGAATTGCTCGCAGTATATGCCCGGAAATCCCGGCCTGTGAACACAAATTCGCAAGCTGGTTTGAGCCGGCCGCCCCAATGACCCGGCCCCAGCAGGAGCACACGATGGTATCCTCGAAGTTTTCAGCAATAACATTGGGAGAGTATGGATGTCGAACGGATTGCAGGGGCGGAACGTCGTCGTCTTCGGCGTCGCCAATAAGCGCAGTATCGCCTGGGCCATCGCCCAGCAGATGCAGGCCGCGGGAGCGCAACTGGCGATCACCTACCAGAACGAGCGCCTCAAACAGGAGGCCGACGACCTGATTGCGGCCCTGCCGAACGCGCAAGCATTTCAATGCGACGTCTCGCGCGACGAGGAGATCGACCAGCTTTTCGAGCAACTAAAGCAGCGCTATGGCAAGCTCGACGCGCTGGTGCACAGCGTCGCTTACGCTCCCGCCGAAGCTCTCAAGGACGATTTCGTGGCTACCAGCCGCGAGGCCTTTCGCATCGCGCTCGATACCAGCGCCTACTCGCTGGTCGCGGTGTCGCGCGCCGCTGTGCCGCTGATGACCGACGGTGGCAGCATACTTACCCTGACCTACTACGGCGCCGAAAAGGTCGTCCCCAGATACAACGTGATGGGAGTGGCCAAAGCCGCGCTGGAGGCGTGCGTTCGCTACCTCGCCTACGATCTCGGCAAGCAGAGGATTCGGGTCAACGCCATCTCCGCAGGCCCCATCAAGACACTGGCTGCGCGCGGCATTGGCGCCCTGGGCGAGATGCTGAAGAGCCAGGCGGAGCGCTCGCCCCTGCAGCGCAACATCGATGTGAATGAGGTCGCGGCAACCGCGGTCTTCCTCGCCGGAGACGGCGCCACAGGCATCACGGGTGAAACCATCTACGTGGATTGCGGATACAACATCATGGGGTTCTGAAGGGCATTTGCATCGAAGATTGCGGGCGTTCATTTAGACTCTAGGAGTTCCTTATGTCAAACAAACCGAAGAATCGCTTTTGGATATCCTACGACCTCGGGCTCAGCGGAGATTACGAACAGCTTTATGCCTGGTTGGATAGGCATGGCGCTAAGGAGTGCGGTACAAGCATAGCAACCTTCCTTTCGCCGAAGTCCCGCGACGAACTCGCTGGCGAGCTCAAAAGAGTCCTCGACTTAAAGCGGAACCCTAGGGTTTACGTTATTTCCATGAAGGCTGGCGGTAAGTTCGTCCTAGGAAGGCGAAAGGTTGCCCCTTGGACCGGTTACGCTCAAGTCCTAGATTCCGGTGAGGAGCGGGATGCGTGATCATCTGCGTCGACACCGGCTTTTTGCTAGGCCTCTATGATCAGTCGGACCAGTATCATGATCGAGCCAAGCAACAGTTTACCGAGTACTTTGAGCACACAAGGAACAATCTGTTGGTTCCTTGGCCGATACTCTATGAAACCCTATCCACAAGACTCGTTAAAAATAGACCGGCGATGAATCTGTTGGAGAATGATTGGATTATCCTCTCTCAACAGAGACGTCTCGAACTGCTTCCGGATGAACCGTTTCGAGGAGACATTATCTATGAGTGCTTTGCTGAGCTGCGGAAGCATCCGGCACATGCTAGACGGCTCAGCCTCGTAGATCGAGTGATCAGACGAATGCTTTCCGATGTAAATGTCAGAATCGACGCTTTCATCACGTTTAACCCGAGTGACTTTCAAGACGCATGCCGACGCGACCAGCAACTTGTTTCTTGACATCTTCAGGTTAAAGCTTCACGTCGGTGCTTACCCCAGAAATGATGGGCATGAGTTCGCCGCTTGCAGGCTGCCGGGTTCTCGGTCGTGGACAGTACTACCGCACACACCGCATGTGCTCCTTCAAAATACACCGGTCCATCACCACGAAGATCCCGGCCTTGCGCGCTTTTTCCGCCGCCGCTTCGTGGACGACGCCCTCCTGCATCCAAATCGCAGGTACGCCAAGCTGAATCGCCTGCTCGACAATCTCAGGCACAGCCTCAGGCCGGCGAAAGATGTTCACGATATCGATCTTCTCCGGCACCTCCAGCAACGTCGGGTAGGCATGTTCGCCAAGTGAATTGGTCACGGTTGGATTGACCGGAATGATGCGATAGCCCTGCGACTGCATGTAGCTGGAGACGCCGAAGCTGGGGCGAAGAGGGTTATCAGACAGGCCCACGACCGCGATTGTCTTAGACTGCTGCAAGAGATCGACGATACGTTCTGCTTCCGTTGCAGACAAAGCCGCCACCTCGCCTTGATCGGTTCTACCGTCGATGATTGCTATTTCTTTCGCTTAAGCTGTCTGGGCACACGTTTCGGGTCCGCCAGCAGTCCAGAATAATGTTCCAGCTCGGTCACCGCGCGATCGAGATCGTCGAGCAATGGTTTCAGCAGGTGGGTAACGCCTCCAACGCGAAACTCGCGGACCAGCGACCGGTAGTACCAGAGCACCTTCGCCTTGGGGGCTGAAAAGCGATCGAAGGCCGAGTCGCCGCTCTGCCGCAAATCGCGCAGGATGGCGCGCGTGTTATAAAGCTTGTCGGCCGCCGAAACGAAGCGCGTCTCCGCATCTTCCTTGCGCACCCGCCGCAGATACCGCAGCTTGCGCGGATACCACTTCGGCTTCGGCTTCGCCTTGTCCTCATCGCCGTAGGAATCGGTGCAGCCGTCCACCACTTTCGCCACGCGTGGGCCAAACATCTGCTCGATGGTGTGCAGCATGGCGCGTCCGCCATGGTCTTCCGCGGCATCGTGCAGCAGCGCCGCAATGCCAAGGTCTTCGTCGCCGCCGTAATCCAGGACGATGGAAGCCACTCCCAGCAGATGCGACACATAAGGAATGCCGCTGCGCTTCCGGTCCTGGTTGCGATGTACCTGAGCCGCGAACAGTAGAGCGTGGTCGAAGCGCGTAGAGAGAGGTACAAACGGCTTCGACGCGGGTTTTCCGTGCAGGGTTCTCATCGGTTTTCGAGGTGCCAACAGAATAGCGGAAATTCTGAAGCGAGAAAATCATTCACCACCGAGACACAGAGTACGCGGAGGATTATGGGTCTCCCTATCCCGACCGAACCAGCGAGCGGAGAGCATCAGCAAAGGGTTTCGTGCTTGCTATATGCGATTGGGCGGGGGCGCTGAATCGGTGCTACGCTCCTCCGCAATGACAACCAATCAGGGTTCCTCCGTGTCCCCTGGGCCTCCGTGGTGAATTGCGCAGCTGCAGAACGCGCGTGCAAGAGGCGGTGCCGCCCCTACGGGACTCCGGGGATTTATGCCGCCACCCAGCATTCCGGCCAAAGGATGGCCTGCATACTGGGCTAAGTTATTTCGCGCCTCCGGCGCTGGTGGTTTGGCCGGGTTGCGGCGTAGGCAAAGCGGCGTCAACCGGCAGGTCAGCGGGCGGTGAACCTGCGCGCAGCCTGCAAAGCCCCACCCGGGCAACACCAGCCCGAATGGGGCACCCAGAGCGGGAAAGCTATTTCTTGCTCGCCAGGTCCTGTACGAACTCGACCAAGGAGCGCACGGGCACGCCGGACGGGCCTTTTGCGATCCAGGGTTTGGCGTCTTCCATCCAGGCGACGCCGGCGATGTCGAGGTGTATCCATGGCGTGTCGCCGACGAACTCCTTGAGGAACATGGCTGCAGTCACGGCGCCGCCCCAGCGTCCGCCGACGTTCATCATGTCGGCGATGTTCGACTTGAGCGCCTCGCGGTATTCGTCGTCCACCGGCATGCGCCACATCTTTTCGCCCGACTTCTTCAGTGACTTCGTAAACTGCTCACAGAAGTCGTCGCTGTTGGAGAAGATTCCCGCGTTTACAAATCCCAACGCAACCACCACGGCGCCGGTCAACGTCGCGGCATCGATCAGGTGGGTCGCGCCAAGTTGCTTCGCATAATGCAGGCCATCGGCCAGTACCAGGCGGCCTTCGGCGTCAGTGTTGATGACCTCAATCGATTTGCCCGACATGGCAATCTGCACATCACCGGGCTTCTGCGCCGTGCCGGACGGCATATTCTCGCTGGCGCAAACGATGCAGATGACGCGCACATTCGGCTTGAGCTGCGCGATGGCGCGCATGGCTCCGATCATGGCTGCGCCTCCCGCCATGTCGTACTTCATCTTTTCCATGCCTTCAGCGGGCTTGATGGAGATGCCGCCGGTATCGAAGGTGATCCCCTTGCCCACGAGTCCCAGCACGGGCTTCTCCGGCGCGCCTTTGGGCTCGTAGCGCATGACGATCAGGCGCGGTTCTTCTTCGGAACCCTGTGAGACGCTCCAGAAGGCACCCATTTTCAGCTCGTGCAGCTTGTCCGGACCGTATACCTCACACTGTAGTCCTACTTCGTCAGACATCTTCTTGGCGCGCTCGCCCATCACGGTCGGCGTCATTTTATTGCTGGGCTCGTTGGCCAGGTCGCGGGCAAAGTTCTGCGCCTCGCCGATGATGCGGCCAACTTCGGCGGCGGCGTTCAACGCCTTCTCGTCGCCTTGGGCGGCAATCACCACCTCATCGATCTGCTTGTCTTCGCGATCGCTCTGGTAGTAGTTGGGCTCGAAGCTGCCGACGTATGCTCCTTCGACGATGGACTTTACGGCGTCAGGAATGCCAGTCGAAAGATTGGGCGCGACAACGACGAAGCTCTTCAGGTTCTTCCCCTTCAGGTTGCGCAGGGCAGCTCCCGCCAGCTTGCGCAGTTCGTACGACGAGAAGCTCTTGGCCTTGCCTCCGCCGATCAGCAACAGGCGCTTGGCCTTCAGTCCCTGCGGCTTGTGCAGCAGCGTGGTTTCGAGCATCTTGCCGGTGACCTCGCCGGAGGCGATCAGGTCGGCAGCGGCGTCGCTCACGGCCTTGTCATCAGTCTGAAGCTGCGGCGCGGGTTTGGGCTTGTCGCCGTTTTTTGATTCAGCAGCGGCGTCGACGACAGACACAACCAGGCATTCGGTTTCGATCTGAGAAGGGGCGGCGGTAGAAATCGTGATTTTCATAGGCGTGTTGTGTTGGACAAAACAGTTTACCGCGTGTCGATGAGGACGCGTTCAAAAGCGTGGGGGCCCATTTCGTCGGGCCGTGCCGCCTGTGCACGACCGAGGTCGTGCCCTGACGCCCATCTCCGCAGCCGCGAGCAGTTCAGCAGCTTCCGAATCCGTGCCCTGATACAACGCCATGTCGCCCAGCACCAACGGGCGAGACTCCTTTTCCAGGGAGGTGTTCTAGGTTGTGCGGGGGGAAGCTTGATGAATGCCCAGGGTTCAACTCAATTCGCAAACGCAGTGAAGACGATCGCACGCGCCGGTCTGACGGCCGGAACCCTGGATGGCCTAGACGCCGCAATCGTGTTGGGAGTGATCGGCGGCCCCGGGGTGAAGCGTGTGTTTCAGTTCATAGCCAGCGGGGTACTCGGTACTGCCTCATTCCAGGGAGGATGGGCAACGGCAGGCTTGGGTGTTGCGCTGCATTTCACGATCGCAACCGGGGCCGCCACTACCTACTACCTGCTCAGCCGTCCGTTACCGGTGCTGGTGCGAAAGCCGGCGCTTTGCGGTCCCATCTTTGGACTCGGCGTTTTTGCTTTCATGCGCTACTTGGTCGTTCCGTTGTCGGCGGCTCCCAAGCGGCCTCCGCTGACTTTGTTCGGTTACCTGAACCAGCTGGTTGCGCACACGGTTTTGGTGGGCCTCTCGATTGCGTTGATCGTTGCCCGGTCCAGGTCCGAACGAAACGCATAGTTGTGTATCGCCCCTACAGGGGCTCGGCGGGTATTGGGGTATCTTCGGCCCGACTGAAGTCGGGCCCTGATACAAGGCGAAAGGGTATCGCCCCTGAAGGGGCTCGGGCAATCTATGCGGAAGCCTACCCAGCACTCCGCTTCGCTTCGTGCTGGGCTGTCATCGCGCGCCCTTCGGGCTTTGGTTTTTTGTAAACATCCCCACCCCGGCAAAGGAGCCGGAATGGGGCACCCCAGAGTTGGTTGGAGCTGTGCCTCACATCATCTCGTCGGGATAGTTGCCGCTGTCGTAGCCGTCGGCGAGGTTTTCGAAGCGGGTGGAGTTCTTGATGAAGGCCAGCTTGATGGTGTCGATGGGGCCGTTGCGTTGCTTGCCGATGATGATTTCGGCGATGCCTTCGATTTCGGGGGTGATGTCTTCCTTCTTCTTGTAGACCTCTTCGCGGAAGATGAAGGCGACGACGTCGGCGTCCTGCTCGATGGAGCCTGATTCGCGCAGGTCGGCCAGTTGCGGCCGGTGATCGCCGCTACGGCTTTCGGGAGCGCGACTCAGTTGCGACAGCGCCATCAGCGGGACCTTTAATTCCTTGGCAACAGCTTTCAGTCCGCGCGAGATGGCGGAAACTTCCTGGGTGCGGTTCTCGAAACGTTTGCCTCCGATAGGCACCGCCGACATCAGTTGCAGATAGTCAACGATGATCAGGTCCAGCCGGCCCTCCTGTTGCTTGAGGCGGCGCGCTTTGGAGCGCATCTCGGTGACGGAGATGCCGGGTGTGTCGTCGATGAAGATCGGCGCCTGCATCAGTTGCTCCATGCCGCGGGTCAATTTTTCCATGTCCTGCTTGTAGAGCGTGCCCGTGCGAAGACGATGCGAATCGACCTGCGAGCACGAGGCGAGCATGCGCATGAGCAGCGCTTCTTTCGACATTTCCAGCGAGAAGACGCCGACGACTTTGCCGTCCTTGATGGCGGCGTTCTCCGCCATGTTCATGGCGAATGAGGTTTTGCCCATCGAGGGGCGGGCCGCGAGGATGATCAGGTCCGAAGGTTGCAGGCCGCTGGTGAGCTTGTCGAGCTGCGTGTAATGGGTGCGAAGGCCGGTGATCTCCTGCCCGCGCGCGTAGAGCGCGTCGAGCGAACCGAACGAGGCCTTGACGATCGACGGGATGGCTTCGAGGCCCTGGCCGATGCGGTTTTCCGAGAGATTCATCAAGGCCTGCTCGGCGCGATTGATGACCTCTTCGGCTTCGTCGCTGTGATCGATGGACTCGGCAATCGCGTTTTGCGCGATGTTGATGAGGCCGCGCAGCAGCGACTTGTTGCGAACAATGCGAACGTAGTGCTCGATCGATGGACGATCGGGAACGCCATCGATGAGCGACGAGAGATACGCGACTCCGCCGACGGCTTCGACCTCTTTGCGGCGGTCGAGCTCCTCGGCCAGCGTGATCATGTCGACCGGGCGGCCCATGGTCTGCAAGTCCGACATACGCCCGAAGATGCGGCGGTGCGCGTCGAGCGAGAAGTCGTCGGGCTTGAGCGGGGCGGCCTGGTCGTAGAGTCCGTTGTCGAGCAGGATGGAGCCGAGGATGGAACGCTCAGCTTCGATGCTGGCGGGTAGTCCGCGGTCGAGATTGATGTCGAGGGTGGCCATGGGCGGGATTCAATTACGTTAGCGAGAGGCGGGGAAAGTGGCAATGATGAAGCTGATGCGCGGGAGAGGATTTCAGTGATAAAGGTGTGAGTGGCTGTGGGAATGTGAGAAGAATGTCGCGGGCGGGCGGTGCACTTGGTATTTCGTCTGTGTCGCAGGAGCGACATTTGTGATTCAGACACGGCTTCGCTGGTCGAGGAATCTCGATTGTGCGACTAGCAAACCTTGCGGTGCGGGTGATCGAAAAGCAGATTCCTCGACGACTGAAGTCGTCTCGGGATGACAAATCATAAAGTTCACCGCGGGCTGACCACCACGGCTAAATCAAATGTCGCCGCTTGCAGCGGCTCCTAAGGGCCTCGCGCCAGGGCCGTCATTTGCGGTTGGGAAAGAACAGCAGGTTCTTCGTCCGCCGCGGCGGACTCAGAATGACAGTCCAGGGAGGATGACAGTTCCGAAGAGGGTTGTGGAGCGAAAAGCGAATGGCGAATGGCGAACAGCGGCTTCTATGCGACCCGCGAGGCCAGCCACCTTGCGGGTCGCACCTACTCAGTCACAGACTCAACGTTCGTTGCCCAAACGTTGGCGCGGCGTTCCAGACGCCGCGAGTTCATCGCCAACCGGCGTTCGGTGAAGGTGCTCTCGAAGCAGTGCTGCGGCTGGGGAGGAACGAACCGCGACTTAGGACGTCACGGCCAGCGCAAACACGGTTACCCTCACTTCGCTCAGTCGCCTTCCACAAACGCAACCGGAACGCTCGCGCCAGTGAACCGCTCCCCCTTATGAGCGGGTGGCAATCGCAGGGTGCTTCAGTTCAGCCTGTGTTGCCGCGCTTTGCCCCCTGGTTGGACCCATCGTGTGCGGAAGGCTTTTTAGCCTGTGCCCTGGATGCATGGCAGGATGCCTGATCGCCTCACAAGCTGACAAGCACGAATCATCTCGGGGCTGTGCAATTCGTGTGCATAGCCGAGGATTCTTGTGCAGGGCTGTGCAAAAAGGGAAACGGTCCGCAATATTTGCAAACAAGTGCCCCTCTAGAACCTGAAATCCGGCTAAAGCCCAGGCGGATTTCAGCGGCGTTGACGCTGGCCTGAAGGCCAGCTCTACCCAAAACTCGAGGTTAATCAGTTTGCCACTATCGCGCGGGGAAGACTATGCGTTTATTCTCGCGAATATGGCGGTTTCGATTACAGTGCTGGCGAGCGGAAGCGGCGGGAACTGCACGCTCCTCTCCAGCTCCGCCACTCGCCTGCTGGTCGATGCCGGGCTCTCCTGCCGCGAGGTCATGCGGCGCATGAAGTTGTGCGGTGAAGATCCGCGCAGCGTCGATGCCATCCTCATTACCCACGAGCACGGAGACCATGTTGCCGGATTGCACGTGCTGGCCAAGAAGCTGAAGGTCCCCGTTTACATTACCGGCGCGACGCATGACAGCTATCGGCGGTGGGCGCGCGACAGCGCGGGCAACAAGGTCACGCTCGAACGCAAGGAATATTTCGCGTCAGGACGCGCGTTTCAGATCGGCGATGTCACGGTCATGCCGTTCACTATTCCGCATGACGCGGTCGATCCTGTCGGTTTCACGTTCGTCACTGAAGGCATCAAGGTGGGGATTTGCACGGACCTGGGCTACATCCCGCCGAATGTGCGCAATCATCTGCGTGGTTGCCAGATGCTGATGATCGAGTCGAACCACGATCTGGAGTTGTTGCGTGGAGGCCCTTATCCCTGGTCGGTGAAGCAACGGGTGATGAGCCGCGTAGGACATCTGTCGAACGAGGCCCTCGCGAGTTTCCTGACGAGCGACTATGATGGGGGAGCCGAGTTCCTCATTCTTGCGCATCTTTCGGAGAAGAATAATCATCCTGAGATTGCGCGAATGACGGCCGAACGGGCGCTCGGCGAGCAGCGCAGCTTTGTGCGAAACCATCTTCTGCTCGCGGCCCAGCAGGAGCCTCTGCCTGCGGTTCGGTTGTAAGTTGCGTGGCTGCCGGGCGGCGGCGATGCAAGCCCGGGTTGATAGTCCATGACGCAATGCACTGATCCCGTCATCGGGAAGATTTTGGCCGGCTGGCGTTACGACATCTCTGGCCTGGCTCCGGAGATGCGCGGCGACTACGAGTCCCACCTGGCGGAGTGCCCGCACTGCCACTCGTGGCAGAGGCTGCATCGCATTATCGATATCGGCCTGATGGCGCTGGCGTCGGTTTCAATGGGCGTCTTCCTGCTCGCCTACGGGGTTATCCGCCACTTCGACCCACCGCACGCGTTCCTGCTGGAGATCGGCGCCCTCGGCGGCTTCCTGCTTTCCATGCTGCTGTGGCTGCTGGTGGCGGTTGCGACTCCGGCACCGCTGGTGATGAAAGATGCGGCCCTGCTGGGTGCCCGCCGGCTGCATGACAAGCTGCCGGAAGAAATTCGCCAGCGCATTCCGGAAGAGCTGCGGGTTAGAATCTCGGGGCAATAAACATCCTGAAAACCAAACGCTCTTTTGCAGGACCCGAGAGACTGCAGTATGTCGGTCAACGAGCATCAACTCGATAACAGCAAATAGGAGTCTAAAGTGAGACTGATATCTGGCGGCTCATTTCCCCTTCCGCGCCTCTGCTTCCGCGAGCCAGCCACGTCGTAATTTCTCTTCGGGGATATTCGACAGATAGGGCTTGATATCGAGGACCGGCGTGCCGTCGAGCATGTCGATGCCGCGCACGCGCAGCCGCCGGCCTTCGCGCCCCAGCAATTCGACATTGGTAATGGCAATCGGGTTAGGTCGCCGCGGAGAGCGGGTAGCAAAGACTCCGTGTGGCCGTTGCTCATCGCTGGGGACGTTGCCAAATAGCTCGACCGTGTGCGAGCGGTCGAACACCCAGACAACCGTGAGGTGCGAAAAACCTTCGATGTCGGTCAGGCCGATTTCGTATTCCGGCAGGATCTCAAGTTCGCCTTCGACGTCATGTTTGGCTCCGAGGCCCTTTGGAACCTGGCTGGTCTCGCTGTAGGGACTGCGGACGTGGCCGATGGCTTTGGGGGTAAACAGCGCTTTTGTTTCCACAACGTGATGGTATGCCGAAAAGAGCTCAAAGTCGTCCTCAACGAAGTGTTGAATTCGATTGCTCTGTAGCTACAATCGTTGGGAAGGCTTGCGCTTGAGGAATTTATATGCCAAGTACCAAAAATAAAGGTGGTCGTGATCTGAAGCCTCCGAAGTTCGCCAATGAGGCCGAGGAAGCTCGCTGGTGGGCCGCCCACCAGGACGACATCGCTGGAGCCATGCAAAGGGCTGCTGCGAACGGAAGCCTCGGGCGTGGCACGGTGAGCCGCCGGGGAGTGACGCCGACAACCACGATTCGACTTGCCCCTGAGGACATCTCCCGCCTTCGGGAGCAGGCGCAGCGCAAAGGGCTTCGCTATCAGACTTACCTCAAGATGCTGGTTCGCGAGGCATTGCTCGCTGAGGAACGTAAGGCCGGTTAGCAAGCCAACCCTCGCCAGTACCGGGATTCTTTATGTTTCGAGAAGATGCAACTGACAACCGACAACCGACCACTGACAACTTCCTACATCACCGGCGGCACTGTAATCCCCATGGTGGCGAGTACGCTGATGAGTTCCCGGCGTACAACCGCGGCGGTCGCGAGCAGGAACTTCTTCCGCTCGGCGTCTTCTTCCG
The DNA here is from genome assembly GCA_963846795.1 of uncultured Acidobacteriaceae bacterium. GTDB lineage: Bacteria > Acidobacteriota > Terriglobia > Terriglobales > Acidobacteriaceae > CAVVDY01. The sequence continues at coordinate 161,564 of CAWJXJ010000001.1, forward strand.
TCAGGATGTGATGGCGGTGGTAGAAGTTGTTGAATTGCTGCGCCAGTTGAAAGGCATGCTTGGCAGCGTAGGCCGGCTCGGTGGTGGCAATGCACTGCTCGATGACCGACGATGTCTTGCCCGCCAGCAGCCACAGCTCCCAGATTTCGGTACCGCTCTCGTCGGCAAAGAAGCGCGCGAAATTAATCTCGCCCTGTAGCGCCTGCTCCGGCTCAACCCCCGCCTTGCGGAATATGTTTGTCGCGCGCACCACTGCATACTGCGCATACGGTCCGGTCTCGCCCTCAAACGCCAGCGCTTCCTTGAAGTCAAAGGCGATCACCGACTGCTTGGTGAACTTCAGCATGAAGTAGCGCAGCGCACCGATGGCGATCTGCTCGCTGATCCGCTGGCGCTCTGCATCCTCCAGTTCCGGATGGCGTGTGTCGACTTCTTTCCTGGCCGCTGCGATCAGAGCATCGAGCAGGTCGTCGGCCTTGACGCCGAACCCCTTACGTCCAGATACCTCAATGTAGGACTTAGTCCGGTCTTCCTCGCTGACGTCATAGCCCAGTTCCATCGCGCACTGTGGTGTCAGGGCGACCATCTCGTACGAGAAATGGGTATAGTGCGCCGCTTGCTCGGGGTAGCCAAGAAGACGAAGCGCTTCGATGACCGTGTTCTGAGGATCGCTCTGCCGCGAATCGATGACGTTGTAGATCGCCGCCACGCCTCCAAAATGTGGGTGATGTTCAACCCCGTGCTCGGCGGAGATCCACACGTCGTGATCGTTGGTATAGCGGTAAAAACGATGATAACCAAAGTCGCGGCCCAGCAGCCCAAACTTCCAGAGGTGATAAGCGATGTCCTTGCCGACATACCCGACCGTGCCATTGGAGCGCACGATCACCTTCGCATCTTCATCGGGACCGCTTCCTTGGGGATGTTCTAGTGGTCCCGTCGGGTGCCCCGTGTGCTCGGGTGCCCCGTCTCGCTCGGGTGCTCCATTCCGGCATCTTTTGCCGGGGTGGGAGTCACAGACTTCGAACCCGCAACGGGTCTCGTCATCACCCAGCAGCCCGTGTTCTTGCCCCGCGTTTCGAAGTACAGCACACCTTTTTCTTTGAGCAGTTGGAACGCCGAATCCCAGAAATGCAGACGCAGAATCTCACTCTCCCGAGGCAGGAAGTCGTATTGAATATCGAGGCGCTGCATGGTCTCGACGTGGCGGCGGAGCACGGCGCTTGAGATTAGCTCAGCGACCTCGGCCAGCGGATTGGCACCCTGCTCGATGGCGTGCAGCACCTCGGCACGTGCGGCAAGATTTGTCTTGTCCTTCTCGTACCATTGCGACACCCGCGCGTACAGGTCCCAGCAGTAGTAGTCGAAACGCGGTGTGCGCGCCATGAGCTCGGCAATCTCCCGCTTGGACTGGCATTCCAGACGCACAAAACCGACGACCACGTCCGCCACCTGAACTCCGGTATTGTCGATGTAGTTTTGAATGTCGACGGTGTGGCCGGCAGCGCGCAATAGACGAACGAACGTATCGCCGAGAATCGCGTTGCGCAGATGACCGATATGCGCGGCCTTGTTGGGATTGATGCTGGTGTGCTCGACCAGGATTTTGCCGGTAACATCGGCTGCGCCTTCACCATGATGATCGACGGTGCGCGAAACTTCTGGGCGTAACAATTCTTGCGCGGCGATATCGCGCTTGAGCCTGGCGTTGATATATCCGGCGCCGGCAACTTCAAGCTTTTCGAATCCCTCAGGAACCGGGAACTCGGCCACGATCTCTTCTGCGATCTTGCGTGGCGCCTTGCGTAATCTCTTCGCTAGCTCAAACGAAAGGGGAAGCGCAAACTCGCCCATTTCAACCTTGGGAGGCTGTTCGATGACTAGGTGCGGCAGGTCGAGTTGATACTTGTCGCGGAGGAACTCGCGAACGCGGGTCGCCAGAAGCTTTTGTTTTTCGAGGTACACGAGGCTTTGAAAGGGCACGACTGAATCGTGTCGATTGCTTTGAAGCTCAAGTGTAACAAAGCGCTTTGCCCGCAGGTTTGACGCTGGCAAACGCGTTACCTATGATGAAAGTTCCTGCGAGTCCCAGCCTCCAGCGAGTTGACACCCATGCGAATCGCGTACCTCGACTGCTTCTCTGGCATCAGCGGCGATATGTTTCTCGGCGCCTTGGTTGACGCCGGAGTTTCATTCGAGCTGCTGGAGAAGACCGTTGCGGACTTGGACATGGGTGCTTCGCTGGAGCTGTCGCGAGTCGATCGTGCGGGAATTTCCGCCAGCAAGGTTGATGTCATCGTGCGCGGCGAAAAAGACATGCCGCGCGATGAGTTCTGGACGGCACACCACGAAGCGCAAAAGAACGAGCCCGGGCAGGAGCATCACACACCAGACGCTAAGGCCTCACACCAACGCCAGCATGGGCGCCATTTGAAAGAAATTCTTGCCATCATCGCTTCTGCCTCAATTAGCGCAAATGCCAGGCGGACCGCCAGCGACATCTTTCGCACTCTGGGCGAGGCCGAAGCGAAAGTTCACAACCTCGGCCTCGAGGAAATTCACTTCCATGAAGTTGGCGCTGAGGATGCCATCGTCGATGTTGTTTGTGCCGCGGTTGGTGCCGAGGCCCTGGATGTCGAGCGCTTCGTCGCTTCTGCGCTGAATGTCGGTGGCGGAACCGTGAAGTGCTCGCACGGCGTGATGCCCATTCCCACGCCCGCGACATTGGAATTGCTCAAAGGTGCGCCGATCTATGCGGGAGACATTCAGAAAGAACTGGTCACGCCAACGGGAGCGGCGATCGTTAAGGTGCTGGTGAGCAGCTTCCAGGCACGTCCGCGGATGACGACCGAAAAGATTGGCTACGGTGCGGGTTCGCGCAACTTTGAGGGACAAGCAAACGTCCTGCGCCTGAGCGTCGGAGAGACGATTGAAGCAGCAATGCCAGCCGGCGATGCGAGTTGCGCAACCGCGCAAGAAGAAATTGCAATTCTCGAAGCGAACCTCGACGACCTGAATCCGCAGTTGATCGGCTACATCGCCGAACTCGCCTTTTCGCTTGGCGCGCTGGATGTCTTTACCGCTTCGGTGCAGATGAAGAAAAACCGCCCAGGTACATTGCTGACCGTATTAGCCAAGCCGCATGACGAAGCGAAATTGCGCGAGATGATTTTTCGCGAGAGCAGCACGCTGGGTATCCGGGTGCGCCGCGAGCAGCGTTATGCATTGCCTCGACGGCATCAGGCCATTGATACTCAGTGGGGAGCAGTGCGCATGAAGATCGCCGGTAACGGCACGGCGTTGCAATACGCTCCTGAGTACGAAGACTGCCGGCGCATCGCCTCGGAGCACTCAGTTCCGCTCAAGGCAGTGATGCAGGAAGCCATCCGGCGTTACCTGGACCAGAAGAATGGATAATCCCGATAAGTTCTACATCACCACTCCCATCTACTACGTCAACGCGCACCCGCACATTGGGCACACGTACACCACCGTGGTGTGCGACGCCATCGCACGGCGCCAGCGCTTGATGGGTCTGGATACGTACTTCCTGACCGGTACCGACGAGCACGGGCAGAAAATTGAACGCTCGGCCACCGCTGCCGGCTGCACTCCCAAAGAGTTCGTGGACAAAATTGCTGCTGAGTACCGCGAGCTTTGGGACCGCATGAAGCTGAGCTACGACGACTTCATCCGCACTACGGAGCCTCGCCATGTGCGCGGAGTGCAGGCACTGTTCACTCGCCTGCAGGAGCGCGGGTACATCTACAAGGGGTCGTATAGCGGGCAATATTGTGTGTTCGACGAACTGTACGTCGATGCCGTCGGACCTGGCGCGCCATGTCCCGAATGCGGGCGTCCGACGGAGACGGTCGAGGAAGAGAACTACTTCTTCAAGCTGTCGGCAATGGAAGACCGCCTGCTCAAGCTATACACGGAACAGCCCGACTTCATTCGCCCGGAGACACGCCGCAACGAAGTCATCGCTTTCGTGCGCGGCGGACTGCGCGACCTGTCGGTTAGCCGAACGACATTCAAGTGGGGAATCCCTGTTCCGGGCGATCCCAAGCACGTGATCTACGTTTGGCTCGACGCGCTGGCCAACTACATCACGGCGATCGGATTCGGTTCCGACAAAGAGAAAGACAAAAAGAAGTTTGAGCACTACTGGCCGGCCGATGTGCACATGATCGGCAAAGAGATTGTGCGCTTTCACTGCGTGTACTGGCCGGCATTTCTGCTCGCAGCGGAGCTGCCATTGCCGAAATCGATCGTGGCACATGGCTGGCTGCTGTTCGAAGAGAGCAAGATGTCGAAGTCGCGCGGCAACATCGTGCGCAGCGAGACCATTCTCGATACGCTCGGTGCCGACACTCTACGTTATTTTCTGTTGCGCGAAATTGTTTTCGGCAGTGATGGCTCCTTCAGCTTCGATGCGCTGGTACAACGCTTCAACGCCGACCTGGCGAACGGACTTGGCAATCTTTCCAGCCGCACGTTGAGCATGATCACGCGCTACTTCGACGGCGAAATACCGTATCCCACCACGGCGCAGGAGCGGACGGCTGATGATCGCGCCATCGCCGAACTGGGCGAGCAGACGATTCGCGATTTCCATGCGCAGTTTGAGCAGTTCCAGTTTTCGCGTGCGCTAGAGACCGCATGGGGATTGGTTTCGGCAGTCAACAAGTACATTGTCGATAACGAACCCTGGACGTTAGCTGAAAAGCCAGGCCAGGACGCGAGAGCCCGGCTCGGTACCGTGCTCTACACTTCCGCCGAGGCCCTGCGCATCGTCACCGCGCTGGCGCATCCCATCATTCCTGAATCGACGGCGCGCATTTGGCAGCAGCTCGGTCTTGGCGAAATCGGGAAGATCAATCTTCGCGAGCTCAAGTGGGGACAACTGCAGATTGGCACCAAGCTCGGCGCGGTCGAGGCTGTGTTCCCCCGCGCGGACAAGAGCACAATCGAAAAAATGCAGAAGTTGGAGCAGGAGCGCTCAACCGTGAGTGAGAGCCAATCGCCGGCCGCGAATGCTGAACCGGCAGGAACAGGCGCGCCAGCGGGGCAGCGTGCAACAGAGGCAGCGGAACCAGTCTCCTCGGCTCCGCCGAGTAAGAGCGCTGAAGTTGCTGCAGGTCCGGTCGCTTCTGCTGCCGACAATAAGATCAGCATTGACGACTTCCTTAAGGTCGAGCTTCGCGTTGGCGAGGTGAAAGTTGCCGAGAAGGTAAAAGGCGCCGACAAGTTGTTGCGCATGGAAGTTGACATAGGAACCGAGGTGCGTCAGATTGTCGCCGGAATCGCCAAGGCCTACGATCCCGAGAAGCTGATTGGACGCAAGGTAGTCATTGTCGCGAACCTTCAACCGCGCAAGCTGCGGGGACTGGAATCGCAAGGCATGATCGTCGCGGCGTCTCTGGGCGACGAAGGCCTGCCGGTGCTGGCAGGATTCCTGGAAGATGTGCCGGTTGGGGCGAAGCTGAAGTAAAGCCGTCAGCTATCAGCTTTCAGCTGTCAGCTCGATGGTCGCATTGCTCACAGCATGTTAGAGCGATGATTTAAATGCTTATCATCCCTAATGTAGATCTCGTGCACTTGTTTAGCTGATGGCTGACGTCTGACAGCTTCTCTTGCAGTTGTTTTGGCTGATAGCTGACGGCTGAAAGCTGACAGCTTCTTTATGTACATCGACTCCCACTGCCATCTCGAAAACAAGCGCTTCGATAGCGATCGGGCCGACGTCTTCGCGCGCGCGAAGGCCGCAGGCGTTGAGGCTCTGCTCGCCATCGGCAATGGTGATGGACCTGGAACCGGCACGCTCGATTGCGCGGTGAAACTTTCCCGACAATACGACTGGGTGTATGCGACGGCCGGCATTCATCCGCACGAAGCGGCGCTGGCAAAGCAAGAAGATTTCGACGAACTGGAACGACTATTGCACGAACCCAAGGTGATCGCATTGGGTGAGATCGGCCTCGATTACTACTACGACCATTCTCCCCGCGACGTGCAGCAGCGCATATTCATTCAGCAGATGGAGATGGCGCGCGCCGCAAAGTTGCCGATCATCATCCACAATCGCCCGTCTGACAATAGCGAGAATGCATGGGAGGATCTGTTGCGTCTCATACGCGAGCACTGGCTCCCGACCGGGCTCGGCGGTGTTTTGCATTGTTTTACGGGCTCGGTGGAGAACGCAAAGGCTGTGCTTGATGCGGGCTTCGTTGTCTCCTTCGCGGGCATGATCACGTATCCCAAGGCGCAAGGCATTCGCGACGCGGCAGCCATCGTGCCGCTGGATCGCGTGTTCATCGAGACCGACTCGCCCTATCTCGCGCCAATTCCTCATCGCGGCAAGCGCAACGAACCGGCTTACGTTGTCGAAGTCGCACGTACGATTGCTGAACTGCGGGGACTTTCCGGCGAGGAAATCGGCCTGCAAACTACGCAGAACTTCTATAACTTTTTCGGCCTGACCAAAACCTGAATGAAGTAGTATCGTCCGATGCGAACTCGCCCAAGCGTCGGCGATGACGGGCAAAATCGGCCCACTGGCGCATCGGCTTGCTACACTTGAACTATGCCTGAGAACACCTTCGACATTGTGAGCAAGATCGACCTGCAGGAGGTTTCGAACGCGATCCAGCAGGCGCTGAAGGAGATTCACCAGCGGTACGACCTGAAGGATTCCAAGTCGGATATCCAGATGGAAGGCCACGAGGCGATCGTGCTCAGCTCAGCCGACGACTTCAAACTCAAAGCGGTGAACGATGTCTTCCAGGGCAAGCTGGTGAAGCGCGGAGTGCCTCTAAAGGGATTGCAATATGGCAAGATTGAACCCGCAGCGGGCTCGACGGTGCGGCAGAAGATCACCCTGCAGCAGGGCATACCTACGGAAAAGGCTCGCGAGATCGTGAAGGCAATCAAGGATTCGAAGAAGAAGGTGCAGGCTTCGATCCAGGGCGATCTGGTGCGAGTCAGCGGCAAAGACCGCGACATATTGCAGGACATCATTGCTCTGCTGCGGCAGAAGGATTTTGGCATCGACATGCAGTTCACGAACTATCGATCCAACTAGATGGAGCGAATCGGTTGAACACAGCGGTAATCCGCAACGCGAAAGAAATCTTCGACCTGCTGCACGACGACCTTGCAGCCATCGAACGCGAGTTTGGTCGCGACACGGTCTCGAGCGTGCGCGCCATCACCGAGATCGGCGAGTACCTTCGCGCCGGCGGTGGCAAGCGGCTTCGCCCTGCACTGCTGCTGCTTTCCGCGAAGCTGCTCAACTACTCCGGGCAGGGAGCGATCCGGCTGGGCGCGGTGGTGGAGATGATTCATACCGCTACGCTGGTTCATGACGACATCATCGATGAAGCAAAAACACGCCGTGGACGCCCTTCGGCCAACACGCAATGGGGTAACGCGAAGTGTGTGCTGGCGGGCGACTGGCTCTACATGCAGGCGTTCAAGGTTTCGTTGCAGGAACGCAATTTCCAGATCCTCGATTCTCTCATCGACCTGACGCAAGCCATGGTCGAGGGCGAACTGTTGCAGATCGAGCGGCTGGGCAAAGCCATCACCATCGACGAGCATTTCGAGCTCATCCATCGCAAAACAGCGTTTCTGTTTTCTGTATGCATGAAGCTCGGCGCGATTCTTGCCGGGGCGAGCGAAGCGGACCAGCAGAAACTGGCCGATTATGGTCGCAACCTCGGCATGGCATTCCAGATTGTTGATGATGTGCTCGACCTCACCGCTTCCGAGGACGTGCTGGGCAAACCTGTCGCGAGCGATCTCCGCGAAGGTAAAGCTACAATGGCCGTCCTTCACGCCCTCGAGCACTGCTCTCCCGCTGAGCGCGGCATCATTGAAGCGGTTCTTTGCAATGGCGGATTTAACGGCATTGCACCGGCTGATATCGTTGCCATCCTTCGCCGCCACGGGTCGATTGAAGCTGCTTATGCCCGCGCCAATGGCTTTGCCAAGGCCGCGCGCGAAGCCATCTGCACCTTTCCCGACTCGGAGATCAAGCGCGTACTGCTGTGGGTACCCGAGTTCGTGGTGGAGCGGCAGAATTAGAAAAGAAGCAATTAGCAACTAGCAATGAGCGACTAGCGACTGGCAACTAGCAATTAGCAACTAGCTCATCCCTCCTGATCTGTCATTCTGAGCGAAGCGAAGAACCTGCTTTCGCTCGCCGCTCGTCGTTATACTTCCCTCATGGCCCCCCCGCAAGAAATCGAAATCAAATTCTTCGTTCACGACCTCAACGAACTGGAAGACAAGCTGAAAGAACTGGGCTTCCGCTGTGAAACGCCGTCCACGCACGAGTTGAATACGCTCTACGATCTCCCCGGCCAGAAGCTGCGCCGCAAAGGAGAACTTCTCCGGCTCCGCAATTATGGCGATGAATGGAAGCTCACGCACAAAGCGAAAGGCGTCGCCGGAAAGCACAAGTCGCGCGCGGAGCTGGAGACCACCGTTTCCGACGGCAAACAGATGGACGGCATTTTGCGGGCGCTGGGATATGCGCCTACGTTTATGTATGAGAAGTTTCGCTCGGAGTGGAGCGATGGCAACGGCCATGTCGTGCTCGACCGCACCCCCATCGGAGACCTTGCCGAGATCGAAGGCAAGGCGCGCTGGATCGACCGCACGGCCAAGGCGCTGGGAGTCGAGCGCGAAGATTACATCACGAAATCCTACTCTGAACTTTTCTTTGATTGGAAACGTAAAACCAAGCAGAAGGCAATGAACATGACCTTCCGCGAGATCGGTGGCCGCGCAAAGCCAGGGAGCAGTCAATCAGCTTCGAAACAAGTTGACCAAGGCCGCTCCCCATCCCGCTCGCGATAGAGTTCCGCGGAAGCCGACGCCGGCTCCGGAGTTTAGACCTCGCCGGGCCTGAACCGGAGCCGGGAAGGCGTGGGAACAAGTTGTCAGTGGTCAGTTGTCGGTTGTCAGTAATTACAGTTGACCACCCGGCATTCGCGCCTCATTTCGCTCGAAGCTGACAGCATCTGAACCAACGTAGTTTCTAATCTTTCCTATAAGCGAACCATAGGCGTCAGCAGGGATCTCGCCTGCGATGGTCTGCTTGCCAGGGGAAGGGCTTGCAAGGGATTCGACAGTTCCACCCGCCGTGGTGAGTTCCCGAATGCAGAAGCCCATGAATTCCTCCGGCACGTGTATCCGAATTGTGCAACGCCTGTCGTGCAACATGGACTCTCCTCACCATTGCGGGATCGAAGAACTGCCCGGCCGCGGCCTTCGATACTACTTGCTCGCCGTTCCAGCGAACTCCACTTTGCGATCTCCCACCCGCTGCAACACCGCGCCCGCGATCAGCGGTAAGCCTACCGTCGCATCGAGCAGCACTTCCGCAAATTGGCCGCCTTCCTCCGGCGGAACAAACTTACCCCACGACACCGCTTCGCTGTAGGTACAGCCGGAGAGGCCTCCCCAGTTCACTGGCTCAGGACAGATGCGCACGCCATAGTGGAAGCGCTTCAACGGCAGGTCTTCGCCGCCGCGGCGATGGCGCAATTCGATGAATGGCCCGAACTGCTGTGCCCAGTTTCGAGGCACGCCTCCGCCAATGGTGAAAATACCAAGCCGATTCTGCCGCAGCAAAGTCTCGGCATAATATTCCAGGTCCTCGAAGGGATCCCAATGCAGCACCGGCATGTTGTTCTTGCGGCGCCAGCGATTGTGCAGAGCGAAGTCGAGCCCGATTTCGGAATCGCTGAAGGCCGGCACAAATACGGGCACGTTCTTCTCGAAGGCGGACTTCAGGATGCCGCGGTCTTCTACGTTCTGGCTCAGGTAGCGCCCGATCTCGCGGTTGAGCTTGTACGAGCAGATGACCTCGTTGGCGTCCCAGCCCTTCAGGATGCGGGCGACGATACTCTCGACAAAGTCAAGGTTGGTCTCCGGTTCCAAGGTGTCGTAGACGCGGTTGTAGCCCGCCTCGTACAACTCGAGGTCGTCCATGCGCGGGTCGTACTTGAAGTGCGAGCGCCCGGCCGCTTCGACCAGACCGTGCGCCATCAGCGCTCCGGTCGAGATCACCGCGTTCACGATGCCGCGATCAATCAGCTCGGTAATGATCAGTCCTTGCTTAGCGACAGTCATTGCGCCGGCAAGCGTCATCACAACGAAACATTCCTTGTCGCGTGCCATCGCCTCCAACACGTCGGCGCCTTCGCCGACTTGTCGGCCGGTGAACGCGGTGTTGCCCATGGCTCTGACCAGATCATCGACGGAGTGAACCTTGGTGAGATCCAGGGAAGTCAGTGGAACCAGCTTGTCAGAGACGGGATCGTGCAGCTTGCGATCGATTCCTTCGCCATGAGGCTTGTGCTTGTCGTGCATTTCTATCCTCTGAATGCGCGTAAGGTGCAGACGCGCGAAAGATGCATAGCAATATTTTCCGAACACTCGAAAGTACAGTCTATGAGCGGCCTCGTCAACGCACCGCGGTCTGTAACATGACGTTAAACTGCGACGGCATGGGGGCGATTTTCGAATGCTATGCTTGTCATTTGATTTTTTGTTGGGAGAGAGGAATTGCCGGACAAGAACTTCACCATCGGCATCGTGCAAATGTCGTGTACGCCCGAGCCGGAGGGGAATCTCGAGCGCGCGATCGCACGCGTACGCGAAGCCGCTAAGCAGGGGGCACAGCTCATCTGCCTCCCAGAGCTGTTCCAGACACAATATTTCTGCCAGCGTGAAGATCATGCGCTGTTCGACTTGGCTGAGTCGATTCCCGGTCCGACGACAAAACGCTTGGGCGAGGTCGCGCGCGAACTGAAGGCAACGATCATTGCTTCGTTGTTTGAACGGCGCGCGCCGGGTTTGTATCACAACACCGCTGCGATCATCGATAGCGGCGGCAAGCTCGAGGGCATTTATCGCAAGATGCATATCCCCGACGACCCGCTTTATTACGAAAAGTTTTACTTCACTCCTGGTGATCTTGGCTTCAAAGCGTTTGAGACGGACTTCGGCAAGTTCGGCACCTTGGTTTGCTGGGACCAGTGGTATCCCGAGGGCGCGCGTCTTACCGCGGCGCAAGGCGCGAACGTGCTGTTCTATCCCACGGCCATCGGCTGGCATCCGGACGAGAAGGCGCAGTACGGTGAAGCGCAGTACGACGCGTGGCGAACGATACAGCGCGCCCACGCCATTGCCAATGGCGTATACGTTGCGGTGCCGAATCGCGTAGGTTTCGAGACCGGCAACATTCGCGGCAATGAAGCTCCGGGTAAAGGCCTTGAGTTTTGGGGCGGGTCGTTCATCGCCGATCCCTTCGGCCAGGTCGTGGCGGAGGCTTCGCACGATAAGGAAGCGGTGCTGGTTGCAGAAGTTGACATTCAGCGCATGGAGGACGTCCGCCGCAATTGGCCTTTCTGGCGCGATCGCCGCGTCGATGCGTACACGGGAATTACGCAACGGTTTTTGGTATAGAGCGCACGACTCAAGATCAGTTTGAACCACAGAGGCACAGAGACACCGAGAAGATAAAAAAGGATTTCTCTGTGTCCCTGTGTCTCTGTGGTGTTTATCAGCGCGTTAAGGATCAGGTCAGACTCATTGCAAGCATTCGCTCCATCCCAATCCCCCGCTGCCCTCGGCTACCGCATGCCGGCCGAGTGGGAGCCACATGCCGCGACGTGGATCGCGTGGCCGCATAACCGCTCAGACTGGCCCGGCAAGTTTGAAGCCATTCCGTGGGTGTATGCGGAAATCGTGCGCCACCTCTCGCGCAGCGAGCGCGTCAACATCCTGGTCAACGACGAGGCTGCCGAGGCGAAGGCTCGTGAAGTGCTGGTGCGCGCGGCCGTTCTGCCGGAACAAGCAGTCGAACCCGGCGAACCTGCAAGGAATGTGGAGTTCGTTCGCATTCCCAGCAATCGCGTGTGGACGCGCGACTATGGGCCGATCTTCGTAAAACGCAAATCGAGCAAGGCCGACAAGTTTCCTACTGTCGCTGCCACCGCGTGGCGATTCAATGCCTGGGCCAAGTACAACGATTGGAAACTCGATGCGCCCGTTTCATCGGAGTTGGCGCAGCGCCTCGACATGCCCCACTGGAAGCCCATCGTCAACCTCAAAGGCAAGCCGCATCGGGTCGTGCTGGAGGGCGGCAGTATCGAAGTCAACGGGCGGGGAACGCTGATCACCACCGAAGAGTGCCTCCTCAGCGAAGTGCAGCAACGTAACCCTGGACTATCTCGCGCGGAGCTGGAAGGAATCTTCGCTGACTACCTGGGCGTGAAGAAGGTCATCTGGCTTGAGCGCGGCATCGTTGGCGACGACACGCATGGCCATGTTGACGACATCACGCGCTTCGTCGCGCCTGACACGGTTCTAACCGCCTACGAGGATGATCGAAGCGATCCCAACCACGAGCCACTACGCGAGAATTTTCGCAAGCTGAAGAAGAGCAGCGATCAATCCGGCAAGCCGTTGAACATCATCAAGCTACCAATGCCCGCGCCGGTGATCTTTCGTGGGCAGCGGCTGCCCGCCAGCTACGCCAATTTCTACATCGCAAATCGAGTTGTTCTGGTTCCGGTGTTCAACGATCCGAAAGATCGAACCGCTTTGAATATCCTGGCAGGCGCGTTTCCCAAGCGCCAGATCGTAGGCATCTACTGCGGCGACTTCATCTGGGGACTTGGCGCGTTGCACTGCATGACGCAGCAGCAACCAGCGGGGTGACTAAAACAATTCACCACGGAGGCACGGAGATCACAGAGAGACCCAAGACAAAATCAATCGAACGCGAATCCGGTCTTCCCTGTCCCCGACTACGCAGGCTAGAGAAGCAGAATTACTCCTGATCTTCTCCGTGTTCTCCGTGCCTCCGTGGCGCAATTCCGAGTTCAGCTTACGCCCGCGCGGTGGTCGCGGAAGAACTCACTTCCGTCGGAGCGCTCACCACTTCCTTGGCTTCGCCGTTCACCTTCTGGCCGGCCTTGCGGATGTCGATGCCGCCCTTGAAGTAAGCGCCATCCTCAATGCTGATGCGCTGGGCCACGATGTCACCGGTCAGAGAGCCATCCGATCGGATATCGACGCGATCACTGGCCGTCATGTTGCCGCGCACTTTTCCCAGCACCACGATTTCGCGGGCAGAAATGTTCGCCGAAACCACGCCATTGCGACCGACTGTAACGCGATTGCCGGGCAGGTTGATGGAACCTTCCACGCGTCCGTCAATGTACAGCGACTCGGAGCCGGTAACTTCGCCCTTGATGACCAGCGACTTGCCAAGCGTCGCCTGTTCCTGGGTATTGACTGGGGCGCTTGCCGGACGCGGTGCCGGAACCGGTTCAGGTGCGGCCGGCGTAAAGCTGCGCTGAGGCTCGGGAGAACTGGGAGTTGGCGTCGTGTTCGGGCTGTTCGTGGGTTTCCACATCGGGAGAAATCCTTTCTATGCTGATGCGCTCTGGAGATGAAAGCTGGCCAGACCTTTACCACAGCTTACTTGAAAATTGCGGACGAGTGAGGCTTACGGTTTGATTGTTTGCATGCCTTCGATCCACATGCCGTGATGCAATTATTGCTAACATACAGCCAGTTTCAGTATCAGGGAATAGCCCTACAGAAAAATTTCGTCTGCGCGTAGTAGGAACTAGGGCCAATGCGGTCGATGGAACCTTGAAAGACAACAGAAAGCTACTCACGTTCGGACTCGCGCGGGGCGATCATCGAAGAACTGTGCTCAGGCCAAGCTCTGACCTCGATCCCCAAAATTATGCTCAGTGACAAAGCCATTCTCGAGCGTATTGGACGCCAGCCGAACCGCTCCGCCGGCTATAAGCAGCTCATTCGCGAGCTGGGGTTGCGCGGCGACGAGCGCCGGGAACTCGCAGACCGGCTCGGTGCGTTGCTGAAGACCGGCAAACTGATCGAGGTCGATCGTGATCGCTACACGCTCCCACAACACGCGACAGCCCGTCACGACCTCATCGCCGGGCGCCTGAGCATGCATCGCGACGGATACGGCTTCGTGGTGCCTAATGCGGGGCAGCGGACGGCAATCGAAGGCGATGTTTTCATACCTCCGCCGGCGATCGGACCCGCCATGCATGGTGATCAGGTGCTGGTGGAGCTTACGCGCAGGCGCGATGACGGCCGCGCCGAAGGCCACATCCTGCGCGTCGTCAGCCGAGGGAACCCCACCATCGTCGGCATCTTTCATCACGGCTCGCGCAATAACTTCGTGACACCTCTCGATGAGAAGGTCACACAGGAAGTGATTATCCCCGCCGGTATGGAGCGACCGGCTGGCGACCGTAGTGAAGAACCCCGCCCCTCAACCAGTGGTCACCCGGAGCCGTCGAAGCGAGTTGCTGGGAAGAAGACGCTCGAGCGCGACCGTGTCTACGATTCCGGCGTGAGGCGTCGGCAATCGGCGGACATGGAAGGCCTGGTGGTGGACGTCGAGGTCACCGAATGGCCAGGCCCCACGCAGAATCCGCGAGGTCGCGTGGTCGAGATCCTCGGCTACGAAGATGATTTCGGTGTCGACGTGGAAATCGTCATCCGCAAGCACCACCTGCCGCACCGCTTCCCGGTGGAAGTGCTGCAAGAGGCGCAGCAGTTTGAGGCTGTGATTCCCGCGCACGAGATGCGGCATAGGCACGACTACCGCAGTTTGCCCATCGTAACTATCGACGGCGAGACGGCTCGCGATTTCGACGATGCCGTCACCGTTCGCCGCACGTCGAACGGCAATTTCGAATTACAGGTACACATCGCCGACGTTGCGCATTACGTGCGCGAGGGTTCGGCCATCGATCTGGAAGCGCGCCTGCGCGGCACGTCCGTGTACTTCCCTGATCGCGCCATTCCCATGCTGCCGATCGAGCTCTCCACCGACCTGTGCAGTCTGCGTCCGCAGGTTGAGCGCCTGGTGCTCTCGTGCGCCATGGAGATCGACCATCAGGGCGAGATTGTCGGCTTCAAGCTGAACGAAGGCGTCATCCGTTCCGCCGAGCGCATGACCTACACCAACGTCAATCTGATTCTGGAAGGCGATCCGGCGTTGCGCCAGCATTACCACGGGCTGGTGGACGTGTTCGAGCTCATGCGCGAACTGGCGATGGTCCTGAACCGCAAGCGCATTCGACGTGGCTCCATCGATTTCGATCTGCCCGAGCCGGTGATCGAGTTCGACGAGAACGGCCTGATGAAGAGCGTGACTCGTTCGGAACGCAACATCGCGCACCGCCTCATTGAGGAATTCATGCTCGCGGCCAACGAGTGCGTCGCGACCTATCTGGAAAACAAAGCAGTCGCCTCGCTCTATCGCATTCACGAAAAGCCCGATCCCAAGCGCGTCCACGACTTCGAAACTATCGCCGCGAAGTTTGGATATTCGCTCGGCGTGGGGCCGCTACCGGTAAAGCGGGTGCAGATGAAAGCCGACCGGCGCGAGCGCTATAGCACGGGACGGCAGGCGCGGGTGATCGAGATTCCCGAGGAAGTCCACATCACGCCGCGCATGTACCAGAAGCTGACGCAGAAGATCGCCGGCAAGCCGGAGGAGCGAATCTTGTCGTACCTCATGCTGCGGTCGTTGAAGCAGGCGCGCTATTCCGAGATCAACGAAGGCCATTTCGCGCTGGCTGCTCCCTCGTATACGCATTTCACTTCGCCCATCCGCAGGTACCCCGACCTCATCGTCCATCGCATTCTCAAAGAAGTTTTGCGCGACTCTGCCGAAAGCGAACAACCGGGCGTGCCGGTTGGAACAGGAGCGCTGGCCCACAGCGAGACGCCCTCGCCGTGGTCGAAGCGCGAGGCTCTGCATCCATCAGCCAAAAAGCAGGGCACGGCAGAGCGGCCGCCAAGGCGCGCACTGCAAGGACCGATCCCGGAGGCGGAACTGCACGACATCGCCGAGGAAACCAGCCAGTCCGAGCGTCGTGCCGCCGATGCTGAACGCGAGCTGATGGAGTGGAAGAAAGCCAAGTTCATGGAGCAGCACATTGGCGACGAGTTTGAAGGGCTCATCGTGAGCGTCACTAAGTTCGGAATGTTTGTTGAACTCGAAGAGCTATTCGTCGAAGGCTTGGTGCCGCTGGGCTCCATGACGGACGACCACTACCTCTATCACGAGAACACGCGGCAGCTCATCGGCCAGCGAAACCGGCGAACTTACTCCATGGGCGATCAGGTCCGGGTGATTGTCGATCGAGTCGACCATGCGCAAAGGCGGGTGATCTTCGCTATCGCGGAAGAAGAGAGGCCCGCGACGAAGAAGAAGGGCCGCAAGAAGAAAGCTTAGGCGATGGCCCTAGAAGAACAACTCCGGCGAGACATGGAACCGTTCGCTTAACAGCCGTATTTCATCCGTTGTCAGCTTGCGCTGGCCGGATAGTATGTCCCCCGGCGAGCTAAGAACATCTGATAAGTCCTCGATAGCCAAACCGTGTTGGTCGATTAGAAACGCGAGAGACTCGGGTGGCGAGGCATGGGGCAATCCATGTTGGCGCTCTTCGAAATCCTCGATGATCAGAGTGAGCAGCTCAGCTAATTCCTCTTCCTCTGGGGTTAGGGGTTCCGAGCGATGTTCGAGCTCATACAAGGCTTCAGTGTATTGCTCATTCTCCAGTTCAGTGCGAATGATCTTGGGAGGAATTCTGCTGAGCAAATTGGTGTAATCGGGGCTCACCCTAAAAGCATTCACAGTTTCCATCCTCCTCTGTCGTACTCAGCATGGGTCAGAACTTCTCGAACAAAGATTCGGCCGGTACGGTAATTGATCTCCGTAATTAGCCTATAACGGTTCCCCTTAATGTTGAAGACCGTGTATTTCTCCACGCCATCGGCTGACGGCAGGCTTAGTCGCACTTCATCGAGCGACTGCCAGCGTGCCTTCTTTGCGATTCGGAACCAGACAATTGAGGGGCGGCCCGAGATCCCCATGTTGGCGCGCGGCTTCGACGAGTTTCTTTCGGCTAATTACGTGCACGTCATCTGGAAGATACACCACCCCAGCCAAATCGAGGCAGCGATGGTTACAATGGACAATGATTATGCGTGGGCTGCTCATTTTAGGCATTACTCTGGTGTTTGTATCTGCTGCACTCGCGCAGGCGCCGGCCCCCGTACCCCCAGCCACATCGGCGCCAACACCTCCCGGGTGGCCAACCGCTCAGTTCGCGGCCACCAAAGATCCCAGCGTGCAAAAGGCGAAACAGATACTCGACGACATGATCCGCGCGTTGGGCGGCGAGACGTACCTGAACATCCGCACCATGACGATGGAGGGCCGCAGCTACTCATTTTGGCAGGGGCGTCCCAGCGGCATGGGCCTGCTGTTCTGGCGTTTCTGGGAGTGGCCCGACAAGGACCGCGTCGAGCTGACCAAGCAACGCGATGTGGTCGAGTTGAACATCGGCGACAAGGGTTACGAAATCACCTACAAGGGAACCGCGACCCAAGACCCGAAGCAGGTTGACGACTATCTGCGGCGGCGTGATCATTCGCTGGAGAGCGTGGTCCGCACTTGGCTTTCGGCTCCTGGAACCATGATTCTGTTCGACGGAACCGCCATCGTGGAGCAAAACATGGCGGAAGAAGTTACGGTCCTGAATTCGCAGAACGACAGCGTGACGATTTCGGTGGACCCGCGTAGCCATTTGCCCGTGCGCAAGACCTTCAGCTACCGCGATCCCATCGACCGCATGAAGGACGACGACGCTGAGATCTACAGCAATTACCGCCTGGTGCAAGGGATTCAAACCCCCTACAGCACCGTGCGCATGCAAAACGGAGAGATGCGCAACCAGCGCTTCATTACGAACGTGGCCTACAACCCTGAGCTGTCTCCGACCCTGTTCGAGACCAAGGGAATTACTTACAACCCCGACAAATCGGTTGCGAAGCCGCAGCGTTGAGGCTTCCGAAGGTAACTATGGATGTACGGCTTCGGTTACCCAGCGCCTTTTCGATATCGAACTGGATTGCAAATAAAGGCTTTAGTACCTAGCACTTATACTAGTGCGACAGAGCCACGACTGTTGTAGAAATACCACAACCGGCGGAGTCGTCGAGGCTGTAGTCTGTTTACTCGGCAATATAGTTCTAAGCGTGATTTGATCTACGAGCGAACAATTCGCACGCCCATCGAATGCAGCGGAGTTGGGCTGCATAGCGGGGCGCGCGCCACCCTTCGAATCCTGCCTGCGCCCGCGGGCACAGGGATCGTGTTTCGTCGCACCGACCTCGATAACTTCGAAGTTGAGGCCGTCAGCCGCAACGTCGCCAAGGTAAGCTACGCCACCAGCCTGATGAAGCAGGGCGTGCTGATTTCTACCACCGAGCACTTGCTCTCCGCCTGTGTGGGCATAGGACTCGACAATGCCTTCGTCGAACTCGACAATCTCGAGTTGCCCATGCTCGATGGCAGCGCCCAGCCTTTTGTCGACATGATCAGCGCCGCGGGACTTCGGCAGCAACGGCGGAAGCGGGTTTACCTCAAAATTCTCCGGCCTTACGAAATGAGGGAAGGCGACAAGACCATCGGCATCTATCCGGCCGACAACTACACCGTCAGCTACTCGATCAACTTTCCGCATCCGCTGATCGGGCACGAGTGCTTCCGAGTTGAGCTTTCCAACGGCAGCTACGTGGAGCAGATCGCCGCTGCCCGCACCTTCGGCTTCCTCGAACAGCAGCAGGCTATGCTCAACCTGGGACTCATCCGTGGGGCGTCCCGGGAGAACTGCCTGGTGCTGACGCGCGATGGCATCGACAATGGCCCGTTGCGCTATCCGGATGAGTTTGTGCGCCACAAGGTGCTCGATCTGATCGGCGACCTGGCGCTATTCGGCAAACGCATCTTTGGCTACGTAAAGGCCGACCGCGCTGGACATGCGATGCATACCGCGATTGTCTCCCGCGTGCTGCGCGATCCCACCTACTGGGAAGAAGTCACGCTCGACGAATACACGGCGGCGCAATTCCCCGAAGAGCATCTGGCCGTCGCCGATTGAGCACTAAGTACTTAGCAATTGGCGACTAGCAACCAGCCTTTGCGACTCTTTGTTCGAGAGTTCCGCAACCCCTTGGGTTGGTCTGCGTAGTGGTTCTGGGAGCGCCCCCCCCCCCGCGCCGTAGGCGCAGCAGACGTTCTATCCCAGCGCTTCCGCGCTGGGTGAAGTGTTGTCCCTAGTCGTAATACTCCAGCCCGAGGTGGGTGATCATCTCCTCGCCCATCAAGTGGCGCAGCGTGTTCTTCAGCTTCATCGACTGAATGAACAGGTCGTGCTCGGGATACAAGCCCTCGGCCGTCATCGGCGATTTGAAGTAGAAGCTTAGCCACTCCTGGATGCCGATGTCGCGCAAGGCTGCCGAGCGCTTCGCCAGATCAAGGAACAACACCACGTCGAGCACAATCGGCGCCGCCAGAATTGAGTCGCGGCACAGGAAGTCGACTTTGATCTGCATCGGGTAGCCGAGCCAGCCGAAGATGTCGATGTTGTCCCAGCCTTCTTTGTTATCACCGCGCGGCGGATAGTAGTTGATCCGCACTTTATGGAAGATGTTGCCGTACAGCTCGGGATAAAGCTGTGGTTGCAGGATGTGTTCCAGCACCGACAGCTTCGACTCCTCCTTGGTTTTAAACGACCCGGGATCGTCGAGCACTTCCCCGTCGCGATTGCCGAGGATGTTGGTGGAGAACCAGCCGCTCAGGCCGATCATGCGCGCCTTGAATCCGGGCGCGAGAATGGTCTTGATCAGCGTCTGCCCGGTCTTGTAGTCCTTGCCGCAGATGGGAGCATCCATCTGTTTCGAAAGCTGGTGCATGACAGGAACATCGACCGTCAGGTTAGGAGCTCCGTTGGCAAAGGGGACGCCTTCTTGCAGCGCGGCATAGGCATAGATCATCGAGGGCGCGATATTCTCGTCGTTGGCGGCGAGGCCCTTTTCAAACGACTCGACGCTCTTGTGCACGGGCCCGGCTTCGATGAAGGTCTCGGTCGAGCCACACCAGATCATCACCAGGCGATCGGCGCCGCTCGACTGCTTGAAGTCGCGGATGTCCTGGCGGACCTGCTCGGCCAGATCCATCTTGTTCTTGCCTTTTTTCACGTTCGGGCCATCGAGCTTCTTGACGTAGTTCTTGTCGAAGACCGCCTTGCGCGGCTTGATCGACGACAGGAAGGGCTTGATCTGTTCGAGCAGCGAGCGCTCGAGGACGCCGGCTTTTCCCGCAGCGGAGTACATGTCATCTTCGAAGATGTCCCACCCGGTGAAAACCAGATCGTTGAGCTGCGCCAGGGGAACGAAGTCGTTGATCTTCGGGGAGCGGCCTTCGGTGCGCTTGCCCAGGCGGACGGTGCCCATTTGCGTCAGCGATCCGATGGGGCGGGAGATTCCTTTGCGAATCGCTTCCACACCGGCGACAAAGGTGGTGGCTACGGCGCCCATACCGGGAATCATGATGCCTAACTTGCCGCTCGCGGGAGCGATTTCCGTTTTGCTGGATTTATGATTACTTTGCGATGAATCTTTCGGCATTCCTACCATTCCGTTTCATAGAGTGTGTACAAACCTATAATCTTCTCGTATTGAGCCGCACATCGCAAACGAACTTCCCTGAATGGAAGCTGGGGCGCATTGTGCCGCAAGATGCGGAATTGGCTGGGCAATCATGACAGAACGGAAAATCGCAGTCATCACCGGCAGCTCGAGCGGATTCGGGCTGCTCACCACTATCGAATTCGCAGCGCACGGATACACCGTGGTCGCCACCATGCGCGACCTCGGGCGCAGTGGACGCCTCGAAGAGGCCGCGCAGAAAGCCGGGGTACGGGAGCGGCTCGATCTTCGCCAGCTCGACGTTACCCAGTTCGACACGCTGCCAGGAGTGGTCGACGAGATCGTTCGCGACCATGGCCGCATCGATGTTCTGGTGAATAACGCGGGAATGTCCGTCGCGGGCTTCATTGAGGATTTGTCGGTCGAGGAGATCCGCAATCAGTTCGAAACGAATTTCTTCGGCGCGGTCGGGATGTCGAAGGCTGTGCTGCCCACCATGCGGCGACAACGGTCGGGCCACATTATCCAGGTGAGCTCGGTGGGAGGGCTGGTTGCCTACCCGATACTGGGCGCTTACAACGCTTCGAAATGGGCGCTGGAGGCCATTAGCGAGGCCTTGCGGGTGGAGACCCGCTCTCTGGGCATTCGCGTCGTATTGGTTGAGCCCGGCTCGTACGAAACCGACATCTGGACGCGTGGTGTGATCGTCGCCAAGGGCGGGCTGGACGAGAACTCGCCCAATAAAGAGCGCAGCCGTCGCTTTACCGAGTTCGTGAAGAGCCGTGCCTCTCGACGCCAAGACGCGCACGATGTCGCGCGGCTTATCCTGCGGGTAGCGAACAAACCCAATCCGAAGCTGCGGTACCGCATCGGCAGAGATACCGCCGCGCAGGTCTGGACCCGGCGGCTCATCCCCTGGCACATCTACGAGCGGTTGATCGCCAAGACGACGAGGATTGACTAGAGTTATGGGAAAAGATTCGAAGGGCAAGAAGACAGCGGCGGCGAAACAAAGAAAAACGACCCGCCCAAAACGACGGCTCAGTCTCGATCCACCCTTGATCCGTCCGGCAGGGCGGCGCATTAGCATCACGAACGAGCGGGTCTATAAACTCATTGAATTTCCCTGAGATGCATATGTGGCTTGCGATAGCGGCGCCAAATGTGCTTCCACTAGCATTGAACGCATAGCAACATACAGAGCGAGGTTGCCAGAATCAACGGAATGCCCGATTCCACACGGTACGGGGAGCCGAGCAGTTCATCATCGCGAAGATCGTCGAAGAGGCGCAGCGAGAGGGGAACCCTTTATCAGAGCGCGAGCGCAAGCTGCTGTATTTCTCGAGCGAGCCGGAGGAGGTATCGGAAGTCGATTCCGAAGATCTTGCCAATGACCAGGGTGAGTTTGAGAAGAGAATCGCTCGGTTGATCAAAAGGGTTGCCAAGCGTTGCCGAAACGATAGCCCTGAGGAATATGCTCGATGGTGGGAGGCGATCCGACTCGTGAGAAAACAGGATCACTACCTGGTCGTGATGATCGACCGCGCAGGACTTCGCCCTCCAGGGGAATTCTTGAAGTTGTGCTGTACCGCCCTAGGAATCGTCGGTGTTGCGATAGGAGTTGTTGCCGTTCTAGAGATCTACAATATCGAACCACCGTCCCGAGCTTCGATGATCTTCTACTTTTGGGCGGTCATGCTGGCATTGGCTGTCGCCTACGCTCTTGTTCGACTTGCCGTCGGGAAAAGGCTCGACGAACTAACCGCCAAGCTGTTTGAGAGAGTGTTTCAGCACCGCTGAGTTCCATCGGCGCTCGTCCACTCCTAGCTGTCCTTGCGGTAGAGCAGATCTCGAATCACGCGCCGCCGCTCGGCATTCATGTCGGAGTTGCCAGCATCCAGGCTGTTCTCGCCCGCCGGTTGCTCTTCAGGCTCGCTGCAATCTGGACAGCGATTGGCAAACCCCGGCTTGCCGGGCTTCAGTTCGAATTCCTCGCCGCAGATGACGCAGGTTTTGATGGGAAAAGGCATGGAAACCGCTCTTCGCTTTTCGCCATTCGCTCTTCGCCAGATAGCCCGCGCCGCCAACTCGGCGTGCGGTCATTCCTTTTGGCGCCCGACGTCAGAGACGCGCAAATTGCTGCGACCGTGTGCACACCCTATCTGGCGAACAGCGAATGGCGAAAAGCGAAAAGCGTCTTTTTAAATATCCAGATTCTTCACTTCCAGCGCGTTCTCTTCGATAAACCGGCGCCGCGATTCCACGTCTTCGCCCATCAGCGTGGTGAAGATGGTTTCCGTCTCGGTCAAATCTTCGAGCTTTACCGAAAGCAAGGTGCGGCGCTCGGGATCCATCGTGGTCTCCCAGAGCTGAGTCGAACTCATTTCGCCCAGGCCTTTATAGCGCTGGATGGTGTAGTCTTTGCGGCCCTCATTGAGAACGAAGTCAAACAGTTCACGAACCGTTTGCTTCTCGACCGTCTCGCCCGACACTTTCTTCTTCGAAGCTTTCGGCGCTTTTTGCTCAGCTTTCTCCAGATCGGCGCGTTCGGCATCGCTCAGGTCTTCATCGTTGGCGCGAGCGGTTTCTTTCTTTACTGCTTCGATGACGTAGGGCGGCTGCATGAACTCAGCAATCTGCTTGTACTTCGACATCATCTGCCGGTACTCAGGAGTTGAGGCGAGCTCCCAGTTGATAACGTGCTCCGCTCCCTGCGAGTTGACGAAGGTCACCTCCCACAGGCTGTGCTCTTCCTCGAAGCGCTGTTCGACCGATTTGATGCCGCGCTCTTTCGCGATGGCTTTCAACGCCTTCTCAAGATCGAGGATCTTCTTCGGCGGCGTCTTGCTTTCGCCCTCGAAGTCCACGCGCTTTATTAGGTCGGCCTTCGGCAGCACCTCGGTGATGTTTTCATCGCGAATGCGCTTATCGACCTTATCGAAGAAGCCGATGTAGTCGTTCAGTGTGGTCATGAACTTGGTCAGCGGAGCGCCTTCCAGAGTGGCTGCGCCTTCACCGTAACGCACCACGATTCCGTCGGCGGCGCGCTTGACCATGACCTTCACGAACTCGGCGTCGTTCTTGATGTACTGCTCAAACTTGCCCTTCTTGATGCGGTAGAGCGGCGGCTGCGCGATGTAAACGTTGCCCCGCTTGATGAGCTCCTGCATGTGGCGGAAGAAGAACGTCAGCAGCAGAGTGCGAATATGCGAGCCGTCCACGTCGGCGTCGGTCATCAGGATGATCTTACCGTAGCGCAACTTTGCAACATCGAAGTCTTCTTTGCCGATGCCGGTGCCCAGCGCCGTAATCATGGCGCGAATTTCTTCGTGGCCCAGCATCTTGTCGTAGCGCGCTTTTTCGACGTTGAGGATCTTGCCCTTCAGCGGCAGAATCGCCTGGAAGCGGCGATCGCGGCCCTGCTTGGCGGTTCCACCGGCGCTCTCTCCCTCCACCAGATAAACCTCGCAGCGGTCGGGTTGGCGCTCGGTGCAGTCGGCGAGTTTGCCGGGAAGACCGCCTCCGTCCAGTGCTCCTTTGCGGCGGGTGAGATCGCGGGCCTTGCGGGCTGCTTCGCGTGCGCGGGCGGCTTCGATGGCCTTGTTGATAATCTTTCTCGCGACCGGCGGGTTCATCTCCAGGAAAGCGCCCAGGCGCTCATTGACGAAGGCCTGAACCGTTCCGGCAATGTCGGAGTTGAGCTTGCCCTTGGTCTGACCTTCGAACTGGGGTTGCGACAGCTTCACGCTGACGACGGCTACCAAGCCTTCGCGAACGTCATCGCCCGACAGGTTCTCTTTGACGTCTTTGAACAACCCAAGCTGCTGTCCGGCGTTGTTCACCGTGCGCGTCAGCGACGTGCGGAAGCCCGACAGGTGCGAGCCGCCATCCACGGTGTTGATGTTGTTGGCGAAACTGAAAACGGTTTCCGAGTAGCCGTCGTTGTATTGCAGCGCGATCTCCATGGCCACGTTGTCGCGTTCGGCTTCCATGTAAATCGGCTTGTCATGCAGCACGCTCTTGCCACGGTTGAGGTGCTTGATGAACTCGGCGATGCCGCCGTTGTACTTGAACTCCGTGTGCTTGGGCTCACCGCTCTTGGAGTCGGTGGTGCGCTCGTCAGTGAGCGTGATGAGCAGGCCCTTATTCAGGAAAGCCAGCTCGCGCAGACGCTGCGCCAGCGTGTCGTAGTTGTACTCGGTGACGGTAAAGATCTCTCTGTCAGGGACGAAGTGGACCTTGGTGCCGCGCTTCTTGGTTGCGCCCGTCTTCGTCAGCTTGGTGGTGGGCACACCCTTGGAATAGCTCTGCTCCCACACTGAGCCGTCACGCCAGATCTCGAGATCAAGCTGATGACTGAGCGCGTTCACGCACGATACGCCAACCCCGTGCAATCCGCCCGAAACTTTGTAGGTAGAGTTGTCGAACTTGCCACCCGCATGCAGCACGGTCATTACCACCTGCGCCGCGGGAAGGCGCTCGCCGTCCATGTCCATTTCGTCGACCGGAATGCCGCGTCCGTTATCAACAACGGTGATCGAGTCGTCGATGTGAATGGTGACGTCGACGCGATCGGCAAATCCTGCCAGCGCTTCATCGACTGAGTTGTCGACGACTTCGTAGACGAGGTGATGCAATCCCATGTCGCCGGTCGAACCGATGTACATGGCGGGACGCTTGCGCACGGCTTCCATGCCACCGAGCACCTTGATGGAATCAGCGGTGTACTCGCCGTCAGCGTGACCGTTGCCGTTTTTTCCGTTCTTCTGCGGCTTCTCGTTTAGTTCTTCGGGGTTGTTCTTGCCGTTTGGTGCTGCGGCAGCACCAGAATCTGTTGAGGCCATCCTGCTCCATTTCGCCGCTCGCGAGCTTACGATTTCGCAAGCGAATACTGCACAGGGATCGGGGGAAGAGCCAGCCTTCCGCAAGCCGCTCAAGTACTAGAATTTTCAATAACTTATGAGCACAGCGATCCAAATTGATTGTATCATAGTTCAGGCCGGGAAAGTGCGCCGAAATAGTCCTGTAAGTCTTTACTTATGAGCCACTTAGCCGGTAGCTTGTGCAGTTGCGGGCGGCGGTGGAAAAGAGGTGATCGATTGGTTGCAATTTCGCGCGAGCGCTACCCCTGATCCCGCCTCAGCGCAGCCTGCAAAGCGGCTTGCAAATTGGGCTGAATGAACCTGTATCCCGCAGCTTCCAGCTTGGCTGGCAGGACCTTCGCGGAATCCAGCAACAGTGTTTCGCCCATCTCGCCGAGCAAGATGCTGACCGCGAATGCGGGCAGCGGAAGCAGCGTCGGACGGTGAAGAACATCACCCAGCGCATGACACGAAGTCGGAGACGCGCGCAGGATGGGGCGCTACGACGTTCACCGGGCCGCTGACGTTCTCGTCGTGCAAGGCGAACGCGAACGCGCCAACGACGTCCTCCAATGTGATCCAGCTCCAGTACTGACGACCGTCGCCGATGCGGCCACCCAAGCCGAGCCGGAACGGAAGCAGTAAGGGTGGAAGCGCTCCGCCATGCTTGGCCAGCACCACGCCGATGCGCAGGGGCGCGACACGCAGGCCAGCATCGCGCGCCGGATCAGCGGCAGCTTCCCACTCGACACAAACTTCCGGCAGGAAGCCTCGGCCGGGGACGCTGGTTTCGGTAAGCAATTCGTCGCCGCGATTACCGTAGTAGCCGATGGCCGAAGCTGCGATGAATGTTCGCGGACTTCCGCATTGGCGAAACGATGCCGCGGCTGCAGTCGCGAGAGTACGTGTGCCCTGCACCCGACTGTCGCGCACCTCCTGCTTGAACTTGCGGGACCAGCGACCCGCGATGTTCTTTCCTGCGAGATGCACGATCGCATCGAACTCGAAAAGCTTCTGAGGATCGAGTGCCTGGCCGGGAGTCCATTGCACCTCACCGGCCCGGGGCGAGTGGCGCACCAGCGCGACAGTCTCGTCGCCTCGCTGCGTCAAGTTCGCTCGCAGTGCGCTACCGATCAAACCTGATGCGCCGCTGATTAGGATTCGCATAGTGTTTCGACCGAAAGTTTTGTATCAGGGCCCGACTTCAGTCGGGCCGAAAACGAGATCGAATGAACCGGGGCTTTAGCCCCCGCAAACAGTGCAGGGCCTAAAGGCCTGGGGTTATGTGATTGCCAGCGGCACGGCTGAAGCCGTGCCCTGATACAAAACAATTGCCCGCTACTGTACGCCTGAAGGCGTACTCCACCCAATTTGCCTGAAGGCGTACTCCACCCGATCGGCGCTGTCGTCTGCATTACCTTATAATCAGACATGGCGACTTTGCGCCAAGCCATCGCGACCAATGTTCTCACGGTAACCCGCTTTCGCGATCTGCTGCGCAAAATTCGCGCCTACCGCCCCAACGACGATCTCGCCCTGGTCAAAAAAGCCTACGAATTTTCTCTTCAGCATCATACCGGCCAAACTCGCGCCTCAGGCGAGCCCTATCTGGTGCATCCGCTCGAAGTGGCCCTGGTGCTGGCGGAGATGCGTCTTGACACCACGGCTATTGTCGCCGGCCTGCTGCACGATTCGGTGGAAGACACCAAGGTCACGGTAGAGGAGATCAAGGCCGAATTCGGCGAACAGGTCGCTCACATAGTCGAGGGCGTCACCAAGATCAGCAAGCTGGAATTCGCCTCGCGCGAAGAAGCCCAGGCCGAGAGCGTGCGCAAGATGGTGCTGGCCATGGTGGACGACATCCGCGTCGTTCTGATCAAGCTGGCCGACCGTTTGCACAATATGCGAACTCTGCAACATCTGTCGCCGGAACGGCAGCAGAAGATCGCGCTCGAGACCCAGGAGATTTACGCGCCCATTGCGCATCGCCTGGGCATGGGCAAGATCCGCGGCGAGCTCGAGGACCTGGCGTTCCAGTATGTCGATCCCATTGCATACAAGCAGGTGAAGGACGCCATTGAATCGCGACGCAAAGAGGGCGAGGCGTTCCTGGCTGAGGTGCAAAAGCTTATCGAGGGCAAGCTCAAGGAAGCCGGCCTGCAAACCCGCGTGGAAGCGCGTATTAAGCGCCTTTATAGCATCTGGCAAAAACTGCAGCGGCAGCACATTTCGGTTGACCAGATCTACGACATGCTGGCGTTGCGCGTCATCACGCAATCAGTGAATGACTGCTATGCGGTGCTGGGAATCATTCACAACCAATGGCGCCCTGTGCCTGGGCGGATTAAAGACTTCATCGCGATGCCGCGGCCGAACCTCTACAAGTCGCTGCACACGACCGTGATCGCTGATAACGGCCATTCCTTCGAGGTGCAGATCCGCACGGAAGAGATGCACAAGATGGCGGAAGAAGGCATCGCCGCCCACTGGAAGTACAAAGACGGGCCGGTTTCGGCGCGCGACGAGCAACGTCTGGCATGGCTGCGGCAGGTAGTTGAGTGGCAGCGCGACATTGAGAACTCCGAAGAATTCTATTCGACACTGAAAATCGACCTCTTCCCCGAAGAGGTTTACACCTTCACACCAAAGGGAAAGATTGTCATCCTGCCGCGTGAGGCCACTCCGATCGATTTTGCCTACAGCATTCACACCCAGGTCGGGGATAGCTGCGTTGGGGCGAAGGTTAACGGCCGCATCGTTCCCTTGCGCTACAAGTTGCGCTCGGGCGACATTGTCGAAATCCTGACCCAGACAGGCCATAGCCCGAGCCGCGA
The DNA here is from genome assembly GCA_963846795.1 of uncultured Acidobacteriaceae bacterium. Taxonomy (GTDB): domain Bacteria; phylum Acidobacteriota; class Terriglobia; order Terriglobales; family Acidobacteriaceae; genus CAVVDY01. Next base: position 189,837 of record CAWJXJ010000001.1, read on the forward strand.
TTGGCTGACGTATGTTAGGTCGGCGCGCGCCCGGCAGAAGATCAAGCACTGGCTGAATATCCATCAACGCGAACGCGCGATTGAAATCGGCCGCAAGCTGATCGAAAAAGAGGCGCGAAAGTATCGCGTTTCAATGAAGGAAATCAACGACGAAGAACTTATGCGGGTTGCCGGTGAATACGGCCTCGGCCGGCCGGACGACCTGCTGGCCGCGATCGGTTACGGAAAGTTCTCCGCCCGCACCATCCTCGCCCGGCTGGTTCCCGCCCAGCAGACTACGAACCTACCGAACGAGGCCAGCGAGAGCAACGCCGCGGGCGGTCTGACCAGCGTAGTGCGGCGCGTCTTCGGCGGAGACGTAGCACCACTGCAAGTGAAGGGTCACGACGACTTGATGGTGTATCGCGCGCGCTGCTGCAACCCGATTCGCGGCGAGGAGATCATCGGATACGTAACCCGCGGCAAGGGCGTCGCCGTGCATTCCAAGGCGTGCCCCAACGTCGAAACGCTGATGTATGAACCAGAACGGCGGATCGCGGTGGAGTGGGGCTCGGAAGGCAAGATCAGCACCAAGACGCCTTGGGCGACCGGCTATCCGGCTAAGCTGGTGGTGCTCTGTGATAACCGGCCCGGCATGTTGAAACAGATTACCGCGGTCATCAGCGACGCGAATACCAACATCCGCAACATTGGCGCCGCCACCGAAGAAACTCAGGCCACAGTCGACATCGTAGTAGATATCGCGGATGTAACCCACCTGCAGCGCATCATTGCGGGCGTACGGAAGATTCCCGGCGTGCGCGAAGTGCAGCGCGTGCAGAAGCTGTAGAAAACCCGCTCTTGGCTGTTAGCTCTTGGCTTTGGGCTCTCGGCTAAAGTCACCAATTGCACGGTAGCACGCGCCTCTCTTGAACAACGAGGGGCCGGAAATACGACTACGCCGCCCCGGTATCTGGGCGTAACCGCGCACACTCATCACCCGCTTGACGAGAAATCCGGCCAGACGCTTGAATCGATTGGATAAATTGGCGGGCAGCGCGGTGTCTGTAAGCGCCCCGAGGGCAGGGAAACCGTGATCGGACAATTCAATCATGCGCGTGACCATCTGCGCGGCAAGAACCTGCTGGTAGATGTGTTGACCATCGCGTGGTGCGAGCAGTTTTTCGTACACGGTAAATCTCCAGAAGAGCAGTTGCTCTGAATAGGCGAAAATATAAGGTGAATTGCAGATAGCATCGAGGATTACTGGAGTACCGCCGACCCGATGTATTGCGGCGGGCCAGGCGCGGAGAGTTTTGTTTCGCTGTGCCGGTTTTCAACTGTCGTCTGCCCGCAAAAGCGGACCTTCCCTCCCCCAAAAAACAACTGCCCCGTCGTGAAACGGGGCAGTAAGACAGCGATTACAAACTAAGTTATTGCACGGTTAACGTGAAGGTGGTCGTCTGCGCGCCGGTTGATGTCGAACCAGCTACGGTTACCGTGGTGGTCCCTTTCGGCGTCAAGACCCGGCTATTGCTACTTCCTCCACAGGAGACGAGCAACGAGACCACAGCGATGGATATCAACAGCAAGAACCATGCTGCAAAACGGCTAAGTCTAGTCCGGCGGCCATGACGTCTGCCTCTGACCTGTACCAGGCCCAGGAGGCCCATCGAGAATACGGCCAGCATAGCACCACTGCGACCCAAGTTTGGCCGCAGCAGCCGCGCGGTGGCAACGTTCGTACTGACCGTCATCACAATGGTTGACGGAGTGTTGCTGCCGTCGGGAGTAATGGTTGGCGGGTTGAACTTGCATTGCGAATAAATCGGGAGCCCCGAGCAGAGGAACGTCACCGTCTGGTTGAATCCGCCAGAAGGCGTCAGGGTCACGTTCGCCGTGCCGGCGTTTCCCTGGTTGACCGTTATCGTAGTGGGATTGACAGAGAGAATGAACATCGTGGTCGTGCTGTTGTTGATGATTTGGGTGAGCGGCTGAGAAGTCGAGCCGGAAAAATTCGTGTCTCCCCCATACTGCGCTGTAATGCTATGCGTACCGACGCTTAAGGCACTGGTGCTAAAGGTGGCCCTTGATGATGATGACGGTCCGCTAACCAGCGTGCCCGTTCCCAGCGCCGAACTGCCGTCCATGAAGGTTACAGTTCCGGTAGGGCCACTTCCCATTCCTCCCTGTACCGTCGCGGTAAAGATAACTGTGTCTCCGAAGTTCGAGCTGGAGTTCGAACTCGACAAGGCAGTCGTTGTGGGCGTCAAGGTTCCCACGGGAACAATGGTGAGCGTCACCGGCGACGAAGTTGAGCCCTGAAATTGTTTGTTGTCACCCTCGTACTTGGCGGTCATGGTAAACGTGCCCGTATTGGCGTAAGTGGCGGTAAACGTCGCGGTATTGGAGGAATCGAGGGTCCCTGTTCCGATCTGGGTCCCATCCTGAAGGAAATCGACGGTTCCAGTAATCATGCCGAGGAGGCCATTGCCCGCCGACACGCGGGCCGTGAAGGTGACAGTGTCCCCGACTTGGGCAGGGTTCGGATTGATCGACAACACCGTAGTCGTGGACTGTAAGCACGTCGTCCCGACCTGCAGAGTCTCCGTATCGCTAGACGGTAGGTAGTTCGCGTCGCCGCCGTAGCTGGCCGTGATGGGGTACTGGCCGGCTGTAGAAAAAGAAGTCGGAAATGTCGCTATCCCGCTGGTCTGGTCCAACATGCCCGTTCCCAATTGAGTCGAGCCTTGGGTAAACGTCACGGTTCCCGTAGGCAGAATCCCGGTACCGCTGGCAAGGCCTACAACTTTGGCTGTCAAAGTGACAGTCTCATTGACCATCGGGCAAGCCGGATTGAAGGTCAAATGCGTGGTGCTCGGGTTTTGAGTCGCCGGCATCTCTGCGGCTCCAGCCACCGGTGCGACGGCGGCAAATACAAGAAAACTCACGGCTACAGCAATTACATAGGCCCAAACTGAACGGCGGACACCCATACAACTCCTTCCCAAGCGATCTTGAACCAGGTTCATTGGCAGCGCAGATTCTTATCGTAGAGTAGCGATATGTTGAAGCAACGGAAGACGAAGTTGCTGAATAAGGAATATAGCGCGGAATTGCACCAAATGGCCTAATTTTTTCATCCTCGAGCATTATCCTTGTCCCGTTCCGGGGCGGCCAAGCCCCAGCGTCGCCGCCCCCTCACATCTCCATGTGACCGGGCTCACGGCAGGGGTAAGTGGCTGTTTCTAAACTGAGACTGGACTTATAGGGACCCGAGCCAGGATCCAAATCTATGGAGGTAATATGCGCAAACAGTGGTTCGTCATGACAATGACGATCGCTCTCATTCTCTGCACGGCAGCCTTGGTACAGGCATCCGACAATTCGCTGGGCATCGCCAATAAGCAGACGATCGTATTCAGCGCCCCCACGGTCGTTGGCGGCACAGTTCTGCCCGCCGGACAGTACCAGGTGCTTCATCAGATGAATGGCAATGAGCACATCATGGTATTCAAAGGCATACAGGGCACCAAAGGCGAAGCGAAAGCGAAGTGCACTTTGGTACCGCTTGGCGAAAAGGCAAGCAGAACCGAACAGCGTTATACCGACAACGCCAAGAACGAACGTGTTCTCCAAGAGATGACGTTCCGTGGCGACTCGGCAAAGCACGTTCTAGAGCCGTAACCATCATTTGAAGCACTACAGGGACGGCCAAGTCAGCCGTCCTTTTTTCTGCAATGGACCTGTCCACCGCCCTAGCCGGCAAACGTCCTGTCTCGGTGCAGATAGTGTCGCTCGAAGTACTCGCGATAAGTTCCCGAGCGGACATCGTCCAGCCAGACCCGGTTGTCGCGATACCAGTCGATGGTTTCTCGCAGCCCATGCTCGAAGGCTATCCGGGCGTGCCATCCGGTTTCGCGCGAGAGCTTGTCGCAATTTATCGCGTAACGCAAGTCATGCCCCGGGCGATCCTTAACAAACTCGACTTGGTCGTCAGATAATTCGAACTTCTTGAGGATCAGGCGCGCAACATCAAGGTTGCGCATTTCGCATCCACCGCCGATGTTGTACACCTCCCCGCAACGGCCCTTCAGCAGGACAACCTCAACGGCATCGCAATGGTCGTTGACGTGTAACCAGTCGCGAACATTGGTGCCTTTGCCGTATACGGGCAGGCGCTTGCCTTCCGACGCCTGGGCAATCATGAGAGGGATGAATTTCTCCGGAAACTGATACGGGCCATAGTTGTTCGAACAACGGGTAACGATCGCGGGAAAGTTGTGCGTCCGCACGTACGCCAGCACCAGCAGATCGGAGGCGGCTTTGCTGGCCGCATAAGGACTGTTCGGCTGCAACGGCGACTCTTCCGTGAACTCACCGTCCTCACCCAGGCTTCCATACACCTCGTCGGTACTGACGTGGATAAACCGGGGAACGGCAGCGGCACGGGAAGCTTGTATGAGGTTGTACGTGCCTTCTATGTTGGTGCGCACGAAAGCGGTGGCGTCCTCAATGCTGCGATCCACATGGCTTTCGGCCGCAAAGTGTACCACTGCGTCGCAACCGCGCAGCACTTCGCCCACGCCTGGGTCGCAGATATCCATCTGCACAAACTCGCAGCGGCCCGAAGCCAGCTCGGATTCGAGGTTCTTCAGATTTCCTGCGTAGGTCAGCTTGTCGACGACCAGCACCGTCCAGTCGGCGTGAGCTGCCAGGATGCGATGTACGAAGTTTGAGCCGATGAAGCCCGCGCCTCCGGTGACGATCAGTTTCACGACTCACCTGCCGCCTGGCCGTGCCCGGCGCGTTGCGCCTTCTCGCGGACCATGTTGCTGGCATGCCATAGCGATTCGAAGGTACCGGCGTCGGTCCACCAACCCTGCATGATGGAATGGGTGAGCGTTCCTTCATCGATGTAGCTGTTGTTGATGTCGGTGATTTCGTATTCGTTCCGCTGCGAGGGTTTGAGCCGATGGATTCGGTCGAACACTGTACCGTCGTAGAAGTAAATGCCGGTCACGGCGAAAGGTGATTTCGGCTGGGCTGGCTTCTCTTCGATGCGAACGATCCGCTCACCATCGAAGACCGGTACGCCAAAGCGCTCCGGATCGCTGACCTCCTTCAGCAGCACCCTGGCGCCTTTCTCCTGCCGCTGGAAGGCCTCGGCGGCTTCGCGAACGTCGCCTTCAATGATGTTGTCGCCCAGCACCACGCAGATCTTCTCGCCCTTCGCAAATGGTTCTGCGAGTCGTAAGGCATCGGCAATACCTGCTTCGCCATCCTGGTAAGCGAAGCTGAGCTGCTGCAAGCCGAATTCTTTCCCGTTCTGCAGCAGGCGCAGGAAATCGCCGGCGTTCTGGCCGCCCGTGACAATCAAGATGTCCCGCACCCCTGCGTCGACAAGCGTTTGCAGCGGGTAAAAAATCATTGGCTTGTCGTAGACCGGAAGAAGATGTTTGTTGGTGACACGAGTCAGAGGATACAGGCGCGAGCCAATTCCTCCAGCCAGGATGATGCCCTTCATGAATCTCCTTCGGATCCCGCACGCAAAGCTAAATCAGCTGATTTTTAGGAAGCCCTGATTAAGTATTGCTTTGAAAGGGGCCGCCTTCAAGCGGTCCGCAAACTCGAGCAAATGAAACCGGCTTTAGCCGCTGGGGTCTGCGCATTGGCTTAATCAGAGTCTCCTTAGCAGATAAGAGCAGGTTTTATGAGGCGCAATATGGCGCGGACAATAGAACTAACGCTCATTATCAGCGAATCGTCTCCAGCATGGCAAGGCGCAGCAGATGCTTCCAGTCCGGAAGGCTGACACCGAATTCCCGCTCTAATTTGGCGTTACAGAGCCGGGAGTTTGCAGGACGACGCGCCGCCGCCTTGAACTCAGAGGCGGAAATGGTAGCAACGCTTTTCGCCAGCAGAGGGCCACTAAACTCGCCGGAATCCGCCGGCCACGCGAGCAGTTCTTCGTAGTTCTCCAGGATCGTCCGGGCGAATCCAGCCCATGTAGTGGCGCCTGCCGCGGTGAGGTGGTAAATGCCACCTGCCTGCCACTTCCCTGCCGGCTTTGCAGCGGCTAGTCTGGCGACGATTGCCGCCGTAGCTTCGGCAATCGCCCTCGCCCAGGTAGGCGCTCCCTGCTGATCATCCACCATACGCAGCTCGTGCTTCTCTCTTGCCAAACGAAGTACCCGGCGCAGGAAGTTCTGTCCACGCGTGTCGTATACCCACGAGGTACGCAGAATGATGTGAGCGCAACCGCTCTCCACAACCGCCTGCTCGCCCGCAAGCTTCGTTCTGCCGTAGACGTTGAGTGGGGCCGTGGAATCGTCTTCCGTATAAGGCTCAGCTTTGGCGCCATCGAAGACGTAATCGGTCGAGTAATGAATCATTAACCCGCCGTTTCGCGCCAACTCCTGCAGCCATACGGCCTGGCGCGACGCCATTCACCGTCCGCGCAAGTTCAGGCTCGGCTTCTGCCTTGTCGACCGCCGTATAGGCCGCGGCATTGAGTAGAACGTCAGGCCGAATCTCGCGAACCACGCGCGCTGTCTGCTCAGGGTTCGACAGGTCTAATTCAGCGCGTGGCGGCGCGACCACCTCTCCTAACGGAGCCAGCGTTCGCAGCAACTGCCATCCCACCTGACCTGTTGCGCCTGTGACCAGCAGCCTCACGGTTCGTACCTCGGCAGCATCTCGGACGGCACTTCCGAGAGGCGAGAATATTGCTGGTCCTTGCTCGACGACAATGGGCTCTGAGACATCCCACGCGATACCGATCGCCGGGTCGCTCCATAACACGCCACGATCGTCAGCCGCGTCGTAATAGTCGCTGCACTTGTAGAGGAAGTCGGCAGTCTCGGAGCGCACCACGTATCCATGAGCGAAGCCACGCGGAACGTAGATTTGAAGCTTATTCTCCGCCGATAATGCCACCCCGCACCACTGACCGAAGGTAGGTGAGCCCAGCCTCACATCGACGGCAACATCGAAGACTTCTCCCGAAACCACACGGCAGAGCTTGGCTTGGGGCTGTCGCAACTGATAATGCAGCCCGCGCAGCACCCCGCGCAACGAGCGCGAATGGTTATCCTGCACGAAGTTGTGGTGAATGCCAGCCTCGGCGAGTGCCTCGGCGCGATAGGTTTCCATGAAGAAGCCGCGAGCATCTTCGTGGACCTTGGGCTTGATGACAATTACTCCCGGAAGCGAGGTCTGAACGATATCCACTCGGGTCTCGTGTAAGTGTGCGAAGGCGATGGTCTGACGCTGATTACGTAAGCGACGATTATAATTCGGCTTCCTTCCATGCCTCGCTGCTCGACCATCATCGTGACCTACAACTCTGGCGAGAGCATCGCCCAGTGTCTGGAAGCGTTGGCGACCGAGGACTGCGAAATCGTCGTTGTCGACAATGCTTCCCAGGACGACACAGTAGAGAGAGTGCAGGCATTTCAAGCCCATCATCCGGTAGAGCTGCTGCGGATTTCGCGCAATCTCGGCTTTGCCGCGGGGGTGAACCACGGAGTGAGGGCGGCAAGCGAAGATACTTTTCTCGTGCTGAATCCTGACGCGATTGCGGAGCCCGGAGCCGTGAGTGCGCTCATCGACTGCATGACGGCGCAATCCGCCGCTGCCGCGGGAGGCGCCTTGCTCGAAGCTTCCGGGGAGCTGCAACGCGGCTTCGCCTTTCGCCGCCTGCCGACACTAGGCAGCTTGTTATGCGAGGTTCTGCTGATCAACCAGCTCTGGCCATCAAATCCCGTGAACCGGCGTTACCGTTGCCTCGATGCCGACTACTCGAAGCCGCAGCCGGTCGAACAACCAGCAGGAGCATGTCTGGCCATCACGCGCGAGGCGTGGAATGCGGTTGGAGGAATGGACACGCAGTTCGCTCCCGCGTGGTTCGAAGATGTTGACTTCTGCAAGCGTCTGCTCGACTCAGGGCGCAAGATCGTGTATTGCCCATCGGCGCGGTTTCGTCATTCCGGTGCCCACAGCGTCGGCAAACTTAGTTTCGCCGAGAAACAGCTCTTCTGGTACAGCGAACATGCTGCGCTACGCACGCAAACATTTCTCCGCGACGAAGGTGTGGATACTGCGCGTCGGGATTATCAAGGGGATGATCTTGCGCTTTTTAGCGGCGCTGCTCGGTGCTGGGCCGAAGGCTGTAAATACCGGCGAGGCGATTGGAGCTTATCTAGACGTGAGTAGTCTGGCTTTGAGAATGAATTTAGCAGCGGTATAATGTACGCCTGATGCGACTTCGGAACGCTCTTACTTCCTTCGAAAAATGCGCTCGCACCATCGTTGCGAGCTTCTTTGCGGCTGGAGAAAGCGCGATGCGAATCGAATATCGGCTGTATCCACGACCACGAAGGTAGCGATACAACAACATACGATGATTTGCGTCCTCGACCACTACTATGACCTGAGACGGCAGTTTCACTCCCAACCTCTAGCCATAACTTCGGAGGGCTGCAAATCTCCCTTGGGATCAGGCCTGAATTTTTCGGTACGAACCTGGCCATTACCTTCCCGGAAAAACCGCAGGCCATATCCCAATGCCCATTGATTAAGTATCTCAGGATGGTGAGATATCAAGATTAGCTGCCCCTCACTGTCTTCTACCGCTGCCTCTGCCGCGAGCAGCCAAGGCTGGATTTCTGGGAGAGGCGATGAAGTATATCGGGTTCATCGATGAAGACTGTATGGCCCTTGATAATCAGAAAGTGAAGAATCATATACAAAGCAAGTAGACATCTTTGACCTTCGGAGAGTTCCGATATTGAGTAACTGACCTTCCCACTTTTCTCTCCCGTGAAATCCGCACGCAGTCGTCTGGCGCCATCTTCATCAGCAGAGAATCGAAGGCTCTGAAAACCATGCAAGGCCTCTCTCGCAGAGCCGAGAAAGCTGACGTTTTGTTCGGGGTATGCCTGAATTAAATGACGATACCAACCTGCGAGATTGTCCAGTTCGTAATCGGGCTCGGCTTCTTCCCTCTCCGCGCCCTCATCCATCGCTGACCAATGTTCGTCGACGGAAAGCGGAACCCTCGTGTGTAACTCGACCACCGACACAGTCGCCTCGGTAGTAACTGCCTTCGGGACACTGGCTGTCTCAGCTCTGGCGATCTGGGGCTCGGCCATCAAGAATTGGGTCGCAGGGCCTCAACTTGAGGTGTCGCTGCGTGACCGCCGGGGAGATCTGAACACTACCGCCGGAGAAGAGGAGGAATTCGCCGGAGCGCGGACCGTCTATCACCATCTGATCGTCCGAAATCGACGAGCTTGGAGTCCCGCTGAAAAGGTCAGAGTTCTTGTAGTTGGGGTAAGTAAGCGTGGACCGACAGGAAAGTATGCAGCGGAGCCAGTTATAGCTCCTTTGCAACTCACATGGGCATTTCCAACATTTCATGAACTGTTTCCCACAATCGCGGACACTCCGGAGACATGTGACCTCGGCTTTTTGGAAGAAGGCACAGGACGGTTCATCCTCTCTACGTATATCTCTCCAAACAATTTTCGAGGGTATATCACAAAAGGTTCGGCAATGCAGGTAAACATCATCGCATCCGCTCACAATGCGAAGTTTCCGAAGCCGTTGCGATTGGAGATCAGTTGGGACGGGCAGTGGTCGAATGATTTGAATGAGATGCTGGAGCATCTGCTCGTTAGAGAGGTGAACTCAAAACAAGACTGAAGCTCCGAGCTTAAGTGCGAAAATAGGTGGGCGACCATCAATGAAGCAATATAGGTGGGCCGACCTATCAATGACGCTTACTACGGCTTCGCGCTCTTGTGAATCTCCACCGTGCTCCAGGTTTTGTCGGCGGCGTGGCAGATATTTTCTAGCGGGCAATCAGCGCACTTCGGCTTGCGTGCGATGCACAACGCGCGACCGTGATGGATGATCTGGTGCGAGAAGGCGATCCAACGATCGCGCGGGACCACCTTCATCAGGTCCTGCTCGATCTTCGGAGGATCTTCGTTCTTCGTCAGCTCCAGCCGGCGCGAGATGCGCTGCACGTGCGTATCGACCACCACGCCATCGGCGATGTTGTACCAGGTGCCGAGAACTACGTTGGCTGTCTTGCGCGCAACGCCGGGAATGGTTAGCAGTTCGTCCATGTTGCGAGGGACGTCTCCGCCAAAATCGCTGACGACTTTACGTGCGGCTCCGACAAGCGACTTCGATTTATTGCGAAAGAATCCGGTGGAGCGGATATCGTCTTCCAGGTCCTCCGGCTGCAAGGCGGCGAAGTGCTCAGGCGTGGGATATTTCTCAAACAGCACCGGCGTGACCATATTCACGCGTACGTCCGTACACTGTGCAGAAAGAATGGTCGCGACCAGCAGTTCCCACGCGCTGTTGTGATGCAAAGCACAAGTCGCGTTGGGATAGCGCTCGTCCAGGCGCTTCAGGATTTCATTCACCCGCGCAGGCGCGATGGGATTGTAGCCTTTCGGCGAAGCGGCACCCGCCTTCCCTTTCCCACTCAAACCAACTGAGGGCTTGAGTGGGGCGACCGGATTTCTTCGCATTTACCGACCTTGTTTTCCCACCCAAGCCAACAGAAGGCTTGGATGGGGCACCCACCTTCACGTTAATGGGTTTCTTCGTAACAGGGCGTTGCACCCGGTCCTGGCGTCCGGCTTTCGATGGTTGACGTGGGATGTTGCCGCGCGGCATGAGATGCGATCTCCGAGAGCAATCAGTTTATACGAGAGCGCCACTGAACTTTCCAACCTCCGATACGCGCTAACTTCGGCGGTTCCGTTTGGGGAATGTTGATGAACTTTTCGGGGTTTGGCACTAAAGGCGCATTTAGCACAGTCGCAATGAACATTAGAATCGAGCTTGCGAACCATTCCAATCCTCGACCGTCGAGTTCGACCCGCGACAGCCTCGACCTGCATGGGCCAATGGGGCATTCGGCTCATCTCTCTTACCTTTCTATTGTTGTGTACTGCGGCTGACATCGCCGCTCAGGGACACGCACCACAATTCTCGGTCCAGGCGCTCGACGGCGGCTCTATTACGAACAGTTCGCTCAGCGGGAACGTGGTCCTGGTGCAATTCTGGGCAACATGGTGCGGCTACTGCCGCAGAGACCAACCCGCCGTGGAACAACTGCAAAGAGACTTTGCCGATAATGGACTGACGGTGCTGGCGGTCGACGTCGGAGAATCGCCGCAGGCGGTCAGAACGTACCTCCAAAAAAATCCCCGATCATGCCAGATCGCTCTCGATCCGGACCGTGCTATGGCTGCCCAGTTTGGCGCCAATGCCTTTCCCCACTACGCCCTGCTCGACCGCAACGGCAGGATAGCCGGAACATTGAATGGCGCAGGCGGTGAGGACGGCCTGCGGAACCTCATTACACGTTCCAAGGTGTTTGCCAACGCGGATAGACTCTCTGCCTCGTACAAAGCTGATGCTGCGCCGGTCGGCCGATCGACGGTTATCAATGTTCCCTTGACGCCGAGTGCCATCCCGTCGAAGCCACTTCCGAAAACAGTTTTCATCTTTCTGAACGGTGAGCAATTGGAAGCAGACCGCTATCTATTGCGTGCGGGCATTGTAGAACTAACCGTGGCAGGCGAGCAGCGGCAGGTTCCACTGAGCGAGCTGGATATTAAGAAGACCAACGCCGCGAATCACGAACGTGGAGTCGAGTTCAAGGTTCCAACCACCAGCAACGGGGTCTTCTTGTCATTCTGAGCGGTTCGCGCACTCTACCCGAAAAACGTTTACCCGACGTGCGAAGAACGGCGAGAGGATTCCATGCTTTGGTACTTGACTAACTTGGTCATGTTGATAGGATGCTGTTATGAAGACGGTTAATATCGGCGAGCTGAAAGCCCACTTGAGTTCCCACATCCAACGCGTAAAACGCGGCGAGGAGGTGCTGATATGCGAGCGCAACAAACCCGTTGCGCGTATCGTGCCATGTGATATCGAGGCTTATCCGGAACGAGAGAAACGCCTCATTGCGCAAGGCATCCTGGTTCCTCCGAAGAAGCGACTGCCCGCAAATTTTTCATGGCCGGACCCTCCGGGCAATGTTTCCCGCGAGGTGATGGAACGCATCTGGGAAGAAGAACGCGAGGATCGATAAGTGCGTCCGCCGGCGTTCTGGGATTCCAGTGCCCTGGTGCCATTGTGCCTGCGTGAGCCCCTGACCAATCGGGCTCTGGCCTTACACAAGCAATACCAACCTGTGGTTTGGTGGGGGACGTCGCTTGAAATAGCCGCTGCTCTCGCCCGCCTGCTACGTATAAGACAAGTGGATGTGGCTGCCTGGACTCAGGCAAAGCTATTGGCGAAGAAATTATCCGACGACTGGACAGTTATTCAACCGTCAGAAAACTTGCGCACCCAAGCTGAACAGATCCTAGAGAACTACGATTTGCGAGCTGCCGATTCCTTACAATTCGCCGCTGCCCTCATATGGTGCGAAGGTTCCCCGCAGCAAAATCCGTTCATAACGGCCGATAGGAGATTGCGCGACGCTGCGCAGATCTGCGGTTTTCAACTTCCCTCGCTTTGATCGAGGTATCTGCCATGCCTAGTAGTGCGCGTTGATCAGCCGGATCGTCTCCAGCACTACGTCTCCCACAATGGCCAGCGACTTCGGACTTAGCTTGTCGATGGTGTCTTGCGGTGTGTGATGGTAAGCGTTGTGGTAGCCGTAATCCAGGTCGATGATGTCAACGGAAGGGATGCCCGCCTTCAGCATCGGCAGATGATCGTCGTCAATGGCGAATTCCTGTTGATAGAAGTGTGATTGATAGCCGAGATTGCTGGCGGCCTTGTAGACCAACTCGCTTAGCCACGGGGTTGAGTTGGTTTCCTTCTGAATGTCGAGGTCGGCGTCGCCGATCATGTCGACCAGCAGAAACGCCTTGATCTGCTTCGCCGTGCCGTCCTGCTGCCATTTCTCGGCAAGATGCCTGGTGCCGTACAGGCTGTCGCTGGCGCTCCATTGTGCAAACGCTTCCTCGCCGTCGGTCCACAGCAGCCAGATGCTGTAGCCCTGCGGAGGATGGCTGCGGAAGTAGTCGGCCAGCGCGAGTAGCAGTGCCGTCGACGATCCGCCATCGTTGGCGCCGACGTAGCTTTTGGGCAACGGATAATTCGTGTCGTAGTGGCCTGCGACCACGATGATGCCGTCTTTCTTGCCCGGAAACTTCGCGATGATGTTGTCCATCTTGAAGCTGCCGACCGGCGTCTTCGCGGTAAACGCGTCGTCTTCCACCTGATCGCCTTTCAGCTTCGAGTGAATCAGTTCCTGCAGCTTCGCGTGCCCGGGACTGCCGACCGGGCGCGAGCCGATAGCGACTACTTCCTTCACGTACTGCATGACTTTGTTGCCGTCGATGCTGCTGCGCTCGGCATCAGGCGGCACATCATTCATAGCGGCAACCTGCTGCAGACGAGGATCCGGAGCAGCAGCGGCGGGCTTGGCCTCGGCTGCGCTTGTGCTGGCAGGTGCGGACTGCGGTTTGGAACAGCCGGCGGACACCAGCAGGAGAACGATACAGAGTAGAAGCACTGGACGCGCGGTCATGTGCAAGTATTGTAATTCGGTAGTGTCTCAGTTTGAATGGGGATGCGCCCCTTTCGCGCGTCGGCGCGAATCGGGACGCCTAGATCCCTCGCCGCGCAAAAGAAGCTTGCTCGGGATGACAATCAAACTGAGACACTACCTGTAATTCTCAGCGATGATTGTTCGCCGGGGCGTGGGTTACAATTGGCCTGTTCCCTGCAAGTTATCCGGAGACGCTCCGATCTATGGCTTCAGCGACCATGGCTCCAACTACCGAAGACACACCGGCACAACTTCCCAATCACAAAGTCAAATACAAGAAGGCGTATCAGCGTGCCTGCAATGAGAAGGACGCTAAAGACAAAATCTGCGCCGGTCATCTGAAGCGCTGGTACTACCTGAGCGATCGGATTGAGCAGGCGTGTGGCGACGTGAAAGCCGCGTACGGGCCGCAGGCCGAGATCTATCGCTGTGAGCACTGCAAGACGCTGTATCTGCCGTCGCCGGAAGAGCCGCGCGGCAAAAATGTCGCCGGATTGGGACAGAAATCGGTGTTTGGAGTGACGGTAGCGCCAAAAGGCAACGCTGGCAGCGATAAGGCAGAGTCATAGCTTTAGCAGGTTCCCATTGCTCTAAGTGTTGGGAAGCTGCATCTCTTTTCTTGAAGTCGGCGCTGTGGGGGCGCTGGAAATCCGCGATGAAGCCGCGGACGTGTGGGGAAATTGATTCTTAGCGGAAGGTTAAATTGTCTGACGTATCCGAGCTGATCTACGACTGGAACACGGTCTATGCCCGCTCCATGAAGCCGGCGGGACGTGCTCTGCTGAATGACGAGTCGCTGCGCGACGGGCTGCAGTCGCCCTCGGTGCGCGACCCTTCCATCGAAGAGAAAATCGAGATCCTTCACCTGATGGAACAGGTTGGGATCAACATGCTCGACATCGGCCTGCCGGGAGCCGGGCCGCGTGCCGTTGCGCATTGCGAAGCTCTGGCTCGCGAGATTGGCCGTGCGGGCCTCAAGATTAAGCCGAACTGCGCGGCGCGCACCCACGAGAACGACATCCGCCCGATCGTTGAAATCGTGCAGCGAACGGGAGTACCCATTGAGGCTGCGACCTTCATCGGCTCCAGTCCGATCCGCCGCTACACCGAAGACTGGACCGACGACTTCCTGCTTCGCACCACCGAGCACGCCGTGAAGTTCGCCGTTTCCCACGGCCTCGACGTCATGTACGTTACCGAGGACACGACGCGCTGTGATCCGGAAACCATCCAGCGCATGTACACCACGGCGATCAACTGCGGCGCGAAAGCAATTGTCATCTGCGACACTGTGGGACATGCGACGCCGATGGGCGTGGTCGCGCTGATTCAATTTGTGATGAACGAAGTGGTGAAGCCCAGCGGGCAAGACATTCGCGTGGAGTGGCATGGTCACTGCGACCGTGGTTTGGCCGTAGCGAACTCTCTGGGCGCGCTGGTCGCCGGCGCCGAAGTTGTTCATGCTACCGCCTGCGGAATCGGCGAGCGCGTCGGCAATACGCAGATGGACCAGATGCTGGTCAACCTGAAGCTGCTCGGGGTTGAGCCCTGGGCGAGCCAGGACCTCACCAAGCTGAAGGATTATTGCGTGGCCGTATCGAGAGCGACGGGCGTTCCCATTCCCAAGAACTACCCGGTGGTGGGCGACGATGCCTTCCGCACCGGAACCGGCGTTCACGCGGCCGCGGTTATCAAGGCATATCGCAAGAACGATGCCGAGTTGGCCGACAGCATCTACTCCGGCGTGCCGGCGCGCTACTTCGGCATGGAGCAGACGATCGAGATCGGGCCCATGAGCGGCAAGTCGAATGTGTACTTCTGGCTGGAGCGTCACGGCTACGAAGCGACTGACGAACTGGTCGACCACATTTATCAGCGGGCGAAGAACTCCGAGCGCATGCTGACCGACACCGAGATTCTGAAGTGTGTCCAAGCGGCCTCGAAGCTACCCAGGGAGATAGCGTCGTAGACGCTCACCATCGAACAAATCTTCCACCCGGCCAGACGGTAGTGTCCTAAATGTGCGTTGGTGCTCTAACAGCCACCGCTGGCTTCTTCTCTGTTGTGGACGAAATGCTCTGCAAGCGTGCGTGTTATCCCCGCGATGGACGCGGGCGTAACCGACCGCATCTGGAGACTTCGGGATCTATTGTCGTGATGGTAAACACAGCCTCTATGGTGTACTCGAAAGCAGTTACACACAATATATAGCGCAAAACGACCGGCTCGCCCCAATAACTGGGGAGATACCGGGACGTCTTTTCGCTCCACGCGTCTATAATTCAGCTAACAGAGTTACTCGACACCGTGTCATAATGCGCGGTCTGAGAAAACTCTTCAACAA
Source organism: uncultured Acidobacteriaceae bacterium (assembly GCA_963846795.1). Classification (GTDB taxonomy): domain Bacteria; phylum Acidobacteriota; class Terriglobia; order Terriglobales; family Acidobacteriaceae; genus CAVVDY01. The sequence goes on from CAWJXJ010000001.1 coordinate 205,760, forward strand.
GGACATCGCGTTCCAGTGCAAAGACTGGCAGGGTCGTGATGTATTTTGTGATCGAGGAACGGCCAGGAATCATACGTTTCGCTTTCACCTCGAAGCGGGGCTGGCGGTTGACAGAATTAAAGTCAATATGCCGGATCCCCGATGGGTTGTTGAGTGCCGCGGTGCGGCCTCAGAGAACGCTATCTACGCCCTGGAAGTAGGAGACCACCCTTGGCTACTTGTGGCCATCAAATCAGTCCTAGTACAGAGAACGAAGTTCACAATTGCGAGAGTTCGCCTGATCAGCACGTGGTACAGCTTTCCCGAGAATCAGTTGCGGGCGGAGTTGGCCAAGGGTCGGTTGTTATGGCCCAAGAACTAAAGATGGATTTTCAATACAACGAACTCACAGATGTGATGTTCGTAGACCTACTGCCACTGGAGGAAGGGTCTCACGTTGAAGTTATGGACATCGGGGACAATCTGGGGTTCCCGGGCCAAATACACGTTCGGGTGGACCTTGAACGCCAAATCTTTTACGGCCTGACGATACAAAATTACAGCGGGTTCAAGAAGAAGCTGCTTTGGCGCTACCGCATGTGGTCAATGAAGTCTGCAATTCAACTGCTCATATACACACTTATCGCGGGCCTCGGAATAGACAGTCGGAACAATCGTCACCGTCCAGCGATGTCATACTAGGGCGCCCGCCTTTCCCCATCAACGCACCTTTAGGACACTGCCGATCGGAACGCACAGTTGGAGCGCGCGATCTCTATCTGCTACTCTGCCCAATTGCACTTCTGACGAGGAATTCGCCCATGTCGATTGTTACGTCTCTGCAGCGCGCGGTTGCGCTGTCGCTTTGTTTTGCCGTCGCACTTCCTGCAGTCGCCGCCGAAAAGAAAGCGACCGAGCCAGCGAAGCCTTCCTATGAACTGCCGCAGCCTCAGCGCGAGAATCTCGACCTCAACATGTATCAACTCATTCGCCAGGAAGGGTTGATGCACTCGCACGTGATGGAGTACGCCTCGGCGCTGGCTGACGGCATTGGCCCGCGGCTCACTGGCTCGCCTAATTTACAGAAGGCGAACCAGTGGACGCGCGAGCAGTTCACGGCCATGGGCTGCGTCAACGCCCACCTGGAAGACTGGGGCGAGTTCGGCATGGGATGGCAGCAGCTCAATACGTGGATCCGAATGACATCGCCGGACACTGCGGTGCTTATCGCGCAGGCTGCTCCGTGGTCGCCCGCCACCAACGGCCCGGTCAGCGCGCAGGTTGCGGTGGCGGAGATCAAAGAAGAGAAGGACCTCGATCAGTACCGCGGAAAGCTCGGCGGAAAGATCGTCTTCCTGGGCGCCCCGTGGGAGGTGAAGCCGGTCGAGAAGCCGCTGTACAAGACTTACGACGAAGCCGACCTGAAGAAGATTGAGGAATATCCGCTGAAGCCGCCGAGCGAGGAATGGCGCAAGGATTACCTGAAGCGGCTGGAGCTAAGAGAAAAAATAGCCACGCTCATGGCCGAGGAAAAGCCGCTCGCCGTCGTGGTGCCCAGCAGCGAGATGCGCGACAACGGGGCAACCGGCGGAACCTTCATCGATGACAGCCGCGCCGACCTGGGCTTCGAGCCTTATAAACGCGAGAACATCAATCCCGTTCCAGTGGCTGTGATGGCGATTGAGAACTACGGCCGCGTCTATCGGCTGGTGAAGGCGCATGTGCCAGTTACGGTCGAGATGAACCTTGATACCAAGTTCACCGGCGATCACGAACACGGATTCGACACTATCGCAGAAATTCCCGGCACCGATCCCAAGTTGAAAGACGAACTGGTGATGGTCGGCGGACACCTCGACTCTTGGGCATCGGCCACCGGCGCAACCGACAATGGTGCAGGCACAGTTGTTGCCATGGAAGTAATGCGGATTCTCACCACGCTGGGATGAAGCCGCGTCGCACTATCCGCGTCGGCCTGTGGACGGGTGAAGAGCAGGGAGAGTACGGCTCGGCAGGGTATGTGAAGCAGCACTTCGGATACGTGCCGCTGTCCACAGCTCCTGACCAGATGAAGTTGCCGGAGTGGCTGCGCAAACCGGCCGGCCCGGTGCAACTCAAGCCCGATCAGCAGATAATCTCCGGCTACTTCAACCTCGATAACGGCAGCGGCCGCATCCGCGGGATCTATCTCGAACACAATGCCGCCGTCGCGCCCATCTTCAAGCAATGGATCGCGCCCCTGAAGGACCTGGGTGTCACGACTATCACGCTGCGCCACACCGGCGGCACCGATCACGAGAACTTCGACGCCGTGGGCATCCCCGGATTCCAGTTCATTCAGGACCCGCTGGATTACGGATCGCGCACCCATCACACCAACATGGATACGTACGAGCGGCTACAAGCCGAGGACCTCGCGCAAGCGGCCACCGTTGAAGCCATCTTCGTCTACAACGCTGCCATGCGCGACCAAATGCTGCCGCGTAAACCGCTGCCGCATCCGGAGCGCGAGGAGCAGGCCACGTCTCCGCTGAAGAACGTGATGCCAGGGGCGGAAGCGGAAGAGAAAGGCATCGCGCCCAAGGCAGAGCAGGAGCAGCAGAAGCAGCAGCAACAACCAGCGACTCCGACTCAGCAGCCGGCATCTCAGCCGGCAGCGCCGCAGACAACTCCACAGTAATGTTTCGGGTGGAGCACGCCTTGAGAGGCTGCTGAAAAACTCTGCAGGGCGCCGTTTTGGAAGGGGCGCAGCTTTAGCTGCGCCATAAAGTCCTGTATTTTTGTCATCCCGAACCCGCCGCAGAAAAACTCTACTTTGCGACGATTCGCGTCAGGGCACGACCTTGGTCGTGCCGAAAAGGCTTTTATTTTTCGTCTCGCGAGCGGACTTTAGTCCGCGTGCGACCCGTGCTTTCGACTTTTTCAGCAGCCTCTGAAGCCGGAGACATTGGGTTGCTGGGTAGTCTGTACGCCTGGAAGGCGTACTCCACCCGCCTAGTAGAAGAGTTACTCCTGTGTACTGGCGGACGACTGGGCTTTAACATGAGCGGGCGATGCACCGACAGACCTCCCGTTCTGCCGTTTGGGATATTCCGATGAGGACTCGCTTCAGTTGCGTTAGTGCAGCGATTGCGTTGCTCATAATCGTGGCGGGATCGAAACTGTGGGCCCAGGGACCTCCCTACCAGACCGACGATCCTGTGCCGGTGGAGCTTCACCACTACGAGTTCTACATCTTTGGCTCTGCCGACGGAACGCCCGTCGAAATGGACTCCCAAGGTCCGGCATTCGAGTTCAACTGGGGAGCAATTCCTCGCGTGCAACTGCATGCGATATTGCCGTTCGGCGTGGTAGCGCCCAGCAACAATCCGGTGTATCTGCCCAGCGGAGCCGGACCAACTGTGTTTGGGCTGACCGACATGGAATTGGGAGTGAAGATTGCGTTTATCAAGGAGACGTAAACACTTTCCGCAGATTGGCAGCTTCACCATGTTCGAGATGCCCACCGGCAACTATCAGAAGGGGCTCGGTATCGGAAAGGTCTGGTACAAGCTACCGATCTGGCTGCAAAAGAACGTGGGAAAGTGGACGTTCGATGGCGGAGCCGGTTATGAGGTGGTACCGCAAGTCGGGTATCGCAACTTCCCCTACACCGGCTGGCTGATAAAGAAGGAACTGAACGAGAGGCTTGAGTTAGGCGCTGAAATCTTCGCTCACGGCGCTGAGGGAAGCGCAGCTCCGCAAACCCAGGCCTCCACCATGCTCGACGTCGGTGGCTACTACCACTTCAAGCACCATGAAGGCGAGCAGTTTCTGTTTTGCTATGGGCACTCTATTGCTGGACAAACAGAGAACTACGCCTACATGGGCATGTACTGGACTTGGGGAAAAGATAAGCACAAAGGAAATGACTCCGACTCGGGCGCTCTATTTCCGCAACCTCCGGATCGTATCGGATTCTGACGCGAGCTGGAGTCAACTCTTCTTTCACGGTTGCGCCAGCCTTCGGCAAGCCGGCCAGCAGTTCACGCACGCTCTTCTTTAGCACAGGATGCTGCAGGTCAGGCGCGATCTCCGCCAACGGCTCCAGAACAAAGCGCCGCTGATGCATGGCAGGATGCGGAAGCGTGAGCTTCGATGTGCGTAGAACCGCCTTCCCAAAGAGCAGAATGTCGATGTCGATGGTTCGCGGGCCTTTGGGCTGGGTGCGCTGGCGGCCCATCTCGCGCTCGATGGCCATGATCTCGGAAATAAAATCCTCGGCGCTCAGCTCGGTTTGCAGAGCGACTGCGCAGTTCAGAAACCACGGCTGATCGGTGAATTCCACCGGCTCGGTTTCGTAAAACGACGACACTGCGATTAGCCGGCCAAGGTTGAGCAACTGCCCGATCGCGTTACGGAGGTTGGCCCGGCGATCGCCCAGGTTCGAGCCTAAGGAGAGATAGGCGGTCTTCTTCACATTCTTATGTTAAGGGAGCGGTTGGCGATTTTCATTTGGCCGGCAGAGTGTGGTGCTTCCCGCTATGCCAACGAGCGCCGAGGTTATGTTTGTTGGGGGTCAGAGCCGCGTCTGTTTTACGGAATGCGCAATATCCGCGAGTTAAAAATCTCTGTCGTCCCTACGGGACTCGGATCGTTTTCCCAGCACTCCCGCGCTGGGCTTAAATTGTGTCGGATCACTCGATGGCGCGCTGGGCTGGCATTGTTTTTCTCGGCCCGTTACAATCGCCCGTTCGGACAAACTTCATGTCACTCAACAAAGTTATAGCCAATGCTGACGAAGCGGTGCGTGATATCGAAGACGGCGCGACCATCATGGTCGGCGGATTCGGCCTCTGCGGTATCCCCGAGAACCTGATTGCGGCCCTGGTGCGCAAGGGCGTCAAGCATCTGAACACTATCAGCAACAACGTGGGCGTTGATGGGTTCGGCATGGGCCTGATGCTTGCCGCCGGACAGATCAAATCGCACAAGGGCAGCTACGTGGGCGAGAACAAGCTGCTGGAAGACATGGTGCTCACCGGTCGCATCGATCTTGAACTGGTTCCCCAGGGCACGCTGGCCGAGCGCATTCGCGCGGGCGGCGCCGGTATTCCCGCCTTCTACACTCCCACGGGATTCGGGACCGTCGTCGCCGAAGGCAAAGAGACGCGCGAATTTCATGGCCGTCCCTATGTGCTGGAGCGCGCGCTGACTGCCGAGTTTGCGTTGATCAAAGCGTGGAAGGGCGATAAGTGGGGAAACCTCATCTATCGCAAGACGGCGCAGAACTTCAATCCCATGATGGCTACGGCAGCGAAGATCACGATTGCTGAGGTCGAGCATCTGGTCGAGCCCGGGCGAACTCGATCCCGACCAGATCCACACGCCCAGCATCTACGTGCAACGCATCTTGCAGGGCGAGAATTACGAAAAACGCATCGAGCGCCGAACGGTTCGCAAGAGTTGAACTATTTCTCAGCTGTCATCCTGAGTGAAGTGAGGACGCGAAGCGGACGAACGGAGCCGAAGGACCCCTATCGTCACGAGAGATTTGCGGTAACGATAGCGGTCCTTCGACTCGTCGTCCGCGGCGGACTCCTCGCTCAGGATGACAACCCGGAAATTCCAGGAGCTATTTATGGCTGACGTGACCACCGCCAAGCAGAAAGACACCGAAAAACGCGACCGCATCATTCGCCGGGTTGCGCAAGAGTTGCAGGATGGTTTCTACGTCAACCTCGGCATCGGGATGCCGACGCTGGTGGCGAACTGCGTTCCCCCGGGCATGGAAGTCGTGCTGCAAAGCGAGAACGGAATGCTGGGCGTGGGCCCCTACCCGATCAGCGGCGATGAAGATCCCGACCTGATCAACGCCGGCAAAGAGACGGTCTCGGAAATACCAGGCACCGCATTCTTCTCCAGCGCTGAGTCGTTTGCCATGATCCGCGGCGGCCATGTTGACCTGAGCGTGCTGGGCGCGATGGAGGTAGACGAAGAAGGCAATCTCGCCAACTGGATGATCCCCGGCAAAATGGTGAAAGGCATGGGTGGCGCCATGGACCTGGTCGCCAGCGCCAAGCGCGTTGTTGTCGCTATGGAGCACACCACTCGCGACGGCGCTCCCAAAATCCTGAAGCGTTGCACCCTGCCCATCACCGGCCTGCGCGTGGTCGACACCATCGTCACCGAAATGGCTTACATTCGCGTGACCCAGAGCGGACTGGTGCTGGAAGAGATTGCCGCGGGCCTCAGTCCTGAAGACGTGCAGAGGGCAACCGAGGCGCCGCTTATCGTCACCCCGCACCTCAAGACCATGCAAATGTAGCTCTGCTTGGCAACACTTTTCCGACATTTGCCATCCATTCAGGCATGCTGAAGTGGACACTGATTTGCGCCGTACTGGCGATCATCTTCGGAGTGCTCGGATTTGGCGGCATCGCAGCCGGATTCGCGGCCATCGCAAAGATCCTGTTCGTGATCTTTTGCATTGGCGTGATACTCACGCTCATCCTGGGTGTGACCGTCTTCAAAGCCGTCACTTAGAACAGACAACATTCGCTTGGCGGGGAGCTGGTGATTTAAGCTTCCCGTCACATGCGATTCATTGACCGAGAAGAAGTCGCCCGGCGCCTGACGTACGAGAGGTGTATTCCGATCGTGCGCGAGGCCATGATTGCTTTCTCGCGCGGCGAGACTAGGCAACTCTTGCGCTCTATCATTCCCCTGGCGGACGGCCGCATGTTCGGCATCATGCCCGGCGCGATGGGCGAGCGTGCTGTCTTCGGCGCCAAGCTCATCAGCGTCTTCCCCGACAATTTCGCTCGCGGCATTCAGTCCCATCAGGGGCTGGTGATTCTCTTTGACCCACAGAGTGGTGCTCCCGTCTGCGCGGCTCATGCGGGAGAGATCACGGCAATTCGTACTGCTGCCGCGAGCGCGGTTGCGACCGATGCTCTGGCGCGCAAGGACTCGCGGCGCCTGGCAATCCTCGGCTATGGCGAGCAGGCAGCGACGCATGTCCGCGCTATCAGCAAATCCGCAAGGTTCAGGCAGTCACGGTCTGGGGCCGATCGACTGAGCGTGCACATGACTTCGCAGCGCTGAATGCAGGTTGAGCTGAACTTACCGATCGCTGTAGCGACCAGCGTTCGCGAAGCCGTCGCCGATGCGGATATCGTCTGCACCGTCACCGCCGCGCCCGAGCCAATTCTGAAGGGCGAATGGCTGAAGCCTGGTACCCATGTGAATGTCGTTGGCTCAGGCATGGCAGGCCCCGCGGAGGTCGACAACGACCTCGTCGCCCGCTCGCGTTTCTTCGTCGACAGCCGTGAGGGAGTTCTTCAGCAAGGCGCCGAATTTCTTCGTGCTAAAGCTGCAGGGCTGATCACCAACGACCACATTGTCGCCGAAATCGGGCAGGTGCTGGCGGGCGACGTCGCGGGCCGTCGCTCCGATGACGAGATCACCGTCTACAAATCCCTCGGCCATGTGGTGCAAGACCTGGCGAGCGCGTGGGCGTTGTATTCCGAGATCGGGTAGAGCCAGTTCGCAATTGATGGGTTCCGGGGTTTCAGGCTTCAGATGTCTCGATCTGTCCTCGGTTGCGACGGGCAGTGATTAACAGCGAAACCCGCGCCGTAGGCGCAGCAGAGCTTAGCCCAGCGCTTCAGCGCTGGGAAAGTTGGAAAATGTCCCGAGTCCCGTAGGGACGACAGAAGTCGCGACGCGAGCCTCTCGGGCCCCGGCACCGCTAGCGATTGAACGGATACTCCTGTATCCAGTGGAATCCGCGGCTCACCAACAGCAGCTTCCCGCGATCCACCAGTTGCAGCTCCATCCTTTCCTTGTGCCCATCGATTTCGCCGTCTAGCACCAGTCGATCCACCGCCGGACGCGTATAGATGAAGTTCGCCTTCCAGTCTTTGTCATCGCTCTTGGTGAGCTTCAACGTATTGTCTTTGGTGTCGATGGCAGCACCAAACCGAGCCAGCGACTCGTCCATTTTCTGAAATGCCGCTCGCGTAGGCACATCGAAGATCACGCGCCGCCAGCGATCATGGTCGGTCATCAAGGCTGGCTGCGGCTGGCCATCAACCGTAAGCTCTTCGACATTCCAGACGCCGTACAGCGCTGACTTGGGACTGCCGCCGCCGTACTGATACCAGAGAGTCCGGCTCCCGTAGGCGTTCATGCCCATCAGGAAGACGCCGAACACAACCTGTGCCATCACGGCTATGCGATTGGCACGAGGCGTCGCAAACAACGGAAATTGCCTCGAACGCTGCACCGCGCGATTAAAGAAGAAGAAATCAAGCAGGCGCTTAACGTCAGGCGCGAGCAGGAAAAGCGAAAGCAGAATGAGATGGAAGGAAAAGAGTTTCACCGGAACGTCGTAGGTCATGTTCAGCATGAAGACCTGCGTCATGTCGGCCAGACAGAGCAGCGCGCCCAGCATCGTGGTGCGAGGGAGGAAAAGAAGAATTCCGCCCAGCATCTCCGCGCATCCGGCAAAGATCTCATACGCTGGTGATGCTCCGATCGATGCCCACAGAACTCCCATGCGCGACATGTTGCCGAAGGGCTCCATCAACGTGTACAGCCGCGGAAACGGCATCTGCAAAGGAACGGCTTTCGCCCAGCCGTATCCCAACATCTGTCCGGCAAGAAAAAAACGGATGAGCAGACGAAACCACTTGTACATCGTGGAATAGTTTTCGCGTTTGCGGTCGACGGCCGACCAGACCACGGTGGCGAAGACGGCGACGATGAGGATGCAGAACTGCAAGACCCAGTCGTAGATTTTGTCGCCGCTTCCGCTGCCTTGATAGACCAGCGGCTGCGATACATGGAAGACGTGCGCCGCCGTCCAAAAAACAGCCTGCCGAAAAGGCCACAAGGTTGATGGGTCGGGCAGGTCCACATTCGGCAGCGGAATAAGTCCGCCCAGCACCTGGGTCAGCAGACAGAACAGGCCGAAGTAGACGAAGCAGAAGCGGAACGCGATGCGAGTCGCCAAGCTCCATCGGAGCTGCAGCGCTTCCGTGTCAGAGTACCCCGGTTGAAGCTGGACCGCTTGCGTGCTCACGGAAGACCCCCACCCCAAAGACTTGCGATGGGCAGGAATTATAGCCTGAATTGAGGCCGTTACCCTGGCTCTGCGAGACTCTTCGTAATGTGGTGAGTTGCACGACGTATCGTAGTTGCTTATCATCCGTGCAACCCATGCATAAAACTCTAGCTCTCTCTCTGACACTGCTCTTGGCAGCTGCGGCGTTGGCTCAAAACCCAGCACCATCCAAACAAGTGCAAACTGCTTCCGCCGACGTCTACAAGCTCTACGTTGATCTTCACGAGCATCCTGAACTGTCGTCGCACGAGACGCAGACTGCGGCAAAGCTGGCCTCGCGACTGCGCAGCTTGGGTTACGACGTGACCGAACACGTGGGCGGAACCGGTATTGTCGCGGTAATGAAGAACGGCGACGGGCCGACCATCTTGCTGCGTACCGAGCTCGACGCCCTGCCCGTGCCGGAAAAGACCGGTCTTCCCTATGCCAGCAAGGTCGTAGCCAAGGACGACAGCGGCAAGGAAGTTCCGGTGATGCATGCCTGCGGCCACGACGTACACATGGCGTCGATCATTGGCACAGCGCAAGTCATGGCCGAAACCAAGAACACCTGGCATGGGACGTTGATCCTGATCGGGCAGCCTGCCGAGGAAACTATCTCGGGCGCGAAGGCGATGATCGCCGATGGCTTGATGACGAGGTTTCCCAAGCCCGACGTGCTGGTTGCGCTGCATGTAGGCAACGGCCTGCCGGCTGGCAAAGTGGGAGTGATACCGCGCTATATGTCTTCCAACGCCGACTCCCTCAAGATCACCATCTTCGGCAAAGGCGCGCACGGCTCAGCGCCGGACAAGTCCATCGATCCCATCGTTCTGGGAGCGAAGATTGTGCTGGCCTTGCAGACCATCGCCTCGCGCGAGGTTAAGCCGGGTGAGCCCGTAGTAGTCACTGTGGGATATTTCCAGGCGGGGCTGAAGAACAACATCATTCCCGATGAAGCCAAGCTTGGCCTGACGGTGCGCACCTACGATCAGAATGTGCGCAAGAAGGTACTGGCATCGATCGCTCGCATCGTGAAGGGCGAGGCCGAGGCGGCCGGCGTGACGAAGCTTCCCGAGATCGACCATGATGAAGCCACCGACGCGGTGTACAACGATCCGGCGCTGGCGGCGCGCATGACCAAGGTTCTGGATGAAGCCCTCGGCAAGGACAATGTCGAGCAGGAGCCGCCGCAGATGGCCTCGGAAGATTTCTCGTATTTTGTCGAGCAGGGCATTCCCGGATTTTACTTCTCGCTGGGCGGAGCGAACCCGGAGAAGTACGCGGAGGCCAAAGCTTCCGGTGAGAGCCTTCCCTCGAATCACTCGCCGCTGTTTGCTCCCGATGCCAAGCCCGCAATTGAGACGGGCATCACGGCCGAAGTTGCAGTGTTGCGCAGCTTGCTCAACACATCACCGGCGGAGCTGAAACAGTTCACGGCGAGCGCAGCGAAGTAGGAACGGCGCATGTGACAGATTTCGTGCGTGGAGGCAGGAGTCTAGACCTCCAGACCTCCAACTACGATTCCACCAGCTTTGTATCAGGGCACGGCTTCAGCGGCTGCTGAAAAACTCGGCCGCAATGCGCTTTTGAAGGGGCGCAGCTTCAGCTGCGCCGTAACAGTGTGTTCTTGTCATCCCGAACCTCTTTAGAGGTGAGGGATCTGCTGTTTTTTTCACTGCGACGACTTTTTCAGCAGCCCTTCAGCCGTGCCGCAAAGCGTCCATATGATTTGTCATCCCGAGACGACTTTAGTCGTCGAGGGACCTGCTTTGCGTCGTCCCTGAAGGGACTCTCAATTTTTTAAGATACGTTTTCGGCCCGACTGAAGTCGGGCCCTGATACAAGGCAACGATTAACTCGTCGCTGCCGCTTAAGGTGCGCGCGCCGACTAACCAAGCGTCGCCTCCATCTCCTCCGCCATCTTGAGCAGCGTGGTGACGGTTCGCAAATTGCGTCCGGTCGCTGTAGTTTTCAGCACCTTGTCCATCGACGCCCAGGGAAACTTCGAACGCCCCATTCCGTCGGGAAAGTAGATAAAGATCTCGCGGCCGGCAACATGCATCTCTTCCGGACCGATGGGGAGCGCTTTTAATGCATCCAGCCCTGGTTTAGCTGGCATGTCCGCGAGGAACGACACCAGCAGCAGGCCCGGATTGATACCGCCGCGCTTCGCGAAAGGATTGGCATTGATCGTTCGTGACAGTTCTGCCGCTGTGCGCAAAACAACTCCCGGCCGGAATCCAAACGACTTCTCAATCGCATCCTCGATGACCTTCGCTTTGAGGTTCATCTCTTTCGCGCCGAACACGACGTTTCCGCTCTGCACGTAGGTTCGTGGATCATGGAAGCCCAGCTTGCGATACAAGTCGCGCAGGGAGTCCATCTTGATTTTGTTGTGGCCGCCGACATTTACCCCGCGGAGGAACGAAACATACACGTGCATAGGCTGTTCCTGGAAAAACGAAAGGGAGCGGATATCGCCACTCCCTTCAACAGGGCTAAAGCCCCGACATTTTTTAAGGGCATAGACGCTGGCCTGAAGGCCAGCTCTACCCGCTACACGCTCACCGGCTGCTTCACCGGAACCGGCGTCAACCAGCCATGGCGGTCTTCCATCTTGCCGTTCACGATGTTGTAAAACTCGCTGCGCAGAGCCTTGGTGATTGGCCCGGCCACTCCCTTGCCCACGATGATTTTGTCGACTGACCGTATGGGCGTGATCTCGGCTGCGGTGCCGCTGAAGAAAACTTCGTCGGCAATGTACAGCATCTCGCGCGGAATTACCTGCTCGACCGCTTCGATGCCCAAATCTTTCGCCAGATGCAGCACCGAGTTGCGTGTAATTCCCGGCAATACGCTGTTTCCAATCGGCGGCGTAAAAACCCGGCCTTTGTGGACGACGAAAACATTCTCGCCCGACCCTTCGCTGACGTAGCCGTTCACGTCCAGCGCGATGCCTTCCGTGTAGCCATTAACGATCGCTTCCATCTTGATGAGCTGCGAGTTCATGTAGTTCGCACCCGACTTCGCGATGGCCGGCATGGTGTTCGGCGCGATGCGCGACCATGACGAGACGCAGACCTCGACTCCGTCATCGTCGCTGGCGTGGCCAAGATATTTGCCCCACTCGTAGTTGCAAACGTAGACCTCGGTCGGCGAGTTGAACGGATTCACGCCAACCTGGCCGTATCCGCGCAGGACGATCGGGCGGACGTAACAAGGGGCGACCTTGTTCGCCGCCACCAGGTCGACGGCTCCCTGGCACAATTCGTCGAGCGAGTAGTCAACCTCGATGCGGTAGATCTTGCAGGAATCCAGCAGCCGCCGCATGTGATCTTCGAGACGGAAGATGGCCGGCCCCTTTTCGGTCAGGTAGCAGCGTATGCCCTCAAATACGGCGGAGCCATAATTGACCACGTGCGACATCACATGTAGTTTGGCGTCGTCCCACGGAATGAGTCGTCCGTTATGCCAGATATGTTCCGACGCTTTGATGGCCATGAAGGGCTCCTTCGTGAAGAGAATTTGGCATGTCAGACTGCCTACCTGCGGGCGCTACCTCGAACCTCGGCCAGAGAAGTGGAGATTGATCTCAGGGCTTAGGCGTAATCCGGCATTATAAATGAGATGTCCCGCAACCATGTCAGGTGTTTTTTCCGTTACAGGGTGGGATCCGTGCTCACCGGCCGGGTGATCTTGGGGCATTGTTTCCAAGTTGCAAATCCCGTATCCTGCGACTAATGGCGGAATTAGGCGGAGCTATGGAAGCTACGATTCAGGCCGAGTTCAGACTCTTCGGTACCGTGAAACAAGAGGGCGTTTGGTATATCGCATACTGTCCGCCTCTCGATCTGACTACTCAGGGCCGAACCGACGATGAGGCCCGATCTAATCTAATCGAGGCATGTGAGCTGTTCGTTGTCAGCTGCTTCGAGCGCGGAACCTTCGAACAGGCGCTGCGCGAGCTTGGATGGCACGTCGTCCACGGCGACATCTCCAAATCGCAACCGCTAACTTCGTCGTCGCCCGAAGGGGCCTTTATCTTCCCCGTGCCGGTTCCGTTCGGTCTCGAGAAGACTGCATGACACCGAGGCTGACCCCGGTGCCATGGGGAAGGTTGGTCTGTGTTTTTGAACAACTGGGCTACAAGGTCACGGGTCAGAAGGGAAGCCACATTAAGTTAGAGAAACCCGGCTCCGCTCGGCCGCTGATCATTCCGAGATATCCGGAAATCGGACTCGATATCATTACAAACCTGATAAGGACTGCGGGGATCACGCGTGAGGCCTACTCGGCGCTACTTCAGAACTGCTGATCCTGCCTTGTGGGTGCCGTTGACAGCCCCGGTTTGGCCGCTTCCAGCCACCCGTGTTATTCTCATTAGCGTAACAAGATACGATTAAAACGTAGGAGTGCACCCGATTCTGTGTTAGCACGAGAGAAAAAATCCGCCCTGATTGACCAGTATCGCACTCACGATACCGACACTGGTTCCCCTGAGGTCCAGATCGCGATCCTGAGCGAGCGTATTGGTGAATTGACGGAGCATTTCAAGACGCATAAGAAAGACCATGCCTCCCGGCGCGGTCTGCTTATGATGGTGAGCAAGCGTCGCGGCTTGCTCGATTACCTCAGAAAGTCCGATACCGAACGCTACAAGACGGTTATTCAGAAACTCGGCATCCGCAAGTAAGCTGTTTGCCAGCCGCTGAAGTACTGCGCCTCGAAGCATTCTGTGTCATTTCAGTCCCCGCAAGGGCATTACTACGTGCTTGCCGGGAACGGACTCATGCGTCTTCCGTCATGGGTAATTTGAGCCATATCGGCCTGCGGGCCCCCGAGCGCATTTCAGGTCGCAGTAGCGCACCTGACGGCGCCAGGGGAGAAGCTCGCCCGCCGCAATCCTCTCTTCTCTCATCCGCCTGGCCTGCCATTCGAAGCACACTCATTCCTGGCAGCGATCCGGCGGAGCGCCCGCAATCGATTTGTCGCGCTCAGAAAAGGAACTGTAACAAATGAAGCATGAAATCAGCGTTGAGCTGCATGGTGGAAAGTCCATCAGCTTCGAAACCGGTAAACTAGCCAAGCAGGCCCACGGCTCCTGCATCGTTCGCATCGGCGACAACGTCGTCCTTGCCACCGCTTGCGCCAACGCCGAACCACGTGAGGGCATCGACTTCTTCCCCCTCACCGTCGATTACCGCGAATACACTTACGCTGCCGGACGCATTCCGGGCGGCTTCATCAAGCGTGAAGGGCGTCCCAGCGAGCGCGAGATTCTTACCAGCCGCCAGATCGACCGTCCCATCCGTCCGCTGTTCCCCGATGGCTTCCGTTGCGAGACCCAGGTCATCGCCATGGTGCTCTCGGCTGATACCACCAACGACCCGGACGTCGCCGGCATCAACGGCGCCTCGGTCGCACTCAGCGTTTCCGATATTCCGTTCCACGGCCCTATCGGCGCAGTGCGCATCGGCCGTACGAATGGCGAGTTCGTGGTCAACCCGACCTATGATGAGCAGCGTGAAGGCACCATGAACCTGATGGTCGTGGGCACCGCTGACGGCATCGTGATGATCGAGTCGGGCGCGAAGGAAGAGTCGGAAGAAGTTATCGTGCAGGGCATCGAGTTCGCCCACGAGCAGATCAAGAAGATCTGCGCCGCCATCACCGAGTTGCAGAAGAAGGCTGGCAAGCCGAAGCGCAAGGTCGAGCCGCCGGTGATTGACGAAGCTTACATCAGCGAACTTCGCGCCAAGTACGGCGATCGCCTGATGGATGCCGTCAATACCGAGAAGTATCCCAAGGCCGAAAGCTACGGCATGATCAAGGCGCTCAAAGACGAGTTTCTTGACTCATTCGAAGACGAAGATGACGACGGCCGCAAGAAGGGCAAGAGCTACCTTGAAATGCTGCGCGAGCGCGTATTCCGCGAGCAGGTGATCAAGGAGAAGCGTCGCCCCGACGGCCGCAAGTTCGATCAGATTCGCGATATCTGGATCGAAGTCGGCGTCCTGCCACGCACTCACGGTTCTGCGATCTTCACTCGCGGCGAAACCCAGGCTCTGGTAACGACCACGCTGGGCACCGCCGATGACATGCAGCGGCTCGAGGCCTTCGAAGGCGAAGCCAAGAAGCGCTTCATGCTGCACTACAATTTCCCGCCATTCTCGGTGGGCGAAGTCGCGTTTCTGCGCGGAGCCGGTCGTCGCGAGATCGGCCACGGCGCACTTGCCGAGCGCTCGATCTCGGCCGTGCTGCCCGATCTAACCGATTGGCCGTATGCCATGCGCGTCGTCTCCGACATTCTGGAGTCCAACGGCTCATCGTCGATGGCGACGGTCTGCGGCGCTTCGCTGAGCCTGATGGATGCCGGCGTTCCGCTGAAGGCCTCAGTCGCTGGCGTCGCAATGGGTCTGGTGAAGGAAGGCGAAGAGTACGCCATCCTCACCGACATTGCCGGTGCAGAAGATCATTACGGCGACATGGACTTCAAGGTCGCCGGCACGCGCGACGGCATTACCGCACTGCAGATGGATATTAAGGTCATGGGCATCACTCCGCAGATCATGCGCGAAGCCCTCGACCAGGCCCACCGCGGACGTCTGTTCATCCTCGACAAGATGAACGAAGTCATTACCGAGCCGCGTACCAAGCTCAGCGATTTCGCTCCGCGCTTCTATACGCTGCAGATTCCGCCCGACAAAATCCGCGACCTCATCGGTCCCGGAGGCAAAGTCATTCGCAGCATCATCGAGCAGACCGGCGTGAAGATCGACGTCGAAGACAGCGGCAAGGTCAACGTCTCATCGAGCGATCAGCAGGCTGCGGCCAAGGCCATCCAGATGATCAACGACATCACCGCGACGGCGGAAGTCGGCAAGACCTATCTGGGCAAGGTCACTCGCCTGGCGGACTTCGGCGCCTTCGTCGAGATCATTCCCGGGACCGATGGTCTTCTGCACATCAGCGAAGTCGCCGAGCATCGCATCAAAGATGTTCGCGACGAACTGAAAGAAGGCGACCAGGTGCTGGTGAAGGTGCTGGCTGTCGAAGGCAATCGCATCAAGCTGTCGCGCAAAGCCATCCTCAAGGAACAGCGCGCCAAGATGGGCGGCGGCGAAGCAGCTCCTGAAGGCGAAGGCGAAGCTGGTGGAGTCGTTACTTTCGAAGGTGGCCACGAAGCGGCTGACGTCGAAGAGCCCAGCTTCAACCGCGACCATGACCGCAGTGGCGACCGTCCTCCACGTCGCGACGGCGGAGGTCATCCCGGCGGACGCGGTGGCCGCCCCGGCGGCGGCGGTCGCGGTGGTGATCGTGGACGAGGCCGCGGCGGCAGCCGTCACTAGAACGTTGGTGGGAAGCACCACGCTTTAGCGCATGTTTTCGGTGGAAGCACCACGCTTTAGCGCGTCTTTTCGGTGGAAGCACCACGCTTCAGCGCATCTTTTCGGTGGAAGCACCACGCTTTAGCGCGTCTTTTCGGTGGAAGCACCACGCTTCAGCGTGGTGAACAGCGCTGGCTCCGTGCTGGCTTTAGCCGCGGCGGAATTGGATTAATTGCGTCTGCAATGTCCAGAGACGTCGAGGCTAAAGCCCCATCTTTTGCGACCCTTCTTTCACCGCGCTAAAGCGTGATGCTTCCACCGTTGTGGCGGCCATCCGGTAACTCTCCCGAGTCGGTTGGTTTTGCCCTGCTCCGGCCTTACAATGTGGGAACGTGTCATCTGGCATTTTCGGTAGACTCTTCGGATCGCAGACCGGTTCGACGCCCGAGCACCCTCGCGGCGGCGGGCAACGTATTTCCCGTCGGTCTACGGGGTTCAACGAGTTCATCAAGTACATCTCAAAAGAAGAGAACCTGAGGATCCTCGACCTCGGCGCCACCTCGGCCGCCAATATCACCTTCATGACGGGGCTCGGCCACAACTTCCACCAGGAAGACCTGCTGCGCCTGTCTTCCGACAAAGACCTGCTGGTTTCGAATGGAGAGGGCGGAACGGTCTTCGACACCGACCGGTTCCTCCGCGACAACCTGAATTTCGAGCGCCAGGAATTCGACGCCGTGATGCTTTGGGACGTGGCGGACTACCTGCCGGAACCACTGGTGAAGCCTGTTATCGAACGCATTCACGTTGGTATGAAGCCGACTTCGATCCTGCTCGGCTATTTCCATACCAAAGACGCCGGGCCCAAAGAACCTTTCTATCGCTACCACATCGCTTCGAAAGAGGCTGTCGATATGCAGCCCGGCGAGTCGTTCAAACTGCAACGCGTCTTCGCCAACCGGCACGTCGAGAATCTCTTCCGCGATTTCGCGTCGATCAAGTTCTTTCTCGGCCGCGACAATCTGCGCGACGTGCTGGTCATTCGCTAATCCGACGAATTTTTCTGAGTTGTCATCCTGAGCGAAGCGAGTCTGCCGAAGGCACGACGAACGAAGTCGAAGGACCCCTATCCCCGCACACAGTTGCGATCCAGAGCCCGAAGGGCGTCCGACGAAGAAGAGTGAGTCTGCCGAAGGCACGACGAACGAAGTCGAAGGAACCCTATCCCCGCACACGGTTGCGATCCATCAAATCTTTTCTGAGCCGCGGACCGGCGCGAGAGCAGGTTCTTCGTCCGCCGCGGCGGACTCAGAGCGACAATTCTTACGAAAAGGGCATTAGTCCCCTCATCCCACCCGCGTCTTCCTGATCACGAACGGCAACACCCCGGGAATGCGCAACATTTGCAGAGCGACTGGCCGTGCGATTCCTCGCAAGGATGTCAACCTGCGCACCCGCGTTGACGCCGCGATCAAGGGCGCGAACTGCTCCCGATACACCGCTTCGTATTCCTGACATGCATCCTTCAATGACCTGGCATTCCGAAGAATGCATTCCGCCGCAGCTTGCCCGCTGCGCAGCGCCAGCGAAATCCCATCACCGGCGAAAGGATCGATAAACCCCGCAGCATCACCGGCCAACAACATCCTACCGCGCAGACAAACCGGCTTGCGATACACAACCGGTGCGGTACTGACAGGCGCGGTGATCCGCTGCCACTGCTCGGCGCGGGCTTGAAGCTGCGGCGAACAGCGAAACACCGCTTCCAGCGTCGTGGCCGAATCGGAGCGAACCAGCGCGCACACATTCACCGCATCCCGCGAGACCGGTTGCACCCCACAATATCCGTTATCGAAGAAATACAAGTCGGTGCTTAGCGCGGGATTGCGCTCGCGATAATGTGCCTTCACCCCAATCCACTTAGGCCCGCTCGCTACTTCGCTGGAATCCGAGAACCGCGACCAGCGCCCTGTGCACAAGATGATTGCGTCAGCTACAAACTCCCCGTGCGCAGCACTCACCGTGAACGGCCCCTCCCCCCCGATCGCCAGCGCCTCGCACTTGCTATGAGCAGTAACGCCCGCCTGCTGCGCGCACTCCCACAACAACAAGTCGAGCACGGTTCGCGGAATGCTTAGCCCCGAAGGTTCAATGGGACTTTCTGCTACACGGCCCGAAGCAAAGATTCGCGCTCGCGAAATCGGCGGAGCGCTTTGCAGAACATCGTCGGCTCGCTCATGTCCACGCAGCAACTCACGCAGCAGGCCCAGCGACTCTGCCGAAACAAACTCGCCACAAACCTTTTGCCGGGGAAAGTCGCTGCTGTCGAACAGTACGACGGAGGCCCCCTTGCGCGCAGCCGTGATCGCCGCCGAGGCACCAGCCGGACCACCTCCCACGATGGCCAGATCGTAGCGTGCCTGCTCTACTTCCACAGCAATACACCCATGCGATAGAGATAATGGGTTGAGAGTTCGACCCGCCGCGCGGTGGTTCGGCTTAAGATGCTTCGCATTTCCTCCAGTGTATAAGCCTGGCGGACGGATGCCGGTGCGTCATGCCAGGTCACACGGCTGCGAAACAGCGGAAGTCCTGCGTAACAAAGTGCGAGATGCAAGCGGCTGCGAATCAGGTCATTGATAAGAACGGCCACGCGCGCTACCCGCAACGCCTCGCCGGCAACATCCTCCAACGTCTCCCATGCGAAGTGATGCGCCAGCAAATTGCACGCCACCACATCGAACGACCCGTTGCGAAAAGGAAGCTGCAGCGCATCACCTACTACGGCCTCAGCTCCATTCTGCGGCAGGTGCGACGCGACCCGGTCGAGCAGCGTGACACGCAACTGGACGCCGCGCTTTGCCAGCCGCTCCCGGGCAGCAAGCGGTACGGAACCATTCCCGGCACCGATTTCGAGCAAACTCAGCGAACGGCTGCCAGTTCGCTCCGCAACCTGCCGCAGCAATCGAATGGTGGTCCCGGTTCCCCCAAACCAGTTGTTGATTCGCTGCAAGTCCCGCAATGACTGTGCTATCTCAGCCGGTGTGCCAAGGTCATCGTCAAGCAATTCTTGAACTATCAGGCGTCGCATAAAGGCAGAAGTCCGCAGGCGTGCTCTAAGCGTATCGCAAGTCACTTTGGAATCGGTCTGCTCAGGCGTGGTACGCGGAAGCCCAGACTTGGCAGGGCACTCTTCGAACAACAAGAGACGGGGGTCACGATCACAGTCCTTTGGCCCTGAGCTGCTGGATTTGTTACAGGCAAAAGTTTGGCATTAACAATGCACAGGGTTGAATGTCGGCCCGGTCGGACGCCGCACGGACGAGCGAAACCGAATACCAGGGGAACAACGGTTTTGCTTGTGCGGATCACGGCGTACTCCACGGAGATACTTTTTCGGCCGGGCCGATGGAGGGCCGCTATCCGCCTTTCGCTCTTCGCTTTTGGCTGGAGACGGAACCGCAGCGAGCCTAAATTTGATTGTCATCACGAGGCCGCTTCGGCCGAGGGATCTGCTCTCGCCGGCGGTTATTGCAAGGGACAAAAGCCAACAGCCAAAGCTACACGCCGACTGACTCCTGTTGCAGCTTTCTCTTCAAATCAGCCGCAATCTGCTGCCCGTGGAAGCGTCCGTTCTCGATGAAAATTTCGCTCGTACGCATGCCGGCGACGATCACGCCAGCCAGATAAATTCCCGGCACATTGCTCTCCAGTGTCTGCGCATCGACGATTGGCTTCTTGTCGGCGTCTCCGCGCAGCTTGATGCCAAGGCTGCACAGAAACTCAAAATCAGGATGGTAGCCGGTCAGCGCGAACACATAGTCATTGGCAATCGTAACTTCGCCCTCCGGCGTGTTCAGCACCACATGGTCGGGCGCGATCTCGCGCACCGTGCTGTTGAAATACGCCTTCACCTGTCCGGCTTTGATGCGGTTCTCGATATCGGGCTTGATCCAGTACTTCACCGACGGACTGACGCCCGGCCCGCGATGCACCAGCGTTACTCGCGCGCCATGCCGCCACAACTCCAGCGCGGCGATGGCGGCTGAATTCTTCGCCCCGACCACCAGCACATCCAGGCCAAAGAACGGATGCGGCTCGCGATAGTAATGCATCACCTTGGGCAGCTCTTCTCCCGGAACATGCATGTAGTTCGGCCGATCATAGTAGCCCGTCGCCAGAATCAGCTTGCGTGCGTGGTACTACACGCTTGCGCCCGTGCATGTCGGTGGTGTGTACGACGAAGTCTCCATCGCCGCCCTCAATGCGCTGCACCGGCTCATACTGGCGCACATCGAGCGCGTAATGCTCAGCCGCCTTGCGGTAATATTCCAGCGCCTCCTGGCGGCTAGGCTTCTGGTTGGGACTGGAAAACGGCAGGTCGCCGATCTCCAGCAGCTCGGGCGTGGTGAAGAAGGTCATGTTGCTGGGATAGTTGAACAGCGAGTTCACCAGGCAGCCCTTGTCGATGTTCACCACGGTCAGTCCCGCGCGCTTCACATCGATACCGCACGCCAGGCCTGTGGGGCCTGCACCGACAATTAACACGTCAAAGCATTCAGGCGAAGGCTCCGGATTCGATCCGTTCTCGGACATGTAAATAGGATACCGTGCGGGTACCCGGGGTGCGGAGAGGGTGGAACAAACCGTACGCCCGTCCCGCAGTTGTTTGTGTCATAGCTCACCTTCGGTCGAGGCGAGTGGGATGAGTGCAGCGAAATTTAGCCGCAAAGCGGCGGGATGGTTTGAGCCCGGCTCGTCAGAGCCGGGGTAAGTGGGAGAAAGCTCAGAGTCGCGTAGCGACGACATCAGCTACGACACAGACACCGCAGGGACTCCAGATCTTAGCCCAGTCCGCCGCGGCGGGCTGGGTAGGCGTGAGGAAATTGTGAGTCCGCTTCTTTAGAACTGTCGTTCTGATAGAACTGCCATCCTTTAAAGCTGTCATTCTGAGCGGAGCGAAGAACCTGCTTTTCGTTGCACGCTGCGAAACTGCTGCCATCCGCTAAAGCGCGGAGTGCTGACACACACTTCTGTGACGCACCTCACCGACGAGAAGTGATAACTCGACAAAAGTAGATATGCGGCTCAAAATGCGAAATTCCGTGACGGGTAGTATCTCAGTTTCATTGTCATCCCGAGCAAGCTTCTTTTGCGCGGCGAGGGATCCAGGCGCCCCGATTCGCGCCGATCGCGCGAAAGGGACGCATCCTTATTCCAACTGAGACACTACCCCGCGACGAATTCCGTCGCATCGGATTCTTCGGTTTTGTAATCTGTAAAGTTACGCAATCAAGAAATCTCGCGCCCACCCCGAGGCACTCATGACCGTCATTAAGCAGGAAGACTTCATCCAGAGCGTCGCTGACGCGCTGCAATACATTTCGTACTATCATCCGGTTGACTTCATCCAAAGCCTGGCGCGCGCTTATGAAAAAGAGCAATCGCCCGCCGCCCGCGATGCCATCGCGCAGATCCTCATCAACTCGCGCATGTGCGCTGAAGGGCACCGCCCCATTTGCCAGGACACCGGCATCGTCACCGTGTTCCTCAAGATCGGCATGACCGTGCAATGGGACGGGTGGATGAGCGTCGAAGACATGGTGAATGAGGGGGTGCGCCGTGCCTATTTGCATCCCGACAACGTGTTGCGCGCCAGCGTTCTGGCCGATCCGGCAGGTGCGCGCAAGAACACCAAGGACAACACGCCGGCGGTGGTGAACATGAAGGTCGTGCCCGGCGATACGGTCGAAGTCATTGTCGCGGCCAAGGGTGGCGGCTCCGAGGCGAAATCGAAGTTCGTCATGCTCAACCCCTCCGACTCGATTGTCGAATGGGTGCTGAAGACGGTCCCCACCATGGGCTCAGGCTGGTGTCCCCCAGGGATCATCGGCATTGGCATCGGTGGCACCGCGGACAAAGCGATGCTGCTGGCCAAAGAGGCGCTGATGGAGCCGATCGACATCCAGGACTTGATCGAGCGCGGCCCATCCAATCGCGCCGAAGAGCTGCGCATCGAGCTCTACAAAAAGATCAACGCGCTTGGTATCGGCGCCCAGGGGTTGGGTGGACTGACCACCGTCCTCGACGTGAAGGTGAAGGACTACCCCACCCACGCTGCCAATCTGCCGGTCGCCATGATTCCCAACTGCGCTGCCACTCGCCACGCGCATTTCGTGCTCGACGGATCGGGCCCGGTCGCGCTTGAGCCGCCGTCACTCTCCGATTGGCCTGACATCTCCTACGATCCCATGGCATCGGGAGCGCGCCGCGTGAACCTCGACACCGTGACCCGCGAGGAAGTCGCCACCTGGAAACTCGGCGACGTCCTGCTGCTCAACGGCAAGCTGCTGACCGGTCGCGATGCGGCACACAAACGCATCACCGAAATGCATGCCCGGGGCGAGAAGCTTCCGGTCGATTTCAAAGGTCGCTTCATCTACTACGTCGGCCCAGTCGATCCGGTGCGCGACGAGGTTGTCGGACCTGCCGGGCCCACGACCTCCACGCGCATGGACAAGTTCACCCGCCATATGCTGGAACATCATGGATTGCTGGGCATGGTCGGCAAGTCCGAACGCGGCCCCGTGGCCATCGAAGCTATCCGCGACCACAAGGCCATCTACCTGATGGCTGTTGGCGGCGCTGCGTATCTCGTCTCCAAGGCGATCAAAAAATCGCGTGTCCTCGGCTTTGCGGACCTCGGCATGGAAGCCATTTACGAGTTCACAGTCGAAGACATGCCCGTCACCGTCGCCGTGGATTCGAAAGGTAACTCGGTGCACGAATCCGGTCCGAAGGAGTGGAAGGCGAAGATAGAAGAGTTGGTGGAGATCGGATAGGGGCTGGTGGACAGGCTCGTAGCTCTCTTGGTTTGTCATCCTGAGCGGAGTGAGTCTGCCGAAGGCATGACGAGCGCAGTCGAAGGACCCCTATACCCGGAACGGACCACCCTCGCGTTTGTCATCCTGAGCGGAGTGAGTCTGCCGCAGGCATGACGAGCGCAGTCGAAGGACCCCTATACCCGGAACGGACCACCCTCGCGTTTGTCATCCTGAGCGGAGTGAGTCTGCCGAAGGCACGACGAGCGCAGTCGAAGGACCCCTATACCCGGAACGGACCACCCTCTTGCGTTTGTCATCCTGAGCGGAGCGAGTCTGCCGCAGGCATGACGAGCGCAGTCGAAGGACCCCTATACCCGGAACGGACCACCCTCGCGTTTGTCATCCTGAGCGGAGTGAGTCTGCCGAAGGCATGACGAGCGCAGTCGAAGGACCCCTATACCCGGAACGGACCACCCTCTTGCGTTTGTCATCCTGAGCGGAGTGAGTCTGCCGCAGGCATGACGAGCGCAGTCGAAGGACCCCTATACCCGGAACGGACCACCCTCTTGGTTTGTCATCCTGAGCGGAGCGAGTCTGCCGAAGGCATGACGAGCGCAGTCGAAGGACCCCTATACCCGGAACGGACCACCCTCTTGGTTTGTCATCCTGAGCGGAGCGAGTCTGCCGAAGGCATGACGAGCGCAGTCGAAGGACCCCTATACCCGGAACGGACCACCCTCTTCGTTTGTCATCCTGAGCGGAGTGAGTCTGCCGAAGGCATGACGAGCGCAGTCGAAGGACCCCTATACCCGGAACGGACCACCCTCTTGGTTTGTCATCCTGAGCGGAGCGAGTCTGCCGAAGGCATGACGAGCGCAGTCGAAGGACCCCTATACCCGGAACGGACCACCCTCTCGTTTGTCATCCTGAGCGGAGTGAGTCTGCCGCAGGCATGACGAGCGCAGTCGAAGGACCGCTACACCCGGATAGAGTCCCACTCCTCAAACCAGTCGCCGGCGAGGTCTTTCCATTGCGGATTGTCTCGCTCAATCAGCGCGACTTTCTTCTTCCGAATCCATCCCTTGAGCTGCTTTTCACGAGCTATGGCGCGGCCGACGGTTACATACCCTTCCAAATAAAGCAGGCGATCTACGCCATGATCAGCAGAAAATCCCGAGAACACATGGTTCTTGTGCTGCCACATTCGCTTGCGCAAGTTTCCGGTTACTCCGATGTACAGCGTTCCTGAGATACTGGCGAGGATGTAGACATAGTAGGTGCGATCTTCTCGCATGCTATAGGGGTCCTTCGACTGCGTTCGCCCGTCCCGCTCGGGACGGACTCACTTCGCTCAGGATGACAGCGTAAACAAACCTGGCGCAGTGATGCACCTCCTGCGCGCGTGTGATGATCCGCGCTCCCCTGTGCTAATCTGCCACACGAGTGACGCATGAGCGACGGCGCCGGGCAGCAGCTTGCCTACAATCCTTCGAATGACAAGCGAGTGCAGCGGATACTGAAGCCGCCGCAGCTGCTGCGTTTGTTGCAGCGCTTTCGCGACGCCGACACCCTGTCGGCGCGCAGGTCGGCCTTCGTCGCCATCATCCGCTGGACGCGCCAGGGCGACGGCGCTTCTGGCGAACTCGCACGCCTGGTTCAACTCCTCGATGTCTTGGAGGGCGATGCCGAGCTGCACGTCGGCGTGCAGCAGTCGCTGGGCAAGCTGCTCGCGGAGATCGACTCACTTGCGCTCTTCGCAGAAGTTGGCCTGCCCTCAGTTCATCCCTTCACCACGGAAATCGTTCGTCGCCTCGTCGGTCGCGTGCTGCCCTCAGCGCGCCGCAACTCCGATGCTTCCAAGCTGCTGATGGAGCTGTACACCAGCGAGAAAGACGTCCACCGATTTGCGGCACAGCCTGCCGGATTATTTGAGCGCACTGTGATCGTGCTCACGCCGCAAGACGACCCCGGATTTTGGGAGCGCCAACTGCACGACCTGCACGAAGCCATGCGTCTTCTCGTCGGCGCGTATCAGCGGACTGGGCCTTGCGCCGGAGATGCGCGACCGCAGCGGTACGCACGGCATCGCGCGCTCTCCGTTTTATGAGCTGACGCGCCAAACCGAGGACCTCATCGCCAGCACCGGTACGCTCGAGGCGGCCGCCTGCCTCGACGCGTGGAAGCAGGATGTAGCCCGCTGCCGCCAGGAGATGGAAGAGGTCTACGGACACATGGAGTCGGAAGGCATCAGCGTCGAGCTGGTCTTCGACTTGAAGACCATCCAGGCATGTCTGCAGCGCATGGAAGCCATCGCCTCTGTGCTTACCGCGTCCGATGCGACGACGCGAATAGTCGCCGTGCACACGCTGTTGTCGCGCCTTGAAGAAGGCAATCTCGACGACAAGCGCATTTCATCGCTGCTGCGCGAGAACCTGAACCTGCTGGCGCGCAAAGTTGTGGATCGCACCGGTGATACCGGTGAGCACTACATTGCCACCAGCCGCGCTGAGTACCGCTGGATGTGGCGCGCCGCAATTGGTGGCGGCTTGCTGACCGTGTTCACTGCGGCGATCAAGATGCGCATCGTTGAAGCGCAACTGCCGCTGTTTTTCGAAGGCTTCGCCGCAGGCACCAACTACGCTGTGAGTTTCATTCTGCTGCAGGTCTTCGGACTGGTGCTGGCCACCAAGCAGCCGGCAACCACCGCCGCAACCTTCGCCCGCATTATCCGCGACAACCGCGGGCAGGAGCGCTCCACCAAACTTACCGAGTTCGTCTCGCGCATCACCAGCACGCAGTTGGCTGCGGCCCTGGGCAACGTTCTCGCCGTCTCAGCGGGAGCCGTTGTCTTTGAGTGGCTCTACAAGCTGCTGTTCGCGCACTCTTATCTGGCACGCGAAAGCGCCTCGCACGTTTACGAGACGCTTCATCCCTTTGCCTCGGGGACCGCTTTTTACGCCATCGTCACCGGCGTCATTCTCTGGCTGGCCGCGCTGGCCGGAAGTTGGATCGAGAACGCAGCCGTTTACTACGACCTGTCCGAGGCCATCGCGCAGCATCCGCTTGGACTGCGCTTGAGTGAGCGCGCGACCAAAAAGTTCGCCAAGATTGTTCGCCACAACATGGGCGGCTGGAGCACCAGCATCGTGCTCGGCTATTTGCTGGGATTCACCCCGGTCGTCGGCGCATTCTTCGGCCTCCCGCTCGACGTGCGCCACGTCACGCTTTCCTCGGGAACTCTGGCGCTCGCCGCCGCGCGCTTCGGCACCGCCGGTTTGGGCGATCGCTGGTTTCTCTATGCTGTCGAAGGCATCGCAGTGGTGTTCGTGCTGAACCTGACAGTGAGCTTCATGATTGCGCTGTACGTCGCGCTGCGCGCCTACGACATCGGCCTGCGCGAGCAGTTGCGCATGCTGCGCTCGGTAGTAGTGGAAGGGATTCGCTCGCCGCTGCGCTTCATCGTGCCGCAATTCTCGGACTCGAACGCGGCTACCGAAACGGCGGAGCGATCTCATTAGATCACCGATGCTAGACTCTCTACGCTGGTCGGCATGCTGGAATACCCAAGTACCCGTCCCGCAGGGACAGCAAATCTTAGCCCAGCGATTTATCGCTGGGAGTGGATGTAGAAAATCATGAGTCCGCTTTAGCGGACGGCATAAGTCTCGCGAGGATGGCTAAACTGTTTTCCGAGAATCCCCGCACTACCGAGGCTGTTACGAAACTCGTGTCGTCCGCTGAAAGCGGACTCATCATTTCACCACTTACGATTTCCCAGCCCGCCGCGGCGGGCTGGGCTAAGATCTGCTGTCCCTGCGGGACGGATATGCAGTTTGGCCCACCGTGATCGCTGACACGTGAGTCTCATAACAGTTCGCCCTATCGCCCCGGGTACGCCTGCGGCTGCACTTGCCGCCGATTGTTGCGCGTGATCAGCCACCAGATGAGAGCGACGATCAGAACTACGGGAATGAGCGGAACGATAATCAGCAACGGGAAAACGTAGCTGCCACCCTGCGACACGATCTCTCCGCCGACCTCCGAACCGGGGCCACGCGCCAAGGCTCCTCCGATGGTGACCACATCGCCGCCAACCTGGGCGTTGTCGCTCAGCCTGACGCCGCCGCCAACGGCCACAACATCCCCCTTGGCATGCCCTTCGAGGTCGATTCTGCCACCGATGGCGACCACGTCTCCGCAGGTGCCTGCCATGCGAATGGAGCAGCCGATGCAGACCAAATCCCCGACCTGCTCATCCTCTGAGACGTTGATGCTGCTACCGAACTGCACCCGGTCGTTGCCTGAACCAGAGCGAGCCGACGCCGGCAACACGGAAGCCGCAAGTATAAAGGTGGCGAACAGGATGAACCCTACTCGATTTGTCATGCGAGCCTCCCCTGGCAGGATATCCAGATTATGCCGGTCGCGCGGCAAACACAATCCTACGAAGATATGTACGCTGCCGCAGCGCAGAAGGTTCCGAGGTTTGAGCCCCATGTTCGCTTTCTGCTCTCACTGTGAGCGCAATTGCTCTCATAGTGAGAGCGACACAGGCTCCCGCGGCAGAACCGTTCACCACCGAGGTCACAGAGGGCACTGAGAACTCAAAATCCTTCATCTCATTCCTCTGTGACCTCCGTGTCCTCCGTGGTGAAACGCTTCTACGTTTCCAGCGTATACCGCTCCGCCGCCAGCCGGTACATGCGCCGCCACACCAGGCGATTGATGGTAACCACGACCAGCGCCATCCCCACGGTCGAGCCCAGCAGCAGGGCGAAGTTGCCCGCGTCGGTAGCGCGCGAGATGACCGCGCCCAGTCCAACCGTGGTGTAGGTCTGATCTTTGAAGCGGAAGTACTCGGCCACGATGCTTGCGTTCCACGCTCCGCCCGACGCAGTGACCAGCCCAGTAACAAGGTAAGGGAAAATGCCGGGCAGAATCAGTTGCCGCCAGCGTTGCCCCGAGCTGAAGCGGAACAGCGTCGACGCTTCTTTCAAATCGGTGGGAATCGCCATCGCTCCCGCGATGACGTTGAACAGGATGTACCACTGCGTTCCCAGCAGCAACAGCAAGATCGAGCCCAGGCCGAGCCCGCCGCCAATGCGGATCAGCATCAGCAGCACGATGGGAAACAGCGCGGTCGCCGGAACCGAAGCTGCAATCTGCGCCAGGGGCTGCGCGATTCTCGCCAGCCGAGGACTGAAGCCGATGGCGACGCCGGCTGGAATCGTCCACAGTGATCCAACCACCAGCGCGACAATGACGCGCAAAAATGTCGCGCCGGCCCCGACGAGGATTTCGCGGTACTCCGCGCGATCCAGTCCGGCGAGCATGATGCCCGCACGAATAACGGCGTAGATGATCGCGATGACGGCGATCGAGGCGATGAGTCGTCCCGCCCAGACCTTCCACGCCTCTGGCTCGCGTTGGTGAGGCGACGCGTCATCGTGAGCGAAGCGCATCCGCAGGTATTCGCGCGCGGGATTCACCACCCGCTTGCGCATCCGAGCGAGCATGTGTGAGCGCTCCATCAGGTTCAAGAACCACGATTGCGGCGCTTCGGTGCTCTCGACCTGCTCGATCTTGAATTTCTCCGCCCAGGCAATCACCGGACGCCACACCACCTGATCGAGCACAACGATCACCGCGATCATGGTCGCGATGCCCCACAGGATGCTCGGGGTGTCACCCGCGCTGGCCGCAGTTTGCAGGTACGAACCCAGTCCCGGCAAACGAAAATCCTTCGAGCCGAGCACGAACATCTCGCACGCCATCAGGAAGAACCAGCCGCCGGCAACCGACATCATGGAATTCCACACCAGCCCGATGGCAGCGTAGGGAACTTCAAGCTGAGTGAAGCGCTGATACCAGTTGAAGCGGTAGATTTTGGCGGCTTCGCGCATCTCGCGCGGAATGCTTTTCAGCGACGAGTAGAAGCTGAAGGCCATGTTCCACACCTGTCCGGTGAAGATCAGCAGGATGGCTCCCAACTCGACGCCGATCTGATGACGCGGAAACAACGCCACCATGGCCAGCATCACTCCCGGCAAGAAGCTGAGCACCGGGATGGATTGCAAAATGTCGAGCAGCGGAATCATGATGCGCTCGGCCCGCGCGTTATAAGCGGCGACGTAGCCGTACAGCAACGTGAATCCCAGCGAGAGGAAGTAGGCGATACCGATACGCATCAGCGAGTAGGCGGCATATACCGGCAGCATTCGCGGATCGCGCGAGATTTCGACGTGCGGATTAAATGGCCCGAACCAACTGCGCGCCAGCACCACCACGCCATAGAACAATGACAGGCCCGCGGCAAAGATGAAGAAGTCGGTCAGCATCGACCAGGTCTGCGATGGCAGCAGCGACCACGGTCCCTTGCCCAGAATCTTGACCGGCTGCCAGAGATCGCGCGCCATCCGCCGCCTTATTTCTCGTCCGTTGCGGCGGCCAACTCGGCGTCTTCGCGATGGAAGAGGCGGCCGGTCTCGGAGTCGTAGTCAAAGATTTCGGCGTAGCGTCCCCAGTTCAGCACAGTGTCGAACTGGCGCTCGACTTCATCCGCGCTGAAATGTTCGTCGAGTATGTCGCGGAAGAATTCCTCGCCGATGGCATGGTCGCGCTTGGCGTGCAGCGTGTTTTCGATCAGTCGTAGAATCGCGATGTTCTTCAGCGCAGCGTCGCGGAACAGCTCTTTCTGCTTTTGAATGTCGGCTTCGCCAAACTCGCGCCCCTCCGGCGTGATCTCGACATCGCCTTCGTTGACCTTGGCAAAGCCAAGCATCACGGCTGCGTCAACGATGGGCAGCAGGTCGTCGACGTCCATCGCAAGCTCGTCGGCAGTTTTGTACAGGTCGTCGCGTCCACCGCGATCGGTAAGCAGCTCCATGAAGCCGGCAATGCCGCCGGGACGCGCGTGCGGCAGCATCTGGAACTTCGTCCGCTGGCGTCCCTGGCCATCACTGCCCGCCGTCGCGGCAGCAGTTGGCGCTGACATCTCCTCCTCCGGCTTGGTGAGCGCCTTATAGATGTAGTCGACGTAAGCCAAAAACCGCGGAGACTTGCGATCGCGATATTGCGGAATGTTGATTTCGAAATCAGAACGAATGCGCGCCGGATTGCGTCCCAGCACGATGATCCGGTCGGCCAGCAGCACCGCTTCTTCAATATTGTGGGTGACGATGAAGATGCACGTGGTCGGCATCTTCTTGTTGAGCCACAGCTCCAGCAACTCGGAACGCAGGTTCTCCGCGGTGAGCACATCGAGCGCCGAGAAGGGCTCGTCCATGAAGAGAACTTCCGGCTCAACCACCAGCGCGCGCGCAAATCCCACGCGCTGCTTCATGCCACCGGAGAGTTCCTTGGGATACGCCGTCTCGAATCCATCCAGTCCAACGGTGTCGATCATGCGCAGCGCTCGCTTATGGCGCTCAATCGCAGGCGCACCGCGCGCCGCCAACGGTGCCTCGACATTCTCGATCACCGTCAGCCACGGAAAAAGCGCAAAGCTCTGAAACACGATGGAGACATGCGGAATCTGGCCGTCCATCGGCTTGCCATGCCAGAACACCTCGCCCGACGACGGCGCAGACAATCCGGTCAGCATGCGCAGCAACGTCGACTTGCCCGAGCCCGAAGGACCAAGCAGCGCGATGATCTTACCTGGGCATATCTCAAGGTCGGTAGGCGCGATCACCTGAATGCGATTGCCGTCAGGTTGCGTGTAGTACTTCTCGACCGCGCGCGCTTGGATGATGGATTCCGCCAATGCTGTCCCCACTCTCAGGATGGATTATCCAGTGTATGGCCGGAGCTGTTTGAGGCACAACGCAGCAGCGCGGAGTTTTATGAATGATCTGTTAAATGAAACCCGCGAAGCAATCTGCCGCTGAGAGGTGTTGCTCTGTGACCGGGCGTTAGGGCAAGACGCGGAGCGCCGGTGAGAAGTTAGCCCCACGCGTGAAGAGGCTGTTGCGAAACTCGTTGCCCATGCGAGGCGGTGGGACAAACGTTGCCTCCGTCCCGTAGGGACAGAAGAGCTTAGCCCAGCGCTTCAGCGGCTGTTACGAAACTCACGAGGGGGCGACGACGGTGGGAGAAATTATGCGTCCGTCCCGCAGGGACGGTAGATCTTAGCCCAGCATTTCAATGCTGGGTAGGCTTCAGCGCTGGGAGACCTCAAATGGGAAATTCGGAGTCGGCTTCAGCCGACGACATATGTTTCGTAACAGCTTCGTGAGCGTAGGGTTGGCCATGATGAACGACACGCGGTCCACGGAGGAGCGTTCTTAGCGGACCACGGGCTCTGTTGGTTTCTACAACGTGCACGCGGGGCACAACTTGCGAACCGCGCTGCTCCGCAGCTTGGAGGAAACGTGCGACTCCCGCTCCGCGCCTGCTCGGTCAGCCTTTCTTTCTCCTACGTCCCCTCGGCTGGTGGCGCCGGTTCGCCGCCCCTGCCATGTTGACGGCTGTAGATCTCCTCGACCCGCTCAATGGTGTCGATCTCGGCGGGCAGCTTGTCGTGACGAATCCTTACTATGCGGGGAAATCGCAAGGCGAATCCACTGTCGTGCCGGTCAGAGCGCATGACGGCGTTGAACGCGACCTCGATCACAATCTTCGCCTCCACATCGCGCACGTGCCCGTAGTCGGTGATGGTGTGAGCGAAGAACCACTGTGTCATCTCGGCGATCTCGATATCGGTCAGGCCGGTGTAAGCTTTGCCGATGTTGACCAACTCCTCGCCCTTGCGCACGGCAAACGTGTAATCGCTCAGGACCTGCGCCCGCTTACCGTTCCCAAACTCGGCGCGCGTGACCACGACGTCCAGTGTCGCCAATTCACGTTTCAGCTTGAGCCACCACCGGCCGCGGCGTCCCGGCATGTATGGCGAGTTCACGTCTTTAATCATCAGCCCTTCGTTGCCGCGCGCCATGGCCTCGGCAAAGAGTTGCTCAAGCTGCCCGACCGAATCAGCGCGGTTTGCCGGAGCACGCAGTATCCATCCTGACGGCGCCTCCGGCGGAATCTCGGCTTCGAATAATAGCTGCCCCTGTGCGTTGATCAAGGGCTTGGGCTCGACTCGCCGCGCTCCGGCGAAGACGCGGTCGAGGATCGCAGCGCGCTCCGATAGCGGCTTCTGCAGCGTCAGCTCGTCTTCGGCATACAGCACGTCGAAGACGACGTACGCCACCGGAACTTCTTTCATGAGCTGTTCGCTCACCTGCTTGCGCCCCAGGCGTTTCTGGATTTCCGAGAACGGCATAGCGTGACCGCCATCTTCAGTATCCCGCCACGCCACGATCTCGCCATCGAGGATCACCTCTCCCATTAATTCGCCGAGCGGCGCGATGAGTTCAGGAAACGACTGCGTCACTTCATCCAGTGTGCGCGAGAAGATGCGCACCTGGCCTTTGCCGCAGTGCGCCTGCGCACGGATGCCGTCGTACTTATCCTCGACCAGCGCGTGCTCGAAGTATTCAAAAGCTTCAGCGGCATCGGCTGCCGGGCTGGCCAGCATGAATCCGATAGGATGAAACAGCCGCATATGCGCCGCCTCCAGCCGATGCTCGGCGGCGAGCTTCAATGTCCCGCCGATGTCGCCCAGCAGCATGTTGGCGCGCTGCACCTGCGCCAGCGGTTCGTCGTACGCTTTGGCGATCGCCTCCTCAACCAGGCTTTCCTTCAGCCCGATACGCAGCTCGCCGGTAATAATTTTCAGGATGTACTTGGTCTCAAGCGGTGTCGCGCGTTGAAGCAGTGCTTTCAGCAATTCGCCTTTGGCATTGGCAGTTCGGGTGGCGGCGATCTGATCGAATGTCGAGCGAACGTCGGAGAGCTTCAGTTGAGATTAATTCGAAGTCGGTGCCCCGCGCTCGCCCGTCTTTTGAACCGGTGCCCCAGCTTCGCCCTTCGTTTGGGCTAAGCTGGGTCTTCGCTCCACCAATACCCCATACACCGCCGCTCCCAGATCCCCCGTCTTGCGATATCCCGCGCCGAGCTCGTTCTCTGAAGCGCCGGTGACTTCCTTTACTACCTTCCACAGCAGCGAACCGCCGACCTGCAACGTTCGTTCTTCAAACGCCGGAAAGGCCCTGCCCGACAGGAACACCGCCGAGATCGCTGCATCTTCGAGGTCACATGAGAGAAAATACTCCGCGACGATCCGCGTCTTCTCCAGCTTCTTCGTGGTTGCGCCGATGCGCTCGCAGGTCTCGGCGAAAATTTTCATGAGGGCTGACCGCTACTCGACCATCAAGGCTTCACGCCCGCGTACTGCGGGATGGCGCTCTTCACTTCCTGAACTGTCATTCTGAACGAAGAGAAGAACCTGCTTTCGCGTGCAGCATCGATGACGCCTGCCTGCAGGGATTTGCCTTCACCGGCAAGCGCCGTTCTTACGGCTTCACCCCTGCATACGCGGGGATGGCATCCTTCGCCACGTTCTTGTAAACCACGCCGCCCTTCATTACGAACACCACACGCCGTACCGCCGTGATGTCTTTCGTAGGATCACCTTCAAGCGCGATGATGTCAGCCTGCATGCCCGAAGCAAGTGTGCCGATTTCATCCTGCAGCCCCATCGCTTCGGCGCCGAGTGACTGAGCCGAAATCATCGCGGCCATTGGCACCACGCCGCAGTGCACGCGATCGATAAACTCCTCGGCATTGCGCCCATCCGCCCCGGCTACAGCGTCGGTGCCGAAGACCATCTTCAGTCCCGGAGTCTTGGCCGCCTGTCTCACCAGGTCGCAGTCCACCGGCAGCACCTTCTGCATCGCGGCGAACCCTTCCTCGGTGTAGCCCTGTGTGCCGAGATAACGATCCTTATTCTGCACGTAGTTATCGATGACCAGCGCCGCCTGCGGATCGAAATAGGTTCCGTGCTCGGCCATCAGCTTTAGGTCGGCATCCGTTCCCAGTGTGCCGTGTTCAACCTCGGTGCATCCCGCCAGCGTCGCCGCGCGCACTGCCTCCTTGTAGGCATGGACGAGCGTGCGCAGGCCCTGCTTCTTGGCCTCGTCGCAGGCTGCGCTCAACTGCTCCCACGACAGCGTCATCCCTCCGCCAAGGCGAATCGACTTCGAGGCGAAAATCTTGATCAAGTCCGCGCCGTCCGCCTTCTGCTTGCGGACGAAAGCGCGAATCTCATCGGGCGTTCCCGCATTCTCGCCTCCTTCCAGCGGTTGGACCGCAGTTAAAATGCGCGGCCCTGGAATTTCCCCACGCGCGATGGCGTCGCGCAGCGGAACATCGTTGGGCGCGCCGACGCTTTGCACCGTGGTGAAGCCCGCCATCAGCGTGACCCAGGCATTCGATGCGGCGCGATACGCATCGCCCTGGCTCGTGCCCTCGGTGCCAACGTTCTTGCCGTCCTTGCCGAAGATCCACGTGATGTGCACGTGCGCGTCGATCCACCCTGGCATCACCGTCAGCCCGCGCAGGTCGTAATCCACCGGCCCACCGGTGTACGGCTCAATGGCGACAATCTTCGAGCCCTCGACCACGATGCGCCGGTTCTGCATGACACTGCCCTTGCCGTCGAAGACCTGGCTGGCGGCAATGACGATGCGATCGGTGGAAGGCGTCTGTGAAGTCGGCGGCGTTTGTGCAGCGAGCACATGCGTCATACCGCTCGCCAATACGAGGACGACGCTGCAACCGAGATATCTTGCGGACCGAGAGATAACTGTTCCCATGGACTAACTATATTAATCGCCTCGGCCGCCGATAGGCATGGCCCATCCGCAGGGCGAGTCGTTGTATAATCGGCGCCCCAGGAGCCCCGCAATGGGACTCTCGCTTGAAAGGAGAAGGCGATGTCAAACCATTTCACCGGCCTCAGTCTCGGGCCGCCGCTGGGCGATCAGCGGCTCGACCTCTGCGATCTTTATGCATTCCAGTCACCCGCTGACAAAAACCGAACCGTGATCATCCTCAATGCGAATCCCACTGCGGACGCGCTGCATCCGGACGCAATCTACCGCCTAAACATCGACACCGACGGCGACTACCTGACGGACATCGCGTTCAGCTATGTCTTTTCGAAGCCGCAGGATGGCAGGCAGACGGTGAACGTGTTCCTGGCGAAGGGCCAGGAGTCGCGCTCGCCCGAGGCGGTAGGAACAAAGATCATCTCCGACGGCGAGGTCTCCTTCGGCGCCAAGCCCAACATCATGCAAGCTGGGCCCTACACTTTCTTCGCCGGCAGCCGTAGCGACGCGTTCTTTTTCGACTTCGACGGAATCAAGAACCTGTTCGACATCCGCGGCAAGCGCAACTTCACCGAGCCTCATCTTAGCGGCAAGTCTCCCTGGACTGGCGTCGATTCAAATACGGAAGCGAATGTGTTTTCCACCGTGATCGAGCTGCCAACGGCTGAACTCGCACCCAAGCCCGTGATGCACATCTGGGGACGGTGCAGCGTACGACGCGACGGCGAACTGATGCACGTCGATCGCGCCGGCCATCCCAGCGTCAGCAGCTTCTTCAACACCGATGACACCAAGCTGGAATACAACGCCAGCGAGCCGGTCAACGATCGCCAGCGCTGGCTCGAGTTGTTCGTGCATCTGATGGGGCATACCGGCAATTACACGCGCGAGGAAGCGATTGCCGCCATCGACACCGAAGGCACCCTTCCCGACGTGCTGACGTTCGATCCCACCAGGCCCGCACAGTATCCGAACGGCCGCACCTTCAAAGAAGACGTGATCAATTACCGGCTCGCCTTCCTGACGAAAAATGAATGTCCGCCAACCGGCCTCAAGCCGCACACTGACACCTTGCAGGAGTTTCCGTACATAGGCACGCCGCACGCGAAAAAAGCCGCGGCATGAAAGCTGTATGGGATGAAGTAATCGTTTGAACAAAACAGGCGCAACCATGGGCCGTTACTCCCCACGCTTGCGCCTGCTCCGACTGGGAATTTAGTCGGGAATTTGCCGGGTGGAAAACTCCGGCCCCTGTTTTGTCGTGAATCCGCTGGGCACCTGGAACAGCGACGGATCAGGTTCCGCGCGCTGAATGTTCGTCAGTTTGTAAACCGTCTCACCCATCCGCGGATCGTTGCGCTTACTCAGCACCACGGTTTGCAAGTCGGGTGAGGTCCACACCTCGGAGGTAATCTCCAGTGGCCGCTCGTTGCCGATCTCGCCCGCCGGGATCGTTCGTGTCGTGCGCGTTCCCGTAGCCGGCACGCCTTCGATCACTTGTGTGCCGAGCGACTCTGTTTTCACCTGGCTGGCGTCGTCGTTGTTCACCCAAACGCGCTGCTCCACGCCGGGACCGCCGCCGGCTATCAGCACCCTTTTCTGAATCGCCACGCCCTCGTCCGCAGCGGTCGATGTGGCGATATTCGGTGCCAGAACCCTCGCCGTAGCGATGCCGGGTCCCTGTCCGGGCGGCGGCAACTTCACCACGTTCGCCGTCTTGTCATTCAGGTCGAGCACGTAGCTCACCTTCGCCACCGGGTCGTTGATGAACGCCATCTTCGGGGCCTTCGTCGCCAGCGGACCAATATTGCTCATCGTCTCCTGTCGCCAGGTGCGTCCCTGGCCGTCGCGCGCCACCTGCGACTCCATCTTGTTCACGATGCGATTGCCGTCGGCCAGCACCTGCGTGGTTTCGGTAACCGCGGTCGCGCTGTACGGAGCCCCGGTCACTGGCTTGCCGAAGTCTCCCACAGCGAAGTACGACATTGTGACATTACCTCCCGACTTCTGCGTTTGAAACAGCACATTCGGCGGAGGGCCGCCTCCATCGGGAAGCTGCATGGCTTGCGGCATGGCCATACCTCGTGTGACCACCACCGGGCCGGGATCCTGGGCCGCACTCCAGATGCAACCCAGTAGCAAACTTACGAAAACGATAAAGATGTTTCTCATTTGCTTAACTCCTTAGTGAACATTGCGGTCTTGAACAAGTCTGACAGCGTAAGGCATCCCATCCTGTCCGACCAGGACATCGGTGAGAATGCGGCGGTCAAGAAGCTGCCCATCCACGGGATAGCCGATAAGCTGCAGCGCCGAGCCCGGCAAATCCATACGCACCATGTGCGACTCCCCCACCGGGACCGCCGGATCGAACGTTGAGAGTGCGACAAAGTCTCCGGTTTCGGCGATTACAGGCGGCTCGACGTCATGGTTGCGAGGTTTCGCGACTTGTTTCGGCTGTACGCGTGGTTTCACATCCGCCTTTGCGATAGTCGGCGCCTGAGGTCGCTCAGGGTTTTCCGGCACAACGCTTTTCGGCTCAACCGAGGCGTGCCCCACGGTCGCGTCCTTCTGCTGGACGCTGACGTGGGGTATTTGCACGGTCTGCGGCGCTGGCGCAGCTACTTTTACGGTCGCAGGTTCGCGACGCGGCCGCAGCCAATACACTGAGATCGCAAGGCACGCCGCAAGCGCCACCACGACCGCTACCCGCTGGCGAAGTCGCTGTTGCGCATGATGCCGAGCAAACGCGCTGCTCAACCGCACGCCCAGCTCAGGGGACGCCTCAGGCGATGCCGCCGCCATCTCGCGCAGCGCCTGCGACAATCCGTCTCTCTGCGGATTCATCGCACACACCTCACAGCCTGTAGCCGCGACTTCAGCATAGCTCGCGCGCGATGCAGCCGCGACCCCACCGTCCCCGGCGGGCAGTCGAGAACCGCCGCCGCCTCGGGATAACTCATCTCTTCCAGATCACACAAGATCAACGCCTCGCGATACGTGGCCGGCAATGCCAGCACCGATTTGTGCAGCAACTCGAGCCGCTCGCGCCGATCGAGCTCAGCCAGCAGATCCGCATCTATGGCCAACGCCGGGTCCTCCCCCAGCTCAGCCTCTTGCAGCGGGACGTCGAGAAAACTCGCCGCCATCTCGCGCCGCATCACGTTGCGCGCAATCCCGAACAGGTAGCCCGCCAGCGTTCCTTTCGCCGCGTCGAACTTCTTCGGCTGGTGAATCAGCCGCAGAAAAACCTCCTGCGTCACTTCCTCGGCGATGGTCTGATTGCCGTTCATATGCCACGCGAAGCGAAAGATCGGCCCCCGGTAGCGTTCATAACACGCGTTGAACGCCGCCTGGTCTCCTCGGGCAAGTCGCCGGACCAACTCCTGATCATCGCCTGCCGCGTCTGCCATTCGTCGCCCGACCCTCATCCCCGCTTCTAAACCTACATTGCGGGAAATGTGGCGAATCCTTCCAAAGATTTTCGCGGCCGTAGTTGCAGAAACATCAACTCACCACCGAGGCACGGAGAACACGGAGAACACGAAGGCACGGAGGACACGGAGCCTCTCATGCCCTAATGAATTTAGGGGCGGCACAAGGGTGGAAGCCCGCGCCTTCAGGTGCGGGAATACGGGATGCATCGCATTCCCCGAGCCCCGTAGGGGCGAAGGGATGCTGAGCTCGCAGGGGCGGCAACGCTTTGTATCAGGGCTGGCGACTTCAGTCGGACCGAACGGTTCGTCCTCATTGCCCGAGACCCCGTAGGGGCGACTGGGATCTTCAAATCCGCCAGGGGCTTGCAAACGCCTTCTGATACGAATCGTGGCCTTCCAATTGCTGAAGTCGGGAATGAAAGACTCGCGTATCTCAGCGCGCCGACTCGTCGAACTGGCGGAACCCTACGGGATGTCGGGCCGTGCCATCGAGGCCCGTGAATGCGAATAGCCCAGTCCCGCCTTGCGGGACGAAATGACTTAGCCCAGCACTTAGGCCCTCTTTTGGCCGGAGTGCTGGGTGCGTGTGATTTGAATTCCGAGTCCCGTCAGGGACGGCACAAACGATTTTTCTGTGCTTCGCCTGACGGCTGCGCGCAAGCCTTCGGCAGATTGGAAATAGCGAGATGTTCAGGGTTCGCCATGGCCGCGTGACCTCGCTTGATTGCAACTTGCTTCCGCGATGCTCCAACCTACCCTCAAACGCGCTCCGGAAGAAAGACAATTCTCGTTGCAAATGTTGAGCCCGCAGGGCGCTACAATCTCTATCCCAGCACGGGAGTGCTGGGTAGCAGTCAAATAGATCCCCCGAGCCCCTTCAGGGGCGGCACAAACGGGTTTTGTGCGCTTCGCCTGACGGCTGCGCGCAAGCCTTCGGCAGATTGGAAGTGGCAGATCAGGCTAGTTCTTGACGGTCATGGTCGAGGAGTCTACCGCTTTCTTGCCGGTGACTCCCTCAAGCCCAGCCAGGATGCCGCGATATTCATTCTTGTCGCACTGCATCGCAAGGCCGCCCTTCTTGTCTCCGTCGGCCCAGGTCAATCCTACGAAGTGCTTTTTCGACTTGCTCAACGCCATCAGGGCGCCGAGTCCGAAGCTGACAACGCCCAGCCCGATAGCCGCACCAACTCTGCGATGCACGTCCTGCCCATAGCTGATCTCGGTGACGGCTGATGCCGGAATGGAAACCAATTCCTTTCCGTCTTTCGTGAACAGTATCTTGTCCTGCTGAATCGCCAGGTGCACGCCCGCACCAGTTTTCAAGTCAGGTAAGGAGCCGCCATCGTAGTTGACGTGATACCCACTCTCAGCGGCGAACAATGAAAATGGAACTGCAAGGGAAAGAAGCAGGGCCAGAATTTGTTTCATGGAGCCTCCGAAGCAACTTGGGCGCCTGCGGGAAGTGACGGGATGAGTTGACTCTCAACTTGGAGTGCGCGCAGTGCGTGCAATCACATGTCACGGTGATTACCCCAAACGCACTTCGGAAGAAAGACAATTCTCACGCGTGGGTTTCGCTCATGGCAGTTAGCCGGTGAGAGGCTCTTGCAACTCGTAGTGGAAACGGACGACAAACGCGGGTTGAGCCCGCAGGGCGCTACAATCTCTAGCCCAGCACGGGAGTGCTGGGTAGCAGTCAAATGGATCCCCCGAGCCCCTTTCAGGGACGGCACAAACGAGCTTTGTGTGCTCCGCCTGACGGCTGCGCGCAAGCCTTCGGCAGATTGGAAATAGCGAGATGTTCAGAATTCGCCATGGCCGCGTGACCTCGTTTGCTTTCAACTTGCTTCCGCGATGCTCCAACCTACCCTCAAACGCGCTCCGGAAGAAAGACAATTCTCGCGTTCCAAGTCCAATTGACGGCTCCAAGCAGGCGGGAACCCCTCAGGGCTCTGCATTCCGTCTGAGTTTCATGTTTAGCGTGTGGAGGCGAGCCCGGGCATCCCCGCGTAATAAACTGCTACGAAGCTCAGCCAAACCGGCGAGCGGCTACCAATTCTAGAGCAGCCATTAAGGTCGCGAGGGTGCGAATGTCAAGAAGCAGACCGGGGAAAATACACCTCAGAATAGTTGAGGTTCTCAAAAGATTTCCCGATGGTGTTACGGCGGGCCAAATTCGGCAGGAACTCGAACGTGAGGGCCTTAAGGCTGATGAGCAGACGCTAATGAACCTACCTGTCGAGGGCTACTTGTGATGCTGACGCTGCTCGCTCGCCTGCTCGAGATCATCAACCTCGTGATCTTCGTAATCGACATCGCTACATAACTCTAGGCCAGTCATTTCTTCCAACTCAAGCAGGGCGTCCCAGAATGCCCCCTGTGTCGCACGAACTTCTCTTAGCTTCTGATCTACCGCTCGCCTATTCGCAAACCTGCGCATAGCGTCCGCTGCTCCTCGTCTTCAGCATACTTCAATGAAATCCACTATCCAAGATGTTCTTTAAAAGAACACGGCAATGAATCCTATCTGCTAAAGAAAGGGTGCGAATGACCGGTGAGCCGAAAAAACGAGTCTTGCGGAACATCATTGGACGGCGAATCAAGCAGGCTCGCCAGTCGTTCGTGCCTCCATTAACTCAAGACCAGTTATCGGGCAGACTCGCTCGTCGCGGAATCCACCTAGATCGAGTCGCTTTAGCAAAGATCGAAAGCGGCACGCGATGTGCGTTCGATTTCGAGGTTAAGGCCCTAGCTGGTGTGCTTAGGGTCGATGCTAATTGGCTCTTGGGTATTGATAACGGAGCCCAAAGAGGCGTCGCAGCACCCGAACGCGGGAGTCAGGGGCGCAAGTGACTTTTCCCACCGCGGCGTATCTACGAAAGGCAACGTCTCGCGCCAAGTCGGACGTAGCTAACAAACTGGTCAGCATGTTCCTCCATGAACTGAGCCGAAGGATTACCTCTTCACTCCGGCTTGCCGTATCAGATGCCGCGTATGCAGACGCTGTAGCGGCAGAGTTTGGAAGTAATTGCTGTTATTGTTCTCGACTGTTGGAAAAGGATAGAGCGGCCGTTGAGCATCTGGATGGGATGAATCGCTTCCGTCTAGGACTTCACATCCCCGGCAACGTCATCGTCGCATGCAAGAAGTGCAATGGCGAAAAGCGACGCGATGATCAAGTCAGCACGTTAGCCCTTGCCCCGACCGGTTGGGAATCTTTTCTTTCACATGATTCAACGAACTGTATCCCAACGTGCCTCAACTGCGAGTATTGGCGAACGATTTGGATCGACTCAGCCGAACGCGTCGAAAAGATGCGTGGCGCTAAAGCGAAGATAATGGCCTTCCGTGAACGCTATCCCGAATTTCTAGACTGGGGTAGTAGGGCGAAGAAGCATCTTGGTCCAATAATGGATTCCCTGTATCGCGAATGTCAGCAATTTGCGTCCGTTCAAATCGCCAAGGCGGTAGACGACTCCTTTTCGAAGCTAGCCGCGTTGAACGAGCTTACTGCTCCGCGGATGCTGAGCAAGAAAGCGGGAGAATGATCGGACATCGTGTTTGTGAGCCGCTTACCCGCTACAGAAAAAGGAGGACATGGGAGACCACCGGAAACCAGGTCGACGCCTTTGTATGGAGTTGCGTCGAAGTTTCGGATATCTTCCTGAATCACATGCCAGTGCGGTCGGTTCTGCCGGAGAGTGGCGCACGCGTGCCGGTCGATCTCAACTAACGCGGCGTGTTCAATCCCCGCCTGTTCGAGGCCTAGTGCCTGCCCCCCGGCTCCAGCGCAAAGTTCGAGAGTTGTTATGGCATTCATGCTCAGTTCGAAAGTAATACAGAACGCCCCAGTTAGTACCTGTGAATATAAGGGGCAAATTGTGGACGGTTCCGATTCAGTTACTGTTCCCCTTTTGGCAGTTGTCATTGTGACCCCATACCACACCTCTGTGACAACAGCCCCGTTCCCCACGTCCCCCCTTCGTTTGGGCTAACGTGGGTGCGAATGGTGCCGCCCCTGAAGGGGCTCGGTCGTCATTCTGGTTGTGCATTTCCCATACCTGAAGGTATGGGCTTCCACCGTTTTGGGCTTCAGTTCGCGCTTGCGCGAACTGAAGCCCCTCTTCTTTGGAGGCGTCGGTTCGGCCCGGCTCAAGCCGGGCCCTGATCATGATACAAAGCGCGTGCCTTGAAAGGGCACGGCTTCAGCCGTGCCGATAAGTGCAAAAGAGGATCGGCTTTAGCCGCTGAGGAGACGCCTTTTGCTTTGAGATCAGGTTCCCTCCGGGGCTGAAGCCCGCAACATTTAACCGAGCTTTTGCGGCACAGCTAAAGCTGTGCCCTTTCAAAGCATCACCGCTCTCTCCCGTCACACGCCCGTGTGATGTCGTCACAGCCGCGAACTGAAAAACTTTGCACTCTTAGTACATGTACTTTCGTAACCTCAGCCCGTCCCAAATCAACTGACTTCCGCTTGACGGAACAGTAGTCTTGAAACTGGTGAAGCGTGCGAAGAGGCTGCCAGCCCCCAGCTGTCAGCTACCAGCTTGACTTTCGGCAATCACGCCTTAGCTGGCGGCTGGGAGCTGGGAGCTGGCGGCTCAAAACATAACGCGCACCACCACAGGAGAGACGCCACCATGCCACAAAACTATTGTCACTACGTCAACGCCGCCGGAGTCTTTTGTCGCGGCATGTCGGTGAAGAAACGCGATTATTGTTATTGGCACCTGCACGAGAATGGACGTCGCATGAAGGCTGCTCGCGCGCGTGCCCACTCCGAGCGCGTCAGCATGCAACTGCCGGTGCTCGACGATCTACACGCGGTGCAGGTCGGCCTGATGCAACTGGGCGAGGCCATCGTGCATGGCGAGATCGATGACCGCCGCGGACGCCTGTTGCTCGCCGTGCTGCGTCTGGCCGCCTCAAACCTGAAGGCCCAGCGCGTCTGGCAGCAGGAAACGGAGACGCAAGACGACGATCGCGCGCAGTATGTGGTCGAGGACTCCGGCTTCGAGCAGCAATACGGTCTGCGGAAAGGTTTCGATCTCAGCGTCGATCCGGAAGTGGCCTTCCCGCTGATTCTCCCACTCAATCCAAACGGCGGATTGAATGGGGCACCCGATGGAATGTGTGGGAGCGACAATTTCGCACTGAATCCAAATGATGGATCGAGCGGGGCACTCGCTCTGGGAAATGACGACCTGCGCGCCCGGCTGGGACAGGTCCTGCGCAACGCGGCTACGCCCATTCCCGGCACTGACTTTCGGGTCACCGCCGATGATATGGAACTGACGGATGTTTACGAGCGCGAGGGTGAGCAGGCCGGCCTGAAGCGCGCGGCTGTGCTGGAACGCAACCGCAAGCGCCGCGAGCGTCACGAACAGCGCATGCACTATGAAGAGATGGCGCGCAATCACAACATCCAGCTTGCCGCCGAGATGCTGGTGGCCGATCAGCAGCGCAAAGACGCCGCTGACGGACGCGCCGAGCCACAAACCGATCGCAAGCCGCCGCAGTCTGAGGGGGTTCAGGCAACTGAAGCGGGCGCGGGCGTAGCGTAAGTCCTAG
Organism: uncultured Acidobacteriaceae bacterium; assembly: GCA_963846795.1. Lineage (GTDB taxonomy): Bacteria > Acidobacteriota > Terriglobia > Terriglobales > Acidobacteriaceae > CAVVDY01. The sequence continues at coordinate 249,704 of CAWJXJ010000001.1, forward strand.
GGGCTCAATAATTTGACTTTAAGTAGCTGTAGAACCAATAATTTAGGAGCGAAATCGAGGCTAAGTTTAAGATTCTAAAGAATGGGAGAAGAGTTTTTCGGAGGGTTGCTGGGGACGGTAGTGATGCACGGAGCCAGGAGCGACTAGGGGGAAGCCAACTGCAGATCCCTCGCCCGCCGCGGCGGGCTCGGGATGACACCCGTGAAGGGAACTGGCGCCGGGGAGCTGGCGGCTGGAAGCTGGTGGCTGAGAGCTGGAAGCTGGCGGCTGGCGGCTGGAAGCTGGTGGCTGAGAGCTGGAAGCTGGCGGTGCTGGCGGCTGGAAGCTGGTGGCTGAGAGCTGGAAGCTGGTGGCTGAGAGCTGGAAGCTGGTGGCTGAGAGCTGGGAGCTGGCGGCTGGGAGCTGGGAGCTAAGTGCCAAATGCCAAGTGCCAAAAGCCGATCTTCTCCCCGATTGACAGTCCATCGCAAACTGCTACTCTGGTAGCTGCGAGTTTCGAGCCGAAGTTTGCCGAGGTACATCCAATCGTTATGCGTTCCCTGCGTCGATATCTGCGTTTCATGACCGCCGTACAACTGCTTCCCGCCCTTGAGAGCGGTGAGGAGACCCTGGTTGGCGGGCAGGCCGTGCTGGAAGGCGTGATGATGCGCTCGCCGCACGCGTGGGGAATCTCGGTGCGCAAGGCGGATGGGACGATTTCGACCCACTCGGAGCCGCTGGAGCGCCTGTCGGAGAAGCATAAGTGGATGGGTTGGCCCGTGATTCGCGGCGTCATGACGCTGGGCCAGGCGATGAAGCTGGGCTTCCGCGCGCTGCGCTACTCGGCCGACATTGCCATGGACGCGCTACGGCCGGCGGAAGAACAGGGCAAGCCGAAAGAAGAGATGAGCAGTTGGGCCATGGCGCTCAACATTATTATCTCGGTGGGCTTCTTCATCGCGCTGTACAAATTTGTGCCGCTGGTGGCGGCGACCAAGCTGAAGAACATGTATCCGGTGTTCGGGAGCCAGGTGTTGTTCAATCTGGTTGACGGCGTGATCCGCATTGCGATTTTTCTGCTGTTCATCTGGGGAACGTCGCTGCTGCCCGACCTGCGCCGGGTGTATCAGTATCACGGCGCCGAGCATAAGACGGTGTTCGCGTTTGAGTCGCACGATCCGCTGACGGCGAAGAATGTGCAGGCCTACTCCACCTATCACCCACGCTGTGGGACCAGCTTCCTGATGACCGTGATGCTGATTTGTATCGCGGTGTACATGCTGTTTCCGGTGCATGGATTCTGGGCGAAGTTCGCCTTGCGCATTGTGCTGCTGCCGGTGATTGCCGGCGTGTCGTATGAACTGATTCGCTTTGCCGCGAAGCATGGCTCTTCCCTGTTTGCGCTCATGACCAAGCCGGGAATGTGGCTGCAGCGGATCACCACGCAGCCTCCGGATGACACACAGGTCGAGTGCGCTATCACCGCGCTGAACGAAGCCATGGAGCTGGAAAAAGTTCGCGGCGGCGAACTGGTGATTGCCTAGCGGCCCCCGCCGCGAAAATTTCTTCTCCACAATTTTGAGTCATCCGAGGGAACAAAAGCAGATCCCTCGTCGGACTAAAGTCCGCTCGGGATGACAAAATGACAGGGCGATCTGCCGGCGTACCTGAAGGTGCGCCCCTTCAAAGCCAGGTACCTATGTTTGAGCGTTTAGAACAAACCGAAGCGAAATACGAAGAGCTAACACAATTGTTGGCGTCACCGGAGATCGTCTCCGACTCATCGCGCTATCAGAAGACCGCGAAAGCGCACAGCGAATTGCAGGCGATCGTGGAGAAGTATCGCGAGTACAAAGACCTGACGCGCGGCATCCGCGAGAGCAAGGCGATGCTAGTGGACGAGAGCGATCCTGAGATGCGCGAGCTGGCGCAACAGGAGCTCGACAGCCTGCAAGAGCGCGTCGGCACCGTCGAAGAAGAGCTGAAGGTGTTGCTGCTGCCCAAGGATCCGAATGACGAGAAGAACGTTGTGCTGGAGATCCGCGCGGGAACCGGCGGAGACGAAGCCACGCTGTTCGCGGCGGAGATCTTCCGCATGTACAACCGCTATGCCGAGTCGCAGCGCTGGAAGGTGGAAGTTCTCTCCACTTCCGAGTCGAGCGTTGGCGGACTGAAGGAAGTAATCGCCATCATCGAAGGGCAACGCGTGTATTCGCGTATGAAGTATGAGAGCGGCGTGCATCGCGTGCAGCGCGTTCCGCAGACCGAGACGCAAGGTCGCGTGCATACATCGGCCGTGACCGTCGCGGTCATGCCGGAAGCGGAAGACGTGGACATCAAGATCGAGGCGAAGGACATTCGCATTGATACGTTCTGCTCGTCAGGTCCTGGCGGACAGTCGGTGAACACGACCTATTCAGCGGTGCGCATTACACACTTGCCGACCAACACCGTCGTGAGTTGCCAGGACGAGAAGTCGCAGATCAAGAACCGCGAAAAAGGAATGCGCGTGCTGCGCGCCCGTCTCTACGAGCAGGAGCAGCAGAAGCAGCAGGACGCGCTGGCGAAAGAGCGCAAGGCGATGGTCGGCTCGGGCGATCGCAGCGAGAAGATTCGGACGTATAACTTCCCGCAAAACCGCGTGACCGATCACCGCATCGGCTTCACAGCGCACCAGCTCCCCGAATTCATGGACGGCCGCTTGCAGCCAATGGTCGATGCGCTGGTCACGCACTTCCAGTCGGAGAAGCTGAAGCAGGAATCGGAAGTGCTGGCGTAAGGAAGAATTCACCACGGAGGCGCGGAGGACACGGAGGAAAATAGATCTTAAAAGATTTTGTATTCTGCCACTTCTTGTGGTCTCTGTGATCGGCATTAGAACCAGAATTCACCACGGAGGATACGGAGGACACGGAGAAGAAAAGGTCTTATGATTTGTTTTCCTCTGTGACCTCCGTGCCTCTGTGGTGAATTCGTTGTTTCCGTGATCTCTGTGCCTCCGTGGTGAAATGATCTTCTGTGCAACTGAAAGCTGCGCTATCGGCGGCGGTCGAGCGGCTGGAGGCCGCCGAGATTGGCTCGCCTCGCCTGAACGCCGAGACGCTGCTGATGTTCGTGCTCGGCGTCAATCGCGCTTATCTGTACGCTCATCCTGAGCTGGAGCTTAGTGCCGAAGAGCAGGCAAATTACGATGACGTGATCGGGCAACGCGCGACCGGGATGCCTTCGCAGTACATCACCGGGCATCAGGAATTCTGGGGACTGGATTTCGTCGTCTCGCCGGCGGTGTTGATTCCGCGGCCTGAGACTGAGCATCTGGTCGAGACCGTTCTGGAGATTATTCGCGAGCAGCAGGAACAGCTCGCGGCAACACTAAGTATTGTTGATGTCGGAACCGGATCGGGCTGTGTGGCATTGGCACTGGCCAACGAGCTACCGTTCGCGCAGGTGTACGGGACGGATATATCGGTTGAGGCTCTTGAGATAGCGACGGCGAACGCTGCCCGCTTGCAATTCGATAACCGAGTGAAATTCCTGCAGCGCGACGTATTAGAAGGCATCGTCGCTCAAACTTATAGGGATCCTTCGACTTGGACTGCCGTCCCCGCTCAGGATGACAAGGCTGAGTTTCATAACCTCGACTTTGTGGTCAGCAATCCGCCGTATGTCGCCTTCAGCGAAGCCGACAAGGTTCAGAAATCGGTAAAGGAGTTTGAGCCGCAAAAGGCGGTCTTTGCCGGCGAGGATGGACTGGGCGTCATCATCCGGTTGATTGCCGAAGCTCAGGTGGCGCTGAAGCCTGGAGGCTGGTTGGCGATGGAGATTGGGTACTCCATGCGCGATCAGGTGCTGGCGGTACTCGATAGCGTGCATTGGCAGGACATTCGAGTCGTTCCCGACCTGCAGGGCATTCCACGGGTAATCGCGGCGCAGCGGAAGCACCATCAGTAAGATCGCCCCAGAGTACAGAACATAGCTCTAAGTCGTTCAGGATCAGCTCCAAGAAATTTCCAATCCTTTCTTTACTTCTTCTAAAGGACTTCTGTTTCGCTCTGCTCGTAAGCTGCGTTCACTGAGAACGCAACAGCCTCTGAAAGGCTGGAGCGCTATCGACAGAACGATGCCCTCTTCGGGCTGCTATGGAGGAAACAATGAAACGGAAATTGGAAATTTTCGCGGTACTTGCGCTTCTGGCTGTCGCTTTGACAGTTGCTCCAGCATGGGCCGACAGTTACAACTTCTTCTCATTTGACGGGCCAAACTCCGGAGCGGGAACCACCGTCAACGGCATTAACAACCTTGACCAGATCGTTGGGTTCAGCGTCGATGCTAACGATAATGTAACCAACTGGACGCGCAACGTGAACGGTAGCTTCAAGACTTTGAACCTGCCCAATGGTTCGCTGGCTAACGGGATCAACTTCACACCAACCATTGTTGGCCAGAACGGAGCGAACGCGTTCGTCTACGCCGGTGGCGTCTATTCGCAGTTGGCCTATGTCAACGGATCGACCACGGCCGAGGCGGCGTTCGGCATCAACGATGTGGGAACGATTGTGGGCCAGTACACAGACAGCAACACTGGAACCTCGCCGGGCTTCGTCTACGCTAACAATCAGTTCACGATTCTCAATCCGGTTGCCGATGACGTCGCCGTCAACGCACAGGGGGTTAATCAAGGTGGTTTGGTGACAGGTTTCTACAGCACCGACGGAGTTCACTCCCACGGTTTCTTTTACAACAGCAGCAACAAACAGTATCAACTGGTCGCCGATCCGAACATGCCAAATTTCGTGTTTTCCCAGATCCTGGGTATCAACGATAACGGCCTCGCGGTCGGCTATTACGGAACCGCCAACGGCAGCCAGCACGGCTTCCTGTACAACATCAATACCCAGCAGTACACGTTTCTCGACGACCCGATGCAAGGGATCATCGGCGGCGTATCGATTACCCAGATCACCGGAATCGGCGACGATGGCGAGATCGCCGGATTCTACGTGGGAACGGACGGACTGCAACATGGCTTCTACGCAACTGATACCGTACCTGAGCCGAGCAGCCTGGTCATGTTAGGAACGGGAGTGCTGGGAGTCGCAGGGGTGATTCGCCGAAAGGTGTCTCGCCAGGCGAATTGAAGTTAACTGGAACTCAATCTCGGCATTACCGTACAGGCACAGAGGACACGGAGAATTGATATCTTTATTCCACATTGCTCCGTGACCTCTGTGCCTCCGTGGTGAACTGGAATATTCAATCTACCGAACCCGTAATCCAGAAATAGAAAAGACCCGCCGCGATCATGCGCTGGCGGGTCTTTCCGGTTAGCTGTTGGGATTGGCCTGAGGCTGTCCACTCCACGTGGCCCCAGCGGCAGACTCCTAAAACTACGGGTCTTGCGAGGATTTAGAGCGGAAGCCCTAAGCCTCAGCCACCTCACTTGGGATACAACTATGACAGTCAGATTTCATATATTTTTGGATCACCCTCCTTTCCAGTGTAGGGCTACAATAGCGCGGTCGAGCCGCGGCGTCAAATTGAGAGTTGCTGACTAGAAAGGTTCGTCAGGACGAACCGAACGCTGCGTTCCTGGCCAATGTAGTGGCGCTCAAATCTTGCTTTTCTGTCGAGAGTTCCTGCCGGTCGCCGGGGTTTACGCTACAGCAAACGTGCAGTAACAATCTGAACATCCAATGTTCATAGAAGGGTTAAGAGAGAACTAAGATTGTCCACGGGCCGACCCATTCCAGCATTTTGCGAAGATATTACTGAAGCCGATATCCCCATATGGAGAGAGGTTCTGTTTGCAGCCGAGCTCGTATTGCTGCATTCCTCGCCCGTGTACTGGGGATTTGGCGTGCCGCAGGGCGATGGCTCTGCGGTTGTGCTCATTCCAGGTTTTCTGAAGACCGACGACTATCTCAGCCATTTGCACGCCTGGCTCACACGCATCGGATACCGCCCATATTTCTCCGGCATTGTACAGAATGCGGAGTGCCCGAACCTGCTAATTGAGTCGGCAGTGCGGGAGAGCGTGGCGTGCGCCTATCGGGAGAGCGGGCGCAAGGTCCACATTATCGGGCACAGTCTGGGCGGCCTCATCGCGAGAGCGATCGCTGCACAGCAACCGGAATTGGTCGGGTCGGTGATCACTCTGGCCTCTCCCTTTCGCGGAACCGTGGCGCATCGGCTCATACTCCATGCCGCCGAAGAGGTTCGCAAGCGGATACTCGAAGAGAACGGAAGCAAGGTCCTTCCCACCTGTTACACCGGTCGATGTACATGCGAGTTTCTGCAAGCCCTACGGCAGGATGTCCCCGACTCGGTCATGGAAACTGCGGTCTACACCCGCAGCGACGGAATCGTCGACTGGCGTTATTGTCGTACTGAGAACTCGGCCGTCGACTTCGAGGTTTCAGGCACCCACCTGGGACTGGTCTTCAACTCCGAAGCTTATTCCGTTATCGCAACCCGTTTGAAGGCAGCTCGCCGAACGCACTGAAGGGTTCGCGAGCTGCAGGTGTTTTCCCAAAACGGGAAGACCCAGCCTCATTATTTCGATTGCGCAATTTTTCGCTATTTGTAAACTGAGTTCAGAGCAGAGACCGTCCCGGTTTTTTGGGTTGGGCGCCACTGAGTAACAGATGACTCAGGGGTTCGGGGCGCGCCCTGCTATTAAAAACGTTAAAAATGGGAGATCCCCTATGCGGCGTAGCAAAATTTTGTTGACAGTCGTCATCATGCTTTCCGCTCTTACCTGTTTCGCACAGCAAGACTACATCGCGCGATATAGCGCATTTGCCGGTTTCTCTTATCTGGGGACGCCTTCCCTGAATCTGGTTCAGCGCGGATTCGATGGCGACTTCGGTTACAACTGGAAACCCTGGCTGACGATTGGCGGCGACTTCAGCTACAACGCCGGCAGTTCTTCAGTCTTGCCGAGCTATCTCAACTCCAGTGCTCTGGCAAAACTGGCGCCGATCCTGCCGTTGTTGCCCCCGGGATTTGTAGTTGCCGTACCTTACGACACTTCGACATACACGTACGAGGCTGGCCCGCAGTTTAATTACCGCCATTTCAAGAAAGTCACCCTTTTCGCGCGGCCCGCGCTGGGAGCGCTTCACAACAACTTCAATGCCAAGCCGGGACGCTGTCAGCAGCCGGAACTGGGATGCCAAGCCATCCTCACGAAGATTGTCGGCGGCCTTGTCGGGCCCAGCCTGAGCAAGTCTGACACCGTAGTCTTTTACGGGTTCGGCGGTGGACTAACTTGGGAAGCGACCCATAACTTCGGACTTCGTGTCGCAACCGATCTGGTCTGGTACAACTACTTCTCCGATCTGCTGAACGGCACACGCCCAAGTTTCAGGGTGACGATTGGAACCAAGTTCAACTGGGGCAAGAACATCGTGAAATAGCCGAGTTGCAGAGTTGCAACACTGTCCGAGGGGCGCGGAGCGATCCGCGCTTTTCGGTTTGCAGCCTGCAAAATTGAAGCTTGCCGCTAATCGTTTTGCGCTAACGGAAGCTTAGGGGCAGGAGGGAAGCTCGTTCCGCCACTGGAGCTGATCCGTAACTGACACAGCAGGTAAATTACGAGCTGTAAAGCGAACGCTCCACTGGTGTCGAGGACCACGTCTTGCCAACGGCCGGTGCGGGAGGGAAGAAACGTCTGGTGGATTTCGTCCATCGAGGCGGTCACCAGCGTCAACAGTATCGCGAGCAGCGACCACTCGATGCGCCACAGGTCGCCGAGGACCTTTCCCCAAGGCCGGTGTAATGAGCTTTGCATCCGGTCCCGGTAAGTATTGCGCAGAGCCAGAAAGGTCAGCCCGCTCAGAACTGCATAGCCAATGAAGTGACCGCTCTTGCGCAGGACGTGGTCCATTTCGAAGACGAGCTGATAATTGACTCGCCCAAACAGGAACGACATCGTCTGATACAGCAGGCGAAACGTATTCTGTGCCGAAGCGTAGCCGGTGGACTCCAGACGAATAACGCCCAGCCAGGCCGCTACCGGCCACCAGTTCCGCGCGATGATCCCCAGGCTTGGCTTCACGAAAACCGATCCCTCGTCGCAACCAGAAACAGGAAGCTACTCCACTCGATAATTGGGGGCTTCGCGCGTGATCATGACGTCATGCACGTGGCTCTCGCGCAAGCCGGCGCCGCTGATGCGAACAAAGCGGGCCTTCTGCTGCAGCTCCGAAAGACTCGAGCACCCGACGTATCCCATGCCGCTCTTCAGCCCGCCAACCAACTGGTAGACGATCATGCCGGCAGTTCCGCGATATGGCACGCGCCCCTCAATTCCCTCGGGAACCAGTTTCGCCAGCCGGTTACTCTGTCTCTCTCCATCTTCTGACGTGACAGGAATGGAAGAGTCACTCTCGGCGTCCTGAAAATAGCGCTCGCTTGAGCCCTGCGCCATGGCAGCCAGCGATCCCATGCCGCGATATGTCTTGAACGAGCGGCCCTGGTACAGGATGGTCTCGCCCGGGCTCTCTTCGGTTCCGGCGAAGAGTGAGCCGACCATGACGCAGCTTGCACCGGCAGCGATGGCTTTGGTGATATCGCCGGAATACTTGATGCCGCCGTCGGCGATGATGGGGATTTCGCTGTCGCGGGTCGCGCGTGCCGCTTCGGCGATCGCAGTAATTTGCGGCACACCGGCGCCGGTCACGATACGCGTAGTGCAAATGGAGCCGGGACCGATGCCGACTTTGATGGCATCTGCTCCGGCGCGCGCCATCTCGCAGGCGCCTTCGAAGGTCCCGACATTGCCGGCGATGAGATCAATCTCGGGAAACTTCGCTTTCACCTCACGGATTGCGTCGAGCACGCGAGTCGAGTGTCCATGCGCGCTGTCGATGGCCAGCAGATCGGCTTTGGCTCGCACCATCTCCGCCGCGCGTTCCAGGTAGTCGCCGGTGGCGCCAATGGCCGCGCCGACGCGCAGGCGTCCCTGGCTGTCTTTCGCGGCGTTGGGATACTTCAGCCGCTTCTGGATGTCTTTGACTGTGATCAGACCCATGAGGTGAAAGTGCTCGTCGACGACCAGCAGCTTCTCCACCCGGTGCTCGTGCAGGATGGCTTCCGCCTCAGTCAGCGTGGTGCCGACGGGAACCGTGATCAGGTTCTGCTTGGTCATGACCTCGCTGATGGGAATATCGGTTCGGGTCTCGAAGCGCAGGTCGCGGTTGGTGAGAATTCCGACCAGCTTCTTATTCTTGGTGACCGGCACACCCGAGATGCGGTAGTGACGCATGACCTCGAGCGCCTCGGAGATCTTGGCGTCGGGCGACATGGTGACGGGGTCAACGATCATGCCGCTCTCCGAGCGCTTCACCTTGTCGACTTCGAGTACCTGCTGCTCAATGGTCAGGTTGCGATGGATGATGCCCAGCCCGCCCTGCTGCGCCATGGCAATTCCCATGCGCGACTCTGTGACCGTGTCCATGGCCGCGCTGATGAGCGGTATGTTGAGCTTGATGTTGCGGGTGAGATGGGTTGAGGTGTCGGCCATGGCCGGTACTACGTCGGACTTGGCAGGCAGCAGCAACACGTCATCGAAGGTAAGCGCCTCAGGGACAGGAAAATGAATCATGATTTGGTTCCGAGAAGAGTAACTCTCATTGTAGAGTTGACGCGGGAGCGAGGCAAACGATGCAACGGCGGCCGACAAACCTCCGCTATAATGTCGCCATCGGATTTAGTCGCATGTCGAAACAGTTAAAGCCAAAAAAACAGACGAAGACCAAGAGACCGGGTGACGCATTTATCCAGCCGCAGAACTCGGGAAGGGTTAGTTCTGACGGTTTTTCGGTCTCTGTCAGAGATAAGAAGACTGGGGAACTGCTTTTATCCCGCGAATTCGGGCCTGTCAGAGGAGGCACGAAGCTTTCTGCACTCCGCAGCATTGCTGCAATTGAAGGCGAGCGTTCCGAAGCAATCGAGTATGCGAGCGTTCTCTCTCATGCCGTTGATACATTTGGCTCGCGAACCAATGCCAATGCTTGGCTTAATCGGCCCAACCGCATGTTTGCCAACAAGACTCCACTCCAGATTCTCACTGAAGATCCCGAGGCGGTTGAAGAGGAGTTGGTGCGAATCGATCACGGCATGTTCGCGTGATTGTTTATCGGCTTACCCGTTCTAAATACGCGAACGATCTCGCTGGAACGGGCGGGCTTTACGCGGCAGGCCGTTGTAATCACAAAGGAACACCCGTCATATACACAGCCGAGCAGCCATCGCTGGCACTGGCCGAAGTACTTGTGCATCTCGACTCCGATCAGATTCCGCGTGATTACCTGCTGGTCACGCTTGAAATTCCGGACACCGTTCCGCGGCAGCTTGCGACTGCTGATGAGGCGCTCGCCGCTTCAATAAATCCGTCTGTTCCGGTCTAAATCGTGCCTTCGGTGGTCGTTCCACAGGAAAACAACATAGTGCTGTTTCCCCAGGCTCCAGGCTTTGCCGCAAAGGTGGTTAAGCTCGAGCCGTTCCAGTTTGACGGGCGTCTGTTCGCGCGCAAGCGATAATCCCTCACGGCACGTCCCTCTGCAACTTCTGCCCGGTTTCCCCGTCTAATAGGTACAGTTGGATTTGGGGCGGAGAGCGGCCGAGGTTTGGCCGCTACTTCGTTGTAAAGTGGCATCTTTCCGGGTATAGTTACTAAGGACTGTTGTGTTTTGAGGTTCCCCCGTCGGCGGGGCTCCCCTGGCGTTTGGCGAAGCACATCGGTGGGCGATTGCCCACTTTTTATTTCCACCTGCAATTCGCTGATGTGGCGAGTACAGGCGGCTCGAAAAGCCTGACGCTCGGGTTGCGTAAACCCCAGATTAGCCAAAGGAAGGCGAATCTGGGGCACACGGAACTCGCGGGCACCGAGTGACGAATGGCAGCCAGTATCGACAAAGTTCGCGAGATTGCGCAGCGGGTGGCTGAATCCAGCGGCCTCGAGTTGGTCGATGTTGACTTGCGTGGCGGCGGTAAGGCGCGCATGTTGCGCATCTTCATCGACAAGCCGGGTGGAGTGACACACGACGATTGTTCCAACTTTAGCCGCGAAGTGGGAATCATCTTCGACGTTGAGGACGCGGTTCCGGGGGGGACGTACACCCTGGAGGTTTCGTCGCCGGGGCTGGATCGCAAGCTGCTGAAGGCCAGCGACTATGAGCGTTTTGTCGGCAACCTGGTGAAGCTGACGACGCGCGATCCGATTGCCGGCAATCGCCATTTCGAGGGCCGGCTGAAGTCATTCAGCAGCAATGGCCGAATCGAGCTGGAGTTACAGCCGCCGAAAAAGAAGAAGCAGGACGAGACGGCGGATTCTGGGACGCACGTCGAGATCGAACTGGACAACGTCGAGAAGGCGAACCTGGTTCCGGAGTTTTAGGTTTCGAGCCCACTCATTCCAACTGACGGGATGAAATGGGGCAGCCGCAGTTCAGGTAAGTGGGCAAGGTGGTAGGCAGAAAAATATGGCGAGTGAACTCTACAACGTGATCGACGCGCTGAGCCGGGAGAAGGGCATTAATCCTGAAATCGTGGTCAGCGCGGTGGAAGATGCCATTGTTGTCGCCACACGCAAGTACTACAAGACGCAGGAGACCTTGCGTGCTGAACTGGACAAGGAAACCGGCCAGATTCGCGCCTACGGGGTGAAGAGCATCGTTGAGTTGCCGGAGCAGGTGGAAGACCCCAACCTGCAGATCGCCGTCGACGCCGCTCGGCGAATCGATCCTAACGCTGAAGTTGGTGGTGAGCTGCGCACCTACAAGCCGACCGACGTCTTGGGCCGCATCGCGGCGCAGCTTGCCAAGCAGGTCATCTTTCAGAAGGTTCGCGAGGCCGAGCGCGACACGGTTTACAACGAGTACATCGGTCGCGTAGGCGAGGTCATCAACGCCACCATCAAGCGGCAGGAGGGGCAGGACGTCATCGTCGACCTCGGCAAGGCCGAGGCCCGTATGCCTAAGAAGGAGCAGTCGCGGCTTGAATCGTTTGCTCCCGGCGAGCGCGCCCGGGTGGTGATTTCGCGAGTAGAAAAAGCTTCCAAGGGACCGCAGGTTGTCGTTTCGCGTGCCGTACCGGAGCTGGTCTCGCACTTGTTCCAGACAGAAGTGCCGGAAATCTACGACAACACCGTCGTGATCCGCGCCATTGCGCGTGAGGCCGGTGAGCGCACCAAGATCGCAGTGATGTCGAAGGACAAGGATGTCGATCCCGTCGGCGCCTGCGTTGGCATGAAAGGCATGCGCGTGCAGTCGATCATCCGCGAGCTGCGCGGCGAGAAGATCGACATCATCGAGTATCAGGAAGATCCAGTCGCTTTCGCCGAGAAGGCGCTGCAGCCGGCCAAGGTGAGCCGCGTCACGGTTCTTGAAGGCCAGGAGAAACACCTGGAAGTGATCGTCGACGACAGTCAGCTCTCGCTTGCCATCGGCAAGAAAGGGCAGAACGTTCGGCTCGCAGCCAAGCTGCTGGGCTGGAAGATCGACATCAAGAGCGAGGAAGAGAAGCGCCAGGAGGTCGAGCAGGCGATGTCGGGCCTGATGACACAGCAGGTCACGCCTCTGGAGAACGTCCCCGATCTGGAAGAGGGCATTGTCGAGAAGCTCCACGCCGCAGGCATCACAAGCGTGGAGGCTTTAGCAGACATGACACCAGAACAGCTCGAAGAAGTTCCCGGCATCGGACCGAAGACGGTCGAGAAGATCAGCATCGCGGTGAACAATTACTTCTCCCTGCTTGACGCGGCGGCGGCGGCGGAAGCCAATCCCGAAGCCGAAGCGTTGGCAGCGGAGAGTCCCGACGCTGAGGCCGTTGTGCCCGACGAGCCCACGCCGGGCGAAGGTCTGCCCGGAAGCGATGAGAATCCGCTGCCGGAGAACGAAATGTTGGAAGGCGGAGGCGACGAGAGTCCGGAGGGTCCGGATTCGGGCGGGATGTCGGGCGATGTCGAAGGCTTGGATGAAGAGCCCGAGGCCAGCGACCAGAGCGTGGAAGAGCTGGTCGAAGATGGGCAGTATTTCGAGGCCGAGGTGATAGACGGAGTTGAAAACGCGCCTGACGCCGATGAAGGCGAAGTGCACGTACACGAGCGGCCGGAGACTCCCATGGATCGCGAGAACATCTCCGACGAGGAGTTGCCCGGGCCGCGGAAAGACGAATCAGAGTAACGAGATATTTATCGGATTTGCGGATTCCTGCCGCGGATCCAGCGAAACCAACGGTGAGGATGCTATGACCGCATAACAGGGACGGAACAAATCGGAGGACAACAGGGCGGATGCAGCAGCTGAAAATCAGAATCAATGACCTGGCACGCGAACTCGAGGTAAAGAGCAAAGTGATCCTCGATATCCTCGGCAAGGTCGGAGTCACAGAGAAAAAGACCCACTCAAGCTCCATCGAGGTCGATGAAGCCGAGAAGGTCAAGCAGTTCTACCAGCAGCATGGCGAACCCGGCGCCACGCGCAGCAGCTTGCGCAGCAGTGCGCCCGCCGATGAGTTCAAGCCCAAGATCGACCTGTCGCACATCTCCAAGCCAGGCGATGTGTTGGAGGCGATCAAGCAGAAGGCCCAGCAGCAAGCGACGCATCGTCCGTCGGCCCCGGTTACTCCGCAGCCGCCCCGCACCGCCGTGGCTGCTCCGGCCGTTGTTGCGCCGAAGCCGGCACCGTCGTCCGCAACTCCTCCGGTTGCGAGCGCATCGCCGGTGGCTCCGGCTGAACTTCCCAAGCCAGCTCCGCGTTTCATTACGCCTCAGTCCGTCGCTCGTCCGCCGGCTGCAATCATCATTCCGCCGAAGGCGGCACCGCCGGCTGCTCCGGTCCGGTCCACGGCAGCAGTGAAGGCCTCTGAGCCGGTGATTGAAGACCAGATCGCCGAGACTGAACCCGAAGTTGCCGCGCCTTCGGAGCCCACAAAAACTGCGCCGCAGACTGCGGAAGCAGCAGTGCCTGCGGCACCGGTTGCGGCAGCTCCGTCTGCTCCCGCTGCTCCCTCGGCAACGCGCGTTCCGCCTCCGACCGTGCGTCCGGGGTCGGTGATGTCGCCCGACCAGGTTACGCCGCGACCGCAGGCGCCTCCGACCGTGCGTCCCGGCCAGCCGATTGGCGGGCCGCAGCGCCGTCTGATCGTTCCGCAAACCGGTCCGCGTCCCGTGTATACTGCGCCGCCACCGTCGCCCATCGTGCCACGCCCAATTGCAAGTACGGGTGCGCCTGCTCGCGGCGGAATGCCGGAGCGCGGCAAACCAATTTTCCAGCGTCCACGTCCGGGCGCTCCCATGCAGGGAGCTCCAACCGGGCGGCCGCCAATTCGTCCTGGCGAGCGTCGTGGACCACATCCGACACGTGCCGGCGCGCCTGGCACCCGGCCTCCCTTTGGAGGTGGTCCGGGAATGGCACCGCCGCCACCGACTGGACAACGTCCGCAGGGACGCCCAGCCCGTCCCGGACAACGCTATGTCGCACCGCGTGGTGTGAAGGAAGGCCCGATGAAGGGCTTTGTTCCGCCACCGCGTCTGTCGCTCTCGACCGAGCCGTTACCCATCACGCGTGCCATTACGATTCCTGAGGGCATCAGCGTGAAGGACCTGGCGGAGAAACTGGGTATTCGCGCCAAGGACCTCATCGCCCGTCTGCTGGCGCGTGGTGTTTTCGCCACCGTAAACCAGACGCTTGATGCCGATCTGGCGATCGATATGGCGCGTCACTTTGGCGCGAGCACCGACGTCATCACCTTCGAAGAGCAGTTGGCGCAAGACAACGTGGCTACTGCGAGTACAAGTGAAGAAGGTGGGGCGCAAGCCGTATCACGTCCCCCGGTGGTGACTATCATGGGCCACGTCGATCACGGCAAGACCAGCCTGCTCGACGCCATCCGCTCGACCAACGTCGCCGGCGGGGAAGCCGGTGGAATCACCCAGCACATCGGCGCCTACAAGGTGGCGATTACAGATACGAACTCTCCGGCGTTTGGCCGTGAAATCGTGTTCCTCGACACCCCGGGTCACGAAGCATTTACTCGCATGCGCGCCCGTGGATCGAAGGTCACAGACATTGTTGTGCTAGTCGTCGCTGCTGATGACGGCGTGATGCCGCAGACGCTCGAGGCTATCGATCACGCAACTGCAGCGAAGGTTCCGATCATCGTCGCCGTCAACAAGATCGACAAGCCCGATGCACTGCCCGATCGGGTGAAGAAGCAGCTTGCCGATCGTGGCCTGATGCCGGAAGACTGGGGCGGATCGACGGTCTTCGTCGATGTTTCGGCGAAGCAGAAGACGAACCTGAACCTGCTGATGGAAATGATCTGCCTGGTTGCCGATCTGCAAGACCTGAAGGCTGTACCTGATCGTCCGGCGACAGGAACCGTTCTGGAAGCCAAGCTGGATCGCGGCCGCGGTCCGGTGGCAACCGTTCTGGTTCAGAACGGTACGCTGCACACGGGTGACAACTTCGTGCTGGGCAACGTATTCGGCAAGGTTCGCGCCATGTTCAACGACCGTGGTGCCGCAATGGTTGCCGCACCTCCGGCCACTCCGGTCGAGATACTCGGCTTGGAGGGCCTGCCACAGGCTGGCGACCAACTGGTTGCTGTTGCGGACCGTGAGAAGGCGCGCGACATTTCCGAGTACCGGGAGCAGAAAGCGCGCGAGGCGCAACTGGCCAAGAGTTCGCGCGTGTCGCTGGAAGGCCTGGCGGAGCAGTTGAAGTCCGCCGGCGTCAAAGAACTGCCCATCATTCTGAAGGGCGACGTTGGTGGCTCCATCGAAGTATTAAGCGATCTGTTGACCAAGATGTCGAACGAGAAGGTCAAGATCAACATCATGCGTGCCAGCGTCGGCGCCATCACCGAAAGTGATGTACTGCTGGCTTCGGCATCGAATGCCATCATTATCGGTTTCAATGTGCGGCCGGAGCGCAAGGCGCAGGAAATGGCGGAGCAGGAGAACGTTGACATCCGCCTGCACTCGATCATCTACGAGTTGCAGGACGAGATTAAACGCGCCATGACCGGCATGCTCGACCCGGTGATCAAAGAGACCTACCTGGGACGCGCCGAAGTGCGCGACACTTTCCGTATTCCCAAGGTTGGTACGGTGGCAGGTTGTTACGTGGTCGACGGGTCGATCAAGCGCGATTCCGAAGTTCGCTTGTTGCGCGACAACGTCGTGGTATTCAAGGGCAAGGTCAGCTCACTGCGGCGTTTCAAGGACGATGCCAGCGAAGTGCGAAACGGCATGGAGTGCGGCATCTCGATCGCGAACTACGGCGACATCAAGGTCGGCGACGTGATCGAGGCCTTCGTGACCGAGCGGGTCGCGGCCGAGGCGATGGCGTAGAAGGAGACAGCTTTCGGCCGTCGGTTGTTGCTGCTGATTTTCCTTATGCGGATTGCGCGCTGATTGACGTCAGCGCGCAATCTTTATATCTGGCGCTCTTTGGCGCACTCAAGCTGCGCTTTCACCGCTTAAATTGTAATGATCGCTTACCTCACCCTGGAGCTTCGCATTGAAGCGGCGCATTCGCTGAAAGACAAGCGTCAGGTGGTGCGGAGCGTAAAAGATAGCTTGCGCGCGCATTTCAACGTCGCGGTTTCGGAGCTCGACCCCAGCGATGCCTGGCAACGCGCCACGCTTGGGGTGGTCAGCATCTCGGGATCGCGTTCGTACCTTGAAGGATTGATGCACAACGTGGAGCGTCATGCCACCAGGGTAGCGAACAATGGTGGTGGGGATGTTGTCGATTCATTTCTCGAATTCTTCAGCGAGTCGGAGATCGCCGAACGGGCGAAAGACCTCCCGTCAGACTGACTATTACCGAATGTACCGTGATGGTCATCACCGCTTTGCCACGAAATAGGCGTATGCTCTAACGTTCGCCTGTTGCTGGAGCAGTAACGATTAAAGATGGAAAACAGGGGACAAAAATATCATCGCGAGCGTCGCGGTGAGGCGTTGCGGGAAGAGATCGCCACGCTGGTGGAGGGCGAACTCGAAGATCCACGCATCGGACTGGTTGCGGTGAACGAAGTGCAAGTAACACCCGATGGCAAAACTGCGCGGGTGTTTGTCCAGGTGGACGGCGACGACAAGGCAGCGGCCGAGAGCATGGAAGGACTGGCTGCCTCGGTTGGCTACATCAAGCATCAACTCGTTGCCAACCTGGGATTGCGCCACTCACCGGAACTGATATTCATACTTGACCGCTCGGAGCAACACGGCAATCGTATCGAAGAGCTGTTGACGAGGATCAAGAAAAGAAAGCGCTAGACGGGCTCATAATCCGGGATGCTAGACGAAGTCTTAAATCAGATCGAAAGGCGAAATCGCTTCCTTCTAACCTCGCACGCGCGTCCTGACGGTGATGCGGTCGGGTCGACTTTGGCTTGCGCGCAAATTTTGCGCAGCATGGGCAAAGAAGCCTCGGTGGTGTTAAGCGATGGCGTGCCGGTCATCTATCGTCGCCTGCCGTTCAGCGATTCGGTGGTTCGGAGCACCGACGAAGCTCCTGAAGCTGAGGCGGCCATCATCCTTGAATGTGACGGAGTGGCGCGTACCCGGCTCACCGGACTCGAGCACCATTACCTCATCAACATCGATCACCACGCGACGGCGCGGCCATTTGCCGACGTGAACTGGATCGATACCAGCGCCTGCGCCACGGCGGAGATGATTTTCTTGCTCGCCCGGCGGGCCGGAGTGAAGCTCTCGCCTGAAGTGGCAACCTGTCTCTACACCGCCGTGCTCACCGATACCGGCGCATTTTGTTTTCCCGGCACGACGGCGAGGACATTCGAGCTTGCCGAAGAATTGGTGCGTTGCGGCGCTGATCCGGTACATATCGCGCATAACGTTTACTTCTCTACATCACTGTCGAAGATGCGCTTGCTGGGTGGAGCTCTCAGCAGCTTGTCTCGCCAAGGCAATCTGGTGTGGATGCATGTGAGCCATGACATGATGGAGCGGTGTGAGGCCGCCGAGGAAGACTGCGAAGGACTGGTGAATTACGCGCTGGCCATCGGAGGCATTGAAGTCGCTCTGTTCTTCCGCGAGTTGCCCGGCGGCGACTTCCGCGTAAGCCTCCGCAGCAAAGGCCACGTGAATGTTGCCGCGGTGGCCGAATTCTTTGGCGGCGGCGGCCACGAATGCGCCAGCGGCTGCGGCGTTAAGGGCCCACTCGCGAATGCTGTGGATCAGATATTGGGCCAGTTCCGAGTCCGCGGATACGACTTGAAGGTGCACTAGCCATCGCTGCCCGTCCCAAGAAACCTCTTCCACCCGCTGCGCGCGACCGGCTGCGCCGCTCGATCGATGTTCTTATCCTGAGTGTCGCTTGCTCCTTCTTCTTCCTGTTAGGCGTGCAAAATGTCCAGTTCTTGCACCTGCAGAGCGTCGGTCTGATAGGCGCCGACGAGCCTCGTTATGCACAGGTGGCGCGCGAGATGATGCAGCGCCACGACTGGGTGACTCCCACACTGTGGGGGAAGCCCTGGCTGGAGAAGCCGCCGCTCTACTACTGGATGACTGAGCTGGCTTACAAAGCAGCGGGAGGTGTCCACGACTGGGGCGCCCGGATGCCGTCGGTTGTGCTCACCGCGTTGATGGTGTTCTTCATTTACTTCTGGACGCGACGGTTTTATCGCGGCATCGAGCTTGACGCCGCACTGATCACCGCTGCTTCGGCTGCGATCATTGGCTTCTCGCGCGCTGCCAGCATGGACATGCCCCTGACGGTAACGTTCACCGTCGCCATGCTGTCATGGTTTGCGTGGTACGCGCAGCGAAAGCGGCTCTGGTTGCTGGCGTTCTACTTGTCGCTGGCGCTCGGCACGCTCGACAAAGGACCGGTTGCCGTTTTTCTTGCGGGCGTCATTATCGCTATTTTCGTTGGGGTACGGCGCGAGTGGAAGCTGCTGCTGCAGACTCTGTGGCCGGCGGGAGTGTTACTGTTTCTCGTCGTCACGTTGCCGTGGTACATCGCTGTGCAGCGCGCGAATCCGCAGTTCTTCCGTGAATTCATCCTGCAGCAGAACCTGGCGCGCTATACCTCTGACATGTATCGTCACTCCCAGCCGTTCTGGTACTTCGTTCCTGTAGTGCTGCTGGGACTTGTGCCTTGGGTCGCATTTGCTATCGTTGCCATTGTGGATGCCATTCGCGACTGGCGTTACTCACTCGAGCAGCCGCCGGGAAAGACGGACCTGCCGACGTTTCTGGTTATTTGGTTTCTGTTTCCGATTCTGTTCTTCTCGCTCTCGCGATCGAAGCTACCGGGATACATCCTTCCCGCGATTCCCGCCGCCACCATACTGCTGGCGCACTTCGTTCGTCGTCGCGAAGAAGACGGCGACCGGCCGCCAGTCTGGCTAATCCTGCTCCACGGGGTGATCTCGGCCGCGCTGCTGATTGCCGCTTTCATTGTGCCTTTCAAGCTTCTTCACCTGGCACTACCGATCAACGTGATGATTATTGCGGCGTTGCTGGCGATCTGTACGCTTGCGTTCTTTGCCTCCATGCTGATTAGTCGTGGATATCGCGTTCTTCGCTTTGCTACGCTGGTGCCGGTAGTGATAGCGTTTGCACTTGTTCTACGCGGGACGGCGCCGATCATCGATGCGCTGCAATCGGCGCGTACGGTGCAGGCGTCATTGCAGATGACGGCGCTTGGCCAGTTACCGAATATCGCGGTTTATGATGTGCCGCGCAGCCTCGAATACGGGCTTGGCTTCTATCGCAATCACTACATCGACAACTACGGCAGGAACGAAATTCCAGACGCAACTCATGTCGTCGTTGCGGCAGCAGGCACACAGAAGGAGCTGGAATATCGGCTCCCGCAACGCAGGGTAACGCGCATCGGAGGCTGGGAGCCGCAACACTTGGACTTCTACCTGGTCGCCCCGAAGCACCCGGAGCCATAAACGTGGAAATTCTTGACCTCAGGCATTTCACATCTTCGGACCTGCAGCCGCTGCTGGACGACGAGGTGGCGGCCTGGGGCGGTACGCTTTGTTGGGATTACCGCAGCTCGGCGGAGATGATCTTCCGCTATGTCGACGCCAAGATTCTTCCGGGATATGCCGCCATCGAACGTGGCACCGTGGTTGGCTATTCGTTTTTCGTCTATGAAGGCAGCAAGGGCGTCATCGGCGATCTCTTCGTTTCACCGAAACGAGCCGACGCTCGCGAGATCGAGGTCCGCATGCTGGGGCATGTCATCGAGACACTACAGGAGTCGCCGGGCGTACATCGAGTCGAGGCCCAGTTGCTTACCCACTCCAGCGGTGAACTCGCAGCTCCATTTCTCTCCACCGGATTTCAACGCTATCGCCGCCTCTTTCTCTCGTTGCAACTTATCGGCCCGGGTGCGCCGGAGCTTCGTGCGCCTCGCACGCTGAACGACGTGCAAATCCGTCGTTGGACGGAACAGGACTATCAGCCTGCAGCCGGAATCATCACCACCGCCTACCGCGCGCACATCGATTCGGAGATCAACGACCAATACCGCACCAACGCCGGATCGATGCGCTTTCTGAACAACATCGTTCGCTTTCCGGGCTGCGGCGTATTCGACAACGACTCTTCCTTTGTCGCCATTCACAAGCCGTCGCGTGCGATCGTCGGCGTCATTCTCTGCTCGCGTATCCGCCACGACGTCGGACACGTCACCCAGGTGTGCCTGCTGCCCGAGTATCGTGGGCTCGGCATCGGAGAAGGTCTGATTGCGGCCAGTCATCAGGCTTTGAGCGCGCGCAATGTGTCGCAGCTTTCGCTCACGGTCACCGAAGCCAACCGCAACGCCGTTGACCTCTACCGGCGGATCGGGTTTGAGGAGCAGCGGGTCTTCGACGCGTTTGTCTGGGAAGGTTAACTCTGCCGCTGCGCAACCCTGATCTCGGAATCGCAGGCGAAGGCGGCTGAATGCCCGCTCCACCGGGTCGCACCAACCAGAAAATTCTGCGGGAAGCACTCCCAGGCGGGCGGGATAAAGCTCCCATACGTGAAATGGGCATCAGCCTCGGCCTGTTGCCAGGGCTGATGCCCTCAATGCAGTCGGTGCGGCTTCGGCAAGGCGATGGGCCGTGCTTCTTGCCGCGAACGGTGGCTACAGCAAGCGGCGACGAATCGCGCCCACTATGCCGACCAGGCCGGTGCCCATCATAAGCAACGTGCCCGGCTCAGGGACCGCCGTCTCAAAACCAGTCACCAGGCCGTACCCCTGGCCGTTGCCGCAACCGGTGCACCAACGGGAGAAGGGGCCGCCGTTGGTCGCGTCAAAGGCAGTGAAGACTCCGCTGTTCGGGTTAGTGCCGCCGGAGGTCTCCAGGATGAACTCAAGGTTACCGTCGGCGGGATTGTAAAGGTACGGTGCCCCGGTGAAGCTCAAGACGCTTCCGAATTGAAAGAGGCCGCCGTCGAGGGAGAAGTTGCCAAACAGAACGGCGTTGTTCGGGATGCTGCCATCCGGAACCGACTGTGCCGTGGTCGCCAGGTAAAGCGAGAAATTCAAGTTCGCAACTCCCTGGTCGGGGCCGTTGTCGAAAAGGGTGTCGTAGAAGCTGATCGATCCAATGTTAATGGATTGTCCGTTGAACGCTGGGCTGTTGTAGATCTGCTCGTAGTTACCGTTGTCAATGGAGCGGCAACTAAACGGAATGCAGTTGTTATTGTTGGGCGGGTTGCCGATGATGATGTCGGCCATCGCGGGCAGCGCAAGGGCAAACATCAAGCAAAGCGCAAGACCGGCAAGGAATTTCTTCATAGTTTCCTCCCGATTACCTCAACTGAACGCTGGAAATCCCGATGGGGTCGCTTGACGAGACGGGACGTTCCGCACGGGCCTCAGAGGCTGAGCGTACAGTCTTCAGGGCCAACATTGTGCGTTCTGGAACGCCTTCGTGGCAAGAGAAAGTTTGAAAGTCTCCTGCCGTCCTGAAGGGTACCGTGCAACCGATCGAGGGCCGCCGGGACCTTAGCGGCAGCTCCGGTACGTCTGGTCAGCACCCTCGCCCCCGGCCCACCGGCTCACGCCCTCGGCTATTGGCCCGCTACAGCCCTGCCCCCGCGACGGTTGCGAGATTGCCGCTCTCCAGCGCGCGGTTCAATACAGGCAGGTCGTTCTTCAGGAACTGCTGATACTGCTCCCGCACCCCCGCAAGCTGGCTCTCGTACTGCTTCAACAATGCGAGCTGATTGTCGGTGGGCGCGTAATCAGCTCCGCCCAGCACGTCGCCGCCGCCGCTTCCGACAGCGGCATTCAGCCACATCAGGTTGAGATAAAGCTGATAAGGCTCGACGAAGTACTTGTCGTCACTATTCTGCAAGGCCCGCGAGGCCAACTGATCTTCGATGGCCGTCAGCTTCTTGTTTATGGCATCAACCTGCTTCAGAAGCTCAGCCTTCTGTTTCGCCTCGGCTCGGTCGAGACCTGCGGACCGCGTTGCCGGTTCCTCGTCATAATCGTCGTCTTCCTCGGCGGGAGCCGCTTGGGTGGCCGCCTCGGCCTTCTTCTCCGGTTTCAGCATGGCGTGGAGAACCTCGAGCTGCTTGCGCTGCCACTCGATACGGTTTACCAGGTCCGACACCTGCGTGATGGCATCACTGATGCGCAGCAGCGTCTGCACCGACTGCTGAATGTCGGCTTCCGAGCCCGGCGAATGTGGGTCGGGCACGATGGTTATGGGTTCTGTGTAGGTTTGCCCGTCGACCTTCATGCGGACCGTGTATTTGCCTGGCACAACGATAGGCCCAACTTCGGCCGGCTTGCTGCCCCAGTGGGTGATGGGTCGCGATTCGGCGTCGCGGAAGCGTGGCTCGTTCCAGATGTGCGGGTTGTCAGGAGCCACTGTCCGCAGAGCCACCACTTTTGGCGGCTCATAGCGCAGGTCCCACTTCACACGATTTATGCCGGGCTCCCCTTTGCCTTCGAGCTTGCGAACCAGCTTGCCTTGCGAGTCGAGAACCTCAAACTCGACCGGCCCTTTCGGTTTGCTCTTCAGCGAATAGTTCAGCATCGCCTCGCCGCCATGCGTGAAGCGATACGTTGGCCTGGGCTCGAACAGCACAACTGCCGCGTCGGAATGGTTCTTCGCCATCTGTTCCAGCGGCGTGATGTCGTCGAGAATGTAGAGCCCGCGTCCGTAGGTCGAAACCACAAGGTCGTGGAAATTTTTCTGCACCACGGCCCAACTCGCGGGAGAATGCGGCAGGCCAGTCTGCAGTGGAGTCCAGCTCCCGCCGTCATTCAGTGAGTAGTACAAAGCGTTACCCGTGCCTGCGAAGAGCACTCCCTGCGCATTCGGATCTTCGGCGATCACGCGCACGTACGACAGCTCGCTCTTGGGGATGTTGCTCGCAATCGGCCTCCACGTCTGACCGAAGTCGGTCGTCTTGTAGAGGAACGGGTCGCGATTGTCGACCAGGTGAAGGTCGACGCTGATATATGCCGTGCCGGCATCGAAACTCGAAGGCGCGATGCTGGTAATGGTGCCCAGCGGCGGCAGCCCCGCAATGTTCTTCGAAACATTCGTCCAGTTCCCGCCGCCATCTTTGGTGTACCAGACCTGGCCGTCGTTGGTGCCCGCCCAGATGAGTCCCTTCTGAATCTTCGAGGGCGCAAGCGCAAAGATTACCTCGCCATAGAACTGCCCGAGGTTATCCCCGACAATTCCTCCCGAAGGAACGATGTGCGCCGGATCTTGCGTCGAAAGATCAGGACTGATCACGTCCCAACTCTGGCCGGCATTCGTAGTCTTGAAAACCACCTGGCAGCCGTAATACACCGTGTTGTGATCGAAAGGATCGATGGCCAGCGGCGCTGTC
Organism: uncultured Acidobacteriaceae bacterium; assembly: GCA_963846795.1. Lineage (GTDB taxonomy): Bacteria > Acidobacteriota > Terriglobia > Terriglobales > Acidobacteriaceae > CAVVDY01. Next base: position 273,525 of record CAWJXJ010000001.1, read on the forward strand.
CAGTGGCAGCGGTATTTAATTGCATTCGGTGGCGAGTCGAGCGTGATCTGCCACGGGCTGACCGAGTGTCCTTTGTGATAACGCGCGTCCCAGCGCGTGACCTTGTTGCCGTAACACGTCGCCCAAACAATATTGGGATCGGTGAGATCGGGAACGGTAAACCCAGACTCACAGCCGCCCATGGCGCGGTCCCAACCCACTTCGCCGTAGCCTTGCGGTATGCTGGGCCCGCGCATGTTCCCGTCGTCCTGCATGTTGCTGTAGAAGTAGTAGGGAATCTGGTTGTCGACATCGACGTGATACATCTGCCCGATCGGCAACTGCACGCGATGGAAGCCGCGGCCATGTACGGTCGTTATGTTCGCCCCGCCGTCGTCGGTGATCACGAAGCGGTCGGCATTTTTGGGATCGAACCAGATGTCATGGTTATCGCCGCCCCAGCGCTTTTCTTCGAAGTTCATTCCGCCATCGAGCGACTGCCAGAACGAGCTGTTGGAGATCAGGATTTCGTTCTCGTTGGAAGGCGACACGGCGAGACGAATGTAATATCCCGCTCGACCGATGAGCGCGCGCTGATAGTTCACGGCCTTCCAGTTGTCACCGCCGTCGTCGGAGCGCCAAAGCGAGCCCTGATCGGCAGTTTGAATCAGCGCGTACACGCGATTGGAATCAGTCGGCGCCACCGCGACGTCAATCTTGCCGACGGGCGACTTAGGCATCCCGTGGCCTTCAATGCGCTTCCATGTCGAGCCGCCATCGTGCGACACATAAACGCCGCTTCCCGGACCGCCACTCAGCTCGGCCCAGGTACGCATCTCCACCTGCCACATGCCGGCAACGAGCGTGTGCGGATTCTGCGGGTCCATCGACAAGCCTGAGCAGCCTGTCTTCTCATCGGCGAAGAGGACGCGCTCCCAGTTCTTGCCGCCGTCGGTAGTGCGATAGACGCCGCGCTCCTGCTGCGGCCCAGTGGTGCGGCCTAGCACGCACGCGAACACGATGTCAGGATTATCGGGATGAACGATGATGCGGCCGATACGCCCTGACTGCGGCAGGCCCATGTTCGTCCATGTCTTGCCTGCGTCCGTGGACTTGTAGATCCCGTCGCCCATCACATCGACATCACGGACCGCCCATGCCTCGCCGGTTCCCGCCCAAACCGTCGTTGGCTGCGACGGAGCTACGGCCAGCGCGCCAATCGCGGCCGCAGGCTCTTTATCGAAGACAGGGTCCCAACGATTACCGCCATCCGTCGACTTCCACACGCCGCCAGACGCGGCACCCACGTAATAGGTGCTCGGGTCGCCTGGAATGCCGGCGACCGACGCTATGCGATTGCCTACACGAGGGCCGACAAAGCGAAAGCGGAATTGACTGTCATTGTCGCCGGCGCTGGATTGTTGCGCGACGGCTGAGATGACGCTGAATAAGAACGAAAAGCAGACAAGTAGAACGCTCAGTCTTCTGACGAGCATCGATTCGGACCTCCGGAAGGCGAACAGCAACACTGCGGTTCTCGCGTGCGTTTTTCGGGTTGTTAACCGGGTGTTTACAACGAACGCAGCAGTGTATCACCGCGTGTGGGGTCAATTGAGAGCGCGTTACGGTTCTTCACAATAGGTGGGTTGTAGCCGAAGCATTCTGTCGAGCCACTACATGTCCAAGAATAGAAGGCATTAGTTCAATTCCGACTCGGATGTTGTGGGATACCCGTCAGGCACCGGCAGAAATACTTCGAAGGTCGTTCCGCTTGCCCCTTTGCGGGTCGAAGAGCGGAATCGAATTGTGCCTCGGTGTTTGGTGATCAAGGCCCTGGAAACCCACAAGCCCAGGCCTGATCCTTTCAACTCCTTAGTGGTAAAGAACGGGTCATACATCTGTTCCTGCACACTGGCGGGTATCCCGGCTCCCCAATCGTGAATGGTTACGCGGGTCCCCTCGTGACCTGCACGGTAGGCAGGGCGCACGCGAACCGCCACCTGCGAGTTGGCCGGCGCAGCTTCCGTTGCGTTCCGCAGGAGATTCCCGAACACCTGTGCAATCTGGCCGGGAAATCCATAAATCGCCAGCGTCGGCTTCGCGTCGAAATTGATGCAGACCTTCCGCGCCGCGGCGCCTCTGCGGTAAAGCTCGATTACTTCGTTGACCAAAACGCCCACGTCAATGGCCACCGGGTGGTTGGTATCGCGATGGAAAGAGAGGGACTGTTTGGTAATCCGCGAGATGCGTTTCACCTCGTCCTCGGCTCGCGACAAATATTGCCTGATGTCGGGCAGTCGCTCACTGGAACCGGCGAGGTAAATCAGGTTGACCAGCGCCTCCAGGGGATTGTTGATCTCGTGCGCGATCGCGTGGGCAAGCTTTCCGGTCGCCGCCAACTTTTCAGCCGTTCGCAAAGCGTACTCCGCCACGCGTCGGTCGGTGACGTCGGTCAACACAATGATTTTGCCAACTTCTGCATCACGCACCATAACGCGATCGACGGCCGTTCGTATGGTTCTCTTGCCAATCTCGAACTCGGCGCTATATCGCCCCTGGCCCGAATGGTGCAATGGCAGATCGGTCCCCAGTACCTTGCGCAACAGTTCAGAAGCATCCGCATCTGCCGGCAGAGGGTCGAGCCCGTTGCAGATGACTTCGAAAGCATGATTGAAGCGGGTAATTTTGCCCGACATGTCGACAAAGGCCAGCCCTTCCGAAAGCGCATCAAAGGTAGACTGCCACTGCCCGGCGGCCTCACGGGCCATGACCTCGGCTTCCCGCAATCGAATCAGCGAGCGCAATGTGGCGATCAGGACTACGCCATCCAGAGGATGCGTCAGATACCCATCGGCGCCAGCTTCCAGGGCCTGGGCCTTATCTCCAGGAGAAACGAAGGAAGCGGAAATCTGTAGTACCGAGACTTGCGCGGTGACCGGGTCAGTTTTGATCTGCTGGCACAGATCGAATCCGGAAAGGTCGGGAAGATGCACGTCCAGGATGGCGACGTCGGGAAGAGAGCGAATCTTCAGCAACGCTTCCTTGCCCGATCCAGCTTGATCGCACTGATAACCCGCCTGCTGGAGTAAACGGTTCAGGACGTAGCGATTCTGTTCGTTGTCATCTACGATCAGCACGCGACGTTGGGTCTCAGCCATTGGACTCCGAGGCGCTTGCGGTGGACATAAGTCCGGCTGTGCTCAACCACTCGAGGAACGGTTGCGCAGACAGACGCGCCGAAACATCTTCTTTTCGCACCACCGGGGATTGCAAGGACGCCAGTTCCAGTTTCTCCGTTTCCGACAATATTTTGGATGTATAAATCAGCACCGGAAGGCCCCTGGTTTGCGCCGATTCTCGCACTTTTCGCAATACCTCGAAGCCGCTGATGTCGGGCATAAGCAAATCGAGAATCATCGCGTCCGGTGGCGATTCATCGAGCTGTCGCAGCGCCTCGGCTCCGTTGCTGGCCTCACTCAAATGCAGCCACGGCTGATCGAGAAGCTCGCGAAGGATGTAGCGCGAAACTTCGTTGTCATCGACAATGAGCAGACTGCGGGTGCCCCCACGCCCAGTGAGCCGGCGAAGTTCGCGCAGCAGGCTTTCCCGCTCCAGCGGCTTCGGCAGGAACAGGTCCGCACTGTGCGTGAAACTCTGCTGTGCATTCGTATAGGCGCTGGTGATAATCACCGGTATCCCGGGATGTACTTGCCGGACGCCCTCGAGAAAGGCAAATGCCGTAACCTCGCCGATGTAGACATCCGACACAATCGCCGCGGGCACGTGCCGGTCAAGCCAGGCCTGCGCTTGCGGGATGTCGCTGGCGACAATTGCCTGGAACTCCGAATCTCTTAATAAAAATTCAAACATCGAACCGGTCTTCTCGTCGTCGTCGAGAAACAGCACCGGAGCACGATGGAAATCCGGACTGGGAAGCGTGCCTCTGCTGGCCGCATTCCTGGCCTCGCCCACATAAATTGCAGGGATCTCGACATAAAAGCGCGACCCCGCTCCGGGTTTACTTTCCAGCCACAAGCGCCCGCCCAGCAAAGTCGCAAGATTACGGCAAAGCGGTAATCCTAGCCCGGTGCCACGATGGCGATCTTGCAGCGGATTTTCCACCTGGCTGAACTCCTGAAAAATTGTTTCGTGGTATTCGGTAGGAATGCCGATGCCGGTATCGGCCACCTCGAAGATGACGCGGTTCTCCGCTGCCGGTCTGGCACAAACCGTAACATTGCCCTTGGGCGTGAACTTGATCGCGTTAGAGATCAGATTGCGAACGATCTGCGAAACCTTTCCCTCGTCAGTTCGTAACGGGGCAAGACCGACAGGATCGTCGAAGATCAACTCGACCGCGGTATTGTCAGCCAGCAACGGCTTGAGCATGCCTTTCAGTGCGCTGAACAGCTCGTGTACTTCAAACTCTTTCACCCGAATCTTGATCTTGCCCGCTTCCACCTTGGCGATGTCGAGCAGATCGTTGACCATCTCCTGCAGGTCGCGCGCGGAGGACTCGATGTAACGGATCTGCTTTTCCTGCTCAGTTGTGAGCTCCCCATCCAGCCTGTCCATCAGCAGGCGCGCCAACGAGATGATGGAGTTCAAGGGCGTGCGAAATTCATGCGAGACGTTGGAAAGAAATTTGGTCTTAAGTTCGGACGCTCGCCGCAGGTAGTCGGCACGTTCATCCAGTTCGGCATAGAGCGCGACCACGCCGCGGTTGGTGTCCTCCAACTCGCGGTTCAGCAGCGTCAGCTCTTCCTGGCGGGAGCGCAGCTCCTGCAGCGTCTTGAGCAGCTCCTGATTCTGCCTTTCGATTTCGGCGAACGGGCTTTCTAGAGTAGAAGCTCGTACCTTCTGTTCCAGTTCCTGTACGTTGCGCCCTGTCAGCAGCGGACGGTTGCGCGGAAGCCGCTTGACCAGCCGGGCTGTGGTGCCGCCGGGAGTCGATTCCAGCTCAAATTCATCCATGAGGCGCCTGGTCCCCAGGATTCCCATCCCCATCCCCGTCTCCGAGCGATAGTGCCCGTCCAGAATCTGCTGCAAATTCGAAATGCCCGGTCCCGAGTCCCGGATCGACACCTCCATTTGCTGCGGGTGCTCCAACTGAAGCGAGAACTGAACCGCGCCATCATGTGCGTAGCGAAATGCGTTGCGCGCGATCTCAGAGGTCGCCGTCGCCATACGAATCTGATCTTGATTGTCGAATCCCAACAAGGCGGCCAGCTCCCGCGCTCGCTGGCGGGCTTGAACAACGTCACGCTCACTGCGGAGGGGAATGGTGAGTATGGGCTCGAGCATTTTTAAGCCGCCGCCTTAACTACGACTACGCTGGCATCGTCGCGTTGTCGCCGGTAATCCCGGAGTAGCGCACCGCCGATGACGGCAGGGTGCCTGGCCAGCAAACCGGAATACGTTGACAGGTCCCAGCGCGAAGTGAGACCGTCCGAATGCATAATCAGTATGCCGTCGTCGGGCCACTCCACGCGAAACTCCTGAATGTGGGGCGACGCTGCCACCCCCAGAGTGCCGCTATGAGAAACCAGGCTGCGTGAACCCTGGTTGCTCACCAGACTGGCGGCTGTGTTACCCACGCCGGCATAAGTGAGAAGCTTCTCGGCGGGGCGGATCTCGGCAACCGCGGCTACCGCTCCCCGTGTCTTCTTCAGTCCGTCATGGACATACGAGAGGATCTCTCCCGGCGCAAGCTCCACCCTGCGCTGAAAGATATGAATGGCTTCGTCGGCGGCTTCTGCTGCTAGATGTCCATGACCCAACCCGTCGACCAGCAGCACCGCGCAGCGCTCGGGACTCTGGTGAAATGCCCAGGCATCGCCGCATACGCGCTCCCCCGGATAGGGCACCGCCATGCCGGCTATCTGTAGTCCTTTTTTCGCCGGCCCACCCCCTATTTCGAGCAGGACGATGGTTCCGTTCTGGCTGGTGAATATCTCCAACCCCGTCGCCATCCGCTTCATGGCTCCCAGGCCGCCGCCCGGGGTGCCACCGGTCGAGTACCCATCATCCATGGCACGCGCCACGTTGCTGATGCCCGGTCCGTTATCCAAGGCAAGAACCCGCGCGATAGCGCCGTGGGCGTTTTTCAGCCCCATCAGGATGGTCTGCCCGGTTTGCGCGTGATTGAGAACGTTGCGCGTGACCTCGGTGATCAGAAGCGCGAACTCGCCGGCGCGAACTTCATCAAAACCGAGCTTCTCGGCCATCAACAGTCCACGACGGCGTGCCTCGCCGATCGAACTGGCATCCGTAATGGGGATATATTCCGTGGAAGCTATTTCCATCGCACAACTGTGACCTTGGTTCCCTTGCCTACTACCGATTCGATGGCGAATTCGTTCACCAGACGTTTGCTGCCGCCCAACCCTAGTCCCATGCCCGAGCCGGTGCTGAAACCATCCTTCAGGGCCGCTTCTATATCAGGAATGCCCGGACCGTGATCTTCGAAAACTAACTTCAGGCCGGTCCTCGACAACCCATTGATTACTTCGATGCTCATTTGACCGCCCTGTCCGTGGTCCAGCGCGTTACGCGCCAGTTCGCTGGCCGCGGTCACCAATTTGGTCTGGTCGACCAGACTGAAACGTAGCTCGATGGCGAACTGCCGCACCCTCTGGCGCGCCATAACGACGTCGCTGGACGTTTGCAGCGGCAGTTGTTCAGTCTTCACTACGGTCATGCCCAGCACCCAAATAACTTCCCTGAGTTCCGTACAGCAATTCCATCCCTGATTCCACGTTGAGCGCCGTACGAACCCCTGGTAACGACATGCCGAGTTCGACCAACGTAATAGCCACCGCCGGTTGCATTCCGACCACGACCGTGTCTGCGCCTAAGACCCTCGACATGGCCGCGATGTTCGCCAGCATGCGACCGATGAAGGAGTCGACGATCTCAAGCGATGAGATGTCGATCAGCACCCCGGCCGAGCCCCAATCGGATATTCGTTGCGCCACGTCGTCCTGTAGCTGCATGGCCAACTTATCGTGCATGTCGACCTGGATGGTAATGAGCAGAAACGGGCCCATTCTCAATATTGGGATGCGTTCCATTTCACGGCTCCTTCCGCGCAAGAGGAGAAAACGGACCGCTGCTATTGGCGGCCGAGACCCGCACCACGGTTCTGCCGCTCTTGTGCAGGGCCAGCGCAAAGGCATCCGACAGCTTCGCTTTGGTGACTACATCCTCCAGATTGATTCCGAGATGAACGATGGTCTGTGCTATCTGCGGCCGCACTCCGCTGATAATGCATTCGGCGCCCATCAGCCGCGCCGCTGTGATGGTCTTCAGCAGATGCTGTGCGACCAGGGTGTCTACTGTGGGTACTCCGGTTATGTCGATGATGGCAAACTTGGAATTGGTTGCCACCACGGTTTGCAGCAGCTCTTCCATCACCACCTGGGTGCGCGAGCTGTCAAGCGTGCCGATAATCGGCAGCGCCAGAATGCCGTCCCACAGCTTTACCACCGGGGTGGATAGTTCCAGCAGTTCCTGCTGCTGCCGCGAAATCAACTGTTCGCGGGTTACCATAAAGTTCTCGACCGTGATGAGTGACAGCTTGTCGAGGAGAACAGTGCATTTCCAAATGGAGTCGAACATCTCATCCTGGCTGCCGGAGAGCTCGCGCCGGATGACGGTAAAAAGTGGTTGCTTCAGGGAAAGCACAAACATGGCCGTTTCGCTGGGGGTAAATCCCTGGCGCGCCCGCGAGGCTGAGATGTCCTGCAAAAGTTCCCTCGTAGAACTCCAGGCGGCACCGGAAGGATCCTCGAGCTGGCCGGAAGACAACCCGCGAACGATGGAGTTTAACAGCGCCTTGCTTTGTTCCTCCAGTTCGACCTTGCTCATGAGGTCGGTTCGCTGCACGGATGAAGTCATGTGTTTCATCCAGTCCGCGCGGATCTGTTGCTCGTTGCGGGAGATAGTCTCCCCCAGTTTGCTCATGGAAACCTCCAGACACGCCCCAAGGCGCGAGTTCGAATTCTACTGCATAAAGGCAGTGACTCAGGCCGACTCGTCTGCTGAATAGATGCAGCTTTTATTAGGGGCAGGTTTGTGATGTGATACGAACTATGAGGCGGCGCGGCTGCGCAGTTCCATGGCCTGCTTCAGTGCTGCTACGCCGTCTGACTTGCGCACCACGGCATTCACCTTGAACAGGCGACAGATTTCCATCTGCTCATCGCCCAGGCACGTCCAGACGATCACAGGAATTTTGGTCAGCTTGGGAGTGCTATGCCACAACCGCAGCACTTCGAACCCGCTCTCATAGCCGAGGTCGAGATCGACAACCAGCAGGTCTGGCATGGGTGCTGCACCGTCCATCGCAGACTGGAGATACAGCCGAGCGGCACTGGCCGAAGTGCGTGCTTCAACCTCTACGGCGCCCAGGGAGGCCGCCAGCTCGGCAGCAATCCGCAGGTCCGATGCCTGGTCCTCCACGATGAGTACGCGTTGTAAACCAGAACTCAAAACCGACACTTTCCCCGCTCCTCACATCCAGGTTTTTCTTATGATAGGAAATGCGTCTGCAGTTCGCAATATCTGCAGTTTGATCCTGGGATGTACCGCAACCCCCATCTTAGAAGGGAACAGTTTCAAGCTCACGACGTGCCTGAACGCCAATTCGCGCCACGCTGGGTAGTAGTCTCAGTTTGATTGTCATCCCGAGCCAGCTTCTTTTGCGCGGCGAGGGATCTAGGCGTCCCGATTCGCACCGACGCGCGAAAGGGACGCATCCCCGATCAGTCACTCGTACCTGAGCGCTACCAGCGGATCGACTCGCGCCGCCCGCCGCGCCGGGATGTAGCAAGCCAGCACCGCGGCCGTTGCCAGTATCAGCACAACCGCGCTGAAGATCAGCGGATCATGCGGGCTCACTCCGAACAGCAGGTCGCCCATGAAGCGCATCGCGGCCAGCGAAATCAGCACACCCAACACCAGGCCCGCAATGGCCAGCCGCATCCCTTGTTTCACCACCAGCTTCAGCACGCTGTTGGTGTTCGCTCCCATGGCCATGCGAATGCCGATCTCGCGCGTCTGCTGGGTTACCGAATACGACAGCACGCCATAGACCCCGACAATCGATAGCACCAGCGCCACGCTGCCGAAGAGCGACAGCAATCCCGCGCCCATGCGTGAAGCCCATAGCCCCTGGCCCAACAGGCTTTCAATGGTATCGAAGTCCGTCAGCGCCAGATTGGTGTCCAGCGATTGCACATCGCGGCGCACCGTGGCGATCACCGCATCCGGGCTGCCGGTGGTGCGCACCTGCATGGTAGCTGCCGGCGCGAAGTCCTGCGTCATCGGCAAATAGACCAGCGGCTGCGGTTCCTCTCCGATTGCGTTCACGACGGTATCGTTGACGATGCCCACGATCTCGCGCAGGTCGGGGTCTCCAAAGAAATGGAAGCGCTTGCCAAGCGCGTTCTCGCCGGGCCAGAAATGTTTTGCCATGGCCTCATTCACGATGACGACCAGCGTTGTACCCTTGCGGTCGTTGTCGTTGAACTCGCGCCCGCTCACCAGCGGGATGCGCAGCGTGCTGAAGTAGTTCGGCATGACGTCATCCAGTTGAGTCAGCGTGCCGCGATAGCCCGTCGTCTCGCTCTGCCCTTCGGGAAAAACCGTGCGGCCAAGGCCGCCACCCAGCGGAGCGTTCGACGCAATCGTGGCCGAGGCCACCCCAGGCGACGACTGCGCCCGCTCAATGGCGGCGCGGAAGAATTGCTGTCCGCGGCCTTCGTCGTAATGCAGCGCTCCGAGATCGAAGGCGAAGACGAACAGTTTCTTCGATTCGAAACCTGGATCGATGCGCTCGGCGTTATGCATGCTGCGGACGAACAGTCCTGCCCCGACCAGCGCTACCAATGCCAGCGCAATCTCCGTAACCACCAGCGCACTGCGGAAGCGGTTGCGCGACCAACCGACACTGCCACCACGCCCGCCTACCTTCAGCATCTCGGCAAGATTTGGCTTGGCCGCCTTAAATGCCGGGGCCAGCCCGATCAGCACTGCCGTGAGCAGCGACACGCCCATGGTGAACGCGAGCACGCGCCAGTCAAAACTAATGTCCAGGTCGCCCTCGCGAATAAACGGCGGACGGAACGACCACAGCAGCGCACGTCCGGCATAAGCGATCACAATTCCTGCCACGCCCGCCAGCACCGCCAGCACCAGGCTCTCGGTGAACAACTGCTGCACCACACGGCGACGGCCGGCTCCCAGCGCCGCGCGTAGGCTGATCTCGCGTTCGCGCCGTGCGGCTTGCGCCAGCAGCAGGTTGGCGACGTTGACGCAGGCAATCATCAGCACCAGGCCCACGATCCCCATCATCAACCCGCCGATAAGCATCATTACCCCATGATTGTTCACGCCCACCACCGCCTCGGTCAGCGGCGTCAGGGCAACGCTGCGGCTGGCGTTGTCCTTGGCATACGCGGTCTCCAGGCGCGATGCGATGGTCTTCAGCGATGCCTCCGCCGCGCCCACGCTCACCCCGTCCTTCAACCGCCCGAACATTCCCAGGGTCAGGAACCTGCGGTCGTTGAAGTTATCCTTTATGAACCCGCTCAGCGCCAGCGGATACATGCTGATGGGGACCCAAACCTCCTCCGCACTGCCGAAGGTGAACGTCCCTTTGAATCCGCGCGGTCCCACCCCAATAACGGTGTAGGGTGTCGCATTCAGCGTCATGGTCTTGCCCAGAACGTTGGCGTCCGATCCGAACTTGTTAGTCCACAGGCTGTAGCTGAGGACGGCGATGTTGTTGCCTCCAGGCTTGCTGTCTTCATCGGGCAGGAAGAATCGTCCCAAGGCAGGGCGAAGCCCCAGCGTCTCGAAATAGTTGGCGCTCACCAGTTGCCCTAAGACCTGTTTCGGCTGCGCCCCGTCACTCCACGTGAAGGGCAGCGGGCCGGCGACGCCGGACAGGTTGGAGAAAACCTGGTTCTCGCGGGCATAGTCCTGAAAGTTCGGGTACGACATGCCGAGCTTGGTCACCCTCGCGGCGGTTACCTGCGTCTTGGTGTCAACGGTGTCCACTTCCACCAGACGGGAGATGTCGCGCACCGGCAGCGGATGCAGCAGGATGGCATTTACCACCGTGAAGATCGTGGTGTTGGCCCCGATCCCCAGCGCCAGCGACAGGATGGCGATCGCGCTGAAGCCCTTGTTCTTACTCAGCATGCGGACGGCGTAACGCACGTCCTGCCAAAGTGTCTCCATACGCTCCGCTCCCGCCGTCCTACTCAGGACGCAAAATCAAGAGACAATAATCCGGGAGTACGCTTGCACCTCGATTGCCGCCGAGCAGTTCGGCTACTCGTTGCAAACTATGGATTTGTAATTCCGTCGGAGATCCCCGCCCGTCCACTCAAAGTCGCAGCCGTCCAGAAGCGGACATGCGATCTGCCGTTCGTTGAATGGTGGGTGATAAGGCCTGTGCCCCAGGTTCGCGTCCTTCGTTTGGACGCTAACCTGGGATGACTGACACAGCGACTCAGGAGGGTGTACTTAAAGGCCGCGTGATCGGGAAGCGAGAGCACTGGGACTATCACCCGCATCTTTCTCTGCCCAGGTTCAACTTCGCCCAGGTTCGACTTCGCCCAGGTTAGGCCAACTGATGGCCGAACCTGGGGCAGCCGGCTCACAAGCTGTGAAGGTTTGTTAGCGCGAAGACATTTCCGGCGAATAGCCGGAAAAAGTAACCCTTTCGGTCGCATGCGCCAAGATGTCGTCCTTTGGCAATCTGCTGAAACACTGACGATAATCCTTCGTGAACTGCGATGGGCTCTGATAACCAACGCGATAGCTCGCCTCACCGATACCGAGCGAATCCACCAGCAGCAACTTCCGCGCTTCGTGAAGGCGTATTCGGCGCTGATATTGAATCGGCGTCATTCCTGTCATCGCCTTGAAATGCTGATGAAACGAAGATGGACTCATCCCAACCCGACGAGCAAGATCGTCCACCATAAAACCCTTGGTGAACTGCTTCTGCAGCCAGTTGAGCGCCCGGGCGATGCGATTGGATGGGCTGTCCTGCCTGGAGATTTCCAGCAACCGCGAACCGGACGGTCCTGCAAGCAACCGATAAAGAATCTCCTGCCGGATCAGCGGCGTCAGCGCAGCTGCGTGTTGTGGCGTGTCCAGTAATCGCAAAAGACGAATGACCGCTCCCCATAAATCCGGGTCCGCATGAAACACGTCGACGGCGGACTGAGGGCTCGAAGTCGGCAGTTTATCGCATCGACCGATCACCGCTTTCAACTCTTCGAAGTCAATCTCCACTGCAAGCGCCAAAAGCGGGCTCCTTCCGGTTGCGCTCCGGATTTTGGAGGTCGACGGCATATCGATTGACGAGAGCAGAAACTGTCCCGCGCCGTACTCGAGGTGCGTGGTGCCGAAATCGAGGGTCTTCACCCCTTGAATCACCAGGGCCATGCAACGCATCGATTGCACCGTCACCAGTGGCCGGCTCACCCAACCGAACCTCATCAGGTGCAGGCCCGGAAGAGCGTTCCTGGTAAGTCGATCCTCCTCGGCGTGCCGCAGAAGGATCGACTGGGCTTCTTTTCGAAGTGAGGAGATAGCAGCCATTTCCTCCATCGTATCGGGTTCATTCTGCATCGCAATCGGTTTCAAGATTCTTGAAAGCCTCAAGCTGCTCCAGCCGCGCATCGAGCGCCGCCTTAATGTACCCGTAGACATCCGCTCCCAGCGCCAGCCGGGGCGGCGCAGCCTCCGCTTCAAACGTGTCTACGATTGCCTTCGCCATCTTTACCGGATCGCCCGGCGCCACGTAGCCTCTCTTCGCCATCTGCCGCAGCATACCCACAGGCCCACCCTGATAAGCCTCAAGCTCCGGGCTAAGAATGCCCCCGCGACCGAAGTCGGTACGGATAGCTCCGGGCTCTACCAATGTCGTCCCGATGCCGAAGCCGGCCACTTCCTGCGATAGGCCCCCGAAGAAGCCTTCGATGCCCCACTTGGTCGCACAGTAGAGCGACAGTCCTGGGAAGGAGGATTGTCCTGCACCGCTGGAGATCTGGATGATGCGGCCTCCGCCCAGAGGACGCATGTGCGCCACGGCCGCGCGCGCAAGCTGAATCGAGCCGAGAAGGTTCGTGTCGACGATATGCCGCATCGCATCGAGTTCTAGCTCTTCGGCCGCACCCAGCAGGCTGTAGCCCGCGTTGCTGACCACTGCGTGGATTCGACCGAGTGACTTCACGGCTGCGTCGAACACCTTTGGGATATTGGCTAAATCCGACACATCCAACTCTGCCACCCAAAGTTGGCTGGGGAACCGCTGCTCAAGCTCCGCCGCATCGGCACGTCTGCGAACTGTGCCGGCCACCCTGCCGCCCCGGTCGAGAATGACTTCGGCAATGCTGCGGCCAAGGCCGCGATTGATTCCCGTAACAAACCAGGTTGACGAGTTGACGGGCACAGAACGAATAGCTTGCGAATGTATAGCGCTCATGGAGTCAATCTAGCGGCGGGAACGATTTAGGCGTGACTCAAATCGTGCGAGAGATTAGCGAAATTCTACGAAAGCAACCAGTCCTATAAGTCGGCCGGCGTTTGTGAACGTGTTCGCTTCACTTGGGCGTGATACGCTCAGCCCGCCAAACCGGCCACCGACCTGACCCATTCCCGAGTGGATCGTCGGCAATTCGCAAGTGGTAGTGCAGTGAGGTCGGCGGAGATTACGTGTTGTGGAATTCCCATTTCCCTCATGGACGCCGAAGGCAGTTCGAGAGTGACGAGCCTTCCCCCGATATTCCGGTCTGGCGGCAGGGCGTTCATTCCCATTTCGGGAATTTCCTACAACCTTCGTAACCTGCAGGCGAAATTTTTCCGGTGTCATTTAGTTCAACAACTCATAAACTTCCGTCGAGACACCAAGGCGTGTCCTGCGGGATGGTGCTCGCTAAGTGCTTTGAAATCTATTAAGTACCTGTAAGCCGTTGGGGCTCAATCATTTGCGCATGAAATGTTGTCCAAGTTGTTGAAAACAAGGTATCGCGCGAGAAGATTTTTCGTGATGTGCATCACTATTTTGCAGAGTCGCGGGTGCCTACGCGCCTGAGCTGGAAAGGAAGCGCGAGCGCCGGGAACGGCCGCAATTGGCCGGAGGGCCCAGTACGTAGCCGGAGCCAAGACCACCGGCAATTGGGCGAAACTGCAGATCCCTCGGCTCCGGTCGCCGCGGCGACCTCCGCTCGGGATGACACCCGTTGAAGAGAGCTGGCGTTGGAAGAAGCTGGAGGGCTGAGGGCTAACGTCGAAACTGCAGGTCCCTCCCGCCGCGGCGGGCTCGGGATGACACCCGTTGAAGAGAGCTGGCGGCTGGAAGCTGGCAGCCAGGAGCCAAGAGCCAAGAGCCAAAGAGCCAAAGAGGAATCAGTGCGCTCAGCGGGAACGCGCTTGTCCAAGGTTCGTCAGCGAGGATAGGATAGCTCCGCAGTTCGTGAGAGTCCCGCCCATTCCAAACGATGGAATCGTGTCGGGCACCTGCCGCACTGTCACGTAATTCTCAGCACTTTAGTATGCTTGAGGGCCTGAATCTAAGATTCTGTGGGGAGGACGATCGTGAATAAGAGGAGATTCCTGGTCGCTCTAGCTGCGCTTGCGTTTGCAGCTACAGCCGTTGTCAATGCGCAAACTGTCGTTAACCTAAAAAATCAGGCGCCGGATGGCGTCATAGTATCGATGCTCCTGACGGATGGGAGAGTGCTCGCTCAAGGCTATGGCTCTTCTGATTGGTGGACCCTTACACCCGACATCACGGGCAGCTATGTAAACGGCACCTGGCAACAGGTCGCTAGCCTGCCGTCCGGTTACTCGCCTTTGTATATGGCCGAGGCGGTGATGATCGACGGGCGCGTAGTCATCGAAGGCGGCGAGTACAACTTCGATTCTTTCGCCTTTACCAACATGGGAGCGGGCTACGATCCGGTTGCCAACACCTGGACCATGATCGCTCCGCCGGCGGGATGGGGCTTCATCGGCGATTCGCCATCCGCTGTGCTGGCCAATGGACAGTTCCTGGTCGGCGAAAAGATGATGATGAATGTGGCCGAACTCGATCCTCACACTTGGACTTGGACGGAGTTGGCCTCGACCGGCAAAAGCGACTTTAATGCCGAAGAGGGCTGGACGCTGTTGCCCAATGGAACAGTTCTGACAGCCGATGTGAAAAACAGCCCGAACTCCGAGCATTACGACACCGCCATTCAGACTTGGATTCAGGACGGCAGCACAGTCGCCAACCTGATGGGGCCGTGCGATGTAGACTGCGCCAACGGCATCAGGGGTGCATGGGGCATCTACTACCCGCCGGGAGAAATCGGCCCTGCCATCCTGCGTCCTGACGGAACCGTCTTCGCGACGGGTGCGTTGCACCTTGGCGACAACACTGGACACACCGCGGTCTTCACGCCAGGCGCGGGTCCCGATGTTCCGGGAACGTGGGTAGCCGGTCCGGACTTCCCCAATGGCGATGATGCCGGTGATAACTTCGCCGCTCTGCTCACCAACGGCAACGTTTTAGTGGAAGGAAATTCCGCAAGCCTGTATGAGTTCAACGGAACGACCTTTGTACGCACTGCCACGGCCAGCGGATCCCTGCTGGTGCTGCCAACGGGCGAAGTCCTGATCGGCGGCGAACAAGTTTACCGGTCCACCGGCACCTATCAGCAGTTCTGGGCGCCGATGCTCTTTCCGCTTTCCGTAGCTGGACTAAAACGTGGATCGACCTATACCGCCTACGGCTCGAACTTCAACGGGATGTCGCAGGCCAACGCCTACGGCGACGAGAACAATACCGCGACCAACTACCCGCTGGTGCGGCTGACCAACATGGCGACGGGACATGTTTTCTTTGCCCGCACCCATGATCACAGCTCGATGGCCGTGCGTAAGCTGGGCTCGATCACCTACACACGCTTCGACATACCGGCGGCTGCCGAAACCGGCACCACCACAATGGTTGTCGTAACCAACGGCATTCCGTCGAACCCGATCACGGTCACGGTGTTCTAGGGATTGTAAACAGCGACCTTGATGCAGTCAGGGCAGGAATCGTGAGTGGGAAATAGCTACTGTTTTCAGATAAGCAGCGAGATCTGTGATACTTCGACTTCCGGATTGCCAGTTGCCTGGGCAACGTAAAAAGCGTGACGTGGGTAACGCCGCATCTCGACCAGTTCGGACTGGCAATCCGGGAAGTCTTGTTAGTTACTTGCCGCCGTAAGTCTTGGGGGAGCCGATGCCGGTGCACAGGTCCCAGCCAACTGTGCAGCGCTGGTCACCCGTCGTGATGTCGTTGAAATAAGCCGCGTACTGCGTGGGGTTGGCCAACTCGTTGTACATCAGGGTGAGCTCAGCCGCCGACGATGGCATTAGGCTGCCGGCCGCATTCACAATTCCGGCAAAGGTGGGAGACGACCAACTGGTACCTCCGACGGAAGTCCAGCTTCCCTCGACGTAAATGGCCGCACAGCAAAAGTCTGACGCGACATCAGGATAGCCGCGAAAGTTTCCTACGATGCCTGCGATGCCATCCTGATAGCCGGGACGCGGCTCGTAAGGACTAATGTCTCCCCCGCCCCCGCCAGTGTAGTACTGCTCGGAAGTGAAGTTTCCGCTACCGTCGCGGAGAAAACGAGTACCTCCAACCGCCACCACGTTCGGCGACGCTCCCGGATAGATGCTCACGCCAAGTCCCGAATCACCGCTGGCCGCAAAATAGACGACTCCTGGGTGAGTGAAGTATCGGTCATCGTTGCCTTCCAGCGGAAGCTCTGCATCGCCAAAGCTCATGCTGACCACGCCACCGCCGTACTGGGCCACTAGACTTCCGGCGAGCGATATCGCTGCCCACTGGGGATCGGTCGCGCAGTCCGGGCTTCCGCACAATGGGGACACCACCAGGAACAGCTTGGCCTTTGGCGCCATGGCGTGAGCCCACTCGATATCTAATGCCTCTTCGACCTCCCAGTCCGAGTAAACTGGCGGGCGGGGCGTGGTAGGGCTAGGCATGGGCCAGACCTGCGTTATGGTCGTAGCTGGAATCCCATAGAAGGAGTCAAAGGCGTCCAAGTCGGACTGCGCGGTAGGGTAGTAACCGGCGTCTACGATGGCAATAGCGCCGATACCACCGTTTGGCACGGTTGTGCTTGTGGCAATCGGGCAACCGGTCGGTCCCGCGACCAACTTGTATACGCACGCTAATGATCCTGGAGTTTCATTACCCGCGGCGGGTTGAAGGGTGCCTTTGTCCGAGTCGACAAAGAAGTAGTTGGTGTGAGGGCGACCGGGAACCGGGATGCTGGATCCTGGATAGATAATCCTGTGTCCGTTGTAAACGGACTCGAAGCGGGTTTGTGCCGATGCTGGGCGAAGGGCTGCACCTGCAAACAAGACCACCGCAACCATGGTTAACATCACAATTTGGATGTCTTTGCGGAAAGTAGTCATTCATTGCCTCCTGCGTGACCCCCGAAATCATATGGGAGTTGATGGGAAATGCAAGCTCAAAAAAACCATGCGAGTCGATCTGTCTGCAAAAAGCGTCGAGTACGTGGTTTCCCCGCAAAGAGCCGCGCACCGGGTGGGCTGCGACGCCCCAAATGCCAAGCGAGAATCAGCTTTGCCTTGCTCGATTCCCAAGGAGCAGTAAGCGTCTTCTGCGCGCGCAACCTCAGCAGCCAGGGCGTATCCAGACACAGAATTGCAGGGTGCAATTTATGGCTTGCGGCGCCGTTGTCGCCGCTGCTCTTCTGGGGTAACATCTCCCGCTATTAGATCTGCGCCCGGCGTAACCACAAAGTCACGGTTGTGTCGCGATGTTGCCTCGAATGGCGATTCTGCCGTGCTTCAGCGACCGCGATGCGCAGGATCCAGAATCGACGGCCTTGGCGACAATCTCAGGGAGGATGCAATGCGTAAGCTGATTCTGCTGACGGCAATTTCTTTCGCAGCGACCGTTGTAGTTGCCGCTGACCTTCAACCGCTGAACGTGAAGTCGGGTCTTTGGCAGGTAACGACAACCACTACCATCCAGGGTATGGGAGCTCCAATGACCCAGACCTACAAATCGTGTGTCACAGACATGAAGAAGTACCCGTTCCCCGATCGTGACAACGAGTGTAAATATAACGTTCAGAGTTCCACGAGCAGCCACATGGAGGTGAGCGGAAATTGTCTGTACCAGAGTGGCGAGAAGGCCGACTTCAAGATTCGACTTGACGTTATCGACTCAGAAAATGCTCAAGGTAGCGGACAGGCTACTATTGTCGGCCCTTCGGGCGCCATGCACGGAGACTATTCCGGCAAAGGCAAGTGGATCGCCGCAAGCTGTCCTGCCGGGATGAAGTAGCCGCCAAACAAGCCGCAACCACATCGAAGGAGACTTAGTTGGCGCCGGAAGAGAGTTGGAAGTTACCGTAACAGGCGACTAAACCACCGCATCTTCTCTCGCCTTGAGGTTCGATCAGTGTTGTAATGTCCTCGTCTCAGTATCAAGAGAGACTTGGGAAGACCAGGCCCACGCACTCGTTCTCGCACAACAGCAGCAGTATTTTGCAAAGCCGCACAAACCGCTTGACAACCGGTTACCTAAATATGAAACTTACTCCGCTCGGATGAGTGTGCTCACTGCGCTGCTAACCTGCAGCCGGCACCGAGCCAATGGATTTCATTTCGTCGCTGAGTGCGAGGCGACTTACCACAACTTGCAGAACTGTGCGCGAGGAGGGAAAATATGCGGCGGTTTCTTCTGCTTCTGACCCTGCTGTGCTGCGTGGCAGCCGTTTCCGCGTGGGCGGCTGATAACGGCATGCTGTACGCGATTGACAATAGCAACAATTCGCTGTACTCAATCAACCCCAACACCTACACCGCGACCTTCATCGGATCTACCGGCGTCGCTGCCGGCAGCTTCGGAGACCTGACGTACAACCCCAATACCGGCACTGCGTACTGGGTTCCTGGTCGCGGTAACGACAATCTCTACACCATCAACCTGCAGACCGGTGCGGCCACACTGGTGGGTGCCCATAATGTCGACGACATGTTTGCCCTGGGCTATGACACCGCCACCAACACGCTTTATGGCGACTCAAGCGCCGGCAACTTCTATAGCCTCAGCACCAGCAATGGCGCAGCTACCCTGATCGGCAGCAATGGCGTGTATCCGGGCGGCTTGGCTTATCGCGCTGACACCAACCAGATGATTTTGCTCGGCGCCGGCACGGCCAGCTTCAACCTTGTTAACATCGCTAATGGCACGACCAGCCTGCTGGGTGGCAGCGGCTTCGTCAATGACAATGGCATCACCTGGGATCCGGTGCAGGGCAAGTTCTTTGTCGACGACTACAGCGGCAATCTGTACACCGGTGATCCGAACACCTATAGCCTGACGAATGTCGCAAGTTTGCCGGGTGAGTTCGACGGAATCGCCTACGTGGGCGCAGTTCCTGAACCCGGAACCATGCTGCTGCTCGGCAGTGGCATCGTCGGATTGGCAACTCGCCTCCGCCGCAAACTGTAACCTCGATTTCAGTCACAACCTGGACCGGAGCTTCGGCTCCGGTTTTTTGCTGGATACCCGCATTTCAACGCAGGTTCCTCCCGCTTGGCTGTTCCGTCCTTCCCTATCTCCGGTTCGACAGAACACAATTCATCATGCTCATAGAAGAGGAGTCCGGCGCCACCATTGGTGAAGTTCGCTTCCGTGTTCGCTATGCGGAGACCGACAAAATGGGCGTCGTCTACAACTCGAATTATCTGATCTGGTTCGAGCTTGGCCGAGTGGAATTAATGCGGGACCTTGGTTCCAGCTATCGCGATATGGAGGAGGACGGATACATGCTTCCGGTTGCAGAGGCAAGCTGCCGCTTCAAAGATGCGGCGGCCTACGATGATGAAATCCTGATTCGCACCCGCATTGTCCGTCTGCGCCGCTCGCTTATTCAATTCGACTACGAAATCTATCGAGCCCAGGACCTCAAGTTGTTGGCGACGGGCACCACCACGCATTTTGTCACTGGATTCGATAAGCAACGCAGACCGCTGTCGGACCGCTACATGTCGCAATTCGAGCGTGCTTTGGCTAAAGGAGCTGCGGCGAGGGCCGCTCCTTGAAATTGACGGAGTGCCCGTCTTCATCGCGCGAAAGCGCTAGGCATTCTCTTGCTTGCTGGGGATCGAATGGTAGAGCGGTGCTTCAGCGCCGCGTCCGCGCTTGGTGCGTGCGATTGACGCCGACCTGATAGGCTCTACCCGGTCTACAATCGCGGCAAGGAGTGCCATGAGCAACCAACCCAAGAGTACCGACGTTCCTCTGTCCGAGTTCGCACCCAAGCTATCGGAATTAACTCGTCAGGTGTTATTCGGCGATGTCTGGGAGCGGCCGGAGCTTGCCAAACGTGATCGCAGCTTGATCACGGTCGCCGCACTGGTCGCGCTGAACCGCCCTGAGCAGTTACGCTTTCATCTGGGCAAAGCTTTGGAGAATGGACTCAAGAAGCAAGAACTGATCGAGGCCATCACGCATCTGGCGTTCTATTCGGGTTGGCCCACCGCGATGAATGCAATCAAAGTCGCGCAGGAAGTCTTCGCCAGCAGGGAGTAGTGGTGCAGTTTGGGGTCATCCCGAGAGAGCATCTTTGCGAAGCGAGGGATCTGGGCGTGCCGATTCGCGCCGAGCCGGGGTCCCCAGGATGCACTTCTTTTGCGCATTCTGGGGTGATCGACGCGCGAAAGGCACGCATCCATATTCAAACTGCACCACTACCGAGTAGGGAGCCGGAATGATGGGGTCCACCGCAATGCCGTAGAATTAATAGATGGTCTTCCGATCCTCTGATTCCAACATCCGCAAGCCGGCTCACCCTCCTGAGGACACGCACCAGGAAGCTGCCTACCTGAAGTCGCTCGGCGAGAAGCAGAAGGCGGTACGCGTTAAGCTGCTGGATGGCGAAGTAGTTCGCGGATGGATTGAGTATTATGACCGGCGCATGATCCGCCTGACCCGCGATGGCGCACCCAATCTTTTTATCTATAAGCACGACATTGCTTACATCGCTGAAGACGTCGTCAAGCCGCGGCGCACCATTCGCCACGCAGCAGACGGCGCCCTTACGCCGGAACCGGCGGACCCGAAAGAATGACCCGCTACACACCCGATATCGAACCCATCATCCGCGAAGCCGGCGCGCTATTGATGAGCTATCTCCGGCGGCGCATCGGCTATGAGTACAAAGGCGACGTCGACTTGGTCACCGAAGCAGACCGGGCTTCGGAAAAGTTCATTAGCGAGCGGCTGCGGAGCCGGTGGCCAGACTTCGGTATTTTGGGAGAAGAAGGTACTCGGTCAGATATGGCGGCGGAATATCGCTGGCTGGTCGATCCGCTGGACGGCACCACGAACTTCGCGCACGGCTATCCGGTGTTTTGCATTTCGATCGCGCTAGTGCGGGGCGAAGACTTGCTCGCCGGCTTTCTGTACGACCCCACGCGCGACGAGTTCTTCGCTGCCGAGCATGGCGCGGGAGCCAAGCTGAACGGGCAGGCGATGCACGTCTCCAAGACAAAAACCCTATCCGAGTCGCTGCTCGGAACCGGCTTTCCCAGCCATAAACGCCACAAGAATCCCAACGTCCACTTCTACCATCAGCTCACCCTGCGCTCGCATGGACTGCGGCGCGCCGGCTCGGCCGCGCTGGACTTGGCGAACGTCGCCTGCGGCCGCTACGAGGGATTCTGGGAATTCAATCTCAATCCCTGGGACACGGCTGCCGGGGTACTTCTCGTTCGCGAAGCCGGCGGCATGGTAACGCGCTTCGACGGCTCCCCATTTCTCTTGAATAGCAGAGAAGTGCTGGCCTCGAATGCCATCATCCACCAGGAACTGATGGATAACTTCGCCGAGATCTTCGCCGGTCGTGGACTGGAAGAGATTCCCTCACCGGTTGAGTACGCCCGCCAGCGCTCTTAATACGCGCCAAAGGCGACGCCTTTTTCTGTGCGGCGGAACGTGGCCAGGGTATGCAGTGGTTCCGGCCCGCGAAATTGGCCCTCTGCCTGATCGATGGTGGTAATGGAGCAGCGCACGCACAGTTTCACGGCGGTAAACTCCGTCGCTCCGATCGCAATCCGCTGCCATTCGTCTTCCTCGAACGCCGTCGATCCGGCTACTACGACGCTAGGCCGGAAACGGTTCATCGGCAGGGGCGAGGGCAGCCGCCGATTCAGTTCATCCAGCGACGACTGGCTGATGACCAGCAGCGGCGCGTCGTCGTGGAACGGGACGTCGTCCTCCCGCCAAAGCCAGAGCAGTCGGCAGCTTGCGTCGATGGCGTCGCTTAACTCGCGATTCACGGGCTCGCTGGCAACCACTCCCACGTGTTCATGTCCCCAGAGGTCGATAGTAAGGCGTTCGTCGGTCCACCCGGCCTGATCGAGAGCTACCACAATGTCAGATGAGCCGGGAGCCCGGACGCGAAGCCAGCCGTCGCCAACCTGCGGCGCCAGCAGCGCCAGGCACGGGCACTCGCGCTGGGTGATTTTCTTGCCCTCGCCATCCACCAGCATCCAGCAACGATCGTTTTCCAGGCCCTTGCTGCAAACCAGTGCTTCTGGAAGCGAGCTCCCGCGCAGCGACTTAATCGGGTAGAGGTTGATTTCCGTTATGTTCATCGGCGCAAGAGTTCGTAGTCGCCATAGCGGGCAAGATACAAAGCCCAGGCGGCCAGGGTCTGGGCATCGTCAATCACGTTGTTCGTGATCTTTTCCTGGAATTCGCCAAGGCTCACGCGATGTATGGCGAGATCGTGCTCTTGCCGATCGAGCCTTCGCGGGCCCAATGTGAGATTCGTCGCCAGGAAAGCGTAATCGCGCTGATTGGTATAGCCGACTGCAATATTGAAGGCGCCCAGCAGTTCCAGCCTGCCGGCAACGATTCCCGTCTCTTGCAGGAGTTCCCCGCGCGCGATCACTTCCGGCTCAAGTCCGGCAGATTCCAGGCTTCCTTGCGGCAGCTCCAGCGAGCGGCGGCCGATGGGATAACGAAACTGCTCGACCAGGTAGATATGATCGCCATCAATGGGCAGAATGACCGCGCTGTCATGTTTCTCAACCACACCGTAGATGCCGGGCTCGCCGTGGTCGCGTTCCACCTGGTCTTCGCGAACCGTCATCCACGGATTGCGATACACAACGCGCGAGCTCACTTGCCGGATCGACATTTTGGACAGTCTCTCATGCGCATCCCCTCCGCGATAGCGAAAAGGGGGCTATTGCACACTTTGCACGGCGGGTTGGGGCAATACGGTCAACAGCAATCCCGCTCCGCTGCGCACCAGTACACGTTTGGAAGAGGTCAAAGTAATTTCGCCGTCTTTGCTGTCGGCGGGTAGCCTGGAAATCTGCAGGTCCTCGGAGTCCGGGTAAACACCACACGCGCTGGTCGAGAACAGCCAAAAGGCCTGCAGGTTTTTGTTCTCAGGCGGCGGGCAGCCCGCATCGGGATTACCGAGCGGGATTCCCACTACCCATCCCGGTTCAGGCGACATGCCGACCACACCCTCGTTCGAGCGAACGTCTTTCCGGCCGAAAACCACGTCTCCGCCAATCTGTCGGGTGTTGTAGTCCCAGGTTGAACTGCCGTCCATAGCCACGGAATTGATCGGCTGGCGCGCCTGGAAGATCTCCGCCATGGAGGCAAGTGCCCGCACGTCGGTGGTGATGGAAGTATCTTTGCCGTCCACGCGAATGTGATCAAGCACGAAGACAAGTTTGCCGTTCAGGCCGTTCCCTCCGCGTTTCACCGAAACGATATGGCCGGTAATCTCGGTTCCGGACTTGATGGTGACGCCGCCTGGAACGGAAACATCCTGCTTGAGTTTTGCCGAGATCTTCTCGCCCAGCTTGCTCTTGTCGGAGTCGAGATTGTTGCTCAGCATCACCGGCAGCAAGGTTCCGACCGGCAGCGGTTGCACTGGCTGGGCCGCGCGCAAAGAAATGACGCTGATCGATACGGCCGCACACAAGATGACTGCGAAAGACGAAAACTTGGTCATAATTTCTATCGCTGAGTTGCGGCTTCGATGCTACCTGACGAGAGCGCAATGTGGCCACTCGCCGGAGCCGTCTGCGGCTGCTGCACACTTGATGTCACCATCAAAAGTAGCCCGCTGCCGGCGCGGACGCTCAGCTTGCCCGCAGATTCGAGCACGATTTCACCCGGCGGCTCCGATCGTCCGGCGTGGGCCAGTTTCATGCCCTCAAAGCCGTAAATTCCGCAAGCGTCGGTAGAGAATACCCAGAATGATTGCACGGTATTGCTGGCCTGGTCGCGCTCGCACGGTGACCATGACCAGGTTTTTGGCTTGCCGACGACCTCACCGACAATGCTGGCCTTGCCGACGACCTCCCGACCTTCTATTACGGTTCCGTCTCCGCGGTAAACCTCCTGGCCTCCAACTTGAAGAGTGTTCCAGTCGCGGATGCTCGAGCCGTAATCGTCGATGGTGTTAGTGGGAAGCTGGGCCTCAAAGACCTCCTGCATCGATGCCAAAGCCCGCAGACTAGTAGTGATGGGGAGATCGCGATTGCCAATTCGGATGGTATCGAAGACAAAGGTGACCCGGGACGGCGAAGCTGCGGAAGCAGGCCGGGCCGCGACAATTCTTCCCGTCACTTTGGTTCCACGTGGCAGACGCGTGCCGTCCACCACCACATATTGCGCCAGCTTGCCAGAGATGCGCTCGCCAGCCTTCGCTTTATCCGCATTAATGGCTGTGCTTAGCGCGACTGGAAGTATGGTTCCAACCGGTAACTGCTGGGCAACACAGAACATAGCCGAGAGAAGTACCAATACGACTGTCCCTGTTGCCAGCTTCATGGTTCTGTTGATCTGTTCCATTCCGCTACGGATGCACAAAATCGCGCAGTCGAAACCCAAGTTTCTTGGAACCCCCGGGCTCCTATCAGTGAACTTAACATTGGAAGCCGGATAGGTATTGTGACAATTCGTTGAAACCGAGCCGGCGGTGAAGCACAACAGGAGAAGCAACCGATGAAGATGAAATGGATTGGGGCAATCACAATTCTGGCATTGATGGTTTGCGGTGGCGCGGTGATGAGCTATGCGCAAGGGCCCGGCCCGGACGGTCCGGGATGGGGAATGCACGAGCATGGCCCGATGGGCCATATGTTCCGCGACCTGAACCTTACCGATGCCCAGCATCAGCAGATAAAGACGCTCATGGAAGCCAACAAGACGACCATGCACTCGCTCATGTTACAGATGGAGCAGAACCATCTTGCCATGCTGCAGGCGACGTCGAACGGCGCATACAACCAGGCAGCCCTGCAGAGTTTGGTCAATCAGCGGGCCCAGTTGCAGGCCCAGATGGACATGCAGCACCAGGCGCTTGAGCACCAGATCTACACCACGGTATTAACGGCCGATCAGCAGGCCAAGCTCAACCAGCAACACACCGACGAGATCACTCGCATCACCCAGCACATCCAGAAGATGCAGTCCGGAGCGGCACCGGAGCCGCCGCCGGCCGAGTAGGCCGCACCTCTGTCGAAAATTGCGCTGCGGGAGACAAAACTTAACCGCAGCGCAATCACTCTTTACGGTCATTGCCCTTCGGCATGCGTTTATATCTCTGACAGTCGAAAAGGTTCTGTCAGAAGGAGTACGAATATGAGAAGTAAATTCTGGATGGTCGCGGTTGCCATGTTGGCGCTCATCGTGGGAGGCGTCGCCCTGTTGAGCTACGCCCAGGAGAGCGCGACATCTACGACCCAGGAAGCATGGCACGGCCGGCACGGCCGTATGGCCTACATGGCGCGTGAGTTAAACCTCACCGACGCACAGAAGGCCCAGATCAAGCAGATTTTCCAGGCCAACAAAGCAACCGGGCTTCCCTTGATGCAGCAGATGGCCGCAAACAAGAAGGCCATGCTGGAAGCCACCGCCAACGGCAGCTACGACCAGGCAAAGATCCAGCAGATTGCCAATCAGCAGGCGCAGCTTATGTCGCAGTTGATGGTGCAGAAGCAGGCCATCCGGCACCAGATCTACACCCAGGTGCTAACCCCTGATCAGCGCGCCAAGGCTGAAGAACTGCGCGCGCAGGCAATCTCTCGCATCGACAGCCGGATGCAGAAGCTGTCGCAAGCCGGCGAAAACAGCTCTACCCCACAGTAACAACCCTCTATCGCTATCGCTTTGGGCAGGATCTCCATCCTGCCCGATTTTTTTCAGTGGACCATCACTCCGCCTTTGCGCTTGGGTTTGCGCAATAACAACAAAAACGGAAACATCGCCACAAAGACTACAGCCATCATCAGAAAGGTGTCGTTGTACGATAGCATGGCCGCCTGTTGCAGCAGGCTGCCCCACAGCGCCTCATAGGCCTGGTGCGTGGCCGTCACGGCATTGGAGCCCTGCTGCATGAAGTATGCCTTCATCCCTTGAAGGAATTGCATCGCCGTCATGCTCGAGGGATAAACGTGGGTTCCAAGGTAATCGATGTGTACCTGTTCCTTACGGAACTGATAGGTCTGCACCATCGAGATCCCGATGCTGGCGCCGATATTGCGCATCAGGTTGAAGATGCTGGTCGCGTTGCCCATTCGCTCGTTGGGGACAGGATCGTTAGTGACCGTGGTCAGTGGAACGAAGATGAAGCCCAGGGCTGCTCCCTGCACTGTCAGCGGCCAATAGAAATTCCAGAAGCCAACGTTCAGGCTCAGCTTCGAGAGCTCCCACATGGCGTACGCTGAGGCGCCGACCCCGATGGCCAGCAGCTTGCGAGAATCCACCTTGCCGGTCAGCTTGCCCACGATCGGCATGATGAGAAACGAAGCCAATCCGCGCGGCAGATTGGTAATGCCCGCCTGCGTCGCCGTGTAACCCAATAGCACCTGCATCAGCAGTGGCAGCAGCACCGTGCTGCCATATAGCACGAAGCCGATGAGCGTCATCAGCATGGTGCCGATGGCATAGGAGCGGTACTTAAATACCGACAAATCGATAACCGGGTGCTCGGTCGTGAGTTCGCGGATGATCAACGCGCCAAGCCCCACCACCGCGAGCACGGCCAGGATCACGATGAAGTGCGACCCGAACCAGTCGTCCTCCTGGCCCTTATCGAGCATGATCTGCAGGCTGCCGATACCGACCGCGAGCAGTCCGATTCCCCAGTAGTCGATGCCGGTTTTCGCACGGCGCAGGTATGGCGGATCGAAGATGAAGATCTGCGTCAGGACGAGCGCCAAAATCCCAATCGGGATGTTGATGTAGAAAACCCAGCGCCAACTGTAGTTATCCGTCAGCCAGCCGCCCGCCACCGGCCCCAGCATCGGAGCGACCACGATGCCGAGGGCCCAGAAGGCCATGGCTTGTCCGCGCTTCTCGGTGGGGAAGGACTCCAGCAGGATGGCTTGCGAGAGTGGTTGCAGACCGCCGCCGCAAGCGCCCTGAATGATACGAAAGAGAATCAGGAACGAAAGTGACGGCGCCAGGCCGCACATGAATGATGCGACGGTGAATCCGGTGACCGACATCATCAGCAGGCGCTTTCGTCCAAAGCGCCCGGCGAGCCATCCGGTCAGTGGCAGGATGATCGCGTTCGCCACCAGATACGAGGTCAGCGTCCAGGTCGCCTCATCGTTGCTGGCCGACAGACTACCCGCAATGTGCGGAAGCGACACGTTGACCACGGTCGTGTCCAGCACTTCCATAAATGTGCTCGACATCACCGCGATAGCGATGAGCCATGGATTGATATCAGGAGAAGCTGGATTTGGATTTTCGGCCATCCCTTACGCCAGTGTCCCAAATGTGTAGGAGTAATGTAAGAGTTCTGTCATTTTCGTTGCAAACGTGGCGATATCACTGAATCGCGTGCAGCAAGTTCCTAAGCTGGTTGCATGATCATGCAGGCAGGTGATGCCGTCTCTCCTCATACCAAGGGCCAGCAAGCCCGCGTTCTTCTCAGCTCTGTATTCGGTCCCTACGCTCAAGACGACGAATTTGGCAGCCGCACTATTAACCCGATGGAGCTGTATCACAACCAGGTCACCCGGGCGCAGGGCAGCTTCTCGTTGCGCATGTTCCACCGCTCCTGGGGACTGATGATGATCCAGCGCAACCTCTCCGCTCCCAGTACGTTGCTCGATTTCCCAACTCTGGAGCGCTTTCAACAGGAGCTGACCTCGACCTCCTACGACGTTGTGGGCATTTCCGGCATCATCCCCAACTTCGGAAAAGTTCGCGAAATGTGCCGCCAGGTTCGCCGGCTCTCGCCGCAATCGAAAATCGTGATTGGCGGACACGTTGCCGCCATCCCCGGCATCGACAAGCTCATTGATGCAGATTTCTTCGTTCGCGGAGAGGGGATCTCCTGGATGCGCCGCTATCTCGGCGATGATCCCGAGGCGCCGGTCCAGCACCCGGAAATCATGTCGGGATTCGGAATGCGAGTGCTGGGTATCAGCACACCCGACAACACGCGCGACACGGCAGCGACCATCATTCCCTCGGTTGGCTGCCCCATGGGGTGCAACTTCTGTACCACCTCTGCTTTCTTCGGCGGCAAAGGGAAGAGCTACCACTTCTTCGAGAGCGGCGACGAACTTTTTGATGTGATGGAGCACATGGAGCACGCCATGAACGTGCGCTCGTTCTTCATCATGGACGAAAACTTCCTGCTGCAGCGCCCGCGAGCCATGCAGTTGCTGGAAAGGATGAAACAGTCGGGCAAAAGCTGGTCGCTCTACGTCTTTTCGTCGGTCAACGCGATTCGCAAGTACTCTATGGAAGAGCTGGTGCAGTTAGGAGTCTCGTGGATCTGGCTCGGTCTGGAATCGCCCAACTCAACCTACTCGAAACTGCACGATGCCGATACACGGGCGCTGGCGTCCGAATTGCGCCAGCACGGCATCAAGTTGCTGGGCTCGACCATCGTCGGCCTGGAACACCACACGCCGGAAAACATTGAGCAGGAAATTAAACACGCGGTTTCTCACTGCACCGACTTTCACCAGTTCATGCTCTACACGCCGGTGCCCGGCACGCCGCTGTACGAACAGGTCAGCCGCGAAGGACGCCTGCTGGATGACGTTGACCTTGCCGACATCCATGGGCAATTCAAGTTCAACTTTCGCCATGCTGCTATCTCGCGTGAGCAGTCGAAGCAATTTCTCGACTGGGCGTTTCAATTCGACTTCGAGCGTAACGGACCGAGTCTGTTTCGAATTTCCGAAACCATCTTCCAGGGCTGGAAGCGCTATCGCAACTCGCCCGATGCGCGCGTGCGCGAACGCATGAAGTTCGAAGCCCTCAAGCTTCGCACCACCTACAATGCCGCCCTGTGGGCGATGGAAAAACGCCTGCAGAAAACGAACTCCGCCGTGTCCGGCAGGATTCGCGAGCTGCGGCGGGAGATCGAGCGCGAGTTCGGGCTCGCGACGCGGAGTTTGCGCATGGTGGCAGGGCCGCTGCTGCTGTGGAGCTCTAAGCGCGAAGACCGTCGATTGGCGGCGGGCAAGACCTACGAGCCGCCGACATTCGTCGAGCGCAGGAACTGGCAGGCCTGCTGAGGGTTGCGCGAAAATATTTTGCCAGGCTCGGGCCATGCACCACGATGTGCTCATGGCCAAGACCGAGGTTTACTGCTGGCGGTTAACACCGGAAAGGAAGCGGGCCCTCGAACGGCGAGCACGTGCCGAGGGGAAGACTGTCGCTCAACTTCTTGACCGGCTTACAGAGGATTTTCTTGCAAGGCACACCGCTGCCGACGACGAAGCCGAGCAGCGTCGCCTTCACGAAGCCGTGGCGCGGTGCCTTGGTACGATTTCCGGCGGCGATCCTCATCGCTCCGAAAACGTGAGCGCCCTCATGCGGCAGTCTCTGCGTCGGAAATACGGTCGATAAGGTTGTCGCGGTACCACGCTCAGTTCCTACAAACGTTCGCGCAACCTCGATTGAGGCTGCGCTCCGGATCGAGCGCAGCCCTATAAAAGGTTCGTTACTTCGCCGGCTTGGCCCCGAACGTAAACCCAACCCCGGCGGTAAATAGCACGTCGTTCTTCTTGTTTCCCAGCACCGGCGCACTGTTATAACGATCGTTAAACAACAGGTTGCTGGTTAGCCAGCCGTTGATCTTGGTGGATACCCCGAAATTGCCGTTGACGTGATAGATGCTCGTCTCATTCAGCGATGGCAGGTAATAGAGGTTCTGAATGATGGTGGTGGACTTGAACAGCTTGTAAGCGAATTCATCGCCCAATGTCGCAGTCAGCAGATTGTTAGTCAACCCTGTCGTGTACGACTCGCGCGTGTAGCCAAAGCCGCCCAGCAAGTCGAGCGTGGTCTTAGGGCTGGCGATAGCGTGGAATCCAAGGCCGCCATTCGGGTAGATACGGTAATTCAAGTCCTGCAACTCGTCATAGCCGCCGGCGAACGCCGCAAACGCAAAAAGTCTCTTCGTGAGGTTTCGGTCATAGCGAATTAATCCCTGGAAGGAGTTCGCGGTCGTCGAATTCAACTTCTCGTCGGAGGAGTAGATCGAGGCCGCGTCGACTACCCATGCATCCTTCGCCGTCTTGCGCGTAGCGTCAAAGCCCAGGGCAAGATTGGTCGTCTCGCTATTGCCGCGAGCCAGCGCAAATCCGAAGGTGCCTGCTCCCGCCCAGCCTTCGAGCATCCCGGGATGCAGCGATTTTTCATACGCTGCCTGGTCGGCCGGAGAGCGCATGGCACTGACATCGGCCAAGGCAAGCTTCTGCGGCCCCTGCGTGGTCGTAATCATCACGTCCTGCCCCTCGGTGGCGACCGTGCCCGACAGAACCTGCTTGTCGGTGCGCGTGACGACCAGCGGCTTGTCCGACGTAAACTGGCTCACTTCGCTCCAATCTATGGGGACATCACCGGCATAGCTTGTGTGAACCACAAGCTTTTTGCCATCCATGCTCACAATAGCTCCAGTCAAGCGATCGCCATTCTTGAGCGTGACCTGCTCGGCGAAACTCACGACACTGAAACCCAAGAGACACAACAACACAACATTTAGCTTCGACATAACGACCTCTTAACAGGAATATTGTTGGTGCAAGCTTCAAGCAACGAATGCTGAAGCGCCTTCGGAGGGATAAGACGCCAAAAGTCTTAGGAGCCACGGGGGGGAGAGCTCCCACATGATGTCTTTGCAATGCTCTCGATTGTCGCATAGGAGAATCGGCAGGCAAATCAAAAAATTGCGAACCCTACCCGAGGATGAGACAGCCGACCGGTGTGACAGTCAATTTTTATCCACGCGCGTTAGAATTGGCAGCGAGACCACACCACACTAATGGCGAACACAGCGCTTCGTTACGCTCCGCGCATCGGCTACGGATGGGACTCGCACGAGTTCAAGCCCGGCATTCCTCTCAAAATCGGTGGCGTCACCTTGCCGCATCACAGCGGTCTGGCCGGCCATTCGGATGGCGACGTACTACTGCACGCCATCACCGACGCGTTGCTGGGAGCGATCGCCGCGGGAGATATCGGTACATACTTTCCTCCCAGCGATCCCAAATGGAAGGGCGCCGATTCGGCTGTGTTCCTTGAAGAAGCTGTGCGCCAGGTTGCCCAGGCCGGGTACGCAGTCGGCAATCTCGACAGCACACTGATTCTCGCCGAGCCCAAGATCGTCCCTCACGCCCTGGCGATTCGACGTAAGGTTGCGCAATTGCTGAAAATTGAACCTGAGCAAGTCAGCGTCAAGGCCAAGACTCCGGAAGGCATGGGCACCGACAACGCTGCTATTGCGCATGTGACCGTTCTGCTGATGGAAATCAACTGGCCGTAGGAGAGGCGCAGAATTCAAGGCGAGCTTGGCGGGTGGAGGACAGATTCGGCACTCTCAAGAAAATTTCGCGATTGGCGGATGAATGGAGTATATTCTGACCGAAATTGGGGTCGGGATGCGAGGAAACAGATGCAGCAAGAGAAGGTGGGGCGAAGAATTCCCGAATTCTGGCTTTACATCTTATTTGGGACATTAACGGTGTTGGTATGGCTCCTTCAGAGATACCTGCAAGCTCGGCTACAGGCTCAACTGATCCCGCCAGCAGAAGGATGGACGGCATTGCCGGACACCACTCCTTCTGATTGGGAGAAAATGCAGGTCGCTGTCTTGTCAGACACGACGAGAGTGTTAACCGCTCTAGCGACCGGAATATTCGGAGCTCTGGGGTTGCTTTTGATGAACAGAGGAACGAATCAGCCTAGACTGCGCCATTTCTGGTCCGCTAGCACGTGTGCCTTCCTCGCAGGCGTCTCCCTCTACTTCGGTTATGTGGTTCACCTCTTCCAGACGACGATGCTCAGCTATCATCAGGTCAATCCCTGGAGTCTCTCGATCGCCAGCAATTTACAGTTTTATGGATTGCTGGCGTCGGCGCTATGCCTGGCTCTTTTCGCTGCTAAAAATTTGGGGCAGGAGGACTGACGTGAGTTACAACAGACAATGGCGGATCCTGCTAGCTTTGGTTCTTTCCTGCCCACTGAGCTTATCGGCCCAGATGCCCCCTCAACCAGGCAAGCTAATCATCAGATCGGAGCAACCCGGAATAGTTTTTATCAACCAGAAAAACACCAATCAACGAACAACCGCGACCTTCATTGTCTCTCCCGGTAATTATCAGGTGTCGGTCAGGGATCAGGATGGGAAGCCTCTCTGTAATGAAAAAGCTATCGCAGTGGATGCCGGCCAGACGACACAGGTCACCTGCTCCAAAGGAGATTGGACCCAGCCCTAGGCAACTGATCGCAGTTCTCCGCTCGCCGATCTGACTTTCGCGCTGGAACGCTTCCAACGGGCGGCTCAGCCCAAGAGCGGCCGAGGGTGCCGAGTGCTGCCAGCGCCGCATCTGCCGGTCGCGGACAACCCAACCAATTACACTATGAAAGACCGGCCAATGCCGCCGTGGCATCGCCGGTCTAAGGAACCTCGCACTCATGAGTACAACCCATCACGAGATCGAAGCCGTCGCTGCGACCGGCGATTCCACGCCGCGGGCTTCGAACTTTATTCGCGACATCATCCTTGAAGACCTGAAGACGAACCGGTTCGACGGCCGTGTCCAGACCCGCTTTCCTCCTGAGCCGAACGGCTATCTGCACATTGGGCACGCCAAGTCGACTTACTTGAACTTCGGGCTGGCGGCTGAGTTCGGCGGCAAGACCAACCTGCGCTTCGACGACACCAATCCGGAAAAAGAAGAGCAGGAGTACGTTGACTCCATCCTCAAAGACGTGCGCTGGCTGGGCTGGGAGTGGGATGGGCTTCACTACGCGTCTGATTATTTCGACCAACTCCATGCCTGGGCTGTACAGCTCATCAAAAGTGGCAAGGCGTACGTGTGCGACCTGAGCGCCGAGGAGATTCGCCAGTACCGCGGGAGCCTGACTGAGCCCGGCAAAGACAGTCCGTATCGCAATCGTTCGATCGAAGAGAACCTCGACCTGTTCGAGCGCATGCGTTCGGGTGAATTTCCCGATGGCTCGCGCACCCTGCGCGCCAAGATCGACATGGCGTCGCCGAACCTCAATCTGCGCGATCCCATCATGTACCGGATTGTCCATGCCTCGCATCACCGCACCGGGGACAAGTGGTGCATCTATCCCATGTACGATTTCGCGCACGGCCAGTCGGACTCCATCGAGCACGTCACGCATTCCATCTGCACCCTGGAGTTCGAGGATCATCGTCCGCTGTACAACTGGTTCATCGAGCAGCTTGGCATCTTTCCCTCGCAGCAAATTGAGTTCGACCGCCTGAACCTGACATACACGCTGCTGAGCAAGCGCAAGCTGCTGCAACTGGTGCAGGAAGGCCACGTCGCTGGATGGGACGACCCGCGCATGCCAACCATCTCCGGCATTCGCCGCCGCGGCTACACGCCTGAGGCGCTACGCAACTTCTGCGCCGCTATCGGGGCGTCGAAGACCAACGGCACCATCGAGTTCGCTATGCTCGAGCACTTCGTTCGCGAAGACCTGAACCACCGCGCGTTGCGCGTTATGGGAGTGCTGCGGCCACTGAAGGTTGTTATCGACAACTATCCCGTGGGTCAGGTTGAAGAGTTGGAGGTCGTGAACAATCCCGAAGACCCGAGTGCCGGCTTGCGCAAGGTGCCGTTCTCGCGCGTGCTCTACATCGAGCAGGACGACTTTCGCGAGAATCCGCCGAAGAAGTTTTTCCGCCTGTCACCCGGCACTGAGGTCCGCTTGCGTGGCGGATATTTCATTAAGTGCACGAGCGTTGTAAAAGACGAGCACGGCAATGTCACCGAGGTTCACTGCGCTTACGATCCTGCAACCCGCAGCGGCAATGCGCCCGACAATCGCAAAGTGAAGGCGACCATCCACTGGGTATCGGCCGAGCATGCCCTCGATTGCGAAGTTCGCATCTACGAAAACCTCTTCTCGAAAGAGAATCCCGGCGATGCGCCGGAAGGGCAGGACTTCCGCGACAACCTCAATCCGAACTCGCTTGAAGTCATCACCCACGCCAAACTCGAACCCTCGGTGAAGGGCGCAGCTCCTGAGACGCGCTATCAGTTCGAGCGCCTGGGATACTTCTGCGTCGACCCGGACTCGACTTCCGCGAAGCTGGTGTTCAATCGCACCGTGGCCCTGCGCGACACCTGGGCCAAGATCGAGAAGCGCGAGAAGAGTGCTGCGTAGCCGGCGGTAGAGCTGGCCTTCAGGCCAGCGTCTAGCTGCAGCAAATGTCAGGGCTTTAGCCCCTGAGGTGCATCGCCGACTCTCCCGCAATTCCACCCTCTTCGATGTATCCTTACACCACACAATGTGGGGCTCAGCATAAATGCCACTTCGATCCGGACAAAATATCGGCGACTACGAGATCATCAGCCACCTTGGCCAGGGCGGCGTGGGCGAGGTGTACAAGGTTCGACACGTCATCTCGCAACGCGTGGAAGCGCTGAAGCTGCTGCGCTCCGACCGCAATCGCGCTGACCTCTCCGACCGTTTCCTGCGTGAGATTCGGCTGCTCGCCGGGCTGTCGCATCCGCACATCGCGCGCCTCAACACCGCGTTTCAACACGATGACCAGATCGCAATGGTCATGGAGTTCATCGAGGGCGACGACCTTTACCTGAAGCTGCATTCTCCCTGGCCACATCGCGCCATGGAGGGCATTACCTACGTGCGGCAGGTACTATCTGCGCTCGTCTACGCCCACGCCCGCGGAGTGATTCACCGCGACATCAAGCCATCGAACGTCATGATAACCGGCGAAGGCGACGCCAAGCTTCTCGACTTCGGCATGGCATTTCAGTCGGCGGAGATGAGCCACACCCGCCCGGGATACGTGCTCGGATCGCTGCATTACATGTCGCCCGAGCAAGTGCGCGGAGAGCGAGTCGACCCGCGTTCCGATCTGTATTCCACCGGCGTCACGCTGTATGAGATTCTCACTGGCCGTCGCCCCTTTGATGGCAACAGCGAATACGAAGTCATGACCGGACATCTGCGAGATGAGCCGAAGCGGCCGGCGGAGTTGAATCCCAGCATCCCCGATCACGTCTCCGAAACCATACTGCGGTCGATGGCCAAGGACGCCGCGCAACGCTTTCAGACCGCAGAGGATTTTCTGGCCGCACTGCAGGGAATTTCTTTCGACGACGCCCAGACCCTGGAGACTCTGGCGATCCAGGTTCCCCCGCCAAGTTCCGGGGGAGGCCAGAGCGGCGGCAAGGGTTCGGGCACGAGGCCCTCGACCGGAAGCTTCGAACCGAAGATCCTCGATTCAGTCAGCCGCGAGTTGGCGGCGTTCATCGGCCCAATTGCGAAAGTAGTGGTGAAGCGCGCCGCGGATCGGTGTTCCTCAGTAGAGGAGCTTTATGCCTGCGTGGCCGCTGAGATCGACTCCGAGCGCGACCGCTCGCAATTTTTGGCGAAGAAGAAGGCGCAATAACGTAGCCTCTTTTTCGGCTGTCATCCTGAGCGCAGCGAAGGACCTGCTTTCCTTCACCAACCGAAGCTGCTGGGGACGGCCAATGAGGGACTTTGCGCTATGAGTGAGTAGTGGGGTAGTGCAACCGAAAGCAGATCCCTCCCTTCGGTCGGGATGACAAACTTGAAGGAAGCAGGAAGGCCAGGGACTGCGCTCTTCCTCTTAGAACTTCTTCGCCGTGATCCGCTCCGCTCCCACATACTTGCGTAGCGGTTCCGGAATGATCACGCTGCCATCCGCCTGCTGATAGTTCTCGACAATTGCCACCCAGGTTCGCCCGATCGCCAGCCCGCTGCCGTTCAGTGTATGCACCAGTTCTGTTTTCTTGCCGCCCTCGGGGCGATAGCGGATATTAGCGCGTCGCGCCTGGAACGCTTCGAAGTTAGAGCAGGAAGAAATCTCGCGGAACAGTCCCTGTCCCGGCAGCCAGACTTCAATGTCGTATGTTTTCGCCGACGAAAAGCCCATGTCGCCGGTGCACAGCGCCATCACGCGATAATGCAGCCCGAGCTTCTGCAGAACCGCTTCCGCGTTTCGCGTGAGCTTCTCATGTTCTTCGTTCGACTGCTCCGGCTTGGTGAACTTCACCAGTTCCACTTTCTGGAACTGGTGCTGGCGAATGATGCCACGCACGTCTTTGCCATACGATCCCGCTTCGCTGCGGAAGCACGGCGTGTATGCGGTCAGCGAAATCGGCAGGCGCGCGCCATCCAACGTTTCGTTGCGGTAAAGATTCGTCACCGGCACTTCAGCCGTCGGAATCAGGTAAAAGTTCTTGTCTCCCTCGATCGGCACCTTGAACAGGTCGGCTTCGAATTTCGGAAGCTGTCCCGTGCCATACATGGAATCGGCGTTGACCATGAACGGCGGAAGCACTTCGGTGTAGCCATGCTCGTGCGTGTGCAGGTCGAGCATGAAGTTCATCAGAGCGCGCTCCAGCCTTGCGCCGAGGTCCCAGTAAACGGCGAAACGCGCGCCAGTGATCTTTGCGGCCCGTTCCAGATCTAGAACACCCAGCGACTCACCCAGCTCCCAGTGCGGCTTCGGCGTGAAATCAAATGTCGGCGGCGTGCCCCAGCGGCGCACCTCAACGTTGTCGTCAGCGGACGTGCCGACGGGAACACTGTCCTGTGGCAGGTTGGGGATTCCGCTCAGGATGTCGCGCATACGGGCGTCAAGGACATCGGCGCGCTGCTCTGCCTCGGCAATTTTTTCGCGCAGCTCCTTGGTCTCGTTGATCTGCGTCGTGGCGTCCTGCTTCTGCTTCTTGAGGGCGGCGATCTCTTCCGAGGCCTGATTACGCCGCGCCTTCAGCTCTTCTGAAATGCGAATCGCCGTCCGTCGCTCCT
Organism: uncultured Acidobacteriaceae bacterium; assembly: GCA_963846795.1. Classification (GTDB taxonomy): domain Bacteria; phylum Acidobacteriota; class Terriglobia; order Terriglobales; family Acidobacteriaceae; genus CAVVDY01. The sequence goes on from CAWJXJ010000001.1 coordinate 310,936, forward strand.
GATCGAGGGAATGGAAATCCTGGAGAACGGCCGCTGGGGCCATGCCGCGTTGGCGCAACTTTTCTTCGACAAGAGGGAGATGATCGCGTACAAATGCCAAGTCAAGCATAAGAAACCAGAGTAACTGATTGAGGGGGAGCGTTGCCATCAGCGCGGTCGCCCTAGCAGAGGAGTTCGCGATTTCGCGCAACGAGACGCCGAAACGCGCCAAGGTGCAACAGCGGAGCGCATTGATCGCGTCTCACGATATAGGACACTCAAAGGACGCCACAGAGGATTAATGCCCAAGGCCAGAATCTTGACCATGCCCGCGCGACTGGAGGTAAACCGCCTGCCGCGAGAGCGTTCGGACCCACGCTATATCGAGGGACAACAGTTGCTCGTGGAAGCCATTCGCTATCTGGTGCAGACCGATGCGGAGGCGAACTTGCCTGCCATTGAATTGCTGTCGGAGCACTTCCGGACGAGATTCCGCAGCACCGATCGGCCTGCCGGGCCACAGAATCCGCAATAGTGATCATCGGCTGACCCTCTCACTTTGTTGTTTGTACGTGTGTCATTCCGAGCGAAGGTCGCCGCGGCGACCGGAGTCGAGGAACCTGGAGTTTGTTCGCAGTGCGGGATACATCGCTCAGGGAAGGAACTGCAGATCCCTCGACTCCTCGTCCGCAAGGCGAACTCGTCACTCGGGATGACACGGGCGAGATGGAATCCTACTTCCTCACCGACTCAAAATCGCTCTGCCGATTCGCGAGTTGCCGATGCCATAGGGCTGCCGCGCGCACGAATCCATCAAAAATTGCTTTTGACACCGCACTCTCATCAAAATCGCGTTCCGGATGCCATTGCACTCCAAGCACGAAATGGTTTGGCGATGTACCCTCGACCGCTTCTTTCACCTCGTCCTCAGGAGACCACGCAACCAGCCGCAAGCCGTCACCCAAAGATGCCACCGCCTGGTGATGGCTTGAGTTGACCGAGACGGCCAGGGGAGCGCAGTCAGGCAGGGCTCCTCGCTCGCGAAGAATTGCCGCCAGCCTGGAGTGCGGCTCGATCTGCACCAGATGCGCTTCAGCCACAGCGCGTCCCGCGCGATGATTTATGCCCTCGGGTAGGTCCTGATCGAGAGTCCCAGTTCGCCAGACGTTCAGTGATTGGACGCCATAGCAGATACCCAGAACCGGTTTGCGCATGTTGTACGCGTCCTGCAGCAGCAACTCATCGATGTTGTCGCGAAACGGGTCGTCCGGCGCTGTCTTTTCGTGCCGCTCCTCTCCGTATTTCTCTGGATTGACGTCTGCCGGGCTGCCGGGAAGCAGCACGCCGTCGCAGTGCTTGATGGCCTGCGCAATCTCGCTGGGCGTGGCATTTGCCTGGATGACGACCGGCTCACCCCCAGCCTCGCGCACCGCGTGTTCATATTGCGGCAACGCTCTAGCGGCATAGTCGGGTCTGGTGGAGTTCGGTACCGGGATGGCGATTCGCGGCTTCCGTGTCATAGTGCCACCTCCTCGGAGTTCAAGGGCTCTGGTGCGCGTGGTGTTGGCCCTGCCAACTGCTGTTCCATCGCCTGGCGCACGGTAGCGGCGAGCCTATCCATGTCGCGCGGAGTCATGCCGTTGGTCGGGACCGCGTGGCAGAAGACGACCTCGGCCTCGCCAGGCAGCGCATGAAAGCTGTTCATCGGCAATAACTCCCGCACTCCAGTGATGACGATTGGGACGACCGGCACCTGTGCCTTGAGCGCCGCATAGAATGCGCCGCCCATGAACGGCTGCAGTTCTCCGTTGGGCGATCGGCCGCCTTCGGGAAACACCACCAGCGGCATGCCTTCACGCAAGCTTTCACCCGCGCGGTTCAGGCTGCGAAGCGAGGCGCGCGCGTCCTTCTGGTCAACGGCAATCTGTCCCGAGCGCCGCAGATGCCAGCCCAGGAACGGATAAGCAAACAGCTCCTTCTTAGCCAGGATGCGGAACTGAACGGGGAGCGTCGCATAGAGCACGGGAATGTCGAGCGCTGAAAGATGGTTCGCCGCGTACACCGCTGGCCGCGAGTAGTCCACGTTTTCCAGTCCTCGCAGCTCCACCCGCACGCCAACGATCTTCAGCATCATCTTCGCCCAGGTGCGGGCGAACCTGTGTTGTATCTGGCCATCGCGGTCGAATAAGGAACAAAGCAGCGAAACCGATCCCATCACGGCGGTGCAAAGGTAGATCAGCGGAACCAGCACAAAATACGACCGCAGGCGCGTGAACAGCGAGCCGCGGCCGCGTTCCTCGGCATCTCCAACTTTTTCGCCGTAGCTCATGGCTATGCCTTCAGCCCCATAACAGACATGGCTTCGCCTACCAGGAAGATGGATCCAGTCACCACAATTACACCTTGCGGCATAGTCAGCTCGAGCGCTTTTTCCAGCGCCTCGGGAACTGACTTAGCAGGATAAAGTTGCGCGCCGGTTCGCATCCCGGCCTGCATCAACTCGTCAACCGCGGCCGCTCGCGGGTTGTTGACGTGCGCCACGACGACTTGTTCAGCGATGGGAAACAGGATCTCCGCCATCTCCTCGATGGCTTTATCGCGCATGGCGCCGAAGACAAACGTCAGCGGCCGATCTGGAAAGTTTTCCGACAGCGCCGCCCTCAGTGCCCACGCTCCCGCAGGATTATGCGCCACATCCAGGACGACTTCATGATGGCAGGTTGCCGGCGATGGCGGCACGACCTGAAAACGCCCCGGCCAGTGCGTTTCGCGAATGCCTCGCTCAATCTGCTGTGGCGTGACCCCGAACCCGAACGCCGCCAGCTCTTCCGCTGCGGTAATGGCCAGTGCAATGTTGCGATACTGATGGCGGCCCGGCAGCGGCGAATCCACCACGATCTCGTCGCCCATCACCGAGAGCGGATAGCGATTTCGCCCCAGTGCGGGAGTGACTCTGCCCGGCGAGATAATCGAACGCTCCTGGCGAGACCGGCGGAACGTACTTCGTGGCGCTCACGCCGCGAGCATTCTTCTCCAGGATCGCATTGCCGATGACGTCATTCGCCTCGGGATGCTGCGGCAGCGTGACCACAATTCCGTTCGCACGGATGATGCCGGCCTTCTCGCGTGCGATCTCGCCGATGGTATTGCCCAGATACTTCTGGTGATCGAGCGCTACATCGGCAATCACCGACAGCAAAGGATCGACAATGTTAGTCGCATCCAGGCGGCCGCCCATACCGACCTCAAGCACCGCAATATCGACGGCAACGCTGGCGAAGTATTCGAACGCCATCGCGGTCAGCATCTCGAAGAAGCTGGGATGCCAGGGCAGTTTCTGCTGGCGCAGTAGATGCTCCGCCATGAGCTCGACCCGCTGATGAATTTCCGCGAACTCGACATCAGAAATGGCTTCGCCATTGACCCGAATGCGCTCGTTGATTGTCACCAGGTGCGGCGAGCTGTAGAGTCCTGTCTTGTATCCCCCCGCGCGAAGAATCGACGCCAGAGTGGCCGCGGTTGAGCCTTTGCCGTTGGTCCCGGCAATCAACACGCTGGGGAAACTCCGCTCAGGATTGCCCAACCCCGAGAGCAGCTCGCGCACGTGTGCCAGGTCGAACTTGTGCGATGGCGTGGAGGCGAGCTCGTGCCCTAACGCGTAGAGTTGCTGGACGCTGCTGTCGTACGTCATTCCGTAATTTCAGATTACAACAACGACGCAGCTAACGATTCACCGCCGCGCGGGCTACGGCTCGCTGCAAAAGAAATATCCGGGTCACAGGATGGAAGCACCAGCCTTTGGCTGGCGGATTTTGATCGAGTCTCTCGGAGAACTTGCGCCGATCCTGGGTGGGGTAGGTGTCAATGCTGACCCCGTCTTCAGCAGAAAGACAACGACCGCACATCCCCGCAGGATGACCACTCGCTGCCGGAACATGGCTAATGCGCGGTTGCTTCTGCTTCAAATGCCAGCGGATAACTGACAGCTCTTTACCACGTGTTATACGCCGTTCCCTCAGACGAGGTCACATCACTTCCACTGTGAACATCGATGATGCCGGGGTCGGTCTGATCGGGTGACATGATCGAGTCGTCCTGAACCGGGACCCACGAATCACGCGCGTTGGTGAAAGGGTCCTTGGGAAGCTCCTTCAGGTATCCGGCATCCACCAAGTCCTGAAGCGAGGTTGGCGCCTTCTGCTTGTCGAGCGTGTACTGGTCAATTACCGTGCGCAAGTCGTAAAGGTCATTTTTTAACACGGTTTCACGAGCGTGGACGATGGAGCGCTGGTACCGCGGGATGGCCATCGACATAAGAATCACAATGATGCTGATGACCACCATCAGCTCGATCAAGGTGAAGCCGCGTTGTTGTAATCGCCGTGTCATTGCAAGATTGCGGTCAAGGGGATCGCTCCACCCGTTCCAGCTCGAAAAACAGTTCTCTCGCGGACTGAAGTCCGCTCGGGATGACGATTGAAGGGGAGCTTTACGGCACGTCTAAAACCGTGCCCTGACGCGGAACTTACTGACGCCAAGCTCTTGTCGCCATCATAGCTGCGCCCCTTCACATCTTCACCACGTTTTGTACTTCGTTCCGTCCAGCCCGGTGCCTTCGGATTTGGTATATACATCAAAGACGCTTTGGCCGCCCCAGGAATCCGAGTCCGGATCGTCTTGCATGGAACGCAAGCCCCAATCAGTTTTGCCTGTCATCGGATCTTCGGGAATACGCCGCAAAAAGCGAATCTTCTTACCATTAGAATCCACGCCCTTCACCAATGTGTCCAAATCCGGGGGATAACCTTGGCTGTCGAGCTTCACCTGAAACGCTCCGCGATCAGCGGCATCTTTGTAGCGGTCGATGGCGTCGCGCATCTGCCACAGGTCACGCCGCAGCTCGCGCTCCTTGTTCCGTTGAATGGTTATCCGGACGACGGGCACCGCGGCAGAGGTCAAAATCATCAGGATCGTCATGGCGACGATCAATTCCACCAGGCTGAAACCACGGCTTCGCCGGTGTCGAGCGCGGCCTCGCACCGGGGATAATCCTCCGTCCGAACAACCCTTCAATTGTGAGAAGCGTTCAGTCACTACAAATATTCTAGCCCGTTCAACACAGGGTTTCAGGGAGCGGACTTGAGCCTCGCCCCCTTATCCGGTTAGACGCGCCGCTCAGTGGACGGTCACGATTGCCTGCGACCCAGTGGCCGGCATAGTTTGCATGGCGGCATTTTTCAGTTGAGCGCGGTTGATGCTCAATGTAGCTTGTCCAGCAGCTTTTGCCTGGAAGGTCAGCGTAAAGACGTTTCCGCTCCCCGAAACTCCGGCCGCCCCGGGCGGACGTGACGCGGTGAGCTGCACAATTCCCGCCATGGCGTCATCCCGATGAACTAAGGCTACCGGCTGACCGTCCTGCTCGAGCAGGGTTCCATTCGATACGTTGAGCAATTGCAGCACGCTGGGGTTGTAAGTGATCTGCAGCGGAACAGAATTCACGTTCTGAGCCCCGGCGACGCTCACGTTCACCGTAAAGGTCGAACCGATCGCCTGGCTGAGGTTCGCCGGATCAAAACTCACCACGGCACTGCCTTGCGGGGCTGTTGCCGGCGATTGATCCTGCGACTGGCCCTGCGGCAGAGCCTGCGATTGCGGAACTCCCGGCTGCGCGCCCGGCTGCTGTGCCGGCGGCATCGTCCGCGCCGGCGCGCCGGGTTGCGCTCCACTGCGCGCGGAGACTCCCGGGGAGTTGATCACCTGCGTCGTCTCCGGCAGAATGCTGGGTCGATGGAGTTGGATGACGTTGGCAGTACCTACGTCAATCGCCTTGGTATTCGAGGCACTGACCTCCTGCGCGCGCACGATGTGCGGTATTAGCATGAAGACCAGCTCGTTATCGATTCGGTTCTTCTGCTCGTTTGAGAACAGGTACCGGAAGAACGGAATCTGGGCCAGCCCCGGTATGCCCTGCAAGTTCTTGGTGTCGGTTTCTTCCAGGATGCCGCCCATTATGTTGGCTTCACCCTCTTTGAGGCGGATCTCCTGCTCGATCTTGCGCTGACCGATTACGGGCTGCTGGATGCCGCCGATGTTCTGGTAGGAATCAACCGCCGAAATATCCATCGCGATCTTCAGGGTTACTTCGTCCAGCCCGTGGATTCGCGGCGTGATGTCGACGTTCACACCGACATCGATGTAGTTGAATTGCGTATTGACCAGCGGGTTGATACCGACGCCGCCGATACCTGGCTGGAACGATCCTGTCGCCACCGGCACGCGCTCGCCCAGCTTGAGCGAAGCCTTTTGCCCGTCCAGCGCGCGTATCTGCGGCTGTTGCAGAATCTTTGAGGTGCTGTCGGTATACAGGAAGTAAGCGGTTGCCGTTCCTACGGTGACCTGGAAATTGGTCGCGTTCAAGTGCGCCAAGGTATTTAAGCTGATGGAGCCGGTCGCGGAGCCGGTGGTGGTGGTAACCGTTCCGTTGCCGGTACCGACGTTGGTACCGGAAGTGGAGGTCGACGTACTGCTATTGTCGACCAGCGTAGCCGAGGCAGATGATGGCGGCTGGATTCCCAGGTTCGTCAGCTTATTGCGCTGCACCTGCATGATGACCACTTCCACCACGACCTCGGGCCGTGACTTATCGAGGTCCTCGATCAGCTTCTCGGCCATTGCAATCTGGTCGGGCGTCCCGCGAACCACAATTGCCTGTTGCGACGGAAACTGCTGCAGACGCTGGGTATCAAGAAGAGTGCGGAGAATATTAACCAGGTCCTGCAGTTCGTTCGGTTGCGACAGGTTCGTGAGATAAAAGGTGCGGATAACGCTTTGCTCCAGCTCTTTGCGCTTGGCAGGAGTATCGGCCGCGACGAAGATGGTGTTCGGAGTTACCGGGCGCCAAAAGGTCTTCGACTCCAGGGCGGTAATCTCGAGCGCCTGCTCGAGGGTGACGCCGTTTAGATCAACCTTGATGCGGCGCGAGGTGTAATCAGGATCGAACAGCACGTTGATGCCGGCCAGCTTGCCGATCGATTCGTATACGGTCTTGCTGTCTTCGCTCAGCTTCAAAGTGATCGGCGTGTCGGAGATCGGCGCCAGTTCGACCGGGCCCGTCGCTTCCTCCATGCGCTTATGCAGTTCTGAAGTAGGCGTCGGCGGCGGAGCAGTGCCGTCCTCGATCTGCTGGTTTTTCCGCAGGACATCTCGCACCTTGTTGGCTTCCTGCTGAGCGATAAAGCTGGAAGGATCGATGCCCAGCGCCCGCTCAAACATGGTGAGGGCCTCCTGCAACTTGCCGCTGTTGACCAGCAATTCGCCCTGGTGAACCAGCGAAGCCGCAGCAAGAAAGCGCACTCGCTCAAAGGAAGCGCGGTAGGTGAGATCTGCCGGCTTGAGATCGTAGGCCTGGTGGTACAAGTTGTATGCGGCCACGTAATCGAGCCGGGTCTCGGCCGCCAAGCCTTGCTTATAGAAAGCTTTAGCCTTGTCAGTGGCGCCCGCTGCCGAGACAACGATGAGCAGCAGGACCAGGACGCAGGTGAGCCGTTTCATTGCAATCCTTATGATTCCGGGATACATCCGGATCCCGCGTCGCTGAAGCTTCGGGGCGGGATCGGGCCTGTGTTTCAGACTTTAGTGTACGCAATTTGTGAGCGTCGTAGAATCTTAAAGCGCGAGCTACTCGCCCTTAAGTCCAGTGTGAAATCGGCGCGATTATAGCATCCGAACTGCGCCTACATGCCTTTGTAACCGCGTGTTAGCATACAAAATCGTATGGCGCTCTCGTCCCGCGAGGCTTGGCCCGCGCGACGGCTGAACGTTGGTCTTCGGAAAGTTTGCTGTCATGGCTCGACGAACTCAATCCACAGTCACCGAAAAGCCGAAACAAGGCCGTCGCGATCCCATCTCCAGCGGTGAGCGCGATGCCTCACAGAACCGCGCCGCGTCGCACAACTACTTTCTGCTGGAGAAGATCGAGGCCGGCATCGCTCTGCGTGGCACCGAGGTCAAGTCCATTCGCGCAGGTCGCGCCAATCTCAAGGACGCCTACGGCTTGGTCAAAGACGGCGAACTGTGGCTCATTAACGCCCACATCGGCGAGTACGAACACGGAAATATCTTCAATCACGAGCCGGTCCGCACTCGAAAGCTGCTTGTCCATAAGAATGAGCTCGACAAGCTGATGGGCAAGACCCAGCAAAAGGGACTAACCCTCATTCCCACGCGCCTGTACTTCCGCAATGGGAAAGCGAAGGTTGAGCTCGCGTTGGCCAAGGGCAAGCAGACCTGGGACAAGCGCGAAACCGAGCGCCGCCGTACCGCCGACAAGGAAGCGCGTGAGGCGATCGTCCGAAGCCGCAAAAGTTAACCGGGTGAAATCTGTAGAGCGTAGCCCCGCGATGTGGCGGGCTGGCCACGCGATCGCGGCTCGCACTCCCCACTTTTCTCGTAAACTCGAAAGTTGAAACTTGGAAGAGAACTCTGTGCAATTGAATGGCACGCGCACGCTGCAATTCTGCGCCTGATCTCTGAGGACGGCACGAATCGACTGAGCGTCCCGCGCGTATTGGCTCTGACCAGTGCCATCGAAGATCTGGCCGCCAGGCGCCCCTCGAAGCTCGTCATCACCGGCAATATCCACTTCTTCTCCGCCGGAGCCGACCTGCACGAGATCGCTGCGCTTACTGGCTCCGAAGCATTTGGCTTCGCACGGATGGGACAGGCACTCATGAATGCCGTCGCCGGATTTCCCGCGCCGACCATTGCTGCCGTCCAGGGATATTGCATGGGCGGCGGCCTTGACCTGGCGCTTGCCTGCCAACGCCGCATTGCCGGTCCGCACGCGATATTTGGGCATCGCGGCGCAGCCCTGGGGTTGATCACCGGTTGGGGCGGGACCCAGCGCCTGCCGCGCATCGTCGGCAAAGCGCGAGCAATCGAGATGTTCGTCGCTGCTGAAAAGCTGAACGCGAAAAAAGCTTTGGCGTTTGGGTTAGTAGAGGCTGTGGTTGATGAGCCGGTAGCTGCGGCGATGAATGGGCAGCTAGGTTCGTTGTCATCCTGAGCGACGAGCGGAGCGAGGAGTCGAAGGCCCCCTATAACAACGTTATGCGCGCTTCGCCAGAGCCAAACATACTCCTTACCGCAACACGCGGCACGAATACGTCTTGATCACCAGCCACACTCGCGAGCCCACCATTAACGGCAACGATCGCACCGCGCCGGGCGTGAGGTCCACTTCGAAACGCGCACCGCAATCAACATGCGCGACAACCATTACGTCGCGTTGTTCCAGCGCGGTGATCACTCCGGGAATGGCATTGCGCGCACTCAATCCCTGCGGCGGCACAATGGAAACCATGATGTCTCCGGCGCGAATTCCCACTCGAATCGCGTGACCCAATTCGCCCCGAGTCAACGGCACCTCGAGATCCACTTGTGACCCGGCAATACGGCACGCCATCGTGCCCTGTTCGAGGTGCCGCTCGACTACGACGCCATCGAAGACATTCTCAAATCCGGCGAGCTGCGCTACGCTCTCCAACTCCGGCCGGTGAAGCACGTCTTGTGGAAGTCCCTGCGCCACGATACGGCCGCGCTCGACGACGATCATGCGTTCGCCCAGCGCGAAAGCCTCTTCACGATCGTGCGTGACATAGAGGATGGGAATTCGAAACTTTGCATTCCAGGCCCGCAAGTCGGCAATGATCTTGGCCTTCGTCGCGGCGTCCAACGCGGTCAGCGGCTCATCGAGCAGCAACACGCAAGGACGAGTCACCAGCGTCCGCGCCAGCGCCACTCGTTGACGCTCGCCGCCCGAGATTTCGCCGGGCCGGCGCGACGCGAGCGCAGAGATATGGAACGAGTCCATAATCTCCGCAACTCGGCCACTCCTTTCCGCAGCATCAAGCGGAGCCAGGCCATACTCGATGTTTTGCACGACCGACATGTGCGGAAAAAGTGCGAGCGTCTGAAACAGGTATCCGGCATGGCGCCGGCGCGCCGGGAGGTTCACCTTCGTCGCCGAGTCAAACACCTTCTCCGGGCCGATGCTGATTGCGCCTTCGTCCGGCGTTTGCAGTCCGGCAATGCAATCCAGGATCGTGGTCTTGCCCGCGCCGGATGCGCCAAAGAGAATCGTGATTCCGGCGGGAGCTTCGAAGGCGACATCGAGTTGGAAGTCGCCCTGAGCTGCGTCACCAAAGCGCTTGCGAATGGCGGCACTCAACATCGACGCGCCCGTTGCCACCGGTGTGTCGCTCAACGCCAATCCCATAGCATCCAGCCGTGGTGCCGGCGGAGCGCGTACAGGCAGGTAAGAAGCACCAGGCAAAGCACCAGCAGCAGTCCTGCCGTTTCGTTGGCCACGCGGTAATTCAGCGCCTCGACCTGATCGTAAATGAGAATCGAAACTGTCTGCGTCGCGCCCGGGATGTTGCCGCCGATCATCAGCACCACGCCGAACTCTCCCAGGGTGTGGGCGAAGCTCAGCACGAATCCGGTCAGCACGCCGGGGAAGCTAAGCGGCAGCACGATGCGCCAAAACGTTCGCCAACGCGAAGCTCCGAGGATCGCCGAAGCTTCCAGCAGTTTGCGATCCACCGAAGTGAACGAAGCTGCCATCGGCTGCACCGAAAACGGCAGGCTGTAGATAACGGATCCGATGACCAGCCCGGTGAAGGTAAAAGCCAGCCCGTGTCCGGTGAGCGACTGATACCAGCGGCCGATTGGACTCATCGGCCCAAGCGCGACCAGCACATAAAATCCCAGCACGGTCGGCGGCAGAACGATGGGAAGCGACACCACCGCCTCCGCCAGGAATTTGCCGCGCCATCGCGAGAACGTGAGCCAGTACGCGAGCGGCAGGCTGATTAGCAGGAGTATGAGCGAGACCACCACTGCCAGCCGCAGCGTGAGCGCTAGTGCCTGAACCATCATGGTTGCGGTGTACGGAATCCGTACTGCTGCAGGATAGCCCGGCCCTCGGACGACGTCACGTAATTCAGGAAGGACTTCGCGGCAGCTCCATGCTTTGAGGACTTCACGGCTACCGCGACCTGCCGCAGCTCAGGATACGAATCCGCCGGCAACTCCCAGTAGCGCCCCTCGTCTTTCATCGCCGGCGAGAGCGCGAGCGACAGCGCGATCAGCCCCGCCTGCGCGTTGCCCGACTGCACAAACTGCGCCGCCTGGCTGATGTTCTCTCCCGTCACGAGCTTCGAGGCTAGCTTGTCCTTCAGTCCGAAGTGTTCCAGCGCAGCCATGGCGGCGCGACCATAGGGGGCGTGTTGCGGATTAGCTATTGCGATGCGCTGCACCTTCGCATCGCTCAGCAGATCCATCTTGAGCTTCTGCGGATCGAGCCCCAGCGAGTTCGACACCCAAACCACCAGATGTCCCACAGCGTAGGTGCGCGCCGAAGACGCATCAACCAGTCCGGCATCGGCCAGCTTCTTCGGGTAATCGGCGTCTGCCGAGAAGAACAGGTCGAAGGGCGCGCCGTTCTGAATCTGCGAAAACAAGTTCCCCGACGAGCCAAACGACAGCTTCACCTGTGTACCAGTGGACTTGGTAAAGCGCTGCGCAAGATCCTTTAGCGCATAATTCAGATCAGCCGCTGCGGCTACGGTAATCTCCTCGGCGCTGGTTTGCGGCGCCAACGCGAGGGCGCAGATCAGAATCAGAATGATGGCCGTCCATCTCATGGTCGCGTTCTGCTCCTTAGGGCCACCACAGTGCAGCCGGAGTAGCAAATTCCGCAACTCGTCCCAATCAGCCGCCTACCTACCACTTTTTTGCCATTGCGACCCGCACTCCAGAGGCATTTCCCGGCTTGACCCTTAGCGGCTTTCGTGTGACAGTAGGTTGCGACAGCTACTCGGATCGGGAGTTCAGTGGCCCGACCGAATTCGTTTCCTTGCGCCGCGTAACTGATTGCCCGACACCGATGATACGCATTGAGGTCACACTCAACGCCGACCCTACTGCCATCAGCCCGGTAGTGGAAGGCATTATGGAGATGGCACGCCGCCTGGAGTGCGCCTCGGGCAAGGAATTTGAGATCGAGACCGCCATCCGCGAAGCTCTCGCCAACGCCATCGTACACGGTTGTAAGGGCGACCCCGAGCAAAAGGTGCAGTGCTGCGTCGCCTGCGATGACGAGCGCGGCATGCTGATCATCGTGCGCGATCCCGGTTCCGGCTTCGATCCCTTCCACGTCCCCGATCCGCTGAACGGAGAGAACATCTACTCCAATCACGGGCGCGGCATCTTCCTCATCAACCAGCTCATGGACGAGGTGAAGTTCGAGCGCAACGGCACCGAGATCCACATGCGGAAGTATTAGCTATCAGCCGCCGAGCTCTCAGCTAACCCCTCGGGCGGTGAACAGCCTTTCGGTAGTGCGGTTTTCGCCATTCGCTTCCGCCCTTCGCTTCTGAAATGCTTTCTACACACTGTCATTCTCCCTCTACACACTGTCATTCTCCCTCTACACACTGTCATTCTCCCTCTACACACTGTCATTCTGAGCGAAGCGAAGAACCTGCTGTTCTCTCCCAAACGAAAATGACAGCTCTGCCCTTGCTTCTCCGGCTGTTCTCTCTCCCGTTCCAACACTCTCGGCCAACGCCCGCGCCGACGCCCCACCGACACCCCAAGCCCGGCAGGGCAACCAGCATGACAGCCCAGCACGCAGGCCTTCTTTTGGCCGGAGTGCTGGGTACGCTCCCTCGTTCGGATTCTGAGTCCCCCGGGGACGACACGGAGGGGCGCAGCTTCAGCTGCGCCGTCCGCTTCCCCCACAGATTTGTCATCACGAGCCCGCCCCGGCGGGCGAGGGATCTGCTCTCGCTCCCCTTCGCACGCTCTTTACGCTGCCAGCGCTCCCTTCGCCCTACCACACCCCAAGCCCGGCAGGGCGACCAGCATGACAGCCCAGCACGTAGGCCTTCCTTTGGCCGGAGTGCTGGGTAGCGTGCCCCTTTGGGAGTCGGAGTCCCCCGGGGACGTCACAGACATTCTGGTAGATTGTGCTATCGACAGTTGTCGCCGGCTACCGGCCCATTTAGATTCGCAGTCTCATGGAACTCTACCCTCGCAGGACGGCCTTTGGCTTCCCCGAACTGTTTTGGTCTATACGACACTGGGCAAAACGGCGACGCTCGAAGTTGTGGCCGCAAGTGACTGGCGTGGTGGAGGGCTACGAGCTATTCGAAGCCAGAGACAACGGCTGGTTCGCGGTCTTTTACAGCTACTCCGTCAACGGCACCGAACACTCAGGTGAATTCCGCAAATGGCTCCTATTCACCTTCTCCTCGCAGGACGTGCAGACCGGGAAGGTTATCTCTAAGTATCCGCGCGGATCCAGCTTTACCGTTCGTTACAACCCTGAAAATCCTGACGAATCCATCGCAGACGTGTAGGGATACTCGCCGGAATGCTGTCACCGTCGTGACATCCCCCTTCCACTCGCCACACGTCTCCGCCCTTCCCACAACCAATCCGCCCTCTACCCGCCCGGCCGCGACTGCACGTACGTGAACCGCTGCTTCAGCTTCAGGAACGGCGTCTCCAGCCAGCGATACGAAATCGCTGCCATCGTCACCGTCAGGGCAAACGCAACAACCACGCGCAGTCCATAGCGCGCCAGGTTCGCGGTCTGGTTCGGCACCACGTAATCCGAGATCAGTAGTCCCAGAATATGAAAGACATATAGCCCGTAGGAAATCCGTCCCAGATAGACCAGCGCTTTCGCCGGTTTCGCCCCTTCCCGCAGCACCGAGAACAGTAGCAAGACGCATCCCAATGCAACCGCCGGATATCCCAAAACAATGCGCGCCGTCGTCAGCGGATCGTTCTTGATGCCGAAGTACAGAGCACCGCTAGCGATACACGCCACGCCCGCTACCGTCAACGCGGCCCGCGCCAGCTTCGTCAGTTGCGGCACAGCCCCGCGCAGCAGCACCGCCATCAAAATGCCCAATGCGATGGGATCAAGCTGCACCAGGGTGTTGCACCAGACCTGGCTCTCCCAGCGATGGTGTGCGCCGAGGTAGAAGCGCGTCGCCGTCGCGACCCCCAGCAGCCCGACAGCGATCGCCACCATGGTCATCTGCGAAACGCGGCGCACGATCAGCGGCCACGTGAGGTAGAACTGCTCCTCGATGGAAACACTCCACAGCGGAAAAATAACCGATGACGGGAAACCGATGAAGACGATGTACCAGTTGCCCGCCAGTGCCGAAAACGCCAGCCCGGCGCGCCAGCCCATGTTCTGTCCCGGCACGAACCAGTGCATCGCCGCCGCCAGCGCCAGGAAGAAGAAGTAAAGCGGCCAGATTCGCAAGATGCGCCGCACATAAAACGACTTCACATCGAGCGCGCCGACCAGCTCTTTCTCCCGCAGCAGCAGCTCGGTAATGAGATACGCGCTGAGCACGAAGAACAGGCTAACCCCGAAGGCTCCGCTGGCCCCAACGCCCGACAGCACCGTTGCCAACACCGAAGGCACTCCTAGCTTCGTCCAGAACTCCGGCTGATGTGGCAAAGTGTGGTGCAGGAAGACCATCAGGAAGGCAAAGAAGCGTAGGGCATCAAGCTCCGGATGATAGAAGCGGGAAGATGCCGTACGAGCCGTCGCGCCCGCGCTGAGTTCAGTGGCGGTTGTGGAGATAGACGCCAATAGGAAATTGTAAATGAGAGCTTCGAAGAAGCTTACCCGACGAGTGTTTGAAAGGGCGCGGCTTCAGAGGCTGCTAAAAAACTCGACGTTGCGGCGATTCGCGTCAGGGCACGACCTTGGTCGTGCCGGAAAGGCCTTTATTTTTCGTGTCGCGAGCCGACTTTAGTCCGCGAGCGACTCGTGCTTTTGACTTTTTCAGCAGCCTCTGAAGGCGTGCCCCTTCAAGGCTGCTCGTCCCGGTTCGCTGCCGCGATCTGTTCGCGCAACTCTGCAACTAACGGCAGGAACGCAACAGCTTGAGGATCGCCGAGTTGCGCCAGCCGCAGCTCGATATCCGCCACTACCGCCTCGGCTTCTTGCAATGCCCGTGAGCTGAATTGACCGTTGCCCTGCATGCGATGCGCTTTCGCATCGTCCACCAGCCCGAAGCCGCTTTCCACGTCGGCCTCGATCAGTTGCACCATTACCTGATCGGAAACCTTGCGTCGCATAGGGTGGGCCAAAGTAAACTCCGTTTCCAGGTCGGCATGGATCAGGCGTGAGCACGCCAACGCGCCAGGCGACGCGGTTGCAACCCTCATCGCTATCGCTGAGAAATGCCTGCCCCTTCAAATCCGTGCCCGGCACAATAACACAAACCCCGCCGCCTCGTCTCGCGGGTGGAGTGCGCCTTCAGGCGTACATCTGGAAGCACCCCAACTGTTTGTCATCCCTCAAGGGCTTCAGCCCTTGAGGGATCTGCATTTACCAGACGGAGGGCAGCCACCGTTCAATTACTAGTTAACCCTCTTCCCCGCCGCAGCAAGGTCGTAGCGATCGTTGTTCATCACCTTGGCCCACGCCGCCGCAAAGTCTTTCACGAACTTCTCCTTCGAGTCGTCCTGGGCATAGACTTCGGAGAATGCGCGAAGCTGCGAGTGCGAGCCGAAGATCAAATCAACGCGAGTGCCGGTCCACTTCACTTCGCCGCTCTTGCGATCGCGTCCCTCATACACGCCTTCGGTCGACGACGGCTGCCAGTTCGTGTTCATGTCGAGCAGGTTGACGAAGAAGTCGTTGCTCAGCGTCTCCGGCCGCTTGGTAAACGCACCGTGCTTTGAATGCCCGTAGTTGGCGCCCAGCACGCGCAGTCCGCCAACCAGCGCCGTCATCTCAGGAGCGGTCAGCTTCAGCAACTGCGCTCTGTCCACCAGGTATTCTTCCGGCGAATTCCGTTTTTGGCCCGAACATAGTTGCGGAACCCATCTGCTTTCGGCTCCATCACCGCGAAAGAATGCACGTCGGTCTGTTCCTGCGAAGCATCGGTGCGTCCCGGTGAGAATGGGACTTTCACGTTGTGTCCAGCCTTCTTCGCGGCTTCTTCGACCGCAGCATTGCCACCCAGCACAATCACATCAGCCAGCGAGACCTTCTTGCCATTCTTCTGCGAGCTGTTGAACTCCTTCTGTATTGCCTCCAGCTTCGCCAGCACCTTCGCCAGTTCCGCCGGCTGGTTTACCTCCCAGTTCTTCTGCGGTTCAAGGCGAATGCGTGCGCCGTTCGCTCCCCCGCGTTTATCGGAGCCGCGGAACGATGCCGCAGAGGCCCATGCAGTCGTGATCAGTTGCGAGATCGATAATCCCGAGCTGAGGATTTTTGCTTTCAGATCAGCAGCGTCCTTCTCGTCGATCAGCTTGTGATCCACCGCGGGAACCGGGTCCTGCCACAACTGGTGTTCCTTGGGAACCAGCGGCCCAAGGTAGCGCGCAATTGGACCCATGTCGCGATGCGTCAGCTTGAACCACGCCTTGGCGAAGGCATCGGCCAATTCGTCGGGATGCTCGTAGAATCGCTTGGAAATTGGCCCGTAAATTGGGTCGAAGCGCAGCGAAAGATCCGTCGTCAGCATGGTAGGAGCATGGCGCTTGGAAGAATCATGCGCATCCGGCACCGTGCCCGCGCCGGCGCCGTTTTTCGCCACCCATTGGTTGGCGCCAGCCGGGCTCTTGGTGAGCTCCCATTCGTAACTAAACAGTGTCTCGAAAAAGTTGTTGCTCCACTTCGTAGGAGAGTTGGTCCAGGTGACTTCCAGACCGCTGCCAATGGTCTGATCCGCGTTTCCACTGCCGAACGTGCACTTCCAGCCCAGGCCCTGCTGCTCAATCGCACAGGCTTCGGGTTCGGGACCGACATACTTGCTGGGATCGGCAGCCCCGTGCGTCTTGCCGAAGGTATGTCCGCCGGCAATGAGGGCGACGGTCTCCTCGTCGTTCATCGCCATGCGAGCGAACGTCTCCCGGATATCGCGCGCCGCGGCAAGGGGATCAGGGTTTCCGTTGGGACCTTCGGGATTGACGTAGATCAGGCCCATCTGCACCGCAGCCAGAGGATTCGAGAGGTCACGGTCGCCGCTGTAACGCTCGTCGGCGAGCCACTTGCCTTCCGGGCCCCAGTAAACATCAACCGAGGGCTCCCACACATCCTCGCGTCCGCCGCCGAAACCGAAGGTCTTGAAACCCATCGACTCCAGCGCAACGTTGCCGGCAAGAATCATGAGGTCGGCCCAGGAAATTTTCTTGCCGTACTTCTGCTTGATCGGCCAGAGCAGGCGGCGCGCTTTGTCGAGGTTCACGTTGTCGGGCCAGCTATTGAGCGGAGCGAAACGCTGTTCTCCGGAACCGGCTCCGCCGCGGCCATCGCCGATGCGATAGGTGCCGGCGCTGTGCCACGCCATGCGGATGAAAAGCGGACCATAGTGTCCGAAGTCGGCCGGCCACCACTCCTGTGAGTCGGTCATCAGCGCGTGCAAGTCCTTCACCACCGCATTCAGATCGAGGCTCTTGAATTCTTCGGCGTAGTTGAACTCCTTGCCCATCGGATCAGACAGGGGCGAGTGCTGATGCAGGATGTTTACGTCGAGCTGGTTGGGCCACCAACTCGTATTGGTCTGGGGCTGGGGTCTGCCATTACCGTGTACGACCGGGCATTTGGCTTCGGATGGTTGCTGCTGGGTACCCGTGGCTGAAGCCGCGGCTGCGGTGGCGAGTTCTTTCTCCATGTGCTGGCCTTCTCTCGTGTGGTCAAGATATGACGATTGCGCTACCCCACCAGCCTACGACTTTCGGACGATAGAGGTAAAATATCTGTTTCCTATACCTTCCATAGGCAATGCATCTTGTACAAGAAGTACCAGGGAATTTTTTATGGAAATCCACCAACTCCGCTATTTCTGCGCTGTCGCCCGTCATGGCACGTTCACTCGCGCCTCCGAAGTGGAGCATGTGGCGCAACCTTCGCTCTCGCAGCAGATTCTCAAACTCGAAGGGGAACTGGGGTCGCGACTGTTCGACCGCCTGCCGCGCTCGGCCAAGCTCACCGTCTTCGGACAGGCCTTCCTGCCAAAAGCCGAGCGCATACTGCGTGAACTGGAAGAAGCCAAGACCGAGCTGCTCGAAATGGCCGGCGACGAGAAGGGCGATGTCGTACTGGGAATCATTCCTACCATCGCCGCCTACTTGCTGCCCAGGCTGCTGAAGGGTTTTTCCGCAAACCATCCTTTGGTCAGCGTCAAGGTGGTGGAAGATATAACGCCTACCCTGCTGCAACGTCTGCACCTGGGCACCATCGATATGGCCGTCGTTGCCCTTCCGCTCCCCGGAAGCGAACTGGCGAGCATAGAACTGTTCGAGGAGAAGTTTTACGCGGTGCTGCCTGAGCGGCATCGGCTATCCAGCAGGAAGAACATCACCCTGGCAGAACTGAATCGCGAACCGTTCCTGCTGCTTAAGGAAGGCCACTGTTTCCGCGACAGCCTGATCGCTGCCTGTCACAAGTCGAAGGTGTCACCCACAGTTGTGTTCGAAAGCGGCCAGTTTGCCACCATTCTCGCCATGGTGTCGGCGGGCATGGGAGTATCCGCCGTTCCGGCGATGGCGGTACAACCGCATCCGGGATGCAAGTTCATTCCGATCGCAGGCAAGCACAGCAGCCGCAAAGTCGGAATTGTCACGCTCAAGAATCACTATGAAACGCGAGCCCAGCGCTTGCTGATGGAACAGATGCGGGACGCGTGCGAGGGACGTTGATACGGGACGAAAAGCCTGAGCTTGACAGGCGCGCTTTCTGCCAAACATACTTGCGCCCATTGAACACTGGTTTGAGGCGGTGATGCGATGAAGAAATCTGCAAAGAAGAAGCCAACGGCAGCCAAGGCGAAAGCGCCGGCGAAGAAGCGTGCTGCCGCGAAGCCGGCCGGCGCTGCCGCGAAGAAATCTGCAGTCGCTGCGAAGAAGACGAGCAAGCCAGCGCCTCCCAAAGCTGCGCAGAAAATAACTCAGCAGGCCGATAGCGGCGACCAGCTCAGCTTCAATCACGCCATGATCTATCTGAAAGATGTCTGGGGCGGCATTCAGTTCTATCGCAACTGGCTGGGCTTCAAGTTGATCGAGGACTATCGCCACGAGGGCAGGTCGGTCTACGCCCGTATACTGGCGCCCGCTGGAGACGGCACCATCGCGTTGCATCAGGCAGGCCCCGGCGCTTCCGTAGCAAGCGACGGCGTGCGTCTGTATTTCGAGGTTCGCAATCTTGACGACTTCTGCCAGAAGTTGCGCAAGCGTGGATTCGTTTTCACGCAGCAGCCACAGATGATGCCGTGGGGCTGGCGTCATGCCTACCTCAACGACCCTGAAGGCCACGAGATCAGCCTGTACTGGGCCGGCGAACAGCGCATGCAGAAGAGCGTGATACAGGCGGCAAAGCAGGCTGGAAACCGGTAATGAACGGGCGCCCACCCATTCGTGGTCTTCGAATGTGTGGGAATTGCACTAGTCCGCCCAACCAACTAGCATCGTCTGTTATGCCAGTACTCACTGAGCCAACCAGCACTACCTACTCTCCGATCAAGGCGCCGCGCGGCAACCAGCTCTCCTGCAAAGGCTGGGGACAGGAAGCCGCGATGCGCATGCTGATGAACAATCTCGATCCAGACGTAGGCGAGCGCCCGCAGGACCTCGTTGTCTATGGCGGGACCGGCCGCGCCGCGCGCAACTGGGATTGTTACCACGCGATCGTCAACTCGTTGCGTTCGCTCGACAACGACGAGACGCTGTTGGTGCAGTCGGGCAAGCCGGTCGGCATCTTCCGCACGCACGACTACGCGCCGCGCGTGTTGATCTGCAACTCCAACCTCGTCGGACACTGGTCCAACTGGGAGAAATTCAACGAGCTGGAGAAGCTCGGCCTCATCATGTTCGGACAGATGACGGCCGGCTCGTGGATTTACATCGGGTCGCAGGGCATCATCCAGGGCACCTACGAGACTTTCTCCGCCGCCGGCGAGAAGCACTTCGGCGGCGAGCTCGCGGGCAAGCTCATCGTCTCCGGCGGAATGGGCGGCATGGGTGGAGCGCAGCCGCTGGCGGCAACCATGACGGGCGCGTGCTTCCTCGGCATTGACGTCGATCCCGAGCGCATTAAGAAGCGCCTACGCACTGCCTACTGCGACTTCATGGTTAACACGCTCGATGAAGCGCTGCGCATCCTGAAGAACGCGGTTCGCAAGAAGGAGAACATCTCCGTCGGACTCGTTGGTAACTGCGGCGACATCATTCCCGAACTCGCCGAGCGCGGCGTGGTGCCCGACATTCTCACCGATCAAACTTCGGCGCACGATCCGCTGAACGGATACGTTCCAAGCGGCATGACGCTGGAAGCCGCGCTGGAGCTGCGTAAGAACGATCCCAAGGCGTATCTTGAGCGCTCGCTCGATACCATGTCGCGTCACGTCGAAGGCATGCTCAAGTTGCAGAAGATGGGGGCAGTCACCTTCGACTACGGCAACAACATTCGGACGTTTGCCTTCGATCACGGCGTTAAGAACGCTTACGACTTCCCCGGATTTGTTCCAGCCTACATTCGTCCGCTATTCTGCGAGGGACGCGGGCCGTTTCGCTGGGCAGCGCTCTCCGGCGATCCGACGGACATTCATACGACCGACGAGCTGGTGCTCCAGATGTTCCCCGAGAACCGCATCCTGAGCCGCTGGATCGATCTCGCGCGCAAGCGGATCAAGTTCCAGGGGCTGCCTTCGCGCATCTGCTGGTTGGGCTACGGCGAACGCGCGCAGTTCGGGCTCGCGCTCAACGACATGGTGAAGAGCGGCAAGCTGAAGGCCCCAATCGTCATGGGCCGCGATCACCTTGACTGCGGCTCGGTTGCGTCGCCCTTCCGCGAGACCGAATCCATGAAGGACGGCAGCGACGCCATCGCGGATTGGCCCCTGCTGAATGCGCTGCTGAACACCGCGAGCGGCGCCTCGTGGGTGTCGATCCACAACGGCGGTGGCGTCGGCATTGGCTATGCGCAACACGCTGGACAGGTCACTGTTGCCGATGGAACCGACGCTATGGCCAAGCGCATCGAGCGCGTGCTTACCAACGATCCGGGAATCGGCGTCGCACGGCATGTTGATGCGGGCTACGACGAGGCGAAGAAGTTCGCGAAGGAGAAGGACATCAAGGTGCCGATGATGAAGTAGAGCTGCATTGGGCAGTGTCGCATTGGCACGGCCGTTTTGTTTCGAATGGCTTTTTCATGCTGTCATTCTGAGCGAAGCGAAGAACCTGCTTTCGATGGAACTGGATCAATGCCCCGTCAGAAATACGCTGCAAGCGATGTCAACTCCGAAGCTAGCTTCAATCGCGGGGCATGCGAACAGCAGGTTCTTCGGTCGCCGCGGCGACCTCAGGATGACAAATGAAATTAGATGATCCCAACAAAAACGGGGAGCGGCTGGTAATCCGTTCCCCACTCTCTCCGATCAGGTTTGCTATTGTCGATACTCTAATCGTCAGCTCTGGTCGCTACATCAGCGGACGATGAAATCCATGTAAAAAGCTGATTAATAGGCCTAAATCTTACAATGTGGGACATTGCCACATTGTGGGATAGTCTCTCCGCCGCTGAAGCGTGGGCTTTCTTATCTCGCGCCCGGGGCGCAATCGTCACACACCTTACCTCGCACCCCCTGCACACCTTCGCGCGCGATGATGGGAACCATGATCAGAGCTGCCACAGGATCGGCCCACCACCATCCCAAGAGCCAATGCAACGCCAGACCGAGAAGCAGAATAGCCGAGAGATAGGCGCAGAAGTCGGCCTGTCGCGAATCGGAATGCAGGGCGCCACTGCCTAGCTGGGCAGCGATTTTTCGCTTGGCGCGACCCAGCAACGGCATAACGACCACCGCGGCGCAGGCGATGGCGATTCCGGGAATGCTTCGCTCGGAAACCGTGTGCAGCCAGAGAGCGCGCCCAGATTCGAACGTCACATAAGCAGCGAGCAGCACAAAACACAGTCCCACCAGACGATGAGCGCGTCGCTCAACTATTTCGCGGCGCTGCCCGGACATCTCCGGCTGAAGTCGCCACAAAAGAATTATGGCTGAGGCGACCTCAATCACAGAATCGAGTCCGAAACCAACCAGCGCAATGCTTCCCGCCAGCAGCCCCGAAATGAGGGAAACCGAGGCCTCGAAGCCATTCCACGCTATCGTCAGGTACTCAAGCCGCCGCCCGTGGGCAAGCAGCGTGGCTTCCTCATGGCCACTGCGGTTCCGTTCCGTCCTTACAACCGAGCACATCGAATGCGAGTATAGGCCCAAAATTGCTCACAAGTTGCTGCAGCCCGGGACAAAACTATTGCTAAAAGCTAAAGTCTGGTAACTGCTCGTTAGGTTACTTTCGAGAGGCAGCTAGTCCAGCCGAACCAGGAACACGCCGCCTTCTTTGACATGCGTTTTGCTGGCGACCTCCTGCGCCGTGCGCTTGTCATCGCCTTGTGGACGGATGCGCACCCACTCGCCGGTCGGCCCGGTGAACTCGATTACCTGGGCATTTTCGTATTTGTCCTGCAGCTTCGTCTTCAGTTTCAGCGCGTCATGGCGGCTCTGGAAGGCGCCGATCTGCACACACCAGCGGCCGCCGTCAAAGATGGGAGCGGGCGCCGAGAGCACTTCGATCTTAACCGTTGCCGTCCCGGGCCGCCACACGTCCACCGCTTTCGCGGCCGCCAGCGAGAGATCGATCATACGATCTTCGATGAAAGGCCCGCGATCGGTGATGCGGACCACCACCGCGTGCTTGGTGCTTTCGTTCGTCACCCGTACCACCGAGTTCATGGGCAGCGTACGGTGCGCCGCCGTCAAAGCATTCTGGTCGTAAACTTCCCCGTTCGCGCCACGGCGATTGTGATACGGAGGTCCGTACCAGCTAGCCAGTCCGGTTTCAACGTAGATCGGCTTCTGATGCTTGCCGGTTTCAACACTCGGCGCAGGAGCCTTGGTGCTTGCCTCTGTCGACGTGGCAGGCGCTGTGCTCGAGGTAATGGTGGGCGGAGGAGGAATGGTCCGTGCCGTCTTCTTGTGCCCGCAGCCTGAGAGCAGGACGACCCCTCCGATGCTGCAGATAAGTAGAGCGGCCCTGAACGTATGTGCCCAGTCTGCACCCAATTTCAGCCCGGCGCGGAAGCGCTGGGTAGCGTTGGCCAAAGGATCGGCGAGTCCCTTCAGGGACGACAGAACAGCGGGTCCCTCGCGGACTGAAGTCCGATCGGGATGACAATCAATAAACGATGCAACTGCTGCATGCCGCGGAGCGTGCTGCACCTTGGCCAAAACTACTCCGGGTTTTGCTTCTTCGAATCCATGTAGTTGGCGAAGTCTTTCAGCTTGTCGGCCGCAACGTGCAGCCCCTTGCTCGAGTTCCCGCGAATCAAAGGAACTACTTCGTCGTTGATGTAATCGATGAGGGCCTGCGTCTGCTGCTCGACTTGCTTCGAGGCATCGCCGAGTATGCTGTCCAGCCGCTGGCCCGCCGTCTGAAAGCGGCCGCGGTCGTTCGGATTCTGCGTGTCCACCTGGAACCACCTTGCGCGTTACGGAAATCGCTGAGCAATGTGATTATCCGGCGATTCGCCCGCGCCGGTCAATTGGCGAGCCGGGTGCCTCTAACGATCAACCAGGAAGCGCAGAGCTAGATCACTACAACCGCTAGCGCAGCCACGAAGGCTGACGGCGCAGCTTGAATTGCAGCCAGTAGTAAAAGCGGAAGGCGAGCGTGAACCAGCGCGATTCCAGCGCGCATGGCGGACGGCCGGGATGGTGGTTGAAGCCGAAGTTGCTGCACATGGCTCTGCTCCCGGCAATAGTACACCCGCGCCATGACCGTGGGCATGCAAACGGAATCATCCTTTTGATCTACCAAACACCAAAGTGGTAGACGAGGTCGCATTTTGGCGTCCTCCCTGATAGCGATCCCTATCTATACTTGAGCCATTCAGCGCCCAAGATCGGCACGAAAGGGTGCGCATATGTCAGACCCCGACCCTCAAGACTTCTACTACCCCGACCCTCACATCAGACCTGACGAAGCTATTTGTTTGCACTGTTTATTAACCGTCAAAGGATCACGCTGGCAGACTCTGCAGGAAGCAAAGCAGGAACACCTTAGCCTATGCGCGTTCCGCGATCGCCCACCCAAAGTGACGGTGCCCGGAATACATTCTCGACCGAGCGCTGCGCACTAACACCTGGGCGCCGGGCAGACTTTCGCTGGCCGCCGGGTGGTCAACGCTTCCCTCGGTTGAGAAATGTGTGAGCTGCGATGCTTGGGGGGTGCCCCACCCGCCCGCCGTTCGACGGCGTCTTGAGCAAACTGCAGATCCCTCGGCTCCGCTCGGGATGACGCCGGGTAAAGAGAAGGGCCAGTCCCTGGCAATGCGAGCAAACAGCAGGTCCTTCACTGCGTTTCAGGCTGACAAGCCGGAAGTCATTTCGAATTACCGTACTCTGATGATTACAGGGGTTGAGGCCGACTCTCCATGCGCCGCGTCGCCCCAGTACATGGCTTTCACAACGTGGTCACCCTTCTCCGGGAAGAAGGCCTCGATCGCAGCTTGTCCGTTGGACAGAGTAGTTGTCTTGCCCACGTTCAGGCCGTCGATGTTGAGCTGAACTTCACCCGTCGGGGGCACAGCATGATTCGCCGCCGCTACCGTTACAGTGAACTTTACCTGGTCACCGACTTGTGGCTGAGCGGGCGAAAAGTTCAGAACCACCGAAGTCTTCACTCCCGGCGGAAGTACCTCGACCGTGCCCATCATTCCCATGTCAGCATGCTTTTCGATATGGCAATGGTAGGGAAAGGTACCGATGATTTTCGGATCGCGAAAATCCATCAGCAGCCGAACGCTGGGATAGGGACCCTCGCCTTTCCAGTGCGGCACGTTGATAGTGTCGCGCAATTCCGTCTCGTGAACCGGCCTTCCGTCGATGGCCAGCACCTGAAAATGGAGTTGATGAATGTGGAAGACGTGGTCTTCGGGGCTGCGATTCTCAACCGTCCATGCTTCCACCGCTCCCTGGTGCAGAACGATATTCGGCGGCGAATCCATCTCGTATTGCTTGGGTTCTTCACCCACTTCAGTGATGAAGAAGAAGGTGGAGATATCGGGATCGCTGGGATTGGGTGACGACTCGGAAAAATACAGCCTGCGTTCCAGGGGAGATCCTTGCCAGGGAGTTTCCCCAGAGTTGCGCGCTTGCGAAACATTGGCAACATGCACTGGCGGCGCGGCAGCGGTGCCCGGTTTGCTGACAATTTGCGCCAGAGGGCGACGGGGATCGCGATCTCCCGCGGGACCGGTATCCCAGTCGCGGGTGATTAGTTCCATCTGGTCTCCGGGGCCACGCGTTTGCACCACAAACTCCGCTCGGGAGCCGGGCGGCAGCGGAATGTCTTCTGCCGGAGCGGTCGTGGGCGCCACCGCAACTCCGTCGAGCGCGACCAGTTGCAGTTTTTGAGCCTGCCCATTATTCAGCAACTGCAAATCGAGGATGGTATCGGCAGCAGAATTGACTACCCTCCAAAACTCCTTCTCGTGAGGATTGGTCTGGACCATCGCCGGCAACAGGCTGGGATAGAGAATTGGCACATAGTTGATCGAGAGGTCCCAGCTCGGAGCGGTGTGATCGAGCGAAGGGGTGGTTTGCTGGTCGCGAATGACCAACACTCTTTGCGGCATATCCGCCAGGAACGGATACCGCTTTTCTATGCCTTCGACGATCAGCGCGCCCGAGGCTCCGCCTTGAATCTGGCTTTCCGTAATGCCATGCACGTGCGGGTGATACCAGTACAGGCCCGCCGGCTGGTTCGCCGGAATGCGTACGTCGTAATCAAATTCCTGTCCCGGCTGAACGAAGGTATGCAACACATCGTCCTGGTGGCAAGCCGGCGGAATGCTCATGCCATGGAAGTGCAAGTTGGTGGAATAGAAACCCGTGTTCGCATCGCTGCAGTCGCGCTTAGGTCGAATTGTGGTCGACGGCGCTGACGAATATTTATTGACCGGCGCTTGGTTGACAAAATGAATGACGAGGCGATCACCGGGATGTACGCGCAGTGTAGGAGCCGTATCCCCAGCGGCGGTGACATAGCAATACCGGACAGGTCCTTCGCCCATTACAGTCTGGCGATATCTGAATTTCAGGGTTACTTCCAATACTCCGTTTTGGCTGCGCAGCTCGGGAGGATTAGAAACTACGGAGCCTTCCGTGGGACGAAAGCAGGTATCGTTCGCCGTGGCTTGCGCGGAGGCAGATGCGTGCGCGGCGAGTGTGACCGCGACAACCATCATGCACAGTTGCGCGGCGACGACCAAGCGAAGCCGGCGACGGATTGTGCCGAAACCTGGCAGTAGCTGGGCGCAACAGGAAAACATCGTGTACCTCATGATTTCACAGACCCTGGGTTGATGAACCGGATGTGGCACAGTTTCTGTTGCAAGAGAGATGAAACGACATAGGCCTTTCCCCGGGCTAAAGCAGTTTCGAATTGAGTGTTTACGGTAGAGCGGCGTTTCAGCGCCGCGTTAATCGCGACATCCCAGTGAGGGTCGTGTATCCCCCTGACCTGCAGGGGGATACACAACCCCTGCTTTGAAGCGGCAGCCGAACGCGAGCCTGAAGGCCCGCTCTACCGTCAAGCAAAAAAGAGCCAGACCGGGAAACTCCCTGTCTGACTCTCTAAATTTAACTGTAGCAGATTCCGCCAGATTTCTTTACTTTCTGGAGGATTTATATTTCCATGCTCATCAATGGTTTGCGGAGAATTGTTGTGTTTCTCCTAGTTGACATGTAGTTCTTACATTGTCGACTACGGGTCAGGAGTGGCACGCCTACATTCCTTCGATAGCGAGACAAAAACGCGCCGCAAGTTGCTTAGAATCAGTAGGTTATGCGAGTTCCATTTCGGGACGCCGGGTTCGAAGGAAAGCTAAGTCAATTATTTTATTAATAAAACGTTTTATATATTGTTTGACAATACAATACTTGTGAAATATAGAAACATATTGTCTAAGCATGGATAGCATTCATCGGCCTGAAGGCCGATGCTTCCACCAATAAACAGGGCAGCCTCGCGGCTGCCCTAAGTGGTTCAGCGTAAATTCGAAGTTAGTCTTCCGGTATAGGAGCGAAGTTTACGTCCTGCACTGCGACACCGTTGATGCTGCGGCGTCCATCCGTCCAGGTGCTGTATGCAGTGCTGCCGCGAGCGGTGTTGTAGTCATAATCGCCGGCGTAGCAGCTCACGACGCCGCTATCCAACTGCGATGGCTGCGGGCTGAGCGAGCTGGTCACCTGGAAGTCCGTTCCCCAGGTCACGCCGTTATCGGGCGACTGGCGAGCGTAGCGGTTGTAGCTGCAACCCACGTCCGTATAGGTGTTGCAAGCGGTGCTGGCCTGGCGGCGGTCATACCAGGAAGCCGTCAGCTGGCCGCCCGGGGTTACCGACAGCGAAGGCATCCACTGCTCGTGGTACTGCTGATCGGGATCGGTGTTCAACTCGACCGGTGTGCTCCAGGTGCTGCCATTGTCGGTCGAACGGGTGTAGAAGATGTCGCCGTGGTCGTTGTTAGTTCCGGCGCCGGCGTACACGTAGTGGACGATGTTGTTCGGACCCACGGCAGGCTCGCCCCAGCCCATGTGCCGAATGATGGGGTTCACCTGATAGAAGTAGCCGCAAGCGCTGTCTCCGACCGGATTGAAGCGTGGTCCCATGGTTACCTGAGTCCAGCTTGTGCCGCCATTATTGGAGCGGAACATGAGGTTCTGGCGAGTGGCAGCGCCGCCGCCGCCCTCATCCATGCTGGCGACAAACACAGAATCGTAGCCTTTCAAAGCGGCGCGGTTCGCCGTGGGGCTGACCTGTGCGCCCGTGATCTGCACGTTACGGAAGAAGGTTCCGCTGTTCAGTTGCAGCGGAGTGCTCCAAGTGGTGCCGTTGTCGGAGTAGGTGACGAACAGGCAGCCGCCCGCGCCGCAGGTGTAGTTGAAGTCATTCCAGGAGACGTACATGCGGCCGTATCCGGCACTGGTGGGATCGTTGTCCACCCAGAACGACTCGCGGTCGTCGAAGCTGCCGTTATGCGCGCAGGCACCCGTCGTCCAGGTGATGCCGTCGGGCGAGGTCCACAGGCCAACGCCCTGGCCACCGCAACCGGTCACCAGGTCGCCTGCAAACCACAGGCCGAGCTTCTGGTTATAGACCACGATCGGATCGCCATAATTCTGCGAGTGGCCATTAGCCAGCGGGTCGGGTTCGATTTCGGTGAAGGTGGCACCGCCATTCGTGGAGTACGAAAGGCCGGCATAGGTATTGTTATAGGCGGTGTTGTGATCGTTATAGTTGGTGACGATCGTCTGGCCGTTGGGGCTGGCCCACACCATGCTCTCGCTCTTGGTGCAGGTTGTGTCGCTGGTGCAAGTGCGATTACTGACCAGCACGTTTGGTGGCTGTGGATAGTTGTCCTCTTCTTCACGCTGTGACGCTGTACCGCCGCCCTTCACAACGCCGCACTCGATCAGGGCTGCACCCGCACGGAAGTTTTCCTGTGCCATCAGGTGGTACTGGCTAATCTGTGAACAATCAATGCCTACTGAGGTCATCTGGGCCATTGCCGGAACGGCAAAGGCACACAAGGCCACGGTGAGCGCACAGATTGCAAAACGACTATAACGCTTCATAGTTTTACTCCTCTCGTTTCGATGTCTTTCGGTTGTTGTTTGGGCCTCGCCTTTCTAGTTCTGCTTTCTTATCCGTAGGAGTGGAGCGACTCCTATCTCCCGCAACCAGTTCGCTGCCGGAGTAAAAATCAGTCTTCGTTTTCAGAACATCCCTGAGTGCAAGTAAAACAGGGCAGCCGCGAGGCTGCCCTTAAGCTTTTCAGCTTGGTTAAGACTTACTGTTCCGGCACTACGGCCAGGTTCACGTCCTGCACATTGATGCCACCCACATTGCGGCGGCCGTCGGTCCAGGTCACGTAGGCACTGCCGCCCTGCGCGGTGCTGTAGTCGTAGTCACCGGCGTAGCAGCTCTGCACACCGCTATCGGTCTGCTGCGGCTGAGGAATAATCGCCGTGCTGACAGCGAAGTCAGAGGCGCCCCAAGTGTTGCCGTTGTCAGACGACTGCCGTGCGTAACGCTCGTAGTTGCAGCCCGGATCCGTTGCCGAGTTGCAAGCCGACGAGACGCTGCGACGGTCGTACCAGGAAGCCGTCACTTTACCGGCAGCGTTGACCGAGAGGTTCGGCATCCACTGGGTGTGATACTGAACGCCCGGAGTATCGGTGTTCAGCAACAGCGGAGTGCTCCAGGTCGCACCACCGTCGGTGGAGCGAACGTAGAAGATGTCGCCGTTATCGGACCCTTGTCCGTGAGCGGCGTAGACGTAGTGAATGACGTTGTTCGGGCCAACCGCGGGCTCGCCCCAACCCATATGCCGCCAGATCGGGTTAATCCTGGCGAAGTAGCTGTTGCTGGGGCAGGTGCCGTCGCCCACTGCGGCGAAACGAGGACCCGTGATAGCGGAAGTCCAGGATGCACCACCGTTGTTGGAGTGCCAAATGAGGTTCTGACGGGTTGCCAGACCACCGCCGCCTTCATCCATGCTGGCAAGAATGACGGTGTTGTATCCCTTCAGAGCAGCCCGGTTTGCCGTCGGGCTGACCTGCGCGCCCGTGATCTGGACGTCGCGATAGAAGGTGCTGGTGTTGGAGACCGTTACCAACGTCCAGGAAGTGCCGTTATCGGAATAGACAACCTGCAAGGCGCCGCTGCCAACCTCGTAGTTGCCAAACGAGATGTACATGCGACCGTAGCCGGCGCTGGTGGGATCGTTGTCTACCCAGAACGACTCGCGATCGTCTTCGCCGCTATTGTGCGCACAAGCGCCAACGCTCCAGTTGATGCCATCGGGCGAGGTCCACAGACCGATGCCCTGGCCGCCGCAACCGGTTACCAGGTCGCCTGCAAACCACATGTTCAGCTTCTTGTTGAAGACTACGATAGGATCGCCATAATTCTGCGAGTGGCCGGTAGCCAGCGGATCAGGTTCGATCTCGGTGAAGGTGGCGCCACCATCCGTGGAGTAGGAGATTCCACCATAAGTATTGCTCTGGGCGGTGTTGTGATCGTTGTAGTTCACAACCACGGTCGAGCCGTTTTCCCAGACCATGTTTTCGCTCTTGGTGCAAGTGCTCGACGAGGTGCAAGAGCGATTGCTGACCAGGATATTGGGGGGCGCAGGATAGTCGACACCACTACCAGCTTCCGGCTCGCCGCCCTTGACGATACCGCACTCGATCAAGGTCAGGCCGGCGCGCTGGTTGTCCTGCTGGAGAAGATGTAATGCAGCGATCTGTGAGCAATCGATGCCTGTGGTAGTTCTCTGGGCCATGGCCGGAATGCCGAAGGCACAGACGGCCAGCACGAGCATACAGATCGCCAGTCTGTTGCGGTTCTTCATTGTTTCGCTCCTCTTTCCTACCTCTTGCTTAAGTTTTACTTCCCCTGAGCCGGCTTCTCATCGGACGGACTGGGAACCGGGTTCTTTCGCCGCCGACACCGGGCCGGCGAAATATTGATCGTCTAACCACACTCCGGTTTTTTTCTTCAGAGCATCCATCTCTTCGCGGAGCTTCTGACCCTGGAGCTTCTTCTGAACTTCCGGCGTTGCCTGGGCCAGCGTGAGCCGGCCTTTCTTCACCACTTCGAACAAGATCAGCGCGTCGGGCGTATCCGCCACCTGCGACCACTCGCCAACCTTCATGTCGAAGGCGTTCTTCATGACCTCGGGCAAATCCTCACGCCCGAAGGTAAGCGGATCAACGTCAAGCGCGTCCTGGGTGTCCTTGATCAATCCTTTGGCATCGCCCCCGGACTCCAAAGCTTTGCGAATCTGGTCGGCACGCTGCTTGGCTTCGGCCGGAGGCACACCATGGCCATTGGTGTGCTCGTTCCGCTTGTAGATGAACACACGCCGAATCGATACCTGGTCGAAATCATCCAGATGCGAGTCGTAATATGCCGATATCTGCTGTTCGGTGGGCTTGGCCTTGTCCTGCAGCACGTTGTACTCGGCAGTGGAGAGAACCTGGATGCGATTCATCTCCAGTTCGCGCTGAACCTCGGGCGTCTTGTTCAGCCCGGTGGCTTCGGCTTCCTTCGCCAGCATCACACCACCGGCGAAGTTCTCAGCCGTGGTTTTCTTTTTGGGTATAGCGGCGCCTGCCTGATCTTTCAAAAAGTCGCCGTACATTTCCTCAAACTGTTTCTGGGTAATCTGCGTGTCACCCACTTTCATGACTACGCGTTGATCGGGAGGAAGATTGTTATTACTCGCGGTTGTAGCAGCGGTAGCGCCGGCCGCTGACGAAGTCGTAGACTGTTGCGCCAGGCATACGCCGGACGCAAGGATGACGATCAGGATGAAACCTGGGACCCGATACATTTAATTCCTTTGGCATGCGGCCACACGTTCGGGGAAGACGACGCGCGCTGGCGGCAGGTTGAGTGGGCTTACAGTTCAGGAGTATAGCTGGTACTCCTAACGGAGTGGAAAGTACTATGGCGCTAGTACGCGACGAAATTATCAGCTCTGGTGGTCAGGAAAGCAAGTCAATTTTCTGTCACTTCTGATGAGGGGCTTCCCACCAAAGTCGAGCACTCATCGCTTTGTTGCCTAAGGGTTAAGATACCCACCATGCGATTACCACTACTACCAATATGGTGCGGGGTCACTTTTGGGCGTCACCTGATTGGCTCACCGACGCGCGACCCCGAGCAGAGCGGGGATCGTTGGGGTTCCTCAAGAGCGGGTTTTCTCGATTCTTTGGATCTAAACGACGCGGCCCTTCACCCAGCTTTGTCGCCGGAGGGCCGATTCCGCGAGCAGGTTGGTGGCTCGCGCCTTAACATCATCGGCCGCCTCGAATTTTTGCGCGCCGGTAAGGTCACCGAGGTCTTCCCAACCGTCACCATCCGCCGCGAGGCTGTCATACAAGCCGCGGGGCATTACGACTTTTGCATCCACCATCATGCCGGCGGTGACGATACCAGCCCAGTTGGCAGAACTAATTGAACCTTTCGCGAAATCCCAGTATTCGATTGACGGTCGATAAACCAGCTTTTTACGTCGGGCACCTGGTTCGCTCTCCTCGAAATGGTCTAAGCCATAGGGGTTCGCTTCCTTAAGTTTTTGGGTATAGCTCTCGTATCTCTGGAATTCCAAGTCTCCACAGCCGCTTGGATTGTCAGTTACCAGCTTCGCTTTCACTTTCCTGCAATCGTCTGGCGACATCTTCTTGTCGGAGATGCGCAACATTGTGTCGGTATATTTGGCCGGCTTGACATAATCTTCCAGGCCCGCGACCTGATAGCAGATCACGACGAACATGCTACAGAACATACCTTTGCCCGATTCGCCTTCCTCATCGGGATAGCACAAGAAGCCTTCCCGCCGAGCGGCATACTTGATTGCGCGGTACTTGCCTGTAGTTTCGAAATGTTCGCGCAGACGGGCCACCGTCTCGGAGCTGAATTTCTTCTCGAAAAAAGTAGCGTTGGTGATTCGGTCTTCGGAGAATTCCAATTGAAACCAGCGTTGCCAATAGAGCGCCTGCTTTGCCGCGCGCTGCGCCAGGGCGCGATTTTTGCAGCGCAGAACGCGCTTGCGGGAGCCCGACACTCCGGGGGCCTTGGGGGTATTGGGAATCAGCCGCTCGCGCTGGGTTCCTGAATTCTGGTTCGCCATGCTTTTGCGAACCTGGTGTATCTGCGTCACCACTCCCGCCTTGTCTTCCGCACCAACCAGCATTACGTGACCAGTTGGCGTGCCAGGGTTCGCAAGATCCGCTGCGTCATAAGTGAAAATCAGATCGCCCGGCTCAACACTCCCAATGTCGATTGCCATCATCCACCTTCCGTGGAACAGACTGAACGCGATCGCTTGGTCCCGCCGCCGGGCAGTTGGTGAGGTGACATCGGTTGGTAACCCGGCCACGGACACTATACCTCCGCCAAAAGCTATCGGGTAGTGCACTTTCATGCCAGCACAGCTCGGCCCGCTTGACGCGCGCATAGTGGCTGCGGATCGAACCCTTAGTGTGCCGACATAGCTTCGGCGCCAGGCTTCGGCTTCTTGAGAAAGAAGGGTAGCGGAACCAGGCAGGCGACGATCGCCGCAACCACCCAGAATGCGTTGACATAAGAAAGAAGCGCCGCCTGTTGTTCAATAACCCCCATTACCTGCGCATAGGCTTGCTGCAGTGCCAGCGCCGGGCCCGACCCAGCGTGCGCCATGCTGGCCGCCGAGCCGTTCAGCATGTTCTGCAATTGCGGATTGGCGCTGGTGGCATGCGCTACCAGGTTTGTCTGATGAATCTGGCTCTGGCGCGCCAGGAAAGTAGTGAGCATGGAAATG
Source organism: uncultured Acidobacteriaceae bacterium (assembly GCA_963846795.1). Lineage (GTDB taxonomy): Bacteria > Acidobacteriota > Terriglobia > Terriglobales > Acidobacteriaceae > CAVVDY01. Next base: position 344,396 of record CAWJXJ010000001.1, read on the forward strand.
CCAACACTGCCACCAAGGTTGCGAGTGAAATTACTGATGCCCGATACCTGATTGTTCTTTTCCAGCGGCACGCCCACGTAACTGAGAATGCTGATGGGTATAAAAATAAAAGCAAGGCCCGACATTTGATACATCCGCCAGAAGATGATGGTGCGGAAATCAAGCGCCAGGTTCAGGTTGGTGAGGTGATGCAGCGCAATGGCTGTGATGCCAAATCCGAAGGCGATCATCCAGCGCGGATCAATCTTGGTCGATAGGATGCCGGCAATGGGAAACAGAATCATCAGCATGAAGCCCGCCGGCGAAAGGACTTCTCCTGCCTTCTGCGCCGTGTAGCCCATCATCGCCTGGAGGAACTGCGGGATGAGCACGGTGGTTCCGAACAGCACCGCACCAAGCACGAAATTAAAGAGCACACTCGCGGCAAAATTGCGGTTCTTCAGTAGCTTCAGCTCGAGGACAGGATGGGGCGTGCGCCATTCGTGAATCACCAGCCACACCAGCGCGACAGCGGCAATCACGGCGAAACGTGGTGATGAAGTGTGAGCCAAACCAGTCGTCCTGCTGACCCTTGTCGAGGATTACCTGCAGTGCTCCGATGCCCAGCACGATCAGCGATAGTCCGATGTAGTCGACCTTCATGGCGGCGCCCTTGAAGCGCTTGAGCCATGGCGGATCTTCGACCACGGTCGAGGTCAGAAACAGCGACAGCAATCCGACAGGCACATTGATGAAGAAGATCCAGCGCCAATCGTAGTTATCGGTAATCCATCCGCCGAGGGTGGGACCGATGGCCGGCGCGACAACCACAGCCATGCCGTAGACCGAGAACGCCAGTCCGCGCTTCTCCGGAGGAAAAGTATCGGCGAGGATTGCTTGCTCGCTGGGTCCCATGCCTCCGCCGCCCGCGCCCTGCAGAATGCGGAAGAAGATGAGCATTCCTAGCGACGGCGCAAATCCGCAGAGCACTGACGAGATCGTGAACAGCGCCACGCAAGTCATGTAGAAGCGCTTGCGTCCGATGACCGTCGTCAGCCAGCCCGACATGGGCAGCACAATCGCGTTCGACACCAGATAACTGGTGAGCACCCAGGTCGATTCGTCCTGGCTTGCGCTCAAGCCGCCGGCGATATGCGGCAGCGCGACGTTGGCGATAGAAGTGTCGAGCACCTCCATGAAGGTCGCTAAGGTCACCGTGAGCGCGATGATCCACGGGTTGTAGCGCGGCTTCCAGTCGGAGGCCGTGTAATCGTTGTCAGTCATATCGATTGAGTCAGGACAGTACGAAATCCTCGTGGAAAATCAGGTGGAAGCCCCCGCATTCATGCGGGGAAAAGCCGCCGTGTTCTCGCCGCGCTTTAGCGCTGGAATCCACGGCTAAAGCCCGAATTTTATATGGCCCCTGAACGCTGGCCTCTGCACACGTGTACTCCGACCTCTGTATCTAATATCTACTCGGGATAAAGGCCAGCTCTACACCTCAGCGCACCCTCACGTCGGGCTCGACCGACATGCCGGGACGCAGCAGGCCATCTTTGTTGAAGTCCGGCGATTGGTTGTTATCGAAATCGATGCGCACCGGAATACGCTGCACCACTTTGACGTAGTTTCCGGTGGCGTTCTCAGGAGGCAGCAAGCTGTACTTGGCGCCAGTGGCGCCGCCGATGGCAGTCACGTGGCCATTCCACGTCCGGCCGCCGTAGGTATCGACCTTGATCTTCACCGGCTGGTTCGGCTGCATATACGTGAGCTGGGTCTCTTTGAAGTTCGCCGTAACCCAGATGTCGCGCAGCGGAACAATCGACATCAGGTCCTGCCCGGTCTGGACATTCTGTCCCACATTGACGGAGCGACGACCGATGATGCCATCGACCGGAGCCGTGATGGTGGTGTATTGCAGATTCAGTTGTGCCTGATCGAGCGCGGATTGGTAGCGTCCTACCTGGGCGCTGGCCGACTTGGCTTTAGCTTGGGTTGCAGCCACCTGCTTGGGCGAGATCTGAGCGTTGCGAATCTCGGCATTGGCTTGCGTAATTCGCGACTGCGCCTGCTGCACCTGCGCCTGTGCCGCGAGCAGCGATGCCTGACGCGCTTCTACGGTTGCGTTCGCACCGGTTGCTGCCGCAGTAGCGGAATCAAATTGCTGCTGCGAAATTTCTCGCTTGCCCAGCAACTGCTGGTAGCGCTCGACGTCGAGGTTCAGCTTTTTGGCATTGGCTTGCGCTTCGACGACCTGCGCTTCTGCCGCGTTCACCTGCTTCTGGGCTGCCGCTAATCCGGCGGTAGCATTTTCTAAATCGGCTTGCGCAGAACGAATCTGCTGCACCGAACCCACGCTCGAGACCGGCACCCCGTATTCAGCCGCTTGCGCGTTGGCCTGCGAATCCGCGTAGTTGGCCTGAGCAGTGGCGAGTGCGACCTTGTAATCGGTGGGATCGAGTTCTACCAGCACGTCGCCTTTGTGAACGAATTGCCCATCGTTGTAGTTGACCTTGATGACGTGGCCGCCGACGCGCGCACTGATGGGATAGATGTAACCGTCGACCTGCGCGTCATCGGTGCTCTCCCAATGCCGGCTTTCCCACCAGAACCAGCCCACCAGCAAAAGCGCGACAATGGCCACCAGAAACACGATGGGCTTGGCGGCCGGGTGGCGCTGGAAGAAGCTGCGGCGATCTTCGCGAGGCTGCGCTTCGGGATCGTGCCGCTCACCCTGAGGCTCGGCGTTATTGTGCTGCTCTTCGGTGTCGTTCGGCTCAGTAGTCGTCGGGCTCATCTGCTCACCTGTTGCTTAGATTCTTTGTTTTTCATTCGATGCTCAGGGCCGTGGCGGCTGCGGCGCCTGAGGGTTGGGCACCGGCGCCGGTGTAGTGTTTGGACTCGGCATCGCCGGATTTTGATTCACATTTGGTGAAGTCGTTGTGTTCCCATTGTCAGCCAAATACTGCTTGGCCAACTGCTCGGCATTCCCGATGGCGCGCGCCAGCAGCACCTTCGCAATGTTGTGCTCGTACAGGCTGGCGATGTACTGATCGTTGGCCGAGGCCAGTTGTTGCTGCGCCTGGATAACTTCGACATTGTTGGTGACACCGGCCGCAAAACGGTCTTGCGATTGCGCAACCGTTTGCTTCGCCAGTTCCAGGCCGATAGTGGCGACATCGACCTGCTGCGCGGCCGCTTTCAGGTCGAGCAGTGCATCCTGCACATCCTGCTCAATGCCGGCTTTCAGATTGTCGACTTGTGCCTGCCGCTGCTTCAGCACAGCGTCAGCCTGCTCCACGTCAGCCTTCACCTTGCCCCCTTGGAAGATGGGTATGCTCAACGTGCCGGCGACCGAGTATTGGGGAGCAAGCCCGCTGGGCGTGTATCCCAACACGCCATACTGACCCGAGGCGCCGAGTGACGGCAGGTACTCCTTCCATGCCGAGGAGCGGCTGAATTGCGCCGCCTTGAGCGCCGCCAGCGCCGCCTGGTAATCGGCGCGAGTCGCCAAAGCACGATCGTAGGCGGTGTTGATGTCGATTTCAGGAACGGGATGGTAGGGCACACGATTTACCAGGCGAAACTTCTGTTGCACCGGTAAACCGATGACGCGAGCCAGCGCGATGCGCTGTTTTTCCAGATCGTTCTGCGCCTGGATGAGCGTCTGCTGCTGTGCCTGCAACTGCACGCGAGAGCGCAGAGTATCGATCTGCGGCGCCAGACCCGCGTTCTCCTGATCAAGCGCGAGCTGATAGAGTGCTTGCGCGGTTGTCACCTCGGCCTGCACTGCAGCCACTCGCGATTCCGCGGCAATGGTCAGCAGATAATTAGCGCCGACCGCCAGGACCACCGTGTCGCGGGCATCTTTGTAACTGAACTGCGCCGCCTGCACGTTCTGCTTTGCTGCACGCAGCGAGTCGATGCGAGACAGATTGCCGAAATTCCACTCGCCGGTTGCCCCAACTTCAAAGAGCGCAAAAGGTCCGATCGAGGAGGGGATTCCGGGAAAGCTGAACCCGAACGACTTCAGGTTGAGCCGCTGCAGCTCCTCAGAAATCGAACCATTAAAGTTGGGCATCAGTTCGCTGAGCGCCTTCAGCCGCGCCGCCCGCGCCTGGTCGGTCACCCGATCGCTGAGATACAGGCCGAGGTTGAACTTCAACCCCATGTCGAGCGCCTGCTCGATGCTGAGTTCCATCGTCTCGCCCGTGGCTTTGCCCTGCGGCAGCGAACCAGCATAGGGATCGGTATTGCGCTGGATCACTTGCTCAGGGGAAGGAAGCGGCGCCAGGCCAGTGGCATTGCCGCCTTGCGCGAACATCGAACTGGCGGTGAGCAACAAAACAGCGGCCAGCGCTGCGCTACCGAGCAGCCGCCGGCCAGCCTGTGTCTTGCATCCTATACGTTCCATGTTGTATCTAATACATACATGCATGTATGAAATCTTTCAAGTCAGGTTAGATGATGGTTCTCCGCAGAGAGTTGCGGAAATACGGGGCCGGCAAAGCTAAGACTTAGATGACAATTACCCAACAAAAGAAGGGCCTGATTTCAATTTCCCGGCACCAGGAGAAAACCGACATTACCCGGGCCCGGTTCCTGCAGGCGGCAGAAAAGATTTTTGCGCGCGACGGATTTGAAGCCGCCAAACTGGAGGAAATTGCCGCCGATGCCGGCTATACCCGCGGCGCATTTTACGCCAACTTCGACACCAAAGAAGACTTGTTTCTCGCGTTGCTGGAGCGCGAAATCAGCTCTCGTATCGCAAACCTGCGAAAACATGTAGCGAAATACAAAAGCCCTTCTGACAAGCTGAGCGCGCTACGCGATTTCTGGCTGGATATGTGCCTCGACCGCCGCTGGAGCCTGCTGGCTCTGGAATTCAAGCTCTTCGCCGTCCGCCACCCTGAAGTAAAGACGAGACTGGTCACCATGCATCGCAGGCTGGTGTCGTCGGGCGTGGAACTGCTGGAACAGATTATGCATGGCTTGGGCCGCAAACTTCCGGTATCGGCACACGCGGTCGGAATCGCGTTTTTCGTACTGAGCAGCGGCCTCACCATGGAACATATGCTCGACCGCAGCGTGATGTCGGAAGAAACCGTCCGCAAACTGCTGTTGACGTTCTTCGATGCCATGATGGCGGGGTAAGGGCAAATTCGGGATCGTCTGATGGGCTGGAATAGTATGGACGGAGCGCACGCGCGCTGCCGACCCACCTAAGGCTCGGACTGACATCGACTATTTCTCGTGGCAACGATTCTCACGCCCAATTCCAGCCCAACGCGGAAGCGTTGGGGAGGGCCGCGTTTTACCTGCCCGGAGCCCCTTCAGGGGCGACACAATAATCGTCGAATCGCCGGTTAATTCCCGCAGCCTTCAGAATCGACCGAAACTCCTCTTCGAACGAATATCGAGCATGATGTTGCGCCTGATGCGAAATGTAATTCACGACTCTGCCGAGTTGTGATGGGCTAACGCTGAAGGCCCCGTAGCCTTGCTGCCATTGAAAGAGTGGCACCGACTCCCGGAGCCATCGACTGGAGTTGCATTTCAACGTGCGCACCGCAGCCGCCGGAGCCAGTTCGGGCGACAACTCCACAAGCGCATGGATATGGTTCTGCGTACCGCCAACGGCGAACACCCGCATGTCATGGTTTCGCGCGATTCCGGCGATGTACGCCCAAGTGTTTTCCAGCGACGACTTGGGAATGTAGTCTCGACGCTGCTTGGTGCCGAAGACGATGTGGAACAGGGAGCGGCAGAGGCTGTGGGACATGCTGCAGCGTAACGTCCCGATTCGATCTGATCCTGTGACCCGAATCACGCGTCGGTGTGCCGCCCCCGAAGGGGCTCAGGTTCCTATAAGCGCCCCTCTCACCCAACGCTTCCGCGTTGGGCTGGAATTGTCTGGGCAGCATCATGCGTGGGGAATCGCGACAATGAGCCTTGTCGCTGCCCGGAAGGAATTCGGAACTGCGTGGAGCCGCTCTCAGGCGTGATTTAAGCCGGGCCCTTTCACGTCTCCTACCGCCCCATACCCATACCTTCGCTGGTAGAGGGCCGCGTCATGAGCTCGCGGATCGCATCGCTGGGCGCTTTGCCCTGCTGAAGAATGGCGTGCATCTGCTCGGTGATGGGCATCTCCACCCCCATCTTGTGCGCCAGCCCGATGGCAGCGTTGGTCGTCAGCACACCTTCGGCCACCATGCCGCGCATGCCCGCAATGATCGCGTCCAACTTCTGCCCTTTCCCCAGCGCGACCCCGACACTGCGATTGCGCGAGAGGCCGCCGGTGCAGGTGAGCACCAGGTCGCCTAACCCGGCAAGGCCGGCCATGGTGTCCTGACGTCCGCCGCAGGCAACGACCAGGCGAGTGATCTCAGCCAGGCCGCGAGTGATGAGCGCGGCGACAGAATTGTGTCCCAGTCCAAGTCCGTCGCACACGCCGGCCGCGATGGCAACAATGTTCTTGAGCGCACCACCCAACTCGACTCCGACCACGTCGTCGTTCGTATAGACGCGAAATCGGGGATCGCTGAATTCGCTTTGTACCGTCTGCGCCAGCTCGCGATCGTTTGAAGCGATGGTGATGGCAGTGGGATGACCTTCCGCCGCTTCCTTGGCGAATGACGGACCGCTCAACGCTCCGATGCGTACTGGGAATGCCACAGTCGCAGCGATGACTTCGGTCATTCGGCACAGCGAATCGTTTTCGATGCCCTTGGTCGCGCTGACAAAAAGCATCTCCTGCCGGAGGTGCGGGCCCATTGCCTTGAAAAGATGCCGCGTGTGATGCGACGGCATAACGCTGACGACAGTTGCTGCCTGATGGAGTGCTTCGGCGAGATCGTTGGTCGCGCGAACCGAGGTGGGAATCGTGTCGCCGGGGAGAAAAAGCTCGTTCACATGACGCGAGTTAATGCTCTCGCGCACCTCCAGCTCATGCGCCCACAGTCTTACATTGTGGGATCCCTTACGCCCGAGCACGATAGAAATCGCTGTGCCCCAGGCCCCGGCTCCGATGACCGCGATCTCGCTCACGGGCTCACCATAGCCGACTTTCGCTGCCGGCCCGCAGACGCTTAATGTTCGCGCGGTGCTTAACGATAATCAGCAAAGACGAAATGGCGACGATTGTCATGGTGATGGGGTCACGCATGATGGGCACCAGCCACCAACACGCGATGGGAAAGGCTATCGCTCCCAGGATGCTGCCCAGCGACACATAACGAGTGATGGCCACAACGACAATGAAGAGCGCAAGGGAGACCAGCACGGCGCGCGGCGCGATAGCCGCGAAGGCTCCCACGGCAGTCGCTACTCCCTTGCCACCTTCGAAGCCCAGCCACGGCGTGAACATGTGTCCCAGGATGGCGCACAGCCCGGCAATCGCCACCAGCATAATGATGGTATCGGGACTCAACTTCTCGCCGGTACTGTAGGGCCCCGACGAATCTGTAATACGCGCTGCATACCAATGCGCGAAAGCTACGGCAATGTATCCCTTCAGCGCATCGAGCAGAAGCGTAGCCACCGCCAGCTTTTTGGAGCCGGTGCGGGCCACGTTGGTCGCGCCGATGTTTCCGCTGCCGTAGTGGCGTATGTCCTGCTTGCGGAAGATGCGGACGAGCAAATAACCAAAGGGGATCGATCCCAGCAGGAACGACAGGATAGCGACAATGAAGATAGCAATCGGCAAGGCTTTTCCGTGCTGCGGGTGACAGGTGGAGCTTGTCTTCAGGCCGGCATCAAGGAGCGCGCGATCCCTTGCCTGAAGGCGAACTCTCCCGAAATGTGAACTTCAACTCAACGGGTATCTCGCCAGCTTGGTATAGCGCGAACCCGTGGGCGTTAACGTGCTCTGATACAGGATGAATTCGTTCGCCGTCATTGTACCGAACTCGGGCGGCGGCATGGTTTCCAGTTTCGCGCGTACCTGTTGTAATCCGGGTGCGGCCTTGTCGCCCGGACGATGCTGAGGGCGCCCGCTGCCTGCGCGCGCCAGCGTGAGATGCGGATGGTATTCCTCCTGCTCGCGTTTAAACCCGAGCGGCGCGAGAGCCGTACCAATTTCGTTTACCAGATGTTGCAGATTGGCGTCTGACTCGATGCCCACCCAAAACACCCGCGCGCGATTGGGATTGGGGAAGAAACCTGCTCCGCGAAAGCTGACGGTAGTGGGCGCGCTTTTTACGTTCGACAGCGCGGTTTTGATCTCCTCTACCTTTTGCGTTTCGCCTAAGAATTGCAGCGTGATATGAAATGTTTCCGGACCGACCCAGCGCACACCTGGCGCAAGCGCGCGCATCTCATCGCGAAAGTGAGCGATGCGATCGCGGATTTGTTCGTCGATCTCCAGTGCAACGAATAGACGCATACTCGCGTGATTCTCTCCGGGTGCCCCATTCCGCCATCTGTTGGCGGGGTGGGGGTTCTTCGGAGGATTGGAATTCTGTAGTGCTCCGGAACCAAAAGCCCCACCCGGGCAAACCCAGCCCGAATGGGGCACCCCGGTTGATTCTCAACCTCGTTCTCTCCGTGCTCTCCGTGCCTCCGTGGTGAACCCGCTTTTTCACATCATGATTTTGCGGACCAGGTCGAGCCCCTGTTGGCTGGCCCAGCGGCGAATTCGCTCGCGGTCGCCCGGAAAGCGTCGCTCCACCACTTCGTGCTTTAGGCCGTTCGTCACGGCGATGTACACCAGGCCAACCGGCTTCTCTTCCGTGCCGCCTCCCGGCCCGGCGATTCCGGTGATGCCCAGCCCGATGTCAGCGTTGCAGATATCGCGAATGTTTTCCGCCAAGGCCAGTGCGACCTCTTTGCTCACCGCTCCATGCGCCTCGATCATCAGCGGCGGCACATCGGCGAACAAGGTCTTTAGATCATTGGAGTACACCACGGCTCCGCCGAGAAAATAGCGTGAGCTGCCGGCAACCGAGGTGATGCGCTCAGCCACCATGCCGCCAGTGCAGGACTCGGCTACCGCCAGCTTGGCTCCGCGCATCTGCAGATAGAGCCCGACGATCTCTTCCAGCGATTCGCCCGCACGGGAAAACACGGCATCGCCTAATTCGTCTTCCAGCTTTCCTGCAAGCTTCTCCACGGCCGCCTCCGCTTCTTCCTTGGTCGCGGCTGTAGTTTTAAGATGAAACTCCACCTGCCCCTGCCCGGCGAGCACGGTGGTTTCAATGTTCGGATACTGTTTGTAGATGGGCGCGGTGCGCAGGTCAGCGGCTGATTCCGCCAGCATCGCTGTCTTGAGGACGCGCGTCGCCATCGCCGCAGGGGGGACGAGGGGACGCAATCGTGGCATCACGTCCTTCTCCCACATGCGCTGCAACTCGTGCGGCGGACCAGGCAGCAACAGGATGATCTGCTGCCGGCCATCATTCTCTCGTTGCAGCCATTGCCCGGGAGCGGTTCCGCGCGAGTTGGAGATAATCTCGGCTCCGGTGATGACATCTGCCTGCTGCGCGTTGTTCTCCGGCATTGAGATGCGCCGCTCGGCAAAGCGCCTGTACATGGCAGCGACCAGGTCGTGATTGCGTTTGAGTTCGACTCCCAGCGCGTCGGCAACGCTCTCGCGCGTCAGGTCGTCTTCCGTGGGGCCAAGGCCTCCCATAAAGATGATGAGGTCAGAACGCTCGATCGCAGTGCTCGCGACAGACGTCAGTTGCAACCGGTTGTCGCCAACAATGGTCTTGTAAGCGACGCTCACGCCGATGTCATTGAGTTGGCCGGTGAGGTAGAGAGAATTGGTGTCTTGCCGGAAGGGAGTAAGCATCTCCGAGCCGACAGCCACGATTTCGGCGATCACGGGTAAAGGATAGCATCGCACGAGTGCGCCAGCCGGCACCACTAGCGAAGGTGGCGATCTCAGTTGCGGCTCTGGAGTTGGCTGCGGCGTAGTCTGGATGATCAAGCCGTAGTCGGTAGAGCCTGGGTGCCCCATTCCGCCATCATTTGGCGGGGTGGGGCTTTTTGTGTCTCAAGCCGAGAGTTTTGATCTCAACCGACAAAATCCCCACCCGGCCAAACCCAGGCCGGATGGGGCACCCACTCCTTCAAAGGAGACAACATCACGGCGCGAGACCAGCCTTACTGATCCACCGTTCCATCCGACCAGCGTCGCACCGGAATCAGGAACGTTATCAGATGCTCCCAGGTAGAGTTGGACGCGAGGACAGGAGAGCCGGGCAAATCTGCTCCCCACGCCGCAGGGTCGTCTCCCGTAACAAAAAACATGAGGTGCGGATGCCAATGTCCGGCGTGATCGTCCAGGTAGCCTTGCTTTGACAACATGTAGCACATCGCACCGGGTGCCATCGGTGGCAATTCCTTATCGCCGATGGCTGCAGTGATGGCCTGAACCATTTGATCTTTGGTGCGTCCGGCTAATATCAATTCGGTCTTCTTGATGGTGCGCGGAAGATAGGTGCGTGCCGCAGCCGCGTTCAAACAAAGTGGGCCACGGAGTTTCGGGTTCCAAAAGTTTGGGTCATCGATGGGAGCAGTCCAGGAACGCTCCACGATGCACACGAACCCGTTCTTTCCCTTAATCGCAGTTTCGTAACCATGACGTCCGAGAATCATCACCTCGGCATCGCGCGAGATGGACTCGGGCGCCGCACTGCGCGCCAGCGCGATTTCAGATTGCTGATCCGGCATCAGATATTGATCCACGGGCGCCATGGTTGGATAAGGCGTCTTGGCATCCTGCGCTATCGCGTGCCACGCACAGCCAAGCACAACGATGAGTGCCACGATGTGCGCAGTGATCGCTGCAAGTTTCTTTCCGTACATTGAGTTCCCCCCGACAGGAATCTGTTAATGGGTATCAACACACATGATCGAGATTCGCTTCGGTCTCGCAATTATTTAATCGGCTTCGATTGCCTCTGACTGGGTGCCCCATTCCGCGATCATTTGGCGGGGTGGGGCTTTTTGTCTTTTGAGCCGAGAGTTCTGATCTCAAGCAGCCAAAATCCCCACCCGGCCAAACCCAGGCCGAATGGGGCACCCACTCCTTCACGAGGCCGGGGCCTGACAAACCCGTACCTCGCACCTCAGAAAAATGCCATCAGAATCCAGAATTGGCCACCGTCGCCGGATTGTTGGGGAGTACAGGCACCTACGGCGTAGGCGCTCAGGTTGGGGTTGCGCATTATCGAGTCTATCGGCTGAGCGAGAGCCGATGGATTGGGAGTGCTGAAGCCAACCACTTCCTGTGCCATCTTGCCTTCATAGCTAAACCTGGTTGCGCGTATGCGGCCTCCCGATTTCGCGGTTTCGCAGGCAGAGGTTCTCAAGCCTTCGACCGTGACCCGTTTTAGCACGTCGGGATGGGCCGATTTCCACCTGGATTCGATGCTCGCTGCCGCTTCATCTTCCGCCTGCTGCGCTGACAGTGACGGCGTCAGCCTGGCGAAATCTTCCGTGACCCAGTAAGACAATCCGAGATGAACTACGCCTATGCCTACAGCGTCGTAGGCGGCGTTCAGCATGTTGGCACGATGTCCGGGCGAGCGCATGAACATGTTGTTGACGTCGCTCAGTTCGGTGTTCATCCCAACATTCTCGGCGGCAGCAGTGAAGATAAGACCGGCGGAGTGCAGGCGTTCGGTGAGCGACAGCTCGCCCGGAAACTGGTGCGAAAGCACGTGCCGCTTCGACAACAGCACGGAGTGACGGCGCGCGGCCTCGGTCAGCTTGGGGTCGAGCCGCAGCGGAGGCACTCCGGCCTCGATCCTGGACTGATTCAGGTCAGCGAGGATTCGCGCTTCGCCCTCGGCGTCAAAAACCGCGGCGTTCTGAGCTGCCAGACTGCATGCCAGTAGCAGCATGACGGCGAACAGACCAGGCCGGTAATCACATTTCACAATGAGACTCATCCAAACTGTGCTACTTTGATGTTCCCGCTGGCTTCCAGGAACGACAGTCATGATGCTTGAAACGGAATTGTTTCGGGTTGAACCTGATATCACCGTACTGGCGTGCGCCGGTAAGTTCACCATGGGAACGCGATTGGCGGAGACCGAAGCCATGGCGGACGCGCTGGTTGCCGACGGCACGCGCAGACTGGTGCTCGACCTCACTCATACCGAGATGGTGGATAGCGCGGGGCTGGGCGTCATCATGCACATGTCTGCCAGCCTTGAACAGGTGGGCGGCAAGTTCCGCATTTGCGGAGCGAATGAACGGGTTCGGCATCTGCTGAGCACCACTCACACCGACTCGTTGCTGCCACACGATGACGATTTGGAGAGCAGTGTGCGAAAGCTCGGAGACGAGGAGGCGCCGACCGGATAGTCGGTCCGCCTGAAGTACGAATCGCGTTTCCCAATCTTGTCATCACGACCGCTGCGGCGGGAGGGACCTGCTCTTTGCTCCCGCCTAAATACTCTTCACTCGGGAAAAACATTCGTGCTGCCGACGAGAACAGATCCCTCGCCCGAAGACGGCCTCGTGATGACAAACCATAAGAGCGTTACGGCGCGGCTGACCGCCTGCCCTGAGCGAAGCCGAAGGGTGCTCCTTCAAACCAACTGCGCCGACCGGATCTTAGTCGATCTGTAATCCGCCCGTCAGCTCCCGAATCTTTTCGACGCGATGTTCAAGGCACCACTTTTCCAACGAGTCAACCAGGGTCTCGCAGGCGCACGGATCCCAGAAATTTACGGTTCCGACTTCGATGGCCGACGCTCCGGCCAGCATGAACTCGATCACATCTTCAGCGGTGCTGATGCCGCCAATGCCAATCACCGGGATACGAACCGTTTTCGCTGCTTCCCACACCATGCGCAAGGCAATGGGCTTGATCGCCGGACCGGAGAGCCCGGCGGTGATGTTCGAGATGCGTGGTTTGCGCGTCTCAGCGTCGACGGCCATGGCGACGAAGGTGTTCACCAGCGAGATGGCGTCGGCACCGGCATCTTCTGCGGCACGGGCGACATCGGGGATGCTGGTGACATTGGGCGAGAGCTTTACGATGACGGGCCGCGTAGCAAGCTTCTTCGCGGCGCTGACCACTTCGAACAGCATACGCGGATCGCTGCCGAACGCAATGCCGCCGCACTTCGTATTCGGGCAGGACACGTTCAACTCATAGGCGGCGATGCCCGCTCCTTCGTTGAGCGCGCGGATGACCTCCTCATACTCCTCGCGCGAGTGGCCGAAGACGTTGCAGAAGTAGGCGATGTCTTTGATCTTCTGCAACAGCGGGAGCTTCTCTTCCAAGAACGCGCGCACTCCGATGTTCTGCAAGCCGATAGCGTTGAGCATGCCGGCGGCGGTTTCAAACAAACGAGGTGGCGGATTGCCGGGCATCGGTTCCCGCGAGAGCCCTTTCACCACGAATCCGCCGATGCGCGAGAGCGCGACGATATCTTCGAATTCGACTCCGTAGGCGAAGGTTCCGCTGGCCGCGATGACTGGATTCTTCAGCTCGATTCCAGCGACGGAAACGGACAAGTCCAGCGCCGGCCTGGGCGGCGTGGTCACGGATGGCTCTCCTTGGACACGCGCGGCCGCGACGGTCTCGGTGTCGCCATCTCATCCGAGCCCGCTCTTTGTGCGATTGCCTCCGTCAGCACACGTCCGCTGGAGCTGGTTGGCTTGTTGATGCCGAGCATCACAGCAAGCGTTGGCGCGAGATCGATGGGCTCGACCTGATCGCGATACACACCGGCCTTGAAGGCGGGGCCATAGAATGCCAGGGGCACGTGTTGATCGTAGCTGTAGGGCGCTCCGTGATTCGCAATATTGATTCCCGAGGCCACATATGAAAATGGCGTAGGCACGCCCATCACCCAGGCTCCGCCGTAGGGCGAGTAGCTATTGAGGTAAAGATGTCCCAGCGGAGTGGGTGGAAGCTCGCCATTGCCCATCTGTTCCTTGGTAAAGGCGTTTAGAAACCCATTGGCTTTCATCGCCTCCGCCACCTGGCTTTCTGCGTCGGCCTCACTCACGTTTGGCGGAAATGCTTCGCTGTTCACGAACACGATAGGGTACGACACCCCACGAATGTATTCGCCTTGCTTGCGCAAGCGCGAGGAGAGCTCCTGATTCAGGCGGGTGCGCAGATCCGCACTCGAAGGCGACTGCGCCGGCAGATTGAGGTGCTTGTCAGTGGCATGCAAAGGCGCGATGCCATGATCCGCGGTAAGTACGACCCAGAACTGACCCTGACCGTATTGCTGGTTCAGGAACGAAACGAAATCCCCGATCTGCCGATCGAGCGCCAGCGCCATGGCACGCATCTCGGGCGCATCGGGCCCGGCCATGTGCCCAAGGATGTCGTTGGCGGAAAGGCTGATGACCAGCAAATCGGTCACTGCACCGTAGCCGAGCTTTTCCTGTTGAATCAGCTCGCGCGCGAAATCGAACTCGTAATCGTTGCCGAAGGGAGTCGATCCGACCAACTCGTTATAGGGAACCGGCTTGCCATTATCAAAGTTGTGGGGCGCAGTTGAAGCCAGCAGCGTGCCGTCGGTATCTTTCCATTCCTGGTTCAGATACTTCTTCGCCGAATCTCCTCCGTTGAACGCGAGCAGCCAGCGCGGAGGGGCACTCATGTAGTACGTCGAGGTCAGCCAGGCGCCGCTGTCGTTATCGATCCAGAAAGCGCCGTTGGCACTGAAGCCAGTGGAGAGAATGGCGGCGCGGGGCTTCAGAGAGATCCCGTAGACTCGCGATTGTCCTTGCGTTGCCAGGCGCAGCTCATCGCCCAGCGTGCCGGCCAGCAGATTATGGGGCGAGGAACCAACGCCTTCTACTTCGGCGCCGATGAGCTTGGTCGCATTGTCTTCTACGCTAGTGACCATGCGTTTCTGCGCCGGGTCCCACCAGTTGTTGGAGAAAATTCCATGCGCCGGGCTGTACGCGCCGGTAGCAATGGTTGCATGTCCCGGCGCGGTACTCGTGTTCGCGTACTCGTAGTAACAGGCCGGGAAGTAGGCTCCGCGATCGGTGAAGAGGCGAAAACCATTGGGCACAAATTCCGAGTGGTAGCGCTCGAGATAGTCACCGCGAAACTGATCGATGATGAGGATGACGACGAGCTTGGGATTGGCCTGGTAAGCAGACCCAAAGCACGCAAGCGCTGCCAGTAACACCGCGAGCAAGACGGCTAATTTGGTGCGGAACATTGCGGAAACAGTGTAGCAAGAGCAACCGTAGGTGGAAGCACCACGCTTTAGCGTGGTGACGTGGGCCCCGGCAGAAAAGGGCTTTAGCCATGGAATCCACAACCCGCGTGATTCGCGAGAATCCGGTCCGCGCTCGTCCGTTTGGACATCGTACGCACGTGTCTGAATTGGAATCCTGCTGTTGTTTCGAGGCTGAACATGGTCGGGATGAGAAAGGCGAGGTGCGCCCACACTCAGAGCCCGAAGGGCGTGGGATGACAGCCCAGCACGTAGCGCAGCGGAGTGCTGGGTAGGTGCGTTACAACGACCCGAGTCCCTTGCCAACGCTGAGATCGGCTCCCTCTGGACCAACAGCAGGTTCTTCGCTTCGCTCAGAATGACAGATCGAAGACGTTACGGCGGAGTACAGCTCTAGCGCCACCACAAACTCTGTGCTACCCAACTTCCTGCTTGGAGGGGACGCGCAACGGCTGCTTCACCGTCGCCGTTCGCTCCAGCTTGTCCCAGGAGAAACTACGGCCATCGATAGCGCGCTTCAGGGTCTTCACCAGTACCAGCGAGAACACCTGCCGATAGGCAAAGCGCTGCAGCCACACGTGGCCCAGTAGCAGGAAGTCGCGCTTGCCGCCGGGCTGCTGGCGTTCCAACGTGAAGGCAATGGCCGAGGCGATGAAGTCGATGAGCATGAACAGGGCGAAGTACAGCACCAGCTTGTGAAAGTCTGCCGGGTTGGCGGACTCGGGATGGCGATACTTGTCGATGAAGTACGAGATCGTTCCCACCACGAACATCACATCGATGAACGGCGAAACCAGCGGGAGCAATACCTGGAAGATCACCACATTGGGCAGGGCCACCCATCCCAGCGCGCCTTTGCGCTTCACGGCGGCCTTGTGCTTCCACACCGCCTGCATAATGCCGAAGGACCAGCGGAAGCGCTGCCGCATAAGACCGTTCGCGGTGGTCGGCGCCTCGGTGTATGCCAGCGCACGATCTTCGTAGTTCACCCGGTAGCCGGCCTCGAGCAGGGCCATGGTCAGGTCGGCATCTTCGGCGACGGTGTCGTGGTGATACGCGCCTGCCGCACGAACCGCTGCCGTTCTCCAGGCGCCAATGGCGCCGGGCACGACGCTGACGGCATTCAAGGTATTCAACGCGCGCCGCTCGAAGTTCTGGCTGGTGATATATTCCAGCGCCTGCCAGCGGGTCCAGAGATTCACGCGATTGCCCACCTTGGCATTGCCGGCCATGGCGGCCACTCGCGGATCGGCAAAGTGAGGCACGAGTTTGGAAACGGCATCGGGAGCGATGATGGTATCGGCGTCGATGCCCACAAAGATTTCTTCGCTCACATGCTCCAGCCCGAAATCGAGAGCGGCGGCTTTACCGGAGTTCGGTTTGGTGAGCACGGTGACGCGGCCCTCGGCAATTTCCCTGCGGAATGACTCGCGGCAAACCTCCAGCGTGGCGTCATTCGACCCGTCGTCAATCACGATGGCGCGCAGGTGGGGATAGTCGGAGTCGAGCACCGAGCGCACCGTGCGTTCGATAACCTTTTCTTCGTTGTAGGCCGGAATCAGCACCGCGACGCTCGGCTGATAGTTGGGATCGAGCGGCGGGCGGCGGCGGACGCGATCGTAGGTCGCCAGCGCTCCGATCAGCACCAGGCGCGCGCTCATCAGCACGTCGCCCACAAAAAACACGATGATGATGAACGTCGACACTCCCGTAAACAGGACGAAGCTGACGCTATCGATCCTGGCGGCCCATTGCTCTTTCGGCGAGAGCGGCGGCATAACATCGGCACGCGTCTTGCCCATCAATGCCGAGACCGGCACAACTTCGTACCCCCGCTCCTTCAAGCCGGCGAGCATCAGGTCAAGCGCCTTCACCGTCTGGCTGCGATCGCCGCCCCCATCATGCAGCAGGATGATGTTGCCGCAGC
Organism: uncultured Acidobacteriaceae bacterium; assembly: GCA_963846795.1. Classification (GTDB taxonomy): domain Bacteria; phylum Acidobacteriota; class Terriglobia; order Terriglobales; family Acidobacteriaceae; genus CAVVDY01. Next base: position 361,472 of record CAWJXJ010000001.1, read on the forward strand.
GCAGATTGCCCGGCGCGCACGGTGGCAGATTGGCCAACACATCATCCGCCAGCTCCTGGGCGGGCCGCCGCGGGTTGTCGCGCCAATCGTTAGGATCGATCTTCTCGCCCACCGAGATGTAACCGAGGTCCTGTGCCACCTCCAAAGGGCGGACCTGATCCGCCGTATCAGGCGCTTCGTCGATTGCGTAGGGAGGCCGCATCAGGACTGGCTTCACACCGTACTTGCTCTCGAAGAGCCGCTCCGTGAGGTTCAGCTCAACTTCGAAGTAACGCTTCGAGATGGTGGTGATGTCGGGATGGGTGAAGGTGTGGTTGCCAATCTCGTGTCCTTCGTCGAAGACGCGCTTGGCAACGCTGGGGTACTTCTCGACCTCGGCGCCAATCTGGAAAAACGTGGCCTTTACGCCATGCTTCTTCAGCACATCGAGGATCTTCGGTGTCCACTGGGGATCGGGGCCATCGTCGAAGGTGATGGCGACTTCCTTGCGCTGCGTGCCGCCGTACATATCGACCACGTACGGCATCGGCAGGTTCTGGAAAATTTCGTCGCTGATGAGATGAGTGTCGTTGTCGACAACGATTTTGCGTTCACCCGCCGCGGGACGCGACTGGATGCGGATAATCTCGCCAATGCCTTCATCGTCGACGTCCTGTCCGGGAGGAGCAGTCTTCAACTCCTCGGGCGCATTCGTATCGCCTGGTCTGTCCCACACCGTCCAAAGCGAGCGGTCCTCCGAACCCAGCCGCCAGAGGGCAAAGGTATTGATGCCCAGCGTGCGTGCCGCCCGCATCTGGTTCAGCGCCGTGACCGCGTCGAGGAACCAGACATCGTGTCGCACGTTTTTTTCGTCGAGGTAGGCGAAGTGCGGGTTCATCGCGTCACTGTCGAAATCGACGTCGGTTTCCGCGTCCGATGCCTCGAGCCACGCTTCCTGCACCGAGACGTTGTGCACGGCCGCCGGCGGAGTTCCCTTCTTCTGGCCCTGGTTCATCGCCCAGTCGTAGCCGTAGTTGCCAACTGCGGCGATGATCTTCTGCCGCGGTATTACCTTCAGCGCGTCTTTCAAATTCTTGATGAACCAATCCTGACTGGCCACGGCTCCGGAATTGCCGCCCGGGTAGTGCTCGTCATAGTTCATCAGGATGATTCCGTCGGCGTTTTGCGCGACCGCGGCATAGTTAAAATCTTTGTCGTTCACCGGAACCGCAATGTAGAGCTTCAATCCCTTGCTGTGCAGATCGCCATAGAGTTCCTGAACCAGCGTCAGGTAGTCGCCGCGTGAGCTTTCCGGGAAAGCCTCGATGTCGAGGGTGATGCCCTTGAATTGATCGGAGCTGAGAAAGGCCATCAGCTCGCTGCGGAAGCGCTGCCGTGCCGCCGGATCGGCCATGAACCTGGCAGTGACCTCGGGGTTCCATTGATTGGCGACGGGGTCGTAGTTGTTGACCAGCGGCAGGACTTCCGTCTGCGCCTTTTCACTCTTGAGGAAGGGCATGACCTTGTCATCCACCTGGCGAGGCTTGCCTTTGTCCATCAGGTCGTAGAGCGTGTTGGTTTCGGTTACGGACTGCAGGCGCCCGTCGGCAGTCAGGGTATGCAGCCACTCGGGAAAGAGCAGGTCGATCTGCGGGTAGTACTCCTTCAACGACGCGAAGCTGGCGGCATCCCATTGCACGTAGAATGCTCCACGAATACCTTCGTCGGCGTTCAGAACAACTTGCGAAGCCGGCTTTTTGGTCTTGCGGTGCGTGTTGGCATGACGTATGGGCTTGCGCTTCTGGCTCTCCTTCAACGCGTGATAGGGCTTCTTAAGGTCAGGCAGCGGAACCCCAGGCACCGACGAACCGCGAACGATGCTAAGGACAAAGAAGACAGCCAGCAGCGTGACGACTATGACGCCGCCATCGATAGCCAGTCGCAGCCGCCGCCAGCGCTTGCGGTCGGGGTCGTAAAAGATTTGCTTAGAAGGAGACATCGCTGTCCGCGCTACACACCGTTGCCACTAGTAAGCCTAGCAGCATCGTAATTATTCAGATGCTATATTCGCCACGTGCTTCAACCGGAGGCCAACGCGCTGGGGAGGGCGGAGTCAAGCTCGTTCTTCAGCCTGCTTCGGAAGTTTCGGGGCTTTTTCCTGATCTTCATCCTTGCCGGTTTGGTCCTGCGGCTTTTCTTCTATTTTAAATTCCCCCATGTCACAGGCGACTCGCTCATCTATGGCGACATTGCCAGGAACTGGCTCGACCACGGCGTCTTCGGCCTGACGCACGCCGAGGGCGTACGGCCCACATGGATACGGCTGCCTGGCTACCCTGCGTTCCTCGCCGCCTGCTTCGCCCTCTTCGGGCGCGAACACTACAACGCCGTCCTGCTGGCGCAAATTGCGATTGACCTGCTGGGCTGCTTTGCCATCGCCGACCTGGCGCGTCGGACCCTTTCCGATCGCGCGGGAAAAATTGCCTTCGCGTTGGCGGCACTCTGTCCCTTCACCGCGAACTACACAGTCGCTCCTTTGGCCGAAACGCTCAGCATATTCTTTGCGGCGACAGTACTTGACGCGGCAGCCGCCGGATTCAATGCATTAGACGAAGGAAGGCTCGCCTGGAAAGCGTGGGCGTGCTGTGGGGTTGCTCTGGCCGCCGGCATCCAGTTGCGGCCCGACGGCGGCATCTTGCTGGTGGCTGTCGGGTTGTTTCTGCTGTGGCGGATGTGGCGGACGCCGCAGCAGCGAACACGGCTTTTCTGGGTTGGAGCTCTTTTGCTGGCCATTGCTGTCGCCCCGCTGGTTCCGTGGACAATCCGAAATTGGCGCGACTTTCAGCAGTTCCAACCGCTGGCCCCCAGATACGCGAACGATCCTGACGAGTTTGTACCGGCGGGCTTCGATAAATGGACGCGCACCTGGATTGCCGATTACGTCTCAACCGAAGACGTTTACTGGCAGGTGCCCGGGGAAGATGTTGACATCAGACTTTTGCCACGCCGGGCGTGCGACACCGAGCAGGAGTGCGCCGAGACTGCAGCGATCTTTGCGGATTATGCCAAATCCCACTTTGTGGGACCAGAGCTGAATCAGCGGTTCGAGGCCCTGGCGGAGCAGCGCATTGCGCGGCGTCCACTGCGCTACTATGTCTGGCTGCCGACCTTGCGCATTGCCGACATGTGGCTTCGCCCACGAACAGAAATGTTGCCACTCGACTCGCGCTGGTGGGCATTTGCCGATGACCCGCATGACGCGATCATCGCGACGCTCTGGGGTGTTCTAAATCTCTTGTTCATTGCTGCTGCCGTGATGGGCGTGGTGCGCGGCCCTCGTCCGCGATACCTCGGCCTGATGTTGTTATTCGTCGCCCTGCGTTCGGCATTTCTGGGCACGCTGGAGAATCCCGAGCCGCGCTACACGCTCGAGTGCTATCCCGTGGTGCTGGTGCTGGCGGCGGCGTGGGTGAGTGGGTGGAAAGGGCGGTCGCGCGGTTCAGCAGCGGCGGCGGGATGAAATGGGTGGAGCACGCCTTCAGCCGTGCATAAACGAGCTCGCCTGAATCGATACCTCGCGTCAGGGCACGACCTTGGTCGTGCCGATATGCGTTCCTTTAATTGTTATCCCGAGTGGACTTTAGTCCGCGAGGGATTTGATTTGAGAATTCGCCAATAGCGGCTGAACAGGCTGGGTGAAAAGCTCGGCGAACAGAGTGTGTCGCCGGCTCAAGCCGGCTCAGTAATTTATCAATGATGGCTAATCGGCACGACCGAGGTCGTGCCCTGACGCGAGTCTTCGCACGGAGGAGTTTACAAGGTGCCTGTGTAGCGTTTCCTGTACGCCTGAAAGGCGTACTCCACCCGATCGTAATCACCGCGGCGCCAGCAAAATATTGTCGATCAACCGCGTCGCTCCGACATAAGCCGCGACGGCCACCAGGGCCCCGCGCGAAATGTCGCTCGCGGGCTCCAGCGTGTCGGGATCAACGATGGCAAAGTAATCCAAGCGGGCGCCGGGTTCTTCGGCGATCACGCTCTTTCCGGCTTCGATCAACTTCGATGTATCGCGCTCGCCCGCATCCGCTTCAAATTGCATCCGCATCAGCGCGCGATTCAACACCAGCGCCTGCTTTCGTTCAGTCGGATTTAAGTACGCGTTGCGCGAGCTCATGGCGAGCCCGTCTTTCTCACGCACGATAGGACAGACCACCACTTCCACATCCATGTCGAGGTCGCGCACCATGCGGCGAAGCACAGCGACCTGCGCCGCGTCCTTTTGGCCGAAGAAAGCGCGATCGGGGCGCACAATCTCGAACAGCTTCGCGACGACAGTTGCGACTCCGCGAAAGTGTCCGGGGCGCGAGGCGCCGTCGAGCCGGTCACTGATGCCGCTCACTTCGACATAGGTCGTCGCACCCGGCGGATACATCTCGCCTGCCGTAGGCGCGTACAGCACATCGACACCCAACTCCTGCAACAGCTTGCTGTCGCGCTCCATCGTGCGCGGATATTTGTCCAGATCTTCAGTCGGCCCAAATTGCAGAGGATTTACGAAGATAGAGACCACCGTCGCCTGGCACTGCGCTTTGCTGGCGCGCACCAGCGACGCGTGTCCTTCATGCAGCGCGCCCATGGTGGGCACGAATCCCAAGGTTCGCCCGCTGCGCGTGATCTCGCGGCAGACTGCTTTCATCTCGGCGACCGATTCAATGTGTTTCATTTTTCGGAGCGTCAGTAGTGTGGAGGGTAAGGCTCAGGCTTGCCAGACGAGGCGGGCTGGGAGCCTGTGTCCTCGCCCGATTCCAGCTTCCAGCTTCGCACGATGCTGTCGAATGCCGCTTCCAGGCGCGAGATAGTCCCGGGCTGGGCCTTTAGCGCGACCGAGTATATCTCCTGATCGGGGCCTTCGATGAAAACGAGTTGCTCAATCCAGTCGCGGCCGCTCGGCCCATCGTGATAGCGAATGCGAATCATCTGCGCGGGAAGCCCGGCGACCGTGCGTTGCTGCCGCTGCAAGGTTGTGGCATCGTGGCCGCTTGCTTTCATATTGGTCATGGCGGTCTGGATCACCTGATCGATGCTCATCGCGGGCTTATCTTCGGCCGGAGGCGCCACCACAGCGGCCACCGTGACCTCGTCCCACAATGTAGGATCGAGTGTTTGCCGGGGAGCGACAACCACGCCATCGCCCAGCGATTCCCCCAACATGGTCCAGCTTGCCGGATAGCTGAAGCAGAATCCGGCGCCCTGCTGGCAGTAGTGCTTTTGAGCGGACGTCGGTTTCGCGGCCGGACTTTGCGCGAAACAGCTCGCAGCGATTGATGCTGCAACCGCCAGAATCAGCAGGGTACGAAGAAAAGACCCACCCGGCCAACTGAAGGCCGAATGGGGCACCCGTGTGTAATGGGGCACCCGCGTGCGATGGGGCACCCGTGTGAGACGGGGCACCCGTGTGCGATGGGGCACCCGCATAATCGGAATCATAGGCCGAGAGCGCACAGCCTCATCATCGCAGGGCGTGCTTGCGTTCGGCAATGTCGCTGAGCGCAGACTGCGTGTCCTTGGGCAGATGATACGACTCCGCTTCGGTCGGGAACGTTCCGGATTTTACGTCATCTTTGTAGGCCAGTACGGCGTTGGTGATCGCGCTGCCGAGGTCGGTGTAGCGACGAACGAACTTCGCCGCCGGCGCAAAGGTCAAGCCCAACAGATCGTGAAACACCAGGACCTGGCCATCACACTCGGGACCAGCGCCGATGCCGATGGTGGGAATCTCCAACTCGCGGGTAATCATCGCCGCAACTTCGCGCGGTATTCCCTCGAGCACGATGCTGCAAGCTCCGGCGCGTTCCAAGGCCACGGCATCGTGCATGAGTTGCTCGACCGCCGTGAGCGTTTTGCCTTGCACCTTATAGCCGCCCATGGCGTGCAGCGATTGCGGCGTAAGACCGATATGGCCAACCACCGGGATCTCGGCATCGACCAGGCGTTCGACCAGGCGGGCGCGCTTCTCGCCGCCTTCGATCTTCACCGCTTCGGCGCCGCCATCTTTGATAAAGCGCACCGCATTACGCAGCGTGTCGCGTATGCCGACATGAAACGACGCATACGGCATATCGGCGATGAGGAAGGCGTGCTTCACTGCGCGGCGAACCGCGCGCACATGATGCAGCATCTCCGGCACCGTCACCGGCAAGGTGTTCTCGTAGCCCAGCATGACCATGCCCAGCGAATCGCCGACCAGGACCATGTCGATGCCAGCCTCATCGATCAGCCGAGCGCTGGGGTAGTCATACGCTGTCAGACATGTGATGATTTCGTGCCGTTGTTTCTTTTCCAGGAGAGACGAGACAGTGACTTTCGAGCGAAAGTCGCCGGTGGTAATGCTCACAATATCCTCCAGTGCAGTTCCGACTTGCGGATACCGCCTGTTGGTGCGTTGTCACATATTAATGTGATGTAACAGTCACCGGGAGAATTCTACACCTTCCGGGCTTGCGCAACACCTTAAATCGCGAGCCGGTCCGAAGGCGGCCCGTTGAAAGGCGGTATAGAATCGCCCGATGATCGACGCTAAGCCTCGGCTGCGTTTCATCATTGGTTTCGTGTCACTCCTGTTGTTTGTAACGTTGTGGGGATGCAGGCATGCCAGCGAGACAACCGAGCTCATTGAGCAAGTCAACGATTTGCGTGAAGCTTTCAACAAAGGAAGCTGCAAGTCCATTTACGCAGAAGCCGACCCAGCGTTTCGAACCCAGTCGGAGGAGAGTTGGGCCAGCCAATGTGTCGAACTTCGGCACCAGCTTGGGAACTGGAAAAGTTTTCACCAAGGTCAGCCTGATGAGAAGAGCTCGGATTCGCGGTTCCACCTAGTTATCGGGGAAGCAATGTTCACCAATGGCAACTATCATTTGGAAACTTACTGGAATGTCAGCGGTTCGCGCAGCCGGCTTTGCTATTTGCAGATCGGAACAGACCCAGATTTGATTACCGCTCCGCCTATGAAGTGGCGTGGCCCAGAAGAAGACGCTCCGAAACTGCCGCCGTCAGGGTAGAGCATCGTCGCAGTCGCCAAAATTTTTCGCAAGCTGTCCGTGTGCCATCACTCCGCTGCACTGGTGTGATCGTGAATGACTCGCCAGCCTTCGGGGAACTTACGGAAGACGAGCGTGAACAGGCCGTGCGGCTGTTTCCCGTCGGGCATGGTTAACTGCCAGTGGCCGCGCACGAACGCCGCATCCGGACAGAGCTGGTCCACGCTCAAATCGCTGAATTCCAGTGTACCCATCGCAGCCCCGTTGGCCTGATAGCGTTGCCGGTAACGATCCAGCGTCGGCTGCCATCCCTTGGTCGCCGTGGCGCCGGAGAAGAAGGTCAGCTCTGGGGACTTCCAGTAACCTGCCATGAAGCCTTCCAAGTCGTGGCGGTTCCAGGCAGCCTCCTGACCATTCATCACCGCGCGAATCTCCTTCGCCGCTTGCAGCGCTTTGCCGACATCGGGCTGCGCAAAGAGGGGTGAGTTTAAGGCAGCGAGAAAAATCACCAACGCAAGTCGCATGAGATAGAGCCTCCGGGTTCGCGGCAGTCTAGCGAATCCGGCACCGTGAAGCAAGCCAACCTGGCCCAAAAAAACGGCAGGCCGGTTAGCCCACCGCTTTCTCGTTTGAGAACTACTGCTGTTGCTGAGCGAGAACTAGTGTTTTTGGGCAGTAGCCTCCGCGTGGGCGTTGTGAACAGCGGCGACGAAGCGGTCGTTCGTATGCGGATCTTTCACCTGTCCGGTCAGAGTGGAACGAAATCCCTTGTCACTCCCGTAATAGTTGATGGTGGCGTCCTTGTCCTGATGGATGGCAACGCCGTTCAACGTGGCGCCAATAAACGCACCACGTGCGCGCGAGTAAGTCAGAACTTCGGAACGGAACTTCCAATTGGTGGAAGCGCTGGCTTCACGGCCAACCGGACCGGCTGCCGCGCTAACGCTGCCGCCGACTTTGAACTTGGACTCCAATAGCTGATTCATTCCGTTCTGGTTCATGATCAGCATGACAAGATCGGTGCCTTCAACACCAATCTGGGCGCCCCAGCTTCCACCGGTCGCGGTAAAGAATGCCGGCGCGCTCCAGCCGCCGTTTGGGGTGCGACAGGTAGCTACGCCCCGTCCATGCTCGGCACCGAAGATGAATCCGCCCTTGATCATCGACGGGATCACGGCAACGCACTTCGCGTTATCCATCACGTCCTGCGGTATCCCATTATCAGGGGCGGCTAATAGCTGGTTGATGATGGCGGCCGACTGATCCAGCCGGGCCATGTCCTTGTTGCCTTCGTCCTTGGCATTTTCCGCCGCGTTCTGGTCGCGCACGGCAGTGTTCTTGTGTTGTTGCTCCGTTTGCGGAGAGTTGTTGGTGTCAGTGCCGCTGGTATTGCCGCTGGCGGCAGAGCTGCTGCCGTTCTGCGCCATTGCCGTGCATGCAGCGAACAAAAGCGCAACAAACAAAATTCCAATTTTCCTCATAAACTCTGGCTCCTCCGGATCCCCGGGATCTATTTCGGCGTAAGCATCAGTACGCCTCTCTTGTACTTGGATAGAAAATTCAAGGGGAAGTTTGCATCGCGCCCGCAGGAATTAAGGCGGTAAAGGACTACAACCCTTTGAGCCTCGCGATTCATCTCCCGGGCCGGTTTTTCGCAACCGCGACCGACAGCTATCATCTACATAGGTGGCTACACCATGGGAAACACCTTTAAGACAGCTCTGCTTTTGACGGCGATGACGCTCTTCCTTCTTTTCCTGGGACAGATGTTTGGCGGCGCCCGGGGACTGGAGATGGCGCTCATCTTCGCCGTCATCCTGAACTTCGTTTCGTACTTCTTCAGCGACAAAATCGCCCTTCGCATGTACAGCGCTCAGCCCGCCACGCGCGAGCAATTGCCGCGCGTTTACGCGATTGTTGAGCGGCTGGCGCAGAAGATGGGCATTCCCATGCCGAAGATCTACGTCATCCCGACCGACTCGCCGAATGCGTTCGCGACCGGACGTAATCCGCAGCACGCGTCGGTGGCGGCAACGCAGGGCATTCTCGACCTGCTGAATGATGAAGAACTCGAAGGCGTGCTGGCGCATGAACTGGGACACGTGCGCAATCGAGACATCCTGATCAGCTCGATTGCTGCGACCCTGGCCGGAGCTATCACGTTCCTCGCGCGCATGGGATTCTGGTTTGGCGGGAATCGCGAGGACCGCGAGGGCGGAGGCATGATGGGTCTGCTGATGCTCATCCTGGCGCCGATCGCAGCGGCGCTGATTCAGCTCGCGGTATCGCGCTCGCGTGAGTACCAGGCGGATAAAACCGGCGCTGAACTTACGCACAATCCTTACGCCCTGGCCAGCGCGCTTGCCAAGCTCGACGCCTACTCCAAACGCGTTCCGATGCTCGCATCACCTTCGACCGCACACCTGTTCATCGTCGCTCCGAAGCTGTTGGGCGTGAGCTTCGCCAATTTGTTCTCTACCCATCCGCCGATTGCCGATCGCATTCAGCGGCTCACGGGTCAGTCGCCGGAGATGTTTGGCGTGCAATCGCGCGAAGCGTAAGAACGGACTTTCACCACGGAGGTCACGGAGAACACGGAGAATTCCATTCCTAAGATTCCTCCGTGAACTCCGTGCCTCCGTGGATCGCGCCTCGGGCGCAACATAAGAAAGCCCAGCCCTTCAGCGCTGGGAAAGGGATCGCCAACAACCCCGAGTGCCCCGGGCACGGCACTTCGCCGCGGCACATACCTCTCCCGCCGACATCCGACGCGCCTCGGGCGCAACATAAGAAAGCCCAGCGCTTCAGCGCTGGGAAAACCGTGAAACAGAATTCCAAGTCCCCCGGGGACGACACAAACGCTTGTGCGGAGCATCACCGAAGCATCCCCGTCGGCCCACCTACCATGTCCTCATGCCGCACGCATTGACCTCGAACCTAGTGCATTGCACGTTCAGCACGAAGAATCGCGAAGATTCCATCTCTGACCCAGCTACGCTCGCTCGGTACTTCGGAGGCGTGGCTAAGGGTAAGGGAATCCCGCTGATCATAGCCGGCGGAACAAAGAACCATGTTCACTTGCTGATCGCTCTACCCGCTGCAATGGCGCTGTCCAGTGCCGTTCAGGATCTGAAAGGTAACAGCTCGCGATGGCTCAATCAGCAAGGGTCTAAATTTGCGTGGCAGGAAGGGTATGCGGGGTTCAGCGTGAGTCCGACAAGCAAACGTGCCGTGATGCGATACATTGCCAACCAGGAGAAACACCACGCGAAAGCAACTTTCGAAGAAGAATTGATGGAGATGTTGAAGAAGTCGGGTATGGAATACGATCCGCGTTTCGCACTTGGATAGGCGTTTGTGCCGTGCCCGAGGCACTCGAAACGTTCAATCACGCTTTCCCACCGCTGAAGCGGTGGGCTTTCTTATGCCGCGCCCTAAGCGCGGTGCGCAACGTTGGCTCCGGCCCGCGCTGCCGGACTCCACACAAACGTTTGTGCCGTGCCCGAGGCACTCGAAACGTCCAATCACGCTTTCCCACCGCTGAAGCGGTGGGCTTTCTTATGCCGCGCCCTAGGCGCGGTTAACGAGCGGCAAACGTAATGCCCTGAAGTGGATCATCAGGAAAAACTAGGTCCATTATTCCTCCGTGAACTCCGTGCCTCCGTGGTGAATTCTCTTCCTTCCCTTACAATTAAGAGATTCACTCTCAGGGACGACATTTCACTATGCATCGCTGGTCTCAGCTCTTCATTCCTACGCTGCGCGAAGCTCCGGCCGACGCCGAAGTCGCCAGCCATAAGTTTCTGGTTCGCGCAGGATACATTCGCCAACTTGCTGCCGGCCTCTACTCGTTCCTCTTCCTCGGCAATCGTACGATCGTCCGCATTACGCAGATTGTGCGCGAGGAAATGGACCGCATCGGCCAGGAGTTTTATCTGCCCGCGCTGCATCCGCGCGAGATTTGGGAGGCGAGCGGCCGTTGGCAGGTGATGGGCGACAACATGTTTCGCCTGAAGGACCGCGGCGGACGCGACCTTTGTCTCGGCATGACAGAAGAAGAGGTCATGACGGAGATCGCGCGCAAAGAGCTGCGCAGCTATAAGCAGTTGCCGCAGATCTGGTATCAGATTCAGCAGAAGTTTCGCGATGAGCCGCGGCCCAAGTCGGGTCTGCTGCGCGTGCGCCAGTTCACCATGAAGGATTCTTACTCCTTCGACATCGATGCCGCCGGACTGGACGTCAGCTACAAGAAACATTACGACGCGTATTGCCGCATCTTCGATCGCTGCGGATTGAAGTATGTCGTGGTCGAAGCGCACTCGGGAGCGATGGGCGGCTCGCAGTCGCACGAGTTCATGGTCTACACCGATGCCGGCGAAGACTTCGTCGTGAGTTGCCCGAGCTGCAATTACGCGGCGAATTTGGAGAAAGCAGTTTCGAAACTGGCGCCGATTACGGAACTCGCTCCCACGGGCGACGGCAAGCCTGAGCTGGTACATACGCCCGGCAAAGGCGCGATTGCCGACGTTGCCGAGTTCATGAAGGTCTCGCCCAACCAGGACATCAAGGTTGTGGCCTATACGGCGATGTTGCAGGATGCGAATCCCAAGGCCGATCAACCCAAGCCGTTGCCGGTGGCAGTGTTCCTGCGTGGCGATCACATGGTCAACGAAGCCAAGCTGCACGCGACGCTCACGCAGGCATTGCACCAGAGCTCCGGCTCGGGCGTGAACATAACTGAAATTCGTCCGATGCATCCGGAAGAGGTGCAGGAGTCGTTCAAGGCACCCGGTGGATTTCTTGGGCCGGTGGGACTCGCGATTGCTGCCAAGCCGATGACTACAGGGCTGACGGTGATTGTGGATGAAGGCTTGAACGGCCGCGAGAACATGATCTGTGGCGCCAATAAGCTCGACTATCACTTGCGCAACATTACGCCCGGCCGCGACTTCAATTGGAATCTGCAGGCCGACGTTCGCAATGTTGTCGAGGGCGATCTCTGCTCAAACTGCGAGCACGCTCTAAAGGTGGCGAAGGCAGTCGAGATCGGACACATCTTCAAGCTGGGCGACAAGTACACGACCACGATGGGCGCGCGCGTGCTCGATGAGAACGGCAAAGAGGTCACTCCCATCATGGGCAGCTACGGCATCGGGCTGGAGCGCATTCTCACTTCGTGCATCGAGCAGAACAATGACGCGAACGGATTCTGGTTGCCGGCGAATATCGCGCCGTTCCAGGTGGTTGTCGTGCCGACCAATACGACCGACGAGACGATTAACTCCGGAGCAATCGCAATTGCGCATCGGCTCGAGGATGCCGGCTTGGACGTGCTACTCGATGATCGCGATGAGCGTCCGGGGGTGAAGTTCAAGGACGCCGATCTGGTGGGAATTCCCTATCGCATTAATGTGGGCAAGAAGCTGGCGGACGGCCTGGTCGAGGTGGTCACCCGCGCGACCAGCACGCGAGAAGATGTTGGCACCGCCGAAGTTGTGCAACATACGCTAAGTCTGCTGTCGCGGGATGGTGTCACTTTGAAGGGCTATAGTTCAGCCGCGAGCCATCCTTAACGCGAGAATCAGCACCTCAGGGAGTGTCGGTCTAAAAAATCGGCACTCCCAATGCGAAGACCAACTTTTCTTGTCGCCGAACCTGAGCCCGATCAGGCGATCTCCAGTCGCAAGCTGCTGTTGGAAACCTTCAAGTTCAACGTAATCACCGCGCATTCCGAGCCGGAGATGTTGGAGCTGCTCACCGTATTTCCCAACGTCGACGCTGTCATCCTTCACGACGACACTCCCGGACCGTCAATCCAGGAACTGGTTCGCACCGTAAAACAGCGATGTCCGGAAATGAAGGTTGTCGCGCTAAATCCGGGAGGAGATAGACAAAGCCGCCAGGTCGATCATGTGGTGAACAGCCATAGCCCGGAAGAACTGCTGCATCTGCTGCAAAGGATTTTCGGCGATCCCCGCAAGATTGACGGCGTGGGCAAGAAGTTGCCGGGAGATACAAAGTAAGCCAGGGCCAGCGCAAGTTCATGATCAGCCAAGGAACCGAATAACTCGATGCAGCGCATAGGAAATCGGGTTCAGTTGGCCGCATGATCTTTCTGCTCTGCTGATTTACCCAGGGCGTTTCTGCTGATTGATCAAGTCAATGATTTGCTTACGGCTGTAGGCAATAAACCGATATTCCTGCCCGGAGCGGCATTGCACGCTAAAGCCGTTAGGAATGAGTCCTAAGGAGTTGTATGTTCCTACCGCGGTGATGTCATTGAGGGGAATACTGACCGGCTCCCGCTGGATGTTTATACCGTGTGCCTCGAATAGCAATCGCTGATTTGTGATGACGATTCGACCGCCTACCGACTCCAACCCACGGCGTATGCTGACAACAAACTTGCCCAGGACGTTTTCTGCTTCATTCTGCGGCTCGTGTCGAGCAACAACCATCTTATCGGTCCAGTGTTTCGCGTTTTCCCACGCGCGTGAGGGCACTCCTTGCGGTTGAACCGGTGCACTTGCTGCTTCTGCGGTGGAGACTCTCTGGAAAGATCCGAGCGCGCCCATCAGCTTTGCCACAGCGATAGCCGTTACCCCTTTTGTAAGGTCGGCATATTGCAGTGTTTTCAAAGCCGGGGGAATTGGGACGGCCGATTCCAACAAAACAGGGAGGATGGTCTTCTGAAGACGGGCGGCAGTACCAAATTCCCACTGACACCACTCCGAATCTGCTGACAAACAGGTGAGGGCGTAAACGAAAGCCTCAGAGCTGCTTATTTTTTTGTCCAGTTCACTCTTCCAGTCCTGGCCGGGCAGAATATGGTCATCAAACCAAACGAAGTGGCCGCCGGCTACCAGGACGTCGACGAGTTCCCGTACTACTGGCGTGTCCTCGTGCGCGTAACTAATGAAAAGCTGCATCGTACCTCAGTGAGCTTGAACCGCTAATCATGCCTTATCTCGGAGTCACCCACAAGCTTTGCAATGAGAACCTCTCACTTTCCTGTTCCCGTTGAGGGTTTGGTCTATTTAAGGTCGTTGTCGACTGTAAGGTCGCACACCTCTGCTGTAAACCTTCCCTCCCCCAACTCTGTCCTCACGCGGTCGCCCGCTGCAAGCTGTGAAGCTTTTTTGACCAGCGTTCCGCTTTCGTCAAACACCAACGCATAACCGCGCTCCAGGACCGCTTTCGGTGATAGAGCGTGGAGACTGCGATCGAGCCCCAGCCACTGCGAGCGCCTTTGCAGCATAAGGGTCTCAGCCGAGCGGGCCAGCGAGGCGACAGGTTGGGTCAATCGCTCGCGGCGTCGTGTAAGGAAGCCGGACATCGCCGTTGCCAGCGCGGTTTCGCGATCGTTCAGCTCGCGCCTGACATTGCCAAGACGGATGCGCATATCGTGATGACGCAAGCGCGAGTCGAGCAATTCGAGTTGACGCCGCAGGCGCGCACCAATCTGCGCCTCAGCCCGCACCATGCGATGGTATCGGTCGTCGAGCCGCTGTTCGCGACGGGCAATGGAATCCTTCATGCGCGCAAACGAGGGGTGTTGGGTGAGACGTGAAAGCGCAGTTCGTGCCAACAACAAGCGGTACTGCAATGACTTCAGCAGTCGCTTGTGCAGCGTATAGACTCGCTCATCCAGCTCCTGCTTGGCAGCGACAACAATCTCGGCGGCTTCGGAGGGCGTGGCCGCGCGTTTGTCAGCAACGAAGTCGCAGATAGTGAAATCGGTTTCATGCCCGATAGCTGAAATCACCGGCACCTTCGAATCAGCGATAGTGCGGGCAAGTCCTTCATCGTTGAACGCGAACAGGTCTTCGAGCGAGCCTCCGCCGCGAGCGACGATGATGACGTCCACCTTGCCGTGGCGGTTCAGGTAACGCACCCCGGCGCTTACCTCGCCCGCCGCTGCGTCTCCCTGTACCTGCGCGGGATAGATCAGTACGTTTACCGACTCATGGCGCCGCTGCAGAATGTTCAGGATGTCGCGCAGGGCAGCCGCCCGTGACGACGTCACGATTCCGATGCGGCTTGGCAAGGCCGGTATCGGTTTCTTGCGGTCGTTGTCGAAAAGCCCCTCAGCCGCCAGCTTTGCCTTGAGTTGTTCGAACGCAAGCTGCAGCGCTCCCGCACCTTTGGGTTCCAGGAACTCTGCCTGAAGCTGCAGTTCACCGCGCTCGTCATAGACCGTAACCCTGCCCCGAACAATGACCTGCATTCCATTTTCGGGACGGAAGCGCAGCAGCCTGGCTTGGCTCCGCCAGAGTACAACCCGGATTTGCGCTGAGCCATCTTTCAGCGTGAAGTAAACGTGTCCGGACTCGGCGGGCCGGTAATTGGAGACCTCGCCCTCGACGTAAATATCTGTAAATGAACGTTCTAGCTCGATCCGAACCGTGGAAACAAGTTCCCTGACCGCGAAGACTTTGCGGGTCGGGGCGGCAAAAGTGAGCCCGAGTTGTTCGCTGATGCCCATCAGAATGCAGCAATCACTCGTGTTTCCGGACGTGCCTTGCCCGATACCGGCAACAAGGTCTCATAACAATACAGTTGCAACATTCGAGGTGCAACTGTAGTATCGGCGCGAATAGATGCGTGTAACTCCTACTTACTCTCGGATCCAGCGCTTCCGCCTGCCCCGGCTGTGCGTCGCGGTCATCGGTTCCGATGCGGCCAACCTGCTGGAACGCGCGGAGTCCCACGTTCGCGATAACCCCTTTCTGGAGTTCAGGTTAGATTACCTTTCCCAGCCGGCAGCCGCGCTTCCCAAGCTGCACCACTTTTTGGAGCTGCATCCCGATGCCACTGTGGTCGCCACCTGCCGTCGGGCGCCCAACGGTGGCAAATTCAAGGGATCGGTGCAGGCACAACTGGACATTCTAACCAAGGCCGCCGACGCGGGCTTTCAATTAGTCGATATTGAGATTCAGAGTGCTCAGGAACTGAAGCGCGACCAGTTTACGGAGCTGAAAAATCGCGTGGGAGTCATCCTCTCCTTCCACGACTTCAAGAGCACCAAGAAGCTGGAAGAGCAGTTCGCCGCCATGCGCGAGTTCCCCGCCGATTTTTACAAAGTAGTCACCACGGCCACGAACCTCTCCGACAACGTGACCATGATGAAGTTTCTCCAGTCGCACTCGGGCGCGCACGAGATGGTTGGTTTATGCATGGGGGAGCAAGGCATCATCAGCCGTGTCCTCGGATTGCGAGCAGGTAGCATCTTTACCTTCGGTTCAGCCGCTCCAGGCGAAGAGACCGCGCCCGGACAAATCACGGTCGGCGAATTGCGCGATACCTATCGCATCGAGTTGGTCGAGGCTTCTACCCAGGTTTATGGTGTAGCAGGCGATCCGGTCTCGCATTCGCTGTCGCCGATCATGATGAATGCCGCGTTTCGGCGCGAGACCGTCAATGCGGTCTACCTCGCGCTACATGCGAAGAGCCTGAAAGATTTGCTGGCCTGCGCCAACAACATTCCCATCCGTGGCATGAGCATCACCATGCCGTACAAACAGGAAATTGTTCAGGCGCTGGCAAACTCCGATCCTCTTACCAAGCAGATCGGGGCGTGCAACACGGTAGTTCGCAGCGCGGAGGGAAAATTCTACGGTTTCAATACCGATGTGGCCGGCATTGTAACTCCGCTGGAACAGCGGATGAATCTCTCCGGGAAGCGCGTTCTGGTGGTTGGAGCCGGGGGCGTTGCTCGCGCAGCGGTGTTTGGACTGAAGGCCCGCGACGCTGAGGTGTTGATCGCCAACCGCACGCCTGAAAGGGCACAGGCTCTGGCGCGCCAGGCCAAGGCGAAGTACGTCAAGCGTGCCGACCTGGCGAAGTTGAGCTTCGATGTCATCATTAATGCCACTCCGCTGGGCATGAACGGCAACCGTCAGTCGCCGCTGGAAGAAAAAGAACTCAACACCCACTACGTGTTTGATCTGATTTACACACCGGCTGAGACCAAGCTGGTCAGGATGGCGAAGACCAAGGGTTTGCACATAATTCCAGGCTTGGAAATGTTTGTGCAGCAGGGTGCGCGCCAGTTCGAGATTTGGACAGGGAAGCCTGCCCCGATAGCGGAGATGGGTTACGTGGTATCGAAAGCTCTGGAGCGTCAACAAACCCCTGAGACGCCGCAGCCGGAAGAGCCGTCCGCTCCGGAGAAAGAAATTGCTCAGCCCGCCAAGAAAGCGATCGTGGCTAAACCCGCCGCCAAGCCTGTTGCTAAGAAGGTCGTTGCCAGAAAACCGAAGCGCGTTGTGGTGAAATCATCGGCCAAATCTTCGGCCAAGAAAACCGTTCGCCGATAGGAATTCCAGCGGAACGGACCTGCGATTTATCGCACCCCGTCGGGCAAAAAGTTCGCAAATCCCACATTTGGCAACGACAAGAAAACCAGGCGAGGGGGAAAACCTAAGCTCCCTCGATCTGTCGCCACGCAAGGGAGGAATCGAGTGGGGTGCCCGGCCGACGGTATTGCCAACACTGTCGCTCCGCGAAGCGGAAGAAATAATCTCGCCTGGCACGTAGCGTAGCGAGTCTGAAAATTGTGGCAATCAAGCAGCGCGAGTCCCGATAGGGACGGTAGACTCCAGATTGCTTGCGCTGACGCCTGTTCTCGACGGCTATATGCCAGCAGGCTTTTCCGGATTGCTCGTCAGCCCTGACAGCTCACTTGTACGGCTTGCGACTTCTCGGCCAAGTGACCTGACCACCAGCAGGACTGAGTCCAAGCCACAGCGCAGATTCACTTTTCGAGTGCGAACGTTGTGTGTAGCACGGCAGCAACATACAATCGACCCTTATCGTCGAGGGAAAACAAATGGCACAGCCTCAGAGAGGCCTTCCTCTAGTAGCGAAGTTGCATAATGCGTTTTCGGGTACCGTTCTCCAGCCGGGTGACACTGAATACGATACCGTCCGTGCGCTGCACAACGGCCTCATCGATAAGCACCCGGCAGTCATCGCTCGCTGCCGAAACGACGCTGACATAGCTGCTAGTATCGCGTTCGCCCGTGAGCACGGCCTGGAGATCGCGGTTCGTGGCGGCGGCCACAACGTCAGCGGACGCGCCAGCGTCGAGGGCGGGATGATGATTGACCTTTCCCTGATGAAGGCGATCGAAGTGAATGCCACGACGCGTCGCGCGATCGCCCAGGGTGGCGTCACCTGGGGTGAATTCAATCGTGCCACACAGCAGCATGGCCTTGCGACGACAGGCGGAGTGGTCTCCAGTACGGGCATCGCCGGACTGACCCTCGGCGGCGGCTTCGGCTACCTGGCAGGCAAGCATGGGTTGGCGACGGATAATCTGGTGGCCGCAACTGTGGTAACCGCACAGGGAAAAACGGTTCGCGCCAGTGATTCGGAAAATCCCGATCTCTACTGGGCGCTTCGCGGTGGAGGCGGCAACTTCGGAGTGGTCTCATCTCTCGAGTACAGCCTTCATCCCGTTGGTCCTAGGATCATGGGAGGCGCGATAGCCTGGCCGTTTTCCGAGGCGCGCAAGGTATTAGAGCTTTATCGGGAGTTTACCGAGTCAGTTAGCGATGAAATTGCCTGCCTGGCGGGAGTTGGACATGCCCCGGATGGTTCTGGCGTGAAGGTTGCCATCATCGGGGCCTCGCATTGCGGATCGCTCACCGAGGGCGAACGAATGCTGCGTCCCATCAAGGAATTCGGATCGCCGCTGTTCGATACCATCCAACCGATTCCGTACGGTGACCTCAACGGCATGTTCGACGCCGCCTATCCCAAGGGCATGCTGAATTACTGGAAATCAAGCTTCCTGACTAGCGTAGACGACGATCCTCTTAACACGATCATCGAGATGGTGCAACATTGTCCCTCGAAATACAGCGGCATCTTTCTGGAGCACTGGCATGGCGCCGCAGCTCGCGTCCCCGCGGACCAGACAGCTTTTCACCATCGTCGTGAAGGCCACAATTTGCTGATCCTTTCTCAATGGCAGGAGGCTGCGGCCAGGGAAGAAAACATCGGGTGGGCACGCGAAGGCTTTGCCCGGCTGGAACCCTTCTTTGCAGAGGCCCGCTATGTGAACTATATGGACCAGGATGACGCGAGCGACGTGGCGGGACCCTTCGGCGGGAACTACGCCAGATTAGCGCAGATCAAGGCCCGATGGGACCCGGAGAATGTCTTCCATCTCAATCAGAATATTCTGCCGGCACACGACTGACCGGTTTTCGCGAGGGCGATCGAGAACGAACTCTTCCATGCGAGTTAGTTGGCGCGCTTTGCTTGTGCAAGATGGACATCAAGAGAGTCGCATCTCAAGCCTCAGCCAACGGACACTGGATCTGAATCAGGGTCGCTCGAAACGAGGGCGCCGCCGGAATCGATTGGGCGTTCCCCTTTCGTGATAGCCGCCCGACACCGGAGGTTTCTTTCGCGACGGAAAACCACTCTCTTTCGTGAAACACTTGTCTGTTGGCGATTTCAGGTGGGTCGCGCCGGTTTCACCTTCTGGATTATTGGCAACCCTGAACACTCGAACCTTCCCGCAGTTCGGCCGGTGTTTACAGATCATTTCCTTTCACTTGGCCGCATAACGCTTTAGTCGTTAGGTGAACGCCCGTTGGCAACGCGTAGCTTGTGGCGAGATCTTGGGACGCAGATTCGCTGGTGCAAAATCCCCGTAGCACTCATAACCCGCCCTCTGCCGTCCCTACGCGCAGGACTCTGGATCTTTGATTCGACTCTTTCCCAGCGTTGGCCCGAGCCCCCGATGAATTCGTGGAGATGCATACGAAAGCAGGTTCTTCGTCCGCCGCGGCGGACTTCAGAATGACAGTTCGAGTAGCCGCCGTTCTCTCACGCTGGACGTTTATCCGATTCCAACTCCACCTCCTAGCGCCTCGATTTTCGCCCCAAACACGTCGAAAAGAGTTTTTCAACAGCCACGCCTGTTATCGCCAGCTATATGCCAGCAGGCTCTTCCGGATTGCTCGTCAGCCCTGACAGCCCACTTGTACGGCTGGCGACTATTCGGCCGAGCGGCGAGCAGCCTGTTCTAACCAAGCCTTCGCCGCCAGCCTCAGCCGTATCTCGTGCATGACGATCGTCAAAACGTCCAACTCCTATTTCGCCTGCACTAGCCCCGCAATAACCGCAGCAAGTTTATCGAGTATCTGGTTCCAGCCTTCCATTTGACCGCTATTTTTCGCGCTCTCCATGGGTTCATTTCCAATGAAGGTGAGTTTCGTCTGGCCGTTTCCAATATCCTCAAAAAGAGTCACGTCGTAAGCACCCTCGATGGCCTCATGTTCTATTCCCAATTCGCAGGGTCAACCTTGTTTCCCTCCGCGTCGGAAAAGTACATGAGGGAAACGATCTTCTCGTGCAGAACAATCTCGTGGTATTCAACCGCATTCCAGAACTCCTGCCCATCCGGCGCCTTCATGCAGCAGAGAAGTTTTCCTCCAACGCGAAAATCCATCTGGCAAACGGGCGCAGTAAAGCCCTTCGGTCCCCACCACTGCATCACGTACTTCGGGTCTGTCCACGCCTTCCAAACCAACTCGCGTGGGGCATCAAAAACTCTTGTAACGACCATCCGCTCAATTTCGTTAACCGTGTTTTTTGTCATCTCTGACCTCCTCTTTTTTCATTTGATTTACAACTACATCCAGCTTGTCGAAACTCTCTTCCCAGAATCGGCGATAGCTGATCGCCCAGTCGCTGACTGTCTTAATCGCCTCCGGCCTAAGCGTGCACACACTCTCTCGTCCACGCTTCGTCTTAATCACGATCCGCGCCCGCACCAGGCAGGCGATATGTTTCGAAATCATCTGCTGCGAGAGTGCGAACGGTTCCGTCAATCCATGCACAGAGGCAGGCCCATGCGAGAGTCGTTGGATCATTGCTCGCCGGGTGGGATCAGACAAGGCCGCAAATGTTGTACCTAATTTATCCACAACCATATGGTAGTGGATTTTCGGCGGATGTCAAATGTGAATTTTGCGATGCGTGATTTCCGTCCCGCGTCTCTTAACCCTGACACCTGCGCTGATTGATACTCTGCGCAGGAGGGCGAGCCGGCAAGGGTTATGGCGCTGGCATCAGGGGCAGGAGGAATGCGGATTGTCTCGGGAACCTTCTCGGTGTCTCACCGCCCTGTTGGGCAACCGATCTTTGCCAGACGACTCGCCAGGACCTACGCGGTGAGTGGTAAATCGCCAATGCGCTCACCGAGCCCGGATCAGTGCCGATGTGTCGGCCAGTGATTACGAATGCTTTTCTTTCATCTGGACGTATAACGGCCGTTGCTCTCTTGTGCCGATGCCCAAGCGGTCCCGATCTCAGTCGGTGTGTTGCCGACTATACGTCCAAGTGCTTTCCGTGTTCGGCGTGCCACGGGAGTGACCAGGTCGCCCACAGACTTCCCATAACCAGAGTTCTGGAAATTCCTGCTAAGGCCGGCACCACTCTGAGCGATTTGTCATCACCGCTCTACCCATCTGTGATCCATTTTCGGTGGGTGTTGCAAGGTTTGGAGTACGACACAATACTGTTCGGTTTTCTCCTGCAATGCGCTTAGCTGCTCCCTGGTTGCCTGTGGCGCTCGAACGTCGAAACTGATCCTGATGCTTTCAAATCCAACAGCTGCCTCTTTGGAAATTCCCAGCGTTCCTTGCAGGTCCAAGTCCCCCTCAACGGTGACATCTATGACTTCGGTTGGTATGCCCATCGCTGCGGCAACCATTTGGCAGGTTATCTGTGCGCAAGCGGCAATCGCTCCCAGCAGTAAATCTCCCGAACAGGCTCCCGTACCAGCCCCCCCAACTCCTTGGTGGGCTTGCGCCTTATAGATCTCTCTTCCCAAGTCAACAGAGCACGCGATGGGGGCGTCCGTCTGGCTTCCCTGTGCCCTCAGGGTGATTCGGGAACTTGATGGGTTTTGGCGATACTGCTCTTTCAGTGGGCGCTGCATTGTTCGAATATCCATGAATTCCCCCAGGATTGTGGGTATTATAGGCGCACCTATCACAGGGTGGTGCCGCAACTCGTTACGGCACCGATTTAAGTATCAATTCCACGTGACCACGTAGCGGGAAGCAGCGAATCTGGCTGTTCAATCGCTGCGCCAATGAGGTTCATGGGCCCGCCGAACACGCCAAATCCGGCTCCGTCCACCTTGTCGCCGGGTAGGCGCTTCGGCGTGTACGAAATCCTCGAGCAAATTGGCTCCGGAGGGATGGGGGAGGTTTATCGAGCCCGTGACACCCGTCTGGGCCGTGAAGTCGCCATCAAGACGGTTTCGCTCCTTAATAGCCATTCGCAAGCCGAAGCTCTGAGCCGCTTTGAACTGGAAGCCCGTTCCGCGTCCGCGCTCAACCACCCGAACATTGTCACGATTTACGAGCTCGGTTGCGTGGAAGACAAGCATTTCATCGCCATGGAGCTGGTTCGCGGCGAGACGGTCCGTCAGTTGCTCGTGTCTGGTCCCATTCCGTTCCGCAAGGCAATCGGCATCGCGGCGCAGGTGGCCGACGCTCTTGCGCGGGCGCATGAAATCGGTGTCGTTCATCGGGACTTGAAGCCCGAAAACCTCATGGTTTCCGTGGATGGCACCGCCAAAGTCTTGGATTTCGGCTTGGCGAAACTCCAATCAGTCGACCACCCGTCTAAGGCGGATGCTTCCACCTCCATCAGCAAGGACGGGGCCGTGATGGGCACGCTTGGCTACATGTCGCCCGAGCAGGCGAACGGCGTGAAACTCGATTTTCGCTCTGACCAGTTTTCGTTTGGTTCGGTGCTTTATGAGATGGTCACGGGGGTTCCTGCATTTCAGAAAAAGACCGCTGCAGAAACCGCAGCTGCCATCCTTCGCGACGAGCCAGAACGTATTGCTTCCAGAATGTGTCAGGCGCCGGCTCCGTTCATTTGGATTGTGGAGCGCTGTCTGGCCAAAGACCCGCAGCAACGATATGCATCGACCCGGGATTTGGCCCGCGATCTGGCGGCGGTGCGCGCCCGCATCGCCGACGCGCCGGTCTACCATTCCGGACCTCGCGCCAGCAACCTCCCGGTGCCGCGTACCGCTTTCATCGGTCGCGAGCAGGAGGCGGCTGCGCTCCGCCAGCTTCTGGATCGCGATGATGTGCGGTTAGTGACTCTCACTGGTCCTGGAGGCATTGGCAAGACCCGGCTTGCTTTGCAGGTGGCAGGAGAAATCGGGCAGCAATTTCCGTTCGGCGTTGGCTTCGTTTCGCTGTCGGTGGTTGCGGAGCCTGGCTTGATCGCTTCAGCCATCGCACAAACCGTAGGGGTACGCGAAATCGGCAATCAGTCGGCGCAGGAAAATCTGAAAGACTATCTGGGCGGGCTAAACCAGCCCATGCTTCTCCTGCTCGACAATTTCGAACACCTGGTCTCGGCTGCCCCGGTCATCTCGGAAATGCTCTCGGTGGCCCCCCAGCTCAAGATCGTAGTCACCAGCCAGTCGCCGCTGCACGTCTATGGCGAACACGAATTCCCGGTGCCACCGCTGGCGCTTCCTCATCCGAAGTCGCTGCCGGCGCTGGATGTGCTCTCGCGTCTTCCCGCGATCGCGCTTTTTGTGGAGCGCGCGCGCGCCGTGAAGCGGGACTTCGTCTTGAGCAGTGAAAACGCGCCCACTGTCGCCGCCATCTGCGCCCGACTCGATGGCCTGCCGCTCGCCATCGAACTAGCGGCGGCGCGCATCAAACTACTCTCGCCATCCGCCATGCTCGCGCGCCTGGAAAGCTGCCTCAACCTGCTGACCGGAGGCGCCCGCGACCTGCCAACCCGCCAGCAAACGCTTCGCGGCACCGTCGATTGGAGTTACAGCCTCCTCAACCCTGCCGAGCAAACTCTATTCCGAAGGCTTTCGGTATTCCTCGGCGGTTGCACGCTGGAAGCGGTGGAGGCTGTCTGTAATACCGCCGGCGATCTGGGTCTCGACGTACTCGACGGCATGGCTTCCATTGTGGACAAGAGCCTGGCGCAGCAAGTGGAAGAGGCAGCGGGGGAAACGCGCTTCGTCATGCTTTCCGCCATCCGCGAATACGCGCTCGAACGCCTCGCCGCGAGCGACGATGCTGCTGCCACTCGCCGGTCCCATGCCGCGTATTACCTGGTGCTCGCCGAAGAGGGCGCTTTGGAAGCGGCCGCTCATCCCGAATGGCTCGATCGTTTCGAGGTAGAGCACGATAACTTCCGCGCTGCTCTCGAATACCTCACCAAAACCGGCGACGCTGACTGGGGCCTCCGTCTGGGCACAGCACTGTTTCACTTTTGGGAGACGCGCGAATATCTTACCGAGGGCCGCGGCCGTATCACCGGGCTGCTCGCGATTGAGGGAGCCGTTGCGCATCCGAAACTTCGCTCGCGTCTGCTGTTCTGTGCCGCGGTCCTCGCGGGCGAGCAGGGCGATTACAATTCTGCCCACCAATTGTTCGAAGAGAGTCTTGAGACCTGTCTGGAGTTGAACGATAACCGCGGGGTTGCGGTTGCGCTTAACGCTTTGGCCGTCAATGCTCGCGATCGTGGCGAACTCCCTACTGCAACCCTCCTGTTTGAAAGATGTGTCGCCATCTGGAGGGACGAGGGAGACCCAGCGGATGTTGCTCGTGCTCTCAGTAATCTGGCGAACGTGATCACGCTGCAAGGCGAACCGGCGCGCGCCTTCGCGCTCTACGACGAATGCCTGGCGATGTTCCGTCAGGTGGGTGATGTGGCCGGTATCGCCTGGACGCTGAACTACCAGGGAGACGTGGCCCGGGAGAGCAACGATTTGATCGCTGCCCGTTCCTTCTATGAGCAGAGCCTGGCAGGATTCAGCCTGTCCCGGGATGGCTGGGGAATCGCCAGCGCCCTGTCCGACTTGGCCGGTCTCAGTTGGGACCAGGGCGACAATGACGAAGCCCGCCGGCTCTACCTTGAAAGCATCCAGATGTTTCAGAATCTGGGTCATAAGCGAGGCATCGCAAGGGTGCTGGAGTGTCTGGCCGCAAACGCCGCCGCGCAATCCAATGCGGTGCAATCGCTGCACTTCGCAGGAGCCGCCGCCGCACTACGCGACCGATTAGGTACGCCGCTTACCCCCGCCGAACAACATAAACTGGAGAAGGTCCTGGAATTCGCTCGTCGAACCCTGGGCAATACCGCGGGTCTAACGGCCTGGATGGAAGGCTGGGCTTTGCCCGTGGAACAGGCCATCGAGGAAGCGCTTAACTCGGGCGCAGGGCCCGCACTGCGAACTGGAAGCGACGGATGATTCAACCGGCGCTGCTGGGGTCGATCATTCGCCGCACTGCGGAGATCCGATTGGCAGGAAAACCTCCACGGCGTGCATGTTCGCGAACCGTTTCCTCATCCGGCGCCAGGTAAACGCAATAAACTTTGTC
This sequence comes from uncultured Acidobacteriaceae bacterium, assembly GCA_963846795.1. Taxonomy (GTDB): domain Bacteria; phylum Acidobacteriota; class Terriglobia; order Terriglobales; family Acidobacteriaceae; genus CAVVDY01. Next base: position 386,889 of record CAWJXJ010000001.1, read on the forward strand.
GCCGGTGACGTAGCTGTGCAGCCACTTGATCTCCGGCCCCATCCCCTTCAGTACGGCCACCGATTTTCGGGCGACTTCCTGGAGCTCCGCATCCGACAAGTTCCCCGCGCCGGGGATTTCCCGTTCGATCACATATTCGGGCATGGCCACCTCAACCGAATGGCCATCGTAGCAGATTCTTAACGTGATTCGTAAGCCTACAACGGAGCTTGGTGAGACACTTGCCCAACTGTTCTGGCAAGCTGTAGAAGGTGACGGTCGTTCGCTGCATGCTGTTCGCGAGCGGATAACTGACTATGCGGATCGCTTGAATTCAGGCCACCACGCCTTAACGCCCGAACCATTCGCATGGGAGTAGTTGGCGAGAAATCACCAGAGCGCTCACAACCCGCCGCCCTCTGCCGTCCCTACGCGCAGGACTGTGGATCTTTGATTCGACTCTTTCCCAGCGTTGGCCCGAGCCCCCGACGAATTCGTGGAGATGCATACCAAAGCAGGTTCTTCCTCCGCCGCGGCGGACTCAGAATGACAGTTCGAGTAGCCGCCGTTCTCTCACGCTGAACGTTTATCCGTTTCCAATCCTGCCCTCGGGATCAGAATACATAACCACCTGATTGCGTCCCCGATGTTTTGCGCGATACAGAGCTGCATCGGCAAACTCAATCAGCTCTCGCTTGAAGCGGGTATCTTTCCCCTAGACCGCGATACCGGCGCTGATGGCGATTTGCTCCACCGGCAGGGACGAGTTGGGTTCTTAGCGCCATGCGACGGACTTGCGCTCTCCGCAACCCAGAGAACCTGATGTCGCGTGGCCGCCTGAACTTACGAAGGTGTTTTGTCGTCCAAGGATGGCCGAATGATGTTCTGTGTGCGCTTTCCCTGGCCAAAAATTGCACACGTTCGATGAAGATCTGCGGACTACTGCAACGTTTCTGTTGCATACAGTGAGAGTTCAGGCTTATACTAGTTCGTGGGAGCTGTCCCCCCTAGTCGTAGTCAAGCCTTATCAGTAACTCCACGTTCGAAGTCGGCCATTTCTCACGCAGGCGCCCGTTGTTTTGCGTGAGTTTTCCCAGGAGAAGACGGAGATGGCGTGGTACGCGTACTGCATCACAGAACATTCAGGCCTGCAGAATGGTAGCCGGCCTCGACGTCCCTACATTCTAGAAACCCTCAAAGGCGTGAACGACGCCTCGGTTTTTGCTTACCCCAGCGGAGACTTCGCAGTCATCGTCAGCGAAATCTCTACTGCGAAGCCACTGAATCAGGAAGCTATCGTCGAGCATGCGCGCGTCATCAGCGAGTGTTTTCGCACCATGACCGTGCTGCCCTTCCGTTTCGGAACCATCTTCGAATCGGACGAAGCTCTTCGCCGCGCGGTTCGCACCAATCGCAAGACTCTCCTCGAGAGTGTACAGCGCCTGCGCGGAAAAGCAGAAATGCATTTCAAAATCCTGCTCAAGGATGCCCTGGTCGAGGAAGCCCTCAGGAGATTGCCTGCCGGCGTCGGTGGCGAGTACCTTCGCAAGCTTCGCGAGCAGGCCAGTCGCGAGCGTGAGCGGCAGACCAAGGCACGTGCCCTTTCGGTGCAGGTGCATAAGCTCTTCTCACCGCTGGAAGAAGATGTCATTTGCAAGCGCGTTGATGCCAGCAATATGCTGCTGGACTTCGCTCACCTCATCGACACCAGCGCGATCCCCAAGTATCAGAACCGGTATTCGGCAGCTACACGCCACTTCAAGGATTGCCAGGTGAGCATCACCGGCCCTTGGCCGCCCTACCACTTCATGCCCAGCAAAATCCGGACAGTTTCTTAGCAGGAGACGACCGGGTTGTGGTGAACTCTTCGCGGCGGCTCTCGGGCCGCCGTTGTAGTTATTGGAAGTTATTGTGTCGGGCGTCGCGAACTACTCTTCCTTAATCCCGATCCACGACCCTGCCGGCATTTGTTCCGCAACGCGGGCATGAGTAGGCCTCAATTAATTGCGAAACACTATCGTCGTTCGCTTCGAAACCATCTACTAGTAATTTGTCAGCGTGATGGTTCATAGTTTGACCACAGTTCGGACACTTCATTTCGTGATTCCCCGCAGGTTGATTGTTGGCGAAGCTATTCCAAGCCGATGTGCTCGCGTCCGTAGCGCAATGTCATGGCCATCCAGATAAGTTCTTTCAAGAACTGGTCGATGCGCGCAAGCATACTTTCGTCCCGCAACGTGCCATCAGAAGCAAAGAGGTCGTAGACACTTGCAAAATTGACGTCCCAGAAGATTGTTACCAGCCCTAGTTCGCGCATGACGGGCAGGAGGTCTTGGACGCCGCGTGTCCCGCCAAATGTTCCGGCGGAAACTCCAGCAATTCCAACTGCCTTATGGATATATTCCTTCAAGCAACTATCGAGCACATGTTTCAGCAGTCCGGAATAACCGTGATTGTATTCCGGCGAGACGATCACCAGCGCATCCGCCCGCATCATCTTCGACGCGAACTGCGCGTCTTTAATGGCTTGCCCGGCATCGTCGATGGGCAGGGGAAGATGGGCAATGTCTATTAATTCGGTTTCCACATTCGGGCGTTTAGCCACTTCGCTCGCCATCAGCCGTGCCGCGTGCTCGCTCATGCGACCTTTCCGGACAGTTCCTAAGATCACGGGTATATAGAGCGGGCGGGACAACCCAGTCTGGCTCAAGTCAATATCTGGCATTTGCTGCATCCATTTCTAGCTATTTTTGTCGTAAACAACGCCTAAATCTGCAATACCTAGTCTGATTAATAGCACACGGCACTACTTCAAAAAGCTATTTCTAGTGATTCATGCATTCGGCACTCTGGTAGTGGTGCAGTTTGGGTGTCATCCCGAGCAAGCCTCCTTTGCGCAGCGAGGGATCCAGGCGTGCCGATTCGCGCCGGCGCGCGAAAGGCACGCATCCCTATTCGAAACTGCACCACTACCGGCACTTTGGAGTCATTGACCGATCAGGGTGTTAGACATAAGATTCTAGCCCACATTCAGGAGGAGTCGGCTTATGCGTAATGACCATCGGCTCCGGGCCCTTTCCGTAAGCGCTGTCGCAGTTCTGGCGCTCCTCGTTCTCGGCAGCATCTCGCTCCACGCCGCCAATTGCAACATCAACACCGAACCTTTCTGGGACAGCAACATCACCAGTGGATGGCTGGCTCAGGCGCAGACCTTCGAAGCTCCTTCGCAGGATTGCAATGTCCTGTCCGACTGGGAGTTCAAACTGGCAGGCAGAACGTCTCCTGGACAGGTCACGTTCAATATCTATCAATGGGGTCCGAGCGGACCCGTTGGTAATGCCTTGTACACTCAGACGCTCGACTGGGGTACCACGGCTCAGGTATTCGACGTTACCAGCATCAACCTGATGCTCACACCCGGACAGTTGTATGGCGCTGACATCGATCTTCAGGGCTACAGCGACCAGAGCGTCTACTACAACTTCAATCAGACTGGCTATCCGGGTCACGATGGCTGGTGGTACAACCCGGCGTTCAATGGCTGGAACGACATAGGAGGAACCAACCAATATTTCATGGCTGATTTCACCAGCGTTCCTGAGCCCGGCAGCTTCTTGCTGTTTGGCTCATCGTTGCTTGGAGTGGCTGGTATGCTGCGTCGCAGAATACACCTGTGACCGTTCGCAAATGGTGCTACAAGCCGGAGCTCAGAACTCCGGCTTTCTTTTTGGCTCCAGAACTACTTACCATCCCGCATTTCGTGTGTGAGAATGGCGCCAATGCTTCTAGCATCTGCACTTTCCGCCGCCGCATCCTACATGCTTCGGGAGATCTATGAACTGGATCACTGTCGCGGTAGTCGGCGCAGTTGCAGCGTGGTTTGAATACAGCTATCGCAGAAGCCGCCGCAAGAGAGCAGGAAATGAGAACGAGCCCTCTACAACCCCCGTAACTCAACCAGCGCGAGTCGCAAGCCCGGGCAGCGAGCCCTCCATTGTTCCCGGCGATGAAAATGACAAGCAGATGAATGCCGCAGTGTAGTCTGCGCACTTACATCCCCAGGTTCTCGTCCGCCGACCGCGGTGGGTCAGTCTTTTCGCTTGGACAGCCGAGCTAAGGTCGCGAGTTCCTTCAAATACTCGCGCAGGGGCTTGGCGGGTGTTCCCCAAAAGACTTGCCCCCTGCCGCGAAACTTCTTGTAGGGCAGAATGCCGGCCTGGCCGCCGAGGATGGAGCCGGCTTCGAGCTCGGCATGGTCGCCGATGCCAACCTGGCCGCCGAGCATGCTGTCGTCGCCCACGCTCACGGTTCCCGAGAGTCCGACCTGCGCCGCCATTACGACGTTGGCTCCAATGGTGCAGTTATGGCCGATGTGGACCAGGTTATCGAGCTTCGTGCCCGAACCGATGACCGTCTGGTCGAGAGCTCCGCGATCGATGGTGACGTTGGCGCCAATCTCCACGTAATCGCCGATGACGAGTTGTCCGATCTGCGGGAACTTCACGTGGCGTCCGTACTTCTCGTCACGCACGTAGCCGAAGCCGTCAGAGCCCAGCACCGCGCCGGCATGAACGATCACGCGTCGACCGATCGTCGTACCCGGATAGATCACCACGCGCGGGTAAATTTCGCAGTCATCGCCGATCACGACCCCGGCACCGATGTAGCATCCCGCAGAAATGTAGGTGCGATCTCCGATCACCGCGTTCGGCTCGATCACCGCATAAGCATCGACTCGAGCGGAAGACGCTACGGTTGCTGTGCGGTCTACAACCGCAGTTGCGTGAACGCCTGCAACTCGCAGTGGCTTGGCGTGCAGTATTGAAGCCGCGGTCGCAAATGCGAGTCGCGGGTTTGCGGCGATCAGCAGTGGCTTGGGACTTCGCGCATTGGCCGCGAACTCGCCGGCAATGACAGCCGAGGCTTTTGAGGCGAGCGCCTCCGCCAGATGCTTGTCTGACTGAACAAATACCAGATCGCCCGCTTGGGAACTGGCGATGCTGGCAACACGCGAGACCTCAACCTGACCATCGCCGATGAGGCGCGCGGAGACGAACTCCGCCAGTGACTGCAATGTTTGCGGCATGAAGAAAAGCTATCACCACGGAGGCACAGAGGACACGGAGAACATATTTCTTACGTCCGCATCATGCTCCGTCATCCTGAACGACGAGCGCAGCGAGAAGTCGAAGGCCCCCTACCCCGTCCAGAGTTCGTGGGGCGGTAGGGTTCCTTCGACTGCGTTCATCCGCCTGTGGCGGACTCAACTCCGCTCAGGATGACAGCGGTTCTACGCCGTCACGTACTTCCCGGTCTCAAGTACGCGTGCGGCGATCTGCTCCTGTAACGCAATGACGTTCACCGGTTCATGCTTCACCAGGCGACGAACGATCGCCATTTGGGTGCGCAGCATGTCGCCTTCGGCCACGGCGGCGATGACCTTCTTCGCCGCGGCTTCCAGCCGAGTCATGGCGCCTGCGATGTACACCTGCGTCATGGCTGCGACCAGCGCGGCTTTCGCTTCGCCGTTGACTTCGGCATACTTGCGCGCGCGCAGCAGGCACGAATCCATGGTGAAGGACTCAATCACCATGTCGGCGATGGCTCCCATGATCTCCTGCTGATCGGCCAGCTTCTGCATGTACTTCTGTGAGGCAGCTCCGGCAATCAGCAGCGAAAGCTTCTTCGCGTTGGAGACCACCTTCTGCTCCGCCGCGAGGAAACCCTCAGCTTCATCGCCCATGGACGGGCCGGACATCACTTCGTCCATCGTCTTCTTGATGGCCGGGAGCAGCGGAAGCTGTCCGCTCATGGCGCGCTTTAGCAGCCAGCCGGTAATGATGAGCCGATTGATTTCGTTGGTGCCCTCGAAGATGCGGTTCACGCGCGAGTCACGATAGGCCCGCTCCGCCGGATACTCCTCGACGAATCCGTAGCCACCATAAATCTGCACGGTTTCATCGACGACGTAATCGAGCATCTCCGAGCAGGCGACCTTGATGATGGAGCACTCGACCGCGTACTCCTCGATAGTCTTGCGAATTGCCTCGGGGTTCTTCTCAACTAAGCCCAGGGCGGTGTCCATCATCCCAACCGTGCGATACACCATCGATTCGCCGGCGTAGGTACCGACGGCCATCTGCGCCAGCTTTTCGCGGATGAGGCCGAAGTCGGCAATGCTCTTGGTGAACGCCTTGCGTTCCTTAGCGTAGGAGATGGCGCTGACCATCGACATACGCGCGCCGCCGACGCAGCTTGCTCCCAGCTTAAAGCGGCCCACGTTCAGGATGTTGAACGCGATGATGTGTCCTTTGCCGATCTCGCCAAGCACGTTCTCAACCGGCACCTGGCAATCGTTGAGGATGAGCGGCGCAGTGGACGAGCCACGAATGCCCATCTTCTTTTCTTCCGCGCCGACGGAGAAGCCGGGGAAGGTCTTCTCGACGATGAAAGCGGTGAACTTCTCGCCGTCGATTTTAGCGAAGATGATGTAGAGGTCGGCGAAGTGGGCGTTGGTGATCCACATCTTCTCGCCGTTCAGGATGTAGTGCTTGCCGTCGGGCGACAGCACCGCACGGGTGCGCGCGTTCATCGCGTCGGAGCCGCTGGTGCTCTCCGACAGCGCATAGGCGCCGACGATCTCAGCCGTAGCGAGCTTCGGCAGATACTTCTGTTTTTGCGCTTCGGTACCGAAGAACACGATGGGCAGGGTGCCGATGCCGCTATGCGCGCCGAGCGTCACCATGAAGCTGCCGTACTTCGACATGAAGTCGGAGATGATGGCCGAGGAGACCTTGTCCATCTCCGATCCGCCATACTCGGCCGGGATGTCGGCGTTGGTCAGGCCTTGCTCAGCCGCCTTGCGCAGCAGCTCGCGGCAGACGGCCCACTCCTTGTGTTCCATCTTCTCGGCTTCGGGGACGACTTCGTTGGTCGCGAACTCCTCAGCGAGTTTTACGACCATCAAGTGGTCTTCGTTAAAGTCTTCCGGGGTGAAGACGTTTTGCAGGTTGTGCTCTTCGAGCAGAAAGCTTCCGCCCGTAGTCTTGGTCTTGGGAGCTGCCGTCATTGTTGCCATAGTTCAGCCTCTAGTTTGATCTTCAAAAACCTATTCACCACAGAGACACGGAGACACAGAGAAGAATTGGGTTTTCGGATTTTCAATGCTGCCTGCAGCATTCGCAATGTGAAAGCTCTTCAATAAAGCCAAACTTGAATCGATTTCGGTCCCTCTGTGTCTCTGTGCCTCTGTGGTTCAAATCCGTTACTGCAAATTCTCGAAAATGCCTGCCGCGCCCATGCCGCCGCCGACGCACATGGTGACCATGCCGTACTTTCCTTTGCGGCGCTTTAGCTCGCGGATGATTGTTGCGGTCAGCTTGGCTCCGGTGCAGCCCAGCGGATGGCCGAGCGCGATCGCGCCGCCGTTAACATTGATGCGCGATGGGTCGAGTCCGCCCTGCTGAATCACGGCCAGCGATTGAGCGGCGAAGGCCTCGTTCAATTCGATCACGTCGATGTCGCTCAGCTTCAGGCCGGCACGTTTCAGAACTTTGGGGATCGCGAATACCGGGCCGAGTCCCATTTCTTCCGGCAAGTAGCCAGCCGTGGCGAATCCGACATAACGTGCCAACGGCTTCAGGCCCAGCGCCTTCGCTCGCTCTGCCGACATGACAATCGCCGCCGCGGCTCCGTCGGACATCTGCGATGAGTTGCCGGCCGTCACCGTTCCCTTGACGTGGAAGGCGGGCTTCAGTGCCGCGAGCGCTTCCATCGAGGTGTCGGCGCGCGGGCCTTCATCCATCTTGAAGACGATCTCGGTGCGCTTTGGCTTCGAGCCATTCGGCGTGGTGAAGCTCACCGGCACAGGCACGAGTTCGTCGTCGAACTTGCCGGCCTCGATCGCTGCGATGGCCTTCTTGTGGCTGTCGACCGAGAACTGGTCCGACATCTCGCGCGTGATGTTGTAGCGCGAGGCCAGCCGCTCAGCGGTGAGTCCCATCGAGAGATACGAGTCGGGATAATTGGCGATCAGCCAGGGATTGGCCGAGACCTTGTGGCCGCCCATGGGGATCATGGTCATCGACTCGACTCCGCCGGCGACGACCACGTCGGCAGCGCCGGCCATAATCTTTTCCGCCGCCATCGCAATTGCCTGCAGCCCCGAGGAGCAGAAGCGGTTGATAGTCATGGCCGACGCCTCGACCGGCAGACCAGCGCGCAGGGAGGCAATGCGGGCCACGTTCATGCCCTGCTCGGCCTCGGGCATGGCGCAGCCGAGGATCACGTCTTCGATCTCTTTGGGATCAAGTTGCGGGACGCGTTCGAGGGCGCCCCTGATCGCTACAGCGGCGAGGTCATCGGGACGGGTGGCGCGCAGGGTTCCTTTGTTGGCGCGGCCGACCGGGGTACGAACGGCAGATACGATTACAACGTCAGACATGTTCTTAAGCTCCCAAATTGTGAGCAACATCACCGAAATTTTGTGTGTAGCGATATTTTAGAATCAATGGTTTAGGCATGATTTGTATCGCAAATATTTGAATCTAAATATAGTTACAAGCAAATAATAGAAAACAGGATGTTTACGAACCGGATTTCTGCCGCCGCTAAAGCGGCTCGGGCTCTTCTTTCACGCCCATTTCCCACGGCTTCCGCCGTGGGCTCGAATTGTCCCGCCATGACGCGGCCCGATTTTTCGTCCAGCATGACCGGCCATTACACCGTGATGTATTCGGTTTGCGTGCTGGGTTCCGGAATCGAATCGCCGTGCTGCCGCATGCCTTCGAGATGAAACTCGACAGCTTCACGTATCAGTTGTTTCGTCTCTTCCAGCGTCTTGGCAGCCACGCCCAATCCTGGAAGGTCAGGTGCATACGCACCCCAGCCGTTGCTGGATTTTTCATAGACGATGAGATATGTCACTTCAAACCTGCCTGTTTCAGAATATTGTTCAACGTGCCTGGTGGCACCTCAACTGATGGATGCCCTGCGACGGTCACGGTTCCAGATTTAGACGGATGACGGAATTGGCGATGGCTGCCTTTGGTGCGATCTAAACGCCAGCCGTCCAACTCAAGCTTCTTGATCACATCGCGGACCTTCAAAATCGTCAGCCCTCGTTCTCTGGACCGTCGAACGGCATATCCGTAATCAGTGCCTCGCACCAGGCCAGCGCGTCCGCCTCGTTTTCGACATCTCGGGCCATCTCTTCGTAGCCGGCCTGTAGTTCATCTTGATCCATATCTTTCAACTGTGTCGCCCCTAAAGGGGCTCGTTTTCTCTCAGGCTTCGTTTCCCACGGCTTCCGCCGTGGGCTGGAATTGTGCTGCCCTTCGGGCTTTACCTCCGTGTCCTCCGTGCCTCCGTGGTGAACCGCTTCTTAGTTCCTCAGCGTCTTGCCGGTCTTCAGCGTGAACTGGATGCGCTCCTGGGTCTTGCGCTCGCCTGCCAACGACTTGAACGCTTCGCGCTCGAGGTCGAGCAGGTACTGTTCGCTGACCAGCGTGCCCGGGGTGACGTTGCCGCCACAGAGCACTTCCGCCACTTTGCCGGCGATCTTCAGTTCGTGATCGCTGATGAACTCGCCCTGCCGCATGATGTGCGCGCCCAGTTTCAACGTGGCCAGGATGCTCTCGCCCGGTGCAGGTATGTCGTGACGCATCGCCAGCGGACGCCAGCCCTCGTGAACTAATTCCAGCGCACGCTCTTTCGCGTCGGTCAACACGCGCTCGCGGTTCATGGTTACGTTGTCACCCGGCGAGAGGAAGCCGTAGTTCCGTGCCTCGGCGGCTGAGGTCGAAACCTTCGCCAAGGCCACCGTCTCGAACGCCTGCTTCATGGCTTCCATCAGTTCGACACTCTCACCGCGTCCCTGCGGACGAATGTGCGTGGCCTTGTGGATGGCGCGAATCGTCATCTCCTTGCAGCCACCACCACCTGGCAGCAAGCCGACGCCGACCTCGACCAGTCCGGAGTAAAGCTCGGCGTGCGGTTGACGGGCCGCGCCGTGCAGCATGATCTCGGTCCCCCCACCGAGGGTCATGCCGAACGGCGCGACCACAACCGGTTTCGGAGAAAACTTGATGGCCTGGGTCATGTTCTGGAACTGGCGGATGGCCATATCGACTTCGTCCCAATCGTCTTCCTGGACGGCCATCAGCAGCATCATGATGTTGGCGCCGACGGAAAAGTTGGGAGCGTCATTGGTGATAACGAAAGCGTCGAAGTTGTCGCCCGCGCCGCCGGGTTTGAGCGACGAGGTAATCATCTGCACGATGTCGCCGCCCAGCGAGTTCATTTTGGAATGGAACTCGATGCAGCCGACCCCATCGCCGAGATCGACCAGCGAGGCTCCGGAGTTCTTCTTCACCACACCGTTCGACTTTTTCGCAACTGTTACCGACCACACGCCGACGGGGACTTCCTGAGGTTTGTAGCTGTCGCTGGCAACATCGAAGAAATCGCGGCCGCTGGGGACCTTGGTGTTGTCGGCATACCAACTCGTCTTGCCGGAAGCCAGCAGCTTCTCGACGTTGGCGGCGATGGGCTTGCCTTCCTTCTTCATGCGCTCGACTGTCTTGGGCACGCCAGCCATGTCCCACAACTCGAACGGGCCAAACTCCCAGCCGAAGCCAAGCTTCATGGCACGATCGATTTCGAGGACGGAGTCGGCAATCTCGCCAATGCGGTTTGCCGAGTAGGTCCACAGATCGGAAATCACGTTCCACAGGAAGAGATTGGCTTTATCCTTCGAAGGCGCAATCAACATGTGAAGCCGTTCGGAGATGTCCTCAACGTTCTTCGCCATCTCCAACGCTGGCAGCTTTACCTTCTGGGCAGGCTTGTATTCGAGCGTCTTCCAGTCGAGGGCGAAACGCTGGTCGCCATCAGGACTCTTCTGCTTTTTGTAGAAGCCGCCTTTGGTTTTATCGCCCAGCCATTTGCGATTCAACATCTCCAGGAAGAACGGCGGCAGCGTGAGATCGCCGCGCTCGTCCTTGATGTTGGTGGTGGCATTGCGGACGACATGTCCGAGAATGTCGAGACCGACTAGATCGCCCAGGCGGAAGGTTCCAGTCTTCGGCCAGCCCACGGCGGTTCCGGTAAGGGCGTCAACTTCTTCGACGCTGAGATCCATCTCCTGCATGATGCGCATGACGTTGAGCATGGAGAAGGTGCCGATGCGGTTGGCGATGAAGTTGGGCGTGTCCTTGGCATGGACTACACCTTTGCCCAGATGCAGATCGCAAAAATCAGCCACCGTCTGCATCAACGCCGGATCGGCGTTGGGAGTGGGAATCAACTCCAGCAGGCGCATGTAGCGCGGAGGATTGAAGAAATGCGTGCCGAACCAGCAGCGGCGGAAGTCCTCGGAGAAGCCCTCGGCGATCTTGGCCACCGGCAAGCCGCTGGTATTGGTGGTGATGATGGTTCCGGGCTTGCGCACGGCATCGACACGCTTCAGCAACTCGCGCTTGATGTTGAGATCTTCAACCACGACCTCGATAATCCAGTCGACTTCGGCCAGCTTGGGCAGGTCATCTTCGAAATTACCGACGGTAACCAGGCAATCGAGTGACTGCTTGAAGAAAGCGGCAGGCCGCGACTTGACGGCGGCTTCCAAGCCGGCGGCGGCAATGCGATTGCGCGCGGGTCCATCGGCATCGGGCGGAACGATATCGAACAGGTACGACGGAACACCGGCATTGGCCAGGTGCGCGGAGATACGGGCTCCCATGGTGCCCGCTCCCAGGACGGCAACTTTATTGATCTGTCTGTGCATGGCGCGATTCGCTCAACCTGTCGCCAGCCGAAAATTAGCCGGTCTGACGCAATAGACGTCCAAGTTCTTAAAAGTGCGCTGGGTTAGGAACTTCGGTTATGCGAAATGAAGATGCAGGGATGAATCCCCAGGATCAAGGGCGCGCGGCTTGGAGGGATAAGCCGGTAGTTCACAAGAATCTCCTAAAACGGCTCCAACAATAAATTAGCGCGCGTCGCAAGATGTGGGGTGAGGATGGCAACGACGCGCGCCGTATTAAGTTAGATCAAGCCTACTGAATGAGGATTCATTCAGTCAAGAGAATTCTGAGGATTTTCAGCTTAATCAACCGGGCGAAATCTCGGGCTCACGCCCATGGCTAACATGCCATGGGCGCTTCGCGCCTATCATATGCCGGGGGGCCGCAACATTCACCTTATTTGGGCTTGGGTTTTCACTCTCCCATGAATCTAACTTCCTGTAGTCTCGGAGGCTTCGCGTGCGCAGACACACGCTTTATGTTTCGCTGGTCGTGCTCTTTCTCTCTTCGCTGGCACTTGCCCAACCCAACACCACTCCTGTCGATGCCGAAGGCCATCCCTGGTGGAAGCACGCCGTCTTCTACGAGGTTTATCCGCGCAGTTTCATGGACAGCAACAATGACGGCATAGGCGATCTGAACGGCATCGCCGCAAAGATGGAGTATCTGAAGTGGCTCGGCGTTGACGCGATCTGGATTACGCCGTGCTTCCCCTCCCCGCAGGTGGATTTCGGATACGACGTTTCCAACTATGTCGACATAGATCCAATGTATGGCACGCTGCGCGACTTCGACCGCATGGAGGCGGGCGGCAAGAAGGACGGCGTTCGCATCGTCCTCGATTTGGTGGTGAACCACACCTCCGACCAGCACAAGTGGTTTCTTGAGTCGGAGTCGTCGCAGACGAATCCCTATCGCGACTTGGTACATCTGGCGCGACGGCAACGGTCCCAACCAGCCGCCGAACAACTGGACGTCGCTCTTTGGCGGATCGGCGTGGCAGTGGAGCGGCAAGACGGATCAGTACTATTACCACTTTTTCTATCCGCAGCAGCCCGACCTGAACTGGCGCAATCCCAAGGTGAAGGACGCCATGTTCGACGTCACGCGCTTCTGGTACAAGCGCGGCGTGGTTGGCTTCCGCCTCGATGCCGTCGATACCTTGTTTGAAGATCCCAATCTCCACGACAATCCTGTCCTTCCCGGCAAGGACGCTTACGGCGAGCCCAACCAAGTGCGCAAGTACAACACCAATCTGCCGGAGGTGATGGATGTCCTGGCCGGTCTGCGCAAGGTCGCCAACCAGTACAACGCAGTGCTCATCGGCGAAACCTGGACCGACACCATCGAGAAACTTAAAAGCTACTACGGCCCGCAGCATGATCGCATTCAGATGCCGATGGATCTGGCCTTCACCAAACTCACGCCGCTCTCAGCCAGTGTCTTCCGCCAGCACATCGCCGCCGTGGTCGGCTCAGGCGAATGGCCGGTCTGGGTGATGAGCAATCACGACATCGTGCGCGCTTATACCCGCTTCGCCGACGGCAAGCATGATGACGCAATCGCGAAGGTGCTGGCGGGAATGTATCTCACGCTGCCGGGCACGCCCATCCTTTATTACGGCGAAGAGATCGGAATGCAGAACAACGATCCTACGCGTCGCGAGGACGTGAAGGACCCCATCGGCCGGCTAGGCTGGCCGAAAGAGAAAGGCCGCGACGGCGAGCGCACTCCGATGCAGTGGAGCGACACGCCCAATGCCGGATTCACGACGGGGATTCCGTGGCTGCCGATTCCCACCAGCTACCAGACGCACAATGTCGCTAGCGAGCAAAAAGATCGGGGCTCGATTTTGAATTTCTACCGCAACCTGATCGCGCTGCGTAAGACCAACCAAGCCCTGCTTGAGGGCGATTGGGAAGCGCTGAACCCTGACGACCCGAACGTCTTGTCGTATCTGCGGCGGTATAAAGATGAAGCTGTGATCGTCGTTCTGAACATGTCGCCGAACGAGCAGAAGGTGAGCTTCGATTTGTCGAAGCAGGGATTTGCGGGCGCGCGGTTGAAGACGCTGTTGACGGCGAGCACCGGAGGCCAGAGCCTGCCGACGTTCCAACTCGAACCCTACTCGGTGTACATCGCGGAGGTGGTTAAGAAGTAGGCGCCTGTGCGCCAGAGCTGACCTGAGCGAATTGAGAGCTGACGGCCTCACGCAATCGCAAGTTCCGAAGCTCTTAGCCCGAAGGGCGTCATCTGTTTTAGCCGTGGGCCCTTCGGCTCCGCTCAGGACAGGCTACGCCCGCGGTGGGCAGGAAGATAAACCCTCCGAGCCGCGCAGCGGCGGCACGATCCCCTGCCCTTCGATCCGGATGATGTCCCGGGATACAGTGCCGCCGCTCCGCGGCTAATAGGGATCTCTCAAACCCCGTGCCCGCGGGCTCACGCCCACGGCTCAGGCAAATTTCGCCCGTAGGGCTCAGAATTCTGCGCACCGTTGCGCTCATCCTCCGTTGGCTCCTGCCTCCTCTGTGTTCATCCGCGCCAATCCGTGATTCAATCTGAATTAGGACCATGGCCGACCACACTCCCCAATCCGGCTCGCTCTCTCTCGAAGGCATGCACAGCTCTGTTGCGGTGCCGCCGCACGAAGCCGGCTTCTGGGAGCAGTGGCGCGCCTTCGTCGGGCCGGCAGTGCTGGTCAGCGTCGGATACATGGATCCCGGCAACTGGGGCACCGACCTGCAGGCCGGAGCGCAATTCAAGTACGGACTGCTCTGGGTGGTCGGCATCGCCAGCATCATGGCGATCTTCATGCAGGTCATCTCGGCGCGGCTTGGGGTTGTAACCGGCAAAGACCTGGCACAGGCTTGCCGCGACTGGTATCCCGCGTGGACGCGCTGGCCTAACTGGCTGTTCAGCGAGTCGGCGGTAGCGGCCTGTGATCTGGCTGAGGTGCTGGGCAGCGCGGTCGCTCTCAACCTGATGTTTCATATCCCGCTGCTATGGGCGGTGATCATTACCGGTGTCGACGTTCTGTTGCTGCTTGGCCTGCAGGGCCTCGGCATGAGGACCATCGAAGCCGTGGTGTTGCTGCTGGTGTTCACCATTGCGGTCTGCTACTACATCGAGATTTTCATTCTTCCGCAGACCAAGCCCAGCTTTCTCGAGCTCGCCGGAGGACTGGTACCGCAGTTCCACCACGCGGGCATGATCTATGTGGCCATCGGGATAATTGGCGCGACCGTAATGCCGCACAACCTGTATCTGCATTCGGCGCTGGTGCAGAGCCGCAGGTTGCAACAAGACGAACAGTCGATGCGGCGCGCCGTCCAGTTCAACACCATCGATTCCACGGTGGCGCTAACGCTGGCCTTCTTCGTCAACGCGGCGATCCTGGTGCTCGCGGCCATGGTCTTCTTCGGCAAGGAGAGCGTGACCACGCTGGGCGGACAGGTGGTGCACTTCAGCGCCGACAGCGACTGGATTCGTGTGGCGTATCTGACGCTTGCTCCTCTGCTGGGGACCACGATGGCGAGCACATTGTTCGCCATCGCACTGCTGGCCAGCGGACAGAGCAGCACCATCACCGGCACGCTGGCCGGCCAGGTGGTGATGGAAGGCTTTATGCGCTGGCGCATCAAGCCGTGGGTGCGCCGGCTGATTACACGCACGTTGGCGATTTTGCCGGCGGTCTTCGTCATTGGCGTTCGCGGCGACAGCAGCGTGACCGACCTGCTCATCCTGAGCCAGGTAGTGCTTGCCCTGCAGCTTCCGTTTGCCATGTTTCCCTTGCTGCAGTTCACAGGGTCGCGACAGCGCATGGGGGCGTGGAGAAATGGCTGGTTCCTTACCATCGCAGGTTGGACCAGCGCGATTTTGATTACGGCGATGGATATCTATGGCTTGCCGGAATCGGCAAGGACGGCGTGGCACATCGTGGTGGGAAGATGAAGGGGCGCGCCTTCAGGTGCGCCGTAGGGAGTGCGCCGTAGGGAGCACTATTGATTTGTCTGTCATTCTGAGTCCGCCGCGGCGGACGAAGAATGACAGTTCAGGCTCAGGATGACAGTTCAAAAAAAGAGTGGCACGCACGAAAACGTGGGCTACACCCTGCACTAGCACGAGGTCTGACGATGTACGACAAAATACTGGTCACGCTCGACGGCACCCCAACCGACCGGGCAATCATTGAGCACGTCAAGCGCCTTGCCATGCTCGCGCACAGCCATCTGGTGTTGCTGCACGTTGCGGATGGCTGGGCGGCGCGAACCTATGGCCCCGATGCCGTCAGTCCCGAAATCACCGAAGACACCGCCTATCTGGAGAAGGTGAAATCTGAATTTCTCGGCGAGGGTATACCGACCGAGGCCGAGCTCGCCTACGGCGACCCGGTGAGCGAAATTATCAAATGGGTGAAACAGAAAGGTTGCGACCTGGTGGCCATGAGCACGCACGGCCACCGCTTCCTGGCCGACCTTTTTCTGGGAACCACCGCCACCCGTGTACAGCACGCGATAAGCGTGCCGGTGCTGCTGCTGCGCGCCAAGTGAAGGACGGGTAGAGCGGCGCTGAAGAGGCTGCTGCGAAACATATGCCGTCCGCTGAAGCGGACTCGAGATTTTCCACTTACGCCTTCCCAGCCATGAATGGCTGGGCTTAGATATGCTATCCCTGCGGGACGGATGCGTGGTTTGTCCCACTGTCGTCGCTCAATCATGAGTTTCGCAACGGACGCTTCAGGCCCGCGTCCAAGCAGTCCCTTAACGTCACGAGTCGGCTTTGAGCCGGCGGCAGCCTCTATCGCTGGCTGAGAGCCGGCTCGATTGCAAAAGACGCGGCGCTGAAGAGGCTGTTACGAAACATATGTCGTCCGCTGAAGCGGACTCGAAATTTCCCACTTACGCCTTCCCAGCCCGCCGCGGCGGGCTGGGCTATCTTCTGCTGTCCCCTACGGTGTGTGGGTCGTAGCTTGTGCCGTCGCTACGCGACTCTGAGCTTTCTCCCACTTACCCCGGCTCTGACGAGCCGGGCTCAAACCATCCCGCCGCTTTGCGGCTAAGTTTCGCTGCGCGCATCCCACTCGCCTCGACCGAGGGTGAGCTATTAAATCGGTATTTACTATAGCGCTTCCACAGTTGCCGTATGCTGTTTGAAAGGGCCCGCCTTCAGGCGGGCCGCACAGGTGGACGAAAAACCGGCTTTTAGCCGCTGAGGGCGAGCATTTCCTCAGCGCCTAAAGGCGAAGTCCATGACGTGTTGTGGCGGCACGGCTAAAAGCCGTGCCCTTTCAAAGCCGGAACACAGCAACATTAAAACCTCTAAAGACCGCTAGGCCGCTCTCGTGGTGAGCCGTCGCACCGCCATCGACAGCATCAGGCGCGATACGCCGCTCATGATGAAGCTGATCCCGATCAGCGTGCCGATTATGAAATCCGATGTCCCCGGCCAGTGGATATAGATCAAAACGCCGAGCAGGAAGGTAACAACCGCGTCAAATAATACCCACCCCCAGCCCGGTGCCGGTCGCATACGGAATGCCAGCACCAATGCGAAGACGCCGTAGACCACCAGGAATGAGCCGATCAACAGCGTGAGCGCCAGTAACCCTCCCACCGGATGCATCAGCAGGTAGATGCCGGCGATGACGTAGATAATGCCCAGCAGCCCTTCCAGCCAGCGATGCCTGGCTTCATGGCTGAAGGCATAGACGAGCTGGGCGCCGCCATTGAAGATCGCCATCCAGCCGACCACGATAACTACTACCAAGCCTGCTTCCAGGGGGGCAAAGATTGCGATCATGCCGGCGATGATCATCAGAATGCCCAGGACAATCGACCATCCGGACGCACGACGCACTCCACCGACGATTCCTCCTACCATCATTTCCTCCTCAGTTCGGTAGCCAAGAGCACAGCTCTCGTACCGCACGGTAGTTGCAATTGTTTCAACGGCGTTAAGCGAGAGCAAACCCCGGGGATTGACTAATGGCAACCATTCTCGCTATTTAGGTGCTTCTGTCAATCCTTTAATGCGAGCTCAGGCAGGGTAGCACGCTCCACGCTGTCGAACTTGCGCATGTCGAACTTGACCTTGCGGCCACGGGTTTCGGCGATGAGGAAGGCGTTGGCGAAGCGGGCGCCCCACAAGATCTCGTCGGGAATAAACGATGTGCGCTGGTTCACCTGCGCGGCGATGGCTTCGTCCAATCCGCCGAGCAGGACGATAAACTCCGCCTGGCTCGAACGCAGAGTATCGAGGGTTTCACCATACATGGGGCTGCTTTCGTCAATGGGGTGGACCACGGTCCACGTCAGCGGCAGGAAGGTGACACGTTCGCGCTCCAGAGCCAGAGGATAATAGCGCCGGGTACGCACGCCATCCGCATCTTCGAACCTGGTGAGCATTACCTTCGCGGTAACTTCGATCATTTCATTACTCCGCTGCGCGTTGGCCACGCGAAATTCAAAAGCGGTGATTCCGCGATAAGGAGCCATGATGGCATGTCTGCTGAACAGCATCTTCGCGCTGGGACGCGAGAAGCGAGCGAACAGCAGCCCGGTGACGATGGCGAAGCCGATTAATCCGGTCAGCGCCTCGAAAGCCACCAGGATGTTGGCTACCAGTCCCACCGGATAGACCTGGCCATAGCCGATGGTGGAGAGCGTCTGCACGCTGAAGAAGAAGGCGCGCAGGAAGGTATGGCGCTCCAGACCGGCATAGGCAGTTCCGAGAGAACCCGGTCCGCATGCCAGGTATCCCAGTCCGAACAGCGCATTGGCCAATAGATAGGAGCCAGCGGCGAGGGCAAAGAACTGCCACCAGGGAATCGTCAGCATAAAGTGATACGGGCTGAAGTATTGCGTGAACGACAGCCCGCTGCGCTCTACATTGAAACTGCCATCGCGGTTCACCAGTCGGGCCTTGCTCTCGCGCGAGACGACGGCACCGAAACCCAGGTCGCGCAGGTCTTGCTCATTGACGGTCGGAGGAGTATGTCTGGCAGCAGCCATATCAGGTTTGAATTGGATGAGTATAGCCGGACGACGATGCAGGCGAATCCTGAGCGGCAAAACCAGTTGACAACTTGGGCGGCGGCGTAGGTGTCCAAATGGACATGAGTACGAATTCTCCTCTCGGCCCTCTTCGGAGTACAAACCTGATGTTCTGGATGATTGCGGCCGTAATTGCGGTCGTCATGGTATGGGCGGTATGGCACTTCGGAAGGCTATCGGCGCACCCCGCCCGTAACAATCCTGGGGTGTTTACCATTTCAGAGCTGATGTTGAATAAAGCCTAGGCTGACTGTCTGAACTGTTCGTGCCGATTGACCACGAGTACCTGGCAGCGTTCGTGATCGAAGCGGATCTTTTTGTGGTGGTCACATTTCGCGCACACCCAGACTACCTTCTGATTGATATGCGCCGGAAGTCCCCAGCGCTTGGGATCTTTTACCTGCAAGCTGTAGATACGGCCGGTTCCGAGACGCTTGAACTCGCAATTACAGCCCGGGTTGGCGCACTTGCCTAGCATGGCAGCAGCCTTCATCATCCGCAATCTGTAAGATGCAGGGCAAGGGGTTGATGAGTACTTTTATCGAAACATCTCTGCTCAATTCCGTTTGCGGGATTCTGTCCCAATTGCGAATTCATCAACGCCGGCGCACTCTTTGCATCTAAGTTCAAGGTTTGTTGCTGGAGGGGAACAGGAATGGAACGAGTGGTCCTGCCAGGCAGGCCCCATCCGCTGGGGGCGACCTGGGATGGAACCGGGGCGAACTTTGCGCTGTACTCCGAGAACGCGACCAAGGTGGAGCTGTGTCTGTACGACAATCGCACCCGGCGCGAATCGGGACGGATTCTGGTTCAGGAACAAACAGCCTTCGTCTGGCATTGCTACATACCCGGAGTCCAGCCGGGGCAGCTCTATGGCTACCGGGTCTACGGACCTTGGGATCCAGGAGCCGGTCTGCGCTTCAATCCGGCCAAGCTGCTCATCGACCCATACGCGCAGGCGATTAACGGGCATGTCGACTGGGAGAAGCCGATTTTTCCCTATCGCATGGGCGGGGACAACGCCGACTTACATATCGATCGCCGCGACAGCGCGACGGGAATGCCGAAGTCCGTGGTGGTGAATCCGTATTTTGACTGGGAGCACGATCATCCGCCGAAGATTCCGCTCGCCGACTCGGTGATTTACGAGATGCATGTTCGCGGTTTCAGCAAATTGGATCCCCAGATACCGGAGCACCTGCGCGGCACTTATGCGGCGCTCACCTGCCCGTCCGCACTGAAATACCTGAGGAAGCTCGGCATCACCGCAGTTGAGCTGATGCCGGTACATCATTTCATCAACGACAAGATCCTGGTCGATAAGGGGCTGACCAATTACTGGGGATATAACACGCTGAACTACTTCAGCCCGGAGCCGGAGTATTGCTCGGCCGGTGCGAACGGGTCGCAAGTAGCCGAATTCAAATCGATGGTGAAGGCGCTGCATCGCGCCGGCATCGAGGTGATTCTCGATGTGGTGTACAACCACACCGCCGAAGGCAATCACCTGGGGCCGATGCTGAGCTTCCGCGGTATTGATAATCCGACCTATTACAAGCTGGTGCCTAATCAGCAGCGCTACTACATGGATTACACCGGCACGGGCAACAGCTTGAACGTGCGCCATCCGCAGGTGTTGAAGCTCATCATGGACAGCCTGCGCTACTGGGTTAACGAGATGCACGTCGACGGTTTCCGCTTCGACCTGGCGGCAACGCTGGCGCGCGAGCTGCACGACGTGGATCGGCTTGCGGCATTCTTCGACATCATTCATCAGGATCCGATCATCTCGCAGGTGAAGCTGATCGCCGAGCCCTGGGATGTTGGTAGCGGCGGATACCAGGTAGGCAACTTTCCCGTACTGTGGGCGGAGTGGAACGGGAAGTATCGCGACACCGTGCGCCGCTACTGGAAAGGCGACGAAGGCCAGCTTTCCGATCTCGCCTACCGTTTGACCGGCAGCAGCGATTTGTATCAGAACGACGGACGCAAGCCCTATGCCAGCATCAATTTTGTGGTCGCGCACGATGGCTTCACGCTCAACGACCTGGTCAGCTACAACGACAAGCACAACGAAGCGAACGGCGAAAACAATCAGGACGGCACCAACGACAACCATTCCTGGAACATGGGCGCCGAAGGAGCGACCGACGATCCTGAGATCAATCGCCTGCGCGAGGTGCAGATGCGCAACCTGCTGGCGACGCTGTTCCTGTCACAGGGGGTGCCCATGCTGTGCGGCGGCGACGAAATCATGCGCACCCAGCAGGGCAACAACAACGCGTACTGCCAGGACAACGAGATCAGTTGGTACGACTGGGAACTGGATGAGCATAAGACGCGAATGCTCGAGTTCACGCGGGAACTGATTGCCTTGCGCAGGGCCCACCCTAATCTGCGCCGCCGCAAGTTTTTCCAGGACCGCGAAGTGCGGCACTCCTCGCTCAAGGACATCGGCTGGTACGGCAACAACGGCGAGGAGATGACGCCGGAGCAATGGAACGCCGGTTGGATGCGCAGCATTGCGATCATGTACAACGGCGGCACCCTCGACCAGGTGGACGACATGGGCCAGCGCATCGTGGATGACTCGTTCCTGATCCTGCTGAACTCGTATCACGATTGCGTTAGCTACACGCTGCCGCCATCGCCGCAGGGACATGGCTGGACGCTGATCATGGATACGCACGACCTGGAGCGACCGTTCAAGAACGAGAACGTGGACGGAAGCATGGACGTGCACGGACGGTCAGTTGCGCTACTGATGGAAGACGGCATCGCGGAGCCCATGCGCGGGCCGCAGCACACCGAGATTCCCGTCATCGAGGTGGAACTGAGCCACTCCGAGCCTTCGCAACCGCCTGAATTAGAGCCACCGTCTGAATTAGAGCCGCCGCCTGAGCTGGAGCGTGAATCCTGACGGGGCAGTCCGGATACTCCATGCAATTACTCGAACGCCTTCCCTCAAATCGCTTCCAGCGCCTGCCGCAGGAAGCTCCAGAAGCTATCGACGGTTGAGATCTGCACCCGCTCATTGGGGCTGTGCGGATCGACAATGGTTGGGCCGAACGACACCATCTGCATCCCCGGATACTTCTCGCCAATGACGCCGCACTCCAGCCCGGCATGCATCGCGATCAGCTTTCCCTCTTGCCCAAAGACTTGCTGATGCACTTTCTGCAGTTTCTCCACGATCTCACTATGGGGATCGGGCTTCCAACCCGGATAGCCGCCGCTGTGCTCAGTCTCGAATCCGGCAAGTTGGCAGGCGGTTGCCACCATGCGCGCCGCCGCGTTCTTGCTGCTCTCAATCGCGCTGCGCTGGCTGGTGACGATCTCCAGGGTGTCTCCCTTCAAAGCAACAATCGCCAGGTTAGTTGAGTTCTGCACCAGTCCGGGAACATCGGGGCTCATCGCCAGTACACCATGATGCAAGGTGGCCAGCAGGTCAGCCGCACGCCTGGCGTCGGGGTTGTCCACTACCTTTTGCGGACGCTCGGCCTTCTCCACGCTGATCTGCAGTCCGGGATCGAAGCCTCCCAAGTCGGCCTTAAATTCCTCCTCGGCTTTGGCGACCATCGCTTTCAGTTTTCCGTCGAGCTTGGGATCGATGACAACCACCGCCGAAGCTTCGCGCGGAATCGCGTTCTGGGCACTGCCTCCGTTAATGTTTCCCAGCGAGGCCGGCAGATCGAGGACCCTCTGCAACACGCTGCCCAGGATACGCACCGCGTTTCCGCGACCCTGGTGAATGTCCACGCCCGAGTGCCCGCCCTTGAGCCCGAACACCTTGATGCGATAGGCGTCACCCGCAGTCGCGGGCAGCAGAGTCACCTTGCGACGCGCCGTCGTCTTGATTCCACCGGCGCATCCGATGCAAAGCGTGGCCGTCTCTTCGTTATCGAGGTTTAGAAAGTATTTCGATTTGAGTAAGCCGGCAGGAAATTCCGCCGCACCGGTCAGCCCGGATTCTTCGTCGATGGTGTAGACGAATTCCAGCGGGCCATGCGCAATGTCGGTGCTTTCCATCACTGCCAGTGAGGCAGCAACGCCGACGCCATTATCGGAGCCGAGGGTTGTGCCCTCCGCTTTCAACCAGTCGCCGTCGCGCACCACCTTGATGGGATCGGTCTCGAAGTTGTGGGGGGTGCCTTCGTTCTTCTCGCACACCATGTCGAGGTGGCCCTGCAGCAAGGCCATGGGAGCGGACTCGCGGCCTGCATGTGCGGGTTTGCGAATCACCGTGTTGCCTACCTTGTCCTGCACCGCCTCAAGGCCCAGGCGCTTCGCGACTCCCAACACATACTCGCGGGCCTTGGCCTCATTTCCTGATGCCCGCGGGATCGCCGCCAACGCGTCAAAGTGCTTCCACAACTCCTTCGGTTCCAATCCTGTCATTGCCGTAGCCGTTCCCATATAAGGCCTCACTCCTGATCGAATTCATGAAAGCTCACAACAGAAGTCATTCTTGCACCGCCGCATATCGAGTGCAAACAGGTTGGTTCTGCCGTCCAAAGGTGTTGGCGGCCGGCAATGCGGGCGTTGGCTGCAAGCCTGGGAGCGGGAGCTCCGAAAATAGAGCGCGAGTTTTCCGCGAGTTTTCGAAGATCCCTGTGGCTACTATCCGGCAGCTTCCTTCGCCATGGGGGCGCTTCGCAGGCTGACGACGAAGACCGTTCCCGTCGCCTTTGATCCGTTGCTGCTGCGGAAGCGGATACTGCCTCCGTGATTCTCAACAATGCGGCGGCTGATCCAGAGACCGAGTCCCGTACCAACATCTTTTTTGGTGGTGAAAAAAGGCTCAAAGATTTTCGTTCTGGCAGTGAGAGAGATTCCGACGCCGTGATCGGAGACTATAAGCACCGCGCCCTCAGGGCGGTGTCTCACGCGTATCCGAACCGCGGAACCAGAGCGCGAGGCATCAATCGCATTGCTGATGAGGTTCGACACTACCTGGGTGATCTCTCCGGGAACTCCATGGACAACGGTTTGGTCACGAATATCGAGCTGCGCCTGCACTCCCTTAGACTTCAGCTTGCCCTGGAACACATCGACGACGTTAGTGACCACTTCGCCGAGATCGACCATGACGGCGCGTCCGGAGTCGCGATAGAAGCCGAGCGTCTGGCGCGTGATATGACTGACGCGTTGCAGTTCCTTGTCGGCCATGTCGAGCAGATGATTGCGTTCGGTCAGGTCATTTTCATTGCGCGCCAGGAAAATCAGGTTCATCACCGCTTCCAGCGGATTGTTCACCTCATGCGCAATGGTGGCCGCCAGCCTTCCGGCAGCAGCCAGCTTTTCGGTTTTGCGTAAGGCCTCCTCGGTCAGCTTGCGGGCGGTGATGTCCATGCACATGCCGATGGCGCGAATCGGATTGCCAGCGGCGTCGCACTCGACGGCAGCCCGGCCCACGATCCAGTTGATGCCGCCGTCGGCTCGCATGGTCCGGTATTCGATTTCGTAGTCGGAACGCTTTTCCAAAGCTGCGGTAACCACCCTGATTGCCGGCTCACGATCGTCGGGATGGACCGAATTCAGCCACTCCTTGTAATCTCCGTTGAAGGTAGCGCCCGGAGCAAAGCCGTGCATGAGCTTCACTTCTTCAGACCAGAGCAGCTTGCCGCTGCTGATCTCCCACTCCCAGTCTCCGATGTCGGCAGAGGCTCGCGCCAGGAACCGGCGGCGCACCCGATCGAGGCCCTGTAGCTTTTCATTCGCCGTGCTGAGTTGCTGATTGATTCGCGCCAACTCCTGCGCCCGCCCCTCCGATACGTTCACCGTCTGCACATTGCGCAGAATGCGAGGCATGGCCAGCGGCAGGGCGATAGCAGTTGCGACGGAGGCGGCCGCCGTCACCACCTTCACGTAGGCAGAGACCCAATAGGCGGGTACCCATAAGGTGAAGACTTCCATGAAGTGCGTAGCGCCGCAGGCGATGATGAAGGTCCCGAACGCCAGGAACATCCAGTGAAACGGAATGCCGCCCTGACTGGCGCGCACCATGTACACCAGGGTCAACGAGATCACCACGTAAGAGATTCCGATGAGCAGGTCGGAGACCATGTGGGTGGCGATCAGGGTGGTGTTGCCCAGATAGCAGAACGAATGCGGCATGAACTGCATGCCGTTCAGGCCGCGGCCCAGGAAGGGCCACGCCAGTGCCGTTACGACCAGCAGCAGCAGTCCGAGGACGAAGTAGCGAACCTGATTCGTTTGGCCCCCGGGAACCGCATCGACTCCCATAGGCGGGCCGGGAGAACTGGTCGAAGACATAAGCGAAACACCCCGCGCAGAGCGGCTCGTGCACACCAACTTCGCATGATTGTACTCGGTTGGCAAGCCTGCTTGACCGCCGCTACATCGAGTTGCGGGTCAAGCAACTGTGCCCGGGGCTATGGGTTTGAATGGCGAAAATGCTTGGCGGCCGATTGCGCTGGGTCGTAGAGTAGAACGCCAAAGGGGGAGAACGGGGATGCTCCGCTACAGGGTATCCGTGTCGGTCGGCGCCAACCAGAACGCGGGAGTTGCTCACAACGGAAGCCGGCGGGCCGATTCGGGAACTAAACATCTGAATTGTGACATAAAGCACTTGCGAAATCCTTTGCCGCTGTTAGCATGGTCAACCAACTACCGTACGAAAGAGCCTGTCCGCGCCCGCAGGTTAAAGGTGATTTCGAATGGCATCCGGTTCGACTTCTAAAAGCCCGACCAAAACTGCGCCTCCAAAAGAGAATTCTCTGGTATTTCTCATCCTGACCGCGATTGCGATTGTGGCCGCGGTGATTATCCTGCGCATTCCTCCGCTCTCTAAAACCTGGGCGCAGAACTACGACCCTACAGGTCACTGGTGGCTCTCGACGATCTTAGCTTCGCTGCCGGTGATCGTTCTATTAGGAACCCTCGCCATCCTTGAAGTGAAAGCGCATTGGGCGGCGATCATGGGATTGGCGACGGCGCTGATCGTGGCCATCTTTGCCTTCCACATGCCCACGGGTCTGGCTGCGAAGACCGCAGTGTACGGAACCGCCTACGGACTGTTTCCCATCGGCTGGATCGTGCTGAACGTCATCTTCATGTATCAGCTCACTGTGGAAACGGGACGCTTCAAGGTGTTGCAGCACAGCATGACCGGAATCACCCAGGACCGCCGTCTGCAATTGCTGCTCATCGCCTTTTGCTTCGGGGCGTTTTTTGAGGGCGCATCAGGATTCGGCACGCCCGTCGCCGTGACCGCGGCTTTGCTGATCGGCCTTGGCTTCCGGCCGCTGCAGGCTTCGGGATTGTCGCTGATCGCCAATACGGCGCCGGTTGCTTTCGGCGCTTTGGGCACGCCAATCGTCGCTCTGGCCAAAGTGACCGGCTACAGCGAAACCCTTTTGGGCGCCATGGTCGGACGCATTCTGGGGCCGTTCTGCATTCTGGTGCCTTTCTGGCTGATCGTCGCCTTCGCCGGGTGGGGCGCAATGATGGAAATCTGGCCGGCGATTCTGGTGGCCGGCGTATCGTTCGCCATACCTGAGGTCCTAATCTCCAACTTGCATGGGCCGTGGCTGGCTAATATCGGCGCATCCGTCGTCTCCATGATCTGCCTGGTCCTGTTTCTCCTCGTCTGGCATCCCAAGCGAATCTGGACGTTCGAGGGCGAGGAAGCCAAGACCGAGCATCGCGCCGCCCACGGCTATAGCCGCGCGGAAGTTACCAGCGCCTGGGTGCCTTGGATCATTCTTAGCTTGATCGTTTTCATCTGGGGCACGCAGACCGGCAAAAAGATCATGAACTCGCCGGAAAAGGTGTTCACCTCGATGGCGAGCATGCAAGTCCCACCCAGCAAGATCACCAATCCGCAATTCGTGGTCACCGGCCTGAATAATGTTTCCCAGCGCGTTCCGCCGGTGGTGCCAAAGCCGACGGTTGAATCTGCCGTCTTCGGCCTCAATTGGGTGAGCGCCACCGGTTCTGGCATTCTGCTGGCGGCAGTCATCTCCGGCCTGGTGATGGGATTGAGTGTCCCGAAGATCTTTGCCGTATATGGCCGAACCATCATCAAGGTGAGATTTTCGCTGTTGACAATCGCCGCTATGATGGCCATCGGCTTCATGACGCGATATGCCGGACTGGACGCCACCATGGGGTTGGCGTTCGCCCGAACCGGGCACTTGTACCCGTTCTTCGGGACCTTGCTGGGATGGCTAGGAGTGGCTCTGACCGGGTCAGACACGTCTTCCAACGTGCTGTTCGGCAGCTTGCAGAAGATCACCGCACAGCAGGTGAACCTTCCGCCCAGCCTGATGGCTTCGGCGAACAGCGCTGGCGGCGTGATGGGCAAGATGATCGACGCCCAGAGCATCGTGGTCGCCAGTACTGCAACCCAGTGGTACGGACACGAAGGCGATATCCTGCGTTACGTCTTCTGGCATAGCATCGCCCTGGCATGCCTGGTGGGCATTTTCGTCTTCCTGATTGCTTACGTCGCGCCGTTCACGCACCTGGTCGTGCACTAGCCGTCGCGGGCCGCAGTATCATCCCCATCCAACCTATGGCTATGGTTGGGTGGGGATTTTTTGTCGGGACGTATATCGCGATATGCCGCACCCTTAGTCCATCCCCCTGACCTCAAGTGGTGTAAACTCTACGACACTCGGAACGGGGTTCGGGGAGGATACAGATGTTCAGTTCACCAGCTAATCGTCGTCCCGCAATCGCGGGGCTGTGTTGTTTCGTGCTCCTGACTTTTCTGTGCGGCTTAGCTGCAGCACAAGAGTTCACGCCAGCAACGGCTGCGAACGCGAAGCAGTTTGTTGGAGTTTGGAAAGGCGATTTCCACGGCAGTCCTTTCGTAACGGTGAAGATTAGTTTCGAGGGAAACAAGCTCGTCGGATCCATCAGCCATGCCAACATCGAGGTGAACGAAGCCGGTGAATTGACGAAAGCCGAGGCAGTTGAGGGCGCGAATACCATTACCGACGCTCGTATCAAGGGAGATATTCTGCGGATTACGAGTAAGAGTGCGGATGGTTCCGAGGATGAATACCATTCGGAGCTGAGACTGGTCGCTAAGAACGAGGCGAGCTTGCGAATGCTGGTGCCGCCAGACGTACCCGCACCAAAGCCGTGGCGACTACAGCGAGTAACCGAAAAACCTTGAATTGCATAAACGGCTGTTGGCAGTGCCGCGACAGCACTTGGGGACGATCGATAAGTCTGCCTGAGGCAAGAACAGACCTCACAGCAAATCAACTCGTCTAGATAGCAGACGGGTAGTTTCATCCCCATCCAACCTATGGCTATGGTTGGGTGGGGATTTTTTGTCGGGGTGTAGAACGAGCTGGATATGTCGCTATCCGCAGGTGGACCACCGAAACATGTGGAATTCGAGTGGGCGGAGTTAGTTGTGTAATGGGGAATTAACGTAAGTTGACTGTTACGGCTTGATCATCCAGACGGTGCCGCATTCGCATCGGGGGTCGCCGCCCTCGGAGGCGGTGCCGTAGAGGGTACCGTCCGTGTCAATCGTTACGTTACTGAGCGGGTTATACCCGTCAGCGCCGCCGGTGAAATCGTAAAGAGAGGTATATACCCAACCATTCGCGGTGTTAGTCAGCTTAAAGACATTTCCTCGGCCATACGCACCGTTGCACGAAGTGGTTCCGTAGAGATTGCCGGCATCGTCCAAGGTGAGAGCCGCTTCAGGGCCGCAGCCCGCGTCCCGTGAGAAGGCGTACAACGTGGTCAACATCCAGGTGTTGCCAGAAGGCGAAAGCTCGAAGATTGTCCCGCCTAGGTTGTCGCTTAAGCCGCCTTGGCTGGTCGAACCATAGAAATTACCGGCCTTGTCGGCGACTAGACCGGCAACGGGCTGGAACCCGTTGCTGTCATCTTCAGAAAAGTCATAGTCGTAGCTTCCTTGCCATCCCACTCCCTGTACGTAAGTCAACCCGAAGATTGTGCCCCAGGTGTTAGCGGACGTCGTGCCAAAGAGGTGGTTGTTATTGTCCAAGGCAGGGCCGCCCCAGGGAAAGTAGCCTGGATATCCAATCACCGTCTCGGTCCACCCGTTCCCAGAGGGGTGCAACTCAAAGACGGCCCCATTATCGCCAGGACCGAGCGCGGTCATGCCGTACATATTGCCAGCCTGATCCCAGATGAGGTCGCCATGGTAAGGCAAAAAACCGTCGTTGGGAGGACCCTGAAATGCATAGATTACGGTTTCGCTCCAGGCACAGGTTGGGGTCTTGCAGGCCAGTGAGGTCTTCGGTACCAACTCGAAAACAACACCGCCGCGTGCGCCCCCCTCCGAGGTCGTGCCGTAAAGATGGCCGTCAGGCCCGAACAGGACTCTGGCTAGCGGATTGCTCCCGTCCTTACCAGAAAAAGCATAGAGTGAAGCTGCGACCCAGTCGTTCCCCACGGGCGTCAGTTCGTAGACGACACCGTTGCCCACGAAATTCACATTCGAGGTCGTGCCATACAGATTACCTGCTCGTAGCGTTACACCCGCTTGTGGATACGCTCCGTCCGGCCCGCCCGTAAAGGTATGAATCACGCTGAAAGTTTGGGCGGATGCCGCTGGTCTGAGCGATGCAACGAGTGTGATCAGGCTGAAATAAGCGAGGGTCTTCAGTTTCATAGCATGCTCCAGACTGGAAAGGGCGCTCCGGGCCTGCAATGTTACCTCAGGAGTTGGCTAAGAGGATGGGTTCTCAACCATTGTTCATGTAATCAGGCGTTAGCACTCACAGTCCTGCTATCACGCTGGTGACTGAGGCAGCGGTTCGCGATCTACGTTGGTCCTTTACGAACTGGCTTCTCCGAGCTTACTGCTGCTTCTTCGTCGTCGTATGCTTTGCCGGAGCAGTTTTCGCTGCCGGCTTGGGGTGAGCATCGTCGGAGATCTGTTTGGCAACGGTGTCGGCTTCTAGAACGAATGTATCGGTGACGGCATCGACGGCCAAGCCGGTCGCGTCTGCGGCGAGGGGCGTGTCCTTCATCTCAGGCGCGGGTTTTCCCACCTTGTATAGGGTGATCAACGTTAACGCCTGATTCTTCGCAGGATCGAGTGTCACCCCCTTGGGCAGAGAAGCCGGCGCGATGCCGCCGCTGCCTGCGTCTTTGACCTCCGTGGGAACGGTGTACACGATGTAGTCGCATTGCTTGGCTTGGGCTTCAGCCACGACGTCAGCCGGCGGAGATTCTGCGTCAAGCGGCACCGCCTCCAGTTGCTGACGTCCAAACTCGCTCATCAGGTTAAGTCGAAGATTATCGGTGGGCAGCGACTGTCCGCTCTTGTCGTTAATCTTCACTACTCCGATGCGCACCACTCCCGCAGCCTTGGGCGCCATAGCTGGGGCGGCGGCTGGCTGGGCAGCAGGTGCGGGTGCCGGAGGCGCAGATGCGGTCGGATGAGTCGGCGCAGGCGTCGCCTCGTTGCTGGACGCGTGTGACGCGCCGCCCATCATGGCGTTCATATCCATGGTCTGGCAGTCCGGGAGGAGCATCGAACAGCGCGGGCTCCAGCGTTGCATTCGTCAACTCCACCACCTCGGTTGTGACGGTGAAGGTGCGCTCCTGGGTGATCATGTTCATGGTCTGCTTCAGCGGATAGCCCAGCGGCGCGCCGCCTCCGCCCTTCATCACGATGCGGTCGCGACAGCCCGGTTTCTCTCCACCGCCTCCACAGGCCATGGAGCGATAGGATTCGTCGCCGCAGGAAAAGCCAGCGATATCCGCGTACCAGCCGTCCATCTCCATCTTCATGTTGGACTGGTTGCAGGCATCGGGAGTGGACGCCATCGTCATGGTGCTCTTGATGTGGCGTGCCTTGTAACCGAACATCTCCTGCCGCTCGCCGGTATCGGTGGAAGTGCGCGTGATAGTCACCACGCCACCGGCGCGCGTAGGTTCAGCCGGGGTCTTGCCGCTCATCATGTCACGCATGTTGGGTCTTGCCGGGCAGGAACTCTCCCCCTCGCCAAAAGGCATCACCATGCACTGATTGCCGGTGACGGTGATCAGTCGTTTCTGGTCGCATTGCATGATGCTGGCAGAGCCGCCCTGACCGCCGAAACTCGTCTCGGTGCGCTGGCGCGAGCCTCTGATGTAGACCGTGCTTTCCGTGGTGTGTCCCATCACGGTGGTGCGGGTTTTGATCTTCAGATCGGCTGAAGCAAAGGTAGAGAAGCAGAGTACGGCAACCAACGACCAACGCAGAGTGCGCATCGCGAGGAGCCTCCGGATGCCACCAGCTTTCAACACCGTTCGGGCGCTCGTCAAGAACTAAAACGGGAAGAAGCTGCGGACGGTAAATCCGTGACCAAAACGGGCCCTGGCGAACTCGCTTCGGCAAAGCTTTAGTTCAGATAAGGCGTCGAGGTTCGGCCTATTCCACCTCGTGCTTCGCGGTGTAGCCGTCGCGGGCGATGATCTGATACTTCACATCGTGGTTCTTCTCGTCTTTGATCACTAGCGGCTTGTCATCGGGGCCAACCAGTTCGACCTTCAGCTTGCGGTAGGTGCCGTCCTGCTTGGTATTGGTCGGTTTGTACGTGATGGTGTACTGGTTGCGAATGGATTGGGCGACTTGCTGAAAGATCCCTGGCAGCTCGCCCTCGAAGCGCGGGCCGTACCAGCGTCCGCCGGTAAGGCTGGCGAACTGCTTCATCTGACTGTCGGCAACTACATACTTCATCATGTAGGGCGATGAGTCGAAGCCGGTATCGGCCACAGTCAACATCGCCTTGCCGGTACTGATGGTGTAAATGGTGACGTTCGGGGTCGCCTTCACCTTCTTCAGAATCTTGTCCCAGGTCATGTGGCTCATGGTGTCGAGGCCGCTGGCCACAACTACCAACTCCTTATGGCCGGGAATGCGATCGAGACGGTCGAGCGTATCGAACATGGCGTCCCAAAGGTTCCTCTCGCTAAGGCCGGGAATGGTCAGCCGGTTGAGCGCGCCGAAGATGGCCTGCTTGTCCTGCGTGAAGTCCACCAGGATGTGTTCTTTCATGTCGAACTCGACGACTGCAACCCAATCCTGGGGCTTAAGGCTGGAGGCAAAAGCATAGGACGCGTTGAGCGCGTCATACATGAAGTTGTAGTTGGTCTCGGCGAACTCGACCAGCAGCACCGCCGTGATGGGAGCCTCGCTCGCGGTTATGCTCTGGATCTTCTGCGGCACGCCGTCTTCCAGGATTCGGAAGTGATCTTTGGCGACATCCGGTGGAAGAGCCAGCGGAAGTCCATCCTTCTTCACCACCCGCGCGTCGACCGTCACCACCGGTACATCGACGCTCAGCGAGTACTCGGGCATATTGTCGACTTTTTTCGGGCGCGGAGGCGGTGGCGCCTCATCCTCGGAAGAGTCCTTCTTCTTCGGTACCGCCATCGGGCCCACGTCGCCACCCGGACCGCCGGCTTCGGCAGGCACGTTGTCCTGCTGTTTCTGGCCGTTCGGCGTCTGTACCGACGAGGAACTGCTGGAGTCCTGCGACTGGGCCAGTGCCCACGGCGCGAGGAACAGGAGGGCGAACGCGAAAAGAGCCATCGCCCCGCAGTTCCGGACTACGGATGAAAATTGTTGGAAGCTAAGGTGTTTCTCAGAAGACATCGGTGAGCCTCATAGGCCAGACTGTTTGCTAGTATAAATGCACTTTCAGCTACTTTGATTCGGTGCCAAGCGGCGTCGGCTGCCATTTCTTTTGACGTAATTGCTTTGCATCCGTCAAACCCGAGTACCTGGTGAGTTGTGTCCCAGGTTCGCCCTCCCGTTGGGCTAGCCTGGGCCGCCAAGGCAAGGGGCGCCCACACTGAAAGAAGCCGGGTGAAGGATGTTAGGTTGATCATGTTGCGCCGCATCGTCTCGTCGTCTCTGCTGCTGACTGCGCTGGCCGCCACCGCCGTCGAACATAAAGTCCAAATCATGCCGGAAAGCCAGGTGAAACCTGGGATGCACGGGGTCGCTTACACCGTGTTCGAAGGCACCAAGCCTGAAGCCATGGATGTCGAAATCCTGGGCATCTTGGGCAGCATGGCCGGACCTAAGTCCGACGTCATTCTGGCGCGCCTGCACGGGGCGAAGGTCGAATACACCGGCGTGGTCGCGGGCATGAGCGGCAGCCCGGTCTATATCGACGGCAAGCTGGTGGGAGCCATCGCGTATCGCATCGGCGAATTCTCCAAAGAGCCGATTGCCGGAATCACTCCCGCCGCCAATATGCTGGAGATCGACGCGCTGGATAAGAGCCCGGGCGATCTGGCCAAAGGCTCGGCAGGGGTTGCGCAGACCGTCTCCCAAACCAGCGTGGGCGTGCCTGATGATGCGGGGGCGACGACGGCAGGCTACGCCAATCTGCTTAAGCCCATCGATACACCGCTGGTCTTCTCCGGCTTCCGCGAAGACACCATGCGGCTGTTTGCCAAGGATTTTGCAGCCGCGGGCATTATGCCGGTGATGGGCGCCGGCTCAGTCACCAACGAGAAGCAGCCCGAGCCCATCGAGCCGGGCTCAGCCGTCAGCGCGCTGATGGTGCGCGGTGACATGAGCATCGCTGCCACTTGTACCGTGACGTACATCGACGACTCGCATCTGCTGGCCTGCGGACACCCCATCCTTCAGGCGGGCAACGTCGATATGCCGATGACGAAGGCGCGCGTGCTGGCTACGCTGCCCTCGCCGCAGAACTCGTTCAAGATCGTCAACACCACCGAAACCATCGGCGCGTTCGTGCAGGACCGCCATACCGGAATCATGGGCCGCTTCGATCGCAAGCCGGAGATGATTCCGGTGACGCTTACGATTCACGGCGTCAGCCATCCCAAGACGTTTCATTATGAGGTGCTGAACAACGCGAAAATCACCCCCGCGGCCATGATGGCCACGGTGTTCAATGCGCTGCAGGGCATGAACGAGTACGGCGAAGACACGACCTACCGGCTGGCGGGAGACATTGCGGTGCTGGGCTATCCCAAGCTGGCGGTGAATAACATGTTCGCGCCGCTCGACGGCAATACGCCCACGGCCTACAACATCGCGATGTCGATCGGCGAGCACTTCAGCCGCATTTTCGAGAATCCCTATGACACGCCCAAGATTGAAGGCGTCGAGCTGAACTTCGAACTCGTTCCCGACCGCCGTACGGCGCGACTGGAAACCGCGCGCACCGACGTGACCGAAGCGCGTCCGGGCGACGAGATCACGATTGAGACGCTGCTCAAGCCCTATCGCGGCGAGAGCGTGGTGCGTGACATTCCGATAAAGATTCCCACCTCGACTCCCAAGGGCACGCTGCGCATCCTCATTAGCGACGGCGAGACGCTCGACAAGATGCATCGCGTCTCGAAAGAGATGAGCCGCCGCCTGGACCTGGGCTCGACTATCGCGCTGCTGAACAAAGAACACTCCAACTCGCAGGTCTACATTTCGCTGCTCGAGGCCAATCCCCAAGCCATGGTCGATGACAAGATTATGCCCACGCTTCCCCTGTCGGTGATGAACGTGATGGACGGCATGCGCGGTACGCAGGACATGGTGGTGGTCGGCGAGTCGGCAGTGAATGAAGCCGCCGCGCCCGTGGACTACGTCTTGACGGGCTCGCAGGTGATTACGCTGAATATTAAGTAGGCGAGACGCGAATCGAGCTCGCAGGATTAACGATACTCGGCGGCATGTGTGTACCTCTATCACATCGTACCGGAGCGCCCAGGACTTTGTAGGGCAGCTTCTGTATACCCATTGCAACGAACACGATGTTTTCCTCGCTAAGGTCTTTGCCGCACCTCAGTGACCCGAAGGTGGCGTGGACGCGTACAACGTGACCATCTTTCCAAGGAACGATGTCAATTTCACCATGAACTTTCGTCGCATGAATGAGACAGGGAACTTTGGCGGCACCATGTTGAACAGGAGCATCCCTACTCCGGTTAGCGCGTAACCTTTCCGTGCTAAAACGGAGCCGCATCCATGACGACCGCCGCGAAGAAACTGCGCTGTCGTCCACCGCGATGAGTGCCTCAGAGAGCGCCGATTGGCAAGTTCAGGGCATAGGGATCTTCCAGTAACCGTGACCGAGCGCGCCATACGACGACCCTGAAAATCAACCAGGTCGTTGTAAGTCGCATACTGGTCCACAGACTCCCATCGTGTACGTAACGCGAAACAGGCCGCCCAAGAACCAAAGCAGCACTGCGACGGGTGACTGTCTGGCGATATTCTCATCCTTCCAGGAGAACACAATTGAAGGTGTCGCCAGCGCCGACATTCGAGCGAGAGACTGTATCTCCGTGCGACGGAGATCAGCGTTCTAGCGAATGAGAACGGGCCAACAACCGCGGCGCGATACTTTTCTCAGCAGTTGCCCCGGTGCTGGCATTCAAAGTGTAGATGGTCAGCCACGACCGAAACAGACCCGCCATTCACCGCTCGCATAATCCGTCTGGTTAAGTTGTCAGTTTTGTAGATGTCGCCTGTACATCTTCGGGCATAACCCACAATTCGTGGTAAAGCCGCTATATGACGTTGTGGCTCCATCTGCATCAAATTCGATCGTTAGTGGAGGATTACTCAATGAGATGCCCAGATGAGTTGCGACCTGTGAGGCATTCAGAGCCCCACACCATATTCGAACTCAGTGAGGGTGCCATTGCCCAGCCAGCGAGGACCAAGACTTGTCCAGCCGAATACTCAGGCCAGCAAAGATGGGTGAGAGCCGTCCCGTGGCCCAAGACCTTATAGGTGGTATCGCGATTTCGGATGGTGATTTCGCTACAGACTCCACGACCACGTTTATGGCGCTGGTGCTTTGCGCGTCTGCGGACGGCAAGGAATTTGGTAAGCCAGCGCGAAAGCACTAAACAATACGATGGAGGCAAGAAGATGATTCTCAAGCTTCATCACTTTGGCCGAATAGAGAAACGGGATTGACCGCAGCGGAGCTAGACAATACGCGAGGCCGAGTGCAAGGGCATCCGACACGAATGGCGTGGTCACGGAAAGATGCGGGTCACGATATCGGCGCGAATGGCTCGAAGCGACTGTACCTCGTCCCCGCAGGGGACAGCATATCTAAGCCCAGCAGTTTACTGCTGGGAAAACAAATGTTGGATTGCCGAGTCCCGCCAGGGACGGCATATGTCTCACCCGAAAACAAATTTAGGATCGTACGTCGCACCCGATTTTCGCAACAAGGTCATGAATTCCTGCTCAAAAGTCCACTTCCGATGATGCTCCTCTTGGCGGCCGATGTAATCGGCGACTACATCCTTTTGTGACTGGCTGACGCCGAATGCGCCATAGCCCTCTTGCCAGGCAAATCGAACTCCGCGTTCGCCCAACCAGCGCGAGCTGTTTCCTTTCAGATCCTGCACCGCCTTCGACAAAGGCATGACAGGGTTCAACGCGATCAGCAGGTGCACATGGTTGCTGGTTCCTCCGGCGGCAAGCAAGGTCAGCTTCTTCGCCTTGGCGACGCCCGTGATATAGCGACATAGTTCGGTGATGTCAGGGATGAGATGGGCGCGTTCTTTCGTGCTGAACACAACGTGCACGAGCACCCATGCATGCGTGTGGGACATAGGTTGAGCGTATTTCCGGCCTCATTTCAGGTCGGTGACGTGCCGCACAATCGTTGGTTCATATGCCGTCCCTGACGGGACTCAGAGATCAATACCGCTGGCTACCCAGCATTAAAATGCTGGGCTTAGATATGTTGTCCGCTTCGCGGACGGGTCCCGAGCCGAACGGGCGCGCTTTTCCCATGCTGACCGCGGGCTTACGCCCACGGCTTAAACAAATGGCGCCCTTCGGGCTAGAACCGTTCGGCACGCCTGAAGCAGCTTCCTGATACAAATCGACTCTCGCCATCAACTTCCGTGAATCCGATCCGCGAAATCCGCGTCAATCCGCGGCTCGCTTTGCTGTCCAACCCGCGAGTCCGGCGAAGAGCGAATGGCGAATGGCGGCTCTCTAGGTTTGACACGCCGCGCAACCGCCTCCTACTCTTTGATTTCGTCTAACTCACAGGTCCCGGTCAGCCATGAAAGTCCTCGTCCTCGGCAGCGGTGGTCGCGAGCACGCGATGGTGTGGAAGCTGCGGCAATCGCCGCGCATCAGCAAACTCTTTTGCGCAACCGGTAATGGCGGAATCGCCGAAGACGCGGAATGCGTCTCCGCCGACCTGAAAAGTCTCGACTCGCTAGTGCAGCTTGCCACCAATCTCAGTCCTGATCTCACCGTGGTCGGGCCCGAGCTGCCACTGACGCTTGGCGTTGTCGACGAATTCCAGCGGCGAGGCTGGGCGATCTTCGGGCCGAGCAAGGCCGCCGCGCAATTGGAGTCGAGCAAGAGCTTCGCCAAGGAGTTCATGCAGCGGTACCGCATTCCCACCGCGAATTATGCAATTTGCACGACCAAGGACGACCTGAAAGAAGCGCTGCCCCTGTTCCACGCCCCGATCGTCGTGAAGGCCGACGGACTCGCTGCGGGCAAAGGCGTCGTCATCGCGCAGACCAAAGAAGAGGCGGAGAGCGTTGCCACCGACATGCTCAGCGGCAAGATGCTGGGCGAGGCCGGCTTGCGCGTGGTGCTGGAGGAATGTCTCGAAGGCGAGGAGCTGTCGTTCCTGGTGATGAGCGATGGCGAACGCCTCGCGCCGCTGGTCGCCTGCCAGGACCACAAGCGCGTCTTCGATAACGACCAGGGGCCGAACACCGGCGGCATGGGCGCTTACTCGACCGACCAGATCATCGACGAGGAGATGCGCAAATGGCTGGTGACACACATTGCGCAACCGGTGATCGCGGGCATGAAGGCCGAGGGCGCGGAATACAAAGGCGTGCTGTATTGCGGGCTGATGATGACGGCGCGCGGGCCCATGGTGCTGGAGTTCAACTGCCGCTTCGGCGATCCCGAGACCCAGCCCATCATGATGCGGCTCGACAGCGACCTGCTCGATGCGCTGCAGGCGTCAGTCGAAGGACGCGTCAGCGATGGCGATTTCAAGTGGTCGCCCGATCCCGCGGTATGCGTAGTGATGGCCTCGGGCGGATATCCCGGAGCTTTTGAAGCGGGCAAGATGATCAGCGGTATCGATGAGGCCGACCGCATCTACGGAGTGAAGGTCTTTCACGCCGGCACCACGCGACGTGACGGCGCTTATTACACGTCGGGCGGTCGCGTGCTGGGCGTGACCGCGCGCGGTGTCGATCTTCCCGAAGCCGTCGACCGCGCCTATGACGCGGTGATGAAGATTCGCTTCGACGGCATGCATTATCGCAAGGACATTGCCGCGCGGGGATTGAAGCGTTTGCGGGAGAGAAGCAGCTAGCACTTGGCACTTGGCATTTGGCGTTTTGATCGTCGGGGGCGGCGGAGAATTTTGAGACTACATATCGTTCGATGGATTGCGGCTGTCGTCTGTACGATGCTTGTCTCCTGCCCGCTTGCCGCCGTTTGCCTGCAACCATTACCTCGGCTGGTATGTGCCGAGTACTTCCAAAGCAACGCGGTCGTAATCGCGAACCTTGCCGGACTGACCCAGGTCAAAGATAGCTATGGCGACGTGACCGGTACCTATTACTCAATGACCGTGGAGCGAACGCTGCATGGCGAGGTGCCGAGGCTGTTTCGGATTTATGAGGCCAACGACAGCGGCCGGGCGGACTTCATTTGGGATATCGGCGAATCCTATCTGCTCTTCCTGCGCGAACAGATGCCCACTCAAGCCTGGGTGATCGATGGCTGCGGTAATTCTGGGCCATTGGAGCTTAGGAGCAAAGCTATCGGGGCAATCGAAGCAATCGATTCCAAGTCGAATCAATCAATGATTCAGGGCGCTGTGGGTGGCCGCTCGCATTCATTTCCGATGGCAGGAGTGCAGGTCGAGGCGCGTGGTCCGGATGCTGTGAAGACGGTTGTGACAGGTCGAGATGGAACGTTCGAAATGAAGGTAACGCCCGGCAAGTATGAGGTGCGGGCGCTGAGTTCGGGGAAAAGCTTCGTCGCCGAAGACCTGAGCTTCGACGATCCCGCGAACTTAATGCTGCAGGCCGGCGGTTGCGCGCAAGTCCAATTTGTCGAATCCGGCGAAAACCATTAAAAACCGCGATTCGGATGGGGCATCTATGCCTCGCCATCGCCGATTCCAAAATTTCTTTTGTAATAACTCTTGTTGTTCTTCCGTCAGTAGGCCTACAATGCTTGCCACCTTGGGGTAGCGGTAGATCGCGACAGCAAACTTGCCTGGCGAGAAATCATGGTGGATGTTTTGCCTGCCATCGATTTTCTTTGAGGCGACGAGTAGGAGCGCTTAGTTGGTTGCCTTTGCTTCCGTTCCTGTGCGAACCCAGTTTTTGGGGGAGACGGGAGCATGGGATGTTCAGATTCGCTCTAACCAATCGGCAGTGCAACGCCGAGCAGGAGGAACAATGATACGTGGAAAATCTGTAGTCTGGTTGACGGTGCTGATGTTTGCCGGCTTCGTGGTTTCGGCGCAGGCAAACTCCATCCTCGACCAGAACAATCCGCCGAACAACGTTGGCTTAAACGACCAGCTCGAATGGCAGCAACAGATCACGGTAGGTCTTGCCGGCGAGCTGTCCGGCATCACGCTTTACACCCAGAGCGGCACCGACAACGATCTGGTCAGGATTGGAGTCGGCTCGGCCCCCTACACCGGTGCGTGGGCATTTCAGGAGACGGTTGGGATCCATGCCGGTGGAACGTTCATTGACACTTCGTCGGCCAACATCATCCTCAACCAGGGTGATTTCTTCACCATCGATGTGTCGGGTGGTCCGGGATGCTGCAACCTTTTTGGCTCGACGACACCCTATTCCGGTGGGGACCTCTATCTCGACATTAACGGCCAGTTCACCGATTACACCCAGGATTTCGGCTACAGCATGGCCTTCCAGACCTACATGAACACCAACGTACCTGAGCCAGGCACGCTGGTATTCATGGGAACTGGTGTGCTGGGCCTCGCCGGCCTGCTGCGCCGCAAGATCAATCTTTAATTGGATCGGAGTTTCGGCAACCGCCGGGGGCAAAGGCCTCCGGCTTTTTGCTGCGACAAAAAACAAGTTCGCGGGCGTTGTTCTGCACTTACTTCGCTGCTTCTTGCCGATACTCGCGCCAATGATTCAGGCAGCGGAACCAATCGGAGTTGGGCTTGGCTGACTTAGGCCGCCATTCATAAGCTGCGGTGACATTGCCCAGCCCCTGCATCACCGCAAAGGCAACTTCTGGGTCGGGATCATCCAAGGCGGCGAGCAAAGGCGGGATCGACAGACGCGATCCGGTCTGATAGATAGCAATTGCAGCATATCGTCGAGTTTCGCGATTGGAGCTACCGAGAGCACGAGCCAGGATGGAAATGGAGCGTGAAGGCGCGAAGGCGCTGGAAAGGGCGAAGAGCAAATTCGCTTGACTGGCCGTATTGTGTCCTTCTAACTCTTGCACTGCCATGTCCAATGCTGAATCGTCCTTTTGCATCAGCAACGCGCCGATCGCTTCGGTCCTCAACATATCGTTCTTGCGCGCCTTCTCAGACTGCAGGAACACTTTCAGGCTCGCAGCCGCTGATGCCGAACGGACTTGGCGCAACTGGTAGATGGCCTCGGCCTTGGCATCATCCGAAATTTTCTCTGAGAACAGCGTCCCGGCAATCCGCGAGACGACGCGGCCCAGCGGGTCGTCAGCTTCGCCGTCCGCTGGAGGATCTGGCGAGCAAACGACCGACAAGTAGGCACCGTTTGTAAAGTGGTAGCTATCCCCAGCCTTCTCCAAGAAAACGAGGCGCACCGAGCCCGGAGAGAGAGTGTCGTTGATGGTGTAGCCCGCAGGGACTCCGCCAGCCCAACCCGCATTCTGATAAAGAATCGTGTACGGAACCACAAGGTCGCCGCTTGGCAGGGCGCCTTTCAGCGTCTCTCGGCCGTGCAACGTGGCGACTCTAAAATGCGCAGGAATCGAGTTCCGCGAGTCAGGAAAGGAGATGGTTCCAGAGCCGGACTGCACGACGGATACCACCTGCACCACCGCGACGAGTTGCGAATCATCGATGAGCTTCGGCAGGTCATAGACCACGTGCGCGGCCGCCAGTTGGCTCAGCAGGAGAAGACAGCCAACGCTAGAAATCACCGTACGCATTGGTAAAACTGGCTCCTGAGCAGCGCATCACCAGACTCGCTGCACACCATACAGATCAAAGCATTCATCGGCAGAAATGATCGGCAGATTGCGGCGCCTAGCTTGCACCACGAGCAAGCGATCAAATGGGTCTCCGTGGTGCTGCGGTAAGTCTTCCACGTCCGCCAAGTCGTCAAACTCAAGCGGCAACGCGGAAAGCTGCAACTCGCGAACCATGTGTAACAGAAATCGTCTGGCGCTTGCACGCTGGCCGTTCGGGGTGCGGAGTTGGAGCTTGCCCAAACCGCTTTTGATGGCCATCTCCCACAAGCTTACGTGGCTGTAGAAGTTGTTGTTGTGCCGTATGACCTTGGCGGCCCGCTTGCTGAGCCGATCTGGTTCCAGTCCGTACCAAAGGAGAGCACTGGTATCGATCAGCATGGTCAGACGTAGTCCTCGAAGCCCTCCGGAATGGCATCGAAATCAGCAGTAATCTCGACCGACCAGCCCTGCGCCTTCAAGAAGCCGGGGGGCGGTACTGCAACCGAATCGCTTGCGACTGGCGGATGGGTAATCCGGGCAATAGGGCGCCCATGCTTGGTAATCGACACCTCTTCCCCGCGTTCAACCGAGTTCAGGATGTCGGCCAGACGCTCGCGAGCTTCGGAGACGGTGTAGGTCTTCATATAAAAAGTGTACAAAATATTCCGTACACACTCAAGTGATGCTAAGCCGCATCCGCGAAAGGCGAATAGCGGAAAGCGAATCGCGGCGGTCACTGCACCTTGGTCGCGGGATCGTCGCTGCGCGAGGCGATGTACTCGTCGATGACACGATCAAGCGTGCCTTGTGCGTGCAAAACGTACTCGATGGCATCGCGCACGGCACCGTGTCCACCATCGTGTTCGGTAACGTAGTGCGCTTCGCGCAGCACCTGTGGGCGGGAATTTCTCACCGCGATGGCCAACCCGCACAGGCGCATGACGGGGAGATCGATTACATCGTCGCCCACGTAGCAGACTTCTTCGGCGCGATAGCCGTGCTTGTCGAGGATTTCGTAAAACGCGGCCGCCTTGTCCTGTTGACCCTGGTAGACGATGTCGATCTTCAGGTCGCGGGCACGCAGCGCAACCGTTTCGGAGATGCGCTTGGTGATGATGCCAGCCTTGATGCCGCCGAGACGCAGCAGTGAGAATCCTGTGCCATCGTGCGCGTTGAAGCCTTTCGCTTCCGTCATGCTTGAGCTGGCGATACCGAATCCGCCCTTGTCGGCATACTGTTCGCGGCGCTCATGCGTGCCATGTCCAGCGGCACCAGCCGGCGCGGGAAACAGGAAAATGGTTCCGTCAGTCATGACTCCGTCTACGTCGAACAGCATGAGTTTGATTTTGCGAGCGCGCTCGTCGGACATGTGGAGATGGTAAATCAGCTGTCAGCTATCAGCTATCAGCTTGAACCGTCGATTGGGCGTCAGGTATCAGGTATCAGGTGTCAGACAAGAACGCGCGTCAACTTCGATATATCTCTAGAAACCCGAAACCTGATGCCTGAACCCCAGCTGAGAGCTGAAGGCTGATAGCTGACAGCTACAAAACGAAAAAGCCCTCCGCCGAGCAGGGGCGAATTGCTCAGCGAAGGGCATAGCCGTTTTTCAAACGACCATTCTCAGGGTTGTTATCGGCATGAACACTAACTCTCCCTCAGAGTTTTGGGGTTCGAGAACATGTCTAAAAACTGGCGCCGGAAATAGCAGCCGCACCACCCGGATATCCCATACAGCATTGCGTAGATATCTGAAAGGTTAGTTGGTATTAATTATTGGAATCACCGAGTGAAATGCGAGGGCCCGGCGAATGTCTGGTCAGTGTAATCACCGCAAGTTAACGGTCTAGTAAACCGACAAACGCCTTAGTAGCATCGTGAGTAGCACCTACCCGACCGGCAACTCACTCGTAAGTGGCTTCATCCCTTCTGTTTGTGGACTTGGTTCCTACCGTTGTGAGCGCAACTTTAGGGTTGAAGTCTGAGTTCAGATTTCCTAGTATCGAACCAGTTTCGGATCAGGGTGGCAAAATTAGCGAGTCCTGGTCCACGAAGTGCTACAGAGACTTGGGATTCGCCATGACTTTCCCCCGCGCCATGCTTGCTCGTGTTGCCGCCGTATTGCTCCTGTTTCCGTGCGCGGCGCCGGCGGCCACCATCGCTGCCAATCATCACACAACGCACAGCTCTAAGAGCAAGTCTCCCAAGATCTCCGAATCGGCATCAGCGAAGTCGAAGATGGCGAAGTCGCGGCACACCAGCAAGACCGCGGCGAGTCGCAACCGGTCTACACACACCGTCACCACGGCAACGTCCACCTCGACGTCGAAGTCCAAGCGCCATAAATATTATGAGCGCTTCTCCGGCAACTCATTCGCCCTCGACCAGACGGAAGGCGATATCACGGCGGGCGAAGATCCGGTGGTTCGCGCGGCGGCAATCGATGCTCTGGGCAACATGAATGGCACCATCGTCGCTATCGATCCCGACAGCGGACGCATCCTGGCGATGGTCAACCAGAAGCTGGCGCTCTCGGCCGGCGCAACACCCTGCTCAACCATTAAAGTCGCGGTAGCGCTGGCAGCGTTGAGCGAGAACGTCATCACCAAAGACACGCTGGTTCCGCTCGGCAAGTACTACAAAGTGGACCTGACCACCGCGCTGGCGCACTCCAACAATGCCTATTTCGAAGCGGTGGGCCGCAAGCTGGGATTCGAAAAAGTCAGCTACTACGACCGGCAATTCGGTCTCGGCGAGCTGGCGGGCTACAACATCTCCGGCGAGCATTTGGGAACATTCCCCAGCGAGGAGCTGGATGCGAAGCTTGGCGGCGTAGGCAAGATGTGCTCGTTCGGCGAGAGCATCTCGCTCACTCCCCTGCAGCTCGGAGCGCTCATGGCTTCAATTGCCAACGGGGGAACGCTGTACTACCTGCAGCACCCGACCACGCCGGAAGAAGTCGCGAGCTTCACGCCGAAGGTAAAGCGGCGGCTGGACATCGGTCCGCTGATTCCTGAGATTTCCGAGGGCATGTCGGGAGCGGTGGAATACGGCACGGCACGACTGCTGCGCACGAACTTTATCGAAGAGCCGGTGCTGGGCAAGACCGGAACCTGCTCGAAATCGGGCACGCGCTTCGGATGGTTCGGCTCATACGCCGACACGCAGTACGGACGCATCGTGACTGTCGTCTTCCTGGAAGGCGGACGCCCGACCTTCGGTCCCAAAGCCGCTGAGCTTGCCGGGCGCATGTATCGCAATCTGTACGACCACGATTACTTCGCCTACAAACCGGCTCCGACGACGGCTCAGAAGCATGCGATTCCGACAACTGGGTTGGGCGTAACGCAGTAAGA
This sequence comes from uncultured Acidobacteriaceae bacterium, assembly GCA_963846795.1. Lineage (GTDB taxonomy): Bacteria > Acidobacteriota > Terriglobia > Terriglobales > Acidobacteriaceae > CAVVDY01. Next base: position 431,245 of record CAWJXJ010000001.1, read on the forward strand.
AACGCTCTCGCTTCTCGCGCTGCGATAACCGGTAGACCGTCACTCGACTCTACGCACAAAAGGACTAAGGTCCGGGAGGCGCAACCCCTGCCGACGCTTCGTTTCAATTATTCTGCAACATATAATTTGAGAATCTACACCTAGGTGACGTACGGCCGATAACACTTCGGTCTATAATCGCGCAACTTGTCAAAAGCAGCGACAAGTTTGGAGGATATCGACCATGCAGAGTGAACTTGCACGGCGCGTGTCACACCTGGTGTGTTCGACCGTTGTTTCTCTCACTGTTGTGATTACAGCGGGCACCTTGCTGAATGCTCAGGTACGCACCCCGAACGGCCTGGGGATTTATCCACCTTCAAGCCTCGAGCGGCCGCAAGATGTCGGCGTTCGGATGCACACCAACTACATCATCTATGCGCCGGGAGGAACGCTGGTTCCGGCTGCCAACCCCGGTGGAGAAACACCTGCTTCGCTGGGATGCGTCTACGGGCTGGTGTCGAACCCGCTCTCCGGATGCCCGATCGCTACGTCGACCTCGCTTCCGACTGGTGGCAGCGGCGTGATCGTGATCGTCGACGCCTATGACTATCCGTCGGCGGCAGCGGACCTGTCGACGTTCTCCAACGAGTTCGGACTGGCACAGGCCAACTTCACCGTGCAGTACGCCAGCGGACGCAAGCCGTCGAACGGCTGCAGCAGCGGATGGCAAGGCGAAGAGGCGCTCGACATCGAGTGGGCGCATGCCATGGCGCCGAATGCCTCAATCGTGCTGATGGAAGCTTCTTCCGCCAGCAATACCGCTTTGTATCAGGCGGTGACGGCGGCGAACTCGTATATCTCCTCGCACGGCGGCAAGGGCGAGATCTCGATGAGCTGGGGTGGCAGCGAGACCAGTGGCGAGAGCAGCTCTGACACTTATTTCAAGCAGTCGGGTGTGGTGTACTTCGCATCCTCGGGCGACTCGCCGGGCGTGATCTATCCCAGTTCCTCGCCTTACGTTGTTTCTGCCGGCGGCACGCAGGTGAACCGCAGCGGCGGAAACTACACCAAGCAGACCGCGTGGAGCGACGGCGGCGGCGGTGCCAGCAAGTACGAGGTGCGTCCTTCGTACCAGAACGCTATCTCGGGCATTGTCGGCAGCAAGCGCGGAACGCCGGATCTGTCGTTCGACTCGAGCGGTGGATCACCCGTCGCGGTATACAACTCCAACTGCTACGGTGGGTGGCTGGAAGTGTACGGTACCAGCGTGGCGTCTCCGTCACTGTCGGGAATCATCAACGCGGCGGGACACTTCGAGTCCAGCACCAACGCCGAGAATACGCTGATCTACAGCGGCCTGGGCAACAGCTCGTACTTCACCGATATCACATCCGGAAGCTGCGGCACACACAGCGCAACCACGGGATGGGATTTCTGCACTGGAGTAGGAGTGGATAAAGGCCTGGTCGGCAAATAGTAGATTCAGCTTCCACAAGCGGTATAGACAGATTTCCCGCCTGATCTTGAGGTCAGGCGGGAATTTAGTTTCTGTGTTCAGCAACAGATTGTGACGTCCGCTTAGAGCTCATACGAGCCGAGATTGCTCCGCCACGTTTGTGAAGGTTAGTCGATGAACGCCACCGACTGCACGCCTGAGACTTCGAAGCGCTTGCGGCAGCGGATATTCTTGCAGGCGACAAGATCGTCACGTCGCACCATATAAGAACGGGCTTTGGCAAATTTGGCGCGGTCACGCTCGTCGGCGCGTCCGGGAAGCTGGCGCTTCTTGGTACGCACGAACCAGCCCAGATCGTACTCGCCTTCCTGGCGGCAATGAGGACAGATCAGCATGGCCTTCTTGGTTTCCTGACGTTCGTCGTAGAAATCACGCTCTTCCAAATTCGCCCTCCTGCCGCTATTGCAGGCAAGCTTCAATTAAAACACAGGCGACAAATAAACTCGCGTCTGCGAAGAACCGCGTCAGGGCACGACCTTGGTCGTGCCGATAGGCGCCTGTTTTGATCCGGGCTTCAGCCCCTGTGCTTTCAGGTTGCGTAGGTACAACGAGCAGTGCGGATAATGCTCTGGCACCCTCGCCATTCCCGCTCTTACCGGATTGTTGTAGATGTACGGCTGGTGATTTCGAAAGCTCTCTTCGTCACGGACGCGGACATCGGAGAAACCGCGTTGCCAAACCTCACCTTTAAACCCTAGTTCGTTTCGCGCTCGATAAGAGAAATTGCCTTTGATGAGCTGCAGGGCTTTCTCAATGCTCATTGAGTGGTCCACGGTGATGAGTAGATGAACGTGATTGCGCATCACCACGAAATCGTGAACTTGGAATTTTCTTTCGCGGATGTACGAGCGCAGCACATCGGCAAATAAATTGGCCATTCGGTCGCTTTGGAGAATGGCCTTGCCTTCGGATGCTCGCGTTGTGACGAAAAAGGTGCGAGTGTCAGCCTTTACCGACTCAGGAGGAGCAGGCCTCGACGGTTTTGACATTGGCAGGGGCTAAAGCCCAGATCATTTTGCGCAACGGTCGGCACGACCAAGGTCGTGCCCTGACGCGAATCGTGGCGCCGCGATGTTCTTCGGGTGCGTGAAGACGGCATGCGGGTCGTCGGCGCGCCGGTTGCCTGGAGACTGCGCCCTTCCGGCCCGCCGAACCGTTGCCAGGAGATATTCCTTACGCGAAATACGCGGCGTTCTTCTCGATGAACTCGGCCTTGTCGGCGGGTACTTCTTCGTTGGGGAAAACCGAGTTGGTCGGGCAGACCGGAACGCAGGCGCCGCAATCGATGCAGCCGTTCGGGTCGACCCAGAGCTGGGTTGCGGCCTCGAACCCATCCTCGTCCTTCTTGGGGTGGATGCAATCGACGGGACAAGCCTCGACGCAGAGTTCATCTTTGGTGCAGGTATCAACAATCGTGTAAGCCATTGTGCGTTTCTCCGATCTGCGAATCGTGCCCCGGCCATTTCGGCATCGGTGGCTCAGTTTGAGTATGGATGCGTGCCTTTCGCGCGCCGGCGCGAATCGGTACGCCCAGATCCCTCGCTCGCAACAGAAGCTCTCTCGGGATGACAATCAAACTGAGCCATGACGCCATTGCGGCATCGGTGGCAGCGGCGGTTCGCCGCCACATCCACTCTAGGAAAGTTGCTACCCGACAGGCCGTGATGTACGTCACTTCGCATTGTGAGCCGTGAACTTGGGGTTAAATGACGTGAGATGGCGTCCGGCGGAGGGAAAACTGTGGCCCGGGAATTGCTAAAATAGTTAATAACCTAAGATGAAGCAGACCGGTTGTGTACTTTTTGCACGATTTTGGCCGACCTGCAGAGCAGCTTTGACATCCAATGGTGGTTGTCCGGCTTTTCTGCCGATTCCATTACAATCGTCTCTCAGCTTCGCGACCCGGTGAAGGAGCTAATGAATGCAAGCGCCCAAGCGGCCTAAAGTTCTGGTGGTTGACGACGAGCAAGTGATCGCTGACACTCTGGCCAAAATTCTGGATATCAATGGCTACGACGCCTCTGCGGTGTACAGCGGATTGTCCGCGGTCGAGAGCGCGCGCAGCCTGCAGCCCGATCTCATCATCAGCGATGTGATCATGCAGGACATGGACGGCATAGAAGCTGCCATCAAGATTCGCGCCTTTCTGCCCTCGTGCAAAATTCTGCTTTTCTCCGGACAGGCGGCAACCGCCGACCTGCTGGAAAACGCCCGCTCGCAAGGCCACGATTTCGAAATCCTGGCCAAGCCGGTACATCCCTCAGAGCTGCTGGCGAAGTTGAAGATGGCGGGGTAAGCGAGCTTAAGTTCGCCCGCGGTTCGGTACGCGAATCCTGCGTTAGAGCCTGGCTCGCGGCTGAATTGCGCCATCCGGCGTCAGGAAACGACAAGTAAGCCGATGCTATAATCGTGGTTTGCCCGGCAGCTCCGCACGGGCGCCCCAGGCGGGCCCTCCTTTGGCCTGCGTGGGATGCGAAACTAGCCATATTTTCTTCGAGGTTCTCTCATGTCAGGCCATTCAAAATGGGCGACAATTAAGCACAAGAAGGGCGCGCTGGATGCGAAGCGCGGCAAGATTTTCACCCGTCTGATTAAAGAAATCAGCATGGCGGCCAAGAGCAGTGGCGACGTGGAAAAGAACCCGCGCCTGCGCACCGCCGTGGCTGCAGCCAAGGCCGAGAACATGCCCGCCGACAACATCAAGCGCGCTATTCAGCGCGGTACCGGCGAGCTGCCCGGCGTCACCTACGAGGAGATCACGTTTGAAGGCTACGGTCCGGGCGGCGTCGCGATCCTGGTCGAGGTTTCGACCGACAATCGCAATCGAACGGTCAGCGAGATTCGCCACGCCTTCTCCAAGAACGGCGGAAACATGGGTTCAGCCGGATCGGTGGCCTACATGTTTCACAAGAAGGGCGACATCATCATCGCCAAGTCGGCGGCGAAGGAAGACGACTTGATGAACATCGTGCTCGAAGCCGGCGGCGAGGACCTCAGAGATGACGGCGAGAGCTGGGAGATTCTGTGCGACCCGGCAGTCTACGAAAGCGTTCTGGAAGCGGTGAAGAAGGCTGGCATCACGCCGGAAGTTGCCGAGGTCGGAATGATTCCGCAGACCTACACCAAGCTCGAGGGCCAGCAGGCCAACACCATGATCCGTCTCCTCGAATCACTGGAAGATTCTGACGACGTGCAGCACGTGTGGTCGAACTTCGACATCGACCAGAAGCAGTTGGAAGAGGTCGCGGGGTAGAAGAAGTTATCAGCTTTCAGCCATCAGCTCTCAGCTAAGACGTCAACGATCCGGCCGCTCTTCGGGGCGGCCATGCTTTTTGTATTCGAAAATTCAGTCTTGTTGTCCCAATCAGAAATCAACCTGCTCCTAATCCTGTCACTTTCCACGTGCAATCGGCATCTTCATCTGCAGAACCGCAACTCATGAGGCAAGGAGATAACGATGAGCAGCAAGTTGGCAATCCTGGCGAGACTCGAAGCAAAGCCCGGAAAAGAAGAGGAACTGGCGAATTTCTTGAAGAGCGCGTTGCCTCTGGCTCAAGGGGAAGCGGGCACCATTGCTTGGTTTGCTCTGAAACTAGGCCCGCACACTTTCGGAATTTTCGATACCTTTCCCGATGACAACGGCCGTCAAGCGCATCTCAACGGAGAAATCGCCAAAGCGCTGTTCGCCAAAGCGGACGAATTGCTCGCCCAGGCCCCCGCGATCGAGATGGTGGACATCCTCGCCGCGAAAGAGCCCAAGTAGCAACAGTCAGCGGAAATTCGGCCGCTCTTCGGGGCGGCCGATTGCTTCGAGACGACCGCTTTACAACTGGGTTGGTCCGTAGGAAAATTCGCTGACACACTTTCTTGCCGCATCGAATACACCATGCCACTTTCTGAGCTCGACCCCACCGCCGCTCTCATCGTGATCGACCTGCAGAAAGGTATTGTCGGATCACCGACTGCGCATCCAGCCAGCGAGATCGTGGCTCGGGCTGCGGAACTCGCGCGGGCTTTCCGCGAACGCGGTCTGCCGGTCGTGCTCGTCAATGTCACGGGACGGGCGCCGGGGCGCACTGCTGCAGGCTTTCCCGCATCCTCCCTGCCGGCGGACTGGACTGAGCTTGTCCCCGAACTGGAGAAGCAGTCCGGCGACTACATCATCAGCAAGCAGCGGGCAGGGGCTTTTATCGGAACGTCTCTGGATGAAGTACTGCGCCTGCGCGGCGTCACGCAGGTGTTCCTGACGGGCATCTCCACCAGTTTCGGCGTGGAGTCCACAGCGCGCAGCGCGCACGATCTCGGCTACAACGTGGTGTTTGTGGTGGATGCAATGACCGACAGAGACGCCGAGGTGCACCGGCATAGCGTTGAGAAGATATTCCCCCGGCTAGGCGAGACAGCCACGACCAACGACGTCTTGAACGCAATTCGCGGCAGCAAGGCTTGACCGGAACCGCGAAGCCCTGCTCACTCGTTGGGCGATGGGCCTGAGTTCGGCACCGGCGGAGGAGTGGTCTCCGCCTTCGGCGGTTTCGCGGCTTCCGAGGCATCGGTAGCGAACAGCATGAAATGATCGAAGTTCTCGCTGCGATGGAAACGCCGGTTTCCCAAACTCACGTACATATCCGCGCTCTTCGGCAACCACAAATCGGTCGAATGTTGCCGGAACTCCACCGGTCCATAGCTCACGCTGGTGTGCTCAGTGTTGAGGCGGATCTCCGGAATAGGTTTCACCAGGTCTGTTTCCATGTGGAGGATCTGGTAGTTATCGGCCGAAATCCAGGCGCGTCCTTTAAGGCTGATAGGGTAATTGTTGCGGTTGACAACGTAGGATCTCAACCGGCTGGGTTTGTTGGCTAGCTGGTGGAAGTACACCAGCCACGCTGCCTTGCCATTCCAGTCGCCAAGCCCTTCGCATTTCATCTCGAAATCGTCGCGAAACAGCGGGTGAAACGCGATTGCCAGTACCGGCAAACCAGTCGTCGTTATTTTGTCGGGCATCTCCAGATTTCCGGAGTCGCGATACTCCTGAACCCGTACGATTCCATCCGGAGGGTCTGAGATCGAGACAACATAGTTGTATTCCCGGGTCTCGCGGTTGCGCGGAGTTCCCTGCGGCGAGATGCTCTCGTGGACCATGTGCTCGATTGCCGAGAACTGGGACACGCTGTCGACCAACTGCTTCGACGGATTCGCCATCAGTTGCATGAGATTGGCCGGGCAGGACACCCCGGCAGCTACATTGGGTTTCTGGCTGTCAACATCCAGAGGCATGCCCGCTTTGAGCAGGATTTCTGTTCCGTTTCCGAGGTCGGGATCGGGGATTGTAAGCTTGGCGCTCGCCGCATCCTTTTGAAGGTCAGCAATCAGCTCCTTGACTTGCGGTGCGACTGAGCTTCCCGGCTCATTCTTCAGATAATCCTGAAGGACGGGGACGGCCTCTCCATATTTCCCCAGACCCGCCAACGCCTGGCCGAGGACGAGCCGCGCGGATGCAGCCTCGCTGCCACCATGATCGACGAGCCACTGCGACTGTTCGCGGGCCTTGTCGAATTGTTTCAGCTTGAGGTACGAACTCGCGAGCACCTTGCGTGCAGGTACGGAATCTTTGCTGCGGGCGACCACAATCGCTTCAGCTTGCGCCGCGCGCGCGTATTCGCCACGCCGGTAGTAGAGCTCTCCCAGCATGTTCTGCGCTTGCAGATCCTGGGGATCGAGTTTGGTCGTTTCCTGCAGGTACTCGAGTTCCCGGTCTTCTTCTTTTTGCTGAAGCGCGGTATAGGCCAGCAGGAAATTGATCTTCGGGCTGGTAGGATCCTGGTGGTGAGCTGAGTCCAGGTATTTCCGGGCTTCGACGAAGTTGCCCAACTCAAGCGCCTGCACTCCCTTTTCCGCCTGCTTGCGGACCTTTGAGGGGAGAGCTTCATCGCCGAGAGAAAGGTTCACCGCCGCCGGGTCTCGCGGAAGCAGGAAGTTTTGCGCCGCATCGTGGGCGAGATCGGTGATGTTGACCTCAGCATGGCCTCCCACGTATCCGGCCGAGCCAACCTCGATCAGGTACTTCCCAGGCGGGAGATCGGAAAAGCTCGACTGGGTGCCTTTCGTGGTCTGGAAGAATACGGCGCCTGTATCCTGGCTGGTGACCCTCACCAGAGACTGCTGCTTCAAGGGCTGTTTGTTCGAGTCGAGGATGGTGACTTGAATTTTTACGCCGCGCCGGGTGTCGTCGGGACGCCCCGTAGGGGAATTGCTCATCTGAATCGCGATGCCTTGCTGCGGAGTGAATGTAAGAGGGGCCCCGCTACCACCCTGGGAGAGCGCGGGCAGGGTGAAGAGCAATGTTCCGAGCATCAGAGGTGCCCAGCGTAATCGAAGTCTTAGTCGGCCTTTAGGAATTAGAAGAAATCGCGGAGCATTGACGTAGGCGCGAACAGCCATACAACCCCCTACCCTTCAAACAAATAGAAGGATAGCAGCGATTCGACGCAAATTGCTGAATTTGGGATGTTTGCCAGTCAGGAATTTGTGAAGGGTTCTAAATGGGGACATGCGGCTTTCTGGTGGTGACAAAAGCCACCCTGTCAGACACATCCTCCACTCGGGTTTTCTTCAATTGCGATTTGGATTTGCGACCCCAGCTCGCTTTATGGCCCAAGCACCGCGAGAGAGCTAGATGCGGGTATCTCGCCGGATAGCTCCTATCGTATGCAGGAAGCCTTTCAATCGATTGGCTAAACCCCGCCCGTACAGCGCCTGCACCAGCCCGATTGCCTGCTGCTGAAAAAGATTCCCGTAGCCGTACCACCAGACCTTTTTCATGTTGGGCACGAGGTCCCAATCGATGTACTTCACCTGCACCATCTCAGCCAGCCCTATCTCGCCATGCGTGCGCCCAATGCCGCTCTGTTTGAATCCGCCATGCGGCGCCTCGGAGATGCCAAAGCACGAAATCATGTCGTTGATCATCACCGTGCCGGCTTTGATCTGCCGCGCAATCGTTTGAGCACGCTTGCGGTCACGGGTCCACACGCTGGCCGCCAGACCGAATTCGCTGTGGTTGGCGAGTTCGACGGCCTCTGCTTCGATATCGAAGGCGGCGACGGGTAAAACCGGCCCAAAGGTCTCTTCCTGGATGACCCGCATCTCGGGAGTGACGTCAGCCAGCAGGGTGGGAGCGTAAAAATTCGAACCCAACTCCGTCAGCCGTCGTCCTCCGGCGAGAAGGCGCGCACCGCGCTCAATGGCGTCGTTCACGTGCGCCTCTACTGTGCGCAACTGACGCTCGTTGATCAGCGGACCCATCTCAACTTCGGAAGCGAGACCGTTGCCCACGCGAAGCTTGCTTATCTTCTCAGCCATCAGTCGAAGAAAGTCTTCGTAGATGCTGCGATGGACATAGCAGCGCTCGACCGACAAGCAGGTCTGGCCGGCGTTCATGAAGGCGCCCCACAGCGCTCCGCTGGTGGCGACATCGAGGTCAACGTCGGGCAGGACGATCATGGGATCTTTGCCGCCCAATTCCAGCACTACCGGAAGCAGGCGACGGGCGGCGGCTTCGGCCACGCGTTTGCCCGTGGCAACGCTGCCGGTGAAGATGAGCTTGTCGATGGCTGAATCGATGAGTGCTGCTCCGGCGGGACCCTCGCCAATTACAACCTGCAGGAGATCGGGATCGAGTCCAGCAGCGTGCATCAGCTTTTGCAGTTCAAGGGCGGCCAGAGGAGTGAACTCCGATGGCTTAATCACAACCGCATTGCCCGTGATAAGAGCGCCGAGAGTTTCCACCGCCGGAGTGGAGAAGGGATAGTTCCAGGGCGAAATGATGCCAATGACGCCGTAGGGTTCGCGCGCCAGCAGGCCGCGCTTGGCCTTCATCGCGAGATTGCCATGCGGTAGCGGCTGGTCACGGAGAAAACGATGTGCCGTTCGCATGCAGAACTCAGCGGCGTCGAGCACAACCAGCACTTCTGTCGTAATCGCTTCGGCGGCCGGCTTGCCTGCCTCGCGGCAAATGAGCTGCGCAACCTCTTGCGTGCGATCGCGCAGCAAGCCCTGGAACTTTCGCAGAACCTCGATGCGCTTGGCTAGCGGCGTAGCTTGCCACTTCGGCTGTGCAGTCTGCGCGCGCAGCACCGCTGCCTTTACCTCTTCAGCAGTTGCGCAGGCCAGTTCGGCCAGCACTTCTCCGGTTGCGGGATTTGTATCTACGACCGTCTTATCGAGAACAGCTTGCGCCTCCGCGGTCATGTTTATGGCCCCGCTCAGTACTCTACGCTCACCAGGTACAGTCCGCACGCCGCGGCGGTGGGACCGGCAGCGCTGCGATCACGTTGTTCCAGAATACGGGCGATATCGTTCACGCGCAGACTTCCTTTGCCGACTTGCAGCAGGGTACCAACAAGGTTGCGAACCATATGGTGCAAGAAGCCGTCTCCGCGAACCGTAAGCGTGAGTTCGTCGCGTGTCCGTGCCCAAAGCGCAGAGTGAATAGTCCGAACATTCGAGGGCGCGGTCGTCACACCATGATCGATCTCTGGGTGCCCCATTCCGCCGTCTTGGCGGGGTAGGGGTTTTCGCTGGGTGCCCATTCGTTCGGGGGGGTGGGGGATGGGTGCCCCATTCCGCCTTGGTTTGGCGGGGTGGGGATTTGAGCAATACGTGCGCTTCGCTCCGGATCGGAGGCGGCAAACGACGTGAAGTCGTGCTTGCCAACAATGGCTTCCGTAGCCCGTAGGACGGCTTCTTCGTTCATCGGGTAGGGATTGTGAAACACATATCGCGCCAGGAATGGCGGGCATATGTCTCCGCGAAAGATGCGGTACTGATAGGTCTTGGCTTTAGCCGAATGTCGGGCATGAAAGCCGGCGTCCACGGCTTCCGCCGAGGTAACTCGAATCGACGGCGGGAGCGCATCATTCAGCGCCGTCATCAGCCCGCGCTCGGGAATTGGTGACTCGATCGTGACCGAAGCCACCTGGCCCAGAGCATGTACCCCGGCATCGGTTCGTCCGGACCCTTGGGGCAGCACGTCCTCGCCGGTGATTCGGCGAATGCAATCGGCTAACGTGCCCTGCACGGTCGGCTGGCCGGGTTGAATTTGCCAGCCGTGGAAGTCGGTGCCGTCATACGCCAGCGTTAGTTTGAGATTGCGGCTCACGAGAAGTGGGATAGTGGTGCGCGCCGTCGTTGCCGGGCGTGACAAATCTTAACCACAGCCTGGGAAACAAGCTGCCGTAACTCGGCTATACTATTGTACTTCCTGCAACTTACGAGGTTCGAGTCAAGAATATCCTACGATCGACTGCCGGCCTGCAATTGAACCTTCGCGAACTCTCCTCCGTAACAGGGATTGGAGCCGGAGAATCACTGCAATTTAAAGCCTGCACGGTCCTTAAATGTCATACGTTTTTGGGAGACGAGGGAATGTCTGTTTCTAGAACTGTAGAGTCAGCGACGAAAAGCGCCCTGTCGCTGATATTGGCAGCGCTGATGGCGACCACCGCTTTCGCCCAGGATGCGCCGCCGCAAAGTAACAAGCCATCAGCCGAGCCGCAAGCGGTCAATCCGATGCCGCAAGCACCGGCGCCGCAGCATAATGCGCATCCCTATTCCGAGCTCGACTACACCAAAGGGCAATCGGCATTTCCCAAGTTCTGGCAGCCCTACATGCCGCGCGATGTTCCGAAACCTAACCTGACCAACTCTGCGATGATCGACACGATCATCAAGGACGGCAAGATGTATCTGTCGCTGAATGACGCCGTCTCTCTCGCGCTCGAGAACAATCTCGATATCGCAATTCAGCGCTATAACCTGGACACTGCTGACACCGACATTCTGCGCACCGCGTCGGGTCAAGCCGCACTCGGTGTAAACGCCGGAATTGTGCAGGGAACTCCCGGCGGCACCACGGGTAGCGTAGCCACCGGCGGAACAGGAACCACAACGACGGGCTCCACCGGCGTAGGTGCTGGAGGTGGTACGGTCGCGGTGGGCGGCTCCGGTGCTGGCGCCCTGGGTATCGTGGCATCGACCACAGGCGAAGGTCCGGTTATCCCTAACTACGATCCCATCGTTAGCGCAACCAGCATTCTTGGTCAGCGTGCTACCACACCACAGTCGAACGTAATCTTCACCGGTACCTCGACCCTGGTCCAGAACACCAGCAACGCCAACTTTACCTACTCTCAAGGCTGGGCCACCGGCACACTATTGTCGGTCGGATTCAATAACAGCCGTTCCACATCGAATGCGCTGTTCAATACTCTGTCACCCGCGCTCAGTTCGTCCTTCCAGGTCACGCTGACGCAACATCTGTTACAGGGCTTCGGATTCGATCCCAACTTGCGCTGGATCAAGATTGCACGCAACAACCGCGAAATTATGGACGTCGCCTTCCGGCTGCAAATCATGACCACGGTTTCGCAGATCGAGAACATCTATTGGGACCTGGTTAACGCCTACGAGAACGTCAAAGTACAGCAGCGCGCCCTGGATCTCGCCAACAAGACCTTGTCGGATACTCAGAAGCAGGTGGATATCGGGACCCTTGCGCCGATTACCGTGGTTCAGTCGAAGAGTTCGGTTGCTACCGCGCAACAGAACCTCATCGTGGCGCAAACCAATCTTCAATTGCAGCAACTGTTGATGAAGAACGCCATCACCCGCAACGTTGCCGACCCGATTCTGGCGGTGGCGCCGGTGATTCCGACCGACACGTTGCAGATCAACACGGCCTTCGAGATTCAGCCAGTTGAAGACCTCATCAATGAGGCGCTTCAGGCGCGCCCGGAGATTATTCAGTCGCGCATCAACCTGACCAACAAGAAAGTCGGTATCCAGTCTATAAACAGCTTGCTGAAGCCTCAGCTCGATGTATATGCGTTTTATGGCGCGGCCGGCCTCTCCGGCCAGCAGAATCCACTGTGTCCGCCGGGAGAGGTAGAGTGCACCACCACCATTCCGGCGGGAGGCTTGGGAAGCGCCTTCGAGAACCTCTGGAACGGTACCGGACCAAACAAAGGCATCGGGGTGAACCTGAACGTCACCCTGCGCAATCGGCAGGTGCAGGCCGATCAGGTTCGGTCGAAGCTGGAATACCGGCAGTCGGAGATCGCAGTGCAGCAGCAGGAAAACACCATCGTGCTTCAGGTCCGGCAGGCGCAGTTTGCGCTGCAGCAGAACTACGCGGCGTTACAGGCATCGGTGGCCGCCCGTGATTACGCTCAACAGAACCTCGACGCCGAGCAGAAGAAGTACTCGCTGGGAGCATCGACCTCTACCCTCGTACTGCAGGCCTCCAGCGCGTTGACCCAGGCCCAGTCCAATGTTCTGGCCGCAGCAACGAATTACGAGAAATCCCGCGTTCAGCTCGATCTCTCGACCGGCGACACCCTGACCAAGCTGGGCGTCGACATGAGCGACGCCGAAGCCGGCAAGGTGAACCATCCACCGAAGGTGCCAGGCATCGTGCCCAACAATCCTGCGAACCTGACGCTGTCGCAGCCGACCTCGGCACCGCCAACGCCGACACCGATGCCCCAGCCGCAGCAGAATCAGCCACAGAATCCGCAGCAGCCGCAGCAATAGCGGAAGGTCCCAACCCGGCGTGTCGCTGAAAATCGAAGCGGCACGCCGTTTTTCTGTTTCCTCCTATTGTCCCCGTGGTTGTCACTCCCTCGCCACTCTGCGAAACTAAAAGTAGTTGCACCCGGACTTACCTGTGCCTACAGTAAGAGAGTTCTCGGCAGGCGGCGTAGTGCTGCGCAGAATGCGGAAGCGCTGGTATTTGGCGGTGATCGAGCCCCATGCCGAGCGCCCGCGCCGCTCTGTCCATCCCCTGCGCTCGCGCCGGAACGGCAGTGCTTCGGACCTGGTAGCGCTTCCGAAAGGCACAATCGATCCGGGCGAGAAGCCGGAACAGACGGCGCAACGCGAAGTGCGCGAAGAGACCGGCGTCCGCGCCGATATCATTACCAAGCTGACCGACACGAAATACTTTTACATCCGCAACTGGGGAGACCACGCCCGCGTCTTCAAAGTGGTCACGTTCTATCTGTTCCTGTATCGCTCCGGCCGCATGGGGAACATTTCGCAGGAGATGCGGGTCGAGGTGCAACGCGCTTTCTGGTTGCCGCTGGAAGATGGCCCAACCCGGCTAAGTTACAAAGGAGAACGCGAAGTGGTAGCTCTGGCATTGGAGTATCTCAAATCCCATCCGGAATTGGTCGAAGATGCCGCAAACGCCGCACGTTGAGCGTCACTTCACTTCCGGAGAAGTCGTTCGCGACGTGGTTATCGGCATGTCTGACGGACTCACGGTGCCTTTTGCGCTGGCCGCGGGTCTCTCCGGTGCAGTCGATAACAGCCACATCGTGGTGGTCGCAGGGCTGGCGGAAATCGCGGCCGGCTCAATCGCCATGGGTTTGGGTGGATACCTGGCCGCGCGCGGCGACGCCGAACACTATGAGAGTGAAAAGCAGCGCGAAATCCGTGAGGTAGAGGAGATTCCCGATGAGGAAGCCCGCGAAGTGCAGCAGGTTTTCACCAATTTCGGCCTTTCTCACGAGGAGAGCGACAAGGTGGTGCAGTCGCTGACCAAGCGGCCACAGCAATGGGTTGATTTCATGATGCGCTTCGAGTTGGGACTGGAAGAACCCGATCCCAAACGCGCGGTCCAGAGCGCTGGAACCATCGCTGCCTCCTATATTGCGGGAGGCATTATCCCACTCGCGCCGTACATGCTGATGCACAGCTCCCGGTCTGCCCTGGGGTGGTCGGTGGTGGTCACGCTGCTGGCCTTGGCGATCTTCGGGTACATCAAAGGCCGCTTCACCGGCACCCGGCCCGCGCGCTCGGGTCTGCAGACGGTGACCATCGGGGGACTCGCCGCGGGCGCGGCCTTTCTACTCGCCAAGGCCTTTTCATGAATCGGAAACGTTACCGGAACCTGACGTGAGAGCGGGACTAAGAACCTCATCGTCGCCCCTCGCCGGCAAACTTCCCATTCGCCCGCGTTGCACCAACTCCCAATAACCCCAGAGCTGATAGCTGACGGCTGACGGCTTCTTTCACTCCCACTCAATGGTTCCCGGCGGTTTCGACGTGATGTCGTACACCACGCGGTTAATTCCCTTCACCTCGTTCACGATGCGGCTGGAGATGGTCTTCAGGAGTTCATGCGGCAGCGGGACCCAGTCGGCGGTCATGCCATCTTCGGAGTTCACGGCACGGATGGCGCAGGTGTAGGCGTAAGTACGCTGATCGCCCATCACGCCCACCGACATTACGGGCAGCAGCACCGCGAAGGACTGCCAGATCTTGGTGTAGAGTCCGGCCTTCTTGATTTCGGCGACGACGATGTCGTCGGCGTCCTGCAAGAGCTGGATGCGCTCGGGGGTGACCTCACCGAGAATGCGCACGGCAAGTCCGGGTCCCGGGAAGGGCTGGCGTTGCAGGATGTCTTCCGGCATGTCAAGGTCCCGGCCGATCCGGCGAACTTCATCTTTGAACAGGTCGCGCAGGGGTTCGATTAGCTTGAGCTTCATCACATCCGGCAGGCCGCCGACATTGTGATGGCTCTTGATCGTTACCGACGGCCCGCGCACCGAAACCGACTCGATGACGTCGGGATACAGCGTTCCCTGTACCAGCCAGTCAACTTTGCCGTGCAGCTGCTCGATGCGATGTGCCTCTTCTTCGAAGACGGCAATGAACTCGTTGCCGATAATCTTGCGCTTGCGCTCGGGATCGCTCACGCCGGCGAGCTTGGTGAGGAAGCGTTCGGTGGAGTCAACCGCGTCGATATTCAGCCCCAGCTTGTCGCGCAGGTTCTTCTGCACGCTGATGAACTCGTTTTTGCGCAACACGCCGTTGTTCACGAAGATGCAGGTGAGCTGATCGCCAATTGCACGATCAACGAGCACGGCAGCCACCGAAGAATCCACGCCGCCCGATAGCCCGCAAATGACGCGCCCCTTGCCGACCTGCTCGCGAATGCGATTGACCGTCTCGTCGATGAAGCGCTGCGGCGTCCAGTTCGGAGTCAAACCGCAAATTTCAAAGATGAAGTTGCGCAGGATCGCTGTGCCCTTGGGCGTGTGGTGCACCTCGGGATGGAACTGCACCGCCCAATACTTTTTAGCGGAATTCTGAATTGCGGCGACCGCATTCTCGCTTTTGGCGATAAGTTCGAACCCGGGAGGCAGGGTTTCCGCCTCGTCGCCGTGCGACATCCAGACCGCGAGCGGGCCCTCGAGTCCTTTAAATAGCGCTGAGTAGGCGGGCAGCAGCTCGACCTTGGCGTGGCCGTACTCATGCTTGTCGCCCGGCACTACTTTGCCGCCCAGTTGGTGCGTCATGAACTGCAGTCCGTAGCAGATGCCAAGCACCGGAATGCCGAGATGCAACACGCGCTCATCGGCAGGCGGAGCATCTTCGTCGTAGACCGAGCAAGGGCCTCCCGACAAAATGATGCCCGCGGGGCGATGACTCTGAACTTCCTCCAGCGAGGCGGTGCAGGGCAGGACGACGGAGAAGACGTTTTGTTCGCGGATGCGGCGCGCGATGAGCTGCGTGTATTGCGAGCCGAAGTCGAGGACGACGATGGATTGAGTTTCCACTATTTACTCTGACAGAGGTTTCGTAGAGTGTAAAGTGCTGGGAGGTGTTCGTGGAGTGTCGTCCCTAAAGGGACTCTGATTTTCCTTTACCACCCTACGATTGTTTCGTCCTTTGGACTGGGATTTCATCCAGTGTGATTCTTGGACGGAATTCCGGAACTTAGCACAGATTGCCAAAAGCTAAGAGCCAAAAGCCAAGAGCGGATTTCCCATGCCCTTCAAGCGCAGCAACAAAATCTACGACGAGCACATGCTCTATGAATATGCCATTGGCGCGCTGGGGCGGCGGATGCGTACCGTCGCCGAGCTCAAGCGGCTGATGCGCCAGCGGGTGCGCGAGCAGCCCCACGCCGAGCTGCTGGTCGATGTTGTGATCGCGCACCTGAAGGAGCAGAAGTACCTCAACGACACCAACTACGCCGAGAACTACACCAGCTTTCGCAAGGAGAACGAGAAGTTCGGCCGGCGACGTGTGGTGCAGGACCTCAAAGCCAAGGGTGTCCACCCCGACATCATCGATAGGACCGTCGGTGCTGCCTACGCCGAAGTGAATGAAGAACAACTGGCGCGGCAGTACCTCCACCGCAAGCGTCTGAAGAAGCCAGCCGACCAAAAGCAGGCGGCGAAGGTGTTCCGAAACCTGATGCGCGCCGGGTTCAGCACGCAAACTATCTTCCGCATCCTGAAGAAATGGGACGTAGACGAGGAGACGCTCAGCGCACTGGAAGCTGAGGCAGTCGAAACCGAGACGGAAGCGGCGCGGGAGCCAAGTTAGGCGGTGATTTCTGTTGATCACAACTGAACAGCGCGATTCCGCGGGCGAGTCCCCGGGCCAAGCCCCGCTGCTGTCACGCAACGCGGTAGTCGCCCTGATTGCCGTGACTCTGGCGATCCATGATGCCGAGGAGTACTTTACCTTTCCGCTGTTCCTGCGCTCGCTCGGTCCGCAGCTGTCGAAGTGGCTGCCTGCGCCGGCACTACAGCACAGCGTAACCAACCTGCATATTGCGCTGATTCTGGCGACTGCACTGCCAGCGATCTTCATCGTCTGGGCGATTCTCTCGCCGCGTCACTGGCTGCTCATAACGGCCCTGCTGGTCGAGGCCGTCTTGCTGGTGAATGCCGTCTTTCACATGCTCGCTGCTGTGCTTCGAGGCGGGTATGTCCCCGGACTGATCACGGCAGTGCTGATAAACCTGCCTTTCGGCTTGTACGTGTTTCGCAGAGCAGTGCGAGACAGGTGGATTCGTCGATCCGTAGCATGGCAGCTCATTATCGTCGCCATCCTTGTACACGTGGCGTGGCTGAGCAGCAGCTTCTTCACCGCAAAGCCACGATGACGCGCGGACGACGCAACCACCCGCACTGCTTTGGTTCCGCGACGCTCACTTCATCATCTAAAGGTTGTGAGCACTAGCAGCAACACTCTTGTCCAACCGCGCGCGGGCGAGCGCCAGCTCCTGACGGCGCGCCTGCATTCGTTCTGTTCCGCTTTCCGATGCGACCAAGCACCTCGAGTTGGAAGTCGAGGGCGTCGAAGTATTCGACTTTGTTCCCGGCCAGTTCGTTTCCATCAAGCAGCACAAGCCCGATGGCAAAGAGCACACACGGGCTTACTCGATTGCCTCAGCCCCGCACGGCGACAACAGGTTCGATCTTTGCCTGAACCGGGTTGATGAAGGATTCCTTTCCAACTGG
Source organism: uncultured Acidobacteriaceae bacterium (assembly GCA_963846795.1). Classification (GTDB taxonomy): domain Bacteria; phylum Acidobacteriota; class Terriglobia; order Terriglobales; family Acidobacteriaceae; genus CAVVDY01. Next base: position 449,065 of record CAWJXJ010000001.1, read on the forward strand.
TTATGCGACCTTGAGGTGGGAACGAAGGTGGAATTCCATGGTCCGCACGGATTGTTCACCCTGCGCGAGCCGCGGCGTGAGTCGGTCTTCATCGCGACCGGGACGGGGATCGCTCCCATCCGCGGAATGATTCACTGGCTTTTCGAGAAACCCGAGCGCAATGAAGGCCGCGACTTCTGGCTGGTCTTCGGCACGCGCTTCGAAGAGAACATCTATTACCGCGAAGAGTTCGAACGCATTGCGCGCGAACACGCGAACTTTCATTACGTTCCCACACTCAGCCGCTGCGGCGAGCTTTGGACCGGCTGCAAGGGATATGTGCAGGACCACGTGCGCGAAATCGTGGGCGAGCGCAAAGACATGCAGGCGTACATCTGCGGGCTACATCAGATGGTGGACGCCAATCGCAAGTTGCTGAAGGAAGAGTTGGGCTGGGAGCGGAAGCAGGTTGTGTTTGAGCGGTACGACTGATGGATCGACAGAGCTAACGGAAGCGCGAGCCGCGGATTTACACCGATAAACGCGGATCGGAACGAACGTTGAGCTATCGTTTTCGCGAAGAGCTCGCAACCCAGAGATTCCACTCGTGCTCGCTGATCTCATGGGCCGCGGCGGCCATTACTTTGGCGGTTTCCTCCACTTCGGACGCCAGCCACTCCCAGCCGTTCAGTTCAAGAAAGACAATCATCGCGGCAAGGGCGATCCGTTTATTGCCGTCGACGAATGGATGGTTCCTCAGCAATCCCCAAGCGTAAGAGGCAGCCAGTTGGGGAATCGAGAGCCGGGATTTGTAAGTGACGAGGTGTTTGGGGCGAGCGAGCACAGAATCCAAGGCGCCGCCGTCTCGCAAACCTTCTGTTCCGCAGTATCGCGCGATCAACTCATGGTGCATTGCCTCGACGGCGCGGGTGGTCAGCCCTCGCGGGCGCTTCACTTGGCCAGTTCACGGTAGCTGTTGCGGTGACGTGGTTCGGTGCGACGAAAGGCCTCGAGCTGTTCAGAAAATTCCGCGTCGTAGGGCGATATTTCAATGCCGGAACTCGTCTGACGAAGAGTTAGCTCGCTGCCCTCTTCGATCCGCAAGTATTCGATTGCTTGCTTCGGGAGAAGCACTCCATATCCGCTGCCGATTTTGCGCAGTTTCGTCTTCATGCTGCCATTATAACATTTGTTATAACAACGAGTTGAGGAAAGCCAGTTGGAGAAACCAACAAATTCGACACCTTCTGGCAGGCGTAATTCTATCCAGAGTGTCGTTCCGTCTGCATGGGATTCTCGACCCCAATCGCAAGCTGCTGAACCGAGAGCGCGGCGTGGAGCGGGAAGCAGATCGTGTTTGAGCGGTGCTGTTGACAAGCTCGGGAACATGTTCGTTGTGTCAGCAACAGCAGGTCCTTCGCTGCGCTCAGGATGACAACCTGGATAATTCGCTTCGTGCGGCGTAGCTCAAGCGCGCCTGCTCAACGCGCGCCTTAGCCGCAGCCTGTTAGAATCGTAGTTGCCCCTAGTAGACCCTGATGGATCCTTCACTCATCCGAAATTTTGCCATCATCGCCCATATTGATCATGGGAAGAGTACGCTTGCCGACCGTCTGCTGGAGCTAACTGGCTCGCTGACGGCGCGCGAGATGCAGGAGCAGGTGCTCGATGCCATGGACCTGGAGCGCGAGCGGGGCATCACCATCAAGGCGCATTCGGTTCGCATGATGTATCCCGCGGCCGATGGCAAGACCTACCAGCTCAACCTGATTGATACGCCGGGACACGTGGACTTCAGCTACGAAGTTTCGCGTTCGCTGGCTTCGTGCGAAGGCGCGCTCCTGGTGGTTGACGCATCGCAAGGCGTCGAGGCACAGACGCTGGCCAACGCGTACATCGCGATCAACAACGGTCTGGAAATCATTCCCGTCATCAACAAGATTGACCTGCCGAGCGCCGATATCGAGCGTACGAAGGAGATGATTGAAGGCGCGGTCGGGCTCGATGCCTCGCACGCTCTTCCCATCAGCGCGAAGACCGGTCAGGGCGTGCCGGAGATACTCGAAGCCATTGTTCACAAAATTACGCCTCCCAAGGGGCGCGCGGCTCACCAACTTCAGGCGCTGATCTTCGATTCATGGTTCGATCCGTATCGCGGTGTGGTGGTGCTCGCCCGCGTGATTCAGGGCGTACTGAAGAAGGGGCAGAGGATTCGCCTGATGTCGAATGGCCGTAGCTTCGAGGTCGAGACGCTTGGCGTGCTGACTCCCAAGCCGGTGGAAATCGATGAACTATCAGCCGGCGAAGTCGGATTCCTTATCGCCAACATCAAGAATGTTGCCGATACCAAGATCGGCGACACCATCACCGACGATGGCAATCCAGCGATCGAGCCGCTGCCCGGCTTCGAAGAGCTGAAGCCCATGGTATTCGCAGGGCTCTACACGGTCGACGCGCACGAACACACGTTATTGCGCGAGGCATTGGAAAAACTGCGGCTGAACGACGCTTCGTTCTTCTTTGAGCCAGAGAGCTCGGCTGCGTTAGGCTTCGGATTTCGCTGCGGCTTCCTTGGCCTGTTGCACATGGAGATCATCCAGGAGAGGCTGGAGCGCGAGTACGACCTCGACTTGATTACCACGGCCCCGAGCGTGCGCTACAAAATCACGATGACCGACGGCAACGTGCTTGAGGTTGATAATCCCTCGCGCTGGCCCGATCCCAGCGAGATCGCAAAAATCCAAGAGCCTATTATTACCGCGACCATCCTGACGAATGAAGAATTTGTGGGCGGCATTCTGAAGCTGGTGGAAGAGAAGCGTGGCAAGCAGAAGGCTTTTGAATACGTCAGCTCGACTCGCGTGATGCTCACCTATGAGCTGCCACTGAACGAAATCGTTCTCGACTTCTACGACCGTCTCAAATCCGTATCGCGCGGCTACGCTTCCCTCGACTACCACCTTACGGGAAGTTGGGAGTCACCAATGGTGAAGCTTGACATTCTGGTTTCGGGCGACCCGGTCGATGCGCTTTCCATAATCGTGCACCGGGATTTCGCATACGACCGTGGCCGGGCGCTGGTCTCGAAGATGCGCGAACTGATCCCGCGGCAGATGTTTGAGGTGGCAATCCAGGCCGCCATCGGTGCCAAGGTCATCGCCCGGGAAACTGTTGCAGCCTTGCGCAAGAACGTGATTGCAAAGTGCTACGGCGGCGATATCTCACGCAAGCGCAAGCTGCTGGAGAAGCAGAAGGAAGGCAAAAAACGGATGAAACGCATCGGACGCGTCGACATCCCACAAGAAGCTTTTCTGGCAGTCTTACGTGTAGGAGAGAGCTGACCCCGGGCAGCTCTAGCGCTTCCGTTTAACTCTAGACCGACACTTCCGTGGAGTCACCACCTACCGCAACGGGGAAGTACTAATTGTGCAAAACTACCGTGCTGTACTAAGTCTTCAATTTATCTCTTGCTTTTTGTGAATCGAGAGGAGATAGTCTCCAAGCTATTGCAAATGAATAACTTACACATGCCTTAGATACGAGGCAAGACGCCTGGGCCAGCAAACCTGTTGAGAACGCAAGGTTCAGGCCCCTGTCTTGCACAGCTTTTTCCACAGGAGATTTTAAAAGAATAAGCCGCCCATTGGGGGCGGCTTCATACTGATCGGCTTGTCCAGCGCTTAGTGCTTAGGAGGTGTGCTGGCCGCCGGTTTTGCAGCGGTTCCTGTAGCGCCAGTTGCAGGCTTGGCTGCGCCGGTCATGCTACCGGCTGGCTTAGGCGGAGCAGGCACTCCCGATTGCGCGTTATAGGCATCAACGATCGGCTTGGTCACGTCCACGCCTTGGGTGGCCCAGAGTAGCGGCCCCTGCGGCCACGGATTCGAGGAATCGAGCAACAGCGTGTATCCATTTTCCTTGGCGTACTTGTCGATCACCGGCGCCATCTTCTGCAGAATGCGCTGCGCTACCTCGTTCTGCTGCTGCTGAAACTCGTTCTGTGCGTCCTCGGCCGAGCGTTGCAAACTCTTCTGCTTGCTCTCGATGCTCTTTACCAAGGTCGCCCGCGCATCTTCGTTCATTTTGTCGCCCTGCGTGTTGAGCTGCTTCTTGAGATTGTCGATCTCGGTATTCAGGCCCTGCAGTTCGGTGCGCTTGGGTTCGAACTTTTTGGCCAGCGCTTCGAAATCGCGGCCACCTTCATTGGTCGCAACAATCGCCTGCTGGATATCGATGATTCCAACTTTGGAAGTGCCAGGCGCGGCAGTGGAGGTCGTGGTGGTTGAGGCAGCAGGCGAAGACGCTGGAGTCGCCGAGCCGGATTGGGCCATTACCGCCATCGAGCACGCCAAAATGGCGAGGCCTAGGTATGTGCGTTTCATTGCGTTTGCCATTGACTCCTTGAAGATGCTCCGGGAATTCCTCAGACGTTCCAGCCGCGGGCAGCAGCCTCGACTCTCACTAGGCGGTCGGGACGGAGGGAGCAGCAACCCAGCCATGCTCCACACACCCCAGCCGGAAGATTCGGCGGTGCGGATTCCTTATTATAGAGAAGCTGATTCAGCAGCGTCAAACTGCGATTATTGGCCTTCGACAGCAATGCAAACATCAGGCAGAAAGGGTGGCCTTAATGAAATGGGAATATCGAATCGAGCGTGTCACGTTTTCGCTCGGCAGCAGCAATGAGACCGAGGACGCCGTCAGGGCGCTCAACACACTCGGAAACCAAGGATGGGAAGCTGTCTCTATGTGGGACGGATCACTGGGAACTCACGTCCTTTTGAAACGGCAGGTCGTGAAGTAGCTTTGAAACGTCAGGTTTTGAAATAGCTAGAAGCGCTCTCACAAATCCGTTTTGAGAGGGCACAGCCTCAGCCGTGCCGCAAAGAGTCCCAAATTCTGGGCTTAGTGTGTGGTGGGGAAGGCTGCGTCGCTACGCGACTCTGGTCTTTTTCCCACTACCCGGCTCTCACGATCCGGTCCCAAACCATCACGCCGCTTCTCGGCTGTTCTTCTGTGCTGCGCCCCCACGCGCGTTATCGAAACGAGTTCTCACGCTCATTTTGGCCCTTGAGAGATCCATCCCAGCGATTTATGCGCTGGCCTCTAATATCAATCGATCGACCGGATCGCGCTGCCAAGCCCTTGACGACCTTCACGGTCTGGCGAGTTAGTGTAAACGTGGGGAGTTGTTGCACGAAGAGGATCAAAGGACGACCTCGTCGCTCTGCTATACTAACTAGGGATCGCGAGGCGGATGCAGCCATGTAAACCGCCGTTCTGCCGAAAAGCAGCGAACCCTTGCAGAGTCAGTGAATACTCGGCGCGCTTCCTTTGCAGAAGCATCCGTTTCACTACTCCGCATTACAACTTGCCTTATCATTCGGGGAGTGGCTCAGCCTGGTAGAGCACCTGGTTCGGGACCAGGGGGTCGGAGGTTCAAATCCTCTCTCCCCGACCAATCTTTTCAACAGCTTACAGTTAAGTTACGTCGTTTCCGCAGCTTGGGGTTCTATAGCCCCGCAGGGCTTTTTACCGGAATTCACTCCTGACCCTCTTTATTAATGGGTTATATCCAGGGAGCTATGCTGGGACTGTTTCCAACATCCAGCTGTCGATATCTTCTCTGGGAGCAAGTTGCATCGAAATCAGGATGGTGCTCGTAGGGGTTGGTGGTGTTCGCGCCGCCCGCCCTTCGTGTCGGATGGACCTGCGGCCACTTGGCATGCGTATTACTCGGGCGAGTTCGCGCGAAGCTTCCAGAGGATTTGACGGAACATTCCGAGGATGATTTCGGAGTCAGATTCGGTCAGCTTCAGGCGAAGCAGCAGGCGGCGAAGTTGTTCTTCCGAAGACGCAGCGGCTGCTTCGGAGTGATACCAGGAACACTCCAGTCTTTCGTGCATGACCTCGGCGAGCCGCAAAAGACTTTGCATGTTCGCTGGGCGATCGGCTGCAGGTTAGCTTCGGATTTTACGGTCGCCGGAGTCTGGTTCCATGTTCGAACCAGTTCGTATAGCACCACGACGACCGACTCCGCGAGTCATGGACGGAGATTGCCCAATTATTAGGCTGCGGAAGCACCCTGACAACAGCCATCCACGGCCCGCATCTGTTCTGAGACGGACTTCACAGCCTGGGTCAAGCGCCGTCTTGAAGATCTCATCACGGAAGGCTGAACACATACGTCGCCTACGTCCTCGGATTTTTTCTGATCATTCTTTTCTTGTACCGAGTTACTTAGTTTCCGCTCACACCCGGAATTTTTATGTTATTCGGAGGGAATCGATTTTCTGACACTCCACAGGAACGGGACGGCAAGAAGCTGTATGAAGAAGCCAGATTCAACCACCGCCGGCCGCGCTGCAATTTCCCGCAACCGTTGAGGCGTCTGACCAGCCTTGCTTTGGAAAGCTAGGAGTCGCGCGTGAATGAAGCAAGCTCATCATGGAGATCTCTCAGACGCTTGAGTTCCTCAGCGACTGCCTCTGTTCCAGAGGCCATAATCTCTCGGGCATTGGTGAGCGCTTGCTCCGCCGTCGCACTCACCTGGCGCAGAAGCTTTCGCACATCTGATTCCAAACGTAAGCGACTCTCGACGACGCGCTGTTCCGCATCGCCCTGAACGCGGGAAGCGTTGGTGTCCAGAAGTTGCTCCAGGAAGTGCTCCGAATCTTTCTGGAACCAACGCCGGATGTGAAGTGTTCCCATCAGAACATCCGTGCAGTACAGCAAGAGGGAAGCCGGTTGCGCAATCGTGATCATGTCGTGGAAGTAAAAACGGGAGCGAGTGCGAAAGCGCTGGTCGGCGTCCAGCGACTTAGGCAAATGCGCGAAATCAGCCGACTGCTCTTCCGAAATCCTTTGCAGCAGGCCGTTAACCAAGCTTACGAAACGTTGTGTTACCGAAGTGTAGAGCTCCTCGGCATGCGCCTCTTCGCTATCAAGCCACGGCATCACGTGGTGCCTCGCAACGGTTTGGGAAAGTAGCATCAGTTCGCGCCGGAGCACCGGGCCGAATGTGGTTTTCACTGCCGCTACTTCGTGCTGCAATTCCTCGAAAGTTTGGGGGGAAGTCTCTCTCAGAAACTGCTTACGCCGCGCCAGCAGTGTGTTAGAAAGTCGCATCTGCTCGGCGGAAAACAAAGCTCCGAGATCGCGCAGGGATTGCTCCGCCTGGCCGACGGTTTGGCGAAGATTGGCAATACGTTGCTGCGAGTTCTCTATGGGTTCCTGCAACGCCCGAATCCGTTCCTCAACCGCGCGCTGCAGTGACGCCGAGAATCGTCGAATGCCGCGTGCGGCGGCGGCCCGAGTCATTTCATGTCCCGAGCTGGTCGCCATCTGGGTCAAGTCATGGATGAGCACGCTCCAGTCATCGCCGTTCGATGCCTGCTGCAGATTACTGAGCGCGCTGACTTCGTAGATCCGGTCGACGGGTTTTTTCAGGCGTGCTTCCAGCACCTTGGAAGCAAAGGCAGCCGCCTGTTGACGCTCGGCCGGTGAGACTCGGTCGATTTTGTTGAGCACGATCAGAATCCGGTCGACATTGACGGAGACCGCCTCAACCAGCGCTGCCTCTTCACCGGAAATGGGAGGGTCGGCCCCGACTACAAGGATGGCAGCATCAATTTGCGGAATGAAGTCTTTGGTCGCTTCCGTATTGGCGGAAAAAACCGATCCGATACCAGGTGTATCGACCAGGCACATCCCCGAAGCCAGCAACGGCGAGGGTAGAAATGCCTCCACCCCCTCAACCAATTTCTTATTCTCCGGGTTCAATTCCTCGGAAACATACTGCGCGAGTTCTTCGGGACGGATGGTTTTCCATTTGCCGTCCATCAGGACTCTCGCGGTTCTCTGGGCGCCGTATCGCAGCACCGTGGGCACGGTCGTGATCGGCACCACACCTGTGGGCAGGATCTCTTCTCCCACGAGCGCATCCAGCAAAGTGGATTTACCGCGCTTGAACTGTCCAACGCAGGCGACGAAAAAGCGCCCTTCGTTGATTCTGGAAACGAGCTGGCGGATGTCCTCGGTAGTGGAGTGCTCTCCCAGCCCGGCAGAAATCTCTGCCAGCCGGGAAAGTTCCTGCGCATCCCCGATTGCCGGGGCTGAATGGGCCGCGGATATATGCTCGACGTTTGGCATTGCTAGCTCACTGTCGATGTCTACAGGTTTCGTCATTCGTTGACCATGGCAATCTTGTAGTCGATATAAAGCGGGGCAATCTTGATCTGGTTTTCATGGACATACCGGGGCTGCCGAGCTAAACGAATCATCTTAAGAATGGCTCCGGGATTCCCGGCACTGTATGCAACCACCCTCTCCAGAAACCGCACCAGATTCTGCGCATGCAAATTCTCCTGTTGCGCGCATGTCGCCGCAAATTCGGTTGCTACGTCGGGATCGAAGTTTCGTATTGCCAGCTTGTCGCGTCGATCAGGGTACAAAGGCAATACGAATCCAATGTCCTCCATGTGAGCCGAACGCGCGACGGCAACGACAGGAACCGACCAGTTCAGCATCAGCTCACGAATGGAAGCGGCCAAAGCCTGGGAGGGCCGTGTCAGATGATCCAGGATGACCAGATACTTAGAATTGAGCAGTGCCTGGCGTAGCAATCCCTTGAGAGACACCGCGCTTTTTGCTCGCAGCGAGGCGGCTCCGTTCGGGCATGCGCTGGTAAACACCGGATGACGTGTGCTCAAAAGCAATTCGGCCACGTTGCGGTAGAGTGCTTGCGGAGTTGCATTACTGCCGCTATAGAGCATGTCGGGGAATCCCGGCAGCCCAGCCCTTAGCAACAGCGTTTTGCCAACTCCGGCCGGGCCGTGAAGCAAGAACGAATCTCTCTGCGCCAAACGGTCGCGTATCAGCTTGAGTTCCTCAAAACGGTCGAAGATGCTCGCGCAACCATCGGACCGGTCGTCGTCTCCCGCGGCACGCCCTGGCTGCGAATGCGCATTCACGGCTGGGATCTCAGCCCTCCCTGATGCACATATTTAATTACCTCGACATCAGACATTGCGATTAATCCCCCTTGCACCATCTCATCCAGCGCCGGAAGCAGGCGCTGAATGTTCTCCGCAGTGTCGATGACCTGTACCAGGATGGGAGCGTCTGGGGAAAAGTGCAGCAAGTGTGAACGGTGGATAATCGTGCTGGCGCCATAGCCCTGAATTCCGCGATACACGGTAGCTCCTGCGATGTCCAATTTGCGGCAGCGCTCCACAATAGCCTCATAGAGTGGCCGCCCATGCCATTGATCATCTTCCCCAAAGTGAATCCTCAACATTTTTGCCTTGCCTTCGAGCTTCATCCCTCCGCCTCCTGTACTTCCGGCGATGGCTGGGCGTGTGAATACTTGATAATGTCTACATCTGAAAGCACGACCAATCCTTGCAATACCATTTGGTCCAAGACAGGGACAATCGCCCGCAACTTCTCTTCCGTATCGACCACCGTCAGCAAGATTGGTGCATCGTGCGACAGATTCAACGTCGATTCCTTGTGCACCCGCCGATTGGCGCCATAGCCGAGAATTCCGCGATAAACCGTGACACCGGCGATGTCGTTTGCTCGGAAGGCCTGCACCAGAGCTTGGTGAAGAGGTTTCCCGTTCCACTTGTCGTGCTCGCCGATCAGGATGCGCATCATCTTGGCTTGCGCCTGCAGTTTGACGGGAGGGACTTCGGGTTGCGATTTCTTGCCCGGAGGAGCGGGTCGTATGACGGTCGTGTCATGGACCTCGATGATTCCGTGACAGGCCATCTCCGCTAACTTGGGCAGCACTTCCTGTACCCGGTCGGGACTTTCGAGGAACTCGATTTTTATCGGCATCTGGTCAGAAAGGTCTACCAGGCGGCTAGTGTGCAGCTTGTGGTCTGTGCCGAAGCCGGCCACCCCGCGCACCACGGTCGCATCCGAAATACCCCGAAAGAACAGATAATCGAGGATTGCGGCATAGCAAGCCGTGCCGTGATAACTATGTCCTTCCATGACGTAAACGGTAACCTTCTTAGCGGGGCCGGTGTTTAGCATTCCCCCTCCTATCGCGTTAAGCCGCGCTGCGAAACAAGAAACTCGGTTACATGGCCAAGTATGCCACCGCCCCCGGTTTCTCCCTTTTCTATGCGGGCCTGAAAAGTGAGTAGCTGTTTTTCCATTTCGTCCTGATTTCTGGCAAGCATCTGGCGCACAAGCTCGGCTTCAGTCGCAGGCAGCATGTCGATCAAACATCTACCGTGGAACAGGCATACCGTTCCGTATTCTGTCACCCATTTCCGGAAGTTTTCGCGCTTCAGTTCGTGCACATACTCGCTCAATTTCTCCTCTTCGTGATGGCGTATGGTTCGACACCAGTCACAAGGGTGCATTTCTACAGGTCCGGAGACCGGTCTAACCGGCGCTTCCGCCAACATCGAACGTAAGACCGCTACCGCATCCACCGCTGGCGAAGCATGAGCCAGTGACCAGGCATGAAAATTACATAGCTTGGTTGCCAGATAAAAATGCGCGTTCTCAACCATTGCGTTCTGCAGACTGCGCATCAGCGTACAAATTGGACACACCCCACGGGCTAACGCCTGAATGATCGGAGTCTCCGGGGCAACCGGGATAAACTGTTCCTTCATGCCAATACCCGTCCGAGTTCCACGCCTCCCCATACGGCAATAAAACCAACAACCAGGCTAAGCGTCACGTTGAGCAATCCGGTCGTGAGTTGACCATCCTGTATGGCACGCAGCGTTTCGTATTCGAATGTCGAGAAGGTTGTGTACGCGCCGATAAAGCCAATTGGAATCAGGTAACGCCAATACGCACTCGCCGTAGTCCGGGCGAGCAGTGTCATGATCAGTCCGATGAGAAATGAACCGCTCACGTTGATGACAAACGTGCCGAGAGGAAACCGTACGCCATAACGGCCGCCAATATAAGTTCCCAGCGCATATCGTGCAATTGCGCCGAGAAAGCCCCCCACACCAACCACGACGTATTTCAGCAAAATGTACGATCCTCACTAACTTAGGCATACATAAGTTCAGGAAGCCATCGCTTCACTGTCGGCCGCAGGTATCGCTGCGACGAACATCTTGGACAAGTCTTCCAGGTCCGACCTGACCCGATCGGAATCGACGGTGGGCCGCTTCCGGTCGAGTAACAGGCGCTCCAACTGGGCCCGATAGCGATTGGCAAAACTGTCAAACCGCCGCTCCAAGTCCGAGCTGGCATCAACTCCCCATGAGTACAGCAGGCGAGAAAAGCTCTCCAGCGCTTGCTTCAGGACTGGCTCGTAGGGACTTAAGATTCGAACTGCCGCCTGCACGCGAAACCACTTTCCCACGCCCCCGGAGATCGGCCGGCGAACATGTTCACTCTGCCGATTCATGTGAAAGATCGGCATTTCCGCCAGCGCTTGGAAATCCTCCTCCCGGGGGAAGTCCGCTGACCTAAGCAAGGTCGCTGTCTTCGAGAGTTCGTGTTGCAACAGTTCCTGGGCCCGCGACAGCTTGCCGCGAACCTCGTCCGCCACTGCCAGGGCCACCTCGGCTGCTGTGCTGCGCAATACTTCAGCGGCGTCCACCTCGCGTTCGCTGTTCCAGCGATCTGCAATGCTTTCCGCCGACTTCTCCAAAATGAAGGAACTGAGTCTGGGAATTTCATCCGTCCTGCGCCGCAGCTCCGCTTGAAACGTCTGCATATGGCCGGCGCTGCGCCGCAATTCCAGATCGATCTCCTGCAATCGAGAGCGGTCCTCGCCTTCCACCTCCGGATAACGCACAAGCGCTTCAAGAGTGGACCGCACCGCTCCGGCCAGCATCAGCGTCTTCCTTGCCAGCGACTCCTGCAATAGGCGTTGTTTGCGCTCGTATAGCGGGGAGAGTTCTTCGGCAAACCATCGCTCCAGCAGTTCCGCGTGGGTGGGCACGACACTGACAGGACGAACCGGCAACTCAGTCTCGAACTCGCTGCGTAGTTGCGCTCTGATATAGGCAATCTGCTGCTCAAGGTCCCTCTCGGAAAGAAGGTCGGCTTTACTGACCAGCACTGTCGTCAGAGTGCCAACCTGCGTCAAGGCGCGCAGGATGTTGAGATCGTCAGGCGTAAGGGTCGAACCAGCGTCCACCAGCACAATGCCGGCATCGCAGCGGGGCAAATAAGCCAGTGTCTCGTTTGCACCTCGCGTGGCCAGTGATCCCAGGCCGGGAGTATCCACAAAGATGATTCCCTCGCGCAGCCGCTCGGAGGGATATAACACCAGGATCCGGCCCACCCGCTTCCGGTTCTCCGGGTTGAGGCGTTCATCCACAAATGATGGCAGCTCTTCCACCGCGTGCGTGGAGGTACCGACCCCTTCCTGCCACACCATTACCAGCGGCTTTTGCCCGTACCCAATCCTGGTCGGTACGGCGGTGATCGGTGTGACGCCTACTGGGAGTAGTTCGGCGCCGATCACGCGATTCAACAAGGAAGATTTACCTGTACTCACTCGTCCGAAGACCGCAATTTCGAGCGCCGTTTCCTCCGCACGATCGAGAAGCATGGTGATGGTGGAACGAAATTCGGTCAGCCCATTTCGCTCGATGATATTGGCCAATTTCTGCAGGCCTTGAACATCCCAGCCCTGGTTGGCAAGCTTTTCAACTCGCTCTCGCAGATCGCCTGCTTTGGGTTGCAGGACATAACGGGTCAGCTCTTTGATCGCCGACTGCAGCTCCGCTACGATGCCCTTGAGATCGGCCGCGCCCTCCTCCGAAACGGGGCCGTATCCCCGCATGTAATGCGGTGCGAGCTCAGCAATGGCAATGTCCACGAAGGTGAGATTGACATGGATGGAATGGGCAGCAGAGATCCGGGGTGGTTCCGGAGTTAGCGACTCTCCGGCGAGCACTTGCAGGAGTTGGCCACGCACCCGTGCGATGTAATCCGCAATCGTTTTCTTCTGCGCCGGTGTCAGATCATTGACGTAGCTCGGGAAAACAGTCATCGACGACGCGGCGTTCAATGTTGCTTCAATGTCGCCCAGCAGCCTGTCGATGTGCTTGCAGGTAATCAGCAAACGCTGCCGCTGAGCACCATTTAACGTGATGTGGCCGTCACGCAACTCGGTTCCTCCCGTTTTTAGCGCTGCTTTCACGCGCGAGTATCCAGCGCAGTAAGGGACATCGCGTGTAGTCCTCAGCGCATAAGAGCTCTCTTTCATCGACTTAAGGCAGGGTTCCCGAAACCAGAACCGTCTCAAGATCGCGTTTGACATCTGGTGAGACCGGCAACTGCTGTAGCTTTTGTATGGTCTCGGTATATGGATAAGGAAACTGCTTCAACTCGAAATGGTCGTCTTGCCAGACGCCGTAACACGCCTTGGGTTTGCCGGTTTTCGGCTGGCCAAGGCTCCCCGGATTCACTACAGTCGTGCCGCCTACCTGACGAATGAACGGCGTATGAGTGTGGCCGACGAGCAGGTAATCAACTCCGAGCGTCTCAACCTCACTTGCCCAGCGATCTGAATTCTCCGGACAATAGCCGTAGAGCGGCTCGGACGGGACGGCGTGGCAAAGGTAAAACTTCTTTCCATCCTTCTCGACCGTTCTGTGCAACGGAAGCTGCCGCAGGAAATGCGCCAGATCACCGTGTAACGCGCGGCTGCTCATATCCCGCGTTTCCATCGCCATCTTTCGATACCGTGGGGTGCATCGCGGATCATCCTCAAATCCAACTGCCTGGTCATGGTTGCCGCGGACTACGATATCAGCGAGAGATCGAAGCAGCGTCACTACTTCATGTGGATTGGGGCCGTAGTCCACGAGATCCCCTAGCACCCATAGCTCGTCTCCACTTTCCGGAAGGGCTGACAATGCTTCAAGGTTCGCATGGACATCCGAGATTACAACAATCTTCACGGCGCTCCTCCGGTGTAGGACAGCATTCGATCCGCTCGAACGAAAGCTCAACTCCTGGTCGCGGGACCCGGCCCTCTCGCGTGTAGCCCAACTTGACGGCGACCATCTGCAGTCCCCATCGAGTCACAGTACGAGCACGCCACCTTAGCCGCGAGGTGGAGACGGACCTTCGCCCTCGCCCTTGTTGCAATCAATTTGTTGGGAAGACTTGCTGGGAGGCGCGACTCCGAGACAAGTTTCCCTGTCAGGAGTCATCATCTGTCCCATGAGACGGGACAGCGGTTCTGGGTGAACTCCTTCACCCTTTATGCAAGCTGTACACCTCTTTGATAGACCACGACCAAGGAGAAGTCAAGCGGGCAGTCCTGAAGGGGTATCGGAAGGTTCGTCCATTTGTCGCAACGTCTGCTGAACGCGCTGCTCTGAGACGATGGCCAGAAATGGAGACTGCGCTAACTGAGCTTCGAGTCCCTGTCGGAGCGCTCCGTCGAACACCGGATCATTCGTATCGTCCAGTGCAGCGGGTCGGAAGGCTTGATGTTCTGGTCGGGATAAAGATCAAACCAGCGCTGACCATTCTCTTGCTTGTCGCGCGAATCCCACGCGACAACGAAGCTCTGCAGCCGTCCGCCGGTCGCAACCAGACGAGCATCAGACCGGCTGTGGCGCGCAAGATCTCCGAAGAAATCCGTCTATTGTCACTCTCGAAAATGTTCTTGTGCATAGCTCAAGCGTAGGAAAATCGGTTGAGAGTAAAGTAAAAAGACCATGGATAAACCAGCACGCTCGTTCTGGCAAATCTGGAACATGAGCTTTGGATTTCTCGGTATCCAGTTTGGCTGGGGTCTGCAGATGGCGAACATGAGCGCCATCTACGAGTACCTGGGAGCGCGGGCAGATCAAATCCCGATCCTCTGGCTGGCCGCGCCGCTTACCGGGTTGATTGTGCAGCCAATCATCGGCCACGCCAGCGATCGTACCTGGGGATCCTTGGGACGGCGGCGCCCTTACTTTTTGGCGGGCGCGATCCTGAGTTCTTCGGCCCTGCTTCTGATGCCGCGCTGCTCGGCATTGTGGATGGCCGCAGGCCTGTTGTGGGTGCTCGATGCCTCGATCAACATCAGCATGGAGCCTTTTCGCGCGTTCGTGGCCGATCTGTTGCCCGAATTTCAACGCACGCGTGGTTTTGCCATGCAGAGCCTGTTTATCGGACTGGGAGCGGTGATTGCATCCGCTTTGCCCTACCTGATGACAAACGTATTTCACGTTGGTCCGGGCAGCGGGAGCAGGATTCCACTTACGGTACGTCTTTCTTTCTACATCGGAGCGGTGGCTTTTCTCGGCGCCGTACTTTGGACGATTTTGACGACCAAAGAGTATCCGCCGGAAAACATGGAGGCATTTAGAACGCAGAAGACTCAGCACACCGGCCCGCTGGCCAACGCTCGCGAAATATTGGTCTCAATTCGCGAAATGCCGCGCACCATGCGCCAACTGGCTTGGGTGCAGATCTGCACGTGGTTGGCACTGTTCTGTATGTGGCTGTACTTTCCCGTGGCGGTCGCGCGTAATGTTTTCGGCGCTTCGGATACCACAAGTCCGCTCTATTCCTCCGGCGTCGAATGGGCTGGCGTCTGCTTCGGCATGTACTCTCTGGTGTGCTTCGGCTTCTCGTTCGTGCTGCCTTGGCAAGCGCGCCGGTTCGGACGCAAGGTCGCGCACAGTGTCTGTCTGATCTGCGGCGGTTTAGGGCTACTCTCGGTCGCCGCCATTCACAACCGCTACTTGTTATTGCTATCGATGGTAGGGGTTGGAATCGCCTGGGCGAGTACGCTCTCGATGCCCTACTCGATTCTCGCCGGTTCGCTTCCCTCCGGGAAGACCGGTGTCTACATGGGCATCTTCAATTTCTTCATCGTAATTCCGGAGATCACTGCTTCGCTCGCCTTCGGCTGGGTGATGAGCCACCTGCTCAACAATAACCGGCTGTCAGCAGTGGTGGCGGGAGGAGTTTTCTTTCTGCTGGCGGCGGGGCTGACGCTGCGCGTCGAAGATCCGTATGACACCCAGCAGAGAAGCGATTCACCGCCGGCGGTTGTCATGGCAGCGAAAAGTTAATTGTGCCGGGCCCCGGCAATCAACCCTTCATCGTGGACGCACAGCGACTAGCTCTGTATCGAGCGGCACGCCGCGTGCGATCTTTACCCGCACCAGCGCTTCGAACGGCTTCCTTGCGGAGCTCGATCCCGGCATTTCGTGCATGAGCTTTTGTACCGAGTCAGGACGACAAACAAATTCGACGGCTCCTTGCGTTCCGAATGTCGTCGTGCCTGCCAGAATCATCATGAATCGCTCCGGACTCACCCCCGGAAGCAGAGCAATGACCGCGTAGTCTTCGGTCAATGCCGTGCTCGATGGGCTTGCCAAATAACTGGCCGACTCCCCCGGTTTCGGATGCCGATTGACCACGGCCAAGTCGCCCTTGCGTGCTCCCGAAGCGACCCGCTCAAAGACAAATTCTTGCGTTCCCGGTATGTCGTGCAAGGACAGATTTTCTGACGGGGAACCGACAAAGATCAGATTCGTGTTGTTCGCGTCGTCCAAAGAGAAAAGGCTGCCGCGCTTCACTCGCAGCTTGCGGCCGAGTGAGTTGAATGCTTCATCCAAGGCGTGAACCGCCAGCACTTCACCAACACCGGTGTAATGGTCATAGACGGGGGTCTTGCCATCCTCGTGCGAGTTGAAGTACCGCATCCCTGTCTCGGGCCTTCCAACGAATGCCGCGTTGCTGAAGATGACCCAAGGCTCCTCCTGCACTGAGGTGAACGGCCTCCAAAACTCGGCCAAGGGGCCTTGCATGACCGGCGCGGCAATGCTGCTCGTGCCAGCCACAGGCACCCGCTTGTGGGCCCACAGTATGCTCGCAAGCACGATAACGGCGACGATCAAGCCCGCCACAAGAATGCGTGCCGCCAGCCGCCGCGACGAAAATGCCTCAATCGCATCCACCGGAGCAGCAGTCTCGCCCGGCGATGACGCCCTCTCGGGCGCAAGCGGTGCCGGGTTGGTCGCAAAGACGAGATGATAGCTGCCCTTCGGGATGGTTACGACAACAGGATCGTTCGCACCCTCGGTGGCGTAATGCTCAGCCAGTTTCATGCGCAGCCGTCCCACCTGTACCCGAATTGTCGAATCGGACTGAGGGTCGAAGTTCGCCTGCCGCCCGTACACCTCAGTTGCGATCTGATACTCCTTCAGGGGTGCGTCGGGGTGCTCCACCGCTTGCCTGGCAAGGTATTCCAGCAGTTTGCGGAGGGATTCGGAGCCCCGCAGGCTATGACTTTTTGTAAGGCGCTCTATTTCTTGGAAGAGCTGCGCGGAGTCTGCGGCGGGCGTGCGGGAAACAGCCATTTAACAGCGATGTAACAGGCGATGGATTTGGTTGCAAACAAAGTATTTTACCCCGGTAACCGTATAAAACGTAGTGAAACACAAAGCATCCCTCTTTTTGTACTAAAACTTGCAGATCTTGATTTTAGGTTCGGAGTCCGAGCGTTACGGCAGACTGCCTTTCCAGGTGGCGATTCCACGGGAGAGACCGCGTTGCTGAACACGCTTCCAAAATCAATAGAGTGCGTACCGGCGCCAGCCGCGTACGACGAGGCATCTGAGCGAGATCGACTATGTGGGGTGCAGGAGGTCCGGACGTTCGCGATTTTCGGTCCATGCCTACGATCCGGTTTTGCCATCTCGAGGCTTCTATCGTTCCACTCATCAGAAATCGAAAGGTGGGTATTTCAATGAAGGGGTTGAAACTGTCTCGCCTGTTGGCGCTGACGCTCATATTGTGCGTACCGCCGATGATGGTTGCTCAATCGAGCAACGCCAACATTCAGGGAACTGTCACTGACAGCACGGGGGCTGTCGTCTCCGGAGCTACGATCGACGTGACCAGTAAGGCCACGGGCCAGACCGTAACCGCAACCAGCGGAGGCGCGGGCGAATATGCCGTCAACGCACTGAAGCCCGGGACTTATTCGGTACAGGTGAAGGCTGCCAATTTCGCTTCAGTCACGCAGGATGTGACCCTCCAAATCGGCCAGGTGCTGCCACTGAACTTCTCGTTGAAAGCGGGTGCAGTCACCGAGAACGTGGTGGTTACAACCGAGGCTCCTCTGGTGTCGTCGCAGACTTCGGACCTAGGCAACGTAATTACCGGAAAGCAGGTCGTCGACCTTCCCCTGAATGCCCGCAACTTCACTCAGCTGGCCACACTGGTTCCCGGCGTAACCCGCGGGTCGGATACCAACGGCGACGCAACCGGTGCCAGCGGTAACGCCGAAACCTATCGCTACAGCAGCAGCGGCGGCGCGGCTCTGGTGGTGAATGGGCTTCGCCCACAGGCCAATAACTTCCTGCTTGACGGTTTTGATAACAACGAGTCGCTGGTCAACACCATCATCTTCTTCAGCGCGCCCGATGCAATTCAGGAGTTCCGGGTTGAAACCAACGTCGCGCCCGCCGAGTTCGGACGCGCCGGCGGCGGCATCATCAACACCGGGATCAAATCCGGTACTAACCAGATCCATGGCACGTTATGGGAGTTTTTCCGCAACAGCGCGCTCGACGCCACACAGTGGCAGCCGGAGCAAAATGCGATGAAGTTCCCCTTCCATCAGAACCAGTTCGGTGCTGCCGCAGGTGGGCCGATCATCAAGGACAAGCTGTTTATTTTCGGCGACTATCAGGGCTTCCGCTCGTCGGCGCCAGCCCCCACAAGCTATGTGACCGTGCCAACAAACCTGATGCGCAGCAGCGGATTCACTGACTTCTCGGAATTGCTGGGTGAGGGTATCCAGATCAAGGACCCTCTGACCGGACAGCCATTTCCAGGCAACATCATCACCATCCCGCTCAATCCTGCCGCAGTTAAGTACCTGAATGCCTATCCGTCTCCCAACTGCTCCGCGAGTGTGAATCCCAACTGCGGCCCCATTGAGAAGAACTACACGGTAACCCGTCAGCAAATACAGACGATCAACGACTTTGACGTCCGCGGCGACTGGATCATCGGTAAGAAAGATTCCGCGTTCGTCCGCTACAGCTACGGCGACGACAACCTGACCACCACTTCCGAATTTCAGAACCTGCCTGCCGGTTTCGGATCAGGATCGAATCCCACCAAGCCGTGGAGCGCGGTTATGTCGGAGACCCATACCTTCAATACCAACCTGCTCAACGACTTCCGCTTCGGGTTCATCCATACGGATTTCGGCTACACACCGCCGTTAATCAACCAACCAGTCTCTGCCAACCTCGGGATCGTCAATGCCAACGTAAACGCCAACGGAGCGCTTGATCCGCAACTCTTCGGTGGAGCACTCATCGGAGGTTTCGCGAGCCAACTCGAGTACACCGGTGACTACGGCCTATACACCGTGCCCCAGAGTACCTGGCAGACGGCCGACAACATCTCCTGGGTCAAAGGCAAGAACAACTTCAAGTTCGGCTTCAACATCCTGCGACGCCAGGTGGACTTCTTCCGTCCGCTGACCGGCAAAGGCTTCTTCAACTTGTGCGGCAACGGGCAATCTCCCAGCGTCACCGGTTACGAGGTCACCGATCTTCTGATCGGCTTCACCTGCAACTACCAGGTCGGACCGGCGTTGGGTAATTCTCAAACTCGCAACTGGGAGAACGGCTTCTACGGCCAGGACGACTGGCGCATCACGCAGCGTCTCACTCTGAATCTCGGGCTGCGTTGGGATGTGATCACCTGGCCGGTGGAGAAGAATAACCAGCAGGCGAACTTTGATATCTTCACCGGCCAGCTCCAGGTCGCCGGTCAAGACGGCAACTCCCGCAGCTTCGTTCCCACCTCGTACAAGAACTGGGCTCCGCGCATCGGTTTTGCTTATGACCTGTTTGGTGACGGCAAGAGCAAAATCAGCGGAGGTTACGGAATCTTCTACTTCCTCGATCGCGGCGGTATCAGTAACCAATTGGCCCAGAACCCGCCCTTCAGTGGACAGGTCAACTACAGTTTTGCCAACGGTTATCGCGTCACCTTTACCGGTCAAGCCGCGCAGGGAACGAACAATCCCGACGGCACCTGCTTAACCAGTTGCGATCCGGTGAATGCGACGATCCCGTTGCCCTCCAAGGGCCCGATCCAGGTCAACCTGAATGATCCTACGAACGTGGCCATCTCGGTAGCGACTCTGCCCTCCAACGTCATTCCGGACGTGCAGGAGTGGAACCTTGATTTCGAGCGTCAGATTGGCAACGCCATGACGCTCGACGTGGCCTATGTCGGCAACAAGGGTACGCACCTGGTTACGTACTATGACTACAACCGGCAGCAGTACGGCACTCCGTTATGCAGCGTGACCTCGCCGACGGGTTGCAACTTCCCCGCCCTGGGCGCAATTAATACTCAGGCGACGATTGGCAACTCCACCTACAACGCCCTGCAGGCCAGCCTGAGCCGCCGCTTCACCAACAACCTGCAGTTCCTGGTGAACTATGTCTGGTCGCACACCATCGATGACTCGCCGGGTGCTTTCGACACCTACAATATCAACGGTACGTCTGCGGTCAATTACCGCGACTTGGCGGCTGAGCGGGCGACCTCAAATCTCAACGTCGGCCAGCGTTTGGTGATGACAGGCCTGTACGCGCTGCCTTGGGGCCATGGACAGAAGTATGGGTCCAATTGGAACGGCGTCACCAACACAGTTGCCGGCAACTGGCAGCTCAATCTGATCTTCACCGCGGAGACGGGAACTCCGTTTGACATTCTCTACAACGGTGGCAACCCAACCGTGCGTCCGGATCTCGTGGGTAATCCCTACGCCAACGTACCGACCGGTGGGAACTACTACCTCAACCCCGCTGCGTTTGCGGCCGTTCCGGTGGTTAACGGCGTAACCACACGCGCCGGCACACTGGCTCGTAACTATCTGACCGGTCCGGGTTACAACGACGTGGACCTGTCGACCTTCAAGGACTTTAAGTTCACAGAGCGCTACACGCTGCAATTCCGTGCGGAGTTTTTCAACCTGTTGAACCATCCGAACTTCATCAACCCGAACTACAACTTCACCGATCCCAACTTCGGCAAGTTGCAGAGCACTCGTCTGGGCAACGAACGCCAGATCCAGTTCGCGGCGAAGTTCTTCTTCTAGCCCCTGGCAGTTTGACCAAATGGGGGGTGGGATCAGTTCCCACCCCTTTTTGCAGGTTTCTCTCATGGTAACTATCGGAAACTCTCTCAAGCTTCGGCTCTTCGCAGCTCTCTCCGCTCTTGCACTTGTTAGTAGTTTCTGCGTCGCCCAGCCACAAGTAACCAAGGTCGAGCCGCCCAATTGGTGGACAGATTACGTCTCCCCGGTAATGGTGTTGCTCTACGGCGAGGGGCTCGCGGATGCGAAGATCACCATCGACTATCCCGGCGTTACTGTGCAGAAGGTCCAATCTCAGCCGAATGGGAAGCACGTCTTCGTCTGGCTGGAGGTTGCGAAGACTGCAAAGCCCGGGATCGCGGAGTTGTCGGTCCACGCACCGTCTGGTAATGCCAAAGCAGACTTGATCCTGGAGGCGCGTAAACCACAACAGGGCCGATTTCAGGGCATCACGCGAAATGACGTCATTTACCTCATCATGCCCGACCGCTTCGCCGATGGCGATCCGTCCAACGACATGCCGCCTGGCGCAGCACCGGGAACCTATGATCGCAACGCGCCAAAGGCCTACCACGGTGGCGACCTCAAGGGCATTACCGATCATCTTGGCTACTTGAAAGATCTTGGTGTAACCACGCTCTGGCTCACTCCGGTCTACGACCAGTCCGACGTCACTTCCGACTACCACGGCTACGGCGCTGTCAACCTCTACCAGGTCGAAGATCACTTCGGCACCATGGCGGACTATCAGGCGTTGGTTGCAGAGGCCCATCGTCAAGGCCTAAAGGTACTGTTTGACACAGTACCCAACCATGTTGGCCCAAATCATCCGTGGGCTAATTCACAGCCGGCTCCGGGATGGCTGCATGGAACTCCCCAGGATCACATCAACACTGATTACGACTACCCGCCAATCACCGATCCCACATGCTGTCGAAAAGAACTACATCAGCGCATTGGATGGATGGTTCGCGAATGTGCTTCCCGACCTGGCGCAGGAGAATCCCCTGGTTGCGCAATATCTGCTGCAAAACGCCTTATGGTGGACCGAAAGCAGTGGGGTTGACGGCTTCCGCATTGACACCTTTCCGTATGTTCCGCGTGCATTCTGGGCTTACTATCTGAAAGGACTACTCGACGTCTATCCCAATTTCTTCGCAGTGGGCGAAATTTTCAATGTCGATCCCACTGTTACCTCCTACTGGGCAGGTGGACATAAAGGCTTCGACGGCATTGACACGTTGCTCACCACGCCGTTCGATTTCCCGATGCAAGATGCCATCAACAGAGTCGTGAATGAAGGACAATCTGCAAAAACCATGGTGAACGTATTACGGCAGGACAGGTTCTTTCTCCATCCCGAACTTCTGGTGACGTTCATCGGCAATCACGACATGCCGCGCTTCATCACCCAGGCGAACGGTTCTCCGGAGAAGCTGAAGGCGGCATTCGCGCTGCTGGCCACACTGCGGGGCATTCCGCAGATCTACTACGGCGATGAGATCGGAATGCCCGGAGGCAATGATCCTGACGATCGCCATGATTTTCCCGGCGGCTTCCCCGGTGACTCGCAGAACGCCTTCACCCAGGCAGGCCGCACCGCCCAGCAGCAGGGCATCTATGCGTATGTGCAGTCGCTGCTGAAACTGCGGCACGATCATCCGGCGTTGCGCCTGGGGGTGCAGAAGCACCTGGTAGTTGACGACAACTATTACCTTTTCACGCGCGAGACGCCCGGCGAACGGCTGCTAGTCGCGCTCTACAACGGCTCGGTGCCGAAGAGCCTTTCGGTGGACCTGACGGATAGCTCGCTCGTCGATATCAAAAGCATTACGCCCTTGTTCGGAGGATCAGCAGCAAACCTCGACGGTACACAGCTCACCCTGCAACTGTCGCCCATGACCGTCGCTGTCTATCAGGTGGAATGAGGGCATGTTCGCCCATCTTCTCTGCTGTGAGACAGATGGGTTATAACGATCAACTATCAACGGATCGCTCCCGGCTGGGCTGAGGTCGCCGAACTGAAGTCGTTAAATTACTCCGAGCTATGTTCTGGTTTTTCTAACTGGCGTCTTGTTTCATAGATGGACTCGCGGTGCGAAACCAGGCCAGCGCGATCGGCAAGCGCGCCCTGGGCAAAACAGCGATGGTTCGCACAAACTTCTCTGACCGTTGCCACCAGCCACTTATCGCAAGAGTACCCGGAGTGCGAATGCTAAGTTCAGTCCAGCAGCCAATCCCGGGCAGATGGTCTGTCACGCCCACGGACACGCTTCGGGTATCTTCCCGAAGTCCGGTTTGCAGCGCCTTCAGAACAGATTCCTTCGCGCTCCAGACTAGAGCCACCAGAGTTTCTCGTTCTCCCATCATCACAGTTATCAACAATCGCCTGTTCCTCCGCCGTGAAATAGTCGCGCACAAACCCCTGAGTATGCGGTTCAATCAATTCAAGATCACAACCGAGCTGTACGCCTGCTGCTGCCACGGCGCAAATCGCAGCACCGGCCCGATGACTCAGCGAAATAGTCATGTCCGCTGCGACGTTGGAGATGAAGACTTCGGGCGCTCCCGAGACGGCAGGCCTTACCTCGATCTGGGATAGCGAACCAGCATCCTGTGACATGGCCAGATGCATTGCCACCGCGCACTTCGCCGTCCAACGTCCCAGACGCCAGTCATTGCGGCGTTTCGGTATGCGGAAACTTGCCGCTCGATCTGCCTCCCAGAGGCTCAGCCATTGGTCGCCGGGAGGAACATCGGCCTCAGTCTGCTGCAGCCACCACACTTCGGTAAGTGACACTTACGTCCTCCGGCGCCTTTGGTTTCGAGGCGTGGGCAACTGCAACACACCGTTCGATACCGCGCTCGACAGCTTCAATCAGGAATGGCCTTAAATTTTCGGGCGGAAGGATTTGGCTCAGAGCACCGACCTGCAATGCACGCTCCACGCAATGGACCTTGTCGAACTCGGCCGCCATCTCGCCGAGTTTCTCCGAATGAACGACCTTGAACAGCTCGTTGTATTCGGCCCGCAAGCGATTCTTGTCAGCACCTTCGGCATGTTCTATCGCGCCAGCTAGCGCCAGGAGCCGTTCGTCTTTTCGGGTGCGGGACTCGACTTCGCCGGCAAAAACGACAGCAGCTGCCGGAGCGCCTCCGATCACAGAAGCATACGTACCCTCCAAGGCGACGACCTCGAGATTCTCATTCAGCTTGCTCGAAAACACAACGTAAGCCCCGCCGTGGTACCGCGAGATGACACAGAACACGATCGGGCCTTTGAAGTTCACCACGGACCTGCCGATTTCGGCGCCGTATTCCAGTTGCAAGCGGCGCATCGATTCAGGAGATCCGTCGAATCCGGAGAGATTCGCCAGAATCACGACGGGGCGATTGTTGCTTGCCGAGTTGATTGCCCTTGCAACTTTCTTGGAGGACAGGGGGAACAGCGTGCCGGAGGTCCACTGCTCTGGCCCATCGGCCGGCACGAAGCCGAACCTTGGCACCGGCTTCGATTCAATACCGATCAGACACACGGGAAAACCGCCGAGATGAGCGTCCCAGACCACGGTCGTTTCCGCCGACCGCATTCCTGACCAACGCTCCAGGTATTGATGGTCCTGATCCGAAACCGCCAGCATTACCTTGCGAATATCGAATGGCTTCTTGCGGCCGGGGTTCGTTTCATTGGAGAAGATTTCTCCAATGTGCGTGAAGCTGTTGCTGCTGCTGTCCGCATGAGGGGAGAAGCGGATATCGCGATCGAAGGGATCCGAGGTAACAGCGCGACGCGGGAATCGTTCGCCTGGCGCCGCGTAGGCGTGCTCGTAATGACGCATCAGGATTTTGCAGGCTTCGTCGATGTCGCGGGCGAAGTATTGTGCCTGCCCGTTGAAGCCCATGACGCGGTCATAGCCGCCGATTCCTTGATTGTCCTCAGCGGACACGCTGCCAGAGTAATCCAGTGCGCGCTTTCCGGTGAGCACCATGGCGGCCTTCGGCGTCATGATGAGGATTCCCTTGGTGTGCATCAGCATCGTGGCTTCCGCATTCCAATAGGGCTGCGCGCCTACATTGATACCGTTGACGATGAGGTTAATCTCGCCGCCGGCCTGGGTGAACTCGATCAGTCGGCGCAGCACCAGGGCAATCCAGTCCATGTTCTCGACGCCGCTGTCCATCGAGATCTTCGCGCCCGCTGAGAGCGTGAACCACTCCGCGGGAATGCGGTTCTCCTGCGCCAGTTCCAGAGCTGCGACGATGCGCCGGCATTCAGGCTCGGCGATGGCTCCCAGGTCCCTGCTGGGATCGCCCAGGAGCATTACACGGCGCATGCCTTCGGGATATTTTTCGGTAAAGTTGCGAATCACGCCAACGATGATGTTGGACTTGTTCTGTCCATACGGACGGTCCACTGGAACCAGGTGGTTGTCGGCATCGAGGTCCATCTCCACGAAGTCACCCGCGGGAAACTCTCCGCGGCTGTCGTCGCTCGATGGCGTCAGCAGCTTGATGATTTCGTAGGGGTAGAGCAATCCGCGCTGGCGCATCTTCACAACCTTCTGCTCATAAGAACTCAGGGCCCTCAGCGGCTGAAGCTTGGCAGCCGGCCGGAAGGTCACCAGCAGCCCGGCATCGCCCGGGGCTGAGATGCGCATGACGGTATCGCGCAACTCTCCCGTGCGCGGACTGGGTATCCGGACGCGGACCACGACCTGCTCCAGACCCAACCCGTCGGTCTGTGATGCAAGCCGATGCACGATGTCGTTCATTTCCTCGGGCGTTAAGCTGAGAGTAGGCCAGACGAAGAGGAAGATGCGGTTCCAATACAGCCGCTGTTTGAGAGAGCGCTTCGACTGGAACATGCGGATTGCCGCAACGGCTTCGGCGAACATCCGCTCCAAGTGAGGCAATTGGACGATTTGCCCTGACCTGTCGCGCACGGGTGTGAGGTCGCGTATCTCGGCAACCGCGAAGAGGCGCTCATCCTTGGAGTTTTCCTTCGCTATAGCATGAAGCAGGTAAATCTCCTCGACCGACGGCAATCTCGTCACATCGAAGTTCTGCAGTCTCCAGAGATGCAGGCGCTCGCCCATCATGGGATGGACGCCACGGTAAAGCGGAACTTCCTGGAACCCGTCCTCTGCCTTCTCAAAGGTGAAATGTTGCAGTCCTGTGGAGCCTGGCTCGGGCGCTCCGGCAAGCCTGACCACGACCCGCTCGACGCTCGAATCCACTTCAGCCTGATTGATCACCCGGCGAAGCTCCTCAATGGTTTGCTGAACCCCTCCAAGAGCTCCATTGAACGACACGATCAAATCCATAACGACGCTGGCAGGGGGAGCCTCAACCAAAGGTCGCATCGCACGAATCGTTGCGGAGAGCGCGGAATACTCGGAATATGCGACCAGGACGTGAGCCGCTTTTCCATGGTCTTCGTACTCCGCCGCAATGCACCCGTGCTCACTTGGGAAAACAGTTCGCACATTCTTGAGATTGCGAACACCGTAATAGCGCGAGGTCATCACCCCAAGCATGAATTGCTGCAGGAACGGTGAGGCAGATGCGAAACGCCGCGAAAACAAACCGGCAAGCGGCTGCGGGCATTCGATCAACGCTTGCGTCTTTTCGTGCAGGTCCGCCGCATCGGGATTGGCTGCAACATAGTTAAGCTGCGCCTCAGCGGCCGCATAAATCTTCTGCCGCGCCGCTGCGAACATTGGCTGGTCGTAGCAGCGGTAGCGCAGCTCACGCGCAAGGTCGCTCACCGCAGGAAACAGCGTTCGCGTGATGGAGATCATGTGATCGAGCACGGCTCGGAAGGAGTCATCCGATCCCTCACCTCCTCCGCCGCCCTGCTGTAGCCGATGCTGTAACACTCCCAGCACGACCGGCAATTGTTCTTCCACCCGGAGATGTGACTTGTAAATCCAAAGCAGGCACTCGTCCAGCTCCAGGGAGCGCTTGAGCGACGTAATCCCATAGTGAGCGACGGCACTGGATAGGGCGGTAAGGAAATCAGGTGGCAAGTTCCCGCCCTGAGTGTCCAGCATTCGCAGATACGAAAACAGATAGGCCTCCGTGCTCGGAGCTTCTGCTTCGGCCTGAATGGTCAGCTTGGGGTTCTTGCGGAACAACGAGCAGATGTCGACGAAGATGCTCAGGATTTCATCTTCCTGTCTCCTCCACTCACGCTCTCGCTCAGGCGTCGATTTATCTGCCTGCTCTCTTAACTTTTTCAGCAGTCGTGCGGCGCGATCAGCGCTTATGTCGAAGCCCAGCATGAACTGTCGCAGCTCCTCGAATTTATCCTCGGAGCGCGAATCCTGTGACGTCTCCTCTGAGACCGGAGCTTCGAACGCCAGGCGTTCGCTTTTGTCCTCGGAGCGCGCCCGGCCGATGGCATCGATCTGCATCAGCGGCGTGCCGGGAGAAACCTGCACGTTGGCAATTGCCATCACTTGTCGCACTTTGCCCGAAAACGGCGCGACCACCTGCATTTCCATCTTCATGGCTTCGAGTACGGCCAACCGGTCTCCGGCCTCGACGGTATCGCCCGGCTTCACGGCGATGGACACCACCACTGCGGGCGAGGGAGCGCGTACAACTCCACCAGCATCGCGCTCAATGCAATGCGCGACGCCGTCGACTTCAATGCGATAGCGCGATCCCTGCTCGACCGAGAAGACTTGGTGGCGGTGGCCAAGAACGGAGAGGGCATATTCGCATTCGGCTATCCGATCGACTTGGGCGTCCGCCCGTGAGCCGTCCAGCTCAAGCTGGTACTCCTGCAACCCGACGCGGAAGACTTGAATGGAGTAGGAATGATCGCGATAGCGCAGCTCTACGCCATGTCCACCATCGCTGCGAACCTCGGGCCTGCCCCGTAATGCCGAAGCATAGAACTGTGCCTGCTCGACTTTGAGTTCGGATTCGTAAGCTTCGATCGCCGCGTGCATCATCGCGACCTCTGCAAATTTGTGCGACAGATGCTCGTTCTTCAAGGTGAGCCGGTCGAGCCAGTCAATATCAACAGCGCCGCTTCTGACTTCCGGCCGGGACAGCAGCTCCAACAGGAAAGCGCGATTGCTGGTGCCCCCTTTCAGCACCACAATGCTTTCACGCAACACTCGCTGCACGCGCGCCAGCGCTTCGTCGCGAGTGCGGCCGAAGCCGATGATTTTGGCAATCATCGGGTCGAATTCGGAGGGCACGCTGTCCCCTCTTTCAACCCCAGTATCGATGCGCACGCCAGGCCCGGCCGGTATACGGAAGCGTTGGATTTCGCCGGGTGCGGGTAAGAACCCATTGCCCGGATCCTCCGCGTTGAGACGGACTTCGATAGCGTGCCCTGTAACCTTGGGGGGTTCGCCTTGCAACGGTTCGCGCATCGCAACCTGAATCTGCAACTTCACCAAGTCCAGGCCGGTGGTGCATTCGGTTACCGGATGCTCGACCTGCAGACGCGTGTTCATCTCCATGAATAGGAACTGCTGTCGTGCAGGGTCGTACAGGAACTCGACTGTCCCGGCATTGTGATATCCCGCGGCGTTGCTCAGACGGATCGCGGCACCTCGAAGCTCCTCGTCCTGCTCTGCTGTGAGCGCGGGAGAGGGTGCCTCTTCCAGCACTTTTTGATGGCGGCGCTGGATGGTGCAATCACGCACGCCCGCGGCCCAGGTTGTTCCGAAGTAGTCGGCTATTACCTGCACCTCAACGTGGCGGGCCGCCGGCACAAACTGCTCGATGAAAACCGTAGGGTCGCCGAACGCTTTGAAGGCGTCGGCTCGAGCGCTTTCAAAAGCCCGTTCGAGATCGGCAGCAGAATTGACGCGGCGAATACCATGTCCGTCGCCGCCAGCGCTTGCCTTGATCAACAGTGGATAGCCAAGCCGTTCACCACAACGTTGGGCGTCGGCAATAGTTTCCACTGGCCCCCGGCTCCAATCTGCGACCGGAATCTGGGCTTGCTCGGCCAGATGTTTGGCGGAGATTTTATCTCCCAGGCGGCGCATCACGTCGCCTTCCGGGCCAATAAACACGATGCCCAGATCGCGGCAGAGATCGGCAAACTGGGCGTGCTCAGCTACGAATCCCCAGCCCACCCAGACGGCCTCCGCGCGAGCCTTCACCAGCGCCCGCTCGAGCACCCCGTAATCGACATAGCTGCTCTTTAATTCGCGAGTCGTGGGATCGGGGACCTGTGCCGGGCCGAGCGATATCGCTTCGTCGGCTTCCCGCACAAACATCGCGCGGCGGTCAGGATCCGTAAACAGCGCGATGGCGCGCAGTGCGGTGCCGCGTTCCTGGTTGAATTCGCGTACCGCATGGATGAAGCGCATAGCAGCTTCACCGCGGTTGACAATCGCTACTCTTTCGAAATTTCGCGACATACATCCGCCTTTCCCTGGTATGCCGCTAATCGGCGTTGGCGACGTGTGTAATGGCTGTAAATACCGCCTGCAAGGGCTTGAGCGACTCAGCATCCAGGCCGGCAGGAAGCGTAGTAGTGCTGTAGCCGTTCAGCTGGATATACACACTTCCGTTGGCGTCAACCACTTCCGCATCGAAGTTGCCCCTCTCCGGGTGGGGCGTTACTACGGCATACAAGCGGCCTTCGCCCTTCGCGTGTCCGTTGGACGGGGAAACGTGTTGAATGTGGCTGGGTAGCCCCATGCGGCTGGTGGTGCCCATCTCCCAGATACCGGCAGTCTGGAAGCAGAGCTCGATGAGCCGCGGCAACATCAGCGTCGGTTGCTCAGGTGGTTGGTGGTTGTCGGGCAGCTTCTCAGCCATCTCGCCGATGATGTGCTCTCCGTCCCACCATGCGCGTTCCAGCACCCGGTATGCCGGCCCATGGAAGTAAATGCGATAGATCTGAGCCGCCTCGACCATCGTCTCTGCCGAGAGCTGTGGCTGCCCGACAGGGGCCGATTCCGGCGCTTGCCTGCTGAGTCGCACACGCGCCGTGAAGTGAACCGTCACCTGCGGCCCAGGCTGATTAGGCAAGAACCGTTTGCCAATCAGGCGGCAGTCGCATAGCAAGCGGTCGCCGAAGCTACGATAAATTGCTTCGATGATCACCGTCCGTGGCTCGTCCTTGTAGAACTTGAACGGTGCGAGGAAGTTCACTTCTTCGACAGTCTCGATATACCAGCCCGGATGCACGCACAGCGCTGCCTCAGCAAATGCCTCGATACCCATGACACCGGGCAGCACGGGCGTGCCGTCGATGCGATGATCGTTGAGGAACGGTTGCGCGGACGGCGTAAGCGTCGTCTCCATTTGCAACCCGCTGTAAATTCCAAAGCCGGTGATCTTGCCGACCATAGGCCCAGGAGTGGGAAGCTGGTCACGCGAGCGCTCCAGCACTTCGATGTCGAGGCCGCCAGTCGGATCAAATTCCTGCAGCAGAATTCCCAGGCGGTTCGCAACCACGACTTCGCCGCAAACGCCGCCGCTGGTTAGTTCCCGACGGATGAATGGGATTCCAGCCTCGGGCGGAAGCATGTCGATGCCGGCAACTTCCATCATCTTCGGAATGGAGCCGCGAGTTGCCATGCCGATGCCGCCCCATGCAGTCCAGTCGATGACAATGCCGCGCGTCTCAGGACGCGTCGTACGGAAGCTCGAGGTGATCTTGCAAAGCAGGTCGTTCGCCGCGCTGTAGTCGGTCTGACCAGCGTTGCCGAAACGCCCTGCGACCGAGCTGAATGCAACGGTCGCGCCGAGAGGCATCTCGCCGATGGCTTTGAGCAAGTTGAACCAGCCATCTGCCTTGACGTCGAAGACAAGGTCGAACTCCTTCGCATCTTTATCTGGCAGGAAATGGCTGCGTTCCAGACCGGCAGCATGCAACAGGACGTCGATGCGCCCGCTGCGCTGCCGTACCTGCTCGACGATTTTGGCGACTGCCTCAACGTCGGTCAGGTTCACGCTGAAATAGTGAGGCGTGCCCCCTGCAGCTTTCACGGCATCAATGGCGGTTTGCGCTGCGTGCGCGCGTTCCAGTGCGGCGAGTTCCCTTTCGATCATCGCCGGGGTTGGCCGTTTGCCTTGGACCTTGATGCGCGTGGCGAGATCGCGCTTCAATCCCTCCTTGTCGGTCGCGAATCGGCGGATGTCGTCGTTCGTCGGATCGGGCTGGGGCACTAGATCCAGCAAGTAGAAGGTTCCGCCGGATGCCGCTGCCAAATCGGCTGTGATTGCGGAAACGATGCTTCCCGCGGCCCCGGTCACGAGGAACACCGTTTCATGATTCAGAATCATGCCCGGGCGTCCATCGCTTGCTGGTTGCTCCTGAAGTCCGACGGTCCAGCGCAAGTCGTTCTTGTATCCGATCTCCACTGCTCCGGGATCGTTGAAGGTCTCTGCAATTAATGCGTCGGCAATTTCGGCGGGATCGCGGCCAGGTTCGAAATCAACCGCTTTGACGGTTGCGTCGGCGCGTTCCCGCTTGAACGTCTTGGTGAAGCCCGTGACTGCGCCGCCGAGCGGAGCCGTAGCTCCCACAATGTCGTAGCCATGCTGTCCACCCAGGCAAGTCGCAGAAACGAGGAATCCGCCTGCGCTTCCAACCTGCTCGTACAGCGCCTTGGCTGTGACGTAGAGCGACTTCACGCGCACGCGCAAAGCTTCGCGCCAGGAGACAGCGTCCATGTTGCTCAACGGCCCCTCGTCATCGAGCGCAGGCAGCCAATAGACACCTTGCACCGGCCCCGCTGCCGACCACTGCTGCAAGGTGCCGGAGAGAGTGCTGGTATTAGCCTGCGACTCGAAGCGCAACACTTCGACTCCGAGTTGTTGCAGCTTAGCGGTGAGCGCGTCGGCAACGCCGCCTTTATCGGGCATTACCACCACCCGGCTGCCTGCGCCCAGAGTCACACCCGTCGCCTTGCAAAGCGCCAATGGCGGGCGCACGACCGGCACGGGCACGCGACGTGGTACTGCATTGGCGGCCTCGAAACTTGCTGCCACCGGAGCCGGCACGGTGATGGCTAGATCTGCTTCAGGCGCGGAGGCTGAGGCCATAATAGTTTGCTGCTGAATCGCTGCTCTGTCGCGCGCGAAGCGAATCACGTGCGCCAAGGTTGGGAAGTCCCGCAGCTTCACATTCTCGTCACGCGGGATGTTGTAGGCCGCGCGCACGGCGGCGAACATCTCCGCCTGCTTGACCGTGTCGACGCCAAGGTCAGCCTCGAGATCGAGGTCCAGATCCAGCATGTCCTTGGGATAGCCAGTCTTCTCGGCAACAATGTCGAGCACGAGATTGGTGATCGCGTCGTTATCCGCAGTCGCCTCGGTCGCGTCAACCGTTGTCGTGGTGTCTGCCGTAGCGGTGGGAGCTGCTGTCGCAAGATCGGGCCTTTGTTCATAAACGAAGCGGATGACATGCGACAGTGTGGGATATTCACGCAGCTTGCGATTCTCATCGCGAGCGATGCCGTAGATGTCGCGCACAGCCGCAAAGAGTTCGGCCTGCTTGACCGTATCGACGCCAAGATCGGCTTCGAGATCGAGGTCGAGATCCAGCATCTCTGGCGGATAGCCCGTCTTCTCCACCACCAGCGCCAGAATGCGGTCTTTTACCGAATCGACGTCCGATCCCGTCGGCGAGGCGGATGCAGTCCCATCTTGTGTACTCGCTACATCCGCCTGGGGAGCGGGGGAGGAAGCTGCTGGCGCCGCGAGGTCAGGCCGGCTCTCGTACACGAACCGGATGACGTGCGACAGTGTGGGATAGTCACGCAGCTTGCGATTCTCATCGCGAGCGATGCCGTAGATGTCGCGCACAGCCGCAAAGAGTTCGGCCTGCTTGACGGTATCGACGCCAAGATCGGCTTCGAGATCGAGGTCGAGATCCAGCATCTCTGGCGGATAGCCCGTCTTTTCCACCACCAGCGCCAGAATGCGGTCCTTTACCGAATCGCCCACTGACCCCGCCGGCTGGGCGGATGCAGCGGGTGATGGAGGCTCAACTGGTTTCGACTCGGCTTTTGGTAGCTCAGAAACAGTGGGAGGCGCCGCGGTCGCCAGGTCAGGCCGACCTTGATAAACAAATCGGATGACGTGCGACAGTGTGGGATAGTCACGAAGCTTGCGGTTTTCGTCTCGCGGAATGTTGTAAATCTCGCGGATGGCAGCGAACAGTTCCGCCTGCTTAACCGTATCAACGCCGAGGTCAGCTTCGAGATCCAGGTCGAGATCCAGCATGTCTGGCGGATAGCCAGTTTTCTCGACCACCAGCGCCAGGATGCGCTCCTTCACCGCGTCACGTGGAATGGGACGAAGCTCCGAAGTTTTCGGAGCCACCGCAGTGACAACTTGTACCGGCGCAGGCGTCGGCTTTACCTCAGGTGCTTTCGCGGAAGCCATCGGCGCGGCAGGCGCGTGCGATACCGGAGCCAGCTCCGGCGCTGTCCTGGCTTGCGAAATCGCAGTCGCGACCCGCGCAATTGGCCCCCCATCGCGCACCCGCAGCGTGCGGTGGACCACTTCCAAATCCGCCGCCGGACGACCGGCGATTCCGCTTAGCCATGCATTCCATGCCGCGGTATCGGCAATGCGATATGCATAGCCCAACGCATCGGGGCTCGGGCGCACTCCACTCCCGGCTGGAGTCCAACGCAAGAACATCATGCTGACCTGCGAACCGAATCCCGCGCCCAGGTGTATGGCGTATTGCACCGGATAGGCGCCTCCCTTCGACAGGTTCAACAGACCTAGCTCAGGGTCGACCTCCTTGAAATTGGGCACCGGCGGCACCAGTCCAGTTTCGAGCGCTTTCACCGCGAGAACATCTTCAATTCCCGTGGCCATTGCGTGTCCGGTGAGTCCCTTGGTATTGGCAATTACGATCTGGCCGGCCACGTCGCCGAAGACATGACGCAAAGCGTTGACCTCCGCCGAGGCGCTACCGCCACGTGCCGGCGTGTAAGTCTCATGCGAAACAAAGATAGTGTGCGGCGCTATCTCACGTCGCGAGAAAGCTCCCTTCGTCTCCGCCTGGCTGATCAGGCTTTCCATGACGCTTCCGATATGCTGCACATCAAGCCGAGTCCCGTGGAAAGCGCTATTGGCTGTCACTGTGCT
Source organism: uncultured Acidobacteriaceae bacterium (assembly GCA_963846795.1). Classification (GTDB taxonomy): domain Bacteria; phylum Acidobacteriota; class Terriglobia; order Terriglobales; family Acidobacteriaceae; genus CAVVDY01. Next base: position 483,221 of record CAWJXJ010000001.1, read on the forward strand.
CAGGACTTCGCAGATGGGCTGAATCCCTCGCTCTCGCGCGGCGTCGGCGCTCTCAATCACAAGCGCAGCGGCGCCCATGCCCATGAGCAAGCCGTGACGACGGCGGTCGAAAGGAATCGCCGCATCTTCCACCACACCGTCTGTGGCTGCGGCTCCACTGGCCAGGAAGCCCGCGCCGAACCACTCCAGCATGTGATCGCTGGTAACGTCGTCGGCGGATATAACGATCACGCGGCGGCAGCGTCCCGCGCGGATCCAGTCCTGCGCAAGCCCCACGGCCTGGGCCGTGGTCGCGCAAGCGGAATTGATTTGCGTGTTAGGACCGCGAGCCCCGATCAGTTCGGCAAACTGCGAATGTCCCATGGAGAGGACTCGAAGCAGAAAACGCCGGTCGATCACATAAGGCTTGGTTTCGATTGCTGTGCGTAATGATTGGAGACGATTCTCGATCTCCTGCGCGATGACGGAATAACCATTCGTGCCCGTGATATGACTGCGCAAGCTCTCTAGCGTAGCCACCTGTTCGCGGCGGGCATGATCTTCAAAGTAGCCCGACATGATGTCGGCAAAGGAGTCATATCCCGGAAAAGCGGAGCCGAAAATCACACCCGGTATCGTCGCGCATTGCGTCGGGCAATCCCCATCGATCCGGTAACTGCGTTCCTTTGGTCGTGGTTTTGTATCGCATGACCAGCGGGATGCCGGCATCGCGCAAGGCATCGAGGCCCACTGCGATAGCCAACTGGGTGACGCGGTCGAACGAAGCGCAGCGGTCGGCAGAAACTCCAAACTCCTCTACCAGATCGAACGCCCCGCCGCGGCCGGCGAGTTTGATTGCGTCGGCAACGTCATTCAAAGTCTCGAATGTCCCGCCACTTTCGTTTTTCACCAGGCGGGTGATGTGCTTCCCGATCATCGCCTCGCGGAAGCGCGCCGGAATGGGATGGATGAACTGCTCTCCCCGCAGCAGGCGGCTGATGTTGCCGTCATCGAAAATGTGCTCGGTGCCGGGCAGGCCCAGCGCTGCGCCGGTTATTACCACCGGGGTGCGGTCTGGGGTGTTACTCGCGTTTTCTCCGCGGTAAATCTGCATGCCCCGATCGAGGAAGTCAGCAAACAAGTGGCCCAGTTCGTTGTAGCGGTCCCCATTGCCATTTCTGGGAGCGGAATAGGAAGCATTTGCGGGAAGAACACTCTGCGCGGCAACCCTCGCCTGCTGAACGACGGGCGCTGCGATCATAGGCTGGGTGACAACTTCCGCCGGAGCTTCAACAACTCCACGTCCCAGCCCTGCTGCATATAACCCGCACAGCGCCTGGTTGAAGGCTGGAATGTCGCCGACCTTGGGATGATTCGTGAACAGGGCAATCACGTCGCTGCGGTCGTTGAATGCCTCCTCGGCAAATCCGAACAACGCCTTCTTCGGCCCGACCTCGACAAAGATGCGCGCGCCGGCATCGTAAAGCGTGTTCAGTCCCTTCACGAACTGGACGGGACAAGCCACCTGTTGGGCGAGCAGGTCAAGCATTTGTGGAACCACGCGTGGCCCCATGGGATAGAACTCGCCGTTTACATTGGCGACGATCGGCAACTGCGGAGGCTGTATCTGCAAATGCGACAGTATCTCGCGCAGCGGTTGGCTGGCCGGAGCAACAATCGACGTGTGGAAGGCGTGACTTACCGGCAGCGGCACCACGTTGTAGCCGGCTTTCAGGAATATCTCCGTGGCCTGTTCCACGGCTTTGCTGGCGCCGCCGATCACCGACTGCTGCCCGCTGTTGATGTTGGCAATCACGACGTAGTCTTGAATGGTTTTCAGGATTCGTTCGACTTCGGCCAGCGGCGCAAAGACAGCGGCCATGCGCCCGGTGTCTTTCACTGCCACTTGCGTCATGCCACGGCCACGGGCACTCACGGCGTTCAAAGCGTCATGAAAGGACAGCGAACCTGAGGCAACCAGGGCGCCGTATTCGCCCAGGCTGTGTCCCATCGTCATGTCGGGCTGGATGCCATAGGCGGCCAACAACCGGGTCAGGGCGAGGTCGATGGTCAGGACAGTAGGCTGTGTGATCTCGGTCTGACGCAGGTCTTCCTCCGCCTTGGCGACGGCTTCGGGGTTGGAGGGGTCGACAAAGATAAAGCTGCTCAAGGGCTGTCCCAGCAGCGGAGTCATGATGCGGTCCGCTTCGGAAAAAATATCGGCCACGATTGGCTCAGCAGCTCTCAGGGGCGCGAGCATATTGACGTATTGCGAACCCTGTCCGGTGTACAAGAATGCAACCTTGCCCGCGAGGCCATGTCCACGAAAGATGCCTTGCGGACGCAACGCCTTCCAGATTGCGGGCTGATTCGCCGCGAGCGCCTTCAACGCTTTGGCCGTTTTGTCGGCCAGGTCGGCCGCATCGGCGTAGTCGATCGCCAGACGTTCGGGAGCGCGCAGATCCGCTTCCGCTGGAGCGGTTGGAGCAGGAGCATTCCCCGCCCGTGCTTCTTTCTCCACGGCGCGCAGACGCTCGACGAGTGCGGCTTCGGAGTCAGCGCCCATAACCAGTGCGCCACGTAAAGGTGCTTTATACGAACTCGGAGACGTCGAGGAAGTACTGGTTGCGCTCATTGCTGACTCCGTCATTCTCGGCGGTGTCTGAGTGACCGCCACCGCACGCCTGCCGTTGCCGTTCAGCCTGTGCGGGATGTACTCCTCGATCACAGCGTGGAAGTTGGTCCCGCCAAATCCAAAGGCACTCAAACCGGCGCGCCGCACGCCATCGGCCGGCATCGCCCACGGCCGCAATTCGGTATTGACGTACAGGGGAGAGTGAGCAAAGTCGATAACCGGGTTGGGACGCTTGAAATTCAGGCTGGGGGGCAGCACCTTATCGTGAAGCGCCAGGATGGCTTTCAGTAATCCAGCCGCGCCGGCAGCCCCTTTGAGATGCCCTAGGTTCGACTTCACGGAGCCAAGCGCTACCGACCCCGAAGGGAGATGAAAACTGTTGAGCACTTCAGCCATGCTCTGCAGCTCGATGGCGTCGCCCACGCTAGTCGAGGTACCGTGGCCTTCCATCAATGTCGCGGTCGCGGGAGATAATCCGGCGTTCTGCCAGCCACGCTCAATGGCGAGTTTCTGGCCAATGGGATTGGGCGCGGTAATGCCCTTGCCCTTGCCGTCGCTCGCTCCGCCGATGCCGCGCAGGACAGCATAGATCTTGTCCCCATCGCGCTCGGCATCTGCCAGCCGCTTCAGCAGGAAGATGGCGGCGCCCTCGCCCATGACGAATCCATCAGCGCCTTCGGCATAAGGACGAGTGCCGGTCCCCGATAGCGCGCCAATCTTGCAGAACTTGACGAAGGTGGGAGCGCCCATGTTGCGGTCGACGCCGCCGGTGACAGCTACATCGAAATCGTTCTGCACCAGGCCTTCAATGGCGGCGCTGATCGCGGCCATTGCCGATGCACAAGCCGCATCGCAAACGAAGTTAGGCCCGTGAAAGTTGTACAGGTTCGCGATGCGTCCGGCCATGCAGTTGGCCAGCTCGCCAGGCATGGTGTCTTCGGTGATGGGCGCATAACGCCGGCCGATACGATCCCGGAACTCGCTCTGGATATGACGCCGCGTCGCCTCCGGCAAACTCGCGAAACTAGCGGTGTCAGCCAATTCATGGGAATATTCGGGAAAGAAGATGCGCACCGAAGAAAGATAGTGCTTCTCGCCGGCCATGGCGTTACCCAGAATCACCGCCGTGCGATCAAGGTCGAGCGCACGCTTGGGATATCCATAGTCTTCCAGTGCTTCCCGTGTGCAAGCCACGGCCCATTGCTGCGTTACGTCCATAGCATCGGCGACCCGGGGTGGAATGGGCAGGTGCCACTTCATCGGGTCCCACGTGTACTCCCGCACCCATCCGCCAATCTTCGAATAGGTTTTGTCGGGTGCCGCGTGATCGGCGTCGTAATAGCTATTCGGATCCCAACGATCCGGCGTGACCTCGGTGATGCTGTAGCGGCCGTTCTTAATGTTTTGCCAAAAGGTAGCCACATTGGGGGCATCGGGCAGGATCGCTCCCACTCCGACAATGGCTATGGCGCGATAGGAAGTGTCTTCCATGACTGCACTCCTTCGTGCTGGGGCGCGTGAGCCGAAGACAGCGTTCGGATGTACCCCGTGTTTTTAGTGCTGCAAAGCAACGGCGGGCTCCAGATGCTTTTCAGCACGTCCGTATAAGGTGTCGGCGATGAAATCCATATCCGCGATCAATCCCACCTGCGCTCGATAAATCGCAGGCAGACCTAAACTCGCTTCGAACGAAGCCATATCGGCAGCGGTGACTCCGCCGCCACCGGCTATCCAGCGCAGTCCGTCCTGCGCGACTTTCAACGCAGCTTCGCGGGAAAAAATACGGCTGAGCGTTGCGAGTGATGTGGCGTTGAAGCGATCGCTCGCCTTCTCGTGCAAGCGTCCTTCTTTGGCGCGAGCGGCGCGCCGTGCCAGGCATGCTGCCGATTCGGCGAAGGCGATCAGCTCGCCCAACCGCAGCAGGACATGCTGGAAGCGCGTGAGTCGCGCGATGCGGGCGCGTTCCAGCACTTCAGCGAGAGCGTGCAGCGCTAGCGCCGCGTTGTCGGCTCCCACATCGGGATGTTGCGTGTGTAGCGCTTCCGATTCGCGGGCCCGTTCGTGGTAGTGCTGGCCGCGCGTTTTGAGGTGCAACTGCCAGCGATCACGGCTGATGGTCATCTCCATGATCTCGGAGGTGCCTTCGTAGATGGTGGTGATGCGCACGTCGCGGCTGATCTTCTCCACCATGTACTCATGCGTGTAGCCGTAGCCGCCCAGCGCCTGGATACTGTCTTCCGCCGCTTTATTGCCGGCTTCCGTTGCCATGTACTTGGCGATTGCACCTTCGGTGTTGAGACTGCCTTCCTTCCCGGAGTCGATCCGCTCCGCCGTTTCTTCGATATAAGCGCGAGCGGCTTCGAGGCGCGCAACGCTGGGCACGATGAGCTTGTGGGTATAGCCCTGCTTCTCCGAGAGCGGCGTTCCCGCCTGAATGCGTTTGGTGGAATAGGGAATCGCGCGATCGAGTGCAGCCCATCCTGCGCCCAAACCAAAGGCCGCAACCATCAGCCGCGTGTACCCGAAGACTGCCTGCGCTTGCAGCAGGCCTTGCCCCTCCACGCCGCCGATGAGGCGATCGGGCGTGACGTATACACCTTCGAGCGCCAGGGCCGCGGTGTTGCTGGTGCGAATGCCGTGCTTGTTCTCCGGCTTGTCATGGGTGAATCCAGGCGCGCCGGCCTCGACCACGAACCAGGTCGGCCCGCCGGGAGCATTGGCGAGAATGCTGTATGCGTCGGCTATGCCGCCGTTGCTGATCCACTGCTTCAGGCCGCTGATCTTGTAGCCGATGATCTTGTCGCCATCGAGCACGCGCTCGGCCGTGGTCTTGAGCGATCCTAGATCGCTGCCGGCATCTGGCTCGGTTGCACCGTAGGCGAAGAGGATTCCCTCGTCGGCAATCTTGCCCAGCCACAGCTTCTTTTGCTCCGGCGTCGCGCCGACGGTGATGGGATCGCTGCCGAGGAAAGTTGCAAGCACCGACGTGGCGATACCGAGGTCGATGGCCGCCATGGCTTCGCAGACGCGATAGACGTCGAAGGCGCCGCCGCCCATGCCGCCGCAGTCCTCCGGTACAAACAGAAGCTGGATGCCCAGCTTGTCGGGGCTGCACATGTCGCGCACGATGTCGAGCGGACACTCATCGCGCTCGTCCAGCTCGATGCGAACTTCGTCGGGCAGGCGTTTCTTGCCGAACTCCTTCAGCGACTTCAAACTCAGCTTCAGCGTCTTGTTGCTAATCATCGGCGTGCCTCGTTATGACTACTTTGCTGGGACAGCTTCGCGCACCTTCTCGGTCAACGCGGGCATAAACTCCAGGATGTCGTCGACGATGCCGACATCGGCGACCTGGAAAATGGGAGCTTTCGGGTTCTTATTGACGGCGACGATGAAGGGATTGCCCTTCAGTCCCGCGAGGTGCTGGAACGAGCCGCTGATGCCCAGCGCCATATACACCTTCGGCTTCACCGTCTTGCCTGATGAGCCGACCTGGCGTGATTTCTCCAGCCACTTGGCATCGACCACCGGACGCGAACAGCTCACCGCGCCGCCGAGAGCGTCGGCCAGTTCCTGCGCGATGGGGACGTTGTCCTGCTCCTGGATGCCGCGACCGATGGAGACCAGCACCGCGTGCTTGGTGATGTCGACATCCCCCGCCTCGGCGACTTGAGTCTCGAGATAACGGCGGCGTGTGGTGATGGCGCCAACTTCGGTGGACTTGTCGACAATCTGTCCGGCAACCGTGACTAGCTCGGGCTTGAACGCGCCGGGACGAACGTTAATCACCGCGCCGTTAGAAATGTCGCAACCAACGTGCGCGCTGACCTGACCGCCAAATTCCTGGCGCACGGCAGTGAGATTGCTGCCGTCGAGCGCGATATCGAGCACGTCGGGTACATACGCCGCATTGAGCTTGATCGATAGCCCGGGAGCGAGGTCGATGCCGAAGTGGTCATGCGCGGCCAGCAGTACGCTTCCGGCGGGAACAACTTTCATCAGCACCTGGCGGATGACTTCAGCGTTGGGATAAGCAAGCGTTTCGTTTGCGATCTTCCAAATCTCGCTGTAACTAGCCTTGAGAGACTCGCAGACCGCATCGAGTTCGCTGCCGAACCCGGTGACGATGGCAATGGGGGATGCACTGGCGTCGATCTTCCTGGCCGCCGCAATCATTTCAACTGCAGTATCGTCGGCCACTCCGGCCTTGTGCGTGATGTAAGCGAATATGCGGCTCATGCCTGCAACCCTCCTTTGCTCTTCATCAACTCGATCAGTCTGTCGATCACGTCTTCGCGTTCCCCGGTGAGCATCTCCGCACCTTGGCCGAGCGCAGGGACGAAGTAGTCAAGGCGCTTTACCTTGGCCCCCACTTCGCCCACCGCGCCCTTATCAACCCCGAGCTCCGACGCACCGAACTGCGGAATCTCAACCGATGCGACCTGGCGGATGCCGCGCATTCCGACATAACGCGGCTCGTTGATGCCGGTCTGGATCGACAAGACGCAGGGCAGATCGATCTCGCTGATCTCTTTATTGCCGCCGGCGATCTCGCGAGTGATCTTCAGCTTGCTGCCCTCGAGCACCTCAATGGCATTCACCAGCGAGGCGAAGGGATAGTCGAGCAGCGCCGCCAGCATTCCGCCGACTTGCGCGCCACCGTCCTCGGCCTGAACGCCGCTGAGGATGAGATCGAACTTGTTCTTATCGACGTAGCTTTTGAGGATGGTCGCGATGCCTTTGGCGTCCGAACCCGCGAAGATTTCATCGGTGAGCAGCACGCCTTGCTTTGCGCCCATCGCCATCTCGCGGCGCAGGACCTCTTCGTCCTCTTCGTCGCCGACGGTGATGACCGTGACTTCGCCGCCCACGCGCGCGGTGATCTGCAGCGCCTCTTCGACGGCATAGTTGTCCCATTCGTTGATCGAGTACACGAGGTCTTCGCGCTCGATGTCATCGCCCGCACCGTTTAACTGGATCTCGTTTTCCGAGGTGTCCGGCACTCTTCGTACACAAACCAGAATGTTCACCTTCGCTCTCCCTTAACTCAGTTCAATCTGCACTCACCGGCAGAGCCGCTTGGCGCACGTCGTACGTCTTCGAACGCACCAGTTGCTGGTCCACCAGTTCCGCCAGATCGATGGCGGTCATCTTGCCTTCCATACCTGTCACCTTGATTGCGTCCTCAATGTTCACCATGCAGAACGGACACGCCGTGACGATGACGCTGGCGCCGGCTTCGGCCGCCATCTTCACCCGCAGCACGCCCATGCGCTCATCTTCTTTAGGCTCGTAGAACAGCATCAGCCCGCCGCCACCGCAGCAGAAAGAACGATCACGGCACCGCGCCATTTCCACCCGCTGCAGGCCGGGGATGGCGTCGAGCACTGCGCGCGGCTCGTCGTAAATCTGGTTGTGGCGGCCGAGGTAGCAGGGATCGTGGTAGGCATAGACCTTCGTCGTGTCTTCAACGGGGTTTAGCTTCAGCTCGCCCTGCTTGATCTGGCGGGCTATGAATTGGCTGATGTGCTCGACCGGCGGCACATCCTTGTAGTCATGCTTCAGCGCATTGAAGGCGTGCGGGTCGGCGGTGACGATACGCTTTGCGCCCGAGTCCTTGATCGCGGCAACATTCTCGTCGCGCAGCGCCATGAACAGCAGCTCTTCACCAAAGCGACGCACCTCGTGGCCACTGTCTTTCTCCGCAGCGCCCAAAATGCCGAAGTCTTCTCCCGCAGCGTCGAGGATGCGCGCCGTCGCACGCCCGATGGCCTGAATGCGATCGTCGTACGAGGTAACGCTGTCAACGAAGAACAACGTGTCGGCGGTGTCGCCATCGAGCAGCTTTACTTTGCAGCTCTGCTGGAAGTCTTTATTCTTTGTCCATTCAGCGCGCTTCTTCTCCAGCTTGCCGTAAGGATTGCCACGGCTCTCCAGCGCCTTCAGCGGCTTCTGCAACGTTTGCGGCACGTTGCCCGCGTCGATCATGCCGCGCCGCAGATCGACGATCTTGTCGATGTACTCGATCAGCAGCGGGCATTCCTGTTCGCACTGGCCACAGGTGGTGCACGACCAGATTTCGTCCTCGGAGTAAATGCCCCCAATCAGTTCATGGCTGTTATTCGACTTGCCAAAAACCGGAAAGTGCTGAAACGCGTAGTCACGGGCCTTGATGCTGAGGAAGCGCGGAGACAGCGGTCGTCCGGCTGCATTCGCCGGGCATTTGTCGGAGCATCTTCCGCAATCGGCGCAGGAATAGAAGTCGAGGATGTGCTTCCAGGTGAAATCCTCAAACGTCTTGACCCCGAACGACTTCACCTGGTCGATCTTGTCATCGGCGACGCCCCACCTCACCGGCTTGACTGTTCCGCGGTCGAGCTTGGCGAAGTACACGTTAAACAGTGATGTCTCCACATGGAACTGAATGCCGAATGGCCGATAGCACAGCAGGAAGTAAAACGCCGACGCGTGCAGCAGCGAGGCCGCCGTGCATATGTTCCAGACTGTCGCAAGCGTGGCAGAGCCGATGAAGAGCCTCAGCGCCCAGGCCAGCGAGAGGGGACCGATGAGAGCACCGGGCTCGCTCGCGGCAAACAGGCTATCGGCAAACATCAGGATCGCGATCAGCACTAATAAGAAGATGGCGTCAACTGGATGCCCCTTCCCGTACTTCGGGGGTACAGCGTAACGAGCCGGTTTGAAGACGATCCGCCGGACGGCCGCAACGATCATGCAGATAAAGACAACCGTGGCTGCGTAGTCGGTGACAATCCCGTAATAGTGCGCGATACCACTTGCGCTCTCGACTGTGCCCAACGCGCCCGGCATGCCGGCAATGAGCAGAGTGAACGATCGGAGTGCAAGGATGATGAACCCGGCAAAGATCAGGATGTGTAAAACGCCGGCCCCCGGATACCGGGGATGCCTCCACTGGCCGAGCCAGTACTGCAGCACGTTCCGCATCCGCTGCAACGGCCGATCAAAACGAAAGTCGCGCTCGGCGGCGAGCATTGGCGCGAGCCGTTTTTTCACGATGTAGCAGAAGCAGGCGATCCCGAAAAGTTGGATTGCGACGAAAACGAACTGAGCCAGCAGAATCCAGGAACCAGCTTCCGGGGTCGAAGCAACGGATTGCATATCACCTGCCCGTCTGTGGCTGATAACTCCACGGAACGTTTCGCGCGGATCCTATGAGAGGTCTCTCCAAACCAGCCAGGGTACCTGGGATGGAAATGCCTCAAATCGCCAACTACTTTTTGGCCAGGCGGGCTACCGCATGAAGAACCTGCGCAACCAGAACTGCTCAGCACTCATCGAACTTCGGCTGCAGGATCGCTTTCGAAGTGGCCGCAAGCAGGATAGCGAGCCAGAACCTAGCTGATACTTGGCATTGTGCTTGTGTGGGTTTGGCGAAGCAGTGACCTGTGCGTCGCGGGCGCGTGACGCGACTCACCCCGCCTCGTGACAGAGGCAGGCTGGCAGTGATAATCCTCAAGCCGGCAGATAATTATCAGTCCCTTAGTTTCTAAATCTTCTTACATATTTCTCGCCCCACGCTCTTCTTGGCGTGCTTAAGGGCGGTTTCAACTGTTGCGAAATATACGCTATGAATCTAATTTAAAAGGACTTCTATAGGCATACTACTTACCGGCCATCGCCGGGGGATTGGCCTTAGCCGAAATAACCTGCGATGCATGGGGGGCGAACATTCAGCGAAATACTCAGCTCAGGCTCCGCCCGGTGCTTGTCTCCTCTCTGGAACACTTTCGCAGCTATGCGGTTGAGGGAAGCCCCCAAATCGAGTTGGCGCATTTTGGCGCAGCAGGTTCCTGCCGGACGGGCCGTTGCTTGGTGCCCGCTGGACCAGATGGTTCAGGCGTAATCAATGGGTGATTTCCCAACCGGTGTGGGTCGCGGGTAGAGATGAGCCGTTTGCTCTCCCCTTGCAGAGAATCTGCACCAAAGTCGGCGGCCATGCGAGCGTTAGCCCCAAGCAGCGAAAGGAAGCAGACACCAACGCTTGCTAACTCCCTGAAACCGTCGTAGTTTGTCTCTTACAGGTTACATTTCATCCACACGAGGTGGCTATGAGTCTCGCTCCCACTCCGGGCCGTCCCGTGGTCCTGCTGATTGATGACTCAGAGATCGCTCTACGCGTTGGGAAGCTGCTCCTCGAAGGCGAAGGCTATGACGTAATCACGGCTTCCTCTGGTGAGGCGGGCCTGGAGTGCTTCTCGCAACGGGCAGTGGACCTGGTAGTAACCGATCACTTGTTGGGCGAGCTGGACGGACTCGAGGTAGTCAGGCGGATGAAGCGAGAGAGGCCCCAAGTTCCAATCCTGGTCAACTCTGGTGATTCGGAGCTGCGGGAAGCGGCCATGATAGCGGACGAATTTCTCGCTAAAGGTGCGGGTACGGAAGAATTTCTCACAACGATTCGCCGTCTGATATCCAAGTAGTTGAGCCAAAATTCGCGGACACAGATTATCAGCGACCGCATCTGCAAAGCAGGTGTCGTTACGGCTCACAAGCGGGTGTGCGGTCGCTCACTGTCGTAAAGCTAGCAATCAGCGAGGATTACTGGTTATATTTTTGCCCAAGTAATACGGAGATAAACGATGGCGCAGACATTAGTGAGTGAACCAACAAGGGCTCGAACCGAAGCGATCGAATCCCGGTCGGAGCCGACGAAGACGAAGGCATTCAATTCATTTCAGATTGCACAAACGCAGTTCGACAAAGTAGCGGAATACCTGGGGCTCGATCCAGCCACCCGTGAGCTGTTGCGCTACCCCATGCGGGAATTTCATTTCGCGATTCCTGTACGCATGGACGACGGCAGCACGAAAATCTTTCGTGGCTTTCGCGTTCAGCACAACGACGCCCGCGGCCCCGGCAAGGGCGGCATCCGCTTCCACCCCCAGGAGACGGTTGACACGGTACGTGCCCTGTCGATGTGGATGACATGGAAGTGCGCCGTGGTGGACATTCCGCTGGGCGGCGCGAAGGGCGGAGTGATTTGCGACCCGCATAATTTGAGCGCTCACGAACAGGAACAGATCTGCCGCGGTTGGGTGAGACAGGTAGCCAGAAACGTAGGCCCGATTACGGATGTCCCTGCCCCCGACGTCATGACCAACGCTCAGCACATGGTGTGGATCCTCGACGAATTCGAGCACATCCACGCTGGCCACTACCCGGGGTTCATCACCGGCAAACCGGTGGAGCTGGGGGGCTCGCAGGGCCGTACGGAAGCCACCGGATATGGCCTCGTCTTCACCTTGCGCGAGGCGCTGAAGGAGCTGGGCATCAAGCCCGAGAACACCACCGCCAGCATGCAGGGCTTCGGCAACGTCGCGCAGTACGCGATCGAGCTGTATACCCGACTCGGCGGCCGTGTCATCGCCGTGTCTTGCTGGGATCAGGCCGATCAGGCCTCCTATACCTATCGCAAGCGCGATGGCGTTGATCTGCAGCAACTGCTATCCATCACCGACCGCTTCGGGGGCATCGACAAAGCCAAGGCAACGGCTCTGGGCTACGAACTGCTGCCGGGCGATGCCTGGATCGAGCAGGACGTCGATATCCTTATTCCAGCCGCGATCGAGAACCAGCTTACGGCGGATAACGTCGGCAAAATCAGCCCCAAGGTTCGCATCATCGCCGAGGGCGCGAACGGGCCGACAACGCCCGAGGCGGACGCCGAGATTCACAAGCGCGGCATTTTGCTGATTCCCGACTTCCTGGCGAATGCCGGCGGGGTCACCTGCAGCTATTTCGAGCAGGTGCAGAGCAATATGAATTACTTCTGGGAAAAGGATGAAGTGCTCGGCAAGCTCGATCTGAAGATGACGGCGGCTTACTACGCCGTATCCGAGCTGGCACGCCGCGAGAACCTGTATATGCGCGATGCTGCTTATGCCATTGCCATCGGCCGTGTTGCCAAGGCGTGCCACGAGCGCGGTTGGGTGTAGAAAATTCGTCGCTGAGAGCTAAGATTGTGAACGCGCAGTCACACGGCTGCGCGTTCATCGGAGTGAGCCATGGTGCAGACCAAGCTCGCAGTGCCCGATCTGCCTGTCTTCGACCGAAACTTCTGGGACGGCACGTTTTGCTTCACGCGCATTGGAACCGGGTCGCTTGGCGGCAAAGCCGGCAACCTGGTTCTCATCAAAGACCTGCTGGCGCAAGCTGTCGACGCGGGGCAGTTTCCTGGTTTTGAAGTAACTGTTCCCACCATGGCGGTGGTCGCTACCGCCTGTTTCGATGAGTTCATCCAGCGCAACCGGCTCGATGAACTATCGGTCGAGGAGCTGTCGGACGACCGCATCGGCCTTGCATTCCAGCAGGCCGATTTGCCGGTTGAGCTGCTGGGCGACCTTCGTGCCTTAAGTCTGGAAGTCAAGACTCCTCTTGCTATCCGCTCGTCGAGCCTGCTGGAAGACGCGCTGGATCGTCCTTTCGCCGGCGTTTACGCGACAAAGATGATCCCCAATAACCAGCTTGATCCGGACACGCGCTTTCGCCACCTGACGGAAGCCATCAAGTTCGTCTACGCGTCAACCTACTTCCGCGAGGCGCGGGACTACATCAAGACCACCGGGCACGACCCTAAAGAAGAGAAGATGGCGGTCATCATTCAAGAGGTCGTGGGTCTGCGGCACGGTGATCGGTTTTATCCCAACCTTTCGGGAGTGGGACGGTCGTACAACTTCTATTCCACGCCCCCGGCTCGACCGGAGGACGGGGTCGTCAACCTCGCACTCGGGCTGGGAAGAACGATCGTCGACGGCGGGGTTTCGTGGACCTACTCACCGGCATATCCCAAAAAGCCTCCGCCGTTTGAGTCGATCACTGAATTGCTTCGCGGAACCCAGACGAAGTTCTGGGCGGTGAACATGGGCAAGCCGCCGGCGTACGACCCCGTCAGCGAAGTGGAGTATCTGGTGCATTCGGACCTGAAAGATGCCGAGGCCGATGACACCTTACGCTATGTCGCCTCAACATTTGATCCTGCCCGTGAGCGCGTCATTCCCGGCACCGGATCACGCGGGGCGCGCATTCTTGACTTCGCGCCACTGCTGGTCCTTGAGCAAGCACCGCTGAACGCAGTCATCCAGACCCTGCTACAGGCGGCCGAGCAAGACCTGAACGCAAAAGTCGAAATCGAGTTCGCTGCCACTATCGATCAGCCCCGAGGCGAGCCAGCTCAGCTTCGGCTGGGCTTCCTCCAGGTTCGGCCCATGGTCGTATCAGATGAAACGGTAGAAGTCACGGCTGAAGAGCTTTCCAGTCCCGATGCAATCCTTGCTTCCACCATGGTTATGGGCAACGGCGTCGAGAATGCTATTCAGGACATCGTGTTCGTGCGACCGGAGAATTTTTCCTCCATGCGGACCAGGGAAATCGCCGAGGAAGTGGGCGCGATCAATCGCGTCCTGGTCGAACAGCACCGGCCTTACCTGCTGATAGGATTCGGTCGCTGGGGGAGTTCGCAGCCCACGCTGGGGATTCCCGTGGACTGGAGCCAGATCTCGGGTGCTAAGACGATTGTCGAAACCACACTCCCGGAGATGAATGTAGAGCTAAGCCAGGGCTCGCATTTCTTCCACAATCTTTCCAGCTTCCGCGCCAGCTATTTCATGTTGCGACATGATGGGCCGTTCTCCATCGACTGGGATTGGCTGAACCGCCAGGCGATCGTCAGCGATACTGAACTGGTTCGTCATGTGAGGCTCGCGAGCCCGATCTTAGTGAAAGTGGACGGGCGAATGGCGCGTGGTGTGGTCATGCGTTCGGGGACAACAGATTCAAACAAGGACAAGCAATGAATCGAGAGGAGAGACGGGTGGCCTCCATCCTGCATGAATTGCAGGAGCGCGCAAAAGAGCTGAACTGCCTCTACCACGTCGACGAATTGCTGAACCGTGCCGACCTCCCGCTCCCGGACGTGCTCCGCGGCATTGTGGAGATACTCCCCCCTGGCTGGCAGTATCCGCACGATTGTCAGGCCCGCATTGTGCTCGAGGATGGGATCACCGAGTCGGCAGACTTCCAGCCGACAGAATGGGTCCAAAGCGCCGCCATTGTTGTGCAAGGCGAGAGACTAGGCACCATCGAAGTGTCGTACCGGCAGCAGATGCCGCGCTCGGACGAAGGTCCTTTCCTCAAGGAAGAGCGCAAGCTCATCAACACCATAGCTGACCGCATCGGCGACCACATCATGCAGCGGCGGCTCAAAACGGCCTTTGCCAGCCTCTCCGCAGCGGCCGACGGCCATGTTCCACCCCGAGGCGAGTGGCCCATCGTACTGGAATTCCTACGCGACACTGATCCCGTTCTGCTGCAGAGAATCTCGCGCAAGCTAGTCAATCATCTCGCCTGGAACGGCGTCCCCGAAGCCAAGCAGCTACTGCAGCGCAGTGGCATTACTGGGGCAATTGGAGGAAGCGATTCGGGAGGAGAAAATCGCCCCATTCCACACGACGGTTCGCTCGCATTCAAGGACCTCACCCGCGAAGCGTTTCGTATAGCCAATGATCGGCTGGGCGATGCAGAGATCCTGGAGTGCGTAACCACCTGGATCAAGGAGGAAAAATCCGGCTTCCTGGTGCGGGCTTTGGAACAGCTCGATACTCCGCTAGGCGAAATCATTGAAGCCATCGAACGCTTCCGGCACACCGACATCGACGAGGCTGATTTATCGCTATCTATACAAAAAGGACTGCGAGTATCGCTTATCCGGCGATTTTTCTCCGAGAGCCTCGACTTCATTAACGTTGCCAAGAATGTAGTGCTTATCAAGGACTTCTACGACCTGCTGGGCAGGATCATCTTTCCGCCGCGTTGTCATGGAAAGCTGGGTGGTAAAAGTGCGGGGCTATTCCTCGCCAAGAAAATTATCGATAAGCATGCACCGTCCGGAAGTCTCTTGCGGAAAATCAAGCTGCCCAAGACCTGGTTCGTTACCTCTGATTGGATCCTCCACTTCGTACATCACAACGAATTGGAAGACGTCCTCAACTGGAAATATCTGGAGATTGAGCAAGTGCGGCAGGAGTATCCCCACCTGGTCGCATTGTTCAAGAGCTCGTCATTTCCCTCTGAGCTTGCCAAGGGCCTGTCTCTCGCACTCGACGATCTTGCCGACCGGCCAATCATCGTGCGCAGTTCCAGTCTGCTGGAGGACCGCGCTGGCTCGGCGTTCTCCGGCAAATACAAAAGTCTGTTCCTGGGCAATCGCGGTACCAAGGAAGAGCGTTTAGCGGCCCTGATGGACGCCGTTGCCGAGGTCTATGCTTCCATCTTCGGCCCCGACCCAACCGAGTATCGCGCCGAGCGTGGCCTGCTCGACGTTCACGAGGAGATGGGCATCATGGTCCAGGAAGTCGTGGGCCAGGATGTGGGCAAATACTTTTTCCCCGCGTGTTCCGGGGTTGCGTTCAGTAACAACGAATTCCGCTGGTCGGCCCGTATCAGCCGCAGTGACGGCCTTATCCGCATGGTTCCGGGTTTGGGCACTCGCGCTGTGGATCGTGTGGTGGACGACTATCCCGTCCTGATTGCTCCCGGCCAGCCGACGTTGCGGGCCAATGTCACAGTCGAAGAGATTCTCAAGTACTCGCCGCGCCGCATGGATGTGATCAATCTGGAAACAAACTCGTTCGAGACGGTTGAGGTGAACGAGATACTCCGCTCCTGTGGCTCCCGCTATCCACAGATAAGGCAGTTGGTGTCTCTCGTCGATCACGACCGCGTCGAACAGCCCGTGGGACCCATGCCCGACCTGGGCAAGACAGATGCCGTTTTTACCTTTGAAGGGCTGATTCGCAAGACGCCGTTTGTCAGCTATGTTCGCGAACTGCTGGCCCTGTTACAGGCCCGGTTCGCCTGCCCGGTGGATATCGAGTTCGCCTACGACGGCAACGACTTTTATCTCCTGCAGTGCCGGCCGCAGAGCTACAGTGGTGACGCGGTATCGGTCGCAATCCCGCAGGACATCCCCCCCGACCGCCTGATTTTTTCAGCCAAGCGCTACGTATCAAATGGCAAGGTGCCGGAGATCACACACATCGTGTACGTAGACCCTGAGGGCTACGGCCACTTGCCGAGCCAGAATGCCATGCACGATGTAGGACGCGCGGTCGGCCGCCTCAACAAGTTGCTTCCTAAACGCCAGTTCATCCTCATCGGGCCGGGGCGCTGGGGGAGCCGTGGCGATATCAAGCTCGGAGTGCCGGTTACTTATTCCGACATCAATAACAGTGCAATGCTGATTGAAGTCGCGCGACAGAAGGGAAACTATATTCCGGACCTGTCATTCGGCACCCACTTCTTTCAGGATTTGGTTGAGGCTTCCATACGCTACCTTCCTTTGTATCCCGACGATGCGGGGATCGCGTTCCGAGAAGATTTTCTGCGGAATTCGGCGAGTGTGCTGGACGAGCTGCTGCCCGAGTTCTCGCGCTTCTCGGATACGTTGCGCGTAATCGATGTCGCGAAAGAAACCAATGGGAACATTCTGCGCGTTCTTATGAACGCTGATTTGGATGAAGCTGTCGCCTTTCTCGCTCCGCCGCAGAAGGAGACGGAGCGGGCGCAAACCGAGATCGCGACCGCGGGCCGCGCGGGCGAGGAACATTCGCGCTGGCGTTACCGAATGGCGCAGCGTATTGCCGAGCAATTGGATCCGGCTAAGTTCGGCGTGCAGGCCTTTTATGTCATAGGCAGCACCAAGAACGCGACCGCCGGCCCGCACAGCGATATCGACCTGCTGATCCACTTTGCCGGAACCGGGGAGCAGCGCAAAGACCTGTTGCTGTGGCTCGAAGGTTGGAGCCGCTGCCTCGCGGAAATGAATTTTGCCCGCAGCGGATATCGCTGCGAGAGCCTGCTCGATGTCCAGCTCATCACCGACATCGATATCGCCGAGCGCTCTCCCTTTGCGGTCAAGATTGGAGCCGTCACCGACGCGGCTCGCGAGCTTCCGATTGGCGGTTCCGTTGCGCGTCCGTGAAATCCCTCCTGAAGAGGCTGGTACGAAACTCACCCGTTAGCGACGACGGTGGGACAAACTACGCATCCGTCCCGCAGGGGCAGCATATCTAAGCCCAGCATTTCAATGCTGGGCGGTCGTAAGTGGGAAACTTTAGAGTCCGCTTCAGCGGACGACACGAGTTTGGTAACAGCCTCTGAAGCGCCTGGAGTCTACTGGCTGGCGATGGATGCCAAGGTGAATCGCCGGCAATCCGCCCGACATTCTCGAACATATCTCGGGCGCGTTGGTCCGGTACTTTTCGCTCATTCCCCCGAACCTGCCAAAGTTGCCGTCCAGTGATGTACCAGTCTGCCACCCCTCCGCAGCTCTAATAAATTCCCCCGGGGGCAACGCAACTTTCACCGCCATTCGACGTCTTAACATATCCATGTTGCATAAATATACGCTAAACTGTATATTAATGCTATGTCGAAACTGTCGCGCCATGCAGCCATCCGGGAAGTGGTGGAAGACCACGAGGTCCACAACCAGGATGAGATGCGCCGCAAGCTGTATCGGCAGGGACATCGGGTAACCCAGGCGACGCTGTCGCGGGACATCAACGAGCTGCGGCTGCTAAAGACGCCCGAAGGCTACAAGCTGCCGCAGGGTGATACGGAAGACGCGTTTCTCCCCTCGGTCGAGCGCCTGATTCGCGAGTTCGTATATAACGCGGTCACGGCGCAGAACCTCGTAGTAGTGAAGACCAGCGCCGGCAGTGCGCAGCCCGTTTCGGCGGCGATTGACGCCGAAGAGTGGGACGAGGTTGTAGGAACCATCGGCGGCGATGACACGATCCTGGTAATCTCTCCCGACGCGCGACAGGCAGAAAAAGTGGCCGCGAGAATTCGCGGATTATTTCGATGATTGGCAGAGCGGACCTTTAGGTCCGCGTCAGGCCGTCTGAGAGGGTCGGCCGAGTCCCGTAGCGACGGCGGATGGAGAGAGGGCTTCAGCCCGAACGAAGACGACGAATTGAACACTCCTGTACAACCCGCGATCTTTGGTGCAACCGGATATTCCGGCTTCGAACTGGTGCGCCTGCTGGCGCGGCATCCGCATGTCAAGAAGCCGTTGCTGTTTAAGCGCAACGGCGAGAGCGGTGGCTATGGAGATCTCAGCGAAGCCTACCCGCAGATTGCCGGAAATGGTGGATTTCCCTTCGAGAGCTTCTCGCTCCAGCGCATGAAAGATGCCGGAGTAGACGCGGTTTTCTTCGCCACGCCGCATGAGTTCTCGCGCGAGTTTGCGCCGGAGATGATTGCTGCGGGGTTCCGAGTAATCGATCTCAGCGGCGCATGGCGGCTGAAAAGCCCCACCAACCGTGCGGTCTACAGCTTCAGCGATGCGGATACAAAGACTGCAGCCCAACTCGATGACGCAGCGGTTTACGGACTGCCTGAGTTGCACGGCAACGATATCAAGCACGCCGACTTGTTGGCGAATCCCGGATGCTATCCGACGTCGATCATTCTCGCGCTCACGCCATGGATTCGCGCCGGATACGTCGACGTCCAGCACGGCATCATTTGCGATTCGAAATCGGGAGTCTCCGGCGCCGGCAAGACGCCTTCGTCGAAGACGCACTTTGTAGAAGTCGATGGCGACTTCAGCGCGTACAGCGTTTTTGGCCATCGACACACCGGCGAGATGCTGGAGCAGCTCGGCCTGAATGGCGGCTCCTTTCAGTTCACGCCGCACCTGTTGCCCATTCCTCGCGGGATCTTGTCCACGATTTACGTAAAGCTGGCCAAGCCGGCTTCGTCCGAAGCACTGGAACAGTGCCTGCGCAACTTCTACGCAGGTAAGCCGTGGGTGCGCATTTTCGGAGCAGCACGGCTGCCTCAGATCAAGTTTTCGCTGAACACGAATTTTTGCGACATCGGCTTTTCGCTCTCGCCGGATGGCACGCGAGCGGTGCTGGTGTCGTGCATTGACAACCTTTTGAAGGGCGCGGCCGGGCAGGCAGTTCAGAACATGAACCTGATGTTCGGCTTCGACGAGAAAGCAGGTCTGCAGTGAAACTCGTCGTGAAGATTGGTGGCGCAGCGCTCGACAACAAGGAACTGGTGAGCAAGTTCGCTAAGACGATTCCCAGTTTATGTAAGGAGGAGCACAAGCTGGTGATCGTGCACGGCGGCGGCGCGGCACTCAGCCGGACGCTGAAGCAGCTTGGATGCGAGACCTCCTTCGTAAACGGACTTCGCGTCACCAATGCACAGACGCGCGACGTTGCGATGATGGTGCTCGCCGGCCAGTTGAACAAGCAACTGGTGGCAGCGATCGGCGCGGCTGGACAGCCGGCGATCGGCATCTGTGGAGGCGATCTGCGCATTTTCCGCGCCGCGAAGAAACGCCACCCCGACCTGGGTTTTGTAGGCGAAATCATTTCCGTCGATTCGCAGTGGATCGAGCGCCTGTGGTCGGCTGGCATCGTGCCCGTTGTCTCCAGTTTGGCCCTGGGCAACGACGGCGAATACTACAACGTGAATGCTGATTCCATGGCTTCGGCTTGCGCCGTCGCTTGCGGTGCCGACGCGCTGATTTATCTCACCGATGTCGACGGCGTGAAGGACGCTGACGGTTTAACGATGCGCTGGTTGGAGATTGGCGCCATCGGACAGATGATCGCCGATGCGACGGTCAGCGGCGGCATGCTTCCTAAGCTGGAAGCCTGCACCAAGGCGCTGAAAAAGGGGGTAGCACGAGTGCGCATCCTTCCCGCTAACCAGTCGGAAGTGTTACCCGGATTCTTCACTCATCCCATCGAGTGCGGCACGGAGGTCATCGCATCATGAAGAGGCGGGCCTTCGATCGCGCGCTCGAGCGACGTTCGCGGGGTGGAGCGGGCCTTCCGCTCTCAGGGCTGCTGTAAGGCGGCCCCACCCCCTTTTTTCCGACAAGTTCCGGACATTGCGGCAGACATGATCTGCCCGGCTTTGCTTTTGTTGTTTGTAGTCGCAACCCAAAGGACGTTCGACATGATTGCTACCACATTTCCCGCAGGCGCCAGCCCGAGCACTTACGCACAGCGTGGTGTTACCGGCCGCGACCTGGTTTCGATTACCGATTTTCTGCCTGATGAGCTGGCCTGCTCACTGGAATTGGCCGCAGCCATGAAGGCGCGCCCGGCTGATTTCCGCGGCACGCTGGTCAGCAAGCAGATTGTGCTGTTCTTCGAGAAGCCTTCGCTGCGCACGCGGCTGACCTTTGAAGCCGGAATGACCAGCCTGGGCGGCACATCTTTCTTCGTCGACCAGACGGCGTCGCGACTGGGCGCACGTGAACCGCTCAGCGATATCGCGCACAATCTCGAGCGCTGGGTTGATGGTGTCGTGCTGCGGACCTTTGCGCACGAAACGGTCACCTCGATGGCGACGCACGCTTCTATTCCGGTGATCAACGCGCTGAGCGAGTTGGAGCACCCCTGCCAGGCGATGGCCGACATGCTGACGCTGCAGGAGCAGTTCGGCGACCTGAAGAACGTTCATCTCGCTTATGTGGGCGACGGCAACAACGTAGCACATTCACTGCTGCTGGCTGGGGCCAGCCTCGGTGCATCGATCTCGGTCGGAACGCCGAAGGGCTACGAGCCGAATGCTGCAATCGTCGAATCGGCACAAGAGTTGGCGAATCTCAGCGGCTCGAAGATCATCATCACCAACGATCCCGTTGAAGCTGTGAGCGGGGCTGACGCGATCTATACCGATGTCTGGGCCAGCATGGGTCAGGAGAGCGAAGCGGCTGCGCGGCAGCAGATATTTGCCCCCTTCCAGGTAAATCGCAAGCTGTTTTCGCAAGCTGCCAAGCACGCCGTGTTCATGCACTGCCTGCCGGCGCATCGCGGAGACGAAGTTGCGGCATCGGTCATCGACTCGCCGCGTTCTGTTGTTTTCGATCAGGCGGAAAACCGTCTGCATATTCAAAAAGCCATTCTGGTTTTATTGCTGGAGGCTGGTTCGCACCGCTTCCCTCCAAGGAGTGCACATGCGTGAGAAGGTCGTACTTGCTTATTCCGGAGGGCTCGATACCTCCATCATCATTCCGTGGCTGAAGGAAAACTATGACTGCGACGTCATCGCCTATGTAGCCGACGTCGGCCAGGGAGACGACCTCGATGCCGTCGTCGAGAAGGCGTACAAGACCGGCGCCAGCAAGGTGATCGTCGATGATCTTCGCGAGGAATTCCTGACCGATTACGTTTTCCCGGCGATCCAGGCGGGCGCGGTGTACGAGCATAAGTATCTACTCGGGACTTCGCTGGCGCGGCCGCTCATCGCCAAGTACCAGGTGATGACCGCGCTCAAGGAAGGCGCAACCGCGGTCGCGCACGGCTGCACCGGCAAGGGCAACGATCAAGTTCGCTTCGAACACGCATTCCAGGCGCTGGCTCCGGAGTTGAAGGTCATCGCTCCATGGCGTGAATGGAATCTGGTCTCGCGCGAGGACTGCCTCGATTACGCCGAGGCGCATGGCATTCCTGTCGCTGCCAGCCGCGAAAAGATCCACAGCCGCGATCGCAATCTGCTGCACGTGAGCCACGAAGGCGGCGAGTTGGAAGATCCCAACAACGCTCCGCTGCCGACCACTTGGACCTGGACCAAATCGCCACAGGACGCGCCTGACGCGGTCGAGAAGGTTTCGATCGAGTTCAGGCACGGCATCCCGGTCGCGGTGAACGGGGTTCAGATGGACCCGGTCACCCTGGTCGAACAGCTCAACGAAATCGGCGCACGCAACGCGATCGGACGCATCGATCTGGTCGAGAACCGATTCGTCGGCATGAAATCCCGTGGCTGCTATGAAACTCCGGGTGGCACATTGCTGCTCACGGCACATCGCGAACTGGAAGCTCTGTGCCTCGACCGAGAGCTGATGCACTTCAAGCAGCACATCGGACTGAAGCTCGCCGAGGTTGTGTACTTCGGGCTGTGGTTCACGCCACTGCGCGAATCGCTGCAGGCTTTCGTCGCCAGCTCACAGGCTGACGTGAATGGCACCGTCACGCTCGCCTTGTACAAGGGCAACATCGATGTCGCAGGACGCAAGTCCGAGTCATCGCTGTACCGGCCCGACGTCGCCAGCTTCACCATGGGCGCCAGTTACAACCAGAAGGACGCGGAAGGTTTCATTCGCATTCTGGGCCTGCCGGCGCGCTCGCGGGCGCTAGTGAAATCGAAGGTGCCGAAGTTTGGCGTTGAAAGCGCCGGAATGCAAGATGCCGGCGGCTTCGAGTCCGCGGTGGCGCAGTCTGGGGTGAACTAATGAAGATGTGGTCGGGCCGCTTCCAGCAGGGGCCGGACGTGGAGTTCGAGCTGTGGCAACGGTCGTTCCCTTTCGACCGCATCCTGCTGCCGTACGAAGTAGCGGCGAGCAAGGCGCACGCGTCTGCGCTGGCTGAGGCCGGCGTGCTGACGGCGACGGAACTTGCAGCCACACTGAAAGCGCTCGACCAGATCGCGGCGGACGGCATGCCATCAGATGACGATCCGTCCATTGAAGACGTTCACCATTACGTTGAGATGCGGCTGGTGCAGATTGCCGGCGAAGTTGGCTACAAGCTGCATACCGGCCGCAGCCGCAACGAGCAGATTGCGACCGACCTGCGCCTGTATGTGCGGACGCAGATTGACTTTATTTCACAGCACCTGGCTGAATTCCTGAACGAGTTCGTAAATCAGGCGGAAGCCGCCGGCGAGGCTGCCATGCCGGCGTACACCCACCTGCAGCGTGCCGAGCCTGTTTTGGTCGCGCACTGGTTGCTGGCCTATGTCGAGATGTTTCTCCGCGATCTGGATCGCCTGGCCGATTGTCGCAAGCGGCTGAACGCTTGTCCGCTGGGCTCCGCGGCCATAGCAGGAACCATCCTGCCGCTCGATCGCAAAGCCATTGCCGCGGAACTGGGTTTTGACGCTCCGACCGCGAACAGCATCGATGCAACCAGCGATCGTGACTTCGCGCTGGAGTTCACGCAGTCACTCTCCCTCATCGCGCTGCACCTCAGCCGCTGGGCAGAAGAGCAGATTCTGTACGCGACCACGGAGTTCGGCTTTGTGAAGCTGCCGGAGCAATACTCCACCGGCAGCAGTGCGATGCCGCAGAAGAAGAACCCCGACGCTCTGGAGCTGATTCGCGGCAAGTCCGGCAAGGTTGTCGCCGATGCAACCGGACTGCTGCTTACCATGAAAGGTCTGCCGCTGGCCTACAACAAAGACATGCAGGAGACGCAGCAGCCGGTTTTCTCTGCGGCCGAACAGGTGGCGAGCATGTTACGGGTCGCGACTGGTTATCTCGCCACCGTCACCTTCAACTACGAACGGATGCAGCAAGCGGCCAGCGGCGGCTTCATGAATGCACTGGCTGCAGCGGCATATCTGGTCCGCCACGACGTGCCTTTTCGCAAGGCGCATGAGCTGATCGGCAAAGCGGTGCAGTTGTGCGTCGAAAAAGGCTGCGAGTTGGAGCAATTGTCGCCGGAAGAGCTTGCCTCCTGTGGCATTCCTGCCAACCCCCAATTCTATCGCTCTCTGACATTGTCAGAGGTACTGGAAGTGCACGATGTTCCAGGAGGTACTGCGCCGCAGCAAGTGAGAGCGGCATTGCAGAAAGTGAAAGAACAACTATCCCCCATTGTAGGAGTTGCCCATGTATGCGCGTAACGCAACCCTTCCCGACGCGTTTGCCATCGAGCAGCTGGTTCAGGTCCACGTGGCCGACGGGACCCTGCTGCCACGCTCGCTGTCGGAGATCTGCGAGAACATCCGTGACTTTGTCGTCATCGAGCACGAGGGCGAGATTGTCGGCTGCGGTGCACTGCACCTATACGGAATGCACCTGGCCGAAGTCCGCACCATTACCATCACCGGCAAAGCCAAAGGAAAAGGCGCCGGGCGAATTCTGATTGACGCTCTAATGGCAGAGGCCAAAAAACAGAGCGTCACCTGCGTGTGCCTGTTCACCCGCATTCCGGAGTTCTTCGGCAAACTGGGCTTCATGCCGGTCGAGAAGGAAGCGCTGCCCGACAAGATACATAAGGATTGCCTGAAATGCCCCCGGCTCGATGCTTGCGACGAAATCGCCATGTATCGCGGCACTCTGCCCAGGCGCCTGCCGCGCGGCAACTTCCGACGCAGCCAAAAGCCGCTGGTGCAAATCGCGGCCGGGTAGATCGTCTGCGGTCGCGCCGCAGAATGTGATATAGTCGCGCACCTTGGTGGTAAACTCCGATTTCAACTCGGCATCTAAGCTCCTGACGAAGCAATTCGCGCGGGAGCTTTTCTGCTTTGTGAGACTTGGAATCCACTTGCATAGCCACGGCCTTGAGAGGCACCCTCTTATCAGGTGGAAAATGTCATGTGTCTAGCGATTCCCGGCAAGGTAACCGAAGTTTACGAGCAGCAAGGCATGCGGATGGCCAAGGTGCAGTTCGGTGGCATCACCCGCGAGGCCTGCCTGGAATACGTTCCCGAGACAACGGTGGGGCAATACGTCCTGGTGCACGTCGGTTTCGCCATCAGCACTGTCGATGAAGAAGAAGCGCAACGCACCTACGAATTGCTCGAACAGATGGATCAACTGACGGAGCTGAATGCGCCGGTGGTCGATGAGATCGGCGCGCCAAAAGAGAAGCCATGAAGTACCTCGATGAATATCGTGACGGCAAGCTCGCGGCAAAGATCGTAGACGAAATCAAGAAAGCTCAGACCAAGCCTTGGGTGATCATGGAGGTCTGCGGCGGCCAGACGCACTCCATCGTGAAGCACGGAATCGACGAGCTGCTTCCCAAGGGCATCGAGTTGGTGCATGGTCCTGGCTGCCCGGTGTGTGTTACTCCGCTGGAGATGATCGATAAAGCGCATGCCATCGCACGCCGGCCGGATGTCATCTTCTGTTCGTTTGGCGACATGCTGCGTGTTCCCGGCTCCGACGGCGATCTGTTCACCATCAAGTCGCAGGGCGCCGATGTTCGCATCGTCTATTCGCCCATCGACTGCCTGAAGATCGCGCGCGCTAATCCCGACAAGAAGGTCGTGTTCTTCGCTATCGGATTCGAAACGACGGCTCCGGCCAACGCCATGCTGGTACACGCTGCAAAGCAGCAGGGCGTGAACAACGTTTCGGTGCTGGTCTCCCACGTGTTAGTGCCGCCGGCGATTGCGGCGATTCTCTCGTCTCCCGACAATCGGGTGCAGGCTTATCTAGGACCGGGGCATGTATGCGCGGTGATGGGTTACAGCGAATATGAGCCTCTCAGCCACCGGTTTCATGTGCCCATCGTGATCACCGGCTTTGAGCCCCTGGATCTTCTTCAGGGCATTCTGATGGCGGTGCAGCAACTGGAATCAGGTCGCGCTGAGGTGGAGAACCAGTACTCGCGGGTGCTGAATCGTGAAGGCAATCGCCCTGCGCAGGATTTGGTGTTCAGCGTCTTTGAAGTTGGCGATCGCAACTGGCGCGGCATCGGCACCATCCCGGGAAGCGGATACCGTCTTCGCCGCGAGTTCTCAGCCTACGATGCCGAGAAGCTTTTTAACGTGACGCAGATCGCCACCCGCGAATCGGAAATCTGCATCAGTGGCCAAATCCTGAAGGGCAACAAGAAGCCGCATGACTGCCCCGCGTTCGGCAAGCAATGCGATCCCCAGCACCCGCTGGGCGCGACCATGGTCTCTGCCGAGGGCGCTTGCGCCGCCTACTATGCGTACGGACGGCATCTCGAACGAGCGCGTGAGGATGCCAGGCTCACCAGCATTTCCAGTGCAGGCGCTGCATAATGGAACCGGCCGCGAAAGAATCGGAGAAGACGAACGCGTCCTCCCACAATGATGCAAGCAGTGTTCCTTCGCCGCTGTTTGGTTCGTGTCCCCTGCCTATCTTCGAACATAAGCAGATCGTTCTCGGACATGGTAGCGGCGGAAAGCTGACAGCCGAACTCATTGAGAAGGTTTTTCTACCTGCATTCTCCAATCCTGTACTGAACAAGTTAGATGATCAGGCAGTGTTCGACATCAACGGCACGCGCCTGGCTTTCACCACTGACTCGTTCGTGGTTACGCCGATTTTCTTCCCCGGCGGCGACATTGGACGGCTGGCCATCAACGGAACGGTCAACGATCTAGCGATGAGCGGCGCCCGCCCGCTATATCTCTCGGCGGCGTTCATTCTGGAAGAGGGATTGCTCGCCGAAGAGTTGCAGCGGGTAGTGGAATCTATGCGCGATGCGGCACTCGAAGCTGGAGTGCAACTCGTTACTGGCGACACGAAAGTCGTCAATCGCGGCAAGGGTGACAAGGTCTTCATCACTACCACTGGCGTAGGCATTATCGAAGGGCCAATCGAAATTTCCGCCAGCCGCGCCCGGCCGGGTGACAAGATCATCATCAGCGGATACATAGGCGACCATGGCATGGCGATCATGTCGCAACGCGAGAACCTGGAGTTCGAAGGCGCTATCGAAAGCGATTGCGCGCCGCTCAACTCGCTGGTCAGCGCAATGCTTGAAGTCTCAGACCCGCACGAAGCATGTCCGATTCACGTCATGCGCGATCCCACCCGCGGAGGTGTAGCGACCACGCTAAACGAAATCGCGGCCCGCTCGAGCGTAGGAATGCTGTTGGATGAAACTGCAATCCCGGTCCGCGAGGCGGTCCAAGGCGCCTGCGAGCTGCTGGGACTTGATCCCCTCTACGTTGCCAACGAAGGAAAGCTCATCGCGGTAGTGGCGCCTTCGGCAGCCGAATCCATGCTGGAACGAATGCGCGAACACCCGCTGGGCAACGACGCTTCGATCGTCGGAGAAGTCGTTCCCGAGCACGCCGGCATGGTTCGCATGAAGACGTCAGTGGGAGGCACCCGCATTCTCGACGTCATGTTTGGCGAGCAGCTCCCCAGGATCTGCTGACCCTCCGCCCCTCTCGTCTATCCAAAAAACAGTTCGTCATTTTCGAAACCAGAGTTGGCTTTGACAGCCAACTCAACCAGGGCGTACAGTCGTCACACTTTGTTTACGAGCTTCTTCCCGAAGCTCGCTGTGGGGTAGGGGATTTTGGTTCGCCCGCCAAATCCCGTGTTCGTGCCAAGTCTGTGTGACATCCCTACCCTGAAGCCGCGGACCGAATTACGATTTCTTAGTTTCACACTCCTGCAACCACTTTATCGTCCCTCAGCCACTTCCCTCAGCCTGACAAGGAGATCCTATGCCGCAAGATCCTGTACCGATTAGCGATGCGCAACGGCGCTCGTCCGTTCAGCCTTCTCCTGTAAAGGAGGTGCACATCTTATGGATCACCGCCGGCCTGAGCTGCGATGGCGATAGCGTCTCCGTCACCGCCGCCGAACAGCCGAGCGTTGAGGACGTCGTTATGGGCGCTATCCCAGGATTGCCCAAGGTACACCTGCACAATCCGGTTCTGGCCTACGAGAACGGCGATGACTTCATGAAGTTCTTCTACCAGGCGGAGAAAGGTGAACTGGAACCGTTTGTTCTGGTGGTGGAAGGTTCCATCCCCAACGAGCGCATCAAGCGCGAAGGCTACTGGGCCGCGATGGGTACCGATTCCAAGACCGGGCAGCCGATCACCACTTGCGAGTGGATCGATCGCCTTGCTCCGAAGGCGCTGGCTGTCATGGGCGCAGGCACCTGCGCTACTTACGGCGGCATTCACGCCATGGCCGGTAATCCCACGGGATGCATGGGGCTCGCCGACTATCTTGGCTGGGGTTGGCGCTCGAAGGCGGGACTTCCCATCGTCAACGTTCCCGGCTGTCCGGTGCAGCCTGACAACTTTATGGAGACCGTGTTGTACCTGCTCTACCAGGTTGCAGGCTTGGCGCCGATGATTCCGCTGGACGACCAACTGCGGCCGACGTGGCTGTTCGGCAAGACCGTCCATGAAGGTTGCGACCGCGCCGGCTACTACGAGCAAGGCGACTTCGCGCTGGAGTACGGATCGCCCAAGTGCATCGTGAAGCTGGGCTGCTGGGGCCCAGTGGTGAACTGCAACGTCACCAAGCGTGGCTGGATGCGCGGCATCGGCGGTTGCCCTAACGTTGGCGGCATCTGTATCGGCTGCACCATGCCGGGCTTCCCCGACAAGTTCATGCCGTTCATGGATGAGCCGCCTGGCGCGCGCGTCTCGACCTTCGGCATCGGCAACTACGGCAAGCTGATTCGCACCCTGCGCAGCTTCACCAACTCCACCGTCAACAAAGAGCCGAAGTGGCGTCACCGCGGGCCGTCACTCACTACTGGCTATCGCCCTGCGATGCACTAGGGAAAGGATTCAGTCATGGGAACGACAACACAAGTAAAGCCCGAAGTCCCAACCAAGAAACGCAATCTGGTGGAGATGAACTGGGATCCGATTACCCGCATCGTGGGCAGCCTGGGTATTTTCACCAAGATTGACTTCGACAATAAGGAGGTCGCGGAGTGCTATAGCACCTCGTCGATTTTCCGCGGCTACAGCATCTTCATGAAGGGCAAAGATCCGCGCGACGCGCACTTCATCACCAGCCGCATCTGCGGCATCTGTGGCGACAATCACGCAACCTGCGCCACCTACGCGCAAAATATGGCGTTCGGTATTGCGCCGCCCGCCATGGGCGAGTGGATCATCAACCTGGGCGAGGCCGCCGAGTACATGTTCGACCACAACATCTTCCAGGACAACCTGGTCGGCGTGGACTTCTGCGAGCAGATGGTGAAGGAAACCAATCCCGGCGTGTGGGACAAGGCGCAGGGAACGAAGTGTCCCAATGCCGACAAGCATGGATACCGCACCATCGCCGATATCATGCGCGCCTTGAACCCGTTCAGCGGCGAGTTCTATCGCGAGACGCTCGCCATGAGCCGCATGACACGCGAGATGTTCTGCCTGATGGAAGGCCGTCACGTTCATCCTTCCACGCTCTATCCGGGAGGTGTGGGCACTGTAGCGACGGTACAGCTCTTCACCGATTATCTGGTCCGGCTGATGAAGTACGTCGAGTTCATGAAGAAGGTCGTGCCTCTGCACGACGATCTGTTCGACTTCTTCTACCAGGCGCTGCCCGGTTACGAGAAAGTCGGCCAGCGGCGAGTGCTGCTCGGCTGCTGGGGATCGTTTAATGATCCTGACTCTTGCGACTACACCTATCGCCGCATGTCCGAATGGGGAAAGGCGATGTACGTCACGCCTGGGGTGATCGTGGACGGTCAGTTGGTGACGAACGAATTGATCGACATCAATCTCAACATGCGCATCTTGCTGGGCTCCTCCTACTACGACGATTGGCAGGACCAGGAGACGCTGGTGCCCACCGATCCCATCGGCAATAAGGTGGACCAGAAGCATCCGTGGAACCAGACCACTCTGCCGCGTCCGCAAAAGCGCGACTTCAACGGCAAGTACACCTGGGTAATGTCGCCTCGCTGGCTCGACAAGCGCACCGGCGATCATCTTGCGCTGGACACCGGCGGCGGCCCGATTGCACGTCTGTGGTCGACAGCACTCTCGGGTTTGGTCGACATCGGATACGTCAAGGCGACTGGCAACAGCGTGAAGATCAATCTGCCGAAGACGGCGATGTTGCCCGAGGCCGAGTTCGAATGGAAGATCCCGAAGTGGAGCAACGCCATCGAGCGTGATCGCGCACGCACCTACTTCCAGGCCTACGCCGCGGCTTGCGCGTTGTACTTCGTAGAGCGGGCATTCGAGGAACTGAAGGCCGGCCGTCACAAGACGTGGACGAATTTCACCGTGCCTGACGAGACCATCGCCTGCGGATTCCATGAGGCCGTGCGCGGTGTGTTGTCGCATCACGTGGTGATTCGCAATGGCAAGATTGCGAACTACCATCCTTATCCGCCGACACCGTGGAACGCCAATCCGCGCGACATCTATGGCACGCCAGGACCTTACGAAGACGCAGTGCAGAATACTCCTATCTTCGAGGAGAACGGCCCCGACAAGTTCAAGGGCATCGACATCATGCGTGCGGTGCGAAGCTTCGATCCGTGCCTGCCGTGTGGCGTTCACATGTACCTGGGTAATGGCAAGGTGCTGGAGACGCGCCATTCGCCCATGTTTGGCGTGGGACATAAATAGGCATTGTGGAAGTTAGGACAGGGTGGAAGCCCCTGCATTCACGCGTAGGTCAGGGTGGAAGCCCCTGCATTTATGCAGGGGAGTAACGACGACCTGACGGTGCGGCTTTAGCCGCGGCTGAAGCCGGGATCAGGGCGGAAGATTTTTCCCTCGCATAAATGCGAGGGCTTCCACCAAAAAAGGCGAACGAATGACAGAGAAGCGTGAGTTCCACGTCCGCTCCGAGCGTATCGAGCAACTGGCAGCCAAGCTGGAACAGACTGCCGATCCGGAGCTTCATGCCACTGCCGCCGAGCTGTTGCAGTGCGTGATGGAATTGCATGGCACGGGACTGGAGCGCATTATGCAGACCCTCGCTGCGCAAGATGAAGCAGGCCCGCTTATCCATCAGTTGCTTGATGACAACCTGGTATCGAGCCTGCTTCTTCTGCACAACCTGCATCCTCACGATCTTGCGACCCGCGTGCGCACGGGGTTGGAGAAGGTGCGTCCGCAACTTGAAGCGCATTCCTGCGCAGCAGAACTGCTCGGCATTCAAAACGGGGTAGTCGGCCTGCGCTTGCTACACCACGGCGGCGGCTGTCACTCGACTGCCGCGACCATGGCCGCAGCACTCGAAGACGCCATCACCGAAGCCGCTCCCGATGCGGAGCGAATCACAATTGATGTGTTAGAGACACCGCTCCAGACGCAACTCGTAACCATTGCGCAGATTACATCGGAGGAAATCAGTCATGCAGCACACCAGGCCCGATAGCCCGTCGCACCAGCCCGGAGTTCACAAGGGCGAAGAATGGAGCCGGCACGACACCGAACCCGGGCGCGGCAAGAGCGATCCCGGAGCGCGGAACTCTACTGGGATAAATGCCGACAAGCGTCGACCGATCGATCCGCGAATGCCGAACTATCCACCGGCGTGAGGAAGGCGGCTTATCAAGCGATGCCACGAAGCTTTGAGTTTTTGTGGCTGTCATCCTGAGCGAAGTGAAGGACCTGCTTTTATGGGCACGGCGAGGATCCTTCAATAAGTCCCAATTTCGGTTCGTGCACCTAACGGGGTTCAAACAGGGAAGCGTGCTGGCGCGTCTACGAAAACAGGTCCTTCGTCCGCCCGCGGACTCAGGATGACAGACATAAAGGGTTAACCACGACACAGTGACGCAATGACCTATCGCACTCGACCGAGATGACTGACTTCATCGCCAATTCTCAACCCGAGAATGCCTTTGCCCTGCTCCGTCGCTTCGCGCGGCGCCGTACTCCAGCGGAGCATTGCGAATTATGCAGTGCCGAGTTGCAAGCCGCCCATCCGCATTTGTTGGAAGTCGAGAAACGTCAGATCCTCTGCTCGTGCGACCCCTGCGCAATTCTCTTCAGCAACCAGGGTGCAGGACACTATCGTCGGATTCCGCGCGACGTCCGCAAGCTCGACGGCTTCGTCATGTCAGACGAGCTCTGGCAGTCGCTGATGATCCCCATCAACCTCGCGTTCTTCTATCGTCAGGCTGCGACGGGCAACATGGTCGCCATGTACCCCAGCCCGGGCGGAGCGATTGAATCAACGCTGAGTTTCGATACCTGGAGCGAGATCGAATTCCAGAACCCGGTGCTCACAAACATGGAGTCCGAGGTGGAGACGCTGCTGGTGAATCGCGTGGGCCAAACGCGCGAGTACTACCTGGCGCCGATCGACCAGTGCTATCGCCTGGCGGGACTCATTCGCCTGCATTGGAAGGGGCTTTCGGGAGGCAACGAGGTCTGGCAACACATCGCGGATTTTTTTGCCGAACTGCGCGGGCAAGGCCGCACGGCTGAAGGAGTGCTGCTTGCCTGATCTCAGCTTTCGCATCGAGGGCGCCAAAGCCCTGGCCTACGCGGCCGTGCCGACGATTGCGCTGGGGCTGCGCATCAGCAATACGCCCGCAGAACAGCCCGTGCACACCATTGTCCTACGCTGTCAGACACAGATCGAGCCTTCCAAGCGTCGTTACTCCTGCGAGGAGCAAAGCCGGCTGCACGATCTTTATGGCGAACCATCACGCTGGGGGCAAACCGTGAAGCCGCTGCATTGGATGAACACGACGGTGACCGTACCCTCGTTCAGCGGTGAAACCGATGTCGATCTGGAGCTTCCCTGCAGCTTCGATTTCAATGTCGCGGCCACGAAATACTTTCACGCGCTTGAGGCAGGAGAAGTCCCCCTTACCGTGATGTTCAGCGGAACTGTCTTCTACGCCGAGAGTGATGGGCGGCTGCAGGCGACACAGATTCCCTGGGACCGTGAGGCTTCCTATCGCCTGCCGGTTGAGATTTGGAAACAGATGATGGACGCTCATTATCCGAACAGCGCGTGGCTGTGCCTGCAGCGCGACGCATTTGAGAGGCTGCTTGACTATAAAGTGAGAAACAGCATCCCGACCTTCGAGCGCGCGCTGGAAGAATTGCTGGCGCAAGAGCGCGAATTGGCTGCCGCATCCAAAAGCAGCAACAGGTGAGAACGTGAACTTCGAAGCGGTCGAGAAGATTGCCAACGCGGTGCTGTATGAGGGATACATGCTGTATCCCTATCGCCCATCCTCGACCAAGAATCGCCAGCGCTGGAATTTCGGGACCTTGTATCCGCAGCAGTTTGCCGAAGCGCAGCAGCCTGCCGAGGCGTTCTCGCTACGAGCGGAGTGCCTGATGGAGGCGGCGCCTGACGCCAGGCTGAGTGTCCGCGTCCGCTTCCTGCACCTCGATCCAAAAGAAGCCCCGCAACCAGCCAAGGCTGACAACTGGGTCGAAGGCGTGGAACGCGATGCCAATACTGAGCACGGTATTCGCGAGCTACTCGAGAAGCCCCGCGTTGTTATGCTCTTGTTCGGATCTCTGATCGGCGAGATGACGCTCAGCGCCGAAGCCATCGATGGCGCTCTGATCAAATTCAGCATCGAACTCGCCAACGTCACGCGCATAAATTGCGCAACTCGTGAACAAGCGTTGCCGTACGCGTTGACTTCGGCACACCTCCTGCTGGGCATTGAGAGCGGTCAATTCGTCTCAATGTTCGAACCGCCTGCGCAATACCAGCAGTCCACTGCCGAGTGTCACAATGTGGGAGTCTACCCCGTGCTTGTGGGCCACGAGGGCAGCCGGGAAAAGATGCTGTGCTCGCCCATCATTCTCTACGACTATCCGCAGGTTGCGCCGGAGAGCGCCGGAGACTTCTTCGACGGAACCGAGATGGACGAGATACTGTCGCTGCGTGTGCTTACCATGACCGACGAAGAGAAAGCCGAGATGAGGTCGGCCGACGCCCGCTCGCGGCATCTGCTGGAGCGCACGGAAACGCTTCCCGCCGAACACATGATGAAGTTGCACGGCGCAATTCGTGGACTACGCCGCATTCGGCAACAGGAGGGTGAATGAACGACAGCAACTGGGATCCGCTGGCGGAACAGCCGCTGTTGGAAAGCGTGCGCGCCTTCGGCGTCGAGCTGCGCGTGGGCGATCGCGTCCGCCTCTGGCCGCAAAAAACCGCGGACATTATGGACCTGGCGCTGCAAGGACAAGTCGCCGTCATCGAAGCCATCGAACAGGACTTCGAAGGTCAAGCGCATCTGGCGGTCGTGTTGGAAAACGATCCCGGCCGCGATTTCGGAATGATGCGTCAGCCCGGGCATCGTTTTTTCTTTTCACCCGAAGAAGTGGAACCCTTGGCTGACCTGACTAAGGAGAGCGCATGAAAGACCACGTGCTGGTCGCCGGTGTGGGCAACATCTTCCTCGGAGATGACGCATTCGGTGTCGAAGTAGCACAGGCTATGACAGCGCGTGCTCTCCCCGAACAAGTCGTGGTGCGAGACTTTGGAATTCGCAGCTTCGATCTCGCTTACGCTCTGCTGGACGACTGGATTGCCGTCATCCTGGTCGACGCGGTCTCACGCAACGCCGCACCAGGAACATTGTTCGTCATCGAACCTGATTTGCGTGAACTGGCTGAAGTCACCGAAACTGCTGCGTTCGATGGTCACAGCATGGATCCGGTATCGGTGCTTCGCCTTGCGCAAACCCTGGGTGAGATTCAGCCCAAGGTTCTGGTTGTCGGCTGCGAGCCGGCCGATCTTGGCGGCGAAGAAGGACGCATGGGGCTATCGCCTGAAGTCGAAGGCGCAGTTGGCGAAACTGTCTGCATGGTTGAGAAGCTTGCCCAAGATTTACTTGCGAAGGCTGCCGCTCCAGCGACCGCCTGAAGGAGAACTGCAATGTTAAAGAAACTTTTTATGGTCGCGATCTCAGTCGCAGCCGTAGCAACCCTGGCCAGCATGGCGCCCGATCTCAAGCGCTACGTGAAGATGATGAACATGTGACCAAAGTGTGATTCTCTGACTCGTCACTGCTTCATGTGATTCGAGTCACAAGGCTTTTCCGCCCGGTTGGTGCATCGTTGTCCTATCGTGCTCCGCTCGATGAAGCACGGCAGGAGACCTTATGCCGCTGGCGGAAGCGAAGAAGTGGTATCACAGCAATCAATACAGTGCCGACAGTAAATGCGAGCACTGTGCCGGGGTGGTTCGGCATGAGCCGTGGTGTGTAACCCAGAATGCTCTGGTGGCCTACGCTTATTTGACGGCGACCGGGGCCGCGCCACTCTCCGAGCAAGACACCCTCATCCTGCACGCGCTGGGCGTAACCTGGACCGACCCGAGCGGTTGCGGCTGCAAGGGTGGGCGTGTGAAGGTCGCTGACACACTGAAGTAACTGCGCGGAGTTCTGCAAGGTTCGCTCTAAAAGTTCGCTCGCTACCCGCAAGCTCTGCTCTCATCCCCATTTGCTTTGGATTCATATCGGGAATAGAAATCCACGAGTCACGTCTTTACGTGATGCCCCTCACTGCACCATTTCAGAATTAAGCACAACCTCTAAGCAGAACGAGCCGAACAAACCTGGCGAGCCGGAATCCCTCCTTTGTTCGGCCAATGCGAGGCGCAAATGCTTCGCCGAAGTTGCTGAACTGTGCAAGGGAAAGGAAATCCTGCGCATGCCGTAGCATGCACGCAGGACATGATGCTTGACGTATTCATCCTCGGATACGGCAACACAATGCGCGGCGACGACGCGCTGGGTATCCACGCAGCTCACGCTCTTTTTGACTTCTATTGCGACGACGGCGGAATCCGGGTCCTTGCTACATCGCAGCTGACCTTTGATCTGGCTGAGGACATCTCGCAGGCACAGTTGATTATCTTTATCGAGGCCACTGAAGCTGGAGTACCCGGCGAGATTGGCATTGAAAAACTGCTGCCCGCCGACGAAAAGGTCCGATTCACCCATCATTGGACGCCGCGCACCTTGCTTACGCTCTCTAAACAGCTATACGGCAAAGCACCGTCAGCCGTAACGCTCACGATGTCAGTTGCCTCCAATGAGGTTGGCATGGGGCTCTCTGCCGAAGTGCAGAAACGAATGCCCGAGTTGCTGGAGCACGCCAAAACGATTGTTTCCAACTGGCGACTGGCCCACAACGACGACAAGGTCCGCAGCTTTGCCATTTCCGACGCCGAACTATCGCGACATTGATTCGGGCAGACACCCGGGCTTCGGCGGAGCGGTGTTTCGATAAGTAGAATTTCTACCTCACTAATTCCTTCGCCGGTAGGTGCGATTTAGGCGGCATGCAACAGGCTCCGACCGCTTCAGGCACCCACAGCAGCTGCATAAACTCGCGCTGAAGCCCTATAATCGCCTGCAGGCCCAGCGAATCCGTTGGCTCTAAACACAGTTCAGCTACCTCGAAAGGCTCCAACTCTGCGTCTCTTCAGGAAAAAAGAAAAGCAGGAACATCGCATCATGCGCCAGGCAAAGCAGCGGGCCGGTGCGCTGGTTCCCGAGTATCACCGCCCTACGCCTGAGTGTCCGCACCCCGAGCGATGGAGCATGTACGACTCCATGACGGCTGAGGTTGAGGTGCTGGAGTTCCTGCGCACTCTGATCACCACCATCAAGCCCAACCTCGTGGTCGAGACCGGAACCTTCCTCGGCGTCAGCACGCTCTGGATCGGCGAAGCGCTACGCATGAATGGATTTGGTCGGATAATCAGTTGCGAATATGATTCGCAGGTGTTCGCCGCTGCTAAAGAAAAGATCGAGGCCTCAGAGTTTCGCGACCTCATTGATCTGCGAAACGAATCGAGCCTCGAGATGAAGGTCGAGGGCACCATCGACCTCTTCTTCAGCGACAGCGACATGCCCATCCGCGAGCAGGAGGTCCGTCGCTACCTGCCACAGATTTCGCCCTTCGGACTGATCCTGATGCACGACGCCAGCTCGCATCTGAAGCAGGTTCGCGAAGCCGCGCTCAAGTTGGAAAGCGACGGCCTGATCTCGGTCGTGCTATTACCCACGCCGCGCGGATTAGTAGTCGCGCAGAAGCGAGAGGGACGGCGCTAGGACGTTAGACTGTAGCCCTATTGCCCGCCTTGGGCGATAGCTTTCCCGGCCAATTCCGAACGCGCCCGCGCCAATTCCGGGCGATCGGAGTTCGCGTGCTCGCAGTTCTCGACCAGCTTGGCATAGTACTTGGCGGCCTTGGCCGGCTGGTTCGTCATCTGCGCCGCACGCGCAGCACCGTACAAGCCGTTGAAGCGATTCGGATCGATCGTCATTGAGCGCTCGTACTCAGCCAGCGCTTGTTGCGGGTGGTTCGACTGCAGCAGGATATCGGCCAGCATTTCCCGTGCGGGAATCTCGACCTCTCCCTTCCCATAGGTGTCCTGCTTATCGGCGACAGCGCGCATGATCTTTGCAGCTTCAGCGTTCTTGCCCTCCGCGAAGGCAATCCATGCCTGCATTTCATCGCGGCCAGTGTCCATATAGTCCGCCAAATAAGCCTTGGACGATTTCTTCACCGCTTGCACCTGAGCGTCATATTCGGCAAGGTCTTTCTTCGCCGCCGTCGCATCGTGAAGCTGCGCGCTGCCAATCGCACGCGCCCAGTAGATTTCAGCAACATTCGCCGGCTCTTTAGCTGCCGCCGGATCGAGCGTGGCCGCTTCTTTCCAATGCCGCATCTCGATGTCATAGGTTGCCGGGAAACCAGCACGTGCCATGTCGAGATACTCGTGCATGTCGTGTCCCGCCATAGGATTCATGTTCTGAACCTTGGCGACGATCTCCCGCGCCTGGTTGTCTTCGCCTACTTGCAGGTAGGCATAATTCAGGAAGTCCATGGCATGAAGTTCGTGCCCAAAGGAGCCCGAGGCCTCCGAGGCGGCCACTGACGCGAGGTTCGCCTGGATGTCTTCCTGCCACATACCGAGCCGGGCAAAGATGTGCGCAGGCATGTGCGCGGCATGAGGAGCCGATGGCGCGATCTGCCCGTACCGCTGAGCCGCCTGCAGACCCTCAGCCGCCATTTGCGGGCTATCGCAACTGTGGATGATGTAGTGCACTACACCGGGATGATCCGGCACCATCGCAAACTGCTGGTTCAGCACAGCCATTGCTTTCTTCTGATTGGCAAAGGTGGTATCGCGAAGGGGCGCCGCTGCCAGCAGCGAGAGCGCGTAAAACGCAGCCGCGTCGTGATCTTGCGGATACTTCTCATACAGCTTGGCCATCGCATTCGAGTAAGCGGTAACCCGCGTCTCAAAGCTTGCCTTCTGATAATTCTCGTAGAACTCTGCCAGTGCGTTCAGGTAATCGCGCTCGCGTTGGGTTTTTGCGCCAATCTTCTGCCCTTGTTGCACCAGCTCAGATCCACGCTGCAGCGTAGCTTGGCTGGGACGGTCCCAGATCTGGTGCCAGGTCGACATTGCCTCGCCCCAATACGCCATCGCGCACCTAGGATCGGCCGCTGCAATGACCTTAAATTGCTCCTCGGCGCGGTCGTACCAGAAGTCATGCAGCAAAGCGACCCCGCGATTGAACGCCGCTTGTTGCGAGGGCGCGCACGATACAGAGAAATCAACCGTGCCCAGCTTCTCGTTGGCGACAGCCTGCGCCTGCTGTGCTTCAGCAGCGACCAGGGAGACGCAACACCATACCAGCAACAGCAAAATCGCTTTGCGTTGTTTCATCCTTCACTCCAGGTAGTTGGTGAAGCATAGGATTGTTTGTGAGCACAAGTCAAATAGACATCGGCCAGCCCCTCACAACGACGGAATGCACCGGCAGCGCTGGGTCCCTTTCCACTACCTGACAACCGAAACTTCTGCGGTCGCACTCTCTGCTAGCTCACCGCCCTATGTGCTTAATCTCATAGCTTCCCGGTGTGAACGGCGTTAGTATTCCTCGTTGGAACAGGCACTCCGCGCCGGAATCTCGCCTTATCTGGCGCGAGAGCCGAGCGAGGTGTGTCATGCGTGCTCAGCAACGGTTCGCGATTGTATTCGCCATACTGTTTTCCTCGGCAGCCTTCTGTCAGAACACCCGCATCACCATTCCTGCCGGAACCCCAGAGGACAAGGCCCTCACCGCCATTGCCGCTGAAAGCGATGCCGGCAAGCAAATTGAGGCGTATCAGGATTTCATCACCAAGTATTCCGAGAACAAAGCTGCCATTGCCTATGCGGAGTGGCAGCTTTCCCAGGCATACCTCGGAGCGAAAGATAACGCGAAAGCGCTGGAGTGGGGCGACAAGGCCCTGCAAACATTCCCCAACGACCTCGACATCGTCGTATCCGACACCAACGTTGCCATGGCGATGAAGAACGACGCCAAGACAGTCGAATACGCAGTAAAGGGCGCCGCCATCTATCACTCGATCCTGCAGCAGCCCAAGCCTGCCGATGTTGGCGATACCGACTGGAACAACCGCATCACCCAGGACCAGCTCTCGGTCAAGCCGGACTATGAGTTCCTGGAGAACGCCGCCTACAATGCGATTGTCACGGAGCAGAATCCGAACCAGCGTATGAGCTTCATCGAGCAGTACACGCCGGCCTTCCCCAAGTCGCGCTTTGAAGCCCAGGTGGCGCAGATCGCCATGTACAGCTTGCAGCAGATCAACCAGCCGCAGCGTTTACAGGCCTATGGAGAGAAGGCATTGGCGGCGAATCCCGACAGCATTCCGACGCTGCTTCTGATGGCGGGCTCCTACGCCGGCGATCCCAAAACTGCTAACAAGGCCGCGGATTATGCCGATAAGGTACTTAAGCTCACCGGTGCTGATCCCGGCGACGCGACGATGAAGTCCTATGCCGGCATCGCGCATACCGCGCTCGGCCGGGCTGATCTCAACCGCGATCGAACCGCAAGCGCGGTGACTGCGTTGAAGACCGCCGTCACTCAACTGCAAGGCGATCCGCCCGATCAGCAGGTCGCACTCTATTTCCTCGGCTACGCATCTGCTAAGGAGAACCGTAAGGCTGAATCGATCGCAGCACTACAAAAAGCCGCCGCCATCCAAGGCCCGTACCAGGCTCTCGCGAAGGAGATGCTGGCCAAAATCCAGTCAGCCGGGAAGAAGTAGAGCAAGGAATATAGCGCGTTCATGCTGGAAAACATCAATCTGAAGAAGAAGCTCTCGCGAGAAGAATACAAGCGCATCGTTCCCGGCTTGCAGGTGCACCTCTACGACCTGGAGAAGGCATGCTGGGACAACGGAATTCCTACCATCATCGTCTTCGAAGGCTGGGATGCATCAGGCAAGGGAACGACGATATCAGCCCTGACCCAGCGACTGGACCCGCGCGGCTTCAAGCTCTACCCCATCACCGCCCCGCGAACCTACGAGCAGCAGCGTCCGTGGTTGTGGCGCTTCTGGCTGAAAGTGCCCAACCGCGGTGAAATGGTCATCTTCGATCACAGTTGGTACGGACGCGTGCTGCAGGAGCGGGTCGAGGCCATCACTCCGAAGAAGGAGTGGAAGCAGGCGTTCCGCGACATCACCGAGTTTGAGCGCATGCTTGCCGATGATGGCACTGTAATCCTGAAGTTCTTCTTGCATGTCAGCAAAAAGCAACAGTGCAAACGTTTCGAAATGATCGAGGCAGACCCGATGCAAGCCTGGCGCGTCACCAAAGACGATTGGGCCCGCCACAAGAAATATGACCAGTATCTGGCGGCGACGGAGGAGATGCTGGAACTCACCGAATCGGAGTATGCCCCGTGGACTATTGTCCCGGCTACTTCGAAGTCCTTTACCCGGAAGTACGTGTTCCAGACCATCATTAGCGCTCTCGAGAAGCAGTTGGGCGCCAAGGCGCCGCGGCGCCGCGATGTGTCTGCGAAAGCGTCGAAAGACGCCGAACTGCGCGCTGCCATGGACTCGCTGAGCGAAGGCAGGCTGTGATGCTGGAAACTGTCGATCTCACTCGCACTCTCGATCGTCAGGCGTATGTACGCGAAGTGACGCGCCGTCAAATCCAACTGCGCGAACTGGGATATCAGGTTTATCTGCAGAAGCGGCCGGTCATCATTCTTTTCGAAGGCTGGGATGCGGCGGGCAAGGGTGGCGCGATCAAGCGCATTACCGAGAAGCTCGACCCGCGCGGCTATGTCGTCTATCCCATCAGCTCACCCCATGGCGAAGATCGCACCCGCCATTACCTCTACCGCTTCTGGAGACGCCTGCCGGAACGAGGACAGATCGCCATCTTCGATCGTTCCTGGTACGGCCGGGTGTTGGTGGAGCGGGTAGAAGGATTCGCCGGCGAGGCGGAATGGAAACGCGCCTACAAGGAGATCAACTCCTTCGAACGGCAAGTGCGCGACTTTGGAGCCATCCTGGCGAAGTTCTGGATTCACATCTCGCGCGAGGAACAGCTTCGCCGATTCGAGGAGCGCAAAGCCATCGGCTACAAGGCGTGGAAGCTGACCGATGAAGACTGGCGCAATCGTGAGAAGTGGGGCGCTTACGAAGAAGCAGTAGAGGAGATGCTGGTCAAGACCAGCACAGTCACCGCTCCGTGGACGCTGGTTGAAGGCAACGACAAGTATTGGGCACGAGCCAAGGTACTGGCAAAGATGGTGGAAATTCTCTCCGCCGAAATGAACCACAAGCCGGCTGATCCAATGGGCAAGAGCAAGGAAGCGAAAGCTCGCCGCAAAGCCTAAGCGTGAACGTCGTTCATGCGACAGATGACTGTCATCCCGAGCCCGCCATCGGCGGGGGAGGGATCTGCAGTTCGTTCGCGCTGCCCAAACGTTTTCCTATGCCGTTAAGGGTTTCTGAATCCCTTTGCTTCGCACCCAAATCCATCTACCATCCTCAATACATGCCTGCACAAACCATCGATGACGTAATCAGCGCGCTCGATGTCATTGTCCAAAGCGCGTACGAAAACCAAAGCCGATTGGGATTCTTCGCCGCATTATATCGACGCGTGACTCTCGCGGTGCGTGATGGTATCAGCGCCGGCAGCTTTCAGAATGGCCCATTGATGGAGCACCTCGATGTCGTTTTCGCATCGCGTTACCTCGATGCGCTCTCGACCTTTCAGGTAGGTGGCACCGCGACACGAAGCTGGATGCTCGCTTTCCGGGCCTGCGACGATGCCGACCTTCTGATCTTGCAGCAACTGCTGTCGGGGATGAACGCGCACATCAATCTCGACCTGGGGGTTGCTACCGCGCAAGTCTGCCCGCCAGAACATCTGGGCCAGTTCAAGCCGGACTTTGACCAGATCAATGCCGTGCTTGCGAGTCTGATAGGCACGGTAGCTTCAGAGATCGCAGCCGTTTCTCCTCTGATCGGCGATCTGGAAACAATTGGCATGCGTACCGAAACTACGCTGGTCAATTTCAATATCGTGGCAGCACGCGATGCGGCCTGGTTCGCCGCCGAGCGCCTCGCCACTGAGCCGCCGATCCTGCACGACGTCACCATTGATGCGCTCGATCTGGCAGTCTCGATCGAGGGACGCGCCATTCTCTATCCACCGGATAACGGTTGCGAGGGGTTGAAACTGATTCAGCAGGCGGAGAGCAAGGACGTTCGCCTGGTCATCGAAACCTTGTCCCAAGGCAGTGCTTCTGCCTCCGCAAGCACAGCGTAGCTGACAGAACTGGTCCCCGAAATGCGAAGCTTGTAATTAAAATGGGCCCGCTGCCAAGGAGCGGTGACATTTCCTTGACCTCAGGCCCATTCGATCCTGGATTGGATCGGAGGTGATACTCATAATGGTAACGCCGTCACCGCGAAAGTCAACGACAAATCCATAAACGCTTTGCTTGCCGATAGTTGCGGAATTTGAAAATCGAGAATCGGCGCCGCTCATCGAGCTGTTTGAAGCTGCGCCTTCTCTTTGCTCCGAACGTGCTACACTCCCGCTGCTGATCATGCCGCTCCTATCTCGCTTCATGGCCATGCTGCTCCTCCAAGATTCGCAGAGCGCGAGCACAACTTCGCACGCCAGCGGACTTCTGCATTACACCTTGCCGCCTGACAAACTGGCGCAAGCCTACGCTCTCTATCGCATCGATGTCTCGCTCTACTTCCTCACCACGTTGTACGTGTTTGTCGTGTTGTGGCTCATGCTGCGCACGCATTATGGAGTGCGCCTGCGCGACCTCGCTGAGCGCGTATCGCAGTTCTGGCTGGTGCGCGCCGCCGTGGTGATCGCCCTCTTCTTTGTGACCTTGGAACTGCTCGAGCTTCCCTTCTCTCTCTACCGCCACCACATCAGCCTGGCGTATGGACTGTCGGTGCAGCAATGGAGCTCGTGGTTCGGAGATTGGGCAAAGGGGCTAGCGCTTACCCTGGTCGTCGGTATCATCCTGGGCTGGATTTTCTACGGAGTGCTGCGTCGTAGTCCGCGGCGCTGGTGGTTCTACTTTTGGCTGATCACCATTCCGTTTCTTCTGTTCGCCATCTTCATTCAGCCCATCCTGATCGATCCGCTGTTCAACAAATTTGAACCTCTCACCGACCATCATCCCGACCTTGTCGAGCAGATCGAGCGCGTCGTCCATCGCGCTGGCATGGAGATTCCGCCTGCGCGCATGTTCGAGATGAAGGCCAGCGAGAAGACCAACGAGCTCAACGCCTACGTGACTGGCTTCGGCTCCAGCAAGCGCGTGGTGGTGTGGGACACCACCATACAGCACATGAGCATTCCGCAAACCCTGTTCGTGTTCGGCCACGAGATGGGACACTACGTTCTGGGACACCTGGTGAAAGGATTCGTAATCGCAGTCGTCTCGCTCTTTGTGTTCCTCTACCTCACCTTCCGCATTGCGAATTGGCTTATGCGGCGCAACCGGAATGCCTGGGGAATTCGTGATCTGAGCGACTTCGCCTCGGCTCCCATGCTGCTGCTGGTGTTCTACGTGCTCTCGTTTTTATCCGAACCGGCCTCGAATGCAATCTCCCGACATTTCGAGCACGAGGCCGATATTTACGGCTTGGAAATAACTCACAACCTGGTAGCCGATTCGGGACGCAATGCGGCAGAGTCGTTTCAAATCCTGGGCGAGCGCTCGCTGGATTATCCCTATGTCGGCAAGTTCGCCGAACTGTGGCTCTGGTCTCATCCCACAATCGCCGATCGCGAAATCTTTGCCCAGACATACAATCCGTGGGCCGAGGGTAAGCAGCCCAAGTTTGTGAAGTAGGTCGGTTTTGCTAACCTTCGCGTCAGGGCACGACCTTGGTCGTGCCGCTGAGTGCTTT
Organism: uncultured Acidobacteriaceae bacterium; assembly: GCA_963846795.1. Lineage (GTDB taxonomy): Bacteria > Acidobacteriota > Terriglobia > Terriglobales > Acidobacteriaceae > CAVVDY01. The sequence goes on from CAWJXJ010000001.1 coordinate 527,553, forward strand.
ATTTATTGATTCCAGAGCCGGCTTCGGCCGGCGACAGACCCCGATCCCGTTTCCGCAGCCTCTTCAGCGGACGATTCAGCAAGGGAGGACTCATGTCACGCCAGACTGCATACACGCTACTGATCGCTTTCCTCTTGTTCGTGTTCCCAATGGAAGCATTCGCCAGCAAGCATCACCAACCATCGCCTAACGCCGACAACACTCCCGGCGCGTTCGACTACTACCTGCTCGTTATGTCGTGGGCTCCGGAATTTTGCGCCACACACCAGTCAAGCATGAGTTCCAGCGAGTGCGATCCCACCCGGCATTACGGATTTGTCGTGCACGGGCTCTGGCCACAAAACAACAACGGCTCGTGGCCAAGCAATTGCGGCAGTGCACAGCCGGTCTCCAACGAGATTGTGCGCGAGATGCTGCCCATCATGCCGGCGCGCGGGCTGATTCAGCATGAATGGGCGACGCACGGCACCTGCAGCGGCCTGTCGTCGCAGGAATACTTCGGCGACGTTCAGCAACTCTACAAGTCGATCAATGTACCGCAGGAGTATCAGCATCCCAAGGCGCAGTTCAGCGCTGCGCCGCGCGATATAGAACAGAAGTTCGCGCAAGCCAATGGCGCGCCGGCAACTGCCTTTCGCGTATCGTGCAGCAGCGGACAGTTCATCGCCATCGAGGCTTGTTTCGATAAGAACCTGAAATATCGCGATTGCGGCACATCAGTGAAAGAGTGCCCGGCTCCGCAGGTGACGGTGCTACCGACACCATAAGATTTGCTCAAGAACCGGGACGATCCTACAGGTGAATCGTTCGCTCAGTGTCGTAGCTGTCGGCGGGAAACGTAGAGAGCTGGCCGTTGTAGACAACGACCAGTACAGAAGAATCTGCCGTGACGTCGAGAGTTACATCGCCTTTGTCGTCCGTGGTGCCCCAATGCTCCGCATGTGGATGCGCGTAGGCGTCGCGCAGCAAAACATGGGCTCCCACCGCTGGGTTCCCCGCGGCATCGCGTACGTGAACCGTAAGCCTGCCCACCGAAGCGATCACTGGATCGTCCGTGGCCTGCCGCTCCAGCCTAAGCCTCACCGTGACCGGCTGGTCTTTCACCAGGAATTCTTCCACTTCGGTTTTCCACGACCGATAGGGGTCGGTCGCAATTGCTCGATACAGTCCGGGAGCCGCGTCGTCGAGCGTAACTGCTCCGTCCGAATTGGTGAGCTCACGAGATACTTCCTGCTCAGAGCCCTCGTTCAGGCGCTGAATGATGACCAGTGCTTTGTTGAGAGCAGTACCGTTTGCGCCGGTAACGTTCACCGTAACCGGTACCGCGAACACCGAAGTCGAGAATATCGCCAGGCAGACAAATACCAGGGCGCAGCGTACAAACTTCATCTGTATTGTTGGAAGCCGAAACGCCGCAAATGGTAGGCCCAGATGGAATCGAACTCAAGCGTCCATGCAGCGTAAAGAGGAGCGGTGAGCCGTGTACCGAAATCCCGAGCCTCGTGAGGGGACCTCTCCCGCGATGGTTGCCCTGGACGGAGCGTACATAAACTCGAATTAAGCAGCCCTGCGATGTACCGATGGGAGGTATAATGGCCTAGTCAGATGACTAGTCTGATATTGGATTAGGAGAAAGAGAATGGCAAGCTGGCAGGTACAAGATGCGAAAGCGCGGTTTAGCGAGCTGCTGGACACAACCCTCAAGAAAGGTCCCCAGATCGTTACGCGACGAGGGGTAGAGGCCGCTGTGCTGGTGCCGATTGACGAGTGGCGTCGACTGAAGCAGGCGTCCCGTCCCAGTATCAAGGAGCTTCTGCTTGGGGACGGACCTCGATTTGAAAATATTGTGCCGCCGCGTGGAGGCCTGCGTAGACGCCGTCCCCCGAACTTTCAATGAAGCGTTACCTCCTCGATACTAACGTGGTTTCAGAGTTACGTAAGCCGAGACCGCACGGCTCCGTGGTGGCATGGGTCTCGGGATTACAGCCTGAACAGACGTATATCTCGACGGTAACTCTGGGTGAGTTACAGGCGGGAGTTGAACGAACCCGCCGGCAAGATCCAGCCAAAGCGAGTGAGATCGAAGGCTGGGTAGATCACTTGCAGGGAAATTCTCAGCTGCTGCCGATGGATGCCATTTGCTTTCGCGAATGGGCGCGCTTAATGAATGGCGAGTCCGACCAACTGACGGAAGATGGCATGATCGCGGCCACCGCCCGCATTTACGGTTTGATCGTCGCCACCCGGAACGAAGGAGATTTCAAACACTTCGCCGTCCCGGTGTTCAACCCGTTCACGATAAAGTAGGCCATCAAGATGGTAGGGCCGGCTGGGATCGAACCAGCAACCCTCAGCTTAGAAGGCTGATGCTCTATCCAATTGAGCTACGGCCCCACAATGAAAGGCGCAGGACGCCAGCCACGCGCCTCCTCCATTATCGCAAATCCCCGCTTCAACTCAGCACTCGGCGTAGAAAGCCTTTTACCCCAAACCAGGTCAGCACCGCGAAGCTGACAGCCAGCGCAACGATCGTCACCCATGCCGGCATGTGCGGCAGCGACGGCGTAAGCGTGGTGCGCAAGCCCTCGCTCATGTAAACCACGGGATTGATGAGCACCAGGATTTGCAGCCAGCGCACATTCTGCATCATTGCCCAGGGGTAATAGACGCACCCCAGAAACGTTACGGGCACCACAATGATTCCGAACATCAACGCGATATGTTGCGGCTGCACCGAGGTCCCAATCGTCAGGCCCACTGCACCGGAAACCAGGCTGGCAAGCAGTACGACACCGATCAACATGGGCCAACTGAAGACGTGAATCACAACCGGATTGACCGGAATGAAGTACACCAACGGAAAGATAACCAGCGCGGCCAGGATGCTTTGCAGCGCGCTGAATATGATCTTCTGCATCGCCACCCAACTCACCGGCAATGGCGACATCACGCGGTCGTGAATCTCGCGCGTCGCTCCGATCTCCACCGAAAGCGGCAGCGCAGTCGCCATGATGCCCTGGATGAAAATGCCGATGGCCAACAGTCCCGGCAGAATCAGGGTCCCGAAATTCGCCCCTGCACTGCTTTGAAATCCTTGCCCGATCTTGGGGAATAGATAGGTGAACACGAAGACAAACAGCAGCGGGTTCATCACGGTGCGAATAACGAAGGCGCCTAATTGCCGGCGCAGCACGGTGAGATCGCGCAGAAACAAGCCCCAGAATGCGCGCCACTTCAGACCGGAATCAGTCACGCAACTCCCTTCCCGTCAGCTTGATAAATACGGTTTCCAGGCTGGTTTCGCTGACCTTCACGTCCTGCAGTCCGTCGCCGGCCACGCTCACAATTTCCGGCAGCAACCCGCTGCGGCCATTGGTGAACAGCCGCAGCCCATCGACTGCCGATTCCACTCCGATAATTCCCGGTAATTGCCGCAATCGCTCCGCCAGCCCGTCGCTCTGCGAATCTTGCAGGCGCAGCTCGAATACTTTCCGCGCACCTACGCTGCCCTTCAGCTTGCCTGGCTCATCGCACACGAGGATTTTGCCATGGTCAATGATGGCGACGCGCTCGCACAGTGCGTCCGCCTCTTCCATGTAGTGCGTGGTTAGAACGATGGTTATCCCACGTTGTCGGAGTACTCGAATGATGTCCCACAATGCCAGACGTGTCTGCGGATCGAGCCCCGCGCTCGGCTCATCGAGAAACAAGACTTGCGGCTCGTGGGCAATGGCGCGCGCAATTTGTACGCGCTGCGCCAGTCCGCCGGAGAGCTGTGCCACGTTCGACTTCTCTCGTTCCGTCAGCTTGAACAGCTCGATTAGCTCATGGGCTTTCGCCGTGGACTGGGCGTGGCTCATTCCGAAGTAGCGGCAATGAAAGTACACGTTTTCAAACACCGTGCATTGCCGGTCGAGCGTGTTGAACTGGGTTACCACTCCCATATTCCGCCGCGCCTCAGCAGGATGTGCCACGACGTCGATTCCGGCAATCGTAACTTTCCCGCCCGTAGGCAGCGCCCGCGTGGTGCAGATGCTGATGGTCGTCGTCTTGCCCGCGCCATTGGGGCCGAGCAAGCCAAACAACTCGCCGCGGCGTACCTCCAGATCGATGCCCTTCACCGCCTCGACGGGCACTTTTCCGGCATACACCTTTTTCAGCGCGCTGATTTGGACGATTGTATCCGGCACGTGGTTCACAGGTCCCCGTCTGTGGATTTGCTGCGAGGCAAGTCTTAGCAGTGTACAACGAGAGCTGCGCTCCGCGAGCGGTCACACCGCCTGTCCGGCCGCGAATCCCGACGCCCAGGCCCACTGAAAGTTGAAGCCGCCGAGATGCCCGGTGACATCGACCACTTCGCCGATAAAGTACAGCCCGGCGACTTTGCGCGACTCCATCGTCTTGGCGGAGAGGTCGTCGGTGTTCACGCCTCCGGCAGTGACCTCGGCCTTCTCGTAGCCTTCGGTTCCGGCGGGAGTGACGGACCATCGGTGAAGCGACTCGCTGAGTTTGTCGAGGGCAGCATTGGTGAATCCGGCGGGAGCATTCAGTTCGAGCCAGCGATCGGCGAAACGGATTGGCAGCTCCGACCGCAGCGCATGGCGAAGTGTCGCCGCATCGCGGTGCGATGTCGAGCTACGGACCGCGGAAAGAGGGTCGGCTTCCGGCGCGAGATCAAGCGTGATGGTCTCGCCCGGCCTCCAATAGGACGAAATCTGCAGGATCGCCGGACCGCTGAGGCCGCGATGGGTAAACAGCATCTTCTCGCGGAACTGTTGGCCATCACTCGCTGCAATGACCTCGGCGGAGACACCCGCCAGATCGCTGTAATGCTGCCGGTCGGCGTGGTCAAAGAGTAGCGGAACCAGCGCCGGCCTGCAGGGCTGAATCTTCACTCCAAACTGCCGCGCCAGGTCATACCCGAACGATGTCGCGCCGATCTTTGGAATCGACAAGCCACCCGTCGCAACCACCAGCGCAGGTGCGCGAAAGGAGGCCGTGCCCGCCTGCACCTCGAACCCGTCGCTACGACGAACCTCGGCGATATTGGTGCCGGTAAATATCTGCACCCCGGCCTTGGAGCATTCCTGCTCCAGCATCTGCACGATCTCGCTCGCCGAGCCGTCACAGAAGAGCTGCCCTAGCTTCTTCTCGTGATAGGCAACGCCGTGCTTGCGAACCAGCGCGATGAAATCTTCCGGCGTGTAGCGCGTCAGCGCCGACTTGCAGAAATGTGGGTTGGCGGAGATGAAGTTGTCCGGCCGACAATGCAGGTTGGTGAAGTTGCAGCGTCCGCCGCCGGAGATAAGGATCTTCTTCCCGACGCGCTCGGCGCGCTCCAGCACAGCCACATGCCGGCCACGCTTGCCGGCTTCGATGGCGCACATCAGTCCAGCCGCACCGCCGCCGAGAATCAGCACATCGAAGTCGCGCCGCATCGACTACAGTTTCAGGTTTCAAGTTTCGAGTTGCAAGCTGCAAACGGGCGAGAGAGGTTCGAAGTCTAGTGCGTAGCCTGCCGCAGTGCTCCGGCCTGAGAGCCGATAGTTGCGAGAATCAGCGTGGCATCGTCGGTAAGCTTATCGTTGGCGTGCGCGCGCACCCGCTCGAGAATCGCCTGATACTGCTGTCGTGGCTCGAGGCCACCTTCACTCATCAACGCCGCCAGCAGTCCCTCGCTGCCAAACTCTAACGCGTCTCCGTTAGCTGCCTCGCTGATGCCGTCGGTATAAAACGCGAGGCGATCACCGCGGTTGAGCCTGACCCTGTGTACGTCGAAATCTCCTCCCATCCCCAGCCCAAGAACGGTTCGCGTCGCCGCCAGGTACTCCACGGCGCCGTCAGCGCGCAACAACATTGGCGGACAGTGTCCGGCATTGATGTATCCCAACGAGCGCGTTTTGAGATCCAGCGCAGCGTACACGATGGTGAGATAGTGACCATCCTTGAGCTGATCCTGTAACAGGTGTTCGACCTCGCGCAGGATCAGGTCGGGGCTGCTTCCGGACGACGACAGCGTGCTTACCGAGGCGTACAGCATGGCCGCGATCAATGCTCCTGGCGTGCCCTTACCAGAAACGTCGGCGATGCAAAGGTGCACCGAATCAGGCGTGGGCTGCCACACTCCGAAATAGTCGCCGCCTACAATTCCTGCCGGCGTGCTTTCGCCATAGACTTCTACTTCGCCCGCGATCAGATGCCGGGGAGGCACGATCCGCGTCTGCAGCTTCTGCGCATCCTGGCGTTCAAACTCGGAGACCTTCTGCGACGAGCGCGCGTCTCGCGCCTGTGCGGTCAACAGGTTCACCTTCTCCAGCAGCGTCTGGTTGCGCCAGGGTTTCTCGATGAAGTCATTGGCGCCCGCATGCATGGCTCGCACCGCAAGCTCAACGTTGCCCCAGCCGGTCAGCGCGATGATGGGAAGCGTGCTTTCCAGTTTGCGCAAGCACTCGATCAGTTCCAGGCCTTCGATTCCCGAGGTACTGTCGCGTTGGTAGTTCATGTCGAGCAAGGTGATCTCAGGCATTTGCCGCCTGGCCGCCGAGACGGCCTCTTGCGGCGTCGAGCACAGCTCAACCTCATAGCCATCGCCGCGCAGCAGCATGGCCAGCGCCTCCCGCACATGTTCCTGGTCTTCCGCGATCAAGACCCTCGCTTTGTGATTCGTCAGTTGCATTCGGCAGGGATAAGTGCAGATCGAATGCCAACGACGCGAATTCAACCCGCTGGATTTTCAGCGGACTACAGCGATGTGAGGTTCGAGCTCTGTCCGAAATGCGCCCCCGCTGTCCGCTAGTGGACAGCCGCGCTTACGCAGCTATAGCGCTCTTGGGCCGGTTGGCCGCAGCGCTTTCTTTCCGTGTCCTGCGCTTTGCCGGGGCGGCAGCGGGACTGCGCAAGGGGCGCTCTTGCAGCAACAACTCTGTAGCCTGGACGCGCGGATCCGCATGAAACCATCTGCGGACTACTCCGTCGCTGAGGAAGTTTGCCATGGCCAACAAACTCATGCCTTGGTGATGAGCCATCCATTGCCGCACAATCGCGAACGGTGCGCGGCGCCGACGCACGTCCGCGCTGAAATCGACAGCTTCATAAAAACCGTAACGTCCCAGGAAGCTCTTCCGATTCATCCAGCGAAGATTCTTCAGCGCGGCTTCAGGATCGAAATCCAAGGCCAGCATAGTCGCATAGGGCGCCACTACCATGCGCTCTTCTTCCTGTTGGACCGCCAATGCGGGCACGCCGAACGCGCGATAGCCGTACACGCCATTCTCATCCTGCACCGCAAACGCGCATTCCGAGACACCCCACGGCACGCGGTGCTCGGCTCCATAGGCGCGCTGGATTGCCACCGCGGCCTCCATACTGCGCTGCAACAACGTTTCGGGATACCACCGCATCCACACCGCCGGCAGCAGATACTCGAACATGGTTCCCGTCCACGAAATCAAGGTCGCGTGGCCGCTGTCGAGGGTCTGGCTACGTCCCAGTTGGAACCAGCTCTCCTGCGCGATGTGATCGTTCGCAATAGCCAGGAAAGCAGCGATGCGAGCCTCCGACGCAAGCAGGTCATAGCAGGCTGCGTGCACCTTCCCGCTCTCGCCATCCGAGCCGATGGACAACAGTTTGCGCCGGCGGTCGTACAGATAACGGAAGTCCATCTCCTGCACCAGACGCCCGGCATCTTCGGCAATCTGCCGAAGATCAGCAATCAGGCGCTGTGCACGTGCCTTTGCAGCAGGCAAAATCAAGCGCAAACGGTCGCGCAGAAATGCTTCTTCCACTGCATTGCGACCGCCATGAGCAAGCAACAAGCGCGCATGAAGCAAGTCGATGAACGGCGGCAGCTTCTCTAACGTCAGCTCCTCAAGCAATCCCAGCCTTCCCAGCGCCGGATTGGCGTGTAGCGTGGCGAATTCCGGCAGTAGCCACGGCATGAAGCCCGAAACCGCGTCCCGAACTTGCTCTACCAGATCGCGGCACTGTGACTGGAACCACTGCGCGTCAGCGACGCGCGCTATGCCTTCGGGAGGCACGGGAAGCTCAATCCCCTCCAGCAGACGTTCGAGCCAGCGATCCTCGTCCTCCTCGAATTTGGCTACCATCCGCTTCGGCAACAACTTCATCTCCGACAGCGCGCAGAGGTGGTCGGCATATCCGTGAGCTAGCGCCGGGTCCAGCAGAGGACGATTAAGCCTGGCCAGCGCGCCTTGTTGCAAAGTGATGAGCGATGCCACCAGATTGCCACTGTCCACCGTCGAGATAAACCGCGGCCGGTCGGGCTCAAGGGTTCGAGTGTCGTACCAATTGAAGAAGTGTCCATGCTGCCGCCGCAGTTGAAGCGCGGTCGACAGCGTGCGCTTCGACTGCTCGACGAATGCCGGAACGGCAAGATACCCGAGTTCGCAAGCGGCTTGCTGCGCATTCAGCAGCAGGCCAAGGTTGGTCGGCGAAACCCGCGCGGCCACAAAGGGCGGCGTCTCGCGAACGTAATCTGGAACCAGCCAATTGTGCTCCTCAGTCGAGTTCTCGGCGAAGTATCTCCACGTGTGCAACGCCGCTTTGCGAATAAACAGTTTGTCGCCGCGCGAAACCGGCCAGCGATCGGTTTGCGGCGAACTATTCAGCCACAGCGACACCGGCTTGGCGCAGGCCCACAAAATCAGGATGGGAAGCGCAACGTAAACTGAGCGCGGCCGTGCCAGGTAAACCACCATGCCCACTACCAAGGAAACCGCAGGCGTCCAGTTGAGCAGCACATCGACGGCGCTCTTCCTGCTTGCCGACTCCGCCTCGGCGGCCGTCTCCCACTCCAGCAATCGTTGACGCGATACCATTCGCCGATACCACGTCCGCAGAACTGCGTCGGCGGAGAGCAGCGCCTGATGAGCCAGAAACGTTAGCGTTAGGAAGACACCGACCATGGCAGAACCGAGAGCCGCAATCCCATATCGGATGGGAGCCACGCTGAGAGCGAAGAGCGAGCGCGGAATAGTGAACGCTAACTGAAACCACGGCGGCACAAATAGGATTGCGATGGTGACGAGCGTCCAATACAGCGGTTTGCCGGGCAGCACTGTCCAGCCCAGCAGGAACAGCAGGAACATGCCAGCCTCTACCAGACTGCGTCGTAGATTATCGAGAATCTTCCAACGCGAGAGGAACGAAATGGGGTTCTGTACACGCCGCCCCGCTTCGTCAGGCACCTTGCCCCGCAGCCAGCTTGCAATCTGCCAGTCGCCGCGCAGCCAGCGGTGCTTGCGCCGGTTGTAGGCGCTGTAATGCGACGGATAATCGTCGATGACCTCGATGTCACTGACCAGGCCGGCTCGGGCGTAGGCGCCCTCGATCAGATCGTGGCTGAGCAGCGCATTGCGCGGGAAGCGATGCTCCAGCACCCTCTGCAAGATTTCGACTTCGTAGATGCCTTTGCCGGTGAAGATGCCTTCGCCATAGAGGTCCTGATACACATCAGAAACGGCGCGCGTATAAATGTCGAAGCCGGTGTTGCCGGAGTATAGGCGAGCCAGCCGCGACTGCGATGCACTTTGTACGCTGATGCCAACCCGCGGCTGCAATATCCCATAGCCTGCAACCACGATGTTTCCCCGCGGATCGACGACGGCGCGATTCAAAGGATGCGCCATCGCTCCCACCAGGCGATGCGCTGTGCCCCGTGGCAACTCGGTGTCGGAATCCAGCGTGATGACGTAGCGAATCTGCGGCAACACCGAGACGTTTCCCGCCTTCACTGGAAAGCTGTCGTAATCACCACGGATCAGGCGATTGAAGTCGAGCAGCTTGCCGCGCTTGCGCTCCCATCCCATCCAAACGCCTTCTCGCGGGTTATACACCCGGTGCCGATGTAAGAGTGTGAAGATGCCGCCCGCCCCGTTTGCGTACTTGGCGTTGAGCTTTTCGATCAGGCTGGCAGCAAGTTCGGCTAGAGGATTGGCGTTGCTTGGCTGCTCCTCCGAATCGGGCAGGTCGCTGAGCAGCGCGTAATGCAGGTTCGGACCAGAGTTTCCCAGGTAACGAACTTCTAAATCATCGACCAGCTTCCGCACTTGCTTTTCGTTCAGCAGCAGCGTCGGAATCACCACCATGGTTAGACAGTCTTCAGGCACGCCCTCTGAGAAATCGAGCTTGGGAAGCAAGCGCGGACCAAGCAGCGAGGTCGTCATATAGTTCATGACCTCGACCGCGCTTTGGCTGGCGGGCAACAGGAGCACGAGAATGCCGAAGATGCGTGTCCAGAACCCGCTGAACAGCCCGTATACGGGGGTCATGATCGCGATGACGATCAGCAGGGTCAGAATTTCGATTCCGCCCAGATAGAACTCATCTGGATGTCGCCGCAGAAAATTCTGGCCCCGCTGCTTCCACGGCAGGTGGACGTCGGCGCGCCCGCGAAGCTGTTCGGCACCCTCGCCAATCAGGTAATAGCCTACGTGCGAACGACGCAAGACAACTCGCGGGTCAGCGTGCTTTTGCTTCTGCGCTTCCCGCGCCAATTGCAGCGCGAGCTGGGCAATCTCCAATTCTGAGCAGTCGGAGCGCTCTGCATACTCCGCCACTGTGTTGCGATAGAGCTCGCGACTCGCGTAGTCCATCCTGGCGTAAGCTTTGGCGGGATCGGCAGCGAGCACATGATCGAAAGCGATGAGCGGCTCCAGCAGTTCCTTCCACGGCGCTTCCTTCACCTCGCGCAAACTGGTGATCAGCACCCCCATCTGCTGCGAGTCGGCCACGTGGCTGACCAGCTTCTCGCCTCGAGCTGCGATCTCTTCCAGCAACACCAGTTGCAGCGCCGGAGGCAGCAGCCAGAGTTCGTGCATATTGAGCGGCACGGATTCCTGGAAGGCATTTATGTAGAGGCTGAGCCGATGGTCGGAATACTCGCACTTGGCCGCGCGAAGGAAATCCTGCGCGATGGCAAGAACACGCGGCATCGACGCACCCTGGCTGTCACGCACATGGGGAGCGCGCCGAAGCGTCGACCGATCGCGCTGAAACGTCGCCTGAGTGGCTCGCGGCAGGCGAGCGTTGTCGTGCAGCCATTGCAGGTCCTCGGAAGCCGCGAGCTCTTCTGCCGATGTGCTTTCAACCGACGCAAGTACGGTATCCAGCACCTTGGAAACAGCCGCGAAACGCTTGGCGAAATGTTCCGACTCCTTCAGCGCCGGTAACCAGGTTAGGGTTCGTGGCAGCTCACGGCCGCGCGCCGCTATCTCGCGATCCAACTCCGCAGTTGGGGGCACAACTGGCTCAGGGTTTGGCAGCTCATGTACTGCGTCGCGGTGGTTTGCTTCGATCATGAATGATCCGTCGTCGACCCGGTAGAGCTGGCCTTCAGGCCAGCGTCTAAGCCGTTAAAAGAAAACCCGGGGGCTTTAGCCCCGAACGTACCTGCTTAGCGATAGCTCGCAGCCTGCAACTCGAACATCTCCGCATAGCGTGCGCCAAGAGCTACCAGTTGCTCATGGCTGCCTTCTTCAACGATTCGTCCGCCGGCCAGCACCACAATGCGATCGGCCATCCGCACGGTGGAAAAACGATGCGAGATGAAGAGCGCCATCTTTCCTTCGGTGAGTTCCGCAAATCGCTCAAACACCTCAAACTCGCTGCGCGCGTCGAGAGCAGCCGTCGGCTCATCCAGAATCAGCAACTGCGCGTCGCGCAGGTAGGCCCGCGCCAGGGCCATTTTCTGCCATTCGCCACCCGAGAGATCGACGCCGGTTTCAAAGCGGCGCCCAAGCTGCTGCTCGTAGCGCAAAGGCAGCTTCGCGATAACCCCATCGGCCAACGACTTGTGCGCCGCCAGCTCAATCTCGTGGCGGTTCTCTATTTCTTCGATGCGCCCGGTCGCGATGTTCTCGCGTGCGGTCATCTCGTAGCGCATGAAATCCTGGAAGATAACGCCAAACTCCCGATAAAGATCGTCGAGGTCGTACTCGCGAAGGTCGATTCCGTCGAGCAGGATTTGCCCTTCTGTCGGATCGTAGAGACGTGTAATCAGCTTCACGATCGTCGTTTTGCCTTCGCCATTCTCACCGATGAGGGCGACCCGCTGGCCGGGACTCAAGCTGAAATTCAGGTTGCGCAGGACACGTCGCTCACTGCCCGGATAGGCGAACGACACATTGCGGAACTCGAAGCCGCGCACGATCGGTCTTGGCGCCGGCAGCGCATTCGGCTTGGAACGGATGGTCGGCTGCATCTCGAAAAAGGCCAGCAGATCGCTGAGGAATAGCGCCTGATCGGCGACACCCGACAGGGTCGAGAAGATCTGCTGGATGTTCAGGCTGGCCTGAAGAATTGCTCCTGCCAGTAAAGTCAGCGAACCGATGGTGAGCGCGCCCGTCACCGTGCGCCATATGACGTAAACATAGGCTGAGTAGTAGCCGAGCGTGCCGACGACCGATAGCAGAGCACCGGCTATCAGCTTGCGGCGCGAGAGCGCGACATTCTCCTCATAGATATCGTCCGAAAGCTTAGTAAACCGGTTCGTCAGGAACCCGCTCAGGCGAAACAGCTTCAACTCCTTCGCTGCTTCCTTGCTGCCGCCCAGCACGCGCAGATAATCAAGCTGCCGTTTCGCGGTGGTCTGGCGGAAGTTCTTGGCGTATCCCAAAAAAGCGAAATGCGTTTCACCGATAAACGCGGGCAGTACTCCAGCAACCAGCAGCAACAGCAGCCACGGTGAGAAGTAGATGATGGAGATCGACAGCGTGATCGTCGTCAACACTTGCTGTATCAACCGGCCCAGCATCTGGATCATGGCAAGGCGATCGGTGGCCTGCACCCGCGCCCGCTCCAGGCGGTCATAGAACAGAGGGTCCTCGTAGGCAATCAGATCAAGCTGCGCTGCATGGCGCATCACCTCTATGCCCACGTGCCGCATGTACTTGTCGGCGAGCAGCGAATCGGTGTAATCAGTTGCGCGAGTGAGAATGTTGCCGACGACGGCAATCGTGAATTCGGCGGCAACCAGCCACCACAGGCGGGTAGGAACCGGCTGGTGTTTTGCCAGCACCAGGTAGATGTTGTCGATGATGAACTTGCCGACGGCCAGCAGCGCGATCGGTTGCAGCGAGGTGAAAATGCGCAGCACAAGTCCCGCGGTGACCACGCCGCGTCCCGAGCGCCAAACAATGTTCAGCACTGGCGGAAGGTTCTTCAGCGCAGTCAGACGCTCTTGCCAACTGCTCGTAAATGTTCCTTGCCCTTGAGCCATGTTCTGTTCGACGGCCCCTTGCACCAATAAGCAGGTTGTGAGGATAAGTGCTGAAAAAGCGCCGGATTCCGCTAACAGAGAGATGCAGAAATTGACCTATCAGTTTGTTTGCGGACTCATGCTGGCTTGTCGGGAAACAGTCCCGCTCGCGCCGATTCGCCGAGGCGTGTCGATCATCCAATAGTGGCGTGATGGTTGGTCGTTCGAACGGACTATCACCAGAAGCTATCTCATAAATCGGTTTTGAAAGGGCACGGCTTCAGAGGCTGCTGAAAAACTCGACGTTGCGGCGATTCGCGTCAGGGCACGACCTTGGTCGTGCCGGAAAGGCCTTTATTTTTCGTGTCGCGAGCGGACTTTAGTCCGCGAGCGACTCGTGCTTTTGACTTTTTCAGCAGCCTCTTCAGCCGTGCCGTACAGAGCCAAGAAACGTGGGGCTTCAGCCCCTGAGGAATTCCGCCTCTCGCCATTTATGAGATGGCTTCTAGCCATATTTGCTAGAGGAAGGTAATGAACAGGCTACGCACGACCCTTCTGATTGCGGTCTCTACCGCGGTTCTCTTGACCGGTTGCACCTCGGCACAAAGCAAGAGCAACAACGCTCCTCCGCCACAGGCTCCCTTCACCGATTACCGGTATGAGAAACCCGGAGCTACCCATCACATCACGGCGAAGGACTTGCCTGCTCCGTTCGCGACCAAGTCGGCGGTTAATGGACCCAGGGTTGTAGACCGGCCGGCAAACGTCCTGCCCATAGCGCCTCCGGGATTCAAGGTCGAGCGGTTTGCCACCGGGTTGAATGAGCCGCGCGCGATGATTACGGCCCCCAATGGCGACATCTTCCTTGCCGAAAGCCATGGCGGAGACATCAAGGTATTTCGCGGCATTGGCTCCGATGGCAAGCCGAAGCAAACTGAGACTTTCGTTGGAGGACTCAAGCAGCCCTACGGAATTGCTTTCTATCCTCCCGGCCCAAATCCAGATTACGTCTATGTCGGGAACACAGATTCTATCGTTCGCTACGCGTACAAGAATGGCGACCTGAAGGCGAGTGGCAAGGCGGAGAAGATCGCCAATCTTCCCTCCGGCGGCGGGCATTGGACGCGCGATCTGGTGTTCTCGCAAGACGGCAAGCAACTGTTCGTCGGTGTGGGATCGGAGTCGAACGTCGATGATCCCGATACGCATCCCGAGGAGAAGAACCGCGCCGACATTCTGGTGATGGATCCCGATGGCAAGAACATGCGCGTGTACGCCTACGGAATTCGCAATGCCGGCGGCGGATTGGCGATTAATCCGAAGACAGGCGAGTTGTGGATGTCGACCAACGAACGCGATGGGCTCGGCAATAACCTGGTGCCCGACTACATCAGCCATGTACAGGAGGGCGGCTTCTATGGCTGGCCCTATTACTACATCGGAGGCAATCCTGAGCCGCGACTGAAAGACAAACACCTGGAGCTCAAGGCGAAGGTCATCGTGCCTGACGTGCTCATCCAGGCGCACAACGCGTCGTTGCAACTCACGTTCTACGAGGGCAAGCAGTTCCCCGCCGAGTACCAGGGCGACATCTTCTCGGCGCAGCACGGCTCTTGGAATCGCGATCCGCGTGTTGGGTACGAAGTGATTCGTGTTCCCTTGCATCAGACCGGCAAAGCGAGCGGTGAGTATGAAGATTTTCTGACTGGCTTCGTGTTGCCGAGCGGAGAAGTTTGGGGTCGACCGGTCGGCGTAACGGTTGCTCCCGACGGCTCGCTGCTGGTGAGCGACGACGGATCGAACTCGATCTGGCGGGTGAGCTACGTGGGACCTAAATAGTCGCTCAAAACTCGTGTTTTTTAGTCCGGAAATGGCCTCAGACTGCCATTTACCCCATGGTTTGTTGCCACCTCTTTCGTGCCGAGTGAGTTGGGGTGGAAGGTAGCATGCAATAAAATGCAGCTCTTACGAGATCAAACAAGGGTTTACTTTGGAGGGGTTTTAAGGGGGGGTGACGCGTTTTTTTGCTTGTTTGAGGGCTGTTTCTAGGCGATTTCGGTGCCGTCCCCCAATAACTCACGCAACTCCTTCGGAGCGCGCGCCGGTGTGTCCTGATTAGCGGGCGAGTCCTCTGAGTTATTGAACTGTGAAACTGTTGAGCCCAGCAGATCGTCGATCGACTCCAGCCACAGCATCTGCGAATCGAAGACTCGCCCGAAGTTGCGTGAAGCCGAGGTCGCGACTTCCTCCAACGGCAACTGTCGCCCAGTCTCGCGCTCCATCGATGTCACTGGCTTGTCGGTGATGCCGCAGGGCACGATCAGCGCGAACGAGTCGAGATCGGTCGAGACATTCAGCGCGAAGCCATGCGTCGTCACGCCGCGCGAGATGTGTACTCCGATGGCCGCGATCTTCGCCTCAGGCTTGTTGGGCAGCGCGTATGTCCAGACCCCGGTCAGTCCCTTGATGCGCTGCGTTGCGATGCCGTAGTCGGTGCAGATGCGGATAAGCACTTCTTCCAGCCGCCGCACAAACTCCACCGCGCCGATCTTCGGATCGAAGCTGCGCAGATCGAAGATGGGGTACGCGATGAGTTGACCGGGACCGTGAAAAGTTACGTCGCCGCCGCGATCGATCTCATGCAGCTCGACTCCGCGCCGCGCGAGAGACTCGGGCGAGACCAACACGTTCTCCAGCCGCGCATTGCGACCCAAGGTGATGACCGGCGGATGCTCCAGCAACAGCAGTGTGTTCTCAATGCGGCCGGCTTTCCGCAGGTCCAGCAGTGTGCGCTGAAGATCGTTGGCTGTGCTGTAGGGGACGCGACCGAGATAGAGGACGTGGATGACCATGGAAACACCGCTATTCGCTCTTCGCCTTTCGCTCTTGGCTTTGTCCTTTAGATGATCTGGAGCATTGGCTGAGTGCTAAATGCGAAGTGCTAACTGCTAAATGCCAAGTGCTAAGTGCCACATGACTAGGTGCCCCATTCCGGCATCTTTTGCCGGGGTGGGGATTTGCTAGCTGCTAGCTGCTAGTTGCTTCTTCACTGCCTCGCTTACGGTCTTGCCATCAACGCGCGCCCCACCAAACTTGGCCATGACGTTCTTCATGACCGTTCCCATGTCTTTCAG
This sequence comes from uncultured Acidobacteriaceae bacterium, assembly GCA_963846795.1. Taxonomy (GTDB): domain Bacteria; phylum Acidobacteriota; class Terriglobia; order Terriglobales; family Acidobacteriaceae; genus CAVVDY01. Next base: position 543,903 of record CAWJXJ010000001.1, read on the forward strand.
GGTGGGAGAGCCCATCTCGGCGATGGTCGCTTTCACTGCGGCGACAATCTCTTCTTCGCCGACAGCCTTGGGCATATAGGTTTCGATGATGGCGATCTCGTCGGCCTCTCTCTTCGCCAGCTCGGGACGATTGCCCTTCTCGAACGCTTCGATCGAATCCTTGCGCTGCTTGATCATGGTGCCGAAGACCTGCAGCTCTTCTTTCTCGTCGAGCGGAGCGCGCTTGTCGATCTCCTTGTTCTTCAGCGCGGCCTTCATCATGCGCAGTGTCCCGAGCCGCAGCTCCTCTTTCTTGCGCATGGCATCGACCATGTCTTTCTGCACCTGTTGGGTTAGGCTCATGACGCAATTATAGAAGGCACTGCGTTCGTTTCGGTGATAGAGGTAGCGGTGTTTCGCGTGGAAAAACAGGTTCACCACGGAGTACACGGAGGGCACGGAGAAGATTAGGATTTCAGATGTCTTTCACTCCGTGCCCTCTGTGACCTCAGTGGTGAAAGTTTTTCTGCCACCTTCTGAGCCGAGCGCAGTTGCTACACGCAAGCAGCTTCTGTAAACTGAGAATGCTTCCTGAGTGGCGAGTGATCACTCGCAGCCTTCCCGTGCCGAAGTGGCGGAATTGGCAGACGCGCATGGTTCAGGTCCATGTACTCGCAAGGGTGTGGGGGTTCGAGTCCCTTCTTCGGCACCAATTCACGATAAACTGCCTGCAGCGTCGAGGTCTCTCGCGTACGCTCGGGATTTCGGCTGGCGGCTCAGACGCCGCCAAAGCGCCTCAAGTTCGAGTCCCTTCTTCGGCACCAATTCAGTTGTCAGTGGTCGGTTGTCGGTTGTCAGTTAAGACTGAACCGCAGATATCAGCACCTACTGACGACTCTGGATTTTCGGCAATTAAACTGAGCCTCTGTGAATCTGGCATAATCCTGTCCAAAATTCCTCATACGTACTAATGTCGGCATGCTTGGCGCGCCAGTGAGCATCGATCCCGTCCCAAACCGTTTCCCTGGAAGACGTGATTGCACAGAGGACATTCTCGTTGTCGGTCTGACGTTAACGGATGTGCCCCGCGCTTTTCCTCTCGACACCACAGGCAATCTGTCATTGACATCCTTTCCGAACCGCCTCGTATCACACTACCGCGGCACCTGCACCAGCTCCCACAAATTGAACCGCCAGCAGCGTTTCATCATCGGCGCGCACTCCGCCGGCGCGGAACTGCTCGACCTGCTTGCGGCAGGCCTCGACCAGCCGCTCCGGGCAGCAGAGGCCGGCTTGCTCCAGCAAAGTCCGCAGAGCTTGGGTTCCATACTCCTCGCCAGCCGGATTTTCGGCCTCACTTACGCCATCAGTAAAGAGCACCAGCGTGTCCTGCGGCTGCAGCTCCATGCGCACGGGCGTAAATTCCTGATCACAAAACATTCCTAGCGGGAGATCGTTGCTGTCGAAGCACTCTACGTGCGATCCGCGGACCAGCAATGCGGGGAGGTGGCCGGCATTCACCAATTCCGTAGCGCCCGCCGCGGAGCTGTGACCCACGACGAGCGTGGCGTATTGCATGGGCAGCTTGCTCTCGCAGAACAGACGGTTCGCCTGCGCCAGCATCTGCCTTAACGGAAGATTCAGCGGCACCAGAGCGCGCATCACAGCGCGGAGGTTGGCAGTCAGCATCGCTGCGGCCACGCCCTTGCCAGCGACATCGGCGATGATGAAATAAAGCCCGCCGCGATCGTCTGGTATAACGTCGCAGTAGTCGCCTCCTACCACTCCCGCCGGACGGTAATGGTAAGCAAGTTCAAATCCCGGGATCGTAATGTCAGGAGACGGCAGTAGTCCATTCTGGATACGCGCCGCCAGTTCCAGGTCATACTCCAGGGCGCGCTGCTGGTTGGGCGTAAGGCAGTCAAGACAAACCGCAGTCAGCGGATCACGCAGGATTCGTTCTTGTTCCACGGTGCCCTGGCATACCTGGCAGACGCCAAGGGTGCCATCGTCAATGCGGGCCAGCGCCTGATCGACCTGGCTCAACAGCTCGTGGAGCTGCTCAGAGTGATTGTGCTCAATAACGTTCTCGATGCGCTCACGGCGGACGAGAAGATCGCTGCGCACGGTTTGCAGGAACGGGCTTTCCGCGGTTGCCATGGTAACCACCTTACTCAAATTAGACAGTTAGTTGGCTGGAGGGGATTCAGTCTTTTCTTCGCCAGTTGTTCGATCCTGAATCCGCCGACAGCCCCATGCTATACCCACAGATGTGGAGCTACAGCCCGGTTCTTGCGGGCAAAGCTTTTCACCACTGAGGACACGGAGGACACGGAGAAAACAGATCTAACCACAGGGGCACCGAGGCACAGAGGAGACCATTTTATAAACTTTTGGAGACCCTTTCGGGGGACGACAAAACTGCAGATCCCTCGGCGGCCTCGGGATGACACACCTAGAATCGGGATGACACAGCTATTTTTGAATTCCTCCGCGCCCTCCGTGTCTCCGTGGTGAATCCTTTCTGGAAGCCTTTATCCTTCTGAAATGTGGTACGAGACATACCAGCGTCCGCCTAGACTGACGCGAGCCGAACTGTGGTGGAGAGCGGCATTCATTCTGCTCGTGACCGTGCTGGCTGCGGCGGCGGGTGCGCTGTGGTGGCATGGTTACATTGGCACGCCGGAGTATTCGCTGTCGCAGCTGGGCAACGCGGTGAAGGCCAAGAATTATGGCGAGGCGTCGCAGTATGTGGATGAGGAGCGCATCTCCGGCGACGTCGCCAGATCGTTGACCGATGTGCTGGTCGCAAAGTTCAGCAAGAAGTTCAGCGAAGATCCCTTCCCATTCACCGAGAGCCGGATCGAGTTGCTGCAGAAGATGGCGCCGCGCTTCAACAACTGGACGCAAATCGGGGTGCGCAACGCGATTCGCCTGCTGTTGAGTGGCAATGGGATTCTCACCGGCTCGACTGGATTCAAGGTGATCGACGTGCACAACTTCTCTGGGCTGCACGTGGTGCGCTCGGAGGTTCACGGCGATGACGCCGAGGTGATCGTCTCAGGCCTGCCGCAACCGAACCCCTTCGATCTCACCGAGATTCGTATCCGCATGAGGCGCGTACCGGGCCAGCGCTACTGGCGCATCGAAGAGGTGCCGGACGCAACGCCGATCTTCCAGAAGTATTTTGGGGAATAGGGATGTGGTGCCCGAATACCCCACCCCGCCAACAGAAGGCGGAATGGGGCACCCGAGTGTGTGGGCTGCCCGTGCTATCCTTAATGCTTACGCCAAGATGCTTTTCTCCAAAGATTATGTGGGCTACCTGGCCCGCGAAGTCAGCAAAAAACTAATCGAAGGCGAGTTCATCGAAACTCGCGACCCGAGGGCTGTCACGGAGCGCGTCAACGCTGCTCTGCTTGACGAGCTCGCGCTGGAAGACCGCATCAACGACGAAGTCCGCATCATCCTCGACACTTATTCCGACGAGATGCGCCGCAGCGGGGCCAACTACCAGGAGATGTTCAAGAAGGTGAAAAACGAGTTGGTCCGCAAGTACAAGGCGGTGTTATGAGGATCAGCCGGGAGAAGATGAACAAGCTTGCGCATGCCGTTGCCGACACCCTGGCGACCATGGACAGCGTCGAGTTCCTGGAAGATCGCAACAGCATCCGCGTGGAGACGCGCACTATTCTGGAAAAGCTGCTGGCCGAAGAAGCGCGCATCGATGCTGCCGCCCGGCACAAGATCGAAAGCCAGCGTCGCACCATCCTCGAGGGGTCGCAAGAGTGGGACATCCTCTACCGCAAGTACTACAGCGAAGAAGTCAAGAAACTGGGAATTTAGGGGCGGGCCCTCTCAGAGCACAACAAGAACTTTTTCGCCGATGAGCTCTATCTCCAAGATCCCCGTTCCTTCAGGGACGATCTAACTGCAGATCCTTCGCTTCGCTCAGGATGACACTTCGGAAAAGATTATGGCTCATCGGCCTGACTGAAGCCAGGCCCTGATACAAGTCTGAGATTAGCCGCTGTCTCACTTCGCGCAGGCCGTTAGTTTCACCCACTGCCCGGGGTTGACCTGCACGCCGTTCACGTACAGCGTCCAATGCAGATGGGGACCGCTGGAGCGACCTGTGGTTCCCACGTAACCGATGACGTCTCCTTGCTTGACCTGCGCGCCCGGCTCGACCGCCAGCTTCGACATGTGCATGTAGATGGTCTCGACTCCCTGCCCGTGGTCGAGTCCGACGGTATTACCCAGCACGGTGATGAGCTGCGCGAACTTCACGGTACCATCGGCCGCTGCGCGTACCGGCGTGCCGGCTGCGGAGCGGAGGTCGACTCCGCCGTGGTACTCGCCGGTGGGCTTGTGGTTGCGATAGCGCTTCACCCCGAAGGGCGAGATCATGCATCCGGGCACCGGCACGATGAAGCGGTCCTGCCAGTAACGAATGTCGGTAAGATTCTCGCGGAAGCCCTTGAGTATTTCGACTTCTTCCGGCGTGTTGTGCAGGTTGGCGATCTTCGGAGTGAGATTGACGTTTTGGGTGGCGAAGTGCGCGTCGCGCACCACGAGGTCTACCGTCTGCTCCTGAGCTTGCGACGGCGACGAGAAGACAATCTCCTGCGGCCCTGGCGCACGATTCGCCGGAATCGGCATCAGTCCCAGCCAGTCGCCGCTTGGCTGCTTGAAGAGCGGAACGGTTTTCTCACCCATGTGAGCTGATGCCATGTCAGTGCTACAGGTCAGGCGAATGACATTGCCCTGCAGCGGATTCACAGGTGAAAGGTGACAGGCCTCAGCCGCAAAGCTGGAGGCCGACAGGGTCAAAGCGATTGTGAATGAAACCGGCAGGAGTCGCAGCACGTTACCAGTATACGAACGACGAAGTTTCAGAATGCCACACGAGGACGCGCGGAATCTCTGTAACCGCTAGGTCATCGATTTCGTATCGATGTCGTATTGATAGTCCTGGATTGCGTGAGCTTTCACGCCATCGCGGGTCTGACCTTCCAGTTTTTCAACGATGTTGTTAATCAACTGCACCACCGTCTGCGATCCCGAGAAGTTCGAGCCGTGTGTCTTATGCGAAAAATTCTTGATACCCCAATCGGTGCAGAGTTTCGCCCGGAGCGCGTTGGCGTCCTCAATCTTCAACTGCACCAGCAGTTCAGGGGATAGCGCAGCAGGGGGAGCAATGTACGGACTCCCAATCATGGTTTTGGCTGGGTTACAGTTGCACTTCATTCCTGGGTTGGGCTCGCCGATATACGTCTTCATACACTCGCTGCAATGGTACCTGTAGGTGGCCATGGGCGGGACAGTATCACAGGAAATCCAGCCGTTCAACACAGAACTCCGCTCAAAACATGAGGGCATGCTTTGGCGGGATACGATAGACGCCGGCCTAGACTCAGTCGCCCAGAATGAACTCAGTCATGTCAGGAGCGGTTGCCGCATTGCCCGGATACGCAGTGACGCCCAGCAACTGCATCATGAAGCGCAGCGTGCTTTCGTGCTGATATACCTGGAGCCGGAATTCCGACTTCTTGGGCGGATAAGCCTTACGAACATCCGGCCCAATTGCTACCCACAGAACGTTGCCGCCACCGAAGTTGGTGTCGGTTGTCTCGGCCTCATCGAATGTAATGATCAGCAAACCACCGCCAGGTGTATTGAAATCGGGACTGTTCAGCAACTGAGGAATATTGTTCGCCGCCCAGGTGTCGGCCTGCGCAAGCGTGCCGTTGTGGGCGTCGTCATTGAGGTTGGGAACAATGAAGCCGTAATTGGGCAGCGTGTGATTGGCAATGTCGGTTGCAAGCTGGCTGAAGTCGACCAGATTATTCATCTGCGTCTGGTTTCCGCGAACGTCGGAGAAGTAAGAGCAAGGATTGTGACGCTCCGCGTACAGACCCGAGTCTCCGCCGATGTATCCCTGATACGGAATACTCTCCGAATATTCTTTCCAGGTCTTTCCGGCCGCAAGCAGCTCGCGAATGACATTGTCGACGCTAACGGTGCCGCCGTAGCCATCGTTGTTGGTGATGATCTGCCCCGTCGTGAGCATGAAGTAATTGCCGATCGAGGGATGGGTGTCGCCGAAGTAGCCGTAGGCGGTTGAGTACTGCTGGATCAGACTGTTGATGTACGGCATCTGGGCGTTTCCAATCACGTCAGCCAGGCCGTGATTTTCTTCCATCAGGATGAACACGTGTTGTTCTTGGACATTGGCAAGGTTTTTCTTGGATTCAAGCGTTGCCTGAGCGGTTAACAGGCCAGCGGTGAACAACACAACCAGCAGCGACAGAACGGCGCGTTTCGTCATCTTTTCTCACCCTTGTACTATGCGGATAGTGGTGCGAATTATACACACGCAACATGGCACGTCTATTAGTAATTCTGTGAGGTTTTGCTGAAAACTTCTATCGCAACGTGCAGGTGTTATGACCCAGAGTGCGTTAGCCGGGCCGACTAGGCGGGCAACTCGTCGGCAGACGGAAAGTGGTGTTGCAGGCGCCCGACCTTGCCGGCGTATTTCTTCGTAGTCTTGAAAAGCTCGAAGCGGCCGTCAGCGGCGAAGGTTTTCGCCTGGTTGCGAATGTTCTGCATCTGCTCAGACGAGAGCGGTTGGAATCCGCGCGCGATCGCGAGATTCTGCTCCAGCACCTGCATGGAATCGATGCCACTGATGGTCGAGGCCACGGGCAAGCTCATGGCGTACTTCAGCGCCTCGTCGGGCGTGACCACTCCGTGAGTGATGATTTCTCCGCTGCCGCCCATGCTCTTCATGCCAAGCACCGCGACGCCGTGCTTCTGCGCTTCCGGCAGCACGCGCTGCTCGAAGCTGCGGAACGAGGCGTCGAGACAGTTTAGCGGCATCTGAACTGTATCGAAGGGGAAATCGTGCGACACG
>CAWJXJ010000002.1:0-757500 GCA_963846795.1 uncultured Acidobacteriaceae bacterium
TCAATCCACAGAGCCGACTGCCTTACCTTGCCACATACCTCGGGCACCGCGACATTCATTCAACGCTCGTCTACCTCACGATCACACAGGAATTGCTTCAGCACGCGAGTGCCCGCCTTCGATTGTCACGCGCCGATGTGGTAAAGGCTATTCTAGGAGGCGCCTAATGTTGAAGTTGACCTGTCCTTCCTTAGCACTACTTCTCCACAGATTCTTTCTTGAGTGGCTGGGGGAGCAACGGAGTGCATCCCCGAAGACCATTCACGCGTATCGTGACGCATGGAGACTCTTTCTGCGGTTCACGGCAAAGCGGCGGGGCAAGCAGGTAGCAAAACTGCAACTGGAAGACATGACGGAAGACGGGGTTCTCACTTTTTTGCAGCACATCGAACGTGATCGGCATGCGAGCGTTACGACGAGGAACTGCCGGCTGGCAGCCCTGCGAAGCTTCTTTTCTTTCGTCGCAGAACATGAGCCTACGGCCACGCAGCAATGCCATGAGATTCTTCGCATACCGTTCAAGCGCGCATCCCGGCGATCGATGGTCTACTTGGAGGAATCCGAAGTGGTTGCAATCATCGCACAGACAGATCGGTCCACGCTTGAGGGCCAGAGAGATCACCTATTGCTTTCGCTCTTGTACAACACCGGTGCTCGATCCAAGAGGCATTGAATCTCCGGCCTGAAGACTTCCACCTGGCATCACCTACCCACGTTCGGCTGCTGGGAAAAGGACGAAAGGGAAGGATTGCGCCCCTCTGGCCTGAAACACGCGCCTTCGTGGCAGCCTTCGTAAAAAGGCAGTCGCACGGTTCTGAAGAGCATCTTTTTCGGAACCGGTATGGTGCCGGACTAACTGCTTCAGGCTTCCGATTCCGCTTGCGGAACTACGTAAAAGCCGCAGCCATGACACAACCCTCACTCTCGCGAAAGAAGGTCACGCCCCACACCTTTAGGCACACAATTGCAGTTCACCTGGTTGCGGCCGGCGTCGACGTTACAGTCATCCGAAGTTGGCTGGGCCATGCTCATCTTGACACGACGAACCTCTACGCTGAAGCAAACATCGAGACCCAGCGGAAAGCACTGGAGAAGGCTGACCCAAGATTGCGGAACGGCAAGCGCCCCCGATGGAAACGCGATGCCGATCTGCTGGCTTGGCTCGATTCTTTGTAGTTCACGTGCGCCTGGCAGTTGACGCGTCACACTTGCCAAAACCGCCTACATTTATGGGAAGGAAGATCAGAATACGGCGAGCTTTCACCGCGTTGTGTTGAGTCTGCTTCGCATATCAAACTCCTACACATAATGCCGGTTATGGTGAGCTGAGCATAAGCGGGATCCTTTGTGCAGGTGTTCGGCCACGACCTCGGCGCGTTTGGCAAAGGCCTTCACGTTGAACCACTCGGTGTGTTCCTGAGGCTCGCCGGCGCCGTTTTTCCAACGTTCGGTGCTGGCGACTGTGAAGGTTGTGATGGCGGTACCACTGGTGGCGTATTTCATCTCCGGGTCTTTGCCCAGATATCCGATCAGCAGAGGTTTCTGCATGGGGTTGATCTCCTTGAGTTGAATTTGAGAAGTGGCGCGAAATGGTGAACTACGTAAGACCTGCCTTCGCCATCTCATGGCGAAGAGCAGCACGGAAGCGCTCGTCGGCGGAAAAGCTTGGGCTCGTGCCTGTGCATCTTGGCACTGAGGAGTTCATAACAGCGCCGGCCGGTGGACACGCGCTGAAGTGGTAGACGGCCTCTTGTACCTGGTGGTGACGACGATAGAGGGAGCGGATTCGTGCGGCGGATATTGCCATACTGTGGTTTCCTCTTTGGTTTGTGGAGTTGTGGTTCGTCAAACTGGAGGGCAGTCGGGAAATGCCCACAACGAAAGCGACGTTCATCGAGCCGATGCTGCTCCTGCGAACAGAGAGACTGCCGCAAGGTCCTGATTGGTTCTACGAAATTAAGCTGGATAGCTACCGAGCTCTCGCCATCAAGAGCAGTGGCAAGGTGCAACTGCGTTCGCGCAACGACAACGACTTTACGGAGCGTTATTCCCCGGTTTCGGCCGCGCTGCGCGGTCTCCCAGATGAAACAGTCTTGGACGGCGAAGTGACTGCGCTCGACGAGGAGGGCCGGCCATCTTTCAACCTGCTCCAGCACTACGGCTCGTCAACAGCGCCGCTGGTCTTTTTCGTCTTCGACGTGCTCATACTCAGGGGTCGTAATTTGATGGCAGAGCCGCTGACGAATCGGCGAGCGCTTCTGGAGAACGATGTCCTGCCAAAGCTCGCGGAGCCAATTCGCTATTCCCCGGAGTTAAAAGCCAGCCTTGCCAATCTGGTCGCTTCTGTGAAATCAGCCGGGCTGGAAGGGCTGGTCGCGAAACGCCGCAACAGCCGCCATGAGCCGGGCCAGCGCTCCGGCGCCTGGCAGAAGATGAGGATCAATCGGGGTCAGGAATTTGTCGTCGGCGGATACACGCCTTCGGACCGGAACTTCGATGCCATGATCTTCGGCTACTACAATGACGGAAAGCTTCAGTATGTGGCACGCACACGCAATGGCTTCACGCCACCCTACCGCGAGCAGCTGTTCAAGAAACTCAAGCCGCTAGAGGTCAAGAAATGCCCGTTCGCGAACCTTCCCGAGGCGAGAAGCGGCAGGTGGGGTGCCGGACTGACGGCGGCGAAGATGAAGGATTGCCAATGGCTGAAGCCAGTTCTGGTTGGGCAATTCGAATTCACGGAATGGACGCCTGACAATCACCTGCGGCACTCACGGTTCATCGCGTTGCGCGATGATAAGAATCCACGGCAGGTCGTGCGGGAGAGATAGGGTGACACTTGTCTAAGAAGCGCTCCCTGGTAGACCGCATCAACAGCCTGCCCAAATGGGCACGTGATTACATCATGAATATCGAAACAGAAGCCGATCCTGCCGGCACGCAGCGCCGACTAATCGAGCAACAAGACTTGATTCGGGAACTGATAGCGAAAATCGCGGAGTTAAAGGAGATGCGGTTCCGCGCATCAGAATTCGAGATCAACGGGAGAGGGCCGGGCGGGCCAAGCAAGTTGAGGAAACGGAACGGAAACGACTAAACTCCCCTCAACGTTTGCCGCCATCTTTACCTGCTGGTTGCCGCAGTTTGGCATATTGCTCCGGCGTAAGCTCCAGCCACACGCCTCCGCCTTTTTTCCTGATAGCTTCCTCGATTTCCTGCCGTCCGGAGATGTTCAACGTGAAACCGCCGCGCTTCACCAGTTCAAAACAACTTGCGCTTCCTCGGTAAGTATTGCCGTGCGCGGCAGAGGAGTCTTCCCGTCCTCTTCCAGGAACTGACAATACCAACCCTGCCGAAAGCTGAACTGCAGGAAAACTCGTTTCATGCTCACTCCTGCGCAGCGCTGGCAAAGTCGCTCGCCTCTTCGATGAGGTGGGGGAAGGGGAGCCTTGCATTCGCAGCAAATCTTCGCTGCATATCGTTGCCGAACTGAGGATGCCCGCTCGCCGCCCACGCAGGGAGTATACCGTAGTATTCGCCTTTTGTTCGCCGTTGACTGTGGCTGTTTGTTTAGCGTTTTCGAGGCGGACAGGTGCGGATTACGTGGTCGCGATAGGGACGACCATCACTGGTCGCCCCTCGCGCAGATCCGTACGAGCGCTCACTAGCGCATACGGCTCTTATCTCGGATGACTGGCGGCGAAGCGAGCTGCGGGATAAGGATGGAGCACACGAGGTTGGGGAAGCCATTGTCCGGCGAGTGCAAGGCGGCGAGCCCACGTGGACTTGCTCTTTTGGCTACGACGCCGGAGTGCTTGCCCCCAAAGGCGAAGCACTCGGTCCCGAAAGACCCCGAGGCTATCGAGATTCTCCGGCACTGCGTAGTAGTTGAAGTAGCCTTGCACAACCGACCTGAGCCATTGGCCGGTTTGGGGCACGGGATCATGCATGCGCTGGCGAAATTGCTGCTTGATTTCCTGCAGCTTCTTCCTCATCCGCTTGCGGATCGTTGTGCGCCGCACCGTGAAGTACCCTTTCCCGTTCTTCCCGCTGATGTGCGTGAATCCAAGAAAGTCGAACGTCTCAGGTTTGCCTTCCCCTGTTCGTTTCCGGTTCTGTTCGGCAAACCGCCCGAACTCGATCAGAATCCTTATGACCCCAGTTGGAAACCTTATCTTCTCCGACGTATTGCTGTCGCTCCACACCGCACGCGTTCATGAACCTGGGCGTTTGTGAAGGCTTGAGCCGTGTGAGTTGGAAACTCTCAAGCACGGTTCTTAGAGGGGGAGCCAGCGGCAACGTTGGCTCCCTACTCGACTCGCGAACCGGCAGGTCAAAACAGCCGATTCATATCGGAATGCAGGACGACTCGCTGTTCGCTTTCGCCGGAATTTGGGATCGCTGGAAAGATGCGAACGGCAGTTTTGTCGGGACCTGTTCGATTCTGACGACCACTCCAAATTCACTGCTGGCTGACGTACACGACCGAATGCCGGTCATCCTGAAACTGGAAGACTACGAACTGTGGCTTGATCCTGGATTCAAAGATCTCGACACCTTGAGTGGAATGCTGAAGCCTTTTGACCCGACGCTCATGAAGTGCTATCCCGTGAGCACATTGGTGAACAGTCCAGCAAATGATGATTCGGCGTGTGCCGCAGAAGTCGACCCTCCCGCCCCTGACGCTACGACCCTATTTTAGATAAGCAGAACCTTGTCACTGCAATTAACGTTTGATCTTTTGCGGGCGAGGTCTGAAGTTACCCTCACAATTCGAGTCACGGCACGAGTTAACTCGGAGTTGCCCATGATCCTGGATCAAGCCTGGACGGGGCATGTCTCCGAGATGGCGACTCTCGTCCCAATGATTGATTGATGCTTGGGCTCTCCGGACTGAGGGCACCCCGAACACCTATACACATATGCTTTATCGGTACTTGGTCAGAAATTGTCATTGACATTTAGTTTCCGTGGAAACTAGTATAGCTTCCATGGAAACTAGCATTGCAAATACGCGCCAAGTGACTCACTTAGAGGGCCACCTTGGCTATTGGCTTAGGCGCGTCTCTAATGCTGTCTCAGGCGCGTTCGCCCGCGCCCTCCAGGAGAAGCAGACCTCGGTTGCGGAATGGGTGCTTCTGCGTGAGCTTCACGAGCGCGGACAAACTGCTGCAGGCGAGTTGGCCGATAGCCTGGGATTGACCCGTGGTGCAGTTTCCAAAATCGTCGACAAACTCGATGCGAAGGGGTGGATCCAAACCCAGGCAAAAGAGGGCGACAGCCGGTTCCGCCTGCTTTCTCTCACACGAGCGGGACGGCGCAGCCTCCCCCTTCTTGCTGAGATTGCTGACCAGAACGATGCACGCTACTTCGATTGTCTAAGTGCAAGGGAGAAAAGCATTCTCAGGGAACTGCTTGTCAAACTTGCAGATCATAACCACATCCACGATGTCCCAACCGAATAGGAGAAATGTGATGAGCATCGCTATCGACACTCTGATGGAAGCCATGAAAGTTGCTAAAGCAGGCCGTCCCCGTGTGGGAGGATTCCCGTATCTGGCCGAGGCTCTCCGGCGAGCCGGCGTGACTCGTAACGTCTGGTCGCTGCCCTCCTGCCAGAGCCTCTACTTGACGCAGGAAGGACCCGTCGTCATGCAGGGCGCACCTTTGGTCAACGGCGCCGTCGATGTACCGGCCTTCGATGAGGAGGCGCTAATCAAGGCGCTTCGCGTGGATCAGGCTGGTGAGAGTACATTCCCGGATTTTCTAGTTGCCACTTGGCGAGCTGGAGTCGTGCGCTATGACGTAGACCTGGAAGCACGCACGGTTGTCTACCAGGGTTGCAATGGCGAGGAATACATCGAAGCCTATCCTGCAGTCACCGTCGCCTAATGCGAGCTGACCAATTTCGGTTGTTACCGATTTGTTACCGAATAGAAGAATTCGTACTCGATGGAACGGTAGCTGTTAAGAGTTCCCTGGAGGCTGCATGTTTCAAGTTATCTTTACGCTGATTGCAATTGTGGGTGCATCTGTTCACCTTGCATTCTCAACCAAGCGCCGTAGCAGTGGAGCGGCAATTGCCGGAACATACCTTCTGTATCTGCTCTTCTTCTATGTTGGCCTGATGGGTGTGCTCACCGCGTATGCACACGTCTTCCGTCCCGTTGAGACATCGGCGTCCATAGGATGGTCAACCAGCCCTTACGAATACGAAGTCGGGATGGCGGACCTCACCGTTGGCGTTCTAGGCGTTTTGTGTCTAAAGTTTCGAGGCGACTTCTGGTTGGCGACAGCAATTGCAAACGCAGTCTGGTTGCTGGGCGATGCCGTCGGGCACGTTCGGCAGATGACACTTAACAACAATCACGCTTCCAACAACTCAGGCATTTTCTTAGTCACCGAAATCATCATGCCGCTTGTAATTCTCTCTTTGACCATCTACCACCGCCGTCGGGAAGGCAAAGCCATCTGACAAGATAGTTGGCGCTAAATCGCCAATGCACTTATTGAACACAATTTGTTGCGTTGTAACGCCCCATGCGCGGATGTGGCAGTTGGATCCCGAGCGAATTGTCGGCAATGCGCAGGATGGCCGGAAACAAAACTCTTTAAAATTGCTTGTTATTGAGCGCACTGAACGCTCGCGGTAATCGTCGGAATGCATTTGGAATGTAATCGATGTTAACTCTTACAACAATGCCGTCGGGGAGTTGCGGCAAAGATACGATCATGGGGATAGTCAGAAGTTAACATCCTCACTGTGTTTTGTTTACGCGAGGCCTTCCAGCCCCATCGATTTCGCCATCGTCAATGCCAGCGTCAAACCCAGCGCCATACCCGAGTGCATAATCAGCTCCATCCCCTGCGGCCTCAAGCAGGGACAGCCACACACCTTTGCGTGGAGAGAACGGGCAACTGCATCAGCAACTCTTCCAATGCTGCTCCCGCTGATGCCGTTTTGACCGCGTAGGCGTCAGGGCCAAACCGCAGAAACGCCAAATCGGTTGCAAACAGGATCCCGGGGTGCGCGCCGGCTAGGTGGTCAGCGACGAGAAAAAGGCGTTCCGGTTCGGAGATGATGTACAGGATGGCGTCAACCAGCCTTTCGCCTGAAATTGCACGGCGAATTTCTTCATACCGTGCATAGCTCTTGGTTGACCGCTCGTACTCGATGGCACAGCGCAATTGTCGGCCGCCGACGTTCAGCATTGCCACCCCGTCATAGTCCTTCGCATATTTGTCGCCGGTGAGCAGGTTCTCCGAGCAGACCTCCAGGTCGGAGAGCCAGGAATTCAGCATGTGATTGCGCTGAAATGTGAGGCGGATTTCGTTGAGACCAAGCGAATGCATCATTCTTGCCGACTGGTTGATGGCCTGCGCCTCGGAGTGCAGCGACAACAGTGTGTGACCAAATGTCTCTAATTTCTCCAGTCCCTTTCGGGTGATTGCATAAACCTTATCGCCCTCCACGCGTACACCTGCCTGCGAAATGAGTCCACCCAAGATCAGGCGCCGTACTCGCCAACAGAATGACGTCAGGGACGCCTTTGATTTGTCATACCCAGCCAAGTACAGCAACTGTTCGTGCTTTATATAACCGGAATTCCTGACCAGAGTAGCAATGGCACATCCTGTGCCTCATTGCGTTGGTTCTTTAGTTGGGCTTCCCTTCGCTCTCTTGAAGTCGGCTGATTTCTTGCTCAACAAGCCTGTTTACCTTCTCGCGGATAGACTCCAAGAGCATCCATTTCTGTTCCAACATCTTCTTCCTGTCTTTGACGTTGCCAACAGTGCTCTTGGGAATGTGCTTCGGTTCGTCGTCGATGATCGATTGAAATAGCTCGACGATCGATCGAACGTTTTCGTAAACATACTGAAATGCTTCCGATCCGTACCGGGTCGTTGCAAACGTCACATATGCTAGCCCGGTTCCTGTCAGCAATAGCGCATTCGGGACATGCGGATTCTCTTCGGAGAAGTCGTTGATAGTTCCTAGTACTTTCTCCTGAAGAGCTTGCCACGGAGGGACATCGAAATGAGGGAGGCTAGAAGGGTTCTTTTTTTTGGACACAGGTTGCATTCACCTTCGCTTGTGAGCGTGCAGAACCGACAGATCGCCGAACGTCTCGGAGCTAAATGACAAATGTGCCTCACGGGCCGACGCCAGGAATGAATACCCGACCGCATCTGGAGCATGTGAAGGTCATGTTCCAACGGAGCAAAAGCATCGGCCACGTCCGTCGGTTGTATCTGAAAGACTTCATCAGAAGGAGGAAAGCGACGACAGCGAGCACGAAGAATGAACCTGTTGCAAGATCTTCAAAGCGGAAGGTCAATTGCACCCGCCCGGAAATCCTGCGAATACCTTCGGCGGCTAGCGCTGAAAGCAACGGGCTCACTGCAATCAGGCCGACACCTGGCCAATAACTGAGCTTCTTAGGAGGGGCTGCGAGCAGACTCCACTGAGTCTGTGAAGTCCCTTCTGTCCAGCCGCTCCCTCCGGCAGGCCCTCCCGCCCATCCGAACCCGCGTCGTCACCGCTGAGAATTGAGAGACGCCCGCCATATACGCCGTAGAAAGCCGCTGTGTGTTTTCGCTTCCACATGTTGGACAGGAATACTGGACCTGAGCATCGGCAGGGCGTGGAAGAGTGATGGCAAATTTCGGACGCCGTGCCCACGACCGTTGAAGAGTCCTGACGTTGACTTCTCGATTACTCATCGCGAAGGGCACGTTACGACAGAATCGTCGGGCTTGGCAAATCGAAAGGCACGAAAGAACAATTTTACAGACCCGGAATCCAGCAACTCTCGAAAGTATCGCGTCACTGCAACTTTTCTCTTGCGTTCGAACCCGAAATAGTTTTAAGTGTTGCGCACAAGGATTGGAGATCACGGAGCGTAGTGATTTCGATTCTTCCTCCGGCGGCTGCAGCACAACGCAGCTTCCGGCCTGTCCCGTGAGCACCAACGCTCACGTTGCTTTACGACTCCGCTGCAAGACCCATTTCCTGTCCCAATTTTGGAAACGCTCTGCAGTTCTCATCTGCAGACTATGTAGCGTGGACCAAGTTGGCCCACCTGGCTCCTAGAGGGAAGGGTTGATCGCAAACCTTTCCCTAAGAGCTCTCGCACTCGTAAACACTCTTTTGAACTCGAAGCCCTCTCTTCCAGTCGCCTCTTTGCTGCTTGATGTATTAGCCGCAGGCTGAGCCGAGGGCATTCGGGTCGCCGCGCAAACCGCAAGTGAGCCAGTCGCCGATTTGAATGGGTGAATCGGTGAGTGACGGAGTTCCGAACAGGTTGAGCCAGGAGTGTGCAATGTCTTCAGCGATGGATATCGAGCCCACGGTAAGCGCTCGGGAACTGAAAGCACGGTATGAATTCATAGATTGCAAGCAGCTCGCAACCCTCTGGAGTGTGCCTGAAACTTGGGTGCGGGAACGGGTGCGTAGCCGGACGGACGATCCGCTGCCTCATGTGCGTTTTGGGAAATATGTGCGTTTCCGTTGGGGCAGTCCGGAACTCGAAGCATGGGCTCAGAGGCGTATAGTGGGCGGTAGCAACGGTGACAGAGTGCGGGTCCAACCCAAGGAGAAGATGTGATGGGACGGACCCACCAATCTGGTTATCTATACCGGAAGGGCAAGAGCTGGTGTTTGCGGTACTACGACATTGTGCAAGAGCCGGACGGGACGATTCGGCACCCACAACGGTCGCGTGTGCTTGCTGAGGCCGAAGGCCCTTATCGGACAAAGAAGGCTGCGCAGTCGCTCGCGGACGAGTTCCTCAAGCCTCTGAACAGCGGAACAATTACGGCTTCCAGTGGGATGACCCTGAAACGGTTTGTCGAGGATTTCTACCTCCCGTTCGTAGAGAAGCAGAAGCGCCCCTCGACGTGCAATGGATATCGCAAGATGTGGAAGCGGTATCTTGAACCTAGTTCTGACCGGGCGTTGCGAGACTACCGGACAGTTGACGTAGAACAAATGCTGAACGGTATCAGGGCAAAGAACGATTTGACGACCACGACGCTTCGTCACGTGAAGCACTTGCTCAGCGGTGTCTTTCGGTACGCGATTCGGACCGGAACTCTCAATCCTCCCAATCCGGTTCGGGAGGTGTGCGTTCCTGAAGGACGGAGTTCTGAAGACACCTATGCATACAGCCTCGAGGAGATCGTGGGGATGCTGGCAGTATTGCCGGAACCCGCGCGAACCATCGTCGCGGTTGCCGGCTTCACGGGGCTTCGGCGGGGCGAACTGCGCGGTATCAAACTGGGAGATTACGACGGTCAAATACTGATAGTGCGACGTAGCGTCTGGAGAAAACATATCGGAGCGCCAAAGGGAAAGCACGGGACCGGAGCAGTTCCGGTGATCGTCCCGCTCGCGAAAATGATTGAGCAGTATCTCTTGCAGTTTGGCCCGAAATTGTTTCTGTTCGAGTCGATGCTTGGAGGTCCTATCTCGGTCGAGTACATTGCCCGCGAGGTGATCAAACCGAAGCTGCAAGCAGTGGGCATGGAGTGGCACGGTTGGCACGCATTCCGTCGAGGACTCGCTACCAACTTGCATTCCTTGGGTGTATCCGACATCGTAATTCAGGCCATTCTGCGTCACAGCGACGTATCAGTGACGCGGCAGTCGTACATTAAGCGGACGGGGGTCGATGGCCGCAGTCTGGCGGCGATGAAGACCCTGGAGTCGCTAATATGCACCAAACATGCACCCGAGGGCATCCAGCAGCTGCTCAAGGGCGCAGTATAATGATGTAAGCAAATGACTTATCAACCGCGGAGGGATGTGTGAGCGGTTGAAACAGGCGGTCTTGAAAACCGCTGTACGGGAAACCGTACCGGGGGTTCGAATCCCTCTCCCTCCGCCATATGCAGAGCAAGCTGTGAGATGCTGGAGGGAGCGGTCACGCGACCGCGGCTATTGGCGTCGCGCGCTCGATGCGTTTGCGCTCGCGAGCGTTGTTCATCACCTCCCACAAATCGCTACGCCGCTGCACGTTCAGCCAAAACTCGGGGCTGTTGCCGAAAACACGCGCGAAAATGAGCGCGGTCGCAGCCGTGACCGTTCGACGGTCGTTGCAGAGTTCGTTGACGTGCTTGCGCTGGACCCCCATGGCCTCCGCCAGCGCGGATTGGGTCAGGCCCATCGGCTGCATAAACTCCTTGACGAGAATCTCGCCGACCGTGGCCGGCTTGCGCTTTGTCATCAGCATGGTTCACCTCATCTGTAGCTGTGGCCGTCGAGGTAGACACCTTTCGCCTCGCCGCGGCTGGCATCCCAGCGAAACACCAGGCGCCACTGGTTGTTGATGCGCACCGAGTGGAGGCCCGCCAGGTTGCCGCGCAGCTTCTCGAAATGATTGCTGGGCGGGACCCGTAAGTCCTGATCATTCGTCGCGTCGTCAAGCATCTGGAGCTTGCGGAAGAGTCGTTCTTCGAGATCGGGTGGTATGTGACGCGACCTCCTATCCTGCACGAGGAACGCACGCAGCCACTCGTCCCGAAAGCTCACGATCATAACCGGCCGCTCCTTTACCTATGTACCACTCTCTGGTACACATGGCAAATCATTTTAGTGAGTAGAGCGGGCGAGGGGGGGTGTGAAGTTCGAATCTCTCTCCCTCCGCCATGATTCAGCGGCTCGCAAGCTGATCGAGCGCGAGATTCAATTCCAGCACATTCACGCGCGGCTCGCCTAGGAAGCCAAGCTGGCGTCCTTCGGTGTGTGACGCGATAAGCTGCATAACCCGATCGAGCGACAAGTTGCGCTCGCGTGCGATACGCGGCAACTGAAACTCCGCCGCCGCGATCGAGATCTCCGGATCGAGACCGGAAGCAGACGTAGTTACCAGATCAACTGGCACCGGCGCATTGGGATTTTCCGCATGCAATGCAGCCGCATCCTGCTCGACGCGCGTGATCAGGACTTTGTTGGTAGGGCCAAGGTTAGTTCCGCCGGAGTTGGCTGCGTCGTACCCTGTGCCCGCCGCCGACGGCCGCGAATGGAAGTAAGTGGGGCCGTTAAACGGCTGTCCGATGATGCGCGAGCCGATGATGTTGCCATCGCGCGCAATGAGCTGTCCGTTGGCCTTGGCGGGGAAAATCAGTTGTGCCAGACCGGTAACGACGAGGGGATAGATGATCCCCAGCAGGATAGTCGTTACGATGGTCATCAAAACCGAAATCAGCAGATTCTTTTTCATATCGTGTCGTCTTTCCGATGAATTCAGGCCAGCCCCACTCGCGTAATGAGCAGGTCAATTGCCTTGATACCGATGAACGGAATAACAATTCCGCCGAAGCCATAGATGAGGAGATTGCGGCGCAACAACGCTGCAGCTCCCATGGCGCGATATTTCACTCCGCGCAGAGCCAGCGGAATGAGCGCAATGATGATCACGGCATTGAAGATCACAGCCGACAACACGGCCGACTGCGGCGTCTTCAAATGCATGATGTTGAGCACGTTCAGCACCGGGAACGTTCCGGCGAACATGGCGGGAATGATGGCGAAGTATTTCGCCACATCGTTGGCAATAGAAAACGTGGTCAACGAGCCGCGCGTCATCAGCAGCTGCTTGCCGATTTCCACCACTTCGATCAGCTTCGTCGGATTCGAGTCGAGATCCACCATGTTCCCCGCTTCTTTCGCGGCCTGCGTGCCCGTGTTCATGGCTACGCCGACATCGGCCTGCGCCAGGGCGGGAGCGTCGTTGGTGCCATCGCCCGTCATGGCGACCAGTTTTCCCTGTGACTGCTCGCGCTTGATCAGGTCCATTTTGTCTTTGGGTGTTGCTTGTGCCAGGAAGTCATCCACTCCCGCCTCCTGCGCGATTGCCGCCGCAGTCAACGGATTGTCTCCGGTGATCATCACCGTGCGGATACCCATGGAGCGTAGTTGCGCAAAGCGTTCGCGCATTCCTCCCTTGACGACATCTTTCAACTCAATGACACCCAGGGCGCCGCGGCTCTTTTCGGCTACGACCAGCGGCGTACCGCCCGAGCGGGCGATCTCCTCAACTGCGGTGTCCACTTCCTTCGGGAAGGAATGGCCGGCCTGCTCGACATAGGTACGGATCGCGTCGGCTGCGCCTTTGCGGATTTGGAAGCCGTTGAGGTTCACTCCCGACATGCGGGTCTGCGCCGTGAAGGGCACGAACTCGGCTTGATGGGAACCGAGTTCGCGTCCACGCAGTCCATATTTTTCCTTGGCCAGCACGACGATGGAGCGGCCTTCCGGCGTTTCGTCAGCGAGTGACGAAAGCTGCGCGGCATCGGCCAACTCTGCGTCGGTTACGCCGGGAGCGGGGATGAATCGCGATGCCTGGCGATTGCCAAAGGTGATCGTCCCTGTCTTGTCGAGCAGCAACGTGTTCACGTCGCCCGCGGCTTCCACCGCACGACCCGACATGGCGAGAACATTGTGCTGTACCAGGCGGTCCATACCAGCGATGCCGATGGCCGAGAGCAATCCGCCAATAGTGGTCGGAATCAGGCACACGAGCAATGACACCAGCACAAAGACGGTTTGGGGTGAGCCAGAGTAAATCGCGAATGGCTGCAGCGTTACCACCGCCAGCAAAAAGATGATCGTCAATCCCGCCAGCAGGATGTTCAGCGCGATCTCGTTGGGCGTCTTCTGCCGCTCGGCGCCTTCCACCAGCGCGATCATGCGATCAAGAAAAGTTTCGCCCGGGTTGGATGTGATTTCGATTCGCAGCAGGTCCGATAACACACGCGTACCACCGGTCACGGCCGAGCGATCGCCACCGGCTTCACGGATCACCGGAGCCGATTCGCCGGTAATCGCCGACTCATCAACGGACGCCACACCTTCAATGATCGTTCCGTCGGAGGGTATGTGTTCCCCGGCAGATACCAGAACGACATCTCCGGCGCGCAGTTTGGCGCTGCTGACTTTCTCAATGGAGCCGTTCTGGGTCAAACGATTTGCGACTGTCTCAGAGCGCGCCTTGCGTAGCGTCTCAGCCTGCGCCTTGCCCCGGCCCTCCGCCATTGCCTCCGCGAAGTTGGCGAAGAGTACGGTGAACCACAGCCAAAGCGTGATCTGCAGATTGAACGAGAACGCCGTTCCTCCGCGAAACAGCAGCACCGTGGTGATCACGCTGCCGATCTCAACCACGAACATGACGGGGTTGCCCATCATGTGCCGGGGATTGAGCTTGATGAAGGAGTCCAGAATGGCGCGCCGGACAATGTCTCCCTCCCAGATCATCTTCTTGCGCGGCTTCATGGGCGAATGCCCCACCCGCACCATCGGTGGTTGCGTGTGCATCGTAGGTTCCATCGTGCTTGCCATTACAGACTCCTCAGAAGGTCTTTCCCGCACCCATCAGCAGGTGCTCAAGAATCGGTCCCAGGCTCAGCGCCGGGAAGAAGGTCAACGCGCCAACAATCAGGATCACGCCGATCAGCAGCACCGTGAACAGAGGTGTAGTGACGGGGAATGTCCCCAGCGAAGCCGGCACGTGCTTCTTCTGCGCGAGATTGCCGGCGATGGCGAGCATGGGGATAATCATCAGGAATCGGCCGATCAGCATCGTGATGCCACCGCTGACGTTGTACCAGAGTGTGTTAGTGGTCAGGCCGGCGAAGGCCGAACCGTTATTGCCCGCCTGCGAGGTGTAGGAGTACAGGATCTCGCTGAGCCCATGTGGTCCAGGATTCAGGATGCTGGAGGTACCGAACTGTGCGACCGATGAAATTGCCGCGAAGGTAAGAATCACCAGCGGGAAGACCAGCGCCACCAGCATCGCCATCTTCACGTCGTAGGCTTCAATCTTCTTACCCAGATACTCCGGCGTTCGGCCTACCATGAGCCCAGCGATGAAGACGGTCAGCACGATGTAAATCAACATGCCGTACATGCCCGCGCCAACGCCTCCGAAGATGACCTCGCTCAGCATGATGTTCACCAGCGGCACCATTCCGCCGAGCGGGGTGAACGAATCGTGCCAGCCGTTGATGGCGCCGCAGCTCGCGTCGGTAGTCACCGTCGCCCACAGTGCGGTGTTGGCGATTCCGAAGCGCGCTTCCTTGCCTTCCATGTTGCCGCCCGGCTGCAGGGCGGTCGCGTGTTGATTTACTCCATGTAAGAGCGGGTTGCCGGCGGCCTCAGCCCAATAGGCAACTGTGACTCCAGCGACAAACAAGATCGCCATCGCCGCCCACACCGCCCAACCGTGGGCCTGCGATCCAGTCATGCGGCCCAACGTGTAAGTCAGGCCTGCGCCGATGGCGAAGATGGATACCAGTTCGATCAGGTTCGAGAGTGGAGTGGGATTTTCGAAGGGATGCGCACTGTTGGCATTGAAGAAACCGCCGCCATTGGTGCCGAGCTCTTTGATGATTTCCTGCGAAGCTACCGGCCCTTGCGCAATGGACTGCGTCGTAACCGTGTCCATCAACGGCTTGCCGGCTGCATCGACCGCGGCCTTACCGTCCGCTCCCATATGCGGCACCTGCTGCGGCTCTACCAGTTTCGCCGTGTCGTAAGGGCGCAGGTTCTGCACCACACCCTGCGAAACCAATACCAGCGCGCCCACGATGCAAAACGGCAGCAACACCCATAAGCAACTCCGAACCATGTCAACCCAGAAGTTGCCGATGGTCTGCATCTGGCGGCGCGCGATGCCGCGAATGAACGCAATCGCCAACGCGATGCCTACCGCGGCCGACATGAAGTTGTGATAGGCCAGCCCGGCCATCTGGGTGAAGTAGCTCATCACCACTTCGCCGGAATAGTTTTGCCAATTCGTATTCGTTGTGAACGAAGCCGCGGTGTTGAAGGCCAGGGCCTGCGCAACGCCAGGAAACTTCTGCGGATTCAGCGGCAGATGGACCTGCAGGCGTTCCATCGCATACAGCACCAGCATTGATACGACGCTGAACAGCAGCATCGCGACGGCGTATTCGGTCCAACGCATCTCGTGGTTCTCGTCCACGCAGGTCAGCCGATACACCAGCCGCTCAATCGGCCGCAGAACTGGATCGAGAAAGGTCCGCTCGCGGTTGAACACCCGCGTCATGAACACGCCCATCGGTTTGGTGACCAGCAGGACGAGCGCGAGAAAGAGCGCGATTTGTAACCAGCCATTGACTGTCATTTCAGAACTTCTCCGGCCGCAGCAGCGCGTAGAGCAGGTAGATCATGGTGAACGTGCTGACCGCGAGCATGATGATCGATTCGGTGTGCATACTTTCCCTTCAGTGCATGCGCTCGCAGAAGCGCACGTAAGCCAGTGACAACGCGAAAAAAACGATTGTGATTGCGATATAGGTCACGTCTTGCATATGTGGTCTCCGTTCAGCCCGCCTCTCAGAAGATGAAACCGAGCTCGATTACCCCGCGAGTCTGCCCTTGATTCGTGCCCTGGAGACCGAATGCGCTTCCCGGCGTGTAGTCGAGAGCACGAACGTAGGAAACATCTCCGCGAGTGAAGAAATGCTTGTACTGAAACGTTGGCGTGACGGTAAGCGACCAGGCAGCGCTGCCAGGGCCGAAGAGCAGATTCGCCGATTGTTGCGCGACGGTCCCGCTGGTCGAAATGTATTCCCATCTTCCCGCCAGCGCGATGCCATGTCCCAGATTGCGATTGACCAGCACCGCGCCGCCCCACGCGGATGCGCCGTGCAGCGCGCCCAACGCCGGATTTGCCGGAACGCTGTTCTGCTGCACATACGGCTGCACCATCCAATTGCCCTTGGTGTAGGTGTAGATCAGGTCGAATAGCATTCCGCTGTTCTGGATGGGTGTCGCCAGCGTCGTCCAATCCGTCGTGCTCAGGTTGCCGCCGGCGATGAACGTTACGCTATGCGCACCGTTGGTGTACGTCAATGAACCATCCAGAGCCGAATAGCGGCTCGAGTAATAACCGTCGTTCCAACTGAACGACGCAGTGAACTTTCCAATCGTCTGATTGAGCTGAACGCCGCGAGTTACCGCGGCGGTCTGGTTCCATAACAAACCGCGTTCGATGTTTATGTTCTCGAAGTCGAAGGTGTACTCGTCGCCCAGCAGCGTTGGCAGTTTGCCAATCATCAGCGAAGTATTTTTTGCCGGCGCGAGCTTTAAATAAGCAACCGGCACTGGGCCGAACAGGTTATCAATCGCGGTCTGGGTCGAAACATACGGGGTTCCCAGAGAAACAACGTTGTAGGCGCCGGCTTGCACATAGATCTGCCACCACCCATCCGATTTCTGCAACATCAGTTGACCGTTGTTGATGGCAAATTGATCGGTGTTATTGCCCGGTACAGGGTTGTTCAGCCAGAGGGCTGTACCGCTGGCAATGCCATTAAGGTTCCACTTGCCCAGAGGTCCGGCCTCGAAGCTGACTCGCGACGGGAACTGCAGCGGTCCTACCATCGCCGGAGCCGGGAGAGCGCTGGGAGTTGGCGCCGCAGTGCTGGACGATTGTTCCGGCTTTTGCTCGGCAGTTTTGTCTGCCGCTGTGTCCTGCGCGTAGCAAAGGCAGCCTAGTGCTAATCCAAATGCCAAACTGCAAAAAAGCTTGAGTCTATCGATCCACATATTCCGTTGAGCTTCGGCCTGCGATAGCCAATGGCCAGACAGGATTGTTTTCAGCTCTGCTTTCATAATTTGATGTCAACGGCCATAAAGACCTACTAAAGCCTTTATAAAATCTCCGTAAGTGTCAGAGGCTGGCTAGCGCTTGGGCTGGCGGGAGCCCAGCCATCCCACAACGGTAAAGCAGAGTGCGACAGCCACGAGTGGTGTTGCCGTACCCCAAAGTCCCTTCATACTCCGGCAACACCTTATCTTTGGCGATGCAACGCACCAGGTTGTGTGGAAACATTGTCTAACAGCCGCATTCGCGGCCTTCCGTATCCGACCGTCCAGGAGAGCTTCGCCGAGTTTGCCATTCGAAGCAGCTCTCGCTCTCCTGAAGGGCGAGACGGGTTGCGGCCACGAAGCGCCGGCGTTCGTTCGCCGGCAAACTATCCCAGTCGTTGGCCTCAACCTCGGCGCAGCCGAAATCAGGCGCCAGTGCGCTGTAGTAGTGGTGAAACAACTCTGCAAAACCTTCAACCTGTTCCAGATTCATTGCCATGCTTATCTCACTTGCGCTTGCTTCTGTTGTCCGGGGATCTGGGTAGACCGCTGTGGCTCGCTGTAGTGGACCGTCCGCCGCAAAGCCACCACGTCGCTAGACTTCTCCCGCCTTGGATCCCTCGCCAAAACCAAGGGAATTGTCGAAGGCGCACGGCGCGCGGATTGGTCGTCTCGCCACCAAGTGCACAAGACGGACAAAGATCCGTTCCCTCGGCCGCGGTCATCGCGGCAAAGCTTGGCGAAGAACACGATCATGAAAAGTGCGCCCAGACTTGAAATACCCACGAAGCCAATCAGCGGCATACACCCTGCTTTCGGTAGCGCAGTTCGAAACCGGCAGGGTTTTTCTCTGCGCCGGTTCTATTGGACTGCGGAGGGCGTAATGGAGGGCTAAAGGAAGAATAAGAAGTTCGTAAAACTATTCGCTGGGCTCAACTACCGCAGAACCCGCAGAACTGGCCGGCTCCAACGGTCCCGGTTCAAACCGGTATCCTACCCAGCGGTCAGTCAGCAAATACCTGGGTTCGGCGGGATTTATTTCGATTTTCTTGCGCAGTTGCCCGACAAAAACGCGCAGGTACTCGGGTTGCTCTGTGTACAGTTCTCCCCAGATCGCGCCCAGAAGCGTGCGGTGAGTGATGACGCGACGAGGGTGCTCCGCGAGGTAACTAAGCAAGTCAAATTCTTTGGGGGTGAGCCTGACGTCGTTACTGCGCACCTTGACTTGCCGGGTGGCAAAATCAATGTGGAAGTCCCCCAAGTCGAGAAACTCGCGCGACGTTGTCTGAGAGGATTGCGGGGACCGTCGCAAAGCTGCACGCACCCGCGCCTGAAGTTCACCGCTGCTGAATGGCTTGGTGATGTAATCGTCTGCGCCGGCATCCAGCGCCTGTATTTTATTGCGCTCCTCGCCGCGAACCGATAGCACGATGATAGGTACCTCCGACATCGTGCGGATGCGTTTGCACAACTGCACGCCGTCCATGTTGGGCATCATCAGGTCGGTGATGACAAGGTTAGGCGACCAGTCCTTCATGATCTCCAGCGCCATCTCACCATCGTTGGCTACCCGGATTTCATAACCTTTTGCCGTGAGCGTAGTGCGCAGCACGCGGGTAATCTGCGGCTCATCGTCAACCACCAGAATGTGCGGATGCTCCATTAGCGCACCTCCTGGGTCACGATGTGTACATCCACCGGCGGAGCATCCCGAAGAAACCGCTGGATGGCGTTCATATAGAGGTATTTCTTCCATCCGGTCTGTGCCGAGCGGCCGAAGATTACCTGAGTGATTCGCTTTTCGCGCACGACTTTAGCGACTTCCTCAGCCACGCTCTTGCCCTTCACGCGCACCACGGTTGCGCCCAGATTCTGCGCAAAGTGAATGTTCTCACCCAGCGTTCGCTGATATTGCGAATTGGAATCCTGTCCGATATCCACGTACACGACGAAGAGGTCGCCCTTAATTGCCTGCGCCATGCGCGCGGCGCGCGCAATAAGATATTGCGCCGCCGGGTTCGAGCTGATACATACCGCGATGCGTTCGCGGACGTCCGGCGTCTTGTCCGCATGCTCTTTCGCCAGATAGGCATCGAGGCTGCGGTCCACCACCTGGGTGACCTGGCGCAAGGCAAGTTCGCGCAAGGCGATCAGATTGCCCGGCTTGAAGAAGTGCGCCAGCGAGCGCTCGGCCCGTTCTACCGGATAGATATCGCCGCGGTTCATGCGGCTCTGCAAAGCCTGTGGTGTGACGTCGGCCAGCACGATTTCGTCTACCCGCTGCATGACCCAATCGGGCACAGTCTCACGCACCTGCACCCCGCTGATCTGCGCCACCGTGGGCCCCAGGCTCTCGATATGCTGCACGTTCATGGTGGAAAGCACATCGATTTTGGCCGCAAGTAAGTCCATTACGTCTTCATAACGCTTTCGATGAAGGCTGCCATCGATGTTGGTGTGTGCAAGTTCGTCGACCAGAACTACGCGTGGATCTCTTTGCAGAATGGCTTGCAGGTCCATTTCATGGAACTGAGTCCCCTTGTACTCCATAGTGCGACGGGGTACCGTCTCCAGCTTCGAAGCCAACTCCACGACCGCTTTGCGTCCGTGCGTCTCGATGATTCCGATGACAACATCTTCGCCGCGACTGCTGCGCCGTATCCCTTCGCTGAGCATTGCGTAGGTCTTGCCGACGCCCGGAGCATAGCCCAGAAACAGCTTGAAAATGCCCTGCGCCTTGGCAGGTGCAACTTCCTCAAGCCATTCTTCGGGACTTCTCGCCATTCTGTCATTGTAAGCAGTTAGAAATAAGTTTCGCGTAAAGAGTAGAATCCCGTGCTGAATGAAACTGAAATTGGCAGTCGCTCGTGGGGTCGCCGTGGCCGTGGTCCTGGCGATCATTACCGTTTTCTACCGCCATTGGTTTCACGTGAACCCGACCACGGTGGCACTCAGCTTTCTGGTGGTGGTGTTGCTGACCTCAGCCTTCTGGGGCTTTCGCATTGCACTGGTTACGGCGTTTGTGGCGACAGCGCTGTTTAATTTTTTCTTCCTTCCACCGGTCGGAACCTTCACCATCGCCGACCCGCAAAACTGGATGGCCCTGCTGACGTTTCTCATCACGGCGGTGGTCGCCAGCAATTTGTCCGAGCGTGCGCGACGCCAGGCAGCCCTGGCCCAGGCGCGGCGTCGCGAGGTTGAAAGGCTCTACGCATTCAGCCAGCAGTTGCTGACCTTCGACAATACTGCCCAGCTCTACAACCGCGCTCCGGATAACCTGACTCAAACCTTCGGCGGCAACGGAGCAGCTTTGACCGTCAGCGGCCGAGAAACCGTGTATCAATCGCGGCCGGACTTGCAGTTTGATCCTGAGCTGCTTCTGCGGGTCAAGGCGCGCGGCGAAATCAGCGAGACTGAATCCGCCTCCTACGTTCCGCTACGTTTGGGAGCAAGAGTTATGGGGGCGCTGGCGATCGTCGGAGTTAAGCTTTCGCGCGAAACCCTGGAAGCCATCGGCGGTCTGGTCGGCATTGCCGCCGAGCGCACGCGCGCGATCGAAGAACTGTCTGAGTCACGAGCCATGCAGGAAAGCGAGAAGCTTCGGTCGGCGCTGCTCGATTCCGTGACGCACGAATTCCGCACGCCGCTCACCGGCATCAAGGCCAGCGTAACGGCTTTGCTCGAGGAGAACGCGCTCGATCCTGCACAACAGCGAGAATTGCTTTCCGTCATCAATGAGGAGTCCGATCGCCTGAACCGGCTGGTGGGAGAAGCGGCAGAGATGGCGCAGCTTGACTCACACATGGTCAAGCTCGAAATGAGGCCTCACGCACCGAAAGAGCTGATTGAGTCGGCGCTGGACAGCGCGCGAGCCATACTGGCTGGACATGTCGTGGGGGTAGAGGTTCCCGCCGACACTCCTCAAGTTTCGTTTGATTTCGAACGCATGCGCGAGGTGATGGTTCATCTGCTGGAGAATGCCGCCAAGTACTCGCCGAAGGAAAGCGAGATCAATATCTCAGCGGAGCACAACTCGAAGGAGATCATTCTCAGCGTTGCGGATCACGGCAGCGGCATTGACGCGATCGAACAGTCGCTGATTTTTGAGAAGTTCTATCGTGGCCGCGAACAGCGTTACATATCTCCGGGCACGGGAATGGGACTGGCCATTTGCAAGGTGATCGTGGAAGCGCACGGCGGAAAGATTTCGGTAGTGAGCCAGGTGGGGTCGGGTTCGGTGTTCTCGGTGCAGCTTCCGGTGGGTAGCTGATCCGGTGGGTAGCTGATGAGGATGCATGCAGCCTACGCAAGCATGCAGGCTTTTGAAAAAACTTCAGCGAGCGAGCCTTGTATCAGGGCACGGCTTGAGCCGTGCCGTTGTCGGGCAAGAATAACGGGCCTTTAGGCCCTGAGGGAAGCAGCGGCTAAAGCCTGTCTGCTTTAGCGCCTCATCGGCCCGACCGAACGCGGGCCCTGATACAAACCATCCCGCATTCTCAACGTTTCGACATAGAACTGTGTCAGTCGGCGCCGGTAGGCCTCGATGGTATGAGCGGTTTCCACCTGTTGGCGGGCCGAGGACGCGAGCCGGACACGTAAATCCGGTGACAGCAGAAGTTGCTGAATCGCATCGGCGAGAGCCTGCGGATTTTGTGTGGGTACCACCAATCCTGTCACATCGTTCTCGAGGATTTCGGGCACGCCTCCGGCGCGGGTCGCGGCGATGGGCAGGCCAGCCGCCATGGCTTCGAGGATCACATTCGGCGAGCCTTCCGACATCGATGGCAGCGCGTAGATCGTCGCCAGCGCGTAATAAGGCGCAACGTTCTTCTGAAATCCTGCCCAAACGAGCCGGTTTTCGATGCCGAGTTGTGCCGCCTGCCGACGCAGATTCGCTTCCTCGGGCCCATCGCCCACCAGCAGAAAACGGTGCTTAGGAAGTTCGGACCTGCCCTTCAAGATAGCGATCGCACTCAGCAGGTTTGCATGTCCCTTCTCGACCGACATGCGCCCGACGGTGAGAACTACCACTTCATCACTCACCCCCAACTCTTGGCGAACGCGAAACACCTCATTGTCAGCCGGACGAACGTATGGGTCGACGAAGTTGTGCAGAACAGTGATTTTGTCACGCGGGATTCCCTTCTCCTGCAGCGCGGCCGCGAAAGGTCCGCATACGGCGATCAGGCGAAACGCACCGTGTAATGACCAGCGATCGACCTGGTTGTAGGCGCGGTCAAGACGGTTCTTCGAGGTGTAGCCGTGATTCCAGGCGATCCAGGGAAATTCGCAATGCAGGCCCGTCGCACGCACCAGGGCGTGCGACTTGATGTTGTGCGTTTGCAGGATGTCGGGCTTGAAGTCACGCACTACGCGCCGCAAATACGGCACGAGCCTCAGGTCCCAGCGGCCGCGCTCGGGAATTTCAATCACTGGGATTCCCGCCGCAACAGCGGCTGCTGTGAAGCCGGTCTGCTGCCCGTTCCGCCGGTAGGTGACGAACGTTACTTCGACAATCGGCAGGTCGGGTTCGGGCTGCCGAGCTGCCATGGCGAAGCCCAGAGCAACGCGCCCAATTCCGGTCGCGGTGGCATTTTCGTGAAAGACAAGGGCGCGGATTCGCTCGGGTGTCACGATCTGTTCGACAAGCGACGCTGAATGGTGGTCATCCAACGCTGACGGTAGCAGAACTGGTCGCCGACTGCTGCTGGCGATACCATTCCAGCGTGCGGCGCAAACCTTCTTCCAGACTGAACCGCGGAGCATGGCCTAGATACATCACCGCTGCATTGGTATCGGCCTGGGAATCGCGAACGTCGCCTGCGCGCGGGGGCCCGTAGTTGGCGGCTATCGAGACGCCTTCAATTCTTTGCAAGACCTGCCAGAGCTCGTTCAGCGAATAACGGCCGCCGTTGCCGGCGTTAAACATTTTGCCCGCTACTCCGGGGGCGGTCGCGGTCTTCAGTATGAGGTCCACAACATCTTCGACATAGGTGAAGTCACGCGTCTGCTCGCCATCACCAAACATGGTGGGTGACCTCCGCTCCAGCAGGCAGGTCATGAAAATCGACAACACGCCGGAGTAGGGGCTGGAAGGATCCTGCCGCGGGCCGTACACGTTGAAGAAGCGGAGCGAAGTGGTGTCGAGCCCGTAGCACTCGGCGAAGCTGCCGCAATAGTATTCGCCCAGCAACTTCTGCGCCGCATACGGCGACTTCGGATTGGGCTGCATCGTTTCGACCTTGGGCAGTACCGCGGTGTCGCCATACGCCGAAGAAGACGCCGCATAGAGCACCTTGCGCGCGTGACCCTCTTTGGCTGCGAGCAGAACGTTAAATGTTCCATCGATATTGGACTGATGCGAGGGCACCGGATCGGAGATCGAACGCGGCACGGAAGGGATCGCCGCGATGTGAAAGACCGTATCCGCGCCGGCAATGACGGGAGCAATCGTGTCAAAGTCGCAGATGTCGGCAACATGAATCCGAACCTGGGAAGCGACTTCGGTCAGGTTTTCCCGACGCCCGGTGGAAAAGTTATCGATGACTTCAACTTCGCCGTCATTTAGGGCGAGCAGGCCACGAACCAGTGCCGATCCGATAAATCCGCCGCCGCCTGTGACCACATATTTTTTCATCTGAACTCTCAAATTCTTCAACCGCGGATTGCCGCGGATCATCGCGGATCAGAAAAACACCAGAACGTCTTTCGAATTCAATTTTGATCCGCGTTTATCCGCGCAAATCCGCGGCTCAATCTTCTTCCCTACTTGCTCACTTCGGGCGCCGCTTCGGAGCCACCGCTCGCCGCCGTGGCTGCGGTTCGGTTTATGTTCTTCACGATCACGCGCGCCGGATTTCCAATGGCTACGCTGTAATCGGGGATGTCGCTCAGCACCACGCTATTTACTCCAACGATCGCGCCTTCGCCCACGGTAACGCCCTTCATGATGAATGCGTTGTGCCCAATCCAGGCGTAGCGCTTAATCCGCACGGCCTTGATCTCGTCCGGCGTCGCAGGCAAATCCGCAATGCGGGCCATGGTGTCGCGGGGGTGGGCATCGCTGTCCATGAAGCGCACACCGGAGGCGACGTTCACGTCCTCTTCGAGCACAATCTCGCGGCTCACCATGAAAAGAACGTTATGCCCGATATCCACCCGGTCCTTTAGGACCAGCCTGGGCTCGTCGATCTGCGAGCCGCTGTGGATATCCACTTTGCCGAAGAAGTTCACATCGTCGCCAATGTAAATCTTCGCCTGCCCCACTACCCACGGCAGCCGGCTACAACGGAAACGCTTGCCCACTGACTCACAGCGTCCACGGAACAATGGCTCGAAAATGAAATAAGCCAGCGCCCAGCGAATCGCCAGTTCCAGGTTGTGAATTGTATGATAGCCCGCGCGTAATACCGGATTGAAGAAGCGGGGGAGCGGTAAGTTGCTTGCGCGCACGTTATGCGCGAGCTGTCGCAGCCTTCGATAGAAGGGCGTCTCACCGCGGCGAAGCTTAAGGACAAAGGAACCCATGGGTTAACTAACTACGACTCACGCGACGTCCTTAGGCAGCTAATGGCCGCCCTCTTCCAGCAGCTCGATCAGGAACTTCTCCGGCGTCAGCAGCCACGCGATCCGCCTTCCTTGGAAGGCCACCGCCGGCTTCGGCCGCTTGACGATTAACGACCCACGACTGCGGAAGCCGCTTAGCTCCTGTTCCAGATCGCGAACCTCGTAGCAGGCATGATGCAGGCCACCGCCCTTGTCGTTCAGAAAGCGTAGCACGGGAGAGTCGCTACCGTCGGGCTCGACCAGTTCCACCTGGGCATCACCCGGGCGGGTGGTGAGGAACGCCACTTTCACCTTCTGGTTAGGATCGGCGAAGATTTGCGAATCCCAAGTGGCCGCCATCGACCGAATGAAACCCGGCATGGCAGCCGCGATGTTGGCCACCACGAACCCCACATGATGCAGCCGCATTGCGCTTGTGCTCAAGCCGGCTGTTGCCGCTGCTCTAGATGCGCGCGGACCTTCTCAAAGCTGTCCAGTTCGGCGATTTGGTCCAGATCCATCTCGATGCCGAATTGCTCTTCGATGACGTTGACCAGCGTGATTGCGGCCACCGAATCCCATTCCGCCACCGTGTCCTGCGACGCCGCAGGAATGTCTTTCTCCTTCAGGTCGGGAAAGACGATCTGGAAACACTCTATGAGTTTGGCTCTGACGTCATCCATGAGCTTCCGCCTTTTTCAACTCTCTCACCTCGTGATACAGCGCAGGACAACGTTCGTCGAACTGCGATTTCTTCAAGCTAAACGCTGCGCCCGGAGCCTCTCCCAGCAGGGAGGCAAAAAAATCCTGGGTAGGACCGTTCTTCGCCGTGGGCTGGAAGGCAAACTCGATCTCGGCGGCGCCGGTACTATCGAACAGCAGACGTAGCGTCTGGTGCTCGACTCGGCGCGAGAACGCACGGCAGCTCATCACCCAGGTATCCACCAGAACGCGCTCGCCCTGAAAGTTTGCTTTCGCGACGGCGATGGTTCCCAGCGGCCCGAATTTATCTTCGTAGCTAGCCGCGACGATCAATGCCTTGTCGTTGGCGACTTCCTTATGCCAGTCGGCCTCAGCCCAGCGCCGCCCATTCAGGTTGAACTGGTTGGTCTTGTTCACCAGTTCCAAGGTCCTGGGCTCGCCGGCTGCAGAGAAATCGAATGTAATCGACGCCTGCGCTTGTTGCAAAAAGCTTTCCGGAGCCGACCCGCCCTCTGCCTGCTGGCGAAATGCTGCTCCCTGACGAATACTCGCCAGTCGCAGCAGGTCGTCTGAGGAAACCTTGTCCTTGCCGCACAGGTCGCGCAACCGCCGCAGCATCTGCAAGCAGGCGACCGGATCTTCCTTGGGAAACAGCACGCATTCCATGCCGGGGTGCTGCGACGCCACCTCGGCTAGTTCCATCGGGCTATCGTCAACGAAGATCACGCTGTCAGCCGCGATGTTCCAGATCTCCAGGATGCTCTTCACCGCTCCCGACTTGGCATTCCAGCTCGCCGCGATGGGGAAGACCTGCTCGGAACGAAGGATCATGTCGGAGCGCTCAAAGGTTTTCGCCACTACTGCAGGGTCATTCTTGCTGGCGACGCCGACCAGCGTTCCGCTATCGGAGAGCGAGCCCAGCAGCTTCTGATACAGCCCATGCATCTGGGCGTCACCATGCAGGTCCCACTTTACGTTCTCCGCCCCCTCGTCGCCGACGATACCCTTCCACATGGTATCGTCCAGGTCGGAGATGACTCCCTTCTTCGGCGCCGCAGGCACCAGCGTTTTCGCCAGCAACGCCGCCATTGCGTCGGCGTGCTGAATGCTATACGGAAGTCCGGCTTTCAAGTCGCTCTTGATGTCGAAGCGCGCCTCCCACGGCGACTCCTGCGCCAGCCGTTCGCGGCTGACCACACGGACGCGCCCATCGTGCGCCAACTCGCCTCCGAATTGAAGCAGCGCACCATTGAGCAGCAACTCGGCCTCCGATGTCATCCATCCCGGCGCCGAGAAGATGGGCACAATGGGAAGGCTGGGAAGCGCCAGCGTAATGGGTATTCCGGAAGCAACGCGAGCGAGCGCGACTCTTATCCGGCTCAGCGCCATGGTTGCATGCTCCACCACGCTGGCCATGACGTCGCGCCCCCAGGCGCCCGAGTTGCGGTAATCCAGGCGGGCATCCAGGTCGGGCCATTCGATGACTACGACCAGGCCGTCACTGTCGGTGATATGCTCCAGTGTCCCGCATAGATCTCCGTAGAGTCCCTCCTTGATGTGTACCGCGCGCGCGGGCAAAGCCAACTGCAAATGAGCGTTCAACAAAGTATGAAGATGAAGCGGAGTGAATCCACAGGCCAAGGTCACCCGGAACGGCGGAGCATCGGCCACCGTCGCTTGCACAATCCTGAGGGCTTCTGTGATTTTCACGGAAAAGGTCCCGGTGCTGGTTAGCACGAAAGCAGCATGAGCACAGTCTGCTTGGACGAGCGCTCTCCTTGACTATATTGAATGCTGCTTACCTCGCGCAAGACAGGAGAGTTTAACTCCACGTTATTTCGCTCCCGCGCAACCGCATCGGGAACGAGATAACCAGAACAGTACGCTAGAATTCGTTTTGTCATCCCGACGCGGCCTTATTTGCCGCAGAGGGATCTAGGCGTCCTGATTTGCGCCGGGTCCGGGGTCCCCAGAACGCGCCGCAGTTGCGCGATTTGGGGTGGGAGCCGGGGTTCCCGGAACACGCCGCATTTGCGGCTTCTGGGGTGGCCGGCGCGCGAAAAGGACGCATCCTTGATATCTGCCTGGAACAGCTTTGGCAACAACTAACACTGCGGCGCCCCGCACCCATCCCCGACTTGCGGTTCAGGCCTTCTGGCTTACCTTTGCCAAGTTCATTTCCGCCGTCCTGAACATCCTGATCCCGGTTCTGCTGGTGCGCATCCTGAGCCAGCACGATTTCGGGGTTTATAAGCAGGTTTTTCTTTTCCTGGGTACGACCACCAGCTTTGCGGCTTTCAGTGTCGGGGTGAGCGCGTTCTACTACATGCCCCGCCAGCCGCAACGCGGGGGCCAGATCGTCCTCAACATCTTCGTCTACAACCTCATTGCCGGCCTGGTTCCGCTGCTGCTCCTACTGTTCTATCCGCAGTTCCTTAATCTTGTGTTTCGCAGCGGCGATCTGGAGCCCTACGCACTACTACTCGGCGTGTTCGTGATGCTGCAGCTCGATGCGTCGCTGGTGGAAATGATTCCCACCGCCATGCAGGACGTACGCAACTCCACCCTGTTCGTAACCGGCTCGCAAACCTTGAAGGTCGTGGCCGTGGTGGTGGTCGCGCTCATCTTCCGCTCGGTCCGCAGTATCGTTCTGGCTTGTATGGTGACAGGCGCCTTATCCGTCGCTGTTCTGGTGCGCTATCTCTACCGGACGTTCGGCCCTTTCTGGAAGCACTTCGACCGGAAGTTCTTCATCGAGCAACTGGCCTACGCTGCGCCCCTTGGGGCCTACGGAATCGTCTGGGTCTTCCGCAAGGACCTGGATAACTACTTCGTCGGCGCCATGTACTCACCGGCTCAGTATGCCATCTATGCCATCGGCTGGATGGAGGTGCCGCTTATCCAGCTGTTCATCGAGTCAATGCTGTCAGTGATGGTGGTGCGGATCAGCGCCCTGCATCAGGAGGGCCGGACGGAAGACATCCGCAACGTGCTGGCCAGCGCTATCAACCGGCTGGCGACCGTACAGTTCCCCATTTACGCCATCCTGCTAGTCGCCGGACGCGACCTGATTGTCTTCTTCTATACCAAGACGTACGCCGCCAGCGCCCGTATCTTCTACATCACGATAACGCTCATTGTGTTGAACGTCTTCATGTACGATCCCATCGTTCGCGCCTACATGGAGTTGCGCAAGTTCATCCTGCTGGTTCGCATCGGCGTCCTGGCCGGACTGGCGATTGCGCTGGCGCCCGTTATCCACCACTTCGGCATGATCGGCGCGGCGGTCATCGCGGTATTAGGCGAGCTTACCGAGCGGCTCATTATTGGCCGCAAGGTATGCCAGACAATCGAGGCCACATGGCACGATGCGCGCTTGCTTTCGGGCGTGCTGCGCGCCGCCGGGGTGGCCACGGTTGCCGCGCTGATAGCACTTGGCGTGCGCAATGCGCTCGCATCTCCGCTTCTGCTAGTGCGCCTGGCGCTGACCGGTATCAGCTTCGGCGCCGTCTACCTCGCCGGTTTCTACTTCTTACGCCTCCCGGGGTACGACATCGTAACCAAAGATCGCTTGCTGCGTTTTGTGCAGTCCGCACGCGCGCGGTTGCGCGGAGCGACGTAAGTGCCGCCATTCGCTTTTCGCCAGAAATTCCCCTCGATTTGTCATTAGGAGGCCTCTTAGGCCGAGGGATCTGCTCTCGTTGGGAGCGCCGATGATGACCCAAGGCGAGCCGCTGTGATGCTCACCCTTGCGACTCCCTGCTCAACAATCTATGTTCGAAAATATGAAACTCCGCCGTATCGCTGCTTACCTTGTCGTAATCCTTTGCGGCTTGTCCGGGTTTGCCCAAACGCCCAAGGTCGAGCGCATCTCCACCGCACCCGAGAGCCTGTCGCATGACGTAACCGCCGCGCTGGAGGATCATGGTTACCGGGTCACCCTCGATGACGGCTGGAGCGCTGAGCTATGGCTGGCCAAGAACCCGAAGCTCACATCCGGCGCCGACGCCGAGGCTCTGTATCCGCAGCTCAGTAACGGTGAATTCATCGCGGTGCTGCATCTGCCCAAAGGCATGACCGACTTTCGCGGCCAGGCTGTCCCCGCAGGCACCTACACCCTGCGTTATCAACTGTTACCGCAGGACGGCAATCATCTGGGCGTGGCGCCTAACCCAGACTTTCTCCTCGCCATACCTGCCGCCAGCGATACCAAGTCCGACGCCGTGTATCCCTTCGACAAACTGGTCGCCCTCAGCGCAAAGTCCACAGGTGCTCATCCGGCGGTGATCGCGATGGAAAAGGCGGGAGAGCCCGGAACAGCGACGTTTGATGATCAGAAGCTGTTAATTCTGACGGTCAGTATCTCGTCAACCGCAGGCAAGCCGGAACCGGTCGGGATCGTGCTTAAGGGACAGGCCACGCAGTAGCTGAGTTGCTGCACGGACGGTTGGGAACAACCACCAGGCTCTGCTTACCGAAATACTCCAGGATGTAGTGCGCATACGCATCGTTGAATCCAGTGCCTTGCGCGGCTCGACTGTACACCCCCGGCTTCAGTTCAAATGGAGTGATGACCCCGTGCGTGGGAGGCAAAACGAAGGTCATCGCGTTAGAGTCCGGCTGTAACCCCAACTCGAAGTTCCTGGCCGTGGTGCACGCCATGTTCTGGTAATTCGCGTATTGGCGGACAAGCGGTGATATATGCCAAGGGATCAACACCCCGGCAACAAGTAGAAGCGGGCCGCCGGACGAGAAGCTTCGCACCAGCGCGATGCGCCGAGTCCCTTCGGACCGAACAATCAGGACTGCTGCCGCCACATACGCCAGCAGAATCCAAGCGCGCCGGAGGGTCTCGATTCGCTCGCCGGCGCTGGTTCCAAAGTGCAGGTAGCTGCCGAACAAGACGGCGGCGCTGGCCGCCAGGAATGCCGCGCCTATCACAACGATTTGCCGCTGGGTGGCAGCGGGTTTCGGCTCACGGTCTGGTAACGATTGAGCCCATACCAACGCCACTCCGGCGGCGATCAGCAACTTTGACAGCACACGTGGAACGGCCAGCCACTTGTTGGGTGTGTTGGAATCAACGCCAACCAGTTCCAGCGCGCAGCTCCGAATAGCCGCAGCGGCACTGGCGACCGGATGATGTAGCTGCGGTGACGCTACCGTGAACGCTCCCTCAGAGGCGGCCAGGCGGTGCATGGAAGCCACAAACATCACTCCAGCCGCAATTAAGCCCGGCAGCAGCCAATAGAGCACATGGGCGTCCTCGCGGACTTCCCCCGGCCTCAACCGGAACCAGATCGCACTCAGCGCCTGAAGCACGGCGTAACAGGCAACGAAGGTTGCTCCCACCTCGCCGCCTAAGGCCGCAGCAATGAGGCAGGCAGCGCAAATTAAACGTCCCTGTCGCGACCATTGCTTTCCATACAGAATCTGCACAAACAAAAGCAGGGTCGCCGACAATATCGGTAAGTAGACCACCGACGCTGCCGGCCAGTAGAAAAGTTGGAACAGCGGCCCCGAAGTCAGGAACGCCGCCGCCAGCACCAAGCCAGACAGCAGGGCGGCGGTCCGCCTTCCCCGTTGCTCGATGGCCCCGCTGGCGCATGCACAAAACAGGAATCCAGCCCAGAGCAAGCCGAGAAACCATCCTGTAAGAGGCTGATGGGACTGGTTCACCAGCACGCCGTAGCCAATGTACAGTGCTTCCCAAGGACGCAGGGTCCACAGCATGCGAGTGGCGAAGATGTGCCATAGCGGGTGGGTCAACCGGCTGAAACGGTCATACTCGTCCGCCTGCCATTGCCCTAGTGGGATGAGCCCTGCATAGAGAAGGCAGATCGCCGCCGAAAAGCTGACCGCTAGCCACTGCCCCAGATTGCCGCTCTCTGTGTTTGCCGTCGCCTTAGAAGTAGGCTGCGCGACTGCGACATTCGGATCCATCGTCCGGCCAGCGCCCCGGCTCACGCTTTCGGCTTTATGCGAACGCAAAGCGCATTCCCTTTCTTCGAGCACCCTTCAGACTCTCGACTTCGCTCAGTTCGACCCGACGACCGATACGTCAAGCTTAAATACGACTGGTGTAAGCCGTAAATCCGCTCGACATTTCGAAAATATTTTTAGGACAGCGGCGGCAGGTGCCTCGTACACCGTTGCAGTTTTCATCTCTGTGGTTGTAAATCGCAACATTCAAAATCGCGCAGTGAGCGCTCCTGCAACTCCTTGTTACTCAGCGCATTGCGTACCGCAACGCATTCCGCCGCAGGCTCTCCTCGTCTCACTCCGATGCGAAAAGCAACAAACATGGCACGATTAAAACGCCCCTTCAACCGTGTTGCATTCTTAATCGCTCTCTGTAAGTGAATGCAACAGCAATAGCTTCTAAAGGCTTTAGCGGTCGTTTTGGCGCTACGCGTGAATTGGCATCCCTCGTGCCTTAAGTAATGGCGTAAGCGCCAGCAAGAAAGGCGCAAAAACAAAAAGCTCTTGGGAGGCCGTTATGACAGTCCTACTGGTTCTTGCAACATTCGCAATCTTCCTGACGATCGATTACTTCTACGCGAAAGCCAAACAGCCTGTGCTGCAGGTTGCTCCCGCAGTTCGGAAACAGCAGGGTGTCGCGACCGCGCCGGTCCGGCCGAGCTTGGTGGGCGGCTTCTCGGTTCCCGACAATCTTCGTTACCATCCGGGCCACACTTGGGCGCTGACCGAGGGCCCCAACCAAGTTCGTATCGGCATGGACGACTTTGCCTCTAAGGTGACCGGAAAAATCGAAGGTATCACCCTGCCGAAGCGCGGCCAGTGGATCCGCCAGGGACAGAAGGTTTGGAGCGTGGTGCGCAACGGCAAGAAGCTCGACATGGTTTCTCCCATTGAAGGCACGGTGAGCGACATCAACGAAGCGGTGCTCAGCGATCCGACTCTGGCGACGAAAGATTGCTACGGCGAAGGCTGGCTGGTAGCGGTACAGTCCCCTGACGCAAAGACCAACTTGCGCAATCTGCTGGGCGGCGCGCTGGCTCGCTGGTGGACAGAAGAATCCTCAATGCGGTTGCAGCGGATGATGCCGGCAACCCTGGGAGCCCTGGCGCAGGACGGCGGCGTAGCGGTCGAAGACGTGGCCGGACAGATTCCTGAAGATCAATGGACGAAGATCGCACGCGAGTTCTTCCTGACCTAGGATCGCTCGACTGAGTCCACCCCGCGGAGAGGCCTCCCTCCGCGGGGTCTTTGTTTGTTTGAAGGCTTTTAGCTTTTGGCTCGCGGCTCGTAGCTCGTAGCTCAAGGTGTCATCCCGAGCGTAGGTCGTCGCGGCGACCGGAGTCGAGGGACCTGCAGTTTGCTCGCACCACAAAACTCACCCTCAGTTGTCATCCCGAGGCAGCTTCGGCCGAGGGATCTGCTCTCGTTGACAGCGCCGATAACGTCCTGTGGCGAGCCGCTTTCCGCCACAAACTAAAGAGCAGATCGCTCGCTCCGCACGCGATGACAAATCGAACACGACTCTAGCGAAAGGCGAATGGCGAAGAGCGAAAAGCGGCCTTCCTACTTCCCGTCCACGCCCGTCAGATACACGGTCAACGTTCCCCAGAAGAGCCGCGCCCTCATCTGCACCGGAAGGTGCTGTGCGTCATCGGTGTACCAGATCCAAATGCGACCACGGTTCTTCAACGGGCCGTAGTCACCCTCCGGGCCCACACGAATGGTATTGAAGGTTCCCGCCGGCGTCTTCACCTGCTCCTTTGCTTCCACGTGCGCCTGTACATTCACGGTTTTTCCGCCGTCATTCAGCGGGAACGTATAGGTCGCATTCATGGTTAGCGGCAGGCTTCCGACGTAAAGAAGGCCCGACATCACGTCAGTCACACAGCCGGGGATATCGTTTTCCTGGCGTTTCTTCTCGCCAGTTTTGAGATTGGTTTCATTGAGCACTGACTTGCCACGCTTGTAGTCGAAGACAATCTGGGTGTCACGACGGTGCGAGCCCTCTTCGGTGTGCTTGTTGAGTGACTGTGAGCAGAGTTTACTGGCATCGAAGTACGACTCGAAGCGATCCTGCACGCGGAACAGCATGGCCACAACGCCGGTCGAGTCAGCGGTACCCGAAACGTGCATCTGCGCTCCGCTCCGCTGTACTTTCAGCGTGGCTACACCCGCAGTCCAAAAGCGATACTCGGCCTCATAGCGCAGCGTCTGGGTAGGGAACGAGAAACCCGACCGCAGCGGCTGGATGCGCGCTGCCGCTCCGATGGTCGCTTCCTGCGCGGCAGCCGTTTGCTGGCCCGATGTATCCGGCCTTCCCGGCTAGCCCATGCATAGCGAAACCTGGCGAAAGCAATAGGAGCAGAAAGATAGCGAGAGGGCGCTGAAGGGTCAATATCATCCGCGGGACCAGAGCATTTTTACCAGCAGCGCCAAGAGCATTGCGAGGGCGCCGAATGAAGCATTGTACTCGTGATGCTTCAGGTAAAGCGCGCGAGAGAAGTTCCGGGTCAATGCACGCGAGCGCAACGTCCTCGGAATGAGCCGCGGAACCGCATGCGCATAGGCTGAGTACTCAGCAAAACGCGTGCGCAGGAAGCGCTCTTCGGAGCGAATCGTCGGCACATAGATAACGACAAACATCAGCACGATCAGCACTGCCACCGCCACATCGCGGGCCGCAACAGCAAATCCGATGGCGATCACGATCGAACCCAGGTACAGCGGATTGCGGACGTATGCATACGGTCCCGTCGTCGCCAGTTCCTCATTCTTGTCAACGTGTCCCGAAGCGACCGCGCGAATGCCCAGACCCAGAGCCGCGATCGCCGCCCCCACAACCAGTGATAGCCAGGTTGGCCGCGCCCGCCAGAGATAGAACGCAGCGAAAGCAAAACCCAGCGGCACGCGGATGCGACGGGCGATGCGGCTCCAACTCAAAGCCAATCGCGCGCGCGCCGCCGACTGCGTTTCGTTTTCTGTCATGGAGTCGACCGTCACTCGGCCTTGTGACCTCTTCCGCGCTGCATCTGAGCCAGGAAGCTGCTGGTCGAGTGGTCCTTGGGATCGCCCACGATTTCGACTCTTCCACCGTACGCTAGGACCTCGTCGCGCTCGGGCACACTGTCGCGCGTGTAGTCGGTGCCCTTGGCGTGGACGTCGGGACGAATTTCGCGAATCAGCGCGCGCACGTCAGGCTCGTCGAAGATAACGATCGCGTCCACGTCTTCCAGTGCGGCGAGAATTTCGGCGCGTTCCTCCGCCGGCATCAGTGGCCGTCCCGGCCCTTTCAATTCGCGGAGGCTGGCATCGGAATTTATGGCGACCACCAACTTTCCGCCCTCTGCCTTCGCTCCGCGCAGATATCGCACGTGTCCGACGTGAAGCAGATCGAAGCCTCCGTTGGCGAGGACGATGGATTCGCCCTGCTCGCGCCAGCGTTTGACTTGGTCAGTGAGTGATTGGCGCGTATGGATTTTGCTCGTAAAAGCCATCGAGATCGAAGAAAACTGCCGCATTCGTACCAGGGGTTCCAACGTTTTGTATCAGGGCACGACTTCAGTCCTGCCGAACAGGCGTCAGAAACGCCTGGGCTTTAGCCCCTGCAGCAACAGAGCCGGGGCTAAAGCCCCAAGTTCCAGGTAGCTCACTTGCGGCACGGCTAAAGACGTGCCCTGATACAAAACAATCGCCTCAAGGGGTACCTCTTCACGGACCGGCGACCCCGGGGAATCCGCGACGCAATCAATTCATGCGTCAAGCTGGGCCTTCCGCTCACGCGTGTGCCGCCGCGTAATGATCGATTGCGCCCAGCAACTCTTTCGCCGAGAGGGTTGCCGTGCCACGCTTCATCACCACCAATCCACCGGCGAGATTGGCAAGCCTCGCGGCGGTCTTCGCATCCGCTCCCGCCGCAAGCGAGGCGGTGAACGTCGCAATCACTGTGTCGCCCGCGCCAGTAACGTCCACCACCTGGTCGGAGCCGAAGATGGGAA
This sequence comes from uncultured Acidobacteriaceae bacterium, assembly GCA_963846795.1. Classification (GTDB taxonomy): domain Bacteria; phylum Acidobacteriota; class Terriglobia; order Terriglobales; family Acidobacteriaceae; genus CAVVDY01. The sequence continues at coordinate 35,842 of CAWJXJ010000002.1, forward strand.
TATTCTCCGGCGGCGCATCACGCTCAAAGGTCACCATGCCGTCGCGGCCGCGAGTAATCACCAGCGAGTCGAGGCCCATGCGCTCGATCAACTGTTCGCCGGCCTCAAGCAGTTTCCTGTTGTCGTGGCCGATGCGTATGCCCAGCGCTTCTTCTACTTCAGGCTCGTTCGGCGTGGCCGAATTGATCTCTTCGAACTCCAGCATGCGATAACGCGAATCCAGCGTTACGGGAGTGCTGTTGAGGCATCCGTTGGAACGAATAAAAGCCAGCAGGCGCGGTGTCGCTGCTCCGTAACCGTAGTCGGAGATCATCAGCGCGTCCGACGCTGTCACATACTCGCGCGCGGCATTCACCAGGTTGAGCAGCACCGGATGCGTCTCCTGCAGCGGTTCGGGCTCGCGGTCCACGCGGATCACCTGCTGCCGACTGGTGTGCGACATGCCCGCGAGAATGCGCGTCTTGGTCGTCGTGGTGTAGTGCTTCAGCTTCTGAATGCCGCCGGTCGGAATCTTCTTGTTGTGCAACGCTTCCAACAGCAGATGACCCGGTTCATCGTCGCCGACCACGCCGACGGGCAGTACGTTAACACCCAGCGCCGCGAGATTCATGATGGCGTTGCCGCCTCCGCCGGGAACGACGGTGCGCTCGCGATGCTTCAGGATCAGCACCGGCGCTTCGCGTGACACGCGGGCGATCTCGCCGAAGACAAACTCGTCGGCAACCAGGTCTGCCAACACGGTGATGGAGACATCATGAAAGGAGTTAACAATCTTCTTCCAGCGTTCGTGATCTTTGGCGTGACGGGTCATGAGTTCCGCTATTCGCTGTTCGCTATTGGCTCTTCGCTTAATCGCGCTCAGGGTGTGTCATCCCGAGCGGAGGTCGCCGCGGCGACCGCAGCCGAGGGACCTGCAGTTCGCTCGCGTCGCAAACATCCTTGACTTGTCATCCTGGGTCCGCCGCGGCGGACGGAGGACCTGCTGTTCGCTCGCCAGGCCCGATATGTTCGCGAATTGTCAATTCTCTCATGCGCCCTTCGAATTCACCTTCGCGAGGACCTCTGTCACTGCGGCGTCGGCATCCTCCAACTCCATGCGCAATGCCACCACATGCACAGTTCCTAACTCGCGCAACTGTTCTCCAAGGTTAACCGCATCCTTCTCAGTCGTAACGAACCCAGACGCCCGGTTCAGATTGCGCAACCGAATCAGCACCTGAAGGTCGCTCGCATCGTACGCGTGATGATCGCGAAAGCGTTCGGTCGCTACGATGTTCAGTCCGGCCTGCTGCAATTGGGAGAAGAATGGCTCGGGCCGCGCGATACCGCAAAAGGCCACACAGGCGTCTTTGATCGGAGGGGCAAAGATGCTGCGCTGCACCCGCCAGCACCTCTTCACGAATTCGGGAACCGACTCCGACGGCAGGTTGCCGCTGAGCACGACCGCGTCGGCGCGCGCCAGCGATGAGAGCGGCTCACGCAGGCGACCGCCCGGGAGCAACGAATCGCGCACATCCGTGGGCGTGAGCATCACGATATCGAAGTCGCGCGCCAGCCGCCGATGCTGAAAACCGTCATCCAGCAAATGCAGTTGTGGACCGAACGCCTGCTCGGCGTAGACGCCGGCTTCATAGCGATCTTCACCGACTATCACGGGCACTCCCAGCTTGCGCGCGATCAGCAGCGGCTCGTCGCCAAACTGGCGTGCCGTTCCTGCAGGGTCGACCAGCGCCACGCCTTTGGTTTCGCGGCGGTATCCACGCGAGAGCACATCAAATAAAACGCTGCGTTGCTTGAGTAACTCGCCCAGCAAAATGAGGAACGGCGTCTTGCCGGTGCCGCCCGCTGACAAGTTTGCCGATGCTGACCACCGGCCCCTGCAAGCGATGCGTGTGTAATGTGCCACGATCGTAGAACTCATTGCGCGCGCGGACCGCGGCTCCGAACACGGCTGAGAGAGGATTCACGCGCGGTGCTCCGTCACCGTCGCGTTGACGGGGTGCGATTGTGCATCGGGCAGCAGCGTGATTAGCGCCTCCGCCGTGCGACGCGTCGCACCTTGTTGCGAATGCATGACGTCGCGCGCGTTACGGCCCAACCGCTCACGCTCTTCGAAGTTCTCCACCAGGTCGAGCATCAGGGGCGTCAGCGTTTCTGAGGTCACGACTCGCAACGCGTCCGCGCGCCGAAAGATGTCGACGATGTCGCGGAAGTTCTCCGTGTGCGGCCCGACCAATATAGGTACGCCGAAGTACGCGGGCTCAAGGACGTTATGCCCGCCCTTCGGAACGAGGCTACCGCCGATGAACGCCAGATCGGCGAACTCGTAGACACTCGCCAACTCACCGATCGTGTCGAGCAACAGAACGCCACCAGCGAGCGACGAACCATCGGGTACCGGACTCGTCCCTGCGCTTGGGACAAGTGCGTTACCTTCGGGTGTCCCACTCATTCGTGGGTTTCGAAGCAGTGGGAGATCGAATTGCGACCGCCGCACGAATGGCAATCCCGACAATGGAAGCAACTCCGCGACCGAGTCGAAGCGCTCAGGATGGCGCGGCGCAAGAATCAATACGGCTTGCCGGTAGCGGTTGCGTATAGCCCGAAAGGCATCAAGCAGCATCGCCTCTTCGCCTTCCAGCGTGCTGCCAGCAACGATAACCGGGCCGATGCTGTCGCGCTGGATGGCGTCTCCGAGCCGGGTATGAATCTCGCCTCGCGGCGGCGGCTTTACCTCGAACTTCAGGTTCCCGCCCACGTGCGCTCGCTCCGCGGGAGCGCCGATAGCAACCAGGCGGCGTGCATCTTCTTCGCTCTGCGCCAGCAGCAGATCCACATCGCTCAGCACGCGCGTAAAGAGTGCGCGAAACCGTTTGTATCGCGGGAGCGATCGGTCAGAAACTCGAGCGTTGACCACGGCGACGGCAGCGCCCGATCGATGCGCGTTGTGCAGCAGGTTGGGCCAGAACTCGCTCTCCGCCAGCACCAGCATGCGCGGACGCAACGCGTCGAGAAAGGCCTGTACCGCCCACGGCAGATCGAGCGGAGCGCGGAAGACGTTGTCGTCACCGAACTTCTGTCGCGCCAACTTCTGTCCGGTATCCGTGGTGGTCGAAATAACGATTCGATAATCGTGCAACTGTCGCTTCAGCTCAGCCACCAGCTGGGTGACGGCCAGCACTTCGCCCACCGAGACGGCGTGGATCCAGATGATCGGTACGCCTTCGCGCGCATGCAGACGCTTGGGCACGCTGCCCAGCCGCTCGCTCCAGCCGGAGCGATACTTGCCGTGGCGCAGCATCTGCCAAAGCCACCATGGCGTACTCAGTACGAGCGTGATTAGCAGCAGCGCACTGTAGAGCCAGTACACGAGTGCGATTGTACTTGCGGCCTCGCCCAAGACCAAAGCGTCCGGGTGGAGCACGCCCGAGACGCGTGCTTTGCGAAAACCGACCCATCGCTTTGGGTGGAAGCACCACGCTTCAGCGTGGTGGAATGGCGCTCCGCGGAGAGCAGGGCTTCAGCCCCGGACATGCTGCCGCACGTCGCTAGTCGGGTTTTACCGTGGCTAAAGCCAGCCTTAGAGAATCGGATACGGATACATTCACCATGCTAAAGCGTGATGTTTCCACCTCAAGACCTGCGCTAAAGCGTGACGCCCACACCCGCAAGTTGAGCCCGTGGGCTTACACGCGAGATAATTCAGACTATGCTTTTTCGCCTTCGCAGTGCAGGCTGCCTGGTTCTGCTTACGCTGTCGCTGCTTCTCGCCGGCAGCTCGCTCTGGGCCTTCAAGGAGTTCGTCGCTCCCCGGCCGGAGAGCGCTGATACGTTCCCCAGCAAAGACGCGCATCCCATGGAGAAGGTCACGGCTGCGATTGACCTTTACAACACTGCGCCCAAGGACGACATCTTCGGCACCAAATACGTGCAGGAAGGCATACTGCCGGTGCTGCTCATCATCACCAACAGCGGCGACCGGCCCATCTCGATGACCAGGATGAACGCCGAGCTGGTAACCGCTTCGAAGAGCAAACTGGAGTGGCTCAGCGTTGACGACGTCTTCCGCCGCGTGGCACACATCAAGGGCAGCAGCACCGGTCCGGCGCGCGTAGGGCCGATTCCTTTGCCGACCGGCATGAAGAACAAAAAGGCGCAGGAGCAATACCAGGAACTGAGCAAGGCAGCCTTCATCGCTGAGGCGGTCGAGCCGCACACCACGAAATCGGGATTCCTGTTCTTCGACATAGAGAACCTCAGGAACCCGGTGGCTGCCGGCGGGCACATTTACCTCACCGGCATTCGCGATAGCACCGGCAACGAGCTGATGTACTTCGAGATTCCGGTGAGCGAGGGACAATAGAACGCAACCACGGATTTGCACGGATGTACGCGGATCAGAAAAGCTGGCCCACGGAGTACGCCGATGAACACGGATCAGGCCCATACCGATTGTCATCCTGAGCGGAGCGAAGGACCTGCTGTTCCTCTGCGAGGCCCCGACGCTGAATTCCATCGTCTACTCGACGGGAGCGATAATCGTGAGGGCAAGCCAATCGCGGACTGCATCGACTACCAACAAACAGCAGGTCCTTCGCTTTGCTCAGGATGACAATCTAGATCAGCGTTCATCTGTGGCAATCCGTGTTTGATGCCTTTTCCCTCGCTATAATCCCAACATGGCCACCACGCCGGAAGCGCCGGTTGCGACGCGTTCGAAATACGAGCCGGTCATCGGGCTCGAAGTCCACGTCCAGATGCTGACGAAGACAAAGATCTTCTGCGGCTGCTCCACGCGCTTTGGCGATCCGCCAAACACCAACGTCTGCCCGGTGTGTCTTGGTCTGCCTGGCGCGCTGCCTGTGCTCAATCGGCAGGCGGTAGAGTTTGCAGCTCTGGCGGCGATGGCGCTGAACTGCCGTATCAACCAGACGTCGATCTTCGCGCGCAAGAACTACTTCTATCCCGATCTGCCCAAGGGCTACCAGATTTCGCAGTACGACAAGCCCATCGCCGAGTTCGGCTACATCGAGATTGACAGCGCGAGCGGGCCCAAGCGCATCGGCATCACGCGCCTGCACATGGAAGAGGACGCGGGCAAGAGCCTGCACGACGGATTGCCCGACTCCAGCGACTGGACCTCGATCGACCTCAATCGCACGGGCACGCCGCTGATCGAGATCGTCAGCGAGCCCGACATCGCCACGCCTGACGAAGCTTACGAGTATCTGACCAAGCTGAAGGAGATCGTCCTCTACACCGGCGTCAGCGACTGCAACATGGAAGAAGGCTCGCTGCGCTGCGATGCCAATGTCAGCATTCGTCCGGTCGGCCAGCGCGAGTTCGGCACCAAGGCCGAGATCAAGAACGTCAATTCCTTCCGCTTCATTCGCGAGGCGCTAGAGTACGAGATTGCTCGCCAGGAGGGCGTGCTCGAGTCGGGTGGACGCATCACGCAGGAGACGCGCCTCTACAACGCGGCCGAGGGCAAGACCTACAGCATGCGCTCGAAGGAAGAAGCGCACGATTACCGCTACTTCCCCGAGCCCGATCTGCTGCCGCTTGTCGTCGACGAAAAGTGGCGCACCGAGATTGCCGCCAATTTGCCCGAGCTGCCTGAGGCTCGGCGTGCGCGCTTTATCGAGCAGTATGGCGTGAGCAAAGGCGACGCGTATACGCTCACGGTTTCGCGCTCACGCGCTGACCAGTTCGAAGAGGCTGCCGGCGCGGCGAAGAATCCGAAGCGCGTGGCTAACCTCGTCAACAGCGAGTTGCTGGGGCGACTCAAGGCTAAGGGACTCGACCTGGAGCAGTCGCCCATCTCGATGAAGGGTGTCGCGATGTCGGCCGATCTTGCCGAGAGCGGCGTCATCAACAGCAAGCAGCTCAAGGAACTCTACGACATCGCGTTCGAACGCGGAGAAGACTTCGCTGTCGTCTATGAACGCGAGAAGCCGCAGCAGATCACCGACACCGCCGCGATTGAAAAGATTATCGACGAGGTTATTGCCGCCAATCCCAAGCAGCTTGAGCAGTATCGCGGCGGCAAGAAAACGGTGGCGGGATTTTTTGTCGGACAGATCATGCGCGCCTCGAAGGGCCAGGCCAATCCCGCGCTGGTCAACGAACTGCTTACCAAGAAGCTCGAGGGATAAGCCTTCCTCGGCAGCGCAGGATAACGTCAATGTAGATACGATCGGGGGTTTCTTCGTCCGATTGGTGGACTTTTTCTTCTCCGTGCCTCCGTGTCTCTGTGGTGAATCTAGAACTCCGTGTCCTCTGCGACTCCGTGGTGAATCTTCTGCCGCGCAATTAAACTGGATACTTACCATGTCAGCCAAACCTACAGGTTCTGAAGTCCGTTCCATGTTTTTGCGCTTCTTCGAGCAGAAGGGGCACAAGATCGTCCACTCGTCGTCGCTCGTGCCGCACAACGACCCCACGCTGCTGTTCACCAACGCCGGCATGAACCAGTTCAAAGACGTGTTCCTGGGGATCGAGAAGCGCGACTACAACCGCGCCACCACCTCGCAAAAGTGCGTGCGCGCCGGCGGTAAGCACAACGATCTGGAGAACGTCGGCTTCACCAATCGCCACCATACCTTCTTCGAGATGCTGGGCAATTTCAGCTTCGGCGACTACTTCAAGAAAGACGCCATTGCCTACGCGTGGGAGCTGGTGACCTCGTCGGAGTGGTTTGGTCTGGACCCGAAGAAGCTCTACGTGACGATTTTCGAAGGGCAGGGGACCGTTCCGCGCGATGTCGACGCGGAGAACTTCTGGCTCGACGTAGGTGTGCCCAAAGAGCGCATCTACGCGATGGGCATGAAAGATAACTTCTGGCAGATGGGCGATACCGGCCCCTGCGGGCCGTGCAGCGAGCTTCACTACGACATGGGCCCGGCCGCCAGCGACGCCGGACATACCGACTGCGAGTTCGGGTGCGAGTGCGGGCGCTATGTCGAGATCTGGAATCTCGTGTTCATGCAGTTCGACAAGCAGCCCAGCGGAGAGTTGATTCCGCTGCCTAAGCCTTCAATCGATACCGGCGCGGGTTTGGAGCGCGTGACCGCGGTACTGCAAGGTGTGATCTCGAACTACGACACAGACCTGTTTGTGCCGCTGATCAAGCGCGCTGCGGAGTTGACTGGCGTGTCGGTCGACGAGGAGATGAAGCGCGAGGATGTCGAAGAACAGCATCACCAGGCGGCTTCGCTGCGCGTCATTGCCGACCACGCGCGTGCGGCAACGTTTCTTAATCTCTGATGGCGTGCTGCCCATGAACGAAGGGCGCGGTTACGTGCTGCGCAAGATTATTCGGCGGGCGATTCGGCACGGGAGATTGCTGGGACAGGAGAAGCCATTTTTGTTTGAGATGGTCTTCGCCGTCCGCGACCTGATGAAGGATGCATATCCGGAACTGGTTGAATCGACCAACCGTGTTGTGGAGACGATCAAGGGTGAAGAGACGCGGTTTGCACACGTGATGGATGTGGGGCTTAGCCGGCTGGAAGACTTGCTGAATGCCATCGATCAGCGAACTCCTATGCCTGAAAAACCGCTCGGAGCGGTCCTGGAAGATATTGGGATCCGCGAGGGCGTGCCGAGTGAAGAAGATATCGCGCGCATGCGCATACTGTCGGGCAAAGAAGCTTTCAAACTCTATGACACCTTCGGGCTGCCGCTGGACTTCATGACCGACGCCGCTCGCGATCGTGGCATCGGCTTCGATCAAGCCGGTTTCGACGCTGCCATGGAAGAGCAGCGCCATCGCGCACAGGCTTCATGGAAGGGTGGCGCGAAGGCTACGGCCAGCCCTGTTTATCAGTCGCTGCCGCGCACTGAGTTTGAGGGCTATCGCCAGACGCTCTCCACCGGATGCGAGGTGCTGGCGATTATTACGCCGCAAAACGGGACGGGTGTCGGCGCTCAGGAACTCAAACCCGGCGAGCGCGGCGAGATCGTGCTCGACCATACTCCGTTCTATGCCGAGGCCGGAGGCCAGGTCGGCGACGTGGGCTGGCTCTATGCCGACGATCACAACACGCTGGTCGCCGACGTCGAAGGCGTCAGCTATCCCGTGCAGGGCGTTCGTGCACACAGAGTCGTCGCCAAGCAGACGATCCATGTTGGCGACAAGGTGGATGCCAGGGTCAACGACGATGTTCGCCGCTCGACCATGCGCAACCACACCGGCACGCACCTGCTTCATGCCGCGCTGCGCGAGGTGCTGGGCACCCATGTGAAGCAGGCGGGCTCGCTGGTCGATCCCGGCCATCTGCGCTTCGACTTCTCGCACTTCGCTTCGCTGGCTGATGAAGAGTTGCAGGACATCGAAGATCTGGCGAACAAGGAAGTCCTGCGCAACGACCGGGTCGAGGTCATCGAAGATGTGCCCATCGACGTGGCCGTGAACGAGTTCAAAGCGATGGCGCTGTTCGGCGAGAAGTATGGCGATCGCGTGCGCGTCATTCGCATCGGCGATTTCTCCACCGAGTTGTGCGGCGGCACGCACACGGCAGCGACCGGCGAAATCGGGCTGATCAAGGTTTTGAAAGAAGGCAGCGTTTCCAGCGGCGTGCGCCGACTGGAAGCCGTGACCGGTGAAGGTTCGCTGCGCCACTTCCGCAAAGACCATCAGTTGGAGAACGTTGTCGCGACGCTGGTGCGTGGCGGCGACGATCAGTCTCCTGCCGAGGCGCTGAAGCATGAACTCGAACGCCGCGAAGAAGAGCTGAAGAAGCTGCGCAAGGAACTCGATCAGGCGCGCATGAAATCAGCATCGTCTTCGGCTTCTTCTGCGACGGAAAACGTGCGCGAGGTGAAAGGCGTGAAAGTGCTCGCTCATCGCGCCGACAACCTTGAGCGTTCGCAGTTGCGCACGCTCATCGACAACCTGCGCAACAAGCTCGGCTCGGGAGTCGTCGTGCTGGGCTCCGTGTCTGACGGCAAAGTCGCGCTGATCGTTGGCGTCACTAAGGACCTAACCTCGCGCGTGCAGGCGGGCAAGATCATCGCCGAGGTCGCGAAGAAAGTTGGCGGCTCCGGCGGAGGACGGCCTGACATGGCTGAAGCAGGCGGCAAAGACCCGGCGGCGCTGGATTCGGCGCTGGCGGCGAGCTATGACGTGGTGGGTAGTTTGTTGGGGTAGCGCCGCGTCGGCACATCAAAAGATTTATTCGGGATGCCTTCACATCGGGTGCCCCATTCCGCCGTCTGTTGGCGGGGTGGGGCTTTTCGTTTCCATGCCACACCAAAATCCCCACCCGGCCAAACCCAGGCCGAATGGGGCACCCAATTTTTTGGAGACAGCTTCACGCGCGGCTGCGAACGAACTGCAGGTCCCTCGACTTCCCCTCGCTTGTGAGGTTGTTGCGAAACATCTGTCGTCCGCTGAAGCGGACTCTGAATTTCCCGCTTACGGCTACCCAGCATTGAAATGCTGGGCTAAGATCTGCTGTCCCGCATGGCGGGACGGGGTTGAGGACTGTTCAGCCGTCGCCGCATCAAAGTGACTTCGTAGCAAACTCGTGCCCCCCGATCGCACCGTGATTAGGTTCTGTAACGACATTGGCGGCGCGAGCAAACTGCAGATCCCTCGACTCCGCTGCGCTCCGCTCGGGATGACACATCTAAGGTTTTCTCTGTGTCCCTGTGCCTCTGTGGTGAATTGTTACACGCCGATCGCCTGCTGTATTGCCGCCGCGATCGCGTCGGTGTGGCGCCGCATTGCTTCTTCCGACTCGGCTTCGATCATTACGCGTGCCAGCTTCTCCGTGCCTGAATAGCGCACGACCACACGGCCGTTGCCATCGAGCTCGGATTCGGCGGCGGCGATGGCTTTCTGCACGGCAGGTATCTGGTCAAGCGGCATTTTCTCGCGCACGTGCACGTTCTTGATCTCCTGCGGGAAGACCTTCATGTCGGCGACGAGTTCCGCCAGCAGCTTGCCGGTGCGCGACATGACATCCAACACGCGCAAGCCGGTCAGGATGCCGTCGCCGGTAGTCGTGTCCAGATCGCGGAAGAGGATGTGGCCTGATTGTTCCCCGCCCAGCGTCGCGCCCGACTTGAGCATCTCTTCGAGAACATACTTGTCGCCCACGGGCGCACGCTTCATCAGAATGCCGCTGCGCTTCAAGCGCAGCTTCCAGTCCCATGTTCGACATGGTGGTTGCGACCACGGTGTTGTTGTGCAACCGCACATGCGCCTGCATATCACGCGCGGCCAGCAGCAGAACGCCGTCTCCGTTGACCACGCGGCCCTGCGCGTCGGAGAACATGGCGCGGTCAGCATCGCCATCGAAAGTGATTCCGATGTCGTACTTGCCGTTCGACGCCGCTACCGCCTCCGCAACGTGCTCGGGGTGCAGCGCGCCGCATCCGGCGTTGATATTGCGTCCGGTCGGGTCGATGTGCAGAAAGTCGGCTGTGATTCCCACGTCTTCGAATAGAAGCGGCGCGATGGCAGATGCTGCGCCGTTGGCACAATCCACCAGCACGCGCAGCTTGCTGAAATCGGCAGGGCCGATGAGAGCCGTCAGCCAATCGGCATACTGCTGGCGCAAAGCGGCATCACCGGGCAACATCTCGAAGCTCTCGCCAGCATGCTCGGCGTCGGCGGCAAGCTGCTCCAGGTGGGCAAAGATGTCGGTCTCGATAGCGTGCTCCAGTTCGTCGGAGAGCTTGTATCCGTCGGCGCCGAAGACCTTAATGCCGTTATCGCGCCAGGGATTGTGCGAGGCAGAGATGACAACTCCGGCGGCCATGCCGTTGGCACGCGCCAAATAAGCGACGCCAGGGCGTAGTGATGACACCCGCACTCACCACCTTGACCTTCGAGGCGGCAAGTCCACTGGCCAGCACCGAACTGATCCATGCGCTGGACTCGCGGGTATCCTGCCCGATCACAACGGCGGCGCCCGGCACTCGCTCGGCCAAGCGCTGGCCCAGGGCCCGTCCAATGGCGTACACGGTTCGCCGGTCCAGCGGATATTCGCCGGCGACTCCTCTGATACCGTCGGTTCCGAATAGCTGTCGCATAAAAGCTGGCGTGGCGGCACTGCTCAACGGGGCGTCTCTCCTTTATCGTTTTTTGCCGTCGTCACGGTCACGTGGATGGGCTCCGGCTTTTGCACGCGAACCAGGGGATCGGTGACGTATGCGTGGGTAGTGAAGGTCGCCGATCCCACCACCCCGCTGGCATCGACGGGATCGGTGATGGCCTCGCCGGCGTCGTCGACCCGATGAGCTGGGCCGACGATGTTGATGGTGCTCGGATCGGCAGTTACGTTGGCGATGTGATATCCGGTAACCAGCGAGCCGATCACGCGTGGCCTGACTTCCACCGTACGGGTGGCGGGACGATCGAAGGTAAGGCGCACCTGCGAAGGCTCGATTTGCACGACCTGAACGGCTTCCGGCACATGGACCTGTTTCGCTGTCAAGTCGAACGTTCGCTCACCGGCGCGCGCGCCCGACAGGTCAACGATGGCCTGCACGTCGGCTGGGTTCAAACGCCGAACCGTGCGCTCGGGGCCGCGCACCCGAACTTCTACCTGGGTAGGGCCCTCCACGCTCATCTCCAGATTTTCGGGGGCGTGATGAAACTCCAACGGCGCGGTGATAACTGCTTCCACGGTGGGATCATGGGCGACGGCCCACCACAGCAGGAACGCCAGCGCGAGCGCCACCAGCTTCAACCACAGATTGCTGAAAATGTATTTGCGGAGGAAGTCGCGCATAGTTAGCGGTCCGTTCCTTCGTGAAAATCCTGTTCGCGAAGATAGGGCTCGAGGTCGTGTTCTCCGTTGCCCAGCGTGTTGTCCGAGATGGGAGTGGGCAGCGCCGCCTGCGGTACATAACGGCTCAGGAGCTGGCTCAGGCGCTGCCGCAACTGTTCGGCGTCGATGTCACGCTCGATAGCACCTCCCACTGCGAGGCTGATACCGCCGGTTTCTTCCGAGACAACAACCGAAATGGCGTCGGATTCCTCAGTGATGCCGATAGCTGCGCGATGCCGTGTGCCCATCTGCGTCGACAGAATAGGGTTCATCGAGAGTGGCAGGAAGCAGGCAGCAGCGGCGATACGGTCCTTCTGCACAATGACAGCGCCATCATGCAGCGGAGCGCTGGGCCGGAAGATGGTGGTCAGCAGATCGAAGCTGAGATTCGCATCGAGAGCAACGCCGCTTTCGATGTAGGTCCGCAGCCCGATCTCGCGCTCGATGACGATCAACGCGCCGGTAAGGTTCTCGGAAAACTGCTTGGCCGCCAGCACGATGTCGTCGTAGCTGTCGTCTCCCGAGCCCGCGCCCAGGCGACCGCTCACCATGCGGCGTCCGAGGCGTGCCAGCACGTGGCGGATCTCTGAGCTGAAGACGACAATTAGAGCGAAGATGGCATAGGGGAGAAGGGTGCTCAGCAGCCAATCGACCGTGCGCAGGGGTTCAACATGAGCGATGTAGAACGCGATCGCGAGAATCACAACGCCGCTCAGCATGGGAACGGCACGGGTGCCTTTGATGAGCTTCAGGAACTCATAAATCAGAAACGCCACAATCAGGATGTCGATAACCGACAGCACTGAGACTTGCGGAATGTGGCTGAATCTCTGCAGCAATAGCGTTCCTTTCCAGTGCGGCGACGAGCACCATGCGCTTTCATTCTAATGCAGGTTTAGTAACCAGAGAGGAGCAAAAGCTCTCACCACGGAGGCACCCTTCGACTCTCAGGGCAGGCTTCGGACACGGAGGAGCTTTGAAAGGGCATGGCTTCAGCCATGCCGCAGCAGCACCTGAAAGGAGGGCTTTAGCCCCTGAGGAACTCTGGTTTTCAACGGGCTACCCGCAGCGGCTGGGGCCGTGCTCTTTCAGCCCCGATTCACACCGGCTAAGCCGAGCTCCGGCGCTATCTGCTTCATTGCCTCGATGCAGAACGCGATGTGATCGTCCAAGTCGACGCCCAGGTCGGCCGCGCCGTTGATGATGTCCTCACGGCTGACGGAGCGGGCGAAAGCCTTGTCCTTCATCCGCTTTCGAACAGACTTCGCGTCGACCTCGGCGAGGGACTTGTTGGGCTTGACCAAAGCAGTTGCGGTGATGAACCCGGCGAGTTCGTCGCAAGCGAACAGCGTCTTCTCCAGCTTCGAGTCGCGGCTGACTCCCGTGTAGTCGGCGTGCGACATGACGGCGCGGCGAAGATCTTCCGGCCAGCCGCGCTCGGCGAGAATCGCGTTGCCCTTGTAGGGATGCTCTTCGGCGCTGGGATACTTCTCGTAATCGAAGTCGTGGATGAGGCCGACGACGCCCCAGAGTTCTTCGTCTTCCCCGAATTTACGGGCATAGGCGCGCAGGCACGCTTCCACAGAAAGCGGCATGTTTGCGAAGACTTTCTGAGAGGGTGAACTCAGTTAGTAAACACCAGGCGTCATCGCGCGTCATCGGCATTTCTCCAATAAAACCGCGGTTTTCCGCAGGACATGCTCATAAAACCCGCGTTTTACACAGGTTTCGGACGTTTTCGTGGGCCAATGCTCTTGACTCTAACAGAGCAAATAGCGCAAAGTACGCCTAAGTTCGAACGTGGAAGCTGTCAAGTATGTTTTATGGTTCGAATTTGCTAGTGCCCTGCTCTGGCACTCCCAAAACCTAAATGGCAACGAGTCTCGCACCCGTAGAAGACCGGGAAGTGGTGAGATGCGACCATTGTCATCTCGTCCAGTTCAAAACCGTCAACAATCTTTGCCGTCGTTGCCGAACGTCGTTGGATGAGGATGAGCCCGAGCCAATCTTCGCCCCAACCATAGAGGCAGCAGAACCCGAACCCAGCGAACGCTCCGACGTGCAGGTGGCCACGGCGATCCGCATGCTGCGGCTGCGGCACGGCCTAAGCCAGCGGCAGTTGGCGCTGCGCATGGGGGTACCGCGCACCTACGTCTCGAAGATCGAGAACGAAAAAGCTACGCCAACTCTTTCTTCACTGGAGCGGCTGGCCTTGGCGCTGGAAGTGAGCGTTTACGACCTGTTGCGCCTCTGCGGGCCGTCGCGGGAAGACGAAATCCGTGACTTGCTGTCGGATGTCTTTCTGGCAGAGCTGGCGGAGTTCACCTCGAGCCTGAACGCGATGCAACTGTCCAGTGTCCTGGCGCAGGTGCGGGACATGGTGTCGCATCCGCGGCGGGTGGCGTAGAAGTTGTCAGCCATCCGTTGTCGGTTGTCAGTCACCAAACCGGCAGCAACCTGGCTGGAAATCGCTAGTGGATAGTGGCAGGGTTGGCGCCCGAACCACTATCCACTAATCACTTCTGCTATCGGGGCAGGGCGATTCCTTCAGCCCGCTCCGCCTAACAACTGAGAACCGGCAACTGACAACTTTTTCAGTTGTGCTGCTCGCAGTTCACCATCCAGGGAATGCCGAAGTGGTCAACCAGCATTCCAAATGCAGGCGACCAGAAGGTCTTGGCCAAGGGCATGTGAACGTTCGCGCCTTCCGACAGCGCTGCCCAGACACGCTCTGCCTCCGCCGGGTCGGTCACACTGATCGAAACCGAAAATCCATGGCTCCCGTTGAACATGCCCGGTGGGCTGTCAGCCCCCATCAATATCTGATCTCCGACTTGCAGTCGGGCGTGCATGATCTTGTCCTTGAAGCCTTGGGGAGCCTGGTCAGCCATGGGTGAGTCCGCGTATTTCATCAGGTCGGCCTTGCCGCCAAGGCATTTTTCGTAGAACTTGAAAGCTTCCTCGCAATTTCCGTCAAACGCCAGATACGTGTTGATGTTCATTTGTGCTCCATTCGTGAAGAGTTTGGCTATCGTCGGTTAGTGGGCCGGGCAGGTAGACCGAAATCACCGCTCGAACGAGAATAGTCCAAAACGGTGGGAGTGGATGCCGGTCATCCCGGCTGCGGAGCATCCCGCCCCAGCTCCCATTTCGGATTCTGGCTAGCTTACGACAAAGCCGGAACGCTGAAGTGGAGCTTTTCCGGCTGGTTCCCTGCTATGCTAGATTTTTCAATGTTGAGGTAAGCCTTGCGCGCTCAAGTGCCGGCCGGGCTGAACCGCAAAGAGGCTGAGATTTACTCCCGCCTCGATTCGCAGCGGCTGCCCCACCACATTGCCATCATCATGGACGGGAATGGCCGCTGGGCCAAGCGCCGTCATCTGCCGCGCGTCGCAGGACACCGGTCGGGCGTGGCCGCGGTGCGCTCGACGATTGAGACGGCAGCCCGCATTCAGATTCCTGCGCTGACGCTCTATTCATTTTCGGCAGAAAACTGGAAGCGTCCTAAGTCGGAAGTCAGTTACCTGATGAACCTTCTGCGCCGGTATCTCAAGATGGAGCTGCCGATCATGATGGAGAACAACATCCGGCTGCAGTACATCGGACGCCAGCAGGAACTGCCGCAAGAAGTGCAGGAGCGGATGGCTTGGGCGCGTGAAGCCACCGAGAAGAACACCGGCATGGTGCTGACCCTGGCGCTGAATTACAGCTCGCGCATGGAGTTGGTTGACTCCTTCAACTCTCTGCTGCGCGAGGCCTCGCGCAACGGCGGCATTGACCATCTGAAGGTAGACGAGCGTAATATCTCCCGGCATCTCTACACCCACGGTCTCCCCGAACTCGACTTGCTCATTCGTACCAGCGGCGAAATGCGGCTCAGCAACTTCCTTTTGTGGCAGGCAGCGTACGCCGAGATTTACGTGACCGAGACGCTGTGGCCTGACTTTCGCGGTTCGCAACTGCTCGAAGCCATTGAAGCCTTCCAGAAACGCGAGCGCCGCTTTGGCGGACTGGTCGAAGACCAGGGACAGCTCCCGTGAAGCGGGTCATCACCGCAGTCATCCTGATTCCCATTGTTGTTGTGGCGCTGTTCAAGGCGCCGCTGTGGCTGTTTGCGCTGATGGTGTTTGGGGTGGCGGCGTTGGCGACGCACGAGTATCTGGGGATCGCGAAGGCGCAGGGATTCCAGCCGATGGTGGTGGCCGGGTATGTGTTCGTCACTCTCTCCATTGCTTGGGTGTATGCGTTCGCGACCATGCTGACTCGGCAGCCCACCGAACCGCTCTCACGGACCTGGTCGGTCTTTCTCATGCTTGGATATACATGGGGGTTGCCTGCAATAGCATTTCTGGCTCCTATCCTACTGCTTGCAATTGGCTTAGAACGAGACCCCCTCTCCAAGGTGCTGCCGGATGCGGCCGTCTCGTATTTGGTAGTGCCTTACGTGGGGTTCACGTTGGGCATTCTGATATTTCTTCGCAGCTTCCCGAACGGTGCTCTGTACGTTCTCTTCCTTATGCTTCTGGTTTGGTGCGGTGATATCGCTGCATATTATGTGGGCCGTGCTGCCGGGAAACATAAGCTGGCGCCGCGCATAAGTCCAGGCAAGACATGGGAGGGGGCTATTGCGTCTGTGTTAGCCGCAATTGTCGTTGGAGCGCTACTGTTTCGCTTCATGAATCCGATCTCCGACGCGCTGCAGAATTTGCACCTGTTTACTCAGGCTCCGCACGCGACGATCTATCCACCACCGAGCGGCGCTTGGGCATTTCCGATGCCGCCGTTCTTCGTAATCGCGCTATTCGCCATCTGCGTAAACGTAGCTGCGCAACTCGGTGACCTCGTGGAATCGGCAATGAAGAGAGGCGCAGGAATAAAAGATTCCGGCACCCTGCTTCCCGGTCACGGTGGCGTGCTCGACCGCATTGACGCACTGCTGTTTGCATTGCCTGTGGGGCTAATCTTCTACGTTGCCGGGATGGCGCGGTACTTCGAACCGGTCGTTTCGTCTCGGTAAGGCTCAGTCGCGTGCGTCCTATACCCCGTTTGTGGGAGGGCGCCCTCAAGTGTCACCCCAGGCTTGCCGTAGTAATCTATGTCTAACGAATGCCCTCGGAAAAGGTCCTGATCGTAGACGACGAAAAGTTGGTTCGTTGGTCTCTGCGACAGAAATGCGAAGAGTGGGGATACCACGTTCTGGAGGCCGACAACGGTACGGCCGCACTGCGCGTGGCGCACAACGAGTCTCCGGACCTCGTGTTGCTCGACGTGCGCCTGCCCGATGCCAACGGGATCGAAATCCTGGAGCAGATTAAGAAATCGAACGACGCCCGCGCGATCATCATGATTACCGCCGATCCTCAACTGGAGGATGTGAAGACGGCGCTTAAACTCGGCGCTTACGACTTTGTCGGCAAGCCGCTGGATTTTGACGAGCTCGCGGTCGCGGTAAAGAACGCTCTGGAGACCACCCGTCTGCGCAGCGAGGTAGAAACCTTGCGCGGGGAAGTGCGTCGCCGTACCGGCCCGCACAACGTCATCGGCGTCTCGCAGAAGATGACCGAACTGATGGGCTTTGTCGGCAAGGTCGCTGCCAGCGAAGCCACCACGATTCTCGTACAAGGCGAGAGCGGGACCGGCAAAGACCTGGTTGCTAAAGCCATTCACTACCAGAGCCGCCGCCAGGAGAAGCCTTTCGTCGCCATCAACTGCTCGGCTATTCCCGAGACCCTGATGGAAGCCGAGTTGTTCGGACACGAGCGCGGCGCGTTCACCGACGCCAAGGCCATGAAGAAGGGCCTGTTCGAAATGGCGGACGGCGGTACTTTGTTCCTGGATGAAATCGGCGAGCTCTCCCCGTTGCTGCAGGCCAAGCTGCTGCGCGTTCTGGAGGACCAGGTCATACGCCGGGTTGGTGGAGTACGCGACATGCAGGTCGACGTGCGCGTGATCGCCGCCTCGAATCGCGACCTGGAGCGCGCGGTTCGCGAGAACACCTTCCGCCAGGATCTTTATTACCGGCTGGCGATCATCTCGATTTTCCTGCCGCCCTTGCGCGAGCGCAAAGAAGATGTACTGCCACTGGTCGAGTTCTTCATCGACCGCTACAGCCGCAAGTTCCGCAAGCAGGTCAGAGGCATCAGCGATGAGACGCGCAAGCTTCTCTTGAAGTATGACTGGCCAGGCAATGTTCGCGAACTGAAGAACGCGGTTGAGCGCGCCATGATTCTGGAAGAAGGCGAGATTCTGAGTCCCGAGTACCTCCCGTTTCCTGTGGCGCAACAGAATGGTTCGCAAACTGCGTTCGAGCGCACATCCGGAATGCCGTCCGGCGCGGAGACGCAGCTTGCCAACGGCCGCAGCCTGCCAAAGCTTGCTATTCCTGACGGCGGAACTTCGCTGGAGGAAGTCGAACGCGCATTCGTGGAGATGGCCATGGCCCAGGCCAATGGCAATCAGACGCATGCTGCCCGCCTGCTCGACATCAGCCGTGACGCGCTGCGCTACAAGCTGAAGAAATTCGGCTTGATGCACGTGGAAGAGGAAGAGAGCTCGACCGCTTCGACCTAATCTTAAGCAGAACAA
Source organism: uncultured Acidobacteriaceae bacterium (assembly GCA_963846795.1). Classification (GTDB taxonomy): domain Bacteria; phylum Acidobacteriota; class Terriglobia; order Terriglobales; family Acidobacteriaceae; genus CAVVDY01. Next base: position 54,210 of record CAWJXJ010000002.1, read on the forward strand.
AGCGCAACACTCTTAAGCAAAAAACCGCCTCCGCGATTTCGTGTACGAACCGCGGAGGCGATTTGAAGGCTCATTCAGGCGAGTCACGCTCAGCTTCAGAGCAGCTTCCTTCTCACAACTCCGAAGGCAGCGATCAGGCCGGTTCCCAACAGCGCAATCGAACCGGGCTCTGGCGCGAATTGCAAATCCAGTTGCAGATCCTCTCCCGGCGTTGTGACCAGCCCCTGCAAATTGACCCACACATCAGTCGCATCAAAGGTCACACGGGTCAGATCGAATCCGCTAATGTCGTTGTAGCCGATCGTCACTCCAGTGATAGCGGTTCCTCCGGAATTCACGACCAAGCCGTACCCATTGAAATCAGCCCCACTAAAGGTAATGTCTTCTCCGGCCACGTTGGTCAAGGTTAAGTCGCCCGGAAAAACGGTGAAGTCGTGCTGGCCGAACGAATTCACAGTAAACCCGCCGGGCGTCACCGTTCCGGTTCCTAGAACCTGATAGATGTCGTTAATTTCCGGGTAAAGGTAGTTAACGGTAACGTTCGCGCCATCCAGATCGGCAAAAGCCGGAATTCCTGACAGAACGAACAACAGAAGCAAAGACACAAGCAAGGCTGCACGTTTCATGAGCCTCTCCCTCCTACGAACGATGGGCCCGGTGCAGATTCAACTCGCGCCACCAGAGCTGCGCGAATTGGCGTAGTATAGGCCGAAATGCCGTTTTTGTGTGACATTTTCGAGCGAAAATTTCAGCTTCAGCTGCGCACGAATCTGTGCAACTGGCAACTGCTTGGAGGTTTCTAGTAGGTGAAGGGTGTTTCGAAGCGCCCAACTGTCCCCCCTTTTAACCAATGGCATCTACCATTCCGTCCGAAGGGAAGTGATATATGCGTAAGCTGCTCATTGCGGTTGTAATCGTTGTCCTGCTCGTCGTAGTGCTGGCAGTTGCTCTGCCGTTGTTCATCAACGTCAATCAGTATCGCGGCCAGATCCAGGCGGAGTTGCAGAATCGGCTGAACCGTCCGGTTCAGTTGGGCAATATGAGCCTGAGCGTCATTCCGCTGGCGGTGAAGATCGACAACGTCACCATTGGCGACGATCCTGCCTTCCACAGCAACGCGCCATTTGCCCAGGTGCAACAACTTGACGTTCATGTGGGATTGTTTGCGCTATTGGCCAAGAAGGTCGAAGTCAGCAGCCTCACCCTGGAGAAGCCGAAGATCGAGCTGATCCGCAATGCTCAGGGCGCCTGGAACTTTTCCACGCTCGGGCAGAACGCTGCTCCCGCTGCTGCTCCGCAAGCGCCGGCGCAGCCGTCAGCTCCCGCGAAACCTGCGCCTGCTGCTGCTGAAAAGCAAGGCGGCTTCTCGCTTTCAAAGCTGGCAATCAGCGACGGACAAATTGCCGTCACCGATTACCAGAAGCATCAATCGCGCGCCGTATATGACCACATTGATTTGACGTTGAAGGATTTCGCGCCCAATCAGCCCTTCTCGCTGGAAGTGGCCGCGCACCTGCCAGGCAAGGGCTCACAGACGCTGAAGCTGAGCGGCAAAGGCGGCCCGATTAATGACGCGCAGCTAATTAACACTCCGTTCACCGGCACGGTGAAGTTCGACGAAGTGTCGTTGGCAGGCGCGCAGAAATTCCTGAACACGCAGGCGCTGGAAAACTCCGACGCAGTTATTACCGGGTCCAGCGATTTCTCAAGCGGCGCCGGGAAGGCAAGCGCCAAGGGCTCCATCAAACTGAGCGACGCCGTAATTCACGGTGTGCAGGTTGGATACCCGATCGAGGCGGACTTCAACTTCAACGATGATCTGAACACGGACGTGATTCAGATCAGCCAGTTTGCTCTCAAGCTTGGCTCGACCCCGGTATCGCTCAGCGGCACGCTCAACACCAGACCGAATCCGATGATTGTTGACGTCAACGTCAGCGCCTCGGATGCATCGATTCAGGAAATGGCTCGGCTGGCCTCGGCATTCGGAGTTGCCTTCAGCCCGAACACGAAGATCGCCGGGCAGATTACCGCTAAAGTTCACGCGCAGGGTCCAACCGACCATCTCGCGCTGAATGGCAACGTGAACGGTCGCAATCTCGACGTCACGGGAAAGGACATCCCGCAGCCCGTGAAGGTACCGGCGATCGATCTGGCGATGACGCCGCAGGACATCCGCTCCAACAGCTTTACCGTCTCTTCGGGCGCGACAACGCTGAACGCGCAGTTCACGCTTTCGCAGTACGCAACGCCGGCACCCAACATCGATGCCACGCTGAAGACGGTGAATGCAAAGCTGGAGGAACTGCTTAGCATCGCGAAGGCCTATGGACTCAATGCTGCTGAAGGCATGACAGGCAGCGGGAACGTCAGCCTGGACGTTCACGCGACCGGGCCGATCAAGAACACGAACGCGATGAACTTTAGCGGAAACGGGGCGCTGCAAAGTGTGGTGCTCAAGACGCCGTCGCTGACGCAGCCCGTCAACGTGAAGACGGCCACTCTTCAGTTCACGCAGAATTCCGCAAACCTGACCAACTTCGCTGCTTCGCTTGGCTCAACCAATGCCAACGGCAATGTCAGCATTGCGAACTTTGACGCGCCGAATCTGCGCTTCAACCTGAACATCGACAAGATGAACGTAGCCGAGCTACAGAAGATCACGGGCGGCAGCTCTCCTCCGGCGAAGACCGCCTCCAACTGGACCCTGATCTCCAGTGCAAACGCGGCGCCGACTCCGGCAGCGAAGCCCAGCTTCCTCGACACTGCGACCGGCAGCGGCACGGTCGCGGTGGGTACCATCATCTACGACAAGACAGATCTCACCAACGTTCACTCCAACGTCAACTTGAATCATGGAGTCATTCAACTGAGCCCACTTACGGCCCAGGTCTATGGCGGGCAGATCAACGGCGCAATCTCGATTGACGAGCGTCACCCGACGCCAACCTTTGCCGTCAACGCGAAGCTCGCCAACGCCGACTCGAACCAGCTGATGACCGCGATCGCCAACTCGCCCGGCACTCTGTATGGAACGCTTTCGGCAAACATCAATCAGACCTTTGCGACTCCTCCTTCGGGCGACGTGGTGCAAACGTTGAATGGACCCTTCAGCTTCGTGCTAACCAACGGGAAGCTAACGAAAGTTGACCTCATCGCCGAGCTTTCGAAGATTGGCAAGTTCGGAGGCGCAGGCGCGAAAGGCTATACCGCGATCTCGCAGATGACCGGCAACTTTCAGGTGCAGAACGGAATCGCCAATACCAACGATCTGAAGGCTGCCCTGGATGTAGGAACCATGGCAGCGCAGGGCGCCCTGAATCTCGTCAACCAGACGCTCAACATGCACCTCCAGGCAGTACTGAGCAAGGCCTACAGCCAGTCGGTCGGTGGCGCCGGTGTCGGCGGATACCTGAACACCGCATTAGCGAACAAGCAGGGCGAACTCGTGTTGCCGGTAATCGTCACCGGATCCATGAACCACCCGGTAGTAGCTCCCGACCTGGAGAAAATCGCGCAGATGAAGCTGAACAACATTCTGCCGACTGCGGCAGGTGTCCTGGGAGGTAAGAACGCGAATGTCGGAGGCATTGTTGGAGGCTTGCTGGGAGGCGGCGGTCAGCAGCCTGCTGCGCAGTCCGGCCAGCATCCAAGCCAGCAACAGGATTTGAATAACTCCATCAACAACGCTCTGGGTGGGCTGCTCGGCGGCAAGAAGAAGCCAAAGCAGTGATTCGAAATCGATCTAAGACACGGAAGCCGCCTCAATGGGCGGCTTTCATTTTGGCAGGTTTTGTCAGCTAAACTCCGGTGTGTTCAAGCAATCCTTTTTCCAGCTTTTCCTGGCACTCAATGCAGTGCCGGGTCCACGGAACCGCTTCCAGACGCTTGGGATTGATCTCCTCACCGCAGGAGATGCACTGTCCAAATGTTCCTTCGTGAATGCGGCTGAGGGCACTTTCCACCATCTGCAGTAACTGACGTTCGTTATTACTCTGGTGAAAGAGAAACTCCTTGTTGTAGGACTGCGCCGCACGATCAGCGATGTCCTGGGCCGACTCCGAGTCCGCCTCGCGCCCGTCCTGGGCGGTACGATTCACCGTCGTGCGCAGCTCTTGCTGCCGGTCTTCCAGCCGTTTTTTGAAAGTGTCCAGTCTCTTTTTCTCCATACCTGGCCCTCGAACTACACCGCGAACACCACCTGGAGGCGCGGTCACAATATCATTCCCGCAAAAGCGGAATGATATGCGTCTCCAGAATTTCAGTCAAATTCGCCACCGTAACCCAGTTCATCCGGTGAGAGCCTTCGTCGGCTGACTCACGAGCCTTCTGATGCCTAACGCGTGCCGTAAAAAAGCGGTCCCCTTGGACCGCTCTTCCGTAAGAGGCAAGCTGTGAAGGGGAACGTCAGGGGAGGCGATGCTGGGCGCTGCCTCGATTGCCGAAGCAGACGAAAAGACAATCTTGTTGGAAGAGTGAAAACATCACAAAGTTGGTGCCTCTTCTGTTTGTCGGGGCAAGCAGCAGTTAGCCTTCCAAAGGTTGTCTGAGATGCTTGAGTGCAGTGGAAAATAAATGCAAGTACCCGTTCTTTATGAAATTACGAGCATGTACCACCACTACAACGCCGTGTCAGCGGGAACCGCGACATCCTCCTGCGCGTGGAACCTGAATACCACGGTTAGGCAGAGAGATTCTTGTTGTTGGCGTCCTGCTCTTCGAACAGCTTTAGCTTGTTCAGCAATGCCTTGTAGCTGACCTTCAAGATCTTCGCCGCCTGCCGACGGTTCCAACGGGTTTGAGCCAGGGTTCGCTCGATGGCCTCCCGTTCAGCTCGCATCGCGGCCCGTCGTCCAATCTCGAGTAACGAGGGCGTGTCCTCTTCTGGCAGCTTCGGCTTGCCGGCCGTTATCGGAATGGCGGCGGAACTGGCCGAAGAAGGTGCCCCCCCTTTGGGCTCGCTTCCGGACGGTTCAGGCCTGGACGTTGACTCCATGATCGGCTTATGGGTCGAGAGCTCGCGGATGATTTGAGCTTCGTTTCCGACGATCACGTAGCGTTTGACCAGATTCTCCAGCTCACGGATATTGCCTGGCCAGTGATACTCCATCATCCGGCTCAGCGCAAAGTCGCTGAAGGGGGAGGGCTGTTTGCCATAAAACTCGCTGTACTTGCGCAGGAAGTAATCCAGGAACACCAGCACTTCTTCGCGGCGCTCTCGCAGCGGGGGGATGTGGATTTTGATGACGTTGAGCCTATAAAACAAATCCTCACGGAACAGACCTTCTTCGACCGCGCGCTCCAGCTGTTTATTGCTAGCCGCGAGGATTCTGACGTCGACTGATATATCGCGCTTACCGCCGAGTCGCGAGAACTCACCGTCTTGCAGCACGTGAAGCAGCTTCGCCTGCAATGCCGGGTGCATCTCGCTAACCTCGTCGAGGAACAGCGTTCCGGCATTCGCCAAGTCGAACTTCCCGAGCTTCTGCCGATTCGCCCCGGTAAACGCTCCCGGCTCGTATCCGAACAGCTCGCTTTCCAGAAGCTCATGAGGAATGGCAGCGCAATTGACTTTTATAAACGGCTTTTCGCGCCGTGAGGACTGCGCGTAAATCATGCGCGCGACCACTTCTTTTCCCGTTCCGCTCTCGCCGCGGATGAGCACGGTCGCGTTGGTCTCGGCCACTTGCTGGATGGTGTTCTTGATCTCCTCCATCTTGGGGCTGGTGCCAAACAGCATGGCGAAATCGCTGTTTCTGCGAACCTGATCGCGGAGCTGCGTCACTTCGGATGTAAGCCGCTGCTTGTCGAGCAGGCGGCTGACTCGCAAGTCGAGGTCTTTAGTGTCGATGGGTTTTGCAACATAATCGTCGGCGCCGGCTTTGGACGCTCGGAAAACGAACTCCGGGGTGGTCTGAGCACTGACCAGAATGATGGCGGCCTCAGGCTTCATCTGTTTGAGGCGCTCCACCAACTCAAAGCTGCCGGTTCCCGATACTGCGGGATCAAGCAGAACGAGCGTTGGGTCGCACACCCGAAACATTCGCACCGCCTCATCCGCAGTTGAAGCTGCGCTTACGTCCAGGCCCTTGCGGAGCATTTGAGAGCTCAAAAACCGGCTCGCATTCGGATCCTCATCAACGATCAGTACACGCGCTTTGGGCTGAGGTGACATAAACCGACTCATTGATTCGGAGGAAACGCGATGGTTCCCCGACGTTATAGGGTAGGAGATTCTCCAATATGAGAATCACGATACCAATTGCGGGTTGCATCGGTGAACATTTTTCCCGGGTAGGGAGCGTGAGAGGCATTCTACGCCTACCGTGACTCACTGGTAGAGAAAACTCCGCCATCTGAGACAATTGGCCACCTCCGACCAGTGGGCACCGCATGGTACTCCCGGCGTGGAAACCGGCTCAGCGACGCAAATCATCGTGGATCGAAATCGATAAAGTCCGGAAATCTCCTGCTGCCCGGGTCGTCTCCAAGCATATAATGGCCGCAACAGGACGCCTCCCTCCCGGCCAGGATCGTAACTTTTTCACCCGCCGGAACTTTTGGCGAAGGTGAGGGTTGGCAATCAGTGAGGGTGGGTCGGCGCTCAGGGTTGGAGCACTTCCATGAAGTCACGCGCGTTCGCAGTCTGGGTTGCAATGTTGGTGAACGTCAGCTTCGCCATGTCTACGATGGCACAGGAAATGCCTCAGGCATCCACGCCACCAGCCACTAGCAGTTCGAGCGCATCGACAGCTCCTGCAACCACTTCTGACCAGACGGCAAGTACTCCTGACCAGGCTCAGCCAGCCACGGCCCCTAAGGAAACTCACAACAAGAATAAGAACGACATCGACGACATTGGGAACCGCAACATAGGTAATCGCGGCATCGGCGATTGGTACTCTCTCGACACCGATATAAAGATGGGCAAGCAGTACGCCATGATGGTCGAGCAGAACGCCAAGCTGATTCAAGATCCGGTTATTACGGAATACGTCAATCGTATCGGGCAGAACCTGGTGCGCAACTCCGACTCCAAAGTTCCCTTCACCATAAAGGTCATCGACTCTGACGAGATCAATGCGTTCGCGCTGCCGGGCGGCTTTTTCTATGTGAACAGCGGCCTTATTCTGGCTGCCGATGAAGAGGCCGAACTCGCCGGTGTGATGGCGCACGAAATCGCACATGTTTGCGCCCGCCATGCTACCCGAGAGATGACCCGCGAAAACTATGCGCAGATCGCAACCACGCCTCTGATGTTTGTCATCACGAGCTGGGGCATGTACGAAGCGGTCAACATCGGCCTGGGGCTTGCTATGCCCATGGCGTTCATGAAGTTCTCGCGCAACTTTGAATCCGAGGCCGACTACCTTGGACTGCAATACATGTATAAGGCGGGATACGACCCGCAAGCGTTTGTGTCGTTCTTTGAAAAGATTCAGGCGCGCGAAAAACAGAAGCCCGGCACACTTTCCAAGGCATTCGCCTCTCATCCACCGACGCCGGACCGTATCGCCAAGAGTGAGTCTGAAATCAAAGAACTCTTGCCGGGGCGCTCGCAGTACATTGTGGATACTTCAGAGTTCGATTCGGTTAAAGCAAGGCTAGCGGCTTTCGAGGATCGCAAGAAAGCCATAGCGCCGTCTGACAAAGATAAGCCCACGCTACGCCAGACCAAGACTGCTGACGCAAGCACGTCTCCGCAGAATCCTAACGACGATCACCCCACATTATCCAAGCGCGACGACGATTAGTTCCGCGGAATGGAGGTCAGTTCGCAAGGGCACCTGTTATCTTCGTTGCGCTCTGCCGAGTCAAGCTATCTCGAAACCCTGCAAGTTGTTGATTTGTGCGGATTTGCATCTGGTTACGGAAGTAACTTGACCTTATATTCAAGAAGCGTTAACATTTGTTCAGTAAATAGCAATCAATTCGAATAATTGTTTCCTCCTCCTCTTGAGGCCGTCCGCACGCGGCCTCTTCTTCTTTTTGTCTCAAGCTACTTTCGCCTCAACCGTACGATGATCATTGCGTTGCCGAGTTCAACTCGGAACTGGAACGAACCTTGTTTCTCTAATGCTTCGTAGCCCAGGCAGTGATCGTTAGCGCATATGCAAACCGTCGTACCTTTTTGGCACTCTCATCGACCGACACGGCACCTCTTAGTCGCATCGTAAACACTCACAAGGAGGACGTTTCATGCAGACCGCCCACGAGTTGTTCGTCCATGGACTGACCGACATGCTCGACGCCGAGCAAAAGCTGGTCGAAGCCCTTGATATGCAAGCCGAAGAGAGTTCCCGTCCCGACTTGCAGAAATCGTTTCAGTCACACCAGCAGCAAACGCAGAAACAGGTTGAGCGCCTACAGCAGTGTTTTGATCTGCTTGATGAGGAAGCGGAAGAGACCGAGTGTAAGGGCATTGCCGGAATCATCGCTGAACACGACACCTTCAAAGAAGAAGAAGATCCTTCTGAAGACCTGATGGACATCTTCAACGTGGGCGGCGCTGCCAAGGTCGAGAGCTACGAGATCGCCGCTTACGAAGGGCTGATCAGCCTGGCGCAGCAGTTGGGCCAGAGCAAAGTCGAGCGCCTACTGAATCAAAACCTGAAAGAAGAACAGCAGACGTTGAAAAAGATGCAGGGCTTCTTAAAGAAGCTCAAGCCACAGCAGCTTGAAATCGACCAGGAAGAGGAGGAAGAGGATACCGGCGAGTACGGTGAAGCCGATGAGGAAGAGTACGAGTCCGTTTCCGATGAAAGCTCGAACTCATCTCGCAGTCGCAGCGGCAAGAAGGGCAGTTCTTCAGCCGGCAAGCCCCGTCGCGGCAAAGCTGCATAAATCGGTATGCGTTACGTAAGGGCGACAGGGCCAGCTCCGGGTGTGGCCCTGTTTTTCTCTTCTTCCACTGCTTTACTTCGAGTGCGAGTAGTGGTGCAGTTTGGGTGTCATCCCGAGCAAGCCTCATTTGCGCAGCGAGGGATCTAGGCGTGCCGATTCGCGCCGGCGCGCGAAAGGCACGCATCCCTATTCGAAACTGCGCCACTACTTCGAGTGCGACTCCGCTCAGATGCCGTCATCTAATGTGGTAGGCTTTTAGCTAGGTGGAGTGTCTCTGCGACACGCGTTACTGCTCCTTCGGCGAACGCCTGGTTGTATCTCCAAGGAACTACAGCATTGATTAACAATCTTATTGCCAAGGTTTTCGGCACCAGTAATGAGCGCGAACTGAAGCGCATTGCGCCGCTGGTGGAGCGCGTTAACGCCCTCGAGCCCGGAATCAAGCAGCTTAGCGATGAACAGCTCCGTGCTAAGACGAACGAGTTTCGCAGCAAGATCCGCCAGCGTGTCGACGCAGTCGAGGATCCCGAGGAAAAAAATCAGGCCCTGAAAGAAGCGCTTGATGAGATTCTGCCGGAGGCCTTCGCCGTGGTACGCGAAGCCGGCTGGCGCGTTTTGAAAATGCGTCATTTCGACGTGCAGCTCATCGGCGGCGCGGTTCTGCACTCGGGCAAAATTGCTGAAATGAAGACCGGCGAAGGCAAGACGCTGGTCGCCACCCTTCCTGTCTATCTGAACGCCCTCTCAGGTCGCGGCGTTCACGTTGTTACCGTCAACGACTATCTGGCGAAACGCGATTCCGAGTGGATGGGCAAGCTGTATACGTTTCTCGGCTTGTCGGTTGGCGTTATCGTTCATGACCTCGACGATAGTCAGCGTCGCGAAGCCTATGGAGCTGACGTCACCTACGGCACCAACAACGAGTTCGGTTTCGATTATCTGCGCGACAACATGAAGTTCGACCTGGCCGACTGCGTGCAGCGCGGACACAACTACGGCATCGTCGACGAAGTCGACTCCATCCTGATCGACGAAGCCCGTACCCCGCTCATCATTAGCGGAGCCAGCGAGGAATCGACCGACAAGTATGCGCGCGTCAATCGCATCATCCCGCAGCTCGAAATGGGCGAAGAGATTGAGGAATCCATCGACACGAAGGTACTCACCGGCGACTTCGTCATCGACGAGAAGCACCGCACCATCACGGTGACGGACGAAGGCTGGGACAAGGTCGAGCGCCTCTTGGGCATCGGCAACATTGCTGACCCGGAAAACTGGGACCTTAAGCATCACGTCGAAACCGCCATTAAGGCAACCCATCTTTACCGGCGTGATGTGGAGTACGTCGTAAAGGACGGCGAGGTGCTCATCGTCGATGAGTTTACCGGCCGCTTGATGCCGGGACGCCGCTGGTCTGATGGTTTGCATCAAGCCGTCGAAGCCAAAGAAAACGTAAAGATCGAGCGCGAGAATCAGACTCTGGCCACCGTCACCTTCCAGAACTACTTCCGCATGTACAAAACGCTGGCCGGCATGACCGGAACGGCCGAAACGGAAGCCGCCGAGTTCGACAACATCTACAGACTGGAGGTGGTCGTCATTCCCACCAACCGCCAGCTGTTGCGCGTCGAAAATCCAGATGTTGTCTACCGGACGGAAAAAGAAAAGTATTTCGCCGCGGCTGACGAAATCCAGAAGCTTGCAGACAGCGAGCAGCCGGTGCTCGTCGGCACTACCTCCGTTGAAAAGTCGGAGCGATTGTCTGACCTTCTCAAGAAAAAGGGCGTCCGTCACGTCGTACTGAACGCCAAGTATCACGAGCGTGAAGCGGAGATCGTAGCCCAGGCCGGGCGCAAAGGTGCCGTGACCATCGCAACCAACATGGCAGGTCGCGGAACCGACATTCTGCTGGGCGGCAATCCCGAGTTCATGGCCAAGCAGGAATGTCTGAAGAAAGGGATTGCGCAGAAGTTGAAAGCGGCTGCCGGCGAAGTCACCGCCAAGCCCGATGATCCTACTCTGTCGTACTTCTACTATGGAGGCGACGAGTACCAGGTCCCGACCGATCAGTGGAACGAACTTCTCGTCCGCTTTAAGGCCGAAACCGACAAAGATCACGACGACGTCATAGGCCGAGGTGGTCTTTTTATTCTCGGCACCGAACGCCATGAATCGCGGCGCATCGATAACCAGCTTCGCGGACGTGCCGGCCGTCAGGGCGACCCTGGCGCTTCTCGCTTCTACCTCTCGCTGGAAGACGACCTCATGCGCATCTTCGCCAAGGAGTGGGTTTCGACCTTGCTCCAGCGGCTAGGTATGGAAGAAGGTGTGCCGATCGAATCGCGCATGATTAGCAAGCGCATCGAGGCTGCCCAGAAGGCCGTCGAAGGCCAGAACTTCGAGGCCCGCAAACATCTGCTCGAGTACGACGACGTTATGAACAAGCAGCGCGAAGCGGTCTACGGACTGCGTCGCCAGTTGCTCGAAGGCCTTGATCAGAAGGACCTCATCCTCGAGGACTATGTGCGCGACATCCTCGGTGGGGCACTCGATAAGTACGCCGGCAAGGATGTTCACGCCGAAGATTGGGACACCAAGGGACTGAAGAACGAGGTCTTCACCAAATTCGGTGTAGACATCGAAAAAGAGGGCGTCGATGTCGACAAGCTGAACCGGCAGGAACTGGGCGATGCCATCTTTGAGAAGCTGAAAGAGCGCTACGACGCGAAGGAGCGGTTGATCGGCCCTGATGCCATGCGGCACCACGAGCGCATCATCATGTTGAGCGTGCTCGATCAGCACTGGAAAGACCACCTGCTCAGCATGGACCATCTGCGCGAAGGCATCGGCCTGCGCGGCTACGGTCAGCACGATCCGCTGGTCGAGTACAAGCGCGAGTCCTTCGACATGTTCGAAGCCATGATGCAGCGCTTCCAGGAAGAGACGGTCCGCTACCTGTACCTCATGCAGATCATCGAAGCTCAGCAGCCCGCTCCGCATCGTATGACTCCCAGCGACGGTGACGGCAACGCACTAGCGGCAGTTGGCACCGGATCACGCCGCATGCGACAAGCGACCACTTCGATCGACGAGATGGAAGAAGCCTTCCAGCGCCGCAAGAAACGTGAATTGGAACAGGCGCGCATGGCTGGCTCAGGCGATCAGGGCCCGGTGCAGCAGGTCATTCGTGGCGACAAAGTCGGCCGCAACGATCCTTGTCCCTGCGGCAGCGGCAAGAAGTACAAGAAGTGCTGCGGCGCCGGCGCGTAGGAGAAGCTCTCAGCTATCTGCCGTCAGCTATCGGTAACTACGGGGGTAGCCCGGTTTGGTGCTAAATTCGTTTCCTTGATCTGCATTTGGTTTTAACTGACAGCTGAAAGCTGACGGCTGAAAACTAATTCTTATGGCAAACCGCACGTCCTCCCTCCGCGCTCTCGGTATCGGATTCGTAGCTGGGCTCCGCTCCATGACCGCCCCCGCGGCCGTCAGTTGGGCGGCCAGCAATGGTCGGCTCTCGCTTGGCAACTCGCCTTTAGCGCTGCTCGATTCCGCTCGCGCCGAGCACACAACCCGCAAACTGGCGCTGGGCGAATTCGTCACCGATAAGACTCCGCTGCTTCCCAGCCGCCTGAAGCCGGCCTCGTTGCTCTGGAGATTGGTTTCGGGTGGAGTTTGCGGCGCTGCGTTTTCACTTTCCGATGGCGAAAAACCAGGAGCGGGCGCGGCACTCGGCGCCACCGGTGCGCTGGTGGGTTCCCTGCTCGGATACGCCTGGAGGACGCGTGTGATCAGGCAATGGCAAATACCAGATATCGCCGGAGCATTGCTGGAAGATGCCCTCGCGGTTGGACTCGCGGCTGCCATCGTCTCCTGTCCGATGCAGCGTGGCGCACGCGATGCCTGGGCCGATACCGACAATCCTGCGTGGTTACCTTAGCCGTCCTTTGTTGCTCTGCTGAACCCTTCCTTTTGTCATTCTGAACGTAGCGAAGAACCTGCTCTTCCCGGACCAAGAAACGCAGTTCACCACTGACGACACAGAGGGCCGAAGAAAATCAAAAGATTAAAGGCAGGTCGTTCCGTGACCTCCGTGTTCTCTGTGGTGAATTGCTTTTGTACAGGCGGCGAAAAGCAGGTCGTTCGCTTCGCTCAGGATGACAAATCAGACGCGCGGCTCGCGTCCTGTTTCCACAATCGCAGCGCAGACGCCCACAGCAGTATCGGGATAATCATGCTTACGCCGACTGCGCTGGCCACGATCCTCGGCGAGACGCCCTTGTCGATCGCTATCCCCGACAGCCACGCCGATAGGGCGATCACAGCCATGGCGATCCCGAAATCAGCGGCAAAGATCCTGCCGCGAAAACGGTCTTCGGTGTTGAGTTGCAGAAGCGTCGTCGAGAACACCCATACCACCGAGTTCCCAGCATGTGCCAGCAGAATGAAGGCCGCAGCCACCCATATGGTCGGCGAGATGGCGAACATTACGTAACCTGCTCCGGCGATGACAAAGCCCACCAGCACGCCGCGACGCAACCGACGCTGCTCAATGCCCGCCCAATGCGATCCAATCAGCGGCCCGATCAAGGAGCCCACGCCGCGTGCGGTCAACAGCACGCTCATTCCCACCAGCGCATAGTCCTGCCGTCCCAGATTGGGCATGGGCAGCACCCGCTGCCCGAACACCGGGAACAGAACCCACGATGCGCCCGCTATCCCCGTCCCACCGCGCAGACACACCATAGCGAACATCCGCAGGTTTTGCCCAATGTAGCGAAAGCCTTCGACCATGGGCGAGTAGTCGAACACCTCGCGCAGGGTGAGCCGCTGGTGGGTTATGTGCGGCTCGTCGAACTTCATCCGGCTGATGAACATCGCCGACAGCAAGAATGACAGCGCATTGATGACGAATACCGCCTGTCGGCCCAGAGTCGCCGCCACGACTCCGCCGATTAGAGATCCAATCGCCAGCGTGAACGACCACGTGGTTGACGCCAGCGTGTTGGCAACAATGACGTCCCGCTCAGGCGTAATGTTGGGAATCACGGAATTGCGCGCCGGCTCAAAAAAGCCCGCCATCACGGTTTCCAGAAAGATCAGCGGATAGATGAGCCACGCGCTTTGTGCTGAGCGCACGAACAGCATGGAGCCGACAATCACCACGCGCGCCAGGTCGGCGAAGATCATTACCTTACGGCGGCTGATGCGGTCGTTCACCGCTCCGGCAATTGGCCCAACGAAGGTCTGCGGCAATACCCACAGCACCAGGCCGAGCGCGACCGATTGCGCGCGGCCGGTCAGCTCGAGCAACAGGCTGAAGATAGCGATGGTGTAGAACCAGTCGCCGATCTCGCTGACAATCTGAGCCATCCACAACTTACGGAAGTTGCGATTGTGGCGCACCAGCCGGCCGTATTCGAAGATGGAGATCGTCGGAGAGGACATCGGAGGGTAGCGTAGCAGAGCGCGGTAGTACAGCGCTTTGAGTACCGCGTCAGCACCAACAAAAACTGTTCACCACAGAGGTCACGGAGGTCACGGAGAAAATCAGAGTCTTGATCTATTTTCCTATTCTGCTGGAAAAAATCTCGATGCTGCTGAGTTCGGGATTTCCTGAACTCGCACTTCTCCGTGTCTTCCGTGCCTCCGTGGTGAGATTTTTCAGTCGCTGGTCACTGCAGCCCACAGCGGTCTAGAACAGATTCCACAAATACTGGTTGTAGACGTCGTGGTGATACTGCACCTCAGGCGCTTTGACGAAGGTGCCCAGAAGCCGCGGACAACGGTCAGCCGAAGCCTGCTTCAGGTCAGCGTAACGACCCTTCACATCAGCGCCTAGTAGCTTCGTCGTCCAATCGGCTTTGCGGAAGTCCTCAATCGCCGTGTAGATGTTGTCGGGCAGATAGCGCTCCGCCTGGCGCAGGTTCTTGATCTTCGCCGTCTCGCCGTGCAGGCCAGTCTTGAAAATCGAATACATCACCATATACGGGTTTGCATCAGGCGAAACCGAACGCACTTCCACACGCATACTGCGTTCGTTGCCGATCGGCACGCGAATCATGGAGCCGCGATCGACCGCCGACGCCTTGATCTGATTCGGCGCTTCGAAATGCGGGTCGAGCCGGCGATAGGCGTTCACGCTGGCATTCAGCAGCAGGCAAAGGTCGTTGCCATGTGTCAGGATGCGGTCAATGAACGCCCATCCCGTCTTGCTCAGCATCTCTTCGCCCTTCGGGTCCCAGAACAGGTTCTTGCCGCCCTTGCTGATGGAAACATTGGTGTGCATTCCGCTGCCGTTCACGCCGACCACCGGTTTGGGCAGAAATGACGCGGTGCATCCCATGTGCGTCGCTACCTGACGGCAAATCAGCTTGTAGAGCTGGATGTTGTCGGCGGCAGCCACAACTTCGGAATAGGAATAGTTGATCTCGAACTGCGAAGGCGCCACTTCGGGGTGGTCTTTCTCGTTCTCGAAGCCCATGGCGCGCTGCACTTCCGCCGTGGTGTCGATGAAGCTGCGCAGCGTGTCACCGGGCAGCGAATGATAGTAGCCGCCAGTGTTCACGTATTCGAAGCACTCGGTTTCATTAAAATGCCGCTCGGCATCAACGCCCTTAAACAGGAAGCCTTCAATCTCGTTTGCCGCGTTGAGAGTGTAGCCTTCCTTCTTGTACAACTCGTCGGCAAAGCTCTTCAGCACTCCGCGGATGTCGCCACTGTACGGCCGTCCATCCTTGTCGATGACGTGCCCGAAGACCAGCACCTTGCCTGGGCCGAAAACATCCGCCGGCCCCCAATGGAAGGCGCTCCAGTCGATGCCCAGCCGCAGGTCGCTCTCGCGCTGGGCCGTGAATCCGCGAATCGAGGAGCCATCGAACGTCAGGTTGTCCCAGCTCTTCAGCAGGAACTTCTTGTCGTAGTCGAGCATGTGCAGCCGGCCCTCCAGGTCGCTGAAGAGCACCGTCACTGCCTTAATTTCCTTCTGGTCGGTCAGATATTTCAGGCGCTCTTCCTGAATCTTGCCAATATCAACGCGGTTGAGCCGGTCCGCTTTGGCGCGCAGGTTCATTTCTTCCAGTTCGTCGTAGGAAAGCGCGAGGAAATTACGCAGTTCCGTGGGCATGCAACTCCTTATCTTTAAGAGAATTTCTGCAAACAGCAGGACGGTCGTACCGCGTGGTCAATGCTCTTGACGGGGTACCCCTGAGACTACAGGGCATCGAGAGGTCCAATCCAGTAGAAAAACTTGATGGCCCCGATAGGGGGAATTTATGGGGGCGATCACACGTGTCGACCGCTCGCTCTTCGCCATTCGCCTCTCGCTTTTCGTGTGTCATTCCGAGCGAAGCCGAGGAATCTGCAGTTCGTTCGCGCCGCCGACCAATCTTCCCGACTATTAACTGCTTATGTATCGCGGCCTCTCTTCTGACAAGAGACAACTGGCCACTGACAACTGGTGTACCCCCTCCCCCCACCCCATGCCTAAAATCTTGATTCCATTGGTTCAGAAAAAACTTTCCCCCGCAAAATATTGAGCGCGTGTGAGTTACAGGCAAAATCTTGGGAGCAAAGGAGTTAAGTGTGATTTTTTCGGGATGGAAGAGTTGGATGAGTTTGGAAGTAGTTAACAGCGGCCAACAGGCGCTATGACGATGGTTGCGCGTCACGCCTCCCCATTTCAAGGGCGCGATTCGAAGAGAGACAACTCTCCCTCGTCCTCAGTCGCCATTCTATGCGCTCGGGTCGCCGGCACAAAGCGAGTTCGTCACAGATGTGTGTGATCTTGCCGAAATAGGCACCTCTTTCCTTATCCTTCGGAAACAAAAAGCATCGTAGGCGAACGAATGGCGAATGCAAAAGGGAAAACCGACTATACTTTGAGAAACCCACATGATTCGCGACTTGCAATACCCCAGAGACGCACAAAAGGAACTGGACTCGGTATTAGGCGGACCTGCATACGATGCGTCTATGCCAGTGCATCGCGATCACCTTGTCGAATCTGGCAAAGCAAATCGAATTCGAATTTGAACGTGAGATGAATGCTGTTCTAGGCCTTACATAATCCCTAGCTTTGCAAATTCAGCGGGTGGCCCTAATTGCATTCGGTTGGCAATGGTGGGGCGACGCCGACAAAAGCAGGTCCTTCGCTTCGCTCAGGATGACAATTTGATGAACGCACCACAGTATTGGCCTTGACCTGTCTATAACTATAGGGTCGATAGTGGATCTCGTGATGCTAAGCGTTTCGCAAATCGCACGCCAATTCGGCCTCAGCCGGACCGCCGTTCTGTACTACGAATCGGTCGGGCTGCTGAAGCCGGCCCACCGCAGCGCAGCCGGGTACCGTCTCTACGGCAAGAAGGAGATCGAGGTACTGCGCCAGATCTGCCTTTACCGGTCTGTGGGACTCAGCGTTCGCGACATCGGGCGTCTGCTTTCCGGCACCGAAGGCGGAGCAGCAGCGGTGCTCAACCGGCGGCTGGTCGAGTTGGAAGTCGGAGATCGGCGAGTTGCGCCGGCATCAGCAGGCAATCGTGAAATTGCTGCAAGCCAGAAAATCACTATCAGGGAGAACGAAAGACATGACCAAAGAAAAATGGACGGCGATTATGAAAGCTGCCGGATTCACCGAGGACGATATGAAGCGGTGGCATCAGGAGTTCGAACGAGCCGCGCCAGATGACCATCAGGAATTTCTGACCTACCTGCACATCGGGCCGGAAGAGATCCGTCACATTCGCGATTGGAGCCGCACCGGCGAGGGCAAGCACTAGACTGAACGGGGGGCACGATGAAGGTCGTGCCCCGTTTCTCAAGTTTTGGCCGGTAGTAGAATGCATCCATGAGCGACAAAGTTTCCGATCTCCTGAAAGAGGCCTTGAGCCTGCCCGCAGAAGCTCGCGCCGCCCTGGCGACTTCGCTGCTGTCCAGCCTTGATGGTGCCGTAGATGAGTCGGTGGAATTGGAATGGGAAGAGGAAATCGCGCGCCGCGTAAAAGAGCTGGATGCTGGCGTGGTCGCTACCGTTCCTTGGGCGGAAGTTCGCAAGCGCCTGTTGGCGAAGATTGCTGATGCCCGGCATTGATCTTACGTTTCATCCCCTCGCCACTGCGGAACTTGAGGCTGCATTCGACTGGTATCTGGAAAAGAGCGAGCGGGCAGCAACGCACTTCATGGCAGAGATCGCTCGGGCGATCGAATCTATTTCCAAAAATCCTAAGATGTACGCAGAAAGCTCTGAAGGCATTCGCCGATGCGTCGTCCACCGCTTCCCGTTCCTCGTCGTGTATCGTGCCAAAAACAAGCAGATCCAGGTGTTAGCCTTCGCTCACGGGCGACGAAGACCTGGCTACTGGATAGACAGACTGAAGCACTAGTCCTTTCGTAAGTACTCGGCCAGCCCCGCTCGCGGCACCTGCTCCTGCTTGCCCGTCGCCAGCTCTTTCACCGCGAACTCACCCGACGCCACTTCGTTTTCGCCGACGATCACGATGAACCTCGCGCCGGCTTTTTCGGCGGTTTCGAACGACTTCTTCAAACGAAACGTCTCATCGCCTATGTCCGCACTGATGCCTGCGCGACGTAGCTCGCGCGCGAGCTTCAATGCTTGCGAATTCATGCCCGCTCCCAGCGGAGCAACATAGGCATCGAGCTTCACGTCAGCGCCGACGCCCTCGGCTTGCAGCGCGAGAATCAGGCGGTCTTCGCCGATAGCGAAACCAATGCCCGGAGCCTTGGGCCCGTCGAGTGATTCAGAGAGACCATCGTAACGCCCTCCACCAAGCACGGCACTCTGCGCGCCCAGGTCGCCGTGGGTGAACTCAAAGGTCGTGCGGGTGTAGTAGTCGAGTCCGCGCACCATTCGCTCGTTGATGCTGTAGGGCACGCCGACAGCGTCGAGCATCGAGCGCACCGCGGCAAAGTTCTCGCGGCAAGGCTGGTCGAGATATTGGCTGATCTTCGGCAGCTTCTCGATGATCGGCTGATCTTCCGGCACCTTGCAGTCGAGCACGCGCAGCGGATTCGTCTCTGCCCGGCGCTGGCAATCGGCGCACATCTGGTGAACCACCGGCTTGAGCGCCTCACGCAGTGCCTGGTTGTAGCGGGCGCGATCAGCGGCGCAGCCCACGGAATTCAGTTGCAATTGCCAGCCGCGTAGTCCCACTTCATCGAGCAGCGTCGCCAGCATCTCGAGCACTTCGGCGTCGCGTGCCGGAGACTCGCTTCCTGCGCTGGGAGGCCCGATAATCTCCGCCCCGATCTGGAAGAACTGGCGATACCGACCCTTCTGCGGACGCTCACGGCGAAACTGCGGGCCGATGTAATAGAGCTTCTGCAGCGTGCCTTTCTTATCCAGACCGTGTTCGATATATGCTCGCACCACGCCTGCTGTGTTCTCGGGGCGAAGAGTTAGCGATTGCGACTTCTCGCTGGCGGCACGGCTCTTGTCCTCCCAGGTGAACATCTCTTTGGTGACGATGTCGGTGTCTTCGCCGACACCGCGCGCGAACAGGCTAGTGTCTTCGAATACGGGAGTACGGATCTCGTGGAAGTTATAGCGCGCGAACACATCGCGCACCTTCGCCTCGACCTGGTTCCATAGGTCGGTGTCGGGAGGCAGAAGGTCACGGGTTCCGCGGACGGCGCGAATCATAGTTGTCAGTGGGTAGTGGGTAGTGGATAGTATCCCGCGCTGCTGTTTTTACTATCCACTATCCACCATCCACTACTCACTTCCTTCCCTCCGCCAAATACTGCTCTCTGTACCCCAGGTAATTCCTCGCGTAGCGCAGGATCATCTCCTGATCGCTATCGTCAACCTGCCGGCGGACTTTGCCCGGCGCGCCCATCACCAGTGAGCGCGGCGGAATCACCATCTTCTCGGGAATGAGCGTGCCGGCTGCCAGAATCGAACCTTCGCCGATGCGCGCGCCGTTCAGCACGATCACGCCCATGCCCACCAGGCAGCGATCCTCGACGATGCAGCCGTGCAACGTGACGCTGTGTCCCACGGTGACCCAGTCGCCAACTTCGACCGGCCACTGGCCCAGCATGCCGTGGAGCACGCTGCAATCCTGAATGTTACTGTTAGCGCCGATGCGGATGTAATGCACGTCGCCGCGTACGACCGCGTTCATCCAGATGCTGGCGTTCTCGCCCAGCGTAACGTCGCCAATCACCTGTGCCGAGTCATCGACGTAGCAGGTCGCGTGTATTTTTGGGCTGATTCCTTTGTAAGAGCGGATCATCGTCTTCCTGCACGTTAGCTTGGCTGCGGCAGAACCTCAAGCCTATCTGAGCCTTGCGCAGCCTTTCAACAGACAAGCTCTCCGAACATAACATGCCCCCGGCAACCCTGAAAAACGCAGCACACCGGGAACAGTTTCAGCAAGACTTAAATGATGACAGAACTCTTTACCGTCCCGAAACAGTCCCGCCATGGTTACCAACGGACATGTCCTTTCGTGTACTCAAATCTCCGCCACATCACAGACCTGCGGGAATTGCGCTCCCAAAATGAAATATGCGCGCTCTTTCAAAGTGAGCCGCGACAAAGGGCCCCTCCCCCATGCACTGGCTTCGCGGATTACTGTCGTCTTTTCCCTGCTTTGCTACCTTGACAATCCTGGCCGTTATCATCTCGGCCGTTCCCCTCGACGCACAAGATGGCTCCGCCGCCATGCGGGGCGTGGTCGAGGACATTTCCGGCGCACGAATTCCCGCTGCACTGGTCATCGTGACCAACCCCGAGACCGGATTCCAACGAGCCGTTTTCACCGACTCTCAAGGCAACTTTACCTTCGACATGCTGACGCCTGGCCAATACGACGTAAGAGCCGTCGCCGTCAGTATGCAGCCGGCGAATGAACCTGGTGTTCAACTGCATGTAGGAGCCTCCACCCAGCTGCGGTTCCAACTCGCTCCCGCGACCCGGATCGAGACAGTGGACGTCATTGCGCCTCCCGTCGAGGTCCAGACCCAGACCGGTGAGGTCTCAAACGCCATCGTGGAGCGCGCCATTTTGGAGCTGCCACTCAATGGACGCCGCTTCACCGACCTGGCCTTGCTGACTCCGGGCGTGACGCAGGACCCGCGCGGGCTTACCTCCGGCTCGAATGGCGATTTGTCATTTGGCGGAGTTCGCGGCTACCAGAATAACTTTCTTGTGGACGGCACCGACAATAACAACTCGTTCTACGCGCAGGCGCGAGGGCGGTATCGTGCGCCGTATCAGTTCAGCAATGAAGTCATCAAAGAATTTCGCGTCTCTTCAAACTCCTACAGTGCGGAGCAGGGGCGCGCAGGAGGTGCGGTTTTCAACGTCGTTACCAAGTCGGGCAGCAACGACTGGCACGGCACCGGATTCCTGTACGCACGGGACCGCATGTTCGATGCTCAGCCCGCGTTCTCTCCCGATAAGCCTGACGACCGCCAGGATCAGTTCGGGGGCACACTGGGCGGCCCGATTCGCAAGAATCGCGCATTCTTCTACGCCGGCTTTGACGAGAATCTACTCGACGCGCCCTCCATCGTTCAGTTCGCCAACGGAGCCCCCACGGTCGTGCCTCAGCCGGTCGACTACGACTACAAAGACCAGGCTCTGGTCGAACAGGCTGCGCAAAAGCTCAACAACATGGCCGGTGAGTACCCGACGAAAATGTCGGGCAACGCGGCGTTTGGCAAGCTCGACTTCACTCCTTCCTCGAAGCAACTGATTTTCCTGCGAGTCAGCACTTCTCGCTACAGCGGAATCAATAACGTCTTCTTCAATCCCTCCAGTCCGTTGACCACTTACACCGAGAGCTCAAACGGCAGCGAGGACGTCGCGACAGAGAGCATCGCCGCCTCGCTCACCTCGCAATGGACCAACAACTTCGCCACCCATCTGCGCGCGCAGTTCTCACGCGACCTACAACAGTCCACGACCAACTCTGAAGATCCAAAAGTCAAAATCTATAACCTGCTCGATGGCATTGGACGCTCCAACCTGCTTCCGCGGGAAACGCGGGAACACAAGCTCCACATCGCTGACACGGCGGACATCGAACATGGGCGGGTGAGCTGGAAGTTCGGAGTGGATTACCTGCGCACCTGGATTTACAACTACTTCCCATCAATGTCGGGAGGCGAGTACTACTTCGACGACGTGAAGGTAAATCCTTTCACCTTTGCTCCCGAGCGTTATGGGGAGCCCCTCACGCCCCTGCGCGCGTATGCGCATGACGTTCCGCGGTACTACATGCAGGACTTCGGCACAGCAACCTCGCATCCCGATTCGCAAGCCCTGGCGCTGTTTCTACAGGACAACTTTCGAGTAACTCGACACTTCACCCTCAACGCAGGAATTCGCTGGGATGTGCAGACATTCCTGGTTGACGGATTGGTGAGCAATCCCCTCTATGCACCCTCCGGCAAGATGCCCTCAGATCTCAACAACTTCTCTCCCCGCTTGGGCTTCGCCTGGTCACTGGGAGACAGCAATCCGCTGGTTATTCGCGGAGGCGCGGGTCGCTTCTACTCGCTGGTCCCGTCGATCTACGCCTCACAGGTGCAGACCGACAACGGGCTGAACCAGAGTGAGCTGTTCCTCGACCTGATGCAGCCCGCACAGGCTGCCCTCTTTCCCACCTACCCGAATCCACTGGTGCACTGCCCGACAGGAACCGTGAACTGTGTGGTCCCTGCCAATCTCGCCAGCTACGTGACTACGACCGTGTCGGCGTTTGCTCCTAACTTTCAGACTCCCTACACCGACCAGGCGAGCCTCACCATCGAGCGCGAGTTGGGGCAGAAGATCATCGCCTCCGCCAGCTATCTTTATGTTCATGGAGAGCATCTGATCCGCTCCCTTGACGTCAACCTGCCGGCGCCTACCATCGTCGACTACCCGGTGTACAACGATGATGGGTCTGTGTTCCAGGGCCAGTATCTCCCCGTGGAATCCTTCTCGACTTGGCAGACACAAAAGACGGTCGACTGCCCCTACCCGCCGTGTATCAACGCTATTCAGCGGCCTATCTCGCAGTTGGGCACAATCAATTCGTTACAGAGTGAATCGAGCAGTGTCTACAACGGGCTTACCATATCGCTCAAGCGTCAGGTCGCCCACGGGCTCTTCTTGCGGATCGGTTACACCTTCGCAAAAGCGATCGACGACGGGCAGGACGCACTGGTCGTGGGCAGGCCCGGCAACGTACAGAACGCATACGCCGTCAATCTCGAGCGCGGCCTCAGCGTCACCGATCAGCGGCACCGCGTTGTTGCCGCCGGGGTGCTACAGCCTCCGAAACTTGATACCGGCAGCGACTGGCTGAACCGTGTAGCCAACGGCTGGCAACTCTCCAATGTGCTGACGTACGGGTCAGGCCGTCCCATCAATGCGACGATCGCGGGTGACATAAACCAGGATGGCAATACTTACAATGACCGGCTTCCTGGATATCGGCGAAACGCATTCATCGGCCCCGATTACTTCACTACCGATTTCCGTCTTACCCGAAACCTGCATACCGGTGAACGGTTGAGATGGCAATTCCTGGTCGAGAGCTTCAACACCTTCAATCGCACCAACGCACAAGTGACGATCAGCGATGACGGATTCCTCAACTCAGCCGGTCAATTTGTTGCATATTCAACCCAAGTCGCAACCAAGGTTTATCCGGGACAGTTTCTAAAGAGTTCAGACTTCCTGAATCCCAACAGTGCCTACGCGCCGCGCCAGGTACAGTTCTCGATAAGGTCAAGTTTCTAATGCCTTTGACTGGAACCGACACCTTCGTGAAGCGGTATTATGGCGCTTAAATGGCAGATAAAATGCATACTCTATGCTTGACTTAGCTACTGAACGCTGGGATAACTACTAAAGTCCGATGGGACCGCAGAGGAGTAGTCGTCAATTTGGGCCGCCGTTCGCGGGCGGCCTTAGGTTTTCTGCAGACATCGCATCATAAGAGCAGCAAGCAAGTCCGCAGTAATACCGTTGTGCCATGCGCGTTCGCGCGTGGGGGCCGAACCCAGGGGTGGTATCTGAGCAGCGGAGTTGCATCGCCGGATTAGACCCTCTCAGTCCGGGTCTCCGGAGCGATTGCAATGCCCCATCCGTTGCTTGGAATTCACGGACTGAAGGGAGCATTTCTCCATGGAATTCCAGGACAAGGTTCTGAAGTGTATTGACTGCGGCGCAGACTTCGTCTTTACAGCTGGAGAGCAGCTGTTCTTCCACGACAAACAATTCAAGAACGAGCCCAAGCGTTGCAAGGCTTGCAAATCAAAGCGGGCTTCCTCGCTGGGAACAACCTCGTCGGGCGGCGGCTACTCCAAAGTGGAGACCCGCACCAACTGCTCGGGATGCGGCAAAGAGACCACCGTCCCGTTCAAGCCCACACAAGGTAGACCCGTCTTCTGTCGGGAGTGCTTTCAGCAGCGCCGAAGTGTCGCTGCCACTGCCTGAATCGTTTTCAGTTGATGTCAAAACTAATGGCTGAAACGTCAAAGCGCTCTGCGTGTGTCTCCCGCCGGGCGCTTAGCGCGGATGGGGATTACAGCGCTTTCTTCGAGGCGACGCGCGACTGATCCGCGTGGCCGACTGGTGGACTGACCTTCTTCGCCGTTTTGCCGGCCTTGAGCTTGTGCTCGCGATGCGAAGTTAGCAGGTTTTCGATTTGTCGCAGCAGCTCTTGTGTGTTGACCGGCTTTACCAGCAGCGACTGTGCTCCGCGGCTCTGCCATTCCTCGTCGATGGATGGGTACGCAGTTAAGATTGCGGTTGCAGGATCGTACGCCTGCTGGCGCGCGGCTCGTATGACCTCGTATCCCGCGGTTTCCGACTCCATTCGCATATCCGTGATGACCATCTCGTAGGTCTGGTTCTTGAGCTTCTTTTCCGCCTCGCGCGCCGATGCCGCCGTGTCCACCTCGAAGTTGTTCATCTCCAGGATGGCACGCAGCGTTAGAAGAATGGCAAGCTCATCATCAACCAGCAGGATGCGACGTTTCATTGAGTTCTCCAGGGGAATTCACTGCGCAACGCAGCAACGTGAGATGCAGGATTACGAGCGACAGTTGTTTGTGCTGTTAGCGCCAGCGGATGCTCGAATCCGTACCCAACCGGCAAGCCACATCTCTGTGCTCAGTATAATAGCTTTTGTGGCGACATATTATGTGGAGAACTTCGGGTGCCGTGCCACCCAGGCCGACGGCGCAGCGCTCGAGCGTCAGCTCCGTGATCGCGGCTTGACGCGCGCTGACTCTACACAGCAGGCGGAAGTCGTCGTTCTCAATACCTGCACCGTTACCGCATCGGCTGACCAGGACGCGCGGGCCGCAATTCGCCGCGTAAAGCGCCACAATCCGAACGCAAAGGTCATCGTCACCGGCTGTTACGCACAGCGTGCTCCGCAAGAGCTAACCGCGATTCCCGGTGTCGATCTCGTCGTAGGTAACTCTCACAAGCACGCGCTCGTCGATTCGATTCTGCCGCACGCGGTAACTGGATCGTTCGTGCCGCTGGCGCATCTTGGCGCATCGCTCGAGTCGAAAGTGATGGTCGGCGACATCTTTGCGCACACCGAATTGCTCGCGGCGCCGGTGTTCGAGGCGAGCGATCCACACGAAAAAACGCGGCCTAATCTGAAGATTCAGGATGGCTGCAACAACCGCTGCTCATTTTGCGTGATCCCCTACGTGCGGGGCCGCAGCCGATCGCTGAAGCTGGAGCATGTCATCCGCGAGGTCGATGCGTTGGTCGCAAGCGGCTATCGCGAGATTGTGCTTTCCGGCATCAACCTTGGGCGCTGGGGACGCGAACTCTCACCTCGCACCAACTTCGCGTCGGTGTTGCGAGAGATTCTGGAACAGACAGCCATTGAGAAGCTCCGCATCAGCTCGGTCGAGCCGATGGACTGGACCAATGAACTGATCGAACTGGTCACCTCATCGCCGCGCATCTGCAAGCACGCGCACGTGCCGCTTCAGTCGGGCAGCGATAAGATTTTGCGACGCATGCACCGCAAGTATCGTCCCTGGCACTACGCCGATCGCATTGAACGGATCCGCCGCGCCATGACCGATGCGGCCATCGGCGCCGATGTAATGGTCGGCTTCCCCGGCGAGAGCGACGACGACTTCGAGCAGACACGGACGTTCATCGACGAGCTGCCGTTTACCTATCTGCACGTCTTCACGTATTCCTCGCGTCCGGGTACCCCATCAGCCGAGATGCCTAACCAGGTTCCCGTTCAGCTCGCGCGCGAACGCAATCGCATTCTGCGCGAACTCGCCATGGAGAAGAAACACGCCTTCATGCAGTCGTTTGTGGGCCGTGAGGTCGAAGCCATCACGTTGACCCATTTCGATGGTGAGTATACCGAGGCGATCACCGACAACTATCTAAAGCTCCTGGTTCGCGGCCAACGCGAATCGAATATACTGCTGCGGGCAAGAGTCGATGCGACGCGAAGCGATGCGCTAATCGGGCAGTAGGGCCGCTCTTCGCCATTCGCCATTCGCCACCCCTCCTCATCTAATCCAGGGAATGCAATTGCCCGATTGCATCGACATTGGGAGCCAGGGGCAAGAATCGCCCAGAATGGCTAGGATCTCTGGCGAAAAGCGAAGGGCGAAGGGCGAAAAGCGGGGTTCTCCACATGCTATACTTTGGCATCTAACCGATAACCGGAGGATTGTATCGACAAACGTTTTATCCGCATCAATGAGCGCATTCGTGTTCGCGAAGTTCGCGTAATCGATGACGAGAGCAACCAGCTCGGCATCATGGCTCCCTTCGAAGCGCTCAAAATCGCCCGCGAAAGAAACCTCGACCTGGTCGAAGTCTCGCCCACCGCCCAGCCTCCCGTCTGCCGCATCATGGACTACGGGAAGTACCTGTACCAGCAGGAAAAGCGTGAGCGTGAAGCCAAGAAGCACCAGCACCAGATTACCGTCAAGGAAGTGAAGTTCCGCATCAATGTGGACGATCACGACTACGACACCAAGAAGAACCACGTGCTGCGGTTTCTCGGCGAAGGCGACAAGGTGAAGGCGACTATCTTCTTCCGCGGACGCGAGATGACGCGCCAGGGCTTGGGCCGCACGATTCTCGATCGGCTGATCAAGGACCTCGGCGACAAGGCGATTGTCGAATTTCGTCCCCGTCAGGAAGGCAATACGCTGCACCTGATCCTGGCTCCGCCGAAGGAACAGAAGCCCGCCGGCAAATCCGAGAAGCACGAAAAGTCTGAGAAGCAAGCGGGCCCTCGTCCGCAGCCCCCAGCGCCTGCGCCGCCTCAGCAACAGCAGTAACCGTCTGAGCGAGATCGAGGAACGCCTGTCAGTCGTAAACTTCGCGGCGGTGTGCTATTCGCGTAACGCTCACAAGTTTTGTCTGATCGTTGATGAGGTACACCGCACGCCAGTCACCGACTCGGATGCGCCATTGGTCTTTGTAGCCCTTCAGCTTCTTGCAACCGGCGGGCCTTGGATTTTCACCGAGCGCTTCCAGCTTCGAAATCATACGTGCGAGTACTTGGTCGGGTAGTACTTCGAGTTCCTTCCGGGCGGAAGGCTTCACCTCTACTTTATAGCTGGGCACGAAGGCGTCCGCGCTTTGTGAGGTCAGCTTTCACTTTGGCCAGCGGTATGCCTTTTTCCTTGCGGCGTGACTCTGAGATGAGACCGTCCCAAAGGTCCTGAAGCCGGGCGCCGTGTTTCTTCAGATCGATCAAGACTGCGATTTTTTCGCCTTTTTCATCCGTGACAAACTGTATGCCGGTCATGATTACATTATGCCTCACCCGACGTATGCTCGTGCTTGGAAGGACGGTGGGTATCGCTACTGCCCACCGACCACTACCCACTATCCACTATTCTGTGTTGTAATAAAAGAACCGCTATGCCCAAGTTGAAGACACATAAGGGAGCGGCCAAGCGTTTCAAGAAGACAGGTACTGGCAAGATCAAGCGCGGACACGCGTTTAAGCGCCACATCCTGACTTCGAAGGGTACGAAGCGCAAACGCCAGCTCGACACCGATACGATGGTCGATAAGGCGGATCTGCATAAAGTAGCGCGCATGATCCCCTACTAGACTTCTGAGCCGCATGGTGCGGCGCCCGGCGTCATCCCACATTTCAAACGGAACACGGGAAGATGACGGTTAACAGTGTGTGAAGAGGTAATCAGGCCCCCCGAAAACGGCCCCAGCAAGCGCAAACCCGGCGCTCGCCAGGGACCCCGGAAAGACAGGCGTGGGCCGGCTCACGAAGCTTCTTGCCTCCAGCCGCTGAACGAACTTGAAAAGGAGCAGCAATGCCTCGCGTAAAACGTGGTACCAAACGCCGCGCCCGCCGCAAAAAGATATTAGAGCGTGCAAGTGGCTATTATTTAACAAAATCTAAACTTTACAGGTCGGCAAAAGAGTCGGTCGAGCGCGGACTGAAGTTCGCCTACAGTGGCCGCAAGCAGAAGAAGCGCCAGTTCCGCTCCATTTGGATCGTGCGCATCGGAGCCGCCGCCAAGCTCAACGGCACCAGCTACAGCCAGTTCATCAACGGCCTGAAGAAGGCCGGCATCGAACTCGATCGCAAGATTCTGGCTGACCTGGCCGTAAAAGATCCCGCGGGATTTACCGCGCTCTGCGACCAAGCCAGGAACGCCGTCGCTACCGCGTAGTAACGCCGTCCATCTCAGGACAATCTGTATCTCACCCGATGGGCGGCCGTTAAGGTCGCCCGTTGTTGTTAAGGCGGTTGTCAGTTGTCGGTGATCGGTTGTCAGTTCAAGTCACCGCCAATAATTCCAGCCCAGCGCGGGAGCGCTGGGTGAGCGTTGTTTTGAAATTCCAAACCCCTTGAGGGGCGGCATTAAGCAGGTACCTCGCGGAAAGAGGTCCGCTCGGGACGCATTGAATATTGGGGGTGGACTGCCGATGAGATCGCTAGCCGTTATTGGTATGGTGGCTCTGACTCTGGCCAACGTCCTCGCTGAGGAAAATTCCACGCGAATTGTACTCGTCAATTCCAACATACCTAATGGTGCGATTCTCAAGGGGATAAACGAGCACTGCCACAACCTCATTCTGACCCTCGACGCCTCGAAGGCTGACTATAACTGGAGGCACAGATCAATAAGGAATCTGAAAGCCGTAACGATCGGTCATGGCTAACCTTATTCGGTAAGGGCGGCGACGCAGTTTTCTTCACTGATACGCATGGAACTGGCAACGCTGTTAAGGATATGTGCGAATTCCTGAAACTCGCGAAACCCTAGGTGAACGAGTATTGGAAACATCTTAGGCACGCACAAACACGGAGCAGGACAATTCATGTACACCGTTCCCAAACTCGACGACTTCTCCCCCGCGGCGCTGGATACTGCGGTGGCTGACCTCTTCGCAGCGCTCGATACGGAATCTTCCGGCTTGCATTCCGAATCCGATTGGAAAGAATTCCGCGATCGCTGGATGGCTCGCAAGAACGGCTTGCTGACGCAAGTCAACGACACCTGGTTGAAGGCAGCGCCGAAAGAGGCCAAGCGCGACGTTGGCCAACGCGTGAACGAACTCAAGGCCCGCGCTGAGGCTGCCATTGATGCCGCACACGAAAAGATCCATGCCTCTTCTGCCGGCGCGAAGCTCGGACGTGAGCGCCTCGACATCACGCTTCCCGGCATTCGCCGCCCCATCGGCGTCAAACATCCCGTGCTGCGCATTCAGGACGAGATCGTCTCTGTGTTCAAGGCGATGGGCTACTCGGTGGGCGAAGGGCCTGAGGTCGAAACCGACTATTACAACTTCGAGTCGCTCAACTTTCCGCCGAACCACCCGGCGCGCGACACGCAGGACACGCTCTTCATCGCCGGCCAGGAACGCAAGCCCGCGCGCGACCGCCTGCTGCTGCGTACGCACACCTCGCCGGTGCAGATTCGCAGCATGGAGAAGCTGGCGCCACCGCTGCGCATCGTCATCCCCGGCAAGGTGCACCGCAACGATCCGCTCGACGCCACGCACTCGCCGGTTTTCCACCAGGTCGAGGGCCTCGCGGTCGACACCAACATCACGTTCTGCGACCTGAAGGGCACTCTCGACCACGCGATGAAGGCGCTGTTCGGCTCCTCGGTGAAGACGCGCTTCTACCCGTCGTTCTTCCCCTTCACCGAACCGAGCGCCGACATGCAGGTAAGCTGCATCTTCTGCGGCGGCAAGGGCTGCCGGAAGTGCAAGTTCAGCGGCTGGATCGAACTGCTGGGCTGCGGCATGGTCGATCCCAACGTCTTCGAGTTTGTGAAGCACAACGGATACGACTCGTCGAAAATCTCGGGCTTCGCTTTCGGCATGGGTGTGGAGCGCATTGCGATTTTGAAGTACGAGGTCGAAGAGATTCAGTTGTTCTACGAGGGCGACGTGCGCTTCCTGGAGCAGTTCGCGTGATGGTTTTGAAGGGGCACGGCTTCAGCCGTGCCGTAGCTGCATTGATAAATAACAGGGGCTTCAGCCCCGGAACGTTTCATGAGAATCCTACCCAAATGGCTCCGCGAGTTCGTCAAGGTCACTGCTGACGACCGCCAACTTGCAGAAGATCTAACCTCGGCTGGAATCGCGGTCGAATCGGTTGCTGAAGAGAACGGCGAGACCATCTACGAGATGGACTTGACCACCAATCGCGTGGACGCGATGAATCATTACGGCGTCGCGCGCGAGGCGTCCGCGATCTACGGCGTTGACCTCAAAGCCGTCCAACCGAACCTGCCGGGAGTAACTGCAGATCCCTCGACTTCGCTCGGGATGACACCTGGGGAAGAGGTTTTGCTCACCAGCAAGGTGGGTGAGGGACTCTTCCCTATCGTCATCGAAGACGCTGAGGGCTGCGCGCGATACACCGCACGCGTCATTCGCAATGTAAAGATCGACTCGTCGCCTGAGCACATTCAGCGACGCTTGGAACTGCTGGGCTCGCGGGCAATCAACAATGCCGCCGACGCGACCAACTACGCCATCAACGAACTCGGCCATCCGACGCACGCCTTCGATCTCGACCTGCTGGAAGGCGGCACCATCATTGTGCGCCGCGCGCGCGAGGGCGAGACGCTGAAGACGCTCGACGGCGTTGACCGCAAGCTCTCGACCGACGATCTGGTCATCGCCGACGCGTAAAAGCCGGTCGCGCTCGCTGGCGTGATGGGCGGCTTCGACTCGATGATCACCGAGCAGACGAAGAACATGCTCATCGAATCAGCGTGGTTCGATCCGGCGAGTATTCGCCGTACTGCCAAACGTCACATGATGCATACCGACGCCTCGCATCGCTTCGAGCGCGGGGCCGATTGGGGCATCACGCCGCTGGCTTGCGACCGCGTTGCCGAGCTGATTCTCGAATCTGCCGGAGGTGAACTCATAGGCGAGCGCATTGACACCGTCGCGCGCTCGCTCGAACGGCCGCCGATCGCCCTGCATCGCTCCGAGGCGAAGCGCATTCTCGGCATCGACTTGAGCGAGGAGGAGATCGAAGGCATCCTCGGCAAGCTCGGTTTTGCCATTGCTCGGACGAACGGCGATTTCAGCGTAACCATTCCGACGTGGCGCCTCGACGTTGAACGCGAGATTGATCTGCTGGAAGAGCTGGCGCGCATCTACGGCTACAACAAGTTTCCTAATACGCTGCCGTCCTTTGCTGGAGCGGTGGTCGCGCTGCCTGACGACCAGAAGGACGCCAAGCTGCGCGACACCATGCTCGCGCTGGGTTATGACGAGGCCATCTCAATCACCTTCATCTCTGAGCAGGACGCGCGCGCCTTCAGCACCGCCGAGCCGCTGCCATTGGCCAATCCGCTGAGCGAGGAAGCGGGATACATGCGCAACTCACTCCTTCCCGGGCTGCTGAACATGGTCGGCTACAACCTGAACCGCGGCAACAATGATGTGCGCCTGTTCGAAGCCGGAGAAGTCTTCGCGAAGAATGGCGAGCGTCACGAAGAGCACCGCACGCTGGCCTTCAGTGCGACCGGAAATCTGCTCCCAGCCAGCGTTCATCGCCCTGCCGAGCCATACACGTTCTTTCACATGAAGGGCGACATCGAAGACTTGCTCGCGGCCTTCCAGTACCAAACCCTGTACTTCGACGCCATGACCACCCACTATTTGCATCCGGGACGTTCGGCGCGTGCGGTGCTCGATGGCGAAACCGTGGTGCGCTTCGGGCAGCTACATCCCGACATCGCTGCCTTTCGCAAGTTGCGCCAGGACACATACATCGCTGAGGTGCTGCTCGATCGTCTCTACAAACATGAGTTGCGCGAGCCCAAATACAAGCGCATCTCGAAGTTCCCCGCGGTCGAGCGCGACTTCTCATTCGTATTCAGCGACGCAGTGACCTTCGAGCGCATTCGCGCAGCCGTTCAGGCGCTGGGCATCGCTGAGATGCAACAGTTCACGCCTCGCGAGATCTACCGGGGCGAGAAGGTGAGTACCGGCAAGTACTCGGTATTGTTGCACGCCGAATTTCAGTCGAAGGAGCGCACATTGCGCGATGACGAAGTCGCGCAATCGTCCGCCGCAGATCGTGCAGACACTTGAGAAGCTGGGTGGCGTTCTTCGCGCCTGATTCTGTAAAGGCTTCATCAGAGAGACGCCGCGACAGGCCAGTTCAAATCGTTCGTTCTATGCCTTGCATTGAGCTGAGCTTGGCACCGATACACCCGGTCAATCAGCGCTTTTCATCTTCACTTTGGTGATCTTGGCTTTGTGTTCCTTGCCGTCATCGTCCAGCAGGTACATCCTGTTCTTGTCGACGACGTATTTCACCTTCTCGCCCACAGTGACATTGGCCGGCTTCGACCACGGGAAGAGCAACTGCTCTTTCGCGGTATAAACTTTGCCGTTCCCCTCAACCGTGTAAATCTGGAAGGTATCGTAATCCTGGGTAGTGGTGGTGGTCCGGTTACCCGAGTACTGTGTCTTGTCGCCTTTATCTTTCGCGGTCACGTCGGCATTGCTGTGTGAAATGCTTCCGGAAGGAACTTTCTCTTGTTCGGTCTCCATCAACATCCCGGTGTGCCAGTCCCGGGCGGCGGTTGCGGCAAAGGCTGGAACGGCGAGTAACAAAAGAAGCGGCAGAGCGACAATCTTTCGCAACGCGTGACGGCTGGCTGGACACATAAGTCCGGCAATGTTGCCACAGAGCGATGATGTCAGGCAAGCAGGTACTCGGATTGCCGCAGCTTTATGCAAAAAAGTTTGCGTCGATTTGCCCACGCCGCGATTTGCTGCAATGATGACCACACGTCGATGTCCACTGCACCGAACGTTTGCGTGAACTTCCAGGCTCTTCTTTCGGTTTGAAATTCGTCCGGTCCAAATGCGTTAATGCAGCACGGCTCGGTCTGTTGGTGTGGACTGTGCTCCTCCTGAGTAGCATGCAGCTTCATGCGCAATGCTCCCTCTCAACTCAGAGCAGCAACGCACAATCAAGCGCAGAAGCCGTGCTGCCCGAATCTGGCCTGCTCACCGACGATACGTACACCAACCTCTACTTTGGATTTTCGTTTCATCTGCCGATGTCAATCCATGGACATCGGCTGATGCTTCCCCTCAGTTCGCCGGGAGAGCACGCACTTCTTGCCATGGGATTTCAGGACGACCGGCGCTACGGAACGCTGGAGGTCACCGCCGGCGGAAACAGCGCAGAGTACGACCAGAGGATCACGCCTGACCAGGCACAACAGCGCGAGGATCAGATCGCGCGCAGCAAGCCCGGTGCTCCGAAGTCGCTCGATTACGCTCCTGCTCCTATCAAGTTCAAGCGCAAAGACAAACGTGGAGGAGAGGTCCACGCTACGCAGTATTCAGCGCGCATCAGGGATTACGACGTCCGCTTCACCGTGCAGACCAATGACAAGGCTTTCCTCGACAAGGCGCGCCAGGCAATCGAGGAGGTGAAAATCTTCTGCACTGACGATACTGGCAGATTCTTCACTCCCGATGGGAAGCCATACATTCCTCGCGGAACAGCCACCGACGGGCCGACGATTCCAACCGCTGTCGTCGATGAGGCAATTGGTAATCATCCGGCAGAGCGAACCATTCCGCCAGGAGAAGTGGTTGACGGGAGATTTCGAATGCCGCAGTTGGATTTCTCGTACGCGCTGC
Organism: uncultured Acidobacteriaceae bacterium; assembly: GCA_963846795.1. GTDB lineage: Bacteria > Acidobacteriota > Terriglobia > Terriglobales > Acidobacteriaceae > CAVVDY01. The sequence goes on from CAWJXJ010000002.1 coordinate 88,195, forward strand.
CCGGCGGATGGCTCCCAGACCCTCGACCTCCCGCGCCGGACGATGAAGGAGCCGGCGACACGCTGGCCGAGCGGCTGCTCGATCTTTGGAATTCCTGCGCGCGAGACGTGCTCGATGCCAATTCTGCGACGAACAGCGCGGCGAGGCTACAGTTGCGCGTGCTTGACCAGGCGTGCCTCGGACTGCCGGCTCCGGCGTCGATCAGCGATTCGTTCGGCTCGGAATCGCTGGGCCGATACCTCCAGATGTTAGGCCGCTTTGGCAACATCAAGTCGAATCGGCTGGTCGAGTCCGGGGGCCGGCTGTTCTCCGTTTATGAAGGCACGGTGCCGGCAGGACCACCAACTCGCAATCTCGAGCAGCGCGATGCCGAGGTGATCGCCGTCACGCGCTATGGCAAGCTGCTATTCGCTTGGAGCTGGAGTGCTCCCACAATGTCGGAGTTGCAGCAGTCTCCGAGCTCACCCGCACAGTTCGGAACCAGCGCACCGATTGCAGTTGGTCCAGCCATGCTCACTTGGCGAACGACATCTCGACCGTGATCTGTACCGGCACCGGCTTGCCCTCTTTCCTCGCTGGCTTGAAGCGCCAGGTCTTCACCGTACTAACCGCGCTTTTTTCGAACACCGGTGCAGAGCTGCGCACCACGTGTACCGGCCCGACATGCCCGCGCGTATCGACTCCGATCAGCATCACGACCACGCCGCGCGGTTCGGTGTCAGCAGGAAGGTCGGGATATTGCGGATCGGGAGACTTCGTCGCCTTCGGCGGAGTGATGCCCGCGGCCACGCGCTGATAGCCGGCAAAGGCCTGATCCTCAGGAGCAGTCGCAGTGGGGTTGGAAATCTTCGCTGAGTCCTTCGGCTGTGCAGACGATTGTGCAAAGCCGAATGCTGGTGCCGCTGCTAGCAGCAGACAAATTGCCTTCGCGATAATGGCCGGCCGAGTGGATCCCATAGGCGAACTGAATCGTAAATGACGTGCGCTCCGGATAGTAGGTTCGTTGCGAGGGCAAACTGCAGGTCCCTCGGCTTCGGTCGCCGCGGCGACCTCCGCTCGGGATGACACTTAATAGTGTAAACGCGCTCCTCCTCTTTGATCCGCTCAGGACGCAAACAAAAATCCTACGCCTCGCCCCTCTTCCGCAGGAATGCCGGAATCTCCAGGTCGTCAGAATCGTACTTGATGTTCACACTGCTGCTGACGGTCTCGATCGCAGGCAATTCCTCGCGCGACGGCGGCCCTGGCTCAACCGATTTCGGATAGTTCTCCATGGGTGCCGCATGACGAACGATCTCGGATCCCAGCTCGTAGTCGTTGGCACTTTCTGGCACACAGGGCGCTGCACTCGGCACCCGCGGTTCTTGTGCTGGCTGCGCAAACACCGGCGCGGTGACAACAACCCGCTCTGGAACCGTCACCGGCGCTACTTCATAGGTCGCCGCGTGCGCCGAGTTGCCGTTGTTGCGGTTGTGCAGCATCGGGGTGGCGAAGGCCTCGCGATGCTCGCGCTCACGCATCGACTCCTTGAAGCCGGTCGCGATGACCGTGATCTTCACTTCGTCCTTCATCCTCTCGTCGAGCACCGCGCCGAAGATGATGTTCGCATCCTCGTGAGCAGCGCTCTGAATGATGGTCGACGCCTCGTTGACCTCAGCCAGCCGCAGAGTGCTGGATCCCGTGATGTTAATGAGGATGCCGCGCGCGCCGTCGATGGCGCCGGCTTCGAGCAGCGGAGAGGCAATCGCCGCCTGTGCCGCTTTGGTTGCACGATCTTCGCCGCGAGCCGTGGCGGTGCCCATCACTGCATAACCCATGCCCGCCATTATGGTCTTCACGTCGGCAAAGTCGCGGTTGATGATTCCGGGAATCGTGATGATGTCGGAAATGCCCTGCACTGCCTGGCGCAAAATGTCATCGGCAACGCGGAACGACTCGAAGAAGCCGGCATCTTTCGCGACGGCGAGCAGCTTCTCGTTGGGGATAACGATGGTGGTATCGACGGAGTCGATCAACTCCTGCAATCCGCGCTCCGACTGGGTCTGACGGCGCTTGCCTTCGAAGGCAAACGGCTTGGTAACCACCGCGACGGTGAGCGCCCCCATCTCGCTGGCCAGTGACGCAATGATCGGCGCAGCGCCGGTCCCGGTGCCGCCCCCAAGGCCTGTGGTGACGAATACCATGTCAGCGCCTTCGAGAGCTTCGATGATCTTGTCGGCGTCTTCCAACGCCGCCTTGCGTCCGACGTCAGGATTGGCGCCTGCCCCCAGTCCGTTCGTCAGCTTCACGCCGAGCTGAATCTTCACCGGAGCATTCGACAGCTTCAACGCCTGAAGGTCCGTGTTGGCGACCACGAACTCAACCCCTTCGAGGCGTGATTCAATCATGCGGTTGACGGCATTGCCGCCTCCGCCGCCCACGCCGATCACCTTGATGCGAGCGCTGTTCAGCATCTCTTCATTGAACTGGATGCGAAGGTCGTTTTCTTTCTCGTTGAAGTCTTCGATCATGATGTACTCCCGGTATGTAACCGTCCAAAACGGCGGGTTAGGTTTCCGAAATCATGTTGGGCGAAGGTTTAACCCGTCTTTCTCCGAGTCTGAGCAGGTCTGAAGGTAACTTCAAATCTCCTGCTGGCAATCACCTGCTTTTTGACTTCCTCTTGCGGCTCAAAGCTAATCACTAATCTTGAGCCGGTAGCATTCGCCAGTCGTTCCAAAGTGCGAAGCGATGGCCAGCGATTACCGGCTTCCAAGCGAGCAACAACGGGCTGGGTCGTACCCATCTTCTGAGCTAATTGCTGCTGGGTAAGTCCGGCGCGCTTTCGGGATTCAATCACCGCATTAGCCAAAGCGAATTCGTCTCGCAGCGCCTCGTACTTCGTACGGTACTTCGGATCCTTCACCCACCGGTTATGCATCTCCGAAACGCGGGTCATGGCTATCACTCCATCATCAAATCAACTTCGCGCGCGTCATTGCCAGCTCAATCTCGTGTCGCGGCGTCTTTTGCATCTTCTTCGTAAACACCCGGACAATCACGACACGACGTTGGCCGGTCGTAACATACAAAGCACGAGCGATACCAGCGCGGCCCTTCAGGCGCATCTCCCATATTCGGCCATCGATATGCCGCACGTGCGGCAATCCGACAAATTCCAGGCCGTGTTCTTCAATGAGCTGAGCAATGCGCGTGAGTCGTGCACGCATGTCTTCCGGCAGAGACTCGACTTCAATATCAACTGTCTCGTCGAGGGTTTCTACCACCCATCCGGCACTCATTTATTATACCAAAAAAGATATATCAACGAACCGCTTGCAAGCCCTGCTCTCCCTACCTCGCGAAGATCGCCCTCAGTCTGGCTCCAATGCTGCGATCGATGTTCATGCGCGCCTGGCGCGCACGGTGTCCGTACAGAACCATGCCAATGGCGGTCGAAAACTCCGGCTCAAGCAGCGATGACGGCAGCTTGGCAATCGGCACTGGATAACCCAGGCGCACCGGGCGACGAAGAATGTCTTCTGCCGTCTCCAGCAGCGCCGGAAGCCTCGAGCCGCCGCCGGTAAACACCACGCCTGCGCCGAGCAACTCATACACTCCGGCCTGACGAAGGTGATCGCGCAGCAACTCGATCAACTCACGCGAGCGCGGCTCAAGGATTTCTCCCAACATGCGCTGCTGCAGCAGGCGCGAAGGTCGATCGCCGACGGATGGGACCTCGATCTCATTGCCCTCGGGGATTCGCGTGACAATCGCGCAGCCAAACATCGTCTTGATGTTCTCGGCATCAGGCAGCGGCGTCCGAAATCCCACCCCGACGTCGTTGGTGAAGTGGTCGCCACCCACTGGGATCACGCCGGTGTGAATCACAACTCCCTCGAAGTACACAATCAGGTCGGTAGATCCGGCGCCGATATCGACCAGGCAAACACCCAGTTCGCGCTCATCGGTCTGCAGCACCGAGTCGGCACAGGCCAGCGCCTCGAACACCGTATCGTCAACGTGAATGCCCGCTCGGTTAACCGCGGTGACCACGTTCTGTGTGGCCATGGTGCCGGCAGTCACCACGTGAACGCGAACTTCAACCTTTTTGCCCATCAGTCCCGCGGGATCATGTACTCCGGGCTGGCCGTCGAGGATAAATTCTTGTGGCAAGACGTGCAGCGGTTCGCGATCCTCAGGAAGCGGAATGCTGCGAGCCTTCTCCACCGCCTGGCGAACGTCTTCGCGGCTGATTTCGCGCGAACGCGAGCCCAGCGAGATACCGCCGTGGCTGTTGATGCCGCGGATATGCGAGCCCGCGATTCCGACCACCGCATGTTCCACCGGCGCCTGCGCAACGTTCTCCGCTTCTTCGACGGCTTTCTTGATCGAGCCAACAGCCTTGTCAAGGTCGGCGATGATCCCCTTGCGTAATCCGCGTGAATCGGAGATGCCGTGCCCGCGATAGCGCAGCGCGTAGTCGTTCACCTCGGCAACGATGACGCAGGTCTTCGCGCTTCCGACATCAATGACCGTCAACAGGTTTTCGCTTTGATTCGCCATCTCTCAGTTACGACTCTTAGCTTTACTGTGCGAGGCCGGCTTGCTTTTCTTGACCACGGCTGGCGCGCCAGTAACTTCGGAGTCTCCCGTTACCGTCGGCGCCGATTCCCTTACCTCATCCGGATTCACAATGACTTGGTGCTGATAACGCAAGTCCACCGACTTCAACGGCTGAAACTGTGTGCGCCACTCCTGCACGTGTGAGACATAAGTCTGGAAGCGATCCAGAAAATTCGACGACCCCAAGTGAACCAGCACGGCGCCCTGCGGATCGGCCACCGTGGCCTTCACATCGTCCGGATCGCTCAGGTCCACATCACTAAGATCACGCGAATACTGCGTTCCGCCGGAGTCAAGCTCGTGCATCAGCTTCTCGTAAATCGCCATGCGGGCGGCACGGGTTGAAAGTGGCTCCGTATCCGTCGTGCCAACGATGACTGGAAATGAGTACGCTCCGCCCGCGGCCTGCTGTCCCGACGGCATCTCCATCACCACACCATGCGCATCGATCAGTGCGATGTGCGAATTGATTTCCACGAACGCCACCGGCACGCGCTCGGTCACAGCCACGTTCAGCCGGTTGGGCAACAGACGCATGACCGTTGCCGATTCGATCCAGGGTATGTCCTGCAACTGCTTCTTGCGTTCGGCGAGCGGAACAAAAAAGATGTTGCGATCGAGGTCGGAGCTGAAGACATCAAGCACCTGCGCGCGGCTCACGTTGTGAGCGCCGAGCACCTGGATGTTGTCGCTGGAATCGACCTGAAACCTCCACGACTGCGTCGCATAGCGATAAAACGTAATCGCCACCAGTGCGACTGCTCCGCCGATCAAGAGTACAAAGAGCAGTATCTTGACCCGGTCCAGCGCTTTGCGCGGCAGCGCAGTGCGTTTGACCGGCACACGTTTCTGCCCGCGAAGAAAGGGCGACTCGGCCTCATCGTCAAGATCGAAAAGACGCCCATCCAATGGTCCATCCTCGAAACGGCCGCCTGAAGACGGAGCTTCCGGCGCTGATTCGAGTTCGTCCTCGGAGATGGTGGATGCGTTTTTTCGGGCCATGAAACCGCGCTAAACGCCGACGAAGTCAGCCTTTGGCCACACTATAGCTGGTTTCGAAGCTGATTCGGAGAGCAGATAGACATCAGCGCTCCATTAGGGAGCTTTGCGAACCTTGCAAGTAAACATTAGGGCTGGAGAGCACGCGGAAGCACAAATTCTGCCCTCCGACACGTCGGCACAGGGAGGTCGCTTGGATTATGATTTGTGTGCATGGTCGACTTGATACAGGAGCGCAAGCAAGAGGTGGCGGAAATTTGTGGCCGCTATCGTGTACTCCGCTTGGCCTTATTTGGTTCAGCCGCTCGAGCCGATTTCGAGCCGGAAACCAGTGATCTCGATTTTCTGGTTGAGTTCTTTCCCATGCAGCCGCAAGAACATTCTCATGCGTATTTCGGGCTTGTCAGCGAGTTGGAGCGCCTATTTCGGCGCAGTGTCGATCTAGTGGAAGCCTCTGCTGTGCGCAATCCTTATATCCGGCGCAATATCGAAGCCTCACAGGTTCCGCTCTATGCAGCGTGATCAGATCATCTAAGCAGGGTCTTCGCGCTGCATCTCTCCAAAGTTTCAAGCACGATCCTACCTAGTTGCGACACGTTGCCCGCTCCGAGCGTGAGAATCATCTCGCCCGCCCGTGCCGACTCGTACACGATCCGAGCGGCTTCGTCGAAAGCGGCCGCGAGCACAACGCAATTGGGGCCGTTCGGCGCGATGCGCTCCGCCAACGCGTGGCTGGTGATGCCGCGAATCGGAGCCTCGCTGGCAGGATAAATGTCCAAAAGCACCAGCGAATCGGCGTCCTGAAACGCCGTTGCAAATTCGTCCATCAGTAGTTGCGTGCGCGTGTAGCGGTGCGGCTGAAAGATTACGTGTATCCGCTTAAATCCGCACTGGCGCGCTGCCGCAAGCGTCGCTTTGATTTCAGTTGGATGGTGACCGTAGTCGTCGATGACACAGACGCCGTTCACACGGCCCTTCACCTGAAAGCGGCGATCCACTCCGTTGAACTGCTCCAGTGCTTCGCGAATGCGCTCGACAGGAACATCCAACCCCATTCCTACTGCGACGGAGGCCGCCGCATTGAGCACGTTGTGCATGCCGGGCACACGCAGGCGAAACTCTCCCAGGTCGGCGCCGCGATAGTGGATATGAAAACTGCTCAGCGAGAGGCGTTCACCATCGCCGGGAGCAAGGCTTTGATTGGTGACGCGGAAGTCTGAAGTTTGGTGTGTACCGTAGGTGAGCACCCGGCGGCGCACCTGCGGAAGCAGACTTCGCAGATTCTCGTCGTCAGCGCAGGCGATAACAATTCCATAAAACGGCACGAGATCCATGAACGTGAGGAAGGTCTGCTCGACATCGCGCAGATCGCGGTAGCAGTCCATGTGCTCGCGATCGATATTGGTTACCACCTCGACGATGGGAGAGAGCTTGAGAAACGAACGATCGCTCTCGTCGGCCTCGGCGACCAGATATCTCGACTTGCCAACACGCGCGTTCGAGCCAAGGGCGTCCACGCGCCCGCCGACAACGACCGTTGGATCAAGGTCGCCTGCCGCCAGTGCTGCCGCGATCATGGAAGTGGTCGTGGTCTTCCCGTGCATACCGGCGACAGCGATTCCATACTTCAGGCGCATCAACTCGGCCAGCATCTCGGCGCGCGGAATGACAGGGATATGCTGCGTACGCGCGGCCTGGACCTCTGGATTCTCACTGCGCACGGCTGAACTGATTACCACAACCTCAGAGCCTGCGATGTTCTCGGGCGCATGCCCCTCAAACACTTTCGCACCCATGCCGGCGAGCCGTTCCGTCACCGGCGAGAGCTTGAGGTCAGAGCCGGAAACCTTGTAGCCAAGGTTCAGCAGCACCTCGGCAATGCCGCTCATGCCGATGCCGCCGATACCTACGAAATGGATGCGCTGAATGTTGGCGAACATGCGTCGTCTGGTTAAACAACTCTGGAACCGTGAAGCACGCCTTTAGAAGCTGCTGAAAAGATTTTTGTTTGTGATGATTCGCGTCAGGGCACGACCTTGGTCGTGCCGAAAACGCTTTATTCGTGAATTCGCGAGCGGACTTTAGTCCGCGAGCGGCTTTCTTCGGAAGCTTCCAGCAGCCTGTGAAGCCGTTCAGTCGACGATGCCAATTCTAAATTGTTGTCGCGCTTCCCGACCTGAAGCGCGTCAACGACGTTCAGGCAGGCTTTGCTAAACGCGTCCGATGAGTCCGCGAGCGCGACGCTGAGGTAATTAGCCGCTTCTTCGCGATCTGCCAGTGCTTCGCGAAGCGCGTCTCGATAAGGTCTGTCTTTTCTTTTGACACTCATGTCGGTCACATAACTATCAGCTGAACATGCTGTTGAAAAAAATGCGACTCCGCCATATGCCGCCGACTAAAGTCGGCTCAAGATCATTGAATAATGAGCTTTATCGGCACGACCGAGGTCGTGCCCTGACGCGAACCTTCGCAGCCCCTCTAGGCTACCGCGTGTTGGCTGGACGCGCCAGCAGCTCGCGCCACAATGCGCGCGATCTCTCCGGCGGCATCAGGATGAGCCAGCTTCCGTGCCGCCTGCGACATTTGCGCCAGGCCTGCACGATCACTTAGCAGAGCTGCTATGTCCTCGGCCAGCCGATCGCTGGCGAGCTCCGACTGGGGAAGTAATCGCGCGGCGTTCACCTCGGCTAGAGCCGCGGCGTTCTGGCGCTGATGGTCATCAGCCGCCGTGGGCAGTGGAATGAAAATGGCGGGCCGTCCGGCAGCGGTTATCTCTGCAACCGTGCTGGCCCCTGATCGACACACCAGCAGGTCGGCGCGGGCAAAAGCTCCTGGCATGTCGTCGATAAAGGGCGAGACTTCTGCGGTGATCATGGTCTTCAGATAGGCAGCCTGCGCGTCTACGTAATCCTTCTCGCCGGTCTGGTGGATGATGCAGATGTCGGGCAGGATCACCGAGAGCTTCTCGAGCGCGCCGAGCACTGCAACATTGATGGCGTGCGCTCCCTGGCTTCCGCCAAACACCAGCAGCGTCGGGCGGGCATTCGCCGGTCGCGGAGGCACGCGGAAAAATTCACTCCGCACCGGCACTCCGGTCACTTGGCAACTGCGGAAGTAGCGGCACGTCGCCTCAAACTGGACGACAGCGCTACGGACGAGCGGCCCCAGCATGCGATTCGCGAACCCTGGAACGTAGTTTGGCTCGAAAGCGACCAGCGGCACATTCATCATGGCGCCGGCCAGCATCCCCGGGCCTGACGCATACCCGCCAACGCCGACCATCACATCCGGACGAAACTCGCGTATCAGCTTCGCCGCCTGAAATATCGCGCGCGGAAGGTCAAATACAGTTTGGACTCGGGTTCGCAGATCGACCCGGTTGAGCTGCCCAACCTGCACCAGTCGTAATTCGAAACCTGCCGCTGGAACCAGCCGGGTTTCAATCCCGCGCGCGGTGCCGATGAACTTCACCTCGGCTCGATATCGGGATTTCAACTCCTGGGCAATCGCCAGCGCCGGGATGACGTGGCCGCCGGTGCCGCCTCCCGCAATAATGACGTGCATAGTCTTAGTCGGTTTGTTGTGTGATGTTCAGAAGAACTCCCACGCTGGCCAGGGTGATGAATAAGGATGACACACCATAGGAGATAAATGGCAGAGGGATGCCTTTGGTCGGCATCATGCCCAGCACAACGCTCATGTTGATGAGCGCCTGGATTACAACCATCGCGGTGATGCCGGTTGCAAGGAAACGTGCAAAGGGGTCCTGGGTGCGTAGCGCGACGCGCAACCCGCGAAACAGGAAGATACTGAACAGAACCACGATCAGCAGCGATCCCCACAGTCCGAGTTCCTCGGCGATGTTGGCAAAGATGAAATCGTTATGCGGTTCGGGGAGGTAAAAGAGCTTCTGCTTGCCTTCCATCAAACCGGCGCCGGTGAGCCCGCCCGTACCGACGGCAATCATCGACTGGATGATGTGAAATCCGGTGCCCTGCGGGTCTTTATACGGATCTATGAATGCCATGATCCGGTGCCAGCGCCAGGGAACGCGCGCGATCAGGAAATAAAGCGGCACCGCGGAAGCTGCCAATGCATAAGCGAAGTACCGCGTCCTCATGCCCGCGACGTAAAGCACAGCCGCAGTGATTGCCAGGCACGCGAGGGCGGTACCCAGATCCGGTTCCTTCACGATGAGCGCCGCCAACAACACACTCGGTGCCGCAGCCGGAAGAATGACGTGCTTCCAGTCGGTAATCTGCTGCCAGCGGGTCTCGAGGAAATAGGCAAGATAAAGGATGATCGCCGGTTTCGCCAGTTCTGATGGCTGGAAGGAGAGAATGCCGAACTTAATCCAGCGATGCGTGTTGTGCGAGTCGCGAAAGAAGAACACCGCAATCAGCAGCAGGCACGTGGTTCCCAGGAAGCTGAACACCACGGTCGGGCGGCGCAGTTGCTTATAGTCGATGTTCATGACTACAACCATCGCGATCACCCCGGCGACTGCCCCAATCAACTGTTTGATCAGGAAGCTGTAGGGTGAGCCGAAGCGCTCCTTGGCCATCACCGCCGAGGCGCTGAAAACCATCACCAAGCCGACGAAAACCAACAGCAGAGTCACGCCGAACAGCCATTTGTCGACGCTGACGCGCTTGGCCACTAGCGGACGCCTCCGGTGGGAGTCGTCGCGCCCTGCCGTTCGCCTTCGCGAGCAGCCAGCCCCCGTACGAGGTCTTTGAAGACGCGGCCCCGATGTTCGTAGCTGTCAAATTGATCGAAGCTGGCACACGCCGGCGCGAGCAGAACGACATCGCCGGTTTCGGCGGCTTCACTGGCGCGCTTCACCGCAGCATCCAGAGTCTCGCTATGCAGCACCTCGACCCCACGAAGTTGCGACTCGATCTTTGCCGCAGCAGCGCCAATCGTGTACACCCGCCTGGCGCGTTGCGAGAGAAGCTCATTCAGTACCGTGTAATCGCTTCCCTTATCTTTGCCGCCAAGAATTAGGTGCAGTCGGCCAGGAAATGACTGGATTGCTTTGATGGTCGCGTCGACGTTGGTCGCTTTCGAGTCGTTGTAGTACTCGACCCCGCGCACCGTGCCGACGTACTCCAAGCGGTGCTCAACCGCACGGAACTCTGCGACGGCGCGGCGGATCGCCGCCGGCTCAGCCTTCACCAGCATTCCGATACACACTGCCGCGAGCACGTTCTCCAAATTGTGCGTGCCCTTCAGCGAAATATCGTTCACCGGCAGAATGCTTTGCTCGCGGTTGCCATCGCGCCAGACGATCTCTTTGTCGCGCACCAATGCCCCACGCTCCACCTCGCGCATGCGACTGAACCAGTACACGTGAGATTTCGCGTTCTTCGCCATCGCGACGCAGGTCGGGTCATCGGAGTTCAGCACCGCGAAGTCGTCTTGCCTTTGATTCTCAAATACGCGTGCCTTTGCAGCCGCATAATTTTCAAAGCTGTAATGGCGGTCGAGATGGTCGGGCGTGACGTTCAAAACAGCCGCGATTTTGGGCCGAAATTCTTCGATGCTCTCCAACTGGAAACTGCTGATCTCCAGCACGATCCAGCTCTGGTCGGTGGCCGTGTCAACGAAGCTGATGGCTGGCGTCCCGATGTTGCCACCCACCAGTGTGTCGCGACCCGATGCTGCGATGACATCGCCAACCAGTGTCGTGGTCGTGGTTTTGCCATTCGATCCAGTGACCGCAACGATGTTGCCCTTGAGGAAGCGCGAAGCCAGTTCGACTTCGCCAATGATGGGAACACCACGCTCACGCGCCCGCGCAAGTTGCGGCATATCGAACGGCACACCCGGGCTGATGACGATCAGGTCCTGCTCGCGGAAGGTGCGCTCACCGTGCTCTCCGGTCTCAACCGTGATACCGGCATCCAGCAGCGCGGGAATCTCGTTCCGAAGTTGCTCAGGCGACTTCGCATCCGAGACGGAAACGCGTGCGCCCCGCTTGTGCAGGAACAAGGCGGAGGCCACGCCGGACTTCCCCAGTCCGACCACCAGAACGCGTTTGCCGTTGACGTCCATCGCAAAGTCCGAAGTTCTCATTGTGCCACTTTCGCGAGCGGCTAGCGCAATTTCAGCGTCGTGAGAGCAAAGAGTGCAAACACCAGCGAGGCAATCCAGAAGCGAACGATGACTTTTGACTCGCTCCAGCCCAGCAGCTCGAAGTGATGATGGATCGGCGCCATCTTGAAGATGCGCTTCTTTCGCAGCTTGTACGAGCCCACTTGCAGGATGACCGACAGCGCCTCGATCACGAACACTCCGCCAATGAACGGCAACAGCAATTCCTGCTTGATCAGCACCGCAACTGTGCCGATGGCGCCTCCCAGGGCGAGTGAGCCGACATCGCCCATGAAGACCTCAGCCGGATGAGCGTTGTACCACAGAAAACCAATGGCCGAGCCGACCATGGAGCCGCAGAATATGGTGAGTTCCGACACCTGCGGCATCTTCGCCAGCTCAAGGTAGTCGGCAAAAACGGCGTGCCCGCTGACATAAGTAAGGATGGTCAGCGCGCCGGCTGCAATCACCGTGCAGCCGACCGCCAGGCCGTCAAGGCCGTCCGTCAGGTTCACCGCGTTGCTGGAACCGACAATGATGAGCGCGACAAAGATAAAGAAAGGTAGGAATGCCAGCGGCCACCACGGCGTGTGCAACCAACTGCTGATGACCAGGTCCGGTCGGAATCGCTTGAAAAACGGAACGATCAATCGGGTGGAATACAGCCCATAGTGCTGCAAAGCGATCAGGGTGATCGCCACCGCGAACGCCGCGGCGAACTGATACGCCAGCTTGGCTCGTCCGCTGAGGCCAAGATTCCGGCGATGGACAACCTTCAGATAGTCGTCGGCAAATCCGATGGCTCCGAAGGCAAGGGTGGCGACGACGGCGATCCACACAAAGCGATTGCTCAGGTCCGCCCACAATAATGTTGGGACCAGCATGGCGACAACGATTAGCACGCCTCCCATGGTGGGAGTTCCGGCTTTTTTCTGATGCGCCTTTGGGCCTTCCTCGCGAATGTACTGGCCGATCTGAAATTCACGTAGCCGGCGCACCACCGCCGGGCCGACGACCAGTCCCATAAACATCGCGGTCAGACTGGCGAAGGTGGTGCGAAAGGTTAAATAGCGAAAGATACGGAACGGGCCGATATGAAAGACCAGAAAGCCCTGCTGATATAGCAGCCAATAGAGCAAATCAATCCCCGTGTAACAGATTTGATGATTTCGGGTGGAGCAGCTTCAGGCGCGCCGTAAAGCTCCGACTCGCGAGATTTGTATCCAGAGGCACGCCTTCAGCGTGCCGAGAGCGCATTTTCTTTTTGTCATTCCGGTGCGGACTCAGGCAGGGATCTGCTATGAGGCATTCCTCAAGGCGCAGATTCCCGGTCGGCTAGAGTCGCCCGAAATGACTAAGACATAAAAGACCGATGCTTGATGCACGACTGAGGCGTGCTCCATCCGAGACCACCGTGCGAAATCGCAGAACCCTGGGCGCACTCGCCCGCTCAGCCCTTCATCCACGCATCCAACGCCCGCTCCAGGCGCACGCCTCGCGACGCCTTCAAGAGCACGGCGTCGCCCGACTCGACCTCGCGCTTCAGCCACTCGCCGGCCTCCTCGGGAGTCTCGACAAACTCGGCATCCACACCGGCTTCGCGCGCACCTTCGACCATGGCCTGCGCCAGTCCACGCACGCCCAGCAATTTCGTGATGCCGTAGTGGCCCATATGCCGCCCGCTGTCGCGATGCAAAGTCTCTCCCGCTGGCCCCAGCTCCAGCATCTCGCCGGCAACAACGATATGCCGCTGCGCCTGGATCTGCGCTAGTGAACGAATCATGCTTTCCAGAGCTTTCGGATTCGAATTGTAGCAATCGTTGATGACCGTGGACCCGCCGATATGCAGCACCTCGCCGCGTTTGTCCCCCGGGACCAGCGAGGCCAGCGATTGCACCGCGACTTCCAGCGGCACTCCATACTCCAACCCAACCGCAACCCCCGCGAGCGCGTTGTAGATGTTGTGTTCGCCCAGCAGCGGCAGTGAGCCCCTCACCGTATGTTCTTCGACCACCACGTCGAAGATAGACCCAGCCGAGCCGTGTGCCTCAATGTTCTTTGCCATCACCGCTGCATGTTTATGAAGCCCGAATGTAACCACGGTCCCGTGAAAGTCGCGCCCGAATTGCGAAACGTAGGAATCGTCAGCATTCAGCACCGCGATACCGCCGGCCGGCAACGACTCAATCAGCTCATACTTCGCGCGCGCGATACCGGCAATCGAGTCGAAGAACTCCAGGTGTACCGGAGCGACCATGGTCACCACACCGCAGTTCGGCTCGGCCAGCGCCGCCAGATCGCGGATCTCGCCGGTGTGTGACATGCCTATCTCGATGACTGCCATCTCGTGCTGATGGTCGAGTTTGAGCAGTTGCAGCGGCATTCCAAACTGGTTGTTGAGATTGCCCTGCGACTTCAGCACGCGATGCCGCGTCGAGAGCACGTGCGCGATGATTTCCTTGGTTGTCGTCTTCCCGGCAGATCCGGTCACGCCAATCAGCGGCTTCGCCCACATGCGACGCACTGCCGCCCCCAGCCTCTGAAGAGCGGTCAGCGTGTCGTCGACGATAAGCAACCGCGACTTGTCGGCGAAGCGCGCAGCCTGCTTCGTCTGTACGACAGCGCCCACCGCTCCGGCCTGAAGCGCAGCTTCAACAAAGTCGTGGCCGTCGAGCCGCTCGCCTTTGACGGCGAAGAACAACTCGCCCGGCTGAATTGTGCGGGAATCGATGGAGTACCCAGCCGCGATTGCTTCACCGTTGAAGCTTCCGGTTGCGGGCATGAACTCCGCCGCTCGCCACAGCGGGAGCTTCATACGTTGGCAGGATGGGATGTGGTGATCGCCCCGTATCCTGCATGCTCTAGCGCGGCGCGAGCGACTTGGACGTCGTCAAAGGGCAGAGTGCCCTCGCGCGTCTCTTGAATCTTTTCGTGTCCCTTGCCTGCGATCAGAACGATGTCGCCGGCACCTGCCTCATTGATCGCCAATTCAATCGCTTTCTTGCGACTTGGTTCGAGCGTGTACTTCGTGCCGCTACGCTGAAGTCCGGGCAGCGCGTCGTTCATGATGTCGACCGGATTCTCGCTGCGCGGATTGTCGCTGGTCAGCACCACAAAGTCACTACCATTGCCAGCCGCCTCGCCCATCATAGGACGCTTGCTGCGATCGCGGTCGCCGCCGCAGCCGAACACCGTAATGACGCGCCCCGGACCACCACGCTGCTGGATGAAGTCGCGCGCCAGCGCAGTCAGGTTGATAAGCGCGTCGGGCGTGTGCGCATAATCGACGATAACTGTGAAAGGCTGGCCGGCATCAACTCGCTCGAAACGCCCGGCGATTTGCGCAATCTGATCAGCGGCTTCGGCGATCGACTTGAAATCTACATCGCGGGCGTAGGCCGCCGCCGAGGCAGCAATCAGGTTGTACAAGTTCACCCGCCCCAGCAGCGGAGTATAGATAGGAAGCTCGCCTCCTGGCGTCACCAGCGTAAATTGCACTCCGTTGTGCTCGATCTTGACATCGCGGGCATGGAAGTCGCCTTGTTCAACGCCGTATGTAATCAGCTCTTCGTGCTTCTTGCAATGCTTCAGCAGCTCGCGGCCGTACGGATCTTCGATGTTCACCACTGCGGCGCGCGGCGGCTCGACTCCCGAGCCCCTGAACAAGATGGTCTTGGCCGCGAAGTAGTTCTCCATGGTCTCGTGATAGTCGAGATGATCCCGCGTGAGATTGGTGAACAGGGCAACATCAAACGGAATCCCGTACACCCGTCTCTGCTCCAGCGCGTGCGATGAAACTTCCATCACCGCTTCCGTGCATTCGGCGGTGAGCGCCCGCGCGAACAGTTGGTTAAGCTCCAGCGACTCCGGCGTGGTGTGTGGAGAGGGCAATATCTCATTTCCGATGCGGTACTCCACCGTTCCCACCAAGACTGCCTTGCGCTTCGCCGTTTGCAGCATGCGGTGAAGAATAAACGATGTTGTGGTCTTGCCATTTGTGCCGGTGATGCCGGTGATCTTCAGCTTCTCCGCCGGACGATGATAGAAATTCGCACTCAATCGCGCTAACGCCCTGCGGCCATGTGGTACCTGCGCCCACGAGATACCAGGCCGCGGCGGCAACGAATCACTAACGACGGCGATAGCTCCGGCCGCCAGCGCCTTGTCTATATAAAGGTTGCCATCCGTCGTTTCGCCTTTCATAGCGACGAAACACCATCCCGGCTTGACCCGACGGCTGTCGTAGTCCAGTCCGGCGATGGGAGGATCGCCCTGCTGCGCGATGACCTCCGCGCCGTCCAGCAGCTTTAGGAAGTTCATTCTGAGCGAATTATAAGCTCGCGTGCGCACGAGAGACTCATCATCCAGCTGTGGGCATTTACCGAAATGGAACGAGAAGCCGAAGGATTGGCCGATAGCGGGGAACGCTGTGAGCGAAAACGTTCTCGAAGAGTCCGACGGCCTATTGCGCAATCTTAGCCCGCAGGGCGACATTTGTCTTAGCCGTGGGCGTCAGCCCGCGGTCAACGCCCAATAAGACAACGGGAGTCGCGACAGCGGCGGCACCGTTACTCCATGTCCGGATAAGGCCCTTTACCTCCCGACTGGATAAAGCGGTCGATGTGCTCCTCCAGCACTGGCAGCGGCACCGACCCGAGTTCCAGAACCGCATCGTGAAAGGCGCGGATGTTGAACTTCTCGCCCAATGCCTCTTCTGCCTTGCGGCGGCTCTTTTGAATCGACATCTCGCCCAGGTAGTACGAGAGCGCCTGGCCGGGCCATGAAATATAGCGGTCGACTTCGGTTTCGATCTCGTGATCGGAGAGCGCGGTGTTGTCGCGCATATATTGTTGCGCCTGCTCGCGCCTCCAGCCCTGCGAGTGGATGCCGGTGTCGACCACCAAACGCGCCGCTCGCCACGCCTGGTAACTCAGCATCCCGAATTTTTCATACGGCGTGTGATACATCCCCATCTCGGTGCCCAGCCGCTCGCAGTAGAGTGCCCAACCCTCGCCGTAAGCCGAAATGTAGTTGCGGCGGAAGCGCGGCAGGTTCTTGTGCTCCATCGCGATCGGAATTTGGAAGGCGTGTCCCGGCGCGGACTCGTGCAACGTAAGCGCGGGAAGGCTGTACAGAGGACGCGCTGGCAGGTCGTAGGTATTCACCAGGTATATGCCCGGGCCTCCACGAGCGCTGGTGTAGAAGGGAGCCTCGTCTGCCGGCACTGGCTTGATGGCGAAGCGCTCACGCGGCAGGTATCCAAAGTACTGCGACGCTTTGCCATCGAACTCCTTCGAGATCCATGCCGCCTGCATGAGCAACTCCTGCGGCGTCGTGGCGTAGAACTGCGGATCGGTGCGGAGGAACTGCAGGAATGCCGGGAAGTCTCCCTTGAATCCCGTCTCCTTGATGGTGGCGAGCATCTCGGCGTGGATCTTGGCCATTTCGTCGAGGCCGATCCGGTGAATCTGTGCCGGTGTCAGATTTGTCGTGGTGTACTCAAGGATCTGCGACTGGTAATACGCCTTGCCGTCGGGCAGGTCTTCGGCCGCGAGGCTCTTCCGCGCGTTGGGAATATATTCATCGCGCACAAACTTCAGCAGTTCGGCGTAGGCCGGCATGACCTTATCTCGAATCACCTTGGCGCCTTCCGCGCGCAACTTCTCCTGCTGGGGTGCGGGAATGTTGGCCGGCATCTTCCTGAATGGATCGTAGAAGACGGTGTCTTCGGGAGTCTTGGCGTTGGCGATTGATGCGATCGACGAATCGCGCCCCACCAGCGTCACCTGCGGGGGCGTGAAGCCGCGCTTCAGTCCCACGCCCATGTTGACGGTCTCTTCGGCGAAGAGGCGCGGAATGTCATTCAGTTGCGAAATATAGTTATTGTAGTCCTGTAGCGTATGGAATGGCTGGCGGGGCGTGTACGTGATGCCCGACCAGAAGGCCGAATCGGAGTTGAACGGCATCTCGTATTCGCGGAACCTCTGGCTATTCACCAATCCCTGGATCTGCGCGCGGTACACGGCATAGTTGACCTGCTCTGCCGCCGAAAGCGAGGACGCGCTGATACCGTCGAGTTGCTGCAATACATCCGTCCAGTATCGGAGCTTGGTTTCTTGTGTGGCCGCATCGACCTTGGGAAGTTGTGCCTGGACCTTTCGGTAAGCGCCCGCTCCGTCGTCCTCCTCTTCCCCGCGTTGCGCCTGGCGCCACGCCCACTCCTTCTCGTAGATGGACTTGAATTGCGCATCCGCATTGTTGGTATCAGCTGCATGGCTGAGAAGCGATAACGAGGCAAGGACGGTTAGACAGGCCAAAGTACACAGTCCCTTCATCACAGGACTCTCCTTGATGCTTGAATCCAACGGCAAAATGAATAGTTGGTTATGCCACTATCTTAGCGGAGAAGGGTACGACTGCTGAATTGTCAACAATTTACGAAACTAAAAACGGGCAACGCGCGAAGGGCTGCCCATACTTATTTCTGCTTCTGTAAAAGCTAGCGCGTAAACCGCACCGTCACTCTCTGTCCCGCAGGCAGGTGGCTGCCCGGAGGCGGGAACTGCTGGCGCGCGATGCCGCTACCGATCACGCTGAGTTCCAGCCCGGTTTGCTGGGCCGTCTCAACTGCGCCGCGCATGGTCTTGCCAACAAATGACGGCACGACCGGGCCGCTATTCACATCCACAATGACGGTGACTTTGCCTGAAGGTGGATCGCCGGAGGATGCCACATTGTCAGACACTGGTGTTTCGGGGCGAGCGGCGGGTAATTCGGAAGTCTCGACCGTCTGGCGGACTGAGGTGTCAACCATCTTCGCGCCGTTCGCCGAAGTTGGAGCGGATGCTTCCTGTGCGACTGTGGTCGGCCCGTTGGCATCGTCCCCCATCACCAGCGGCGCGCCCAAGTGGTCGGAGCTCTCGTCAATATCCGCTTGCTTCGATGCCAGCAGCGTTTGCCGCTTCACGTCCTTGATCTCGAGATCGTGCGGGACGTGCATATATTCCAGCGCCTGCTGCATGATGCGGCGCCACACCGGAGCGCACACCTGCCCGCCCTGGTGAAGTCCTTGAGCTGAATCCAGGATCACCGCGATGGTGAGCGCGGGCTCGTTTACCGGAGAAAAGCCGACAAACGACGCGATGTACTTCGTCTTCGAATATGTCCCTGTCTTTGGATCGACCTTCTGCGCCGTGCCCGTCTTGCCCGCGACGCTATAGCCATCGAGCGCAGCACGGCGAGCGGTGCCGAATTCCACCACTCCTTCCATCATCTTCTTCATGGTAACGGCAGTCTCGGCGGATATCACCCGGTGCTGCTGCGCCGGATGAAATACCACCTCTTTCGGGCCGGCATTTGGAGCCAGCTCTCCGGCCACGATGCGCGGTGGCGTGTAAACACCATCGTTGGCAATTGTCGAAACCATCGAGATGATTTGCAATGGCGTGACACCGATCTCCTGCCCCATCGAGATGGCTCCGATCGACACCTTCGACCAGCGGTTCACCGGCTTAAAGAGCCCTCGCGTCTCGCCGGGCAGTTCAACCCCGGTGGTCGCGCCGAAGCCGTAGTCCTTGATGTAGTGATAGAAGCGATCTTCGCCCAGTTTCATCCCAACCTTGATCGCGGCCACATCGCTGGAATGCGCGTAAGCCTCGGCGATGGTGATGGTGCCGAGCCGCTCGTGATCGTTAATCTTCATGCCGAACACGTTGATCGAACCGTTCTGGCAATCGATAGGATCGTCGGGCTTGATCAGGTGCTCCTGCAGGGCCGACGAATAGGTAACGGTCTTGAACACCGATCCCGGCTCGTAGACATCGCTAACCGCGCGGTCTTTGAGCGCCTCTTTCGGCACTTCGTTAAATACGTTGGGATTGAACGTCGGGTAGTTCGCCAGCGCCAGGATTTCGCCGGTACGCGGATTCTGCACGACCACGGTGCCCGCGATCGCTTTCGTATCCTCGATTCCCTGCGCCAGCTCCTTCTCGGCAATGTACTGAATGGTGCTGTCGATAGTGAGCACCACGTTCTGCCCTGGCTCCGGCTGGCGCTCAACCCGGCCAAACCACTTGCGGCGGGCATCGATCGAGATCAACTCACGGCCGGGTATGCCCATCAGATCGTCGTTGAACTCCTGCTCGATTCCGCCGAGCCCTTCATCATCGAGGCCTACATAGCCCAGCGTCTGCGATGCCAGCTCGCGCTTGGGATAGAAGCGTTTCGGCTCCTTGCGAAAATAAATCCCCTTCAGGTTGAGAGTGCGAACTCGCTCGCTGGTGTCGGCATCTACGCGTCGTAAGACCCACGCAAAGTTCCGCGACGCTTTCATCCGCGCCAGGATCTCCTCCGGGTCGAGATGCAGAACGTTGCCGAGAATGCTCGCGGTCGTCTCGGGCTCAGGAATCTCGCTGGGAACGGCGAAGATCGAATCCACATCGATCGACATCGCCAGCTCTAAACCGTTACGGTCGTAGATGGCTCCCCGCCGCGGCTCGACCGTGATGGTGCGGCTCTGCTGGCGCAGTGCCCGCTGCTCCCACTCGCCGTACTGTAGTACCTGCATCTGCACCAGGCGGAAGCAGACGGCGCCGATCCAAAGCACAAGGACGCCGGCGAGCAGGATCAATCGCCGGATTGGGACCTTGGTTTCGGGCTTGGGACGGCTGGGCAACGTCACTCCATTTACGCGAGAAAGGCTGTCCCACCCCGTGGGACAGCCGTTAGCAAGTCAAGATCTTCCGCAACGACTACTGCATGGCTGACACCACCATGATCCCGGTCGCCTTCGCCATAACCGGCGCACCAGAATCATTGACGCTCGAATCCATAATTTCGAGCTGCCCCGCTGTGGGAGGTTGCAATCCCATCTGCCGGGCGAGCGGGTCGATGCGCGACAGATCACGCAGGGAAGACTCTTCCAGCTTCAGCGCGCGGTTCGTCTCCATGACGGCTTCGCGCTCCGACTTGAGCTGCTCAATCTTGTAGCCATACTCGATAGCGCTGAAGTGCTGCCAGACATAAATCATGGTGAACATCAGCAGGATGCTCAGCGCAAAGGCGAACGTCGCCAACTCTCGCCGTCGCTGGGGATCGACGATCTTCAGCACGCGCGAGTTGTCGATGCGCTTGGCAAAATAGATTTCCGGAGTGCCAATAAACATCCCAACCGGCTGCAGGTTCTGCAGTCTGGCGTCGGGCTCCGACATTGTGAGAGTAGGGTACAGAACTCCTGCTGCCATTTCAGCAACTCCTACGCTGCATCCCACAGCGTGTGAATATCCCTGTGAAAAATGTGCAAAACTTCGAACCTACAACTTCTCCGCCGCTCGCAACTTCGCGCTGCGTGACCGCGGATTGCGATCGATCTCTTGTTCTTCAGCAGTTACGGGCTTTTTCGTCAGCACCTTGTACCTGCCCTCGCGCGCGCCGTCCCGTAACGCGTCTTTCACAATCCGGTCTTCCAGCGAGTGGAAGCTGATAATCACCAGCCTCCCGCCGGCCCGTAGGACCCGCGGCGCGGCATCCGCACGAAGCAGCGCCTGCAGGTCCTCAAGTTCACGGTTCACCAGAATTCGGAGAGCCTGAAAGGTCTTGGTCGCCGGATGAATTCGCCGCTCTGCTTGATTCATTGGCCGGGCCGCAGCCGATACGACCTGCGCAAGCTGCGCAGTAGTGGTAATCGGCCGCGCCCGACAAATGGCTCTGGCGATTCTCCGCGACCTCCTTTCCTCACCGAATTCGTAAATCGCGTCGGCCAGCTCGCGCTCGTCGAAGCGGTTTACCACTTGTTCGGCCGTCAGCCCCGACTGCGTGTTCATCCGCATATCCAGGGGCCCTTCGGCCTGAAAACTAAATCCGCGCTCCGGATTTTGCAGTTGCATCGAGCTGACACCCAGGTCAGCCAGCAGCCCATCCGCCGACTCAGCCGCAACATGTTGCGCAACTTCTGCAAACGATGCATGCACCAACTCGATCTGCGGCCAGTCTCGCTCCCACTCTGTGGGAGGTGGCATCAACCGCTCGCGCGTCCGCTCCAGCGCTGCCGGATCCTTATCGAAGCCAATCAAATGACCCTGTGCGCCCAGGAGCTTTGCGATTTCCCAACTGTGCCCGCCTAAGCCCAAAGTCGCGTCGATATAGGTTCCGCCGCGCCGTACGGCTAGAAATTCGATCGCCTGTTGTAAAAGAACCGGGACATGGCCAAATTCCCTTTCGCCATGTCTGCCCTCTTGAGGGCTGTCGGTTTCTCGAAACTCGTTGTCCATTCACTCCTCGCTCGAGATCGCGAATGGAACCCGCCGCGCTATATGCCCAACCCGCCCAGGGTCTCTTCATCTTCGGTAGTAAACGGCTCCTGCACTTCCTTGCGGAGTGCTTCCGCGTTTGCAACTTCCAGATGAGTCAACCGTCCGCCCACCGCCACTTCGCCCCGCAAGTCAGCCGACTCGCGAATGATCTGTGGCAGCAGGAGACGACCTTGTCCATCGAACTCCACCGTCTGGCCGTAATAACTGGTGCGCTTCAGCAACTTCTCTTTCGCCGGATTGAACGTGGGCAGCGCCACCAGCTTGCGCTCGATCGCCTCCCACTCTTCCATGGGATAAACTTTGGCACTTTTGCCGTCCCAGCTCGTTATGTAGAATTGCGTTCCATAACGCTCGTCGAGCAGGCGCTTGAATTCCGCCGGCACCTTGAGGCGCCCTTTGTCGTCGAGCCGGGTTAAGTGCGTGCCGCGAAACATCGGCGCTTACGTCGTTTCCGGGAGAGGAGGTCGGCCTTGTGTTGCACCCCATGTGGATTGAATTTGCTGAACATCTCCGACTGGCACGCTCCGCGTCAGGGCACGAGTTCACTCGTGCCGCTAAGCGCATCGCTATTGGTTCTCCCGAGTCCGCCGTGGCGGGCGAGGGATTTGCAGGTCGAATTTGCTCAGCACCTTCATGAAGCTTCCACCGGGAGGGTCACTGGGCCACCGATCGGCTGGTTAGCTAATCGGATTTACCACCGTCTCCCACTTTCTACCACTTGAGAAGAAGTTTACGCCCAAGCTGTTGCCTGTCAAGCAGAAAGTCACACTTTGGTGGGAAATCTCATCTGCCGGTCATGCCCAGACGAGCAATGGGGTCGCCTCACCGCCTACCACTGCTAATTGGGTTTACCGGAATGGTGCAGGGCTACTAGACCCCTCAGCGCCTGCGCTTGGCAGCACAATTCTCTAAACTTCACCTGAAGGAACTCAATGGCACTCTCTCTGCGGGCAAAACCGTCAGGATGACTGTGCCGAAAGAGCTACCAAGAGATATCTCTTCATCGGTGTGAAATCCCCCCGCATGGAAGCTTCGCTCGCACTTTCATATTCTCCTGCGGGCCGAACTATTGGAGGCCAGTGGAGCGACGGAAATCCGTAACGCTCCATTGTATAGTTTCCGATCATACGGCATATCCGCCCATTCCCATTCAAAAAGGGATGTATCTGAACGAATCGGCCCATACAAAACGCGGCTAGTTCCACAATGGCGAGGATTTGATTAGCGCGAGACGCTCCGCCGCGAAGAAAACTGTCTGTTCGGGATATTTCGCTCACCATCGAATGGGAAAACTCGCTCATGAGCGCGGGCACCTCGGCGAAGGGTGCACCAGAGTTTGCGCCGACTCTAACATTAACGTTTAGGCAGGGAAGTGCCGGGTCGGAACAGCGATAATTACCAGCGTAGTAGAAAAGCGGAACCACGTTCTTGAAGATCGTGGAATGCCAAGTCTTTAGATCTCCATGCCCCAAAACATACCCGGGTGCTCTTTGTCTGAGGAATTGGTGAATCCTTTCGAGTCCCGCCACTACTTCAGGCAATTGCGAATCGTTTTCTGCGCTCACCCACGGGGGGCAACTGTCCATCTCGCTTTACGCTGACCGGCGCCGCTTCACGGCAGATCTGATTTGTTCCCTTGACAATCTTGGCATGCGATCACTCAAGCTGTCTTGCTGGTTGCCGTAAATGGCATCTGTGAAATCTGCATTGCTTGAGACGCTTGCCGGTCCCCACTTCTGCGCGATCTTTTCCAAGAGTTCCATTTCGATCTCGTGGCTCCAATCGTCGCCAACTTTCGAGTCAAACAAATGCGCCAGTGGACGATCGGGCTGTTGCGCAATTGTGCCACTAACCGCGACTGCTGGCGAAGGGATCACTGACAAGCCACCGCTGCCGATGATGGGACCAAGTGAAATCGTGGTGGCTACAATAGCAGCGACCACGCTGACACGAAACTGTGCCGCTCGTTTTTCGCGACGTGTCTCACCACTCCCGGAACGAACACGCTCGGTAACCGTCTGCTGTAGATCTGCGAGGCTACTTAGATTCCAAAGCATCAGCAACTCCAATTCCGATTGAAGAACGACTCTGAATCTTATCGGCGATCGGGGCACAAGCATCGAAGAACCCGAGAGCCAGCGTGGGTGTACATATGACCCGGACGAGAGCCTCCATGTTAATGCCACTTTGCTTTAATGGCTTCGACCACAATTCCCTAGGGGAGATGTAGAAAAAATCCATCATACACTCGCCCCCTGAGAGCACGGACAGAATGTTATTTGAGTGTATCGTTTGAACTTTGTCAGTATCCGTCACCTCGGCAGGGGGCATCAAGGCCGTATACCCAGAATCAGTCACAGACTGTTTGAGGATTTTGTAGAACTCACGAGAGTTGAACCAGAACTGATTCATGAACATCTGGGTAGGGATGTAAATCTCCAACTTGCTCCGAAGAGCGGTGGAGTCGGGACTCTTCAGCTTTCCGAACTCCGCCAACACCACCATATCCTGCGGTGTGACACGAAAGTAGTCCGAAACATAGAAGTTTTGAGGAACGGGTGCAGCCTCATAGTCTATATGGAGACTTAAAGTGCCGGGCTGGTCTGGATGGACTTCGTACTTTACTGGCCCACTGCCAATCGGCCCGCGTTTTGCAATCTTGTTGCTCATGTTATCTAATTCAAGCCTAATGCCCGATCGAGAATCCGACGCAATGACACACCAGCAATTTTGGGTCCAAGAAAATAAAGATCATTTGAGCTCGGATCTCACCGATAGAAAGCTGGTGGATCGCTACACCTCTGGCGGGCGGTCGGGCTGGACGATCCACACTTGGGGCCAGCGCCGGCTAACCTGAGCAAAGAAATACTTGTACCGGTAATTGTACCTCAAGGAAGTTGGCGGGCGGCCCGGGCAACGCTCACGAGGGTGCCCCATGCAACCTTCGTTTGGTTGCATGGGGTTTCCTCTGCACTGCGACTCGGTTCAAGGTTTAGGATACTTCCCGATCAGACACGACGAAACTCAAAATCCCCGCCCAACCAACCGATGGTTGGTCGGGGCACCCTCAAGTGTGTTTCCTACCCAGAGCGCTTGCCCAGCCCGCCGGTCCGTCTGTTCCGTTCCCATTTCGGGAATTCCTACCACCTTCGTAACCTCTGCGCCGCAGTTTTCTCGTGCAGCTCACTTCAGCAACTCATAAACTGTGTTCGAGGACAGCGAAGTTTTACCCCTGCGGTAAATCCCGCTAAGTTCTTTGAAATCTAATATTTGCCTGCAAGTCGCCTGTTTTCAAATATTTGCGATACAAATGCTATCTAAAGTGTTGAAAACAAAATATCGCGCACACAAAATTTCTTGTGATGTGCGTCACGATTGATCGCTACCAGCCGCCAGCTGCCAGCCAACGAGTTAGGACTGCGCTGTTCGGCACTTCTTGCTGGGCTGGTGGCTGACGGCTGGAAGCTGGAAGCTGACCGCTGGTGGCTGACGGCTGAGGAAAGGCTGAAGGCGAGGCGGATTTTGAGAAGCGTCGAACCTCTTCAATTGGTGAGCGTAAAGTTCACCATTACCTGGGTATCTACCTCGACCGGTTTGCCGTCGAGCTTGTAGGGCTTGTAGCGCCATTTCTTGACCGCATCAATGGCCGCGGGAACCAGCATGGGGTGGCCACTTTCGGCCTTGATGCTCTGGACGCCGCCGTCCTTGCCGATGATGACGTCCAAAACGACCTGGCCCTGTATTCGGGCCGAGCGCGCCAGCGGTGGATAAGCCGGGGCTACCTCGTACATCAGCATTCCGTGCGAGACGCCTTGCGAAATGCGAACGCGATTGGGAGCTGCAGAGACATTGGCTGGGGTCGAGGTCGCTGCTTTCGCGGCACTGAGCTGTCCGGCAGACACATTCGGGTTGGAGAGATCCGACTGCGGCCGGGCGAGGTTGGCTGTCGCCAAGCCGTTGTTGTTCGGGGCGGGCGTTCCGCTGCCTTTGGCTTGGTCCTGCTTGGACACGCTCACCGCAGCGTCAGACGACGGCGGACGCGAAGTTGATCCCGGGGGCGGGTTCTGGACCGGAGCAGGATGAACGGGTGCGGCTTCGGCTGACTTGCTCTCGGCTGCCGCGTTGTCAGGAGGCTTCTGCGGCCCGTTCCGATGAGCGAGCATAAAGATGACGAGGCCGAGCACCGCAACCAGCACCGCGCCGCCCACCAGGTATTTGGGTGAAGCAAGATTGCGGCCCGCTGCTGGTCGTGTTTGGGGCGAGGGAACTCTTTCCAACGGCGACGCTGTGGGCAATGGAGCAGCGTGCGCCTCTGCTGCGGGCCGTCGGAGTTCCACCGCAGGATTCGCCTGCTCGGGCGGCCTACTCGGGCTGGCTTTGCCGGGGAGGATTTCTCTGAAAGTCGGCTCCCGCTTCGCTTGCGGCTCGGCGTCAAGGTTCAGGCTCTTACGCTCGACGGACTCCTGTTCTTCGCGGCGTAACTGCTCCTGGCGAGCTTTGATTTCGGCCTCGCGGCGCTCTTTCTCTACTTGCGCCAGTCGCACTCTTTCGGCAGCGAGCCGCGCTTCTTCTGCCAGCTGCGCCTGTTCCGCCGCGCGCTGTTCGCGGCGCGAGTGTTCGTGGCCGGCCCGTTCTTCGGCCTCGGTCGTTTGTTGTTCCGGCTGCGCTGTCGAACCTGGAGCCTCGGTCGCCGATGCGATAGCGCCAGATGAAACTTGCTCGTGCGCCGCTTGTCCCACGCCCAATGCGCGTAGCAGGATGCCTAATGCTTTTGCGTAATCGGGCCGGAAATCGATGTGTTGGAGACGCGCCAGGCGAAAAGGCACGTCACAGTCGCGATAGAGCACGGGAATGACGCGTTTTTGACGGCTAAGAGCGAACGAGACCTCATCTCTGACATTGTCAGAGTTGACCGAAACGGGCGACAGTACCACCAGCATGCGTGGAGAGTTGGTGAGCGCATCCTCGACCGCACGGTCCCAAGGCGTGCCCGGCTCGATGTCGAGCTGGTCGATCCACACCTGCGCGCCCGCGTCTTTCAAGTCTGCGGCGAGCTTCAGCGCAAACTCGGAGTCCTCGCGACAGTAGCTGAAGAACGCAATTGGAACTTCTTCGTGGCCCATAGATAATCGCGTGGCGCGTGGGTTTCGAAACCCGTTACAGCCAAGCTGCCACATTGTAAGCCGAATTGAATGAACGTAGGTATTGTCAATGTTGGGGGTTACGCCAGGCCGAGAAGCTGAATATAATATGGAGAGGAGTGGATCATGTTCCGCCAAATCGCCAGTCATCGCTCGCTCGGCCGCGCTTGTCTCGGCGCGCGCTGCTTTGGCCGGCGGACGGGCTGGTCCCGTTCCCTCTCTATCTCAGCGCGCGCTGACTCGAAGCTGGCGCCCTGCGTGGCGCGTCCCAACCTCTTCTCCGGCGATTAGTTCTCCTCCTGCAATCCTTCGTGCGAACGGTAATCGCTGTTCTCCGCCCGACCCGCGTAGATCACGAAGCCGTCGCAGGCCAGCAATCCCGCACCCCTTGGTGCACCAGCCATCCACAGGAGAAGACCATGGCCACAAACACTGTTACTCATGCTGCCGGACCGAAGATCGTCACCGCGCTCCCTGGGCCGAATGCCCGGCGCGTGCTGGAAGCCGACGAACGCTACATCTCGCCTTCCTACACTCGTTCATATCCGCTGGTAGCGAAACGAGGCCGTGGCTGCATTGTCGAAGACGTTGACGGCAACGAGTTCCTGGACTTCGCGGCTGGGATCGCGGTCACCTCTACGGGGCATTGTCATCCTGAGGTGGTCGCTGCCATCCAAAAGCAGGCCGCCGAGCTGATTCACATCTCGGGCACCGATTTCTACTACGAATCGTTGGTCACGCTCGCGGAACGGCTGTCGAAAGTCGCGCCGATGAAGGGGCCGCACAAGTTTTACTATGGCAACTCTGGCGCCGAGGCGATCGAGTGCGCGCTGAAGCTCGCGCGCTATCACACCAAACGTCAGCAGGTGATCGCATTCCTGGGCGCATTCCACGGACGCACCATGGGCGCGCTATCGCTCACCGCGTCGAAGCCGCAGCAGAAGCGCCGCTTCTCGCCGCTGGTTCCCGGCGTGACCCACGTGCGCTATCCCGACGTGTACCGCAGTTGTTCGGGCGGCGCTCAGGATGCCGAAGCGTTCGCGCTGGGCTGCGCGCGCTATATCGAAGACAAGCTGTTCAAGACCGTGCTCGCGCCGGAAGAAGTAGCTGCAATCTTCGTCGAGCCAATTCAGGGCGAAGGCGGATACGTAGTTGCTCCGAACTGTGTTCATGCAGGAGCTGCGCCGCATCTGCGATCGTCATGGCATTTTGCTGGTGGTTGATGAGGTCCAGTCGGGCGCTGGCCGCACCGGGAAATGGTGGGCGATCCAGCATACCGGCGTAGAGCCCGACATCATCTGCATGGCCAAAGGAATCGCCAGCGGCATGCCGTTGGGCATCACGATGTCGAAGGCGGAAATCATGGATTGGGTGCCCGGCTCGCACGCATCTACCTTTGGCGGCAATCCCGTCTGCATCGCCGCGGCACTGGCCACGATGGATGTGCTCGAACGCGAAGGTATCAAGAACGCTGAGGTCGTCGGCAGCCATCTGATGAAGAGGTTAGCAAGTTGGCCTGAGCGCGTTGACCTGGTTGGCGACGTTCGTGGTCGCGGCCTGATGATTGGCATTGAGATCGTCACCGACAAGAAAGCGCGGACGCAGGGCGGATCCGAGCGCGATCGCATCGTTGACTTGGCTTTCGAGCGCGGAGTCCTTCTGTTGGGCTGCGGTCCTAACACGATCCGCATTGCACCGCCGCTGATTGTCACCAAGGAACAGGCCGACATTGCGATGGACGTGCTCGAAGAATGCATTGGGCTGGTAGCGGAGGAGCACCATAGTAAGAAGGCTACGCAGGGACAGCCGGTCGGCTCGTAACTAAGCAATGTTCAACAGCAGCCCGGGAACTAGGGTTCCTGGACTCTTCTTCTTCTGCGTGTTTGGAACGCGGATTGTGAACCCGTAGAATGTCTCGGGAATCCAATTGCCCGTTGGCCTTATACCCGATTCGAAGCTCAAAGCAAGGAGAGAGATTATGGCCGCTTCCATTCCTGAGAACTATATGGACCTGTTCAACAAGCCGGCGTTCGGCGTCTTGACTACGCTTATGCCCGACGGCAGTCCCCAGACGCAACCCGTATGGGTAGACATCGAGAACGGAAAGATCCTGGTAAATTCGGCGCTAGGCCGCCAGAAAGACAAGAACATGCGTCGCGACCCGCGCGTGGCCGTTACGTTAATGGATCCAGATAATCCTTATCGTTATCTGGAGATTCGCGGCAAGGTGCAGGAGATCACCCAGGAAGGCGCCGCGCCCCACATTGACAAGATGGCGAAGAAGTATCTGGGAAAAGACAAGTATCCCTTCGCTCAGCCCGGCGAGCAACGCGTGCTGTACAAGATCGAGCCGGTAAAGATTCACACCATGGGGTAGAGCGAAAGGCGCGCCGCGGATTCCGACGAATTAACCGGGTCAGAGAAAATGAAGAACAGAGGATCCGTGTTAATCAGTGTCGATCCGTGGTTCGTTTTCTTGATTTTGCTTGTTGTATCCGTAAGGGCAATGGCGACAGCCTGACTGGCAGCAGTAGCCGCGATTGCGCAGGAAGTGCGCGGTGAAGACCGTCAGGCCGTTTTCGATGTAGTAGTCCACACCTTCAACGAGCGGCGGCGTGCTCACTGCGCCGCCGCCTCACGCAACATCGTCGAGGCAGCCGCATCGACAGGAATGCCATCGCAGAAGGTGACGAAACGTCCAGAGATGGCGGGCACGCGTTCGCCGGGCACAATGATCCCCACCAGATTCAGAGGATCGGCAGCCGAGATCGTAACTGTTTTGCCGGTGGGCTGAAGGTTGCGCATAGCGCGCAGCGACTCGACCGCTTCGGGCAACGCGAACTGCTCGCCGAGGAAGCTGTTCACGAAACGTCCGCCACGTACCTCGCCACGATCTTCGAGGCGGCGGAACGAGATAAGCAATTCACGCCATTTCGGCAGGTTCGATTCGCGCGCCAGCACTTCGCGGAAGACGAGACCATAGCGACGCAGCAGCATCCAGCATGTGGCCTCGACGGCTTGGTGGCGATCAGCCGCTGCATCGGTGTAAAGCAACGACCAGCGCCCTGCGGTGTTGCGCGGTTTCGCAACTTTTGTTATCCCGCCGGGGGTGCTACGCCGATTCGGATTGATCAGCGAGCGCAGATTCTGGAATCCATCTGCCGTCACCAGTCCGGCAGCGACGAGTTCCCAAAGAGAGGTCTCAATCTCCGCTTTTGGCTTGCCGGTTCCGCGCACGATGTCGGCAAAGAAGGAAGCACCACGCCCGCGTAAAAAACCGAACACTGCACGGCCCGATTGCGACAGTAGTTGCTGCTGCCGCTCGTCGCTCTCCGCGCTGCGGGGCTGCATCCAGTCAGCATCCTCGCGGACGAACAACGTGATCGGAGCAACGCTGGTCGGGACCACGCGGCGCCGGCTCTCGCCCGCATCTTCGAGCGTTGCGGGATGCGGCGATAAGCGACCCCAGCCCACGGACCCGGTGAGACAAAGCTGGTCGAGTGCGGCCGGATCGTAGCCGTTCACGCGCGATGCCAGCACGCACTTCTCCCACGCATTGGCCGGAATCTCGAAGCCCTGTAACTGGCGAACGACGTCCAGTAGCCCGCGCTCGCCTGCGGCTTGCGACTGCGGAGCTACATGCTGCCAGCGCAAAAGCCATCGCATATATTGCGCCGCTGTGACCGGTTCGATCTGCTTGCGAAGGGTCGCGAGTGTGAGGTGGTGAATGCGCGAGAGCAACCGCCGCTCGCACCACTCGCAGTTGTGCGGATCGTTGCCCGGGGCGTTGCCGGTAAAGTTGCCGCGCAGAACTGTTCCACTCGCTTCCAGTCGCAGCAGCGCTTGCTCAACCTCGTTTTGAGCCAGCCCTAACAGGTACGACAGCGCTGACGAGTTCGTCGGTCCCGAGTGCATCATCCACCCGTTGACCATCGACAACAGCGCATCGCTTCGCGAGTTCGTGCGCGCGGGAAGTTCCGGGGGAGCGACTTCGAATCGCGCGGCCGGGAAAATCATGGCGAATTCAGCAGCGCGTTCCGAGGCAATGTAGTATCTCCGCTCACCGACGTTCGCCCGCACCACGCGCCAACTCTCTAACAGTTCGCCGAAATATGGAACCCAACCCAGCGCGGCGCGTCGCCAGCCGTCATCGGCCAAGTCTTCGGGCATCGTGACGAGAGTTTGCAGTGCATCGTGCAGCTCATCTGCATCACGCACTTCGGGGCGCGCCTGCTCACGCACATGCGCGATCGCTTCCTGATCGAGCCGCCCAACCTCGTTCAACACCGCTTCCGGCAGCATGCGGCGCAACTGCACCGCGCGTGCCCGCCGCTCCTCTAGCGGAGCGTCATCGAGAAACGCATACGGATTCGCATTCAGAATCTCGTGCGCGAACTGCGAAGGCACCGGCGTATCAACCGCCAGCGTACGAATGCTGCCGTCGTGAATGCCCGTGAGCACACTGCGCAGGCCTTCGATGTCCATCGCCTCGGTGAGCGTGTCCTTCATCACCTCGTCGATGAGCGGGTGATCAGGAATCTTGATGTCGCCTGCGATGTTTTCGAAACAAGCTGCAACATCGGGGAAAACCGATGCCAGGAGATCGTCGCTGCGAATGCGCTGAATCTGGGGCGGAACCTTCTTCCCGCCTTGGAATCGCAAGAGTGCGAGCGAGCGGTTCGCGTCCCAGCGCCAGCGCGTCTTGAAGATCGGCGAGGCAAGCGCGGCCTGCTCCAGAATCTCCTTGAAGGTCTCCAGTTGCAGGAAGTGAAAGACGTCGCCCAGTGGAAAGCTGTGCTGCTCGGCCAGCGAGATGTTGAGACCGTCGTCGGTTGCGGCGGCTTGCAACTCAAAGTTGAACGACCGGCAGAAACGTTTGCGCAGCGCCAGCCCCCACGCCTTGTTCACGCGCGCTCCGAAGGGCGCGTGCAGGATGAGTTGCATGCCTCCGCCTTCATCGAAGAAACGCTCGGCGATGATCGTTTCCTGCGTGGGCACTTCGCCCAGCACGGCGCGGCCGGTGACGATGTATTCGATGAGTTGCTCCGCTCCGGCATCGTCGAGGCCGCACTCGTCCTTCAGCCAGGCGACAGCGTTTTGGACTTCGGGACTCGATCCGACGCCTCGGAGGCGAGGCTTGGGCTGCGAAGGGGCACCGTTTTCAGCCGTGCCCCGCCGAGGCGATGAAAGGTTTTGAAGGGGCATGGCTTCAGCCGTGCCGTTGCCGGCAAATGAAATTTGGGCTTCAGCCCCTACGGTGGAAGGGCACGGCTTCAGCCGTGCCGAAGAGTCGCTGTCGGATGCCGGCTTTAGCCGCGGCCCGCCATGGCTAAAGCCGCTCTGAAATACGCCGATTTCACCGGGCTGAAGCCCGGTGCTTCCACCATCACTCACTGCGGAATCCTGCTCGACTGCTACCCGAGGCACGGCGAGCGGCGCGGTATTGGGCAGCAGGGCGCTGAGCTGCGAGCGCAACTCTCCTACGTTGTGGGACAGCTCTGCTGTGCGTCCCGGCGCTTCGCCGCGCCAGAACGGAATACTGGGAGGCGCGCCATGTGCATCTTCCACCAACACGCGTCCGCTGTTCGACTCGACTCGCGTGATGCGCCATGAAGTATTGCCCAGCAGCATGATGTCGCCGGCATTGCTCTCGACGGCGAAATCCTCATCCAGTGTGCCAATCTTGATCTCATCGGGCTGCGCAACGACGGAATACAGCGCCGTTTCTGGAATGGCGCCACCGCTGGTGATGGCGGCCAACCGCGCTCCGCGACGCGCACGAAGACGGCGGTTCACCTGATCGCGAAACAGGTACGCGCCATAGCGTCCGCGCTTGGCGGCGATACCCAGCGCCAGCATGTCGAGGATTCGGTCGTAGTCCGAGCGGGTCAGATCGCGATAAGGATAGGCGCAACGCAACATCTCGAATAGCGCATCTTCATCCCACTCTTCGCAGCAGCACATGGCAACCATCTGCTGCGCCATGATGTCGAGCGGCACAGCCGGCACTTCAAGGTGATCGAGATCGCCGTGCTTGATGGCGCGAATGGTTGCTGCGCACTCCACCAGATCGTCGCGCGTGGTGGCGAAAAATCGGCCTTTGGGCACTGCTCCGCGCCAGTGGCCGGAGCGGCCAAAGCGCTGCAAGGTGACAGCAATCGAACGCGGCGAGCTGATGTGGCAGACGAGATCGACGAAACCGACGTCGATTCCAAGCTCCAGCGAGGCCGTCGCTACTAGCGCACGAATCTCCCCGTTCTTCAGCTTGCGCTCGGCGGCAAGACGCAATTTTCGTGCGAGCGAACCATGATGCGCTGCGACCTGGTCTTCACCCAGGCGCTCGCTCAGGTGGAAGGCTACGCGCTCGGCCAGGCGCCGAGTGTTCACAAACACCAACGTGGAACGATGTTGCAGCGCCAGCTCGGCGATGCGGTCGTAAATCTCGCCCCACATCTCGTTGGTCGCGATGGGCCCGATCTCCGAGCGCGGTACTTCGACCGCGAGGTCCATAGTGCGGCGATGACCGATGTTGACGATCGACGGAGCGGGGCGCCCATTGCCGGTCAAAAACTGCGCGACAACCTCGATCGGCTTCTGCGTTGCCGACAGGCCGATGCGTGTCGGCTTGTTTCTCCCACTCAATCCAAAAGAAAGATTGAGTGGGGCACCCGAACATCCACTCAATGCAAAGGAGGGACTGAGTGGGGCACTCGCAACCAGATCGAGACGCTCCAGCGAGATCGCGAGGTGCGCTCCGCGTTTATCGTCGGCTACGGCATGAATCTCGTCAACGATTACGGTTTCGATGTCGCGCAAAATCTTGCGGCTGCTATCGGCGGTCAGCAGGATATAGAGCGACTCAGGCGTGGTTACCAGGATGTGTGGCGGGCGGCGCAGCATCTCGCGCCGCTCTTTCGTCAGCGTGTCGCCGGTGCGGACGGCAGTGCGAATCTCGCCCATGAGCATGCCGCGCTCGGCAGCGAGAGCCGTGATCTCGCTGAGCGGGCCATCGAGGTTCTTCTGGATATCGTTGCCCAGCGCCTTCAACGGCGAGACGTACAAAACTTCAGTGCGGTCGTGCAATCCGCCGTCGAGTGCTTTGCGCACCAGGCGATCAATACAAATAAGGAAGGCCGCCAGCGTTTTGCCCGATCCGGTGGGCGCGGAGATAAGCGTGGTGCGTCCCGCCAGAATTTCAGGCCAGCCCTGCTCCTGCGGCTCAGTAGGCGAACCGAACTTCGCGCGAAACCAGTCCGCCACGAGCGGATGCGCCCAAGAGAGGCTGACGGGAACGGGCGCGGGAAGCATCGGAAGATTCTAGCAGAGTTTCGCTATTCTTTCGCTGGGAGAAATAGCTGTCAGCCGTCAACTATCAGCCGTCAGTCAGTAGCCCGGATGATGAGGTACGATCAAAATACGGGATGTTTAAGGAGCCCAGGTTCTTCGCAAAGTCGTCAGTGCGCGCGAATGATCTAGAGTAAGTTTCAGGCTCCACGGGCTCGAATTCCCTACTCCATATTTAGGACCGATCAGAATGGCAAACCCTCTTGTCTCAATCGTCATGGGCAGTGACTCAGACCTGGAAATCATGAACGAGGCCGCGAAGGCCCTGGCTGAGTTCGGCATTCCTTACGAAATCGACATCACCTCGGCACACCGCTCGCCAGCACGCACCAGCGAGTATTCACGCGCGTTGAAGTCGCGCGGAGTGGAAGTCGTCATCGCCGGTGCTGGCGGAGCGGCACATCTGGCGGGCGTGATCGCCGCTGAAACCACGCTACCGGTCATCGCCGTGCCGATTCCCTCGACAGCATTGCTCGGACTGGATTCGCTGCTGGCGATGGTGCAGATGCCAGCGGGCATCCCCGTAGCGACTGTAGCCATCGGCAAGCCTGGCGCGACGAACGCGGGAATCTTGGCAGCGCAGATGATCGGGCTGCACGATAACGAAGTCGCCAAGAAGCTCGAAGTGCATAAAGAGAAGTTAGCCAAGGGCGTCGAGGCGAAATCGAAGAAGCTGAAGGAGAGCCACAAATCATGAGCGCTTCGCTGGCGCAAATTTCGTTCAGCGAACTGCTCGACTGGAACGAGAGCGAGACGAAAAAGTGGCGGGCTTGGTTTGAGGCCCAACCCGCCGCAGTGCTCGACGTACCCGTCCAGATCGCGCAGACGAAAAACGTGCGGGAGTTTCTGCTGCACATCTTCGCAGTCGAGTTGCGTTATGCGCAGCGCTTGAACGATGAACCGATGACGTCGTATGAGGAGCTGCCGACAGCGAGCGCCGCTGACCTTTTCGGTATTGGCGAGAGGGCGCGCGCGGGCTTGCGCGCGTACCTGGCCGAAGGGACAGACGAGCAACTGAAGTCGGTGCAGGAGTTCCAGACGCGAACCGCCGGGACGCTGCGCGCCAGCGAACGCAAGATGTTCGCGCACACCATGCTGCATAGCGTGCGGCATTGGGCCCAGTTGGCGACCGCGCTGCGTGAAGCCGGACACGAGACGAAGTGGATGAAAGACTTCCTGGCGAGCGAGGTGATGGAATAACCTTTCCCGCACGTGTTCAGGAGATAGGGGGTTTTTTGACTCCTCGCCCCCGTGGCGGACGAACAGCAGGTCCTTCCCGCCGCGGCGGGCTCAGGATGACAATCGAGTTTTAACTGATAGCTGAGAGCTTTACACTACCCACTGGGCACGAGCCACTACGTCCATGCCAACCAGCATCCCGTCATTTGCCAAGATCAATCTCGGACTGAAGATCGGCCCCGTGCGGGCGGACAGCTTTCACGAGCTGCGCACCATCTACCAGACCATCGCGCTGCATGACAACATCAAGGTCGAACGGCAACGCGGAGCCGGCATCGAGATCCGGTGCAAAGATTCGCGGATACCCACGGACGAGTCGAACACCTGCTATCGCGTTGCCGACCGCGTGACGCGCGCGTTACGTGGCCGTGGCAAGGTCGTCATCTGGATCGAGAAGCAGCTGCCTGTGCAGGGTGGCTTGGGTGCCGCTTCGTCGAATGCGGTGGCGACCATCTTCGCGCTGGAGCGTGAGTTGGGCACTCCGCTCGCAGCCGAAGAACGGTTGCGCATCGCGGCTGAAGTCGGCAGCGATCTTCCACTGTTTCTGATTGGCGGCACGGTGCTGGGCATTGACCGCGGGCAGGAGGTATATCCGCTGCAGGATCTGCCACCCATGCACTTGGTTGTAATCACTCCATCTCTTGGGGTTTCGACTCCGCAGGCGTTCGCGAACTGGGATGCTCTGGTCGCGCGCGAGGCTGAATTGACCCACGCCGGAGCGGCAGGTACAATAAAGCAGTTCGGCAGCGTGGTGTATACGTGGCTGAGCAAGGGTTTCCTATCTACCGGTGTTCCCGCCATGGGCGGGGATCGGGCCGAGACACAGCTTCTCGACCTCGTCCGAGCCGGGATCGAAAACGACTTCGAACGAGTCGTCTTTCCTGAGCATCCCGAGTTGCGTGAGGCGAAACGTGTGTTGGAGCGCGAAGGTGCGCAGTATGCATCTTTGTCGGGTTCCGGTTCGACGCTGTACGGGATATTCGCGTCGGCGGAAGATGCCAGCGGGGCGGCGGAACGGATAAATGCCGCAGGATACACCGCGGTAGCAACGCAGACGTTGGGGCGCGAAGCGTATTGGAAAGAGTTGGGCCTCGCTTGATGTTATAGGGGTTCTTCGACTCGTCGCCCGCGGTGGCGGACTCCTCGCTCAGGATGACAGGGGTCGTAGGTTTTGGCTAAGAGCTGACGGCTGAAAGCTGACAGCTCAAGCACTGGGCGGTCGACTAATGGTAGGTCAAGTGCCTTTGGAGCACTTTGTCTAGGTTCGAATCCTAGCCGCCCAGCCAAGGTTCAGTTGTCAGTGGTTGGTTGTCAGAGAGAGCAACTGACAATTGCCGAAGTGATACAACATCGCACTGTGAACGAGAACAGGTCCCTCGCTCCGCTCGTGATGACAAGACTGAAGGGATCACGCTTTACCGGAAGCTGGCGGCTGGTAGCTGGCAGCTTCGAACTGATAGCTGACAGCTGATGGCTGACAGCTCAAACAAACACCCAGCGGTTACTCAACCAGGTATTGCGGGGTATTTGAAGATGGAAACAGCAACGAAAACCAGCACGGTTTCTCCGGTGGTCATGGCCGAAGCGGCAACTTCGGCAATGGCGCCTGAGAAGAAGTCGTCAACCCCGAGCAACGACCCGAAGGGCGAGAAAAAGCCGGTTCGTGTGCGGCAAGAGGATAAGTGGAAGATTTTCTCCGGGACGGCGAATGACACCCTGGCGAGAGAGATTTGCGAATACCTCGGCCTTCCGCTGGGGCAGGTGCACATCGACAAGTTCTCCGACGGTGAGACTTACGTGCAAGTGATGGAGAACGTTCGCGGCTCGGATGTTTTCGTAGTGCAACCGACCTGCGATCCGGTGAACGAGCACCTGATGCAGTTGCTACTGCTGATCGATGCGCTGAAACGGGCATCGGCCCGGCGCATCACGGTGGTGATTTCGTATTTCGGCTACGCCCGGCAGGACCGCAAAGACAAGCCGCGCGTGCCGATCTCGTCAAAGCTGGTTGCAGATCTGCTTACGACGGCGGGCGCGGACCGGGCGCTGGTAGTCGACATGCACGCGCCGCAGATCCAGGGATTTTTTAATATTCCGGTGGACCACCTGTTTGCGTCTCCGGTGCTGGTTGGGTATTTCAAGGAGTTGCAGCTTCCGGACTTGACGGTTGTGTCGCCGGACGCTGGCGGCGTGGAGCGCGCGCGCTTCTTCGCCAAAAAAATGGATTCGGCACTGGCCATCGTCGACAAGCGCCGTGTGGAAATGGATGTGACCGAGGTGATGCACGTCATCGGTGATGTGCGAAATCGTACCTGTCTCATCCTCGACGACATCATCGACACCGCCGGCACTCTGGTAAAGACCTGCCAGGCGCTGCTCGACGCAGGGGCCAGGCAGGTATATGCCTGCGCCACTCACGCCGTGCTTTCGGGCCCGGCGATTGAGCGAATTTCGCAATCGGGGTTGGTCCAGTGTGTTGTGACCAACACCATCCCGTTGACGGAGGCGGCCACGGCCGAGCCGAAGATCAAGCAGTTGAAGATCGGCGGACTCGTCGGCCGGGCGATTCAATCGATTCATGAAGAGACCTCTATCAGCAGACTGTTCTTATAAAGGAATGAAGCATGGCTACAGCAACCGCAGAAAAAACTGACAAGAACGTAGAAGCCAAGCCGCGGCAAAGCGGCGGCAAAAACGATGCCCGCCGTTTGCGCAAGAGCGGCCTGATTCCCGCTGTGCTGTACGGCGCAGGACTGGAACCGTTGAATCTCGCCGTCGATCCCAAGCAGATCAGCCGCATCCTGCACTCGGAGCAGGGTCACAACGCCATTTTTGACATGACAGCGGGCGGTGATTCCGGCAAGGTGATGATCGTCGATTGGCAATATGAGCCCATCAAAGGCGCTCTGTTGCATGTCGACCTGAAGCGCATCGCCATGGACAAGCTACTGCAGGTGAGCGTGCCCATTACTGTGAAGGGCGAGGCTCCGGGCGTCAAGCTGCAAGGCGGCATTCTCGAGCAGATGT
This sequence comes from uncultured Acidobacteriaceae bacterium, assembly GCA_963846795.1. Classification (GTDB taxonomy): domain Bacteria; phylum Acidobacteriota; class Terriglobia; order Terriglobales; family Acidobacteriaceae; genus CAVVDY01. The sequence continues at coordinate 126,956 of CAWJXJ010000002.1, forward strand.
TGCGCGAGGTCGAGATCGAGTGCTTGCCGGCGGACATCCCTGGGCACATCGACGCCGACGTCAGCCAATTGGTGTTCGGCCAGACGCTGCGCGTTGCCGATCTGCCGCACAGCGACAAGATCAAGTTCATCACCGACGAGACCCAGGCAGTCGCTCACGTAACTGCGGTGAAGGAAATCGTCGCTGCTACTCCTGCTGAGGGTACTGAGGTGGCGGCTACCACTGCTGAGCCCGAAGTTATCAAGAAGGGCAAGCAGGAAACTGAAGGCGAAGCGGCCGAGGGCGGCGCCAAGGCTGAAAAGTCTGAGAAGGCCGAGAAGAAGAAGTAAGCGCTGTGAAGCTGATCGTCGGGCTTGGCAATCCGGGCATCGAGTATCAGTTCACACCGCACAATATGGGTTTCCTTGCGGTAGACCGCATTGCCGAGCAAGCCGGCGTGCGAGTCAACAACCGCAACTGCCGCGCTCAAACTGGCCGGGTAGTTTTGGAAGGGCAGGACGTAGTGCTCGCCAAACCGGAAACTTACATGAACCTGAGCGGCACCTCGGTGCGCGACTTGGTTCGCGAATACGAGGTGCAGCCGGAGCAGGACTTGATCGTCATTTACGACGAACTGGACTTGCCCTTCGGCAACATTCGGGTTCGCCCGCGAGGCAGTTCGGCGGGACATAACGGAATTGCATCGGTGATCGGGGCGCTGGGCACGCAGGAAATCATGCGCATCCGGCTGGGAGTTGGCCCTGATCATCCGGTGGGCGACGGCGCGCGATACGTGCTGTCGCAATTTAAGAAGGCACAGTATCCGGTGCTCGATCAGGTGCTCGACTCGGCCGCTGAGGCCGCGAAGGCAATCCTGAAAGAGGGGATCGCGGCGGCAATGAACCGCTTCAACCGGAAGGAAAAAGAAGCGACTAGCGACTAGCAATTAGTTAAGAGCTAATGAATTGCTCGTTAGTTTTGAGAAGATTTTAGGAAAGCAGAAAGATGCAGTGCAGCTTTGTAGCAGAGGACTAGCGGTTGTTGCTAGTTGCTAATTGCTAGTTGCTGCCTTTGGAGAAACCACAATGCGTACTTATGAGTTGATGTTCATCTTGCGGCCCGACATGCCCGAGGAAGACCAGGACAAATTGGTCTCCACCTTGGAAAGCCAGATTCAGGCCGCTGGTGGCACCGTGAAAAGCGTAGAGCGGATGGGCAAGCGCCGGCTGGCATACATGGTCCGCAACTTCCAGGATGGTATCTATGTGTTGCTGACGCTGGAAGGCGAAGGCGGAATGGTGAAGGAGATCGAGCGCCGGTTGCGTGTGAACGAGCCGGTGATCAAGTTCCTTACCGTGCGTGTAGACGAAGAGCAGAAGCGTCTGGCGAAGGTCAAGGCTATTCGCGACACCAAGGTTCGCGGCAAGGGAACTCGCGCTGCGGCGATTGCGGCGGAAGCTGCGGCGGCGCCACCGGAGCCTCTCACGCCCGCGTCTGTTCCCGAACCGGCATCCGTGGCCGAACCGACAGAAGCGCCAACTGGCGCGTAGGAACTGACAACTGGTCACGAGTGACTGGTAACTGCGCGAGTATCGCGCTCAAGGAGAATCATGGCAGACGAAACGACTACTACAGCGCCACAAACGGCAGCCAGCGACGCGCCGGCGACACGTCCGGAAGGCGGGCAGCGTCCGGAAGGCGGGCAGCGTCCGGAAGGTGGGCAGCGTCCGGAAGGTGGGCAGCGTCCGGATGGACCTCGTGGTCCGCGCCCCGGAGGTCGTCCTGGTGGCCCCGGAGGCCCGCGCGAAGGCGGACGCAAGTTCTTCCGGCGGAAGAAGGTTTGCAAGTTCTGCGTCGAGAAGATCGACAGCATTAACTACAAGGATGTACGGCTGCTTTCGCAGTTTGTAGCGGAAGCCGGCAAGATCGTGCCGCGCCGCCTGACCGGTGTCTGCACGCCGCATCAGCGCCGTCTGGCCGACGCCATCAAGCAGGCGCGCAACATTGCGCTGCTGCCGTTTGCGTCGAGATAGCTGTCAGCTATCAGCCGTCAGCTCTCAGTAAGAGAGCGAAATCGTACGGCTGCGGCTGGGCGCAAAACGTAGAGATTCTTTAGCTGAAAGCTGATGGCTGATAGCTGATAGCTTGCGGCGATGCCGCAAATTACGGAGTTTCAATTATGGAAGTCATTCTCAAAGAAGATGTAGCCAAGCTGGGCTCGCGTGGCGATCTGGTAAAAGTCGCCGAGGGCTACGGACGCAATTTCCTGATCCCCAAAAAGCTGGCGATCGAAGCCACGGCCGCCAATCGCGCTGTGATCGAGCAGATGAAGGCCGCCTCCGTGCGCCGTCTGGCTCGCGAGAAGGGCGACGCTGAGGCACTAGGGAAACAGCTTGCCGGAGTCGAGCTGTCCTTCACTCGCAAGGCGGGCGAACACGATCACCTGTTCGGTTCTGTCACCTCGTCCGACATTGCGCACGAACTGGAGCACAAGGGCTTCAACATCGATCGCCGCAAGATTCAGCTCGATGAGCCGCTGAAGTCAATCGGCGAGTTCAACGTTCCCATCAAGCTGCATCGCGACGTCGCCATCCCGATAAAGGTCAAGGTACAGAAAAACGTGGTGGAAGAAGCCGCTCCTGCAGCGGAAGAAGCCAGCGCCGAAGCGTAAGCGGGTGGTCTCTTGTTCGTTTGTCATCACGAGCCCGCTGCGGCGGGCGAGGGATCTGTTCTCCAACGAGACGAACCGCAGGTCCCTCGGGGACTGAAGTCCCCTCGGGATGACGATATCAAAGCGCTTTTCGGCACGACTGAAAGTTCTTAGCTTGTCCTGAGCGAAGCCGAAGGATGCCCTGACGCGAAGCTTCGCAAAGCACTCCCTTCTCTTCTCGCGACTTCTGGGCCTACCATGTCAACATGCGTGCCATGGTTCTCGAAGGTCCCGCGCCGGTTACTGAGTCTCCACTAAAACTGCGCGAAGTGCCGAAGCCTGAATCAGCAGAACGCCAGATTCGGGTGGCCGTCCGCTGCTGCGGCGTTTGCCACACCGACCTGCACACGGTGGAAGGCGAACTGAAACTTCCCAAACTCCCTCTCATTCCTGGCCACCAGATTGTCGGAATCGTCGAAGCGCGCGGTGCCGGTGCGTTGAAATTCCGCGAGGGCGACCGTGTCGGCGTGCCCTGGCTTTTCCGCACCGATGGCACTTGCCGCTACTGCCTCACTGGGCAGGAGAACCTTTGCAATCGCGCCGAGTTCACTGGGCTCAATGCCGATGGCGGATATGCAGATTACGTGGTGGTGGATGAAGATTTCGCTTACCGGCTCCCGTTCGCATTCGACGATGCCCATGCTGCTCCTCTGCTCTGCGCCGGCGTCATCGGATATCGTTCGTTTCGGCTGAGCGGCGCAAAACGCGGCGATAGGCTTGGGCTGTACGGCTTCGGAGCATCCGCGCATATCGTTTTACAGTTTGCGCGCCATCAGGGTTGTGACGTGTATGTCTTCAGCCGTGGTGAGGCACACCGCCGAATGGCTCTAACCCTGGGTGCCGTCTGGGCCGGGGATGCCAAAGACGCTCCCGGCGAAAAGCTTGATGCTGCGATCATCTTCGCTCCCGCCGGAAGCTTGGTTCCCTTGGCTCTCAGGGCGAGCAGGAAGGGCGCTACCGTTGCGCTGGCAGGCATCACTATGAGTCCCATTCCTCAACTCGACTACGAGCTACTCTACGAGGAGCGCGCACTGCGTAGTGTGGCTAACAGCACGCGCCAGGACGTGGAAGAGTTTCTCGAATTGGCGGCCGAGGTTCCGGTAACAACGGAAATCACGGAATTTGCGCTCGAAGACGCGAATTTGGCACTGCAAGAGCTAAAGAATAGCGAGATCAACGGGGCCGGAGTACTTCGGGTTGCACCATAGGAATTCGTCAGCACTTCCCAGAGTTGTCTCGGTCATCATCCCGATTGCAGGGCCTGACCCGAAGTGTAGTTCCCGGTCACGCCACCCAGAGCAGATCCCGCACTTCGTTCCGGATGACAAACTCAGAGGACGGGATGACAAACTCAAAAGAGAAGAATGCCGTTCCCTCAATCGGCACTTCCTTGTAGCATTCGGCTGGAGAGGTCCACTTGATGAGTGCAACAGCGCGGTTTCTGGTCATCGTTCTCGTAAACTTCGTCGCACTGCTGTGTTCGGCACAGCAATCTTCCGGGAAAATCACGGCCTCGGCGGTATGGCAGATGCCCGACTCATTTCGGACCATGATTCTCAAAAAATGTGGCGACGCCACCCAGCCCCCACCTTTTGCCGAGTGTTTCATCACGCAGATGCAACAGGGAGGAGCGCCGGCCGACGCCGTCGCCTTCACCCGCGAGTTGTACAAGGCGAATGGTGGTGATGTCGGCATCATGTACGGCTTTCACAAGGCCGGGCCGGTGGATATTGCGTGGATCAAGTATCCGCTTCGTGCCAACACGAACGACGGGCTGCTCTTCGTGAATGGCCAGCCGCGCATTCTGAACGTGGAAGACCTGAAGCTCCTCGATGAGAAAGACATGCAGCAGGACCCGCAATTCCAGGACACTAAAGCACAATTCCCCAAGGCGAGCGTGTGGCCGGGTGATCGCGATGGGGCGACGTGGCCCAACTCTCAAGCTGGCCCGAATGGCGGAACCCAATTCACCGTAGGTTACCCATTAATAAACGGCTGCCATGCCTGTCAGCGGGTAGGTTTCGCCATGTTTAACTGGAATTTTGATTCCCAGGGCAAGTTTCTCGGCACCACCTTTATCGGAATGACTCCCCCTCCGGTACAGTAGCGTAAAGCTGTCTGACGATTTGAAGTCTCAAGGATGTGTTAGTCCGTTTCTTGCATTCAGGAGTGTTCGGTTTGAGCTCCCCCAGACCCAGGAAACCCCATTCAGTTGCGACCGCAGGCCCAGTGTTATCAACGAAGTCCATAGTACCGAAATGTCACAAAAGGCATGTGAGATTTGACACATGGGGCTGTGATTTCATTTGACTTAGCAGAGCTGTTCGGAGTAGATTTCTCGGGCTGCTTCTTCCACAGATGTACCCGTCTGCGATGGCCAGGCGACGCATCCGCAAAGCGTCAGCACCTTCGATAAAGAAGCAAACTCTAGAGGAGAGGAACACAATGAAAGCTTGTCGGTTTATTGGTATTGCTCTGCTTGCGCTAGCTGCGAGCATGGCATGCGCTCAGTCGTGGACAAATGTGACACCCGCACCCCAGGCGGTCGGCCCCATGCTTCAGTTGCGAGATGGTCGCATTCTAGTTCACTCCGACCAGGGTGGAAACGCCAACTCCTGGTACATTCTCACCCCCGATTCCAAGGGCAACTTCGCAACCGGCACATGGTCCGGTCCCTTCAACATGCAGTCCACATACTCCCCGTTCTTCTTCAGTTCGGGCGTGCTCCTGGATGGCAAGACGATCCTCACTGAGGGTGGCGAATACAACTTCGGTAGCGCCGACTGGACGACTCTCGGCTCCCTCGGCACACTTACTCCGTGGGCCGGTATAACCTGGGTTGCCAACACTCCGCCGACTGGCTGGGGCACCATCGGCGACGCGCAGAGCATTCTGCTTCAGAACGGGCAGTACCTGCAGGCGAACTGCTGCACTGCGCAGACCGCCTTCTACAATGGCCCGAACTCCTGGACCACGGGTCCAAGCGTTCTGGCAGTTCGTAACGATGAATCCGGGTACACGGCGCTGCCTAACGGCAACGTCCTGATGGTTGACGTGCAGACCAACAGCAATTGCAGCAACAGCACCAAGAGCACCGAATACCTGGCTCCGCCCTATACCGCGTGGGCTTGCGGACCGCAGACCACCCAGCAGATGTGGCAGCAGAGCGACCAGGAACTGGGTTCTGCAGTACTGTTCTATCCCAATGCCAATCACCCGAAGGGTGGCGTCTTCCAGTACGGCGGCAATGTGACCGCCACCAACGTTCTGGATATCGCGGCCAACACTTGGGCGACCGGTCCGACCCTCGACGGTATGGATCAGGCTGACGGTCCGGGCGCTTTGGAGCCCAACGGTCTGGTTCTGGAACAGGTCAGCCCCGGCTTGTTCAATTCTGGCTGCGAGTTCCAGGAATTCGATCCGGTTGCCGGCACTCTCACCAAGACGGTCAGCAACGGCTATTGCCCAGGCGACTCGTCGTATGAAGGCCACCTGATGATCTTCCCCAGCGGGCAGATCGGTTCGGTCGACTTCGGCACCCAGATCTACCTGTACAACCCCAAGCCGGGCGTTGCGGCTGGCGTTGCTCCCACCATCATCCCCGCGTCGAACGCCTACCTGGGGGGTTCGAAGAACAACACTCTGTACGGCATCCAGCTCAACGGTCTGTCTGGCAACAACGCCTATGGCGACGACTACCAGATGGCGACCAACTATCCGTTGATCAAGTTCACCGACAGCAACAACAACGTGTACTGGGGCTTCACGCACGATGACAGCAGCCACTCCATCGCTCCGGGAACCGTCAGCTACACCAAGTTCGACATCAACCCGGCAACGCCTCCGGGAACCTACACCATGCAGGTTGTCACCAACGGCATCGCTTCGAACGCGGTGACGGTAAAGATTCACTAAACTTCACTGCTTCACTTCGAATGCCATGTCCACCCGGGCATGGCATTTTTGTTTTCGCGCACGCGCAGCGTACATTGGCAAATGCATGAACTGGCAACAATTTAAGTGGATATCGTTCGACTGCTATGGGACGCTCATTGACTGGGAATCGGGCATTCTGGGATACATCCGCCCATTGCTGCGCGCGAAGGGCTGCAGTGCGTCGGATTCGCAGATTCTGAACCTGTATTCGGAGCTGGAGCCGGGCGAACAATCTGGCCCATATCGCACCTATCGCGAGGTCCTGGCCGGGGTGATGAATGGGTTTGCCAGGAATCTGAACTTTGAACTGAGTGCGCCGGAGGCATCAGGTCTGGCGGATTCAATACCAGATTGGAAACCATTCCCTGACACGGTGCAGGCTCTGCGAAAGCTTAAGTCGAGATACAAGCTCGCCATTCTATCCAACATCGACGACGACCTGTTTGCCTTCACGGCGAAGCGCCTCGAAGTCCCTTTCGATCTCATCGTCACGGCGCAGCAAGTGCGCTCATACAAACCTTCCCAGCGAAACTTCGAGACCTTGCTGGCGCGGATCGACGCCTCGTCACACGCGCTGCTGCACGCGGCTGAAAGCCTGTATCACGATGTCGCACCCGCTGGTGAATTGGGAATCGCGACGGTCTGGGTAAATCGCAGGCAGGGGAAGCCGGCGGCAGCCACACGGCTGGCCGATGCTAAACCGGATGTAGAGGTGGCTTCTATCGGAGAACTTGCGGAAAGAGGGTTGAGTGGGTAGAGCGGCGCTTCAGCGCCGCGTCCCCCGCGCCCTCTGAAAGTAAACGGTTGCAAACCGTCTACACGCCGATTCTTCGACAAACTCAGGGCAGGCTCTGAAGGTCGGGTTCCCCCTACTGGTTCACCGGAATCTTAATTATCTTCTTCTGGATCGCGTAGGTCACCAGTTGCGCCTTGTTGTGAATGTCGAGCTTGCGCATCAGGTTGAATTTGTGCGCCTCTATGGTCTTGACGCTCAGCCCGAGCAGCACAGCGATCTCTTTTACCGAGTTGCCCTCCGCCAGCAGCTTCAGGATCTCACGCTCGCGCGGTGTCAGCGTGGAGATGCGCGGCCGCATCCTGGCGTCACGCACGCGGGAGCGGAAGTCTTCCACCAGCTTTCCGAGCACCTGCGAGCTTAGATACTTCCCGCCTTTATAAACGTCGCGAACGGCGGTGACCAACTGCGGCGCGGGAGTGTCCTTCAGCACGTATCCTGCGGCTCCCACCTCGAGGCACTGCACCAGGTAGTCCTCGTCCTCATACATGGTGAGGAACAGGACCTTGGTTTCGGGGCGGTTCTTCTTGATCTGACGCGTGGCTTCAAACGAGGACAGTCCCGGCATGCCGATGTCCATCAGTACGATGTCGGGACGTAGTTCCCGCGCCTTCTCCACCGCATCACCGCCGTCGGGCGATTCGCCAACAATCTCGAAATCGCTCTCGGTTTCCAGCAAGCGCCTCACCCCCTGGCGGAACAACGTGTGATCGTCCACGAGCAAGCATCTAATTTTCGGCATGAAAGCACCTGATCCCCTGTGAAAAATCTCTCTGCGACCGTTGAACTCGAGTCATGCCTACGCCCCCTGGGCCACGGCATCGGAACCAAGTTCCGTGCCGGCTGACGTGCGGTTGCCAGGCAAGGAAAAACCAATTGGCGCACTAACTTCGATGCGGGTTCCATGTCCCGGCGACGATACGATCGTCATCTTTCCCCCCAGCGTGGAGATGCGCTCCCGCATACCCGATACGCCAAACGTCTGCCGACCCGGGTTCGGCGTCGGCGTGATACCAATGCCATCGTCTTCGATGGTCAGAAAGACCTGGTCGCCATCGCGAAACATGTCGATCAGCACGCTGCTGGCATTGGCATGTTTGGCTACGTTGTGCAGAGCTTCCTGCACCACGCGGTAGATCGCCGTTTCCAACCCGCCAGGCAAACGGCCGAAATCGCGGGCCAAACTGACACGGGCCTTCACCCCGGTGCTCTTGGCCAGGTCCTTGGCTTCTTTGCGGACCGCGGCAAGCAAACCAAGCTCCTGCAGCACAAGCGGCGACAAACGTCCAATAATGCGGCGGATGCCCTCAATAGTGCGGTCAACCACCTCCAGAGTTTCGCGAATCTTGGCCCGCGACGAGCGAGTCGTCACCGCCCCTTCGAGCATGCCAAGATAAAGGCGAATCACCATCAGCGCCTGCCCGGTCTCGTCGTGCAGTTCGCGGCTAATCCGCTTTCGTTCTTCTTCTTGCGCTCGCAGCAGGTGTCCTGAGAGTTCCGCAATGCGAGCTTCCCGCTCCCGCAGAGCGTCGGTCATGGCGGCGCGATCAATGGCCAGCGCGGACCGTTCGGCAATCGCTGCCAGCAGATCGCGCTCCGTGGGCAGCCATTGCCGCGCGCGGGAGAAGCCGATGAGCAACACCCCGATCACGACCTCCCTGGCCTTCAGCGGTACTCCCCAGAGCGCCTTGGCCCGCCCTTGAATGCGCGAATGCAAAGCTCCATGCGACATCTCAACATCGGCAAGGATCGCAGGCTCCCCGGTTGCGGCAATCGTGCCCGAGAACCCCTGGCCCATGACAATCACCAGCAAAGGGTCGATCAGGTCATCACCGAAACCAACCTGTGCACGCACCCGCAACAGCGGGCGCTCCGGATCCTTCAAAAGAACGACGCCCAGGGTGGCGCTGAACATCTCGCCGCTGATCTCCAGCACCCTTTGCAGTAGCGCATCAAGATTCTTCGCCGAGAGCTCCGCGTCCAGAACTGAAAGAAGCGCCTCGGATGCCGTCTTTTGCGCGTCGAAATAGGCGCCGGAAACCGCGAGGAAACTGGCCGACGACAAAGTTTCCATGGCGGCTACAGCTTCCGGCAAACGCGCGGAAGGAAAGATCTTGCGCAGATAGGGATCGATAAGCTGCTGGTAAACCTCTAAGGCACGTGACACTTCGCGTGCGCTGACCTTCAGCTTGGCCAGCCGCTCTCCGGAATATTGCAGGTTCTGATAAAAAGCGGCGAAATCCGTCTGCGAGAAGATGGAGAACCCGGTGCCGATGGTAAGCCGCTCGAGAGCCGCCATCGCGCTGCCATCAAAGCTGAATTCAGCGAACATGGCGTGCCGCCACTCGGAGGTAATCTCCTGAAAATAGGGCTGCAACGCTCGTGTCACCTCGACCACCACCTCACGGGAGCTTTCTTTCATGGGTAGTAGCGGGGACATAACTCTCCTTAATGCTTATTGAATTGATGCGGTTGAAGTTGCAGCAGGATGGACTTACTACCTGACTAAATTTTATGCCTGTGGCTGGTATACAACAGGTAAACGTTTTTCACAAGCGGAGCAAGACCCGGGTAGTGGTGCAGTTTGGGTCTCATCCCGAGCAAGCCTCATTTGCGCAGCGAGGGATCCAGGCGGGCTGATTCGCGCCGGCGCGCGAAAGGCACGCATCCCTATTCGCGAACTGCACCGCTACCGGGACCCGGTTTTCGGCTAAACGGTTGTTACCCCGCGCCCCGGTTCTGCATCTTACGAACATCACCAGAGGGAAATGTTCGTCCACGTGTCTAATCTCAAGGGAAAAATCTGCAGACGGGCCGGGCTCAGGCTTTTCTCGTGGCCGTAATGCTTACTGCGACCGCATCAGTGCTCGGCCGCTCAGACGGGCCCAGAGCACTCCGGCGTCCGATACGGGACCACTGCTGTCGATAGGGGGACAGGCTGTCCCGCCGAATAGGCCCACAGCAAGCGACGGGGTATCGTCGAGCAGCATAGGCGGCACGGTCGTGGATACCAACGGAGCTGTCGTGCCCGGCGCAAAAGTACAGCTGCTGGGCCCCGACGGGACGATTGAGCGTACGGCAGCAGCTAACGATCTCGGCGGCTTCCTGTTCTCTAATCTTCCCGCCGGCACGTTCAAGCTTACCGTCACCGCGCCAAACCTGGCGCCGTTCACGTCGGAAGCTATTGCCCTGACGGCAGGGCAGAATCTTCAGCTCCCTCAAACTGTTTTGCGCGTCGGCAAGACGCATGCCGATGTGAACGTCGTCGCCACTGTGCATGATGTTGCGCAAGCTCAGGTGAACGCGCAAGAGAAGCAGCGGGTCCTCGGAATCGTTCCAAACTTCTACAGCAGCTATATCTGGAACGCGGCGCCGATGTCGCCCAAGCAGAAGTTCGGCTTGGCGCTTCGCAGCAGCATTGATCCGGTAACGTTCGGAGTGGCCGCAGCGACCGCTGGCGTGGAGCAATGGCGTAACACCTTCCCCGGATACGGTACCGGCGCCGATGGCTATTTCAAGAGATTCGGAGCGGCTTATGCCGATTACACGATCTACACCATGATCGCTGACGCCGCTTTGCCTTCGCTGTTCAAGCAGGACCCTCGTTACTTCTACATGGGCAGCGGCAGCGTCGGGTCACGTGCGTGGTATGCGATCTCGAAGGTGTTTGTTACCAGAACCGACGATGGCGGCAAGGAAGTGAACTGGTCTCATCTGCTGGGAAGCTTCGCGACGGCGGGTATTTCGAACGTATATCACGCTCCTCAGGACCGCACTGCCTCACTGACGGTTCGTAACGCGGGCATCATCATCGGAGGAGCGGCTGCCACCAACCTGATACGCGAGTTCGTGTTGCGCAAGCTGACGTCAAAAGTGCCGGCTTACGCACAAGGGAAACCGTAGGTAGCTTACTGCGGCGCTCCCAGTTCGCGAACGATTATCGTCCCGGCGCTGGTGCCGATGCGGTTCGCCCCTGCATCGAGCATGGTTTTTAAATCGGCCGCGCTGCGAATGCCTCCCGCGGCCTTGACGCCAAGCGCGTGACCGACCACGCCGCGCATGAGAGCGACATCGGCTGCCGTGGCGCCCGATGGGGCGAAACCGGTAGAGGTCTTCACGAAGTCCGCTCCAGCTTCCATTGCCAGCGCACAAGCCAGGATTTTCTCTTTCTGGGTTAGCAGGGCGTTCTCCAGGATGACCTTCAGCAGCGCCTTGCCTTCGTGGGCCAGCTTGGCCATCAGACGCATTTCCGTCTGCAGCAGCACACGGTCGCCGGACTTCAACGCCCCGATGTTGATTACCATGTCGAGTTCACGCGCACCGTTGTGTAGGGCCGCTTCCGCTTCACCCAGCTTGGTCATCGTGAGACTCGCCCCTAACGGGAAGCCGACAACCGTCGCAACCTTCACGGATGTGCCGCTCAGTTGCGCAGCTGCGGCGGCAACATAGCAAGGGTTGACCACGACACTGTGAAATCCAAAGCTTCGGGCGTCGCTACAGTGACTGATCAATTGTGTCCGTGTGGCGTCAGGTGCCAGCAACGTGTGGTCGATGAGTTGAGCGGCGCTGCGCCAGTCGCTGATTGCAACTGCTGGGATTCCGGCAAGAACTGCGGCATCGACAGACATGAGGTAAAAGGCGATTTTACACGCCTTGCGAGGATGATTCCAAAATGCAAATGTCCTGGAGATTACGATAGCGCTCAGCGAAATCCATCCCGTATCCCACGACGAATTTATCGGGAATCTCGAACCCGACATAGTCCACCGCCACCGGCTGAATGCGGCGGGGAGTCTTGTCGAGCAGGACGGCAATCTTCATCCGTTTCGGGCGGCGCGCCAACAGCAGATTCCTCAGGTAGGTCAAGGTGAGACCGGTGTCAAGGATGTCTTCGACCAATATCACGTTCTTCCCTTCCAGTGATTCGTCAACGTCCTTCACCAACCTGACCTCGCCGCTGGGCTGCTGCTGATTGCCGTAGCTGGAAACGGCGATGAAGTCGAAGCTGGTGTCGAGCGTGATGTGCCGAGCCAGGTCCGCGAGGAAGATGGCGGCTCCCTTGAGCACACCGAGGAGCATCACCGGTTCGCCGGCAAAATCTTGGCTGATGCGCTGACCAATTTCACTGACCCTCGCGGTAATTCGCTCCCTCGAAATGAGCGGCCGAAGGGTAACTTGCTGGGTCATTTCCTGCCGGCGGCTTCGACGGAAGTCGTGGGATCGGCGCCTTCCCACGTCTGGTCGGCGGTGGGACCATAAACCGATGGAACCGTTTTGTTTAGCAGGCGCAAATACATAGTGAGTTGCGTCCGGTGATGGCAGGTGTGGAGCACGCGTCTCCAGAAGACCCAGATACGCTGGCGCGACAGTCCGAAGAACGGTACATCCTGCAGCCACCATTCGCTCGATTGCCGGGAAAAGAAGTCGAGGCGTGGACGCGCCAGTTGCGCCATGCGAGTCGTGTATGCCTCCACCGATGTCGTCGCCGGAAGGACGTCTGCAGGCCCAGGTTCTGGTGTGCCGACAAATTCGCCGAAGAAGCGCCGCTCCGAGAGCAGTTGATGCTTGAAAATTTCCAGCACCGTGGAGGATTTTTCGTGTGGCCGAAATTCGAAGTCAGCATCGGAGAAGCCCCGCCATACCGAGATAACTTTGTCAGTTTCGCCGGCGTAGGTATCGAGCAGGTGCTGAAAGAGTGGGTCAGCGGCGCGCGGAACATCCGCTTGCGGAATGGCGACGTAGTCGTATTGCATCAGCCTTCTCCTTCCCTGCGTTGCCGCAACTTCGCTGTCGTGCAAGGGTTAGCTCACGAAACGAGAGCACGTCGGACCCTCGTGTGATTTTAACCGAGTGCATTCGTACCGTATAATTGCGCTTTCATTCAGCTTACGTCTTGAGGTCGTCGACATTCTTTGCCATCTTCAGGTGAGACCTGCGGCCCGGTTCCTCCGCGGGATAGGGCGCTATAGTACGGCTGCGGGTCTCGTTATCGCCCTACTGATTCTGGTTGCAGGCTCCGCCTTCGGCCAGCAGTCGGACGTAATTGAACAGATCATCATCCACGGCAACCGGCGCATCCCCGCCGATACTATCCGCGCCCGCATGTTTACCCGTCCGGGCGAGGTCTACGACCAGCAGGCGCTGGAACGGGACTTCAACTCCCTGTGGAACACCGGGTATTTCGACGACCTGCGCATCGAGCGCGAGGCCTCTCCCAAGGGCTGGATCATTCACGTTTACGTCAAAGAAAAGCCCACCATCCGCGAAATCAAATACGTTGGCCTTAGCTCCGTGTCGCAGAGCGACGTGCTCGACAAATTTAAGGAACGCAAGGTCGGTCTCACTCAGGAAAGCCAATACGATCCAACCAAGGTGAAGCGCGCCGAAGTGGTCATCAAGGACCTGTTGGCCGCGCATGGCCGCCAGTTTGCCACCGTTACCTCGGAGGTTCGTCCCATTCCCCCAGCCTCTGTGGGTTTGACCTTCGTTGTGAAGGAAGGTCCCAAGGTCAAGGTCGGCAAAATCACCTTCGTGGGCAACGAACACGTGAAGTCGCGCGAACTACGAAGCGCGATGAAGAACCTGAAGCCCATCGGCATTCCAAACTCCATCTTTCTTGAGAACCTGTTCGCGCGCACCTATGACTCCACCAAGCTGAACGAAGACGCGGAACGCGTCCGCTATTACTACCAGACGAAAGGGTATTTCAAGGCGCTGGTTTCCGATCCCAAAACCCAGATCCACGACACCAGCGGCTTCGTATGGTACATGCCATGGAGCCACAAGCCGGGTAAGGCAGTCGACATCACCTTGCCGGTGGAGGAAGGTGTTCAATACCGGCTGAAGGAAATCACCTTCACCGGTAACAAGGCCATCACCAACACTGTGGCCTTGCGGGCACAGTTCAAGATCAAAGACGGTGACATCTTCGATACCGAGGCCGTTCGCAAGGGCATTGAGAATTTGCGCAAGGCCTACGCTCAGTTGGGGTACATCAACTTCACTCCCGTCCCGGATACCAAACCCGATGACGAGAAGCGGTTGATCACCATGAACATCGACCTGGACGAAGGCAAGCAGTTCTACGTCCGGCGCATCGAATTCCAGGGCAACACCACCACGCGTGACAAGGTCATACGCCGCGAGTTGCTGCTGCAGGAGGGCCAGGTCTACAACGGCAACCTGTGGGACATCAGCTTGCTGCGCTTGAACCAGCTTCAGTATTTCGAGCCGCTAAAGGCGGAGCAGGATTCCGAAATCCATCAGAACGTGGCAGATTCCACCGTCGACATCACCCTCAAGCTGAAAGAGAAGGGAAAGAACAGCATCGGCCTGACGGGCGGCGTCAGCGGATTGGCCGGCGGCTTCGTCGGCCTGAACTACACCACCAACAACCTGTTCGGCAAAGGCGAGTCGCTCACGCTCGAGTTCCAGATCGGCCAGTACCAGCGCATTGAAACTCTCTCGTTCACTCAGCCGTACCTGTTCGATCGCCCGCTGCAATTCAGTTGGTCGGTTTACCACCGCAGCTACAACTACAACCAGGCTGCGCTGACGCAACAGCAAACCAACCAGGTGCTTTCGTTACCGTCGGCATACCAGAACCTGCTGCAGAACTTCACCCAGACCAGCACGGGATTCACCACCTCATTCAGTTATCCCATCAAGCGCTCGTTCAAACGCGTCGGCATTACCTACTCGTATGACGACACCAGCGTACAGACCTTCAGCACGGCATCAACCCTCTACTTCGAGAGCATCAACTTCCGCGGTATCTACGGCCCGAACTCACTGAACGGAATCAAGACCAGCAAGGTCGTCCCGAACTTTTCCTACAACCACATCGACAATCCGCAACGGCCTCACAGCGGCAGGAGCTTCTTTATCTCCACCGGCATCGCCGGCATCGGCGGCAACGTGTATGAATTGCAGCCCACTGCGGAGTACAAGCAATTCATTCCCGTGAACAAGGGCCGGAATACCTTCGGCTTCCGCCTGCAGGGCTCGTGGGTCACAGGGTATAACGGGCAGGTGGCGCCTCCCTTTGATCGCTACTACATGGGTGGCGACACCGATATCCGCGGCTTCGACATCCGTGCCATTTCACCGGTCGCGTTCTTCCCGACCGTGGTGGCGATTCCGTTGCAGAATCCCGATGGGACCAATGTGCCGCTGGATCCAACCAATCCGCGCCGCGGGAGTTACCTGGTCAATGTCCCGGTGCAGCAGATTATCTTCCCCGGCGGAGACACCAGCGCTATAAGCAATCTGGAGTACCGCGTGCCAATTGCCGGACCGGTAACAGTAGCGGCCTTCGTTGATACCGGATTCGACTTCATTTCACGTGAGTCGCAGTTGCAGATCGCTCCTCAGCAATACAACACCTTGGTTACCACGCCATACGGCTGTCCGTTTGTGAACACCGATTTTAGCTGCGGTGGATCATCAACCGTGCCGATCAACAGAAACCTGGTTCCAGTCGGAGGCACGAATTATCAACCACGCATGTCAACTGGACTCGAGTTACAGGTCATCATGCCAGTGATCAACGCGCCCTTCCGCTTCTACTACGCCTACAACCCGCTGCGGTTGGACGAAACGGTGCAATCGCCAAACCCGATCACTCGCTCCATGTTCCCTGCAGGAGCAGCCGGCGATTACACCTACGCCAACACTCTTGCGCTCTACCAGCCGTCGTACCTGCTGCGGGAACCGCGCAAGACCTTCCGCTTTACCGTGGCCACGACCTTCTAGCGGGAACGTCTGATTAAAGTCCGGGTTTTGAAGGGGACGGCCTTCAGGCCGTCCGCAAGTGCTTGGAATAAAGCTGGGCTTTAGCCCTCATTACTTCGAACGAACCTCTTCAACGGCCCGGCGAGTCGTGAATTCGATCCTTTCTCGACTCCGCTGCTAGCCCCTGCAAATCGAGCTTCGTCGACTCATCCGTAATTGCCGCGAAGTTACTCCTCATCAATTCCAGCGACTTGCGGTGCTGTTCGGCATTCATCCCGGCCACGCAGTCGCTGGGGATGAACAGCCTGTAGTCGCGCACGTAGGCATCGCCGGCAGTAAGCAGGATGCACGAATTGCTGGAAATTCCAGCCAGGATCAGCGTCTCCACTCCGATACATCCGCAGCCTGACACAGCGTTACTTCGCGGTTATGCGATCGGCAATCTGTTTGTATTCGTCAGGGGTCACCAGGCGCCGGTCAATGAGATCATGGGCGCTGTGATATGGCCGGTTAGCCACAATGCGTGCCGCCGTCTCGTCGCTCACCCCGGGCAGAGTTGTTAGCTGTGATTGCGTGGCGGTGTTGAGATTGATCGGGTGCTCGGGTGAAGGGCGCTGCAGCCCGTCGCGAATACCTTCTGCCACTGCTTTGGTATCGTTCTTAAGCTCAGAGGTGGCGTTGGCCGTTGCCTGACGCACCTGCTCCGGGTTTGAGGGCTGTGTAGAACAGGCGCTGCAGCCCGCGATCATCAGTAGAGCCGGAATCGCAATTGACGCTAACAAGGCAGAACAAACTCGCATACCGGAGTAGGATGCAAATCGGGCCCCTCGCGTTGAGGCAACTCTGTGCAGCACCCGCGTCCAGCCTGATGGCATCCATACCAGTATTTGGACTTGGTCTGTACTTGGAGAATTTTTGAATGCCAGTAATTCGCAATTGCCCCTCTTGCGGACGTAGCAACCGAATTCCCGCCGCGCACCTCGCCGATACCGGCCGCTGCGGGGCCTGCAAAACGCCGCTGCCTCCGGTAAACGAGCCAATCGAGGTGGATGCTGCCCTGTTCGACGACGTCGTGCGCGAGTCCCGTGTTCCGGTGCTCGTGGACTTCTGGGCAGCATGGTGCGGCCCCTGCCGCATGGCGGCTCCTGAGGTGGCCCGCGCCGCCAAAGAAATGGCTGGAAAAGCCGTGGTGCTCAAGGTCGATACCGAGCGCGTTCCGGAACTGGCAGCTCGTTACAACGTGCGCGGGATTCCCAACTTCGCCATCTTTCATCACGGGAATCTGGTGCAGCAGCAGGCAGGGGTTGTTCCCGCGGAACAACTGAAGCAATGGCTGCAGATGGCGTCTGAAACGCGCGTAGCGTAGGCGAGGGTGGAGCACGCCTTCGAAGGTTGCTGAAGAACTATGCTTTGTGACGATTCGCGTCAGGGCACGACCTTGGTCGTGCCGAAAAGGCTTTTATTTTTCGTCTCGCGAGCGGACTTTAGTCCGCGAGCGAATCGCGTTTACGCGTTTTTCAGCAGCCTGTTCAGGCGTGCATGTAACAGCCACCATCAAAGAGATCAGCTTCAGCCGCTCAGATGAATGCCGCGACCTGATTACTTCAGCAGACAAAGCCGGCTCCGTTGTGCACGCACTTGTATGTACGCCTGATGAAGGCGTACCCCACCCGGCGGCCCAAGCCACTCTACAGAACCATGCAAATCCCCTAACTTCAGCCCGCCTCATTTAAAATCAGCTTTTCTCCCCTATCTAAGGAAATTCATGCTCGATTTTGTTGGTGACCTGAAACGCACTCATATGTGCGGAGCGCTACGTGCCTCCGACGCCGGTTCGAACGTCGTTCTCATGGGATGGGTCAATCGCCGTCGCGACCTCGGCAACCTGATTTTCATTGACCTGCGCGATCGCAGCGGCGTGACGCAAGTCGTCATTACGGCCGAAGCCGGTGCCGAACTGCACAAAAAAGCCGAAACCCTGCGTTCGGAATTTGTCGTTGCCGTTGTAGGCCACGTAAAGCTCCGCGACGCCGGCACAATCAATAAAAACATTCCCACGGGCGAGATCGAGGTCTTTGCCGACCAGCTTCGTATCCTGAACGATTGCAAGCCGCTGCCGTTTTCCCCGGCCGACTCCGACATTGCGAATGAAGAGGTGCGGCTCAAGTATCGCTACCTCGACCTGCGCCGAGCGGAGATGCAGCACAATATCCAACTGCGGCATAAGGTCGCAATCGCCATTCGCGAATATCTCAACGGGCAGGGTTTCTACGAGATTGAAACGCCGTTTATGACGCGGTCGACGCCTGAAGGCGCGCGCGATTATTTGGTACCCAGCCGCGTGCATCCCGGCGAGTTTTACGCGCTGCCGCAATCGCCACAAATCTTTAAGCAGATCCTGATGATCTCCGGCTTCGACAAGTACTTCCAGATTGTGCGCTGCTTCCGCGACGAAGACTTGCGCGCCGACCGCCAGCCCGAGTTCACGCAGATCGATCTGGAAATCAGCTTCGCGCGTCCGGACATGGTGTTTGCGGTCGTCGAAGGCTTCCTGACGGAGGCGTGGAAGACCATCGGCGTTGATCTGCAGACGCCGTTTCCACGCATGAGCTACGACGATGCACTGCGCAAATACGGCATCGACAAGCCCGATATGCGGCTGCCCGCGATGACCGAAGTGCGTAACGCATTCGCTCCGGAAAACCTGGCCAGTCTCAGCATTGATGCAAACTTGCCAGTGGTCGCTGTTGTCATTCCCAGCGTTGGCGAGCTCTCGCGCAAGGAGCGCGATGACCTGCGCACTCTCTATCCGGCGAAGTTGGCGCAGCAGGGCATCAAGGTCTTCGATGACAGCAAGCGGCTGGAGAAGTCATTCGCCGAAGCAATGGCAAAGGTCCGCGAGCGCAGCGGTGCGGGTGAGAACGATTACGTCGTTCTCGTCGCTGCCGGAGCTTCCGCCGAGGGATCACAACCCGCTCAGCCTGGTAAAGCAGCGAAGCCCTCGGCTGTCGTGACTGGCCGCGAGCGCGAAGTTTACGAAGGCGCAGGACAGGTGCGCCTGGCTCTCGCGCAGAAGTTTGCCGATCGCCACGGCTGCTTCAACAAGCGCGACTTCCGTTTCCTGTGGGTCACCGACTTCCCTATGTTCGAGTGGGATGAGGAGGAGCAGCGCTGGAACGCCGCTCACCATCCCTTCACCTCGCCGCATGAAGACGACATGGACATCCTTGAGTCCGATCCCGGCGCGGTGCGCGCGCTGGCGTACGACATCGTGCTCAACGGTACCGAACTGGGCTCGGGCTCGATCCGTATTCACCGCCAGGACATCCAGAGCATCATCTTCAAGGCGCTGGGGATGTCGAAGGAAGAGCAGCAGGCGCGCTTCGGCTTCTTCCTCGAAGCGCTGCAGTATGGCACGCCTCCGCATGGCGGCATCGCGCTCGGCCTCGATCGTATCGTCATGATCCTTGCCGGCGCCGATAGCCTGCGCGAGGTAATTCCCTTCCCCAAAACGGCGAAGGCCATCGACATGATGATGGACGCTCCCACGCCCGTCAGCGACAAGCAGTTGAAGGAGCTGAGCATCGCGGTGGTGGAGAAGAAGGATCTCTAGCAGTTGGCAGTTGCACTTAGCACTTGGCAGTTAGCAGTTGGCATTTGGCAGTTGGCAGTTGGCACTTGGTTGTGGCGAGCGCGCCTTGGAGAAACTGTTCGCCACTACTGAAGATCGCGTCGCGGGCTCCACGGTCCGCAGGACGGAACAATCTGTAGCCTAGGACCCTTCGGCTCCGCTCAGGGCAGGCTGCAGCCCTGGGTAGCATTCGTTAAACTTCGCTAGTCCCTTTAGGGATGACACAAGAGCCGATCCCTCGACGGCTGAAGCCGCCTCGGGATGACAAATGAAGATTGACTATCGCCTCCAATCTCGCCGCCATTCGCGACCACATCTATCGCTCCGCTTGTCGTGCCAACCGCCCAGCCGGTGACGTTCGCCTGATGGCGGTTTGCAAGACCTTCCCGCCGGAAGCCATCATCGAAGCGTACGATGCTGGCCAACGGTTATTCGGCGAAAACAAGGTTCAGGAGTTAGCCAACAAGGTCGGCAAGCTTAGGGGACTCGAAGACGCCGAGTTCCACATGATCGGCCACTTGCAGTCGAACAAAGCGGCCAAGGCGGTAGAGCTCTTTCATGCAATCGATTCGCTCGACTCGACGAAACTCGCTGCGCGGTTGAACGCTGCGGCTGAAGCGGTTGGGAAAGTCCTACCCGTCCTGATCGAGATCAACGTCGGTGGTGAAGAAGCCAAGAGCGGCGTCGCGCCGGAGTCACCCGAACTGGGCGAAATCCTGAACGGCGCGCCTGCATGGTCGCACCTGCGAATTCGCGGACTGATGACCGTACCTCCCTACACTGAAGATCCCGAAGACGCACGACCATACTTTCGTAAACTTCGCGAATTGCGAGACCAGATTGCCGCTCGCAATTATTCCGGCGTCAGCCTGGACGAACTTTCCATGGGCATGTCCCACGACTTCGAAGTGGCCATCGAGGAAGGCTCGACCTGCGTCCGTATCGGGACGGCAATTTTCGGCGAGCGGACAAAGCTATGATCCCCATCCGCGACACCGCTTCCGGCGTGACCTTCCAGGTCAAAGTGCACCCTCGCGCAAAGAAAAACGCCATCACCGGCGAGATCGGTAACGCGTTGAAACTCGCACATCACCGCTCCTCCCATCGACGGCCGAGCCAACGAGGCATGCATCGCCTTCTTCGCAGAATTTTTGAATGTTCCGCGTTCCTCAGTTACCATTGCCGCCGGAGAAACCAGCCGCAACAAACTGATTCGCGTGAGCGGGCTATCGGCCGCCGAAGTAGAGGCCAGGCTGCGCAAGGTGCTTGACGTGATTGGGTAGAGCGGCGCTTTAGCGCCGCGTCACGGCAGCTCTAGCTTTATCGGGGTGGACGTCGATGCCTTGGCATCGACGTCCACCCCAACCATAAAAGGACCGGCTTGACGCGGACCTGAAGGTCCGCTCTACCAATCGCACAGGAGATCACATTGAGCTTTGCGCAGCGTTGGCACGACATTCGTACCGGCTTCGAGCGGCCCTTCTGGGTCGCCAACATCAGCGAGCTGTTCGAGCGGCTTTCCTACTACGCCGCCTTCGCCTCGATGTCGCGCTACCTGCACGAAACTTTGCAATTCCCTTCCCAGGAAGCCAGTGCATTCAGCGGATTTTTTGGCGGACTCGTCTGGTTCCTGCCGGTTTTCGGCGGCGCGCTGGCCGACCGAATGGGCTTCCGCAAAGCCCTGGCGCTCGCCTATCTCATTCTGTCCTGCGCCTACTTCCTGCTTGGCTCCCTCGGCACGTCGTGGATGGCGCCGATACGGCAGGCGGTCCCTCTCGGCGTTCTAGTGGCGATTGTGCTGGCGCTGCCGGCGTTCGGCGTCGCGTTGGTGAAGCCGACTGTCGTGGGCACCACCGCGCACTCGTCTAAAGAAAACGTGCGCACCTTCGGCTACTCCATCTACTACACGCTGGTAAATATCGGGGGAGCGGCAGGGCCATTCGTCGCCTCGTTCGTACGCCAGCGCATGAGTGTAGAGAACGTGTTTCGCGTTGCCGCATTGAGCGTGTTCTTGATGTTTCTCGGCGTGCTCGTCTTCTTCCGCGAACCCAATCGCGAGCGCGAGGCTCAGATTCCGTCGATGGCTCAGCTCGGCAGGAATTTCTTCGCGGTAGTCACGAATCCCCGCTTCATGCTGTTCCTGATGATTTTCACCGGCTTCTGGATCGTCTACTGGCAAGAGTTCATCACGCTCCCTCTGTACGTTCACAGCTACATCAGCCCGACCATCGATACCGAGCTACTGCTGATGACCGGCCCATTAGTCGTTATCGCTCTGACGGTCCTCATTAATCTGCTCACGGCGAAGGTTCCCCCTCTGGTGTCGATTACCTCGGGCGTACTCATCAGCAGTTTGGCGTGGATTATCTTGATCGTGATGCCCACTGGGTTGGGCGCAGTATTGACGCTGGTCGTAATCGCGCTCGGCGAGATCACGCTCTCGCCGCCTTACTACGACTACGTATCGCGCCTTGCGCCTGAGGGACAACAGGGAACCTACATGGGCTTTGCCTTCCTGCCGCTGGGCATCGGCTCTCTGGTTGGAGGCGCAGTTGGCGGCTACCTGCTTCACTTCTACGGCGAGGTGAAACATCAGCCGGCGGGCATGTGGTGGGTCATCGTGGGCATCGGAGTCGTTACGGCCGTACTGCTCTGGTTCTATGACCGATTCATGGTGCGCAAGTCCGCAGAGCGAGTTAGCCTCGGCAGAAGCCAGGTGAGCTGATGGTCCAAAAAGCGAACGACCCCGCATACATCGCGCAACACATACGCCGCGTACTGAAAGACGGAGGCTCGGCGCCGCATACGAAAGAGGTGCAGCTCTTCTTCAAGCACAAAGTAAAATCGCGCGGCTGGTACACGGCCGAGACTGCGCAAGGTCGCAAAACGTTTTCGCAGAACGATACTCGCCGAGCAAGGATTGCCGTTCCTCATCCAGGTTTCCGATCAGCTCTTTCGCGGCGAAGTACTGGAGGAGAAGGCCTTCGCGGTCATGCTGCTGGAGGGCCAAACGGCGCAGTTTGGACGAAACGAATTCAAGCTCTTCGAAAGCTGGCTCGACCGCATCAGCTCATGGGCCGATCACGATGGTCTAGTGCATTATCTGATCGGTCCGATGGTCGCGGCTGAGGATAAGTACCTGCCGCGGACATCGGTTTGGGCCAGGAAGCGCAGCACCTGGCATCAGCGCGCCGCAGCCGTGAGCTTGATCCACAGCACTCGCCAGCACAAGAATTTCGCGCACATTCAGCGCATCACCGAGATGCTTATTGCCAGCCAGGACGACATGGTCCGGAAGGGCCTGGGATGGCTGCTGCGTGAGGCAGCGAAGGCGAATCGCGAGCAAACAGTCGCGTATCTGATGACCATCCGCGAGCGCACGCCACGGCTCGTTCTGCGCACCGCATGTGAGACGTTGCCAAAGCTGGAACGCGATCGCGTTCTCGGCACTCCTCGCCGGGCAGCAGCGGCGAGCCGCTAGCTGCGACCTTCCGCGCGCTGCACGATACCCAACAATTGCTTGCGCTGCATCACTCCGTGGGCTAACGGAGCCAGGATTCTCGACATCCATAGCGGCAGACCGAAGGGGCGGTAATCAGTCCCGGCACGGCCGCGCACCAGCAGTCGGGTGCGACCAG
Source organism: uncultured Acidobacteriaceae bacterium (assembly GCA_963846795.1). Taxonomy (GTDB): domain Bacteria; phylum Acidobacteriota; class Terriglobia; order Terriglobales; family Acidobacteriaceae; genus CAVVDY01. The sequence continues at coordinate 150,376 of CAWJXJ010000002.1, forward strand.
GCTCAGGCTCTTCCAGCACGAAAGCCCAGGTCGTAAAACAGACTCCGCCGGGCGACCTCCAGGACAGCACCAGATGGCGGGGCGGCTCGCATCGCACCACCACGAACACATCTTTCGCTCCCGGCACAGCCGGAAACAACGTGTCCACCCCGATGTCCTGCAGTTCCGGCCGGATACGGTCGGCACTGGCGCGTCCTCCATTATCGATCGAGTCGTAGGCATACCAGCCTGCGCGGTCGGCACCCATCTGCGCCAGCCACGGCCACACATCGCGAGCCGTCCGGTGAATCGTTATGGCGTGTGTGATCGACTCGATCGGGTCGGGGAGCAGCTCATCTCCAGGCAAAAGACGGGCCTGCTCATCGGCGTTAGCCAGGAACTCCCTCCCCGCCCGCCAGGCCCACACGGTGGCAACTGCAAAGCCCACGAGCGCAACCAGAATCGCTTTCTTCCTCATGACACGATAACTATCACTCCTCCACGCTCGTCAGCCGTGATAGGCGTCACGGGCCCGGGCTTAGCGTAATGCCGTTCCGCAGTACAGGCTCACGCTACCTGTTGAATCCGGCGAACATGAATCGCCTTCTCGCGCTTGCGCGCTTGGGCGATGTCGTAGGAGGACTGCATCCGCATGAGTGTGTCCATCCTTACGCCAAAGGCCTTTTCAATACGCAACGCCATCTCCGCAGAGAGGGCAGCTCTGCCGTTCAGCAGGTTCGACAAAGCCGGCCGGGACACCTGAAGCGCGATCGCTGCGTCGGTGACGGAAAGTGCTGCTGGCGCGATGATCTCCGTTCGGATGAAATCTCCGGGATGCGGCGGGTTCTTCATCGGCATATGTAACCTGTCTGTCTCGCGCAAAGCGAGGTGCAATCGCCAGCATACTCCGGAACTGCACTCGCAATCCTAATCTTCTCCGTGTCCTCTGTGCCTCCGTGGTGAAATGGTTTTCCACTCCCCTCATTTACAATGAAATCCGCAATGAACCTTCCTGAAATTCAAGCCGCGCTCCGCGAGCGCAAGCAAGAAGCCTGGCTGTTCTACGATCATCATCACCGCGATCCCATTGCTTACCACATTCTCGGCCTCTCCGACACCATGATGGTCACGCGCCGCTGGTTCTACCTGGTGCCCGCGCAGGGCGAACCGGTGAAGCTGGTACACCGCATCGAGAGCCATCATCTCGATTCGCTTCCCGGCAGCCGTCTGGAGTACTCGGCATGGGAAGAGCTGTGGAAGAACCTGGAAGCGATGCTTAAGCCGTATCGCAGCGTGGTGATGCAGTATTCGCCCAACAACCAGATCCCTTACATCTCGCTGGTCGATGGCGGCATGCTCGAGCTGGTTCGCAGCTTCGGCAAGGAGGTCGTCAGTTCGGCCAACCTGGTTGCGCAGTTTGAAGCCGTGCTTACCGACGAGCAGATCGCGTCGCATTTCAAGGCCCGCGATGCTATCGACAAGATTGTTCCCGCGGCATTTCAGGAGATCGGCCAACGGGTTCGCAATGGCGGCACCAACGAGTACGAAATCCAGAAGTGGATTCTAGAGGCCTTTGCACGCGAGAACCTGGAGACCTGTGATCCGCCCAACGTCAGCGCCGGTCCGCACAGCGGCGATCCACACTACGAGCCTACGGCTGAGAAGTCTTCGCCCATCAAAAATGGCGATTTCCTCCTGCTCGACATCTGGGGAAAGCTGAATCAGCCCGACTCCGTCTATTACGACATTACGTGGACCGGCGTGATCGGCACTCCCAGCGACCAGCAGAAAGAAATCTTCAACATTGTGCGTGGCGCGCGTGACGTGGGCATCAAGGCGGTGAAGCAGGCGTTCGAGGCCGGCCGCACGATTCACGGCTGGGAGGTTGACAAAGCCGTGCGCGAGTTCATCTCCGGCAAGGGTTACGGCCAATACTTCATCCATCGCACCGGCCACTCGATTGGGCGCGACATTCACGCCAATGGCGCAAATCTTGATAATCTGGAGACCAAGGACGACCGCGAGATTCTGCCCAACACCTGCTTCTCCGTCGAGCCCGGCATTTATCTGCCCGAGTTCGGCGTGCGCAGCGAGATCAACATGATCACGCGCAAGGGCAAGGCTGAAGTCACCGGTCGCATTCAGGAAGAACTGGTACAGATTTGATGGCCAACGCGCAAAACACAACCGCTGTTCCGGCCAAAGGCTCGGCCGACGCGGGCTCCATGACTTACATCGCTCCGCTCGCCGGATGGCTGCTGCCGGGCCTGGGACACCTCATTCAGCGCCGCTATATACGTGGCGTGCTGCTGATGCTGGCAGTCTTCGTGATGTTCTTCTTCGGGCTCGGCATGCAGGGCAAGGTCTATTCCTTCAATACCGGCGACCTGCTCGACATCCTGGGATTTGTCGGAGACGTGGGTTCCGGGGCACTTTATTTCATCGCGCGATCCATGGATTGGGGCATCGGCAATATTCATCGCGCCGTGGCCGATTATGGAACCAAGTTTATTGTCGTGGCGGGACTGTTGAACGTGATCGCCGCGGTTGACGCTTACCACATCGCGATTGGCAAGAAACAATGACCTTCGACCTTACTCACTTCAGCGCCGCTCTACTGTTCGCCGTCTGCGCGTCAATCGTATTCGGGATTACCCAGCGCAACACTCCCCGCGACATGGTCCGTTATGGCGGCTATTGTTTTTCCCTGTTCGTCGGCGGCGTGATTATCGCGTCGTGGCTGATGTGGTTCATCAAGCACTGAGAGCTGTCTTCCTGAACTGTCACTCCGAGCTTTCCTGAACTGTCATTCTGCCATCCCGAAGCTATCATTCTGCTTTTTCTGAGCTGTCATTCTGAGCGTAGCGAAGAACCTGCTTTCACTTACACCAGCCGAAGAGGCCTCACCCGATTGCAACACCTTTAAGAACTGTCATTCCGAGCGTAGCTGAGTGGGAAGAACCTGCGTTCGCCTCCACCACCGATGACCTTCGATGAATGCAAACTCCTCAACCGCCGCTCCCAAGTTCCGATTGGTTCCGTTAAACTCTCCTTATGCTCGCCAGCTATGCCGTTCGCGTTGAGGATTCGCGTGGACGCCGCTATCCAGAACCCCTCCATCCCTATCGCAACGTCTTCCAGCGCGATCGCGACCGAGTCATCCACGCGCGTGCCTTCCGGCGGCTGGAGGACAAAACCCAGGTCTTCACCCGGCGCTATTCCGACCACTTCCGTACCCGCCTCACCCATACCATCGAGGTCGCGCAGATTTCGCGCACCATTGCCGCAGCGCTTCATCTCAACGTCGATCTTACCGAGGCGCTGGCCCTGGTGCACGACATTGGGCATCCACCATTCGGGCATGCAGGCGAGCACACGCTGGATGCGCTCATGCGTCAGCATGGAGAATTCTTTGACCATAATCTCCAGGCGTTGCGCATCGTCGAGGATTTCGAGGTTCGCTACGCCAACTTCCGCGGACTGAACCTCAGCTTCGAGGTGCGCGAGGGTATCATCAAGCACTCGCACGACTACTCGGCCAGCGAGCATCCCGAACTCGTGGAGTATTTGCTCGACCTGCGCCCGCCTCTGGAGGCGCAACTTATCGACCTCACTGACGAGATCGCCTACAACACCGCCGATCTCGACGACGGCTACGAAGCGAAGCTGCTTTCCGTGCCGCAGATTCGCGAGCAGGTCAGCGTGTTCGATCGGTTTTACCGTTGGGCAGAGCAGGAATATTCCGGCGTACCGGAGAAGCTGCAGTTCAATGAGGCGCTAAAGCAAATGCTGAACCGCTTCGTGACCGACTTGATCGAGACCACGCAGAGGCGGATCTCCGAGGCAGGAGTCACCACCTTGGACGACGTGCGGCGCCGGCCGGAGCGGCTTGCCGGATTCAGTGCGGAAGTCGACGTGGAACGGCGCGAGGCAAAGCAGTTTTTATACAAGTCCCTCTACAATGCCAAGTCGCTGCAACCGGCAAGAAAGCGCGCAGAAGCGTTGGTGAGTGAGGTCTTCGCCGCGCTGATGGCCCGTCCTGAAATGCTGCCTCCGAGTTACCAGGAGAAAGCCGAGCACGAGAAGCTAGTGCGCGTGGTGTGCGATTACATTGCCGGAATGACAGACCGCTACATCGAAGACCTTCTCAGGAAGCTGAACTGACTCGCATCAGCCATGCCTGAACTGCCCGACATCGTCGCCTACATCGAAGCGCTCGATCGGCGCATCGTGGGACAAAGGATCGAGAGCATTCGCATCGCCAGCCCCTTCCTGTTGCGCACAGCAGTGCCACCACTTAAAGCTGCCGAAGGCAAAACCGTGACCCAGTTGCGCCGAATGGGCAAGCGCATCTGCATCGGCCTGGAAGACGACCTGTGGCTGGTGTTGCACCTGATGATCGCCGGCCGCCTGCATTGGAAAGAACGAGGCGCAAAGCTGGCTCGGCCGCACGGTCTGGCTGCCTTCGACTTCCCTCATGGCACGCTGCTCTGGACGGAGGCTGGTTCGCAGAAACGAGCATCGCTGCACGTGGTGGCGGGAGAAGAAAACTTGCGCGCCCTCGATCCCGGTGGCTTGGAAGTACTCGATTCCAACCTCGATTGGTTCGCTGCGGCATTGACGCGCGAAAACCATACGCTGAAGCGCGCACTCACCGATCCGCATTTGTTCAGCGGCATCGGCAACGCCTACTCCGACGAGATTCTCTGGCAGGCACAGCTTTCGCCTATGCAGTTGAGCCAGAAGCTTAAGCCGGAAGAAGTGCAACGGCTGTTTGAAGCTGTCAAAGCCACGCTGACGAACTGGGTTTCACAGTTGCGCAACGAAACCGGAGACACCTTCCCCGAGAAGGTGACCGCATTCCGCAAAGAAATGGCTGTCCATGGAAAATATAAGCAGCCGTGTCCCCGTTGCGGTAAGCCGATTCAGCGCATCCGCTATGCGGGCAACGAAGCCAACTACTGCCCACATTGTCAGACCAACGACAAGCTGCTCGCAGACCGTGCGCTGTCGCGCTTGTTACGTGATGACTGGCCTAAAACGCTTGAGCAATTGGAGACGATGGTGGAGAAGCGTAAGAAGGTCTAAGCGGTCCGACTGCTTCAGACTACCTTGAATCCGCCCGCGAAGCGGACAGCAGATCTAAGCCCAGCGCTTCAGCGCTGGAAGGCATGTTCTACAAGACGCGAGTCGCCAGGCACCACTTCTAAGCTAGCGCGGTCGAGATCACTAACGCTAGCCTGTTCATCGCATCTGAGAGGGTGCTTGAGATCGCCTACGCAACCACCACGGCAGCGCAGCGGACAACACCACGATAAAGATGAGATCATGGCGAAGCTGACCAGTAGCGATGGTCGTGCGATGCAGAAAGTAAGCATGGGCGTACTCAGCCGCCAATAGAAATGCGCAGGTAGCGAAGCAGGCGATAAATGAAGTGCGCCAACTCGGATGTTTAATCCACTCTGCCTTCTCTCTTCGGCGACCGAAGACGATGCCAAGCGCCAAGAAAATGGCGATTACAAGGGCGAATGCAGCATCGAACCAATCAATGTGGTAAGTCGAGGAAGACCAAAAGACCAATAGCAGCAGCCCCGTCACGAATAGCGCGAAAAGGGCGTAATCCCAGAAGCCGCGCGGCTTGGGAAACCGAATCATTACGTCAAGCATACTCTCCGCCATGCTGTTGCAACGCCATTTCACTTTTCATTGAGTTGCCAACTCTGAAGCCAACGCCACTCAATTCCACTCCACCTCTTCCTCGTCTTCCGCCACCCCGGCTACCGTCAACGCGCGACCCAACTCCGCCGGCGTATCCACCAGCACGTCGGGATGCACGCGCTCCAGGCTATGTGGCGCGAAGCCGTAGTTCACGCCAATGCTCCACATGCCGGCATTGCGCGCAGTCAGGATGTCGACCTCGGAGTCGCCCACCATAACGCCTTCCTCCGCCGAGGCGCCGGCCTCGTGCATGATGGTCCGCACTCCCAGCGGATCGGGTTTCTTGGTCTCGAAACTGTTTCCGCCGTAGATCTGAAAGAACCGACTCGCCAGCCCCAGTCCCGCAAGGATGTCGCGTGCCGGCCGCACCGGTTTATTGGTCAGTACTGCGAGCTTGCGAACCGCGCCGTTAAAATTCGCGATCTGCTCCAGCGACTGGGCAATGCCTTTATACGCATACGTGCTGTCTAGCTTATGCTCGCGGTAGTAACTCAGGAAGAAAAAGAGCGCCTCTTGCAGGAACGCTTCGTCGTTCGGGTCTCCGAGCGCCCGCCGCACCAACATGGGAGCGCCGTCGCCGATGTAGGTCTTAATCACTTCCAGCGGCAGTTCGTTGCGCCCATACTGCCGCAGCATGGCGTTGACCGCGGCCGCCAGATCATATTCCGAATCGACCAGCGTGCCATCGAGATCGAAGACTACCAGCTTGATCTTCTCCAGCGGTATCGTACGAAAAGTGCGAATCATTAGCATCCAGTATAGAAAAGCCATGCACCACAGAGGCACGGAGACACAGAGAAAAACGGGCCCGGCAAAAGAATCTTCAAACCTCCGTGCCTCTGTGTCTCTGTGGTTCAATCAAATGCCGCAAGCATTACAATAAGAAGATTACGCCTGAGCCGCACCGGGCCTTGCATCTCACTCCCCGAGGACATGGATGGCAACTACTACCAAGGCACAACCCAACGTCGAGAATGCCCCGACTGCCTCGCCAACGAAAGATAAGTACGAAGGACTCACGCGCGATCAGTTAATCGAGATCTATCGCCTGATGTACCTGTCGCGTCGCATTGACGATCGCGAGATCCTGCTCAAGCGGCAGCAGAAGATTTTCTTCCAGATTTCGGGTGCTGGCCACGAAGCCCTGCTGGTTGCCGCCGGCATGCTGCTGAAGCCTGCTTACGACTGGTTCTATCCGTATTATCGCGACCGCGCGCTCTGCCTCGCATTGGGCATGACGCCATACGAGCAGTTGCTGGAAGCCGTCGGAGCGGCCGACGATCCTGCGTCAGGCGGACGCCAGATGCCTTCGCATTGGGGCAGCAAGCGCCTGAACGTCGTCACCCAGTCTTCGCCAACCGGAACGCAGTTTCTGCAGGCCGTGGGCTGCGCCGAAGCGGGCCGCTATTTCACGCGCCATCCCGAAGCGGCCGAAAAAGCTCCTGGCGATTATCGTCAATTCAAGGACGTCGCGTTCCACGGTGACGAAGTGGTTTACGTCTCCTGCGGCGACGGCACCACCAGCCAGGGCGAGTTTTGGGAGTCGCTCAACACCGCTTCCAACCTGAAGCTGCCCGTGCTGTACCTGATCGAAGACAACGAGTACGCCATCTCGGTTCCGGTGGAAGTAGGCACCAGCGGCGGCAACATCAGCCGTTTGGTGAAGAGCTTTCCCAATTTCCATTTCGACGAGATCGACGGCACCGATCCTCTGGTCAGCTATGCCTCTCTCAAGAAGGCCATCGACTACATTCGCGGCGGTAACGGCCCGGCGTTCGTTCACGGGCACGTGATACGCCCCTACTCGCATTCGCTGTCAGATGACGAGAAGCTCTATCGTCCCGAGTCTGAGCGTAATGCCGAGGTCGAGCGCGACCCCATCAACCGATTCCAACTGTTTCTCATTCGCGAAGGCATCCTCGACGAGAAGGCAATCGATCAACTCGAGAAGGACGTCGATGCCGAGGTACAGGACGCCGCCGACAAAGCCGTAGCTGCGGCATTCCCCGCGACCGACTCCTACACCAACTTCGTGTACTCGCCCGATCTCGATCCCACCTCGAAGGCGTTCGAGACCGAGGCAGTGCACCCTATGCCCACGCAGGACAAGTCCCCGACTGCGGGCGATCGCACCATGGCCGATCTCATCAACGCCTGCATGAAAGACGAGATGAAGCGCGACGAGCGCATCGTCATGTTCGGCGAGGACGTGGCCGATTGCAGCCGTGAAGAATATTTGAAGGAGCATCAGGTCAAAGGCAAAGGCGGAGTCTTCAAGCTCACCGGCGGTTTGCAGTGCGACTACGGCAGCGAGCGCGTGTTCAACTCGCCACTGGCGGAAGCTAACATTGTCGGGCGCGCCGTCGGTATGGCAACGCGCGGCCTGAAACCGGTAGTCGAAATCCAGTTCTTCGACTACATCTGGCCCGCGTTTCATCAGCTTCGCAACGAGATGCCGCTGATTCGCTGGCGCTCGAACAACGCGTTCTCCTGCCCCGCGGTGGTGCGCGTTGCGATTGGCGGATATCTCACCGGTGGCGCCATCTATCACTCGCAATGCGGCGAGAGCCTGTTTACGCATACACCCGGCATGCGCGTCGTGTTTCCTTCGAACGCGCTCGACGCCAACGGTCTGCTGCGCACCGCAATCCGTTGCGACGATCCGGTGCTGTTCCTGGAGCACAAGCGCCTTTACCGCGAAACCTTCGGGCGTGCGCCGTACCCCGGGCCGGACTACATGATTCCGTTCGGCAAAGCGCGCATTGTGCGCCCCGGCCACGACCTGACGGTCATCACCTATGGCGCAACAGTGCCGCGCGCGTTACAGGCAGCGCAGCGTATCGAGCGTGAGCAGCACGTCAGCGTGGAACTGATCGATTTGCGAACGTTGAGTCCATACGACTGGGAAGCCATTGCGATGTCCGTCTCGAAAACGCATCGCGTTCTGGTGGCTCACGAAGACATGCTGAGCTGGGGCTATGGAGCCGAGATCGCGGCACGCATCGCCGACGAGCTGTTCGACGAACTGGATGCGCCAGTGAAACGCGTTGCAGCCAAAGACACGTTTGTCGCCTATCAGCCGATCCTGGAAGACGAGATTCTGCCTCAGGCGGAAGACCTGTTCAAGGCGATGGCGCAACTGGCGGAGTTGTAAACGGCGGACTTGTAGATCGGGTAGAGCGGCGCTTCAGCGCAGCGTCCAGCCTGCCCAATTGAATGGGAGCCGGCTTCAGCCGGCGAGACTTGGAGGTGAAGCGCAACTTCAGGTGTGCTGTTCTACCTACTATTTTATGATCTGTCATCCTGAGCGGAGCGAAGGACCTGCTGTTTGATCACCAGCAACAGGTCCTCGCTCTGACCCGAACTGCCTGCTGACCCTTTTTACTCTTGGCCGACCTCACACCCTATCCCGGGAAAACGTCATACACATAATCGTGCGCAGCCAAGGCAGAACTCTTCATACTTCCCTCTGAGACGCGCTTCACGACCTCCTCCCGCGACAGGTCGAAGATTGCTTCCAGCACCTGTTGGCGGTCGGCATCGGTCGCTTCGGCTACGACAAACAACACCCGCGCGCTGTGCTGAATGTAATTTGGCGAAAGCAGTTGCTTCTGCAAAAGCTCCATAATGACCGGCGCCTTCGAACGGTCGAACATTCCGGGGTTGCCCATGCGGTCGAGTTCCGCAAAGAATTGCGCCGTCCACTCGTTGTGGTACTCCCAGACCTTCTTGAAAAGGTCGCGAGTGAACCGCGTCCCCGCCTTGACGGCTTCAGTGCTCGCCGCTAGCACCATGCCATCTTCCGTCAGCTTCGCCCGCTGCAGGTAGCCATCTTTGGTGATGACGGCCTGATGACGGCACAACGTCCACAGCCACGAGACGTCAATGCGATACGTCGCGAGGTCATTCATGAAGCGTTGCTTCAGCTCGTAGTCGTCGATGGCTGCGGCGAAGTTTCCGTTGAGGATCTGAAATCCGTAATTAGCCGCCATGTAGAACGCATGCTGAATGTGCTCAATCGTGATGTCACCTTTGGGCACGCTATAGATGGCATCCCACAATTCCTGGCTGAGCAGCTTCTCCGGGGTGTCGAGAGATTCCTTGCGGAGGACCGCGGGCGTGATTTTCCCGGCCGCACTCAGCAGCCCGCGCGATTGCAACAGCGCGCGCTCCGACTCCACCAGTCCGCTGGCGACACTCGGCACCGCCTGTCCATTCGCGTCTACTGTCTCACACGGCGCGTCAAGCATGGCTTGTAGTTCGGCCAGCGGCACGCGCAGCGGCCCGTTTCCTGCAGCAACATACGCAGCTTCAGGACTGGCCACCCAACTCTGGCGATAGGCGTCGTAGAGCTTGCCTTTCACACGTCCGGCCAGAATGTCATTGAGCGTAACCTGCTCCGCGGCTGAATCATCAGGCACGAACATCAATCCCAGCAGACGCTCGCGCAGCTTATCGATGACCACAGCACGCATCGCCACCGGGTTGTAGCGTGACCGTCCATAAGCGTCGCCCGGCTGATACATCATCACTGCGGCCATGCCGCCGATGGGCGCGCCCTGCGTGAGTTCGCCATTCTTCATCGCTGCCATCAGGATGGTCAACGCGTTGTAGCGCTGGTAGGCGATCATGTTGGGCGCAGCCATGCCGATATTTTGCGGATCAGGGAAGACGCCCTGCGGGTCGTCCTTCCACATCTCGATCAGGCTGCCGAGATAGTCCCAGCGGCCGACATTGGTTCCCAGCAAGCGCCGCCGAAATGTCCACGCGATCGCCGGCAGGTATCGTCCCCCGTTGCCTTCCTCGTAGAGAATTTTGATCTTGAAGGTCCCAGCGGGCACGCCGATGACGCTCTCGACCCTGGCCAGCAACCTCTCGACGATCAGCGCTTCGCGCGGCGTCTGCATCTTCGGAATATAGAAATAGACTCCAGTGCCGAGGCGCCTCAGCGCGTCGTAGTTGTTGGCCACCCAGAGAACCACCATCGCGATAATGCCTGGGACGGGGGCATCGTCAACCGTGATGTGCTCATAGACAATGTGAATGCTCGGCGGACGGACAAGGCGGGTTGGCCATTTATCAGGCGTGCGGTCGATATTGTAGGAGCGCGTCTTTCCCTTCTTCACCACGTCGTAGGACTTGCTGCTCCACGCTCCCTGAAAGATTTCTTTGGCATTCTGAAGCGCGGAGAAGGCCGAAATGGGCTGCTTGTTGCCTCCGCCTACTGGTTGAAAATGCGCCGGAGAAGCGTCTTCGAAGTCCGGCATGTTCATGGGCGCCGCGCTGTTCAGCGCGTTGAACGCCATGTCGAGCGGATGCCACGGCCCTGTCAGTTCCAAGCCCGGGTTTTGCAGCGGATGCACGCCGGGTGGGACTGGCACTTCGTCGTTAAGACGCCAGCGAAATTCGGTGTCGTGCCCGAGGAAGTTATCGATCATCCCCTGCACGATCTGGCGAAACGTCCAGGGTTTGCCAGATACGGGATCGGTGAAGCTCTCGTCCCAATCAGGCCACGCGTATTTCTTCCGAACCGGCTCTTTGCTGGTCAGCAATGCGCGGCGGGCGTTCAGCGCTTCAGCTATGGCTGGACGCAGTTCACGAGTGAGCGAGGCGATCGTCTCTTCGACGTCGATCTGCCTGCCATTGACTTGTTGACTTCCGAATAATTGCGGGAACTGCTGGAGAACATCTTTGCGGACCATAGAAGTCCCTCCGAGCATTACGAGCCAGTGTAGTTCGCGCACCCGAGCGGGTCAAAGCCCTTCTGCAGCCGCGTCCCGCTAATGCTCGGGAGGCATAAACCGCTTACTTCGCAGCCCTGATTCTTACCAGGGTTCCTTCAGGAAAAGGATCTCCGAGGAATTGCACGGTGCCATCGCGCACCACCCCATTGACCTCACGCAGTTTGGGAGCTTCGATTTGCGGGCCAAGCGCCATGCTCTTGAACATGGCGCGATCCATTGCCGCATTGGCGAGGCGGTCGGCATCCTTGTTCTTTTCCCGCAGCACGTGCCTGACCTCGAAGCAGTCAAGCTGGTCAATCAGCTTCATTGCCCGAGCGTGCAGATCCTTCAGAGTGGGATTGCTGACTTTGTACTCTCCGTTGATCTGTTTCACCATTAGTTCGGAGTCGCTGATCACCTTCAACGCCTTGAAACCGTGCTTGATGGCGTAGGAAAGCGCTGCCAGCAGGCCGGAGTATTCAGCGTAGTTATTGGTCTGGCGGCCCAGATATTCGCTGAGCTCTGCCACTGGGCGTCCAACTTCATCTTCGACGACAACGCCGTAGCCGGCAGGACCGGGATTACCCCGCGCGCCTCCGTCGATGTGAGCCACCAGGTAGCCCTGCTCGTCACTGAAAATGGCGCCTCCCATAAATTCCTGGGAGCGAAACTTCGATTTCACGGGAAAGGGGCGAATAGCCATAGCGCGTAGTTTAATCCAATATCTATTCCTATCGGATGCGCGCATGTTCAAAAAAGCAGCAATTCTGGTTCAGCGTCCCAATCGCAGTCGCATTGCCAGTCGGGGTGGCAGGTTTGCGGAAAGAATGCGCTCCTGGGCGCGATCGACGTCATACGGTACGCGGTAGAAGGTTACGCGCCCGAGCTCATCATCTTGTTTCTCGTAAAGAGCGAAGGCGGCGCGCCAGTCGCCATCGCGCGGCTGGCCGACCGAACCGGGATTGACCAGATATTTGCTTCCTGCGCGCAATTCCATCTCTGACTGTACCGCACCCTCGACACTGTCATATGCCGGAGCGAATTGCTGAACCTTGCCGTCCGCTTCCTGAAATCCGCCCTGCAGATGGGTGTGGCCGAAGAAGATGATGCCGGCCTGTTCGGGCATCCTGAAGCTCTCCTCTGCGCTGTATACGTTGAGCAGATATTCGTCTTCGTCCTCCGGCGCGCCGTGCACAAACTCGACGCCGGGCAAAGCTTCGCGTCGGATTGGACCTTTCGGCAAGTCGCGCAGCCAATGCAGATGCTCGGGATCCAGCATCATCTGTGTCCAGCGCGCTGAGATCGCAGCCACCGGATTGAAGTCGCTGAGGTCAGTCAGCCCGGAGCAGGCGCGGTCGTGATTGCCGCGAACGATGATCCCGCCCAACGCTATCGCGCGCTCGCAAACCTCATTCGGCGATCCGTTATAGCCGACTACATCTCCAAGGTTGGCCACCAGGTCGTGCTCGGGCGCAGCATTCATCACCGCCTCGAAGGCTTCCTGGTTGGCGTGGAGATCGCTGATCAGCAGCAGTCGCATGTTTAATGACACTCTAAATGTGTCACCGGGCAGCGCGCCAGATGGCCCGGTGCGACTTCAATCAGCGGGGGCAACGATTCGGCGCAGTGGGAAATGCGCGACCCGCAGCGCGGCTCAAACGAGCAGCCCGGAGGCAGAGCGGTGAGGCTGGGCACGCTGCCTTCGATGGTGCGCAGCGGCTGCGAGCGGTCGCTATGCAACGTCGGCACGGAGTTCAGCAGTCCTCGCGTATACGGATGCATTGGGTTACGAAATACCTGTTGCGCTTCTCCCATCTCAACCAAACTTCCAGCGTACATTACGGCTACGCGGTGCGAGACCTGCGATACAACGGCGAGGTCGTGCGAGACGAACAGCATCGCCAGCCCAAATTTCTCGCGCAGCTCGTTCAGCAGATCGAGCACCTGGGCCTGAATGGTCACGTCGAGCGCAGTCGTGGGTTCATCGGCGATCAGCAAGCGTGGCCGATTCACGATCGCCATGGCAATCATGACACGCTGGCGCTGTCCGCCCGAAAGCTGATAAGGATAGTCGCGGGAGCGGCGTTCGGGATCGGGGATGGCCACCGTGCGCAGCGCCTCGATGGCGCGCTGCCATGCCGCTTGCTTGGTCATGCGCGAAGCTGTGTTGCTGTCGCCGCGTTCCCGCTCGTGGGCTAAGACGGCTTCCGCCACCTGGTCGCCGACGCGCATCACCGGATTGAGAGCGGTCATCGGCTCCTGGAAGATCATAGCGATACCCGAACCGCGAATGCCGCGCATAGCTGCTTCCGGCAGGGCAATCAGGTTGTTGCCTTCGAAAACGATGCTGCCGCTCACTCGCGCCTGTGGCGGCAACAGGCGCATCATCGCCAACGACGTGACCGACTTGCCCGAGCCCGACTCCCCCACCAGCCCGAGCACTTCCCGAGGCGCCAATACGAAAGCTGACCTCACGCACGGCACACAGGACTCCCTGGGGAGTAGCGAATTCCACGCGTAGGTTGTCCACCGAGAGCAGGTCCGGCACAGCGTTATCGTATCAGGGGGAAGAGACGCACCCCGCGCAAGAACAGCTGCCGGTGCCCCATTCAATCCGTCGCTTGGATTGAGTGGGATTGAGGAACGTTTTGACTCACGGACCTCGGGCTGCTGTTCCGAGAATCGGGTGCCGCTATTGACACAGCCCGCAGGGCGGGATGCTGTGAGCCCGCTGCGTGAGCAGCGGGAGTGCGTGTTTCACAACTCGCAGCCGCGGCAGCGGCGGAGAAGATTGGGCGCGACCGGGTGCGCAACTGGCACTGACGCCGCTGACGCGGCTCCGATTTCAACATCATCAGCATCCGGCTCTGACGAGCCAGTCTCAAATCTAGCGCGCCCTTCGGGCTGTAGCTTGCGCTATGGCGATGTTACGCCAACAATTCCGCTACGGCTTGATCATCCACACGGTGCCGCAGCCGAGTGGGGGGTGGCAGGTTAGGTCGCCACCACCCACCGCAGTGCCGTAGAGGTTACCGTCGGTGTCAAATGTCACGTTGCTGAAGAGATTTCGCCCGTCACTACCGCCCGTAAAGTCATGCAACGAGGTGTACTGCCAGCCGTTCTTCGTTTTGGTCAACTTGAAAACGCTTCCCAGATTGTTGACGCCATCGCAGTCCGTTGTTCCGTACAGATTGCCTGAGTTCAGTGTGAGAGACCTCGTGGGGCCGCAATACATTCCCTGTTGTCCAGTAAAGCTGTAGAGCAGTGTGAAAGCCCAACTGTTCCCAGCGGGTGATAGCTCGAAGACGGCTCCACCCCCTCCGCTTCCGCCGTCACTGGTTGCACCATAGAGATTCCCGGCACTGTCGCCTACGAGGCCGGCGCTAGGCCCCTGTCCGTCACTCAGGTTCTGGAAGTTGTAAAGCACGGTCTCGGTCCAGCCCGAATTGATGTTATAGGTCAGCTCGAAAACCGTCCCGAACCCGTACAAGCCACCTTCTTCAGTAGTCCCAAACAGGTTACCGTTGCTGTCGAGAATAACGCCGGCAAACGGAAAATTCCCGTCTGGCCCTGTGAAGCTGTAGATCGGTGTCTCTGTCCAACCGTTTCCCGATTTTGTCATTTGATAAACAACGCCTAAATCTGAGATACCCCCGTATACAGTAGTCCCGTAAATGTTACCTGCCGGATCCCAAATCAGGTCACCAGCGCCAGGCTCATTCCCGTCAGGAGCGTCCATGAACTGGTACAGCACCTTCTCGGTCCAAAAGCAGTTTGCGGTTTTGCAAATTGACACTAGCGGTGTGAGATTGAAGACGAAGCCATGCTGCTTAGGAGGGCCGAGAACCGTAGTACCGTAAAGGTGACCATCTGGGCCAAACACCACTCTGGCCTCTGGAAGCTCTCCGCCGGCCGAGAATAGAGAGATCAGAGCGAAGTGCCAGTTCGACCCCACGGGAACCATCTGGTATACCGTTCCATTATAGGAACAGTACTGCGTGCACATCGTGGTGCCATAGAGAACACCCGCTCTTATGGTTAC
This sequence comes from uncultured Acidobacteriaceae bacterium, assembly GCA_963846795.1. Taxonomy (GTDB): domain Bacteria; phylum Acidobacteriota; class Terriglobia; order Terriglobales; family Acidobacteriaceae; genus CAVVDY01. The sequence goes on from CAWJXJ010000002.1 coordinate 165,838, forward strand.
CCCCGAGTATGGGAGCACGCCAGCCCCGTCCGCGAACGCATGAATCACGCTGAAGGTCTGCGCGTGAGCCGCCGTGTTGAGTAATCCGATGAGTGCGATCAGGGTCAAGTAAACTAGGGTCTTCAATTTCATGAGCGTACTCCGAGGCGTGCAATGTTACCTCACAAGTGGCAGCGCTGCATTCTCAAGGATTGTTGATGTAATCAGATTACACACACCATCCGACAACCGTCTTCCTCAGCCGCCCTTTGCCGGAAGCGTCCCATCCCTTGTCACAAGCATGTGTGACAAGCGCGCTTGGTAAACTCCACCCCGTCTCGTACACTCAACCCTTGAGGACGAAGGGTATTGGTGTCTCTACACCGATTTCGCTTCGATCAGGCCCCCGTGGCACGAGATCATTGCCATTCCTGGCTTTCGCCGCTGTTAACAATCTCACAAACAGGCAAGCCACTCCACCCGCTAGAAAATTCCACTAAGTCTTTATTTTGTAAGATTTTGCCTGTAACTCTCACGCGCTCAAGATTTTGCAGGAGAATTCCCAGATTGGAACGAATTGTTTTCAGGATTTTACATGATAGGGTGGGGGAGGGGGGTACTCCCGGAATCGCACAGCGAAATTGGCCAGCGCGGCCCTTCGCGGAATTCGGCTTGTGTTACTGCTTCGTAAACAGGCAATTCACTGCCAGGTGCTCCACACCGGCACGCCGCCTCAAACCGGCTTCGCGCGCCTCATTTAGAATATGCCATTCGCACGAGGTCTTCCCAAGGTGACTATGCCCTCCAACGGATCGAGGAAATACGACGCTATCATCATCGGAGGCGGCCACAACGGGCTTGGTAAACGCCGCCTATCTGGCTCGCGCCGGCAGAAAAGTTCTGGTGCTCGAGCGGCGCCACGTCCTGGGCGGCGCTGCCTGCACCGAAGAGATTTTCCCGGGCTTCAAGTTCTCCGTCTGCTCCTACGTCGTCTCGCTGCTGCGGCCCGAAATCATCCGCGATCTGAACCTGCCTAAGCATGGGCTGGAGATTCTTCCCCTCGACGGCACCTTCACGCCCATGCCCAGCGGCGACTACCTGTGGCGGGTGAACGATCATGGCAAGACCCGCCGCGAAATCGCGCGCCATTCCAAGTACGACGCCGAGGCCTACGAAGAGTTCGGCAAGGCGATGCTGCAGATGTGCCGATTCGTGAAGCCCATCCTCAGCATGGTGCCACCCGACCCTACTAAGTTGCAGCCGCGCGAACTGCTCAAGCTGATGTTTCTGGGCCGCCGCTTCCAGGGCCTGCAGCGGCGAAGACAAGTACAACCAGGTGCAGCTCATGACCATGAGCGCCATCGACTTCCTCGATCAGTGGTTTGAGACCGATGTGCTCAAGGCCACGATGTCGGCTTCAGGAATCATCGGCACCTTTCTCGGCGTGCGCTCTCCCGGCACCGCCTACGTGCTGCTGCACCACTACATGGGAGAGATCGACGGCGCATTTCGCGCCTGGGGATTCGCTCGCGGCGGCACTGGCGCTATCTCCAACGCGATCGCCGATTCGGCACGCGAGCTTGGAGTCGAGATCAAAACGCAAGTCGGGGTCGCGCAGATTCTGGTGCGCGGCAACAAAGCGGTGGGAGTCGCTACCACTTCCGGTGACGAATACTACGCCGACGTTATTTCTTCCAGCGTCGATCCCAATTTGACATTCCTGAAGTTCATCGAGCCGCAGCACCTGAGCGAAGACTTCCGCGACGAGGTGAAGCGCTACAAATATCGCGGCTCCTCCGGCAAGGTGAACCTCGCCCTCGACGCGTTACCCGAATTCACCTGCCTTCCCGGCGAAGGACATCATCTGCGCGGAGCGATTTCGATTTCGCCCAGTGTCGACTACATGGAGCGCGCCTACGACGAGGCGAAGTACGGTGACTATTCGAAGCGTCCTTATATCGACATGGTCATTCCCAGCCTCACTGACCCGTCGGTCGCTCCGCCCGGCAAGCACGTGATGTCGTGCTTCGTGCAGTACGCGCCCTACAAACTGAAAGAAGGCACCTGGGACGAGAAGCGCGAAGCTTTCGGCGACACGGTCATTAACACCATCGCCGAGTACGCTCCCAACCTGAAAAACATTATCGTGGGCCGGCAGGTCGTCACCCCGCTCGATCTCGAACGCGAGTGGGGACTCACCGAGGGCAACATCTTTCAGGGCGAACTTTCGCTGGAGCAGTTGTTCTTCCTGCGCCCCATACCCGGTTGGGCGCAGTACAAGACACCGATCAAGAATCTCTGGATGTGTGGCTCCGCGACCCATCCCGGCGGCGGCATCATGGGCGCGCCCGGCAGGCTCGCGGCGCTGGAGATCCTGAAGCACTCCAAAGGGGGCAGCTAAGATGGCGGAGCCACGCGAAGTAGTCATCATCGGGGCCGGACATAACGGTCTGGTGACGGCCTTCTATCTTGCCAAGGCAGGCTTCCGTCCCTTGGTACTCGAACGGCGCGAGACCATCGGCGGTTGCGCCATCACTGAAGAATTCCATCCCGGATTTAAATGCTCGCGCCTGTCTCACGCCGCGTGGCCGGTGCATCCCAGCGTGCTCGACGACATGGCTCTCGCCCGCCATGGGTTGAAGACTTACACCCCAGACGTCCGCGTACTTTCGCTCGCTGCCGACGGAAAGAACCTCGCGCTCTACGGCGATCCTCAGGAAACGCAGCGGCAGATCGCGCAATTCTCTCCCAAAGATGCCAAGGGATACGGCGAATTTCGAAACGCCTTGGTTGCTATCGGCGGCGCCATCGAGTACCTGCTGACCATGACCCCGCCCGATCTGGACGATCCGGCTTCAGGGAATCTGTGGGAGCTCGTGCAGGCAGGGCGAAAGCTGCGAGGCCTCGGCGAGAAGGACCTGTATCGGCTCTTGCGTTGGGGACCAATGGCGGTGGCCGATCTGGTCAGTGAGTTCTTCGACAACGATCTGCTGCGCGCCACTATCGCCGCTCAGGGAATCTTCGGTACGTTCCTGGGCCCATGGTCCGCAGGCTCAAGCACTAATCTCATCTTCCGCGCAGTGCCGGATGGCAATCCCGCCGGAGCCGCGTCTTACGTCTACGGCGGGCTCGGCGCGCTAACCGCGGCGATGGCCAGCGCCGTTCAGGCTGCCGGCGGAGAGATTCGCACCTCAAGCGATGTCGCGCGCATTCAGATCAAGCAGGGGGCGGCGACTAGCGTCGTGCTGAACACTGGAGAAGAGATACCCGCTACGGTGGTCATCTCAAACGCCGATCCCAAACGTACGCTGCTCGGCCTGGTCGAGCCCCAGCATCTGGAGCCAAGCTTCCTGCAGCATCTGCAGCACTACCGCATGTTCGGCACCGTAGCCAAAATGAATCTTGCTCTGAATGGTCTGCCGAACTTCACTGGCATCGACGACAATACATGGCTTTCGGGACGCATTCAGATTTCGCCAGAAGTCGATTACCTGGAGCGCGCCTTTGACGCCGCCAAGTACGGCGACTTCTCGCGCCACCCGTACATTGAGGCGACGATTCCCACAATGTGGGACTTGTCGCTAGCCTCGGCCGGCAAACACGTAATGTCTGTTTACATGCAGTACGCCCCTTACAAACTACGCGACGCCAATTGGGATGAAAAGCGTTTTGAACTCGAGAAGACCATCGTCGAAACGCTTGCGCGCTATGCGCCTGATCTTCCCCAGCGAATTGAAGCTGCGGAGATCATCACGCCCAAAGATATGGAGCGAACCTACGGTCTGACGGGCGGACACATTTTCCACGGCGAGCTGGCGCTCGACCAAATTTTCACTATGCGCCCGCTACTTGGCTGGGCACAATACATCACGCCAATACGAAACCTCTACCTGTGCGGATCAGGCACCCATCCTGGGACTGGGCTGAACGGGCTTTCCGGCGCCAATGCTGCCCGCGAGATCATTCATCAGCTTCGGGCGAGAAGCCGATCGGCAGCCGGTAAGGACTAGCTTGCTTTTGCGGCGTGCGCCGATCCCAGCGCACCGCGCAGCACTAGGATGAACTCGTCGATGCGCTGCATATGCCCCTTCCCGTGTCCATTACCAGGCGTGTGGAACAGATCTGGGTGTACGTCGGACATGGTCAACGAGTCCTGGAAGCGCTCCACCGTCGATTCCACAATCGAGGCAATCAGTCCGGGATCTACATCCCTCCGAAGTTCTCCCCGGTCAAGTCCCATCTGTACGAATGCCCTGAGCCCGAGCGGGTCCTCCTGATTCAGGAAACGGCCGATCCGCTTCTTGATATTCATGTCGGAGCCATAATTGCCCAACAGCATTACCGCGTAATGCACCTGGTGGTGCTCACGTGTGCGGGCGGCGTTCTCAAGCCGATGACGAAGCACAGCGAAGAAGCCCCGGTTCTTCACCTCGTCGGGAACCTCAAGGTAGCCCGGGAGCTGCTTGACCGATTCCTTGTAAGCTTCCAGAAAAAGCCCGTCCTTACTGCCGAAGTGCTGGAAGACAGAACCCTTAGCAATTCCCAAGTCAGCCGCGATGTCGCCTACGCGCGACGACTCGTAGCCATGTTCGGCGAAGTAACGGATCGCAGCAGCAAGGATAAGTGCTCTTTTCTGTTGAGACCTCTTGGTAAGTGGCGGAGGGATGGTGTAGGAAGAAGTATCTGGTTGCAAAGCTCTCATGATGATTCTAAGTTGCCCCTGATCCGAGGTTTACATGGCACGAGATACATGGAAAAACGGTTCAGAATAGGGAATGGGAACCGGCTTCATAGACTTTCGGTGTTTCGCAATCATAAATCAGAAACTCACCGGATTTCCAGCACAAATACACACCTTACCCCTTTCGTGCTATCACTCCCGTTAGTATTTCGACGAACATCCACTGCGCACAGCCTCGTTGCTCCTGGGTGAATTCCTTTCTCGAATCGGCGTTGACGAGCGGCTTCGACCTGTGTTCCCCTGCCAGTCATGACTCAGGTATTGACAGTGCATGAGGTACTGCAAGCCACTCCCGCTGATGTTGGTGAGATTGCCCCGTTATTCGACCTTTACCGGCAGTTTTACGGCAAATCGCCCAACGTGGAGGCGGCCCGGCGATTTCTGTTTGCGCGCCTAAGCAAGCAAGAGTCGATCGTTTTCTATGCCCGCCAGGAAACTGAGCCTACGGCCTTCCTGCAGCTTTACCCTGTTTTCTCCTCTGTAAATCTCTCGCGACAGTGGATATTAAACGATTTATATGTGCTTCCAAAGGCACGAAAGCATGGTTACGGACGTGCCTTGGTCGAGCGCGCCCATCGCTTAGCGACGGAGACACAGGCCCATGGTCTGGTGCTCGAAACGGCAGTAACCAACGAGGCTGCCCAAAAGTTGTACGAATCGCTCGGTTGGAAACGTGATAACGAGTTCTTTCGCTACAGCCTGGCAGTATGAACAGGCGCGGAGCGCTGACGTGGTGTTAGCCCCACGCGTCAGAGGCTGTTACGAAACTCTATGCTGAGTTGGCGCGGTGGGACAAAGCAGGTTCCAGCCGCATCGCGGCGACATAGGATAGCCCAGCGCTTCAGAGGCTGTTACGAAACTCACGATGGGGCGACGACGGGGGGACAAATTATGCGTCCGTCCCGCAGGGACGGCAGATCTTAGCCCAGCCCGCCGCGGCGGGCTGGGTAGGCGCAAGTGGGTAACCCCGAGTCCGCTTTAGCGGACGGCACGAGTTTCGTAACAGCCTGGTCAGCGTGGGGTCAGCTACAGCAGAAAATCTCTGAGCTGCGGAGCGGCTCGTTTTGCCATGACGCGACGCATAGCTCTCGTGAATCCCGTTAAGAATCTTCGCTGAGCGCTAATTCCGGAGTCGCCGCCAAAAGCGACCGCGTATACTCCTGCCGCGGCGAGGCTGTAATCTCTTCTGTCGTTCCGGTCTCGATCAATTTGCCCCGATGCATGACAGCGATGCGTGTCGCAAGATACCGCACCACCGGCAGTGAATGCGAAATGAACAGATACGTGAGCTGGAACTCGCGCTGCAGCGTGCGCATAAGGTTGACGATCTGAGCACCGACGCTGACATCGAGCGCCGAGACAGGCTCATCGGCGACGATAAAGGATGGTCGTAGTACCAGTGCGCGGGCGATTCCTATGCGCTGGCGTTGTCCTCCACTGAACTCATGTGGATACCGGCGCAGAGCCGACGCATCCATGCCGACGGCGCGCATCATCTCCGACGCGCGGGCCAGCCGCGTTTTGCGATCTCCCTCGCCGTGAATTACCAGGGGCTCGCAAACAATCTGCTCGACGGTAAGGCGCGGATCGAGCGAACCGAAGGGATCCTGAAAGATGATCTGCATATTGCGTCGCAGTTGACGCAGCGCGGAGCCGCGTGCCGCGAGTACGTTTTGACCATCCAGAGAAATACAACCTGAATCGGGCTCGATCAGCCGCACCAGCATGCGGCCGAGCGTCGTTTTGCCTGAGCCTGATTCCCCAACCAGCCCCAGCGTCTCGCCCGGCTCAATTGACAATGAGACGTCATCAACCGCTCGAGTCTCGGTTTTGCCGCGCGAGCCGAACGCGGTGTCACCTGACCGAAATGTCTTACAGAGGTTGCGCGCCTCCAGAAGCGGCATGTCGCGATAGTAGCAAAGAAAAGCCGGGCCGCGGATTTACGCGGATTACACGGATCCGGATTGGGGGCTTAGGATTTCCTCGGAACCGAGACGGTCCTGTCTCGCAGCAACCTGCATTATCCGATATCAAAAACCTTAAGATCCGGATCCGTGTAATCCGCGTAAATCCGCGGCTAAAGCTTTTTCCGTCTCACTTCAGCGCCATCACCATCAGCTTCGGTTCGGTCATGTCCTCGATCGAGAAGCGCAGGCCTTCGCGGCCCAGGCCTGACTCTTTCACGCCGCCGTAGGGCATCTGATCCACGCGGAATGTTGGCACGTCGCCGACGATCAGGCCGCCGACCTCCAACTCATCGAACGCCATCTGAATATTGCCGACGTCGCGGGTGAAGATACCCGCTTGCAAACCGTAAACCGATTCGTTCACCTCGCGGACGGCTTCATGGAAGGTCTCATACGGCTCGACCGTCACAACCGGCGCGAAGACCTCGGCGCAGTTCACACGCATCTCGGGCGCGGTGCCGGTGAGCACCGTTGGCTCGACAATCGACCCGTTGCGCTTGCCGCCGGTGAGCACCTTGGCTCCTCCTGCGCGCGCTTCGTCGATCCACTCTGTCGCACGCACCGCATCCTGCTCGCGAATGAGCGGAGGTACGTCGGTAGCTTCGTCCATGGGATCGCCGGTCTTGAGCTGCTTCACGCCATCGACCAGCCGCTTTGTGAAGTCGTCGAATACCGTGCTCTGCACCAGAATGCGCTGCACCGAGATGCAGGTCTGCCCACCGTAGGCAAAGCCGCCGACAACGCAGCGATGGGCCGCGTATTCGAGATCAGCATCACTGTGTACGATCACGCCCGCGTTACCGCCGAGCTCCAGCGTCACCCGCTTCTTGCCGGCTTTGCTCTTTAATTGCCAGCCCACGGCAGCGCTTCCGGTGAAGGTCAGCAGCTTGATGCGATCATCGGCGACCAGCTTACCGGCAACCTCGTTCGACATCGGCAAAATAGCAAGCGCGCCGTGCGGCCAGCCAGACTCCTGCACCACCTGCGCCAGCATCAGCGCGGTGATCGGCGTTTGCGGCGCAGGCTTCAGAATGATCGGGCAGCCCGCCGCAATGGCGGGAGCAATCTTGTGCGCGACCAGGTTCAGCGGGAAGTTGAACGGTGTGATGGCAAACACCGGACCAAGCGGGAAGCGCCGCATCATTCCCCAGCGGCCTTCGGTGCTGGCCAGCGTGTCGAGCGGAATGTACTCGCCATAGATGCGCGTCGCTTCTTCGGCCGCGAGCTCGAAGGTGTAGATGCCGCGATCGACTTCGATACGCGCGGTCCGGATCGGCTTGCCCGCTTCACGACAGATGGTGCGCGCGAAATCCTCCTTGCGACCGGTGATGCCGCGTGCGATCCGGCGCAGAACGTCGGCGCGTTTGAACGACGACAGCTTGCGCGTTTCGTTGAACGCCAGTACCGCATCGCGCACGGCGGTAAGGGCTGCGTCTTCGTTCGCTAGATCGACGATGGCGACGGGCGAGTGGTCCCAGACGCTGTTAATGACAATGTCGTTGCCGCTGGTATGAAAGTTGCCGTCCGCGAAGTAGCCGTAGGTTTCGAGAGGAGTGCCGGTGATCTGAGCCATAAAGACCTCGTTCCCTATTGCAATGATGCGCCCTGCTTGAACAGCGTATCAAGCTCGCAAAAATCATTCATTGCAGGCTGATTTTCGTGAATTTTGACCCCCAGCGAAAACCATTGCATCACTTTTAGTCATGTATAAGTTCTCAAGCATGAATTTAGCTCATGGCAGTAAAGGCACAAAAATCGCGAAAACATGGCCAGGAAAGGACGTTTTAGTGGCCTTCGTGATACGGGTGGCCCGTCAAAATGGTGAATCCGCGGTAAAGCTGCTCCAGCAGGACGACGCGGGCCAGTTCGTGCGGGAGGGTGATCTTGCCAAACGAGAGAAGGGTCTTGGCCTGAGCTCGGGTCGAGTCGCTCCAGCCATCAGCCGGGCCGACGGCAAACAGCAACTCCTGCGTGCTGTGCGACTGGTGATATTCGAGAAAGTTCGCAATCTCTTCCGAGGTGAGCTGCTTGCCGCGCGAGTCGAGCAGTATCAGTTCGGGAGGGGTGCGGCGCTCGCTCTTTTCGATCAGTTTCAACAACGCCGCTTCGGACGCCAGCTCATGCGCGTCGCAGGCAGCGTAGCGCGACAGCCGCTTGAGATATTCCGCCGTGAGCGACTGAATGGCCGAGCCGCGAGTTTTGCCGATCCATGCGATGCGAAGTTTCACGGGAGCAATTAGCAATTAGCAAACAGTCGCTAGCGTTTATTCATTGGCGACGAGCGAACCACAACCACACGTGTCATCCCGAGCCCGCCGCGGCGGGAGGGATCTGCAGTTGCTTCCCAGCCAGCCACGCTCGCGTCAGGCAGACAATTCGAACGCTGACTTAAAACCGAGTTCACGGCCGTTTGCGAGACGTCTTCTTTGCGACCGCTTTCTTAGCTGCCGAGCGAACGGTACTTTTCGCAGCACGCTTGCGCGGCGCGGCTGCTTTCGCCGCCGCTTTGCGCGCGGGCTTCTCCAGGTCGGACAGTTCGACGCGCGTCGCCGTCTTCCACAGGCGCTCGAGATCGTAGAACTTGCGCGCGGCTTCCGAGAAGATATGCACGACAAAGTCCACGTAGTCGAGCAGCACCCACTCAGCCGTGTTGTAGCCCTCGCGATGCGTTGGCTCCAGACCCTGCGCGCTCAGGCGTTCGTCCACCTCATCGGCGATGGCCTGAGTCTGGCGCGGGTTCGAGGCCGAGCAGATGATGAAGTAGTCGGTAAATCCGCTGGCTTGCGCGTCGAGTTGCAGGATGGAGATGTCAGTCGCCTTCTTGTCCTGGCAGGCGTGAACGGCGGTGGCTACTTGGGCCCTCAGCTCATTTTTCTTCATGCGGTCGGCTTGGGTTACCTCGCTTTAAGGATGCGCGGCTTTCGCACGCCGGCGCGAATCGTCGCGCCTAGGTCCCTCGCTTGCAAAAGAGGCGCGCTCGGGATGACATTCAAACCCACTACTTCTTGTTCCGATACAAATGCTGCTTATGAATGTACTCGGCAACCGCGTCGGGCACCAATTTCTTTAGCGCGCCACCGCGGCCGACGGCCACCCGAATTTGCGTGGCTGAAACATTCTCATGTGTTTCGGGCAACAGGTGCAAGGTTGCTCCGGGCAGAACGAGCGGACCCTCGATCTTCTGCTTGCGAAACAGCTTGGTCACCGCCGCGCTGGGCCGCAGGGCCGCCGGAAGCGACGAGGCAACATCGGCCAGCGAATAACCCGGGCGCGCGGCCACGATGAAGTCGCACTCCTTCAGCAACGCCTCAGCCTCGTACCACTTGGCGATGTCTTTGAAGGCGTCCATGCCGATGAGGAAGTACAGGCGGTCGCTCTTGCCCAGCGTCTTTTTCACCCGGCGCACCGTCTCGATGGAGTAGCTGGGCCTGCGTTCTTTGGCCGGGACGTTCGGGTCGGACGCTTCCAATAGTGAGGGGATGAATTGCTTCTCGCCGCTGACTGCGAGCGCCGTCATCGCATAGCGATGATCGTACGCAGTGATCGGCTCTTTCTGCTTGTGCGGAGGAATGTCGGCTGGCACGAACCAGACTTCTTTCAGCGCAAAGTGGTCGGCTGCGGCGCGGGCGACTTTGAGGTGTCCGCGGTGAATGGGATCGAAGGTACCGCCGAAGAGAGCAAGGTTCATGGAAGAAGCAATTAGCAATTAGCGGCTAGCGAAAGACTCCACGTTTGTCATCACGAGTCCGCCGCGGCGGACGAGGGATCTGTTCTTGCCGCTCGCCGCCAAGTTGCACGATGAGGTCGCATCATGGCAAAGGGACAGAGAGCAGATTCCTCGCGCCAAAAGAAGGCGCTCGTAATGACAATACACGAAGCAATCCACCGGCCCAGTGCCAAAGGCCAAATGCTAACGGCTAAGTGCTAGTTGCTTCTGTCCCCTTCTCAGCTTCGCCGCCTTGACCGTATTGCTCATCAGCATGGCGATAGTCAACGGGCCGACGCCGCCGGGGACAGGCGTAATCGCTCCGGCTACCTCGGCAACTTTCGGATGAACATCGCCGACCAGCGTCGAACCGTTCTTGGTGAAGCCGGCTTCGCGCTTGGCATTGCCGGCAAAGAACTCGCGGAACTCAGTCGGATCGGTCACGCGATTGATGCCGACGTCAATCACCGTAGCGCCTGGTCTCACGAACTCCGGCGTCACCATTCCCGCCCGGCCGATGGCCGCGACCAGAATGTCGGCGCGGCGGCACACACCGGGAAGATCGCGCGTCTTCGAGTGACAGACGGTAACGGTGGCGTTGTCGTTCAGCAACAACATGGCGACGGGCTTGCCGACGATGTCGCTACGGCCAACCACTACTGCTTCCGCACCGGCGATTGGAATGGCGCTGCGCTTCAGGATCTCCATGACACCCGCCGGGGTACACGGCACCAGGCCGGGACGCTGAGTAGAAAGATAGCCGACATTCATGGGATGGAAGCCGTCGACATCTTTCTCAGGAGAAACGGCCAGCAGTACCTTCTTCGAATCGACCTGCTTCGGCAGTGGCAGTTGGACCAAAATGCCGTCAATCTCGTCGCGATTGTTCAGATCGTCGATCAACGCGAGCAGTTCTTCGGTGCTCACGTTCGCATCGGGCATGATCTTCTCGCTATAGATACCCAGCTCTTCGCAGGTTTTCACTTTGCTGCGAACGTAAACCTCCGACGCGGGATTGTTGCCTACCAGCACTGCGGCCAAACCGGGCCGCATTCCTGCTGCAGCGAGCTGGCGAACTTGTTCGGCCACTTCAGCTTTGATCTCGGCTGCGAGTTTCGTGCCATCCAGTATTCTTGCCGGCATAAGGCTCCCAATAGGTATGAAGGTCTATCTTAAATGGCGCTGGGCGCCCGACACATTCGGGCCGTTCGAATCGCTTGGATGAATGAAGGGTATGTGTCGTCCGTACGGCGACGCTCCGCGCACTTGATTGGGCAGTAGTTGAGAACTGACGAACTGTCCGTCCGCGAAGCGGACAACATATCTAAGCCCAGCAGTTCACTGCTGGGAAACGGTAAGACGTGGGTGAGAGTCCCTCAGGGACGCCATATGCACCCGAGAATTCATGACCCTCCCGCATAAACCAGGACGCCAACCACGATTCCAAGTTTGTGGTCGGGTGAGACGTATGCCGTCCCTGGCGGGACTCACCAACCTAAATTACGCGTTCCCAGCAGTGAACTGCTGGGCTTAGATATGTTGTCCCCTGCGGGGACGGAAGACCGATTGAACAAACAGTTTCCCATATTTGAAGGAGCGGGCCCTTGCCCTTCCATCCCACTGCGTGGGAGTGCCAAGATGGTGGGGTAGAATGTCGGCTGTGAACAGGCAAGAGTTGACCGAGCTTCTGGAAGTGTTGATCTGTCCCGTGTGCCGGAAATCGCTCGTCATACGCAGCGACGACAGCGTGAAGTGCAACGACTGCAAGCGCGTCTATCCCATTCGCGACGGGATTGTGATCATGCTGGAGTCATACGCGACGATCGAGCAGATTTGATAGAAACGTGCCGCCCCTGAAGGGCTCGGGAAGAATTCAGGGCGAAGCTTACCCAGGACTTCCGTCCTGGGTACAGATTGTTTGGTTCGTTCAGAATCGAAAGATCGTCGCGTGGAGCCAGTTTGCGGCCGCATGTGTGTCGCCGGGATCGAGATCGTTCAAGACGAACGAGTCCCCAGAATCCTCCCAGCGCAGAAGAGTGTCGTCCGCTAAAGCGGACTCATCATTTCCCACTTACGCCTACCCAGCGCTGAAGCGCTGGGCTATCATCTGTCGCCGCCATGCGGCTGGAACCTGCTTTGTCCCACCGCGCCAACTCAGCAATGAGTTTCCTAACAGCCTCTAATGTGCAGGGCTAATCACCGCTTTCTACGCGATTACCGCTTAGCTCCTGCGACTTCAACCTTCTCGGCGCCGGGCGCCTTCTCGCCATGCATCTTGCGGTGCATGATGCCGGTGTAGATCTGGCGCGGACGCGAAATCTTCTGCTCGGGATCGGCCATCAGCTCGTTCCACTGTGCCAGCCAGCCCGAGGTACGCGGGATGGCAAACAGCACGGTGAACATCTCCGGCTGAAATCCCATGGCCTCGTAAATGATGCCGGAGTAGAAGTCGACGTTGGGGTAGAGTTTGCGCGAGACAAAATACTCGTCGCTGAGGGCGATCCGCTCCAGCTCCAGCGCGATTTCGATCTTGCGATTGTGGCCGGTGACCTCGAAGACCTGGTCGGCCACCCGCTTGATGATGCGCGCGCGTGGATCGTAATTCTTGTAGACGCGATGCCCAAAGCCCATCAGTTTGAACTCGCTCTTCTTCACGCGCTCGATGTAAGCCGGGACGTTGGCCAGGGTGCCGATCTCGTCGATCATGCGAAGCACTTCTTCATTGGCTCCGCCGTGCAGCGGTCCGGAGAGCGCTGATGCCGCAGACGCTACCGCCAGGTAGGGATCAGCTTCGGCGCTGCCTACAACCCGCATGGTGGTGGAGCTGCAGTTCTGCTCGTGATCGGCATGCAGGATGAACAGAATGTCGAGCGCGCGCGCCAGGACTGGGCTGACAGCGTACTTGGGCTCAACCATGCGCCACAGCATCTGCATGAAGTTTTCAGCGTAGCTGAGATCGTTGTCGGGATAGATGTACGGGAAGCCCATGCGATGGCGGTAGGAATACGCCGCAAGCGTAGGCATTTTGGCGATCAACCGCACCGTCTGCAGCATCCGATTCTCGGCGTTGCGCACGTCCTTGGCGTCAGGGTAGACCGTCGACAATGCGGCCACCGTGCTCACCAGCACGCCCATGGGATGCGCGTCATGACGGAAACCGTCGATGAAATGCTTGGTGCTCTCGGGCAGCATGGTGTGGTGCGTGATGTCGTGAATCCAGTTCTTCTCCTGCTCGGGCGTCGGCAGTTCGCCGAACAGCAGCAGGTAAGCGACCTGGAGAAAGGTGCAATTCTCCGCCAGCTCGTCGATGTCGTATCCGCGATAACGAAGAATACCTTTGTCGCCGTCGATGAAGGTGATGCTGCTCTTGCAGCAGGCCGTGTTCATGTAGGCGGGGTCGTAGGTCATGAGCCCGAAATCATCGGGACTGGTTTTGAAACGACGCAACTCAGTCGCCCGGACGGTTCCCATTTCGATGGGGAAGTCCAAGGTCTGATTAGTGCGCTGGTCGGTGATGGCAAGAGCGTCTTTCGGCATTGCGGGTTCCCTTCTGTCAGGAAAACATATGGCGAATAAGAGGAATTTTTATGATACCGCCTGCTCAGAAGAGATAGCAATTTGTGCGCTGCGAGATTCGGACGATGGCCAGTGGGGAACAGCGCACGCTGTTGCGAGTTCGTGCACTCGGTTTTGACGTGTCCGGATGGTAAGGCAGGATGAGAAAGAGGTTCCGGCGCGAAACCGGAACCTCTGGGTGGGTTAAGCTTTGGCAGCCGCGGTTTGGGGTGCGCCGGCTTGGCGACCACCTTCGTCGCCCCATTCCTCCAGCATCGACACCGTGACCGACTTGGGACGCTCCAGGGCGTAGCCAAGAGCGCGATCCCAGGTGATGTTGGCCATGCAGCCCAGTGCCCGGCCGACGCCAAACAGGACGGTGTAGAAGTCCCACTCGCGTACGCCGTAGTACCACTGAATGACGCCGGACTGAGCATCGACGTTCGGCCAGGGATTCTTGGCTTTGCCGTGCTCCTTCAGGACGCCAGGGGCCACTTCGAAGATCATGGAAACGAGCTTGAAGAGCGGATCGTCCTTCAGACCCGGGGTAGCGAGACAGAACTCGCGCTGCGACATGTAGCGGGGGTCGGTCTTCCGCAGAACGGCGTGGCCGTAGCCTGGAACCACCTGACCGGCCTTGAGCGTGTCCCACAGCGCCATCGAGACCAGATCTTTGGTCGGCTCGGTGTCGCCGCAGTACTTGGCTTTGAACTTGATGACCCAATCCAACACTTCCTGGTTGGCCAGTCCGTGAAGTGGACCAGCCAGGCCGCTGAGACCGGCGGAGTAAGCGTAATAGGGATCGGACAAGGCCGAGTTCACCAGGTGCGTGGTGTGCGCGGAAACGTTACCGGATTCGTGGTCGGAGTGCAGGATGAAGTACATGCGGGCGACATCCTTGTACTCCTCGCACTGGCCGATCATTTCGGCAAAGTTCGCGCCCATGTCGAGCTTTCCGATGCGGTTTTGGAAATCGCTGCGATATTTCAGGTTGTAGATAAAGGCAGCGATGATGGGAATACGGGCAATGATGTCAGTGGCGTCCTCGTAGGTGTACTCCCATGCCTCCATCTTGTTGAACTTGCCCGAACTGTAATAGTGGGCGAACTTGGAATCCTTTTGCATGGCGAGCAAGCCGGCGGAGAGCATTGCCATGGGGTGGCTGTCACGCGGCATGGCGCGGATCACATCCCAAGTTTGCGAAGGAACGATCTGCCGGATCTTCCACTCGGCCAAAATTTCGTCGACCTGGGCCTGGGTAGGTACATCGCCGGTGAGCAGGAAGTACCAGAAGGACTCGACCGTCGGATACTTGGAACCGGCCGCCTTGGGAAGGGCCGCAAACGTTTCAGGAATGGTCTTACCGCGGAAGCGGATGCCTTCGCTGGGATCAAGGTAGGAAATGTCGGTCACCAGGCAGCGGACGTCGCGAGCGCCACCTATGGCCTGGTCAATGGTTACCTGATCAATGACAACCTTTCCGTGTTCTTTGATCAGATGTGTGATGCGAGGACGGAACTCCTCAATCTTCTGTTTCAATACTTCCTTTAATGCCATTGGGTAGTGCTCCTTTTCGTCCTGGCGGAAATTTCTATAACCAATAAGTTCGAAAAATACGAACGCCGTGGCAGAGCTTCCAGGCCGAAGCTGACACTTCCCGGAACATAGCCAGCGCGCTTCGGCAGTTCAGAGAGCCTTGTTGCGAACGGGTGCTCGCACGGTCGATTCTAAGAGCTTCGCCGCTGCCGTCTTGGCGACATTGGTCACAGAACCGTGTGACGTCTGTCAGAGGTGGTGGTGATGTAGGGGCTATTTCTTGTTTGGCGGTTCGCTGCTCGGGCTGCTCTTCTCGGCAGCGGATGAGCCGCCACTCTGGGCTTCGCCGGACTTTGACTCCGAGGAGGAGCCGTTGCCACGGGTTCCAGGCGACGACTTCCTGGCGTAGTCTGTGACGTACCAGCCCGAGCCCTTGAACTGCACCGCCGGCGCCGAGAGCAACTGCTCCAACTCGCCTCCGCAGTGCGGGCATACGGTCAAGGGTGGGTCAGAAAACTTCTGAATGCGCTCAGTTAGGGTGTGGCAACTCTTGCACTGGTACTCATAAAGTGGCACGTCGGGACTCCAGGGGCGCGCTAAGTTATTGATGTTATTTCGCGGAAGAGGGTGCGGTCAATTCCACCCTTCCCTATTAAGCTAATGGCGGGACGGTGAGGGGAGCGCGCGACACAACCCGGGATCCGTGAAAAAGATGCTGTGTGCGGAGCGCGACTCGAAATCTGAGTGAGCGTTTCATTGAGTGAAGAACGGGGAGTAAGAAAGCGAGAGTCCTCGTAACGGTACGTAACGGACAGCACGTCGACCTACTTCCGGCATCTACTCTGCTGGGCTGTGAATCTCGACCGCGAGTCCGCTCGTTGCAAGGAAATTCGCTGCAGTGAGAACTTCCGGTAGTGGGTCAGTTTGAATATGGATGCGTGCCTTTCGCGCGCCGGCGCGAATCGGCACGCCTAGGTTCCTCGCTGCGCAAATGAGGCTTGCTCGGGATGACAATAAAACTGATCCACTAACGAACTTCCGCCAAAGGAGGATGTACTCGTGCATATCACCGTACGTCATGGTTGCTGGTTGCTGGCAGTCGCGATGCTCTGCTTCGCATTGGTATCTGTAGGACAGGTTGCCGTGGTGGTCAACTTTGCTCCCCCGGCCTTGCCGGTCTACGAACAACCGCTTTGCCCCGCCGAGGGCTACATTTGGACGCCGGGCTATTGGGCGTGGGACAACGGGTTCGGCGATTATTACTGGGTGCCCGGGACCTGGGTATTGGCGCCGGAACCTGGCCTGTTTTGGACTCCTCCCTATTGGGGTTGGGGCGGCAACGGCTACGCCTTCTATCCCGGCTACTGGGCGCCGCAGGTGGGCTTCTATGGCGGGATCAATTACGGATACGGCTACTTTGGCCACGGATACGAAGGTGGACGTTGGGACAACGGGCGATGGTATTACAACCGCGCGGTGAACAACATCAACGTCGAGAATATTCACAACGTGTATGTGACGAACGTCAATGAGCGGACGGTAAATCGCGTCAGCTACAACGGCGGACAGGGCGGCATCGAGGCACGGCCAACCGCAGCAGAAGAGCAGGTACTGCATGACCGGCACATTGCCCCGGTGCAAGCTCAGAATCAGCAGATGCAAGCAGCCCGAGGCGACCAGCAATTGCGAGCTTCAGTAAACCAGGGTCGGCCGCCAATCGCCGCTACTCCCAAGCCCGGAGAGTTCAAGGAACGCGGGGTCGTCCCCGCCAAAGCGGCCGGAGCACCGTATCATCCGCCGGCAAATCGTACGGCAGCGGCAGGTGGTGCGGCCTCACCCAACTACCCGACGCACGCGAAGGACGTTCAGCCGCACACTATGCCGCCGCCGAACACCGGCAACACTAAACAGGACCAGAAGTACCTGAAACAGCAGCAAGAGCTGGAAGCACAGCAGCAGAAAGAACATCAGCAGCTCGCGCAACAGCAGGAACAGGAGCATCAGCGGGAGGCACAACAGCAACAACGCGAGCAGCAGCAACGCGCTCAGCAGCAGCAGAATGAGCAGCAGCGGATGGCGCAGCAACAGGCCGCGCAAGAGCGCAATCAGCAGATGGAGCAGAGGCATCAGCAACAGACACAGCAGATGGAGGAGAGACACGCGCAGCAGCAACAGCAGATGCAGGAAAGGCAACAGCCCGGTGGCCATCCGCCGGCTGCAGGTCATGCTCCGGCGCCTTCACCAGAAAAGCATTGATGTTGGGTGAGGCTGCAGCCCAACCCGAACGGTAAGCTGAATGCGAGTGCGTCCTCAGACTACTACGTGGACCGGGGGCGAAACCGCTCGTCCCTGGCAACCGCTTGCACGGCCGGAACCAGAGCAACAACGACGTCCCGCTTGGATACGTATCCGTAAGCACCGATTGACAACGCGAGCTCAGCGAGCTGAGAAGCTTCGGCAGTGCCTACGAGTAACAGACGAGACGCCGGGGAAAGCTCACGGATCTGACGCGCCGCTTCCAGGCGGTCCATGCGACCAAGCCCCACGTCAAGGACAACTACGTCGGGATTCAGTTCCCTACTCTTTTGGAGTGCTTCGACACCATTACGCGCAATGCCAACGATCTCCCAGCCCTGATGCCGGCCTAGGACTTCGGTGTAGATGCAATCCCAAGCTTCAATGTCATCGACGATCAAAATGCGAATGGAGACACCTGCGGGGGCAGGCCCGTCAATCCCTGTTCGTGTGCGTGCAAACAGACTGGTAATTGACGGGCCGGACCATTGGGAGGAAATCATCAATTAAGAAGATCGCACTTCCAGCAGGTTTGTTCGTTGCGCTAGAGCAATCTTGAGATTGCGTTTGCGCAACCGGGCAGGAGCGACGTTAAGTAGAGCTAGGCCTCTTGCGCGAACAGCTCAGGGGCGGGGAGCAGCACTTTTCCGCGGCGTTTGATCAGGATGCCATTCCGCTGCCACTCGCTCATGAGGCGGCTGGCAGTGAAGTGCGTCACATGCGCCTCGTTGGCCAGTTCCTCGTTGTTCACGTCGAGCTGTACCCCTTCCGGGACCTTCTGCCCTATGCCGGTGGCAAGGTTGACCAGCACGGTGGCAAGCCGTTGGCGTGCAGTGTGACAGGCCACTGAGAGATGCAGAGCGCGGTACAGAACCAGGTAGTCGTGAGCAATGAGCAACGCGTTCGACATCAATCGAGGATAGCGCTGACAGAGTGGGGCGATGCTGGTGCGATTCCAAACGAGAAAACGGCTCTTCTTCACCGTTTCTGTGCTCAGCATGTAATCAAAGCGCTGGGCGAGGATGGCAGCACCTCCTAAAACCTCGCCGGGTGTGACCCAGAAAAGCAGTATCTTCTCGCCCTCGGGTGTGAGGGTAAAGAAACGCGCTCGCCCGCTTATCAACAGGAAGAGCTGATCGGCAGGATGCCCCTCGTGGCTGACGATGGAATTGGCGGGATACTCTCGCAACCGCGCGCATTCCAGAACCGCTTTCAGCTCGGGTGCGGTCAGCCCTGCAAAGAAACGGGGCCCCAGCTCTTCTACAGCCGCGGTGATTTCTGCACGCGTCATATTTTTCTTTCCTCGTGAATTAGGAAGCTTCCGCCTTCCCCGCCCGCTCGACTTCCAGTTCCAAACCATCGACCTTCTTTACCACCACATGCTCTCCCATATGCACCCGCGTGGGCGCGTGAGCATTCCATAGCTCGCCCATGACGAAGACCTTGCCCTCGGGATCGATCTCAGTGCGAGCCTCACCGATTGCGCCTAACAACCCTTGCACGCCGGTGACAACCTTGTTGCGGCGCGCTTTGAGGGCGATGCTCATGAGAAAGATGGTGATCAGTCCCAACGGAATGCTGATCGCCAGCGAGGCCCAGAGATGCACCCGCAGCTCGGGAATCGGCCCATCAACCAGCAGCAGGCCGCCCAGCGTCAGCAGCACGATGCCACCGATACCCAGTACGCCGTGGGTGGCGAACTTCGCTTCCAGGACAAACAGTGCAAATGCGCCGACGATCAACGTAAATGCCGCATAGCGCGTGGGAAGCAGATTCAGCGCGAACAGCGCCAGCAGGATAAATACGACTCCCACCACCCCGGGCACCACGGCTCCGGGATGATTAAATTCCGCATACAAGCCGAGCGCACCGATGGCGAGCACCAGGAACGCGATGTTGGGATCGAGCAGGAAATCCAGAATGCGCTGCCGTACCGTCATGGGCAGCTCTTCCACGGTTTTGCCCGCCAGATGCAGGGTGACTTCTTTCCCGTCGAAGCGCTTAACCTTGCGACCGTCAAGTTGGTGTAAAAGGTCAATCTGATCGGAGGCGACGATGTCGATCAGGTTTTGTTTGAGTGCTTCCTGATCGGTCCAGGACTTCGATTCGCGGACAGCGCTCTCCGCCAACTGAACATTGCGGCCGCGCGGTCCGACAAACGAACGCATGAAGGCGGCCGCGTCGTTCTCGACCTTGGTCTTCATGGTGTCTTCCATCTTTTCGCCGGTGATGGCGACCGGGTGGGCCGCTCCGGTCTCGGTGCCGGGAGACATGGCCGCGACGTCTGCCGATTCGAGGATGAAAAATCCAGCCGAAGCAGCGCGCGCGCCGGTCGGGGTGACATACACAATCACCGGCACCGGCGAGGCGAGAATCTTCTGAATGATTTCGCGGGTGGAATCGACCAGCCCTCCCGGCGTATTTATGTCGATGAGGACGGCATCGGCATTGGTCTGTTTGGCGTGCGCGATGGCGCGATCGATGTACTCAGCGCTGATCGGCTGGATGGTGTCGTCAACCTTGACCTTCACGATCTCGGCCAAGGCGGAGCCGCAGCACGCAAACAGTACCAAGGCAGCGAGAAGAAAACGAAGTCTGGACATTGCAACCTCCTGCGGGAGGAACAATGCAATTCTAGTGCGGCGCGGCCTGCTTTGCAGTAAGGTCGCGCTGCAGCGCCTGGGCCGCGCTGTTGCTGGGCTCCAGTTTGAGAGCATTCTTCACCGCCTCCGAGGCAGCGTCCACCTGGTTCTGCTTTAGGTCGAGGCGGGCCAAAACCAAGTATGCGTCCGCGTTTGGCTGCAAACGCACCGACGTCTGCGCCTCCGAGCGGGCAGTGAACGCGTCGCCCGTCTGTTCCATGGCGCGCGCCATGCCGGCGTGAGCGGCTGCATTGTTGTAGTCAAGGCTGATGGCTTCGCGAAACTCCGCTTCTGCATCGACCACCGCTCCTCGTGCCAGCAGATCCTTGCCGCGATCGGAGTGATACGCGGAGTGCGTCTTGCGATCGCTTTTGGCCAGACGCTCTTCCGTCAGGTTGTGAATCTCGACTTCGAGCTGGCGGTAGGATGCCTCGTCGTAGTTGCGCTTGATGCGTTCCAGCGGAATGCGCACCTGATTGGCGCCTGGCGGCACGCCCAGCACCTGCACTCCCGATGACGGCGCGGTGGGCGCATACACGCCGCGATTGATGTTCTCCAGCAGGCTTTTGGCTTCGCCGTCATTAGGACGCCGCTGCAACTCCTCGCGCAACTGCTGCGCCGCGCCGGCATTATCGCCATTTTTGTAGAGGGCGACCGCCAGGTTGAAGCGGTAATCGGGATCGCTGGGATCGGCAGTTACAACTTTCGTGAAATTTTCAGTTGCCAACGCACGGCGCCCCCGACGCGCGTCGACCACGCCCAGGTTGTTATAGACCTCGGTCAGCGGCAGGCGGTTCGCAAGGAAGCTGAAGGCGGCATAAGCTTTATCGTAATTGCCCCGGTAAAACTCGGCCATGCCGACCAGGAAGTTTGCCTCGCCCGCGACCGGGTCGTCCTTGGGTATCTTGGCCAGCCACAACGCCGCCGACTCGTACTCATGGCCGTCGTAGTAGAGCCTGCCTAATTGGAGCATGGCGAGCGTGTAGTTCGGGTTCAGCCGAATGGCCTCACGAAAATAGCGAAGCTTTTGCTGCCGGTTGGTGGCCAGAACCCCACGGATGTAGTTCTCAAACGCGTCCAGTCGAATCGCTTTGGACGAACTGAGGAATTGCTGGCGAGTCATTGCCGGAGGCACCGGTAGCTGGCTCAACAGTTGCCAGGCCAGATCGGTCTCCACATCGATGAGACTGGTCAGCGGACCGCTGCTTTGAACCATGGGGGCCAGGTGCAGCTTCTTCATGTCCAGCAGTTGAGCTTTGGCGGTAAAGGTCTGGCCGTCGAAGTCGTAATCACCAAACACGACGTAATCGGCATCCATCTGCTCGGCCACGGAGTAGGTTGTCGCCCGCGAAGGGTGGGCCGCGCCCGGAATGCCCGCGTGGTCGAAGGCAAACAGCCGGTCATCTCGGCTGATGGTGTAGATATGCTGCGAGGCCATGCGCTGCGACAGAATCTCGGGAAAAGCCTCGCTTATCCACTCGAGGCCAGGAGCCATGGAGTGGTTATCAAAGGGCATGACCAGCAGAGTTTGGGTGCCCGGCGCCTGCGCCAGCAGCATCGGACATGCCAGAACGCACGCCGCCAATATGCAGAGGATGAGGCGCAAATATGGAATGGGGAAAAGGTTCGGCAAGCAAGCTCATTATATCGGCTGCTTGAGATGCCAAAGTTGTTGCCCTGCGGCATCCTGCGCCCTACACTCTCATGCACCAACAACTCTGGTAGATCCTAAGGAGCCATCATGGCAAACCACGCTGTGCCCAAGTTCTTCTCAGTGCTGCTTGTGCTGATTACGAGTGCGATTGCTTCGGTTGCGCAGATGCCGAACGCCTATGGGCCGTCCATAACTCTTGAGCTCGCGAAGAAGGTGGCCGAGCCCGCACTGGCCGAAGCCGTAAAGAATCATTGGATGATGGCGGTGGCCGTGGTTGATCCCTCGGGCAATCTCGTTTACTACGAGAAGATGGACAACACGCAGCTTGGCAGCGCGAATATCGCGCTCGACAAAGCGCGCACCGCGGCCAGGTTCAAGCGTCCAACCAAGGAATTCCAGGACCCACTGGCAGCGGGTGGTGCCGGCATTCGCATTCTAGGTCTGGAAGGCGTAACGCCGGTCGAGGGTGGCTTCCCGCTGATTCTCAACGGAAAGATCGTAGGCGCGATCGGCGTTTCCGGCGCGAGCAGCGCGCAGGACGCACAATGCGCCAAGGCGGGAGCGGACTCGCTGAAGTAGGTGCGAGTTGGTTTCGAGAGTAGAATCGTTGTAGGGCATCAGTCTGAAAGCCTCATGCCAGAACATGAGCGAGGCTGAACGCGAGGAAGGTTTCAAATGGCTCCCCTGGATCTGACAGCCGTATTGAAGGACGCTCCCGTCGGTGACTGGATTGCCCTCTCCAGCGGCCAGGAGCATATTGTCGCAACCGGCAAGACCTTGGAGGAAGCGCTTAACGCAGCCAAGGCGAACGGCGAGGATCACCCGGTTGTAATGAAGGTGCCTCCCGTTAGCGCCTTAATCCTGTAGCCCAACGGGGATGAGATTTCCATACTCAATCCTTCCGGCAAAGCCGGATGCTGCCTTTCCAAATCGGCGGTCGATCAAGCGCCCTCTTCTCGCCGTCGTCCTTGAGAAAAATGGTAAGAGCCTAACCGGATTGACGATTGTCGATTCTGGCGCCGACAACTGCTTATTTCCTGCTTCGTTCGCTACAGCCCTCGGGATCGCCATTCCAAACCAAAACGTTTATGTATTCTCCGGCACAGCTGAGGCGCCGCAGATCGCATACTTCGAGACGGTGCGCGCGACCATCTGGAACGGAAGTTCCGGTGATGCCCCGATTCAATTTGATTTGTATGCGGGCTTTTGCGACACCTTAGAGCATGTCGGCCTGGGACTGATGGGGCAGGAAGGCCTCTTCTCGCGCTACGAGGTGCGCATGCACCATGCACAGGATTACTTCGATATAGTCTGAATTTCAGACCGCAGCTCCCCACGAACCATGAAGCTGACTGCGTTGACCCACGCGAGATAAGATTGAGACTTGCCCTCAGTCAGAAAAACTTCCAAGTCCGCGACCGTCTCCAGCGCTGCCAAGCCGGTGAGTGCCGCGGCATCGTCTGCGAAAAGCAGCGTCGTCGTTCCGGCTGAGCCTGCCGGTTCCAAGGGCCGCATTTACCTGATCGACGCGATGTCGTTCATCTTCCGCGCCTACCACGCCATGCAGGCGCAGCGACCGATGTCGACCAAGACCGGCATCCCGACCAGCGCGACGTTTGTCTTCGTCAACATGCTGCGCAAGCTGCGGGCCGACTTCTCGCCGCAATATCTGGCGGCGGTTTTTGATGTCGCGGCTCCGACCTTTCGCGATACTCAGGCCGCTGCGATGCCCGCGCTGAGGAAATACGACAGCAAGACCAAGGCCTACGTCGACGTTCCGTACGGCGGCTACAAAGCCAACCGCGCCGCCATGCCCGACGACCTGGCGCAGCAGGTGCCATATATCCGCCGTGCGCTGGAGGCTTATCGCATTCCTATTCTCGAAGCGCCGGGCTTCGAGGCCGACGACGTCATCGGAACGCTGGCGCACAAGGCCTCGGGCGAAGGCTACTCGGTGTTCGTGGTCTCCAGCGACAAGGACATGATGCAGTTAGTGAGTGAGCGCGTTTGCGTGCTCAATCCGCCGAAGGACAACTTGATTTGCGACGCGGCAAAAGTCGAGGAGATTCTCGGAGTGCCGCCGGAGCGGGTGGTTGATGTGATGGCGCTGCGCGGCGACGCCATCGACAACATTCCCGGAGCGCCCGGGATTGGCGACAAGGGCTCGGTCGACCTGATTCAGCGTTACGGCACGCTGGAGAACCTGCTGGAACATGCCTCCGAGGTGGAGCGCAAAACTTATCGCGAGTCGCTGGAGAACAACCGCGAAGCCATCCTGCTGAGCAAGGAATTGGTGACCATCGACCGCAACGTAGCAGTCGCCTTTGAGCCGGAAACGATGCGAGCTCAGGAGCCGGATGCTGACTTCGCGCGCGCCCTGTTCATAGAACTGGAATTCACCACGTTGGTGCAGGACTTTCTGGCAGAGAGCGTCGAACTGGGCGAGACGGATTATCGCGAGGCGAAGAGCGCTGCCGACGTTGAAGCGGTTCTGAGCAAGGCGAAGAAGGCGGGATCGCCGTTGGCTGTCGCTATCGAGTCGAGCGAAGCGCAGCAACCGCAGACGTCGGAAGGAGCAGAAGAGGAAAGCGGCGTAGCGGAAACTGGGCAACTTTCCTTTGGCGATGCACCGCAAGCGGCGGCTGCGCCTTCCAAGCTACGGGTCGCGATCTCGGCCGAGCCTAACGCGGCACTGTCGCTGTCGCTGGACGACTCCGAAGCCGGGCAGACGCTGAAGAAGGCGCTGGAAGCCGAATCGATAGCGAAGACAATTCACGACGCCAAGTCGGCGACACATGTGCTTGGTGAGCAGGGCATCACGCTACGTGGCGTGCAGCACGATCCGCTGCTGTACAGCTATCTGCTCGACCCGACGTACTCGACGTATGCACTGCGCGAGGTGGCGCAGCGACGCTTCAACCTGAAGCTCGCTGGCTCCGTCGCCGAAGCAGCCGACATCACGCTGCGCCTGACCGACAAGCTGCGAGAGCAAGTCGAGTCGGCCGGGCTGATGAAGGTGTATGACGAGATCGACCTGCCCATGGTCGCGGTGCTGGCGCGCATGGAAGACGCGGGCATCAAGATCGACTGCGACGTGCTGGCGGAAATGTCGAAGCGGCTGGACCGCGAATCCGCCACCGTGGCGCGCGACATCTACGAGAAGGCCGGCGTCGAGTTCAATGTCAACTCGCCCAAGCAGCTTGCCGACGTGCTGTTCAACAAGCTGAACCTCCCTAAGCCGATCAAGTACGGCAAGGGCAAGGTAATGTCGACCGCCGTTGACGTGCTCGAGGGACTGGCGGGGGAGCATGCCGTTCCCAAGCTGGTGCTCGAGTATCGCCAGCTCTCGAAGCTCAAGTCGACCTATGTCGATGCGCTGCCGGCGCTGCTGAACTCCTGCACGCTGCGTCTGCATACGACCTTCAACATGGCGGGATCGGCGACGGGGCGGCTGTCGTCTGTCAATCCCAACTTGCAGAACATTCCGATTCGAACCGAGCTGGGCCGCGAGATTCGCGCCGCATTCATCGCCGAGCCGGGACACGTTCTGCTCAAGGCTGATTATTCGCAGATCGAGCTGCGGCTTCTGGCGCATTTCTCCGAAGACAGGTTGCTGGTCGAGGCCTATCGCACCAGCGAGGACATTCACTCGCTCACCGCGTCGCAGGTCTTCGGTGTACCACGTAGCGAGGTGAACGCAGAGCACCGCCGCCGTGCCAAGGCCGTCAACTTCGGAATCGTGTACGGGCTGTCGGCGTTCGGACTGTCGCAGCAGATTGGCATCGACACGAAGGAAGCCAAGCAGTTCATTGAGGCTTACTTTGAGAAGTACAGCGGCGTGCGCGCGTTCATCGATCGCACACTCGATCAGGCTCGGCGTGACATGAAAGTCACGACCCTCTTCGGGCGTGTGCGTCCCATTCCCGACATCCACAGCAAGAACTTCAACCTGCGCGGATTCGCCGAGCGCACCGCGGTCAACACTCCCCTACAAGGCACCGCCGCCGACCTGATCAAGGTGGCGATGATCCGCATTGACGCCGGAATTGCGCGAGCGCAAGCTGAAGTCGAAGATGCTGCTACAGGTTCACGACGAGTTGGTGTTCGAGGTTCCGGAAGACGAGATCGAAACGATGAAACAACTCGTTGCCGATCGCATGGAAAACGTGCAGGCACTCAAGGTGCCGCTGAAGGTGGATGTGGGCGTGGGGAAGAACTGGCGGGATTTGGAGTAAGAACGCGTCCGTCTCAAGATCAATTTGAGGCCTGCTATGGAATACGACAATGACAAAGTAGACGAGGTGGTACTGGCGCTACTCTATCTGACCACATTCGATGAAAGGGGCGTGCGACGGGCGTGGAAGGGGCATGGCTGGGACATCATGGATCGGCTCCACGCGAAGGGATACATCTCAGACCCGAAGAGTGCAGCCAAATCAGTGGTTATAACTGAGGAATGCGTACAGCGCTCTCGCGAGCTTTTCGAAAAGCACTTCGGCAAGAAACCAGACGCGGCTCAGCGATAGGTTTCGCGACGGTGCTTTACGGCGGTTATGCGAATCGTGTCCCGGTGCAGGTGGAAGCGGACACGGTAATCACCAACCCGAAGCCTGAACTCAGGCGGTTCGATATCCTGGAGGCGCTTGACATCCCCTTCGCCGGTTTCCAGATACCGGGCCAGCGCATGCAGAATACGAAGAGCGGTGGTCTGATCAATACGCGGAGCTGGATTTGCGCCTGGTCGCTCCAGATGACATTCTTGCCCATGCTTATCGGGTTGGTTTTGTGGTGTCCAGAGGAGTCCGGCCCATCCGCTCAAAATCTTCCGCGGAGAGCCCAAATTCGCCCAGAACTTCTTTGTGAGGAATGCCCTCGCCGCGGTCGAGCGAAGCACGGGCAGCGGCAATCTCGCGAACCTCTTCCTGAGTGAGTCGTTCATCGTCCAAAGGTGCGTTCGCGAGACTCCCGGCGACCGGATCTGCCATTGCCTCCAGGAGACGAACGAGGGCCGATATCTGGCTGGGAGCCAGACGCTCGATCATTTCATGAGCCAGTTGCTTTTCGTTCGCTTGGGCCATCAGGAGTATTTTACCAATCTGTCGCTGGGTTGATAGGCGACCTGTAAGCAGTTCTCGATGGCCGGCCGTTCCGCGCTGGGCTGAAATTGGTCATCCTTAGAGAGCCCTAGATCTTGGGAGTTCTGCCTCTCAATCCTCCGTGCCTCCGTGGTGAAATCTAGAAGTTCTTCCCAAACAGCGAGAAGCTCTCTTCCGGCACGTGGATGACGAGGCATTCGTTGGGCAGATCGTGCAGCGCCTGGCGGCGCTTGGTGAAGGCGGCCATCAGGAAGCCGATTCCGAGCGTGAACAGCGACAGGAACTTCATCACGTGGCGGACGCTGGCCTGGCCGAAGTTCAGCTTTTCGCCATCGGCGTTCACCACCTGCAGATGCATGATGCGCTTGCCTACCGTGGCGCGGTAGCGCGAGCTCTCGCTCAGTGCGGCGTAGAGCCACCCGCCGACCGCCAGCAGCGGGACAAAGATGAAGCCGGCGATGTATTTCGTGCTCTCGCGCTCCAGGCCGAAAGAGCGACCGAAGAGTTTGAAGAAGGTGTCGATCACCAGGGTAAGCAGCAGGGCAACGACAATCTCCAGGCAGACGTCGATCGTTCCTGCCCAGACGCGACGCCAAAAGCCGGCGTATTCTCTGCCTTCAGTGATCGGCACGATAATGGTAGAGCCTTGAAGCCGGACAGCAAGGTGCCTGCCCGATTCGGTTAGAACATC
The DNA here is from genome assembly GCA_963846795.1 of uncultured Acidobacteriaceae bacterium. Classification (GTDB taxonomy): domain Bacteria; phylum Acidobacteriota; class Terriglobia; order Terriglobales; family Acidobacteriaceae; genus CAVVDY01. Next base: position 193,700 of record CAWJXJ010000002.1, read on the forward strand.
ACCGCAAAACAGGCAGAATTCTCCATCCGGCAACGCCGGACTGCCGCAGCTTGCACAGACCTCGGGGGCAACGCTTGTCTGCATCGACGAGGAATACTACCTCCCGAGTAGAGGGTATGTAAAGGTTGCAGCGCTCGCGGTGCCATCTCGAATCCCAGAAATAGGACATTACCTGGCGCGAGGCAGAGCGACGCGAATCTCCTAACGCGAGCAAAAAGCAGGTTCTTCGCTCCGCTCAGAATGACAATTTAAGAGCTCAGAATGACGATTCAAGAAAGGTTGGCTCTATCCGATACCTGCGTGTGTCGCCGCTTCGCTGCGCGCGAAGTCGACCAGGGTGAGCTGCAATCCGCCGAAGTCGGGGTGGTCGTTGTAATCGAGGGTGAAAGCCAGGTCGAGAACGTCGCCAAGGATCGAGCGTCTCCTGTGCCGAGCGTTCGGCCATCCGCCAGGCAACGACCTCGTGGGCCTTCTGCCAACGACCGTCGTTGTTCTCAGGAACAACCCGCAGCTTCAGGTGTTTCTCCTTGAGTATCTTCGGAGCCTGCACCAGCTTCGCCTGCCGGCTGACGAAGACTGGCAGCGGATTGCCGGCTCCGTAGGGCTCCAGCTTGTGAAGAGATTCCCAGAGCGTGCTATCGATTGCCGTCAGCGGAAGCTCGCCGTCGTACTCCAGCACCGGCACGAAGTCGGCCGCGGTAAGCCGTTGCCGGGCGAACGCGTCAAGTCGCGCGCGCAACTCGGGAAGGCGCTCGGTGGGCAGCGAGCAGCCGACGGCATGAGCGTGCCCGCCGAAACTGGTAAAGAGTTCGGGGCAGCTCTCCAGCGCCTCCAGCAGATGAAACGCCGGGATAGAGCGGCCAGAGCCATGCGCCTCTCCGTCCTCGCAGGAGAAGACCAGCGCGGGGCGATGATATCGCTCGACCACGCGCGTGGCGCAGATGCCGATGATGCCGCGATGCCAGCCTGCACCGTCGATGACCTGGCAGTAGGCGTCGCGCAGCTCGGCGGATTCAGCGACCTTCTTGTGGATCTCCTCGATGATGCCCTGCTCGCGCTGCTGGCGGTCGCCATTGAGCTGATTGAGTTCCAGCGCCATCTCGGCGGCCTTGGCGGGATCGCGCTCGGTGAACAGGCGAATGACGCGGTCGGCGATATCCATGCGTCCGGCGGCGTTCAGGCGCGGCGCAACGCGAAAGGCGACGTCTCCGGCACTCAGCGGCCGCGAGCCATCGAGTTCGCAATTCGACAGCAGAGCCTTCAGCCCGGCGTTCACCGGCTTGCGCAGGCCTTCAAGGCCAAGCTTGGCGAAGATGCGATTCTCACCGACGAGCGGCACTGCATCCGCGATGGTGGCAATGGCCACCATCTTCAGAAACGACGGAATGAGCCGCTCGCGGCCGGTGGCTTCGAGCAGGGCCTGTGCGATCTTGAAGGCCACGCCCGCTCCGCACAGCGCCTTGCACGGGTAGTCGCAATCGGGCTGATTGGGATTCACTACCGCCAGCGCCTTGGGCACGCCTTCTGCCTGCGGCAAGTGATGGTCGGTGACGATGAGGTCGACGCCGCGGCGCTCTGCCGTCTCCGCCGCGGCAAAGGCGCGAATGCCGGTATCGACGCTGATGATCAGCCGAATGCCGCGCTCGGCCGCCTGCTCGATGACCTCGTCGCGCATGCCGTAGCCTTCGAGAATGCGGTGCGGGACATGGTACTCGGCCTTTCCGCCGCACAGCTCGATCATGGTCTTCAGGATGACGACCGCGGTAGTGCCGTCGACGTCGTAGTCGCCATAAATGAGGACGGTCTCACCGCGCTCGATGGCTGCTTGCAAGCGCTCGACGGCCTGGCGCAGGCCCTTCATCAGGTATGGAGAGTGCAGGTCTGAGAGCGACGGCGCAAGAAACCGTTGTGCATCTTCGGCCGATTCGATGCCCCGCGCAACCAGTAACCGCGCGATGGTGAGAGAAAGTTGAGCCTCGCGAGCCAGACGCTCGACGGTTGCGGCATCGGCGTTGCGAAGGGCCCAGCGCACTTTCAGTGATCGTCGTCCTGGTCGGTTTCGTCGAAGCTCATGGCGCCGAAGTCTTCCACCAGGTCGAGCAGGTGCTGGTAGCGCTCATACCACTCGGTGGAAACTTCGTAGAGGAACATGATTCCCTGATGAGGCCAGCCGAGCTGAATGAATCCGGTCTTGCCGGTGTAGTTGCGCAGCCAGCGTGCCTCTTCAAGGTCTTCATCGCTGGGATAATTGGCGTGCTGCAAACGCTGGATGAGGTAGTCGATCTCGTCGTGCTGCAAGACCTCCTCGTCCATCGAAAGGAAGGCTGAGCCGGCCTTCTTGGCCAGTTCCACGAAGTCCTTCCAACTCTCGGGATTGTCGCGCGGGTCCCACATGACGCTGTGGACGTCTTCGGTGACATAGCCCTGGAAGCGGCTCATGCCGTGTCCCAGGATGAAGGCCACCATGTCGTCTTTTAAGGAGGTCAGGTCGTCGGGCATCTTCAGGTATCCCTTGGGTGCAACTCCGGCAGCGGGCCGAAGCCGCGAGATTAATCATACGCCGACTGGGACAGGTAAAATCAGAACATCGATGTTGCAATCCTTCATTGAAGCGCGAAAGTGGCTGGTGGCAGCCGCTTGTCTGGTCATCGCCATTGTCGGCATCTCCTATTACGCGGCCAGGTTTCGCGAAAAGCCCACCCTGCACAACATTCCCAAAGAGCTTGGAATCGACATTCAGCAGACCAGCGAAGGTTTTTCGCTGTCGAAGTCAGAGGGCGGTCGCACCCTGTATACCATTCGCGCCTCGAAGGCGGTGCAGTTCAAAGCCGGAGGGCACGCCGACCTGAGCAATGTTCACGTCGTGGTGTATGGACATGAACATGACCGCTACGACGAGATCTACGGCGAGCACTTCAGCTACGACCCGCGGAGCGGCCAGATCACAGGGACAGGTGAGGTGCACATCGACATTCAGGGCTACGCCGAAGGCCCGCTCAAACCTGATCAGTCACCTCCTGAGGAGCTGAAGAACCCGGTTCATCTGCTGACCCAGAACCTGACGTTCAATCAGAAGACAGGAGTCGCGCAGACCGACGAGGTGGTGAATTTCCGCAGCGCTCAAGCAACCGGCTCGGCCAAGGGAGCGTATTACGACTCAAACGCGAATGAGTTGCAGCTCAAGTCCGACGTACACATCGTGACCACGGGCGACAAACCTGCTGTTATTACCGGTACCAGCGGCGTCATACAGAAGGTGCCGCGCCAGGCCATCCTGATCAATGGGCGCATCGAGGAGCCTGCGCGCACCTTGTGGGCCGACAAGATCACCATGCTGTTTGAGCCCGACAACACAGTCCAGCACGTCGTGGCTGAGGGCAACATCCACATCGAAAGCCGCGGCCCGACTGTGGTTGATGTTTACGGCCCGCACGGCGACCTCAACATGGGAGCGAGCAATAGCGTGCAGCAGGCGATCCTGACGGGAGGCGCCAAGTTCGCCACCCGCGGTGACAACCTGACGCACGGTTCAGCCGATACCTTCATCGTCGACTTCGACGATCAGAACCAGCCTGCGCGTTTCCACATGGTGACGAACGCGCGCATGCATCAGGAGCCGGAGCCAGGAAAGGCCGGGGTGGGCCCCGCAAGCGGCCAGCCGATGGATGTCATCGCCGATGCGCTGGACTTTGTGCTTGCGAATGGCAGCGACCTAAAAACGGCAGACACCATCGGCAAAGCGCAGATTGTGATTCTGCCAAGTCCGGCGAAGCCCGCTGGCGGATTAAAGAGCACGGATAAAAACACCGACGACATGAGCAACAGCACGACGGTTGCTACAGCCGGGCACTTCCATGCCACGTTCGGTGATGGAAACCAGATGCAGTCGCTGCATGGCGCGCCCGACTCGCGCATCGTGTCGACTTCGCCCGGCCAGCCGGAAAAGGTCAGCACCGCCGACAAGCTGGATGTCGCATTTGACTCCGATGGCGGGGTGCAGAAGCTGGTGCAGACCGGCAACTTCGTATACCACGAGCCTTCAGCCAAGCCCGACACCGGGGGACGTGCCGCGTTCGCCGAGAAAGCCACCTACACTCCTGCCGACCAGTTGCTGCTGCTCAACGGCTCACCGCGCGTCATCGACGGCGGCATGACTACTACCGCCAATGTCGTGCGCATGAACCGCCAGAGCGGGGACGCCTATGCCGACGGCGACGTGAAGACTACCTACAGCGACCTGAAGCCGCAGCCCAACGGAGCCCTGCTGGCCACGCAAGACCCGATCCACGTCACAGCGGAGCACATGGCATCGCGCCAACAGCCCAGCATCGCGCATTACACCGGCAATGTTCGCCTGTGGCAGGGAGCGAATGTGGTGCGCGCGCCAAAAATCGACTTCGACCAGGACAGCCGAACGATGGTGGCTTTCGGAGATCAGCATCAACGGGTGCTGAGTTTATTTGTCCAGGAATCGGCGGACGGCAAGCAGACTCCGACGGAGGTAGTCGCCGATAAGCTCACTTACACCGACGCCGAGCGGAAGGCGCGATACACCGGGAACGTGTTAGCGAAAAGCCAAGCTAATTCGATCAGCGCACGCCAAATCGACGTTTACCTGAAGGAAGCCGGCGAGCCGACGACGGCCAGCGCCAAGCCTTCGAAGGCGGTTATCCCGGGCAGTGAGGGGCCAAGCAAAATCGACCACATGGTTGCGACCGGCAACGTGGTGGTGACGGAACCGAACCGTCGCGCCGTTGGCGACCAGCTCGTCTATACCGCGGACGACGCCAAGTATCACCTGACGGGAAAATCCCCTAGCATTTACGATGCCACCCGTGGCACAGTATGGGGCGATTCTTTGACTTTCTATAGTCGCGATGATAGGGTCACGGTAGAAAGCAAGAAGTCTTCTTCCACTCTCACTCGCGCACGTACCACGAAGTAAATGCAGACCTTAACGGCTGACGAAATCGGCAAAAGCTATCACGGACGCCGTGTCGTAAACAGCGTCAGTGTGCAGGTGAAGCAGGGCGAAGTTGTCGGCCTGCTGGGGCCGAACGGCGCTGGCAAAACCACCAGCTTCTACATCATCGTGGGATTGATCCCGTCTGACACCGGGCGCGTGATGATCAACGAGCACGACATCACCGACGTTCCCATGTACCTGCGCGCACGCAATCATGGCATCAGCTACCTGCCGCAGGAGCCATCGATTTTTCGAAAGCTGACGGTGGAGGACAACATCCTGGCCGTGCTGGAAGCGCAGCCACTGTCGTGGCATGAACGGCGCGAGCGGATGGAGAACCTGATCGAGCGCCTTGGTCTGGGAGTGATTCGCAAGAATCGCGGCTATGCTCTCTCAGGCGGCGAGCGGCGTCGCGTCGAGATCGCGCGCTGCCTGTGCATCTCGCCCAATTTCATTCTTCTCGACGAACCGTTTTCGGGAATCGATCCCATTGCGGTATTGGACTTACAAAATATCATTTCCAGCCTGCGATCCACTGGAATTGGGATTCTGGTGACCGATCATAATGTGAGGGAGACGCTTTCGGTGACCGACCGCGCATACATCATTAATGAAGGAAGAATTTTCCGGACAGGTACCCCGGAACAGCTAGGAAACGATCCGGAAGTGAAGCGAGTTTACTTAGGCGAGAGCTTCTCATTGGTTTAGAATTGGCTTAGCGAAACACCACTACCATGCCTCCTTATAGCTACGGTCCCAGACTCCACGTCAATGTTTCTCAGAAGCAGATTCTGACGCCTGGGCTCGTACAGATGGTCAGCATTCTGGCGCTGAATAAGCTCGAACTGAGCGACATGATCAACGCCGAGCTGACCGAGAACCCGGTCCTCGAAGAACTGGAAAACTCGGTTCCCCTGCTGGACGAAGTGTCTGCGCGGGAAGAGAAGATGGACCGCGAGAGCTCTGCCACGACGCAGGAGGAGCAGGCGCTTCCTTCGGAAGAAAAAGATCCGTTCGAAGAAATCGACTTTGGCTCATTTTTCAAGGAGTACCTCGATCCCGGCTTGCGGACTTCGGTCGAGATGGAGGAGAGCGAGAAGCCCTCATTCGAGAACTTCCTTTCGAAGCCCACTACGCTTACCGATCACCTGTTGTGGCAGTTGGGCTCCCTGCACGTGAAGGACGACGTTCATCGCGCAGCGGAATTGGTCATCGGCAACCTGAACGAAGAAGGCTACCTGACGGCGACGGAAAACGAACTGCTGGGCCTGATGGATGAAGACATGGGCTTCGGAGTCAACGGATCAGAGCCGGCGATGCGCGGCATTGACATCTCCACGGCCGGCGTTCCATCGCCCCTTAACGACGGATTAGGCTCAGCCGAATCGGGCGAAGCGGCGATAGAAATGGCGGGCGAGGTTGCCGTAGCGGAGGCGGAAGCCGGGGAAGAGACGGTAGTCCACGCGACGGCCACGGACTTCGATGCCGATCGGCCCCGTCCTCACCTGGTGCCGCCGCGCACCGCTCCCGCACGCGTACCATTCAGTCGCGATGCTCTGCTGGAAGCCATCGACCTGGTCAAGCAGTTGGATCCGGTGGGCGTCGGCTCGCGCGATCTCCGCGAATGCCTGCTGGCGCAACTGCTGCACCTGAAGACGGTGCAGCGCAAGAACGGGCAGACCAATCACGTTGCCGAGCAGGAAGCGCTGGAAGACGCCATCACGCTGGTAAGCGATCACCTTCCGGCGTTGCAGAACAAGAACTACAAGGACGTCGGCAAGGCCATCAACCGTCCGCTGGACGCGGTGATGCGGGCCATGGACTTCATTCGCACCCTCGATCCGCGCCCCGGCCTGCGCTACAACAAGACGGAGACACGGCTGATCGAGCCGGATGTGGCGTTCGTCAAACAGGGCGATGAATTCATCATCGTGATGAACGACGAAGAGGTACCGCAGTTGCGTCTGAACTCTTCCTACCGCCGGTTGTTGAACCGCGACGTAGCCGAGAAAGACGTTCGCAATTATGTGAAGGAACGCTACAAGTCAGCCATCCAGCTCATCAAGAACATCGAGCAACGCAAGCAGACGATTTTGCGAGTCTGTCACTCCATACTGGAGCGGCAGCGCGATTTCCTCGATCACGGCATCGACCAACTCAAGCCGATGATGATCAAGGAAGTGGCGGAAGAGATTGGCGTGCATCCCTCCACCGTAAGCCGGGCCGTCGCCAACAAATACGCTCACACCCCGCAAGGCGTCTTCGAACTACGCTACTTCTTCACCGAGAGCGTAAACGGCCCCGAGGGTGGCAGCACCTCGCTGCTCATCCTGAAGCGCCGGGTCAAAAAGCTCATCGAGGAAGAAGACCCCACCAGGCCGTTGACCGACGAGCAGATCACGCGCATCCTCCAGGCGCAGGGCATCCAGGTCACTCGCCGCACGGTCGCGAAGTACCGGGAAGATATGCGCATCCCGAGCACCCACCAGCGCAGAGTAAAGAGTTAGGCTATACCGGCATCCACGGCGTCCGAAGGGGCACGGCTTTAGCCGCGCCGCAAGCTTGAATCAAGACCTTTTCTTCGGATGGTATTTGCGTGATGCCGTTGAGGTAAATGCCGCCGCGGCCACAACAAACAGCAAGAGTAAAGGCTGCGGCAGGAGGGAGCTCAATGAATATCGAGTATGTCGGCAGGCAGTATGAAATCACTCCCGCAGTTCGCAAAGAAATCGAATCCGGCCTGAACAAGCTCACCAAAATCCTCGGCGAAAGCATCAAGAGCAAAGTGATCCTGACGGTGGAAAAGCACCGTAACATCGCCGAGATCACGGTATCGCGCCGGCGCGGTCACCTGGTGGGACTGGCTGAGGCCACCGACATGATCAGCGCCGTCAGTCAGGCGCTGGAGCACATCCAGACGCAGGCCCTGCGCCACAACGAGCGTCGCCGCACCACCACCCGCAAAGCCAAAGACAAGAGCTGGAAGGAGCCTGTCGAGGCTGCCGCAGAGTTACAGATTGCGGTCGGCGCTAATGCCGCTACCGCCGTTCCCGTGCTGGTACACAAGTTCCCCTCTGTGTCGCGCACGACCGAAGCTCACCTGGTACGCGCGACGGATTCGGTGGCGATGCGTCCTATGACCATCGAAGAAGCGGTGAAGGAATGCGAGTTTCGCGACCGCGATGTGTTCGTGTTTCGCGATCCCAAGGGCAACGCCAAAGTGCTGCACCGCCGCAAGGATGGGAAGATCGAGTTGATTGAAGTACCGTAATTTGCGAACTTGAATTTGCAACGACGGGCGCTCGCAAGAGCGCCCGTTGACGTCATAGGGAGAAGCCCACATAATCCAGCTTTCGGATTTGGATGACAGGTCGTGCACCTTCGACTGGGTTCGGCCGGGAGATTGCGATGTCAAATCCCAAAGTGCTCCTTATTTGTGGTGCTGAGGTCCGCCATGTCGGCGACATCATTGCACGTCACCTGACGCAGGCTGTAAACGCCGAGATAACGTTCGACTCCGATCTACTCGGCCCTGCCGCTCACATCGGTTACATCGATTCGCTGCTGAGCACTTTGGGCAAGATCGACTTCGTTATCTTCGTTATGCCTCCCACCGATGGCCCGAATTTGGGAGCAAGACCCCAGGATCGCGATAATTTCATTTTTGAACTCGGTGTCTGTATCGCGAAGTTGGGGCGGGGACGTTGTTTGTTGGTTGTGACTAAAGGCAGTGCCGCCAAACTTGGGTCTGACTTGATCGACCTGAGGTACGTGGATTACGAGTTGCCGGAGCATACATCGTCCCAAACGTTGGGACAGTCCCTGTTCTCGACACTGGTTTACATCGAACGCGCAATCATGAGGGAGAAGGATTCCTTCCCAAGCTCGCACGCGACTACGCGAATTGCAGGGCCGGATGGGCAGAACATACCTTCGGATCCTCCCGCTGCGGTCTTTCTCAGCTACGCCTCTAAGGATCGCGAACTCGCGAGTTCGCTGGCACTCGCGCTAGCCAAGGAGGGCATTTCTGTGTGGTGGGACCGCACCATTCCCCCTGGCAAAACATTCGATGAAGTCATTGAGACAGCGCTCACGGCAGCCAAATGCGTGATCGTCCTTTGGACGGACTCATCGGTGAGATCCGAATGGGTGAAGAATGAGGCGAGAGAAGGAATGCGGCGCCGGATATTAATTCCCGCTGTAAACGGGAATGTGACCATTCCTTTCGAATTCCGGCACATTCACGCCGCGGATGTTACCGGCTGGCCAGTTCCCAACCATCCCGGTTTCGAAAGCTTGATAAAATCCGTCGCGGCGGTGATTAGTTCCGCGATGCCGGAAGAGGGCTCTCCGGGCGATTAATTTTTTCCCGGCAGCTCGCTCGGTGCTCCTTGTTAGGCAAGCCATCAACTCCCGTTACTCATCAGTAAGCTGACTTCCTGCTCGCAATCTGCATCGTATGTTTCGGTACGATGCGCAAGATGTTTGGGGCTCGGGACGAACAGATAAAACAACTCAGCGCAATCGTCATCCATCTCATGAATACGACTCTTAATCCCTTCGTGCTATGAAGGGACCTGAGCCGGTAAGTGGCAATAGAATGAAAACCGGACTCAACGCAACCCTCGATCCCACGCGGCGCAGCAATGCGGCGCAGGATTTCGAAACCGCTCTCAGGCGCAAGATCGTTGGCCAGGATCCGGCCATCGAAAAAGTCGCCGAAATTTACCAGATGTTCCTCGCCGGACTCCATCCGCCCGGCCGCCCCATCGGGAACCTTCTGTTCCTGGGGCCAACCGGCTCGGGCAAGACGCGCGTGGTGGAGGCGGTAGCCGAGTCGCTGTTCGGCGATCCCAAGGCGTGCATCAAGATCGACTGCGCCGAATTTCAGCACTCCCACGAGATCGCCAAGCTGATCGGCTCGCCTCCGGGATACCTGGGACATCGCGAGACCCATCCGCTGCTTACCCAGGAAGCGCTGAACCAGTGGCACACGGAAAAGCTGAAGTTCTCGATCCTGCTGTTCGACGAAATCGAAAAAGCTTCTGACGCGCTGTGGCAGCTCTTGTTGGGAATTCTCGACAAGGCTACGCTCACGCTGGGTGATAACCGGCGGGTCGATCTCTCGCAATGCCTGATTGTGATGACCTCGAATCTTGGCGCCAGCGAAATGAACGAGCTCATCAACGGGACTATGGGCTTCGCCCAGATGCCGGCTCAGATGGACCATAAGCTCGACGAGAAGATCAATCGCACCGCGGTCGATGCGGCGCGGCGGAAGTTCTCGCCCGAGTTCATGAACCGCATCGACAAGATTGTGGTCTTTCGGACGCTGCGTGCCGAGCACCTGCAGCAGATTTTGGAGATCGAGCTCGGCCTGGTGCAGCAGCGCATCCTGCAGGCGACGGGAAATCAGCAGTTCGTCTTCAGTTGCACCGCCAACGTCAAGGACTTCCTGCTGCTGGAGGGAACCGATTTGAAGTATGGGGCGCGCCACTTGAAACGCGCTATCGAACGGCACATCGTGTTCCCTCTTGCGAATCTCGTAGCCACCAGCCAGGTCAAGCTGGGCGACTACATCCGTATCGACCTTGATGGCCAGGGCAAGATGACCTTCGTGAAGGAGGCCGAGGGCGCGCTCGTGCCGGTGCTGCTGGAACGCTACGGACCGGAAGTAACGCAGTCGCCGGCAGCTATGAAAGCCAGCAAAGGCGCAGCAGGCTCGCGGGGTCGCGAACTTGGCACCGCCCCCTTGCTGGATCGAAAATAGGCGAACGAACGGGCGATCTATGAGGCCAACGCCCGTTCGAGAGCTTCTCGGATAAATCGTGTGTAGGGAATGCCCCGCGCTTTGGCGCGGGCTTTTATTGCTGTCAGCAGGGGCTTCGGCACGCGCATGTTAATCTGCTCATTCTTGGGCTCGAATTCGAACCGCACGGGTTGAAATTGCGAGAAATCAAGATTCGACAGATCCTGATCGAGAAAATTTTCCGCCGCTTTATTGGTCTTCAGTCTCGGGACTCGCTTTTTCATAAGCCGCGATCTCCTTGGCGTGCATATAACGGGCACTGATAGGCCGAATCAGTTGCCGATTGTTTATTGTCCGCAACGTGAACGCCACAAACAGCGGACGCCCTGCCCGGTTTCGTCCGGTTGCGATGAAGCGGTCTTCGCTGTCGGGCCGAATTGGGACTGGGGCAACATACACAGCATGGGCGAACAGTTCCTCAATCTCGGCAATACTCACGCCATGGCTCTGGCACTTCGCGTGGTTACCGGAGTCCCAATCGAAGCCAACCACGGTGAGCTTCATTCATCAGATGCTATACAAATGTATAGACATTTGCAATGATAAAGCGGGGCAAGCAATCGTCCATTTGCCTCTCGTCTTTGGCCGGTCGACCACGCTTCGCTGGTCTGTCGCTTCCGAACGCGGGACCTGATCGTGTCACCTGGGACCGGTGCCTAATCGGCTGCCCCGTACAAATTGCTGCGCAAAAGACTTTCCACATTCCGCAGGCTTAGGTATCCTCATGCCAGCGGGCCCAGGCAATCCCCCTGCGCATTAATCCCGAAATTTTGGCCCGAGGACCGCGTCCGGAGCAAGATATGTGGAAACCTACACGCAAGGAAGACGAAAAACCCATGCCCATACAGGAACCCAGCTCTCCTTCCCCCGCAGCCTTCGCTCCTCCAGCGCGTTCAAGTGAGCCGGTACGGACTGACCTCCCGCGCAACGTTGACGTTGCGACCATTGGTAAGTCGGTGGTAGTGAAGGGCGAGCTCTCCGGCAGCGAGGACCTTTACGTAGACGGACAGGTCGAGGGCTCCATCACCTTACGTGGTCAAAGCCTGACCATCGGGCCCAATGGCCGTGTACGCGCAAACGTTGAAGCCCGCAATGTCATTCTTCACGGACAGGTCGACGGCAATATTACCGCCAGTGACCGCGTGGAACTCCGCAAAAGCGCGTCGCTGAAGGGCGACATCGCCACCGCGCGCATCGCCATTGATGACGGCGCCTACTTCAAGGGAACGATTGACATCCAGAAGGCGGAACCTGCGAAGGTGGAAGCCAAGCCGCAGGCGATGGCTGCAGCGTCCAGTCCTGCAGTTCCGCCGTCTTCGCAGCCTTCCTTGCTGGAACCGAAGAAGGCATAACCAAATCCAGCCAGATCGATCCATGGAGGAGGGCTTCGCGCCCTCCTTGTTTTCACTCGCCCGAAGTGCACAAGAGCGAAGCTGGCAGATAAGGTACGATTCCAGTAAAGCTCTTCTATGACACGCACTCTTCGCCGTATCGCGGTTGTTTGCTTTCTGCTCCTCGCGGCCTGTTCTTTGGCCCAGGTTCCCATTCCCAGTCCTGCTACACCATCGCTTCCGGGCCAGGAGCCTCCGGCCATACCGGGCGCCCACGCTCCCGTGCCTCCCGATTATTCCCAGCAGGCGTTTGTGGTCGAGCATTTTCATCAAACGCAGCGTTTCGAAAACGACGGCACCGGCCGCGACGAACAGGAAGCCAGCATAAAGGTCACCAGCGAAGCTGGAGTGCAGGCGCTCGGGCAATTGAAGGTGGGATACAGCGCGTTCAGCGACAAGCTGGAAATCGATTACGTTCGTGTCCGCAAGCCGGACGGGACAGTTATCACCGCCCAGGACTCAGCCATTCAGGACCTAACCATTCCCGACGCGCCCGTCTATACCGACTATCACCAGAAACACATCAGCGTGCCTTCTTTGCGGCCGGGCGACACGTTGGAGTTCAAGTACGTTCGCACCATTGTGAATCCGTTGATCCCGGGCCAGTTCTGGTCGAGCTACAACTTCACCGAACAGGGCATAGTTCTGGACGAGCAGTTGGAGATCAACGTTCCCAAGGACCGCCAGATCAAGCTGAAGACCAAGCCGGGTTATGAACCGAAGATCAGCGAAGAAGGCGATCGCCGCATTTACCGCTGGAGCCACTCGCAAACCAAAGACACAGATTCTACGCAGAAGAAACAGCACCGGGCGGATTCCGAGGAAGCACCGACAATCCAGTTGACGACCTTCCAGAGCTGGGAACAACTGGGCGACTGGTATCGTTCGCTGGAAAAAGACCGACGCGAACCCACGCCGGAGGTAAAAGCGAAAGCAGATAGCCTGGTGCAGGGCAAGACCGATGACATGGCGAAGGTAAAGGCACTTTACGACTACGTGTCGCGGGACTTCCGCTATGTGAGCCTGTCGCTTGGGTTGAGCGCCTATCAGCCTCACGCCGCTTCCGAAGTGATGAACCTGGGCTACGGCGATTGCAAGGACAAGAACACGTTGCTCGCCGCACTGCTGCAAGCCGAGGGCTTCCAGTCAACCTCGGTGCTGATTAATGCGCTGCGCAAGATCGACCCCGAGGTGCCTTCGCCATCGCAATTCGATCACGTCATCACGCGGGTTCCGGTTGGCGGCCAGGAGATATGGCTCGACAGTACATCCGGCGTTGCACCCTTCCGGATGCTGGCGTTCTCGCTGCGCGATAAGGAGGCGCTGGCAATTCCGCCCGAGGGTAAGCCCGGCCTGGTGCGAACTCCGGCTTCCTCTCCCTTCCCTGAGTTTGATCACACCAAGATCGATGGATTGCTGAGCGACACCGGCAAGCTAACGGCCCACTTCTCAGCCATTACTCGTGGCGAAACCGAGATGACGCTGCGATTCGCCTTGCGGCAGATACCCAGCAACCGTTGGAAGGACCTGTTTCAGGCGTCGCTGCAGGGTTCATCGCTGAAAGGCGCGGAGATCACCAACGTGCATGTGGGCGATCCCTCGGATACCGACAACCCGCTTCAGATCGACTACGACTTCTCGGTTACTAATTACTTTGATTGGTGGGCTAATGAGTCCACTCTTCCGCTGCCCATCAATGGCTTACGGCTGCCCTCGCCTGACGAAGAAGATAAGGATGAGCCTTTTCGGCTAGGGCCTCCAGAAGAGGTGCAGACCGAAGCCTCGCTCACCATCCCGATCAAATACACCGTCAAGTTGCCGATCGGTGTGGACGTGAAGCGCGACTATGCCGAATATCACTCCTCTTACAAGTTTCTGAACAATGAGTTGGTCACCAGCCGCACCTTGAAGACCTCGGTCTCAGAGGTTCCCTATGACCGGCAGGCGGATTACGCGGCATTCGTTCGTGTGGTCGACTCCGATCAAAAGCAGATGATAAGACTGGAAAATCAGTCGCCGGGAGTGTCTGGAGTTGGAAACGCAGGCACTCCAAAGGACTGGTTCGAATCGGGCGTACAGGCGCTCAAAAATCGCAACTACGATGAGGCAGTCCAGCTTTTTGAGCGCGTGCAGAAAGCGGATCCTAGTCACAAAGACATTTGGAAATACCTGGGTGGCGCATATATGGCCACCAATCAAACCCAAAAAGCGGCGGAGGCTTTTCAGAAGCAGATTGCCGCCAATCCTTACGACGAATCGGCGTACAACGAGTTGGGGCAGGCATATCAGCAGCAGCAGAAATATGACGATGCCATCGCCCAATTCAAGAAGCAGATTGAAATCAATCCGCTGGACTTCAGCGCTCACGCCAGCCTCGGCGTGCTGTACGTCAGCCTGAAGCGCTTCAGCGAGGCGGTTCCCGAGCTGGAGAAGGCGGTGTCGATCCAGTCGAACAGTCCGCTGCTTCTCGCCGTGTTGGGGCAGGCCTATCTGGGAGACGGCCAGACACAGAAGGGCATGGCGTCATTCGAGAAAGCCATCAACATGGCGCCTACGCCTCTGGTATGGAACAACGTGGCTTACGCTTTGGCCGAACAGAATACCGAACTGAAGCGCGCCGAGAATTATGCTGACACCGCCATCAGCGCCTTGGAAACGCAGTTGCGCGATGTCTCGTTGAGCAGCCTGCGATTCGCTGACCTGGCGAACACGCAGATGTTATTCAACACGTGGGACACCAAGGGCTGGGTTCTGTTCAAGGAAGGCGACATCGACTCAGCGGAAGCCTACATTCTGCCCGCATGGCAAGGGACCGAGAGTGGCGCCGTGGCCGAACATCTGGGCGACATCGCACAGAAGAAGGGGCTTCGCGATCAGGCGGTCCGCTATTACGTGTTGTCGCTGATGGGCGACAGCCCCAGCACGACTGCGCGCGACAAATTGAAGGACCTCGGCGTTAGCGGTGGCGCTGTGGATTCGATGGTCACGAAGGCACGCAAAGAGCAGGTCAGCGAGCGAACCGAGAAGCTCGACGTAGTGCAGACGGGCACCGCCGACTTCTTTCTGCTGGTCAGCCCAGCGAAGGTCGAGCAGGTGAAGTTCGTGCGTGGTGAAGAGAGTCTTCGCGGCTTCGCCGACATGCTGAAAAACGTCACCGTGCCGATGAAGTTCCCGCCGTCGTCGCAGGTGCACGTGGTGCGCCGGGTGCGGCTGACCTGCGGTAAACAGCCGAAATCGAAGAGCAAGGACGCAGCAGAGACAAAACCATCTTCCGCGTTGCCGGGACCTTGCAGTGTGGAATGGCTGCCCACGAGCGAAGTACGTGGGCTGGATTAGCAACGGCAAACGAGTAGTAGATTAGTAATCGAGGTGCAGCTTGGAAGATCTACGGTATCCGATTGGCAAATTCGAGTGGGTGCCTCCGGAAAACGACGAGCAGATGACGAAGCGGCGCGTGCATTGCATCGATGTGCTTACCAAGCTGCCGGCGAATTTGGCAGCGGCTGTGAAAGATCTCAACCAACAGCAACTCGACACGCCATATCGTCCGGATGGCTGGACGGTGCGGCAAGTCATACATCACGTGCCCGACAGTCACCTGAATGCCTACGTCCGTTTCAAGCTGGCACTCACGGAATTCGAGCCGGCGATCAAGACCTACAAGGAAGACCTCTGGGCCAAATTGCCGGACTCAGAGCAGACGCCAATCGAGACGTCGCTGCGCCTGCTTCAGGCGCTGCACGGACGCTGGGTCACTCTGCTGCAATCGATGAGTGCGGAAGATTTTGCCCGAACTTTGCGGCACCCTGAATCAGGCGTGCTATCGCTTGACCGGATGCTGGCACTATATGCGTGGCACTCGGCCCACCACACCGCGCACATCACGGCACTCCGGAAACGCATGGGCTGGAAATAGATAAGATTAATTGCCTAGGATACTCATCCTAGGATAATCAACAAATCAACAATAGCCCTTGATGGTGGATGCTGCTGCATCGGCTTTGGTTGCACTTTTCCTGTAAACGTCGATCATCGATTTTGCGAGCTGCATTTCATCCCGCCATTTTGTGTGCTTATCCCAACCGCTAGAAATGCCTGCTTTACATTAGTTAACAGTTTTCTGCTACTCTCGCGGAACAAAGCGGCTCACCACTTCGTATCAGCTACTGGTCAATAATTCACGAAACCTTTCGACCGCATCCTAGTCAATATCTATAGGTGGTCAGAACAGGCCAGAGCTAACAATCTATCCATCGAAGGAGTTTTCAATGAAGCGCTTTGCAACCCTTATTTGCGGTACAGCTCTCACTCTCCTGCTCACAGGAGCCGCTTTTGCGGGAACTGTCTCCAAGACGTTAACCTTTACAGACCCGGTCCAGGTCAATGGCACGACGCTGCAGCCAGGCGACTACAAGGTCACATTTGACGACAACACTCCCACGACCAATTTGACATTCAAGAAGGGCAAGAAGGACGTAGCCACCGCGCAGGCGCAGGTAAAGCCGGCGAGCACGAAGGCTTACACCACCTCGGTCGAATTCAACGGCGAGGGCTCTTCCCGCAAGATTCAGCAGATCCAGTTCGGCGGAACGAGCCAGATGCTGGTGCTGTCTGAAAATGGATCCAGCGCGTCCTCCGGTCAGTAACCCAGATCGAGATGCGCAAAAGGGAGGCCGTGGCCTCCCTTTGTTATTTGCTCGCTGTATTTTGGGACCTCCTACGCGCTAGCGGCAACGAGTCGGTTCGCGCCTGCCTGCATCCGTACTGACACCAGCTTGGAAACTCCCGGCTCTTGCATGGTTACGCCGTACATGGTCGGCGCGATGCTCATAGTCTTCTTGCTGTGAGTGATGATGATGAACTGCGTCTGCGAACTCATGTCGCGAACCAGTTCGGTGAAGCGGCCGATGTTCGCCTCGTCCAGCGGTGCGTCGACTTCGTCGAGGATACAGAACGGGCTGGGCACATACTGAAAGATGCCCACCAGCAACGCGAACGCCGTCAATGCCTTCTCGCCGCCGGAGAGCAGCAACACATTCTGCAGCTTCTTGCCGGGAGGCGATACCACCACGTCCAAGCCGCTCTCAGCCGAGTTTTCCTGATCGGTAAGCCGCATGAATGCCTGACCACCGCCGAACAATTTGCTGAACGTCTTGCCGAAATTCTCGTTGATCGCGGCAAATGCCTCTTCGAACTTCTGCCGCGATACGACCTCGATTTCCTTAATTGTGTTTTGCGTGTTCTCGATCGAATCCAGCAGGTCTTTGCGCTGGGTGTCGAGGAACTCGTGGCGCTGCGCCGTTTCCTGGTATTCCTCGAGGGCCATCATGTTGACCGGACCCATGTTCTCCAGGCGCGTGCGCATTTCCTTATATGCCTCTTCTTCGGCGGACAACGCGTCGCTTTCAATCCGCACCACCGACTCGTCGCTCATTAGCTCTTCGCGTGGCGTGCTCAGCTCTTGTACGCAGCTTTCAGACAGGTGCTGCATGTCCGAATGCAACCGGGCCTGCTCTGCAGCCAGTTCGCCGCGACGATCGCGGGCCGCATCGAGTTCGGCGCGTGCCGTCTTCAGCGCCTCTTCCAATTGAACCAGCCGAGCCCGGACTTGCTGCAACTCTTCCGCGACCTCCTGATCGCGTTGCCGAGCAGCCTCGCGTTCCGCCTCCCACACGATGACCTGCTCCGCCAGCCGAACATTTTCCGACTTGCGTTGCTGCTTTTCAGCGGCAGCAGAATCGATCTGGCCCCTCAGCTTCGCGACGCGGCCAGCAGCCTCGGCCGTCATCGACTCCAAACGCTGCACAGTGGCGATGGCACCACGGCGCCGCTCTTCCAAGGTGGCAAGCTGTGCGCGCGCCTCAGTCGCCAACTGCACGGATTCGTCGCGGCGCTGGCGTAAGCCTTCGAAGCTGGATTGCGCCTGCTGCAATTCATCTTCAAGCCCACGCTGTCCCTGCTCAAGCTGTTCGAACTCGGCCGTTTGACTGGCAACGAACACCTCGCGCTCAGACCGCTCCGAAGACAGCCGCTGCAGCTCGCCCTCGTAGGTCGTCAGCCGCTCGCGAATCCGCGTCATCTCGCTGGAGAGCTGATTCAACGTATGGCCCGACGTCATGGCCTGGCGTTCAGCTTCGCGCTTCCCGTCTTCAAGCCGCTGCAACAGGCCGCCCAGTTCGCCGATCTCGCGTCCGATCGCTGCAACGTGCAGCTCTTTGTCGCGAATCGCCGACTCTAACTCGTCCATCTGCTTTAGGACGTCGCGCAGTTCGCGCTTCATCGACAACGGACCTTCGCTACGCTGCTTGCCTCCGGTGACGGTCACATTGTGGAAGCATTCACCCGACTGTGACAGGAAGAATGCATCGGGATTTTCCAGCGCCAACTCGCGCCCGACGTTGGGATCGGGAACGATGTAGCCGTTGCCCAGCTTCGGCAGGACGACCTCGAGCGACTTGCCAAACCCATTGAGCACGCGAATGCAGTCCTTCATCGGGACCACGCTGTCACGTCGCGGGCCGCCGTAGCTCACCTCGTCGTGAACGAATGAAAACTTCGCCTGCGAATCTTCCGGGTGAACCAGAAAAGTGGCGCGACCATCGACATCGCTGCGCAACAGCCGCAGACCTTCGTCGGCAGCATCCCACGACTTCACCACGATGTAGTTCAGTTCATCGCGCAGGAAGTCTTCGACCACATGCTCGTAGCGGTCTTCCACTTCAAGAAAATCTGCGAGCACCCCGGCAGGTGCGTGCCCGCCATGAAGAGCTCCCGACTTGAACAGCCGGCGAACCGATTCGGTCGAATAGCCATGCTCCGCGATCACAGCTTCCAGCGATCCGCGCCGCCCCATGAGTCCCGCAAACTCCGAGCGCATCCCATCAAGGCGGCGCTTGCCATCGCTTTCGGCCAAGCGAAGTTCTTCCAGCTTCTGGCGAGTCTCGGCGATGCGGGCATTCAACTCCACAACCTGCTGCGTCGCGGTTTCAAACTCCAGTCCCAACTGGCCGCGCTGCCCGCCAAACGTCTCCAGTTGCTGATTGCCTGCGGCGACTTCGGAATTCAGCCGGTAAGCATCGCGCTCCAGCGCAGCAAGGCGCTCTTCCGCCTGGGTGATGCGATTGCGAACCGCCGAGCCTTGCGACACGGCCTGCAAGATGTTGCTGCGCCGCTGTTCCTGCTGGCCCTCCAACTGCATCAGGTTCGCTGATGCAGCCGCGGCTTCTGCCTGTCGCTGCTGAAGCTCGGACTGCGCGCCCTCGACATCTTCATTCGCCGACTGCAATGTCGAGCGATTCCCTTCCAGCTCCTGCTCCAGTTGCGAGAGCTGCGCTTCACTGGTCGCAATCTCAGCTTGCGCGCCTGCGGAGCGCGCCACAAGCTCGGCACAGCGTTCTTCGTTGGTGCGCCGCCGCGCGGCAGCTCGGTCCAGTTCCATTGCCAGCGTGTTGAGCTGCTCGCGATTCGCCTGGGCATCGCGCTCAACGGCATATCCGCGCTGCGTCAGCGAGCTATGCTCCGACTCCATCTGCTGCGATGTCTCGAGCTTGGCGTGCATCTCTTCGCCGATCACGGTGAGCTGCGATTCCAGTGAGGCAGCTTCGGACTCCATCTGCGCGAACTTGCTCGCCAACACCACGCGCAGTTTGGCGCGCATCTCGTCGCGCAGTTTCGCGTAGCGTTCGGCCTTGCTGGCTTGACGCTTAAGCGAGTTCATCTGGCGCGTTACTTCGTCAAAGATGTCGTTGATGCGCGAGAGATTCTGCTTCGCATCTTCCAGGCGAGCTTCGGCCAGACGTTTGCGGGCTTTGAATTTCGTGATTCCCGCAGCCTCTTCGATGATGGCGCGCCGGTCGGTCGGCTTGCTGCTCAAGATCTGCCCGATGCGTCCCTGTTCGATGATGGCGTACGATTCCGGGCCCAACCCGGTGCCCATGAACAGGTCCTGAATGTCGCGCAAGCGGCAGAGCTTTCCATTCAGCAGATATTCGCTTTCGCCGGTGCGGAAGAGCCGGCGCGTAACCGCAATCTCTCCGGCTTTGAAGGTGCGCTTGAACTTGCGGCGACGAATCTTCAGAACGACCTGTGGGCCGGGCGAGCCAGAAGCATGGTCGGCATTGCCCTCGGCAGCAGCAGATTCTTCTTCGTCGCTTTGGCCGGGATGGACTTCCTCCATGTAGCGCTCGGCGTCATCAGCCTTCGCCGCACGGATGGCGGACTCATCCCAATCCTCGGACATCTCGTCTTGTACATCGACTTCCGGCTCGCCCACGTCTCCGTACACCGCGGGATCGACGAGCGTCAGCGTGACCTCAGCCATGCCGGTGGGCTTGCGCTCACGCGTGCCGGCAAAGATGACGTCCTGCATGTTGACGCCGCGCAGCGACCGCGCTGACTGTTCGCCCAGAACCCAGGAGATGGCATCGGAGATGTTCGATTTGCCGCATCCGTTAGGCCCGACGATGGCGGAGATGCCTTCGCCTTCGAAACGCAAGTCTGTGCGATCGCAAAACGACTTGAATCCCAGGATCTGCAGCTTTTTGATCTTGAGCAACTTCTACTCCTTGCACTCGCCGGGGCGTCAAGTATCCGCAATGCGGCTCCGGCCGGGAAGTGCGCCTTTTTCTGTAGACGAAAAGCCTGGCAGAAGAGGCACTGGTTAATCGAACCTTGGTTCCCCTCTGCTCAATCCAAGCCAACTGTAATGGCGTTTGGGGGGAGGGGTCAAGATACAAAACGCTATATTTAGTGCCTAACTTGTGGAAACCACAGCATATTGCACCCGAATTGCAGCAGATACGCGAATTTCAAGCGTAAGGGTGATACGAGGAGGTCGAGGAGAGTCCGAGAGCTTGCACCAGTCTAGGTGCATGGCGGAGAGGAATCAACCCGTGATTTGGGGCGGTACCAAGTCGATCATCAGGCGAAAGTCCCGGCAGAACTGCTTTCAGGACTGCGCCGAAAAGATCACCCGATTGCGACAACTTTAAGACTGTCATTCTGAGCGCAGCGAAGAACCTGCTTTCCCTGCGCGAGCCGAGGAGTTTTCGCCTGATAGCAACAGCTTTAGAACTGTCATTCTGAGCGCAGCGAAGAACCTGCTTTCGTTATCCACTACCGGAATACCCGAATTGACAGAGCCACGTGCCTCGTATCACATACACGTTTCAGTCTCCATGCGACGCTAATATCATGCCGCGCGAGCACCGGTATTTTGTTTACATCCTCTCCAGCAAGTCGCGTCGTATCTACACACGCGTCACGGGCGATTTGTACCGTCGCGTCATGCAGCACAAGCGGGGAGAGATCGAGGGATTCACCCGGCGTTACAAGATCAATCGTCTGGTTTATTACCGAGAGTTTCAGTATGTCCGCGATGCGATCCGCACGGAAACCGTACTCAAAGGCTGGCTGCGCTCGAAGAAAGTCGCTCTTATCGAGCGGGAAAATCCTACATGGGACGATCTGGCTGACGATTGGGGCAAACCTTGGACTCCCCTAAATGCGTCGGTTCAGGCAGTGAAAGCAGGTTCTTCGTCCGCCGCGGCGGACTCAGAATGACAGAGACAGTGCTTAGGCTGCGATGCGGCCCCGCTGCCGTCGCCGTGGCAGCGCCAACCAGTTGGGCACCGATCGAACCAGCGCCGCGTTGATCAGGATGGTGATTAGCGAGGCGGCGAGGGTTGCGTGGTAGAAGTTCGCCGTCAGCAATCCGCTATTGCGCGCCGCCTGCACCAGGATGAATGAGAACTCTCCGATTTGCGTCAGCCCGGTTCCGACCAGTATCGAGGTTCGCGCTGAATAACCGAAGGCCTTGGTGATGCCGGTCCAGATGAGGGCTTTGCCGACGACTACCATGCCCACGACCACCAGTAGAATTCCGATGTTAGCGAATATGCCGCGTGGATTGATTAACGTGCCCACCGTCACAAAGAAGAGCGCGACAAAGGCATCACGCAAAGGCATAAGTCGTTCCAGAGCGCGATGCGCGTGCTCCGAGCCGCTGATGGTAAGGCCGCCGACAAATGCTCCGATAGCCAGCGAGAGACCCACCGCCTGCGTGATCGCCGCCGCGCCCAGACACACCGCCAGCGTCACCAGCAGGAAGATCTCATCGCTGCACATACGCGAGATCACCGCCAGGAGGCGCGGCACCAGATATTTCGCCAGGAATACGAGCGGCACAAGTACCAGGGCAGCCAGCCCCAGTTGCTTCGCCAGGGCGATCAGGTGCGACGGAGTGAAGTTCGCCAGCAGCGGCAACACGATAATCAGAATTACAGTGCCCAGGTCTTCGACGAGAGTGATCGCGATCATCACCCTGCCATGCTCCGACTGAAGCTCTCCCCGGTCGATCAGGAGCCGCGACATCACCATCGTGCTGGCGACGGAGATCACCAGCCCAACAGCGAGGCCGGGCAGCAGTCCCCATCCCAGCAGGGCTCCGACACCGAGCCCCATAAGGCCACAGGCGGCGATTCCGATCGAGCCTCCAAGAAGCGCGATGCCTTTGACTCGAAGCAGTTCCTTCACCGAGAACTCGAGACCGACGGTGAACATCAGGAAGATGACGCCCACCTCAGCCAGCAACTCGAAGGTGTGCGCCTCGTGGATGGCGGGGCCGGGAGTGAACGGACTGATGAGGATGCCAGCGAAAACGTAGCCCAGAATCAGCGGCTGGCGCAGGCGCCATGCCAGCATGCCACCGAGAACGGCGGCAATGAATACGTAGGAGAGTTCCTTGAAGATTTGGGAATGCGGCATGAGCTGTTCCGACAGAGTACTACAAGCGGGTGCTTCCGATAATCCCGGGTGCCCTATTCGGGCCGGGTTTGCCCGGGTGGGGGTTTTGGAAAGCCCCACCCCGCCAGAAGAAGGCGGAATGGCGCACCCAAGCTAAATCTGATTCGGAACTATGCTAGAAGCGATACGTGTATCCGGTGGAGATCTGAAAATTACCCTGGTTGACGATGTACTGGTTGGAAATAACGCCGCCGATCTGGGTAAAGCGATCGTCGTACTTATCGGTGAGGTAGCGCACCAGCGTCGTTCCTACGTCGAAGCGAAGCACCGAGTGCGATTCGCGACCGGGATAGACCTCGACGATACCGCCGACGTCCCACGCGAAGCGCGTCAGGCTGTTGGGAGTGTCATTTCCGCCGCCGGGGATCGCGTTCTTGTAATAGATGAATCCCGGACGCACCTTGCCGAAAACGCCAACGCGATGGAATTGCTGCCCAAGCCTTACGCCGTAGAGCCCCTGCATCATGCCCTGGCTCCCATTCTGGCCGGGCAGGAAATTCGTGCTGCTATCAAAAGCGAAGCCGTGGGTGAAGTTGTAGGTGAACGTCGTACCCAACCCGGAGAAGCCTTCGCGGCACGTGGTGGGGCAGTCTCTGGTGAGCACGGGTAGGCTCACGTAGGTGTACTGCGTTCCCAGTTCCCAACGCTGTACCGGATCTCTGGGCGGCTTCGGCGGCTTCACTTTTGCGTGATAGACGAAGTTGTTCTCCGGGGCAGGTAGCATCCAGGGAAATTTTCCAGCAAAGAGCGCGCCCATCGAGCGAGTTGGCTCCAGCGCGCTGCGAAGAATCCGACCGCCAAATATACGGTGCTCACGCGCAATTGGCGTAACGATATACCGGTCGATCGTGTCTTCTCCCAAAACCCAGCCCAAGCCAACTATCGGAGTGATGATGAAATCGGTCCACCCGGTATTGTTCGTGACGCCTCCAAGCCCGGTATAGTTCTTTGCCCCTGCAGACCAGGGCGGCGTAGTGAGACAGGCTTTGCTGGTCCCACAACCGATGCTGTAGTAGTAACCGCCCTGATTGCCGATATTGGTTTCACTCAGCGGCCCAATCTCAAACTGGGTCGACCACAGCGTCATCCAGGCGAGGGATTGCAGGCGCGTTGTCCAATAACCGTTGTGCAGCCCAATCTGCTCGAAACTTCTTGGATCGTTCTGCAAGAAGAGTCGCCCGTATACCGCACCCTCCATGGGATGGCCGACGTCGTTCACGATAAAGTCGTCGCCATCGCTCCAGTGATTCATGTGATAGTCGGTGAGCGAGACGCCGTAGTCGTGCCAGAAAGGCTTATGAGCGATAAGGTAGCGCAATCCCGGATCGAAGGCCGCGCGCCAGGCGTGCTGAAAAACCGTGAATTCCAGCGTCTGGATAAGCATCGGCTTCCACTCGATTTTGTCGGAAGGCGGCGGCGTGACTAACTGAGGGCTCGCGTCGGGCACTATGCTGGATTTGCTGGAAGACTCATCCGACGACACACCTGCCTGGTCTGCTGCCAGTTTGGTCGCACCCGGGCTGTCGGGCAACGATGCGACGACTTTTTGAGACACGGATGCGCTTGGTTCCGTATCCGCGAATGCGGGCGAAACCACGAATAGAACAAGCAAGATGAGGCACACGAGTAGCTTCTCGAGTGCAGTTCGGAGGTGAGACACGACCAGTACTGCGCTCCTGTCGGGTTTTTGCGGTGCGGGGGACGCCTGAAAATAATACGACGAAAAGAAGGAGAGTTCCACAAAAACTCTCCTCCAACAAAGTGTCAATTCGCGCAACAGTACTACTGTCCCAGCTTCTGGAAGAAGCGGATGATCGACTCAATGCCGCGGTAGAAGTTGGGAATGTGGAACTTCTCGTTCGGCGCGTGCAGATTATCGTCCGGTAGCCCCATGCCCATCATGATGCTGGGGATCTTCAAATCCTTCTCGAACTGAGTGACGATCGGAATCGAGCCGCCGGAGCGAATGTACACCGTGTCTTTGCCGAACACCTCGTGCATGGCCTCGACCGACGCCTCCGCGTAGCGGTTGTCGGTGCTGACCACGCATGCCGGGCCTTTGCTCAGGATTTTGATGTTGGTCTGAATGCCCTTGGGCGTGATCTTTTTCACATAGTCGCTGTACTTCTTGTAAATGTCGTCAGCATCCTGATTGGGAACCAGGCGCATCGAGACCTTGGCCGTAGCCTTTGCGGGGATCACCGTCTTCGCTCCCGCGCCAATAAATCCGCCAACAATGCCGTGAACCTCCAGCGTAGGCCGCGCCCAGGTGCGGTAGAGCACCGAGTAGCCGGGCTCGCCGGTCAACACGCTGGAACCAACTTCGTTCTTGCGATACTCCTCTTCGTCAAAGGGCAGATTAGCCCAAGCCTTCAACTCGGCGTCGGTCGGCTTTTGCACGTCGTCGTAAAAGCCGGGGATCTGGACTTTTCCGTCGGCATCCTTCAGCTTGCTGATGATTTCAATCAGTCCGAAGATAGCGTTCGGCGCGGCGCCACCGTACACACCGGAGTGCAGATCGACCTTCGAACCCCGGGCTTCGATTTCGGTGTAGACCAGTCCGCGCAGGCCGACGCATAGCGTGGGAAGATCGGGCGCGAACAGCTCGGTGTCACAGACCAACGCGAAGTCGGCCTTCAGCTTCGCCGAGTTCGCATTCTGCTTGACGTAGGCCTCGATGGCCTCGCCGCCAACTTCTTCTTCTCCCTCGAGCAGCACGCGTATGTTGATGGGCAGCTTGCCATTGCCGGTCTTGAACAGCGCCTCGAAGGCCTTCATCTGCATCCAGAGCTGGCCTTTATCATCAACCGCGCCGCGGGCATAAATGTTCTGATTGCGCTCGCTAGGCTCGCTCCAAGCCTGCTTGATCGCCTGCGCATTGTCGCCCTTTACCTCAAAGGCATCCTTGTTGATGAATGGTGGCGATTTCCACTCGTCGAGCGGCTCCGGCGGCTGAACATCGTAGTGTGCATAGCACAGCGCGGTCGGCTTTCCCGAGGCGTGCAGCCAGTCGGCATACACCAGCGGATGGCCCTCGGTCTTGATGACCTCGACGTTTTCGAAACCGATACGCTTCAGTTCGTCGGCACACAGTTGAGCCGCCTTTTCGATGTCGCTCCGGTGCTCCGGCAAGGTGCTGACGCTGGGAATACTTAGAAAGTTCTTCAGTTCGTTTAAGAAACGGCCCTGATTCTCACGGGCAAAGGCTACAGCGGCGGAAGACATGGCGGGGTTCTCCTCTAGAAAAAGGCTTACAAAATTCGAACAGCGTGGATGAGCAAACCCTTGAGTATATCGCACGGGGAGCACGCCGGCTGAAAGCGCGGGCGCGGGTAGTGTCTTCAGTTTGATTGTCATCGTGGTGATCGGCTGCAGCATATTCATCTTTATGCGGTCTTGCCGACGTTCGTGCTCACGACCGCATTTTTCGCGCTGGATATGGCGCTCTTCCAACCCCACTATCTGGGTCTCTTCCCTCATTTGCTGCACCCACACCTGCCCTGGTGAGTCCGGGCATTCACGCTTCGGAATGTTGTGTTAACAAAGTGCGGCAAAATTGATTGTCGGTTTCTGAGGCTTCGGAGAGTGCCAAGAAACGTTCGGTGTCGCCGGCTAACCTAAATCGGCTGTCGATGATAGCGAAACGGATTCCGTGGTATGCTGTTAGGCCCCGCCGGTCTGCGACTCACACCTGACCTTGGAGGAGTTATGAAAAAAACCCTGCTTCTGTGCGCTGTTCTGCTGCTTGCGCTATGCAGCTTCGCTGACACATCCATCAACAATTTCACCGGCTACAACGACGGCTGGTTCCCGTTCGGCGACCCTAACAACGCCACCCAAACCTACGGCGAAATCTTTACCGCACCGGACGGCATCAACAACCTCACCAGCTTCTCCTTCTATACAGGAGACCCATTCTTTTCCGGCGACATCATCGCCGGCGCCTACATTGCAACCTGGACCGGCACTCATGCCGGTGCCCTGCTATACGACAGTGGACAATTCAACTATGACAATGCCGGCAATGAGGAACTGACGTTCAACACGAACGGCGTCGCGGTCAGTCCGGGACAGCAGTACGTAATGTTTTTGAGCACGTCGAAATTTCACGGCGAGTCGGTTGGCGCAACCTACGTTTCTTACGGCGGTACCAATCAGTATCTGGACGGGTTTGCCTATTTCAATAACGGTAGGGACTTCGAGAGTCTCTTTTTTAACGACTGGAATGCGTATGGTCTTCAGCCGGACTGGGCAATTGACCTTGAGTTCAACAGTGTGCCCGAACCCGGCACGTTGCTGATGCTGGGCACAGGCATCCTCGGCAGCATCGCAGGTTTCCAACGCAGGCTGTTCTGAGGCGAGTAAGACCCGACCGCTGACACTATATCAGCGGTCGTCCCTTCTTAGTGCAGAGTCCAAGTCCCTACCGGCTGCCCCACGACTTGCCAGGTTAATGAGTCAATCTTGACAACACAAATAGAGTCGCCCAGCGCTCCGTTTGACTGAACGTTCCCGCCAAGGACTGAGCGCTTACTATTGTAGATAATGTACTGTCCAATAGCCGCGTGCAGCGTTAACGCGCCTTGATCTTGCGTTGACGTTGACGCGTTGTAGGAATTGGCGATGCAATACTGCTTCCCTTCTCCTCCGGACGTACCCGATGGAAGAGTATAGGTAACGGCTTGCATCGCCATTGTCTCTTGATTGAATGTGTATCCGGAGTTGTAGGTCCCACCGAGCGTGTAGGTCGTGCCCGTCGTTAGCGTTACCGGGGCCGCGCCATCGACAATTCCAGTCGCCAGCAACTGGCGGGTGGCCCGGGCAAGCATTCTGAATGGATGAAGACCGCCGTGGGTGCCCCGTCCAACCATCGGTTGGTTGGGCGGGGATTTTGACTTTCGTTGCTCTTGGACGCGAAGTATCCTAAGCCGTGAACCCGAGGGGACGGCAGACGAAAATCCCCATGCAACCAAACGAAGGTTGCATGGGGCACCCACGTGAGTGTTGCACGGGCCACCCGCCCGCCATGGCCGGGTGCCACACACATTCGTATTTTTCGAAGGTGTGGACCAGGGGCTGATGATTAAGATAGACAGTCGCACGTTCGTCTTCTGATGACCATGCCTTCTCTCGGCGATCCCTCCAGCGCCGTAGGCGTGCAACAGGTTAGCCCGCCGTTTCAACGGCGGGGAGTCGTGCCCTCTAAAAAAGCTGAGTGCCGTAGGCACGGCACAGACGCCTGTGGCCCATATCACTGATACAGCTCCTCGTCCTCTCTTACGCTCTCAAAATGGCGCATACGTATACCTCCTCCCTTTTCCACTGCGTCTTCAGCACCAAACAACGAATGCACATTCTCCGCGACCCGCAAGGTCTCTGGCGTTATGTTTCGGGAATATGCAAGGCGAAACAGATCGTTCTCGTGACCGCCGGCGGTACCACCAATCACGTTCATCTGTTAATCGACCTGCATCCATCGACTCCACTCTCCAAGGCCATGCAGGAGATCAAAGGCAACAGTTCGCGCTGGCTGAACGAAACGCAATCCCGGTTCGCCTGGCAAGAAGGGTACGGCGCATTCAGTGTCAGTCAGTCGCAGCGCGCGGCGGTCGTAAGGTACATCGATAATCAAGAAGAACATCATCGGAAGCGGTCGTTTGAAGAAGAATTGGTCGCCCTATTACGGAAATGCGGGATGTCGTACGACCCTAAATATGTGTTTGGGTGAGGTGTTGTCCCTACAGGACTCGGGATCAACGGACAATTTTTCCCGCCGTTGAAACGGCGGGCTAACCTATCCCTCGCCTACGGCGATGGAATTCCGCTCATTCCCAACGGGTGGCCCGCAGTTGCCTTCGGTGGGAAATGTAGGCCGCCCTTGCATTCCCATTCTAGGAGTTCCCCCCACCTTCGTAACCTCCAGACCGCGCTTTTTCCGTGCAAGTCACTCCCGAGCGACATAGACTCGTCCGCGGGCGCCAAACGGTGCACCGGTTTGAGCGATTCAGGCTTTGCTATTTTTGAGCTAAACCGTGTCGCGTAAGTTCTTTGAAATCTGATATTTGCTTATAAGTCCCACGGGCTCAAATATTTGCGATAGAAATGTGGTCTAAAGTGTTGAAAACAAGATATCGCGCATTCAATTTTTTTGGTGATGCCGATCACATTTCTGGTTGAGGAGGGCCAGGCGCGAATCGCGGCCCCCTGAGTTTGGGGTGCCGGAGAGCGACGCCTTCAGGTGCGTGTTTGTCGTCATCACACGCCGGCATCTGCAACGCTGCCTTAACAGGAGCTCTGCGAAATGTGGAACCGGCGCTCGCGCGCTTCCCTCGTGGCGCACATGATGTTAGGTTCAAGGCACAAACTAACTTGAGCATTGGCGAGCACGGGCTGAGGAATCCTGATGGAATCATCCGGCAACAGCAGCTACGACCTGGTGGTGATTGGTACCGGTCCCGCCGGGCAGAAAGCGGCGATTTGCGCCTCGAAGCTGCGCAAAAAGGTCGCCGTAGTTGAACGTAAGCGCAGCATCGGCGGAGTTTGCGTCAATACCGGAACCATTCCCAGCAAGACGTTGCGGGAAGCCATCCTGTACCTCAGTGGCCTGCGGCAGAGAACGTTCTACGGCCGCAGCTACGCGCTCAAGGACAACATCTCCATGCAAGACCTCGTCTTTCGCGCCGACGCTGTAATGGCGCGCGAGATCGAGGTCATCAAGTCGCAACTGCGTCGCAACCGGGTGGCGGTTTACGAGGGGAATGCGCGCTTCCTCGACGACCACACGGTTGAAGTAACAAGCGACAGCGGATACACCATACTGCGCGGCGAGAATTTCGTCATCGCCTGTGGAACCAGGCCCGCGCATGATGCGCAAATCCCGATTGACGGCAAACGCATCTTCGACTCCGACCAGGTGAACGGCCTGCAAGAGCTGCCGCGCGAGTTGATCGTCGTGGGCGCCGGCATTATCGGTCTGGAGTATGCGTCGATGTTCGCCGCGCTGGGAGTGAAAGTCACACTGCTGGATCAGCGGCCGGTGCTGCTCGACTTCGCCGACCGCGAAATCGTTGAGAGCCTGTGCTTCCAACTGCGGCAATTCGGTACGGTGTTCCGGCTGGGCGAGAAGGTGGTCACCGTGGGCTTCGACGAGGAGCGAGACCGCGTCTTCGCCAAGCTCGAAAGCGGCAAGACGGTGCATGGGTCAGCCTTGTTATACGCCGTCGGACGGCATGCCAACAGCGATCAACTGAACATCGAAGCCCTCGGTCTGGTGCCCGACGGCCGAGGCAAGCTGACGGTGAATGACAAGTTCCAGACTGCGATTCCGCATGTGTATGCCGCCGGAGATGTCATCGGCTTTCCGGCGCTCGCCAGCACATCGATGGAGCAGGGCCGCCTGGCGAGCTGTCACATCTTCGGCGTGCCGGGGAACATTCCGCCCAACCTGATTCCGTATGGCATCTATACCATTCCTGAAATCTCGATGGTGGGACCGACGGAAGAGCAACTCACCCGCGAGAGGGTTCCCTACGAGGTCGGAACCGCGCGCTATGCTGAGCTTGCCAAGGGGCAGATGCTGGGTGACGACGAGGGCTTCCTAAAGCTGATCTTCGATCCCGCCACGCTGAAGCTTATCAGCGTCCACATCATTGGCGAGCGTGCGACGGAGATCGTACACATCGGGCAGGCCGTGCTCACCATGGGGGGAACGATCGAGTACTTCCGCGACACGGTGTTCAACTATCCCACGCTGGCGGAGGCGTATAAAGTCGCTGCGCTGGACGGGCTGAACAAGCTGTAGGGCACGATCACCGTGCGGAAGTGCGATGCCGTCGTGTTTACTCTTTATGAATTGTCATCCTGAGCGAAGCGAAGGACCTGCTCTCGCTTTGATTCGCTATTAAACGCAGCATGGCAAGAGCGCATGAACAACCGAAGGCCATACGGTCTTTTTGGCGCCACGAACCAAAGCAGGTCCTTCGCTTCGCTCAGGATGACAAATCAGATATAGCTCGAAAGGCTATTGGACCGAGTGTGACGAGGTGCTACCCCGCCGCTACTCCGCCCGATTTCACATTCGCGCGGATGAACTCAATGATGGAGTCCATCGGCGTTCCCGGCTGGAACACCGCGGCCACTCCGGCCTTCTTCAGTCCCTCAATATCCTGGTCCGGAATAATTCCGCCGACGACTACCAGCACGTCGTCCATCTGGTTCTGCTTCAGCAGATCCATGACGCGGGGAACGATGGCATTGTGCGCTCCAGAAAGGATGCTGAGGCCGATGACGTCGACGTCCTCCTGGAGCGAGGCGTTGACCACCATCTCCGGCGTCTGACGCAGGCCGGTGTAGATGACTTCCATTCCGGCGTCGCGCAGCGCGCGGGCAATGACTTTGGCGCCACGGTCGTGGCCGTCCAGACCAGGTTTGGCAACCAGCACACGGATTCTACGATCGGGCATAAGGCCTCAAAGGAAGACGATTGGATTATAAAAACCGCAACCTTGCATGATACCGCTCGATTCCGCTTTGGTCACTCGGAACAGGGTAGATGCGGAACCTGCTTCTTGGGCACGCAGTCCGGCGAGCCAGGGCTCTGGGTTGTGAGTTGCGGCGCAG
The DNA here is from genome assembly GCA_963846795.1 of uncultured Acidobacteriaceae bacterium. GTDB lineage: Bacteria > Acidobacteriota > Terriglobia > Terriglobales > Acidobacteriaceae > CAVVDY01. The sequence continues at coordinate 225,288 of CAWJXJ010000002.1, forward strand.
TCGCAGCAGCTCGGGGCATCGCGTCTCCTCAAAATCCGGCAAATCGTCGCGCCATGACCCAACACGAGAGCCATCCCCGCCATCTTACGAACGTCACCGAATTCAAATTCAGGAGGTACTATGGCACTTTTCACCATGAAACTGGAAAACCTCGAGCAGCTCTTCCTACAGGAGCTGCGCGACCTGTACGACGCAGAAGACCAAATCACCGACGCGCTGCCGAAGATGATCGAGGCGGCGCACTACCCCGAGCTCAAGAGCGCGCTACAACAGCACTTGGACGTCACGCGGCAGCAGATTCAACGCCTGGACCAAGTGTTCAGCATCCTCGGCGAAGACGCCTCCGGGCAGACCTGCAAGGGCATGAAGGGCGTCATCAAGGAAGGGGACGAGATCATCTCGCAGGGTGGCGACAATGCCACGGTGGATGCCGGCATCATCAGTGCGGCGCAGCGCGTGGAACACTACGAAATGGCAGGGTACGGAACGGTTCGCACCTACGCCGAATTGCTGGGTCAGCAACAGATCGCACATCTGTTACAGCAGACACTCGATGAGGAAAAAGATGCGGACGAGAAGCTGACGGAAATCGCCCGCAGCGTAAACATTGAGGCGAAAGCCGCCTAACAAAGCTGTCGTCCGTGATCCAAGGCCCCTCCGCCAACGGGGCCTTTTTTACGTTGTTTCCGAGACCGGAACTAGTGACTGCCGTTCGCGGGAATTAGTTTTGGCTTAGTGTGCTCGGCAACTTTCTTCGCTGCGGCACCGCCTGCCGGCATGCATGTGGTTTCACCGATAAGCTTCGGAACGCGATCATCATCGGTCTTGAAGATGAACGCGTGAATGTCCAGGCAGATGTCACTCCCTGGGCTGTTGTCGATCTGAATGCGATCGAAGTTGGTCGGAGCCTCAGGCATGGGGTTGTAAACCGCTACGGCGGGGCTATCCGGAAGGTTGGGCTTATCAGCGGCTGCAGCCACGGCACCAGAGATGCCGAGCGAGAACAGAAACAAGGAGAGGAGAAGAAACTTACTCATGGGATCCTCCCAGGCCCAGAATGTTAGCACTGTTTGGACGTACCGGCGGCTGTTTCAGCACATCTTATTAACTGCCGTCGGTACGCCTGGCCGCAGCGCTCTCACCTCGCAGTAACTCCTCTTTGCGCTGCACGCCCCAGCGATAACCGGACAGAGTTCCGTCTTCGCGAACCACACGGTGGCATGGGATCACCAGAGCGACCGGATTTGAGGCGCAAGCTCGCGCAACTGCGCGGGTCGCCAATGGCTCCCCGATCACTTTTGCAACCTCAGAGTACGAGCGGGTTTCTCCGGCAGGAATCTGGCGCAAAGCGTTCCACACCTTTTGTTGAAACGCCGTGGCCCTGATGTCGAGCGGCAAATCCAGGAGCGTCTTCTGCTGTGAAAGCGCAGACAGTATGGTGTCTACAAACCCGCCCAAGCCATTGTCGTCGCGATAAATTTCAGCAGCGTGAAATTCATTTCGCAGGTCGCGTTCGAGAACCTTGGCGTTGTCGCCGAATCTCACCGCGCAGATACCGCGTCGGGTAGCTGCCAGCAGTATTTTGCCCAAGTACCGAATCAGTAACCGTAAATGCAATACGCTCGCCGGCACCACCCTTTCCGTAGGTTGCGGGTGTCATGCCGAGTTGCTGGTCGGCAACCTCGTACAAGCGGCTGGGAGAGCCGTAGCCTGCGTCGTAAAGCGAGGTGGTGACATCCGCACCGGAGCGCAGGCGCGACTTAAGTTGTTGAGTACGGCGTGCCACTTGATATTCGCGAGGACTGAGCCCGGTGGCCCGCTTGAACAGGCGCTGCAGGTGAAAAGCGCTGATGCCGACACGCTTACTCAACGCAGCGAGCGTCAGCGTACTCTCGGAGTTGTCGATCAACTGACGAGCCTGGATTATGTACTGCGCCTGTTGGGAAACTTGCGTAGGCTTGCAACGCAGGCACGCACGATAGCCGGCACGTTCGGCCGCTTGCGGCGAAGCAAAGAATTCGACCGAGTCGCGGCGCGGACGTCGGCTGGGACACGATGGCCGGCAATACACGCCTGTGGTGCGGACCGCGAAAACAAAGCGTCCATCGTGCCGGGCATCACGCGAGAGAATCTGTTGCCACTGTAATTCGGTTTGCATGATGCAAATTTAGTTCTGACTTCATCCGGCGGCTATCCGGGAATTGCGGGCAAAGCAAAACCGCAATGCGGCCACTCAGGCCGTTTCGCGATAAAGTTGCGGTTTTGTCCTGACGATTACTATAATCCGCCCACAGCCGCGAGTTTGGGAGATTCCATTGCCGGTCGGAACCGCGTTTCACGAAAGAACTCTGCCTCTTTGCCGAAGCCTGAACTATCGGGAGTGGGCCGGTTATTACGCAGTCAGCGTTTACGAGACCCATCATGAGCACGAGTACAACGCCATTCGCAACGCCGCGGCGCTGATCGACGTCACGCCGCTTTTCAAATACATCATCAGCGGGCCTGATGCGACACGGTTTGTAAACCGGGTAATCGCTCGCGACATCAACAAGGTGGCCGTCGACCAGGTCATCTACTGTTGCTGGTGCGATGAGGACGGCAAGGTCATCGACGACGGCACCATCACCCGTCTGGAAGAGAACCGCTATCGCTGGACGGCTGCTGATCCGAACCTCCGCTGGTTTCGCCAGAATGCGATCGGATTCGACGTGGAGATTACAGACATCACAGAACAGGTTGCAGCCTTGGCCGTGCAGGGACCTACCTCGGGAGCACTGCTGAAGAGTGTTGCCGAAGCTGATATCGCGAACTTGAAATACTTTCGTAAGACCTCCGGCAAGATTGGCGGGGTGGCAGTCGACATCTCTCGCACCGGCTACACCGGTGATCTCGGTTACGAGATCTGGATTCCCTGGCAGAGTGCGGTAAACGTGTGGGACGAGTTGATGAAGGCGGGCCGGCGTTTCGACATTCATCCTACGGGCATGCTGGCGTTGGACGTGGCGCGTATCGAGGCTGGACTCATACTGGCCGACGTCGATTACGTCAGCAGCAAGAAAGCTCTCATCGAGTCGCAGAAATACTCGCCATTTGAAATTGGCCTGGGCAAGCTGGTGCACTTCGATAAAGAGAATTTCATCGGACGCGAGGCGTTGCTCGAAGAATCAAAAAGGGGGCCTTCTCGCCGGCTGGTAGGACTCGAAATCGATTGGGACGAAATGGTGGAGCAGTTCGACAAAGTCGGACTCGCGCCGCAAACCCCGAGCATCGCGTCGCGCGTGCATGTCCCTGTCTACAAGGGAGCCAGGCAGGTCGGGAAGGCGACTTCGACAACCTGGTCTCCGCTGTTGAAGCAGCTCATCGCGTTGGCCAGCGTGGACCGGCAGCAGGCGAAACCAGGAACGCAGTTGCAGGTTGAATCCACAGTGGAAGCGGTGCGCAGGAAAGTGACCGCTACGGTCCGGGCATTACCCTTCTTCAATCCACCCAGGAAAACAAGAACGCCCGTCTGATGATTACGTTAAGGTCGGAGATTGGCGGGATGTGCTAACTACGGCTGGTGACTTGATCAGGACGTTGTGTTGCTCGGGATGGTTTAAAAGCTGGGCCACGGTCTTGTCCATCGTATCCAGCAGGCTTTCCGAAGGTATCTGGGCGCGCGCTTCTTCCAGGGCTTCGTTCCAGTCCTTCGACTTTGCTTCCGATACAGTCTGGCCGGCCAACAATGTCTTTGGATTTGCAATGTAGGCCAGCCAAATCACGCAAGCGATCAGGTAAGCCCCGCTGTTGATGGCGGTCAGCGTACTGCGGTGCAAGATCGTGGGATGGGTGATTGCCATTGCCACCAGCATATGAATGGCGGAGAAGAAACCAAATCCCACCGCTACTCCGAACATCACGTGACGGCGCGAAATTCCAAGATACTCGCTGAACATGAGCAGGAAGAATACCAACCCACACAACATCACGCGCACATTGCGGTCCACCATCAGAATGATGCTGGTAAAGTCCTCGGGATCTGGTTATGGCCCGCAACGTTCAGCGCCGACATTCCCGCAACCAGCAGCAACACCAGAACGGCCCAGCGAAAAAGGATTACGCTGAGATCTCGCAGAGCCTCAAATGGCCGGAACGCATCGCTGAAAGACTTCCTGCAGAACGAAGAAACGAAAGGGTTACGCTCAGACAGACGGTGATCCAGTACCCAAAATAATACGCGTAGGGCCAGCGCTCCTGCGCCAGTGCCAGAAACGGATCAGAAAGAACCTGGACAACGATGTAGTAAAAAAATGCCGGATAATGACTCCTGAATTCGCCGCCGATACATGCACATCAAAACGCCAAGCTGAAGACGCTTGCGCACACGAACCACAGAGTATGGGACGATAGCAAATTCATATCGCCCTATAAGAATAATCCGGCGCGCAACCCTCTACAAGCGGAAATTAGCATTTCCGACCAAGGTGTTAGCCCCGAATGGCACAGTCGGGTTGCAAATTACTGTTTTGACGACGGCAGTTTGCCCCCACGAGCTAGCTACGTTCTCCAGCCGCATTTGGAACGACGGCCCCCGCGATCGTCTGCTGCTGGCTATGAATCGCCACAGTTCTTGCCGGGGAAGCAGGACGGCATCGGCGCTCCTTCGCCCGCGATTATCGTCTGCTGCTGGCTGCTGAATCGCCGCAGTCCTTGCCGGGGAAGCAGGACGGCATCGGCGCTCCTTCGCCCGCGATTATCGTCTGCTGCTGGCTGCTGAATCGCCGCAGTTCTTGCCGGGGAAGCAGGACGGCATCGGCGCTCCTTCGCCCGCGATCATCTGCTGCTGGCTCGAATCGCCGCAGTTCTTGCCGGGGAAGCAGGACGGCATCGGCGCTCCTTCGCCCGCGATCATCTGCTGCTGGCTCGAATCGCCGCAGTTCTTGCCGGGAAGCAGGACGGCATCGGCGCTCCTTCGCCTGCGATCGTCTGCTGCTGGCTCTGAATCGCCGCAGTTCTTGCCGGGGAAGCAGGACGGCATCGGCGCTCCTTCGCCCGCGATCGTCTGCTGCTGGCTGCTGAATCGCCGCAGTTCTTGCCGGGGAAGCAGGTCGGCATCGGCGCTCCTTCGCCTGCGATCGTCTGCTGCTGGCTCTGAATCGCCGCAGTTCTTGCCGGGGAAGCAGGACGGCATCGGCGCTCCTTCGCCTGCGATCGTCTGCTGCTGGCTCGAATCGCCGCAGTTCTTGCCGGGGAAGCAGGACGGCATCGGCGCTCCTTCGCCTGCGATCGTCTGCTGCTGGCTCTGAATCGCCGCAGTTCTTGCCGGGGAAGCAGGACGGCATCGGCGCTCCTTCGCCTGCGATCGTCTGCTGCTGGCTCTGAATCGCCGCAGTTCTTGCCGGGGAAGCAGGATCGGCATCGGCGCTCCTTCGCCTGCGATCGTCTGCTGCTGGCTGCTGAATCGCCGCAGTTCTTGCCGGGGAAGCAGGATCGGCATCGGCGCTCCTTCACCGGGTAAAACACTGGCCGATGTTGTCGGATCATGGGAAATGGTCGCACTTAAAACGTTCGATGCGGTCGGGTGAGGGGGCTTGCACCGGTCCTGCAACGGCGCTGATGGTAATCAAACTAACTGCGAGAGCACACAGAAATACCTTGTTCATAAGATTTCTCCTGGTCGTGGTGTAACGACCTCGGCTAAACAAAACGTTGTTCTAGTGCGACTGCGGGTCGCCATCGGGGGCAGCAAACGGTACATCTACCAATACTGAAGACGAGCTCTCGACTGCTGAGAACGCCGCAAAAGGAGTAACTTTAATGACTGGTTCAGTGGCGCCCGCCAAAACACCGGCCACCATCAAACTTGCAAGTCCAGCAACAAGAGCTCTCTTCATAGTTTCAAAACTCCTAAACTTTGTACGCCGAATTCATGCCGGCAATTCGGTTTTTCCGGCACTTCGTGCAACCGACCATCCATTCGGAAAAAGTTTTTGCAAAGAATCGCCGAGGCGCATTTCGACGTATGGCATTATATGAAGCGCCAAGGCTAAGCGAGTTACAAATCTTGATTCAAACAACTCCGCTGTGCACACCAGCGGTGCTATTCTCATTTGAGAACACCTGGTTTGCACGCTCAATACCTAATTCGAGCTACAGTCTTTGACAATTCTCGCCTGGCGCAAACATGTACGATGCTGCTGCGCCGCTCTTAAGCCATCTAAGAATGTAACTCAATGATGACCCAAGGCTAATCAGAAATTGACCCAAGTCAAGTATTACGGAAGCGCCATTACCATCTGGCGCGGATTGAGGCCGCTTTTGTTCGCCCGCTATTGAGGACGTCAGCCCAATCATTCGTGTAACTTGGTTGAGAGTTAGATTTCTCTCAGGAGGTCTTCAGAGATGCAACGTACAGCGAGCGCCCATTGGTCGGGAGGTCTCAAAGACGGCAAGGGCACAGTCTCAAGCCAGAGCGGAGTACTCAGTAACACTCAATATTCGTTTAGCAGTCGTTTCGAATCAGGCATAGGAACCAATCCGGAAGAGCTCATCGCCGCCGCCCACGCGGGATGTTTCACCATGGCCTTATCCGCGGAGTTGGGCAAGTTGGGAATGACCGCCGAAAGTCTCGACACCAAGGCCACCTTAACCCTCGACTTCATCGATGGCAAGCCGACGATCACGGCGTCACACTTGGAGGTGACGGCGCGCATTCCAGGAGCCGATCGCGACAAGTTCAACGAAGCGGCGCACAACGCCGAGGTGGGCTGCCCGGTATCGCGTGTGTTGAATGCGAAGGTGAGCGCCGTGGCAACTCTTAATTCCTAAGCACCTGCCGCCCACAATTCCTCTTTGCCACAGTGCTGGCTGCCCTTGCTGGTGGGCAGCCAACATCTTCATTCGTCACTCCATCGAATCCTGAGTACGTTGCGGGTGTGGCATACCACATCCCGGGAGCCGGGATTTTGCAAATCGTGTTCTTTGGCCTGACGATCTCCTCGTCCTGGGGGAATGGTCATGCCACCCCATATCGCGCGTTGCTGCGGGCCCTTCGTGCGTTGAATGTCGATATAGTTTTCTACGAGCGGGACGTGCCCTATTACGCGAAGCACAGGGATTTTGACAGTTGCGATTATTGTGAACTCATTCTGTATGACGACTGGGAAACAATCCGCCGAAGCGCCCTGCGACGGGCCCAGGCTTCGGATATTATTCTGACGGCCAGTTACCTTCCTGAAGGCGCCCGTATTTCCGAAGAGTTGCTCGGACTGGAAGGGCCGCTGCACGTCTTCTACGATTTGGACACACCCATCACCCTGAACCGGCTTCAGCACGGAGGCGTCGATTATCTTCGCGCCGACCTGATTCCCCAATTCCATCTTTACCTGTCCTTTACCGGGGGGAGCATCCTGCGTTTTCTGGAACGTAACTTTGGGGCTCCCCTGGCACTGCCTTTGTACGGGTGCGTGGATCCCGACCTTTATGTGCGCGTCGCTCGCCAGCAGAGGTTCGCGTGCGACTTGAGTTTTATGGGAACGTATGCTCCAGACCGGGCGGACTCCATCCGGGAGCTCTTCCTGACTGCGGCCGGGAGATCGCCTGGTCAAAGTTTTCTGCTGGCGGGGTCGATGTATCCGCCCGAGTGGACATGGCCCGCCGGAGTGAAACGCGTAGAGCATGTCGCTCCTTCGGATCACCCGGCGCTGTATTCCTCGTCGCGCGCAACTCTAAATCTGACGCGAAGCGAGATGGCGTACGCCGGCTATTGCCCATCCGGCCGCTTTTTCGAAGCCTCTGCCTGTGGTACTCCATTGCTCACCGATGAATGGGAAGGCTTGGAAAGCTTCTTCGACTTAGAGCAGGAGTTGTTAGTGGTTCGCAGTACCGACGACGTGGTGAAGGCGCTCCGCTTGCCGGATTCAGATCTCGCGCGCATAGCAGCCCGGGCGCGGGAACGCACGCTCGATGAGCACACAGGCCGCCAGAGAGCAAAGCAGTTTCTAGCCGCTTGCGAAACGGCCCGACAATACAGAACCGCAACTGCGGAGACCTTTTCATGATCGGTATTATTCCTGCCGCTGGTGCTGGGCAGCGCATTCAACCTCTCGGCTGCTCGAAAGAACTGCTGCCTGTGGGCTCACGCATCATTCACGGAGTGGAGCGCCCCAAGGCCGTTTCGGAGTACCTGGTGGAACGCATGATCTCCACCGGTGCGACTCAGATCTGCATGGTCATCTCCGCCGAGAAGAGCGACATTGTCCGCTACTACGCGGAGCGCGACTACAACGCTGAGATTTTCTACGTAGTGCAGCCAAGGCCACAGGGCCTTTGCGACGCGCTGTTTCGGGCGGCGCCGTTTGCCAGCCACCACGACCAGGTGCTGATCGGATTACCCGACACCATCTGGTTCCCGGAGAACGCATATCGTCTTCCCCTGCAAAGAGACGATGCCGATGTGAACCTGGTGCTCTTCCCGGTGACGGATCCAAGCGCCTTCGATGCGGTCGTTTGTGATTCGCAGAATTACGTTCTCAAGGTCGAGGTAAAACAGGCCGACGCACACTCGGATTGGATTTGGGGGGCCATCACGGCGACCGGTTCTGCTTTCAGCGCGCTGCATTCGTTATGGGAGTCGCGGCACCGCGGCGATGAATATCTCGGGAACTTGCTGAACGCCTACATTGCGGCCGGGAATCCGGTGCGTGGCTATCACGTTGGCGAGAGCTATATGGACGTGGGAACGCTCGAAGGCTATCGGCAGGCGCAGGATTTTCTGCGCGCCTGGCAGGCCGCCTGAAGAGGTTGCGCAACCAGAGCGAACCTCAGCTCAAAGAGCGGAGAATCTCGCGAATCTCACGGTTGATGCGGGCTGAATCCTGCGTGGCCTTATCAATGAGATCAAGCCACTTCTTGTTGGGTTCTTCCAACTTCGCCTGGGCAAGTAAATAAGAAGCCTGCATGACAGTTTCGATCGAATTGCTGAGATCATGCGCCAGGCTGCGCAGTCTGGTTACCGTCTCGCTCTGCATCTTGCTAGAAGTTCCCATCACGGTATCTGGCACCTTCACTCTCCTCGGCCTGGGCGTAATTGCGGCTGGATAATCTCTTAGAGGCAACCGACGTCCTTCGGGTTGTATTCTGACCGCAGTAAAGGTACCACACCCTGGCGGGCTTGGGAGAGCGCGCCAGCGTCGGTGATGTCTCAGTTTGATTGTCATCCCGAGCAAGCTCCTTTTGCGCGGCGAGGGATATAGGCGTCCCGATTCGCGCCGACGCGCGAAAGGGGACGCATCCCTATTCAAACTGAGACACTACCAAGCGGGCTCACTGCTTGCAGCGACCCCCTGTTATGATTCCAATACGCCACCGTCATTTTAAGACTCCCGATGGCTCCTCTTAGCCTTAAAACCAAGCTCGTGCTGGCGATCACCGGTATGGTGTTCGCCCTGGTAGCGGTATTTTCGTTTATCTACGTTTCCAAGGTAGTGCGGCAGCGCACGACACAGGCTTACCAGACCGCCGACTTATTTGCGAAAGAAATCCTGGAGCGCGCGGGAGACGTGACTCACGTCGATGCCGCCACCCTGGGAGCTGATCCCAGCGACCCGAAAGCAGTGGATCTGGCCATTGCGGAACGGCTGCAGCACGATCCGGGCCTGCACTCGCTCTTCAACTCGATCATAGGTTTCTCCGATATCGTCTACGACGCTGCGATTGCCGACAATGACGGTCGCGCGATCGTTGACACGAATCAGAACCCAATAGGCACTCGGCTCGATGTTCGTGAAGATTTCGACACCCTGCTGGGAGCGAGCCTCTACAAACAGCTTCAGGTGTTCTACGGCCCACCCCGAGTGTACGACCACCACGTACAAATCCGGCGCGAGGGGGGGCCGTTTGGCGACATACGGGTCGGCATCTCGACTGTCCTGTTCAAGCACGAGATTCAGCCCCAGTTGATTCGCGCCCTTGGATTCTCCAGCCTGGCCATTCTGGTATCGCTTGCCCTGGCGGCAGGGCTCTCCAACATCGCCTTGCGGCCGCTGGAGGAGATTGGCCGCCGGCTCGATCAGATGACAGCGGGAGCACCCGATTCCGCACCGGAACCCGAGCTCCAGCGAACCGACGAGTTTGGCGTCGTCAATACCAAGATTGATCGCCTGGGCCGCCAAATGCGCGATGTGAAAGAAGTGTTCACCGCCATGAAGGAAAACCTCGATCAGTTGATGGAGTCGCTGCAGGACGGTCTTATTCTCTTTACTCGCGACTCTCGCGTGGTGCTGGTCAGCTCGTCTGCGGAACGCTTCGTCGGCCGTCCGCGCAACGAAATTTTCGGGCACACCGTCGACGAAATTTTCAAACTTGATGGCAGGCTAGGAACTGTAGTTCTCGATGCGTTTGCCCTGCACCAGTCGGTGCCGCAGCGGGAAATCGAGTTGCCGAACGGTCAACGCGTGCAAATCGCGCTGGATTTCATCTCCGAGCGTGGTGAGCGTATTGGCGCTCTGCTGACTGTGCGCGATGCTGAGTCGGTGCGCCGCATTGAAAACGAAATCGAGCTCTCGCACCGGCTGGCATCCATCGGCAGACTCACCTCGGGTGTGGCCCATGAGGTAAAAAATCCGATTAACGCGATCGTCGTACATCTCGAGCTGCTGCGCGAGAAAATGCGTGAAGCTAGCCCTGACACTCGCCGTCACATGGATATCATCAGCAACGAAATTCATCGTCTGGATCGGGTGGTACAGACGCTGGTCGATTTCAACCGGCCGGTCGAGTTGCGCCTGAAGACGACCGATCTGCGGCGAGTTCTGGAAGAGGTTATACAATTGGCCGCACCCGAAGCAGAGCAGAATGGCGTCGGCATGGTCACTCAGCTTGGGAACGAGCCTCTGCCGGTTCTCATCGATTACGACCTGGTGAAGCAGGCGCTCGATAATGTGGTCTTGAACGGAATTCAGGCGATGACCGAGGGAGGAACGCTGCGCATCACGGCGCGACGTGATGATAAGGCAGCCGCGGTGGAAATACAGGATGCAGGGCCTGGGATTCCTCCGGAGATTCGCGACAAGATTTTCAATCTCTATTTCACAACCAAGAAGACGGGAAGCGGCATTGGACTCGCTATGACGTACCGTGTGTTGCAGATGCATCACGGTTCGCTTGACTTCGACACGGAGCTCGGGCGCGGCTCGACCTTTCGGCTCTGCTTGCCGCTGGCAGTTGCAGGTCAAAACCCGGCTAATACAAAAGCGCTCGCGGTTGAGCCTGCCGACAGTACGGGCACGCGGTCATAGATTTAACATTGGTATTGTGAGTCTTGCCTGATTGTTCCGCCAATGGCGAATCCGGATCAGGAAAGTTGAAAGATGATCAGCAAGCGCCAATTCGTCATGGGCCTGCTGGTTCCGCTGCTTGCGATTCAGCTCGCCTGCCATAAGAAGCAGGCCGCTCAAACGCCTAAGCTGCCGGGGCCCGCGGAGGCGCCTACCTTAACCCAGACGCTGCCTTACGAGATACAGCCGGAGCCCCTGCCGGAAAACCCAGAAACGGCACAGGCGCAGGAGCCTCCTCCACTGCCGAAAAAGGCGAAGGCTCGCAAGAAAGCGAAAAACACTCAGCCGGTCCAGCCATCCGCGCAAACGACGGCCCCAACTGCAACGGCGGAGTTGCACCCGCCGGGCAATCCCGCGAATGCCGCCGCTGAGGTAGCCATTGGCCCGGATATAAGCAGCGCCGAAGCGGCTCGCGACCGGCAATCGACGACGAAGTTGCTCGACACCACGGAAAACCAGCTCAAGCGTGTTGACGGCAACAGCTTGAGCTCAGATCAGCAGTCCATGCTGGCGCAGATCAAGACTTTCATCAGCCAGTCGCGGAAAGCCATAACGGAAGGTGACTACGAGCGGGCGTCGAACCTGGCCAAGAAAGCACAAGTGCTGACTGATGAGTTGATGAAGAAGTAGGCAGGTTGCCAGTTGTCAGCGAAATTGCGAGGCCGTCGCGCAACAAATATAGATCCTGTCATCCTGAGGTCGCCGCGGCAACCGAAGGACCTGCTTTCGTGCACGCCGCGATGAACCGTGAGCCGCACTGAGCAGTGTCCGCATGCCCGAAGCTTTGCAACTCTGATCACATCTGGCAGTTGACACCTGCTAATGACGAATCGACAACTAGGCTTCGAGCAAGCTGGAGATCTCTTCCCACTCTTCCAGCTTCTGGGCGAGGTCTGTTCGATGCTTGGCGAGCAGGTCTGCTTGGCGCTGGGTCTCCTCAGCGCTGACGTAGGATTGCAATTCAAGTTCGCACTGAGCGATTCCGTGCTCCAGACGGGCAATCTCTTCCTCGACCTGTTTCTGCTGGTCCTGCATCTGCTTTAACTTGATGGGATTGATGCGTTTCTTCGCGCCGCTGGAGTTTCCGTCGCCACCGTCCGCCGTCGGCTGCTTGGCGATACCGGCATCATCGTACTTCTGTACGTAACCCGGAACATCCGACAGGGTGGGATAGTCATCTGCCGAGTGACCCCCCTCTTCTTCGGAGCCGCGCTGCTTCCGCCAGAGATAGTCTTCGTAGTTTCCGGGGAAAACATCCACACGTCCATTGCCGATCTCGAAGATCCGCGTCGCCAGCTTGTCGATGAAGTAGCGATCGTGTGAGACGAAAACGACAGTCCCGTTGTAGTTCTGCAACGCTTCGAGCAGAACATCCTTCGCGCGCATATCGAGGTGGTTCGTCGGCTCGTCCAGCAGCAGGAAGTTCGAGGGATGCAGCAGCATGCGCGCCAATGCATAGCGATTACGTTCGCCGCCGGACAGCACACCGATGGGCTTGAACGCGTCGTCTTCCGAGAACAGGAAACATCCCAGCAGCCCGCGCAGCTCTGACGTCGTCTTATGCACCGCGACATCTGACAAATCGTCGAGCATGCGACGCTCGGGATCTAGCTCCTTATATTGGTCCTGTGCGAAGTAGTCGGGCTCGACGTTGTGCCCGAGGTGCAACGTACCTTCCGTGAGCGGCTCGATTCCGGTCAGCAATTTGATGAGCGTTGATTTGCCGGCGCCGTTCACACCAACCAGCGCAATGCGATCGCCGCGCTGAATCGTAAAGTTTACATCGCGGAAAACTTCTTTCCGCCCGTAGCTCTTCGCCACTCCGTTGCTCTCGACCACGGTGCGTCCGCTTGGCTTGGGCTGCGGAAAGCTGAAGTGGATGGTTCTCTCGTCCGGCGGAACCTCGATGCGCTCGATCTTATCCAGTTCCTTGATGCGGCTCTGCACCTGCTTGGCTTTGGTTGCCTGGTAGCGGAAACGGTTGATAAACGCCTCAAGCTGCTCGATGCGGTCGCGCTGGTTTTTATAGGCAGCGACCAGCGAATCGCGGCGCTCCTGCTTTTGCTGCAGGTACTTTTCGTAGTTGCCGCTGTAGACGTGTACGCCCTTGTTCCAGATCTCCATGATCTTGTCGACGGTGACATCGAGGAAATAGCGGTCATGCGAGATCAGGATGTACGCGTAGGGATATTGCAGCAGATACCCTTCCAGCCAGTTTCGGGTTTCGAGATCGAGATGATTCGTGGGCTCGTCGAGCAGCAGCAGGTTCGGCTTTGACAGCAGCAGCTTGCCCAGGGCAATGCGCATCTGCCATCCGCCGGAGAACTCTTCCGTCTGCCGCGTCCAATCTTCCTTGCGGAAGCCAAGTCCGTCGAGCACGGTTCCGACCTGCGACTCCAGGGCGTAGCCATCGCGCATGTGGAACTCGCCGGATATGCGCTGGTAGCGGTCAGCGACTTGTTGATATTCAGCCGAGGTGTGGTCGAGCTCCGCCATCTTGTGCGTGAGTTCTTCCATCTCGGTTTCGAGTGCGCGCAGCTCGTCAAACACCGACAGGCACTCGGCAAAGACGGTGCGGCCCTCCAGCCGAAGGCCATCCTGCGGCAGATAGCCGAACGTGGTGTTCCGGGCCGAGGTGATGCTGCCGTAATCGAGTGACTCCAGCCCCCCGAGAACCTTCAGCAGGGTGGATTTGCCGGTGCCGTTCGCACCGACCAGCCCCACCCGGTCGTGCTGCGTGATAAGCCAGTCAAGGTTTTCGAACAGGAGCTTGGGGCCGAAGCGTTTTCCGGCGGAGGAGAGCTGGATCATGAGGTAAGAACTATTTCACCACAGAGGCACGGAGGACACGGAGACAATTCGTTCGCGTTGTTCGGTGGAAGCACCAGGCTTCAGCCTGGTGGAGACTGATTTTTTGGCGCGGACTTTAGCCGCTGATTGCAAAATGCAAACTGAACCGGGCTGTGAAGCCCCCATTCGGATCGTCATTCGCTCACCGAACAACTCGGATCGTCGATTTCGATACGTCGGCTTTTCCTAGTTGCTCTTCTTCGGCCCGCGGGAGATGCGGCCATCGATCGGCTTGCGGCCGGCAAAGCCTTCGCTGGTGCTGTGATAGTGCGTGATGCCTTTCTCGCCCAGTTTCCAGCACAGCAGGACGACATCACCATCCACCATGCACGGGAAATCGAGCAGGCCGATATCAAGGTCTTTCACCTGCACACCGGCGGCGTCGATTTCGGCGACCGCGTCTTTGGCGTGCTGGATGGCTTTCTCTTTCTCAGCCTTGCGGCGGGCCATCTTCTCGACGTCAACGAACATTCCGCCATTGATAAAGATGCGACTGCGCAGCGAATCGAATTCGCCATCTACTTCTTCAATCAGTGCTTTGGACTGCATGGCCGAGCGCAACAACGACTCCAGCACAGGCAGCAGAGTCTCAGCTTCGGCAAGGGTAAAGGTGCGTGGCATATCCGTCTCAGGCTCGCTGGCTTCCAGCGTTTGCAATGCCGCCATGTGGCGGGCGCCAATGCGGCGCCGGTGTTCCCGCAAGTCGAGCAGGTAGCGGGGGACACGGCGCAGGTACTTCTCTCGGGGACGTTTACGTATACGAATGATCACTGTATCTCTAACATCTTATCAAGCGCGACGCGTGCCCACCGCTTTATGTCCTGTTTAACTCTGATGGGGTTCACTACATTGCCATCCACCAGGTTCTCCAGCGCCCAGCAGAGGTGCTGCGGCGAGATGCGAAACATGGTGGTGCACAGGCAGCCGGAATCGTCGAGCGTGATGATTCGCTTGTCGGGAAATTGCTTCGCCAGCCGGTTCACCAGGTGGATTTCCGTGCCTATGGCAAATGCGCTACCCGGCCCAGCTTGCTTGACCGCTTTGATGATTTGATCGGTTGAGCCGATGCCGTCGGCCTTTTGACATACCTCCCAGCGGCACTCCGGATGAACAACGACCTGGATGCCAGGATACTTGGCGCGCAC
The DNA here is from genome assembly GCA_963846795.1 of uncultured Acidobacteriaceae bacterium. Taxonomy (GTDB): domain Bacteria; phylum Acidobacteriota; class Terriglobia; order Terriglobales; family Acidobacteriaceae; genus CAVVDY01. The sequence goes on from CAWJXJ010000002.1 coordinate 240,598, forward strand.
CTTGTCGACGTGCTCCGGCAGGAAGCGCTGATGCACCGAGCAATGGCCCTTCCACAGGATCACCTTCGCTTTGCGCAGGCGCTCAGCCGTCTGCCCGCCCTGAAGCATGTAGGGATCCCACACCACCATTTCGTCCAGCGGAATGCCACGCGCGAATCCGGTATTGCGACCCAGATGCTGGTCGGGCAGGAAGAAAATCTTCCCATTGCGGGCAAATCCCCACGAGAACGCCGACTTGGCGTTGGACGAGGTGCAAACCAGCCCGCCACGCTCGCCGCAAAAAGCTTTAATCGCAGCTGTGGAATTCATGTACGTGATCGGCGTAATGCCGTTGCCTTCGTCGTCGGTGAGTCCGAGGGCAACGAACTGCTCCCAGGCATCTTCGACTTGTCCGATCTCTGCCATGTCGGCCATCGAGCAGCCTGCGTTGAGATCGGGCAAGATGACCGATTGCGACGGGCGCGCCAGAATGTCGGCGCTCTCCGCCATGAAGTGCACGCCGCAGAAGACGATGTAGCTTCCTTCTGCCTGCGCGGCCATTTGCGACAGCCGGTAGGAGTCGCCGGTGTGGTCAGCGAAACGCACCACTTCGTCGCGTTGGTAATGATGTCCAAGAATGACGCACTCGCGGCCCAATTCCCTGCGGGCGGCCGCAATGCGGGCGTCCATCGAGTTGTCGGGGAGAACGAGATAGTTCTCGAGCGAGCAGGATGACTGTTCTGTTACAGGTGCCGTAGCCACTTTTTATGTCTCTGCCTTCAGTCCCGGCGGCGTCTTCCGTTGTGATCGGAAATGCACCCCGGAACGGGGATGTTGAAAGCTGGCTTGCGACTCCAGTAGATCCACTGTCCGCCTCTGGCGAACCCGACCTACGGGGATGTTGAAGCTGCAAGTTGACGCTTCTTACTACTCAGCCAATTGGATGCCCTGCCAGCGCCTTCGTTACAAATCTTTAAACCGTGAAACCGCGCCCTTGGGCACGGCGCCGGTCTGCCATCCGCGGGCAGGAACTCCTACTGTGTATTGTTACGCGGAGGTGACGATTGTGCAAGTACAGTTGTCAGTTGTCAGTTGTCAGCTCTCAGTACGTCACCTGGACAACATAAGGAGTATCCAGTGCCAAACCCCATTTTTGAACTGTCATCCTGAGCGCAGCGAAGGACCTGTTTTCGTCGGGATCGCAACAAGTTGTCAACTAAAAGGATCGGCGGTTTTCTTACGAAGGTGAGGCCTTCGCAGTGCCAGCAAACAGCAGGTCCTTCGGTCGCCGAGGCGACCTCAGGATGACAGCTCCGGGTGTGTGTCAGCGTGTGGGCTAGCCCCCGATGTGCACCATCGTCCTTGAGGCCGGAATGAAACCCGCTTCTCCGATGTGGTGGCGCTCTTCTTTCTGGTCGACAACGTGGTAGATGAAGTCGGTGAGATCGCGATCGGACGCTCCCGCAGTCATACGCGACGCCAGATCGTGCTCGCGCACTGAGAACAGGCAGGTGCGGATCTTTCCGTCCGAAGTGATACGGACGCGGCTGCAATGCCCGCAGAAGGGATGCGATACCGGTGCAATGATTCCGATTTCGCCCAAGCCATCTTCGAATACATAACGTCGCGCCGTCTCGCTGTCGCCACGGGCGATCTCGCGCAGGGGCATGAATTCGGCCATGCGGCGCAGGATCTCCTCCAGCGGTACAACGATTTCGGGCGACCACACGCGATCTTCTTCCAGCGGCATAAATTCGATGAAGCGGACCACGACCCCTTGCTCGCGGGCAAACTTGCCGAACGCCGGAATCTGGTCGTCATTGAAACCGCGCAGCAGAACACAATTGATCTTCACCGGGGTCAAGCCGGCGCGCTGGGCGGCACGAACTCCCGCCAACACCTGCTCGTAGCCATTGGGCACGCGTGTGATACGCGCGAAGCGCACAGGATCAACCGCGTCCATTGAAACCGTAACGCGCGACAGACCGGCATCGGCCAGAGGCTGAGCTAGATCTTCAAGGAGGTGGCCGTTGGTGGTAAGAGCGATGTCGAGCGGCTCGCCTTCCAGAGTGCGCATCTGGCCCAACTCACGAACCATGTCTACCAGGCCCTTGCGCAAAAGCGGCTCGCCCCCGGTTAGCCGAACCTTGGTGATACCCAGCGAGACGAAGAGCTGCGCCATGCGCAGGTAGTCAGCAATCGGCAGCTCCGCGAACTGCGCGCCGTTATTGCCTGAGCGGCAATAGACACACTTGTAGTTGCAGCGATCGGTGATGGAGATTCGCAGGTCGCTGATGCGTCGTCCGAATTTGTCGGTCAGAAGCACGCTATTAGCTCGGGTGCCCCATTCCGCCTTCGTTTGGCGGGGTGGGTCTTTTGCAATCTGTCGTCCCTGAGAAAAGTTCTTTCGCCCAAGGCCACGAAAGCAGGTCCTTCGGTCGCCGAGGCGACCTCAGGATGACAACTCAAATTGTGCGAGGAAGAAGACAGATCACACCGCGAGATCCCGCAGCGCTCACGTTTCCTTTCCAAGCACGGGAGGCGTGGACGTTTCCCTCCACACCCTCGGCCCCGAAAACTCCGGGACACCGCCGCCGCAACCCTGGGTTTGCCTTTAGGCTGCGGAGGTCGGAAACAATTTCACCATTATAGATGCAGCACCAAGTTCAGCGACGCTTCGGAAGTGGTGCAGTTTCGAATAGGGATGCGTGCCTTTCGCGCGCCGGCGCGATAAGCCTGCCCTGAGCGAGCGGAGCGAGTCGAACGGGGCACGCCTGGATCCCTCGCTGCGCAAATGAGGCTTGCTCGGGATGACACCCAAACTGCACCACTACCGACGCCTTCGACTCGGCTCGGTCTGATAGCGGTCTGCAAATTCGCCCTCACCAAACCACCCTCCTCTGGCATCCGCCATCTATGAAAAACAGGTAAATTTCGAGCTGCTCTCGAGCGGCAAGTAGTCGTCCTCGCGGAGGGGGATCCATCGCAATTGGCCGAACTTCTTCTACGATTTGCCATCGGAGGCGTTATCGTTTCCACGTTTTCTGCCATCGGCAGTGTATTGCGGCCGAAAACATTTGCCGGACTGTTTGGGGCCGCACCTTCGGTCGCATTGGCCACTCTCGCTCTCACCTTCCACAAAGATGGCCACGCGTACGCCGCGCTCGAAGGCCGTTCGATGGTTCTCGGGGCTGTTGCAATGGCTGCTTACGCGTGGGTCGTTGCCATGATCCTCTTCCGTGCCCGGCATAACACGTTGCTGGTCACCTCCTCTGCGCTGGTAGTCTGGCTCGGAGTCGCTCTCGGTCTCTGGTTCGTGCTGCTGAGATAACGGATGGTCATCAAGGCTGACATTTCGGCGCTCAAGAAAGCGAGCTGGTTCGAATACGCTGCCCGCTTCCTGTTCGGCGGACTGATGACGGTTGTCGCAGGGCTCATCGCCAAGCACTACGGCCCGGAGCTCGGCGGATTGTTTCTCGCCTTTCCAGCGATTGCTCCGGCCTCGGTAACTCTGCTCGATCAAAACATAAAAGAGGAGAGAGAACGCGCCGGCTTGGAAGGTCATACCCACGGGCGCAAAACCGCTGCGCTCGACATGTTCGGGACGGTGTGGGGCAGTGTCGGACTTTTCGCCTTTGCGCTCGTAATCTGGCAGATGGCGCCGACGCATGGTACCCGCGTGGTCCTGTGTATCGCAACGACGGTCTGGTTTGCCGGCGCGCTGTCGACGTGGGAACTGCGCCGGGTTCTGAGACGCAAGAAGGCGTCACCTCACAAAGCGGCGGTTCAGCCGGTTTCCATTCACCGCCCCAAGTAGCCAAGGCACGAACGCGCCTTTTCGGCTATTTCACGTGTGACCTCTTTGCCGGCGGTATCATGTCCACTTACATTCATTGCTGAGAGGAACGGCATGAAACATACAATCTTAGGTGCAGGCGCAATTGGCGGAATGCTCGCGACCGCCCTGGCATCGCTCGGCAACGAGGTCAGCATCGTCGTCCGGCAACAGAAGCTGGGACGACATCCAGAAACGATAACTCTCGATCGGCCGAACGGCACATTAACCGCGAAGGTCAAGATCGTCGCCGATGTTTCCGAGCCTACCGACGCGCTGTGGATCGCGACCAAGACGTATCAGCTGGAAGAAGCGTTGCAGTCGATTGTGAACGTCCCTCCGGCCATGGTGCCGCTGTTGAACGGAGTGGACCACATTTCTGTACTGCGCTCGCGCTACGGTGACGATCGCATTATTCCGGCGACGATTGCCGTCGAAGCCGAACGCATCGCCGAGGGACACTACGTCCAACGCTCTCCCGTGCGACTCAACATTGCGACAAGTGGAGAGGCCCTCCTCAGCGACACCGCGCAGGAGCTGCGCGATCTGGGCTTCCTATGCTCGTTCATCGCCAATGAGGCCAGTCTGATGTGGGGCAAGCTGTGTTTCCTGGGACCGTTTGCGCTGGTTACAACTGCCTCAGGCAAGAACAAGGGCGAGATCCTGGCCGATGCCGAATGGAAGAAGACGATGGACTATGCGTTCGCCGAAGCTCAGGCAGTAGCCGAAGCCTTCGGCGCACAGATCGATCCCGCACGCATTCAGGCCATCATCGATTCGTCGCCGCCAACTATGCGCAGCTCGATGGCCAAGGACCTCGATGCTGGGCGCCGGTTGGAGCTTGACGGCATCGCAGGTCCTATCATTCGCGGAGGTGCGCAGTGGGAAATCGCAGTGCCTACCACCCAGCGGCTGGTCGCGACAATTGAGGAGCGGCAACGGGCGCGGGAGCACTAATTAAGACGCCTTTCGCTCTTCGCTATTGGCTCTTCGCAAGAGGCTCGAGAAGGAAGATCCTGGCTATGACATTCTGGCGAAAAGCGAAGGGTGAAAAGCGAACAGCGAATCTTACGGCTTCACTCTGTTTGCCGTGAAGTGAATCTCCGGGTGCTGCTCCACGCTGCTGTCGGTCACCAGAGTGAAGTCGATCGCGTCACCTTTCGCTACGCCCTTGTAGTAATGCTTGTCTTCGTAAGTCTTCTCGTCCCCGGAAATGCTGGTTAGGCTCTTCGTCATAAAACTGACTTGGTCGCCCACGATTTTGCCATCCCAAATGGGTCGCCCTTGCCCCTTGGGCGTACCCAGAAAGCCTGCCGTCCCGGAGAGTTCCTGGCCGTTCACTTGGAAATCAAACAGCTCGTGGTAGGTGTCTCCCCAGTCGTATTTCACGGTCGCTTGCCATTCTCCGGCGACGTTCGCCTGAGGATGGCCAGGGGCTTTCCGGTGATTCAGGAGCAGCCATGAAACAGCGCCGGCAATTACCACGGCAAAAATCAGAAGTACCGGCAAGAACCGTTTGAGTTTCGCTTGCGTCGGGGCCAGGCCAGTACCGTGAAGCGTGCGATGCAGTACATCGACCAGGTCTTTCGCATCTTCATGGAAGCGCGTGTCGCGAATCTCCACCGCCTGCCGCTCGCACAGTGCCTTCAAGTTATCGGGCAGGTCGCTGGGATGAGGTAGAGTCGCCCCGCCCACCAGCACCGGGATCACACGAATCCCGCGCTGCAACGCTTTCGCGATTTCGATACGGACAAAATCGTTCGGGTTATCGAGCCGCCGCGCTCCACTTGCATCCGCGTCCGAAAGCCAACGCGGGCCGATGACCGCAGTCAGGGCATCAGAGACGCCGAGTTTGCGCTCGATAACGGTGGTGAAATCGTCGCCACCCTTGATGTCGTCGACATCCATGAACGTATTGTCGGCGCCAAACGCGGCGCTCAGGATATCGAACAACCGTCCGGCGTAGGCGGCACTGTCGTCGCGGCGATAGCTGATGAAAACTCCGGGCATGATATCTGAAACCTGCTTCAGCAGGATGGCGGGATTATAGACGTGCGAGTGGGACAGAGCTAGCACGAGTGCGGTATTTCAGACGAAGCAGGGTTGAGCAGTGACGGGGCTCACGCGATGCGGTTCGGCGGTGCGGGCGAACTGCAGGTTCCTCGCTGCGCTCGGAATGACACCCTAGCTGCAGGTTCCTCCCGCCGCGGCGGGCTGGCGAACTCCCTCATGTGTGTCATCCCGAGTCCGCGCAGCGGGCGGGACCTGCAGTTCCGTTGCCTTGCGAAGAACCACGGCTAGAAATCGAGGGCTAACACGAGCGCAGGTGGGAGGATATCTCAGAGATGCGTTGTCATCGTGGAGGGCAACCCGCGTGGCCGGACAGGGCCGAAAACCTTCACCACTTGGGACACTGAGGACACCGAAAAACGTCTTGTTTATTTATTTCTTACTCCGTGATCTCGGTGTTCTCCGTGGTGAATTCTTCTTGTAGCTCAGCGGGACATCGGAAATATGCATGGTAAAAAAAATCCCCGCCCTGCTTGTTTTCAGGACGGGGACTTAGGCGGGGGACTTGGCGGTTACTTCGTTGACGACTGGTTGGGGTAAGCGACGAAACCGGTGTTGATCGGCGAGTCACCGTAGAAGCCGACCAGGATGCCGTCATCGTTGATGCCGTTGACGATGGTGGTGCCCACTCCCTGAGGAGCATCGACCGTGGTGAAGCCATTCGCTGCGCTCCACACGAAGCCGTGAGTGTTGTTGCCGCCGTCCATCCACTGTCCCACGACCTGGCCTTTGTTGTTCAGGCCAAGCGCCTGCGCAAAGACGGCGCCCGGAGGATCAAGGGTGGTCAACTGGCCGAAGTTCAGCAGGAAGCCGTGGTTGACCATGCTGGAGTCGATGTAGAAGCCGCAGACTTGCTGCGAGTTGTTGACGCCGGTGGCTTGCGCTCCGCCCACGGCCGCCGGGATCGAGATGACCTGGAACACGCCCCCGGCCTTCTCGTCATAGACATAAGGAAAATCTGGCGTCGTGTTGTCCACGCTCAAGCTGTAGTAGCCGGCGGCCTGGCCCATGTCGTTCTGTCCCAGAAGCTGGTTGAAGGGCGTTCCCGGATAATCGACCGTCGCGAACTTGCCATGGGTATCGGTAAATCCATGCGTGACATTGTTGTTGTCGACGTAGAAGCCGTCCGTGGTGCCGAGGTTGTTGATGCCGATGACCTGCGTCATCATCGAGTTCGGATAGTTTTCGGTGGTGAAGCTGTTGGGCAGTTCGAGAGTGAAGCCTGAGTTCTGGTTGACGTTGTGATACCCGGCGATCTGCAGGGAGTCGTTAATGCCAAGCAACTGGGTGAACTGGTCGTTCACGTTGTTGGCGGGATATTTAACGATTTCGAAGTTGTAACTCTGTGCCCACATGGTGGCGCAGAGCAGCAGGGTTACGACAAAAGTGAAAGTGCAGGCAAAGCGTTTCATTGTTCCTTCTCCTGGAATTTATGTTTGCGGCAGCAGCCGGAAACTGAAATTTGCTGCCGATAACTTCACGGATTACTGGGTAACTTCCAACTTGCTGTCACCCAGATTTCGCTTTCTTTCTTTTGGCTAACCTGGGGGTTTGCCAGAATCCGCGAGCCATCACCGGCTGCGAGTGTGAAAGTACCCCGCTGCGACGATTGGAGTCTTTAAGGATCGGTTGGAAAGGACTTGGAATTAGGTAAGGAAAAGGTTGGAGAGGTAAGTTGCTGAAAATACGGGGTGGAGTACCGCTTTAGCGCTGCAATAGCGTGCGCCAAGTGACAGCGGTTTTCAGCCGCTGAGGTAAGGAATCACCTCAGGCGCCGAAGCGCGGAGCTATAAGAAGGCTGTTTGCTGGACACTTGAAGGTGTCCTCCACCCGGGACGATCTTACTCAAGTCCCAGGTTAGCCCAACCGAAGGGCGAACCTGGGGTGCGTGGCAGGAGTCCGCATGGAAACAATCACCTGTCTGGGCCCGTTTCTCATACCAATTACCGCAATCATCGTTGGTGGGATTATCGCCGTCGTGGTCATCGTTCTTAAGCACCAGGAGCGAATCGCCAAGATCGAGCACGGCATCGATCCTGACGCGGAGAACCCGAGGGGGCCAGGCTAGCGTGGGTGGAAGCGCTGGGCTTTAGCCCAGCGAATGAGATTCTTCCTTTCGTCAAGGCTTTAGCCAGGGCCCGGGGGGGCTAAAGCCCGTCGTTTTCTGATCCAGATGTCCCCGAGCTAAAGCTCGGGGCTTCCACCGGCAAAACGTATCGTGAAGCTCGGCGCTTCCACCTCAGTACGAGTACCCGTCCGGCTGCGAGACGGCGCCGACTTCTACTTCCGTATCGACATAGTCGCGGCCGGCTTTGATGGCCTGGCGGTCGAGTTCGAGAAGCTTCGGATTCTTCACCGTTGCTTCCAGAACCTCGATGGCCGTGTCGGAGGGCAGGCACTCGGTTTCTTCCAGTAGCGCGCCCAGCATCACGACGTTCGCGACCTTGGCGGAGCCCATGCGGTCGGCGATCTCCGATACCGGCACGCACACCACGCGAGCCTGGGTGATGTTCATGTCCGCCGGCAGTTCGTGGTGGTTGTACAGAATCAATCCTCCAGAGGCGACGTGGGGAGCGAACTTGCGCAACGAGAGCTCGTTCATCGCGACCAGCACTTCAGGCCGCGAGATGAGCGGGGTTCCGATGCGTTCGTGCGAGAGCGTGACGTGGCAGTGCGCGCTGCCGGAGCGCATCTCCGGCCCATAGGACGGCAGCCAGCTCACTTCCATGTGCTCGCGCAACCCCATCTCGGCCAGCAACTGTCCCATCAGCAGAACGCCCTGTCCGCCGAAGCCGGCAAACTTTACCGTGACTTCGCGCGTATGGTGATGGCGGCTGGGCGTCGTCTCCGGTATGGCATCGGTGTCAACGTTCAGTGCTTCTGCAACTGTCTTGTGCGGCACCTTCGGCGATACCGGCAGCTCAGGCTTGCGATCGCGGAAGACCCCAAGTGGAAATGCTTTAACCAAAGTATCGGCGACCCACTCGCGCGCGACCACGGGGTCCATCTTCATGATGGTGGGGCAAGGGGAGAGCATTTCGACGAGCGAGAAGCCGCCGCCGTTCTTCTGGATCTCCAGCGCCTTCTTTACCGCCTTCTTCGCCTTCATGATGTTCTTCATGTCGCTAAGGGCGACGCGCTCGATGTAGGTCGGCGTCTCCAGCGCGGAGAGCAGCTCGGCGATGTGCATGGGCAGGCCTTCGTTGTTGGCGCGGCGTCCCCAGGGACTGGTGGTGCTCACCTGGCCAGGAAGGGTGGTCGGCGCCATCTGGCCGCCTGTCATGCCATAAATCGAGTTGTTGATGAAGAACACGGTAATGTTCTCGCCACGGTTGGCGGCATGAATGATCTCGGCCGTACCGATGGCGGCAAGGTCTCCATCGCCCTGGTACGACATGACGATGGAATGCGGGTTGGCGCGCTTCAGCGCGGTTGCGGCTGCCGGAGCACGGCCATGCGCGACTTGGACATTGCCCACGTCGAAGTAGTAGTAGGCAAATACCGAGCAGCCGACCGGGCTGACAAGGATGGCGTTGTCCTGCACGCCAAGTTCGGTGAGCGCTTCGGCGATCAGCTTGTGCGCGATGCCGTGTCCACAGCCCGGGCAGTAGTGGGTCTGCTGCTGCAATTCGCCCTTGCGTTCGTATTTGTCATAGAACGACGGCGATTTTTCATGAACAACCTGGTAGCCTTCCACAATTCCTCCCATTTGGGTGGAGCACGCCTTCAGACGTGCAGTTTGAAATCCCGTTACACCAGCGCCGCGATGCGTGCGAACACCTGCGCGGTAAGCTCTTCGACGGTGGGCACGTTACCGCCGGCGCGTCCGTAGAACTCGACCGGTAGCGAGCCATTCAGCGCCAGCCTTACGTCTTCCACCATCATGCCGGTGCTCAGCTCAACCACCATCACCGACTTCACACTCTTCGCCGTCTCGCGCAGCTCGCGCGAGGGGAACGGCCACAGGGTAATCGGCCGGAAGAGGCCAGCTTTAACACCCTGCGCACGCAACTGGTCGATGGTCGAGCGCAGCACCCGCGAAACAATGCCGAAGCCGATCAGCAGAATGTCAGCATCTTCGGTCAGGTAGTTTTCGCTGCGGGTCTCGAGCTCCTGCGCCAACTGATACTTACTCTCCAGTTTGCGCACATGCGCCTCGAGATCGTCTGGCTCGAGGAAGATCGACGTGACAACGTTCTTCTGGGTCTCCTTGGTGCCTTTGACGGCCCAGTCCTTGGCCGGAGGCTCGATGTCGCGCAGCTTGATGTCGAGCGGCTCCTGCATCTGGCCGACGTAGCCGTCCGTCATGATGAGCACCGGGTTGCGATAACGGTCAGCCAGGTCGAAGGCGAGTACGGTAAGGTCGAACATCTCCTGCACCGAGCCGGGCGCCAGCACGATGTTGCGGTAGCAACCGTGGCCTCCACCCTTGACGCAGCAGAAGTAGTCGCTCTGCTCGGGTGCGATGTTGCCCAGGCCGGGGCCGCCGCGAACCACGTCGACAATGACGCAAGGCAGCTCCGATCCCGCAATGTAGGAGATACCTTCCTGCATCAGGCTGAGCCCGGGGCCGGACGATGCCGTCATCACCCGTTGGCCGGCCGAAGCCGCGCCATAGACCATGTTGATAGCCGAGACTTCGCTCTCCGCCTGCAAAAAAGTACCGCCGACTTCGGGTACGAGGAGGGCGGCATATTCTGCGATTTCGCTGGCCGGGGTAATGGGGTATCCGTAGAAAGCCCGGCACCCGGCAAGCACTGCGCCTTTGACGATGGCGACATTGCCCTTACATAGTTGGCGCATGGCTCCCTCCCTGATTGGCGCTGGCCACAGCGGCGGCGACTTTGGGCGGCGGTATCAGTCGCCAAACCGTGATCGCGCCCGGCTCCGGACAGCAATAGAAACACGCGCCACAGCCAGTGCAATCCTGGCCGGTGTAGGTGGCCGGGTGCACGCCATACTTACTCAGCTCGGGCGCGAGAAAAAGACATTCTGGCGGGCAAGACTCCACGCACAGCCCGCATCCTTTGCATTCATCTACATCAATGGTTACGTTACCGCGTGGTTGGGTTGTCATACGGTTATCTGAGCTGCCTCCAGAGCATTGCGCTGCAACCAGCGCTGCTCTTCGCAATATTCATACAGCTGGTTACGGAACTTGGGATGGGCGACCTGAATCAGTGCCTCGGCGCGTTGGCGGATGGTCTTGCCGTGCAGGTAGGCGATGCCGTACTCGGTCACCACATAGTGGACGTCGGCGCGTCCGGTTAGAACACCCGCGCCGTGGGCCAGGCGAGGCACGATGCGCGAGACGGTTTCGTCCTTGGCGGTGGAGGGCAGCGCGATAATCGGCTTGCCTCCCTTAGACCGCGCGGCCCCACGAATAAAGTCGAGTTGCCCGCCAAAGCCGCTGTAGAAGCGCGCCCCAATAGTCTCGGCGCAAACCTGGCCGGTGATATCGATTTCGATGGCGGAGTTGATGGCAACCATGCGGTTGTTCTGTGCAATGCGGAACGGATCGTTGGTATAGGCCGAAGGATGGAACTCGAAAATCGGGTTCTCATCGACGAAGTCGAAGAGCTCTTTGCTGCCCAACAGAAAGCCGAGAATGATTTTGCGCGGCTTGAAATTCTTGCGCTCGCCGGTAATTATGCCGGCCTCCACCAGAGGTATCACATTGTCAGAGATCAGCTCGGTGTGAATTCCCAGGTCCCGGCGATCCATCAGGTTGGGTAGGACAGAATCCGGAATGCCCCCTATCCCACATTGTAAGACTGAACCGTCTTCGATAAGGGAAGCGACGTGCGCTCCAATGCGGTCATTGCACCGGGATTGCTTCATGCTTCGTCAATTCGCAGAGCGGCTGCGAGACTTCAACGATCGAGTCGAGCTGGCTGACATGAATGAAGCTGTCGCCGTAAGTGCGCGGCATCTGGGCGTTCACCTGCGCCACTACCCGATGGGCGTACTTGGCCGCGGTGAGCGTGGTATCCACGCCGACGCCGAAGCTGCAGAAACCGTGTGGGTCCGGCGGCGAGACCTGAATGAAGGCAATGTCGATCGGCATCTCGCCACTTTCGAACAGCGCCTCGACTTCCCCGAGAAAGACCGGAGTGTAATCGGCGCGGCCGGCGTGGACGGCGTCGCGAACATTGGGCCCGACGAACAGCGCATTGTGGCGGAAGTGTTCCGCCATTTCTGGTGCGCAGTAGGGCGAAGTGCCAAAGGTGAGCAGGTGCATGACCTCGACGTTCTTCACGAACGGCGCTCGCGCCATCAAGGCCTGGACCAGCGCCTCGGGTTCGGCACACCCCGGGTGGATGTACACCCGCATGTTCGATTCCACGCAGGCTCACGGCTTCGCCTGGGCTCATCAATTTACTGCGGTATTGGTCAATCCAGGACATAGGAGGTCCTATGCGTTTACCGCTTCGCTTCGCGCGGGATAACCGGCCATCGCTCTTTCATGCCCTAGCGCGGAATAGTAGATCGCGTGACCGAAGAACTGGTCGAGCATGCTCTGCAACTCGACTCCGGCAAAGACCTCGGACGGGTGTTCGAGTTCAGCATGCTTCTCCATGTAGTCCCACAGGTTTTCGCGTACCAGCCAGATCATCCAGATCACCTGGCTCGCGGGAACGCCCTGCTCGGCACGCTTGCCGCCGATCTCCAGGTAGCGCTGCTCAATGTCGGACTCGGTTTTGGACAGCAGCCACTCGCCCAAGTGGCGATACACCTCGTAAACCCGCTGCGTCAGCTCGCTTTCCGGAACGTTGGCGTAGGCCGAGCAGCGGGGGTCTTCGAGGTAGCGTTTTTTAAGGCTGCGGGCTAAACCGTCAGAATGGCTCTCGATCAGCTTGACCAGCCGATATGCGAGTAACATAACTGCCCCCTTTCGCCGGGCCTCCGCCAAAGCAGGGTACGGAGAGAACCCGGTCCTCCTCATCGTTACCCTTGAGTTTGGGCTTAGGGACGGGCGGTTGGGCGGTGATTGAGGTCACAATTTGGGGTGATTCGAGTCACCCCGGGGGGCTCTTATCGACTCGCATGTCGGATTGCTTTCAATGTGGCAGTGGCTGAAAACCATCCGCGCAGCCCCGTCCGCGAAGCGGACAGCATATCTAAGCCCAGCGTTTCAACGCTGGGAGAGCGCGTTATTCATCCCCGAGTCCCGTCAGGGACGACACAGCTATCGTTAGCTTGAACCACGGTGTCCTTAATAAGAACTCGTCCGTGTAATCTTAGACCAGAGTGAGTGAATCCATAACAGCAGATATCGAGCGCCTGTACCGCCTGGGCTGGGCCCACTACAACTCTGGACAGTATCGCGACGCGCTGTCGGAATTAGAAAAGGTGATCGAGTTGAATCCCGATCACCCCGACGCTCGCTATCATCTCGGCCTTATCTTCGGACAGCTCGGAGATGAGGCACGAGCACTGGTCGAATTAAAAGAGGCGGCGAGGCTCTCACCACACGTGGCCGAGATTCCTTACTCCGTCGGAGTGACGTACGCTCACCTGGGTCGGTGGAGAGAGGCGATAGAGGAATACCAGAAAGCGATTCGGCTGCGCCCCAGCTATGCGGATGCCCATTTCAACATTGGCGTCGCGCATTCTGAGCTAGGTGAGCCAGATCAGGAAATAAACGCCTACGAACAGGCGCTTAAATACTCTCCGCCAGAAAGCGATGTACACCAGGAAGCTTTGTGGAATTTAGCCTTGACGCACTCGGCAGCTCAAAAATATGAGCTGACCATCGGCATACTGCTCCAACTGCTCCAACTCAGACCCGAATATGCCAGTTGCCATTTCATTTTGGGCTGGTGTCTGGCCTGTGTTCTGAAAAACGATGAAGCCATCGAACAATATCGCGAAGCCCTACGACTCGATCCGAATTTCTTCGAGGCAGCGGAGAACTTGGGACAGCTATTCTCATCGCAAAGACGCCAGCAAGAGGCAGTTCAGATGCTGACACGGGCCTTGCAAATCCGCCCATTCATGGCCAGAACGCATGAAGAGCTTTCGTACATTTATCGAAAACTCGGGCGTATAGAGGAAGGCGAAAAAGAACACCAACTGGCGACTGAGCTCGCCAATGATCCTGGGGCGAAGCATCTCATGTCAGAATGTGCCATGCGCCGATTTCCCTTCAGACGTGAGAAGGTACAGGGGTGATCAAGGTAACGTCGCCACAGCGCAATGACCGCTGGACCTCTGCCGTCCCTACGGGACTCGGGGCTTTCATATTCACTTTCCCAGCGTTGAAACGCTGGGCTTAGATATGCTGTCCCCTTCGGGGACGGGAGCATCGGCTACTACCCCCCTCAGAACTGCGGTGGCGTACTCGGCAGCGCCGCTGAGTTGATGCCCTCGCACGTCGCCGTTGCTCACCGTCACGTTGCCCACGGATCCAGCTTGATCGTCCAGATACTGTCATAGTCGTCAGACGACCAGGCCGGAGGCGGCTGGTTGTTGCCGTGATAGCTTGCCAGCAGCGCGTTGACCGCCGGTTGTATGAACTGGAAGGCCCATGCCACCAGCACGCTCTGATTGGAAAATCTGTCGCCGCTGAAGAAGAAGTCGCTGGTCGGTTGCGCGTTGGCCTGCGGATCGGAGAGTTCGAATCCGGTGACCAGGTTGTAGGGAAGGTTGTTGGCGATGGCGTAAGGTACGGCGGTCAGCGCGGGAGCGACCGATGACCAGTTGTAGTCACCCGAGGCGCTAGGCGAACCAATGCCAAACTGAGCAGGATCGATGGAATATACCTGCGTGGGAGTGACTTTGTTGGCCAACGCGTTGGGAAGGTCGAGCGCGCGCCATTGTCCGGCGCCGACATAGTTGTTGTCGTCCCAGTCGGGCTGCGGATGCGCGTCGGCGTGGCGGATGAAGTACAGGGTTTCATTGGTATTGATTCCCGCCGGGATTACGGCTCCGCCTTGCCCGCCGGTTACGGTAATCGTGAAAGGCGTCGCGCAGGCAGCGCTGGGCAGCGGTGGCGACAGCACCGGGTAGCGTCGCCGGCGGAGTAATGTGGCTGTCGTAGGTGTTCAGGCTGGCGCTTCCCGAGGGCGTGACAGAAATCGCATAGATGAAGTTGGGACTGACATAGCTCGCTGGAAGCGTGAGCTTATAACCCTGGCTCTGGTTGATATTCGCCATCAAGGCGCTCACGGTTTCCCACGGCGCCGAGAAGACATAAAACCCCGGCACGTTGGCCTTCACGATGCTGGTGACCAGTGCCTCGTTGTCCCCGTCCTGATCTGTGAAATCGAGCCCCTGACAATTAGGACAAAATTTCGCCGGCCTCAGGACTCCGTCGGGCAGGACCGGCACATCGGCATAGGATGCATTGATGGGATAGCTCTGGCCGGTATACCAGGTGCCGCTAAACAGGGTGGCCTGGTTGAGCATGGCAAATTGCTGGATCGTCTCCAGGCCCACCATGTCGGGATAATTGTTGGCGGTCTGCAGATGCGTAGTCGGTTCGAGGGCGTAAATGTGGCTGACGTTCTGCATCCCCAGAACCTTCTGTTGCAGAAACGTGGCCATGAGGAGCGAGCGCTGCAGGCCCTGATCGGTGAGGTTCGCGGTCGTGGGATTCATGTCCCCGGAAGCCTGATAAGCCAGGTCCTCACTTGCCACGAAGATCAGGTTAAGGTTGCCGGAACTCAGCGCAGCGGGATTCGCCGGCTCGGAGGAATGAGGGCTATACGGGCTGCTGCCGCATCCTGCAAACAGCGCCATGAAACACATCAAGAATGGTAGAAGCACAGGGGTGCGTTGATCCATACGAGCCGTTCGTCCCTTCTCACAACCTCCATACTTCGGCCATCGGGTGGCCTGACATCAGTTCGTCACGCCATAAAGTGCGCGGGCCTTCGCCGTTTTGTTTCGCTGCGGTTCACGGCTATTCGGTTTCGCTTCATCTCCTACTGAACCGTGACCGTGACCATCGCCGTGCTGCGGCCATACTGGTTTGTCGAATACAGCGTATAAGTGGCGGTTTGTGTTGGTGTGAAGGTGATGCTGGTGCCACGCACCGGGCCGATCACCGGTGAAATGATGTTGTACTCCGCGCCGGTGACGCTCCAGCTCAACGTGACGGGGTTTCCTTTATACACGTTGTTGGGATTCGCGGTAAACGACTTGATCGACGGATTCGGGCCGGTCGGCACGTTGTTGGGGGTGTAGACGACACCCTGCGCGATGACCTCGAAGTTGGAAGCGGTAATGCTCTTGAGGGCCCCCAGGTCGTCGTTGTCCCAGCGGCTGTCGGGCGCGCCGGAGATGTAGACGCCGCTTCCGTTGTCAGCCAGGATCATGCCGTATTTTTTCAGAGCCGTGAGAATTACCTGGTTGTGCGCCGAGAAATGCGAAATATCAAAGTTCGCTTTCAGGCGCAGCCTGGTCCCCATCGGCGGAAGAGACGGATCGATCTTGTTCGACGCCCAGTGCGTTGCGGGCAGGACAAAAGCCTCTTGCGTATTGGGAACGGTGAATCGCACCGCGTGCTTGATCGCTCCGGCGGCCACTTCGTCGTAGCGAACCAGGCCTGGAAAAATAGGCAAGCCCGCGGCATCAGCCGACGTCCAGGTGTAGGGGCGCGTGTTAGCCATCGTCATGTCCCAAACCGCAGCCGAATCGGCGCGCCAACTGAGAAACGGCGTGGGATATGCATGGTACAGCTCATACAGCCAGCAGCCGTCTTTCTCCAGAACCAGCACGTGACGGTCGCCATCGTCCGGATTGGGATAGCCCTCGATGAGCGCGTTCGCCGGTATCGGCATGGGCCCTGGATCGCTCTCGTCCGCGTAGGCTCCGAAAAGGATCGAGACTTTCGCTTGCGCGCCGGACACCACTTGGTACGGGATGCCGATGCTGGAACCGTCGTATAGGCCGGAGCCAAAGTCGGGATGAAGTGTGGTCGACGGTCCAATGGAATTAATAATGTTGTCTGAGTTGGAATCGACCTGGGCCGACGAGATATCGGTATTCCACAAGCTGTTGGTTCCCTGAAACGGGATGAAGCCGTTCAGATTACTGAGCTGTCCGGTGCTCATGCGCGCGCAGGCTAAGTTCACCTGCCCGAAAAGTTCCTGCGAGCCGACCAGAGCCGCCGTCAACAAGCAAAGTGCGAGGAATGCTTTCGTGGGAAGAATACGGTTCATGGCTCTACTCCTAAAGGCGGGTTTAGTTGGGCGGCCAGAACTTTTTACCGGTGAACTCGAAACGATTGCTGTCGTTTACACCAGTAAATGGTTTCCGTATGCGCCGACCGTAGCAGGCATTGTGAACACAAGCAAGTTACGAAGGTCACGTCGAAGGCCGGCAGTGTCTCAGTTTGAAGCAAGCATGCGTCCCTTTCGCGCGTCAGCGCGAATCGAGACACCTAGATTCCTCGCCGCGCAAAAGAAGCTTGCTCGGGATGACAATCAAACTGAGACACTGCCCGAAGGCTGCGGGCTTTACCGTCCCCTCCTGACATTTGTCATTTCTCCGCGCTGACATTCCACACTATTGACTGCGGCGCTGAAGACCGATCATCGCAACTGTAGCCGGAAGCGATGGCCCGGCTGGAGCTAACGATGTCAACCGCAGTCGCAGAATTTCTTCCTTATCTGGCGCCGCAGCAGACCACGGTGGCGCGCACCCGCAACCTAACGAAGCGGTACGGCGAAACCACGGCGCTGAACGGCGTCAGCATGGAGCTGCGCTCGGGTGAGTTGCTTGCGCTGCTTGGTCCAAACGGAGCAGGCAAGACCACGCTGGTGCGCATTCTGTTGGGACTGGCCAAGGCGGACACCGGTAGCGTGTCGGTCTTCGGCGCCGATCCCCGCAGCTTGGCCGTGCGCTCGCGCTGCGGAGCCATTCTGCAAGTGGCGCGCGTGCCCGAGACATTGAAAGTCGGCGAACACGTCCGGCTGTTCTCGTCGTACTACCCCAAGCCGCTGCCCATGGCAGAGACGCTGAAGGTCGCCGGGCTGGAAGATATTAAAGACCGCCGCTTCGGCGAGCTCTCCGGCGGGCAGAAGCAGCGTGTGATGTTCGCGCTCGCCATTTGCGGCGATCCTGACCTGCTCTTCCTCGACGAGCCGACCGTCGGCATGGACGTGGAAGCGCGCCGCCTGATGTGGTCGCAGATCCGCCTGCTCATCGCGCGCGGCAAAACCGTGCTGCTGACCACGCACTATCTGAACGAGGCTGACGCGCTGGCTGACCGCATCCTGGTGCTGCAGCAAGGCGCTATTGTCGCCGAGGGCACGCCGTCGGAGATCAAATCGAATGCCGCGGGAAAGACGATTCGCTGCTCCACTCGGCTGACGCGCCAGGAAGTCGCAGGCATCGCAGGAGTCGTCGCGGTGAAAGAAGATCGCCAGGCATTCGAGATTCAGGTAAGGGCCGCCGAGCCGGTGGTGCGCGAGTTGTTGCGCCGCGATGAATGGCTGTCGGATTTGGAGATCACGAACGCCGGGCTGGAAGAGGCGTTCTTGTCGCTGACGCAAAAAGCAGCAATTAGCAATTAGCAAATCGAAGAATCTTGGCTCAGGACGAATGACTTTCAACCACAGAGACACGGAGACACAGAGACTCTTAGGCTTATTTCCCCTCTGTGTCTCTGTGCCTCTGTGGTGAATTAACCATTTCTTGTAGAGGAGACTCTTATGGCCACGGCCACAATGCCCGTAGCTCTTGCTCTTCCCAGCCGCACGCCCCGCGAATGGATCTCGCTTTTCGTGCTGGAAGCCAAGTACGAAATCCTGAAATACGTGCGACTGCGGACTTTCTCGGTATCGACGCTGTTCTTCCCGGTTATGTTCTACGTGCTGTTCGGGATCGTGTTGCCCAACGGCACACATCGAACGGAGACCGCGACATACCTGCTCGCGACCATGGCGTGCTACGGCGTGATGGGCGTCGCCATGTTCAGCTTCGGCGTGGGCATCTCGATGGAGCGCGGCCAGGGATGGCTGCAGGTAAAGCGCGCCTCGCCCATGCCGCTGCCGGCATATTTCCTGGCCAAGATCGTGAATGCGATGGTGTTCGCAACGGCGATTTCGTTGCTGTTGCTCGCTGTGGGCGTGGCCTTCGGCGGGGTGCGCATGGCTCCGCTGATGGCATTGAAGCTGGTGAGCGTGCTGGTGGTCGGCTCGATTCCGTTCAGCGCGATGGGATTGGCGATCGGATATTTCGCCAAGCCGAACTCAGCGCCCGCGGTCGTGAACCTGATTTATCTGCCGATGTCGTTCTGCTCGGGACTGTGGATTCCGATCTTCATTTTGCCGAAGGTCCTGCAAAACGTTGCGCAGGTGCTGCCTCCCTATCACGTCGCGCAACTGGCGCTGAACGCGATTCACATGGGCCCCTACCCCAATCCCGTCGGCGGACATGTCGAGGCACTGATCGGCGTGACGTTGTTGTTCCTTGGCATCGCGGCGTATGGCTACTGGAAGGATGAGGGCGAGACGTACGGGTAGGGAAGGCCGCTATTCGCCCTTCGCTATTCGCTATTCGCTCTCGGTTATTGCTGTTTCCGAGCGAATCTGCCGGATATGGAGGGAGTAATCGTTATTTTGTTGCCGCTCGAAGCGCTCAGGGAATCGAGTCCGGCGAAAAGCGAATGGCGAATGGCGAAAAACGCGAAGTCGGAGGTTCCGCATGACCCGCTGCACTCTTCAATGGACAATCTGGATCGCAACCATGGCCGTCTTTACCGCGCTGGCAACCAGCGGCCGCTGGAACGATCTGGGCGTGGCGCTGGTGATCGCCGGCGTGCTGTGGTACACACTGGTTCCCGAGTATCACTCGGGGAGACAATAAGGACAGCAGCATCGACATGGAGCAACTGAAGAAAATCTGGTGGCGGATTTATCCCCACACCGACAAAGAACATCGGTGGATGCCATTGATCTGGCTTCCCTTCATGTTCTGGTTTTTCGTCTTCCCGTTATGGAAGCACGCCAGCCTTTCCTTCTGGATTGTCAACACTGTTGTAGGCCTTGTCTTCGTCGCACTCTATCTGCAGGCCTTCGCACGCAGCGGTCGGGTCCGGCTGATCTGTACGCTCATCATGCTGGCAATCGCGGCTGCCGCTACTCCGTACAACCATAACGGGATCACCCTGCTGATCTACTGTGCGGCCGCCGGCAGTTTCACCACGCAGCGAATGCGCGTTCTGGCGTTGATGGCAGTGGAAGGCGGCGTCCTGCTGTTCTACGCCCACCGCCTGCACTTCGAGGTCGGCTTCTGGACTTCAATGCTGCTGGTGATCATCCTGGTAAGCCTCGCCAACCACTTTGCTGCCGTCTCACATTGTCAGAAACAGAAGCTTCAGCTCGCCAACAGCGAGATCGAACATTTAGCCAAGGTCGCCGAGCGCGAACGCATCGCGCGCGATCTGCACGATGTGCTGGGACACACGCTCTCGCTCATCACGCTGAAATCGGAGCTGGCGCGCAAGCTGGTGGACCGCGATCCCGAGCGCGCCAAGCTGGAGATGCAGGACGTAGAGAACACCTCGCGTGCCGCGTTGTCCGATGTGCGTGAAGCGATCCGCGGCTATCGCAGCGACGGCTTCTTCGCCGAGCTGTCCCGGGCTCGCGCCGCGCTCGAAACCGCCGGCGTGACTATGAAATGCGACACCGCCCCGCTGGAGTTGAGTCCGGCGCAGGAGTCTGTGCTGGCGATGGTTCTCCGTGAAGCCGTGACCAACGTGGTCCGGCACGCCGAGGCACAACGCTGCGAGGTTCGGCTGGTGAAGGAAGATGCGCTCTGCCGGCTGGAGATCGCCGACGATGGCTGCGGATGTGATGCTCCCGAAGGCAACGGCCTGCGCGGCATGCGCGAGCGATTGCAGACCATCGGAGGCTCGCTGGAGAGGCTCACTGGGCAAGGAACTCGGTTGGTCATTCAGTTACCACTCGCGACTGGATAGAATGATCCGGCTTCCGGTGGAAGCATCGGCCTTTAGGTGGAAGCATCGGCCTTTAGGCGGAAGCATCGGCCTTTAGGCGGAAGCATCGGCCTTTAGGCGGAAGCATCGGCCTTTAGGCGGAAGCATCGGCCTTTAGGCGGAAGCATCGGCCTTTAGGCCGAAGCATCGGCCTTTAGGTGGAAGCATCGGCCTTTAGGCCGATGAATAAGGCATCCACAAAAATGGGGCTTTAGCCCTGGGCCTCCGCGGCTAAACAGGCTGCTGAAAAAGTCTGCAGGGCGCAGTTTTGAAGGGGCGCGGCTTTAGCTGCGCCATAAAGGTCCTGTGTTTTTGTCATCCCGAACCTCTTTAGAGGTGAGGGATCTGGAGTTTTTTTCACTGCGAAGAGTTTTTCAGCAGCCTCTAAAGCCGTTTTCGATGAGCATCCATTTTCGTCGGGCTAAAGCCCGACGCTTCCACCGGCCGATCTCGACATACACTATTTCTGTGCCCACCACCAAGCGCGACAAAATCCGCGTGCTGCTCGCCGAAGACCAGACCATGGTGCTCGGCGCACTCGCTGCATTGCTGGAGATGGAAGACGACATCGAGGTCGTCGGCCGCGCACGCTCCGGCGATGAGGCGCTCAAGCTGGTTCAGCAGCATCGCCCGTCGGTGTTCATCACCGACATTGAAATGCCTACGATGACCGGCCTCGAAGTTGCCGCTGAGCTGAAGCGGCGGGGCACACCGGTGCGCGTCATTATTCTTACGACCTTCGCGCGGGCGGGATACTTGCGACGTGCGCTCGACGCGGGTGCGTCGGGTTACCTACTCAAAGACATGCCCGCCGAGCAGCTTGCCGATGCCGTTCGCCGGGTGCATCGCGGATTGCGTGTCATCGATCCGCAACTTGCCGCCGAGGCATGGACGGAAGAGCCCGACCCTTTGACCGAACGCGAGCGCCAGGTCCTGCGCCTCGCCGGAGAAGGCATGGCCAGCTCCGACATCGCGACCGAGCTGAATCTTTCTGAGGGGACAGTCAGGAATTACCTATCCGAAGCAATAAATAAGATGGGCGCAGCGAACCGCGTCGAAGCCGCACGCCTGGCAAGGGCGAAGGGGTGGCTGTAGGAGCGGGAACGCTCGAAATGATCCGCTTTGGCAACAGTCATTATTGGCCAACGCTCAGAGCCCAAAGGGCGTGTGATGACAGCCCAGGATGGAGCGAAGCGGAGTCCTGGGTAAGGGATGTTTATGAATTCCCCGAGCCCCTTCAGGGGCGACACTGGTTTAGGATTGTTGGTGTAATCGGCCTGTTAGCGCTGAACCCCGCACACCTCGCGGCTACCAAGCGTACAGCCTTTCATAGTTGGCGAGAAATCCTCACTACACTCACAATCCCCAATGCTCCGGCATCTGTCGTCCCTACAGGACTCTAAAGTTCCTAAACTCGTCAACCCAGGACTCCGCTCCGCTCCGTCCTGGGCTATCGTCACACGCCCTTCGGGCTTTGAATATCGGCGGTTGCGAAAGTTAGCGACAATGAGATGGATTCGCGGCGCGGGCGAAATGCAGATCCCTCGGCTTCGCTCGGGATGACAAATCAAAAAATCAACAACGAACGGCGCAGCTAAAGCTACGCCCCTTCAAAACTCATTCTTGGAACTCTGCGTCACGCGTTTCGCTTCAGCGGCAACAACACCACAAATCGCGTGCCCTTGCCTACTTCGCTGGTCACTTCGATCTTGCCGCCATGCGCTTCTACCGTGCGCCGGGCCAGCGAGAGGCCGAGGCCGGTGCCGTGTCCTTTAGTGGTGAAGAAAGGCCGGAAGATGCTGGCAATGTGCTCGGGAGCGATGCCGCGTCCTTCATCGGTGACGGAGACCACCGCCAATTCGTTCTCCTCGTCGGCATCGAGCGAGACGTGAATCGTCCCGGGTTTGTCCATCGACTGCACGGCATTGAGCAGCAGGTTGAGCAGAACCTGGTTGATCTGATTGGGATCGTGTTCGACGGTCAGCTCGTGTTTCGCTTCGAGCTTGATCGTGATTCGTTTCGTAATCGCCTGCTGGCGGGCAAAACCCACAGCATGTTCCGCAGTTGAAATCAGGTCGGCGGGACGGAACTGCGGCGGCCGTGGTCGCGCGGTTTCCAGCAGATCGGTCAGGATGCGGTTGATCTGTACTGCCTCCTGCTTGGCGTCGGCCATGACGGAACGAGCCGCACTGTTCTCCGGCAAGTCGCGACCAACGATCTCCAGCACGCCGGCAATGCCCGCCAGTGGATTGCGAATCTCATGCGCCAGTCCAGCCGCCAGCTCGCCCAAGGTTGCGAAGTGCTCGGCCCGCGACATCTGGTCCTGGTGAAGGCGCTGAATTTCTTCTCTGCTCGACTTCAACTGCTCGACCATTTGATTAAAATCGCGGCCCAGGTCACCAATCTCGTCATTGCGATCGGCAAAGCTCACATGTACATCCATGTCGCCCAGTCGGAGCCGCGCGATCTTCTGCTGCAACTCCAGCATCGGCCGGCGAACGGCGGCAGAAAACACCACCAGGACCGCCGCGCAGATTATGAACGCACCGCCCGCAGCCACTGCAATCACGTTGTTGCGCGGCCCCGCTGCCAGCGATGACGAAACCAGCACGAACAGCAGCAGTCCGTTGATCAGGACCACGGCAATCGGAAGCAGTGCCTTCAGCACCCAGTTCATGTGCCGCTCGCGCTCGACCACCTGGGTCACGACGACCGCCCGGCTTGAGGATTCCAGCAGTGAGGTGTCAACGGTGCTGACTAGTAAATCAGAAGGCACGGTAGTTTCCAAAATTCTTCAGGGCCGGATTGGGTTCTGGTCCCTTGGGGCCTAGACCTTAGTTCCAGCCCCTGCTCCAGCCCTGAAAGTCCTCATGCGTACGCGTGTAAGCCGGGAAGCAGATACGTTACGCCGAGGAAGGTGAAGATCACAACGCCAAAGCCGAGGATGGCAAAATACGCCGCACGGCGGCCGCGCCATCCGCGGGTAATCCGCATGTGCAGGTAGCCGGCATAAACCAGCCAGGTGATGGCGGCCCAGGTCTCTTTCGGATCCCAGCTCCAGTACGAGCCCCAGGTGCGATTGGCCCAATACGCGCCGGTGGCGATCATTCCGGTCAGCAGCGGGAAGGCAATGCAAATTGTCTTGTAAGTTACGCGGTCGAGCACGTCAGCGCTGGGCAGAAGACGTTGCAGGCCGTTGCGCCTCCACAGCAGCATCAGGTAGAGCAGCGAGGCAAACAGCGCTGTCACCATGCCGCCCAGAATGAAGGGCGATGCGGCCAGCGAAGTCGCATACAAGCCTTCCTGATAAGGTGAGGCGTAGGCGCCGCCTTTCGTGCGCAACACAAACGCCGCCAGCACCGCGACTTGCAGAAGAATCCCGATGAAGATTGCCTTATTAGCGATGCCGACAAAACCTTCGTTGTTTTTAAAGCGCCATAAGACGTAACCCACCAGCGGGACGATAGCAGCGATAGCTGCGATGACAAAGAGCCATCCCAGGTCGGGGATGGTGACGAAAAGCCGTACATTCCGTCCCAGGAACACATCGCTCTTGTTCTCGGCGTCCCACGCGGTGACAGAAAGTCCGCCCCAGCTCTCAAAGCGAGTCGCAAGAACTGCAATGTAAATAGCGCTGACCAGGGTGGCCGTGCCCGCGAGGAAGCTCTCGGTTTTGAAGTTGTCCTGGATAAGAAACATCATCGCCAGGGCGAAGCTCACGGCGCAGGAGGCATAACTCAGCATCGCCAGGGTTACGTGAACGTGCAGCCAGGTGGACTGCAGTGCCGGAACCAGGGGCCGCACTTCCGAGGGCAGCAGTTGCATCAGGATCACGCAAACTACCGCCAGCGGCATGGTGATGCTGCCGATGATTTTCACCCCGAACTTCTTCTCGGTGATCAGGGTGAGCAGCGCCACTGTCCAGACGAAGCTCAGCAGCATTTCGTAGATGTTGGCGAATGGTGGACGTCCTGCGAGATACCAGCGATGGGCCACGGCCAAAGTATTTGCGATGAGTCCGATGACGGTCGCGGCCGAAGCGTACTTCACATACTTTTCGGTCCCGGTTACGCCAAATCCCATGTACAGCGCAGCCGCGCCTGCGTAAAAAATCAATGCGACATACAGAAGATTACTTTCCGTGAACAAAACGCCGCCGGATTTGGCTACATTCAGCAGCGCCGAAATCAGCAGGAAAGCTACCCCCAACCCGACCAGAACCAGCAGCGCGTTTCCGCCGCTTGGGGTTGTCGTTTCCAGTTGCGTTACTCGTGCTCGAGTCGACATTGTCTCTTTCTCCTACTTCACAGCGGCAAGTTCAGGCTCGTGTTCTTGTTTCTTGGTTTGCGCAGAGCGAGCCTTGGCCGGCGTGTTCTTCAGTTCAGTGCGAATCTCGTTGACGACTTCTTCAAACTTCTGCTCAAAGCGGTCTTTGTTCTTGTTAGCGGTGCCACCAACCCAGAGCACAAGCTGGCCGGTGGCATTCGGCACGGCGGCAACCCACAGCCTCATGTGGACCATGTAGAAGGCAACAAACAGTCCGAGCACCATCATCAGACAGCCGCCCCACACCAGCCACTGTCCAGGTTCGTAGGCAACTTCCAGTCCGGTAACTGCCGGAAAGTCGATGTCTTTTGCGGAAGTCGGTCCGGCGAACTTGTAGCTGAGATTGTCGCCGCCTACGATTGCTCCCTGCGCCGGTAGCAGCCAAACTTTGGTCGTGGCGCCAGTAGCGCGATCGGCGACATCAAGACCGAAGGCGATGTTTTCGATCTCGTCGGATTTCTTGAATACTTGCCCATCACGAACGAAGGCGTCGGAAATATAGTCGTTCAGTGTGACGGTGGTATTGGGATCGAGTTCGACAGCCTTTCCCAGCACCAGCTCGATCGGTTGCGACGCGCCGGCTTGATTTACTGCCGTCAGCCGCAGCGCGTCGACTTTCTTGCTGTCGATCCAGTAGCTGGCTTGGAAGAAACGCAGTCCCTTGTAAACCAGCGGATCGTTGACCTCGATTTGTTTCGTGGCCACTTCTTTTCCGTTATCGACGATTGCCAGATTCGACCACCACTTCTTCGGGGAGCCGTCAGCGTAGTTCTCCTGGCCGGCGCTGTAGCACTTCACGCTGACTGGTAGCGTCTTGTTACCGCCGGTGCGCAGTTCGATGACGTTCCCGGTTTGGCCTTTATGCAGCGCGATGAAGCCACCAAAGCCGAAGAAGCCGTCGATAATTCCGCCCGCGAAGATCAGCAGCAGGCTGGCGTGAATGACGTAAACCGCCATGACCGAGAAGCGATGCTTCTCGCTATATAGCGAGGTACCGTCTTTGGCAGTAATCCTCTGCACTGGCCAATGCAATTTGCTCAGAGCGCGTTCGGCGGCGTTCAGTCCCTGTTCGGGATTCTGGATGGGCAGTTCGGTCTTGTAGTGATTAGCCGCACGGAAGTGCACGTCGGTCTTGCGATAAGGCCGCGCATAGAATCGCCACGCGTTGGGGAATCGTTCGATGGAAACGAAAACGATGCTCAGGCTGAGTAAGGTTAAGAGAGTGATGAACCACCACGAGTGGAAGACGTTGGTCAAACCGATTCGGTCGAGAACCTGAAGGGTTTGTGGTGAGTACGTCGCCTGGAGCTTGCTCGCCTCCGTGGCAGGTCTTTGCAGAATGAAGGTGCCGGTCGCGGCAGCGATGACCACAAGGATGAGCAGAACGATACCGGTGCGCAGATTGGAAAAAGTCTTGTAGAAACGTTTTGGGATTGAAAGTAAGTTGAATGCCATAGCTGCTTCCCGTTCACTCGCATAACGGCAACTGGAGAGCCAAAACAAAAGATTTTGTAACTGCTTGATTCGGCGGTGGTTTAAGGCGAGAAAGAAAATGCGCACGGGCCGCAGGCGTGAGCCATATCACCCAACCCGGTGATTAAACAGCGCAGTTTTCGGGGGACAAGTTTCCTCAGTGCAACTTCAGCCCTCCTGCCTTCAGTGTGTGATTTCACATCGCGCTGCGCCGGAAGTCTCACGCATATCATCAGTTAGCAGGAAGAATCCGTGGTCGGCCGGTATGGTGGCCCGTCTGTAAGCGATGAATTTTCAAGCTAGTTAGCTCACCCCTCAGTTACACCGTTCGACAGCTACCTCGCTCGGCAATGAACGTGCACAACTTTCTAGGCTAAAGACGGAGGCAGTTGTGAGGACAGCAGTACGGGTCATTTTCGGAGCGGCGCTCCTGCTGAGCGCAGGGCCAATTTTTGCCGCTATCCACCCAGTCCAACTCGAGCCAAATACCGACTCCGCGAAGTGCATTGAATGTCACGAGGACAAGAGCAAGGGAAAGTTCGTCCATTCGGCGGTTGCAACCGGTTGCACTAGCTGTCACGAAGTTCGGGTGAGCAAAGATATAACGCGCATTAAGTTGATTACCGCGACTCCGGGAGCGTTATGCATCACCTGTCACGCCGACATGAACGCCGCCGACATCAAAGGCACGGTGCATCCTCCCGCGGTGCGTGACTGCACCAAGTGCCACGATCCACACCAGTCGGACAACAAGTACCAGTTGCTGAAAGCTCCCGAAGGCGATAAGGGACAGAACCTCTGCCTCGAGTGCCACACCCAGGGGCTCAACGTTCCCAAGGATGGCAGCCGTCATGCCGCGCTCGACATGGGCTGCACCACCTGCCACAACGTGCATAAGACTGGCGAAAAGGGAGTGATGGAGTATGACTACCATCTGACCAAGGCCGTCCCGGCGTTGTGTGTTGATTGCCACGATCCGACTTCGGCGGATTTGCAGAAGGCGCACAACAATCAGCCCTTCGCAACCGCCAATTGCGTGCAGTGTCACAACCCGCATCAGTCGAATGATGCGCACCTGATGCAGAAGTTCACCCATCCTCCATTTGCGGGTGGCTCATGTGATACCTGTCACGCAGCGCCGA
Organism: uncultured Acidobacteriaceae bacterium; assembly: GCA_963846795.1. GTDB lineage: Bacteria > Acidobacteriota > Terriglobia > Terriglobales > Acidobacteriaceae > CAVVDY01. The sequence goes on from CAWJXJ010000002.1 coordinate 268,373, forward strand.
AGGACGGCAAGGTCGTCCTGACGAATTCTGATTCGCGCGCGCTCTGCCTCACCTGTCACAGCGACAAGGGAGAGCAGATCGAGAAGGCTGCGGTCCAGCATCCTGGCGCACAGGGCGAGTGCATCGCCTGCCACAATCCGCACGCCGGACAGACTCCTGGATTCCTGCAGCCTGACCCTGTGAAGGCGTGCCTGGCCTGCCACTCAGATCAGGCAGAGCAGTTCAAGAAGGCGCATCTGCACCAGCCCGCCTTCGGACAAGGCTGCGCGACGTGTCACGAGCCACACGGCGGAGCCAATGCGCACTTGCTGCGCACCAAGACTGTGAACGCGCTTTGCCTGGAGTGCCATGGGCCCGATGCGCCTGCGCCGGGCAAGCTCGAATCGGAGCATCTGATCACCATCTTCAACGGCTCGGTGAAGCTGCCCGACGACTACTTCGTGAAGAACAAGGTCGTGGTGCTGCCTTTGAAGTACAACCTGGGACACCCGGTGCAAGGACACCCAGTATCCGACGTTCCCGACCCGACGAATACTTCGAAAGTTTACATGCAGATTAACTGTCTGAGTTGTCACCAGCCGCATTCGTCGGCACAGCCCGACCTGTTGGTGAAAGACCAGGCGAACAATACCGCTTTCTGCGCCACTTGCCATAAGAATTTGCAAAAGTAGGCGAGGGGAGGATTTTGCAATGCTGGAACTACGAAAGAAAACGATTGAGATCGGCCCGATACTGCTGGCAGCGGCACTGCTGCTGACTGTCGTCATGGGCACCCCATTCGCCGCTTACGCGGGCAAGAACAAGAAGGCCGCCAACAGCACCCAGACCAAGAAGACGCCGGTAATCGACTATTCCAATATCGTCTGGCCCAATCCGCCTGCCATCGCGCGTATTCGCTATCTGGCCTTCTATTCAGCGCAGCCGCTGAAGGACCTCGACTCGCCAAAAACGAAAAAAGAGGGCTGGATGGATCGCCTGGCCGGCACTGTTCCGCAAGCGGACGGCGGCGGCAAAGTGTTGTTCCAACTGGCACAGCCGTATGGCATCGCCACCGACTCCAAGGGCTACATCTATGTGGCCGATAGCAAAGTGGGGGCCATCTTCATCTTCAACCCCGAAACCCGCGACGTGCAGATGATCAAGAACAAGGTCGATGCCCACTTCGATCGCATCATCGGCCTCGCCATGGATGACGACGATCGCTTGTTCGTCTCCGATCCCGGACTGCGACACGTGCTGGTCTTCGACAAGAGCCATAAAGCGGTCGACGTCATTACGGATGGCATGGTCGAGCCGAGCATGCTCGCAGTGGATACGCAAAATCGTCTGCTGTACGTCTCCGATATCAACCAGGACCAGATCCTCGTCTATGACGCCGACACCTTCAAGCTGAAGCGCAAGATGGGTACTGGCGGCAAGAACCATGTACTGACCACTCCCGGCGATTTCGCCAAGCCGACTGGAATCGCGCTCGACAAGGAAGGCAACCTCTACGTCGCCGACACCTTGAACGATCGCATCGAAGTCTTCGATGCCGATGGCCAGTTCATGCGCACTTGGGGAAAGAATGGAGATGGCCCGGGTTACTTCGCCCGCCCCAAAGGCGTCGCTATCGACAGTGACGGTCACGTCTGGGTGGCCGACGGAATGCAAGACCGCGTGCAGGTCTTTACGCCTGAAGGCCAGTTACTGATTACCATGGGCGGACATGGTCTGCTGCCCGGCCAATACCAGGGCCTGGTCAGCATCGCCAGTGACAACCGCCGGAACCGTATTTATACGTCGGAGATCTATCCTGGACGGGTACAGGAATTCCGTTACGTAACCGACACTGAGTTTGACCAGTTGAAGAAAGAACGCGAGGCGCTGCGCGCCGGCGGCAACGCTCCCCAGAAGGATGCTGAAGCAGCAACTGCGGCTCCGCCGAAGCCAGTGCAGAAAGACAGTACGCCTCAACCAAAATAAGCGCCTGTCATCCCGTAAGACCGCATACCCCCGGAGCGAACGCGGTTCGGGGATTGAACGGGCGGAAGCCCTCGCATTTATGCAAGGGAATTAGGATGCCTGTTAAACGATGGCTTTAGCCACGGCCAAGCGCTAAAGCGCCAATCACAATACTGCGACTCTCTCCCCCCCGGATAAATCCGGGGGCTTCCACCTGTCCCCCTCCGCGGGCGGCTCACCACTGTTGCATTTTTCAACTAACCCCAAGCAAATGCGCGATTTGACTGCTGACCGTTGCCCAGTGGCTCTTTTCACCCACTTGCGGAATCCTGCGCTTCTACACCACTTTCTGGGCGATGCCATGCTAAGTCTCTGGTTTAAAGGTAGATAGCTAATGTTGCACGAGCTCCCAGCCACGCCGCTGCTTTGGTGTCTGAATTGCGCTTCATCAGACCGGAGGCGGTGGCAGAACGCAGTTCTCTAGCCACCAGGCCTAGCCTCTAGAAACGAAATGACAGTGTTGCAACACACTCTGGAGGTCGTAAGTAACATGAAGAAAGTCGTTTTAATATCCCTCTTCGTATTAGCCGTTACAGGGCTAATTATGGCGCAGACCTACTCGTCACCGGTTGACGTCTTGGGCGCGCACAACAATCAGGGCCGCGGCTGCGCAGGGTGCCATGCTCCGCACAGCGGTGCCTATGGATCAGGTCACACGGTGAAAAGCGGAACCGACACCGGCAGCTATGCTTTGTGGGGCCAGGACGCGAGTCCGCTCTACGGTGCCACCATCGCCTTTGGTGACAACGGCAAGTACGTCGAAGTTCTGCCCTCCACCATTACCGGCGGTGGCACCGACGTCGGCGGCATCCTGCTCTGCCTGAGCTGCCACGACGGCAACGTCACCCAGTCGAACATGATGCAGAACTGGTCCTATGAACAGCAGATCGGGCTTCTGACCAACACCACTTACGGCAGCAACAAAATCCCGACCCTGCTCGGAAATGACGGCACCACTGGTGGCAACTACACCAACGACCACCCGGTGGGCCAGAATGCCACGATCTCGTCCGGCAGCGGCCTGGTTTGGGCCAACAATACCTTCACCGTTACCGCGGGTTCGCCGTACGCTCAGTTCGTAGCCAACTACGGCTGGCCAGCTCTTGCTCCTGGCAAATATTCGAGCCCCTACGGCATCAATGGCGCAGGCAAGCCCTACGTGGTCTGCACCACCTGCCACAACCAGCACGTGATGACCGTCTACACCGCTTCGGCCAACAGCCCGATCCAGGGCAACGTGACTGGCTACTACGCGACGTTCTTCTTCATCAACGGCCCGTACAACCCGAACCTGCAGGGCAAGCTCGGCTCGGGCCAGGCTGCGTCAACCACTCAGTTCTGCCGCCAGTGCCACTTTGGCGAGTCGAACGAAGCCAACAACACCAACAACATTCCGACGGTATTCCAGTAGACCTAACTTGCAGTTACTGGGGGAAGGAGATTCCTTCCCCCTTCTTTCTGGACTGATAACGAGAGGAAAGTATGAAGAGCCGAATCATTACCGCAGTACTACTAACAGGCTCGATGATTGCATCTGCGCAAGTGGCATCGCACGCACCCACGAAGCTCGCCAGCACCAACGCACCGTCGCCCATGCAGGTCCAGCCCATCACGCAGCCGACCGGAAAGGCGGTCGCGAAGGTCAATGGGGTGGTGCTGACCGATAAAGACCTGCTGCGCGAAATGTACGCCATCTTCCCCTATGCCAAGCAGCACAATGGATTCCCCAAGGCGCAGGAAGCCGGCATTCGGCAGGGCGCGCTGGAGATGATCATCTTCGAGGAGATGGTTTATCAGGAAGCGCAGCGGCGTCACATGACCATTCCCGCCGCGAAGATCGACAAAGCGGAAGCCGCGTTCAAGCAGCAGTTCGACAGTCCCGACCAGTTTCAGCAGTACATGCAGCAGGAGATGAACGGCTCGCGCCAGCAATTGCGGAAGAGTATTGAACGATCTCTCTTGATCGACCAGTTGCTCAAGCAGGAGGTCGACAATCGCAGCGCGGTTACACCAGCCGAACTGAAGGCCTACTACGACAAGAACTCGGCCCGCTTCCAAGTGCCCGAGTCCTACACCTTCCAGAGCATCTCGATCATACCTCCGCTGAAGGACACGCCGGATCAGGCTAAAGAGGCGCGCAAGAAGGCTGACGACGCAGTGAAGCAGGCGAAGGCGACCAAAGGCTACGAGCAGTTTGGATTATTGGCGGAGAAAGTCTCGGAAGACGATTACCGGGTCAACATGGGCGACCACAAGGTCACGCCGGCCGCTAAGCTGCCCCCGCAGATCATCAAAGCATTCCAGGCGATGAAGGCGGGTGACGTGAGTGGGCTCATCCAGATCGAAAGCGCGTATACCATTGTTCGCCTTAATGCGCATACTCCTGCACACAAGCAAAGCTTCGAGCAAGTGAAAGGCCAGCTACGCGAGGAACTGCAAAAGCAGAAGTACGAGCAGTTGCGCGTAAACCTGGCTAAGCAGTTGCGCTCAAAGTCGAAGATCGAAGTGGTGTAAGGAGCCCGCTTTCCGCTCTTGGCTCTTCGCTCTCGATTTTGGCTGTCGGGCAGAAGTTTCACCACGGAGGCACGGAGAACACAGAGGTTTGCGTTCTCTGTGCCTCTTGGTTTTCGGTGGAAGCCCTCGTATTCATGCGAGGGAATAAGCTCCGAGGTTACGGCGCTGACGTTAGCCTCGGCCTGCGTTGAAGCGCAAAATCCCAACGTTGCGAATCTGTTCCCCGGATAAATTTAGGGACTTCCACCTCACGCCCACGGCTAACCCGGGCTTGCGCCCTTCGGACTGATGCGCTGAATCAAGGTCGCGCTCGCACCGATCCGAGCTTTCAAATCCCAAAACCTCTGTACCTCTGTGTCTCTGTGTCTCTGTGGTGAAGCAGTTCTCCCCCGCTCGTAACACTATCAACCGCACGGCTTTAACTCTGGATTGCGGCATTCGCCACGTCGTTTGAGTGTTATCCCGCAGACGACCGCCAGCCCCTTCCATCGCTAATTTGGAGCATCCCGCAACCTGCTGATTATCAGCCATTTAGTTCGTCCAAAATGGGCTTGAGTTTGGTGAGCAGCGTGCCATCTGCAATGAGTGAGTCGGTGCCGAAAACTGGAGAGTTGCGGGCACGGCAGAATGGCAACAGGTCTGTGAAGCAGGTGACGAAAATTCTGGTTGGGCTGTTGACCCTAGGCTTCTCAGGCGCACTCTTGGCCCAAGTCTCGATTGGCGACAACACCAAGCTCTCGGGCGGAGGCACGGTGAGCGTCGGCTACGCCGGGGATTACGGCAATGATGTTCAATCGAGCCACGGCCTGAATTTCGGGTTCGGCGGCGGGTTCGACGGCTATTACTACAATCCCAACTTCATTAACTTCAACGTCACCCCTTACTACAACCAGTCGCGGGCCGACTCAAATTATCAGTCGCTCACAGATGCCAGCGGCGTTGCTGCCAGCGCGAACATCTTCACCGGAAGCCACTTCCCCGGTTCGGTCAGCTACCACTACGACTACAACAGCACCGGGACTCTTGGCTTGGCCGATACCCCGAACTTTACCACCCAGGGTAACGGCCAGGGCGTCGGCATTAATTGGGCCGCGCTGTTCCCTGGCTGGCCAACCATCTCCGTCGGATACCAGTACGGCAGCGGCAGCGGAACGCTCTATGGAACCAATGAGCAGACCTCGAGCCGCACCGGCATCCTGAACGTGCGGTCGAGCTATCAGTTGGAAGGCTTCAACCTGAACGCCTATTACGATCACGACACGCTGCACGGGTTCTATCCCGAGCTCCTCACCGGAACGAACAATCTCAACGACAGCACCGGCTACGATACAGGTATCAGCGCTTCGCGTAATATTCCGTTTTGGAATGGGGCCTTCTCCGCCAATTACAGCCACACGTCGTATGCATCCGACTATCTAAGCCAAGGAGTGCAGTCGAACAACTCGGGCTACATCGCCGACATTGAATCAGCCAACGCAAGTTTTCGTCCGACCGAGAGACTCAGCCTGTTCGCCAACGAGAACTATACGAACAATCTCTCGTCGTACTTCCTGCAAGGTCTTGGCGCGAACAATCTACCGCTGCCGGGAACCATTCCCAACCTCGGCCAGAATTCGTATTCGCTCACCATGGGGGGCGGTGCAGCCTATCAATTCTCGGAGCACCTGAACGCCAATACCAACATCACGCACTACACCCAGGCTTACTTGGGCAACAATTACGGCGGGACGTTCTTGGCGGGGAACGTCAATTACAATCGCAAGCTCCTCGACACCTTCACTTTCACGGTGGGCGTGGTGGAAGGCAGCAGCAACTTCGATAACAGTAATCTGGGTTTCATCGGCACGGTCAACGGATTCCATAACATCGGCCGGTGGCAGGTTTCGGGCAACTTCAGCTACGCTCAGAATGTGCAGTCGCAGTTGATTACTTATACGACTTCTTATTACAACTACAACGTGAACCTGCACCGCCGGTTCAGCAACCACATGCAGTGGACCGCCGCTTTCGACGGAGGACACAGTGGATTCAGCCAGCAAGGTAATTCTTCCACCAACACCGCGAACTTCAGCACCTCGCTGAGCCTGAGAAATCTCGCGTTCACCGCCAACTATGGAAGCGGTTCGGGCAACTCTTTGCTCACCGCGAACGGCGTCGTGCCGCTGCCGCCGATTCCCGGCGAACTCAATCCAAACCTGATTTATTACGACGCAAAAAACTACGGCGGAGGAATTTCCTGGACGCCGATTCGCCGCCTGGTGCTCACCGGAACTTACAACCGCTCGCTAAGCAACACGCTGAGCAACGATGTATTCTCTCGTAACAACACAGAAGTGATATACAGCCAGTTGCAGTACCGTTTGCGCCGCATCAGCGTCCTGGCGGGATACACTCGCTTTACCCAGGGCATTAGCGCTACCGGACAATTACCAGGAACGGTCAACTCGTACTACGCGGGAATTTCGAGATGGTTCAATTTCTTCTAAACCGTTCCAGCAAGTCGTTATCTCGAACCGCCTTCAGCCTCCTGGCAGTGTTGCTGATGCTGACTCCCGCCTTCGCGGGGAAGCACAACAACGACGCCGTGAACCAGTCGGCTCCGCCTGAGCTGCTGCTGCCCGAAGGCCGCAAGCTGACCTGGGAGCGCAGCTTCAGTGCTGAGCGCGAGGTGAAGCCGAAACGCGGCTTCTGGACCAAGCTGGTAGACATAGCCATCGGCGAGCCGGACTTTAAGTTCATGGTGGATCCCTACAGCATCACCACGGATTCGCATGGGCGCGTAATCGTGACCGACCCGGGAGCCGGCGGCGTGCATGTCTTCGACTTCGCACAGCAGAAGTACAAGTTCCTTACCCGCCGCGACAAGGACAAGGACGGGACACTGCGGCCACAGTGCGTCGCCGTAGACAGCCAGGACAACATCTACGTGACCGACTCCGAAGCCGGCAAGATTTTCGTGTGGGACAGCAACGGTAAGTACAAGCGCGCCATCGGAAGCCTGAAAGGCGGCGAAGGATTCTTCAAGCGTCCCACCGGCATCGCTGTGGACTCAGCCGCGCAGAAGATTTACGTCACCGATACGCTGCGCAACAAGATCTACGTTACCGACATGCAGGGCAAGGTACTGCAAACCATCGGCAAGCTGGGCACCGGCGATGGCGAGTTCAACTATCCCACCGAACTGCGGCTCACCAGCGACGGGCTGGCGGTGGTCGACGCGATGAACTTCCGCGTGCAGGTGCTGGACCGCGCCGGCACTTTCAAGTACTCGATCGGTAAGCTGGGCGCGGGCACGGGGTGGATCTTCCGGCCCAAGGGAATCGGCTTCGATTCTGAAGGACATTTGTACGTGGTAGATGGCGCCTGGAACGTGGTGCAGGTTTTCAATCAGCAGGGACAACTGCTGTACTACTTTGGCCAGAAAGGCAGCGGTCCATGGGACTTCCAGTTGCCCTCGGGATTACAAATCGACGGCAACGACCGTATCTATGTAGTGGATTCGTACAATCGCCGCGTTCAGATTTTTCACTACACGGCAGCCGGCAAGCAAGCCGCAGGGGTGGCGCGATGAAGTTGTTCGCCTGGCTCGCGACGCTTTCGTTGCTTTTCGGAACTGTAGCTTTAGCCCAGACGATCAACATCGACGCTCTGGGCATGCACAATCTCACGCCCGGCAGCGGCGCCTCTATTTACGAGACTTCAGGCGTCACGGGCTGCGCGTTTTGTCATCCTCCGCATAGCGGGCTCGGTGGAATCAGCCCGTTGTGGAACCAGCAATATTCCAAGGCGACCTACAACACCTACAACAGCACGACCTATCACCAGACCGGCAACGCGCAGCCGCCGCTCGGAGTCACCAGCAGTTTGTGCCTCAGTTGTCACGATGGCACAGTCGCGGTGGGAACCAATCAGGCTTATGGCCAGGCCGGGATGAGTGGCAAGTGGGCTCCCCAGGATTCCTTCGGCAAGGACCTCAGCAGCTCGCATCCCTTTAGTCTCGTTCTGCCGATGAAGGACAGCATCGATCTGGTGTCCACCCTGATCTCAGGCAAGACCAATGACCCACTCGGCAAGGTGAAGCTGATCAACGGCAACATTGAATGCACAAGTTGTCACGATCCTCATGTTCAGGCCACGGATACCATCGCCCAGGAATTCCTGGTCCGCGATAGCTCAAGCGGGCAGATGTGCCTGGCCTGTCATGATCCGAACCGTACCATTCAGGGCCAGATCAATCCGCTCGCAGGGTGGGACGGCAGCATCCATCAGACCGCAACCAACAAGGTTGCTACGGAAGCTCGCGTCGGTTCGTATTCCACAGTTGCGCTGAACGCCTGCACCTCATGCCACCAGGAGCACAACGCCAATGGGCCGGCGCGCCTGCTTCGCCCGGCCACTCCGGGCGCGCCAAATCTCGACGCGGCAACCCAGGATTGCATGACCTGCCATAACGGCGGCACCTATGTTTCGCCTGCGGCTCCCAACGTCATGGCCGAGATTAACAAGATCGGACATCTGCTGCCTGCCGGCAACAATCCGCACGACGCCGCCGAGCCGGGAGTGCTGATCAACAATCGTCACGCCACCTGCGTAGACTGCCACAGCGCCCATGCATCGAGTGCGGTCACGACCTTCGGGCCACCGCCGGCGATACGAATTTCGCAGTCCCACGTTGAGGGAATCAGCGCGCAGGATGGCATCACCGTCCTGAATCCAGCCATTAATCAATACGAAAACTGCCTTCGTTGTCACGGCACGGGGCCCGGCAAGCAAACCCTCTTGATCTATGGTTACGCTCCTGCCCGAATGGTCCGTCTGCCTGATTTTCTGAACGTCATTCCCGAATTCGGCGCCAACGCGACTTCAAGCCACCCGGTGTTTCACGATCGCAGCAGTCCGTTCTCGCAACCCAGCCTGCGAGCCTATCAGCTGACGTTGAGCGGGCAGTCATCCGCGCGCACCACTGGGCCGCGCATCTTCTGCACCGATTGCCACAACAGTGACGACAATCGCGAGTTCGGTGGACAAGGCCCCAATGGACCGCATGGCTCCTCGAACTTCCACATCCTCGAGCGCAACTATCAGTTCAGTCAGGCAGCTGTTCCCGGCGGTCTGGTAACCAATCTCTTCCCCAACCCCGACACGGGATTGAGTGGCCCATACGCCATGTGCGCGAAATGCCATGACCTGAGCAGTGTCCTGGCGAACACCAGTTGGATCAAACACAGCACGCATGTCGGCCAGGATGGCTTCACCTGCTCGGTGTGTCACACAGCGCACGGCATGGGGACCACTTCGCCCAACGACAGCGGCGAACGGTTGCTGAATTTCGATATCAATGTGGTCGGTGTAAATGGCAGCTATCCCATCTCCTACAATCGCGGCACCGGCACCTGCGTTCTGATGTGCCACCAGGTAGCGCACAATCCTGACGGCTCAATCGGCGGCGGCAGCAAGAGCGGGCCAGGGAAGAAGAAGTAGACGTGCGGCGGTCGTCGAGCATCGCCGCATTACATATCATGGCCGCGGTTATCGTGTTTGCATGTCCCGCACTGTGGGAGTTCCTGCGTGGCAGCTCGCTAACCAGCATCACCGGCGCCGACTTCTGGTGGCACCTGCAGACCGGGCTCGAGATTCTGCGCACCCATTCGCTGCCCCACACCGGATGGTTCTCGCAATCGGCCGCTCAGCCGTGGATCGCGTCTTCGTGGCTATACGATGTACGCATCGCGGGCTGGTATCAGCTACTGGGGATTCGCTTTCTGCCGGTTTTGGCTTTGCTTGCGAAGTTCTTTCTGGCCGTTCTCATGTTTCTGTTGGCCGGAGGCTTGCGCGGGAGATTCTGGGCAGCCTTGGCGCTCTCGGTCATCGCACAGTGTCTGTTGTGGCAGATGCCGCCGCTGCCGGTTTTCTGCTCGGTGCTGGCGCTGGCGATCGAGCTGATCCTGTTGCTCGAACTTCGCAGTCGCGGATCGCGATGGGCCTTCCTCTCGCTGCCTGCGTTGTTTCTCGCATGGGCCAATCTGGATTCGCACTTCGTTTACGGAATTCTTATTCTGCTGCTATTTGTGGCGGCCTGGCTGGCGGAAGAGAAATTGAGCGCAACCGCCTCTCGCAAATCGAAAGAAAAGAGGATGCCTGGCATCCTGCTGCTTGCGATTGCTGCTGCTTCAATTGTGGCGACGTGTATAACGCCGTACGGATGGCAGCCGTGGGCGACATTCTGGTCCAACACGACCAGCGCCGCAAATGTCTATTTTCCCGACTACCTGAGCCTGCGTTTTCGCGGCCCGCAAGATTACGTGCTTCTGCTTCTGGCCATGGCCGCCTTCCTCACTCTGGGAATGCGCCGCTCCCGCGACCTGTTCCAGATCGCGCTGCTTGTGCTCTGCACGGTAACGGCCTTCCACGCTCAACGCGATGCATGGCTGCTGGTGTTGGCGGCAGTGGCTGTCATTGCGAATCCTGCGCCGGAAGAAGCGGCGAGTTGCGAGCGGCGGCCTGCCAGCGGTGAGTCGAGGGCTACATTCCTGGTCGCGGCCGGGGTCAGTCTTGTTCTGCTGCTGGCAGTTGTCGTTACGCGAATGCCACGCCGGGATGCAGTGATGGCAAAGGTTGCTGAGAGCTACCCGGTCGCTGCCGCCGACTACATTCGGCAACACCAACTTCCGGGGCCACTGTTTAACTCCTTTCCCTGGGGTGGTTTTCTCACCTGGTATCTGCCGGAGTATCCGGCGGCCCTCGACGGGCGAACCGACTTGTACGGCCCGGACTTCAACGTTCACTATGCCAAGGTGATGAACTTCGGGGAGCACTACTCCACATTCCCCCCGCTAAATGAGGCCGGCGTCATCCTGCTGGAGAAAAACTCGCATATGGCGATTGCGCTGGCAAGTGTCCCCACATTCAAAACCGTCTACTCTGACAATGTGGCAGTCGTACTGGTGCGCGAGCAGGGTCAGCCATGAGCACGGTTGCAGTCGCATCCGGCACAATCCCGCAAGACACGCCCGAAACCCGCAGTTGGGAGAAGATCGGCAACGCCCTCGTTCTACTGGCCTACTCCTGCGTGGTGCTGTTCACGGTCCGCTATCACGAGAAGTGGGCCGACGAAGCGCAAGCCTGGCTGATCGCCCGCGATCTCGATCTGAAGACCATCTGGTTTCACGAGTTGAAATACGAAGGCTCGCCCGGCTTGTGGCACACGATTTTGTGGATTGCGCAACATTGGTTTCATCTTCCTTATGCCACGTTGGGGTATATCGGCGTGGTATTCGCGATTGCGGGCGTGGCAGTGCTCATCTATAAGGCGCCGTTCCCCTGGTATGTACGCTGGCCGCTTGCCTTCACCTACGTGATGGTTTATCAATACGCTGTCATCGCGCGACCTTACACGCTGTTGCCACTGCTGTGCTTTCTGGTCGCAATCCTTTTTAAAGATGTCGAGCACCCGGTGAGGATGACCGTGGTGCTTGTGCTGCTGGCCGATCTGAGCGTTCATGGCAGCTTATTAACTGCCTGCTTCGGACTTGTTTACCTCTTGCAAGCCATCAAGCAATGGCCAACATTTGACGAGCGGCTACGTAACCGATATTTCATCTGCATCGCGGTGATGGTCATGACGTTCGTGTTTATCGCGATCGTCTTAAGGCCCACTAGTGACAACGAAGAATACATCGTAAAGGAGGAGATCACCCACCTATCGCAGGCAGAGAAGCAGGAGCTAAACATCGTCAGCCCGGCGAAAAAGGCAGAGACCATCGTGTCCGGTGCGTTTCTTGATTACACTATCCCGTCTGTAATGTTCATAGTCCTCGCCGCAGCCTGGTGCTACAGTCGCCGGCGGTTGCTCGTATTCGTGTTGCCGGTTGGGCTCATGATCGCAATTTACGCAGTGATCCACGGATATGCACATCACCATGGCACAGCATTTATCGCGGCGATCACGGCGCTGTGGATTGCGTGGCCCTCACCAGCTGAACGCCGCTCCTTCGACTCACAGCGGCAGTGGGGACTGTATGGCATGGTTGCGTTGCTTCTGTGCCTTTGCGCGGTGAATATATGGGATGCCGCAGTATCGATTAGGCGGGAATTTCTATATCCATACTCCGGAGCCGAGGATGCCACCAACTACTTGAGATCAGTCGGCGCAGAACGGGGACCGATGTTTGGGCTGGTCTACGGAGTTACCGCAATCGAAGCCTATTTCGATCACAACGTCTTTATTAACCTGCCTACCGCCTATTTCCACCATGGCTTGCCAATGGCTGGTACTTCACTGAACCTCGACGAGCTGCAACGGATCAAGCCAGAATATGTGGCGATATATTCCGTAGATCCTGATCTCTTTATACGAAAGTCAGGTTCTGTATTGCCCAGCCAAGGCTACGAGATGGTGCATTTTTCCGACGGATACTACTTGTATAAGCGAGCCATCTACCAGCGGGAAACCTATTTCATCTATCGTCGCATTCAACCTAACGACGAGCAAACACCACAGCCATCGCATCCTGATAAATAAGCTGGAAGCGCGAATCGGCGGTGAGCAACTTGGCCAGCGGCAGGTCCGCAGCCAGCAGTACCACGCCGGCTTCGTTCAGATAAGGATCGGTCTGGTATCCGGCGTCGCCGTTCTGTGAGGCGTAAAAGAGCTCGTCGAGTTGATCGCCATAGAGATCGTTGCGGCCATCGACTGCGACCGGGTAGTCGGGCATGTACCACATGAGAAAGCCGCCCCAGCCAAGGTTGTTGTACAGCGGACCGGGTTGCGGATGCTGGCGCAGGAAGTTCACAGCGTTGACTGGATATTCGGAGCTGATGGCGCGATCGATGCCACGCTCGGTGAAGTCGAGCCCACGCGCCACCACGAACAACAGCACGGTGACGGCAGCGGCCACCCCGAAGAACTCAACCCAAGTCAATCCGGGTTCAAGCTCTCGATTCCCACTCATTTCAACCGATGGGATGAGCGAGGCACCCGCACCCGACTCTTCTTCGTTGACCGGGAAATCGGCGATGCAGGCGGCGGCAGGAATGGCGATGAACCAGGCATCGCGCATGGTTCGATAAGCCACCACGCTGCAGATGGTCAGCATCGACAGCTTGAAAAGATCGATCTTCTTCCTCCAGCCCACGGCGAAAAATGCGAAAGCGGTAAGCAGCAACTGGAAGTAGTTGCTCGATCCGCGGAAGCTCAAGGGTTGAAGTTCGATGATGACGTTGTAAGCGAACTTCGCTTTGGAATACTCAAGCACAGCCACGTAGGGGTGATAGAAATTCGGCCCCAGCAATGTCGCCAGCACACATGCGGCGAATACGCCGATCATAGGCAGCGCCGCAAGTTTTGCCGGCGTAAGGAACGGGAGCCTAATACCAAGATGCTCTGCTACTCGTTGCGCGATGGTTGTGCCCATCAGCAGCCCGACGAGGAACAGCCCGTGGATGAACTGGATATGCAGGTTCACCCACAGGAAGAAAATGAGTGGCAACCAGTAGAGCGGCCTGATATTACCGGTGCGATTCGCTTCGAGCAACAGCGTCAGCGTCGCGCAGAACAGCATCATCGAGAAGAAGACCGGCCGCGGCATTCCGTTGAAGAGGAATGCCCAGCAGGTAATCGCGGCCAGCACCAGCGCAATCCAGAAGCGCCCTGAAAGCCGGCGCAGCATCCAGAAGACCGCGCCCGCCACGCCGATGGTCAGCAGCGTGCCGTAAAGTCCGATGCCAAGAATCCCGCCCCAGCGGTAGGCCCACGACATCAATACTTCGTAGCCCCAGCTATACGCGATCCAGGGACGGCTCGCGGCGGTGCGCGATAGGATGCCGTTATGCGGCAACGCAAGGTGCGCGATTATCCAATCGCCGACCTTCAGGTGCCACCAGATATCGTTGTCGATAACGCAAAGCTTGGTGTAGAACGCGAATCCGCCGATAGCAGTAAGGAAGATTACAAGCCCGGCAAGCTGCAGAGGACGAAAGCGCAGCAGCGAGCGAAGATCGCCCACTGCGTTTATCGTGTGAACTTCCTTCGTCGATGTCGAGTTTTGTTGTGAGGCAACTGTCATGGACTACGCCAGCGAAGCCTCAGTGGCTTTCCTGGGCACCAGTCGCGACTCAATCCGCTGCTCGCCGGCGCTGCCCGCCTCGTGATATTCGGCGTCCTGGTTCACGGCCCAGACATCATACTCGTCGCGGCCAGCCAGAATGTTGCGCGCCGCCAACAGCGCGGTCATCATGGCGTGGTCCTGGTTGTTGTACTTGTGCATGCCGTTGCGGCCCACCAGGTGAAGGTTGGGACAATGCTGTTCCAGCGCTTCCCGCACCGTGCTGACGCACGCTTGGTAGCCGTCGTCGTACACCGGATAAGCTTTGCGCTGGCGGATGACCGTTCCATCGACTACGTCTTCCGCGGATCCAAGCCCGATCTTCTGAATTTCCTTCGTCGCCATCGCAATCAGGTCGGCCTCAGACGAGTTCCACATCCGATCGCCATCAAAGCAGAAGTACTCCAGACCATAGCAGCAGAACTGCGGATCGGGCACCATCTCCGGCGACCACGATTTGTAGTTCTGCACCCGCCCGACCTCGACCGACGAATCGTGGATGTAAATCCAGTTGTCACTAAAACGATCCTTATCGCGCAGGATCAAGCCAACCGTCAGGAAGTCGCGATAACGCAGGCCATTTGCGGCGTCAATGGCCTTGGCGGGGAGTTGTGGCTGAAGCTGCGCAACCAATTCGCGAATCGGCATCGACGAGATAACGTGCTCGCCGACGTATTCTTCCAGCAGCCCCTCAGCATTGCGAGCGATTACCGTCCAACGGTTGGTGCGTGAATCAAGAACACAACTCGTGACTTTGCGTCCCAGAAGTACTTCGCCGCCCATCTCGCGAACACGTGTGGCGCACCGCTCCCACATCATTCCTGGACCTTGCCGCGGATAGCGAAACGTATCAATCAAGGTTTTGATGACCTGGCTGCGGTCCTTCGGCTTGCGCTTCGGCAGCAACGCCGTCTTAGCGGCTGACCACAGTGAAAGTCCCTTGATGCGCTGCGCCGCCCAGTCGGCGGAAATCTCGCTGCAGCTCATGCCCCAAACTTTTTCGGTGTAGGTCTTGAAGAAGATGCTGAACAGCCGCTGTCCGAACTGATTGACCACCCAGTCTTCGAAGGTCTTCGGGTCTTTCGTAGGAAAAAGCTTGGCCTTGCCGAACGAGGCCATGCACCGCACCGACTCGAACAATCCTAGTTTCGAAAGGGCTTCAAACGGCTTCAGTGGATAGCTGTAGAATTCTCCGCGATAGAAAATGCGAGACGAGCGCGGCCGCTCAAGCATCAGGTCGCCGCCAATCTCCGTCCACAGGTCTTCGACTTCGCGCGATTTCGAGAAGAACCGGTGGCCACCAATGTCGAAGTGAAAGCCCTTGTAGTTCACCGTGCGCGAGATGCCGCCGACATATTCAGGATCGGCCTCCAGCACGACTACCGGCTGCCCATGCTTCGCGAGCTCATACGCCGCGGTGAGTCCGGCTGGACCCGCGCCGACGATCACAGATTTGTAGACTGTCTTTTCCATCGCACTTCCGCCGCGAGCCGATGTCAGCCTCAAACCCGCGCTGCCGAGTCTTGGTCGCCGTGCCACTCGGTAAATGACTAGCAAGTGGACAGGTGCAGGTCGCCTGCCACGGATGGGCTCCCGTAAGTCATTCAAACTACAGTGAAAAGTGGAAGGCACTTTGGGGTCTAGCGGCGCCGGTGGGCGTCAAAAGACACGCAGGCTGCGGAGAAAAACACGCCAAATCGGGAATTCGCCGCCTGCACCCAGAATCGCGGCTGACGCTAACTCCCTGATCCACAAAGAATTCCCGGATCACCCTCGCCCACACAAGCTTTGGCAGCCCTCATGCGTACTCACAACGTGAACATCTGCGCCGCCGGTTGCTCAAGTGGGGTGTGCGTACCGAGCGCCATGCAAGGGGTACAACGAAATGCAAGAGGAAACTAAGGGTCCCGAAACCCGGCAGACCTATTGGCGGCCAGTGCAGGTTTATGTGCTGGCGGGCGTTTGCCTGGCGATCGGATTCCCGGTGGGATATCTGCTGCGCGGCTCGGCTCCCGAGCCGGCACCGGTGGCCGCGACTGCAACGATGCCCGCTATGCCTCCGGCAGGCGCGATGCCGGCAGGAATGCCACCGGCTGGAACCACAGCCGAAAATCCGCATGCCGCCGCAGCGCCAAATGGAATGCCGGCCGGCACTCCTACATTGGCGGACATGAAGCACATGGCCGACAAGAAGGCCGAGCCACTGCTGGCACAGCTCAAGGCGAAACCTAATGATGCAAAGTTGCTGAACCAGATCGGCATTGTCTATCGCAGCGCACATCAGTTCGACGCAGCGCAACAGTACTTCCAGAAATCTCTAGACGTTGATCCCAAGAACGCCAATGTACGCACCGATATGGCGGCGTGCATGTTCTATACCGGCGATGTCGATGGCGCCATCAACCAGTTGCAGCAGGCGCTCAAGTACGATCCCAAGCACCCGGGCGCGCTGATGAATCTGGGGATCATCGAGTGGAAGGCGAAGAATGACGTGCCCGACGCTGTCTCTGCCTGGCAGAAGTTGCTGAAGCTGAATCCTGGGTTCCCGCAGAAGGAGCAGGTCGAACGCCTGATTGCCGACGCACAGCAGAGCAGCAAGGGCTAGTAATCGCGATGTCCGAGTCTCAATTGCAAACTCGCGAGGACACACCAGGGCCAGTCGCAGATACCGAAGCGGTAGTTCCGAAGCGGTAGTTCCCATCACCCCTCCCCGATGGCGTATCTGGGCTGTTCGGGCAGCGATTGCGATTGTGGCACCAATTCTGCTCCTGGTGGTCGTCGAGTTATGTCTGCGCGCGTTCAACATCGGTTATTCACCCGAAACTCACTCAACCATGTACAGTGCATGGCCGCCCTGCTAATTGCTATAACCTGTTCTTTCCTGCACCCTTCTTCCCCAGGGATGATCAAAGCGCCGCGCTCATGTTTGCCGCAGCCCAACGCGTTGGCAAGCCGCGCAAGTAAAGCCTCTATCTCCGCACCAAGCTTTGGTCAGAGGAATCAGTACCATAAAGAAGGCCTCGCGAATTTGCGGGGCCTTTGGAGGTATAAGTAATGAGGTAAAGTACTGACTTTTTCTACTGCTTAATGCAAC
Source organism: uncultured Acidobacteriaceae bacterium (assembly GCA_963846795.1). Classification (GTDB taxonomy): domain Bacteria; phylum Acidobacteriota; class Terriglobia; order Terriglobales; family Acidobacteriaceae; genus CAVVDY01. The sequence goes on from CAWJXJ010000002.1 coordinate 286,088, forward strand.
GTATACGTGACTACGCCGGTGCCGCCTTGTGAATACCCATTGCCCAACGCCATCGCCCTTACCACGAACGATCCAGTACCTGTGACGCTAATGCTACATGGACTCGAACATGAGGGAGAGTTGGTCGTCGGGAAGCCATTGATCGCATAGTAGATGGTTACACCCGGCGTGGTGTCGGATATGGTTGCCGCCAACGGCGATGCGTAGCTGCCCGAGCCAGGGGAGAACGTAGGAGTCTGAGCCGTCAAGGTATAAACACCTACCGTAGTTCCGCTCTGCGAAATGCCGTTGCCCGCTGCCATCGCTCGTAGTGTGGTTGTAGTGGTGATGTTCACCTGGCATGGACTAGCGCAATGAGGCGAACTGGTGGTCGGAAACCCTGTGGTTGAGTAGTAAATCAATACCCCCGGTGTCGAGTCGGTCATGGTAACCGTGAGCGGCGCGTAGAATGTGCCCGGACTGGGCGAGAACACCGGATTGGCTGCCGCAATCGTATAGGTTGCTGTCGCGACATTACTCGAGACATAGCCTCCACCGGAGGCGATGGCCTTCAGTGTAGTCGTGGTCGAAACTGAGAGGCTACATGGATTCGAGCACGATGTGGAGTTGGTGGTCGGGATCGATCCATCAGCGGTGTAGTAGATGGTTGCTCCGCTGGCAGTGTCGGAAATAGTCACACTAACTGGTGGCGAGTAACTCCCTGAGCCAGGCGAGAAGGTGGGCGTGGGCGCCTGGATATAGTAATTCCCCGTCGAAATTGGACTATTCAGATATCCATAGCTAGCCGCTATCGCCTTGATGGTCGTGTCCTTGGTGACTGAAATCGCGCCTGTATACGGCGTCGAATTCGTCGTCGGATTCGACCCGTCCAGCGTGTAGTACATCGGCAGACTGGCCGTGTTCGAAAGCGTGACCGACTGTGTCGAACTATAGGTTGACGGCGGAGGTGAGAACAGCGGCGGCGGCGCCGTGGGCAAGTTGATGGAATACTGCGCATAAGCTATGTCGCTCTGCGGCATTCCCGGATAGGTGCCGATTGCCTGGAAGGACGTGCTACTAGTAATCGTGATCGGCGAGCTATAGACTGGCGAGCTATGGGTAGGAACTGTCCCGTCCGTTGTGTAGTAGATTACGGCGCCGTTCAACGTGTCGGAGATAGTCACCGTCACCGGCTTGGTGTAGGTGGTCGGAGTCGGTGAGAAGGTTGGTCTGGGAACACCCGGATCGTCGCCGTGGATCCCAACCGCCATACCTGAAAGCTGGTCTCTGGTGAAGGCGTGCGCGCCCGGCAATCCTGGCGGCGGCGTCAACCCGTAGGGATTGGTGTTGCTATCGCCGCCGATGTGACACTGCCCACATGCGAGGTCAACATCCAACCAGTTCGCCTGGTTGTAGGGTAGTCCGGTATAACGAGAGACAGAAGCCCAGGTACCCAATCCCGTGAGATTGTCGACATAGAGCTGCTCTGCGCTGGGATAAGTGTAGTACGTCTCGTTGGTGTTGATGCGAAATAAGTGACTCTGTGCCTGCCCCAAAGCTCCCTGCATGTGACAGGTGATACAAGCACCAGGAATATCAGCCTGCGTGCCGGTCGGGAATGGGGTGAGAGGTCCTGTCGGATGGGTCGTAGTCTGAAGGATGGTCTTCGCCAGCGGATGGCAGGAATCGCAGGTGTTGACGATAGGTTTCTGCGCCTCATTCTGGGGCACGCCCGCAGCCGTACTCTGGTGCGGATCGTGACATCCTACACAACCGTAGTTCTTGGTTGAGTCGGATGGGGCCTCACTGAAATAGCTATTGTAGGTTCCCGCAAGTGTGACGGACAGATCGGCGGAGTTCTGCGCGTTCTGCACCAGGTTCCCGGTAAACTGCGCATGCGGACTGTTCAGGAACTCCTGTCCTTGCGCGTGATCGACTTGCGGCTTGTAGACCCACTGGTTCGACTGGTTCTGAACACACGTTGAATAGGAAGAACCTGACAGGTCAGAACAATAGCCATGATCGTTCGTGGTGAGAGAGCTCGACGGAGCTATGCTTCCCACCTGATTTCCGCTTGCCATCGTAACCGTCTCCTGCCGATGGCACTCCATGCACAGCGCAGTGGCTTGTTCGTTCTGCGGCTGGGTTACATAGATATTGTCGTAAGGATGCGAACCCCAGGGATAGGCAGCCACGTGGCAGCGTTCGCACTGTATGCCGGTCAGATACCACGATGAAGTGCCGTTAGTTCCAGGAGCTATGTATCCGTCGGTGGGCACGCGCAGAAGATTGGCATCTGGAATCCAGGCCAACTTGCTATTTGTGTTGCTGGTCGGCTCCGGGCCCCAGTGGTCGAAGGTATAGCCCGTGGCGTGGCAACGTGCACAATCGTAGCTTGCATAGGGATAAAGCTGTCCGGTGTGGCCCTTATCAAACACCGTGCCTAGTTGAGTGGCCGAGGGATTCGTCATCCCCCCATAGTTCATCCAACCGCCTTTCAGGTAGAAGAGGTTTCGCTGTCCGCCGCCTTGCTGGGTTGGAGGCACCGTCGTATATTGTGCCGGCGCGTGAGAGTTGGGCAGAGTGTAGTAAGGATAGATACACTGGGGATCGTTGACAGGCACTCCATTTTGCAACGGAGTAGCCAAAGGATCGCACCACCCAATCGTTACCAGACCGTTGACCCAATCGTAGGTGCTGCCCGATCCGTAGTAGCCATCGGTCGTCGGATACAGAGTGCCATCCGGACCGCCCCACAGAGTTCCGGGAGCAAACTTGCGAAGCGTGTTCTTGTGCCCGGTCCATAGATAGGGATAAGTATCCGTCCCATAGTGGCAACTTAAGCATTGATTTACGTCGGAATAGTTGGTGGTCCAACCACCGCCGCCGTTATTCGATGCCCCATCCCCATGGTAGACCTGGCTGGTGGCCGGGTTGGGCTGGTAATTTAGCAGGTCTTGTGGCGCGCAGCCCTGACTCAAATAGCATTGTGCCAGGCAGGGCGTGGCGGCGATTACAGCCACAAATAACGAGATTACAACCGGCCAGGGAATCTTCGCTCTCACATTCATGAGGGATCTCCGTATACTCACTACTTATTCAAACGGGCGAATGGACAAGGTATGCGTTATGGCTGAAACTCACTGCGACCAGGGAGAAAACTGCGCATTCCAAGCAGCTACAGTCAGGACTGCTTACTTGTCGAGGGGGCCAAGCTGTAGAGTCCGAACCACAGGAACGGCAGAGTGCTATCCGATCCTGGGTCTGCGGTGGATTGGGCATGGGGATTACCCCTCCCCGCAACTCGTCCCCGGGCCTCGCAAGAGCCAACTGTTTCTATAGCAGTCAATCGAGCGGCGCGTCAGTGATATGCCGCACGCGAGGATGTGACCCGATGACCAATCCGGGAACGCAGCCCAAATGCGAATTCGCTTGGACCCAAAACGGGGCACTAGCCGCATCGCGTCACTCTAATCTGCAATTGATCTGATCTGACGCAGGTTTGGCAGGCTCTCCTCACTGCTACCCTGTGACATTGCGCGGCACCTCAGGTGACATTCCTCACTGCAGGACTGCCAATCGAGGCTCACCATCATGCCGAGGAGAAAAGTGTCCCCACATCATGGGTCTAATGACGCTTTCACGCACAATGAGACGAGTTCTCATCCTTGGTGCTGCAGGCAGAGATTTTCACAACTTCAATCTCATCTTCCGTAACAAACCTGAATTTGACGTAGTCGCATTTACCGCCAACCAAATCCCCGACATCGCAGGACGTCAGTATCCGCCGAGATTGGCGGGCAGTCTTTATCCCAATGGCATTCCGATCGTGGAAGAAAGCCGCATGGAGGAGACCATCCGCAAGGAGCAAGTCGATATTGTCGTCTTCTCTTATAGCGATGTGAAACACGAAACCGTGATGCACCTGGCCTCGCGTGCAGTCGCAGCCGGCGCGGACTTCTGGCTGCTGAGCGCTGAGCATACGCAGTTGAAGGCCGACGTGCCTGTGGTCTCGGTATGCGCCGTGCGCACCGGATGCGGCAAGAGTCCAGTGTCGCGACGCATCGCCGCCGAACTGCGCAAGCAGGGATGGAATCCAGTAGTGATTCGTCATCCCATGCCTTATGGCGACCTGGTCGCCCAGCGCTGCGAACGGTTCGCTACCATGGTCGATCTCGACCGCTACGAGTGCACCATCGAGGAGCGCGAAGAGTACGAGCCGCACATCGCCGAAGGAACCATCGTCTATGCCGGTGTCGATTACTACGACATCATGAAGGCGGCCGAGCAGGATGGCGACGTCATCCTCTGGGATGGCGGCAATAACGACACCTCGTTCTATCGTCCTGACCTCGACATCGTGGTGCTCGACCCGCATCGTCCGGGACACGAACTCTCCTATTACCCCGGCGAGGTCAACTTCCGCACCGCGCACGTGCTCATCATCAACAAGGTCGATACTGCCAATCCGGATGCAGTGGAGACGGTTCGTCGCAATATCGCGCAACACAATCCGACGGCGCAGGTCATCGAGACCGCATGCCAAGTCACGGCCGCGAACCCTAAGAGCATTGCGGGAAAGCGCGTGCTGGTGATTGAAGACGGCCCAACCCTGACCCACGGCGAGATGCGATACGGCGCTGGAATCGTGGCTGCCGACCGCTATAGAGCCGGCGAGGTGGTCGATCCGCGACCGTATGCGGCCGGCTCCATCAAGAAGACCTTCGAGAAGTTCCCGCACTTAGGCAAGCTGCTGCCCGCCATGGGCTACAGCGAAACCCAGCGTCACGAGTTGCAGGAGACCATCCAGCGGGTTCCTTGCGACCTGGTGCTGGTGGCCACGCCAATCGACCTGGCTCGCACCATCCACATCGACAAGCCCAATGTTCGCGTGCGCTATGAGGTGGAGGAGCTTGGCAAACCGCAAATCCCCCAACTCATTGAAACATTCACCCAGCAGCATCAGCGCGTTCTGGCCGGCGCAGGGAGGTAACGATGCCTTGGAAGGATTTTGTATCGCTGCGTGATTTTCAGCCCGGCGGCATTCGGCATTTCCTGCATGTCGCTTGCATGATCAAAGCCAATCCTTCGGCCTACTCGCAGTCGCTGAAGGGCAAGACGCTGGCCATGATCTTCGAGAAGCCGTCGTTGCGCACACGCGTGAGCTTCGACGTCGGTATCGAAGAACTTGGCGGACATCCTATCTATCTCTCTCCCGCTGAGATCAGCCTGGGCAAGCGCGAGTCGGTACACGATGTGGCGAAGAACCTGGAACGCATGGTGCACGGCATCATGATCCGAACCTTCTCGCACGAGATCGTGGAAGAGATGGCACGGTGCGCGAGCGTCCCGATCATTAACGGTCTCACCGACTTCAGCCACCCCTGCCAGGCAATGGCCGACTATCTAACCATGCTCGAGGTCAAAGGTCGCATCGCCGGACTCAAGGTGGCCTACATCGGCGACGGCAACAACGTAGCGCATTCGTTGATGTTCGCCGGGGCGCAACTGGGAGCCAACGTCTGGATTGCGACTCCGCCGCATTACGAGCCCAGTCTAGATGCCGTGTCATGGGCACGACTGCGCGGCACGGAGACCCACGGCAGCGTTACCGTGACGCACGATCCCGAAGCGGCGGTCTTCGGCGCCGATGTGGTTTACACCGACGTGTGGGCCAGCATGGGCCAGGAGAGCGAGGCAAAAATGCGCGCGGAAGTTTTCCGTCCCTATCAGGTGAACGCGACGCTGTTCGATCAAGCGAAAAAGGACGCCATCTTCCTCCATTGTCTGCCGGCACATCGCGGCGACGAGGTTACCGACGAAGTGATCGACTCGCCACAGTCGTTCGTCTTTCAGCAGGCGGAGAACCGGCTGCACGCGCAGAAGGCCATCATGCTGGAACTGATGTCGGACCAGGGTGCTGAGCTACGCCGACATGCGGCAGATGAGCGCGTAGTGGTGGAAATGGCGATATAGGAAGCGGTGACTCGGACCAGTGATGCGCGGGTGCCCCACTCATTCCTTCGGTTGGAATGAGTGGGACGTTCGCTCCGGCGAAGAGCGAAGGGCGAAGGGCGAAGGGCGAAAAGCGGGTGGCACATATGCCGAGAACGGCGCTGGTGGCGGTGGGCGGAAATTCGTTGATCCGCGCTGGTGAGAAGGGCACCATCGCGGAGCAACTCGCGAATACACGCCGCACCGCCGCCGCCATTCGGGCAATGATCGAGCTGGGTTACCGGCTTGTGGTCACGCACGGCAACGGGCCGCAGGTCGGGGCGCAGTTGCTCCGCTCGGAGCGCGCTTCAGACGTCGCCTATAGCCAGACTCTGGATGTTTGCGGCGCTTGCAGCCAAGGCGAGATCGGATACCTGCTGGCCCAATCGCTGAACAACGAGTTTGCGTCTGCCTCGCTCAAGATTCCGGTGGTCTGCCTGGTAACGCAGACCGTGGTGTCGGCCGACGACCCGGCGATGCTTCATCCTTCCAAACCAATCGGTCCCTTCTACTCGCGCAGCGACGCCGAAGAAAAACGCCGGACGCTCGGCTGGCAGATTGTAGAAGACGCCGCGCGTGGCTACCGGCGCGTCGTTCCCTCCCCTGAGCCGTTGGAGATCGTCGAGCTTGATCTCATCCGCGACCTGGTCGAAGACGGAGCTCTCGTCGTCTGTACCGGCGGAGGTGGTATTCCAGTGCTGCGCGACGACGGCGCACTGCGCGGTGTCGAAGCGGTAATCGATAAAGACCGCGCCTCGGCAGTACTGGCATCGCAACTTCGCGTCGATCTGTTTGCGATTTCCACCGACACCGATTACGTCTACCTGAATTACAAGCAGCCGAATCAATCTCCTATCTCGCGGGTGACGGTCTCCGATCTTGAGAAGTACCACATTGCGGGACATTTTCCCCCGGGCAACATGGGGCCCAAGGTAGAGTCGGTTTTGAGTTTTCTGCGCCGTGGCGGCAAAGAAGCCGTCATTACTTCGTTTGAGTACCTGGCGGATGCGGTGAAAGGTTCCGCTGGTACGCACATTGTTCCCGATCCCATTCCGGCTTCGCTCTATGAAGATGTTGAGGTGTTGACATGCCGTTAGAAGCACTTGAATCTCGCGCCACCAACATGAACAATGGCGAGTCTCCACTGCCTCTCAGGCACGTTGTGGAATCGCAACAGTTCACCGTTCCACTGCTGATGGAGCTGTTCGATCGCACGCGCCAGATGGAGCGCATCGTCGCTCGTGGCGGCACACTCGACTACCAGGGACGCATCCTCGCCAGCATCTTCTATGAGCCGTCGACGCGCACTCGCCTGTGCTTCGAGGCAGCCATGCTGCGCCTGGGCGGACGCGTTCTCTCCACCGAGCATGCCCGGGCATTCTCCTCCGAGATCGAAGGCGAGCAGGTGGAGGACACCATCCGCATCGTGGGCAGCTATTGCGATCTTGCCGTTATCCGCCACCACGAAACCGGCGGCGCCGCGCGCGCGGCGGAGGTATCGCCTGTGCCGGTCATCAACGCCGGAGATGGCGATGGCGGTCAGCATCCTACACAGGCGTTGCTCGACCTGTACACCATTTATCGCGAGCGCCCCCTCGACGGACTGAGCATTGCCTTCATCGGCGAGCTTGACCGCGGGCGTACCGTGCGTTCGCTGGCATACCTGTTGGCAAAGTTCGATCGCGTCAAGATTTTCTTCGTCAGCCCGCCGGAATTGCAGATGAAGCCTGACATCCTGCAGTACCTCGAGCGCCATGGCGTCCGCTATGAAGTCGAGAGCCAGATCGACCGGGTGGTGGGGGAAGTTGATGTGGTGTATCAAACACGCATTCGCCCGCAGCGGGCAGCAGCTCTCAGCGGGCCGCTCCGCTTCGGTATTGATTCATCGGTACTGCGGCAGATGCGGTCGGATGCGATGATCCTGCACCCGTTGCCCCGCACCGTCGAGTTAGACAAAACGGTGGATAAGGATCCGCGAGCCATGTATTTTCGCCAGGCAGCAAATGGTCTGTATGTGCGCATGGCATTGCTGACGATGTTGTTGGATGGGAAGTGAAGAAGCAATTAGCACTTGGCAATTAGCACTTGGCAATCAGGACTTGCCATTTGGCACTTGGGTACGTGGAACTCGGCTAGGACTGGCTTTGGATCCTGCGTGAAAACTCTTGCTGGTTGCGAAGTAACGCAAAAAGCAGGAGCTCCTGCGCCGTAGACGCAGCATATTGTTAGCCCAGCGCTTCAGCGCTGGGTGAAGTGCGAAAAAGACGAGAGTCCCGTAGGGACGACAGATTACGTTGACCTTACTTATCTGAGGTGCGCAGAACCTGATCAAACGCACTTGCTAAGTGCTAAGTGCCAACTACTAATTACTAGCTATTGATTGCTCCGAGAGGACCCTATGCCCGTAATTGAATGCCTGCACACGCAACACTACATCAAACTCGAAGAAGCTTATGGAGCTCACAACTATCATCCGCTCGATGTGGTGATCGAGCGCGCCGAAGGCGTCTGGGTTTACGACGTCGATGGCAATCGATACCTCGACTGCCTGGCATCGTATTCGGCGGTCAACCAGGGACATTGCCATCCCAAAATTCTCGCGACCCTCATCGAGCAGGCCAGCAAGGTCACGCTCACCTCGCGTGCGTTTCGCAACGACCAGCTTCCGCTGCTCTACGAGGAACTGCATGATTTGACCGGCTTCGACATGGCGCTTCCCATGAACTCCGGCGCCGAAGCGGTTGAGACCGCCATCAAGGCCGCGCGCAAGTGGGGATACAAAGTCAAAGGTATTCGCGATGGCAAGGCCGAAATCATAGTTTGTGCCAACAACTTTCATGGACGCACCACGACCATCGTCGGCTTCTCGACGGATGAGCAGTACCGCGACGGCTTTGGTCCGTTCACTCCTGGTTTCAAGATCATTCCTTTCGGCAACGCCAGCGCGCTTGCCGAGGCAATTACGCCGAACACCTGCGCGTTTCTCGTCGAGCCCATTCAAGGCGAGGCTGGCATCATCATTCCGCCGGCAGGTTATCTGAGGCAGGTGGAAGAAATCTGTCGCGCCAACAACGTGCTGTTCGTCGCCGATGAAATTCAGTCCGGGCTCGGTCGCACAGGGAAACTCTTCGCGTATCAGCACGAGGGCGTGCATCCCGACCTGGTCATCATCGGCAAGGCGCTCGCGGGTGGCTTCTATCCGGTGTCGGCGGTACTCGGCGCGAAGGAAGTGCTGGGCGTCTTCAAGCCCGGCGATCACGGCAGCACCTTTGGCGGCAATCCGCTGGGCTGCGCCGTGGCGCGAGTTGCACTGCGTGTACTCGTCGACGAGAAGCTGATCGAGCGCTCCGCCGAGTTAGGTCCTTATTTCATCGAAAAGCTGCGCGCGATTCGCAGCCCGCATGTGCGCGAAGTACGCGGCAAAGGCCTATGGATTGGGATCGAGCTGAATACCCCAGCTCGTCCCTTCTGTGAAAAGCTGAAGGAAGCAGGTGTGCTCTGCAAGGAGACGCACGAGATGGTGATTCGCATCGCGCCTCCGCTGATCATCACGCGTGACGAGATTGATTGGGCGGTCGACCGGATCGCAAGTTGCCTCTGCTAGCTGGGATTCTCTCACTGGGTGGAATGGCATGGCTTCAGCCATGCCGAGAAAGGAAGCTTACGAAATGGGCTTCAGCCCCGGGGCCGCCGTGGCTAAAGCCACACTCTAGGACGCAGTTTCGCCGGGCTTAAGCCCGACGCTTCCACCGTCCTACTGAGCTCTTGCTCGCGCGAATCAGCGTGTAGGTGGTGATGCAAATTGCTAGTTGCTAATTGCTAGTTGCTTCTCACTGCTTCCCCGCCGATCCTTCCGCATTCTGAGCGACGACTTCATCAGGATTCTGTAGCAACTGCAACGCCTGCGCTGTAGTAATGTTCGACGGCACGGGACGGAAATCGCTCATAGTTTCGTTGGAGTCAATGGTCAAACTCTTCACCATGAGAATCTTGCCGTTGAACTGTAACCTCTCTTGGGTTTCTTCCCACTTGCCCTGACCGACCTCTGCCTGATGGATGATGAACTTTCCACCCTTGAACAGGCGGCCCAGAATACCCCAGCCAAAATCCACGTCCTTGAAAAGCTCACCGTTAATTTCAGCGATGCGCCCGGCGGTCTGGTCGATGACCATATTGCCATCCATCCCCTCAAGCACCCGAGTATCATGCGTCGGCGCGCTCCAGCCTGGCTTGGCTTTGAATGCAAGTCGCACCATTTCATGACCGTTCGGGGCCTTGCTGACGCCAGTCACGGAGTAATTAAAAGCGTCGGGCAGGCTCCGCATCAGGGTGATGGAGCGTTGGTCGTCATCGCGATTGGACTGCCGCTTCTTGCGACGTGCATCCTTGTCGTAGGCGAAGCTCTTCAGCTTCTGGTCTGCGTCTGCCTGTTCTTGCGGACTCAGCGGCTTGCCATTCTTGGCAAGGGTTCGGTTCAGGCCCCCGTCCGTGGTCTCAATCGATTCCGTGGTGATCGAGTGGTCGCTATACTGCGTGTGGTCCTTGTACATGAAGAACGGCGGCTTGGTGGGCCCAGTCGCGGCGATTTCGTTCTGCGTAGCATGGCGAACCAGAGCGACGGGATCAATATTCTGCTGCTGTGCGAATCCGAGCTGGCAGCAGCAGATGAGCCCGCTCAATAGAAAACTGGAAATAAGCGCTCGCATAGAGATCTTCAAAAGCGTCTGTGTCTACTCCCCTATGTTAGACGGCCGAAAAGTACTCGGCAGTTGCTTTTTTTGCAAGTCCGCCGGGTGGAAGTCCGCCGGGTGGAAGCACTGTCCTTCAGGCCAGTGAAGAAGAATGTGCAGGGTCGGGACGGCTTTAGCCGCGGTCGCTGGGGAAGGTTCCGGGGCTAAAGCCCATCATGAGGCACAGTCGCGGTCACCAGCCTAAAGGCCGGTGCTTCCACCCACCGACAACTGACCACCGACCACTGGCCACTGCTCTCACGGCCTGGTATCCGGCACCGTAATTGCCCGGAACATATGCGGCAGCGCTTCGGCCACAATCATCGCGAACACCATGAGCCCTCCGCCGAACGCCTGGCGCGGCGACATTGCCTCTTTTAGCCAGAACACGCTTAGCAGCGCCGCAACCACCGGCTCCAGCGAAAAAAGAATAGCTGCCTCGGTCGGTCCCAAGCGGGTTTGCGCCGTGGCCTGCGCCCAAAAGGCAAACACGGTTGAGAATAGCGCGAGATACAGGGTGGCCAGCACGGCGTGCCAGTTCGACAGGCCTGCAGCAGCCTGCGCCGACTCAGTTCCCAGGCTCCCGACTATTGCGATGCCGGCCGAGATGATTCCGCAAGTGATGACCTGTGAGCTGGCCAGCAGCCATGCGTCGGATTTGCGGGCGAAGCTACCCATCAGTACAATGTGCACCGCGCAAAGCAAGGCACAGCCCAGCGTCTCGACATCGCCGCGGTTCATTCGCCCGAAGATGCCGCCGAGAGCGCCAATCGAGCCCGGCGACTGCACCAGCAGATAAAGCCCATAAGTCGCGATCACGGCTCCCACCAGTGACGTGAGTTTCACCCGCTGGCCAATAGCGACGGCGATCAGAGGCGTGAACAACACATACAGCCCAGTGATGAAGCCCGACTTCGCCGTGGTGGTGAAGCGCATGCCGTCGGTCTGCAGCCAGAACAGTGTAGACAGCACGATGCCCAGCCAGATTCCGTCGACTACGCCGCGCCGCCGGATGGGAACACCTTTCGCGCGCACAATGATTGCCATCAACACGCCAGCGACGACGAAGCGCATGGCCATCAGCACTCCGACGGACATGCCATCGCTCAGGGCAATGCGCGTCATTGGAAAGCCCAGTCCCCAAATGCTCGCGGCCGTCGCGACGATCAGGACGGCCGTGCGGTGAGAGATGCTGGATTGTGATGGCTGAGACATTGATCTATTGATGAACTAGGCAACAGCAGCATTCATTGTTCCATCCTACGAATTGTACGAGGGCCAATGAAGATCGAGATCGAGACTGAGGATTGGGTAGTTTCGCAACTGGAAGAATTGAAAGATGCCACCGGTAGCGCGAATTACAAAGAGCTGTTCAGCAATGCTCTCGCGCTGATGGCATGGGCGACCCGGCAGCGCTGCGCGGGACGCTCGGTTGCTTCGATTGATGAGCAAGCGCAAGAATTCTGTCGCCTGCAGATGCCCGCATTGGAGTACGCGGCATACCTCTCAGGCCACGGCGCTATGGATTTGAAGGCGGCGTGAAGGCCGACGCCTAGCCATGCGTGTCGCAGGAAAACTGGCCCCCCAGACGATGGCCGTGATTGCAATTTTAGAACGGCGGTGCCGTGGGAAATGCAGGTTGAGCTCGGTTGGTGAGGCATACTGAAGGACTGGAAGAGTCGGCCTACATCGTTCTGTCGATCCAGTCCAACTCCAGGCCGGGAATCATTCGAAACTCGGCATCGCCGGTGAGCACTGGGCAGTGATGCTTCTTTGCCAGCGCTGCTGCGAAGGCATCGGCATACGCGATACGAAATTGCGACTTCAGGGAAGCTGCTTCCCAGATGTCATCGAGCGTTGGAACCTCAATGGTTGCCGGCAGCGTCCCAGCAAGAGCGCACCATCTCTCTGCAGCCGCCTCGGCCCGATGCTTCCGGAGAACGTAATAGACTTCTCCAACATTGATGGCACTTATGAATAATCGCGCCGAACCGTCTCGGGCCTCCGTCAAAAGGGTTGCGACGATGTCCCTGGCAGGTGTCTGGTCCCTGAGCCATTCAATGATCGCCCAGGAATCAAGGACGCGGGTCTTCAAGCTCGCGCTCCCACTTCTTATCCTCAAGCTCGCGCTCAGCTTTTCTAAACGTGGCTAAGTCTACTTGCAAATCACGCGCAGCCCCTTGCAGTTCCCTCCAGGCATCACCTTTTGAAAGCACGATTTCCTGCCCACGCACTTCGAGTGTCAGCTTGGACCCCTCAGCGAGATTAAGAGCTTCCCGAACCTGTTTTGGGATTGCAATCTGCCCCTTAGAAGAAACAGTAACTTGCTCCATATAATAATCTTACCATAGGTAAGTTTTGATACGGTCGACTAAGAGCCCGTTGCCTAGACCGTCATTTTCACAGCGTCGAACTCTTCTCCTGAATCAGCTTCTTCACCCGCGCGATGAATTCGCCGATGGGGACTGAGCCCTCCGCTTTCTCCTGACCGCGCACGCGGACGTTCACCTGCATGGCGTCCATCTCTTTGTCGCCGACGACGAGTTGGAAGGGCACCTTCTGCATCGCGTGTTCGCGGATCTTGGCGTTCATCTTCTCGTTGCGCGTATCGACGTGTACACGCACGCCTTCGGCTTTCAACTTCTCGCCGATTTCGTTCGCATACGCGTGATGCTTTTCACCGATGGGAATCACCGCGACTTGCACCGGCGATAGCCAGACAGGAAATGCTCCGGCATAGTGCTCGATCAGCACTCCGAAGAAGCGCTCCACCGAGCCGTACAGCGCGCGGTGCACCATCAACGGCTGATGCCGCTTGCCATCTTCGCCGACATACTCCAGTCCGAAGCGCTCCGGCAGCGTGAAGTCGAACTGCACCGTCGATAGCTGCCATAGGCGCCCGATGGCATCGACTAGTTTGATGTCGATCTTCGGCCCATAAAACGCCGCTTCGCCGGGAATCGTCTTGTACGGAATCTCTCGGCGGTTGAGCGCCTGCTCCAGTGAGCGCTGCGCCAGCTCCCACTGGTCCGGGCGGCCGGCATAGGTCTTCTGATCGTTCGGGTCCCACGTCGAGAGCTCAACCTGATACTGGTCGAAGCCGTAGGTCTTCAGCACCGCCAGCGCGAAATCAATGCAGGCAACGACTTCGTCTTCGATCTGCTCCGGGGTGCAGAAGATGTGCGCATCATCCTGGGTAAAGCCACGCACGCGCAACAGTCCGTGCATCACCCCTGAGCGCTCGTAGCGATAGACCGTGCCAAGTTCGCCCAACCGCACCGGCAGATCGCGATACGACTTCAGCGAGTCCTTGTAAATGAGGATGTGAAACGGACAGTTCATCGGCTTCATGCGATAGTCGGCGTCGTCCAGTTTCATCGGGGTGAACATGTTCTGCGCGTAATACCCTTCATGGCCGCTGGTCTTCCACAGATCCACACGCGCCTCGTGCGGCGTGAACACCAGCGAATAGCCGCGCTTCAGATACTCGTCGCGCATCCAGTCTTCCATCTCTTTGCGGATGAGCCCGCCCTTGGGATGCCAGAAGATGAGCCCCGGCCCAGCGAGTTCCTGGATCGAGAACAGATCGAGCTGCTTGCCCAGCACGCGATGGTCGCGCTTCTTAGCCTCTTCCAGCTTGTGCAGGTAGTCGTCGAGATCTTTTTTCGAGAAGAACGAAGTCCCGTAAATTCGCTGGAGCTGCTGGTTCTTTTCGTCGCCCAACCAATACGCACCTGCGATGTTCAGCAGCTTGAACGCCTTGATGCGGCCGGTCGAAGGAATATGCGGCCCGCGGCAGAAGTCGGTAAACTTGCCGGTCTTGTAAATCGAAATCCTCTCGTCGGGCGCGGTGAACTGCTCGATGAAGTGGCACTTCATGAAATCGCCTTCCGACTTGAAGCGCTCCAGCCCTTCCTGGCGCGGCAAAAACTCGCGCGCATAGGGCAGGTCCTGTTTCGCCAGCTCCTGCATCTTCTTCTCGATGGCTTCGAGGTCTTCGGGTGTGAATGGCTTCTCGCGATAGAAGTCGTAAAAGAATCCGTTTTCCGTCGCCGGACCATGGCCGAGCTTGGTCTCGGGAAAAAGCTCGAGTACCGCTGCGGCCATCAGGTGTGCGGACGAGTGACGATAGACTTCCAGCGCTTCGGGATCGCGCTCGGTCAGGATGCGCAACTCAGCATCGCTCTCCAGCGGACGCGCCAGATCGACCAGCTTAGCGTCGTTGGCATTCGGCTCGGCACTCGTTGCCGCCGAAACCGCGCTTGCATTGCCTGCCGGCTTGCTGCCATTGCCGTTAGACGACATCGGCTTTACTTGCGCGACCAGTGCCGCATCGGCCAACCGTGGACTAATGCTCTTGGCAATCTCCAGCGCTGAGGTCCCGCGCGGAACATCCTTCACGCTGCCGTCGGGCAGCTTCACATGAATCGTTTCAGACATAAGGGCCTTACCTTTTCGGTACTTCGATTTTAGTAGTGATAACGGGCTTGCAGAAAATTGATCCGCGTCTCCGAAACGCGATAGACCATTCGGTGCTCATGGGTGATGCGCCGGGACCAGCAACCTGTCAATTCGAACCCCAGCAGCTCCGGTTTGCCTATTCCGGCAAACGGCTCCCGCAAGACCGCATCTACCAATTCCAGCACGCGTAGAGCGGCCCTTCGATCAGTCTTTACCCAGTAGGCGAGATCATTCAGAAACTGTGATTGAAAGACAGCCTCTCGTTCAACGCGCTGCTTCAAGCCCGAACTCCCGTCGCAACTGCTCCAGAGACAGCCGTTTCCCCTTGCCTTGACGCGCTTCTTGCAGCGCGGCCATTAGCCGCCGCGCGTTCCGCGGCGAACGCAAAAGGTGTGCGGTCTCCAGCAGCCTCGCCAGCTCATCTGCAGGAATCAGAGCGACATCTTTCGCTCCGCGCCTCCGGACAATAACCACCTCCTGATCGTTGGCGACCTGGTCAAGCACCGCGGCCAAGCGCTCGCGCAGGCCAGTGTATGTGGTTTCAATTGGCATGATCCTGGACTCCCTTGGTTTCAAGCGTACAGGATTCCTGTACGGAAGTCGAATGTGGCTTTGGTCTTTGAGAGTGCGAGAAGGAGCGCCCTAGCGCTCCCGGGATGTTCGCCGGGGGCGCACTTCCAGGTAGATTGCGCCAACGAAGGCGATACAGCCGATCGTGATCGCAATCGGAATCGCAACATGCCGGTATGCGTTAGTCATGTCAATGTTTCCGCCGCGCATCATCCCCCAGGCGAGGGTACCCAGGATGCCAAGCAACAACCCGATCCCCATGCCGCCCGCGGTGAACAGCAAGGTCGCGAACAACACGCGTGCCGCCGAAACGAAAAGCAGCGAGAATCTATTGGGATGCTTTGCGGCTAGCAAGGCTGAACCTGCCATACCTAGGTAGGTTACAACAGACCTGGGCATCTTTGCCTGCCCCGCCGTCGGTTTGCCCGTGCGTTACAATCGGTTTTCATGTCACAAATGTCGCAAACCATTACGCGCACGCCCGCCGAGGTGGTCCGCATGGCGCCGGTGACGCAGGCGCCGAACGGGATCTGCTATGCGGTCTCCGGCGAGGTAACGGCGCCTTCCGCCGATCTCGACCGGCTGGTGTCGACCGTGCCGCGCACCATCGCGGCAGCGCTTGCCCGCAAGGCTTACTATTTCGTTCCGCTTACGATCACCTTGGGCGACGAGACGCTCATCGCCGATCGCTATGACGTGCAGCTCTCCGATAGCGCCATCTGCCACCGCGACCACAATGTCGGCGATTCGCAATACGTATTCATTTCAACCCGGCTGATGGAAGATAGCTTCGCCATTGCCTTTGAGTTCTTCATCAACATCGGCCACAACTTCGTGGACGAGATCGGCATCTCGCAGGAGTTCGCCGACCTGGTGTGGAAACAGGCGGAAGGCCGCGTGCGGGGCGAAACCTCAATGGACGCTTATGAGTTGCGCAAAGTTGCAACTTCCAACGGGCCTGAAGCGGAGAAGGCGCGCCACGAATACCTGCTCGCGACCTTTGCCGATGCCATCGCGGTGTATCTGTTGTCGCTCTATGTGGATGTGGATTACCACGAGTTGCGCGAGCGCGACTATCCGCTGCTCGCCCCGGGAGCGATGGCCGAACGCCTGCGTAAGATCAACGAGCTCTTCCCTCCGAACCCCGGATTCGAGTTTGCGGTCTATCACAGAAGGCGACAAGGCTAGGCAGTCAGGCCAACTTGCACTAAGCTGCCAGCCACCCGCTCCCAGCCGCCAGCTAAACCTCGCCGCAAAAACTGCATTTGGCGAAGGTGCTCACACCGGGATACTCATGAAAGACCTATCTTCTCCGTGTACTCTGTGCCTCTGTGGTGAAAACGTTTTTCGCTCGCATTTAGAATGAACCCGGCATGATTGCTCACCTTCGCGGCCGTCTCATCTCGAAGCATCCTAACCAGGCCATCGTTGAAGCCGCAGGCGTGGGCTACGACGTCACCATCTCCGTTCCAACTTTTTCCGAACTGCCGGCGACGGGCGGCGAAGTCGCGCTGCATATTCACACCCATGTGCGCGAGGACGCGCTGGCGTTGTACGGATTCCTGCGCATTGAAGAGAAGCAGCTCTTCGAGAAGCTCATCACCGTCAGCGGCATCGGACCGAAGCTGGCTATCACCATCCTGAGCGGCATGGCGACGGCTGACATGGTCGGAGCGATTCGCGCCAACGACTACGCGCGACTTACCAAGATTCCCGGCGTCGGCAAGAAGACCGCGGAGCGTATGTGCGTTGAACTGCGCGACAAGCTGGAAGGATTCGGCGAAACACCTACGCCTAAGAGCGTTTCCCCCATCGAGGAAGATGTGATCTCGGCGCTGAGCAATCTCGGTTATCAACGTGCGTTGGCCGAGAAAGCTGTCGAACGCGCCGTTGCTTCCGTCGGCCGGGAAAACTTCGACGCGGTCTTCCGGGCAGCGCTGGGTGGATTGTCGAAGTGATTATTCGAACCCCAGCTCCTTCATCTCCTCGTCCGTCAGGGGATCGAAGCAGTCCGACGTCCACGAAATCTTGCCCTCGAACCTGCCCGGTACTCGCTGCTTGAGGTCGGCGGCGATCGGCACCACCTTTACGACCGGCTTGCCCTGAAGAGTGATGTAAACATCCGCTCCGCTCTCCGCCTCACGGATGAGTTTCGATAGGTTTTTCGAGGCTTCTTCGACCGTATATTTCTTGGGCTTCATTTCTCCGTGCCCCCTGTGCCTCTGTGGTAATTCTACTTCCCTATGCAGAATGAGCTGAAGATAAGGTTCAGCACGTCGTCAGCGGTAGTCGCGCCGGTGAGTTCGTCGAGCGCGTGCAGCGCGCAATAAAGATCGAGCAGGATCATCTCGTGCGGCGTCCTCAACGGAACGGCAGCGGAAGCGGCATCGAGCGCGGTGATTGCGTTCTGCACTTCCTCATGCTGCCGAATATTGGTCAGGAATCCGCTCTCCTGTTGTGCGCCAGCCTCCCCGCCGACCAAGTGCAAAATCGCCGCGCGCAGCTCGTCAATTCCTTGGCCGCTCACCGCTGAGGTAAACACTCCCGGCTGATTCTGCAAAGCGTCGTTAGCCGACAGTTTCTTTGTGACGACAGCCCGCGACTCGGTGCGCAGGTCAGCCTTGCTGCCAACTAGAATGCGCGGACGTCCCCGAGTCTTTTCAATCAGGTCGAGGTCCAGTTCGAACGCGTCGTCCGACATTTGCGTGATGTCGAGCACGACCAGCACGACGTCAGCATCTGCCAGCGCTTCCAGAGATTTGCGGATACCGATACTCTCTGCCTCATCGAGCGCAGTCCGAATGCCGGCGGTATCGACCAGTCGCACCGGAATGCCGCCGATGGAAACTGTTTCGCTCACCAGGTCGCGCGTGGTTCCCGGAGTGGCCGTGACGATGGCGCGCTCCTGTTCGACCAGCCGATTGAACAGGCTCGACTTGCCAACGTTGGGACGACCAACGATCGCCAGAGTCAGGCCCTCGTGTACAACTTTGCCGAATGCGAAGCTGGCCAGCAGTTGAAGCAACGGCTCGCGAATCGTCGAGATTCGCTGCATTATCTGCGCCCCCGGGATTACCGATACATCGTCTTCGGCGAAATCGATGCCGGCTTCCATCACCGCGATCAACTCCACCAGCTTCTGTTTGATGGGCTGGATGCGTTTCGACAGCGAGCCTTGAAGCTGGCGCGCCGCGACCTGCGCCTGATAGAGCGTCTGCGAGTCGATGAGATCGCGCACTGCCTCGGCCTGCGTCAAATCGATGCGGCCGTTGAGAAATGCGCGCATGGTGAATTCGCCCGGCTCCGCCAGCCGCGCGCCGCGGGCAAGCGCCATCTCCACAGCATGACGCAAAACGACGGGCGAGCCGTGACACGAAATCTCGACCACGTCATCCGTCGTGTAGGAGTGCGGCTTGGCGAAGAAGGTCGCGACCACTTCATCGATGCGCTCGCCCGACTCCGTATCGATCAATTCTCCGACGTGCGTGCGATTGGCCTGCAACTCGCCGCTCAGGCGCAGCATGGCGTGCGAAATCGTGCAGGCTTCTGTACCCGAAATGCGCACCACGCCGATGCCGCCTCGCCCCGGAGGCGTCGCGATAGCGACAATCGTGTCGTCAAGGTCCACGCGTTCATTGTAATGAGGGCGCCACCGCAACAGCTGATCAAGGCGCTTCGGCCGCCATCGAGGCAACCCGCGGTGATACTCTCACTGTTGGCCCGGCCGAGATGAATCCCGACTCCATCAAGAAGCTCTTTCAGCAGGTGAAAAAGGGCACGCTCTCGCCCGACGAGGCCGTACAGCAGCTTCGCCACATGCCTTTCGAGGACCTGGGATTTGCCAACGTCGATCATCATCGCGCGCTGCGGGTGGGAATGGCCGAGGTCATCTTCGGCCCGGGCAAGGAGCCGCTGCATCTGGCGGAGATCTTTGCCAAACTGGCGCAGCGCGGCAACAACGTGCTGGCCACGCGCGTAACAGAAGAGCAGTTCCGCGCAGTCAAGCGCAAACAGCGCAAAGCCGAGTTTCATCTGCTGGCGCGCTGCATCACGCTCACCCAGGACGAGACGATTCGTGGCAAGGGCAAGATCGTCGTCGTCTCCGCGGGAACCAGCGACATCCCGGTCGCCGAGGAAGCGTTGGTGACAGCGCAGACCATGGGTAACGAAGTTCAGCATCTGTATGACGTTGGAGTGGCGGGAATCCATCGCCTGCTGGCGCGCAAGGATGTGCTGACCAAGGCGCGTGTCGTGATCGTCTGTGCTGGGATGGAGGGCGCGCTGCCCAGCGTTGTTGGCGGGCTGGTCGGCGTCCCGGTCATCGCCGTTCCCACCAGCGTTGGCTACGGCGCGTCGTTTAAAGGATTGACGGCGCTGCTGGGGATGCTGAACTCCTGCGCGTCAAACGTGACGGTGGTGAACATCGACAACGGCTTCGGCGCGGGGTATGTGGCGTCGATTATCAACAGGCTGGAATAAAGCCGCCAGCCATCAGCTATCAGCTAGATGCGACTTGAGGTGACGATGTGAGTTCAAGACTTCAGTCACCACATTTGTCACTGCGAGCGCCTTTTGTCGGCGCGAGGTGTTCTCGTTGGAAGTGGGAAGGTTGCCGTGCCCTGCTTTTAGCTGATGGCTGATGGCTGAAAGCTGACAGCTCTTCTACATCTTCGGTCCGCTGAAGCGGCTGGCGATATCAACCGCCAGACGAAACGGCTCTGTGATCGGTTTGCTGATCGGCGGAGCGACATCGCGCTGCTTCAGCGCTTCCAGCAATTTCTCCGTTGGGATGTTGCCGACCAAAACGTCCTGCGCAAATGGGCATCCACCCATGCCGCCGATAGCTGAATCGAAGCGCCGGCAGCCCGAGTCATACGCCGCGAGAACTTTCGCGACAGCATCATCAGGACGACTGTGCAGATGCACCCCGATCTCGACCTCGCCGAAGTTCGAATACACCGCATCGAGCAGGTCGCCAATCTGCTCCGGCGTGGCGAGTCCCACAGTGTCGGCCAGCGAAATCGCTTGCAGGTCCATGTCGGCGAGCAGGCGAATGCCTTCGATCAATTCCTCGGCATTCCACAAATCGCCGTAAGGATTGCCGAACGCCATCGAGATATAGGCCACCGTGTCGACGCCGCTCTCGTCCGCCTTCTGCTTGATCTTCTCCAGCGTCTCCAGATTCTCTTCCGGCGTCTGGTTCTGGTTCTGCTTCAGGAAAGTCGGCGAAAGCGAGTAGGGGAAGCCCAGGGTACTGACGGCATCGGTAGCGATGGCGCGCTCGGCGCCGCGCTCGTTGACCACGATTCCGATGATCTCGACGTCGTCGGGAGGATCGAGTTCGCTGAGCACCGTCTCTGAATCGGCCATCTGCGGCACCGCCTTGGGCGACACAAACGACGCGGCGTCAATATGCTTGAATCCGGCGTTGATGAGCGCCTGAAGGTACTCGACCTTCACCGGCGTAGGGATGTGTCCGGGCAGACCCTGCCAGGCGTCGCGCGGACATTCGATGAGTTTGATGGAAGCGGGCATTGGCTATTAGCTCTTGGCTCTTGGCTTTCTTGTGATTTGTCATCACGAGCCGCGGGCGAGGGATCTGTTCTCCGTCGCTCCGCCGGACAAGTAATCCTAGCAACAAAAAGCGCTAAACGAATCAGGCCCCTCGTCTGAGGAGCCTGAGTACTTGTTGGAATTAGTCGCAGCCGAATCTTCTGTGGCCAAAAGCTAAGAGCCAAAGGCCAAGAGCCGATCCCTAATTGCTAATTGCTTCTTTCGCAACCACCGACACAAACTTGCCCATGGCGCCGCGATCCTTGAACTCGATGACGCCGGTGATCTTGGCGAACAGGGTATCGTCTTTGCCGCGACCGACATTCAGGCCGGGCTTGATGCGGGTGCCGCGCTGACGCACGATGATGGTACCGCCGGGAACAAACTGTCCGCCGAACGCCTTTACGCCAAGCCGCTGCGCGTTAGAGTCGCGGCCATTTCTCGAGCTGCCTAAACCTTTTTTATGTGCCATATCTCTTCTCGTATCGCGGGCTGAAGCCCGCTCTTATGTCGTCCCTACGGGACTCGGATTTATCTGGGCACCGTTTCCCCAGCGCTCCCGCGCTGGGCTGAAATTGTGCTGCCCCGGAAGGGGCTCAGGTTCAAACGACCTGCCTTGACGCAGCGCTAAAGCGTTTCTACTCAAAATCGATCTGTGTCCGCAGAGCGCTAAAGCGCCGCTCTACGTCAGTATTCCGCCTCGTCGCCGGTTCGCCAAAAGCTCAGGCCCGACAAGCGCTCGCGCACCGAGGCCCACCAGTGCAGCAAATGATTGTCGAACCGCTTGATGGCCGCCATGGCAGCCATCATCAACTGACAGGTCAGCATTAACCGTTATGCGCCTGGCCATCGACGTTGATGCCGGTAATCTTCACGGCCGTGTAGGCCTGGCGATGACCTTGCAACTTCTTGTACTGCTTCTTGCGCTTGTAGTGGAAGACCAGCACCTTGTCACCGCGCCCCTGCTCCACGACCTGGCCGGTCACGAAGGCATTCGACGGTATCCCCAGCTCGCCATCCTTGGCGCTAAAGGCCAGAACATCGGCAAACTGCACTTCGGCGCCGCTTTCCTGCGGCAGCTTCTCGACTTCGATTACGTCTCCGGGTGCGACGCGATACTGCTTTCCCCCGGCGCGGATCACCGCGTACATGGCAATCTCCTGAACTTAAACTGTTGCGATGAGGCAACTGCGCCGCCTTCCAGCGGCATGTAAATCATTTGTGCACTTGTACTTACCAGCGCCAGGAAGGAAACCTTCACAGGATGGGCAGCTGAATGCCCCTGACGGGACACAGCGGTACAGGCAAACCATAGAAGTTTAGCGTGTTTGGTGATGGTAGGTCAACCGGAATGGCGAGAGACTGTGGTTTGCCCGGGGAACCGGATCAAATGTACGAAGCCGATTGCTTTTTGAGCTCGTCGTCAGGGGCATTTTAATGTTATAGACAGTATTAAAATTTTTTGCTGTTTTATTTAATGCAATGAGATACGATAAATCCTATGGATCGGAACGATTTCACTGAAAATATGACCGGGCAACTGATCGCAGTTCCGAACGGACCGCCGGACGTCCGGGTGGCTTTCGTTCCCAGTGCGTTGCCGCCGAAATGGGATTGGCCCGGTAACCTGTGGCCCCTGCTGGTTGAAGCCAGAAAATCTCTTGCGAGCCTTGACGGAACCGGCAAGCACTTGCCCAATCCAGAGATATTGCTGCATCCACTACAGGGGAGGGAGGCGCAACTCTCCTCGCAACTAGAGGGCACCTTTACTGATCCGCAGCAACAAGTGTTGTTCCAGGCCGATCCAAGCTACCCGACATCCAGCACTGACCCCAAGAATGCGTTCAGAGAGGTTTTCAACTACCGAAAAGCGCTGAGGCTCCGGGTGGATCAAGAAAACACCCTGCCGCTTTCACTTCGGCTCATCAAAGAGCTTCACGCAATTCTAATGGACGGAGTTCGCGGGGCAGAGCAGCAACCGGGGGAGTTCAGAACGATACAGAACCAGATTGGAATTCCAGCCAGATTCGTTCCGCCCCCGCCGCAGCACCTCCACGAGACCCTCGATCAATTCGAGAAATATCTTCACGCCCAGGATAATTTTGACTGTCTAGTAAGAGCATTCCTGGTCCACTATCAGTTTGAAACCATCCACCCATTTCGAGACGGCAACGGCAGAGTGGGACGGTTGCTTCTTTCTTGGACAATTGCAGAGTGGTGCCACCTATCAAGTCAGTGGCTGTATATGAGTGCCTTTTTCGAAAAACGCAAAAAGGAGTACATGGACCGTTTGTTCAACGTGAGCACGAAAGGAGATTGGGAGGGGTGGATTCGATTCTGTTTGGAGGGGGTCGTTGCTCAATCCGTCGACGCTGAAAAGCGTTGTGACAGACTTTTAAAGCTGCAACGAGACTTCCATGAGCGCATCAAGGGCGGAAGTGTGCGTCTGTCGAAGCTTGTGGATCGTCTTTTTTCCAGTCCGGTTATCACAGTTAACCAGTACAAGAAAGCGTTCAATGTAACTTACCCAACCGCGCGCTCAGACTTGAAAAAGCTGGAAAGCGCAGGGATCGTGCAGCCCTTGGCTAACATGCAGGAGATTTCGTATTACTGCATTCCGATTTATCGTGCAACGTTCGAGGACATCGAATCCGTCGAGAACACTTAATGCTTTCGGTTGCCGCACAGCGCGGACTGACGCTTGACTGAAGTTTTGGGGCGACGAACCAAGCGCGTTCTTGGAAACACCCCAGTCGTACTCGTAAGAGCACACCGATCCGCAATTGATGTGCCCGTCTCCCGACCAGACTTTCCCGCTCCGACTTTGGAAACGGTCGACACGGCGGAGCCGTCGATTGCGGCGAGAGTATTCACGCCGATGACATACAGATGTTTGGTGATCTCGTCGACCGCCACAGCGGCCCAGACAAGGATGAATCGGCCGAAAGCTCGCGCTCTTCCCTAAACGGAACAGCGCTCCTTTTCCTCCACCCCCAGCTCCGGACAATAGTGATACGGCAGGTATTCCGGCTGCCAGACGTTGGCGCAGATGCGGGATTCGATGCTTTCGCCTGTGGGATCTTCCGCGACGCCGTCGGCAACCGCTTGCAGCGCCACCGCTTTCGCAATCGCGAACGACAGCAAGCGAAGCTCCGAGACCGGAGGCAACAATCGTCCTGACTTGCTTTTGAATGCCGGGGAAAGCCCGGCCAGGCACTTGGCTGCCGCCATAAACATTGCGTCGGTGACGCGCCGGGCGCTGACCGACAGGATTCCCAAGCCCAGTCCAGGGAAGATGTACGAGTTGTTGGTTTGGTCGATGGGAATCTGGCGGCCGTCCCAGCTCACCGGTGGAAACGGACTGCCGGTTCCGATGAGCGCGCGCCCCTCGGTCCATTGCATCAAGTTGGCAGGAGTCGCCTCTGAGCGTGAGGTGGGATTCGAGAGCGGGAAGATCACCGGCCGCTCGACGGAGGCAGCCATCGCTCGCACGATCACTTCTGTGAACGCGCCGGCTTGCCCGGAGACCCCGATCAGAACGGTCGGGCGGGCATTTCTCACCACGTCGAGCAGGCCTACCTTGGCCACTTCCGGATGTTCCAGCTTCCAGCCGGCTACCGCGCCGCGTGGCTGCACGAACGGCTGCTGCGGGTCGCGGATCCCTTCCATGCCCTCGATCAGCAAGCCATCTTTATCGACAGCATAGAAGCGGCGGCGCGCTTCGCTATCGCTCAGTCCGGCATCTTTCATTGCCGTCAGCAGCAGCGAAGCGATGCCGATACCGGCCGATCCCGCCCCGAAAATTGCGATGCGCTGCTCCGTCAATGGCACGCCGGTAACCTTGATGGCTGCCAGCAGGGTGCCAACCGCCACCGCGGCTGTCCCCTGGATGTCGTCATTGAAGGTACACAGCCGGTCGCGATAGCGTTCGAGCAAGCGCCCTGAATTGTGGCCGGCGAAATCTTCCCACTGCAGCAGCACGTGCGGCCATCGCTCCATCACGGTGGTGACGAACATGTCGACAAAATCATCGTATTCGGCACCGCGTATCCGGTGGTGGCGCCAGCCAATGTACACCGGATCTTCCAGCCGCTCCATGTTGTCGGTACCCACATCGAGCAGCACCGGCAGGCACACGTGAGGATGAATTCCCGCGCAGGCGCTGTACAGCGCAAGCTTGCCGATAGGTATGCCCATGCCTCCCGCACCTTGATCGCCGAGGCCGAGAATGCGCTCCCCGTCGCTGACCACAATGGCGCGCACCGCGTCGTAGCGGTGGTGCCCCAGGATCTGGCGAATGCTGTCGCGGTTGGAGTAGCTGAGGAACAGTCCTCGCGGCTTGCGCCAGATCTCACTGAAGCGCTGGCATCCTTCGCCTACGGTCGGGGTGTACACCAGCGGCATCATCTCTTCGATATTGCGCACCAGCAGCGCGTAGAACAGCGTCTCGTTTGAATCCTGCAAATCGCGCAGGTAGGCATAGCGTCCGAAGTCGGTGGCGCGGCTGTGCAGCCCCTTGAGGCGACGTGCCGCCTGGTCCTCCAGATTGCCGATGTGCGGCGGCAGCAACCCGTGCAGCGCAAAGTCCGTGCGCTCCCTTCCGGTGAACGCAGTTCCCTTGTTGAGCATGGGGAAGTTGATCAGATCAAATCCGGAAAGGGAGGTTTCGATCGCTCCGTCGGGCGTAATGCGATATTTCATAATGACCTGTCCCTGAGTTTAACGGTAACGAGCAAGGTCGGGATGTGATTCTGGTCACGAAACGAGTCTGCAAGCTGGCGTCGCTACCGTTAAAATCGAAGCATGGCACTTCTGCGCAGCATCGGCACGACGCTGGAGATGATCAAGTGGGAGCATTCGTTCCTTACGCTTCCCTTTGGGCTCACCGGAGCGGTGCTGGCGGCGCAAGGCATTCCGCCTTGGCGCACGCTGCTGTGGATCTCGGTCGCCCTCATCGCCGGCCGCTCGGCAGCGATGGCGTTCAACCGGCTGGCCGATGCCCAGATCGATGCCGCAAATCCGCGAACCAGGATACGTGCGCTTCCTGCCGGCAAACTTACTCGTGAATTCGTTGCCGGATTTGTGATCGTGACATCCGCGATTTTGATTTTCGCGGCCTGGCAGCTCAACCCGCTGGCCTTTCGCCTGTCGCCCGCGGCGCTGGCTATTGTGTTTCTGTACTCCTATACCAAGCGCTTTACCCGCTGGTCGCACGTCGCGCTCGGCCTGGCTATGGGGATTGCCCCCGCCGCCGCCTGGATCGCAGTTCGCGGCTCGCTCGATCCCCGCATCCTGCTGCTGACCGCCGCGGTAATCTTCTGGGGCGCAGGCTTCGACATCCTCTACGGCTGCCAGGATTACGAGTTTGACTGCTCGGCCGACGTCTACTCCGTGCCCAAAGCATTTGGCATACGTAACGCCCTGCGTCTGGCGCGGGTGTTCCACGTCGTCACCTTTGCCCTGCTGGTATGGATGGCACTAGCCTTTGGCTTGGGCAAGATCGCGCTGGCGGGAGTTTTGCTGGTCGGCCTCCTGCTGATTTACGAACACTCGCTGGTGAAACACGACGACCTGCGCCGGCTGAACGCCGCCTTCTTCACCATGAACGGCTTCATCTCCATGGGATTTCTCTTCTTTATCGCGGCAGATTTCATCCTGAGGCGGTAGAGCCGTTCTTCACGCGGACGAATATCGACACTAAAGTGGTAAATAACTTGCAAGGTTACCACCTCACTGATAGGTAACCAGATTCGGATTTCGCGTTTGCAAGCCGTTCTGAGGCGTTCGTGCTCGCAGAACGACGTTCGGCCTACGCAACTAGCCAAGCAGGCCATCAGAAGTCAATTCTGTGCGATTGCGTGGCATTCCAGAGTAGCTGTAGACGTCGCTCAAGGGAATTCGAGGCGGGTTTATGGCATAAAAGTGCTAATATTCGCCTCCGAGGTCCATTTCGGGAAACAACGCGGTCCCCTCGGTCGCATTCCTCTCACGACCTCCATTCTGCCGACGCGAATGTTACGATGGGCCGAGCCGCGCGCACCCCTGGCGCGCGTAACTCAAAACTTCTCATGCCATCGAACGAGCCCGCGCCACGAATCCTGACCGTCGCTATCACTGGGGCCAGTGGCTCTATCTTTCCGCGAATATTGCTTGACCTGCTCGATCGCGATGAACGTGTCGGCGCGGTGAACCTGATTGTTTCCGACAGCGGATTGCGGGTTATGGCTGAAGAGCTCGGGATCGCGGGCCGCAACGAAGTCTCGGCGAAGCTGCTGGGCCGCGCTTCGCAGAAAATCCGGCAGCAGAACAATGACGACATTGCAGCCAACGTTGCCAGTGGATCGTATCCCACCGAGGCCATGATTGTGTTGCCGTGCAGTATGGGAACACTGGCGCGAATCGCCAACGGAATGGCCAACCAGCTCATCGAGCGCGCCGCCGATGTCTGCCTGAAAGAGCGGCGGCCGCTGCTGCTGTGCGTTCGCGAGACGCCCTTCAACCGCATTCACCTGCGCAACATGACGCTGGCTGCCGAAGCCGGGGCAACGATTTTTCCGGTGATTCCCGCCTTTTACTTCAAGCCAGTATCAACCGAAGAGATCGCGCGCGAGTTCGTCAATCGCGTGCTGGCGCATGTCGAGCTTCCGCAAGCTGACGCTTATCGCTGGAAGGCAGAGTGACGGCGGTCGGTCTTCGCCGCGAATATTCGCAAGGCGCAATTTCCAACGACGTCTGCGGATTCGAGCGCAACAAAAACTCACCCACAATTTGATTGAACTCCGCGGGCAGTTCTTCATAGGGCAGATGGCCGACGCCATCGAGCATGAGGACCTGGCTGTTCGCCAACCGATGCTGCAGCTCGCAGGCAGATGAAGGACAGACGACCGTATCGCGCGAGCCCCACAACAGAAGCGTCGGCACCTCCTGCAGCAAAGGCAGCATGGATTCGATCTGCCGCAGGTCGGGATGCCAGCCACGCATGATGCGTACAAGGTGATGGAAACTGCGCGGCACTACCAGCCCTGCTTCATATCCTTCGACGCTGCCCGGAGCGATGCGCGACGGATCGCCGTACAAGTCGCGGTAGTACATCTTCAGAAGCGAGTGCAGGCGCGGCGCGACGTGAATGATGAAGTGCCGCCCCACCGGAGCGGCGAATAAACGCACCCGTCGCCGGCCGAAGCGCGACCAGGGATTCATCGGCGAACACAAGATCATGCGCTGAATCCGGTCCAGCATCCCGCGACGGGCAAGCAGGCCGGCAAGAACAATCGCCACGCCACCTCCGCGAGATGAGCCCACCAGGTCGAACTGGTCGGCGCCGAGGTGATCCATCAGCAAAAGCAATCCTTCGGCGTCACTTTCCAACGATCCAGAAAGAGAGTCGGCGCGTTGCGAGAAACCGGTACCCGGAAGGTCGGGCGCGTACACGGTGAAGTTCCGCGCCAGCTCGCGCAGGTTGAAGCGCCACGACCACGAGTAGCCCATCAGCCCATGGATCAGCAGCAGCGCCGGTCCCGAGCCCGCGCGCAGGTATCGCCACTCGATGCCGTTCAGGGTGATGCGGTGTTCTTCGACGCCTGGGATGCAGGCATCGGCGGGCACAGCTTCGCCGACATTCAGGCCCGGCTCGGCCAGAACAGGTGACTGCGGAGAGAGCATTACTGTTTGCAGTATAGCGCCAAAAAAAATCGCCGTATTACGTCTGACCGTGACACTCTTCGATGCCGTCGTCTTCCCACTCATGCCCACAGTGGTCGCATTTCCAGCGAAACTTCTGCGACGGAGCGGAGCCCGATGCCGATGCTGCGGCCACTAACTCTTCAAACACGACCTCATCTGACTTGCATACCGGACAAAACACCTCACAAGGCTTCTCCTCTTCGGCCTCCTCGGCTTTCTGCTGCGGCGATTCCAGCCTCAGCGCCCGCCACGCTGGCCGCTCATCGATGCTTCGCACTCGTATATCTACGCCGGTGTCGAAGCTCCCACGAAAGTCGCTTACATTCTCGACATTATCGGGGCCCATGTAAGCAGGAATGCCCGCATCGTACAGTTGGTATATGACCGCGTCTGCCTCGGCGGCGTCCCATACTCGCGCGACCGAAACCAGATCGAGTTCTTTGGGATCGAGATCTCCTTCGGGCTCTTGCTGCTGGTTAATGCGCTGAGCTGCGCCCACGGGCTGCTCGACGAGGGCAACTTCAAGCTTTCGGGCCGACAGTTGTTCAGTGAGCGCTTGCTTTGCAAGATCTGTAAGGTCGTACGCCTTTTCAGCGAGCGCGCAAAGCTCCTCATCGCTCATCGCCGTATAGGTTTCTTCCAGGGCCCGCCATTCGCTTTGAGTATCGAAGTCGTTCATAGATAGGTTGGCATCATAAACCAGAGTGTTGGCATAATCAGTATCTATGTTGAACCAGATTTCCCCCGCCCCTAAAGCGAGAGCCGAGAGCACCGCCATCGAGTTGCTTGTCGGCTGTCATCAGCGCATTCGGCACTTCACGTCAGTCGCGTCGAAGCTGGCACACGCGCAAGCCGCCACCCACGACGAAATTCGCAGTACCGCCGAATCCGTCTATCGGTACTACTCGGTTTCACTTCCTCTGCATGAGGCGGATGAAGAAGACAGCCTGCGGCCACGGCTCGACAAAATTACTGACGAGCGGCTGCACCACGCGCTGGCTGCCATGCACGATCAGCACATGGCGATCGACGATCTGCTGGAGCGGTTGCTGCCGCTGCTGCGGATGGTCGGCAATAATCCTGCCGTGCTGGCTGACGCCGGCGGCGAAATATGCTCCATAACGAAGGCGTTGACCGAGATGTTCGCCGCACATTTGCAGATGGAAGAGGACGTGATCTTCCCGGCCATTGAGCAGTCGTTGACCGAGGACGATCGCGCAGAGTTGCTAGGCGAAATGCGGAACCGAAGAAAGCAGGGCGCGGATTAGTGGTTAGTGGGCAGCCAGAAGTGCATTTCGATGCCGGAAGCCCAACAAACCATCTAAATTCTGCTGCGCCTACGGCGCGGGTGTTTCCGGTGAGCCACTTGCGCAGGCGGAACGCCGACGACAGATAGAGTAGAGGCTGCCATTCACTGAGACCTGATGCCCGAGACCTGATACCTTCTCTGCTATTCTGCTGGCTGCCCTCATGAGCCCGATTCTCACCAGCATACTGCTCGGACTAACCGCCGCTGCCGCCAATGTTTTCGGCGGCGCCGTGATTGTCCAGAAGGACTGGGAGCGCAGCTACCTTCGCTACTTTATTGCTTTAGGTGCCGGGTTCATGCTGGCGACTTCGATGGTGGAGATGGTGCCGGAGAGCCTGCGCCTGGAGCCACAATACGGTGCGCTGCTGGTGCTGGCAGGCTACCTGCTGGTCCACTTCTTCGAGCACGCGCTCACGCCGCATTTTCATTACGGCGAAGAAACGCACACCGATGAGTTCGTGCACTCCCACAAACGCGCATCGGTCCTGCTCGGCTTGATGATTCACACCTTCTTCGACGGTATCGCCATCACCTCGGGCTTTCTCATTTCTTCGTGGCTGGGATGGATCATCTTTCTCGCCGTGTTTCTGCACAAGATCCCCGAAGGATTCACCGTGACCTCGGTGATGCTGGCCAGCGGATTAAGCAAGGGCAAGTCGTGGTTTGCATCGGTGATGCTGGGACTCGCTACGGTTGCAGGCGTTCTTACCATGGCAGTCGGCCAACACGCCGTAAGTTACGGTCTACCGGTCGCTGCCGGCGTAACCATCTACGTGGCTGCATCTGATCTGATTCCCGAGGTCAATCGTGAGCCAGGAGTGAAAATGGCGCTGGTGGTGTTTATCGGAGTGGCGGCGCTGTTCGTTCTCGACCGGCTGGTGCATCTCTGATCCCCGTCTGGCGCGCCGATTGTAATCTGCATCGTACGATCGAGGGAGAATTTGAATAAGTGCGACGCAATATCCTCAGGGGCTAAAGCCCATTTTTATTCCAGGTATTTACGGACGGCCTGAAGGCCGTCCCCTTCGCAGAGAAATTTACGGAGGCGCTCCCCTTCGCAGAGATAAGACATGAGAAAGGCTGAACTGATTTCGAAAAAACTGTCGCTAGCGATGGCGTTCGTGTTGTTCGCCACGCAAATGTATGCCGTGGTAGGCGGCCCCGATTTGCCCGATCCCGGCCGAGCTGGTATGACCCGCGAGCAGCAGATTCAGCTCGGCGCCCAAACGGCGGCGCAGGTTTATAAGCAGATGCCGGTGCTGCCCGACAGCAGCCCGGTCACGCAATATATCCAGCGGCTGGGCGCAAAGCTAGTGCAGCAAATTCCACAAGAATATTCGTGGCCGTATCAGTTTCATGTCATCGCGCAGAAGGAGATCAATGCCTTCGCGCTACCAGGCGGGCCTATATTCATCAATCTCGGCACCATAACCGCTGCCGACAACGAAGCCGAACTGGCAGGCGTGATGTCACACGAGATGTCGCACGTTTACATGCAGCACTCGGCCAAACAGGCGGGTAAGACGAATTGGATCGCAGGTATCGCAGGTCTGGCCGGTGCCGTGCTCGGATCGGGAGGCTTCATCGGACAGTTGGCCGCGGCGGGAATTCAGATGGGCGCCAACGGCGTCATCATGAAGTATTCGCGTACCGATGAGGCGCAAGCGGATGCGGTGGGCGCCATCATCATGTACAAGGCCGGCTACAACCCCGAGGCGCTCGCCCAGTTCTTCCAAAAGCTGGCTGAGGAGGGAGGCAGTGGTCCGCAATGGCTGAGTGACCACCCGAACCCTGGTAACCGCCAGGAGGCGATCCAGAAGGAAATCGCCAACTGGCCGCCGAAACGGTACGACACCGACAACGCCTCCTTCGTCCAGGCAAAGCAACAGGCGGAAGGACTGAAGGGATACACGGCGCAGCAGATCGCACAAGGAGCGAAGAGTGGCGAATGGGCTTCGCTCAACCAGCGGAACGGTGCGATCTTCCGTCCGCCTGCGGGAGTTGCCGTAAGCCAGCCGGTATCTGCCAGTACCGGAGCCATCGCGTCGAATCCAGTCTCGCTACAGAGCGTGTTGCCGAGCTCGCGGCTGGTGACGACGAATCTCGGTCCGGTCAGCATCGCGCGCCCGGACAATTGGCAGGTGATATCGCCGGGGCAAAACGGTGGCGACGTGATGATCGCTCCGCGGGCGGGCCTTACCAGAAATGCTGTCGGATATGGAGTCGCAATCAACGCCGTATCTGCGCCAGGACACGGCCTTAGTCTGGACCAGATCACCGAAGACCTGGTACGCAACTTCCAGGGCCAGGGGAACATGCAAGCCCTGGGAGACCCGCAGCCCATTACAGTCGGTGGAGTGCAGGGCAGGTCTGTAACCATGCAATCGACATCACCGTTTCCCGATGACCAGGGTCGACCGCAAAAAGAACGCGATTGGCTGGTGACGGTTCCGCGCAGCGATGGGTCAGCGGTTTACATGGTGTTCGTTGCGCCGCAGTCGCAGTTCGACAGGTTCCGGCCTACGTTTGAGAACATGCTGAAGAGCGTGCGCTTCTAGGATGTTGGTAGAGCGGGCCTTCAGGCCCGCGCTTGCGGCGCACCGCAAGAGAGGCTGGGAGTGCGCTGCATCCAGCAGCGGACTCCCAGCCTCTTACAAAACTCGGCAGCATTGCCGCGGCGCTGAAGCGCCGCTCTACCCGATCAGCCCATTACTTGGATTGTGATCCGGCCTTCTGCAGTATGTCTTCGGCGAAGAAGTTTTCGATTTTGGCTTCGTCGTGGATGACCTCGTAATAAGCGGCCTTCAGCAACTGCTCGCGGCGATCGCGGAGCTGCTCACGGATCTCCTGCTGCACGCGGGGATCTTTCAGTTCTCGCTGACCGGCGGGATCCTTGCCAAGGAGCTTGACGATGCGATAGCCCGCGACGCGATGATTCGAGGGATCGACGATCGGCAGGACCGGCGTGTATTGGCCCGGCTTCAATTTGTTGATGGCATCGTATGCGGCAGCGTCTCCTTTGAGCGAAGACTCAGGGATAAATCCCAGGTCGCCACCGGTCTGTGCCGTGTCGGGCTGTTCGGAATAGGCCACGGCAACTGACGAAAAATCCTCGCCGCTGTCGAGCCGGTTTTCGGCGGTCTGAATCTTCTTCCTGGCGTCGGCCTCATTCTGGGCTTTGTTGGGAAGCTTCATCTGGGGATTAGGCTCCGTGGTCACCAGAATCTGCGCCAACCGATAGCGAGTCTCCACTAGATTGAACTCGGCTTTGTGCTCCTCGTAATAGCTACTGATGTCAGCATCGGTGATGTTGATCTTCGACGTCACCTCTTTGTTAAGTACCTTATCGACGGTGATCGAGCGGCGCAGGTCGCGTTTGAGGTCATCCAGCGTGATGCCTTGCGCTTTGAGGCGCTTGTCGAACTCTTCCTGAGTGTAGGGGGCCTTGAATTCCGCCAGCTTGCTGTTGACTTCATCATCTGTCGCCAGCAACCCCAGCTTTTCAGCCCGTTGCATCAGCAGCTCGTTATCGATGAGTTGCTTCAGAACGGTAAGGCGCAGGCTGTCGGCCTGCTCCTGGCTGGGCTTCTGGGCGGCACCGGCAATTTGGTTGTTATAGTACTTGTCGACCTCGGCACGATCGATTTTATGACCGTTCACCGTCGCCATCACACCCGGACCACCTTTCGAAGGGTTGCACGCGAGCGATAACAGAAGCAGGAGCGTTGCCACGCAGGCAAAGCCAATCGTTCGCAGCTCTGTCTGGTAACGGACGCTGTCGGTCCTAAAGGATGTCGGTTTTTTCACGATTTCTGCGACCGGGCTTTCTAGATTCATCATCGTTCTGTAGCGGCTCCAATTCACTACTTCGCCGGAGCGGGGGCCGAAGTACCAGGCTTGGTGTCGGCCGGCGGCTGAACTCCTGCCGCTTTGAGCTGTTGATTCAGCACCTGCTTCACGTCGTCAGCATCCACCGCGCCTTCCAGCTTCTGCCCATTGATAAACATGGTCGGTGTGGCCTGCACGCCCATGGATTCGGCTTCGTCCATGGAAGCTTTCAATACCGCATCAGGCTGCTTGGTAACGCAAGCCTGCAGCGCATCTGCATTGGCGCCATTCTTCTTGCCCAGGTCCAGGGTGATGCGATCAAGCTCGGCGATAGATTTGTTCAGGTCCTTGTCAGCAGAAATCTGGTGCTGGTTGCCGTGGACGTAGTCGGCAAATTCCCAGAAGCTGGCAGGACTCTCTTTCGCCAGGCAATTCGCGTCATTGGCAGCATGCCTGGCCCAGGGATGCATCGGCAGCGGGTAGTCCTTGTAAACGATCTTTATCTTGTCGCCGTACTGGGGAAGGATGTCCTGGGTGAGCGTGGAATGCAGCCGCGAGCAGAATGGGCACTCGTAGTCGTCGTAATTGACGATCGTCACCTTCGCATCCGGATTGCCGCGAACCGGGCGGCCCTGCAAATCCATCTTGGCCGTGCGCTCGGCGTAAACATCGTGCGTCAGGTCCATGCGAGTCATGCGAGCCAGGGTCTTACCGTCGTTCGAGAGAAGGAAATCGAGCTTCTGCTCTTTGCCGTGGCCATTCAGCGTCAGGGTGACACTTCTGAATCCGGCAATGTCGCTGGGATGAGCCGGTCCTACGCTGATTGCAACCTCGGGCGGCAGCTCATACTGCGCCCGCACCTGGTGCTCGATACGTAGCTGCAACTCAGGGGAAATCGTTCCGGAGGAACCGGTTGCGGCCGGCGAAGCATTGTTCGGTTGCGCCGAGCAGCCGACGCAGACCAATAGAAACACGAATACTAATCTCTTCATCAGGAAAAACCAGAAGCCTTTTGCGGAAAACATTTCGAGATTTGATTATCTCACGCGCCAAAGCAGGGCACTTGAGTCACGCGAGTTTGCGCGCCTGTAGCGTTTCCACGGGAAGAAGGTCATTCATCGAGCCAGAGCGGAAGCCTTCCAGATCGAGGGTGACGTACTTGAAGCCGAGCGCCTTGAAGATTCGGGAGAATTCGGCCGCCATCTGTGGATTCATAGCGCGCGGCAGTTCGCCCGCTGCGATTTCGATTCGCACAATATCGCCGTGATGACGGACCCTGAACTGTTGGAACCCCAGATCACGCAGGGCTTCTTCACCCCGTTCCACCGTGGCCAGTACTTCCGGGGTCACCGGACGTCCGTATTCGATGCGCGATGAAAGGCACGGCGAGGCGGGCTTGTCCCATATCCGAAGACCGGCGTCGCGAGCCAGCAGGCGAACCTCGGCTTTGGTGAGACCGGCTTCCAGTAACGGGGCCACCACTCCGTGCTGCACCGCAGCTTTTTGCCCCGGACGATAGTCTCCCTGGTCGTCCAGGTTGACTCCATACGCGATCGTCTGGTGCGGTGTGCGCCGGCGAAACTGTTCCATTGCCCTGAACAGCTCATCCTTGCAATGGAAGCAACGAGCGCCGTCGTTGCGCACGTAATCGGGATTGTTCAACTCGGCGGTATCGAGGACGGCGAGGGGAATGCCATGCTCTTCGGCAAACGCCAGCGCGTCGCGCTTTTGCGATCGCGCCAGGCTGGGAGAATCGGCAAGCACCGCCAGCATTGCATCGCCCAACTCCTGGTGTGCCACCCATGCCAGCAGACCGGAGTCAACGCCGCCCGAATAAGCAATCAGTACGGAGCCGAGCGCGCGCAGATGACTGCGTAACGCGGTGAATTTCTGGTCCACGGTGGCTGGCATCGCTTCGCTCATGCAGGGCTTCATTCTAAGACAGTAAGGTGGCGCCGCGGGTTGCGTTATTGCAGGCGGTCCTGCTTCCGGATAGTGCCGAAGGTGCCGAAATTAGCCAGGCTGAGCGCGAATCGATAGTAGTTCTCATCACGCACTCCCAGCACCCAGCGGCGATAATCGAAGGTGACACCACAGCAATCCCAGTTGTAGGTTACCTGGCCACCTCCGTACTGCAACATCTTGCCCTGGTAGTCGTAGCCGACGATGACTGCCCCATTTAAGCCCTTCCGGGAGATGTTGCCGTAACCAGTCCAAATGACAAACTGGTCGAACGCGTTCGCTGGAAGGGGTTGGCCGCCGGCGACCAGAGAAGCCGGAACCTTCAAGATGGCGTCACTTACGCTGGCGTACCACTGGTTCCAGCGCTGGCTCAAAGAGACGGTGCTTGCGTTGAGCTGCCGCAGAACCGGATCGTAGTCGACATCCCACCCGATACTGGTGGAGTTGTCCTGAAAGCGCAGTCGGGAGATGATCGGCGAAAAACGACGCGGGCCGTAGATGAACGCAATGCCGGTTAGATCGGCTGAGCTGTCAAATACATTGCGCGCTCCCGTCACTACAGCGCCACCGAAGGTTGGGTCGAAGAAGTACTTCTGCGCGAGCTTCCAGTAGATGACCTCCTTGGCCGCTCCCTGCCGGTCATCGCAGGAGCCCTCTTTGTCTTTCTCGGCCCAGTCTTTCGTTTTGGCGGCCAAGTCGGACGAAAGGTAATGCGGATCGCGAAAACATTTGCCCGAGGAGCGCGTCTTCTTGGCATAGAGCCGGTTGACGACGCCATACTCGACCTCATTGGTGTCCGCCAGGATGTCGCGATAGTCGAAGCGAATGATGTCGGCGAAGTTATTGATTCCCGTCTGATAACGATAGGTGGCGTAGGGCTCGAAGGTGTGCTTGAAGACGTAGCCGAACGGCTTGTGGTCGAAAATTCTTTCCACGGTAGGGGGCCGCACATCCATGGAGAAGTGCAGCACGTTCCGGTTGATAGCTTGGTCCAGCGCTTTGGGAAGGGTATTCAGGCTTGAAGCCGGTTGCAGCCGCTGGCTGTATATAGTCTCTTCTGCGCCCATTTCCGGGCGAAGCGTCCACCCCTGGATGAACTCCGGCAGGCTGATGGTGGGATGAACATCGCCGCGTCCGACTCCTTGCGCGGTATCGAATCCCATCTCGTGCCTGGAGAGTACTTCGGCAGCCGCGTCGTAGGTGTACATGAAGTTAGAACCCGCAATCGGCTTTTCCAACCCGGCAAACTGGAAGCTGGCGAGATGGGCTATGTCAATTTCGTCGTTCGGAGCCGTGCTCTGATAGTTCTGATAGCGCGAAATCAGTAGTCCGTTATAGTTGCCGTCGTGGCTGCGGCTGACAAAGCCCGTGGAACGCACTTCCGATGTGACCGCCTCCACAAAATTCGGGGCCCATTCTATGCGAAAAAGATAGGAGCTCAGGTAGTCGACCGAGGCTACGCCACGATAGCCATAGGGAAGAAGCAGATCGCCATTGAACTTCATCTCCTCACCGCTTTGGTTCGGCCCGTTGGTCGTGGTCTTAGTCACAACCACCCCAAAATATTGAGCGAGGAGGTGCCATTTGTAACCGATGGCACGATAGTCCCCGTACTGTGCCCACCCCTTGCGGCTATACAACTCGCCCCCGATCTCAGCATCGGAGCTGCGGTTGATGGCCCAGTAATAACTGTCACCCAGGACGGTCCCGCGAAGGTTCGACTGGCCGATTACCGGAATAAGGAAGCCGCTCTTGCGCCCCAGGTTATCGATGGGGTGCTCGACATAAGGGAAATAGAACACGGGAATATTACGGATGCGCAGCGTCGCATGATGCATGCGCGCGTCTTCACCTACTTCGATTAATGCGGTACTGGCAACAAATCGCCACTTCGGTTTCGGCAACTGGCACGAGGTGATGTAACCGTGGTGCACGAGATACTGGTCAGGCCCCAATTTGTCGACCACTTTGCCGGCGAAGAAAAATGGCGTGGAAGAGGTGAGAAACATCACCTTGTTCTTGACCTTGACTCCGGTTGAACCGCTTGCGTCGTAGAAGGTGCCGCTGTCACGGCTGACATCATAGGTGCCATGGGTCGCGGTGATGTGTTCGTTGTGCGGGCCTCCGTCGAACACCACGTGTCCCGTGGCAGTCACGATTCCTGTAGTCGAATCGTAGGTTGCTACATCGCAATGCAGGATATTGTTACGAAATCGCACCACGACATGACCGGTTCCTGTCCATGTGTCCTGGTTCCAGGTTTGCTGATCGGCCTGAATCAGGACTTCCTCGCGTCCCAGTGGAACATTCACCGCAGGCTTCGGATTAGCATCCTGCGCCTCGCTGCCTGCTTGCAACTCCTGGTCGAGGGTGTTTTGCGCATCGCGAGCGTCCTGCTGCTGCACGCTCGGCTCAGATTCGTCACCGGCGGATTGCGGCGAAATCTGCGCCCCGCTTGAAGATGAGCCACTCCGCAACTGACTCGTTAATAGCTGGGGTGCCAGAAAGCAATGACAAGCGAATATTGCCGTGATAAGAAATCGAGTGCGGAGAATCATCAATTCGCCGAGCGTTCCTCGCCGGTGGGTTCGCGGATTAGCCGGAACTTGCAAGTTAGCATGACGTATGGCCTCAGGCAAAACAGCAAACGAGAACTTCGTCCACAAACCTCGAACTCAGCCCCAAATCGGTAGTCGCGCCACGACATGACTGAACAGCCATTGCACACGCCGCTGGAAGAATCGGGAGTGCCAGATGTTTGGCGCAATGAGGTACAGGACCGGCTGGAGCGCTATAAGCGGCGTCGGGGCCGTCGCATTGAGGGCGCATTTACCATGCGCTTTCCCTTCCCGCCGGAGGAACCTGCGGAGGCTGCGCCGCAGGAGGAAGACGACGCCGAAGAACCGGAGCAATTTAATCCGCCATTAACAAACCTAGTTGCCGCAACTGAGAATGCCGAGCCGTCGCCGGCACTGCTTGAGCAACCGGGCGAAGAAGTTCTAGCGGAAAAGGACTTGACCGCCGCGGAAGCTCAGAAGACTGAGGCTGAAGAGGTGCTGGTTCCGCTTGTCACGGCGGCTGATCCTCCTGCTGGCGAACCTGAGCCGGAGGAAGAGGAAGAACCGGCCCGCTTGATCGAGTTGCCGCCCCGGCCGCTGCCGCGGCGCAAGGTAATTGCGTTTCCCAGCCCTTCCTATGCTCAGAGCGAAGCCGTTCGGCGTATCGCCGATCCCGTGCAGCCCGAGCAATTGCGCATTCTCGACGTTCCTGAAGAACTTCAGGCGATGCAGGCCACGCCGTTTCTGGAGGGCTTGCTGGATCCTCCGCCTGCATTCGCACCTGAGTTGCGCTCTGATGGATTGGAGCTGCCTTGCGCGCCGCTGCGAGCCCCTCGACGAATCGGCGCCGCTTCCATCGACGCGCTTGTGACCCTGGCAGGCGTTGGCGTATGCGCTGCCGGCGCGGCGCGATTCTTCCCAACACTGCCACCCACGAAGTATCTGGTCGCGGCCGTACTGGCGGTCTCCGTGCTCCTGTGGGCGAGTTACAACTATCTATTTCTGGTTTACCGCGGGCGCACGCTTGGAATGACGGCAACCCACGTTCGTCTGCGAACTTTCAAAGGGAGATTCCCCGACTTTCGCCAGCGTCAGTTGCGCGTGGTGGGACTTTATCTTTCGGTGCTCTCGCTCGGCATGGGCGTGCTTTGGTACTTCGTAGATGTCGAGTCATTGTGCTGGCACGATCGCATCAGCCAAACCTTCCCCGCGGCGGCTGACAAGTCCTGAGCCGGTTCGATAGCATTAACTTAAGACACCTTGACACGATCAAAACTATCGCGCGCACGGCACGTTTGGATCTTGGGGCTGATAGCAGCGCTGCTCGTCTTGTTCGCGGGCTGCGATGCTGAACCTCGCAAGACCGATGCGGAGCTGGGCTTGAATCCGCAACAGGCCTCCGGACGGCGCGTGTACGACGCGCGCTGCGCCGAATGCCATTTTGCTTACAGCACGCGCAACCTGCGTGGCCCCAGCTTGCATGGGCTCTTCAAGAAGCAATTCATGACCAACGGCATACCGGCCAATGACGATCGGGTGACCGACATCGTTCTGCTTGGCCGCGCCAAAATGCCGGCCTTTCAGCAGAAGCTCACACAGCAGCAGTTCGAGGATTTAATGGCGTATCTGCACACGCTGTAATCTTCGCCTCACGGTAGAGCGACGCTTCAGCGCCGCGTCCAGCGACGTAGAGAGGGTCCTGCTTCCGCCGCCGAGGTCAACAACCTCGGTGGCGGAAGCGAGAAGGTCGCGAGCGGGGACGCGGGCCTGAAGGCGCACTGCCCAGGACGTCGAAACCTCCGCCGCCCGAGTACAATCAAATGAGCGCATGGCCACCGCAGCGGAACTAATCCAGATCGAAATAATGCCTCGCACGCCAGCTCCTAAACCGGAGTGGCTGAAGGCGCGGGCGCCCATGGGCGAGAACTATCACGACCTGAAGACGCTGGCGCGCAAGCTCGATCTGCACACGGTTTGCGAGTCCGCGCGCTGCCCCAATATCGGCGAGTGCTGGAATCATCGCACCGCGACCTTCATGCTGCTGGGCAATCTGTGTACCCGGCGTTGCGGATTCTGCGCGGTCCCGAAAGGCCGGCCCATGCCGATCGACATGGAAGAGCCGGTTCGCGTGGCAGAGGCGGTTGAAAAACTAGGATTGAAGTTCGCTGTCGTCACCAGCGTCAACCGCGACGACGACAATATCGGCGCCGCTCGCGTCTTTGCCGACACCATCACCGAAATTCGCAAGCGCGTACCCGACTGCCGCGTCGAGGTGCTCATCCCCGACTTCCAGGGACATGATGAGCCGTTGCAGATCGTGATGGATGCGCGCCCCGACATCCTGAACCACAATACCGAGACGGTGCCGCGACTGTATCGTGTCGCCCGCTCGGGCGCGCGCTACGAACGTACCTTGCGACTACTAGAGCGCGCGAAGGAAATGAATCCGGCAATCCCCAGCAAGACTGGCGTGATGGTCGGTTTGGGCGAAACCACCGACGAGTTGCTGTCGGTGTTCCGCGATCTCGCCGCAAGGAATGTCGACATTCTCACCATCGGACAGTACCTGCGTCCGTCGAAAGATCACCTGCCCATGGCGCGTCTCTATACTCCCGATGAGTTCCACTTCCTGAAGTCCGAGTCGCTGAAGATGGGCTTCCGCCACGTCGAATCAGGCCCGCTGGTGCGCTCCAGCTATCACGCGCACGAGCAGGCGGATGCGGGAACGGCAAACCTAATCTAACTTTACAGCAGTTCTTTAAACCGTTCGACGGTTAACCCGGCATCGCGGATGATTCCGGCCATGGTGAAAGCGTTCACCGGGTTATGGCGGGGGATAGTGAGGATACGCTGACCATCCGTCATGACGATGTGCTTACCTTGCCGCAGAATGCGGAAGCCAGCCTTCTCAAAGGCACGTACCGCATGGAGATGGGGGACCCCAGCAAGTTTTCCCACGTTCTTAACCGACTGCCACTTCCACTTCGCGTACGTCCCTGCCGCGTGTCAATTCCTTGACCGCATCCAGGTATTCACGAATTGCGACGCTGATATTGTCCAACGCTTCCTGCTCCGTTGCTCCTTGGGACCAACAACCGGGAAGACCGGGACAAGAAACGGCGAAGCCTTCGCCCTCGGACGGAATCAACACCACCTGATAAGTCATATTGCTATGCTACTCCCCGGAAATCATCGAGCAATGCTCGTCAAATACCTTTTGCTATCTCATTTTTTATCTTTAACAGTGAAGGTTTTCAAGTGCCGCAGCAGCGACTCCGGCGCGTCCACTTCCAGTTCGACGTATCCGTCGCGATACTCTCGCCCCAGCACCACCGCTCTTGCATCGATTGCAGCCAGCGCCTTCCCTTCCGACTGTGGCACGCGCAAACGAGCCCGGCTCACAGGGTCCTGCTCGATCATCTGATCAATGCGCGCGAGCAGCCGGTCGAGACCTTCGCCTTTCTGCGCGCTGACGTGAATCACCCAGTCGGTGTCGATCAGGCTTTCGCGTTGGATCTCGCTCAGTAAGTCGACTTTGTTCATCGCGTGCAAGCGCGGCTTGTTGTTCGACTCCAACTCGCGGAGAACTTCTTCGACCTGTGCCTCCTGCTCCGATGCCGCTGGACTCGTGGCGTCCGACACCTCGATCAGCAGCGACGCGCGCTGCACCTCCTCCAATGTGGCACGGAATGCCGACACCAGCGTATGTGGCAGGTTGCGG
Organism: uncultured Acidobacteriaceae bacterium; assembly: GCA_963846795.1. GTDB lineage: Bacteria > Acidobacteriota > Terriglobia > Terriglobales > Acidobacteriaceae > CAVVDY01. The sequence goes on from CAWJXJ010000002.1 coordinate 328,436, forward strand.
ATAAATCCCACAGTGTCAGACAGCAAAATCTCGCGCCGGGACGGCAGCTTCAACTGCCTCAATGTGGGATCAAGCGTGGCGAACATGCGCGAGCTTTCCAGAACCCCGGCCTTGGTCAGCGCGTTGAACAGCGTCGATTTGCCCGCGTTGGTATACCCGACCAGCGCAACTGTAGCGATGGGAACCGACTCGCGGCGCTGCCGCTGCTGCCCGCGAATGCGGCGAACGTTTTCCAGTTGTTCTTTGACGTGGCGAATGCGGCGGTAGATCTTTCGGCGATCGGTTTCGAGTTGAGTTTCACCTGGACCTCTGGTTCCGATGCCACCGCCAAGCTGCGACATCTGCGCGCCTCGTCCGGCCAAGCGGGGAAGCATGTACTCCAGTTGCGCCAGCTCCACCTGTAGCTGGCCTTCGCGAGTTCGCGCGTGGCGGGCGAAGATGTCGAGTATCAGTTGGGTGCGGTCAATGACGCGCACATCGAGCTCGCGTTCGAGATTGCGCTGCTGCGAGGGCGTGAGCTCGTGGTCGAAGATGGCCAGCTCGGCATCGGTAGAAGCCAGGGCCCCCTTCAACTCTTCCACCTTCCCGCTGCCGATGAGCGTTGCCGGATCAGGACGAGGACGGCGCTGCAACATCTCGCCGGCAACTACCGCGCCAGCGCTCTCGGAGAGCTCGCGCAATTCGGCCATCGAATCTTCGGCTGAGAAGCTGATGTGATCGGCGGCATCGACGGTGGCGCCTGCGACCACGGCGTTGCGTGCCATGCGGGCACTCGCCGGCACGCGCATGCGCTGTTTGGGGGAGGAGGCAGGAGACGTCTGCGAGGCCAGCTTGTCCGCGCTTTCACCTGCCGTGGTCTCGCGGCGCGGAGTGCGACTCGAAAACTCCAGCCCGATCAGGAAAGCGCGTTCCGCTCCCTGTAAACGATCACTCCCACGTCCCTGACGCATCATGCTCGGGGTGGCAACAGCTAGCTGTTCGACGGGCTGTTCTGCACCGGCGCCACAGGAGGGCTAGTTGACTCTGTTGCGGGGCGACTGTCGTAACGTTCGCTATGCCCACTGCGCGCGATCACCACAGTCGAAATGGCGTGTTTGAAAATCAACTGCTCCTGGTTACTCGTTTCGAGTACAACTGAATATTTATCGAACGACCGAATCCTGCCCGTCAGCTTCACTCCGCTGAGCAAATAAATAGTGATGACGGATTTGTCTTTACGGGCAGTGTTGAGAAACGAATCTTGAATGTTCTGTGCCGGTTTATTGTCCATTGATTGCTTCCTCCCGACCTTCTAAAAGCGGCACCAGCTTCGGAAGTGGCAGCGACGCTGGCCCGGAAAGTACAACAAGCCACGACATCAGTACCCAGAGTCATAAGCACAAGAGCCCAGAGTAAACATACGGCGACTGACGCGATATTTCAATGAAATCCTCGCGGGGCTGGGTTACAGTAACATCCGCGTCGATCATTCCAGGTGAATTGCCCCGCAAGCGGGCTCTGCGCCAGGCTTTGACAATTTATGGAAATCCCTTTGTTTTCTTTCGTTCTTCCCTCAATGACGCCTGCAGGCGGCGCCGAAGCGGTGCTCATCCTGGCCAGGTGGGTCCACCTGATTGCCGGAGTCATGTGGATCGGATTGCTGTACTTTTTCGTTCTGGTGAACCCAGGCTTCATGGGAGAGCTCGATCCGAAAACTCGCACTCTGGTCATTCCCAAGCTGATGCCCCGTGCCATGTGGTGGTTTCGCTGGAGCTCGTTTGTCACCGTAATCGCAGGGTTTGGGTATTGGAACTACCTGGTTGGATCAGATGCGCGAGCCGCCAAGGCCGTTGGCGAGGCGACGTCTCCGGGCACGGTAATCGGAAGCTTCATCGTGATCTGGACGGTGGCGTTCGCCATCGAAATGGGCGTGGTAATGTCGCCGGTCGCGGCCTTCAAGAGAGTGCCGGTGCTGACCATCGTCATGGCAGTGGTACTCGCGGCGGCGGCGTATGTGTTCCTGGCGATCAATCAGAACGGCTGGGAGAGCAATCGGACCCTCTGCATTGGCATCGGCGGGGGGCTGGGTTGGTTCATGATGTTTAACGTCTGGGGCATCGTCTGGCGCATGCACAAAAAGATTATCCGCTGGAACACAGCGGCTCTCGCCGATGGCAGCCCGGTCCCGCCGGAGGCCGGAAAACTTGCGCAGATCGCGTCGGCAATCGCCGGCGTGAGTTTCTGGGTCTCGTTCCCCATGCTGTTCTTTATGGCAGCGGCGAGCCATTACACGATCTTCGGCCAGTGATAAGGAGTCGGTGGCGCGCTGATAAACTTTAAGCAGCCATGCAGACATCGACTACGCAATTGGAAGCCGCGGCTGCGCGCCATACACCCATCCCCGCTTTCAGTCTGGCTCGGCAGTACGAAGCCATACAACACGAAGTAGAAGCGGCTATAAACAACGTGCTGTCCTCGCAGCACTTCATCGGCGGGCCCGAACTGCAAGAGTTTGAGGCGGAGGCTGCGCAGTTTCTAGGCGTGAGCGCGGTTGTTGGTTGCGCTTCAGGAACCGACGCGCTGTGGCTCGCGTTGGAGGCCGTCGGTGTAGGTCCTGGCGATAGCGTGCTGACGACGCCTTTCAGCTTCTTCGCCTCCGCCAGTTCGATCGTGCGCTGCGGCGCCAAGCCAGTGTTTGCCGACGTCGATCCGGCAACCCTGAACCTCAGCCCTGAAGCGGCGCGGTCAGTCCTCACGTCGTCTGCAAACGCCGCGAAAGCGATTATGCCCGTCCATTTGTATGGGCAATGCGCGGATATGAGCGCCTTTGACGAGTTGGGAGCCGAGTTCGGCGCGACCATCGTCGAGGATGCGGCGCAGGCCTTCGGAGCCAAGTGGCGCGACAAAATGGCAGGAAGCCAGGGAAAAGCGGCGGCTTTTAGTTTCTATCCCACCAAAAATCTGGCAGCCTACGGCGACGGAGGATGTGTTACCACTGACGATCCCGAGATTGCAACCCGGGTACAAAACTTCCGCAACCACGGCAGCAGACAGCGCTATTACCACGAGGAGTTCGGCTGGAATAGCCGCCTCGACGCACTGCAAGCGGCCATTCTGCGAGTAAAGCTGCGTCACTTGGAGCAGTGGAATCATCAGCGGCGGACAAATGCCGCGCGTTATGGCGCAGGGTTCGAAGCTGCGGGATTGACGAAATCGAAGACCACTAGACCGGACAGCAAGTCGCCAATCGCGGTTCTCGCCGTCAATCCCGAGGCGTTCCATATCTTCCATCAATACGTTGTGCGCGCCTATCGCCGTGACGAACTGCGGGCCTTCCTCTCGGAAGCGGGAATCGGAACCGAGATTTACTATCCTTTGCCGTTGCATTTGCAGGAGGCGTTCGCGCCCCTGGGATACGGCAAAGGCGACTTTCCTGAGGCCGAGCAAGCGACCGCTGAAGTTCTGGCTCTGCCCATGTTCCCTGAGTTGCGCGAGGAAGAGCAGCAGCGCGTCGTTGCGAAGATCGCGGAGTTCTACGGCTAGTCCAATCCTCTCCATAAAATAACGACCGAGGAAGAGAACTGCTGCCGGCGCTGGCGGAACGAGAGCAGATCCCTCGCTCCGCTCGTGATGACAATCAAGAATCCAGAAACTCCCTACCGCTCCTTGCCCTTGTTCCAATCGATGATGTTGGTAAGCTCCCAGGGGTTCTTGCGCAGCTCCCACTGCAGTTGCCCTTCTTTGTTCACGATGAGCTGCGTCGCCGGAAACAGCGTGCCGGCACTCTTCTTCGAGTCCTTATCATTGATATCGATCTTGCCGGCAGTCAGGTCGTAAGCCTGGGACTGCGTGTTTCGAAGCGCCTCGCCAAACGCGATCTTGCGGTTGGTGATGAAGCGAATGGTGCGGCCGGTCGGCGTGGTCTCGGACGAAACATACGCCAGAGCGTAACCCACCGTGCCGGGAATCTGAATCTGTCCAGCCGACTTCATCTTTGACAACGCATCGTACAGCCCCTGGCTCTGGCCCTTCTTGAAGGCATCAACCAACACCTGCTTGTCTTCGGGCGTGGAGAACTGGGTGATTACGATCTTTACACTGCGGATGGACCCCATTTGGGTGCTGGTTCCGCGGGCTGTGGCGTCGATGGTTTCGACCTGGCCGGCTGCGACGACGGGCAGCAGCAGACCAAGCGCGCATATGGCCACGCTCGCGATGAATGTATTTCCAGATCTCACGTACTTGCGCATGGTAGCTCCCCTAAGTTTTGATTTGAAGGCCCGGGAATCAAATAACAACAGTTTTGTCGATTGTTTACGGTCACGCAAGCTGTTTTTTCGTTGGGCGTTCAACGAACCGGCGAGGTGGCTGTCAGGATGCGGTCCAGTGCGGCGCGGTAGAGTGCGGCATCCTGTAATAGCCTCGGTTCATCGGCGCTGCCAGCGACGGAAGCGGCTGCCATTCGCGCCCACCCCAGGCGAAAGGCCGCGTATGCGACTTCGAATTCCGGCAAACGGGGCGCCGGATTGTCGCCGCTGATTTGCCGGTATTTGGATAGGAAGAACTCCCGGCAGTCAGCGCTGAGTTGCCATTCCACGCAGACTCCGGCCAAGTCCCACGCGATGTCTGTCGGCCCGGGGAAGAAGTGATCATCGCCGTGAGTGGAAGCATCGAGCTTAATCCAGCCGCCGTCGAGCGCACGCCATTTGTAGGGCTGCATGCGGCCATCGCAAATGGCAGGGCGCTCCACCTGAAGGTGCAGCTCGGGAGCGAAGCCGAACTCCTGCTCCAGGTTGAACGCAGCCATGCGTTCGAGCCGGCGAATACTGTCCTGCGAAACTGTTGCCGGCAACGCGGCGGCGCGCCAGGCGCAGTATCTCGCCAGATGGCTGAGAAGTGCGAACGACGAATCGTCGCTACTGACCTGTTTGCCGCCGATGAACTCGTGTAGCCCAAAGCCTGCTTCGTGTCCCAGATAGCGCGCTCCGAATCCACTAGCCGCAAGCAGTAGCTCGCGCTGTCGGACCGGCTCGCCGCAGGGGCCATGTCCTTCAAACTTGAAGAGTAGCCGTCGGTCGCGCGACAAAAACTTCAGCCGTTCGATCTGCGGCCACGCCGCCGGCCACGGATCGCGCGGAGGGATGAAGAGATCTCGCCACTCGCCTCCCCCAACATAGTGGTCTGCCTGCAGAGGCAGGCGCTTGGTCATCCCGGCAGCAACACTGCGATAGCGTTGCCATCGTTCGGCTGCACGTGGAGCACAGAGCGCTGCAACGTTTGGCTGGTGCGAGCAGAGCAGCACAATGCGATCGCCGCTTACGCCCTCGTTCTCCAATGCCTCAGCCACCGACAAGAGCGAAGATCCGCTGCGTCCCGGCCCTTCATCGCAGACGAGGAAAATCGCGCCACGCGAATGGGCCTTTTCGATCGCCTGACGCTGCGACGGCGTGAACGTAGTCTGCCGATCATACGGGTGCCCTTCAGGACGTACAGTTGTGCGGCTGACGGGGATGGCATCGGAGTTCAGCTTGGCGGCCACGACGGCGCTCAGGGTCGTACCAATGCTGCGTATCCCCACGACGTAAGCGCGGCTGATCTCAAGGCGGGCAGCCGACATCGCATCCGCGAAATCCAGCGGATGAAGAGCGTAGTATGCAAATCCCTCGGGACGCGAAACCGTCAGTTCGCCGTCGTAGCGGATAGAGGCCAAGAGCTGCTGACAAACTCGGAGCGAGAATCGATTGCTCCCACCAGCCTTGCACAGCATACCTGCGAGTTGATTACTGAGAGCCGCTATTGCCGCGGCGTCGGGGGAGTCAGCGTCACACAATGCGCATTCCAACTCACCCGCGCGGAGGAGCGCGCCCAGCAATGCGTCTTCTGTGGAGCAAGCTCGCAGGCCGGCAAGAGCCTGCTCGAGTTGACGGACCAACTGGTTCGCAGGCACGCGTTCGCGAGCGTCTCGATACACAAGCATGTTGGCAGTGGAAGCTTCGGGCATCAGGTGCGCCGGTACGCAGGGTCAAATTTCCCGAGCGAGCGAATTAGATCAGCTAGGCAGCCTTTGTATCTTCAGGGTTGTGGGGGTCGTGCCTGGCACTTTTCTTACCGCCGCTTCCTTTCGAGCCTCGTGGTGAGCGCGAGATATCGCCCTCTTTGTCGATGAAGTACAGGAACTGGTTGTCACGATTCACGGCATGCTCAACCAGCACCTTAGACTCGCCTTCGCCAGATTTTGACTTTTGACAGACGTTTCCTTCGCCATCGATGAAATACAAGTACTTCTTGTAATCGCGTTCCAGGTTGAGCTTTTTGACTTTTTCCGCCATCCAGATTCCTCCGCGAGCAGTTGGATGGGCGGGAGGCGGCTGCTGCTGCCTGCCGGGAGGTTGAGTCCTCAAGGCGGACCGGAAAATCAGCCGGTTGTCTGTTTCTTGTGGTGCTTTTTCTTATGAGAAGAGCTGGGCGTCGGAGCGGCGCCAGCTTTTTGCCGCCGCTCTGCCGCGGATTGCTGACGTGCGGCCAAATCGGCGTCGTGCTTGGCTTTTTCCGCTGCCTCTTCCTCGGGAGTAGGAACGCGATGCACGATCGGCCCGTTCAGCTTGTAGGTCGTGGAGACAATCTGGCCCGAGTCATTCATCTTGCGGATGGTGAAGGTCGGCAGGTCACCTTCTTTGTCGAAATACTGGTGCCCCACGCTGACCGGCAAATAGCCTTCCATGTTGCGCTCGCGGTAAGCCGTCTCGTAGCGATGTTTCGCCCGGTTGCGGGTGAAAACGCGGATCTGGTTGTAGTCCCAGGTGAGGCCGTCCTTCGGCTGATTCAACAAGACGAGGTATTGCGGCACCTGCTTCGTCTCGTCGTCCTGGGTTTCCTCGACCGTGTTCAGCACAAAATAACCCATGATGCGCTGGCCTTCGGCGTACTGGGCAACATCCAGGGGAATATCAAGGTCCACCATGCGCAGCAGCACCCAACCAACGCGTCCTGCCGGATCGCGTACCAGGTACCAATCTTCCATCACAGGCGGTGGCGGGGGTGGGGGCTCGGCAGACGACGGAGTGGCAGTGCTCGATTCGAAGGCGGTAGTTTTGGTTGATGCCGACGTTTTGGATGTGGCGCGAGTTTTAGAGCCGGCTTCCTTAGCGGAAGGCTTGCTCGTCTTCGCCGCAGTTGCCGCAGGTTTGGCCGCAGTGGGAGGGGGCGCTTTCTTCGCGTTCTTATCCGAGGTAGTGCGCTTAAGAATCTCGAGCTTTTCGCCTTCTTTGAGCTGGTAGAGGTGCTCTCCGTCGCGCGCGGGAGTCAGGTGCATGTTGAGCTCAGCTCGCGTTGTACCATGCGCCTGTACCGGAATTCCGGAGCTGTCTTTGGCAAGCTGCTGAAAGCCGTCATAGACCTCCTGCGGCACCAGGCTTCGCTCTTCGATCCAGCCTTCCTGTCCTTTGTCGGTCCTGACTCTGAAAAAGCGCCGCTGCTTTTCGAGAATTTCTACGCGCTCGCCGTTTCCAACCGTTCCCACCTTACCGTAGAGGGTGGCAACGCGATCACGCAGGTGCGTCTCAGCCGCTGAAACATACATGTACTCGTGATGCTCGAGCTTGGCCTTGCTGCAGCCCAGAGAGAACACGAACAGGAGCGCCAGCAGAAGTGCAGAAGGTCGTAGCTGAAACGATAATTTGAGGGTCGGCAACGCAGAATACGCCTTCACAGAAGGACCGATTTCACTATAGCTCATTCGGCAAGCTGGCCGATGAAGAGCTTCTACGGATTAGACGTAGACGAATCAGCAGAGATACCTCTGGGCACTTTGCGCCGCGGGTAAGGTTTAATTGCAGCTTCAGGAGCAACTTAGGGACCGCGCCATGGGCGCAGCATAAGAAAGCCCACCGCTTCAGCGGTGGGGAAGGATAACGAAAGGGTTCGAGTGCCTCGGGCACGGCATAGGTGTGTCCGAACACAGAATCCGAACCGGCGGTGTCGCAGGGGTATTTCTGCCATCCCCGGGGGACTCGAGGAAATTTCCGATGGGCGTCCCACCGCTGAAGCGGTGGGCTTTCTTATGTCACGCCTGAGGCGCATTGCTCGCGGTGTGCCGGATGACACTCCAACAAAGAAGCCCGGCCCTGTAGCCGGGCCCTCAGTTAAGCGTTGTTCCGAACTACCAGACGCGGCAGGCGTTCTTGCGAATCATGGCCGAGCCAGGTTTGCATCCAAACGCTTTGGCAAAGCCGGCGTCATTCGACACCACGCCGTTGACGCGGTATTCGGGATTGGAGTGTTCGTTGGTGAGTGCCTGCAAGCGGGTCGCTTCCGGCGTCATGTTTTCGCACCAGACCTGACCATAGCCGAGATAGAAGCGCTGGTCGGGTGTGAAACCGTCCTTGTCCTTCTCCTGCGAAGAGACAAGAACATCGAGCAACGCCATGTGCGAGATGCGAATGCCGCCGTTGTCGGCCGTGTTCTCGCCCAGCGTCAGCTTGCCTTTGATGTGAACGTCGTCGATAACGGTGAACCCGTCGTACTCGTCAACCAGGCACTGTTCCAGCTTGTCGAAGCGCTCTTTGTCGCCCGGCGTCCACCAATTTTTCAGGTTTCCTTGCGCGTCGAATTGGCTGCCTTCGTCGTCGAAGCCGTGCGTCAGTTCGTGGCCGATCACCGCTCCGATGCCGCCGAAGTTACTTGAGTCATCGGCGTTCCTGTCATAGAACGGAGGCTGGAGAATTCCGGCCGGGAAGTTGATGTTGTTCTCCAGCGGATTGTAGTAAGCGTTGACCGTCGGAGGAGTCATGCCCCATTCCTGACGATCGACCGGTTTGTTGATTTTGTCGACTTGGCGGTGGAACTCAAACTGGTTGGCGCGCATGGAATTGCCCAGCGCGTCACCGCGTACGATATTCAGCGAGCTGTAGTCGCGCCACTTGTTGGGATAGCCGATTTTGTTGTCGATGTGAGCCAGCTTGTCGAGCGCCTGCTTCTTGGTTTCTTCGCTCATCCACGAAAGCTCGGTGATGTCCTGCTTCAGCGCCGCTTCCAACTCATGCACCATCTTCAGCATGGCGGCCTTCGATTCCGGAGGAAAGGTCTCGGCCACGTAAGCCTGTCCCAGCGCCTCGCCAAGATCGTTGTCGGTGAAGGTTACGCAACGCTTCCAGCGCGGCTTCAGTTCCTTCGCACCGCGCAGCGTCTTGTCATAGAAATTAAAATTCTCCTCGACGAAAGCCTTGGGCAACATCGGCGCCGCCGCGTGCAGAGTTTGCCAGCGCAGGTAGGTCTTGATCGTGTCCAAGTCGCTGCTGGTGATGAGCTGGTTCATGCCCTTCACAAACTCGGGTACGGACACGTCGAGACTGGAGAACTTAGGGCTGTTCACGGCGACCAGATACTCATTCCACTTGAAGGCGGGACTCAGCTCCTGAAGCTGCTCCTTCGTCATCTTGTGGTAGACCTTGTTGGGATCGCGACGGTCGACGCGATCGAGCGATGCTTTGGCCAGGGCGGTCTCGACCTGCAGCACAGTCTTGGCTTCGGCCGCGGCCTTTTCGGGCGAGTCGCCTGCGAGCTTGAACATGTTTGTCACGTGCTGTTCGTACTTCTGACGGACTTCGACCGATTTGGCATCGTCCTTGAGGTAGTAATCGCGGTCCGGAAGCCCCAAACCACCCTGGTCGGTGCCGGCGATCTCCATTTTCGAATCCTTGGCGTCAGGCTCGGAGCCAAAAGCAAACAAAACGTTCACGCCTGCGCTATGCAGATCGCCGATCAGGGCAGGTAGTTGGGACTTCTCTTTCAGCGCCGCGATGCGATCCAACGTAGGCTGAACTGGCTTCAGTCCCTTCGACTCGATGGCGGACTCGTCCATGCAGGAGGAGTAATAGTCGCCGATCTTCTGGTCGTTGGAGCTGCGAGCGGCGTTGTTTGCCGACTGCTTGTCGAGGATGTTGCGCAGGATGATCTGATTGCGCTCGTGCAACTCGTTGAAGCGTCCCCAGGCGGCCTGGTCAGGAGGAATGGGATTCTGTTTCAGCCAGTTGCCGCAGGCGTAGTGGTAGAAATCGGTGCAAGGGTCGATCGATTTGTCGATGGCGCTGAGATCGAAGCTCTGCATCTGTTTGGGTACTGCCGATGAGTTAGCCTGGCCCTGCATGACGGCAACTGCAAACAGCGCGACGGCTAATAAGGAAACAAAATTTCGCATACATACCTCACTTAAGGTGCGAGGCTCCGCGAGGGAGTCTCGAAGTAAAAACATCGTCTACGCTCAGGAAAGGAGACCAGATCCCTCGGTCGCCGCGGCGGCCTCGTGATGACAAAATCAAAGAGGCGCGAGGACTCGACCCGACTTCTGCCTGTGCCCCTACCACACACGGCACGCGTTCTCGCGCACCATGGGCTGACCGGCCTTACAGCCGAACGCCTGCTGGAAGGCAGCAGAATTCTGCACTGCCCCATTGACACGCCACTCTCCGGGCGAATGCGGGTCGGTCAGCGCACGCTTGCGCGCTTCCTGGTCGGTGACGTTCTGACACCATATCTGGCCATAGGCGAGGAAATAGCGCTGCTGCGGAGTGTAGCCGTCGATCTCCTTCGCCGGCGCACTGCCCATGATGTCGGTCAATGCCATGTAGGCAATCTTCAGTCCGCCATTGTCGGCGGTATTCTCGCCCAGCGTGAGCCGGCCGTTGAGCTTGACCTCGCCCTTGTCGTCCTTCACCGCGGTGAAACTGGAGTACTCATCGGCCGTGCAAGTGGCGCGCTCTTCAAACGCCTTGGCATCTTGCGGCGTCCACCAATCCTTGAAGTTGCCCTGGGCGTCATACTTGCGGCCCTGATCATCGAAGCCGTGCGTCAACTCGTGGCCGATCACCACACCGATTCCGCCGTAGTTCACGGCATCGTCCATGTCTTTGCTGTAGAAGGGCGGCTGCAGAATGCCGGCGGGGAAGTTGATGTCGTTCATCGGCGGCCGGTAGTACGCGTTGACCGTCGGCGGCGTCATGCTCCAGTCTTTGCGGTCTGTTGGCTTGTCGATCTTTTCAAGCTGGCGATGGACTTCAAATGCAGCAGCGCGCCGAGTGTTGCCCGCGTAGTCGTCGCGCTTAACCTGCACGCTGCTGTAGTCGCGCCATTTGTCGGGATATCCGATGTTGTTGACGATGGTGTTGAGCTTCACGTACGCCTGCTGCTTGGTGGTGTCAGACATCCAGTCGAGCTGCTGGATGTCCTGGTGCATCGCGGTCTCGATGGCCTTCACCATTTTCATGGTGCGCTCTTTGCCCGCGGGCCCGAAGGTGCGGTCGACATAGAGCTGTCCCAGCGCCATGCCCAGGCCGGCGTTCGTAGCGCGCACGCAACGCTCCCATCGCGGCTCGATCTCCTTCTGCCCGGAGAGATATTCGCCGTTAAACGCGAAATCCTCATCGACGAACGCCTTACTCAGAGTTGGAGCGTAGTCGTTGATGGTGCGCCAGCGAAGGTAAGCCTTCCAGTCGTCGAGCGGAACGGAGTCGAGCTGCTCATTCACCTGCTTAAAGAAATCGGGGTTGCCTACGTTCAGCGTGGTGAACTTAGGCGCGCCGTTCTGTGCGAAGTATTCCGCCAGCTCAAAATTCGGAGCCAGGGTCTCGGCTTCGGAGGCCTTCATCAGGTGATCGCGGTTCTTGGGATCGCGGCGTTCGGTGCGGTCCATCGAAACCTGGGCCAGACCGGTCTCAACCGCGAGCACCGTCTTGGCTTCTTGAGCTGCGAGATCGGGTGAGTCTCCGGCAAGCTCAAACATCTTCTGCACATGCTGCTGATACCTCTCGCGCGTTTCCTTCGACTTGGCATCGTCCTTGATGTAGTAGTCGCGATCAGGAAGCGTGATGCCGCCCTGGTCGATGTAGGCGATCGTCTGATTGGCATCGTGCATGTCGGGCTGGGAGTAGAAAGCAAATAGCGCGGACAGCCCGTTGCGATGCATGTAAGCAACCTGCTCAATTAGCTGTTGTTTGTTGCTGATCGCCGCAATGCGCTTCATCTCCGGCTGAATCGGAGCCGCGCCAGCTTTATCAACCGCTGCTTCGTTCATGCACGCGGCATAGTAGTTGCCAACCTTCACCTCGATTGCAGATTTTGGTTTGCTCTGGACGTTCTCGAGAATGTCGCGCAGCACATAGTAATTGTGCTCTTGGAGTTGATCGAAACGCCCCCAGCGCGATTTGTCGGCGGGGATGGCGTTGGTCTTTATCCAGTTGCCGCAGGCGTAGTGATAGAAATCGACGCAGGGATCGATAGATTTATCGATCGCGGTGAGATCGAAGCCCGGGATTTCCTTGATGCTGCCCGGCGCCGCGGAAGAAGTTTGAGCATTACAGGATAGAGCGCAAAGTAGGCCTAAGAAGAGAAGAACGCGAATCCGCATGAAAGCCTCGTGGGGAAGTCGTCAGCCGGCCGCAACCCCTTGCTCCGATCAGACGCAATTTACCTGGCTCCCCGAGGGACCGACGGGAATGCCGGCAAGCACTCAAATATAAACCTTAGTCGGCGGGATTGCTGTGAGCGTAGCTGTTCGTGTCGGAATGCAGCTTTCGAGGGTGAAATGCTGGATCCAGACCAGCCAGCGCTCAGAACAGCTTCAGGTGGATGGTTAGATACTTCTTCGGATCCTTGCGAACCGCGGCGATCAGGTCGCGAGTTTCCACCAGTAACTTGTCGCTGTTGTTGTACAACGAGGGATCGACCAGGAACTTCCCGGCAGTCCCTTCGCCTTTATCGAGACGATCGATGATGTGATCCAGCTTGGTGACGGTGTTGTCGATCTTGTTTGCCAATTGCTCGTCTTTGGTCAGCTTGCCGAGCGTGCCCTTGCCCGCATTGATTCCGGCGATCAGATCGTTGGCCTGGTTGATCGTCTTGTGCGCGTCATCGTACAGCGACGGATCCTTCAGGAACTTGCCAATTGTTCCGTTGCCGTTATTGGCCTCGTCAATGATCTTGTTGAGATTGTCGACTGCCAAACTAGTTTTGTTGTAGAGCTCGTCGCTGTTAATCAGCTTACCGATACTCCCATTAGGCGAATTGATCTGCTGCGTGATGGCTTGCAGTTGCTTCACGGTATCGTCGGCCCGATTGTAGAGGTCCGGATCATAGATGATTTTGCCGATGGAGCCTTCGCCGTTCTGGATGTGAGCGATGATGTCGTCTACACGGCCCAGCAGTGCGTTCACATTTTCGATGGTGCCCTGGGTTGCGCGAACCACGTCTTGCAACTGCGGTACGTCCTTGGTCGGCAGAGTGTCACCCGTTTCCAGCGGCCGTCCCGTAGCCGCGCGGCAGTCAATATCGACGAAGACTTCACCCAGGACTCCGGCCGTGTTGAGTGAGGCCTCACAGTCCTTCTTCATGGTGTCTTCGTACTTGGTGGTGATCTTCATGCCCACGTCGACCGGTTCCAGCTTGCGCTTTGCGTCCCTGATCACGCGGATGCGGGTTACATTGCCGATGTCCACGCCTTCCAGACGTACGGGAGCGCCCACGCGCAATCCTCCCGCGTTATCGACGAACGCATGGATGACGATTTTCTTGGTGAACAGCCCGGTCGTGCCGGTCATTACGAAGATCAAAACCGCCAGCGTGACGCTGGCGAAGATGACAGTTAGGCCGACTCGCAGCTGTGACCATCTAACCTGTTTTTCGCTTGGCACGGGTCTGGCGGATTTCCCTTCGTGCCCCGGTCAGGACTGCGGCACCGAAGCGCATTTGTAACCCTTACAGCCTCCCGAATATAACATTGCCGGGTTTGTAGCGTCTCGCAAAGTATTTTGCCCACAACTCAAGACGCCCTGCCAGGCTACAGGCTGAGCTCGGCCGCAATCATGTTGTCCTCCAGGCTGGGGTACATCTTGAATCCGAACTTGGCACAGAGCGCACGCATTTCCCTGTTCTCGGGCAGCATGTTGGAAGTCAGCCTTGCCAGCCCTTCCTCACGCGCCAAATTGATGAGGCGGCCATACAGTTCGGTTCCCAGTCCCTTGTGCTGGGCAGCATCAATGGCAACGGCAGCCAGTTCGCCCTCGTTGAGACCATGCAGCCTGCTGAGTCGCCCTATGGCCAGGATTTCGGGCTCGCCGTTCTCGTTCGGCCGCTCCGCTACCAGCACCATCTCGCGATCGTAGTCAATGAAGCAAATGCGCGACAGGCGCTCGTGCGCCACCCTTTGGGTCAGCTTCAAGGGCTGGAAGTAACGCAGGTACACGCTGCGCTCCGAGAGCTTCCCATGGAACTTGATCAATAGCGGCTCGTCTTCCGGACGGATAGGCCGGATGGTGACTTCGTTGCCGTCTTTCATTACCCAGGTCGAAACCAGCCGCTGGGGGTAGGGCCGTATCGCCGATTTCGGGAGGTCGGCCTTTTGCATATCGAGGCCGTGAATCACGATGCGCGCATCGAGCGCCACCAACTGCTCGGGAGCGGCCAACAATGGATTGATTTCGATCTCCTTAATCCAGCGCTGCTCGACAATGAGTTGGCTGAAGCGGACGAGGAGTTCCTCAAGCGCCGCGATATCGACTGGGGAGCGCCCACGAACGCCTTTTAGCGCGGTGAAGACCCTGGTCTGCTCCATCAGCCGACGGGCCAGGGTGGAGTTCAAAGGCGGCAGGGCAAGGGCTCGATCCCTGAACACTTCGACGAGCTGGCCGCCAGTCCCAAACAGCATGACCGGACCGAACTGCGCATCCAGGCTGCTGCCGACGATCAGCTCATACCCACGGGTCGTCACCATGGGCTCCACGGTCACGCCCTGAAAGTGCTCGGCGCCGGCTTTCTCGGTTACGAACAACCGAATCAACTTGAATGCTCTGCGGACGGCTTCGGCATCGTGCATGTTCAGCATCACGCCGCTCACGTCGGTTTTGTGGCTGATGGTAAGCGAGTGCAGCTTTACCACAACCGGGTAGCCAATTTCAGCGGCTGCCGCAACCGCCTCTTCTTCGGTGACCGCCAGACGGGTCTCGACTACGGGAATTCCGTACGCGGCCAGCAACTGCTTGGACTCAAGTTCGGTAAGCAGGGTGCGCCCTGATTCCCGTACTGTCTGAATGAGCTGCGCGACGGTGTCCCGCGGCAGAGCGACATCAGCCTGGTGGGGCAGAGAGGGCGTTTCGTAGAGACCTTTGAGGTTATACGCATAGCGCCACATGTAGTTGAATGCACGTACCGCGCTGTCGGGAAACTGAAAGCTCGGAATACCCGCCTGGTTGAGGATCTGGTCGCCGGCTGCCACCTCCGCACCGCCCATCCAGCTCGCCAGCACCGGTTTACCCAGCCCTTTGGCATACGGCTTCAACTTCTCTGCAATCTGGGTTGGCTTTGTCATGTCCTGCGGAGTCAATATCACCAGCATGCCGTCGATGCCGGGATCGCTGGCCGCAATTTGCAGCGACTTGGCATACCGCTCCGGCTCGGCATCACCCAGGATGTCGATCGGGTTGTTATGACTCCATTCCCGGGGAAGGATTTCATCGAGTGCCTTCATCGTTTCCGGAGTCAGTTCGGCCAACTCGCCTCCGCCTGCCACCAGGGCGTCTGTAGCCAGCACTCCTGGTCCGCCGGCATTGGTGAGAATCGCCAGCCGCTTGCCGCGCGGACGCGGCTGCTTGGCCAGTACATCGGACATGAAGAAGATGTCGGCAATGTTGTTGACGCGAAGCACGCCGGAGCGGCGGAAGGCAGCGTCGAGAACCTCGTCACTACCCGTGAGCGAACCGGTGTGCGAGGCAGCGGCCTTTGCCGCCGCAGCCGTACGTCCCGCCTTGATAACAATCACCGGCTTGCTAAGTGAAACTTCGCGTGCTGCGGAAACAAACGAGCGGGCGTCGCCGACCGACTCCATGTAAATCACGATGCTGTTGGTGCGAGGATCATTGCCGAAATAGTCGATCAGGTCTCCCCAGCTCACGTCGAGCATTGACCCGGTAGAAACGAATGCGCTGAAGCCAACATTCTCGCGCAAGCTCCAGTCCAGCACTGCCGTACACAAGGCTCCGCTTTGGCTCAGGAAGGCGACGGTTCCCGGGCGGGCGATGCTATGGGCGAAGGTTGCGTTCAGTCCTCTGACGGGATTCATCACCCCCAGGCAGTTAGGCCCGATCACGCGCATCTTTCCGCGAATGATATCGGCAATCCGACGCTCCAATTCCTGACCATGCTCACCGTGTTCTGCGAACCCGGCAGAGATGATGATGGCTCCAGGAATGCCAAGGCCTACGGCCTCGCCGATCACGTCGGGAACCGTATCCGCCGGCGTGCCGACTACCACAAGATCAACCTTGTCGGGCAAGTCGGCGAGCCTGGGATAGGCCTTGATGCCTAAGACATTCGGCCGCTTGGAATTGACGGGAAACACCGTGCCGCCAAAAGGGCTGCTCAGCAGGTTCCACAAAACCGAGTACCCTACGCTGCCGGCGCGCTCGGAGGCGCCGATGACGGCAACGCTCTGGGGCGCGAAAATTGGGTCCAGGGGATTGCTTTCAGAGCGATAAACGTCGGCAGACGGGTCGCGCTTGATCTTGGAGACGACTGATTTCGAAGCGGTGCTCATGGTTCCTCGACAAGTGGTAGACGGTAGCGTTCTGAAACAGTCTAGTTTCGCATCCCGCGAAATCATTCGCACCTGGTCACCGCTAGCCGTGATTTACGTCACCCTAGGGTGCCGGATGCCAGCTTGGTTCGGCGATGCAAGTGATACAATTGCGCTTCCCTCAATGAGTTATCTGCGAACGCCTATTCCTGGGATGGATTCCAACCTTTGGCTCAATCCGTGACCGAGACTCGCTCTATCACTTACGCCGATGCCGGAGTGGACATCGAGCGTGCGAACCGAACTAAACAGCGCATCAAGTATCTGGCGCAGAAGACCTTTAATCGCGGGGTTTTGAGCGACATCGGCGGCTTTGGCGGCCTGTTTTCCATTGATAAGCGCAAATATCACGACCCGGTGCTGGTCTCGTCCGTCGACGGCGTCGGTACCAAGCTGAAGCTCGCCTTCGAGATGCACTTGCACCACACGGTGGGCGGTGACCTGGTGAACCACTGCGTCAACGATATCGCCGTACAAGGCGCTGCACCAATGTTTTTTATGGATTATTTCGCCACCGGAAAGCTCGAGGGCGAGGTGGCCGAGAAAGTCGTCAGTGGGATTGCCGATGCCTGCAAGCAGAACGGCTGCGCGCTGATCGGTGGCGAGACGGCCCAGATGCCCGGTTTTTATGACGATGGCGAGTACGACCTGGCCGGGTTCATCGTGGGCGTTGTCGACCGCGAAAAGATCATCACCGGCAAAGACGTCAAGCCCGGCGACGTGCTCATCGGGCTGCCTTCAACCGGACTGCACACCAATGGCTATTCGCTGGCGCGTAAGCTCTTCTTTTCAACAGCTCATTACACGCCCGATTCCTACGTCAACGAGATCAAAGGCAAGGTCGGCGCCGAGCTCATGAAGACCCATAAGAGCTACTGGCCGATTATGCGTCGCATGGTCGAGGCCGAGGCGGTCACTGCCATGGCGCACATCACTGGCGGCGGCATAACGGAAAATCTGCCCCGCGTGTTGCCGAAGAACTGTTCTGCCATCATCGAGATCAACTCCTGGCCGGTGCTGCCCATCTTCGAGCACCTGCAGGCCATCGGCAACGTTTCCCAGGAAGAGATGCTGCGCACCTTCAACATGGGCATCGGCATGATCCTGGTGGTGGCCGCCGCGAAGTTCAAGAAGGTGCAGACCATCCTCGATCGCTGCAGCGAGAAGGGCTACACCATTGGCCGCATCGTGAAGGGCGACCGCAAGGTCATCTACCAGTAGAATTGTTTGCAAAGGTAAACAGGGATATCCTGACCGTATGCCCCCAGTCTTACTCACCGGAAAATTCGCTACACCTGAAGACACGGCCGAAGCATTAGGAGTTTCGCCCCGTCGACTCAAAGAGCTGAAGAAACTTGCTGCAGAACTGCTTGCGCCCAAGCACCGTAGCCAGCACACAGGGAATGGACAGCGGGCTTCCAGACCGACAAAGAAATCAGCTGCCGTTGCAGGTAGTGTGAAATCGACCAAGCGAGCCACAAAGAAAAAGCAAAATGCCCACAATACAAGAAGGGCAACCGGGCGTCCCCAGTCAAGCTAAGGAATCCGTATTTCTCAACGTTCCTTACGATTCGAGATTCGAGCCCTTATTTCTTGGATACATGGCCAGCGTGAGTACGTTCGGCATGGTTCCGCATGCCACGTTAGAAATTCCGGGCGGCGAACGAAGGCTTGAGAGAATTCTGGGGTTGATTGCGGAGTGTCAATATTCCGTGCACGATCTTTCCCGCGTGCAACTCGACCGTCGGGCGCCGCGCACTCCCCGATTCAACATGCCATTCGAATTGGGATTGTCCGTTGCCCAAGCAAAGTGGCATCGGCATCATACATTCTTCGTATTCGAGGAAAAGAAACATCGGTTGTCCAAGTCGCTTTCCGATCTGGACGGTACCGACCCTTATATTCACCGAGGAACACTGAACGGTCTATTCGCGCAAATGGGCAACGCATTTGTTCGATCTAAGCGACAGCCAACCGTGACGCAAATGTATGCAATTTACAGAAAGCTCCGGGCTGCCGTCCCGAAAATTCTCAGCGGTTCGGGTGCCGATTCAATCTTCGGTGCCCGACCATTTCGAGACTTATCGACTCTGGCAAGTGCATTGGCCGACGAGGTTATACCCACAACGCTCGACCAGCAGTTAAGCTGACTTGACGCCAAACGTGGTTCTGGCCAGCTACTACTCCTCTTCCTCCGCTTCGCCCGTGCTGGCGGCTTTCGCTGCCGCGACGATCTTTTCCTGCGCCGCCGCGGGAACGATGTCGTAGTGGTTCATTTCCATTGAGAAGCTGCCGCGGCCCTGCGTCATTGAGGTCAGGTCGGTACCGTAGGTCAGCATCTCGGCCATGGGCACTTCGGCCTTGACGATAGTCTTGCCGCCCTTGTTGTCCATGCCCTGAATGCGGCCGCGACGGCTGTTGAGGTCGCCCATGATGGAGCCGGCGAACTCGTCAGGGATCGTGATCTCGACATTCATGATGGGTTCAAGCAGTGTCGGCTTGGCCTGCTCCATGGCTTTCTTGAAGGCGATACGGCCGGCGGTCTTGAACGACAGTTCGTTCGAGTCCACATCGTGGTACGAGCCGTCGTAGAGAATCACCTTGAAGTCAACCACTGGAAATCCGGCAAGATATCCCCGCTGCGCCGCCTCCACGATGCCCTTCTCCACTGCAGGAATGAAGTTCTTGGGGATCGAGCCGCCGAAGATTTCATTGACGAACTCGAAGTTGCCGCCGCGCGGCAGCGGCTCCATCTTGATCTTGCAATCGCCGAACTGGCCGTGGCCGCCGCTCTGCTTCTTGTGGCGTCCCTGCACGTCAGCGCGCCCGCGAATGGTTTCGCGATACGGAACCTTCGGCGCCTTAAGGTTTACCTCGGTGTGGTAGCGGTTCTTCAGCTTGGAGACAACAACTTCAATGTGCTGCTGACCGGTTCCCGCAATCAGGAACTCCTTGGTCTGCGGATCGCGGAAGAAGCGCAGCATCGCGTCCTCTTCCATCAGTTTGTGAATGCCGTTGCTCAGCTTGTCTTCGTCGGCGCGGGTCTTGGGTTCGATGGCGAAGGTAATCGCCGGTTCGGCGAACGTCACCTGCGGATATTCGATAGCCGCGGCCTTATCGCCGAGCGTGTCGCCGGTGAGCGTCTCTCTCAGCTTGGCAACCGCGCCAATGTCGCCGGCATGAAGCTCGTTCACCGGAACCGCCGTCTTGCCTTGCATGGCCGAAATATGCGCCAGCTTTTCGCCGGTGTTGCGGGTGAAGTTCTGCAGCGTGGCATCGTTCTTCAGCACGCCGGAGAAGACCTTAAAGAACGAAATACGTCCGGCAAACGGGTCGCTGATGGTCTTGAAGACGTAAGCTGAAACCGGCTCGGTATCGGCGACCTTGCGAACTGCCGGCTCGCCGTTATTCGCGGTCGCTGCCGCTTTCACCTGCCCACGCTCAACCGCCGTTGGCATGTAATCGACGATAAAGTCCAGCACCTCGTCGGTACCCATGTTGCCCAGGCCGGAGGCGAAGAGCACGGGGAAAATCTTGTCTTCGCGAATGGCATTGTGCAGGCCGCCGATGATGTGCTCGGTGTCGATGGTTCCCTTTTCGAAGAACTCTTCCATCAGCGCATCGTCACCTTCGGCAACCGACTCAATCAGTTTCTCGTGTGCGGCCTGCGCCTCCGCCTGCATATTGTCAGGAATTGGACCAACCTTGGCCTTGCCGTTGCCTCCCATGTCGTAGGTGTAGGCCTGCATCTTCACCAGATCGATCACGCCGGTGAAGTTTTTCTCCGCGCCGATCGGGAGTTGCACTGGAATCACCATGCGCCCGAAGCTGTTGGTCAGCGACTCCATGACTCGCCCAAAATCAGCGCGTTCACGGTCCATGCGGGTACAGACAATGGCCCGAGGCAAGGCAAATCGATCGGCATAATGCCAGATTCGCTCGGTAACGACCTCGACCCCGCTGACGGCGTCGACGATGACCAGCGCCGAGTCGACCGCCGGCAGTACCATCTCGGCTTCGTGAATAAACATGTTGAAGCCGGGAGTGTCGATGAGGTTGACCTTGGTCTTGCCCCACTCGACGACGGCGGTCGCTGCCGCAATCGACATGGCCCGCGAGATCTCTTCTTCGTCGTAGTCGGTGACGGTGGTGCCTTCATCCACCCGGCCGAACCGCTGGGTGGCGCCGGCGGTGAATAGCATGGCGGATACGAGAGAGGTTTTCCCGGAGTGCGAGTGCCCAATCAGGGCGACATTCCGGATGTTTGCGCCTTCGTAAGTCTTCACGTAAGACTCCTTGGAAATGTGGACGGTTCCGGCTGCATGCGCGACAACTGCCAGAGATATGCGCAGTTCTGTCGATTGCACTCAGGTCGGCCTACTCCGCAGTCTCAGAGGCGCTGTTCCCCCCGGCAGCACGTGGGACGTCGTGCCGAATCCCCGAGGGTTGCCGATGAGGCACAAAGGCGGGGCACCATGCCGGCCTGCGCATGGTGAAGCTGTAACAAACTCAAAATCGTAGCACAAGCCGTTTTGCTGCCTCAATTCACCTGCAGTCGACCTATCGGCAAATGCGGCAAAATGCAGAGTTGCCGAAACATTCGGGTACAACCAACACGGTTGCACGTCTATCGAGTACTATTTGAAAATATCTGAAAGCGCCGCCTTCCCGGCGC
This sequence comes from uncultured Acidobacteriaceae bacterium, assembly GCA_963846795.1. Classification (GTDB taxonomy): domain Bacteria; phylum Acidobacteriota; class Terriglobia; order Terriglobales; family Acidobacteriaceae; genus CAVVDY01. Next base: position 349,708 of record CAWJXJ010000002.1, read on the forward strand.
GTTAAGGGATGAGAATGAATCGTAATCTTCTCCGCTTGGTTTTCGCCGTATTGGTAGCTGTCTTGGCCCTGAGTCTTGCTTCATGGGCCGGCGACACTTCCGTTCTGCGTCCGCCAAAGGGTTCCAAGGTCGCCCTGATCGTGTTCGAGGACCTGCAGTGTCCGGATTGCTCTCGCGCGGCACCGCTGCTTCACGAGGCGGCGAAGAAGTACAACATCCCCCTGGTGCAATACGACTTCCCTCTGCCGATGCATAACTGGTCGTTCGATGCAGCGGTGAACGCCCGCTACTTCGATACCAAGTCGAAGCAGCTCGGCGACGAATACCGGCTGTTTATTTTCAAAAACCAGCCAGAAATTACGAAAGAAAATCTGCGCGGCATGACGGAGCGGTTCGCCGATGATCACAAGGTCCCCTTGCCGTTCGTCGTCGATCCCAATGGCGAACTCGCCGCCAAGGTGAGAGCTGACTTTCAGGTCGGCCAGAGAGTCGGAATTGTTCACACCCCCACCATTTACGTGGTCAGCGACACCACCCGAGGTCGCCCCTTTGTCGAAGTTGTTGATCGCAGTCAGCTCTACCAATTGATTGACGAAGTCCAGAAAGAAGCCGGCGAGTCTTCGCCGAGCAAGACCGCTAGCGCGAAATCGTCGAGTGTCAAAAAAGGAACGAAATCGCAGTAGTTTTGTCACATTCTGGAACCTACTTCAGTTACCTCCGCAAATATAGGTGCTAAGCTTCGAAACTCCTAAATCACAAGGAGTGTTATTACCTGAGCGGGGGTCTTATCCTGAAGGAGTTATGAGCACACCAGGCCTTCTTTCTTCTCGCGACCGCATTGCTTCGGCCGCCAAGGAACTTTTTGCCAAAAACGGCTACGAAAATACCAGCACCGTTGCCATCGCGCGGCAGGCAGGAACCAGCGAATCGCAACTGATGAAGCATTTCGGCAGCAAGCAAGGCCTGCTGTTTGCAATCGTCGATCAGGGCTGGACGGCAATTCTGCATCGCGCGTACGCGCTATCGAGCGCGCCGGTTCGCAGTCCGCAGTGCCTGATTGACGTTCTTGAGTCTTATATTGTCGAGTTGGAGCAGGATTCGGCAATGAGGACCCTCGTGGTTTTGGAGTCGCGACGGGCTCGTCGCGAGAGTGTGGGTCCATCTCCTGCCGAGGGATCTCAGCAGTTCGGCGCGCTGATTGAGAGCCTGCTGCGAGACCTGAAGCACCAAGGTGCGGTGCGAGCCGAACTGAACCTGACGGCCACGCGGGCAGCGCTGTTTGGCATGATGGAAGGCTTGATGCTTGAAGAAGTTCTCAGCGCCCACGATGATCGCCAGCCATGGTGTGGGCTGGACGAGGTTCGCAGAGTTCTGGAAGCCTTCGTATCTGGTTTGACCCACGATACTTTGACTGCCCAGGGGACCGAACAGCATACCGCAAGCTGGGGTCACGCCGACTAAAACTCCAGGTGCATTCGAATGCCAGGCACCGTCACCGGGCCGCGCACCTTGTTGTATCCTGGATTATTCACGTGCTGCAGATCAAAGGCAAAGAACAGACCGCGCCAGGCGTGAACCGTGTAGAACGCCTCTTCGATGGTCTCCCGCCCGTACGTCAGTCCGCCATCGCCCAGGATGAATCCTAAGCCACCATCCGCAAGATATTGCTGGTGATATGACTTGATACCACTGGAGACGAACGCTGCTCCGGCCCGGTCAAGGCTCCGTCTCCAACGGGTTCCGACAAAATAGCTTCCGATTTCAACCCCAGACTCGTCTTCCGTGTAGACGAAGGACTCGGTCTTTCCGTCGTTCCATCCCCAGCGCCCGAAGGCCCACATATCTTTCGCAAATTCCTGCTGGAAATTGAATCCGAAACCGTATTTGATCCTCCCCAGTTCGCGTGTTGCCGTGATCTCCGGAGTCGTTGTCTGTCCTTCATCGTAAAGCAGCAGGGAATCGCGATAGTCGCCCATATTTGCGTGATTGATATAGCTCAGGAAGCGAAGCTTGGTGTCGCGATCCTTCAGCAGTGTAGGGCGCAGCTCCAGTTCGACGTTCTCGGATCGGCTATTGGCAATGTCCCAGCTTAGTTCTGGGCCGTTGGCCACCTTTGGCATCAGCAACTCTCCAAAACGAAGCCCCCAATTGCGGTCCTCGTAGTCGAGAATCGCGCCCATGGTGTAGCCCCGAGTATCAGCAGCGTAGTCATAGGCCCCGTTGTTGTCGATAACCCAGTTTAGGAACTGGTAATGGCTGTCGGTCCCGCCGATGTTGTAGTCGAAGAAATCAGCGGTCGAAAACTTCCCAATCCTGATCTCAAGCCGCCTCGCCGGCAACTCAGTTTGTAATTCAAGTGCATTCCGCTCCTGCGTGATCTTCTCTTTGGAGAAAGGAATGATCTGCTGCAGCATCAAGCGAGCGATGTACGGTTGGGTCCCGATGCTCGGATTTCGAACGACGTCAAGATTCGTAAAGCCTGCCAGACCCAGCGCTCCGCTGATGCCCCCCCACCCTGCCTCCTCTACATCCAGATAAACGGCGGTATTGCGTGTCAGTTCGTAACCCGTGAACAGGGTGAGCACGCGGGAAATGGCATTCTCAGGAGTGTTCTTCAGGCTGTTGGGCCCGCTGTACTGAGCATAGAAATCCCCGTGCGCCTGAAAAACGAAATTCGCCTGTCCTGAGATCCACCACTTTGTATTGTCAGGATGTTCGAAGAAGGTGTCCCGGGGCTTGCTCTCTGTGGGTTCGGCTTCGTCGCCGGCTTTGGGATCAGCTTGCGCCAAGGCACGCGGCGCCCACAGAAGAAGCCCGAGCGCGAGTACGAACGATAGGATAATGAAGGACTTGCTCATTACCGACCATTGAGTATCGCATCCGACAGCGCGCCCTCGGAGCGGAATCTCGCGAATTCATACACCTGTCACAATGGATCGGTTTGACGCCCTTTTGCGGAAAATCTAGAATCGAAGAGGCTGGACCACGGCGTCCAGCCTTTCGCTTACAGGGCGCCGGCGAGCGACCGTGCATCGTTAGAGCGAAGACTTCCCTGGCCGTTGGCGGTGTAGCTCAGGTGGTTAGAGCGACGGTCTCATAATCCGTAGGTCGTAGGTTCGAGTCCTACCGCCGCCACCAAATACCAAGAATCGCAATGTAGCCTGCTCATCGCATCCACCGGTGGCCAGAGGACGTTCCTGGACTGCCGCGTAGGGTACCGAGCGCGCTGAGGACCAAATGCAAGACTCATCGAGCGGGAAAACCGCTCTCATCACCGGCATCACGGGACAGGATGGAGCGTATCTCGCAAAACTTCTGCTCGACAAGGGTTACACGGTCTACGGAACCTTCCGGCGTGCCAGCTCGGTCAACTTCTGGCGCATCGCTTCGCTGGGAATTCGCGAACATGCCCGGCTGCATCTCGCGGATCTCGATCTCACCGACATAGGTGCTGCCATTCGGCTTATCCAGGCGTCTCAGCCGCAGGAGGTCTACAACCTGGCGGCTCAGAGCTTCGTGAAGCTTTCCTTCGATCAGCCGATTACCACCGCCGAGATCACCGGCCTGGGCGCGGTGAACATCCTGGAAGCGATCCGCATTGTCAATCCTAAGATTCGCTTTTACCAGGCTTCGACTTCCGAGATGTTTGGCAAAGTGCAGTCGGTGCCGCAGGATGAAAGCACAAGGTTCTATCCCCGCAGCCCTTATGGCGCGGCCAAACTCTACGCCCACTGGATGACCATCAACTACCGCGAGGCCTACGACATTTTCGGCGTCAGCGGAATACTGTTCAACCACGAGTCTCCCTTGCGCGGCATGGAATTTGTAACTCGCAAGATCACTGATGCTGTCGCTCGCGTGAAACTCGGCATGCTCGACGTCATCGAATTGGGCAACATGGATGCTCGCCGTGATTGGGGCTATGCTCCTGAATACGTCGAGGGCATGTGGAGAATGCTGCAACAAGACACGCCCGACGTCTATGTGCTGGCAACCGGGCACAGCGCCACCGTTCGCGAGTTCGCTACCTTGGCTGCGGCAGCTATCGGCATGGAGTTGACGTGGCAAGGTGCGGGGCCTGATGAGTGCGGTATCGACCAGAAAACCGGCAAGTGCGTATTCAAGGTCAGTCCGAAGTTCTACCGTCCGGCGGAAGTGGACTTCCTGCAAGGAAGTGCGGCCAAGGCCGAGCGCGTACTCGGTTGGCGCCCTACTACTCAGCTTTCTGAACTTTGCCGCCTGATGGTAGAAGCCGACGTGCAGCGAGTCTCTACCGGGCAATCACTGTATTAACGATGCGTACTGCTCTGGTCACTGGCGCCGCTGGATTCACAGGAAGGTATGTCGCGAGCGCCCTCACTCGCCGCGGTTATCACGTAGTTGGGATCGGACTTGGCGATCCGTCGGGCAAAGATTGGATAGCCTGCGACTTGGCTGACCAGGCAGCAACGAAAGAGAGCCTGCGTCGGGTCGCGCCCGACGTGGTCGTTCACCTTGCGGCATTAGCCTTCGTTGGGGAAGGTAATCCTGAAGATTTTTATAGAGTCAATGTAGTTGGAACTACCAATTTGTTGGAGGCACTCGCGGCTGCTGAACATATCCCTGCGCGAATACTGATAGCCAGCAGCGCCAATGTGTACGGGAATATTTCGGGTCGTGAGCTAAGCGAAGACATTTGTCCTGCTCCGGTGAATCATTATGCAGCCAGCAAGCTTGCCATGGAGCACATGGTGAGGACATGGTTCGATCGCCTGCCAATTGTAGTGACTCGTCCATTCAACTATACCGGCCCCGGACAGGACGAGAGATTCGTAGTTCCGAAGATTGTGAGCCACTATAAACGCCGGGCGGCCTCCATACGGTTAGGAGACACCCGAATCGAAAGAGACTTCTCTGACGTCGACGATCTGGTGGAAGCTTATATGCGGCTTCTGGAAAGCGATGTGCGGTCCGAAGTAGTGAATATATGCAGTGGCAAGCCAAGTAGTGTGGCCGCCATTGTCGCCGAGATGAATGCCATTGCCGGCTACGAAATAAAGGTTGAACTGGAGCCCACCCTGGTCAGAAACAACGACATAAGCCGCTTGGCCGGAAGTAATAAAAAGCTGCTACGTTTGATAGGATTCGCCCCCGGTATCCCCATTCGAGAAACACTAGTACGGATGTATCATAGCTAGCTTATGCACATAGACCATACGGGCCCACCTAATATTTCCGTGAAGCTCTCTACAGCTCTGCTCTACTTGTCAACGACCTCGCTGCTTGCGGCACTGGTGGTTGCTTCCTTCAATCCGGGATGCATGAATGTCGACACCATGGACATGTGGGGACAAGCACATAGCAGGGTCTATCATGATTGGCATTCTGTAGCGTTGACCATCATTATGACGTATTTGATTAAGCTTCATAATGATTTTCAGCCCGTGCTGGTTCTGCAGATAATACTGTTCTCCAGTGGTCTGTTGATGACCATCAGGAAATATTCCAGGCCACTGCTCGGAGTCAGCCTTTTATTACTTTGTGGATTGGCGCCACCAATTTTCGCCTGGCTGGGGGTGGTCGGGGTCGACTCCTTCATGGCTTGCTGCTTGGTGTTCGCGATTGGCGCCATCTATCGATACAAAGAGGGTGGCGGCAGACTATTCTTCTGGCTGGGACTACTCGGACTGTACTTAGGCTTGGCGACCCGGCACAATGGGATATTTGCGGTTGTGCCTCTTTTGGCATGGACTCTTCTTCGTCGTCCATGGCTGCGTTCCTCGCTAAAAATAGTCCTGGTCTTAGTCGGTTTTGCAGTACTGCTCCAACTGACTAACGTGGTATACCGCGTCCAGCACGAATATCCCGAGCAGGCTGGTTTTCTCTATGATCTTGGTGCTCTGTCGATTAGAAGCGGAACCATGCTGGTTCCGGTAGAGTTCCAGAAACCGGGGATTACCCTGCCGGCGATTCAGAAGGAGATGGACCCCTCTAATGATGGATGGCTGTTCTGGGGGCCAGACAGCGTATTCGAGATTACTTGGAAGGCTTCATCCATGAGGCAGCTTGAGCGCACATGGGTCAAGGCCGTCATCACTCACCCCAAACAATATCTCGCTTGGAGATCGTTATTTTTTGCGAACTATCTCGGGGTTGTGCATACCGAGCTAGAGCCAGTCATGGACTCATGTATTGCCCCCAATGACCTTGGGCTGGTTCCAGTAAATAGCCGACTGCACGTTTGGACTATGAACCATCTGCTCCTGATAGAGCAGTCGATATTCTTCAGGCCGTATTTTTATTTATCTATCTTATTGATTTTCCTGGCACAGGGATTTTGGTTGAAGAGGTGGGATACGGTAGCAATCGCGGCGGCAGGTATCGCTTACAGTCTCGCTTATTTCATATTCGGACAGTCAACAAATTTCCGGCTTGCCTGTTTTACCAATTTTGCCGCTGTCCTGTTGATTGTCAGACTGATTGTCGAGCGGGTCTCCGCGGTCAGAGCTAACTCGAAAGTACAAACAAAGGCACGCCCAGCGTTGTACTTTGTTGTTTCCGCCCTGATGCTAATTGCCTTGGCGGGCATTGTGCGCGCTTCGCCAGGACCGACAGCGGTTTCGGTTCTGAATGGCTTTTCCAATGCCGATTTCGAGAAGGGCCATCTGGAGCCTTGGAAGCCTTATCAGGGCGTGCATGCGAGCATAACTTCCGAAAACCATCACGGGGGCTTCTACAGCCTCGCGGAAAGCGACGGGTCGGGCAGCGTTTACCAGGACATAACGGGGCTGCAGCCGGGCAAAACCTACCGCATTACTGCGTGGGTGTCGGCCTCGCCGGGTGCCACTGCTCCGGCGCAAATAGCGGTATGGGACCCCACTGCGAATGTCGCGCGCTTCTCGGACGCTGTGATGCCGAATCCAACCTGGCAGCCCATTGAAATGGCAATGTCGAACACGGCAGGTACTCTGCGTATTCATTTGTTTCGTCAGCAAGGCACCGGAACCGTGTACTGGGACGACGTACAGGTTTACAAAGAAGACTAATGGCGAGCTTTTCCAGCGAGGGAGACGGCCACCTGAGCACATCCACGGTGCTTTATGCCAGCCGGCTAGGTTCGGGTGAGGATCTCGTGCCGCACCCTTTCCAGTAGTGGACGCAGTTGTTCATTGTTCTTCAGCTTACGGTAGAACTTCCGCGCCACTCGATAGGTAACGCCCCGGCCCTCCGTCGATCGGATTTGGGGCGCCGGTCGATGGTCGGGCACTTCGAGCGAGGGCGGAGGAACGTCCAACGCCGTGCCCAACGCCCAATCGCGCGCATGAATCAGCTCAACTTCGGCCGCTACGAGTTTATCCAGAACTTCATTGGGCCTGCGAAAAGGGTCGGTTCTCATTTGTCTCACAATGCGCACAGGCGTTGGGCAACCGTGTCGGCGTAATCCTGCCAGGTTGCGATCTCGCGTTGCCGAGCTTCCGCCTGAAGTTTTTGCAGCAAATCTTTGTCTGTGATGAGCTGTTCCAAAGCCTTCGCGATTGCAGCCGGGTCCATCATGTCGGCCATCACGCAGCCACCCGGAGTGGCCAACTCCTGCATCACGCCACCAGTATGCGCGATACAAGGCCGGCCCATCCAAAGACTCTCCATGATGGGCAATCCGTAGCCCTCGATCAGCGAAGGGTAAACCGTGAAGGTGCAACGTTTGAATTCAGCGGCCAGACGTTCATCGGTCACTGTGCCCAGCCATTCAACGGTGGAATCGCGCTTGGTGAGCGCCTGTACCTCCTCGGCAATCTCGGGAGCGGCTGCATAGCGGTTACCAATGAGCACTAAACGCAGCGCGACTTCTGGCCGACGCTCGCGCAGCGATTGGTAGGCCTGCAAAAATCGCCGGTGGTTCTTGCGAGGTTCCAGCGTCGACACGAACAGGATGCGAATCTCATCGTTCGGATTGCCGAATGCTTCGTCGTGGTTCCGGGGCTGCTCGCCAAACTGGCCTGGGAGATGTAATGCCTCATGTATGCGGGGCAGGTGTTCGTCGCGCCGGGCAAGATAACGGCTGAACTCACTCAGGGTGAAGTCAGAAATGCTCCAGACGGCGTCAATGCGCGCCAAGCGCTTTCAGGTATGGAGGAAAGCCCGAGCACACATCAGGGTCGCACAGCTCGGGATTGAAGACCGGAATCAAGTCATATAAGATCGCCGCCGTCTTGAATCCTCGCGACTGCCCCCACTTCACGCGCGCCTCAGCCTGCCCGTCAAACATCACTTCCGGCAACAACAAGACCGGAGGCTGCGATCTGGTGTGGCGGATTCGCGAAATCAACAATTCCGGAGTTACATCGCCTTTCCAGGCGGCGAGCAAGCCCAAACCGTCTCGCGGGCCACCGTAGCCTTCCAGAAAGTTCCTGCGGGTGTCGTCGAGGAAAATAAATTCGCCGCGATCCCGGCTCCACGCCGCGAATACCAGTTCAAGACGGTCATCATACTGGAGTTCGGAACAGAGCCTCCTCACCACCCGGATGACTCCCGGATTGGCGGGGTCCAGCGAGGCATTGGTGACGTCAATCAGAATGAGGCGGCGCTCCGGGTACTCCGGGACCGCAAATTGCGGGCTGGGTTCGCGGCGCGCCCGAACTGTTTCAACAGTGTTGAGGATCTGGTTTTCCCACTCCGACAAGGTAAATTGCCATTGTCGACGCTCGCGAAAATCCGCAAAGCGAGAGAGAAGCTCCGGCGCGCCATCGCCTGCCAACAGAGAAGTTAGCTTCGCTGCCATTTCCTGATTGCTTTCGCAAAGCAGCCATGGTTCAGCAATGACTTCCGGATGCGCGCCGACATTAAACGCCAGCGCCGGACGATCGATCCACTGCATCTCCGCCACCGGCAGGTTGAAACCTTCCCAAAGCGAGGTGCTGATGCCGGCCGCGCACAGTCGCATGACCTCCTGCAACGTGAGGTCATCGGGAGAGCCCAGCAACTCGACAAAGGCTACGAGGTCCCTGGGCACCTTGCAATCGTCGCCCGCATCCAGCAGCAACAAACGGGTGGCAGGCGATTTCTCGCGCACCATGCGAAAGACCTCGTAAGCGGCAGCCGAATTCTTATATCCCTGGGCTTCGAATCGTCCCAGGGCAAGCAGCAAACGCTCGCCTTTGTTGACGTAGCCTTCGAGGCACTGCAATAACTCTCCACCTTTACCAGCCTGCCGGTCTCCGCCGAACGTGCCGAGGGCCATGTGATCGCCCCCCAAGAGCACGGTATGGATACCTTCAACGCGACCGCGATCGGGCTCGCTTTGCGTCCTCCGGATGAAATCACTGATAGGCAGAACGCAATCAATGAAAGGCAAGGTGAGTTGGCGAATGCGGCGAAGCTCGCGCTGCATGGTCAACTGCGGCTCAGGGAAGCCATCTTGCGCCACCGCGCCGGCGTCGATGAACAGGCTGGCGACGTTGTGGCTTTTCGCTTGTGCCGCCAATTCCAGGAACGGCCAGCCACCGACGACAACTGCATCGGGAGGATGATTGCCGCCAGCGTTCCATGGTAGCTGCGGCGGCGGCGGCTTCGGTCTCCGCCATGTTGAGACCTTCCGCCAGCGTGTGCACAGTCACGTCGGGCGATATAGGCACGAGCATCGGCCTGTCGCATCGCAGGCAGACGAATCCCACATCGTGGCCAGCGTCTGCCAGCTTGCGCGCCAGCAACACCAGTAACCGGTCCACTCCAAAGCGGGGCAGCAGGCGCTCGTTACATATCTCAATTCGCAATCGACGCATAGGCGAAAGGGGTCAGTTACGATCTTACTTCGGAGCTCAATTTGAAGCTCTGGACCGGAGCCATCACGGTGGCCGACGACGACGCGGCATGCGAACGGCCGGCAAATTTTTCTCGCAGGCTTGGAACCGACAGCAAGGCGCGCATCGCCGCCAGGGCTTCCAGATAGGTGCGGTACAGAATCACTCCACCATAATGGCGCGAGAGTCCTTCAGACCAACCATGGGCTGGGGCCAGCACGGGCACACCTCGGCGGATCGCAGTATTGACCAGCGACTCCTCCGGATGGCGGTCCCACAACCACAGCAGGCGGGCGTCTCTCCAAACCGCTGCGTCGGCCCACTCTCTCCAGATGAACCGCGGAGTAGCGCATCGCTCAAGGTGCTTGTGGGCCTGGGCCGCGAGAGCGCTGACTTCCACGGCAGGCCACCCGGTACCGCAGATCACAACCGGCTGACTCGGAGCACTCTGCGAACGCGGACCCGCATATAGCTGTTCCAGCCGGGTAATCGTCTTGCTCTCGTCGTAGTTGTCGCGCCGGGCGTAGTTGAACGCCCCATGTTCCGCCGCCAGCTCTGGCTTCAGGATGTATTGCCTCATCGCCTGTGCGAGTTCCTGTGCATCGCCCGGCGCTACCAGAAAACCGGATTCTGGCTCCTGCATCAGTTCAAGATTGCCGCCCAGTCGCGTCGCAATCTGGGCCTTACCCAACGCGATGGCCTCAAGCATCGTGACCGGCTCGTTTTCCGGCCAGATGGAAGCCAGCACCGCAACATCGGTTTCGCTCATGAGCGCGAGAAGCTCGGACCGGGGCACGCGGCCGACGAAGCGCAGATGCTTCGCCACCTCCGATTGCAGCGCGGTCTCAATCAGCGGCCGCAGATGTCCCTCGCCCGCAATCGTCACCTGCCACGGAGTGGTGATACTTGTGTCCTGCGATAGCTGCTTGATGGCCTCCAGCAATACCGGAATGCCCTTGTGTTCGCCCAGGTAAGCAGAGCACAGAAATCGCACTACCCCGTCTGTAGAAGTCGGTTTTGGCTCAGAAGGTACAGAGGCCAGATCGATTCCGTTGGAAACTGGAATGGTCTGCTCGGCCGGAAATCCCGCTTCCACATAGGTGCGCGCCAGATAAGCACTCGGCGTCACCAGGTAGTCTGCATGGCCCAGGCACCAGTAGACGTAGTCGCGACGCAGCCGCATCGGCAGCGCGGTCCCTCCGGGTGGCTGAATGGCCGGCATGCATCCCGCACACTCTTCGAAATTCTCACAAAGCGCTCCATTGGGGCGGAGCCGCGTCTGACGGTAGCAAAATCCCCAGTGATCGTGCAGGGTGACAAGGCAAAACGCACCCGCGTCTTTGGCTGCCGGGATCAGATTTGCGCCCAATCCCATCACGTTGTGGAAGTGAACAATCTCGATGCGGTCGGCCGCGATGATCGACTTCAGCCGGCGTGCTGCGGCGGCCCAATAGAAGTTCTCGTCGGGCTCGAGTGAACGCATCGCCAATCGATAGACCCGCAGCCCTTCGTGCACGTCAAAGTTGAGCGTCCCTGCGGGATTGGTCTCCGTAGGTAAATCCCCCGCCAGCACCGTGACGTGATGGCCCCGCGCAGCCAGCGCTTGCGCCTGCCGGAACGCCACAATCTCCGCTCCGCCTACGGTACGGGGAGGAAAGAAGTTACTAACTACGAGTATGCGGGAGGACATCTCCTCAACATCCTACATCAGGTTTGTAACGCGATGCGGTTGACGAATCTTGCCAACTGAGCGAATCGGAATTGAAGAAGCCGAAAAAGCAGCATCGACATCTACCCGACGGGCTGAAGGTTCTCGGACTATGTGCGACAATGCCGAGGTGGAGATTCATCTCTCGGCATCCGAGAGAACTCGACTTCAGGCTTTCTAAGGTATCCTGAAAAGACGATATTCCCGCAAGCAGTCCGCAGTTTGGTGCTGCAACTCGATACTACTGAATGAGTACAACGAATACTGTTTCTTCCGCTCTTGACCGGATGTTCGAACGTCCAGGAGGCCTCTACGGCGGCTTCGAAGACCTTCCCATCGTCACCCAAACCGGGCACTTCCGACGGATGGAATTGCTCGACAAGCTTGAAATCGGAGACGTCAGCAATTTCACTTGCCTGGATTTCGGTATGGGCAGTTGGGGCTTTGCTCCTACTTTCCCCAAACTGCACCGCTGTGCCCGCGCGATCGGCATGGACCTCTCGCGCTCAGCCTTGGACACGACCATCAAAATCGTCAACGAGAACAATCATGGTTACGCCAAAACCTTCACCGCCCATCAGTCGGACGGGATGAATCTCCCGCTGCCTGACGAGTCGGTCGACTTGGTGTACTCGGGCGAAAGTATCGAACACACGCGCTTCCCGTGGCGATTCCTTTCCGAGTGTCATCGCGTGTTGAAGCCGAACGGGCAGATCATCATCACCACTCCTAACCGCGATCCCGTTGTTTACCGGTGGGTGGGCGAGGAGTACTGCACAAGTCCCGAACACTTCTGGCTGTTCAACTACGCCGAGGTGAGCGCGGCCATTTCGGAATTCTTCGACATCAAGGAAAAGTACGGCTTCAATCTCACGGTCGGACCGGAGTTAGACAAAGCATTCACCAATCGCGCACTGGCGGAGCGATGGAGTGCCGCATTCCAGGATCAACCGGAACTTTCGTCCAGCTTGATTTTCAGGGGCCGGAAAAAAGCCAGTCTCAAGCACCGCTATTCCATCTCCGAGATACCATCCTCGGCGATCAAGCTGCCTAAGTCGGCGAAGAGTCTCGATCTGGAATTTGGACTCAAGGGCGTGTTGCTGGACTCACCCGACAAAAAGGTCACGGTGATGAGGCCGGCGAGCGACGGCGTTGTATGCCGGCTGTGGTGTCACAAGTGGAGCGGCCACGCCGCCATCAAGACTGCCACCGGTACGGAAACCGTTGACCTTTACACCATGGTGCCGGGATGGAGAAACTGGAAGTCTGATCGCGCTACCACTTCCTCCGAAGAGATCACGATAAGCCATACCGGCCAGAAGAATGTCCTGGCTGAGAATGCTGAAGTGCTGTTTTTTGAGGCCTTCACCTACAGAAAAGAACCGGTTTAAGGTTCAGAAAACAACAGGAGCACCTCTTGGATCTAATGCGACCCGGGCGGGGGTATTCGCGATACGTCCCGTTCGTCGGTACTACAGTGTTTCACTGGTTCCTCCCCAACGAGGGCAATGTCATGGGTCCGTGGCAGCCTCTCGGAGGCCGGGCGTCATGGAATGGGGAGCCGGATTTCTGGATAGGCCAGATCAAACAGATCATGATGGCCAACATCGATGCCGTGTACGTACACTGCATCAACAATTTCGAGCAGCCCCGGATCAATTTCTTCAAAGCATGTAATATGCTGCGCCGGCAGGGATGGGAGATACCCAAGGTTGCTCCCTTTCTGGACCCGCACATTCTGTGGGCTGGGAAGCCTCCCGACGTCGCCACCAAAGCCGGTAAAGACGAATACACCAGCCATTACATTCGATTTTTTCAGCAGTATCTGACAGAGAATACCGACAACCTCGCGGCCACTAGCCTGCTGCACATTGAGGGCAAACCGGTGCTGACCTCGTGGTGGGTGTGGAGTCTGTTGCAGAACCTGGAATCCTTGACCCGGGAGGATATTCAACGCCGGCTGATCGCGGCTCATGGCACTCGCATTCCGTCGCTACACCACGGAATCTACATGATGTCAGACGGTGCAATTAACCCTGACTACTCATTCACCGATGAACGGATGATCATGTTTGCCGGCTACACCTACGCCCTGCACTGCGTACATCAAGGCATGAACGTGTGGCACGTGCAGCCTGGCTATTGGGACCAGAATATTCGGCAGCCGGGGTCTTTGCTGCCTCGCGATGGTGGCCGCAACTATCGCAACGCCTGGGAGATTGTGCCTGCGAACCTTCCCCACGTGCATCGGGTCTACGTCGAATCCTGGAACGAATATGACGAGGGATCTGGCATCTATGCTGCCGAACCAGCGCCCCCCTACGTGCGCCAGGACATCAACTCGAACACCGACGTATTTTCCGACAGTAACGATCCCTTCGAGTACATCAACACTACGGCGCGGGGAGCGGCGCGTATCAATGGCCGACCCGAGAATGATGCTGTCATTTTAGGGATTGAAGCGCCGTATTCGGCTTCATCCGGAAGTGACGCGATGGTCCGCATTGTAGTTCGCAACGAAGGCAACGCTCGCTGGACGGGTGCTGCGGGCTATGGCTTGCGCGTCGGAAACGACCTTCTCGTGCCGGTCAACGACCAGGCCGACGAGATTCCGCTGTACGGCGGCATCTTCCGCGGGCGCCCCGTGACATTCGACCTGAAGCTACCGTTAGCTGCGCAGCGCGGTACATTTAACGCGGAGGTCTCAATGACCAAGGACGGAGTTCCCTTCGGCGAGAAGGCGCCGCTCAGAATCGAAGTCCGATGACCGCTCTATGACACGACTGGAATATTTGCGGACGCTGTATCGCGTTCTACTCGGCCGCGAGCCGGAAGCCTCGGGCCTCACCTATTGGGCGAACTTTCTCAAGGACCAGGGCGACCCGAAGGAAGTACTCGCACAACTCGTCGAAAGTGAGGAGTACCTCCGCCGCAATCCGGAACAAAGACCGCGATCCGACCCTCGCCGCATCACCGAAGTGGCCAAGCATCTCGCTCCTGGGCGTACCCTCACCATCGTTGACGTCGGTGCCCAGGCCCTCGACTACGAGGACCACGTTTACCAGCCCCTGCTCGACTCGGGCATTCCCTGTCGCGTCGTCGGCTTTGATCCGCTTGCCGATCGCCTGCAGGAGCGGGCAGATCGCGAAAAGAACCACAACCTGACTTTGCTGCCTTACGCCATCGGCGATGGCGAATCGCACACCCTGTACATCAACAACATCGACGCGACTTCTTCCATGTATCCCTTGAACGAACAGGTCGTGCGGCGTTTTCAGGACCTGTCGTCTTTGCAAACAGTGCGTACCGAGCAGATTGCCACGCGGCGCCTCGACGAGGTTTTGAACAGCGACAACGTAGATTTCCTGAAACTTGATATCCAGGGCTACGAGCTGCCTGCCCTGGAATCGGCGCGCCAGACGCTGTCGCGAACTGCAGTGGTGCACTGCGAAGTCGAGTTTGTACCGATTTACGCCGGCCAGCCCCTGTTTGCCGATGTGCAAAGCTTCATGCGCGAGCAGGGCTTCCAGCTTGTCGACCTCATAAACCCGGTTCGTCTCCCGCCGGCCGTCCGCTCGGGACAGGTTTATGAAGATACCTTGCTGTTTGCCAACGCCATTTTCTTCCGCAACAACGGGAACGCGCAGGGCGACCTGCCCATCGCTCAGGCACTGATTGCCACCTTGCTTTACCAGAAGCACGGACTGGCGGAATCGCTGCTTCAGCAATACGACGAAGCCAACGGGACGCAGTTGGCAGAAGCCTTCTCAGGCAAGTCGCATGATCCACAAAAACAAACTCGCGACGAACTGATTGCAGAAAACATCTCACTTCGTGCCCAAGTTCTAAACCGTGATTCAGATCTGGCCGGCGCGCGCTCCGAAGTAGCGGAGTTACGCAATATCCTCATCGCCGCCGAGTCGAAAATCACCAGTCTGAACCAGCAAATCGCAGAGGCGCAAAAACAAGACTTTCAAAACCAGCAGAAGCTTGCCGCATTAAACGACCAACTTAGCCACAGCCAGCAGGCCCACGCTGCCCTGCTTCGCAGCTTCGAATCCGCTCAGCAGCAGACCTTGACCCTGCAAGCACAGCTTGCAGACTCCGAAGCCGCTGTGGTTCGTCTCGGCGAAGACATGGCAGAGATGGCTACGGCGCTTCATCGCGACCGGGGAGGGGACCGGGCGGCCCAACAGCAACTGCAACAAGTGCTGAACAGCCGCTCCTTCCGCTGGCTTGCACCGGCACGACGACTGCGCTCTCTGCTGCTGCCGCACCGCCATTAGCGGGCAATTTCGCGTAGAATCTATTTAGCTGTTTTGCTCGATGATGGGCGCCCGAGCCAATTACCGTTTGCACTAATGCCGGTGGCGTAACGTCTCGCTCTATCCCGGCCCGAATCCGATTGGGAGTGTCTGCCGATTGAAAGAACTTGTTGTTTACAGCTATAAGTACCGCGAGCTCATATGGGCGCTTGCGCTTAAGGAGATTAAAGTCCGCTACAAGCGGTCGGTGCTGGGCTTCCTGTGGGCCCTGTTGAACCCGGCGCTGATGATGATCGTCCTTACCCTGGTTTTTTCTACCATCATGCGGTTCAACGTCAAGCATTACGCGATTTTTCTGCTGAGTGTGCTTCTGCCCTGGACGTTTTTCTCGCAGTCTCTTAGCTATGCGGTGGATTCTATCGTCGGCAATAGCGAGCTAATCAAGAAGGTGGCAGTGCCTAAGCTGGTGTTCCCCATGGCCGCCGTAGTTTCGAATGTCATTAACCTGCTTTTGTCCCTGATTCCCCTCGCTATCCTTGTACCGTTACTGCGCCATCCTTTTTACTGGACCTGGATTTACCTGCCCGTGCCTATGCTCGCACTCATCATCTTCACCATGGGCGCTACCTTCTTTTTCGCCGCGGCGAATGTTTACTATCGCGATGTGGCTCACATCGTGCAAATTGTCTTGTCAGCCTGGTTTTATGTCACGCCCATCATTTACTCCGTGGATATGATACCGGAGAAATATCGCTGGATATTTAAGCTGAACCCGATCATCTACGTCATCAATGGATTCCGTCTGTCGGTTTACTACGGCATGTTGCCACATCTAAAGTCAGTGGCGGCTTCGTTCATCTGTGCGTTTGTAGCTCTCTATATCGGCTTCACCGTATTTCGCAAATATCAGGACAACTTTGTCTTTTATGTCTAGCCGGCACCTCGCAATCGACGTTGAACATGTTACCCAGCGCTTTCGCATTATTCAGGAGCGCCCCGACACTCTGCGCGAGCTGTTCGCAAACTTTCTGCGTCACGAGGTCAGCTACCACGACATCGACGCCGTCAGTAATGTTTCGCTCCAGATGTATTCGGGCCAGATGGTAGGTTTGATCGGTCGCAACGGGTCTGGCAAGAGCACGCTGTTGAAGATCATCGCCGGTGTCTACAAGCCCACGGCTGGACGAGTCCACATCGTGGGGAAAGTCGCTCCTCTCATCGAGCTTGGCGCAGGATTCCATTCGGAACTCACCGGCCGGGAGAACATCCTGATTAATGGCTTGCTGATGGGCTATTCGAAAGGGCAGATGCTGGAGCGCGAGCAACGTATCATCGACTTTGCCGATATCGGGGAATTCATCGACTCGCCGGTGAAACAGTATTCGTCGGGCATGTACACCCGGCTGGCGTTTTCTATTGCCACCGAGGTCGATCCCGAAATCCTTATCATCGACGAGATTCTCTCTGTGGGAGATGCCGGATTCCAGCAGAAGAGTTTCGCTCGTATCCAGGACTTCCGCCGGGCAGGGAAGACGATTCTGTTTGTCTCGCACAGCATGCCCATGGTCACTGCCCACTGTGATCGTGTTGTCCTGTTGGATAGTGGATCGGTAGTCGCCGATGGCGACCCATTGGAGGTTGCTGCGCTTTACGAGGCCCTGGTGAATCCACAAGTCGCGCTGGCGCAGTAAGACCTTATACCCTGGCTGCAACCTGATGCCGCGCCCGCCGCGCCGCATACAACGGAAACGCTTCCGCCAATTCGAGCACTTCGCGGCGAATACGTTCCAACACGCCTTTATCTGTGCGGTTGTGCAGCGCCTCTGAAATCCACTTGCCAACCTGGCGCATCTCCGGTTCTTTCATGCCGCGCGTGGTGAGCGCCGGCGTGCCGATGCGAATGCCGCTCGGCTTGAGCGGAGGATTGGTATCAAACGGAATCGCGTTCTTGTTCACCGTGATGCCGGCGTCGTGCAGCGCATTTTCGGCTTCGCTGCCCAGCATGCCTTTGGCGAAGACGTTGATCAGCATCAGATGCGTGTCTGTGCCGCCCGACACGACGTGGAAGCCTTCGTCCGCGAGCGTCTGCGCCAGCACCTTGGCGTTGGCGACAATCTGCCGCGCGTAGTCCTTGAAGCTGGGCTGCAAGGCTTCCGCGAAGCAAACTGCCTTCGCCGCCATGATGTGTACCAGCGGCCCGCCCTGCATTCCGGGGAACACAACTTTGTCGATGGCGGCCGCGTGCTCCTGTTTCGAGAGAATCAGGCCAGCGCGCGGACCGCGCAGCGTCTTGTGCGTGGTGCTGGTAACTATCTGGGCATGTGGCACCGGCGAAGGATGCGCGCCACCCGCCACCAGCCCGGCGAAGTGCGCCATGTCGACGAGATAAATTGCGCCGACTTTGTCAGCGATCTGGCGCATGCGCGCGAAGTCAATGATGCGCGGGTAGGCGCTGCCACCGCCGATGATCAACTTTGGCCGCTCGCGCTCGGCAATCTGCTCCAGCTCGTCGTAGTCGATCACCTCGGTGTCTTTGCTTACACCGTAGGGAACGATCTTGTATGTCTTGCCGGAAAAATTCAGCGGATGCCCGTGCGTAAGGTGGCCGCCGTGCGCCAGATTCAGGCCGAGAACAGTGTCACCCGGCTTGATTACCGCCGCATAAGCAGCCATGTTGGCGGTCGAGCCGGAGTGCGGCTGCACATTCGCGTGTTCGGCTCCGAACAACTGCTTCGCGCGATCGCGCGCGAGATTCTCGACCACGTCGGTGAACTCGCATCCACCGTAGTAGCGCTTGCCGGGATAGCCCTCCGCGTATTTATTGGTGAAGACGGAGCCTGCTGCTTCCAGCACGGCTTCGCTGACAAAGTTTTCCGACGCGATCAGCTCCAGACCTTCATGCTGGCGACGCTCTTCGTTTTCAATTGCCTGAGCAACTTCGGGATCAACTTCCGCCAGCGGTAAATCCATACGATTCGTATTCATGATTGCGCCCCTACCAATAGTTCCTTCGACTCGCCATTGTAACGCGCGGAACTGTCAGCAGAAGAATCAGGGTGGACGAGTAAGGATTTCGGAAAACTGCAGTGGGTGCCCCATTCGGCCTGGGTTTGGCCGGGTGGGGATTTTCGTTTTGACGACATCTCCCGCGCGACAAGAACACCCCCACCCCGCCAAAGGAAGGCGGAATGGGGCACCCACGTGCGAAGTTGGGCACCAAATCGCTAAGTGCTAAGTGCCAACTGCTAACGCTAGCTCTTCTTCTTCACCAACTCGGCATCGATCTGGATTTTGATGGTGTCGCCCACCACGGCTTCGCCGCTTTGCAGCAGGTTGTTGTAGGTCATTCCCCAGTCTTTCCGGTTGATGGTCCCGCTGGCCGAAAACCCACGATGCATATTGCCGTGCTGATCGGTCATGATTGCGCTAGGCTCGTCCATATTCAGTGTCACTTCCCTGGTGACACCGTGCATGGTCAAATCCCCAATCATCTTGTAGCCATCTCCCTGCTTCTCGATCCGCTTGGACTTGAACTCCATCGTTGGATACTTCGCAACATCGAAGAAGTGGTCGCTGCGCAGATCGTTGTCTCTCATCTGCACACGCGTATCAACGGAAGCAACATCGATTACCGCATCCACCGAAGACTTGGTGAAGTCCTTGTCGTCCATCTGGGCGGTGCCACTCACCTTATCGAATGTGCCGGTTACATTGGACAGGCCCATGTGACGCACCGTGAAATGCGCGGCCGTGTGGTTAGGATCGACGTTCCAGGTGGAGTTCTGAGCCAATGCGGTTAGCGAGGCGAACAGCAGAAAGAGTACGGCGTAACGAATCTTCACGGCATCTCCCTAAGGTCTTGGAATGTGAAACAGGCGCTGCGAGCAGCGAGTATCAAAGGATGTCACGCGGGCCGCTGTGGTCGCAAATTCTAGGAAGTCCCCGCATTCATGCGTCGGAAAAGCGCATTGAGTTTGGAAGGCGCTTTAGCGCCGGGGTTCGACGGCCGCGGCTGAAGCCAGTTCTGCGGTGAGGACTCTATTCCCCCGATAAATCCGAGGGCTTTCATCCTCGTGTGCTCACCGGGGAGCCCCAAGGCCCAGACCCACGCGGCCAGCCTTACTGCTCGACCGTGCAAGTCACGTTCATCTCCTTGCAGACCTTCATCACGCCTTGCAGCACGATCGACGTTCCGCTCTGGCCGTTCCCCAAGGCGTTCGACGCGATCATGAGTTGCGTAACTTTTGGACCAAGTGATGTCACCTGAAGGCTGGCAATCTGCTGGCCGTCGGTGAACTTTACCATCATCTTCTTGGCGTCGGTGCTGGTGACCGTGACCTTGTCCGAATGCGCCTGCAATGCTTTTAAAGCGGTGTCATAGACCTTGTCAGCCTGAGCTTCCAGGATGACGCTGGCCACGTCGTAGCCGCCGTTGGTGGGTGTCCGTTGCTGTTCCATGCGCTGGATTCGTCCGGAAACCGCCCGCGCCACCATCACCCACTGCGCCTGTGCGGTTGAGACGCCCATCACCGCCAGCAAAGCCAAAATTGCCGCACGTCGAATTTTCATACCTGCTGCTCCTTTTCCACCTACTGGTACTCGCCACACACTGTAAGCCGGGAATGTCCCTGACGAAAGCGAAAAGCGCTCCCACGCCGCGGCCGCCATGGCTGGGCCTACCGCCAAAGTGTCAGCCCAAGCGGTTTTGTTTCTGTATCATTAGGTGGTACTCTGAACACACAAGGTGCGAGCCTGTTTTGGCGGGATTTCCCGGTTCAGCCTCCGGGTAAAGGCGAGTGAGCACGCACGAATGTCGAACTCTGCGATGATGTAAGGATCCGCACCCCTGCGGCTTACCCGTACGAAGAAGATCACACATCATTAGCGTTGTTGTAAGGCATTCGGTTGAGTGTGTTCATACGTTCGCGGTGTAATAAAGGCTGCACCTGCGTTAATACGGAAAGAAGCAGTCGCTAATGCCATCTAACGGCTTTCATAGTAACGGCAGCCACAGCTTCGGGAACATGCGTTCGCTGTTCAGCATGTTCTCCAGCGACCTGGCCATCGATCTCGGCACCGCCAACACGCTGGTTTATGCGCGCGGCAAAGGCATCGTCGTCAACGAACCCTCCATCGTTGCCATCAACAAAAACACGGGTGAAGTTGAAGCCGTCGGCAAAGAAGCCAAAGAGATGCTGGGGCGCACCCCGGGCAACATTGTCGCTATCAAGCCGATGAAAGACGGCGTCATCGCTGACTTCAAAGTCACCGAGAAGATGCTCAACTACTTCATCCAGAAGGCGCACAACCGCAAGATGCTGGTGCATCCGCGTATCGTCATCGGCGTGCCCTCGGAGATCACGCAGGTAGAAAAGCGCGCCGTCATGGACTCGGCCTACCGCGCCAAAGCGAGCGAGGTGCACCTGGTGGAGCAGGCCATGGTAGCCGCCATCGGCGCCGGGTTGCCGATCACTGAGCCCAGCGGCAACATGGTCGTCGATATCGGCGGCGGCACCACCGACATCGCAGTCATTTCCTTGAGCGGTATCGTCTATTCGCGCTCGGTGCGCATGGCAGGTAATCAGATGGACGAGTCCATCATGAATTACATGAAGCGCAAGTACAACCTGCTGATCGGTGAGCGCACGTCAGAGCAGATTAAGGTTGAAATTGGCTCCGCCTACCCGCTGGAGAAGCCGCTCACGATGGAGATCAAGGGACGCAACCTGATTGAGGGCGTGCCCAAGACCATTACCATCGACGACAGCGAAATTCGCGAGGCGGTGAGCGAATGCGTTTCGACCATCGTGAACGCAATCCGCGTCGCGCTGGAACGTACGCCGCCCGAACTCTCAGCCGACATCAGCGATCGCGGTATTGTCCTGACCGGCGGCGGAGCGATGCTGAAGAATCTCGACAAGCGCATCCGCGAAGAAACCGGCCTGCCGGTGGCGATTGCCGACGACCCGTTGTGCAGCGTGGTTCTGGGCACGGGAAAAATGTTGAGCGACTTCAAGCTGCTGCGCAAGATATCGATTGATTAGGGATGCGCGAACCCGGGTAGTGCGGAGCTTCATTCAGCGCCGCGTTAGCCAGCGCAATTTCGACTGTCATCCTGAGCGAAGCGAGACGAAGTCGAGCGCAGTCGAAGGACCCCTATCCTCGCCGCGTGCGTTGCTGGTTATAGAGGTCCTTCGACTCCGGTTCGCAAAAAACGCGAACCTCCGCTCAGCATGACAGATAAAAAGCAGTACCTATGGAAACCATTCTCGGCCGCTTTCGAAACCTGATCGTGCTGGCGGCCATCCTGTTTGCCCAAATCGTGGGGCTGGCGATCCAGGTCAAGCGGCCGGCGCAGCAGGGAGATACGCGTCTCATCCGCGTCTGGGCGGTCTCGGCCATCACTCCCCTCGAGAAAGCCGTCATCAGCACCCAAAACTTTTTCTACGGCGCCTGGCACAACTACGTGTACCTGCGCGGAGTCCGTCGCGAGAACCGCGAACTGCGTGCGCAGCTCGACCAGATGAAGCTCGACCAGGTGCGACTGCGCGAAGATGCCGAGATGGCGCGCCGCATTCAGAGCCTGCTTGCGTTCAAGGAGCAGCACATCGACACTACCGTCGCGGCGCAGGTCATCGGAACCAGCGGCAGCGATCAGTCGCGGGTGCTCTATATCGACAAAGGATCCAGCGACGGCATTCGCACCGACATGGCCGTCATCACGCCGAACGGAATCGTCGGCAAGATCGTCCAGGTCTTTCCCGACTCGGCGCAGGTCTTGCCCATCAACGATCAGTTGAGCGGCGTTGGAGTGATGTTGCAGAACACCCGCCTGCAGGGCATCCTGCGCGGTGCGGCTAACGGCACCACCAGCGTGCAATACGTCATGGCTGACGAGCGCGTTGCGCCGGGCGAAGACGTGGTCACCAGCGGTGGCGACCGTATCTTTCCCAAGGGCCTGCCGGTGGGCAAAGTTGTCGAGGTCGCACCCGGCAAGGACTTGTTCCTCAACATTCGCGTGCAGCCCTCGGCGCAACTCGATCACATGGAAGAGGTGCTGGTCGTCACCAATATTACTGAGCAGCCGCCCGATGTGAAGGACCTCGGTCCGATTCGCGCCTCTGACATTCTGGCGCAGCGGCTGCCGACCGTGCCCAACCAAACTCCGGTTAACGCAGGCGGAAACGCAAGTGCCGCGCCTGGGGCCGCCGGAACTACGGGAGCCAAGCCAAGCCCCGCTAATCCCTCGTCGAATACAACGGCTGCCGGAACCGCCAGTCCGCGCGCGACCGCGCCGGGAACTACAGCCAATCGTCCGGGCGGCACGACCATACCGGGCACCCCGAGAGCAACTACCGCCGCGGGTACCGGCACCGCATCAACCGGAACAACGCCTCGGGTAGCAACGGGCACCGCGAAGCCGGGAACCACGAATCCTGCAACCGGTACAGCGGCGATCGTGAAGAAACCAGCCGCAGGTACTACCGCTCAAACCTCAGCGACCGGCGAAACTTCGTCGACCACGAGAACGCACGCCCCGGGCGACAATGCTGGCTCTGCGCCAAAGCCGCGCATGCCGTCTGAGCCCAACGCCCCGGCTACCAACCCGCAACTCGCGCCGCCTCAGGCCGCCAGCCCGCAGCGATGACGACGCGCACCATGCCCTTCCGCGGCAGTCTCACTTCACGCGATCAGGTGGCGGTCTACGAGTTCGCGTGGCCGATCATCATCTTCGTTCCGCTGGCGGCTATCGCAATTCAAGCGTTCCTGCCGGTTCGCGTCCGCTTCTTTCCCATCATCGATCTGCCCATGATGGTGGTGATTTTCTTCGCCGTGGCGCGCCGCAATCCCATCAGCGGATGCCTCACCGGCGCCATCATCGGCCTGCTGCAAGACACCTTATCGGGACCGATGCACCCCATCGGCATGTATGGCATTGCCGACACCATGATCGGCTTTGCCGCCTCGTCGCTGGGCGTCAAAATCGACGTCGAGAATCACGGCTCGCGTTTCCTCATCACTTACATCTTCTTCGTCGCGCACCAGGCGATCTACTTCGGCGTGGCGCGCGGTCTGTTGCGCCAGACCGTGCAATGGAGCTGGCCGCAGGTGGCCATTTCCGCGCTGGTCAACGCCGTTGTCGGAATCTTCGTATACAGCTTCCTCGACCGCTTCAAGCGGAGGTAGGACACGCCTTTCGCCATTCGCTTTTGGCCATTCGCTTTTTGCTTTTGCTCTTGGCCTTGGCTTTTGGCCCTCGCTCATGGTTGGCTTTGAAGGGGAGCAGCTTTAGCTGCGCCGTGATGGCTCCTCTACTTTGTCATCCCGAGCCCGCGCGGCGGGCGAGAGATCTGCAGTTCGCTCGCGTCTCGAAGCATCTCGCTCCGCTCTGGCGAATAGCGAAAGGCGAATGGCGAATGGCGAATCGCAACCGCCGCGTCCGCTTGTACAATCTCCCCATGTGTCGCAACATCAAACCGCTCTTCAACTTCGATCCGCCGGTAACGCCGGAAGAGGTGCGGAACGCATCGCTGCAATTCGTGCGCAAGATCAGCGGCTTCAGCAAGCCATCGAAAGCGAACGAGGCCGCGTTCAATTCGGCGATCGACGAGATAGCGGCCGCTTCGATGCGCCTGCTCGTCTCGCTTGAGACCACCGCCGCCCCCAAGAACCGCGAAGAAGAGGCCGCCAAAGCCAAAGCCCGCTCCGCCCAAAGATTTTCAGCCTAGACTTCGCCAGCAATCTGGGTGCCCCATTCCGCCTACTTTTGGCGGGGTGGGGATTTTTCGGCTGCTCCACTCATCCGTTGTTTTCGGATGACTGGGATCGGAAGTCGTAGCCTCTTTTCTTTTGGCGGGGTGGGGATTTTTCGGGTACCGGTTGCGCACTTATCGGTGCGGTTCGAGCTGATTGCCTGCGAACTAAAACGCGAGCGTCGCAACCTAGTCCGGCAGCGTCTTCCCTCTTGTCTCCGTCGCGAACGGAATCACCAGCAGACCGATTCCGAAGCCGATGGCGGTAATCGCTACGGGCCGGCCGAGGCTTCCCATCTGGCTCACCAGTCCGCCGATCAGGAAGTTCACGCCGGCCGCGATGAATCGCCCAAACGAAGTTGTGAAGGCGAAGGCGGTGGCGCGTACCGAGGTGTCGTATTGCTCCGGCAACCACAAGCTGAAGACCGCGAAGTTACCGCCGAAGAAGCCAAGGAAGAACAGCACGATGATGAACGGCTTCAGTCCCTGCGCAAGATAGAAGGCCCAGCCAAAGCTGAGCAGGGTGCAAATCGCCATGCCTGCGAAGTAGATGGCCAGGGTGCGCTTCCGGCCGATGCGCTCGGCCATCGGCGGCACCGCCAGGCAGCCCAGGATTGTGCCCAGCGACAGCAAGCCCATCCCGAAGGACGCCGTCTTCACTGCCTGGGCCTGCATCATTCCTGCCTTCTTAGCCAAGCCGATGATCGCGGTAGGCGCGTAAACCGCACCCGCCCACAATCCGCAGATGGCTGACGCAAGCATCACGGTGTTAACGATGGTGCGCCCCGCATACTGGCTGTTGAAGATGGCCAGCAGAGGATGGTCGCGCAAGCTATGAGCCCGGGCTTTGCGTTCCCATTTCTCGGGCTCTTTCACCCGGCGCAGGATGATGAGGGTCAGGATGATCGGTGCCAGTCCGCACCAGAACATCGCCCGCCATCCGAAGCGTGCGCCGATGGTGAAGTTGAGCGCGGCCGCCAGAAAAAATCCCGCATAGTAGCCCGTTTGCAAGTAGCCGGCGCCCATCTTGCGGCGATCTTCCGGCCACGCTTCGGCGACATAAGTTCCGGCGAGCGCCCACTCGCCTCCGATTCCTACGCCCGCCAGCAAGCGGAACAGTGCCAGTTGCCACACGGTTTGCGACATTGCCGCCGCTCCGGTGAACAAGGCATACACAAAAATAGTGGCTGCCAGCACGCGGGTGCGGCCGAAGCGGTCGGCGATCGGCCCCCAGATCAGCGAGAGTCCCCAACCGACCAGGAACAGCGCAAACAAAACTGACCCGGTATATCCCACAGTTGCCGGGGTGGCTTTGATGCCGGACTTGGGCAGCAGTTCGTTGAGGGCGGGACTCAGAACCAGCGCGTAGATGACGGAGTCCATGCCGTCGAGGGTCCAACCGGCCCATGCGGCCCAGAAGCCGGTGATCTGCGAGCGGTTGAGCTTGGTCTTGGTTACGGCGCGGGATGAAGGAAATGCAACCTCAGACATGGGCAACGTCTCCACGGTTCTGGGCGCAAGGCAAAAACGATTGCAGGGAGCATATCACGGCAGTCAAGTGCCGCCGGTCGTCATGCCTCGCGAGCGCTTTGAAAGTGCATGGCTTGAGCCGTGCCGCTGTCTCCGCCCTGAGACACGATCGGCACTTTCGGCATGGCTGAAGGCGTGCCCCTTCAAAGCGCTGGCAGAGGGATAAATTCTAGGAGACCTCGCGTCCAAAAAGTTCTTTAACCGCGGGCTTAGTGACCTTGCCCATGGCGTTGCGCGGCATCTCTTTCAGCAGCAGCAGTCGTGAGGGCACCTTGTGTACCGCCAGCCGGTCTTTGGCCCATACACGGAGAGCCTCAAGATCGAGACTGTGGCCGTCATTGAGCACCAGCGCCGCTCCCACGCGTTCACCCCATTCGGGATCGGGCAAACCGACGACAGCACATTCGCGCATCGCGGGATGCTCGCGCAGCGTCTCTTCGATCTCCAGCGCCGAAACCTTGTGGCCGCCCGTCTTCAGAATGTCGATGTTCGTGCGGCCAAGGATGCGATAAGCGCCGTTCTCAACCACAGCCGTGTCGCCGGTGCGAAACCAGCCATTGCGAAATGCATCGCGTGTCGCCTCCGGCCGTTGCCAGTATTCTTGGAAGACAGTCGGCCCGCGCACCTCGATTTCGCCGGGCGTTCCTTCAGCGACCTCGGTGGCGGAATCGTCAACCAGCCTCACCTCCACTTGCGGTAACGGTTTGCCGACCGTACCTGGAATCCGCTCGCCACGATATGGATTCGAAAGTGCCATGCCGATTTCGGTCATGCCATAGCGCTCCAGCAAAGTGTGGCCGGTAATCTCGCGCCAGCGCTCCAGCGTGCTGACCGGCAAAGCCGCTGAGCCGGAGACCATGAGGCGCAGCTTGCGAGCCCCGCCGCGGTAGATAGCCTGCCGATCGGGCGAATACGATTCCCAAGCAGTGATCAGCTTGAAGTAGATGGTCGGCACGGCCATGAATAAGGTCAGCTCGCCGCGTCCAATGCGCTTCCAGATAGCCTCCGCGTCGAAACGTGGCATCATCTCGCAGACTGCACCTGACCACAGCGCGCACGAGACTACGTTGATAATCCCGTGGACGTGGTGCAGCGGCAGGCACAGCAGAATGCGGTCGTCAGCTCTCCACTCCCAGGCATCCGTGAGACTGGTGATCTGCGCCGTGATGTTAGCGTGCGTCGTTACCACGCCTTTGGGACGGCTGGTGGTTCCGCTGGTGTAGAGAATCATCGCGCCGCGATCTGTCTCGATCGCAGGCAGCGGAGCAGGCGGCGATGCGACCAGCTCATCGTAAGTGCGAACGCCGCCGCACTGCGAAGCTGCGCTGGCAAGCGTTTCCCTATTCGCACTGTCGCTGATCAGCGCCGATGCGCCGGTGTCGTGGATGAAATACGCCAGCTCGGCAGCAGGCGAAGCCATCGGCAGGGGAACAGCGACGCCTCCGGCGCGCCAGATGCCCCATTGCACGGCGACCCACGACAAGCCCGGGGCGATGAGGAAGGCGATGCGTTCTTGCTTGAGGTCATCGCGGCCTGCCAGCAACGCCGAGGCTACGCGCGACGAGGCATCGAGCAGATCTTTGTAGGTATGTGGTCCCCGAGCGTCGAGAATGGCGGTGCGTGATGCATGGCGTGTTGCGCGCTCGAAGATCAGCTCCTGCGGCATACGGGCAACTGTACGGACAGCCGAAGGTTTTGTCACGTATGGAAGAGATGTCGATTGCGGAGGTTCGCGTCAGGGCACGACCTTGGTCGTGCCAATGCCAATTTTTCTTATGTTTGTCATCCTGAGCGAAGTGAGTGCGCCGAAGGCAAAACGAACGCAGTCGAAGGACCTTTTTGAAAGGGCACGCCTTCAGGCGTGCCGCAGCGAGAGATTAATGACCTGGCTTTAGCCACTGAGGATAGCCGTCCCTCCGCGCCTGAAGGCGTGACCTTTGCGCTCCTCAACGGCACGGCTGAAGCCGTGCCCTTTCAAATCCGGCACACGGCAACTCCGAAAACGCGCTAGCCTGCCAGTGCAGCTTCAACCTGTTCGCCCTCACTTACAGGAAGGAGTACGGTGAAGCGCGCGCCCTTCAGGTCGCGTCCACGTGGCTCGGCGTGGATGCTTCCACCATGACGTTCGACGATCTGTTTCGAAACCCATAATCCGAGTCCGGTTCCCACATCTCTCTTAGTAGTGAAGAACGGCTCAAAGATCTGCTCGACATGACGGGGATCGAATCCTGGGCCGTCATCTTCCACGCTGACCTGGATCGCCGGCCCGTGCTGGCCTTCGACACACGCAACCTCAAGGCAGAGGCTTCCTCCCGATTCCGCCGCGTCAATTGCGTTGGAGATGAGGTTCGAGATGAGCTGCCGCAGCTCGCCGGTTCTTCCAGACGCTTCGCACCGTTGTAACCGTTTCTCTACCCGGATTCTCTTGCTCTTCAGTTTGTTGTCGAAGATTTTGAGAACGCCCTCCACCACCTCTGAAATCTCTACCGAATCCAGGGTGCCTGATTCGCGATAAAAGCCGAGCGTCTGCCGCGTGATATGCGACACGCGATTCAGTTCCTGTTCCGCGAGTTGCAGGTGGCCCACCGCCTCTTGCGGCACGCCTGCTGTCGCTTTGGCGAGCCATACGAGATTGCCCACCGCCTCCAGGGGATTGTTGATCTCGTGCGCAACCGTGGCTGCCAACCGGGCCGCCGCTGCCA
This sequence comes from uncultured Acidobacteriaceae bacterium, assembly GCA_963846795.1. Classification (GTDB taxonomy): domain Bacteria; phylum Acidobacteriota; class Terriglobia; order Terriglobales; family Acidobacteriaceae; genus CAVVDY01. Next base: position 378,442 of record CAWJXJ010000002.1, read on the forward strand.
GCTTCTCCGTCTTGCGCAGGATCTCCTGCGCATTTCGATCTTTGGAAGCGTCGCGAAACACCAGCACTACGCCGACCAACCGGTTCATGTCATCACGAATCGGCGCCGCACTGTCTTCAATCGGAATCGTCGTTCCATCGGGACGTTTCAGCATGGTGTGGTTTGCCATCCCAACAATCACGCCCTTCTTCATGACGATGGCTACCGGATTTTCGACGGGCTTCTGCGTGGTTTCATTAAACAAGGGCAGCACGCTGTGTACTTCGCGCCCTTTGGATTGCGCCAAAGTTACGCCTGCAAGCTGCTCGGCAACCGGGTTAATAAAGGTCACCCGGCCCTTTTCGTCAGTAGCGATTACGCCGTCACCAATGCTGGTGAGAGTCGTCCTGAACCACTCTTCGCGCTGGCGAATCTGTTCGCCATGTTTTTCGCGCAAACGGATTTCGCGCAGGATGTAAAAGGCCAGGAAACCCAGTCCCAGGGCGGCGACCAGCGTGGTCGCGTAAATGCCCGCCGCAGTTCGCCGGGTACTGCCGATATAGGCCTGGGTTCGCTGGCCTTGCAGGGAAATTTCTTCCTGCTGCATCTCGCCGAGCAGGCTGCGCAGCTTCTGCATGGTGTAGAAGCCGGCATCGGTGTCCACCAGCGCCTTCGCGCCTTGCGTATCTCCGGCACGATAAAGCTTCAGGGTTTCTGCCAGTTCGTTCAGCTTCTGTTGAGCCAGGCCCTGCAGCTGATCTATGCGCGCCTTCTGTGCGGGGTTATCCGCGGTCAGTTGGGACAAACGGACGATGTGCGACTCGATTTCGCCTTTGGCTTGGTTGTATGGCGCCAGGTATTGTTCGTCGTTGGTGTAGAGAAATCCGCGCTGTCCACTCTCGGCCTGGGTGAGCAGCGACTCGATTTGCGTGAGATCCAGCAGGACCTGCTGGGTGTGCAGAACCCAGTTGTGCGCCTCGATCTGAGTGTCAACCTGATGGCGCATCACCACGGCGTTGATGGCAAGAACCATCAGCAGAGCCAGAAAACCGATAACGACGCTGAAGCGTTTGACCGAGTTCTTCATCCAGACGGGCCCCCAGGGTACAAGAGATTTTATCGAAGTTCGCTCTTCCGTGAACCGCCAATTCACGCCCGGACACTGGCCTGCCATGATGGCTTTGGTCGTGAGAAAATCAAAGTGGCAGGGCGGATAAGCCGGGCTCGTCAAATAAAGCCTCCCACAACATAAGAACCAGGTATTTATAACGAAATGTTTGAGAATCTAACCGACAAACTGCAGCGCGCTTTCAAAAACCTGCGCGGACAAGGCACCCTCACCGAAGAGAACATCGGCGAAGCGCTGAAGGAAATTCGCATGGCGCTGCTCGAGGCCGACGTCAACTTCAAGGTCGTCAAGGAACTGGTTGACCACATCCGCGAGAAGGCCCTGGGCCAGGAGGTCATGACCTCTCTCTCGCCCGCCGAGCAGGTGGTGAAGATCGTTCGCGACGAGCTGATCAACATCCTGGGCAAAGATACGGCGAAGATGAAGTTCGCCTCGCAGCCGCCCACGGTGGTGCTGATGGCGGGCCTGCAGGGGTCCGGCAAGACGACCACATCGGGCAAGCTGGCGCACTGGTTGAAGCAGGGCGGACATCGTCCCCTGCTGGTGTCGGTTGACGTCTATCGTCCGGCGGCGCGCGAGCAGTTGCGGGTGGTTGCTAAGGCGATCGATGCGCAGCTCTATCACGGCGAGGTCACCGAGGCCAACACCGCTACGGTTGAGCGCCTGGTAAAAGAAGCCCGGCGCGAGGCGATTAACAATGCCTGCGACGTGCTCATCGTCGATACCGCTGGCCGCTTGCACATCGACGAGCAGCTCATGGACGAGATGCAGTCGCTGAAGAAGCTGCTCAACCCACAGGAAATCCTGTTCGTCGCCGACTCCATGACCGGACAGGACGCGGTGCGCTCAGCCGACGAGTTCCACAAGAAGCTGACACTGACCGGCGTGATCCTGACCAAGATGGACGGCGACGCGCGTGGCGGCGCGGCGCTCTCGATCCGCAATGTCACTGGCCAGCCCATCAAGTTCATCGGCATGGGCGAAAAGTACGATGCGCTGGAACAGTTCCATCCCGACCGCATCGTGGGACGCATCCTCGGCATGGGCGACATCCTGTCGCTAATCGAGAAGGCAGAGTCGAAGCTCGACAAGAAGAAGTCGGAAGAGTTCGCCAAGAAGGCGCTCAGCCACGAAGGCTTCTCGCTGGAGGACTTCCGCGATCAGCTACGCCAGGTGAAGAAGCTAGGGTCGATTTCGAGCATCGTCAGCATGCTGCCGAAGATCGGGCCGCTGGCCAACATGCAGCAGGCGGCCGACAAGGTTGACGAAAAGGAGATCAACCGCGTGGAGGCGATCATCAACTCCATGACGGCTTACGAGCGCAACCACCACGAGGTGATCAACGGCAACCGCCGCAAGCGCATCGCACGTGGGTCGGGCACCAACGTGCAGCAAGTTAATCAGTTGCTGAAGCAATATGCGCAAATGCGCAAGATGTTCAAGAGCATGGGCAAACCCAGCTTCGCAAGGCGACTGGCCGGGATGAAGATGCCGGGAATGTAGGGCAGTGGCCGGTGGTCAGTGGTTAGTGGTCGGGAAGAAGTGGGTAGCGGATTTTGCTGTCAGACTGTCAGCTCTCAGCCGTCAGCCATTAGCTGTCAGCCGTCAGCTATCGGCAGCGGAAACCCGTGAGTTGTCATTCCGAGCCCGCCGCGGCGGGAGGAACCTGCAGTTCGGTGGCGCTGGGATGAACCAGAGCCCGAAGGGCGTGTGATGACAGCCCAGCGTGGAGCGAAGCGGAACGCTGGGGTAGGCGTCTGTTGTTGAGTTGTCATTCCGAGCGCACCCGCGGCGGGAGGAACCTGCAGTTTGCTCACGTTGGTATGAACCAGAGCCCGAAGGGCGTGTGATGACAGCCCAGCGCGGAGCGAAGCGGAACGCTGGGGTAGGCGTCTGTTTTGAGTTGTCATTCCGAGCGCAGCCGAGGAACCTGCTTTCGCCACACCTAACAAAAAAGCTGCAGTGAGACGAGAGAAATCCCGGGCAGCCGTCAACAGCATTATTGGCTCTTTTGGCGAGATTGATGTCGCGGGAAGGATGTTGCATCGCCACCGAGAGCAGGTTCTTCGGTCGCCTGGGCGACCTCAGAATGACAAGTCCAGCGGGTGGTACTCCCAACCCGTACCTTGCCCGTCTATACAAGATGGCCGCCAACTCTTGTAATCTGGAAGTGTAGTGGAATCCCCTCGCAGTTACGTCGGAAGCGCTGTTTTCGTGCTGCTCATCGTTTTGGCTGCTGCAGCCGGAACTGCCTGCGGTCTGCTGCTTATTTATTCCAGCGATCTGCCGCAGGTGACCGCGCTGGAGATGTACCGGCCCAGCACCATCACGCAGCTTTACGACGATCAGGACCGCGTCATCGGCCAGTTCGCGTTGCAGCGCCGCGTCATCGACAAATATGAAGATTTCCCCAAGGTGCTGCGCGACGCCCTCATCTCGACCGAGGACAAGGATTTCGAGCGGCACTGGGGTGTCGATCCCTGGCGCGTTGTTGGAGCGGCCTATCGCGATCTCACCTCTGACAGCCGGGCCCAGGGCGCATCGACCCTGACCATGCAGTTGGCGCGCAACTTGTTCCTCTCGCCCGACCGCAACTTCCGCCGCAAGATCCAGGAGGTCATACTCTCCATCCAGATCGAGCGGCGCTTCACCAAGCCGCAGATTTTCACCCTGTATGCCAATCAGATTTATCTCGGCCACGGCGTTTACGGATTCGAAGCCGGCGCGAATTATTACTTCAGCAAGCGTGCAAAAGACCTGACGCTGGAAGAAGCCGCGGTGCTCGCGGGCTTGCCGAAGGCTCCGAACTACTATTCGCCGATCAACAATCCTGAGCGGTCGCTGCGGCGGCGCAACCTAGTGATTAACGCCATGCTTGAGGACGGCAAGATCACCGCCGAGGAGGCCGAGCGAGCAAAGAACTCTCCTCTCGTCACCCACGTTCAGAGCGACAACAACAACATCGCTCCCTATTTTGTGGAGGAGATTCGGCAGTACCTGGAAAAGAAGTACGGCACCGACGAGGTACACGAAGGCGGACTACGGGTGTACACGTCGCTGAACCTGGAGATGCAGCGGGCTGCGCAACAAGCTGTGTACGACGGGCTGGCAGCCTACGAGCGGCGGCATGGATGGAAGGGCAACCTGCTGAACGTGGTCGCCAATGGCGAGACGTTAGCCAGCTATCACCACGTGGATTGGGACAGCGAGATTCGCGCCGGCAGCTACGTTCATGCGCTGGTGACGGAGGTCGCGCCGCAATACGCGATCGTAAAATTCGCCGGGTATCAGGCGCAGCTAGGGCCGGCCGAGATCAAGTGGACGCGCTACCCCTCTCCGCGGGACTTCCTGACTCGCGGCGATATCGTCCTGGTGAAGGTCGATGAGTTGAACGGAGCGCAGAGCCGGGTGTCGCTGGAGCAGGAATCGGGCGTACAGGGTGCGCTCCTCGCTTTGGACAATTCCACTGGCGACATCAAGGCCATGGTCGGTGGACGCGACTTTGAGCAATCGAAATTCAATCGTGCAACGCAGGCGTTGCGGCAGGTTGGCTCGTCGTTCAAGCCGTACATCTATACGGCCGCGATCGATGAAGGGATGACGCCCGACGACACCGTCCTCGATGCGCCGATAAGTTTTCCCAGCGGTCAAGGGTTGTACACGCCTCACAACTACGATGGCAAGTTCGAAGGTGTCATCACCTTCCGCCACGCGCTGGCGGAGTCGCGCAACATTCCGGCGCTGAAGGTGACGGAGCGCGTGGGCGGCATTCGCACCGTGATCGACTACGCCCGCAAGTTCGGCATCACCTCGCCAATGCCGGCGTATCTGCCCGTTGCTCTCGGAGCCGCCGACATCACATTGATCGAGCAGACCGCAGCGTTCACCACTTTTCCTGACGACGGGGTTCGGGTTGTGCCGCGCTATATCCGGAAGGTCACCGATTACGACGGTCGTGTGCTCGAAGAAAACTATCCCGACGTGAAAGACGTCGTCAGCCCGCGCACCGCCCGCATCATGGTCAGCATGTTGCGCGAGGTGATTCAACACGGTACAGGATATGCAGCGAGTAAGTTGAACCATCCGCTCGGCGGCAAGACCGGGACGACGAACGACTTCACCGACGCGTGGTTTGTGGGCTTCTCGCCCTCGATTACCTGCGGCGTGTGGGTGGGCTACGACGAGAAGAAGACGCTGGGCGATAAGGAGACCGGCGCGAGAGCTGCTTTGCCCATCTGGATGGACTTCATGCGAGTCGCGTTGCAGGGGCGCGAGTCGGAGGATTTCGCCGCGCCTCCGCCAACCACGCCGAGCGCGCTGGCGCAAAAGGTTGATGCCGCGCAGCACGAGCCCACGGATTCGGAGTCGCACTGATGCGAAAGTTCTTGACCTTCGTGCTGCGACTGATGATCCTGGTGATCGTCTTCCTGGTATCGGCGCTGGTGGCCATGCGATTCGCCATCCATGGCCGTCAGGTAGCGGTTCCGAAGCTGGTTGGCATGGCGCCGATGCAGGCACAGAAGCTGCTCGAGTCCAAGGGGCTTCTGCTGGACGATTCCGACCGCTTCTACAGCGCCGACGTTCCTGAGGGACGCATCATGTCGCAGGTGCCGGCAGCGGGCGAGCAGGTTCGTAGCGGCTGGCGTGTGCGTGTGGCCGAGAGCATGGGCCCGCAGCGTGTGGTCATCCCCGATCTGGTGGGAGGCAGTGAGCGCGCAGCCGAGATCAATATCCGCCGCCGTGGGCTGGAGATGGGCACGGTGGCGACAGCGGATATCAGCGGTACTCCCGCGGACGAGATTGCGGCCCAAAGCCCACCGGCGAATGCGACCAACGTTTCGTCTCCCAAGCTGAGTATCCTGGTTTCTTCGCCGGAGGACCGGAAGTCGTTCGTCATGCCCGATTTGCGCGGGCGGGGTGAGGACGAGGTCATCAACGCGATCGTGGCCGCAGGACTCAAGGTGGGCAAAATCACCAGCCAGGCGAGCGCCGGGCAGTTGGGATCGTATAGCGACCGCCGGGTAATCGCCACCAGTCCCGCCGCCGGGCAGCGCATCTACGAAGGCCAAAGTGTGAACCTGGATGTTTCCCAATAGCAGCGCTGGCAAGGCTTGTAGATGCGGTTTACAATCAGTTGAACAGCCCAGGAAACCCCCCAGGATTTTCCGGGACAGCTTTGTCCAATTAGGATGTTGATGAAACGCGTATTACCCTTCGCTCTGATACTGGCCGCCGCGCCCGTCATCGCCCAGCAGTCGCCATCGCAGTCGCAGGCACTTTCGCAGACCCAACAACTTGCCAAACAACAGCCAATCCAGGCGCAGGGGCAAGCCGCACAACCGCAGGGGTCGGTGGTGGAAGAGATTGTTGCGCGCGTGAATAACAGCATCATCACCCAGGCCGATATGCGGCGCAGTAAAGAAGCCTGGCAGGATGACCTCAGCAAGGCCAAGGCGGACGGGGTTGACCTTCCCAAAGAACAGGACCTCTTACGCGACCTGATCGATCAGCAACTTCTGATACAAAAGGGCACTGAGTTGGGAGTCACCGCCGACACCGACGTGGTAAAGCGCCTGGACCAGATACGTCAGCAGATGCATGCCGACTCGATGGAAGATTTGGAGAAGGCGGCGCAGGCGCAGGGCGTCTCCTGGGAAGACTTCAAGCAGAACCTGAAAAACGGCATCGTCACCCAGAAGGTCATCCAGCAGGAAGTGGGCGGGCACATCGTCATCACGCAGACGGAGATCCAGCAGTTCTACGACCAGCACAAAGCTGAACTGGAGCGTCCTGAAAAGGTGCGCTTGAGCGAGATCCTTATTTCCACGCAGAAGAGTGCGGTTAAGACGGAGAATGGCGAGAACGCACTGCCCGAAATGCCGGATGCCCAGGTGGTGGCCGCGGCCCAACAGAAAGCCGATTCGATCTACGCCCAACTGCAAAAGGGTGGGGATTTTGCTGCCCTGGCGAAGGCCAACTCCGATGGACCAACTTCGCAGGTGGGTGGCGACCTGGAATACTTCAAGCGGGGCACGCTCTCGAAGGAGCTCGAGGAAAAGGTGTTCGCCCTGAAGGCCGGCCAATACACGCAGCCTATCCGCACCAATCAGGGCTGGGTGGTCTTAGAGGTAACGGAGCACCAGGAAGCCGGTGTTCCGCCGCTCAAGGATGTCGAAACCATGATCCAGGAGCGGCTGTACATGCAGGCCATGCAGCCGGCGCTGCGTGACTATCTGATGAAGCTGCGCGAAGACGCCTATATCGATATCAAACCGGGCTACATCGATACCGGCGCTAGTCCGAACGAAACCAAGCCGATTTACACCACCGCCGAAGCCAGCGGCGCCAAGCCTGCCAAGAAGAAAAAGAAGCTGGGACTGTTCTAGAAACTCAGAATCCCGAACTTAAAGCGACGCGCTGGGTGCCCCAGAGCCGCTGCCTGAGCTGGTCGAAGGGTTAGGCCATCTGGGTGCCCCAGGTTCGCCCATCTTTTGGGCTAACCTGGGATCGAAGCTCGCCGCTGACAACGTCCGATCGCCAAAAAAAATGCACTTGCGATTCCTTGTTTTCAACAGTTTAGACACCATTTCTGTTCTAAATTATTGAATCGGCGTGACTTACAGGCAAAAATTAGATTCTAAACAACTTAGACCATGGTTTTGCCGCGCGAAAGCCGATTTTCGGGTTCGGACGGCCAATCTGCGTCCGATAATGCGCAAAACCGCAAAAATTATTCATTGCGATTCTTTGTTTTCAGCAATTTAGCGCACATTCCCCATGCAAATTATTGAAGCCGTGGCACTTACAGGCAAATGTCAGATTTCAAAGAACTTACTGGCCAAACTCAGCCCGTCGTCGGTCAGTCCCATGGCGAAGCCTTGAACCCGCCCATGCAGGATTGCGGCACAGCCGACAGGTGCACCCTCAGGTGCCCGCGCATGAGTCTATGAGCCGCAGGATGGAGTTGCACGGGAAAAGTGACGAACGGAGGTTACGAAGGTGGCAGGGAGTTCCCGAAATGGGAATGTCAAGGAATTCTCGAATGGATGTTCAGTGGTTCCCAACGGATCGGAAATGCGGCCACCCTTCCGAGTCCACGTTCTCGATTTTACCCATTGCGTATACGTGGTAATCGGGTGCCCCATTCTACCGGAGGCGAAGCCGGAGGTAGGGTGGGGTATTTCGTTCAATAACCCAGGCATTTCCAGTGAAGCAAACGGAAGTCAAATACCCCACCCTAGCTCCAGCCGCCCTGTAGCCTGCCCTGAGCGCAGCCGAAGGGGAGCGGCTTCCGCTAGAAATGGGGCACCCGAACAAAGAGAAGTCTCCCGGTTCAAAGTGGTAGGATGGGGCACCCGGCGGGTCAAACGTCACTGACGGCGCTTTTCGCACGTTATTTAGTCTGTGAATGATGCCGTGGTCCCTGAAGCGATACCACCACTCCGGACGCCTTCACTACATCACTTTCAGTTGCTATCGCCGGCAACCGTTTCTCGGATCGGCCGGGGCGCGGGACCTGTTTGAGGTGGCCCTGGAACAGGCGCGCGTGCAGTACCGCTTCTTCGTCACCGGATACGTCGTCATGCCCGAGCATGTGCATCTGCTCATGAGCGAACCCGAAGACGGCGAGTTGGCCAGCGCTATCCAGGCGATCAAGCAATCGGTGTCGCGCAAGCTGATTGGCGTGCGCGAGCACTTCTGGCAAAAGCGTTATTACGACTTCAACATCTGGAACTACGAGAAGAAAATCGAGAAGCTGAAGTACATCCACCGAAATCCAGTGAAGCGGGGACTGGTCGCCCCTCCCGAAGAATGGAAGTGGAGTAGCTTTCTCCATTACGCCACTGGAGTGGAGGGAGTGGTCGAGATCGAATCTGAGTGGACGGCTCGGAAACGTGAGCGAATGGGAATAACGTTGAAGGTGAAATTGATTCCACCGACATCGTTCGGAGGACCACAACGAGAAACTTGAATCGGGTGCCCCATTCTACCGGAGGCGCAGCCGGAGGTAGGGTGGGGTATTTCGTTCAATAACCCAAGCATTTCCAGTGACGAAACTGAAGTCAAATACCCCACCCTAGCTCCAGCCGCCCTTTCGGACGGCTTCCGCTAGAATGGGGCACCCGAACAAAGAGAAGTCTCCGGTTTCAAAGTGGTAGGGTGGGCCACCCCGCCGTCAAACCACCCCTCTGCAGAGTCTAAGGAAGTTTTCGCCTGAGAATCGCAAGACCGCTGAGTATCCCCGAGCCAAACAACACCAAGGAGCCGGGCTCAGGGGCATTGTCAAACTGAAGCTCGACAGCCCAATCGGGCGAGAGGCCAGAGCCGTCCCAAGGGAGCGTGAACAGAGCGTCGAACTCATTTCCGTTGTTGAAGTAGGCAAAGCCGTTTAGGTTGGGATCGGTATTACCTGCAGGTACGAAGGTTGTTCCAAACGAATCACCGTTGAATTTCGACGTACTCAGGAACATCACATACTGCTGGCCGGGGGTAACGAATAACCCGCCAGTCGTGAAGGTTAACTTCTCATTCCCGGCATTGTCATAGTCAAACTCGCCGCTGTCATAGAGAAGTGTTCCGGCATGAGTTCCGGTCCAGGTTGCGATGTAAGCCCCGGTGATGATCGTACCTGAATCAATCGGATTTCCCATGTAAAACGAGAAGCCGGATAAGTTCTGGATGCCATCCGGCGCGGTGAAGACTTCCCCGTAGGTCTGGGTGGCTCCTCGGGGATCGCCGAAGGGATGCCAATAATCGTTGTAGCCGGTGAAATTGTTGATGATTGTGTCACCGAAGCTGGTCAGTGCAAACAGCAGAACAGCGGACAGAAGCAGGGCTTTTTTCATAACTCCTCCAGAGTCGGGTGTGAGTCGTAGACCGGCGGGGCCCAAAAGCATACCACGGAAGTCCGTCAGGCTTCCTAGGTCGTCGCAGACCATCCCGCGGACCAACCCGCGGTGGCAAGCGCATACCCACGGAAGTCCGATCGTGGCTTTCCTGCGCCAGCGAGCCATCCACCAGCCCACCGCGGACGGCATTCCGCTAGAACGGCAGCACGCGCACATCCCACTTATCTCCTGGCTCCGAGGTGGAGGTAACCACCTTTTTCGAATCAGCGTACGTTCCGTAACAGGCGCAAGAAAGCAACGGCCCGACGGGATCGCCATCGGGCCGTCTTTCTGTCGCTGATTTAGATCTACAGCTTAGCCAGCGTCGACTGCGCCTGCTTGGCGTCATCGCCTTGCAGCTTCAGGTCGAGAGCCTTCTGCAACTCAGCCTTGGCACGGACATTGTCGCCTGCGCCGGTCAACGCCATACCCAGGTGATAGCGGTATTGCGCGCTCTGAGGGTTCTTCCTCACGGCGTCGTCGAGCAGGCCGATGGCAATGCTGTAGTTGCCCTTCTTGTACTGCACCCACGCCAGGGTGTCGGTGACCGCAGGCGCCTCCGGCAACGTCTGCTTAGCCATCTGGGCCAGGTTCAAAGCGACGTCCAGATTCTCGCCCTGCAACGCATAGACCCATGCCAGATCGTTAGCCGACAGAGGGTCGTTAGGATTGATCTGGTTGGCTTTCTCGAAGTACTTCCGCGCCGATGGCAGGTCCTTCTTGGCGAGATAAATCTCGCCCATCGCGAGGTTGACTCCACCGGCATTGGGATCGACGCTGAGCGCCTTCTGCAGGGTCGCTACCGCGTCATCAGGCTTGTTCTGCCCCAGATAAATGCGGGCGAGTTGCAGGTACGGCCCCATGAACTTGGGGTCGACATCGATGCACTTCTGGAACTCGACTGCAGCGCCATCGAGGTTCCTGGCGTTGGCCAGCGCGGTGGCATAAATGAAGTGCGGCTGCACCCGGCTGGAATTCGTGGTCGCGTACTGCTTGGCGAAATCGAGCCCTTTGGCTTGCTGATTGGTGGCAAACAACAAGGCTACGTAGTCGGTAGCGGCTGCGTCGTACTGTGGCTGGAGACGTAACGCAGTCTGAAATTCGCGTTCCGCCTCAGGATACTTCTTCTGGCCTGCGTAGGAGAAGGCCATGTTCAGATGCACCGCGGGGTTGTTCGGGGCCATTTGATTGGCCTGCGCCAGTTCTTCGTCAGCCGCCTTGTAGTCCCGCAATCCCAACTGGATGGTGGCCATGGTCAGATGGGCCTGCGGACTCTTGGGAGACAACTTGAGCAGGCGGGCGGCGTAGTCCTTGGCGTTATCGTAGTCGCGCGCGTCACGATAGATCTCGGTGAGCGACTCCAGGAAAAGCGTGTTGTCGGGTTCGCGCTTGACCGCTTCCTGAATCTCGCTCTTGGCGCCTGCCCCGTTGCCCGATTGCCGGTAAGCCTGGGCGAGATAATAATGGGCGCGCGCATTCTCCGGCGCGTCTTTCAGAACGCCCTGGAGAACCTGGATCGAGTCCTGCAGCTTTCCGTCGACGCCTTCCAGACGGGCCTTCACAATTCGCGCCGCGACATCGTTAGGATGGTCTTTCAGAATCTCTTCATTGAGCTTGCGCGCGTCATCGACGTGCCCGGTGATCAATTGAATCTCGACCAGTGACGTCTTCAGCTTATCGTTCTTGGGATCAACCGCAAGGCCGCGATTGTATTCCCGAATGGCAGCGTCCGGATTGCGCGCCATCAGGTAAAAGCCGGCGATCTCGCCGGCGAGATCACCCGAACTGGGCTTGGTGTTGCGCAGATTTTGCAGAACGGTTTCCGCGTCAGCATTGCGCCCTAAGCCGGTGTACAGAGACGCCAGGCGGAGATAGTTGGCCGGCTCATCGGGATTGGCCTTGATGCCGTTCTGCAGAGTCTCAATTGCCTTGTCGGCCTGGCCGCGAAAGATGTAGAAGCGCGCCAGGTTGGCATAGGCTTGAATGTTCTTGGGATCGACACTGATGGCCTTGTTGAAATCGGCCTCCGCCTCGGGCAACTGATTGGAGGCGGCATAAGCCATGCCACGATTCAGATAAGCACCAGAATCGTCCGGCTTTGCCTGTATAGCCTTGGTGTAGGAAGCGATGGCTTCAGGAAGCTGCTTCTGCGAGAGCTGCACGGCTCCCATCAGACGATAGCCATCGGCGTTGTTGGGATCGCGTTCAATGATCGCCTTGGCCTGGTCCTCTGCTTCGGTATACTTGCCGCCTGCCAGATAGAAGTCGCCGAGCGCGGTGCGCGCCTTCAGGTTATTGGGATCCAGTTCCGCCGCCTGACTCATCTCGCGGAATGCTTCGCCCCAGTGCTCCAGCTTCAGTGATGCCGTACCCAACTCGTAGTGTGCTTCGGCGAACTTGGGATCAACCTGGATGGCCTTCTTAAACTGGATGGACGCGGCTTCGTAGTCCTTCTTATCCATGAACTTCATGCCGCTGGCGAGATACTTCTGCTTGGCCTTTTCGGGATTGCGTCTGCAACCCGCGAAGGTAAGGGCCGTAAGAACCAATAGGAAAACGACGATGTAGCGGTTCCGCATAACTTCTCCTGGGGATTACCGGGGGATGATCTGTTCCACGTCCATTGCAACCTTCTTGGCGAACCCCGTGGCTCGCTGTTCCGCTTCTTTCTCATCGCCGTTCACAACCGGGGCGGTGATGCGAACCAGCGCGGCATCGGTACGGTTGAGACGCAGGGCGTCCATGGCTAAATAAAACTTGCCCAGATACTCGTTGGCAATTATGCGACCGTGCGACTGATACCAGTAGAGCACAACCTGCTCGTCCAAGTCCTTGCGGATGATGTACTTGTTCACCGGCACATTGCGACCGTCCGCCAGGGCCAGGGTCTCAACTGTATTAACCGTCGGCTGCCAACCTGCGGCGGGAAGACAATTCTTGGGCGAATGGATGGTCTGGCCACCGCGCTGCGTCTGGAAGTACGCGATATACAAGCCCAGCTCGCCTTGCCCCGGCGAGTAGTACATCCGCATCAGGTAGTCCGAGGGCTTCAGCACCTCCAACGTGTCCTTGTCCATGGGAACATCGGCGACCTGGTTGAAGGTTAGGATCTGCTGCGGAAATTCCTTCAGGGACTTTGCCATGGGAGTGACCTCGCCATGTGACAGCATGGCCATTCCCGCGGTAGCCCCGCCCAGCACCAGGATCATCAACCAGAAACGCATACTCGATTTCACGCAACTGCCTCCTGCGGTGGTTTGGCCGGGGGATCCGGCGGCAGCCAGCCCAGCTTCTTGCGAATTCTGACGGTAAGACTATGGAGCGCCAGGAACAGAACGGTGGCGACGACGAAGATGACCCATCCCGAGAATTCGTGCATGAAGCCCTCGGCGGCCTGGGGCCCGATGTAGTGGGCCATCAGCGCCGTAATCATGACTCGGGTTCCGTTGCTGATAATGGCCAGCGGGACCATGGCCAGGAACATAAACCAGCGCACTGTGTTGCTCTTTTCCGCCAGGTAGCCGTAGCCTGCGGCAAGCGCGAGCAGCGAGATCAAGGACCGAATGCCGCTGCAGGCTTCCACGACCTCCAGGCGCAACCCCGGCATGACCAGGACATTTCCTTCGCGCATGATGGGGAATATGTTCAGTATCTCAAGCACGCGGGTCGCAAACCCGGAGGCCACGAATTGCAGCGGGAAGACGATTTCGTTGTAGAACAACCGCGGCAGCGGGATACAGAACAACAGGAAGGCGATGGGAAAGGCTATTGTCCGTAGCTTGGCCCACCCGCCAAAGTAAATGATCAGGCCGCAAATGACGCCAATGATCGATCCGCGGGCCAGCGAAAGCTCGGCTCCCAGGCTTCCCAGAACCAATACCCCCAGCGACCCCAGAACCACCACCAGTCCCCAGAATGATGGTTGACTGGGTACCTTGGCCAGGTCGTCGCGCTTTCTCCAAATGAAGTAAAGGGTAACGAAGGGCACGAGAATGCCGTGCGAATAATCCGGGTCCGCCATCCACTGTCCGTACAGCCTGAACAGGATCGGGCCGTATAAGGCGGCGACGACAGCGATAAGAAGATATCCCTGCCAGCCAATCCCTTTAAGCACATCAGAAAAAGATATTTGCGGTGGAGGAGCGGCCTCCCCCATGAGTACCGAATTGCCAGTCCCCGGCGCGCTCACAGACGAACCGGTAGGCTTGGTGCCAGCCAGCGCCACAATGTTTATCGCTCCATTTCGGGTTTGCTCGAGTCGAGTGGCCGAGTGCGTACACCGGCCTTTCCGAGTGTCTGTTTAGCCTACACCAGAACACGGGCAAAAGTCAGTAGGCGGAAGTGCGTATCCCTGCTGCAAATATCCATAACGGGCATACCCGAAGCTGTTGCCTGCGACGCTCCATCGCCAACTGCCGCCAGCACCGAATCACAGACGCACGATTTTGGGTGATTCCATGCCCTTGAGCGCATTCCGCGTATCGACTACGAGGTTTGACGCTTCAACTATCTGGCGGTAATCAAACTTGGCGTGGTCGGTGATGATTACCACACAATCGGCAGCCGAAGCCGAGGCCATCATGTCTTGCGACTTCAGTACAAAGCTATCGAGCCTCAGTTGCGGAACAAACGGATCGGTATAGGTGACCTTGGCTCCCCGTTTCCGCAAAAGCAGAAGAACGTCGAGCGCCGGACTCTCACGCATATCGTCAATATTGCGCTTATAAGCCACGCCTGCGACATGTACGTGCGACCCTTTCACCGCCTTGCCGTTTTCATTCAGCGCATTCTGCACCTTGTCGACAACGAAGTGCGGCATGTTGCCGTTGATGTAGCCGGCCAGCTCGATAAATCGCGCTTCAATGCCCGACTGTTTGGTCTTCCAGGAGAGATAGAACGGGTCGATCGGAATGCAGTGGCCACCCAGGCCCGGTCCGGGATAGAACGGCATAAAGCCAAAAGGCTTGGTAGCGGCCGCATCAATCACCTCCCAAACATTGATACCCATGCCGTCACACATGATTGCCATCTCGTTCACCAGCCCGATGTTGATCATGCGGAAGGTGTTCTCCAGCAGCTTCACCATCTCGGCCACGCGGGTATTGCTTACGGGAACCACAGTGTCGAGTGCCTTCGAGAAGAACAGCCGGCCCATTTCGGTGCATGCCGGCGTGACTCCGCCGACCACCTTGGGCGTGTTCGAAGTCTGGTAGATAGGGTTACCGGGATCGACGCGCTCGGGCGAGAAGCAGAGGAAGAAATCCTCGCCAACCTTGAGTCCTGTCTTTTCGAATGAGGGCAGCAGAAGCTCGTCGGTGGTGCCCGGATAAGTCGTCGACTCGAGAATCACCAGCAGTCCGGGATGAAAGTATTCGGCAATCTGTTCCACCGCGGACACGATGTAGCTCATGTCGGGATCTTTGGTCTTGCGCAAAGGCGTGGGCACACAGATGTTGATGGTATCGAGCTCGCGGATAACAGAAAAGTCCGTGGTTGCGCTGAAACGCTTCGCGCCGAGGAACCGAGCGACCTCGGAACTGGGCACGTCCTGCACGTGCGACTCGCCGCGATTCAGCCCGTCAACCTTCGCCTCCAGAACATCGATGCCAGTGACGGGGAATCCTGCCTTGGCAAATTCAACTGCCAGGGGCAAGCCGACGTAGCCCAACCCAACAATTCCCACCCGGGCGGTCTTGGTTTCGATTTTGTTCTTGAGTTGTGTGAAAACGTCGGTACTCTGCGCAGCGGTATGCATGTATGGCCCCCAGCTTAAGCGATGGTCCGCGCTTATCGGTAAAGGCGCGCTTACGGTATGCCTGTGAAAGTGCGGAACTCGTACGGCACATTCTACATGAGCAATTGCGCTGCCATTCAGGATCGCGGCTAGTCATTTGAAAGAACAGGAGTTGTGGGTGACAGTTACCGGCAAACCGATCTCGGCTCTATGAAATACCCTTCACCACACTGGCCGTTTTTGTTCCCATCGAGTGCCGAACACAAAGGTCTACCTGAAACGTCAGTTTCCCGGCAAAGCTTATGCGTTGAATTGCAAACGCGGTGGCGTCCGGCCCGCCTGAGTACACAGCAGATGTCGCCCGGGCGATTAGGACGCTACTGTCCCTCTCCCATGCTGCCGGCAATCACGATGGGTGAGGTCGGTTTGTCGGAGCCGGCTTCGTCTTCCACCGTCAGGGCGAAGGTCTTGGGTTCGACTCCGATGGGCATGGCGTGGTCGAGCATCATTGCGTTGCCGTGCTCGTCGGGTTTGAATACGCCCGCGTTGACCGGCGCACCCATCGGTGGAATCACCCACAGCTCGTACGCTTTGCCTGGAGGCGTGGGCGGCAGATTGCTCGCCATCAAGGTCATGCGTTGCATCGACGGGCTGAAGATGGCGGTAGCGCTGGGATGATGGCTGGCATTCTGCGGAGTCAGCGAAACGTGGACTGCGTCGGGCGCCAGCAACAGCCGCATGTTCTCCTGTGCCTGGGCGAGCTGGATCTTCTGGTCGTTGTAACGGTTGCGCAATTCGGCAAGCTGATCATGCAGGCCTTGATTGCTTTGCCGCAGACTAATAGCGAAGGCGATCACCGCCAGCGCGATGGCCGCGGGAATCCACGCTAACCAGAAGTTGCGGCGGCCGGACGTCTGAACTGTTGTTGGGGCTGTCTCGCCTCGCGGCTCGGCGGCAATGGCGCGCATCAGCCGCTCTTTGCTGCGCCCGGGTGGCCGTGGACCAACGGCCGACAATCCCAGCAAAGCGAGATCGCTGCGCATGGCCTGCAACTCGCGGCGGCAGGCGGCGCAGGTTTCCAGGTGCTGCTCGAACTCCTGCAGTTCGTCGCCGTGCAGCTCGTTGAGCGCGTATAGCGCCAACTCATCCGCGAATTGTTCGTGCGTCCTCATCGACTTCTTAGAGCCTGATTCCCTCAGGGGCTAAAGCCCCGAATGTATTTTCAACGGCATAGACGCTGGCCTGAAGGCCAGCTCTACCCGAAGATTCGACTCTTTCGGCGGCACGGCTGAAGCCGTGCCCCTTCAAAACCCAAGCCGTACCCTTTCAAAACCTAAGCCGTGCTCCTTCAAAACCTAAGCCGTGCCCCTTCAAATCTCCGTGAAGCAAAATCTCTGACCTCACGCAAACCTCGCCCGCAACGTTTGCAGTCCACTGCGAATGCGAGTCTTGATGGTACCCAGCGGCTCGCCTGTTTTCTCGGCAATCTCCACGTGGGTCAAGCCTTGGAAATACGCCATCTCCAGAGCCTTGCGCTGATCCGGATTCATATCGTTCAGGGCCGAGCGAACCTTTTCGATGACCAGCGTGCGTTCGGTTTCATCGCGCAAATCGGTGGTCCCGGCGATGATGACCTCTTCAATGTCGGTCTCAGGACGCCGCTGACGCAGCCGGTCAATTGCCCGGTGCCGCGCGATTACCGCCAGCCATGCCACCAGGCTACCGCGGCTGCTGTCGAAGGCGTCGGGCTTGCGCCACAGTTGCAGAAAGATGTCCTGCAACACGTCTTCCGCCGCCGCCGCATCCTGCAACACGCGCAAGGCCACACCGTACACCACGCTGGAATAGCGATCATAAAGCTCTGACATGGCGCCCGGCTCGCCGGCACGAATGCGGGCGATCAGCCGCATATCGTCAGCAGCGTCAGTGCGGGGCATTCCGGGATTTTCGCTCATTCCCATTGGGAGTACGGCGCAGGCAATCTGGCAGATTGTATCCTGCGGGCCCGGGAATAAGAAGTTGTCGGTAGTCAGTTGTCAGAAAGAGGTGGGCAGTGGCTAGTGGGTAGTGGATGGTCGAGTATGGTGTCCCGCAGGAATAGTCGGCGAGCAGTATCCCTGCCCTTGGTTACATCCCGTCCCGCTTGCGGGACAGAACAGGCTAGCCCACCGTTTCAACGGTGGGGAAGAGTTTTGAATTCGGGCCCGAGTTCCGGAGGGACGACAGAGTTCGTGAGATAGTCTCTTCGGGCCGAAGTCCAAGAATCATGAGGTTGGTCGTACCTCATCTCAAACCCGGAAACGGTTTTGCGGAAGGCTTTCATCGATACCTGACACCTGATACCTGACATCCTTGCTCCTCTGTGTACTGCGCGAGCATCCAAAACAGACTCGGGACACTCTTTTGCAGACCACCTATCTGAGCGGCGGCAAGCCTGTCGGCATCGATATCTTTGTTCCGGTGCAAACCGGTGAGTACCCCATTGTGCTGGCGCTACACGGGTCCAGTGGGCTCTACTCCGGCTCGAACCAATTTCCGCAGATGCTCGCCGACCGCGGATTCGCTGTATTTTTGCCGCACTTCTTCGAAACCACCGGAACTACGTGGGCGAGCCCGCTCACCATTCGCGACAATTTCCCGGCGTGGACGATTGCCATCTCCGATGCGCTCGACTTTGCCCAGGACCATTCCCAAACCGATCGCCGGCGCATCGGCATCGTCGGATTTTCGCTTGGCGCCTACCTCGCACTTGCGTTGGGGTCGCAGCAGTCGCGGGTGAAAGCCGTCGTCGATTTCTTCGGAGGCATGCCCGATCACTTCGCCGAGCAGGTACGGCAACTGCCGCCGGTGCTGATCCTGCACGGCGACCAGGATACGGTGGTGCCAGTAAGCGAGGCGCGCAAAATCGAGGCGCTATACCGGGCGCGACAGGCTCCCTACGAAATGAAAATCTATCCCAACGCCAACCATGGCTTCAACGGCTTCAACATGCTCGACGCCGGCCAACGCACGTATTTCTTCCTGAAGAAACACTTGGCAGAAGAAAACATCGGATAGCCGTTTACCTTTCGCTTAACCCTGAATCAATGCCGCAGCTTCTTCAACTAATTACAATGCAGACGGTGGCCAGAGGCCCATGGAAACAGCAGACGTAGTCATTATCGGCGGCGGGATTGTTGGCGCAAGCATTGCGTGGCACCTGACCGAAGCCGGATGCCGCAACATTCTTATCGTGGAACGTGAATCGCATCAGGGTAAGGGATCGACCGGCAAGAGCATGGGCGGAGTGCGCGCGCAGTTTGCAACCAAGCCCAACATCCAGATGTCGCTGTACTCCATCCCTTTCTATGCCGCGTTTGAAGAGCGGCTCGGCCAGCCTGCCGACTATCGTCCGCAGGGATACATGTTCGTTGCAACCAAGCCTTCCCATCTTGAATATTTGCGCACCAACCAGGCGCTGCAGAAGTCGCTCGGGCTGAAGAACGTCGGCATGGTCACGCGCGACGAGATTGTCGAGCGCGTGCCGCAGCTTCGTTCCGACGACATACTGGGAGGCAGCTTTTGCTCGACCGACGGATTTGTCGATCCCAACAGCGTGATGGTGGGCTTCACGACATCAGCGCATGAGCGCGGGGCAAAGATATGGCGATCGACCGAGGTCACGGCGATTCGGCACAACGGATCGGGCTTCGAGGTAGAGACAGCACGGGGGTCGGTGAGCGCTAAGACCGTTGTGAACGCCGCCGGTGCGTGGGCGCGCGAGGTTGCCGCGATGGTTGGCGTTGATCTGCCGGTCGAGCCGCTGCGCCGCATGCTGGTGCCTACGGAGCCGTTCGATGGGGTATCGCACGCGATCCCTATGGTTGTCGATATGACGAACGGATTTCACTTCCGGCCCGAGAGCCTCGGCTTTCTCCTCGCGTGGAACGATCCGACAGAGACACCTGGATTCAAGACGAACTTCGAGCCCACTTTCATTGAGAAGATTCTGGAGCGCGCCGCCGACCGCGTGCCCTGCTTCGAGAACCTCGCGATCAATCCCAAGCGCGCCTGGGCCGGGTTGTACGAGATGACGCCTGACCATCATTGCATCCTTGGCCCTGTCCCCGGGCTCGACGGATTCTTCTGCGCCAACGGATTCAGCGGCCACGGGGTGATGCACGCTCCGGCGACGGGGAAGATCCTGGCCGACCTGATCACGACGGGGAAGACGAGCGTGGTGAGTGAGGTCGAGGTGCTCAGTCCGGCGAGATTCGCCAAGGGCGAGTTGTTGCACGAGACGGCGGTGCTGTAGACATGATGGCTTCCGAAGAGTTCGTGCTGAGGACGTCCGTTCCGGCGGATATATCCGCCATCGTCGCTCTCATCAACCGGGCCTTTGCGGTCGAGAAGTTCTTCAAGTCGGGTGAGCGAATTGATACTGCGGGGCTGGTTGAGATGTTGCTGCACGGCGAGTTCCTTCTGCTCGAATCAGGCCGTGCGTTGATCGCGTGCGTATTCGTGAAGATCACCGGCGAGCGCGCGTACGCAGGAACACTGGCTGTCGATCCGTCGCAGCAGAAATCGGGCATCGGCCGGCGCATGATGCTCGAAGCCGAAGACTACGCGCGGGCCCACGGCTGCGAGGTGCTCGATATTCGCATCGTAAACGTCCGGCCTGAGCTGTCGGAGATTTACACGAAGTTAGGTTTCGTGCCCACCGGAATCGAGTCGGCCGAGGTGATCAAGACGGCAACGCAGCCGGTCCACTTCATCACTATGTCGAAGGCGTTGTGAGTATTGAACGGGCACAGCTTTAGCTGCGCCGACCTGCATGTTCTTTATCTTTTGTCATCCCGAGTGGACGTAAGTCCGCGAGGGACCTGCTCTCTCTCCCTCCCGAAACGACTCCGGAGTGGCCACCAAAGCGGGTCCTTCGCGGCGTTCCTCCGCCTAATGGCGGACTCACTCCGCTCAGGATGACAATGAAGTAGGCCAATTTGTCGGCACGATTAAAATCGTGCCCTGACGCGAAGCGCGACATCACAAGAATCATCGAAACTAAAACACCATGGACTATCGCACCCTTCCCCATACCGACCTCAACGTCTCTCGCCTATGCTTCGGCACCATGACCTTCGGCAAGCCGCTCGATCAGGCGGGCTCGACCAAGCTGGTCGACCGCTGCATCGAGGCCGGCATGAACTTCTTCGACACCGCCAACATGTACCAGACCGGCGTTGCGGAAACCATGCTCGGCGAGGCCGTCAAGGGCCGCCGCGACAAGCTGGTAATCGCCAGCAAGGTACGCTTCAAGGTCGGTGACGAGCCCGATCAGCAGGGACTCACGCGCCGGGCCATCCTGCGCGCGATCGAGGAGTCGCTCAAGACGTCTGCAAACCGATTACCTCGACATCTACTACCAGCACGCCCCTGATCACGCGACGCCCATCGAAGAAACGCTCGAGGCTATGAACTCACTGGTGAAAGCAAGGCAAGGTGCGCTATCTCGCTTCGTCGAACTACGCGAGCTGGGAAGTGGTCGAGATGCTATGGCTGGCGAAGGAGCATGGCTGGGCGGCTCCGTATATTTCGCAACCCATGTACAACCTGCTGGCGCGCGGCATCGAGCAGGAATATCTCGCGATGTGCCGGCGTTTGGGTGTCTCGACCATCGTCTATAACCCGCTGGCCGGCGGACTGCTCACCGGCAAGCATCGGCAACAGACCATCACGCCGGGCACGCGCTTCGACAACAACAAGCTCTATCAGGATCGCTACTGGCATGATCGCTACTTCAAGGCCGTCGAAGAACTTCGCGAGATTGCGCAGCGCGCCGGGCGCTCGCTGGTAAGCCTGGCGTTGAGCTGGGTGCTACGACACACGCCAAGCGACGTGGTAATCCTCGGCGCGTCGAGCCTCACGCAGTTAAACGAAAACCTGGCTGCCGCCGACGAAGGTCCCCTGGACGAAGAGACGCTGAACGCGTGCGACCAAATCTGGCAGGATTTGCGAGGACCGCTGCCGGTGTACAACCGCTAGTATTTTCGGTCGGTCACCGTGCCTCCCTGGGTATCTAATTGACCTGATTTGAGATAACCCGCGGTGTACCTGCCAAGTTGTTTTCGTTATATTTTCTGCTTTCAGAAGTAAGACAATACAAATCAATAAGTTATACTTGATTTTTTATTACATTGTTTGTAATATACATCTAAGACAACGGAGGCAATTGATGACTGGAGACATCCTCAAGAAAGCTCGTTTTGAGAGCGGTCTCACGCAGCAACAAGCCGCCGTTCGCTTGGGTGTGTCACAGCCCTATTTGGCTCTGCTGGAGGGAGGCAAGCGGTCGCTTACGGTCGAACTTGCGCGGAAGGCTGTTCGTAAGTTGAACGCTCGTCCCACCATCATCCCATGCGCTCAGAGGTTTCGGGCCCGGTGCGTGCCAACCGATTCTCTTGTAAAGCAACTTCGCGCCCTGGGGTACCCCGGTTACAGCTACATGAGAGCGGGTTGGACGAGAAATCCTGCGGAAGTACTCCTCGCGGCATTGCAGCAGGATGAACTTGACCCCAGGGTTGCGGAAGCATTGCCTTGGGTGCTTCTGAATTATCCTGACTTAGATCGCGATTGGTTGCTCAAAGAAGCGCGCGCAAGTAATTCGACAAACCGACTTGGGTTTCTCGTATCACTGGCAATGCTGGTAGCGGAGCAGCGCGGTAACAAGAATTCTGCTGTTTACCAATCATTGGCCAGGTTTGAAGATGTTCTCAAGCAGAGCCGGTTGGAATCCGAATATGCATTTGGCAATCCTGTGTTCTCAGCAGCACAGCAGGAATGGGTGCGGCAAAATAGACCAGGAAATGCTGAGGAATGGCACGTGCTAACTACACTGCGGCCCGAGCATTTGCAGTATGCCTGAACCGCTCAAGCTCGGTTCACCTTGGCAAGAGTTTCTGACTGAAATCAATGATCAGTTATCTGCCCCCATACGACTGGTTTGTATCGGGGGTTTTGTTGTTACGAACATCCACGGATTTTCTCGCAGCACGGGCGACCTCGACCATGTGGAATGTCCTCACGAACTCACAGCTGAATTAGAGCAAATTGCTGGCAAAGGTACTCCACTTCACAAGAAGTACGGTTTGTATGTGGACTACGTCGGCTTCGTGACAATGCCCTTTAACTTCGACGAGCGATTGCTGGAGGTACCGTTCCAGTTCGAAAAGATCCAGATCTTTATCCCAGACGTCTACGACTTCGTTCTCTCTAAGCTCGAGCGAAACAGTCCAAAAGACCAGGCAGACGTTAAGTTCCTTGCGAATAAATACGGCTTGAGCTTCTCCATTTTGCAGAAACGATTCGAAGAAGAGCTTGATTTCATTCCGAACCGGGAGCGCCACAACACAACCCTTAATGCCTTATGGCGAGAATGGTTCAACGAATAGTCGGGAGCAGCACAACCACCACGGCGCTGCCGCTACCGCCTCTTCTTTGCGCTCAAACTGAAGCAGCCTGTATGAACCTGATCGCCTCCCGCTCGGCCCAGCGTCCGTCGTAGCCGTTGGGCTCGGCGAGGAAGGCACAGTGGCCGCCGGCAGCCGTTTCGATATAGGTGATGTACGGGTTGTTCAGCAGCTTCTCGCGCGTCTGGGGAAGCACGCGAATGAAGGGATCATCGTCGGCATGCAACACCAGCGTCGGCACAGCGATGCGGTCAATCACATTGGCGGAAGAGGCCCGGTCGTAATAGTCCTGGGCGCCGGCGAATCCGCAATAGCGCGCGGTGATCTGCTCGTCGAAGTCGCGGATACTGCGCAGCCCGCGTAGATACTGCACATCGTAGCGCTCGGGGTAGAGTTGCGCTTTGCGCCGCACACGGTTACGTAACGACTTCAGGAAGCGGTATTCGTACACCCGGTTCGCGAGACTGTGCAGTGCGTCGGCCGACGCCGCCAGATCCATCGCAGGCGACACTCCTACGCCAGCTTTTACTTGCTCCGGAGCATCCGATCCCCACTCCCCCAGCAGTTTGAGCACCAGATTCCCGCCCATGGAATATCCAACCAGCGCGATAGCCGGAAGCTGCTCATCGGCGGTCAGGCTCTTTACGACGACTCCCACGTCGTCGGACATGCCGGAGTTGTACAGACTCGGGCCCAGATGCTCGGTGTCACCGCAGTTGCGCATGTTCATGCGAACCACGTTCATGCCCGCGGCCCACGCCTTGCTCCCGGTGCCGATCATGTATCTCGACTCGACTGAACCTTCGAGGCCGTGAACGACGATCACCGTCATCGCCGCGGTTCGCTCCGCTTGCCAGTGACAGTGACACAACACCTGGATGCCGGGCTCCACGTCGAACAAGCGCTCGTCGGCAGGCGGCAGCAGATTCGTGCGACGCAGGAAGTTGCCGGCGATGGTCTGCGCGTGCCCTCCGCGAAAAAGACGGCGAGGGACAAACGGTTCGGCTACGAGATGGTGAAGGTCGTTCTTGTCTCTATCCATCGGGCGCTGCGGCATCTTGACACGAAGGCTGGGCGAAGCAGTCGCACCGCCAAGTGACTCTAGTTTAGCGGTTCAGCAGAATTTTCAGAGCAATTCATGAAGCGTCAAGTCGCGCCCAAATCCGAAGCTTGCAGGTTTGGTATTCCAGACGAAGCTGGGAGCGTGCCTCCAAGTCAGGCAACCCGGAAGGTACCTGACGGAAATACTAGTTCCCATCAACTCGCAATTGTGGTGAACTTGACGGAACAATTCCTGACAATTAACTGAGCTGCGCCCAGAAAGGAACCGCAAGTATCGCATTGATGTCATCGCATGCGATCCAGGAGCGGCGGTCCTTAAGCGTTTAGGCCCTGGACTACCCTCGAGCGTCGAGGGCGGATTTCTGTTTGTGCGGTGATCTATAGAAAGATTTCATCGCATTCCTTCAATGGCTGAGCTAAAGAGCAGTTTCATGAGGAGAATATGGATCTCGGAGCAGGCGTTCGAAGATTTGCGTTCGGAGCGTTGGCTGTAGCGAGCTTTGTCGCCGGCGGCAACATAGCCAGTCACGCTCAAGCCGCCACCGCTAAACAGCCCAACGTCGTTGTCATCATGGGCGACGACATCGGTATGTGGAACATCGGCGCGTATCACCGGGGCATGATGGCCGGGCGCACGCCGAACCTCGACAAGATGGCGAAGGAAGGGATGTTGTTCACCGACTATTATGCCGAGGCCAGTTGCACGGCGGGTCGCGCGAACTTCATTACCGGCGAGCTTCCGGTCCGCACGGGCATGACCACGGTGGGTCAGGCCGGCGCCAAAATCGGAATTCCCGCCGAAGCGGTGACCATAGCCACGGTGTTGAAGTCGATGGGCTATGCCACTGGCCAGTTTGGCAAGAACCACCTGGGCGACAGGAACGAGTTCCTGCCCTGCGTCCATGGATTCGACGAGTTCTTCGGATATCTGTATCACCTGGATGCCATGGAGGACCCGGCGCATCCCAACTATCCTCAGAATCTGTTGAATGTGGTCGGCCCACGCAACATGGTTCACTGCTGGGCCACCAACACGAATGACACGACAGACATGCCCCGCTGGGGGCCAGTCGGTAAACAGAAGATTGAGGACGCCGGGCAGCTCTACCCCAAACGGATGGAGACGGTGGATGACGAGATTCTCGACTGGACGCTCAAGTTCATTGACCAGTCCAAGCAAGCCAACAAGCCATTCTTCGTGTGGCTGAATCCCACCCGCATGCACATTGTCACCCACCTCTCGCCGAAGTATGAAGCGCTGCGCAACTCCGAGAATGGCTGGTCGGAAGAAGAAGCGGGCATGGTGCAGATCGATGACATCGTGGGTTCGGTGATGCAAAAGCTGAAGGACATCGGCGAGGACGAGAACACCATCGTTGTGTTCACCACGGACAACGGCACCGAAGTCTTCACCTGGCCCGATGGCGGTCAGACCCCATTCGCGCAGTCCAAGGGCACGGTCATGGAAGGCGGCTTCCGCGTGCCCTGCATCCTGCGTTGGCCCGGCCATGTGCCGGCGGACTCGGTGCAGAACGGAATCTTCTCCGGCATGGACTGGCTGCCGACGTTTGTTGCAGCGGCCGGCAATCCGAACATCACCGAAGAATTGCTGAAGGGCAAAACCATCGGCGACCGGACCTACAAGAACCACTTAGATGGCTATAACCAGATGGCTGCCATCACCGGTAAAGGCCCTTCCGCGCGCCATGAAATCTTCTACCTCGGAGAAAGCTCGCTCGGCGCGGTGCGAATCGACGATTACAAGTATCGCTTCATTGACCAGCCGGGTGGCTGGCTGGGTGTCAAGGCGCATCCTGACGTGCCTGTCATCGTCAACCTGCGTCTCGATCCCTTCGAGCGCACGGCCTGGCCCAACGATCTGACCAAAGAAGGCTCCGAGCAATACTTCGATTGGTTCAAGTTCCAGTTCTGGCGCTTCGTGTTGGTGCAGCAGTTGATGGGCAAGGAAATCCAAACCTTCCTGGATTACCCGCCAATGCAGCGCGGCGCCAGCTTCAACCTCGACGCGCTCAAAGCGGAGATGTCTAAGAAGATGGCAGAGGCGGAGGCAGCGACAAAAGGTCCCAGCGACTAACACGAATGACCTGACCTGGCAGGCGGCTCGCAAGGGCCGCCCTTTTTTGCGCACCAAGTTCGACGAGTTCTCCATCGGAAGCGGTCTACACAGCTTTGCCGTTGAGGGAAATCTATTAGCGCCGCTGTCGTGCCAGGCTTGCTAGTCCACGGGAAAATCCAGATTGAAACGCTCACCCGCTATAGGCACGGTGATGGTGATGGCGTAGCTCTTGCTTCGGCGGCGCGCCCTGGGATCGGTCGCAGCCTGGCGCGGCATGGGAAAGTAAAGCACTCCTTCAATGTCGCACTGCGGAGGAATAGTGTTGGCCAAAAATGCGGTGTGTTGAATCGACTCCGACAGGTTCTGCTGCCATCCGGACGACAAGCTTGAGTTCACCTCGCGGTTACGCAACTGACAGGCGGTATCGCAATCCGGGCCATCGACCTGCACCTTCTGGCTGGAGTACACGGCGGTAGTTGAGTCGGCGCGCGCGCTGGAGGTCACCTCAGGCTGCAGCGCGCGCACCAGTTCGTTCCACTGGGGATTGACCAGGTCGCCCACCGGCTCTCCCGGGCCGGCAACGTTTCCCGCGAATCTCATCCAGGTCGGCTCGCCGCGCTTGCGATTGACAACGTCGACCGCCGGAACCGGTGTCAGACGACGCTTGGCGATGGCATCGACCACGGTAATGTCCTCCGGCCGGACGGTGATGGACTGCCGGCTGCGATTGAAAACGTGAACCTTGATGCCGAGGTACTTGCCGCCGAGGCCGGTCGTCGCGGCGGCTACCACAGCGTAGGACTCCGCAGCAGCGAAGCGATAGGCGATTCCATTGATGTAGAAGAAGCTGGAGCTGGGCTCCCAGACGCGAGCCTCGGCCTGCGCTTCGGTACTAACCGTGGACTTAGCATCCTCTGCAAAGGTCGATAGCGAGATCAGGATTGAGAGGGTCAGCAGTGCAGCAGGGATACGCATTCCGCCTCCGAGTGAGACACGAGAGTCGTATGCTTCATCGGCAGGGGAGGGGAAAACTTGCGGGGGTCGAAAGATCCGCGTCAGGGCACCCTTCGGCTTCGCTCAGGGCAGGCTTTTCCAATCGTGCCGAGAGCTGTGTTTTCTGACAGAGTCTCTTCAGGTGTGTGTGTCATGGCCCACCTTCGGTCCAAGCGAGTGGGATGACTGCAGCGAAATGTAGCCGCAAAGCGGCGGGATGCTTTGAGCCCGGCTCGTCAGAGCCGGGGGGAAGTGGGAGAAAGTCCAGAGTCGCGTAGCGACGGCACCAGCCACGACACAGACACCTTCAGGGACGGCATAAGAACAGGTCCCTCGCCGACTGAAGTCGTCTCGGGATGACAAAATTTGAAGGGCTTTATCGGCACGACCGGAAGCCTGCCCTGAGCGGAGTCGAAGGGTGCCCTGACGCCAGTTGTTGCGATTGCCCACATCTCAAGCTGGCCTTCGCTCACGATGGCAGCTGCAGATGTGAATTCTCTTCCTGTTCGAATCCCTCAATGCCTTCCGGCAGCGCACCGCCGTTGTACTCGGCCATGCGGTTCTTCCACTTCAGGAAGTCGGTGATGGATTGCGGCTCGATGCGCAGCTCAACCCGGCGGAGGCTGGCCAGCAGAAGGTTCATCTCTTTCATCAGCGCCACCGGGCTGCGTAGATCGATCCGTCCGGGCTTCGCGACGAGCTGAATTTCGCGGGCACGAAGCTCCAGCAGTCCCCAGTGCTTCGGCAAGTCCTCGCGCCGAATCACGCCCGCGGGCGCAAGATAGAAGCGCTCGCAACCCATACCCTCTTCTGGATGCTGACGAAAGGGCTTGGCGGCATCGGCGAGGAAGTCGGTACGCGAGACCTTGCACTCGATCAGAACCGAGCGGCAGAAGCCTTTCCAGCCGATTACGTCGGGCACCTCTCCGGTGGCGCAGTATTGCTCGGAGAGAATGACGCCGCAGCGATATTTGGTACGAAGCCAGCGGACCGCGTGCGCAACCAGGTTGGCGTGCTTCTTCTTGTCGAGCTGCGGATTCATAGTTTGGTTGTAGCGCGTTTGAATTGTCTTTGGGAGTAGCGAGCGGGTTTCGCGAGGCGTGCTAAGCGATGCGACTAGGTCGGCTCCACGAAGATTCGCGTCAGGGCACGACCTGCGGTCGTGCCGAAAAGCGCTCTATTGTGGCGATCCCGAGCCGACTTCAGTCGGCGACAGGGGCTCGTTAAGTCGCGATAAGGCAGATCGCTCGGGGGACTGACGTCCCCTCTGGATGACAGAAGAAAAGGGATGTGGTCGGCACGACTGAAGTCGTGCCCTGACGCGGGTCGTCGCGGTAGCAGAGCGAAAAGCCAAGAGCGAATGGCGAATGGCGAAGAGCGGCCTTTCCTTCATGTAAGATCGAAGATTCGCCATGCCGTTGATGATCCAGGTAGAAGACGTTCGCAAGACCTACCGCGTAGGAAAGGTCGACGTCCCCGCCCTGCGTGGAGTTTCACTGGCGGTGGAAAAAGGCGAGTTCGTGAGCATTGTCGGTCCTTCGGGCAGCGGTAAGTCGACGCTGTTCTACATCATGGGTGGCCTGACCCATGCCGACTCCGGGCAAGTCGTTATCGATGGCATCAACTTCACCGGACTTTCGGATGCCGCACGCACGCGCATGCGCAAGACCAAGATCGGCTTTGTGTTCCAGAAGTTCAACCTGCTGCCGACATTGAC
This sequence comes from uncultured Acidobacteriaceae bacterium, assembly GCA_963846795.1. Lineage (GTDB taxonomy): Bacteria > Acidobacteriota > Terriglobia > Terriglobales > Acidobacteriaceae > CAVVDY01. The sequence continues at coordinate 407,466 of CAWJXJ010000002.1, forward strand.
CGCACAGGGCAACATCGACATTGCCCTCGACATCTCGGGACACAAGAGCAAGGCCGATCACGCCTATATCTCGCGCATCATGCAGTTGCTCGGCGTCGACAAGCGCCTGAACCATCTGCCGTCGGAGATGAGCGGCGGAGAGCAGCAGCGCGTCGCGCTGGCTCGCTCTCTGGTGAACAAGCCGGCGATCGTGCTCGCCGATGAACCGACCGGCAACCTCGACACGCAGAATTCCGAGATCGTGCTGAACATGCTGCGCCAGTCCAACAAAGAGCTAGGGCAGACGGTGCTGATGATCACGCATAATCCCGAAGCCGCTGCCTATGGAGATCGCATCGTCCACATGCGCGACGGACATATCGAGCCGGCGGGCAAGGGCGAGTGGCACCTGGTGGATAACGAAGAAGATTAGGAATCGTACTGTGGGCAAGCAAATCGTATTTCGTTCCAGCCGCATATTCGACGGGGATTCTGCCGACCTGCACTCCGGGATGGACGTGCTGGTCGCAGACGGAGTGATCCGCCAGATTGCCAAGTCTCCATTACCGGTGTCCGAGGATACGGAGGTTGTGGACTGCGCCGGCCGCGTGCTGATGCCGGGCCTCATCGACGCCCATGTCCACGTCTACGCCTACGGATTGAATGTGACGCGAGTTGTGCAGGCACCACCGACATACGTGGCCCACTTCGCGGCGCAATTCCTGCGGGCCACGATTGATCGCGGATTCACCACCGTTCGCGACGTGGGCGGTGGAGACGTGGGCCTCGCAACCGCGATCCGCGATGGCTTGCTGTCGCCTACTCCGAGGTTCATTTATGGAGGCCGGGTGATTTCGCAGACGGGAGGTCATGGCGACTTCCGGCCCGGCGATCACGCGCTGCCGATGGAATGTTGTGGCTGCCACTGCGATTTCTTCAGCGTGCTGGCCGATGGCGCGGACGCGGTGAGACATGCGGTGCGCGAAGAGTTGCGGCGCGGAGCCTCGCACATCAAAGTCATGGCGTCGGGTGGCGTGGCGTCGCCTACGGACCCGCTGGAGCGTTGCCAGTATTCCGACGACGAGATTCGTGCCGCGGTCGACGAAGCTACCCGGGCCGGTTCGTATGTCGCCGACCCATTGTCATCCCGCGGAAGCGATCCGCCGCTCCGCCATGCTGGGGGTGCGCTCCATTGAGCACTGCACGCTGGTAGACGACGAGAGCGCGGCTGTGATGGCCGAGAAGGGTGCGTATGCTGTTCCCACGATGGCGGTGATCTTCGCTCTGCTGGAAGAAGGCGAGCGGTTGGGTCTTCCGCCGGTCAGTGTGGACAAGCTGCGCAGGGTCTCCGATTACGCGTTCTCGGGACTGACGATCCTTAAGCGCGCCGGCGTCAAGATGGGTTTGGGAACCGATCTACTGGGGCCGCAACATGTACGGCAGAGCACCGAGTTCACGTTGCGTGCGCAAGCGCTGACGCCGATCGATATCCTGCGCTCGGCTTGCAGCGTGAATGCCGAAATCCTCAATCAGACCGGGCGACTGGGATGCGTTCGCGAAGGCGCGCTGGCCGACCTGCTGGTGGTGGATGGCGAGCCGCTTTCCGACGTCGCCGTGCTGGCCAACCACGAAAACCTGCGCGTCATCATGAAGGGCGGCGCATTTCACAAACGGACGATCTGAGGCAGTGTATTGCCACGCCTCTCAGGCAGCGAAGCTTTACTGCCGGTATGCTTCGCTCCGATGAAGAACGCGACGGACTTCAATTGCAGCCGTGGCTGTAGCAACGAAGAACAGCCTGTAGTCGCCAATACGAAGCCGAAGCTCGTCTCGACCTTGTAGCATCTTCACATCTCCTTCGCCGGTTTTTGCGAACCGATCCAAGGCGGCTAAGATGCGCATCGCTGTCATTCTGTCGAGGTTCCGGATATCTGATTTGGCTCGGTCGGTCCAGGTAATCCGCGTCATTGCGATTCATTGAAGCGGTCGATTTCTTCCTGGGAAATGCCTAACTCCGACAAGACTTGTTGGTGAGGAATATCCTGGTGTTCGTTCGACCACTCGCGTGCGTCGTCTAGCGCCCGAATCCCTTCGGTACTTAGCGGCTCGTCATCCGCGGGCGCATTAGCGATCGCGCGAGTGACCGGATCTGTCATAACGCGAAGCAGTTGAACGATTGCCGTGAGCTGGCCGGAAGTGAGCTGCTCGATCATTTCGTGGGCCTGATGCTTTTCGGCGGGCGACATAATCACAGTTTACTGCCGAGGCGCTGGCAAAACCACAACGCATGTTTGCCGCTTCCTGTTGCAGTTCGTTATAATCAAATTTCTTCGAGCGGGAGTGACTTGAGCCGGTTTGCGGGCGTCTGGGCCCGCAGGCGAAATCCCGAGCAGTGCGAGAGATCTTTTAAAAATAAGCGGGAGTAACTCAGTGGTAGAGTGCGACCTTGCCAAGGTCGAAGTCGCGGGTTCGACCCCCGTCTCCCGCTCCAGAATTCGCCGCCCTCGCCCTGCGCGGGGGCTTTGCATCTAGCCCTCCAAGTTTTTCCCAGGGCGCGGTAGCCAAGTGGTAAGGCCGAGGTCTGCAAAACCTCTATTCGGCGGTTCGATTCCGCCCCGCGCCTCCAACAACCAGTTGTCGGTGGTCAGTTGTCAGTGAAGACAAGCTGCCGGCTCCCAGCCGCCAGCTACCAGCTACCAGCTATTACTCCAACATCGGACACTTGGATACCTGACAGCTGACTCTTGACGTCCGCCAAAACGCCGCAACCTCAGCCGCGAGCCGATCTTTCTGGCTGGTAGCTGGCGGCTGACGGCTGGCAGCTTGTTACTCAGCCAGAAACCGCGCAATCCGCCCCACCAACTCCTGCGGCTTTTCCAGCGGTGGAATGTGTCCACATTGCGCAATCACCTCCAGCTTCGAGCCCGCGATGAGCCGCTGATAATTCTCCGCCACTGAGAGCGGCGAGATACGGTCACAGTCTCCCCAAATCAGCAGGGTAGGAACCTTCAGCCGATCGAGTTGTTCGTCCAACCGGTCCACCTTGAGCCGGATATTTTCCAGCACACTGGCAATCGTCGGCCCGTCATTGCGTTCCAGGTGTAACTCATAAGCCATCTCCACCAGTCCATCGCTGACGAAGCTCTTGTCGCAGAACATGAACTCCATCACCTCGCGCATGTTTTGCAAGCTGGAAGGCCGAAGGTCGATCGGGATCTCAACCGACCCTGCCACAATTCCAATCGCGTCATTCAGCACCAGTTTGTTCACCCGCTCAGGAAACTGAATCGCGAATGACGCCGCAATCCAACCTCCCATCGAATTGCCGACGAGCGAGAGCCGCGGCACAGCTAGAGCTTGCAAGAAGCGGTCCAGCAGCTCGACAAAGGTCGCGACGCGATAGTTGATCAGCGGCTTGCTCGATCGGCCAAAGCCCAGCAGGTCGGGAGCAATGACGCGGTGCGACTGGCTGAGCGGCTCCAGGCAGTACGCCCATACATCCGCTTCGGCGCCCAATCCGTGAATCAGAAGCAGCGGCTCTCCCTGGCCGTGGTCGTAGTACTTGATGGTTTGCCCGAACACCTGAATCGAGCGCAGTGGCGGAAGCGCAGGCAACGCGAAGTGAGTAGAGTTGGGAATCACCAGGTATCCACCGCGGACGCTTCTCACGTCCCAAAGATTGGCCGCGCTAAACAGGGTACTAGGACGGCGGCTGGTTTCGCACTCTGCTTTCACCGACTTTTCACACTCGCCTACTGATTTCGTTGTGCCGATGGAAGCAGGTATGCGATTCTCTCTCCCGAAAGAATCTTAAGGCCGAGGTGTGGCATGCCCTGCGATCCCGAAGAACTGAAACATGTGCCGCTGTTCGAAAAGCTGGACGACGAGGAGCTTGCCATCCTGGCGCAGCAAGTCGAACTGAGGAAGTTTGCCCCCCGCCAGCGAATCTACAAGATGGGCGACGTTGGCGAGCGCGGCTACATCGTGATGTCGGGCAAGGTGGAGGTGGCAACCGTCGATGACGACCAGCAGGAGTTGGTCATCGACGAGCCAACCCACGGAGAGTTCTTCGGCTTTGCTGCCATGCTCGACCAGATGGCTCACCAGACCAATGCCATCGCGCTGGAAGAGACCACCTGCGTCGAAGTCGACCGCAACGACATTTCTACTCTGCTGCAAAAGAAACCCATGGCCGGCATGGACATGATGGCCGTGTTAGGCAGGCAGTTCCATGCTTCGCAGCAATTGGTACGCCTGCGGGCCGCGCGCAATCCCAACGATTTAATTGAAAAGGAGTCGAGCTTCGGGGAACGCATTGCCGATAAGGTGGCCGGCTTTGGCGGATCGTGGACTTTCATCATCATCTTCCTGGCTGTACTCGTTGTCTACAGCGCTATCAACGTCGTTTTGAGGCAAAAGGCGTGGGACCCTTATCCGTTTATCCTGCTGAATCTTTTTCTTTCCATGCTCGCGGCCATCCAGGCCCCGGTCATCATGATGAGCCAGAACCGTCAGGACACGAAAGACCGGGTTCGCGGTGAGCTCGACTTCGAAGTCAACCGCCGGGCCGAGACGGAGATTCAGGGCCTGGCACGCAAGCTGAACTTGCTTGCCGACAAAGTGGATGACGTAGTTGACCTGGTGCGAGCGACCCAGCCTGCGGGAGGAACACCGTTCGCTGATTAGCTTCCAGCTACCAGCTCTTAAGCGTGGCTTTCAGCCGTCAGCTGTCAGCTGTCAGCTCTCAGCCGTCAGTAGGCGAGCGCGCGAACCAGGTATCAGGTTTCACATCAGCGGTCGACAGCGGCTTACAGATCGTGCTACTGGCTCCTAACTGAAAGCTGACGGCTGATCGCTGAGAGCTTTCTGCTGCAAGCTCGCGACTTGATAGCTGCCTTTGTGTGTCGTACACATACAAATCCCGCGTTGACACACACTGCTAAACTCTGTTAATTTCAAAAGTTCCAGATTTTATCATCGCGCCCTCAAACGCATCATTCAGCCGCAGGAACCACCGACAGCAATGGATCAAATACTTAGGCAAGTAGGGGAATTACTGCTCGGAGCCATACCGACAGCGACCATTCTTCTCTTGCTGTACGTCGCTTACACGTTCCTGGTGGGACGCCCGTTGCGGCGCATCCTGGCCCAGCGTCGGGGACTGACCGAGGGTGCGATTCTGAAGGCACGCGCCGACGTCGCTGCCGCCGAGGCCCGCACCACAGAGTACGAAGAAAAGCTTCGCGAAGCCAAATCCGCGATTTTCAAGGCGGCTGAAGCACGCCGCCAAGCCGCGCAGCAGGCGCGCGACGCCGTCATCGCCCAGGCGCGTGAGGCCGCTCATCAGCAGGTTCGCGCCGCACAGGCGGCTCTTGAACAGGAAATGGCGGCGGCCCGCGCTACCTTGCAGTCGGAGAGCGAGCGCCTTGCCAACCAGATTATCCAGGCCGTGCTGAAGCCCGCCGGGGCCGTCCCGGTAGCAGGTGGCCGGCCATGAAGCATTTGCGCCGCCTTACTCTGGCCAGCGTTTTCTTAGCACTTATTATTTTTGTTACCGGCGCGTGGGCGCAGCAAGCCGCCCCCGCCGCAAGCACCGCTCAGCCTCAGACACAGCAGCAGCCCGAAAACCCCAATGCCGTCATCGGCAGTGAGTTGTCCAAGCAATCCGAAGAAGCCGAACACGCCGAGGAGCACGAAGAGAACGGCCAGTTCAAATATTCCCCCTCGGTGAAATGGTTCGCCAAGCACCTGGGACTCGATCCGCATCGCGCCTACTTGGTCTCGATGCTCATCAACTTTGGATTGCTGGGGCTGTTCTTCTGGGTCCTGCTGCGAGCCAAAGTTCCCGCGATGTTCCGCAACCGCACCGATTCCATCCAGACCGCGATTCGCGAGGCGCGCGCCGCCAGTGCAGAAGCCACCGAACGGCTGAAAGCAGTGGAAGCGCGACTATCCAAGCTCGACAGCGAAGTAACGGGCATTCGTGCCGAAGCGGAGAAGCAGGCGGTTGCCGAAGAGCAGCGCATTCACGCGGCAGCCGAAGAGGACAAGAATCGGGTGGTGGAGTCGGCCAAAATGGAGATCGATGCCATCGCGCGCAATGCCCGCCGCGAGCTAAAGAGTTATGCCTCCACGCTGGCGGTTGATATCGCCGCCAAGCGCATTCATGTGGACGAGCACTCCGATCAGGCCCTGGTGCGCGAGTTTGTTGACCAGCTTGGAAAGGATGGTCATCAATAATGGCTGCCGTTGCAAGTCGCTACGCGCGCGCTCTGGTGGACGTCGTAATGAAGCAGAAGATTGATCCCGCGGCTGCCGTGCAGCAGGTGAAGAGCATTGTCGGCGCGATTGAGCAGAGCCCTGACTTGCGCAAGGTCTGGGAGGCGCCCGATATTCCAGCCATTCAGAAGCGCAATCTGCTGGACGCCATTGGCAAGCAGGTTGGATTACTGCACACGATCCGCAACTTCTTCGCGGTGCTGATTGATCATCAGCGGATTGCCATGGTGGAGCGGATTGCCCGTCAGTTTGAGATCGAGCTGGATGCCGAGTTGGGCTTTGCCGAGGCGCAGGTGACCAGCGCCCGTCCGCTCTCCGATGGTGAGAAGCGCGAACTGGAATCGAGAGTGGCTTCGATTACCGGCAAGAAAGTACGCGCCCGCTATGCCGCCAATTCGGAACTGCTGGGCGGCGTCATGGTGCAAGTCGGCAGCACGATTTACGACGGTACAGTGCGCGGCCAATTGGAAAAGCTGCGCCAGCAGTTGGTGAGCAGCTAGGGTTTGGGTGGAGTACCGCTTCAGCGGTACATGAGTTTGGCTCTGACGATTTGTATCAGGGCACGACTTTAGTCGTGCCAGTCAGGCATTTGCTTAAGGTTGCGAGTCCCTTTAGGGACGGCACAAAAGCAGGTCCTTCGGGGACTGACGTCCCCTCAGGATGACAAGAGATTTATAAGGGTGCGGTTCGGCACGACTGAAGTCGTGCCCTTTCAAAGCGGAATTCATATGGCTCAAATCAAGGCAGACGAAATTACTAAGCTCATTCGTGAGCAGATTGAAAATTACGAGACCAAGATCGCCGTCGACGAAGTCGGCACGGTGATGTCCATCGGCGACGGCATTGCCCGCCTCTACGGTCTCGACAAGGTCATGGCCGGCGAACTCATCGAGTTCCCGCACAACGTGGCCGGCATCGCCATGAACCTGGAAGAAGATCAGGTCGGCTCGGTTCTGCTCGGCGACTACACCGAGATAGAAGAGGGCGACGAGGTCCGCCGCACCGGACGCATCATGAGCGTGCCGGTGGGCGATGCACTGATTGGCCGCGTGGTCAACGGACTCGGCCAGCCCATCGACGATAAGGGGCCGATCAACACCGACCAGTTCAATCCGGTCGAGCGTCTGGCTCCTGGCGTTATCGATCGTCGGCCGGTGAAAGAGCCGATGGCGACCGGACTGAAGGCCATCGATTCCATGATTCCGATCGGCCGCGGACAGCGCGAGCTCATCATCGGCGATCGCCAGACCGGCAAGACCGCGGTCGCGCTCGACACCATCATCAACAGCAAGGGCCGCGACCTGATTTGTATCTACTGCGCCATTGGCCAGAAGCGTTCCTCGGTCGCCCAGGTGGTGAAGATTCTGGAAGACTACGGCGCGATGGAATACACCATCGTGGTCTCGGCATCGGCTTCCGACCCGGCGCCGATGCAGTACATCGCACCGTACGCTGCCTGCGCCATGGGCGAGTACTTCCGCGACAGCAAGCGCCACGCGCTTTGTATCTACGACGATTTGTCGAAGCATGCGGTGGCCTATCGCGAAATCTCGCTGCTGCTGCGCCGTCCTCCCGGACGCGAAGCTTATCCCGGCGACGTTTTCTATCTCCACTCCCGTCTCCTGGAGCGCGCCTCCAAGCTCAATGACGAGAAGGGTGGCGGGTCGCTCACCGCGCTGCCCATCATCGAGACGCAGGCCGGCGATGTGTCGGCATACATTCCGACCAACGTCATCTCGATTACCGACGGCCAGATTTATCTCGAGACCGACTTGTTCAACTCGGGCGTGCGCCCGGCGGTGAACGTCGGCTTGTCGGTGAGCCGTGTAGGCGGCAGCGCGCAGATCAAGGCCATGCGGCAGGTCGCCGGAACCTTGCGACTCGATCTCGCGCAGTATCGCGAACTGGCAGCGTTCTCGCAGTTCGGCAGCGACCTTGACAAGGCAACGCAGGCACAGCTCGCCCGCGGCCAGCGCCTGACTGAGATTCTGAAGCAGGGCCAGTACTCGCCGCTACCGTTCTCGAAGCAGATTCTCATCATCTTTGCCGGAACCCAGGGCCTGCTCGACGATATGCCGGTCGATCAGCTTCGTGAATTCGAGAAGGGTCTATACGAGTTCGTGGAGCTTAACAATCCCGGCGTGTTGAGCGCGATCGAAGAGAAGAAGATTCTCGATGACGAGTTGCGCAAGTCCATGACCGACGTGATCAAGCAGTACAAGGACCAGTTCGTGAGTGAGCACCAGGCGGTAGCGAAGGCCAGCGCATAGAAGAACCTGGCGGGTGTTGTCTGTTTTGAAAGGGCACGCCTTCAGGCGTGCCGGAAGAGCGAAGAATAATCCGGCTTTCAGCCGCTGAGGGAAACGTTACCGCAGCGCCTAAAGGCGGAGTCGATTTTGGCATCGTAACGGCACGGCTGAAAGCCGTGCCCCTTCAAAGCTGAGGGGCAGCTATTAGGAACATGGTTTAGCAACAATGGCGAACGTACTCGATCTCCGGCGGCGTATTCGCAGCGTGAGGAACACGCGGCAGATTACCAAGGCCATGAAGATGGTCTCGGCAGCGCGCCTGCGGCGTGCCCAGGAGCGCGCTCTGGCGTCACGGCCCATGGGGCAGATGCTGATCAATCTCCTGGAGTCACTGGTCAGCCGCTCTGAATTAGTGGATCAGGAGACCGGCGAGTGTAAGCACCCCTTGCTGGAGCAGCGTCCTGAGAACAACATTCTGCTGATTCTGGTCACCGGCGATCGCGGGCTGGCGGGCGCGTTCAACTCCAACGTGCTGAAGGCCGCCGCGAAGTTTATTCAGGCCAAGGCGGACAAGAACATCGATATCCTGGCGGTGGGGCGCAAGGGCCGCGACTTCATGCGCCGCCGGTATCCCATTTTGAAGCCGGATAGTCTGGAGCGCGCCGGCAAGATCCAGGTCATCGATGATTACGTTTCGCTGCTCAGCAAGCTGGAATTTGAAGCGGTTTCCGAAATGGCCGAAGCCGTGGTTAAGCGCTACACGCGCGAGCAGATCGATTCGGTTTACCTGCTATTCAACGAATTCAAGTCGGTAATTGCGCAGCGCGTTATCGTGCAGCGCCTGCTGCCGGTACAGGAAATCGGGCGTCGCGAAGTTACTGCCGCCGAGGAGCCGACCCAGGCCGAACGCGAGCGCATGGGCGAAGCCGCCCGCAGCGCCGGTATCAGCCTGAAGGAGCCTGAGCCGAGCGAGCGCGATAAAGAGGCGGTGAAGTTCGGTACCTTGCCGATGGACTATATCTACGAGCAGCCTCCGGCGGAATTGTTCGCCGCCATCCTGCCTCGCTATGTAGCCATTGAGATTTTCCAGGCGACGCTGGAATCGGCTGCCGCCGAGCACGCCGCGCGTATGACGGCCATGGATTCGGCGACCAATAATGCGAACGATGTGATCGACTCCCTGACTCTGACGCTCAATCGCGTGCGCCAGGCCGCGATTACGAAAGAGATTATTGAAATTGTGAGCGGCGCAGCAGCGTTGTAAGGAGCCGCCAGCTGCCAGCTATCAGCTTTCAGCTAAAGCTGGCGGGGATGAAGTGAGCCGGTAAAGCGGGCATGTCGTTGCCGAACGAGCGACGCACTGACACCTGAGGGCCGACGGCTGATAGCTAGTTCGTATTTGTTTAACTGGCGGCTGGCGGCTGGCAGCTTCGCTTTTATATTTTTCAAGCTGACGGCTGAGAGCTGCCGGCTGAGAGCTAGATTCTTATGGCAGAAAACATCGGACACGTGATTCAAATCGCAGGTCCCGCGGTGGACGTGCAATTCTCAGAAGGTCATTTGCCGCCGATTTACTCGGCGCTGCGCGTCACCAGCGAAGGCTTCAACATTCCGACGCCGCTCGACGTGATTCTGGAAGTCGAGCAGCAGCTCGGCGAAGGCCGCGTGCGTTGCGTCGCCATGGAAATGACCGACGGCATGGTGCGCGGCATGAAAGCCATCGATCTTGGGCGGCCCTATTACCGTGCCGGTGGGCAGAGCCACACTTGGCCGCGTGCTCAACGTCATCGGCGAACCGGTGGACAAGCTCGGCCCCGTCAACGCCCAGAAGCGGCTGCCCATCCATCGTGCCGCTCCGGCCTTCGACGAGCAGTCCACCTCGATGGAGATGTTCGAGACCGGCGTCAAGGTCATCGACCTCATTCAGCCCTTCTTGAAGGGCGGCAAGATCGGTCTCTTCGGCGGCGCGGGCGTGGGCAAGACCGTCATCATTATGGAGCTCATCAACAACGTCGCGCTGCAACACGGCGGATTCTCCGTGTTCGCCGGCGTGGGCGAGCGCACCCGTGAAGGCAACGACCTGTGGCTCGAAATGCAGGAGTCCGGCGTGGTCAACATTAAGGAGCCCGAGAAGTCGAAGGCCGCGCTCATCTACGGCCAGATGACCGAGCCTCCCGGAGCCCGTCTCCGTGTGGCGCTGACCGGCCTGACGGTCGCTGAGTACTTCCGCGACGAAGAAGGTTCCGACACCCTGCTGTTCATCGACAACATCTTCCGCTTCACCCAAGCCGGCTCGGAAGTATCCACGCTGCTGGGCCGCATGCCCTCCGCCGTGGGATATCAGCCTAACCTGGCCAGCGAAATGGGCGAGTTGCAGGAGCGCATTACATCGACCAAGAAAGGTTCTGTCACCTCGGTGCAGGCCGTGTACGTGCCTGCCGACGACTTGACCGATCCTGCCCCGGCGACCACCTTCGCTCACCTCGACGCGACCACGGTGCTTTCACGCCAGATCACGGAGCTGGGCATCTATCCGGCGGTCGATCCGCTGGCCTCGACCTCGCGCATTCTCGATCCGCGCATCGTTGGCGATGAGCACTACAACACCGCGCAGGCGGTGAAGAAGACTCTGCAGTCCTACAAGGACCTGCAGGACATCATCGCCATTCTCGGTATCGACGAGCTCAGCGAAGACCAGAAGCTTACCGTCACGCGCGCGCGCAAGATCCAGCGCTTCTTCTCGCAACCGTTCCACGTGGCCGAGCAGTTCACCGGCATCCCCGGCAAGTACGTGAAGGTGGCTGACACAGTGCGCGGCTTCCAGGAAATCATCGACGGCAAGTACGACGATGTTCCCGAGCAGGCATTCTTCATGAAGGGCGGCATTGAGGAGGTCATGGAAGCGGCCGAGAAGATGAAGGCCACGGCGTAATCCATGGCTGACACGATACAACTCGAGATCGTCACTCCCGACCGGCTGCTGGTGAATGAGCAGGTCGAGGAGGTCGAGATCCCCGGCAAGTCCGGGTACCTGGAAGCGATGCCACAGCATGCTCCGCTGATCACCGAACTTGCTCCCGGCGAGCTCACCTATAAGAGCGGTGGCAAGATGAACCGTCTTGCGGTGAGTTGGGGATTCGCCGAAGTCCTGCCCGACAAGGTAACGATTCTGGCGCAAACCGCTGAACGGCCGGAAGAGATCAACGTCCAGCGCGCCCAGGAAGCGAAGAACAAGGCGGAGGAGCAGTTGCTGCATCCCAAGCCCGACACCGACTACGACGCCGCTATGGCCGCTCTTCAGCGGGCCGACGTCCGTTTGCAGGTCGCCGCGGAAAAGGGACAGCGGTAGCGGGCAACGGGCTTTCGGCCAGCGAGGATTCGCGTCAGGGCACGACCTTGGTCGTGCCGAAAAAGACTTCTCCTAAATCTTATTGCGGACTTTAGTCCGCGGAAGCAGGTTGTCAGGGCGAGGCTCTGCCCTTTGCTTTTGTGGCCCAGCATTACTCTCACTGAATCTTGGCTCCAGCGACATGGCTTGCTTCTCCACGCTGTCGCCCATCTGAGCCTGAGCACACAAAGCCGACAAAGCAACTACCAGACAGAAGAAGGCGAAACAACGCACGCACCCCTCAGCCGGTTGCAACAATAGAAGTGGAAGCGTCCAGCTTATAATCCCGCCAGTGGATTTCTCTCAGCCATCTCCGAGCCAGATTCTTCGTATTCACTGCGTCAAGGTCTTCGTGCGCGATCAGGAGCAGAGCCTGCGGTTTTACGTAGACCAACTCGGCTTCCGCCTGGTCGCAGACACGACACTTCAGTCCGGAGAACGCTGGTTGGCTGTCGCGCCGCCGGACGGGGAGACGGTACTTGTGCTGGTCGCTCCTAAAGCCGACTCCAGGCAATATCAGCTTATTGGGCGGCCAACCGACATCGTACTGGTAACTGACGATGTTCTCGCCCGCTACCGGGAGTGGTCGCAGCGCGGGGTCAAATTCCTTACCACACCGAAACTAAGACGCGTTAAGTCGGAGCACGCGCCGAGTTCGGCGGTCGGCGAAGCGCCAGTGTGGGGTGGCGTCTTCACTCATTTCAAAGATCTCGACGGCAATTCATTCTCCCTGGTGAGCTTCGATGAAGTAACCCATGCCATCGAGGCGGAGCGGCGAGCATCGGCTGAGCGCGCCGAGGCGGAGCGGCGGTTCGCCCAGGAACTCGAGATCGCGAAACAAGTGCAGAGTCAATTGTTTCCCCAGGATCTGCCGCCTCTCAGAACCCTCGACTATGCCGGGACATGTCACCAGGCGCGGCATGTTGGCGGCGATTACTACGATTTTCTTGCCGCGGGCCGAGAACGGCTTTGCCTGGTAATCGCTGATGTTGCCGGCAAGGGAATCGCCGCTGCACTGCTCATGGCGAATCTTCAGGCGAATCTTCGCAGCCAATGCGCGATCGCACTCGATGAACCCGAGCTACTCATGCAATCGGTCAATCGCTTGTTCTGCCAGAGCACAGCCGAGAATGCCTACGCGACGTTTTTCTTTTCGGAATACAGCGACCAGACCGGCCGGTTGCGCTATGCCAACTGCGGACATTTGCCGGCGCTTCTCGTCCGTGCGGGCGGAAACCTCGAGCGCCTCGAATCCACCGCCACTGTGCTTGGACGTTTTCCGCGATGGGAATGCTCAATCGGCGAGACCACGCTCTTCAATGGAGACACACTCGCGCTCTACACCGATGGGGTAACGGAAGCAGGTTGTCTCGACGGCGACGAGTTCGGTGAAGAGCGCCTGCTGGATTGTCTCGGTCTTCATCGAGACCTCCCATCGCACCTCATGGTCTCGGCCGTAATCGACGAAGTGCACCGTTATAGTCCACACGAGCAGCACGACGACATCACGCTCATCGTCGCGAAATGCCGCGCCGATAAGAGCAACCAAATAGGCCTGCCCTACGACGGAGCTTCGTAAGGCGAGCGCGTCGCAGGCCGGATGCCCCACTCGGCTAACTTTCATGGGGCCGATGAGAGACGTCGCCAGCCCGAACCTCAGTACCAATGCCAGCGAGAACAGATCCCTTACTGCGTTCGTGATGACAACTATCTCGTGCTGAGAATTATCAGGTGGAGGCCGTTTTTCGACTCGGATTAATGCAGCGGAGCGTAGCCCAGTATCCGGAGTTGGTCGGCGATGACCTTGTGGCCTGCATCATTGGGATGGAATCCATCGACGGCGATCAAGCCCATGGCTACCGGGTCCTGCGTTCCATCTGCTCCATTGAATGCGGTGTGCACTGCGGCGACCGGGATGTTGTTGGTTTTCGCATTGTCGGCAATGTGATTGTTCACTTGATCGAGATAGGGCTCGACAGTGGCAAATCTTCCGGCTTGCATGTCTGCGGCGACATACGGATTGTAGATATCCATGGTCCGCAAAATAGTTTTGCCAGGGTCGCGAAGCTTCAGCAGTTCTGCGACAATCGCGTCCCAGTTGGTTTCAAAGGTTGCGACAGCAGAACGAAGACAGTCCTGGTTGTCCACGCCGCCGCACGTGTTGTTTACGTAGCTGTCATGGGCGCTGGCGAGGTCGTTTCCGCCTATGTCCCATGTCACCACGTCAGCACCGGAAACCTGGCTGCGGAAAGCGGGATCGTTCTGCAAGGCGTTCAAGAGGTCGCCACTTTGCCAACCGGGAATACCCAGATTGATGGTGGTGATGGTGGCGCCGGTGTCGGTGTTGAGGTATGTGTCGTAGCGGGCAACGTAACCCATTTCAGCCAACGCACCAGCAGCGAGGGAATCGCCCATGGCGGTGTAGTGCCAGGTTGGACCTGAGCCGTTGCCAGTGGTTCCGCTGCCACAGCCAACAAGCAGAGACAATAGGAAGAGGACCAAAGCGCACGCCCAGAACTTGCGTCTGAGGATAGAAAACGGTGCTGCATGCATAGATATCTATGATGCAAAGCTGAGCGCACGTGAGGTGCTGCTGACCGCACCCTTCCCCAGACGAAGGGAAAGGATGGGATACCCACAGACCGACGTATTGCCAAGTTGATGGAGAGCAGATCCCTCGTCTGCCGCGGCGGACTCGTGATGACAATAATTGAAAGTGGTGGCGAGGTGGGCCTGAAGGCCTGCAGTGCCCAGCAAAAAGCCCGGACCATTTGGTCCAGGCTCTTCGTTGCTCACGTCACTGTTCGTCCAGGTTCTGACCTTCAGCTTGTTCGTTCAACAAGGCAGCGGAGCATGTCACCGTTTCGCTGCCACATGAGATTTGTCACCCGCTACATCACCAGAGCGATGCTTTCGAGTTCGCGCTGGAAGGCCTCCAGAGTGTTGCCCAGCATTCCTACTTTGCTCACTGCAGCGCGGGCGTCCTCGGCGGAAACGCCATAGCCGCGGCCTACCAAAAACATCTGCAGCAGCTCGGCGCAGTCCTTAGAGTCGAACCCGTGAAGCAGTTCGCTCCGCAGCGCCGATAGTTCGGGCACGGAAAACTTTTCTGCCATCATCGACTCACCTCCGACCCAATGGGTCTTGTTGTCCTTTAGACGGATGACCTATGTAGAAAGTTGCAGCAATCTTGTTGCCGAACCGGCTGCCTGCCATCCGAGTCGTGCAATTTCTTGAGTCGTTATAACCCACTTATACTGCGGAAGTTGTAAGCGTTCAGGTAGCAGAGTGTCATTTTCCTGTCAACCGTTGCTGCTGCCGGCTATGGAAATCGGCCTAACGAATGAAGCTGGATGCAACAAATAGGAAATTGCCCAACGCCTTTAGCCAGGAGTGCGAGCTCTCGCCAATCGGCTGCGGAAATAAACCCACCCTGAGAGGTGCCCCAAAATTTGGGCGGCTCGTGCTCGGAGTGAGATGATCGTCACTCGGTCGGAAAGCAAGCTCCTCAACCGATCGCCGGCGAATGCAGTCACTGACTTCAAACCATACCGCCGATGACCGGCCCTCAGGAATTGCCGTGGTGGCCGCATTGTTGGCCTTAACGGCTCTCATAGCCTGGGTTTTTGCAGGACTGCTGGTTATCGATGCTGTTCCTCTGTCGTACGGGTCCGTCCTGCTGCAGGGAGGCTTGGAACAGAGCGGGCCGATCGCCTTCCTGATCTACGGAGCCGTAACGCTCACGCTCGCCTGGGCCCTGTGGAACAGGCGCCGCTGGGCGCGGCGGCTGACGCTCCTGGTAGCAGCCATCGGAGTCGCGTTGGCGGTGCCCGCGATCTCCAGCGCCGTGGCTGACGGGCGCGC
Source organism: uncultured Acidobacteriaceae bacterium (assembly GCA_963846795.1). Classification (GTDB taxonomy): domain Bacteria; phylum Acidobacteriota; class Terriglobia; order Terriglobales; family Acidobacteriaceae; genus CAVVDY01. The sequence goes on from CAWJXJ010000002.1 coordinate 423,225, forward strand.
TTTCGCCATCGTGCGGGAAGGCCTGCAGATTATCGTGCGCGTTGCGGTGATCTACTACCTGAGCCAGGAACCGGTGAGAGACTGGTTCGCCTCGCGCCGGGTCTGATTCTGCGTCGCTACTTGTTTCAGGTCGCCGCAGGTCGTAGATTCTTAGACGTTGCAGCGCATCCCCGGCGCAAAATCTAAAGCGGCAGCCGTTAGGAGGAAATATGATCAAAGGATTCCGGGATTTCGTTCTACGAGGTAACGTCGTCGATCTGGCGGTAGGTGTTGTGATCGGCGCGGCATTTGGCACAGTGGTCACCGCGTTCGTCAAAGATCTGCTCACCCCGTTGATCGCTGCCATCGCCGGCAAGCCCGACTTCTCCGCGTTCTACGCCGAAATGCATGGCGCCAAGTTTCTCTACGGAGACTTCCTCAACGCCCTGATCTCGTTCCTGCTTATCGCAGCGGCGGTGTACTACTTCGTGGTGCTTCCGGTGAATACGCTGATGGCTCGCTTCACCAAGCAGGCACTGCCCGACAAGATGAAATGTCCGCAGTGTCTGAGCGATATTCCCATCGGGGCGCACAAGTGCGCGTTTTGCACGACCGCTCTGTGAGGGATTATCAGAGATCCCGATTTTATGGCACTTTAGAGCCATGCAATTGGCGCGGTTGCCTCCAATGCGCGTGGCGATGGAATCCAGGATAGCCGCAGAACGCTCAGAATTGGCTTGTAGGGCGTTTGTAGTGCCATAGGTACACCGAGCCATTCCAAGTCGGTAGCGGAGCGTTGCATCGCCTTCTAACGCGAAGTAGAACTGCTGGTCAAAATTTAGCAATCCCAATCTAGCGTCACTTTAGTGTCGCTTAGCACAGAGTCGTGCCTTGGCTTGCCCTTTTCGCACCACCCGATCCCTGCTTTCTGCACTTTGTCCAGTTCCTCACCTCCAAATCCACAACCCGGAGCGGTAAATTGCTAAACTCTGTCCAGAGCTCCCGCTGAACACCCATGAATATCTCTGAAGCCGTGCGCATCGCTCTGTTCTCGCTGTGGGCGAATAAGCTGCGCTCATTTCTCACCCTGCTGGGAATCGTCATCGGCGTGTCGGCGGTGATCGCGGTGGTGACCTTCGAGAGCGGCATCAACGGCTACGTGGCGGAGAAGATATTCAATCTAGGTGCTGACGTCTTCATCGTCAGCAAGATGGGTAACGTCGTTACCGATCCCGAGCAGTTCATCGAGGGCAACAAGCGCAAAGACGTCACCATGGAGCATTACCAGGCGATCGCCCAAGGCTGCACCGCATGCACCATCGTGGGCGCCGCGGTATTCAACTTCAACGGGAAGGTAGTCTACGGCACGCAGAGCAGCAGCGACAGCAGGATTCGTGGCTGGACGCCGACTATGACGCGCATCTACGACCTCGACCTCGATCTGGGACGCACCATCAACGAAGCCGACATGGACAACACCGCGCCGGTGGCCGTCATCGGGGCCGACATTCGCGACAACCTGTTGGCGGGCGTCGATCCCATCGGCAAAGAGATTCGCGTCGACGGGCACACCTACCAGGTGATCGGCGTGGGCACCAGGCGCGGCAAGACACTCGGCCAGAGCGCGGACAACTGGGTGATGATGCCGATTACCACCTGGTTCAAGGCCTACGGTACCCACAATACTCTGAACGTCTGGGCGAAGACCAATGGCGTCGGTGCGCCGATGGAGCAGGCCATCGACCAGGCGCGCGTCATCATGCGTACGCGGCGTCACGATCCCATCGGCGGCAAAGACAGCTTCGCCATCGAGACCAACGACAGCTTCATGGCTATATGGTCGAACATCAGCGGCAGCTTCTTCATCGTGATGATCGTGATTGCGTCGATTTCTTTGCTGGTAGGCGGAATTGTCATCATGAACATCATGCTGGTGACGGTGACCGAACGCACGCGCGAGATCGGCATCCGCAAGGCGATGGGAGCCCGTCGCCGCGACGTGATGCTGCAGTTCCTGATCGAATCGGGCACCATGGCGCTGATCGGCGGATTAATCGGCGTGGCCGGCGGGATCAGCATTGCCAAAGCGGTGACGCTGGCGATTGGAATGCCATCGGCGATCAAGATTTGGGCAGTAGCGGCGGGCCTGATCGTAGCCGCCAGCGTTGGCATCTTCTTCGGTGTCTATCCCGCGCGCAAGGCGGCAAAGTTGGATCCGATTGTGGCATTGAGGTTTGAATTGTGAAAGGCAGTCGTTGGCATTTAGCATTTGGCACTTAGCATTTGGTCCCCTTCCCGAGGCTTCTTTGGCCAAGTGCCAAGTGCTAAATGCCAACGGCCAGAACTGACCACCGACAACTGACAACTTTGCTATGAAGACCAAAGACTACGGCCAGATTCTTCGCATGGCATGGGACACGCTCACCGCGAACAAGATGCGGTCGGGACTGACCATTCTGGGTGTCGTCATCGGCATCATGATGGTCATTGTCATCTCGTCGGTAGTGCGCGGCCTGAACGCAAATGTCCAAGGCATGGTCGAGGACATGGGTTCGAACATAATCTTTGCCTATCACATGGAGCCTTTCGTATTCGGCCGGCCTACTACCGAGATGCTCACCCGAAAGGAACTCACGCTCGAAGATGCGATGGCCATGAAGGACCTGCCGCACGTTGAAGCGGTCACCGCCGCGGAGCGGTTGCAGTTGCCGCAATTCGGCACCGGTACTTATGCCGTGAAATATGAAGGCCGCAAGACGAAGAACACGATGCTCGAAGGCGACACCTATGATGCCGCCAAGGTCTACGACATCAAGATAGAGAATGGCCGGTTTTTTACCGTAACCGAAGACGAGCACCGCAGTCCGGTCATCATCCTGGGAAACGACACGGCAGAGCAACTGTTCACTAACGAAGACCCGGTCGGCAAAGAGATCAACATTGAAGGCGAGCTGTTCACCGTGATCGGGGTGGCGTCGAAAAAGAAAGCCGCATTCGGCAGCGGATCGAATCCGGAAGACAATATCGTTTACTTCCCGCTGGCGACCTTCCGCAAATTGCACCCCGAGCTCAAGGACTATTGGATCGGCGTGAAAGCTACTTCGCAAAACGATATGCCGGCGGCTATGGACGAGATGCGCGCCCTGCTGCGTCGTCGCCGCCACTTACCCCCCGACAAGCCGGACAATTTCGCCGTGTTCAGCCAGGATTCGCTCAGCGACGTCTGGAACCAGCTTACCGGCGGCATCTTCATCTTCATGTTCGCGGTCTCGAGCGTTGCACTCATCGTTGGCGGCGTTGGGGTGATGAACATCATGCTGGTGTCGGTCACCGAGCGCACCCGCGAGATCGGAGTACGCAAGGCCGTGGGCGCGCGCAAGCGCGACATCCTGCTGCAATTCACGCTCGAAGCCATCACGCTGACCGGCGCCGGCGGAATCCTCGGCATCCTGATCGGCGGCCTGCTGACCGCCCTGGTACCGCTGGCATTTCCTTCGTTGCCCGCCACCATGTCTGTTCAGTGGGTAGCCACCGCGACTATCGTCTCGGCCATGATTGGACTTATCTTCGGAATCTATCCCGCATGGAAAGCGGCGAACCTCGACCCCATCGAGGCGTTGCGCTATGAGTAGTTAGAGCGGTTTCCCAAATTTTGGATTTGCAGTAGTCGGGTTTGAATGATCACGCCTTCAGACGTGCCGCATCTGGAGAATAATTAGCCGACTTCAGCCGCTGCGGAAAGACATCTCTCAGCGCCTAAAGGCGGCCACTCCTCGATACCTTGGAACGGCACGGCTGAAAGCCGTGCCCCTTCAAAGCCGACGCGCATACAATCTCACCATGGCCGTTGACGCAGATGCCGTTATTGCACTTCTGAAGCGGGTTCAGATTTTTTCGGGACTGTCAGAGCAGGAGTGTGCCTTCCTCACGCCACGCATGGTGCAGCGGCGATTCCAGAGCGGCGAAATCATCTTCAACGAGGGCGACGCGTGCGCCGGTCTCTACTTAGTGCACACCGGCGATGTTCGCATCTTCAAATCGTCGGCGGGCGGTCGCGAACAGGTGCTTGCGATCGACGGACCGGGCAGTTCCATCGCTGAGCTACCGGTGTTTGACGGAGGCAACTATCCCGCATCTGCGCAGGCGGTGAATGAGTGTACTCTCTTCTTTCTTAGCCGCCAGGATTTTCAGGCGCTGTGTCTGCAACACCCCCAGGTAGCGCTGAAGGTGCTGCGCGTGGTGGGCGGGCGTTTGCGTCGGCTGGTGAGCATCATCGAAGAGCTGTCGTTTACTACTGTGCGGTCTCGCTTGATCGCGCTGATGGTGCGGTTGGCAAAAGCGGAAGGCAATCGCAACGGCGATGCCGTGAGTGTACTGCTTCCGGCGAACAACAGCGAACTCGCCGCACAAATCGGGACGGTGCGCGAACTGGTGTCGCGCAACCTGAGCCGATTGCAAGCCGACGGACTGATTCAAGTCGACAATCGCGATCTGAAGATCCCCTCGCTCAAGAAGCTGGAAGCGGAGTTGGAAGCCGCGGCAGGTTAGGGTTTCGAAGGGCGAGAAATTCCGAGGTCCTTAAACAGCGCATCAGGCGAGGCGAATTTCTTTCCCTTGCGTTTTTCCGCGGCCTGCAGCGCCTTAATCGTAGTCGGATTCGGGACCCTGATTTCGAAGGGGAGGGCCTGTTCGGCGGCTACGCGTACCAGTAGCAGGCGCACCGCATCGGAAACCGACATGCCCATGGCGGCCAGCGCCTTGCCTGCTTTTTGCTTCAGTTTCTCATCGACCCGAATGTGAACCATCGTTGTAGCCATGAGATACATGTATCTCACTGTCGTTAGCACGGTGAATTTATTGCCCGAGCACGCGCAGCTCCAACGGCCGTCTCCACAGCGTAGGTGAGACGTCCGGCGCAATGTAATTCTTCGGCACATACGAGCAGCAAGGCTCCTCAGCCAGCGGATCGCCGGTCATGGCGAGCGCGCGGGCGCGTGAACCGCCGCAGATGTGGCGGAACTCGCAGGCCCCACACTTGCCGCCCAGTTGATCCGGATCTCGGAGCTGCTGGAAGATTGGCGACTCGCGATAGATGCGGCTCAGCGAATCGGACCGGACATTCCCACCCGAGAACGGCAGGAAGCCGCTGGGGAAGACTTCTCCCTTGTGGGAGACAAACACAAACCCTTTGCCGTCGTTGAGTCCACGAGGCGCGCGGCCCACCGTGTCTTGCACCTTCGCCGGAGACGCCTGCGCTGGCTGCTTTCCGCTGCGGCGATCCGCGACCTGTTGTTGCAGGATGTACCGCCGGTAGTGCTGCGCTTCCGTCGTCTTGATGTGGAACGGAGCGCGCTGCGAAAGCTCGTGCAGCTTTGCGAAGATATCTTCGAACTTCTCGGCTGAGAGCAGATCATCGAGCTTGCCGCGTCCGGTGGGCACCAGGAAGAAGACGCTCCAGAGCGTTATCAGCTTGCGCTCGATCAACGCCGCGATCGCTTCGAAGTTGTCGACGTTGCGGCGGCTGAACGTGGTATTGATCTGCACCGGCAGTCCAACTTCATTCGCCCATTCGATGGCTTCCATGGTGCGCTGGAACGAGCCCGACATGCCGCGGAACGCGTCGTGAACTTCGGCGTTCGAGCCATCGAGGCTCACCGCCAGCCGGGCCAATCCGCTTTGCTTCAATCGATGCACGACCTCGCGCGTCAGCAGTGGAGTAGCACTGGGCGTCAGCGAAACTCTCACGCCCACTTTCGCCGCGTGCTCGATCAGCTCAAACAGGTCAGGCCGCTTGATGGGATCGCCGCCCGTGAGAACGAACACCGGCACCTCCATCGCAGCAATCTCGTCGATTAGCCGCTTGCCCTCTTCGGTCGACAGCTCGGAGGGGTTGCGCTTGGGCTGAGCAGAGGCGCGGCAATGAACGCAGGCCAGGTCGCAGGCCTGGGTCACTTCCCAGATCACGATGTACGGGCGCTCGTCGAAGTCGATGGCAATCTCATTCGGTTTCATGTCCTCTATTTCAGCAGCGCGACAAACCTGTGGCAGTGACCAAAGTCTCAGGCGTAACAAAAAAAAGAAATCCTGCAGAAAGCCGGCTCCCGTGACTGAAGTCATAGTGGTGCGGGTCGGCGGCCTCTACTGTGGCTCATGTAACGCAGTCCCGCACACAAGCCGGCGACTCGCAGGAGAAGACGCAAATGACAATCGCAACGACCCGGACGGTTGGGGAAATCGCCGCTGAGCTGCCTAACTGTGCCCGCGAATTCGAGAGACTCGGTATCGACTATTGTTGTGGCGGAAACCGCACCATCGATCAGGCATGTGCTGAAGCCAAGCTTCCAGTGCAAGAGGTACTGGAGCGGATCAAGCTGTGTGCCGAATCTGCCAGTCAGACTCCGTCGACCCAAGACTGGCAACGTGCATCCCTGGCTGATCTCATCGCCAACATTACTGCCACGCACCATGCGTTCGTCCGCTCCGAGTGCCCGCGCATTTTGGCGCTCACAGAGAAGGTCGTCGGCGTTCACGGCAAGAACCACGCCGAGTTGCTGCAAGTGCAAGAGCTGTTTACGGCGCTGAGCGAAGAACTCACGGTCCATCTGATGAAGGAAGAGCAAGTCCTTTTCCCCTACATAGTGCGCATGGAAGAAAGCGCAGTAGCAGGAGAGCCTGCGCCGCCCGCAATGTTCGGCACGGTGATGAACCCCATCGGCATGATGATGCGCGAGCACGACGGAGCCGGCGATGCGCTGCGCGCGCTGCGCACCGTGACGCGCGACTACGCGCTTCCTGGCGATGCCTGCATCAGCTATCGCACGCTCTATCAGGCGCTCGAAGGCTTTGAGGCCGATCTGCATCAGCACATTCATAAAGAGAACAACATTCTGTTCCCGCGCGCGGCTGCGATGGAGACGCAGCAGTAGCCATAGCGTTCACTAGGTTTTGAAGGGGCGCGGCTTCAGCCGTGCCTTACAGATGCCGCATAAGTTGCGGGGCTTTAGCCCCAGGATTTCATTCTCAGGAGTCTTCTACATGCAATATAGAAAGCTATGGATCGCGCTGGGCGTGGTCATGTTGATTTCGTTCGCCGTGCTGGGCGGCGTAGGCTACAAGGCCATCAATAGCGCGCCGCCGATCCCGTCGAAAGTTGTTACCGCTGACGGACAAGTCCTGTTCAGCGGCGAGACCATTCGCGATGGCCAGAACGTCTGGCAGTCCACCGGCGGCCAGGAAATCGGCACCATCTGGGGCCACGGCGCCTACGTCGCTCCCGACTGGAGCGCCGACTATCTGCATCGGCAATCGATGATTGTGCTGGATCGCTGGGCGGCAGCACAGGGATTTGCAAACTACGCGGCCGCTCCGGCGGAGACACGCGCCGCGTTGCAGGGCCGGCTGACGGAAGTTACGAGACGCAATACGTATAACGCCGCGACTGACACCATTGTTCTCGACAACGATCGCGCGGCTGCATTCCAGCAACTCGCTGCCTACTATGCGGACGTCTACGGCAAGGGCCGCAATGAATACGCGATTCCCGCTGGCGCTCTGACCGACACGACCAAGCAGCGTGAGATGGCCACCTTCTTCTGGTGGACGGCGTGGGCGGCGAGCACCGACCGTCCTGGCCAGGACGTCACCTACACACAGAACTGGCCGCATGAAGAGCTGATCGGCAATCGTCCGACCGGAGCTGTGATCGTGTGGAGCGTCATCAGCTTCGTGATGCTGCTGGCTGGAGTAGGCGCGATGGTTTGGTACTTCGGCTCGCAAGAGCACAAGCCATCTACCGACCTGGCGCCACGGCGCGACCCTCTGCTGGGGTTGAAACCCACGCCATCGCAGAAGGCGACGGTCAAGTACTTCTTCGTCGTCGCAGCGCTGTGGGTCGTACAAGTCGCGCTGGGAGCCATCGTCGCCCACTATGGCGTCGAAGGCAACGGCTTCTATGGCATTCCTCTCGCGAAGTGGCTGCCCTACTCCGTGGCGCGCACTTGGCACTTGCAGATCGGCATCTTCTGGATTGCCACCTCATGGCTGGCGACTGGACTGTTCATCGCTCCTGCGGTCAGTGGCGTTGAACCCAAGGGACAACGCTTCGGAGTGAACGCGCTGTTCGTCGCGGTGGTCGCGGTCGTCGTCGGCTCGCTTGCCGGCGAATGGATGGGCATCGAGCAAAAGCTCGGCAATCTGTGGTTCTGGTTCGGCTCGCAAGGTTACGAGTATGTTGACCTCGGCCGGGTGTGGCAGATCCTGCTCTTCGTCGGACTGGTCTTTTGGCTGTGGCTGATGTATCGCGGCCTGAAGCCTGCTCTCGCCCGGCGCGACGAGAATCACTCGCTGCTCATGCTGTTCCTGGTTTCCAGTATCGCGATTCCGGTCTTCTACGCCGCCGGCCTGATGTATGGCCAGCGCAGTCCACTCATCACCGCCGAATACTGGCGCTGGTGGGTAGTTCACCTGTGGGTTGAAGGCTTCTTCGAAGTCTTCGCAACCGTGGTCATCGCGTTCCTGTTTACGCGGCTGAAGCTGCTCTCGGTTTCGACAGCAACGCGCGCGGTTCTGTTCTCGACGGTGATCTTCCTCTCCGGCGGAATCATCGGCACCTTCCATCACCTTTACTTCACCGGAGTTCCCAGCATCGTGCTGGCACTTGGATCCGTATTCAGCGCGCTTGAAGTTGTGCCCCTGGTGCTGGTCGGCTTCGAGGCATGGGAGAATATCCGGCTCTCACGCGGCACCGCCCAGACGGCCTGGATCAGCGCCTACAAGTGGCCGATCTACTTCTTCGTCGCGGTGGCCTTCTGGAACTTCGTTGGCGCAGGTCTGTTCGGCTTCATGATCAACCCGCCGGTCGCGCTCTACTACGTGCAGGGTTTGAACCTGACACCTGTACACGGCCACACAGCGCTCTTCGGGGTATACGGGATGCTCGGCCTTGGGCTCATGCTCTTCTGCCTGCGGGCGCTGCGTCCGGGGCTGAAGTGGCGCGAGCGGCCGCTGTTCATCGCCTTCTGGTCGATCAACATCGGCCTGGCGCTGATGGTGCTGCTGAGCATGTTGCCGGTAGGACTGCTACAGGCGTGGGCTTCAGTCGAGTACGGCACCTGGTATGCGCGCTCGGCTGAGTTCATGCAAACGCCAATGCTTGTAAGGTTGCGCTGGATGCGCATGTTTGGTGACACGCTGTTCGCTTTTGGCGCGCTGGTGCTTGGCTGGTTTGTGCTGGGACTGGTGACCGGCCACTCCTTCGACAAGACCGCGGTGCTGGAAGAAGGCGAACTGAATACCCGCGAGCTGGAGGTAGCGCGCTCGGGAGACTAAAAACACTTACCCCCCCAGAGAACCTGCCCAGGCCAAATGGTCTGGGCGGGTTTTTCCTGTCGAGGCTAGAAGTGATGCGCATGCGCTCAACCGGCACTCTCAACCGGCACTCTTGATTCCTCCGCTCGTAGGAGGTATAAGGGTTGCCCTATGAGCGAATCAATAGGTCCTTCCTCTCGCCGCCTGTTCCTGAAAACTTCTACCGGAGCCGCTGCCCTTGCTATCACGGCGTCCTCATTCTCATTCGGCAAGACGCATGCCTTGCAGATCAAGGCCAGCGTCCCTGCGCCTCCCGGGCCCGATCGTCTGCCGCCGGAGTGGTATCAGCGCAAGATCAAGCAGGTGCAGGCGAAAATGGCTGAGCGCAATCTGAATGCGCTGGTGCTGCTCAATGCCCACAATGTGATCTATACGACCGGATACTTTCATCTTCCCACCGAACGTCCCCTCGCCGCGCTGATTCCGGTGTCAGGCCAGCCTGCACTGTTCATCCCCGAGCTTGAGTCCGACCAGGTGAAGTTGTGGTGGGTGAAAGACTACGAAGCTTACTTTGATTATCCCGGCCCGGTGAACCGTGTGCGCTGGATCTTCGAGCGCATCAACGCTCGCGGCGTCGGCCCGAACATCGGCATCGAGGAGTGCACTCCCTCGCGTCGAACCCAGATGCAACTCGGCGCCCCCAAGGCGAAGCTGGTGGACGCCGGCGACATCGTGGAAGAGATGCGTTGGGTGAAAGACCAGGACGAAATCGGAGTGATGCGTCGCGCCGTCTACTTTGCCGATTACACGGTACAGGCCGGACGTGCTTACATCGAGGCGAATGGCAGCGTTACGGAGGACGAAATCCTCAAGGCATCGGCCGATGCCGTCGCCGACAAAATGTCGAAGGAGCTGACATCTGTGGTCGGCGTGGAGATTTCGCCACCCTTCGGAGGGCTGGTTCCTTTCGGCAAACGCTCGGCTTTTCCGCACGCGGTTCCAAGCAAGGATCGGCTACAGAAGGGCGACGCACTGATTCTCAGCTACGGCGCCACCGTCGGTGGGTATAACACCGAGTGTGAGCGCTCGTTCTGCGTCGGCCAGCCGAGTGATTATGCCAAGAAGCTTTACGATGCCATGCTGGCCGCCCACGATACCGGCGTGGAGAACATGAAGGAAGGCATGGTCGCCGAGCAGGTGGACAAGATGAGCCTCGACCAGATCCGCAAGGCTGGCTACGCGCAATTCCTGAAGCATCGTACCGGTCATGGCATCGGCCTGGAGGGCCACGAGTCGCCATGGATCGCCGACGGCGACACAACCGTGCTCAAAGTCGGGATGACATTCAGTTGCGAGCCGGGCGTCTACGACCCGAACTGGGGCGGCTTCCGCCACTCCGATACCGTCATCGTCGGGCAGAGCAAGGGCGAGATCATGAACAAGTATCCGACGCGGTTGAACGACATGATCATTTCAATCTAGAAGAGTGGAAGCACTGGCCCTGCAGGCCAGGAATAGGGCGACGAATCGGCCAAAAGCCCGGTGCTTCCGCCGGATAGCGTCCCACCACGTTACGGGCATCGCACACCCGAGTTTCGCGATGACATTTTGACCCGCGCGAGACAAGGCGGTGACAAACGTCGAGCGCAGCCCAACTACTCTTTGATTCAGTAGACGCTGCAACCCGCCGCACCAAATTGCCCGGGCATGCGGGAAGGCAGCCACCTCCTGTTCGCACAGGGGCGTTCGGCCGGAGCAAGGACTGTCAGCAGAGTCCGGCTCCGGTCGCTCGTTTTTTTGCATCTTGGACAGGGTATTTCCGTACTACTATTAGCGGCAGCCTTCGCCGCTCGAGGTGTAAGTGATGGACAAGGTACTGATTGTGGAGGACAGCCAGGCAATGCAGCGTGCGCTGCAAAGGGCCTTTGTCGCCGAGGGATACCAGGTGGATGTCGCCTCCGACGGTCTGGCGGGACTAAGCACTTTCCGCGAGCAGCGCCCGAACGCTGTGCTTCTGGATTTGAAGCTTCCCGGTATGCATGGTCGCGAGCTTTGCCGCGAGTTCAAGACGCTTGCGCCAAACGTTCCGGTCATCGTGCTCAGCGCCAATGCTGAGGTGGACGACAAAGTCCTGCTGCTGGAACTGGGGGCCGACGACTATGTGACCAAACCCTTCAGTCCGAAAGAGCTGTTGGCACGCGTACGGCGTGCCATGCGGCGAACCGAGATTCCCGCGACCAAGGAGGAACCCGCCAGCTTGTTCCGCTTCGCTGATGTCGAAGTTCACTGCGAAGCCATGGAGGTCACGCGCTCGGGACAAAAAATTACGCTCACCGCGCAGGAGTTCCGCGTACTGAAGTACTTCCTTGAACATCCCGGCCGCGTGATCTCGCGCGATGACCTGCTCAACCAGGTCTGGGGCTACCACAACTATCCTTCGACGCGCACGGTCGATAATCACATTCTTCGACTGCGGCAAAAGCTTGAGACTGACCCCTCCAACCCCAGGCACTTTCTCACGCTGCACGGAGTAGGGTACAAGTTCGTGATGGCGGCTGAAGCCATCGCGTCCTGACGAGGGCCACGCCATCCCACGACTCACACTGCGAACGCAACTGCTTCTGGCCATGGTGGCTATCTTTGCCGCTCTCACCGGGACCAGCTTGTTTGTCATTCGTCAGGCAGTCCGAAGCGAAGTGGCGCGTCAGATCTCAGAAGCTACTGAATCGTCGGTGGGCGACTTCGTGCGGATTCAGCAGCAGGAAAGCGCCGAGTTGGAACGTTCCGCTGCGTTGCTGGCGGAAATTCCCATCCTCAAATCGCTGATGATCGCTCCCGACAGCGCTACCATCCAGGACGGCTCCCGCGAATTTCGTGAATTGTCCGACACCGACCTTCTCGTACTCGCGAGAAGCAACGGCGAAGTTGTAGCGGTTCACACAAACGGTCCGGGAATCGGCCATGCCGCTGCCGCAACGCTACTGCGCCAATCCCTGCAGCATAGTAAGGACTCCGGTCTCTGGCAGGCAGGCAGCGACATTTATCTGGTTGTGTCCAGGGCGATTATTGCCGGCGCTGGAAGCGAGAGCGTCGCCCTCGGATACCTGACAATCGGCAAGCGCATCGATAATTCCTTTGCCAAGCAGCTAAGCAGCTTTGCCGGGAGTGAGGTGTTGCTGACCGCGGGGAATGTCGCTGTTGCCTCAACCCAGTCAGTCACCGGCGCCGAACTCGATAAAATCTACAACGACACCAGCGAGAGCCGAGAGGTGTGGCTGGGGGCGCGGCATTATGCCGTCGCCAGCGTCAATGTTCCGGCCAGCTCGGAAATACCGATCCGCTGCTATCTTTTGCTCTCTCTGACGCCGTGGGACACACTATTAGCCCGACTGAACCAGATGATGCTCGTGCTCGGCGGCATCGCCGTAGCCGGTGCCATCATTCTAGTGCTTTTGATATCCCGGGCCATCACAGGGCCGCTGGACTCGCTGGTTGGGGCAGTCCGTGCGCTTGCGGACGGAGACTACCGTTACGAATTACAGCCGCGCGGCAGCGCCGAATTGGCGGAGATGGGTACCGCCTTCAACAGCATGCGCCTGCAATTGCTGGAACTGCAGCGCAAGCAGTTGGAAGCTGAGCGCCTGGCTGCTCTCGGCCGTGCCGCCGGATCGATCTCCCATGACCTTCGCCACCAGCTTGCAGCCGTGGTGGCCAATGCGGAATTTCTGTACAACGTGGATGAACTCAACTTCGACCGCGACGAAATATATTCGGAGGTCCAACGCGGTGCATCGCAAATGACGGAGCTGATCGACTCTCTGGTGGAGGTATCGCGCGACAAGCCAAGTGTGGTTCCGGTGCCGTCGGACTTGAGTAAAGTCGTTCGCAGGGCAGCGGAATCGGTGCAGGCCGCGCCGAACTTCCGCGATATCAGTATCGAAATCCGCGAGCACGGCCCGACAAACGGAGTCTTCGACCCGCGCAAGCTGGAGCGTGTTTTCTTTAATTTGCTGTTGAACGCCTGCGAGGCAAGCGCCAATGGAGACACGCGAATCGTGGTGGATGCGGGCGCCTCGAACCAGCACTTGGAATGCAGGATATCTGACAATGGCGGAGGCGTTCCGGAAGCGATCCGCGCGTCATTGTTCGAGCCCTTCGTTAGTGCCGGAAAGGCCAATGGAACGGGATTGGGCTTGGCCATTGCGAAAAAGATTGTCGAAGAACACGGCGGCGAGATCATATTGGAGAAGACCTCGGCGGAGGGATCGGTGTTCCTGGTGCGACTCCCACAGCGTACTACTACATTGTCAGAGCAGCCATCGCAGGCGGGTATCCGGGTTGTTGCTCCGGCAGCCGAGCGCGCAAGGTGACATCCGCGCCGACCTGGGTGCCCCATCCCGGCTTCAGTTGCCGGGGTGGGGACGTTCAAAGCCCCACGCCGGCAAACCAAGCCCGAATGGGGCACCCAGAGAGCTTTTAATACGGTCCAATAATTCCGCCCATGCTGCGCGCGGCCGGAAGCGCGAACGGCGGGATCCCCCAGTACCTCGCGATCGCGTCGATGTATTTATATCCCGACCCGGTGTTGAACATAACAACGCGCTCGTCGCGACTGAGGAAGCCGCTCTCCAACAACTTCTCGTATGCCACCAGCGCAGCTCCGCCTTCAGGAGCCGGGAAGATACCCTCGCTCGATGCCATCTTCTTCAGTCCGGCCATCAGCTCGTCGTCCGTCACCGCGATGGCCGTTCCGTGGCTCTTGCGCATGATGTCGAGCAGGATGAAGTCTGCGTACGCCTTGGGAACACGCAGACCGGCGGCAATCGTGTGCGCGTTGGGCCACATCTCGGCGGTGTTTGCGTTCTCTTCGAATGCCTTCACGATGGGCGCGCAGCCTGCGGTTTGTACGCAAATCATCTTCGGACGATGGCCGGGCGCGATCCAGCCGATGGCTTCCATCTCTTCGAACGCCTTCCACATTCCGATCAGGCCAACTCCGCCGCCCGTGGGATAAAGAATGGCCGCCGGCAACTCCCAGCCAAGCTGTTCGGCCACTTCGTAGCCCATGGTCTTCTTGCCTTCTACGCGGAACGGCTCCTTCATGGTCGAGACATCAAACCAGCCTTCTTTGTCCTTGCGCTCGGCTACCATTCGGCCACAGTCGCTGATCAGGCCATCGACCAGCGTCAGGTGCGCGCCCGCGGCTTCGACCTCAAGCCGGTTTGCGAGGGGCACGTCTTTGGGCATGAAGATATAGGTTTCTATTCCGCCTGCGGCACCATACGCGGCCAGCGCGCCGCCAGCGTTTCCGGCCGAAGGAGCTGCCAGCTTCTTCAGCGCGTAATGCCGAGCCATACTGACGGCCGTGCTCATGCCACGCGCCTTGAAGGAGCCGGTCGGGTTCAGGCCTTCGTCTTTGATCCAGAGGTTCGGATGGGCATGGCTACGCAGCAGCGGCGTCATGCCCTCGCCAAGCGTTACGGGCTCTACATCAGGCAAGACGGCCGAGTAGCGCCACATGCTCTTCGGCCCGGCGGACACCGCGTCGCGTGAATGTTTGTCTTTGCGAATGGCGTCGAGGTTATAGCGGACATAAAGCGGACCGCCATCTTTATGGCAGATGTTCCGAGGCTGGTCAGCGGAAAGCTTTTCGCCACATTTGCTGCATTCGAGAAAAGTAATTTTTGGCATGGGAATTCAGCATTTAGCATTCAGCACTTGGCAAGAACACGAAAGCGGCAATCCTGCCCGCCCATGCTAAGTGCTAACGGCTTCTTCTGACCTTTCTCTTCGGCACGCGATCGCCATTCTTCGACCAGGCGCCGAGCCGATACTCCTGTACGTAATCGTTCGATTTGTCGGAAATTCGCACCTTCAACTGGCCGCTGCTATCGCAGGTGTACTCTTCCTCGACCAGCGGACCTTCGCCGGGTGCAAACCGCCGCTCCGGCTGTGCCGGCAAAGTTTCCAACTCGCGCAACTTAGGATCGAACGGGACGCGAACCTCGTCCCAGTTGCTGATCTCGCCCTGCGGCTGATTGGCGGCATCCAGATGCGAACACTCCAGGTAACGAAAATGGCCGATGTTGTGAACCGGGCGGTAGGTGCGCACGATCCGAAGCGGTTCCTGCCCCTTCACAGGAAGCTTGCTTCCGCGGGGAAACATCACGTCGAACACCACGTTGTGCCCGCTATCGGCCTCTCGCCACACGCCGAAGTTCTGCGTGAACTGTTCGCGCAAGGTTGCGCCTTCGTGCTCTGCAGCACGAATCGCCAGACCGATCGCAGTCGCTGAGCGCATGTACGCCGAGCGTTTCACCTTGCGTCCGAACGCTTCGCGCAGAACGCGGGCCACCAGCGGCAACTCGGAGCCGCCGCCCGTGAGATACAAGGTGTCGATGGAGTCGTCAGGGCAGGTCGCGATTAAACTTTCGACTACTGTGCGCGAGTCCTCAATTAACGGGCGGCAGCGCTCGTAAAACTCGTCCACCGGGATAGAGCCTTCTTTCCAGGCCTCGCGCACTCGTCCTAGATCGACGGTCACGCGCCGGCTGTTGGGATTCAGCGCCTCTTTTTTCTCGCGACACTCTTCGAGCAAAGCGAAGCGCTCACCATCGCTCAGCGCTTGCTGCTCTTTGCTGGAAACGCCGAACGCATCCAAAGCGAGTTCGGCGAGAATCTCATCGAAGTCTTCGCCGCCAAAATCGCTAATGCCGTCGGCAGCAATCACGTTGTACTCGGCGTCACCCAGCGCAACCAGGGATGCGTCGAACGTCCCGCCGCCAAGGTCGTACACCAGCAGGCTGGCGTTTTCGCGGTTCTTGCGCCCGGAGCTACTGCCATGGGCGAATTCAATCGCCGCTGCCGAAGGTTCGTTTGACAACCCAAGCACTTCGAAGCCAGCCGACCGCGCGGCCTCTTCGGTCAGGAATCGCTGATTACTATTCGCATTCGCGGGGACGCCAAGCATCGCGCGCAGCTTCGTGCTCTCATCGGCTCCAAGGGTTGAATGCTCGACCACTTCGCGGCGGAGTGCGCTTAGCATCTCTGCAACCACAACGAAGAGGTTGAGATGCCGTCCTTCGACTTCGAACGTGCTATAAGGACCGGCCGTCTTCAGGCCACGTTTCAGCGAGCGCACGAGCGTCCAGCCCGGCTTTCCATGCTGCTCCAGCGCCTGCCAGCCATAGACGCGGCGATCTCCCGACACAGCGACGACAGAGGGAAACCAGTCGCGCGCCTGTCCATCCGGAGTTTCGAAGTTCACCAGCGGGTAATTGCCGCGATCAGCGGCGGCGACGACAATGCGGGTCGTCCCGAAATCGATCCCGAGCCTCACAATGACTTCATTTTACCTGCTGATATCAGAAAGCTCACCGCCTGCGGTGAGTGCAGCGCTTCCTTATAAAACGATTCCAGTCCGTTGAACATAATCTGAATGCCGATGCAGAGCACGATGAAAGCCGACAGCCGTATGAGGATGCTGGTCCCGGTGCTGCCCAGAAACGTTTCCAGCTTGTCGGCATAGGCGTAGCTGAGATAGATCGAGAGGCCAATCAGCACGCTACCAATCACCGCAGCCAGCGCAGTCAGGATTAACTGCAGATGGGTTTCCGAGTGGCCGTTGCTGCCCAGCGTGATGGCCACGGCGATTGAGCCGGGTCCCACCGTAAGCGGGAGCGTCAGCGGATAAAAGGCCTTGGAGAGTATCTCCGACGTGGCTTGCGGCGGCGCATCGCTCTGTCGTTCGGTAACGTCGCTGTGCCGGTTCAGGATGTGCCAGCCTGAAACCGTCACCACCAAGCCGCCACCAAATTGCACGGCAGCGATGCTGATCCCGAAGAACTCCAGGATGTATGACCCGACGAAGATCGAGGCGACCAGCAGGACGATTCCGTTGATCGCGATGCGCATTGCCATGGTGCGACGAATGCCCTCGCTGTAGCCGAACGTCATGCTGGCGAAGATGGGCGCCATGCCGACGGGATTGACGATAGGGAACAGCGCAGCGAACACCAGCAAGACGTTGCGGACGAAAGCTTCCATGCGCGAACCAGAATATCCGATTGCAGTGATCTTCTCTCGGGCACCCCATCCCGGCTTGGTTTGCCGGGGTGGAGGTGTGTCCATGTTTTCGAAAATCCCCACCCGGGCAAACCCGGCCCGAAGGGGGCACCCATTTATCTACTGGTTCGCCTTGAGCAATTGCTCGGCGTGTTTGAGTGAGGTTTCGGTGAGCTTGGCGCCGCTCATCATGCGCGCCAGCTCTTCGGTGCGCTCGCGAGCATCTAGCGGTCGCACCGAGGTCTTCGTCCGTCCCCCAACTTCGTGCTTCTCGATGACGAAGTGCTGGTCGGCAAACGATGCAATCTGCGGCAGGTGAGTCACGCACAACACCTGAGCAGTGCGCGAGAGTTGCTTCAGCTTCTTGCCGACCGCTTCGGCAGCGCGTCCGCCGATGCCGCTGTCGATCTCATCGAAGACTAGCGTGCGATGTGAGCCCGACTTTGCCCCGCCGTTGCGACGCGAGCGCCCGGTGGGGCCGGCCTCGATGCTGGTCTTCAATGCGAGCATGATGCGTGAGAGCTCACCGCCCGAGGCGATGGCTTCTACCGGGCCCAAGGGTTCGCCGGGGTTGGCCGAGATGAGGTATTGCACCCGGTCGAAGCCGCGCGGTGTCCAGTTCGCCTCGTCGTCCGAGCCGCTGGTTTCGACCTTGAAGCGCGCCTTCATGGCAAGTTCGTTGATCTCGGTTTCGACCTGCTTCTCCAACTGTCGGGAAGCGTCATAGCGCTGGCGCGAAATGGCCCGCGCAGCATGGAGATACTCTGCAGCAGCCTTCGCCAATTCAGCCCGGAGGCCCCGCAGCACCTCGTCCTTGTTCTCCATCTCGTTGAGCTTGCGTTCCAGGTCAACGCCCAACCCGATGACCGTGTCGAGTGACGGTCCGTACTTGCGCTTTAGCCGATCAAGCGCGGCCAGCCGGTCTTCCACTTCTGCCAGCCGCTCGGGCGAAGCATCGATGCCTTCAGCGTACTCGCGTAACGTCTGCCCGATGTCCTCCACCGTAATGCGCGCCGATTCGAGCTGAGTTAATGATTGGCGAAACTGTTCGTCGAAGCGAGACAGCTCTTCCAACTGACGGGCAGCCGCACGGATCAGCGCTGCGGCCGAAGCATTGCTCTCATACAACGAGTCGTAGGCCGACATGGCCGCGCCGTAGATGCGTTCGGCATTGGCCAGCAGACGCTTCTCCGCAGCGAGCTTTTCGTCTTCCCCCGGCTCGAGACATGCCGCGGCAATCTCCTTCTTCTGGAAGCTCCAGAGATCCAGCAGACGCAGCCGGTCTTGCTCGTCGCGCTCCAAGTCGGCAATGCGCTGCCCGATCTCCTGCCAGCCTGCGTGAGCCTCGGCAGCCTTCTGGATATCGACGTCGGCGAAGGTGTCCAGCAATGCCAGGCGCGACCCCTCATCGAACGCCAGCACCGCTTCGTTCTGGGCGTGTATGACAGCCAAGTGCGGAGCAAGCTGCTTCAGCACGGCAACTGTTGCCGGCTGGTTGTTGACGAATACGCGTCCTTTGCCGCTGCTGGCGGTCTCGCGGCGCAGGATTAGTTGCGGCTCCTCAGATGCATCGAGACCGTTGGCGGCAAGCACCGCGTCGAGCGCCTGGGAGTCGTCGTCAAAGACGGCGGAGACGACGCTCTTCTCTGCCCCGTGGCGGACGGCATCAGCCGAAGCCTTATCGCCCAGCAGCAGGGCGAGCGCGTCAATCAGTATGGATTTCCCGGCGCCGGTTTCGCCGGTGACCAGGTTGAGTCCGGCCGCGAACTGTACCGCAACGCTTTCGATGACCGCGTAGTTTTCAACTCGCAGTTCCAGCAGCACGTGATTTTCCGCCTACGAGAGTACGCCGAGTTTAGCAGGAAAGGCGGTGCCCGAAAAATAAAGGGGCTTTTCGGCACGACCGAGGTCGTGCCCTGACGCAAACCGTCGCAAAGTAGAGTTTTGGCAGCCTGTTCAGCCGTGTCCCTTCAAAGCGCTAGCGCAGCTATTTGGCCGCGAAGATCAGGAAGTAGTCCACGTGATCCTCTGTGACCAGGCTGTCTTTTTCGTCCTTCAACTCGAAGCCGGCCGCGCTCATCTCCTGCACGACAACGCTCTTCTGCACGCCGTGATCCGAGCCGTTGCCGTTGCGGTCAATGATGCCGATACGCGCGTCGGGACGTAGCGCCGACCGCAGGTTGCGCATCAGGGCCACCGGTTTCTCCACCTCATGATAGGTCTTCAGAAGAAGAACAGCGTCGATGCTTTGGGCGGGCAACTGCGGATTGTCCGCCTTGCTGAGGATGGTCTTCACGTTGTGGATGCCGTCCTTCCCGACCCGCTCGTCGATGTACTTGACCGCCTCAGGATTGATATCGACCGCGTATACCGTTCCCTTGTCCGTGACTCGCTTCGCTGCCCGTACCGTGAACCATCCTGAGCCCGCGCCGATGTCAGCCACGTTCTTGCCCGGCGTGATCGCCAGCGCATCCATGACTTGGTCAATATGCAGGCGCTGGTCTCGCCCCGGTGTCTCGAAGATGGAAAGGTCTCCGGTGTAAGGCGTGCTGGTCTTGCGCTGGTGGGAGACGGTCTGGGCGATCATTGCGCCCAGGGTGAATAGCACCAGGGCGCCAAAGATTAGCCGACTGGTTGCGCGGGACATGGTCCTCACAGAACCTTCCAAATGAAGTAAACCATGATTCTACAATGGCTTAGATTTGCTACCGTCGGTTAATTGGAAACCTTTAGACTCCCGACAAAAACGACTAGCCGACGAATGACTGGAGTGCACCGGCCACCAGCACCTTAAAACCCAGCGTTTGCAATATAGTATCGGGCTGACCCCGGAGGTGTTGCCATCGCCATGATGAGTGCCAGTCAGAATTCATCGTCTAAGCTCGGTCCGGTCGTTGTCTCAGCTGGCCGCCGCGTGGATGCTCCCGACACGTCTACGCCGCGATTCCCCCCGCAAAGTGTTCCGGTTGTTCGCGTCCGGGTGGAGGAATACCTGCAGCAGCATAAGCCGTCGGCGGTTGTGTGCTCGGCCGCCTGCGGGGCCGATTTAATCCTGCTGCAGGCTGCCCGGCAGAACGACGTACCGCGCTACGTGCTGTTGCCCTCCTCTCCCGAGAAATTTCGGGAAACGTCGGTCGCCGATCGACCAGGCGATTGGGGCGCGATTTACGACGAAATCCTGCGGCAGTCGAACGTCGAAGTGCATGAAGTGCCCGACGGTCAAGAAGGCTACCTGGAGGTCAACCGCAGACTGCTCGACAAGGCGCAGGCCCTCGCTGCTGAACTCGGAGCTTCGGTGGCGGCCTTGGTCATCTGGAACCAGCAGTCCCGCGGCGATGACGATGTGACCGCACATTTTAAGGATGAGGCCGAGCAACGAGGATTCACGGTGGCGGAGATTCCCACTTTCTAGCGGCTTTCCTGAAGTGGGCCTGAATAGCGCGCGATTCTTCACCAGGACTACCGCAAGAGGCCGAATTTGCGATACTCTGACACTCTCACCAGTTCTGCTCAATTCAGCTAGCAGCATTCCGGGTGAAGGCTGTCTGTAGTTGGGGATCCTATGAATTTGCGCAAATCAGTGCTCGCGGTAGCAGGTAGTTTGGCCTTGTTCTTGTCGGGATGCGGCAAAGGTTCCGTTCCAATCAATGTTCTTCCACTGACAGTTACAAGCATGACACTGCCAGTCGCAGTCATCAGTAAAACCTACAGCGTGACTCTGGCGGCGAATGGTGGAGTCACGCCCTACACCTGGGCGATCGTTGGCGGCACGCTGCCCAGCGGCATAAGCATGAATTCGAGCGGCGTGTTCAGCGGGACGACTACTGTGACCGGCGACAACAACATCACGGTGCAGGTCACAGATTCTCAGAAACCGGTGGCGGCGGTCGCGACCCAAAGTCTGACTCTCACGGTCAACAATGCCTTGGTCCTGGCAACGACGAGCCTCAAGGTGGCTGCCATCAACGTGCCGTATCAGATGACGTTGCAGGCGACTGGCGGCGCCACTCCCTATGTTTGGAAGCTGACTTCCGGTTCTCTGCCGACTGGCCTGACCTTAGACCCGAACTATGGCGTCATTTACGGCACTCCGACTGTTCAGGGCAGCTACCCAATCACAATACAAGTAACAGACTCAGAGAATCCGGCGATCTCGCTGTCTCAAAATTACACGCTGACTGTGGGCAGTTCGGTGGCGCGCCTGGCCGGCAATTACACGTTCCTTTTCCGTGGATTCCAGAATGGCAAACAGGTGTTGCAGGCCGGTAGCTTCGTCGCCGACGGCACCGGCAACATCACTAGCGGCGTAACCGACATTGTGAATACCGACGCCGTACATACAAGTGTTACGGTGACCGGAACTTACACCGTCGATGATAACGGTCACGGCACTATGACGCTTATGTTCGGTCCGGGCGGTTCCGTCGGCAGCGGAACCTATCAACTCGCGAACTCACTTGCGGGCTACTGGTCTTTTCTGGAAAACGGCGATGGCCAAAGTACGCAGTCCGGCTCCGGCATCTTCCAGGCGCAGAATCCGATCCCGACCAATTTTTCGAATTCAAAGGATAACTGGGTCTTTGGCGGTTACGGTGCGGATTCTTCCAACAACCGTTACGCAGCGGGAGGCACATTCAACCTGCAGACGGCAACTGGAACGCAGACCGGGGGCACAATCAGCAGCGGTTTGATGGACTCCAACGATCAAGGCACCGTGAGCATGAACACCACGTTCAACGGCAACATTAGCCTGCCTGATGCCACCACGGGACGAGGCACCGTGAATTTCGGTTCAGCGAACTTTGCCTGGTACTACATCGATGACACGGACTTCATGGCCATAGGAATCGACACGGTCTCCAGTTCCACGCCGCTGATCCTGTACAACATGACCAAACAGACAACGTTCATTCATGTCGATAACACGATCCTGAATGGCAATGGAGTAGCCCAGCTTACGGCCGATTCGGGCGCCGCTTCCGAGACCTCCTTGGGTTTGTTTTCGCTCGACGGTAATGGAAACTTCTGGACTACCTTCGACGACAATACTGGCGGAACGATAACCCAAAGCAAGCCTATGGGTACCTACGCGGTGACCAGCTCCGGGCGCACCACCTTCACCGGGCTTTCCAATTCACCCATCTTTTACATTGCGAACACCGATCAAGGCTACTACCTGGGAACGGACGCCAACGTTACCTATGGCGTGATGGAACAGCAGCGTCCGCCGTCACAGGCCAACTCCTCCTTCGTAAACACCAATGCGGGCGGCACGATAATAGGTCCGGGCGTACCGGCACAAACCGTCGAAGTGGATATTTTCAAAGCTGACGGCATGGGCAACATGACCGGCACCTACGATACCAGCGGTCCCAATGGACCCATGATGGGGCTGACGATTACTGCGACTTATAACGTTGACAGTACTACCTGTACCTCGACCGGAAGTACCTTCAATACCTGCGGGCGCTTCCCACTCATCGACTCCAATAACAATCAGGTCGGCATCGGATACATCGTTGCGTCGCTGTCGCCGCAGCGGGTCGTCATTATGACGACCAGTCCGCAGCCGGTGATCAACGCGTTGCAACAATAGAGCGCATCAACATTTCAGGCCGAGTCCCTGGCAGCTCGGGACTCGGCCTTTGAATTTCCGGATCGCCTTTCGCTCTTCGCCCTAAAGCGCATTCAGAATCGCTGTGGTCCGGAATTGGTAGAGCGGCGCTTCAGCGCCGCGCGCACGCGAGCTGCGAGAAGTGGGCTGCGGCGGTCATTTGCAAATGACCGCCACAGCCCAAGTTCGGAAGGAATCGGCGAGGACGCCGACCTGAAGGTCGGCTCTACCCGGTCTACACACCTGAAAATACACTAGCTCGGATTGACTTTTAGCGGCACATCGAGGGTGCCCATCCTGCCGGAGAGGCGGTCGACCATCCCCAGCCGGAGCTGATAGTTACCCGGCTTCAGCAAAAGCTGATGCTGCAAGCGCAGCCCGGTGCGCAACAGGACCTGCAAGTCTGCCGGTTGCAGAATCTGCTGGAATGTACCAGCCACACTGCCCTGGGCTTTGCCTTGCTCGTCCCAGGCTGCCGCGACAAACATCACGCTTGGCTGGCGGCGCTGATCGGCCGCCATCAGAAACTGCAGATCGTGGACATCGACCAGGAAGTCGATTTGCGTCGCTTTGCCCGGTGTATCGGGAGGAAGCACACGTGCCTGCATCACCAGTGTTGTTGAAGGCGGCACGCCGGGCTGCATAGCCTGCGAGAACGTGCGATCCACATCAGGCGAGCCGAAGGGGTCTGCCACGGCGTAGTAGCCCGGACGGCAGCGCACTTTCAGGTTGGGCTGCGACGCTTTCACTGTCACTTTGCGGAACTTGCCATTCCACTCCTGGTTCTCAGGACGATAGGCCAGGGTGTAGTAATTCGAGCCGGTCTGCACGATGTCCTGAATCTGGCTGGGAATGTCGTTGTTGTTGAAATAGGCGTGTCCACCGGTGAGTTGAGCCACGTTCGCCATGGTCTCGTGCACCTGCGAGAGTTCTTCACCTTGCCCCGACCGGTCGCTATAATCGCCGCCGCGCGGGCCGAAGACGTCTTTGCTGTCCGCGGCTCCATCCGCTCCCAGCCAGGCGAGCCCACGCACATCGATCGGGTACACCGCAATCTGCGTCGCAGCCAGTAGCGCTGCCGTCTTCTGCATTTGCGTAGCGGTGAAGCTGGGATCGAACGGGATGCCGCCGGAGATCCAGATCAGATTTTTGCGGCCAGGGAAAATCGCCAGGCTGCGGGCCAATTGGTCGAGGGCTTCCATGGTAATCAGGGTGCGGGATTCGGCTTTCGAATCGTACTCGGTCCACAGGAATCTGGAGAGCTTCCCGTACATAGGAGTCTCGACAATCTTCGTCGATCGAGCAACCGCCAAGTCGTCGCTCACGTCGCGCGCCTTGCGCATAGCGGGATTGGGCGTGGACGAGAGCTGTTGTGCTGCTTGGACAATGGCTTCATTGTCATCGGTGAAGCCGTGGATGAGATGCAGTTCGCCGTCGAGGGTGAACAGCGCCACGCGCGTGTTGCTGGGAAGCTTGCTTAGATACGAGAGCAATTGTCGCCGGGCTGACACGAGAGTCGTGCGGTCGGAGTTGAGCGAATCAAACAGGATGATGTTGACCGCTCCCGGCTCGCTGCTGCTCACGTAATTAGTGTAGGTATCAGCCGGGAGATGTACCGGCGCGGTTGGCTTGGTGGAAGGCGCGTCGGGCCGATGCTCTTCAAAACCCTTCACGTGCTGAAGCGTACCGTTTTCAAGAACGGTAAAGTCATGTGCCGTCAGCCCATGAACGGGATTTCCGGCGTTGTCGGTAACAATGACATCCAGAACGACATTGCGGGAGGTTGTCGAGAATGTGCCGGCAGATTTTGGCGAACGTGTTTTACCAGCCTGCCCGTAAGCGGCTGCCGCGAGGGTCAGGATCGAACAGAGCGCGAGCTGGCCCCACCGCATGTGACTGAAGCACCTCGGCACATGATAACCCCGCTCCGGAGCAGGAGTAGCGCGATGTGTTGCTGATCCTGCGGCCGAAGGAGAACTTCGCGTCAGGGCACGACCTTGGTCGTGCCGATAAGCGCCTTCTTTCGATGATCCAGAGCCGACTTCAGTCGGCAACACGCAACCGGCGTACAAGCTTTTCAAGGACTGTTAGGTCATGCTGAACCCCTCGTTGTGCCAACGAGCTTGCCTCGCGGCATGACTGTGTTTCGGCGGAATTTTTGGCGCGGCCCGCCGAAAGCAGGTCCTTCGGCGGCTGACGCCGCCTCAGGATGACAAATCAAACCTCGTGGATAGCACTCCTTCAGCCGACTGCACATGTAACGCAAGTGCGTCTTAATCGTCTCCCGAAACTGTCGCGCCGGATGGTGCGGGGCTGGTGAGAATGGCTGCCGGTATTTCCTGGTCTTTGTATTGCAACTGATAAAGCTTCCAATAGATGCCGCGGTGGGCCAGCAGTTCCTGGTGGGAGCCGGTTTCGCGCACCCGCCCCTTGTGCATGACGACGATCTTGTCGGCGCGCTGAATCGTGCTCAGGCGATGCGCGATCACGATTGAGGTGCGTCCTTCGACCATGCGGGTCAGCGCCTCGCGTACTCGAAACTCTGTTTCGGTATCGACGCTGGAAGTGGCTTCGTCAAGAATCAAGATCTTCGGGTCGTGTGCTAAGGCGCGAGCGAAGGAAATCAACTGCTTCTGGCCCGTCGATAAGGTGCTGCCCCGCTCGCGCACCTCTTCGGCAAAGCCGGCGGGAAGCGAGCGAATGAAGTCGGCGACGTTCACCTGCTCGGCAGCCTCCTGAATGGCTTCGTCTTCGATCCAGCGCGAGCCAAGGCGGATGTTATCGGCGAGCGTGCCCGAGAACAGGAATGGATCCTGCAAGACCACGCCAAAGCGGTGGCGCAGATCGGCGAGGTCCATGTCGCGGATATCGACTCCGTCGATGCGAATGGCGCCGCGTTGTATGTCATAGAAACGCAGCAATAACGAAATGATGGTGGTCTTGCCGGCGCCGGTGTGGCCGACAAAAGCTACTGTCTCCCCCGGATCGATGCTGAAGGAAACATCGCGCAGTACCCAGTCGAAATCATCCTGTGCGTCTGCAACAACCTTCAGCTTCTCGCCTTTGGCAGCGGCCTCCTCGGCGGCTTGCGCCATGGTGCGATAGGCAAACCACACGTGATCGAACTCGATACGGCCCTGGCCTTCCGGCGATTTGGGCTCAACCGGCGTGACAATCTCGGCCGGTGTGTCGAGCAGCTTGAAGATGCGTTCGCTCGAGGCCATTGCGGATTGCAGGATGTTGTATTTCTCGCTCAGGTCCTGGATCGGGCGGAAGAAGCGCTGCGCGTATTGGATGAACGCGACCAGGACGCCTAAGGTGACCGCCTGGCGGATGACCTGTCCGCCGCCGAACCAGATGACGCTGGCGATGGCGATCGCCGAGAGCACTTCGACGACCGGATAATAGATGGCGTGCGCCATGATCGCGTCTTTGTAGGCGTCCATGTGTACGCGGTTGATCTCTTTGAAGCGGTCGTAGGATTTCTTTTCGCGATTGAAAAGTTGCAGAACAACTATGCCGGTGACGTGCTCCTGCAGATAAGCGTTGATGCGCGCGATGGCGACGCGAATGCGCCGGTAGCTTTCGCGCACCGCCTTGCGGAACAGGTTAGTCGCGAAAAAGATCACCGGCAGCACGGCGAAGGTGATCAGCGCCAGCCGCCAGCTCATATTGAGCATGATCACGATGATCCCGATCAGCACGAAGATGTCTTCAAAGATCGAGACCACGCCCGAAGTAAACATTTCGTTCAGTGCGTCGACATCGGTGGTAACGCGCGTGACCAGGCGGCCAACGGGATTGCGATCATAGAAGGCAACATGGAGCCGCTGCAGGTGGCGGAAGATCTGGCTGCGCAGGTCGAACATCACCTTCTGCCCCGCCCACTGCATTACGTAGGTTTGCACGAACTCCAGCACGAAGCTGAAGAGCAGGATGGCGACGTAGATTGCCGCTATTTGGGCAATGCCGCGCATGGGATTACTGCTGAGAAAACGGTCGAGAAGAGAGTGCGATTCGGTGCGCTGCGCGAGGTACTTGTCGATGGCCACCTTGGTCAGGTAGGGGCCGATGACGTCGGCGCCGGCCTTCAGCACAATGGCAATCAGCGCCAGCACCACCTGCCAGCGATAGGGCCGCAGATAGCCGAGCAGGCGCTTCATCAGCCTGCTGTCATATGCCTTGCCTAATACCTCTTCTTCGTGGATAGAAGCCATTCGCCCTGAGCAATATTGTAGCGGGTGCTTACATATAGACGAGATAAACTCGGGCCGGGATGGAAAAGCTGGAAGGTGAGATGATAGCCCTCAGCGCGTTGCCCGGGCCCAGCATCTCTTAATCATGAGCGAGCCTGCGTCGTCCCATCCGCAATCGTCAAATCGAACTCACAACCGCACGTTACTGATCCTCGGTTTGTTGCTGAACCTCTTTCTGGCGTTAGCCCCGCTTGGCGCCTGGGGCGACCGCATTTTTGGCAAACGTCACCTCATCGGGCATGAAGTCTTCTGGTGGTGTGCGGTTCTGCTGATGCTCGGTTACGTAGTTTTCGTTGAGCACAGGCGAATGTCTTCCATCGGCTTTCGCCGGCCACGCGTGCTCGATCTGGTACTGGCGACCGTTTTCGGCATTCTGATGGTGGTGGGGATCGTATTCATCTACAGGGCTGTATTTCCTGCGCTGCACCTGCAGATGAACACGGGAGTGATGAGTAGCCTGTTGGCCACGCCGTTCTGGTATCGCCTCTTGCTGGTGACAAGGGCAGCGGCGTCGGAGGAAATTCTGTTTCGCGGCTATCCCATCGAGCGCCTGCTGGAGCTCACGGGCAGCCGGATCGTAGCCGCGGTCCTTTCCTGGGCAGCGTTCACCTATGCCCACCTGGCGGGCTGGGGATGGGCGCAACTGATTGTCGCTGGATACGGCGGAGTGCTGCTGACAATCCTCTATTTGTGGCGACGAAACCTGTGGGCAAACATGCTCGCCCACTGGATCGCCGATGGAGCGGGTTTCCTGATGCCGCACTGACTAGGCATCACGCGAGCAACTGGGCGCGTTCACCACGGGATCGCAGCACAGCGACCGCTTTCGAGTCGAAAGAAACGAATTCCTCCGCTCCCAGCCAGTGTCCTTCGTAGGCGATCACACCGTCGGCAAAATCGCCACCAGAATCGAGTATGGACAGGCCCGCCTCTATCGCTGGCCCATTCGTAACAACATTGGGGGCCCTCACCAGGCGCCGTATGGCATCAGAGATCTCCGAGGCAGATTTCTTATAAATTCGGCGCAGTACCCAAACGAACTCACAAATGGCCGGAACTGGCACTGCGACCACCTCAGCCCGCTCTAAGATCCTGGCTGCCAGGCGGGCTTGGAGCGGGTCATCTTGTACCGCGGCTCTCACAAGCACGTTTGTATCGGCCGTGATTTTCACTTGCCCCCTGCCCAACCGCGGGAGATGGCCTCATTCATTTCGTCGATCGTTACTTTACGACCCTTCTTCGAAGCCAGGCAGCCGATGAAATCGGAAATATTGCCTTCCTTTGCCGCAGCTCGAACAACGATCCTCCCGTCAGGGAGCTTTTCGACCGCGATTCTGTCTCCGGCAGCGACGCCAAGATGCCGGAGCAACTCCTGCTTCAGCGTCACCTGGCTCTTTGCGGTAATGGTTAGCACGGTCATGGGGCAATCAAGCTCCATAGGTGATTGTAAGGCAAATTTACCTTACCACACAAGAGAGAGACTCTACTTCTTCTTCTTTTTGCTCTCGTTGTTGCTGGGAATCACACGCAGATTGTTGGTCACACCAAACGTTCCGGGAACCATATTGGCGCGGACTCCAGCGTAGTTCTTGTCGGACTCTGAATCCACCACTCCGTCGAGTGTAATGCGGGCATTCCTCACGATAATGTGAATTGGCGGCACCGCCATATTGCCGTACTTGAACAGCGGTCCGTAGCTGTAGATGGAGTTGTAGACCTGACGCCGGACGCGATCGTCCATATTGCTGGGCGGCAGAATCTCGATGTTGTTGACGACCTTCTCGACGCCTTCAATGTGCTTCACGGCTTTCTCGGCATCCGATCTGGTAACCGGCTGCACGACCTGCCCATTTAATGTCACCGTCCTTCCGTCAATACCGAAGGTCAGGTTGTCGAAAACCCCGTAATACGGCAGCATGATGAGTTCGTGCCGCACCTCACGGACCAGCTTGTCCTCGCTTTCCGGCGAGAGCGTCTCGTTGGCCTGCATCGTCTGATCGTGCGGTGCATTCTGCTGGGCCTGAGGGGTCGCCGGGGCGGCCGCGTTTTGCGGTACAGGCGCGGCTACACAGATTGCAGCGCAGAGCAACAAGACGAAAAGAAGCTGGAAGTTGCGCATCTCTCCTCCTAACCAACGAAATCAATGTACAACAACGATTCCGAGCGTTCCAGGTCGCGCCGGGTTGCAGGGTGAAGTGAGCGGCGACTTAGGTCGCGACCGGATTACATGGACGGGAACCGGCAGCTTGAGCTTCTTCCATGCCTTTCGGCCGTATGCAGACCCTTCAGCGCGGCCAGGCTTTATGGGCGTGCGGAGAATAAAGTGCCTAATCTCCGCATATTCCGCGGAGAATCTTCTTGCCCTTTACGGTGAATACGAGCTATATTCGACGCATACCATGCGGAGAATAGAACGCTATATTCATGAGCTCAAGGACTGGCCGCGATTTCGCTGGGACTACCAGCGGCTAGCCGAAAAGCTCGGCAATGTCCGCCATCGTCAGGGACGCCTGATCGGGCGCATGGAGGGACTCGGCTTCCAACTCCGTGCCGAAGCTACGCTGCAGACGCTGACGGAAGAGGTGCTCAAGTCGAGCGAGATTGAGGGAGAAATTCTGGATCGCGACCAGGTGCGTTCCTCGATCGCGCGCCGTCTTGGAATGGATATTGGAGGGCTGACGCCGGTTGAGCGGAATGTAGAAGGTGTCGTCGAGATGATGCTCGATGCCACGCAGCACTATGCGAAGCGGCTCACCAGTCAACGGCTGTTCGCCTGGCATGCAGCGCTGTTTCCCGCGGCGCGCAGCGGCATGACTAAAATCACCGTCGGCGGCTGGCGAAGCGACAAGTCCGGCCCGATGCGCGTTGTCTCGGGGCCGATCGGAAGAGAGCATGTGCACTACCAGGCGCCTGCAGCATCAGAGCTGCGGGTTGAGATGAAACAGTTCCTCGACTGGTTCAGCCAGGATGATGCGACCGACCTGGTTCTGAAGGCGGGTATCGCGCATCTGTGGTTCGACACCATCCATCCGTTCGACGACGGGAACGGGCGCATCGCGCGCGCCATCGCCGACATGATGCTGGCCCGTTCCGACAACAGCTCGCAACGCTTCTACAGCATGTCGGCGCAGATCCGGCAGGAGCGCAAAGCGTATTACGACATCCTGGAAAGGACGCAGAAGGGCGAGCTTGAGATCACGCCCTGGCTGGAATGGTTTCTGGATTGTCTCGGCCGCGCGTTTGACCGGGCCGACACGACTCTCGCCGCTGTGCTGAAGAAGGCACGGTTCTGGGAGAAGTACGCCAACACGTCATTCAACGACCGGCAGAAAAAGATCCTCAATCAGATGCTGAACGGCTTCGAGGGCAAGCTGACCTCCTCCAAATGGGCGAAGCTTGCCAAATGCTCGCAGGACACGGCGCTGCGGGATATCGAGGATCTGCTCCGGAAAGGCGTGCTCGCCAAGGATGCGGCGGGCGGGCGCAGCACAAATTATTCGTTGGCGGATACGGCCTGATCCGAAAACGAAACCCGTGGCCCTCGCATTTCGTGAGCAGGAAGGTCACTCTATCCGAACGTAAGCCGTCCTACCGCACCGTGAGCACCGGGCAGGGCGCCTGGCGTACCAGCTCGTACGCGTTCTGCCAGCGGAAATGGTCCAACAGCTTGGGGTAAGTGTGTACTCCCAGGATCAGCAGGTCGGCCTCGAGCTCCGCCGCTGCCTCGACCACTGTGGGCACAATCTTCCCCAGCCGCGCCATGAAACGTACGTGCTTCGGTTTTTCTTCGCAGCTAGTCAGCTCAGCCAAGCTTTGCTCCACCGTGTGTCTAAGGCGCTCGACATCGGCCATGGCGCCTTTAGGAACATCTTCAATAACGTGCAGCAGCACGAGTTCTGACTGATGCTGGCGCGCCAGGGCACAGGCAAACTTCGCGGAGTGCTGTGTAGCCGCAGTGAAATCGATGGGGGCGAGCAACCGCCTGGGAGCGGAAAGCGACGAACGGCGTGCGCATGGGCCAATGGTCAGGACGGGGACCTCGGCGCGCCGAAAAATGCGTTCGGCGACCGATCCGACAAACGCTTTGCTGAAGCCGGTGCGGCCATGGGTCCCCAGTACAATCAGGTCGATGTTCCTCTGGCGTGCGCAATCAAAGACGCACTCCGAGACGTCGCCTTCGGCCATCAGTACTTCATAGTCTTTGCCCCGTACGCACCTATATTGCTTCGATAGGTTCTCTTCCAGCTCTGTCAGGTCGCGGCGCGCAGCATCACGGGCGACGGCGAAGGCCTCGAAGCCCGCAAGTGCGTAGTCTTCCTGCGGCAATACATAGAGTACGGTCGCGTGCGCTCCATAGGCAGAACGCAGGTCCATGCCTGCGCGCAAAACTTCATCGGAGTGCTTCGACAGATCGGTGGCGATAAGCACATTGCGAACGGCGATACCGGTCGCAAGCATCTGTGCGGTAGCCATGGCTTGCTACCATTCTCCCCACGCGGTGGGGTCCTCACGGAGCGGCAAGCTGAGCGTCAAGCGTTAAGGACAGCCGTGGTCCAGGCGTACAGCTTCCACTGCCCTTGCTGCTTCTGTTGTAGCTCTGCGGCAGGCGGTTTGGCTGTGATGTCGGTCACGTCTTAGCGCTATTTCCAAGGCGGCTTGAACCCGACACGCAACCGCTCTTACACTGAAGCTATGCATGTGCACGCCGCGGGTAGGGATACCGGACAGACGTCCAAGGTCCTGAAGATCTCCCTGGTAGTCACGGCGGTGTACATACTGCTGCTGGTGATTGCCGGTATCCGGGCGCACAGCCTGGCTCTGCTCTCTGAGGCCGGACATAATGCTTCGGACTTTCTTGCCCTGGTGCTGTCGTGGGGAGCGGTTTACCTTCAAACGCGAGCTCCGAACGAGCGCAAGACTTTTGGCTACAACCGTGCCGGTGTGCTGGCGGCGTTTGTTAACGGGCTGACGCTGGTTCTCATCTCCTTCTACATATGGTACGAAGCGTTTCACCGCCTTCTGCGTCCGGTCGAGGTGCATGCCGGCTGGATGATCTGGGTGGCGGCTGCCGGCGTGGTGATGAACGGAGCCATTGCGCTGGTACTGATGCGCGGCCATCGCGACATCAACCTGCGCAGCGCCCTGATTCACGAGATTGGCGACACGCTTTCGACCGCGGCAGTGATTGCCGGGGGCATCGCGATATCGCTGACTCATCACGCGTGGATCGATCCGGCACTCTCAATCGGCATCGGCGTGATGATTCTCTGGTCATCGATCGGCATCATCCGCGAGAGCCTCAATATTCTGCTTGAGGGCACACCGCGCGGCATGGAACTGGAACGCATCGCCGACTGCATCTGCAAGATACCCGGCGTGAACAGCGTTCACGACCTGCATGTGTGGAGTATCGGCAGCGACACCCATTCGCTCTCCTGTCACGTGGGCATCGACGACATGCGCGCCTCGGAGAGTGAGGCCATTCTGCGCACGATACGGGGAGAGTTGGAGGCGCACTTCCACATCCACCATACGACTATTCAGTTTGAGCATGTGGTCTGCGAGGTTGCGCATGGCTGCGTGATTCCGGTGAGCGATACCGGGCATGGGCACGCGCATTGAGTCGGGTAGTGTGGGCGTGCAGGTCCGCGCAAACGCACGGGTACACCAGTCCGGGGGTTGCGAAAATTCGGGTCAGGGCACGACCTAGGTCGTGCCGAAACGCAGTTTTATGAAGATAGTGAGCCGACTTCAGTCGGCGACAGAAACTCCGAAAAACAGGTCCTTCGGGGACTAAAGTTCCCTCAGGATGACAGGAAATGGGCTGGTCGGCACGACCAAGGTCGTGCCCTGACGCGGTATTCACAAACCTGAAATCGTGCCCTGACGCGGTGCGTTGCCGAGCCAGAATCTTACTCAGTACCGCATCAACAGGTCAGCTACACCCACTCCAGAGCGCCCTTCTTCCAAATCCAGATGTAACCAACGATGAGGATTCCCAGGAAGATTCCCATCTCCAGCAGGCCAAACAGGCCCAGCAGCTTGAACTGCACCGCCCACGGGAACAGGAAGATGGTTTCCACATCGAAGACCACGAACAAAATGGCGACAATATAGAAGCGGACGGTGTAACGGCCGCGCGCGTTGTCGAAGGGCGTGATGCCGCACTCGTAGGGCATCAGCTTGATCTTGGTCGGATTCTTAGGACGCAACAAGGAGAAGATGGCCAAAGTGCCGGCGCCGACCAGGAAGGCGACGAAAGCGAAGATGAAGATGGGTACGTAATTCTGCGGCATGAATGTAGACCTGCACTCAGGCTAAGTTGAAGCCTATCAGACCGAACTGGGTCACTATAGCGCCTCGGGTCACAGCGTTCAATGACATACGTCACAAATTTTCGGGCCCGACTGGGGCTGCTACATGGCCGTTTTGATCCCTGCCTTAATCAGCCACCAGTTCCTCCACGGTCGCCTGGGCACTCGAGCCAAAATACTAAAAAAACGGGTGGAGATCAGCATCTCCACCCGCCAAATAGCCTCTCGCTCGTCTATGCGCGGCTTTGCAGTCTGCCGGTATCAGGTTGACCCTAGAAGGTGATCTGCGCCAGGAACTGCATCTGGCGCGGCGCGCCAACGTTCGCGATGCCACCCACCGGAGCAGCGAAGGTAGCCGCCGGCGTGGCCGCATTTCCGTAAGTGCCGTTCAAGCTGTAGTAGATCCGGGTGTTGAGGAAGTTGTAGACCTCAGCTCGCAGGTTCAAGCCCATGCGCTCCCCGATCTTAAAGTTCTTCTGCAACGATCCTGCCAGGTTGTAAATATTCGGAGCTGTGGCCCAGTTGCGTGAAACCACTACGCCATCCACCACCGGGCGATCCGAGTTGTTGCCGTCGCCGTTATTGTCGACGCCGGTCAGAGCGTTATACGGATAGCCCGAACCGAGAAAGGCATAACCGCCGAGAGTAAAGCCATAGGGGAACGAGTAGGTTCCACTGAGGGAGGCGCGGTTCGGCTGGTTGAGCTGGCTGCGGGCCTTCTCGCAGGTCACCGGGCAACTGTAGTCGTTCGGGTTTTGTGCTGTGCCGTCCCACTCGACGGTATCGATGGTGTGCGACCAGGTATAGCTGGCCAGCATGGCGAAGTGGGTTGTGAACTGCTTCCTCAACTCAATCTGCAGCCCATCGTAGAACGATGTACCCAGACTCGTGTAGGCCAGCACCTGATTGTATCCGCCGGGAACCGGAACGATAGGACGCGTGGCATTCGCAGCGGCCGCGCTCCGCACCTGTCCGGGCGCCGTGCGTACGAAGCCCGACGGCGAGTTCAGGTCGATGGGCTGATCGATGTGGATGGTATGCGATCCAATGTAGTCCATCGAGAACACCCAGTTCCGGCCAAACTGATGCTCAATACCGAAGTCCCACTGCTGGGTATAGGGATTCAGCAGCTTGTTGGGACAGAAGTGGAGCTGTGATACCGGCAAGAACTGGTTCAGATAACTGCACTGTCCGGCAAGGATACTGATGTTGCGTGCCGGCAGCACCGTGTTGGGCGGAAGGGTCGTAATTGGGCTGAAGGTCGTTGGAAATCCGAACTGACCGGGCTGCACCGAGTAGGTGAAGACACCTGCCGGGCCGTTGATGCTGGAGTTTGCAACCAGATTAGCCGGCAGTTCGGTGTAATACATCCCATAGCCGCCACGGATCACCGTTGGGTTGTCGCCGCCAAACAGCGTGTAAGCGAACCCGACGCGAGGCGAGAAGTTCAAATCGCCCTCCGTGAAAGTCTGCAAGTCATACCTTAGACCGAGGTTCACCGTCAGGTTGGGAGTGACCCTCCAGTTGTCTTGTACAAACAACCCCAGCAGAGCTTCCTTCTCGTTGTAGGTTGCGTCACCGAACGACTGGGTAAAGGCGCTGGCCACCGGCGGCGACTTCGCGGGCGATCCCGGAGGAGCAAGACCCGGATTGTAGGTCAGCAGGGTCGCGATCGGAATGTTCGCGTATTTGGAGTTGATCTGGAAGCGGCCATCAAGATATCCGCTGCCAAACTCCGTGCCGTAGCCGCCCGAGGAAGAATAGAGCACATCGAACCCAGCCCTGATCTGGTGCTTGCCTTTGGTCCAGTTCAGAGTGTCGGCCCATTCGTACTGGTGGTTCATCAGGTTGGCGATACGCGACTCGCCGTTCGTATAAACACCGGAGATAAATTCCTGCGGCGCCTGAACCACTGGCAGGAACTGCGTAATCGGTGAGCCCAGAAGGAATTCAAAGCGGGCCTCGTTGACCAGGTTCGGCGATAGAGTCGCGGTGTCGGTGGCTGCCGCCTGATAGGTGTAGCGTGCGAAGGTGCGGGCAACCGTCGGCAGGCTCACGCCGCTGACTGCATCCTGAGGATTGCTGTCGGTGAAGCGGTCGAAGTTGCCTCGAATGGTCAACATGTTGTTTTGTGAGATCTGCTGATCCAGTCGCAAGAACAGCAGGTTCTGGTTGAAGGTGCCGGAATAAATGGCTCCGGGATCGATCGGCGAGGTGATGACGGCGTCGCGGCCCTGATTGGTGTACTCGTAAGAGCCGAGAATGAATGTCTTGTCCTTAACGATCG
Source organism: uncultured Acidobacteriaceae bacterium (assembly GCA_963846795.1). Lineage (GTDB taxonomy): Bacteria > Acidobacteriota > Terriglobia > Terriglobales > Acidobacteriaceae > CAVVDY01. Next base: position 459,045 of record CAWJXJ010000002.1, read on the forward strand.
GGCCGGAAACCATGCCGCTGCCCTGGGCCAGCGTGTTGAACGCCGGAACCGCGGCCAACGGTTGCTTGGCTTCCGAGAACTGCGGCCGTCCCATGCCGATAAAATCGCCGTGCCAGTCGTTGGAGCCCGACTTGGTGACCACGTCCACCGCCGCGCCGGCATTGCGGCCATACTCAGAGGAAATGGAATTCTTGTCGACGTTCATCTCCTGCACCGCCGAGAACGGTATGGCGGCGAACATCGTCTGCCGTCCCCAGCTATCGTTGGCGGTGGTGTTGTCGAGATCGTAGGTCGTCTGCCGACGGCCATTGCCGTTGATGACGAACAGTACCTCGTTGATGAACAAATCGCCCGTGGTTTGTGCCTGCCGAACTGCTGAATCGAGCAGCGGGATGGCTGTGATCTTGCGATTCAGGATGGGCGTGTTCTCAATTTGTTCCACATCAAAGCGCGTGGTGACTTTGTCCGAATCGACGGTCACCGATCCCGGAGTGCCATAAACAGTCACCTGGGTTTGCTGACCCGAAACGGTCAGCGTGAAATTGACCACCGCCGCCTGATTGGCACGAAGCTCAATCTTGTCCTGCTCCGCTGGTTTGAACCCGCTGGCTGCTACTTTCACCGCGTAATTCTCGGTCGTGGGCAAGCCGGCGAACCGGAAGTCGCCATTCGCATCGGTCTTCGCCGACTTGGTTAGGCCGGTTCCCGTGTTGTTGAGCGTGACGTCCGCCCCCGGGATCGACTTCCCCTGCGGATCCATCACTCGGCCCGTAACGGCGGAGAGGTCAATGGTTTGCGCCATGAGTGAAACGGAACATGCGGCAAGCAGGAAAATCGCCGCCAGCAGTAAGAAGAGTGGTTTAGACAGACGAATAGACACGAGTAACAGTCCCCCCCAAACTTTCGAGACTAGATAAGAGGTGGGCAGTACTACCAGCGGTAGTAGCAGAAAACTGCAGTTGCGCAATTTATAAAATCGTCGCTGGTACGACCTTTAGGGGATAAGCAGGCTCGCTAGAACGCCGTGACCCTCGCCGTGAACTGCACCTGTCGAGTGCTGCCAAAATGATTGGTATCGGGAGCAAACAGCGCCTGTCCTGCCGAATAGACCGGCGCGGAGGGCGTCCCAAATAGGCTCACCGATTCCGGACCAAAGTTACGGTTACCGGCTCCCGTGATGTTGAAGATGTCCATGAACAGGTCGAGGTGATGGCCTTCGCCCTTCAACCTGATGTCCTTCACGAAACGCAAATCGAGGTTGAAGAACGAAGGCTGGCGAAAGATATTGCGCGGCGCGACCAGTCCGTTGACGATCGCACGATCGTTGTAATCATTGCCATCGTTCTGTGTATCGAACCCGACGATCGGACTATAGGGAAATCCCGAGTGCCACTGCAGGATGGGATTGATCTTGAAGCCGTACGGCAGATTGGTGATGGCGCTGAGATTGAAACTGTTGCGCACATCGAAGGTTGAGTACGCCGCGTTGGTCGCGAGATTGAGTGGGTCGAGCGGCGAGCTGACAGTGAACGGGCCGAGGTTCGAGTCGTTGTCGCGGGCGCGTGCCAGCGTGTAATTCGCATTCAACTGCGAACGATGCGGCAGTTGAAAGCCTGCCGTAATCTGCATCGCATCGTACGAAGAGTGGGCGGAAGAACGATTGACCATCAACTGCCCAACCATGGGATCGGGTCGCGTCGATGGGAAGATTGGCGTGCCGCTGGCATCGTAGCTCGGCGAGAAGAGGTTCTGGTTAACTAGCGTCTGCAAGTCCCACGTGCTGTTTCGAACGTAAGCCGCAGTCACCGTCGTCTTGGCATTCACCTGCCGCTCAACGCTGCCGGAGACCTGGAAGGAACGCGGATTGCGGAAGTTCGGGTCGATGCCGACGACGAACGCGGCTGGCGTGGTCAGCCCCTCTGGCACAACGGGATACGTCAGCGGCAGGCTATTGGCAAAGAGTTGCAGCAACTGGGGATCGTAATAGCTGTCGGCAACGGTGGTATTCAGGCCGTTATCGGTAAATACGCGCTGGAAATAGGTCGCGGGTGTGGGAGCGTCGTACAGGCCCGCCGATGCGCGGAGCACCGTCTTCGATGTCGCCCCCCATGCGATGCCCAGACGCGGCTGCCATTGATTCAGGTCGCTGGGGATACTCGTCGTCAGCGGGATCGCCGGATTCGGGTTCGGGGGCTGCGGGTTCCACTGCGCATCCCAGCGCAAGCCGGCGGTTACAGTCAGCTTGTCAGTAATGGTGAGCTTGGCGTTTAAGTACATCCCAAGCTCACGCACAGCGCCGCTGTAAGCATCGTTGCCGGTGATGAAGGTCTGCTGGTAACGGCGAATGTCGTTGGTCAGAAATGCCGTCAGCGAGTCGTAATCGAATTGCGCATTGGTATTCGCCTCGCGTTGCTGACGGCCCGGCGCATAGGCAAAATCTCCGCCGAAGTGCAGTTGCAACTTGCCGTGGACGATGGCGAAATCGTCGCCCAAACGCGTGCTGTCAGAGCGGTACAAATCCGGATAGACGCTGTTGCCGCCCAGCACTCCGAATCCGTTGATGACGTACTCCGCCATTGTTGAGTTGGGTGTCAGGTTGCGATCGTCGCGCGCCCACTGCGCCACTATCTGGTTCACCTTAGTCGAGCCGAACAGCGTATTCAGCGTGCCGCGAACCCAGTAGCTTTCGCCGGTGAGATTAATGTTGTTGTCGGCAGATGCGAGGCTGCGGGTCGAACCGTCATCCAGTCCACTGGCATTCAGGCGGTTGTAATTGAATTGCAGGTTGAGCGTGTTGTTGTTGTTCAGCACGAAGTCGGTGCGCTCGAAGACCGCTGTCGGATCGCTGTGCCCGACCGTCTGCTTTTGCAAAGCGGTGAGCGTAGTCGGAATGAACGTGCTGGGAGACTGCGGCGCAAACTCGGTCCAATAGGGGATGTTGAGATAATCCTGCTCGGCACCGACGTAGTAGAAGATCTTGTTCTTCTTAATCGGGCCGCCAATGGAGCCGCCAAACTCGTTTTGTGCGTTGTCGAGCGAGTGCCCGAAAGCATCCGCCGAACTCAGCGGTGACGGCCGTCCTATGTAGAAGGCCTCGCCATGCAGCTTATTGCTGCCTTCTTTGGTGACAACGTTGATGAAGCCCGCGTTGGTGTCGCCGACTTCCGCCGTCGCCCCGGCGCGTACGATCTGAAACTCGCGCACCACCGTCTGCGGAAAGAAGAACGAAGTGTCGCGGGTGCCTCTTTGTCCGCCTTGCAGCGGGTCTTGAAAAGAGATACCGTCGATCGCCGCAGCCGTTGCGTCCGGGCGCTGCCCGGAGATAACAACACCAGAATAGTTTGGCGCTGGCTCAACTCCGGCAGCCAATTGCGCGAACTGGCTGAAGTCGCGATCGCGATTCGGCAGGTAGGTCACAGTGAGCCCTGCGAGCGCGTTGGTCACCTCCGGCTCGGTGCGGTTCGCGACCGGCTGCGTAGTGTTGCCTTCAACAGTAGGAGCGCGTCCGGTAACCGTCACGCTTTGCGAAGTCGCAGGCAGAGACATCGTGATGTTTACTTGCACGCTGCTTCCGACGCCCAGCGTGACGCGAATCGGTTTCTTCAGCGTGAAGCCCGGCGCGGCAACTTGTATCAGGTACGGACCCGAAGCCAGGAGCGTGGTAATGAAGTGTCCTTCATCGTTGCTGATGACCACACGCTCGGAGGCGAGATCGGCATTGCGAATGGTGACCTTCGCCCCCGGAATGACGTCGCCGTGCGGATCGGTTACCGTGCCGCTGATACTGCCGCGCGATGCCGCGGACTGGCCGAAGCCAGGAATCGCCAGCGCAAATAACGCCAGCAAGAGTGCGCATGCGGCGAACCTGCGTCCGGCGCTGGTGGGAGCCCACGCATTTATGCGTGGGAAACGGAAATCTCTCAAGAAATGCGCTTTAGCGCTGGGCCTTGTCGGCGGAGGTAGGCAGAACCCGGGGCTAAAGCCCTCCACTTTTATTGAATTTGTCTCCCCGCATAAATGCGGGGGCTTCCACCATGAAATCCCAAGCCCGCCTGGAGTCGGTCAGAAAATTCGCAGAGTTCCTGGAAAGCAGCTTTGCTGTCCTGGCTTTCATCGCGTAACAGAGTTGGCCGGCAATGTGAATCTTTGCCCCTGCACTGGAGCTACAAAAGGAATGAGGGCGGCGTCCATCCTAGAGGTGCCGTCTTTGACGGCGTCAATCACGAACTTGTAGCGATAGTCGCCCTGCGAAAACGATTCCGGATTTAGCGGCAGTACGAAAGTTTCCCCCTTCGACTCGCGCCACGTGCCCACATCCGGCGTATTGTTCTTCAAGAAAAAGACAATGTATCCCAGCTTCTCCTCTTTCTCTTTCGCGGGAGCTTTCTCGCCTTTCGACTGCCGCTCCAGTTTCTCCATCATCTCGCGCTCTTCGCGCTGAGCATGGCTCTCTTGCGGAACATTGAAGCCGGGAACGAAGCGGCGCGCCCACTCCAGATTGGTCTTGGGAAACATTCCCGGCGTCCAGTCGTCTTCCGGCAGAGTCTGTACGCCAACCACCCCCGCGAAAATCAGCTTGTGCTCATCCTTTTTGACCTCCCGTTGAAAGTCGTCGAGCGTCAGGCCGTCGGAAACGATTTCCATTTGCACCACCACAACTGGAAACGCCAAAAGTTCATTGCCTTCGTTGAACAGCAATTGCTTGACGTACACAGCGTCGTCGGGAACGCTGACGAATGCCATATCGGTGGTTTCGGCTACGATCTTCGCGGGCGTGCTGTCGAACGCAGCCAATGCACTGGTCGCGTTGCCGTCGAAGACGCCGGCAATGGGACACACGTCGCCAGCAACACAAACCGGCTGAACTACGTAGCCCGACTTCGGCTTACTGCTCGGCGGCGGTGATCTTGGGTACCGGTATTGACTTGGTCACAATGCCAGTGAAGGTTGCCCTTCAGGATAAATCTTGAGCGTCGATGCTCGATGCTCCCTTGGGAACCGTAAAGGTGAAAGGATTGTTCGGCGGGCTGCGGCTTGCGAACCGGCAACTTCAATACGCCACCCGCTAAGTTTCGCGGCATTGCCGCCCGGATCCAGCGGCAGCGTGATGTTCTCGATGATGAGCTCGGGGCGCAGACGAATGTAATGCGTGTCATCCACGATGCTGCCGGACACTTGCTTGCCGCCAACCAAGTCCGCAGGCAGCACCACCGAATACTGCGTCGGGTTCGGTTTCACCTGCGGCGTTGTCAGATTTTTCGGCGTCATGCGCTGCTGTTTCTGCTCGGCAGCGGCTGCGGTGCGCGCCGACTCGAGCAGCTTTACCGCCTCGTCCTGCGTGAGCCGCTTCAGCGGGGGTGGCTTTTCCCCGCTCTCTTCACCCGACGGGCACACGATGCGCTCGTCTTTCTGCGCGTCCGGATTCCACTTCCAGCAGCGAAACTCTCCTGTTACCGGGTCGTGAAGAATCTTGTGTCCGCTGATCTGCTTGCCCGATTGCAGATACTGCCGCACCGTTTCGCTCAGGAAGTTGGCGCTGGGATCGTAAGTGACCTTCGCGAAGTTCTCTACCGATTTGCCGTCTGCGTAGTACGAGGTAGTGGTGGTATCCGGAGCATAGTGCCCGGGTATGTATTCGACGCTATTACGGGAGCGGACTTTGCCGTCGGCGTCGACGGTGCGGGTCTCCACCACCTGCCCGGCGGCATTGCGCACGAGTTCTTCCTTGTTTCCACCGCCAGCGTTGCGAACTTCAACATTTTGTTGGTTCTGAGCCGAAAGCAAGCCGGCAGAGGCTAGCAAAGCTGAAAAAGAAATAAAGAGTAAGGCTCGGATGCCTGAAAAAAATGGGGTACTGCGGCGAATGGGCAATAGAGTCTCCTGGCCCGACTTTATTAGTAGAAATAAACGACTGCAGTATGCAGACCGAACCGAGTTTAGCACGCTCATAGAGGCACCTTTGGGGGTGAAACCCGGGCCGGAGACGCATTCCCGAAGCGGGAGTTGGCATGTGGGATTGAGTACTCCAAAAGACCCGGCGCCCAGTTACCCAGTCATAAACAGGCAGGCCAGATCAAACAGCGGCAGGCCTGTTTTATCGACAGGAAAATCACGGTATCCATTCCAAGTCATTTTCCTCGGTAGAAAGGTACTTATAAATGACCGCGGCACATTTTTGGTCGTCTCCCTTTTCCCAAATAAATTCTCCATCTACGAACTCGATAGTTGACCCGAGCCTAGACAAGGTGATACATATGGAACCCTGCTGAGTCTCTAGTACTACCATTTGCGTTTTGCACATACAAACCAGTTGCGTTCAAGCATTGAAAGGACCCGAGGAGAGGACAATGAGGAAAATTTCAATCTCGTTGCTCGTGGGGATCGTCTGTCTGACCTGCGTTATTGGCATGTCGGCTCAGGACTATCCCAACGTGCTAAGAAACCCCCAAGTCAGCCATGCGGCTTTTGCCATGACCCCGCCGTTGCGCGACATGGTTAAGAACCAGCCAACCGAACTGCAGTTCGGATTCCATCAGGCTTCGCCGGTTCAGAAGACCAAGCCGGCCCTGCTCAAACTGATTAAGAACAACGGCTTCAAAGACGCTGCCTCCCAGACAGAAAATCTTCCTGCTGATACCATCCCCGTCGACGAGCTCGATTGGCTCGGTGTAGGTATCGGCTTCTATGGCTACAGCGTTCCAGACGCCCCGACCGACGGCAACCTGTCGATCGGCGACACCCAGATCGTGCAGTGGGTCAACGTTTCGTTCGCCGTATTCGATCTGAACGGCAACAACATCCTGTTCAACGGCCAGCACTCGGTTCTCGGCAGCGTTCTGTTCTCCGGGCTGCCGCACTGCGGCTCCAGCAACAGCGGCGACATTATTGCCCAGTGGGACAAGATCGCCCATCGGTGGGTGATGATGCAGCCCCGCTTCAGCTCGCCGTACTATGATTGCTTCGCCATCTCGCAGACCAACGACGCGACCGGCGCGTACTACACCTACGAGTTCCCGACCTACAACAACAGCGTGGACTTCCCGGATTATCCGAAAGTCGGTATCTGGCCTAACGGCTACTACGTCTCGCATAACGATTTCCCGAACCTGCAGTCTTACGCCGGTGCGATGCCTTGCGCTTACGACCGCGTAAAGATGCTGGCCGGCGATCCGAGCGCTCTGGGCGTCTGCTTCCTTGACAGCTCTAACGGCACGCTGTTTGACGACAGCATGCTTCCGGCTGACGTGGACGATGCCAACGCGCCGCCGAACGGGATCGATCCGATCTATGTCGGCAGCATCGACAACGGCACCAACGGCATCGACTCGAACGTCTACTACTATCCGTTCCACTTCGTTCCGTCGAATCCGTCGACCTCGACCTTCAGCTGCGTCAACGGCGCCTGCAAGATCCCGGTTACCCAGTACCAGATCCAGCCCAATGCAGTGGCAGAACCGGGTAGCGGCAACGTGATCGACACGCTTGGCGATCGTTTGATGTATCGCTTCGCGTATCGTATCCTGCCTTCCCCGACGCCGCAGAAGACGATCAAAGATAACCGCACCCAGGACTGGCTAGTCAGCCACGCAGTTGTAGGCGGCAATGGCGCTACGGCTGTGCGGTGGTACGAGTTCCGTTCTCCGATCACCACCACGACTCCGACCGCCTATCAGCAGGGCACCTATAACCCTGACACCACCAACCGCTTCATGAGCTCGCTGGCGCGTGACAAGATGGGCAACATCGCCATGTCTTACACCGTCTCCAGCTCGGCGGTTTACCCGAACGTCGCTTTCACCGGTCGTGCCGTTGGCGATCCGCTGGGCACGATGGGTACCGAGACGGTGCTGAACTACGGCACCGGTTCGCAGACCGACACCTCGAGTCGCTGGGGTGACTACTACAACATGGGCCTCTCAACCGACGGCTGCACCTTCGTGACCGATGGTGAGTACTACGCCTCGTCCGCTTCGTTCAACTGGAGCACCCGTGTGGCCAAGCTCAAGTTCGCGAACTGCACGCCCTCGAACTAGTGCGACAGGATAAGTCGAAAGACTTAACTGAGTTGTAAAACTCTGAGGCTGCCTGAATAGGCAGCCTCTTTTTATTTCAGAGTTTTAGCGAGGCGATCCGCCCGCGCAACCCAGCAGCTGAATGATCCGCTAAGCCCTATTCATTTCTGTCAAGCCGAGCGTCACGAGCTACCCAGAGCACTCTTCCGAGATCGTTCCTTTCCGCTCAATCGTTGTTGTGATCTAGAGATTAATACTGAACCCAGCGGTGCGAAGTTGGTTCGAATGAAACACTGATGAATTCGATTACTATCGTAACCTCGGCGCTTGAGAATTTAGTTGCGTACGAGAATTGCCAGACTGAGGATAGACATTATGAGAAAAATCTTAATCTCGCTGCTCATTGTCATCCCTTGTCTGATATGTGGGATCAGCATGTCGGCCCAAAATGACAACGTGCTGAGAAACCCCCAGGTTAGCGTTGGAACTCTTGCCATTACGCCGCCGCTGCGCGATATGGTGAAGAATCGGCCGACGGAATTGCATTTTGGATATCACGTCGCAGCGCCAGTTCGCTATCCGAAGCAAAATTTGGCGCTGAATTCCACGCATATATACCCGAATTTCAAAGATACGGCCGCTCAGACGGAGAATGCTCCGGCTTCGATTCCGGTCGATGAACTGGACTGGCTCGGCATCGGTCTTGGCTTCTTTGGCTATAGTGTGGCGGATGCTCCCAGCGACGCCAATCTTGCAATCGGTGATACTCAGATCGTTCAGTGGGTAAACGTTCAGCTTGCCGTGTTTGACCTGAACGGAAACAATATCCTTTTCGGTGGCCAGCCTTACGTGGACGGAAGTGTCCTGTTCTCGGGACTGCCGGACTGCGGCAAAAGCAACAGCGGTGACATCATCGCGCAGTGGGACAAGATCGCCCACGTCTGGGTGATGTATCAACCAGTTTTGACCGCTCCGTACTACGATTGTTTTGCCGTGTCGCTAACCAATGACGCGACGGGTGCGTACAAAACCTACGAGTTCCCTACCTATGACAATATGAACGATTTTCCGGACTATCCGAAGGTTGGGATCTGGGCCAACGGCTACTACGTTTCGCACAACTCGTTCTACCACCTGCAGTCCTACAACGGCGTAATGCCTTGCGCATATGACCGCGCGAAGATGTTGGCGGGCCGTTACTACCCCAACGGAGTGTGCTTCCTCGACAACTCAAATGGCACATTGTTCGACGACAGCTTGTTGCCGGCCGACATCGATGATGCAAGCACTCTTCCGAATGGGCTCGATCCCATTTTCATGGGCAGCGTCGACAACGGTCAGAACGGTATCGACTCCCACGTCTACTACTATCCCTTCCACTTCGATACCGTGACCCCAACCAACTCGACGTTCGGCTGCGTTAACGGTGCTTGCCCTATTCCGGTCACTCAGTACCAGGTTGCTTGTCAGGACCTCACGAATGGCGTTTGCACGGCGACACAGCCGATCGGTGTACTTAACAACACTGGTGACCGCCTGATGTACAGATTGGCATACCGCATCCTGCCCGCTCCTACACCGGCGAAGGACCTGCTCCATGACAACCGTAAGCAGGAGTGGCTGGTGAGCCACACCGTGTTCAACGGAAGTAGCTCCGCGGTTCGCTGGTACGAGTTCCGTTCGCCTATAAGGACGAACACACCGACCACCTTCCAGCAGGGCACCTATGCTCCTGATAGCAACAATCGCTTCATGAGCTCGATGTCGCGCGACAAGACTGGCAATATCGCCATGTCTTACACCGTTTCCGGCGCGACTGTGGCCCCGACCATCGCTTTCACCGGACGTGGCCCCGGAGATTCCCTCGGCACGATGGGAGCTGAGACCATTCTTGTGCCGGGTGGTGGTTCACAGCTCGACACCGGGAACCAATGGGGCTCTTATTACGACATCGCCCTTTCGAACGACGGCTGCACCTTTGTGACGACCGGCCAGTACTACCAGTCGGATGCTTCGTTTGCCTGGAGTACCCGTATCGGGAAGCTGAAGTTCAGCAGTTGCACCCCCTCCAACTGACTTCTGAGCACAAACGTTTTGTTTGCAGAAACTTCGAGGCTGCCTGAACGGGCAGCCTCTTTCTTGGCCCGGGCATCGGTAAGCGGAGAGCCGCCTTGCAGCTTGCCTGGACCCTGGGCTGATGTGTCCGCGCGATTGTGCCGATGAAGACATCATGAGCCTTCAGGCCTCGCAAGCCGAAACCATTTCGCTATCGTCTTTTCAAACTCTGGAGCGACGCTCCGAGAATCGGCTTAATGTGTGCGTACCGGTGCGCATTACCTATGTATGTGGGGAGCGCACTTCGATTGATGGCACCTGTACGAACGTGAGTGCGGCAGGAGCGGCGTTCGATATCGACGCGGTGTTGCAGGCTGGGGACGTAATCGACTTTGAGTTTTGCAACACCAATGACGTTCCCGTGGTCTATCGGGCCCGTGTTTTGTTTCGAAGCGGGAACCACTACGGAACGTATTTCTTGATGGCGTACTGAGGAAAGCGGCGGTAGGCACTTGGCACTTGGCGCCGTGTCCGGGTAGTGCGGGCCTTCAGGCCCGCGGAGAACGCCATTCCCCGAGTCGGGGTTTGCATCCCGCTGCGGAGGAGGCTGTTACGAAACTCACAATGGGGCAACGATGGTGGGACAAATTATGCGTCCGTCCCGCAGGGACGGCAGATCTTAGCCCAGCCCGCCGCGGCGGGCTGGGTAGGCGCAAGTGGGAAATCGAGAGTCCGCTTCAGCGGACGACAGGGGTTTCGTAACAGCCTCGGAGCAGCGGGATGCAAACTCCAATAGGGATCGACTCATGACGCGGCGCTAAAGCGCCGCACTACCCGAGCCAACTGCGAAGAGCCAAAAGCTAAAAGCCAAGAGCTAAGAGCCGGTTCTCACCGCTTCACAATCGGGCTGTAGCCCTCGCCCTGCAGCTTCGCCTTCATCGCCTCCGCGTCCTGGAGACTGGCATAGGGCCCCAGCACTACATGAAAGAGTTTGTCTTTACCGTTGGGACTGTTGACCACCGCCGCGGCGTAGCTCTTCTTGCGCAAAGCTCCCGCCAGGGCGGCTGCGTCCTCTTCATGCGTGACGGCAGCAATCTGCACCAGGAAGGTTCCGGACGGGTTCGCTTGGGGCGTCAACGCTGCAGTACTCGGCGACGCATCAGCCCTCTCTACACCGCTGCCTTTTGACGGAACCGGGTTCACTGGCGGCATTTCATGCGGCTTTGTAGCCGCGGTTTTGGCGGCCGCGGGGTTGGTGGCTCCTGAGACTTTAAGCTCCTCCGCCGGCTTGGTCTCGTCGCCAGGATTCTGCTTCACCGCTTTGTAGAAGGTCAAGTCGGGCGCATTCTCTTTGGTGTCTGCGGGGTTATCCATCGCGGGCGAGGCCTTGCTCTCCGATCCAGGAGTCCCAGATGGCTTAGAGCTCGCAATATCAGGATCAGCGGGCAGCGTTTGCGCAGGCTGATTCTTCAACGCCTGCTCCCGCTCCGCAGTTTTTCCCAGCGAATATCCCACGGCAAAAAAAATGCCGCACGTCAGGGCCAGCATGAAGAAGAGTCCCAGCAATTTGCCGATTCCCAGAGTTATCTCGGTATCTTCTTCCGCCATGCCTTTGCTGCCCTCCTATTCGCTTCGAACTGCCGGACTGCTCTGTGCCTTTGCGGTGTCGATTTGCACCAGCCTGTTCAAGCCCGCAAGTAGATCGACCGGTACCGGGAAGATGATAGTCGTATTCTTTTCCACGCCAATTTCGGTCAAAGTCTGCAAGTAGCGCAACTGAATGCTGGTCGGCTCGGCGGCGAGCAAGTGCGCCGCTTCCGTCAGCCGCTGTGCTGCGGCGAACTCGCCTTCCGCGTGGATGATCTTCGATCGCTTCTCGCGTTCCGCCTCCGCCTGCTTGGCCATGGCGCGCGTCATGGTTTCCGGCAAATCGACCTGCTTGACTTCGACGTTGGTCACCTTCACGCCCCAAGGGTCGGTGTGCTGATCGAGAATCGATTGCAGCCGCAGATTGATCTTTTCCCGGTGCGCCAGCAGTTCGTCCAGGTCCACCTCACCCAGCACCGATCGCAAAGTAGTCTGCGCGAACTGCGAGGTCTGATACATGTAATTCGTGACCGCGACCACAGCCTTGTTCGGATCAATCACCCGCAGAAAAATCACTGCGTTCACCTTCAGCGTGACGTTGTCGCGCGTGATGATGTCCTGCGGTGGGACCTCCAGTGCCTCTTGCCGCAGCGACACCCTGACGATGCGATCGATCGGCACAAAAACCAGAATCACGCCCGGACCCTTCGCCGTTCCCAGCAAACGTCCCAAGCGGAAGATCACGCCTCGTTCATACTCGGCCAGTATCTTGATCGAGTTCAGCAAGTACAGAATGACGATGACGATCGGGACGATTACAAACAGATCCACCGGACACCTCCGGATACTAGAAGTTTAGAACCGAGAACACCTGCGATTGTAGGCCTCTATGAGGGCGTAACCCAAGTCGGCAACAGGGGAAGCTCGTCAGCGTTGACGGGAGAGGAGTGGGCGTCAGGGCACGACCTTGGTCGTGCCGGGAAACCCCGTCCCAATGTCCTTTATCACCCCGCGGGGACTTTATTCCCCCCAGGGAGTGATCTCGCCGTCTAATGAGCCCCTGCCGCCGACTAAAAATCGGCTCACGGTCGAAAAAAAATTATGTGTTCGGCACGACTGGAAGTCGCGCCCTGACGCGAATCTCCTCAACTCGGAGTTTTTTCGCACTCTGTCATTTAGGATGAAAGAGGTCCTTCATGGAAGCTCACGTCCGCGAGAAGCAACTTCGCCTGAAAACTCGAATGATGATCCTGATCATGGTCCTGGCGGGCCCATTAGGAAACGCTCTGCTCGCCAAGGGTATGAAGCAGATCGGCGCCATCTCCGTGTCTTCTCTTTCCGATTTGCTGCACCTTCTGGGGCAGATTCTAAGCTCTCCCACCATTTGGATGGGAATCGCGGGCCAGCTTGCTTTCTTCGCCGCCTATTCCCTGGCGCTGTCATGGGCCGATTACAGCTATGTGCAGCCGGCTTCGTCGGTCGCGTACGTAGTAGTCGCCATCCTGGGAATCGTCATGCTGCATGAAAGCGTCTCTCCCCTGCGCTGGCTCGGCATTGGCGTCATCTGCCTGGGCGTAGTCGTCGTCGGACGCACTCATCCCAACACCACGGAGACACCCTGACCGTGCTCCGTTTTATTGGTTTTTTCCTCATTGTGGTCTCCGGCACGGCGGGCGAGTTATGCATCGGTCGCGCCATGAAACTAGTCGGCGAGGTTCACGACTTTCGGCCTCGCGCGCTCTTACGGGTGGCCGCTCGCGTGATGCGAATTAAGTGGCTATGGATCGGTATTTTCCTGATGGCGATTGGCTTTTTCGCGCTGCTGGGTGTCCTGTCGGTGGAAAACGTCAGCTTCGTCGTCCCAGTAACCGCGCTAAGCTATGTTGTGGGAGGCCTGGGCGGAACCTTCTTCCTCGGTGAGCGCTTGAACCGCTCGCGCTGGGCCGGAATCGCACTGGTATGCCTCGGCGTGGCTCTGGTTATCCTGGGCAAGCACTGATGAGAGAATTGGGTCGATGACAACAGCGGAAGAGTCGTGCCCCGTCTGCCACGGCACGGGGTGGCAGATCCGGCAGGGCGACAATGAGCGCGAGGTGGTGCGCTGCCAGTGTCGTGTGCGCGACCGCGGCGAGCGCCTGCTGGCCACGGCGCATATTCCCGAGCGCTACCAGCACTGCGAGTTTGGCAACTTTGATTGCGATCACCAAGAGGGGAACAGCATCGGCCAGGCCAAAAGGTGGGCTGCGGATTTTGTCGAGAAGTATCCGATCGACAAAAAGGGGCTCCTGTTAGTGGGAACGGTAGGTGTTGGGAAGACACACCTCGCGGTCGCGATTATTAAAGCCTTAATAGAGGAAAAGGGAGTCGGCTGTCTTTTTTGCGATTACCGTGAGCTGCTGAAGTCGATTCAGAACTCCTACAATACCTCGGTGCGGGCGACGGAAATGGAAATTTTGCGACCGGTTTTTGATGTCGAACTGTTGGTGCTCGACGAACTTGGAGCTGCCCGGAGCACCGAGTGGGTTTTCGACACGGTTAATTACCTCTTAAACAGTCGCTACAACAACAACAAAACCACGATTATTACGACTAACTACGTCGATGCCGCAGAGCAAGATAAGCTCCCCGATGACGATCCGGTTCGTGCGGCAAGAGCCGAGACGCTCGGCGACAGAATAGGTCAACGCATGTGGTCAAGACTTCATGAAATGTGCAAGAAGGTCGAAATCAAAGGCAAAGATTACCGCGTGCACGGCAAGCGTCGTTAATTGCTCCGGACAGGGCGAAGTGCTCGACCCGCCGCGGAACCCGACACAATTCGAGCCCAGCGCGGAAGCGCTGGGAAACGAACACCCCTATAAGACTGTGGGCCCCGGTAGGGGCGGCACAACCACCGGTGCGCTGAATCACAGAACTGTCGAACACTCGGCCGCTAGGCTCAGATCATGTCTCACAGTCTGTGCCGGTCGCTTTTTCACATCGTCTTTAGCACCAAGGAGCGCCGGAATCTCATTCCCCGAGGCTCTCTCGACACCACGTGGGCTTATATGGCCGGTATCGCCCGGAATCATCGGTTGCGAGCGCTCGCGGTGGGGGGCACCCAAAACCACGCGCATCTATTTTTGGAATTGCCGCCGGATATCGCGTTGTCCGCTGCGGTTCGTGCGGTGAAATGCAATTCCAGTCGCTGGCTGCGCGAGTCGGTGCGACTGTTCAGCTGGCAGGAGGGATATGCTGCCTTCAGCGTTAGTCCATCACAGGCTGGAGGAGTTGTCCGGTATGTCGCGCATCAAGCAGAGCATCACGCACGGCACTCGTTCGACGACGAACTTCGCGCGATGATGAGGGCTGCAGGCATTGAGCCGCGAACCTATGCCGCCCCTGAAGGGGCTGAAGATTCGTAAATGACGACGCTTTCCCAGCGCTCCCGCGCTGGGCTGGAATTGTTCGGCTAACTCCCCTTGCGTTCCAGCGCCGTTACCTTGTGCGAAGCAAACTTCTGCTGCAATGCTTCAAGCGGAGAAGCCGTTGCATCAGAATCCGCTACCTCTGTTGCCGTCAATTCCATCTGAACCACCGCAGCGGATTGCGAATCCGTCCCGTTAGAACTGTCAACGGAGGCGAACGTCTCGCCTGACTCCGACCCCGCCCCTGCAGCCACCGCCTGCGACTGCGCCTCCGGCGCGTTTTCGTGCGCCTGCGGCTTCGGCTCCAGAAACCTCCTGCTGTTTAGCAGCGGCCGACCGAGTGATGGGTTATAGCTGGTCCACGCGCCAGGAAGCTCGGCTTCGCGCGCGAACTGCGCCCGCATCGCCTCCATCTTCGAATCAAGGTCGTCGAGATAGTGCAGCATGAGCGCTTCCGGAAACATCGGCAGCTTGGGCGAGCCAAACTCGTATTGACCGTGGTGGCTGATGATAAGGTGCTCGATCAGGATCTTCAGCTCGTCGGGAAAGCCGGGGATGTGTGCCAGCTTCTCGTGCAGCATCTCAAGCTCGATGATCATGTGCCCCAGCAGTTGTCCCTTGGTGGTATAGGCAATCGACCGCTGATAAGTGAGCTCCTGAACCTTGCCTACGTCGTGCAGGAAGGCTCCGGTCAGCAGCAGGTCGCGATTCACGTCGGGGTAGTTGCGCGACGCCAGGTCGCATACCGTAAACAGCGACACCACGTGATCGAGCAATCCGCCGACGAAGGCATGGTGCAGCGTCTTGGCCGCCGGCGCGCACTTGTAGGCGGTCACTAACGCTTCGTCGCTCATGAAAGCTTGCACCAGTTGCTTGAGCCAGGGGTTTTCGAAACTCTCTACAAACTCGCCCAGCTTCGCCCACAGCTCGTCGATGTTCTTCGTAGTCTTGGGAATGTAGTCGGAATAATCGATCTCCGCGTCGTCCAGCTTGCGCAGCTTGTGCACCGTCATCTGCCAGCGGCCGTTGTACTTGTGGATGACGCCCTTGGCTTTGACGAAGTCATCCTGCCCGAAGGTATCCAGCGCGTCAGAGACGTTGTCCCACATGTTGGCTTGCAGTTGCCCGCTGCGGTCCGCGAGCACCAGCGAGAGGTACACCTCGCCATTCTTCTTGGCCTTCACCTGCTTCGAGGCGACGACGAAGCACGACGTAATGGTTTGGTTTTCCTGCTGACTGCAATCCCGGATGTAAAACTGCTTCATGGAACAGCACCCCTGGCCCTGAAATCAGCATACCAGTCCTGCGCGCAATCACATAAGCGTTAGCAGGACGAAAAACTACGTCTCACCACGGAGGCACGGAGAGCACGGAGGAACCAGGATTTCTAGATTTCCGGTTCGATGACCCACGCCAGCGAAGAAGTCTTACCTCGTGCCGATGAATTTGAAATCTAAGATTCTCCGTGCCTTCGTGGTGAAAGTTTTTTGGTGTTGAGCCAATGCGGCACAGCGCTGCGATAGACTGAATGCCGGACTATCCACGCATGCAGGTCATCACATTCACCGAAGCACTGGCTGCTGTCCAGCAATATGCTTCTCGGCCTTTCTCCCACTGAGCCGGAACTCGTTTCCCTGCTCGATGGCCTTCGGCTGGCGCTGGCCGAAGATCTGATTGCTGATCGCGACTTTCCCCCGTTTCCACGAGCCACGCGCGATGGCTATGCCGTGCGTGCCGAAGACGTGGCCAGTGTGCCGGCGAAAGTGCGCTGCGTTGGCGAATTGAAAGCTGGAGCGAGCGTCGAGCAAAGTTCCGTCACAGTGAAGCCGGGTGATGCGGTTGAGATCATGACCGGAGCGCCCGTTCCAAGCGGCGCGGATGCCGTAGTCATGGTGGAGTATACGGATAAGGATGGCGACGGCGTAATCGTAAAGCGGACCGTCACTGCCGGCGAAAACGTCGTCGCGGCTGGTTCCGAGGCACGGCAGGGCGATGTCATGGTGACACGTGGCACGCGCGTCAACCATGTAACGGTTGCAATCGCCGCCGCAGTCGGACGAGCCGAGGTCGCGGTTCACCGTCGCCCGAGAGTCGCGGTGCTCGCGACAGGGGACGAACTGGTCGACATCAACTTTGCTCCCGGTCCCAACGAAATTCGCAACTCGAACAGCTACTCGTTGGCCGCGCAAGTTCACGAGGCTGGAGGAGAGCCGCAGATACTGCCGGTGTCGTGCGATGATGCTGCCGAGTTGGAGGTGCTGATTCGTAAAGGAGCGGAGTGCGACCTGCTGCTCCTAAGCGGTGGCGTGTCGATGGGCAAGTACGATCTGGTGGAACAGGCTCTGGCCAAGCTGGGAGCGCAGTTCTTTTTTACCGGCGTACTGATCCAGCCGGGCAAGCCGCTGGTTTTCGGAGAGCTGCGAGGCGCGATTAAGGCAACTCCGTTCTTCGGTCTTCCTGGCAATCCGGCTTCGACCATGGTGACGTTTCAGCTTTTCGTCAGGCCGCTGCTGGATGCGCTCGCAGGAGCGCGGCAACAAGTGCCTCCGTTTGCACGGGCACGGTTGAAGAAAAAATTCAACGTGAAACCGGGGCTGACGCGATTTCTGCCTGCTCGGCTCGATGGCACTCATGAGCAGCCGGAGGTGGAACTAATAAAGTGGCAAGGCTCAGGCGATCTGATGGCGCTCGCTCAGGCGAACTGCTACATTGTAGTACCTCCCGACAAGGAACACTTCCGGTCGGGAGAGAACATTACAGTTCTGTCGTTCTAAATGGCCAAGAAAGACAAAGCGCCGAAGAAGCTGTCGCATTACGATGCCGCCGGTCGCGCGTCCATGGTGGATGTCTCTGCCAAGAGTCCCACATTGCGGGAGGCCGAAGCGCGGGCGTTTGTCGCGATGAGCAAGGATGTTCTGCGCGCGCTGCCGCAGAATCCCAAGGGCGATCCGCTGGAAGTGGCGCGGATAGCCGGAATCCAGGCTGCCAAACGCACCTCCGAGTTGATTCCCATGTGCCACCCGATTCCACTCAGCAAAATCGACATCGCTTGTGAGGTCACACAACGTGGGATAAAGATTCGCTCGCTTGCGCGAACCACGTCGGTTACCGGAGTCGAGATGGAGGCACTGGTTGCGGCTTCCGTAGCAGCTCTGACAGTGTATGACATGTGCAAGGCGCTGGACAAAGGGATCGAGATTCGCGAAGTCGTGCTGGAGCGCAAGTCGGGCGGCAAGAGCGGCGATTACCGGCGCAAAAAGCCTTAATTCGAGGAGGGTGCAATGATTACCGCTGCGGTATTGACGGTTAGCGATTCGGTTACGGAGGGCACGCGCGAAGACCGCTCTGGTCCTGCCGTCGCCGAAGAGTTACGAGTGCGAGGATTCGAGGTCGTCTCGACCGGCATCGTCTCCGACGTGCAGGACCTGATCGAAGAGTCCTTGAAGGCTCTGTGTTTTATGGCCCAGTTGGTTGTGACCACCGGCGGGACCGGCATCTCCGAAAAGGATGTCACGCCTGAGGCCACGCGCGCGGTGTGCTCGAAACTGATTGACGGCATCGCAGAGAAGATGCGCGCGGAGGGACTCAAAGCGACGCCCACCGCCATCCTGAGCCGTGGCTTGTGCGGTGTGTATGAAGGGTCGCTAATCCTCAATTTGCCGGGCAGCCCCAGCGGCGCTATCGAGTCCCTGGCTGCCGTTGCCGACGTCTTGCCACACGCGATCGATCTGCTGACGGGCAAAACCGAGCACATACAGTGACGGACTGATTTCTTGGATCCCCTGACTCACATGCTTACCGGCGCCTGCTTCGGGCGCGCCGGCTTCAATCGCAAGACGGCCTATGCCACGCTGACAATGCTGTTCGCGGCTGAGGCTGCCGATATCGACGTGCTCTGGGACCTCAAAAGCCCGACCGCCGCGCTGCAGCATCATCGCGGCATTACGCATTCCTTCGTCGGCGTCCCCTTCATGGCCGCTGCCACTCTGCTCGGCGTGTACGTGCTGCATCGTTTGTGGCTGAGGCACCGCAAGCCGCGGCCGGGATATCCGCCGGTTCGCTGGAACCTGCTCTATGGGCTGGCGCTGCTCGCTGCGCTAAGCCATCTGCTGCTCGACTACACCACGGCGTACGGCATCCGCCTGTTCGAGCCCTTCAACTATCGCTGGTATTCGTGGGACATCATGTTCATCGTCGAACCGGTGATGTCGGTCGTGCTGTTGCTCGGCCTCGCATTGCCGTCACTGTTTCGACTCATTAACCGCGAAATAGGTGCGCGCGACAAGGGCCCGGGCGGCCGAGTAGGCGCGACCGTTGCCTTGATGCTGGTGGTGGCTCTCTGGGGATATCGTGATTTCCAGCATCGCCGCGCACTCAGCGCGATGAGCGCCGTTACGTACAACGGCGTGACGGCTACACGGATCGCAGCTTATCCCTACGTCATCAATCCGTATCGCTGGCATGGCGTGGTCGAGACCAGAGACTTCTTCCAAACTCTGCCAGTTGATTCCAGCAAGCCTGAAGTCGATCCTCACGGCGAAGCCCGCACCTTCTACAAACCAGAAGAGACAGCCGTCACCCAGGCGGCGAAGGCCTCATATTTCGGACATGTGTATCTCGATTGGGCGGTGTTTCCTTTCGTCGAGACGCAAAACCTGGCCGGCGATCCCAAGGGCTATCTGGTGAACTTTCAAGATCTGCGGTATGCCTATCCCGGACGGACCGCGCTCGGCGGGTTCGTGCTGCTCAGCCCGGATTTGCAGGTTGAGGCGCAAGGATCAAACTCCGATCGGCCGCGTGACCTGGGAGGGGAAAAATAGCTCCCAAGCCAACTTCTTCGCCTGTGGAGGCAAAAGCCTTTCACCACAGAGGCACGGGGGACACCGAGAACATGGGCTAGATCTTTCTCCGTGTTCCCTGCGTCTCGGTTGTGACCCTTCTCTTCAAGCAGCCTGAATTTCCTCTGCCGCAAGCCACTTTGAGCTACACGACAATCGGCCTTGACGCGACACGCGATAGCGTACAGAATCAAAGATTCCGATGCTTGCTTTCAGGGACACGCAATGACAATTTTGGCTTATCTATTCGTAGCTTTCGCGGTTCTGGTTCATGCCCGGGCCGTAGTGATGCCGTTCCACTTCACGCCGGTTGCGGCCGCCCTGCTGTTCTTCGGCGCGCGCATGCCCTGGCGGCGGATGATCACGCCACTGGCGTTGCTCATCGTGTCTGACATCTACCTGAACAAGTTTGTCTATGCCTATCCACTGGGGTGGGATCAGACGGTGACTTGGCTCTGGTACGCGGCGATCGTGCTATTCGGCGGATTGCTGGCGCGAAACACCTCAGTGCTGCGCGTCGTCGGCGCGTCGCTGGTCGCGTCGGTGTCATTCTTCCTGGTCAGCAACTTCGCGGTATGGACGGTTTCGCGTGAAATGTATCCCGCGACTTGGAATGGCCTTGTAACGTGCATGGCGGCCGGTGTGCCGTTCTTCCGCAATACGGTTGTGTCAGACCTGCTGTTCAGCGCCGCGTTCTTCGGTGCCGGTTATCTCGTGAGCCAATACGCGCAGGAAAGAACGTCAGTCGCGCTGCGGTAAAAGAGGCGTTGAAGGGGACGGCCTTCAGGCCGTCCATCTCTCATTCCCCTTGGAAACTAGTCATCCTGAGGTCGCGAAAGCGACCGAGGAGCGGCTCTTAGGTAGAAGGGATCGCGGATCGCTCATGATTCAGTAAGCGCCGGTGACAGCGACCCACTCCTCTACATCGACTGTCCGCTACGCATCTTCTGAATCATCTCTTCCCGCTCCTGCTGGCGTATCTGCTCGAACTTCTGATATTGCTGCGGGTTGAGGATCGGCTGCACCTTGGCATCCATATCGGTGCCAACCTGCTTCATCTGCATCGCCTTCTGCAGCGGACCGAGAGACGTGTTGGCCTTGAGCGCCTTCATCTTCTTGGCCTCTTCCATCATGATGGGCAGCATCTGCTTTTTCTGCTGTGGGGTGAGTTGCAGCTCCGCCGACATCTTTTCCAGCTTGGCCATCGCTTCCTGTTTCTCGGGCGAGGGCGGCTCCTGGGCGACCGCAAATTGCGCGAACAGTTGCACGGCCAGTACGCATAACAGCAACATCAGTGTGGTTTTCTGTGGCTTCATACTCTCCTCATCAAAGACGTAATTCGCCCCCGAATGCTTGCCAGACCAGAGAGGGCGCAAGGCATGTTATGCGGGAAAGCAGACGAGTGTAAAGAATAAAGCGCTAAGCAGTCAGGGGTTCTATGGGTTAAGGCGGGACCGCCGTTTGGAGCCGGAGCGAACGCGCGATGCCAGTGAGCCGACTTCAATCAGCGAGTGCAATGCCTTATTGACTGCGGCTGAATTGGGAAATACCGCAGCTACTTCGGGATCGAGAACCACGACGTTCGAGCTTTTCCTAACACGCTGATAATACTTCCCGCGCTCAAGCTTCCCGAAGTCGTAACGTTTGTATTCGGAGCGGAGTTCATCGGGTTGGCCGTTAGTCTTCTTCATAAA
Source organism: uncultured Acidobacteriaceae bacterium (assembly GCA_963846795.1). Lineage (GTDB taxonomy): Bacteria > Acidobacteriota > Terriglobia > Terriglobales > Acidobacteriaceae > CAVVDY01. The sequence continues at coordinate 480,638 of CAWJXJ010000002.1, forward strand.
TATGTCTTTCACTGCGCGTCGCGCGACGAGCGCTGATGATCCGAATTGTTTGTTCACGACCTGCATGGGAAACGACGAGTAGCCCTCCACTCGAAGAGATGCCAAAAGTCACGAATCGCTGCTCATCTTCAGAGTGATCCGGGTCCAAGCCCGTTACTGCCAGAGGATCATAAAAGACGCTCACGGCCTCTTCGAATGAAACTCCATGCTTGCGCACATTGCTCGCGGCCTTCGTCGAGTTCCATTCGAAACGCATGCCGACATGGCGACAATATCACAAAGATCAAAAGCAAGTCCCTCGCAAGCCGAGACTCGCGAGGGATATGAAGACGATGCAAAAGTGACGCGGGCCGTGCAGGCCCGCTCTACCCTAGTGGATGTCGAAGTTCTCCTGGTGCAGCAGCGGATCGCCTTTCACGATTACCGTCTTGCCAATCAACTCCTCCATCTCGCCGATCAGCTTGCCGTTATCGGCCTTCAGCGCCTTTGCGACTTCGGGGTTCACGCGCAGCGTCACGTCCTTGCGGTCGTGCTCCTTGATCATCTTGCGCATCTCGACGTAGATCTCGTTGCACATCGTAGGAACGGATTTCACGAAACCCGCGCCAGTGCAGTACGGGCACGACTCGCCAAGCGTGCGCTCGAGCGACTGCTTGACGCGCTTGCGCGTGATAGCCACCAGTCCAAAATCGTTGAACTGAAGGACCTTCGACGGCGCGCGATCGGCCCGCAAAGCGTCTTCCAGCGCGGCCATCACCTTCTGACGGTTCTTGCGCTCATCCATATCGATGAAGTCGATGACGATGATGCCGCCCAGATCACGCAGGCGGATTTGGCGCACGATTTCCTTGATGGCGTCGACGTTCGTTTTGACGATGGTGTCTTCCAGGCGCTGCGTTTTGCCGACGTACTTACCGGTATTAATGTCGATCGCGACCAGCGCTTCCGTCTGGTTGATAACGATGTACCCACCGCTCTTCAGCCAGACTTTCGACTTGAGCGACTTATCGATTTCGTCCTGGATGCCGAACTGCTCAAACAGCGGCGTCTCTTTGGTGTAGAGCTTGATGCGCCGTACCAGCGATGGCTGGAAGCGGTTGGCGAAGCGCACGACGCGTTCGTATTCGTCTTCGGTGTCGACCCAGATCTGCGAGAACTCGGCGTTCACCTGGTCGCGCAGCACGCGCTCGACCAGGTTGAGATCGTGGTAAATCAGCGCCGGAGCCTTGCTGGTTTCAGTGCGCGTCTTGATCTCAGACCACAGGTGCTTCAGGAAGCGGATGTCGGCGCGCAGGTCCTCTTCCTTGATGTTGGCGGCGGCGGTGCGAACGATGAAGCCGCCCAGGCCGTTCTCGCGCTCGCTGGTCACGATGCGCTTCAGCCGCTGGCGTTCTTCCTCGGAGTTGATCTTGCGCGACACGCCAACGTGGTTCACCGTCGGCATGTACACCAGGAACCGGCCGGGAAGCGCGATGTGGCTGGTGATGCGCGCGCCCTTCTTGGCGATTGGCTCCTTCGCAATCTGCACCAGAACTTCCTGGCCTTCCTTCAACAGATCGGTAATCAGCGGCTGCGATCGGTTGGAGTGCGGACGAGTGCGAACGTTATTGCGCCGACCGCTGCGGCGGCCACGCTGACCCCGACGATCATAGCCGGGGCGCTCGCTCTGGCGTTGCTGATACGCCATGGTTGGCGCGGCAGCACGCAACTCGGCGCGTCCGTTGCTCTCTTCCTCTTCGTCATCGGCGCCGTTTTCATCTTCGTTTTCGTTCGACACCTGATAAGTTTCGCCGCGCATTTCGGCGGCCAGCACTTCATCCTCGTCCACGTCGGCAATTTTTGGAAGCCAGCGTTCACCGTAGCCGGCGTCGAGAGTCTCTTCGACCAGGTCGAGGTCCGAATCCGCCGCCACCTCGCTCAATGCCTCCAAGTCTTCCGGCACGGGCGGGAACTCCATCTCTTCCTCATCTAACGTCTCATGCTCAAGCGTGCGTCCTTCTGGAGCGCTTGAGGGAGCGGCGCCATGGCCTGGGAAAGGCAACGAGGATTCGTGTGTAACTGCTGCGTCGGGCTGCAACTGCTCAACCGTCTGTTCGGTTTCGAAGTCTTCGCGACTCGGCTCACTCTCCTCTACGTCATCCGAAGGCTGCGAAAGCTCGGTAGCCAAGTGACGATGTGGTTCGACGAGCGGATCTTCCACCACCGACTGGCTCGACTCCTGAACTTCGTAATCGTCGAAGTCGCGGCGCTCCGCCATTTCAAATACCGTTTCCGAATCGTCGCGATCGTCGTCGTCGTTCGCTTGGGAGGCGGGTGTTGTTTCGGTTGTAACCGGCTGAGTCGAGCCCTGCTCCTCGCTCGCGATTGCGGAATGATGCGCGCCGGTGGCGGCCCATTCCAACTGCTCAGGCTCGGTAGCGACATGGCCGTGCTGAAAAGTTTCTTGCCGTTCTTCCGGGGCCGACGCAGTTTCTTCGGACTCTCCCTCGCGCTCGGCAAGATCGTCAAGTGTGGGAGGCTCATCACCCCAGTCTTCATTCTGCGCCGCCGACTCCAGTTGCGAGTTTGCAGCCGGCTCGGGTTCCTGCTTGCGGTCGCGATACTTGGAAATCGACTCGCCCGGCAGAATGATTGGCGTATATCCGGGTGGCGGCCCGAATTCCTGGCGTGATTCCTGGCGTGATTCCTGACGTGATTCCTGACGCGGCTTTTCAGACGGCTCCGGCGTGCGGGGTTCGGCGGAAGCTTCGGTACGCGACGGCCGCTCCTCATCACGTCCACGGCGCCCGCCACGGCGGCGGCGGCCACGCCAACGACGAGCACCTTCGTCGGACTCACTCTCCTTGCCGGCTGCTGCATTCGACTCGGCCTCGGCTTCGCCATTTCCGTTGTTCGGCGTTAAATCCTCGGCGGCGGCCTCGACCTCTGCGTCGTCTTCTTCCTCAACCTGGGCAGGCCCCGGCGCGGTCACCTGCTGTTCCTTGGGGCTGAGATCGATCATTCCCCGTCCGGCGGGAATGTCATCGAACTCCTCTTCGTCTTCACCAACTTCCATGAAATCGGAGACGTAGAGAAATGCGTCGCGCTCCAGCCCGATATCGACGAAGGCCGACTGCATGCCGGGAAGGACGCGCGTCACGCGGCCCTTATAGATGGAACCTGCAAGGGTGTACTCGTTCTCTCGCTCGAAGAAAATTTCGGCGAGCTGATCGTCTTCCGTGAGCGCCACACGGGTCTCGTGCGGCGTAGAAGACACATACAATTCTTTGTTCATGGATACTCCGGTTCACCGGCGCGTTGAGCCAGGAAGCGGACAGGAAGGATGGATCTCGGTGTGACTAGGTCCGAAGCACACTAATTCTGAGTACACCTGGGCTGATGCCGAGGTGGTCTCCGGACCTGATTCGCGCTACTGCTCTTTGTGGAATCTTATGCACCGAGTAATCGGGCGCGCTGCCGTGGTTTGTGGCCTCACACCCAGACTGGGTATTCACCGGGTCACTCGACACCGGCTGCAATCTCTGGTGGGGCCGTTTCCCGCCTACAGCAACGAACCTTGCAATCCCTGTCCGGCCCTTTCCAAAGCGACCGGTGAATTACCCTCTTTTCGCGAGGGCGTTCGTAATCTTGTTGTCACCCATTTGAAGCTTCCATCAACGGACGCTTCACGGCGAGTGAAACCGCGTTAGTTCAACTTCGGGGACCCAAGTCCCTCAGGGGCTAAAGCCCCTTCTTTCTTTCTGACTGCCCTGAGCGGCACGGCTGAAGCCGCGCCCTGGTACAAACCCTGCTGAGACCATGTCCGTATCGGTGCGTTCGATACCGGACCCTTCAGTTCACGAACCGGCGCATGCGAACGTTCATCACAATGCCCAGCGCCAGGAACATAAACAGTACCGACGATCCCCCGTAACTCATCAGCGGTAAGGGGATACCCGTGACCGGCATGAAGCCAACCACCATTCCGACGTTGACCAGGATATGGAACGCGAGAACCGCGACCACCCCCATGACCACGAAGGCTCCAGCTCGGTCAGGAGCCGTCTGAGCGTTCTGAATCAAACGCATCAGTACTATAAAGTATAGCAGCAGAACGGCCATAGCGCCTATGAAGCCGTGCTCTTCGGCAAAGGCAGCGAAAATGAAATCGGTATGCGGCACCGGCAGGAACTGTCCCTGCGTCTGACTGCCTTGCGCCGTTCCCTTGCCGAAGATGCCGCCCGAGCCCACGGCCACCAGCGACTGTATCACCTGGTAACCCTTGCCCTGAGAGTCGGCTTCAGGCTGTATGAAGCTGGTCAACCGGTCCCGCTGATACGGCTTCAGGAAGTGCCATCCCACCGGCATCAGCAGGCCCGCTATCGCCAGAACGACCAGCGCGTGCCGCAGCCTCATGCCTCCCAGGAACAAACCCATAATTGCGATAGGCAGATAGGTGAGCGCGGTGCCGAGATCGGGCTGCGACAACACCATCAGCATGGGGACGCCCACCAATGCCCCCGCCTTTACCAGGTCCTGGCCGTCGGGATCGCCCTTCACGTTGTCGGAAAAGTACTTCGCCATCGCCAGGATGAGCACCAACTTCACCCACTCGGAGGGCTGGAAATGGATGCCTCCAGGAAACAGTATCCAGCGCCGCGCGCCCAGGTACTTTTGTCCGAACAGCTTCACCGCTACCAGGGAGCCAATCGAAATGATGTAGAACAGCGGCACTCGCGCCATCAGAGCGTGATAGTTGAACAGGCTCATCATGAACATGAGCGCGACCCCACCCAGCACCCAGTACACCTGCTTGATGTGAACGCCCACGAACTTGGTGCCCAGGGTTGCGCTGTAAATTTCCAGCACCCCCAGCGCACAGATCAACAGGACGAGGACCAGGAGCACCCAGTCGAAATCGCGAAAGGAAACGTAACGACTCACGGGTGGTTTTCCTGGATAAGCTCGGCGGTCGGAGGGCCGACGGCACCGGCGGCCGGCTGGGCAGGCGCAATGGGAGGAGCTTGCTGTTTGGGGGCCGGCTTCTGATTCGGAGCAGGGCCGGGCTGCTCACCTTCACTACGTAGCGGCGGCTGCGCCGGCTCGGCAGCAGGTTGGGCCTCCGGTTGTGCCATTTCGGTGTGCGACTCGGCGGTTTGCGGCCCGCGGCTGTCCGCTGCCTTGACGTTTGTCATGCCCGGAGCCGCAGCGACCGGCGTCGCCCTTCCGCTCGCATCGATGTTGAAGTGTCCGGCCTGGAGCTTGTTGTCCGGCTGGGTGCCATCGCTCGCAGCCGGCTGATGCCACACTGCGGCTACTTCCGCCTTGCCTCCAGCGTTCTGCTTGGCGACCAGAGTTTCGCGCGTGCGCTGCTTCTCAACGTAAGCCTTGATCACCTGCGACGCGGCACGCGCCGCGAAGAACCCGTGCTCGCCTTCTTCCAGCAGAACCGCCACAACCAGCTCCGGATTGCGGCGCGGCGTTACGCCCACGAACCAGCCATTGTCCTTGAACTTGCCCTTTTCGCTGGCCGACATCTTCTTCTTCAACTCGTTCGAAACCGTCTGCGCGCTTCCGGTCTTTCCGGCGAAGTCGATGCCGTTCAGATGCGCGCTAGCTGCCGTGCCTCCGGGAGACACCACTGCCGCCATCGCATCGGTGATGGTCGTCCAGTTCTTTTCGTCGATGGGAATCTGTGTCTTGTCACTGTATTCCGCAACCTGTTTGAATCCCGGCGGGAATTGGTCGGGAAAGGCCAGGTGCGGGCGAACCAACACGCCGTCCATGGTGATGGCTCCCAGGGCGCGGGCAAGCTGGATCGGCGTAGTTGCTACGGCTCCCTGTCCGATACCGACTGAGATTGTTTCGCCGGCGTACCACTTCTGTTTGAAGTTCCTGATCTTCCACTCCTCCGACGGCATCACGCCAGAGACTTCCTGCGGCAGATCAATGCCGGTTTTTTGACCAAGACCCAGCATGGTCGCGTACTTGGCGATGCGGCTGATGCCCAGCTTCTCCGCCAGCGTATAAAAGTACGAATCGCAGGACTGGTAAATCGCCTTTGAAATGCCCACCGAGCCGTGCGAACCATGCCCTAAGATCCAGCATTTGAAAAAGCGCCCGTAGAATGTTTTGCCTCCGCCGCAGTTCACGATCAGGTCTTGGGCAATGCCCTCCTGCAGACCAGCGGTGGCCATAATGATCTTGAATACTGAGCCCGGCGCAAGCTGCGCCTGAATGGCCTTGTTCAGCAGCGGCTTGCCGGGATCGGTAACCAGCCGGTTCCATTCGTCGCGCGTGATTTTCACCGCGAACTCATTGGGATCGAAGGCGGGGCGGCTCACCATTGCGAGGATCTCACCGTTGCGCGGATCCATGGCAACAATCGCGCCCGGTCTACCTTCAAGCGCCTCTTCGGCTGCGATCTGCAGGTCGAGATCGATGGTGGTGCGAAGCTGCTTGCCGGGAACGGCGGGTACATCGCTCAGCGTGCCGACTTCTTTGCCGCGGCTGTTGACCAGCACCTGCCGCGAGCCGTTCTTGCCCATCAGAATGTCGTTGTAATAGGCCTCAAGTCCCGACATGCCGACGATGTCGCCGGGATTATAGAGTTCCCACTGCGGCTGCTGTAGCATCTCCTCGCTGACCTGGCCGACATAGCCAATCACGTGCGCCATGAACCCATTACGCGGATATAGACGACGATGCACGTTGATGATGTCGAGCTCGGGCAACTCGGCGATGTGCGATTCGATGAACGCCAGCTCGTCGGGTGTGATGTCGTCCTTCAGGAAGAGCGGCTGATAGCCAGGCACGGCGGCCATGCGCTTGAGTCGAGCCCGCAACTCATCCGGCTGCATGTGCAGACCGGAAGCGATGAGATCGGCATCAGCGTTTAGATCGCGCTTCTGGTCGCGCAGCAGCAGCACCGAGAACGAAGGATAGTTGTCGACGATGATGCGGCCTTCGCGGTCGAGGATCTTGCCGCGCGGCGCGAGAATCGGCACCTGCTTAATGCGGTTCTGTTCAGCCAGCGACGCGTAATAATCGCTGTGCGCGATCTGCAGACGCCACAATCCGAACGCAAGGACGAGAAAGACACCCAGCAGCACGTATTGCACGGCCGTGAGGCGACCTTCCGAAACTTTGTCCTTGCGGCCTAACATCCTGCTCTACAGCCCGTTCTTACAGATTCTTGATTTCAATACAATGCAACTGTTTAGCGCTCCGTTCCGCAGCCGGCTACTCTGCCCATAAAATGCACCAATGCGAAGCTGCGATGGGACTGCGGCTGGAACGAAACCCATGAGGAACATTGTTGCTATTGTAGTCCGGTTGCCCGGCGGCACAAATGAAAAAACAGACGTAACTCCTAGCCCATTAACGCGATGCAAGACTCCGGCAAAGGCCCTAGTTCGACGGCGGGGCAGGTTGCCGCGCTTGGGCGGACGTATAATCAATAAGGCTCAGCCAATGCAAGTCACCATAGACATCCCCGAACAGTTGGCGGTACAGGCTCGTGCGCGCGGCGTTTCTGTCGAGGTCTATGCTCGGGACATTTTGACGCGGCAAGCCTTGGGAACTGCCGGTGAACATCATGTCGAATCTATTCATGCAGCAATCGAGCGCATCTTAGACTTGCGCAAAGGAAACAAACTCGCAGGTCTCCGAACAGAGGACCTTATCCACGAAGGCCACAAGTACTGATGGCTCTTCGTGGTGGACGCGTCAGCCGCCCTGGCTTGGTGCTTCGAGGATGAATCCGGCAGCATTATGGACGGACTTCTGGAGCGATTGCGGCAGGGCGACCGGATCATAGTGCCTGCACACTGGCCTACTGAAATCCTGAACGGCCTACTCTTTGCTGCCCGCCGGAAACGCATTGCTGCAGACCAGCCACGCCTTCTGTGGGACCAGCTTGAGCGCCTGCCCATTGAAGCAGAACCGGCGCTAACATCGGTTGCGGCCCAGGCCGTGCTCGCTGTCGGCGAAAATACGGTCTTACGGTGTACGACGCTGCCTATCTGGAGTTAGCCCATCGGCGGCAATTACCTCTGGGAACTCTGGATTCGGATTTGCGCAAAGCAGCACCGCTACAGGGCGTAACACTTCTCTAGGACAGAACGGTTGCTCAGAAGGTGAACGACACTCCACCTCTTACGCTGCGCGCTGATTGCACCAGGTATACCGTCTTGCCGTCGGGGCCCAGCATCGGGACGTAACCCTGCGCCAGCAGATTGCGCAAATCGACAACCGCGTCCATGTGCCCGCTGCCCGGCAGGAAGTGCCAGTGCGGAATCTGTTGCCGTAAGAACAAATTGAGGAACGGCTCCGTCTGTCCGGCCGAGGCGTCGAACATGTCAACCGGGGTGACCGCTTCGCCGCTGATCCAACGGTAGGAAGCCATCCACGTGGTGTGCGAATGGTTCAGCTTGCCGTTCAGCTTTAGCGCTGCCGAATGACGCCATGCCTGCCTGAGATTCTCATGCACCAACGACCAATCCACACCGGGCTGGTCCATCTCGAGCACACCTCCGTAGCCGTACTCGAAGGTGGCTGCCAGTGAGTCGCCCAGCTTGTGTTGATACACCAGGCGCACGCCCTGCGCTTGCAGCTCGCCGCCGGTGAAGCTGAAGGTGCCGGAATAAACGTCGGGCAGGAAGTAGCCTTCGTCGTTTGTGATCTCGCCTACTCCCAACAGCTCGGGATCTTTCACCCGGTCGCGGTAATACGCTACCTGCAGGTTGTTGTTGTCGCCGAAGCGCCGTGACAGAGAGAGCTCGTGGTGGTGAGCGTTCTCCAGCAAAGGATCATAGTTGGCCAGCGACATCCGAGGGCCGTCGAGCGCTATCTCCCCAGGGCCATCGAAGCCCATGCTGGCCTGGTTCGGTTCGCTGGTGGTGTACTTGTATTCCAACAGCGTGTCCGCGCCAAGATGCACGTCCAGGGTGCCGTATGGGCGCACCGCGTTGGCGCGGCCCATGAACTGTATCGCCTGCACCTCGCTTCCCACACGAATGTCCAGCAGCTCACCTATGGAGAATCCATTCGAATAGGAAAAAGACACCGCCTGGAGCGAGCCGAGTCTGACTCCATTTTGCGGAGCCGCGAAGCGACGTATGCTGAGGGCCATCTGCGGTCCCGTACCGTTGTCGTCGCTTTGCCGGCGATAGGAGATTTGCAGAATGCCGTCAGGAATCCCCGCGTTATAGCCCAGGGTGCCATTGAAGCCGAGAGTTGAGTCGGAGAAGATTGGGTGCTCCAGATTGAAAGCAGTACCCATGTCCGAGCCGCTGGCGTAGCCTGAGCCGGCGCCACCGGCAACGAATGCCAATCCGCCGGTGAATGCTTTCTCCGACTGCTCGGTTTCCACCACCACGGGAGCGCCGTCGTCGAAACGCAGGATGGGACGGTTCGCCGTGGAGCGCAACGTCCACTTCCAGGTGTCGTCTTCGTTACCGCTGCGCTTGGCAGGCGGCAACATCTTCACCGCTTCAAACAGCGTGTTGAGCGTGATGTTGAGGATCCTGGTTGCGCCGGCGGTAAGGGCCACATCCTCGCGCACGGTGGGCAGGAATGCGGTGGCTGTCGCACGCAGATCGTAAGAGCCGGGCAGTAGTCCGTTTAGGCTGAAATGCCCCGACTCATCCGTGTAGGCGAGCTGATGCTGACCGGTCGTGGTCTCGAAGACCTCGACCGCGGCACCCATTTGCGGAACGCCGGAGGAATCCTTTACACACCCAGAGATCGATCCTGGCGTCACCGCCGCACTGGCCGCGAGGCACAGAGCGAGCACGGAACTAAGGACCCAGCCTGTTGTACGGGTCATTCTGCTAACCCCCCACAGAGCATTTTCCGGGATAAAAGCATCGCGGACGAAACTGCCGCCGCGGGCCCCTCCAAGCTATTGGACAGCAAAGCGTACCGAGGGTGCTATCTGTTGCTTGGAAATGTTGTCGTCTACTTTCACCGTCAACCGGTACTGTCCCGGCTGAAGGCCACTCAACGCCAGCCGCTTCTCGAGCGTCACCTGCTCCCCGACATTCGGCATACTGGCGGTGGACTCGCTGGTGTGCAACACCGGCTTGTTGTCCGCCAGGTTCACAATCTCGTAGTCGAAACTGGCAGATGGCTTCTTGGTTTTGTCGTCGAACTGCAAATTGTACACCTGCATCCAGAGGTTCATTGCCTCGTCGCGGCGGAAGCTGGCAGGTTGTCCATTCCCCGGTTCGATATGCGGATAGGCCAGCTTGGTTTGGCCGATGACGAAGTTTCCGGCTCCGACGCTCTTAGCAGGAACCTTTTCCAGGTGGTCCGCCAAAATCAGCGAGGACGAAGCCAGCCTGTCGTCGGTATATTCCGGAACCATCACGCCGTGCGTCCAGGTGCCCACGCGGTCGCCGTTCACGTCTTTCACCACCACGTCGAAACGATAGCGCCCGGGACGCAATGGCAAAGCCTTCCAGTACAGCGATGAATGCTCCTGCGTGTTGGCCAATAACTCGGGCGGAACATCGACCTGCACCGTGTCTTCAAACGTTTGCACGATCTTGCCGGTCAGGGTAGTAACCCGCCCGAAGATGTTTGCCGTTCCCCGCTGGATGCCGTCTTTATTCACGAAGGTGAGGTCTTTGTTCTTGACCGAAACGATTACCGGGGTCAGCACCGTGTCGCCCGTGATCTTCACAAAATCGGTTCGCACGTCGAACGGCATCAGGTTGACGTTGATCTTGTGGCTGACGACCTCTTCCAGGTCTTTGAATTTGATCTTTGGCGCCTGTTGCAGCGCGGCCCATTGGTCGAGACGTTCGAAGGTCTCGGTGTTCTGCTGGCCCGACAGTGGCCCCTGCGGCATGTTGCCGAATCCGGTATTCATGCGGTCGCTCTTGCTGGCCAGGCCCATCTGCTCGTACTGCGTCAACCCGGCGCCCGGAACATTCAGCAAAGCGTCCTTCTCGTTCGGGTCCATGGTTATGTGGTAATCACCGCAATAGCAGGTGTCGACGAACTCGATCCAGATTTCCTGCTTGTTGGTGGCATTCAATCCTTCGATGTAGCGGTAACGCCATCTCTCGAAAGGATAGGTGGACGTCTCGCCGCCACCCTCTTCCATAGGACGATCATAGGTACCGCCGGAAGGATGGGCTTCGATTTCGTCCGGCGGCCCGTACACGATGTAGATGCGTCCACGGTCGGTGCGCCATCCCGCCCGGCCAGCCGAGAAGTGCTCGTTGGCGTAGGCAATGCGCCGGTAATGCTCTTCCTTGAACTCGTTCTCTTCGGTGTCAGGAGTGGGATCGCGCCGCTGCCAGAACTGCTCGATAAATGCATCGCGCTCTTCGTCATTCGACAGCGCTTTGAAGGCGGTCAACTCTTCCGGCGTGATGATCCAACGCACGTCTTCGTTGAGCCACTTCTTGTACGTGGAACCCAATTCGACCTTGAGCTTCTTGGCGTTGGCCTTCTTCTGTTGCGGGCTCAGGTCGCGCTTCAACGGATCGGGCTGGCTGGGACTCGGCGCGGAGATATCGGCGTTGCCGGCACGATCATCCGTGACCTTCTTTCCCGTTTTCGTACTGCTCGTGCCGCTGGTGGTGCTGACAGAAGCCTGCGCAGCAGGAGCGGCAGCCGGAGGCGGATTGTTTGGCACCGGCGCCATTGCCGGCGCGCCATCGGTCGAGGTACTGGAGATGTTACCGGTACTTTGCGCAGCGACTGCAATCGCCAGCAGGAGAACGCTGGCCATCGAGCCGAAAAGAATGCCGTGAAACGAAAACTTCATTGTTGCTACCAGACTCCTGCGAACACACTTTGAGTGATTAAATTGTAAGTTTTTGCAGGTGTGAAAGCAAGGTTGCGGGCGAGACGGCCCCATACAACGCCCCCGATGGTTCGCTAAAACCCGCGATCCTGACTAAAGTTCTTCTGCGCTTTTATTTGTGGGTCTCTCCCCAGATCGCCAGAGCTGCTGAAACGGCTATAATTTGCCAAGTATCCGGAAGAGGCTTTCGTGCGTTGCGCATCGAACAGCGCCTGGCTGTGACCGTCGGCCCGGGTGGGTTCATGCGCCACTCTCGTCAGGAACCTTACTCCGTCTCAATCCGTAACAAGCTACACGTACGTGTGCCTGTAAGCTCCCAGGTTGAGGACTCATGAAGAAATGGAAAAAGATCGCGCTGGTCGTCGGGGGAGTTGTGCTCCTGCTGGCCATTGTCGGCTTCTCTGTCGTGCAGAGCCGAAAAGGCGTGGTGCCGGTCCAGACCGGAAAGGTGGTCAAAGAAGATCTGACCGCTGTGGTCACAGCTTCCGGCGAAATCAAGCCTAAGGTCTACGTCAACATAGGCGCCAACGCCTTTGGCAAGATTACGCACCTTTATGTAAAGGAAGGCGACCGCGTCAAAAGAGGCCAGATGCTGGCCACCATCGAAAACGTTCAGCCCGAAGCGGATGTCAACGCCAACAAAGCCGCGCTCGACAGTGCGCAAACCGACTTTGTCGCGGCCGAGGCTGCGGTCAACACGGGCATCGCCGAGCTGCACCAGGCGGAAGCCGAGTACGAACGTGCGCATCTGGATTACGACCGCAACAAATCGCTCTACGACCAGCAACTCATTGCGAAATCCGATTACGACACCAAGAAGGCCGCCTTTGACACCGCTGCCGCGCAGTTGAACCAGGCCAAAGCGAAGTTGGCGCAGGCCCGCGCGCAGCAGGATTCGGCCAACATGCGCATCAAGCAAAATGCCGCGAATCTCACGCGTGTAACCGACGTGCTGAGCAAGACCGAGTACAGCGCGCCGTTCGACGGTGTCATCACAAATCTTCCCGTCCGTGAAGGCGAAACTGTGGTCATTGGCATTCAGAACGCCCCGGGCAGCACTCTCATGACCATCGCCGACACCTCAGTCATCACCGCCGAAGTGATGGTGGACGAGACTGACATCGTCAACGTAAAGCTCGGCCAGCCGGCCGATGTCACCATCGATGCCATCCCCAAGCAGCACTTCAACGGAGTAGTCACGGAAATCGGCAACAATGCCGTTATTCGCTCCACTGGCGTCTCAACTGCGCAGTCAACTTCCAGCAGCCAGGAAGCTAAGGACTTCAAGGTGGTGGTAACGCTTCAGAGTCCGCCGGAAAACCTGCTGCCCGGCCTCTCGACCACGGCGCGCGTAACTACCGCCACGCGCAACGGGGTGCTGAGTATCCCGATTCAGGCACTTACCGTTCGCCAGCGCGCAGACCTCGAGACCGACAAGGACAAGAAAGACAAGGGCAAGGTCGTTCAGGCCAGCACGAAGGATGACAAAGACAAGGCGAAAGCTGACCCGAAGGAAGAATTGACCGGCGTTTTTGTCCTGAAGAACAAAAAGGACGCCGTCTTCGTACCAGTGACTACCGGTATTGCAGGCACGACCGACATCGAGGTCACCAGCGGTTTGCAGGAGGGTGACGAAATCGTCACCGGAAGTTATAAGACTCTCCGCACACTGAAGAACGGGGCGAGCGTCAAAATAGATAACACCCCGCCGAAAAAGACGGAAGAGTCCTGATCTGGCGTGACCGCCCAGAGAGCGAATGCACGATGAGTGACCTGCAAGACGCGCGGCGCAACGAGGAGAAACGAATGGCAACGGAACTGGCGACCCTGCGTGAGGAGACAATGGTGGCGCCTTCTGATCATTGCATCATCTGCACCGAAGATCTGTGGAAGACCTACGACATGGGCTCCGAGCAGCAGGTACAGGCGTTGCGCGGCGTGAGCATAAAGATCCAGACCAATGAATACGTCGCCATCATGGGACCGTCGGGCTCGGGCAAATCGACGCTCATGAACCTGATCGGCTGCCTCGACACTCCCAGCAAAGGCAACTACTGGCTCAACGGACAGCTCGTCAGCGAGCTCGATGACGACGAGCTTGCCCGCATTCGCAACAAGGAAATCGGCTTCGTCTTCCAGACCTTCAACCTGCTGGCTCGCGCCACCTCGCTGCACAATGTCGAACTGCCGCTGATCTACGCCGGCATCCCTTCCGACGAGCGACTGGAGCGCGCCAAGGAATCGCTGCGTTCAGTGGGCATGGAAGGCCGCATGAGTCACAAGCCGAACGAACTCTCAGGCGGTCAGCGGCAGCGTGTCGCTATCGCCCGCGCCCTGGTGAATAGCCCCTCGATTCTGCTGGCCGATGAGCCCACCGGAAACCTCGACTCCCAGACCGGTGTCGAGATCATGGCGCTCTTCGATCGCCTGCACGAGCAAGGCAACACCATCGTCCTCGTCACCCACGAGCACGACATCGCCGAGTACGCGCATCGCGTGATCCACATCCGCGACGGCCAGGTCTTTAGCGATCAGAAAACGGCACGGGCGTAAAAAAACTTCTCCTGTCTTACGCTGGGTGCCCCATTCCGCCTTCTTTTGGCGGGGTGGGGGTTGTTGCGCAATTCAGAAACTTCACGAACTAAACGGAAATCCCCGTCCGGCAACATCGGCCCGAATGAGCCACCCAAGACGAACATCTTCTAAAACTGCCTTGTCGCGTCACCGCCTGAGGTCAGATTGTTATCCGTCTCCAGCAATAACACCTGGTTCTGGCTGACGATATATCCGGTATAGCTGCGCGTGCCCTCGAAGGCAGTCGTGATACTCAACGTCATGCGACCGGGAGCGACAGTGCCGACGCTGTAGGAGCCCTGCAGTGTTTGCCCTGTCGAAACACCCGCCGGATCGTTCAGGTCCAGCGTTCCCGCCAACGTGCCGTTGCCATCGGCCGAGATCTGTCCGCTGACTCCGGTGGCATTGCTGTTGTTCAAAATGCCGTTGATGATGAAATAGCCAAACTGCTTCGTCGCGAAGCTGCCCGACCAGGCCGCATTGGTCGTCACCGTCCCGCTCTGGGCGTAGATGTTGCCGCCACCCACCGCGTTGGTGCGCTCGTCGAGGTAGTAGCCTTGCGTGGGTGAGAAAAGGTACATCGCGAATGGGAAGCTGGCGTTGTTTACGTTCCACGCGCCAGTGATGTATCCATTCGAGTTCAGGCTGTAGCTGCCGGAGAGCGACGTCGAACCTTGAACCCCGGTGTCGTTGACATCAAAGTAGCCGCTGGAAACATTTCCGCCAGAGGCGTTGATATAGATCAACGTGTACGACACACCGAGGTTCGTATTCGCCGAACTGTTGATGACATAGCTGCCATTGAAATCCGTAGACGCGAACGACGACTGCGTCTGCAAATCGGCGCTGCCCAGGATGAACGACGGATTATTTGGATCGCCGAGCAAGCGGAAGCGGCTGGACGAGACCACGTAGTAGATCATGTTCGCTGACCCGGTGCTCGATCCCCGGAACGAACCCGTGCCACGTCCTAAGCTGTCAATCGCACCATAGGATCCGCTTACGCTCTGGCTTTTGACAATCGTGCCGCTACAGTTCAGGTCTTGCGTGCCGCCGATGGTGCTGCCATTCATGTTGAAGAGTCCGGCTGAGTTCACCGACCCGCATCCCAGCCCGCTTCCGGAGAAGCCAAAGGCGTAATTACCCGATGGGACGGCAAGCGTCGTCCCTTGCGCCTCCAGATTTCCCGTCGCGGCGACAACCCCGTTATCGGTTTCGTTGAGCACGGCATTGCTTCCTGCTTTCAACGCGATGGCAAACTGGAACTGCCCAATCGAGTTGCTGAAGGTCAAGGTGCCGCGGCCATCGGCTCCGACAGTGTAGGTTCCGGTCGTCGTGCCGGCGCTCACGTATCCAGAGCTTGTGTCGATGATGTCTTCCTCGCCACCGGTAATGTTTCCGTTGCCGTCGGCCGTTAGCGCTCCGAGCGCATAGAACGGACTGGCGTTCACATCAAGTCCGGTCAGGCTGAATACGAAGTTGCCCTTGAGCGATGAGTTGCTGAACGTCACCGCGGTGATGGTCACGATCGCGGAGCCCGAAACCGTCGACATGTTGGAAAGGAAAGCGCTGATGGTCACGCTGGCGGGGTTCGGTATCACGGATGGCGCCGTGTACAGCCCCGTGCCGCTGATGGTGCCAGCCGACGCATTCCCTCCGGTGACACCGTTCACCTGCCAGGTGACGGCGCTGTTACTGGTGCCGGTCACGGTAGCGGTGAACTGCTGCTGCGAGCCTTCCTGTAGGTTGGCGGTGGCCGGTGAAATGGTAACGCTCGGCCCGTTCGGTGGATTGTTGCTATTGTTGCCGCAGGCAGCAAGCATCAGGACCAGCACAGCAGCGGACGAAGCCAGAATCGCTCGTTTCATCACGGACCTCGGCGATAACTCTTATTCAGTCTTGACTTGCGTGTCGAACACAGAAGAACAAGTGGCGCTCTTGTGCCACCCGATTGCAGCAGAGTCTCTATCGCACGCACTAACAGGCGAAACTCTTGTCTCCTGTACAAATCGACAGCGTCTTTGAATTGAACTCAGGATTACCAAAATGGTTGTCGTCACCTCGCGGAAATCGGTGCATACCCCGATTCACCAGATGTTCACTCAAGCCCCGCTTTGTCTTCTCTCGCCGGAACCATTTACTCTGTTATGCAGGAATATTTCAAGAGGCTTTACAGCTTTCATGCGTTCACTCTTAGTTTTCATGTTGCTCTCCGTCGGCTCCGCCTTCGCTCAATTCGGCATCCCTACCCAGCTACCCAAGCAGACAAACGATGCCGAGGTCCGCAACAAGGTTGGGCAATACTGCCGGGTCGATTACCTGGGAGGCCGCCTAAACGACCAGGACTGGCAGAAGATGAAGCCGGTCGTGAGTTGGCCAAAAAATCCGGATTTCCCGCTGATCGACGTGGTCTCGAGGTATGACGTCGCCACCAACGTGACCGAGTCCCACGGCAAGTGGCGCGTCAGCGTGACCTACCACATGCTCGGACGCTTCACCCTCGGGCAGGGCTACTCAACCGAAGCGGTAGGTAGCGACCAGGAAGCCGAGTTCACGGTACAGGACGCCGGCGGTGGCGAGCTAAAGGTGATCGACATGGATCCCAACTATCCTCATCCGTCGAAAGCCACAATGTTGAAGTGGCTGGAAAACAAGCTGGCGACGGCCACGCCACAGACGAAAGTCATCTATGAAGAGGCAATCAAGCAGCTTTCCGCCCAGTCCGGCTCGCCATTTGCGAAGTAGGGCAGCGCTGTCATTCTGAGCGTAGCGAAGAATCTGCTTTCCTCTCTTGAACTGTCATGAGCGAAGCGACCAGTATTTGAGAACTGTCATTCTGAGCGAAGCGAAGAACCTGCTTTCGTCACCGCGCAGCGAAGATCACTGAGTTAACCAAGCAGTATGCTTCCCGTCACATACGAGTTCTGATTTTGCCTGCGACATTCGAAACAGCATGCCCCGCGAGCACCGCTACTTCGTTTACATCGTCTCCAGCAAATCGCGTCGCATCTACACTGGGGTCACCGGCGATCTATTTCGCCGCGTCATCCAGCACAAAAGAGGCGAAATCAAGGGATTTACGCAGCAATACAAGATCAAGCGATTGGTTTACTACCGAGAGTATCAGTACATTCGGGACGCGATACGTAACGAAACAGTGATCAAAGGCTGGTTGCGCGCGAAGAAGGTAGGGCTGATCGAGCGGGAGAATCCTACCTGGGATGATCTGGCTGACGACTGGGGAAAGCCCTTGCCAAAGCTGAACTTTCCGGCGGGCGAAGGGAAAGCAGGTTCTTCGTCCGCCGCGGCGGACTCAGAATGACAGCTTCCCGGGTGGGCCGGCTTAGGCAGGCTTCCTGGGTTAGCCGGCTAAGAACTGCGTACCTTCGGTCAGAAACGCTTTCAAGTCCGCTTACCCTTCCCCCGCCAAATCGTCTATCTTCTTGCAGGCGATGACATTCGGACCTGCCAGCTGACAACCTGAGGTCACGATGCCGGCCGATGCGGTAGCAGTTCCTCTGACGGTTCCCCCGGTACTTCCCGGCGCAACCCGGGATACCGGCGAAACATGTTTTGTGACAACCTCGTATAAAAGAGGTATAGCAGAGCGTGCCCAAACCCGGATGAACGACGCGGAGCTGATACGGGAGGCGCAACGCGGTAATCACGCGGCCTTCGAAGAACTGGTGCGGCAGTACGACGCTCCTGTGCTTCGCCTTGCCTACCACATGACGCGCTCCGAGCAGGACGCGCAGGATATTTACCAGGAAGCGTTCCTCAAGGCTTATCGCAACATCAACAATTTCCGCTTTGAGTGTTCGTTCTACACCTGGATTTATCGCATCGTCACCAACCTCTGCCTCGATTACCTGCGCAAACGCCAGGTGCGCAAGGAAGACTCGGCCGTCATCTCCGACTCGCAAGGCGAGACTTACGATTTGCTCGATCAGGTTGCCGATGTGCGCTCCGGCGCGAGTCCGGAGAAGGACCTGATGCGGCGCGAGTTGGGTGGACGCATCGCCAAGGCGCTCGACAAGCTGACGCCGCGCGAACGCATGGTCTTCGAGATGAAGCACTATCAGGGACTGAAACTCCGCACCATCGGAGAGATTTTGAACACGACGGAAGAGACAGCCAAGAACACGCTGTTCCGCGGAACGCAGAAGCTGCGCGCCGCCTTGAAAGACATGAGATGAAAGAGCAATTGGCAATTAGCACTTGGCCGTTAGCCCATTCTCGCGAGCAGGCCTCTTTGCCAAATGCTAAGTGCCAAATGCCAAGCGCGACCCGCCCTTCAACGAAAAGAGTGGCCTTATGAACTGCGACTGGGTACAACAGAACATCACGCTTTATCTGTATAACGAGCTGGCCGACGACGCGCACCACGAGTTGCAGCAGCACGTTGCTCGCTGCACCGCTTGTGCCGCCGAACTTTCTGCACAACAGCAATTCCAAAGCGCCATGAGCGTGCTTCCGGTTGAGGAAGTCTCGCCCAGCTTCGTGGCGTCAGCCCGCATGAAGCTGCAGGAATCGCTGGAACTGGTGCAGCCGAGCCGCCACTGGTATCAGCGCTTCTCGTTTGATCCCGCCACCTGGATGCGTCAGGTACGCTTCTCGCCCGCGCTGGCCGCGGTCATCTTTATGGTGGGATTCGGTGGCGGCATCGGCGCCACGTACCGGATGAGCAACGGCAGGATTGTGGAGCCCACACAGGCACAGATGGCACAAGTGGAAGCCCCGTCCGAGGCTTCCATCAGCGGCATTACCTCCATCCAGCGCGATCCCAATACCAATCAGGTCAAAGTTCAGTATGACAAGGTGATGCCTGAGTCGGTAGAGGGCACTGTAACTGATCCCAAAATTCAGGACTTGCTGCTGTATGCCGCCAAGAGCAACGAAAACTCCGGCGTGCGGCTGAACTCGGTGGACGCGCTGAAGGGCAAGTCCGACGATCCTCGCGTTCGCGAGACCCTTACCTATTCTCTGCGCTATGACAGCAATCCCGGCGTTCGCCTGCAGGCGCTGGAAGGTCTTGGCCCGCTGGTGAAAGACGATATTCGCGTTCGCAACGCCGTGCTCGAAGCGCTGCTCAACGACAGCAACCTGGGGGTGCGCAGCGGCGCATTGCATTCGCTGGAGCCGGTGAAGGCCGATAGCAGTGTACGCATGGCGCTGCAACAGTTGGCGAAGGAAGATCCCAGCGACTACATTCGTCACGAGTCGCAGCAACTGCTGGCCTCGACGCCAAACATGTTCTAGCTGGTTATGCTCTGCATTACCGACAGCGAGCAACGAGGAACCGCGTCAGAGCACGACTTCAGTCGTGCCGACAGCGGGACGAAAAAAACGGGGGCTTTAGCCCCCCGGAATTGAACAACTTTCGCTCCCTGCGGTTTCCCGCCTGGTGCAGCGGGACGTGAGATCAACATTGGGAGGTCGAGTCGGTTGAGTGCACTGCCTGGTTCAGGGGCGATAGCAGGCAAAAGGAACGGAGGCAGGATCCTGATCCGCAAGCGTGCGGGCTTGGCCGTCGGCTTGGCGCTGGCGCTTGCGCTGCCCTTGCTGGCGCAGCACGTTCGCATTTATCAGGACGGTGGTGGCTGGGTCGAAGAGACAACCGGCACGCTTCCCGCCGCTCGCGACCTGCGCGTCAATACTGATGTTGGCTCCATTAATGTGCGCGGCAGAGCGCAAGGCATCATGTACGTCATTCGCAAGCACGCCGCTGCCTCCAGCAGAGAAGAAGCCGAGCGCGAGTTCCAGAAAATGAAGTTCTCCGCCGTGAGGACCGGCGAGCAGGCGGTCATAGACGGTCATCTGCTGGAGCGGGACTTCACCCGATTCGGCGCCGACATTACCCTGCAGGTGCCCTACAACCTGAGGAAGGTTTGGCTGAACACCGGCAGCGGCGCCATGACGCTGAGTTCGCTGGCGGCTGCGGTCACCGGAAAAACCGGTGCCGGAGCGGTGAAGCTTGACGACATGGCCGGCCCGGTGAACATCACCACCGGTGGCGGAGAGGTCGTGGGCGGCAGTCTGGGCTCGGAGACCATCGTCAACAGCGGCAGTGGCGGCGTACACATCGACAATATCTCCGGCGCTGCCAAGATCAGCACCGGCGGCGGTCAAGTGTATGTCGGATCGGTCAACACGGCGGTAATTGATAACAAGGCCGGCGATATCAACGTACGTCGCTGTTTCGGAAACCTTCAGGCCTCGACCGGAGGAGGCAACGTCAATCTCGGTCCCGTGGCGGGCTCGGTTCGCGTTGATGCCGGCGCGGGTAGCGTGCGCGTGGCCGGAGCAGGCGGCGTGGTAGAGGTAACCACCGGAGGCGGCAGCGTTGAGTTGTTCAAAGTTGCCAAGGGCGCCAAGGTCGACACACCGGTAGGCGCTATCACCGTGCAATTCACCGCTGTGCCCGGGGCCTTCACCGATTCCCTGCTGCACACCGGGGCGGGCGATGTGCTGGTTTTTTTGCCCGACGAGCTACCGATGACCGTACATGCTTCGTCTGATATGGCAACTGGTTACGGAATTCGCTCTGAGGTGCCCGGTATTCGCATCAGCAAGCAGGGCAGCGGCTTTGGACCGCAATCGGCCTGGGCGGAGGGTACGCTGAACGGCGGCGGACCGTTGTTGCGTATTCGTACTTCCGTGGGCCACATTGATTTTCGTAATACGCAGTAGCGTCAACTACAAATGGGATTGATTCATATGGTTTCCGCACGCAATCACAAATCGAAGACGCAGTTGACCGTACTGGCGGCGGCTCTGTTGTTGACTCTACCCGCCTTCGCCGGCTCTGCTCAGTCGGGGGCATACCTGGGCGTTCACATCGGCGACATTACTCCCGAGCTTGCGGCCAGCTTGAAACTCAACGACATTAGCGGCGTCGTGGTCGAGAGTATCGACCACGATGGCCCCGCCTGCAAAGCTGGGATAAAGAACAAGGATGTCATTACCTCCGTCGCCGGCACCAAAATCCACAACATCCAGCAGATGGTGGAAGTGATGAATGGCATGGCGGCCGGCAGTACTGCCAACATCGGGATCATCCGTGACGGAAGCGCGCAGAACGTAAAGGTCACCCTGGGCAGCCGCAAGAACTGGATGGCCGCGACCCCGGTTCCCGCACCGAACAACGTGGCAAGATCTAACGCCATGGCAAAGTCGTTCGTCGCGCCCATGCCCGCGATGGCCTATCCAGCGGACGTCGACGTCCCCCTGATGATGCCTGCTTCCGCTCGCCGCGGCATCATCGTCGAAGGCCTCACCACTCAGTTGGCTGAATTCCTGGGAGTTCCTAACGGGCAGGGTGTGCTGGTGCGTAATGTGCAGCGCGGCAGCCTCGGAGCTAATGCCGGACTCAAAGCCGGTGACGTCATCATCAAGATCGACGGCCAGATGATCCGCGACCTTGCCGACTGGCGTCGCAGTATGGACATCTCCCACGGCAAGATCTCGTTCTCCATCATTCGCGAAAAGCATGAGCAGGTAGTGGACATGGCGGTACCTGTGCCCGCAGGCGAACTTCGCATGGGAGAAGATTGGGACTCGCTCGTCCCCGACATGGACGCGTTCAATCAGCAAATGCAGCTACTGGGTCCGCAGATCGCGCAGCAGACACAGGCGATGCTATTCAGCTCCGACGAGCTGGAGAAAATGCAGCGCGAGATCCAAAAGTCGGTCAACAAAGACCTGAACAAAGAGCTGAAGCGCGAGAACAAAGAGCTCAAGCATCAGACCAAAGAAATTCAGAAGCAGATGAAAGATCTTGAGCCGCAGCTCCGCAAGCAGACCGAAGAAGTTCAGAAGCAGATGGAGCAGATGCGGCCCGAGATCGAGAAACAGACGCAGGCCGCGCGCGAGCAGATGGAGCGCATCCAGCCCGAGATCGACAAGCAAGTACGCGAGCAGATGGAACAGCTCGGCCCTCAGATTCAAAAGCAAATGCAAGAGGTGCAGAAGTCGATGGCCATTCTGAACGATAAAGATCTGGCGAAGATGCGCGACCAGATCAACGACTCGTTAAAGAACATCGGCCCGCAGATTCAGGAGCAGATGAAGGTCATCGGCCCGCAAATCCAGCAGCAGATGCAGGAGCTGCAAAAACAAATGCAGCACCAGCAGGAGTGGCAGGACATGATGAAGAACTGGCCCAACTCAAGCGAGAAACCGAACCAGATGTGAGAAGACGGTAATTAGTAGTTAGCGATTAGCCGTTAGCAATTGTTCATTTCTCTGACAGCAATTAGCGACTAGCAAAGAGCCATCCCTCATAACCTTTAGAACTGTCATTCTGAGTCCGCCGCGGCGGACGAAGAACCTGCTTTCGTCCCCGCAACAACAATCTTCCCAATTGGGTCCGTCGTGTGGGTGCCCCATTCGGGCTGGGTTTGCCCGGGTGGGGAATTTGATTTAACTCATCGCAACTCGTTTGGTTCACACACGAAAATCCCCACCCCGCCAAAAGATGGCGGAATGGGGCCCCCAATCTAGTCCCCGCCCGCTACTGCACTCGTTTGAGGTCCTGGACCCAGTCGGTTTCCCACGTTTTTCCACCATCGGGTGATTCTGCCTGCTCCCAGTGACATGATGTGGGTGTGATCTCGGACCATATGAACCTTGTGCGAACAGGTTTCCCGTTTTCGGTATCGTCGTTCGCATAGAACATTCCCACACCATTGTGGAAACTGCCTATCACGGGCGGACCTATCGGTGCCTCGGGCTTCCTGCTGTCCATCCACCAAATCGACCACTGCCCCGACTTGGCGTCGAACGATCGCGGAGCCACACCGCGATAGGGGGCACCCGGAACATCGAACACGGTGTCGTCGACATTAGCGTAGCCACCCATCAGTGGCTGGTTGAACAATGTCCCTTCGAATTCAACCCACTCGTGACTGTTGACGAGGCGCTGCTTCAGCTTTCGATGATGAACCTGCCAGTGCCCCACTAAAAAATCGAAGTCATGCAGTCCGGGCACCGCAGCTTCTGCATGAGTTACCTCTTTTCCCGAACCCGGGGAGGACTGCGCGACAGAGGGTCCCGACACCGCCAGACCCAGACATAGCCATACCAGAAAAGCAATACGCTGAGGTATTTGCACGCGTGACTCCTTTTCGTGCCGAGATAGTGACACTTGGGACTAACCGTATCAAGCCGGTGCCCCAGGTTCGCCCATCAGTTGGGCTAACCTGGGTAGTGTCTCAGTTTGAATAGGGATGCGTCCCTTTCGCGCGTCGGCGCGAATCAGGACGCCTAGATCCCTCGCCGCGCCAAACGAAGCTTCCTCGGGATAACAATCAAACTGAGACACTACCTAACCTGGCATCACTGCGCTCGCGGACAGAAGTATAGTAGGTTGGCACTATGCCACGCGACCTGCGGCGGTTATCACGAATCTGGTCAGTCGCACTTCGTAACTTTCAGCTGCTATCGCCGCCAGCCGAACTTCAATCGAACAGAAATCTACGACCTTTTCCCCGAATGCCTGGAGCGCATGCGCCAACGCTTCGATATGTGCGTCTATGGATACGTGGTCATGCCCGAACACGTGCATCTGTTGTTGAGTGAGCCCAAGAAAGGCTCTTTGGCCGATGCCATGCACTATCTAAAATTATCGTTCAGCAAGCGGGTGGTTCAATGGTACGGGGACACACCGGCGGGTTCTTTCTGGCAGAAGCGTTATTACGATCGGAACGTGCGAAACTCGCGCGAGTTTACGATCAAGTTGCGGTATTTGCACCGTAATCCTGTCAAGCGAGGACTGGTCAAGGACGCGGACCAGTGGAAGTGGAGCAGCTTCCGCCATTACGCTTTTCGAGAAGTAGGAGTGGTCGAGATTGAGTCAGAATGGACGGCGCGAGATCGGGAGCTGAAGACATTAGGATTGCCGCCTCGGATCTTCCTCTGCCCAGGTTAGCTTCGCCCAGGTTAGGCCAACCGAAGGCCGAACCTGGGGCACCCGGCGGAGACGCAGGGTGCCTCGAAGGTTTAGACAACTCTACTTGGCAGTTCTATTCGTATAAGGGTACGTGGACTGCGCATTAGTGAGAAGGCGGCCGGTTTCAACCAGCCGCCGCGCATCGCTACAGGCGCTTGCGACGTAGAGCGGTGACAGCTCCTAGAATTCCGGTGCCTAGCAGCATCAGCGACGCTGGCTCCGGCGTGGTGAATTCCAAATCGACAGCCCAATCGGGCGAGAGGCCAGAGCCGTCCCAAGGGAGCGTGAACAGAGCGTCGAACTCATTTCCATTGTTGAAATATGCGAAGCCATTCAGGTACTGGTTGGTGGCGCCGTTTGAGATATAAGCACCTCCATGGGACTGCAAATAGAACTTGGAAGCGCTAAGGAACATGACGTACTGTTGGCCAGGATTCACGAACAAGTTGCCGGTGTTGAAGGTCAACTCTTCGTTGCCGACGTTGTCGTAGTTGAGCTGGCCGCTGTCATACAGCAGGGTACCCGCGTGGGTTCCGGTCCAGGTAGCGATGTAAGCACCAGTGATGATATTCCCATCGTAGTATGGGTCGCCCATATAGAACGAGAAGCTCGTAAGGAAGCTGATGTCGGCAGGCGCGGTGAAAATCTCCCCATACGTCTGGGTGGAGCGGGCATCTCCCCCGAAGGGCGCCCAGCCGTCGTTGTAGCCGGTGAAATTGTTGATGGATGTGTCAGCGAAGCTGCATACCGCAAACAGCAGAACAGCGGACAGAAGCAGGGCCTTTTTCATAACTCCTCCCAGAGTGAGGTGTGAGTCGCAGACCGGCGGGGCCTAACAGCATACCACGGAAAGCTCGAGCGACTCCGCGCTTCCACAACAACAAAGGCGCCGAATTTGACTCGGCGCCTTGCGCAATCTTGCTATGAAAACTCCTACCCCTTGCTGATGTTGATGTCTCCACGATCGGAGTTGATCACCAGGTGTGCGGCACCATTTCCAACCGTACCTGTTGCCTGAGATCTGGCGCCAGCTTCCTTGTCGACCTTGATGTTGCTGAAGTCGGTGTTGATGTCGCCGCTGCGCGCCGTGGCATCAATCTGGAATCCGGCATTCGCCGGCAACACCAGCGTGATATCGCCCTTTCTTCCGGTAATCGTCATCTTGCCGACGGGCAGCTTCTGCGCGGCGCGGACCTCAATGTCGCCATTGGTCGACTCCAGATCCAGATCGCCGCTGACGCCCTCCAGGTGTACCTCTTTCGAGCGCATCACCAGGCGCGACGGGCCGGTCAGGTCCGTTCCCCGCAGCGAGTCGCCGGAAATGTCCAGATCACCCGGAACCGACGCCAGCGTGAGATCGGAATGCGACGACTTGAAGGTCACGATTTTCGTGACTTTCGACAGGTGAATGCTGTCAAAGTAGTCGCCGTTCAAACTTACCGATCCGGTGACGTCATCTACGTTCGCGTCATCAATACGTCCGTCGATATCCACATCGCCGACGACCTTGGACACTTTTACCGAGCCTTTTTCCAGGTTGATCTTCACCGCGCCATCAATATCATTCAGCGTGACATCACCACGCTGTCCTGAAATCTTGACGTCACCGTTGCGTTCGGTAATGTTCAGGTCGCCGCGCCGGCTGGCTATATCAAGCGCGGCTTTGCGCGGGACGTACACGTCCATGTCCGCGCTGACGCCGTGATCGCCGGCGCCATTCGTGTTCGCGTTCAGCAGGACCGAATTACCGTTCACGGTAATGACGGGCTTGCTGCCCTGGTTGTACTTATCGGCGTCGTTCTGATTGTTGGCGTACAGCTTCTTGTGAACCACAACCTTGATGTTGTCGCTATCGCTGGGTTGGACTGTGATGGCGCCGCGATCGCTCACGATGCGCAGATTGCCGTCACTTGGAAAACTCTGCTCCAACGTGTCGTCATAGGTGAAGGCGTTGCCGAACATGCCGCCCAGGTCGTCATCAATCTGGATCTGGTCGCGAACGCCTCCCCAATTCACATCGCTGCTATAGTGCGCACCAAGACCGAAGATGATGATCAGTATCAGCAACAGAACACTGCCGGCGCCGATTCCGGAAGCGCGATAGCCTTGCCGGTTGGCGTTGGCGTGTTCGATCAACTTGATCACGCCCCACAAAATCAGCAGCAGCGGCCACCAGTGTCCAAAGAAGTGCCAGATCGGCAGGCGTATGCCGAAGTTGTGCAGCAGGAACACACCGCCGATAACGATCAGTACGATCGGCCCTGCCAGTGACCGCTGATATCGCGGCGGCGGTGGAGTTGGCGCCATTGGAGGTGGAGTATAAGTGCTAGCCATTGTGCACCTCCGTATCGTTCGGATTGCTCCCGCCCTGCTGGTACGGCGCAGGCGTCACCACCGGGCCCTGCGTTCCGGGTGCTACCGGCGCTTGGCCATAGGGCGGCTGAGCATAAGGCGGTTGGCCATATTGCGGCTGCCCGTAGGGAGCTTGCCCGTATCCCGTATTCTGCGGAGGTACAGCACCATACTCACGAGGAACATGCCCGTTCATCGGCGCGCTGTGCCGCAGGAACGAAACCAGCCCGATGACGATTAGCAGTGCCGGCCACGTGCGATCGAAGTTAAGCCAATAGTTAGAGGTCACCTGTGCCAGCAGAAACAGCACGCCCAGGGTGATCAGGACGGCAGGCCCCATGTATCCATGGGCCCGGCACCGAGCGCAACCACAGTAAGGGTTATATCTGTATCGCATGATGCCCCCCTAGTACCCCATCCGTCTGCGTTTCATAAGCACATAAACGCCGAGGGCGATCAGTAGCACCGGCCAAAGCTGCCGGAAAATCCAGCCGATATGGAACCAGCCGAAGGTGTTGAGCAGGAACAGAACACCCAGTCCGATCAGCACAAACGCGCCCACCGGAATCTGCCTGTCCTCCTCTACCGGCAACTCGCCGACGGGTGCGACCGGGGCTCCCGCCATGGGAGGTACGGGAGACGCACCAACAGGTGCTGCCGTCGCAGCCGCAGACCGGTTCGGGAACAGGTTGTTGAACCCGAACGGATCGGGAGGCTGCAATCCCAGCATGCGGGCCTTCGCCGTCTGATAAGCCTCGATCGGCATATAGAGGACGAACGCTGCGATAGCCAAGCCAAACAGATCGCTGATGTTGTTGGCCGCCCAGATGAAGGTGGCGAAGATCAGCACATGAATGAAGCCTTTGGCATATTCGCCGTTATACATGGCGCCGACGCCGGGAATAAATCCCAGCAACGCGGCCAAACCGGGGCTGCCGCTGGCGACCGTAGTCGCCCCTGGAGCCACCGTGCCGGGTTGAGGTGGAGGCGGCATGGTGCCGCTCACCTGAGCTGCGAGGCAGTCCTCACAGTACATGACGCCACGCACGTCCCGCGCACAATGTGCGCACACCGGTTTGCCACAAGTGCGGCAAAACGCCGTTGCGGGAATATCGACATGGTTGGCGCAGTTCATAAGACGTTCCTATTCTGCCGGGCCCGATTCATTTGCAATTCGACTGTGGCCGGGGCCTGAGCCAATACCGGCTCCTGCCCTTGACTGCCATAGTGTTTGTACTCCTTCTTTTGCTGGTTCTGGCTCTTGTTGGGGTTCTTGGGCGGTTGCTGTTCCTGCTGCTGGTCTTCGGGCCGGGCGGCGCGGCGCAAATCGCGTACCCGGGACTCGATCTCATACACCAGCCGCAGGTTTTCGTAATAACGCGTCACCCGCGCTTCCGTTGCGTAGTACGTCTTCTGGATTCCCTTGGCGCTCAAATCAACGTGCTTCAAATCGGTGATGTGGAAACCCGCCACGTTCAACAGCATGGTGATGGAGAAGAACGCCATGCCAAACGACATGGCAAACCGCGGCGTCACCACTGGGGCAAACACCGGAGCCAGGCGGCCCTTCAGCCGTCCCCACCAGTTCTCGCCCGCTACCGCCGCCTTCTCGCGCGGCACCGGCTGCGCCCCTGCGGTCTGCACCATGATGTTGTGCACCAGGTTGCGCGGGACCTCGACTTCCTCCAGCCCCTTCAGCCAGTGCATGCCGGCGGCGGCTTCCCGGTACTGCGGACCACAAACCGGGCAGCTCTCCTGGTGGGCCTCAAAGCCCGCCAGCGTGGAGCCGTGCAGCATGCCGTCGAGGGCGTCGGCCAGTAAGGCCTCCCACTCAACGCACTGCATTCCGGATTGGGTGTTGTCACTCATGGTTCAACTGACCTGTCCATAAGTACGTTGCAAAAGTCTCGCAAGTTCCGTTCGTCCCCGATTTATGCGACTCTTCACAGTTCCCTCGGGGACATTGAGCACTTTGGCAATCTCCTTGTAGTCCATATCCTGCAAATCGCGCAGGATAACCGCCTCCCTCAGCTCGGGTGAGAGCTTCTGCAGGGCCGCCTGAACCATCTTCTGGGTCTCCTGGCTCTGTACCCGCTGCTCTGGACCTGACCGCCGGTCTTCTAGCTGCTCGGCAATTGAGAGACCATCTTCCTGATTTCCGGGCGTCGCGTCCAGAGAATCTGTCACCCGGTCATATTTTCCCTTGCGGAAGTGGTCGACCAGCAGGTTACGGGTAACCGTGGTAACCCACGTCATGAACGCCGCCCGGCTCCCGTCGAAGGTGCCAAGGGTGCGGTAGATCTTAATGAACACTTCCTGGGTCAGGTCAGCCGCGTCATCTGTAGAGCCGGAGAACCGGTAGCAGATGTTATAGATACGCCGGTTATATTGCTGGACGATCTCCTGCCACGCGGCGGCATCGCCTGCTACACAGCGGCGTACCAGCGCATTTACGGCTTGGTTGTCGTCCAAAGGGCGCTCCCAACGGGCTTTACTCCTGGCCTAAGTTACCTCTCAAGGCTGGTAGAAGATACGCAACGGCGAGACCAGAAGTTCGAGTCGTTCGATCCGGCAGGGACGGTAGTGAGCCAGTTCCATTGTCATCCCGAGCGAGGTCGCCGCGGCGACCGAGACGAGGGAGCTGGGGCGTCCCGATTTGCCCGCCGTGGCGGTCGAAAGGGACGCATCAATTGTGAACTGGCTCACTACCGGCGGGTAGCCGGATTCGTGACGAATTGTATCAGGGGTGAGAGGCCGCTCAGCGTGAATCGGGCATGCATATCAAGACGCGAACCCGCTTTGGAACTAACTCGGGGTGCCCCATTCCGCCGTCCTTTGGCGGGGTGGGGATTTTCGGCGCCCACTCCCCGAAGTGTCATCCCGACCGAAGGGAGGGATCTGCAGTTCGCTCACCCGACCGAAGGGAGGGATCTGCAGTTTGCGCACCCGACCGAAGGGAGGGATCTGCAGTTTGCGCACCCGACCGAGATGTTCCGACTGATACGAACTCCGCCCTGTCATCCTGAGTCCGCCGCGGCGGACGAAGAACCTGCTGTTACTTGCCACGCATCCGTTTGTGCGCAGGGGTCACATGGGTAGAGCTGGCCTTCAGGCCAGCGTCCCCGCCGTCAGTTGGAGACCATGAAGATCGTGAACGCCCTGCCGCCACTTGTCCTCGACACAGACACCCGGGCCCACGCTTGATTTCCCAATTCGGGAATTCCCACCACCTTCGTAACCTCGCGACTGCAGTTTTCTGGTGCTTCTTAATTCAGCAACTCCTAAACTACACCCGAGGACACCGGAGAGTGTCCCTGCCGGGCCGGGCCGCTAAGCTCTTTGAAATCAAATATTTGCCTGTAAGCCACTGGGGCTCAATAATTTGCACGATAAATGTGCGCTAAGTTGTTGAAAACAGAATATCGCGTACACGAAATTTTTGGTGATCCGTGTCACATTCCGCAGCTAAGAGCCAGCCCCCGTGACCCCGGATGCACATCACGCCGGCAGGTGACTGCTATCACAGAGCGGATGTTTGGATCCGGGATATAAGGCATTCAGGGTATGAATATAGTTACTCTCCTCTCGGCTGCCGACGCCCTCCTGCCGATTGCCTCGC
Source organism: uncultured Acidobacteriaceae bacterium (assembly GCA_963846795.1). Classification (GTDB taxonomy): domain Bacteria; phylum Acidobacteriota; class Terriglobia; order Terriglobales; family Acidobacteriaceae; genus CAVVDY01. Next base: position 510,932 of record CAWJXJ010000002.1, read on the forward strand.
GGGTCGCATGCCTTGGCCTTCTCGTCCTCAGCATTTATCTGTTTGCCAGGACGGTGAATCGCCGCCTTCTGGCCCATTTCCCCCGGCCGTGGGAGCTTCCGCCCGGTTCCTTCAAAAAGCGCTTAGGGCGCGAGGTCAGTGAGGTCCTGTTTCAGTCGCGGGTCATCCGCAATCGACCCGTCGCCGGAGTGCTTCACGCGCTGGTGTTATGGGGATTCATCGCGTTTGCCTGGATCAGCGCGGAACATTTTTGGCTGGGATTTCGCGGCTTGGATCATGCCGAACCTGCAACCAGTTGGTACGCCGCCTTTGTAGCGGTATGGGCCGTCGCCGTTCTCATTGGGATTGGCGGGCTGTCGTTCCGGCGCTTCATTTTGCGTCCGACGCTGCTCGGCGAACTATCTATCACCTCGGCTGTCGTCGCCAGCCTGATTAGCGTGCTCATGGTGACGTACCTCCTGGGATGGAGGGAGTTTGCTGTAGACAGCAGCGCCTGGAAAATCAACTGGTGGATCCATACGCTCGCCTTCTGCGCGCTACTGGTGGTGATTCCGCAGTCGAAGCACCTGCACCTGGTGCTGGCGCCCTTTGCCATCTTCTTCCGCCCCGATACCACCAGTTCCATGCGTCCTCTGCGGGAAGACGTGGATGACGATTTCGGCATGATCCGTTTCAAGGACATGAAGTGGAAGGACGTGCTCGACGTCAATGCCTGCGTTGAGTGCGGGCGCTGCACCCAGTTTTGTCCAGCTAATGTCACTGGCGGTTCGCTAAGTCCGAAACACATCACGCTCGACATGCAGCATGGATTACTCAGTGGCGGCGAAATCATCGCCGGGCCGGCCTCGGAAAAGAGCGGTGGTTCGGTTTGGATTGCGGAAGAGGATTTGTTCCAGTGCCTGTCGTGCGGAGCTTGTGAGAACGTGTGCCCGGTGGGCATTGAGCATGTGGGTCGAAAGATCCTTGATCTTCGTCGCGGATTGGTCAGCGAAGGCCGGATCACGAATGAAAAAGTCGTGCAGTTGTTCACCACCATGGAGCGCGCGCCGCACAATCCGTGGGGCATCAGCCAGGACACACGACAGAAATTCATTACCGCCAAAGATTTTCCGATCTATGACGGCAGCCAGACCTACCTGCTGTGGATGGGCTGCGGCCTGAGCTTCGATGCCCACGGCCAACAGGTCGCGTTGGCGATGAAACAGATTCTCGATTCCGCCGGCGTTTCCTGGGGAGTGCTGGAACGCGAATCGTGTTGCGGAGAGCCGGCGCGGCGCGGGGGCAATGAGTATTTGTACCTGCAGTTGGCGGAAGAGGTCACGCAAAGCCTGGAAGCACACGAGGTCAAGAACATCATTGCTTGCTGCCCGCACTGCACCACGATGTTCGACAAAGACTACCGGCAAATCGCGTCGTACGAAGCGCTCGGCATCAGCGTGATGCACCATACCGAACTCATCGCTTCGTTGCTGCCTGAGATTCCGCTCGACCGGCGTCTGGAAACCGTTACTTATCACGATCCTTGTTACCTGGCCAGACATCGTGGGATCACTGACGCACCCAGAGAAATTCTGCGCCACTGCGGGATTTCAATCACCGAAATGGCCCAGCACGGCAAGGACGCGTTCTGCTGCGGCGCCGGCGGTACACAGATATTTATTGCAGACGATCGCAGTGACCATCGCGCAGAGCGGGTCAACCAGCAGCGTTTCGCGCAGGCAATGGCGACCGGGGCGCCGACCATCGCGGTTGCTTGCCCGTATTGCCCCACCATGTTCCAAGATGCGGCGACGCATGCCAGACGCGATGATGTGGCCATCGTCGATGTCGCAGAGATGGTTGCAAGTCGCCTGAAGGAGGCACCATGTCCAGTATTCGAGTCCTCTTCGAATCTGACGTTATCGAGATAGACGGCGAAGTCTATCATCATCATCCCAAGGGCGGAGGCCTGGTCTCGAGAAGCGCGCACGTGGCAGCCACGGCGTACATTGGCCCGGAAGTCACGGTGTCCGGCCGGGCGCAGGTCCTCGATCGCGTGCGACTGGAAGGCGCCGTTCGCGTCTCAGGCGACGCAGAGGTCAAGGATGACGTGTGTGCTCGGGATCACGTTCAGCTTCGCGGTAAGTCCCTCATCTCGGGCAACGCAAAGTTCTCGGATGACGTGCAGGTCGCTGGTAATTCGCAGATCAGCGGCGATGTGTGGATTCTTGGAAGCATCCGCGTCAGCGGCAACACCAGAATCTCGGGAACGGGACAGTTGTCCGGCAGCAGGCTAATACACAATCAGGAGATCGTGCTTCCGGTGTGCTGGACCGAACCGCTGCCATCATCAGAGCCAGCACCAGATCTGTTCCTTGAAGCGGTTGGTGCGGACGTAGAATAAATAGACCCCTATGGGCCGGATGCTCCACTCATTCCTTCGCTGGAATGAGTGGGAGCATCGGACAGGAAACTACTTCTTCCCGCAACCATCCTTATAGCTGGTCAGCGTGCCAGCGTTGGCTTTGAGTGTGCGGTCCCAGCACGTGCTGGTCGAGTCGAAGTAAGTGAAGTGCTCGGTGTTGCTCTGGTTCGTTGGAGTCGCCACGCCATTCGGATCGATCAGCAGTGTGTCACCGGGATTCTCCGACACATTCATCGAGCTGAAGTAAGTGGGCCATCCGTTCTGGGTGGTGAGCTGGTTCTCGCTCAAGCCCTGGGTAATCGACGTGACCTGTTTCTGAGAGTTATCGCTGTAAAGGTTATAGGCATAGCTCAGCGTCAGCGGCCATTCATTCAGCTTGGTGTCGAGTTGCAGCCCCGCCGATGATTTGGTGCTGGTCTGAGCCGCGATGCTGGTGTTCTGCTTTACCGTTTGGTCATACACCGAGCCATCGATATACACGTTGTAGCTCTGCGCATTCAGGAAATTGATGCTCTGCGCAACGTCGGTTTGCACTTTACCGTGGGAAGTATTCACGTATCCCGACACCACGAATCCACGGTTCGATGACACCGAAACTGTTCCGTAGTAGGCCGTGCCGTTGGTCTTGATGTTTTCCTTCACCGTCGGATTCGGCTGTCCGAGCGTGTCTTTGAGCAGCGCTCCGGTGACCTTCTGCGAACCGTGATCCAGATAAAGCAGCAGAGTCGCCGTCGCAGAGAAATACTGGTCAGCGTTGTAAACACTGACTGCGACGGTGTGTTGGTTGCCGTCGCTCAGCGTGGACGCAAACGGAGTGAGATCGACGCGATACGGTTCGAAGTTCAGGGTCTGAATACCCGGAATAGGACGCCATAGGTAAGGATCAATGCCTCCGGTGTAAATCCACGGATACACCGGCGCGATGCCGGCGGCCTTGCCGTCGATAGAAACTTCGCCTTCGCGGAAGCCTGTGTTGCCGCAGTTGTAGAGTTCGCCGGCAACATCATTGGGCGCGCAGGTATACCAGAATTCGTCGTTGCTCTGGCTCTGTGCGAACACGTCGAGATACGCCCGCTCCACGTTCGCCGGCAAACTGAAAGTCTTTGCCAGTTGGTCGGTGCCGGTGTTGAGCGTCACCGTTCCGCCGGTCGAATCTGCTGCCATCGGCAGCACCTGATCGGCTACCACTGGAGGCTGCTGATGCCTGCCCACGGGATAAAACTGAAGATAAGCGCTGCCATGCAGATGGCTGGTGTACATGTCATTCACCAGATTGCCCAGATCAACTCGTCCGCCTTGCGCCGTTGTGAGCAAGGTACTGTAGTCGGTGAGGTCAACCTCGGTGTGCCATGAGCGCTGCACGCTTGCCGACGGCTCCGCAGTGGTGCCGAAATAAACGTTGGTACCGCCAATCCAGATTTCCGCCGTGCGGTCGAACTGACGGCCGGCATCGACCGACCAGTCGGCGTTCAAGACAACCTTCGCCCACGGGCCTGCACAGTCGGGCGAATAGGAGAAGAACTTGGGATTGAAGTCGGCGAAATCGAAATTGCTGAAGAGCTGCACCGTGCACGGCTGTCCGGCCGGTCGCGGTACCACGGGATCGGCAGTTACGGTGTTCGCCGATCCGATCTGGGGCATACTCGGCGCAGTATACTTCTGCGCCAACAGCGGCATGCTGATGAGAGCAATGAGTGCAAGGACAGGGATACTGCGGCGAAGGTTCGACAAGCAGGACATTTCCATTCTCCTTCTAGCATGCGCGTCAAAGGTCGCGCATAGAGAGATCAGCCAACGAGCATAGTTCCGATGCTGCTCTCGTTCAAGCACCCGGCAGAACTAAGACGAGAATGTTTTGGAATTGGATAACCCTGCCCGATTCGCTCTACATGGCCGCCGGCTTAGCTTCCCACCTTGCGCTGGGCCAGCGGTCGCGAGAAAGCGCCGGTCGGATTGTGGGCATAGATCTCCAGAACTTTGCGGTAGTAATCCATGGCGTTCTTCTGGTCGCCCGACTTTTCGTGAGCCTGCGCTAGCAGCACCAGAATGAACGGATCTTTCTGGTTGGCTTTCTCCAGATCGTTGATGGCGGTCGGATAGTCTCCGCCGTAGAACGCGACATAGCCTTCCAGATAGGGCACGAACTGCGCCTGCTCGGGATTGGTTCCCTTGTCGATGGCGGCCTTCGCTGCGGCCAGATGTTGCTGGGCCTCAGCCTTGTTGCCGCTACGGGCGGCGATGCGGGCCTGCGCGCTTTCCCATCGGAAGGTCCACAGATCTTTGTCAGCGTCACTCAACTTGGGATTGCGTAGCGCGGTGTCGTGACCATTCTCGTACCAGGTGTGCGCAGCATCCAAATCGCCATTCTCCAGGTAAATTCGTGCGGCCTCGTCGGCTGTTCCTGCCGCGCCGTTATAGTCGTAGGTGGTCATCTGTAGTTTGAAAGCCTGCTCTTCATACTCGGCGGCATTCTTCGCGTCACCGCTGAAGGCGTACGAGACAGCCATGGTGCGTAACGCGCGAACTTTGCCGTTCGCCGGAGCGCCGTCGATGCCCTTCTGGATCTCCTCCCGTGCGGCGTTGTAGTCGCCCTTCAGGTCGAGAGCAGCTCCCATGCCCAGGTAGGCATCCCACGCTGTGGGATTAGCGTTAAGGGCTTTCTTGTAGAACGCGATCGCGTCGTCGAGTTTGCCCTCGCTGATGAGCTTCTGTCCGGGCGCCAGCGGGTTGGTGACGGCGGCCGGCCTGGGGCCTTGTTGCGGCGGCTGAGCGACGGCCAAGGTGTTGAACAATAACGCCAGGAGGATTGCGGGGAAGATGAGTCGGATGAGCTTCATGGCGGGCGTCATTATGTCACGGAGAATGCAGTCGCGACAATCGCCCGCCGAGCTACGCTGCTGGATCCTCGGACTGCAGCAGCAGCTTCGCCCGAAATCGTCAACCGCGGAATTTTTACCAGCCGCGGTATATCGAAGGCCCCGTTCTGACCGATACAATCTTTGTAGGCTTTAACTACAGATGGATTAGCCCTGTAAAGGGCCGATAACTTAATCAACGGACGGACTCATATATGGCGATCGGCAGTTCAAAAAAGGGCGTTATAGGAATTCTGACCGGCGGCGGCGATGTCCCGGGTTTAAATCCGGCAATTCGCGCCGTTACTTTCCGTGCTATCGGCGAGGGATACGACGTCGTCGGCCTTCGCCGTGGCTGGCGCGGGCTAGTCAATATCGTGCGTGACGACAAGTACGACAATAGCGAGAACTTCCAGTTGCTGAGCCAGGAGATTGTGGACCGCGTCGGCCGCACCGGTGGCACCTTTCTCCACAGCTCGCGTACCAACCCGAGCCGCGTGTCTCGCGATGATGTTCCTCAACACCTGCGAAGCTCTTACGCGGCGGAAAAGAACGACTTGACGGCCGAGGTCCTCAAAAATCTCGAATGGTTGGGCATCGAGTATCTGATTCCCATCGGCGGCGATGACACACTCAGCTACGGAGTACGGCTGCATAAGGAAGGAATGAAGGTCGTTGCCATTCCCAAGACCATGGACAACGACGTCCCTGGCACCGATTACTGCATCGGCTTCAGTACCTGCGTAACCCGCACTATTGAGCTAACCAACCGGCTACGCACGTCGGCCGGATCGCACGAGCGGCTGATGATTCTGGAAGTCTTCGGGCGTTATGCCGGCTTCAGCGCCATGGTGCCCACACTGGCTGGCGCCGCCCACCGCTGCGTCATTCCCGAATACAAGTTCAGCCTCGACCTTCTGACGGAACTGCTGGTGCTTGACCGGCGCAGGAATCCCAGCCACTACGCCATTGTTCTGGTTTCTGAAGGCGCGATGCCGGAAGAGCGTAGCGAAATGATGTTCCAGGGCGAGGCCGCAGACGCTTTCGGCCACAAGAAGCTGGGCGGAATCGGCGATTATGTTTCCAAAGAGGTGAAAGCGCGCTCGGGGAAGTTCAACAACGGAAGACCGATCGACGTCATCAACCAGAACCTGGGATACTTGGTGCGCTCAGGCGATCCCGACGCCATCGATTCAGTGGTACCTATGGCATACGGCAACCTTGCGCTCGACCTGATGCTGAGCAAGAACCACGGCAAAATGGTCGTGCTGCAAAACGGCCGTTATCACAGCGTTCCCATTGAGACCGTCACTTCCACGAAAAAGACGGTGAATGTTGAGGAGCACTACAACACCGCGCGGCTGCGCCCGTTCTTCAGCAGCTTCGAAGGCAAGCCGCTGTTCATCATGGGAGACCAGGGGTAGAAGAAGCCGTCAGTTGTCAGCCTTCAGCTCTCAGCTCGCAATGGTCAGCTGTGGGTTACTCGTGCCTTTTGTCAGACTCGCGGAAGACGAGATATGTCTTTGGCACAAATCGTGGCCAGGAAATTTGTAATTTCTTTCCCTGCTCTAATCCGTTCGCGACAATCTCATTTTCGATAGCCGACACCAGATGTCTTCTAGCTGACGGCTGATAGCTGATAGCTTCTTTACCGCACCACACCTTCCAGTGGTGAGCTGGCGGTCGCGTACAGCTTCTTCGGCATGCGGCCGGCAAGATACGCGTTGCGTCCGGCAATCACGGCGTGCTTCATGGCGTCGGCCATTAGAATGGGGTCTTGCGCGCCGGCAATTCCGGTGTTCATCAGCACACCGTCGACGCCAAGCTCCATCGCGATCGCCGCATCGGAAGCGGTTCCTACACCGGCATCTACGATCAGCGGCACGTCGGTGATCAACTCGCGCAGAATGCGGATGCTGGGCTGATTCTGCAATCCGAGTCCGCTGCCAATGGGCGCTCCCAGCGGCATGACCGCGCTAGCGCCAGCGTCTATGAGCCGTTTTGCGACTACGATGTCGTCAGAGGTGTAGGGCAGCACGGTGAAACCTTCTTTCACCAGCACGCGTGTGGCTTCGATGGTGGCCTGCACGTCGGGAAAGAGCGTGGCCTGATCGCCGATGACCTCGACTTTCACCCAGTCGGATAGACCGACTTCGCGGGCGAGACGCGCGGTGCGAATGGCTTCGTCAGCCGTGTAGCACCCCGCCGTGTTGGGCAACAGAAAGTACTTGCCGGGATCGATGAAGTCGAGCAGCGATTCTTTGCTGCGGTCAAGGTTCACGCGACGAACGGCGACGGTGACCATCTCCGCGCCAGAGGCTTCAATGGCGCGAGCCGTCTCCTGCCCTGAGCGATACTTTCCGGTTCCAACGATAAGACGCGAACGAAACTGCCTGCCGGCAATGCTGAAGGAGTCCATAGGGATATTGTAATGAAGCTCGTGAGCGGAGGAATGTGACGGGTGAACAGTGAGAAAAGCCGCTATTGGCTTTTGGCCCTTGGCTCCTTGGCTACTCGCCCTCGGCGGCCTGCGCACTAGGCCATCAGGCGGGTCGCCCTCCGGGCTCAGAGCATCGAGCGGCTTCCGCGTTCGCCGATTTCGGAAGTATTCAAAGCCAAGAGCGAAGAGCCAAAAGCCAAGAGCGGCCTTTCTACTTGCCGATGGCCTTCCATTGGAACTCGACCACGCTGCTGAAATGACGCATGGCGAATTGCGGATCGTGGCGTCCGGGATAAATGTGAAACTCGTTGGGGATGCCGCGGTGGTCGAGCAACTTATGCAGTCGGTTGGCGCCCTCTTCGAACCCGAAGTCGTCATTGTTGCCGACATCGAAATAAATCTTCAATTCCTTCAGCTCCGCGGCAGCATCCTTCTTAGCAAAGGCGAAGACGTTATTGCGATCGAAGTAATCGACGTTGAAGGGATTACCAAATGCCTCGACCATCACCCCCGCTGGGGAACCTGGTCCACCGCCGTAGAAGCTCTCGGGAATCTCGGCAATCAATGCCGGCATTTGTGCGCTCACTGCGGCAAACTCATTCGGAAACTTGAACGCCAACCGTAGCGCGCCGTATCCGCCCATGGAGATGCCGGTGATACCTCGCGTCGCACGCGTGGCTTCGGCGCGATACTTCTTCTCCATCTGCGGCATGAATTCTTTCCGCAGGAAATCTTCATAGCGCACCTTGCCGTCAGCCGAGTTTATGAAGAAGGTGTGGCCGCCGGCGGGCGCGAGCACGATGAAGTCGCCGACCTTGCCCTGCCGTCGCAGCTCCTCGATCATGTCCCACCCACCCAGGTTCAGCAGCGACTGCTCGTTGTCGCCAAGTCCGTGCAGGTAATACAGCACGGGAAACCTCTTCGTTTTGTCCTGATCGAAGCTGGCGGGCAAAAAGGCGCAGTAGCGAACATTGCGCGCGAGAATCTCAGACTTGATGACGGTACATTCTGCGCGTCCTTGGCACTGGGCAGCGATGGCCGTCAGTAACAACGCAGCAAAGATTGCGCGCAGGAAAAGCGCGGGGCGAAAGACTTTTCTCACCCTACAAGTTTACTTGGGCGCGTATAAACGCACTCGCGAGCGAAAGGTTGTGCGTTGTCAATCGCCGCGCGGGGGTGTTGCGTGTCTCTCAATCAGACATGCTGGCCGGGTACTCTGCTGACGACGGTAGACGAAGCAGCACACGGGCCGGATCTGCCATCGAAGCTGAGACACTGCAGATCGCCGTCAAGAGTTCGCCAAGCACGGTTGGCGATTTAGAATCTACCCAGGAGAACTCATGAAATACTTCGTGATCGCTTTTGCCTGTGCAGTACTCGCTGGCTTTTCCGCTTGCGGGGGAAGTTCAGACACAATCAAAAGCCTTCAAATAAGCCCGCAGCAGGGACAGGCGACCGCTCCCAAGGGGGTAGCGAACTTCACGGCAACTGGCACCTTCGCCAACAGTCAATCGCGCCTGCTCACGTCGCAGGACGGTCTTATGTGGAGTAGCTCCGATACCGCGGTGGCTACCATTAACTCTTTGACAGGGCAAGCAACCTGCCTCGGCGCAGGATCGGCGGTTATTACTGGGTCGGTTCCGAATGACCTCACCTACCAGGGAGGAGCCCATAGCTCGTCCACCAACGTAAGTGGAACAGCAGGCTTGCAGTGCATCGTGTCGGGATAGGGATCGTGCAAAGCGACCGCCTAAGTCGGATTCGCCGACAACTGACAGCTTCTTAGAACGGAATGTCTTCGTCAGTGACTTCGGCTGGATGTGCCGCCGGCGCCGGAGCGTTATCGTAGTCGGGACCGCTCTGGTCGAAGCCGCTTGGTTTCGAAGCTCCGCGTGAGCCGCTGTAGCCGCCGCCGCCGCCTTCTCCACCTTCGCGTCCACCGCCCAGTAACACCAGGTCGTTGACGATGATCTCGGTGCGGTACTTCTTCTGGCCGCTCTCTTTGTCGTCCCAGGAACGGGTTTGCAGCTTGCCTTCTATGTAAACCGAGCGGCCCTTCTTCAGGTACTCGCCCACGATCTCAGCGGTGCGCTGAAATGCGACCAGGTTGTGCCACTCAGTCTTGTCTTGCCAATTGCCTTCTTTGTCTTTGTAGCGCTCGTTAGTAGCCAGGGTGAAGTTCGCCACGGCCATTCCGCTGGGGGTGTACTTCACCTCGGGATCCTTGCCCAGATTGCCAATCAAAATGACCTTGTTGACGCTCTTCGCCATGAGTGCCGCTCCTGTGGTGCGAGGTTAGAACGAAGGGAAAGGATAACAGAAGGGCCGCTCTTGGCTTTTCGCTCTTGGCTCCTGGCCAGAAGCCTCCAGCTACCAGCCGCCAGCCGTCAGCCGTCAGCCGTCAGCAAACATCCGATCGCTTGGTATGGGTCTTGTGGCGTCAGTAGACCTCTGAGGGTAGCCCGCGTTCCTTTCTGGCTCGCAGCTGGGAGCTGAGAGCTGGCAGCTTACTTCACAAACACCTTGTACAGCATCAGGTAGATCACCACGCCGGTCACCGAGACGTACATCCAGATAGCAAACGTGTAGGGAGCGATCGCTTTGTGCCGCAGAAAGCGACCCTTCAGCGCACGGTACAACGTAATCAGGATGAATGGCACGACGATGACCGCCAGAAACGTGTGCGAAATGAGAATGGAGAAGTAAATGGGACGAGCGATGCCCTCGCCCTTAAAGTGCGTCACTCCGGCGCGCAGGACGACGTGGTAGTACAGGTACGAGATCAGGAAGAGAGTCGAGGTGATGAAGGCAGCGATCATCAGCCGCTTATGCGCTTCGATCTTGCGTTTTCGGATGAAGTACAGCCCCGAGCCGATGAGCACGCCGCTGGTGCCGTTGAGAAAGGCGTTCAGTGCGGGAAAGAATGTGGGTTCAATCTGCATTTACGATCGTTTAACCGCTGTCATCCTGAGCGGAGCGATTCGCCGAAGGCGGAGAGCGCAGTCGAAGGACCTCTATTCCCGCGAACCCTCGTCGCACTATAGAGGTCCTTCGACTTCGTTCGGCTTTCGCCTCACTTCGCTCAGGATGACAACCGAATAAAATTACGCCGCGGGTTTGGTGCTCCTGCGATTTGCGACCAGGAACGACAGCGCGAACATCACGACGGTGAATCCCGATCAGTACCGCCATGTTCGTCGTCAACGAGAAGCCGTCGTTCGGTGCAGCCGGGTACAGCAACAAGCGCAGCGCCTCCGTCCCGTAGGTCAGCGGGTTGGCCAGCATCAGCATGCGAATCCAGAAGGATGCGCCGGCCAGCGGAAACAGCGATCCCGAGAGCAGCCACAGCGGAATCAGGAACAGGTTGATGATGGCGTGAAACGCGGCCGTCGAATCCATTGGCCAGGCGATGATGAAGCCCAGCGCGGTCAGCGAGAATGCCACCAGGAAGATTACCAGCACCGTCATGCCAAAACTGGCAAAGGTAAAGTGAATGCCCAGCGCCGGCGCGAACACCAGAAAAATCACGCCCTGCAAGGTCGCCAGCGTCGCTCCCCCGATTACCTTGCCCAGCACAATCACCGAGCGGCTCACCGGAGCAACCAGCACCGAGAGCAGGAAGCCTTCTTTGCGGTCTTCGATCACCGACATCATGGTGAAGATGGCGGTGAACAGCACGATCATGATCAGCGCGCCGGGGAAGAAGTAGTCGAGATAATGCTGCCCGCCGGACTTGAACGACGTGCCGAATCCCGAGCCGATGACGATCCAGAACAGCAGCGGCGAGGCGATGACGCCCACCACGCGCGCGCGCTGGCGATAGAAGCGGACCACTTCGCGCCACCACAGCGCAGCGGCGGGCATGAGTGTTCCGGCGCTCTTCGGTAGTGATATGGGAGCAGGTAATGCTTGAGTGTGTGTTGCCATGAATTTTTTGAAGGGGCATGCCTTCAGGCATGCCGACAACCCTCTATTTAATTTGTCATCCTGAGGCGACTTCGGTCGCCGAAGGACCTGCTTTGTGCCGTCCCTGACGGGACTCAGGTAAGAAGCGAGGTCTCCGGTTCGGCGCGGCTGAAGCTGCGCCCTGATACAAACCTCTCTACTCTTGAGCTTCGTCGCGGGTCGTTCTCTTCCGTCCAGAAGCGATGTCCGGTGCGACGGATGAACACGTCTTCCAGGCTCGGTTTGTGAATCGAAATGCCCTGAATCTCCCCGGGAAAGGCTTCAACAACCTCGGTTACAAAGCGATGGCCGTTCTCGATCTCGAGTCGCACCTGGTGATCGAGCACCGTGGGATGTAAGCCGAAGCGCTGTTCAATGCGCTGCGCGATCGACTCGGGTTCATCGGTCTCGAGCAGCAGAATGTCGCCGCCGATTTCGCTCTTCAACTCCGCAGGCGTCCCCAGCGCGACCACGTTCCCCTCGGCGTAGATCGCGAGCCGGTCGCAGCGCTCGGCCTCTTCCATCAGGTGTGTGGTAACCAGCACAGTCACGCTCTCTTCGTCGCGCAGAACCTGCAAGTATTGCCACAGGTCGCGGCGGGCTCCCGGATCCAACCCCGTCGTCGGTTCATCGAGTAGCAAAACCGAGGGATGATGCAACAGGCCTTTGGCCAACTCGAGTCGCCGCTGCATACCTCCGGAAAAGGTCTCGGCCTTGTCTTTCGCGCGATCAGCCAGTCCAACCCGCGCCAGCATCTCGGCAACGCGCTGCTTCAGAGCGGCTCCGCGCAATCCGTAGACATGCCCGATGACGGTGAGATTTTCCGCAGCACTCAGCTTGATGTCGATGCTCTGTGACTGGAACACCACGCCGATGTTGCGGCGCACTTCCCCAGGCTCGCGGGCTACATCGTGGCCCAGAATCTCGGCGCTGCCGCCGGTCGGAATCATCAGCGTCGACAAGATACGGAACGTCGTAGTTTTGCCGCTGCCGTTCGGGCCCAGCAGTCCGAAGATTTCCGCCGGGCGGACGTCGAACGATACTCCGTTCAGCGCCTTACGGTCGCCATATTCGTGGCGAAGATTTCTGATCTGAATGACGGCGCCGTTCTGAGGCGAAGGTACAGCGCCGGCGAGATGATTCTCGCGCTGCGGTGTGGCTACTCTTGAATTCACGATATCTCTATTCTACGCAGTGCGATTGATCATCATCAGCGCAAACAGCAGCGGCAGATAAATCACGGTCGCTTGCAGCAAATGGCGGGCGCGGGCCTTCGATTGTGGAACCACGGGGGCAAGCTTCATCGTCCACATGCGCAGGCTGAACCAAAACAGCCCGCATCCCAGCAGCAACGCTCCGGCAAAGTACGTCCAGCCCGACATGCCCATCACTGTCGGCGCCAGCGTCACAGGCACCAAGGCCAGCGCGTAGAAGATGATGGCGAAAGCGGTGGAGCGGCCATCGCTTTCCACCACCGGTAGCATGCGCACGCCGGCGCGCTCGTAGTCCTCGCGATACAGCCACGCGATGGAGTGGAAGTGCGGGAACTGCCACAGGAACATGATGGCAAACAGAACGAAAGCTTCAGCGTCCAGGTGCCCGCGAATCGCTGTCCAACCCAGCACCGGCGGCATCGCTCCGGGAAACGCGCCCAGGAAGGTACACATCGGGTGCACCATCTTCATCGGCGTGTAGACCATCAGGTACGAAGCTGAGGTGAGCCCGGTCAGCAGCGCGGTCTGCCAATTCGTCGTGAGCCACAGATACACGATGCCGCCCAGCGTCATGCCGAGAGCAACCACAGAGGCATGCAGCACGCTCAGCGATCCCGTCACCAGCGGCCGCATGGCGGTGCGCCGCATGCGCGCATCAATGTCGCGCTCCATCACTTCGTTCAACGCGGCGGTGCCTCCGCTGGCCAGGCCGATGCCGACAAGAGCGTTCAGCGCCGTCCATGACAGCGCCGAGATACCGGATTTGGCGGCAGCAAAATAAACTCCGCACCAGGCCGTCATCACGATCAAAGTTGTGACGCGCGCCTTGGTCAGCTCGGCGTAATCTCGGGCTATAGCGCCGAGTCCTTCGCGAGGAACGGCCAACGGCTGAGAAGCGGTGCTCATGCAATAACGGCCTTTTGGGGTGAAGCGTTAACGGCTACTGCTGGTGCTTGCGAGGGTATCATCCGGCGTGACTGTATGGCCAGAACCACGCTGGTGGCCAGCACCAAAGCTCCTCCCGCGACATGGGATACGGTGCTCAAAACCATGCTGGTCAGTGGCTGGATGGCGTCACGGCCCCACTGCACCCGGGTGATGTAGGCAACGAAGCCTAGTCCGAGCTGCACCATCAACAGCGCCAGCAGAAGCTGCGTCGGCTGGCGAAGCTGCGGCACGTTGCCGTAACGGGTGAGCACGCGAATCACGGTCCAGCAGATGAGGGCAGCCACTACGCAAGCGCCGATCAGGTGCGGCAGCAGCTTGATTCCCGAGTGCCGGAAGGCGGCGCCGAGGATGAGCTGCACCCAGACTACAGCCGCGGTGATGGTCGTAAGCGTGTTGGTGGTGGGCGCCAGACCGTATTCAACAATAGGTTCCGAATCCTGCAGCCAGCTCTTGCTGGTGAACAGGGCCATGGCGACGACAGCGCAGAAAATCGTCTGCGCCAGTGTGGCGTGCGCGGTCGAAATCGTCCAAGGCAGAAAGAACAGGACGGTCAGTCCGCCAAGTACGCCCTGCCCAACCACGGCGCCCAGCGCGATCCAGCCCAGGGCTTTCATCCACTTGCGCTGCTCCACGCGCTGCGTCCAGATCGCCATCACGATGATAAGCAGCCCGATGAATTCGGCGAACATGCGATGCCCATGTTCCCACTTCACGCCGCCAACCATGGGCGGAATTTTGTAGAGCGAACCGAACGAAGTTGGCCAGTCGGGCACCGACAGACCCGCATCGTGGCTGGTGACCAGCGCACCGGCGACAATGAGCAACAGGGTGGCGCCAGCCAAAAAGACTGCAAACCGATGGTGCGCCTTGTGATACGGAAGACTACGCGACGTCAGGACAAGCTCCTATCAAACGTTGCGGCCAAGCGAAACGGGCCTTGCTTTTAGACCGGGGGAATGAATGCGAACAACGGCGAAAAACCACCAATCCTCAGGTGAATCTCTGCCATCGATTGTAGCAAAGTGACGTCAGTCAGGACTCCACGAGCCGGCAACCTCTGCCCAATTACGACACCGTTCGAACTGTCATTCTGAACGAAGTGAAGAACCTGCTTTCGTCACGCGTGTTTCAGAACTGTCATTCTGTCTTTCTGAACTGTCATTCTGAGCGCAGCGAAGAACCCGCTTTCGTCACGCGTGTCTCAGACCTGTCATTCTGCGGTCGCCGCCAGCTTCGCTCTCTGCTTTTCTTCAAACTTGCTCTTACTGACAATGGCGCGCCCGATTTGACCATAACCAATGACTTCATGACCGTTGCTCGTACTGACCTTGAACGTGTAGAAGCGGCCGTCGAACGATTCCAGCACTGCCTCGGCTTTGATCTTCATGCCCACGACGGCTGGCGCGCGATGCACGATGTTGATCGACGTCCCCACGCTGACCTCGTCGCCTTCCAGGAAGGGCTCCAGCGCGTAATAGGCTGCCGATTCCATCAGACCAATCATCTGTGGAGTGGAGTACACGGGCGGAAGATGTTCTTTCCAGGCGGTCAGAGTCTGACGCAATTCGACGGTGGTTTCGGCGTCGCCGCGCGTGCCGATGGGAACCGGTTTGGGCATGATTCGAGAGTAGATGCAGGCACCGAGATTTGTCACCCCCGCTGGCTTGACCCGTAAACGGTAACGGATATAGGCTCAGCGAACACCAGCCCGAGGGAGCCAGCCACTGTGCCCAACATTGTTGAAATTGCGCCCGACCTGTTTCGTATCTCTGTTTTCGCCGATGCCATCAACCTGCAGTTCAATCACTTCCTGATTCGCGACGACGAGCCGGTGCTGTTTCACACCGGGTTGCGCGGGATGTTTCCCGCTGTCCGGGAACAACTGGCCAAGGTCATCGATCCGGCGAAGCTGCGCTGGATCGGGTTTAGTCATTTCGAGTCGGACGAATGCGGCGCCTTGAACGAATGGCTCTCGCTGGCTCCGAATGCGCAACCGGCGTGTGGCATGGTTGGCGCGATGGTGAGCGTGAATGATTTCGCGAGCCGCCCGGCGCGCATCCTCGCTCCGGGTGAGCGGCTTGCAACGGGGAAGTACCGCCTGCGCTATATCCCCACGGCTCACGTGCCGCATGGCTGGGACGCCGGTGTGCTGTTTGAGGAGACGACTTCGACCCTGCTTTGCTCCGACTTATTTACGCACAATGGCGACGTCGAGCCGATGACCTCGTCCGACATACTGGGGCGCGTGCGCGAAAGCCTTACCGCGTTTCAGGCAGGCCCACTGGCGAATTACATGCCTTACACGCACAATACCGGGCACATCCTGAAGAGCCTGGCGAGCCTGAAGCCAAAGCTGATTGCGACCATGCATGGTTCGAGCTACAGCGGTAACGGCGAGCAGGCGCTGCTCGATCTGAACGTAGTTATGAAGGACGCGCTGGACTACGACAGCTATCATTTCGCAGCCGGAGCTTAGAACAAGCGCCGTAGGCGCACAGAACGTCGCATGTCCCCCCAGCGGCTGTTACGAAACTCGCGATTGAGCGGCGATGGTGGGAAAAACCACGCGTCCGTCCCGCAAGGGACAGCATAAGATAGCCCAGCCATTCATGGCTGGGAAGGCGTAACTGGGAGATCCCCGAGTCCGCTTCAGCGGACGACACATGTTTCGTAACAACCTCTTCAGCGCCGGGTGGGATGCAAGAAAACGCCCCGAGTCCCGGAGGGACGACAGAGCCTAGCCGCACCACCTCGGCTAGAATTGAGAGATAGCCGAGGTAGTGGGGATTTTTTTGTCGCAACAGTTCACAGAACAGTATGACGTTGTGGTCGTCGGCGCCGGCCATGCCGGATGCGAGGCCGCGATGGCCGCGGCGTGCATGGGCCTGAAGACTGCCCTCTACACGCTGAACGTCGATCTCATCGCGCAGATGTCGTGCAATCCCGCGATCGGTGGTATTGCCAAAGGACACCTCGTCCGCGAAGTGGACGCACTGGGCGGGATCATGGGCGAGGTGACGGATGCGGTGGGCATTCAGTTCCGCCTGCTGAATACCTCGCGCGGGCCGGCGGTGTGGTCTCCGCGAGCGCAGTGCGACAAGCAGCAATACCGGCTAAAGATGCGCGAGGTGCTCGAATCCGAAGCGAACCTGAAGATCAAGCAGGCGGAAGTTGTGGAAGTGATTGTGGAGCAGTTGTCAGTTGTCAGTAGTCACTTGTCAGTGGAAGAAACTGCTGATGTCATCCTGAGCGTAGCGAGTGAAACGAGCGCAGTCGGAGGCCCCCTATCCTCACCAGAAATCCCGGACGGCCGTAACTCGAAACTGGAAGCCTCTTTGCCGACAACTGACAACCGACAACTGACAACTGCTTCACGCCGTGCCGTCGGCGTGAAGCTAAGAGACGGCCGCACCGTGGGCGCGCAGGCAGTGATCATCACGACGGGGACATTCCTCAACGGTCTCATCCATTGCGGCGAGCAGCAGTATCCTGCGGGAAGAAGCGGTGAGCCGAACGCGGTGTTGCTGGGAGAATCGCTCAAAGCGCTAGGCCTGCGCGGATGCCGGCTCAAGACCGGAACTCCTCCTCGTCTCGATGGCCGCTCCATCGACTGGTCAAAATTCACGGTACAGCCAGGTGACGAGGATCCCACGCCGTTCAGTTTTCGCACGAAGAAAGTCGCTCATCACGACAAGCAGGTACCGTGCTACATCGCGTTTACTACGCCGGAGACGCACCGCGTCATCCGCGAAAACGTGCACCGCTCGCCCATGTACAGCGGGCAGATTCAGTCGATCGGGCCGCGCTATTGCCCGTCGATTGAAGACAAGATCGTCAAGTTTCCCGACAAGGAAGTGCACCAGCTCTTCCTCGAACCCGAGGGCCTGAACACCTACGAAATCTATGTCAACGGAATGAGCACGTCGCTCCCCATCGATGTGCAGTTGGCGATGATCAAGTCCATTCCTGGGCTGGAGAATGCCGAGATGTTGCGGCCCGGCTACGCGATTGAATACGACTCCATCGACCCCACGGAACTGGAGCGCACGCTCGAGACTAAAAAGATTGCGCGGCTCTACCTCGCCGGGCAAATCAACGGAACCAGCGGCTATGAAGAGGCTGCATGTCAGGGCATCATGGCGGGTATCAATGCGGCGCTGAAGATAAAAGGCGAGCCGCCACTGATACTCGATCGCACCGAAGCATACACGGCGATTCTCATCGACGACCTCATCAGCAAGGGGACGAACGAGCCGTATCGCATGTTCACCTCGCGGGCGGAGTTCCGGCTGCACCTGCGCATCGACAACGCCGATCGCCGGTTGACTCCGCATGGGCGGCGCGTGGGACTGATCGGCGATGCTGCATGGGCCGACCATCTCGCCAAGCAAGAGCGCATGAGGTTGATGCGTGAACTGCTGGAGCGCACGCGGGTGAACGGCGAGCTGGCAGAGAAGATTAAGGACGACGATTTAGCGCTTGCGGCATTGGAGTCGCTGGGTAATGCCGCAGCAGGAGCAACACTGGCTCAGTTGCTGAAGCGCCCCGAAGTGCAGATTGAGCAGTTGGCACCGGTGTTGCGGGTGTTGATGCCGGGGTTCTTTGAAGTTAAAGCTGCCAGCTCCCCGCCACCAGCTCCCCGCCACGACAATTCAGGTGTCATCCCGAGCGAAGCCGAGGGATCTGAAGTCTCGATGGCGGCGAACTCTCTGGCCACTGACCACCAGCCACTGGCCACTGCTGTTAGAAACGAGCTGAAGTCCATCGAGACCGAGATCAAGTACGCCGGCTACCTGGACCAGCAGACCAAGTCGATCGAGCGGCTGAAGAAGTCCGAACAGCGCGCGATTCCTGATTGGTTCGATTACGGTAAGGTCTCGGGGCTGTCGCGCGAGATGAACGAAAAGCTGTCGCGGGTGCGGCCACGCACGTTGGGGCAGGCCAGCCGCATTCCGGGCGTGACCCCGGCGGCAGTGTCGCTGATTAATGTGTACATCGAGATCCAGGCGCGGCAGCAGGCGAGGGCCAGGGCATAGCGCTGTCTCCTCGCACAACTTCGATCTGTCATTCTGAGCGGCAGCGAAGAACCTGCTTTTGTGTCGTCCCTTTACCCAGCACTCCGCTGCGCCGCTCGCAAAACCGGCGAGCGACGCAAGCGTGGCTTCGGGCTCCGCTTACTTCTGCTTGGCGATGATCAGGTCCTTGATCTTGTTGTAGGTCGCCTGCGGAATGATCTTCTTCTGCACCAGTTCATTCTTGGCCTTATAGGGACGGCCATCGATAATCTTCTGCGAGTAGACATCTCCAATGCCCGGCAATTGTGCCAACTGATCTTTGGTGGCCGTATTGATATCGAGCAGGTCGGCTTTCGTAGCGGCAGTTTTCGATCCAGCCGCCCCGGAGCCTTGAGTGCCGCCGCCTTTACCCGAACTGCCTTGAGCCACCGCCATTCCGGCAAACAACGCAACCGCCAACATCAGCGAGCACACCTGAACAACTACATTGCGAAATTTCATTGCTGTCTCCTTGTTCTTGAGAAGTCGAGCTAACGCGAGATGAAAAGCTACGGGCAGCTTTATACAGGGCCAAGGCTCAAGAATAAAGCGGAATTTCGCGCGATGGCGACATGGCGGACGGTTGTCTTCCAACCTCCTGCAAAAGGGCACCTGAAACGGGCATTTTCTGACCCCAGCCGGCCTCCAATCGGCAAATTTTTGGCCTCCACATGGGGTGGTTTTCGTATCCCCTAGGACTTGGCGACCCTCGGGTCTCGGGTTCCGGAGGACGGTTCGTCACGAAAACCATTCGTTTCCGAGGCCATTCAGGAGCGAAAACCACGGGGTTTTTCTCAGTTGAAGAGCACTTCAAGCGAGTTCTAGGCGGGTTATAAGCGGGTTTGCGCGTTGCCCAACAGACGCAGTTCTGATCGTGTCAAAGCTGACGGACGACTACAAATTCTGTCCCACGAAAGGAGTCGGGAGGAAGGTTAGTACGAGCAGCAGAAGTGCGGCCAGAGCAAGCCAGCGACGGGTACGATCGAGTCCCGGCCAGAGAGGCACCGCGGGATGACGCCATCCGGTTGCGGCAAGAATCACCGCCCACAGCAGCCAACCGGGCCAAGCCCAATTCCGGCCCTCGGACACAATCAAGCGCAGCAGCCCGACAAGTCCCAGCAGACTCAGGACAACAACGGAGAGCCGCGTGATCCGCTTGTGAGCGTGCGGGGCGACAGCGTACACGATGTGTCCACCGTCTAATTGACCTCCGGGAATGAGGTTCAGGGCGGTAGCGAACATACCGATCCAGGCCGCAATCGCGATGGGATGCAGGCTTAGCTGTGTGATAGGCACGCCCTGCTGCATCACGGGTTTCACCAGCAGGTACACCAGGTGAAACACCAGGGGGAAGCCGATCTCATATCCGGTGTTGTGCGAGAAGCCGACCGGCCGTGATAACAGCAGTCCGATGAACAAGAACGGAATCGCTGCAATGAAGCCCGCAATCGGCCCGGCAATTCCGATGTCGAACAGTGCCTGCCGCGAGCGGATTGGCGACTTGATGCGAATGAACGCGCCCATGGTGCCAATCAGCGTGGGCGCTGGAATGAAGAAGGGCAGTGTGGCGTCGACGTTGTATTTCTCGCACAGTACGAAGTGTCCCATCTCGTGCGCCATGAGGATGCACATCAGCGTAGCCGAGAAGGGAACGCCAGTGAGCAGCAGCCAAGGATTGTGCCAGATCCACACGGGATGAAACAGCGGCATGCCACCCTGGCCAAACTCGAACGAGGGCAGCCGGTGGTGGTAGTTGAAGGCCAGTTGCGCGCCGACTACCAGCGTGGTGCCGAAGGTCAGCAGCAGCAGCAGAGCGTGCAGCCAGTACGGCCGCCGAGGCGCTTTGGCTGCGGTGAAGACCTGCTGGTAAGTCGAGCTTTCAAAGCTATAGGAGATCGGCGGCGTTGAATCCGACATTTACTTAGATAGTCCAGGCGGGCGAAGTGAACCCCACACGCTCGCCAGCAGCGAAAGATGCAGCCGTTGGCGTCGGGGTTTCGCCGCGGGTCCGCCGAAACTACTCGATAGATTGTAGTTCTTTTCCAGGTTTGAAGCGAACCGCCTTGCCCGGCGGGATATTGACTTCGGCGCCGGTGCGAGGATTGCGGCCGATGCCGGTCTTGCGCGGCCGCACGGTGAAGACGCCGAAGCCGCGCAGCTCAATGCGGTCTCCATGCGCCAACGCTTTCTTCATGCTTTCGAAGACGGTTTCCACGGCCATTTCGGCCTTGGTCTTGGTAACGCCGGTCTTGGTGACAACTTCATTGATCAGGTCAAGTTTGATCACAAAGGCTCCGATGTTCTCACGCCTGTGTCGAACTTCACAGGCGGTTGTCGCCGGACGACCGCAGCTCCGGCATGAATCAGGATTGTAGCCGACCTGTCTTGCCGGCGTAAGTCTTCATTTTTCGCTAAGTTGGGGGCGCCTGCGCGAATCGTAGTGTGCTTGATGGTCATTGTCAATCCACAAGCGTATTCCGTAAGATGGCGCTACCGATTTGTGTCACTTGGAATGAGCGGGTGCGCCATCCTTTGCTTCGGGGTTGGGAAGCGGGAGGTGGGAACGCGACAGGAGCTTCCTTGGCAATCAAGAGCGATCGTTGGATTCGCAAAATGGCAGTCGAACACGACATGATCAACCCCTTTTCGGAGAAGCAGGTCCGAGAGGGCGTTATCTCCTACGGCCTGTCTTCGTATGGTTACGACTTGCGAGTTGCCGACGAATTCAAGATTTTCACCAACGTCAACAGCACCGTGGTCGATCCGAAGAAGTTCGACGCGCGCTCGTTTGTCAGCTTGGAGGCCGATGTATGCGTGGTGCCGCCTAACTCGTTTGCGCTGGCCCGTTCGGTGGAATACTTCAAGATTCCGCGCGATGTGCTGACCATCTGCGTCGGCAAATCGACCTACGCGCGCTGCGGCATCATCGTGAACGTGACACCGTTTGAGCCGGAGTGGGAAGGCTTCGTCACGCTAGAGATCTCGAATACCACTCCGCTGCCCGCGCGGATTTACGCCAATGAAGGCCTCTGCCAGATTCTGTTCTTCCAGTCGGACGAGCAGTGCGAGGTCAGCTACAAGGACAAGGCCGGCAAATATCAGGGACAGAAGGGAATTGTGCTGCCGAAGCTGTAGGAGCTACTCTGGCGCCTTGGTAGCGTCCTACGTATCGCAATCA
Source organism: uncultured Acidobacteriaceae bacterium (assembly GCA_963846795.1). Classification (GTDB taxonomy): domain Bacteria; phylum Acidobacteriota; class Terriglobia; order Terriglobales; family Acidobacteriaceae; genus CAVVDY01. The sequence continues at coordinate 532,970 of CAWJXJ010000002.1, forward strand.
AGCAGTTAGCTCGCGCAATTTTGCGAGAGTATCGGACGGCTCCGGACGGATCGTATAGTCTGCGTTTACGTCGGCGGCGCGAATGATCCCCTGCTTGTCAATCAGGTAGCGCGCCGGCATTGGCAGGCGGTATTCCGGTTCATCGTTGAATCTGTCCAGCGTGCTACCGAATGACTTGTAAAGGTCGCGCAGATAATCCGGCAAGGTGAAGACCAGGCGAAACTGCTCTGCGATCTTCAGGTGCAGGTCCGTCAGAATGTCGAACGTCAGATTCAGCTTCTTATGCAGTGCGCGCGTGTAACGCTCCAGTTCAGGAGAGAGCGTTACAATGCGCCCGCCAAGTGCTCTGACTTCAGAATCGATTTCCTGTAGAGCTTCCAGCTCCATGTTGCAGTAAGGTCACCAGTGCCCTCGAAAGAAACTGACAACCAAAGGTCCTTCCAGGAGAAGATCGGCCGAGGCGACTTGCACATGGTCCTGATTAAATAGGGTGAAGCTCGGAGCCCGATCTCCGACCTGCAACGCGCGATCTTCGATTCCTGACGCCTTGAGCTCGGCGGTCGCTCGATGCATTATCTCGATTGCATCGTGCGGCGCGTTGTACGGCGGAGCTCCTGCCTCAAATGCCTTCTTAAAGTCATCCAGTTGCTGCTGAAGTCCTGGCATAGTGGGTGAATCCTCCCTGGTACCCCCGGGAATCCTTAGTCGTCCGCTTCGCCGCCGATGACGCCATCCAGCGCCTCGCTGGCGGATTCTAACGGAGTTTTCTCAGGTTGAGGTATTGTCCATTTCACCATGCCCGCCTGAATCTCTTCTTCGGCGATGCGGCAAGGCTTGCGAGAATGGGTCTGCACTGCGGGCTGAGCGCCATTCTGAATCTGGCGCGCGCGGCGGGCGGCAACTAACACGTAGCGGTAATTGCTATCAAAACCTTCGACCAGCTTCATAACTCGCTCCTGGAAAATCGAATCGTGATACTCCGGCGACGCTCAGTGGTCACTTCGTGAAAGTCGGGTGCTGCGACAAATCAAACGTGGCCAGGATCGACTGCACCTGGTCCATCATGCGGGGGCGCCTCGCCGCGTCGGCCTGAGCTAGAGCGGACTCATCTTCGGGGGCCGCTGGTAAAGCGACGGAACGATGAAGCCTCTCGGCTCGGACAATCGATTTCAAAGTATCGATAGCCGGGTCGACTCGGTCGTTCACCAAAATATAGTCGTAGTCGCAGAAATTCTCAATTTCGCGGGAGGCGGTTTGCAACCGGCGTTGAATCGTCTCTTCAGTATTGAAGCGGCGGGCCTTGTCTCCCAGCAACTTGCGCTGAATTTCGTCGTCGGCTTCGCTGCGGCTGCGCAGACGGCGCTCCAGTTCCTCGCGTGAAGGCGGCAGGATGAAGATACTGACGGCGTCAGGCACCTTGGCCTTCACCTGCTTCGCGCCCTGCACGTCGATGTCGAGCAGCAGGTCCTTGCCCTTCGCGAAGGCCTCCTGCATGTAACTCTTCGCCGTACCGTAGCAGTGGCCAAAAACGTCGGCATGTTCGAGGAACGCACCGTCGCGAACCATGTTCTCGAACTCGCCGCGAGAGATGAAAATGTAATCGCGGCCCGAAGCTTCGCTGCCACGCGACGGACGGGTGGTGTAGCTGACAGAAAATTTCAGGTCGGGAACAATGCTGAGCAGGCGATTGGTCAGCGTCGACTTGCCCGAGCCTGATGGTGCGGAGATGATGAAGACGATGCCGCTCATTCGAGGTTTTGCACCTGCTCGCGAGCTTTTTCAATATCGGACTTCATGGCCAAACCGAGTTCCGTAATACGAAGCGCTTCGCCCGCCACGCCAGACGTTTTTGACAATAAGGTATTGGCTTCGCGATTCATTTCCTGCAACAGGAAGTCGAGTTTCTTGCCGACTTCCCCGCCAGCCTCAAGCACCGACAAGAAGTGCTGGATGTGATTCTTCATCCGCACCAGCTCCTCCTGAATGTCGCTGCGCTCGGCGAGCATGGCAGCTTCCTGCAGAATGCGGTCGGTATCGACGTGCGTGTTCAGCAGCTCCTGCATGCGCCCGTGAACTTTATCGTAATAAGCGCGAGAGACCTTTCCCCGCAACTGGTCGACTTCCTGGGTGGCGGTGGAGAGATGCTGCATGCGCTCGCGCAACTCGGCGGCCGCGCCACGACCTTCGTCCTCACGCATGTGGTTGAGGCGCTCGATCGCCTGTTCCAACGCGTCGGCAATGTGGTGTTCCAGTTTCTCAGCAGCGTCAACATTAGCAGTCGCGTTCAGTGCTCCGGGCAACTTAAGCACAACGTTCAGGTCAGGCTCGGCGCTCACGCCGAATTCTTCTGCCACGGCCCGGAACGTGTTCAGGTAGCCACCAACGAGCTCACGGTTCACATCGAAACCCGAGCCGCCAGAGCGCTCCAGTGAGAGGGTCACTTCGATATGCCCGCGATGCAGCCGCTCCTTCAGGATGCGCCGGATCCTCATCTCGACCGCATCAAGCTCAGAGGGAATTCGCAGGTGCAGATCGAGGAAGCGGTGATTCACCGACTTAAGACTCAGCATAAGCGCCAGTTCATCGCCAGCCTGCGCCTTCACTTGTGCGTAACCCGTCATAGAACGAACTGCGGAGCGCACCGCCATTTTCGGTATCACTCTCCTCTGGAAGCTGCTTCCATATCTTCGAACTGCAATTCGTACAGCCGGCGATAGGTGCCAGTGCGCCCCATCAGACGCTCGTGATTGCCTTCATCGACGATCATTCCATTCTCCAGCACGAGAATGCGGTCAGCACGGCGCACCGTGGAGAGCCGATGCGCGACCACAAAGACTGTCCTGCCCGTCATCAGGTTCTGCAACGCTGACTGAACCAGCGACTCGCTTTCGCTGTCGAGCGCCGAAGTGGCCTCATCGAGCACGAGCACAGGTGCGTCCTTCAGAATGGCGCGGGCAATCGAAATCCTCTGGCGCTCGCCGCCGCTCAACATCAAGCCACGTTCACCGATTACCGTATCGTATCCCTCGGGCATCCCGAGGATAAAGTCATGCGCCAGCGCTGCGTGAGCGGCTTCTTCCACTCGCTCCCGCGAGGTTTCGGGATGGCCATAGGCAATGTTGTTGAGGACGGTGTCGTTAAACAGGATGGTGTCCTGCGTAACCATGGCAATCTGCGAGCGAAGCGATGAGATCTTCAGGTCGCGGACGTCCTGCCCATCGATGAGCAAACGGCCGCCCGTCACATCGAAGAAGCGCGGCAGCAAGTGTACCAGCGTTGTCTTGCCGGAGCCGCTCGAGCCGACAATGGCAATCACTTCTCCGGGCGAGATGCGCAAATCGATGTCGTGCAGCACCTCGCGTCCTTCCTCAGCGTTGCCGTAGGTGAAATGCACGTGGTCGAAGCAGATGCCCTGGTGAAACGGCGGCAGGACGATGGCGTTGGGCTGCTCAACAATGTCGTCCTGCGCATCGAGGAAGTTGAAGATTGCGGAGGATGCCCCAATTGCCTGCTGGAAGTTGTTGTTGAATTGACTGAACTTCCGGACCGGATCGTACAGCTTAAAAAGCGCGACCAGGAAGGTGACAAAGATCCCCTCAGTCATGTGTCCGCGCTTGATGTACTCGCGCCCGACGAGAATGACGAGCGCCATTGCCAGCGCGCCAAAAACATCCATCAAGGGAGAACTGATCGCCGACGCCGCGACCGACCGCAGGTTCGCCTTGAACAGGCGCCTGGCGGCTTCACGGAAGCGCCGCGTCTCCCATGCTTCCATGCAGAAAGCTTTCACAATGCGCACGCCGGTGATGGTTTCGTGCAGGATGTTCTGAATCTCGGCCAGCTTGTCCTGGCCTCGCCGGGTGGTCTGGCGCACCCGCTGACCGATTCGTTTCGCCGAAAAGACTACGAATGGAAGAAACAGTAACAGTAACCACGCTAGACTTCCGCCCAAGCGAATGACAACCAGCGCAGTAAAGAGAAAAGTAAAGAATTGCTGAAGGAACTCGGCGAGCACCGTGGAAAGCGCGTATTGCACTCTCTCAATGTCGTTCACCAGGGCCGATAACAGCGTGCCGGTCGAGTGCCGGTGAAAGAACCCGACCGAGCGCCTGAGCAAGGCAGAGTACAAGCCATTACGCAGGTCGGTAATGGAACCGTAACCGGCGTAATTGACCAGATACGTACCGACGTAATCGAAAATTCCTTTCGAGATCGTCGCCATTACCAGCGCAAAGGCGACCATCGACCAGATATTGTGAAAATGCTCCGGAACGAACCAGCTCAGTTGAAGCGTGAATCTATTTCCGGGAAGTAACGCCGCATTGCGTGATTGCGAGGCGGGATTTAGTACACGATCAACAATCGGGCCGATCAGCAGCAGCCTGAACGCTTCCAGCAGTCCAACCAGCGCCATGCACAGGACAGAAACCAGCAACTGCAACCAGTACGGCCGTACGTAACGCAGAAGTCGGTTTAGCTGATACATAGACCTCGCTGGGGGTAGGGGAGCGGGGACGTCAATAAGTTGGCCAGATTGTAATGCAACCTAGATTCTACTGGAACTCCGGCGGGCGGAGAACCCAGATGAGAGCTTACTCGATAGGCTCCACGGCGATGATGGGCTCGCGAGCCGTCCGTCTGTCCGGGCGCTGCACCAGAATGGTAGCGGCAAGAACGAGTACGATGCCGACCACCTGCATCGGCGAAACCAATTCTCCAAGGATCAATGCAGTCAGTGCGATTGCCCAAACGGGCTCAAGACATGCGGTAACCACCGCGCGCGTGGGATCGAGATGCTGGAGGCCGGCGAAATAAAAAGAGAACGGCACCAGCATGGAGGTAATTGCAAAAGCCGCCAGGAACGTCCACTGGCCGCTGCTGTAATGCTGCGCGGCAATCTTCCACGGGGGATTCACGAACTGCCAGAAGACCGACGCTCCCAGCAAGGCATAGAGCAGCACCGTCCAGCGGTCGTACTTCTGGATCAAGTGCTGCGCGTACACGTTATAGAAAGCGAACGAAATGGCAGCCCCCTCCGCCGCCAGCACCCCAATTGCGCTGAAGCGCGCACCCGACAGTCCCAGCCAGGGGAAACTGTTGCGAGCCGAGATAAGTCCCACCGCCACGCCGCAGCCGATGACCGCGAGCGCCACTCCGAACACGCGCTGCACTGTGGCATGTTGCAGCTTGCGCGTCAGCATGTAGAGCAGAACCCAAACCGGCGCGACGTACTGAAGCACGATCGCGGTTGCCACGGTCGTCTTTTGAATGGCGAAGTAGTAGAAGAAATTCGAAGCTGCGAGCCCGAGAATTCCCAACAGGAAGAACTGCGCCAGGTCTTTGGAACGAATTCGCAGCGCACTTCGGCTGTTTCAAGCAGAGGATTGGCAGCAGCAGAAGCAAAGAGAACGTCGCCCGGCTCTGTGCCAGAGTCAGCGGATCAATATACGCAATGTACTGGCCGTTGAAATGAACTCTGTGAGTGAAGACGGCGCGCCCCATGACGGCGGCCAGTCCCCAGAAGAACGTCGCAATGGCAATGAACAGATAGCCGCGGGCAGGGTGGGCTTGAGAGGTGAGTGGCTGGTGGTGAGTGGTTAGTTTGGGCAAATCAGTGCAGGGGCTAAAGCCCAGATTATCCGGGGAGGTTGCGGCACGGCTAAAGAGGCTGCTGAAAAACTCTTCGCAGTGAAAAAAACTCCAGATCCCTCACCTCTAAAGAGGTTCGGGATGACAAAAACACAGGACCTTTATGGCGCAGCTAAAGCCGCGCCCCTTCAAAACTGCGCCCTGCAGACTTTTTCAGCAGCCTGTAAAGCCGTGCCCTGATACAAACCAGTTTGTGAGATCGCAGGGCTGTCAGTCCGCGTGAGACAGACTCACAACTTCTTTTGATTTCTGACAACTGATACTGACAACTGACAACCGGCACTTTCTTAATCCGCCAGCGCCGATTCGCTTGGCGAAGTACGCAGCACGCGGTCGACAACATAGGGACCGCGCTTCTCCGGCTCATTGAAGTGCCGCACCTGCAACTCGCCCAGCAGTCCGAGCGCGACCAGTTGCACGCCGGCAACGATCATCACACCCGCCATCACCATCAGTGGGCCGTGCTCGTCCATGACGTTTACATGACGCACAAATTTCTCGTACATCATGTAAATCGCGATCCCTACACCACCAAGCGAACTGAACGCTCCGAAGCTGCCAAAGAAGTGCAACGGCCGGGACATGTACTTGAGCAGAAAACGGATGGTGATGAGATCGAAGAAGACGCGGAAGGTACGCGAGATACCGTAGTGCGACTCGCCACGCTCGCGGTTGACGTTGCGAATCGGTATCTCGCAAATTGTCGCGCCGTAAGCCGAAGCCAGAGCGGGGATGAAGCGGTGCAACTCGCCGTAAAGCGGAATATCCTGCAATACCTCGCGCCGATAGGCCTTGAATGTGGTGCCGAAGTCGTGGATGTTAACGCCGCTCAGCTTGGCCATCAGCCAATTGGCGACCCGCGACGGGAAAGCGCCGCAAGCACAAAGTTGTCGATGCGCTGCTTGCGCCAGCCGCTCACGACGTCGTAGCCCTCCCGCAGCTTGTGCAGGAACATCGGGATGTCATGAGGATCATGCTGCAGGTCGCCGTCCATGGCGATTACGTACTCGCCCTGGGCATAGTCAAAGCCGGCTGCCAAAGCGGAGGTCTGTCCGAAATTGCGGCGCAGCTTGACCACCACCACCCGGCGGTCCACCGAGGCGATCTGTTGCAACAGAGAGAACGTATGATCCCGGCTGCCATCGTCCACGAAAACCAGCTCGAAGGGCTCCCCGGCGGCTTCCATGACCACCCGCAGGCGGTCGTACAGCTCGGTTACGTTCTCTTCTTCGTTGTGAAAAGGTACGACGATCGAATACTTGGGCACGACCATCCCATTATAAACGCCCCCGCATCCCTTCAGTTCTGCAAGGCGCGAGGGGAACTTGCGATTTTACAATTTCAGGGTGGCACTTCCGGGCTACTGCGCCTCGGCGAGGAATCGGAGTAGCCGTTCTATGCCGTCACGGAAAATCTCTTCCGGAGTGATCAAGCTGACCACAAGATAACCGTCGTTGACGAAATCATAGAAGTGTCCCGGCTGCACCAGCACTCCGGTCCGGCGCAGCAGAGCAATGGCAAGCTCCTCATCGGAGCCAGTCACGGGAACCCGCAATATGACATACCAGCCCCCTTCCACGTCCAGCCGGGTACAAAGCGTCTGGAGTGCGAGCTGGTGGTCGAGTTCGGCGAGATTGGTCTGAATTCTCCCCATGAGCTGACGCTGGATGCTGGCTCGCCGCTCAAGCATCGCCGGAATTGCCAACTGCACCGGGGCATTCATCGACAAATACGTGTCGGCGATGACCTCCAATCGGTTAAGCGCTTCACGCTTTACGTCATCCGGACCACTGACGGCGATCCAGGCGACCTTCATCTGCGGCAGGCCGGCGATTTTCGACAAACCGCTGAGCGTAAACGTCAGAGCATCGCTCGCCGCTGCCGCCCCTTGACCGGCGAAAGAGAAAGACTTGGAACCGTGAAGCGAATAGTCCAGGAAGACCTCATCAGCGATGATGGCGAGATTGTTCTTTGAGCATAGGCGGGCGAGCTCGGCAGCCTCCGCCGGCTTCACGAACGAGCCGGTTGGGTTATTGGGATGCACAACCAGAACGGCTTTACAACGCGGAGATTTCTCCGCCGCCTGCTCCATCGAATGGAAGTCGATCTGCCAACCGTGGTCGTAGATGAGTTCGTACGGAACTAGCTTCACATCCTGCAGGTCGGCCAGAAAGTCGAACAGCGGGTAGCTTGGCGTCGGCACAAGTACGGCATCGGCCGGTTCGCACAGTAAACGGAACAGGAAACTGTACCCTTCGCTGGTACTGGTGGTCAGGATCAGATCGTCGGCCGAAATCTGTCCACCGCGCTCCGCGTAGTAGCCGGCGATTGCCTCACGCGCGGATAGAAGTCCTTTCGGAGACGGCTCATAGGTCAGTGCCTGAGGCTTTGCGAGTGCCCCCAGAATCCTGTTCTGGTCGTAGTGCAATCCGACGGTTGTGGGATTCGAGGCGGTGAGGTCAAGCAGTCCCCAGCCCTCGCGGCGATGCTGCTCGATCGCTCGCGTATATGCGTTGGTGGTGAGATTCCAGTTTGTACGTCGTGCGAACAATGCAGTCGTCTCGGACTTCAGTTAACCACATTGATCGGGGCGCATCGAGAAAAAGCCTCTGCGCGATTATGGACATCCCTTGCGCAGAGGCCTTTTTACTTTACCAGCGAATCAGGCTCATATTGTCGATCCAGAGGTTGTATTGGCTCTGCTTGTAGTTTCCATCCATTTGCACGGCTACACTGATGCCATTGCCTCCGTACTTCTGCGGATCGAAATACTTGTCGACGACGGTGTAGTTGTCATCGAGCGTCACCCCGATGTAGTGCTCCTGATTACCAATCCGTTCAAAGTGCCACACCAGGTGATGCCATTGGTTGGCCGCGACCTGCGGACACGGAACATCGGTCTCGACCCACTTCCCACTGGCAGAATCCCAGATATCCCAATGCCCAGTATTGCGATAGCTGCACTCAGTCCCGAATACGTATCTGATGCCGCTGATGGTCTGGTTCACGTCGAACTCCAGCGCCTCCGGAGCACTTGGATCCTCAAGGTAGAAGTACAAGTCGTAATCGAAGTGCGTCGGCGTCGAATCCGGTCCGAGCTCTTTCCACCACAGCGCATTCGAGTAATGCGTCTTTCCCCCGATCCAAAACATTGAGGACTCCCCGCTGAGCGATGGCGTCTGCTGTTTGGGCGTCATGCCGGACTCAGCGTTCCCATCTCCGCTGGCGCAGGTCTGCCCATGCAATTTCGCAGTACACCAGGTCCAGCCATCCAACGTCTGGATCTCCGAAGTGGTTGTTGCGTTGGATGGCGGTTGCGGACCAGGTGGTGGAGGCGGAGGTGGAGGTGGAGGTGGAGGGGGCGGCGGAGGAGCAGCCGGCGGATTCGATGGCTGTTGCGCCGGCGGATTGGACGGTTGTTGCGTCGGCGGATTCTGGGTGGAGGAATTGCTCGGGTTGGTCTGGCCTGAGTTCGCACTGCCGGCGTTCGAAACCGAGTTGGCATTCGCTGCCGTGGCTCCGCCGCAACCCGGAAGTGTGAAAAGGACACCAGCTACCGCTATCGATGCTAAAAGCTTCAGGTGCTGCGAACGCGATATGAATTGCAACAAAGAAGAGGAACTATTCTTCATTCAACCTAACTCCAATTTCGTGGGGGATCGTACGGAACGGAAGGGTGCGTACGTGTTGTTTATCTTTTTGCTAACAGACTGGTGATTATAGGCAGCGTATATAGCTGGTTCGAGCACTTGGGCCCGAATTTCACGGCAAAATGCGCCTAGTCCTATCAAGCCATTGCCAGAGTTCTAGAAGAACTAAGGAGCGCATGGACTTCGCCGAATGAAAAGCAGCTCTGTCTGGAACATCGTTTCAACCGGCCTTTGGACGTGCCTGCGCAACTGCGCTGGGCTCTGATAAACTCACTCGCGGGGATGGCTAATACTTGTTGAGCTCTCGCGAGAGTTCCTCCATCCTGCACTTCTGGCTCTGCCGTCTGCCTCTGTGTGCCTCCTGACAGAATGGGAGACCGCTGCGCTCGGGTTACCACCCGGGCAGTCATTTTGAACATTCAACGACCCGGAACGAAAAGTCCCGTGAGGAGGTAATTACATGTCCACCGCAACCAGCCCAGCACAAATTCACAATAGCGTCGCCGAATTTCTTAGCAAGCCCCGCAAGATGTTCATCAACCACCAGTGGGTCGATTCAGCCTCTGGCAAGACCTTCCCCGTGTACAATCCCGCGACCGGTGAAGTACTGGCGAAGGTTGCCGAAGGTGATCGCGAAGATATCAACCGCGCGGTGAAAGCGGCGCGCAAGGCATTCGATAGCGGTCCGTGGAACGACATGACCGCATCGGAGCGTGGACGCCTCATTTGGAAGTTGGGCGACTTGCTCGAACAGCATGCGGAAGAGTTCTCGCAGCTTGAAAGCCTCGACAACGGTAAGCCGTTGTCGGTCGCACGCGCAGCCGACATTCCGTTGGCGATCGATCTGTTCCGCTACATGGCGGGCTGGGCGACAAAGATCGAGGGCAACACGATTTCTGTTTCAACTAAGACGAAGCGCAATGAGTTCTTTGCCTATACGCGTCGCGAGCCCGTGGGGGTGGTTGGACAGATCATTCCGTGGAACTTCCCGCTGCTGATGGCCGCCTGGAAACTGGGCCCAGCATTAGCGACAGGCTGCACAGTTGTGTTGAAGCCAGCCGAACAGACGCCTTTGACTGCATTGTTGCTGGCAGAACTGATTGCCGAGGCAGGATTCCCTGACGGCGTTGTCAACGTTGTGCCCGGCTATGGCGAGACCGCAGGAGCGGCACTGGCGTCCCATCCTGATGTCGACAAGGTCGCGTTCACCGGATCAACCGAGGTCGGTAAGCTCATCCTTCAGGCAGCCGCCGGAAACCTGAAGAAGGTTTCCCTCGAGCTGGGGGGCAAGTCGCCCAACATCGTCTTCGACGATGCGGATGTGAAGCCGACGATCGCCGGCGCAGCCAACGCTATCTTCTTCAACCAGGGCCAGGTTTGCTCCGCAGGCTCGCGCCTCTATGTTGAGAAAGACATGTTCGACAAGGTGGTCGAAGGCGTCGCCGAACAGGCGAAGAAGATCAAGCTGGGTCCGGGAATGGAAGCGGAGACCACGATGGGCCCGCTGGTCTCGGAAGAACAGTTGCACCGCGTCACCAGCTATCTCGAAGCGGGCTTCAACGAGGGAGCCGAAGCCCTTGTCGGCGGCAAGAAGCGAGACGGCAAAGGCTATTTCGTCGAGCCGACAGTCATGGTGAAGACTAATCCGCAGATGAAGGTCGTTCGCGAAGAGATCTTTGGGCCGGTGGTTGTCGCCTCGCCTTTCAGCGACATCGAGCAGATCGTCGCCGAAGCCAACAATTCAGAATATGGATTGGCGGCGGGCGTGTGGACCAAAGACATCAGCAAGGCACACCGTATCGCACACAGGCTTCGTGCCGGAACGGTTTGGATCAACTGCTACAGCATCTTCGACGCGGCATTGCCTTTCGGTGGATACAAGCAGTCAGGCTGGGGCCGCGAGATGGGCCACGAGGTCCTCAACCTGTACACCGAAGTAAAGTCGGTCTGCGTGGCGATTTAGGGTATCGAGACATCGATGCTTTGAAAGGGCACGGCTTCAGCCGTGCCGCAAACATGAATACGAATCTTGGCTTTAGCCGCTGAGGGAATTCGCTTTCCCTCATTGGCTAAAGCCGTTTCATTTGACGCGCTGTATGGCACGTCTGAAGAGGCTGCTAAAAAATTCTTCGCAGTGGACAAAACAGCAGATCCCTCACCTCTAAAGCGGTTCGGGATGACAGAAACACAGGACTTTTATGGCGCAGCTAAAGCCGCGCCCCTTCAAAACGGCGCCCTGCAGAGTTTTTCAACAGCCTGTGAAGGCTTGCCCTCTTCCAATCGTTTTCGGATTACCATCTATTACGATTCTGGTTTGTTGCGAGCGGACTCTCGTCCGCTTCATTTGGGAGGCACAATGAAAGCCATTCGGGTACACGAGTTCGGCGGCCCAGAGGTTATGAAGCTCGAGGAGGTGCCGGATCTGGTTGCCGGACCGGGCCAGGTCGTGATCGACGTCAAGGCAGTTGGCGTCAACCCGGTCGAGAGCTACATCCGCACCGGAACCTACGCCACCAAGCCAAATCTGCCTTACACACCTGGTAATGACGTTGCCGGCGTGGTAAAGGAAGTTGGCTCTGGCGTTACCGGCGTTAACGCCGGCGATCGCGTGTACACGTCGCAAACCATTAGCGGTGCGTACGCCGGACAGGCGCTCTGCAACGCGCTCAATGTTCATCCCTTGCCTGACAACGTCAGCTTCGAGCAGGGAGCCGGGATCGGCGTTCCCTACGGAACCGCTTATCGTGCGCTTTTTCAGCGCGGAGGTGCGACGGCGGCCGAGGCCGTGCTCGTCCATGGCGCAAGCGGCGGCGTTGGTATCGCGTCGGTGCAGTTCGCGCGCGCAGCCGGGCTGACTGTGTTTGGAACAGCCGGCAGTGACGCAGGTATGGAGCTGGCAAAACGCGAAGGCGCGCATCATGTGCTGAATCACTCGAAAGACGGCTACCTCAACGAACTGATGAACCTGACGCAAGGCCAGGGCGTTAACATAATTTTGGAAATGCTGGCCAACAAGAATCTGGGCAACGATTTGAATGTTATTGCCCGGCATGGCCGGATTGTCGTGATTGGGAACCGCGGCAGCATCGAGATCAATCCACGCGGCACCATGGCGCGCGAGGCCGATATTCGCGGCGTCATGCTGTTTGGAGCATCGCAGGAAGAATTTCAGGCCATGCACGCGGCGATCTTCGCAGGGTTGGAAGCTGGAACGTTGAGGCCCATCGTTGGACAGAAGTTTGCGCTGGCTGATGCCGCCAAGGCGCACGAAGCGGTCATGGAGCATGGCGGCTCCTACGGCAAGATCATCCTGGTTCCGTAACCGCTCAGGTTCATGCCCACGCTCGGGACGTTTTCCGCAGCTAGAATCGAGCCATGCTTCGTCTGCGACTTGTGACTGCGGTCGGCGTGGTGTGCCTTTGCGCATCCACGCTAGTTGTTGCGCAACAGACGAATCCTGCTCTGCAGAGGACTGTGAATCGCGCCATGGCCGGGAATCGCGGCACAGCGGTTGTGCTCGCGGTAAATAGCGGCCAGATCCTCGCGTCATATCGTCTCAAGGTTGCTGCCCAGAGGCTCGCCTCCCCAGGATCGAGCATCAAGCCTTTTACCCTCAAAGCCCTGCTGGATACAGGCAAGCTGGACGCTGCCACCGCGTTGGTATGCCAACGTCAGCTCACTGTCGCTGGGCATCGGCTCGACTGCTCGCACCCGCAAACTGGACAACCACTGGATGCCGCGACTGCGCTGGCATACTCCTGCAACTCTTACTTCACGACGATGGCGACGCGACTCACTCCCTCCCAGTTGCGCGAGAGTTTCATCGATGATGGCTTCACTCACACGACCGGCATTGCCGCGGACGAAGCGGTCGGCTCCGTCGCCCTTGCATCGTCGAACGACGAGTTGCAGTTGCAGGCCATCGGAGAGTGGGGCGTCCGGGTTACACCACTCGAGTTGCTTGCGGGCCTATCGCAATCTGGCGCTGCTCGCTTCGAGTGGCGCCGATCCCAAGCTCGCTGCGATCTTTCAGGGACTCGACGGGTCGACCAGCTATGGAATGGCCCGCTCAGCACAACCGGAGAACAACATTAAGGTTGCGGGCAAGACCGGAACGGCCAATGCCGACGAAGGCCAGTGGACGCACGGCTGGTTCGCCGGCTTCGCTCCCGCCGATAAGCCAAGCGTCGTTCTCGTTGTATTTCTGGAAAAGGGGCGTGGCAGCGACTCCGCCGACATTGCGCGCCGAATCTTCGCTTCGCTCTCGAATGCCGCTCGCATTGAGGCGGGAAGCAAACCGTGAAGCGATTCGCCGTACTGGTGCTGCTGCTGACCTGGGCGCTCGGCGCGGCCAGCCCTTCGCAAACAGCTCGCACAAACAAGAACATCGGAGCACCATCGAGCGGGTTCCCGCATACAGTGCGAGTTCGACTGTGGTACCTGCATCCGCCGTCAAGCCTTACGTTTCGGGCTGAAGCGGAACAGGCGAGCGTCCGCAAATGCGCGAACTGTGCCGCCACCCAATTGCAGTCACTTTCAGTCAGCGCCTCAGGCACTCAACTCAAGATCAACAACCAAAAGAGCGCCAGCCGTGAGCTTCGTATGAGCGGCATTTTTCAGATGATTCCGCAGAACGGCCCGCCCGTCCGCGCTGACTTCCCGGTCGAGATTAGCGCCTCCGCAGGACGGTTGCAGATTACAGCAACTATGCCGATGGACGAATACATCGCCGGAGTGCTTGCCGGCGAGACGGGCAACTTCAAATCTGATGAAGCGCTGAAAGCGATGGCGGTCGCCGCACGAACCTACGCCATGCATTTTGGCAGTCGCCATGCGATGGAGGGTTTCGACTATTGCGACACCACGCATTGCCAGGATCTGTTGGTTGCCGGAATAACCGACCGTCTGCGCAACATCGTTCGCAGCACTGCGGGTGAGGTGCTGTGGTATGACGGCAAGCCCGCAGCCACCTACTATCACGCCAATTGCGGCGGCACGACCGAAGATGGACGTTACATGCTGGCCAACGATGAGGCTGCGGCTCCCTACCTGGTGCAGCACTCCGACACGTATTGCGTTCGCAACGGAAGCACACAATGGCATAGCGAGGTCACCAAGCGGGAGCTACAGCGGGCGCTGAATGATGACGGCATCATCATCTCGGGCACGCTGCGTTCCCTCTCGATCGTGCAGCGCACTCCCAGCGGCCGGGTCGAGACATTACGCGTCGTCGGCGCAAGTGCCATCACCGTGCCCGGAGTTGCCTTTCGTTCTGCCGTCGGGCGTCACGTCGGATGGGACCGCCTGAAGAGCAATTGGTACGACGTGAGCGTGTCCGGTGATCGCGTCTCGTTTACCGGTCGAGGCTTGGGACATGGCGTGGGGCTGTGCCAGATCGGCGCTGAGGTAATGGGTGAGGAGGGCAAGTCGTACCGGGAAATCCTGGCGTACTACTATCCCGGCACAAAGTTGGGTGTGGCTGCGCAGGGAATCGCATGGCAGAAGCTGACAGGAGAAAACATCGAACTGCTCACTACGCGTCCGGCGCAGGATCAGGCGCTCGTTTCCATGGCCGCTCGTTTAGTACGCGACGCCGAAGCGAGCACGGGGCTGACATTTGCTTCGATACCGCAGTGGAAGGTATATCCAACAGTTGCAATGTTTCGCGACGCAACTGGCGAACCGGGCTGGGTAGCGGCTACAACGCGCGGGCACACCATACAGTCGCAACCGGCTGATGTGCTGAAGCAAGCCGGCACGCTGGAAAGCACGCTTCGCCATGAGTTGCTTCACATGCTGATCGAGGCCCACGCCAAGCCTGGAACGCCAGTGTGGTATCGCGAAGGCTTGGTGCTGTATTTATCCGAGCCGAATACGGCCGCGCAAGCTAAAACAACATTCGCCAGCGTGGCCGAGTTGGAGAAGGCTATGGAGAGTCCAGCCAGCGAAGAGCAGTTGCGCAAAGCTTACGCCGAAGCGCATGCAAGGGTATCGCAACTGGCACAGCGATACGGCAAGCAGAAGCTGCTTGTTTGGGTGCAGCAGGGATTGCCATCGGATGTGGGTCGTTAGTGATTACGTGATCGAAGCTTCTCGGTCCGTACGCTCGCCGACCGTCCAGACCAGCAGGAGAAATGCGGTAATTACGATCAGGTAAGCACCAGCGAAGCGCAGCCCCGCGCTCCATGCCTGCTGACGCAGCGTAGTCAGCTCCGGTATCCAGGTGACCAGCTTGTACGGCACCCAGACGCCAAGAGCTATGAGAATGCAAAGCAGTATCCAGTACATCGGCTGCCGCAGCACGCGCAACGAACGCATCGCGTGCCCGCCGGAGAAGCCAGTCGCCGCGATGGTGGTCGCCACGGGCGCCCAGATTGCGGGGAACACAATCCACACCACTACGAACAGCACCCAATCGGATGCGTGCATCACATTTCTGGGCGACGGTCCGGCATTCACCTTCTGCCGTATCCAGACTGAGAACTGCGGAGTGTAGTTGCCGGCGCTAAAAATGATCCAGGCGATAAACGCGCCAATGCCGGCCCAGATTCCCAGCGGAATAATGTGCCGCGCGCCACGGCGAAATGCGCTGCCGATAGCCGATTGTGTGCGGTGCTCGGCGACCCGGAACCACGCCAGCGTTCCTGCGCGCAACCACACTACGAAAACCACTGTGATGATGGCCAGTACTGCCGACCACGCGATCTGCCATCCATGAGCGTCAGGGATGAGAAGCCAGCAGTACCAGACACCTACGACGGCTGCATTGGCGACGAGATTCAGCAGCCACAGTTTCAGAACGCCGCTCCGGTTTGTCGCGGCCGCACTCATTTCACGCTCACCTTGAAGGCATCGCTCGTCGCCAGATATTCCGGCTGATACATGGGTTCGACCCGCGTCGGGCTCACGCGGAATTCGCCGGGGTTCACCACCTTGAGCAGGTACGTGTACTCCTTCTGCCCACGCGGGAAATACATGCTGAAGAAGGTTGTGCGATCATCGTAAAGCTCGCGATAACCCCAGCCGCGCGTCCACCAACTCGGCTTCTCGTCGAGCTGATACAGATCGTCGCGCGCAATCGACTCGGTTCCTGAAGGAATCGGGTCTTCAATCATCAAATAACGCCACTCGTTTCCGCCCACGGTGATGCGCACCGCTAACGTATCGCCCACCTGCACTGGCCCGTTCAGCGCGTCCATGTGGTAAACGATGTGGTCGCCCTTTTGCATGGAGGTCAGCTTGTAGTACTGGCGAACCACGCTGAGCTGGAAGGTCCCGCTGTTTACCACCTTCGGCTGGTTGGAGTAGTACTCGCCGCGCGTGGACCAATACAGACGTCCGTCTCCTGACTTGGTCAACTGCACCTGATTGCTCTCGGGCGCGAGTTGCGAATCGTTGAGCGCGAGCGCGGTTGCCGGCGCGAGAGCATTATCGGCTGTGAACGTCTTGCTTCCCGCTGCCTTGCCGTTCACCTTGACGTCCGCAGTGAAGTTGGGCTTCAGCTCCTGTGTGTGTTGCAGATAGTCGGTGAGCCCATACAGCACGGCAGAAGTCTGCTGCGTTGACTCCCAGTAGTAGCCCTGGCTGCGATGATCGACCAGGTAGAGCGCAGCCTTCGGCAGTAGTGGACTCTGCGGATTGGCCACGGTTAGTAGCTTCATCGCATAAGCCGTGGCCTGCGGAGTGGTGTCGCCATAGTAATCCATCAGGTAGTTGAAATCGGTGGGCCACCACGCCTGCGTGTCGTTCTGCTTCGCGCTGGATTCAAGCTGTTTCACCAGATCGTTGGCCCGCGAATCGCCAGCTTGACGCATGGCCAATCCCAGCAGCGCCTGCCCGTATGCCGTCAGCGTGGAGCGCTGAGACCAGACGGAATCGAGCACCGTCGCATTCGAGTCCGTTCCGCTCAGCACCAGCGAATACGCCATGTAGGCGCGCAGATCGGTGCGAACGTTCTGCGTCTTCGCGAACTCTTTCAACAACCATTTGCGCCCGCTCTCGATCATGTCGTCTTTGACTTCGTAGCCAGCGGCCTTCGCTTGCGTCAGACCAGCGAGCACGTAAGCTGTCATGAACGGAGAGCTATCGTCGGTCTGCCACCATCCCCAGCCGCCGTCGGGATGATGGTAGTTGTAAAGGCGATCAAGCCCAGCCTGCACCTGCTTGTTGAGCACCGCGGGATCGAGGTTCGACTTCACGCCCAGCTTCTTCAACGCGTCGGAAACCAGCACGTCAGGCAGGAAGCTCGACATCGTCTGCTCGGTGCAGCCGTATGGATACGACGTGAGATAGTCGAGCGCGCCGAAGACGGTTCCAGCAATCGACGGCGTTAGCGTCACCGTCAGCTTCCGAGTGTTGGACTCGATGCCCGCCGGGAAGACCACTGACTGTGTCGTATTGCCGTTCGCAGCCGCAATCGATCCCGAATTCGAAACCGCCAACTTCACCCCGAACGGTTCGACTGGCAGCGTTAGCTCTATGGCGTCGCTCTCGACATCGGTGAGCGCCTTGCCCAAAACCTTCGCTGAATCGACATCGAGGACGCGTACACGATAGTCGACTTTCGCCAGCCCTCGGCTCGGAACAGGGACATCTTTTGTCGAGCCCTCGAGCACTTGCAAGCCTGTG
This sequence comes from uncultured Acidobacteriaceae bacterium, assembly GCA_963846795.1. Taxonomy (GTDB): domain Bacteria; phylum Acidobacteriota; class Terriglobia; order Terriglobales; family Acidobacteriaceae; genus CAVVDY01. The sequence continues at coordinate 550,897 of CAWJXJ010000002.1, forward strand.
AATTCCATGGAGACTCGCGCCGTCTTCTCCGTCGGCAAATAGTTCTGCACGATGGTCGAAAGAACAATCTCGTCGCCACGGCGGAAGAATCGCGGTACTACCAGCCGCACCATCACGTTCTTGCGCACGATGGCGTTCTCGACGGCGCTGCCGACCTTGGTGTCTTGCGTCACGCCACGCGTGGTAGCGCGCCACGACGTTATGGCGTCGGGATAATCGAACTTCACCGTCGCATCGCCGCTGCTGTCGGTATCCACATCGGCAATCCAGTAAGCTGTGTCGGGGAATGCCTTGCGCACCTTCGGCTGCACCAGTCGCTCAGGCTTGAGTTGCGCCAGTGACTTGTGAGGCCGCACGGCGGCTAGTTCCATCGCGCGCTTACCTGCCTGTCCGCTGAAGTAGTACGTCAGCGAGGTGTCGGTGCTCACCTTGGTATAGATCGTGCCGTAGAAGGCTTTCAGGATGGGTTGCACGGTCTCGGGCTGGATGGCATAAATGGCTTCATCCACCACACCGAGACTGAATTCCGCAGCAACCGGCTTGCCGCTCGCGTCGGTCGCTTTGATGGTGTACGACGCCGCTTCACCCGGCTGATACTGCGGCTTCGAGGGCGTGAGATCGACCCTCAGCTCATGTTGCGTCGGCGGAACCGACAGGCTCTTGTTGCCTTGATACAGCTTGTTGCCTCGAATGAAAGTCGCTGACACGTAGAAGTTGGGCACGTATTCCGGCTTGACCGGCACATCGACCGTGATGCTGCCGCCGTTGCTTTTGATGACCTGCGCCGAATACAGGCCATTGCCTTCGGTAGTAACCAGCACCGATGCCGGATCTTTGCCGGTGACGATCAGCACGTGCGCCGTGTCTCCCGGGACATAGGACTTCTTGTCAGGGACGATCTGGATATTCTCCTGTACCGGCCCCGTCCACCACGCACTCTCGCCAGGCGCCCACAAGAACGCGGAATCCTGCACCTCGCGATGCTCGGGCGTGTTGGCAAAGACACGCACGCGGAACTCACCGGCATCGGGGATGACGAACTCGACCTGTCCTTTGCCATCCGCGCCAGTCTGTCCCTGTGTGGTGGAGACTACTTCGCCGGAGCGTTTCTGCCAATTCCAGCGGCTGATCTCGGCCTTGAAAACGGTCGCCACAGGCTTGTTGTCGTAGTCCTGTGCCCTGACGTTGATCTTCGCCGTGCCGCCCTTGCTGTACACGTAAGCATCAGGCTGCGCCGTCAGATAAAAGCTGCCATAGGTCGCGATGGCGTATCCGCGACCCGAGATTTCGCGGTTGCCGGCATCGGTAACACGCGCCTCGATGCGATAGGTCAGGTCCTGATGCTGCTTGCTGACTGTTGTTGGTACCGTGATCTGCAACTTGCCATCAGCATCGAGAGTGCCGTTATTTTCCTGCTCCTGCTCGCCGCCTCCGTCGCGATCGTATTGGCCTTCGTCCCCTTCCCCTTCATCGCCGGCGTCGCCTACATCGGAATCTTCCGAAGCCCACCGGCCCGGCGGATAGTACGGCGAGGTATGCACCACCCATTTCACCTTCGCGTTGGCCACCGGCTCGCCGAAGTAGTAGCGCGCATCGATGGTGGCCTTGATCGGCTGGCCTTGCAGCACTCGTGGCGTCTGCGCCGTGACCTTCACCGCGTACTCAGGCTTCTTGTAATCCTGCACCGAGAAGCTTGAGCCTTCGATGTAGCGCTGCTCGCCCATCTGGATCGACAGGTAGTAGGTGCCCAGGTGCGCATCCGCGGGAATTGTGTAGTCCCAGTGCGCGCTGCCGTAGTCGTTGAGCTTGGCAGTGTCGTTCCAAATCGGTTGGTAGGTCTGCGGATCGCGCAGCTCAAGGCTGACCTGGCGGTCTTGCGGCAGCGTATAGCCGCTGGGATTTTCGGCGCGAATGATGGTCTTGAAATGCACCGTGTCGCCGGGACGATACACCGGCCGGTCAGTGTACGTATAGCCGCGCAAATTGCGGTCGGGAGCGTTTCCCAGGTTCCATGCACCGGGAGTGTTGATGGCGAACTGATCGCCGTGCGTCACCAGAACAGCCACGTTCTCCGGCTTCTCATCTGCGATCCTGGTGTCGAGCATGCCCTGCGCGTCGGACTGCCCGGATGCGACCTCCCGCTGATCAATCCAGACCTTAAACTGCGCACCCGAGATAGGATCGCCACTCTGGCGGTCAACCACCATGCTCACCAGACGTCCCGGCGCAGCCTTACTAATGATGGCAATCTCGGTCACGACGACGATGGTGTACGCGCGCAGTGAGCCGTTGGTCGCCTCGACCAGATACACGCCCTTATCGCTAACGGGAACCTTGACCGTCTCGCTTTCCCACGGCTGATGCGAGCCGGTGGTCCACTTCCAGACCGATACGACCTGCTGCTGATTGAGCACCGGGACCAACGCATAATTCTCGACCTGCGGGCCTTTCCTCTTTGGCTGTTCGGTTTCGCCCAACCGCCATAAGCGAATCTGGTGGCGATTCTCGACCGAGAACTGAGCTCGAACGAAGTCGCGGATCCATGCCCAGATGCTGCGCTTCCAGGCGTGGAACTTCTCCAGCCAGGTGTGCGGTTGCTTCGGAAGTGACGGAGCACGGCCGCCGAAGCTGTGCAGCTCCTGCAATTGACTGAAAAACTTGACGGGATCGTTGATGCGATAAACGCGGAATTCAAGCTGCTTGACGTTGTGGCTGTAGACCGCCACTTCCGGCTTGCCGCCGGGTATGTAAGTCTGCTGACTACTGAGGGAGAAATAAGGCTCGCCGGCGTTGTCCTGGGCGCGGACGCACAGAGGCAGAGACATCGCCAGGCAGCAAAGCGCGACAGTCAGTCGGAGCCGAATGCTGCGCATCACTGGTCACCCCGCAGAATGTTCCAGCGATAGACGCCCAGGAATGCCGGGTTCGAGGCCACCGGACGCCAGCGGGCATCGGGGAAGTTCATGAGCTCTGCAACTGTGGGGCGGCGGATTTCGCCGGGGCTCTTGCCCTGCGGTCCGGTGTCATAGACAAGGTATTGTTCCGGCCCTGGCTCAATCTGGCTTGCGCCAAGAAAGATCATTGCGTGATACGTGATGTGATCGCCCGACTGGCGAAAGAACAACAGGTCGCCGGGACGGGCGCGGGAGAGGTCGCGTCCCACACTGTAGGCGTTGTCACGCCAGAGCGTCCTGGCATCGGCAAACTCAGCGAACGCGCCATCACTCACATCGCTGACGGCAAAGCTTCCATCCTGCACCCGAAAAATCGCGGCGCCTAACGGAGTATGTGGATAGTGGTACTGGCGCACCTCGCCGGAACGAGGCGCCACCGGCAGTGCCATAGCGCTCAACCAGGCAGAGTCGTGCTGGCGCAGGGCCTCGCGATAGCTGAAGCGAAGTAGCGCAGCGCAATCATCAATCTCTGCCGGAAGCTTGTGACGGTAGTACTGCGACTCGGCAAGTAGCGTGAACCAGCCCCTAAAGGCACGCCGGTCGGCGGAATTCGCTAAGCGAAGAAAGTCGGGTGTACCGTCTGCGAAGGAGTCGGTTGCATCCGGTACAGAAGGTGCAGCCGCTGACGAGAACGTAGCCCTACTCCCCGGCTGCAGCAGCCGCAGGGAGCCGGAACGCGAGCGCGCGATGCAGGCTGAACGCGCACACGACAACAACCAACGCGACTACGCACAACACTGCGAACCAGCGAGGCACGCCGCGCATGGAAAGAGTGCTCCTCCGTGGGTGAGCGGATTATAGCGCGAAGATAGGAGGCGGGACAGAAGCAAAACTGCACAAGCAAAACTGCACAAGCGAATCGGTTCCTATCGGACAGCCAAGCTCCGCAACTCGGTCAACAAACGGTCAACTTCTTCCGCTGTGTTGTAGTGCGCCAGTCCGATGCGCAGCATGCCGCCGCTTTGCTGCACCCCCAGCCGCTCCGCCAGATCGACAGCGTAGTAGTTGCCGTCCCAGGTGAATATCCCACGCTCGCCTAGCTGCTCGGCGAGTTCGCGGGGCGTGTAGCCCTCCATGCGGATGGCAACTGTCGGAGTTCGCTGATCGAAATTGGCCTGATCTTTGATGCCGTAGAAGGTGAGCCCCGGGATTTCGAGGAGTCCGCGAATCAGCCTCTCTGCCAGCTCTCGTTCATATTGAATAAGGGCCTCGTACGCAGCCGCCAGAGCCTCGCGGCGCGTACCTGCCTCGGGAGCGTGGTGCCGCCCGAGGTCGGCGAGATACTCAATCGCCGCGATGACTCCGGCCATGCCTTCGTGGTTCTGCGTCCCACTCTCCCAGCGATCGGGTAGCTGCTCGGTACAGGCGCGCAGCTTGTAAGGCCGCAGGCGCTGCAGGTGCTCGCGCTTGCCGTACATCACTCCCATGTGCGGGCCGAAAAACTTATAGCTGGAGCAGGCCAGGAAGTCGCAATCCAGCGCGCGCACGTCGATCAGGCCGTGCGGGGCAAAATGCACGGCATCGATGAACACCATTGCACCCACGGCGTGCGCCAGCCGCACCACCTCGGCGACATCGTTGATAGTGCCAACGGCATTTGCGGCATAGCCGACGGCAACCAGACGGGTGTTGCGCCGGACCTTCGCCTGAAGATCGAACATATCGAGCGTGCAGTCGGCAGGTTTGACGTCGGCCGTGCGCACCTTAGCGCCACGATTCTCCAACGCCACCCAGGGCGAGACATTGGCGTCGTGATCGAGCTGCGTGACCAGCAGCTCATCGCCGCTTTTCAGATCGCGTCCGATAGAGCGACTCAAGGCGAACGTCAGCGTCGTCATGTTTGCGCCGAACACGACCTCATCCGGATCACAGTTGAAGAAGTCGGCCATGGCTGCATGGGCGGCCGCGTAAATCTCGTCCGTCCGTTGGCTGGTAAGGAATGCGCCGTGCGTGTTTGCGTTCGAAGTGGCAAGGTAATTCGAAATGGCATCGATCACCCGCTGTGGAACCTGGGTTCCACCCGGAGCGTCGAAGAAAACTACCGGCCGGCCATTCACGCTTTGCTGCAACGCGGGGAACTGTGCGCGGGCCCATTCAACATCGAACTTGGCGACAACTGCGGACTTCGTAGTGGAAGGCAATTCAATGGCTCCTGACTGCATTTATGAAATCAGACAACATGCCGTAGGCCGTGGCGTCGGGCCCGGGATCACGCTCGGCGATAAACAGCTCGCGAAACACATCGGTTTCAAATCCAACGGCCAACGACGTGCCTCGCACCGAATAGAGCGGATCATCTGGCTTAATGCGCTCGGGCGCGACATTGGCGATGATTGTGCCGCCGCTTTCTCGCCGCGCGCGGCCAATCAACTTCCAAGTCTCGCCGCTTTTGCGCGCTTCGTGCAAGCTCTCGGCGGTGATGCAGCGGATGCCGGTTCGGTTGACGTCGGCGAGTGAGAGGTTCCCCTCCATCAGAACGTTAGCCAGCCCGATCACTTTTACTGCAGCGTCGATTCCATCGACATCATTGCTGGGATCGGTTTCTGCAACCCCGAGCCTCTGCGCCTCGCGCACCGCATCGTTGAATGCCATGCCCGACTCCATGCATTCCAGTATGACGTTAGTAGTCGAGTTAAGCACTCCACGAAAGCCGCGCACCTCGATTGCAGGCAGCGTTTCGCGAAAGAGCGAAAAAACGGGCGCGCCATCCATCATCGCCGATTCGTGGAAGAAGCGCAGACCCCGAGCCTCCGCTAACTCTGTCAATGCCTTATGAGCGTAGACGACCGGCCCCTTGTTCGCGCTGATGGCGTGTGCTCCCGCCTCTAGCGCAGCGCGAAGGTAGCTGATGGCGGGCTCTCCCGTCTCGGCATTCAGCGAACTCGCCTCAAACACGGCGTGCGGTCTGGCCGCGGCCAGCCATTCCGGCAAGCCTTCCACCTTCTGAGCTTCGGTAAACTGGGAATTGAGCAGATCTTCGGTCGCGAATCCCCCCGGCGCGACGAGCCAGCCCAGCCTGCGCGTTGCAACTCCGGTAATGCGGTACTCGATGCCGTATCGGTCGTGCAAATTGGCGGCCTTGCGATTAAGCAGGGCTACAAGACCTCGACCGACATTGCCGAGGCCGATCAGGCAGAGATTGAACGTTCGGATAAACTTCGCTCCTGGCTGGTTTCGGTGCCTGCCAGTATTCTAAATAGCGAACCAGCCCAGGAGCTTCGCAACGATGGAATCTGTTCCGGTACGACCGGCCGAGGAAAAACGTGACTTTGTCACCATCGACGGCAAGCAATTAGAGACGTTGCTCATCGAAGCGAGTGACGCAGGCGCCCCGACGGTCGTGATGCTGCACGAAGGACTTGGATCCATCGCTCTGTGGAAGGATTTCCCGCAGCGATTAGGCGAGCGCACCGGCTGCGGAGTGCTGGTGTATTCGCGATATGGCCACGGCAACTCCGACCGGCTGCTCGAAAAGCGCCCCGTCACCTTCATGCATCACGAGGCGCAAGTGGTCTTGCCGCAGGTGCTCAACGCCTTCGGGATCGAGCGGCCGATCCTCTTCGGGCATAGCGATGGCGGCTCGATTGCTCTGATCTACGCTGGCACCTTTCCCGAATCGCCCCGGGCTTTGATGCTCGAAGCGCCGCATGTCTTTGTGGAGGACCTCAGCGTCAAGAGCATCGCTGCAGCCAAGGTGAATTTCCAAACCACAGATTTTCGCGAAAAGCTGGCGAAATATCACGCGCACGTCGACGAGACCTTCTGGGGATGGAATGACATTTGGCTCGACCCGGCGTTTCGTTCATGGAACATCGAAGAATACCTGGACACGATTCGTTGTTCCGTTCTCTGCCTTCAGGGCGAGCAGGACGAGTACGGCACGCCGGCGCAGGTGCAAGCAGTTCGCAGTCGCGTTCCTGATACGGAAATTGTTATGCTGGCTAATTGCAAACACTCGCTGCATCGCGACCAGCGGGAGAAGACGCTGGATGTAATAGAGAGTTTTTGTGCGCGATACACGCAAATGAGCAGCTGATGGGTGAACAGGCCGTACAGCTCTACACGGTTGTAGCGAATCGCTCCTGAGACTGGATAAAGAAGATGCTGGGTTGTAATAACGACATTTTTGTCGAGATATACCCGTGACACTGCGAGAACTACTTGACCTCAGAGGCCTTAGAGAAAGAGTACAGGACCTCAGACGTTCGGATACCGGCTTAGCCGCTCAGCCACTCTATGCGAAACCGCGCTTCGTTACTGGCCCCGAGCAATGTTTTTTCTACCACACGACCGACTTGCCCATCTTCGGCACCGTTGAGGGACTTTGGGACCTGAGAGGCAAAGAGGATGAATACCTGGGCCGGGTTCAACTCAAGGGGAAGCGAGTGCTCGAAATCGGTCCGGCGAGCGGCGGGTTGACGTTTCACATGGAGCGGGCAGGCGCAGAGGTGGTCTCAATCGAAGCTGACGCGAGTTATCGCATGGAATATTGCTGGGATATTCCTCATTGTTTGCCACCAGGATTGGAAGAAAAAAACGCAGATTCGAAACCGCGAATGACAGCGTTGCACGACTCCTATTGGCTTTGTCATCGCTTATTCAATTCAAGTGCCAAGGTTCACTACGGAAGTGCCTACGAGATTCCACCGGCTCTCGGGCCTTTCGATGTGACGACGATTGCATGCGTTCTGTTGCATAACAAAAATCCTTTCATTATTTTGGAACATGTCGCGAGTGTGACGAAGGAAACTCTGGTTATTGTCGAGGTTTTGCCGGTAGACAAGTCTAGCGATGCCGGACCCATATTTCTGCGGAATGATAACGAGGTGTATGACGGATGGTTTCACTTCCCGCCGAACTTCACAGCAAGAGTGCTGCGAACCATGGGATTTGGACAGACGACGATCAGTTATCATGAACAGCTGCACAAGGCCAGAGGTAGGAATCTCAGTTTATACACAGTCGTGGCGCATCGCTCATAAGCGTGTCTCTACGAACTTTTTACCTCTGCGTGTAGCAGCAATTATTTCGAAATTAATGGATTCCTTCCAACTGCAACCTTAGCTCGATCAGACTCTGGCGATAGGCCAATTGACGACTGTGAACAAAATGTCCGACTGGGTAAACACATTCAAAGGCGCAGTGCTGGCTTCGGAGTACGATTCTGCCAGCCACATGAACTCGCGCATGTACGTCTCGCGCTTCGATCAGGCGACGTGGTTTCTGTTGCACGCTATCGGCATCACTCCTGCTTCGATCCGCGAGAAGAATCTGCGTATTGCCATCGTGCGGCAGAACTACCAGTTCCTTGAGGAGCTGCGCGGCGGCGAGCTGGTCGTCATCAAGAGCGGGTTCCTCGCAGTTGGCGAAAAGTACTTCCGCTTTCTGCACCAGATGTACAACGACGTCTCCGGAAGGCTGGTTGCGACCTCCGACTGCGTAGCCGTGCAGGCGAGCCTCGACCAGGGAAGGAGCGTAGCCCTGAGCGCTGAGCTTCGCGAGCGCGCCCAGGCCCATCTGGTCTCGGCCAATGTTCCTCTCAGCGCCGAACTTGGGTGAGGCCTTACCTGCGGGGGTATGATAAAGACGTGACAGTCCAGTTCACCGCCGTTTTTCGTCGTGTGCCGGAAGGCTACATTGGTTTCGTTGAGGAACTTCCAGGCGCCAACACTCAGGGCACCACGCTCGAAGAGACTCGCTCTAATCTGCAGGAAGCGATTGCATTGGTGCTTGAGTCCAATCGGGCGCTGGCCCAGGAGGCAACGGGGACAGATGACGTAATTCGCGAGACGCTCACGGTCAAGGCGTGAAGCGACGGGATCTGATTCAGCATCTTACCCGGTACAAATGCGAATTATTGCGTGAAGGTGCTAACCATTCCATCTATGTCAACCGCTCTCGGCAGGACCTCATCAGTGCCACGTCACGCTGAGATCAACGACTTGCTTGCTCGAAAAATCTGCAAAGATTTAGGGATTCCGCCGGCTTAACCAAGCACGACATCAATCAAGGACAGCCTTGCAACTCGAAATCGAAAAACTCATTTACGGCGGCGATGGCTTAGCTCGTTTGCCGGCCGACGACAAAGGTCCCGGCAAGACCATATTCGTGTCTTTCGTCATACCAGGCGAACAGGTTGACGCAACACTCGGCCAGACGCGTCCCGGATTCGCTCGCGCCCACCTCGACCGAGTTCTCGAGTCTTCGCCTGATCGCGTCGAGCCCGGCTGCCCTTACTTTGGCCGCTGCGGAGGATGCCAGTATCAGCACATCGAGTACAAGTCCCAGCTCGGCTACAAGTCTGACATTCTGCGCGAGACGCTGCGCCGAACCGCGAAGCTGGAGCTGCAGAGCGAGATACAAGTCCACGCCGCTGAGCCGTGGCACTACCGCAATCGGACGCGGATGCGCATCCAGACGGCGCCGAAGTTCCAGCTCGGTTATCACCCCAACGCTTCGCATCAAATTCTCGCTGTCGAGCAGTGTCCCATCAGTTCGCCACTGATCAACGACGCGATAATCGCCGTGTGGGACACTCGGTAACGATGGCGCCGTTCCTTCGTCGGTACACGGAATCCAGTTCTTCGCCAATCACAGCGATCAGCAGATGCTGGTTGAGCTTTACGTTCGGCCCGGTACCGACGCAAGGGAATGTCAGCCTTTTGCGGCAGCACTGCATCAGGCTATGCCGTCGATTCAGGGCGTCGTAGTCTTCGCAAGCGCGCCGGTCGAGGACGACTCCCGCCAGTTTGCGCCGCTAACATCGGTGCATTTCGAGCCGGGCCACGCCATCGGCAATGGCGAACTGCGATACCGGGTTGCCGATCATGACTTTCGCGTGAGCGCCGGGTCTTTTTTTCAGACGAACCGGTTCCTGGTAGAAGAGCTGGCGCAAGTCGCGGTCGGCGAGAACAAGGGACGTGCAGCGCTCGATCTCTACGCCGGGGTGGGGCTGTTCACGCTGCCGCTTTCGCTGCGCTTCGATGAGGTGCTGGCGGTGGAAGCATCGCCCAATTCGATCGCCGACCTGCGTCACAATGCTCCTGCCAACGTGAAATCGACTCGCGCCACCACCGAGGCTTACTTGATCGAGCGCGGCCCGAAGCTCGCACCCGATTTTGTCGTTGTTGATCCACCTCGCGCCGGATTGGGCGAAAAAACTTCACGCGCGCTGGGACGCATGTCCGTGCCGCGTGTGACGTACGTCTCTTGTGATCCGGCAACCCTCGCTCGCGACCTGCGCGTGCTGTTAGAATCGGGCTTTAAGGTGCAGCAAGCGCACCTGTTTGACCTATTTCCACAAACAGCACATTTGGAAACGGTCATCCACCTGGCGCGCTGAGTCATCCGAAAGGTTTTATGTACGCGCTCGCTATCATTCGCTACCGCAAGCCGCTGGAAGAAGTAATGAAGCACACCGACTCGCACCGCGCCTACTTACAGGGGCTCAAGCAAGAGGGCCTACTGATTGCGTCAGGACCGTTGGTCCCGCGCAGTGGCGGCGCGCTCTTATTGCGGGTTCCCGATAACGAAGCGCAAGCGACCCTCGACAGCATCCGCGACAACGATCCGTACACGCGGTTCGGACTCGCGCAATATGAACTGCTGCCCTGGTCGGTCGGCATCGGCGCCGAAGACCTGGACCGCTTGTAGGAGCTTCGCGAACCGGGCTGCGCGCCCACACCCGCCGCGAGCTGTTGAGGATTGTCGTCTGCCTCCCCCGTTGCGAACGGCGCATCCGCTTCCGCAGGAGTGCGCCCGCTGTATTGTGGTGGTAAAGAACCTCTCTTTATCGCCGCCCTGGTCTTTGCCGGCGGCATCATTGCTGCAAATTATCTTTGGCGGTCCCCTTTCATCTGGTTAACCGCGCTTGGGCTTGCATTCGCCGGAGTACTCATCGTTTGGAAACGCAGCCCTGAACTGGCTTATCCGCTCGTCCTAATTGCCCTTTCTGCAGCCGGAGCCTTTTGTCTTCAGGCGTTCGATGCTGCCCGGCGAACGCCCCCTGACTTGCACGCGTTTGCAACCGGCGAAGGCGAAGTACTCGTCACCGGACACGTCATTCGTGAAGGTCTGATACGCGATAGCCCGTACGGCGGCAAGCAGGAATCGGTGGATCTGGAATCGGAAGAGCTGGCGACACCTGACCACGCTAGCGACGCGCATGTAGGTATCCGGCTAACCATCTATAGCCGCGAATCCGATGAGGCTGCAGCGGAGCAAAGCGGCAGCGAGTCGGCGCTGCCGGTCTACACCTATGGCGAGCGGCTGCGGTTGGCGGCGAAGCTTCGTATGCCGCGCAATTATGGAAATCCCGGCGCCCTCGATCTGGTGGGATACCTCGCCTCGCAGGGCGTTCGCCTGACAGGATCGGCGCGGGCCGTGCAAGTCGAGATTCAGCCGGGGTTCGCAGGTAGCCGTGTTGGCCTGTGGCGTGCGCAGGCGCGGCGCAGCATTCTCGCTCACATTCAGGCGCTTTGGCCGGGTGAACGAGGCGCCCTGATGCAAGCCATGCTGATTGGCGGCCGGGCCTTCTTCGGGCGCGAGATCAAGACCGATTTCCAGCGCACCGGGACGTATCACATCCTCGTCGTCTCTGGAATCAACGTCGGAATCCTGGCGTTCGCCTTTTTCTGGGCATTGCGCAAGCTGCCCTTTGGCGAAACCGGGGCTACGGTACTCACGATACTTCTCTCCTGGGGATATGCTTTCGTCGCCGATCTGGGGTCGCCGATCATTCGCGCAACCATCGTGCTGAATATTTACCTGGTGACGCGGCTGCTCTTTCGCGACCGGGCGGGGCTGAACGCATTGGGTGTTGCGGCCCTGGGAATATTGCTGGTCAATCCCCGTGCGCTGTTTGAAGCCAGCTTCCAACTGACATTTCTCGCGGTAATTGCGGTGGCCGGAATCGCAGTGCCCGTTCTACGACGGACAATTTATCCGCTGCAAACCGGACTGAAAAACCTCGACTCGCCGAACTACGACTACGGCCTCCCCACGTGGGCGTCTCAGTTTCGCTCTGACTTGCGGCTGATTCGCTTACAGCTCTCCGAGATTGTCGGCGAGCGTGTCGCAACCTTCATCACTGTTCGCATGGCATCGATTGTGCTCGGCGCGGCCGAGTTGGTCATAGGGTCAGCCATCATCCAGTTCGCGCTCACCCTGCCAATGGCGTGGTACTTCCATCGCGTCACGACGCTGTCTCTGCCGGCCAACGCACTGGTGATTCCGATTGCCGGAATCCTGCTGCCCTCGGCAGTGCTCGCCGTTGCGCTGTTGTATGTCTCCGCCTGGCTGGCCTGGATCCCCGCTCACATCACGGCTTATTCGCTTGACCTGCTGACCGGGACAGTACGCCTCTTTGGCCACTTCCGGCTTTCCGACCTGCGGGTTCCGACACCTTCTTGGGCAATGTGCTTCTTCGCCATAGCGGCTTTAGGCATCGCTTTGCTCACTGCGCGTCGGAGAACCATTCTGGCTGCAACAGGATTGGCTATCTTGGCAATCGCGGCTTTCGCAATGGTGCTGCTCCCCCCCAAGCCACAGCTTCACCCAGGAGTGCTGGAAGTTACCGCCATCGATGTAGGACAGGGCGATTCGCTGCTGATTGTCACCCCAGAGGGCAAGACCTTGCTGATGGACTCCGGCGGCTTGGGAGCGACCTCGCGCTCAGACTTCGACGTCGGCGAAGAAGTCGTGTCCCCTTATCTCTGGTCGCGCGGCATTCACCATTTGGATGCCATCGCCATTTCTCATGCTCATTCAGATCACATCGGGGGAATGCGCAGCATTATTGCCAACTTCCGCCCCATCCAGCTTTGGTATGGAGTTGAATCGACAGTGCCTGAATTCGTCGCAGTGGAAAAGACTGCCAGGGAGTTCGGCGTTGTTCTCACAGCTCATCGCGCGGGCGAAGAGTTCGACTTCGGAGAACTGAAAATTCGCGTGCTGAACCCTCAGCCCGGTTGGGATGCAATCGATACTGATGATCAGTCGCTCGTACTGCGCCTGCAGTATGGACAGACGTCGGCGCTACTGGTCGGAGACTCACACCAGCGCATTGAGAAGCTGATGCTTGACGAGAACCCACGGGCTGACCTGCTGAAAGTCGGCCATCATGGCAGCCTGACCTCCAGCTCGCCGGAATTCCTGGCGGCGGTGCACCCGCAGTTCGCGGTGGTTTCGGCCGGCTTCTACAATCCGTTCCGGCATCCCCGGCCGGAGGTGATGGAGCGGTACGCCGCATCGCATATCACGACGTACCGTACCGATCTGGCTGGCGCTGTTTCGTTTTACCTGGATGGGAAGTCGGTTACCGCTAGACCTGTTCCTCGCTGACCGTTTCGTCGTCGGGCAGGTCAACGCGAGATTCTTTAATCAGGCGCCCTGCCTCTTCCCCTTGCTCTGCACGTACCAGAACAATTACTCCACCAACCCCGGGCAGCACATCCTGTGGCGCGTCAAGGTTTTCAATCACCGACTCTATGCCGTTGGCTTCCAACAAACCGCGCACCACCATGGCTTCGGATTCCTGCTCGGTATCAAACACCTTCACGAGTTGCTCGTTCGGCTCTCCTGCTTGCTTCTGTTCCGCTGTATCGGCCATTTTTCCTCCGCAGTGACTTAGATGAACCTTAACGCACAACTGGTATATACAGTGTGCCTCAATTCTCGAATTGAAATTCCCTGAATCGGTGTATGATGCAGCCCAACAGTTCAGCGCAACGGTGAGATGGCGTCCAACATCCAATTGTAATGAAAGCCGGTTTCCTAAGGCATCCGCGTGCTTAGTGTCCGGCCTTTTGTAACTAGAGGACCCCACATGGAGTTACCAGAGCGGAACCAGGCACCTAACCCGCAGCCCACCCCCAATGAACTTCAGGAGCAGGAAGAAGAACGGCGCAAGCTCCGTCGGCTCCAGATCATGATGAACATGGTGATGTCGGTCATCGGCCAGGATCCGGACCTCACAGTGGAAGAAGCTGCCGAGATGGTGGCCAACGCCAAGCGCGCCGCCCTTGCCATGTTTCCCGACAAAGAATTCGCCTACGACATCCTGTACAAGCCGAGACTGCAGCGGCTAATGGCCGAACGCTTCCGGCTGCAATAGCGTCGACGCAGCTCTCGCATTCGTAGCAGGCGCTACAATGTCGGCCATGGATTCCCTGTACCTCAGCATCTGGTTTCCGACCTTTCGCAACAACGAAATAATTCCGCGCGCTGTGTCTGTGCTGCGACAGTTTCTGTTCTCGGAGTTGCGCGAAGGGATCACCTACCTCTCGGTGCATCCCGTCGCATGGAGCGAGCCTACGGTGCTGGAAAGGCGCTTCGACCCGGGTGTCTCACCGGAAGAGGCCGCGGAAGTCGCTCAGGAGTTCGCGCATGATGACTTCGCGCTAATATTCGAGGCGTTCTGGGACCTGTGGGTGCCCAATGACGACGAGCACGGCGAGGCCTGGGTGCAGCGACCTGTGGCGGTGAAGTTCCTGGTCCATGGCGTCGAGTTCGATGAAGGAATCTACACCGACGACGGACATATCCAGGTCGACTTCGGACTCGATACGCCTTTCCTGTTTGAAGGTCTGCGCCTCACTACTGATAACGAAATGCGCATCCGGAACAACGTCGCGAAGCTGGTCGCCTTCTCCGCGGCGGTCGAGCGGCACTGCGGAATCAGCGGCCGTGTGCTGTGGTCGGAATCGGAAGATAACCTTGCCCAGAAGTTGATCGCGAGACTGCAGCAGACGCAGTGAAAGCTGTCAGCCGTCAGCCGTCAGCCATCAGATCGCAGGTAGTAAGCTGCCAGCTACCAGCTACCAGCCGCCAGCCAAACCTGTTGTCATCCTGAGTCCGCCCCGGCGGACGAAGAACCTGCTTTTTGCAGCAGACTAAGACGCTCTGCAATCTCTCGCGCCACAGCCGCAGGTGACTTCTTATCGGAATCAACGGTGAGGTCCGCCCTTTCATAAAGGGGAAGCCGCTGCGCATACAGCCGTCGAAACGCCTCTCGATCCTGGGCCAGCGGCCTGACACCATCCTCGCCCGTCTCTGCGCAACAACGGTGCATCAGCGTTTCCGGCCTGGCGTGAAGGAAAACCACCACGGCGCCTCCGGTGCGCAGGAACTCTGCGCTTTCTGCCTGTACAAAGGCTCCTCCGCCGGTCGCGAACACGAAGGGACGAGCGGTGCTTGCCAGCACGGAGCGAAGGCTAGCCGACTCAATCTCGCGGAATCGCGGCTCTCCCTCGGCGGCAAATATCTCGCGAATCCTGCGTCCTTCTGCTTTCTCGATTTCGCAGTCGAGATCGACAAACTGCCAACCCAGCAGCGACGCCAGCGCCTTACCCACGCTGCTCTTGCCCGATCCCATGAAACCGGTGAGCGCGATCAAAGAGTGCTTGAGCTGCGGGGACACTAGGAAGAAATCCGCTCCATCTCGGCGTGAACGTTCTGACTGGCTCCATCAAGCACTTGCAGCTTGCGCTCCCAACGCTGGAAGCCCTTCAGTGTGAGGCGGATCGTCTTCTCGCCCTCGGGAAGCGGCAATTGCGCCGGGGTGTTGCCATAGAAGGCGCCGTCGATTTCAATTTCTGCGCCCAATGGCTCTGAAGTTATAACCACGAAGGGATCAGAAGTTCGCAACGGATTGGCGTCGACACCAGATTGTGGACTGGCCGCCAATGCCTCACGAGCCGTTGACAACCGCATACCACGTTCGTAAAGAATCTCCGCCGCGAAGCACTTTTCCTCCCGCAAGAGGCCAAGCAGCAGGTGCTCCGTGCCAATGTGCTTGTGGCCCAGACTTTCTGCCTCCTCGGCCGCATAGGCGAGCACGCGTTTACTCTCATCGCTCAGAGGCAGGTCTACGGAAGTCGAGACCTTCTCCCCAGGCATCGTGTGGTCCTCAATCTGCTTCCGAATGCTCTCGACCGCACCGGGAGAACGAAGAAATCGGTTGCTGAACGCCTTGTCTTGGCGCAGCAGACCGAGCAGAATGTGCTCTGTCTCGATGCACGGCGAGCCGAACTGACTGGCCTCATAGCGCGCGAAGAAGACTACGCGGCGCGCCTTTTCTGTATAGCGTCCGAACACGTTCCAGACCTCTCGAATGCAGACACTCTATCATCACGTTCAGCCACGCGGCTAAGCCATGTTGTGAGGAATCCCCAACGAGAATCCATCCCGTTGCACATCACCACACGGCGTGACATGGGGCACAGATTCCCCGACCGGCAAAAGCGCAGCCTAGTACCGCGACATCTTCACGTCTTTAGTCTGGACGATGCTAAGAGGCACGTACGACCTTTTTGCCCTTAGGCACGCGCCTTCCGCCGCCCGCGCTCGTTGCGAGCGCCAAGGGGTACTTGCATTTTCAAGGCGAGCTAACCCACCGGTACGAATCGCGCCTGCTATCCATGGGCTCCATCCCAGCTCTCATCGGGCTGAGTTTGTCTTCACGCATCCATCCTAACCCCTGCTTCTGTCGCGCACTTTTTTCCGGAGGCTTTCATGCTTCACCTCGATACCGGTAATACCGGCTTCATGATTCTTTGCACCAGCCTGGTCATGCTGATGACCCCCGGCCTGGCCTTCTTTTATGGCGGCCTGGTGGGACGCAAGAACGTTCTGGCCATCATGATCCAGAGCTTTGTCTCCATGGGCTGGACCACCGTGATCTGGTACCTGTATGGATTTTCGCTGTGTTTCAGCGGCGACTGGCACGGGATCATCGGCAACTTCCATAACGCACTCCTGCGCAACATCAATCTGAGCACGCCCTCGCCGAATGACACAGTTCCCATGTTCGTGTTTGTGGCGTTTCAAATGATGTTTGCCATCATTACTCCCGCGCTCATTTCCGGAGCTTTCACCGGTCGCGTAACCTTCAAGGCCTACATGCTATTCCTGACTGCATGGTTGACCTTCGTCTACTTCCCATTCGTACATATGGTCTGGGGCGGAGGCTTCCTGCAGCAGTGGGGCGTGAAAGACTTCGCCGGCGGCATCGTAGTGCACAACATCGCCGGAATGGCAGCCTTGGCCTCTGTACTTTACGTGGGCAAGCGGCGTGTGGTGGACCGCGGCCCCCACAGCATTCCGCTGGTAGCGTTAGGGACCGGACTGCTGTGGTTCGGATGGTACGGGTTCAATGCCGGCAGCGAGATGAGCGCAAACTCCGTGACTGCCACGGCTTTCCTGAACACCGACGTGGCGGCGTCCTTTGCGGCGGTGACCTGGCTGTTGATGGCTTGGTCTAACGAGAAGAAGCCCAAATTCCTGGGCCTGCTGACGGGCGCGGTTGCCGGACTGGCGACGATTACGCCGGCTGCCGGCTACGTGTCACCCACCACGGCTGTCATCATCGGCGTCATCTCTGGCGTGGTTTGCTACTACGCGGTCGAGATGAAGAACAAGCTGCACTGGGACGACGCACTCGATGTGTGGGGTGTTCACGGTGTTGGTGGCGCGCTAGGCATGGTGCTGCTGGGCGTTTTCGCAAGCAAGGCGTGGAACCCGGACGGCGCGGACGGCCTGCTGCATGGCGATCCCATCTTCCTGGTGAAGCAAGTGGTTGCAGTAGTGTTCTCGTCTTTCTGGGCCTTCATTTTCACCTACGTCATGCTGCGGATCATCGACGCCTTCACCCCGGTGAAGGTCGGAGAATCGGCGGAGGGCATCGGCTTGGATGAATCGCTCCATGGCGAGCACGCCTACGAAACGCTCGAAGTCGAGGACCTGTTCAACGACGATCGTCGCAAGGTCGAACGGGTTCACGAAGAGCACGAACTGGTCGGCCCCGGGAAGTAGCTATGCTCCGGGCCCTTCGGCTCCTGGTTGCAACAAGTGTGCTTGCGGGGACGACGATAGCGTCGTCCCTGCTGCTGTGGGGACAGTCTATCCCTGCGACTGACGCTGCCCAGCAGCCCTCTGCGCAACCCAATGAAGTCTTGGTCGATGTCGATGCCGGGCCGGTGAACGAGCCACACCTGGCCTGGCGCGGCATCACCGTTAATGGCTTCGCTTCTCTTTCTTACGGCTACAACACCAATCAGCCTTATGACCGCCTGAACCAATACCGCGTCTTCGACTTCAACGACAACGAGCCCCAACTGGACATGGCGCAAATCGTCGTCCAGCGCGCCATCGAGAAACCCAATCAGATCGGTTTCCGTCTCAACATGATCGCCGGCTCCGGCGTCCCCGAGGTCACCGCCGCTTACGGCATGTTCCGCAACATGGAAACCGATGTTGCTCACCACTTCGACATCCCCGAAATGTACGTCAGCTACATCGCGCCGTTGGGCAAAGGCCTTCGCTTCGACGCCGGCAAGATGGCGGTTCACCTCGGCGCAGAGATCATCGGCGGGTACGACGGCTATAACGATGAATTCAGCCGCGGATTTATTTTTGGCTTTGGCGTGCCCTTCACCTACACCGGCGTGAAGGTTACCTATCCCTTCACCAGCAAAATCAGCGGCATGGTCGTGGTCGTCAACGGCTGGGATGAATTTCAGCGCTACAATAGCGGCTATTCCTGGGGCAGCCAGATTACGTTTACTCCCACCAAGTCCACAGCGCTCTACTTCAACTTCATACATGGGCCCGAACGCCCGAAAGACACGCGCGACCAGCGCAGCGTGGGAGAAATCGTCGGCAGCTGGAAGACCACGCCTCGGCTGAACCTTGGCTTCGACGCCTTGTACGGCCATGAGGAGAACGGCGTCAGCCTCGGGCACGACGCTATCTGGAAGGGTCTGGCAGGCTATATCAAGTACGGCTTCAACCAGAAGTTCTCGCTGGCCTTTCGCGGCGAGGTTTTCAACGATGGTGGAGGCACTCGCACCGGAGTTGACCAGAAGCTTCAGGGATACACGCTCACGCCGGAATACGACATGGTCGCGAAGCTTTCTGACGTGGCCTCATGGTTGAGGAAGTTCGATGGTAAGTTCGTGATTCGTGGCGAAGCCCGGTTCGATCGATCGAATTACGATGTATTTCTGACCGACAAACCGCAGATCCTCGTTCCACACCAGAACACCGTCGCGATCAATCTCATCTACCTGTTCTGAAGCGGTGCCGTTTCCCTCGCCGTCGCGAATCGTGGGTTTGGCCATACTTAAGTCCCAAGGTTTGCCGTTTTCACCTCCAGCTTGCGTTAGAATGTGACATCGCTGTGAATACAGTACGCGTTGATACGGAAGGCGCCGGCCCGGCAAGAGGATGCGCCGGGATACAACCGCAGCTCTGGCGAAGCGACTCGAACCAGAGTGGCGGGCTTTCTTCCGACGTTCATAGTTCAAAAGCGCCCTCATAATATGTCCACTGACGAGTTTCTTACCCAGGCGCGCCCTGCAGAAGTCTTACGGGAAGCCATACTTCGACACATCCGTTATACCCTGGTTCGCCCCACGTCTGAACTTAGCCCCGCCGATTACCTGACCCCGGTGTCGCTCGCCGTGCGGGACCGCATCGTCGATCGTCTGATCGAGACTGAGCGGCGTTATCGGCACAAGGACCAGAAGCGGCTCTATTACCTGTCGATGGAATTCCTGATGGGGCGCTCGCTGGCCGATAACCTGTCAAACCTGCGCGCCGAAGAGCTCTGCCGCGAAGTGCTGGCGCAATTCGGTGTCAGCCTCGAAGACGTGCTGGACAGCGAGGCCGATGCCGGTCTGGGCAACGGTGGACTGGGACGTCTCGCCGCCTGCATGCTCGAATCCATGGCAACCCTTGGCATGCCGGGTTTCGGTTACGGCATCGATTACGAATACGGCCTCTTCCGGCAGGAAATTTTCAATGGCTTTCAGCGCGAAAAACCCGATCGTTGGAAGGCCAACGGCACTCCCTTCCAGATGGAGCACGCCAACGAATCGGTGGCCATCAATCTCTACGGCAAAGTGGAAACCCAGCGCGACGATGAGGACAATTTCCGGCAAAGCTGGAGCGGCTACAAGACCGTAGTCGGCGTACCCGCCGACATGCCCATCGTGGGCTACCTGGGACAGACCGTGAACTGGCTTCGCTTGTTCACCGCCAGCGCGTCGGAAGATTTCGACATTGAGATTTTCAATCGCGGCGATTACGTTCGCGCCATCGAGCAGAAGATCCAGTCAGAAAATATTTCGCGCGTGCTGTATCCCTCCGATTCCGTGGTTAGCGGGAAGGAGTTGCGCCTGGTCCAGGAGTACTTCCTGGTTGCGTGTGCCATTGGCGACATCATGCGTCGCTTCCGCAGCCAGCACGGCGATAAGTTCGAGCTGTTCGCGTCCAAGGTCGCCATCCAGATGAACGACACGCATCCCAGCTTGTCGGTCGCTGAGTTGATGCGCAGCCTTATGGACGACCATGGGCTTGTGTACGAGCAGGCATGGGAGATCACTCAGCAGACCTTGGCCTACACCAACCACACCTTGTTGCCCGAGGCGCTGGAGAAATGGTCGGTGCCTCTGCTGGAGAAGGTACTGCCGCGGCACATGCAGATCATCTTCAACATCAACCACCGGTTCATGCGCGAGATGCAGCAATACTCGTTCATGGACACTGAGAAGCTGCAGCGCATGTCGATCATCGAGGAAGGTTACGAGAAGCAGGTGCGCATGGCCAACCTGTGCATCGTGGGCAGTCATTCGGTCAACGGCGTGTCCGCTCTGCACACCGATCTGATCAAGACATCGCTGGTGCCCGAGTTTTATGCGGTGTGGCCGGAGAAGTTCAATAACAAAACCAACGGCGTTGCTCCCCGGCGCTGGCTGATGGAAGCAAATCCCGAGCTGACCGAGCTGATCAGCCTGACGCTCGACGAAAACAAGTGGATCACCAGCCTTGATAAGTTGCGCGAACTCGAGCCCTGGGCGAAAGATCCGGAATTTCGGGCATCTTTCAAAGAAGTTAAGCGCCGGAACAAGCTGAAGCTTCAGTCGTTCATTCAGAAAGAGAACGGGCTGCTAGTTGATCCCGACTCCATCTTCGACGTACATATCAAGCGCATCCACGAGTACAAGCGCCAGTTGCTGAACGTGATGCACATCATCAGCGACTACCTGCGCATCGTGGAGCACGGCGAGCTTCCGGCCGTTCCGCACACCTACATCTTCGCCGGCAAGGCTGCCCCCGGATACTGGGCGGCCAAGCAGATTATCAAGCTCATTCACAACGTTGCTGACGTGGTGAACAACGACTTGAAGGCAAAGGAGTGGATCAAGGTAACCTTCGTGGCCGATTATCGCGTGTCCTTGGCGGAACTCATCATGCCCGCCGCGGACCTGAGCGAGCAGATTTCAACTGCGGGCACCGAGGCTTCGGGCACCGGCAACATGAAGCTCTCCATGAACGGCGCTTTGACCATCGGCACCTGGGACGGCGCGAACATCGAGATCGCCCAGGAAGTCGGGGAAGAGAACATCTACATTTTCGGCCTGCGTGCCGAGCAGATCGCGGAGATGAGAGAGAAGGGAACATATATCGCACGCGATCTCTACGATGAGCATCCGCAGATCAAGGAGGTGCTCGACGCCATCAACTCCGACCGGTTCTGCCCCAATGAACATGGCCTGTTCGGCTGGATCTTCGATGAGCTCCTCGACCGCGGCGACAAGTACTTCCACATTGCCGATTTCCTCAGCTACATCGAAACCCATCGCTTGATCGAGCAGGAATACCTGGCTGAAGACGTGTGGTGGCAAAAGGCGGTGCTCAACGTGGCGCGCATCGGCAAGTTCTCCAGCGACCGTACGGTGCAGGAGTACGCGCGCGACATCTGGCACATTGGGCAGTATGAGAAGAGCTGGCGTCCGGCCAGGCCCAGCCTAACCAAAGCACCTTCAACACCTGCGACTAAATCTAACGGCGAAGCCGCTCCGGTTGCCAAGGTGGAAGTCACTCCGGGATCATCAACCAATGGGGCCGGGTTGGAGGGGTAGCATTTCGCGAATCCTGTGAGACGTAAAAGCCTCCGCAACCGCGGAGGCTTTCCAAGTTTGGGTACGAGGCGATGACTACCGGTTCGGCGTCATCGGTTGCGGCTCGGGTGCCGGCTTCTGAACCGGCGCGGGAGCTTTCTTTGCAGGCATCGACGTCGTCGTTCCTGACAGCACCGACCCGTTGCTGGTGCTGCGGCGGCTTGCGAAGATCGACAGTGTAATCGACGTCAGCATAAAGAGCACGGCCGCCCAGGTCGTAGCCTTGCTGAGCACGGTAGCGGCGGTACGGGTGCCGAAAGCGGTCTGGCTGCCCATGCCGCCAAACGCAGCGGCGATATCGGCGCTCTTGCCGCTCTGTAACAGCACAACCGCGATCAGGAAGATACAAACCAGGATGTGTAAAACAGTAATCAGAATCGTCATGAACTCAGCCTTAATCCCAGGCGCTCAAGCGCCTTTTCCAATAACTTGATCTCTGTACGTTACTGACAGCGAGGTATGGTGCGGACGGTGAGACTTGAACTCACATGCCTTTCGGCGCCACCCCCTCAAGATGGTGTGTCTGCCAATTTCACCACGTCCGCACGTGGTCCCCAACCTGGGCGAGCAGGGAAATTCAGAAACGTAGAGGCACTCAAAGTATAGCAAACAGCGAGCTTCGAGACATCGGAGCCCTCACCAACGCCCAACTGGTTCGAAATAAACATGAACCACCGATCGCCACCGATCGAACGGACCACAGAGGCCAACAATCCATATTCTCTGAACTCAAGTCCGGATCCGTGTTCGTCCCTGTAAACCCGTGGTTCAAAGCTCGCCTGCAGGGCGCGCCACGTCGCTTTACTTCTCAGCAGCCTTCGCTGTCTTGGCCATCTCCTTCACCTTCGCCAGCACTTCTTCGGCGTGACCATCGGGCTTCACGCTCTCGAAGACATGCTCGATCTTCCCGTCCGGGCCGATGAGGAAGGTCGTCCTCGCAACCCCGATCACCTTCTTGCCGTACATGTTCTTCTCTTTGAGAACTTCGAACTTCTGCGCGACTTCTTTCTTGTCATCGGCAAGAAGCGTATACGGGAGTTCTTCTTTTTCTTTAAACTTCTTCTGGGCGGATGGTTTGTCCGGCGAGATGCCGAGCACCACCAGGCCGGCCTTTTGCAGCTTTGCGTATGCATCGCGGAACCCGCGAGCCTCAATGGTTCAGCCCGGCGTGTTGGCCTTGGGATAGAAGAACAACACCACCGTCTTGCCCCGGAACTGTTGCAATGAAACCGGGTTACCGTTCTCGTCGGGCAAAGTGAAATCGGGAGCCTTCTTGTTGTTTGCCATAACCAATCATCTATACCGTAAATCGCCCCACTTTGCCATGCCGCTTTTGCTGGCGATCCTGCTGTGGTGCAATCTCCCCGCGCAGGCGCAGCGCCCGGAAATGCGACGTCCGCAAGACCAGGGGGCTCAGTCCGAATCCACGGCCCCGAAGAAGTCGAAGCGCTCGGCCCGCGCCATCGGAGTGGTCGAGTTCCTGCCCGGCGGCGCGACACGCCTTGTCCCGGTGGCGCTCTGGTACGAGGGCAAGTATTACGACGCCAGTATTTACGAGGCCAACCCCGAACCGTTGGCGGTGCAGGCCGGAACGGTGTACCAGGCACTGAGTGACGGCGAGCCGGCAGGTCAGTTCGTAATCAACATGCCGAAGCAGTCGAATGCCGGCTGGATCGGCGACGGCCGCTGGACGCCGCGTCGCGCCATGGACGAGCAGCTTGCTGCCGAAGCCGCCAGGAAGCCGAAAGCGACGGCCAAAGAGAGCAAGGCAATTTTCACCGGCGACGCTGATAGCGGCCCTCCCGTTCTGCGGCGTCCTGGCTCAAACGAAAGCTCCGATCAGAGTTCAGCAACTCCGAAAGCGACCCAGCAGACGCAAACCCCCGCGCCAGCTCAAGCGACGCCCCCGGCCCAAGCGAGTTCGCAACCGCCGTCCGCGGGAACGTCTCCCACAACGTCGGATGCCTCTTCGGGGCGGCCTACGCTGCGTCGACCCGGAGATGAGCCGGCCTCCACTCCGCCCGCAACCCTGCAGCCGGTCAACAAGCAGGCTCAATCGATAGACGACAATGATCCCGATCGCCCGGTGCTTCGCAAACCTGCCGCTCCGGCCGCTTCTGATACCACCGCGACACAGCACGCCAAAGCTCCGTCGCCGGACGAGAACGATCCCAATCGTCCTGTGCTCACACGCGGCAATCAGCCGCAGACGCCGCAACCGAAGCCCAGCGTTGCTGGCTCGAAGATGAGCACTCCCGCATCCAAGCCGAATGCGAAGGACGCTTCCACTCGTTCGCTGGCCGCCATCTCTGACGCAAACAAATTTGAGACGCGACCGCTGATCTACACCACTACGCCGGAGCGTCAGCAGGAGCTGGCCCAGACAATGGCCTCGCTGGCCTTGGCTGATATTCGCACCTTCGCTGACAAACATACTCCGGGGCCGAAGGTTCCTAAGAACGCCGCCCTTAAGGATTACGATCTGCGGCTGTTCGATCTCGACTTCAGCAACTCACCAACGCTGGTGTTTACCGCAAAACTGCCGGTCCCGGCCGCCGGGTCTAAGCCCTTCCTCTATTACGTCACCTATGTCGCTCACCTCGACATCAATGGCGAGCCGGCAAAGGTCCTCAGTTCGGTTACCGACACCACGCATCTTGACGTCTTTCCTCGCCTGGAACTGATTGACGCCCTCGACGCTGATGCCAACGGACGCGGCGATCTGCTCTTCCGCGAGTACTCCGATTCGGGCATCAGCTATGGTTTGTACCGGGTATTTCCGTACAACATGGAGAAGGTGTTCGAGGGCGGCGGGGCGCTGTAAACCACTTTCACAGTTACTGTGGCCGGGTGGAGCACGCCTTCAGGCGTGCCGCAGAGGCCGTGTGCTGTTTTGAAAGGGCCCGCCTTCAGGCGGGCCGCACAGGTGGACGAAAAACCGGCTTTTAGCCGCTGAGGGAAAGCATTCCCTCGGCGCCTAAAGGCGAAGTCCATGGCGTGTTGTAGCGGCACGGCTCAAAGCCGTGCCCTTTCAAAGCCGGAACCCAGCAACACTCGAAACACCCTGGCTCTTGCTCTTCGCTCCGACTCTTCCGGTAGCTCGTTGCCCGCAATGTCCGATAACGCTTCGATCATAAAAAAATGTAATTACGATTCCTTATTTTCAACAGTTTAGACATCATTTCTACTCTAAATTATTGAATCGGCGAGACTTACAGGTAAAAATTTGATTCTAAACAACTTAGACCACGAGTTTAGCCGTGGGAAGAGCGATTTCGAGGTGCGCACGCCATTTTTGCGTCCGATAATGTGCAAAGCCGCGAAAAACTCCTTTTGCGATTCTTTGTTTTCAATAATTTAGCGCACGTTTACCTTGCAAATTATTGAAATCGCGGTACTTGCAGGCAAATATCAGATTTCAAAGAGCTTACTGGCCAAGATTAGCCCGTCGTCGGTCGTCTCATGGCGAAATCTTGAACCGACCCATGCAGGGTTGCGGCACAGCCGACAGGTACACCCTTGGGTGCCCGCGCACGAGTCTATGAGCTGCAGGATCGAGTTGCACGGGAAAAGTGACGAGCGGAGGTTACGAAGGTGGCAGGAAGTTGCCGAACTGGGAATGTCAGAAATTCTCCGGATGGGCTCAGTGGTTCCCAACCGGTGGGAAATGTGGCCACCCGGACGAACAACCCCAGGTTAGCCCAAACGATGGGCGAACCTGGGGCACCGGGCACCGTGCCGGGCGAACCCTTCGACAAACTCAGGGCAGGCTGTGGGGCACCGGGCACGTTGCCAGCCCATGTCAATTTTAAGCAGGTCTGGTTTCGGTCCCGGTTGTGCCGTCGGTTTTCCCTTCACCTTTGGCTTTTTCTTCCGCATCGCCGCTCCCCGTCGAACCCGCCTGCTGGTCTGGTGTTTTTGGTGGGTCCGGCTTGTACTCCATAAGCCACCGCAGTGCAGCCATGTCGGGATCACCCAACACTTCATCTATCAGTCCAAGCCAGTACGCGTCTTTAGCGGTCAGCGCGTTTTCTCCCTCCTGCAAGGCATGACACAGTGCGATAAAGAATGACCATACTGGTTCAATGATTGGCTTCACTAACTCGACTATTTTTTGAGTGCGGAGTTTCTGGTCCTGAATGGCGTCCATCGCCGCCTTTTCCGTTGGGCTTAGGGCGAACTTTCCCAAGTCGGAGCACCACTCACTCAGGAGGTCATCCTGCTTGCTTTCTAAATATTCAGTCAAAAGATAGAAATCCTCTACTAACTTCCTTAATCCTCCGTACCTAAACGTCCACTCGCGGCTTTTCTTGTTAGCCTCAAGCTCAAAGTCAAGAATGACTTTGATTTGTTCGGCTTCCAGAATGGCAGGCCGCTGCTTCTTATATCTCTTGGTACGTGGTATTTTGGTGAGCAACACTTCATAGCGTTTATATCGGTCCCTTGCAGCCTCACATACCGCCTTCCCCCTTGGCGAAAGCTTCTCTGTGATTACTTCGAGGAAGCAATCGAAATCACTCATTTTCTGCGGATGGCGTTTGGTGCGAACGTCTGCGAATTTGTCCCGCGATAGAAGGAAGCGCAATCTAAAACGGTTCTCTATTTTCCTGGCTAAATCCCAGGCATAGTAATCCGTCGACCAACGGAGGTATTCGGCAAGAAGGGTGGTGTGCTCTTTTGTTAACGCCTTGTCTTCAAAAACCCTTCCTCCATGATAAAGGATAGTGCTGTTTGGATAGGCAATGGAGTAGTCACCGGAGCAGAGTAGGTCAGCAGCGGCGCTACTGGCGCGCTTCGTAGCCACCGTAATAATGCGACGACCACGGACAAAATCCTGATCAGGCGCTCGGAGAAGTTGCAATAGCGATTCCATAACCCGGATGTCGCCGCCTGGACTATTCAGGATGAATACCGTGATTGGGTCGCGAGTTTTTTGCAGTTTTAGAATTGCAGGAGTTACACGGGAGAGGAGTTGGTCATCGAATCGGCCCTCGATAAGGATGCACCTGTCCGGGTTGGCTCTATAACGGGGATTGGGAACGATCAATCAGATACACCACGCCTTCTCGGCCTTTCAAGATCGCACTTTTCCACCGTTATCGACTTCTTAACGTCTCGATAGAAAGCAGACAGGTCATTGCCGTATCTCTCATAAACTCGATCCACGGCATCTCTCAACTCCCTATCGTGAGGAATGATTCTGCCTTCCTCGCGTTCTTTAGTCACATACTTCGGCTGGGTGCTCATCTTAACCCCCCTCCACGATTTCTTAGCTACTCGGCCCATTTGTGCATTAGCCTCTTGCCTTCAGATGCCTTGATGCCTACGAAGGTGCGCTCGCCGTCGTTAAGCTTTCGGTTGTTCCAGAGAAAGTCGAACTGCCACAGGTATCTGTGCAGGTATTCCCGACTGACATTGTGATAGATACCAACGATGCCACGCTTTACAAGCGCATGACTGCTCTCTGCTGTATTGGTGTGAACGTCGCCGGAAACGTATTCCTTTGTTGCGTGGCAAACCTGATGGTGACTGGCGTACTCGGCACTCAGGCCAGTGTAGGCTATGTGTTCATCAGTCATCAGATGTGTTTGCCTGTCCACTTCTTCGCGTATCCCGCCGTCAATATCTCCCCGTTACGTCAACCACAACGCGCCGCCGAATCCTGCCATTCCTCTCGACAGCCACGAACACTGGAATCTTGCTTGTTCCGCGTCCACGCCTGCTCGTTCCTTTGTAACGCGGTCGGCGCGGCCCGATGTATGTCTCGTCACATTCTACTGTTCCGGTCAGTTTTGGCTCGTCACCGTTCGGAGCCATTGCAAACCGGATGCGATTCATCAATAACAGCGCCGACTTGTAGCTGATCTGACAATGCCGTTTTATTTCCAACGACGACACGCCCTTTTTAGACGTACAGGCGCGCCAAAAAGCATAACACCAATGCCGCAGTTCAGTCCGTGATTCTTCATACACCGTACCGATTCGAACCGTATATTGCTCGTTACAGTCGCGGCAACGCCATAAGAACCGCTTGTTCCGCTTTCCCGTTTTGGAATCCGTCATCTTATAGACGCCAAGGCCGCCACACTTGACACAGGCGGGTGTGGCACCCCAACTGCTTCTCCAAAAACTGGGCCACCCGGGTGCCCCAGGTTCGGCCATCGGTTGGCCTAACCCTTCGACAAGCTCAGGGCAGGCTCTGGGTGCCAGTTAACCGAGGGCAAAGAAAAGATGCGCGGCGGCAATCCTAACGCTTTTACTTCCCGGTCGCGCGCTGTCCATTCCGACTCGATCTCCACCACACCGGCTTCGCGAAAAGCATAATGACGGAAGCTGCTCCATTTCCACTGGGCCGCTTCCTTCTCCAGTCCTCGTCGGTACACGCGAAAAAATTCAGGAGCCCCATCCAGGGCTCCGAGATACTTCTTTGCCCTCAACCCAGTGTTCCGCTGCGCTCCACACTGGGCTAAGCTGAGTCGCGCCTACGGCGCTGGGTCCCGGGAAGCATCCCGCAGGTGGCGCAACTGTACATCCTGCTTCGTCCCGATTCAATTTGCCTGGGTGCCCCAGCTTCGCGTCCTTCGGTTGGACGCTAAGCTGGGAAGCAGACTTCACCCGCTTCGAAAACGATAGCTTCAGGTAATGGATTGCGTCGGCCAGTGTGCCTCGTTCCGGTTCACTTGGCAGCAGATGCACGTGCTCAGGCATGACTACATAGCCGTAAATGCACATGTCAAAGCGGCGGCGCATGCGCTCCAGACATTCTGGAAAGAGGTCGTAGATTTCTTCGCTGCTGAAATTAGGCTGGCGCCGATAACAACTGAAAGTGACGAAATGCGAATGGCCGGATTGGTGATATCGTCGCAGACCCTGTGGCATGAACCTCCACCTACACCGTGGTCTGTCGCTGCGTCAGTGATCCCAGGTTAGCCCAAATGATGGGCGAACCTGGGGCACCCAGACTCAATCTTGAGCCTTCGCGATCTGCTTCTCGTCCGCTACCTGTTGGACCGTCCTGGTGGTTTTATTCTTGGCGATTTTCGACCGGATCCTCACACCGCAAGCTTCCGGGGGATTGGTCATCTCTCTGAGGAAGTTGTGGTGAGAGTAGTTTCTGGGTTGCAGCGGCGCCCAGTAGGTTCTTCTGGTGATCAGCGGCAGGTGCTGATCGATGATCTGGTTCTGCAGAATCTTGATTCCGCATTCCAGATTGTTCTGGGGCTGAAGGATGGTCTTGTTGGGGTCGTCCGCTTTCAGGTGCTTGTCTTTCTCCCAATCGAAGTCGCAACCATAGCGCTTCTCATCCCAGTAGCTGAGTTGCAACAGTCCTTCGCTGCGCACAACCATGTGGGTTACAGGATCGATTCTCGCCACCACACGTTCAGGATGCTTCACCCGCGTGGTGGGATTGAGGCATGCTTCCGCGCCCGCCAGCGCCTGGAAGAAATAAGCCCAGAACGCGCGCTTGTCCACATCGCTCATGTTGTAGAAGTTCGGGCAGAAATGGCGAACATCGTGCGGCACCTGCATGGAGAGCATCTCCGGCGGAATGTTCTTTTCGATCAGGGTATCCCACTGCGGGTTCCACGGCGTTCCGCCGAGTTCTGCTTTTTTCACATCGATGGGAGTGGCCGGGGCAGGTTTGGTGGCTTGCGAGACAGCAATGCTGGAGAAACATGTTGCAACAAGCGCGCTTGCCAGCAGTGTTCGGAGCCCTCCCCAGATACTGCGTCTATATAAAAAATGAGGGCCAAGCTTGCGTAAGAGCATGTTTCTCTGACGCTGCCTGGCCCTTCTGCAGTTGCTTTTTTGGCTACTCGCCCGGCCTGCTACTCAGGCTGGCGGGCGATCAGCTTACGGGGCCTGCACCGCCCGCAGGATATTCAGGATCCCCCAACCGAAGTTGTTGTCCGGTGGGTTGAGTTGTCCCAAATTGAGCTGTGGGTGAAGGTCAGATTCAGTCGATCGTCGATCGAGGAGCGATACAATACCAGTTCGGCTCGCGCGAATGTACTAGCGGCCACAAATCCGAGTACGAAACAAAATCTATGCCTACTGGAACACGCACCAATCCGCTCTCATTCCTGACCGATCAGCTCAACGAACTCAAACAGAAGGGCACGTACTTCCACCTTCGCGTGCTGGAGGACGAGCAGGCGCCGATTTGTACCTTCGACGGCAAACGAGTCATTAACCTTGCGTCCAACAACTACCTCGGCCTGACCACCCATCCCAAGTTGCGCGAGGCAGCGCTGGAGGCGACACGCAAGTATGGCGTCGGGTCGGGCGCGGTGCGCACGATAGCCGGCACCATGTCTCTGCACATGGAGTTGGAGGAGAAGATTGCGCGGTTTAAGAATGTCGAAGCCTGCGTCGTCTTTCAGTCGGGCTTCACGGCGAACGCGGGAACGGTATCGGCGATCCTCGGCAAAGAAGACTTCATTGTTTCGGATGAGCTGAACCATGCCAGCATCATCGACGGCGCTCGCTTGTCGCGTGCCAAGATCAAGGTCTTCCGCCACAAGGACGCGGCCCATGCCGAAGAGTTGCTGAACGAGATTAAGGATGAGCCCGGCCATAAGCTGGTCATCACCGATGGCGTATTTTCGATGGATGGAGACATCGGCGCCATACCTGCTTTGTGCGACCTCGCCGAGAAGTACGGCGCCATCATGATGGTCGATGATGCTCACGCTTCGGGCGTGCTGGGACGCAATGGGCGCGGCACCATCGACCACTTCAAAGTTCACGGACGAGTAGACGTCCAGGTCGGCACGCTATCGAAGGCCATCGGAGCATTAGGTGGATACATCTGCGGCACCCGCGACCTGATCGACTTCCTCTACCATCGCGGACGGCCATTCTTGTTCTCGACCTCGCATCCGCCGTCGGTTGCGGCAACCTGCATCGCCGCGTTCGATGTGCTGGAGCAGGAACCCGAGCGTATGGACAAGCTCTGGGAGAACACTCGCTACTGGAAGAAGGAGCTCGGCGGGCTGGGCTTCAACATCGGCGGCGTGAACACACCCGCCAGCGAAACACCGATCACGCCCATCATCATCGGTGACGGCAAGCTTACGATGGACTTCTCGCGGGAGCTGTTCAAGGAAGGCGTGTTCGGAACCGGCATCGCCTTCCCGACGGTGCCTGAAGGCAAAGCCCGCATTCGCACCATCATGACGGCCACGCACACGCCGGAGATGCTCGATCAGGCGCTGGAGACGTTGAAGCGCGTGGGCAAGAGGATGGCAATTCTGGGCTAAGCAGATTTGCAATTGGTGTAGCCCAATTGGGTGGAGTATGCCTTCAGGCGTACCGATACGGCGCGGCGGCGCGGGAAGGGCATGATCCAAAGCTGCAATGATGCACGCCTGAAGGGCGTGCTCCACCCTGACTACACCTGCCTGAATCTGCTGTAAGCAGGCAATAGGTCACAGCGAATACAACGCCCGCAAGCGGCTTCGGATCGTGCTTGAAATACGTTGCGGTCTTGAGCCTACGAAATACGCGAGGACTCGATTCTCCGGGTTCTCGCTGGTTATTTCCTGAACCTCCGGTTTCCGAGCGTCCGTGGTGAACTGCATTACTTCCAGCGTTTTACTTTCACCCCGCCGCGGACACGATCCTGAAGCACCTCGCCGAAGAACATATAAGGATGAATTTCTTCGAGCGCGCCGGCGTCGTCGAGCTTCTGACGAACGTCCGGCGGAATCTCGAAGCTCAGGGCTGCGAGATTGTCTTCGAGTTGCTTGAGTTTCGTCGCACCGATAATGATTGAGCTGACGCCCGGCTGCGTCGCAACCCAGTTCAGCGCGACCTGAGCCGCCGAATGTCCGAGTTGCATGGCGGCTTCCTGCAGGGCCTCCAGCACCTTCCAGTTTTGCTCGGTGAATTTGTTGAACACCGGATTGTTCGATTCTTTCAGAACATCCAGACGGCTGCCTTTGCTGCTGCTCGCGCCTTCGCGCGTGTACTTGCCACTCAAGAATCCGCTGGCCAGCGGACTCCATGGGCAAATTCCAAGCCCCAGCTCATGGGCAGCGGGAACGTGTTCGCGCTCAATATTGCGCTCCACCAGGGAGTACTCAAGTTGCAGAGCGATCGGTGGCACCAGTCCACGCTCTTCGGCCAGCGTCACGGCGCGTGCGATGTACCAGGCGGGTACATCGGAGAAGCCGTAGTAGCGAATCTTGCCCGCGCGCACCAGCGTGCTCAGCGTCTCGACAACCTCCTCCACCGGCGTGACCATGTCCCACACATGCATCCAGTAGAGGTCGACGTAATCGGTGCCCAGCCGGCGCAGCGAGCCCTCCAGCGCGCGATAGGTGTTCTTGCGACCATTGCCGCCCGAGTTGGGATTGGCTTCCTGCGCCGCGAAGGTGAACTTCGTCGCCAGCACAAGCTTGTCACGCAGCTTCGATTCGGCGATGAAGCGGCCCATGACTTCTTCACTTTTGCCGTCGGCGTACACGTCGGCGCAGTCGAGAAAGTTTCCGCCGTCTTCGACATAGCGGTCAAAGATGCGACGTGACTCTTCGTCCGAAGATCCCCAGCGGTCGTTGCCGAAGGTCATGGTGCCGAGACAGAAGGGACTGACAATCAGACCGCTGCGGCCGAGGGTTACGTATTCATTCAGCTTCATCTTGTGTTCCGTCATGTCTTACTCTTCCGGTCGAAAAGAATTCACCACGGAGGCACGGAGGTCACGGAGGAAAGCGAATTATTTCTTGTAATGCCGGAGCAGCCGCTGTTAGCCACAGAACGTTATCCCGCCTCGCAGTTCAATGTCTCTTCTCCTCCGTGTTCTCTGTGCCTCCGTGGTGAACCGGTTTTTTCAGTTACTCATGATGCCGATGGCCGCCATCATGCGACCTGTTTTGCCGAACTCCGCGCGATGTGAAAAGAAGCGCGCCGTATCACACGCGGTGCAGCCCTCCACAATCTCGATCTGGTCGCTTTCGAGACCGGCGTCCTGAAGCTGACGCCGATTGGCTTCCACCAGATCAAGATGGATGTCAGATGCCGGGTCACCGTGTCCGGGCGCACGTTGATTGAGAAAAAGCAGAGGATATTTCACATGCAGCGAGTTGCTGTTGAACACTTCATGGAAAAGTTCGCGCGCGTAGCTGAATTGCGATTCGAATTCCGCCTCAACCTCGTGTCCTACAACGTAGCAGCACTTGCCAATGCATGGTCCAATGGCGGCGCGAAGGTTACGGGGATCGCTGCCGAATTGCCTTCGCATTTCGCCGATCCCTTTCTCGACCACACGCGCTGCCGTTCCTCGCCAACCGGCGTGAAAGGCGCCGACGACTCTACGCTTGCTGTCGACTACGAGCACCGGCGTGCAATCTGCAGTCTTGATGGCGAGCAGCAGGCCGGGCGTGCTGGTGATGAGGCCATCGCCCGTCAGTAGGGACTTTGGGAGCTTGTCGATCCGATGTACCAGCGCGGAGTGAATCTGCTTCAGTTCCAGCAGCGGCCACGGCGTGCCACTTGGATTGATGGCTCCAATGCTTTTCGCGAAGAGCTCACGATTGCGGAGTACGGCGTCCTTCTCATCGGCCGGCGTAACTCCGAGATTCAGTGTTTCGCCGCCGTAGCACTTCGAAACTCCACCCTGTCGCGTGCTGAAGCCATGTACCAGCCAGGGCAGATCGGCAAAGATGCGAGCGCGGAGGATGTCGAGTGGAGAAGGACCGCCCTTGAGTCTGGTTTGAGGAGGGACTCTGCTTGTCGATGCTTTTTGTTTTGTCTTGGCAGGCATGCTGTACGTCGATCATACCTGTCTGCCGCCGCTATGCGGCTCCGGGAAATTTATCTCACCGGCTACCGCGGGCGGAGCCTGTCCTGAGCGGAGCCGAAGGACCCACGGCTAAAACAAATGGCGCCTTTCGGGCTGCGCGTGGCAAGCCTGCGCTGGTATCGAGGTCGGTGTGCAATGGCGGAAACAGCTCAGGACAAGGATAGGCAAGCTTGGAGGCGAGATAGGTTGCGTGTGCCTGCTTCTTGGCATTCGCCAAAGATAATGTGTGGAACTCGCAAGAATGTGAGCTAGAATGCCGTCCCATAGTAGGCGAGCCAGTTTCGCGCCTGCTGTGGGGACCTCGTAAACAAAGCGCGGCATGCCTAACGCACAACAGTTGCCGGAAGCAGGGCATTCTTGTGCCGGCGTTTCGCATGTCTGCATACCAAAGCGATGTAGAACCAGGAGGAGTGAGGTTACGAAATGCAAAGTCAGTACCCTGAAGACAAAAGACGTGGACGTGTGCTCTGCTTTCTTGCTATCGCCCTTTGCCTGAGCGCGCTGCCCGCGATGGCAGACAGTACTTTGTTTTCCGATTTAGGACCTCCGGGAAACCCATACGACTGCTGCAATGGAGCTACCATAACCGGCAGCGGTTTCCCTGGCGGCTACAGCGATCTCGGCGCGAGCGCTTTTACGGTAGCTGGAAGCGGTACTTTGGCGGTCTCCCAGATTGATCTGGGGGTGGGCTATATTGGATCGCTTCACACTTTTTACGCCAGCATCTGGACGAACGATGGTGGTCTTCCCGGCAGCCAGGTGGCGGGCGCCTATTGGACGAACCTGATCACGAACACGAACTTCGGATCATGCCCGCCCACCTGCACCAATAACGGCGGACTGGTCACGGTCTCTGGAATCTCGGGAGTGTCCCTGGTCGGCGGCCAATCGTATTTCATGATTCTTGGTCCGGTAGCCCTTAATGATGACAGCTGGAATGCCTGGAACTTGAATAACCAAAATCAGACTGGGACGACCTTGTATAGCATCGACGGCGGAGCCACATGGAACAGCAGGGGAATTAGTCCGCTTGATGCATTCGACGTTCTCACGCCCGAGCCGGGCTCGCTGTTACTGCTCGGCAGCGGAGTGCTGGGAGCAATCGGCGTGCTGCGTCGCAAACTGATCTGCTAAGTTGTCTCCCTTCGTTATACCGGCCGCAGCCGACCCGCTGCGGCTTTCTTGTCGTACACTTCTGCCATGAAAGCCATGGTCGTAACCCGCGTGGGCGGGCCGGAAGTTCTCGAACTCCGCGACGTACCAGAGCCGCAACCCAAAGCCGGCGAAGTGCTGGTTCGCGTGGAAGCAGTTGGTATCAACTTTGCCGATACCCATGCGACACGCGGTTCTTATCCCGGCACTCCCGATCCCCCCTGGATTACAGGACGTGAATTCGCCGGCGTCGAAGAAGCTACAGGCGAGCGAGTGATGGGCTACACGCAGTATGGAGCCGCCGCTGACAAGATTGCCGTTGCGAAGGACATGATCTGGCCGCAGCCGGCCCAGTGGACGCCGGTGCAGTCGGCGGCATTTCCCGTGACCTTTCTCACCGCGTACCTGGCATATTGGAAAGCTGGCCTGACGCCGGACGCCAAAGAGCCGGTGCATCGCGAGCCAGGACATAAACGTCGGGTGCTGATTCACGCGGTCGCCGGAGGAGTGGGCACAGCAGCGGTCGAAATCGGAAAGCAGTTAGGTCTGGAGATGTATGGCACTTCGTCGTCGGATGAAAAGCTGGCGCGCGTCGAGAAGCTTGGTTTGCAGCACGGTATCAACTACAAGCAGGTCGACTACGAGCAACGGGTGCGTGAGCTCACCAACCGCGAAGGGGTCGATGCTGTATTCGAGATGCTGGGCGGAGAGCATACCGCGAAGAGTTTGCGATGCTGCCGTCCGTTCGGGCGCGTCATCATCTATGGCACCGCGACCGGCGAGCGGCAAAAATTCGATGTCGGCGTGATGATGGCCAAAGGACTCAGCGCACATGGCCTGTGGCTGACGTATCTGGCGCGCGATCACGAATTGATTCGCGGAGCGTTGCAGGCCATGCAGCCCTGGATTCAAAGTGGCGCGTTGCATCCGGAGGTCGGACACGTGCTCCCGCTGGAACAGGCTGCCGAAGCGCATCGTTTGATGCTGCAGCGGGCGAACTACGGGAAGATTGTGTTGAAAGTTGCCAACTAGCAACCGGCCGCAATTAGCAACTGGCAATTAGAGGGTGTTTAGTGTTTCTGTGTCCCGGCTTTGAAAGGGCACGGCTTTTAGCCGTGCCGCCGCAACACGTCATGGACTTCGCCTTTAGGCGCTGAGGAAATGCTCGCCCTCAGCGGCTAAAGCCGGTTTTTTCGTCCACCTGTGCGGCCCGCCTGAAGGCGGGCCCTTTCAAACAGGATACGGAAACTATGGATTACGGTAGCGCTTCTCCCGACCAAGATTCCACCCCGGTCGCTGTCGTATACTTCTGCACTTGGCCCGAGCCGTAAATTCACACAGTTTTCATTTTCGACAAAGGATGTTCTGCTCTTGATGAAGCACCTAAAGATGTGCGCCCTCTCGCTCCTGCTCTTTGTTCTCGCTCTTCCATCGATTGCCCAAACGCCCATTCCCACCAGCGCACTCGGCGAAATGCATTGGCGGGAGATTGGTCCGCTGCGCGGTGGACGCACTCGCGCGGCGGTGGGCGTTCCTAACGAGCCGAACGTCTTTTATATCGGCGCGGTGAATGGCGGGGTTTGGAAGACTACCGACTTCGGGCGAACCTGGGACCCGATCTTTGACGACCAACCCACCGGCTCTATTGGCTACATTGTGGTCGCGCCTTCCGATCCCAAACATCGTTTACGTCGGCAGCGGCGAAGGTCTGCATCGGCCGGATTTGTCGGTCGGCGACGGCATCTACAAATCCACTGATGCGGGCAAAACCTGGACGCATCTTGGCCTGCGCGATGGCCAGCAGATCTCGCAGATGGCGGTCGATCCGCGCAATCCGAACAAGCTGTTTGTAGCGGTAGCGGGTCATCCTTATGGGCCGAATAAGGAGCGTGGTATCTACCGCTCGACTGATGGCGGCCAAAGCTTCCAGGCCGTCTTGCAAAAAGACGAGAACGTCGGCGCGGCCGGAGTAACCATCGACCCGACCGACTCCAACGTGGTCTATGCCACATTGTGGGAGGCGCGCGAAGGTCCTTGGGAGAACGCCGAGTGGAACGGCACCAACGGCGGCATCTACAAATCAACTGACGGTGGGCAGAACTGGCAGCAGCTCGGCGGCGGACTGCCGGCCGGAATCGCCGAAGCTTACGTGAGCGTTTCGGCCAGCAATCCGCGCAGACTGTTCGCTTCGGTTGCAACCGGTGAGAAGGTTGACCTTTACCGCTCTGACGACGCCGGCGCAACCTGGGCGATCACTACCAACGATCCTCGTCCCCGCGGGCGCATCGGCGGCGGTGACCTGTGTGTGCCGATCATCGATCCCAAGAATCCTGACGTGATGTACGTGACCTCTACCGTGACGTGGAAATCGGTGGACGCGGGCAAGACATGGACTGCGTTTCGCGGCGCACCCGGCGGCGATGACTACCAGAACATCTGGATCAATCCCAACGATCCCAAAACTATCCTCATCGCGAGCGACCAGGGTGCCATCATCACGGTGAACGGCGGTGAGTCGTGGAGCTCGTGGTACAACCAGCCGACGGCGCAGATGTATCACGTCGCCGCCGACAATGCATTTCCTTATCGCGTGTGCAGCGGCCAGCAGGAGAGCGGCTCGGCTTGCGTGCGAAGCCGAGGCAATGACGGCGAAATCACTATGCGCGACTGGCACCCCGTGGCCGTGGAAGAGTACGGATATGTCGCGCCCGACCCGCTCGATCCCGATATTGTTTATGGCGGCAAGGTGACGCGCTACGACCGCCGCACCACAACCGCGCAGAACGTGTCTCCGGTTGCCGGTCGCCCGCCGGACTACCGCGTGGTGCGCACCGAGCCAGTGCTGTTCTCACCTATCGATCCACATCTCATGTTCTTCGCCGCCAATACGCTGTGGAGCACGCGGGACGGCGGACAGAGCTGGAAGCAGATCAGCCCCGACCTGACGCGCAAGACGTGGGAGGTGCCGGCATCGGTTGGAATCTTCAAATCGGAGAAGTCGGCGCAACCCTCGCAGCGCGGCGTCATCTACGCCGTCGCTCCATCCTTCAAAGACGTCAACATCATCTGGGCAGGCACCGACGATGGACTCATCTGGATCACGACCGATGGCGGCGCGAATTGGAACAACGTCACGCCTCCCGAGCTGATTCCCTGGCAGAAGGTTTCGGTCATCGAAGCCAGCCATCACGATCCGCAAACTGCCTACGCGGCGATCAATACGTTGCGGCTCGACGATCTGCATCCTTATATCTATCGCACGCGCGACGCGGGCAAGAGCTGGACGAAGATCACCAACGGCATCCCCGACAACGAGAACGTCAACGCCGTTCGCGAGGACACGCAGCGCAAAGGCCTGCTCTTTGCGGGGACCGAACGCGCGGTCTACGTTTCGTTCGACGATGGCGAGCACTGGCAGTCATTGCGCCTGAACATGCCGGCGACGTCGATGCGTGATCTGGCAATCAAAGATGACGACCTGCTCGTGGGTACGCACGGCCGCGGCTTCTGGATTCTCGATGACATCAGCCCGTTGCGCCAGATGGATGAGAAGGTCGCGTCGGGCAACGCATATCTGTTCGCGCCGCAGACCGCAATGCGCGTGCGCTGGAACACCAACAGCGATACGCCGCTTCCGCCGGATGTCCCGGCGGGCAAGAATCCGCCCGACGGAGCGATTATCAATTACTACCTGAAGGGCGACGCGTCGGCGCCGGTGACGCTCGAGATCATCGACGGCTCCGGCAAGGTGATTCGCAAGTACGCCAGCAACGATCGGGTTCCGCCGCCGAATCCTGAACTGGCCATTCCGGCCTACTGGCTCAGGCCGCCGCAAGTGCTGTCGGGCAAAGCCGGCTTCCATCGCTTCCTCTGGGACATGCACCTGCAACCGGTGCCCGGCATCAAGCCGGAATACCCGATCGCAGCGGTTTACAAGAACACGGCTCCGGTTGCGACATCGCCGTGGGCGATGCCGGGAAAGTACACGGTCGTTCTCACCGTCGATGGCAAGCGCTACACGCGTGATCTCACGCTGGTGATGGATCCTCGGGTGAAAACGTCAATGGCGGATTTGCAGAAACAGTTCAATCTATCGAACCAGCTCTATGAAGCCATGCTCCAATTGCAGCCCGCAGTGGATGAGGCGAGTAAGTTGCGCGACCAGCTCAAGTCGGAAGCCGAATCAGCGAAGGGCACGCCTCAGGCGAGAAGGTCGACGCTCTCAACCAGAAGCTAAACGCGCTGCTTGGGGCGGGAGGGCGTTTCC
The DNA here is from genome assembly GCA_963846795.1 of uncultured Acidobacteriaceae bacterium. Classification (GTDB taxonomy): domain Bacteria; phylum Acidobacteriota; class Terriglobia; order Terriglobales; family Acidobacteriaceae; genus CAVVDY01. The sequence continues at coordinate 590,038 of CAWJXJ010000002.1, forward strand.
GCCGTGGGCCTCAGACCGAGACGCTCAACGGCGTACAGGGATCAGTGTTTATGCTGCTCTACACGGTGCAGGAGGTCGATGCCGCTCCCACACCGGTGCAGATGAATGCCGCTCCGGCGATCGAGAAGGCGACGGCGAATGTTATCCAGCGATGGAAGGATATGCAGGCGAACGATATTCCTCAGTTGAAGTCGCAACTGGGAATTGGTGAATTCCCGGCCGTAGCTCCGGAAGCTTACTCCAGCCGCGGCGTGACGGTGAATCGCGACGAAGAATAGGTACTATCGGCGGTCATCCTGAGCGAGAAGCGGAGCGACGAGTCGAAGGGGCGCTATCACTGTATAGGGGTCCTTCGACTGCGTTCGTTCGCTTCGCGATCTCACTTCGCTCAGGATGACGACAATCCATATCATCGCTCCAGCAGCGCCTCTGCAATCTCTCGCCACTCCTCCTCCAGCGATCGTGTAAACACGGTTCTCCCCGCCCGACGATACCAGTAACCCGCGTTGTGCAGTGTCGCCCTCTTTGCGATGCAGATACGCGTGCACCCACGCGTGATCAGGCGATTCGCGCTGTTGCGCGCATTCGTGTGCCTTTTGCCAATCGCCTTTGGCGTCCCACCACAAGGCTTCCAAGGCAAGTGACAACTCTGACGTTGGTTCGCTGGCTGCGATTGACGCCTGAAACTCTTCGTAGTTCATTCCCAGCAGCTTAGCTCCGATCACCCGCTTGCCGAAAGCGCTTCCGCGCGTTGCGTACAACGCGGCATCAGCTTTTCTCATTCCAACTGAGGGCACACGCACGGCGAGAAAAACATTTTTCAATCATGGGCAACTCGAGATGGGCGGTACTCTCCTGAAATCCTTCTTTTCATCCAACCGCCTTGCCGCGTATCTGCTGCTTGCCTTCTCGGTGCCGCGCCTCGCGGCCCAGGTTCTGAATAATCAGCAGTTGCTGGCATCGTATATGGGGCAGAAGGTCGCCACCATCGAAGTTGCCGGGCAGCCTGACAAGACGTATGCAAAGTTGCAGAACCTGATCTCCGTCAAACCAGGACAGCCTCTGCGCAAAGCTGATATCGACGCCAGCGTCGCAAGTCTCAAGCAAAAGGCAAACATCTCAAACGTCACTCTGGATGTTGAGCCCGAGGCCGATGGCGTACAAGTCACCTTCGTTCTGCATCCGGCGATTTACATCGGGATGTATGAATTTCCCGGAGCCACTGGCCGGTATAGCTACTCTCGTTTGTTGCAGATCGCCGAGTACCCAACCCAGGCTCCGTATTCCAATGCCGACATTCGTCAGGCCGAGGACGCACTCACTCACTTCTTTCAGCAGGATGGCTACTTTGAGTCGGAGGTCCACGCCGAGACTGTCATTGATTCCGCACACAACCTGGTGAACGTGCTGTTCAATACAACGCTCGGGCGCCGCGCAAAGATCGGACAGATTCAACTGCAAGGTGCAAGCCCCGACGAGACGGCCTATCTCGCGAAGAAGTTGCGTACCTTCATGGCGCGCTTGAGAGCCAGCTATCTTAAGCCGGGCATGACCTTCTCGCACTACCGCCTCAACAATGCAACGCACTACATGGAGGCGGCGCTCACGAAACAGAATTATGCGACGGGAACGGTCAAGCTGGTGTCGGCTGAATACGATCCCGGCACAAACCACGCCAACGTGACCTTCCACGTCACGACAGGCCCGGTGGTGAAGGTTGAAACTACGGGCGCGCACCTCAGCAAAGGTAAGCTGCGGAACCTGGTGCCCGTGTATGCCGCTAACTCCGCCGATACCGATCTGGTCAACGAAGGCGGACGCAGCATTCAACTGTATTTTCAGAACAAAGGTTTCTTCGACGTCCAGGTTGCCACCAATATTCAAAACACGTCCAACGGCAAGTTGATTACATACGCCATCAACAAAGGCCCGAAGCACAAGGTGAAGGAAGTGACCTTCGCCGGGAACAAGCATTACAACGATAAGCAACTGCAAGCACAGGTCCCGGTGGAAGAGGCGCATTTCTTCTCGCACGGCAAATACACCGACAAGCTGGTGCGCACCGGCATGAAAAACCTGGAGGGCCTGTACGAGGCGGCCGGGTATTCCGACGTGAAGGTCGTTCCCGACATCAAGCGCGAGGGCGGCAACATCGAGGTGACCTACAACATCACGGAAGGCCAGCGGGATATCGTGCACGATCTGCGCATCGAGGGAAATAAAACGCTGTCGGAAGCGCAGTTCGCGCCCGACGGCCTGCGGCTGGGAACCGGCAAGCCGTATTCACAGAAGCTGGTGGATGAAGATCGGAACCACATCATCGCCCGCTACCTGGCGTTGGGATATCTGAGTCCCGGTTTTCATGCCACGGCGTCGGCCCCGAAAGACCAGCCGCATGAGTTATCGGTCGTGTATCGCATCACCGAAGGGCCGCAGGTGAAGGTCGCGCAGGTCATCACCGTGGGACGCAAGCACAGCCGCCCCGAGTTGATCGACCGCCAGATCCCGTTCACCACCGGAGATCCGCTGAGCGCAAATCAGATGATGAAGAGCGAAACCGAGCTCTACAATCTCAACGCCTTCGACTGGGCGGAAGTCGATCCGAAAGCGCCTGTCACCGATGCAACCACGCAGGACGATGTGGTTGTAAAGGTGCACGAGCGGAAGCGCAATTCCATCCAGTATGGCTTCGGTTTCGAGGTGATCAATCGCGGCGGTGCCGTCCCCAGCGGAACCGTGCTGGTGCCGGGCATCCCTCCGGTCGGCTTGCCTAACAACTTCAAAACCAGCCAGCAGACTTTTTGGGGACCGCGCGGCCTGTTTGAATACACGCGGCGCAACGTTCGCGGACGTGGTGAAAGCTACACCTTTACCGGCTATGCTGCGACGCTCGACCAGCGCGCCGGGTTCTCCTACACCGATCCTTACTTTCGCGGAACCAACTGGAAGGGCAGCGCGCTTGCCTCGCTCGAACGGAATGCGGAGAACCCGATCTTTACCGCGCGGCTGGCGAACTTCGGATATCAGCTTGAACGAGCGCTGAACGCGAAGAAGACGACCAACATTTTCTTCCGCTACAACTTCCAGATTAACCGTATCAGCAATCTGCTGATTCCTGAGCTGGTGCCGCCGAATCAGCTTGACGTCAGGCTGTCGACATTGTCAGCCAGCTATATTCACGACACTCGCGATAATGTGCTCAACGCGCACCGTGGCTGGTACGAAAGCGCGGAGTTCGACGTGAACCCGGCATGGCTGGGCTCGAACTTCAGCTTTGCCAAGTTCCTGGCGCAGGTCGCGCATTACAAGAATATTGGCGGCGGAATCATCTGGGCCAACAGCCTGCGCGTGGGATTGGAACAGGCTTATGCGGGCAGCGAGGTCCCGGTGAGCCAGAAGTTCTTCACCGGCGGCGCCAGCACGTTGCGCGGTTTCCCGCTGAACGGTGCTGGTCCGCAGGAGACGATACCTGCCTGCGGCATTCCCACTGACCCATCCACCTGCGTGAAGATCACCGTGCCACAGGGCGGCAACGAGTTGCTCATTCTGAATTCGGAGCTGCGTTTCCCACTCGATCCCATCAAGAAGGGGCTGGGAATCGTGGCCTTCTACGACGGAGGCAATGTGTTCCCCACCATCGGCTTCCACGACTTCACGTCGCTTTATACCAACTCTGTGGGCCTGGGCTTACGCTATGCCACACCGATTGGGCCGATTCGCCTTGATGTTGGTCACAACTTGAATCCGGTGCCTGGAATCCAATCCACGCAGTACTTCATCACGATCGGCCAGGCGTTTTGACCTGATGGCATCCCGAGATTACAACCTTTTTCCGCGCGAGCCCCGCGAGCCTCAACCGCCAATTTCAATTCGCCCGCGGCGCCGGCATCGCGGCTGGCGAATCTTCGGGTGGATCGCCGGCAGCATCGTCCTGCTGCTGGTGATCGTAGTGGTTGCCGCGGCGGTTGTTGTGCGAACCGCGCGGTTCCACGACTACGTGCTGCGGACCGTCGACAACAAAGCCAGCGCTGCTTTGAATACTCCGGTGCATTTGCAGAACTTCGCGCTGCACTTATCGACTCTGTCGTTGGATTTGTATGGCCTTACGGTCGAAGGCCAAGGCCCCGGAGTGAACCAGCCGCTGCTGCGGGCGGACCATGGCTATCTCGATGTGAACGTAACCTCGATATTTCACCGGGAGTGGTATGTCGAGGACATTACGATCGATCATCCGGTCGTTAAGCTGATCGTCGACAAAAATGGCAACACGAATCTGCCTAACCTGCCACAAAGCAATAGCAGCTCGAATACGAATGTATTCGACTTAGGCATTCGCCACCTGCTGCTCGATCGCGGCGAGGTTTACGTCAATGACGAGAAGATGCCGTTATATGCCGATCTGCACGATCTGCGGCTAAAGTCGAGTTTCGACACTACCGACGGCGGCCGCTACTACGGCGATCTCGGTTATCGTGACGGTCACCTCCAGTACGGCAGCTACGCTCCGATCACCCACGATCTCGAAGCGCAGTTTGACGCCCGGCGGTCCGGCATCGCGTTGAACAACGTCACGCTCACCACGACGCCGATGGTGGCGAAGCTGAATGCCACGATCCAGAACTACAGCAATCCCACGGCGCACGCGAACTATTCCATTACGCTTTTCGGCGGCGCACTACGCCGCGTGATGGGCGACCCGACGTTGCCGACCGGCGAAGTTCTGGTGAACGGGACCGCCGATTACGCGAGCCAGCCGAACAAGCCGCTGCTTGATTCCATTGCGTTGAACGGCGACGTGAGCAGCAAGGAACTTCTGGTACGCACGCCACAACTCAATACCGCGATTCGTAATATTGGAGCCCACTATCAGGTTGCCAACGGCGATGCTGCGTTGCAGAACCTGCACGCGAACCTGCTCGGGGGAGAAATTACGGGACAAGCAACCGTCCGCGATCTATCCGGCAAAGAGGACGGCCACGCCACGCTCGATCTGCGCGACATCTCGCTGGCGGATGCCAAGTCGCTGGCCAATGCAGCTTCGCTCAGGCAGATCTCGCTACGCGGCGATGTGAACGGTAAGGTCGACGCGACCTGGAACCGCTCGATGCAAAACCTGGTCGCGAAGACCGATGCCACGGTGAACTCGACTGTTGCGCCAGTACAAGCTCAAGCACCCGTGCAGACGGTTCCACTGAACGGCGTAATCCACGCTATTTACAACGGCACCCACAACACCATCGCTCTCAACAACAGCTACATCCGCACTCCCGACACGACGCTGAACCTGAACGGCACAGTCAGCAATCATTCGGCGCTGAAAGTTAATTTGCAGGCGAACAATCTGGCGGAGTTGGAAAGTATCGCCGACGTCTTCCAGACGCCGAAGCCGGGGCAGCCCGCTCCGACTCCGCTCGGGCTGAGCGGTAAGCTATCGTTCAACGGCACCGTAAGCCGCTCGATTTCAGCTCCTGAGCTGCAGGGCCATCTGAACGGAAGCAACGTGCAGGTACACGGCGCCAGCTTCAAGACGTTGCAGGCGGATGTGGATGCCAGCCCGTCGCACGTCGCGCTCACCCACGGGATGATTCAGCCAGTCCCGCAGGGTCAGTTGAATTTCAATCTGCAAGCGAGTCTCAAGGATTGGTCATTCACGCCGCAAAGTCCGCTGCAGGCGCAGGTGAACGAGCGCAACGTCGCCATCGCTCCACTGGTGCGCGCGGCGGATGTCACCACGCCTCTCTCCGGCATACTCAACGGCAACGTCAATGTGCACGGCTCTGAGGAGAATCCCATTGGCCGCGGCAACCTTGCTTTGACCAACGCGAACATCGACGGTCAACCGATTCAGGCGGTGAACGTGGACTTTCAGGGAACTGGCGATGTGGTTAATTCGAACCTTGTGGTGCGCACCGCCGCCGGCAACGCGAGCGGCAAGCTCAGCTACTATCCCAAGACCGAAGGCTACGATGCCGCTTTGCAAGCTACCGGCATTCGGCTCGCAAAACTGCAAGCTGTCAGCGAACGACAGATGGGCATCGCCGGCACGTTGAACCTGACTGCCAATGGCCGCGGCACGCTGAAAGATCCTGGCGGCCAGCTTTCGTTGACCATTCCTCAACTCACGGTGAAGGACCAGAAGATCGGCGACGTGAATCTGCAAGCGAATGTCGCGAACCATGAGGCCACATTCAACTTCGGCTCGCAGGTGCTCAACACGCCGTTAACGGCCGACGGCAAGATCGCGCTCACTGGCGACTATTACGCACAGGCGCGGCTCGACACTCCCGTGATCGCGTTGCAGCCGCTGCTTGCCCTGTATGCGCCCGACGAAGCGTCACAGGTCAGCGGCCAGACACAGATTCACGCGACGCTTACGGGCCCGCTCAATAATCCTAAGCAGCTCGATGCGCACGTCAACATCCCGACTCTGCAACTGAAGTACGGGCAGGTTGAGGTCGGTGCGGTGAAGCCGATCCTTGCCGATTACGTCAACGGCACGGTGACCGTACAGCCGACCGAGATCAAGGGCACGGATACCGACCTGCGCTTTGAGGGGCGCATCCCGATCACAACCGACGCGCCGGCGCAGATCACGCTGCTTGGCAACGTCGATCTTGCGCTGGTGCACGTGCTCAGTCCCGATACATCCGCCAGCGGTCAGTTGCAATTCGACGTGAACGCCGCCGGCCGCACGGCCAATCAGGACGTCGAAGGCCAGATCAAGATTGTCAATGCCAGCTTCACAACCCCCGATGCGCCGGTTGGACTCTCCGAGGGCAACGGCGTTCTCACCCTGCGCGGTACCCGTCTCGACATTTCGCAGTTCACCGGCAAGGTAGGAGGCGGAACGGTCACCGCATCTGGTGGCATCGTTTACCGTCCCTCGCTGCAATTTGATCTCGCGATGAAGGGAAGCGACATTCGCATGCTGTACCCGGACGGACTGCGCACCGATCTGGGTATGACTCTCGCCATGACGGGAACGCCAAAGTCGTCGCTGCTCAGCGGGCAAGTGAAGATTTATCGCCTGAACTTTACCCCTGACTTCGATCTCACGTCGTTCGCTGCGCAGTTTGGTGGCGAGTCGACTCCGCCCTCGCGCGGCGGATTCACCGATGACCTGAAGCTGAATATCGCCTTGACCACGCCGAACGAACTGAACGCCTACAGCAGGACAGTCAGCATTCAGGGCGACGCCAACCTGCGCGTAATTGGCACGGCGTCAGACCCCGTCATTGTGGGACGTACGAATCTGACAGGTGGGGAAGTCTTCCTGTTGGGCAATCGCTACACCGTACAGGGAGGAACGATCGCCTTCGTGAACACCATGCAGACTGAGCCGGTGCTGAACCTGCAGGTGAACACGACGATTCAGCAATACAACCTTGCTATGCGTTTCCAAGGGCCGCTCGATCGCCTGCACACCAATTACACTTCCGATCCCGCACTCCCGCCCGCCGACATCATAAATCTCATCGCCTTCGGCAAGACGCAGGAGGCGCAGGCCGCAGAGGCCCAGCCCGGCAACCTGGGCGCCGAGTCGGTGCTGGCCTCCGGCGTGACCAGCCAGGTGACCGGACGACTGGAAAAGGTCGCAGGCATCTCACACTTGTCCGTCGATCCCGTGCTTGCACAGAACGGCAACGAGAATCCCGGCGCACGCGTGACCATTCAGCAGCGTGTCACCAGCAAGCTGTACGTCACCTTTTCCACCGACGTCACGCAGACGCAGACGCAGGAGGTGCTGGTGCAATACCGGATTAACCGCAAGTGGTCGGTCAGCGGCGATCGCGACCAGACTGGCGGATTCGGCGTGGACGGGCGATATCACAAGGACTTCTGACACACATCACCAAGCCGGTTTTCGGTATGCGGTATTCTTAACTTTTCCCTTAACCGATGAATCTCGTTCAGGCTGGCCTTCTCTTCCTCGCTGCTGTGGTCGGCGGAGCCATCAACTCCGTTGCCGGCGGCGGCAGTTTTGTTTCATTTCCTACTTTGCTGTTCCTCGGAATTCCACCGGTCAACGCGAATGCCACAAATACCGTTGCGCTCTGGCCGGGACAGGTCGCCAGCATCGGGGCCTATCGCGCCGAGCTGAAAAAGCTTCCCTGGCGAAGCGTGACGCCTTTGCTGATCACGGGCATTGTGGGCGGCATCCTCGGCGCCTGGGTTTTGCTCAAAACTCCCCAGAAAACCTTCATGAGTCTGGTGCCGTGGCTGATGCTGATTGCGACGCTGATCTTCATGTTCAGCGGAAAAATCACGCAGTGGGTGCGCCGCCGCACGGCGGAACACCATTCGACGGAGTTCGCCACCGGACGCGGAATCTTCATCCAGATCTTCATCGCCTTCTACATCGGCTACTTCGGCGCCGGCGCCGGCATTCTGATTCTCGCCATGTTGGCGTTGCTCGGCATGGACCAGATCCACACCATGAACGCTCTGAAGGCGCTGCTCACCACCGTATCGAACGGAGTGGCGATGCTGGTGTTTGTGGTGTCGCACGCGCTTCGGAATTACTGGCCCGAGGCCATCCTCATGATCATCGGCTCAATTCTGGGAGGCTACTTCGGGGCCCACTTCGCGCAGAAGACGAAACCGGAGAACGTGCGGCGTATCGTGATCGCGATCGGATTGGTACTGGCTGCGTATTTCTTCGCGAAACAGATAACAGGGTGAACGGGTACACCCGGTCTATTACTGCCATTGTGTGAGGAGCGCCCTTCGACGGGCTGCTAAGAAACAGCGCTTTGAGACGGTTCGCGTCAGGGCACGACCTTGGTCGTGCCGAAAAGCACTGTTTCTCTTACCTCGCGAGCGGACTTCAGTCCGCGAGCGACTCGAGCCCCGCATTTTTTCAGCAGCCGCTTTAAACCTGCCGCAGACTGCGAGCCGGAACTTGGCCTTTAGCTCCTGCCGATCGCGCTATTCAGATGCGATTCGTCTTTGTGAAAGCGCAGCTTCATCACCAATAGCGGAAATGCCAGCGTGCAGGTAAGCACATTCGCCAGGATGAGCGGCAAAGAGCGAATCCAAAATCCATACACGACCCACAACAAGAGGCCCGCATTCAACGCCACCAGCATGGCGAGCGATAGGTCGCGAACCGAGCGAGTGCGAAATGAATGCAAGCGCCTGAGGCAGGTAGGCCAGCGTAGTCAGGGTACCCGCAGCAAAGCCAATAGCAGGAGCAACGCTCATGCTTCAGCGTAGCACTTGGGGTGGAGGCATCACGCTCTTGGGTGGAAGCACCACGCTTCAGCGTGGTGAAAGAAGCCTTTCCCGGGAAAGGAGCTTTAGCTTCGGAGGAATCGTCTATCCAATGCCGCCGGGGCTAAAGAGGCTGCTGAAAAAGTCCTTATCAGGTATGGCTCGCGGGCTGATGCCCGCTCGCGAGATCGAAAACAAAGGACTTGTTCGGCGCAGCTGAAGCTGCGCCCCTTCAAAAGCGCATTGTGACCGACTTTTTCAGCAGCCTCTAAAGGCAAAATCTAAAGATACGCTCGTTTCACCACGCTGAAGCGGGGTGCTTCCACCGAATACTGCCTCATCCGCCACGCCGATTCAGCAGCCATATCCCGCCATTCAGATAGCTGGCGTACGTCACCCATAGCAAATACGGCGCCAGCAGGTACGCCGAGGCCGCGTTGAGCCGGTAGAAGATAAGGATGTTGAAGAGGATCGCCAGCCAGAGAATCAGAACCTCGAACAGCGCGAAGCCCGGCAGCCGTGCGCCAAAGAAGATTCCCGACCACGCCAGATTGAGCGCAAGCTGCGCGCAGAAAATCAGCAAGGCAGCGCGCGCGCCATATCCATACTGTTTCCAGACCAGCCACGCCGAGACCGCCATCAGCACGTAAAGCGTGGTCCACACGGGACCGAATACCCAACTGGGCGGCGTTCCCGGAGGCTTGCGCAGAGTGGGATACCAGTCGCGCACACTCTTCGCCGTAGGGACCGCCGCCAGCCCGCCGACACCAAGACATATGGCGAGAAACAGAATCAACATGAGCCATTGATTGGTGGTGGGCATGGGACCATCGAGCAATCAGAGATTGGAACTGCGGATGTCTTCTTCACCAACATTCGCCACTTGACTTGTCATGACGAGCACCCGAATTCGCGTGAGCAATCGGACCTCCTAAGTTCACCCCAGACATGCACTCCGCCAGCGTCTCGCCCAATATGATAGCGGGTAGTAAGGGAATGCCGGCTTCAATCCGCTACACTTGAGGAGGAAGCACGTCCAAGCTATATGGGCAGCTTTCGCTGCTCTGGTACCCGACAGATATCATGAGAATCGTACGTCCTTTATTTTTTGGTCTGCTGCTGGCAGCAGGGTTTTACTTCTATACAACCCACCATCACAGCTCCACGGCTATTCCGGACTGGGTAGCAAGACCTAACAAGGTCGAACTCACCGAGGCGGCCAGCCCGCAGAGCTTCGACGCCGAAGAGCAGACAAATATCGATGTCTACAAGAAGGGCATTTCGTCGGTGGTGAACATCACCTCGACCGCGGTCAGTATGGACTTCTTCTGGGGGCCGATTCCGCAGCAAGGCCAGGGTTCCGGTTTCATTATCGACAAGGAAGGCCATATCCTCACCAACTTTCACGTGATTGAAGGTGCGCGGCAGGTTGAGGTCACACTGCACAATAAAAAGAAGTATCCGGCAGAGATTATCGGGCGCGACCGTGCGCACGACCTTGCTGTCATCCAAATAAAGGCAACAGGACTGACTGCGGCGACCTTGGGCGACTCGAAGAACCTGGTGGTGGGGCAGAAAGTGTACGCCATCGGTAATCCCTTCGGCTTGAGCGGGACGATGACGCGCGGGATCATCAGCTCACTGCGTCCCATTCGCAATCCCGAAGGCGCATATATTGACGAAGCGATTCAGACCGATGCTGCAATTAATCCTGGCAATTCCGGCGGACCATTGCTGAACTCGCGCGGCGAGGTCATCGGCATCAACAGCATGATCGCCACCGGTGGCTCGAACCAGAGTGCGGGCATCGGATTCGCAATTCCTATCAACACCGCGAAGGCTGTCATCAACGACCTCGTAACCTATGGCCGCGTGCGTCGCCCGACGCTCGGAGTTAAGACGTTGGCCGTCGGGCCGGAACTAGCACAGGAGATGGGCCTGCCAGCCGATTACGGCGTCCTTATTATGCAGGTGCTGCCGGGTGGTGCGGCCGATCGCGCCGGATTACGCGCGGGAAATCAACGCGCCTACATCGGAAATACTCCTGTCGTAATAGGCGGCGATCTAATCGTCGCCATCGCGGGAGAGCCGGTGAGCGACCAGCAGGACGTAGCCAACGTGATGGACAAACATCACGCCGGCGACACCGTCACGGTCTCGATTTTCCGCGGCAAACGCAAAATGGATGTGAAGGTCGAGCTTCAGGAAGAGGGCCGGCAGCAGATTTAGCCTTAATTGGCGTACCGTCACTCCTGAGCCTTCCAGTCTGTTCATGCTGGGCTCCGGTCTGGTTGCGGCCGCTGGCGTTGTCGGCCGTCGTCTTGGCCGGTAGTAGCTTTTCCTTCTCTCCTGGGAAAAAGCGTTAGTGAATGGTGCCAGCCATAACTAACTGGTAAGAATACCTGACTCTATGGTTTACAAATATGTCCACGGCACTATTAGGCTATTGACGCCCTGCGGAGCTGTTGGGTAATCTTCAGTCCCCGGTGCGTTCCGGGGAGTTTTGCGAACTTTGTCAGGAGGACTGCTTCCGTCCTGCGAAGCAGTTGTCAATTCCTTAGGAGGAAACTAAATGAAGAAACTTGCTCTGCTGTCCCTGTTCGCGATGTTGTTTGCCATGACGGCCACATTCGCGTACGCTCAGGGTTGCCCCGTTGAAAGCGGCTATTCCTGCGCTTTCTACGCTGGCGACCTCGATCTGAATGATCCGAACCAGAACGGCTTGGCTAACGAAAACGACGCCATCGTCGGCGGCAGCCCCTACGGCGCTGCTACCTACCAGAACTTCCAATGGAGCGGCGGTTCGGTCACCGGTTTGGCCTCGAATAACCTGAGCGGCCTGAACCCCGCCACCGCCTACTGGGAGATCCGGTCTGGCGTCTCTGAAGGCAACGGCGGCACGCTGATCGCTTCCGGAACCGGTGCTACCTCTAACCAGGCGACCGGTCGCGCCGACTTCGGCTTCAACGAGTACACCAACTTCGTTGGCGGTCTGAGCGTCAGCTTGGGCGCCGGCCAGTACTGGATGGCAGTTGTTCCGCAGGATCCGGGCAACGCCAACCGTTCGTACAACAGCGACACCGATGGTCTGAACGCTATCGGAGCGCAGACCAACAACACTGCAGTACTTCAACAGCGCTTTCTTCGGCGCGAACTTCACCAATGCGAACAACGAAGGCGCCTTCGCCGCGTTCTCGCAGGCTGCCTACACTCCTGAGCCGTCCAGCTTGATCATGTTCGGTTCCGGTCTGGTTGCGGCCGCCGGCGTCGTCCGTCGCCGCTTTTTGAAGTAGTTTTTGTTGCTTCTATAAGCAGTGCTACAAAGGCGATGTGCTTCGGCACATCGCTTTTTTAGTTGCGAAGAACGATTAGTGCAGACGAGCTAGAGCAGTTTCAGGGTAGGTGTATCCGGTAGAGCGGACCTTCAGGTCCGCGTCCAGGCTGCCCCAAGGGTCGGGCTTTTCGCCCACTGCGGTGCAGTGGGCGAAAAGCCTCATCAGGGAGGACTGCGTTACGCGGCGCTGAAGCGCCGCTCTACCCGAGCTCCGCGGATACGGCAATTGGGAAACCGCTCTAGACTTTACTTCAATTCGAAGATGGCTTTATCAGGCGTGAGGGCCGCGAGGACAACAATCGCACGGAGAAGAAAGCCCGAAAAATTTTGCGAATGAGGCACTTACGTGTAATTGACGTTGTCTTGGGCCGCAATTAACATTTTTTCTGTCTTAAGTGTGATTCCGAAGGTGAGCAGCGACACGGTGGCTCGTCTCCTCCTGCTGGCCCTCTGACGACGATGAGGGCATGAAAAATTACGCGACAGATGATAATCATCTGTCGCGCTTATTTTTGCAGGCTGATTAGCGGCGAAAAGCCTTCGACACAGGCTGAACCTTTTTCTTGGCCTGGTCGGCCCAGTCGGATGCCTTGTCTGCCCAGTCCGATCCACGTTCGATCCAGTCGCTGGCCTGTTCACTCCAATCGTCCATCACGTCGCGCGCGTCCTCGTACTTACGGCGAAGCTGCCGCCGCAATTGCTTGCCGCTTTGTGGCGCCATCAACAATGCAGTTATGGCTCCGGCTGCGATGCCCAGGCATAGTAATGCGAGCCCAAGGGTCAGGCCGCTGCGCTCGGAGGAACGCGCCTCATCGTAGACTGCAAAATCGCTCAATTGATCGCTCACTTCGAACTCCTTCCACGTGAACTCATGAGAGTAGGGCGTACAAATCATAACCCTATTCCACTTTCGATGGTTGCATCCCCGGCGGTGATGCCGATGGTTGTGACGACTCCCATTTTTCAAAGCACTCATTCCGCATGTAAAATCGTATTTTGCCCCTCGAGCCGCCTTGCAATTCCGTGCGGCTCCCCCTTTTACATACAAGGAGTGATAGATGGCGATTCCCGCGACACAATTGCGTCCCGGCATGGTGATTAAGCACAACAATGATCTGCATTCGGTTTTCAGCGTCGAGCACCGGACGCCGGGCAACCTTCGCGCCTTCATTCAGGCCAAATTGCGCAACCTGCGGACCGGCGCCATGTTCGAACATCGCTTCCGTTCCGGTGATCCCGTCGATAAGATTACGGTTGACGAGGTCAAGATGGAGTTCCTCTATCAGGACGGCGACAGCTATGTCTTCATGAACATGGAGGACTACGAACAACTGTACCTGGGGAGAGACATTCTCGGAGACGCCGTCGATTACCTGACTTCCAACTTGCAGATCAGCGTCGAGTTTTTCGACAGTAAGCCAGTCGGCGTGGAACTGCCGCAGACGGTGGAGCTGAAGATCGTTCAGACTGAGCCGGGATTGAAGTCTGCCACCGCCAGCAGTGTTACCAAGCCTGCGACGACGGAAACCGGCCTGGTGGTGCAGGTCCCGGCCTTTATCAATGAAGGCGAGGTCATCCGCGTGGATACGTCGGAGGGGGCCTACCTGTCGCGGGCCTGACCCTCCGACGTGAATTCTGGAGAGCCGAGACGAGACGTCTCGGCCTGCCAGAGCTTTAGCCTACTTCATGTGTTTGCCGGCCTTGCTGTCGAGCAAGGAGACCAGGGATTCTCCAGCGGACGTAGCCTTCACGCCGCCCGATACTACTTCCTTCGCGCTGACTTCTTTTCCATAAAGCCGCTTGTTAGCATCGGCGTCCGGCTCCAGCGAAGCGCCGTCGAGCGAAACGCCGGCAAAGAGCCCCGAAGAGCGGGAATAGGTCAACATGTCGGCCGAATTGCTAAGCGAGCCGGCTGATGCGCCCGGACCGGCCGCAGCACTCACATCGCTGCCCACCTTCACTTTGCTGTTCAACACCTTGTCCACGGCAGTGGACGCCATGATAGCAATCACAATGTCGCTAGACTTGCCACCGACCTGAAAGCCGGCACTCGCGCCGCCGATGGAATACATTGCGGGCGGCGACCACTTTCCAGTCATGCCATTGCCCTCGCGGCACGACATTGGGCCACGTCCACCGGTTCCGCCAATGCCGACAGCGAATTTCTTCACACTGGGAAGAATCATGATGCAGTCAGCTTTTGCCAGCACGCTGGGCGGAACGCTATTGCTGGAAAGCATGGCCTGCAGGACGGTGGAAGCATTGCGAATGGTTTCTTCGTCGCTTGACTTGCTGGCCGCCCACGCGGGGATGGTCACGGCAATCAGAACAAGTGACATGAGCAAACAACATACGGCGGTTTTGCTGCGTAGCATAGGTATCTACCCTCTCATCATTAGGTTGAACCGACTGAGGGGATTAAGCATATCACTCCTCGCCGCCGCATCAAAGCAGAGCTTCTGCGCAGGATCAGTGGGGTTCGCGGGACCTGAATAAGGCGGGACAGCCCCGCCATGCACGGTGACTGTCCCGTCCCTTTGCCGGCAGAGATATTTCTGCCGGTTACGCCGTTCCCAGCCGCTTAAGCACGTTCTCGCGGAAGCCGCGGCTCAAGGTGAGCTTGGTTCCATCGCGCAGCAGGATGGAATAGTCCCCATAGAGGGACGGCTTCAGGGTTTTGATGCGGTCGACGTTCACCAGGGTCGAGCGATGCACTCGCATGAATTGCCGCGGGCCCAGGCGCGATTCCAGCGCGGTGATGGTCTCACGCAGGATGTGGGTAGTGCCGGCGACGTGCAGGCAGACGTAATTGCCCGCTGATTCCGCCCAGTCGATTTCATTCGGTTTCAGGCAGACGATCTCACCATCCGACTTGATGACAATGCGCTCGGGTGCCTGTTGACGCGCTTCCATGTCGCCCAGCATCTCCAGGACGCGGCGTTGAAAAGTGCCATCGGGAGGACGACGGAGTTGAGCGCGGGCGCGGTCCACCGCAGCCGTCAGGCGCTCTTTGCCGACCGGCTTCAGCAGGTAGTCAAGCGCATGCACCTCAAACGCCTTCATCGCGTAGCGATCATAGGCGGTGACGAAGATGGTCAGCGGCATGGCATCGCGCAGCGTCTGCACGACTCCAAAGCCATCAACCTCGGGCATCTGGATATCGAGGAAGACCAGGTCGGGCCGCTCGCGCTCGATCGTGGCGATGGTGGTTTTGCCATCACCACACTCGGCCAAAATCTCCAGGTCCTCTTCTTCTTCCAGCAGACTGCGCAAGCGCTCCCGCGCCAAGGTCTCGTCATCGCTCAACAAAACTCGTATCGACATTTGCGATTACCTCCAGCCGTGGGTGTTCGCGATAGGGTAGCCGGATGCGAGTGCAGCATCCCCCGCCCGGCGCGTCGTCCAGCACCAGCATGTGATCGTGGTTATAAAGCTGGGTGAGACGGGCGCGCGTGTTACGCAACCCGACTCCTTCGATGGTCGTGTTCCCTCGTCCGCGTGGCAGGCCCACGCCGTTGTCGCGCACCTCGATCCACAAATCATCGGGATCGCGCCACACCGAAAGGCGAATCAATCCGGGGTCGCGGCGGGGAGCAATGCCGTGACGAATTGCGTTCTCCACCAGCGGTTGTAAAAGAAGGTTTGGCACCAAAGCGGCGAGCACAACGGGATCAACGTCGGTCTCCACCTGCAAGCGGTCCTGAAAGCGTATGAGCTGAATGTCGATGTACTTCTGCAGGAACAGAAGCTCTTGCTGCAGCGTGACTTCATGGACGCCGGCGGCGTCCAGCGATGCGCGCAGCAAATCGGCCAACTGCAGCGTCATGTGCTCGGCCGCCGGTCCGTCATTGCGCGCCAGCGCGGCAATCGAGTTCAACGTGTTGAACAGGAAGTGCGGCTCAAGCTGACTTTTCAGCACGTCGAGCTGCGCGTTCGCCAGTTGCGCTTCCAGTTGCGACGACAGCAGCTCGCGCTCGCGATACTTGCCGTAATACGCGATGGCCTGGGTGATGAGCACGATGTACCAGTAACGCTGCAGGTCCATCAGCACCCGCGACAACATGTGCGCCCTGATCGGCACCTGCGGCTCATCATTGGTCCAAGTCACCAGCGGATCCAGTTCGACCACAATAGCGGCGCTTAGAAAAGTGATGGCAATGCCGGCCGCCAGGTGAATCGGCAGCGACTTCTTCCATCGGTTGCGATCGAAGGTGAAGCGGCGTCCCAGTTCGTAAACCGGAGGTGTGATCAACGACCACACGGTAGAGACCAGCAGGCTCCAGGCGAGCAACTGTCCCCACGAGATAGGCTTGTCCGTCGACGCCGTGTACACGCGCGCCCCGGCAGCACTTAGAAAGGCCAGCAGAGTCCAAAGCACAAACCCTACCGCCCAAACGCTAACCCACCGTTTTGCCATATCAGCTTCCCGGGCCGGCTACATGGCTCCCGCAGACAGAAAAGATCCTACCCCTTTCCCAATAGACGAAATTCGCACAAAAATGTTCCGCCAAATGATTAAGCCCCGTTCTTTCAGAGGATTAGCCGAGTATACGCGTTGGCCTGGCGGCTGGCGCGGTATGCTTGCATTGCCATGCATGAGTTGGGAATTGCCGCCTCCATCCTGGATAGCGTTCAGGCCGAGGCTGATCGTCGTCCGGGATCGCACATAAGCAAAGTGGGGGTCAGAGTCGGTGAACTGGCGGGCGTCGACGCTGACGCGCTCCAGTTTGGCTTTGAGTGCCTGGTGAAAGACACGACTTTCGAACCACTTGAACTTGCGATTGAAGCGGTTCCACGCATGCAGCGCTGCCCCTGCGGAAACGAATTCCGCATGACCGACTACGACCCTCGCTGCCCAGGGTGTGGGGAGTTCATGACACAATGTGTCAGCGGTGAGCAGTTGGAAATCACTTATATGGAAGTAGAAGAATGAGCCGCATTGAAATCGAGAAAAAAGTCCTGAACGAAAATCAGCTGCTGGCAGAGCAGCTACGGCAGCGTTTTAGCTCGCACGGAGTCTGCTGCATCAACCTCATCAGCGCTCCCGGTTCCGGCAAGACGTTGTTGCTGGAACGAACGCTGGAACGTCTCGCGCCGGGCACCCGCGTTGCCGTCCTCACGGGAGATATTCAGACCGAGAACGACGCAAATCGGCTTGCCCGATTCGGCTTCCCGGTTAAGCAGATCATCACCGGAGGAACCTGTCATCTCGACGCCAGGATGATTGGCAAACACCTGGAGGGCTGGAATCTCGAGGACCTCGACCTCTTGATCATCGAGAACGTTGGCAACCTGGTGTGTCCCTCCAGCTACGACCTGGGCGAGGAGTGCAAGATCGTTTTATTGAGCACAACGGAGGGGGAAGATAAGCCGCTTAAATACCCGTCCATTTTCGCGAAGTCGGCGCTCATGCTGCTGACCAAGATCGACCTGTTGCCGTACGTGCCTTTCAATGCCGAACTCGCTCGCGAAAACGCCCGACGGGTCAATCCCCAGATGGAAATCATCGATGTGTCCAGCACCACAGGTGAGGGTTTGGAGCAATGGATGCATTGGTTGCTCCGACGGCAGCAATCGAACGCTGCGCCCACGCAGGTTGAAGCTGGAGCGTGACCAGGACTCGCATCGTTCTTTTTGGCTTGTGTTAATAACTTGCTAAATTAAGACAAGTCGATTTCAAGATGGGTGGCAGCGACCTGCCCAATTCGTAACCTCGGTCGAGGTTATCCCACAAAGTAAGACATGAAGCCTTTCGCTCCAAGCCGGCGTTTCTGCCTCCCTGTGTTGTTGGGCTGTGGAAATCCGCCGACGCCTTTCGGTGTGTGATCTTTGTCCCCCAGCCTCCTGCGTTTAGCAATAACCGAATCGCGCGAATCTTGTTCTTGTTTTGTAGGAGATACGTACTGCATCCATTTGCACCTGCGAGGCATCTCTTCACCGCGGCTTTCACCAGCACACGGGATTTGACGGTTTACTTCCGATGAATGGAAGTTCATAATATTAGGAGTACAACGTAGAAGTTCATTCCCAATGCTGAGTGGTTTCCCCCAACAAAATAGCCAAGTATCACAATGTGGGAGAAGAAAAATGCAGCCCGAGAGTGGTAGTAATGGCACAACAACAGAAGAAGTAAGTCATCGTGAACGTATTTGGTTTTTTCCGCACAAGTTCTGGCAGGCAACCAAAGGAATGCCCAAGGACGACGTCGCGCAGTTGATGTCAAAAGTTGAGGAAGAAGCGCAAGCCAAGGATTTTGAAGCTCTCAAAAAATACCCCTTCGTCTTTGTAGGTGACCCTTACCGCAACGGCAACGCCGCCTGAGCAGATAACAAGCCCGGCGGCTACCAGGATGATCTAAGCTCAGCCATCCCAGAGATACAGTCATGGCGGTGGAATGTCAGCCGCCCAGGCCCCCCGCTTGCTTCGGACCGAGGGGCCCTCCCTAACAATTTCAGCCTTACTCAAGACGCGCATTGAAGTCGGTTCGCCCAGGGGCCGATAAGGCCTAATAGGAGTTTTCGCTCCGTTATGAGGCAGCAAATGCGCGCACTAGTGGTGGACGATTCGACGGCGGTTCGCCTGTACTTACGCAAGATCCTCGTACCACTCGGTTTTGAAGTTGTTGAAGCGAGAAACGGCGGGGAAGGTCTGCTGCGGGTTCGCGAGCAGCGCGTTGACCTGGTTCTTCTCGACTGGAATATGCCCGTCATGAACGGCCTTGAACTGCTGCAACATATCCGCAGCGAGCCGGGCGTGGGCAGCCCGTGCGTGATGATGGTCACCTCGGAGAACGACCTGCAGGAGGTGGCGCAGGCGCTCGATACCGGGGCGAATGAGTATGTGATGAAACCTTTCACGCCGGAAATCATTGTCGATAAACTGGCGCTGCTCGGGTTCCCGGTCGCCGCATGAAACCCATTCATATCCTGATCGTTGACGATTCAGCGGCGGTTCGCCGGTTGCTGCGGGTGGCATTGTCCGAGGATCCCGAATTGGAGATCGCCGGGGTCGCGGCCAACGGAAAGATCGCGTTAGCTCTACTGGAGCAAAACCCGCCTGATGTCGTAACCCTCGATATAGAAATGCCGGAGATGGATGGACTCACCACATTAAAACAGATTCGAAACCGTTATCCCAAGCTGCCGGTGATCATGTTCAGCACCTTGACCGAGCGTGGCGCGGTGTCGACTCTCGACGCACTGTCGCTTGGCGCCACCGATTATGTGACCAAGCCGACGACCGTTGCCGACCCGGCGCAGGCGATCGCATCGATCAAGGAACAGCTGATTCCACGAATTAAGTCGTTCTGCCGCAGGTTCGAAGTCGCCCCCCTACGGACGCCGGCAGTTCCTATCGCCGAAAGAAGTGCGTCGCGTCCCGTCGAATTGTTGGCCATCGGCACCTCAACCGGAGGACCGAATGCACTGGCTGAGGTTCTCGGGACTCTTCCCAAGGACTTCCCGATCCCGGTGGTCGTAGTCCAGCACATGCCGGCTACGTTCACCCGCTTTCTGGCAGAACGGCTAGCGCTGGTCTGTCCTCTGCCTGTGCGAGAGGCTGTTTCGGGAGTGAGACTCGCGCCTGGAGAAGTTTGGATCGCCCCTGGCGACTACCACATGAGCGTGACTGGGCTGCGCTCGGCTTGCAGCCTGCAGTTGACTCAGACTCCGCCGGAAAATTCCTGTCGTCCTTCGGTCGACGTCCTGTTTCGTTCCGCGGCGCAGGTATTTCGTCAGGGGCTGCTGGCTGTGGTAATGACGGGAATGGGCCAGGATGGACTGCGTGGTGCTGAAACCATACGCGATACGGGCGGGCGGGTTTGGGCGCAGGACGCGGCTACTTCGGTGGTGTGGGGCATGCCCGGATTCGTGGTGCAGCATGGGCTGGCGCAACGAGTGCTTCCGCTGGGACTGATAGGAAGAGAAATCGTCCGCGAAGTTCAGGAAACGCAACATCGCATATTCGCCATGGCAAGGAGCGTATGAGTTTCTCTCCCGCAACTTTCGCCTATCTTGCGCAGATGGTGCGCGAGCACTCGGCTATCGTGCTCGACGATACGAAGGCCTACCTGGTCGAAAGCCGTCTGGGGCCGCTTGTCTATTCCGAGGGTGTGCGGGATATCGACGAGCTGGCTTATCGGATTCGCGATGATCGCTTCGGGCCCCTGCGTCGCAAAGTGCTCGACGCGATGACCAATAACGAGACCTGGTTCTTCCGCGACGTGTACCCGTTCGAAGCTCTGAAGGGTGCCATTTTGCCGCAGATCATCGCCCGGCCTGACAATGCAAAAACCCTCAGCATCTGGAGCGCGGCCTGCTCCAGCGGTCAGGAGATCTACAGCGTAGCCATGCTGATCCGGGAAAATTTCCCCAGTCTGCTCAACTGGAATCTGACGTTGCTGGGTACTGATATTTCCGAGGCAATCATGGCACGCGCGCGGGCGGGCACCTATTCGCAGCTAGAGGTCAATCGAGGACTTCCTGCCATCCTGCTCGCCAGGTATTTCCAGCAGGCGGGACGCGACTGGCAATTGAAGCGAAACATCCTCGATATGGCGGGGTTTCGTTCGCTCAATCTTCATGTGCCGTTTCCCTTTGTCGGCAAGTTTGACGTGGTGTTTCTTCGCAATGTGCTCATTTATTTCGCGCTGGATGTGCGACGCGAAATTCTGACGCGCATTCAGCAGGTGCTTCGGCCGGGCGGGATCCTGTTTCTCGGAGCGGCAGAGACGACCCTTAATCTCGATGACAGCTACGAACGCGTGCCGTTTCAGAAATCGTTCTATTATCGGCCAAAGCCTTAACCCCCGAAGCACCGCTCAATCTATTACGCCGCGCAACGACCAGCGGCGCTCGCAACCTGCTTCCACGAAAGGGAACTTGACTCCGAGCCGTGCAGAACATACAGTCGCACTTCATCCCCTGAACGGAAAGCGGAGATATGAGCTTATTGAAGTTGTGCGGCCGGCGATTATCCACGGTGCCGATTTTGGCGAATGTAGCCGAGGCGGTTCAGCTAATGATCGACAACGAGGTTGGTGCGGTCGCAGTCGTCGATGACGAGGGCATCGTTGCCGGCATGTTCACCGAACGCGACGTGCTGGAGAAAGTTGCCCTGAGCGGCCGCGATCCGAAGCAGATTCCAGTGCGCGAGCTGATGAGTCCCATGGTGGAGATGGCCACCGAGGAAACCACTCCTGCGGAAGCGCTGCGGGTCATGTTAGAACGGCATTACCGCCATATGCCCATAGTGGATGAGCGGGGCCGAGTCCTGGGTATTTTGTCGATTCGTCATATCCTGGAGGCCAGGATCGACGCTCTTCTCCAGCAACTGCAGACAGCACCAGATCGCCCGTAAGCCTTTCTGAAACTTCCTTCAACGTTAAAGCATCTATAACAACGACTGGAGGAAGAGATGATTACCTTACGGCCATCCGCCGAACGCGGGCACGGCAACTACGGCTGGCTCGACACCCGCTACAGCTTTTCGTTTGCCAACTACCTCGATCGCAAGCACATGGGCTTCCGCGACCTGCGCGTGATCAATGAGGACTGGATCGCCGCCGGGCAGGGCTTCGGCTCGCATCCGCACCAGGACATGGAGATCATCACCTACATCGTTCAAGGTGAATTGAGCCATCGCGACAGTACCGGACGGGAAGCTACCATCAAGCCGAACGACGTGCAGCGCATGTCCGCCGGCACCGGCGTCGTGCATAGCGAGTACAACAATTCTGCGGCTCCGGTACACCTGCTTCAGATCTGGATCATGCCCGAAGCGAACGGACTGCCGGCCAGCTACGAGGACCGCACGTTTGCGCGCGAAGAGAAGCTTAATCAACTTCGCCTGATTGGCTCGCATGATGGACAGGACGGCTCGACCAAGATCAACCAGGATGCAAGCGTGTATGCGTCGGTTCTCGACAACGGCAAATCGCTGGAACACGAGTTCGCGCCCGGACGACACGCGTGGCTGCAAGTCATCAGCGGCGAACTCGATGTGAACGGGGCGAAGCTCACCAAGGGCGATGGAGCTGCGGTGAGTGAAGAATCGCGTTTGCGGATTGTCAACACCTCCGACGCCCCGGCCGAGTTTCTTCTGTTCGACTTGAATTAATCTGAAAGGATGCGGCGCCGGGAGCACCGGCCGCCGCGTCCGTATGCCTCAGTCCGACCCTCGAAACAAGTCTCGCGACTGGATTGCCGACGTGGTCCACCACCGCGGCATCCTGGGCGCCCTTGGCTACTACCGTGGCGTTATTGTTGAGTTTCTGCTTGACCTCACGCCGCAGCGGCGCCGCTCCCGATACGGCGATACCGATTATGACTTCGACCATAATGTGGACACCACCTGGGCGACGGTGTCGTTCCGCACTCGGATTCGAGAGCTTGTTTCCGGAGCGCAATATCAGGCTTCGGAGCCTCAGCTGTTTCATGAGATTCTGGGCGCTCTGCCGGTTTCTCCCGAAGAATTCACGTTTATCGACCTCGGCTCCGGCAAAGGGCGCACGCTGTTGATGGCATCGGACTATCCCTTCCGGCGGATTATCGGAGTTGAACTACTCGACGAATTACATGAGATCGCAAAGCAGAACATCGCCGGGTATCGTTCGGAGCAGCAGAGGTGCTTCAACATCGAAGCATATTGCAGCGATGCCCGGCAATTTCAATTTCCGCAAGAGCCGTTTGTGCTTTATCTGTTCAATCCCTTTCCCGATTACGCCATGCAAGCGGTTTTAGAAAAGCTGCGATTGAGCGTTGTGTCCCATCCGCGCGAGGTCTACGTCATCTACCACAATCTGGTACACGAACATTTATTCAAGTCGCGGCCCTGGGCTGCGGGAAATACACAGAACCCACCAGTACGCCATCTATCGCGCGGAATAAGCCCGTTCGTTACTACTCGCGCGACTTCTCGAAGTCGTCGGCGTTAACTGATTGAGTAACAAAGCAGTTTTGAAACTTCTTATGCGGGCCACCTTCAGTGCAGCTTGGAGTATTCGGCGCGGGCTTGCTTCAGGACAGGGACATCAGCATCGGCGTTGTTCCACAGGGCGAGAAAGTCCTGATAGCTCTTGCGAGCGGCCTTGGTATCGCCGGTCATCGCCTGGGCGCGAGCGATCTGTAGGATGGCGAGGGAGGCGTGGGGCATGTTCTTTGCGATTCCCGGATATTTCATGAATTTATTGAATTCCGCGGCCGCTTGCTCACCCTGGTGTGCCTGCAGGTAAGCTATTCCGCGAATGTAAACCGGCACCATGTACAGGAAACCCTGGTTTCCCAGCTCGTACTGGTGCGCCGCCTCGAGCTCCGAAATCGCCTGCTGCGGGTTGTTGCGTTGCAGCGCGATAGCCGCGCGAATTGTCGGCAGCCAATACCCCTGAATGATGGTGTTCACGGGGAATCGTTGGTTCAGTTTGTCGGCAATCCGCTGCGCCTCTGCGCCATCGCCCGAGCGGGCGAGGGCGAGCGCGGCCACCACGGTAGGATCGCTAGCATTGCTCATG
This sequence comes from uncultured Acidobacteriaceae bacterium, assembly GCA_963846795.1. GTDB lineage: Bacteria > Acidobacteriota > Terriglobia > Terriglobales > Acidobacteriaceae > CAVVDY01. The sequence continues at coordinate 614,091 of CAWJXJ010000002.1, forward strand.
TGCGAGGCCTGAGTTGCCTGAAATTGTGCCGCCTCGAGGTTTCCGAGCTCGGCCTCATATGCCGCGAAAACCGCCTTCATCAGGGCAGCCTGGTCGTTGTTATCGACCGAGGTCGCTTGCTGCTCCGCCATGGTGACCAGTTTGCGTCCCGCCTCCAGCCGCCCCAGATAGGCCTCAGTGCTGTACTGCGCCGCCAGCATCATCAGAGGCGCGCGTCTGCCTTTTGCCCACTCAACCTGTTGCTGCATAACAGCGTCATCATGCTGTAAGAAGGCAATCTGGTAACGCTCTTCGTGTAAGAATTGAACCTCAGGAAATTTCGTTACCGCCTGTTCGTAGATGGCTTTTGCTTCATCCAAGCGACCGAGTGAGACATAGGCTGCCATCATCTGTTGGTCGCCGGTTGCCGACTCGGGGGCCAGGTGCGCAGCCTGCCGGGCGCTCTCGAGAGCCTTGTCATATTCAGCCAACGAAACCTGATTCATCGGCAGGTTCGCGTAAGGCATGAAGTCGTCAGGATAAGCGGCGATCCACTGTCTATAAACGTCATCCGCCTTCGGCAACTCACCGGTCACAAAGCTGTAATAGCTGGCTTCGATATAGAAGCGCTCGCGCTCACTGACTCGATCGCGCAGATCGTAAGCCTTAGTAAAGTTCTCGATCGACGGAGTGGACTCCCCAAGGTTGTAATAGGCCATCCCCAAAGCGGAGTAAGCACGCGCGAAGTTCGGGTCCAATTCGATCGCGCGCTTGTGGAAAGATACCGAAGCCGCGTCTCCCTTGCTCCACTGCATTTGGCGCCCTTGCGTAAATGCCTGCAAGGCCTCGAGTGAGGTGGTCGTAGCCTGATCCAGCGGCTTGCTGTGTCCCTGAACCGAGATCAGCGATTCGCCCAACTTCTCGCGCAGATCGTCTCCCGCCTCCCCCAAATTCTTGAGCACGGAATCCTGATTGGCGGCTTCGGCCTTGGCGCTGGCGAGCGTGTCACCGGTTTGGCAATCGATGGCTCGAAGCCCGATAAGATAGTGGGACCCTACGCTATCGATGGAACCGGTCATCAGCGCCTTGCTGTTGGTGCGCATACAGACCTCGCGCGCCACTTCGTTGGTCATGCGCGTGTCGGGGGGGCGATCCATCATGTTGAGCGTCGAGCGCACCCTCTGTTCCGAAAGCACATTGAGATACGGTGACTGCTCCAACTGAATGGCAAGCGCCTGCTTCAGTGTCGAATCGAACACGCTCTCGCCGGTGGTGTTGGTAAAGTCGGCCAGCACTACAGTGTCTTTTCCTTGAAAGTGCTTGGTGCGGTGACCGACCCAGTACCAGAGGCCAACGGCGATCACGACGAGAACGGCAAACAGCGCTGTTAAAGCCTTCCACGGCAGCTTGCGAGCAGGCTTAGGCTGGTTGATCGAAATTGTCTGGTCGGATGGTAACGAATATCGCAACGCCCGCTCTTCGCTGGCGCGCTCGGCTTCCTCGGCCTCGGCAGGAAGAATCATCGACTGCTGCGATTCGGTGGTGCGCTTCATGCGCCGCAAGTCGCTACGCAAATCGGCGGCATGCTGGTAGCGCAGGTCGCGGTCTTTTTCCAGGCACTTATTAATGATGTCTTCCATCGCTAACGGTAAATCCGGGTTCAAACGCAGCGCTGGTACCTGCATGCGACGGAAGAGAGAATCAAATACATCGGCAGATGAGCCACGGAATGGCAGCACTCCGGTCGACATTTCGTAGAGCACGACGCCAAACGAAAACAAATCGCTACGGGAATCGAGTTCATAGCCGCGTGCCTGCTCGGGCGACATATAAGCCACCGTGCCCAGTAGTCTGCCGGGGTCAGTAAGGCGGTTTACCGCTTCGCCGGATCCGATGGTCGCGTTGTCTGCAAACAGAGGGTGCTTGGGCATGACCTTCGCCAGTCCGAAGTCGAGTATCTTGGCGAGGCCGCGCTTGGTCACAAAGATGTTCGCGGGCTTGATGTCGCGATGAACAATGCCCCCGCCATGCGCTGCGTCCAGCCCCTCGACGACATCCAAGGCGATGGCGATAATGCGGTCCACCTGCAATGGCTGTTTGTTGATGAGGTGATTGAGACTGACGCCCTCCAGGAACTCCATGGCGATGAAGGGGCGGCCATTGTCTTCGCCGATCTCGTAGATGGTGCAGATGTTGGGATGATTCAGGGCTGAGGCAGCTCGAGCTTCGAGGCGAAAGCGCTCCAGCGAGCGCGATTCCTGCAGCAATTCATCGGGAAGGAATTTGAGAGCGACGAAGCGTCCCAGTTCAAGGTCTTCAGCCTTATAGACGAGGCCCATGCCTCCACCGCCAAGCAACTCCACAATGCGGTAGTGCGAGATGGTGGTGTCGATCATTCCTCGTTCGATATTACGCCCTGCCCAAAATGGTAGGCATGACTGCGAGTTCGGGGGTCAAATTCCATTTGCACGCGAGTTTTCTTGGATGTTCCGACCTGGAATTCGCTATTGCCACGCACCGTTCGAGACCGCGCTAACGTCAGCCGGACAGCCGTGGGCAAGATCCGGTTAAAATCGTACTATGCATCAGATTGGAGCCGACTGTACGCATGGAAAATCTGGATCCGATTCGAACCGAGGTGTACCTCAGAGAGCGAATTGTTGCTTCCAAGGGATGAAACAGTTGTCCGATGATTTGCCAGCCTATCATGCGGCGGTCGCACTGCTCGCAGTCCATACCGCTATCGCGCTAAATGATGCTATCTTAACCGCGCTGGCAGGAAGAAGATTGAGAGCAGAAGCTCACGAAAACGCCCTGCCGAGCTGGAACAGTCTGCGCCCAGGCTCGGCTCGCAAACAAGACGGCGGCTCAAGCATTTGAGCTGGACATTTTGCAACAGAAAACGGCTATTGCATACCCGACGAGAGATTCGGCAAAGCAGATCAGGCGCGGCTCCATGCAGAGAGATTTGTAACGTGGGCTGACCATCTAATTTTGAGGAAGAGGTTTTGCGTGATATTCAAACGGAAGCTGTAGTTACGAGCGGATGGAATCAAGGAGGTAAGAATGCGGTCGCAGATTTACTCGCACGTAAGCTCCTGTTGCCTAAGATCTTTTTTGAGGCCCGGTGGCCGTCCAGAAGCTCGGCTGCCGACCGTCCTGGCGAGAGATAGAGCTGGAAAGCTGAGCGACATCTATCTGGTCCGGAAGTGGCGGCGGCCCAGGAAAATAAGGTGCTCGGATAGGGGCAGGCCTATATTCGAACGGCTCAGGACGTTCGTAAGCAACTGATGTCCCATCTACAAATACATGGCCTTAAAATCCAGTGCTGGGAATTAATCTGGCCACGAGAGGGTGACTCTTTACGCGCCGAACGGAATGGGCGGATTGGCGTCCTGCTTTTGGAAGAAGACACGAAGGAAAACTATCGGCGACGGGAAATCTTGGCAGCCCGAGAGATTCCGAGTTGCGCCGGCGAGTGCATCAAATAACTCGACAAGATTTGATCGACCAGGAGGGCCAACACGACATGAAGGCCGAATCTGAATATAGGAGTACTAGATGCACAAGTTTTTCGACAATCCAGCCGAGCGCGTCGCACCGGCCGACGCTCGTGTGCCCGCTAGCGTCTCTCTCGGTGGAGTCGAAATTCGTCCTGCTACCGTGCTGGCTCCTATGGCTGGGGTCACGGACACGGTGTTCCGCCGCTTTATCCGCAACCTGGGCGGCTGCGGCCTGATGATGACCGAGTTCACCTCTGCCGATGGCATCGTCCGCCACAAAGACAAGAAAGCCAAGCAGTATCTGACGTTCTACGGGAACGAGCACCCTATCTCGGCGCAGCTCTTTGGCAGCGACCCAGCCACCTTGGCCGACGCGGCGCGCGTAGTCGAAGACCTCGGCTTTGACCTGGTCGACCTGAATCTGGGCTGCCCGGCGAAGAAAGTCGTGAAGTGCAATGGGGGCTCGGGCCTGCTGCGCGACCTGGCGCTCATTAAGGCGATCTTCGAATCGGTGCGGGCCGCGGTGAAGGTACCGTTTACCGTGAAGTTTCGCGCCGGATGGAACGACAAGGAAGTCGTCCATGTACAGCTTGCGAAACTGGCGCAGGAGTGTGGACTCGCCGCTGTTGCTCTCCACGCCCGCACGCGTGAGCAAGGCTATAGCGGGCAGGCACGCTGGGAGTGGATTGCCGCGCTGAAAGATGCGGTGTCGATTCCGGTGATCGGTAACGGTGATGTCCGCTCGCCGGAAGATGCCGCAGCTATGGTGGCGCAGACTGGTTGCGATGCCGTGATGATCGGCCGCACGGCGGCGTCGAATCCCTGGATCTTCCGCCAGATCGAGCAGTACACGCTGACTGGCCGCTACGACCTGCCGAGCGAAGCCGACCGCTACGAGATGATTCGCACGTACTTTGCGATGCTGGTCGAGGAGCGTATGCCCGGAGCTGCCGGTAAGATGAAGCAGTTCGCTTCGTGGTTCACGCACGGCGTGGCTCACGGCGCGCATTTGCGCAAGTCGGTCTATGAGGCGAAGGCGGAGACGGAGATTCTCGACGCCGTCGATCGCTTTTTCGAGCAGGCGCTCAGCGGAAAGATGGTGCAGCCCGCGCCTGGTACCGTGGAGACGGAAATCGCTTCACTAACGTAAATCGAGCTTGCCACGCGGACCGATAATCAGCGCAATGATACGAGGCTGCTCAGTTTTTTCCACGTCCACTTCAATGCCGAGCTTTCGAAACGTAGCAGCCAGTTCTGAATTATTCATACTGCCAACCTCGAACCTTTCCAGCCTGCAACCAGCCGGGGCATCGACTGAGGGGTGAACTGAACCGGCTCCCCATTGAATAAAGAAGGGCAGTAGGCCGTTGTGGTCGTTGTTCAGGTTGAGGGTTTGCCAGTTCAAGTACTCGGCCATCAGGCCGCTTACGCGAGCCTGGTGTGGGGCCTTCGAATCCAATGCTCGCCTTGCGCAACCGTTCGGCTACCGCATTCATATCGTTGGTGTGCGCGGCCCAGGTAACAATGCGCGGCGCGTCCAGATGACGCAGGGTGTAGAGCATCGAAGGTGGCTTGGCGGTCAGGCTCGCCTGCGCTGGGTCGGGAGCAATTACTTCGAGATAATGCATCTCGCCGAGAGAAAGTAGCGCATTGCGAGTGCCGCGCCCGGGGTGAACGCCTCCAACCGCCGGTCGGACACCCGTATGCTGCTCGACGAAAGCCATGCCCTTATCGAGGTCGCTACAACCGAGAAGTATGTGGTCAAGCATGGGAGGGACTTTTGGCGGCTTGTCTGTAGCGAAGAGCTGTCGCGGCAACACCAGCGCGCTGCTCGCGAGAGCAACAAATCTCCGCCTTGAGATCGTATTCCGCATCTATGATGTCGACGCACATTCTATAACGCGACCGACCAGCGCAAATCTCCGCTGGGCCAGTTCCGCGAACTCCCGCTCAGAAATTCGATGAATTTTTTGAGATAGTGCGAATACAATTGGCCACTATGCGTCAAGCGAGCATTGCTGTACTGATATTGCTCCTTTCAAGTGCTCTTCTCGCACAATCTGACGCCACGAAGCAGTCGCAGCCCTCATCGGGAAGTACGGAATCGAATCTCGGCAGCCAACAGCCGCCGCCCACCAAACACCAGCCGTCCAAGACGGTCGATTCGACGCATCTGGTCATCACGAAGTTCAAGCGGCCTGTCTATCCCTTGGATGCGCAACGCGAGCAGTTGCGGGGTCAGGTTTGGGTGCACCTAGTGATTGACGAAGCTGGCAACGTCGTAACGGCCGAGCCCATCAGCGGCGATCCCGTTCTGGTGTCGGCGGCTGTGGATGCGATGAAACACTGGCAGTTCCAGCCTTACATTCACGATGGTCATCCGGTGCGCGTGTCGACCAAGCTGCCCTACGACTTTGCGGTTAGCGACAAGGCGAGCGACACTCCGGTCAGCGCCGTAGCTGGCGACTCGGCACCGGGTGCGAAAACCAGCGCAGCAGCTCCGGAGGGCGGCGGTGCCGCTAATACCGGAACTGGGCCGGCCCCGGTTCCTGTTGACTCGGCAGCTTCTAGGGGCGTGCTGCTACACAAAGTTGCGCCAGGGTATCCGGAATGGGATCGGTTGGCCAGGATTCAGGGCACAGTGGTTTTGGAGGCTATCATCGGCAAGGATGGTGCCATCAAGGCGCTGAAGGTTGTCCATAGTCCTTCGGACGGTCTCGCCCAGGCGGCGATCACGGCGGTGCAACAATGGCGCTACAAACCTTACATCAAGGATGGCAAACCAGTCGAAGTTTCCACCACTATCAACGTTAATTTTCAGTTGCGATGATCGTCGGCTTGCAAAGCAACGCAGAGGATCGCCGGCTTACGCCTTGACCACTTTGCCGCTGCGCAGACAACTGGTGCAGACGCGCATGCGCTTGTTGCCGTGCGCAGTTTTCGCGCGGACGGGACGAAGGTTCACATTCCAGCGCCGCTTGGTGATGTTGTGGGCGTGGCTGACTTTATTTCCGGCGAGCGGCTTCTTGCCGCAAACTTCACAAACTTGTGCCATGGATAGGGCTCCGAATTACGAGTTCTGGCGGGAGCGGTCCCGAACGGCCCTTGGCCGTGGAACGGTCAACAAGCAGCCCCAAGATCTCTTGAATTTACCTTTTGATTATACCTGAGCCCCACCTTCTCTGCTCCGGGCTGCCAGCCTCGGCGGCCAGATTGCTATATTGGTTGACATCTGACACCGAAGAGGAAAACCACCGTGTCCGACTATCTACTGAAGACCGAGCCGACCGAATACTCCTTAGCCGACCTGCAGCGCGAAGGTATGACAGTGTGGGATGGCGTATCCAACCCGGCTGCCGTGAAACATCTGCGCGAGATGAAGCCGGGCGACCGGCTCATCATCTACGAGACCGGCAACCAGAAATCCGCCGTAGGCACCGCAACGGTAGTTTCGGTGGACGTCCCTGAACCAGCCAAGCCGCAGGTGAAGATCAAGTCTGGCAAACCACTCGCGAAGCCGGTTTCGCTCGCCGAGATCAAGGCTCACAAGCTCTTTGCCGATTCGCCGCTCGTGCGTCAGGGAAGGCTTTCGATAGTACCGTTGAACGCCGCGCAGTACAAGTTTCTGGTGGGAGAGTGAGGGGGCGCAGCGAACGGCTGCTATTGGGAAGGACTCGCGTCAGGGCATGACCTTGGTCGTGCCGACAGCTCCTCTCTTTAGAATTTGTCGTCTCGAGTGGACTTTAGTCCGCGAGGGACCTAAAGCTTGTGTCGCCCCTGAAGGGGCTCGGAGTCGGTAAAAAGACTCTATCGGCACGACCAAGGTCGTGCCCTGACGCGAAGTATTTCAAACTGAAAACCTCAGTCCCCATCCGTCGCCACCGTCTTCTTCTTCTGCGGCTGTCTTTGCCGCTCCTCGTTGCCGTTATTGCCGAACAGCGACTCGCTAAGCTCCGCATTGGCCGTCCCATCCGGAACCGAGCGCAAATGCAGATCGCGCTGCGGGAATGGAATCTCAATCCCGGCCTCTTCAAGACCTTTCATCACTTGCATCGCGATCTCACTACGGACGCGGATCCAGTTGCTGTCCTGCATTACCCAGAAGTGCAGTTCGAAGTTGAGGGCGCTGTCGCCGAAGCCAACGAAGTACGCCATCGGCTGCGGTTCGGTGAGTACGCTCTCGTGTTTGTTGGCGGCGTCAAGCAGATAGGTCAGCACAACCTTGGGATCCGAGCCATAGGCGACACCGACGGCAAGCTCAGCGCGCCGCTTCGATTCCGAAAGCGTCCAATTCACCACCTTGCCGGAGATGAAGTTCGCATTAGGAATGATGACCTCAGCCCCCTGCGCGGTTTGCAATGTGCTGGAGCGCACTCCGATGCGCGTGACCTTACCCGTATAGCCTTCCACTTCGAGCACATCATTGATATGGATGGGACGCTCAAATTGCAGAATCAGGCCCGAAACGAAGTTGTTGATGATGTTCTGCATGCCGAAACCGAAGCCCACGCCCAAGGCGCCGGTCAGCAGAGTAAATTTGTTCAGCTCCACTCCGCCGGCATTGACGGCGACCAGGAAGACGAACAGCAGCAGAAGGTAGTACACAGTCGACGCGATCAGATCGGGCAGGCCGCGTCCCATGCGTAGCCGGTTCAACAGCTCTTCGCGCAACAAAAACCGGATGGCGCTGGCGATGAGGTAGCCGACCGCCAGCATCAGGAAGAATCCCAGTACGCTGCCCAGCGTGGCCTCGCTGGCGCTGCCGGCGATGCGAAAGTCGAGAGCTGCGGTGATTACATTTACCACCGGTTCCAGCATCTGCAGCAGGTCGAGCGTAGTGAAGAGCCAGATCACGACAGCGGCGGTGGCGAGGATGCGAGGCCCCCAGCGGCGCAGGCCATCGCGGTGAAGCCGGGCAGCCGCCAGGCGCTCGGCCTGCGGAAGATCGAGCGCAGCTTCCAGCAAGATGGTGTAGACTCGCGTGCCGGTATACATGCTGATGGCCACGAACGAGCTGTATAAGCACGCCACGCCTACGTACTGGGCCAATCGCACGTAACCGAGCAGGTTGGAAACCAGCGAGACCCCGAGTGCCAGCGTAGCCAGCCGAGAGCCCAAAACCAGCACGGAATGGTGTTGGACTTCAACGCTCCTGCTGGGTCGCAGCAGGTATGCCAGGCTAACGAACACCGTCAGGGCGATGGCGAATCCGAGTTCCCGCTTGAGCACGGCAGGGAGCGACAGCCAGCCGATCAGGATCAGCACGGCATAGTATCCGGCGAGCCCGGAAAGCGCCTTTCGATACGACGGACGCAACATCGGCGCAAGCAATCGCAGGATGGGAAAGAAGGAGAAAAGCACCGTGAGCCCAATCAGAGAGAAAGGAGCCGAAGGCGCGAACAAGTAAGACGTCAACAGAGGTGCGAGCAGTCCCAATGCTACCCAGCGATGGATCAACAAGGCGGCGGCGTCAGGAAGCGCTTGCTCAAGATGGCTTTTGCTGACGGCGCGATTCACGCGATACGTCAACAGCAGCGAAGCACACAAGAACACGAGGAGGAAGGCGACTGCTCCCGGGCTTTCGCGGAGGAAAGCGGCGATGGAAATCCAACGGCTATGCGCCGAGGCGTAGAGGACTTTGTTCTCGCCCTGCTGCCGCCGCGCACCGAGCTGCCAGAAAGGAAGGCTGTCGCGCTCGAATAGCCGTTCCGCCAAAGCCTGCTGCGCGTCGGTTAGCTTCGCCATCGCCTCGGCCGCCGCTTGCTCCTGTGTGCCGAGCGCAATCTGCAGGTTTACGGTGGACTGAAGCTGCTGGGTCGCCTTGCTGCGCAGCTTGCGCAGATTGTCCAGGTTTCCACGAATCAACAGGATCAGCGTCTCCAGCTCATGGTCTCCCTTGTAAGCATCCAGCGTCGCGGACCACTTCGGTTCAAGCCGGTTCAGTTGGTCAATGGCGGCCTGTTCGGCATTGCCCCAAGCTAGTAGCTGTTTGCGCCACACTGCGCTCGAGGCCTGAAACGCTCGCCAGTAGGTTTCCTGTTCGCGCAATTCCAGCGCGGCGGGCGAGGTGGCGATCAAGGCGTCGGCTTCTTTGCGCTTGGCGTCCACCGCTGCCCCGTATTGACTGATGGCGTCGCTGACGGCCTGCAGTTGATCGTCAGCGGGAAGACTGGACGAGACATCGGTCAGCGTCTGCGTAAGCTGCTCCAGTTGCACCGCCACTTCCGGCAGCGGAATGACCTGAGGCGCTGGAGCTTCCGCGGCGGGTTGTGTAGCCGGAGCAGGAGCCGGAGTTGTGGCTGCGGCTGGCGTGCTCTGTGCCGGCTTGGGCTTGCCGGTAACGAGCTGGGTCAGCGGATTCTGTGCCGGGGCCCAAGTTACGGCCGCGAACAAAATCACCAGAATGGCTCCCCAGCGGGAAGCGCTCGCCAATGCATGCCTGAACATGTATGCGGCTAATTATCGCCGATGGGGAGCTTCGCTGAATACAATCCCAGATGGGTGCATCCATATGAGCATGGAGAAAGAGACAGCGATACTTGGCGGCGGATGCTTCTGGTGCGTCGAAGCCGCCCTTAAGCAGATTGAAGGTGTAGAGTCCGTGCGCTCAGGTTACATGGGCGGACGCGTCGCCAACCCTACCTATCAGCAGGTTTGCAGCGGCAATACCGGCCACGTTGAAGTTGCGGAGATCGTATTCGATCCGGAGAAGCTTACCTATCACGATCTGCTGGAAATGTTCTTTACCCTGCACGACCCGACCACGTTGAACCGCCAGGGCAACGACGTGGGCACGCAGTATCGGTCGGTGATTTTCTATACCAACGAACACCAGAAGGAAGTCGCCGAGAAAGTGATCGCCGAACTCACGCGCGAAAAGGTCTATGCCGATCCCATCGTGACTGCTGTTGAACCAGCTTCAACCTTCTATGTTGCCGAGGATTATCACCAGAACTACCTGGAGAACAATCCGACGCAACCGTACTGCATGTTCGTGGTGGCACCCAAAGCGCAAAAGATCCGCAAGAAGTATGCGGACAGATTGAAGGCTAGCGCGTGAAAGTTAGCGCAAAGAGTTCGCGTCGGGTGCCCTGACGCGATTCCCCGAACCAAGAATGTCGTGCCCTGACGCGGCTCTTCGGACGAGCAAGCCGTACGCTGACGCGGAGCGATGAATCGGACGAATTCTCTCTGCGGCCTGTCTTCCTCCCTTCCCGTACAATTTCTCCGTGTCCGAAACTCTCAAAGGCTCCCTCAGGGCAATGCTGTTGCACGATGTGTGCGAAGAGATTCGCCTGGAAGAGCTGCGCGAAATGTTGGGAGGACGGCGCGCCGCGCCCAGCTTCAAGCACGCCACTCCGGAATACGTCCGCTTCGAAAAGCCTCCCGTCATTGGCCGCAGTGATTCAATATCGCTTCCTTCCGGTGAGACACTCGGCGTAGAGGTCAAATATTACGACTATGGTGTGGTGAGTGTGGGCTTCGAGCTTCCGTTCGAAGGCAATTGGGAGTCGCTGGTTGCGCTGGCTGCACGTTTCGTTCCCAGTCCTGAGCTGGAGCGTAAGGCGCAAGAGGTGGTGCGCGAGCGGCTGCAGCGCATCTCCTCCGTCATCATTCGTCCTTACGACCAGTGGATCAGCGAAGACTATTACGTTTTTATCTTGGATGAAATCGAGGGCAAACCTTCCGGCGCCGATTTGCTGTCTCGCCACGGGGATCCGATCGCGCGCATCCTGCGTGGCGAGACTAGTGAGCTTGCGCGAAGTGAGCGGGCCGACACCCTGCAGTCAAGCTTGTCGTATTACCCCAATGATCTGGTAGTCGTCGGCTGGAACGCCGCCCTGGTCTATGACACGCCATCGGGAGCTGACGCCTCCATTCAGATTCTGGAGTACGCCAACTCGCAATTGCTGGAGTTCCGCCATTATGACGAGCTGCTCGATCGCGAGCTGGCCAGCGTCTACGCTTCGCTAAAGCGGCGTGCCAACTTCGTTGCCCGCTGGCGCATGGGGCGCGAAGCTTCTCGCCTTAACAGCGTGACCGTCGAGGTTACCGAGCTCGTAGAACGCGCCGACACGGCGATCAAGTTCGTCAGTGACATGTTCGCGGCGCGGCTCTACCGGCTGGCAGCCAACAAGGTTGGCGTGCCGGATTACAAGAACCTGGTCAACGAGAAGCTGAAAACAGCAGGAGACCTCTACCACTTTCTGATTGACGAGTTTCACCAGAGCCGCGGCTTCGTGCTGGAAGTCATGGTAGTGATCATCCTGGTCATCGAGCTGGTCTTTTTATTTCGCGGCAAGAGTTAAGGCAATCCTTGACGGTTTCATCTCTGGCCGGCAACCTCCTCCCGCCACTTTCGATTTTCTCAATCAGCAGCCACCTGCGGTTGTGGCGGATTCGAGCCGGGACGCGGCTTCAACCGTGCTCCCGGTTTACACTGTGCTGTGCGCATTGCGATTGATATCCGCCGCATCAGCGAGTTTGGCCTCGGAACCTACACCCGCAATGCCATAAGAACGCTTGCCCGCCTGGATCACGACAACGAGTATTTCCTGTTAGGAATTCCGGGCAAGCTGAGCGGCATTGAAGACCTGCCATCGAATTTCACCACCATCCCCACTCATCCCAATGAGTTTTCGCTGGCAAGCTATCTCGAGTTGCATCGCATTCTGAAGATCAACGGTTGCGATCTGCTGCACGTTCCACATCTGTTCTGGAAGCCGCAGGCCATCCCTTGTCCATACGTCGTAACGGTGCACGACCTGCTCGATCACATGTACCGGCACAGCACCAGCTCTGATTTGAAGCGGACAGTGCACTTCGTCCTGACCAAGCAAGTGTTGCTCAAGGCAGCAAGGATTCTTGCCGTCAGCCACTTCTCGAAGAAAGATACCGAGAGCTATTTCAAGGTTCCGGGCGAAAAGATCGAAGTCATCTACAACGCGATCGATGAGCGCTTTAAGCTGGGGCACGCCACCGCTGCCGACCGCGTATTCATCGCGCAGCGGTACCAGGTGAACTATCCGTTCCTGCTCTACGCGGGGCGGATCAGCCCGCACAAAAATGTGGTGCGCATCATCGAGGCCTTTTCGCTACTGAAGAACCAATTGCTGGAAGAGGGCCGTTTCACCGATCTGCGTTTGATCATCATCGGAGACGAAGTCTCGCGTCACCCCGACCTGCGGCGCACCGTGATAAAAAGCCACATGCAAAACGACGTTCGCTTTTTGGGATTCGTACCCATCGAGGTTTTGCGCATCTTCTACGACCAGGCAAAGATCTTTGTGTTTCCTTCTCTCTATGAAGGCTTCGGACTACCGCCTCTTGAAGCCATGGCCCACGGCACGCCTGTCGTGACCAGCAACACATCGTCCATTCCCGAGGTGGTCGGCAATGCCGCCGTCATGGTGAACCCGGAGAACGTCTTCGACATTCAGCGTGCTCTTTACCGCGTGCTGCTCGATCAGGGCCTGCGCGAGAAGCTGAAGAGCCGCGGCATCGAGCAGGCGCAGAAGTTCTCATGGGACGAGAGCGTCAGCCGGATGCTTCGGGTCTATCACGAGGTTGCACAAAGCTAACGCACTGCTGCGAATTCTCTGAGCAGGAGCGATGCTCGCGCAATCCAGCAGCATTCCTGTCATGAACCGGATGACGGCTTTAAGGCATCGCCCCGGACCGGCCTCGCTTCTAACCTTGTACACGTTGGAGCTGGCCGAGATTCGGGGGACCGTTCATGCGGAAACATTGCGGAAAATCATTTGTGCTCTGGCTGGTGGCGTCACTCACGTTGCCCGCCGCGGCGCAAACCGCGAGGTCGCTGAGCCTTCCTGAAATCGTTAGCCGAATGCACACGGCCGAGAAGGCCGAGCAGAACCGCCCCAGCTACAGTCTGCTTCGAGAGTATCGCCTGACTGGTGCTGATCCCAATGTTGCAACGTCGCAGGTTCTGGCGGAAGTCGACTACGTACCGCCGTCGCGCAAAGAGTTCTCGATTCGTAAAGCGGAAGGCAGCGAGCGAGGCGAGAAGATTGTGCAACGCGTGCTTGAACACGAAGCCAACATGGCGAAGGGTTCGGTCGACTACGATTTCTGTACCGATAACTATGACTTCGCTCTGCTCGGACAAGAGGTACTCAATGGCCGGCCGACCTATGTTCTTCAGTTAACGCCGAAACGCGAAGCAGTCGAGCTGCTACGCGGCAAAGCTTGGGTCGACGCTCAAAGCTTCCTGGTGGTAAGAGCTGAAGGCGAACCGGCAAAAAGTCCGTCGTGGTGGATCAAGGATCTTGAGGTAGTAATCGACTACGGTCGCGCCGATGGCGTCTGGCTTCCTTTAGCTACCCGCGCCACAGCCGAGCTGAGGCTGGTTGGCACGCACACCCTGACGTCTAAAGATTTGGAAGTTCACGCTGCGACTGAAAACGCGAAGCTCACACCTCCGCGACGTAGTCGGGCGCGTGGCGCGAACAACTCGGCCCTTGAGGCGGTGTGGATCTCGCGATAGATCTTCTGTCTGTTCCCCTTTGATCTTCTCCCTCATTTTCCTGTGTGAAGGCTCGACCTCTGTGCATTTCGACAGCACCTTTGTGTCTTTTGCCTGAGGAGCACTGAATGTAGACTTCTGCTCGCGTTCACTTCCAACTGACGCGCCGCATAATTGGCGCAGTTCGATCTGCAGCAGGAGGCTGATATGACGCATTACCTCGTTGCCATGGGACTCTTCGGACTTCTTCGCTTCGCGATCTTCGGTCTGATTATCGGAGCGTTGGCTAAGTTCTTCATGCCAGGAAAAGACCCTGGCGGATTCTGGATCACCATGCTGTTGGGCATGGCAGGTTCGGTGATTGCTACCTGGATCCTCCAGTCGGTAGGCCACTATCAGACAGGTCAGACGGCCGGCTGGATCGCGTCTTTCTTCGGCGCCATTTTGCTGTTGCTGATTTACCGGATGTTCAAGGGAAGAACAGCGTAGCGGCGGGGAAGCACTGAATGAAGCGCCGCGCGAGCCACGCAATCACGGGCTTTTGGACGGTTCAGCTATCATCTAATGAGGGGTTTCGCACCTCTGCAGGACGGCATAGCTGAACCCAACGAAGCCAAATAAGATTCTGCTGGTACGCTTTAGCGCTCTGGGCGATGTCATCCAAACATTGCCCATTCTCAGCATGCTGCGTGAAGGCTTCCCTGGCGCCAAGATCGGTTGGGCAATCGACACAGGGCTGGCACCAGCGATTGAAGGCCATCCCGCCCTCGATTACGTTCATCGCTGCTCGCGCCGCAGTTGGTCAAAGGCGCTGGCGAGCCCAGCGAACTGGCCACAAGTCGCGCGTGAGTTCCGGGCGTTCGTGGACGAGGTTCGCGCGGTTGGCTATGACGTTGCCATCGACGCCCAGGGCCTCTTCAAAACCGCGTTGTTGCCATATCTAGCCGGAATCAAGCGGCGCATCGGGTATCGCCATGGCCGCGAATTCAGCAGCATGTTCTATACCGAGCGTTTCCTGGAGCGCGATGAGTACTTCGATCCTACGGTCTCGCATCTACAGCACATGGCGGAGCTGGCGCATAGCATCGGAGCCGGCGAGGTACGCCATACCATCGAGCCGCCTCGCATGACTGATGCGGTACGTGGACACGTTGCTGAACTGCTGACTGGAGCCTTCTCGAACGACGCGCCAATTGTTGCCATCGCTCCCGCCACGCAATGGGAAAGCAAGGTGTGGCCGCTCGAGCATTGGAGCGCTCTGGTTCGGCAAATATTGGAAGAGACCGACCTTAACCTGATCGTGCATGGCTCGGCCGCCGATGCCACAGTCGGCGATCGGATTCTTGCCGGATTTTCGCCAGCGCAGCTTGCGGGTCGGGCCTGCAATCTTTTCGGGAAGCTACCGATTGCGGAGATGTACGCGTTGTACGAACGAGTGCAAGTGGCCATCGGTCCCGACAGCGCTCCCTTGCACATTGCCGGAGCAATGCGGGTGCCGGTGCTCATCGGTATCTACGGGCCGACCGGCTATCGCCGAACCCCGCCGATCGGCAGTCCGCATATTACGCTGCTGTCGACGGAGGGCGAGCTGGTCTGTCAGCCCTGCCACAAGCGGATCTGCCCTCTGGGCACTACCGAGTGCATGAAGCGGATATTACCCGATGCGGTTTTCCGTGCGCTGGTTGATGGTCTGCACGAAGCGGGCATTGTTTTCCATCTGAAAAGCAGTGTGCCTGTAGCATGAACTGTTGTTTGCGTCGATGGCCCCAATGCGCCGTATCGGTTGGTTGAAGGATCGTTGGTTGGAAGGGTGGAAGCGCCGAGCTTTAGCTCGGCGAAATTGCGAGGGGAGATACGGGCTTTAGCCCTGGAGCCTTGATTTCACTGCGGCTAAAGCCGGATAGTTAAGAGGCGTAAGTTCACCGGGCTCAAGCCCGGTGCTTCCACGGGGCCGGGATATTGTCATGTTGAATCTCGCCAAACTCGCTGCCGCTGAACTGCATCGCGAGCCCTTCGAATACCTGCTGGTCGATGACGTACTCAGCGACGATTGCAAAGCCGGCATCGTTCAAGACTTCCCGCAGATCGATAAGAAAGGTAGCCACCCTCTGTCGCGCCTCAGCTACGGTCCGTCATTCAAGCAACTGACAGACGAACTGCTAGGGCCAGAATTTGCTGCCGCCGTGGCGGCGAAGTTTGACCTCGACCTGAGCGCTTATCCCACGATGATCACCGTGCGCGGCTGGTCCGATGCGGGAGATGGACAGCTCCACACCGATTCCAAAGACAAGCTCATCACCGTTTTGCTCTACCTCAATCCCGAGTGGAATCTAAACGGCGGCCGGTTGCGCCTGCTGCGCTCCAAGAACGTCGAGGATTACGTCGCCGAGGTGCCGCCGACAATTGGAAGCATGATCATCTTCAAGCGCTGCGATCATTCCTGGCACGGCTTTCCGCCCTTTGAAGGCAAGCGTATGAGCCTGCAAATGAATTGGGTGAAGAGTGACAGCTATCGCCGCAAAGAGCGCTTTCGCCACGAGATCAGCTCGTTCATGAAGTCTCTGGTCGGCCGAACCACCTAGCATGGACTCCGACACGGCCCAATCCGCCAGCGCTTCTTCAATCTCGACGACGACCAAGACCGGCGGCCTGCCGCTCTCGGTGACTATCATTGCTCGCGATGAAGAGCGGACCATCGCCAAGGTGCTGGCTGCGGTCCAGGATATTGCGGACGAAGTCGTTTTCCTCGACAGCGGCTCCAGCGACCGCACGCCTGATATCGCGAAGAGCTACGGCGTTCGCTTCTATCACCAGGAGTGGCTCGGTTACGCCGAGCAGAAAAATAAGGCTATCGATCTCGCAACCGGCGAGTGGGTCCTCAGCCTTGATGCTGACGAAGTGCTCACTCCGGCGCTCGTCTCCGAGATTCGCGAACTGATGTGGGGAGGAGTTCCCGAAGACATCGCCGGGTTCCGCATTCCGCGCGTGCTGTTTATCGGAGACTCGCCGGTGCGTGGCGGCGGCTTCTATCCCGACGCACAATTGCGCCTCATACGCAAAGCTAAGGGCCGCTTTCAACCGCGCCTTATACACGAGTCCATCACTGTTGACGGCAGCGTCCGGCAACTGCAGCACGACATGCTGCACTATGCCTATAGCGACGTCGCGCAATTTGCCGGGACCATGGACCATTATGCGAAGCTCAGCGCCCAACACTACTTCGAGACGGGATATAGCTGGTGGAGCGCAAGCCGGCTGGCTGAGATTCTCAAGCCAGCTTGGACTTTCTTCTACCGCCAGGTAGTACGCGGCGGAATCTTCCTCGGCCCGCTCTGCTGGAAGCTGAACCTCATCTACGCCGGCTATGTCCGCAAAAAGGTGAAGTACCTGAGGGTCTTGCTTAGCGAAAAGCCAAGAGCGAATAGCGGATTTTCTTAGCTGGTGGACCTGTAAGTTGAGGCGTTTAGCAGGCGTAAGCGGAGCGTGAGCCTGCTGCCGAAATCCCGAACAGAGTGAGGGACCTCCGCGAAGATTTAGCTGCTGGACCTGTAAGCCGAATTCTGTTCCCGCTCTTGCGAGCAGGAGACGGTCATTCCTCTAGGCGACACATTGCTGTGCCGCTCCAGCGACCTACCCGGAAGTTGTGGCGCACCGAGCCGGCACGCGCGCCCCGATGGACGCTCCTCCCCTATTTGGTCTTGCTCCGTGTGGGGTTTGCCCTGCCATCCCGATTACTCGGGACGCGGTGCGCTTTTACCGCACCTTTTCACCCTTACCCCGATTGCTCGAGGCGGTATATTCTCTGTGGCACTTTCCGTCCACGGCGCTTGAACGCCGCTGCCCGGACGTTATCCGGCACACCGCTCTGTGGAGTTCGGACTTTCCTCTCCCTGCCTGCGCAGCCCAGCCGAAGCTGTCGTTCGCAGACCGGCAGCGACCGTCCGGCCCAGCAGCTAACTCAGCCATTATAGATGGTTGAGCTATGCTGAACGAGCCACGATAGGAGCTATGCATGCCCGACGCTCTCGCACAGTTTGCCTCCGCCAAGTACATCAGCCTGGAAACCTTTCGCAAGACGGGAGTCGGTGTGCGCACGCCGGTGTGGTTTGCGGCTGATCCCACCGCGCCAGACACGTTCTATGTCTACTCCGCTCCAGACGCCGGAAAAGTTAAGCGCATTCGCAACAATGCGCACGTGCGAGTCGCGCCCTGCGACATTCGCGGCAACCTGCGCGGGGCATGGATCGATGGCCAGGCACGTATCGTTGACGGCACCGAGGCCGACAAGGGGCAGGGCCTCCTGCGCCAGAAGTATGGATGGATGAAGCGTATCGGGGACTTCTTCGCTAGCTTTAGAAGACGCAAACAAGCAGTCCTTCAGATCAGGGTGGGGTGAGGCTTATAGGGTGAAGTCTGACACCCAAACTGCACCACTACCAAACAGTGGGCTAAGCCCCCTTGGGGCGACCACATTCAGGCCGATGCCATGATCCTGAAGACAGACAATTTGAACTCTTCTCCGGCCGGTTCTCCGTGCCTGTGTTGTAATGACTCTGTTCCCACTACTCACAATCCCGAGAGCCTTCATGAAACTGATCACGCAGACGATTGCGACCGCCGTCTTTCTGATTGTTATCGCGGCGAGTGTCGCACAGGCGCAGAAAGTAAAAGTCGAGTTCGACAAGAATGTCGATTTCGCGAAGTTCAAGACCTACGCCTGGGACCCGACCCCGCAGGCGACTGGCAAACCGGTGCTGGTGGCGGCCATCAAGGCTGCGATTAACGACGAATTAGGCAAGCGTGGATTGACGCAGGTCGCGGAGAATCCTGACCTGTACATTGCGATGTATGGAGCGGTCGATTCCGACTTCGCCGTCACCTACTCCGATTTCTACTACGGGCCGTATGGGGTTCCGAGCTTCGATCAAAGCTTCCTGATGTGGGGCATGGCACCGGGGACGACGAACACCGCCGTCGTTCACAAAGGCCAACTGGTGGTTGACCTGATCGACGCCGGGGCGAAAAAGCTGGCATGGCGCGGCATCGCGACTGAGAAACTCAGCGACCAGCCGATGAAGCTGGTGGAGCAGGTGAACACCGCTGTGGAGAAGTTGTTCGCGAAGTATCCGCCGAAAAAATAAAGAGGTCTAACCACGGATTTCCATGGATGAACACGGATCCGACCTTCTTATCTAATCCGTGAAGATCCGTGTCAATCCGTGGTTCAAATCTTTTTGTTACGCTTCTATTCCGGCAGGCTGCGCATTCTTGCGCGGCCGGCGGTTCTCCTGCAGGATCTTCTTCCTCAGGCGCAGGCTCTTGGGCGTGACCTCGCAAAGCTCATCGTCAGCGATGAATTCGATCGCCTGCTCCAGGTTGAGGTTCTTGAAGGGCACCAGGCGAATGGCCTCGTCGGCGGTTGAGGAACGCATGTTGGTCAGCTTCTTCTCGCGCACGATGTTGACGTCGAGATCGTTGTCGCGCGAGTTTTCTCCGACCACCATGCCCTCGTAGACTTCTATTCCGGGGCCGACGAACAGCTCTCCGCGTTCCTGCAATCCCCACAAGGCGTAAGCGGTGGTGAGTCCGTGGCGGTCGGCGACCAGCGCTCCTGTCGGACGATGTGGGATATCCCCCTGCCACTCGATGTATCCGGCAAACAGCGAGTTCATCACGATGGTGCCGCGGGTGTCGGTGAGCAGGTCGCTGCGCAAGCCGATGAGGCCGCGGCTCGGGACCTTGAACTCCATACGCACGCGACCGTAGCCGTGGTTGTGCATCTTTTCCATCTGCGCCTTGCGCATGCCCAGCTTCTCGATGACCACCCCGACGAACGATTCAGGCACGTCGATGGTCAGAAGCTCAATCGGCTCCATCAGCTTGCCGTCAACGCGCTTGGTGACGATCTCGGGCTTGCCGACGGCGAGTTCGTAGCCTTCACGTCGCATCATCTCGATGAGGATGGCCAGTTGCAGCTCGCCGCGTCCCATCACGCGGAAGGAGTCGGTGCTGTCGGCGTCTTCCACGCGCAGCGAGACGTTGGTCAGCAGCTCTTTCTGAAGGCGTTCGCGCAGATTGCGCGAGGTGACGTACTGGCCTTCCTTGCCCGCAAACGGCGAGGTGTTCACCAAGAACTGCATGGCGATGGTGGGCTCGTCGATGGTGATGACCGGCAGCGGCGCGGGATTTTCGACGTCGGTGATGGTCTCGCCGATATTGATGCCCTCGACGCCGGCGACAGCCACGATGTCGCCTAACTCCGTCGTATCGATATCTGTGCGCTTGAGCCCTGCGAATGAAAACAGCTTGGTGATCTTCGTTTTCTGTAGCGAGCCGTCGCGCTTGGCAATGAGGACTTCCTCGCCGGTCTTCATGGTGCCATTGAAGACACGCGCGATGGCAATGCGTCCCAGGTAGTCGCTGTAATCCAAGTTGGCGACCAATATCTGTAGCGGACCGCCGGCATCACCCTTGGGCTCGGGAATGGTCGAGACAATCGCCTCGAACAGCGGCCGCAAGTTCTCGCCTGGCTTTTCGATGTCGCTGGTCGCGGTGCCTGTCTTGGCGTTGGTATAGAGGACGGGGAAGTCGAGCTGGTCTTCGCCTGCGTCGAGGTCGATGAACAGGTCGTAGACTTCGTTGAGCACTTCCTGCGCGCGCGCATCAGGGCGATCAATCTTGTTGATGACGAGGATCGGCGGCAGCTTGGCTTCCAGCGCCTTGCTCAGCACGTAGCGCGTCTGCGGCAGTGGTCCTTCGCTGGCATCCACCAGCAGCATCACACCGTCGACCATCTTCAATGCCCGCTCAACTTCGCCACCGAAGTCGCTGTGGCCGGGGGTATCGACGATGTTGATCTTGACGAATTCGTTGGGATCGCCGCCAGGATGGTAGACGACGGCTGTGTTCTTGGCCAGAATGGTGATGCCGCGCTCGCGTTCCAGCTCGTTGGAATCCATCACGCGTTCGGCATGGGCCTCGTTGGCGCGCCAGGTGCCGCTCTGGCTAAGCATGGCGTCGACCAGCGTGGTCTTACCGTGGTCAACGTGCGCGATGATGGCGATGTTGCGAATACTCGTACTCAAAACTCATGTCCTTTCAGCTTGAAACCGCGTGCGACGGCAGAACGGGAAGAGGATTGGGAGTAGCTTCAGTTTACAATATTGGCACGCGGTTCCATGGCGACACCGACACAAGGCGACATTGGCGATCCGCACCCAACGCCAAGCACGACCGGAAGTGGTTATGCCCTCGGAACAGCGATTCTCTCCACGGTTATCCCCGGCCTGGGCCAGCTTGTACAAAAGCGAGTTGTCAGCGGAGCGCTCTACTTCGCCGGGTTTCTCGGCCTGTGCGCGATTGCGTTTCTAACCAGGGCGGCTTCTACCTATTTCGGAGTCCTGCTGCTGCTGTTCGCTCTGTTTGCCTACAACACGATTGCGAGCTGCGATGCTTTCTTCGCCCGTCGCGGGATAGACGATCGCAAGGCAGCCTCGATTTTGCTGATAATTCCCTTTGTCAGCGCATGCATCTTTGCATCGGTGCAATGGGGCGTTCTGGTTCGGGCGACCGGATTCATGTTCTTCGAGGTTCCGAGTAGCGGCATGCTGCCCACCATTGAGCGTAACAGCCACATCATGGCGGACCTGCAGGCCTACAGTGACCATTCCCCAGCCCGGGGAGACGTCCTGATAATGAAGCGCGACGGAACTTTCTATGTCAAGCGACTGATTGGCCTGCCGGGCAACGTGGTTTCCATCAACGGAGGTGTTGTTTCCATCAACGGCCAGCCGATCGAAGAGCCGTATGCGTTATTAGGCAGCGACGCCGACGCGTACGGACGTTATTTCGACCCTGTATCGGTTCCCGAAAACAGTTACTTCGTTTTGGGTGACAATCGGGACATCTCTGTCGACAGCCGTAAATCCGATTTCGGGATGGTCACGCGCCGCGAGTTGGTTGGCAAGGCTCTTTATCTTTTCGAATCGCCTCGAAACGGCAGCAGAATCGATCTTGAGCAACCCGCTGCGATTCACGGTGATCCGACTCCCCCCTAAGCCGAGCGGCGTACTCACGATTCAAGCACAGTTAGAATTCCGCAGGCCACCGTGCGGTTGATCTCTGAATCCTACCTCTAGCGCTTCTGCGCCTGCGAGTTCCTGATGAAAGCTTCCTACCTGCTGGGCCGCATGATCTTTGGCGGTTATTTCCTATACGCCGGTGTTCACCATATGCAAGAGGCAGAGAGCATGGCGCAATACACTGCGTCAAAGGGTGTGCCTGCGCCTAAACTCGCGGTGAAAGCCACCGGTATCGCACTGATTGCCGGTGGAACCAGTGTGCTGCTGGGCCTGAAAAAAGAGTGGGGCGCGGCGGCGATTGCGTGTTTCCTGGCCGGAGTTTCTCCTCTAATGCATGATTTCTGGAAGCAGCAGGATCCGCAGCAGCGGCAGAACGAGATGATCAACTTCGGCAAGAACATGGCGCTGCTGGGCGCATCGTTGGCGCTGATGGGAATCGAGAGACCGCGCAAGCAGGCCGCTTCGGATTGGAGCGAGAGCAAGTCTGAGCAAGGTTGGCGGCCTGTCCACAAGAAAGCCGCCTGACATTATTGGGCTGCAGGATATGGGCTGCAGGGCGGGGCTCACGCAGGTGCGTTGACTTGCGCCTTGCCTTCGGCCTGGCGGCGTTCTTCCCTGGCGGCAATGGGGCGCGCGAAGTCCAGAACAACCAGGCAGATCAGCACCGCAACCGGAAAATACAGCGCGCGTAGCTCCCATCGGTGTTTGGTGAACGTGCCGGTGGCTGCTCCCACAACGTAGCATATCCAAACCCCAAGCAGGAAAACGCCATCCACTGCATCGGCCTGCTGTGGTAATCCTCTGACAGTGTGGGACAGAGGCATGCCGCCCTTAACCGTGTCATACATCCAGAACACAACCCTGGCCGCTGATTCGGCGCACTTGGTGAGGGTTCCGGTGACGAAAGTCGTATAGACGGTTAGCGATCCGAGGTGGGTCAGGGTAGCGGTCTGCATTCCCATGGCGAAGGCCAGCAGGGCAATCAAGCCCAAGTAGTTCAGCGAGGTGAGGTTGGCGACGTGGCCGTCTTGCAGCGGAGGAGCGATGTAGCGAAACGTCAACAGCAGCAGCGCTTCCAGCGTAAAGGTGAGCGATGCGACCCGTCGCACGCCGAGCCGAGCGCCGATTTCCAGCGCAATCCGTGTGAGGATGAGCGCGACAACGTAAGTGGCGATTGCGCATCCGAAGCGGCGAATGGTTGAGAAATCAAGTTCACCGGTCGCCATTCCCACGTGAATGCTGTTGCCGCTCATGTTGGCGGTAAAGACCTCGAGCAGCGTGATCCAACCGATGGCGTCGACGAATCCGCCGACCGCCGTCAGCGCAAGCGCAGTCACTGTGCGGTTGGCCGGACCGAGATGAACCGTATCAGGCATGTCACGTTCTGGTTCTGGTGCTACATCGGATTGGATGGCCAGAGTGGGCATGAGGCGCTCAGGGCTAGGCATCTCATTGTGCCTGGCGTCCATCTTCTGCTGATGGAGTGTATTCATCATGAGACGAAAAGGAAATCGTGTTGTTGTTATTACAGGTGCGTCCTGAGAAACCCGGGCGCTGCCTGCGCGTCCGGGAACTCTCGTTGTTGCCCCGGAACCATACAGTTCACCCGTTCTGCGCAATCTGCTTTTCCTGGCTCGCCGAACAAGGGTATCCTTAACCCAACTCAAGCCGATGGCTACAAGTGAAGCGGGCAAGAAATCTGCGAAGAAAGCCGGCTCGGCAATGCCGGTCATTCCCGATAAGCTGTACTTTCGCATCGGTGAAGTCGCTGAGCTGTGCGCTCTTCCTGCCTATGTACTTCGCTTCTGGGAGACCGAGTTCCCGCAGCTCAAGCCGGTCAAGGGCAGCACCGGCCAGCGCATGTACCGGCAGAAGGATGTCGAGTACGTGCTGCGCATCAAGAAGCTGCTCTACGACGAAGGCTTCACCATCCCCGGCGCACGCGCCCAACTCAAAGCCGAAGCCAAGCCCGCGAAGCTGCAGGCCGGACTGCCGTTCCCACCTGCGAAGCGCACCGAGAAGCTGAAGAAGGTCCGCCAAGGATTGCAGGAGATCCTAGGCATCCTGTCTACCAAGCGCTAGTTTCGCCCGCCCGCAAGTTCAACACAACCCTCCTCGTGCGGCTAACCGTGCTTCTCCTCCGTTCCATGTCACAGGTCTTTGTGACCGAGCGCACCGCGCCCGGGGTCATTCATTTTGTATTACCCCAAGTCACGGAGACTTTTCGAGCTTATGAGAGACCTGAAGGATGCCGGGCACCTTCTGCGGCTGGCGGCGGTGTTCGTCGTGGTGTTTCTAGCTTTTCTGATCGCCAGGGCTGCGCTGGTGCCTAAAGACTTTGGCAAGTACGGCCACTATCGCCCACAGGCCCTTGCGGAAGCGATGGACAAGCCGCTCAACTACGCCGGCCATCAGGCCTGTGCCGACTGCCACAGCGACATCGTCGAGGTGAAGAGCAAAGGCATGCACAAGGGCGTGAACTGCGAATCGTGCCACGGTCCGCAGGAGAAGCATGTGGAGGACCCGGGCTCGGTCGTCCCGGCCAAGCTGGAGGCGACTTCATTGTGTCCGCGCTGCCATACGGCGAACGCCGCCAAGCCTAAGAGCTTCCCGCAGGTGATTCCGGAAGACCACTCCGGCGGGGTTGCGTGCGACACCTGTCATAAGCCGCACAGTCCGGTAATTGAAGCAGATGCCGCGGAGGTGAAGAAATGAGCATGACGCGACGGCACTTCATTGTCCTCACGGCGGCAGCTGCGGCGGCGTGGGAGTCGATCCTGGCGGGAACGCTCGATGCGGCGGCGGCCTACAACCCCAACGAGCACTGGTACGGGATGCTAATCAACGTGGAGGAGTGCATCGGCTGCGGCAGTTGCGTGCGCGCCTGCCAGTTGGAGAACAACGTCCCCGATGGCTACTACCGCACCTGGGTCGAGCGCTATCACATCGAGGATTGGACGGTGGAGAACCCGACCGTCGATTCCCCCGACGGTGGCAAGCACGGCTTTCCCGAGTTGAAGGAGACGGGCGGCAAGAACTTCTTCGTCCCCAAGCTTTGCAACCACTGTGCCGATTCACCTTGCACGCAGGTTTGTCCGGTAGGAGCGACATTCCATACGCCGGATGGTGTAGTGCTGGTGGATGGAAAATATTGCCTGGGCTGCCGGTATTGCATCCAGGCATGTCCGTACGGCTGTCGATTCCTGAATCCGGCCACGAATACGGCGGAGAAGTGCAGCTTGTGTTACCACCGCATCACCAAAGGTCTGACCACCGCCTGCTGCGAGAACTGCCCGACCGGCGCGCGACAACTGGTGGACTTCAAGAATCCGAAAGATCCCATTCACGAGTTCCTGAAGACGCACAGCGTACAAGTCTTGAAGCCATACATGGCGACCAAAGCCAAGGTCGACTACTACGGCCTCGACGGCTCGGTGCGATAGGAGATCCCATGCACGTTCCGGTTGAAGGATTCATGTATCCCAATGAAGTGGAACTCCAGTGGAGCGTCCTCATCGTGCTGTATCCGTATATCACCGGTTTGGTGGCGGGCGCATTCATCCTGGCATCACTGGAGCGCGTCTTCCGCGTTGACGCGGTAAAGCCTACCTATCGGCTCGCCCTGCTTACGGCGCTGGCATTTCTGATCGTGGCGCCTATGCCTCTGCAGTTGCACCTGGGGCGGCCGGAGCGTTCGTTCGAGATGTACCTGACGCCACATCGCACATCGGCCATGGCCATGTTCGGCTTCGTTTACCTGTGGTATCTGCTGGGCGTGCTGGTGGTAGAGATCTGGCTGGAGTACCGGCGCGACATAGTGGCGATGGCACAGTCCAGCACTGGGGTGAAAGGCTGGATGTACAAAGCGCTTACCTTGGGGTCGTATAACGTGAGCGAGCGCGCCATGCAGATTGACGATAAGGTTGGCTGGATCATCACCGTCATCGGCATCCCTTCGGCATTCCTGCTGCACGGCTATGTGGGATTCATCTTCGGCTCGGTGAAAGCGAATCCGTGGTGGTCGACGCCGCTGATGCCGGTGGTGTTTCTGTTCTCCGCCATGGTGTCTGGAATCGCAGTCGTCATGCTGCTGTACATGCTGACCTGCCGCCTGCGCAGCAAGCCGATTGATATGCGCTGCGTCGATACCATCGCGATGTACCTGTTCTATACCTTCGTGATCGACTTCACGCTGGAGATGGTTGACCTGATTCACCGCATCTACGAGTCTGATGAATCCTTCCGCAGCCTCGATTTCATGGTCCACACCAAGCTCTACTTCTCGCAGATCGTTCTCCAGATTCTGATCGGGACGGTCACCCCGCTGGCGCTGCTGGCGATCACGCAGCTGGTTCGCCTTCCCGAGATGACGCGCAAACGCATCTACTCGATCGCCGGCGTGCTCACGATGATTGGCATCTTCGCCATGCGTTGGAACGTCGTCATCGGCGGGCAACTCTTCTCCAAGAGCTTCCTGGGATATACGACCTACAAGATGGCATTCGTGACCCGCGAAGGGCTGCTGCCCGCCATAGGGTTATCGATTCTGCCGCTTGCAATTCTGTGGGTGCTGATAAAGGTTCTGCCGCCATGGCATGAGGAAACTGCCTTGGCCCAGGCAGCACACGGAGATTAGGTTTCAGCACTGACCCGCAGTTCGCGGCACTTCGGGAGCAAAACTCGTCTCTCCCGAGCTTTGCATTTAGACTGGCGCTCGTGCGCACTCTCGACCGCTGCCTGCATCCGCATCAAGATGTTCCCCGAGGTATCTCTCTGAGCGCGCGGAGCTGCGGGTTGGAGCATCGCGGACCTGTTCGGTCAGGATGCCTGGCGGGGGAACCATGCTGAAGGGACGCTCGGCGCCGAGGGTCGCACTAGGATCTGTCATTGCGCTCGCGGCGGTCCTGCGGCTGATGGATCTTGGCGCGAAAAGCGTCTGGTCCGACGAAGCCTTCAGCATCTTCCTGGCAAAACAGAGCTGGTTCAATTTTTGGCACATCGTAACTAGCGCAGAGGCGAATATGTCTCTGTACTACCTCTTGCTTCGTGGCTGGATTGGCTTCAGTGATGCGGCCTGGTGGGTGAGACTTCTATCGGCGCTCATGGGCGTAGCAACCGTTCCGGTGGTCTATTGGCTCGGGAAAGAAATGTTTTCGCAGCGAACTGGACTTCTGGCCGCTCTGTTGCTCGCGATTAATCTGTTTCACATCCGTTATGCTCAGGAAGCCCGCAGCTATAGCCTTCTGGTTCTGCTGGTTTCGATTTCGTTCCTGGCTTTTTTACATTGCCTGAAGCAGCGCAGTCGCTTCTGGAGCGCTTGTTACCTTCTGTCCACGGCATTTGCTCTCTATGCGCATTTCTTCGCGGCGTTGGTTGTGCTCGTACAGCTGGTTTTGCTGGCGATGGTTCCGGCTGACCGACGTCGATTTGCGATCAGGCAGGCATTGCAGCTTGGCATCGTCATCGCTCTCGGACTGCCGCTGTTATGGTTCGTGGTGTTCCGAGACCGCGGGCAACTTGCCTGGGCCCCGCCGGTCCATTGGCGAGATGTGTATGACGTCTTCCGCTTCCTGGTGGGCAGTGGGCTTAAGCTCGGCATTGCGATAGTCGCCTTCGCAATCGCGCTGACGGCCTGGGTTGGAAGATTCCGCGAGAAGCATTGGACGGTGGAGCGCTGGTCCGTCCTCGTCCTTCTGCTATGGCTGTTCTTGCCAATCTTCATCACTTTGCTGGCGTCGGTCTGGAAGCCGATGTATGCTCCGCGGTTCCTGATCTTCTGTTTGCCTGCGGCACTCTTGCTCATTGCCGAAGGCATTGCCGAAATACGTTTTGCCTGGATTCGCTATGCACTAGTGTTGGCGCTGGTTGTTGGCGAGATAGGCCCCATCCGGTTCTACTATCGAGAAGCCGGGCAGGAAGATTGGAAGAGCGCGGTTGCGTTTCTTGGAAAGAATGCCCATGCGGGTGATGCAGCGGTGTTGCCCAACCCCTACTGCGAATTGCCGTTCCAGTATGAGCTCGCGCACGCGCGCTTTGCCGTTCCCGACTTGCGAATCATTTCGTGGTCTGCGTCTGAGCCGCCGCAAGCGAATGGGCCGGATCATCTCTGGATGGTCACCTGCTCAGCGACCAAAGACCTGAAAACGCAGCCCATGATCGGTGAGTACAAGGTCCAAGAAGAAAGAGATTTCAAGGGAGTTCGGATCACGCAGGTGATCCGGTAAGGGCCACGCTATCCGGTCACTCGCCTCGGCCTCGTTTTGCATTTAAACTAGCCATTCGTGCGCATTCTAACCCGCTACATCTTCAAGGAAGTGATCTCGCACGCCCTTCTCGGGCTGGTGCTGTTCACCTTCATCATCTTTATGCGGGACCTCGGGCGGTTGCTGGAACTGATTGTGCGCAATAGCGCCCCGCTGCCCAGCGTAGCTGAAATCTTCTTTCTGACCCTTCCGACAACCTTCACCGTGACTCTGCCCATGGGCGTGTTGGTCGGGATCCTGATTGGCCTAAGCCGCCTCGCTGCTGATAGCGAAGTGACCGCGATGCGAGCCAGCGGGATGGGGGTTGGACTCTTCATACGCGCGGTTTCGCTGTTTGCAATTGGGGTCTGGGGCATTGCGATGCTGAACAGTATCTACGTCGCGCCCAAATCCGCGGCGGCACTGGCAGGTTTGCAGGACCGGCTGAAATCGTCGCAGGCGTCTTTCGAAATCCAGCCACGAGTGTTTTACGAAGAGTTCAAGAACACCGTGCTCTACGTACAGGACGCCATCCCTGAAGGCAACCGCTCGCTGTGGCGCGGGGTGTTTCTGGCCGACACCACTGATCCGGCATTGCCCAAAATCACCGTGGCTGATCGTGGCGTGTTGTTGAGCGACTCGCCCGACAATCTGCGCTTCCACTTGGAAGACGGCAGCCAGCAGCAGCTTGAAGCAAAGGGTAAAGACCAGTACTCCATCACCACCTTTGAAAGCACCGATATCCCTATCAAGGTTCCCGCCTCGTCCGAGCGTGGCCCTCGCGACCTGTTGCCGGTGGCGCAATTGAGCCTGCGGGAATTGCTTGACAACTCACGCCGTGAACACAAAGCCGCCGCGGATATCGTTATCGGCAGTGATCCGGTGGCACGAGACCTTGCGATAAAGGCGCGTGCTTATGACCAGCTCAAGGCGCGCTACTACGAGATAGAATTCCACCGGCGCTTTGGTCTGCCGGCAGCTTGCCTGGTGCTCGCCATGGTCGGCATTCCTCTGGGGCTTGCTGCGCGCAAAGGCGGTAAGAGCACAGGGTTTGTCCTGACCATAGCTCTGGTCTTCATCTATTACGTTTTCTCATTGCTCGGCATATCGCTCGCGCGGCAAGGCAAGGTCTCCCCATGGTTCGGCGTTTGGGCGGGCAACATAATCTTCTTCGTGTGCGGATTGATTCTGCTCTGGCGATCGGACCGCATGCCGGGCGAGGTGGGCAACTTTGGCATGCTGTGGGCGTGGCTGGTGCGCCAATGGCAATCGTTGGCTGCGATGCGGCCGAGCCAATGGCAGCACGTGAATACGGCCAATCGCCGCCAGGGTAAGAAGCGGTTCAGCGCGCGCTTTCCGCTCATTCTCGACGACATGATTCTGCGGGATTTCGTCATGTACCTGGCGATGATTCTCGCGACCCTGCTCATCCTTGCGCTGGTCTTCACCTTCTTTGAGCTGTTCACCGACATCGTGCGCAATAAGGTTTCGGTGCTGCTGCTGATTGAGTACCTGCTGAACCTGAGCCCGTCGCTCATCTACCAGATGACTCCGGTCGCGGTAATGCTGGCGGTGCTGATTACGTTCGGATTGATGCAGAAGTCGAGTGAGTTGACGGCCATGAAGGCTACGGGCATCAGCCTGTATCGCGCGACCTTACCGGTCATCGTGCTCAGCGCTATCTTTGCCGGAGGATTGTTTCTATTCGATCAGGTTTACATACCGCATACCAACAAGCGGCAGGAAATCCTGCGCAATGAGATCAAAGGTAAACCTGCTCAAACTTATTTGCAGTCCAACCGCCAGTGGATTGTCGGCGGCAATGAAGAGATTTATTACTATCAGTTCTTCGACCCCGACACAGATACCTTCCGCGGAATTTCCATTTTTGAATTAGATCCCAGGAGTTTTCAGCTAGCCCGACGAATCTCCGCAGAACAGGCGCACTGGGAACCAGGTCTGAATAAGTTCGTCTTTGAGAACGGGTGGGTTCGAACCCTGAAGGGATCTTCGATCCAGGACTATAAGACCTTCGAGGTAGCTACTTTTAACGAGCTACACGAGGACCCTGCGTACTTCAAGAAGGAAGTGCGGCAATCATCGGAGATGGACTACCACGAACTCCGCAACTATATCGATGACCTGCAGCAGAGTGGTTTCGATACCGTTCGTCTGCGGGTGCAACTGGGGAAGAAGATCTCTTATCCGCTGATCACTCTGGTGATGGCAGTTCTGGCAATCCCCTTCGCGGTCTCGGGAAGGACTCGCGGAGCCCTCGCCGGTGTTGCCATTGCCATCGGCATAGCTGTGATCTACATCGGCACTGCAGGACTATTCGAAGCGATGGGAAATGCCAATCAGTTACCGGCGATGCTGGCTGCGTGGTCGCCCGACCTTATATTCGGGTTGGCGGCTGGATACATGTTGCTGCGAGTTCCAACCTAGTCTGTTTGAAATCTGACCTCACTATGCCGGCGACCAACTCGCTAACCCGCAACGCGACTCGGCAGTTGAAGGCCGATTCTCCGAGCCTTCGGAATAGAGTTGGAGTTTGGGTAGCACTAGCTTGCACCACCGTTCTTGGCGCTGTGCTGCAGCTCCATGCCATTACGGCCAAGAGCTTTTGGCTGGACGAGGGATCGAGCATTACCATGTCGCGGCTCGACTGGTTCAACTTCCTCCGCATCCTGTGGCGGCGGGAGATGAACATGGTGCTCTACTATCTGCTGCTTCGCGGATGGCTGCACCTGGGGGATTCGGTCGCCTGGATTCGCGGGCTGTCAGTGGTCTTCGCCACGGCTGCTATTCCCGCCATATTTCTGCTGGGACGCAAGATGCTGGGTACCAGGTGTGGGCTAGTGAGTGCCCTGCTATTAAGCGTCAATGCATTTCAAGCAAGGTATGCGCAGGAGGCACGAACCTATAGCCTGCTGGTGCTCCTGCTTATTATTGCGAACTACTTCTTTGTATCTGCAATCGACAGCGGGCGGCGCAGAGATTGGAATTGGTATATCGTCGCGAGTTCTTTGGCGATCTACGCGCATTTTTTCGCTGTGCTGGTTGTAGTGTCGCATTGGGTTGCCGTGCGGGTTATGGTGCAGAGCGGTGTGATCGCGTCGGGATCAGATATTCGTCCCCGATTGGGACGCGCTGCTCGACTAATTGCGCTGTGGACTGCACCGATCTGGATATTCATCGCTACGACCGGAGCTGGACCTATTGCATGGATTCCCAGGCCCGGACTGGGCGACATCATAGGACTGCTGAAGAAGCTGTCTGGCAACGTGGGCACCATGCAGATGATTTTGTATGCAGTCCTCGTGTTTGCCGGCTTGATGGCTGGGGTTATTTCTCTAAGGCGGAAGACTGCGGATAGTCCGACCTACATTATCCTGGCCTGCTGGTTCTTCGTACCCTTAACTATCGTGCTGCTGGTTTCTCTGGCGCGCCCTGTATTTGCTCCGCGATATCTGATGATTTCGCTTCCGGCGTGGATCATGCTCGCGGCTGCGGGCATAACTGCCGGCCGGCCACGGCTAATAGGTGGGATGCTGACTGCGGTGGTCGCAACGTCCTGCCTCGGCGGAGTCCAGGCTTATTACAAAGCCGACTTCGATATCGGCCGCAATGACGTTCGCTCGGCAACGGCTTACATACTTGATCATGCGCAACCGCATGACGCTGTGGTGTTCTACTCGCTGTCCACCCGCTTCCCGTATGACTACTACGCGGCGCATACGAATGCAGAGGTTAAGCCAGAGATCCTATATCCGGGCAACACTTCTGGAGTTGGATGGCGAGATTTCATGGGCGTGCCTGCTGCGGCGCGTGTGCCGGCTTTCGCACAGGGTCACGAGAGGATTTGGGTTGTTACTACGCCGCTGCCACCCAACGATCCGAAGTTTGCCGCTTTCGAGTCAGCCCTGGACCAGCAGTACAGACTTGCGGACTCGCAGGATTTCCCATTCGTCCATGTCATGCTGTTTACACGGCGGTAGCTTATTGGCATGTTTCCATGAAGACCAACGCCGCACGCCTGCTCGATTCGCTGGGTATCGCGTATGAATTGCGCACCTATGAGGTCGACCCGGAGGACCTCGCGGCTGAAACCGTGGCGGCGAAGGTCGGCTTACCTCCCGGGCAGGTTTTCAAAACCCTGCTGGCGCGTGGCGACCGCAACGGACCATGCTTCGCCGTAATTCCCGGCAACTACGAGCTGGATTACAAGAGGCTCGCGGCGCTCGGTGGCGACCGCAAGGTTGAGCTGGTTTCGCTAAAAGAAGTGCAGCCGCTGACAGGTTATATCCGCGGCGGCGTGACGGTTCTTGGCGCGAAGAAAGATTATCCCGTCTTCGCCGACGAGACCATCGAGCTATGGGATGTGATCTCGATTTCAGCGGGCGCTCGCGGCACGCAGATTCTGATTTCTCCGGCCGACTACCTTGCGATTACGAAAGCAAGCGTCGGCGAAATTGCCCACGAGAAAAAGTACAGCCAACTGTCATATCATTAATGCTATCTATGACTCTGCTCGACGGTGGTAGCAAAGAAACGTTCCATGAACGGTTGCAACGGCGGAGTTTTGCGCTGCTTTGTCTGATAGTTGCATTCGTCGCAATTTTGCATGTCGTGCGGAGTCTTGAGAGTCATGATGGACAGTGGTGGAAGTACCTACTCATCGGTGCTGCTTTGATAGTAGCCGCAACTTGGTGGCGCCGTTCGAGACGCCCGTAAACGTGCCGCAGCATTTCCTGGCACACGCCGACCGTGCGTTTTGCACTGTTATAATCGAGTTATCAATGCAACGTAAGCGTTTGATCCGCTCTACTACTGTTCTTTGCGTTCGCCGCGACAATAAGGTGGTGATGGCCGGAGACGGCCAGGTAACGCTCGGCGAAGGTATCATCAAACATACCGCCCGCAAGATTCGGCGGCTCTACCAGGACAAGATACTCGCAGGTTTTGCCGGCTCGACGGCCGACGCATTTTCGCTGTTCTCGCGCTTCGAGTCGAAGCTTGAGCAGTATCACGGTAATCTTGGCCGCGCGGCCGTGGAAGTTGGGCAAGGATTGGCGTACCGACAAAATGCTTCGCCAGCTTGAAGCGCTGCTGCTCGTCGCCGACCAGGAGCAGACGTTCCTGATCAGCGGGCAAGGCGATGTGATTGAGCCCGACTCGGGCATCGCGGCCATCGGTAGCGGAGGCCCGTACGCAACGGCGGCAGCCACAGCCTTGATGGAGCATACGCAGTTGCCGGCGCGCGCGATCGCAGAAGAAGCGATGAAGATCGCTGGCAAGATCTGCATCTATACCAACGATCACGTCACGATCGAAGAGCTGTGAATTAGCGACGCGGTTCAGTCATGCTCAACAATTGGAGCCCAGCGCGGGAGCGTTGGGTAATCGGCCGCGACAGAAGGCAGAGTCCCTTTGGGGACGACACAAAAGCAGGTCCCTCGGTGGCCGCGGCGACCTTGGGATGAGAATTCCATCGGGAGTGCTTAATTTGTTGTACGCCTGAAGGCGTACTCCACCCAAGCGTGCTCCACCCAGGCGTAGTCCACCCGCGGCAATAGCTTCTATGCAGATCATCGAAATCTACAAGTCGCTGCAAGGAGAGTCGTCGTACTCGGGGCTGCCGTGCGTCTTCGTTCGGCTTGCAGGATGCAATCTGCGCTGCGTGTGGTGTGACAGCGAGTACACCTTCAAGGGCGGCTCGCGTATGACACAGGAAGAGGTGCAGGCCGAGGTTCATCGCCTGCTGCCCGGCAAAGGTCTGGTGGAGATCACGGGCGGCGAGCCCATGCTGCAGGAGCGCGAAGTAGTTCCCCTGATGGAAAGCCTTCTGGCCTCAGGCTATACCGTACTGCTGGAGACTAGCGGTGAGCGTCCACTTGGAAGTGTTCCCCAACAGGTCGTAAAGGTCGTGGACGTGAAGTGTCCCGACTCCGGCGAAGGCGGCACCTTTCTGCCGGAGAACCTGAACGCGCTGACCGAGCGCGATGAGCTGAAATTTGTAGTCGCCAGCAGAAGAGATTATGAGTTTGCGCGGGACTTCATTCACGAGCTTCCTTCAAAGATACGAGCCGGTGCAATAATCTTCTCTCCGGCGTTTCGCAAGGATGCGACCGGCAGCCGTAGCGCCGATCACTGCCTGGTCGATCCGCGCCAACTGGCGGAATGGATTCTGGCAGACAACCTGAACGTGCGCCTGGGATTTCAGATACACAAGTTTATCTGGGAGCCTTCGCTGAAAGGCGTCTGATATGGCGGACAGGGCGAGCAAAGCCGATGCCGTTGTCGTGTTGAGCGGCGGCATGGATTCGACCGTGTGCGCGGCGCTGTCGGTTCGCGAGCATGGCACGGAGAACA
Organism: uncultured Acidobacteriaceae bacterium; assembly: GCA_963846795.1. Lineage (GTDB taxonomy): Bacteria > Acidobacteriota > Terriglobia > Terriglobales > Acidobacteriaceae > CAVVDY01. The sequence continues at coordinate 648,754 of CAWJXJ010000002.1, forward strand.
CCGCGGCGCTGCATATCAGCTATGGCCAGCGGACCGAGCAGCGCGAGCAGGAAGCCTTTCGCGCGATTTGCGACCGGCTTGGCATCCACACGCGGCTGATGTTCCGCACGCCGTTCTTTCGTGCCATTGGCGGATCCGCCTTAACCGACGAGAAGCTCGACGTTCCCAATGCAGGCCCGGAAATTGGCGCCGAAATCCCGGTGACCTACGTACCTTTCCGCAATGCTCATTTTTTGTCGGCGGCGACCAGTTGGGCAGAAGTTCTGGGCGCCCGGCGCATCTATATCGGGGCAGTGCAGCAGGATAGCTCGGGCTATCCCGACTGCCGGCCGGAGTTCTACCAGGCGTTCAATGAGGCGATTCGTACCGGCACAAAGGATGGAGCGATTCGCATTGAGACGCCGCTGATCGGGTTGCGAAAGTCGCAGATTGTGACACTTGGCCTTGAACTCGGCGCGCCCTTCGATTTAACTTGGTCATGCTACAGCCGGGTGGACCAGGCATGCGGTGTCTGTGAAAGTTGTGTGCTGCGCTTGCGCGCCTTCGCAGCGGCGGGCGCTCACGACCCAATTGCGTACCTGTTGTCAACAGCGGTCCCGGAATAAAAATGCAATCAAAGTCAAACATGCGGTGAAGCACCCGTCGGCGCAAAGCCAGAACGGGGTCGCTCACCCGGGAGATGAACATGAAGAGATTCATAGGTCTCGCTATGCTGCTGGCCCTGGCAGTCGGCCTATGCGCCATACCAATGTTTGCGCAGAATGGCACTTTAAAGGGGAGCACAAAGGACGAGAGCGGAAAGCCGATGACGCAGGGCACGAATGTACAGCTCGAACCCATCGGCGACAAAGGTAAGGCAATGACGCTGGAGCTTGACAGCAAAGGCGAGTTCTCCTCCACCACCGTACCGGTTGGCAGCTACAACGTGTGGCTGGTCAGGAACGGCGAGAAAATTGACGGTCGCGGCAAGGTCCCCGTCGAGTCCGGAAAAGAAACCAAGATCGACTTCGACGTCAAAGCAGATCGGGCCAAGATGGGGATTGACGAGGAGCAGGTCAAGAAGTACGAAGAGGCCAAAAAGGCCAACGAGAACATCAGGGGCCTGAACGCGATGCTGGCACAGGTACGGGACCTGATGAAGGCTGGTAACTACGACCAATCGATTGCGCTGCTCCAGCCGGCCGCAGCACAGAATCCCCAGCAGGACCTGGTATGGGGCTACCTGGGCGACGCCTATCTGAGCTCCAAGAAATATCCTGAGGCGATTGACGCCTACAACAAGGCTATTGCGCTTAAGCCGAAGGACGGCGCCTATCTGAGTGGCCTGGCGAATGCATACGCCAAGTCGGGTCAGGCTGACAAAGCCGTCGAGGCCTACAACGCGGCAGCACAGGCCGAGCCCGCCCACGCCGCGACCTACTACTTCAATGAAGGCGCCTTATTTACCAACACCCAGCATCCCCAGGAGGCGGTTGCGGCCTTCGACAAAGCCATTGCAGCAGATCCGAACAAAGCGGAAGCCTATTACTACAAGGGCGAAAACTTGATTGCGATGGCAAAGTTAGACCCCAAAACCAACAAGATGATTGCCGCGCCAGACACGGCTCAATCCTTCCAGAAGTACATCGAGCTAAAGCCCGACGGCCCTCTGGTTGGTCAAGCTAAGAGTTATCTCGATGCGCTCGGGGAGAAGGTCGAGACAACGTACGGGAAGGGAAAGACGCCCCCGAAAAAGCAGTAACAACTGAGTTTGCTCAGGGCGGCCTCGTGCCGCCCGTTTCTTCTATCCGTGCTGCCCGGTTTGACCCTGCAAAGTAGCGGCTGATAAACTCTTGTTTCGCCTACCTTTCGGCAATTCCACACAAGGACTATGCGTGCGCAGTACCACTCGACACCAACTCAAAACGGACGAATTCAGAGAGACTACGGTCACAACCCTCAATTGGGCGGCTGAAAACCAGTCGACACTAGTCATCGCGGCAGTTGTCGTTGCGGTCATCCTGGCTGTGCTCATCGGAGGCTGGACCTACGTCAGCTATCGCAACCAGCAGGCCCGCGGCATGCTGGGGACGGCGATCGACAAATACAACGCGCCCATCCGTTCGGAGGGTCAGCCGGCCGTGCCAGGCGAGCTTAGCTACGGCTCAGCGGCCGAGAGGGCCAAGGCGGCGAACGCGGAATTCACCGAGATTGCGAATAAGTACTCGTTCACGGAATCCGGCCGCATTGCCCGGTATTTCGAGGGAATCACCCTTCGCAATTTGGGCGACACCGCTGCAGCCGAGAAGCAGCTCAGCGAGGTCGCTTCCGGGTGGGACAAGAACATGGCCGGACTGGCGAAGCTTGCGCTGGCCAGCCTGTATTCCGACACCAACCAGACGACGAAGGCCATCGATGTGTACAAGCAGTTGATCGATCATCCGTCGAAATCAGTTGGCATATGGACGCCGCAATTTGAGTTGGCTGAGCTCTACACGGCCAATAACCAGCCGCAAGACGCGCGCAAGCTCTACGAGCAGCTCCAAAAAGAGAGCCCAACGTCTCCTATTGGCCAGGTGGCAACCCAGAAGTTGCAGGCGCTCGGGCCAGCCCCAGCGGCGCCTCCGCCTACCCAGCAATAGTCCGTTATCCATTCTGAATCTGTTTGAACCGGTCGCTGCGGCGGCCGGTTTTTGCTGTGCTGAATCGGAGAAGCCCCAGCTTTGCCGGCAAACTTGCGAAGGTTAGCCGCATCTCTTCTCTTGAGAGTGAAACTGCTCGAGGTTCTCTCCACAACATTAAGGAGGAAGGCATGAAAGGTTTTCTATTTGGGTTAGGCATGGGGATCGGCCTGGGAATTCTGTTCGCCCCGATGAGCGGCGAAGAGACCCGCAACAATCTCGCCGATCGCGCCAACGATTTGGCAAATTCGGCCCGCGATACTTATGAACAGGGACGTGATCGCGTCAATCGCGGCGTCGAGTCAATCCGCAGCACCGCGGAACGCGCTGTGGGACAGGTACGGTCCGGCGTGAATGAGGGAATGCGCTCCACCGGCACCGAAAGCAGCACCGGAGTCTAGCGGAGTCCAGCTCAACTTCGTCACGACTTCCTTTCGCGATTGTCATCCTGAGGTCGCTTCGGCGACCGCAGGACCTGTTTTCGTCGGGAGTGCGACGAGTCTGCGACGTGAGTTTCTTCCACTCGGGATGAACCTGCTTTTCCATGGGCCGTGGCGGCACCACGTAAACAGGTCATTCGTCCGCCGCGGCGGACTCAGGATGACAAAGCGGATGTAGTCGCTATCCCGACAACCCCACCTTGCGACGGTCATCCAGCGAGATGTAAAGCTCCGCGAGGTCCAGGTCCGCCGGGGTAGTGATCTTGATGTTGCGGGGCGAGCCCATTACCACGTGCACCGTGCCGCCGCCGCGTTCAATCAGTGACGCCTCATCGGTTCCGACGAAACCGTCCGCCAGCGCTTCCTCGAACGCGTTACGAATCAGCGCAAAGCGAAAGCCCTGCGGCGTCTGCGCCAAAACCATCTTTTCGCGCGGGACGGTGGCAATCACCACCGCCCCATCGGCGGTGCGATCGACTTGCTTTACCGTGTCGATGGCAGGAATGCCGGCAATGGCGGCTCCGTATTTCTCCACTCCTGCAATCACGCCAAGAATCGTTTCCTGATCCACGAACGGCCTCACCGCATCGTGCACCAGAACGATGTCGTCGTCGTCGGCATCCAGCGACCGTAGCGCGTTGGCGACGGAGTTCTGGCGATGCTCGCCCCCCTCAACCACGCGAATCGGCTTGCGGAGATGCTCGCGGGCGACCAGCGCCTCGAACGCGGCCTTTTCATTACCGCGAAGGGCGACGACGATTTCGCTTACTCGGTCACACTCGTCGAACTTGCGCAGCGTGTGAATGAGAATAGGTGTGCCTTGCAGCTCGAAGAACTGTTTGCTCTTGGACTTGAGTCCGCTCGCGGGAGCTGACATGCGTGTTCCGAGTCCCGCAGCGGGGATGACCACAATTACGTTCATGATGGGCTAGGCAGTATACCGCTCCGGAACGGTCGAGTACAAATTACGGCGCTCGGTGGTAGTGGTGCAGTTTCGGTGGGGATGCGTGCCTTTCGCGTACTGGCGCGAACCGGGACGCCTGGATCCCTCGCCAGACAAATGAGGCTTGCTCAGGACGACACCCAAACTGTACCACTCCCCGCTCCGGCATCGGACGAAGCGTTTATTCAATTCGAGCGCCATATTCCAGATCTCCCGCCTTCGTAACCGGAAATTCAAGGTTATGTGACCTGAGATTTATGTATGCCATATATCTTCCGTTCCACTTTCCCAAAAGTGGGAGGGATGAGGAGGAGTATGCGTCAGTTCCTTGCTTCTGCTTTGATGGCGGCCATCACGTTTGGGCCGCTCGTGATGCCGGAGGCGGCCCATGCCGCGGATCAACAGGCGAAGGTTCGTCCGCCTTATGGCCAGCCGGCCACACCGATTCAACATCTGGTGATCATCTTCCAGGAGAACGTTTCCTTTGATCACTATTTCGGGACCTATCCCAATGCAACCAATCCTCCGGGCGAACCGAACTTCGTAGCCGTACCCGGAACCCCGGCCGTCAACGGTTTGAACAATCCGCTGTTGAACTTCAATCCCAACCAGAATCCTGCGAACGGCGCCGGCGCGACCAACCCGTATCGCCTCGACCGCTCGCAGGCTGCCACCAACGACCAGGACCACAACTACATGCCCGAGCAGCAGGCGTTTGACGGTGGTGTGATGGACCTGTTCCCGCTCTACACCGGCGTTGCCGGACCGCCACCGTCGGCTCCGCCGCAACAGGTACTGACCAACGGCCTGGTGATGGGCTACTACGACGGCAATACCGTCACCGGCCTCTGGAACTACGCGCAGAACTATGCCATGAGCGACAACTCGTATGGCACCAACTTCGGACCTTCGACTCCGGGAGCTCTGAACGTCATGTCGGGCCAGACCAACGGCGTCACCCAGGTGATGGGCAATCCGCCCGTGATCTCTGACGGCCACGGCGGCATGACGCTTTACGGAGACGCTGACCCGATCGGCGACGTCTGCACCACCAGCAGCGCTCAGGTGCAGATGGGCGGCAAGAACATCGGCGACCTGCTAACTGGAGCGGGAGTGACCTGGGGCTTCTTTAACTACGGATTCGACCTCACCATCGTCAATCCCGACAACAGCACTGGCTGCAAGCGTGACCACACTTCGGCAGTCACGATGGTGAAGAAGGCGGATTACATTCCGCACCACCAGCCGTTCCAGTACTATGTTTCCACCGCCAACCTGCAGCACACCCGCCCGACTTCGGTGCAGATGATCGGACACAACGGTGACGCCGCTAACCACCAGTACGATACCCACGACTTCTTCGACGCGATCAATGCCGGCAATTTCCCGGCAGTGAGCTACCTGAAGGCCCCGGGGTATCAGGATGAGCACGCAGGTTACTCCGATCCGCTCGACGCGCAGACCTTCATCGTCGACACCATCAACTTCCTGATGCAGCGACCGGAATGGAAGAGCACGGCGGTCATCATCGCTTGGGACGACTCCGATGGATGGTACGACCACCAGTTGGGTCAGATCGTGAACAGCTCACAGACCTCAGTCGATGCCCTCACCGCTCCGGGTTATTGCGGCGCAGGTGCTCCGATACTCTCCGGCATCAGCGCTCCGTCCGCCCAGGGCCGTTGCGGCTATGGACCGCGTCTGCCGCTGCTCATAGTTTCGCCTTACAGCCGTCCCAACTTTGTTGACCACACTATGACCGATCAGAGCTCCGTCGTCCGCTTCATCGAAGACAACTGGCTCTGGAACCAGCGCATCGGTGGCGGATCGTTCGATCAGGTGGCCGGGCCAATCGATAACATGTTCACCTGGACGCTGCCTTCCCCGTGCTACCGCACCTTGATTCTCAGCGATGAGACAGGTCAGGTAACGCAGAAGGGCTGCGCCAGCAATTAGGCTGGACAGCGATCGCTCGCCAAACTTGGGCACGTGCGGATCATGGTCGCACGTGCCCTTTTCATTCATCCGATTTTCATCTTGCGCTGATAGGCTTACCCAATTCGTGATCACCCGACGTAACTTTCTCAAGCAATCCACGTTGTTCGCCGCCGGAGCGTATTTCTCCGGACAGTTGCCGTCCTCGATGCGGCACCACCCGCTTGCCCAGCAACAAACTGCGTTCGATACAACCAAGCTGGAGAAGTGGGTCGACCCGCTGCCGATCGCAGCAATCGCGCAGGCACAAGGCAATCGTCCCAGCCCGGACGACCGGCGCCTCGTGGTGCCGTACTACCGCATGTCAATAAGCCCGACTGATATCAAAGTGCATCGCGACATGAAGCCCACGCGCTGGTGGGCCTGCGCTTCAGCGGTACCCGGCGCAACCATCGAAGCCCGCAGCGGAGAGCCGCTGTTCATCGAATGGGCCAACGAACTGCCGCAAACAGCACTTCCTACCCATCGACCACAATCTTCACGGCGCAGAAGCCGACAAGCCGCAGGTGCGCACAGTGGTGCACGTGCACGGCGCGAAGGTTCGGCCTGAAAACGATGGCTACCCGGAGGATTGGGTAGTGCCGGGCAAATCCAACGTCTACTACTACCCGAATCAGCAGGACCCGGCGATGCTGTGGTATCACGACCATGCCATGGGCATCAATCGCCTCAATATCTATGCCGGACTGCTTGGGTCTTACATTGTCAGAGACAAAGTTGAAGATGCGTTGAACTTGCCAAGCGGGAAGTACGAGATTCCTCTGGTGATCTTCGATCGCGACTTCACGCTCGATCACCAACTCCTGTATCCGATCTCAAGCAATGCCGACGCGCCTTGGGTGCCGGAAGTCTATTGCGAGTCGATTCTGGCAAACGGGAAATTATTCCCCTATTGCGACGTCGAGCCCCGCAGGTACCGCCTTCGCATTCTCAACGGTTCCAACAGCCGCACCTATCGCTTCTCCTTCGGCGATGACGTACCGTTCCACCAGATCGGCACCGACCAGGGCTTGATGCCATCGCCGGTGCCGGTGAAGAAGCTGATCCTGGCTCCCGCCGAGCGTGCAGACATAATTATCGACTTCAGCGATCACAAGGGCGATAAGCTCATCTTCAAGAGCGACACCTTCAGCATCGTCCAGTTCCGGGTTTCGTCGAACAAGGTCCACGACGAGAGCTCGCTGCCCTCAAGCTTGCGCCCGGTTCCGAAGCTGAAAGAATCCGACGCAGTGAAGACACGCATGCTGACGCTCAACGAGTATATGAACCCGGCCGGTGAATCGATGACCATGCTTCTCAACGGCACCTACTGGCACCAGCCGATCACCGAGAAGCCGGTCCTCAACACCACCGAAATCTGGTCGTTTGTGAATCCCACGGACGACACGCATCCCATCCACATTCATCTGGTGAAGTTCCAGATTCTCGATCGCAAGCAGTACATCCCCGGCTACCCCAGCGACACCGATACCAAGGACCTGCATACTTTCGGCAATGCCGCGCCGCCCGAGCCCAGCGAAGCCGGCTGGAAGGACACGGTTCGTGCCGAGCCCCGCGCCATTACGCGCATCATCATCCCCTTCGAGGGCTACGCGGGACGCTATGTGTGGCACTGCCACCTGCTGGAGCACGAAGACAACGAGATGATGCGGCCCTACGAAGTGGTGGCGTCGGCATCCCAGAGCACATAGGACCGTCCTCGTAATCGATTTTGAAAGGCCCGGCTTCAGAAGCTGCAGGAAACTCTTATTTGCGGCGATTCGCGTCAGGGCACGACCTTGGTCGTGCCGACCAGGCCTTTATTTTGTCCAGTCCGAGCCGACTTCAGTCGGCGGCACAAGACGCTGCTGAAAAAGTTGGGTTTCGGGTAGAGCTGGCCTTCAGGCCAGCGTCTACGTCGTTGAAAATACGCGTGGGCTTTAGCCCCTGAGGCACTCCCAACGGACTTTTTCAGCAGCCTCTGAAGCCGTGCCCTTCCACCGAGTCAAGCTGCCAGTAGAATTCCAGTAGATGCTTCTCTACTACATCACCAACCGGTGTGCATTTGACGGGGGTGAAGCTCACCAGCGCAGAGCGTTGATTGAGCGAGTGGCTGAAGCCGCGGTTGCAGGCGTCGATTACATCCAGCTACGCGAGAAGGACCTGAGCACGCGCGAGCTGGAGCGTCTGACCAACGAAGCCCTTGCCGTTGTGCGGGCAAGCTCATCGGTAACGCGCCTGCTGATTAACGGTCGCGCTGATATTGCGCTTGCTTGCGGCGCTGACGGCGTGCAACTGCCCGGCAACGATCTTTCCGCTTCGGAGGTTCGCTCCCTCTGGATGCGCAGTACTGATCGCGTTCCAGTGATTGGCGTTTCGGCGCACTCGGTGGACGACGTCCGTTATGCTGAGGCACACGGAGCGGACTTCGCGGTGCTGGCGCCGATCTTCGAGAAGCCGAACACCAATTTGCGCGGGCTTGGTCTTGAGCTACTGAGTATCGCCTGTCGCGGCGCACAAGCTCCCGACAACACCGAAGCCGCTCCCCAGAGCTCGTTTCCCGTGCTCGCCCTGGGCGGAGTGAAGCTCGACAACGCCTTCGCTTGCTTTCGAGCAGGGGCTTCGGGAGTGGCCGGGATCCGCCTCTTCCAGGAAGGCGACGTTTGTCACACCGTGCGCGCTCTCAAACAAATCGGCTAGCCATGCCCTTCAAGCGAGGGTCCATCATCGCCTGCTCACCCGGGAAGAAATGCATGTGGCGCTGGATGGCATGCGCGGCAATCAGCAAGCTGAATCGCACCTGATCTCCGCATTGATGGCAACTGGGAAACTGCTCTCCCGAGACGCACGTCACTTCGTGATCGTGATGATGACCGCAATGTGTGACCTTGTAGATCCCCGACTTCGGAACTTCTTGTCCGGGGCGATACATCTGCACAGTGAATCTAGAGCGCATAAGATTTTCTCGTCTAGATACATCGTCTGAAGCACGGGTTGGCTTTATCGAGCGCGAAGCAAAGCTGGAAATGTAAGCGCCCTTCAGTGGCCGCGTGCTGGTTTTGAAAGGGCACGGCTTTACAGGCTGCGGAAAAACTCTGCAGGGCGCCGTTTTGAAGGGGCGCAGCTTCGGCTGCGCCATAAAAGCCCTGTATTTTTGTCATCCCGAACCTCTTTAGAGGTGGGATCTGCTGTTTTTTCCACTGCGACGACTTTTTCAGCAGCCTCTTTTCAGCCGTGCCGTTCAGGAGGCGAATAGGTGTTGCCTTTAGCTCCCCCCGGCCACCTCTGCCGGCCTGCTCTCATCCATTTTCTAAGCGAAACGCTGATAATTTACGATAGCTTTGCAAGGGAGGCCGTGTGCTCTGCTCGAACTGCGGATTTGAGAATCCCGCCGATCATCGCTTCTGCGGAATGTGCGGCACGCCTCTGCCGCAGCGGCCCATCATCGCGCCAGGTGCCCAAAGCACCGCGGATCTCACGCGGCATCCCGATCGAAGTGTCGACCGCTTCGAGCCTATCCAACTTGAGTACGGCATCTGCGACTCAAACCCACACCTCCGGAACGGCCGGCCCCAACTATTTCTCCCAGGCCGAACAGGCCGAGTCGCTCGATCAGTTCATCGCCGGCTTCCACTACACACCTCCGACGGAGGAAGACGAAGTCACCATGACCGGTGACAAGCCTGTGCTCGACGGATCAACCAGCTATGAGCCGGCAGCACCGATCAGCCTGTCGGAAGCGCCATCTGTGTCCCAGACGCCGGCGAAAACAACGGAGCCACTTCGGACGCCGGTCATGGCAACGGAGATTGTGCCACCCGCAGAAGAGAGCGTTGAGCAACCGCCTCTGATCGTCACTGAGCCGCCTCCTTTTGCTACCAAGGGCATAAAAGATCAGGCTCCTGAGCGGTCGCGTTTCCTCGACGATCTCGCAGAGCCCGCGAAAAAAGCTCCACCGACAACTGCCGCGACCAGTATCGGCGGACCTTCGTTTCTCGGCTTGAGCGACACTCCGGCCACGCCAGCCTACGTGGGCGACGGCGGCGAAGAACGCCGCAGCCACTGGCGCGCGTGGATGGCCGTCATCGTTATCTGCGTCTTCGCCGGGTTGGGAATTCTTGAATGGCGGGCTGAAAAACAGCAGAGCAACAACGGGCCGATCGGCATCATGAAGATGCAGATCGAGCGGCTGAAAGGAAAGAAGGCGGTCATTACGCCGCCTCCCTCTTCGGAGGCATCGACGGAATCCGCTGCGCCTGGCACAACCTCGCAGCCGAACGCTTCAGGGCCGCAGATGCAGGTAGTTCCGCAACAAAAGCCGCAAGCTCCCAGTCCTCAGCCGGGGACTAACCAAAAAGCCCCTCAGGCGCCGGCGAATCCGGGAGCAGCTTCGAATGCAGCGGCGGCCGAGTCCCCATCTGCAAAGGTGCAGCAATCGCCAACAGCGAAGAGCAGCACGGCTGACAACGGTCGCAGTCGCGCAAAAAGCGCAGTCACCCGTGAACGCCAAATCGGAGAACGCCACGAGCGCGAACTCGGCCCCTCAGAGTGAGACAGCAGGGTCCGAGAGCGAGAAAGCGGCAAAGGCAACACCCGGCGCGGAGGAACTCGCCAAGGCTGCCAGTGCGAGCGATGCACCAGCCGCCTCCGCCTGGTTGTGGAAGGCGGTGGCGAAAGGAAATCCCGAGGCGCCCATCAAGCTGGCGAATATGTACATCAAGGGCGATGGCGTACCCCAGAGCTGCGATCAGGCACTGATCCTGCTGCGCTCCGCTGCCGCTAAGGAAAACGCAGCCGCGCGCAGCCGCCTGGGCTCGCTCTATGCCAGCGGAACTTGTGTTGCACGCAACCGGGTGAAAGCCTATCAATATATGAGCCAGGCTCTGGAAGCGAATCCTAATGCCGTATGGGCTCGCGATTTCCGGCAGCAGCTCTGGATCCAGATGACCCCTCAGGAACGACAGCAGGCACAGAACGCTCAATAGGACACCATGGCCAATAACGCAAGCGGACCATTCGACGTAAAGCTCACGCCACAACCTTTGGCCGACACAGCGGCGGACTCAGGACTGGGGCGCATGTCGCTCGACAAACAGTTTCACGGCGATCTGGAGGCGACCAGCGTGGGTGAGATGCTCACTGCCATGAGCAGCAGCGTGCAGGGCTCAGGAGCCTACGTCGCCGTCGAGCGCATCACCGGCACGCTGCAGGGCCGCAGCGGCAGCTTCGCTCTTTACCACATCGGAGTGATGAATCGCGGCGTTCCTCAGTTGACTATCACGGTAGTTCCCGATTCCGGCACGGGCGAACTCACGGGAATCACGGGCAAGCTGAACATCAGGATTGAGCCGGACGGTAAACACTTCTACGACTTCGAATACGAATACGAACTGCCGGCGCAGTAGGTGGACCCGACCTTCAGGTCGGCGGCAAACCCACGGCCCAATCTGCGGGTTCGTTCTCAGGACGCTACAAACGCGGCGCTTAAAGCGCCACTCTACTGTGCATACCAAACCTGAAGCCGCTTAGCTCCGCGACAAAAAAGAAGCCTCTCTTCGCCCTTCACGAAGAGAGGCTCCAATTGTGCGATAAGGAGGAGACAATGAGTTGCGGTGCCCGGGGCGCGGCGTTCCAGCGGAAGGAACCACTCACGCGCCCCGTCTAAGCATCGCTCCCTGCTTGCAATAAATAGACGGGGCTATTAAAAAGTCGTTAGCAAGAGGGTATCAGTCGACGCAATTCGTTGAACCGGCAGTGCTTCCAACCAGTGTTGCCGAACCCAAGGCCGCTGGCGCTGATGCGCTTAAGAACTGCTGCTGCCTTCCGGCCCCGCAACCACGACCACATAGCCATCCGGATCCCGCAGCCAAACTTCCGGCTGTCCTGAATTCGGGTTCACTGCCGGCTCTTGTACCATCTGAGCGCCCAGGGCTCGCGCCTGTTTTACCACTTCCTGGAAATCGTCGACCTCGAACCAGATTAAGACGCCATGGCCGACCGGCCAAGCCTCGCGGTTGACCAGGTTGGGATGGTCTTCCTCATCCCAGGCATGGAGCTGAAGAATCAGTTGACCCTTGCTGAACATGCGGTCGTAGAAGTCGCGATGCGGATGGTCCGGGAGTGAATCAAGTCCGAGCAACTGCTGGTACCAGCGGCTGCTGGCTCGCACATCACGCACCGCAATCAACGGTTGAGACTGGACCGGTCTACTTTGTGCCATCACTTCGAAAATTGCTCCCGGTTTGTTTTCGCCATCAATCGTCCGCGGCTTAGCGTGCGTAGCGATTCTGCTTCTTCTCTTCGTAGCGCTGCAGGCCCAATTGGATTAAGCGATCGATCAGCTCGGGATACTCGATGCCCGACGCAGCCCACAGCTTGGGATACATGCTGATGGAGGTAAAGCCGGGCATGGTATTGATTTCGTTCACGAACATCTTGCCCGTGCGTGGTTCCATCAGGAAGTCCACACGAGCCAGGCCGGCGCAATCCACCGCCTGAAACGCCTGCACTGCCAGCCGCTGCACTTCCTTCTGCTTTGCCTTGGGCAGCTTGGCAGGAATGATCAGCTCTGAGCCTTCATCCAGGTACTTGGCGTCATAGTCGTAGAACTCCTTGATGGGAACGATCTCGCCGGGAATTGACGCAATCGGCTCGTCGTTGCCCAGCACCGAGCACTCGATTTCTCGCGCCTTACCCTTCGCGCCGCCCACTCCCTGCTCGATCACGATTTTGCGATCGAAGTGCGCAGCTTCGTCCATCGCGTTGGCCAGCTCGCTGCTGTTGTGAACTTTGCTGATGCCCACCGAGGAGCCAAGATTGGCTGGCTTAACGAAGACCGGATACTTCAGCGCAGTCTCAATCTGCTTGCGGATTTTCTTGGGATCCCTGCGCCATATGCTGCGCAGCACCGTCACATGCTTCACGATCGGCAGACCCGCGTCGCGGAAGAGCTTCTTCATCACGTCCTTGTCCATGCCCGCGGCAGAGCCAAGCACACCCGCGCCAACATAAGCAATGTCCGCCAGCTCGAGCAGTCCCTGGATGGTTCCATCTTCACCGAAGGTGCCGTGCAGCACGGGGAAGATGATGTCAACGTCGATGGGATTCGCAGCAGCATGCATCTCGTGCGAGCTGGTTTCAAATGGTACAAGCGCCGAGTGGTTCTCCCCGGGGATCGGCGGCACTACCACAGCTTCGCCTTTGGCCAGCACCGCGGCGGTCGAGGTCGCCTGAGGATCGCCCGCGCGCAGATGACGCGGCTCGGCAACAACGACGTCGTCGCCTTTCAGCAAGCGCTCGGCGTGTGAGGCCGTCAGCCAGCGGCCTTCTTTGGTGATGCCGATGGGCACCACGTCGTACTTCTTCTTGTCGATTGCATTCAGCACGGAGGCCGCCGACAACAGCGAGACCTCGTGCTCGCCGCTGCGCCCACCAAACAATACGCCCACGCGAAGCTTCTTCATGTGTGCAGTGTAAACGGAAGATGAGCGTGGTACTGACACCCTGTCACTGAATCATCACCCCGAACCTGCCTTGTTTGTCACCCCGAACGCCTCATCTTGTCTTGTCATCCCGAAACGAAGTGAGGGACCTGCTTTTCGATTTGTGAATCGAGAACGCTTGTTTCGCACGACGACCATGAATGTTGCAGAACCAGGTGTTAAGCCCGGAGGGCGTGCGATGACAGCCCAGCCTGAAGCGAAGCGAAAGGCTGGGTAGGCCCAGGATTCGTCTTGGGAGTCGGCTTCAGCCGACGGCACAAACTCTCGATGTCGTTCCCGAGGGACTCGCGTTTTCAGGTTAGCCGCCTGGCCCAGCACTCCGCCTACGGCTCCATGCTGATTTCATGACAACGTCGACTCCTTCGGAGCGAGTACATTGGTGTCTGCAAAACGATCAAAGCTCGGAAGGAAGGAGTCGACGCAATGATGATTATAGGCTGTGATTATCATCCGAGCTTTCAGCAAATCGCATGGTTGGACAAAGCCACCGGAGAAACTGGCGAACAACGGTTGGAGCACAGCGGCGAGGCGGAGGCGTTCTATCGCGCCCGCTGCGGCCAGCCAGTTCGGGTCGGGATCGAGGCCACGGGGGGCACACGCTGGTTCGAGCGACTGCTGGCGGAGTGCGGCATCGAGCTGTGGGTGGGCAATCCGGCGAAGATTCGGGCGGCGGAGACGCGCAAGCAAAAAACCGATCGCCGCGATGCCGAACTGCTGCTGCAGTTGCTGCTGGAGAACCGCTTTCCCCGCCTGGTCGTACCCAGTGCGGGGCAGCGCAATCTGCGGCAACTGGTCGGGCATCGGCACCGCCTGGTGCAGATGCAGACGCGGGTGAAGAACCAAGTGCAAGCGCTGGCCATGAATGAAGGCCTGCAACTGCGGCGTGGGCTGTGGACCCGCAAGGGACAAGCGCAGTTGCAAGCGCTGGCGCTGCCCTGCTGGGGAGAGCGCAAGCGCTGTGACCTGCTGGAACTGCTAGCCGATCTGCAGCGACGCGGCGCCGATCTGGATAAAGCGGTGGAAGCTACTGCCGAAGCCAGTCCCGTGGTGCGGCATCTGCGGCAGCAGCGCGGGGTGGGCCCGGTGGTTGGTCTGGCGTATGAGCTGACCATTCTGGATCCGTTGCGCTTTCAAAGCAGCCGGCAGGTGGCCAGCTATCTGGGGCTGATTCCGTCGGAGCGCAGCTCGGGTGGCAAGCAGCGGCTGGGACACATCAGCAAGCAGGGCAATGCTCTGCTGCGCGGTCTGCTGGTGGAAGCGGCGCATGTGGCGGTGCGCTGGGAACCGGAATGGCGGCGGCAGTATGTCCGTCTGGCGATGAAGAAAAACCGCTCGATTGCGGCCGTAGCCATGGCGCGCAAACTGGCGGTGCGGTTGTGGTGGCTGTGGAAGTCGGGACTCGCCACGGGGCAAATCGGCGAGTCCGGTTCGCATGCAGAGTAGCCTGGGTAGCCCAGTGGGGTGTGGTTGATCCCCGACGTGTTGATTGGGCGCTCTGCCTCCCGCGACAGCGTGGGAGTTCGACTTACTAATCATGGTGCGCAAGCCACCGTATAGATGGTTGGTGGAACCGAAGAGAACCGGTCCATCGTAGTTGGTTAGAACGCGAGCTTTGATCGTGACGCAAGCCAAAACCTTTTCTGATAGAGCGAAGTGGCGCTTAAGAAAAAGCCGAGGGAGATTCCTGCCCAAAAAAGCCTTGACGCCGGGGGGAGTTGTCATAGATGGGCTATCATCGCACGCCCTGCGGGCTCAACATGAAAAGCGCCAAGCCACTGTCTTGCGATATATCTTCCGCCGCGATTGATTGCGGTTGATAATCGCTATTGGGTCGTCCATGAGTGAAGCCAACCAACCCAACAATCGTATCGGCCTCATCGCCGGCAACGGCAAGTTCCCATTTCTCGTGCTGGATGCTGCCCGCTCGCAAGGCATGCAGGTCGTCGTGGCCGCGATCAAAGAAGAAGCCTCGCCCGAAATCGAGCAGCGAGGCGCCGCTTCCGTTCATTGGCTCTCGCTGGGCGAGTTGTCGAAGCTCATTGAAACTTTCAAAAGCGAAGGCGTCTCGCACGCGATCATGGCCGGGCAGGTGAAGCACAAGCGCATCTTCAGCAGCATCAAGCCTGATCGGCGTTTGGCGCAGTTGTTGCTCTCGCTGGCCACGCGCAGCACCGATTCGCTGATCGGTGCCGTCGCCAAGGTGCTCGCTGAGGAAGGCATCGCCTTGATGAGCTCCACATCTTTGCTTGAACCTTTGCTGGCGACCGAAGGAGTCATGACGCGCCGTGGCCCAAACGATACCGAGCAGACGAATATTACTTACGGTCGCGCCGTCGCCCATCATCTCTCGCGTTTCGACATCGGGCAGACTGTCGTGATTGCCGAGGCTGCGTGCGTAGCCGTCGAGGCGATGGAAGGCACCGACGCGGCCATCCTGCGCGCCGGCGAGATCATGCGCTCGCCCTCGCTGGGCAAAGAACCTTCCACATTAAGTCGAGCCCTGACCGTCGTAAAGGTAGCCAAACCGAATCAGGACATGCGCTTCGATGTGCCTGTAGTCGGGTTGCAAACCATCGAAACTATGAAACAGGCTGGCGCGACCTGCCTGGCAGTCGATGCCGGACGCTGCCTCATTTTCGAAAAACCGTCGGTGATTGCGGCAGCGGAAGACGCCGATATTTGTATCGTCGCTGAAACGGTCACCAGCCACATCCCGCATCATGGTTCCTAGGGTTTGTCATCACGAGCGCCATCTTTTGGCGCGAGGGATCTGTTCTCGCTGGCAGCCCGACTCGTTTTCCATAGCGAAGACTCATCAGGCGGGAGCAGAGAGCAGGTCCCTCGCCCGCCGCGGCGGGCTCGTGATGACAATCTCATAAAGCCGTGCGTGAATCCCCGTTCCATCTGTGATCACCGCCTTTGCTCTGTCCCCCTGCCATGCGCGACAATCGCTCTATGCCTGATCAGAACGGCACATTGCGCGTAGGCGTTGTTGGCGCTGGAGCCTTCGGACGCAATCATGCCCGCGTTTACCGCGAGCTTGCCACCGACCCTGCAAATCGCATTGAGTTCGTGGGCGTAGCCGATAACGATTTCGCGCGCGCACAGGCCGTCGCCGCTGAATTCAAAACCCGCGCCTTCCTTTCCGCCACTGAGCTTATTGCGGAAGGGGTCGACGCGGTCTCGGTCGCCGTTCCCACCGTTCTGCATCTCGCGGTCGCTGGTGAGTTGATGCAGTCCGGCGTGGACGTGCTGATCGAGAAGCCGCTGGCGGCCAGCGTGGCCGAGGCCGACGAGCTGATCACTGCAGCCGAAGCTCACGGCCGCATCGCGCAGGTCGGCCACCTGGAACGTTTCAATCCCGCGGTGCGCGCGACTTTTCCTCTGCTCACCCAGCCGATGTTCTTCGAGGTCCATCGCCTCAGCGTCTTCACGCCGCGGTCGCTCGACGTTGACGTCGTGCTCGATCTGATGATCCACGACATCGACATCGTGCTGGCGTTCGCGAAATCGAAGTGGCGGAGATTCGCGCCGTCGGGTTACCCATCCTGTCGAAGAAGGTCGATATCGCCAACGTGCGGATGGAGTTCGAGTCGGGCTGTGTCGCCAACTTCACCGCCAGCCGGGTCAGCACCGAGCGCGTGCGCAAGCTGCGCTTCTTCCAGCCGCGTCAGTATGTCTCGCTCGATTACTCGCGGCAGGACGTGCTGGTTCTCACCGTCGATGAGGAGACGCCCGAGCCACTCGGGCTCGATCCTTTCAATCCGGCAAGCGTAGCTGCCAGCGCGTTCCCGGGCATCACACCTTCCAAGCCGAAGGTCGAGCAGCAGGAGCCGCTCAAAGCCGAGATCGGCAGCTTCCTCGATGCTGTCCGGCGGCGTTCGCAGCCTGAGGTGACGCTCCAGGCCGGCCGCGACGCGTTGGCCATCGCCACGCAAATCGTGGAAGCCATCGCGGAGCACAGCAAGCGCGCGCACCTGGGCGAGTTAAGCCGCACGGAATAAAAACCCAAACGCGGAACCACGGATCGCCACGGATGTGCACGGATCAGAAAGACTCTTGATCCAGCTCTAAATCCGATCCGTGTTCATCTGTGTAAATCCGTGGCTCAACTGTTCTTTTCGCGCAAGCCATTGACGGGCGCGGTAAGCTAGACCTACGCTCTTCTCACCCGCATGACCGATGAACTGATCACAATCGCCAACTTCCACTCCATGGGAGAGGCCAAGCTCGCCCAGGGCAAGCTGAACTCTGTGGGCATTGCAGCCCACGTGCGTGATGAGAACATGATCAATCTGCATATGGCGATTGCGCTGGGCGGCATTCGTTTGCAGGTCCCGGACAGCCAGGTGGTGCGCGCGCTCGAGGTGCTCGACGACTTCAATCCCGAGCCCGGCGACGGGGACGATGACGGCGATGAGATAGATACCATCGCCTGCTGCCCGGAGTGCGAGTCGCTCGAGATTCGCGAAATCGACTCCGATGGTCCGCGACAGATCGCCCTCTGGTCGGCCGCCATCCCGCTCCCCGACCCTCAGCAGGGTGAGTTACTGCATCGTTGGAAATGCCTTGCCTGCGGCTACCAGTGGGAAGCGGCGGAAGAGTAGCTGCTTTCGAGTTTCAGGTTGGAGGGCAACACAATCCCAGCCCAGCACGGAAGAGTCTGTTGCGAAACTTATTATTGAGCGGAGATGGTGGAACGGATTATGAGCCCGTCCCGAAGGGACGGCAGATCCTAGCCCAGCCCGCGGCGGCGGCCTGGGTACGCTTGAGGGAGAATTGCGAGTCCGCTTCAGCGGACGACAGGAGTTGCGTAACAGGCGCGGAAGCGCTGGGAGACGTAATACCAGAAATCTCAAGCCCCGGAGGGGCCGGCATGATGAAGGGGGTCAACTTAGTTGTTGACGACAAGGGCCGCGCCATAGCCGTACAGATTGACCTAAAGAGACACGGCGCCGCATGGGAAGAGTTTTGGGACGAAGTCGCCTCGGAGTTGCGGCGGGCCGAGAAGAGCATTCCCTACACGCAGTATCGAGCGAAACGCGCTACTCGCAAGTAGGTTCCTTGCCCCGCCGTTACATCTATGAACGTGACTGACGGCGGAAGCGGCGGAAGAGTAGCCATGTAGTCCCGCAATACCCTGGAAGGGTCAGTACGTGCAGCGCACCAGGCCGGCAGCAGACACGCTGCGACCGCCGTAATCGTCATCACCGACGGCGCAGGCTCAGGTGGGAAGAGCTCTTCTTTCCTAGTGTTCTTCGGCGTGCGAAAATAGGGGTTCCAGCCAAAGCTCATGAATCCAGCAGACAGCTCATCGACCGTCGTTCAAGAACCCACCATCACTCCCGAAATCCTGCGCGATCACGGAATCACCTCTGAGGAATACGACAAGATTCTGAAATCGCTGGGCCGCACGCCGACGCTGACTGAGCTCGGCATCTTCAGCGTGATGTGGAGCGAGCACTGCTCGTACAAATCCTCGCGCGTGCATCTGAAGCGCCTGCCGACGCGCAGCCGCCGCGTAGTACAGGGGCCGGGGGAGAACGCCGGCATCATCGACATCGGCGATGGCTGGGCTTGCGCGTTCAAGATCGAGTCGCACAACCACCCATCGTTTATCGAGCCGTTTCAGGGAGCAACCACCGGCGTGGGCGGCATTCTCCGCGACATCTTCACCATGGGCGCGCGGCCGGTTGCGGTGATGGACTCGCTGAGGTTTGGACCGATCAAAAACCCCACCCCGTCCCAACCGAATGGGGCACCCGTCGATCCCACCCCGTCCCAACAGATGGGACGGAATGGGGCACCCACTTCGTCGGAGGTTGACCGGGCCACGCTGCACAAGAACCACTCCGTCATGGAAGGCGTGGTCAGCGGAGTCGCCTCTTACGGAAACTGCTTCGGGGTGCCGAACGTGGGCGGCGAGACGAAGTTCGAGCCTTGCTACTCGGGCAATCCGCTGGTCAACGCCTTTGCGCTGGGATTGGTTCGCCGCGATCAAATCTTCTATGCCAAAGCAGCGGGCGCAGGCAATCCCGTGATCTACGTCGGCTCCAAGACGGGCCGCGATGGCATTCACGGCGCGACCATGGCCAGCGAGGAATTCAGCGAGGAATCCGAAGCCAAGCGGCCGAATGTGCAGGTCGGCGATCCCTTCATGGAGAAGCTGCTGCTCGAAGCCTGCCTTGAAGCGATGCAGACAGGTGCGATCGTTGGCATTCAGGATATGGGCGCTGCCGGGCTTACCTGTTCCACATGCGAGATGGGCGCACGCGGCGCGGTTGGCCTGGAGATCGAACTTGATCTGGTCCCGCAGCGCGATACCGGCATGACTCCCTACGAGATCATGCTGAGCGAGTCGCAGGAGCGCATGTTGCTCGTCGCCGAGAAGGGCCGCGAGGACGAAGTCTTTCGCGTTTTTGAGAAGTGGGGACTCGACGCAGTCACCATCGGTCAGGTCATCAATGAGCCGATGATGCGGGTACGCGAGCACGGCAAGGTGGTCGCTGAGATTCCGAACCAGGCGCTGACCGATGAAGCTCCCTTGTATCATCGGCCGCTGCATCGCTGGGAGCCGCCCGTTCCCCGCGAAGTTCCTGAGCGCGTTCAGCTTGGGCAGAAGAGCGACCTCACTGGGGAACTGAAGCAATTACTCGCCAGCTCGAACATCTGCTCCAAGCGCTGGGTCTACCAGCAGTACGACTCCATGGTCCAGACCAACACCGTCGAAGGCCCCGGTCTGGAGGCTGGCGTGATCCGCATCAAGGGAACGAACCGAGGCTTGGCGATGGCGCTCGACGGCAATGGGCGCTGGT
Source organism: uncultured Acidobacteriaceae bacterium (assembly GCA_963846795.1). Classification (GTDB taxonomy): domain Bacteria; phylum Acidobacteriota; class Terriglobia; order Terriglobales; family Acidobacteriaceae; genus CAVVDY01. The sequence goes on from CAWJXJ010000002.1 coordinate 669,088, forward strand.
GCTACCTCGACCCCAAGCTCGGCGCGATGCACGCCGTAGCTGAATCGGCGCGCAATGTTGCCTGTACCGGCGCCACTCCGGTCGCAGCGACAAACTGCCTCAACTTCGGCAACCCGGAGAAGCCACACATCATGTGGCAGTTCTCGCAGACTATCGACGGCATCACCAAAGCCTGCGAAGAGCTGGAGACGCCCATCACCGGCGGCAATGTGAGCTTCTACAACGAGACTCTGGGCGAGGGCATTTATCCCACCCCGGTCATCGGAATCGTCGGTATCCTCGAGGATGTACACAAAGCGGTTGGCTCGCACTTCAAGGCCGCTGGCCGGGCGCTTGTGCTGTTGCGCGGCACCGAGCCGGGCGACGCGTTCGACGTCGAAGCCGAATTTGGCTCATCGGAGTACGCCAAGGAGGTTCTTGGCGAGCTCTGGGGCTTCCCGCCGGCCTTGGAGATCGAGCGCGAAGCCGCTTTGCAGAAGGCCATCATCGAGATGATCGACTCCGGCCTCGTCGACTCAGCCAAGGATTGCTCCGAAGGCGGGATCGCGATCACGCTGGCCGAATGCGGCTTCGAGCGGGGAGTTGGAGCGGCGGTCGACCTGGCCTCCGACGGTCTGGTTGCCGAGTTCGTCCTGTTCGGCGAGGACGCCAGCCGCATCCTAATTTCCTGCGACCCGGAAAATGTGACACGAATCAAAGATATAGCGGTAAAATACGCCCTCTCAGCAGAAAATATCGGACAGACGGTTCCCGGCAAGGTGGAGATTCGAGTAGACGGCAAAGCGGCCGTTTCTGCCAGTGTCTCCGAATTGAACGAGATCTGGGCCGGGGCTCTGGAGCAGGCGTTACACGCGGATACCGAAGAGCGGCTGGTGCCGGACATTTTGCAGAGAAGCTGAACGGCGTCTAACGATAGAAATTGAACGACAGAGGCACAGAGACATCGAGAACGACAGACTCGAGGTTTTTCTGTGCCCGAATTGATTTTCTCAGTGCCTCTGTGTCTCTGTGGTTTTATGAAGTCCCCGACAGGTGAGCGATGCTGATCGAATCTGACAAACTTCGCGAAGAGTGTGGCGTGGTTGCCATTTACGGCCATCCCGAGGCCTCAAAGCTCGCTTACCTCAGCCTGTATGCCTTACAGCATCGCGGCCAGGAGTCGGCGGGAATCGCAGCCTCAAATGGCGAACGCCTGCATTTGCACAAGGACATGGGGCTGGTCTCAGACATCTTCACGGCCGATGTTCTGTCCAGTCTTCCGGGCTCGCTGGCGATCGGCCATACGCGCTACTCAACCACCGGCGACTCGGCGCTGCTAAACGCGCAGCCTATTCGCGTGGAGTGCAGTAAGGGACGCCTCGCTCTGGCGCACAACGGCAACATCACCAACGCGCTGGAAATTCGCGCCACGTTAGAAGCGCAGGGTTCAATCTTTCAGACCACCAGCGACACCGAAGTCGTAGTCCATCTGATTGCCCGTTCAAGGGAAGAGACGCTGGTTGCCGCCATGGCCGACTCGTTGCGCCGGCTCGAGGGTGCATTTTCCCTGGTGATGATCACTCCCGACCGCATCTTTGCAGCGCGCGATCCCCGCGGCTTTCGTCCTTTGGTGATGGGGCGCATTCCGGGTCAGCCGGCGCATCGTGCCGACACCGTTGTCTTCGCCTCCGAGACCTGCGCATTCGACCTGGTGGGCGCTGTCTACGAGCGGGAGGTGAAGCCGGGAGAACTGATCATTGCCGGCCCCGAAGGAGTGCATTCGCGCTTTTACGCCGCGCAGCAGCCGCAGTCGAGCTGCATTTTTGAGCACGTATACTTTTCGCGTCCTGACAGCCTGGTATTCGGCAAGGCAGTGCAGCAGACGCGCGACGAGATGGGCCGTCAACTCGCCCGCGAGGCGCCGGTCGATGCTGACATTGTGGTTCCCGTGCCCGACTCCGGCGTGACCGCAGCCATGGGTTTTTCGCACGAAAGCGGCATTCCGCTGCAATTCGGGTTGATTCGTAACCACTACGTCGGGCGCACCTTCATCGAGCCCGAACAACGCGTACGCGACTTTGGCGTGAAGCTTAAGCTGAATCCGGTGCGGCATGTGCTCACCGGCAAACGGGTGGTCCTGATCGACGATTCCATCGTACGCGGCACCACCAGCCGCAAAATTGTCCGCATGGTACGCGATGCCGGAGCAAAAGAAGTCCACATGCGCATCTCGTGCCCCCCCACGATCTCACCCTGTTATTACGGTGTAGACACGCCTTCGAAGAACCAGCTCATCGCTGCCAATAAGTCGGTTGCGGAAATACGCGAGTACATTGGCGCCGACTCGCTGGCCTATCTTTCGCTCGAAGGCTTGCGCCGCGCCGCCGGCGATGGCAATGGTGTGAGCTACTGCACCGCCTGCTACACCGGGAAATATCCGACAAATGTCGTCAGCGTGGACGAGATTCAGCCGGCCCTGGCTGTCGGCGACTGAGAACGATTCAACCGCAGATTTTCGCGGAGAAACGCGGATCGGAGTTGAATCTTCGGACTCCCTGATCTTTAGCCATTCCGATCAGCGTCCATCCGCGTTAATCCGCGGCTCCTGTCGTTATTATTACCCTGCGCTGTGCCCGTTGCACTGCAGCACGCCCAGAAACACCGTCCACGGACCGACGGCCTCGCGGTACTGATGTGCCATGATGCGCGCAAGCTGGTGCAGATGCGTCATGTCATGCGCTGCCCAGGTTGCCAGCAGATTTCCCAGCGTGACTGCGCCCAGCCGAGGATGCTTGCCGCGCAGCTGCAACTGCTGATCGGTGATACCCAAGGAGCGAATCTCGTCCAGGTTTTTCGCGCGAAGTTCGGCAAATTCATCCAGTAACTGCGGCAGCGACTTGCCTGCGCTCTCTCTGTCCTGCGCAAAACGGTCGAACGGTACAAAAGCGCGACTCTCGCCGTACTCCAGGATCATCTTCACCCGCGGCATCCAGTCCGCGCGCTCACCGTGCGCCAGATGGCCAACTACCTGAAAGGCACTGAACGTCTTCTCGCCTTCGTTGGCTTGAATCCAAGGCTCCGGCAGGTCGCGCAGCATCGCGTTGAGAGTTGTGGGGGTACGAGCCAACAAGGCGGTCGTCATTTCCAGATTGTGTTCCATGGTTCTCCTCATCCCAATGGCTTGATCTTATCGAACTTTTCGGCAACCAAAAGGATGAGCATACCGGAAGCGGCGCTCGGCAGACGGGTATTGGGCTGGGGGAAGTGCAAAGCCCACTCCTTCCGAGATTGGAAGGAGTGGTTCTCTGGGGAGTTACTTGCAGCTTGGGCTGACGACCTTCAGGCTCGAGACTTGAAAGTCGCCATGTTTCATCTTGCCGGTTTCTTCTTTTTCGTAAGGCTGGCTCACCTTCTCTTGTTCGGCGGAGCGCTTTGGGGTGGTTCCGGTAACGGTCACCTTCTGGCCAACGTGATCGCCGAGCGCAGCCGTGCCGCTGTCATACAGTTCCAGGTGTTGGTTGTTCGCGGTGACGAGGAAGAACCCGCCGGTGGGCTCAACGCCCTTCTGAAGACAGCCGGTTACGGTCTGGGTTGCGGGGGCGGCCTGCGCGCTAGCGAATGCGGAGAACGCGACCAGGCTGAGCAACAGGATCGTTAACATCCAGGGGGAAAACTTTTTCATTGCTAGATTGCCTCCAATTACTACCGCAATAGTATTCACCCTCCGAGCGCGGCCATCTGTGATTGCAAACACAGGTAAGAGTGACATGCCTTTTCAGGGCCGTCCTGCGCAACCTCCTCCAAACGGCGAGGGATAGCCAAGGCAAAGCCTCGTCCATTTCTTATCTACTACCGATGGTAGTAGCACCTACAGTCAACTAGTCTCCTGACTCAACGTCTTCTCAGGGTTGCACTTTTTCCGTTTTGCGAGGTGGTACCTATGCGAGGTTCGAATCTCGTTTGCAGATTTGCGCAACTTTTCCGCAGTTTTCTCGTTGTCCTCGCAGTTCTCACGGTTTGCCAATTCGCCTCCGCACAGAACGCAACCGGCACACTGCTCGGCGAAGTACAGGATGCTACGGGCGCGCGGGTAAGGTCGGCGACAGTCACCGCAACCTCCAATGGGTCGGGTGTATCGCGGCAGGTTACCAGCGGCAGCGGCGGAGAATTTCGATTCCCGGATTTAATTCCCGGTAGCTACCACATTGTGGTAGATGCCAAGGGATTCGCGAAGGCCGCGACCGATGTGACGGTGCTGGTGAGCACTACGCGCGACCTGCTGGTCACCGTGCGTCCGGCAGCGGGAACGGCCACCATCAATGTGAAAGGAGAAGCTTCCTCCATCACCACCCAACCGCTCGACACCACGGATGCGGTCAACGGCGGCGTGGTTACTACCAAGGACCTGCAGGAGATACCGCTGGCGGCGCGCAGCTTCGCCAACATTGCCTACCTTGTGCCAGGCACCGAGCCGGTTGAACCCTCGGATCCTACCAAGGCGCGCATTACCGCCGTGTCTACCGGCGGCAGCTCAGGGTTGAACAACACGCTGACCGTCGATGGTATGGACAATTCGGACGACTACATCGGCGGCTTCCTGCAGAACTTCTCGCCGGACGTAGTCCGCGAGTTTGCCTACCAGACCTCGACCCAGAATGCCGACATCGGACGCACCACCGCCGGCGCGGTCATCATTAGCACCAAGAGCGGCACTAACGACTGGCATGGCGATTTTGCGGTCTTCGAGCGCGCTGCTGCCCTCAACGGGCGCTTCCCCATCGAGAACCCGGCCCCCGAGCCGAAACAGCCCTTCGCGCGGCAAAACTATGTCGGCACCATTGGCGGTCCTATTGTCAAAGACAAGCTGTGGTTCTACACCGGCTTCGAGATGGTGAACGAGCACGCCAGCATCAATTACAGTCCCGATAGCCTGACCCAGTTCAACGCACTCAATCAACTTGCGCAACAAGGACTAATCCCCAACACCAGCTCCATCGCCGTTCCGCCGTACATTCCTGTGCCTTACCAGTCGTATCTCGGTGACATTCGTTTTGACTGGGCGCAGTCGCAGCGTTCGCAATGGTTCGTGCGCTATGCCCTGGATAACGCCACCACCAACAACGCCCTGGTACAACAGGCAACGCTTCCTTCTACGGGTGCAACCACGCACTACAACTATCAGAATGGAGTGTTTAGCAACACGTTTACCTTCAGTCCGAATTGGATTAGTAGCTTCACGCTGGGCACCAGCTATGTGCACGGGACCGCCGATCGAAACGGATACCTCGGATTTGCACTGGCGTTCCCTTTCAGCTCGACTTCGAAGACCATCTCCGGTTTCGAAACTTATGGTGACAATCAATTCGTAACCCCGATCACTGCATTTCCTGTCCTACGAAACCAGGAGAAATATCAGGCCCGCTACGACATCAGCGGGTCAGTGGGACGACACGCTCCGAAGTTTGGTGTGGACTTTATTCACGAACCGGTGCTGAGCGGGGCGTTCCCTGGTCAGGCCGAAACCCTCTACACCCTCACGCAAAATCCGACGTTTTACCTGTCAAATCCCGACCAGCTTACTGCAGAGCTGAACTGCCTTCCGCCATTCGATGGCGCGAATTGCCAGGCGACCTCGACTCCCGCAGGCTACGGGGGTTTCAATCAGAACGTCCAGCGCCTTGGTCTTTATGCGATGGACCAGTGGCGCGTATCGCCGGAGCTGACCATCAACTATGGCCTGCGCTGGGATACGACGTTTGGGTTGTTCCAGGCCAACGGAGTCAACCAGTCCTACAACGCCGCGGTACAGACCGTGCAGGGGCTGCAACTCCCGTTGCCAACCGGCGTTCCGCATGACTACCGCTACCAGTTCGGACCGCGCATCGGGATTGCCTATTCTCCAGACAGCGTTGAAGACCTCGTGCTGCGCGCCGGATTCGGAATCAACTACAACGACCTGGCGCAAAACGGCTGGGCGACCGCATTCCAGGCCGTGAACACGCCATCTGCGTTCGCGCCTTGCAAAATGCCCGGCGACCCGGGCTGTCTGCCGGGAGCGGCGAATGGCGGCATGGGCGTGATGATCGACCCCAATTACCACACGCCATACGCCATTCACGCGACAGTAGGGGTGCAGTACCTGTGGCACAAGAACTGGACGTTGAGCGGCGACTACGTTTATGAGAAGGGCGTTCACAGCTACGCCCGCTACAACTATATTGCGGGCTACACGCTGTTCTCTCCGCTGTTCGCGCAAGACCCTGATACCCAGATGGCGAATGTGCCGAACATTTCGGTGTTCAAGTCAGACAATCGCTCCGCCTACAACGCGCTTATGTTGCACGTGCAAGGGAATGTTGCGAAACGTTTTAACCTCACCGCGAACTATGTACTCTCGCGCGCCAACACCTGGGGATGCGTGCTGGGCGAACTGTTCGACTACGTCGACGGCGTTTGCAATCCGCAGAATCCGTTCGGGCCGGGAGACTACGGCCCATCGGGCGAAGACGTAACGAGCCGTTTCACTTTAGCGGGAATCGTTTACGTGCCGGGCGGATTCGAACTTACGACGCTGGTTCAGGCAGAAAGCGGCCGTCCGATTACATTAACGACTCCGGTAGATGTGAATGGGTTCGGCGACCCAACCAATGATCGCGCCGTAATCAATGGCGTGCAAACTTCGCTGGACCAGTTCCGTGGCACGCCGTACTTCCAGGTGGACCTAAGAGTGGCGCGGCCCTTCAAGGTGAAAGAGCAGTGGACGATCTATCCGTTCATCGAGTTCTTCAACCTGTTCAACCGTAACAATCCCGGCGCGAATTACGTGACCGACATCTCGGCGCTTTCAACGCCGGTCAACAATCTCTATAACGCAACGGCGCTTTGTCCTACGCCGGCATGCAGCGTTCCCATTACCAATCCCAAACAACTGTTGCAGCCGGCAGGCGCTTTGGGAGATTTCTTCGGACCGGGAACCACCGTGGGCATCCCGTTTGCCGCGCAGCTAGGGGTGAGGGTGACGTTCTAGCTGCGAGGCGGCTGGTCGTTCAGGGGAAGTTCACACAGCATTGGCGTGACAAACATTATCGGCCGGAGCTGAGAATGGTAGCGCTGCCGGCGAGAGCCGATCCCTCGTCCGCCGCGGCGGACTCGGGATGACAATTCTAAACACTAGTATCTAGTTGCATAAGTTAGCGTACAGTGTTTTGGGGTGTTTCTGGAATACGACCTGCTTCTTCCACTCGAATGGGTGGGCCGTCTGGTTGTAGGCGGCGATGAAGTCGTCCATGTGTTTGCGCAACTGGCGGGGGCTGGTGAAGCTGGCCCCCGTCAGCGACTGGCTCTGCAGAATGGAAAACCAGATCTCCACCTGATTCATCCACGAGGCGTGGGTGGGGGTGAAATGAAAGTGGACGTTCTTGTGGCGGGCCAGCCATCGGTCGCGTTTGGGCTTATGGGTGTTGAGATTGTCCAGGATGACATGAATCTCGCGGCCGGGGTGCTCGGCTACGATGCCGTTCATGAAGTCGAGGAACTCGGTGCGGCGGCGGCGCTGGTAATGATCGCCCTTCACCAGCCCCGTGGCCACCTCCAGAGCCGCAAACAGCGTGGTCGTGCCGTGCCGCTTGTAATCGTGCTGAAAGCCGGTGAGGGCCTTGCCGTTGGGCAGCTTCAGCCAGCCCTGGGCCCGTTCCAGAGCTTGAATGTGAGGTTTTTCATCCACGCTCAACACCAGCGCATGTTCCGGTGGGTTGAGATAAAGTCCCACCACGTCGGCGGCCTTGCGAGCGAAACAGGGATCGGTTGAGACGCACCAACTGTGACGTCGTTGGAGCGAAATTCCATGCTTGCGCAGCACCCGCCAAATCTGATCGTCGGAGATGTCCTTCAGCGCCGCGGCCAGCAAGGCTCCGTTCCAACGCGCATAACCTTTGGGCGGCGGTTGATCCAGTTGCGCGAGGATGCGACGCTCGCTGTTGCGGCCGTAGACCGCCGGCTTGCCTGGCCGCGGCGCATCCTGCAAACCGTCCATCCGGTGGCGCAGAAAGCGGCCGCGCCACTTGCTCGCCGTAGCCGGCCGCGTGTCCATGGCCGCAGCGATCTGCTCATTGCTGGCCCCGGAGGCTGCCCGCAAAATCACGCCGGCCCGAAACACATCCCGCGCCGCACTGCTCGGGCGACGCACTACCAACTCCAGATCAGCCTGTTCCTCCGGCGTCAGTGCAATACTGCGAGCCTTCATGGATTGCACTATACACCAATCGCTTATTTATGCAACTAGATACTAGCTAGTAATCACTAGAGCAGTTTCAGGGTAGGTGTATCTGGTAGAGCGGACCTTTAGGTCCGCGTCCAGGCTGCCCCAAGGGTCGGGCTTTTCGCCCACCGCGGTGCAGTGGGCGAAAAGCCTCATCAGGGAGGACTGCGTTACGCGGCGCTGAAGCGCCGCTCTACCCGAGCTCCACGGATACGGCAATGCGCTAGGCCCTGAGCGTTTCTTCGCGCACCGTGAGCTGCCGGATCAGGTCCTCACGCACTGCGTAGCCGCGGCCGGGCTTTTCCGAAACCTTGATCGTGCCCTGATGCGACACCGTTACTTCAGGTTCAATCACGTCTTCCTTCCAGTAGCGCTTCGATGCTGACACGTCGCCAGGGAGCTTGAAGTTTGAAAGAGTCGAGAGTGCCACATTGTGGGAGCGACCAATACCCGACTCCAGCATGCCCCCACACCACACCGGAACGTTGAATCGTTCCGCCGCGTCGTGTACGGCGACAGCTTCGCTGAATCCGCCCACGCGGCCGACCTTAATATTAATGATGCGGGCCGCGCCAAGCTCCAGTGCGGCTGTGGTATCGCGCGCGCTGCGGATGGCTTCATCGAGGCAGATGGCGGTTTGCAGGCGGTTCTGCAGCTTCGAGTGGAAATAGAAGTCGTCACTCCACAGAGGCTGCTCGATCATCAGCAGCTTGAATTGTTCGAACTCTTGCAGGTGTGGCAGATCATCCATGGTGTATGCCGAATTCGCGTCACAGCTCAACAGGATGTCAGGCCAGCGGTTACGAATCTTTGCCAGTACCTCGACATCCCAGCCGGGCTTAACCTTGACCTTTATGCGCTGATAGCCGGCGGCCAGTTCGCCTTCGATCTTCTGCAACAACTGCTCGTGCGAATCCTGAATGCCGATGCTCACGCCGCAGGCGATTTCTCTGCGAGAGCCTCCAAGCAACTGCCATAGCGGAACAGTCTTCTCCTGTGCCTCGGCATCCCAAACCGCGTTTTCCAGTGCAGCCTTGGCCATGCGGTGCATGCGAACTTTGGCGAGCAGAGCCGGGATTTCCATCCCTGACGCAATCGTCTTCCTAAGCAGCGAGGGTGCAAGGTAGCGCACGATCACATCCCACGCACCCTCGATGTACTCCTCGCTGTAATAGGGCTGCTCCCCGGCGACACATTCGCCCCAGCCTTCCAGGCCGTCGCTGTGAACGGTGACCAACATGACGCGACGGGTGTAGGTGCGCCCAAAGCTCGTCTCAAAAAAGTGGACAAGCGGCATATTCAGTTCGCGAAGAGTGATGGCTTCAAGTTTCATAAGAAAAGAGGAGGTTCACCACAGAAGGCATTTATCACCGATTGTCATCACGAGGTCGCCGTGGCGACCGAGGGATCTGCTCTTGCCCGCGGCGCCAATAGTCCTCTGCGGGGCAATCAGAGAACAGCTCCCTCACTTCGTTCGTGATGACAAACAAAAAACCCTCCGTGACCTCGGTGCCTCCGTGGTGATTACGCTTTCGTCGCGAACGACCAATCTTCGTCCCAGCGCCCGACGAGGAATACGCCGCTGCCACGGTCGTCACGGCCATAGCCGAGACACGATAGACCATCGGCGAATGCCTTCAAAAATAGCTCGCGATTATGCGATTGCACCTCGGCAGCCTTGGGACGCGTATCCTCCTTCGCCTTCCATGCGTAAATCTCGGCAGGAACGGCGATCTGTAACGCCGGCTGGAACCTGGGCAGATGGCCCGACGACAAGAGCGACTCTACACGCTTTGACTTCAGCCACCACTCCGCAACCAGTCGGTCTGTCGGCAGAAAGCCTTGCAACGGCGAAGTGGTGATGCCGTACTGGTTCAGGTTGTAGCGCCGGGCAATCGCGCCGAGACGTTCCAGATTGAAGTACGCGTTCTTGATCTCTAGCGGATCAAAGGTCCACTCGATCAGATCGTAACCAAGGGCAATGGCATCCTCACGCTGAAAGAGCTTGATGCGGCGCCCGAGGCCGGTGTTGCGATAGCTCTCTTTTACCCCCAGCATGTGGGAGTGAAGATACGGATAGCGTCGATGTGTGGCCGGCAGCGACAACGAAAACCCGACCATCGTGTCCCCATCCCATGCCCCGATTACCTGCCCGCCGATTTTTGAGGCCACGGAGAAAACTCGCAGCGGCACCAGATCGAGTTCGCTGAAGCCCCACACCTCGCGCTGAAGATCGACGCACTGATTGAACTCCTCCAGCGTGGTACAGCGCCGGAGTTGCAACGCATCGATGCTCATGCTTTTTCCTGTTGCTTCGATTCCTGCCATAAGGACTCCATCTCTGCCAGCGAAGCATCGTCTGGCTTTCGTCCGTGGGCACGCAGCCGGTCTTCGAGGTATTCGAAGCGGCGGCGAAACTTGCGGTTCGTCTTGCGCAAAGCCGACTCCGGATCGAGCGACAGATAGCGCGCGATGTTCACTAAAACGAACAGCAGATCTCCAACTTCGTCTTCCATCCGCGCGCGCAACTCATCTGGGACCTTCACTCCACGCGCGCTGGCGACGGCTTTCGAAGACTGCGGCTGCGGTCCGGGCTCCGGATACTCTTTCAGGTTCTGACGTAGCTCGTCGGTTTCCTCGTGCAGCTTGCCGAACAGGCCTTCGATGTTCGGCCAATCGAAGCCGACGTGCGCCACGCGCGTGCTGATTTTGTAGGCCTCCATCAGAGCGGGCATTGCGGATGAAATGCCATGCAGCACCGACTCGGGATGAGCGCCTTTGATCGAAGCGCCGTTTTCCGCCGCTTGCTTCTTCTTCTCTTCTGCTTTCAGGGCTTGCCAGTTGCGCAACACCTCGCCCGACGTATCTGCCTTCACCTCGCCGAAAACGTGGGGATGCCGGTCGATCAACTTGCTGGACAGCCGATCGAGCACGTCATCAATCGTGAAGTGCTGTTCCTCGGCCGCCATTTCGGAGTAGAAGAGCACCTGCAGCAGCAAGTCGCCGAGCTCGCCGGTTAGCTCGTGCCAATCGCGGGCATCGATCGCTTCCAGCACCTCGTAAGTTTCTTCGAGCGTGTACGGCTTGATGGTGTCGAAGGTCTGCTCGCGGTCCCACGGGCAGCCGCCCGGAGCGCGCAGCCGAGCCATGATGGAAACAGCGCGTTCGAATCGCTCGCCGGTGGTAGGCATGGGAAACAATGTAAATGAGAAGGTGCTTTCGCGCTACGAAAGCCGCTCTTCGCCTTTCGCTATTCGCTTTCGGCCAGAGCTCGCAGGGGGCGTAGTGTTTTTGTCAGCAGGATGGGATCGTCTGAGATAAGTCCATCGATGCCCCACGCGGCTAGCCGTTGCATGTCTTGTTTCCGGTTCACCGTCCAAGTGAAGATTTGCATACCGCGACTATGAACATCGCAGATCAGTTTCTCGCTTACCAGCTCATACTGCGGAAGGAACACCCGAATAGGCAGGTCTTGCCATGCGTGCACATTTTCCAAACGATCGCAGATAAAGCCGAGCGGCTGTGATGGATCAAGCTGATGCAACCGAAGCAGCACCTCGGGCAGGAACGAAGAGAACAGATACTGTTGCGGCTTGCTCCGCCCCAGTGCGCTGAGGATCAACTCCTCGCCGCCCGCGACCTTTACCTCAATGTCGAGGTACGCGCGAGCCCCGAAAGCTGTGAGCACATCCTCCAGACGGGGAAGCGCTTCGTCAAAGCGGGAGCGGAGTCCGTCAAAAAGCGATGCGGCAATCTTGCGACCGCGTAACGAAGCATCGTGGCAAAGCACCAGCCGCTCATCACGGGTGATGCGAACGTCGAACTCAAATCCGTCACAGCCGTGAGCGAGTGCGTATTCAAAGGCGACTAGAGTGTTTTCGGGTGGAACCTTCGCGGCGGTACGCGTGTTCATCTGCAACCGTGAGAGCACCCGTGCACCGCGGTGCCCGAGCAAGAGCGGTCTCGGCCTATTGGAGCCGGAAATCGAAATGTGTTCTGCTGACATCTATGAATCGCCCTCAAGGCTGGGGTGCGCGGCGTGACGCAAGCCTTGGGAAGGGGTTGCGGACTGTATGTCTCATCATGGCCTTCCCTCCGTGCTATACCATATTTGCAGCCCTTATGAAGCGCATTGCCATTCTCGGATCCACCGGCTCCATCGGCAAGAGCACCTTGCAAATCGTGGAGGCCTTCCCCGACCGCTTTTCCGTAGTGAGCCTCGCGGCGGGCAGCAACGTAGATCTGGCATTCGAGCAGGTACGGCGGTGGCATCCCGAGCTGGTGTCGATGGGCTCACCGGAAGGCGCCAACCAACTGCACGACAAGCTGAAGAAAGTCGGCCTGAGTCATGCAACCAGCGTGGTGCATAGCGTCGCGGGCACAGTGCAGGTTGCGACCCATCCCGACGCTGACTTCGTGGTCAGCGCGATTGTCGGAGTCGCAGGCCTGGAAGCTACCTACAAAGCGGTAAAGGCCGGGAAGACGGTGGGCCTCGCAAACAAAGAATGCGTGGTTACCGCGGGCGACCTGATCGTCACCGAGGCGCGGCGGCAAGGCAAGCCGCTGCTACCTATTGACAGCGAGCACAACGCCATACACCAATGCATGCGCGGAGGCCGTCGTCACGAGGTCCAGCGCGTCTGGCTGACGGCGTCAGGCGGTCCATTTCTTCATACCCCTCGCAAGGATTTTCTACACATAACCGTAGAGCAGGCGCTGAATCATCCGACCTGGAAGATGGGCAAGCGCATCACCATCGATTCCGCAACTCTGATGAATAAAGGATTCGAGGTGATCGAGGCCTGCCGGCTGTTCGACATGCCTCCTGCTCAGGTCAGCGTGATCGTGCATCCGCAGAGCACCATTCACTCGATGGTTGAGTTCGTGGACGGCAGCCTGCTTGCCCAACTCAGCGTCACCGACATGCGGTTACCCATCCTATACGCACTTACCTATCCCGAGCGCATCGAAAGCGACCTACGCTTTCCGGTCAACGAACTGCGCCGCCTGGACTTCGAAGAGCCCGACCTGGAGAAATTTCCCTGCTTACGTTTAGCCTACGAAGCTGTCGAAGCAGGAGGTGGCAAGACGATTGCACTCAATGCGGCGGACGAAATAGCGGTGGCCTCCTTCCTCGAAGGTCGTATTGGATTCGAAGACATCCCGGCTACAATAGAGTGGGTAGTTCGTGAAACATCCGCCCAGGTGCCTGAATCTATAGAACAGGTGTTGAACCTGGATGCCGACGCCCGACGTCGGGCTCGCCATCGTATTCAGGAGATCAGCCAGGCCGAAGCAATGCCCCCGGATTCGCAACCAGCCAGGCGCAAGCAGCTCTCCCGGTCGTAAAGAGGTTTGATGGAATCATTTCTGATTGCGGTAGTTTCGATGGCCATTGTGCTCGGCATCATGATTCTGGTGCATGAGTTCGGCCACTATGCCGCTGCCAAGCTGTGCGGCGTCCGGGTTGAAGTCTTCTCCATCGGATTTGGCAAGCGTCTGGTCGGCTTCCGCCGCAGCGATACCGACTACCGCATCAGTGCGCTGCCGCTCGGCGGCTACGTGAAAATGGCGGGCGAAAACCCGCTGGAGTCGCGCACCGGAGCGGCTGACGAATTCATGTCGCATCCGCGCTGGCAGCGATTCATCATCGCCATCGCCGGCCCGGCGATGAACATCCTGCTGGCGGTCGGACTGCTGACCCTCGTCTTCATGGTGCATTACGAGCACCCGATCTATCTCGACCAGCCCGCCGTCATCGGCTGGGTGCTGGAGAACTCGCCTGCCGCCAAGGCCGGAATCGAAGCCGGTGACCGCATTACCCGTATCGACGGCGTACAGAATCCGACCTGGGAAGACGTGCTGCTTAAGACCGCAGTCGAAACCAACCAGCCGATTAACCTGGCGGTCCAGCGCGGCAATCAGGTGCTCGAGAAGCAGGTAACTCCTGCTCCTCAGGGCAGCGATCTCGACCAGTACAAAACCATCGGATGGGTGCAGGACGAGCCCATCACTGTCACCGAACTCGAGTCCAACATGCCCGCTGCCAAGGCGGGAATCCAGCTTGGCGACCAGATCGTAGCCATCAACGGAGTCTCCGTTCGCTCGCTGTTCTCGGTCATCCACTATCTTCAGGAAGGCGGAGACAAGCCGGTTGATATCACGGCCGTGCGCAACGGACACGAGCTGCACTTCAAGGCCACGCCGGTGATGACGGATGATGGTGGCCAGAAGCGCTATCGCCTCGGCTTCCAGTCGGAGCCGGTTCGCGTTGACAAGCTGCCGTTCGTACAGGCGCTTGACCGTTCCATCACCGAGAACAAGAAGTACTCGATGCTGATCCTGACGCTGGTGCACAAGATGGTCGAGCGCCAGACCTCGATCAAGCAGATGGAAGGACCCATCGGCATTGCCCGCGCCTCCGGCGAGGCCGCTCGCGAGCCCGGCTGGACGCCGCTGCTGAGCCTGATGGCCGGCATCAGTCTGAACCTCGGCATCTTCAACCTGCTGCCCATTCCCATCCTCGATGGCGGCATGATTCTGATGCTGATTATCGAAGGCCTCATCCGCCGCGACATCAACATGCGGGTCAAGGAACGCATCTACCAGACCGCGTTTGTCTTCCTGGTGCTCTTCGCCGTGGTCGTGATCTACAACGACATCATGAAGGCGCTTCCAGGCCTGGCACAGCGGTTGCCGTAGAGGGGCCGCTTTTCGCCATTCGCTCTTCGCGGGTGCCCCATTCAAGCCATCGTTTGGCTTGAGTGGGATACATACGGTTTGCCCTGCCAACACCTTTCATGTTTACGGGTGTCATCCCGAGCGTAGCGCAGCGGAGTCGAGGGACCTGCAGTTCTACTCGCCAGGCCGAGCTCTAACCTACCGACAACTGACAACTGACAACTGCTCCTACCCCCCTCCCCACCTGCTCGTAAAATCTTGATTCCATTGGGCAAGCTGAAAACTTTCCCGCTAAAATATTGATCCCGTGATACTTACATGCAAAATCTTGGGAACAAAGGGGTTAAGACAGCTTTTGGCACTTAGCTCTTGGCCTTTGGCCGTTCACGGTTCGGCCTTCACCCTCAGGGTTTCGTCGTGACGGTGGAGCGATCTACTCGTGGTTCTGCCCCTGGCAATTCGGAGCTGGCATTTCTTGAAAGCCAACAGCCAAGAGCCAATAGCCGGGTTTCAGTGACCCACATCACAAAAAATCTTCATGCGCGATACTTTGTTTTCAACACTTTAGGCCACATTTCGCATGCAAATGATTGAGCCCCAGCGACTTACAGGTACTTAATACATATCAAAGAACTTAGCGGGATTCGCCCCGCAGGGACACTCTTCGCTGTCCTCGGAGACAGTCTATGAGTTGCTGAAGTGACTTGCAAAGAAAAACTGCGGAGCAGAGGTTACGAAGGTGGTAGAAATTCCCGAAATGGGAATTGGCAAGAAACAAAGGATTCGCTTGGGCACCTCGTACACCGGAGAACCGGCGGCGATCAGGAACGAATAAACTCTGCCGAAGCAAATGAAGGTTGCACGGGCCCACTCGCCCGTAATTGGATTTCCTCGAGATGAGTTAATCATCCTGCTACCCGTAGTTAACCTCTGTGTCGCCCTTGGCGTCTCATCACTCAGACTGATTCTGTGTCGCAGGTTCTAGTGAATCTCGGAAAGCGAATCGCCGGGCTTAGGCGTGCCGCGGGGCTAACGCAGGAGCAACTGGCGGAAAACACTGGCTACTCCGTCGATTTTATAAGCCTTGTAGAACGTGGCGTGAATGCGCCTAGCGTGGAACGACTCCAAGACGTCGCAGATGCTTTAGGGACTGAGGTCTGGAAACTCTTTTTACCTATCCAGGTTAAGTCGGGTAGATCCGGCAAGAAGCGCTCTAGGTGAATAGTGGTATTTGCGAGGACTCAGTCGTCACTCGCCACGATTTGTGATCCGTACCGGCGTATCTGCTTAATGAGGTGCGCGGCAGCGGCTCTTTGAGCCGCCCCTCATCAAATGCGATTAGGTGCTGAGCGATGCTTAATCCGAATTTGCATGGAACCGCATTGCCAATCTGCCTATATTGCTCGTCCAGCTTTCCTTCGAAGACGTAATCCGTTGGGAAAGTCTGTATCACTGCGTACTCCTGAACTGACAAAGGGCGTAGCTCAGTCGGGTGGCAAAGGTCAGTCGCAGGCATCGTGGGCGACGTGACGAGAGTCGGTGCCGGCTTATCCAATGCAAGACGTCGGTAGAAACCCGTCTTGCCTCCACCCGCGTGGAAGCTTTTTCCCATGGCAGCCCGTTGCACCTCTTGAGGTAAGTTGCGCCAATTCTGACCTTCCTTTAGTAATCGGTAATATTGAAGCCGTGACTCGGGGAATTTAGCCGCTGTGCAGGAGTGGCTGTCAACATTGCCGACAGCTTCTCGGAAGGTCATCCATGGCGTGAGGCCTCCTTCTCCATCTTCACTGTGGGAAGGAACTAAATCCGGAATTGTGTGTCCCGCACGGGACGCGAAGAATATCAGTCGTTCGCGAATTTGCGGCACCCCAAAATTGGCCGTGTTGTAAAGATTGAAACTGGTGGCGTACCCGCCGCGCTCAAGCCGCCGGAGAATATGTAGCAACGCCCCTCCAGGTTTTTCGTCCTCAGACAAGGGAGGAAACTCACGTCCCCGCTGATCATGAGGTCGGTGTGCCAAAGGAACGGACAACAAACCGCGGACATTCTCAAAGATTGCGTATTTGGGACGAAGAGCAACAATCAAGTCGATGAAGTGAAGGAATACATTGCCGCGATCGTCATTCAAACCCAGTCGGCGTCCGGCCGTTGAAAACGCCTGACATGGCGGGCCTCCAACGATAGCAAAAAGCTGCTCCTTAACAACCCCAAGGTCTTTCTGTAGCGTATCCGAGGAAAGCAGCCGTATGTCGCACTCATATAGCCGGGGAGGAGCATCACCGTAGAGCCAACCTAAATTCGTGCGAATTGTCCGACATGCAATTGGGTCGAACTCATTGAGCCCAAGGCATTGCAGTCCACCGGCGTGAAGGCCGATATCCAATCCCAAAGCACCTGAGAAAAACGAGATAAACTGGCGTTCTGGTGATTCTACAGAACGCTCTTTTCTTGCGGCTTTGCTCAGGCTACAAGGCAAATGGAGAAAATCCTCAGATCAAAATTGGCGGGAGGGCGCTTTGACAACGTCTCTGTTGCCCGCTCTCGCATTATGGCGTCCATTCGCGGTAAAAGCAACAAAACGACGGAGGTGGCGCTCCGCCTTGCCCTCGTAAGGGGGCGACTCCGCGGTTGGACTCTTCACACTCCCGACCTGCCAGGAAAGCCGGACTTTTTCTTTGCAAGGGGTAGACTCGCCATCTTTGTAGACGGTTGTTTTTGGCACGACTGTCCTAAATGCGGTCACACCCCAAGAACGAGAACAGCTTTTTGGAAGGCCAAACTTCTACGAAACCGTCAGCGCGACGTACGAAATACTCGGCTTCTTCGTGAGCGCGGTATCCGCGTCATTCGCTTCTGGGAGCATTCACTTCGCACGCAAGGCGATTTGGCCAAAGCCGTAGAGCGCATACGAACTATGTTGAACTTCCGAGGGCGTAGTTAAGCTCGGTGTCAATCGATTCTCAGTACGCCTACTTTGTGAGGCATGCTGCCACTGTCGAGGAAGGACTTCCTTGGTCTCGCTCACAACATAGCCTCGGAACTTGGACAACCGAGCTCCCGAAACTTCCTGGAGTTTCTCGGCTTCGCTTACGATTTTCCTAGGGTTCTCAACAAAAAGGGTGGTGTAAGTTTGGCGGGGGCCACTACCGCATCTGAGGTCGAGCGCTATCTTCGGGCGCTGATGACGGGCTATGCACGAAAAAGGGACGGCCGAGTCGAAGTAAATCCCGTCTCCACCGTGCCAGATCCTGCAGTGGACGTCGTACTAGAGGCGTTTTCCCGAATTCCTAAGACGGATTTGCCGGTCTATAGCCAACATCACCGAATCTCCATGGCAGCAGAGAACAAGGTTGGCGATCTGCTAGAGCTTTACTTGGCCGAGTGCTTGGAGCCAGAAGGCTGGTTCTGGTGTTGCACGAATGTCGTGAAAGGGGTAGATTTCCTCAAACCCGGAACGCCCGTAGTGTTAATGCAGGTGAAGAACCGTGACAACAGCGAGAATAGCTCAAGCTCGACGATACGAGACTATTTGAAGGAACATGGCTGCCCTGTAGAGATTCGCAAGTGGCATAGATGCAAGTCCAGCGACGGCTCGACATGTTGGCAAGACTTTCCAGGTAATGAGGGAGAGTGTCTTGCGAGTGAGCGGGGCTTCCGAGAGTTCGTACGTGAGTATGCCACCCGGCATTAGCCAGCCGGGTACCCTGCACATTCCTTCGGTTGGAAGGAGCGGGGAGCTCACACGGTTGACCTCGCGAAATCACAGACCGCGTTTCCTATAGCCGAGCAGTCTCGTGGAGTGACAGCGGGGCTCAAGCGTTACTGCCTCAAAGGCTCCATTCACTTCATCACGTTTAGCTGCTCCTACCTCAGGGGCTGAAGCCCGGTTCTTTGTGGCGGGTTGTGGCCCGGCTGAAGCCGGGCCCTGATACAAGGCACGCCCGTCCTGAGCGTCGCGTTCACCGCTGTATGGTTCAGTGACGTGGATTACGGTGGTGTGTGCGTCCCGTAATTCTGGCGGCTGGTAGGTGAAGGCACCCGAAAATCCCCACCCCGCCAATGGAAGGCGGAATGGGGCACCCGCAGAGTAAACACGGGTGTCCTACTCATTCTGTGAGTTGGGATGAGTGGCACAGCCGCGAACTGCAGATCCCTCGGCTCCGCTGCGCTTCGCTCGGGATGACACGTCAATGTTCGTGAATCCCACTCATCCGAAAAGAACGGATGAATGGGGCACCGGAACATCCCGCCCCGCCAAACGATGGCGGAATGGGGCACCCGAAAATCCCCGGAAATCCTCAGGCCGCCGACCGTGTCCATGCGATGAGGCCAGCCAGCAACACAAGGGACGCTAGCGATAGCAGGCCTCCCGCGCGCTCTGCCGTGTCCTTGGGAAGCTCAAGGGTCAGTTCGTAATCTCCCCGCGGGATATTTAGTTGAATGAATCCTTCAGGCGATGGGCTCGCCGTGAGCGTTCCTTTTGCCCCCTTGATCCGCCCTTGCCATCCTTCGTAGTAGAAGTAGTTGACGGTTAGTTGCGCATCTTGCGAACTGTTGATCCTGAACTGTATGCGGCGCGGTTGCCAGCTTTCGACGACTGCCGTCCCCGCCGCTTCGCCCGTCACAGGCACCTCGATGCTTGCAGCTTTCGGAGGATGCGCCTCCAGGAAGCGATCAAACTCGGCAGGATCCTTGGGAACTTGTTCAGCGGCGGGGCGGGGCATCATGTCGAAGGGCTCCAGTTGTTTCTGCACCCAATGCCGGTTTGATTTGGCCGAATTCCCTCCCCAGGCCGAGTAAACGTGTCTGGGACCCCATGCGTCGATGACGAGCCATGTCAGTGCCAGCAATGCCAGCGAGAACGCTGCCGCACGAGAGCGTGCCTGCAGCAGATAGGGCACTGCGAAGGCGGTGAGTGCTGCCAGGCAAACCACCAGGATTACGTTCAACCGGGAGGGAAATTGCAAGTACTTCAGGAACCCCGCGAGCTTCCATAAAAATGCACTCGCACTGGTCATCAGAAAAAACGCAATCAGCGTGATGAAGGCGTAGAACGATGCTATGCGCCGTATACGATCGTTAGTCTCTGACCTTCGAACTAGCAGAAACAGCAAGCCAATCGCGATCACAGTCGACAGTGTTACCAGCAGAATGAAACCGTATCCTGCGACACCGGTGGGCAGCGCGGCCGGTCTAACTCTGAGCCTGTCGAGGAGGTAACGTGCCCCGGAAGCGATTTCACCGCGAGAGGGCAAAATCCAGTTGTTGCGGTAGTCCGCTATGCCCGCCGTGTACCTCGCAACCGATGCCTTGTGCTGGTCTAGGAGTGCGGGTAGCAGGTAGAGTGCGTCGAGGCCGGTACCCAACAGCAGTCCACCGGCGAACACCGATGTCATGCGAATGCGTTGCTTGCGGGGACTCAGGAGCATGACATACGCAACCGCTACCGGCGCGAAGCATAACGCGGTGCTGGGGTGAGAGAGAATCGCAAGCGCGTAGGCGATGGCGGCCATGGGGACCGACCATCGAGAGCCCCGAAGCAAGGCTTCAGCCGAGAGCAACACCAACGGCAGCCACACGAAGATCCATAGCTCTGCAGAAGCTCCGCGCAGATACAGATCCAGCGCAAGATGATAGGGAGCGATGACATAGATCGTCGCGCCCAGCAAAGCCGCGCGCGAGAAGGTAATCGATCGCAGCCAGCAATACGCAGTGATCCCCGACAGCGTGAGCGCCAGAACCAGCGAGTAGCCCGAACTCAGCCAGCCCGCGTCGGTTTTCGTCGCTATCAACGGCCAGAACAGCGCGGAGATGTAATTGGTGAGCGGCGGATAGAAGAAGCCCGAAGGTCCGCCGTAGCCGGCGTTGATGTTGGCGAACCATCGCGGATACCAGTCTCCCTGCCAGAGCTGCGAGGCAAACTGCTGCGCCCATACCGCATGAGCTGCGCCGTCCCACGAGAGGTCGGGGGCGCCATGCAGCAAGATTGGCCAGCAGGCAAGCAGGGCCAATCCGACGAGTATCGCCAGGCTGGTGGTAATACCCGAAAGCGCGACGCTCGGTTTCGCCATAAAACCGAATTGTAATTAGCCGGGGGAATGGGGTTCTAATTGCGGGCCATTTGGCTACCGTCATGTACGATCAGCGTCACTCAAACCTCGGTGCAGTTTGCCGTGAACACGTTTCCGGTAAAGAGCAACACGGCAGTGACAATAACGGCGACGGCCGGTGCCTCGCAGGTGAGCGGAACGTTGATGGTAGGAACAACGTCCCTTCCGCCAGCGATCAAATAATCGCCGGACGGGGTATATCAGTTGCCAGTGGTCGGTTGCCAGAACGGAGGCTTCGCTTCACATGCAGTCAACCCATGGGAGGGCTATTGGCCGCGCGCATGAACTGCAGGTTCCTCCCGCCGCGGCGGGCTCGGAATGACACCGCAAGAGCAGTTGGCACTTAGCAATTAGCGTTTAGCACTTAGTGGTGAGCCAAGTGCCAAGTGCCAAGCGCTAACTGCCAAGTGCAACAAGCCAAGAGCGAATGGCGAATGGCGGCCTCTACTGCGTCGGCGCGTAGTATCCCTTGCGGGCGCGCACCTTGTATTTCTTGTTGTCAGCCATGATGTCGATCTTGTGGTACTTGCCGTTGAACACAAAGTCGGCCGGCTTGTACGAGATGGCATACTGGCTGCGCAGCTCGTCCTGAATCTGCGAGAACGCGTCGGACACATCCTGGATCTTGAACGGGAAGAAGGCGCGGCCGCCGGTCTGCTCGGCGAAGTACTCCATCACCTTATCGCCGCGCAACTTCATGCCGCTGGTGTTGGTCGAGATAGCGTAGATGATGACCTCGGCCTTTTGCGCCATCTCCAGCGCTTCCTCGCGCGAGACGCGGCTCTGGTTGTCTTCGCCGTCACTCAACAGAATGATGGCGCGGCGGGTAGCCACCGTGCTCTTGTCATACACCATCAGCTTGTCGCGGCAGGCGTAATAGATGGCGTCATACATCGCCGTACCGCCGCCCGGGCGCAGCATGTGAACGCCCTTGGCGAGCGCTTCGGTGTTATCGGTGAAGTCCTGGGTGACTTCGGGCGTGGTATCGAAGCCGATGACGAAGGCGCGATCGAAGTTGGGGCGAATGATCTGGTTCAGAAACTCGATGGCCGATTCCTGCTCGAACTTAAAACGGTCACGCACTGAATTGCTGGCGTCAATCAGCAAACCAACCCGCAACGGCAGATTGGTTTCGCTGCGGAACGAGCGGACGGTTCCGGGCCGGCTGTCGTCCATCACTCGAAAATCATTCTGCTTGAGGTCCTTCACGAACTTGCCGCGCTTGTCCGTCACGGTGAAGACAACGTTCACTTCGTCAACGCGTTTGGTGATGGTGGTCAGTGGAACGTCGTCGGACTCATTGGCCGCCGGCTGCGCATCCGCGCTCCCAGGAGCAGGAGAGGCGCTCGTGCTTGAGGTCGCAGAGCTGCCGGCTGCCGGCTTCGAACTCGCCGACGTTTGCTGCGTCGGAGCAGGAGCAGGCGGGGTCTGGGTCGGTTGCGCCGGCTGCGGTGGCGTCGCCTGTTTCGGTGGATACTTGGTCGCCGATGGAGCCGAGGGCAGCGGCTGTGAGCCGTCCTGCGCAGCCAAAGCCAGCGACAGGCCAGCCAGCAGGAGCAGGATAAAAAACTTGTTCATTGAGCTTTGATTATAGCCGCTGCGAGGCATGTACCTCGGCGACGAGTTGCATGAGGAAATGCTCAAGTTCACCCGGCAATGGCGCCTGGAACGACAGCGGCTCGCCCGTCCTTGGGTGCGTGAGCTCGATAGAAGCAGCATGAAGGAAGTTGCGATCGAGGCTGAGTGTCGCCGGCATAGATCGCGTGGCAAGGGGGCTTGCACCACCCTCCCGCTGTCGGTTCGCAGCAGCTCTTCCCGCTGCTGTCATGCGCAGCTCACGCGGCGCTCCGTACAGCGCATCGCCGACAACCGGATGCCCGATCGACGACATATGCACGCGAATCTGGTGAGTGCGTCCGGTTTCGATATGAACGTCGACGAGAGCGAACTTGCCATAAGGCGACTCGATTCGCCGCCGCACTTCGTAGTGCGACACCGCCGTCCGCCCGTCCCTACCCTTGGTCGTCATGCGCGTGCGTCGCACCACGTCGCGGCTGATTGCGGTATTGATCGTACCGCGGTCCTTTGCCGGCCAGCCGTGTACCAGAGCGACATACTTCTTCTTAACCTTGCGTCCCGAGAATTGTTGCGCCAGCTTGCGATGTGCGACATCGTTTTTGGCGACGACGATCAGGCCGCTGGTCTCCTTGTCGAGGCGGTGAACAATGCCGGGCCTGAGCTCGCCGCCAACCTCGGACAGCGCACCGAAACGATGCAGCAGCGCATTCACCAACGTGCCGCGATTCCGTTCGTCGTCCGTGGCTCCCGCTCCAGCGTGGACCATCATTCCTGCGGGCTTATTGACGACGGCAAGATCGGCGTCTTCATAGATGACATCGAGCGGGATGTCTTCTGCGATCGCACGCAAAGGCGGCAGTGTCGGATCGCCAAGGATTGTGATCTGCTCGCCACCGCGCAGCTTCAGAGAGGGCTTCGCCGGTGCGCCACCGACCAGCGCCTTCTCTTCTGCCAGCAGCAGCTGCACGCGGGCGCGACTGGTGTCGGGCAACTGTGCCGCAAGAAATTGATCGAGCCGCTGCCCAGCCGATTCAGGTGCAACAGTGATCGTCATCGGAAATTGTGGGGCCATGAAAGCGCGAGGATACAACAACTCGGGTGCCTGCGAGAGAGACGCAGAGTGATTGAAGCTGGCCTAAACCGAAACCTCGCTGCCTTTGCGTCTCCGTGGTGCGGCCGATTCAGGCGCTGGTTCCGGCTGCGGCACACGCAACGGCGCACGACGCATCCACAGCAGCCCGCCGCCGATGACAAGGAAAATGGAGATCGCCTGCGTCGTGCTCATGAAGCCCAAAACCTGGCCGCGCCCAGGATCGCCTCGGAAAAACTCGATGAAATATCGGGCAATGCCGTAGATGATGAGATATGTGCCCAGAATCTCGCCTTCAAACTTCTTGCGCTTGAGCAGCCAAACCAGGAACACGCAGTTCGCCAACTCGACCACCATTTCGTAAAGCTGCGTAGGATGCAGCGGCACGCCCAGCGGAGTGCCAACAATCTGGTTGGCCAGCGGATTGTGAAATGTCACCGCCCACGGGACGTTCGTCGGTTTGCCATAGCAGCATCCGGCGGCGAAGCAGCCCATGCGTCCGAACGCGTGTCCCAGCGCCAGTCCCGGCGCGAAGACATCGCAGGTGCGCAAAATCGGCATCTGGTTGCGGCGCATGTACCAGATGCACATGATCAGCGCCAGCACTACTCCGCCCGACCACACGCCTCCAGCCTGCAGCGTCGAGAAGCTAAAGAGCTCTCCCGGATGATCGCGGTAATAACCGAGCTCGTTGAAGATGTACAGAATCTTGGCGCCGATAATGCCGGACAGAACGGCGATGATGCCGAGGTTCCAAAGCTTTTCAGGATCGAGTCCTTGCCGGCGGCCCAAGCGAACAATCAGCATCAGGCCGAAGATGAGGCCGCAGGCGGCCATTACACCGTAGGTCGGCAGAGCAAAGTGACCAAAGTCGATAAGTCGGGGGAACACGTTGTTATTTTAGACGTTTCTGGGGGGGAAGCGGTGCAGCGGCTTAGCTGTAAGCTTTCAGCTGTAAGCTTTCAGCTGTCAGCTATCAGCTAAGAGCTTCCAGCTGCCAGCTACCAGCCACCAGCTCAGAATCCGTGGACGAAGTCGAGCATTCGCAAAGAAACAGGTTCCACCGCAACTACAGGATGATAGTGCCTGCTCCCTGAATGAACAGATTGTTAGGGGAGGAACGAGGACGTCACGTTGCGACTCTTTAGGTTTTAAGCTCTTAGCTGGCGGCTGGAAGCTGGCGGCTGGGAGCTGGAAGCTCTTAACTGAGAGCTGATGGCTGAAAGCTGACAGCTATAAAACGCCGACCCGCGGGGCCGTACACGGTGGGCCGTCAATGAACCCGTCCACGACGGTGGGAACCCTCCGCGGCTCTTTAGGCATCTCGGAGCTGGCCGAGCCTCGCACACCGAACCGAATACGAGTCGGGCCCCCTGTTCATTAGCATTGGTTCAAAAAACGGTTGCCACCGGCACCAACTTTGCAGGCCGGCTTTGTATGGGTTAGATGCTAGGGAATCGTGCTCGGAATGACAAGAGTAGGACAACAGAATGTTGGCATTCGACGTGCCAGAGGCGGCTATCCGAGGCGGCTATCCGACGCGGCGTCCCTCTCCCAGCACCTCATCCAGCGCGCCGGAAAGATGCTCGGTCCGGGTCGTGTAATCCTGGGTTAAAGAATCGTATTTGCGCTTCAGGACGTGTAATTCGTCGGCAATATTGAGCGCTGCCAGCACGGCGACCTTCAGCGACTCGACCGTCGCTGCCTGCTGCGAGATGAGGCGCATCTTGGTATCGACGTACTCCGCCAGATCCGTGATGTACTCGGGATCGGTGCCGCGCAGGTGGTAGCTTTGGTCGTAGATATCCACCCGAATGCTGGTGCTGCCGCCGTTTCCGTTGCCCTGGCTCAAACCGACTCCTTATCGCACATGCGTCTGAGAGAATCTTACGCCGACTCTTCTGCCGTCAAAGAATCAATTTGCGTCAGCATCTTTTCTACTCTGGTACGTACCTCTTCCCGGTCCTTGCGCAGGGCGATCATTTCCGAGCGCATGGCTTCGACTTCCTCTTCGCGCTCGGCGAGCTGCTCGCGCAAACGAGTGGCGTCGCGCTCGGCATTGGCCTGCGCCTCGCGCGCGGTCTTCACCAACTCAATCGTGCGCAGAACTTTCTTTTCAAGAGCCTGAAAATCAGCGGCAGTGGTCAGGGGAGCGGCTTCAACAGCATTGGCGGACATAAGAGCGATTACCTCGAAATTAATCTTTCGAGCGCAGTATAACGCACGGCGAGAACGCGTTTTGCACGATGTTGCGATTGATTGGAGTAATCGCAGGCGGGAATCTGATTGTGCAACGAAGGGAAGAGCGCTTGCGCGAGGAGCGCTCCGGAAAAAGCTCCGGTTCGCGAGGATTCGCGTCAGGGCACGACCTTGGACGGCAATACAGACCCGCAGTTCTCTGGCGACGGGCTGTGGCGCCGTTTGGAAGACCAAGCCGTAGCGGAGATCGCATCGACGGGTGGAAGCGCTCGGCTTCAGCCGAGGGGAACAATCGGTATTTGAAATGGGACTTCAGCGCTGGCGGACGGCTCGCCCTGAAAACTCCCGTCGCTAAAGCGCGACCCATTCAACGTGCTCATTCCTACGCATCAATGCGGAGGCTTGCACCGTTCCTGAGAACAAGGTGTGCCCCCCTGCGAGCGCTGAGGTAACATCGTAGGCCCGGCCCCCAGCCCACTGCGGAGCACGCCATGAAACTCAAGACCCTCGTCTCTTTGAGTCTGATCGTACTCGTCTCCTTACTCAACACTGCAGCACACGCCCAGACCTTCAGTGTGATTCACAGCTTCACCCTTGGCGACGATGGGGCCTTCCCCTATTCAGGAGTGACCCTGAGAGGAGGCGTTCTCTACGGCACTACGACTGAGGCCGATCAAGAATCGAATGGCAACGTTTACCAGATCACGAACACCTACGACGACTGGAGTCTCACGCCTATCTTTATCTTTCCGGATGACCGCTCGGGCGGCTCTACCCCGCGAGCCAGAGTTGTCTTCGGGCCGGACGGGCACCTTTATGGCACGGCGGAAGGTGGTGGTCCGTACAACGGCGGTGTAGTGTTCAACCTCACGCCCCCATTATCGATCTGCAAAGCCGCAGCCTGTTTTTGGAAGGAAAACATACTCCGTAACTTTATGCAAAGCCCGGACGGCGCTTTCCCGGGCTATGGGGATCTCGTCTGGGACCAGCAGGGAAATATCTACGGCACAACCTCGAACGGAGGGGCTAGTGGCTCCGCCACCGTCTTCAAGATGACGAAATCAGGGAACACCTGGACAGAGACGCCAATTTGGAGTTTATCGGGAGGACTTGATGGCGGGCAACCTGAGGGCGGGGTTGTCCTTGACAGTAGCGGCAACCTTTTCGGTACGACGTTCAGCGGCGGATATGGTTACGGAAGTGTTTTTGAGCTGAGCTATATCAACGGGAACTGGGTGGAGACTCGGCTATACGATTTCCAAGGTCGTAGCGACGGAGGAGCGCCCTACGCCGGGCTGGTATTCGATAAGTCCGGCAATCTCTACGGCACGACCAGTTATGACGGCAGCGGAGGCGGGGGAACGGTTTTCGA
Organism: uncultured Acidobacteriaceae bacterium; assembly: GCA_963846795.1. GTDB lineage: Bacteria > Acidobacteriota > Terriglobia > Terriglobales > Acidobacteriaceae > CAVVDY01. The sequence continues at coordinate 696,354 of CAWJXJ010000002.1, forward strand.
ACTGATACCTTCGGGCGACACCTGGACGTTTACGCTGCTCTACAGCTTTGCTGGAACTCCAGGCCAGCATTGTGGCCCTTCTGCTGGCCTCGCCATGGACGCCGCAGGTAATCTTTACGGCACGACGTTCGCGGATGGATCGAATTTGCTCGGCAGTGTTTTTAAGCTGACCAACACGCAAAACGGCTGGACCTACACCTCGCTGCACGACTTCACTGGCGGCAGCGACGGCGCAAATCCGTGGAGCAACGTGGCATTCGACGCTGAGGGCAATCTCTATGGTACGACGCAATTGGGGGGCGCCCGGGATTATATTTGCGTTGAAGGCTGCGGCACCGTCTGGATGATCAAGCCGTAGCGGAACCGCTATCCACGGTGAAAGGCCTCGGTCTCCGCTGACGAATGTGCTTCGGTGGGAATGAAAGCAGGTTCTTCGCTTCGCTCAGAATGACAAATCAAAACCAGGAAAACAGGTTCTTCGTCCGCCGCGGCGGACTCAGAATGACAAATCAAAACAACGTTTCCTGGCCCACCGTGCTCGCGCCCGGCCGCTTGATGCCAAAGTGTTGGTAGGCGAGGTGGGTGGCAACACGTCCCCGAGGCGTGCGATCGAGAAAGCCGATCTGGATGAGGAACGGCTCGTAGATCTCCTCAATCGCATCAGCCTCTTCCGCCAGCGATGCCGCCAACGTGTTCACGCCCACCGGCCCGCCTTGATATTTCTCGATGATGGTCAGCAGCAGCCTGCGGTCAATCTCGTCGAAGCCGTAGCGATCGACCTCAAGCATCTCCAGCGCTGCTTGCGCCGTGGGTTTGTCGATTTTGCCGGTCCCGCGGACCTGGGCGTAGTCGCGCACGCGCCGGAGCAGCCGATTCGCAATGCGCGGTGTGCCGCGGCAACGGGCAGCGATCTCCACCGCCGCATCGTCACTGATCTCGACCGCAAGAATCTCTGCCGAGCGCTGAAGGATGACCTTCAAGTCGGCGTGGGTATAGAAATCCAGCCGCAGGACGATGCCAAAGCGCGAGCGCAGCGGCGATGAGAGCAGTCCGGCGCGGGTGGTGGCTCCAATGAACGTAAACGGCCTGACCTCGATGGTGTGGGTGCGGGCCGCCGGCCCCTGGCCGATGATGATGTCGAGCTTGTAATCCTCCAGCGCGGAATACAGCAACTCCTCCAGCGCCGGCTGCAATCGGTGTACCTCGTCGATGAAGAGCACCTGCTTGTCGCGAACGTTGGTCAGGATGGCGGTCAGGTCGCCCTTGATTTGCAGGGTAGGGCCCGAGGTCTGCTGGAATGTCACGCCCAGTTCGTTGGCGATGATGTTGGCCAGCGTGGTCTTGCCGAGTCCCGGAGGCCCGTAGAGCAACACGTGGTCGAGCGCCTCGCCGCGCGACTTCGCCGCCTGGATCGCGACTTCCAAATTTTCTTTTACTTTGTGCTGGCCAATGAACTCGCGCAGAAGTTGCGGCCGCAGCTTCAGCTCAAACGACGCATCGTCATCGACCGGCGCCGCCGAAACGATGCGCTCGCGGTCGGGAAATCTGCTTGTCAGGAGACAAAGGCACGCTGCGGCGATGGTAAAGGGAAACGGAGGGGGAATCAACGCGGGTGAGGGTCCGGCGTTCCGTTGATCAAGAGGGAGGTGACGGTTTGCAAATGGGCTGCGCTTGAAAATCCGAGTTGAATTCCACCACAAGATGCGCCCTACGCTGGAATTATTAGGCCGGTTTCTTCTTTGTGACCGCTTCGCCGTCTAGCGCATTTTTCAGAATCTCTTGCGCCTCCTCCTCCACCGAACGGTCGTTGTGCGCCGCCCGTTCACGCAATTGCAGCATGAGCGAATCATCCAGTTGTCGGATCCTGAAGATTGCCATGAGATCGATGCTAGCAGCGCCGCTGTTAGTCGGGAGCCCCATGTTCGTTTGACCTGAGAACGACCGAGCAGGATTTTCACACGAAAAGAGCATCGAAATTCAGCGCTGAGACTCTGATGGTAGATACGCTGTCTGGCGCCGGGGCAGGCGCCACCCAAGCTTGAGCACAACGGAGGAGCACCATGGTCCTGGGCATGTCTCTTTCAACGTACACCCTGATTCACGTCATCATCAGCCTGGCGGGGATTGGTTCCGGGTTCATCGTCATGTACGGACTGCTGAACAGCAAGCGCCTCGACGGCTGGACAGCGATTTTTCTCACCACCACCGTCCTTACCAGCGTGACCGGCTTCTTTTTCCCCTTCGAAGGGCTGAAGCCTTCGTATATTCTTGCCGGCATTTCGCTGATCCTACTGGCGATTGCGATATGGGCGCGCTACAGCCGCCGCCTCGAGGGTGGGGCACGTCGCACTTACATCGTCACCGCGGCGTTGGCCCTGTACCTCAATTGCTTTGTCGGTGTTATCCAGGCATTTGCCAAGATTCCGGCCCTGCACGCTTTGGCTCCCACACAGAAGGAACCGCCATTCCTGGTCGCGCAGTTGGTTGTGCTGGCGCTGTTCATCTGGCTCACGATTCTCGCAGCTAAACGTTTTCACCTTGCCTCGCCTGTGCTTCGCCGAACGGCAGATGCGGGGCGGTGACATTCGACGAAACTCTGCGCACGAGACCTGATCTCGCTGCCGCGTAGTTCCATCCCTTGGCGGGCGCCGATCCTGGAGGTTGGCCGCCCGCACTCTTTCCTGGATCGCACGGTCTCGATTCTGTCGCTGACTTCCGCCGCGGATGCCACTATGATCAGTTTTTCCAGAACCCATGAAGAACCTTGGCATCCTTCTCTCCGGACGCGGTTCCAACTTCGAGGCAATCGCCGACCACGTAGCCTCGGGCAAACTCGACGCAAACGTCGCAGTCGTGATTTCCAACAAAGCCGATGCGCCGGGAATCGAATCGGCACGCCGGCGCGGGCTCAACGCCCTGGTTATTCGTTCCAAGGGCAAGGTTCGCGAAGAGCATGACCGCGAGGTCGTGACGGCGCTACAGGAAAACAATGTCGATTTAGTTTGCCTCGCCGGCTACATGCGGCTGCTGTCACCGTGGTTTGTGCAGCAGTTCCCCAACCGGATTCTCAACATTCATCCATCGCTGCTACCGGCATTTCCGGGCCTCGACGCGCAGAAGCAGGCGTTCGACTACGGAGTAAAGGTCTCCGGTTGCACCGTGCACTTCGTGGATGAGAATCTCGATCACGGCGCCATCATCCTGCAGAAGACGGTTCCGGTGCTTCCCGGGGACGACGACCATGCGTTGGCGGCGCGCATTCTCGAGCAGGAGCACATCGCCTACAGCGAGGCGATAGGAATTGTGCTCGCAGGTAACTACGGTATCGAAGGGCGCAAAGTAGTCATGTTAAAATGACCATAGTCATTTGCGAGGTGACCATGAGCAAAGTAGCCGTCAAGAAAAAGCCCAACGCACGGATCAGACCGGTAGAGCGCACGATTGCCGCAGGAGAATTCAAGGCCAAGTGCCTCAGAATCATGGACGAAGTAAACGAAACCGGACTGTCCGTGATTGTCACCAAGCGGGGTGAGCCGTCGATCAAAGTCGTGCCAATCGCAAACGGCAAGGATAAACGCAAAAAGAAGGACGACATCTTCGGTAGGCTTGTAGGAGTTCTTGAGATAGTTGGTGACCCAGACGATCTCATCAGGCCGGCTTTTGAGCTGGACGAATGGGACATGCTCAAGTGATCCTCCTGGACACGCACGTCGTGGTCTGGTTACAGAGAGAGCCGCGAAAACTCTCGCGCGCCGCTGAATCTGCGATTCGACGGTCACGCCAATCGAACTCGCTCGCGGTGTCCGTGATGTCGATCTATGAGTTGGCGATGATGATCAAACGAGGAAGGCTTCGAAGCACCGTAAGCATAGTTGCTACGCTTGCGGACCTCACAAACGATATCCACGTCTTGCCGGTTGACCGGGAGGTTGTGATTGAGTCGACATTTTTACCGGAAGACTTCAATTCTGATCCAGCGGATCGCCTCATCGCCGCAACCGCCCGCGTCCACAGTCTCACTCTGGTCACTGCCGACGAGCGGATCCTTGGTTGCGCTTCAATCAAGACAATCTGGTGAGATCACGACCACGCTACATCTCGTAGTGCAGCAACGAGTAGACGTCGTAGTCCTTCAGCTTGTCCCGCCCTTTTAGTCCGTCCAGCTCGACCACAAAGGCCAGGCCGCAAATCTCGCCGCCAAGAGCCTTCACCATGTCGATCGCCGCACGCGCCGTGCCGCCGGTGGCGAGCAAGTCATCGCAGATAAGAACGCGCTGTCCCCGCCCGATGGCGTCCTCGTGGATCTCCAATGTGTCGGAGCCGTATTCCAGTTCGTACTTCCATTGCAGAACTTTGGCAGGCAGCTTCTTAGGCTTGCGTACGGGAACGAAGCCGGCATTCAGGCGATAGGCCAGTGCGGGCCCGAAGATAAAGCCGCGGGCCTCGATTCCAAGCACAAGGTCGATGTCTTGATTGATGTAGTAGTCGGTGAGCGCGTCGATGAGGCGAGCGAATCCCTGGCGGTCCTTCAACAGAGTTGTGATGTCGTAGAAGAGAATGCCCGGCTTAGGAAAGTCGGGGACCTCGCGGATGAGTTTCTTCAAGTCGGCACAACTCTGGGCTGCGGGACTGGCCATGATTACCACCCTCCTTCTTGAATGCCAAATGAATGCGCTTCCAGGTACGGAGCACTGGACTCCTGAACCATATCAACGCGTGCGGCGCGCGGGCCCTGGCGAAGCTTCGAGCGGAGTGAGCGCTGCTGCTCCGGGGTTCCGGTTGCCATCACCTCAACGCTGCCGTCCTCGCGATTGCGCACCCATCCCTTCACCTCTAGCTGGGCCGCTTCGCGCTCCACAAACCAGCGGAAACCAACGCCCTGTACGCGTCCGGTTACAACGTAGCGGCGAGTTTCGAGATCAGGCATAGGGAGCAATTAGCAATTAGCAATTAGCAATTAGCAAGAGGCTAAATTGAAGAACGCTCATTGTCCTGTCTTTTCTGTATTCGCGGATGAAGCCATCACCGCTGCCTATGATCTGCTCGACCTGTTGCGCAATGGAGTCTACCAGCTTGGCCTCGTTCATGAGCACCTGCCCCGCAATAGCAGCGCCCTGCTCGGCATCGCTCCACTTGCCTTCTTCCAGAGCCTCGCGCACTGCGGGAATTGTCTTCACGCCATACCCGGTATACGCACCGGGAGCATAGATCTGGTGCTTGAACCAGGGCCGCTCTTTCAGACCTTCGGTGGTGGTGAAGGTGCGCTCGGTTTGGAGCAACTGGGCGTTGATCTCCTTCAGCGCGTGTGATTGCCACGCAGCGGAGTCATTGCTGAGTTTGCCCACTGCTTTCCGATAGCGCTGTGCTGCCCTGGAGTATGCGTCGGCTCCATTCTCCAGCGGAGCGAAGTTGATGAACGGTGGCACTGGCTCAACCGTCGGTGGAACGTACTGCTTGGTCGGGTCGGCTGTCGCCGCGAACACGCCCTCTTCAATCTGACGATTGCGCTCCTTGACTTCATCTTGTCTCTTCTTCAACTCGGTCTTCAGTTCGCCAACGTAGCCCTTCACGGTGTCAGCCGAATCCGACGGATCATACGGCAGAAGGTCCGCGTCTGCGATACGCATCACTGTCGTGCCCGCCATCTGCGCCAATGCCTTCTCATACAGGAAGTTGGGATCGCCGAAATGCGTGTACCAGTAGAAATCGTCGTAGATGGAGTGATAGATGCCTCCGCCTGCCTCACCACCAAAGCCTACGTTCAGCGCCGCCACTCCGGCGTGATCAAGGAATGGCGCGTAGTCGGAACCATCGCCCAATGCTCCGATGCGCAGCTCGGCGCGATCGCGCAACTCCTGCCGTTCCTCAGGCGTGGCTGCTCGCGCGATGCGCCGCAGTTGAGCACGCTTCCATATCGACATGTTCTTCTCGGGATCCTGAACTTCCCGTTCCATGTCATTGACCAGTTTCTCCAGCGTGTGCGAGCCCGAGACGTTCAGGTATCCGCGGGAGCTGGAGTCGGAGTTGATGTACACAACCGCATGTTGCTTCAGCTCGGCATCGTGCTCTTCCACCCACTCCGTCGAGCCGAGCAGGCCGGGCTCTTCCCCATCCCAGGCGCAGTAGATGAGGGTCCGCTTGGGCTTCCAGCCTTGTTTCATCAACTCGCCAAGCACTCGCGCTTCTTCCAGCACCACAACCTGGCCGGAGACCGGATCGTCGGCGCCATTTACCCAGGCGTCATGATGATTGCCGCGAATTACCCACTGCTCGGGAACTTCGCTACCGGGAATTTTGGCGATAACGTCGTAGATGGGCTTGATGTCCCAGTTCGACTTCATCACCAGGTGTACCTTCGCCGGTCCCGGACCCACGTGATAGGTGATGGGCAGCGCACCCCGCCAGCCCTCGGGTGCGACAGGTCCCGCCAGCGCCGCAAGCAGCGGTTGCGCGTCGCCATAAGAAATGGGTAGCACCGGTATGGCGGTGATCGTCTTTGCCTCGGTGAGGGGCAGACGCTTCGCATCCTTTGTCGCCCCGACTCCCGGAGTCAGGGGATCGCCGGGGTACTCCGTATCCATCACGCTGCCGCGTTGCACGCCGTCCGATGGGCGATAGGGGCCGGTAGGAAAATACTGTCCTTCGAAATAGCCGTCGTCCCTGGGATCGGAGTAGATGATGCAGCCAATGGCGCCGTGTTCGGCCGCAACCTTGGGCTTGATGCCGCGCCAGGCCGCGCCGTAGCGCGCGATGACGATTGCGCCCTTCACGGAAATGCCAAGGCGGTCGAGTTGTTCGTAGTCCTCGCGCACGCCGTAGTTGACGTACACCAGAGGCGCGGTTACGTCGCCATCATGCGAGTACGCGTTGTAAGTCGGCAATTGCTCTGAGGTCTGCTGCGAAGTGGGATCGACAGGCAGCGGCGATTCCGCCAGCTTGGCGACAAACTTCGTTGGCGCGATGAGCTCCAGCCGGCGCTCTTTCGGTGTGGGAAACAGCACGTCGAAGGTCTCGATGTGTGCGTCAAAGCCGTACTGCTTATACTGCGCCAATATCCACTCGGCGTTGTCTTTGTCGTAAGGGGAGCCGACGTTATGCGGACGCGCGCTCAGGCGCTGCATGTTGCTACGCATCACCGCCGGATCGGGCATAGCGCGGAATTTGCTCTCCCAATCGCGCTCGGTTGTGGCGTGAGCTGCAGAGTAACCATACAGGTTTTCGCTTGAACTGGTGGAAGTGGCAGCGGTCAGCGGTTGCACGGCGATAATCGCCGCAAGACAAAGGGCGGAGATGCGCGAGATCACAGTAGCCTCGGATGACGCTCCAAGAGTGGAACGAAGTTGCCGATTATACGCCAGCGCTAGTCCGGGCTACTGCTTTCACCAGAACCCGAACTGCGTAGCCGTCCTCGTTGCTGTCGAGAACCTGCTTCCAACCGTCGGGAGCCTGCTGCGGCAGAGGAGTGACCCGCTCCAAAGTGCATTCGACCATCAGCGTAGCTTGCGATGCGGGAACCTTCATCGTGAGTACGCCATCTTCGCATGCAACATCGGCGCGGCGCTCACCGCCAAGAACGTGCCCTGCGCGAAGCTGCAGCAACTTGCGATACCAGTCCAGCATGTCGCGATTTTCGGCGCCGTGGCCCACGTCAGCTTGGAGCGCTCGAATGTCTGCGGGTCTTCTGGATCGGGAACCTCACTGAAGTCGAAGTCTTTGAACTCGCTGCGACGGCCTTCGCTGACTGCCTTCTTCAACTCGGGATCGCCGAAGTCGGCAAAGAACTGGAACGGCGCGCTCTCGTCGTATTCCTGCCCCATGAACACCAGCGGTGTGTGTGGCGCGAGCAGCAGCAGGGCCGCCGCCATTTTGCGTGCGCCACGCGGAACGAGGGCGGTCAGGCGCTCCCCCTTCGCGCGGTTGCCGACCTGGTCGTGGTTCTGAATGCAGATGACATTCGCCGGAAGCGGTACATCTTGCGCAGGTGTGCCGCGGGGTGCTTTCCAGAAGGCGAAGTTTTGGCCTTGAAAGACGTAACCGTCGCGCAGCGCCTTGGCGATTTGCTCTGGTTTGCCGAAGTCCTTGTAGTAGCCGGTACGCTCGCCGGTCAGAAGTGCATGGAGGGCATGATGGAAATCGTCGCTCCAAACGGCGTTCAGTCCGTAGCCGTTAGGCGGCGGTTCAACGTAGCGCGAATCGTTCTCGTCAGTCTCGGCAATTACGACGACAGTGCGGTTCAGTTCGGCCGCCAGTGCCTGCACGTTCTCCTGAATTTCGGCGAGGATGTGCTTGGGCGAATCGTCTTTGATGGTCTGCACTGCGTCGAGCCGCAATCCGTCGAGGTGATATTCGCGAATCCAGTACAGCGCGTTGTTCACGACGTAGCGCCGCACCTGCTCACAGCTCTCGTCGTCGTAGTTGATCGCGTCTCCCCAGGGCGTCTTGTGATGCGCGGTGAAGTAGGGGCCGAACATGGGGAGGTAATTTCCCTCGGGCCCAAGGTGGTTGTAGACCACGTCGAGCATGACAGCCAGTCCCAGCTCATGTGCAGCGTCGATGAAGCGGCGAAAGGCTGCAGGGCCACCGTAGTTGTTCTGTACCGCGTAGGGCGACACGCCATCGTATCCCCAGTTGCGAGCACCGGGCGTGGCGGCGACCGGCATCACCTCGACGACAGTGATGCCCAGGTCCTTCAGGTAGGGCAGCCTCTCGGCAGCAGCAGCGAATGTGCCTTCGGGCGTGAAAGTCCCGATGTGCAATTCGTAGATGACATAGTCCTCGAGCGGCAGACCGCGCCAGCCTTCATCGCACCAGGCGTACATACACGGATCGACGATCTCAGTCGGCCCGTGTACTCCTTCGGGGAGAAAGCGGGAGACGGGATCGGGAATCGGCTGGCTGGCGTCGAGAATATAGGCGTAACGGTCGCCCACGCGGGCTTCGGCTGTAGCAACGAAGTCCTCGCCGTCGCGGCGCATCGGGATGTCTTGCGGCGGCTGACCGGCGCGCGTCAGGCGCAGCGTGATCTGTTGCGGAGTCGGCGCCCATACGCGGAAGTCAACTTCTTTGCCGCGAAGTGTCGCGCCATGACGAACGGTCTGTGTAGCTGTTGTCACGTTTCTTCAGACGAGATGATGTCGCAATGGGATGCTCAAAGGCAATTAGCACTTGGCTGATCTCTTGCGACTAAGTGCTAAAGGCCAAATGCCAAGTGCCGATCCAATCCTCCGTGTCCTCCGTGACCTCAGTGGTGAGAACTCTTCCGTTACAATCCGATGCGATGTCCCCACTCATTCTCGCCTCCGCCTCGCCGCGCCGCTCCGAACTGTTACGGAATGCCGGCATCGCGTTCGAAGTCGATCCTGCCGACATCCACGAAGAGCCGCTTGCAGGCGAAGCCCCGATGGACTATGCGCAACGGTTGGCGCGCGACAAGGCGAAGACCGTATTCGCGCGGCACCGCGATGCTTTGGTCCTGGGAGCCGACACAGTGGTCGTCGTCGATGACCATCTGCTGGAAAAGCCCGCAAACGCCGAGGACGCGGCTCGCATGCTGCGCCTGTTGTCGGGACGCGCGCACCACGTCATCACGGGAGTTTCGCTGCTGGCCAGCGATTTCGAACGTACAGAAGCCGAGGTGACCCAGGTCACGTTCGTCCCAATGTCAGAGCCGGAGATAGCAGAATACGTCGCCAGCGGCGAACCCATGGACAAAGCCGGCGCGTACGGAATTCAAGGCATGGCATCGCGGTGGGTGGAGCGGATCGAGGGAGATTACTTCAACGTCGTGGGACTGCCGGTTGCGCGGGTGTATCGGATGCTGAAGCACGTTGATCGCGTTTCATCAAAAACGCCGTGAGCATTGTCATCCTGAACGAAGTGAAGGACCTGTTTTCGTGCCCGAGCGGGATCTGATCGCGGTGCGCGGTAAAGCAGGTCCTTCGCGGACTGACGTCCGCTCAGGATGACAAACATATAAGGGGTGACATAGACGGCCCGACTGAAGTCGGGCCCTGACGCGAATCTTTCGCAGGCAGCAACTTTAGAAAACCGCTGCGGGCGTGCTCCACGCGATCCGAAACTGCTTTACGCCTGCTTCTTCTCTTCGGTTGTGCTCGGGGGAGTAGTGGTGGCGGAGTTCGCACCCTCGTTCATCGAGGACTTGAAGTTGCGGATGCCTTCGCCCAAGCCTTTGCCTAGCTCACCCAGCTTCTTGGGTCCAAAGATAAGCAGGGCTATGAACACGATAACCGCCAGCTCCGGCAGACCGATCTTTCCACCAAACATACAAACCTCCCGGTAAAAAGCCCGGATTCGTTGCGGTGAGGCAAGATACGGCGGGCTACAGCAAATTCTAGGCCTTTGTTATGCCAAGGTCAAAATATCTGCGATTTGCAATTGAGGAGCTTGTTCCCTCAGCGGCTAAGCCGTTCATCTTGTTAGTTCTGTTCGGCACGGCTGAAGAGGCTGCTGAAAAAGTCAAAAGCACGGGTCGCTCGCGGACTAAAGTCCGCTCGTGACTGAAAAATAAAAGCCTTTTCGGCGCGACCAAGGTCGTGCCCTGACGCGAATCGTCGCAAAGTCGAGTTTTTCAGCAGTCTCTGAAGCCGTGCCCTTTCAAAACGGGATTCATGGGATAGCTTCTAGACGCTTGTGATCAAGCCCGCCAGAAGCGCCGCCCGGCGCGGCATCTCTGCTGCTACGACGGACTCGCGCGGCGAATGTGCGCCATCACCGACCGCTCCCAGCCCGTCCAGCGTGGGAATGCCAATCCCGGCAGTGAAGTTCCCATCCGAGCCGCCGCCGACCGCGATCTCGCTCACCGAGAATCCCAAGTCTTTTGCGACCTTCTGAGCCTGATGGAAGAGCGCCACGACCGCCGGTGAGCGCTCCAGCGGCGGTCGATTGATGCCGGCCTCGACCTGCAGCTTGCATTTCTTATTCACCGCACGGAGAGCGCGAATCTTACGCATCATCAGGTCGCCATCCAGCTTAGTGGCGATGCGCAGGTCGAACTCGGCCTCAGCTTCGGATGGCACTACGTTCGTTCGCGTGCCGCCGCGAATGACGCCCGGACTTAGAGTGATGCCGCGCGCCAGGTTGGTCATTGCCGCTACCGCCTGCACCTGATGCGACAGCTCCAGGATGGCGTTCTGCCCTTTCTCGAAATCGAGCCCGGCGTGCGAAGCCACTCCGCTGACGCGAATGGTGAAACTGCCCACGCCTTTGCGGGCAGTCTTCAACGCGCCGCCCCGACCAGCAGGCTCGCACACCAGAACGGCCTCGGAGCGGCTGGCCAGCTTCTCAGTGATGGGACGCGAGGTTTCACTGCCCCCTTCTTCGTCCGAGACGAGCAGCAGCGTGAGCGGCCGGGGGAGCGGTCCCATCGCTTGCAGCGCGCGAATGGCAAACATCACTTGCACGATGCCGCCCTTCATATCGAAGACACCGGGTCCGTAGACCAGTCCTTTGCTCTCGCGCCACGGCATGGTTGGCAGCGTGCCGATGGGGTAAACCGTGTCGTAGTGGCCGAGCAGCAGGAGAGGCTTGCGGCCCTTCATTCCGGCGAACTCAACCTGCAGATGATCGCCCGCCTGTTTCTGGCGATGCAGCTTCACTCGTCCGCCGAGGTGGAGGAACTTCTCAGCCAACACGGCACAGAGCGCGTCGCAGGCAGTTTTGTCGTGCGTCGGCGACTCAATGAGCACCAACTCTTTGAGATCGTCCACCATCTCGGAGGTGCGGGCGTGTAGCCACTCCTTGATTTTCCCCAAGGCAGAAATATCCGGCCGCGATTTGGGTTTGCGTGCGTGGCTTGCAGTTTGTGAGGGGGTCTTCATCGTGATATCCAGTTCGATTGAGCTTAGTGCAACAACTCGGAATGTATAATCTATCGTTTTCAGCGCAACTTATGAGCGAACACGCAAATGCGGCGCCAGCCGCCAAGTCAGGCCTTGAGCTTCAGGATATCCTGAAGATACTGCCGCATCGTTTTCCCTTTCTGCTGATCGACCGCATCACCGAGCTGGTTCGCACCAAGCGGATCGTGGCGCTGAAGAACGTCACTATCAACGAACCGTTCTTTGCCGGACACTTTCCCGCGTTTCCTATCATGCCGGGAGTGTTGGTGGTCGAAGCGATGGCACAGGCCGGCGGCGTGCTGCTGCTGACTGAGTTCCCCGATCGCGACCAGAAGCTGCTGTTGTTTACCGGCATCGAGAAGGCGAAATTTCGGCGCCCTGTGGTTCCCGGCGACCAGCTTCGCATTGAGGTTGAGGTGCTGGTGTGGCGCGGAACTGCTGGACGCATGCAGGGCAAGGCCTTCGTCAACGACAAGCTGGCGTGCGAGGCAATCGTCACCTGTCGCCTCATCGATCGCGAACGGCAGAAGGCCGAACCCGCACCTAGCACCGAACCGGCTGCGGGGCCCGCATAGCTTCGATGAGCATTCATCCGACCGCCATTGTTGATTCCAGCGCAAAGATTCCGGCGTCCTGTTCTATTGGACCGTACTGCGTTATCGCGCCCGGCGTTGAGCTGGGCGAGAACTGCGAACTAGCGTCGCATGTCATTCTCGGCGGCCCATCGAAGTTCGGGTCCGACAACAAAATTCACTCTTTCGCGGCCCTGGGCGGCGAGCCTCAGGACATCACATACAAAAACGAGCCCACCCGGCTGGAAGTCGGCGACCGCAATCAGATTCGCGAGTACGTCACCATCACGCGCGGCACGGTGAAGGGCGGCGGCATCACTCGCGTGGGAAGCGACACGCTTATCATGGCCTACGCCCATATCGGCCACGACTGTGTGATTGGGGATCACGTCATGCTGGTGAACGCCGCGACGCTGGCCGGCCATGTCACGGTGGAGGAGTGGGCGATCGTCGGAGCGCTGTGCCCGGTACATCAGTTTGTGCGCATCGGCGCGCATTCCTACATCGGCGGCGGGACGACGATTACGCAAGACGTGCTCCCGTACTCGATGACCAGCGCTGAGCGCGATACCCACGCTTACATGCTGAACAAGGTCGGGTTGCAGCGGCGAGGCTTCTCGGGCGAACGCATCGCAAAACTGCATCATGCCTTCAAAGTGTTGCTTGCTTCCAAGCTGAACACCTCGCAAGCCCTGGAAAAACTGCGCAGCGAAGGCAGCGACCCGGATGTCGCCAGTCTGATCGCTTTTATCGAAACCTCGCAGCGCGGGATCATTAAGTAGTGCGTTGGGCTAGCGGAAAATCGATGCGAAGAACGCGCCGATTTTGCTGAACACCCCGCCTTTTTCTGCGGCTGAGTTGGAAGCCACTGTCTGGGTTTTCGGCTCGGCTTTTTTCTTGCCAGGAGGCAGCACCGTCGGTTGCAGCGACACAAGTTGCGTGTTGTCGAGCTTCAAATGAGCAACGATGGCCGTCATGTCAGGCGGCACACCTGCACCGCTAAACACAAAAGGGGCTTCCATTGAAAGATGCGTGTCTGGCATTGCGGGAGCCGATTCGTCCATGGCCGCGGCTAGTGCCGCTCCGCTGGTGGGCGGCAGCTTAGCGGGAGCAGGTGGGGGCGGGGGCGCCTTCGCCACTTGCACGGGCACTGGCGCAGGACAGCCGCAGCTCTGACGCGCGCGGGTTGCTCCCTGAATGTGGCCACCCTTGAACAGGACAGCTTCGTCCTGCTTCACCTGATAGCTCTCGTCACTCATTGCTTCGGCCACAATCACGGCCGAGCTGTTCGAGGGTAGCGACTCAACGCAAGTATCACCATTGGCGGTCACGCGCATGGCAACGTGAATCTTGCCCGGCCCGGGCAGCAGCAGCCGGAAATCCGGGGTGAGCAGGCTATCGGACGCCGATCCGATGGGATAGTCCAGCTCAATATCGCCTGCGTTCACACTGAACAAAAGCTGCCGGCCATTCTGCGAGGAAGAAACCGAAAGACTGGTTCCAGGACAGACCAGCACACTGCCTCCGCGTTCGAGTTTCAGGGTCGCGGTTTGCGCTCCGGCGGCGATTTGCGATCCGCTGAGGACACTGGTTCCGGAGCCGGCCAGAATGACCGCGCCCCTGACGCTGGCGTCAGTGGCATAAAGCTCTCCGATGTTCTGCTGGGCTAGTAGCGGCAGGCGCGTGAGCAGGAGCAGCAGAAGCGCAGGAGCTGCGCGACGCACAATCAGTGAGATGTGAATCGGGGGCACAACATATTGACGATAACACTGCTGTAGAGCGGGCACCAAGCGGCCCCTACGCATACTGTTCGTCCTTCGCTGCCCGGGTAAGCCTTTGGGTATCAGGTGTCAGTTGGCTCCTCTGATACCTGAAACCTGAGACCTGAAACCTGACGCCGCCCTCGACGCAACTAAAATCGGCGTTTGCGTTGAACCCTTGGCAGCCGCGATTTAATCTCTGAGGTAGCGCATGGCAATCAAAGCTCCCAACGGACGCCCCTATCCCAGGCTGGTCTTGGGGGAGACTATCAGTGTCGCAGTCGAGACCTTTCGCGCTCACAAGACGCGCTTCATGCTGACCGGGCTCGGCATGGTGATTGGAACCGCGTCGCTCATCCTGGTCGTCACCATTGGTCTCACCGGCAAGGAATACATCCTGCGTCAGATTCAGGCGATCGGCGCCAACATGATGGTTGCCTACTACCAGGGCGGCAGCGCCTATGGCAGCTCGTCCAGTGACTATCTCACCCTTGAGGACATGGACGCGGTACGGCGACAGGTACCAGGTATAACGTCTTCGTCGCCCATGCTGGAGTTGCACGACCGAATCGCCATTCCCGGCGGAAAAGAACGCGACGTGCTGATTCTCGGGGTGGCGTCACAGTACCAGTCGGTACGGAATCTGGAGGTCGTGGCAGGGCGCTTCTTCGACGACAACGACGTCAGGGCGCGCAGCAAGGTGGCGGATATTACGGTTAACCTTGCGATAAAGCTCTTCGGCTCTCCCGATGCGGCGGTAGGACAGGAGATCAGGCTGCAGGGACTGCCATTCTTCATTGTGGGAGTTTTCAAGGAGCGGGTCGACACCTTCGGGCAGTCGGAAATTTCGGAAGAGACAATCCTGATCCCCCACACCGTGGCACGCTTCTTCATGTCGACCGATGAGGTGAAGCAACTGTTTTTCTCGGTCGCCGATTCGCGGGAGGTTCCGCGCGCAACCGAGCAGATCCTTCGCGTGTTGCATTCGAGGCATCGTCCCGAATCCGTGTACAAGGTCGACAACCTTACCCAGCTACTCAGTGTGGCGAGCAAGACCGCCAACGCGCTGACCACGGTTTTGCTGCTCATCTCGGTGCTGACTCTGCTGGTGAGCGGCGTCGGAATCATGAACATCATGCTGGCCACTGTGACCTCGCGTATTCGTGAGATCGGAGTGCGTAAAGCGGTGGGAGCGACGCGTCACGAAATTCGAGCGCAATTCCTCGCCGAGGCCATGATGATCTCGCTCGGCGGCGGGACCATTGGCATCATCACGGGGCTGGCGTTGCCGTTTTCGTTGCGCTTTCTGACGGATTACCGCCTGCCGGTTTCGGGCTGGTCGGTCATTATCGCGGTGCTGGTGTCGTCGATTGTAGGCATTCTATTTGGAACCGTCCCGGCCGCACGTGCCGCGCGGCTCGATCCGGTGGAAAGCTTGCGCTACGAGTAGCGATGGTAGTGCCGGTCTTGAAAGATTGCGTCGCAACCGCTCTCGGTTTGCCCGCATTACCCATGCAGCAAACGAGAAACGGCTCTACAGCTTCAGCGTCTTGAGGTAGGCTCGAAAGTCGCCACCCAAATCTTCCCGCTTCAAGCCAAACTCGACCGTCGCTTTCAGCATGCCGAGCTTGTCGCCAGTATCGTGGCGTGTGCCCTCGAACGTATATCCGTACACCTTTTCGTGTTTCAGTAAAGCTTTGATTCCGTCGGTAAGCTGAAGTTCCCCGCCTTTACCGGGTTCGGTTGCTTCAAGCATCTCGAAAATCTTCGGAGTAAGGATGTAGCGCCCGATGATAGCGAGGTTCGACGGCGCATCCTCCGGCTTGGGTTTCTCGACCATGTTCTTCACTTCATAGAGACGCCCGTCGTGCTTGCCTGTCGGCGTCGCATCGAGCACACCGTAGGCCGATATGGCCTTACCTTCAACTTCCTGCGTCGCCAGCACAGAGGAGCCGGTCTGGTTGTAAACGTCGATCATCTGCTTCAGGCACGGGACCTGAGCGTCGATGATGTCGTCGGGAAGAATCACCCCGAAAGGTTCATCGCCCACCAGTTCGCGTGCCATCAGCACAGCGTGGCCCAGTCCCATGGCCTTCTTCTGCCGGACGTAGGCGACGTTGATCATCTCCGAAATCTTGCGTACTTGTTCGAGAAGCTCCGCCTTGCCGCGCTGCTCCAGTTCGGCTTCGAGTTCATAGCTGATATCGAAGTGGTCTTCGATCGCGCTCTTCCCGCGGCCCGTGATGACGATAATCTGATCGCAGCCGGCAGCTAAGGCTTCTTCCACGCCGTACTGGATGATGGGTTTATCAACCAGCGGCAGCATCTCTTTCGGTACGGCCTTGGTAGCGGGAAGGAAACGTGTTCCGAGACCGGCTGCCGGGAACACAGCTTTGCGAACTTTCTTGGGCATCAATGCCTCTTTCGGACGGGCAACTGATTCTGGCGAGATTAAGAGAGAATCTCGCAGCAATAAGAATACAGATTGCGGTGAAGAATGTTGCCGTAACCCGACACGTAAAAAGAAAAGCTGGAAACCGCTGATCTGCGCGGATGAACGCCGATCGGAAATCAGAGAATTAAGAATTCCTGATCCGCGAGATCCGTGTAAATCCGTGGCTAATTTTTTCCGGCCTCTATTAGGCTTCCTTCACCATCTTGCTCACCGACGTGGCCTCGCTCGCGATGAGCGGCAAATCCTTCTTCTGTTGAATCTCTAGCGGCAAGCGCCAGTCGCGCGCGGAAACATGTCCTGCCTGTACCCAGGCAATGCGCGTGAGCATAGAACCGGCGACGCTAGAGACCGCCGCGGCTTTCCGCAGCTTCGTCGACCTTCGTGAACCACCGAATGCCGCCGCAATGCGCAGCGCCAAAGGGACTGGCCCGCTAAGCACGCCGCCCAGCCGGGTGATGAATCCGCTGGTTCCGCGCTTCAGCGGCTCGACGGCAGGCTTCTTCGATATTTCAATGTTCACGCCTTCGAGCGTCTCAATCGCCGCAGCACCGATGCCGAGAGTATTGAGCGCGGGATTCTCGTGTCCCATGAGTTCAAGAATGCCAACGGCCGAGTTCAGTCCCGACATTCCGAAATGAATTGGCAGGCTGTGAATGTGCTCGTTCCAAACAGGAATGGCGGTCGCGCCGATGAGCACTCCGGTGTAGTTAGAAAACGGGAGACCGGCGGCGGCGGAGAAGACTTCAGCAACGTTGCCAAGTACGCGTACCGGCAAACCGAACTGCTCCGCAGCAATTTGGGCGAAGGCTGCAGCGCCGGAAAAACTGCCGAACGCCGCCAGGGTCCAGGCGCCGACCGACATTGGACTCTGCGGCTTGAATACTCGCAACATGGCAAGGAAGCGCTCCGGCCGTCCCAGGTCCGAGATCAGCAGTGCACTGGAGAGAATCGCGCCCCCCGCGGCGAGCAGTCGGCAATCGCGTGCCAACCGCTCGTCGCGGCCGGTCCAGTGTGCAATGGCGCCGATGACGGCGGCCGAACCTGCCGCGCCGCCCACAAAGAAGTACGGCGGGATCTCCCAGCTCCACTGCGGCTCTTTGAGCAAGGGAACGCCATAATATCCAGTCTCCGGCGAAGCCATGGGAAACGGCGCGCCGGCGATCGGCAACGTGTCGGCATCGACGTAGCCCTTGCGCTCCGCTTCGCGGCGAATCTCAAACAGCCGGTTCTCGCGCGCCCAATCAGTGTGCTCAGGTGTAGGACGATCTTGCGGATTTGTGCTCATCGTTTGGCGCTCCCCAGAAATGCAACCAGGCTGCCAACCAACAGGAGTCCGGCAGCGACAGCGGAACTCTTCCAGCCGGCCTTGTTGTAAATGGTCGGAACCTCGGGGTTAGGTGGCAAGTTGTACTGTCGCGGATCGCCGCGTACCAGGAACATCGCGTGAACGCCCTCCACGCTCGTGTTCGTCGGATCGTAAACACAGGCATCATCCATGCCGCGGGCCTGTAGTTCCTCCAGGCGCTCCTTCGCGACCAGCCTCATTTGTTCGATTAGACCAAACTTGATGGACTCGGTCGGGCAAGCAGTGGAACACGCGGGCTGCAACCCAACCTTCTGCCGGTCGTAGCAGAAGGTGCATTTGAAGGCGCGGCCGTCCTCTTTGTTGCGCTGCACCACGCCGAACGGACAAGCTACCACACAGTAGGAGCAGCCGTTACAGACATCGGGCTGCACGAAGACGCCGCCGAACTCGGTGCGCACGATGGCGCCCGTCGGGCAAGCCTCAAGGCAGCCGGCCTTTTCGCAGTGTTTGCAGACGTCGGAGGAAAACACCCACGACGCCAGATCAGGATTGTTACCGCCAATTCCTGGCTCCGGAGCATGTTCGACAAACTTCACATGCCGCCAGGTGGAGTGGCCCACCGCGCCCGTGTTGTCGTAGGAGTTCCCGGTCCAGTTGAAGCCGTCGGCGGCGAGGCCGTTCCATTCTTTGCAGGCGACCTCGCAGGCCTTACAGCCAATGCACAGCGTTGCGTCGGTGAAGAATGCCGTTGTGGTGCTCATGCCGGCTGCTCCATATGTTGTTTCCACTGCGAAAGCGCGGCTGACCCATGCGCGCGCCGTCCCGGCTCGATGTCGCAGAGCAGCGCCTTAGTCTCCATGATGCGCACGTTAGGCTCCTCAGAAATTACCAGCAGGTCGTTGGTGACGTCGCCTTTCACCAGGCCGTTGTAGCCCCAGTGGTAGGGCAGTCCGACCTGGTGAACCGTGCGCCCTTCCACCCACAAGCGGCCGCATGCGAGGCGTGACCATCACGCGCGCCTGCACCAGACCGCGAGGCGTCATGATGGTGGCCCAGTCGCCGTGCTGCAACTCGCGCTCGGCCGCGAGCTCGGGCGAAACCTCGCAGAAGAGTTCCGGCTGTAACTCAGCCAGATGCGAAAGCTGGCGCGACATGCCTCCTGCCGTGTGATGCTCGGTGAGGCGATAGGTGGTGAGCACGAACGGGAAGCGCTCGTCGCCGAAGTAGGCGTAGTTGTTGTCGGCACGGATCTTCTTTTTGGCTGGCGGATTCGTCGGATGCTCGGGATACAGAGCATTACCAAATGGCGATTCCAGCGGCTCGAAGTGCGTCGGCAGCGGGCCATCTTTCAATCCGCTGGTCACGAACAGCCAGCCGACACCGTCGGGATGCAAGATGAACGGCTTGTCGCCGGCGATAGCGTCCATCCCCTTCGCGCCATCAGGCGGCTGATAATCGGGGCGCTTCTTCTTGTCGAAGTCCGGGGTGTCAAGGCCCGTCCATTCCTGCTTATCCTCATCCCACCAGACAAGCTTCTTGCGTTCGCTCCAGGGCTTGCCGTCCGGACGCGCCGAAGCGCGGTTGTAGAGAATGCGCACATCGTTGGGCCAGGCGAATCCCCATCCGTGCCCGAGGTAGTCGACCGGCTCGCGCTTGTTGGCGACATTCTCGTGCTCACTGGGATGAATGCCGCTGTAAATCCAGCAACCGCAGGCGGTGCTCCCGTCATCCTTCAACTTTTTGTAGCTTTCGAGCTGCTTGCCAGTCGTCAGATCGCGGCCATTGACCTCCTGCAGGATTTCGCCCACGTTCGGCTCGGCATCGACGCCGTGTGTGCGGTAGGGCCATTGCAGTGCATTCAATGGGGCATTACGAGAGATCGGGTTAGCTGCGGCCTTGGCTTTCAGACGCCGCGCCAGATGATGCATGAACCAGCTCTCACTGCGAGCATCGCCGGGCGGATGCACAGCCTGCAACCGGTATTGCACCAACCGCTGGGTGTTGGTCTGGCTTCCCTCTTTCTCCGCCGAACCGGCTGCGGGGAACAAGAACACTTCCGTCGCGATGTCCTTCGGATCCAGTTCGCCGCGCTCGACTTCCGGCGAGTTGTACCACCAGGATGCGCTCTCGGTTTCGACCATGTCGCGCACCACCAGCCACTTCAGCTTGGCCATCGCGGAGCGCTGCAACCGCGCATTGGGCGCACCCACAGCGGGATTCTGTCCCATGATGAACAGACCATCCATCTTGCCGTCGGCCATGTCGAGCCAATATCCGAAATGCGAGTGGTCGCCGGTGACTCGAGGCACGTAATTGAAGCACCAGTTGTTCTCTTTGGTCGCGTTGTCACCGTAATAAGCCTTCATCAGGCTGACGAAATACTTGGGGAAGTTGTGCCAGAGTCCCGCGTCGGCGGTGTGCTTCTTGAAATAAGTGCCGAGGTCGTTCCCGGCGCCTTCCTTAAAGGGCATTGGCAAGTATCCCGGGAGGATGTCATACAGTGTTGGAATATCGGTTGAGCCCTGGATTGACGCATGTCCGCGCAGCGCCAGAATGCCGCCGCCCGGGCGTCCGATGTTGCCCAGCAGCATCTGCAGAATCGCCGCGCTGCGGACGATCTGCACGCCTTTGGAATGCTGAGTCCATCCCACGGCGTAGCACATCGCAGCAGTCTTGTCCGGACCGGATGCGTTGCAGAGCGCCTCGGCGACCTTGAGGAAAAGCTTCCTGGGAACGCCGGCATGCCGCTCAACCATCTCCGGCGTGTAGCGGGAGAAATGTTTCTTCAAAATCTGCAGCACGCAATGCGGGTCCTGCAATGTGGGATCGGATTTGTATTCTGAGACCTTGCCGGCTTCACCACCGCGGTCTTTGCCGTGGCCACCACCAGCTTTCAGATGGCCCGCCTCCTCGACCTCCTGCACCTTGAGCTTCTTTCGTTTCTCGCCCTGGTACAGCCAGGTCTCGGGTGAATATTTCTTCTCCTTCTCATCCCACCCGGAGAACAGTCCGCCGAGATCTTCCGTGTCGCGGAAGTCTTCGCTCACCAGCATGGCGGCGTTGGTGTAGTGCAGCACGTAATCGTGGAACCATTTGTCGTTTTCAAGGACGTAGTTGATGATGCCGCCGAGAAAGAGAATGTCGGTTCCAGCGCGCAGCGGTACCCAGATGTCGGCCATCGCTGAGGTGCGGGTGAAACGCGGATCGACGTGAATGATGGTCGCGCCACGCTCGCGCGCTTCCATGACCCACTGGAAGCCCACAGGGTGGTTCTCCGCCATGGTCGATCCCATGATGAGGATCGCGTCAGCGTTGGCCAAGTCTTGCTGTGCGGTGGTGGCTCCGCCGCGTCCGAAGGAGGTGCCCAGACCGGGCACCGTGGAGCTGTGTCATATACGGGCCTGGTTGCTGACGCAGACCATGCCCAGACCTCCGGTAAAAAGTTTCTTGATGAGGTAGTTCTCTTCGTTGTCGAGGGTCGCACCGCCGAGGTGAGCGATTGCCGTGGTATGCATGATCGAATCTTCGCCGTCCTTTTCCACGAAGGTTCGCTCCCGGCTCTCCCACAGCAGGTCGGCGACGCGATCCATGGCGGTTTCGAGATCCATCTCCTCCCATTCGGCTGAGAAGGGACGGCGGTGCTTGACGGTCATCAGACGGTTCGCGTGAGTGTGCAGTTCGTAAGTGTCAGCGCCCTTAGGACAGAGGTGGCCGCGCGAGATGGGAGAGCCGGGATCGCCCTCGATGGAGATCAGCTCACCATGCCTGTGATAGATCATCTGCCCGCAACCCACACCGCAGTAGGGGCACATGGCGCGGGTGAATTCCGCGTCCTGGTTTTTGGGAAGCAAGTTCCTGGTGCGCTCGCTCATCGACTCAGCGCCTGTACCATCGGCACCGGTCCTGAGCTGACGCACCAGCGGCCAGCGTTCGAGTAGTCCCTTTACCATCTCACCCTCAGCTCCGAATGTCAGACAGAATAACCCGTGAAGCGCACTTCGCGCCCCTGGCTGTTGTGAGATGGCGCGCTTGACAAAGGTTGCCAGTTGCCGAAGCGCTGCTCACGTCGCTTGAGCTTCATTCAAAAACGCACACAGGAAAATGGCAGCACGTGCTAAGTCGGACGCTGCTTGGGACCGCTCGGCACGTCCTCGCAGTGACAAAGATCACACATTTGGGTGATGCGTACCCCGAATGATTCGTTGAAAACGCCCACTTTGCGGTGTTAGCGTAGAAATTCGGCGCAAAAAGTAAGGATGCAAACCTGCTGGCGTCACATTCTGGAGGTATGAGTTGTCTTCATCTTTTAACGGAATTCCCCTGCCCTCAAACGGAACCAAAATCACCTATCAAAACGGAAAGCTCGTAATCCCTGATAACCCGATCATTCCTTTCATTGAAGGTGACGGAACCGGGCGCGACATTTGGAAGGCGTCGGTGCGAGTCTTTGACGCCGCCGTCGAACAGGCCTATGAAGGCAAGCGCAAGGTGGCATGGTATGAGGTCTTCGCCGGCGAAAAAGCCATGGACCGCTTCAAGACCTGGCTGCCCGACGAATCGGTGGACGCCTTTCGCGAGCTGCGCATCGGCATCAAAGGCCCGCTGACGACGCCGGTGGGCGGAGGCATTCGTTCCCTCAACGTTGCGCTGCGCCAGATCCTCGATCTCTATGCCTGCGTCCGGCCGGTGAAGTACTACCAGGGCATCCCTTCGCCGGTGAAGCATCCGGAGCGCATGAACATCGTGATCTTCCGCGAGAACACGGAAGACGTTTATGCCGGGATCGAGTGGAAGGAAGGCACACCCGAGGCCAAGAAGCTGATCGACTTCCTCAACAACGAGATGCTGGCCGGAACCAAAAAGCGGATCCGCGAGGACTCGGGGGTCGGCATCAAGCCGATTTCCATTACCGGTACCAAGCGCCTGGTTCGCATGGCCATTGAGTACGCGCTGAAGAACCATCGCAAGAGCGTCACCCTGGTACACAAGGGGAACATCCAGAAGTTCACCGAAGGCGCCTTCCGCGAGTGGGGTTATGAGACCGCGACCCAGGAATTTCGCGACCAGGTTGTCACCGAGCGCGAGAGCTGGATTATTGACAACCTCGACCGGCGTCCCGGCCTTTCCATTGAAGAGAACGCGCGCATGGTTGAGCCGGGATTGGAATTTGCGCCCAAGGAATTCCGCGAGCAGTTGCACAAGGAAGTGAAAAGCGTGATCGAGAGCATCTACGCTACGCACGGAAACGGCGCGTGGAAGTGGAAGCTGATGGTCAACGATCGCATTGCCGACAGCATCTTCCAGCAGATCGTCACCCGGCCCGATGAGTACGCGGTGCTGGCAACGCCCAACCTCAATGGCGATTACATCTCCGACGCTGCGGCGGCGCAGGTCGGCGGTTTGGGAATCGCTCCCGGCGCCAACATCGGCGACCAGCACGCCATCTTCGAAGCTACCCATGGTACGGCCCCAAAGTATGCCGATAAGGACGTGATTAACCCCGGCTCGGTCATGTTGTCGGGCGTGATGATGTTCGACTTCATGGGATGGAAAGAGGCGGCGCGGCTGGTCGAAGAATCCATGGAGCGAACCATCCTGGAGAAAAAGGTCACCTACGATTTCGAGCGCATGTTGGAAGGCGCAACCAAGGTAAAGACCAGCGAATTTGCAACCCATATAATTCACAACATGCACACAGGAAATGGGGTGCCCGACGTGGTGGCGCACGCGGAACACCACTAGGTGCACGGTTTCCGGATGGGATCGGTACGGAATTGAGGCGACGATATAGTGGCGCCTGACCGAGAAGTGATCCTCGAGGCTCTGACACCTGTCGGTTTTCGTGTTCGAGTCACCCGTGATCGTTGGGAGTTGATAACCAAATTCAAACACCCAGTGATGACTGGGCGTGAATCACGAGTCAAGGAGGCGCTCGAGACGCCTGACGAAGTGCGGCAGAGCCGGATGGATCCTACAGTGCTACTCTTCTATAAAGCTGAGGCCTCCAGACGTTGGACTTGTGCCGTAGTAAAGCAGAGGGAAACGGACACGTTTCTCATCACGGCTTATCCGACCGATGCGATAAAGGAAGGTACGCGCATATGGCCGACTTGAAGGTATTTCACGATCCCAAAGGACGCACTCTGACCGTGTGGTTCGCTGATCCTTCGCGGGAGTATGTGTGCGAGGAAACGGGTGAGGGAATCGTTCTGATAAAGGATCGCGAGGGAAATGTCATCGGGTTCGAGAAATTGAATTTTTCCGTTTCTGATGCAGAGGGTATACGGATCAATCTCGAAACCGCTGCGGCGTGAGGTTTTCGGCGCTCGGGTTCGCCGACATCAGTCACCTTGAATTCAGTTCTCACATACAGCTTTAGATTCTATTTGGAGGTTAAGCATTCATGCGTAAAAAAGTAACAGTAGTCGGTTCGGGAAATGTTGGCGCGACCGCCGCGCACTGGATGGCGGCCAAGGAGCTTGCGGACGTCGTTCTGGTGGACATCGTGGAAGGCGTCCCCCAGGGTAAGGGCCTCGACTTGCTTGAGGCAATGCCGGTCGAAAAGCGCGATTCTTTCGTGATCGGCACCAACGATTATGCAGAGACCGCTAATTCTGACATCGTAGTAATCACGGCCGGCATTCCGCGCAAACCGGGTATGAGCCGTGATGATCTGCTCAACACCAACTTCAAAATCATGAGCGACGTGGTCGGCAAGGTCGTGCAATACTCCCCGAACTGCTTCCTCATCATCGTTTCGAACCCGCTGGATGCCATGGCGCAGGCGGCTTACGAGCTAAGCGGATTTTCGCGTAATCGCGTCATCGGCATGGCGGGCATTCTGGACTCGGCGCGCTTCCGTGCTTTCATCGCAATGGAGCTGAAGGTTTCGGTCGAGAACGTGACGGCGTTCGTGCTCGGCGGACATGGCGATACCATGGTTCCGCTGCCGCGTTACTCAACCGTCGCCGGCATCCCCATCACGGAACTCATGGATCAGGCGACGATCGAGCGTCTGGTTAAGCGCACTCGCGACGGCGGCGCCGAAATCGTGAAGTATCTGAAGACGGGCAGCGCATACTACGCGCCTTCCGCCGCGACTACGGAGATGGTGGAAGCCATCCTCAAAGACAAGAAAAAGATCGTGCCCTGCGCCGCGTACCTGGACGGCGAGTACGGCATCAAGGGCTTGTTTGTGGGCGTTCCGTGCAAGTTGGGTTCCGGCGGAATCGAGGACATCATCCAGATTAAGCTCACCCCCGAGGAGCAGGCGGCCCTGCAGAAGAGCGCGGATGCTGTCCAGGAACTGGTCAACGTTATCCACGCCGTCCACGCTTAGCCGGCATCGACACTTGAATTCATTCCCCGGGGCACTCGATTACGAGTGCCCCGAAGTTCCCTCTGATTTTTACTGTCTATCCCGCAACTTACTGTCTATCCCGCAACCCTCAACCCCTCACGCAGAATTTCTGTCTCTAGAGCAGTTTCGTAATTGCTGTATCCGCGAAGCTCTGGTAGAGCGGCGCTTCAGCGCCGCGTAACGCAGTCCTCCTTGATGAGGCTTGGGGCAGCCTGGACGCGGACCTGAAGGTCCGCTCTACCCGATACACCTACCCTGAAACCGCCTCAAGGAGCGATCGTGCTGATCGCAACTCCTCTGCCGCGATATCATTCATGAGATCGCATGAACAAGGATTCCGCAGGGGTTTCGCCGCAACTCACTCAGCACCGCGCAAGGCGGCTTGTTTTGACATGGGGCTCGCTGGTGCTTGCCGCAGCCGAGAGCGCCTGCCTCTTCGTGGTAGGACTCAGTGGAGTGCGCGTTGCGATAGGTCTGACGTCCCTCATCGCAGCCGGCGGCCCAGCCACCGGATTTCACCGCGACGCGATACGTATTCCGCTCCTCACCATCGGAACGATCGGCGCGTTACTAAGCTTGCTGCTGCTGTGGAACGAGCATCGGCTGCGCAGCAATCCTTCTGCGGCGTGGCGCGTTCAGCCTTATACGAAGTCGCAGAAGCGGCAGCGCATTTTTCAGTTCTGGCTCGCCATCATTACCTTGCTGCTGGTAGCCGGGGAGTGTATTACCCATCCCTGGTTTCACCACGGATAAAGAACAGTTGCGCAATATGCACAGCGAGCGAGTGGTGTAGCCCTGCCTGTCACCGTTCTGCTTCGGCACGGCTCAAGCGGAGGAAACGGTAAAAACCCGCGCCACCACTCCGTTGAAACACCGGGACATGCGACGCCATCCTGCGCTGAGCCTGTCCCCGGACTCTTGCTTCGATGGACAGAAGCGGCATGATGGATGCTTCGCCAGACGTCGCTACTGAACCTGTAAAGTGATGCTTGGGCTCTTGTCGGCGCTGATGGTGATCTTCTCGCCCTTCGCCAGATAAGGCATCAACACGGCAGGATCTCCCCACTCCAGGTTCCAGCCATTCAGTATCGCCAATGCCGTGTACCGGCCGGGAATTACCTGCCGCAGCGTGAATGTGCCGTCGCTATCGCTTTCGTCGCGACGAAATCGTTGTTTGTCGCTGCCCCCGTTTTCCGGAACAAGAAGAACCATCGCGCCGGCGACCGGCTTGTCATCCCGCATAACCAGCCCCGCCACGCTCGCGGAAACACGCGTTGCCGTACAGGCTAGCTTTGCCGAAGCGCCGGCGGATACTGTAATCTGCGATCCCTGTACTTTGGCGTTTTCGGCAACAATGCGAGTGAGAACCCAATCCTGCGGGCCGTAGAGTTCCGCCTGGTAGGTGCCAGGTCGCAGTTCGTTGTCTTTCAGGCCAAAAAGCCCTTTGTCCGAAACCCGGTCCGTCCAGCTATCACCTGTTTCCAGGTTGCGCAGTTCGATGTTCGCCGCCTCGCGACCAGAAGGCGGTCCGCCTTCATACGTGACCAGGCCGGTAACAGTCGCCATCCCCGGTGAATCGCTGGCAGAGATCTCCATGTCGCCATACAGATCAATATCCCGATACCATCCACTCTTGCCGCCCGATCTATCGGCCGCGCCCCCCTGGAGTTCAAGGGTGTAGCGCCCGGGGGCCAGGCCTCCGAACTCAAATACTCCCTGGCCGTAACCGTATCCCTGGCTAGCGAAGACCGGAATCAACAATCCGTCGAAAACCCGCTGCATGAGGGTTGGTCCCGGCCCTTGTCGCGCCTGGTCGTAATGGATTTTCAAGTGCACTGCCGGGACCGCGCGCATGACTATGTCCGCAGTGAATCGCTCACCTGGGTGCAAGGTGATGGCAGTTGCCTGTGAAGAATCGTCAGCATCGGGGTAAAAGGTCAGCGGATAGGCAACATCGAGTTGCGCTGCCTCCTGCTGCACACGCGCGGCGGTGTCGGCATCGAGTTGCGGTTGGTTTCGCGAGCCAAACTGTGGCGAGTACTGCGCGTACCATGGGCGGGCTGAAAGCGCGACGTAGTAGGTTCCCGGCCCCAGGTGCGGGAAACGATAGAAGCCCTGGTCGTCGGTGCCGGCGTTCGTCATCAGCGTGGGGCGCCGCAGGCCATTCACTTCATCCACTCTGAACAATTGCGCAGTAGCGTTGCGCACGGGCTCGTTCTGCTCATCGAGCACTTGCCCACGAATAGAAGCATCCGGTTGCATTCGGAATACGATGTTCGTCGCATCCAGCTTCGGACCGACCGCGATCCCGGTGAAGTAGTTGTCGTGCTGATCAAGGCCCTGCGCGCGATAACCGGGCCCAGTTCCGCTCAGTATGTATTTGCCAGGCGGGACTGCCGGGAAACTGAATCGGCCATCGTTGGTTGTGCGCACCGTCTGCCCCGAGCCGCCCTTGTCCGGCGTAAGCGTCACTGCGAATCCTGGAAGGGACTGACCTGAGACAGAGTCCAGCACCACTCCC
Source organism: uncultured Acidobacteriaceae bacterium (assembly GCA_963846795.1). GTDB lineage: Bacteria > Acidobacteriota > Terriglobia > Terriglobales > Acidobacteriaceae > CAVVDY01. The sequence goes on from CAWJXJ010000002.1 coordinate 724,186, forward strand.
GACACCGCATAAGTCTGAGTCGAAGCCACCGCCAGACCCGCCGACAGGGCAAGCCAGATCGCAAGCAGAGGCACGACGATCGGAATGCAGCGGCGCGCACTCATTCCGACGCAGCTCCGGTCTGAATCAACTGTGCTGATACCTTTGTCGTCTGTCCCGCGCTGATAGTCACGGGAGTCGCTTGCGACGCGTAAGAGCGCAAAACCTCGGGATTGGAGTACTCCACGCCCTCGGGATTGTCGAACGCAAACAAAAGGTAATCTCCCGGTGCCAGGCCGTCGGCGTTGATTTGCGGCGGGCGGGCGGCATCGGGTGTGTAGAAGTGTAGTGGACGCGGAGCGGAGCGTCCGCGGGCCGGAACCAGCAAGGCCATTCCTGCGCCGGCAGATTTGACCCCCTCCACGGTTGCGTTGAGCGTCCCACCGTCATTGCGCAACGTAAGCTCCAACATGCAGGAGGTGCCTGCGGTGACAACCAACTCTTCCGTGAGCAGGTTGGTGTTGCCACACTGCGCCGACTCCACATACCAGCCACCATAAGGGGAAAACTCAGCGGTGTACTGTCCCGGCTCGACCGGGCGCAAGCTCAACGTGCGATTGCCTTGTGTGCCTCCGTTGCCTGAATACGCATCAGGCACACCAGGTTCGGTAGCGATCAGGTGTATGGAGACAGGCGGCAAATCGTCCGCGCCCCGCGCTCCGGCGAGGGCCCGATATTTGGTTGACTGAGCCGAGTTCTGCGTCCGATCGTCCATGCGCGCGTGAATTGGAATCGACACCGCCGGTTGCAATGCCAACTGAAGCTGCGTCAGGTCCTTTTCGACGGTGATGCGGACATCAGATCGAAGCTGCTGCTCTCCCACTTGCGAATATGCCTTCAGGCGATAGCTCCCGGCAGGCAACTGAGTTTCAAACTCGCCGGTCGCGTGATGGACGCGAACTCCAGCGGCGACAAAGTCTCCCGAGGAATTCTGCACCTGGATGCTGACTCCCTTGTCAAGCGGGGAGCCGATGACCACGCCTGACACCGTGTACAGAGGCGCACGGTTCATCACCATGTCGGCCTGCACCTTTTGCCCTGACGTGACCGTTATGGGCGCAGCCGATGCTATGTCCGGAGCCTGCGGGTAATACATGCCGGGCCACCCGGTTCGCGGCACGGCCGGATCGTTGAAAAGGGTCTCGCGATGCGACACGTCCGGCCCGGCAGAAACGTAGTAAGTGCCAGGTTGAAGACTCGCAAAGCGATACGTGCCGTCATCGTCGGTGTTAGCGGAACTACGCGACTCCATGCGCCAGGTGCCATTGCGTAAGACTCGCTGTATCAGGCGCACTCCTAGCGACTCAATGGGCTGGCCACTGGACTCGGTCAGCCGCCCGTAAATAACGTTTTCCGCCGCGAGCTTAATGACAACAGCATCGCTGTTGGCACCAGCCTCTATGCTTTGAACCGAACGCGGGCCGCCTCGCTCCGAACCGAAGAACCCGGGCTTCTGTGCCTGAATGACGTAGTGTCCCGCCGGCACGCCTTCCATGGTGAAGGAGCCGTTGCCGTCACTGAAGGCGTAGCGCGTGGGCGTGCCCATTAGCGTAACCATGGCTCGCGGAATTCCTTCGCCGCTGCCCTCGTTGACGACTGTTCCGCTGACGGTGAATTTCTGGTTGTTGCTGGAAGCCGCGGCGCCCGAGCCATCATCCTGGGCCACTGCAAAATGCCACGCGGACAATACGAGTACGAAGATGAGCGACGCTCGCCGCCATTGTCTCCCCGGCAGGGAAGCTAATCGAGGCGAGCAGGCATGGGCAGAACTGAAGCGAAGGAGAAGCATCACCCGCAATCGACGTCGCCGAGTTTGCGACCGCAGCTCCATCTTACGGCAGAGGAGCAAGTCGCAACGTTAGACGTCCCGGGGTGCGAAGGGTTTAGCGTTTGGCGGAAGCACGTCTCTGCGCCCGCGCGATAAACGTCTCCTGGCTATTGAAGGCATTCTTTTTGCCGGCGTTGGCGTCGCGGACGTACTTCCCGTCGGGCAACATGTGCCTGGCTTTCGCTTGTTCCTTGAGGTAAGTGCCGAGGATGGAGTCGCGCACTGTCTTGACCAGGTTCGGATCACGAACCGGGAAGATGACCTCAACCCGGCTGTTCAAGTTGCGCGGCATAAGGTCGGCGCTACCCAGATAAACCTCATCTTCACCGCCATTGTGGAAGTAGTAGATGCGGCTGTGCTCAAGGAAGCGGCCGACAATGCTGGTGACCGTAATGTTTTCGCTCACGCCAGGCACCCCAGGCCGCAAACAGCAAATCCCGCGCACCAGCAGTTGAACCTTCACTCCCGCCTGCGAGGCGCGATAAAGTTCCCTGATCATCTCTTTGTCAACCAGCGCATTCATTTTCAGGATCAAGTGCCCGCCGCGGCCAGCCTTCTGGTGCTGGATCTCGCGATCGATGAGCTCGGCAACCCGTTCGCGCAGCGATACCGGGGCAACCAGCAGCTTGCGGTATTTTGATTTCGCCGAATATCCGGTCAGGAAATTGAACAAGTCGGTGCAGTCGGCCCCAATCTCGTTCTCGCAGGTGAACATCCCTATGTCGGTATAGAGCTGCGCTGTCACCGAGTTGTAGTTGCCGGTGGAAAGATGCGCATACCGCCGAATAACGTCGCCTTCGCGGCGCACGATCAGCAGCGCCTTGCAATGGACCTTCAGGCCCATCAGGCCATACACCACGTGAACGCCGTATTCTTCCAGCTTGCGCGCCCACTCAATGTTGCTCTCTTCGTCGAAACGCGCTTTCAGCTCCAGCAGCACGGCGATTTGCTTACCGTTCTCCGCCGCTTCTAACAGCGCGTCGACCACGGGAGCATTCCGGCCAACGCGATAGAGCGTTATCTTGATGGCTAGCACATTGGGGTCCCGGGCCGCTTTCTGAAGCAGCGTCACTACTGGCTGAAACGACTCAAACGGGTGATGCATCAGGATGTCGCCGCGGCGAATCGCGGTGAAGATGTCCTCGTCCTCATCCTTGGTCAACGCCGGAGGCATCGCGGGAACGAAGGGTGTGAACTTCAAGTCGGGGCGATCGAGACGCGCCAACTGCCGAACTCGCACCAGCGACAGCGGCCCCGAGATCTTATAGACATCCTCGGGCTCCAGCTCCATGTTGGTCGCTAGAATCTCCAGCACAGAGGCGGGCATATTTTCCGTAATCTCGACGCGAACCGCATCGGCAAAACGGCGCTGCCACACGCCCTCCTCCACCACCTCCAGCAAGTCGCCGGCTTCCAGGTCCTGGATAGCGACGTCGGCATCACGCGTTACATGGAACGGATGGGCCTCCAGTATCTCCATTCCCGGAAACAGCGCCGACAGGTTCGCAACAACCACCTGCTCAATCCAGACGAACCCCTGCTCCTTTCCCGGAGGCCGTACTTTGGATTTCATCTTCACGCTGGGCGCAAGCGGTAGCAGAGCCGGCAGCGTGTCGGGAATCTTCAGCCGCGCAAAGTGTTCAATGCCCTTTTGGTCGCGCAGCACGACTGCCAGGTTCAAGCTGAGATTCGAGATATGCGGGAATGGTCTGCCAGGATCGAAAGCCAGCGGCGTGAGCGTGGGAAAGATCGTGTCCTGGAAGTAGGCGTTTACTGTGCCAAGTTGCTCTTCGCTCAGATCGGAGTAGTCGTAAATTCGGATTCCTGCGTTGGTGAGCTCCGGCACCAACTCCCGCCGCCAAGTGTCGTAAGAAGCTCGGTAGAGACGTATCACCGAGGCGCGGATCGCGCGCAATTGCTCGGTAGGAGTCATTCCGTCGGGCCCGGTTTCGACGACCCCTTTTTCAATCTGCCGCTTCAGTCCGGCTACCCGGACCATGAAGAACTCGTCGATGTTCGAACCCACAAACGACAGGAACATCAGCCGGTCGAGCAGCGGGTTGGACGGATCCTGCGCCTCCTCCAGTACCCGGCGCTGGAAGTCGACGAGGCTTAGCTCGCGGTTGATGTAGAGCTCTGGATCTTTGAGATTGCGCGGTTCGCTGGCGGCTAATTTACCGCTGCCATTACTCGGCTCGACCGCCGTTGCCGGCTTGCGCCGGGACTTCGCAGGAATACTCTTTGCTGTGCTGGCCATCGTCTTGTGGGGAGAGGTGGTGATTTGACTATTCTATTGCGAGCCGGGGTCATTGCCCACTGATTCCTTGCAGTTTATTGAATTTTATCGATTATTGCTACGACTCCGACAACGTGGGAGTGATGCATTTATTTTGGAATTTGGTCGCGAACGATGGCTATCGATCCGTTGCTCGCGGCTTCATAAAGACTTTTGCGCAACTCCCACAATGTGGTATTCATCCTTTGGGTGTGGTGCCTGGGACTGGCGGGGAGACATCACGGCCGGTCTCGTATAATCCGAGGAAACCCAGCTAAATCAGCCAGACGGATGCTCACGCCCGATTACAAGACGTTTCTGCAGCTCAGCCGTGACACCACGCTGGTTCCGATAGCTAAGACCTTGAGCGCCGACATGTTGACGCCGGTTGGAGCTTTCCTCAGCGTCGCCGCCAACCAGAAGTATGCCTTCTTGCTGGAGTCCGTGGAGGGTGGAGAGAAGATCGGGCGCTATACCTTTCTGGGCGCACAGCCGCGCATGGTGATCACGGCTCGCGGTAAGGAGATCGAGATCGCGCGCGGGAAAGCGAGCGAACGTAGGACTGGAAACGTGGTGGATATCCTACGGGAGGCCTTGCAACAGCACCGCCCGGCAACGGTTCCGGGCATGCCGCCGTTTACCTCTGGCGGTGTGGGATATTTCGCCTACGACATGGTGCGCCAGTTCGAGCGCCTGCCCTCTACGGCGAAGAACGACCTGAAGCTGCCAGACTGCGTTTTCACTTTCTACGATCGCTTGCTGGCGTTTGACCACCTGAAGCATCAGTTGCACATCATCGCCGCTGCCGACGTCAAGGCTGAATCGCCACGCAAAGCCTATGATCGCGCACTGGCTGACATCGACGCGCTGGAGCGCAAGCTGGTTAGCGGCATGCACCGCCAGACGCTGGGCTGGTCGTCCGAAGGAAAGAAGCCGAAGCTCAAGGTGCACGCTTGCACTTCGCGCGAACAATTCATTGCCAACGTGAAGCGCGCCAAGGAGTACATTGCAGCCGGCGACATCTTTCAAGTCGTACTGTCGCTGCGGCTCGACTTCAAGGCGCCGTCAGACCCGTTCCAGATTTATCGCGCGTTGCGCACCGTCAATCCATCGCCGTACATGTTCTTCCTGAAGCTCGACGATCTGCACGTTGTTGGGGCTTCTCCGGAGATGCTGGTACGCATCACTGGACGCCAGCTTGAATACCGGCCCATTGCCGGCACGCGGCGTCGCGGCATCGATGGAGGTGACGACGAGAAGCTCATCGAAGAACTGAGGAACGATGAGAAAGAGCGCGCCGAGCACATAATGCTGGTCGACCTGGGCCGCAACGACCTGGGCCGCGTCAGCGAATATGGCAGTGTCAAGGTGCGCGACCTGATGTACGTGGAGAAATACTCGCACGTCATGCATCTGGTATCGGCACTGGAGGGAACGCTTCGCAAAGAGCTTGATCCGCTAGACGCCCTCGCGGCCTGCTTCCCCGCGGGAACGCTGAGCGGCGCTCCCAAGGTACGCGCCATGGAAATCATCGAGGAACTGGAGCCGGTGTGCCGCGGCGTCTACGGCGGCTCGATCTTGTATGCCGATCAGGCGGGCAATCTGGATTCGTGTATCGCGATTCGGACGATGGTTGTGCACAAGAATCGCGCGTATGTGCAGGCAGGAGCAGGCATCGTCGCCGATTCCGACCCCGAAAGTGAATATCAGGAGTGCATGAACAAGGCGAGCGCGCTATTGAGGGCGGCGGAGAAGGTCTAAGTCTCAGATTTCGTCACTGCTCCACGAAATTCTTCACCATCTGCTTGCCATGTTCGGTCAGCACGCTCTCGGGATGGAACTGGACGCCTTCAACCGGAAACTCGCGGTGGCGCAGGCCCATAATCACGCGATGGCCATCGAGATCAATGCAAGTGGCGGAAATCTCCAGTTCTTTTGGCAGGTCTTTCTCTTCCACGATCAGCGAGTGATACCGCGTAGCCACGAGCGGCGAGGGAATATCGCGGAAAATGCTTTTGCCGTCGTGCTCAACTTGGCTGGTCTTACCGTGCATGAGGTTGCGTGCACGCACGACTTTGCCGCCGAAAGCGGCGCCGATCGCCTGATGCCCGAGGCACACACCGAGGACAGGAACCTTGCCAGCGAAGTGCCGAATCACATCAATGCTAATGCCGGCCTCCTGTGGGGTGCAGGGTCCGGGAGAGACGACAATCCGATCGGGATGAAGCTCCGCGATCTGCTCGACCGTGATCTGGTCGTTGCGGCGAACCAGGACCTCGTGCCCCAGCTCGCCAATGTACTGCACGAGGTTGTAGGTGAACGAATCGTAGTTGTCGAGGACGAAGACCATGCGGCAGACCCGAGTTTCTGGAACTATCTTACAGATTGCCTGGTATCAGCACGCAGATTCCCACGCGCTACACCCGTTCTTGGTTTGTCATGACGGGCGCAGCGAGGCATCTGCTTTCGGCGGCAGTCGGACAGAGGTTGGTGGTACCACCCGGTTTAAAGCGCGAATTCAACTGTTCGTTATTCAATGCCGCCGCAATCGAGAGCGGATCCATCCCCGCTTGAGGCGGGCTTGACGACAAATAAACGGGTTCCTCATAACCTGGCGCTTGAAACTTCAAACTCGAAACCTGAAACTATCCAAGGTGGTGGAATCGGGTATCACGGTCGAAACCAAGAACGCAGAGCGCACCTACAGCTTCGCCCAGCGTCTCTCACTCGCGCTTGCCTCGTGGCTGGTGCCTGCCGTGATCGCCCTCATCGGCTGCACGCTGCGCGTCCGCTTCAACTGGGAAGAAGGCTCTATCGGCAGTCTCGACAACGTTCATCCCGGAATCTATCCTTTCTGGCATCGCTGTGTTTTCGCATCGGCATGGATCTTCCGCAAGCGCAAGCTCGCCGTCATGACCAGCCGCTCGCTCGACGGCGAATACATCGCGCGCGTGATTCAGCGCCTCGGCTTTGTTCCGATTCGCGGTTCCAGCTCCCGCGGAGGTCAGCGCGCATTGCTGGGGATGCAGACCTACGTCGACTCGGGGATGGGTGCGGCTTTCACCATCGATGGGCCGCGCGGCCCACGTTATGTCGCCAAGCGCGGACCCGTTTATCTGGCCAAGGCCACCGGGGTCGGGATCACTCCCTTTTATGTTGCCGTCGAGAGGAAGTGGACGTTCAACTCCTGGGACCGCTTCGTTATCCCTGTCCCGTTCTCACGTGCCCTAGTGCAGGTCGCGCCGAAGATCTACGTCGCGCGCGATGCTGATGACGCAACACTCGAAGCCAAGTATCACGAGATGCAGTCGGAGTTGGAGCGCATTACCGAGTTCGCGGAAGGGTATTTCTCCGCCAGGTCCGACGAGGAGTGAATCGATGGATGTGAACGATATCCAAACTATGTTTGCATACAATCGCTGGGCAAATCAGCGAATGGTCGCCGCACTGGAAAAGTTAAGTGAAGAACAACTCATGGCGACCCGCGTAAGCAGCTTCCCTTCCATTTGGGAGTCGGCCTTTCATATTGTGGCAGCCGAGTGGATCTGGTTGAAACGATGGCAGGGACTATCGCCACGTGCGAGCGTCGCCAATCCAGATGTATCCGCGGGAGTGTGGGACGGATTGACTCCGAGCGATGCTCCTCGCGCCGCTCAACTGAAGGAGCTTCCGTTATTACGCAACTTCGCAAGCGAGATCGAACGGGAACGGCAGAAGTTTTTGAACGGGTTGACCGACGCGACCCTGCAAGAGAGTTTTCACTATACGGACATGACGGGAGGCCCCCGTTCAGAGCCGCTCGTGAACCTGATGCTCCATCTGTTCAATCACGGGACCCATCATCGAGGACAGGTGAACACCTTGCTGCGGCAGGCCGGCTGCCAAGCTGTGGCGCTCGACATGATCCTCTTCTTCCGCGAACCACAAGCTAACGTGGCGAGCCGTTAGGCGCAGCGAAGAGGAAGTGTCGGGTCCCAGAGAATCCGTCATCGCTGCGACCACGAGAGGAGATCGGAGAAGTACTTCTAATTTTTATTCTCCGTGTCCTCTTTGTTCTCCGTAGTAAATGTCTTTTGCCTCTGGGAAGAATTCTCGTTTGACACCAGCTACTCCCGCCGTTACAGTCAATTTTCATCCTGAGCAGGTTCTCGTTCAGGCGGGTCCTTACAAATCTTTGGTTCGCGCGTTCCATCCGCTCGGGTGGAACTGGGAAGGCGGGTGCAAATCCCGCGCTGCCGCGCAACTGTAAGCGAGCTCGTGACGAAAGGCCACTGTGCAAATGGGAAGGCCCTCGTCGTTGTACTTCTCGCAAGCCAGGAGACCGGCGCGAACTGCCAACCAAACCCCTTTCGCGTGCAAAGGAGGAAGGCTTGTTCCGTATTCGTGTTCTTCTCGCTTCGCTGCTGCTCTGCGCCGCCGCGCAGGCCGCCGACCTCACAATCATTGTCCAGAGTCCGATGGGCGATCGCGTCTCCGGCGTGCAGGTCAGCTTATTTCGTGCCAGCGACAATGCCGGCGTCGCCGTGCAAACCACTGGAGGTGACGGCCATGTCACTTTTCAGCATCTCGCCGATGGTGAATATCGCGCCGTGATTTTGGCCCCTGGCTTCGCTCAGCAGTCAGAACAGTTTACGTTTCCAGCAACCGGCTTACTCAACGTGAAACTCAGGCTGGCGACCACGCCGCAGACCGTAGTGGTATCGGCGACAGCGACCCCTGCGACCGTCGAACAGTCCGCCACTTCCGTCGACTTCCTCAGCAGCGATCAGCTCACGCTGCTCAATCCCGTATCCGCCGGCGATGCCCTCAGCTACATGCCGGGAGCGATCGTCAACACCGCCGGTCAGCGCGGAGGTCTCGCCTCCCTCTTCGTGCGCGGCGGCGAGTCCAATTACAACAAGGTCATCATCGACGGGGTGCCGGTCAACGATCCCGGCGGCATCTTTGACTTTGGTGTTGTGCCGGTAGACAACCTGGAGCGGGTGGAGATGGTGCGTGGTCCCGAAAGCACCATCTATGGCTCGGATGCCATGACCAGCACCGTCCAGATGTGGACCGCGACGGGCGACACCCGCACCCCGGAGATCCAGTTTGGGGCTGACGGTGGCAACTTCTCCACCGCCAACGGCTACGCGTCGATCTCAGGCGCGCGCGGCATCTTCGATTACAACGTCTTTGCCGACCAGTTCACCACGCAAGGACAGGGCGTCAACGATGCTTACTCCAACGCCTTGCAGGGCGGCAACATCGGAATACGTCTATCTGACAATGTAGGATTCCGCTTCCGCCTGCGTCACTCCAACAACTTCACCGGCGTTCCCTCGGACTGGTGGTTCAACGGAAATCCCGTGCTGCCTCCAGACTCAGACCAGCGCGCGCATCAGAACAACTTCCTCGCCAGCGCAGCATTGACCATTAACGGGCCGGGCTCGTGGCAGCACCAGATCACCGGCTTCGAGTACAACCACCTGGGCACCAACACCGACACCTACGCTGACCCAGGACGTCCCTACGATTCGCCTTTCTACAACGACGCGCGTTACAACCGCGCAGGATTCTCCTATCAGGGGACATGGTCACCTCGGAGTTGGGCACTGACTACCATCGGCAACACGTTCGAAGACGAGAACGGCAACATTCTGAGTACGACGCCTGCGCCGGATGCGAGCTATAGCTTCACCCACGGCCTGCGCATCAACAACTATCTATTCGGACAGGAGAACATCATCTGGAAGCGCTTCACCGCGTTGGCAGGACTGGCTTGGGTGCATAACGCCAGCTTCGGTAACCGCGCCGTGCCGCGTGTCTCGGGATCGCTGCAGATCTGGAACGGCAATCGCACCTTCAGCGGTACACGGCTACGCGCGGCCTACGCGCAGGGCATCAAGGAGCCGAGCTTTGAGCAGTCGTTTGGAAGTGGGGGAACCTTTCCTGTGCTGCCCAATCCCAATCTCAAACCGGAAGAGAACTACGCGGTCGAAGCCGGTTTTGATCAGTCGCTGTTCAGCAGCCGGATGTCGCTCACCGCGGTGTACTTTCACAACTCCTTTCGCAATCAAATCGAATATCAGTTCAACGACATTGACTTCACCAGCCAATACGTAAACATCAACCGCTCATTTGCGCAGGGGGCTGAGGTTGAGTTGCGCGGACAGATCATCAATCGCCTGCTGCTGACTGCTGCTTACACCTACACCTCGACACAGATCACGAACGCTCCCCCATGCGACCCGGCTAGCGGCTGCGATCCTCGAATATATGGCGCGGGCGCTCCATTGCTGCGCAGGCCCAAACAGGCGGGCACAGTATTGCTCACCTATTCCAAACCAAAGTGGGGAGCCAGCGCGGGCGTCGTCGCCGTCGGCCGCCGGCCCGACTCCGACTTCCTCTTCGGGTATATTCCTCCTATTTACTACGCTGCCGGATATGCGCGCGTGGACCTGGGCGGATGGTACAGCTTCACCCGCCACGTCACCACGTACGCCAACCTGAACAACGCATTCAACAATCACTACAACGAGGTACTCGGTTATCCGGCGCTGGGAATCAATGTTCGGGCAGGGATGAGATTTACCTTTGGAGGGGAGTGAAGTTAGTGGTCAGTAGCAAGGGGTTAGTGGATAGTAAGAGTGGAGGTCTCAATGCCAAAGACGGAAGTCCGAAGTTATAGGGATCTGATTGTGTGGCAGAAAGCGGTCGAACTCGTCGTGGAAGTGTATCGAATAACCAGCGATTTCCCGCGGCATGAGATCTACGGGCTGACGAATCAACTTCGAAGATCGGCTGTGTCTGTGCCGAGCAACATCGCCGAGGGTCAGGGACGCGCAACTAAAGGAGAATTCATTCAGTTCTTGTGTCACGCCAGAGGGTCGCTTTTCGAACTTGAAACGCAGATCTACATCGCTGGGAAACTCGGGTATTTCAGTGCAGCAGAAGGGAATGAATTGGCTCGCAGGAGTACCGAGGTCGCACGCATATTGAACGGCCTGCTCACGTCACTGGGAGTGTCTAGCCGAAGACTATCCACTATCCACTGATCACTATCCACTCTTTCCCCGCCACTATTCTTTCCCCGCACCCACGTTATTGTGGTACTTCAGGCGGATTTCGTGCAGCTTGTCGAGATGCTGCCCGGTGAGCGGCTGCTGGCGGCCAAGCAGGTGTGTCACGAGCGCAATCTTGGCATAGTGTTCCACCGTCTCCATGTTCATGTAAGCGGTCAGCAGATCTTCACCGTATGTCACCACGCCATGATTCGCCATGAGGATCGCCTGGTGATCAGCAATCAAGGGAGCCAGCGCTTCGGCGAGCTCGGTAGTGCCCGGCGTACCGTACCTGGCCAGCGGCACGGAGCCGAGCGTGACCACAATCTCTGAGCACAGCGCCGTGTCGAGCGGGATCCCCGCCGCGGCATAACCAGTTGCGGTTGGAGGATGTGCGTGCACCACCGCGTTGACATCCGGGCGTTCGCGGTAGATGAGCAGGTGCATCGCGATTTCACTGGAGGCTTCACGTCGGCCACTGAGCTTTCGCCCGTGCTCATCGACGATCACCAAGTCGTTGGCCTCCATCATCCCCTTGCTCATCAGCGTGGGAGTACACAGCACAGTGCCGTCGCCCATGCGCACGGAAATATTGCCGTCGGTTGCCGCTACCAGTCCATTCTGGTGCAGCATTTTGCCGAAGCGCACAATGTCGTCGCGGAGCTGTTCGATCGTATTCACGCTGACTTTCCGAGGCTGCCCAGCTTGCCACCGTAGCCTAATCTGGTTATCGTATCGCATCCTTCGGCCAGGACAAAGCATGTCCGACCGCAGCCGAGGCGCAGGGCGTGGGGCATAATCGCAGTGTGCTGGTTTCCGATTTCGACTACCAACTGCCTGAAGAGTTGATCGCGAAGCAACCGCTGCCCGACCGCGCCGCTGCCCGAATGCTTCACTGGAATCGCGATGGCGGAGCTTTTCAGGATCGCAGCTTCCGCGATTTCCCGGAGCTTCTTCGTCAGGACGATTTGCTGGTGCTGAACAACAGCCGCGTGCTGCCGGCGCGCCTGTTTGGACATCGGAGCGGCGCGCGGGCCCAACAGGTATCGGCAGCCAACCCCGGCACCCGCGAGTTTCTTCGCGGCAAGGTAGAAGTACTGCTCACGAAACAGCTCGCTACGTCCCCTCAGGAGTGGGAAGCGCTGGTCCACCCGGGCCGCAAGCTTGGTGTGGGCGAGCGCATCTTTTTCGGGGGTGAGTGCAGCGAGCACTCACATGAGCTCGCAGCCGAGATTGTCGACCGCGGCACTTTTGGCGAGCGGCGGCTGCGCTTCGAACCGATTGACGACTTTTTCGGCGTGTTGAATCGGATTGGGCACATCCCCTTGCCCCCCTACATCGACCGCCCCGACACGGCCACCGATCGCGAGCAGTATCAGACGGTTTATGCCAGGCCACTAGGCTCAGTAGCAGCTCCGACGGCGGGCCTGCACTTCACGCCTGAGATTCTGGATCGCATACGTGCGCGCGGAATCGAGATTGCTGAAATTACCCTACATGTCGGACTCGGGACGTTTCAGCCGATCCGAGAGGAAATCGTGGAGGCCAATAAGCTGCACCGCGAGTGGTATCAGATTTCGGGTGAGGCTGCCGCCAGCATTCAGCGGGCACGACACAACGGACGGCGCATCGTCGCCGTTGGAACGACCAGCGTGCGAACCCTTGAGTATGCGGCTCTTCAGGATAGTCACGGCCACATCTGTGCGCAGAGCGATGAAGCCGATATTTTTATTTATCCCGGCTTCGAGTTTCGCGTAGTCGGGGCCATGCTCACGAACTTTCATCTTCCAAAGTCGTCGCTCATCATGCTGGTTTCGGCCTTCGCCGGACGCGAGCGGACGCTAACCGCTTATGAATATGCAGTGCGCGAACACTATAGGTTCTATTCGTACGGAGACTGCATGTTTATAGAGTGAGCCGTTGAGCAGAGGCTATAGGTCCCATCGATAATTCCTGGAGCAATCTATGAGAACACGGTGTCTATCTCTGCAAAGCTTCACAGCGGAGGCGACAATGTTTGAAACCGCGTTGCTCGAATCGTCGTCAGGTACTGTTCGTCAATCGTCAATCTGGTCTAAGGGAGTGTCGTTTGCAATAGAGGCATTCCTACTTGGCATGGCAGTACTCGCCCCGCTGCTCTACACGGAAGCGCTACCGAAACATGTGCTTGGCATTGTTGAACTACCAGCACCGCCACCACCGGTTCCTGCACCAAGTAGTCCGTCCGCTGCCGCGCATTCAACAACTCGCAGCGAGTTGAACAATGGGCAGATAATGCTTCCCAGCACAATCCCGCAGCGCATAAAGGAGGTCTACGACGAACCTGACGGCGATTCCAATCCGCCTGGCAGGGTCATTGGAGTTGTCGGCGCAGCCCCGAACGGCAATCCCAATGGCTCGATCGCTAGCTTGCTTGATGCCATACCGCCATCCATGCCCAAGAGCGTGACGCCACACGCTGTGCGGGTTTCTTCAGGTGTGGCCCAGGGCTTGTTAGTTCACCAGGTGCGGCCGCAATATCCAGCGCTTGCGCGTAGTGCACGTATCCAGGGCAGCGTGGTGCTGCAGGCTACGATCGGCAAGGATGGAGCTATCCAAAATCTTCATCTTGTCAGCGGACACCCATTGCTGACGCAGGCCGCGATGGAGGCAGTTCGCCAGTGGCGCTACCGGCCATACCTGCTCAACAATGAGCCTGTAGAAGTAGACACCACAATTCAAGTCAACTTCATACTGAACGGAGCTAACTAGGCTATCTACGACTCTTCTCGAGTCCAAGCTAGAAAGGTGCCCCGTTCCTCCGGCGCTGGCACCTACCGGCACGGAAGCGGCAGAGAATGGCGCCGCCTAGTCTCAGGCGAGAAAATCCGGGCCCTCCTCCGTAGCCGACCATGTCTCCCCCCAAAGTTGGCTCTGAAGTTGTCCTGGATTTCATTCGCCACCCTCTGCTCATCTGTTGAGGAGTATCGGCTTTGCCTTGCGATTACCCGCGCCGTGCGCACACAGTGCGGCAGGTCGGCGTTGGCGCGCAATGCCCACGGAGTGACTCGTGGATACGCACTGGGTGACCGGCTAAGTCACTGACAGTTAGAGGGTTGCCTTACTCGATAACCGAAGGAAACGAGAACCGGGAAAGAAACGGACTATAATGCCGCTCAACCTTTAACCCCAACCGCTTTTCCGAATGAGCGCTACACACAGGCTTCTAAAATTCGGGGTGTTCGAACTTAATCTCGACAGCCAGGAACTGCGAAAGTTCGGAACGCCCATCAAGCTGCGGCCGCAGCCTTTTCGCCTGCTGTCTCTGCTGGCCAGTTGCGCGGGCCAAGTCGTCTCTCGGGAAGAAATCAAGGAGCAACTGTGGGGTGGCGATACCTACGTCGACTTCGAACACGGAATGAATAAATGCGTTAAACAGATCAGGACAGCGCTCGGCGATGATGTCAGCAAACCGGTGTACATCGAGACCCTGCCTCGCCAAGGGTATCGTTTCCTTGTGCCGGTCGTTGCCAAGACGGTGCTCGCTCCCGCGCCACGTGTGAAGGAGTCCAGCTCGGGCATACCGCCGGATTTGGCAGAGATGATTCGCGCCCGTTTGGCAGCCCGCAAAAGTGGCGTAGCACAACCCCCGAAGGCGGCAGAACCGAGCGAAGTCGCAGTGGCTGCTAAACTCTCTGTCGCTCCACAACCGCAGGACCGCGACTGGCGCTGGATGGTGTTCGGGGCGCTGCTTCTCGCCGCGGTCTTGGGCGTGGCGATTTACGCTTACCTGCGATGACCGCGTGTTCTGCCCATGCGGAGATTCCTCTTGCAGGCATTCAAGCGGATTCGACTACGCTGCCTGTCGACTTGTTATAATCGTAAACACCTGCTCTTAAAATCTCTTTTCTTTGATCGGTACGCTGGAAGAAGTGTATGCTGGAAAATCTTACCCGCACCTATACCATCGCGTTCGCGATGAGGTCTGGGAGCAACGAAATCTGCAGCTTGTTGACTCACAATGGGCTGGGTGCCCCAACGGAACTATTCCAATATCCTTTTCCGCCTGAACCCGACCCAACGCAACTGACGGGCTTCCTGTCGGTGGTCCAGGAGCGCCAGGTCAACGGCATTTTTGGTTCAAAAATGTCGCACAACCACCGTGCCGCCCTCGACGAGTATTTTCGAAATTACGTGCCCGGATACCGACAACTAGATGACGTACTTCCCAACCATCGCTGGGTCTGGCTGACCAGGAGGGACAAAATTCTCCAGGCCATCTCTCTCTGTCGCGCCGAGCAGAGCAATGTCTGGGCTGCAACGTCGTCAACTAGAGTAGAGTCCGACCGGTTCAACTATGACTTCTTAGAAATACTCTCCAGGCTGGTAATGCTTCTGACTGCGGATTTCATCTGGCAGCTCTACTTCCAAAGGGAGGGCATCACTCCACTAGCCATTATCTATGAGGATTTCTTTGAGAATATAGAAGCGCAATTGAAATTGTTAATCGACTACCTTGGCGGCCCATGTGGTCGCTACAGTCAACTTGATATCACTTCGAGGTACGCGATTCAACGAACAAATGCTGATGCGGCTATCCGTGAGCGTTTCTCGGAGGAGCTGTGCCGGCTCGGAGAAGTGGGTTTAGCGCGACAGTTTGGCCTGCCTCTGGAGTTATGGAATCAATTCTTCTTTGGTTATGGCTGGCGTCAAGGCGTTCTAACATAAATCCCCAGAGACCTTTACTCGAATAAACTTTGAATACGGTAATAAGTTTGAATGGAAATTCCTTCATGCCTGAAACTGGGATGAGCCAGACCTCGGGATTGTCTGATCTCGATCTCCTGGAGGCGGAGAGCATACATATCCTGCGGGAAGTTGCGGCTGAGTTCCGCAAACCTGTAATGTTGTACTCAGTGGGCAAGGATTCTTCTGTGATGCTACGGCTTGCCTTGAAGGCTTTCTATCCAGGCAAGATACCTTTTCCGTTGCTCCACATAGATACGACTTACAAGTTTCCGGAGATGATCAGCTTCAGGGACTCGATATGTAAAGAACTCGGGCTGAAGCTGATTGTAGGGACGAACCAGGAAGCCTTGAAAAGCGGTGCGAACCCGTTTCGTCTCGGTACTTCCAGATGCTGTCAGTTGCTGAAAACGCAGGCTTTGTTGGAGGCTCTTGCCCACTACGATTCCGATGCTGCGATAGGTGGTGCCCGCCGCGACGAAGAAAAATCCAGGGCAAAAGAGAGGGTGTTCTCCTATCGAGACCACTACGGGCAGTGGGATTCTAAGAACCAGCGGCCGGAATTGTGGAATCTTTATAATGCTCGCATAGAACGGGGACAGAGCATTCGCATATTTCCCCTATCGAACTGGACCGAAATTGACATTTGGCGCTATATCGATCGCGAGAATATTAAGGTAGTTCCACTCTATTTCGCCAAGCCTCGCCAAGTCATTGCCCGGGGAGAACTCTTGATCCCTATCGACCATGATCTGCAGCCTCTGCCTGGGGACGAGTACGTGACCGTTTCGTGCCGGATGCGATCATTGGGCTGTACTTACTGCAGCGGTGCGATCCGCTCTACCGCAGATAGTGTTCCAAAGATCATTGAGGAGTTATTGGGATTTCGTCGTTCTGAACGCGAGAACCGTCTCATCGATCACGATCAGGAAGGCTCGATGGAGTTGAAGAAGGCGGAGGGATATTTTTGACTCAGGTAGTTGAGACTAGTCCTGACTTGTTGCGTTTCCTTGTCGCCGGCAGCGTTGACGATGGCAAGTCGACTCTCATCGGCCGATTGCTCTACGATCTGAACGCTATTCATGAAGATCACCTTGTATCGATCGCCAAAGCATCTCACGGCCACGAGTCGGGGCTCGACCTCTCTCTCGTAACCGACGGTCTTCGAGCTGAGCGTGAACAAGGTATAACCATCGACGTAGCTTATCGATACTTCTCTACTCCAAGACGTAAGTTCATCATTGCTGATTGTCCCGGCCACGAACAGTACACTCGCAACATGGCGACCGGAGCTTCTACTGCTGAGTTGATGGTTCTTCTGGTCGACGTTACAAAGGGTGTTCTTTCGCAGACACGCCGTCATGCTCATATTGCGTCGCTACTGCAAATTCCCAATGTGATTGCAGCGATCAATAAAATGGATTTGGTCGATTTCGACCAGACTACTTATAAGAAAGTGTGCGACGAGCTGCATACCATGGCGGCGACTTTAGGGTTTGAGAGTGTTCAGTGTATTCCGGTGAGTGCGCTGAAGGGAGATAATGTTGCTGCTACAAGCCCTCGCGTGACATGGTATAGGGGTAGGAGTCTGCTTCACGCCTTGGAAGAGGCTCCCGTACAACGCCTGGTTCACAGGCGTCCATTTCGCCTGCCTATACAACTGGTCGTCCGCTCACAAGACTCGCGGCTGTATGCAGGTCAAATTGCATCGGGCAAGCTGCGAACCGGGCAGGAGCTCGTGGTTGTGTCGAGTTCGGCCTCCGTTCACGTTAACAGCATCCAAATCGGAGAGCAGGTCGTATCCGAAGCGCTCGCTCCATCGTCTGTTGCTGTCTCTCTCTCCGAAGACGTAGAAATGGCGCGCGGCGATATGTTGGCCGAGAAAGGATCGCTACCAACCGTCGCTCGTCGAGTGACTGCCACAGTAGTTTGGTTGTCGAGTCGCCCCTTGCAATTAAATGGACGCTATCTCATTAAGCATACTTCCAAAACGGTCGGTGGCTCCGTTATTCGCATTAACGCTCGGGTCGATGTAGATACATTTCAAAAGATACCTTCATCCGCACTCGACTTGAACGACATTGGTGACGTGGAGATTGAACTGCGGCAACCTATTTTCTGTGATGCTTATAGTTCAAACCGCAGCACCGGAAGCTTCATTCTTGTAGATCCCGCCGACAATATCACTGCGGGTGCTGGGATGATCTCGCACATTCACCCAGAGGGAACATGGGAGAAGTTCCCTGACTCCGCAGAAGGAGCGATCGTCTGGTTTACCGGCCTGAGCGGAGCAGGGAAAAGCACCATCGCCCGTGAAGTCTACAATGAGCTCTGGGCTCGCGGAGTGAAAGTAGAGCTGCTCGACGGCGACGAGCTCCGCAAAGAGCTTTGTAAAGACCTAGGCTTTACCCAGGAAGATCGGGACGAGAACATCCGCCGCGTCGGCGTGGTTGCTTCGATGCTGGCACGCAACGGAGTCGTAGTTCTGGTCTCGGTGATCTCTCCGTATCGCACAGGCCGTGAGGAGGCGCGCCGCCGCTTTCCGCACTTTCTCGAAGTATTCGTCAATGCTCCGTTGTCGGTCTGTGAAGCGCGCGATCCCAAAGGTCTTTACCGCAAGGCCCGCAAAGGTCTTATTCCCCGCTTTACCGGCATCGACGACCCATATGAGCGACCGATCTCTCCGGAAATCGAGTGCAAAACCGATGAAGAGACGCTCATCCAGTGCACTCACAAGGTTCTGACGGCCCTGATGGATATCCGCACGCCCGTGAAGTCTTCCGGCGCCGAAGCCTGAAGCTGCTCCAGATTCAACGACAAAAGCTCCTCTCCTCCTACAATATTTGCGGCGACTCATTCGTCTACAGCAGCGGATGACGCAAGACGCGAGCCTCGAAGCGATGGCCAGCGAGCAAGACCAACGCATCACGGAAGTCGTCAGGCGCGAGCGATCGCGCCTCGGCAACTTCATTCGCCGTCGCGTATCTGACCCGCGCGATGCCGAAGACATTCTTCAGGACGTCTTCTACGCGCTGGTCGAGGCCAACCGCTTGCTCATGCCCATCGAGCACGTCACCGGATGGCTGTTCACCGCGGCGCGCAATCGCATCACCGATTTCTTCCGCAAGAAGAAGCCTGAGCGATTCAGCGATCTCAGCGCGTCCGGCGACGAAGGCGAGCTGCTTCCATTCGAGGACTTGCTGCCTTCCCCGGACGCCGGGCCCGACGAGATCTATGCGCGCAGCGTGCTGCTCGATGAGCTCGAAGATGCGCTCGATGAGCTGCCCAAGGAACAGCGCGAAGTGTTCGTCGCACACGAGTTCGAAGGTCACAGCTTCAAGCAGATGTCGGCCGAAACCGGCGTGAGCGTAAACACGCTGCTGGCGCGCAAACGTTACGCAGTTCTGCATCTTCGCAACCGATTGCAGGACGTCTACGAGGAGTTTCTGGAGCAGGAAGGAAGATCACAATGAATCGCCGCAAGAGAATGTTTTTCGTTATCGGCCCGCTGGCAATCGTAGGTATCGCGCTGTTCCTGTTCATCGGCGGCGAAGTTGTGAAGCTGCTGTGGAACTGGCTGCTGCCTTCGCTGTTCGGCTGGAAGATGATCAGCTTCTGGCAAGCCTTCGCGCTGCTCGCGCTCTGCCGCATCCTGTTTGGCCATCACGGCTGGCGCGGAGGAGGAAGTCGCTGGAACCGCGACCGTATGCGCGAGCGCATGAGCGAACGCTGGCAGCACATGACGCCCGAGCAACGCGAGAAGATGCGGAACCGTTGGGCAGCAGTCTGCGGCTTCGAGCCACCTGCCGAGAACCCAAGCACGCCAAGCGCATCATGAGAAGCAGCAATTAGCAAGTGGCAATTAGCAACTAGTGAAAAACCGATTCTTGCTCGGGTGCCCATTGCGGCATCAGTCGCCGGGGTGGGGGTTTTCGGGTGCCTCATTCCGGTCTCTCCGGTGTCATCCCGAGTCCGCGGTGGCTGGCGAGGGATCGGCAGTTGAGCTTTTCGCCAGTTGATGGCTGCCAGTTGCTTCTTCCGGCGTGACGCACATCACAAAAAATTTATGTATGCGATATTCTGTTTTCAACAACTTAGCACTACATTTATCGTGCAAATATTTGATTCGATGCGACTTATAGGCAAATATTTATAAAATAAGGACTTAGCTCAACCATTTGCACTGATCCATGTGCAATCCGCAGTCACCCTAACAATCCAGTCGAATAACGAGATTTTACTGACGCCGATGGCGAAGCCGACGGCATTTTCAAAGACCCCTCCCGCCGCGCCCGGATTCACCCGAAGCGGCAACAGGGACACGAATGCTGCGTCCTCAAGCGCACCGTAGCAGAGGGCTATGGATCGCGCAAGTTACGAAAGTACAGGTACTGGTTTGTTAAGCGATTCTGCTGGGGGTGCAGGCAAATCTACCCATCGATTGGGCAAAAGTCGAAGCGCCGCGGCTGGGCATCTTCGATCGGCCTTCCGTCCGGGGCAGGTTGCCTTACTACTGGTATTTGAGCGACGAAGACAAAAAGAAGTTTGATATGAATTGGCCTGGTATCGTTCAGTGGTATAGCGAACGAACCGAGGAGTTTGCCGCCGAACCCGTGGGCACGCCCAAACCCGTCGTCTATCTACTGCCCGACGCTCCACACTATTTCTACCTTAACGATCAGGCGATGGTGGTTCTGGCAATGCGTGAGTTTCTGCTGGGCAAGTAGGAGAGCAAGGCGGCGTGCGTGGCTGTTTTCGGGGCCGACGACCAGACCCTGAGGGTTCGGGTACACCCAGGTTAGGCCAACCAAAGGCCGAACTCTTCGACTGCCCGCAGGGCAGGCTCCGGGGCAACCGGCAACCCGTTCGTTTGTCCGTGTAAAGCTGGCGCAGTTGAGGCAAACTTACTATGTTTAGATTCTGGCACTTTTTTGAAGCTAGCTTTGGCCACTTCGGCAACTCAAATCCCGGAAGCTAGGCGCGGTCTTATCGACACTGCTCGCCAGCAGTGGATCCGGAAGCTGATCGACCCATCACGCCGCAACAACCTCCTGTACTTCCGCCAGCTCAAAACCGGTACGCTCGACCTGTCGGGTGCTCCCAGCGATCCGCTTGCCGCTTTTTTTGCCGGGGAAACGGTGCCGGTTTCCAAGCTAGTTGCAGAGGAAGGGGATCGCCTCGATGGCGTGGTTCGAGAGATTGCCCGTCGCGCATTGAGCAATCTCGAAGAGAAGGGCTTGCAGACTCTCTTCGTTGCGCTCGGAATAGCTACTTGGCCGGCAGATGATGGTGGCAGAGTCCCTGAATCTCCGATATTGCTGCTTCCAGTCAGCCTGAATCCGCAGGGACGAGGTAGCAGGTCTTTCTCCGCAGCTCGGGCAGGACCACCACAGATCAACCTTGTCCTTCTGCATTTTCTGGCCACCCAGTTCGGCGTGACCATCGCGCAAGATGACTTACTTGCCCTCCTGAACGGCGGAGATGAACCTGAACCATTTGATCCGCAACATCTCTTCAGCGAGCTAGCAAAGCGATGCAAAGATGTGAAGGACTTCTCGATCCGGCCGGATGCTTATCTGGGCAACTTCGCGTTCCAAAAAATGGCCATGGTGAAAGACCTGCAGGAACGCGGCACCGAACTGGCAGCGCATGACTTGATCGCGGCCATCGCTGGAGACGGCGAAGCTCGGCGCGCGGCTGGAGAGCGCGACTGCGAGATCAACCCCAAAGAACTGGACAGTACACCGCCTGACAACGAGTTTTTCGTGTTGGATGCCGACTCTAGCCAGCAGTGTGCCGTGGACGCTGTGCTCAAAGGTGAGAATGGCGTAATTCACGGTCCGCCGGGCACGGGCAAGAGTCAGACAATCGTTAATTTGATCGCCGGCATGGCGGCGGCCGGCAAGCGGGTTCTCTTCGTTGCCGAAAAGCGCGCTGCTCTGAATGTCGTTTTTGAGCGGCTCAAACAGGTTGGTCTGGACCACCTTGCAATGGACCTTCACGGTGCGGACATTTCCTCTAAGCGCGTTCTAGAGCAGGTTGGCCGCGCACTCGATACCGTACGGGCATCAACGCCAGTGGACTGCGCAGATGTTCATAGCCGCACCGTCGACCGCCGCAACCGATTGGACGGTCATGTTGAGCGCATGCATTGCAAACGCTCACCCGCCTCAATGAGCGTGTACGAGTTACAGGGCCGATTAATAAAGTTGCAGCGTGTCGCAACAGCCAAGACTCGATGGCGTCAACCTGATCTGGGCCGGTTGGACACGCAAGCCGCAGATCGGGTTCGCGACCTCCTGAAAGAAGCGGGAGGGTATCCTTCCCTGTTTCTGCGGACCGATCCCTCAGCTTGGACCGGAGTGCAACTGAAAGATGGCGCGACAGTTCAAAATGCGCTTGACCTCGTGACGAAACTCAGTGAACAGATATTGCCTAGGATCGTCGAGGGGCTTGCAGCGATTTCTGTTGACGTCGGTCTAAACGAGCCTCAATCCGTGGCAGATGCAAGAGCCATTATGCAGCTGCTTGCTGACACTCAGGAGACGCTCGCCAACTATTCTGTGCAGCTCTTCGAACAAGATCCATACGCACTAGCAACGTCGCTGAAACGCGGCAGTACGGGTGGAATGTCCTCTGCTTGGGCATATCTCGCAAGTGCGACGTATCGCAGTGCTCGCCACACAGCTTTAGCGCTCCGAACCGGGAAAACAAATTCTGCGGTGTTGTATTCGGAAATACTGGCTGCGGCTGAACAACTCCAACGATGGAAGGCACGCAAATCGGATCCTGTTCCGCAGGTTCCGGCTGAGTTCACCGGGCACAGGGCGGAGTTTGATTCGTTTTGTGTTCAGCTGGAAACGCTCCAAAACACACTTGGTCGCGCTCTTGATGCGCTGAGCTTTGGGGATCTGAAAACGTTATTCTGTTCGCTTGCATTGGACCGGACGACACCTTACATTCTTCCGAAGCTGAACTCCGTTGAGCGCGCGCTCGACGCCCTCGGTGCTTCTCCGTTGGTGGGAGAGCTGCGAAGCTCCAAGCCACTTCCAGATAAATGGACCGCGATCTTTGATTTCGCTTGGCTCGCTTCTACCCTCGATTCGGCGTGCGAGCAGGACCCCGAGCTTCGTGGTTTTCGGGGACCGACCCACAGCGGTTTCGTTGAGGAATTTGCCGAGCTTGACGAAGAGCGAATCGAGTTGGCTTCGGCTCGCGTGCGGAGGGTTCATGGAGAACGTGCGGTTGCGGCAATGAATGCCCATCACGACCAGGAGTTGCTAATACGCAGCGAGACGCAACGAAGCAGAAAGCACTTGCCACTTCGAAAGCTCTTCGCCCAAGCGGGCGATGTTCTGACGGCAGTCTGTCCATGCTGGATGGCTAGTCCCTTGTCGGTCAGCCAGTTGCTCGACGGGGGAAAGCGCTACTTCGATGTTGTGGCCTTCGATGAAGCCAGCCAGGTCCTCCCGGAGGACGCAGTATGCGCCATCTTACGCGGGGAAAAGCTTGTAGTTGCTGGAGATCGAAACCAGTTGCCGCCGACCACGTTTTTCGCTGCTGGTGACGATGATCTCGATTCTGATGAAGAAACCGGGGCTGCCGAAGGCTTCGAGAGCCTTCTAGACTTGGCAAACGCTTTTCTGCCCTCTAGTTATCTCGACTGGCACTATCGCAGTCGCGACGAATCGTTGATCGCTTTCTCCAATCATCACATCTATCGCGATCGACTGGTCACTTTTCCGGGACCCGGCGGTACCCCTGCAATTTCTCACATGTTAGTCACCCAACCGCTCGGTGTGGATGGCGAGGAAGACAGCTGCGGTACCGAGGTGCGGAGAGTCGTTGAGCTGGTCCTAGAACATGCTCGCACTCGCCCACTGGAAACGCTAGGGATCATAACCATGGGGATCAAGCATCGCGACCGGGTGCAAGGAGCTCTGGACAAAGCGTTGCAGGATCATACAGAGTTTGATGAGTTCTTCGATCAGGGCAAGCAGGAGCGCTATTTCGTCAAGAACCTCGAATCGGTGCAAGGCGACGAGCGTGACGCCATTATCATAACGGTCGGCTACGGTAAGGATCGAGCTGGGAATTTACCTTTTCGGTTTGGACCTCTGATTCCTGAGGGTGGCCGACGACGGTTAAACGTTGCCGTCACTCGTGCGCGGCAGCGACTAACAATCGTTTCATCCTTCAGTCACTTTGACATGGATCTAAAACGCGTACGGCCAGGGAGCGGGGTTGAGTTGTTGAGGAACTATCTTGAGTACGCAGCCAGCGGTGGCAAGCGCCTAGGTGACGCAACCCTTAGCGCCGTCGCTCCCAACGATTTCGAGCAGGACATCCAAGATGCATTGGAAGCTCGCGGGCTGAGGCTCATACCCCAACTTGGCGCATCGCAGTACCGGATAGATATCGTCGCCGAACATCCACGCAAACCAGGCCGTTATGTGCTGGCCATCGAGTGTGATGGAGCGACTTACCATTCCAGCAACACCGCCCGGGATCGGGACCGGCTGCGCCAACATCAGCTCGAAGCCCTCGGCTGGCGCTTCCATCGCATCTGGTCTACCGACTGGTTCATGCACAAGAGTGAGGAGGTCGAGCGTGCGATCAAGGCATTCGGCGAGGCGGTCGAGTGGGCAGACCGAGTAGACGCCATGGGGCAATCCGCTGCTCGAAACGACGGAGCTCAAAATAATGGCACCGGAACCACCCACACTGCCGAAGGCGATGCCCACAAGGCGAATCGAGAAACCAATGGCAGGAGTCCGCGCCCACCCATTCCCCGGCGCAGCTCGATCACGGAGTACACCTCAAACGAACTAGCTCGCCTAATTGGTTGGGTGGCTTCAGACGGCCAACTTCGCACAGACGATGAAGTGCTAACGGAAATGATAGAGGTGCTTGGTTTCAGGCGACGCGGTGCACGCATCGAATTACGACTCCGTCAGGCCATTGAGCAGTGGAGGAGACCGACTGCAGTCCAGAATCTGCGGGCTGCGGGCCGATGAGCCTGTTGCGTCTGAAGTGCCGGATGCCCGGTGCCATAGGTGCGCCCGTCGTTTGGGCTAACTTGGGAACACGAAGATGTGCTGTCCCTAAAGGGACTTGTGGATTGTAAACAGGTGTTGTGGCACGACTCGAAGTTCTTAGCCTGCCCTGAGCGGAGTCGAAGGGTGCCCTGACGCGGGGCTTCGTGAATGCCAACATCGAAATAGCGCCCATAGATGACTTGAAGTAGATCCGCGTTCATCCGCGCAAATCCGCGGTTAGTTTTGTGTCGTCCCTGAAGGGACTCGGGAGGTTAGAAGGCCGCGTTTCGGCCCGACTGAAGTCGGGCCCTGATACAAACCTTTGATATGAACCAGGCGCCAATGCACGGCGGAAGAGGCTGCTGAAAAAGTCAAAAGCACGGGTCGCTCGCGGACTAAAGTCCGCTCGCGACACGAAAAAGAAAAGCCTTTTCGGCACGACCAAGGTCGTGCCCTGACGCGAATCGTCGCAAGGTCGAGTTTTTCAGCAGCCTCTGAAGCCGTGCTCCACCCAGCCTGCATCGGTTCAGGGATTGCAAAGCCGATCCGCGCAAATTGTGTAAATCCGCGGCTCAGTTTTGTGTCGTCCCTGAAGGGACTCGTTGAGTTATCAGTGCAGAGCTTTCGGCACGACTCGAAGTCGTGCCGTGACGCGGCGCTTCGCAATGCCAACATCGAAATGGCGCCCATAGATGACTTGAAGTAGATCCGCGTTCATCCGCGCAAATCGGCGGTTAGTTTTGTGTCGTCCCTGAAGGGACTCGGGAGGTTAGAAGGCCGCGTTTCGGCCCGACTGAAGTCGGGCCCCTTCAAACCTCAGGTCGGGTCGAGCTTTGCTGCACCCCTGAAGGCCGGCTCCAAGCTCGCATCGGTTTCGGGGCTTACAAATCCGATCCATGTAATCCGCGCAAATCCGCGGTTAGTTTTGTGTCGTCCCTGAAGGGACTTGGGAGGTTAGAAGGCCGCGTTTCGGCCCGACTGAAGTCGGGCCCTGATACAAACCCTGATATGAACCAGGCGCCAATGCACGGCGGAAGAGGCTGCTGAAAAAGTCGTCGCAGTGGAAAAAACAGCAGATCCCTCACCCGCCGCGGCGGGTTCGGGATGACAAAAACACAGGACTTTTATGGCGCAGCTGAAGCTGCGCCCCTTCAAAAGCGCATTGCGACCGACTTTTTCAGCAGCCTCTGAAGCGGTGCTCCACCCAGGCCCGCATCGGTTCAGGGATTGCCAATCCGATCGGCGCAATCCGTGTGAATCCGCGGCCCAGGTTTGTGCCGTCCCTAAAGGTCGCCGCGGCGACCTTCGCTCGGGATGGCACATCAAGAACGGTAAACGGGCCTTCGCCTCATAACCTTTCTTTTCCATTGCCTAAAGCGGCAATGGGAAGCTATAACGGAACGACTCTGAAGGAGCATGGCCGGCGCCGCCCTGGTCTTCAGCCAGGCACGCGAAGTGGTGTGCCCGACAGAGCGATCGGATGATTTCGAACTAGAGGAGAAGGTAATGAAGAAGAACGCACTCGTCCTGTTAGCTGTCGCGCTGCTGTTGGGCAGCGTCGCGATGTTTGGCCAGGCACAGCAGCCGGCCAGCCAGGCCCCGGCGGCCAATGCTCAGCAACCCAATACCGCCAGTGACAAGGACATCGAGATGCTGCGTCAGGATATTCGCGACCAGCGCAAACAGATTGTGGCGATGAACCTGCCCCTGACGGCGGATGAAGCGACCAAGTTCTGGCCGGTGTTTGATCAGTATCGCAAGGATGCAATCAAGCCGAACGACGAGCGCTGGGCGGTGATCAAGGAGTACGCTGCCAGTTACGACACCATGAGCGATACGCAGGCGCAGAGCCTGATGAAGCGGGCGAACGCCGTGGATGAGCAACTGCTGGCGCTGCGCATGAGGTATGTTCCGATTTTCGAAAAGGTCATCTCGCCGAAGAAGACAGCGCTGTTCTATCAGATTGATCGCCGGGTCGATCTGCTGGTCAATCTGCAACTGTCGTCGGTAATCCCGATGGTGAACCCGACCAAATAATATGCGGAAACGTTTGATCCTGTGCGCGGGGCTGGTCGCCTTCACGCTGGCTCGCGCGCAGGATTCCGCCAATCCAACGAGTCTGTCAGCGACGCGCAGCAACAATCGTTGTCCGACTGGGTTGAGCACATACGACTGCCGTCAAATCCTGGTAGACAAGGGGTCTTGAAGAGAAGAAAATCGTGGGCTATTTTATCCGCTGTCGTTCATACGCTGAGTAACGATTCCATTTGCGCTAGGAAGCGTTGAACCCGTGAGCGGGTTGGGGGAGCGGGTCATGATCCGACCGTTGCTGCTGTGTATCCCGGCCTTAGCACTAACCCTTTGCTTGATAGCGTGCTCCGGAGGCTCATCGTCCTCGCCATTGAGCATTACCACGGCGGCACTGCCGAATGGCGTCACCAGTTCGGCATACAACGTCACCCTCGCTGCGTCCGGCGGGTTCGGACCTTATGTCTGGAGCCTCGCATCGGGGGCGCTGCCTGCCGGTTTGAGTCTAAGTGCGGCGGGAGTGATCTCCGGCACACCGACAGCAGCCGGCACGTTATCGTTTACCATTTCTGTCACCGATTCTCACCAGCCTGTGAACAGGACGACGGCGACTTTCTCGCTGGCCGTCCACGATCCATTGCAGATCACGACCAGCAATCTCTCCGCCGGCAGCTCGGGGGTTTTCTATAGCGCGACACTTGCCGCCACAGGTGGAGTTTCCCCGTATTCGTGGATGATCACCCAAGGTAGCTTGCCTCAGGGGCTCACGCTGAACGCAAGCAGCGGGATTATCTCCGGCACGCCAACAACGAGCGGCACTGAAAGCTTCACGGTCCAGGTATCCGACAGCCAGACACCAGCGGCGACTACCACGGCGTCGCTGAGCATTGCCGTCAACCCGGCTCCGGCACACAGCGGCGCTCTCTACGTTCAGGGTCCGGCAACCCTGGGCGACAATTCGCAGGTGGCCGGCTTTGCGATTGCGAAGGATGGATCGCTCTCTGCTTTGGCGACCTTGCCCGAAGCCTTCTACACATTGAATCTGGCTGCTTCATCGAAGCTTCCCTTGCTCTTCACGACCGAAGGCCCGTCAACCGTCCATTCTCTGCTGGTGAATCCTGACTATTCGGTAAGCACGTACAGCAGCACAACTCTGCCAACAGGAGCAGCGGGAGTGGACCAAGTTTCCGTCGATCCCACAGGAGCGGACCTCTACGTCTCGGGTGGAATCGACACCAACGGCACTCTGGGAGTGACCGTCGTCACGGCGGATGGCGCGTTCACGACGGTCGGAACGGTTGCCATTCCTAACGTTGCTGGGCCGGCGATGGTCTTTACGCCCGATGGTAAGCTCGGCTTCATCAGCACCTGCAACACGGCCAACGCGTCGGGCAATCTGCTTTCGTATGTCCGGAACTCTGATGGCACGCTCAGCCCGGCGGGAAGCATATCCACTTCTTCTGGCGCATGCTTGAGAGCGCTAGCTGTTTCGGCCGACGGCAAGTACCTGGCCTCGGACGAGGTGCAGGTCTACAGCATCGCGGTCAACGGCACGCTAACGCCGGTGTTGGCAAGCCCGTTTAAGGTAACATTCGACGGGCGCGACATTCTCTTGAGTTTGTCGTGGGATGCTTCGGGCTCTTACCTGATCGTTGCTGGTTGGACTGCGCTTGGTATTTTCGATATCGACGGTGGTATAGGGGTTCTAAGTTTCTCCGGCACAGCACTGACGCAAACGGTGCCGCTCACCGGAGGGGCGATGGCGCAAGTTCAGAGGACCGGTTCGTTCGTCTACGCCATGCCTGAAAGTTACACTTGCGGCGCTTGCGGAAACATACTCGGGTTCAACTTCCAAAACGGGCAACTCACGCCCCTTCCCGGGTCGCCGTACGCGAACGGCGCCGGAACCATGGTGATTTATTAGGCCAGCCCCGTTGTTTCATGGCGAGGCGCTTCGGCTTGTATCAGCGCTTGGCTTGAGCTTCAGCTATGGCAGTGAGGTTCTTCTGCATGGTGGCGAGGCGCTTGCGGCTGGCCTTCGAGCCTTCAATCAGCCGCTCGATGCTGATCATCCATTCGGGCAGATTCATCTTCTTGCGAAACTCAGCAACATAAGGTTGGATCCTGGCGTACTGGAAGTACATCTCCTGGCATGTGTCGTACACCAGCTTCTCGCTGAGCGCGCCGTGATGCACGAAGGCCGCCACCATGTCCCAATAGCCGTACACCTGGAGAACGAAGCCGCCATGCTTGCCGCCACCGGTCACGATCGCGACCAGCTCATCGGCTGAGCGCGGCAGGAACTCTCCGCCAATGTAGGAGCGCGCC
Source organism: uncultured Acidobacteriaceae bacterium (assembly GCA_963846795.1). Classification (GTDB taxonomy): domain Bacteria; phylum Acidobacteriota; class Terriglobia; order Terriglobales; family Acidobacteriaceae; genus CAVVDY01. The sequence continues at coordinate 753,490 of CAWJXJ010000002.1, forward strand.
TCGCGCATGACGGTCTCACGGCGCAGCTCGTAGAGGTGCAGGATGAGTTCGGCTTGCTCGATGGGAGGGCTGGGCTTGCGGCGCATGATGGCTCCTTTATTGTTGCGGAGAAGGATACATCATGCATGCGCGCAGCTTCCGGTCACGGGATGTACGCATATTTGTGCTGTCATCCTGAGCGAGGAGTCCGCTGCGGCGGACGACGAGCCGAAGGACCCCTATCGCTTCGTCCTACGTCTCCTTGCTTGCCCGCGACGACTTGGCATGTAACCTTACTGCGAATCGATACCTAACTCTTTTCCCACGCTCCCTTGGGCGATCTGAAATGCGGACAATTGCTTTTCCAGATGCTCAGCCAGGCTGGCCAGCTTTCGCTGGTCGAGCGGGACCTGCTGTAGTAGTTGCTCCATGGCATCACCGTCTTTGCTGACGCTGTGGGCGGCCTTGATCAGCTTCTTCATCCGCGGCTTCTCATCCACTTCCTGCTGCTGTGAGAGCGAGCGCCTGAAAGAGCGATAATCGGTGAGCGCCTGGTCGACGGAATCCTCCAGGGTCGTGGCCTGGTGGGTCAGTTCGATGGAGTCGTTGGAACTCGCGGCCTGCCGCGCCAGGTCGGACGCCTGTTGACGTGCGAGTCTCGTGCTGTTGAGCATGGTGTGAAATTTCTCAGCCTGGTATCCGGTCGCCTGCACCTCCGCAGCGCGCTCGAGCTTTTGGACTGAGGGATCTACCGAGGGCTGCGCCGGTGCCGCAGGAGGCGCAGTGGACGCCCCTCGCCGCTGCCCAACAGACGCGACAAACGGCGACAACAGAAACAGCAGGCTAAGAGCTACGGCGCGACGGTGCATGAGATATAGGTTCGTGGCCGGTAAGGACAGTTCGTGCATAACCAGCTTAGAACAGACAGCCGCAAAGCGGCGGAATGGGGTGAGCCCGGTGCGTGAGCGCCGGTTGTGTTGGAACAAATGACTTGAGAGCCGCGTCAGCGCTCGACGCCGAGATGATCGAGCAGCGCCAGGGTGTCGAGCGCACATTGCCGGTGCGTGATAGTGGGGTGGTTGTTGGTAGAGCTGCCATGTCCGCGGGCAGCGGGCACGATGAGCCGGTATTCGGCAGCAAGTTGATCGCGTCCGGCGTAGGCCCAGTCGGAGTGACAACTGGTGCCTCCATGTAGCAGCAGCAGCGGCGGCCCATCGCCTCGAACCTCGTAGAGCAGGTCGATTCCATTGACGGAGGCGGTTGCTTCGAGAATGTTGTTGGGCATGGTATTCACCCCAAAAGGAAACGGCTCCATGTTATTCACATGGAGCCGTTATTTATGTCGGCGACGACCTACTCTCCCACACACTTTCGCGTGCAGTACAATCGGCCCTGCGTGGCTTGACTTCCGTGTTCGGTATGGGAACGGGTATTTCCCACGCGGTAAAATCACCGGCTTCTTTGACGTGGATCCGCCGTGGCGGACCGCTCGGTTCCAGGCGTGGGTTGCACGCAGAACCTGTTACGTCGAGATTGAAAGAACGTAGGCTCTTGGCCTTTGGCTCTTAGCTGTTGGCCAAAAGCTAAGAGCCAAGAGCTAACAGCCGCGCCGAAGGCGCGATTCCTCACAACTGAACAGCATTGGGATAAATGATAAAGGCGAGTCGGGTCTTCAGAAGAGGTCATTCTCGAGACGACATTCTTCTGAAGCCCAGTGGCGCTGCCGGCAGGTTCGCCGGGCTAGTTTCTCCATACCAATTTCTGCAAGGAGTTATAGCTATGCGCCGAGTAAATTTTATGGTCAAGCCGAACGGGCGATTAGTACTGGTAAGCTACACGCATTGCTGCGCTTCTACATCCAGCCTATCAAACACGTAGTCTTCGTGTGCCCTTCTTCACCCTTTTGGGTTGGGAGATCTCATCTTGAGGAGTGCTTCACGCTTATATGCATTCAGCGTTTATCACAACCGAACTTCGCTACCCAGCCGTGCCATTGGCATGACAGCTGGAACACAAGAGGTTCGTCCATCCCGGTCCTCTCGTACTAAGGACAGGCCCTCGCAAATCTCCTACGCCCACATCAGATAGGGACCGAACTGTCTCGCGACGTTCTGAACCCAGCTCACGTACCGCTTTAATAGGCGAACAGCCTAACCCTTGGAACCTTCTACAGCTCCAGGATGCGATGAGCCGACATCGAGGTGCCAAACCGCTGCGTCGATATGAACTCTTGGCAGCGATCAGCCTGTTATCCCCGGCGTACCTTTTATCCGTTGAGCGATGGCCCTTCCATACAGAACCACCGGATCACTAAGGCCTGCTTTCGCACCTGCTCGTCTTGTAGGACTCGCAGTCAACCACACTTATGCCTTTGCACTCGACGGCTGATTTCCAAACAGCCTGAGTGTAGCTTCGCGCGCCTCCGTTACAATTTAGGAGGCGACCGCCCCAGTCAAACTACCCGCCTCACTATGTCCCTTTCCCGGATTACGGGAATAGGTTAGAACCACAGCAGTCACAGGGTGGTATCTCACCGTTGGCTCCTCCAAGCCCGAGAGCCTGAAATCAAAGCCTCCCACCTATCCTGCGCAGCAAATGCCATAGTTCATAGTGAAGGTATAGTAAAGGTGCACGGGGTCTTTCCGTCTAGATGCGGGAAACCGGCATCTTCACCGGTACTACAAGTTCGCCGAGTCGCTCGTTAAGACAGTCGCACGATCGTTACGCCATTCGTGCAGGTCGGAACTTACCCGACAAGGAATTTCGCTCACTCTTGTTACTCCACAGCCGAAGCTGCGAGAGCCGGACATTTCTGCCGGCTTCTGCATGTCGCCATGCAGGTCGGACTCTATCTTCATCCGACTTTCGTCGGAGTCTGGCATATAGTCTCTGAGGATTCCAGTGGATGAAACTCCACTGGCCTTTCCTGCTGATTATCTGCACCCAAAGCATTGTCACTGACCTCAGGGGCTAAAGCCCATGAACTTCTTTGCGCCGTTTCGGCACGACTGAAGTCGTGCCCTGACACAAAGCGTCAGTAGCCTGGGATACTCAGACTTTCCAGCAAATAGCCAGATTTTACTAAGGCTAGCGAATCGTTAACCTTAGGACCGTTATAGTTACGGCCGCCGTTCACCGGGGCTTCAGTTCGAAGCTTCACCTTGCGGTTGACCTCTCCCTTTAACCTTCCGGCACCGGGCAGGCGTCAGCCCCTATACGTCGTTTTCGACTTTGCAGAGACCTGTGTTTTTGTTAAACAGTCGCCGTGCGCGTTTCACTGCGGCCCCCTCACGCTTTTGACACGTTACCGGGGCACCCCTTCTCCCGAAGTTACGGGGTTAATTTGCCGAGTTCCTGAACGAGCGTTCTCCCGAGCGCCTTTGGATATTCTCCTCGTCTACCTGTGTCGGTTTGTGGTACGGTTCCCTCGAATTCTCCTTAGAGGTTTTTCTTGGCAGCGTGAACTCAGTGCGTTTCGACCATACGGTCTACTCCTTTGCGTCTCACCGTTAATGTCCTTCCGGATTTGCCTAAAAGGACCGGCTTACACGCATCGAACCTGATAGCCATAACAGGCTACACCTATCCTTCTGCGTCACCCCATCGTGATAACGAACTCAAGAGAGTTCCGGAATATTAACCGGATGTCCATCGACTACGCCTTTCGGCCTCGCCTTAGGGACCGACTAACCCTGAGCGGATTAACCTTCCTCAGGAAACCTTAGACTTTCGGCGCGGAGGGTTCTCACCTCCGTTATCGCTACTTATGCCGGCAGGGTCTCTTCTCAGCCGTCGACGAGTCCTCTCGGTCTCGCTTCAAGCTGCTGAGAATGCTCTCCTACCACGCATGGCTTGCGCCATGCATTCGCTGCTTCGGTGTTCAGCTTGAGCCCCGTTGAATTATCGGCACCGGACCGCTTGACCAGTGAGCTATTACGCTTTCTTTAAAGGATGGCTGCTTCTAAGCCAACCTCCTGGCTGTCTGGGCGTTCCGACATCCTTTCCCACTTAGCTGAAACTTGGGGACCTTAG
>CAWJXJ010000002.1:762500-1157806 GCA_963846795.1 uncultured Acidobacteriaceae bacterium
ATAACAGCGCGTCGAAATCTTGTGGGTTCGCGTTATTCAGCTCAAGGTCGACGGGGATTTCTTCACCCCACTTGGTGTGATCCCAGCCTTTGATCTTGCCGGCTTTCGGGGAGACGACTTTCGTTTCGGCGCCAGTTTCTTTCAACGCCTCGCGCGGCTTCAGCAGTTCGACCTGCTCGACGCCATCGGTCGCGAGGATTGCGACTTTGAGTCCTTGTAGTTGTTGGTCTGCCATTTGTACCTCCTGTGAAATTCGTTGTGCCGCCCCCCATGCGTTTCGAAGGGCACCAAGTCTTCTTGTAAGGGCACGCCAGGCGTGCCATAATGCCGCCCCCATTTCATCTGTCATCCCGAGGAGGGCTTCAGCCCGACGACGGACCCGCTTTCCGTCGACGAGTCATGGCACAGTGGACGAAAGCAGGTTCTTCGCTTCGCTCAGACGACAGTCGAAACAATTTGCTGATTGCCAATAACTCTCTACGCTGCCGTTCCATTTGCCCAGGTATCGCAGCGACCTTCGTGGGTTGAGTACATAGGTTGTCTCCAGATTTTTCTGCTGTTGTGAAATCGTAGCTTCAGTGCGGTTCTGCGTACATTTAGCCCATAGTTGTAGGATTACGCGATGGGCCGGGGTGATGTCTGGGGAAGAGAAAATCGAGCGACTCACAAACGGCGGTGTTGAATCGTTTTCTTTTCTCTCGAATCAAACTTTTCCGCAGGTGCGCTTGTACTGTCCGGAGCCGCGTTGCTCGAAACGTGGACATTCCGATAGAATCAAGGTTTGCAACAAGCGAGTCAGGGAGCACTATGAAGGCAGCCACTCATCCGGCTTACAACGAAACCCGCGTGCACTGCGCATGCGGTAATACATTTATGACCCGTTCCACCCACAAGGGCGACATCAGCGTAGAAATCTGCTCGGCCTGTCACCCGTTCTTCACCGGCAAGCAGAAGCTGATGGATACTGCCGGCCGCGTGGAACGCTTCCGCCGCAAGTACGCCAAGAGCGACGCCGGCAAAGCCGAAGCTGCTGCCAAAGCAGCCGAAGCAGCGAAAACAGCCGAAGCGGCAAAGCAGTAGGGTCACTCACGGAATCTCACTCAGCCTCCGCTGCGGCGGAGGCTTTGCTTTGTTGGAAAGCTCTCAGCCGTCAGCTGTCAGCCGTCGGTAAAGACCCGCCGCGAGGGAAGCTACGTGCACCACTGTGCCCCCAGCCTTTGATTTCGCATTTACTGAGGGCTAATGGCTGACAGCTGACGGCTTCTCTTCCAACCGTGTACCATCTACGCGTAATGTCAGAGCTGCCGATTCTGCACGCCCACAAGCCGCACGAACAGGAAGAGCTGGCGCTCATTGCGCTGCGCGCGACTCCGTACCACGAGGGCTATCAGCTTTATACCCTACTTGCTGTCGGAGGCGAAAACGAGCGGCCGCTTACTTCGGACGGCGGTATCGTCTTCTTCACCGACCCCAAGGCCGCGGCCAAGGCGCTCAAGCTCGACCCCTCAATGTCATCGCTGGGTCCAGTGCCCAGTCATCTGGAATCGGTTTGCGATGTGGCTGAGGCGCTTTACCTGGTGAACTCCCAGGACGTTGACCCGCACGGCGCCCTGCTCGATTGCCTGCTGATTCTCGACGATCTGGTACGCGCTACCCGTCTGCACATGCCCGAACGTTATCAGGCGCTCCTGACCGAGCTGGCCGCCCGCCTGACGGAAGGCAAAGCGCTGAAACAGATCTTCAGCAACTCCGCCCTTCGCCACCATGTGGAGGATGCGCTGCTGTGGTGCGTGGGCGCGGTGACGGTGAAGGTGAAGATCGTCGGTTCGTGAACGGCGCTATTCCGGATCGAAGTAATCAATCGTCACCGGATTCTCGAACAACGAATAGTCGCGCGTGACGACGGTGATGCCGCTTTCGGTCACGTGATACTTCTGGCGATCGGCTTCGGTGTCGAAACCGATGACCGTGCCCTCAGGGATATGTACGTCGCGATCGATGATGGCGCGGCGAATCTTGCAACTGCGCCCGACATTGACGTGCGAGAACAGAATGCTGGAATCGACATCGCAGTAAGAATTCACCCGCACATCCGGCGATAGAACCGATTTTGTGACTGAGCCGCCGGAGACGATGCATCCGGCAGAGACAACGGAATCGTGCGCCTGGCCGGTGCGCCCGGGATCGTCGAACACGAATTTTGCCGGGGGATACTGCCGCTGGTGCGTGCGGATCGGCCAGGCTTCGTCATACAGGTTGAACACCGGGGCCACCGAAACCAGGTCCAAGTTGGCTTCGTAATACGCCTCCAGCGTTCCCACGTCGCGCCAGTACAGCGCTTCCTTTTTGTTCTCGTCGATGAAGTTGAAAGAGTAGACCTTGTACTCATCCACCATCTTCGGCAGGATGTTATGCCCAAAGTCGTGCCGGGAGGTGGTGTCTTCGGCATCCTTCAGCAATACCGGAATCAGGACATCGGTATTGAACAGATAAATGCCCATTGATGCCGAAACCATGTGTGGGTTATAGGGCGAGCGCAGCTCCGTCTGCTCCGGCTTTTCCTGGAAGCCAACCACGCGGCCATTGCGGTCGATCTCCACCACTCCGAAGTGCCTGGTCTCGGAAGGCTCGATGAGAATGGTGCCGATGGTCACATCAGCGCCGGAGTCGCGATGCTGCCGTGCCATGCGGTCATAATTCATCTTGTAAATGTGATCGCCGGAGAGAATCAGCACGTACTTCGGCTGCTCTGACCCGATGGAGTAAATGTTCTGATACACCGCATCGGCGGTTCCCATGTACCAGTTCTCGCTGACGCGCTTCATGGGCGGCAGAATCTCAATAAACTCTCCAAGCTCGCGCCCGTAAAGACTGCCCCAGCCCTCGCGAATGTGGCGGTTCAGCGACAGGGCTTTGTATTGCGTAAGGATATAGACCTTGCGCAAATCAGAGTTCACGCAGTTGGAGAGCGTGATGTCGATGATGCGATAGATGCCGCCGAAGGTTACGGCAGGCTTGGCACGGTCACGGGTGAGGGGGTAAAGGCGCTCTCCAGCGCCGCCGGCCAGCAGTACTCCCAGAGTTTCTCTCATTGATTGTCCGGAGCTAACGCCTAGGGATTAAAGGCTCATTGTAGAACGAATAAGACGATGACAGAAGCGCGCCGCGAAACCGTAGCCGCGGGGGCCGAAGCCCTTGCACGTCGAATTAAGTTTCGTTGTCGGCGCTGATGCGCAGTGACTTTAGAAACTTCGCGTCCTGGCTCGTAAGCTGGAAATCGGGCGGCGACTTGCGACTGGCCAGCGTGGGCTCTTCCTCCGCCTCTCGCTGATTGAAGCCGATGGTCGCCTCCAGCACCAGAAACACGTCGTAACCGCCGGCCTTAATGCGTGAGATCACCTCGGCGATCTCGTCCGAGTCGGAGATGGACTGGTTGATGGCCTCCCCCAACTCCTTCATCATGCTTTTCAGTTTAGCGTCCACGTTGCACCTGAACTGGCTTCGGCCGGATTAGCGACACAACCCCGGGCCGCAGTCATTTGTTTCGATGCCTCAAGTACGAGGGAAGTTTTGCCTTTTACACCACTTACCTTTTTGCAGGCACACTCCCGCCCACTGCTAGAATACGGATAACGCAAAACCCCGTGCAAAGCGAGAAAAATCCGGCGACAGCTCGTGACTTTGGTACTCGTAGCCGGGCCCTGCTGCGCGTAACCGGCCGCCGCACCGGCGAGAATCGCTGGGTCCGCGCGTTCTACCGCGCCGGCGATGTCACCGTGCGCCATACCGGCCGCGTCGCTCGCGTTCTGTGGCTTGAAGTCACCGGATTTCTGTTTCTGAGCCTGGCGGTGGTTGGAGCAGCAGCCGGTTTTCGCGAGTATCGCCATTATGCTCGGGGCGAAGCCGGATTTGGCAAAGTGGCCGTCGCCGCAGTCTTCGCCCTGATGTTTGTGTACTTCGGCATGAATTCGTTTTGGAGATCGCGAAGACCGTCCGGAAAATAGCGGAGGTCGTATGAAAGTTGTGAAGGTCGTGACTGGTGGAATACTCGGGCTGTCATTTGGAGCAGTACTCGGGTTTGTGGCCGCCGCGTGGTGGTCAACTCTGGGATCGCCGTCTCCTGCGCCGGATCAGGGCGTTGGATGGGACCCGATTTCGCTCCTGCACCTACCGATGTTTTGGGCCAGCGTGATGTTCTGTGCACTGGCTTTTGCGTGCGTGTTTGGATACCTGTTCAGCCGGATCGGTCACAACAAACGCCCTTCGCACGTGTGACCTTCCTCACAGGCGGGTCGCAACAAAACGCGCCATAATAATCAGTTGCGAGCTGATTCGAACTTGAGTGGAGCACCCCTGATCCGAATTGGGTGGAGCACGCCTTCAGGCGTGCAATAAGCTGCTCTTTTAGATCTGTCATCCCGAGCCCGCCGCGGCGGGCGAGGGACCTGCTTTCAGCATGTGTCAACAGCAGATCCCTCGCCGACTAACGTCGTCTCGTGATGACAAAACAAAAAAATGTGCCGCTCAAATGCCCGCCTGAAGCCGTGCTCCACCCATAACTGCTCCACTCGCAATGAAAGGGCTTCCAATGCCTGAAACGAAAACTCCTTCCGCCAAGCCGTCAGAGACCCAGGAAACCTCGTCCCACATCACGGTCAATCCGCTCTACACGCCTATCGATCTCGAGGGAACGGATTACGACCGCGACCTCAGCTATCCCGGACAGTTTCCCTACACCCGCGGCGTACAGGCAACCATGTATCGCGGCCGCCTGTGGACCATGCGCCAGTACGCCGGCATGGGCGACGCCGAAGAATCGAACCGTCGCTACAAATATCTGCTGAGCAACGGCACCACCGGACTGAGCGTGGCCTTCGATCTGCCGACGCAGATCGGTCTCGATTCCGACAGCCCGCTGGCGATGGGTGAGGTCGGCAAGGTTGGCGTGGCCATCGACTCCATCGAAGACATGATGCGCCTCTTCGACGGCATCAACCTCGAGCAGATCTCGACGTCGATGACCATCAACGCCACGGCGTCGATTCTGTTGGCGCTGTACATCGTGACTGCGCGGCGCACCGGGCAGCGCCGTGCGCAAACTATCGGGCACCATTCAGAACGACGTGCTGAAGGAATACATCGCGCGCGGAACGTATATCTATCCACCGGCGCAGGCGATGCGCATCATCACCGACATTTTCGCGTACACGAACGAGCACGTGCCCGAGTGGAACACCATCTCCATCTCCGGCTATCACATGCGCGAAGCCGGATCGACTGCCGTACAGGAAGTCGCGTTCACCCTGGCCAACGGCATGACCTACGTGCAGGCGGCCATCGATGCCGGGCTCGACGTCGACAAGTTTGCCCCGCGCCTGTCCTTCTTCTTCAACGCGCACAGCAATTTTCTGGAAGAGGTCGCGAAGTTTCGCGCCGCTCGGCGCATGTGGGCTCACATCATGCGCGATCACTTCAAGGCCAAGAATCCGAAGTCGCAGATGCTGCGCTTTCATACCCAGACCGCAGGCTCGACCCTGACGGCACAGCAGCCGGAGTGCAACATTGTCCGCACCGCGCTTCAGGCAATGGCCGCCGTGCTGGGAGGAACGCAGTCGCTGCACACCAACTCGTTCGACGAAGCGCTGGCGCTGCCGACTGAGCAGTCCGCGCGCATCGCGCTGCGCACGCAGCAGATCATCGCTTACGAGTCAGGCGCTCCGCAGACAATCGACCCATTGGCTGGTTCTTATTACATTGAGTCGCTGACCAACGATATCGAGAAGCACGCCCGCGGCTATCTCGACAAGATCGAGGCCATGGGCGGAATGCTGAAGGCCATCGAACGCGGCTTCGTGCAGCAGGAAATCCAAAACGCTGCCTACGAGTATCAACGCAAGGTCGATGACAAAGAGGCGATCGTCGTCGGCGTGAACTCCTTCCACCAGGACGAGGAGAAGGCAGTCCCGCTGCAGCACATCGACGAGTCCCTCGAGCGCAAGCAGGTAGAGCGGCTGCGCGCGGTGCGCACCAAGCGCGACCAGGCAAAGTGGGCGGCAGCGGTGAAGGCTGTCGAAGACGCTGCTCGTGGCACCGCAAACCTCATGCCGGTGATCGTCGAAGCGGTTGAAGCGAACGCCACGGTCGGCGAAATCTCCGATGCCATGCGGCATGTCTACGGCGAGTATCACGAGACGGTGGTGATTTAGAAGCCGCCATTCGCCATTCGCTATTCGCCACTAGCTATTAGTTGGAATTGTCATTCTGAGGCCGCCGCGGCGGGAAGAACCTGCTTCTCGCTCTGCGCTTTTTGTGGATTGCTGACTCCCCCCACCCTATAATCGCGCCGTGGCGCAACCATCCAAAGCCGGCGCAATAATCTTGTTCCTGTTCGGGCTGCCGTTCTTTGCCTTTGGCGCGTTTGCGACTTACGCCTTCTTTACCTCCGCTCCTTCTGTACACAACAATTCGAGTCCCCTGGCCGGTGCGATTTTTGCTTCGGTGTTCGCGATCATCGGCGCAGGCCTCATGTTTGGCGCCGTGTATGGCTATCAACGCCAGAAGCGGGATGCGGAAGCTAAGGCGGCGAATCCCGAGTCTCCTTGGTTGTGGCGTGAGGACTGGGCGCAAAGCCGCGCCATCAGCAGAAACCGCAACACAATAGTCGGATGGTGGGCCGGCGCCATCCTGACCAGCATGCTCTTTGTACCAATGGTAGCGATCAATCTACCGGATTTGCTACGCCGAACAGGTCCCAAGGGGTTTTGGTTACTTGCCCTGTGCCTGATACCGGCGGCTCTGCTGGCCGGAGCACTGCGAGCGACCCTCAGGCGCCAACGCTATGGCAAGACATATTTCGAATTTGCGACGCTGCCGTTTTCGCCGGGCAGGCGATTAAGCGGACAGATTCATCTGCGCTTCGACGCGCCGGCCGAGCATGGTGTCGACTTGCGACTGTCCTGCATCCGCCGCATTGTGACTGGTTCGGGCAAGCAGCAGAGCACAACCGAAGTTCCGCTCTGGCAACAGGAGAAGAATGTACCGCAGCAGTCGTTGATGACCAGCTCGCTGGACACGTCGATTCCGGTAGAGTTCGACATTCCAGAAAACGTCTACGGGACCAATCACGAGGTGCAACGGGACCAGGTGCTCTGGGTGCTACATGCACAGGCGGACGTCCCAGGAGTGGACTACTCCGACGCCTTCGAGGTTCCGGTGTTCCGCTCGAAAGCAAAAGCTGCCTGGGCGAGCGCCGCTGCGGGAGATGGAGATCGATCGGCGGAGTTTCAAACAGCCTTTGCGGCAGGTGCCACATTGTCAGACCCGTCCGATTCACCGTTGACCGCGCCGGCCCATCCGAAGGTAGTGGTGTCCACTACCATGCAAGGCGCAACCGAGTTTTACTTCCCGGCATTTCGCAATCCTGGGCAGACGCTGGTGTTGCTGGCGGTCACGATTCTGTGGACGGCCATCGTGTACTTCCTACTCCATTCAAAAGCTCCGCGGCTTTTTGCGTTGGTCTTCGGCTTCTTCGATTTGCTGTTCCTGTATTGGTGCGTGCAGGGTCTGTTTGGTACGGCGGACATTGTGGTTGGCGACGGGAGATTGATTTCGAGGCGGGGGATCTTCGGCGGCGGAGCTGGCCGCGAATTTTCACTTGGCGATATTGAATCGATTCAAGCGGCAGCAGGAGTGCAGAATTCGAATCGCTCTTACACGATTCGCTTGATGACCAAAGCCGGCAGCACCGTCACCCTTGCGGACAGCGTCGCCGACCGCGATGAGGCCCGCTGGGTTGTACAGGAAATCGAGAAGCTCGCAGGACTAAAGACCGACACCCAGGTTGTGCTGCAAAATTTCGGACGCGATCTTGGGCCCCCGCCGCAGTAAAGCCGCGATTTGATCCGCTAGCAATTAGTCGCTGATTTCGCCTAGCGTTCGGCACAGCTCGCTCAGCCTCTTCTGCTCTTTCGGCGAAAGCGTGTCGAGCGCGGCCGTGATCGCCGCGGCATGTTCCGGGAAAATCTCACTGATCAGCTTCTTGCCCTTCGGCGTCAGCGACAGGATGTAAACCCGTGCATCTTGCTTACTGCACTTGCGATCGACCAGCCCTTGCTTCTCCAGGTTTCCCGCGACCATGGTGAGATTGCCGCCGGTGGTCAGGATCTTCTTCGCGACCTCGGAGAGCGACATCGGCCCGAGATGATACAGCGCTTCCAATACGGCGAACTGGCTGAGCGTCAGGCCGCTAGTTTCGAGCTGGCGCGACGCTGCCGTACGCAGCGCGTTTGCCGCGCGCATCAGCGCGACCATAAGCGAGCAGCGCGAGACGCTGCCGTGAGGAATCGTGGGACATCGTGGCGATGATACTACGACGTTGAAGGAGTTACGAATTCGCTTCGCACGAGGTGAGTGCGAATGAGTTGGCAATTGGTCTCATCTGTCGAGGCTCCAGTCCGAAGGACGGAATAATTTAGCCCAGGACGTAAGTCCTGGGTAGGTGGCGATAAACGACCCGAGTCCCTCGGGGACGGCACAAAAGCAGGTCCCTCGACGGCTAACGCCGCCTCGGGATGACAAACAATTTAAAAAGCTCTGTTGGCCCGACTGAAGTCAGGCCCTGACACAACGCGTGCGAGCGCGAAACCTCGTTTCTACCCAAACTCACTTCAGTCCCGCGTTCTCCGCCGCCAGCTTGGCGGTCGCGCTCCAGTCCAGCTCCTCCATGCCGCGAGCGATTGCCGTTAACATGTGATCGCGAACGATGCTGGCAAACGGTAACGCAACATCCACGCTCTCCGCCGCAGCAAGAGCAAGTTTGGCGTCCTTAAGCCCAAGGCGCAGTTTGAAGCCGGCAGGCGAGTAGCGCTGGTCGGCGATGATTCCGCCGTACGTCTTGTAAACCGGCGCGGCAAACAACGAGCTGGTCAGGAACTCGACATACTCATGCGGGTCGATGCCGTACTTGCGCGCCAGCGCGATCGCCTCTCCCAGCGACTCGACGATCGAGGCAATCAGGAAATTGCCGCTGAGTTTCACCACATTCGCCATCTCCGGCTTCTCACCCATCACGAATAGCCGCTGGCCTACCGTTTCCAAAATCGGCCGGCAGCGCTCGATGACCTCATCCTTTCCTGCGGCAACAACGAACAGCTTCCCAGCCTCCGCCGCTTCAGGCCTGCCAAATACCGGCGCCGCGATGTATTCCTGCCCATGCTCCTGGTGTTCTTTTGCCAATCGTTGCGACAGCGCCACGCTGATGGTGCTCGACGAGATATGCACCGCGCCTTTCGGCAGCGCGTCGATCAGCCCCTCGGGACCGAATACCGTCGATTCCAGCGCGCGATCGTCGGCCAGCATGGTGATGGCGATCTCCGCATTACGCGCAGCATTCGCCGGCGACGATGCAGCCTTTGCGCCATGCTGCTCCAGTTCCTTCGCCTTCGACTCCGTACGGTTCCACACCGTCACGTCATGTTCCGCTTTCAGCAGATGCCGCGCCATATGGATACCCATGTTGCCAAGTCCCAGGAATGCGATCTTCATGTAATCCTCACGATGAATTAAGCAGCAGAGTATGGATGCGCCAGAGCCAGCACACGACGCTCAGCCCAGCGAACAAGAAGCTATATCCGAGCGTCCGGGTTCAGCCGGTTTGTTCATTTACCAGGGCGCATCCAAAGAAAGCAGCAACCCGCAACTGATGCCGCGAATCATTGGCTAAGTGCTACGAAACTACCGCTTTACCTGCAGGGTTATCCATGGCTTAAAGTTATGGATAATCGCAAATCTATTCCTTATAGTCATGACCCTTACATCATTTAGTGCAGCGCAAGGCCACATTTCGTGGGCAAATGACCCCAAAACTGAAGCCCGCGTCGAGCAATTGCTCCAACAAATGACGCTGGAGGAAAAGGCCGGCCAGATGACGCAGTTCTCCATCGGCACGCCGACCGGCCCGGGCACCGGCCGCAGCGACTACAAGGAGATGGTCGCTCGCGGTGAGGTCGGCGCGATCTTGAACATGACGGGCGCGGCGCAGACCAACGCCATGCAGAAGATCGCGGTCGAGCAGTCGCGTCTGCATATCCCGCTCATCTTCGGACTCGACATCATTCACGGATACCGGACTTCGTTTCCGATTCCGCTGGGGTTATCGGCGACGTGGAACCCGGAGTTGATCGAGCGCGTTGCGCGGCTTGCCGCGCAGGAGGGAAGCCGCGCCGGCATTCGCTGGACATTTTCGCCGATGGTCGACATCGCTCGCGACGCACGTTGGGGCCGCATTGCTGAAGGCGCAGGCGAGGACCCGTACCTGGGATCAGCCATCGCCGCTGCTTATGTGCGCGGATATCAGGGCGCGAGTCTCAGCAATCCCGATTCGCTCGCCGCTTGTGCCAAGCACTTCGCCGGCTACGGAGCGGTCGAGGGCGGACGCGATTACAACACGGCGGAGATTCCTGAGCGATTGCTGCGACAGATTTATCTGCCGCCGTTCGAAGCTGCCGCCGATGCCGGGGCAGCTACGTTCATGAGCGCCTTCGAAGCCTTGAACGAAGTGCCGTCCACCGAAAATGCATTCACATTGAAAACGGTTCTGCGCGACGAGTGGAACTTCAAAGGACTGGTCGTCAGCGATTACGACGCCGTCGCCGAACTCATTCCGCAAGGTGTCGCGCTTGATGGCGCGACCGCCGCTCGCAAGGCAGCCATCGCCGGCGTCGACATGGATATGGAGAGCAATCTCTACCGCACCGAGCTTCCTGCGCTGGTGCGCTCCGGAGCTGTGCCGCAAGCTGTGCTGGACGAGGCCGTCCGCCGCATTTTGCGAGTGAAGTTCGCGCTCGGGCTGTTCGATCACCCGTACACAGCGGAAAACGACGATGCTGCCAAACCGATTCCTCCCGCCAGTCTCGAACTGGCGCGCACCACGGCGGAGCAGTCGTTCGTCCTGCTGAAAAACGCGCCGGTGAATGGCAAGCCAATTTTGCCGCTGAACGCGACCGTTAAGACCATTGCTGTAATAGGACCTCTGGCCGACGATGGAGCGCAGATGGTCGGCTCGTGGGGTGGCAAGAGCACAGCAAAAGACGTAACGACTTTGCGCGCTGCCCTGGAGGCTCGACTGCAATCGAGCGGAGGGCGCGTGCTGTACGCGAAAGGAGCCGACCTGACAGGCAGCTCCGACGCGGGATTCGCCGAAGCAGTGAACGCCGCGAAAAAATCTGACGTCGTCATCATGGCGCTCGGTGAGGACGCCAACCTGATGACCGGCGAGGCTGCATCGCGCGCGCACCTTGATCTGCCCGGCAACCAGGAGCAATTGCTCGAAGCCGTCACCGCGACAGGCAAACCCATCGTGCTCCTGGTCTTCAGCGGACGACCACTGGTGTTGAATTGGGCGGCACAGCACGTCGCCGCGATCATGGAAGCATGGTTTCCCGGAGTGCAGGCCGGGCCTGCTCTGGTGCGCACGCTGTATGGTGACGTTTCCCCGAGCGGTAAGTTGACCACCAGCTTCCCGCGTGCGGTTGGCCAGGAGCCGCTCTACTACAACGCGCTGAACACTGGGCGGCCTGCGAACAAAATAGATCTGACGCATCCCCCTACGAATAACGAAGAGAAATACGTCTCACGCTACGTCGACGAGCAGAACTCACCGTTGTTCCCCTTCGGATTCGGTTTGTCCTACACCACCTTCGACTATTCGCCGACAACATTGAGCGTGAGCACCGCTTCCGCTGCGGCTTTGAACCAGGGCTCGCAGTCGATTCGCGTCTCTGCTGACGTAAAGAACACCGGTGATCGAGAAGCCGACGAAATCGTTCAGCTCTACATCCGACAACGTGGGACAAGCGTCGCCCGGCCAGTTCGAGAGCTGAAAGGATTTCGGAGAATTACGCTCGCTCCGGGGCAGTCGCAGCGCGTCGAATTCACGCTTGGTCGCGATGAGCTCAGCTTCTGGAACATCGATATGAAAGATGTTATCGAGCCCGCGCAGGTGACGGTCTGGATTGCTCCCAACTCAACCAGGGGCACTCCTGCGCAATTCACCATTCACTAATCGGTAGCTCACATACGACATTTTGTGCCGTAATCATGGCATCACTCCGTCCAGGCCTCGAAAAGTAAATGGCCAGTTTTCAAAAATTCATCTGCGATTGATTTTGGATATACCTAAGGCACGGCACAATGTACACATAACAGGAGCCGTACTGGGTGAAGTGTAGCTTCCCATGAAGGCACGCGGGGAGTAGTGTCTGGCCTCACGGGTGCAATCGCCAATTCCGACGAAGTTACAACGGTGCTGACTTGAGCCAAACTAGGATTCACCGACAGACCGGCGAAATCAAGCCACTTCCCGGATTTCGCTCTGCGTTTTCTCTGCATAGCCACACGCAACACTCGAAAGAAAATCTTGCCTTTCTCCCGCAGTACATCGATTACCACACCATTCCGATTGTCGGACCTTTGTTCCACAAGGAAATGGTGAAGTACCGTTCGGAGCACAAGGGCAAGACAATCGATTTCGGTCGTGCATACTGGACACCTCCCATGTCACCCGAGATGGTGCTGGATTCAGAGACGCGGCGATCGAAGATAAGCTGGGGCTGAACGCGTGCGTATCTATCACCGACCACGACATGCTCCCGTGCCCTTCAGAGAAGATTGCATTGGCGTCATTGCTGAGGGGCAGCGCCTTGCCTGCGTGCGAAAACTGCAGGTCCCTCAACGGCTGAAGCCGTTTCGGGATGACACACAAAAAGTACGGAACGTGCGAACAGCCTGCCGTGAGCGAAGTCGAGTGTGTCCGGACGCGAATTTTGCGTGTGCGGTAGACAAACCAGGCTTCTCCATGCTGCGCTACACTTTCGACAGTAGCCGAGTCGACGCTTGAATCAGAACGCTGCCCTTCCTCTTAACTCCGACCGCCGTCTCCGCATCGCGTTCTTCACCGAAACGTTTCTGCCTAAGATTGATGGCGTAGTCACGCGTCTCTGTCAGACGATCAAGCATCTTGTGCGCTTTGGCAACGAGGTGCTGCTGATCGCTCCCGACGGCGGACTGACGGAATACGAAGGCGCCCGCGTCCACGGGGTGAAGGGTTTTTCGTTCCCGCTTTATCCTGACATCAAGCTGGCTATTCCGCGGCCCTCGATCGGGAAGGCACTGTCGGATTTCAAACCAGACCTGATTCATGGCATTCATCCTGTAGTGCTGGGATCGTCGGCGTTTCACTACAGCAAGCGCCACAATGTGCCGCTGGTGGTTTCGTATCACGCTCAACTCGACAAGTATCTGCACTATTATGGCTTCGGAAAACTGGAGCCGCTGTTCTGGAAGGGCACGCGTTCGGCGTACAACCTCTCGGACCTCGCGCTTGCAACCTCGCAGGCCATGGTCGATCTGCTACGCCGGCAAGGGCTGAAGCGGGTTGAGCTGTGGCAGAAGGGCGTCGACACGGAACGGTTCACTCCCGATAAAGCTACGCCAGAAATGCGCGCCAAGCTGACGCAGGGCCATCCCGAAGACAAGCTGATGGTTTACATCGGGCGGCTCTCGGCGGAGAAAAGCATCGAGGCTTGCCGCCCAGTGCTGCAAGCGATCCCCGGGCTACGTCTTGCTCTCATCGGCGATGGACCGCATCGCGAGAAGCTGAAGGAGTATTTCGCCGGCACGCCAACGTACTTCCCGGGTTTTTTAAAGGGCGAAGAGTTGGCGGCGGCTTATGCCTCGGCCGACATCTTCTTTATGGCCTCGCGCACTGAAACGCTGGGGCTGGTCGTGTTGGAGGCGATGGCCGCGGGCTGTGCGGTGGTTGCTGCAGACGAGGGAGGCATTCCCGACATTGTGCGTGATGGTGTGACCGGACATCTGTTCAAGGGTGGGGACATCGAGGCCGCAACCACCGCTGTTCGTCGCCTGATCAGCGATGACGCGTACCGCGAAGCCATGCGGCGCGAAGCCCGTCTCGATGCCGAGAAGTGGAGTTGGGCGGCAGCGACTCGGCAACTGGAAGGGTTATACCGCGACGTATTTTCGCGCGAGCAGCGGTTGCAGGAGCGCGTCGCCGAGTACAAGGGCAATCAGGCGTCGGAAGAGCAGATGTGCAGAGCGCTCGACATCTCAAAATCAACGTTGCGAAGGCAGATGCGGTTGCAGACGGCACGACAGCTGAGTGGGCCAGGCGTTTAATGCACTGGTGCTCTAATTTGCCCTCTCGTGTCAGGCGCGCAACCTTGGCAGAAACTGTCAATTAGTGTCATATAATGAAGGTATGCCAATGACATCCCTGAACATCTCTCTTCCGGACGCTTTGAAAGACTACGTCGAGGGGCAGGTCGCTTCTGGCGACTGGAGCACGCCCAGTGAATATATCCGGGCATTGATCCGAGAAGACAAAGAAAGACGCTTGGTCCATCTGGAGCAAGAGCTTCTGGCGGCGGTGAAAGGTCCAAAAATCGAAATACCGCTCAGTGAGATTCGAAAGAAGGGATTGCTCGCTGCTCTCCGCCAGAGGGCACGTGAGCGTTGAAGAACAAGCGGATTGGTATGAGCTTCAGTCTGGCCAGCGATTGGCACAACGATGGCAAAGCGCTGTGACCTCCACATTGTTGCGCATCAGTAAAGCACCGAACTCCGGATTGCCCTGCCACTTCCGAAATAGTGAGCTGCGGGGTACACGAAGGGTCCCCATTGCGGGATTCCCAAGACATTTGCTCTTTTATCGATTCGAGAAAAATGCTGCGCTAGTTTTACGAATCGTACATGGGGCGCGTGACTTGGAAAGCCTATTCTCCGAATAGTCTGGGCTCGCGTTTATCTTGGAGCTTCGGATAAATTTCTAAGATTCAGCTTGCCAATCGAGGCCTAATCGATCTTCAGAATCTTCAGCGCCGTCTTCTGCGCCAGGTTTTCTTTCTTGCTCTTCGAGGGCGCCAGCAGCGAACTGAGCACGCGAATCGGTACCGGCAGCTTGCGTTCGTTGCCGTCGGCATCGCGTGTGGGGAAGAATTCTTCCAGCGCCTGGCGCGGATTCTCGCGCACGCGGTCGATCAGTGCCACGCGCTGAATGCAGAAGATGGTGCAGTAGGGAGCGCAATCCTTCTTCGCCTTCCGCTCGCGATCGATGTCCTCGCGCGTGTAGGCCTCCAGCGGGATCGCCGGATATCCGCGCTGCGCCATGCAATAGTGCACCAGGCCGTCTTCGCAGATGTAGAGGTGACGTCCGCCGGCGCCGCAGTGCCATTCGTTGGGCAAGCCGCGAATCAGGTTTTCGCGCCACGGGTTGTACCAGGCCGCTGAGAAGCCCTTGCCCTTCGACAACGCGTCGATGCGCGTGAGCACATCGCGCTGCTGCGGGTTCAGCGGCTTAAGCTGTCCGGCGGAATCGTGAACAATTCCCGCGGTGCTAATCAGGCCCAACTCCGTCGCGCGCTTGGCGATGGTGAATGCCTCTTCCGGGCGCTCGGTGCAGGCGCCCAGAACAGAGTGAATGCTGACGCGAAATTCAGCGTACTCGGCCAGCCACTGCAAGCGCTTGTCGAGCACTTTGAGGCTTTTCTTGGAGACTTCGTCGGGCTTCACGTTGTCGACGCTAATCTGCAGGTGGTCGACGCCGGCCTGGTTCAGCCGCTGGATGCGCTCCACGTTCAGCAGATATCCGTTCGTCACCAGGATGGCGATTATGCCGTGGCCGCGAATGCGCGCGATGACCTGGTCGAGGTCAGGATGCAACAGCGGCTCGCCGCCGGTCATGGTGATGATGGTCGTCCCCAGCGCCGCCAGCTTGTCGATGCGCTTGAACAGTTCCTGTGTCGGCACCGGCTTGGAGAAGTCGTCGAACTCGTTGCAATACGTACACGCCAGGTTGCAGCGACGGGTCACGACCATGTGGGCCAGCACCGGATGATGCTGCGACCGCAGCGCCAGCGCGACCATGCGGGTCTCGCGATAGAGCCGGTTCCAGCGCTTCGCAGCGCGACGCATCGTAGCAGTCATTTCAGAGTTCCGTTTTGCCGGCGCTCCCGGCCGTCACACGCCGTGGGGCAAGTATAGTTCAACATCACGACGCCAAGGTTACAGATTCGGCCACTGCTGTTTCAGATGCGGTATGTTTGACAACAGGTGACACAGTACGAGTCGTCAGGCTTTGCAGTTATGATTTAACAAAGTCTCTGTAGCTGACCCCGATATACTCAAGCCCATGACTCGAGCCGCCGACCAAGGCAACGAAAGCCCGCGAACGACAGTCGGCAAAGCTCTGCTCCAGGTTCTTGGCGACCCGTTCTACTACTTCGTTCGGCACTGGAACTGGAAGTCGGCGCTGTTCGGCGCCTTCAATCGCGGAACGATTTTCCTCATCGCGACCATGAAGCGCGGGCGCGTGGAAATGTCGGTCGCGGTGCTGGTCGAGATTCTGTTCACCTGCGCGACCGCCGGCATTTACGCGGCATTCACCCAGGCCATGCGCTTTGCCGAGCCGGAGTGGCTGGGCGCAGGTGTCGTGGCCCTGGTCATACCCGGCGCGCTGTATGGAGCGGATTACTTTGCGCATATCTGGACCGGCATGCACAACGTTCGTCCGGCCGTCGGGTTTGCAACTGGGCTGTCGGTGATTTCGACACTGTTTAACCTGTTCATCATGCGACGTGGAGCGATGGTGGTAGGAGAAGGCAGTCAGCCGCTGTGGCGCGATTTGCTCCGCATCCCAGTGCTGCTCGCGCAATTCCTGATCGCAGGACCGCTGTGGCTGTGGCGAACCATTTTTCGACGCCAGCGAAAGACCGACGTGGAAATCGCCGCGTGATACTGTCATGCAAAGAACAGTCACCGGATTCTGGCTTGACACTTGCACTCATCCCAATCACCGTCAGACTTAGAGGTCGCTTCGTGACAGGACGACTGATCCGCCCAATACTGCTCGCTGTCGTGCTGGTCGTCTCGTCTCAGGCTGGACAGGCACAAGCCGGCACGGATGCTCCCTCGCTATCTACCGACGAGGTTGTCGCCCGCCTTGTGCAGCATAATCAGCTTCGCGCCGCCCAACTGAAACATTACGAAAGCTGCCGCTATTACTCGTTGAATTACGTCGGCTTCCCGGCGGATAAATCGGCCGCGATGGTCGTAGACATGGCATACGACGCGCCGGCGCAAAAGCAATTCCGGGTGCTAAAGGAGGAAGGCTCAAAACTCCTGCTTGACCATGTGCTCCGCGAGTTGCTGCAGAGCGAGAAAGAGGCCCTGGACAAAGAAAACTTCGGACGCACCGATCTGACTCCCAACAATTACGAGTTCCAGATGGTCGGAACCGACAGCATTGCCGGGCAGCCGCAGTATGTGCTTGAAGTGAAGCCGCGCTTTAAAAGCAAATTCCTTTACACCGGCAAGATCTGGGTCGACGCCAACGATTTCGCCGTTTCTCGCGTCGCGGCGCAGCCGGCAAAAAACGTATCGTTCTGGATCAGCCATACCGAGATCGAGCATGAGTACAAAAAGGTGGGCGAGTTCTGGCTGCCCGCGCACAACACCAGCACTACAAAGGTGCGGTTCGGCGGCACCGCCAAGCTCAAGATTGACTATCGCGATTACCGCATTGGGGAGCCGCAGCCTGGAGCGGCTTCCGACGTGTGCGGTCAAACCGGCCAGATGCAGCTTTCGGAGAAGCGCTGAAATCGCTCCTGGGTGAAAGCACCAAGCGCTGTGGTGAAAGCACGTTTTGTTTTGGTGGAAGCACCACGCTTTAGCGTGGTGACAGACGCTGCCGTAGAAAAGCGGCTTCAGCCTCGGAACGCGAGTGTCTGGACTAAGTCGAAGATCGATGCGATTCCGCCATGGCTAAAGCCAGCTCAGCGATGGCGCTCGGTTCACCACGCTAAAGCGTGGTGCTTCCACCCGTACGCCGTTCGCCAAGCGCGGTGCTTCCACCGCAAATCGTTCGCTCAAGCGTGCTGCTTCCACCGGCCCCCCGTCTCGCAGCAGCACTCAAATAGTGATACGATGCGCCCTATCGAGGACCGAACCGCCATGTATCACTACGACCCAACCACGGCACTGGACGAGTTGAACGAAGACGCAGTGTTGCCCAATCCGGTGAAGCTGCGCGATATGATGTTGCGCGCGCATCTCGATCCTGACCACTCGCTGGAATACAATCGGCTCTTCGTCGAGTACCAAAAGCAGTTCGGCGAGTTGCAGCGATTAGGCAAGCAGTTGCTGGAGGGATTGGCGGGGAAAGAAGCACCGAGCCGTTAGCACTTGGCATTTAGCACTTGGCCGTTAGTCGCGGTTTGGGCAAGTAGCTGCAAAGGGGATAGTCGTCAATCAGCGCGGCCGAATTGCACCCGCTTGCCGGAACAACGCACAGTATCTTTGCCAAGTGCTAAATGCCAAGTGCTAATTGCCAACTGCTGCTTTTCCAGGAGCGCCCATGAAACTCACTCTACTTTCCGCTCTTCTCATTGGTATGACGATTTCCAGTTTTGCTGCCGAGGGCAAGCCGGTCTCTTACAAGAGCGGCGATGAAACCGTCAATGCCATCCTCTACACGCCTCACGGCAAAGGACCTTTCCCGGCGCTCGTCGTCATCCACGAATGGTGGGGCCTGAACGACTGGGTGAAGGAGCAGGCCTCGAAGCTGGCGGACCAGGGCTACGTCGCGCTGGCGATTGACCTTTATCGCGGTAAGGTGGCGACCACGCCCGAAGAGGCGCACGAAATCATGCGTGGAGTACCCAGCGATCGCGCTAACCGCGACTTGCTGGCCGCGAGTTCGTTTCTCCGCTCGCAGAAGAACGTCAATCCCGCCAAGGTCGGCACCATCGGATGGTGCATGGGCGGGGGCTATGCTCTCGACCTCGCCATTGCCGATCCCAAGTTGAAGGCGGCCGTCATCAACTATGGGCACCTCGCCTCCGACAAAGCGACGCTGGAGAAGATCAATGCCGCCATACTCGGCATCTTCGGCGGCCAGGACAGAGGAATTCCGCCCGCTGACGTCAATAAGTTTGAGGCTGACCTGAAGGCCCTGGGCAAGCCGGTGGAGATCAAAATATTTCCTGACGCCGGGCACGCTTTTGAGAATCCAAACAACAAACAAGGCTACCGGGCGGACGACGCCAAGCAGGCTTGGGAACTTACCACGGCATTTTTGGCGAAGTATCTGAAGTAGGTTTTTTGGAGCGGTCTCAGATGTTACGACTTCGGTTCGAAAAGCGATGGCTGTGGCTGCTGCTGGCCGTCCTCATGCTGCCTCTACTCTGGGTGTTGCAGATCGAGGTCGCCTACGAACGTAATCTGCGTCACGGCATCCCTGCCGATTTCCAGGAGTACGAGCCCAACGAAGTCGTGATGTGGAAGGTGTAGGGGCCAGCTCCAGAGGCCGACGTGCCCTTAGTGGACTAACCGTTCAATGGCATAGGCCAGCAGAAGCCAGAACGGCAGCATCAGGAACAGACTGAACAGCACGCCCTCGGCGAAGCGCAAATCGTCGGTATAAGGTACGTATGGGTTGGAGCCTGTCGCACTCGCCGCTCTCGACGCCTTCAGGGCACGACTGAACTCCGCGAATCTTTCGAAGCCTTGCATTTCCGGTTGAGCCTAAGCATGTGAAGTCGCATGTCCAAAACGGGTTGGCCCCACAAGTTGGGATTCGCAAGCTGGGCGGCACACCCAGTCACCCGCGAGGGTGAGTGCCGTCACATCCCAAGGTAACCTGCCTCTGTTACCTCTAAGACTCGGGTCTGCCATTCGCCTTCCATGCTCTACAAGACACTCAGCGCCGCGGTGTACGGCATCGATGCCAACCTCATCCAGGTTGAGGTCGATGTGGGTATCGTCAAGACGGGCGAAGAGGGCAAGTTCTCAACCGTCGGCCTACCCGATGCCGCGGTGCGCGAGAGCCGCGAGCGCGTGCGTTCGGCGCTGAAGAACTCGGGCTACGACATCCCGCCGACTATCACCACCATCAACCTCGCTCCGGCTGACATTCGCAAGGAAGGCTCCGGCTTCGATCTGCCGATGGCGCTCGGCATTCTCGGCGCCTACGGCGGGATCAACGACAAGCCTCCCGAGGACGCGCTATTCGTGGGCGAGCTCTCGCTGGACGGCAGCCTGCGTGGCATCCGCGGCGCGCTGCCGATCGCCGTGCTGGCCCGGGCGAACAAGATTCGCAAGCTGATTCTGCCGGAGGTGAACGCACGCGAGGCAGCGGTAGTCGAGGGCGTAGACGTTTATCCCGTGCGCTCGCTGACGGACGTTGTGCAGTTCCTGAACACCGGCAATGGCATTCAGCCGATGAAGGTCGACACGAAGGCGCTGCTCGAGGTCTCGCGGCAATTCGGAGTTGACTTCAAAGACGTGCGCGGGCAGCAAACTGCCAAGCGCGCCATCGAGGTCGCCGCGGCCGGTGGACACAATCTGCTGATGATCGGCCCTCCCGGCTCGGGCAAGACCATGCTGGCGAAACGCATGGCGACCGTGCTTCCTCCGCTGACCTTCGAAGAGGCGCTGGAGACGACGAAGATTCACAGCGTGGCCGGCGTGCTCGACTCCTCGTCCGGGCTGGTTGGAACGCGGCCGTTTCGGTCGCCGCACCACACCATCTCCGACGCAGGTCTGATCGGCGGAGGCATGATCCCGCGCCCCGGCGAAGTCTCGCTGGCGCACAACGGAGTGCTGTTTCTGGACGAGCTGCCTGAGTTCCCGCGCAACGTGCTCGAAGTGATGCGCCAGCCACTGGAAGACGGCACGGTCACCATCGCGCGCGCCGCCATGTCGCTTAGCTTTCCGGCGCGATTCATGCTGGTGGCCGCCATGAATCCTTGTCCATGCGGGTATTTCAACGATCGCACACGCGAGTGCCACTGCTCGCCGATGATGATCCAGCGCTATGTGTCGAAGATCTCCGGCCCGCTGCTGGATCGCATCGACATCCACATCGACGTGCCTGCGGTGAACTATCGCGAGCTGCGCAGCGTGGTGGTTCCTGAGAGCTCTGCCGATATCGGAAGGCGGGTGATGATCGCCCGCGAGCGCCAACTTAACCGCTTCGCCGTTGGCAAGGAGCGCATCTACTCCAACGCCCAGATGGGCTCGCGCGAGATTCGCAAGTATTGCGAGCTGGGCACCGACGCCGAGCACCTGCTGGAGCGCGCCATGGTAAAGCAGGGGCTGAGCGCGCGGGCGCATGACCGCATCCTCAAGGTTTCGCGCACCATTGCCGATCTGGCGGGTGCGGAGGAAATCGAGGCTGGCCACATCGCCGAGGCGATCCAGTACAGGACGCTGGACCGGACGTTCTGGGCCTAGGAAAAACGAACCTTCCCGAACATGACCATAAGACAGCAACGGGAAGCATGGCACATTTCGGCCAGCAACTTACAGAAATTCCTAGGGTTACATTTTCTACGAACCTTTCGCCCGTTTTGGCGTCTAAGGCTTCAGCTTGGTAGTTGGTTACCAGCGTGCGTCGAGGTGAGCAAGATTTTCCTTGACGAGGCACTTGAATCCCGGCTAAGGTAACGCTTCTGAGTTCGCCGTTATCCTGTAGCTCCAGTCCAGGCGTCCTGCCCTAATCGGCCACACACTGAACGCCATCAACCGGTAATCAGGAAGGCAATAACCTGAAAAAGGCAGTCTTGCTTTGCCATGTTTTTCAGGTTGGATGTAAGAACCCTTTGGGTTCCTGCCAACAGTAGCTGGCGGGATAGCACTTAGTAATTTGCGGAAAATTGAACCGCTCGCGCGGGAATTGCATCCAACAGCGTGGCTCCTTTTGAGCGCGCCTCGCGAGACGTTCTCACCGCTTAGTTGTACGGCGCCGGGAGCTGCAAGGATCACTCCGATTTAAGTCGGCCGGGCTCCCTGGTTATACCTTCATACGCAATTAGGAGAAGAAAGAATGCGGTCCGATCTCGTATTCGAGGCAGTTCATACGCTGCGCAACCGTTACATGCTGTGCCAGTTGGCTTCCAAGGCAACGCGGAAGTTTCACCGTCCGAGCACCCGTATCCAGGATACGACCAATGACGTCCTGCACCGGATCGCCGATGCAGAGCGGCAGAACATCATGGTCGAGCCGGAGACAGCTTCCGAGGCCCAGCGGCGCGCTGCATAAGCGCGTCGCGCTTCGGCGCGTCCCTTCCGCCGATCCTTCCGGCCTGCCCTTCCGCAATATCCCTTCGTAGGTGAACATGACAATCTCTGAACTCAAAGAAAAGAACATCACAGAACTAACCAAGATCGCGCGCCAGCTCGATCTCCCCGGCGCCAGCGGCCTGCGCAAGCAGGACCTCATCTTCAAAATCCTCCAGGCGCAAAGCGAAAAGGAAGGACACATCTTCGCCGAAGGCGTGCTCGAAATCCTGCCCGATGGCTACGGATTCCTGCGCTCCCCGGATTACAACTATCTGCCCGGCCCCGACGACATTTACGTTTCGCCGTCGCAGATCCGCAAGTTCGACCTGAAGACAGGCGACACCATCAGCGGACAAGTGCGTCCTCCACATGAGGGCGAGAAGTATTTCGCGCTGGTGAAGATCGAAGCCGTCAACTTCGAGTCTCCTGAAGAAGCGCGCAACAAGATTCTGTTCGACAACCTGACGCCGCTGTATCCGCAGGAGCGGATCAAGCTGGAGACCGTCAAGGAAAACATCAGTGCCCGCGTCATGGATCTGCTGACCCCGGTGGGTAAAGGCCAGCGCGGACTGATTGTCGCTCCGCCTCGTACCGGCAAGACCATGCTGCTGCAGAACCTGGCGAACTCTATTACGACGAATCACCCGGAGATCGTGCTGATCGTGCTGCTCATCGATGAGCGCCCGGAAGAAGTCACTGACATGCAGCGCTCGGTGAAGGGCGAAGTTATCTCGTCCACGTTCGACGAGCCTGCTGCACGCCACGTACAGGTCGCCGAGATGGTGATCGAGAAGGCGAAGCGCCTGGTCGAGCACAAGCGCGATGTGGTCATCCTGCTCGACTCGATTACGCGACTGGCGCGCGCCTACAACACCATCGTTCCGCCTTCGGGCAAGGTGCTCTCCGGCGGCGTCGACTCGAACGCGTTGCAGCGGCCGAAGCGCTTCTTCGGCGCGGCCCGCAACATCGAAGAAGGTGGCTCGCTGACCATCATCGCCACCGCGCTGATCGAAACCGGATCGCGCATGGACGATGTCATCTTCGAAGAGTTCAAGGGCACCGGCAACATGGAAATCATCCTCGACCGGAAGCTGGTCGATAAGCGCACTTTCCCGGCCATCGACATTCAGCGCTCGGGCACGCGTAAGGAAGAGTTGCTCATCCCCAAGGACGACCTGGCGCGCATCTGGGTATTGCGCAAAGTATTGAACCCGTTGTCGCCGGTCGAAGCCATGGAACTATTGATCGACAGGCTAAGTAAGACGGTTGGCAATGCCGAGTTCCTGGCCAAGATGAACGCGTTATAACGAAGCTGCCGCATCCTGTTTGAAAGGGCCCGCCTTCAGGGCGGGTCACACAGGTAGACGAAAAACCGGCTTTAAACCGCTGAGGGCGAGCATTTCCTCAGCTAGGCGAAGTCCATGACATGTTGTGGCGGCACGGCTAAGAACCGTGCCCTTTCAAAGCCGGGACACCGCAACGCTAAAACCCTGCACAGCTCTGGTGCTAGCCACGCACTGTGATATCGAAAATCTGCCGATCCACTCTGGCGGCTGGGCTGTATCAGCCTAGAACTCCGTGAAATCCCGCATACAGTTGATGTTATGAACGACTTTCCGCTGCAGGAAGTGCAGGTTCCATGCTGCGAAGTGCGATTGCCTGTAAGGTACCGGCAGCCGCCGTACGGCTGAGCCGTTGGTGTAGAAGTCATGCCGAATTTTGGTGACGCGCCGGCATAGTTCGTCGGGCGAAAAGCGCAGCGGCTTGAAGTGACACGACAGCCCCGGCCAGCGCTCCATGTTGTCCTCGTCAATCAGGCGGCCTTCGTCCTTGAATTGCTGGTGAAGCCGCGTGCCTCGCAGCGGAACCAGGATGTTGAAGTAGGCCGTCTCCGCCTTGAGCTCATGCAGAAGTTGCAGAGTTGCGTCAAAGACAGTTTCATCGTCGGAGTCGGAGCCGAACACGAAATTAAGTGAGTAACTGATGTTCCGCTTCTTCAGATTGTCGATTACGTGCGAGTACTCCGACGATTTATTGAAGCCCTTGGAAAATTTGTTCAACGTGGCCTGATTGATGCTCTCGACTCCCATGTTGACGTGCAGCAGCCCCGAGCGCTCTGCGAGCTCCATGAATTTCGGGTCGAGGCAATAATGCGTCGAGAACAGCGTGGACCAGCGGACCTTCAGCGGGATCAACGCTTCCATCAGCTCCATCGCCTTTTCAGGGTTGCCGGCAAATTGGCTGGCCGCGAAGAAGATGTGCTTGCTCCCACACATTTTTATCTCTTCCACAACCTCGGCGGCAGGCCGATATCGGAACCCGTAATCCCCGTTCAACCTGCGCTCAGCGCAAAAATCGCAGACGAAGGGACAGCCTCGGGACTGCTGAATGACATACGGGCGGTAGAACACATACTTCTTCGGATCGAGCAGCTCCCAGCGCGGCGCCGGCATTCCCTCCAGGCTCGCGCAGGTGTCGCGGCGGTAAAACTTCTTCAGCCTGCCGGCGGCGGCATCTTCCAGCATTCGGGGGAAAATTTCTTCAGCCTCGCCAATGCAAACGGCGTCGGCGTGCTGCGCAACTTCCTCGGAATGGAACGTGGTGTGGGGGCCACCGATGATGACAGGGATTCCCCGGCTCCTGAACTTCTCGGCGATCTCGTAGCCGCGCAGGGACGTGACGGTCCGGATGGCGATCGCTACCACATCGACATCGGCGTTGTAATCGAGCTCCTCGGTCGCGTCATCGACCAGCGTTACCTTCCAGTCTTGCGGGGCGAGCGCCGCAATGTAGGGCATAACCGCGCCGACTAGTTTTCTCTTGCGCAGTTTGTAGGGTTCGCGCGAGCCGCGAAATCGATATCCCGTTGCCTGGGTAATGAGGAGTTTCGGCACCGTCAAAAGTCTCCTGGATACGCGGTTCGATCTAGCCGAACCCGCGCAACTGGGCGCCGTCACGAGTTAGGGAATTGCCGACCTGATTTCATCAAGAGTCGGTCAGTACAGACTTAATTTTTGCTGGTGACTACAGTTCAAATCATACAGAAACGTCCCTGACATTCCAATTAACCGAATGTCGCAGAACAAGATTGCAGAACCCTAAGGCTTCACTAAGCCGTACAGGCGCTCACTCCAACTGTGTTCATCCGTTCGGATTGGTTCGTATCAACTGTCCCTTGCGCAGCCGGAAGCGTTCCCCGCGCCACACGACGGTATTGCCGAAGTAGCTCGCAATCCATACCGCAAGGGCTGCGCAGTCGCGCACCGGAATAATCCAGAAGTCGCGCCAAACTTCCGAGTCCTGCAGAACCTTCAGACCAATCACGGACGCTGCGATAGCGCGCAAAATGTTCGCAATCACCAGCACCGCCCACGTCCACCAGGCACGCGGCGCCGCCAGTACAGCAAGGATTCCCCACGGCAATGCAAAGGTCACGATCATCCCGAAGTATCCTCCGGGACGAAGACCTTTGTTCGTGCGCGCCCAGCGCAACTGATGGTGCCAGAAATCAAGCCAGGTGTAGTCAGCGACGGCTGTCTCTACCACCGAATCTCCAAGCTCGACCCGATATCCTGCTGCTGCCGTGCGCGCCCCAAGCTCATAGTCATCCCCGAGGACGTCAACCAGCGACTCCAGCCCGCCGATCTTCGCCAGCACCGACTTGGTTGTAGCCATCGTTGCACCCAGCGCGAAACGGACTCCGCCCTCTATCTCTCGCGCGACCAGCACGCCTCCCATGAAATCCGTGTTAACCCCGATTGCCTCCAACTTCGACCAGAGACCGCGCCCGGTGAGGGCGCGATACAGCGTCGTGACCATGCCGACGTTCGGGTTGGCAAAGCTCTGCATCACGCGGCCGAGGAAATCGGGCTCGACCAGGATGTCGCTATCGTTCATCAGCACGTGCTCGTACATAGCATGGGGCAGCATTTGAGCGAGCGTGCTGATTTTCCCGTTGGCGCCCAGCACCTCAGGACAATGAATCACGCGCAGCTTCGCATCAGGGAACTCCTGTTGCACTTCGTGCACCAGCGCCGCTGCGGGATCGCTCAGATCATTCACGCCAAACAGTACTTCGTACTCGGGATACTCAAGCAGGCAATGCGAACGGAATGCGGCCCGCATGTGTGGGTCGACACCCTTGAGCGATTTCATGATGCTGACCGGAGGCGCGAACGTTGGGCGCTCGCGTTGATGGGAAAGAAACCGCAGGCCCGCCCAGATGCACATCGCAAAATAGGCTGCTCCGGCGAGCGCCAGCAACGCACACCCCGCCGCTAACACCTCAAGACCAATTCGCATACGAGTCTGCAGATTAGCAGAACAGTTCGCTTCTCAACCCTTTGGTGTACAATCCCCGCGAACTGCACGCCAATCCCGAAGCTTGCATGAACCGACGGTTGGCCGGGAGCCACATGTCGTCAAGCGAAGCCAAAGTCACCACCGCCCGACGTTCCTGGATCTACGACCTCACGCCCACTGAGCGCTCCACGCTGATTGCTACGTTCGGTGGCTGGGGCCTCGACGGCATGGACGTCATGATCTACAGCTTCGTCATCCCCACGCTCATCGCTGTCTGGCACATGAGCAAGGCACAAGCCGGCATGCTCGGCACCGTGGCGCTGCTGGTCTCGGCGGTCGGCGGATGGATCGCCGGGCTATTGTCGGATCGCTACGGTCGGGCTCGCATTCTCCAGCTTACGATTCTGTGGTTCGCGGTGTTTACCTGCCTCAGCGGATTCACCCATTCGTTCTGGCAACTGCTCATCGTTCGCGGGCTGCAGGGGCTTGGCTTCGGCGGAGAGTGGGCGGTCGGCTCGGTGCTGATGGGCGAGGCCATTCGCGCCGAACATCGCGGCAAAGCCGTGGGCACCGTGCAGAGCGGTTGGGCCATCGGATGGGCCATAACGGCGATCTGCTACACCGTGCTGTTCTCTGTTCTGCCCGCCGCCGTCGCCTGGCGAATCTTGTTCTGGATCGGCATCCTCCCGGCGTTGCTGGTCTTCTACATCAGGCGGCGGGTTCCAGAGCCTGAGGTCTTCCGGCGCACCCTGGACCGCGAGAGCTCGCTCGGTGAAGGCAGTCATTTCCTCGAGATCTTCAGCCCATCGCTGCTGCCTACGACGTTGCTGACAGCGTTGCTAGCCATCGGGGTACAGGGAGGTTATTACGCCATCACCACCTGGCTGCCAACCTACCTGAAGACCACACGCAAGTTGTCGGTGCTGAACACCGGCGCCTATCTGTTCGTCGTAATCGTCGGCTCGTTCGTCGGCTATCTGGTAAGCGCGTGGCTCACCGACCGGATGGGCCGAAAACGTACTCTCGTGTTGTACGCCGTGTGCTCTCTGCTGGCCATCGCCGGCTATACCTATCTGCCGATCAGCAACTCCGTCATGCTGGTGCTGGGATTTCCGCTGGGATTCTTCGCCTCAGGAGCATTCAGCCCGATCGGCGCCTTCTTCACCGAGCTGTTTCCCAGCCGGGTTCGCGGCTCCGGCCAGGGCTTCTCCTACAATGTAGGACGCGGTATCGGAGCCCTCTTCCCCACCCTGGTCGGCGTGCTTAGCGCGCGCATGGGGCTGGGACACGCTATCTCGATATTCGCCATCGTAGCCTATTTGACGATGGTGGTAGCCACCCTGTTGCTGCCCGAGACACGCGGCCGCGAATTGCACGCCTACGAGTGATGCCGGCGACTTGCGCCCTCCGATCGGTTCGACTACAGCATTTTCACAATTGCTGTGGTCCAACTCGGGTGGAGTACGCCTTTCACAGGCTGCGGAAAAACTCTGCAGGGCGCCGTTTTGAAGGGGCGCAGCTTTAGCTGCGCCATAAAAGTCCTGTGTTTTTGTCATCCCGAACCCGCCGCGGCGGGCGAGGGATCTGCTGTTTTTTCCACTGCGAAGAATTTTTCTGCAGCCTGTTTCAGGCGTACAAACGCGACGGCACCGAAAGAGACCCGGCTTTAGCCGAGGTACAGCTCGCTGCACAAAAAGAGCAGCTCTGCCCCGCGTCGCTGCCTTGCATCTAACCGGCAGCACGGAGCACGAATGGCGACCACCACTAGCGAGCAGCCTGTAGTCGAGCAACCCCCGCAGGAGCAAACTACGACCGATCAATCGTTGCGCCGCACTGCGCGCGAGATCTTTCAGCATGTGGAAGACAACGCGCACGACGAGCTGCGCCGCTCGGCTCATGCCCTGGCCTTCTCCGGTTTTGCCGGTGGAGTTTCGATGGGGCTCACCGGGCTGAGCGTGGCTGCGGCCATGGCTGCTTTGCCGGACGTGCCCACCCGGCAGTTCCTCGCTTATCTTGTATATCCCATCGGATTCATCGCGGTCATCATTGGGCGGGCGCAATTATTCACCGAGAACACGTTATATCCCGTCGCCCTGATACTCAGCGAACGCCGCCACTTTGTCGATACGCTGCGGCTATGGTCGCTGGTATTCACCTTCAACATCCTCGGCGCGATCGCCTTTGCGGCACTGGCCATCCTGACTTCTGCGCTGCCAGCCGGTATTCACAATGAACTCGTGCAACTCGGCATCGCAAGCTCGCAGGGCGGATTAACTCACATCTTCTGGAGCGGCGTCATCGGAGGCTGGATCATCGCTCTCGTCGCCTGGATGGTCACTGCCAGCCATTGGACCATCGGCCAGATCGCCGTCATCTGGTTGCTGACCTTTGTCGTCGGCATCGGCCATTTCGCGCACTGCATTGCCAGCAGCGGAGAAATTATGTCCGCGGTCTTCGCCGGCCAGGTTTCGTTTGTCACTTATCTTCACTGGCTCGGCGTGGCGACGGCAGGAAACATTACCGGCGGCGTGCTCATCGTCACCCTGTTGAACTTCGGACAAGTCAAGGCTGGCGAGACTCGATAGGAGAGTTCCTGTCTGCGTATGAAGAAGGTAGTTATCGGTTCGGCGGCGACTATGAATGCCGATATCAGCTCAGCCCAATGCGCCCTGGCGCGGTGGGACGAAACCCTGAACCGCTGCCAACGGACTAAGCCCGAGGGGCGTGTGATGACAGCCCAGCCTGAAGCGAAGCGCAAGGCTGGGTAGGGGCGTCATTGGAGACTTCGAGCCGGTTTCAACCGGCGACAGTAAGCGCCCGCAACTCTCGCCAACACCATTGCATCCTACGCGGAGGTGCTCACAGTGAATTCAAAACTTTGCGACAATCTGCATCTGCGCAGCGATGTCGATACGCCGATTCCAGTCCCACCTGGAGAAGACTTGCCGTCTCCGGTGAGGGAGCCACCCGACAAGCCAGTGCTTGAGCCCGACAAGCCCGTTCGGGAACCGGGACCCGACGAACCCACCCGCTTGTGAAGCTCTGTATCAGGGCACGAACTCAGCGGATCACCGTGCTCGCAAATTAGTCGTGCCCCGATACAAAACGGCTAATGCTGATCTGTGACGGCGGTAACCGTCTCCAACGATGCCGGATTCATCTCCGTCCCCGCATCGGGCGCGTGCGTCGCGATGTGCTGCGGCGTAGTCGGCGGATTCGTGCTGTTGGTACTATTATCCGGCTTGGTATCCGGCTTCGGATTGGTTCCGCTCATGTCGTCGCTGCTTGCCCCATTGGCCGACGAGTTCGGACTACTGCTTCCACTGGGGTAGGCCTGATGCGGTTGGGTTGAGTTGGTGTCCGGCGTCTGCGTGTGATTGGGTGTGGTTCCACTCTTATTGCCGTCAGGGCTCTGCTCCGTAGCCGGCGTGCTTCCCGTCGTTCCCATGGTCGAAGCCGGCGACCCGGTGGTGCTGTTTCCGGGCTGCTGATCGTCGACCGTCGTATTCGGCAACGTCGTTTCCGGTGTCGTCCCGTTACGGTCGGGATTCGCGATCGTATCCGGTGGCTGGTGAGGCACCATTGGCGGAGTAGCCGCTGTGCCTCGCTGCATCTGGCCGGGAGCAGCGTTGGACTGACTCTCATCGGTTGCCGCCGGTGACTTCTGGCCGACCATGACACAGGTTGATAAGACGAGAGTGGCTGCGAGCAAAACGAGTCTATTCATAACCGATCTCCTCGGTCCCTTTTGCTTGCAGAGGGCGGGACTATGCGGTTTAGAACCGGCGGCCGCAATTTAGGTTTTCTTTCCAACATCATCTCCCCCAAAAGCCGTGAGATTCAACGCGCAGCAAGGGCCTCCACCGCATCCGCGGAGACACCTTAACGTGCCTCCGCGGATGCTGCTCCATTAGCTGGCGCCTTGTGCCCTCCGCTGTTGATCAGTTAGCGCGTGCCGTACTGAGCCACAAGGCTTCTTCGGCGGAAGCACCGAGGCCGGAGGCTTGCGGCCTTGCATCTGCACCTGCCGCCGATCAGGCCGATCGCGGCGCAAAAGGCCGCTATCGAGAAAAATCTGCGTCAGTCGCGCCAACGCCTCTGCGAAGCGCTGGCTGATATACCCCGTGCTCCAATGCAGTATCTCGGCCGCCTCGTCCAGGTTCAGGTCGTAGAGTCCGACTAGCGTGAGCACATCCATTTCCTGTTTATCCAGCTTCATGAGCGACCGCTCTACGTCATGGGCGAACAAGGCCTGATCTTCAAAGCTGGGAATGGCGTGATGTGAAACCTTAGCGCGAAAGAATTCGCGGCCGAGGATCGACGGCAGCCGCCCCAGTTGGCACGACATCTCGAAGAAGTTGCGAACGATGGCCAGGGTCTGCCCGCGGTAGCACACCGTCTCGGGATCGGGATCGAACGCAACCGCGTGCTCCGGAGGCTGATTGCGCCCCGCCTTGCGAACTGCTGGCTCGACTGGCATTTCAGAAAGCATGAGCGGCCTCCCGTACACCGAGAGTCTCTCCGGCGAGGGGCAGCGCGCGCTGTCTCACCCGTTGAACGATGCGCCGCAACTGTGCCGGGGCGGCGTTCTGTGCCGCGGATCGTGGCATGAAGGCGCGCAGCATCTGCGCACAATCACAGCAATACGGCGGCCCCGACTTGCTGCGGCGCAAACCCAGGCCTCCGCAGCGCTCACAATATTTCAATTCATAACTGCTGTATGTCATGGTGGCGATGTCCTTTTAAATTCAACGGGCCCTGTGACCTGTCCCTTGACTGTCAGGGATCAGGAGCACAGGGCCCGTTTCGGTTACGATGACCTGCTTTGGTTATTTAATTACGTGCGAAAGTGGCGCCTTCGCTGCCATGCAGGGCTTATGAACTTGAAATATCTGCATGGCCGATGTCCGGCTGATTACGATATCATCCGCTCTTCCTGTCGTCGGGTGAAATATCCCTCTTCGTAGCCGGATTTCAAAATGCGTCCGTTCTGCACAACGATGCTGATTCTCCCGGTGAAGTTCGTTCTGGCCAGAAGTTTTTCGAAGGAGGACGACAGCACCTCGGCAAACCGTACCTTGCGGCGTAGTTCGGCGAATAGGCCGTCTTCTCCCCCGGGTTGATTGTTTTGCATTGCTCCATTTGTCCTCGCCCGGGCTTCCCACACCTTCGGGCAAGTTGAATATCGCATCACGGCGAAATCAAGGTCAATGATTATTAGCTATAGGAATATTACGAAAGTACAGGTATAGCTTTTAGCAAACTATGAAAATCAGATTTCAGACGCTTCAGGACAGCCTTCGCACCAGCATATGGGCGCGGCTCGAGCGGGGCGAGCTGACCGGAAAGTCCCTAGCGCACAAAGCGGGGTTCCAGCAGGCGCACCTCTCCAATTTCCTCAACGGCAAACGCGGGCTCAGTCTCCAGGCCATGGACCGCCTGCTCGATGCTCTGCACCTTGACGTGCTGCAACTCGCCGGAGTAAGTGAGGCGCGGCGCCAGGCCGCGGATGGGGGAGTCTCGCCTCACGAGACCGAAGCGGTCGCGCTCGTCAGCTTCGCAACCGCCGCCCGGACGGCTCGCTTCAGCGCCGACGACATCCAGGACGTCGTCAGCTTCCCCAGAAATTTGCTGCGGCGGCTGAAACCCAGGACCATCGGCAACCGCCGTGACTGGACGCGTTTCGTTGTCGTCACTCTCGATGAGCAGAGCGCCGCCGGAATGTCACCCCAGTTGCTGCCCGGGGCAGAGGTCCTCATCGACCGTCACTACAATTCGCCACCGCATGACCCCGGCTCACCTGAGGTGTACGCGGTAATGGAGAGCGGCGGCAGCGCTTGCGTCGCCTGCGTTACCCTCACCTCCGGCCATCTCGTATTGCGGCCCCACTTGCAAACCGCGCCGGTGCGGCTCATCGCGGTACCTTCCGGACGCCGGGCCGGCGATTTCATCGTGGGGAGAGTGCGGCACATCGCCATGGAGGTGTGAGAAGGGGCCCGGCTTAGCTGCGCCGAAGCAGGCCGATTCCCCGAGCCTGCATGCGCCGCCGGCAATCTGCGCCGGGCTCGCTCCCGCCGCTTTTTGTTATGATTTTTTAGCGGCGCGCGGCGCCCCAATACGGAGATCAGCAATCATGGATGAACCCAACGTTAGCGGCGCCGCCGGCAGACGGCGCGACGAAGACATCGCCCTCGACATGATGAAGTTCATTGCCGTCACCAGCGGCTACGGAAAGACCAGCTCCCCCGGCGCGGGATTTCAGGGCAATACAGATTCGAAAGCCGAAGACTATGCCCGGCATCTGCTCGACCTCTACGGCCAGTGCCTGGCGGCAGTGCAGCAGAAGAAGTAACCGGATCGCCAGGGCCGATCACCGGCAGTTATCCGGCGAGCGACCCCTCGCGAGATGGCGAGAGTGTATACTGCCGCCACCGTTATTTTGCATTAGAGCTGATTGGGTAGCGCAAGTCACCGGATCCGCGCCGACCAGGAACTTTGGCCGCTAATATCGGCTGAGCCAGGGCCATCCCCCCGGTCCTCGAATTGACACGGTCGTCTTTGGATTCGGGTTCATAATGAGTGCGGTTTCTGTTTCTTTGTAATCGCCAGCCGGTTGACGATACGTCGACCGTGAACTTTGGTGGAGGAGACGCTATGATGCCGAACAGTCGTGGGGTTCTCTCTTTTTTCCTCAGCATCAGCGTGACGCTAAGCGTTGCTGGTCTCGATGGCTGCAGCAAGAAACAGGAAGCCGCCGCCAAGGCGCCCGCGGGTGAAGCTGCGCCCACAGCCACCTATGCCAGTCCAACCCCGGAGCAGCTCTATCAGCTGGTCGCTCCCATCGCGCTGTTTCCCGACAATCTGCTGGCGCAGGTGCTTGCCGCCTCAACCTATCCCGATCAGGTCACTGAGGCCTATAACTGGCTGAAGCAGAACTCCAGCCTGAAAGGCGAGCAGCTTCTGCAAGCTGTCAACCAGCAACCTTGGGATGCCAGCGTGAAGGGCTTGACCCAGTTCTCCGATGTGCTGAGTCAGTTAGCGACCAATCTCTCCTGGACATCAGCTTTGGGCGACGCCTACTTCAACGAGCCGCAGAGCGTGATGAACGCAGTGCAGGTCATGCGTCAGAAGGCCTATACGGCGGGGAATCTGAAGAGCAATCAGCAGCAGAATGTGACGGTGCAGAACCAGGCTCCGGGCTCAGAGGCGCCGTCGGAGGCGTCCTCCGGCGCGACGCAGACGACGATTGTGCAGCCGCCGGCACAAACCATCATCATCCAGCCCGCGCAGCCCGATGTGGTCTACGTGCCGACCTACAACCCGACAGTGGTCTACGGCGCACCGGTCGCGGTGTATCCCGGATACTCCACCGGAGCGATGGTGGCGACCAGTCTGCTCTCCTTCGGCGTCGGTATTGCCGTGGGCGCTGCGATCAGCGGTGGCGGAGGCTGCTGCGGCTGGGGATGGAACTCCTGGGGTTGCGGCTGGAACCATTCCAGCGTGACCTACAACCGCAACGTCTATGTTTCCAATTCGAACACTTTCGTTAACCGCAATAACTATTACAA
The DNA here is from genome assembly GCA_963846795.1 of uncultured Acidobacteriaceae bacterium. Taxonomy (GTDB): domain Bacteria; phylum Acidobacteriota; class Terriglobia; order Terriglobales; family Acidobacteriaceae; genus CAVVDY01. Next base: position 796,505 of record CAWJXJ010000002.1, read on the forward strand.
CCGCAACGTCAACAACGCCAACATCAACAATGCCAATATCAATCGCGCGAATATTAACAACGCCAACGTCAACCGCGGCAATGTGAACAACTACCGCGCGAACAATTTCGACAGCAACGCTCGCAACTCCAATTTCACCGAGCCTAAGTTCAATCAGAAATACGATCAGTCGCAGTTCCGCAACCCGGGTGCGCAGCAGCAGGTCAACCAGGCCGAGCGAGGCGGCGGAAATCAGCAGCGGTTTAATCAGCAGGCCGGTGGCGCGGGGAATCAGCAGCGATTTAATCAGCAGGGCGGCGCCGGAAACCTGCAGGCGCAGAATCGCCAACCCAACCAGCCGCAACGTGATCAGGCGCGCGGCTATGGGCAGCAGCCCAGCCGCGGCACCAACACCGGAGCCTTCAGTGGCTACAGTCCCGGAGGCAATACCCGCACCAACAGCGCCCGCGGCCAGCAGAGTCTGGAAGGGCGTGGCAATTCCAATGCAGGTCGTGGAGCACCGGCGCAAGGCCGAGCAGCGGGAAACGCTGGCGCACGAACCGGAGGCCGCGAGGGCGGTGGTCGGCGGCGCTAGTCGTTTGCAGGTTGAATTTTTACCCGAAGCGGGGGTCATCAAAAAATGAAATCGCACACGCACTCAAACAATCCTGTTGCTTCTCGCCGCCTGTGCTGGCTCGCCGCTGGGCTGGCGCTGATTGTGTCTGTCTCCGCTCTGGCGCAGCAGAACGGGGAGCAAACCTTCGCCGGTCCCGGCGATGCGGTGCTCGCGCTCTACAACGCGGCCAAGTCGGATGATGCGCAGGCGATGAACGCGCTCTTTGGCTCCAACGCCCAAAAGATTCTGCATACCGGCGATGACGTTGCCGACAAGAATGCGCTTACGAACTTCGTCCGCCGCTACGATCAGATGCACCGTGTCGTCATCGAACCCGACGGCACGGTCACGCTCTACGTCGGCGCGGATAACTGGCCTTCGCCTATCCCAATTGTGAAGAACGCCAGCGGTAAGTGGTATTTCGACACCGAAACCGGTCTGAAGGAGATCCTGTTTCGCCGCGTCGGCACCAACGAGAACGACGCCATTGAGACCCTGAACACCCTGGTTCAGGCGCAACGCGAGTACGCCTCCGCCGCGCGCGACGGAGACAAGACCAAGCACTACGCGCTGAAGTTCATCAGCACCGAAGGCAAGGAGGATGGTCTTTATTGGAAGACCGACGACAGTCAGCCTCCCAGCCCCATTGGCCCGCAGATCGCCGATGCCGCCAGCCAGGGATACGACATGCAGCAGGGCAAGCTGACTCCGTTCCATGGCTACTACTTCCGAATGCTGACCAAGCAAGGAGCGGCGGCCAAAGGCGGCGCCCACGACTACATGACGAATGGCCAGCTCAGTCGCGGCTTTGCTTTCGTCGCCTATCCTGCCGAATACCGCAACTCGGGAGTGATGACCTTCATCGTCGATCAGGACGGCGTCGTGTACGAGAAAGATCTCGGTCCCGACACCGCGAAGCTCGGCGCCGACATGAGCGAATACAATCCCGACGGCACGTGGATGCGCGCGGACTAGAGGCTGATGCGCTCAACTAAAAAGGGCACGAACCTTTCGGCCCGTGCCCGAGTACGGCTGTGCTGCATTCCCTATCTTAGTTCAGCACATGGATATTCTTCTTCGCGCACATATCCTTCAGTACCTTCGGCCATACGGTGACGCTGACTTCGCCAAGGTGTGCCTTGCGCAGCAGCGTCATCAGTGTGCGTGACTGTCCAATGCCGCCGCCAACGCTCAGCGGAATCTCGTGATTCATAATGGCCTGGTGATACGGATACTTCAGGAAGTCGAGCTGGTGCGTCAGCTCAAGCTGCTTCTTCAGTGATTCCGAATTGACGCGAATTCCCATTGACGACAGCTCATGCCGCCGCTTGGTCACCGAGTTCCACACCAGGATGTCGCCGTTGAGCCCGTGCAGCAGGTGGCCGTTCTTGGTGATGGTGGGCGTGACCCAGTCGTCGTAGTCGGCCGCGCGCAGCTCATGCGGATAGCCGTCCTTCAGCATCCAGCCGATGCCGATGATGAACACTGCCGGATACGCCTGCAGGATCGCCGTCTCGCGCTGCTTGCGAGGCATCTCGGGGAACATGTCGAGGATCTCTTCCGCGTGCAGGAAGGTGAGTTGCTCGGGCAGATTGGGATAACGCGGGTCCTTGAGCTGCGGGAAAAGCTCCTGGGCGAAGCGCTCGGCCCCAACCATCACCTTCCAGATCTTCTGCACGATTGCCTTCAGGAAATCCAGATTGCGCTGCTCGGGGGTGATGACGCGCTCCCAGTCCCACTGATCGACATAGGCGCTGTGATCGTGGTCGAGGAAGTAGTCCTTGCGGACCGCGCGCATATCGGTACACAGGCCCTCGCCGGGCTGCATGCCAAACTGCTTCAGAGCCATCCTCTTCCATTTGGTCGCGGCCTGCACCACTTGCGCGTTGACCGGGTGCTTGTCGTAATCGTTCGAGATGTGGAACTGAATGGGCGTGCGCGAGCCGTCGCGGTCGAGCAGGTCGTTGACGCCGCTTTCTTCATCGACGATCAGCGGCACTTCGACCATCATCAGGTTAAGCTCTTTGCAGAGGTTGTCTTCGATGTAGCGTTTCACCTCGAAGATCGCCCGTTGCGTTTCCTTGGGCGACAGCAGGGAGCTGTAGTCCTCCGGCAAGATCTTTTCCAGTTGTTGGTAATCGCCAATGCCAGGGCCAGCGAGGTCCGCTTTTTTGTCAGCCATGCTGTTCTCCTTACTTACGTTTGCGGTCGACGTGCGCGTCTGATGGAACCACGCGTCGGGTGGAAACACCCGGGCGGTGGAAGCACCAGGCTTCAGCCCGGTGAATCGGCGTGTATCCTCTTTGGGCTCTAGCCCAGGACTCAATGCCGATTCAAAGCCCGTCCTTGCAGGCGTCGCCACCGTAATGACACCAGAGGGCTGAACTCAGCGCAGTAACGGGCGTCACGTCGAGCTGTGAAGTGCGGGCGAAGCGATGGTGAGCCAAGGAAAACGCTTTCCTGGCGCAGAAGGCTGCGCGAGTACCAGCCGGCGTGTGACTTGCATCATGGCCACGCCTCGCGCCGGGAGGTACCATCTTTGCAGAGTCTGAACGGAGGCTCTCATGAACGATACGAAACAACCCGTCCTGAAGCTGCAGACCCAACACCAGCCGGACATGACGGTCGTCCGCTGCACGGGTCGCATTGTGATCGACACTTGGGCCGAGCTGGCGACTACCCTGCGTCACCTGATTCCCGAAGGCAAGCCAATTCGTGTCGACCTCTCAGAGGTGGACATGGTCGACAGCGTGGGTATCGGCTCATTTGTCAGCGTGTGGGCCTCAGCCAAGAAGGCCGGCTGCGACTTGAAGTTCCGCAACCCGAACAAGCGCGTACAAGACGTAGTTGAGATCACCCGCCTTTACGACCTTTTCGAGAGCAAGTGAGTTTTGATCCGTGAACTGTCTTTTAATTTGCGCCAAGCCTGTATTCGCGGGAAGATAGTTGCAATCAGGGAGAGCGAGGGAGGCACTGATGCACCGCGAATTGAAAACTGTGAAAGATTCGGACGGAGTCCCCGTCCTGGAAATCGTCGTTGAGGCTGGCAGCATCACCATCTACGAAGCCGACGACATGGATCGGCAGATCCGATTCCCACTCACTCTACTGCCGCATCTCACTGAGAATCTGAAGTCTTTCAAGAACGGCGCCGCGAAGTAGTCCAGTAGGTTCTGCACGGGATAACACAAGAAAAGCGGGACCACCTTCAACTCGGCAGGCCCCGCTCGGATATAGAAGAATACCTTCTCGCCCTCTACCCTACTGCGTAACCGTCTTCACCGCGTCTCCCACCTTAAAGCCCGAGCCCGACACCGGCGTTCCGACGGCGGAGATGTCGTCAACATCCGTCAGCGAGATGACGCCTATCTGTGAGCTCATGCGGCGGATCACTGCACCCGTCGTGGGATCTTTGATCTCCCGAGTAATACGCTCCACAGTCAACTGGTCACCCTTCTTCAAGCCGGCCTTAGCGCCGACATTGAGGATGACCTGACCACCATCGACCGCAGCTACCAGGCCCTCGACCGAAATGGTGCGCGCCTCAAGCTTGGCGTTGTCGGCGATCAGCTCGCCGCTCATCTGCTTGACCGCAGCGTTCACCGCTTCGCCGAGAATAGTCTGCTGGAAGTCGCTGCTGCCGAAGTCGACGGCCCCGTTGCCCCAGCCGTGCCAGTTGCCCCCACCGCCGAGCAGCGAGGTGCTTTCACGCGACGACTCACCCTTGCCTTCCGCTACGCCCATGATCTCAGCGGTATCGATGTTAATGATGCGTGCGTCGACGGCCACGACCGCCGTGCTCTTCTTGTGATGGAAGCCGCCGATGCCGTATCCTCCCCAGCCGCCGCCGCCACCGCCAACGTTCGTGTTCTTGTTGTCATTGCCGAACTGGGTGACGCTGCCGACGATGATGGCGTCAACTCCCAGCAGCTTGCCGAGCTTGGCCGCCGAGTTCGGATTCGCGCGGTCGCTGTTGGAAAAGTTCTGTTCGGCCAGGATCTTGTCCATGGCTTTGCGATCGATCACCGAGTAGGTGCCGTCCTGCACCAGATACTTCACGGTAAGGTCGGAAATGCCTTTGCCCACATCGACGTTGCTGCCAAACGCAGCAGCCGAGTAGGTTTGCACCGTGGCGTAGTCGAAATCGAAAACGGCAACGCGCTTTTTACGTCCCTGGTGAACCGCGGCTGTCGGAGCCGTGGCCGATGCAGCCGGTGCAGTTGGGGTTTGAGTCTGGGCGAAGCTGGGGACGCAGAGTATCGCGAAGACGAGAGCGCAAACAGACCTGTTCACTAGGGGCCTCCTGCCGCTGTGATGGATTCAAGGTCCAGCCAGAGCTTTTGAATTTCGGCTAGATGTTACAACGAAATCCGCCTGACTGTGGCCGAAAAACGCTGGAAGCAGAAAGCCGTTTCCCTAATTCGGACAAAAACGAAAGGCGCGGACTGACCGCGCCTGACCGTGGGAAATTTGGTTTCTAGCCGTTATTGCGAATTTGAACCGCCAGGCATCGCGTCCTTGGTTAGCCCCAACTCATGTGGTGAAGCGATGACGGCGGTATCGGGATTCAGCAGGTCCTTGTGGTCTGGCCCCAAGCCAAGCTTGATGAGCGCCCGCGAATCCGGGGTTACTTTGGTCTGCCAGCCGTTCGCCTCCTGATAGCGCGTCATGGCATCTTTGCTGTCGGCGTCCCACACCCCGCTCGGATCGCCGGTCAGGTAATGCTCACGAATCAGAGCCGACTGAATCTCGCGGGTGCGCTCTTCACCGATGGTGCGCTGTCCGTGCGAGCGTGCCGTAGCCGTTGTCTTACTCGAGTGCTTCGTAATCTTTGCCGATGACTTATGAGTGCTGGAGTGGTGACTGCTGGCGTGTACGCTCGAGGTCTGCTTGCTGGTGGTTTTGGTTGTGGTCTTGGCGAAGATTGTGCCCGCCAAAAGCATCAGGGTTAGGAATGTCGCTGTAATACCAAATAGATTAAGACTCATCCGCGATCCTTCCTAAAAAGTATATGAATTCTTGTACGAATGGGTCATTGTAAATACCGCGCGAATCGTTTGGGAAGCCCAAACTGAAAGCACTTCCCAAAATAGAACGGCGGCCCAACTCATCATAGCTGACTTCGATGCGTTGAGCCGCAGCTTAGGTTTCCGTACTGTTAACCAACTAAGTCCTTTCAGAGTAGCTGGTTAGGGAAGCGACCCCCCCATAAACACGGTTCCGCCCTGCGGTCCCGAACCGCGCGGACGTACCAGGAACACTACATCCTGTCCGCTCTTGAGCTGATTTTGCAAGCGGCGGAAGTCGTCTTCGTTATTCACCGCTTGTTTATTTATCTCGAGAATCACATCGCCACGGCTCAAGCCAATGGTGTCACCAAAGCCATCGGGCTTGACCTCTTGTACCAGTACGCCTTTGGAATTCGGCAAGCGAAGCTGCTCGGCCACGTCGGGAGTAATGTTACGAACGGTGATCCCGAGCTTACTCTCCTGCGGCTGCTCCTGCTCCTGCCCGCCCTCATCTTCGCCCAGGCGAGTGGCAAACAGCTTGGAGCGGTCGGCGATGGTCACACTCGCAGTTTCCGATTTCCCGTTGCGAACGTAGCCGAGCTTCGCCGTGCTGCCGGGCTTCAGCGATGAGATCTCAGAGACCAACTCATCGCCGCTCTTCACTTCCTTGCCATTGACGGTGGTGATGGTGTCGCCCACCTTCAGCCCAGCCTTCTCCGCCGGCCCATTGGGGGTGATATCGGCAATGGTCACGCCACTGGTAACGCCGTAAACGCGGGCGACCGCCGGATTGGGAATGGCGTTGAACTGCACGCCGATGGAGCCGCGCGATACCTTGTGCTCCGGCCCGATGAGCTGGTTATAGACCGAAACCACGGTATTTGACGGCATGGCGAACCCCACGCCCTGATATCCGCCGCCGCTGGTGTAGATTGCGGTGTTGATGCCGATGACTTCGCCGGCCATGTTGACCAGCGGGCCTCCGGAGTTGCCGGGGTTAATCGCCGCGTCAGTCTGAATAAACGACTGGAATTGCCGCTGGGGAACAATGTTGCGGCCGCGCGCGGAAACGATGCCGGCGGTCACGGTTTCTTCCAATCCAAACGGACTGCCGATGGCCAGCACCCAATCGCCAACCTGCATGCTGTCGGAATTGCCCATCTTGGCCGCGGGCAGGGTCTTGCCCTTGGTATCGATCTTGATCACCGCCAAGATCAGTCTCTTTGTCGGTGCCGATGACCGTCGCGTCATAAGTGACGGTATCAGGATCGTTCATCAGCTTCACCTGGATACGGTCAGCGTTCTCAACCACGTGAGCGTTGGTGACGATGATTCCCTTGCCATCCACGATAACGCCCGAGCCCAGGGAGCGCTCGCGCAGGTCCTGGCCGCCGCCGCTGCCGCCACCCGGGCCGCCCGGCATCTGTCCGCCGCCCTGTCCGCCTTGTCCGCCGAAGAAGCGGTCAAAGAAGTCCTGGAACGGATTGTCCTGGTCGCTGCCGCCGTTGTCGTCGTCGGGACTCCCCGGCGTAGCGTGTCCGCTGCGCCGGTGCGGGCTCTTGATGGTCGACTCGGTGCGAATGTTGACCACTGCGGGCTCAAGTTGCCGAGCGATCTGCGAGAACTGTGATGACAGTTGCGTCGGGGAAGGGACGGTCAAGGGCGAGATATCGCCGGTCGCCGCTTTCTCTTTACCTTTGACTCCCGCCGACACGACGGTGCCAATCAGAATGCCCAGCGATAACGTCGCCAGAATTACCACGGTCGAGGCAAAGCGATTCGCCTTCATCCGCTGCCACCAACCCGTTTCTTGCAAATCCATCTAGCCCTCCGGCTTCGAAGCCCAAACGAAAATTATACCGTTCCGCGGGAGTTCCAGCCTCTTAGGCATTCCCGATGCCGGGGAGAGCAGTTCCGGGAATGCAAACTCCATGCCATTAGACGCAAACCGAGCGGGCTGGGTCACCAGAATCGGCTTTTGGCACTTGGCCGTTGGCTTTTGGCTTTCAACGGCAATCACACGATACCCCCAAGCGTGTCGTCGGTGGAAGCGCGGCGAAATAGCAAAGACAAGAATGTGGCGGTAGTCACGGCGAGACCAGGGCCGAAGTCCGGGTTTCTAAACGCTGATTCCGACACGCCTGAAAAGCCGCCCTGAGCGAAATCGAAGAGTACACTGACTCACACCTGCGCATGCGCCAAAGCGAAGAGCGAATGGCGGCTTTCCTTACTTTGCCTCGTACACCGTCTTACCTCCGACCACGGTACGTAGCACCTTTGTTTTCAATATCTCGGGCGGCGCGACTTTGGTCAGGTCGCGATCGAGCACCACGAAGTCGGCCAGCATTCCCGGAGCGAGCGTGCCTTTGCTCTTCTCCATAAACTCGGCGTAGGCCGAGCCCGTGGTATACGCCGCGAGCGCCTGCTCGATGGTCAGCTTCTGCTCGGGGAAGTACTCTTTGGTTCCCGCTTCGTTCTTGCGCGTGATGGCTGCATAGACACCGCGAAACGGCGTAATCGGCTCGACCGGATAATCGGTGCCAAACGCGATGCGCACGCCGTTGTCGAGAAACTCCTTCCATGGATACGACGTCTTCGCCCTCTCCGGGCCGATGCGCGACTCGGCCCAGTTCATATCGGTGAGCAAATGATTTGGCTGCACCGAAGCGATGACGCCCAGCTTGCGATACTGGGCAAACTGGTCGGGGGCGATCACCTGGTCGTGCTCGATGCGCAGCCTGAGCTGCTGCGGATCCTTGCCGCCGGGAAGGTCTTTCTCGCGCGCATTGCGCTCGGCTTCGGCGAAGGCATCGAGCGCCATCTGTGCCGCGCGATCGCCGATGGCGTGAAATCCCATCTGGAATCCGGCGGCCACGCGCTCGACCGCCATCGCGTTCAGGTCTGCCTGCTTGTACTGCGGCAGACCCGAGTTGCCGGGATCGTCGGAGTACGGCGCCAGCAGCGCCGCGGTGCGCGAGCCGAGCGAGCCGTCCATGAAGCCCTTCAGCATGGTGGTGTGCAGCATCGGATCGTCGGCGGGATGATGCGCGCGATGCTTCTCCAGCAACTCGATCGGATCGTTGAAGCGCAGCCACTCGCTGATGCGTAGCGTCAGCTTGCCGTCGCGCTCCATCTCTTCGTAAACCAGAAACTGCTCCCAATCGGAGTTGTCCTGTGCCGACGTGATGCCTGACCGCGCGGCATCGGCCAGCGCCAGTTCCGCCGCATGGCGCCGCTGTGCCGGTGTGGGCGCGGGCACCTTCGACATCACCAGCCCCTTGGCCGATTCGCGCAGGACGCCCGTCGGTTGTCCCTGCGCGTCGTGATCGATCGCTCCTCCCGGTGGAGGCACGGTCTGCGCCGTGATGCCCGCGGCCTGCAACGCCGCCGAGTTGGCGACATCGATATGCCCGTCAACCCGTGTAAAGACTGCCGGATGCCCGTTTGTCACGGCGTCAATGTCTTGCCGCGTTGGTAGCTTCTGGTCCGGCCACAGCGTGTGGTCCCAACCATCGCCGACAATCCAGTCGCCCGCGGGCGTAGTCTTCGCTCGCTCAGCGATTCGTTGCTGCATCTCCTGCAAAGACTTGGCGCCGACCAGGTTCACTTCCATCTGCTCGAAGCCCGCGGCCTGCAGATGGCAGTGGGCATCGTTGAAGCCCGGCATGACGAAGTGTCCGCCCAGATCGACGACCTGTGCATGGCCGCCCTTCAGCTTGCGGACGTCATCGTTCGTTCCTATCGCAACAATGCGACCATCGCGAACCGCCATCGCCTGCGCGCGCGCCGGCGTCGCCTGGGTATAAATATCGCCGTTGAGGAAGATCACGTCGGGAGCGTTGGAGGAAGATCCAAAGGCCATGTATACGAAAGACAGCAAGAGGACCGCGACAGCTAGGATTCTAATCATTATTAAAAACCGTCTATGATCGGGCGTGCGAACAACCGACATGTGTGTATCAGGGCACGGCTTCACAGGCTGCTGAAAAACTCTACTTTGCGACGGTTCGCGTCAGGGCACGACCTCGGTCGTGCCGAAAAGCCCTTATTTTTCGCATCGCGAGCTGACTTTAGTCCGCTAGCGATTCGGGCATCGAGTTTTTAGCGGCCTCCTCAGCCGGTCCGGTGAAGAGGTGCTGGAACTCAGGGCTTTAGTCCCTGTCGATCGAAGGCAGGGGCTGAAGCCCGAAAACATAGAGTCGCTTTTGCGGCCCGACTAAAGGTCGGGCCCTGATACAACGCGAGTACTGGACCGACGAGCAAGTCCCGACACTAGTTTTCGTTAACTACTCTTCCACGCCGCTCATCACCAGCGTCAGCAGCAAAATCCGTTTAAGCCCCAGATCGCGTCCGGCGGGATCATACCACTCGTTCATGGTGTGCGCCCCGCCTCCGCTGCCGCCCGCGCCCATGGCCAACGCTTCGCGTCCCAACGAGAGCGGAATGTTGGCATCGGTCGAAGCCCGCTGAATGCGCGCCACGTTGTTGATCTGGGCATCCACGGCGCGAATCGACTTCAGCAGCCGCGAATCCAGCGGCAGGTCCGCCGCCGGCCGGTCGCCGATGATCCTTACCTGGCTGCTCAACGACTCTTTGCGATTGCGGACAGGCATCGCGGCGACAACATCTTCCAGCGCCTCGCGCAACGCATGCTCTAACTTGTCGAGTTCCTCCACCGAAGCCGAACGCGTATCCACGCGCATGGTCGCCATCTGCGGGATCGAGTTGACCGACGTGCCACCTTGAATCGTTCCGACGTTGTAGGTCGTCTTCGGCGCAGCCGGCACCGGCGTGCGGGTGAAACGGTCGATGACCCGCGCCAGTGCGACGATCGGGTTGGCCACGCCAAAGTCGCTCCAGGAATGTCCGCCCACACCGGTGATGGTGATCTCGTAACGGCGGCTGCCCAGGCCCTCGGCGATGATGGTGTCGGTTCCCGCGCCGTCGATGGCGATCACCGCCGCAATGGAATCGAGCCAGCGGCGCTGCTGAAAGATATGGCGCATGCCGCGCAGGTCGCCTTCGCCCTCCTCGCCCACCGTGCCTATAAACAGGACGGGCGCGAGGTTCGTAATCGCAGCATCGCGCATGGCTCCGGCAATGGCCAGCAGGGCAACAATGCCCGAAGCGTTATCCGAGATGCCCGGACCGTACAGCTTGCCGCCTTCGCGAGTGACGGTGATTTCCGTCCCTGCGGCGAAGACCGTATCGAGATGAGCGGCCAATGCTATGTAGGGCGCGTCCGCGAGTGTGCCCGGACGTATTCCGAAGACGTTGCCCAACTCATCCTGATGCACATCGCTCAGGCCCAGCTCTTCGAAGCGCGCCTTCAACCATTCGCTGCGCGCGGCCTCTCCCCACGGCGGAGCGGGAATTGCCGTCACCTCCAACTGCCGGTCTTCCAGTTCGCGGCTATGCGAACGAAACCAGGCGAAAGCTTCGTGCACCGAGCGCATCTCGGCCAGGCGCGCGACCTGCTGCTGCGCCGATTGTGCGCCCGCCGAGCCAGTCGAGAATCCTTCACGAAGAAACGCGCGAGCTGTTGGGCCGAAGGGCATGACGATAGTTCATGGTAATACGGCGCTTGATTCCGGTGAGTGATCGCTGGCATCACCTGAGAAATAAACTTCGCTGGTGGCTGCGCCGCTAAGGTTCCAGGCGGCCTCCGCCGATGCATCTTCTGTGAGCACACCATTACTCGAGAGGAGACTCCATGCCGGGACCCCGTGACATTCGAGAATTCAACAGAAGACAATTCATCAAGACAGTCGGTTTTGGAATAGGCGCATTGCCGACCTTGGGGGCCGGGCTGGGAGCTCTATCGCTCACCGGCTGCGGAGGCTCAGTCACTCCGCCGGTACCACCGCCGAAGATCCAGACCGTGCGCTGGCCGATAGCAAAAACGGTGTACACCACGGCGCAGCAGCAGGTACTTCCGGTTGTCGTGCCGGCGACCGCGGCTCAAATCAACCCGCTCGACGTCGCTCAGTACGCCCCCAACGGCTACACCGCATGGAGCATCGGCGGGCCGCTTCAGCACGTGTTGCGCAAAGACCTGGCACCGGCCTATGCAGGAGCTCCCAACGTTACGCGGCTGCTGTTCTACTACTCCATGTCCGACATTCACATTGCCGACAAGGAGTCGCCGGCGCAGCCCATCTATTGTGCCTTCACGGCTGGCTATGGTTCAGGGAAGTCATCGATCTATTCGCCGATCATCATGTCTACGCCGCAGGTACTCGATGCGGCGGTGCAGACCATCAACGCCTTGCATGAACTTTTGCCGTTCGATTTCGGCCTGTCGCTAGGCGATGCCGCCAACAACACGCAATACAACGAGCTGCGCTGGTTCATCGACACCATTGATGGCAATGGCAAAGTCATCACACCTAGCTCGGGGGTTCATCTGGGAGCCGCCAGCATCGATTACCAGCAACCTTTCTACGCTGCAGGCCTCAATCCCGCGATTCCCTGGTACCAGGTCATCGGCAATCATGACCAGTACTGGATGGGTTCGTGTGTCGAGGACGCCAAAACGCGCAGCGCTCATATCAGCGGCACGATTATCAACATGGGAGACGATCCCGCCTCGCCCAATGCTGTGGATGACACTGGCTACTACATGGGTGTGGTCAACGGCCTGCTGCCTTACGGCGACATCTACGGCGCCGGGCCGGAAGGCGACTTTGCGAACCCGCCCGCCATCGCGGCCGATAGCAACCGTCATACCATGGCCAGCGACAGCTCGACCACGCAGGCCTGGATGCAGGAGTTCTTCAACACCACTTCGCAGCCGGTGGGCCACGGATTCACTCAGTCGAATCTGGCCAGCGATTCGGCCTGCTACAGCTTCGTGCCGAAGTCCGATATCCCCATCAAGTTCATTGTGCTCGACGATACGGTGAAAGGACTGAACCAGCCGAACTATGCCGCCGGCGCTTTGGACGACGCCCGTTATCAATGGCTGATGGGCGAACTGCAAGCCGGACAGGCGGCCAATCAGCTCATGGTCATCTGCGCTCATGTGCCCATCAAGCCGCAGAATACGCTCACCGACACAACTCCGTTTCCCATGTGGCCGGGGCCGGAATACACCGACGACTACGTGCTCAACACGCTGCACCAGTATCCCAACCTCATCCTGTGGATGTCAGGACATCGCCACATTAATGTCGTGACCCCGCAGCCCGCTAGCAGCGGTGATCCTACGCTCGGGTTCTGGGAGGTGGAGACCTGTTCGCTGCGCGACTTCCCGCAGCAGTTCCGGACGTTCGACATTCGCCGCAATCAGGACAACACGGTTTCGATCATCATTACCAATGTCGATCCCGCGGTGCAGGGCAACTCGCCTGCCTACAAGTCGCGCGGCTATGCCGTTGGCGCGGCGCGCGTCTATCTCACCTATCCGCTGAACGACACGACCTCGCACTCTTATAACGCAGAACTGGTGGTGCAACTAACGCCGGTGATGCAGGCAGTGATCTCGCAGGCGGGAAAGGCGCTGTAGGGGTGCGCCAGCGGGCGACGGGTAGAAGTAGATACGCCTCCCCAGGAAAGGAAGGTGTGACTTACTCCACCATCACGCGATGGCCGCCAAGTTCGTTCTTCTTGAGGGTGAACGACAGCACAAACATAACTGCGGAGATCCCGGCCAAGACCAGGAAGGTGTCGAGGTAGGCGAGCGTCGTCGCCTGCCCGATTACCGTTCGATAAATCAACGCGTACGACTTGCTGACCGCGGTATTGCTGCCGACGCCCGATGCAAATACGCGGTTGGCGAGCGCAGCAGCAGCATTTTCGAAGCTGCGCTGCCCCTTGGCTACGTTGTTAATCAGGAACACCTGATGGACCTGCGCCCGCCGAGCAATCAGCGTGGTCACCATCGAGGTTCCTACGCTGCTGCCGATGTTGCGCATGAAGTTGATAAGGCCGGCGATACTGCTGCTGCGCTCGGGCGGCATGCCGACGTAGGACGCCAGGTTGATGGGCACGAACAGGAATCCCAATCCAAACACCTGAACGCACCGCAGGATGGCCGCACTCTTGAAGCTGATATCAAGGTCGAGTTGCCGGCTGGAGTAGAACATCGCAAGCGAGAGTGTCAGCCAGCCGAACGCAATGAGATACCGGGCCTGGACCTTGGTGGAGAGGAACCCCATCAGGGGCATCATGAAAAGCAGTAACAGGCCGCCGCCGGAGAGGACGAGGCCTGCGGATTCCGCGCTGTAGCCAAGCAGGGACTGGAGGAACAACGGCATCATCACCAGGCTGGCGAAGAGCATGAGACCGAGAACAAAAATCATGAAGTTCGCTTGCAGAAAATTCATGCTGGTGTAGAGGTGCACATCGACAATCGGGTTCTTGTAATGCCATTCCCAGACGACAAGAGACACCAGGCCGACGACCGCGAGTACCGCCAGCGTGACAATGAAGTGCGAGCCAAACCAATCGTCCTCCTGGCCTTTATCGAGCATGATCTGTAGCGCGCCAACTCCCAGCACCAGCAGCGAGACACCGATGTAATCGATTTTCGCAAGTGCGCCCGCTACACGCTTCGACCAAGGCGGATCTTCGATCAGGCGATAAACCAGGAAGAGCGCAAGAATTCCAACCGGGATATTGATAAAGAAAATCCAGCGCCAGGTGTAGTTGTCGGTGATCCATCCGCCGAGGGTTGGCCCGATCGTCGGCGCGACAATCACGGTAACACCGTAAAGAGCGAAGGCGATGGCTCGCTTGTCGGGAGGGAAAGTGTCTGCCAGGATCGCCTGCGCCATAGGCTGCAAACCACCTCCGCCGGCGCCTTGCAGAATGCGGAAGAAGATGATGGCTCCGAGACTCGGCGCCAGGCCGCACAGCAGCGAGCTAACGGTGAAGATGGCCAGGCAGGTCATGAAGAAGCGCTTGCGTCCGAGGACGTTGGCGCACCATCCACTGATGGGCAGCACCACCGCGTTTGAAACCAGATATGAGGTGAGCACCCAGGTGCTCTGATCTGTACTTGCGCCAAGGTTGCCACCGATGTAGGGAAGCGCCACATTGGCGATGCTGGTGTCGAGCACTTCCATGAAGGCGGCTACGGCAACGACAACGCCTATCAGCCACGGGCTGTACTTGGGCGTCCAAGCGGGAAAGGCGATGGGAGGCGGGGCCGAGGCGCGCACCGGCAAGCTACCCGATGTGCCCTCCAGCGTTCGTGGGCTGCCTCCCATGATTCATGAACAGATGAAAGGAGAGTTGCTTCCGGTTCATTGAATTGTTGGGGCGAAGGAGGCCGAGGGCCCGAAGGACAAGCGATGCTATCCCCATTGACCTTCTTCCCTTCTCACCCTCACCATAGAACGCGGAGGCCTCGTTGCATCTCTCCTGGCAACTGCGTTTGCGAATTCGTTTCTTCCTCATCGCCGCCGTGCTCGGGTTGGCGGTGGGAGTGTTCGTGCTCTTTCCGCTGAACGAATTCGTCTACTTCAAGGAATACGGACGCCCCGGCTTTTCCAGCGGAATCGGTTTCGCAACGGCGCAAGTGTCTGGGGCCCTGCATGGCGGCAGGCCGAAGAAGACGGTGTTTTACGGAATCGCTGGGATGGTGCTCAGCCTTTCGGCGGCGGCTGTGTTTTCGTCGATGATCGAGCGCCAACGCGAGGTCGCGCGCCTGAGCAGCGCGCTTCAGGGCGACCTGCGGGTGCTGATCGCCAAAGGCGAGAGCGCCGACCTGGAATTCAAATCAAGCTTCCGCTGGGACCTGAAGGAGAAAAAGGTCAATCGCGCGCTGGAAGGTGTCGTGTTGAAAACGCTCGCCGGATACATGAATGGCAGCGGCGGCACGCTGTTGATCGGCGTAGCCGACGACGGTTCCATCGTCGGGCTCGAGAACGATTACAAGACGCTGAAGAAGCAGGACCGCGACGGTTTCGAGCAGGCGTTAATGACGGCCGTGGCCACGCAGCTCGGCGGCGATGCCTGCCGCAGCGTGCAGGCGGTGTTTCAATCCGTCGAGCAGAAAGACGTATGCCGGGTGATTGCCGGGCCCGCACATCGTCCGGTGTACCTGCGCGCGGGTGAGGTTCCCAAGATGTACGTGCGCACCGGCGTCAGCACCCGCGAGCTGAACGTGCAGGAGGCGGTGAACTACATGGACGCCAGGTGGAAACGATGAACACCTCATCGCTCGCAGCTTTGGGAAAGAGTGCCGCCCCTACGGGGCTTGGGCGTTTTAGAGGGCCGCTAGTCCCAGCGCTTCCGCGCTGGGCTGGAATTGGGCGAGAGGCACGTGCAACGACTCCAAGCCAGGATGGAATCAAGTGCAACGCCCAATGCGGAAGCAGGTGCAAAGCCCAGGGCGGGAAAAGACGTGAAACAATTCCAGCCCAGTGCGGAAGCACTGGGAATGGCCCGCGGGAATAGGGACTCGCAGCCCCTTCAGGGGCGACACAAATTATCGATGAACGACGGATATACCGATCTTCCGCCCGGCAAACTCGCAGCGGTGGTGACCTACCTGGAGATGCGTACGCCGGCAGAACGCAACTCCCACAACGTCGGGGTTCGCGATTCGACAGGTAGAAAATGCCGACCTCGATTGGTACCGTAAGCTCTTTCGCGAGATCGGTGGGCCATGGCTGTGGTTCAGCCGCTTGCGCATGTCAGACGATGAGCTGCGGGCTGTGCTGCACCATCCCCATATCGACATTTTCATCCTATCCCACAATGGGGTAGATGGCGGCCTGCTGGAATTCGATCGCCGCAAGATGCCGGATATCGAAATCCTGTATTTCGGCGTCACGCCCTCGTTGCTGGGCAAAGGAGCGGGGCGGGCGCTGTTGGAACATTGCCTGCCACTGGAATGGGTGCACCACCCGAAGCGCATCTGGCTGCACACCTGCACCTGGGACCACCCGAAAGCACTGTCCTTCTACATCAAAGCCGGATTCGTACCCTACAAGCGTGGGTTGGAGATTGCCGACGATCCTCGGGTCACCGGCGTGCTGCCAAGAGATGCTGCGCCTGAGGTGCCGATTCTTTAAAACGGCCGCTCGAAGTGTTGCTCGCCAATCACCTTGCCTGAGTGGTCGAACCAAACGACCTCATACTTCGGCCGAAACATGGAGTAATAGTAGCGGTAAACGTATTCGTCAGTGCATGCCCTGGGCGCAACGCTCAACGAGCCGCATTCGCCTTCGCTTGAAGGGTCGCCCATCAGCTCGCGTACCGTCTCGTTTGGATCGCCAATGTTGACCATCGCGGCGTCCCGATCGAGCCTTTGATCGTGGTAATACGCCCACATGGCTGCGGCGATGAGCGCGAGCGCAATGAAGAGAAAAATGGAGCGGGTAATCATGACGCGTCAGATGGCAGTTTTCTCCTCTACTACCAGACGGGCCCCGCGCGGCAGATAGCTCTTGCGCCGGAACCAATCTTCCATCGACGAGCGCAGGCGATCCAATGGCACGCGGGTCCCGATCTCTAGCTGGCCGTCGCCGGTGGGAATCGTGTCATCGAACACCTGGTCGTTGGTGAAGTTGCGCATGCTGAAGCTGTCGAGCCACTTCAGCGGGCATGGCCGGCGCTGGCCGTTGTCTTCATACTCGACGCTGATCTTCCGCGAGAACATGATTCGATTTTTACACGGAAGCAGAGAACATCTCTACGCTGCGGCCCTGAGCACCGCACGTCGACGCACCAGGCGCGCGTAGATCAGCATGGTGACCGGCGCCACCAGGGCATAACAAGCGATAGCCGGAACCGCGTGCCGCGCCTTGGTGTATTCACGGGCGATGAGCAGCGCCAATCCGACATAGCGGTTGGCGTTACACAAGGCGAGCGTCTTGACGGTCTCTGCGTCGGCGCGCAGCAGCAGCGTAATGGCGAGAATCGAACCGACCGCCAGCAGCACCGAAGCTACAAACAGCCACGCTGTAATCGCAACCAGCTCTCCCCGCATTACCCACAGCACCGCCACGATCATTATCAGCAAAAGGGCATTGCCGATAACCGTGATCGTCGGCTGAATGCGAGCGGATAAAACCGGGACGAAGTGCATCAGCACCAGGCCAATCAGCAGCGGCAAAAACTGGTGCTCAGCAATGTTCTTGATCAGCACCAGCGGCGAGATCCATACGTTGCGGTCATATAGCCGGGCGGCGGCAAAAACCACGATCGGAAGCATCACCGGCACCAACACCGCGCCCCACACCTGATAGCTGGCGGCGAGTTGCATGTCGAAGCCGCGCTTGGCCGCCACCCGCGATACCAGTGGCGCTCCCGGCACGACGCCGAGCATAAACAGTCCAACCCCTTCGCCAAAATCCAGCGGCAAGGAGTGGTAGAGCAGCAGGGCCAAGGCCGGCGGCACAATGAAAGTGGCCAGCAGCAAGACGAAACCCATTCCCGCCGATCAGCCTGCGCCAGTGTTGCAGCAGGTGGGAAGGCCGTAGGCTCATGCCGATCGAAACCATGAGCAGGAAGACGGCAATGGGGAGCAGGGCGCGCATGAGAACCAGTTGTCGGTTGTCAGTTGTCAGGGCTAGGAGTACCGGTTGTGCCGCATGGGCTTCCGACGGTGCAGCCTCGCACGTGATCACCGAAAACCGGAAACACACGTAGGGTACAACGGACGTTGAAGTTCTGGAACCCTCGTCGTCAGTGACTCACCGCTGGATCACGGGACAACCGAATCACTGACAACTGATCACCGACAACTGACAACTCTATTCGTCGCTGGGCGATTCGGCGAATCCCATTTCGGCTAGGTGCGACTCGGGAATCTCGACGGGCGCTTCGCTGGTGTGTCCTTGGTCGCGCAACTCCGCCAGCATGGCCTCGACTTCGTCGGGAGGCAGTCCGGTGCCCAGCCGCAGGAAGTGGTCTAACCCCGCGGGATCCATCACCTGCACCCATGAGGCCGGGCCGAGATTGTAGTTCAACTGGTATTCCAGAGGAGCATCGTTGCGTCGGAAGATATGTAGTGTGCCTGCCATAGATCGTGAGATGAGGAAAAAAGCACTGGAGCGGCAGAATTGTTGGAGGAGCTATCAGCCGTCAGCTATCAGCTTTCAGGCAACACCGTTGACCAAACAGCGCGCTAGATGGTCGCTCTCCAAAGCTCGGGCGGATAGACCAATCTTCCCGTCATGCTTTTAACTGAGAACCGACAACTGAGAACTGACAGCTGGGAGCTGAGAGCTGGCGGCTGACTCTTTCCCAGAATGGCGACTGGCCTCACCGGCATATCCTGTTCCACTACTCGACTGGCGGATTTCGGTGTACAGTGTCAGCCATCAGCGGAGGAGCCATGCCACACTGCACAAAATGCGGCGCTGAAGTTCCCGCGACCGCTCAATTCTGCCAAGTTTGCGGACAGCCCCAGTCCGCGACAACAACCCCACCGAACGCCGCTCCGGTGCAACCCTACCCGGCGGCGGCCAGCAGCGGCTTATCGGAAAACGCTGCCGCCTGTCTCAGTTACGCTCTCGGCTGGGTTACCGGCATTATTTTCTACTTGATCGATCGTCGGCCCTACGTTCGCTTCCACGCCGCACAATCGATTGTTACCTTCGGCGGCCTGCACCTGATACGTATCGTGCTGAGTATGATCTTCGGCTACAGCTTCTTCTATGGAGGTTTCGGCCACTTCGGCGGATTCGGCATCGGACTGCTGCTTATCTCTTGCGTTGGCCTGCTGTCGTTCGTTTTGTGGATTGTGCTGATGATCAAGGCCTATCAGGGCGAGCGCTTCATGGTGCCCATCGCCGGCGACATTGCGGCGAACCTGGCGAGGCAGTAAGGAAAAGCTTAGCCACGGATTTACACGGATCAACACGGATCAGAAAAAGGACGAACCGCGGAGATACGCGGATTACGCTGATGAAGAATCAGGGATAAGATTCGCGAAATTGGCGAACCATTGCGGACCCGCGGAAAATCAGACCTCCAAATCCGATCCGCGTTCATCCGCGAAAATCCGCGGCTAAAATATCGATTAGTCCAGCAGCGCGGCTGGCGTCTTCCGCGCGATGTGCAGCAGCTTGAGCGTGGCTTGACGCGGCTCGCGAATGCCCTGCTCCCAGCTCTCCACTGCATTCGAGCTGACGTTGAGCAGGCGCGCAAATAGCGCCTGGCTGGCATTCATGCTGGCGCGCAGAGCGCGAATCTCGGCGGGCTTCAGCGGCTTGGGAGGAGCGGGCAGCTCAACCGTGCGCAAATCGAGCCCACCAGATTTCTTGTTCGCCGTGGAGGGCGTCTGCTCTTCTTCCTGCCGATGCTTTTTCTTGTCCTTCTTCCTATCTTTCTTTCCCATGCGACGTCCCTTCGGCAGCGGTTAAAACACGGTGCTACATTGTAGGACAACAACTGCGGCCTGACCAGCCTCTTCAGAAAATATCAGTGGATAATCGACCGGGCCACTGGCTTGCCCTTCTCGCCGATCTCTACGCGCGCCCAAGGCACCTCGTGATCGTGGGTAAACACCACCACCCAGTCCTCAGGAATCGCGCGCTTATAAAAGCGATGGCGATTATTGATCGACTCCAGAGGATAAAGATCGTATCCCATAACCCACGTTGGGTCGAGATGATGTGACGTGGGTATCAGATCGCTGATGTAGCAGACAGTTTTATCGCCGGCGCGCACCGTCACAGCCTGCAGGTCGCGCGTGTGTCCGGGATAAACTTCGACCGAGATGCCGGGAGCGATCTCGGCGCTCCCACTCAGCAGCCGCATCTGGCCGCTCTTTATCAGCGGATCGTAGTTGTCGGTTAGGTAGCTGACGCGGTCGCGCTCGTGCTGTTCGTGCGCATGATCGACCTCGCCTTGCTGCGCGTAGTAGGTGGCGTTAGGAAACGTCGGCACCGGCTTACCGTCTTTGTAGTAGGTATTCCAGCCGCAGTGGTCGAAGTGCAGGTGGGTGTTGATGACGATGTCGATCTCATCGAGTGAGACGCCTGCGCGCCCGAACGACTCCAGCAGCTGCTCCTGGTTCTTGTGAATCTCGCGCGCCTTTTCGTTGAGCTTCGGTCCGATGCCGGTCTCGACCAGCACGGTTTGTTTACCGCCGCGGATGAGCAGCGAGTTCAGGCCAAGCGTCAGCAGGTTGCGCTCGTTGGCTTTGATGCGCTTCTCCCACATAGACTTGGGCACGACGCCAAACATCGCGCCGCCGTCGAGTACATAGGTCCCGTCAGACAGAATGATGAATTCGTAGTCGCCCAGCGTCAGTCGGTGCAAAGCTCAGCTCCTGGGATGGCCAGCGAATTTTCCATCATACTGAAGCGGGCAAAATTAAGGCAGTGCTTATCAGGAGGTCAATATGTCGAGGCTGATCAAAATCTTAATCGTCATGTCGTTGAGTGGCGCAATGGCATGGGCGCAAACCGCTGAGCAGAACCCTGAGGCTTCGCCGGCGCCCAACGCTCCAGCCCCGGGAGCAGCAGCGGCGGTGCGGCCCGATCCCGCCAAGCAGATGCAGCTCGATCTCGACCAGATGGAGAGCCTGGTCAACAACATGGCGGCACAGGTCAGCTTCATCCGCGATACCAACATGTCGATCCTGCTGAACACAAATGTGCGCTTGTGGACGGTGCTGATACGCGATCTGCGGATGCAAATGCAGGAGCAACAGAGGCATGCCGCTTCGGAAAATAGCAATTCACCACAGAGGCGGTGAGTCACGAAAAAAGTAATCGGCTCAGACATCAGATGTTGGTTTTGCAGTCGGCTTCTTGACCTGTCATCCTGAACGAAGTGAAGGACCTGCTTTCGTCGGCGTAACGAACCAGCACTTAGGTCGACTGCACGGTTCGCCAGCTATCGATGGCTTCGCCTGCGGACCGAGGTTCATTCCTTAATCGCCAACCCTACCGGCTCTGAGTTTTGGCTGTTTGTGAGTCGATTGAAACTGAATGTCTCCTCGCGTCGCAACGAAAAGCAGGTTCTTCGCTTCGCTCAGAATGACAGCTCAGCAGAGCTGTCCATTCGAGCAAATGGGGGAGTGCCACTCAGCAACTCGAATACTAACGGCTGATGACCGACAACTGATCACTGTTTTTTCCCCGCCAGCGCTTCCATCAGCCGGTCGAAATCTTCCAGGTTGCCGTACTCGATGACCACCTTGCCCTTGCCGTGTTTGTCCTGAATGGTGACCGCCATGCCCAGCGCCGCGCGCATCGCCCGCTCCGCTTCTTTGACATTGGGGTCGACTTCCCGCTGCTTTTCCACCTTCTCCGGGGGATGAATCAAGTTAGTAACGAGCTTCTCTGTCTGGCGAACAGAAAGCGAAAGCTGGGCGGCCCGCTTCGCCATGAGCTGGATCGTCTCCGGGGAATCGAGCCCCATGAGCGCCTTGGCATGCCCGAACGAGAGCTGGCCGCGCTCGACCATCGCCTGCACCTCATTTGGTAACTTCAATAATCTCAGAAAGTTAGAGATGGTCGAGCGATCTTTGCCGGTGCGCTGTGCGATTTGCTCCTGGGTCAGGCCAAACTCCCGTCCCAAGCGCTCAAAGGCGCGAGCCTGCTCCAGCGGGTTCAGGTCTTCGCGCTGCAGGTTCTCAATGATGGTCATCTCCATCGCCTGCTCGTTGGAGACGTGACGCACAATCGCTGGAACCGTGCTCTTACCGGCGCGCTGCGACGCCAGCCAGCGGCGCTCGCCAGCGATCAACTGGAACCGGCCATTGGCCTCGGGGCGCACCGTGATCGGCTGCACCACGCCCGAGGTTTTGATGGAGACGGCCAGCTCCGCCAGCCCAACTTCATCCACATGAGTGCGGGTCTGGTAGGGGTTGCGATCGATGAGCTCGACCGGGATGTGCCGGACCGTCTCTCCCTGGGCCTGCGCCGGGGCAGCGGCCGCTGGAGCCGAGTGAGTTGGCGGCTGGGTGGCCGTGCGAGAGGGCAACAGCGTCTCTAAGCCACGCCCGAGTACTTTACGTTTTTCAGTCATGGAAAACCCGCTATTCGCCTTTCGCTATTCGCTGTTGGATCTCCGCATCGCTGCATGCTCCCGTGCGATAGCCCCCGTTCTTCAACATCCGAACCCACAGTTCCGGCGAAAAGCGAAGGGCGAATAGCGTCTTTTCACGAGGCCGCCTCCGAGGACACGACAGCCGCCTTTTCTGCTCGCTTCACTCGCTTCATAATCTCTTCTGCCAGCGCAAGATACGCCTCGGCGCCTCGCGAGCGGGGATCGTAAACTAATGCCGGCTGGCCGTGGCTGGGCGCTTCTGCCAGGCGGACATTGCGCGGAATCGCCGTCTCGCACATCAGATCGCCAAAAAAACCGCGCAGCTCGCTTGCCACCGATTGTGAGAGATTGGTCCGCTCGTCGAACATGGTCAAAACCACGCCCTCGACTGCCAAGCTACGATTCAGATCGACGCGAATGCGATCGATGGTGTCGAGCAGCTCGGTTACACCTTCTAGCGCGAAATATTCCGCCTGCATCGGAATGAGCACCGTGTGTGCGGCGACCAGCGCGTTCAGGGTCAGCAGATCGAGCGCGGGTGGGCAATCGAGCACGATGAACTGGAAGCGTTGGCGCACCGGCTCCAAGGCATGCCGCAGACGATATTCGCGGTAGTCGAGCGTGACCAGCTCGATATTGGCGCCAATCAGGTTCTTGCTCGATGGCAGCAGGCTCAAATTGCCCAACTCGGTGGGCTTGATCGCCTCATCGGCCGGAACCTCACCCATGATGACCTGATACGTGCTAAGCCGCTCGGGATCCCGCCCAAAGCCGACGCCACTGGACGCGTTGGATTGAGGATCGCAGTCAACCAGCAGGGTAGGCGCGCCGTGATGGGCAAAAGACGCCGCTACGTTAATGGCCGTCGTCGTTTTGCCGACCCCACCTTTCTGGTTGGTGACCGCGATAATTCTCGACATTGCCGGTTTCGAACCCCGCATAGCAGATTAGAACCGGCAGCGCCGCGCAGCAATGGTCGTGGAATCAGGAAAGGCACATTTCGGAGGAAAAGCTGTGTAATTCGGTGGCGGAATAATGCAAGCGGCTGATTCGGCGCAGGCTAGGGATGTCACAAATTGTGCGTAACCGTCGCGAATGGAGATGTTCCACGTGGAACACATGTTAGGAAGGGCTAAACCTGACGGGCGAGGCCGATCACCACGTCTGGAAAGGACAAGAGCTGTCGGCTGAAAGTCGGCCCGAACAGCTAATCCGCATCGGGAAAGACGCCAAAAACGAGCTTAAATCGGCCGGGAACCGCCCTGAACTGCCTCCAAAGCTCCCTTTTCCCAGGCTCCAACTGGCGCAGATTCAGCCCTGATTCGAGTTGAAATCTGAATCGGGGCCGGCCCAAGGACACTGATAAGCGTCCGAGAACGATGAGAAAAAGGCCGATTCCATAGCAGTCTCAAGCCGCTTTTCGGGGGGGTTGAGTGCAATTCAGGGGGGGAGATTTAGCACGAGAATGCGACATTGTGCCTGCACTGTCTTTCGGATCTCTTCGGAGAATTCCTTCTTAGCACAGACTTCTGCGTGCCTGGTTTCGAAATCATATCGGCCAATTGCATGGGATTTCTGGCGACATTGTTCCACGTGGAACGTTGCTCCACGTAGAACGTAAGCATGGTTCGAGTATGGCATTTCGACCGATCGCGCATGGCTCTCGACGGAGCATAATAGCCAGATGCAGTCGGCGAGCATCCGCAATTGGTCTCGGATGCAGACGAGGTATAACACAGATGAGGCTATGACAGCTCTAAACAGCACTGCGCTATTATCTCCCACTGTTACCATCTTTAAGCCCGGAATAGCCTCGATACTTTCCCACTACGATGACAGAATTTGCTGTTAGCGGAATGTTATATACCACTTCGATCTCAAATCCGTGGAAATCGGCCATCCCGCTCATCTGCCCTTGGCCAATGAGCAAACATAGCCGACCGTCAGTCGCCAAAATCTGAGATGACACTCGTACTACTGATTCGAACTTCTCCACTGCACGCAAGGTAACCACATCGGCCTGCTTGCCCCATTGCTCAGCTCGGCCCGTGTAGACCTCTATGCCCTCCAACTGCAATGCGCGGATGACCTCTTTCAGGAACGTCGCCTTCTTGTTCTGCGACTCGATCAGCGTGACTTGCAGCGCAGGGAACGCCAGCTTGATCGGCACTCCGGGGAAGCCCGCGCCGGAGCCGAGGTCGGCAAGGGTTGTCGCTGTGGCCGCAGCCTCTCGGATCCCGCTCATTCCAACCCCACGAATGAGTGGGGCAGCCGGCGAGAAAAGTAAGTTGTCAGTTGCCGGTTGTCGGTTGTCAGAAAATATAGGTTCCTCGGCCTCGGTCGCCGCGGCGACCTCCGCTCGGGATGACAAACCAGGAGCCTGCCCTTCGGAGCCGAACAGCACCCCTGCCGCGAACAGCGACTCGCCGAAGTGGCGCGTCACAATCTGCTGGGGCTCACGGATCGCCGTGAGATTCATCTTGGCGTTCCAGCGAAGCAGCAGATCGAGATAGACCTTGAGCTGATCGTAGATGCCGGGCGGGAGAGTATATCCCACAATGTAGGACATTAACAGTTCGGCAATTTGCGGAGCTTCCACGCCGATACGAATCATACTGAAGCGCGGGCCAACGTGCAGGTCCACAGTTCCGATAGCGGGTTCGCCTTGCGAGCCGGTGGAAGCGACACCCTACCGATCTTGCTCCGCATTTTATTGCGCTTCTTCCCGCCGCTTTTTACACTAAACACAGCGATGAACAAACTTCGCCGAGTTCTGGGCGGTTATTTTTGGTGGACCTACCCGCGCGGCAGCGTGCACTACGACGTGATGGTCACGCTGATCCTGGCATTCATCTTTCTCGCGCCTCTGGCCATCAACTTCGGTGACAAACCGACCGTGCGGGCGCCGCATCAAACCGAAACCGTCGTCCGGCCCGATGGAAACGGATTTCTCTACAAGGTCGATGCCGACGCCGTGAACGGGAACAGCGACAGCGAAATTCGTGAGTCGCTATTACGGGTGCTGGAACCGATCTCCGGCGAGATCACCATCGACCGTTACGTGGCGGTGCGCGATAGCAAGCATAAGATCATCGCTTATCAAGTGTGGGCGCATCGTTGACGGGCCCCGTCCGGGTCGCAGCAACCTCGGCCCCGTGGCTGTGTTAACTACAAAAGCAATAATCATGAAAAGCAAGCTTTCCCTCGTCATCGCTCGTCCTTGTGCTGGCCGTTGCAGCGCACGCGCAGAGTCTCGAAGCCATCCTGAATTCGATGGATCAGGCGGCCGCCAAATTTCGTTCGGCGCAAACCGATTTTGTCTGGGACCAATATCAAAAAGTCGTGGACGAGCACGACACCCAGAAGGGCACTATGTACTTCCGCCGCCAGGGCAGCAGCGATGTGCAGATGGCCGCCGATATCACCTCGCCTGACAAGAAGTACGTTGTCTTCAGCGGCGGCATGGTGAGCGTGTACATTCCCGCCGCCGAGCAGGTCACTGAATACAACGCTGGCAAGAACAAGGCGGATTTCGAGACCTTCCTGGTGCTGGGCTTCGGCGGCAGCGGACACGACTTGCAACAGCAGTTCGACGTAAAGTACGGCGGCATGGAGCAGGTGCAGGGCGTCAACGCCGGCAGGCTGGAGCTTACGCCCAAGTCGCAGAAGGTCCGCAACATGTTTGCGCTGATCACGCTCTGGATCGATCCGGCGCGCGGCGTCAGCGTGCAGCAGAAGTTCCAGGAGCCCTCGGGCGACTATCGCCTGGCAATGTACAGCAACATCCAACTCAACAAGAAGATCAACGGCGACGTCTTCAAGCTCAAGACCACAAGCAAAACGAAGTTCGTGCGGCCGAATGGATGAGTTTGATTACGGTTCTTGATTAATTGAAAGGACTCAATGTGCAAGATTCAGATTCTGTTGATCAAGTCGGAGCAGATAATATTGTTCTGTCGGGTGAACAGTCATTGAGTTATATTCGTTGTTCAACCGTTCGAATTTTCGCCTGAGAACTTGAAGATGCCAAAACAAATCTACGTTTTCTGTCGCGTTTCAAGAGGTTTTTGGGAAAACGAGTTGTACGTGAGTGTTGGAGACACGTCAGCTTTCGTTCAACGTGACAACGTCAGAGTTGATGAGCTTCCAGAGCCCAACAAAGAAGTAGCTGGAAAAGTTTTGGCTTTCCTGCTGCATGAAAGCGGGGATAAGGCGCTTATCGAACTGTCAGGTGAGCCAGTAGTCGGAGGCCTTAGAAATTGGGTCCCAATGGCAGCTCTCGCAACCCCCTAGTTCGAACTACCCTGCGGGCGATTTCTGATTTTGAAACGCAGTACGTATATCTCCGACCGGTTCGCTTTCAAGTCGCTCAACGATCAATTGACATATCGGGGTCTTTCCAGGATGTAGCTGCAAGTAGAATGGTCCGTGATTGATCATCTCCAGAGTTATAGGGGCATTGAAGCCGGAATGAATGATCGGTGCCGTCAGGTGCACGATCAGCCCCAATCGGGCTAACGAACTTCTTCCCTCAACACGAGCCGCACAGCAGGATTCGATTTTGAGATGAACCCTTTCTCTCGTCATAGCAAGCACCGGATAAATGCCTGGTGTGTATGGGGGCAGGATGTACGAACCGTCATTCTCAGCGGGGTAGTCGAGTAAGTGAGCGTTGGCTGTCAGATTGAACTTCTGGTCAGCAAGACTGAGCGTTGTCTTGGCACCCGGTATGGAAAGCCGCTTCCAATCCCAATACTTGAACTGACCTCCTAGGTAGAGGTCCACCGCCGAAGTGGTGTATTGATCATCGCGTGGCTCAGGAGAAATCTCCAACAGACCTCTCCTAATCGCATCCTGAATACCCACGTTGCTCAGTATCACTGTGCTCTGTTCCTCAAATCCTCATCGGCATCACGACGTAGCGGTACTTGAAGCCGTCGTCGGCGCCGTCGTCGGGGCGCATCTGGCCGGCGGACTGGGCGTCCTTGAACTCCAGCCGCACATCGCCTGCGCTTGAGGCTTTCAGGAAATCGATCAGGTATTCAGAGTTGAAGCCGATGGTCATGGGATCGGCCGTATAGGCTATTTCGATGGAATCTTCCGACTCGCCGGCATCGGTGGAAGAGGAGGAGATCTTGATCTCGTTCTTGTCGAGCTTCAGGCGGATGGCCCGCGAGCGCTCGTCGGCAAACTGGGCCACGCGCTGCAATGCGGTGCTCAGATCGGCTCCATGCACAACGATGGACTTGGTATTTTCCTTCGGCAGCACGGCTTCGTAGTTGGGGAATTGCCCGGTCAACTGGCGTGAAGTCAGCAGCCGCTCTCCGATGCGGAAGAACAGCGTCGACTCGTCCTTGGCGAAGTCGATGAAATCCACTTCATCCGCCTTGGCGGACAGCAGCGAATACAGCTCGCTCATTGCTTTCTTGGGAATCAGCGTCTTGTTCTCACCGCTTACATCGAACTGCTCGCCGGTCTTCTCGATGTGCGCCAAGCGGTGGCCGTCGGTCGCTACCAGGGTGATCGACTCCGGCTTCAGCACCATCAGGCCGCCGTTCAGGGTGTAACGCGACTCTTCGTTGGAAATCGCAAAGATGGTCCGGCCGATCATGCTGCGCAATGTCTGCGCTGGAACCTTCACTACACCAGCAGACGGAAACGCTGGCAGCCCAGGGAAATTCGCGCGCGCCATGCCGACCATCTTGGTGTTCGAGCGGCCGGAGCGGATGTTGACCCAGTGGTTCTCCAGCAGCTTGATGGAGATGTCGCCATCGGGCAGCAGTTTGACGTAGTCGTACAGTTTGCGCGCCGGGATGGTGCAGGCGCCTTCCTTCTTCACCTTGGCCGCGCAGGAGGTGCGCAGGCTGAGATCCAGGTCGGTCGCAGTGATAGTCAGCCGATTGTCGGCCGCCTCGAACAAAAAGTTCGACAGGATCGGAATCGTGGTCTTACGCTCGACCACACCCTGAGTGGCCGTCAGTTCTCGCAGCAATTCGAACTTGCTAACACTGATTTCCATCGCCGTTCCCTGCATCGCTCCCGTAGCTTCGGCAGCCATCGTTTTTCACCTTTAGGAAGTCGCGGCTTGTGAGCGGCTGATTGCGGCAGGTATCTTAGGCGGCTCAAGCGGCGCTCAACTCTGCGACTACGACTTTCCTTATATCAAATAAGAATCTAATAAAACAGTAGTAACCGTAGGCACTCTGAAAAAGTGGAAAATCGTGCACAAACCGCATGAATCAAGGGCCAATGCGCTTATGGACCAGCGCAGAAGCGCCTTGGGAAACCGGGTCCTTCTGTGGTGAACGGGTCCACGCAGCAGATTCGGTCAAGATGTTCAGCGCCATCCACAATCCATCCACAGAGCGACCGAAGGAAAACGTCGCCCTAAACTGAAAAACCGGGCCGAAGCCCGGTTTTATGCGCCCAAAGTTTCTGTGAGTTTGTTCAGCAGCCTGTTCAAATCTTTATCGGTCTTGCGGACCTCTTCGATTTTGTCCACCGAGTGCAGCACCGTTGTGTGATGCTTGCCGCCGAACTGGCGTCCGATCTCCGGCAGCGAGGCATCGGTCAGATGCTTGGCCAGGTACATCGCAATCTGCCGCGGATACACAATAGCGCGCGAATTGTTCTTGGCCTTGATCTCCGCCGGGCGCAGGCCGAACTGCTCAGAAACAATTTTCTGAATCGAGTCGATGGTGATTTTCCTGGCCTGCGAATCGATGATGTTCTTGAGCACTTCCTGCGCGGTCTGCAGGTTCAACTCGCCGCCGGTCAGGGAGAAATACGCGGTGAGCCGGATCAACGCGCCTTCGAGTTCACGCACGTTGCTGCGGATATTGGACGCAATGTAGAGCGCCACGTCAGTAGGGATATGGACCCGCTCCGTTTCAGCCTTCTTCTGAAGGATCGCTACTTTGGTTTCGAGGTCAGGCGGCTGGATATCGGCGATCAGACCCCACTCGAAGCGGCTGCGAAGACGGTCCTCAATTTCTGCCAACTCCTTCGGCGGCCGGTCGCTGGCGATGACGATCTGTTTCAGGTTTTCGTGCAGCGCGTTGAAGGTGTGGAAGAACTCCTCCTGGGTGCGCTCCTTGTGAATCAGGAACTGGATGTCATCGATCAGCAGGACATCCATAGTGCGGTATTTTTCACGGAAGCCGGTCATCCGGTTGTACCGCAGCGCATTGATCATCTCGTTGGTGAACTTTTCGCTCGACACATAGCAGATGGCCATGTCGGGATTTTGCTTCTTGACCTCGTGGCCTATCGCCTGCATGAGGTGGGTCTTGCCCATCCCGACCCCGCCGTACAGGAACAGCGGGTTATACGCTTTGGAAGGACGTTCTGCGACGGCGCGCGAAGCGGCATGAGCAAACTGGTTTCCGGCGCCGATAACGAATCCGTCGAACGTATATTTGGGATTCAATTGTGCTGCTCCATCCCAGTCGAAGCGCTGCTGCCGAATTATGCCGCCGGGGGCGGCAGCCTCGGGCACTTCCTCGTCAGCTACGCCCTCGGCTCGCGTCTTCTGCTGTGCAGCGTTCTGCTTCTCCTGATCGGTAACAAATTCGACGTCCTGGTATTCCAGGCCCAGATCGTCGATCGCTTCGCTGATCAGGTCTCCCCACTTCTCGCCGATGTGGCAGAAGTCGGGATTCGGAACGCGCACAAACAAGGTAGGGCCCTGCGAGTGACTGAAGCGAGTTGGCTTGAGCCAGGTTTCGTAGGAGCTGCGGGTTACTTTTTTTTCCAGTGCGTCAAGCACACGCACCCACGGATTGGCGGCCAACGTTCCAATAATAGAAGCCATAGCAGCAAAATTCCGAGGCAAATCGTGCCTCTTCCTGATCGAAATAAAATTCAGTGGGGCGCCGAAAACACGAAGCCACAGCGTGTAGTTCCGTCACACATCTTCAGGAAATGAAAAGACCAGCCACCAGGGGGGCTGCCAGATGTGCAGCGCGCACTCAGTTAAGTGCTTGTTGGGTGTCTGTGGCTGCATGGGATACTAGCACGAAAAAAAAAGTGCGCAATAGGTGGTATGCACCGACGGGGATGCAGTGCTGCGAGAGACGATTGATTTCGGGAAAGTTACTGCACGAAAAATTTTTTTAGAACGCATCGTGAGTGCCGCGCGCGATGTGCAGTCACGTGACAGTGTTACTCCGCCCTTGCGAAGTCACATCGATTTACGCCGTTTGCTTTTCGCCCGGCTGTGCACTGAGAGTGCAGCGAAGCAAAAGAGGAGCAAGGCTCGACCGGAGCTAAGGAATTATTGCGCCGATGATCCCGGGTGGAAGCGCCACACTTCAGTGTGGTCGAAGAAGAGGTCCAAAAAGTGGCTTAGCCTTGGCAGTTCGGTAGCCGGGTTTCTCCGCGGCTGAAGCCGGGAGTTGGAACGACCGCTCGGTTCACCACGCTGAAGCGTGGTGCTTCCACCCGAGGCGTGCCGCATCACCCTGAAGCAGTTTGAATCTTCCCCGAAGCGTGGGTGCTACAGCGACAACGGTTCGACCTCTCCAGCCAAAGGCGAAGAGCGAAAAGCGAACGGCGAATACCCAGAAGTTGCCGCTAAGCTGCGCTGCCCTGTATACTTTTGGTTTGCCCCTAGACATCTTGCCCGAGTGAGGAGCGCAGTTCACGAATGCCGAAGCGCACATTCCAACCCAACCGTCGTCGCCGCTCAAAGACGCACGGATTTCGTTCTCGTATGAAGACCAAGAGCGGCCGCGCGGTGTTGTCCCGCCGGCGTGCTAAAGGACGCAAACGCATCGCCGTTAAAGCTGGTTACCGCGAGTAAGCTGGCGGCGAACAGCGTCATTGCTGGAAAAGTAAATCATGGAGCCGCAAACGCTGGGGAGTTCCCGGTAATCCCCAGGCGGCGGAAGTTGATTGACCGAAGCCGGCCGTAAATTCCCGAAAACGAAACGCCTGTTGCGTCATGCTGACTTTCAGCAGGTGTATCAGCAGGGGCGCCGGCAGTTCACCGGGAACATGACGGTTTTCTTCCTTCGCCGAGGGGTTCGCGATGCAGATGAGTCTGGCTCGCTGCGAATAGGTCTCACGGTGGGGAAGGTTTTGGGGAACGCGGTCGAGCGCAATCGCATCAAGCGCCGGATGCGGGAAGCGGTTCGCGCATGGTGGCCGATGGAGAACGCCGCGATCGACGTGGTGTTCAATCCCCGGAAGTCGGTTTTGCAGTTATCGTTCGGCGAATTGCGCGCCGAGGTCGAACGCGGCTTGAAATTGGCCATGCAGCGGGCGCGGGAGGCGAAGGCTCAGGAATCGTGAAGCGGACCTTGCAAACGATGTTGTCCGTCTACAAGCGCTGGATATCTCCGGCGCTGCCTGCCGCCTGCCGCTTTGTGCCCACCTGCTCGGAGTACGCGATGGAGGCGGTGGAGCGGCATGGCGCGCTGCGTGGCAGCCTGTTGGCCGCCTGGCGCGTGTTGCGCTGCCATCCGTTTTGTCGCGGTGGACACGACCCGGTTCCGCAAGAGTTCTGGGAAATTCAACCGAGTTCAAGTACCGCTGTCATCCTGAGTGAGGAGCGTAGCGACGAGTCGAGGGACCGCTATCGCCAGAATGGATTTTCCTCTGTATAGGGGTCCTTCGACTACGCTCTTCGCCGGCGGCGAATCGCTCCGCTCAGGATGACAACGAAACACAGATTTAGATAGCAGACGAACGGACCCAACTTGCCCGAGTATCACAATCCACAACAGGAGTCCGGCAGCGGCGGCGGCGGACAAAGCCGCATGACGCTGGTTCTGGTGGTCACCTTTGCCCTGATCTTGGTCGGGCAGTTCGTGCTCATCAAGAACAAGGCGAAGAATGCGCCGCCTACGCCGCTCTCGACCACTGCCACAGAGCAGAGTCCTGCGCCTGCGACGGCTGCTGCCGCGCCGCCCGAGCAAACTCCAGAAACACAGAAAGCTTCTAAAGTCCGCGCCACATCGGCAGAGCGCAAAGCGGCCGCCGGTGAAGTCGAAACCGT
This sequence comes from uncultured Acidobacteriaceae bacterium, assembly GCA_963846795.1. Taxonomy (GTDB): domain Bacteria; phylum Acidobacteriota; class Terriglobia; order Terriglobales; family Acidobacteriaceae; genus CAVVDY01. The sequence goes on from CAWJXJ010000002.1 coordinate 829,068, forward strand.
CGTCGAGAACAATCTCTATCGCATCGTCTTCACCAACAAAGGCGCGCAAGCCAAGTCGTGGGTGCTGAAGAAGTTCAAGGACGAGAAGGGTCAGCCCTTGGATCTCGTCAACTCGGCGGCTGTGCAATACGGTCTGCCTCTCGCCCTCTATACCTACGATGACAAGCTGCGGGACGAACTGAACTCCGCGTTATACGTAAGCAACGGCGAGCCGACTATTACCGCTCCCGGTGAGCTGACCTACGAATACTCGGACGGCGGGCTTACCGTTCGCAAGACCTTCAGCTTCGACGACAGCTACGTCTTGCACGTAGAGGTCGCCGTAACTCAGAACGGCAAACCCGTAGAGGCGCTTCCCACCTGGCCCGCTGCGTTTGGAGATCAGTCGACCGGTCCGTCGTACGCCTCCTCGCGCGTGGAGTACGAGGCTGAAGGCAAGGTCACACGGCTGGAAGCCAAGAAGGTCAGCGGAGGCAACACCGTCCCCGGACCTTTGAGCTGGGCCGGCGTACAAGACCAGTATTTTGCCGCGATTTTCCTGCCTGACCAGCCACGCAGTGCCACGCTGGTGAGTTTGCACCACGACATCAAGGTGCCGAAGGATCCGGCCCACCCCGATACCGAGAAGGTGGACACCTACCAGGTGTTGGGCGCGGCCGTTGGCAATACCGCGGGCGTCACCCGGGAACGGATGTTCGTCGGGCCCAAGGCGGTCGACGTTCTCGAGTCGGTGCAGGCGCGTCTCGATGACGGCCAAGCTGGCGGCCCCGACCTGCGCCACGTAGTGGACTTCGGCTATTTCAGCTTTTTCGCCCGCCCGCTGTTCCAGTGGCTGAAGTGGACCTATAACCACTGGATCCAGAACTGGGGATGGTCGATCATCATCCTGACCGTCATCATCAACATCGCGTTGCTGCCGCTGCGCATCACCAGCCAGAAATCTGCGCTGAAGATGCAAAGACTGCAGCCGCAGATGAAGGCCATCCAGGCGAAGTACAAAAACATCCCGATGCGCGATCCGAAGCGCGCTGAGATGAACGCCGAGATCAATGAGCTCTACAAGAAGGAAGGCGTCAATCCTGCCGGCGGCTGCTTACCGCTGCTGATCCAGTTGCCGTTCCTGTGGGCGTTTTACTCCATGCTGGGGAATGCCATCGAGCTCAGGCACGCACAGTTCTTCTGGATCCACGATTTGTCGTCTCCGGACAAGCTTTACATCTTGCCGGTGCTCATTGTGGTGAGCACGTTCTGGATGCAGAAGCTGACGCCCAGCGCTGGCATGGATCCAGCACAGCAACGCATGATGACCTTCATGATGCCCGCCATGCTCGGCTTTTTTAGTTGGTCGTTGCCGTCGGGCTTGAGCCTGTACTGGACGATGGGCAACGCAATCGCCATCCTTCAGCAGTCAGTCATGAACCGTACCGGGCTGGGCAAGGAGATGCGCGCCGAGATGGAGAAGCGCGCCCGCAAGAGCGCTAAGTGAGCGAACATATGCCAATTCAGGACAAAGTCGCTGCTGCTCGCAAGATCAGTGAACTGCTGAACGGGATCATTAAACACGGCGATTTTCGCCTGAAGTACAAGATCATCGTCGACCCGCCGGCTGTCGATCCTCACGATTCCGAGAATCCCGTCATCCTGGTCGACCTCAGCGGAGCGGACAGCCCGTTGCTCCTGGAGCGCGGCGCCGAACTGCTGCGCGCCTTCGAGCAGGTCGCGCTCGAGATGCTGCGGCTTTCCACCGACGAGCACGACCTGGTGCTGTTCGACTGTCAAAACTTCCGCACCGCTCGCAAGAAGGAGCTGCGCATGGCCTCGGAAGTCGCCGCCGAACAGGTGCGCCGCACCGGCATACCTTATGCTTTCGCGCCCATGGCTTCACGCGAGCGCCGCATCGTTCATATCGCATTGCGAAATGCCACTGACCTGCGCACCGAGAGCGCGGGGGAAGCGCTGCAAAGGTATGTCGTCGTCTATCCCAAGGACTACAGCGGCAAACCTCCTGCCCCGGCCGTGAGCCGAAGGCGGTAGCACTTCCAGCTACTGCCAGCCTGAGCGGAGCGACTCGCCGAAGTCGAAGAGCGAAGTCGAAGGACTCCTATACTCGCGAAACTCGATGCGGGCTAGGAGGGCACGAACCTACAACCGCTATCGCGCCGCTCACATCCGACAGAATAGATGTCGATTTTCGATAGCCGAACGGCGCGTGCGCTGACGACGGTGCTTGTCTTCGTTGTGGCCGCGTGGTTCGTCTACGAAGTACGAAGCACACTCATACTGGTGCTCTTCTCGGTCTTTTTCGCCTACCTGCTTGAGCCCATCGTACTTCGCATCGAGCGCTCGCCTATCGGACGCAACTCGCGCGGCCTGGCGATTCTGGAAACGTATGTCATCTGCGGCGGCGTTCTGACCCTGCTGCTGTTCATCTTCGGTCCCCGCATCGCCGACGACATGCGGCAGTTGATCGAGTCGATTCCCAGCCTGCTCGATCGCGTTGCCAGCGGCAAAATCGTCTGGCAGCTCGGCAGCCGGCACGGCTGGAGCTATGACACGCAACTGCATATTGAGCAATTCATCGCCAGCCATCGCGATACCATCGAGAGTTTCACCAGCCGTATCGGCGCCAGCATTGCGGGCTCGCTCCAACACGCCATCTGGGTTTTGCTGGTTCCCATACTCGCCATATTCTTTCTCAAAGACGGTCGCAATCTCGCCGAGGGCGCAATTCACATTCTCAATCGACGTAAGCAGCGGCGCTTCCTGCGTGATGTGGCCAGGGACCTGGACGAGATGCTCGCCTCTTTCATCGGAGCGCAACTGATACTCGCGGGCGCGGCTACCCTGGTCCTGAGCAGCTTTTTTTGGCTGATGCACCTGCCTTACGGTCTGGCATTGGGGGTCACTGCAGGCTTTCTGGAATTTATCCCCGTGGTGGGGCCGCTGGTCGCAGCTGCGCTGGTGCTGGGAGTGGGTTTTCTCGACGCCTTCCCTCATCTGGTTTGGATTGCTGTGTTTCTCGGGCTATGGCGGCTGGTGCAGGATTATCTGATCTCGCCGCGGGTGATGGGCCACAAGGTTGAATTGCATCCCATGGCAGCGATCATCGCCGTCCTGATGGGCAACGAAATCGGCGGCGTCATCGGCGTGTATCTGTCCATCCCCGTGGCGGCTACATTGCGCATTCTCTGGATACGATGGCAACACACTCGGGCGCTGGAGGGCAGCGCAAAAGAACCTGTGGGGGAACCGCCAGACCAACGCATCGCCGCGTAAGCAAGAAGTTACAGCGGAGCCGCAGATTTGCGCGGATTACGCGGATTACTTAGTGCTCTTCCAGACGGAAACGTCCTCGTTGTCTGCGTTCAGTGGGAGCAAAGGACGAACGGGCCGTCTCGAAGACTAATCTCTTGAACGTTGGACGTGCTCCGAAATTCAGAAGTAAGCCGACTTCGAAACCGGTGGCCTTGAGGTAGTTCAGCAATTGTGCCTCGTGTCTCATATCGAGCACGCGCGCACACTTCAGTTCGACAATCACAACCGTGTTGACAATCAGGTCAGCGCGAAATGCCCCGACGGTCTGATTCCTAAATTGCACTGTCACTGCCTTCTCGCGGTCAACCTGGAGCCCTTTTGTCTGTAACGCGATCACCATCGCCTCGCGGTATACCGACTCTAGAAACCCGTGACCCAGCTCGTTATAAACCTCGTAAAACGCGCCGATGATCGGCTCGGTTATTTCTGAGTGTTTTAGTAACAACACTAGTTTTGTTCCCTTCCTGCGCTCTTAAGAATCCGCGAGATCCGCGTTAATCCGCGGTTGAAAGCCTTTTCCTCGCCTCCGGTTCACCACCCGCACACCCGCCCGCCAGTGCTCGTCGAGTTGCACGAGCTGCCATTCGATCTGCGGTGACAGGTATTTCAGCAGAACGCTGGTTGCCGGGTGTGTGCGCAGAACAGGCGTGACCAGGTAGAGCAGGGGCGGTGCGTCCGACATCTCACATCCGCTGAAATAGCCGTTGCGCGCGAAGCCGCCGTTCTGCTGATGCCAGCGCACGCGGGCCCAGTAGTCCAGGCCTTGAATCGCAAGGTGAAGGTCGTCATCCGCCTTCAGCTCAAGGATGGCGAGGCGGCCATCGATGGTCACGCTCAGCACATCGAGCATGGCGCGATCGGAAGCGGTAAAGGCGGGTACCTGTGAGTAGACGTGTTTCGGATTCAGGCGCTCATCGACCGAGCGCACGTCGCGCGTGATGAGCGATTCCAGCCAGCGCTCCGGGCAGAGGCGATAGAGGGGATCGCCGTGCGCGCCGGCAGGGTGGCGGCTGGTGCTGAGCCGTTCAATCAACTTGTTAAACAACTCTTCGCTGGAGTCGTCGAGTGTGTACTCTGCAGGACCCATGCCAAATACAATGGTTTCACTATTGCGAAACGATCCCGCGACCGGCGCCAGTCGCGCGCGCGCGAACTCCAACCCGTACAGCCGGAACACGATTTCCGATGACGATGCAATGCTCACATCCGCATAGGGCACAAGCTCATGAATCCGCGCGATGGATGCAGCGAAGCGGTCGCGAGTAGCATGCGGATCGACGGCGCGAACCAGCCGCGTTGCCAGGTTCCCGTGATCGCGGAAGTCGAGCTCCTCGCAGCTTTCAGCTCGCTCTCCCACCTGGTATAGCTGCCACTTGACGGCGTTCTGATCGAGGTGGGCCATACGCTGGCTGACGATCTCGCCTCGTCCGTGCGGAACAAAAAGCTTGAGTCCCTCAATGTGGTACCTGTCGGCGCGCTGGCGCTGATAGTCAAGCCAGAGAATTCCGAAGGTGAGCGCCGCATCGATTGACGCCTGGCTTTCTTCACCATTCACGCCGAGAACAGCAAACGCCGCCTGCCCATGGCGAACGACTGCCCGGGTGTAAACCGGGCTGAACGAATGTTCCAAATCCGCCTTGGCACTGACAGACTCAATCTTTGTGCCCGGGTACTCGCGCTCAAGCAAACGAACCAGCAGCTTCTGATACTGGACGCGAGCGGCTCGTTGCGCAGTGGCACTGTGGTGTCCTGCGTCGGCCATGATTTCGAGGGTCTCGGGTTTCGACTGCCCGAAGCGAAGAGCCGACAAGCGAAGCATGCGCGGTCTCGGTTTCGAAATCGAGCACGCGGCGTACGATGTTGCGCTCTTCCGACCAAACATGCAGAACACATTTGCCCTCGCCGGAGACCGAATACCGCGCATTGCTAAAGTCGAACAGCACATCGCCGTTTTCGATCAACACGGCATGGGGTGCTTCGAGCAGAAAGGCTTCCAACGCGCGGGCGAACGCCTCGGCGGTAAGGGAGGAGGTCGGCATATCCAGTTAGCCAAGCCTAGCCAAGTGGCGTTCGCTCGTGCTGCAATGTGCCGCACAAGCCTGTGTGATAATCAAACATGGTATCCGGCCTGGGTACAAACAGGCTCGTACGAACCAGGAGCTGGAGCCACGGATTTTCACGGATCTACACCGATCTTGTTCTTGATTTTCAAATTCCGGATCCGTGTTCATCCGTGTAAATCCGCGGCTTGCCTTTTCTTCTTGGGACGCGGCGCGTCCGGCGTGGCCTCGCAAACATCCAATAGGTGTGACCATGGACAACAGGTTTTTCTTTGACCGCTACGGGCTGGCGCAGGCTGACATCGAGCGCTACCTCGGAGCGGCGCTTTCGGCCGGTGGCGACTACGCCGACCTCTACTTCGAATATCAGACCTCGACCTCGGTTTCGCTCGACGAGAGCATGGTGAAGTCGGCCAGCCAGGGCATCTCGGTCGGCTGCGGGGTGCGCGTTCTTTCGGGCGACCGCACCGGGTACGCCTACACCGATGACCTCTCCGCCGCGCGTATTATGCATGCGGCGCGAACGGCGGCCCTCATCGCCAGTGGCCCGGCGAAGCAGCCTGTAGTGGGGCTGACTGACAAGCCGGCACACAACTTATATCCCGTACCGTTACCCTCGGTGGAAGCCGAAGTCCTGGCCAAGGTCGAACTGGTGCAGCGCGCCGACAAGGCAGCCCGTGGCTACGACCCTCGCATCCACGAAGTGCGCGTGGGCTATGCCGACGAGCTGCGGCGCATCCTGGTTATCGGATCGGATGGCAGCTTCGCCGAGGACTCACAACCCATGGCGCGCATGAGCGTGTTCTGTATCGCGAAAACCGACCAGGGTTCCGCGCGCGGGACCGCGGGCGGCGGAGGGCGCGTCGGCATCGAGTTCTTCCAGACGGAGAAGACACCGGAGCACTTCGCACTTGAAGCAGCCCGCGAGGCCATCGTTCAACTCGACGCGCGTAATGCTCCGGCAGGCGAGATGGAAGTGGTGCTCGGCCCCGGGTGGCCAGGGGTCCTGCTGCACGAAGCCATCGGGCACGGCCTTGAAGCTGACTTCAATCGCAAGAAGACGTCGGCCTTCTCTGACATGATGGGACGTCGCGTCGCCAGCGACAAATGCACCGTTATCGACAATGGCACTATGCCCGGGAGGCGGGGATCGCTCAATGTCGACGACGAAGGCAATCGCACCGACAGCACGGTGCTGATCGAGAAAGGTATTCTCAAGGGCTATCTGACAGACAAGTTGTCGTCGCGGCTGATGAACCTCCCGAACACCGGCAACGGGCGTCGCGAGAGCTACCAGCACATTCCCATGCCGCGCATGACGAACACTTACATGCTTGCCGGACAGGACTCGCCGGAAGACATCATTCGTTCCGTGAAGTACGGCGTGTATGCGGTGAACTTCGGGGGCGGGCAGGTTGACATCACCAACGGCAAGTTTGTGTTCTCCGCCTCCGAGGCTTACCTGATTGAAGACGGCAAGGTCACGGCGCCGCTCAAGAACGCAACCTTAATTGGTAACGGGCCGGATGTGCTGACTAAAGTTTCGATGGTCGGCAACGATCTGAAACTCGATGAGGGGGTTGGCACCTGCGGCAAAGATGGGCAGTCCGTCCCTGTGGGAGTGGGTATTCCCACATTAAAGATTGATCGCCTGACGGTGGGTGGAACCGGCAACTGAGCGGCCTTAGTCTTCGCGGAAGTAATCCACAGATTGTGATCGGATTCACAATGCCGCAATAATCGCGTGAGTTGTTGATTCCCCGAGGCTTACTGTAAGACATACCCGTTGTGGGATGTCCCACTTGACGATTTCCACAAAGCTTCCACAGGGTAGGACAAGCCAGCCGGGCCAGGAACTATCCCACAGCGTGGGACTACGGTCAGGATCGCCAAACTCATACGTTGTAAGACATATAACGAGTATCTAATAAAGAGCCAAAAAATGAGCACTAGCACGACGTCACTTGATACAGGGAACGTTCAAACCTCCGTCGACCTCAAAGAAGTTGCAGCCGAGGCCGTTCGTCTGGCAATGCAACAAGGTGCCAGCGCCGCCGAAGCCGTTGCCACAGAGGGCAGCGAATTCTCCACCACCGTCCGTTTGGGCCAAGTGGAAACGCTGAAGGAAGCCGGGTCGAAGGCTGTGGGAGTTCGCGTCTTTGTCGGACAGAGTTCGGCCAGCACGTATTCCAGCGATCTCACTTCTGAAGGCTTAAAGAAGATGGTGGAATCGGCCGTCGCGCTGGCGCGAGTCACCACCGCAGACCCTATGGCGGGATTGCCCGATCCGGCTGAACTGGGAAAGCTCGACGGTGATCTGGGCCTGTACCACGACGATGTGTACTCGCTCTCATCGGAAGATCGCATCGACTATGCGCGCCGGGCGGAGAAGGCCGCCATGAGCGTGGACCCGCGCATCGTGAACTCCGATGGCGGTTCGTTCGACGCGGCGGTGGGATACAAGGTATTGGCGAACTCGCTCGGTTTCGTCGGGGACAATCGCCGCTCGTACTGTTCGGTAGTTGCGGTTCCGATTGCGCAGATCGAAGGCTCACCCATGCAGCGCGACTACTGGTACTCGGTTTCGCATTCGTTAAAAAAATTGAAATCTCCCGAAGAAGTTGGTGCCATCGCCGCGAAACGCACGTTGCGACGTTTGGGAGCGCGCAAAGTCAAAACGGCGAAGGTACCGATTGTCTTCGAAAACACCGTGGCAGCGGCACTGCTTGGCCATATTTTCGAAGCGGTCAACGGCGACTCGGTTTATCGCGGCGCGTCATTCCTCACCGGCAAGCTGAACGAGAAGATCGCCGGCGAAAACATTAACATCGTCGATGACGGAACCATTCCCGGCCTGTTCGGGACGAGCCCCTTCGACAGCGAAGGTGTCGTCAGCCGCCGTACCAGTGTTATCGAGAACGGGGTGCTGAAGTCGTACCTGCTCAATACCTACACGGCGAAGAAACTTGGCCTGAAGACGACAGGAAATGCTTCGCGAGGCCTGGCCGGCACACCCGGCATCGGCCCGGGTAATTTCTTCTTGCAGCCGGGAGCCAGGAGCCTGCAGGAAATCATCGCTGACATTAAGCAAGGCCTGTTGGTGACGGAATTTCTGGGGCACGGCGTCAATCTCGTCACAGGTGATTTTTCGCGCGGCGCCACCGGGCTGTGGATCGAGAACGGCGAGCTCACCTTCCCGGTAGAAGAGATCACTGTTGCCGGCAATCTGAAAGACATGCTGTGCAACGTGAGCGAAATCGGCAGCGACCTGGAGTTTCGCAGCGCAGTCGCATGTCCTACATTGCGGATCGACGGCATGACGGTGGCGGGAGAATAGGCATTTTCACCACAGAGGCACGGAGACACAGAGAATGAGAAATCAGAAAATCTCCCGTGCCTCTGTGTCTCTGTGGTTTTGAGCCTCTCGCTAGCGTATGCCCGCCTCGCCGGCGCGGAATTTCCAGTAATCACCGGCGGTTTCGCTCAAATCCGCGGCAGCTTTTTCTCCCTTGAACACGCGCGAGACCCCGCGCACGACCCGTCGCATCGGCAGCTCTCCTACGTTGTCAGACAGGAATAGCTCGCCCGTCTTCGATGTGCGGTAGTACCAGCGCTTGAGCATTGCCAGGTGCTCCATCCATTCCAACGCGCTATGCGGTTTGCACGGCGCTACCTGTGCTAGTGCCTCGACGATGCGAGTCTCCATCGAGAGGGGCTTGGCACGCAGATGTTCCGCTTCCGCCTGAGCTCCCACATTGAGGGACACAGGCTCGCAGATCATTCCCGCCTCAATCTTGAACAAGGCAACCGATTCCGGCTCGGCTGAGGGCTGAATCATCACTCCATTGAGTTCGTCGAGCCGTCGGACAATTTCAGGTAGCTGCGACCTCGTAGCTTTGACCTTCTCCAGCCGCGTGTGCAGAGCCGCTGCGCCTTCGAAGTCCAGATTCGCCGACGCTTCGTCCCGCATATGCTCGATCTCGCGTATCAACGATTTGCCTTGGCTTTCGAAGTATTGCTGTACCCGCTCGACTTCCGTCGCATACTCCTCGTCGGTGCAGCCCTTGAAACAGGGCGCCAGGCACATCTTCATCTCCGAGTAGATGCAGCCGGGGAAAGCTGGGTCGGGATGCAGATCATCGACACAACGCCGCATTTTGAAGAGGTCGAGCGAATCGTTCGCGAACTTCTCGGCCGCGACCCGCGATGCAAAAGGACCGTAATACTCCGAGTTGCTTTTAAGGCCGGAGATGCGAGTAGTTACGGTTGCGCGAGGATACGGATTGTTCAGGATCAGCTTAACCAGCGGCGCGAATCGCAGGCGAAGCCGCTTTTCGTAAGTGCCGGGAAACTCGCGGCGCAAAACCTTATACAGCAGGAACGACGCTTCGAGGTCTGACCCTGTGGGAGCCCACTCGACCCGGCGAACGCGGTCCCGCAGGTTGAGCTTGCGACCTTCGCTCGCGCCGAGCAAGCGCTGCAAGCGACGGCGAAGGTTTGAGGTCTTGCTGACGTAAGGCTCGGAGCCTTGGTCCCCGCGCAACAGGAACACCGCCGAGCTCGCCGGAACGGCATTAAACAGCTCGGCGTCACGCGCGGGCGCGAACTCGATGCCTTGGGAAAGCACGTCTCGATTCTAGAGGAAAGGCGAATAGAAAACGGATGGCGCGGATGATCTGACGTCGAAGCACCTTTAACATCACGAATATGCAAACCGTCCACAATGGCGACTCAGGAGGAACCGATGCCCCTTCAGCCAGAAGTGAAGTCGCTGCTGTCTCGCCCAAATTTCGCGCATCTTGCGACGTTGATGCCCGATGGCTCTCCGAATGTCACACCTGTGTGGGTCGAGTTGGAGGGCGACCGCATTCTGGTCGGCACCCGTGAGGGCAGCCTGAAGGCACGCAACTTGCGACGCGATCCTCGCCTTGGTCTTTCGATCGTCGACTTCCACGATCCCTACGAAGAAGCGCAGATTCGCGGACGCGTGGTCGAGTTTCGCGACGACTCCAGCTTCGAAGGAATGGACAAGACCTCGCACAAGTACATTGGTGCTCCTTTTCCAATGCGCGATATGCCGGGCAGCGTCACCCTGGTAATCGAGGTGGACAAGGCAAAGTACACCAAGCTTCCCTTGAAGCACACCCCACCGAAAAGCAATTAGCAAGTAGAAGCTGGCTGAACAAATTGGTTCAAAGGGAACAATTCAGAGTGCCCGATACCGCACTCGATTGCTCACGCAGCTCTCGGTCGAGGGTACTTCTTGCGGGCGTCGGGATTGAGCCTGGCGATCGCAGCGTTCAAGACCGTCGCAAACGCCACCCAACCGGCATAAGGAACGAAGTACATAGCAGCCGGCCGATCGATCTTGTTTACCGTCGCGATATACCGCACGATCTGGCTCTCCAGACCTATTACGTCGGCCAGCGCCAGCACAGGCCGGTGCTCGCCGAAGAATATCTTTGTCCAGGCCGCGTTCGAAACCAACTGGCTTGCCCACAGGTATAGAGCGCGCGAACGCTCCCGCGAATCTTCGGTCCGCCACACTCGCCATCCGGAGGCGGCCATGAGCGCGTAAAGTGCGGTCCAGACCACCGGAAACACGTACTGCGGGGGATTGAAACTCGGCTTCTTCAGCCTTCGGTACCAGAGCTGCGTGCGAGCGTCCCTGGGGCTGTATCGGGAGCCCACCCATCCAGCGGCTAAGGCTGCGGCGCCAAATCCGGCAAGCGCAAGAAGAGAGTGATTTCGCTTCGATTTCTCCACGGCCATTCCTCATTCAAAACTGTTCGTCCTGAGTAAGTTGCTGAGGGACGCAACCGGTGTTGCATCGACGCCGGTACTTTCCCAGGAGTCGAACCCCAGCCTGGGTCATCAAATTCAGCCGGGAGGATGAACCATGCATCATGTGCGGCAAGAGAAGCTGCCTTTCGTGGGCAGTTCGTACGAATTTATTGGAGCTGAGCAGGGCAACACGAATGTTTCGGTGTTTCTGTACTACGGAAAACCGGGTTCCGGACCGGGGCCGCATCGGCATCCTTACGACGAGATCCAGTTCATCCGCGAAGGCCGCGGAGTATGGACAGTGAATGGTCAAACCTTCGAGGGCGGCGCAGGCGACATCTTCGTTATCAAGGCGGGCGAGATCCACAGCTTCAAGGCAACCGGCGACTCGCCGCTGGTGCAAGTCGACGTTCACCTGAGCCCGCGCTTCATTCAAGAGAACCTGTAGAGCTAAAAGCGAAATCTCATCGCCACTTGCACCTGGCGCGGCGCATCGGCGCTGACCACTGTTCCAAAGGCGCCACTGCTGATGTTTCCATTCACCGATGCCGCTCCGAAGAACTGGGCATGGTTGAAGACGTTGAAGGCCTCGGCGCGAAGCTCGAGCGACTTGGATTCGGTCAGTTGAGTTACTTTCTCCAGCGCCATATCGAAATTTTCAATGCCGGGGCCGTAGAAGAACCGACGCGGCACATTGCCCATCTGTCCCAGGCTCGGAATGCTGAACAGTGATGTGTTGAACGCGGGCTGACCGTTGCGCGGATTGGTATTGATCGCCAGATTGCCGCTGGCCACTTGCAGCGTATCGATACCGTTGTTGTTGATGCCATTCGGGATGGTGCCGAGCAGCGAGCTGTCGGTATTGTTATAGAGGGTCACTGGAAGGCCACTGCCGAAGCGCGCAATTCCGGAAAACGTCCATCCCTCTGTCCAGCGATTCTTTTCTCCCATTAGTCGCGCGAGCGGCAATTGATAGGCATAACTGGCAACGAAGTTGTGCTTCATGTCGAAGGCAGAGATCGCCCGGCTCAATTCCGGATCGATAGGATTGACCGGCTCCGCCAGGCTCGAGGAATCGTCCATCGACTTGCTGTAGGTGTAGCCCACCATCAACTGAAGCGCACCAGTCTGGTGCCGCAGGTTCACCTGTAGAGCGTTGTAGTCCGCATTGCCGATGGTCTTCTGATAAGTGACGGCGTCAAACTGCGAGCTGAACGGGCCGCGCGTGCCCTGGACTTGTTGTCCGTTGGGAAGGGTGTAGGTACCGCCTTCGCCGAAAGGACCACACTGCGGTGTCGCACCCTCGGCATTCAGCGCCAGGCACGCGGCGGCATCGCCCGGATTGGCGGAAATCAGGACCAACTGATGATGAGATTGGCTGCCGAGATAGCCGGCACTGAGCACCGTATTCTTTGCAATCTCGCGCTGAATGCTCAGCGTGTAGCTTTCCGTATAGGGAGGAACATTTCCGTGATAGAACGACGGCACACCGGTGATGGGCAGATACTGGCTCCAGTTAACGGAAGAGTTGGGATTGCTGGTCGAAGCACCGTGGCTCTGGATGACAACCGGGAACGGCTGCGCGATGGATTGTCCAGTTGCGGCGTTCGTGAATGGGTCGGCAAAAGTCGGCGGCGCCAGGCTGGTGTAGTCGTAACCATACGGCGGATTGGCGCTCATGATGCCTGCGGAGAGGCCTTCAAACGCCGTATAGTACATGCCATATCCCGCGCGGATGACGGTGGTACCGGCGGCGCCAAAGAGTTTATGGCCAATGGCGTCATTGAAGCTGGGCGAATAGGCGAGTCCAATGCGAGGTGCGAAGTTGGTATGCTTCGTCGGAGCCAGCGTGGCAGGAATGCCCGGATCGCCGGGAAACACCAATCCTTGCGGCGCACCGGGATAGACCACCGACTGTTGACCAAGCGAAAGCGTTTGGATCTGGTTGTACTTCTCCCTCCACGCCGGCAGCAGCTCCCAGCGGAGGCCGTAGTTCAGCGTGAGATTTGGCCTCAGGCGCCAACTGTCCTGACCGTAAAGTCCGACGTATTTGTTGCGCGGATAAAACTTGTTGGAGTCGCCTTGCGAGTAGGTGCTGGGAAGCCCGAGAAGAAAGTCCGCAAAATCCGATCCGGTCGCTGAACCGGTAAAGGCGAACGACCCATTGTAGATAGCGTCGGGATCAATGTTGATCTGATCGATGTGGTAACCGCCGCCGAAGCGGAGCGTGTGCTTCCCCATGCTCTTGGAATAGTCATCCGTCCACTGGTAGGTGTTGTTCACCTCGGTCAGACCGGTTGTGTCTACTCCCATCGTGAAGTCGTTGAAGACGACGTTTTCGACGCCTTCGATTTCCGGCGCCAAGGCATAGATTGACGGCCGCCCCGAAGCATTCACAAATCCTTGCGAAGCCAGCGACGGCCCCACACCGCCCTGCGGCTTGCCCACAATGTTGGCATCTCGGGCATAGCTGAAATGAAATTCGTTCACTGCGCTCGAGCCGAATGCCTTAGTCCAGCCAAAGCTCATCAACTGTGCGCGGCCATAGGTGAGCGCGTTGAACCCGGGAAGATTGGCTCCGCCTTGCGCTGTCGGGTAGGGATTGTCGAGATAGTAGTCGTCAGCAAAGTAGTAGCCGGAGAGATTTCCCCAACGCGTGATTGCATCGAGCCTGGCGCCGCCTTTGTCGTCGCGCAGCGCCTGGTTCTCAGCCGAGGTGGTGAATAGGTTGCTGCCTCGATTCGGTGACGGGATGTAGCTCAGCAGGTTAGCCGCCGGCAGCGACCAGGCACTCTGCGGAATCGTCGCATTCGGAAAGACGCATTGCGCCGAACTGATGCAGTTGGGCGAGTAGTAGTTCTCGCCGGGCGTGACCGTGTAACCGAGCTTCTGCGATAACGATTCAGCCAGGCCGGCGCCATTCACCTGTCCGGTGAGTTGGCTGGTGAGATCCGAGAGGTTGCCGCTACGGTCTGCGAGCGATGGAATGCTGATCAAGCCACTGTCGATGCCCTGCGTCAGTCGCGTTCCCTGGTAATCGAGGAAGAAGAACAATTTGTCTTTTTTGATGGGTCCGCCGAAGGTGCCGCCGAACTGGTTCTGATCGTAGACGGCGCGGGTGCTGGCGAAATAATTGCGTGCGTCAAGCCCCGTGTTGCGCAGGAAGTCGAACGCGCTGCCATGCAGTTGATTGGTTCCGGACTTGGTCTGCACGATCACCTGGCCGCCGTTGAAATTTCCGTATTGCGCCTCGGAGTTGCCGGTGATGACCTTGAACTGATCGATAGCATCAAGGTTGGGAACAATCGAGGTGCCCATGTTGAATGTCTCTTCCACGTCAGCCCCGTTGACGACAAAGCCGTTGGCGGTTTCGCGTTGACCGCTGACCGACATGTTTCCGGGATTGATGTCGCCCGACGGAGACGTGCTGGTGCAGCCTGACATCAGTACTGCATTCGGCTGCTGTGAGCTGGCAGGCACAACTCCAGCCTGCAAGGCCAGCAGGTCGGTGAAGCTGCGTCCGTTCAGGGGAGCCTCTTGCATCTGCTTCCCGGCGATCGTCTCTCCCAGCTGGGACGAGGTGACATCGATCGGAGCGGTGGCGGCTGCAACTTCCACCGTGGTGCTGTCCGACGTCACTTCCAGTCGGACATCGAAATTGAGCGGCGCGGTCGCGGAGACGGTAACCTGCTCGGCGAAGTGTCCAAACCCCTGGGCGTCGGCTTGCAGCACGTAGTCGCCCGGGGTGATGCCGGAAAACTGATAGGAACCATCGGCGCCGCTGGTCACCGTATTCGGCTGGCCGACGTCTGCCTGGCTGAGAGTTAATACCGTTCCCGGAACCACCGCTCCGCTGGGATCGACTACCATCCCGGAGATCCCGGCCTCTGCCTGCGCCAACAGTCGAATTGAGAAAAACAGGAGGACCGCGGCCAGCACCGGGACAATTTGCTTTTCAAATAGTAAGAAACCGGAGAAATCGTGGTTGCGACATTTAGTAAGCCTGCTTTGCGGAAGCCGTACTCTCGGAAACCGGAGCTACGGTTCTGCCAATATGAAAATGAATTTCAATTTCATCTTCCGCCCGCCCCGCTGCCTGCGCTGTGATGCCGCTCACATGGCAATGGTCGGATGTCTCTCTTCGGGTAGCCTGGTTCGGGAGTTGGACGAAGTGCAAAAGGCAAACAAGTTACTTGCAAGTCATTTGCAAGTAACTTCTATATTCGGGCTATCGGCGTTCCGTGATGGGCGTCAATCGCAGGCCGGATTTTTTGTTGCAGTGCGCTTGCGACAAATTGCAACCGATGAAGCGATTCGCACCCCAGACGGACGCGCGGGCGCTTGTCATCCTCAGGCGACTTTCGGTTGCGGATATTTGTTGCGGCGGGCGGTATTAAGCCGGGCGAGGTCGGCCTTCGGGATTATCACAAGCCCTATTGCATTGACTAGCACCGGCAGCTTTCCCGATGCGCGGGTTCCAGGAACTTTTTCTCACCATGAGAGTTCATGTATTTTCTGGCCACACATTTTCGATAACGAAGGAGATAACTATGAGCAAGCTTCTTGTGGCGGTTCTTCTGGCAGTCGCATTGTTGTTAGGCGGAGTGGCGATCGCGCAAAAGCCGGTGGATAACGTCAATCCTAACCGGCATCCAAATCTCGCGGCTGCACAGCGACTTTCGCAACAGGCTTATCAGAAGGTCCTGGCCGCTCAGGAGGCCAACGAATGGGACATGAATGGCCATGCACAAAAGGCGAAGGAGTTGCTTGAGCAGGCCAATCAGGAGCTGAAACAAGCCGCGCAAGCAGCCAACAAGAACCACAAATAGCCTGCGTTCCGTGCCGTTGATTCGCCCAAAGACACGCCTTCCAGCCTACGTGTTCCGTAGGCCGGATCCTTTTTCTGTCCAAGCAGCCTTAGCCCTCGAGGCTTCGGCGATCCATTCGAACCTTCTTTTCCTCTGAATCCACAGACTTCCACATCAAGTGCACCTTACATGGGCCTTGAACCCGTGCGAAAGCGGGTCTATTGTCCGAGAGTCGAGTGGCCGAAACATGGCGTTAACCTGGCCGACGATAACCGGCAAGATGCCAAGAATGGGTGTAAAATAACAATATGTGGTAGTAGCCTCTTGACATCCACAATACGTGGGAGTAATGTTCGCTTCCACAGGGAGTTCCGGAGGCTTCGGGCAGCTTGCTCCTCCTCTGCGAAAGGCCGTCCGGAACTAGCGGTGAATTAGGGACTTAGGTTGGCTGGGCTCGCTTCCTCCCGGGCACGGCCAAGGTCATGGGCAACTGGTAACCAAGCTGGCCTCATATAGGCCGGCGAACTGAAAGCTAACTATAAAGAAGATGGCTTTCGGCGTTCCTTTCCAAGTCAGCTAAGTATTAGTCGCCGGGAGCCAGGGGTGACTCCCGGCGACGTTTCCCTACAAATCCGGCAACTCCGCCGGTGCGAACTCGCGCCTGGCGGAACTGGATGAGCACTCCGCACGCGTGCTCCTTCAGACAATCGCGGTGACACCGGACCGAACCAACGACTGGGGGCTGTCTTCCCGGCCAGAAAACCGGCTGACGAAGCAGCCCCCACCGCTTTGCGCGAATTAGCTTTTGATTTTCTTGTGGTCGAGTGACAAATTGGTTTGTTTTGACGGGTTGTAGACCTCACGGTGGACCCAGTCCGAAGGACGAAAGGTGGAAGCCCCGTCCTTTAGGGCGGGGTGAGGGACGACAAGGATGATCAAGTCCCGTAGGGACGACAGAGCTTAGCCCAACGCTTCAGCGCTGGGTAGCTGCGAGATAGAGATCGGAGTCCCGTAGGGACGACAGGTGTAAAGAGGGCTTCAGCCCGACGCAATCATATCGATCAGGAGTTCGACATGGCCGACGTAACCACAACCACAAAAACCACGAGCGCTTCCGCGACAACATCCACGAAGAAAGCGCCCGGCCTCACCTTCAAACGTTTCTTCTCCACCGCCGGCGTCTCGCCCTATGACGAGCTCGAGTGGGAGCTGCGCCTTGCCCAGATCACCGACGCCAAGGGTGGCGTGATCTTTGAGCAGAAGGACGTTGAGGTCCCCAAGGACTGGTCGATGACGGCGACCAATATTGTCGCCTCGAAATACCTGCACGGCACGCTCGACACTCCCGAGCGCGAAACCGGCGTGCGCCAACTGGTGTCGCGCGTAGCCGAGACCATTCGCGACTGGGGTGTCAACGGCGGATACTTCCGCACTCCCGACGACGCGTCCATCTTCCACGACGAGCTCGCCCATCTGTTGCTGCAGCAGAAGGCTGCCTTCAATTCGCCGGTATGGTTCAACGTGGGCTGCGATCGCATCGAGCCCAACTCCGACGCGCGGAACTGGCACTGGAACGCCGCGGAGCAGAAGGTTGAGTTCAGCGCCGTCGGCTACACCAAGCCGCAGTGCTCGGCCTGCTTCATCAACTCGGTCAACGATTCGCTTGACTCTATCCTGACGCTGGCCAAGACCGAAGGCATGCTCTTCAAGTGGGGATCGGGGACCGGCACCAACCTGTCGCCGCTGCGCTCCTCCACCGAGTCGCTCTCCGGAGGAGGCACCGCCTCAGGCCCGCTGAGCTTCATGAAAGGCTTCGACGCCTTTGCCGGCGTCATCAAGTCCGGAGGCAAGACCCGCCGTGCCGCCAAGATGGTCATCCTCAACGTTGACCATCCCGACGTGGTCGAGTTCATCGAGTGCAAGCAGAAGGAAGAAGCCAAGGCGTGGGCGCTGGTCGAGCACGGCTACGACGGCTCGGGTCCCGACTCGGAAGCCTACTCGTCCATCTTCTTTCAGAACGCCAACAACTCGGTGCGCGTGACCGACGACTTCATGTACGAAGTCGTCCGCGATGGCGAGTTCTCGACCAAGTCGGTGAAGGACGGTCGCCCGGTTCACACCTTCAAGGCGCGCGACCTGCTGCGCAAAATCTCCGACGCCACCTGGCACTGCGGTGATCCCGGAATGCAGTACGACACCACGGTCAACCGCTGGCACACTTCGAAGAACACGGCGCGCATCAACGCTTCGAATCCGTGCAGCGAGTACATGTTCCTCGACGACTCGGCCTGCAACCTGGCGTCGCTGAACCTGCTGAAGTTCGCGCCCAACGGAACCTTCGACGTTGAAGCTTATCGCCACGCCTGCGCCATCGTCATCACCGCGCAGGAGATCCTGGTCGACAACAGCGGCTACCCGACCGAAGCCATCTCGCGCAACTCGCACGACTATCGTCCCCTGGGACTCGGCTACGCCAACCTGGGCGCGCTGCTCATGGCCGCGGGCCTGCCCTACGACTCCGACGCCGGACGCGACTACGCGGCCTGCGTCACCGCCATCATGTGCGGCGAAGCGTACTTGCAGTCGTCGAAGATCGCCGAGCTCTGCCAGCCGCTCGCGCCGGCGACTCCAACCACCGCTGTCATCCTGAGCGAGGAGCGGAGCGACGAGTCGAAGGACCCCTACCCTAACAAAACGTTCCCCGGAGGAGCATGTCCGGGTTGGTATGTGAACAGAGAGCCGTTCCTCGACGTCATCCGCATGCACCGCGCGTCGGTCAACAACATCAACAAGACGAACGTTCCCGCGTCGCTTCTCGAAGCCAGCAAGGCCACCTGGGACGAAGCCCTCAAGCACGGCGAGCGCTTCGGATATCGCAACGCGCAGGTCACCGTGCTCGCGCCCACCGGCACCATCGGCTTCATGATGGACTGCGACACCACCGGCATCGAGCCCGACCTGGCGCTCGTGAAATATAAGAAGCTGGTTGGCGGCGGCATGATCAAGATTGTCAACAACACCGTCCCGGCCGCGCTCTTCAAGCTGGGATACACCAACGACCAGACCAACGCCATCGTCAGCTACATCGACGCCACCGGAACCATCGAAGGCGCGCCCGCCATCAAAGACGAGCACCTCGCCGTCTTCGACTGTTCCTTCAAGCCGTCGAAGGGCACGCGCACCATTCATTACACTGGACACCTGCGCATGATGGCCGCCACCCAGCCGTTCATCTCGGGAGCAATCTCGAAGACCATCAACATGCCCGAGAACGCGACGGTCGAAGAAATTTCCGAAGCCTACATCCAGGCCTGGAAGCTCGGCCTGAAGGCGGTCGCCATCTATCGCGACGGATCGAAGAAGGCGCAGCCGCTCAGCTCCATGGGCTCGGCCACCGCCAAGTCGCAAAAAGGCGACGCGCAAAATGTCGGGTACGGGTGCGGGTGCCCCACTCAAGCCCGGCTTGAGTGGGAGTCTTGAGCCCGAAGACGAGCAGGCCGCGCCGCCCAAGGCCAACCGTCATCGCATGCCCGAGGAGCGCCTCTCCATCACGCACAAGTTCAGCGTCGGAGGCCACGAAGGCTATCTCACCGTCGGCCTCTACAAAGACGGCATGCCCGGCGAGATCTTCATCACCATGGCCAAGGAAGGCTCGACCGTCAGCGGCCTGATGGACAGCTTCGCCTGCGCCGTCTCCATCGGATTGCAGCACGGCGTGCCGCTCAAGCTGCTGTGCGAGAAGTTCGCCCACACCCGCTTCGAGCCCAGCGGCTGGAGCCACAATCCCGACATCGGCTTCGCCAAGTCGATCATGGATTACATCTTCCGCTGGCTGCAGCTGCGCTTCCTCACCGGACAGCAGCAGGCACTCTTCGACGGCCTGCGTCCCAAATACTTCGGAGCCCCACCCGTCGGCACCCCCGAAGAGGAACGGCCAGAAGTCGTTCGGCGATTTCGTCGATCATGCCCACTCCTGGTGCGTCATCACCTTCTTCAGGTTTGTCATCACCCTCTTCTGTGTGTCATCCCGAGCCGAAGCCGAGGGACCTGCAGTTTCCGGTTCTGGCACAGGCGGTGGCTACGTCCACGCTGCCGACGCCCTGAAAGAACTGATCGACATGGGCGACGCCCCAACCTGCTCCACCTGCGGCGCCATCATGACGCGAAATGGAAGCTGCTACCGATGTATGAGCTGCGGAAGCACGAGTGGCTGCTCGTAGGGAGATTTGGATGGCGAGAAAAAAGGAATTAGGCAGGCGGCACAGGGAGGCGGTCATACGCATCAGGCCCGATGCTTAATGCTGACGACGTTCAAACAATCACATCGTTGTCGTTATTGAGAGATGTCATCGCGAGCGGGTCGAAGCCGCTGGTCATATGGTTAGGAGCTGGCACAAGTAGATGGGCTGGTTACCCTTCGTGGGAAGATTGCGCGCGATGTCTACGTACCGATTTCTTTCGTACTTACAAGGCGGTCTTCGATAATGATCGCGCTGTTGGGCTTATCGATAGCGGAAACCTTCCCGAGATGTTCCAGTTGTGCCGTGACGTCGATGCGGCTCGCTATAACTGCGACCTCACTGATATCTTCGGCCCCAAATCTTTGCAGCCTCCTTACAAAACCTTCATAAACAGGCTCTCACAGCTCTCCTCCAAGTTCATCGTTACAACGAATGTCGACGAGGCTCTAGAGCGAAGACTGCCCGAGTGTGCGGTTGTACAGCAGTCCGATCTCAGCCGCGTAGTCTCCTTGGTACAATCCGGTCGGTCATTCGTCGCGAAGCTTCATGGAACTATCAGTGCGATCGATTCAGTCACTTTTACTCTGGCGGATTACGCGCGGCTCGAGAAGAACGAATCGTACAATAATCTCCTGCGATGGCTATTCACCACCACCTCCGTAATCTTTCTTGGGTACGGGGTTCGTGACGAATATGTACTTAAGCTACTGAGCTCGAATTATCGAGATCTGAGCCTCTTTGGTACTGGTCCGCATTTTGTTGTTTCCACTTCTACTGCTACTCCACCTTTGTTGCATCGTATTAGCTACCACATCAGCCTGCATCCTGATCATAGAGCAGCAATGACGGTGCTGGATTATATTGAACAGGTCGAGCAGTCGCGCCACCTTGCAGAAGTGACGTCCCCCTGGCCGCCTGTTCGGGAGGTCGGAGCGGCTTCCGATCCACCCAGCAAAACCGTCTACTACATAACCGATGTCCTTCCACCCGGCATTAACCAGACCTCACAAACGATAACCGGCGAGAACGCCGAAGGAGAAGAAATCGTCGCGTCAGTGGGATTGGGTTTCACGGATGGCGAAATCCCTGCAAGTACCTCGACCGCCATGCACGACATAGTTGTCGGCTTAACGTGCTTCGATGAGATTTGTTTCAACTTGGCAGCGGCTGGAGCTGTACACGAGGTCATGGGGCAGGACTCGTTTTGGGAGTTGGTGAGGACAGACGTCTTCAAGTTTATTCATCAGGTACATGTTCCAAGCATTGTTGTCCAGCCAAGCGAGAATATCGGCAGCCTATCGGTTCTGTCACTCGATTCAGACCCGATCTTTGGGAACGATGTGGTGTCAGCTTTGATTCGCCGGCAATTGCATGCAGCACCCGGCAAGGAGCACGAAGCAGGGGTTCTTTTCGACGATTTAAAGAAAAGAACAAAATCTTATGAAAGTGCGCTGAAAATCAATTTGCCCGGGCTGGTCCGCGGTGCACTGCTAATGCCCGCGATCAGTAGGCTATTGGGAATAAGCGATGCACTGGTGCCCAGCCAAGTACCAAAGTGGCTCGAATTTCCCTATCTACGCCTTGCACATTTAGTCCATACCGCCGCTATCTGTGCTGAGTTTGGAATTCAGGCGGCCAAGTTGCCTTTTGGGGGAGCCCACCTGACTACGGCCGCTTTTTCCGTGGGTTCTGCTAGGCAGTTCGCGGACCAATTTGCAAGCTATGTCTATTCCGGTCGATTCAACATTAACCTCGGAACCTTGCTCGTACAGGATCCGCGTCTTGTTAAAAAGGTTATTAGATTCCGAGAATCAGCGGCAGGACTAGCATTCAGGGCTGAAGTAAGGGACACTCTGGCAGCGGGAACAGGGGAACAATTTACGGCTGCGGTGAATGCGGGCCTACACAGCAGCATCCCGCTGGACGTACTGCAGAAAGCTCACGATCAGCTGTCCTTATTGATGACCAAGACAGTCGAGTCTCAGGGAACGTCAGCAGTCTGGTCCAGTACTCTACGATCGGATAACTTTACTGAGTACTGGCGGCGGAAAAGCCGCGAGAAGCTCTTGAGCCTTTGCGGAGCGATGGGAATCGGCAAGAATGATCCGTGTATCTGTGGCTCGGGCGACAAATTGCGCGTTTGTTGTCTACTACCTCTGACCCGCTGAGGACGTTCCTACGCGGGTGGCTGGGATAGGTCAGGGCGGAACGGATCTACAAGCTGCGAAGTTGAGTTTCAACACCCACTTTTCCCAAAACCCGGGAAATGCGAGCCACCGTCCCTAGGATTTCGTTTTCCATGGTGACGAATTAACCCGGCGCGGGACCGGGTTCGAGAGCGTGGCCAAGAACGCAAACCTCAACGCCCAACAGACTCAGCTTGTCAGGGCATCGCCATGATCGTTTTGCGACCTATCTCTCCCCCGGCTTCCCTAGAATCGCGGCGAATGAAACGGTGACTATTTCGTGGCTGACGATTCTGAGTGCTTAACCTGTTTGCCTAGCCAGAAAATGCCGTACCCTAAAGCGAATACCCCCGCGCCGATCGCGATGAACGGGCCGAGAGTTATACCCACTCCAGTACCTACAGCAGTGAGACCCAATCCGCCTATGCTTGCATAAGTGGCAGCTCCAGTCGCCGCTCCGACGGCTGTGGTGCCAACTGCCTTTGCTACGTCTTTCTTGCCTTCGGTCACTAAGTGCCTCCTTCAACAAGGGCTCTTACTCTTAGTTTGCCTTGACTATCCACACCGAGAAGAGCTTGGTCTTGGCCTGTCTTACGTTCGCCTTTTCTCATACTCGGAGCGAACGTACTCGGCTTCGTATTTTGAAATTAGCTCCTCACTTTTCCGGTTGAGGTCGGGGTTGTATTCGGGTGTATCTGGGCTTGTACAACAACTCAATGGATGACCGCAGCCACAGCACGGCTGTGTATCATTGTCTTCATCGTAATCCCTATGACAATGCGGACAAAACGCCATATTCCTCCTCAAAGAGAGAGCAAGTTACTCTAGCAGGGATATATGGCGAGACCATATGCTGCGTATCACAGCCCAGAGTGATAAGAGGCTACGCTCAGGGCAGGCTCTTTCCCCAGCGGACGAAAACCGTTGGCTGCCGTCAGATCAATTATCCCGATACAGTCAGGGACAGCGTTCCCGGCGAGCCACCCGGAGCACAGGCCTCCACGTAGATGGACGTCCCGGGGTCCGGCGGGTGGCCCACCCTTTTCCGTCCTCGACTAACCAATAGAGTGGGTGCCCCATCCTTTCCCATCGTTTGGGAAAGGGTGGGAGTCGATGATGTCCACACCTTCGAGTGTCGGGGGTGGAACCCCGTCACCCCACCCGTGAACTCACGGAAAAGAGTTGGTCACCCGATCTTCTTCACCCCACCCTTTCGCGAAGACGCGAAAGAATGGGGCACCCCTACCCGAGTGTGGTCACGGAAAAGAGTCGGTCACTCGACCACCTTCACCCCACCCTTTTTCCAAAAGATGGAAAAAGAATGGGGCACCCGAACTCAGGACAACGAGCTGTGGAATCGACGTTCATCACCCCACCCTTTCCCAAACGATGGGAAAGGATGGGGCACCCTGAAACACGTGGGTTGGTGTAGTACGTCACCGAACCAGAGTCTTTTCTGTTCGTACACTCGACCTGACCATGCCTTCCCATCTGGAGCGCCGTTACGGTACACATCACTTGCACTTCATCACGTGCAGCTGTTACCGGCGCATCCCTCTGCTGAATGACGACCGCATCAAGCAGACATTCCTGGAAGTACTCGAAGACGCGCGGCAGAAGTACGGGTTCTGTGTCCATGGCTATGTGATCATGCCGGAGCACTTCCACCTTTTGATCAGTGAACCGGAAACCGGCGATCCGGGAACGGTGATGCAGGTGTTGAAACAACGCGTGAGTCATCAAGGGTTGAAGATTCTTCACCCGACCAGACTCATGAAAATGAAATGCGCGACCGGACCTACTCACCCCACCCTTTCCCAAAGGATGGGGCACCCAAACTCACGACAACACCAACCCACAAACCCAAAAGAGTCGAACTACAGTTCTGGCAGACTCGTTTCTATGACTTCAATGTCTGGAGTCATGCCAAGAAGGTCGAGAAACTAAAGTACATGCACCGCAATCCGGTAAAGCGCGGACTCGTGACGCGACCGGAAGATTGGCCCTGGAGCAGCTTCCGCCATTACGCGCTAGGAGAGGTCGGCCCTGTCGAGATTGAGTCGGAGTGGACAGGCCTCAGGCGGGAAAGAGAAGTCCACGTTCTGCAACTCCCTTCGCAATAACTCAGGTGGGTTCCCCCGACTTTTCTCGGTTGGAATTGCCAACAATGTGGGTGCCCATCCCCTCGGACGGGTGCCCCAGGTTCGCCCATCGGTTGGGCTAACCTGGATAGATTCGTTACCAATTCCAGCCCAGTGCGGAAGCACTGGGTAGATGGCTCCATTTCTAAATTCCCGAGCCGGTTTCAACCGGCGACACTCTTCCCCGGTGTCGCCCCTGAAGAGTGTGGGTGAGAACCTGTGCCGTCGCTACGCGACTCGGGGGTATTTCCCACTCACACCCAGTACTCCGCCCGCCGCGGCGGGCTGCGTGCTGGGCTGTCATGTCGGTCGCCCCCAAGGGGCTCAGATTGCGGGTTGTTCCACCGACAGTGGCAGATTCCAGTTCTCACGCCGCCCCTGAAGGGGCTCCAATCATTGAATTGCGCCTACCCAACGCTTCCGCGTTGGGCTCGAATTGTTCGACCAACCGGCGAGGTTCTCCGCAATGTCGCGCCGCAATTGATGCCTGCGCTGGCGGCGGAAGGAAGAGAAGCGTTTATCCCAGTGGCAAAGGCAACAGCTACAGTTGAGGTTCCACTTGGCGCAGCGATTCCAGGCGGGATGGTCTTCAGGCTTGTGGTTGGAATGGTACCAGCGAAGAATAACGTTACGACGGCGGCCCATAACGGTGACACGGTTGTGCCGCCGCTCAGCAAGCGAACGGGGATGACGCATTGGAGTTCCTCCTGCCGCCCACAGTTACGCGGCGTGACTAAGCTGGAACTCCCTTTCCTTGATTGCACCTTTCATAGTCGTTAATTGTAACCGCAACCATTCCAGCCCAGTGCCCCAGAGCCTGCCGTCCGCTGAAGCGGACTCGCGATTTCCCACCTACGCTTTCCCCGCGATAAATCGCGGGGCTCTCACCTATCGCCGCGAAGCGGCTGGCGCATGTTTTGTCCCACGACCTTCGCTCCAGCGAGAGCTCCGTGACAGCCTCGGGAGCACTGGGTAACGGACCCATTTGTTGAATCCCCCAGCCGGCTTTCAACCGGCGACACTCTTCAGTTTTGTATCAGGGCCCGGCCCTTCGACTTCGCTCAGGGCAGGCTTTGAGCCGGCCCGCCCGGGCGCGATCTAGGAACGGGGTTCAGCCCCTGTGCCGCCCCTGAAGGGGCTCGGGAATTAACATATGACCGACCCGCCGGCCCGGCTGAAGCCGGGCCCTGATACAAAACTCGCATCGGGACTCTTCGATGCAGCACAGGCGGGTGGCCCGGGCAAGCACCTTGAGGTACAGAGAATCATCGGGTGCCCCGTTCAAGCGCAGCTTGAGCGGGTCTTTCAACGGTTGGATACAGGTACGAGTGAGTCTCACTTTCCGACGTCCGATGGTACGGAAGATCTTGGGAGATTCAGGTAAGACGAGGGCTACGTAGTCGGGTGGACGGATTAATCCCGCTCAAGCTTCGCTTGAACGGGGCACCCAGCTTGAACGGGGCACCCAGATTGAATTGTTCCCCCAGCTTGAACGGGGCACCCAGTCCAAGGCGAGTCAATCTTTACGATCGCTTCTTCTCCCGTCAGGTAGTAACGGTAGCTGCTCCAGCGCCAGTCTTCCGGCCGTTCTACCAATCCACGTTTCACCGGATTCCGGTGCATGTAACGAAGCTTCTCGACATACTTGCCGTGGGTCAGCACGTTGAAGTCGTAATAGCGTGCCTGCCAGAAGTGACCGCCTGGTGCGGCCAGCCTGCGGCCAACCGACTGCTTGACCGCCTTCAGCGCCGTAGCCAACATCCCTCGCTCGGGCTCGCTCACGAGTAGATGAACATGCTCCGGCATAACCACGTAGCCGCAGACCACGAAATCATATTGCGCACGCGCTTGCTCCAGCGCCCACAAGAACAGGACGGGAGCGCAACGCTCCTGCAACCGCGGCTGCCGTTGGTAGCAACTGAAGGTGACGAAGTGAAGACTGCCGGTGTTCTGATATCGTTTCAGTCCCGTCGGCATGGTCGGAGGGTAAGGGAAGAACGTCAGTGGGTCGGTGATTCGGGGCACAGCAGAGTGTGCGAAGACCCGCTCAAGCTTCGCTTGAACGGGGCACCCAGCGATTTCCCACCTGCGCTTTCCCCGCGATGAATTGCGGGGCTCTCACCTATCGCCGCGAAGCGGCTGGCGCATGTTTTGCCCCACGACCTTCGCTCCAGCGAGAGCTTCGTAACAGCCTCGGGAGCACTGGGTAACGGACCCATTTGTTGAATCCCCCAGCCGGCTTTCAACCGGCGACACTCTTCAGTTTTGTATCAGGGCCCGGCCCTTCGACTTCGCTCAGGGCAGGCTTTGAGCGGGCCGCCCGGGCGCGATCTATGAACGGGCTTCAGACCCTGTGCCGCCCCTGAAGGGGCTCGGGAATTAACATATGACCGCCTCGTCGGCCCGGCTGAAGCCGGGCCCTGATACAAAGCTCGAGCGGGACTCTTCGATGCAGCACAGCCACACCCTTCCCGTTCCCGAAATGGGAACTGCCTACCACCTTCGTAACCTCCTCTCGGCCGATTTCCTTTGCAGGTCAGTTCAGCAACTCATAGACTGTGCGTGAGGACCCCGAGGACTGTCCCAGCGGACTCGGTTCCGCTAAGTTCTTTTGAACGCAGCCTTTCCGCCGGCCAGGTCCAGACTCTAGCAGCAACGCGACACCGGTTCGCCTGGAGCCGGGTGCATGTTTTCGAAATGATGCAACACTTCGTGTCCGAGCAGCGGCTCAAACATCTCGCGTTCGGAGCGATCGGCGGCATCCTCAAACTGCAAAGGGTCGAGAACGACGTTGAGATTGTTGCAGACGGCGTCGTCGGGCCAGCCGGTGGGGTAGGCAGGGAAGACAACGAAGGATCGCCTGTCTTTGCCCAGCAGAACGTAGTCGGCACGCACGGAGACTCGATCGGAATGCACCTTATGAACGGTGAAGCGACAGACGGCAGAGCTGATCTTTTCCAGGTGACTGCGCAGAGCACTCACGGTGAATACGGCGACGCTTTCGTGGCGGCTGGTCAACTGCATACCATCATCCCTGCTCCGGGTTCGTTTTAGGCGACCGAGCTTACCGCTCCGGAATGCGAACCTAGAGGCTCGGCAGAACGCAGTCCGCGATCCGTCTCCGGAACACAGCGGTTATACAACCAGGCGCACACTGCGCCTCCGATTGCGCCGTCCACCAGGGCATAACCCGTCCCGACCGCTACCTGGGCAGGAGTTCGACGGTAATGATATCCGGGATAGACGGAAGCGATCATTTCGAGGAAGGCTCCGCCGTAACTGGGCCGAATGAGGTTGACGACCCCGACGGTCAGAACGGCGCCTCCCCACAGCAGGGCGGTGGTGGCGGCAGCAGCCCGTATGTTCAGCTTCATGGTGCGCTCCTTTCTTCTTCTTTAGATGCTGGTTGTTGGGATTTGTTTACAACGTATCGACCTTGTCTTGGGTCGAAATAAAGCGTCGCCGCACGCCGCCGGTCTCCTCTCTGCGCTCGGGGGAATTAGTTCTTCGACAATCTTCTCTTTGCATTGCGGCGCATCATGCTGCGATGGCCGCGCCGATCTTCTTTCTTGAAGCGGACCTGCTTGGCTTTCGAACCCCAGGCTGTCCGCTCTTTACCGCCGGAGAAGTAGCTCTGGTAGCCGCCCAGGTGCAAAGCGAAAGGCATATCCAGTGCCTCCATGTGGTCGAAACGGGTTGAGCCGCGCTTGTGGAAGGTCTCGAAGTATGCGGGATACACGAAGTTGGTCATCGCGATGCCATCGACCTTGAAGAACAGCTCCTCGACCGGATCGGCGACCTCGTAGTCATACAGGCGATTCGCCCTGGGTCCGGTGGAGTAGAGGTTGGCGGCGGGATCGACCAGCATCTCGGCCAGCTCATGCGAGGCGGCGACGCTTACCTGGTCCTTTTGCTTAAGGATGTTCTTGACGAACACCTTGGACATCGGCAGCCCCTCGGGAGTCAGGTCGTGATAGCCCTCGAGCGACGCATCGTCCTCGCTGTCAAGAAACACGATGGCCCACGCGCCCTTCAGGAAACCGCTGGACTTCACCAGTTTGGCCGGCGTTCCCCACACCGGAGCCAGATGGTCGTCAACGAACTTCTGCAGGGCAGCGATGAGGGCGTTGAAGTCTACACCCATCGGCATTTTGGCGCGATTGAAGCAGGCGATTCTGGGCGGGCGATTGTCGTACGAAAATGGGTGCGTGGAGGACTTTCTCGCCATAGTTTCTCCTGGTACCGACTACAGCGTTTTCGCTGTATAGATCAGATATACGGCCAATATCGTTCCAAAGAGTGCAGCAATTACGCCAAGAACGGTGACGATGGCGTTCGCCGGCTGGAATTCATCGCTATTCAGCTGGTTCATGGTTGTGCGGTAGCGGACCAGTGACACCAGGGACATAAATATGCCCATAGCCATGAAACCCACTCCGATCGCCAGAGACATCCCGCTCTCATGCGCACCCTGATTCTGCATGCGCAGCAGTTGGCGCAGAGTTATGCCAAACTTAGCCACCACGAAGCCGAACACGATGATGCTGATGCTGGTGCGGATCCAAGCCAGAAACGTGCGCTCGTTAGCGAGATGATCGCTGGCTTTACCAATCTTGGTTGAGGGGTTTGGAGCTGTCATAGGGGCTTGCCCAGCCAAAACTTTCCAGAAGCCCTCATGGTAGCAAAGCTCTCAACATCGCTTGGGCCGCATTGGCAATCACTGTGCTCGCGCCAGGGCAACGCGCCCAGCTGATTGCCTGATCCAGACTACGACTACCACGACTACACCCGAACCGCACCAGTAATCCCGTTGGTCGGCCCGCGCCCGGGATCCAATCGGCCAACATATTTGAGTGTTCCCCATACGAGCCTTCGGCTGGCTGCAGCCTGCCCAGAGTGCAGCTGAAGGGTGGCGTTTTCCTAATCCCACCTGCTCTGCCACCTCAGAAAGCACCGCACACGGCGTCATGATTCAATGTATCGATGCAGGGAATCACCATCCGCCAGGCCACTATCGCTGACGCGGACGGAATCCTGCAATGTCTTTGGGCAGCGTTCGAGCCCTTTCGCAACGCCTACACGGACGGCGCCTATGAAGACACGGTGCTCACCCTAGACTCCTTGTCTCGCCGGCTCGGCGAGATGACGGTGCTGGTCGCCGTCGACCGCTCCGGGAAGGTGATTGGCACGATCGCCTGCAAAGCGTCCGGCGATGGCGAAGGCCACCTGCGCGGGATGGCTGTATTGCCGGACTGTCAGGGGTGCGGCATAGCAGACCAACTTCTGCAGCGAGCAGAAGCGGAGCTCATCGCCGCGCATTGTTCGCGTATCACCCTCGCCACTACACAGCCCCTCGAACGCGCCATGCGCTTTTACGAGCGGCACGGCTATCGCCGCTCCGGCCGGACGCAAGGCTTCTTCCTCATGCGACTCATCGAATACGTGAAGCCTTTACGCCCTCAACACGATGCGACGCGTTCGCGGCAATAAATTCGGCGGAGCCGATTCCCGCCTGGAAATCTCCTCGGCCTATTCTTGTGGGGCGCCCATTCGGACCGGCTGAGCGGCTGGCTCGACTGGTACCCATATAGGATAGAGTTCGTTTCAGTTAATCGAGCCTCCGTTCTCCGCAGTTCGCAACTGCACCATCTTCTCCAGTTGCAGAACGTGCAATAGCTGTCGGGGCAATTTGTACACGCCGCGTATCAACTCGCGGCTCTCACCCCGCAACGTGTCGGGAGGCTGCTCAAAAGCATCATCGGAGACCTCGACAACGTCCCCGATCTCGTCCACCAGCAGGCTAACAGCGCCATCTTCCGAACGGGCTACCACGTTCATGGGCAGCTCATCGGTCTTGCGCTCGGGCAAGTCGAGACGCAGCCGCAAATCGATAGCGGTCACGATCTGGCCGCGCAGATTGATCAGCCCGCCTATCAGCTTCGGCGCCAGCGGCACTCGGGTCATCACCTGGTGACGGAGGACCTCCTGCACCTTCTTCACCTCAATTCCGAACAACAGGCCGTCCAGGTAAAACGTGCAGAACTGCTGCTCCGCCATGGTTCAATCTCCTCCCGCCAGCGTTGCCGTTGCGGCCAACTGAGCGGCGTGCGCTACTACCTGTTGCAAGTCGACGATGTCGGTCACTTTCTGCTGAATTACGGCAGAGCCCAGCAGAAAACCTCTGCGCGCGTCGTCGCGCACCTGAATGGCGTCGTCGGTGATGTCCTCAATACGATCCACCACCAGCCCCAGGCTGCGACCGTTGTCGTTAAACACCACCACCTGCAACGGATCGTTCGCGGTTCCGTCTTCGTGCAGCAGGCGCGACATGCGCACCAGCGGCATGATCTCGCCGCGATACTGCACCACCTCCTCCGCTCCCGAATGCTCCACCAGTTGCAAGGGAAACTCCTCCAGCCGCGCCACCGCCGACAGCGGCAACGCAAGGTGGCTGCCTTGGCCGCAACGGAACAGCAGCCAGGATTGGCGTGCGCAGCGGCCTGCGGCCTCGGTGGCCTCCGCGCCAGAGACTGCTTGCTCATGAACCTCGGTGACAACGCTCGCCATTTGCGCGATGCCGAGAACATCGAGAATCAGCGCCACCTGCCCATCGCCCATAATGGTGGCGCCGGCAAAGCAGGAGAGTCCCTTCAACTGCTTGCCCAGCGGCTTCACCACGATCTCTTCGGTGTCGTTGATTTCATCGACTACCAACCCAAACTGACGATCGTCAGCTTGCAGCACCACGATGTTGCTGACGGCGCTATTTCGCTCGTGTCCGCCAATGGGCTGCAGCTTCAACTCCCGGTTGAGGAATACCAGCGGCAACAAGCGACCGCGCAGACGGTACACGGGAACGCCTTGAATGTGCTCGATTGCGGTAGAACCTTGCGAATCCTCCAGCCGCACCAGTTCCAACAAGCTGACCTGAGGAATGGCGAATCGCTCATCCCCGCTGCAGACGATCAGCGCCGGGATGATGGCCAGGGTGAGCGGGATTTTGATTTTGAGGGTGGTTCCTTGACCGCGCACCGATTGCAGGTCGACGGTCCCGCCGATCTTCTCGATGTTGGTCTTGACCACATCCATGCCGACGCCGCGGCCGGACACGTTGCTGACTTTCTCCGCGGTAGAAAATCCGGGGAGGAAGACGAGGTTGCACAGTTCCCGGTCCGACATGCGCTCGGCCTGCTGGGCATTGATCAGCGCGCGCTGAACCGCCTTTTGCTTGACGCGTTCCATGTCAATGCCGCCGCCGTCGTCGTTGATTTCGATATTGACCTGCCCACCCTCGTGATAGGCGCGCAGGCGCAGCCGACCGGAGGCAGCTTTCCCGGCCTGAACCCGTTCTTCCGGGGTTTCAATTCCGTGATCCAACGAGTTGCGCAGGATGTGCGTGAGCGGGTCTTTAATTGCCTCGATGATGGTCTTGTCGAGCTCGGTTTCCGCGCCCTCCATCTCGATTGTCACTTGCTTGCCGCATTGCAATGCCAGGTCGCGCACCAGCCGCGGAAAGCGGCCCCACACGTTACCGATAGGCTGCATGCGGGTCTTCATCACCCCTTCCTGCAATTCGGTGGTGATGAGGTTCAGCCGCTGGGCAGCATTGAAAAAGGCAGTATCGGTTTGCGATGAGCTGCACTGCAGGATCTGGTTGCGCGCCAGGACCAGCTCGCCCACCAGGTTCATCATCTTGTCGAGCAGCCCGACGTCGACCCTGATGTTGCTGCCCGCGACCGCCGGCTCTTTGGCAGCCTCTGCACTGGGTATAGCTGCAGCGGGGGCAGCAGATTTCACTTCAGCGTCGGCGGGGGGAGCTGGGGAGTTCGCCACCGCGGCGTTGGACTCCGCTGCGACATTTTCCTGCGGCGCAGCTTGCTGCTCTGTCAGCAGAGCTTCCAATTGCTGGACCACCGCGTCGTAGTCGTCCGCCCCTTCGTTGCCATGCTGCTCAATCTCGCTCAGCAACCGGCGTAAGGCATCCACCATGGCCAGCAGCCCGCTGGTAATCGCCGGGTTCAGCAGCAGCTTGCCGTCACGCATGCGGCTCAGCAGGTTTTCGCCGACGTGTGCCACCTTCTCCAGCTTGGGGTAGCCGAGCACACCGCTGGTTCCTTTAATGGTGTGAACCGCGCGAAATACCTCGGCCAGCAACTCGCACGACGACGGATCGCGCTCCAGCTTTACCAGATCGCGATCCAGCAGGTCGAGCCCTTCGGCGCTCTCGACCAGAAACTCCTTGATGATTTCTTCCATTCCCTCGATGACAATGGACATGGGTTCTCCCGCCAAGCAATGAGTCGGCCGCAATTGGGCGCTGCAGCCTACATCGGCAGCAGGTGCAAGAGGATTACCAGAATGGATTAGAGAGATTTAAGGGAGCGGGAGTGGAGTGGCAGAAGCCGCAGAGAGACGATCTGTCGAAATTAGCAAGTCGTTTTAGTCGGACACTACAATCGACTTGCCGTTCGGGATAGTCGTCTTCATACTACCGTTGCCCGCATTTGATGCCCCCAAAAGCTGCCTGCTTAAGGAGAGCTACTGTGAAGGTGAAGCGCCTGTTTTATCTAATTCCGATTGTGCTGATCGGGTCGTTTGTAACCATGCAGCAATCCGTTGCGCAAGTTCCTTGCAGTCCCGTCATCACCCCGAAGGCGACGCTCTTTGTCAACTGGCCGCAGTTTCGTTACGACACCGGTCAGACCGGCTGCAACCCGTACGAGACGACCCTGAGTCCCAGCACGGTTGGCAACCTAACGATCGACTGGTCCTATGGTAACGGTGGGCCGTTAAGTTCGCCGGTGGTAGCCAATGGCATCGTCTACGTTGGTCAGGAAAGCATGAACGGATATCTTGCCGCAGTGAATGCCAACACGGGTGCTGTAATTTGGGCATGGAACGCGCAAGCCCCGGTAGGTACTCCCGTAGTGGCCAATGGCATAGTGTACGTCGATAGCAATGGCGAGGATGGCCTGTACGCCTTGGACGCGCTTACCGGCGCGTATCTTTGGTCGTTTCACAGTATTGGCGGTACAGGTTTCTCCCCAACGGTGGTGAAGGGAGTAATTTATTTCACTTCCCCCTTCGACAGAAAGCTTTACGCACTTAACGCGAATACCGGCGCCCAGATTTGGCAAACCGCGGTGGGCAACAACAACAGCAACCCCCTCAATACCTCGCCGGCGGTGGTGGGCGGCAAGGTTTACGTTGGGTCGAACGATAATAATGTCTATGCTCTCGATGCGGCCACTGGTACTGTGATTTGGAAATATCCGACCGGAGACAGCATCAGCTTTTCTTCCCCGGCAGTTTCCGGTGGCATTGTCTATGAAGGTTCCTATGATCACAGCGTCTATGCGCTGAACGCCAACACAGGCGCCCTAGTCTGGAAGTACACCACCGGGTCCACGATATGGTCCTCGCCGGCAGTGGCTAAGGGTGTCGTTTACATCGGTTCAGGGGACCACAACCTGTACGCTTTGGACGCCCATACCGGCGCGCTGGTGTGGAAGTACAGCACGGGCGGCGAAATCCTCGCTTCGCCCGCGGTGGCCAATGGAGTGGTTTACTTCACTTCCTTAGACTTGAACAACTATGCGCTGGATGCCAACACCGGCGCTCTGCTTTGGATGAGCCCGACGGGAGATTTGGATTGGGGTTCGCCTGCGGTCGCGAATGGCAAAGTCTATTTCGGTTCCAGCGCGCTGTACGCTTTTCATCTGCCGGGCCGGTAAGGGCGACCGCACTTCACATTATCGTAAAGGCCGACCCGTGATAGGTTGCCCTGAACCGCCTTGCTATGGTGGGCGTGAACAGGCGATAGCGCAACCTACGGCCGCCCTGTTGCTCGTAGCTGATTGCTATGCAGCAATTCCACCATCGTCTCAGGCGAGCCGCCGGCACGTACTGCGAAGACGAAGGCGCACGGGCGTCCATTGTGGTCGATCATTTGCCAACGGGTAGTGCAATAAAACATGGTCCCGTCGCCGCGCGTGCATTTCCAGGGACCGCTCTCGCCCCACTGGTCCGCCTCGATGAAGACCTCCCAGCGCGGCATCTCGTCCGGATGGAAGAACTTGTCGAAGTCGTTGTTGAGGAATTGCTCGCGCGTCATGCCCCAGAATTGGAGCGCTGCTTCGTTCGCATCCACCATCTTGCGCCGTTGGAGGTCGGCGAGCCACTGCGGTATGGGACTGGTTGGATTGAACATAGCTGTGCCTTATTACCGACTCCGCTGGGCGCAACGGATTGCTGTGGGGGTATGCAGAAGAATCTATTTCCTCGGATGGTCTAATTGCGCCGGGTAAGGCCTCACGTGCACCTGTGCTTGTCGTCACTGCAGATTGCTCATGGTCTCTATAGTGTGCTAACCGCGACCCATGCACACCGCGAATCCTGATAATTCCGCTCAGGTCAGGTGCATGGTCCGGAGGTCGCGAAGATGGACTCCCGCCTGGTTAGTGAATTCCGTTCCATTGTTGGAGATGCAGGACTGGTAACCGCCCCCGAGCAATTGCGAACCTACGAGTGCGACGGCCTTACCCTCTTCCGCGTTGTGCCTGAACTGGTTCTTCTGCCTGCATCCGGCGAAGAGATGCAGGCGGTGGTGAAGCTGTGTTATCGCGAGCGCATCCCGTTTGTGGCACGCGGCTCCGGTACCGGATTGAGCGGCGGCTCGTTGCCGGTCAAAGGCGGCGTGGTGATTGGTGTCTCGCGCATGAATCGCATCCTCGACGTCGATCTGGACAATGCCCGGGTCGTGGTCGAGCCCGGCGTCACCAACTCAGCCATCACCGCGGCCGTCTCGGGATTTGGCTACTTCTATGCGCCTGATCCCTCGTCGCAGATCGTCTGCACGGTTGCCGGCAATGTGGCGGAGAATTCGGGTGGCGCGCATTGCTTCAAGTACGGCGTAACCACCACCTACATCCTTGGGCTGGACGTTGTGCTTTCGGACGGCTCGCTGGTCCGCCTGGGCGGCACGACCCTGGATTTTCCCGGATACGACCTGGTCGGAGCCTTTGTCGGTTCAGAAGGGACTTTTGGGATTATCACTAAGATCACGCTGCGCATTATCAAGAAGCCGGAAAGTATTCAAACGCTGATGGCGGCGTTCAACTCCAGCAGCGAAGCGGGCCAGGCGGTGAGCAGCATCATTGCTTCGGGTATGTTCCCTGCGGCATTGGAGATCATGGACCGGCTGGCGCTGGAAGCGGCTGAGGCGGCGGTGCACCCGAATTATCCCAACTGCCAGAGCCTGCTGCTGGTGGAACTCGACGGCTCCCCGCGCGAGGTCGACCGGTTGATGGAGACAGTGGGACCGATCTGCAAGGAGTGCGGCGCTTGGGAGCTGCGGCTGGCCAAATCGGACGCGGAGCGTGCCGCGGTTTGGAAAGGCCGTAAGGCCGCGTTTGCCGCCGTCGGGCGTATCTCTCCTAATTATCTGGTACAGGATGGGGTGATTCCCCGCACGGCGCTGCCGCGTGTGCTGGGCGAAATTGACCGCCTCAGCGCCGAGGCCGGTATACGTGTGGCGAACGTCTTCCATGCCGGGGACGGCAATCTGCATCCGCTGGTGCTCTACGATCGCCGCATCGAAGGCCAGGAAGAGAGTGCGATGACGCTGGCAGAAGACATCTTGCGGCTGTGTGTCGAGGCCGGCGGATCGATCACCGGCGAGCACGGCATCGGCGAAGAGAAGAAACAGTTCATGCCCGTGATGTTTTCGCCGGCAGACCTGGATGCGATGCAGCGGCTGCGCTCGGCCTTCGATCCCTATGAGCTTTGCAATCCAGGCAAGATGTTTCCGGGCACGGATGCCGCTCTTCAAAGGCCGATCGCCTATGAGCCACACCCGATCGAGAAGGCCGGACTGGCACAACGGTATTAGCGGTGGCAGGCTCGCCGGGCGCCCACCGGTGAGCCGTCCACGGGAGTCGAACATGATGGAACATCAACCTCCGACAGAGATTGCTTGGGCCGACTTGGCGGCAATTGTCGGTCCCGAGTACATCCGGCCTGCGTCGGACGCCGACATGATCGATGGGCTGCGGCCCGCGAAGGTGGTGGCACCGGGGACAGCACAGGAAGTCGCCAAGGTGCTGCAATACTGCAGCTCCGCCGGACTGGCGGTAGTTCCGCGCGGCGGCGGGACCAAGCTGGGCCTGGGAAATCGCCCCGACAAGGCCGATGTAATTTTGTCGACGGAGCGGCTGAACCGTGTGGTGGAACACGTCTGGGGCGACATGACGGCGATTGTTGAGGCAGGTTGCACGATTGAAAGCCTGCAACGCGCCATCGAGCCACATCGGCAGCGTCTTGCCATCGATCCTTTGTGGCCGGAGAAAACCACCGTCGGTGGTCTGCTGGCCACGGCCGAAAGTGGAACGCTTCGCATTCGCTACGGCGCCGTGCGCGATCTGGTGCTTGGCGTCGAAGTCGCTCTGTCGGACGGCAGCGTCATCAAGGCCGGAGGCAAAGTCGTCAAGAATGTCGCGGGCTACGATCTCACCAAGCTGATGATCGGCTCCCTCGGCACGCTGGGCGTGATTACCCGTGCGGCCTTCCGACTGCATCCCATCCCTGTCGATACCGCCAGC
Organism: uncultured Acidobacteriaceae bacterium; assembly: GCA_963846795.1. Classification (GTDB taxonomy): domain Bacteria; phylum Acidobacteriota; class Terriglobia; order Terriglobales; family Acidobacteriaceae; genus CAVVDY01. The sequence goes on from CAWJXJ010000002.1 coordinate 866,202, forward strand.
TACAGCATCACCGTGGGCAGTGCAGGCGAGGCCAGCAAACTGGTGCTTGCCATTCTCGGCTCCTATGTTATTTACACGGCACTGCAAGTTCGCACCGAGCGAGCTGACCAACTCACCCTGGATGTGAAGTTCGAAGGCATTCCGGAATCGTTGCAGGACCAGCGCGAGAAACTTGCCCAACTGGCTGGCGGATGCGAGATTATGCCGTCCTCCAAGGACGCGTGGGACGCTCGCCGGCAACTGTTCACCGGCGCCGACAATTCCGTCATTTGCAAATGCAGCGTTCTGCCGGCACAGATTGGATCGCTGTGCGATGGCATATTCCGCCAAGTCAATGCGACGGATACGAAGGCCGCGATTGTCGCCCAGGGCACCGGGCTGGCAGAAGTGCGGCTGGACGCGGGACTGCTGTCCCTCACCAAGGCAGTAGCTGGCTTGCGCAGCGAAGTGGATCGCCTCCACGGCACGATGGTAGTCGAACAGTGTCCGCTGGCAATGAAGGAATCACTGGACATCTGGGGCGGATTAAAAGATGCAGTTCCGTTGATGCAGCAGATCAAAGGGAAATTCGACCCGGCGCGCACGTTGAACCCGGGCCGCTTTGTGGGGGCAATATGATCGAAGAAACTGTTGCAACACCGGCCAAGCTTGCCACTCCTACAAACGGGAATGCGCCATTTTTCGATGAGCACCATCCGCCCTCGGCCGACCTGCTGAACGCGTGCGTGCATTGCGGGTTCTGTCTGCTGACCTGCCCGACCTATACGCTTTGGGGCAAGGAGATGGATTCGCCCCGTGGCCGCATTCACTTGATACGCATGGCCGTCGAGGGTGAAGTGGCCCTGACCGATCTGTATGTGTCGCACTTCGATCGCTGTCTGGGATGCCAGGCTTGCGTGACCGCGTGCCCCTCCGGAATCAAATACGGCAAGCTCATCGAGTCAATGCGCGGGCAGGTGGAGCGGCACTATCGCCGGCCGCTGGGCGAGCGAATGTTTCGCCAGATGCTGGCAGCGATATTCCCCCACCCTAAGCGACTGCGCAAGCTTGCTGCCGTCTTACGTGTCTATCAGGGGCTGGGATTGCAGCGCTTGGCGCACGCTCTGAATTTGACGGCGCTGCTGCCGCAAGGCTTGCGCACGATGGAACAGTTGATGCCCGATCTGTCGCGGAAAGAATCCTCGGCCGTTCTGCCGCCTGTGATTGCGGCGAAGGGCGAGAAGCGTCGCACAGTGGCGTTGATTACGGGATGCGTGCAGAGCGTCTTCACCGGGCACGTGAATGCCGCAACCGCGCGCGTGCTGGCAGCGGAAGGCTGCGAAGTGCTCGTGCCGCAGGACCAGGGGTGCTGCGGTGCTCTGTTGCTTGACTTAGGACAGGAAGGCGAAGCCTTGGCGCTGGCGCGCAAGATGATTAATCAGTTCGAAACTTTGAAAGTGGACGCCATCATCGTAAACGCCGCCGGATGCGGTGCGATTCTCAAGGATTATGGCTATCTGCTGCGCGATGATCCGCAGTATCGCGAGCGCGCTATCGCCTTCTCCGCCAAATGCAAAGATCCGTCAGAGTTGCTGGCGGAGCTGACTCCCCGCGCTCCACGCTCGGGAATGGCGTTGAAGGTCGCTTTCCATGACCCCTGTCACCTGCAGCATGCGCAAGGTGTTACCGCGCAACCGCGCGCAGCGCTGCGTACCATCCCTGGTGTGCAAATTTTGGAGTTGCCGGAATCGGCGCTCTGCTGCGGCTCTGCCGGGGTGTACAACCTGTTGCAGCCGGAGGCTGGCCATGCCTTGGGCGAGCGCAAAGCGAAGAACATCATCGCCACGCAAGCGGAGGTGGTTGCAACCGGAAATCCCGGATGCCAGTTGCAGATTAGCGCTCTGCTGAATGAGAAGGGGCATCCTCTGCCGGTGGTGCATTACATGGAACTGCTAGACGCTGCGATCTCGAAAACCTAGCTCGTTATCCGCGATAAGTGAGCTCGGTAATGGTGCAGTCGTCGCTGAGCGGAGTTGGTCCGCGGAAACTCGTGACCGCCTCTTCGATGGCAGCGAACCCACTGGCGCAACAACTTTCCAACCGGTCATTGCCAAAGAATTCTCCAGTCGCATCCTCGGCTTCGGTCACGCCGTCTGTAACAATCATCAGGCGGTCTCCACTTGCAAGGTTGAGCCTGGTAGCGGTGAACTCGGCATTGGCGATAAGTCCAACTGGCAGATTGCCTGCCTCAACCTTCTGGACTTTGCCTTCGGAGATAACCAGCGGCGGAACATGCCCGCAATTGATAAGCTCCATGTCGCCATCGGAACGCAGCCGCGCAATTACCAGCGTGGCATATTTCTGGCCCCCAACCTTTTCACATAGAAAGCGATTTACCGCCGAGATCATCTCCGGCAGCGAGGAGTCTTGCGCAAGCTGCGAATACAGCATCCCTTGCAAAATGGAAGCAACCACGGCAGCGGCCACTCCCTTACCAGAAACGTCGGCCACAATCAGCGACAACGCCTCTGCGGTGTACACCAGATCGAAGAAGTCGCCGCCGATATCCTTACAGGCATAGCTCACCGCATTGACTTTAGCGTACGGGACGTCGGGGATAGTCACCGACATCAGCCGCTGCTGAATATCGGCGGCGATGGACAGCTCCTGCCGGTAACGCTTGGCCGCATCCTCCGCCTGCACCAGGGCTGCATTCTCCACCAGCGTGGCGGCGCCATTCGCGATGGTCTTCAGGATGTCGTGGTTGACCGTCGATAGCTTTCCTGAGAGGAAGTGCGAGTCGAGATACAGCACGCCCTGCAAATCGGCGCCTTCGGACTTGGTATCTTCCTTGGTCTTCTCCTGGATGTTGGTCTTGCGCAGCGGAATGCAGATAACGCTTTTCAGATTCTGCGCCACGATGCTGTCGCGCCCGGCGAGCTTGCCGGTGTCTTCCGTATCGGTCACCAGGAAGTCGGAAGCACTACGCATGGCTTCGCGCAGCACAGAACGCGAAATGGTGCTGTCATCCATGATGACTTCGCCATTGCGCTCGCGGCCGGCTGCCAGCCTCAATTCGCCCGCCGCCCCTTCCCGCAAGAAAACAAATCCGCGCTCCGCCTGGGTAAGACGCAGCGAGGCTTCTAACAACGTTTGCAGAACGTCTTCCAGTACGCCGACGTTGTTCAGCTTGCGCGCGGTTTCGAGGAAGACGTTCAGCATCTCCAACTCGGAGCCCGCGCCGACCGCAGGCTTCCAGGTAGATAGCTGGCTAAGTACCTGCTGCCCGACGCTGGAGGGGGAGCGGTCCGGGCTATACATGACGAACGCCGCGCCTCGCACCCCGAATTCAATGCGATCGTTTCGCGCCAGCTTGTGCCGCGAAACCTTCTCGTTATTGACGAAGGTTCCCTGACGGCTGTTCTGATCGACGAGATAGAAGCCGTCAGCCTCACGCAAAATCTGGGCGTGTTCGCGCGACACTCGCGGATCAGCCAACACCAGGTCGCGGTCCGTCCGCCGGCCTACAGTGAAGGGAAAATGATCGAGAAGCAGCGTGCGGCGCTCCGTCCCTTCGACAACAACCAGAACCGTGGGATCGCTGCTCGTCGTGCTGTCGAGCGTACGTCTCCACATGCCGGTTGCGCCCATTTGCCCTCCTGATAACGAGATAGCTGAAAACCAAAAGCTGCTTAGCGAATATAGCCCAACTACCACCCCTAATCCAATTGGCGGCCCTACTCCAATAGTCTGAGAGTGCCCCATTCCGCCTTCTGTTGGCGGGGTGGGGCTTTTCATCCGTTCGGGATTACACTTGACATGGTCTGATAACCTCTAGCGGTCACTTAAGGAGAACCTAGGTGAAACTCGTTGCTCGCAGTGTGCTCATCGGCGCCGCCGTTTTGCTAGTCTCTACGTTGTTTGCGCAGGTCCCACACCTGACACCTTTTTCTGCCGACATGCAGATGTCGTCCTCGCAAGCCAACCCGGTGAACCGCGACATGTCCGGCAAGATATATGTCGGCCAGGGCGCGATGCGCATGGACATGAACGGTGAAGGTGCGCACCAAGCCGACATTATTACGACATTCGCTACCCAGACGGTCGACATCATCATGCCGCAGCAGAAGATGTACATGGAGCACAAAGCCGACGAGAATGCCATGCGTCGCGGACCTAACACTTCAGACGTTCACCCCTACGATCCGAAGAACCCCTGCGCCAGCGATCCGGGCTCGACCTGCAAAAACCTCGGCACTGAAACTGTCAACGGCCGCAGCGCCGACCACTGGCAGGTGACGCATAAGGATGGCAACGTTTCAGACGTGTGGATCGACAACTCGCTTCACTTCCCCATCAAAACCGTGAGCGGCGGGACGACCTGGCAGTTGACCAATATCAAGGAAGGTCCGCAGGACCCAAGCCTGTTCCAGGTGCCGGCTGGCTACCACAAGATGGACATCACCGGCATGGGCGGCATGGGTGCGATGGGTGGCCGTCCACCGCAACAGTAGTCATCCCTTCGGCAGCAGCACAAGGATGAATGTAGCGATAGGACCAAGTAGCAACGACAGCAGGAACCACAGCAGGCCGCTACGGTTCTTGCCCTGCGCCAGGCCGGCGTTGATAAGCGCGAGCGTCCCCCAGCCTACGCCGTAGCCGGGAGTGATGTAGTAGCTGTAGTTGTAGAAGGCGGCTAGTAGGGCGATCATCGAGCCTCCATCGTAACGAGATGTGTACAAGAGAATAGGCCAACACTGAGTCGAGCGTTGACCTTTTTTGCTTGCGCAGCGCTATAGCTTTTCGTAGAACTCGCAGGCCGAGCACGAAATATAAATTCCGCCCGGAATATCCCGCTCGCGGTCCTTTACCCGCTTCACGATACGTGTCGGCTTGCCACACTTGGGGCAGTCGGTGCTCTTGCTGGTGTCCATGACCTTTTTACGGTCAGCCGTCTTTGCGATCTTCGCCATTCATTTCTCCTGATGCTTTGTGTCAGGGCACGACCAGTCGTGCCGCAGAGCGATCTCTGTTTGAACTTGTCATCCCCAGCGAAGCGAGGATCTGCTCTTTCGTCGCAATGCCAAAAAAGCAATCTACAAGGCAACTTGAGGGAGGCACAGCGTGACCGGGCAGGAAAGCACGGGCCAGCGCGAGATGCACATGTCTCAAGCTCGCGTCCAGGTGCCCGGGAACTCGGGTGCTCCCTGTCTTCGGGTGTCCCTTGTCTTCGGGTGCCCCATTCCGGCTTCTTTTGCCGGGGTGGGACCTTACCGGACGGCTTCGACTGCAGGCGGGCGCGACCTCGCGCCACTCTCTACTCGCCGGGTAGCTTTTTCATTCTACATGACTCGAATGGGGCCCGCGTTTGTCGGCTTTACCGCCCAGAAGTGGCCCGAGCAAAACAAGTGGCTGCAAAATGCGTTTACACCGTGAGTTCCTGCCCAGATATATGATGGAATGTTTGATTCACCCTCGGGCAGAAATCCGTCACGTCTCGGCGAGCGGAAATTCACTGGCTTGGCCCGGTGAAAAGGACTTTGATGAATTTGGGATCTACGTTTTTCCGCGGACGCCCTGCTAAGAAAGCCGCCTTTCTGTTCGCATTGCTGGGACTCCTCACTTCTCCCGTGTGGGCTGCGCTGGGCGACAATTCCGCCTCAGTACAAGTCGACTCCGCCCACATGAACGGCACCCTGCACAGCATTACGAATGCGCACTACACGATTCAGGAGATTCGGACCTCGAACGGGCAAACCGTCCGCGAATTTGTTTCTCCGGGCGGTTCGGTCTTCGGCGTGGCATGGGAGGGGCCAACCACCCCCGACCTTCAGCAACTGCTGGGAGCGTACTTCGAGCAATTCCGGCAGGCTTCCGAACAACGTCAGCATCAACCTCGTGGGCCGCTACTCATCGAGACCTCCACGCTGGTAGTTCAGCAGAGCGGCCATCTGCGTGCGTTTCGCGGACGGGCTTACCTTCCTGCGGCGCTGCCGAGCGGTGTGCAGTCGAGCGAGATCCAATGAGGAGAGTTGACGTGGGCAAATGCCTTTTGATTGTGGTGGCGCTCTTCGGACTCGCGCTGCTGGCTGGGTGCGGCAGTACGACGCCAAGCATCACCATGGTATCTGTAACCTGCACTCCCTACGTCATCATGTCGGGCGGAACCAGCCAATGCAGCGCGATCGTTAGCGGCTCAGGTAGTTACAGTCAGGCCGTAATCTGGTCGTCGAACCAGGGATCGATTTCTTCGAGCGGACAGTTCACCGCCCCGATGGTGATATACCAGCAGAGGCCCGTCATTACTGCTACCGCTAAACAAGATGGAAGCAAAATTGGCGCCTATCAACTAACGGTGAATCCGATTGGCCCAAGCATTTCGTCCGTGAGCGTTTCGTGCTCGCCGGTAAACCTGCAATCAGCACAGACCAGTCAGTGCTCGGCCCAGGTGACCGGTACCGGCGCCTTCGATACTTCCGTCACCTGGACAGTCAGTTCCGGCAGCATCTCCAGTTCCGGACTGCTGACTGCCCCCATCGTGCCCACGAACTCGCAGATCACCGCGATGGCCACGTCGGTCGAGGACGGCTCCAAGTCGGCATTCACGACCCTGAACGTCAGCCCGACGGGCACTATCAGCTCGGTCACCGTCAACTGCGCGTTGCCGACGATTCAATCCAATCAGGACAGCCAGTGCACCGCGACCGTCAACGGCACAGGCAATTTCAGTCCCGCCGTGACGTGGGCAGCGAGCCCGGGCACCGTGACTCCGTCTGGCCTCTATCTAGCGCCGACGGTGAGCGCCAGCACTCCAGTTCCCGTGACCGCAACCTCGGTGCAGAATCCTGGCCAGTCCGGCTCGGCTACACTGACAGTCAATCCCGTCGCGCCGGGAAACAATGTTGTGCCGGTTACGGTCGATGCCGGTCCGACCAACTCCTACGTCAACGGCGCGTTCGCCAGCGCCACAATCTGCGTCCCTGGTACCGCAACCTGCCAGACGATCGATCATCTGCTGGTCGACACCGGCTCATCCGGCGTGCGGCTGCTGGCTTCCGGTGCGGCCGGAGGAGAGCTGAGTTTGTCGTTGCCGCAAAAGCTGGCCACCGACGGCAACCCGTTGAATGAATGCTTCCCGCTTGCGGATGGATTCGTCTGGGGACCGGTGGTGCAGGCGGATGTGCAACTCGGTGGCGAACAAAGCTCAAACCTGGCCGTCCAGGTGATTGGACAGACCGGCGAACCGGCAATCCCATCTAGCTGCAGCAACGGAACCACCGACCTGAGCACCCTGGCGGCCCTGGGCGCCAACGGAATCCTGGGGCTCGGCCTGTTCTCGCAGGACTGTGGTACCGCCTGCACCCAGGCCCCAACCAATGTTTATTACTCGTGCCCTGCGGGAGCGGCGTGTAACGCAATTACGCTCACAGGGACCAGCCAGGTGCTCAACCCGGTTCCATTTCTGCCTGGCGATAACAACGGAGTGCTATTGCAATTGCCCTCGGTGACTCCACCGGGTGCTACAACGGTCAGCGGTTCGCTCATCCTCGGAATTGGTACGCAGTCGAACAACGGGGTTGGATCAGCCGCCGCTTACACTACGGATTCAAACGGCAACTTCATGGTTCAGTACACCAGTACCACCTATCCAGGCAGCATCGACAGCGGATTGAACGCAAACTACTTCCTTGACTCGACCACACTGCCGCAATTACCCACGTGTACTGGCAATTTCAGCCAGTATTATTGTCCCTCTTCAACCCAGTCCGTCAGCGTGACCAACGTGGGGATAAACAACGCCAGTTCATCGATCACCTTCAGCGTCGACAACGCTTCGGATCTGTTCACCAACAACCCGACGTTCGCAGTTTTCCCGACCCTCGCCGGACCTTCGAAAGCAGTGCCGCTGAGGTTCGATTGGGGCTTGCCGTTCTTCTTCGGAAGAAACGTCTTTACTGCGATTGATAAATCGAATACCCCGTTGGGTCCGGGGCCGTTCTGGGCTTACTAGCGATTTACCAGGGGGAGCCGGTGCTCCCCCTCGGCATATACCCGCCCGCAGCACCTGCATAAAACAGTACCGGTTTCGGACACGAACAGCACTCAGAGTCGTTGACACTCGATACTCTGCGGGTTATAGTCCGATTCCTACTTTGGCCCTTGGCGGAACCGGCGTCCTCTCCGGACAGCGGAACCGACGGGAGAGGCCTTTACCCAAGTCCGGGAATGCATAGACAACCTGTCTGTGCGAAAGAGAAGTCGGCTCTCACCAAAGGAGGATACGTTGAAAAAGGCCCTGCTCGCTTTACTTTTCCTCGTTTTGTTTGCCGGGATCGCACTCGCTGATACGGAGCTTCTGCAGAACGGAGGCTTCGAAAGCGGCGTGCTTTCTCCCTGGTACAACGCGAGAGACTTCTGTAACAACGGTACTTGCTCGCCGTGGGCGGTCACTAACAGCAATCCCCACAACGGCACCTATAGCGCAATGAACATCGGCAACTTCGAGATGCGGCAGGATTTCACCCCTACCCCCGGCTCGCAGATTACCAATATTTCCTTCTGGATCTACACCGGTGCTCCGGCGAACGCGTTCGACCTCTTCTATACCGATAGTTCGGATGAGGAATTCGTCGTCTTCGCCCCGCAAGACACGTGGACCTTGGAGACGGTTACTGCCGATGTAGACACAGGGAAAACGCTGTCGGGCTTCTCCATCTGGGGCTCTTCCCCGAGTATCACGACGTACATAGATGATGCCAGCATCACGGCGACGCCGGAGCCCTCAACTCTGGTGCTGCTGGGCGGCAGTGCATTGGCTGTGTGCGGCAATCTTCGCCGCCGCATGAAAGGATAGCCAATCGCACGCTTGTTGAGGCGGAGCGCCACTCCGCCTTTCTTTCGCTTGCCCCATCCAGCCTCTCCACGCGTGTTTGACCCTGTACTTCTCACCCTGATAGCTTCGTATGTTTGCCCTCCGCGAATGACTTGTACGGGGTGGAGCACCTGCCTCACTAGGCGAAAATTCGCGTCAGGGCACGACCTTGGTCGTGCCGAAAGGCGATCGTTTCATAACCCCGAGTCCCTTCAGGGACGACACAAAGCTCCCTCGCAGGCTGAAAGGCCGCTGGGGATGACAAAGGCACAAAACCATGGCCATCAAATTCAAGGGCGTTGACTTCATCGAGTTCGACACGCTGCTCTCCGACGACGAGCGCTTAGTCCGCGACAACACCCGCAAGTTCATCGAAGAGAACCTCGTCCCCATCATCGAGATGTGCAACCGCGAAGGCCGCTTCCCGCGCGAACTCATCAAGCCCATGGGCGAGCTCGGCTTCTACGGAGCCAGCCTCGAAGGCTATGGCTGCGCCGGCATGTCGGCGGTCGAGTACGGCCTGATGACGCAGGAGCTGGAGCGCGGCGACAGCGGGGTGCGCTCGTTCGTCAGCGTGCAATCGGCGCTGTGCATGTATCCCATCTACGCCTTTGGCAGCGAGGAGCAGAAGCAGAAGTACCTGCCCAAGATGGCCAAGGGAGAAATCCTCGGCTGCTTCGGCCTCACCGAACCCGACGCCGGCTCCAATCCCGGAGCCATGCGCACGCGCGCGAAAAAAGACGGCGACAGCTACATCCTCAACGGCGAAAAGATGTGGATCACCTCGGGCTCCATCGCCGACATCGCCATCATCTGGGCTAAGGTCGAGGACGAAGACGAGCGCATCCGCGGCTTCATCGTTCCCACCGACACTCCGGGATTCAAAGCCGCCGACGTGCACGGCAAGTTCTCGCTGCGCGCCTCGGTTACGTCGAGCCTGTCGCTGATCGACGTCCGCATTCCCGCCGACTGCCTGCTGCCCAAGTCGAAAGGGCTGGGCTCTCCGTTGAGCTGCCTCAACCAGGCGCGCTACGGCATTGGCTGGGGAGCCATCGGCGCAGCCATGGCCTGCTATGACTGCTCGCTGCAATACGCGCAGTTCCGCAAACAGTTCCACGACATGCCTATCGCCGGACATCAACTGGTGCAGGAAAAGCTGGTATGGATGATCAGCGAAATTACCAAGGCCCAACTACTCGCACTACAAGTGGGTAAGTTAAAAGATGCGGGCAAGGTAAAGCCCTACCATATTTCGATGCTGAAGCGTAACAATGTCTGGATGGCGCTGGAGTGCGCCCGCATGGGACGCGACATCCTGGGCGGCAACGGCATCGCCGACGAATACCCCATCTTCCGCCACATGGCCAACCTGGAGTCAGTCAAAACCTACGAAGGCACCCACGACATCCACACGCTGATCATTGGCGAGCACATTACGGGGATCGCAGCGTTCTAGGAAGCTGCATCTTAGGGCATAATTTTCTCTTGCGGACAGATACACGGAAATCTGCCAGAATGCTATCATCCTGTCATGGAACAGCAAACCCGGGTACGTGTTAGTGACAATGGACGCGTGGTGATTCCCGCCTCGTTTCGCAAGGCGCTCGGCATTGAGGTTGGCGACGAGGTTGTGCTGGAGCTGAAACACGACGAGCTGCGGATCACTACGCAGCAGCAGCGCATCCAACGCGCCCGGGAACGCGCCCGGAAGTATTTGCCCAAAGGCGTTTCACTGTCCAAAGAATTGCTCGCCGAGCGGCGCGAAGCTGCCAAGCATGAATAAGGTCGTGCTGGATGCTTCGGCCATTCTGGCCTTCATTCAGGGCGAGCCCGGTAGCCAGAAGCTCACCCCAGAGCTGTTGAGCGACTCGATTTGCAGCGCGGTTAACCTGGCTGAGGTGCACAGCAAGTTGGTGAGTCGGGGATGGCCTGTCGATGAAGCTTGGGAAGACGCCTTTAGCCCGACCCAGGAAGTGATCCCGTTCGATTGGTCGCAAGCCCGCATTGCGGGCGACTTGGTCGTCCAAACCCGCACGCTCGGCCTTTCCCTGGGCGACCGCGCCTGCCTGGCCCTGGCTTTGAGCCTCAAAGCTCCGGTTTATACGACCGAACAAGCTTGGCGGAAACTGAAACTCGAAGTGCCCGTTCATGTGATTCGATAGAGGTTTTTTGCTTGGGACGCGACATCCTGGGCGGCAACGGCATCGCCGACGAATACCCCATCTTCCGCCACATGGCCAACCTGGAGTCAGTCAAAACCTACGAAGGCACCCACGACATCCATACGTTGATTATTGGCGAGCATATTACGGGGATCGCGGCGTTCTAGGCTAAAGTTTCTCATGGTTACGAAAGGACATGTCCTTTCGTAACTTGCGAAACTTGTTTCCCGATGCTAGGTTGCGGTTGTGGGCACAGGAATTGGTGTGCCCAGCCCTTCCGGTACTCCGGGAGAGCGTTTCGCGGTCTTTGACAAGTCAGGAAGGAGATGAGCGACTATTAATCTAACAGTTACTACAGCATTCCTCATACTGCACTTATATCGGTGCAATTGCGCTGCTAACTGCTTTCGATAGAAGATTTTGCCTGCAACTCCCACGCGCTCAAGATTTTACAGGCAAACTTTCGAAGTCGGTCAATGGAATCAAGATTTTAGGCGATACCAGGGGGAGGGGGGTACCCGCTTTGACGACTTAGCACAGCCTGAGGCCGCAGGATAACTGATTGTGTAATACGCTCGCCTGGACGGCGTGCGAATCCTCATTCGTCATCGGAGTAGACGTATTGTTCGACCAGAAAAGCCCCACCCCGCCAAACGAAGGCGGAATGGGGCACCCACTTCCGGAATGGGGCACCCAGTTTTGTGTAGTCGTCCGCATTCCACCGCAGTTAACCTTAGTTTGTCTTAGCAAATACCGCAGATTTGCAGATAGCAATTGACACTGCGTTGTGACCTGCTAGATTCAACCACACCCGCCACGACTAGCCACTACGGAATGAAAGCAGCCAGACTCGAATCGGCTGCAACTTCGACGACGAAAGCTATAAAGCTCGAACCTATGCCTTCATGATCGCTGGCAGCTTCCGTCCGCGTCGGCAAGCTTCGTCTTTGCACCTGTAAGCCAACAACCCAAACAGCGGCGCATTGTCGCCGCATGGCTCGCCACGAGTCTGAGGAGGTTGTATGTCTCACAAAGTGATTGTGCTTGCTCGACAAGTCAGGGATCGCAAGTTTGCTCGCAACAGCATCGTGCTCCTGGTTCCGGCACTCCTGCTTATCTTTACTGCGGGAGTTCGCGGGGGCACGGAAAACCTCAGCGCCAAGGATCCTGGCGTACGCGGCGGAGCTCCCGGCGGCGGCTCGCCCATTGCCGGCCTTACCACGAATCAACTGGCGTTCTTCGCTGCCGGTCTCTCCAACTTCGAAGAGATTGACGCCGTCGCCAACGGGCTTGGTCCCCGCTTCAACGCCGAGGGTTGCGCGCAATGCCACGCTCAGCCTGCCGTCGGAGGTTCCAGCCCATCGGTCAACCCTCAGGTCGCTGACGCAACCGACCAGGGGGCAAGCAATCAGGTACCGTCGTTCATTACGTTAAACGGCCCTATACGCGAGGCGAGATTTCCCCTAACTCTGGACCTCCAGCATGTAGATGGCGGCGTGCACGCCCTGTTCACCATCACCGGACGCACCGACGCCCCCGGCTGCAACACTCCGCAAGACAACTTCGCCAAGGCAGCGCAGTTAGGTGATCTTATCTTCCGCATACCCACTCCCCTGTTCGGCGACGGCCTGATCGAAGAGATTGCGGACGCCACCATCCTTAGCAACCTGAACAGTAATCAGCAGCAGAAACACTCTCTCGGAATCGCAGGACGGCCTAACAGCAGTGGCAATGACGGCACCATCACGCGCTTCGGCTGGAAGGCGCAGAACAAATCGGTCGAGATATTTTCCGGCGAGGCCTACAACGTTGAGATGGGTGTAACCAATGAGGCGTTCAACACCGAACGGGACCAGACGCCAGGCTGCCAGTTCAATCCCACTCCGGAAGACAGCACCAACTTCGATTCGGCCAGCACCGCGTTGCCCAGTGACATCGTGCGCTTTGCCATGTTCATGAAGATGCTTGACCAGCCTCAGCCGGGACAAAGTTCACAATCCACCCAGCATGGCAGTCAGGTGTTTTCTTCGGTCGGTTGCGCTCTGTGCCACTCCCCTTCAATGCAGACCGGCCCCTCGACCATCGCTGCACTCAGCAACATTCAAGCCAACCTCTACTCCGACCTGCTGCTTCACCACATGGGTCCGAACCTGGCCGACAACGTCTCTCAAGGCGTTGCAGGCGGCGACGAGTTTCGTACCGCACCTCTGTGGGGTCTTGGGCAACGAATCTTTTTCATGCACGATGGCCGCACCAACGACTTAGTGAAGGCCATTCAAGCGCATTCCAGTAGCGGCAACCGAAGCTATCAGAGTTCCGAAGCGAACGGGGTCGTGAACAACTACAACCATCTGTCGTCCGGTGACCAGCAGGACCTGTTGAACTTTCTGCGATCGCTGTGAAGTCCGGCGTGAAGCTCTCGTAGTGAATGCCCCATCCCGGTGCCCTTTGCCGGGATGGGGATTCTTTTCACGCCGGTTACGTCTCGCGCGAAATCTCACCCCGGTGTCGGCAGGAGAGCATACTTCTCTCGTGGAGGTGTTACATGGCGACTGGCAGCGACCCGATTCTTACCCATCTTGGAATGGCACACCTGGGTAGCCCGAAAATGTTGATGGGCAAGGGCGGCGGATTCCTGGGTGAATTCCGCGAATTCGCCCTCAAGGGCAACATGCTCGACATGGCCATCGGCATCATCATCGGAGCCGCCTTTGGACGCGTCATCAGCTCATTCGTCTCCGACATTATGATGCCGCCCATCGGCTTGCTCTCCGGCCGTCATTCCGACCTGAGTAACAAGTTCATCAATCTCTCTGGTCATGCGTATGCCACGTTGGCCGAGGCGAAGGCCGCCGGAGCCGCGACTATCAACTATGGCCTTTTCCTGAACGCCTGCTTCGATTTCCTCATCGTCGCTTTTGCGGTCTTTCTTCTGGTGCGGCAGGTGAACCGTTTGCGGGCTCAATTTGCAGCCAGCGTTCCGGCAACCAGGGAGTGTCCCTATTGCGTTTCCGCGGTGCCGGTGAAAGCTACAAGGTGCCCGAATTGCACCTCAGAACTCACTGCGGCTTAGCGAGAGATGTACCATACGTTTCGAAAGCGGAGTGTGTCTCGATGATCAGGACGGAATTGTTCCGGCTAAACGGCGCGGTGGAGCGCGATCCCGTGATCGATGCGTGGTTCAAAAGCCACGCCGGTGAACTGGGAGGCATCGCGCGTCAATGGTTTGAGGCGATGCGCAACTGCGGGGACGAAGTCCGCGAGCTTATGCATGACGGATGTCCGACTGCGTGTCTGGGAGATGCGGCGTTCGGCTACGTGAATGCATTCACTTCGCACGTAAACGTCGGATTCTTTCAAGGTGTGTCGCTACCCGATCCGGCGCGCCTGCTGCAAGGCAGTGGCAAGTTCATGCGCCACGTGAAGCTGCGCCCGGGCACGCCCATAAACGCCGCAGCACTAAACAGGCTCATCGACATGGCGTATGAAGACATAAAGGCGCTCGTCGAACACGGCTAATGTGAAAGAACAATTTGAGAACCAGGGGTCTACACTCCGAGCACATTTCACTTCTTTCATCCAAGGTTTCGACGAAAGAAGCTAGCAGATGCTAGTAGCGGCTCGGATTCAATCTAGAAAACCCGGGCCCTTATGCCGACAGAGATCCTTTGACCGCGCTCATGGCTTCGCCAGCACGACAGTATGCGGACTCATTGACACCGGATGCGAGGTGACGTCTGCGAATCCGGCTCGGCGATGCATTTCCGACAACTCGCTGAAGGTATAGGCATCGCCCGATTCAGTCGTGGTCAACATCGTCATCGCGAAGGCTGCGGGCAGCGGAGGAGATACGCGGTCTTGGTTGGGCACAAACTCCAGAGTGGCGATGCAGCCATCCGGCTTGAGCGCTGCGTGGATCTTCTTCAGCAGCTCGACACAGGTATCCGGATTGAAGTGGTGCAGGAAGTTTGTAAGCAAAACGGCGTCGTATGGTCCGCGGAATTCAACCTCGAAGGCACTGCCGGGCAACATGTCATAACGCTCGCGAACACCAGCCCGCTCCGCGTTCTCCAGAGCGACGCGTAACACCGGAGCCCAATCCAGCCCCGTGACATGAGCCTGCGGATTCTGCTTGGCTATCTCGATACCGAACAGTCCATGGCCGCAAGCGATGTCGAGCACACGCATGGGGCCGGTGCGACCTTGCAGGACGATGCCGCCCAAGGGGCCGGCCATCGGAGCCATCATAGGAGCCATGCTCTGCGCGAACTCGACCCAAATGGGGTTTTCGGGCTCGACGGAACCTTGTCCCGGCAGCGCCGTCCGGCCATTACGCACCACGTCAGCCAGGTGCTCGTATGAATGGTGCAGTTCGGGCAGGGTGAGGAACTTCACGATGGATGCAATGCAGCTTGGCGAAGCGGGATCGAGGAACGCTGAGCTCGCCGGTGTGTTCCTGTAATGACCTTCCACTTTTTCCAGAAGTCCGGCGACCACTAGAAAATCGCAGAGAATGCGCGTGCCCCGCTCAGACGCCTTCGCGTGACGTGCGACGGAGGCGACGTCTCCGGGGCCCTCGCCCACGGCGCGGAAGATGTCCAGCTCGATGGCGGCTTTGAGAGCAAACGTCCGCTGGAAGGCTTGCACGTTTTCGAAAACGATAGCGGGTGTCAACGGTGCAGCCGGCGACGCGGCAGAGTGCATATGAGGGTCCTTTTTGCTAAGGAGAATTCAGCTCGAAGCGTTCGCAAGAATACACCGATTTTGAGCGAAAAGCATTCCTTATTGGAGTTGAACTCTGCAGTACCTCGCGGAAGCTGCGGAATCAATCAACGTGACCTGGGCTATTCTGGTTGTACCCGCCATGATGAAGTACCTCATCGCCATAACTCGAGGAGTGCATAGCGCGGTTGGCATTTCGGTTCCCAAACCGGAGCAGGAGAAGGCCGTCGCCATCGTCTGGATGGTCGCCGTCGTAGTTCTGGTGCTGATTATTCTCGGAACCGGCTGGCTCGTGTTGAACAGCATGTCGAGCTCTGTAACTTACCGGTAAGCTGCTCCACTCCAGCTCTGCGGGGGCAACCTGCGTCCGATTTTGGGCACTTCATCGCAGACCGAACATTCCCGTGAACTTGGCCGCTTCGCTAAACGTATCTCGCTAAAGACGGTTGCCGCTTCGAATTGTGGCAGCGGAAGTGCCTCTCACACATTAGGTTTCAGAAACTACTATGCCCAGCCTCAGTTACGCATTTCGCCAGTTACGCAAGTCGCCGGGTTTCGCCTTGACCGTGATTGTCACTATCGCGCTTGGCATCGGCGCCAACACCGCCATCTTTACGCTGGTCCATGCCGTGTTGCTGAAGTCACTGCCGGTGGTCGATCCCAAGACGCTTTACCGGATAGGCGATACGGACAACTGTTGCGTGAACAGCGGATACGAAAACGATGACGGTGACTTCGACCTGTTCTCCTATGAGTTGTATCGCCGGTTTCGAGACAATACGCCGGAGTTCGAGCAACTGGCGGCGATGCAGTCCGGACAGAACACCATGAATATCCGCCGCGCTTCCGAGCCCGCCAAACCGGTAGAGACCGAATACGTTTCCGGTAATTACTTCTCCACCTTTGGCATCGGGGCATTTGCCGGACGGGTTCTGAGCGATAACGACGATACGGCGGGATCGGCTCCCGTCGCGGTGATGAGCTACCGGGAATGGCAATCGGAGTACGGCGGTGATGCTTCGATTGTCGGCTCGACTTTCTATATCCAGGGCCGGCCAATCACCATCGTGGGCATTGCACCGCCGGGCTTTTTTGGCGACCGAATCCGCAGCCGGCCGCCGGGCATTTGGATTCCACTGGCACTCGAACCTCTGATCGAACGCGAGGGCACGATTCTGCATGTCGTGCAGAGTAATTGGCTGTACGTAGTCGGACGGCTGAAGCCCGGGGTAAGCATCGGGCCGTTGCAGGAGAAGCTATCCATCAGCCTGCGGAATTGGCTGCTGACGCAGGAGGAGTACACGCACAACGGGCGATCGAGCCTGATTCCAAAGCAGCATGTCGTCATCACGCCCGCCGGATCGGGCATTCAGAATTTGCAGCAGGAGACAGGTAAGGGACTTTACCTGCTGATGACCCTTTCCGGTCTGCTGCTGCTGATTGCGTGCGCGAATGTGGCGAACCTGCTGCTGGCGCGAGGCACAACCCGCAAAGCCGAGACGTCAATCCGCATGGCCCTGGGAGCGGCGCGCGGCGATTTGATCCGGCACATGCTGAGCGAGAGCATCCTGCTGGCGTGTTTGGGGGGATTGGTCGGATTGGCAGTGGCGTATGGCGGAACCAGGATCATCCTGGCGCTGGCATTTCCACGGGCCCACAACTTGCCGATTTCGACGAGCCCATCACTGCCGGTACTCGGCTTTGCGTTCCTGCTATCGCTGGTAACTGGGATGGTCTTCGGGATCGTGCCGGCGTGGATCTCCTCACACTCCGACCCTGCCGAGGCATTGCGCGGGGTGAGCCGTACAACCCGCGATCATTCCTCCCTGCCGCAGAAATCGCTGATCGTAATTCAGGCAGCGCTGTCACTGCTGTTGCTGGTTGGAGCGGGCCTGCTTACGAAGAGCCTGAATAATCTTCAACACCAAAACTTTGGACTGCAGACCGCCAACCGTTATGTTGTACATCTGGACCCGGCGGGTGCGGGATACACGCCTGAAAAGTTGCCGGCGCTGTACCAGGCCCTGGAGCAGCGTTTCGGATCGCTCCCCGGCGTGCAGAGTGTTGGTTTGGCACTCTACAGCACGTTGGAGGGCAACAACTGGAGTGAAAGCGTTTACGTTGAGGGACGACCGGAGCCGCCGCCCACCGAACACCACAGCGCCTCGTGGGATCGCGTCAGCCCCGGCTTCTTCGAGACCGTGGGTGAGCCCGTGATTCGTGGCCGAGCCTTTACCGATGCTGATACTGCGACCTCTCAGATGGTCGCGGTGGTGAACCAGTCATTCGTCAAGAAATTTTTGCCCAACGAAGATCCCATTGGCCGTCACTTCGGTATCTTTGAACATCGATTCGCCGGCACGTTCGAGATCGTCGGCGTGGTGGCCGACGCAAAATATAGCGAGCCGCGCCAGAAAATCAAGCCCATGTATTTCCGGCCGCTGACCCAACAGTTGGAGGGAGTTACTCAAGCCAACGACGTAATGGCGGAACAGCGCTCACTGTACATCAACTCGATCACTCTGCTGTTCAAAAGCCCACCGCAGAACGTGGATGCGATGGTGCGTCGCACCTTGGCCGATGTCGACCCGAACCTCACCGTGATCGATTTGCGTTCACTCGACGATCAGATTGGCGAGAACCTCGGGCAGGAGCGGCTGATTGCGCGCTTGACGATGCTGTTCGGCATACTTGCCCTGGCTCTGGCCGCAGTCGGACTCTACGGCATTACGTCCTACAGCGTCGCACGGCGCACCGGAGAGATCGGACTGCGTATGGCTTTAGGCGCGGACCGCGCTGGAGTATTGCGCCTGGTGTTGGGAGGCGCGTTTATCCAAATCGCCCTGGGATTAGCCATCGGCATTCCTATCGTACTGCTTGCGGGCCGCCTGGTTGCGGACCAGCTATTTGAGGTGCGCCCTTACGACCCGTTGAGCCTGACGATCGCGGTCGTCGTCTTATCGTTGGCGGGTGCTCTGGCGGGATTTATTCCTGCAGCGCGCGCCGCCAGCATCGACCCCATGAAGGCGCTAAGGACGGAATAGTTCCACGCGGACGAGAGAAACGCTCGGGGAATGACGGCACTCGCGGAAATTTGATTTCCCGAATCTGCCGACCCTGCCGGCTCATCTCAACCGGCACGGAAAGGAGTTGCTTGTGCCTCTCGTGCGTATCGATTTGATACAGGGAAAGTCGCCCGAGTATCGCGCCCAGGTCGGTGACGTGATTTACCAGGCGATGGTGAAAAGCATCAACGTACCCATCAACGACCGCTTTCAGGTCATCACCGAACATACGAAATCCGACATCCCGTTCGATCCCGACTACCTCGGCATTCATCGCAGCGATGACTGCATCTTCATACAAATCACGCTTAGCGCCGGACGCACTGTCGAGATGAAGCAGCGTTTGTATAAGGCCATCGTTGAAGGTCTGCACGAAAAACTGAGTCTCCGCAGGGAAGACGTTTTGATCAACCTGGTCGAGGTTGCGAAAGAGAACTGGTCATTCGGAAACGGAGAGGCGCAGTACGTCACGCCCAAGTAAGAAATGTGGAGGGCGACACAGCTTGCCTTTTCAATAAGATACAGCTCTCAACGGCACCCCCGTTCAATGGGCCTACAGCACCGCTAAGATGCCATTTCCTTCCGTTTGGCCAATCTTCATTGGCCCTTTCGCGCTGAGTATTTAGTGTGATTATTGGCAAGCTACGGGATTCGTGTACCGCGAATCCGGGGCCACAGTCATCCAAACAAATATAGAGGGGCTTCAATGCATAAGCCGGTTAAGTATGTAGAAAAAGCTGTCACCGTCGCCGCCAAGGGCGCGTGGGTTGTGTTCGATAAGCTAAACAGCATCAATCCCAACCCGTCGTTCACGCCAAAGTGGTCTGACAAGCCTCTGCTGAAGTCCTATCAGAAGTCGAAGCCTCCGTTGGGATGGCCGCGCTCCACCGATTCGCTTTGCCCCAAGTGTGTCCCCGAAATTCGCCAGAAGATTATCGATGGCAAGCTGCCGGTCGAAGTGCTGATGAACGAGAAGGTGGGCGAGATCAAGGCGCAGATCATCGAGCGCGACGGCAAGATCCTGATGGTGAAGGACTGCCCCGAACACGGTCACTTCGAAGACGTGATGGCGATGGACACCGACTTTTTCAAGCACCTGGAAGAGGTCTTCCCCGGCCGTGATATTCGCGCCCACAACGACGAGCGCCTGCATCACCACGGTTCCAGCACAGTGAAGCATGGCCGCGGTTCGGTATTGACCATCGACCTGACCAACCGTTGCAACATGATGTGCGACCCCTGCTTCATGGACGCGAATCAGGTCGGCTTCGTGCACGAGCTGTCGTGGGAAGAGATCAAGCAGATGCTGGACGACGCGATCACCATCAAGCCGCGCCGCCAGATGTCGGTACAGTTCTCCGGCGGCGAGCCGACGCTGTCGCCGTACTTCCTGGACGCGGTCGCGTATGCCCGCAAGGTCGGATTCAACAGCGTACAGGCTGCGACCAACGGCATCGAGTTCGCCAAGAGCCTGGAGTTCTGCCAGAAGGCTGCCGAAGCCGGGCTACGCTACGCATATCTGCAGTTCGACGGTATCGGCAATGCTGCCAACTCGCATCGCCTGGTCGGCAACTTGTTCGACGTAAAGTTGCAGGCGATCGAGAACCTGCACAAGGCCGGCGTCGAGATCGTGCCGGTCGTGACCATCGTCAACAACCTGAACAACGAGCAGGTAGGACGCATCATTCAGTTCGCGCTTGACAATCCGAAGCGCATTTCGTTCCTGTCGTTCCAGCCGGTGTCGTTTACCGGACGTGACGAGGCCATCACCGATGAGCGTCGCGAGGCGCAGCGCTATACGCTGTCGCACCTGGCGCACGATGTGAAGGACCAGACGGGCATGGGCGAGCCCACACGCGACTGGTTCCCAATCTCGTTCATGAGCACCTTCTCCGACTGGGCCGACCTGGTTCATGGGCCCGACAAGGATTGGGGTTCACTGAGTTGCGGTTGCCACCCCAACTGTGGCGTCGGCATGGCGGTCATGATTGACAAGGAAACCAAGGAAGCCGTGCCCGTCACCGCCTTCCTCAACGGCGACACCATCGGCAAAGACATCGCCAAGGTGAACGATGCGGCACGTGGCAAGTGGATGTCCATCGTGGGCATGACGCTAGCCCTGCTGAAGAACTACGATCCGTTCAAGTCTCCCAAGCACTTCAAGTTTGTCGATCTGCTGAAGAAGTTCGACAAGACCTTCGGCGCCACCGGCAAAGACTATGGCAAGGTTTCAGGCGAGCGCACTATAACTGACATCGAGCGTCGCCGCCGCGATCGCTGGAACTTCCTGTTCATCGCGGGCATGTGGTTTCAGGACCTGTTCAACTATGACTTCCGCCGCACCGAGCAGTGCATCATTCCTTACGCTACGCAGGAAGGCGAGATCAGCTTCTGCGCCTACAACACCGGCGTGGGCTGGCGCAATATCGTCGAGAAGATGCACATGACGGCGACTCTGACAAAGTGGTACGCCGACAAAGGCCGCCACGAGATCTTTGCCGGCGGCAAGCAAGTCGCGCTGCCCACCACCGATCACACACTGGTACTGGTCGAAGATCACGTGAAGGCCGAAGCTAACCACACTTTGGACGAGCTCGGCATCGTGAAGAACGCTCGCCAGGAGAAGTTCAAGGCGCGCGATGAGCGCATCAAGAAGGAAGCCGAGGAAGCTCGTATGATGTCCCTCTATCGCCAGCACGTGCTGGGCGAGAAGCCGGAAGAGAAAGGCGCATTCGTTCCGCTCGGCTCCATCGGCGGCGTAAAGCCTGCTGCTCCGGTGAAAGAAGAAGAGAGGGAAGAAGTATTCGGAGATTAGTTCGGGTAGTGCGGCGCTTTAGCGCCGCGTACCTATGCGAGACTTGATTTCGGGCTTCAGCCCCGGCACGATGACCGGTCGCTTCGGCGGCCGGTTTTATTTTTTGGCACACGCCTCACAGCTAGCTCACCCATCCACTGAAGTGGCATCGTAGCTTCTAGTCTGGGTTGACATAATGATGGAGTGGCGACTGCTTTCCCTGTAGAGCGCTGGTTCCCGAAGTCCGTGCTTTGTCTGCGTGACTACAGCCTCGAAAAGTTCTCCCATGACACGATCGCAGGTGTAACGGTTGGCCTGGTCGCTCTTCCGCTGGCGATGGCGTTCTCGATCGCTTCGGGATTGACGCCGCAGGCTGGAATCTACTGTGCAATCGTCACCGGCCTCCTCATCTCGCTGCTTGGAGGCTCGCGTTGCCAGATCGGTGGCCCGACTGGGGCCTTCGTTGTCGTAATCGCCGGTATTGTGGCGGTCCACGGGGTCGATGGCCTGTTCATGTGTACCGTCATGGCGGGTATTTTGTTGCTGGTGATGGGTGCCACCGGTATGGGTTCGGCGGTGAAGTTTATTCCCCGTCCTATCGTCATCGGCTTCACCAACGGCATCGCCATCCTGATCGCAAGTACGCAGGTAAAAGATTTCTTCGGATTGCATGTCGACAAGGTGCCGGGAGTCTTTTGGCTTCGCATGGAAGTGTTGGCCCAGCACTTTGGCACGCTGAGCTACTCGGCGACTGCCCTGGCGCTCGCAACCGTGGTCGTCCTTGTCGCCTGCCGGATGGTCTCGAATCGAATCCCGGGGCCGATTCTGGTTCTGCTGCTGGGAACAGCGGCCGTGGTTGTCTTCAAGTTGCCGGTGGAGACCATCGGCAGTCGGTTCGGCGGAATACCCAGCGGGTTGCCGCACCTCGTCATTCCGAAATTTCGCTCCGACCTGATTCACGGACTGCTCGGTCCTGCCGTGACCGTGGCAATGCTGGGCGCAATCGAATCGCTGATGTCGGCCGTGGTTGCCGATCGCATGAGTGGCGACCACCATAATCCGAATGTGGAGTTGATCGGCCAGGGCATCGCCAACATCGCATCCCCGATGTTTGGTGGACTGCCCGCCACCGGCGCAATCGCCCGCACAGCTACCAACATCCGCGCCGGCGCGAAAACTCCCGTGGCGGGGATAATTCACTCGCTAACGCTGCTATGCATCTTGCTGTTTGCCGCGCCTCTGGTTCGTTTTGTTCCCATGGCCGTGCTCGCGGGGATTTTGATGGTTGTCGCTTACAACATGGGCGAGTGGCGCGAGATACCCCAGCTATTGGGGCTGACCAAGACCGACATCAGCGTATGGCTGGTGACGTTCGCGCTCACCGTCTTCGCCGATCTCACCGTGGCGGTCGAGGCCGGAATGATTCTGGCCGCGCTGCTTTTCATCAGCCGCGTCGCGAACACCACATCGGTTTCGCAAGTCACAGAGGACTATGTGGAAGATGGGCGAGTTCATATCTTACAGGACAAGGACATTCCTTATTACGCCACCATCTTCCGCATACATGGGCCGTTCCTGTTCGGTGCAACGGAAAAGCTCGCGGTTGTGACGGAAAAAATCCACGCGCTGCCGCCGATTGTGATACTCCGTTTGCGTAACATGACCGCGCTCGATGCTACGGGATTGTTTGCGCTGGAGGAAGTCGCCCGGCAGCTTAACGCGACCGGCCGAACGCTGATTCTCTGCGGTACCCGAGAACAGCCCGCGAAGCTCATTCGTCACACTGAACTGGAAGAGATGCTTGGCTCCGACAACATTTGCGAAAACGTGCAGGACGCGCTGCGCCGGGCAGAAGAAGTTTTCGAGAACGTCGAAACCAAAGCAGCGATCAGCGGAATCTAGGGCTTGTCCCGACGCTAATCCATGACCCCAACCAGTTCTGGTTCGGATTTCGGTTCTTCTATTGAGACTCTAACTAGCTCGGGAGCCATCCGCCTCGCTTTCGGCGTGTGCGGGTGCAGGTCGCGGGCATTCCGCAGTAACAGCAGCAGCGGCACCATGCCGAGAAAGATGACGCCCATCACCCAGAACGCCTCGACGAACGACAGCATCATCGCCTGCTGCTGCACCATGCCGTACATCGCTCCCAGCGCCTTGCGCGACGCCTCTACGGAATTTGAACCGTGCATCTGGAACCACGCTGTCATGCCACGCATGGTGAGCTGCGTGGTGTGATCGAAGGCTGAGATGTGGCTGACCATCTGGTTCTGGTGCACCTGGCTGCGGCGCGCCAGGAAAGTCGTCATGGTGGCGATGCCGAAGCTGCCGCCGATATTGCGCATCAGGTTGTAGATGCTGGTCGCATTGCCCATCTTCTCTTTGGAGATCGCCGACATACTCACCGCCATCAGCGGAATGAACAGAAAGGCCATCGCCACGCCTTGAATTATCTGCGGCCAAAAGATGTCCCAATAGCCGGCGTTCAGGTTGAGATGCGACAGGCTGAACATGGTCCATCCGCCAACTACGATGCCAACGAAGATGAGCTTGCGCGGGTCGTAGCGGTTCGTAAGCTGGCCAACGATAGGCATTGTAACCAGCGAGCCTATGCCGCGCGGCGAAAGCGCCAGCCCCGATTGCAGTGCGGGGTAGCCAAGCAGCGTCTGCAAAAAGATGGGCAACAACATGAGGCTGGCATAGAGCACAAACCCGAGCATGGTCATGATGAGGACGCCGGCGCTGAACGTGCGGTCCTTGAGTGCGCGCAAATCGACGACCGGGTACTTTGTGGTCAGCTCGCGGATGACCAGCGCCACCAGCCCAAATACGCAAAGAGCAGCCATTACCCGTATCTGGGTGCTGTCAAACCAGTCCTTCTGCTGGCCACGATCGAGTACCACCTGCAACATGCCAAACCCGAGCGCAAGGAAGCCGATGCCCCACAGATCGATTCCACCTTCTTTGTTCTTGCCGATGTAATGCGGATCGTGTACGAAGGCATTCATCATCAGCAGCGAGAAAATGCCAACCGGCAGATTGAGATAGAAGATCCAGCGCCAGGTGAAATTGTCGGTGATGTAGCCGCCGAGCGTCGGCCCCAGGATGGGCGCAAGGATGATGCCCAGCCCAAACGCCGCCATGGCGGTGCCATGCTTCTTGGGAGGAAATGTCTCCAGCAGCACGGCTTGGGCGAGCGGCTGCAAGCCTCCGCCGGTGAGCCCCTGCAACACGCGGAAGAAGATCAGCCACTCCAGCGAAGTGGCCATTCCACACAGCAGCGACGTAAGCGTGAACCCGGTCACGCACATCATCAACATGCGGCGCCGGCCCAGGCGATTCGCCAGCCATCCCGACATTGGGAGGACGATCGCGTTCGACACCAGGTACGACGTGACCACCCACGTGCCTTCGTCAACTGTGGCGCCGAGATTGCCCGCTATGTGGGGAACGGAGACGTTCACCACCGTGGTGTCGAGAATCTCCATGAACGTGGCCAGCATGACCGCCGCGGTGACGACCCAGGGATTAATCGGTTTGGCCGGAGCTGAGGACATCTTGCAAATCTGAGGCGATTGTAGAAATTGGGGCGGCTAGGGTCGGTGATGTGTCGCACAAACGTGCAGGTCAAAGCTCAAGTTTTGCCTCACCTGAAAATTCTTTGTGACCCGAATCACACCTGGGAGTGACCACGTTTGCTACAGTAATGTTTCTATGTCCGCTCCTGATTCTTTATTCGTGCGCGCCTGCCGGCGCCAGCCTGTCGAAGCGACTCCTGTCTGGTTTATGCGCCAGGCGGGCCGCTATATGCAGGAGTACCGCGAGGTGCGCAAGCACTATTCGCTGCTGGATATATGTAAGAAGCCCGAGGTGGCAGCCGACGTCACCATCACCGCCGCCGAATACCTCAACGTTGACGCGGCCATCATCTTTGCCGACCTGCTGTTACCGCTGGAAGTGATGGGCCTGCCCTTTCATTTTTCGGAGGGCGAAGGGCCGGTGATTACAGAGCCGGTGCGTACCGCTGAGGACGTCAGCATATTGCGCAGCGATCGCGCAGCCGAGCTGGGATACGTTGCCGACGCGGTCGCGCTCGTCGCCAAGCACTTCCACAACAAGCTGCCGGTGATTGGCTTCTGTGGCGCGCCTTTCACCCTGGCCAGCTACATGGTCGAGGGCGGCGGCTCGAGACACTACATTCACGTCAAGCGGCTGATGTACAACTCCCCCGAGGTATGGGAGGAGCTGGTCGGCAAGCTGGTCGATGTGCTGGCCGAGTACACGGCTGCGCAAGTTCGCGCCGGTGCAGACGTGGTGCAGATCTTCGATAGCTGGGTGGGATGCCTCAGCGTAGAAGACTATCGCCGATACGCTCTGCTGCCCACGACGCAACTCATCAAGCGGCTGCAAAAAGAGACAGGGGTTCCCATCATCTACTTCGGAACTGATAGCGCCACTCTGCTGCCGTCGATGTCAGAAACGGGAGCCGAGGTGATCGGACTTGACTGGCGCATTCCACTCGATGAAGGCTGGAAAGCAGTCGGGCATCAACATGCAGTGCAGGGGAACCTTGATCCTGTGACGCTGTTCTCGTCGTGGCGCGAAGTGAAGAGCCGAGCCGAGCACATCCTTCGTTTAGCCGATGCCAGGCCGGGACATATCTTCAACCTGGGCCATGGCATTCTTCCTCACACCCCGGTGCAAAACGTGAAGGACCTTGCCCAATTTGTGCATGACTTCACGGCATCGGCGGCCTCGGGGGCGTCCCGATGAAGCAGGCAGTGCTGCTCATCGCGCATGGCAGTCCCGAGCGCGTCGAAGACATCCCCGAATTCCTGCAGAACATCTCACGTGGCCGCCCAATGCCGGAATCCGTCGTGCGCGAGGTGCAGCATCGCTATTCGTTGATCGGCAGCTCGCCCCTGACTCGCATAACACAGGCCCAGGCAGCGGGAGTCGAACGCGAGTTGGGCATTCCGGTTTACGTCGGTATGCGAAACTGGCATCCATTCATTGCCGATACCCTACAACGTATGACATCCGACGGAGTAGGACATACAGTTGCAATCTGCCTGGCCCCCCATAATTCGCGAACCAGTGTTGGACTCTATAAACAAGCTCTCTTCGGGCAGAATGTGCCGTTTACCGTGGATTTCGTTGAGGAGTGGCATGACAATCCAAGCCTGATTCTCGCGTTCGCCGAGAAGTTGCGCGAAGGCTGGAACAGAGCCTGTGCTGAGCAAGGGCACAAGATCCCGGTGCTCTTCACAGCCCATAGCGTTCCGACGCGCACCGTCACGGAGGGCGACCCGTATGAGAGCCAGACTCGCGAGACGGCTGCCCTGGTTGCCTCGCAAGTCCCCGAGATCGGCGATTGGAGCTTTGCCTTTCAGAGCCAAGGAATGTCGGGCGGCGAGTGGCTTGGTCCCACAGTGGAGGATACGCTGCTTGGGCTTCGCGCGAAAGGCCATACCTCTGTATTTGTGCAGCCAATCGGCTTTGTCTGCGACCACGTTGAGATTCTCTTCGACGTTGATATTCTGTTCAGGGATTTCGCGGCTGGGCACGGGATGAAGCTATACCGCGCCGAATCACTGAATGATTCGCCTGCTTTCGTGCGTGCCGTAGCTGGGTTGGCTCGTACCCGGTTGAGCGCAACGAATCCCCAGAAAATCTCGGCGGGTGTCAACGACTGACGCATGAAGCGGATTGCGATTATTGGCGCAGGTATCTCTGGCCTAAGCGCCGCATATCAGCTCGAAAAAGCCCGAACAGCCGGCGCGGACCTCGAATACACCATCTTCGAGAGCAGCGGTCGTTTGGGCGGGTCCATCTCTTCCGAGCGCGTAGATGGCTGTCTGGTTGAAGCCGGACCCGACTCCTTCCTGACGGAAAAACCCTGGGCGGCGATGCTCTGTAAAGAGCTTGGCCTGGCTGACCAGATCATTGGCTCCAACGACGCGCAGCGTAAGACCTACATTGTGGTACACGGCAAGCTGATCGCTATGCCGGATGGCCTGATGTTCATGGTTCCGACCAAACTCGTTCCCACCGCCCTATCCCCGCTGTTCTCCTGGAGCACCAAGCTCCGCATGGCCCGCGAGCTGATGCACCCGCCGCGTCCCATGCACGGCGATGAAACCGTCGGCGAGTTGGTGGAACGCCACTTCGGAGCCGAGGTAGTGGATCGCTTGGCAGATCCGCTGCTCTCCGGCGTTTACGGCGGCGATGCCAACAAGCTCAGCGCGCGTGCTGTCCTGCCTCGCTTCGTCGAGATGGAGGAAAAGTACGGCAGCCTGAGCCGCGCCATGCTGGCCGCTCACAAGAAGATGGCGGCTATGGCGAAGAGCCAGCCACCACGGCCGCTCTTCAGTTCGCTCAAAGACGGCATGCAGCAGATGGTGGACGCTGTAGCCGCTCGCCTAGCGACGGAGGCCATTCGGCTTCGAACCCGAGTGCGCGGCATCTACCCCCACAATGGGGGATGGCGCGTGGCGACCGAACTTTCCGGCGACAACTACTACGACGCTGTGGTACTCACGACCCCGGCGAACGTGGCCGGCGCATTGCTCGAGGCGGTCGACGCAGGTCTTGCCAACGATCTGCTCGGCGTGAATTACAGCTCTTCCGTTACGATCGCCTTGGGATACTACATGGACCAACTCCGGCATCTTCCGCCAGGATTCGGATTCCTGGTTCCCCGCAGTGAAGGCACGCGCATGCTGGCCTGTACCTTCGTGCACAACAAGTTCCCCCATCGCTCTCCGGAAGATAAAGGTCTGTTGCGCTGCTTTCTTGGCGGAGCCCGGGACGAGGCCATTCTGTCTCTCAGTGACGACGAGCTGTTGGCGACGGTGCGCAACGAACTCAAGAACATCATCAAGCTTGACGCCAACCCAATTTTCACCCGCATTTCCCGCTGGCGAGGAGCGATGGCACAGTATGAGTCCGGGCACCTCGCGCGTGTCGCACGCATTGAAAACCGCGTTGGTGAGATAAAGCAGCTCGCCATCGCAGGTAATGCCTTCCATGGCATAGGTGTTCCGGATTGCATTCGCAGCGGCCGACAGGCGGCTGACAAAATTCTGGGTGCATTGGCCGAAGCAAGCGCTAAAAATGGCTAACAGCTTCGCTTTCAGGCAAGGTTAACCTCAAGATAAAGTCCGCGTTTTTCTCCCATTGCGGAAACTGACCTGCATCGCTGTGCTCCACATCACTGCAATCTTTTCGCCGGGGAGTTACGTTTCTTACAGGACCTCCTGTATTCATGGCCCAGGGAGGCAGAATATGTGGATCGCATGGATCGTGATCTATTTCACCGCGGTGGTGCTGCTCTTGCTCGGAATGACTCTGCATGAAGGGTTTGGGCATCGTCACCGGCCTCACCATCGCTGACCGCGGCGGTCGTCTCGCGACCTGCTAGCATGGAAAGTCCCACGGCGCCCCTTCTGCGCTGCACTAGACACATGAGGAGATACCCATGCCCGACGTTCGTCGCGGATTGATCATCGTCAATACCGGCCCCGGCAAGGGCAAAACCACCGCCGCCATGGGCACCGGATTGCGCGCGGTCGGTAATGGTATGAAGGTCCTGATGCTGCAGTTTCTCAAGGGCTCATGGCATTACGGTGAGCTCGACGCAGTCAAAGCATTCGGCGATAAGTTTGTGATGAAACAGATGGGCCGCGGCTTTGTGAAAGTCGGAGGCGCTGAAACCGATCCCGAAGACGTGCGCCTGGTGGAAGAGGCCTGGGCCGAAGCGGAGCAGGCAATCCTTTCCGGCCAGTGGGACCTGGTGATCCTCGACGAGATCAACTACGCCATTGGCTACAAGATGCTCGACCCGGCGAAGGTCGTGGCGACACTCAGCAAGAAGCCCGAGATGGTGCACGTGATTCTCACCGGACGCAACGCGCACCCCAGCATCGTGGAGATCGCAGACACGGTAACTGAGATGAAGGAAGTGAAGCACGCCTACACCAAGGGCATTGAGGCGCAGCGCGGGATCGAGTACTAGGCTTCGGAAAGGGCTCTCATGTTCAACAACGACCTGCTTAAAGCAAAACGGATTCTGATCACCGGCGGAGGTACGGGCATCGGGCGCGCAATGGCTGAGCGCTTCCTGCAGCTCGGAGCGACGGTTTACATCTGCGGCCGCCGTAAGGAAGTCATCGAGAAAACCGCCAACGACCTGCATGCCTCTACGGGCGGAACTATCCAAGGATTTGCGCCGTTTGATGTTCGCGAGCTCGAGCAGGTTGAACAGCTCATGGAGAAGTTGTGGGCAGAAGGCCCGCTGGATGTACTGATCAATAACGCAGCCGGCAATTTCCTGGCGAAGACCGAAGAGCTTTCACCCAATGCCTTCGATGCGGTGATCGGCATCGTGCTCAAGGGCACCATCAATATGACGATCGCTTGCGGCCGCCGCTGGCTCAAAGAGAATCATCACGCCGTGGTGCTGAACATCGCTACCACCTACGCCGAAACCGGATCAGCTTATGTTGTTCCAAGCGCGGTTGCGAAGGCCGGCGTGCTCGCGCTCACACGCAGTCTTGCGGTGGAATGGGGCGGGCGCGGCGTCCGTTTCGTCGCCATCGCTCCCGGAGCGATTCGCACCGAAGGTGCTTTCTCTCGCCTGTTGCCGGTGCCCACCATGGAGAAGGCTCTGCTCGACCACAATCCCCTGCACCGCCTGGGTACGCTGGAAGAGATATCCAATCTCGGAGCATTCCTCATCAGCGATCAGGCCGGCTACATCAATGGCGAAATGGTCTACATGGATGGAGGCGAAATGCTGGCCGGCGCCAGCATCTTTAGCCTGCTTGGGCGCCAGGTCCCCGACAGTGCATGGCAAATGCTGAAGCCGAAGAAGTGAAGTAAAGCGATCCCTCGAAAGCTGTGAAGATGGTGACTCTTAACTTGTCACCGGGCCAAAGCGCCGAAGTTTCCGGGCTTCCGTTCGCCAGAATAGCCCCCATTTTCTTAACGAAATGCAACAAAACCGCCGCTGGTTCGCGACAACTCCGCTGCGCTCGCAGGGTTCTAACCATGCAAATGGGAGTTGTAAGGAGGTTCTTCACGGAGGTGAATATGAAACTCTCAAACCTGGTTCTGCTTTCAGCTGTGTTGATGTTCGGAGTCAGCATCGCTGCTGCCCAAGACGGTGGTGGCCGGGACGATAGCGGTGGCTACCTGCAAACGGTACAGTACAACGGCGGCTACCACGGCAATAACAATGCGGATTACCAGCATGGTTATCAGGACGGAATCAATTCGGGCCGGGCTGACTCCAACGACCATAAGCGATTCGATCTGGATTCGCATCCTTACTACAACAACTCGAACGACCAGGCATATCGCGAAGGTTTCGCGCAGGGTTATCGTGAGGCCTATGGGCAGGATCGCGAACACTTCAACGAAGAACATGCCCGGGTAAACACGAATAACCCGGAGTATCGGAGAGGCTTGCAGGACGGAATCAACTCTGGGCGGGCTGATGCTAACGGCGGGAAGCGGCCTGACGCTGACGCGCATCCTTACTACCGGAACTCCAACAACGAAGCCTATCGGGCAGGCTTTATGCAAGGCTACCGTGACGCTTACGGCCAGCCGCGATAACTACGAACCCACCGTTCCAAGATTCGACCGAGCCTAACTAGAGGGCGGCTGGCAGCGGGGACACCAGAAGGTGACCCGGGCAGCCGCCCCTTGCTTTCTCGACTGAACCGAAGCTGCGCGGCGTCGGTATCGTCTTCAGCCGCTCACTCAGACTCCGAAGTCTCTTCTTCCATATCGTCGGTTTCCGCAGTTTCCTGCGGCGCTGGCACGGCAGTGGAAGCCGTCCGGCGCATCTGAAATCCTAACGCTGTGTCGACAAATCCCGCATCAACCAGATAGCTGGCGAGGAAGTGTTCGCGCGCCGGATGGCCGTTGATCTCGCCGATGAGCAGACCTGAGCGCCGCGACTGTCTCTTCAGCGCGACCTCAGCCAGCCTTTTCGCCACTTCGCGCGCATAGCGGCTGCGATCCGGCTCTTCGTCGGGCAGAAAAACTCGTAATGCCGGATTGCGCCGTCGCAGAAATGCCGCCAGCGTGCCATTCACAATCACTACGCTGGCGCCGCTCACGCGTGCCATACCGTGAGGCGTTTCAGCGTTTTCGCTGTCCAGTCGCGGCCAGGGCAGCAGCGCGCCGTATGGATTAGCAGGATCGGTGGAAGCCAAATGCACCGCCTCGGCTTTCTCGGGATCGTTGCGCAGCGACCGCAGCATTTCCACTGCGGAGCTCATGGCAAACTGGGCTGCGCCCATTCCAGCGACAAACATGCCGCGGCGAATCCATCCGCTCTCCTCCATCGTGCGCAGTGCCGGATAGACCGCGCTGTAACCGCCGGGGATGTTTTCTGCTGCCGCCGCTTCGCGGCTCACCACACCATAGCGCACTAGTAGCTGCTGCGCCATGCTGGCCACCCACTCTGTGGGAGATGCCACAACCGCGCGACTGCTCACCAGCGACCAGCGGCCCTGGCTTGAGCTGCCCGCACCGGTGCGTGCACGAAAACGTCGCAAAAAGTCGGGGGACCCGGGCCTGCCATCCGAGGAGACGACGCGGTGCTTGTCATCGTCGGCGCGACGAAGGAAGGCCCGCAGGGGATGAACCGTGTCGTTTGTCACCAGCCCCGCCCAGACCAGCTCCCACAGGGCGTCCAGACTTTCGCCGCTAAATCCTCCACCGGCGGCATCATGTATATCGGCAAAGAATGACGCTCCACTTCGTTCGAGAAACGAAAGGATGAGACGCGCACGCTCTGACAATGTGGGATCGGCTGCTCTTGGTGGGAGCAGGTGCGGCAGATTTTCTGTCAGATACAGCGCAATACGGCCGTCTCGTTCGCCGAGGCGCTCAACTCCGACCCAGACAACTTCTCCTGCCGCCATCAACGTGTCGAGATCGGCGGGACTGTAGTTCGCCACTCGTGCTGGCAGGATCTCGCGTTCCAGCTCCGAGGCCGGCAGCGCTGCACCCTGCAGAATGCCGATGGCATCGAGCAGCGCCTCCATCCCACGGCGTGGGACAGTAACTCCCTGCCAGCGAGCCAGCAGCCTTCCCAGGACGCGCTCTTCCACCGGCTCAATTTCGCGTCGCAGGCGGGCGAGCGTTTTGCGGCGAACAATGCGCAGCACCTCAGGATCACACCATTCAATATGAGTGCCTGTGGGACGGAACTCGCCTTCCAGCAGCTTGCCTTCGGAGTGCAGAGCCCGTAGCAGAGGCTCGATACGCGACGGTTCAATCGCGAAACGCGACGCCACTTCTGCAGTCGTGAACGGGCCGTGGGTGCGAGCATAGCGCCGCACAATCGACAGCAGAGAATCGGGCGAAGCTTCCAGCCAAACCTCGGGTAGTCCCGGCGGCAGCGGTATGCTAAGAGCATCTCGATAACGCGCAGCATCCTCAACGGCGATAAAGCGTGTCTCTCCGGCCAGTCGGATACGCAGGGCACGCCGTACGCGCCCCAAATCCTCGATACTCGCAGCGACTTCCGGGCTCACACATCGCCTGACCAACTCACGCTCGCCTAGGTCGCCCAGGCGAAGCAGCAAGTCATGCACGCCGTCAGCGTGATGCGCCTGGCGCTCGGGATCGAGTGCCTGCAACTGGGTTTCAACTTCGTCCAGCGCCGAGGCATCAAGCAGCTCGCGCAGATCGCTCTCGCCCAGCAACTCCTGCAATTGCGCTTGATCGATGGCCAAAGCCTGCGCCCGCCTTTCGGCCAGAGGCGCGTCGCCCTCGTAGATGTAGTTGGCGATATAGGAAAACAGCAGCGCTGACGCGAAGGGAGAGGGCTTCGTCGAATCGACTGTCGTCACCCGCACCTTGCCGGCGCTGATCTTGCGCAACAGCGCAACGGTTGCCGGGATGTCGAAGACGTCGCGCATCACCTCGCGATAGGTTTCGAGCAGAATGGGAAAGGACTCGTAATGCGAAGCCACACCCAACAGGTCGGCCGAGCGCTTGCGCTGTTGCCACAATGGCGCCCGCATCCCCGGACGCCGCCTAGGCAACAGCAATGCCCGCGAAGCAGCCTCACGAAATTTCGCTGCGAATACCGAAGTCGAACCCAGTTGCCGCAATACCAGCTCGCGCAGCTCCGCCGGCGATGGCACCAGCCAGGAAGCATCCAGCGGCTCTTCATTCTCGGGCAGACGCAATACAAAGCCGTCATCTGACCACATCGATTCAACTTCAATGCCGCGCTCGGCGCGCAATTTCGAGGTGACAGCCATGCACCAGGGCGCATGCACGCGAGTTCCATACGGCGTTAGCACACAAACGCGCCAATCGCCCAGCTCGTCGCGACAACGCTCAATCAGTACGTCCTCATCGCTGGGCACCCGCTCGGTGGCCGTCGCCTGCTCCTCAAGATAGCGAATCAGGTTCTCCGCCGCGTTCTCGTCCAGGCTGTGTTCTTCCACCAGGCGCGCGAAGGCCACGGTTCGCGGCATGTTCATCAGCTCGCGCGTCATGCGGCCAATCTGCTCGCCAAACTCCGCTGGCCTGCCTCCGGTGTCGCCGTGCCAGAACGGCATCTTGCCCGGCTCACCCGGCGCAGGCGAGACGACAACGCGGTCGTGCGTGATCTCCTCAATGCGCCAGGTCGATGCGCCAAGGATGATGGTGTCGCCAGTGCGGCTCTCGAAGACCATCTCCTCATCCAACTCCCCGACGCGCGCGCCACGCTTGGTTCCCGCGATCATCACCGGGTAAAGTCCGCGATCAGGAATCGTGCCGCCGTTGATAACGGCTATGCTGCGCGAGCCTTCCCGCGGAGTCAGGGTGTTTGTCATGCGGTCCCAGGTAAGCCGCGGTCGCAGCTCGGCGAACTCGTCGGAGGGATAGCGTCCGGCAAGCATGTCGAGCACGCCATCGAATACCGGCCGCGTCAAGCCAGCATACGAAGCCGCGCGCCGAACAGTACCGAACAACTCGTTGACGTCCCACTTGTCCATCGCGACCATGGCGACAATCTGCTGCGCGAGAACGTCGAGGGCATTGCGCGGATAGCGTACCGACTCGACTTTGCCCTCGTACATGGCTCGCGTGACCGCCGCGCAGGCGACGAGATCAGAGCGATATTTAGGGAAAATCGTTCCCTGGCTGACGGCTCCCACACTGTGGGATGCACGCCCGATGCGCTGCATTCCACTGGCGACCGAGGGCGGTGCTTCGATCTGGACAACAAGATCGACAGCTCCCATGTCGATGCCGAGCTCGAGAGAAGACGTCGCCACCAGGCCGCGCAAGGTTCCTAGCTTTAAGCGGTCTTCGATTTCTTTGCGCTGCGCCACCGCCACGCTTCCGTGATGCGCACGCACCAGAACTTCGCCAGCGAGATCGTTCACCGCGCCGGCGATACGCTCAGCCAGACGGCGGTTGTTGACGAAGATGATGGTCGATTGATGTGCGCGTACCAACTCCAATAACTTGGGATGGATAGCGCTCCAAATCGAGGGGCGTACCGGAACTTGCGCTGCCGGGCCGCTGGGAATGGGCACGATCTCATCAAGACGCGCCATATCCTCCACCGGCACCTCGATGCGCAGGTCGAGCTTCTTTGGCTCGCCGGCATCGACGATGGTGACGGGGCGGTACTTGATCGCACTGGTCGCCGCCTCGAGGTCTGGGATTTCGGCAGAGCTGGCCTCCAGGCCAACATCAGGCGGCCCAGAAGAGGGAAGCGGCCCCGGCTCCGGCTCGGTCATTTCCGCGCCACCCAGATAGTGCGCCACCTCTTCCAGCGGACGCTGCGTCGCCGACAGCCCGATGCGTTGCAGCGTGCGTCCGCAAACTGATTCCAGCCGTTCCAGGGACAGAGCCAAGTGCGAGCCACGCTTGGTCGGCACCAAGGCGTGAATCTCATCGAGGATGACGGTCTCAATTGACGTCAGCACCTTGCGCGCGTTCGAGGTGAGCAGCAGGTACAGCGACTCCGGCGTTGTGATGAGGATGTCCGCCGGACGACGCGCAAACCGCGCGCGCTCCGCAGAAGGCGTATCCCCCGTGCGGACCGCGATCTCCGGCACGTGAAACTCGTGTCGGCCGCGCTCCGCTGCCTGGGCAATGCCAACCAGTGGAGCGCGGAGATTTCGCTCGACGTCCACCGCCAGAGCCTTAATCGGCGAAATGTACAAAATCCGGCAGCGCTGGTCCGGCGGCGGAACGGGCGAGAACATCAGGCGATCAATCGCCCACAGGAAAGCTGCCAGAGTTTTTCCTGAGCCAGTCGGAGCCAGCACCAGGGTGGAGTCGCCCCGGGCAATCGCCGGCCATCCCATCGTCTGCGAACGAGTAGGCGCGGCGAAAACCGCATCAAACCATGTGCGGACCGCAGGATGAAAGAGCGCCAGAGGATCGCGGGCTGGCTTTGGTTTTTTTGGACTAGGCATGGAAACGAAGTTGCACTTGATTCGATGCAGCATTCTAGCTCGCGAATCCGGCTGGTCGCCCCGGTTTGGCGACATCGATATTTACGCCGCAACGGCGGTGCGATACGGTGGTTCTTCGACGAGAAGAACTCATCTTGCTCACACGACGCGAATTCGCTGCTCTAGCTGCTGGCGTAACCGCCAATCTGGCTCTCAACCCCGCCTACTCCTGGGCCGACGAACAAACTGTTTCGGGCGAGGCTGCGAAGCTGTATCAGGCCAGCTTTGCGCTCGACTGCAACACGCTGGCATCCATCGGAGCCGTGACTGCCAAAGAGCGCGAAGAACTGGTGAAGGCGGTGCGCGATTCCGGGGTCACTGCGATCAAAAGCACCCTCGGCGGCGCGACGGGAACCTTCGAAGAGGCGGTCGCCGATATCGCCGCCGCCGATCAGCTCATCGAAGACCGGCCCGATGTCTTCCTCAAGGTGAGGACCATTGCCGAGCTGAAGCGCTGCAAGCTCGAGAAGCGAATGGGGGTGATCTACTCCTTCGAAGCTGCCAGCCCTCTAGGCGACCAGCTTGACCGAATTACGCTGTTCCGCGGACTCGGCGTGCGTGTAATGCAACTCTGCTACAACCGCAAGACACCGTTCGGAGTTGGCTGTCTCGACGGCGAAACCGGAGGCTTGACCGAACTAGGGCGGCAGGCTATCGCCAAGATGAACCAGCTCGGCGTTGCCCTCGACCTGAGCCACGCCAATACCCAGACTACGGCCGAAGGCATTGCCACGTCGAAGAAGCCGCCGGTGATTACGCACGCGGGCTGTCGCGCGGTGTATATGCACCCGCGCAATAAAGAAGACCGCGAGCTGAAGGCGCTAGCCGGCAAGGGAGGCGTGATCGGCATTTACATGCTGCCGTTCCTAACGCCTTCGCCGAAGCAACCAATGCTCGCCGACTACATGCAGCACATGGAGCATGCGCTGAAAGTTTGCGGAGAAGACCACGTCGGCGTGGGCAGCGACGTTCCATTCCAGGCCTTCAGCGACAAGGACATTAAGGAAGTGCAGGAAGATGTGGCCAGGCGAAAGGCCGCAGGAGTCTCCGCGCCAGGCGAAGACCGACCTCCCTACATTCCCGACCTGAACACTCCGCGCAAGATGGAATTGATTGCCGACGCGTTGCTGAAGCGAGGCTACTCAGCAACCACTACAGAGAAAGTCCTGGGCGCCAACTTCGTGCGGGTGTTTGGGGAGATCTGGAGCGCGTAACTGCCGCACTAGGCAAAGTGCAAGCCCAGTTTGTCCGCTGCGTTACGTCTGGCTCGTGGGATGCATCGCCTGCGGCGTAGGGCCGCCTCGCTTTTTCTGCTCCGGCGTCAACACCGAATCGACTTTCCCCGCGGTTTCTTCATGCAGCTTCTCGATGGCAGCCTGCTTCTGATCGGTGGGCATGGTAGTGCTGTTCATGATCGCGAACAGCTTCTGCCCCTCATCCAGGAAAATCGGGCGCAGCTTCGTCTTCTGCGCGGCAGTGAGTTGCACCTGATGATCGAGGGCCGCAAGGTGGCCTTCGGCAAATGCGTTGGGACTGGCTAGCATCTGGTGCCCAGGAGGCATGCCGCCGTTTTGGGCTACAACCCCCAGAGGTGCCAACGCCATAATTAGTAACAGCAAAGCTGACAACGGTTTCATCAGTTACGTCCAGGGAGGAAAATCTGTGCCGCGATTGAAAGCTACCAGAGCGGCAAAGAACGAACTATGACACGCGTCACAAGTGAAATCCCACCCCGGCAAATGAAGCCGGACTGGGCAACCATCCGGAGCGTACTGTGATATAGTCCTAAGTAGACGCTTTTGGCTACGGCCGCTTGCAAGCGACCTCCGATCCGCAGTTCGATCCGAGTCCTGCCTTTCCTGCTTCCGTTTCGTTTCAGCGCCCAATACAACTAGAGCGGCTTCAGTAGTATCTTCGCGACTCGCATACCGTATGCAATTTCGCGAGACGCCCCTCCAAGAAAGAAAAATTCGATTGACACAATTTAAAGATATGCCTCTGTCTGCTGGGCTCCAGCAGAAGCTGGCACAATTCCATTTCATTACCCCGACGCCGGTCCAGGTGTCCGCCATCCCTCCTGCGCTGGAAGGGAAGGACGTACTCGCAACTGCGCAAACCGGAACCGGCAAGACGCTGGCTTTCCTGATCCCGCTCATCGAACGCCTGGCGCTTGATGAATCGCAGCGCCGAATCTCGGCACTGATCCTGGTGCCTACGCGCGAGCTTGCCATGCAAGTGCATGAGCAGTACGAAGCGCTGCGCGCGCCCAAGGCTCCTCCCGCCGCACTGATCATCGGCGGCGCCAGCGAGCAGCGGCAGATCCAGGCCGTCCGCAAAGGAGCGAGCATAGTAGTCGCAACTCCTGGCCGGCTGGAGGACTATCTTCGCCGCAAACTTGTGGATCTGAGCCGGGTGCAGACTTTGGTTCTGGACGAAGCCGACCGCATGCTCGATATGGGTTTTCTGCCGGCGATACGCCGCATTGTGGCGGCACTGCCGCGCCAGCGTCAGACGCTGTGCTACTCGGCCACACTGGAAGCTTCCGTCGCTAATCTGGTGAACGACTACATGAGCAAGCCTGTACGCGTGGCTCTTGGTTCTACATCAAAGCCGGCCGACACCGTCGAGCTACAGGCCTTCGAAGTTCCACAGGCCGACAAGGCTGAAGTGCTGCGCCAACTCCTCTACGCGGAGAAGGGGCAGACCCTGGTGTTCGCCCGCACTAAGCGCGGAACCGAGCGGCTGGCAAAGAACCTGGTGCGCGACGGATTCGCCGCTGCCATGATTCACGGAGATCGCTCGCAGTCCCAGCGCAACGGCGCGCTCAGTGGATTCGAGGATGGTAAGTTCCAGGTACTGGTGGCCACCGACGTCGCCTCGCGCGGCATCCACGTCGACAACGTCGCGCATGTTATTAACTATGATCTGCCGCAGATTCCGGAGGACTTCATCCATCGCGTCGGTCGCACCGGACGAATGGGTTCCGCCGGACGGGCTTCGACTCTGGTTTCCGGGGCGGAGATTGGCGAGTTGCGCTCGATCGAACGTGCGCTGAAACTAAAGATCGCGCGCAAACAAATCAACTGCGATCAGCGGACGCCGCCACGAGCCTTACAGAACACGCTGCCGACGCGTACTCTGTCACGCATGCCCGGCGAAGTTTTTTGCTAGACAAAGTTTCGCCTAATCAGCAGCGCGTATAATGAAGCTATCTCGCCGCCTTCGAGATGGCTTCTCCGCCCTTCCCGCAAACATGGGAAGCAGGCTCAATCTTCAGCTCACTCACCCGCGCTCTCTGCTACAACCAACGAGAGTTTCTCCGAACGGCGGCTCGTTTGCCAAGCTGCGGTTCATGCGAGGAAACCCCAAATGCAAGTGGAACATCCATCGTCCGGGACGGAACCTGCTTCGAAGAAGACTGTTCTCTTGCTGGATGGCAACGCTGAGCGTCGAGCCTTACGCCAAAAGGTTTTGGGATTGCACGGGATCGAGGTTGTTGGTGCGTCAGATCTGACCGAGGCCGGCTCCATCTGGCAACGCGACCGGTATGATCTTGTGCTGATTGATATTCGTCGCGATTACCAGGGTTGTCTAGCCCGGCGGGATGAGATCAAGAAGGAAAATCCTAAACAACTCGTGGCCTTCCTGGTAGGCCAACCTGAGTACGTTAATTTGGAACCCGGGCCAAATTCCTACGTGGCAGAAGAGCCGGGCGCTGAATGGAGCGATTCGTTCCGTCGCGCGGTGCGGCAGGCTTGCACCTCATTACCGCAGCAAAATGATTTTGAAGAAGTTGGATCTCGGATCGCCAAGTCGAAAAAGGTAAGAGGTGTGCCGCCTCGGGACGCGCCAGTCGCAGGCCCGGCCGAGGATCCGCCGGTCCAGGTTATCTCCGACCCAGGTGACGACTCAGGCAGTTTGTCGTCGGCAGAGGTTGTGAGACGACTTGGTTTTCCAGACGACGCGCCAACAGAAACGGAGAAATAAGTAAATGAAACTCGCGATGGCTCTTAAACCCTGTAGCACGGTTCCGCTCGACCAGATCCTGGGCAGCTCTGTGGTCCTCAACTGGAGCTCCTTGGGATTGGGGTCGTCGGTTGGCGAGGTGAGAATCGAATATCACGTCGGGAGCGACGGCTCTGTGGAATGCCTGAAAGTCTGGGCTTGCAGCGGGGAGTACTGGAGCTTGATCTGCGACTATGTGCCCAATGTCGGTTCGTCGGATGGACCACGTTTCTCCAATGGCTATCACTCGCGTCGACTCGGCCGGTTGTTGCAATCAATTCTGATGAACCAGAACCTGTTCACTCACGGCCGGAATCCCAATAGCAACGGCACCATTGAGATTGGCATCCCAACGGTTGAGCAGACCGACTGTGCCACACTGCAAGTCAGCGGCGCATTCGCGGGTCAGCTGTAATGTTCGGGAACTGAGCCAGGAAAATTGGACAAGCACCCGCCCTTCATCCTGCCGGACAGGCATCTTGAAAATGCTGAAAGTACACAAAGACGCGATCTCCGAAATTAAGTCCGCGCAGCAGCGCGTTAAGAAGGCGGCAGAGGAGCACGAAAAGCTCAAGGCCAAACTGAAAAAAGCACAGTTGCGGCTGGCCCTCGAGAAAAACCGCCTGAGGAAGAGCCAGGAAAAGCTGGAGAGTTAGGGCCCTCGCACTGCATTTGCCATTTGCCGGTAACGGAAGAGGGGAATCTCACATACATGCGAAAAAGGCTGATTTCTCCGATGGGGAGTATTAGCGCCCCGCGAGAGGATGGCTGGCTGGAGCTGGATCAGGCCGCCATGGTAGAGGTCACTTCCGAGGCTGAAGGTTATCCGGTGGAGGAAATGCTGGTGAAGGATGGACGAGGTTGGCGGGCAGACACGCCCGGCGTCCAAACCATTCGATTCTTGTTCGATCGGCCGCAGACAATTCATCTCATTCGGCTGGTTTTCAAAGAAGAGATTCTTCTCCGTACCCAGGAGTTTGTGCTGCGATGGCTGCCCTACGGCGCCGGATCGTGGAAAGATATTGTCCGCCAGCAGTGGAATTTCAGCCCACCGAATACAACGGAAGAATGCGAAGAGTACAAGGTCGACCTTTCCTCTGCTGCAGCGCTGGAACTGACCATAACCCCTGACGTCAGCCAGGGCGAGGCTCGCGCCTCCCTCCACAGATTACAGGTGGCGGTTGGTATCTAAACTCGGTACGCCTCAGCAACAGCATGAGCACATGAAATTGATGGCAATGCAGCCTGGTCTCACCCCGCCATCATCAGGAGGTGAACTAGCCGAAAGTGGACTCACGTCGAATTTCCTCCGTGCTCGCGTCTATTGCTCGCATCCAAGCGTTACGCAACCCGTCAGCTCCGTCGCGAGACGAAGGGTCACCGACAAAATCAACTGCCCTATTCGCTACAATTAATGAACTACGTAAGAGAGGAAATACGATGAAGAATCTTTATGTTGGTAATCTGCCCCACAGCACGAGCGAAGCGGAACTGCGAAATGTTTTCGAGGCGCACGGTGCGGTGGAAAAGGTCAGCTTGGTGACGGACCGGGAAACCGGCCGCTCGCGCGGCTTCGCATTTGTAGAGATGAGCGATGCCAGTGAGGCCGATAAGGCAATCGCGGCATTGAACGGCACCGATCTGGGCGGCCGCCCGCTAACGGTCAATGAAGCCAAGCCCAAGACAGATCGGCCAAAAAGCGGCGGCGGCCATGGGCGCGACGATTACCGTGGTCATGCCCGCCAGCCGCGCGAACCGCGCTGGTAGTTTTTTCTAAAATGGGAGGCACGGTTGCCGCCATGGAGAAGATGCATTTGTAATCCTGCTTTCTGAGATCAACAATGCGAAGGACGCTGATCTGGTTGCGAGACAACTCATCATCGCACTGGCGGCGCCACCCATGTTAGGCGAGCATGAACTGGGGGTTACAGCCGGTGGCCAGGTTCGGAGACGCTGGCTTATGTCTTGCCCGGAATGTCACAGTCACATGTGACCGCTACACTTGTTGAATGTGAGCTCAGGTGTTCATCTGAGTTGTATCGGAAGAGCTCGAAGTCTTGCCCGGCCGTGATCAGAATCAGGATTTGAAGACTGTTTGAAAACTGCCGGAATCGCATTACGTCACCGTCTGGAGTGACCACCGGCACAGAACACGGGCAAGCAACCTGTTGACCTGCTTCGAGTTTTGAGCCGTAGATACGTCCACAGACGATCCGGCACGCCCATGCAAGCGGCGATACGCTGTGAGTCAGGGGTATCATGCTTACACCATACGGGCTCGATATTGTAGAAAACTGCCTGAGCTGTAAGACGCGGGCAGAACATAGCTTCTGCGATCTTCCTCCGGCGGCATTACGGAATTTTGAAGCGATAAAGTACTGCACTACCTATCCCAAAGGCGCCATTCTGTTTGTCGAGGGCCAGGAGCCGAGGGGTATCTTTGTTCTGTGCACAGGGCGCGTGAAACTCTCTATTTGCGACAGGGAGGGAAAGACCCTGATCGTGAAGATCGCCGAGCCAGGAGAAGTGCTGGGACTCAGCTCCACCATTGGCGGTAAACCCTACGAGCTCACGGCAGAAACTAGCGATCCCTGTCAGATTAACTTTGTGAAGCGCGAGGACTTTTTGCGGCTTCTGAAAGAGCACAGCGACGTTTGCCTACAGGTAGCCGTGCAATTGAGCCACAAGTACAACACGGCCTGCCACGACATCCGTTCGCTGGGTCTCGCGCACTCAGCGGGCGAGAAACTGGCGAAGTTGCTGTTCGACTGGAGCACGCGCAACGGAGAATCCGGCAAGCCTGAGCCGCGTTTCACGCTGGCTGTGACGCACGAGGAAATGGCCCAGATGATTGGCACTTCCCGGGAGACGGTAACCCGTCTCTTAGCCGATCTGAAGAAGCGGCAAATTGTGCAGCTAAAGGGTTCGACTTTGCTGATTCGCAACAAAGCAGCCCTAAAGTCGATGGCGCTGGCTTAGTAACCGATAGCCTTCCTGGGTAGGGATTCAGATGCGCTCGGGGCTGAGAATGCCCTGTGCCATCGCCGGAGAAATCTGCGGAAGTCCATGCACTATCACAGCGGCTGCCAAAACCAATGCGTCCACGCAAATCCATTTCACAATTCTTGAGTACACTTCAGCCTCGGTTTCGCTTTTCGTCTGTTGCAGCCCACGTCGGTGCAGACACCCGTCGTGGCAACGTCAGTACACTACTTGCTGGCTCGTGCTTTACGCTGTGCTCTGTCTGACCATACGATTTCATGTCGGCCAAGGTAGTCTGGCGTCCACACACACCGCATGACCACACCATGCCGGAGACCTTAGTCGGTTCGTCGGCGCTCTTGGCCTGCCACTTTTTCGACATCTCACTCTTGCACCCTGGACAAATCATCATCATGACCTCACACCTAGCCGTTCTTGTTTGGTTATTGTTGGTGGGGAACAAGAGATTTCCCCTCCTACGCGGCGCCTGAACTACGCGGCGGCCACATTGCGTGCGAACATTGAACCTCTTATAAGGCAGGTGCTCTAAGAGGGGGAAACTTCAGATAGGCTGACTTAGTTCAGGGGATCTGAAAGAGGCAAGAAACAACTGACTCAGCTTCGACTCTAGCCTCTTGCTGTTAGCATGTCAAACCTCCGCAGATCAGTTCTCCATGCCTCGAGAAAGCGATTAAAGGCCCCGGAAGCAGCCGAGGTGGTTGGCGGAGTGGCACACGCCTTTCACCTCGCGTCTTGGGATAACCGGACTGGTTGTAAGTGGAACACCGATGTGAACCCGCTGAACCCATCAGTCATAATCTTCTGCACTCTGCTCAACACTGGGTCGCGACCCGGGTCGGCGGCGACACAGCCAAACTCGTGTTCACATGTCGCCGGTGGACTGGGAGTCGCGGGAACAAGGACCAAAGCAGAAGGCATCCCTCCGGGAACCGGGGTCAGTCGTGAAGCACTACATTCAGTAGAGAGCTGTGCACTTTCATTCCGCTGCCGTCGTACTCCACAAATCCGAGCTTCTTGAATCGATTCATGAAGAAACTGACGCGGGAACGGGTGGTACCAACCATCTCCGCGAGCGACTCCTGGGTAATCTTGGGAATCACAGGTTCAGGTATATCTTCCTTGCCAAAGTGCGCCAGCAGAAGAAGTATCCTGGCTAGCCTTTTTTCGCTGGAATTGAAGAGTTGGTCCACCAAATCTTCTTCGTAGCGGATATTGCGGGCTAGCAGATGCGAGACAAACAAATCAGAAAATGAGTGCTCGCGGTGCAGAGCCTCGACCATGGGATGCTTGTCGATTCGCAGGATCGTGCAATCCGTCATCGCAGAGGCCGATCCCATGCGAA
Source organism: uncultured Acidobacteriaceae bacterium (assembly GCA_963846795.1). Classification (GTDB taxonomy): domain Bacteria; phylum Acidobacteriota; class Terriglobia; order Terriglobales; family Acidobacteriaceae; genus CAVVDY01. The sequence goes on from CAWJXJ010000002.1 coordinate 910,632, forward strand.
GAGCTTGGCCTGCGAGGCTACCCTCTCCGAAGAAGCTGCCCTCTCCAAGCACTGCCACTGTCGCTTCTTTTCCGGTTTGTGAGACAACGGTCAGCTTGATTTTGCCGCGTTGGACGTAGAATACGGTGTCCGCCGTATCTCCCTGGGCGAAGACAGTTTCACCCTTCGCGAAGGCGACGATCTTTCGTCCATTCCCAATCGTCGCCAGAAATGCCTTGGCATCGAACTTTCGCACGCTCTTTGCTTTCATCTTTAACTACCTATTTCCAGCGGGTGAATAGTGGGTAGACTTTAGGATCACGCGGCAAGAGCCACGAAGCCAGTCCAACCGAGCGCCCGAGTCGGCTCCGCTCCCCAGATTTTCCAGGTACGGCGTTGAAACAAGCTTACTCCAGCTCCAACACAAAACAAAGAATGCAAGCGGCAAAATACGCCACTCACGAGTTTTCAATGAGTCCTCTTAGAGGGATGAAAGAGGCACCGGACACGGCTCGGCACGATTACTGGCGAGAATCGTCAGAGATCCAAAGGACTTAGCAGAAGGCGACTCGGATTCGCCCTCAAGTCGGGCGCGGTGGCAGGTCGCGATTGTGTCGACCCTCGACTAGACGCGAGTGCCGTCTTTGCTGACGGCGACGATGGTAACCATGGAAAGCAGACCCGTGTCGTCAGCCACGCCCAGAACTCGCTTAGCATGCTGCTTGGCCTTTTCCTCGCTCACAAACCTCTTCGCGGGATGAGAGATGAGTTTGGCAGCTACGAAATCGACCCTGTAATAAGTCACGTCATTTTCCTCTCTGGTGGCGGCGGGCTGGTGAGATTTGATGAAATCCAGCGCTCACCGCCAGGTGTTGGGTAATGCGGTCCATCGCTGAAAGATAGGTACGTATCGACGTTTATGGCAAACCACACATACCCCTGGACAAATAAAAAGTCGCGGCAGAATGACTCTTTCAACCCAACCTTCCGCCGGCAAGGCTCTGAACTGATCGCTCTTACATACGCGGCAATGTGCAGAAAACAGGTTCATTTCTCAAGGTGTAACACTGTTCCACGTCGAACAGCAGGCTCTTTCCTCATGGTTTCGCTGATCTCCAGACGACACGTCAACATTAAGCTTGAGTCGACCTGCGGAGGTCCGAAGACTTCTCATCTCGCATTCTTCATGCTTCCTGCGGCGATCGTTTCGGCCTCTGCCGGCGTCAGGCGCGCGCGGTCGCATCCCGTCAAGCCACTTACACATGCAAGGTAATCACGATGATGATCGGCCACCCTCACCACCTCCAACTCCGTGGCGGTCAGTTTGGAACGATCACAATTCGAATAGCCGTCCCAACACTGCGATACATTTCTTCGGTGCTGGGCCACCGCTACTTCGCTCAACTCAGACGGGCTCAGCTTCGCGAGGTCGCAGGAAGACCAGCCATTCCAGCAATCGGAAACGTTCTTCTGCTGCTCTGCGACAGCAACGCCTGCCGCTTCGGCCGCCGTCAACTTTCCACGGTCGCATGCCGTCAATCCGCTCCAACAATCGACAACCATATTCTGGTGTATAACGGTCGCTACTTCGGCGAGTTCAGGGCCGCTGAGTGTCGAGCCATCGCAAGTCGACAAGGCGTTCTTGCAGTTCGCGACATTTTGCTCGTGCCTGGCGGCGGCCACCTGGTATTTGTCGGTCGGCGTCAACGCAGCGCTATTACAGGAGTCCCAGCCATTCTCGCAGGCGAACAGGTTCTCTTGTCGAGCGGGCGATTGTGCCTCGACAAAAGCGGCGTGACAGAGCATGAATGAGCTCAGGAACAAGCCGATTACACAAAACGAAACCCTCATGCTTTTCCGCCCTTTAAACACGGCAAATGGAAACTATGCGCACTACCATTATGCTCCACATGAGTCAGGAAAAGCTGTTCAACATTGCTCAGTGAGCAATAGTGCTCAGACGAACCCAATTCTCGGGCGATAGCATCAGGGAAGGTAAGCTGCGGCCTGTCCGCGCTCAAGAGGATGGACGTCTTTCGTGATCGCTTGACGAGTTGACGGTTGCGTCTTCACATCGCGCGTCTTCATGGCCTTTCCAGTCTGAAACGCTAGCCCACTATCTAATCGGAGAACACCATGCAAATGCCTGAAAACGACAACCCGCAAGCTGAAAACGACAACCCGCAGGTAGATGTCTCAGAAAGCAAGATAGTCACGAAACCACCGACGGCCGCCCCAACTCATCGTAGTGCCGATAAGCGAGCCGCTGCCCGTATCGCCAAGAAGAAGCAGAGACGTGCCGCCCATCGGGTAGCGCTCAGAAGGTCGCACACCAAGGGATAGGGATAGGTGGCTGGGTTCAGAGCGCTGGGTTCAGAGGAGCTTTAGGTGAAAACAGAGTTCGGGGCGAAAACGATGGCGTACGATCCCAAAACGCAACGCATTTTCGTAGATACCGCCGAATTCGAAAAGACGCCAGAGCCGACCAAAGAGAATCCGCACCCACGGCCGAGGGCAGTGCCAGGCACATTTCACGTGTTGGTCTATGCGCGGTGACACCGGTGCCTGCATATTCATTGTTTGGAATGTGCGGGATTCACACTCCACGAGACACGACACGCTGATCCGGCCGACAGAGCTTAAAATCTGTGTGGGAGTGAACGTCAGCTCCCTACCGCTACCTAAAGAGCACTTAACCTGGTGGTCCGCCGAGAGAAGAGGTTGGGTACTACCCGCCGTTAACCAGTTTTCATCTTGGTTTCAGTTGTCCTAAATCGAGGACCCACATCATCGTTGCATATAGGAATTTCCACCAGCATGAACGACCAGTGATCGGGAAGACATGGTTGAGTACGCGACGCAGAGACTTCGCCCCTCCGACACGCCGGTCGAGCCAACGGCCAACCATGCGGCCGAGCCATTCGATCATGCCGTTTCCTTCTGGTAGAGCCCGACCGGGCATCCGGCATGGGTGCAAATGCGCGAGTACGCGATGTACCCGCTGGGGGCCCAGCATCAGTCGGGAGCATGCGTCGGCGTCTCCTCTGAACAACCTGGCTGATTCGTCGTTTCCGCTGGCTGCGGTTTGGATCGAGCGATTGCGGATAGCATCTCTTCTATTTTGCGAGCCTGCCCTCTTTCAAGGTCTTGGAGGTGCGGGAACGCGTGGCCGAGTGAATCGGCAAGGGCCGAGCCTAAGACAGTCCAGAGACCGCTTCGTCACAGCCGTCCCAACGACGCTCGACCTTTACACCCAAGGCGACGGCGACGAGGCAAGGGCCGCGCAAGGCGCATTCCTTCGGGAGATGGGCCTGGCATCGGAGTTAGTGCAATGAAAGTGTTGGTTGAATTGTTGGTTGGCCCGTTTTCGGGATTCTCTCTAAACCCCAGAAAACATTGGTGGGCGCTACAGGATTCGAACCTGTGACTTCCACCGTGTGAAGATGGCACTCTACCGCTGAGTTAAGCGCCCCAGCCTTTCTATTCAAACAGTTACAGCAGCTTCCGTCAACTGCGTGGGAACGTTTGGGAACGGAATCGTTTGCACGAGTCTGGCCTGTGCCTCGCGCTTTGCGGGTGTCACGGCTTGGACGTATCTGTCCAGGGTGATACTCGCATTAGCGTGGCGCATGAGAGCCTGAGTTGTTGCAACGTCCGCTCCATTGCTGTTCACCAATGTCCCAAAAGTGTGACGAAAGACATGCCAGCCGATTCGTTTCTGGATTCCTGCTCGACTTGCTGCTGGCCTGATATGGTCTTCCATTGCTGCGTTCGGCCAATACGGCTGCTTTCCATGCTTATCAGGACTGGCGAAGATGAAGTCACCTTCCTGACTGTAGGGAGCTATCTCGCGCCAGCGAGTAAGCATGTCAGCGAGTCCCTCGTCCATTGGTATGGGCTTGCGGCTCGCATTTGAACAGTGACCATTACGGGGAGATGGAGCAAAATGGAAAACGCACCGTTCAGCATTGACAGCAATCCTATAAATGCTACTGTTGCTTCTATCTGTAGCACAAACTAGATGACGCATCCGCCATGATCGTGCTTTTTGTCGTGTTGCTAATTTTCCCTTTTCCTGCGTTTGGGCAACATATACAAACAAGGGATAATCAGCCGCAGTGCGGTAAGCCTCCGTGCATCTTCGTTCACGTAGATGATGTGTCCTATCACACCCCAGATTCCTACCTTCAAAAACTTCAAAAAGAGTTTGGTGTGAAAGGCCCAATCATAAACAACATCACGGTTTCTAATGGCCAAGGCACATATCTGCTGACGTGCAGCCCAAAGGATAAGACCTGCATCGCGCCTACAGTAGATGCGAGCTATGAGTTTATTGACCGGGGCGGGAAATGGGCGTTCTTGAAGGATTTAGTTGGTGAATACCCTCATGAAAAGACGGTGTTCCTAGAGGGAGCAGGAGGCTTTGCAGGCGTATATCGGCTAGAGGCGCACGTACCCATTACCCCTGCCAGTGAGGTGCAGCAACTAGTCGCGAAATGTAAAGCGAGCAATCGCTTCTACGATGAGGTCACATGTGCCAGATGGCTTAACAGAAGAGAGGAGGCTCGCAGGGATGCCTGCCCTGACACAGATGCTACAGTGGCCTGCCGCTCATTTCAGGAGCTAATTGCCGCAGGCGACTTCATGGGAGATTTTGCGGAAAAAGAGCATGTGTTCACGTGTTTCCGTAAGAATGAGGATATGTTTTTTAACGTGTGGTTTAGTGAACCGGCGGAAAGCGGATGGGAACAAGAAGACCCGAGAGCTCCATTCCTAACCCACTTTGGCATGGCCGCTTTCGATTATTACAAGCAAGGGGTGTGGAGTTTTAATCTGTCGGTAGGCGTGCCTGGAAAGTGGAAATACCTGCCCCAAGGGCCGGTTTGCGATGACAAGTGCCGGAGAGAAATCACCAGCGGTAATTCCGAGTACGAGGGGCACAACGACGTTGACGGAAGCATTCGGATTAACAACGATCAGGCAACTCTCACCGAGTCTTACAACAACAACGCAGGTTCCAAAACGACACATCAGGTGATTCTGCAACTCAGCACAGGGCGCTTCACTGAACGATATACGTGGCCAAAATCCAGTGGTACAGACGAGACAGAAGAATCGAACGGTCGTTGCCTTATTTTGACGCCATTGTCCGCTCAGCAGTAACGCATTGTCAATTTAAGAGAATTGATGACGATGTACAAAATCGAAAAAGGTGTGCCCCTGCCGAGTAAGGCAAGAATGGCATTTGATGAAAGTTGTAAGGACATAGACCGCTTGCTGGAGATACATGAGGGTCTGGGCGGGAAGGCCAAGGGCAGACGGTATCAATTGGAAGTCCTCAACAAGTCCGCCATTGTTCTCATAACTGCGATCTGGGAAGCCTACTGTGAAGATATTACCTCCGAGGCCATAGAGCACATCGTCGAAGAATCCCCCAATGCTGAGGCGCTATCGAAGGAGATTAGAAAATCGGTGGCAGAAGAACTGAAGCGCGACAATCACGAACTCGCAGTTTGGGGCCTCGCTGATGATGGCTGGAGGAGTGTCCTTCGCACTCGGCTAACAACAATGCAAGCAGAGCGAGCACGAAATTGGAATACGCCAAAAGCGGAAAATGCAAAGAATCTTTTCAGCAGGACTCTCGGGATCGACATTAGCGCTGGATGGAATTGGAAAGGGATGTCCTCCCAACAAGCCCAAAAAAAGCTCGACAACTACGTCCACTTGCGCGGAGAGATTGCGCACCGGGGTAAGGCAAGAGAATGTTCCAAATCCCACGTGGAAGATTTTCTAAATCATGTCCAGCGACTAGTCAAAAACACTGGGCAATATGTTAGCGACCAGGTCGAGAGAATAACTGGCAAGACCCCTTGGTGAGATGTGTGCGCCAGCACACGTTGAAAAAGTGACCGACCCTCAGTTCGTAATGCCCTCGATAAAATCGTGCTGTACGAAGCCAGATAACCCGTCTGCCGTGGGAACGAAGTAAGCGTCCGGCCGAGACCGCGGCGGCACGGTGAGATGTGAGCGTGTGGCCGTAAGTGTCCACTTAAAAATAGATGGACACTTACGAGATGAGTTTTGGTGAGAGTTAGGATGAGGCTGCTTGGATCTGGCCGATGTTCCAGGGCAACAGATACTGGATGCGGCGGATGGGGTGGTCGGCAATGCGTTCCAATACCGTGCGCAGATAGGCTTCGGGGTCAAGCCCATTCAGCTTGGCGGTGCCAATGAGACTGTAAATGGCGGCCGCACGTTCGCCGCCGGAATCCGACCCCGCAAACAAGTAGTTCTTGCGCCCCAGAGCTACAGCTCTGAGGGCCCGTTCGGCGGCGTTGTTGTCGATCTCAATGGTGCCGTCTTCCGCGTAGCGCAGCAGCGCACGCCAGCGCCCCAGCGCATAGCGAATCGCCGCCGCGATCTCCGACTTGCGGGATACCACAGCTAATGTCGATTGCAACCACTCATGGAGCGACTCCAGCAAGGGACGAGCACGAGTCACCCGAGCTTGTAGTCGCTCGTCCGGCGGCCGACCTCGAATCTCGCTTTCGATGGCATACAACTCGGCAAAGCGTTTCAGTGCTTCACCAGCCAGCGGCGAAGCATGTGCTACCTGCAAGTCGTAGAACTTGCGCCGTACGTGCGCCCAGCAGGCCGCTTCCTGTATCCGTCCACCCTCATAAAGATGATGGAATCCAGCGTAGGCATCGGCCTGCAACGTGCCGCTGAACTTGCGCAGATGTTCTCGCGGATGCTCGCCGCGCCGATCGGGCGAATAAGCAAACCACACCGCTGCCGGTGTACTGTCGCCCGCCGGACGGTCGTCCCGCACATAGGTCCACAGGCGACCAGTCTTAGTCTTGCCATTGCCTGGCGCGAGCACCGGAACCGGCGTGTCATCGGCGTGCAGCTTGTGACCACTCATGACGTGGCGGTGCAACGCCTCTACCAGCGGTTCGAGCAATCGGCTACTGCCACCCACCCAATCGGCCAGTGTCGAACGCTCCAGCTCGACCCCTTCGCGGGCATACATCTCCGCCTGGCGATATAGCGGCTGGTGATCACAATACTTCGCCACCAACACGTGCGCCAGCAGACCCGGTCCTGCCAGACCTCGTTCAATCGGGCGGCTCGGCGCAGGCGCCTGCACAATGCGCTCGCAGCCTGCGCAGCTTAGCTTGGGCCGCACATAGCGCATCACCTTGAAGCTGCCGGGTACCCACTCCAGCAGTTCCGAGACATCTTCGCCCAGCCGGCGCAACCGTCCGCCACATTCGCTGCAAGCTTCCTCTTTCGGTGCGTAGGTCCTTACTTCGCGAGGCAGATGCTCGGGCAGAGGCTGACGCGCCGGTTTCCTTAGAGGAACAGGATCGGAAGAGGCCTTGGCAACTGTGTCGCTGGCGCGGCATGCCTTCGCTGATTCCAGGTCTTCCAGTTTCAGCTCCAGTTGCTCGATCTGCCGCTCCAGCTTCTCCGACTTGCGGCCAAACTGCATGCGCCGCAGCTTGGCGATCAGCAGCTTCAGATGCTCGATCTCGCTCCGGTGCGAGAGCAACTGTTCGTGAGTTGCGATCAGCTCTTCCTGCTTGACCCGAATGAGGGCGCGTAAAGCTGCCTGATCCAGCAGCTCCAACTCCGGCAGCGTCGCAGGCGAGGCAGTCACAGGCGGAGTATGCCATCAACTCTGCTCTGTGGGTGCACGGTGACGCACAAAAAACTGTGCAAATCACGCGGGCGAATCAGATTGCTAACTGCGGTTCCACTGTGCGCACCGGACGACGCCAGTCGATGCCTTCCAGAAGCATCGACAACTGCGCTCGCGTCAGCGCTACGCTGCCATCGCTGGCTTGCGGCCACACGAAGCGTCCGCGCTCCAGCCGCTTGGCGAATAGACAGAGCCCATCGCCATCCCACCACAACAGTTTGATCAGATCGCCGCGACGCCCGCGAAACACAAACACATGCCCGGAGAATGGGCTCTGTTCCAGCTTGGTCTGCACCAGCGCACTCAGCCCGTCGAAACCGCGCCGCAAATCGGTCGCACCTGCCGCGATCCAGATCTGGGTCTTTGGCGCCAACGCGATCATCGCTGCAGCGTCTCCAGAACAACACGCAACAGCGCAGGATCAGCGCCATGCTCAACCCGCAGATGAATCTTGGGAAACTCGATGTAGATGGCGCCTGTTGTAGATACTGGCGCAGCCGCAGTAACGGCCGACATCGTCATGGGTTGTACGACCGAACTCGGCGCCGCTTCGCTTACCGAAACCGGAAGCAGACGCACGCTGTCGGTCTTGTTCTGTCCCAGGCGACCTTCGCGATAGAGCTTGCGCCAGTAGTGCACCATGTTGGCGTTCACGCCATGCTCCCGCGCAATACGGGCTATCGACGCGCCTGGCTGCATCGCCAACTCGACAATCCTGCGCTTCTCCGCAATGCTCCGTCGCTGCCGCCTGCGCCCTTCTACCTTGCCCATCCCTACGCTGTCCACCATCACCTCGCAACACACACTGCTCAGGTGATGATCTCGCGCAGCTAGTTCTCAGAACAGACGGTAGTCACCGGACGCTTACGGAACGAATGTGGGAACGTTAAGTGTGAACTACGGCTCCAGCCGTGCTCTACGGTTCCCGTGAGTCTCTGTAATTCCTTGATTTGGTTGGGGTAGCAGAGTGTGAAGATGGCACTCTACCGCTGAGTTAAGCGCCCCGTGTGCGGTGGGTGTATTGTAACAAAATCGCCATGAGGCGCTCGCGAGCTTGAGCCGGCATAGGACGACAATAACGAGGGGCCTCATGACTCGAATGAAGGTCATGTCTTGACGCGCTATCCCCAGGAACGCAGCTAGGCTGATGGCTGAAAGCTGACAGCTCACGTTTGAGCAGTAACGCGCCATCACGAGACATCACACATTGTTATGGCTCTCGAAGAATACAAACGGAAACGCGACTTCAAACAGACGCCGGAACCCGCCGGGAAAGTCGAACGTGGGAAAGGGCATCGCTTTGTCGTGCAGAAGCACCGCGCTACGCGCCTGCACTACGACTTCCGCCTGGAGATGGACGGGGTGTTGAAGTCGTGGGCGGTGCCCAAGGGGCCGTCGCTTGATCCTGCCGACAAGCGTTTGGCGATGCAGGTGGAAGACCATCCGGTCTCATACTTCGACTTTGAGGGCATTATTCCGGCCGGAAACTATGGCGCGGGCACGGTCATGGTGTGGGACCTCGGGACTTGGGAACCGGAAGGCGATGCGCATGCGATGCTCGCGAAAGGCGATTTCAAGTTTCGCCTCGATGGCGAGAAGTTGAAGGGCAGCTTCGCGCTGATCCATATTCGCTCGCGCAGGTCCGGAAATAAAGGAACAGAGTGGCTGCTGATCAAGCATCGCGATGCCTACGTGGAAGAACCATACGACATCGACGCTCATGACGGATCAGCGCTCACCGGGCGAACGCTCGATGAGATTGCAGCCGATGCCGGTGTGCGCGAGTGGAAGAGCAGCCGCCCCGCCGCGACGGGTGGGCGATCTGCGAAGAATGACTGGCTCGCAGAGTCGATCGCGAAAGGCCGATGCGGCAAAGCGCAAGTCGACGAGTGCAGTCAAGACGAGTGCAGTCAAGACGAGTGCAGTCAAGACGACATCGACAACATCGGCTGCGGCGAAGAAGACGGCTCCTGCCAAGGCCCCGAGCGCGAAGAAAACTGCTTCTACTGCGACTGCAGTAAAAAAAAAGTCGCCGCCCAAAAAACCTCTGAACCGGTAAACCCTCCACGGCAAACATCCCCACCCCGGCAAAAGAAGCCGGAATGGGGCACCCTTGGCCAGAAGCAGCCGATGCCCACGGTCATCCATCCCATGCTGGCCACGCTGGTCGATGAGCCATTCAACAATGATGACTGGCTCTTTGAGATCAAGTGGGACGGCTATCGCGCTATCGCGTTCATCGAAGGCGATCGGCTGCGGCTGGTCTCGCGCAATCAGAACGAGCTGACCAAGGCATATCCGGAGTTGCACGAGATGCCGCAACACATCCGCGCCCGCACTGCGATTCTCGACGGCGAAATCGTGGCCCTCGACGAGCAAGGACGGCCATCGTTCAGCCTGATGCAGCAGCGCACCGGGGTGGGCGAAGGCGGACGTCGCATCCGCCGCACCCGCGACGATATTCCGGTCGTCTACTACGTCTTCGACCTGCTTTACCTGGACGGCTATAACCTGATGCGCGCTGAGCTGGAGCAGCGTAAGGAAGTGCTCGCGTCCATCCTCGCGCCTAACGATGGCTTGCGATTCTCCGATCACTATGTCGGCCGGGGCATCGACCTCTTCCGCGCTGCAGCCGAACGCGGGCTGGAAGGAATCGTCGCCAAGCAGCGGCGAAGCTTGTATCTGCCCAAACGGAGCGCGGAATGGCTGAAGATAAAAATCACCCGCCGGCAGGAGTGCGTAATCGGCGGCTACACCGATCCCCGCGGCTCGCGGGAAAATTTTGGGTCACTGGTGCTCGGCCTCTACGACGACGAGGATCGTCTCATTCACGTAGGTCATGCCGGCAGCGGGTTCACTGAGCGCTCCCATGCGGAGATGTGGCAAAAGTTGGAAAAGCTGAAAATCGCGCGCAGTCCTTTCTTCGGCAAAGTGGAGAGCACTCGTCCGGTACACTTCGTTCACCCGGAGCTCGTGGCGGAGATCAAGTTCACGGAGTGGACCCACGAGGGTGAGAGCGGAACCGTCAAGATGCGTGCTCCGGTATTCCAAGGGCTACGCTTCGATAAGAAGCCGAAGGAGTGCCGATTTGAGCTCCCGGCCTCGACGGCGAAGGAAGTCGAGGCGGTCGAATCATCGGCAAAATCCTGACCTTGATGCCCCGCTCAGGCTGGTTTGCTTGGAATGATCGTTCCTTCCCGGGAACACTCTCCCATTAGCGGAAGCCTGGTTAAACTAAAGGCGCTGTCCCACCGCCGGAATGAAAAAAGTCCACGATATAATTCGAGGCAGGCGATTCCAGGCCCCGCCAGCGATTTCCCATGAGTGTTTACGAACCCGTTATCGCCGTGATGCAGAAACATCGGACCGAGTGCTCTCCCGAACAGTTTCATGCTGCGGTGAACGTGACCTTCCATGAATTCGAGGCAGAGATCTACGACCAGGAACATCGGGACATGTGGGAGTCGGTGCCTAAGCAAGTGGAACTCCTGGTGGGTGACTGGCTTGGCAAATGCTCGCAACCGCCCGAGGCTCTGCATGTGCTCGATATCGGCTGTGGGACGGGGCTTGCCTCTGACAGTCTGCTCAAGTCTCGTGTGGGCGCCAGAGTTCGCACCATCGACCTGCTCGACACCTCCCGAACCATGCTGCGTCGCGCTGCCGAAAGAGCCGCCGGCTGGCCTGTTCCCGTCCGCCAGTTCGAAGGACTTCTAGACAGCCTGCCTGCCGGCCAAGCCTATGATGCGATCGTCACCAGTTCGGTGCTCCACCACGTTCCCGACCTTGCCGGTTTCTTTCGGACTGTCCGCTCGATGCAGCAGCCAGGGGGCGTTTTTCTTCACGTCCAGGATCCAAACGGCGATTACCTGGGCGACCCCGAGCTGAATCGGCGAAAGGCAGAAGTTGCGGCTAAGGCTCCCGACTGGGTCCAGCGCCTCCATCCCCGTCGCATTATCGGCCGGGTTCAGCGCGAGATTACCGGTCGGCAAGGTGAGGACTACATCTCCAAAACCAATCGAGCTTTGATCAGCCAAGGCATAATAAAGGAGCCCCTTACCGTGGCGGAACTGTTCGCCATCACCGACATCCACGCCAACGAAGGCTCCGGCATCTCCATCAACGAGTTGCGCGATCTGCTGCCCGATTATGAGCTGCTCGGCCAACGCTCATACGGATTCTTCGGGCAGTTGCCGTACGGTCTGCCAAGAAGCTTCACGGTTCGAGAAGACGAACTTATCGCTGCCGGTGCGCTCAACGGATTTCACATCGGCGCCATTTGGATGGTCTCTCGCTGAGGATTTCGTCGGCGCAATGGCAGCAAATCGGGGCACCATTTAAGGCGATGCAGAAGATTTCAAGTTATACTGAATCAGTTTCGGAGAGGTCGCGTCGGGGCCCCCAATGCCCCCAATGAGCGGATAAATGTCCCAATTTATAGATCTTTACCCAGAGCCCGTTGTTACCCCAGTGCCCCCGGCGCCCGCTCTTCCGCAGCCTAGCACTGCCACAAACTACACTCCCGGTTTCCGGGAAACACAGAAAGCATGGCTGGCTGAGCTCAACAACCCGTGGCGAAAGCTCGGCGTAATAGCGGTATACGGGTTTTTCTTCCTCCGCTTCACCGACCTGCACCTGATCATCACCGCGAAGACCGGCTTTAACAACTACCTGCTTTACCTTTTCGGAGTTCCGGCGCTGGTTGGACTGCTGATGAGCGGCGGGCTGCGTCGAGCATTCCGGCTAAAGAACTCACGGTACTTTCTGTGGTTCATGGTCTTGATGATCCTCTCCACCCTATTCAGCACTTGGCTAGGCGGATCGATCTTCTTCACGCTGGGGTATCTCCGGTCAACGTGGGTTTGTTTGATCCTGTTGACGGGACTGATCATGACCTGGAAGGAACTGTGGCGGATGCTGCAGTTGATTGCGGTTTGCGCCGCGGTCAACGTCTTGATCAGTACACTCTTGGCCACATTTCTTGAGGAAAGCGGACGTGCCGGAGTAGAGATCGGCACCAACGGCAATCCGAACGATTTCGCAGCGGTTCTGATGCTCGTTATACCGTTCCTGGGACTGATCGTATGTACGCCAAAAATGAACATCATCGCTCGCGCCCTGGCTTTCATATTCATTCCTTGGGGTCTGTATCGCATGCTCGCATCGGGGTCTCGTGGGGCCATGATCGGGATGATCGTCGCCGCGATATACCTCATCATGAAACTTCCGCACCGCTTCCAGTTTCCGGCTGTCCTGGCTGGTGTGTTGGTTTGCCTGACGTTGGTCCCCTTGATGCCCAAGGGGGTGGTCGCGCGCCTTTCGAGCATAAATGGTGGTACAGACAGGTCCGCCGTAGAATCGACGCACGCGCGTATAGTCCTGCTCCAGAGGAGCTTGCTGTATACCGTGGAGCGCCCCCTCTTTGGAGTGGGTCCACAACAGTTCCCGAATTTCGAGGGCAAGGGCGCCGGAAAGGGCGGAGTGGACCAGGCAATCCTCTGGTATGGCACCCACAATTCCTATACTGAAATATCCAGCGAAACCGGAATACCTGCCTTCATCTTCTATGTCCTGGCTCTGACCTACAGCTATACGTTGTTAAAGCGCGTTTACCAGCGTACGCGGCGACGTAAGCCCAGTCTGAAGCTCGCCAGGCTGAATCGAGCGGCGCTTTTCACGCTGGTGGCCATGGTGGGATTCTGTATGACCATCGCTTTTAACAATTTCGGCTACATGGTATTCACTCCTATCTTGATAGGGTTGTCGGCGGTGTTCGCCGAGGTGACGGAGCACGAATTCCACATTCCTTTAGGCTCAACTAAGCGTACTCGTTCCCAAGGAGCCCGGTGGGCTACGGCAACCGTCGAGCCGTAGCGTGACCTCGCTGGATCAGGGGCGAGCACCCGTTTCAGAGGCGTCCGAAAGCCATGGGCTAAGCATTCCCATTGGGCCCAGCAATCCTCGCCGGCGTCTGCTGCTGATAATCGCGGCTGTCTTTCTGTTCGCGATTGTCATTCTCGGCGCCCTCGCGATGGATTACGGCGCATCGTTTCTCCGCGTCAACGCTCCTCGACCCGCCGACGTCATCCTTATTTTGGGCGGAGGGATGGATGATGCGAGGTATTGGCGCGCCGTCGAATTGATGCAGGCGGGCTACGGCGACAGGGTTGTGTTGGATGCCGAAGCCGAAGTACAGAAATTCGGCCAGAGCAACGCCGACCTGGCCCGTGACTTCCTGAAGCGCAGCCATGCCCAGGACACCACGGTTTGTCCGGTCTATGGCGACTCCACCTATGACGAAACCCAAGACGCGGCGCGCTGCCTTGCCCCACTGAACGTGTCTTCGGTCTTGATCGTCACCTCGGACTATCACACCCGGCGGGCGTTTTCTATCTTCAAAGCACGTCTGCCGCACTATCGTTGGTCCATCGCCGCCGCTTTTGCTCCCTACGAGGACGGCGGACCGCAGCGGATGCCCAGCGATAAATGGTGGAAGAATCGCCGCTGGGCCAAGACGATCCTGGCCGAATGGGAAAGGCTCATCTGGTGGGAGCTCGTCGATCGCTGGAGACCTCACCTGGTTGTGCAATCGTAGCCCGGACGGATGTTGCGTTTACAAATGCCGCTTCGGGCGTCCCATTCCGCCATCGTTTGAAGGGAATGCTGGCGAGGCAGGAGATGCCTCTCGTAGGGCGGCGGATTTCTTTTCCGCTGAATCGAGAATAGCGAAATCCTGCTTTCGGCTTTTTCTCCCATGACGGCTTCTTCTACTGACAACCGACAACTGGCCACTGACAACTGCTTCACCAGGTGATAGTCTGTTCCGCTCGTTTCATATGCAAGTCGAACCACTCTCTTTCCCGAAGGGCAAAGCATGGAAACCAACAGTAATGATGTCAATCGTCGAGATTTCATTCGCAGCGCACTCGCCGGCGCTGTCGTGGCGGGCTTGCCGCTGAACTTGTTCTCCGCCGACAACTCCGAGATGCAGGCGGTGCTCGCGGAGGTTCCCAAGCTGCACGATCAAACCGTGAAGGCATTGCAGGACTGGATTGCGTTGCCATCGATCGCCGCTGAGAACCGCAACTACCCTCAGGGCCCGGAGTACATGGCAAAACTGGCGAAAGATGCGGGCTTCTCCAATGTGGAGCTCATGCCGACTTCCGGCAAGCCTGGTGTATTCGGAATGCTGGATGCAGGCGCGCCCAAGAGCGTGGGCATTTATTTCATGTACGACGTGAAACAATTCGATCCCAGCGAGTGGTCATCGCCTCCGCTGGAAGCGCGGATTGTCGACAAAGAAGGCTTCGGCAAAGTTTGCATCGGTCGGGGAGCGGTGAATCAGAAAGGGCCCGAGACCGCTTTTCTCGGGGCACTGCACGCCTTCAAGGCCTCAGGCAAGAAGCTGCCGGTGAATCTGGTCCTCGTCTGCGAAGGTGAAGAAGAGATCGGCTCGCCACATTTCGGAGAAGTCGTACGCGCGCCGAAAGTCATGGCCGAACTGAAGAAGTGCATGGGCGTCTTCATGCCATCCGCCAGCCAGGATCGCGACGGAGGCGTGCAGATCGATCTCGGCGCCAAGGGGGTAGTCGAGCTGGAGCTCGTGTCCACCGGCGAAAAGTGGGGACGTGGTCCGAAGACCGATATCCACTCCAGTCTCGAGGCCACCGTCGATAGTCCGACGTGGCACCTGGTGCAGGCGCTGAATACGCTGGTCGGTCCTGACGGACACAGGCCCGCAGTCACTGGCTTCTTCGACAAGGTCAAACCGCTTACGCCGGCACAATTGCAGATGATCAAGGAAGTGGCTGCAAAGCGCAGCGAACAGATGATGAAGCAGCAGCTCGGCGTCACTCACTGGTACGGCGATAAGTCTTATTACGACGCGCTGGTGCAATTGGAATCGCAGCCGACGATCAACATCGAAGGTCTGGTTGCGGGATACACCGGCCCGGGCGGCAAGACCATTCTGCCGCATCGCGCGGTGGCCAAAATCGATATGCGCCTGGTGCCCGACATGACGGCGCAAGGCACGTTGCAACTGCTGAAGGACTATTTGGCGAAGAAGGGTTTCGGCGACATCGAAGTCAACATGAGCGGCGGTTACGATCCTAACCAGACCTCGCCCGACACCAAACTCATTCAGGAACAAGTTGCGACCTACAAGAAGCTGGGACACGAGGCACTGATGTGGCCGCGCTCGGCGGGATCATGGCCGGGCTACATCTTCACCAACCCGCCGCTCAGCCTTCCGGCGGGACACTTCGGCATGGGACATGGCTCGGGAGCACATGCGCCGAACGAGTATTACGTCATCGAATCGTCGAATCCGAAGGTCGCAGGCATCGACGGCGCATCGGCCTCGTTCGTCGAGTACCTTTACGCACTGGGATAGCGCAACGATAGATTGCTCCCACTCATGATGAGAAGTGGGTGGGAGCGGGTTACAGCTTTAGCTTTTTGCGGCCTGAGTTAATGTAGTTCTCAATGCGGTTTCGGGAACTTGAGGTTTCGCCGGATTTCGGCTATTGCCTTGCGGGCATCGACCGCTTTCTTGCGATCGTCGTTCAAGGTTAAGAGCCGCTCGCGGATCGTTTGTTCAACTTCCGCGCTCACCCGCGTCTCCGATTTCTCTTCCGTAGCCTTCATGCCGTTATCGTAGCCCTCCCTACTTCCGGATGCAATAAACCTCAGACCGTGAGCAGGGCGTCGAGCCGCGAAAAGCAGAACCGATCAGAACGGAAGAGCCGCGGAGCGATCCGCGGCTTTGGTTGTCAGAATGTTTTAGCGGCGACCCTTCTTGGCAGCCTTCTTCTTGGCTGGCGCTTTCTTCGCTGCCTTCTTCGCTGGTTTCTTGGCTGCGCGATTTTTTTGCCGCCTTCTTCGCCGGCTTTGCAGCCGGCTTCTTGGCAGCCGCCTTCTTTGCGACCTTCTTCGGTGCGGCTTTCTTTTTTGCCGGAGCAGACTTCTTCTTCGCTGGAGCTGCTTTCTTTTTTGCAGGCGCAGGCGCCGCTTTCTTGGCAGCCTCCTTAGCAGGTTTCTTCGGAGCGGCCTTACCCGGTGCCTTCTTCGGCGGAGGCGCCATCACCTCTTCCGCTTCCGGCTCAACCTCTTCTTCCTCCTCCACGATCACCACCGCAGATTCGGGTTCTTCCTCTTCTTCCTCCTCTTCGTACTCCTCGCCGTCTAGTGATTCGCCGTAAGAACCTTCTCCGTAGTCGTCCATCTCGTCGTCACGACCATAGAGCGTTTCGTCGTAGAACGTCATCTTCCCTCCTAATAAGTGCCGGACTCCGGTGAACGGAGACCGTTCGTGAACTCGTTTGCAAGCGACATCAAAACCCTTGCGATTAGGGCAGGCGCGGGATTATAGCACGCGCATACGCAGCCCGGTGAACACCTCAAAGAGCACATTACCAGCAACCGGCTTGTTGTAACAGAAGAACCGCGCGAAGAAAAGAGTTGTGTGGCGGAAGCGGTGATCTTTGTGCTTGCCTGAGTTACTTGCGGATGACCAGAACCTCGCCGGCCCGCAGGTTCGCCGCCATCTTTCCGTTATCACGGCGTAGCGCCGCTACCGTCGTGTTGTATGAGGAGGCGATGCTGCTTAGGGTCTCGCCCTTCTTTACCTTGTGATAGCTGGCCGCGCCGGAGGTTTTAGCGCTGCCCGTCTTGCTATGCGAAACGGCCTTCGCTTTCGTGCCCGATCCCTCGTCGGAGGCTACCTCGGGCGCATCACCGGCCAGCGGTTTGTAGATCACCAGCGTATGGCCAGGAGTGAGGGCTGGTCCTCGTAAGTGATTCCATTTCCTCAACTTCTCGACCGGAACATCGTAATCATCGGCTACGGAAGCGAGCGTGTCGCCCTTGCGTATCTTGTAGTGTGTGGGGTGTTTTGAGTAGGCAACCGAGTCGCCCTCCGCTCGCCCGGCGGTGACCGGGATAATCAGCTTGGACCCAACCTCAACATAGTCTGGGGGCAGATTGTTGGCCTGGGTGATAGAGGCCGCGGTGGCGTGGTACTTGCGCGCGATCGATGCCAGCGAGTCGCCGGGTTCCACGCGATAGTAGCGCCACAGCGTGCGCATGTCCTGCGGAATGGCCGCGATGGCCGTCTGGTATTTCTGCGTGGTACCGGCGGGCAAGCGGAGGGTGAACGGCTCGCCCTTCGGCGTCGTCATCCGCAGCAGGCTGGGATTCAGCTCCTGCAGGTAGTTGACCGAGGCGTCGACGCATTCGGCGACCAAGCGCAGGTCTACCGGGTAGTCGATCGTGACCTGATCGACCTGTGGCGCAGGGTCGAGGGTGACGTGCTCCAACCCATATTGCGATGGGTTCTTGGCCATGATGGTGACGGCCAGAATGATGGGAACGTAGTTGCGCGTCTCCTGAGGCAACACGCCGCGCCGATAGAGCTCCCAGTAGTCGGCGTATCCGGTGCGCTCGACCGCGTGCTGAATGGTGCCCGGCCCGGAGTTATACGCAGCCATCGCCAGATACCAGTCACCAAACTGGTTGTAGAGGTCCTTCAGGTGTTCGGCCGCGGCATGCGTCGATTTCGCAGGATCCTGGCGCTCGTCCACCCACCAGTTACGTTCCAGCCCATACATCGAGGCGCGGCTGGCCATAAACTGCCACATCCCGCGCGCCCCGGCCCGCGAGAGCGCCAGCGGCTGAAATCCCGATTCGGCTTGCGCCAGGTAAATCAGGTCCTGCGGCACGCCGACATTCTTGAGGGTGGCGGAGATCATCTCGCGATAACGCCCCGAGCGTGCCAGGGCTCGCTCCAGCGTGCCCTTTCCCTTGGGGCTGGAGAAGTAGTTGATGAACATCGCCACTTCGTCGTTCAACACCAGCGGCAGATCGGACTTGGTGGTCTTGATCTCCGTTTCGGCCTTCGCCTTGATGTTCGGGTCAACCGGGAAGGTGATGTCATTGGCTTCGTCGATCGGCGCCGGCTCCGAGCGCGGCTCGCTGAAACCGTCGCCCTGTTTGAGAGCGACCAGTTCCAGGTCATGGACCGACTCGACTACCTTGCTGAACTCCTGCTCCAGCCGCTCATCATTGTGGATGTCTAAGTTGCTGGAAACCAGCAGATTGAAGGCCTGATCGAAATCCGCCCTTGCCGCCTCAAGGTGGCCGCCAGCGTAATTGGCTTGCCCAGACTTCAGCAGCTTCTCAGCCTGCGCGATGAGGGCGTCGGCGGGATCGTTTGTTGGGCTCGGCCTGGCCGGTTCCTGTATCTTCGTCGGCGACTTGGCGGCCTCAGCCGTCTTCTGAGTTACCGTGGGAGCATTCGCTTGCGCCGGTAACGAGGCGGCCTTTTTCGATTCGTCGGTCTCGCAGCCAGTAGTGAAGAGGAAAGCCGCCAGGAGAAGAGTCAGGATCGTGGCGCGAAAGTTACTCATTAGTACCTAGTCGGCTCTCTTGGTGATGAACGTTTCGATCCGTCATGAGATGGTACTACGCTGGGAAAATCAGGGTCAAACCAGCGTGACAAAGTGCCATTCAGTGGCCTTCAACCGACTCAAATTGCCCAAAAACGATGCTCGACTCGCGCGAGATTTCGACGTTCGCGACGACATGACTCGCAATCACACCCCTTCTTCGGAAGCACAGAGCCTCTGCCACAGGCCACTTTCGGCGAGTAAAAGCGAGGTTTGATACCCGATTCAGGCAGTTCCAGCCCCCGATATTGAGCAGCTTCTTGCGGTTCTCGGTCTAGGCCTTCGATAAGGCCTGCTCCAAGTCGGCGATCAGGTCGCCGGCATCTTCGATTCCGACCGACAACCGGACCGTCGCATCAGAGACGCCGAGCAGTCGCAACTGGCTCAGACTTAGGCCGAGGTGCGATGACAGCAGCGGATACGAAACCGTCGACTCTACCCCGCCGAGACTGGTGGCCAGATACCAGAGCTTCAGCCGGTCGATGAAGCGGCTGGCGGCTCTCTCACCGCCGCGGATATCGAACGAGACCATCATGCCGAAATCGCGCATCTGTCGCCGTGCCAGTTCGTGGGATGGCTGATCGCTGAAGCCGGGATAGTAAACAGTCTTCACCTTTTTGTTTGCCCGTAAGGCTTGGGCAATCCGGGCTGCATTTTCGCAAGCGCGGCGCACACGCACATCCAGCGTTTTCAGGCCGCGCAGCAGCAGGTACGCGCAGCCGGGATCGAGGCAACATCCGGTGAGGATCATCATCTCCCGGACGGCATCCATCCAGCGCTTCGATCCCGCAAGCACGCCGGCCGTGACATCGCTGTGGCCTCCAAGAAACTTGGTTGCGGAATGAACCACCATGTCGGCGCCGAGTTCCAAAGGCTTCTGGAGAATCGGCGTAGCGAAGGTATTGTCGGCAACAACGCAGATGTCGCGCTTGCGGGCCTTGGCAGCGATCTCGGCAAGATCGACGCAGCGCAGTGTCGGGTTCGTCGGCGTCTCGAGAAACAGCATGCGAGTCTTGCGCGTGAAGTATCGCTCGACGTTTCTGAGTTCGCCAAACGGAACAAAAACCGCCTTGATGCCGCAGCGTGACAGCACCTGCTGAAACATCTTCAGTGTTCCGCCATAAACATCGAGCATGCTGACCAGCTCGTCGCCTGCCTGGCAGGTGACCAACGCGGCTACCAACTCGGCCGACATGCCACTGGAGGTGAGGAGCGCAGCCTCCGCGCCCTCTAGCGCGGCCATCTTCTCCTCCACCGCCGTCACGGTAGGATTGCCATATCGCGAGTAGAGGTAGATGTCCCGTTTCCCCTGAGCGTAACGGCGCAATTCCTCAAGGCTTGGAACCACGAACACCGACGTCTGGTGGATTGGCGTGGTCAGAGGAGCAGCTTGGCCGTGACGGTCTTCGCCCGAGAAAACCGCTCGCGTCGCATCGCCCAACGGTGTAGTTCGTTTCATGGAGCCTCGATTCTAAATCGAAGCGGCTGAGTACCGGTTCGCAGCAAACCGTACGCGAAGGTTGGGCCATCCCATAGTTATTCGCGCCCCGTCTGCACCTGACCCAGAACGCTTCGGAGTCTCATGCCCTTTCGCACTGAAGAAACCATCTCCGCGCCGCCTCAGGCCGGTTCAGATGAGAGCACGAAGCGCCCTTTGCGATGGCGGCGCGAAGCACTTTGGGTTGTCATCGCGGTGTTGGCTGTGGTGGTGGTTCTCGGCTGCATGCTAGCAGCGAAGTGGCCATTCACGCGGGCTGCTCTCACCCAGTCTCTGGAACAGGATTCGCAGGCCCAAGTCGAGATTGGGTCGTATCGCGAGACGTATTTTCCACACCCGGGCTGCGTAGCTGAAAATGTAATCATTCATCGCGATACCTCGTCGCCCAAGTTGACGGTTCGGCGCCTGACAATCGTGGGCAGCTACGTGGGAATGCTGCATCGCTATATTCCTAGCGTGATTGCCGAAGGCGCTATTCTCGACGTCCCCTTAGGCGGCTTGAAGAACCTGTTCGCCTCCAATGGAAACCAGCAGCCTACCGGCACCAGCGTGGGTGAGATCGACGCTGATGACGCACAGATTGTCGTCGCCACTCATGACGAAGATCATCCTCTGGCATTTCAGTTCCATCAACTGAGACTGAAGGACATCGACAAGGACTCTGCCGTCCACTTCATTGCCGCGTTGCAAACGCCTGAGCCAACCGGAGACTTGCAGCTCCAGGGAAAGATCGGCCCGTTCCGCAGAGACCAAGCTGGAAGCACTCCGCTTGCTGGCACCTATTCGTTCAAGAACGCCAAGCTTGAGGAATTTACTGGTTTCGGCGGCGTGCTCTCCTCGGACGGCAAGTTCAACGGACAGCTACAGGCGATCAACGTCAACGGATCTACTGAGACTCCGGACTTTCAGCTTGATGTCGGTATTCACCCCGTCGACCTTAAAACGAAATTCCACGCCCTGGTGAACGGTACAAACGGAGATTTGCAGCTTGACCCGGTCGACGACTTCCTGGGGTAAGACTACGGTGACTTGGACTGGCACGATCCAGGGACCGGACCAGGCGAAGGCACAGAAAAACGTCACCCTCGATATGACGTCTACGTCGGCGCGCGTGCAAGACCTGCTGATTCTGTTCGTCCATGACGAGCAGTCTCCGATGTCAGGGGCAATCAATTTCCGGGCACACGTCACATTGCTGCCCGGGCCAGAAGCGTTCTGGCACAGGCTCAGGCTGCAAGACGAATTCGAAATCAGAGGCGGAAAATTTACCAGGCATGAAACCCAGCAAGAGGTGGAAATCCTGAGCGCGCGGGCCAGAGGACAGGCGGACAAGATCGAGGACGATCAGGACAGAGACCGGAAGAACGGTACTGACACCGTGGATCGCGATCTGCAACCTGTGGTGTCGAGCTTCAAAGGGAGGGTCTTTCTGCGGGATGGCATTGCGCACTTCTCTGACCTGTCGTTCGACGTTCCAGGAGCAACCGCACTACTCAATGGAACCTACGCTATTCAGAGCCAGAGAATCGACGCGCAGGGCACTGCGCACATGGAAACCAAGTTGTACAAAGCCACTACGGGCGTGAAATCGTTTTTGCTGAAGGTGATTGGGCCTCTGAGGCCGCACAAGAGTGGCGATAAGGGATCAACCGTTCTGGTTCACGTTACCGGAACCTACGGCCACCCTTCATTCGCTGTACAGCAAATAAAAGGTGGCCAGTAGGCCAGGAGGAGGAGGAGGAGAGGAACTACCTTGCGTGCGATTTGCTGCTTGCTTTGGCGCGGTTACGCCGGCGCTCGGCCCGTGCGTAGGCAGAGCGCTTCAGTTGCTGAATCTCGTAGGACTGACGTTCCGACATTTCGTGAATGAATTGGAGGATTGTCTTTTGCCGGGTAACGCCAATCTGAACAAGTTCCATAATGGGAACGACTTTATCGCCTCGCCGAAAAGATGACCATCCCTCACAGGTCGCAAGGCCCTACAACTTTGGCAACGGTAAAGGAACTTTGAAACCTAAACGAGGCTGAGGTCTTTCACCTAAGTCGTAGGATGGGTAGACGCGAAGCGTTTTCACAATTGTGTAGTCCAACTTGGGTGGAGTACGCCTTCAGAGGCTGCCGAAAAACTCTTCGCAGTGGAAAAAACTCCAGATCCCTCACCTCTAAAGAGGTTCGGGATGACCCAAACACAGGGCCTTTATGGCGCAGCTAAAGCCGCGCCCCTTCACAACGCCGCCCTACAGACCTTTCAGCAGCCTGTTCAGGCGTACGGGGACGATGATGCACGCCTGAAGGGCGTGCTCCACCCTGATCACACCTAGCCTGGATCTGCTCAAAGTGTGCCGGAAACGCGGATAGAAATGCGGAGGACTAGTCCGCCGTCGTGGGATCGATGACGGCGCGGACTTGCGAGATGCGGTTTGCGGGGAACCCACCTTGCTGCGCATGTTGCCGGACGGTCTCTTCATCGGGCGCGATGTAGACGCAGTA
Source organism: uncultured Acidobacteriaceae bacterium (assembly GCA_963846795.1). Classification (GTDB taxonomy): domain Bacteria; phylum Acidobacteriota; class Terriglobia; order Terriglobales; family Acidobacteriaceae; genus CAVVDY01. Next base: position 933,748 of record CAWJXJ010000002.1, read on the forward strand.
GATCTTGTCGTCGGTGACGTAACTCTGAATCCACTGGATCTGCGGGCCCATGTTCTGCAGCACTCCGCAGGACTTCTGGGAGATCGCCTGCAACTGCTCCTTTGGCACGCTGCCGATCCCTGGAATTTCGCGCTCAATGACGAACTTGGGCATAGCTCGGTTCTCCAGCCGCTTCGAGAAGTTGGGTGATTCTAGCAGGTAAGCCAAGCGCTCGTCTTGCGTCAGGGATGCGGCGTGAGCACCCAGTGCGACCAGAGCTGGGGTTTTATGGTAATCGGCTGTGGCTGTCGAAACCGAGGAGTCACGCCGAGTCGACGTCGCATTCATGCTCGCATTCCCACCTCTCCAACGAGCCGTCATATTTGGAGAGGGCTTTCGATTCGTGGCAACGAGTGCAGGTCGAAATGATCAGAGTCTTGCCCTCGACGATGTGAGCTATGTCGCGCCTGAATGGCGAAAAGTGATTGATGTAGTTTTCCACGGGACTGCCCAATCCGACCACACACCTTCCGGGAGCAAGTGACGCAGATCAGCGGAGCCCATGAACAAGCATGAAAATTTCGAGGGATCGGTTAGCTTTTTACTATCGAGACCAACCTGGGGCAAGCGCCAAAATACGCCATATCCATATCCGCGATTTTTCGGAGACACGTCAATGGGTTAATGAAGTTTGTTACATTCAAGATCCAAAATCTCCAATGGATCGACTACTCACTTCACCCAGCGCTTCTTCAACAACCCGAGGCGCCGGGTGCCCCATTCCGCCGTCGGGTGGCGGGGTTGGGCTTTTCGTTCCACGCAAATAGAAAGCCCCACCCGGGCAAACCCAGCCCGAATGGGGCACCCAGATCAGTCGCTCCCGGCAGGCCGATGCGCCGACCTAGTTTCTGATGTTCTGCAGCAACTGCTCCACTTCCGCCTTCTTGTCGGCGGTGAGCGGCAGCAATGGCAGGCGTGGCGGACCGCCGAACATCCCGTTATATTCCATTGCGTACTTCACGCCGGGGATGCTCAACTCACCGACGATACGAACCGCCGCTTTGGCAATTCGCTCCTGCTTCTCGGCCGCAAGCTTCGCGTCGCCTTCCTTCCAGGCGGCGTAAATCTCGTAGCACGCGGTGGGAGCGCAATCGGCAAAGGCGAGAATGGCGCCTACGGCTCCTGCATCGAGTGATGGCGCCAGCTTTTGCGCGGCACCCACGAGGACCTGGAAGCCGACTTCCTTCTCGCGGGTCTTCAGGCCACCGACAACTTTCACGGCGGAGGATGACGGTTTTGCCGCGACGTTATCGCCAGCCAGGGTACTGACCGGTACAAGCGTGCCGCCGTCCTCGGTTGCAACCGGAGCATTCGCAGCTTTGATCATGCGGGCGGTGACTGCCGCAAAGGTCTCGGTGACGGTTGCTTTGCGCTGAATGTGGCGTGTGCCCTCGACCATCTTCTGCACCTTTTCGATCGAGCCCGACGATTCCTTGATGCCAATGAGATTCGGGTGCTCGGCCAACTCGATGACCACCTCGGCGGGAATGTCGTATCCCGTGGCCTGCGGGAAGTTGTAGATGATGACGGGCAGCGGCGAGCGATCACAGACGAAACGGTAGAAAGTCAGCATGTTCAGCGGATTCGCCATCTGCCCTTTGTAGTAGTGCGGGGTGCGGACCATGGCAACGTCGTAGCCCAGCGCGTAGGCATACTCGGTCAGGTGAAGCGTCTCGAGCGCCGATTCGGCTCCCGTGCCGGCGATGAGTACCTTCTCGTTTGCAGCCGCGTCGCGCGCGGTCTTCAGCGCCTCGCGCCGCTCTTCGTCGCTGAGCAGGATGGCCTCGCCAGTCGAGCCAAGCACAACGATGCCGACCAGGGGCGTGCGCGAGTAGTGTTCAACGTTCTGTTCCAGCTTGCGATGGTAGATGCGACCGTCGGGATAAAACGGCGTAGTAATTGGCGGGAAAACTCCATGTAAGAACATAGGACCAGATCCTCGCTTTGATTATAGAATCCGCCCCCGGCGCAGTCTTTGACGATTACGCATAGTGGGTCAGTCGAATTCGGATGCGTGCCCATTCGACTCGCTGCTCTCGCTCAGGGCAGGCTCTTTCGCGGGCCGGCGCGAATGGGGCCGCCTAGATCCCTCGTTCGCAAGAGAAGCTCACTCGGGATGACAAGCAAACTGACCCACTGCGCCAGTACAATTCATCTATTCAATAACGCTATGGAGTGGAAAGACAGTATCCGGTTCGCGTGGTGGGCGCTGTCCATCGACAAGGTGAAAGCTGCGCTGACCATGCTCGGGGTGATGATCGGCAGCGCGGCCATTGTGCTGGTCGTCACCATCGGCATCGTCGGCAAGACCTACGTGATGTCGCTGATCGAGGGCATCGGGACAAACATTGTGTATGCCTCGCTCGATCGCAGCGGCCATACCACTCCGCAGGACGAGATCACCATCGACGACCTGAACGCGATCCGCACTGAGCTGCCTTATGTAAGCGCGGCGGCGGGAGTGCTGGACCGCCCGGCCTATGTGTACGCGCATGGCCGCTCGATGCGCGTGACCCTGGTGGGCGTCACCCGCGATTACCAGAGGATCCGTAAGCTGAATATCCTGGCCGGCCGCTACTTCGATGACGAGGACCTGACCTCACGCGATCACGTTTGCATTGTTTCCAAAGAATTGAACAACGACGTGTTCGGCGGGCACGCGGTTGGCGACTTTGTCCAGCAGAGCGAATTCCGCTGTACGATCATCGGGGTCTTCGAGGAAGGCGTACCCACCTTCGGGCGTGCCGAAATCCAGGAGCACACGGTACTGTACCCCTACCAGCTCATGCGCGACCTGGTGGGACAGAACTACCTCGAGGTGATATACGCTCAGGCGTCGGCGAGCAATGAAGTCGGGGTGCTAACGTCTGACATTTCGCGGATACTCACCAGCCGGCATCGCGCCCAGGCCCGCTACACGGTAGAAAATCTCGCAGGCCTGCTGCAAACGGCCAATCACATCTCAACCGGGATGACCATCACGCTGCTCGCCTTTGCGGCCATGATATTGACCGTCGCCGGCGCCGGGATCATGAACATCATGCTGGTCAATGTCGCCGAGCGAACGCACGAAATCGGCGTGCGTAAGGCGATTGGCGCACGGCCGGGGGACATACGGATCCAGTTTCTGCTGGAGGCGGTCTTCATCAGCCTGGGCGGAGCTGTGCTCGGAGTCATAGGCGCGGTCGGGGCCATCTGGGCGGCGGCCATTGCCACTAATGCCAGCGATATTCGAGTCTCGTGGCTAGGCGTGCTGTGCGCGTTGCTGGTGGCCACCAGCGTGGGCGTTATCTTCGGCTATCGTCCCGCCAGCGAGGCCTCGAGGTTAAGTCCGGTGGAAGCGCTGCGGACGTAGCCTGGACCGGAACAACAGTTCACCACGGAGACACGGAGGTCACGGAGAAGAAAAAGATATCTTTCGATGTTTTTCTCCGTGCCCTCGGTGCCCCCCGTGGTGAGCGCCTTTCTGAGTGGCGATAGCCGCTGCATCTATAATCAAAATTCAACTCTCGCGCACTTCATTCGTCATTCGCAGGACGCAACTTGGCACTCGACCAGAAGATCTACGACATACGAAGAGAAAAGCTGGGCCAGATCGAAGCCTTGGGCCAGCTTGCGTATCCCTACCGCTACGAAACCACGCACTCGGTTCCGGAAATAGTCGAGGCGTATTCGCCGAAGACCGCCGAGGAACTCGAATCGCAGCGCGTGAATGTTCGCGTTGCCGGACGAATCATGTCGATTCGCGTGATGGGCAAAGCTGGGTTCGCGCATATCCAGCAGGGCGGCAAACAACTGCAGATTTACATCCGCCTCGACGACGTTGGTGAAAAGGGTTTCGAACTTTATAAACTGCTCGATCTTGGTGACTACGTCGGCGCCAGCGGATTTCTTTTTCGAACTCGCAAGGGCGAACTCAGCGTTCACGTCACTGAACTCACCTTCCTGGTGAAAGACTTGCTGCCGCTGCCGGAGAAGTGGCACGGCTTGCAGGATGTTGAGACCCGCTATCGTCGGCGCTATGTCGATCTGACGATGAATCCCGCGGTGCGCGAGGTGTTCATCAAGCGCGCCAAGGTGGTGCAGTCGCTGCGGCGTTTTCTCGACAGCAACAATTTCATCGAGGTTGAGACGCCAATGATGCATCCCATCGCCGGCGGCGCGGTGGCGAAGCCGTTCACCACGCATCACAACACGCTCGACATCGATCTGTACCTGCGGATTGCGCCCGAGCTTTATCTGAAGCGGCTGGTGGTCGGCGGCATGGACCGCGTCTACGAGATCAATCGCAACTTCCGCAACGAAGGCATCTCGACCCAGCACAACCCTGAGTTCACCATGCTCGAGTTCTACATGGCCTACGCCGATTACCACGACATGATGGACTTCACCGAGCGCATGCTGGGGCAAGTGGCGTTGGACGTGAACGGAACCAGCATCTGCAACTTCAACGGCCACGAGATTGACTGGTCGAAGTTCCAGCGGCTGTCCATGCGCCAAGCGATCATCGCGTACTGGCCCGAGAATGCAGGCGCCAAGCCGGAGATGGCCGACTTCGCGTCGGGAGAGAAGTTACACGAGATGATTCGCCGCTACAACGCGCAGAAGCACCCGCATATTCCATACGATCCGGATGCACCGGCGGGAAAGACGATCGCTGAGATCTTCGAGTATGTTGCTGAGCCGCATCTGATACAGCCGACGTTCATTTATGACTTCCCGCTGGCGATCTCGCCGCTGTCGAAGAACAAGCGTGAGCCGGAAGAAAATGCCGACTGGGTAGAGCGCTTTGAAATTTTCGTGGGCGGTTTGGAAATCGGCAATGCCTTCAGCGAGCTGAACGATCCTGAGGAGCAGCGCCGCCGATTTGAAGGACAGTTGCGCGAACGCGCGCGCGGCGATGAGGAAGCGCACCAGATGGACGAGGACTACATTCGTGCGCTGTCGTATGGACTGCCACCTACGGCGGGCGAAGGCGTCGGCATCGATCGGCTTACGATGCTGCTGACCGATTCGCGCTCTATTCGCGACGTGATTCTCTTCCCCTTGCTGCGTCCGCTGCAGCGCGAGGAGGAAGAGGCGTTGGAGAGCGAGCCGGAAGAGCCGACGAAGGGCTGAGCCGGCAGCAACGAGTTTGTTGATGTCGCAATTATCAAAGGAAAGAGAACGATGAACTCATCTCATAATTTAGTGAAGTTGTTTGTCCCCGGATTGTTTCTAGTACTATGCGCGACAATGGTCTTGCCGGCGTTCGCCCAGTTCCTGCCGAGCGTGCCTCCAGACCCGCAGATTCCGTCGAGGCAACTGATCAGCCCGGAAGAGCTGAATCAGATGCTCAAGACCCAGAAGCCGCTGATATTGTCGATCGGACCACGCTCCCTCTATGATCAGGCGCGGATACCAGGCGCGGAATTCATCGGCGGAACTTCCAGCCCCGAAGGCCAGAACGCGTTACGGGAACGCGTGAAATCAGAGCCGAAGAACAAGCTGATCGTTCTCTATTGCGGCTGCTGTCCCTGGAATCATTGCCCCAACGCTCACCCCGGGTACAAGGAATTGCGGGACCTTGGCTATACCAACGTGCGGGTGCTCTACATCGCCAGTAATTTCGGCGTCGACTGGGTGAACAAGGGCTATCCCACGACGAGAGGGTGAGTCAGTTTTGAAGACGAAGGTTCTGGTTTGCACCCTGCTGTTTGCATTGATGTGGGCGCTGGGCGGCTGCCGCTCAGGTGCGCCAAAAGGCCACGCGGGCGGCGGAGCGCCCGACTTCACCCTCACCGACATTCAGGGCAAGAAGCTGTCGCTTTCCGACTACCGTGGCAAGGTCGTGCTGCTGGACTTCTGGGCCACGTGGTGCGCTCCGTGTCTGGAAGAGATTCCCCATTTCATAGACATGCAGCAGAGGCTGGGCGCGCAAGGATTCCAGGCCATCGGCATCTCGATGGATGACGGTCCCAAGCCGGTGCAGCGGTTCTACGAGGAGCACAAGTTGAACTACCCGGTCGCGGTCGGCGATTCCAAACTGGCTGACAGTTATGGTGGCGTGCTGGGTTTGCCGGTGACGTTCGTGATCAATCGCGACGGCCAGATTCGGAAGAAGTTCGTGGGAGCGACTGATCCTGCGGTGATCGAGCAGGAAGTTGTGGCGGCGTTGAAACAGTAGCTATCAGCCGTCAGGCGTCAGCTATGGGGTGGGAGTGGGTGCCCCATTCCGGCTTCATTTGCCGGGGTGGGGCTTTTCGTTTGTTCGACCAAGAACCCGTCTAAATCCCCACCCCGCCAACCGATGGCGGAATGGGGCACCCAGGTTCGGAACTGATAGCTGATAGCTACTTCAAATATGGCAATAGCTCCTTAAACGCAGGCGTTCCCGAACAGCGCAGCAGCTCGTACATCATCATTTCGGTTGACGAGATCACGGCGCCGGCGTCGCGCATTCGATCGAGGCCGATCTTCCAGTTCCACTCGGCGCGAGAGCCTACGGCGTCAGATGCGACGTGAACCAGATAGCCCTCATTCAATGCACCCAGCGCCGTCTGCATAACGCAGATGTGGGTCTCCATCCCACACAGCAATACCGTGTTGCGATTGCCGGGTAGAGCTTTTAGCGCGCCGCGGAACAGGTTGCTGCCGAAGCAACCGAATTCGAGCTTGTCGATCGCCTGGGTGCCGTCGAGCAACGACGCGATCTCCGGCACAGTCGAGCCCAGTCCCTTGCTGTACTGCGTTGTCAGGAGGATCGGAATCGAGAGAATTTTCGCCAGGCGGACCAGTAGTTGGGAATTCCGCACCATACCGTCTTTGTTGAAGATGGGCGGCAGCAGCTTCTGCTGGATGTCGACCACTACCAGCGCACACTGGCCGATTTCGAGCGGTCGTCGTGCCACATCGGCAACATCGGTTGAAAAGGCGGCAGTGGCCAGGGTAGATGTCATGTACTCCTCCGCAACGATGAAAGCGTTATGCCCGATTCTAGCGCCGGGCCTGCCCGTATGCGAGTATGTCACGCGTGCCTGTGACGTATGCCGCAGAGTTTGACGGCCCGCTAGTAGGAGTCTGGTGTATTCAGGAGGCGCAATGCGAGGCAACGAGAAAGTTATCGAGCAGTTGAATGCGGCGTTGAGTTCAGAAATGACCGCGGTGGTTCAGTACATGGTGCAGGCTGAAACTTGCGAGAGCTGGGGCTATTCCCGTCTGGCGGGATTGACGAAGGCGCGAGCCATTGAAGAAATGCATCACGCGGAGCACCTCATCGAGCGCATTATCTTTCTCGACGGCACTCCCGACGTCGCTGTGCCGCTTACCCCCAAGATCGGCAAGAACGTTCAAGAGCACCTCAAACTCGACTACGAAGATGAGGAAGACGCGGTCAAGCAGTACAATGCCTCTGCGAAGATGTGCCGCGAAGCCGGCGATGCCGGATCGAAGGACCTGTTCGAGAGCATGATCACCGACGAAGAGCGCCATGCCGACTTCCTCGAAGCGCAACTGCATTCGATTGCGGAGATAGGTGCGGGGGCTTACCTGGCGCAGCAAATGAAGGGGAAATAAATCGAACCACGGATTGCTACGGATCCGCACGGGTCGGAAACAGAATGGTTGCGGCGTTCTGGTCGGGCAAGATGAATGTTCCAGGCTTGGCTTGGGGCAACATGCTAAGTTGACGCTCTGAAACGCAGACTCTAGAATCAGAAGAGCGCACGAAAGCACCGCAAGTGCGCTAATCCAACCGCATTGCTGCCCCCTCGTTCAACGGCAGGACAGCTGACTCTGGATCAGCATATCGGGGTTCGAATCCCTGGGGGGCAGCCAAACCTTTCCCGATCAGTTCTGGTCTGCGAGGTCCCTCGCGAAGGCTCGGGATTTCGGCACGCGGCTCCCGCTGCCCTCACGCCGCGTAAACGCCTCAAGTTCGAATCCCTGGGGGGCAGCCAAATCTAAAGAACTCAGCCAGCTAGCCTTTTTTAGTTGAACGATGTACTTTACGAACTGCTGCGGAAGTATCGCGTGCGCAGCAGCAATACCGGCTGATAAAGTTCGGGTCCTACTTCTCCGCAATATTCACGCTGGCGCTGGTCAGCTCCCAATCCAGCTTCAAAGTTGCCGACTTCGCCCCTGTCTTGTTGAGCGAAATGGTAAATGTCTCCAGCCCTGATGGAAGCTGGCTGACCTTCATCGGCACGCGCGCCAAGTCCTGCCCCTCGTCGTACTTGGTACCCCACTGGCCAGTCTGCTTGTTGACGATAAGCTGCCACGATTTCTCGCCGGGGACGCTGTACAGCGTGTAGTTGCCGGCGGGGACAGTGGTGCCGCCGATATCAAGAGCCGTATCGGTGGTGAGGCTGGTCGCGGCGTTAGCGCCGGTTCTCCAGACCTTGCCATAGGGGACCAGTTCGCCATAGATTTTGCGGCCTCGCATTGAGGGACGGCTGTACTTGATGGTGACGGTCTTGCCATTGTCGAACTTCACCGACGCTTCTCCCGGAGGGCTGAGCGGCGGTTTCTGCTGCGCCGCCAACGGCGCACTCGCAATCACAACAGCAACAAGGACGGGCAACATACAACGGACGATTTTCATTGCTACCTCCGGGATCGTTGAACGCAACAAACTCGCTCTATTATTCACAACCGACGCTGCTGTCACAAATGAGGGGAGGACGTGGGTGAGACTTGGGGATATTTAGAAACCATCTCATAAATCGCGGGGATGAAGCCCTCAGGGACCAAGGCCCAAGAATTTCGTTGGCCTTTGCGACACGGCTGAAGCCGTGCCCTTTCAAAACCGATTTATGAGATAACTGATAACTTCCAGTCTAAGCGAGGGGCGGTCATCCACGAACTGATGGGGAGTTGAACCTAAGGCTATTCAGTTTCCACGCGAACATCGGTGAACTTTCGAAAGTCCTGATCAAAGGTCGCAACCGAGACGTTTTCGGACACGGCGGTAGCAGCCATCAAACAGTCGACGAAATGGGCATTGGTTTCCCGGTAGCGGTTCAGTGCTCCTAGATGAATAGCCAGGTCTCTAATCTCGACACCAGGGCTCGAAATCAGGCGTCCCAATGCCGAAGCGATATCTGTACGGCGATGCCCATAAAAGGATTCCAGAACAAAAACGCATTCTGCCAAAACAACCGGTAACACGACGACCACTAGATCGCCTCGGTCGCAGTCATCGAAGAGTCTGCCAGCGGCCCTGGCGTGCTTTTCATGGTCCTGTACGAGATGGCGAACGATCAGGTTTGTGTCGACCAGTCTCCGTTTGCTCACCGCGAACCCTCGCGGTTCCGGGCAGCTTCGGCGGCGGTCGCGCGGATTTCGGCGAACGACATCCCTTTCCCCTTTTTGCTGGCGAGCACACCTTTCAGCGACCGAATGCCGGGATGCACACGAATGGTGGCATGGTCTCCTTTGATGGCATACTCCAGCTTGTCGCCTGGCTTGATCCGCAGCGCTTTTCGTATCTTTTCGGGGATGGTGGTCTGTCCCTTGCTTGTGACGGTGGAATGCAGCATTGTAACTCCTTGCGCGGGAGAACATCATTACCACATCATTATCGCATTACTGTGAAGGCAAGTCGTGTCAGCATTGCGGAGATTGTGGAAGCTGTTTACCTGGTCGAATTGCCAGATGATTGGCCGATATAATTGATACATCGATAGAGCTTGAACTCTGCTTCCTCAGCAGAGTTCGAATGTGGTGGGTTGATGTACCGCTTAACTGTACGTCGTCAGAATGTAGCCGTCATGACGGTAAGTGCGCTGCGTGACTACCTGAAAGCCGCCGACAGCGCCAACTGCAGATTCACCATCGATAAAGTTGATCGCGATCGCGTTTCGATTCGCGGTGATCACGTGTTCGAAGGCAAGAAGAAGCACTGCCACGTGTTGCTGCCGGCGTATCCAACTGGATTACCGGACGACGCCGTATCCCACAATTTGAACGTTGTTCTTGATCCGTTGGGATTCGAGAATATCGAGAGCAGCGCAGAACGGCAGGTATTCGCGCCAGTTCTTGGCCACGAAATACTTGACCATTATGAACGGATGCACCCAGGCTCCGATTTTCCTGTATCGCGATGCTGCTAGAGTGCCCGGGTCGTTGACCAACTGCTCTGTATCTCACGCGGCGCTACGCTCTTTTTCTCCGGTCTCGTCCACTATGGCCGATCTTCGTACCAGCCACCCAGTTCTTTGATCTTCGCGTCCGCAACGCCACATAGATCAGCAACCCGCATCGCCTGCTCCTCCATCGACAGGGCTTCCCAGGGCGCCAGTTGCTGCGCAGCCGATTGCTGATGCCGCTCCAGCCCTGGTTGCACATCGCCGCGAATCATCAGGGCGTCAGCTTCAGTGGCGGCAATCCACTGTTTTTGCTTGGGATCGATGGCGTTCCTGGTGTGCTCCAGCACCTTGTTGGCCCACTCTTTCGCCTTAGCTAGGTTCTTTGTCGGCGGAGCCATGGTCAGATAAGCCACGTTGATTCCGTGATAAAAGGCCTGATCGTGATCGACGGGAGTTGCGGCCGTCGCTTTGTCATATCCCTCCTGATATCGCTGGAGTGCAAGGTCAAGATCTTCCTGCAGCGACTTCAGCCACCATCTGCGCTTGAGCCGACCGGCAAGGATGCCCAGCACATCGGTGCCCTTGGCGTGATGAGCCGTCAGCAACTTAATGGCGGTCTCGGTATCGCCGACTTTCTCGAGTGCCATTCCTAGCTGGCCCGCGCCGTAATCGTCAACCGCCGGGAATGCAGCGTTGTGGTCTTTCAGATATTCGGGCCACAGGTTCTTGATTATGTCCTGGAATTCGCCCTTTTCGATGGCAACATGGGCTGTACCGCGCGCCCCTTTCGGCTTCTTCGCATCGCCGGAGATGAGCTGGATGATCATCTGCGCTGCTTCCGCGTGTTTCAGGTCATCACCTTCGAGCATCGAGGTGTGAGTTCCTGCGATCGTCCGGCAAGAGTTATCGGGGAAACAGCGAAGTGAAGATTCGGGCGGCACAAACTGGTCGTTTTCTCCGGCCACGCTCAAGAAATCGAAGCCGCCGCCAGTGGTGAGGTTTTTGTCGGTCCAAGCCTTGCGCAGGGCCGTGATGAATGGCCCTCCCGCGACCATGTTGTCGATCTGCCGCTTCCAGAAGTCCGCCGCGCCGGCCTTCTCGAGACCGTTACTGGGTGTGCCAAAAAGCAGCACGTGAGACACTCGCTCGCGCAGGTCGTCGTGGTTGGCGATGGCCTGCTGCACTGCCAGACCTCCCATGCTGTGGGCCACCAGCGCGATGCGGTCGTACTTGCCGGCGGAATTTATGGTTTGCGTATACAGCTTGGTCGCGATCTCAGGCAGGGCGGGATCGGCGCTCCACAGACCAGAGATGTCAAACCATTTCGTGCTGGAATAGCCGAAGCCCGCCAGATCCCAGTCGTCTAAGTAACTCGGCTGCTTCGCATCGTCCGGATGAAGAATCTTGGGAATGTTCCGCCACGTCTTGCGCAGATCGCCGGTAAATCCGTGAACGAAAATGATGGCTGCACGGTTTGTAGGTTTGGAGCTGAAAAAGTCGAAGCTGAGTGTCGGCATGGCGCCTCCCCGACCGCGAAGTGAGGAACTCTCGATTCCCGACATATTAGCAGTGAAATCCTAAACTGAGCACAGAAGAACGCCCGGCGCGGAAGAGTCCGAACCGGGCGGTGGTGGGTTGCGTTCCGAGGTGAGTTAGTTGGTTGGCAGCGTCCAGATATTGATGTTTGCCTTGTTGTCGTCGACGGCGGCGAACTTCGTGCTGAATTGGCCGGGGTAGACGTTAAGTCCGAATGAGCCGCCGAGGAGTGGATCGACCGGGAGTTCCTGAACAAACTGGCCCGCCGTAGTGAACTCCACAATCTCGCTGGGCTGGTTCGGGTCTGAATTGATCACGTCGTTATTGCTGACCAGCAGATGTCCGTTGGGAGCCAGGGTCATAGCCAACGCGCCATGCAGATGGCTCTGGTCGGTATAGACCGCCTGACCGGTGCCGCCGCTGGAGTTGCGCTCCAGTGCGTTGGATACGGCGAAGACGGCGTTATCAGCCGTCGAAGCTACGTACAAAACGTCTTTGTTGTGGTCGTAGACGAGTCCCGTCGGTGCGTCGAACAGGCTGGCTGGATCGCAATGGTGCTGATAGTTGCCGATGACCGCCTTGTTTATGATCTGGACCTGTCCGTTCTGGATGGCCATGTCGAAGCGCACCACGTTTCCGGAAGCGGCGTTCGACACGAAGGCGCTGAATTTGCCGTTGCCGGGGTTGTAGAGGGTCATGTCCCAGGGGAAGTCGATGTCCTCGTCGGTAATCGTCTGCAAGAGCTGGCCGTAGGGACTGACAACCAGCAATGAACCTGGCACCGCGGTGGCACAGGTTCCGTCAAACGTCGGCGCACTGCCGACGATGATCCATCCTTCCCTCAATACGGCGAGGGCGGTGGACAAACCACGGTGTCCAACATCGCTTTGGAAGAACAACTTCGCCTGGCCACCCGCGGCGGGTATTCGCATGATGGTGGTACCGGTACCCTGCAGGTTTTCATTGTTGTTGAAGTTCGAGACCAGGAGATCGCCCGGGAATAACAGCGGCGCAACATTGGCTGCGGGTACGAAGGCGACACCGTAAGGGTTCACATCGCCGTTCGGCGCAATGGTGGAATAGCTCTGGACCGGGCTCGGAAGAAACGACGGTCCGTTATATTGCGCGAGCAGGGACTGCCCTTCCAGTCCCAGCAGCGCGATGAGAATTATGAAAAACGTGCGCGCACTTGCGGAAAGGGCACCGGCGGCACGCGAGGAATAAACGGAAATATCGTTAAACCTTTTCACAGTTACTACCTCCAATCGTTTTGTCAGGCATAATGTTGGCTACAAGCGCTACGGCGTTTGGCAGCCTGGGTCCACCAGATCGAGCAAAGCATGAAAAAAACTAAAAAATAGCGTCTCGACTGGGGCCCATATCCAATGGCTTATCTGCTCGGCTCACTTTCGGCCGGTCACCGCTTGCAACAATTGGCACCCTACGAGAAATCTTGGGCGCAAGTCCTTTAGAAGAGATTGGGAATCTGTTGGGAATTGCTTAAGGCATATGGCAAGGGGCTATGCTGTTGAGTAATAAGACCTATTTTCGTTTCGAAAGCTTTCGACTTTATCCCACCGAGCATCAGTTGTTCCGCGATGACGTGGCCATTCCGCTTGCGCCGAAGGCCTTCGACATCCTTGTCTATCTGGTAAGTCACAGCGGATCGCTGGTTCGCCGCGAGGAACTGATGCAGGCCGTCTGGCCTGACAGCTTCGTGGAAGAGACTAATCTCAACGTCAACATCTCGCTGCTGCGCAAAACCCTGGGGAGCCTTGCAAACGGTGAGCCGCTGATCGAGACCGTGCCGCGCAAGGGGTACCGCTTCAACAGCCCGGTCAGCGAAGACGAAGATTCCGGCTCGTTCATTCGGGCGGCTACTCCCGGACATGCCTCAGAGGTCCATCTCTCGCCCGCGGTGGGAGCCGCGGCTTTAGCCGCAGCAGCGACGGCAGCCGCCCCGGAACCACAACCCGCAGCGACCGCTGCCCCAAGTCCGACGGTAGCGGCTGTCGCTAAGCCATCCTTTTCCAGGATCGCCGTTTTATGCGTCATCTTGCTGGGGCTGGGAGTTGCCGGCTTCTTCATTGCTTCGCGGCTCAAGTCGCACTCCAGCACGGTAAGCGCTTCCACTCGCTCCATCGGGGTGCTTCCGTTTCACGGACTCAATCCCAACCCCGGGGACGAATACCTCGGGCTGGGCATGACCGATGCTCTCATCACCCGCCTGAGCGACTTGCATAAGATCATCGTGCGCCCGATAGGCACGGTGAAGAAGTACGCCACCAGCGACGATCCGCTGGCGGCGGGACGACAACTATCAGTTGACTCAGTGTTGGATGGCACCATTCAGCATTCGGGTGATCGCACGCGGGTCACGGTGCGACTGCTTCGGGTCTCCGATGGAGAGGAGCTCTGGGGCAGCGAGTTCGACGAGAAGCTCACGGACATGTTCGCCATTGAAGATTCTATTTCGCAGAAGGTGGCGGGGGCTCTTGCGTTGAATCTGAGCGGCGACGAGCAGCGGCGGCTCGCGCGCCCCTTTACCGCCAGCAACGATGCCTATCAGCTCTACATGAAGGGGCGGTTCTTCTGGAACAAGCGCAGCGTCGAGGGCGTGAAGAAGAGTCTCGAGTACTTCCAGCAGGCCATCACCGCCGATCCCGGTTATGCCGTCGCATACACCGGCCTGGCCGACGCCTACATTATGGCGGGCTCGTACGGCTACAGCATCATGCCTCCGAAGGAAGCCATGCCCAAGGCGGAGGCCGCGGTACAGAAGGCGCTCTCCATCGACAATTCGCTAGCCGAGGCGCACTCGTCACTGGCTTACATCAAGTTCACCTACGACTGGGACTGGGCCGGCGCAGAGCAGGAATTTCGGCAGGCGATCGCGCTTAACCCGCTCTACGATACGGCGCACCATTGGTATTCGCACGAACTGATGGCGATGGGGCGCCCCGAGGAAGCCATGGCCGAGGCGCGGCGCGCGTTGGAGATTTCTCCGTCAGACACTGTGATGAACGAGCACATGGGCTGGACCTGGCTGATGATGCGCAACTACGATCAGGCCATTCAGGCCGCACACAAGGCGCTGGAAATGGACCCCGACTTCGTGCTCGCGCACCGAGTGATTGCCCTGGCGTACATGTACCAGGGCAATAATCAGAAGGCGGTTGAGGAGTTCCAGAGGGTGGTCGAGCTTACCCACGGGGACCCCATCGCGCGCGCTTATCTGGCGCGCGGCTATGCATTCGCAGGCCAGCGCGATAAAGCGCAAGAAATCATCAACGATCTGGAGAAGCTGGCCAAGACGCAATACATTCCCGACACCGAGCTGGCTTCCGACTACGCCGCGCTCGGCGACTCACAGAATGCTTTGCAATGGCTGGAGCACAGCTATGAAGACCGTGCCAGCGCGTTGCCTTACCTGAAGATCGATCGGGCTTATGATTCGCTGCACGGTGATCCGCGATATGCCGACCTGCTGCACCGGCTCAATTTGCAGTAGCGCGGCTTTCATCCCCACCCTTACACCAATGTCCGGTCCCCGTCGCTCAACATAGGCTCTGCCGTAGACTCCCACATGGCCCTGGGACGTGCCGTTGCACCTACATGGGCTGGGGGCAGCCAATTCTTGAACCTGCAGTAGCTGACCCCCAACCTCCGTATCGTCAGAAAGCCTCGTTAGGCCGCGATCTGATCACGAACGAAATTCCGGACCGTCCCAGGTTCGCGCCGCAGCAGCCAATACAAGGCGACCACGTGTGTGATCATCAACAGTGGCACGTAGATGATCGGGATGACATAGGTCGCCCCTAGCTGTCCGGCCATCGCGGGAAGGTTCACCAATGTTGCGTGGTAATAGTCGACAATGATGTCGGTTATCCCAGCGACATTGAAGGCCACGACGAACGTCCAAAAGAGCGGACGTATCCTCGCCGTGAGAAGCGCCAGTAATGCCAGTAGCCCGGTTACAAAGTCGCCATAGGCTGCGAATACGGTGAAGCTGGCGGGCAGGTTGGGGCCGACGAGCCCCGGCAGGATAAAGACCAGCCCGAAGAAGCGGAAGCTGTGGAGAGTAGCGATGGCGCGTTGCGCTTCGAAGCGCTGCTTCGACTTGAGCCACGGCAGGATATATACCCTGAAGCAAAGCAGCCAGGCGACGTAGCCCAGAACGAGATGGATTCGGAAGATCGTTTCCGGTGACATAGAAACCTCCGGTACCATAGGATTATGCCTATCATCCTATGGTTTCAAGCTTTTCTTCGAACCACCGGGAAAGCAGGACGAACTGCAGCTATAGGATGATAGCCAGCATCCTATAATGGCCATATGCGTTACCGTCCCGACCACAAAGCTGAGAGCCACGACAAGATCGTGAAAGACGCTTCACGGCGAGTTCGCGCCGAGGGCTTAACCGGTGCCGCGGTTTCAGCCGTAATGCGGGATGCCGGCATGACGCATGGAGGCTTCTACAAGCATTTCGGCGGCAAAGACGAGTTGCTCGTCGCCTCGCTCGGTGATGCCTTCCGCGAAATAGCCGACCGCATGGCTCTCGCGGCGGAACATGCCCGGCCAGGGACGGCATGGAAGGCGATCGTGAAGGCTTACCTGAGTTCGGAACACTGCGAGCATCCCGAGTTTGGGTGTCCGGTGGCGGCCCTCGCCCCCGAGCTGGCACGCGCCGATGCGACGATAAAGGCGCAGATACCTGGGGGGCTGATGGAATACAAGGGTCGCATGCTCCCCTTTATGCCCGGCAAAAGGGCTGCCGACAAAGAGCGCAATTTCATCGTGATTTTCTCGACGATGATTGGGGCAATCGCAATCGCCCGCATGCTGCCGGAGCAAGCGGCGCGAGAGAAAGTGCTCGCCAACGCAAGAAATTTCCTCTTGCGCAGTTTCTGATCTCCCGTGATAGGCGCCTGCTCGTTCGAAGACGTGCTCTGCCGTAAACTAGCCGTTAGCCTCAAAATCGGGCGGCTCTTGTGCTCATCTCCAGAAATCAGGGAAACTGAAACTCATGGAATCTTCAGCGACACAGACGGAAGCTCCAATCACTACCATCCGCGACGTTGGCCGGCATGAAGGCCAGGCAGTCACCATTCGCGGCTGGCTTTACAACCTGCGCGAAAGCGGCAAGCTCTTGTTCCCGCAGTTCCGCGATGGCAGCGGCATCATCCAGGGTGTGGTGGTGAAGAGCCAAGTCCCGCCCGAGCTGTTCGAGAGCATCAAGGGCCTCACGCAGGAGTCGAGTGTCATCGTGACCGGCAAGGTGCGCGCCGACAAGCGGGCTCCCAGCGGCTACGAGCTCGATGTCACCGACGCGCAGGTGGTTCAGAAGGTCAAGGAGGACGATCCCTACCCGATTTCGCTGAAGGAGCACGGCGTTGACTTCCTGATGGAGCATCGCCATCTCTGGCTGCGGTCGCCGCGCCAGGCTGCGGTGCTGCGAGTTCGCGCCGAAATTATTAAGGCTGCGCGCGATTTTTTTGACGATCGCGGCTTCACGCTCACCGATCCACCGATCCTCACGCCGGCCGCTTGCGAAGGCACGACTACGCTGTTTCCCGTCGACTATTTCGAGGAGCAGGCGTTCCTGACGCAGTCGGGCCAGCTCTATGTTGAAGCCACGGCGATGGCGCTGGGCAAGGTCTATAGTTTCGGCCCGACCTTCCGGGCCGAAAAATCGAAGACGCGGCGGCATCTCACCGAGTTCTGGATGGTCGAGCCCGAGGTGGCCTACGCTACGCTCGACGACCTGATGCAGCTGGCGGAAGAGTTCATCACCCACATCGTGACCCGCGTGCTGGAGCGCCGGCGTCCGGAGATGGAAACCATCGGCCGCGACATTTCGAAGCTGGAGAAGGTTGCAACGCCGTTTCCGCGTATCACCTATGACGAGGCGGTGAAGATGCTGCAGGAAGCGCATGCGAAGGGCCTGCTCGAAAACAGCTTCGAGTACGGCGGTGACCTTGGTTCGCCCGACGAAACGTACATCTCCTCGCAGTTTGACCGGCCGGTGATGATCCACCGCTATCCGGCCAAAGTGAAGGCCTTCTACATGGAGCCTGATCCGCAGCGGCCAGACTTAGCGCTCTGTGTCGATGTGCTCGCGCCCGAGGGCTACGGCGAGATCATCGGCGGATCGCAGCGTATGGCGTCTTATGAGCTTTTGTTGGAGCGCATTCACGAACACAATCTGCCGGAGGAAGCCTTCAAGTGGTATCTCGACCTGCGCAAGTATGGAGGCGTGCCGCACGCCGGCTTCGGTATGGGCATTGAGCGCGCCGTGGCGTGGATTTGCGGACTTGAGCATGTGCGCGAGACGATTCCATTCCCACGTATGCTCCACCGGCTGTATCCGTGAGAACCAGAGAGAACGAACCATATGGCAAGTCCACCGATCACAAAGCCGCTAGAGAACCTTGATTCCAAGAAGATCCGCATCATCGGCGTGCCGCTTGATCTCGGGCAATCGCGCCGTGGCGTCGATATGGGTCCATCGGCCGTTCGTGTTGCCGGGCTGGAAAGCAAACTGGAGGCACTGGGCTACATCGTCGAGGACAAAGGCAACGTGCCGGTCGCGCTCGCCGAGACCAAGTCGGCCGGCGACCCCACTGCCAAGTATCTGAAGGAAATCGCCGACACCTGCTCGAAGGAAGCTGAACTGGTTATTCAGACGCTTGAGGCCGGCAAGATTCCTCTGGTGCTGGGCGGCGACCACTCAATCGCGGTGGGGACGGTTTCAGGGGTTGCCGAGTTCTATCGCCGCTCCAAGCAGCGCATTGGCCTGCTCTGGATCGACGCGCACAGCGACATCAACACACCTGAAAGTTCTCCCAGCGGCAACGTACATGGCATGCCGCTGGGGGCCATCATGGGGCTGTTTCCCGGACCGCTCACCGACATGTACGGTTTTTGTCCCAAGGTGAAGCCTGACAATGTGGTACTGGTGGGGATTCGCGATGTAGATCTGGTCGAGCGCGAGAACATTCGCAAAGCTGGGGTTCACGCTTTCACCATGCGCGACATTGACGAGCGTGGTATGCGAGCCGTCATGGAGGAAGCGCTTCGCCTGGCCGGGCGTAACACCGTCGGGTATCACGTCTCGCTCGACATGGACTGGATCGATCCGGAGGACGCTCCCGGCGTCGGCACCCCAGTATGGGGCGGCGCAACCTACCGCGAAGGGCACCTGGCGATGGAGATCATCGCCGACCACGGACGTATGACGAGCTTCGAAATCGTTGAGGTGAATCCTGTACTCGACGAGCGCAACCAGACGGCGGAGCTGGCAGTCGAGCTGGCGCTTTCGGCGTTCGGGAAAAAAATACTGTAGTATCGCAGCTTGCTTGTAAATACAACTGTAGTTACAATAATCGATGAAATTCGAATGGGACGAGGCTAAGAACCGTTCCAACTTTGAGAAGCACGGATTCGACTTCTCCGATGCCGATATCGTCCTGAACGGTACCTGTGTAACTTGGGTCGATAGTCGATTCAAATACGGGGAAGAGCGGCTGATCGCCTTGGGCCCGCTACGGGGCAGGCTGGTGGTCATCGCCCATGTCGTTCGAGGCGATACGGTTCGGATTATTTCAATGCGGAAGGCTAACTCACGTGAACAAGCGGATTATAAAGAGCGACTTAGCAAGAATCGACCGCATGACGGATGAAGATATCGATTACTCTGACATTCCGGAATTGGACGATGAGTTCTTTGCCAAAGCCACGCAGATATGGCCCCCTGCCAAGCAGCAACTTACGATTCGTTTGGATGAGGACATCCTGAAGTGGCTAAAGGGCCGAGGTCGCGGGTACCAGACGCGGATCAACCGGATCCTTCGGGCAGCTATGGAGAGTCAGCCCGCCTCACGGGCATCTAAGGCTCCGAGAAAGGCGAGCAGCTCTCGAATCAAGGTGAAGCGAGCCTCCTAGTTACTGCGCCGGCGGCACGTACTCTTTTGGCTTCTCGGCGCCCTCGCCGAAGAAATACGCTTCCATCTGTTGCACGATGAACTCCTGGTGCTCTTTCTTCCAGGGCTGCAGACGATACTCGTTGAGCAACATCTTCATGTGCTCCTGCCACTGCTCCCAGGCCAGCTTCGAGACATTCTCATAAATTTTCTGGCCCATCGGACTATCGAAGGGCGGCTCGTCGAGGCCCTCCATCTCGCGTCCAAACTTTACGCATTTCACCATGTGCGCCATGCAACATCCTCCGGCTTAAAATCGAAGATAAATGCCAACCCTCGATTCTAACGGTCAGGCCGCCAGAACCGAAAATCCTGAAACAAAAATATTAAGAAACTAGCTATTCGCCGAGCCAGGTGCCGAACGGGCGTAGCCGCTCGATGTGGTCGAAGATGATTTTTGCGGCGCCGGTGATGGGAACTGCCAGGATGAGTCCGCTGGCACCCCACAGCCATCCCCAAAACAGCAACGAGATGGTAAGGGCGAGAGGGTTCAACTGCAGTCGCTTACCCAATATTTTCGGGTAGAGCACATTCATGGCGATGAGGTGCAACCCGATCACGATTGCAAAAGTCAGGATTACCGACGACAACGTCAAGTGGCGAATGTCGACAAATAACGGCGGAATGATCGCGAGTATCGGACCCAAATACGGTATGAGGCTGAGGAAGCCGCTAATAACGCCAACAAAGTAAAAATACGGGAGTCCCATCAGCCCAAAAGCTGCCATGCTGAAGACGCTGAGAAAAACCCCGATGATGAAGTTGCCGACTATGAATGACCGAATCATGCCGGAGATCAGCCCCAGCATCACGTAAGCCGTGTTCCGGTTCTCCATGCTGAAAAGCATCACCGAGGCGGTACGAACGTGGTCCTTCCAACTCAGCATGAAATAAACGAGAAATGGAACAAACGTCACGGTTAGCGCCAGCTCTGAAACTGCCCCCGCGTTACGCGTCAGCATGTCGGTCCAGCTGTTGCCCTCTTTTACCGTGACCGGAACCGCCTTGTCAGTCGCAGGGGGGACGACCTCTTCGGTTGTCTTCTCCAACTCTTCCGCTTGTTTTCGGACTTTATCGACAATCCCTCTGATGTGCGACTTGTATTTCGGCAACTCATGGGCAAAGTCGATGGCCCTGCTGTAGGAGACGTAAGTCGCGCCTAGCGTGGCGATCACTAGCAGCGCCACAGCAATAGCAGAGGCAACCGCGCGGGGTACCTGCTGGACGACCAGAAAGTCCACCACCGGCGCCAGGACAAACGAAATCAGGATGGAGACAAGCAGCACGACGAGAATGAGCTTGGCAACAAAGATGAGGCAAAGCACAACCGCCACGGCGAGAATCGTGACCGAGGAGGTTTGCATGCGCAGCAGTCGGCGGCGCTCTAATTCCGCGACTGTCGACCGATTAATCGATACCTGTGAGGATCTCACGCGGCGCCCCCGGCGGCGTTCTGTTCAATGTCCGCTATCATCGGACAAGGGAGGAGCCAGTTTGTCGACCGCGTCTTCGGGCATCGCCGACCTGAGGGTACTCACCTGATCTAGGATTCTGTCCATGATACTTTTGCTGTGTCGAAAATGGGGAAATACCTTGTGACAGAGCACCACGCTGGCCACCGCCGCATCCTCGCCCTCGATTTCGGCTCAAAGACCATTGGACTGGCAGTTACCGATGAGTTGGGGCTGACCGCACAGGGTTTGCCGACGCTCCGGCGGACGAATAAGCGGAACGATTTTGACCATCTGCGCCGGACCATAAAACAGTACAGTGTCGGCGAATTGGTGATGGGGCTGCCACTGAGGCTCAGCGGCGATGCCGGCATTCAGGCCGACAAAGTTCAGGTCTTCGCCGAAGAGCTGCGAAAGAAGTTCAAGCTGCCAGTCCACCTCTTCGATGAGCGTCTGACCTCAGTCGAGGCCAATCGGGTGTTGCGCGAGTCAGAAATGAGTATTCGCCGCCGCGCTGAAGTCGTCGACCAACTGGCCGCTGTGCTGATCCTGCAGGCTTTTCTGGAATGTCGCCGCTCTAAACGGCCTGAATAGTCCGTCGTGATGTCTCTGCCGTGCGACACGGCTTCTCTCGATATCATCTAAACTGCAATCTTCATGCGCACGTTTTTCGTCATCGTTCTCCTCTTGGTGCTGGTTGTCGCCGGCTGGTTTACCTGGGCGGCCCTGTTACCGGTAAGCCCATCACAAGCGACCTTTGTGCTTCTTCGTCCCGGGTGGACGACGCGGCACATCGCACGCGAGCTGCAACATGACGGGATCATTCGCAACGCAGATGCGTTTCTCGTCCTGCATTACGCGCGTGGTCTGGGCAGCCTTAAGGCTGGTGAATACAAGTTTGAGGCTCCAGCTAACGCCATCGAGGTGCGGCGGCGCCTATTGCGCGGCGACGTGTATGTGCGCACGGTTCAGGTGCCGGAAGGCTACAACATCTACGACATCGCAGCCGTTGTCGAGCAGGCTGGTCTCGGGTCCGCCGCTGACTTCATCACTGCGGCCAAGGGCGACCTGTTCCTCATCAAGGACCTCGACCCTAACGCGCAGTCGCTGGAAGGATATCTCTTCCCCGACACCTATCACTTCACACGCATCGACAGCGCTCACGAGATCGTGGCCGGCATGGTTCACAGGTTTCGACAGGAGGCGCAGAAGATTGGATTGTTGCGGCAGGGAGACATCCATCGCATTGTGACGATCGCCTCGATCGTAGAGAAGGAGACAGCCGTCCCTGAGGAGCGTCCGCTGGTGGCCAGCGTGTACTACAATCGGCTCGCCAGGAACATGATGCTGGGCGCTGACCCGAGCGTGGTTTATGCGGCGCTGGTGGCCGGACGCTATCGCGGCACCATCTATCAGTCGGATTTGCAATTCGACTCGCCTTACAACACCTATAAGTACGCGGGCCTGCCGCCTGGGCCTATTTCTAATCCCGGAGCAGCATCGCTGGAGGCGGCAATGAATCCTGCGCACACTGACTATCTGTACTTCGTAAGCGACAACAACGGGCATCATCGCTTTTCACGAACTGCGGAGGAGCATGAGCGCAACGTGGCCGCGTACCGCCGAGCGGTAGCACAGCAGGCGCATTGACCTTCGCGGCGGACGCCAGCCGGTCCGTCTGAAGCAGCGGTACTTGAACGTGGGGAGGCCGGTCAATCACGCTATACTTTAAAATTCGCCTGTGCGTCACATGAAAGTGTCCCGACTTCTGCTGCTTGGCCTGATCGCTTCGGTGCTGGCGTTTTCTCCCGGGTGTCTTTTCCGCACCCGCAAGGTCCAGGTTCGCGTAAATAACGAGCAGATGCAGTCGGCCACCCTGGATGATCTGGTAAACCGCATCAACACTGAGGCTGCCAAGGTGCAAACCCTCGACGCAGCGGTGAACATCGACACCTCGGTTGGTGGTCAGAAGAAAGGTGTGGTCACCGATTACCAGCAGATTAGCGGATACATCCTGATTCGCCGCCCCAACATGATTCGCATGATCGGGCTCTTTCCTCTGGTGAGGAATAAGGCCTTCGACATGGTGAGCGACGGCGCCGAGTTCAAGCTCTGGATTCCGGTGAAGAATAAGTTCTACGTCGGCCACAACGATGTGGTGAAGCCGGGCGCGAATCCATTGGAAAACCTTCGTCCGCAAGTTATTTATGAGGCGTTGCTGCTGCACTCTATCGATCCGGCCAAAGACATTGCCGTGATCGAGGCGGACAACCCTTTCGAATTCGACGATAAGACCAAACAGGTCACACAACTGTCGACCTACGTTGTAGACGTAATCCGTAAAGACAGTGATGGCAAATACTACCTGCAACGGAAGGTCATCTTCGACCGCCAGGATTTGATACCCGATCACCAGATCTTCTATGACAAGCGGGGCTCGGTAGTTACCGACGCCACGTACTCGGGCTTCAAGTATTTCAATGACGTGCGGGTTCCCACCATTATTGAGATCAAGCGGCCGCAGGAAGAGTACGACATCACCATAGCGATCACGAAAGCCACAGCTAACGGGCCGATAAAAGATGAGCAGTTTGCGTTGGAACAGCCGCCGGGATCGCAGCTTGTCGATCTCGACCACGAAAATATGAATGCCGCCGCGCCCGTCGCTACGCCGCCTCAAAGCCCGACTTCACACCGCTAGAAAAGAAAAGGCCCCGTCTGCAATCTGCAAACGGAGCCTGGAACTGCTGTTTGCGAACTAGCGCTTCGACTGTCCGCGCGCCATCTTCTTCACCTTCCGCTTTTCCGAGCCGCGAGCGTAGGTGCGTTTCGCCTTGGGTGTGGCCTTCTTGCGTGCGGTGCGCTTCACTTTCTTGCGTTCTAGTTTGTCTGTAACCGTCTTCGTATTTGCCATGAACTCTCTTGTCCTTGTGTGCTGAAAATTGGTAGAGCAGACCTTTAGGTCCGCGCACGAACCCACTGCCAAATTCGGGGTTAGCCGTCCGCAGGAGCGGCGGGCGGCAAACCCTAATCAATGCAACCCGCTGACGCGGCGCTGAAGCGCCGCTCTACCTTAGGCCTTCTGCAACTGTGCGTATTTTTCGACCAGCTTTTTCAAGCCGTACCTTGGAAATTGTACCGTAATCTTCGCGCTATCCCCATCGCCCTCGCGCCGATACACCGTTCCTTCGCCGTACTTCGGATGGCGGACACGCTGCCCGGGACGAAAACCGGTGTGGCCCGTCGGCGCCGGAACTTCGATTTTCGGCCGGGTAAACTTCTTTCCCCGCGAGGCAAAGAACTCGGCAATGTTGTCGATCGAGTTGTAGGCGGCGCCGCTGTACGTGCTGCGCTTGGCCGGCTCGCGTCTGGCATACTGCGGACGCTGGTCTTCGTCTTCGTAGGAATAATGCGTCGATGCACCGTAGTCTGTCGCGTCGCGATGTGTCGAGCGCCGAGCAGAACCGAGATCTTGTATAAGGTCGTGTGGAACCTCTTCCAGGAATCGCGAAGGCACGCCGGCTTCTGGCATATCGGTTCCGTAGCGACGGCGATAACGCGCGCGCGACAGGATCAGCGTATCCATGGCACGCGTCATGCCGACGTAGCACAAACGGCGCTCCTCTTCGATGTCCTCGGGGTTAAGCAGCGTGCGCGAGTGCGGGAACAGCCCTTCTTCCAGACCGGCCAGGAATACCAGCGGGAACTCAAGCCCTTTGGCGGCGTGCAAGCTCATCAGGGTAATGCGCGCGGTCTCGTCGTACTGATCGGCATCGCTCACCAGCGCCGCGTGGTCGAGAAATTCGTTCAGGGTTTCGCCGCGGTCGCGCGAATCCATGGCGGCGTTTACCAGTTCGCGCAGGTTCTCGACGCGCGATAGCGCTTCCGGAGTGTCTTCGGCTTCCAGTTGCTTGATGTAGCCGGTGCGGTCGATCAAGAACTTCAGAAGCTCGGCCGTAGAGGCGGCATCGCCTGGCGCACGGAAGCCTTCGACGCGCTCATCCGTCTCCCGCGACGGCGCTTTGCCAGAAAGGCTCTCGGGTGAAAAGTCGGTGCTATCGTCTTCGGCAAACATTTCCGCCGAAAAGTCGATGGAGTGCTGCTCATCTTCAATTGCGGGAGCGATTGTCAGCTCGCCCGCTGAAGTTTCTTCGACTCGTTCGCCGAAAGCGCCGAGATGCATCGCGCGAGCATCGTCGATCAGCTCTTTGAACGCCTTCAATGCTGCCAACCCTCGTGGCTGCAGCAGCTGCCCGCGGATGGCTTCGCCAATGGCTCGCCACAGCGAAACGCCGGTCTCCAGGGCGATGCGCTCCAGCGTCTCCATCGTGTTCTTGCCGATACCACGCGGAGGCGTGTTGATGACGCGCTGCATGGCAATCGAGTCGTCGGGGTTATGGATAACTTTTAAGTAAGAGATGAGATCTTTAATTTCAGCGCGCTCATAAAAACTGAAGCCTCCCACAACGTGGTACTTCATCTGATAGCGACGCATGGCCTCTTCAAACAGGCGCGACTGGGAGTTGGTGCGATAGAGCACTGCCGCCCGCGGAGGGTTCCCTTCCGAATCCCCCCCGGCCTCGCGCAGATACTTGGCGATGTAATCGGCAGCAAACAGCGCTTCGTTCTCTCCGTCCGGGGCTTCGTAGTAGCCAATCTTGGCGCCACCCTGCCGCTCGGTCCAAAGGTTCTTACCCTTGCGCTTCAGGTTGTTCGCTACGACCGCCGAGGCTGCCTGCAGAATGTTCTGCGTTGAGCGGTAGTTCTGCTCCAGGCGTACGATGCGTGCTTCCGGAAAATCCTGCTCGAACTCCAGAATGTTGCGGATATCGGCGCCGCGCCACGAGTAGATGCTCTGGTCCTCATCACCGACCGCGCAAACGTTGTGCCCGCTTCCGGCGAGCATCCGCATCAACTCGTATTGCGGACGGTTCGTATCCTGATACTCGTCAACCAGCAGGTAGCGGAAGCGGCGATTGTACTTCTCCCGTGTTTCGGCTGAAGCCTTCAGCAGGCGCTGGGTGAACAGCAGCAGATCATCAAAGTCGAGTGCATTCGATTTGGCCAATTCCTGGCGGTAGATCTCATAGATGTGGGCGACGCGCTCGACATTAGGATCGCCCGATTGCAGATAGACCTCCTGCGGATCGAGCATGTGGTTCTTGGCCCATGAGATGCGCCCGAGCACATTGCGCGGCGTCAGTTGCTTGTCGTCGATGCCCAGGCGTCGCATCGCCGCCTTTACCACGTTCTGCTGGTCGGCCTCGTCGTAGATGACAAAGTCTTTGCGATACCCCTTGCCGCCGATCTGCAGGACTTCGATGTCTTTGCGGAGCACGCGCACACAAAACGAGTGAAACGTGGAGATCAGCGGCTTGGCGAGAGTACGCGCTCCCACCAGCGAATCCACGCGACCAGCCATTTCCGACGCAGCCTTGTTAGTGAAGGTGACGGCCAGAATGGAGTCCGGCGCAACCCCGATTCCGTCGACCAGGTGAGCGATGCGATAGGTGATGACGCGGGTCTTGCCGCTGCCTGCGCCGGCAAGAATCAGCACCGGCCCATCGACGGCTTCGACGGCCTCACGCTGTTGCGGATTGAGTTGGGTTAAGTACGACGACAAATTTCAGGATACTCGAAAGAAAGATTCACCACAGAGGCACGGAGGTCACGGAGTTTCTTAGGTTCTTGTCTCTCAGCGTCCTCTGTGCCTCGGTGGCGAGATTGAGAGGTTTCGGCTGAGATGCGGCCGCGCTCAGTTTGGCCTTGCGTTCGCCATCGGGGCTTCCATAGCGCGCAGCGCCTTGCACTCGGAGCAGGGACAATGCTCGCGCAGATATTCCCATGAATAGATGCCGTGCTCGTGGCCGTCGTTCCAGTTGAAGCGAATCGCGTAGTTGCCTACGGGCTCAACTTTGGTCGGGCGTGCCAGGGCTTTGAACATCGGCAAAGCGCCGGCCACAGGCTTTAGCGGATCGCCGGGCTTGCGGCCGTCCTTCTCGCGTTCCTCGTTGCAAAGCGCGCAGGGGCAGGCATCGCGCAAGAAGACGAAGGAGTAGCTACTCTGGTGTCCGTCTTTCCATTCGATGTCCATGCCGGTGCCGGCGGTCTGGTGAACTTTGATGGATTTCGGTTCTGCTGTGTTTTGCGTCATGATTGCGGCTTTTCGCGGTGCTTCTAGTATCGCAGATGACGGAGGTGGTTGTATGGGCGGAGCGCCACTTGAGGGGGACGCGTTTGCACAGGGTAGAGTCCAGCCCCGCCGGATGAGGTGAAGAACCTGAGGGGCGGCATCTGTGGCCACAGACAGCAGGTCCTTCGGTCGCCGCGGCGACCTCAGGATGACAAGACTTCTGCCTAACCGTGCCCCCCGCTCAACTCCTTTACGATGTTGCTCACGAACGCCTTCGCGTCGCCGAACAGCATCAGCGTGTTGTCCAGGTAGTACAGCGGATTATCGATGCCGGCAAAGCCCGGGCTCATGCTGCGCTTAATCACCATTACGGTTCGCGCTTTATCAACATCGAGAATAGGCATGCCGTAGATCGGGCTGCCAGTATCGGTACGTGCCGCCGGATTCGTGACATCGTTCGCGCCGATCACCAGCGCCACATCGGTTTGCGGAAAGTCGCCGTTGATCTCGTCCATCTCGATCAGGCGATCGTAAGGAATGTCGGCTTCGGCCAGCAACACGTTCATGTGGCCCGGCATACGGCCAGCGACGGGATGGATGGCAAAGCGGACATCGACTCCCTTTTTGCTGAGCAGGTCATACAACTCGCGAACCTTATGCTGGGCTTGCGCCACGGCCATGCCGTAACCGGGGACGATCACAACCTTGCTGGCGGAGGCAAGAATCGAGGCCGCGTCTTCGGGCGCCGCGCTGCGCACGACCCGTTCTTCCTTGGCTGCGGTCGAGGAGGCTTGCACCTGGCCGAACGCTCCGAACATCACGTTGGTGAAGGAGCGATTCATGGCCTTGCACATGATCAGGGAGAGAATGAAACCGGAAGACCCGTCGAGCGCTCCGGCAACGACGAGCACCTTGCTGTTCAGAACAAATCCCAGCAGGGCCGCCGAAATGCCGGCGTAGGAGTTCAATAGCGAGATGACCGTTGGCATGTCGGCGCCGCCGATGGGAGTGACCAGCAACACGCCGAAAATCAGCGCGACAACTACCATGATCGGGAACAGGATGGTGTTTCCGGGATTCACGACCAGCGCCACCGCGAGGCCTAGCGCTCCGGCCAGGACGGAGAGGCTGACGATGTTCTGCCCGCGATAGACGATCGGCCGCTGCGGCAGGATCTCTTGCAACTTACCCGCAGCGATCAGACTTCCCGTAAAGGTCAGCGAGCCGATGATGACTTCCAGAGAAATCTCGCCCATTCCGAAGCGAGTGACCGGAGAGGTGCCCGCGTAGAACTCGGCAATGCCGATCATGGCTGCTGATAGCGCGCCAAACGCGTGGCTCAGGGCGGTTCGTTGGGGCACCGCCGTCATATGCACGAGGCCCAGAGGAACGCCGACTCCCGCGCCGATGATCAGCGGGATGAGGACCCACTTGTAGTGCGCCACCTCGGGGTTGAAGAGGGTGACAACAACCGCCAAGGCTGCGCCGACTTCTCCCGCCAGAACGCCCCAGCGAGCGGTCACCGGCGAACTCAGGAACTTGAGCGAAAGGATGAAGAGAACGACCGCGATGATGTAGGCGAAATCGAGATACTGCTGCAACGCGAGCTCGGTCATGATTGTTTCGACCCGCGAGACTTGAACATGCGCAGCATGCGGTCGGTGATCAGGAATCCGCCGACCATGTTGCTGAACGATGCAGCGACGGCGATGGCGCCCAGCACCGTGGTGAGTGGCGTCTCATGCCTGCCGGCGATGATGATGGCGGCAACCACCACGATCGCGTCAAGAGCGTTGGTCAGCGACATCAGGGGGGTGTGGAGCAGGGGGGAAACCCGCGTAATCACTCCAAATCCCACAAAGCCGGCGAGAATGAATACATAAAGATTAGAAATGAAATCTGGTGGCATTTTGTTTCCTTTACATTTTTCGGCGGTTCGCGCTGTCGAACATTAACAAGTCACTGCACCGCCAAGGCGGGTAACGAGAAAAACTCACGAATCCGCGAATTCACAATTTCCCCGCCTTCGGTCACCAGCGTGTTGCTGATGATGTCATCCTGCAGGTTCAGGTTGACCTTGCCGTCTTTCACCATGTTCAGCAGGAAATTGCTTACGTTCTTGCTGTACATCTGGCTGGCGTGATACGGCACGGTACTGGCGAGGTTGATCCATCCAATGATGGTGACGCCGTTGACCGAGATCTTCTCTCCGCTCCTGGTTAGCTCGCAATTACCGCCGCGCTCCGCCGCAAGGTCGACGATTACGGATCCCGTCGCCATGCCGGCCACCATCTCCTTCGTGACCAGTACCGGAGCTTTTTTGCCGGGCACGACGGCGGTAGTTATCACGACATCGCTCTCCGCAATGACCTTGCCCAGCAACTCACGTTGCCGCTGATAAAACGACTCATCCTGCGCCTTGGCGTAGCCGCCGGCGTCCTGCGCGTCTTTCACTTCCAGCGGAAGCTCGACAAAACGGCCACCAAGGCTCTGCACCTGCTCCTTCACCGCAGGGCGCACGTCGTAAGCCGAGACCACCGCTCCCAGCCGCTTGGCCGTCGCGATGGCTTGCAGTCCGGCCACGCCCACTCCGATGATCAGCACGCGCGCAGGGGTAATGGTCCCGGCAGCGGTGGTCAGCATGGGAAAGATGCGCGGCAGGGTATCGGCGGCGATGAGCACCGCCTTATATCCGCAGGCTGTCGCCATCGAAGACAACGCGTCCATGCTCTGGGCGCGAGTTGTGCGGGGCATCAGTTCCACTGCGAATGAGGTTACGCCGGTAGAAGCGATGGCCTGCACGGTTTCGAGTGTTCCCATTGGCCGCATAAAACCGATGAGCAACTGCCCCTTTCGCAGCAAAGGCAGATCGGCGGCTCCAGTGCGTTCGCCGGCGCCGTAGCACAGCACCTGCGCGATAATGTCGGCCTGCCGGAAAACGTCTTCGCGAGTGGCCGCGATTTTGGCGCCTTTGCTTTCGTACTCAGAATTGGTATAGCCGGCTTCGAGGCCTGCATCCTTCTCGATCAGGACCTCCAACCCAGCCTTGATGAGGCCAGTTACGGCTGCGGGAACGATTGCGACGCGTCTCTCCCCGGGAAAGCTCTCACGGGGAACCCCTACCATCATGGAGCTTCCTCCAGAACGCCTATCTAGTGAAAATGCCAAACTGAAGCATTGTATTCGGCGGGAAGGAAAAGTCCATCAGAACGGAGAGGAAGTGCCAAAAGAGGCATAAAACGGCAAAACCCGAAGCCTATTGGCTTCGGGCCTCACCACGACTGTTGCAACTGAGGTTGCGTCACCGCAACGCCATTACCACAGTCTCTGCCCCCGCAGGCACTCGCTCCTCCTCGGGCTACGCTATCGGCTGAGGGGAGATCTCTCAGCCCGCGCGTTGTGCAACACACCTGGAACCCGGGAGCGGCCGCGCTCTCAGGCGAGCGGCCGTAGAACCTTTGTATCCTCGGTCAGAGGGGCAGGGTTCAAGAAGTAGCGCTGTACGACTGAACCCTGCTGTTTGCCCGGGAGCTTGCTCTCCGTCGGGCTTGTGCGTCCCTTAAACACCGAGAAAGATACCATTTGTAATAGCATCTCTCGTGCCATGCTGCGCTTGTTACAGCGCGGCAGGAAGTTAATTTAAATTCAACAAGATAGGTGGGCAGGCTTGTAACGATTCCGCGTCGACTATCTATTCGGATAGCTCGAGCCGCTTTACCGGCTAGCGGATCGGTTAGTCCTTGCCCTCGGTGGACCCCGTTGGCGGAAGTCTAGGCGTGGGGTCGGCTCCTCCATCTGGCTTTTCGAGATACTTCACCAGTACGGTGATTCGCCGATTGCTAGGGTCGGTGGGATCTGATTTGTCGCGCAGGTTCTGATCGGCAAAACCTCGCACCTCGGCCACCTGATCGGAGCGCAGCCCATTCTGTTGCATGAGCCTGCGACAGGCATTGGCGCGATCGGCCGAGAGCTCCCAGTTACTGTAATTCGCGCCGGCACTGAAAGGCTGGGCATCGGTGTGACCTTCAATCGAAATCCGGTTCGGGATCTTGCCCAGCTCCGGAGACAGCACGGTTAGCACCTCGCGCGCTGAGTCGGTGGGATTCGAGCCGCCGCTCACAAAGAACATGCCTGTCTCCGACTCCAGTAACTCAATGCGCAAGCCCTCTGCAGTTACAGTCATCTCGATGTGTGCCTTCAGCTTGTCGAAGTCGTTCAGTTGGCGGATGGAAGCCTGCAGTTGCTCTTTAAGCTTGGCCATGTCCTGTTTGCGAAGCGGCAGGTTCTCGCCACTGCCACTTTTATCGGTACCTACCATCTTGGAAGTACCGCTTGGGTCCTTGAAATAGCCGCCAATCGCTTCCTGAACCTGCTTGCTGCTGTTCATTAGCCACAGCACGATGAACAGCGCCATCATCGCGGTCACAAAATCGGCGTAAGCAACTTTCCAGGCACCACCGTGGTGGCCAGCATGACCGCCCGTGCGCTTGATGACGATGATTTGCGCTTTGGAGGTTTCAGCCATGTCACTAGGTCGCAGGTTCCGGTTCGGCTGCTCCGGCGGGAGCGTCCGCCGCTGCCTGGCCTGCCTCTGGCGTGCGGTTCTTACATGCCGCCTCAAATTCCAGGAAGCTGGGCCGCACATGCGCCGGAACGGCACGCCGTCCCATTTCGGTCGCCAAGAGTGGCGCCACGCCCTTCATGAACCCGATCATGGCGACGCGCAACACGTGCCAATATTCGCGCTCTTCGTCGGCGAGCTTCGTCATGTTGGCGGCGAGTGGGCCGACGAAGCCATAGCACATCAGGATGCCGAGAAACGTTCCCACCAGTGCGGCGGCGACCTTCTTGCCAATCTCCTCCGGTGGGCCTCCCAAGGCGCTCATGGTAAGCACCACGCCCAGCACGGCAGCGACAATGCCCAAGCCGGGTAACGCATCAGCCATGGAGCTAAGCGCTCCGATGGGCATTTGCTTTTCGTGATGGTGGACGTCCATATCCGCCTCGATCATCTGGTCGACGTCGAAGGCCTCCACCCCGCCCATCACCACCATTCGCATGGTGTCGCAGACGAAGTCCACCGTCTCGTGGTCTTTTTGGAAGCTGGGAAACTGGGCGAAGAACTGGCTCTCCTTCGGCCCTTCAATGTCCTTTTCGACTGCGACCAGACCTTGTTTACGGGCCTTGGAAAACAGCTCATAAAGCATTTTGAGCGAGTCGAGATAGCGCTGCTTGCTGAACTTCGAGCCGCGCAGCACCCCGGTCAAACCACCGATGATGGCCTTCAAGGTGTGTAGCGGATTGGCGACCAGCAGCGTGCCAATCGCTGCGCCGCCGATGATGAGCAACTCGGCAGGCTGAATGAGCACGCGGATGGGTCCGTGCTCCATGAGGAAGCCGCCGATGACGGCAGCCAACACCACGAGCATTCCAATGATGGCGAACATATCCAAGAATTCTATCGGCGAAGTGGCAGGAAACTTGGGCCGGTCGGGAGCTGATGGCTCTTGGCTCTTCCGCTCTCTTCATGGGTGTCATCCCGAGCGGAGGGGATATAGCCGTGGAAAGGGTCGAACCGAGGGGGCCATCAAACAGTTGCAGTTCCCCGCGGTATTGCAAGTTGTTGCAATATCTACTCTTGTCATTCACAAGGTGAAAGTCATAGGTTCGAATCCTATAGCGCCTGCCATCTAATCACGGGTTGTCTTTCGACAGGTCCCTCGCGTGGCTCGGGATTTCGCCTGCGGGCTCAAACGCCCGCAACGCGCTCAAATTCGAATCCTATAGCGCCCACGAACATTTTCCCCTCTTACCTCATTCCTCGGCGATGCAGTTCATGGACAAGCGTGCTCGGCATAACTGGTGAAGCCCACCGCTGAGCATAGGGATTAATGTGCCGTTGCCTCTAACGGTTCTTCTGTTACCATCCTCAGCGTGGGTTCGGACCTCCTCTGAATTTTTATGCGCTATGGTTTTGTCATCGATCAGGACCGATGCATCGGTTGTCACGCCTGCACCGTAGCCTGCAAGGAGGAAAACCAGGTTCCCGTAGGCGTATTTCGAACCTGGGTGAAGTACGTCGAGAAAGGCACATTTCCTCATACCGGCAGGCACTTTGGCGTTCTCCGCTGCAACCACTGTGACAACGCTCCCTGTATCGAGATTTGCCCGACGGGCACACTGTACCGGCGCGATGACGGCATCGTCGATTTCGATAACCAGCGCTGCATCGGCTGCAAGGCTTGCATGCAAGCCTGTCCCTACGACGCGCTCTACCTCGATCCCAACACCAACACCGCAGCCAAGTGCCATTACTGTGCGCACCGGGTGGAAAAGAACCTGGAGCCCGCATGTGTGATCGTCTGCCCGACCCGGGCCATCATTCCCGGCGACCTGGATAATCCATCAAGTCAGATAAGCCGCATGGTTGCGCAGCAGAAGGTCGCCGTGCGCAAGCCACAGAAGGGCACTGATCCCAAGCTGTTCTATGTCGGAGTCGATGGCGACGTGCTGGTGCCAAGCCGATTGCGGCAAGAGGAAACCTACGTTTGGTCCGACCGCAGAGACGATGACATCTCCACCGAGACAGTCGGCACTGCTAATTGGGGTGGATGGGCGCGTGAGATCTACGACGTGGCACATCCCGTGCCATGGGGCTGGAAGATCGCGACCTATCTGTGGACCAAATCCATTTCAGCGGGCACGATTCTTGTTCCGGCGCTGGCGTTCGCGCTGGCTCCCTCCTCGCCGCTATTTCGCGTGTTCGCTCCGGTGATTGCGTTGGTAATGCTGGCGGCGACTTTGGCCTTGCTGGTTCACGATCTGAAGCGGCCTGATCGCTTTTATTTTCTTCTGACGAAGCCGAACCTGCGCTCGTGGCTGGTGCTGGGCTCCTACATTCTGATGGGGTATGGCGCTTCGCTGGCGGGGTGGCTCTACTACGGGCTGCGCGATGTCTTTGTACCTGTCGAACTGCGGATGATCGCGGCTCTGCTGGGCGCCGGCAGTGCCGGCTACTCGGCGTTCCTGTTCGCGCAGGCCAAAGGTCGCGACCTGTGGCAGAGTCCGGCTTTCTTTTGGCATCTCGTGGTACATGCCGTCATTGCCGGCGCCGCGACACTGATTTTGTCTAACGCCGTTGTCGGCCAGGATCGTGCTCTCGCGGCAGTGCTGTCGGGCGTTTTGGGCATTTTTCTGTTCATCAGCCTGGTCATGGTGATTGCCGAGCTTGCACTGCCGCACGTCAACCAGGGCGTCAGTTTGGCAATGCACGCCATGGCGCGGGGACGTTTCCGCCGTTCCTACTGGGGATTAGCGATTGGCATGGGACTGATTGTGCCGGCGCTGCTGATTTTTCTAGTTTGGGCAGGATTTATTTCTCCGGCGTGGTTGCCCTTACCTGCGGTGTTGGCGCTGATGGGTGTGTGGTGGTTTGACACCATCTGGGTGAAGGCAGGACAGGTAGTGCCGTTGAGCTGATCGGACGTCACATGGGGATAATGGATCGAAAATCCGACGAACTTCCGCTGAATCCCGCGGCCCGGGAACTCGACGCGCCGGAGGGGGGACTGCGCAGCTATCCCCCTTCCGAGCAGTGGGATGATTGGACGGAATTTGATCTCGGTCGCGTGGCCACGGCGCGTCGAAAAACGCTATTCGCTTATCCCCACGATCTGCTTCAATTGCGAGGCTGGCTGTGGGCTGCTGGCCTACGTCGACAAGCAGAAGCTGGCCATCCAGAAGTTTGAAGGCAATCCCGCTCATCCGGGCAGCCGCGGCCGCAACTGCGCAAAGGGCCCTGCCACCCTCAATCAGATCAACGATCCGGAACGAATCCTGTATCCCTTGCGACGGACAGGCAAACGCGGCGAAGGCAAATGGGAGCGCGTGAGTTGGGACCAGGTTTTGGACGATCTGGCCACGCGGATTCGCAGCGCTCTGCAAGAAGGGCGTAAGAACGAGATCCTTTACCACGTGGGGCGCCCGGGGCATGAACTGATCTATAACCAGCGCGTGTTGCATGCCTGGGGGATTGACGGACACAACAGCCACACCAATGTCTGCTCGGCTGGCGCGCGTACCGGATACGCTTTCTGGCATGGTTATGATCGTCCATCACCCGACCACGCCAACGCCCGTTTCATCTTGCTGCTGAGCTCGCATCTGGAAGCGGGACATTACTTCAACCCGCACGCGCAGCGCATTATCGAGGGTAAGGCGAGTGGCGCGAAAGTTTGCGTCTTTGACACGCGGCTCTCGAACACCGCGGCCAAAGCGGATTACTGGCTATCCACCTGGCCCGGAAGCGAAGCGGCGGTGCTGCTGGCGATGGCGAATGTCCTGCTGCAGGAGGACCTGTTCGACCGCGAGTTCGTGCGCACATGGGTCAATTGGGAGGAATATCTCACCTACGAACATCCCGGCGAGCCGCGTACATTTGAGACGTTCATCGAATGTTTGAAGCAGCTCTATGCGACGTTCACTCCCGAATTCGCAGCCCAGGAATCGGGAGCTGACGCGAACATGATCGTTGAAATCGCGCATGAGATCGCTCGCGCCGGCTCTGCATTTTCCACCCATATCTGGCGCAACGCGGCGGCCGGCAACCTGGGAGGCTGGCAGGTTGCGCGCGCACTGGAATTTCTCGCCGTGTTGATGGGCGCGGTCTCCACTCGCGGCGGAACGGCGCCCAGCGCCTGGAACAAGATTGTTCCCGCGCCACCCATGATGCCGCCGCCTCCCAAGGCATGGAACGAGCTGACGTGGGCGCGCGAGTATCCCCTGGCGTTCTTCGAGATGAGCTTTCTGCTGCCTCATTTCCTGAGAGAGGGACGAGGGAAGCTGGCGGCCTACTTCACCCGCGTTTACAACCCGGTGTGGACCAATCCCGACGGCATGAGTTGGATCGAGGCGTTGAGTGACGAAACCAAAGTCGAATGTCATGCCTGCCTCACCCCCACCTGGAGCGAGACAGCGTGGTTCGCCGATTATGTTCTTCCCATGGGACACGCTTCCGAGCGCCACGATCTCATGAGCCAGGAGACGCAGGCAGCGCGCTGGATCGGTTTTCGCCAGCCCGTGTTGCGCGTCGCGCTTGAGAAACAGGGGCGCAAATTCAATAGCACGCTGGAAGCTCATCGGGAAGCTGGGCTGGGAGAAGTTTGGGAGGAAGACGAGTTCTGGATTGAGCTGTCGTGGCGGATCGATCCCGATGGCGCCATGGGCATCCGCAAGTACTTCGAATCGCTGCATCGACCTGGCGAAAAACTGACCATCGATGAGTACTACGGCTGGATTTTTGAGAACAGTGTCCCCGGACTGCCGCAGGCCGCCGCGCGCGAGGGTCTCACACCTCTGGAGTACATGCGGAAGTACGGCGCGTTCCTGGTGGAAGATAATATCTACGAGAACTACAAGCAACCGCTCGGCACCGTGCAGATCGAGGGCAGCAAGATCGAGCCCTCCACGGGAGTGATCACCAAGGGTGGCTCTCCGATTGGCGTGCAATCCGGCGACGCGGCGGTTATCGGATTTCCTACACCCTCTCGCAAGCTAGAGTTTTATTCGCACACTCTCAAGGAGTGGCGCTGGCCGGAGTACGCGATTCCCGGCTACGTCAAAAGCCACGTGCATCGGGAGAACATCGACATCTCGAAGAATGAGATGCTCTTATTGCCGACCTTCCGCTTACCCACCCTGGTTCATAGTCGTACCGGTAATTCGAAGTGGCTTTACGAAATCTCGCACAAAAATCCTGTATGGATTCATACCAGCGACGCGGAGCGGCTAAAGGTGACAAGCGGAAGCTTGGTGAAGCTCGAGACGTCGATCGGCTATTTCATCGATCGCGTCTGGGTCACCGAGGCGATCCGTCCGGGAGTGGTGGCATGCTCGCATCACCTCGGGCGCTGGCGCTTGCAAGAGGATAGCGGCAACGAGCGATGGTCGAGCGCCTTGGTCGACCTGAAGCAGACTGCTCCCGGGCAGTGGATGATGCGGCAGATCCATGGCATCCGGCCCTTTGCCAGCCAGGACCCCGATTCTTCTCGCATTCATTGGGAAGATGGAGGCGTGCACCAGAACCTGGTGTTTCCGGTGCAGCCTGACCCTATCAGCGGACAACACTGCTGGCACCAGAAGGTGACCGTCACGCAGGCAGCTCCAGGCGACCGCTACGGCGACATCTTCGTCGATACCAACAAGGCCCACGCGGAGTACCGCCGGTGGATGGAGCTTACGCGACCCGCGCCCGGGCCGGGTGGATTGCGCCGGCCGCTTTGGTTGATTCGTGTGTACCGTCCGGATCCATCGATGTTCTACCTGGAAACGAAGCTCGAGGATGGTTCTGATTCAGCGTGACACGGGGTGAATATCTTCGACTATGTGGCCTTGGGGATTTGGGGGTCTCGCATCGATTGCCGGCGTCGCTTCCTCATGGCACTGACGAAGTCCGCAGCTCCAAAGAGATTGACGCGCAAGTTAGCTTCTATCGGAGTGGCTTGATGCAGCCTTCGGTGCTCGAATGGAATTCCAAAGATAAAGAGCAGCGTAAGCGCGCCAGGGTCGCCACTTTTCCGCCCGCGCGGCGTCTGGAAGCCGGAGAAGGGTGGCGTACGAGAGTCGGCGGTTACCTCTGCCGACGGCGGCAAAACCTGGGAGCCATGGTTCGATCTTATGTTTCGCCCAGCAGCTTCTACGGAATCTAAGAACGTCGACTAAGGCTCAAGCCGCGAGTCAGGGATTGGCGTCTGGGTTGTGAGGCCGTTCGGAGTTTCCTCCGTTGGCGCCCGTGAATGCTACGACGCCGATTACTTTCCACTCCAGCAAGGAGGCCGCTTTTGCAGAAACGCGGATATCCCCTCCTGCGCGTCGCTGGTGAGCGAATTCATGCTCATCACTTCTTTTGCGTACGCGTAGGCTTTCGGTTGGTCGAGATCAACCTGCGTGTAGAAGGCCTGTTTGCCGAGCGCAACGGTCAGCGAGGATGCGTCCGCAATGCGCTCCGCGAGTCGGTGGGCCCTCTGGTTCAACTCAGCCGCGGGTACCACTGCGTTGATGAGTCCCCACTCCGCCGCAGTTACGGCATCGACCACCTCACCGGTCAATAGCATTTGCAACGCGCGCTTGCGGCCCACAGCACGGCTGAGCGCGACCATCGGGGTGGTGCAGAAAAGCCCAATCTTAACGCCGGGCGTGGCGAACGAGGCTTGTTCCGAAGCCAGCGCCAAGTCGCAGGTCGCGACCAACTGGCATCCGGCGGCTGTAGCCATCCCCTGCACCTCGGCAATCACGGGCTGCGGTATTGATTGCACGCGAGTCATAAGTTCGGTGCAGACGCCGAACACCTGGCGATAGTCGTTGATGTTGCCTCCCACCATCTGGCTGAGATCGTGACCCGAGCAAAATACTTTGCCCGCTGCACGCACCAGCACTGCGCGCACCGTGCGATCGCGCGCAATCTCGTCCAGGCAGGCGATCAGCTCAGTCATCAGCTCCAGCGAAAGCGCATTACGCCGTTCCGGCCGATTCAGCGTCACGATAGCGATCGGACCATTGCTCTCATACAGGATGGCTTGATATTTGGAAACAGCGGGTGCGGTCTGCGTATTGGACATGGTTAACTCCTTCACTCACGATTGCCCCCGTTGCCGAATCGTGTTGGTTCCGGCGGCGGGAGCCAGTTACGCCGAACTACAATCTTATTATTCAATGCAGGATTGAGGGAACGCCTTGTTTGATGCTTACATCTATGACGGATTACGCACTCCTTTTGGACGCCATGCCGGCAAGCTGGCGGCGGTTCGACCGGACGACATGGTTGCAGGAGTGATGAAAACGCTGCTTCAGCGGGCGGAGATTCAGCCCGAGCAAATAGAGGACGTGATTCTCGGATGTGCGTGTCAGGCGGGTGAGGACAGCCGAAACATTGCGCGGCACGCACTGCTGCTGGCAGGGTTTCCTCCGTCGGTCCCCGGAGTCACAGTCAACCGGCTGTGTTCCAGCGGGATGGCGGCTGTGGTGGACGCAGCGCGAGCGGTGAGCTGTGGCGAGGGTGATCTGTATCTGGCGGGCGGTGTCGAGAGCATGACCCGAGCGCCATTTGTGATGGGAAAAGCGGAATCGGCGTACAGCCGCGAAATGAAGATATTCGATTCGTCCATCGGAGCGCGTTTCCCCAACCCTGCGATCACGGCTTTATATGGCGCGGATACCATGCCGGAGACGGCGGACAATGTGGCCCGCGATTTCGGCATCAGCCGCGAAGATTCCGACCGCCTCGCACTCGCCTCGCAGATGAAATACAAGGCCGCCAAGGATGTTGGTTTCTATACTGACGAATTGACTCCAGTAACGGTTCCGCAAGGCAAGAAGCCGCCAGTCGTGGTGACTGAAGACGAGCATCCCCGTCCGGATACTACGCTGGAAGCGTTAGCCCGCTTGAAGCCGCTTTCTCACGAAAGTGTGGTCACGGCCGGAAACGCTTCCGGTGTGAATGACGGGGCCGCAGCACTGCTGGTGGGCAATCTTGCGTTCGGAGAAAAGTACGGCAAGAAGCCGCTGGCCCGGATTCTCTCCTCGGCTGCCGTAGGCGTGGAGCCCCGGATCATGGGAGTGGGCCCGGTACGCGCAATTCAGAAGGCGTTGCAAAGGGCCGGGCTGACGCTCAAAGAAATGGACGTGATCGAAATCAACGAGGCGTTCGCTTCGCAGGTGCTCGGATGCCTCAAGCTGCTGGATATTCCGTTTGATGACAGCCGTGTCAATCCGAACGGCGGGGCTATAGCTGTTGGCCATCCTCTGGGAGCTTCGGGAGCGCGGTTGACGCTGACTGCCGTCCGTCAACTGCTGCGCTCACAGGGACGCTACGCAGTTGCGAGTTTGTGTGTCGGCGTGGGGCAAGGATTGGCAATCACGCTGGAGAGATGCTGAAGGTTTCCGCAGTCGCCTCGCAAGCGATCAAACTATTTTGCCAGGCCCCAGTAACGACCGTTCGCATTCAACGGCAGACCCGGCCGAACCGCAGCAATCTCACTGCAGCACAATGCCCAAATCAAGCACCGTAGTTGCGGATCCGGTTTCAACGGACCAGATTGGAGGACCTGCTTCGCGCCGGAGCAGGTCGGCAAACTCTTCCGGCGGCTGAGGTTTGCTGAAGTAGTATCCCTGGGCCTCATCACAGCCGTGGGCCTCCAGAAATGAGAGCTGTTCCCGGGTCTCGACGCCTTCGGCCAGGACCACCAGCCCCAGACCTTTTCCCATTCGCACGACGGCGGAAATAATCTCGGCGTTCCGCGGACTCTGCATCATGGTGCGCAGAAATGAGCGATCAATTTTCAGTTTGTTGACAGGGAGGTCCTTCAGGTAGCTCAGGCTGGAGTAGCCGGTACCGAAGTCATCGATCGACAGCCGTACTCCCATGTCGGCTATAGTTTGCAAAGCCGGATGCGTCCGGTTGGTATTGGACAGCAGCACACCTTCGGTGATCTCCAACTCGAGCGAACGCGGAGGCAGTCGATGCGTCGCCAGCGCCTTATGGACACTGCGGGAAAAGCTTGCATCCCGAAGCTGGGGCGCCGACACATTCACTGACACCGAAGGAATATCGAGTCCTGCCTCGTGCCAACGCCGGAGTTGAGCGCACGCGGTATTGAGCACCCAGGCGCCGAGCGGGACAATCAACCCGTTGTTTTCGGCAATTGGAATGAACTTCGTCGGCGGCACCAATCCCAGATCTGCATTTTGCCAACGCAGCAATGCTTCCGCTCCCACAATCTTATGGGAGGCAATGTCGACCAGCGGCTGATACACAAGGAAGAGCTCCTGTTTCTCAAGCGCCGAGCGCAACCGATTTTCCAATTCGCGGCGTTCAACCACGCGAGCATTCAGACCTGGATTGAAGACGCCCACTCCATTGCGCCCATTTTCCTTCACCTGGTACATGGCGAGATCGGCATTCTTGATCAGCGTTTCACCGTCTGTCCCATGTTCGGGGAAGACGCTGATTCCGGCGCTGCAGGTAATTTGAAGCTGGTGGTCGCGAACCGAAAATCCCCGCATCAATTCTTGCCGCATGCGATTGGCAGCGGCCTCAGCGCGTTGAATCTGATGCACGTTGGTCCATACACAAGCAAACTCATCTCCTCCCACCCGAGCGACCAGCGCATCCCCGCGGTTGCACTCCATAAGGCGCTGTGCGACCTCCTTCAGCAGCAGGTCGCCAACGGAGTGCCCCAGGGTGTCATTGATTACTTTGAAATCGTCGATGTCGATGAGAATCACAGCAACGCGCTCACGGCGAGAGCTGGCATCGGCCAAAGCCTGGCCGAGCCTCTCCTCAAAGAAAGCCCGGTTCGGCAGCCCAGTAAGCACGTCATGGTAGGCAAGGAACAGGATTTTTTCCTGTGCCGCCTTTTGCTCGGTGATGTCCTGCACGGTACCGTGATGATAAGTATTCCCGTCGGGACCCGACAGAGCGCGCATGTTTAAGGAGATCGTGAGCTGCCGGCCGTCTCTGGCCCTCACCTGCATTTCGAAATTCCGGACTTCTTTCCGCGCGCTGAGCAGGCGTCGCACCTCACCGCGTTGTTTCAGGTCGGTGTAGAACTCGGTTGCCGAGTGAACGTTGTTAAGAAATTCTTCAGGCGACTCAAACCCGGCCAGCTTGGCAAGGGCCGGGTTCACTGTAATGAACTCTCCCGTTGGTGTGGTCTGGCAGATGCCCAATACAGCGTTGTTAACGATGCTGCGGTACTTCTCTTCCGCGCCTTGCAATGCCTGCTCGGCCATTTTGCGATCGGTGATGTCTTGCTTGATAGCCACGAAATGAGTGATCGCCCCAGTGTGGGAACGCAAAGGGGCGATGGTCATTTCTTCCGAATAGCGATCTCCGCTTTTCTTTCGATTGACGATCTCTCCATGCCATACCTGTCCCGCCGAGATGGTCTGCCACAACTTGGAGTAGAACGCCCCATCTTGCTGTCCGGAACGGAGAATTCGCGGATTTTTGCCGATCACCTCTTCCGGTTCGTAACCGGTAATCCGACTGAAGGCATGGTTGACCCACTCGATGGTTCCCACGCTATCGGTGAGAACGACGGCGTTGGCAGCGTGTTGCAAGGCGGCCGCCTGCATGCCAAGCTGCTCTTCCGTCCGCTTGCGCTCGTCGATGTCCATGACAACGCCCGCAACTCTGCAACGCTGTCCTTGTTCGTTGAACAATGCCTTGCCCTTGACCCAGATCCAGTGCACCGAGCCGTCCTGCCAGACCGCTCGGTGTTCACAGGTGAAGTTGGAATTCTCCGCACTCAATCCCTCTAAGACCTTCGCCAACTCTTCCCGGTCCTCGGGGTGCGTCGCGTGCATCAGCATCGTCATAGTGGCGGCTGAGTCGGCGGCCAATCCCAGCAACTGTTTCGCGGTTGCAGACCACACTTGCTGGTCGTCAATACAGTTCCAATCGAAGAAACCGATCCGGGCAGCGTTGATCGCCATGCCCATGCGTTCTTCGGTGCTGCGAAGCTGGTGTTCCAACTGCTCCCTGGCCAGAGCTTCAGCCCTTGCTTTTTCCTCTGCTTGCTGACGTTGGCTGGATTCAGCCGTCAATGCGTCACGCGAACGTTCATCCCACCGAAGGAAGCAAAGGGTGACCACCATGGCGAGCAGCGCGGTGAAT
The DNA here is from genome assembly GCA_963846795.1 of uncultured Acidobacteriaceae bacterium. GTDB lineage: Bacteria > Acidobacteriota > Terriglobia > Terriglobales > Acidobacteriaceae > CAVVDY01. The sequence continues at coordinate 976,629 of CAWJXJ010000002.1, forward strand.
CCGATAGTGATGAAATGCGAGGTCCAGATTGAAATTGTGGGGTGAAGGCCGTCTTTTATGGCCTCACACAGCAACGCGCTGCCGGCAGTAACAAGCCCAACGGTGGACACCCACGCCGTTCGATTCTTTAACACTGAAACTCGCACCTACGGATCTCGATCGACGGAGTCGCAGGCAACCCATGGTCAAACAAGCCGGGCGCCCGCGACGCTATCTTCTTTCCCGTCGCCGAAGCAATTTCTTCTTTTCCATCGTCAAAGTCCACCAATGCTTGAGAAGGTCCCAAAGGCGACTTTCAACGACTTTCAACAACGGCTTGCAGCCATGCTTAAGCGACTACGAATTTTCATTGACGTTGACTGGGTAATGAAGAAGGGGGAAAGCAGTACAGCTTTGCCACAGGATCAGGGCTCAGGCATTGAAGATCTGCCGGGCAGCTATGCAAAACTTGTCGATCGCGGCGTTTCGAACGGAGCAACAACGTACTCAGCTGGATTATGCAAGCTTGCGCGCCTGGCTCAGTACCTCAGATATGGTGGCAGACATTCGAGCTGGACCTTCGACTTTGCTGAGGAAAACGTCGGCGTAGCTTGCGTCTTCGGGCATTTCGTTGACGCCTGAAAACAGAATGATGGGAAGCTGGGGGAGTCGCTGCTTGATCTCACGTGCGAGTTCCGCGCCGCTTAGCCCTGGCATCAGCATGTCGGTTAAGACAAGATCCACGTGCTGCCTCTGTAGCTGCTCCAAGGCTTCGGTCCCGGAGTTGGCAGTCAGTACCGAGTAACCCAGCTTCTCCAGAACTGATTTCCGTAGCGTCAGCGGTATCTGTTCATCATCAACACAGAGGATTACCGGTTTTTCAGGAGGCACGGGAATCTCCATTGGCTCGGCTCGGGGAATCGGAGGCAACCGCCCTCGCCTTTAAGGCTTTGGCCGACACCTGTCCAGGCAGGAAAACTCGGAAGCAGGTAGCGGAGCCAGTCGCCGTCCGCAGGCTACGAAAATGGATGCTGCCCTCGTACTTCTGAACGATTCCCTTGCTGATCCACAATCCGAGTCCGGTACCCTTGGCAGCCTTGGTGCTGAAGAACGGCTCGAAAAGCTGCTTCGCGTGTTGAGCGTCGATGCCGGAACCCGTGTCGCCGACAGACACGCAAATGCCTGGCGTCTCGCTCCGACAATCGACATGATCACGCACGCTTAACCGCAGGCGGCCACCCTCGGGCATTGCTTGCACAGCGTTGGCGATCAGGTTCAGGAAGACTTGTTTTAACTCCATTGGGAAGCCGAACAGGCGGGCTTCCGTTTCGTAGAACTTCTCCACTTGGATTCCGCTGAGCAGGAAATGCCGCGCCTGCAGTTCCAGTACGTTGTCCAATATCTCGGATATGGAAATGGCGATGGGATGTTGCGACTCGCGGTAGAACCCGAGCGTCTGCCGGACGATATGGGCGACCCGCAGCAGCTCTTCTTCGCCCAGTCGAGCATAACGTCGCGCCTCGTTGTCCAGAGAGGGATGATCGCGAAGAAGATAGAAGGCGTTAATGATGGCCTCAAGAGGATTGTTGATCTCGTGCGCGATGATGCCGGCAACCCGGCCCATGGCTGCCAGCCTCTCCGCACGGCGCAGAGCCTCTTCGGTTTGCAGCGTCGCCGTGATGTCACGGTTGATCTCGAGAATCGCGCCCAGACCACCGTCGCCGTTCGTCTTCAGTGCCTGACGGCTCGCGACCACGATCTCTCTGCCATCGCGGGTGGAATGGACGAGATTTCCCTCCCACCTGCCAAAGCCCAATAGGTCAGGTTGCAAGCTTTCATGGGAGTTGTGAGGCTTAATGGAAATAACGTCGTTTACTTTTCTACCCAACACCTCTTCGCGGCGCCATCCGTATAACTCCTCGGCGCCGGAATTCCAGAACTGAATGATACCTTCAGCATCGCGTACCATAATGGCCTCAGTTGCGAGGTCGAGAAGGTCGGCGCGCTGCTTGAGTTCGCGCGTGCGTTCCGCGACTCGGTGCTCCAGTTGCTGATTCAGCAACTCAAGTTGACGACGCTTGCGATGAAGTTCGGCAAAGATGCTGACCTTAGCGCGCAGCAGTTCGGGAATGACCGGCACCGTAATGTAATCCACGGCTCCCTGCCGGTAACCTTTCACTCGATCGACATCCGTAAGGTGTACCCCCGAGATGAAGATGATTGCTGTCTTCTGAAATCGCGGATGCTGGCGAATCATCTCCGCCAGGTCAAAGCCGTCGATATCGGGCATGCTGACATCGGTCAGGACGATCGCGATGTCTTTCTTGAGGAGATGTTCGAGCGCCTCATTCGCCGAAGTGGCCTTGACCAGGTTTTCTCCCAGTTCCTCGAGGATGACTTCATAACTGAGCAGCTTCGAGGGCTGATCATCGACCATGAGAATGTTCACCTTCTCCTGGTCTTCCATCGGCTTGATGAATTCTTCGCTACTCATATTCGACGATTTCCAACTGGGTGCAGCCATGAGACGTCCTCTTTATCGGTGCAGCCACATGCGAAGCGCGGACAATAGCTGGTCCGTGTTGACGGGTTTCGCCAGATACTCTGATGCGCCCGCCTCCAGGCACTTTTCGCGATCTCCCTTCATGGCCTTGGCCGTGAGAGCAATGATCGGCAACCGCCGGAAAGCCGCATTCTGTCGTATGACCTGCATCGTCTCGTAACCATCCATTTCAGGCATCATGATGTCCATCAGGACGATCGCGACATCGGGAGTGGATTCAAGCATGGCGATGGCTTCACGTCCGGTACTGGCGGTGAGCACGTTCATGCCACGACGTTCCAGAACACTGCTGAGCGCAAAAATGTTCCGGACATCGTCGTCGACCACCAGGACCCGCTTGCCAACCAGCGCTTCGTCGGAACGATGCAGCCGGTCGAGCATACGCTGCTTCTCCACCGGAAGTTCGCTAACCACGCGGTGCAGGAACAAGGCCGTCTCGTCCAGCAGGCGCTCCGGTGACTCCACGTCTTTCACCACCACCGATCTCGCAAGCGTATGCAGGCGCGCATCTTCCTCCGGCGACAACTGCTTGCCGGTGAAGACTACGATCGGCAGTTCGCTGAGCGAAGGCTCGTCTCTGAGCTGCTCCAGCACCTCGAAGCCGCTCATGTCCGGCAGGCGAAGATCGAGCACGCCGCAGTCGAAACTCTTTTCCTTCAGCAGATCGAGCGCCTCGTGTCCCGTGGAGACGACGGTTACATCGATGTCGTCATAACCAAGCAGCTCCTTCACGCTGAGTTGCTCGGCGGGATTGTCCTCCACGATCAGCAGCCGCTTACGACGTGGAGCGGAATACTCCTTGATCCTCATCAGCACGGCATCCAGACCTTCGCCGGTGGTTGGCTTGGTGACGAATGAAAACGCACCGCGCGAGAGTCCATGGTGACGATCTTCATCCATGGTGAGCATCTGCACCGGGATGTGCCGCGTGGATGGATCCTGCTTGAGGTGGTTTAGCACGGTCCAGCCGAGCATGTCAGGCAGGAAGACATCCAGCGACACCGCCGTAGGATGGTATTCGCGAGTCAGCGCCAGGGCCTCGGACCCGCGCATCGCCACTACAACTTTAAAGCCCTTGTCGCGCGCTACATCGCAAAGAACCCGCGCGTAGTGCGCATCATCCTCGACGATCAGCAGCACGGCATCTCCGGGCTGAAGATTGCCGCGGTCGTCTTCGATGTGTTCCGTCGGGCGTTCTGCGACCGCCGCTGCCGCCAACTGTCGGGCTGTCGAGGTAGCAGCTCCCGTCTTCTCGGGAACGAAGGGAGCACCGGCCGCCCCGACATAGGTTTGCGGCAAGTACAACGTAAATGTGCTGCCCTTGCCTGGTGTGCTGCGCAACTGGATTTCACCGCCTAGGAGAGCGGACAGCTCGCGGCTAATGGCGAGCCCTAGTCCGGTGCCTCCGTACTTGCGGCTGGTACCGGCATCGGCCTGCTGGAACGCCTCGAAGATGATCTTCTGTTTCTCCTGTGGTATTCCGATTCCCGTATCTGCGACTTCAAATGCGATCACCGAACCAGCATTGCTGAGTACCGGATGGTCCTGGTTCCAGCCGTTATCAGCGGTAAACACCGACAGGCGCACGCCGCCTTGTTCGGTGAATTTAAACGCGTTGGAAAGCAGGTTCTTCAGCACCTGCTGCAAGCGCTTCGAGTCCGTGACCAGGCTGCGGCCAAGGTGCGGATCGGTGTGGACCTCGAAGGCCAGCTTCTTGTTTTCGGCCTCGTGCCGGAACGGCCTCGCGATCATCTCCAGCACACCGGCGAAGAAGACTTCCTCCGCCTCAACCGATACCGTACCCGACTCGATCTTCGACAGGTCGAGGATGTCGCTGATGAGGTTGAGCAGATCGGTTCCCGCGCCGTGAATGGTGCGCGCGAATTCAACCTGCTTTCCGCTGAGATTGCCTTCCGGGTTGTCGGCGAGCTGCTGCCCAAGCACCAGGATGGAGTTCAGCGGCGTACGCAACTCGTGTGACATATTGGCCAGGAACTCCGACTTGTATTTCGACGTGAGCGCCAGCTCCTTGGCCTTTTCTTCCAAAGCTCTGCGGGCCTGTTCGATTTCCTGGTTCTTGCGTTCGACCTCGACATTCTGCTCTGCCAACTGCTGCGCTTTTTGAGCAAGCTGCTCGTTGGTCTGCTGCAACTCTTTCTGCTGCGACTGAAGCTCAGTCGCCAATTGCTGCGATTGTTTGAGCAGGGCTTCCGTCTGCATTGTGGCTTCGATACTGTTCAGCACGATGCCAATGCTAGAGGTCAACTGTTCGAGGAAGGCGAGGTGCGAAGCCGTAAACCCGCTTAACGTGGCGAGTTCGATTACGGCCTTCACCTGGTCTTCGAACAGTACGGGCAAGACGATAACGTTGCGTGGAACCGCTTCGAAGAGGCCCGAACGGATTGGTATTGTCCTATCCGGCGGCAGATCGGTGATAAACAGGCGCCGCTTCTCGGCGGCGCATTGTCCCACCAAACCCTCGCCGATCTTCACTCGCTCCAGATGCCCATCCGGCGCATTGGCAAAGGCCGACAGCAGGACCATCGTGTCCGACTCCTCTGCGTCGGTCTGATAGATCAGTCCTTGCTGCGCGTTGACCAGCGGTGCCAGCTCCGAGAGCAACATACGTCCCACGGTGGTCAGTTCGCGCTGTCCCTGCAACATGCCGGTGAAGCGAGCGAGGTTGGTTTTGAGCCAATCCTGCTCAGTGTTGCGCTCCGTGGTCAAGCGCAGGTTATTAATCATGGTGTTGATGTTGTCTTTGAGCTCGGCCATTTCGCCGCGGGCTTCCACCTGGGTCGAACGCGTCAGGTCGCCCTTGGTAACGGCGGTGGCGACTTCCGCGATGGCGCGCACCTGATTGGTCAGGTTGTCGGCCAACAGGTTCACGTTGTCGACCAGATCTTTCCACGTTCCGGCAGCGCCGGGTACGTTGGCCTGACCGCCAAGGCGGCCCTCAACACCGACCTCACGAGCCACTGTCGTTACCTGATCAGCGAAGGTGGCCAGGGTGTTGGTCATGTTGTTGATGGTGTCGGCCAAGGCTGCGACCTCGCCCTTCGCGTTCACCGTCAGCTTCTGCGTGAGCACGCCGTTGGCGACGGCGGTCACCACTTTCACGATGCCGCGCACCTGCTCCGTCAGGTTGGCGGCCATGACGTTCACGTTGTCGGTAAGGTCCTTCCAGGTCCCGGCGACGCCGGGCACCTGCGCCTGCCCGCCAAGTTTTCCGTCGGTACCTACTTCGCGGGCGACGCGCGTCACCTCCGCTGCGAACGCGTTTAACTGATCCACCATGGTGTTGATGGTGTTCTTCAGCTCGAGAATTTCTCCCTTCACGTCGACCGTGATTTTGCGCGACAGGTCGCCACGTGCCACGGCCGTCGTCACTTCAGCAATGTTGCGTACTTGGGCCGTCAGGTTGCCGGCCATTGCGTTGACTGAGTCGGTCAAATCCTTCCATGTTCCGGCGACACCGGGCACGTTGGCCTGACCACCCAGGCGGCCGTCGGTTCCCACCTCGCGGGCCACGCGCGTCACCTCGGCAGCAAAGGAGCGCAGTTGCTCCACCATGGTGTTCAGCGTTTCCTTGAGCTGGAGGATTTCGCCGCGCACGTCCACCGTGATCTTCTTCGACAAATCGCCGTTGGCGATGGCGGTCGCGACCTCAGCGATGTTGCGCACCTGGCCAGTCAGGTTGCTGGCCATGAAGTTCACGTTATCGGTGAGATCTTTCCACGTGCCGGCGACTCCGGGAACTTCGGCCTGACCTCCCAGCTTGCCATCAGTGCCCACCTCGCGGGCCACGCGCGTAACTTCTCCGGCGAAAGCGTTGAGCTGATCGACCATGGTGTTGATGGTGTTCTTCAGCTCCAGAATCTCTCCCTTCACGTCGACCGTGATCTTGCGGGACAGATCGCCACGAGCCACAGCCGTCGTCACCTCGGCGATGTTGCGGACCTGGGCCGTAAGATTACCGGCCATGGAGTTGACGTTATCGGTGAGATCTTTCCACGTGCCCGCGACTCCGGGCACTTCGGCCTGGCCGCCGAGCTTGCCGTCGGTTCCCACCTCGCGCGCTACACGGGTGACCTCGCCTGCGAAGGCGTTGAGCTGATCGACCATCGTGTTGATGGTCTCTTTCAGCAGCAGAATTTCGCCGCTCACGTTCACCGTGATCTTCTTTGACAAGTCGCCGCTGGCGATCGCGGTTGCAACCTCTGCGATGTTGCGCACTTGATTGGTCAGGTTGCTGGCCATGGAGTTCACGGAATCGGTAAGGTCCTTCCACGTGCCGGCAACACCGGGGACGGCGGCCTGCCCGCCAAGCTTGCCGTCGGTGCCCACTTCGCGAGCTACGCGCGTAACTTCCGATGCGAAGGCGCGAAGCTGGTCCACCATGGTGTTGATGGTGTCTTTCAGTTCGAGAATTTCGCCCTTAACGTCGACGGTGATCTTGCGCGACAAGTCACCGCGGGCCACAGCCGTTGCCACCTCCGCGATGTTGCGAACTTGGGCCGTCAAGTTGCCGGCCATGAAGTTCACGTTGTCGGTAAGGTCTTTCCACGTGCCGGCGACACCGGGTACCTGCGCCTGTCCTGCGAGCTTGCCTTCAGTGCCGACTTCGCGGGCGACACGAGTTACTTCGCTGGCGAACGCGTTGAGCTGATCGACCATGGTGTTGATGGTGTTTTTCAGCTCCAGAATCTCGCCCTTCACGTCTACGGTGATCTTGCGGGACAAATCGCCGCGCGCGACCGCCGTGGTTACTTCTGCGATGTTGCGGACCTGCGCCGTCAGGTTACCGGCCATGGAGTTGACGGAGTCCGTCAAGTCCTTCCACGTACCTGCCACGCCAGGGACGTTTGCCTGTCCTCCGAGGCGGCCTTCGGTTCCCACCTCGCGGGCCACGCGGGTAACTTCGCCGGCGAAGCGGTTGAGTTGGTCCACCATGGTGTTCAGGGTTTCTTTGAGCTGCAGAATCTCGCCGCGCACATCGACTGTGATCTTGCGCGAGAGGTCGCCGTTCGCAATAGCCGTGGCGACTTCAGCAATATTTCGAACCTGGCCGGTGAGGTTGCTGGCCATGAAGTTAACGTTATCGGTAAGGTCCTTCCAGGTTCCGGCGACTCCGGGCACGTTGGCCTGGCCGCCGAGTTTGCCTTCGGTTCCTACTTCGCGGGCCACGCGCGTCACTTCGCCGGCAAAAGCGTTGAGCTGGTCGACCATGGTGTTGATGGTCTCTTTCAGTTCGAGAATTTCGCCCTTCACGTCGACGGTGATTTTGCGGGATAGGTCGCCGCGGGCCACAGCCGTGGTCACTTCGGCAATGTTGCGCACCTGCGCCGTGAGGTTTCCGGCCATCGCGTTGACCGAGTCCGTCAGATCTTTCCAAGTGCCGGCCACACCGGGCACTACCGCCTGTCCGCCCAGCTTGCCATCGGTACCCACCTCGCGAGCCACGCGTGTCACTTCCGAGGCGAACGAGCGCAGCTGATCGACCATGGTGTTGATGGCCTCTTTCAGCTGCAGGATTTCGCCACGCACGTCCACCGTGATCTTGCGCGAAAGATCGCCGCTAGCCACAGCGGTTGCCACCTCGGCGATGTTGCGGACCTGACTGGTCAGGTTGCTGGCCATGGAGTTGACGGAGTCCGTCAGGTCCTTCCACGTGCCTGCCACCCCGGGCACGACCGCCTGCCCGCCCAGCTTTCCGTCGGTGCCCACCTCGCGGGCCACGCGCGTCACTTCGGAAGTGAACACGCTCAACTGCTGAATCATCGTGTTCACGATGTTGGCCGAGCGCAAAAATTCGCCCTCCAGCGGGCGCCCATCGACGTCCAACCGTACGGTCTGATTCAGGTTTCCTTGCGCCACAGCAGCGATCGCGCCCGTAACTTCGGTCGTGGGACGAAGAAGGTCGTCAACCAAAGTGTTGACCGAAACTTCCATTTCTCCCCATGCTCCGTTGTGGGTGCGGAAATGGATACGCTCCCGGGTACGGCCTTCCTTTCCGACCACCTGGCCAACTCGCTTCAGCTCGCGCGCCATCTGTTCATTGGCGGCGATGATGTCGTTGAAGGTATCGGCGATCTTGCCCGGCAAGCCCGTCCACGATCCCGGAAGCCGGGCGGAGAAATCACCTTGCTGCATCTGTTGCAGGCTAGTGAGGATGGCGCTTAGATCCGCTGCGGTCGGCTCGGGAGCATCGACACCATAGCCGTTTCCCGGCACCGGAGTATCACTCAGAGCGCTGGCGGTCGCAGATCCGGCCGGATTGGTCGAGCTGGTTCGTTTCATAGATCAGGGCTCCAGGAAGGAACATTCAGTGAGGCTGACGGACGCGCTCGGGTTTTGGACGAAGCATGCGTTGAACATTGAGGGCGCCAGATTTGTACTGCAGCATCCTCGATTACGGGCTGAATTACCGCCTTCCGGGCTTGACCATCGTTGCCGCCACCAATCCGTTGCAGCGATGGAGGAGCGGGCGGCGATCCCAGGTTTGACAGGTTACGAACTGCCGCGCGCGCCAAGATAAGTTGCCCGGTTGTTTACACCCGTAACGCGGGATGCAGTTCAGATGCAGCAGCTGCTTTTCGGGTTGGCTCGGAGCGCTAGCCGGCGCGCCAAATTTTTACGAGTTCTGCCAAGCATCTGTCGAATGCCTGCGATAGATATTCAGATCTGCGTAAGAGCAGCGCAGGACGTCCGAGATGGGTTGCGGGTCGCGTCAAGCGTAGCTAATATGGCGTCAACTCGATCCGAATGCCCCTCTCGCTAAAGAGAGAACAACTTCTAATCAGGGCGAATTCAGTTGTCACTATAACGCAAGGGTCCTGGCCGCTCTGATTGCGTTTGATCAACCGTGATGGACGAGAATCCGACCCAAAAGGCCGTCGATGAATTCATTCTCCACGAGATAGATACCGTTCCTCACCTTGAAGCTCTCCTGCTGTTATGGAACAGCCGTCCGCAAGAATGGTCCTTTGAGGGCATGGCGAACGCCTTGTACCTTCCGCTTGACCTCACGCGCCAAGTCATTGCGGACCTGGAAAGACGCGGATTCGCGGTCTTGACCGACGACCGTCGCTTTCTGTACCGTTCCACCGACCGGGATCAATTGGTCGAGCGGGTGGAAAAGATCTATCGCCGGGAGATCGTCCGGATATCCAACATGATTCATTCCAAACCCGCGGCATCCCTGCGCGAGTTCGCCCGCGCGTTCCGGTTGAAGAGGGATCGAGACTGAAATGGGACCTGCCGTCTATATCTTCGGCTTGCTGGTCACGCTAAGTTGCGGAGTGCTTTTGACCCGCGCCTACACCAATGTAGGAAAGCGGCTGTTGCTTTGGAGCGCGATCTGCTTCTACTTCCTGGCGGTTTCTAACTTGATCGTCTTCCTTGACCTTATTGTTTTTCCTGCCGTCGACCTTTACCGCTGGAGGCTGATCACAGCGGCAGTCGGAATGTTGATCCTGTTGTACGGACTGATATGGGAGGGCGACAAATGATTGAAGGATTTCTGCTGGGAGTGATCGCCACCGCGTCGATTATGGCTGGCGTATTCTTTCTGAAATTCTGGAGAGAAACGCGCGACTCGCTCTTTCTGCTCTTCGCGCTGGCTTTCATTGTGGAAGGCCTCAATCGCACCGCATTTCTCATGTTGCCCCACCCCAACGAGGGATGGCCCGGCATTTATCTTGTCCGGTGCTTCGCTTTCTTGCTGATCCTGGCTGGAATCGTCAATAAGAACCGGCAGACGACGCGCTAAGCGCCCTCAGCCTATGCAATGCCGTGGCTGGTGAATCCGCTATCTTTTCCATGAGCCCCGCGCAGTTCCGTGGCGTTCACTAAAAGCAGGGATTAGCAACATCACGAGCTACCAATCGCAATCCCGGTGATGAAAACCAGCACCCCGCCCAGCACGACCTGGAACGCAGCCGACAGAATTGGCGTGTCCATGTAGCGGTGACGGATGTAGCTGATCACGGCCAGCTCGATCGCCACCACGATCACCGCCAATCCGAAAGCGATGTCGGAAATCGGCGATAAGAAATGGTAGTGTATGGCCGATGCCACCTGCAGCGGTCATCAGGCCGGTCACGGCGCCGCGCAACGTGGGTCGTCCGCGGCCAGTGAGAGAACCATCATCAGACAGAGCTTCGGCGAAGGCCATTGAGATGCCGGCTCCAACCGAAGCGGCCAGACCGACGAGGAATGCGTCCCAACTGCTCTTGGTCGCGAAGGCCGCAGCGAAGACGGGCGCCAGGGTCGAAACCGAGCCGTCCATCAAGCCTGCGAGCCCAGGCTGCACGATTTGCAACATAAACAGCCGCCGCTGTGCATCGGCCTCTTTCTGCTCGACGGCGGGCGTGATCTTCTCCTGCAGGCGCTCGGCCGTCGAGTAATGACGGCGTTCGACTTCCGCAAGATCTCCCAGCAGCTTGCGAATTCCGATGTCGCTGACTTGCTGTATCGCGCGCTCATAAAAGCGGCGCGTTTCGTACTCCATCACCTCGACCTGCTTGCGAACGTCGGCAATACGCAGCGGGCGCGCTAGCCAGACCGGGCGTCGTTGGACGAATCCTTTCACGTCCTGCCGGCGAATCAATGGAATGTGCTCGCCGAAGCGCGCCTGGTATGTCTCCATCAGGCTGTTGCGATGCTCGATCTCCTCCGCGCGCATTTCGTCGAAGAGCTTCGCCGTGTCCGGATACTCGTCGCGCAGCCCATCCGCGTAATCGGCATAGATTCTCGCGTCCTCTTCCTCCAGCGAAATCGCCAGCGCCAGAATCTCCCGCTCCGACAGGTCACGGAACTTCTTTGCCAAGTAATCCTCCTTGCCCCGACTGATGCTGCAACGAAGAACAACAATTTATCAGCTTGCGACAAGCCGCGGTATTGCGAGCGATACATCAGCGAGGCTTGACCGCGCTATGCGCGACATCTCATACAATCGACGCATGCAGTCATGGGACGCCATCGTTGTCGGCGCTGGGGTGATCGGCCTGTCGCTGGCCCGGCGTTTGCGCCAGGAAGGCCTTCGTGTCCTGGTCATCGACAAGGGCGAGCCCGGGCGCGAGGCATCCTATGCAGCCGGCGGCATGATTGCGCATTGCGATCCGCACCTCTCCGATGTGCTGAGGCCGATGGCCCTCGCCAGCGCGGGAATGTATCCCGAGTTTGTTCGTGAGCTGCAGGACGAATCAGGCGAGTCCTCGGACCTGCGCGATCAGGGAACACTCGCATTCTTCGCAGAAAATGAGCGGCCGATTGGAGAAGGTATTCGTTCCCTTGCGGCGGACGAGATCCCTAAACTGGAGTCAGGAATTGCGCTGAGGGCGCCGGCTTACTTCCTGCCGGAGCGCAGCGTCGATCCGCGTGCGTTATGCAGCGCCCTTGTCAAAGCTGCGAAGCATCGCGGAGTGGACTTCGTTACAGGCGCCGCTGTAACCGAAGTCGAAGTGCACGATGGACGGACTGCAGGCGTGAAGACAGCTCATTTAACGTATCCAGCGGGAGTCGTCGTGAACTGTGCCGGAGCTTGGGCTTCGCAAATCCAGCCGCTTGGGCCGCCGACGCACCCGGCGAAGGGACAGATGGTGTGTGTCATTCCTGCGCCGGAGGAGACGAGCCAAGCTCCACCGATTCGGCACGTGGTGCGCACGCCTGATATCTACATCATTCCGCGCCGCGACCGGCGCATCCTGTTGGGTGCCACGATTGAAGATGCTGGGTTCGATAAACGAACCGACGCCGAGACTATTGAGAAGCTGTATCGTGCAGCCGCTACAGTGGTTCCCAAGATAGCGGGGATGCGGATTCACGACGCCTGGGCGGGTTTGCGCCCGGCTTCACCGGATGGGCTACCGATACTTGGCGAAACCTCGCTGCCAGGCTACTTCGCCGCGACCGGGCATTACCGCGATGGCATCATGCTGGCTCCGATCACGGCAGAGGTGATAACGAGCCTGATCGTTGGCCGAGGTTGTAGTTTCGATGTAGCGCCTTTCTCGCCATTGCGCTTCCCAGCCAAAAGATGAATACCGCTCGCGCGTCTACTGCGCCGGAGCGAAGTATCCCTCTTTGTAATCTAGCCGACAGCAACAGAAAAAGCCCCATCCAGCGACGGGGCTGTGGACTGGATGTCAGTAAAACCTAGACAACCTTGGCGAAGATGATAACCAGGGTGTACAGCACCAGTGATTCGATAAAGGCCAGCCCCAGAATCAGTGCGAGCTGAATTCCAGGACGGGCAGCAGGATTGCGCGCCATGCCTTCACAGGCTGCCGCCCCAACGCGGCCCTGACCGAGAGCGCCCAGACCCGAGGAAATGGCAATGCCGAAACCCGAAGCAATTGCCACCCAGTTGGTCGCAGGAGCGTTATTGCCGCCGCCCTGCGCGTAAGCCGGCATGGTCATCATGCAGATGGCCATCAGGAACAAGAACAGAAACATCCCTTTTCGCATTTCACTTTCTCCTTTTATGAACTGCTGCCAGTGGGTGGTTGGCGCTCACCGTGCTGGCGCCCTCACGCTTGCAGCGAAAACTCCGCTTTTCGCTCTTCGCCATTCGCTTTTCGCGAGGCATTGCGGATTCGTTTGCAACACGAACAAATCCGCCTCTCTGAAACTAAACACCATCAAAACTTCTTGTACCTAGCCACTGCCACTAGCCACTGATCAGTGCTCGTGCGCCACCGCTTCGCCGATGTACACCGCTGGAAGTAGCACGAAAATGTATGCCTGAATGAAGGAAACTCCAACATGCAGCAGCATGAAGATCACCGGGATACCGATGGGGACAAGCGAAAAGAACACCAGAGTCACCATGTCGCCGGCAAACATGTTTGCAAAAAGACGGACGGTGAGTGACAGAACTCGCGCCAGGTGGCTAGCCACTTCAATAACGAACATCAGCGGACCCAGCCACCAGATCGGGCCCAGGAAATGCTTGATATACCCGAAACCGTTTTGCCGAACTCCATGCAGGTGATAGTAAAACCAGGTCACAACCGCGCATGCCAAGGGCACTGAGGGTATTCCGGTGGGAGACTCAAATCCCGGAACCAGTCCGAGCAAATTGCAGCACAGGACGAAGAGTCCCAGCATCGTCAGATATCCCGTGTAGCGCTCGTAGCCGTGGCCGATGATCTCTTGCGCCGTGGAACCTACGAACGAATCGATACCTTCGAACGTGTGCTGTAATCCGCCGGGATTGTCGACCGAGAGGCGCACGCGAAGCAGGACGAAAAGCAACAGCAGCAGGACGAACACCAGAAGCTGCATCGCCACGTAGTTCGCGATCGGTGTCTGGGGATGCGCGCTTGGCAGGTGTACGGCGTTCAGGATAGTGTTGGCCACGCCGCCGAAGTACTTATTCAGTAGTGCTGTAATCCAGAGTTGCTCAGGCATTAGTATGATCGCTTTATGAAGGACTTAGCTTCGGCTCTCAACGCATGTGGGGCGCTTGTCATTACGCGCGCAGAGAGTTATCGCAAGAAATCAAAGCTCGTGCCGCAGGCCTATGAATAGCTCGACTCCCGTCTCACAGGCGACTGCCACTATGGGCAGGCAAACTCCGCTCAGGAAGCCGAACAGACCTGCTCTTGAAATCTTAAATATAGCATAAGCGGCGACTCCGATTGAGACGTAGCGCAGTAAAGCGCGGAGCACCAGAAATCCACCGCGTTCCTTGCTTTTGCCGGTGGTGACACGCTCTCCCAAGGCGTCAACCATCTGCTCCAGCGAGCGGTGGTTGAAGTAGGAGATACCGGCGCCAACCAGGAATCCGAGGATGCCTGCCCATCCGAAGAACCAGCCACACAACAGCGCGCCCAGGCCTGAGAGCCCAAGCATGAAGCGGCGAATGCGCAGCAATGCGCCGTCATAGAACTGCTGCGCTTCGGGTCTAGGGGTTTCGGGCACGGCACAACTATACGGCACCGTCACTTCGTAGACGCGCGGTGCAAGCGGTCAAGCACGCCCTCCCAATCCGGCGTCTCCTCGGGAACTTCTACGGCGATCCAGTCGTAACCGGCATCGTCCAAGTCGTGCAGTACCGCGTAGAGCCGGGTTGCGTATTCACGGGGGTTCGTGGACATCTGGACAACGGTCGCCTGATGCAGAGGCTCGCTGCGAAGCTGCAGGTACGCGCCTTTGCCGTTCTCGGGCACAGCTCCTTCCGACACCAGCACCAGGGGCGTCTTCGGGCTGTAATGCTGTGGGTGCATGCCAGGGGAAGGATGCGCGGTGGCCATGGTCTGCTCGTGCAAAGCAACCGGTCCGATCACCTCCTCAATCTGAGTGCGCGAGATCCCTCCGGGACGAAAGATCGTGAACGGTTGGTCCACCACAGACAGCACTGTCGATTCAATACCGACCTGGCACGGGCCTCCGTCGAGAACGTAGTGAAGTCGCCGCCCGAGACCATGTCGCACATGCTCGGCAGTCGTGGGTGAAAGTTGCGTGAAGCGATTCGCACTCGGGGCTGCCAGCGGAATGGCGGCCTCTTGCAAAAGCGCCAGCGCCACCGGATGGGCGGGCATGCGTAATCCAACGGTCGGCAAGCCTGCGGTGACGATGTCAGGGATCGACGGCTTCTTCCTCACAACCAGAGTGAGCGGCCCTGGCCAGAAGCGCTCGGCCAGTCGTTGCGCGGTATCGGGCCATTCCGCGGCCAACTCTCGTGCCATTGCGATTGAGCTGACATGCACGATCAGAGGACTGCTCCGCGGTCTGCCCTTGGCCTCAAAGATGCGCAACACGGCAAGTGAGTCGAGAGCATTGGCGCCTAATCCGTAGACCGTTTCCGTGGGGAAAGCTACCAGCTTGCCCTGCCGCAACAGTTCAGCAGCCTCTTTTATCTGCTCGTCGCTCACGCCAAATTGATGTTCGAGAGTTATCGATGATGTTTCGGAATTCATTGTGTTCGTCCCTCCGAGGGATCGGCCGAGTTGGCTGACTCCACATCGATAAACAATCCTGAGCCCGGCTGCACACCAGGAGGATAACAATTGCCGTCGCCGGCATAGGTGCTGCGGCAAGCGGCGGTCATCTCGGGACGGCGTGGCGACTGAGCGTATTGCCAGGCATCGGCGAAGCTCACGTCACTCTGGCTCGGCAGCGGCGCGCTCGCAGGAAAAACACAGCCCGGGGACGGACTACAATGGTCGTTGCTGATGAAGAAGTGCAAGTCGCGCCCGCCTGCATGCTGACGAATATCGTCTGCCGTAACTACCGTGCTCCCGCCCGATTCGTGATACGGAATGCCCGAGCAATAGACTCCGGCGCGATACCCGGCCCGCACCACGCCATCAGCGAAGGCATGAATGTAGGCACGCTGCTCGGGAAGCATCCGT
This sequence comes from uncultured Acidobacteriaceae bacterium, assembly GCA_963846795.1. Classification (GTDB taxonomy): domain Bacteria; phylum Acidobacteriota; class Terriglobia; order Terriglobales; family Acidobacteriaceae; genus CAVVDY01. The sequence continues at coordinate 992,532 of CAWJXJ010000002.1, forward strand.
CCTCCCTGCTCCTGGTCGAGGAAGATAATCGTGTGCTTGGGAAAGCCTTCGCCTTGCGCAACGCGAGCGGCTACCTCGGCATCCCTCGCACCTACCCGCGATGCATTTCCCGAGGCCTTCAGCTCCTTGTACTCGCGACCGTTAAACAAAAGCAGGAATCCGTAGCCCATCTTCTGCAGTGCGGCGCGCTTGCCCGTCCACGTATTGCTGGTAGCACCGGGCGGGTTGTTGAGCCAGTAGCCAGCAAAGGCAAAGGATGTCTTCAGCGTCTTCATGTTTCCGTCGCCGGGATAATCGTTGCGATCGAATCCCAAAAACGTAGACTGCGCAGCGAGAGACCCGACGCTCAACAGCCAAACGATGATGAGCGAACACACGAGGATGCGAGCACTAACCTTCATCCCTTCAACTATCGCACGCGGAGCCTGCCGGGTTCGCGCCAACCGGTAGCCGGCTGGCCCGGAACGCTTCGATATCCACCAGCTCTTCCATGCCCATGGCTTTTCTGACCAACGCTTCGCCTACTGCCGGCGAGTGCTTGAACCCGTGCCCCGAGCAGGCAGAAGCGAACCAGACGCGCCCATTATCGTCAGCCTGATCGATCACAAACCGCGCGCCGGGAGCAACGGTGTACAGACAGGTCGCGCTGCGCACGCATCGTGCCGACACATCGGGTAGACGATTCGCGATGTATCCGTTGTACAGCGCCTCGACCTCACCGGCGACAACGGTACGCTCGACCTCGTCGGCATGAATTGGCATGTCATAGCGTTCGGTCGCGGTCTTGATGGCTTGCGGAGTGCCATCGGCGGCTGGGAATCCATAGAACATGTCGCAGGACTGGTTGCCGGTGATCCAGATGAACACGGGAAAATGTTGCGGCGTGTAAAGTTCATGATTACGCGCCAGAGCAAACCACGTCATCACCTGCCGATACACCATGAGCTGCCGCGCGATGGCTTGCGGCAGCAGGTCGCCAATCCATGGCCCGGCCGAGATAATCGCGTGTCCTACGTTGTAGGTGTCGCGATCGGAGGTGACTACTACCGAGTCAGAGGAGACTGCAATCTTTAAGGCAGTTTCGCCGGGGTGAATGTTGGCACCCATGCGTGCTGCCAGCTCGAGTTGGGTTTGAACGCACGCCTCCGGACGCACAAAGCCCGCGCCGGGCTCAAAATATCCGACCTCCTCCTGTACAAGGTGAAACTGCGGGAACCTCGCTTCGATCTCTGCCGTGCCGAGAACTTCATGCGCGATGTCGTGGGCTTTGGCGACGGCGATGGTGTCAGCCAGAAAAGAAGTGGAGCCGTGGTGGTCTCCCACAATGTGGGACGACTGTAGAATCAGCGCGCCATTGCGGGTGAGAAGGGGGCGTCCCGTGGCTGCCTCGAGTTCTTCCCAAATCTGATGGGAGCGCAGGACCAGCGGAACGTAATCCCGTCCCTCTCCTATGGCCTGCCGGGTGATGCGGCTTTCACCGTGTGAGGAGCCCAGATCGTGTGGAGGATGAAAGCGATCGATTCCGATTGCCCGTAATCCTAGCTTCGCGGCCTGATAAAGCGCGCCGCTCCCCACCGCTCCCAGACCTACCACGACGATGTCTGCGGATGTGCTCACGAAGGATTTTTTCATGATAACCCCACTAGACGCGAGGAGACCGGTGCTAGTACCGAGACTAGATGGCTCAATTCTTAAGCCACAGGATGTGGAAATCGTGACCCAAGCGGCGGAAATCGGAGTCACTGGTGACCAGTGTTGCCTTCTTCTCGATGGCGAGCGCTGCGGCGAAGCTGTCGGCGTAATACAGGCGATATTTCACCTTGGCTTCGGCGGCGTTTAGACAACGCTGCAACGTGGCCTCCTCGTACTGGATGGGAAGGGGGCGCACATCGGCGGCGGTCGTACGTGCCTTGTCTGGCCCTTCCTCCCGCAGAATCAAGCCATAGACCTCTCCAAAGTTGACTGCTGACATAAGGATCTCAGCTCGATGGCGCATGGCGTCCGTGAGTAAGCCGGCCAGCTTGGCTGCACCGGGCTTGCGTTGCAGAAACATCCAAAGAGCGCTCGAGTCGAAAACGTAGGTTCTCACTTGTCGTGCTTTCCTTCGGTACGATGCTCCCTCTGCCATATGGCGAGGTAGTCCGGTCCGTCCGCAAGACAGCCCATTAGGCGATTAATGTACTCTTCCGTGAGAGGCTGAATTACGATGCGTCCGAAATCGTCTTCCAGAAACTTGACCTTGGTTCCCGCCTTTATGCCGTACTTGCGGCGCAGCTCCGCCGGGACCACGAGTTGGCCTTTGGAGGTAAATGTAGCACTCAGATCGCGCATGCCTTACATTTTAGCATTTCGTAAGACGTGCGATCCGTACGTGTGACGCCCAAGCTCCCGTCTATTGTCCGAGCATTCCCTTCTTCAGGTCCGCATTCGGTGGCTTGGGCCCAAGCCACACCGAAAAAAGCACCGGACCAAACTTTGGGTCGGCAATCGTTACTTTGTTTTGTCCATTGATCGCCATGCTCGTTCCGGTACCGGGGACATAGGTGACGACCATCTCGTCGCCCGGCTTCACCGCATCTAGTCCACCGAGGAACTGGTCGATTTCGGCCTTCATAGTCTTCATCGCATCTGGGCTATTGTTGCTGAAGCCTTCGTCGTAGGCGTCGGTCATCTGGCTCTTGCTGGCGACATGCACAAACTTCATCACGATCTGCTTGGGAGCGTCCGCTTTGATGATGGCGCTGGCGTCCGACGATTTCTGCTCAAGATAGAGACCGCCAACGTATATCTTAGCGATGTATTTGGTACGAATTCCCATGCCATTAAGCACGAGCGTTTTTCCCCCGACCTGTTGAGTGTCGGGCAGCGTGACGCCCGCCAGGCTGGCGGCATTCAGATTGAATGTTGATGCACTTGCAAAAAGAAGTACTGCGAGCGATAGAGCAAGCTTCCGCATAACAACTCCTTATGAAGCAGGATGCGAACAAGGTAGCACAAGGGGGGTAATCTGATACCTGATTCCTTAGGCTCTCATGCTCTACCGCGGACGCATTGCGCCATCTCCCACCGGGCTGCTGCACATCGGGCACGCCTGTACCTTCTGGACGGCACATCAGCGCGCCGTCGCCGGCGGCGGAATCCTCGTGTTTCGCAACGAAGATCTCGACCCGCAGCGCTCGAAAGCTATTTACACCGCAGCGATGATCGAAGACCTGCGCTGGCTCGGCATCCAGTGGCAGGAAGGGCCGGATGTGGGCGGCCCGTTCGGCCCATACGAACAGAGCCGGCGACGCAGCTTCTATCTCAATGCCTGGCGCAAATTGCGTGACGGCGGCTTCATTTATCCCTGCACCTGCTCGCGCAAAGATTTGGCTCTTGCGGCCGCTGCGCCAAACGAAGGTGACGATGAGCCGATGTATCCGGGCCGATGCCGCTGTCGGATCGGCGATGCCGTCAACTATGAAACGCCGGGGGGCGTGAATTGGCGGTTTCGAGTTCCCGACGGCGAGACCATCTCGTTCGAGGACCAGCACCAGGGCCGACAGGCATACGTTGCCGGCCAAGACTTTGGCGATTTCGTGGTCTGGCGGCGCGACGATGTCCCGGCGTATCAACTCGCCGTGGTTGTAGACGACCAGGCCATGCAGATAACGGAAGTGGTGCGCGGGGCCGACCTGCTGAAGTCCACAGCGCGCCAGTTATCGCTGATCCAGGCGCTGGGTTATGAGGTTCCCAGCTACTATCATTGCGACCTGGTGCGGGGCGAATCTGGAGTTCGGCTCGCCAAGCGCCACGACGCGCTCAGCCTGCGAGCGTTGCGGGAAAAAGGAATGTCGCCAGGGGAAGTTCTTGCCTTGTGCCGCGCGTAAGAGTTCACCACGGAGGCACGGAGGGCACAGAGAATCCGAATGTCTAACACCTCCGTGTCCTCCGTGCCTCTGTGGTGAATTCTTAAATCCCGTTGCGCAATCGGCGTAGACGCGGTATCGTCCACCCAAAACCCAACGGAGGCACTTGATGCGCGTTAACTGGGCGGCGGTAGGGGTGTCGGGAGTTGCGTACTGGCTATTGCAGGCGGGATGGTTCAAGGCCTTCGCGCAACAATGGATGGCGGGTCTTCGCATGAGCTCAGAAGAGCTGGCTTACCATCAAGCGCATCCGGACTTCCTTCCTTACGTTATCGCGCTGGTCTGCAACCTGATATTGGCTTTCATTATTGCCCGGGTGATTGCATTGGGTGGGGTGTGGGGCCTCATTCGCGGATTTCGCATCGGGTTACTCGTGGGATTGGTGGCTGCGCTGGCCATGCTGACGGAGATGCACTTCGAACTGAAGCCGTGGCAATCCATCGCCGTCTCTGCTGGAGCTCCGCTGGCAGGCTGCGCGCTGATGGGGATTATCCTCGGCGCATGGAAGCCTAAGTCGGCGGTTGCTGACAGCGCCGCAAGCGCGTCCTAGATTATGGGGATATTGCCATGCAAGGTCACCTGAAAGTCGCCGAAGCCCTGAAGCATCTGCCCACGCCAGAGGGCAAGCGTTTCATCGAGCTCTACAAGCATGGGACCCTTAGTGTCGAGCTGTATGCCCCGCGCGGTATCGATCCGCAGACGCCCCACTCGCGTGACGAGATATACGTCATCGTCAGCGGAGCAGGAACATTTCGCCACGCTCTTGACCAAGACGTGACGTTCGGTCCGGGAGACGTGCTTTTCGTAGCCGCCGGGGTGGAACACCGCTTCAAGGACTTCAGCGACGACTTGGCCGCCTGGGTGTTCTTCTACGGACCGGAGGGCGGAGAGAAGACGTAAGAATTCACCACAACCCATATTCTGATTTGTCATCACGAGGCCGTCTGCGGCCGAGGGATCTGCTCTTTGCCGACATCGGCAGAGTCACCGTATTAAGCATTCTTGACATCGCAAACGAGAACAGATCCCTCGCGCCAACGGAAGGCGCTCGTGATGACAAGATCTGCTTGAGCACCGGGACTTTTCCGGCAACTTGCCTCTCGTCGCGCATAGCAGTTATTGTTGCCTCTGCGACGTATGGTCAACAAGAAAAGCCCCCCGCCCAGTGCACGGAGCAGCAAGGTATCCGCGGTTCCTCCAGCTCCCGCGCAAACAATGCCCAAAACTCCGGCAGCCATTGAGCAAGCGGATGGTTCGCCAAAGTCCACCAAAACGATTGCGCCTTCAGGCAAGGTACCGCCATCGGTGCCGCCCGCGTCCTGGGTACGCACCTACGAAATCCCCGACTATCGTTTAGAGTGCCCTGACTTCCGCGTGTATATGAGCGGAGAAGGTACGAACGTCGAGTACCGCATCGAAGGCGACCTGAGCGCTGCGGCGCCCCCGATTCGCGAGTCGAAATACCTTTCGCCTGAGCAGACCATCGCCATCTATCGCTGGATGCTGCTGAACCGGCGCATGGAATCGGCACTGGAGAGTCTTTACAAGCAGAGCAAGGTGGTTGGGGGCGTGTACTTCGGGCTGGGGCAGGAGGGCTGCTCCTGCGCCTCCGCGTATGCGCTGGGGCCGGATGACTGGCTCGGGCCGATGATCCGCAATCAGGGAGCGATGCTGGTGCGTGGCTTCAGCGCGCGCGACATCATGCGGCAGTATATGGCGAAAGGCGACTCACCGACGTTCGGCCGCGATGCTTCTTCCCACTTCGGCGACTTCGAGAAGCGCAACGTGTGCGCGCCGATTTCCATGCTCGGCGAGTTGATCGGCGTGATGACGGGGGTCTGCTTGGGAGCGCGCTTACAGGGAAAGAATGTGGTCGGGCTGACCTACATCGGTGATGGCGGACAATCCACCGGCGTCACCTACGAGAGCTTGAATTTTGCGGCGGTGCAGAAGCTCGGCCTGGTGCTTATCGTGGAGAACAATCTATGGGGCTACTCGACCCCTAGCGACATGCAATTCTGTGTAAAAGATCTGGCGGAGCGCGCTATCGCCTATGGCATTCCCGGCGTGATCGTTGACGGTACCGATCCCTGCCAGGTGTATGACGCCACGCACGAAGCCTGCGAACGCGCCCGTCGCGGCGAAGGACCGACGCTGATCGAAGCCAAGATGATGCGCATGAAGGGTCATGCCATCCACGACGCAGCGCAGTACGTCCCGGCCAAGCTGTTTGAGTACTGGAAGGCACGCGATCCGATTGCGCGGTTGGAGAACTATCTGGTCAACGAGAAAAAGTGGCTCGGCGCAGCAGAGAACGACGAGCTGATCGCAGGACGTGGAGCGCGAGCTTGAGGCCGATCGCGACGCCGCGGTTGCGTCACCCATGCCCGATCCGGCGACCGACAAAACACATCAGGGCGTGTATTGCGACGATGCGTGCCACCACATTCGTCCGAAGTACGGACCGGTTACAGCGAAGTTGCGGGAGGTGCAGTCTCCTGCAAAAGCAGACGAAGCTGCGGTGCATCTGAAGTGAGACGAAGCTAGCGGTAAACGTCTTTGCGATGGCCGATCCGGAGGATCAGTACCACAACAACATCTTGCAAAACGTCATACACCACGCGGTGGTCACCGATTCGGATTCGGTACGAGCGTTCCTCACCTTTCAATTTGCGCGCACCCAGAGGAAAAGGGTTTTCGGCTAACGCATTGATCGCCCTGCTGATCCGAACCTGCCATGATAGATCGAGCTTCTGAAGTGTTCGGCCGGCGGAGGTTCCGAACCGGATGGTGTACAGCTTCTTCATTGATTAGCTAGAGGCCAAGATCTTGTTTGAGCTGTTCCCACGGAATGGTCTTTTCTTTCCGAGCTTTTTTCAAAAGGCGGGCATCTAACTCGTCTTCGTAACGCTCAATCAGTTCCAGGTCTTCGATGGGCACAACGGCTGCAATCGGCTTCTTTCTCCGATGGAGAATGGTTCGCTCGCCAGCGAATTCAGCCTTGCTGAGGATCTCGGAAAATTTCTGGCGGGCCGTACTGGTACTGATTTTGGACATTACATTTGTTCCTTGTACAAATTGTACAACTTGTACGAGTTGTCGCGCAACGATAGAACGATAGAATGCACCAAGCGAACTCTTATGCCACCTGTCACCTATCTTGAAGCTATCCGCCAGGGAATCTGGGAAGAGATGGAGCGCGACCCCGCCGTGTTCTGTATCGGCGAAGACATTGGCGTGTACGGCGGCGCGTTCAAAGTTACCGAAGGGCTGATCGACCGCTTCGGCCCCGAGCGCGTGGTCGATACTCCTATCTCCGAAATGGCCATCGTGAATGCCGCCTTTGGCGCGGCGCTCACCGGAATGCGCCCCGTCGCCGAGTTCCAGTTCATGGACTTCATCAGTTGCGCCTTCAACCAGATCAACAACCTGCTGGCAAAGGCGCACTTTCGCTGGGGCGCGCCGGTTCCGGTCGTGCTGCGCGGACCATCCGGCGGAGGTGTTCATGGCGGCCCATTCCATTCGCAGAATCCTGAGACTTACTTTGCGCATACGCCTGGCTTGAAGGTGATCTGTCCCGCCAGTGCTTACGACGCCAAAGGCCTCATTAAGTCGGCCATTCGGGACAACAATCCCGTGCTGTTCTTTGAACACAAATTTTTGTATCGGCGCATCAAGGAAGAGCTGCCGGCGGAAGACTACACCGTTCCCATCGGCAAAGCGCGCGTTGTGCGAGAAGGTGGCGACGTGAGCATCATCACCTACGCAGCCATGGTCTACGTCGCGCTCGAGGCCGCCGACATTCTCGCCAAAGAAGGTATCGAGTTGGAGGTGATCGACCTTCGCACGGTCCTTCCGCTCGACCGCGATGCAATCCGCAATACGGTCGAGAAGACCAATCGCGTGATCGTGCTGCACGAAGACACGAAAACCGGCGGGATTGCGGGCGAGATTGCGGCCATCATCAACGAGGAATGTTTCGACTCGCTGGATGCGCCCATTACGCGCATCGCATCGGCCGACTCGCCGGTGCCCTTCTCGCCACCTCTGGAAGCGGTCTACCTGCCCAGAATCGACGATGTGGTGCGCGAGGCTCGCCGGCTGAAGAACTACTGAAGGGAGAACAATGCGAGGATTCATTCTGGGAGTGATCATTACGTTGCTGGTGGTGTTTGGCGGTGCCTATTTTTATGCGACAACCGGGCACTTCGATACCCGCGCTGTGGGTCCTACCCCGAGCACGTTTGAGCGAAGAACCGCCAACCACTCCGTCGACGAATGGGTGGAGGGCCACGCGCCGCAGCAGCCTAACCCGTTCCAGCCAACGATGGAGAACCTCCTGGCCGGGCAGAAGGTCTACGACGACAACTGCGCACTCTGCCATGGCAGCCTCAAGCAGCCAATCTCGCCCATGCGGAAAAACTTCTATCCGTCGGTGCCGCAATTGATGGCGCGCACGCCAGACGATCCCGATAACGAATTTTTCTACGTGGTCAAGTACGGCATCCGTTTTAGCGGAATGCCGGGCTGGGATGGCCGGCTCTCCGACGACGACATTTGGAAAGCTGTGCTGTTCATCAAGAACTCGGACAAGGTGAAGAACCAGGGTCAGCAGCAGAATCCGCAGGGCATTCAGAATATGGACAACTCGAAGAAGTAGCCATCAGCTTTCAGCCGTCAACTTTGGGGATGGGTGTCAGGTGTCAGGCTTCAGGTGTCAGAAAGAGCCGGAATCAGTAATGTCGGGTAAACTATCCAGCAGATTTTCACTGAGACCTGATACCAGATACCTGACGCCCGTTTTGACTGATAGCTGGCGGCTGGCAGCTTTCGTCACTCGTATGCCAGCGCATCGATGGGATCCTTTTGCGCGGCCTTCAGCGCGGGATACAGCGCTCCCAGCAGCGAGCCGATGATTGCGATGACTGTCGCGCGTAGCAGCCACGCACTGGTAATCATAAGCGGCAATGTTTGGAAATGCGCCTTCAGAGCACTCTTCGCCGCGAAGCTGATCGCAATGCCGAGTATCACTCCGCCGATTGCAATCAGCAGGGTCTCACGCACAATCGCACCAACGATGTACAGCTTGCCTGCGCCCAGTGACTTCAGTATCCCGATCTCACGAGTCCGCTCCATCACCGCGGCGTACATAGCCTGGAAAATCACGATGAAGCCGATGATCATGGCGATGCCGATTACCACGCGAATCACCGTGTTCAGGCCGGGCACGCCACTGGAGGTCATCAGGCTGAGATATTCCTTCACCGAGTGCACGCCATACTGCGACATGCCGGGGATGTCCTTGATCTCCTTCACTACTTCGTCGGCGTTGTTGGGATTGTCGAGTTTGACGTAGAAAATTGAGGCCTTTCCCTGCGCCCCGACAATGTCCTGCAGCGTGCGGATAGGAACGAACTGGCGCGCCCCGCGACCGTGCTCCACAATGCCGGTGACGGTGAACTCGTGGTTCAACACCTCGACCTTATCGCCGACTTTACGGTGCTTCGACGCGGCCTCGAGATCGTCGACGATCATCGAGTATGGCCCCTGGAACGTACCTCCGCTCAAGTAATTGAGAGGGCCCCCCACGGCCTCAAACGATTGCAGGTCGATACCGTCGATGACCTGAACATTGCCGGCGGTGGAAAGCGTCGCGACCACCGGAGCTACCGCAGTTACGTGCGGGAGCGGCCGGATCTTGTCCGCAACCTTCTCCGACACGGGAGCGCCACTGATGCCCATGAACAGCGAGGCGCCCGGAGGTTGAACCAGGATGTCGGCGCCCACGCCAGCCTGACGGCTGCTGCTGTCGTTGAGCATGCCCAACATGATGCCCACAATCAGCAGAATCAGCGTGACCTCAACCGCGACGGCAAAGATGCTGATGATGGCGCGAATCGGCCGATGCACCAGGTTGGCTAGAATCATTCTGTTCATAAGCGCAATCTTTGATTTTATAGGATGGTCAACCTGCCCAAGGAGTTACACCTGACTCTGCGAAGCGCTGTCGTCCTGCCGCGCGAGTTTTACAATCGCGACCCGGTCACAGTTGCCCGTGAGTTGTTGGGCAAACTGCTGATCCGCCGCGAGGGCCGCAAGCTGCTGGCCGGACGCATTGTCGAAGACGAGGCTTATCTGGGCGCCAGCGATCCTGCGGCGCATGCGTATTCGGGACGTACCCCGCGCAACGCTGTGCTCTTCGGGCCGCCGGGCTACGCCTACGTCTATTTCATCTATGGCAATCATTACTGCCTGAATGTGTCCTGCATGCCGGAAGGTTATGGTGAGGGGGTGCTGTTCCGCGCCATGGAGCCGGTCGCTGGGATTGAAGATATGGCCGAAGCGCGGGGATTAGAGCTTCTTCCGCCTGCCCGCGCCTCTCAGTTGCGACTAATTTCCAGCGGCCCAGGAAGAATGGCGCAAGCGATGGACATCACGCGCGAGCGTGACAATGGGAAAGACCTTACCTCGTGTAGATCGGATTTGTATTTCGCGGATGACGGTTATCGCCCAGAGAAGATCGTGACAACTCCGCGCATCGGCATCACGAAAGCAGTGGATGAGCCACTGCGATTCGTCGTGGCGGGCAATCTGTACGTCTCGGGGAAACGAGCGCCTGTCTAGGCGGTCTCAGCCTTCGTGCGATTTTTCCTTCGTCCCATTAACTTCGCAACAGCACGCAACGTTTCGTTCACGTCATCTGCTGTGGGAAAGTTTCTGGCGACGTCAGGCGCCAGCACAACGACGTTGCTGCCCGACGCATGCTGGGCCGCATGTTTGCCGCGCACGCCACGACCGAAGTCATATTCAGGACGCATGCTGATGGAAGACTTCCTCTTCGTCTTGGTCGGTTTCTTCAAAGGTCACTCCGGATCGTGCCAGCCACCGATGTCGGCTGCCAGTTCGCGGGCGTCGGGCGGGCCCCAGGTTCCCGGCTCATACGTTTCAACCGGGCAGCAGTCCCCCAGGATGGGATCGACGATAGCCCACGCTGCTTCGACAGCGTCCTGCCGGACAAACAGCTCAGGATCGCCCCTCATGGCGTCGGTCAGCAGTCGCTCGTAAGCTTCCATCTCGTCGGTGGAGCTGTACTTCACAGCCGAGAGCTCGACTGGCATCGGGACCATGAGCGGGCCCGGACGCTTTACGCGGCTTCCGATGTTGATCTCAATGTCGGGACCGAGACGAAAACGAAAATAGTTTCGCCCCTCAGGACCGCCCTTCGCCAGCGGAGGCTTGCGCAGCTTGATGTAGACCTCAGTCGCGGTCGTCGGCAGACGCTTGCCGGCTCGAATGAGGAACGGAACGCCCGACCAGCGCCAGGAATCGACCTCCAGCCTAAGCGCGGCGAACGTTTCGACGTCCGAATGGGGGTTCACTCCGGGCTCATCGCGATAGCCGCGAAATTGTCCGCGGATGATATTCGCCGGACTGAGCGGCGGAATGCTGCGGAAGATCTTCACCTGTTCGTCGCGCACCGAATCGACGTACATGCTGGTGGGCGGCTCCATCGCGAGGAAGGCCACCACCTGCAGCATGTGGTTCTGCACCACGTCACGAATGGCGCCGGCTTCCTCGTAAAACTTGCCGCGGCCCTCGACGCCAAACGATTCGGCCATGGTGATCTGCACGCTATGTACGTAATTGCGGTTCCAGATGGGCTCAAGAAAGCTGTTAGCGAAACGGAAGATCAACAGGTTCTCGACCGCCTCTTTGCCCAGGTAATGGTCGATGCGATAGATGTTCTCTTCGGGAAACACCGAATGCAGGGTTTCGTTCAGCTTGCGCGCACTCAGCAGATCACGCCCGAAAGGTTTCTCGAGGATCACGCGTGCATTCTTCGCCGCTCCCGACTTCCCCAGACCCTGCACAACCACCGAAAACATACTGGGTGGAATTGCCAGGTAATGCGTTGGGAGCTGGGCATCGCCCAATAGGGTACGAAGCTGCTGATAGGTCTTCTCGTCCTTGTAGTCGCCGTCAATGTATTGCAACAGCTCGCAGAGCCTCTGGAAGGCTTCGTCGTCAACCCCGCCGCCGTGCGTAGCGATGCTGTCCTTGGCACGCGCCCGGAGTTGCTCCAGCGTCCAGCCTGACTTCGCCACGCCAATTACGGGTACGTCCAGCATCCCGCGCCTCACCATGTTGTGAAGCGAAGGGAAGATCTTCTTGTACGCAAGATCTCCGCTGGCCCCGAAGAAAACCAATGCGTCTGATGCTTGATGCGGCATGCAATCCCCTGTACGGCGTCGCGATGCTTTGTTAACTCGGGGAACAGTCTATCTGGAGGGCTGGGTCTGTGGGTAGTGGAGTAGGACCTTCGTGACAGCTGAGTTACAAAGAAGCTGTCAGCTCTCAGCCTTCAGCTGTCAGCTCAAGACAAGAATCTCCGGTGTGGGTTTCCTGAAATGCACTGTGAGTTCTGTCTTTTGTCCGTCATTGATCCAGTTGTTGGCTTGAGGCTGACAGCTGACGGCTGAAAGCTCTCTTCATTTACGATAACCCTGACCATGTCTTCTCCCTCGCCGCTCGAGCACACCAGCCAACACGTGCTGGAATTCAACGACTTTCGCCAGCTACTCGCGGCCTACACGGCATCTCCGCTGGGACGTGAGCGTGTCCTGTCGCTGGAGCCCTCGCGGGACAGAGAGTGGATCGAGCGCCAGCAACAGCTCTCGGCAGAGCTGCGGGGATACCTGCGGACCGGTGGCAGCTTCGATTTTCATGGTCTGCTCGACCCCGGTCTGCTCATCGACAAGTCGCGCATCCGGGGAGCGGTTCTGGAATTGAGCGAGATCCGTGACATCCTGCTGCTGGCCGACCGTGCTGCCGAATGGCGCGAGATCGCTCTGCATCCCACCGTGCAAATTCAGGAGAACTGGCAGGAAGTGACGGCGCTTTCCGAGCAGTTGTCTGACTTCGCTCCCCTGCTGAAGTATTTTGGCAACAAGATTCTGCCCGACGGCACGCTTGATGACCGCGCATCGCCCGCGCTGGCCCGCATTCGCCGCGAAATCGAGAAGCAGAAGCGAAGCATTCAGGAATCGCTGCGCTCATATCTGCGGCGCCTGTCGGAAGGCGGAGCGGTGCAGGATGAGCTGGTGACCATTCGCGGCGACCGCTTTGTAATCCCGGTCAAGACCGAGCAGCGTCGGCGCGTTCAGGGCGTGGCACACGGTGCCTCTTCCAGCGGGCAAACGGTTTTTATGGAGCCGCTGGAGACCATCGAGCAGAACAACGAACTGGTGCGCCTGCTGGAAGACGAGCTGGCGGAGATCCATCGCATTCTGCTGGAAATGACCGGCCGAGTAGGCGAGTACGCTGATTCGCTGGCGAATGCAGTGGAAATCCTCAGCGAACTGGAGCTTCAGTTTGCCAAAGCGCGATTTGCCCAGGATTACGATTGCGTCACCGTGCGCTTCCTGCCTGGAAAGGCAGAGAACTCAGCAGAAGAGCAAGCGCCTGACTCGCTCGTACTGCGCAAGGCTCGCCATCCGCTGCTGGAGCGGACGCTGAAACCGAAAGGCCGCGCCGTCGTTCCGGTTGACGTTGAAATCGATAGCCAGCACCGGCAGCTCGTCATCACCGGACCGAATACCGGCGGGAAGACGGTCTCCTTGAAAACTATCGGCTTGCTTGCCCTGATGGCGCAGTCGGGCGTGCCGATTCCAGCAGAGCGAGCTGAGATGCCGATCCTCGACGGAGTTTTCGCTGACATTGGCGACTACCAGTCGATCGAGCAGAATCTGTCCACTTTCTCGGCGCACGTTAGCAACATCAATCGCATTTCGCAGGAAGCGACCGAGCATTCGCTGGTCTTGCTGGATGAGCTTGGATCGGCGACCGATCCGGAAGAGGGAGCGGCTTTAGCAGTTGCTATTGCCGACTACTTTCGCCGCCGTGGCTGCCTGAGCATCGTCTCGACGCACCACACCGCGCTGAAGGTTTATGCGGCCAACACTGCCGGCGTCCTGAATGCCGCAGTAGGATTCGACGAGCGAACCCTTGCTCCTACCTACGAGCTGCGCATCGGCGTGCCCGGCGCTTCGGCGGGCATCAACATCGCGCAAAGAATTGGGCTCAACCCGGAGATCGTGTCCCAGGCGCGCGAGAAGCTTACCTCGCAGGCGCAAGACGTGGGGCGATTCCTTGACAGGTTGCACTCCGATTTGCGGGAGATAGACAACGAGCGTCTTCAGCTACGGCGTCAGGAGCAGGAGCTGGCGCGCGAGCGCAATCACCTGGCGGACGAAGGCAAGAAAGAGCAGCGCGAAAAAATCCGCGAGCTGGAGAAGAAGCTGGAGAGCGTGCTGCGCGATTTCGAGTATCGCGCGCGCGAGACGGTGAATGCCGTGCAGGACCGCGCCCAGGCGCTGAAGCTGTCAAAAGACGCCGAGCGGCGCATCGCAAAGATGCGACGTGAATTCCGCGAGCAGTTCGATTCCACGGTCGTCGCCCACAGCACCGGCTCCGACGCAGGTGATCGCCACGCAGCTCCGCATGTCGTGCAGCAGGTCTCGGTGGGCGACATGGTTCGTTTGAAGTCGCTGGGCCGGGATGGAAAAGTCTTGCGCCACTTCGACGACGACTCCTTCGAGGTGACCGTAGGCCCGATGAAGATGAAGGTTGCGCGCGACGATATTGCCGACGTGGTGATGCGGGTGGGCGGCGATCCGGTTTCAGCCGCCCGCGCTCGCGGCATCAACGTGGCGCTTGCGCGCGAGGACGAGAGCGTGCCGACCGAGATCAACGTCATCGGACAAAACGTGGATGATGCGACCCGCGCGGTAGAGAAGTTCGTCGATCGCGCGTTCCTTGCCGGCGCCATCCGCCTGCGCGTGGTGCATGGCAGTGGAATGGGAATCCTGCGCAAGGCACTTCGGCAGTTCTTGCAGAAGCACCCGCATGTGGCAACGGTTAGCGAGCCTCCGCAGAACGAAGGCGGCGCCGGAGCAACGGTAGTGGAGTTGAGGACGTAACTGCAGCTTGCTCTCACCCATCCGCTTCAAAACATCACACTGGTGGCAGCATGACCTACGCTGCCGCCTCTGTTTATGGCCGCACTCGGAACACGGACGCCATCGCCGAGTACACCGGCGTTTGGCCAAAAGCTAAGAGCCAAAGGCCAAGAGCTGTTCTTTATCTCTTCAGCACCACCACCGCCAACGGCGGCAGATTGAGCAGCAGTCGAATAAGGCTGGCCGTGGCACTCGAAAGCCTCGGAATGTACGCCTCCGAAGTTGCCTTCATCCGTTCCGCCGTAAACCGCGGCATTGCTGTTCAGCACCTCACTCCAATGCCCGTCGAGTGGAACGCCGACGCGATATCCGCGACGAGGCACCGGAGTGAAATTGCAGGCGACCAGCACGGGAGCCTGGCGGTCCCGTCCGTAGCGCATGTAGGTCAGCACGCTGTTGTCCGAGTCGTCGGCATCGATCCATTGCCAGCCGTCGGGGCTGAAGTCGAGCTCATACAGCGCGGGTTCGCTACGATAGTAGGCGTTCAGATCGGTAACCCAGCGCTGTACGCCTTGGTGCGGCGCCCAGCGCAGCAGGTCCCATTGCACACTGCTGTCGTGGTTCCACTCGCTGGACTGCGCGATCTCGCCGCCCATGAACAGCAGCTTCTTTCCGGCCTGGGTGTACATGTAGCCGAAGAGCAGGCGCAGGTTGGCAAAGCGCTGCCACTCGTCCCCCGCCATCTTGCCTAGCAGCGAGCCCTTGCCATACACGACCTCATCGTGCGAAAGCGGCAGCACGTAATTCTCGGTAAACATGTATAGCCCGCGGAAGGTCAGCTTGTTGTGGTGATACTTGCGATGGATCGGTTCCTTTGAGAAGTATTGCAGGGTGTCGTGCATCCACCCCATGTCCCACTTCATTCCGAAGCCCAGGCCGCCAATGTACGGAGGCCGCGACACTAGCGGCCACGCCGTCGATTCTTCGGCGATCGTCTGAATCGCGGGGAACTCGGTATAGGCCTCCTGGTTCACCTGCTTCAGGAAGGCGACAGCTTCGAGGTTCTCGCGCCCGCCAAACTGATTGGGAATCCACTCACCCTGCTTGCGTGAATAGTCGAGGTACAGCATTGAGGCAATGGCATCCATGCGCAGGCCATCGATGTGGTAGCGATCAAGCCAGAACATTGCGTTGCTGACCAGGAATGCGCGAACTTCGTTGCGACCGTAATTGAAGATCGACGACTTCCAATCGGGATGAAAACCGCGGCGCGGATCAGCGTGCTCATAAAGATGTGTGCCGTCGAAGTACGCCAGTCCGTGCTCGTCGTTGGGAAAGTGCGACGGCACCCAATCGAGAATCACGCCGATGCCCGCCTGATGCAGGTGATCGATCAGGTACATGAAGTCCTGCGGCGTGCCGAACCGGCTGCTGGGAGCGAAGTACCCGGTGACCTGGTATCCCCACGAGCCGAAAAACGGGTGCTCCATGATCGGCATGAACTCGACGTGGGTGAAACCGAGTTGCTTCACGTATTCGGTTAGCTTGTGCGCCAGTTCGCGATAGTTGAGCGAACGATTGCCCTCCTCAGGCACGCGCATCCACGAGCCCAGATGCACCTCGTAGACGGACATCGGAGCGTCGAAGGCGTTCTTCTGCAGCCGCGTGTTCATCCACTCCTGGTCTTGCCACTCATACCAGGTGTCCCACACGATCGATGCCGTTTTGGGTGGCGTCTCGCAATGGAAAGCGTAGGGGTCAGCCTTGGCGACGGAATATCCGTGATAACGCGAGCGGATGAAGTACTTATAGATGGCGCCCTTGCCGATGCCGGGAACGAAGCAGTCCCAAACACCGGAACTGCCCTTGGGATTCATCGGCGTGGAATCAGGGTTCCAGTTGTTGAAGTCGCCGACAACCGAGATGCGCATAGCATCCGGCGCCCATACGCCGAAGTACACGCCCTGCTGGCCGTTCATTTCGACGGGGTGGGCGCCAAACTTCTCGTAAAGGCGCGTGTGACTGCCCTCGTTAAACAGGTGCAGATCGTAGCTGGAGATCAGGCCCAACTCTTCGCCAGTAGGCTCGGTCTTTTGGCCGGGCTCAGCTAAAGTTGAGTCCTGATGGGCAATCGCGTTTTCATCAAAGGTCGGCATCAGTTCGAGTCCCCTTGCTTGGATGCGGCCCGGCAGACTGAATCAGTGTAGAAGATGGAAGAGCAGGAAGGAAATCGGGATCCTTAACTTCTGCGGGTGGAAGCGCTGGGCTTGAGCCCAGCGAACACCGACGCAACCAAGAACCGGGCTTCAGCCTCGGCCGCGGCTAAAGCCACATCGAAAGTTCCGCGCTATTCACCCGGCTGAAGCCGGGTGCTTCCACCAGGAACTCGGCGGTCGCTCTACCTTCCGGTGCGAATGGTCTTCAGATACGCGACCACCGCTTCGGCGTCGGCGCGGTTCATGTGGAACTTCGGCATGGGGTCGCGCAGTTCCTTTCCGTCGGTCCAGACAGCCGTGGTCAAGAGGGTGATCATATTGGCTTCGCTGGTCGGCAGAGTGCCGCCGATGCGCGGCTCATACTGCGGCCAGTTCGACGTGGGATTCGCCGGCAGATACACGACGGGGCCGCCCTGCAGCCACTCGCTCTGATTCATTTGCCCATCCGCCGTCCGCGGCGTGTGGCACGTGGGACACATAGCGACACTATTCACGATATAGGCTCCGCGCGCGATGTCACCGCCGCTGGCCGGAGCCGTGTGTTTCGCCTCCTGCGCTTGCGGCGCACGCACCATCAGGACGGCGAGAACCGCCAACGAGCCCACCAGGGCAATCTTCAAACTGTGGCCATCCTTGCGACTGCCGAACGACATGCGATCTCCTTCGAGTTGGTTCAAGTTCTCTGGTGCTTCTGCCCAGCATGGGGGAAGCGTACGAGGAAAAAACAATATAGCACCGGAGCAAAGGCTACGATGATCCAGCGCCCAGGTCGCGACGGTTGACGCGTTTGCCGTTCACCCTCGCGGGCGAAACGCAATAAGCGGTAGCTGCTGAACCAGGCGCTGCCGATCCTCATCTTGGCCGCGATAAGGCCACCCCGCCACCCAACTTAGTCCGGCGCGAACAACCGGAGCCATGAACCGATTGCGGTACTCGTAACCTTGTATGACGTTTATCGCCTCCTGTTCGCTAAGGAAACGGTGCGTTGCGGAGAAATGCTGCGAACCGACTGTCACCTCTTCGTCGGGCTTCGCCTCGATGTTGCGCAGCCAGTCCGCCTCGCGGCCGAAGGCGCTCACCACCACGACCTCTGGTCCCGGCTTGCGATAATCGACAACCTCTAACACGGTCTGGCGTCGGATCCCGCTGCGGCGGCCGGTATGACTTAGCAGCAAACATCGCCGCCCGAGAAGCCACCCCAAATGCCAGCGATAGAGATACACAGGTGCCCGGAATACATATCGCAGCGCTCCCGTCTTTTTCATCTTCATCGCTACTCGATCGAATGCAGCGGCGTTCCTTCAGCCCCCCTGGTTCTGACCCTCGTCGCTGCCGGATGGTTGGTTCGCTGTCCGGAATGAACAAATCTGGCCGCGATCGCGTAAAAGCTGTAGGAGAGCTCCTGCTATGCGCAGAATCATCCTTGCATCAGGATTGCGAAGTACTAATTCGGCGTTAGCTTGCAGGATCAGCGCTTCTTCTTACTCGCCAGCTTGGGCTTCAGCGTCCTGGCGTACTCGTAACTCAGGTCGAAATACTTCTTGAGCTCGGCAGTCTTCTTCAGAAGCTCGTCAGGCACGGCGACATATTCCCTCATCACCGCTCCGTAGGCCTCGAAGAGCGTAGTCTTGTATTTCTTCAGGAACTTCTCACGCTCACCTTCAGGTAGCCGGATCGCCAGCCGTCCCGACGAGTGCAGCAGAGTGAACATGTTGCCGTTGAGCGAGGTGTAGCCATTGGCGTCTCCCTTTAGCTCGACTTTGGGGTTGGTCGCGACCAGCTTCTCATATAGCGCGAACTTGTCACCCCGAGCAGCGGCTTTCTTTGCAGTCGCCATAGGCACTCCTATCCCCACCTAAGGCGTCTTGGCGCGCTGCCACACCAGCACTCGTTTCTCAAGCCTTGGATCTCCGAGTCCTTCGGTCACGGTGATGATCAGCTTGTCGTCTTCCAGTCGAAACGGCCGCACCTGAGTTGTGCCAACATAGGCGGGCGACCACGCGACCGTTGGATAGTGATAGACGACCGACTTCTCGGCGTCGAGCCTGAAGGTGCCCGCGTAAGCAATAAACGAATCGAACGATGCGACCTTCTCAGCGTTCGTCGGGTGAGTTGCATCATTCCATCCAGCACGATCTCCGTCGACCAGCGTGGCACACATGTGGCCATCGGACGCGTACATTAAGAAACCCCGAGGATGCGTTCCCAAATCGACTGCCGGGCGGGTCTTTCCGAAGACAGTGTCTTCGATGGAGACTAGATGCCATGTGCCCAGCAGTTGCTCGACTGTCGGCACCGGAGAGTCGGATGCCATAGGTTCGTTCCTTTCTCCGCGAGGTGCCTCATTGTAGCGCGCTTAACCTTTGTCCTTGAATGTGCGCCGTATCACAAATTTTCTTGATTTGCGACCCTTTGTTTTCAACAGCTTAGACACGAAATCACTGCGAAATGATTGAGCCCGTGAGACTTACACGCACATAATTCATTTCAAAGAACTTATTGGGCGATCTGCTCCAGGCAGCCTTTGCTGCTCACGCCGATAGACTATGAGTTTTCGAACTGATTAGCACCATGAAAACGCGGCGAGGAGGTTACGAAAGTAGTAGCGCCTTCCCATTTCGGGAGTGTTCGCCTAAAACGCGACAGGTGAGCCGCCGTGATGCGGACCATGCCGGCCTGCCAGAGGCCAACCCAGGCGTCGCGTCGATGTTACTGGTGCGGTTCAGTTGTCGTGGTGGTGCTGGTCGAGCTTGGCGGATTCTGGTTGTAGTGGATAAGGAGGCTGGATGCCGAAATGTGCCCAGGCACCAAGAACCAGAGCTGGATTTGAGCATCTCCAGACCCGGTAACTCTAGTTCCTGCCGGTCTCCGCCAGCGTGGAACCATTTCTCTGTACGATTCGTAAGTGCACCTGAGGAGGACTTTCTATGCCGAAATCCCTGCCGGCCCTCGCCTTTTGCGTGATGGCCTCGTGCACGCTGGCGATGGCCCAGCAAGCCCCTGCGCCTTCAGCACCCGGCGCAAACGATAATCCGTACTCAACCTTCGCCAAGGTCGCCTACAGCCGGGTATCCGCGATCCTGCTGCGCTCGGCGGAGAAAATGCCCGAGGAGAACTACAGCTTTAAGCCCACCGACGGCGTGCGCACCTACGGGCAGATTCTGGGCCACGTGGCTGACGCGCAGTATATGTTCTGCTCAATTGCCACCGGAGAGAAGAATCCTAATCTCAACATTGAGAAGACAAAGACCTCGAAAGCCGACCTCACGGCCGCGCTCAAAGATGCTTTCGCCTACTGCGACAAAGCTTACGCCTCGATGACCGACGCCTCGGGCGCGCAACCGGTGTCTCTCTTCGGCCACGATACGCCCAAGCTGGGTGTACTGACGGTCAACAATATGCACAACATGGAGCACTACGGCAACCTCGTGGTCTACATGCGGATCAAGGGCATCGTTCCGCCCACCAGCGAGCAACCCTCCACGCCACCGGCCAAGAAGTAGCGCAACGGCGCCTTCGAGATACAAAGGCTCACGGAGAACGCAGAGTTTCACAAACGAACGGCGGAGCAGACTTCCAGCAGGAATCTGCTCCGCCGATTTGATGTTTGGAGAAGTCCCGGCATTTCCTGTCTTGCAAGTGCTCCTTGTCTCTTTTTCCTCTTTGGGCCCGCAGATCGAGCATCGCCCTCACGCACTATTAATTCTTCCTCAGCGAATTTGGTCATGTTTCTGCAGCTCATTGCCGATGCAGAGGCAAGGTGCTCATGCATCGCACGGATCTCGTGACAGCACCAACTTCAACCAGCGAGCACGGCAAAAGAAGCACACCTAGAGGCAGAGATGATGAAGAACATGAAATTGGGAACCAAGCTGGCGGGGGCCTTCGCAAGCCTAGCGCTGCTTACGGTGATCGGGTGCTCGCTTTGCCGTAATTCAGCAGAAAGTGGCTGACATTGTTAATTTGCAGCAGGCGGTAGCGCACGCCGCCGAGTTGGCAGCAATGGCCGCGCTGGCGAGAGGAGATTGAAGCATGGCGGAGCAGCAATTCTGCACGTTTTATCTAGATGGCCTGTTGTTTGGAATCGAGGTCGAGAAGGTGCAGGAGGTGATCCGGCACCAGACCATGACTCGCGTGCCGCTGGCTGCGAAGCTGATTGGCGGGCTGATCAATCTGCGGGGACAAATCGTGACCGCCATCGATTTGCGACTGCGCCTGGGGTTGCCCGAGCGCAAGGCCGACGAGCTGCCCATGAACGTGGTGGCCCGCTCGGAAGACGGGGCCGTCAGCCTGCTGGTTGACGAGATCGGAGATGTGCTGGAAGTACAGGAACAACAGTTCGAAGATGTGCCCCAAACCATGCGTCAGGGGCGAGAGCTCATCAGAGGGGTTTACAAGTTGCCCGGCCGTCTGCTGCTGGTACTCAATACGGCGCAAGCGGTCAGCGTGGAGCAGAAAGTGGCAGGAACGGCCAACTAAGTCGAGGCAGGTCTGAACCACCCGAGTTTTCTCGTCCGGAAATCGGACGCGAGCTTTGCAGAACAAAACTTCTAAAACTATTGCCCGGGTCGCGGCCCGGCTGCACTAAGGAGCAGATACGAAATGGCACCCAGACAGATGGGCACAGTGAATTCGAAAGAACGTAATCAAACAAGCCGTCGGGCCGCTGCCGAGACAAAAGTTCCGGCCGGCCACGGTGTAGAGTCGCAGAATATTTTCCAAATCTGCGACCTGATTCCAGGGCTCGCAGTGGCCATGGACAACAACCACACCATACTTCAACTGAATGAGAGCGCCGCAGGCGCTGCCGGAAAGCGAAAAGAGGATTGCATCGGCCTCAAGTTCTGGGACCTGTTCGACAATCCCGAATGCCGAGCCGGCACTTGCGCGGCCGCACGGGCCATAAAGACCAGGGTTATTTGTGAAGGTATCGGTCGTCCGGTGGTCCAAGGCAAGGAGATGCCGGTGCTGACCACCGCAGCCCCGCGCTTTGGTCCCGACGGACAGGTAGCCGGGGTGGTTGAGTTGATCTTTCCGGCGGCGGCTGAGATTACCCTGAAGGACCAGGTCGACCATCTTGCGGCGGCGATCAAGGCAGGCGATTTAACCCAGCGCATACCCGAGGATAAGTTTGAAGGGCGCCACCTGCAAACCGCAAGAACCCTCAACGAAATGCTGGATGCCATCGCCACACCTCTCGCAGAGGTAGGAGGCGTTCTGCGTCGACTGGCGATAAATGATCTTACCGTCAAAGTGACGGGAGAGTATCAGGGTGCGTTCGCTGATATTGCCGCCGCTGCAAATCTGGCGCAGGAGCGGGTGGAGAACATCGGGCGCATCGCGTGCCACATTGGGGCCGGTGATTTCGCGAAGGATCTCGAGGAGTTGTGCAAGATCCAGAAGCGTTCGGAAAACGACACCATGGTACCGGCACTGATTCAAGCTATGCAGGCCATCAAGTCTTTGGCCGAGGACACCGAAAGTCTATCGGCGGCCGCAGTAGAAGGCAAACTCGCAGCCAGGGCCGATGGCGGCAAACACCAGGGCGATTATCGTCTCATACTGGAAGGCGTCAATCATCTGCTCGACGCCATCCTGCTGCCCATCGAAGAAGGCAACCGGGTGCTGCGCCAGATCAGCGACGGGAACTTGCGCGAGCGGGTGGAGATCGACTGCAAGGGCGATCACCAGAAGATGAAGGATGCCATCAACGGCGTGCAGTCGAACATCATGCAGTTGCAATCCGAGATGGCACGCCTCACGCAGGCCTCGAAGGATGGTCAGCTTTCCGAACGTGGCAAGGCGGATCATTTCAAGGGAGGTTACGCTGAAGTAGTGGCTGGCATCAACCAGATGCTTGACGCCATCGTGCTCCCCATCGAGGAAGGCAACCGGGTGCTGCGGCAGATTCGCGGCGGCAATCTGCGTGAGCGAGTGGATATCGAGTGCAAGGGCGATCACCAGAAGATGAAGGACGCCATCAATGGCGTACACGACTGGCTCAAGGGACTGGTTGAGTATGTGACGCGCATTGCCAACGGCGATATGAGCGCAAGCATGGAGAAGGCCTCGGAGCAGGACCAGATCCATGAGTGGATGGTGCTGCTGAAGTCGAATATCGTGACCCTGCAATCGGAGTTGGCGCGGCTGATTGCCGCCGCCAAAGACGGCGACCTGATCTCGCGCGGGGATCCCGAGAAGTTCAAGGGCGCATACTCCGAGCTGATGAGCTCAGTGAACGACATGTTCGAGGTTTTCCGCTCGACCATCGAGCAGGTGGGGCAGATGAGCCATCCGCTGAGCGAGTCGGCAGCCGAGTTGAGCCGGGTGGCGCAGGAGATGGGCTCCAGCGCTGAGCAGACGGCGTCGCAGGCGAACATGGTGTCGGCGGGATCGGAGCAGGTCAGCCGCAACATCCAGACCGTCGCGACGGCGGCCGACGAGATGGGGGCCAGCATCCGCGAAATCGCCAAGAACACAGCCGACGCGACCAAGGTCGCGACCGCGGCGGTGCGCTCGGCAGAAGAAACCAACGTCACCATTGGCAAACTGGGACAGAGCAGTGCTGAGATCGGCCAGGTGATCAAGGTCATCACCTCCATCGCCCAGCAGACCAACCTGCTGGCGCTCAATGCCACGATTGAGGCCGCGCGCGCCGGCGAGGCGGGCAAGGGCTTTGCGGTGGTGGCGAACGAAGTGAAGGAGCTGGCCAAAGAGACAGCCAAAGCAACCGAGGACATCAGCCGCAAGATCGAGGCAATTCAGACCGACACCAAGGGAGCGGTATCGGCAATTGAGCAGATCGGCTCGGTCATCGGCCAGATTAACGACATTCAGAACACGGTGGCCAGCGCGGTGGAGGAGCAGAGCGTGACCACCAACGAGATCACGCGCAACCTGACGGAAGCAGCCAAGGGCGGAGCTGACATCAGCCACAGCATTGCGGGCGTGGCCGATGCGGCCCGCACCACCACCGGCGGCGCGGGACAGACCCAGAAGTCGGCCGAGTCTCTGGAGAAGCTGGCGGAAGAGCTGCAATCGCTGATTGGACGCTTCCGCTACGAAAGCAACGGAAAGGTGAGTCCAGTTGTCGCCGCGCGCAACCGAAACCTGCACCACGAGCACGCAGGCGCTTCTATCCACTAGCAATCAGGAAGCACAGGCGCAACGGCGGTCGCTCGATGAGTGGCCGCCGTTGCATTTCTACGCGCGCCAAGAACGGACTCACCACGGAGTTCACGGAGGAATACAGATAATTGTCTTCCGGAGCCTGAGTCAAGCGAAGCCGCCAGCCATGTGCCGCCAGCCTCTTTCAATCTCCCTTGATCTTGTCATCACGAGCGGAGCAAGGGATATGCTCTTGCCGGCGGCGGAATACTCTTAGGCCATGAAGAGCCATTTGCGCTGCCGGCGAGAACAGATCCCTCGGCCGAAGCGGCCTCCTAATGACAAGACGTGTAGAGGTGCCCGGCGTACGCCATACCAAGCTACAGATTCTTGTAATCAGCGAAATAGATTCCTGGGCAAGCAGCCTTGTGATGACAAGCCCACTGAACGCGTCATCAGACTATGAGCTGCTGTCTGGACCTGATCTCCGTTTTACGCTTTTCGCCCTTCTCTCCTCCGTGTCCTCCGTGCCTCCGTGGTGAGCTTTTGCCTTTAATCCTTTAATCTCTTCAAACCTCGCCTTGATGCGGGCCTCCACGCCTTCGTTCGTAGGATGGTAGTAGACGCGATTCTTCAGATTGTCAGGCAGGCATTGCATGTCGGCGACTTTCTCTTCCAGGTTGTGCGCGTACTGATATCCCTCGCCATAGCCGACTGCCTTCATCAAGCCGGTTGGCGCATTTCGCAAATGCAGTGGCACTGGGTCCTGGGCGGTTCGCTCGACATCTTCCTGCACGGCGCCGTAGGCGGTATATAGCGCATTTGATTTCGGAGCCGCACACAGATACACGACGGCTTGCGCGAGCGCCAGGTTACCTTCGGGCATTCCGAGAAAATCCACCGCATCGCGTGCTGCCAGAGTAAGCTCCAGCGCTTTCGGGTCGGCAAGTCCGATATCTTCGCTGGCCATACGCACGACGCGGCGGGCGATGTACAGCCCGTCCTCTCCAGCCTCTAACATGCGCGCCAGCCAGTACAGCGCTGCATCAGGATCGCTGTTGCGCACGCTCTTATGCAGGGCCGAGATCAGGTTGTAGTGCTCCTCGCCGGCTTTGTCGTACCTCAGCACGCGCTTTTGCAGCGCGTCGGTCACGATGGCATCGGTGATGTGGGCTGGCTTGCTATCTCCGCTCGCCTGGCGCCCCAGCGAAGCCGCGACTTCCAAGGCGTTGTAAGCACTTCGCGCGTCGCCACTGGAATAGGCCGCAATCTTCCGCAACGCATCCTCATCCGCGATCAGGTCCAGATCGCCTAAGCCGCGTTCCTTGTCGGCAAGCGCACGCTGCAACAACAAAACGATCTGGTCTTCGGTTAGAGAGCGCAGAACATAAACTCGGCAACGCGACAGCAGCGCCGAGATGATCTCGAATGACGGGTTTTCCGTGGTAGCGCCGATCAGGCGAATGCTGCCCTTCTCAACGTAAGGGAGGAACGCATCCTGCTGCGCCTTGTTAAAGCGGTGCACCTCGTCGACAAAAACAATCGTCCGCGTGCCATACTGCCGCGCACGCTCGGCATCGGCCATCACCTGCTTGATTTCCTTGATGCCGCTCATCACCGCCGAGAACTCGATAAAGTCGGCATTCGTCATGCGGGCGATGATCTTGGCAAGCGTGGTCTTGCCCACTCCGGGCGGCCCCCAGAAGATCACCGAACCGGTATCGTCGCGCTCGATTTGCACCCGCAGAGCCTTGCCGGGCCCGAGAATGTGTTCCTGACCGACAAACTCGTCGAGCGTGCGTGGACGCATGCGGTCGGCGAGCGGACGTGACTTGTCGGCAGGTTCGTCAGCCGGCGGCATGTTCTGAAAGAGATTCACGGATCCAGTTCACCACAGAGACACAGAGACACGGAGGAAGACTAGTCATAAGACTCTTCGGCGAATTCCATTCTTCAGAGCCGCAACGTTGAAGTTGATAAGAAGGCCGACTCGGAATCCGGTCAGGCGTAGGTAAGTCATCAATTGAGCTTCGTGCACTGGCAGGATTTCCTGCACCGCTTTGAGCTCGACAACCACCACGTTGGCCACGATGAGATCAATCCGATACCCGCAATCCAGGTTCACGCCCTTGCAGGAGAGCGGCATCTCGACCTGCTGGATGAACTCGATTCCTCGGACCGACAATTCCCGGCACATCGCCGCCTGATAAGCGGATTCCAGAAGCCCCGGACCGAGCGCGCGATGCACTTCAATGGCCGCAGCAATGATTTCGGATGTTTGCGATTGATGCGGGCCAGGTGACTTCCATCTAGCCTGGACTGGCGCGTTTGGTAGGGGGCCAGCAGCTGGTACGTCCGCCATAAATAACCCTCATGTCTTACGTTCCTCGATTTTATTCCTCCGTGTCTCTGTGCCTCTGTGGTTCAAACCAACTTTCTCTGCCTGCTGGCCTCGTACAGCACCACCGACGCTGCGATCGCCGCGTTCAGCGATTCGACCTTGTCCGAATGCGGTATGGTCACCACTTCGTCAGCCTGCGCGAGCACGTCCTTGGAAACCCCGGCTCCTTCATTGCCGACAACCAGGGCAACAGGGCGCGTCAGGTCCGTTTCGGAGATTGGTGTGCCTTTATGCGATGAGGTCGCCAGTACGACAATGCCGCGCGCTTTCAGGTCGGCCAGCATCGCAGCAGCCTTCCCCTTAACCATGGCCACTCGGAATAGCGAGCCTGAAGATGCCCGAATCGATTTCCAATTCCACGCGCTGACCGTGTTCTCCGCGAGCAGTAACGCAGTCGCGCCAAAGGCTTCTCCGGCGCGGGCGATCGTGCCCAGGTTTCCCGGATCCTGCAAGCCGGCCGCCAGTACCAGCAATGCCGGCTCTGCACGCAGCGCTTCGGCCAACGAGGACTGACGAACACGCACCAGAGCAGCAACGCCTTGGGGCGTTTCGGTCGGCACGGCGCTGGAGAACACATCATTAGGAAGCAGAATCGCTTCCGTCTGCCCGGGCAACTGCGGCAACAGCTTGTGAGCGCGGTCTCGTGCCGATTCCGCGAAGAATACGTTGCTGATTCGCAGGCCCGAGCGGATGGCCTCTTCCACCAAGTGCATTCCTTCGACCGCAACCTCTCCATTCTCATTGGCGGATGCGTCATGAAAAAGACGGCGAAGCTCTTTCACACTGGCGTTGCTACGGCTGGTGATGAATCGAAGCCGGGCGTCGGCTACTGACTGGAAGGCTGAGGGCATAGTTCCATTCCCGGAAGCAATCGTACAACGGGAGCGCTTCCGTGGGCCGAAAGTCGGCTCGGCATGATAAGCTGCTGCCTTGCTGGTGTTGGGCGAGTATTAGATTTCGCACCGCGAAACCAATCAGAAATCGGCGAGGTTCGGTTGCGCCCCGAAATTGTAAAGATCAATCCCAATAGTCCAGAGGCATCGCTGGTGACTTATGCCGCTGAGAAAATCCGCTCAGGGGCCGTCCTCGGCATGCCCACGGATACCTTCTACGGCTTGGCCGCGGATCCCTTCAATTTGCACGCGGTAGACCGGATTTACGAGATCAAGAGCCGGTCGCGACACAAGCCTCTGTCACTGTTGACCGAATCAGTTGACCAGGCGGCTGAACTCACTTGGCCGGTGCCCGAGACCTTTTACCTTCTGGCTCGACGCTTCTGGCCCGGGCCGCTCACCATCATCGTAAGGGCCGACCCCAAGGTGCCTTTGAAGGTAACTGCCAACACCGGCAACGTTGCCCTGCGCGTTCCTGCAGCGGAGGTGCCGCTGGCCATTATCCGTGCCGCGGGCCACCCAATTACGGCGACATCGGCCAATCTGCATGGTGAAGCGGAGTGTACTACGGCGCAAGCGGTGCGCGACCAGCTTGGCGACTGCCTGTCGATGATCGTCGATGGCGGTCAGTCACCCCGCGAGATTGCTTCCACGATCGTCGACCTCACCAGCGATGATGGTCACTGGCGCATTTTGCGTCAGGGCGCCATAGCCTATGACGACATCGCAGAGTTGCTGGGACAGGAGTAGTTACCACGGGAGCCGGTGCTTCCAAATTAAACCGCGTCCGCTGGTTGCTTGCGGTAGTTGTCCTGTTCGTGGCGGGCGCATTTCTCTGGCTCACTCTGCGCATCATGCAGGAAGGCTGGGTCGATCAGCCCCACCAAGCCGATTGCATCCTGGTTCTCGGTGCCGCGGAATATTCCGGCAGGCCATCGCCGGTTTATCGCGCTCGCCTCGATCACGCTTATCAACTCTTCCAGGAAGGCATGGCTCCCTTGATCATCACCTCGGGTGGCGCCGGCGGAGACCCGACTTACAGCGAAGGACAGGTGGGGCGCGATTATCTGCTGGCGAAGGGCGTTCCCGAGGCGGACCTCATCGCTGAGACACAGGCCGACAACACCGACGAATCGACCCAGCGCGCTGCTGTCATCATGCGCCGCAATGACTTCGAAAGCGTGTTGCTGGTAAGCGACGCATACCACCTGTTTCGCGCCAAGCGAATGATGCAGCGCCAGGGATTTGTCGCCTATATCTCGCCTCGTCCCGAGTCGATTCCAAAGACAGAGTGGGAACGTTTTCTCGCGGCCTCACGCGAGGCATTTAGTTATGTGCTGTACCGGGCGCATGTGACGTAGGAAAGCCGCTTTTGGCTATTGGCCTTTGGCAGTTGGCACTTAGCACTTAGCAGATTCAGTCACAGCGCTTCCATAGTTGCCGCCGTGTCCTGTTTGAAAGGGGCCGCCCAGATGGACGAAAAACCGGCTTCAGCCGCTGAGGGCGAGCATTTCCTCAGCGCCTAAAGGCGAAGTCCCTGGAGTGTTCTGGCGGCACGGCTAAAAGCCGTGCCCTTTCAAAGCCGGGACACAGCAACACTAAAAACCCTCTACTCGGAGCCCGAGTGTTGGGTCCAACCACTACTTACCAAGAGTCAAAAGTCAAGCGAATGGCGAATGGCGAATAGCGAATAGCGGCTTCTATCCCACCAGTACCAGCAGACGTACCGGCGCTCCGGAGCCGGCTTCTAACTTAACTGGAGCAACTACCACCGTAGCTCCCGCAGGCGGAACCAGGCCAAGGTTAGCGACATTCTCCAGGTGATACAGTCCCGCACGCGACGTGAACTGGTGTACGGGATAAGTGGTGGTCGCACCGACGTCGACGCTCATGGTGTCGATACCCAGGCCTACCACGTGGCGCGTGTTGACCAGGAATTCTGCCGCTTCCAGCGAGAAGCCCGGGTAGTGCGTCAGGCCATCAGGCCATTCATTGCGATAACCTGCCGGCGATTCCCAGTACTGCTCCCATCCTGTGTAGGCCATCACCACGGCGCCGTCGGGAATTTCGCCGTGCTGCCGCTCCCACTCAGCGACATCCTGAACACTGATCGCATAGTCCGGATCATGCTCGGCCTTGGCGCGCACATTCAGCACAACTAATGGCCGCACCAGACGGTCGGCAGGGATCTGGTCGATCGTCCATACATTCGCGGCGAAATGAGCCGGCGCATCCATGTGGGTTCCGTAGTGTTCCTGGGTCTTGAAAACGCGCGAATAGTAGCCGTCGCGAGCGAGGTTGCCCAACTCCTCGGCGTGGAAAGGCGACTGCTCGGTTCCCTCCCAGTTGGGCGAGTGGTCATCCAGAGTATGGGTCAAGTCAATTACCGTGGGAGAAGAGCTGGGCGTTGTCATATCAGTTCCAATCTTGAACAGTTGCTAAGGCCAGAGCAAGGCTAACGCCTGGAGCAACTGTTTTCCACCGCATCTTTGCGCAAACACGCACCTTGGCGCAAATATAGGTGTCGCTCTCACGCGAGCGTTCCGCGGTCTTCTTTATCGTTGTATTTGCAAGAAGTATCGGGTATAGGTATCAGGCCTCATCTGACATCTGACCTCTGATACCTGATACCTAAGACCCGGGAGAAATCATGGCTGTTGCCGCTACTCCGCCCCCCGAAACGAGCAACGATTGGCGCAACTCGCGCTGGCTGATCGTAGTTGAGCTGGCGATTGTTGCTGCGATCTATCTCGTGGATCGCTTCCACTGGCACCATCTGATTTTCTTCAGCAAGATTCCATACCTGTTGGTTATTGCCTGGCTGTCGCTGCGATTGCGAGGTCTACGGTGGAAAAGCATCGGACTCAAGATCTACCAGAGCTGGGCACGCACGCTGGCTTTGGGGGTTCTATTCGGTGTTTTGATGGAAGCACTCGAACTCTTTGTCACTCAACCGTTGCTCGTACGCTGGCTTCACCACTTCCCCGATCTGTCGGACTTCAACGACATGATCGGAAATTACAAGCTGCTCCTCATTTACATCGCGCTGGCGTGGCTGCTGGCGGCTTTCGGCGAAGAGATGGTTTGGCGTGGTTACCTGATGAACCGCGTGGCCGATCTTTTCCGTGGCGCCTCGGCCCCATTCGTCGTGAGCCTTGTTCTAACCAGTGTTGCCTTCGGTTTCGGGCACTTCGATCAGGGTATGACAGGCTGGATTGAAAACACCATCAACGGTCTGCTGCTCGGCGGCCTTTACCTGTGCTTCGGCCGCAGCCTCGCGGTTCCCATCGTGGCGCACGGAATTACCGACACCATCGATCTGATCATCATTTATCTTGGGAAATATCCGGGGATGGGGCGCTAGAGCCTTTTCAGACTTGCTGTGTACCGGCTTTGAAAGGGCACGGCCTTTAGCCGTGTCGTCCGTAGGCGGGAACTGCCGCCTTTAGGCGCGGAGGGACGCTTTCCCTCAGCGGCTGAAGCCGAATCGTTACTCTACATGTGTGGCACGCCTGAAGGCGTGCCCTTTCAAAAC
This sequence comes from uncultured Acidobacteriaceae bacterium, assembly GCA_963846795.1. GTDB lineage: Bacteria > Acidobacteriota > Terriglobia > Terriglobales > Acidobacteriaceae > CAVVDY01. The sequence goes on from CAWJXJ010000002.1 coordinate 1,023,550, forward strand.
AGAGTATGCCGGATCGGAAGCTGCGCTAATACACTTCGTCGAGCAGTTCGATGACGTGCGCCACCCGCGCTTTCATGTGAGCGCGTTCGATGCCTGCGCGGTACTGCAACATGCAACCCACGTTGGCGGTGGCGATGATCTCAGGCGAAACGCTGCCGATGAAGCCCATCTTCTCATCGAGAATTTTCATCGAGATTTCGTTCTGCACCACGTTGTAGGTTCCGGCGCTGCCGCAGCAGCTCTCAGGACGCGGCGATTCCACGAGGTTGGCCCCAATATGCCGTAGCAACTGTCGTGGTGCCGCTCGCACGCCCTGCGCATGTGCCAGGTGACAGGGATCCTGGTAGGTGATTCTTGCTTCGAGCTTGCGCTTAGGTTCGCGCAGTCCCAGCTCGGCAAGATATTCGGTTACATCTTTGGTTTTTGCCGTGAACTCCGCGGCACGAGCGGCGTAAGTTGCGTCTTCCTGCAACAGTGCGGCGTACTCCTTCATGCTCGACCCGCACCCTGCAGCGCTGGTGATGATGGCGTCGAACTCGGGGCTGAGCATGGCATCGATGTTCCGCCGCGCCAGCGCGCGCGCGCCATCCAGCATGCCGGCATGGAGATGCAGCGCTCCGCAGCAACTCTGATGCGGCGGGATATGCACCTCGACACCATTCTTTGTAAGCACGCGGATGGTGGCGCGGTTCAGTTCCGCGAAGGCCACGCTGGCGATGCAGCCGACGAGCAGCGCAACCCGCCCGCGGCGTTCGCCTTCCGCCGGATATACCTCGCCAAGGTCCTTGAACGAGAAGTCCCTTTCGATACGCGGCGCGAGAGCATCGAGCTCGGCAATTCCCAGCAGCTTCAGCAAGCCGGTTGCACGAGCCATCGACTGCAGCCCTGACTGCTGATAGAAGCGCACCAGCCGGGCGTGGAAGGCGAGCCGCGAAAACGAAGGCAGAATTTTGTTGTAAAAGTGCCCACGGACGGTTCGCTGCAACCACGGGCGCCGGTAGTTCTCATAAATCTGCAGGCGCGCACGTTCCAGCAAGCCACCATACATGACGCCTGACGGGCACGCCGTCTGACAATTCAAACATCCCAGGCAGCGGTCGATGTGCGTGGCGAAAGAATCGCCGAGCGCCAGCTTGCCGGCATCAACCTGCACGATCTGGTAAATGCGGCCGCGTGGTGAATCCATCTCCGTGCCCAGCGCGCGATAGGTGGGACACTGATCGAGACACAGCCCGCAATGGATGCACTTGGAGTACACCTCCCACGTGGGCTTTTCGTGGGGCGAAAAGTTTGAGTGCGGCGTTTCCGTCTTGTCGGCAACGAGGGTCAGAGGAGTTCCCTCCCGCGCAAAACGTTGTTGGGGTCAAGGGTCTGCTTGACCGCACGCATGCTGGGCATCGAGTCCAGCGAGCTCCAGTTGCTGACCACTTGTACCGAGATCGGCAGACGATGCTTCAGCGAGTCCAGCGACCAAACACTTTGTTCGTCATTGGCGGGCGCCGCGATCAGCAAATGTCCCAAACCAACTCGCCCAATGCTGGCAAGGTTCGATAGCTCCTGCAAGATGTGTAGAGTCTCACTCAGTTGCGCCGGAGGTGCGAACAGCGAACAGGTGCGATATGCCTGCGCATCAGGTGCATTTTGTCCGAACGGGAACTGCTCCAGCACCGTCCACATATGCCGTTCGTCCTCATCCTCAAGTTCGCGCGTGATCGCCGAACCCAGCTCTTTGCGATAGCGCGACAGCACCGCATCGCTTCCTGCGCCACAAATGCAGATCACCCACGCGTCCTCGGTCATCTCAGGCCGCATGATTTTGCGCGCCTTCGGCGATACGATCTCCAGGCACATCGGCGAAAGCGGCGAGCGCACCACCTGATCGCGAAACTTCAACGCCTCTTGCCATGTAGCGAATTCGGCGAGAAAGGTACGCGTCTGTCGCGGCGCAGGAAACAGTTTGAAGCTTGCTGAAGTAATTACCGCCAACGTACCGTAGCTGCCGATGAGCAGCTTCATCAAGTCGTAGCCGGCGACGTTTTTCACCACGCGGCCGCCGCCTTTGGCTTTGCGACCGTCGCCGGTGACAAAGCGAATTCCAATGCAGAAGTCGCGCACACCGCCAAAGCCCTGGCGCAGAGGCCCGTGCTTGGCAGCGGCCAAAACTCCTCCGATAGTCGATAGCTCGGGAAATGAAGGATCACAACCAAACATCAAGTTGCCACCCGCAACCAATTCATTCAGTTGCGCAACCGTCGTACCCGCGCCAACTCCAACGGTCAGGTCGGCAGGATCGTAATGCTCGACTTCGGTAAGGCGATGCATGCGGAGAAGCACGTCTGCCTTCGATGGAAAATGGTGGTCGCTAAGCCCGCCGTCTGGAGCTATCGAGAAGCCATGCTGGTTGGCCAGGCGCACAATCGCCGTCACTTCATCGGCCGAGCCGGGGCTTGCCGCAACGGCTGAGGTGTTCTCGATTTCTGCAACGTGTTCCTCGCCGCAGATGGCGCGCAACTCACGCATCACATCGAGCGATGCACCCGTCGCGTTCACATGCCCTCCTGCACCAGGATGGGATTGAACGCGGGGCCGCGCGTCTCCACGCAGGTCCGGCTGGTAGGAAACACTTTGCCGGGATTGAGCAGCGACTGGGAATTGAAGGCGTTGCGCAGGCTAAGCATGACGTCGAGATCGTCATTGCTGAAAAGGTGAGACATCAGGTCGCGCTTCTCAAGTCCAACCCCATGTTCCCCGGTAATGGATCCGCCGGCGTCAATGCAGTACTGCAGGATCTCGCGGCCAGCCTCCTCCACCATATGCAGTTGATTGGGATCGCGCGCATCGAACATGATCAGCGGATGCAGATTGCCATCGCCGGCATGGAAGATGTTGCCGATCCGCAATCCATATTTCTTGGATACTTCCCCGATGAACTGAAGCACCGCCGGAATCTTGGTTCGCGGTACCACACCGTCCTGCGTGTAGAACGACGGACTCACGCGACCAAGGGCTCCGAATGCGTTCTTACGGCCCTTCCACAGCAGGGCTCGCTCGTTGTCGTCTTTCGCCCGGCGAACCTCCCGCGCATGCTGCTCAAAGCAGACCTTGCGGACCTGCTCGGCCTCTTCCTCCACCGCTTCTGCCAGGCCATCCAACTCGATCAGAAGCACCGCTCCTGCATCGAGAGGATAACCAGCATGGCAGAAGGCCTCGATGGTCTGCAGCGTCCAGCCGTCCAGCATTTCCAGCGCAGCCGGGGTGATGCCCTCTGCGGTGATTGCCGACACGGTTTTGGCCCCATCATCAATTGTCTCGAAGACGCCCAGCAAGGTTGCTACCCGCTCGGGCCGTCGCAGCAGCTTCACCGTAGCAGCCGTCACGATGCCCAGCGTTCCTTCCGATCCGACGAAGAAGCCGGTCAGATCATAGCCGGCGCTCTCGGCGGCTTTGCCTCCGAAGTGAACAATCTCGCCACTCGGAAGGACAACTTCCAAACCGGTGACATGATTTACCGTCACGCCATACATCAAAGTGTGCGGGCCGCCGGAGTTCTCGGCAACATTGCCGCCGATGGTGCAGGCCTTCTGGCTGGAAGGATCGGGCGCGAAGTAGAGCCCGAGATGTGCCACGCTGTCAGACAGGATTTGATTGACCACGCCCGGCTGCACCACTGCGCGCATGTTGTCGACATCCACTTCCAGAATGCGATTCATGCGCGAAAAGGCGACCAGAATGCCGCCTTCGGTTGGGATAGCTCCCCCGCTCAGCCCGGTGCCGGCACCGCGCGGCACGATGGGAACCCGTTCTTTGGCGGCAAGTTTGACAATCCGCGAAACCTGCTCCGTGCTCTGAGGAAACACGACTACATCCGGCCGGTGGGTACGCACCCCGCCGTCATACTCGTAGAGCATGAGATCTTCAGGGCGGTCGAGAACGTAATCGCGGCCGGCGATGGCCCGCAGTTGATCAGCAAGCGCGGAGTTGCGCTGAGAGCCCATGGATGCCTGAAGAACAGGAGTCTATCACGGGCGCAAGTTGAATTCAGCGCCTATACCGTTGACCGCCTGCCGGTGATGAGACGAATAATCAGGGTCAATATGACCGCGCCAATCACGGCGACGATGATGGTGTAGATCGTCCCGCCGCTGCCCGCCATGCCGAGCGAGCGCATGATCCAGCCGCCGATGACCGCGCCGATGATGCCGACGACGATGTCCATCAACGCTCCGTAGCCGGAGCCTTTCATCAGCTTGCCGGTAATCCATCCGGCGATGAGGCCGACGATGATCCACCAGATAATGTACATAGCGCCTCCAAAGTAGTTGAGGTTCTCTCCTTGGGCCCACTTTGTGATGCACGACTCGACGCGAAGCGTTGGACTGCACGCCGAAAATTACGGGAACACAGTATAGTCCGGCGAGCTGGCTTGCTGAGCGAAATTCTTGTCGATGACGCGGGCTAACGCATGGCGTCTTCGACTTCGCTTAGCCAGTCAGGACGCTTCAGCAGCTCGCGCGGCTTGGGACCGTCGGCAGCGCCCACGATTCCGTCCTGCTCCATCAGATCGATAAGGTGGGCGGCGCGACCGTAGCCGATTCGCAAGCGTCGCTGCAACAGCGAGGTCGATGCCTTGCCGTATTCCAGCACGATGCGCACGGCATCCTGGAAGAGCTCGTCGTTATCGTCGCTGCCATCGCCGCCACTGCCACCTGAATCCGACGAACCGCCATCTTCGTCACGCGGAGCAGCCAGGAAGTTTTCCTGATATTGCGCCGGGGCCTGTGTTTTCCAGAACTCGACCGCTGCCGCAATCTCCTTCTCCGTCACGAACGGAGCATGAAGGCGGTGAACCCGGGCCGATCCGTTAGGCAGGTACAGCATGTCGCCGCGGCCCAGCAACGCCTCAGCGCCGTTGGCGTCGAGAATGGTTCGCGAATCGATCTTGGTCGCTACGCGGAACGAGATGCGCGCCGGGAAGTTGGCCTTGATCAATCCGGTGATGACATCGACCGATGGCCGCTGCGTCGCCAGAACCAGGTGGATGCCGACGGCGCGCGCCATCTGCGCCAGACGCGTGATCGAAGCTTCGACGTTCTGTCCGTCGAGCATCATCAGGTCGGCCAGCTCATCGATGATGATAACGATGTAGGGCAGTGGCCGCGCTTCGCTGCCTTCATCGAACAGGCTCGGCGTGTTCTCTTCGAACAGCCGGTTGTACTGGTCGATGTTGCGCACGCCCTTTTCCGCCAGCACCTTCAGGCGGCGCTCCATTTCGCGCACGGCGTTGCGCAGCGCATTCGATGCCAGCTTAGGCTCGGTGATGATGGGCGTGAGCAGATGCGGAACGCCTTCGTAATTGCCCAGCTCCAGCCGCTTGGGATCGACCAGTATCAGCTTCACCTCGTCAGGCGTCGCCTTGTACAGCACCGACATGATGAACGCGTTGATGGCTACGCTCTTGCCTGATCCGGTCGAACCCGCGATCAGCAGGTGCGGCATGGTGTTCAGGTCGGCGGTAACGATGCGGCCGTTGATGTCCTTGCCGAGCGCCAGCGTCAGCTTGGACTTGGAGCCAAGAAACTCGCGCGCCTCCACCACCTCGCGCAGCCAGATGGTTTCGCGCTCGTGGTTCGGCACCTGAATACCGACCGTAGACTTGCCCGCCATGCGTTCGATAAGAATGCTCTCGGCGCGCAGCGCCAGACAGAGGTCGTCGCTCAGGCCGGTCACACGGCTGTACTTGATGCCCGCTTCGGGCTTGAACTCGAAGGTCGTCACCACCGGGCCAGGATTGATCTGCGAAACCGTACCGCGCACGTCAAACTCGCCGCACTTTTCCTGCAGCACTTGCGCCAGCCGTTTCAACTCTTCTTCATTTACGGCGTTGTGTTCGTCGGCGCGATGCAGCAGAGCTGTCGAGGGCAGCTTGTAGCCGCCGGCGAGACGCGGCATCGTAGTCTTGCCGTGCGGCACGCTGTCAGCGCGCGATCCAACAGCGATCGCCTCGGCCTCCGTCTCGGGAACTGGGATTGGTTTGGTTGCTGCGGCGGACCTCGGCTCTGGAGCAGCCGTTTCAAACTCGCGGTCGATACCGCTGCGAACACTCTCCGTTCGCGCCGGCGCCGGCGGTGGCGGAGGAAGAATATCTTCTGCTACTGGCGCGACCGGCTGTTCGGCGCGTCGCGGCACAAGCTGTGCGGTTACGACGGGCTTCGCATTCGCGGCGGCTGCGCGCTTCTTTTCCAGATCTTTGGCGGCGCGGCGGCGCGCGCGTTCGGCTCTCCAGTCAGCGAAATCGGTCAACCGCAGCATAGGCAAACGACAAGCGGCTCTTCGACCAGATCTGGATAGCGCCGAACGAAAACGCGGTCGAGAGATACAGCGCCACTGCGATTGCAGCCAGGCACACCAGGTATGCGCCCACAACATTCAAGTAATGAATGAGCGCGTCAGCAACGATGCGGCCCAGCAAACCTTCTGCCGGTACGGCCCCTCGCAATTTGAATTGCCAGGGAAGCAATCCGATGAGCCCTGATGCAAAGGCCACCAGGGCTGCCGCACCCGCGGTCTTTGCGATCGGCGAGCTGATAGGCCGCGATCGCATCCAGCGCAGCGCGTAAATCACCAGAAAGACGGGAATCAGAAAAACCGAAAGCCCGAAAACTTGCAGCGCCAGATCGCTGACAACGGCGCCCACGGGCCCGATCCAGTTGTGCGCCGGATGCGAGGCCGGTGGAGCGGCTGCGGTGTTCCACGAGGGATCGAGCGGCGAATAAGAAATTAGCGAGAGGACAAGGAGAGTCGCGGAGACCAGCGCCAGAAATCCGATCAGCTCATTGAGCCGCCGGTTCGACGTGGGCGTAAAGGCGCTAGAGACAAATGTCATGCTGGCCGATGGCCGTTTCCCCGGGCCACGCCGCTTCCGGTTGATCATGTCGCCTTTAAGCGGAGCCCAGGCGAACATTACCCGCGTACGGATGACCGGAACGCGTGAACCTGAGAGCTGCCTTTGCGGGCCGCACGCGGTAGCGAGCGGCTTACTGCCAGAGCACCTTGATTATGCCAAACCCGAAACCCCCGTGCGGGATATAAACGGGGCCGGGGTTGTCGAAGTAAATGCCCCTGCAATCAGCACCGTACGGACAAAAAGGATCAGAAGTGTCTTCGGTATCCCGGTATTTCCTCAACACCTTGTCTTGCCAGAGGACAAGTTACGCTGTTCAGGTTTGAACGCGTTTGAGCGTAAAAGGTCGTGTATTCGTCATGGTCCGCGTAAATCACGAATGGTTTAGGCCGTGGCACAAACAGAAAATCAATCCAATCGCTTAAAGCCGCCAGCAGAAGCGCCTCGCTCTCATTTGTCCCTGACGCCGTGATGGTGATGTCGCGCACATACCGAAGCGGGGCCTGGTGCCTAGTCATCAACGCGATCAGGTGCTTAGGTTCAAAGATCACTTTATCGATTGTGAGGCAAGCGGCTTGAATTCTCGGCACCGCCGTAATGACGCTGCTGATTAAAGGCTCAAGATTTTTAAGCGGAGTTCGAAATGTCTGCTGAAATTTCCAAGCAGTGCGGCCAAACTTATTGATCGTGCCCGGCGCTTCAGACAAGTCCATTTAACTTACTGTACTCCCAGGTTCTCAACTCCAAGCTTCCGGTCATTGCCGACAGATCATGGCACAACTGACCGTACTCCCGTCGTCCTCCGGGTATTGCAGCTTCTTGCTAGGATGTGGGCGATGCCATCTGCCACTCACCGCAGCATCTTCGGGTTTGTTGCGCCGCTGGTGCTTCTCGCTGCACCTCTCGCGTCAGCCCAATGGCAGATGCAGGGCTCGCACTCAACTGCGAGCCTGCGCGGCATTCATGCGGTCAACGATTCGGTGGCGTGGGCATCGGGAACGGACGGCACGATCCTGCGAACGCAGGACGGCGGCGAGACATGGGAACGCTGTGTTACTCCGGCAGGCGCGGAGAAGCTCGACTTCCGCGGCGTCTGGGCGTGGAATGCAGAGGTCGCAATGATTTTGTCTTCCGGGCCGGGCGACCAATCGCGCGTATATCTGACCAATGATGGTTGCGCGCACTGGACCGAGCAAATCAGGAACAAAGATAAGGAAGGTTTCTGGGACGCCATAGCGTTCAAGGCGGCTCCAGGTTTGCAGGCACGAACCGGGATCCTTATCGGTGATCCGGTCAACGGTCGATTTGCGACCTTCATCGTGGTTCCAGAACAGCGCTGGGTGCCGGCAGAACACTCCTGTGCGGCGCGCGCTGACGAAGGCGGATTCGCCGCCAGCAACTCCATGGTGTTCGCGTTCGATCCTCAGCGTTACATCATTGTCACCGGAGGCAAAGGCGGCCCGCGCGCCCTGCTCTCTCCAATGCTTGCCTACAACAACAGCACCAAAGACTGCGTGGTAGTGAAACTCCCGTTGGCGGGTGGCACTGAATCGTCCGGCGCATTCTCGGTTTCGTTTCGCGATCTGAAGCACGGGGTCGTAGTCGGCGGCGACTACAAGAAGCCCGACGAGGCCACACGCACCGCAGCCTGGACCAACGACGGAGGCCGCCATTGGACTGCCGCGACTAAGCCGCCCCACGGATATCGCTCCGCCGTGGCGTGGTATCCCGAAGCCAACGTGTGGGTCGCTGTGGGGACCAACGGCTCCGACATTTCGCACGACGACGGCAAGACCTGGGAGCGTCTCGACGATGGAAAATGGAACGCCATCTCGCCGCCGTTTGCGGTGGGTCCGGAAGGAAGCATTGGAAGGCTTCGCGCAGACCTTCTGAAAGGCACCTCGCGTTAGAGCTCAGCCGTCAGCTATCAGCCGTCAGCTAATACCAAAATTCGCGAACAAGCGCGCCTTCACTTCTTTGTCTGAACTGATAGCTGATGGCTGACAGCTTCAGGGCTCGGATCTGGGTGGTGCGCACGGCTTTCCACGGCGCAGGCTTTCCTAAGCTCTGTCCACCCGTCCAACCCTCACCTGCGTTTGGCGAAGGCCCACATTTAGCGCATCGCCGGGCGGGAGCTCGCATCGAACACAGGTATAATGAGGGTCGAGTCCTCGGGCCGTATCTTCACCGGATTGACCCGTCCCTCCAAGCACAATCGCGCGAGAACCGATGTCAAAGACGACCAAAACCGTTATCCTCAGCCTTTCCTTTCTGTTGGCCACGTTTGTCGTAGCCGGCGGATTGGGTGTCAGGGCCAGCACCACTAACAACGACGATTCCTACAAGCAGCTCGGGGTGTACAGCGAGGTGCTCTCGCGCATTCGCACCGAGTACGTCGAAGACCCGAATATCGCCAAAGTCACCAACGGCGCACTGCACGGGCTGCTCGAGTCGCTGGACGCTGATTCCAGCTATCTCGACCCCACCGAGTACAAGGACTACAAGCAGCGCAAGGGCGAGGGCAAGGCGACCATTGGCGCGGCAATCTCGAAGCGCTACGGTTACGCAGCCGTGATCTCGGTGATTCCGGGCGGACCGTCGGACAAGGCGGGGATGAGCTCGGGCGACATCATCGAGGCCATCGAAGGTAAGACCACGCGCGACATGTCACTGGCAGAAATTGACGGCCTGCTGGCAGGTCAGCCGGGTTCGGTGATTAACGTATCCATCGTGCGGCCACGCAAGGCGCAGCCGATAAAGACAGCAATTACGCGCGAGATCGTGGTCGATCCTCCGGTTTCTGACAAGATGCTGGAATCCGGTATCGGCTACGTCAAGATTGATGACTTCCCCAAGGGGCGCTCGCAGGATGTCGCGGCCAAGTTGAAACAACTGCAGAAGGAAGGCGCGAAGAAGATCGTGCTTGATCTGCGCAACTCCGGTGACGGCGAAGAGGACGAAGGCATCGCCACGGCGAACCTCTTCCTGGATCACGGAACCATCACCTACCTGCAGGGGCAGAAGTATCCCAAGCAGACGTTCACCGCCGATCCCCAGAAGGCGGTAGTCCCCAACATTCCGCTGGTAGTGCTGGTAAATCGCGGCACCGCGGGCCCGGCGGAGATCGTTGCCTCGGCGATTATGGAGAACTCACGCGGCGACGTGGTCGGCGATAAGACCTTCGGCTCGGGAGCGATCCAGAAGGTGATCGAGATGCCCGATGGCTCGGCGCTAATTCTTTCCGTGGCGAAGTATTACACGCCTTCCGGCAAGGCGCTGGAAGATACCGCCATCACGCCAAACGTTCTGGTAGCTGATAACAGCGACGACTTCGCGGTTCCCGACGAGGACGATAACGCGCAAGATGACCAGTCGCAGGAAAAGCCGAAAGCCAATCAGCCTGACGATCAGTTGAACAAAGCGATCGAGGTGCTGAAGAACCAGGGGCAGAAAGCCTGAAAGCTATTGCAGTAATTTGCGGGAGCCCGTCAGTTTAGCTGGCGGGCTTTGCTATTTCGGACGCCGAACCTACCTCTGGCAATCCGGTTCGCTTCTTCCTTCGAACCTTTTCAGCAAAGGTGCGGCGCGGAGACGACTTGCTCTCTTTTCACAATCCATGAATATTTGCAGCCGGGCGCAGGAATATAGTGGTGGTGCAACTCTATGCGCCCGCCGCTCTGGATGTGGGTACTGCTGTTAGCTCTGACCTGCACAGCACAACCGTTGCTGGCGCAGCTGCCGTTCTACACCGATAATCCTCAAGTCACCGATCGGGGCACGTTTCACTTCGAATTCTTCAATGAATTTGACGGTCTCCAGTCGTCGCAGTATCCCAATCTCCACCAGAACTGGGCGAACTTCAAGTTCAACTACGGCCTGCCTCGCGAGCTTGAGTTAGATCTCGATTACCCTTACCTATCGATCTATCGCGCTCCGGGACAGCAGAGTTCGTCAGGGATTGGGGACGTTGACATGGGGATTAAGTGGAACTTCCGTACCGCGCCGCCCGATTCGCAACGTGTGCTGCTCGCCGCCAGCCTCTATATCGAGGCGCCGACCGGCAACGTGCATCAGCAACTTGGGTCTGGACTCGCCGACGTTGCGCTGAACCTGATCGGAGAAAAACCATTCAGCTCGGCGACCCGGCTCAACCTGAATCTGGGATTCTTATTTGCCGGCAACACCAGCACAGGCGCAGTCGGAATTCAAACCACACGCGGCCACGTCGTGACTGGAGGCGCGTCCCTTCTGCACGACTTTACTCCACGCCTCACGCTGGGAGTTGAAGCGTATGGCGGCGTCGCCGACAACGACCAGCTCGGCAGGAGGCAGTTGCAAGGCCTGCTGGGCGCCGAATACACCATCCGCAACGGTCTCGGCCTGGCGGTCGCCTTGCTGGGAGGCAAGTACGAGGCAAGTCCGCGGATCGGCGGTCAGATCGGCTTCCAGGTCGACATTCCGGCAGTTGTACATTCGCCTCGGTCGGGAAAGAGCTTTAAGGAAAATTTCTAACCGATCCGTCAAGCACGCGGGGACTGCGACGACCATTCAGGAGTGTGAAAACAGCTCGTTCTGCTGCGCTCGAAGAGGCCTGCCCTGACCCGAATCATCGCAACATCACGACTTCCTGCGCGTCGAGTTCGCTGGCGCGAACAAATACGACAGGGCTACTCCACCCAGCACCATCCAGGCGAGATTCTGACGGGCGACTTTATCGCCGATCCGGAAACTGCCGAGCGGGCTAAACAACATGGTCGCGAAGATTGCTGCCGAGAGCAGTGAGCCTACTACTCCCACCGCGATTCCATAACGAACAGCAAGCGCCACCAACACGGCAACGAACCAGAGTGGCAGGAACACTTTCTCCTCGTGCCCGGCAAAAAGCTGCGCCAATCCGCACGCTGCTGCCGTCACCAAAAGCAGTCCCACGGAAGCTCTAAGCTTCTCTGGAATCTTCCACTGCATGTGCTTTGCGCTCTGTAACCTCGATCTCTAAGTAAGATGGCACAAATCCAGAGTGACACCGCAAAAATCGAAAGCCGCGGTCCAGCTCACAAAAGCAGCAGACACTCTGGAATTTCGTGGTTGCGCAACACATTTGCGAGCAACAATTGATGGCATTGGGGTCCTCGTAGTTTTGTCCGCGCCACGGCCAGAATGAATAACGGAACAGACACACTGCTGCTTCAACTGTTCACCATCTTCGTGTGGGCGAAGGTGTTCGGCGAAGTGTTTGAGCGGCTGATGATGCCGGCCGTGCTGGGCGAGATCCTGGCCGGCATCGTGCTGGGTCCGTACGCCGCGCGCATTATTGACCCGAGCCCAAGCATTATCTCGCTCGCCGAAATCGGCGCTATCTTCCTGCTGTTCACCGTCGGCCTCGAAACCAGTCCCAGCGACCTGAGACGCCTGGGACGCACTTCGATGAATGTCGCCGTCGCCGGCATTCTACTGCCCTTTGCCACTGGATTCGCGTTCATGAAAATCACTGGCGAGACGACGCACGAGTCGGCGTTTGTGGCGGCGGCCATGGTCGCAACCAGCGTCGGCATCACCGCCCGGGTGCTGCAGGACCTGGGAGTACTCCGCAGCCGCGCAGCGCAGATCATTTTGGCTGCGGCGGTGTTCGACGACATTCTGGGCATGGTCCTGCTGGCGGTGGTGGTGAGCCTGGCGAGCGGGAGTGGTATTCGGTGGCTGCACCTCGGCGTGGTGCTGGCGGAAGCCGTCGGCTTCGCCGCATTCATGATCTACATCGGGCCCAACGTGATTGGCCGCATGAAGCCGGGACTGCAACGGCTGTCGACGCGGGACGCTCCGCTGGTGCTGGCGCTGTCGATCTGCATGCTGCTCTCGGTGGCAGCAACCAAGATCGGCATGGCGGCCATCATCGGCGCGTTCTTTGCGGGGCTGATCTTCTCCGACTACTCGCCGGAGTGGAACCTGAAGCCACGGGTGCACGGCATCAACGAATTTCTTTCGCCGTTCTTCTTCTTCACCATGGGAGCGCGGCTGGATATTCACGTGTTCAGCAAGAGTGTGATTGTGGTAGCGCTGGTGATCTCGTTCCTGGCCCTGATCACAAAAGTCGTCGGCTGTGGCGCGGCAGTGCTGCACGAAGGCTGGCGATGCGCGCTGAAGGTTGGTGTCGGCATGACGCCGCGCGGCGAGGTGGCGCTGATCGTAGCGCTCATTGGATTGCAGATGAATATGGTGTCGCAGCGCGCGTACGCCATCGTCATCTTCATGACAGCGATCACGACCCTTGTGCCTCCGCCGCTGCTGCGTTATCTGTTTCGCGATGAGATGCCACATGAGCCTGTTACGGTCTCCGACGACGAGGAGCGCGTGCAGATTGGCTGAGCGCGACCCGTATAATCCTGCTGAAGTCACAATCAATTCACTAACAGGAGATCTGCATGCCAGGCGTGGAAGGCCGAGTTGCGCTGGTGACCGGGGCTTCACAGGGAATTGGGCGGGCTTGCGCCATGGTGCTCGCCGCTTCAGGCGCTAAGGTTGCTCTTTGCGCTCGCAGTCAGGACAAACTGGAGCAGGTCGCCAGCGAAATTGCGACGGCGGGGGGCGAGGCGTCGGTCTTCAAAATGGACGTCGCCAACGAAGCGGAGATCAAGTCCGGCGTTAAAGCCATCGTGGCGCACTTTGGCAAAGTCGACATCCTGGTGAACAACGCCGGAATCACGCGCGACCAACTCGTGATGCGCATGAAACGCGCCGATTGGGACGACGTCATCAACACCAATCTCACTGCTCCGTTCCTGCTCACCCAAGCCGTCATCAGTTCGATGCTGAAGCAGCGTTGGGGCAGGATCATCAACATCACCAGCATCTTCGGGCAGATCGGCCAGGCGGGCCAGGCGAACTACGCGTCGGCGAAAGCGGGACTTGATCGGCCTGACCATGGCAGTCGCCCGCGAGGTCGCGTCGCGCAACATCACGGTAAACGCCGTCGCCCCCGGTTGGATCGAAACCGCCATGACGTCCGTGCTCTCCGATGAGATGAAAGAGGGCATGTTGAAGAATATTCCTCTCGCACGAGTGGGCAGCGACCTCGACGTAGCGCACGCGGTGAAGTTTCTTGCGTCGGAAGAGGCGGGGTATATCACCGGTGAAGTATTGAAGGTAAACGGCGGAATCCTGATGGGTTGATAGGGCCGCCTTGCATGGCAGGCGCTCTACCGACGATTCGACTTCGTCGTGGTTACCCAGATCACAAATGCCGTGTCGGGAACTGGTGTATATGGAACTGAAGTTATAGACAACCTTACCCTGATGGTGGGGGGCATCTCACACCTTAGTAACTTAACGGTATCGACTTGTAGGCCCATAGCTGCAGAAAGCGAAGAATAATAAGCAGCACCCGCGTAAAAGGCTTGCTAATCAACAGAGACTCTGATTACTATGCAGTCACCCCCCAATGCCACTCTAACTCAAAGGTTGAGCAGTGCGATGAACATCGGCGAAACGATTCGGAATTATCGTCTGCAAAAAGGAATGTCCCAGGGAGATATCGAAAAGCGCACCGGTCTGCTGCGCTGTTATCTGTCCCGGGTCGAAAATGGGCATACTGTACCGTCGCTCGATACCCTGGCCAAGATTGCCACCGCGATGGATTTGCCACTGGCCCAGTTCTTCCATAATGGTGCCGGGGACAACGGAAACAAAGCAGGCCCGCAACTGGCGGAAGACGAAGTACGCTTCCTCACCCAGATCCGGCGTTACTCGCCGAGTTTGAACGACAGCGACCGCAAACTGGTTCTGGCCATGATCAAGAAGATGGCCGCCAGCGCGGGCAAATAAATATTGTCCGGGAATAGTTGAATCGAGCCGCCAACTATCAGGCGGCTTTGCTCACTTCGGCAAGAGCGAGGACTGCCAGCTCCAGCCGGTCATGTGCCCCTGTCTTGGAAAAAATGCTCTGCAGGTGGCGCTTCACCGTGTTCTCGCTGATCGTCAACTCGCTCGCGATATCGCGATTTTTCATCCCGCGCGCCACCATAAACGAAATCTGCCGCTCGCGTTCGGAGAGCCGCGCCATCGAGGTCGGCTTTGGCTGAGGGTCCGTCACCATAGCGTTGAGCACAGTGCGGGCCACGTCATCGGAAAACGCCAACTCGCCCTCGGCCACGGTTCGGATAGCGCTGAACAGCTTCTCCGGACTGTCGCCTTTCAGGACCAGGCCGCGCGCTCCCAGCCGGACGACCTGCACATAATCGCCCTGATTTTCTGAACCGGTTAACACGACGGAAGCCACGCGATCGCCAGCGCGATCTAACGTCCGCAGCACTTCGAACCCGTCGCCGTGCGGCATGAAAAGATCGAGGACAAGCACGTGAGGGCGATGCTCCTGTACCAACTGCAAGGCTTCTTCCCCGTTCGCAGCCGAGCCCACCACGTTGAAGTCGGGCTGAGAGGCAAGCAAGGCCGCCAGGGATTCCCGTAAAACTCCGTGATCGTCAGCGATAACGATAGCAATCTGGTTTTGCATAGGTCATCGGGCTTAGATGCCGATTGTGAGCCGCGAACAACCGCTGCTCCGGGAGGGAGCTTCGGCTATTCTGTAAGAGCTGATGCAATTTTTACTCAGTAGGCTGCACAGGTTTGTGCAAATCCTCTGGGCGAGGAGCTATGGGCAAGATACAACGCGCAATTCTAAGTGTTACCGATAAGGCCGGGCTTGAGCAGTTTGCCCGCAAATTACATCAACTTGGCGTGGAACTGATCTCCACCGGAGGCACCGCCAAGCTGCTGCGGGATTCAGGTATCCCGGTGAAAGATATTTCCGATTTGACTGGCTTCCCCGAGATGTTGGATGGCCGGGTGAAGACGCTGCACCCCAAGGTGCACGGCGGAATTCTCCACATCCGTGACAATCCCCAGCATAAAGAGGCGGTGGCTCAACACGGCATTGTGCCGATCGATATGGTCGTGGTGAACCTTTACGCATTTCAGAAGACTGCGTCCAAACCGGGCGTGAGCTTTCATGAGCTGATCGAGAACATCGATATCGGCGGCCCTTCGATGGTGCGCTCGGCGGCGAAGAACTTCCAGGACGTGGCTATCGTCACATCGCCTGCCGATTACGACTCCATCGCGCAGGAGATGCAGAGCAGTGGAGGCTCGCTGTCTCTTGCAACTAAGTGGCGTCTGGCCCAGAAGGCATTCGCCACCACTGCCGCTTACGATTCGGCAATCGCGTCGACGCTGGAGCGGGTTGCAGCACCGGAAGGACAGCTTGCGCTCGAAGAGCACGGCTTCCCGCAAACGCTGCGGCTTTCGTTCAACAAGGCCTTCGATCTGCGTTATGGAGAGAATCCGCACCAGAAGGCCGCGCTGTACAGCGATGGCTCGGGCAAGGGCGTTGCCAATGGCAAGCAGCTTCAGGGTAAGGAACTCAGTTACAACAACATCGTTGATTTGCAGGCTGCGTGGGACCTGGCACAAGAGTTCGAGCAGCCGGTATGCGCCATCATCAAGCACACCAATCCCTGCGGTACGGCCATCGCGGATACCCTGGCGGAAGCCTACCGTCGCGCGCTGGAGTGCGATCCGATATCCGCGTTCGGCGGCGTAATCGGAGTGAATCGCCCTATCGACAAGGAGACGGCGACGGAAATGGCGAAGCTGTTCCTTGAAGTCATCGCGGCGCCAGGATTCGATGGAGCGGCGCGCGAGATATTTGCTGCCAAGAAGAACCTGCGTCTGGTCGAAGTCGTCCCCATGGACGCAGAAATGGGTCCTGAAAAACATTTCGGGCGGCGTGCTACTGCAAGACAATGACATGCGTCCGCTGACTGAGGCCGATCTGAAAGTGGTGAGCGAGCGCAAGCCGACAGACGCCGAGATGCGCGATCTGCTATTTGCCTGGAAAATCTGCAAGCACGTGAAGTCCAACGCAATTCTGTACGCGCGCAATGGTCAGACCACCGGCGTCGGCGCGGGGCAGATGAGCCGCGTGGATTCCGCGCGCATTGGCGCGATGAAGTCGGTGCTCGGCATCAAGGGCTCGGTCGCGGCCTCGGATGCGTTTTTCCCGTTTCCCGACGGAGTCGAAGTTATTGCCGAGGCGGGAGCGACGGCCATCATCCAGCCCGGAGGTTCGGTGAAGAGACAAGGAAGTCATCGATACCGCCAACAAGCTCGGCTTGGCAATGGTGCTGACCGGCGTGCGGCACTTCCGGCACTAAGGAAAAAGCCATGAGCAGGAACATAAATGAAATTATCAAGAGGCTGAGCCCGGCGCAGCGCAAGAAAGTGGAGACTCGTGCAGCCCAACTCATTGCTGAGGAAATTACCCTGGCAGGTTCGAAAAGCGAGCCGCCTCACGCAGCGGAAGATTAAACTTAACCCCGCATGAGCCAGAACGCAGGAATTCCCCCGCGCACAGCCGGCGGCCTCGAGGCCAGAATCCGCGAGTCGCTGGTCACCCGCGCGCTGATTGTCCCCGTCCAGCAGTTCATTCATATCCAGGGCGTAAGCAGCATCATGCTGCTGGCGGCAGCGGTTGCGGCATTGGTTTGGGCCAACTCGCCGTGGCATGAGTCCTACCACCATGTGTGGGACATGGAGTTGCAACTCTCGCGCCTCAACCTGCCGGTACACGCCTGGATCAATGACGCGCTGATGGCGATCTTCTTCTTCCTCGTCGGAATGGAAATCAAGCATGAAATCGTGCACGGCGAGCTCTCTGACCTGCGGCGCGCATCGCTGCCCATCTTCGCGGCGCTTGGGGGAATGATCGTCCCCGCACTCATCTACGCGGGAATCAACTATCGCCAGGAGGGCGCACACGGATGGGGCATCCCCATGGCGACCGACATTGCGTTTTCGCTGGGTGTGCTGGCGATGGTCAAAGGCATTCCGGCAGAGTTGAAGGTCTTTCTGCTCTCGCTTGCGATTGCCGACGATATCGGAGCCATCGCTGTCATCGCCATGTTCTACACCGAGACGCTGCGGGTGCAATCGCTGATCGTAGGCCTGCTGCTGCTGGTCATTATCTATCTCGTGCACAGGGTGGGCATTCAGCGGCCGGTGCTGTATGCGCTGTTGGGAGTATTGTTCTGGGTCGCAATTCTGCGCTCAGGAATTCATGCCACCATCGCCGGGGTCATCCTGGGATTCATGGTGCCCACCACTCCGCGCTTGAGCTTTGCAGAGTTCGAAAATATTGGAACCGACATCGTGAAGCGATATCGCGAAGCGCTGGCCGCGGGCGATACCGCTACGGCCACTCGCATGCTAGGGGTGCTGGAGCAGGTGGTGAGCGCGACCGAGTCCCCTTCGGAGCGGCTGACCCGAAAGCTCAACGACTGGGTATCGTTCCTCGTGCTGCCGTTGTTTGCGCTGGCCAACGCCGGTGTCGAATTTTCTGCCGGCGGTTTCGGCGACCTGCTGCGCAGCCATGTAGCATGGGGCGTTTTCTTCGGCTTGGTGCTGGGTAAGCCGCTCGGGATCTTCGCATTCTCGTGGGCGGCGGTAAAGATGGGCATTGCCAAGCTTCCGCATCACGTTAGTTGGAAGCTGGTCACCGCCGTAGGCATGCTGGCGGGGATCGGATTCACCGTTTCCATCTTCATCAGCTCGTTGGCGTTCAACAATCCCTTAATGCTGACGGATGCAAAAGCCGCCGTGCTTGGAGCTTCGGTGCTGGCGGGGATTGTTGGCTATTTCAGCCTGCGCCGCGCGGTGAGCGCAGAACCGCAGCCCGTGGTGTCGGAGGCTGCCGCTGACTGATGTCCGGGAACCTACTCCGAAATTTTGTTTTATGCTACTCGATGTGACTGTTAACCTTTTCAGTCCAGAAGCAGCTTGTGAGCTAACCATCCCTGCCGAGCGCCCCCGGATTCGGCGGACACCAAAGGAGCAGATAGCATGCGATCCAAGATTAACGGCCTCGTTCTAAGCGCACTCCTCGTCATTGCTATGGCGAGCTGCAGCAAGAAGGAGCAAACCGCACAGACTCCGCCGGCTGACCAGTCGGCTCAGAGCGCGCAAACCACTGCTAACGGAGCCCCACCTGCCGGGCAGATGAGCCAGCCGGGCGCAAGCCAGACATCGCCAACGACGGGCGCAGCCCCCGCTCCCGCGCCCATGCCGGAGCAGGCACAGCAGCAAGCACCGCCGCCACCACCACCACCGCCACCGTTGGTGGTTCCTGCCGGTACGTCGCTGACGGTGCGGCTGGGTTCCACGCTCGACACCAAGACAGCGGAAGCGGGACAGCCTTTCAACGGCGTTCTCGCCCGCTCGGTGAAGGTGGGAGGCGAGGTGGCAATTCCCGCTGGAGCAGGGGTAAGCGGCTCGGTGGTGGAGTCGAAATCTCCGGGTAAGTTCAAGGGCGAAGGCTCGCTTTCCATCACGCTGAACTCGATCAACGTGGGCGGAACCCCGAGAGCGATCGCAACCTCAACCTTCACCCAGACCATCAAGGGCAAAGGCAAGAGGACTGCGGTTGCAGTGGGCGGTGGCACCGGCGCTGGCGCCTTGATTGGCGGTATCGCCGGCGGCGGTAAAGGCGCTCTGATCGGAGGCCTCGTCGGCGCTGGCGCAGGTACTGCCGGCGCAGCGTTCACCGGCAACAAAGACTTGCAGATCCCGGCTGAGACGGCCGTGACCTTCCACCTGGCCAATTCCATTACCGTGCCGCATAGCGAAAAGAAAGCCAAGGCTGAGTCGGAAGAAGCTCCCGCGCAGTAGGCAGGTCAGCGTTTTGGTTCACACTGGGTGCCCCATTCCGCCATCGTTTGGCGGGGTGGGGCTTTTCGTTGTGGACCCACAGCTATTGGATTCGAGCGCACAAATCCCCACCCCGGCAAAAGATGCCGGAATGGGGCACCCGATTGTTCTTCTTCGCTACTATGCTGCGCGCCGTTCGTGTATCGCATTGCGAACCCGGCTGCGCATTGCGTCGGTCCAGTCCTTCCAGCCGTGTTCGGTTTGGCCGTGCCGGTGTACCTCTCCGAGAATTTCCTCGTCCGACGCGCCCGAAGTTTCCCAGCGACAGTCGGCGTTACCTACATCAGCGCAGCGGAAGGTGCGGTCGTGCCCTCCGTGCGTTACGTTCATGGAAGCTGCCGTCGCGCCCGACCGCCGCGAGAGCTCAGCCTGATTGTCTCCTACATTGTGGGGAATCTGGCCATCTCGGTTTATTGAAGGTGGATTTTCCGAGAGCGCTCGCCGCTCATCGGTTGTGTTGCCCCATCCCTCGGTACCAGTGGTGGGAGCCGATGGATTCACGGCGTGAGTCTTAGGGTTGACGCTCGGATTCGCGGCGAGGTCGGAATCGAGGTTCCGGGTTGGATCTTTGGCCACGTCATCTCTCCTTGTTGACCTGATGTCAAGTAGGATGACGCGGCACAGACGGAGGTGTGCCCAACCATCTTGGTGCCTGCATGGGTCGCGGCGTTGTCTATATCGTTTTTTTTGACTTTTCCGTATACGCCTTCAATGCCAGCACGGGCGCACAGCTCTGGATATACAAGACAGGCAAGTATGTCCACTCCTCGCCAGTGGTGATGAATGGCGTGTTGGACATCGGTTCGGACGACGGTAACGTGTACGCGTTCCAGCTGCCGAACCAGTAAAAATCCGATTGACGACGAGCCAGGACGGGGAGCGAGCGACCTTCTTCGCTTGCGGTAGGGGTCCTTCGACTCCTCGCTACGCTCGTCGCTCAGGATGACATCCGGTGAGAACTACTTCTTCACCTGTTTGCGGCGCTCCGCGGCCCAGCCTTCTTTGTTGACTTGTCGTCCACGGCCCAATGCGAGCGCGTCTGCCGGCACATCTTCGGTGATGCACGAAGCCGCTCCCACATACGAGTCCTTGCCCAGGCGTATGGGCGCGACCAGCGTGGAGTCGCTGCCGATGAAGACGCCGTCCTCGATGGTAGTGCCGTATTTATTCACTCCGTCGAAGTTGCAGGTGATAGTCCCGGCGCCCACGTTCACGCCCTCGCCGATTTCCGCGTCGCCGAGATAGCTGAGATGGTTGGCCTTCGATCCCTTGCCGAGCTTTGTTTTTTTCGTCTCGACGAAGTTGCCGACGTGCGCGCCTTCACCGATGTCGCTGCCCGGACGCAGGTGCGAATACGGGCCAAGAATCGCTCCCTTGCGCACCACTGAATCTTCCATGATGCAGCCCGGCTTGATGAGCACTCCGTCGCCGAGCTCGCAGTTAGTAATGATGGAGTACGAACGAATGCGGCAGTCGGCGCCAATCCTCGTCTTGCCGATAAGCTGCACGAAGGGCTCGATCACGGTGTCAGAGCCAACTTCGACGTCAGCATCGATGTCGCAGGTCTCTGGACGAAAGATCGTCGTTCCGGCGGCCATCAGTTCATTCGTCTTGCGCGCGCGCAGCTTGGCATCGAGCTCAGCCAGCTCCATGCGGGTGTTGACGCCCAGCACTTCGTTGGAATCCTCGGCGGGAATGGCGAGTACCTTCTCCCCGGCCTCGCCTAGAATCGCAGCCATGTCGGTTAGGTAAAGCTCTTTCGCCTTGTTCTCCGGCTTGAGCTGGTCGATGTGCTGGAACAGCGGCTTGGTCGCAAAAGCGTAGATTCCCGAGTTCACCTCGCGCTGTTCGCCCTCATCGTCGCGCAAAGATTTCTGTTCGACGATCCGTTCCAGCTCGTCAGTCGGACTACCGTGCAGCGTACGCCGAAACACTCGTCCGTAGCCGGTGGGATCGTCGGGCCGGGCGGTCAGTACGGTCATCGCCGCATCGCCGCCGATATGAAAGTCGCGAACGTGCTCAATGGTCTCCGGCCGAATCAGTGGCACATCGCCCGAAAGCACCAGCACATGCGCGAAGCTCTGCAATGCGCTGCGCGCCTGCATCATGGCGTGTCCGGTGCCAAGCTGCTCCGTCTGTCGCACAAAATTGATGCCCGTGGAACGCAGCGCCGCTTCAACGCGATCAGCTTCATGCCCGATGATGGCAAAGATATTCTGCGGCGCGACCACACGGCGGGCAGCCGCGACGACATGCGCCAGCAGCGGCTTTCCGCCGATCTCGTGCAGCACCTTGGGGTGGCGCGATTTGAGCCGCGTGCCCTTGCCGGCGGCAAGGATGGCAACCGCGAACAAGAAGTCAGGCTGGTCGGGAGAGTCAGAGCTCTGGTTGGCCATGATGTTCCGTTCTCGTTGGGGAATTTAGAAGTTCACCGGTGCTGAAAGTTAAACGCAGATTGCCGCGCCAGCTACCGTCGGCGCGCGATCCCGTCATGCGAAGGTCTGCGCCCACGCAGCTAAAGCTGCGCCCCTTCAGCGACTACAGGAGTTTCGCGCACTTCCATCATAAGCCGAAGCAGGTCGTGTGCAACGTTGCGGGTGTTGTGGCGGGCGATGAGGCCGTCGGGCATGCGCATCTCTTCCACCAGGTAGTCCCCCAGGATGGGTTTCACGCCGAGCTGTTCGATCTGCTGCAAATCGACTTCGATGGGAGACTGAAGCTGTTCCGCGTATTTCTGCACCAAGGGCTCGGAAGCCGGCGTGCTGTTGATAAGCGCGTATTCGAAGAACTGGTGTCGCGCATGTTTGTAGAGCGCGCGGATGTGGTCCGACGCGGTCAGATCCAGGCTCTCGTTGGCCTGCGTCATCAGGTTGCAGACGAAAACCTTGGTCGCACGCGAGGACTGGATCGCCTTCGATACATCGCGCACCAACAGGTTGGGCACCAAGCTGGTGAAGAGCGACCCCGGCCCCACGGTGATGAGGTCAGCATGCTCAATCGCCTCAAGCGTTACGGGCAACGGCTTGGCGTTGGCGGGCGCCATGCGCAGCTCAACAATCCGACGCTTGCTGGCCGTGATGTTGGTCTCGCCGCGAACGAACGACCCGTCGTCCATCACCGCGTAGAGCTGGGCATTACTTGTCGTAGCTGGGAAGATGTTGCCGCGGGTGGCGAGAATTGCGGCGGAGAGCTCGACCGCTTTGCTGAAGTCGCCTGTCACTTCCGCCAGCGCCGACAAGAACAGATTGCCGAAGCTGTGCCCTTCCAGACCCTCGCCAGCCTTGAAGCGATAGCGAAACAGCTTGGAGAGCAGCGCTTCGTCCTCAGCGAGGGCAACGATGCAGTTGCGGACGTCGCCGGGCGCTGGCATGTTGAGCTCGCGACGCAGGCGTCCGCTGGAGCCGCCGTCATCGCTGACGGTCACTACCGCGCTCAACTGCGTGATGAACGGTAAGTCCGGATCCTTCTCAAGCTCACCCGGCAGACACACGTACTGTTTCAAGCCGTGAAGCAGCGTGGACAGCCCGGTGCCGCCTCCCATGGCGACAACCCGGAGCGCTCGCGAGTCTTCGAGCTGACGTGCAATTGGCATTGACAGCGATGCGCGCTTAGAAGTGCCAGTTCTGCGTATCTGACGGCAATTCGGCGCTGGTATCAGGATAAAGCAGTTCAGTGAAGCGCGGGTCGTCAGCGAGGCCTTTGAAATCGGAATCGTTGCGCGCCTGGAAGCGGTTGGCAGAATTCAGCCGTATCGCTTCCTTCAGGCTGGTAATGGACTCCGGGAAGTGGCCCATCAGGCAGTTCAATGCTGCCATGCCGTACCAGATGTAATCGAGCTGGGGATGCTTGCCGATCAGGCTTTCGAAATTTTCACGTGCACTGACATATTCCCCCATGTTCATCAGCGAGATGGCATAGTCATACTGCTCTTCCGCCGTTTTGAACTGGTTGGCAGCGGCGTGGCCCAGGTGCTGATTGCAGGTATTCAGGTGGACGGCGGCGCGGTCGGCAAGCTCAGGGCTGGTGCCGGTGATCACCTTTTCAAAACAAGTTTTGGCGCGATCATACTTGTGGGTCTGCATCGCTTTCAGACCGGCCTCGTAGCTCTGAACGGCCTGAGTGAACCGCGGGTCCTCAGAAAGCTTCGTGGGCTTGCTCATGCCAGACTTGTCCGGAACCTTCATGGATGCCAACTGGGTCTCGATGCTCGGGTTAGCAGCAGCCCGCTTGCGAGCTACTGCGGGTTTCTTGTTCATTCTGTCTGTCCATGTCGGCGGCTCAACGGCAGAACCCATCGAGCACGGGCCTGGAAAGGCATCATCTTCCGATTAGATGGAGATTCTTACCTGCAATCGCTTCCCCCGTCAACTCACCCGAATGCAGCCGGCGAATTACTAATCCACCTTGGCGGCTTCGTCGAGATCAATCGACTTCCAATTTCCCTTGATAATTCCCGCCCGAACCTGAGCTGGCGTCTTCCCTAGCTTCGTCTGTTCATACGCGTAAAACACCTCTTTCATGCAGATCCCGCAGTGTGCTCCATGATCGCTTTCGTAGCAAGTGTGCAGGCTCTTGTGTCCGATCCGCTCGCAATAGCAATAGCACGGGAGTTGATTGAGAACGCCAGGTATTTTGGCCGCCAACTCATAAGCACGAATTTGATAAGAATACTTGAAGAGCTCGCCCACTCGTTGATCGGCGGGCAAGATGGGCATGACCTCTCCCGCCTTCGGCGGGGCCGTGTTGTAGGCTGGAACATGGTCTCCTTGGGCAAAAGCCACCATGGCCAGCGCCGATACTCCTGCAAGCAACGCTAGTTTGCGCATCCTGAAACCTCTGCGCGATATTCTATATGCAATGAGCATTAACTTGCGGGATAGGGTATGCGTCGCGACGGTTTCCAACCGATTGCGTCTTGGGAGCCCGCTTCGATCAGCCTTAGCGACCTGCGACGTCTAATATAGAGCTTATGGACAGAGAGCCAAACGAGCCATTCGCGGGCAATGATGCAGCACCCGTCCCGGCTGCGCCAATCACGCACGGTACTCGATCCGTACTGACGGTTTGGATGCGCGACATTACAGTCTCCGTCGTCATCTCCATCCTGTTCATTATCTTCCTGTATCAGCCGGTGAAGGTTGAGGGCACCAGCATGATGCCGACGCTGGCCGACCAGGAACGCGTCTTCATCAACAAGTTTGTCTACAAGCTGGAGTCCATCCATCGCGGCGACGTCGTGGTGTTTCGCTATCCGCGCGATGTCTCGAAGAGCTACATCAAGCGCGTGATCGCCGTGGCGGGAGACCGCATCCGCATCGATGACGGTGTGGTCTATGTGAACGACGTCCGGCTTCCCGAAGCTTATGTTCCCGAGGACTACTGGGACACTCGCTCGTATCCTGAGACCGTGGTGCCCCGCCACTCCTACTTCGTGCTGGGCGACCATCGCAATCTGTCGAACGATAGCCGTGACTTCGGCTCGGTGAATGAAAAGTACATCTATGGCAAGGCCGTCTTCGGATATTGGCCTTTCGACAAACTGGGAACACTACAGTAGGTATCACCTGCGCCACCGCATTCGCTGTCGGCTTCATCGGCGAACCCGACCGATCGCAATCGGTCTCTGATAAAATCGATAAAATCCACTCCCCGGAGTAACAATGCAAGCAATCCTTGCGCTGGAAGACGGGCGGCTCTTCCAAGGCAAAGGCTACGGCGCAAAAGGCGAATGCTACGGCGAAGTCGTTTTTAATACCTCCATCACCGGCTACCAGGAAATCTTTACCGATCCCTCCTATGCCGGGCAGATTGTAGTTCTCACCAATCCTGAAATCGGCAATTACGGCACCAACTCCGACGATAACGAGGCCACGCGTCCGTACATCGAGGGACTGATCGTGCGCGAGTTTTCGCGCGTCAGTTCGAATTGGCGCTCGCAAGAGGTCGCCGAGGAATATCTGGAGCGCTACAAGATTCCCGTGCTGGCCGAGATCGATACCCGCGCGCTGGTGCGGCATCTGCGCGATAACGGCGTGATGCGCGGGGTGATTTCAAACCTGGAAACTAATCCCGAGAAGCTGATCGCCAAAGCGCGCTCGATTCCGAAGATGGACGGCACCGACCTGGCGAAAGAGGTCACGACGCCGCGCGTCTATGAGTGGGACGAGGGCGTGCGCTCGTACGAGCCGACGGAGATTGTCGGCGTGAAGGACGCTCCACCGAAGCATCATGTCGTCGCCTACGACTACGGAATCAAGCACAACATTCTGCGCCGGCTGGTCGGCGAATGCTGTCGCGTGACCGTGGTTCCGGCGACAACCAGCGCCGAAGACGTGCTTGCGATGAAGCCCGACGGCGTCTTTCTGTCGAATGGGCCGGGTGATCCCGAGCCGGTGACTTACGCGCAGGAGAATATCCGCCGCATGATGGGCAAGGTCCCAATCTTCGGCATCTGCCTTGGGCATCAACTGATCGGCCTCGCGCTGGGCGGCAAGACTTACAAGCTGCGCTTCGGGCATCACGGCGGCAATCATCCCGTGAAGCAGATGGCAACGGGAAAGATCGAGATCACGGCGCACAATCACAATTTCGCCGTCGATCCCGACTCGCTGAAGCAGAGCGAAGTCGACCTGACGCACATCGACCTGAACGACAACACGCTGGAAGGCCTGCGCCACCGCTCGCTGCCGCTGTTCAGCGTGCAGTATCATCCGGAAGCCGCGCCCGGCCCCCACGACTCGCACTACCTGTTCAAGGATTTTGTGAAGATGATGGAGGAGTGGAAGGGATGACTTCTCGCACCGTCACTACCGATAGTCCCAAGACTGTGGAAGGGGCGCGCCTTCAGGAGTTCTTGCGCCGGAGTGGGCAGCCATAGATGACCTGCAAACGGCGATTCCTCGCATTGCCAAAGATGCGCAGCTTGTTGCGGCCATTTCTAGAGCGGTGAGACGAGTCCCCACAACGCACAAGCTACTACGCGGTGACGCGCGGGAGATTAAGGTCGCCGACGGCACCGTTCATCTCGTGCTCACATCTCCTCCCTATTGGACATTAAAAGAGTATCGGCACTCTGAGGGCCAAATGGGGCATATCTCTGATTACGACGACTTCATATCACAGCTGAATCGAGTTTGGCAGAACTGCTACCAGGCCTTGGTTCCTGGGGGGAGACTGATCTGCGTTGTTGGGGATGTGTGTCTCTCACGACGAAAAAATGATGGCCGGCACACCGTCGTTCCCCTGCACGCTTCCATTCAAGAGAGTTGTCGCAAAATTGAGTTCGATGAAGGGGCGCGCCTTCAGGCGCGCCGTAGGCATGAGTTGAAGGGGCGCGCCTTTAGGCGCGCCGAGAAGGGCGCCTGAGCTTGCGGCTTTAGCCGCTGGGGGAACTCAAATTTGAGACCGACCAGAAAAGATACCCAACCCGGATACACATACTTTGTTCACCTCTCAGACATGGCAGAGGCGCGCTGTATTCAACAAAGCCAGCTTGCGGGCACAGAACTGATTCACATGGAATCGAGACTTCTTCAAAGCTATCGCGACCGAGCTTACGAGTTGCACAGAATACGTCAGCTGAACATGCTCCGGAACACTTCCACATCCTGATTACGCCTAATCGGTCCAGCAAACAGGGAATCAAGAAAGGGGTTCGGGATGCAGGGTCGCGGACCGCAGTAACTGGTGGAGCTCAGATGAATGGGTTTGTTTCAGTAATTAGAGACCGCTGGAGGAAACGGGATCGGTAGCCAGTAATTTTCATCAAGGGTCGGTTGAATTCCTTGGTTCCGCGGCGAAGAAGGGGAACTTTTAGTAGTCGTAGATGGTTGCCTGATTGCGGCTATCGAATTTAAGTCTCAGGTGGGCTCGTTCGGAAATAATACAACGAATCCAACATGAAGAACATTTGGCAGACGGAGATTTTCCGATCACCGCATTCGCGACGTTCAGGATTACAGTAACCACGGTTGGCTACCATATATCGCAATCCGGTGGGAAGGCAGCTTGTAGAACGCGCTGAAGAAATATCAATATTGTTCGGCTTTTCCAGGTAGCTTGAAAGACGAAGTCCCGCAGTGGCTAAAGCCACTCGATGTGCAGACATTCGACGCGGCAGTACAGCTCCCGACGCCCTTCAGGAGCAGCCCGGGTGGATACCGCGGCCTTCTGCTGAGCTAAAGGTCCAAACCTTCAGGGACTCCCAAAGCCGGGCAATCGCAAGAAGGGAATGGTACTCAAGAAATAGATGCCACGCCGCAACGACATCGCGAAGATTCTCATTATCGGCTCGGGGCCCATCGTCATTGGGCAGTCGGCGGAGTTCGATTACTCGGGCGCGCAGGCCTGCAAGGCGCTCAAGTCCGAAGGCTACGAGGTGGTGCTGGTCAACTCGAATCCGGCGACCATCATGACCGATCCCGAGATGGCCGACCGCACTTACATCGAGCCGCTCACCCGCACCTATCTCGAAGAAATCCTCCGCGTCGAAGCCGAGATGCTGAAGTCGAGCGGGCGCCCCGGCATCTTTGCCGTGTTGCCGACGGTCGGCGGACAGACCGCGCTCAACCTCGCCGTCGAGCTGGCCGACAGCGGAATCCTCGAAAAGTATGGCGCGCAGCTTATCGGTGCGCAGCTTGGTGCGATCAAGAAGGGCGAAGACCGCCTGCTGTTCAAAGATGCGATGACGCGCATCGGTCTCGAAGTCCCGAAATCGAGCCTGGTCAACAATCTGAAAGACGGCATCGACTTCAGCGGCAAAATCGGGTTCCCGGTAATCCTTCGTCCCTCGTTCACGCTCGGCGGAACCGGCGGCGGCATCGCCTACAACCGCGAAGAGCTGCTGGAACTGCTCGCGCGCGGACTCGACCTGTCTCCCGTCCACGAAGTTCTGCTCGAAGAATCGGTTCTCGGCTGGAAGGAATACGAGCTCGAGCTGATGCGCGACGTTAACGACAACGTCATCGTTGTCTGCTCGATCGAGAACTTCGACCCCATGGGCGTGCACACCGGCGACTCAATTACCGTCGCGCCGGCACAGACGCTGACCGATCGCGAATACCAGAACATGCGCGACGCGGCGATCGCCGTCATCCGCGAGATCGGCGTCGAGACCGGCGGCTCGAACATTCAGTTCGCCATCAATCCACACAACGGGCGCATGGTGGTTATCGAGATGAACCCGCGCGTCTCGCGCTCATCAGCGCTGGCTTCGAAGGCGACCGGCTTCCCCATCGCGAAGATCGCCGCCAAACTCGCCGTAGGTTACACGCTCGACGAGATTACCAACGACATCACGCGTAAGACGCCCGCATGCTTCGAGCCGACGCTCGATTACGTTGTCGTAAAGATTCCCAAGTGGCAATTCGAGAAATTTCCCGGCGCTGACGAGTCGCTGGGCCCGCAGATGAAGTCCGTTGGCGAGGCGATGTCGATCGGGCGAACCTTCAAGCAGGCGCTGCTGAAAGGCATCCGTTCGCTCGAGACCGGCAAGAGCCTCAGTGCGGAGAAGATCGAGCCGCGCATCCTCACCAAGCGCCTGGTCACACCGCATCCCGAGCGCTTGCAGTACATCCGTTACGCGCTGGAGCAGGGGATGAGCGTGCGCGAGATCGCGCAAATGACCAACATCGATCCCTGGTTCCTGTATCAGCTCAAGGAGATCGCCGACGAGCAGTCGCGGCTCAGCAAAGGCGGCCTTGGACTGTTCGAGAAATCAGAGTTGCGCAACCTTAAGCGGATGGGCTTCTCCGACTCGCGCCTGGCGACTTCAATGCATGTCGAAGAGGGTAAGGCTTCTTCAGAAAAAGTACACCAGCTTCGCAAGCAGCACGGCATAACGCCGGTCTACAAGCGCGTGGATACCTGCGCCGCGGAGTTCGAGAGCTTCACGCCTTATCTTTACTCGACCTACGAGGACGAAGACGAGGCGGCGCCGACCGATCGCAAGAAGGTCATCATCTTGGGCAGCGGCCCCAACCGCATCGGCCAGGGCATCGAGTTTGACTACTGCTGCTGTCATGCGGCGTTCGCGCTGCGCGACGATGGCTTCGAGACCATCATGGTGAATTGCAACCCTGAAACCGTCTCGACCGACTACGACACCAGTGATCGCCTCTACTTCGAGCCGCTGACGTTCGAAGACGTGATGGCGGTGTACGAGCACGAGGCCACCAGCGGAGCGCAGATCGGCGTCATCGTGCAGTTCGGCGGACAGACTCCGCTGAACCTCGCTTTGCGTTTGAAAGCCGCGGGCGTTCCCATCATCGGCACCTCGCCTGAGAACATCGACCTCGCCGAAGATCGCAAGCGATTCGGCAAGCTGCTGGAGGAGTTCGAATATTCCGCAGCCGCCGGGCGCGACCGCCGCCAGCGTTGAAGAAGCGGTGGCCAATGCGAAGCAGGTTGAGTATCCGGTGCTGGTGCGGCCTTCCTATGTGCTCGGCGGACGCGCCATGGTGATCTGCTACGACGATGCCTCGGTCGAACAATACATGCGCGAGGCGGTCGAGTATTCGCAGGACCGTCCGGTGCTGATCGACCACTTCCTCGAGTCGGCGACGGAGATCGACGTTGACGCGCTCTGCGATGGCCAGGACGTGGTCATTGCCGGAATCATGCAGCACATCGAAGAGGCCGGCATTCACTCCGGCGATTCGTCGTGCGTGCTGCCGTCGGTCGACATTCCGCAGCACGTACTGAAGACGCTCCGCGAATACACCTTCCGGCTGGCGCGCGCGCTGAACGTCATCGGATTGATGAACGTGCAGTACGCCATCCAGCGCGACAAGGTCTTCGTCATCGAAGTCAACCCGCGCGCCTCGCGTACCGTTCCTTATGTTTCGAAGGCCACTGGCGTTCCGGTGGCGAAGATTGCCGCGCGCCTGATGACCGGCCGCAAGCTGCGCGAATTTCTGCCGGAGAACATCGAGCGCGCCTCCGACCTCGACACTGGCAGCTTCTACTACGTGAAGTCGCCGGTCTTCCCCTGGGGAAAGTTTCCCGGGCGTCGACACTGTGCTTGGGCCGGAGATGAAATCCACCGGCGAAGTGATGGGCGTGGCCGAAACTTTCGGCGAGGCATTCGCCAAGGCGCAACTCGCCGCCGGACAGATGCTGCCGACCTCAGGACGCGTCTTCCTC
This sequence comes from uncultured Acidobacteriaceae bacterium, assembly GCA_963846795.1. Taxonomy (GTDB): domain Bacteria; phylum Acidobacteriota; class Terriglobia; order Terriglobales; family Acidobacteriaceae; genus CAVVDY01. The sequence continues at coordinate 1,054,346 of CAWJXJ010000002.1, forward strand.
AGCGCCAACGATCGCGACAAGCCGTACATAGCGGAGGTTGCGGGCCGCTTCGTCGAGCTCGGCTTTAGCTTGGTCGCAACGCATGGCACAGCAAAGCTCATTGAAGATGCAGGCCTGCAAGTCGAGCGTGTGTACAAGGTGAAAGAGGGCCGGCCGAACGTCGTCGACCTGATCAAGGGCGAGCGCATTCACCTCATCGTGAACACGCCGCACGGCATCGAGCCCTGGTTCGACGAAAAGGCGATTCGCCGTGCTGCGGTCATGGCTCGCATCCCGACAATCACTACGCTCTCCGCTGCTCGTGCTGCCTGCGATGGCATTGCTGCGCTGCAACGAGGCGAAGCTACTGTGTACGCGCTGCAGCAACTGCACGCGGAGCGGACCGCTGCTGCGCGATAGCACTGCCCGAGAAGGGGCGCGGCTTCAGCCGCGCCGGCTCCGACTCCACCCATAATGGCGCAGGAATCAATCCCGTGCCTGATTGATTCCTGCGCAGCTTGTGAAGACGACTTCTGGCGCGCCTGAAGGCGCGCCCCTTCAACTGCCATGCCAACCCTCGCTTCCTGTAATCTGGAGCAGACAGCGTTTACGTCAACCGCTGCCGCGCCAGCATCAAACCTTTATGGAGAAAACAGAGCCGCCGAATTCTGAGCTTGAGGCAATCCGCTCAGAATTGCAGGAGGAAAAGCGCGAATTCGCAGCGCCGGGTTCAAAGAAGTCGAAGGTGGCGGTAGCAACGCGGGCGCTGCGGCATCGCAATTTCCAGCTCTTCTTCTCCGGCCAGCTCATTTCGCTCGTCGGCACCTGGATGGACACGGTTGCCGAATCCTGGCTGGTGTATCGACTTACCGGATCGGCACTGCTGCTGGGCACGGTCGCGTTTTGCAATCAGATTCCAGTATTCCTCTGCGCGCCCATCGGCGGCATTGTTGCCGACCGCTATAACCGCCATCGCATCATCATCGCAACTCAAGCGCTCTCGATGGTGGTGGCCTTCATCCTCGCGGTACTTACGTTAACCCATCGGGTGCAGGTCTGGCAGATCATGGCACTGGCTGCGGCCGGCGGCGTCATCAACGCATTCGATATCCCGGCGCGCCAGGCATTTCTCATTGATATGGTCGGCCGCGAAGACCTGCTGAACGCCATCGCTCTGAATTCATCGATGTTCAATGGAGCCCGCATCATCGGCCCTGCAGTGGCCGGCATCGTCGTTGCAGCGGTGGGAGAGGGCTGGTGCTTCATGGCGAACAGCCTGAGCTACATCGCGGTGATCACTGGCCTGCTGCTGATGAAGCTTCCCGCGTGGCAGGAACGGCTGCGAGAAACCTCGCCCCTCGAGGAAATCATCGTCGGCTTCAAGTTCGTCAAGAACACCGCCCCTATCCGCACGATTCTGCTGATGCTGGGATTGGTCAGCCTGGTGGGCATGCCGTACGCGGTGCTCATGCCGATTTTCGCGGCGCAGATTTTGCATGGCGGTGCGAGGGCACTCGGTATTCTGATGGGCGCAACCGGCGTCGGTGCGCTGCTCGGAGCGGTGAGTCTGGCGGCGCGCGTCGGCGTGAAAGGCCTGGGCAAGCTGATTGCGATTTGCGCGGCAGGATTTGGTCTGGCGTTGATCGCCTTTTCATTCTCGCGGGTGTTTTGGCTATCAGCGCTGCTGCTCATCCCGGTGGGCTTTTGCATGATGGTGCAGATGGCATCGTCAAACACGCTGGTGCAATCGATGGTGCCCGACACCATGCGCGGACGCGTGATGTCCGTCTACTCCATGATGTTCATGGGCATGGCCCCCTTTGGAGGCCTCTTCGCAGGCGCGATCGCGCACCATATTGGTGCGCCGTACACGGTTGCTATCGGTGGTCTGGCCTGCATCGCAGGAGCTTCCGTTTATGCCATGTACCTGCCGAAGATCCGCGGCGCGGCGCGCGAGCTGATCCTGGCACAGGGCATGACCGCCGGCGTTCCGGTGCAGGAAGTGACCCGGCAGGGGGCGTAATGCGAAACAGTTGTCAGTGGCCAGTTGTCGGTTGTCAGAATGTGTCTGGCGTCTGATATCAACTAATTCACACGTTGAAAGGAATCGCGTGGTGCGGGGAGCAGGTGCGCGATGGATTTCGCTGGTTGAGGTAAGTCTTGCCACTCTGGTCGTGTTGGGAGACAACGTCTGGCACGTGTTGCCCAACTCTTCTGTCTTTCTGCTTTGTGGAATGGCGCTGATTTCTTTCCTGTTGCGAGGCGATTGGAGCACCATCGGATTCAGGTTGCCGAAATCATGGACGCGAATAGTTTTGATCGCGATCGCGGCGGTTGTGGTCCAGCAAGCTTTAGGGCAATACGTCGTAGACCCGCTTACGAAGCCGTATTTGCATTTCAACGCAGGAGCAAATCCCATGCATGGTGTACACGGATATGGGTTGCTGCGTTGGCTCGGCATCATCTGGACGTATGCCGCATTCGGAGAGGAACTCGGCTATCGCGGGTATTTGTTGAATCGTGTCGCCGACCTGGGAGAGCATTCTCGCTTCTTTCTTATGATTGGTCTGCTATGGTCGAGCGCATTGTTTGGCTGTGCGCATTGGTATCAGGGGCCGGCAGGCGTTGTCTCCGCAATGGTCAGCGGGCTTGTGTATGGAGCGGCTTATCTATCGACCAGAAGAAATCTCTGGACCTCCGTCTTGGCGCATGGCCTCAGCGATTCCCTTGCGCTGTTCGCCACCTATTTCGGATTTGCCGGCTAGGAGGCGGTTTTGTGAAGGCCCATTCCATCAGCAAAAACTTGCCGTATCAGATAACAGATTTGCTTTCGGTTTGACTCCGATGCCTGACACCTGATACCTGATACCTATCGCCATGAGTGCTGAAACCGCGCCTCCCAACAACGCAGCTCCGACGCAACGCGCCACCGCATACGTCGGCACGTCGGGATGGTCGTACACCATCTGGAAGCCAGACTTCTATCCCAAGAATGTCGCTTCAAAGAACTTTCTAAACTATTACGCGACACGGCTGAATGCCGTCGAGGTGAACTTCACCTTTCGCATGCGTCTGCAAGAGAAAACAGCACTCGGCTGGATGGCCGCCGTGGGACCAAATTTTCGCTTTGCACTGAAGGCCAACCAGTTCCTCACCCACATTCGCCGCCTGAACAACGTCGAAGAGCCGTTACAGCGTTTTCTTACGACGCTGCAGCCGTTCGGAAATCAGCTTGGCCCAGTGCTGTTCCAGCTTCCGCCAAACCTGAAATGCGACGTCGGACTGTTGCGCAACTTTCTTTCGCTCTTCCCGAAGAACTTCCGCTCGGCTTTCGAGTTTCGCCACGACTCGTGGTTCAGCGAAGAGGTGTATGCAGCACTCCGCGACTGCAATGCAGCGCTCTGCATTTCCGAGACGGAGAAGCTGACCACGCCAGAAGTTCACACTGCGAGTTACACCTACTTTCGTCTGCGCGAGGTGAGTTATTCCGCCGATGACTTGAATGCAAGTGCAGCGAGAGTTGAGCGTGTCCTAGGAGATGGACGCGAAGCTTTCGTCTTCTTCAAGCACGAAGAAGATCCCAAGAGCGCCCTGGACGCGGTGGCGTTATTGAAGCAATTGCAATGATCCGGTAGCGGCAAACCACTTGGTGCATCGGCATTCGCACCAAGTGCGCCCAGAGACGAGCAGGGCGAAGTACGTCATTATGCTCTGTTATCTTTAGCATGGCCCTTTCGCAAGACCATAACAAGCGGCCATCCCCGGTAAAGCGAATACTCGGGGTTTAGGGGGAAACCTGTGTGGACCAAGTTCGTGCCGCCGAAGGTGGAGTTCCTTGTCCGGCGCGCCCGCTATTACAAAATGATCCAAACCCAGGCGCCCGAGCCCGACGCGCTGGCTTGCCGGGAATTCCTTAAGCGAGGCGATGTCGCGATTGATATAGGAGCCAATTTTGGCCACTTCACCAGGGTATTCTCAGAGGCGGTCGGCCCCGGCGGCAAGGTATACGCCGTTGAACCAGTCCCCGAGACCTTCGAGTATTTGCGTTACAACGTAGAACATCTCGGGTTGAAGAACGTTACGCTGCATCAGGTGGCCGCCGACAATCGCACTGGGACTACGCGCATGACGGTGCCCTTATGGCATGGCGGAAGAAAGAACATCTATGAATCGCATTTCGCCGACGATGGCGAAATAGAGGTCCGTTCCGAGCGCCTGGACGATCTGTTTCGCGATGTGAAGCCGGCGCTGGTCAAGATCGATGTCGAGGGAGCCGACCTCGAGGCCGTCAAAGGGGCCGCCAATCTGCTGAACACTCACCATCCGGTCCTGTTGGTCGAAATCTCGTCTCCGGGTACTGATCCTTTCCTGCGAGAACTTGGGTACTCCAAGACCAAGCAGGGCGTGGGCTCCAATTGTTTCTACTATCTATTGATTCGCGCCTGACAGCGAGCTTAGTAACGCAGATCCGCTGACTGCGTTATCCTTCGCCTATGCGGATCGGGGTGGTCTACTTCGGAATTTTGCGCGAGATGGCCGGCCACGAGCGCGAAGCTGTCGAACTGGCCGACGGCGCACGCTTGGGCGAACTCTATGCTGATCTGCAAGAGCGCATTCCCGGCCTAAGCAAGTTCGCCAACTCTCTCGCTCTATCGATCAACTACGAATACTCAGCACTGGACGCACCGCTGCACGACGGCGATGAAGTGGCCCTGCTCCCGCCGGTTAGCGGAGGAGCAGGCGATGCGAGCGAGGCGGCTGAAAATCCCGCGCTCCACACCCGCCTGGTTCGCGAGCCTATCAACTACGAACGGATCGTCAGCGAGCTCAAGGCTCCCGAAGATGGCGCTGTGGTTGTCTTCGATGGCATTGTGCGCAATCATTCGCGTGGACGACGGACTCTGTACCTGGAATACAGCGCCTACGAGCCGATGGCCGCGGCCGAGTTGGAGAAGCTGGCACAGGCGGCCCTGGCTAACTATCCCATCCGTGACCTGCGCATCGTGCATCGCTTGGGCACGCTGCAAATTGGCGAGAGCAGTGTGCTGATCGTGGTCTCCTCGGCGCATCGCGCGGCGGCCTTCGACGCAGCCCGCTGGATTATTGATACCCTTAAGAAGACGGTGCCCATCTGGAAGAAAGAGTATTTCGAAGATGGAGCGGTCTGGGCGGATGGCGAGCCCTTCCCGCCCGAAGTTTCCATTTTCACAAATGGCACGTCAAAGTAGCAGGAATCGGGTTTACTCCGCAGGAATGCGCACTCCTCTTAATACTGTCCGAGTTCTCAAACCGGCGCTCATCTTGATGACGATCACCATGCTAATGCTGGGATCGTCATGGTGCGCGGCGCAAACCGTTCATAGGCCGCCGACGGCCGGAAATCCTGCTGCTTCTCAGGGATCGAACACAACCGGCGCCCAACCAGGCGCGCCGTCTTCCGACGACGCATCTACGACCTTCCACGTGAACGTGAAGCTGGTCAACGTGTTTGCCACGGTGACGGATAACACTGGCGCTCCCGTGGCCTCGTTAAAGCAAGACGACTTTCAGCTTTTCGAAGATGGCATACCGCAGAAGATCGCGGTGTTCGCCCGCGAATCGGAGCTGCCGCTCTCGATTGTGCTGGCGATTGACACCAGCCTCAGCACCAGGTCCGATCAGAAGCTGGAGTTGGAATCGGCGCGGCGGTTTGCCAAGACCATTCTGCGGCCTATCGATGGCATCTCTCTATTTGAGTTCAGCGAGATTGTCGACCAGCTCACGCCGTTTACCTCTGACCTGCGCGTCATCGATAAGGGCATCAACCGGGTGCGAACCGGAGCGGCTACCGCTTTGTACGACATGTTGTATCTCGGCGCAGACGCGCTCATGCAACGGCGTGGACGCAAGGTGATGGTGGTTATCACCGACGGGGGTGACACCATGAGCAAGGTCAGCTATCAGGAAGCGTTGCGCGAAGCACAAGAGGCCGAGGCGATCGTTTACAGCGTCATCATCGTTCCCATCGAAAACAGCGCCGGCCGCGACATTGGCGGCGAGCACGCGCTCATTCAGCTTGCGCACGACACGGGAGGGAAGTACTACTACGCCAGCGGATTGGAACAACTGGATGGAGCCTTCCGCAAGATCAGCGAAGAGCTGCGCACACAGTACCTGATTGCGTATTACCCGGCGCCGCGGCTCTCCAGTTCAGACTTCCGCAAGATCGATATCAAGGTCGTCCCCAGCACACCGGATTACTCCAACCCCTCGGATTTACAAGTGCGTTCGCGCTCCGGCTACTACACTATGCCGTCAAAGTAAGGGGACGAAAAGATTCTGACTTCGTGGAACCGATTGAGGTGGGAAGAAGGAAAGAAGACAGAGACCTAAGCAGCCGCTCGTGAGGCCCGGATGTGTTTCAGCTACAACCGAGCCTCACGCGATCTTCAGGACCCCCCGGTCCTGAGTGCAAGTAGGCGCGAACGCCTTTTGAGCGCCGACAACCCCGAAGTTGGCCGCAACCCAAACTGAGGCGTAGTGTTGCACGTCGGCTACCACCTTTTCGGACAATCTAACTGCTTTATTTACAATGAGCGAAGAATTGCATTGCTCCGCCCGATTTCGATTTCTGTAGTAGCTCCGATTTGCGACTACAACTTCTGGGAGGCTACGCCGCGTCGAGTGGCGATTTACCGATCACTTGCACCCTGTGAACACGCTAAATCGACGCCCCTGTCTTGAATGCCGACGTTCGTCCGGAGTAATCATCGCTCCAACTTTAGGTAATGACAAAGTTGTTACGCAGAGAAGCGGCAATCAGCATTCAGCCGCGAAGTTTGCTCCACCCGAACGGATTGGTCACTGGCTGCTGGTTCTGATTGCTGCCCTTTCCAACTCCCCCCAAACCCGTTGCACCTGCAGCTCGGTGTCTTCCAGCGTTCCCGAATTGTCGATCACATAATCGGCGTGCTTCGCTTTGTCGTCATCGCTGAACTGGGCTGCGCTACGCCGCTCCACCTCCTGACGCGCGGCTTCCTCCGGCAGTCCGGAGCGGTGAGCATAATGTTTGACCTTCTGCTCCAACGAGCACGTGACGACGATGACCTTGTCGAAGTCTTTCGCCGCGCCCGCCTCAATCAGCAGAGCCGCCTCCAACACCGCGATGCTGTGCGGATCTTCGGCTTCGCGCTCCGCCAGCCAGCGGTTCTGCGCCTCGATGACCGCCGGGTGCACGATCGCGTTCAGCTCGGCGATGCGGTCGGGAAACGCCTTGTTGGCCAATTTGGCGCGATCGATGAGGCCGTCGCCGCGCACGATGTCCTGCCCGAAGGCATGTACCACAGCGTCGTACACCGAAGTTCCCGGCAGATAGAGCTGGTGGGCAAGGGTGTCGGCCTGCAGGAAATGCGCTCCTCGACGCGCCAGCATGCCGCCGACGGTCGATTTGCCGCAGGCCACTCCGCCGGTGAGCCCTACTCGCAGCATGGCGGTTTTGGACGAGCGATGGATTTGGTATGCACGAGTTATCAGGAGGAGCAGCCCAACGCAGTATAAACGCCGGCACTTCGATTGCGTGCGAGAGCCGCAAGAACAAGAAGGGAGCCTCGCAGGCTCCCTCGTCGACCGCGTTGTGGGTTGTCTTAGCGATGAGGTTCAGGATTCGTGTTCGGGTTGGTCCCCATGTTCGAGTTCGGGTTCGTGGTGCCCATGTTCGAATTCGGATTGGTAGTTCCCATATTCGAGTTGGGATTGGTTTTGGGGTTCGTCGCCGTACCCGGAGTCGTGTTGATACCCTGAGTGCCGGTAGTTCCGGTGCCGCTGCCGGCGTTGATGGCTCCGTTGTTGCCTTCAGGAGTGGTGGTCGTGCCCGAAGCTCCGGTGGTCGACTGTGGCGTGGTTGTCGTTGCACCGGTAGTGCCGCTCGTACCCGGCGTGGTGCCGACGGTAGAGCCCGGCGTTCCCGCAGTGCCGGTACCCATGGTACCGGTGGTCGTACCGGTTTGGCCGGTGGTGCCCACGGTTCCGGCCGTGCCGGCCGTCCCGGCCTGGCCACCCATGCTGCCCGTAGTCGCTGTGCCGGCCGTGCCCGCCGTGCCTGCTCCGCCCGCGGCTCCAGCGCCTGCTCCGGCGCCTGCTCCGCCGGCCTGTGCATAGGCAAAGCAGCCCGACAGCAGCAATGTCCCTGTCATCAACATCAGTTTCTTTGTCATGTCTCGTGTCACCCTTCGCAAAGTCTGAAATGGTCGCTTATCTTCCGATGGGGACGTAGTTACCGCAAGATGCCTTAATCACCGCGCAAATCGAGAGCAGGAAAACAAGCTGCCAGCCACCAGCTATCAGCCACCAGCCACGAAGAAAGCCGCCAGCTCCCAGCCGCCGGCAAAAAAAGGACCACCAGGAGTCAGGAGTTAGATGTCGGGAAGAGGGCTCTCAGCCGTCAGCTCTCAGCTTTCAGCTAAATGCCTCACGTCGGAGGCCGTTATGAAACTCTCGGCGACCCGAAGTTTGTGGGACAAGCAAACGTCAGCCGCTTAGCGGCGGAAGGTGAGAGCCCACACCTTCAGGTGTGGGAAGCTGTAATTGGAATCGAGAGTCCGCTTCAGCGGACGACAGGATGGAGTGGGGTACCGCGAAGGGATGTTTACAATCTCAGCAGAGGAGCACAGACTAGCTGGTAGCTTTAGCTGGTAGCTGGTAGCTGGTAGCTGGTAGCTGGTAGCTGGTAGCTGGCGGCTTCTTTCTGACAACTGACAACCGACAACTGACAACTTCTTCCATGTCCCTCATTCGCTTCCTCATGCTGCTCTCGCTCGTCGTCTGGGTCGGCGGACTCATCTTCTTCGCCTTCGTGCTCGCGCCGACCGTCTTTCATCCCGGAATCCTTCCGGCGCGGCAGTTCGCCGGCAACGTGGTGAATCGGAGCCTCGGGATCATGCACTGGATGGGCCTCGTCTGCGGCGTCGTTTTCGCCGCGACCTCAATGATCGACGCGCGCGTGGTTGACGGCGCAGCTCAACCGTTCGCGCTGCGCAACCTGCTGATCTACGCCATGATCCTGCTGACGCTGATCGCCATGTTCGGCATCGCCTCGCGCATGATGGTGCTGCGCAACCAGATGGGCTTCATCGACGACGTGCCCCACGACGACGCCCGCCGCGTGGAATTCAATCGCCTACACCTCTGGTCAACGCGCGTGGAAGGTGCGGTCATGCTGCTGGGATTGGTGCTGGTGTACGTGACGGCGAGAAGGAAGGGGTAGGCAAGCTGTCAGCTATCAGCCGTCAGCTATCAGCCGTCAGTTATCATGTGTCAAACCAGCCAGCATTGGACCGACGTAAGAACTCCGGCGAGCTTTGTATCAGGGCCTCGCTTCAGCCGGGCCGACGCGGGCATCCTCACTTTGTTTGTCATCCTGAACGCAGCGAGGCGCCGGAGGCGGAGAGCGGAGTGAAGGACCTGCTTTTCGATGACGGCGGCTAGACATTCTGTGCCGCAACCTCTGCCGTGCCTACGGCACTCGGGCCTTTTCCCAAGCTCACCCAGCGCTGAAGCGCTGGGCTATCCTCTGCTGCGCCTACGGCGCGGGTTCGTCGGCAGGGCCGTCCACTCGCAAACGGCGGCGTATTCAGTTGAGCATCGCAAACGCCCCGTTCCAATCTGATACTTGACACCTGAAACCTGACACCCGAACTGGCACCCGGCGGCTGGAAGCTGATAGCTTTGAATGTTGCAGCTGATGGCTTTTAGCTGACAGCTGACAGCCTTTAGTGACAACCGACAACTGACCACTTTCTTATGAAAACCGGAATCATCGGCCTGCCGCAAGTAGGCAAAACTTCGCTCTTCGTCATGCTCACCGGGCAGGATGTCTCGCAGCGCACGGGCAGTCCGCGCGAGGCGCACCTCGGTGTCACCAAGGTTCCCGACGACCGGCTCGATCGGCTGGCCGCGCTCTACAACCCTAAGAAGCTGATCCACGCCAGCGTGGAGTATGCCGACGTCGCCGCCCTCAGCCAGGAGGCGCTGAAGGAAACCGCCTTCGCCGCCAACCTGCGCAACGTTGACGCGCTGGCGCACGTGGTGCGCGTCTTCGACGACCCGTCCATTGCGCACGTCGGGCCAGTTGATCCGTTGCGCGACATCAAGAACATCGACTTCGACCTGATTGTCACCGACCTCGGCCAGGTGGAGAAGCGTCTCGAGCGCCTGGAAAAAGACCTGAAGAAGATGCGCACCGCCGAGCTGGAAAAAGAAGACGAGCTGCTCAAGCGCGCCAAGGGTCATCTCGAAACCGAGCGCCCGCTGCGCGAGATGGAGATGACCGCCGACGACAAAAAGCGCGTTCGTGGCTTCATGTTCCTCAGCGAGAAGCCGATTCTCTACGTACTCAACATTGGCGAGAGCAGTTCGCTGGAGAAAGATCTTGAAGCTGCCGTCGAGAAGTACGGCCTGACCGAAGTCGCCTCGCGTCCGAACACGGGAGCGCTCGCCGTCTGCGCCAAAGTCGAAGCCGAGTTGGCGGAGATGAGTCCCGAAGACGCTGCCGAATTTCTCTCCAGCTACGGACTGAAAGAGAGTGGCCTGGTGCGCCTCATCCGCAAGAGTTACGAGCTGCTGGGGCTGATCTCGTTCTTCACCGTCGGCGAGGACGAGTGCCGCGCCTGGACGGTCGAGCGCAACTCAAAGGCTGTTGACGCCGCCGGCGCGATTCACACCGATCTGTCACATCACTTCATCCGCGCCGAAACCATTCACTGGGATGCGTTGCTCGAAGCCGGCTCCGAAGCCAACGCCCGCGCCAAAGGCACGCTGCGCCTCGAAGGCAAAGAGTACATCGTGAAAGACGGCGACGTGATGCATATACGGCACAGCGGGTAAAGAAGTGCGCGCCACGAGCGACGAGTAGCCCGTTCAGCAACTGGCAATTGGTTATTGTCAACAGCTTGTCAAATCATTCGAACTTCAGTTGCTCCGTCCAGAATGCGTGATAGACTCTGCGCCAAAACAGAGGCGGAGGTATCAGCATGACGACACGGCGACAGATCGCAGGCTCGATTCTCGGAATCAATTTTCGAGCGAGAACCACGCCGCTTGTCCTATTGTTATTGGCGGTTCTCACCCTTGCTCCCCTCGCGGCGGCGCAAACCCTGCGCATCATTCATAACTTCACGGACGCACCGGATGGCACCAATCCCTCGGGACGTTTGAGCATCGATCGTTCCGGAGCGCTGTATGGCACCGCCGAGAACGGCGGAACCGGGTATGACGGTGGCCAGGGGATCGTATTCAGGATGTCGTCCGAGGGAGAAACCTGGACAATCGGCCGCCTCTACACCTTCAACACTGAATCGGACGGCATCAATCCCTCCGGAGTCCAGTTTGGCCCCGATGGGGTGCTTTACGGAACCACCAGCAATGGCGGCTCGGTTTACAGCTTGCGTCCGCCGGTAGCCGTTGGGGCGACATTGGTTCCGACCTGGAACATCACCTGGCTGAACAGTTTCCCGGGTTTCGACTACACCTATGGTGACGTAATCTTCGATGCAGCGGGCGATATCTACGGCGTGACGAGGACGGGAGGCAACAACGGCTGCAACCTCAATCGCGGCTGCGGATTGGTGTACAAATTGACGCGTGACGGCAACATGTGGTCGATGACGACCCTCTACGTCTTCCAGGGAGGCTCGGACGGCGCATATCCAAACGGGGTGAGCTTCGACTCTGCCGGCAACCTGATCGGCACCGCCGTCAGTGGAGGAAACAACCAGGCAGGAGTGATCTTCGAGCTGACGCCTGCGGGCGACAGTTGGAGCGAAAGCGTTCTGTACAACTTCGACTGCAACAGCAATGCAGGCTGCGAGCCGGCTGCCGGTCTCACCGCCGACGGGGCAGGCAACTTCTACGGCAGCACAATTGCCAGTGACGGCTACAGCGGCGTGATTTTTGAGCTTTCGAAATCTATTAACGGATGGACATATGGCGTGCTGGCCAAAATACCGGACAAATATTATGGCGGACCGTATGCTCCGTTGACGCTGGATGCACAGGGGAATCTGTACGGCACCGTTGCCGACGTTGCATTGCGCAACCCGGGAGCGGTTTTTGAGTTGACGCTCACCGGCAGCAGTTGGACATTCACTTCGTTGCACGACTTCACCGGACCTCCAGACGGTAACGTCCCCATGAGCACGGTCACGATTGCACCCAACGGAAAGTTCTACGGAACCACCTACCACGGCGGCAACTGCTGCGGAGGCCTTGGCGCAGGCGCGGTCTGGGAGATCACGCCGTGATTGCGGGCCTCTGAACACGGTATCGGAGACCTACTTCTGCTTTGCCGGATTCGCCTCCGGAATGATCGTTGCCTGCTCGAAGCGAATTAGCCATTCGCGTTTCTGTTGCGTCCGCACCGTGGTCACGCGCGAGCGCTGACTCCCCTACCCGTAATACCTCCCGTTCACCTCGGTTCCCATGGTGGCGATTTTCGCGCTGGAGGTCTCCAGCGGGTCCGACTTCCACGAGAAACCCTGCGACGGCACCTCGACCTGTGCCTCGATCTGGCAGCTCGCCAGCGTGCCGGTGAAGCGAAACATCTTGGCCGCGTCGTTGTACTCCACCGGTTCGCCAGTCGACTTCCACACCATCTTGAAGCTCATGCGGCCAGGAGTGGCGGTCGCATCGAGCGCCGGCCACTTCGGTTGATCGATGATGGGCACGTCCCTCATTGTCAGAGTCAGGGTTTTGCTGTCGGAGCCAGGTGTGAGACCGCCATCGGGCACAGGCACAACCCAGTAGAGGCCGGAAGGCGCGATGGGCGGATGGAAATCGTGAATCTGGTTTGCCGGGGCAACCTGCCCCTGGAAGAGCGTGAGTCAAATGTGGGTGTAGGTGCCATGCTGCGTCGTGCGCGCGGCCCAGTAGTCTCCCTGCATCACGCCGTAGTCGGTGGTGGGGCTGCCGAACGGAATGCGGTTGCCGTGATTGTCGGTGCCCATGCCGGTGAAGGTGCTGCAGCGCGCCACTGTTCCCTTGAAGTGGAAGATGTGTGACGGCTCCAGGTTGGGACCGGCTGGCTGATTGTGGCTGCCATTCTTGTCGAGCCAGGGAATGGGATACGGGTCGGTGCCGCCGTTGGCGGCGATGGGCGCTTCGGCAGTTACGGCCGAAAGCACGGGCGACAAGCCCAGCGCTGCCGAAGCCAGGGCTCCGGCTTTAAGCAGGGCTCGCCGCGAACAAATCGGGCAGGATGGGCGCGAAATCATAATGCGGGGAATTGTATCGCGGTGCGGCAAAGTGTGGTGGCGACATTAATAAAATGCAAAGCTGCCATCCCTCTGGGACTTTACCTCGGAGGGAGCTACTCGAAGTATAGGCGCTCGCGATCCCCTAGAAGGGCCTCGGTTGTATCCCGCGCCGGCGCTTGCTGAACGCTGGTACTGCATCACCCGTCACAGACAAACAGCTCCGCCCAGGCGAACAATTGAATTGGAGTTGGTCCCGGCTTGGGACCACACAAAGCAGATTTCAAACGGGAGGTCACTCTCATGAAGAAGCTGATAATTCTGCTTGTCGCGCTAGTGGCAGCGACCGTAGTGGCACAGGAAAAATCAAGCGTCACCATCAGAGGCAGCGAAGTGAGTGGTAGCGTAATTATTCTGAACGTCCATCAGGTGGACCCGGTTCGGCAGGGCAAGTCGACGTTCGATTTGCAGTGCAACAAGGGCCAGCCTGACTGCGCCACTCCGCCGCCGGGAAACTACTTGATGGTCCGGCTGCCCAAGAACTGGGGCGCGTACGATTGTACCGACGTGGATCTCTACCGCGAGGGAGCAGACCCGCGAGACAGTCAGAAGCTCGGAGAATATTGCCTGATTGAGAAGTGAAGAAGAAGCAACTAGCAATTAGGCGTTGGCCGTTGGCCTTGGCACTTAGCTGAGCGCCGTCGGGCATCAGCTGTCAGCTATCAGCCGTCAGCTCTCAGTAGTTAGAGCCCAAGGTGACTAACTGATAGCTGATAGCTGATAGCTGACGGCTAGCCACTCTTCCTCGCCAGCGCGCGCCGCATGGTTTCGTCCAGAGCCGACTTCGCTTTGGCGTATTCTTCTTCGCTGAGCTTGCCCTGCTGGCGTTCCACCTCCAACTGGAAGAGCTCTTCTTTCATCGCCTCCAGCAGGATGGTCGAGCGATCGCCCGTGACTGGCGCATCGATGCGCGGGCCTTCGACAGTTGCGTGCTGCCGGTGGTTCGACTTGGTCACGATGTAGAAGCCGCCCATCACCAGCACCAACGCGAACGCGCCGAGGATGACCGCGCGGTACCTGTAGAGCGGGTCGGGAGCGTCGATCGGAGCGCCCAGTCCGCCGCCGGGGCGATTGTCATTGGCCGCGGCTTGGCCTCCCCCCATCGCGCCGCCGCCGCCACCACCACTGTCGCCTTCCGCAACGGTTCCTGCATCGGCTTGGAAGACGCCCGTACCCGCGATGCGGAACGACAGGTCCTGCCCGGGCTTGACGTCGGTTGCGACCATGATGGTTGAGCCTGATTTGTCAGGCATGTTCTGGAACGCTTGCGCATTTTTCGGAGCGAAGCTCATGCCCTTGGGCAGCATGACGACGAAGTGCTGCACGTTGGCCAGCGGCTTGGGCGAGAAGCTGGCCTCGCCGCTGTAAGGCATGTGATACGCGATCTGAAACTGCGTCTCGCCGGGCTTCAGCGGATAGGCGAAGGCATAGGTATTCTTCTGGCCAGTTTCGTTCGCGGGACTCTGGATCGGCTGTCCACCCGGGCCCTTGGCATCACCGGAATCCAGCGTGGCGCCGGCGGGTAGCACGAACTCGAACGTCTTGTCGGAATCCATGGTGCGCGGCGGATTCGACGCGTTCTGAATCGCGAACAGCGCCACTCCCTGCAACTGCTTGCCGTCGCTCTGATAGCGGTCGACCTCGACCGTCTGGTTCAGCGGCTCAACTTTTTTGGCCGTGTCGTAGACCGTGACCTCGGCGGTGGTGGCGCCGGGCATAATCGGCCCGCCCGCGGGGAAGTAGTTCACGCCGCCATGCGTCACGCGCACCATGTGTGGCGCCTGGTCCTTCGGTGCTGGAAACGAGAACTTGCCTTGCGCGTCGCTCTTGGTCGAGCCGATCTCGTCCATGCCTTGCGACAGCGAGAGCAGCGAAACATCGTCTCCCGCGGCCGGCTTGCCGGTAGTGGCGTTGGTGACCGTGCCGGTGATGGATTGAGCGAGGGCTGTTGCCGATAGAGCGACGAGGATGATCAGGGATAGAAAGCACCGCGTCAGGGCACGACTTAGGTCGTGCCGAAACGACCCACCTTTGTCCCTCCAAGCTCCAGTCGCCGGAGGCCACCCTCATTTTTCTTGTCATCCTGAGGTCGCCGCGGCGACCGAAGGACCTGCTTTTGTTCCATGTTGGCAGTGGATAATTTGATGGCCGAGGCGACAACAGCAGGTCCTTCGGTCGCCGCGGCGACCTCAGGATGACAATTTTGGAGGTGGCGGCTGGGTAACAAATCCATGTTCATGCCTTCCCCCGGCTCAGCGTTGCTTTATGTCGCGCCTCGATGGCCTCCATCTCGGCCAGGATCGCCGCCGCTTCATCTTCGAGCGCCGCGCGCTGCATGGCGTAATCCTCTTCGCCCAGTTTGCCGGCTTTGTATTCAAAATTCAGGTCGCGCAGGTTTTCGTAGGTCGCTTCCTTGCGCTCATCCAGATAGCTCAACCGCGTCTTGGCCTCGCCCTGCTCCGCATCGTCAGGCCGATAGAAGATGTAAACGAACAGGGCTGCTGCGAACAGCGCACATCCAAATAGGATGAACGCGGTCTGCGTTCCCTCAGCCGCTGCAAACATTGCCAGCATCAAAATTCCGTCTCCTGCCGCGCCTTCTTGCGCAGCTCATCGAGTTGTTCCGCCGCCATGTTGGGATGTTCAACCGGTTGCGCCAGCGTACGGGCCTTCCACGCGCGCACAATCCAGATCGTCCCGCCGCACGCCAATACGAAAACCGCGAAGGGCATGATCCACGCGACCACGTTGAAGCCGCTTGAAGTCGGCGCGGCCAGCACGGTGTTGCCGTACTTCTGGACGAAGCTTTGCAGCACCAGCGAATCGCTGTCGCCGCGCTGCAGGCCGGCGGTCAGCTCGTTGCGCATGCGATCGGAGTAGGTGCAGCCAACGTGATTGCATTCCAGCAGAATCTGGTTGCAGCCGCACATGCACATCATCTGATGGCCCAGCTTGTTGAAGCGCGCGTCAGTGTCCGCGCCGAGGAAGAGCATGGCGAGGGCGGCGAGCAGCGCGAGTTGCGTAATGCGGCGGAAGAGCGGTTTCGGGTTTCGAGTTTGTGAAGGCAGGTTCAAGTTTCCAGTTTCAGGTTTCGAGTTGTGCAAATAATTCTTATGATTTGTCATCCTGAGGTCGCCGCGGCGACCGAAGGACCTGCTTTTGTTCCCTAGTGCGACCAGTTCGACTCATGCCACACTCTGCATCTGAGGGACATTCACTTCGAGCCACTCCACGATGCACGACAGCACGCCATGTTCCGGATCTTCCTGCGCAAAATCCACGCTCGTGGTGCGGGGCTCGGGAATTTCGTCGCCATCGGCAACTAATCCATCGAGATGGAACTTGACCGCCTCCCGCATATTGCTTCGCATCTCCTCCAGCTTCGAGCCGGTGGAAATAACACCGGGAACGTCGGGAACAAATCCGCTCAGGTTGTTGGTACCAACCTCATAGACAACCAAGTATTTCCTTTTCATTTCCTCAATCCAGCCTGTCTAAGAATGCTCGAAAGCGTTTTCGGGTGAACATCGTCATTTGGAGATCCAGCTATAGTCACCTTACCCTGCTTGACGGGATGTTTGTACTGACGGTGACTCCCGCGTTGCGCAACTTGTTTCCAGCCGTCATCCTGGATCAATATCAACAAATCGCGAACCTTCAATCTCCACCCACTCCCACAGCTCCGCGCGCCGCTTCCGCCGCCTCGCGCTCCTTCTTCTCCAACACCAACTTCTTCGGCTTGGCATTCGGCAGCAGGGCGATGATGGTTCCGATCAGCAGCAGGTGTACTCCGATCCAGATCCACAGCACCAGCGGATTCACGTGTGCCTTGATGATCGGCCTGCCGGTATCAGGATTTTTGCCGGTGTAGACGAGGTACAGGTCTTCGTCGAGCCGCGAACGATTGGCCACGATGGTCGAGGTCTGCTGGCTTGCCTTGTAAAACCGCCGCTCCGGATACATGGTGGCGATCTTCTTGCCGTTCTTGTACACGTCGATAACGGCCCACTCGCTGCCGTAGTTCGGATTATCGTCCTGGGTGTACGACTGGCAGACCAGCAAGTAGTGGCCGACCTGCATCTTGTCGCCGAAGCCCATCTCCTGTTCTTTGTCCTGATTGAATGGCAGTCCGGCGAAGCCGATGATGATCAGCACCACGCCGAGATGCACCAGGTATCCACCGTAACGGCGCGTGTTGCGGCGCGTGATCTGCACCATGCCGTTGGCGATGTTGGTGTGCTGCTGGCGGGCGATGACGCGGCCACCACGCCAGAATTCACCACCGACCGTCGCGACAACGAACACCGACAACGCAATCGCCATCAGCGAATAGAAGTAGCTGCTGTCCTGCCACGGCTTCATGCCGCCGGCGATCAGCACGATTGCTGTCAGCAGCGCGGCGGCCGTTGGCCATACGAAGTTTCGCCGCAGCCTGTCTAGCGATGTTTGCCGCCAGGCCAGCAGCGGACCAATGCCGGTCAGAAAGACGAGGAAGATGCCGATCGGCACGTTCACGCGATTGAAGAACGGAGGTCCGACCGTGACCTTGCTGCCCGTCACCCATTCCGATAAAACCGGGAACAGCGTGCCCCACAGCACCGCGAAGCACGACACCAGCAGCACCAGGTTGTTGAACAGGAAGCTCGACTCGCGCGAGACCAGCGACTCCAGCTTGTGCTCGCTGCGCAGCGTGTCGCGATTGCGGATGAAGAAGAACACACAAGTTGCGAAACTGATCGCCAGGAACCACACGAACCAGATGCCAATGCCCGATTGCGCGAAAGCATGCACCGAGCTCACCACGCCCGAACGGGTGAGGAACGTACCGAAGATGGCCAGCAGGAACGTGGTGAAGATCAGCCACATGTTCCACATCTTCATCATGCCGCGCTTCTCCTGCATCATCACCGAATGCAGAAACGCAGTCATGGTCAGCCATGGCAGCAGCGACGCGTTCTCGACGGGGTCCCATCCCCAGTAGCCGCCCCAGCCCAGCACTTCATACGCCCAGTGCGCGCCGAGAAAAATGCCACACGTCAGAAAGAGCCAGGTCACCATGGTCCAGCGGCGCGTGATGTGGATCCACTTTTCGCCGGGATACTTCATGATCAGCGCGCCCAATGCGAAGGCGAATGGCGCGGTCACGCCGACGTAGCCGAGATAGAGCATCGGCGGATGGATGACCATCTCGGGATACTGCAGCAGCGGATTCAGTCCGTTGCCGTCGGCAGGAATGTTGCCGACCACCAGCCCGAACGGATGCGCGGCGAAGTTAATCAGCAGCAGGAAGAAAACTTGCACCGCGGCGACGATGACGGATGCATGCGCCGTGAGTTGCGGATCGACCTTGTAGCGCATCCGCATCACCAGGCCGTAGCTCGCCAGCAGCCATGCCCACAGCAGCAGCGAACCTTCCTGTCCCGACCATAGCGCGGCAAACTTGTAGGCGCCCGGCAGGGCGCGATTGCTATGGTGCAGGATGTAGGCGACCGAGAAGTCATTCCCGAACGCCGCCATCACCAGCGCGACGGCAGCAACCGTGACGGCTACCCAGCAGGCGATGCCGGCGCGGCGGGCGGTTTCTCCCAGCGCGTCGTCTTTGCGATAGAGGGCCAGCGCGCCCGCGATGAATGAGTAAGCGGCCAGCGCCAGGCCGAGCAGGAGCGCGAAACTTCCAATTTGTGGCATGAGGACGTGTTACCTGTATTGTTCCAAAAGCTGCCCTGAGGGGCAACCGGAGCCATCCGTGCTGATTGCCGTAATTTTACTCGCAATGCAAAGGGCCATGACGACTTTGTGGCTAGAGGCGATGCGACTTTACGGGTAGATGCCGGAAGAGAGTTCCCAATCACCAGACGGTCCGCAGACGGATATTGACTTCTTCCGCCCATAGTGGAAAATCAAAGCAAGGGCTTATCGATGGCAACGATTCCATGCAACAAAACCGAAGCGCTGACCGACGAACTCATCAGCTTTGACGACGCCGTTGAGGTGCTGTCTCGCGAGGAGAGTTTCAGGGCGACGGTTTACGCAATGAACACTCTTCTCGTCCAGAAAGGCATCTATTCGCCTGTCGAATTTGAATTTCAGTTCCGGCAGTGGGCGCAAAAAAACATCAAGAAGGCCTCCTCCTGATGTCCTTCCATTTAGGCATATGGCATTCGGGTTTGTTGCAATTCTCGTGAGCGCCCAAATCGCATAGCTTGCAATCGCACGCGCACCAGTGCTTCTGATCTGGTTTGTCCGGTTGGATCTTTTCTGGTTTTTTGGCCATCGCCAAACATCATACCCACCAGCAGCGGTGGATTTGCGCACTATGCGGGAGGATCGCTTAAAGCGAGAATCTCTGGTTATTCGGTAGATGCTCTTGCTCGGGTTCTCAACAACAAGAGAGCCGGTAATTAGCTGGTGGGTATCTCCGCACGCATTCGCTTCGAAGGTGTCAATGCGTAGAATCGCAGCAATTCTGAAGGCGGACGTCAGAAGTTGCGAACGCTGTTCCTCAAGCTACGCGATACCTGGTCCTCAATTTGGCGCGAGAGTTGATCCATGTCCACGTTGACATCGATGTCCTGATCGTCCGATCTTGAGCTGACGTGCACTGTGCGTGCACCGTTGCAGGGATGAGACTTGGCCTGAGCGATGCTGGCGCGCGCTTGTTCCAGCGCCGCGCGGGTAAACTCGCGCTGCATTTCCCGCGAGGTCAACCGGGCCTGCACCGCCATCAACTTCGCCTGTTCGGCCAAGGCCTTCGACTGCATGCGCGCCTGAGCTGCCATCGCTTTGGATTGCATCTCCATGGCGCGAGCCTGCGCCCGCTCGAAATCTTTCGATACCCGGTCGGCGATGAGCCGCTGCGACGGGCACGCTACTATCTGATGAGCCGAGGCCGTCACTGGAGCTGCTGGCGCCACAGGTGCCGCGGGCGGCGCGACGGGTCGAGAAGGCAACGCTGCCAAAGCGGGAGCGGGCAAGTTGAATTCAACCCGAAGCTGCGCCTCTTCGGCAGAGCCGCCGCTACCACCCAGCGTGTGATTCATTTTCTCGAGCAGCTCGGCGCGCAGGGTCTGGGCCGCGCAGTGCATTTCCGACATCAAGGTTGCGCGCGAATCGGGCACGCGTTTTAGCAATCCGGAGCCGAAGGCGTGTGAGAAAAGCGCGAAGGTCGCTGCCATGGCAATCGTCGCCGCAAGGTATCTGCGCTCCATAATCCCTCCCCGTTGCTGTTCTGACGCGCTGCCCGGCGGATGGTTAGAAAATTCTTCGTGCCGGGACGAAAGTTTTCTACAACGGCATCCACAAGATAAGCAGGTCGTTGGCCATTCGAAGGGCTCATGTAAGTGTTGCAGAGACGCGACTTCGGATAGCGGCGAACAGCGAATGGACCGGGCATCGTGCCCGGAGACGAGCTTGCCTGTCCGGGAGTGGACGTTGGAAAGGAAGCCGCCAGCCGCCAGCTATCAGCTCCCAGCTAAAGCCAACGACAGCTAAATGCCAACGGCAAATAGCCAACGATCAACAAATTTTAGCTGGCGGCTTGGAGCTGGCGGCTGGTAGCTTCGGCTTTCTGACACCTGATACCTGACGCCCCAAGCTGGCGGCTTCATCCAAAGCGAAAAGCCGCCCCCGATGTTACGCTGTTTGCCATGACCGCTGACGAGATCAAGCAACTGCTGCAACTGGAACCGCTGCGCATGGAAGGCGGCTTCTTCCGCGAGACCTATCGCTCGCGCTGGATGGTTTCCCCCGACTACCTGCCCGAAGGCGTGCAGGGCATGCACTCCATCGGGACCGCGATTTATTTCATGATCACACCGGAATCGTACTCGCGCTTGCATCGGCTTCCCGGGTCAGAAATCTTCCATTTTTATTTGGGCGATCCCGTGATCATGCTGCAGCTCAAGCCCGACGGCACCCACGAGACGATCACGCTTGGCACCGATCTCGCCAGCGGAGCGCGCCCGCAGGTCGTCGTTCGCGGACATGTTTGGATGGGCTGCCATCTGGCGCCAGGAGGAAAATTCGCGTTGATGGGTACCACCATGTCGCCGGGGTTTTCCCAATCGGACTACGAAAGTGGAGTGCGCGAGAAGCTCATCGAGCAGTATCCCGCGGCGGCAGAGTTGATACGGGAGTACACGAGGGAGTAGTTTTCGCGGCGTAAGCCTTTCGTGCCTACGGCACTTGGGTCTTTTCTAAACGCCAACCCCGCCCCGAGGGGCGGGGCTCTCACCTTTCGTCTCGCTTCGCGAGACTTCTCCATTGCGGCCCGCCAGCGCCACCTCATGAAGAAGCTCACCTTGGTCGGGCGAATTTACCAGCGGCCGCAGGCCGCGAAAGGTGAAAGCCCCGCCGTTCACGGCGGGGTAGGCGATCCCCAAGAAGGCCCGAGTGCCGTAGGCACGACAGGCCTTTATCCGAAGACGAATTTCCGATTGTGAGGCAGACGCGACATCTTGCACGAAGCAAAGAAAATCCCCACCCGGCCAAAATCAGGCCGAATGGGGCACCCATTTTAAGCCAGTCGATCTCTACGGCAGCGGCTGCGGCCTTTGCTCCATCAACTCGGTGAAGCGTTTATCCGTGCGCAGGGTCGCGAAATCCGATTCGGTGTAGACCTTCTTGATATCGCGATAGCCCTCTTCCATCGCTTTGCGCAGATACTCGATGGAGTGGTCGACATCGCCGGCCTCGGCGTACATACGCGCGACCATGAACGAGAACGCGGCACGATCTTCCGGCGAACTGGTCTGCGCCAGGATTCCCATGCGCGATACCCGATTAAAGATGTCGGGATCGAGCATGTAGGCCGCGCGATATTCCTGCGCCGCCTGCGGATATTTATGGCGTGCGAAGTTAACCGACGCCAGGTTGTAATGGAAGGTGGGAGCATCGGGGCGCAAGGCCAAGGCGTGTTCGTAGTATTTGTCCGCCTTGCCGTAATTCTTTCTCATCTGCTCAACGAAGCCACGATTGTTCCAAGCCTCGGCGCAATCCTTGTCTTCCCTGAGCGCGTGATCGAAGGCCTTCTGCGCATCCTTGTACTGCTGCAGGAAGAGATAAGCCATGCCCAGCTTGTTGTAGCGCAGTGGCGTGGTCTCTTGTTTGAGCGCGGCCTCGTAGTAGTCGATGGCGTCGAAATAACGCTTCTGTCCGCGCAGCAAATCGCCCTGATGCTCCAGGTCGGGCGCGCTGGAGCCGACCAGCGGTATCAGCGGCGGTGAAGGTGTGATGGCGTTTTGTGGATTGTTCACAGCGCTGGGGACTTGCTGATCGTAATCATCAGCAGCTAGCGCGAACAGGGAAATGGTTACGGCGACCGCGAATACGAACCAGCGGCAAATACTCGGTGCAGAGAAAAGTCGGCCCATGCTCGGACCTCCAACCCCATCTGCCAATATTAGACCTATTCTGGTGGATTTTTGTTTCCTTTATTTGCGGGTTGGCCAGAATTTTGTTGTGCCTGGTCGTTATCGCCTTTGCCGAACAACTTTCCCCAGAAGCCTTTTTTCTTTTTCGGTGGCGCTTCGGCAGCCTGAGTTGCTGCCGGCTGGCTGTTCACCTGAGTAGCTGCTGTCGTGGTCTGCACCACGCCATTGGTATCGGCTGGCGGTGGTGCCGCCGGCGGCGAGCCGATCCCGAGTATCTTGGTGAAAACACCACGGTTGTCGGTGAAAGCCTGCTCGCAGGTTTGCTTGGGCTCGGTACCGGCGATGAAGGCGACGGTGTAGTCCTGGGGACAGGACGGCGTGGCCAGCATGTTGGTGACTTTGTCGATTTGCTCGACCACCACGCCTTCCGGAGCAGTGAACGTTTTGGTGTCAGAGTACTGTGGCACCTTCACGGCGCGCTTCATGAACTCTGCCCAGATGGGCGCAGCCGCCGCGCCGCCGGCAAGCTTGATATCGGTGTAATCGTCGTTGCCGACCCAAACAACGCACAGCAGGTTGCTGGTGTATCCGGCGAACCAGGCGTCGTGCGAGGTCCCGGTTTTGCCCGCAGCCGGAGCGGTGAAGCCGCGCGCGCGTACCGGATATCCGGTGCCACTGTCGATCACGCTCTGCATCATGGTGGTCAGGACGTAAGCCACGCGCGGATCGAGCACCTGCTTGGAGTCGGAGTCGGGTTCGTCGAGCACCTTACCTTTGCTGTCGCGAACCGAGCGCACCATCTGCGGAGCGAGCCGCTTGCCGCCATTGGCAAACACGGTATACGCGCCCGCCATTTCCAGCGGAGTGGCATCGTAAGAACCGAGCGCAATGGAGGGCGTGGCGTGCACGCTGCTGATGCCGGACGCCTTGGCCAACGAGGCGACTTTGTCGAAGCCGACCTCCTGCGCCAGCCGCACGGTCGCATTGTTTAGCGACATCGCGAGCGCGTAGCGGGCGGTGACTTCGCCCTTGAAGGTGTCGTGATAGTTGTGAGGTTCGTAAACTGTATCGCCGTACGCGATGCTCACCTGCGAGTCGTCGAGCAGCGTCGCCGGGGTGAAGATGGCATCGGTTGTAGTTGTAGTAGTTCCATCGCCCACCGAAGATACCATGGGAATCTTCTCGCCATTGACGGCTGTGCTGACGGCGGCGGCGTAAACAAAGGGCTTGAAGATGGAGCCGGTAGGACGCTTGGCCATCGCGTGGTTCAACTGGCTCAATCCGTAGTTGCGGCCGCCGACCAGCGCCAGCACCTCGCCGGTATGCGGATCGAGGGCGATAAGCGCCACCTGCGGCATCGGTCCGTTCTGCACCGTGGTCTCGACCTTGGCATTCTTGCCCTCCCCGACCTTGGTCTTCCTGGTGCGCATCTTGGTGACCTGCGCATCGACCAGCTTCATGCCTTCGTCAACCGCCTCGGAAGCCGCGCGTTGCAAGTCAGGATCGATGGTGGTGTAGATCCGCAGTGCCTGCTGGTTGAGATCGGTTTCGCTGAATTGGTTGGAGAGCTGGTCCTTTACCAGATCCACGAAATATGGAGCGTCGCTGGCCTCGACGTTCGGCGGAGCGAGCTTGAGCGGACTCGCCTTTGCCGCCTCCGCCTGCGCGCGGGTGATGGCGCCGGTTTCGACCATGGAGTCGAGCACCAGGTTGCGCCGTTCCAATGCGCGCTCCGGATGCCGATACGGAGAAAGATAGCTGGGACGCTGGATGATGCCGGCGATCAGGGCGCATTCCTGAAGGTTCAGGTTCTTGACATCCTTGTTGAAGTAGGCGTGCGCCGCTTCGCCCACCCCCATGATGCTGTAGGTGCCGCGCTGCCCGAGCGGCACCTCGTTGGCATACATCTGGAAGATCTGCTGCTTTGAGAACTTCTGCTCCAGGTCCATCGCGATCACCATCTCGGTGACCTTGCGCTTCACGGTCTTCTCGGGGGTCAGGAAAAAACCACGCGAGAGCTGCATGGTGAGCGTGGAGCCGCCCTGGGTGCGGTGTCCGTGCGCGATGTCGGTGATGCCGGCTTCCAGCAGGCGGTAATAGTTCACGCCGCTGTGCTGGAAGAAGCGGCGGTCTTCGATGGCAACGATGGCGTTGACCAGGTCCTTGGGAAGATCGTCGAACTTGATGAGCTGCTGCTTGGTGCGGTCTGAGCCCTCAAAGAGGCCGGTGACCATCACCGGTTCCAGTTCATAGTCCTGGTGCGAGTCGCCCTCGCGGCCGGTGACCTCGATGGCGCTGACCTTACCTTTTTCGAAACGAATGACGGCGGCGTCACTGGAGTGTACGGACCGCGGTCCGGGGAGAATCTCAACTCCGCCTCCTACCATGCGGAAGTGGCCTATCGGCGAATCGTCGTTTTTTCCATCTTCCGTGTAACCGGCACGGCGAAGGTTGGTGATGATTTCCTCGGCGTCGATCGGCTCTCCCAGCGACACGGTCTTGGGGCGGGCATAGATTGTCGCCGCATTGCTGAAGATGGGCCCGGCCATGCGGCGGTCCACCACGCGCGAGTACTTCACGTAGAAGTAGGCGAACACCGCCATGAAGATGAGCCCGGCGATGAGGAATCCCGAGACAAACAGCTTCACCACCGGATCGCCGAGGGTGAAGTGGCTGGACTTGGCAGTCGTGCGTGAGGATGGCCGGGCTGCGCCGGCAGCCTTCTTGCGGACGGGCTTGCCCGAATCCAGGTAATTTGATTTTGATTGCCACGTTTATGAAAGTACGGAGAAACTCGCCAACCCTAATGATAGACGGCAGCAGGGGAAGTTTCGTTTATTTGAGATGCCGATACCTGGGGAAGTGGTTTAGATTTTGGTGCTCCCGGGGGTGAGCAGCAAGAAACACGCCGGAAACCGCGCCAGAGCATCTCGAATAATTGTAGAGCATCTTGCACGGCAGAGCGCTTGTTGCGGGCATGCGCTCGACAGGCCGGCCGACAAAATTACGAAGATGTTGTCTCTGCGAAAATTCGCGTCAGGGCACGACTTCCAGTCGTGCCGATAAGTCGTATTTTAGATGTCCCCGAGCCGGCTTTCAGCCGGCGACATAACCATTCCAACCAGCGATAAACAGCAGGTCCCTCGACGGCTGAAGCCGTCTCGGGATGAGAAATGAATTGAGATTGCTTGCCGGCACGACTGGAAGTCGTGCCCTGACGCGAATCCTAATTGCGATCGTGTAGTCCGCCTGGGATCTGCTTACCCCTCCCCGGCGGCCGCGCTGCTGGCATTCGGCTGCAATGGCGGCGCCGCTCCGGTCCCGGCAATTGCGCTGTCGGCTGGCGCCGCTGAAACCGCACCCGCGCTATCCGCCGCCTCTGTCTGTATCGCCGGCTTCTGGCGGAACGCGGCAACGACCACGAACATATTGGTCACCATGATGACCGTGAACGCCATGGCCGGCAGGAAATCGAATGCCGAGCCCCGCGCGCTGACAATCTGCAAAGCGAGCACGGCGGTGATCAATCCGCGCGGCAGCATCAGAAAGAGCAGCTCGTTGTCGGCCGAGGTCGATCCGCGAATGCTCCAGCGCGTGGCATAGACGGCGCCTATGCGTGCGATGATCAGCACCACCAGAATTGCAATGATGGGCAAAACATAGCTGCGGCTGACGACCTGCGCCATCAGGCCCAGGGCGACGAAGAAGAACGATCGCACCAGGAAGGTGAACTCGGCGTGAAACGCCACCATGCGGGCGCCGATTCTGGTCATGTGAGGCGTACGCGGAAGGTTTGCGAGGGTCAGTCCAAAAATCAACTCGGCCAGCAGCCCGCTGCCCCCAGCCAGCCGTCCGATGGAAAACACTCCGAGCACCACGCCAAGATTGAGTGCGTTGCCCAATGACTGCTCATAGAGCACCGGTCCGAACTTCCACCAGGCGACTCCGGCACCTGCGCCGAGCAGAACGTCCACGAAGACGTGGTGCGAAAAGCCGACCACTACTCCGGAGAAGAGTGACTCGGTGCCGGAGATGGTGACCAGGGTGCCGACCATCAACACGGCCAATATCTCGCCCAGCGACGACTCCAGGGTGAGCGTCACCTTCAGACGTTCGGGCGCGACGATCTGCTGCAACGCGGGCAGCACAACCGATCCGCTGGTGGAACCCAGGGCCGCGCCGATGAGCAGGCTGTCGATCCAGTTGAAGTGCAGCAGCAGGTGCGTCACCGCGGCGACCAGAGCGGCACTCAAGGCGAAGCAGACACTTGACAGCAGCAGCGCTCCCGGCAAATTGCGCAGAACCTCGGTGAGCCGCAACTCAAGCCCGCCTTCAAACAGAATCAGGATCAGCGCCAGCATCCCCATCCAGCCGATTGCATGCTGGAAGGCGTCAGGGTTAATGCGATGGGTCACCGGGCCCAGTCCGATGCCGAGCAGCAGAAGTACCACAATGTCGGGGACATGGGTGAGCCGCGACAGACGATTGGCAACCACTGCCAGGATCAGCAGTGCCGCAGGAAAGGCGAACATGAGACCGTAGCCCATAGGTTTCGATCAACCAGCCCAGGAGATTAGCTATGTTGCTGGATTTCGCCAAGAAATTCCAGTGGCGGGGCCAGCTTCTCGCAATGTTTACCTACCTGAAGCAACCAGCTCTCGATTTTTCCTGATTTCTGCAATCTGAACCGGTAGCCGTTTCGTTCATGGCGCAGTAGCGGGCTTTAATCGCCGCTCACCCCATGGAGGCACCAATGAGTAAGCTGGATCAGCTCTCGGAAATCATCGACCGACCATTCACCCGCCGCTCCTTCACCAAAGGAATGGGACTGACCGCTGCCGGCATTGCCGGAGCCACAATGCTGGGCGGCATGGCCACCAAAGCGCTCGCCCAAAGCGTGAGCAACAGCCCCAGTACCAACCAGATCACCGATACCGACATCCTCAACTTTGCCCTGAACCTGGAATATCTCGAGGCCGAGTTCTACGCCGTCGCCACCTACGGAGCGACGCTGGTGCAACTCGGCGTGATCTCGCAGTCGGATACCACCGGACCAACCACCGGTGGCCACATGGTCCCCAACTTCGGAAAGTCGCCCTTCGCTTTTGTCGCCAGTGCGCTGCGCGTGGACGAGATCGATCACGTGAAGTTTCTGCGCGCCGCCTTGGGCAGCTCCGCGGTGAAGAAACCCGCCATCAACTTGAATGCGCTGGGATACGGTTTCGCCAATCCCAGCGATTTTCTGAAGCTCTCGCGCCAGTTCGAGGATGTCGGCGTAAGCGCGTATGCCGGCGCGGCGCCTCTCATCTCGAACAAGACTTACCTTGAGGCGGCGGCGCGCATCCTGGCTACCGAGGCCGAACATAGCGGCTCGGTTCGCTTTGCCTGCGTGTACTGGGGCGTGAATAGTCCAGCGGTCGATAGCTCGGACGTGCCGCCGTCGTCGAGCCATCCGTTCTGCGTGGACAACATGGCGCTGGCCATCGCGCGCACGACCGCCCAGGTGTTGAACATCGTCTATGCCGGTCACCAAGGTGGCGGAGGGTTTTTTCCCCAAGGCATGAACGGCAACATCCGGTAAACTAGAGGGTTGATATAAACAGGGCGGGATTTGCTCGCGCAGTCCCGCAACTGTGTGCAGTACTATGCAGTACTAACTTGAAAGGACCTGTAATGTTTGACGGACTGTTTCAACCTATGCACCTGCTGGTGATCGCTTTTATTGCCATGCTGGTGTTCGGCCCCAAAAAGCTCCCGGAGCTGGGTAAAGGATTAGGCGAAGGCATTCGCAGTTTCCGCGATTCCATAAAGGAATCCACAAACCCTGGGCCTCAGAAGTAGTCGATCACTAAATTCAGCTATAGAGGGGCGATAGGCGCGATTCTGCAATCTTGGCCGACCTGGCTTGCCGTGGTTTCACGCTCCTTTCGTCGACCGAAGACGGGTTGAGAACTCCGTTGTGATTTGGCAAATCCCGGTTGGTGACAGCCGCGGACTGCGCCTTCCCGATTCCGAGTCTTGTAATCTCCCCGGCGCTCAAGCTCGCCCATAATTGGGAAGTGGGTCAGTTTGATTGTCATCCCGAGCAAGCCTCATTTGCGCAGCGAGGGATCTAGGCGTGCCGATTCGCGCCGGCGCGCGAAAGGCACGCATCCCTATTCAAACTGACTCACTACCCATACTTGGGGACGCTTCGCTGATTTTCGCCTTTGGTTGACGTTTCTTAGCGACTGCTCTTCAGAACTGTGGCAACATCTCGTCTGCAAGGACGTTCGCGACAGGATGAGGCCAAGTTTCTCCTCCGTGGCGTACCTTCAATACCCGGGCAAGTTGATCCTTCCTTATTGTTGACACGAGGGGTCAGCGGGAGATTGAGCCATGAACGAAGAGCCAAGAAGAGTTGGTGACTACGAGATCCTCAGCGTGCTGGGCAGCGGTGGCATGGGCAAGGTGTTCAAGGTCCGCAACGTGATTTCGGACCGCGTCGAAGCCATGAAGGTTCTATTACCCGACCTGGCGGGCAGGCAGGAGGTGGCGCAGCGCTTCCTGAGGGAGATCAAGCTGCTCGCGGGGTTCAGCCATCCCAACATCGCATCGCTTCGCACGGCCCTGACCCTCAACAACCAGCTCGTCATGGTTATGGAGTACGTCGAAGGCACGACTCTGGCCGCCCGGTTAGAGGCCGGACCGGTAAGCCTGGGCGACGCGCTCAAGTACACCGATCAGGTGCTGGATGCCTTGGCCTACGCCCATAGTCAAGGGATAATCCATCGCGATATCAAGCCTGCGAACATCATGCTTACGCCCGATGGCGTAGTAAAGGTGATGGATTTTGGAATAGCGCGGACCGAAACCGATCGCGGCCTTACTGCCACCGGAACCACGCTGGGCTCGCTCTATTACATGCCTCCGGAGCAGATCAAGGGAGAAAAGGCCGATGCGCGAGCTGACCTGTATTCCCTGGGAGTGATGCTGTACGAGATGGTCAGCGGGCAACGGCCATTCCAGGCCGACAGCGACTTCTCGATCATGGCGGCCCACCTGCAGCAGACGCCAAAGCCGCCCATCGAATTGCAGGCGTCGCTGCCGCCGCAGCTTAACGCCATCATTCTCATGGCGATTGCCAAAGAACCGAGCCAGCGCTTCCAGTCGGCAGCCGCGATGCGCAACGCTCTCTCGACGGTGAAGCTGTCCCCCGCTGCGGCAGCAGCCGTGCCCCAGCCGGCGGCGCCGGTATCGCCCGCGATGTCTGCCACGTCTGTGTTGCAAGGCGCGGATGCGGCCCCTACTATCTCTGGCCCGCTGCCAGTTGCGGTAGCAGTGGCTGCTGCCCCGGCGTATGCCACACCTCAGCCACCACCGGCGGCTCCGCAACCAGCGGCAATGTCGTCCGCCGCAACTCCGGCGCGATCGGGGAATCGCGGATCGTACATGGTTTTGGGAGCGATTTTGGCCATCGCAGTCATCGTCGTGGCCGCAATGTACCTGCCTCGTCATTTCGGAACTCAAGCCACGTCTTCCGCTTCGCAGCCGGCGAGCGAAACACCTAAGCCCGGCACAACCAATCCGCAGCCTACAGAGTCCGGTTCAGCCGGGAGCAGTGCGGGCGCGGCGTCATCTGCTCCTGCCTCCCCTGCCATGCCCGCAGCACCGGCCGCGCCAGCGCCCGGAACCGCGCCAATGTCATCCGCTTCGGCCAGTACAGCAGGCGGTGCTTCGAGTGGGCGTCCGCCGGGAAACTCTTCGCATCGCGGCGGAGCTGCAACACCTGGCCAAGCTCCGCCTGCTTCGGCTGACGCAGCGGCAACTGCTCCGGGTTCCAATGACAACGGCAGCGTCAATGGGGTTGCGCCCGCCAGCCAGGAAGAGCTGGACGAGTTGGAAAAGCAGGCCGACCAGCTCGCAAGCCGCTCGGGGGCGATCAATGGAAGTCTCGACAATCTGCGGCGTCAGCAGGAAGCGATGGGCCTGGGGCTGAGAGGTGATATGGCGGCGCTTCAGCAAACTATGAACAACAGCCTGCAAAAGGCGCAGGATGCCTTGCAGTATCAGGACGCGAATCGGGCGAGGAAATTTCTGGCACAGGCGGAGACCGCGGCCGGCAAGCTGGAGAAGTTCCTGGGGCATTAGTGGGTTCTTGGTGTTGCTGTGTCGCGGCTTTGAAAGGGCAGGGTTTTACAGGCTGCTGAAAAACTCTGCAAGGCCCCGTTTTGAGTACCGCTGTGTTGGAGATACTTACTCCGTGACGCAAAAGCCGATCGCGATCTCTCGCGTACGTGGGCCATCCAGCTCAATCAGCACCACGCGCTGCCAAGTCCCCAGGACCAGCGCGCCATCTTCCACAATCAGGCTGAGTGAAGTTCCGATCAGCGCCGACAGGATGTGATCCGGCACGTGCGAAGGATCGTGTGGATGGCGATAGCGCAGCTTCGGCATCATGGCCTCGAAGGCGTCAAGCATATCGAGGTCGGTTCCCGGATCAAGATCGGCGGTGGTCAGCGCTGCCGTTGTATGCAGCACCAGCAAATGGCATACGCCGCTTTGCTGCGCGTGGGCTCGACGAAGCTCGGCCTGCACCTGGCCGGTGATGTCGATGACCTCGCGCTTTTTGTGGGTGAGGACTTTAAGCCGATTCATACTGGGGTTCGATTGTAGTTTTTCTCGGCTGCACGGTGATCAGGAAAGCTTCCAATAGCCATATTCAAAATCAAAGCATTACAGAAAAATTCTGCGAAGGCAGCCGACGTAGCGGGCGCGCCGCCGTCAGACGGATCGAAATCAATTTTCCGTTAAGAAATTTTACCTTTGCACCTGGGGCCATTCAGCTTACAATGATCGCCTCTGACGAGAGTACCCCTTGTGCGAGGGGTCTCGCAGATTGTGTGCGTTCTTAGGAGGAAACTAAAGTGAAGCGCTACATGCCTCTCGTTTTGCTTGCTCTGTTCGCCTTTGTTGCGGCGCAGGCAGGCGCAACCAACCTGATTCAAAACGGAAACTTCCAGAGCGGTGACTTCACCGACTGGACAATCGGCACCACGTCCGGTGGAACATGGGGACAAGGATTCCCAATTGTTACGGGATGGCCCTTGGGTGGCATGAATGCTGCCGAAGGCGAAGTTGGCAACGTGAATCCCACCGGCACCCAGCAGGGTGGAACCCTGACGCAGACCTTCACCAGTGGCGCGGGCGCCGCCACCCTCAGCTTTCTGTATGCAGCCATGGGTGACGGGATCCACACCAATGCCGATGGCGGCGACTTCACTCTGATACTGGATGGCACGACTCTGAACAGTATTGACGTGGGTGAGATCACTGCGGACCAGCTCATCAACGGTACCCTCAGCGCCAATGTGAACCTGAGCGCCGGCACCCACACCTTAGAGATCGATGTCACTCGTATGTACACAACGGCATTCCAGAACACGCCGTACCAGTATGTGACCGGCGTCGATGTGGACGCGGTTCCGGAGCCGGGCTCACTGATCCTGATGGGATCGGGGGTTCTGGGTCTGGCCGGCGTGCTGCGCCGCAAGATCGGCTTCTAGTTAACCAGCTTTTGGATCTATAAGGCGGCCTGAAAATGGCCGCCTTTTTTATTGTGGGTGCGACCGTTCGTTAGCCGAGCCAATAAAGGCGGGATGCTTACTCACCTCTTAACAGACGGTTGCCGCACATCCCCCGCAGGTCGCCAAGTCGTCGTGTGTATGGGTTTGCCGGCGGGGATCAGGGGTTTGCCATCGCCCTTCCACGGGGCAATGTTGATCCAACTGTTTCCGCCGTCGGTCGTGGAAAGCAGTTGCGGTATGCAGTGCGGTGTCTCATCGCCGGGCGAGCAATGGCTCGGAGACATAAGAACCCAGCCCTCCCGAGCACTGGCAAAGCTGACGGCATCAATGCCTCCGTTTTCACTGACCGTAGCCTTGACGACAGTAGCGTTGGCGGACGTCGAACTGTGCTTGTCGTTCAAGGAGAGTTGTTTTAGTGTGAGAATGTCTCCGCTTCCCTCCTCTGCTGATGTCAGGCAGGAACCGGCGACGGCTGAGTGCACAGTCGCATGGCTGCCTTGCAGGCGTGAGAGCACTCCGTCGAACTTCCAGTTCTTCCCCGCATCGGCAGTGACAAAGAGTGCCACCCGTGATCCCTTTGCGTGAGCGTCGAGGTCATTCGGCGATGCGGAAAAGCTCACGGTGAGCGCTCCGTGCACATTGTCGGTGAAAACCGGTAGCTGGTAAACGACAGTTTCCGCGGGAAGTACTTCTGAGGGTGGCCTGAGGGACACCTCGGTCCACGTTTTGGCGCCATCGTGAGTGGCCCAGAGTTTGTAATCCATCTCGCTGGCCACCCATCCATTCTGTTGATCGATGAAGCGAACCGGACCGCTGGTTCCCGGGGCTCCAACCCAGATCCAGTTCTTGCCGCCGTCCACTGTTCGGAAAAGGATCGCTGCATGAAATGCCGCGCCGCTCTGGACAGTCAGGTTCATCCAGCCGTGAGTAGCGTCCGTGAACTGGATGAAGCCTTGCGGCACAAGGAGATACTCCTGCGGGTTCACCCCCAACTCAAGCTGCGTCAAAGACCATGTGGCGCCGGAATCTTTGGTATGTGCCAGTTCGAACTTTGGTTCCCATGGCAGCGATGACCCCGGTTCCTCAACATCTGGTGCCTGTAACAATACCCACCCCGTCGACCTATCGAGGAAGAAGATAGAGACTACACCCAGGGATTTACCGGGCAGAGTAATGTTCTTCCACTGCCCACCGTTGTCGGTCGTCCAGAGTATCGGGCTACCGCTGGCCACCCATCCGACACCTGGAGCGAGCAGCTGCATACCCTTTTGCCCCTGCGCGGCGGCATAGCTGGTGAACGCGGACAGCATAGCCACCGCCAGCACGGCGCTAATTAACCGGGGCAGAATTGCGAAAAAACGCGTGTGAGACTTTGGTTGGCGGAGCGTGTCCGTTCTCCAACTGAATGAAATCGCGGCCTTGCCGGGATGAGCTGGCAAAGCGGGATAAGTTTCCTAACTTACGTGCCGATTGGCAATAGCCCAGACGTGCCATCCCTAACTCCAATGAGTCCCGCAAATTTTTTTCGAGATTTCTTCCACAAATTCCCTATTTGGGAATAGACTGCTTGCCTACGAAAAGTGGATCGTGCGTGATCCACTTATCGTGGTTGTGTGCTTTAAGGAGGAAACTAGTGAAACGTTACATGCCCCTTGCGTTGCTTGCCTTGCTCGCCCTGGTTGCGGCGCAGGCAGGCGCAAGCAATCTGATCGTCAATGGAAGCTTCCAGTCCGGCGATTTCACCGGTTGGACGCTCGGAACCACATCCAACGGAACTGCCGGCGCGGGTTTCCCCGTTGTCACGGCATGGCCGTTGGGCGGAGCGAATGCCTGGGAAGGTGAAGTCGGCGAAGTAAGTTTCGACGGCACCCAGCAGGGCGCAACTCTGACCCAGAGCTTTATCGGTACGGGCGCTGCGACCATATCTATGGATTGGGCAGCCTCTGCTCCATTCGCCGGGAACGCCGATGGCGGCGAGTTCACGATGATTCTGAATGGTGTCCAGATCGCCCAGTACGACACCAACAGCATCAACCAGGGCGATCTCCTGAATGGGGTTCTCACCGCGAACGCGAACCTCAACAACGGAACCAACACCCTGGAGATCGACATCACTCGCCGCTACATCTCGGTTTCGGATCTGACGCCTCTGCAGTACGTCACCGGTATCGATGTGGAAGGCACGCCTGAGCCGGGGTCGCTGATCCTGATGGGAACGGGCGTTCTGGGTCTGGCCGGCGTTCTGCGCCGCAAGATCGGCTTCTAGTCAGTTCGTAAGTTTCTTAACTATGAAGGCGGCCTGACAGAGGCCGCCCTTTTCTTGGTTTGAGCTGCGACTGGAAACTCGCGAAGCATTCGAGACACTATCGAAGACGTTGTTTCTGGATCCACGGTGTCGGCCAGAATCCGGCGAAACTCTAGCCAGTCCACTCCGATTTTCATGCCCCTTCAACATACAATCTGGCAGAATGGTGTTGGCAAATTGCTTGGTTTTTCTGCTCCCTATCCAAGCTCTTTCAGTTTGCATGCACACTTTGGAGGAAACCAATGAGACGTCCCGCGTTCATCATGTTGCTCGCTCTCTTCGCATTGACTGTGGCACACGCCAGCGCCACCGAACTGCTGCAAAATGGAAGCTTCCAGACTGGCGATTTTACCGGTTGGACGCTCGGTACTACTCCCTACGGAACTGCCGGCGTTGGATTTCCGGTCGTGGCTTCATGGCCTTTGAATAACAGCATTAATGCCTGGGAAGGTAACGTGGGAGAAACCGACTTTTGTTGCGGTCCCCAAGGTGCAACGGTGTCGCAGATTTTCACCACCGGACTTGGAGTCGAGACCCTGAGCTTCGACTATGCAGCTACGGGCGGACCGAACGACTGGAACGCGGACGGTGGTCGTTTTGTTCTTCTACTGGATGGGCAGCTATTGGGTAATTACGACGTGGGCGGCATTTACCCAGGTCAGACCATCAGTGGAAACCTCAGTGTTAACGTGGCCCTGGGTGCAGGGCAGCACACATTTGAGATCGACATTGAGCGCGATTACACCTCCGACTCGGAGACGCCGAATCAGTTCATAACTTATGCCTCGGTCGATTACGAAGTTCCTGAGCCGGGCTCGCTGGTGCTGATGGGATCGGGCGTTCTGGGGTTGGCGGGGGTTCTGCGCCGGCAGTTTGGTTTCTAGTCGGTATTGACCCTGGGTATTCCCGATTTGGGAAATAGCTTGTCAATGGCTCGAAGGTGTCGCAAATCCTTCTAAGCTAAAGCTAGAGTAGGAAATATAAAGTTAGTAAAACAGTAAAGAAATCCTGCAAAATCTGATATACTGTAGTTAGTAGAGTAAAGCCAGGTAGGCCGCTAGCCTATCTGGCTTTTTTGTTTTCTGTGGTCTGGCCCATCACGACCGTGGTGAGGCTGGTAAGCCTACAAGGTTCGACCCTCGGAGTCCCATGGATCGGGACCGCGAACCGCATAGCTCGAAGCTGTTTTTTCACTGCCTTCATTAGAAATTCCTAACAAGCTGATTTTGGAAGCTTCCTGTGCCGATGAAGCTCATGGCTGCAATTTGCAGCGATGGACTCCGGCCTAAGAGGCTGCGAATAGGCGAACCGAAGAGGCAAGCGCGCAAGCGATGTCTCCAAGGTTGGCATGACGCGCTGTGCATCCCCGTGCGAGCGCATCAGTAGCTTGGAACAACAGCGAGCTGAGCGGTGACCGAGCACTTTCTGTACAGCGGCAAGTCAGAAGCATCCGCCTCCGAGTGTCGGTCCGTGCCTTATACAAGGAGCTCGGCATGTTGTGTTGTCCTGATAGCAATTTTCCTCATCGAAGCTGCCATTATGTAGGTAGCTTCATCAAGTTTCTAGTTGGTTCAGCTATTGCAATTACGCTACTCGTCGCAATCTCTGCCTGGGCCAGCACCGGATATTCGAATGAAATCTATAACATCACGGTGCAAAACCAGACACCGACTACAGTCGATATTGCCTGGGACACAGTTCATCCCAGCTCATCCCAGGTTATCCTGGCTCGCGATACGAACTATTCCGGCGAGCGTCGAATCCCAACTGCCTCCGATCCGAGACTGGTAAACCACCACGTAGTCACGGTTGACCGGCTCATGTCCTACGATTCGTCGCTACAACAGGGCACCTACTACTTTTACGTCGTATCGGTTGACGTAAACAACGTGATATCGACTTCGCCCGGTCCCTACAACGGTGGCACCGGAGATCCAACCACGTACCTGCTGCCTTTACAAACAACGGCGCCGGACCCGAATGCAAAATCGGACTTCGTGGTTTACACCTATGGTCCGACGGATGTATATGCGGGCTCAGACCTCTATTTCGGGATGAAGATTGCGCAAGTGGCGGGCGCTCGTCCCAGCATCTACATACACACTGTGACTGGCTACAACAATGGCACCGATGGCGTGGTGAAGGCCGTGGCCATGAGCACAACCAAAGTCGGTAATCCGCAGACCATCAGCGTTCACATGGAATGCTATGAGTACAACCCCGACAATAGCGACGCCTATGATCAGTACTACGACTCCAACAAGAAAATGGGATTGTGCTGGCCCCAGGAATACCACTTGATGACGGTGCGGCTGCGCACTTCGGCCAATACGGTTCCCGGGCTCTATGCGGTCACGGTCACTCTGGAAGACAATAGCCAGGCGATTCCCACGACCTACTATTTCAACATTCTGCCCACGCCAGCAGCCCCTGCCGTGCGCAGCAGCTATCCGGTGTCGTATCCCAGCAAAGATACCTGGGAGAGCAACATGCTCCAGTACGGTCACAAATTCTGTGACAGCAATTACAGCGGATCGCGGGACAGTGAGAATGCAGCCGGCAACTTCCTGAGCGGATTCAATTCGTTCGGAGACGCGTGGTTTTACGATGGCGGCCGCGTCTATCAGCAGATCGCCAGCTACACCAATGATCCTTCCTGGAACCACTGCGCGCTGACCATTCTCGATCCTTACCGGCAGTGGATCCTGGCTAACAATGCGCAAATGCACACCTATTCGATTTTCCCGTACGGCATGTTGATGAACTACTGGCGGACGGGAGACAACACCAACGCGAACGCAATTCACTTCCTGGCGACCAATGACGGAAGCGCCGACTACGGTGGCTGGGTCGATCCTTACGCGCTGCGGGAGTCGGCGTACGCGGCCGACGTTCGGGTTGCGGACGAGTTGATTACCGGCAAGCGCGATCGTCTTCTGGCGAAGTCCATCGACAAGATGCTGGGACATCTCGACATTGTTTACAACGGACAAATGGGTGCGTCACACCCCTACATGGTCGGGCTGGCGATGGAGACACTGATTCACTACTACGATATGACGGTAGCCGAAGGCCATCCTGACTATCGTGTGCCGGACATGGTCAAGCGCGCCCTCGATTCGATGTGGCGCGACTATTATGTACCCGCAACGCACGCGTTACGCTACAACCGCTGGGATATTCCGGCGACGGATAATTGGATCATCCTGAACGATCTGGTGGCTCCCGCCTACGCCTGGTACTGGAACCTGACAGGCGATGCTGCCAGTCTGAGCCATGGGGATGAACTCTTTCAGCACACGCTCGATGATCCGCCCAACACCATCTGGTCGGGCGAGCAGTTTAGCCAGGTTTACAAGTGGAGTTTCGATTACGTGCGCTACCGCACCGGAGAGGCAACCTCAACCATAGCGCAGGACAATAACCCGTACAACGGGCCTTATCCCGATACCGAACCGCCAATCGAGACCAACGTTGCCGTGGGCAATCTCACCAGCAACGGTGCAACTATCACCTGGAGGACTTACGAGAACGCCAACTCGCAAATCGTCTATGGACTGGGGAGCGGATACTATCCGTTGCAGTCGGCGGTTTACGACACGGGACAGGGAACCATGTCCCACAGTGTGACACTTACCGGTCTGGCAGCGGGAGCTACCTATCACTATCGGTTAGACTCGCGCGATGCCGCGAATAACCTGGCCTCGCTGGCCGATGCCACTTTCACGACGGCGGGAAGTGTTTCCGGCGGCGGAGGCACGCTCAAGAATCCGGGAACTCAGTCCGGGGACAACACTACGAGTGCGACGGGCAATACCGTCTCTTCGGCGGGCGACAGCACGACGAACAGTGGCACCTCGGGCGCTGCAGTTTCATCCGGAGATGCTACGACTGGTGCAGGTACTTCGCATGCTGTCTCAGCGAAGCAGACACTGGCGCAGTAGCTAACAAGAATGAATAGCTTGACCGGGGCAGGAAAACTGCTCCGGCCTTTGTATCTGATACGCGGTATTTGATACGCGGGCAGCTATGAAAGTTTGCCGTGTAGATTTTTCCTCGCGGACCGTTGACGCCCGCTCCAAGTAGCTGATTCTTCTTACCTCACAGATGGCAAGGGAGTTGCCTTAACACCCTACGGGCGACACTCGTGAACAAGGAGGTTTTGTTTATATGAAAAGACTACTCATTCTCGGAATGCTGCTGGGACTGCTGACCGGGGTCAGCGTTGCGCAGCGCGGACGAGCGGGCGGAGCTGTGAGCCCTACTGCAAGACCGGATATCGACTTGGGCGCTCGAAGGTCCGCCGGTGTATCACCCACCCTGGAACCCAACAGGACGATCACCAATCGCAATGTTTCCCCGACCGCCGGACCAGCCAGGGATCCGAAAGTCGATAGAACGACGACGATCGCTCCCAGCGGAACAACTGTAAATCGTAATGTCGATCCCACGGCGGCACCGATCAGAGATCCACTGGCGGGTGTTTCGT
Organism: uncultured Acidobacteriaceae bacterium; assembly: GCA_963846795.1. Taxonomy (GTDB): domain Bacteria; phylum Acidobacteriota; class Terriglobia; order Terriglobales; family Acidobacteriaceae; genus CAVVDY01. The sequence goes on from CAWJXJ010000002.1 coordinate 1,093,339, forward strand.
CGACCGCAGCCGGAAATTCCACGACAGTGAATCGCAACGTCAGCCCGACCGCAGCGGCGCCGATACGAGACCCCAAGTAATCAAACTTTCTCACGTGGTAGGTAGAGCCGGCCGGAGTCGAACAGGCTCCGGTCGTTATTCTTGCGATCCCGCCATGTAGATTTTTGTCCTCGGCCGGAGCTTGATCCTCGGGTCGTTCTCTTTTGCAAAGCGTCCAAGGTCACGCCCATGCCGCCGGGGCGACGATGTCGTTTAGAATCCAGGTATTCCGCGCTTCGGTTGAATTAAGCCTGTTCTCCCCCAGAGGGGCAACTGCGCTTATGCGTGGTTCGGCACGTCGAGCTCGAAGCAGGACAGGAGACTGAAGATGGCGATCCGTGGCGGAAGCGGTGCCGCGCGTGGGTTCCAGATCATCGTCGGCGTCGGCATTATCTTCGCGGTGTTTGCCTTGGGGGCTACCGTCCAGGCCCAGACCTTCCAGGTGATATCCACGCTTCCGACCGAATGGTTCGCGTCGCAGCTAACGTCGGATGAAGCAGGCAATTTGTATGGAGTCACGGCAAACAGCGGCGAGTACCGCGACAACGAGATATGCGAAGACGGATGCGGTGCGATATTGGAACTCTACCGGCAAGGTCCACAGTGGGTGTTGATCACGCTCTACACCTTTCAGGGAGTCGCCGACGGATTCAACCCAGCCGGCCAACTCACTTTCGGCCCCGATGGCCTGTATGGAACCACGTTATACGGCGGCTTTTGGGGATTCGGCACGGTTTATCGGCTCACGCCACTTTGCAAAACCGTGTGCAATGGGTGGCTACCCTGGAAGCACTCAGTGTTGTACAGCTTTCAGAATGGAAACTGTGACACCGGATGCGACGGAAGATACTCCAGCACTCCGCTTACGTTTGACCAGTCCGGAAACCTGTACGGCATTACCGAATACGGTGGCTTGGGGAACAACGGTATGGGCCAGGGAACGGTGTTCCGACTATCGCCGCGCTCTTTAGGCGGGGTCAAATGGCAAGAGACGCAACTCTATGCCTTCGGCGAAATACAGGATGACGGAGTGCAGCCCCAGGGCGTGCTCCGGGACGCTGCCGGAAATCTCTATGGAACAACCGTGAACGGCGGCGATTACAATTTCGGGGCGGTTTACGAGCTGGAAAATAAAGACAACGCATTCACCGAGGTACTTCTACATAGCTTTGATTACAGCGATGGCGCCCACCCGGTAAGCGGATTGATTGCTGACGCGTCGGGAAATCTCTACGGAACAAGCTATGGCGGCGCTTCCGGGGGCACAGTTTTCGAACTAAGCCGGTCGGCGAATGGTTGGACATTCAATGTACTCTACAACTCTCAGCCCGGGCAGGCGTCATCGTTGCAGGGACTGGCGATCGATACAGCCGGAAACCTGTATGGTGTGGGGTATGCCGGCGGTATGTTTAACGATGGAGCGATCTTCAAACTTACGCCGTCGGCGAACGGTTGGGTGTATGCCAGCCTTCATGATTTCACCGGCGCTCTTGATGGCGAGTATCCGGAGTCGCTCTACCTCGATTCGCGCGGCAATCTTTACGGCAGCGCGCACTGTGGCTCCGGCTGCGACACCAGCATTATTTGGATGATTACGCCTAAGTAAATTGGCTTTTAGCTATTGGCTTTTGGCCAGATATTCTCACGAAACTCTTGGCTGAGTCTGCTTCAGCCACTCGGCCGGCGTGAGTTGTTACGCCGGTTGCGCGCGATTAGCTCCATCAGCCCGTACACCACGACGCAAATCCAGAAATCCACCAGCAGTCCAAGGTCGAGCTTGTCGGGACGGTGCTGCGCTTGCGCCGGCAAATGCGGCATCAGCAGCAAGAAGTAGAGCGCATTGCCGATCAGGATGGCGACAAGTTGCTTGAGCAGGCGGCGGGCCACCTTGAAGTGTAATGCAAGCTGCCACTCTTCGCTTTTCGCCGTTCGCTCTTCGCTATTCGCCAGATAAGCCGGCCGCAGATTCTGGCCAAAGGCGAATAGCGAAAGGCGAACGGCGGCTTTCGACTGATTTACCATGCTCTTTGCTCGACCTCTCCACCAACGTTCAGTACGTCAAGGGCATCGGGCCGAGGATTGCCGAGATCCTGCTGGAAAAGGGCATCACGACGGTCGAAGACCTGCTCTATTACCTGCCGTTTCGCTATGAAGACCGGCTGAATCCGCGCGGCATTAACGAGCTGCGTGCCGGCGAGATGGCCAGCATCGTCGCCGAAGTGCGGACGTTTGGCCTGTTTCGCACCAAGCGCATGCCGCTGTTCGAGATGACGGTTGGCCAGGGACGCGACACGCTGAAATGCGTGTGGTTCAACGCTGCCTATCTCAAAGACAAATTCAGCGCGGGTATGACAGTCGCTCTCTATGGAAAAGTCGAGCAGAGCGACTACGGCCGCATGCGATTGCAGATCCTGCAGCCGCAGCTCGAAATTTTGCACGACCCCAGCGCGGCGGAAACCCATGGTGCGGAAGACAGGTGGAAGACGCTGGAGGTCGGTCGCATCGTTCCTATCTACGAGGCGGCGGGCAAGGGCAAGCTGACGGCGCGCTGGTTTCGGCGCGTCATCCACGGAATGCTCGAGCAACTTCAGCCCGACATTCCGGATGCGATTCCCCCCATCGTGCGTGGCCGCATGAGCCTCATCGACCGGCGGCGTGCGTTCCAGCATGCGCATTGGCCCGAAGTGGGTGAGAGCCTGACGAAATTGCAGGAGGCGCGCACGCCGGCGCTGCTGCGGCTGATCTTCGAAGAGCTGTTCTTTCTGGAACTCGGTTTGGAACTGAAGCGGCGCAAAATGCGCGCACAGGCGGGCATTGCGTTTGAAACGAACGAGGACATCCGCGCAGCCGTGCGGAAGATCCTGCCGTTTCGCCCCACCAAGGCGCAGTTTCGAGTGCTGAAGGAAATCGTCGATGACATGAAGCAGCCTTCGCCGATGCGTCGCCTGTTGCAGGGCGATGTTGGCTCGGGCAAGACCATCGTCGCGCTGGAAGCGGCGGTTATCGCCATCGAAAACGGCTACCAGGTCGCGCTGATGGCGCCCACCGAGATTCTTGCCACGCAGCACTATCTTTCGGCGCGCCGCATTCTTGAGCCGGCGGGATATCGCATCGTGCTGCTGACGGGCTCGCAGGAGTCGGCACGCAAGAAGCAGACGCGGCGTCATATCGCGCAAGGCAACGCGCAACTTGTGATCGGCACGCACGCTCTGATTCAGGAGTCGGTCGAGTTTGACAAGCTGGGGCTGGTGATCGTCGATGAGCAGCACCGCTTCGGCGTGATGCAGCGCTTCAGGCTGATGAAAAAGGCCGGGGAGGCCGAGCCTGACGTGCTGGTGATGACGGCCACTCCGATCCCGCGCACCCTGGCCCTGACGCTCTACGGTGATCTCGAAACCAGCGTGCTGGATGAACTTCCGCCAGGACGCTCGCCGATCAAGACTAGCCGCGTGGGCGACGACCGCGCGGAAGGAGTCTGGCAGTTCGTGCGCACACAGGTTGCGGCGGGACAGCAGGCGTACGTTGTGTATCCCGTGATTGATGAGGGCGCGCTGGGAGGCGAACTGAAGGCTGCCATCAAAATGTTCGACGAACTGCGCCAGCGTGAACTTGCGGGATTGCGGGTCGGATTGCTCCACGGGCGCATGTCGGCCGACGAGAAAGACGCGACCATGGCTGCATTTCAGAAGGGCGACATCGATGTGCTGGTGTCCACAACCGTCATCGAAGTTGGCGTCGATGTGGCCAACGCCAGCGTAATGGTCATTGAACACGCCGAGCGCTTTGGGCTGTCGCAACTGCATCAGTTGCGCGGGCGCATCGGACGCGGCAGCGCGAAATCGCACTGCATCCTGATGACGGGTGGCAAGGTTTCTCCTGAGGCCGAAGAGAGATTGCAGGCGATGGTGCGCACGCAAAACGGTTTCGAAATCGCTGAACTGGATCTGCAACTACGCGGGCCAGGCGAGTTCTTCGGTACGGCGCAGGCAGGCATGCCGAATTTCCGTGTGGCCAACCTGATCCGCGACCGCGAGATTCTGGAGGCCGCGCGCCATGAAGCACGCTTCATGCTGGAAGGGCCGAACGAGAACCTTACAAAGGAAGAGATCGCGCGCGCAGTGCAGCACTTGCGCAGCCACTGGAATCGACGGTATGGGCTAGTAGAAGTGGGGTGAAGAAAGCAACTAGCAGCTAGCAGTTAGCAACTAGTCTCGTCCGCGATCGAACCGCGCGCGGCGAAGAGGCAGCATTGCAGTGATTCCCAATCGAGGGTACTCATGAATCAGGCGCAAGAGATTTTGCAATCGATGGCAGAGAGACTCGCCACTTCGGCGAGTGTGAAGCAGGTTTTTGGCGAACCGGTTGAGCGAGGCGGAAGGACCGTAATTCCTGTCGCGCGGGTACAGTATCGGCTCGGTGGAGGTTATGGCGGCGGCGAACAGGAAGGCGGCGCGGTCAATCGACCGCTGGCTGCCGGTGGAGGTGGCGGCGGCGGCATGGTGAAAGCCAAACCGGCGGGAGCGCTGGAGATCACCGACGCGGGCGTGCGCTTTATACGCTTTATCGATCCCGTGGACATGGTGAAGGCGTGCGTCGGCGGGCTGGTCGCAGTTATGCTTCTGCGGCGTCTCATGCGCTAGAACATCTCTCTTGCGCATCCGCTCGTGAATCCGCAAACTAGCGAAGGTGAGCGCGTCAGTGAAATCCGAGCTTTATCGCCTGCTGCCTTCGGTGGATGAATCCCTTCATCTTGCGGCTGTTCAGTCAAGCCTCGCGCGCTACGGTCATGCGGCGGTTACCGATGCTGCGCGAAGAACGCTCGACCAGATTCGGCAGGCGATAGCGGCTGATCGTCTGGACGAGCGTGGAACAGCGGCGGCGATCGAAGCTCTGCCATCACTCATAGAGCAGCGATTGAGCGAGTCGCTCGGGTACTCGCTGCGCCCGGTGATCAATGCGACGGGCGTCATTCTGCACACTAACCTTGGTCGCGCGCCGCTGAGCCATGAAGCGCTGCGCCACGCGGCAGAAATCGCGGGCGGCTACTCCAATCTCGAATTCGATTTGGAAACCGGCGAACGGGGCAAGCGCGACTCGCATATCGATCGCCTGTTCGCGCGACTGCTACACACGCCGGAGCGTGAAGTGTCGACCATCGTGGTCAACAACAACGCCGCCGCGGTACTGCTGTCACTGAATGCACTGGCGGAAGGTGGCGAGGTGATTGTCTCGCGCGGCGAACTGGTGGAGATCGGCGGGTCGTTTCGTATTCCTGATGTGATGGCGAAGTCGGGCGCCATCCTGCGCGAAGTTGGTACGACGAATCGCACGCGGATTGCGGACTATGAGATTGCAATCACCGAGAAGGCAAAGCTGCTTTTGCGGGTGCATCGCTCGAATTTTCAGATTGTGGGATTCGCCGAGCAGCCGTCGTTAGAAGAACTGGTGGCGTTGGGACGCAAGCACGGCATTCCCGTGATGGAAGACCTGGGCAGCGGGGACTTGTTCGATCTGCGCGAGGTGGGCGTACGCGGCGAGCCGACAATTCTGGCCAGTGTGCGCGCCGGCGTAGACGTCATCACTTATAGCGGGGACAAATTACTGGGTGGCCCGCAGGCGGGACTGATCAGCGGCAGCCGCGATCTGGTGGCGAAAATCCGCTCCAACCCGCTGTTCCGCGCCGTGCGCGTGGACAAGATGTTTTATGCCGCGCTGGAAGCCACGCTGCTGGCATACCTTCGTGAAGACTACGACTCCATTCCCGCGCTGCGCATGATGCGCGTGAGCGAAGAAGAGCTGCGCAGCCGCGCCGAACACCTGATGCGCAAGCTGCACATCACCTGCCCACAGTTAAATATCGAGGTCATCGAGTCGCGTTCAGTGCTGGGCGGAGGCGCGGCGCCGGGTTCAACGTTACCGACGTATGTCCTGGCGGTTTCCAGCCGAACGATGAACGCCGATGCAATCTGCGAAAAACTACGGCGATGGGCGACGCCGATCATCGCGCGTGTGGAAGAGGGAAGGGTGCTGATCGATCTGCGAACGGTGACCTTGGAAGAGCAAGAGGTGATTGGTGCGGCGCTGGAGGGGATAGGGGAAAGCTAATCCTCTAGTACCTCCCACTCGTCTGCATCGGTCGCCGGCGAAACGATATCGCCCAAGATCTGCATGGAACCTTTCCTGCAACCAATCCAGTCAGCCCGGGGCTGCACCTGGGCAGCCGGAAGGACAACGGCAATCGGATCTCCAAAGCGAGTTATGCACAAAGGCTTCTTCGTTGCTGAGACTGCTGTCAAGAAACTTGAACACTTTGCCTTGAATTGAGAGATCGGTACTTCTCGCATTCGCAATTCACCTGTTGATTGGCGGTCGCTCATAACCTACCAGAAAGGTCTATCGGACTGAAAACGCAAAAACGCCGGAGCTTTTGGCTCCGGCGCGGTGCGAATCAGTTGTCAGTTTAGAACAGCTTACGGCGCAGAACGCCGATGCCGCCCAGGATGCCCGTGCCAAGCAGCAGCAGAGAGCTGGGCTCCGGAGTGAAGTCGAGGTTGACGGCCCAATCCGGGGAGAGCGGTCCGCTCCACGCGGTGGTGAACAGCGAGTTGAAATCGCCGGAGTTGTTGTTGTAAACGAAGCCATTCAGGTACTGGTTGGTTCCACCCTGGGATACGTAAGAGGTGCCTGAAGACTGCCCGTAGTACTGGGAGATGCTGAGGAACATCACGTACTGCTGGCCCGAGGTGACCCCAACGTTGGCGCCGTTGACCGTGATCTGTTCGTTACCGAGGTTGTCGTAGTTGATCTGGGGGCTGGAGTACAGCAACGAGCCGGCCATGGAGCCGTTCCAGGTCGCAATGTAAGCGCCGGTGATGATGTTGCCTGAACTCAACGTGTCGCCCATATAGAACGAGAAACTGGAAAGGTTGTTGATACCAGACGGTGCGGTGAAAAGCTCACCGTATGTCGCGGTGTTGGGATAGCCAAACGGATTCCAGTAATCACTGTAGCCGTTGAAATTGTTGACGACGGTGTCTGCAAATCCGCTCATCGCGAAGAGCAGAAGCACAGCCAGTAACAGGGATTTCTTCATTAGCGTTCCTCCTGAAAAATACTCGGTTATAGCCCACAAGCGTGGTCGAGGGCGAACAGAGTGATGGCCCGCACAGTTGCGGAAAAGGCAGCGTGCGTACGCACCCACGCATCGCTGACGCGCCACAGACAGACGCTTCAAAACTATAGCGCGAAAAGTACGAGACGCAATGCCAAATCTAAGAAATGTCGTGGCTTTTGAAAAATGCGAATACCGGGGGGTGAACGAATTAGTCGTGATACATGGCGAGCAGGTCGTTTTTCACGACAAGTTGCGCTGGTTCGAGACACGCGTGAGCTTCTTGTACGAAACAAAAACGCCGGAGCTTTTGGCTCCGGCGCGGTGCGAATCAGTTGTCAGTTTAGAACAGCTTACGGCGCAGAACGCCGATACCGCCCAGGATGCCCGTGCCAAGCAGCAGCAGAGAGCTGGGCTCCGGAGTGAAGTCGAGGTTAACAGCCCAATCCGGCGAGAGCGGTCCGCTCCACGCGGTGGTGAACAGCGAATCGAAGTCGCCGGAGTTGTTGTTGTAAACAAAACCGTTCAGATACTGGTTGGTTGAACCCTGCGATACGTACGCTTCGCCCGAGGACTGCCCGTAGAACTTGGAGATGCTCAGGAACATGACGTACTGCTGGCCCGAGGTGACCGCAACGTTGGCGTTGTTGACGGTGATCTCTTCGTTACCAACGTTGTCGTAGTTGATCGAGCCGCTGTCATACAGCAGCGTTCCCGCCATCGAGCCATTCCAAGTGGCGATGTAGGCACCGGTCACGATGTTACCGGCCAGAACCGGGTCGCCCATGTAGAACGAGAAGCTCGACAGGTTGCTCACGGCCGAGGGTGCGGTGAACAGCTCACCATACGTGGCGGTGTTGGGATATCCAAACGGATGCCAGTAATCACTGTATCCATTGAAATTGTTTACGACGGTGTCTGCGAAACCGCTCACTGCAAAGAGCAGAAGCACAGCCAGGAAAAGGGATTTCTTCATACCGCTCCTCCTATCGTTCAATTCGATCGTGAGACGCACACTGACCTGCAAAGGGTCAGCCAAAATCGAAATCCGCACAGAGTGAAACCCGTTGACCGCTCGCTCCTCCACAATGCAAGCCAAATGAGCGGGTCGAACGGTGCGTGGAGAAGTATATCTCGGACAAAGAACAAAGTTAAGGTTTTAAGCGGATTTTTTTTGTGACTTTGATATATATGGTCTAGCTGGCACTTTGGTGGTGTTCGGAGCGGTCTAGTGAAGGACTTACATGGAAATCAGATGACAACTATTTATACCGTAGGCCATTCAACGCGAACGTTTGAGGATCTGGTAGTCGCCCTCACTGGGCGCGGAATTACGGCGCTGGTCGATGTCCGGTCATTTCCCATGTCGCGGCGATTGCCCCATTTCAACCGGGAAGCGTTGGAAGTGGAGTTGCCCAGGCACGGTATTCGCTATGTGTGGATGAAAGAGCTGGGCGGACGTCGGAAGAAGATCCGCAGCGACTCGCCGAACCTGGCATTGCGTAATGAATCATTTCGCAACTACGCCGACTACATGATGACCGGCGAGTTTGCCGAGGGCATCGCGCGGCTGTTGCAGATCGCTGAGCAGGGTAAGACCGCCTATATGTGCGCCGAGCGTGTGTATTTTCAGTGTCACCGAATGCTCATCAGCGACTACCTGACGGCACACGGCCACACGGTGTTGCATATCGATGACGAGAAGCATGCTTTGCGCGAGCACAAGATGATGGCCGAGGCGCGGCTGGTGGACGGGAAGTTGGTGTATGACGGGGGAGAAGGCCGCTCTTTGCCGTTGGCTTTTGGCTCTTAGCGTTCAATTACGCGCGGGCTAGAAGCTCATCGGCGCTCCGCGCCTGATAACAGCCAACAGTCAATAGCGAAGAGCGGCCCTTCTCCGCTATTCTCAAAAGACGCATGAAACAAGCTGTTTTCCGCGCACGGAATAAGAACTATTACCGCGTTCTGCATACTCCCATCTGGATCTGGGTGTTCTGGGTGCTGCCCGGTTATCCCCTGACGTATGACTTGTACACACACGGGCCTGACCTCCGTCACTGGATATGGCTGGGGATAGTGGTAGCGGTTGTGATCTGGCGCGGATACCGGGGACGTATTCCGGGATGTGAGCAGCGTCCTTACATCCACTACTACGGAGTGCATCAGCCGAACCTGGCTTATCGCGTGGTCTGCTACACCGCGGCGTGGATCGATTTGCTGGTTCCGTACGCGCTAAATCTCATTGGCCTGATCATCGCGTCCATCAATGGCCAGTGGATGCTGCATGAGCTGTATCGCTGGGCGTACTACCCGCTGGCGTTGGCAGTTGTCGCGGCGGCGTGGCTGGATTGGATTCCGCGCGCAAGGCGCAGCACTATTGGCGAAGGCGCGGAGCGAGCGTGGTTCTACGTCGCTATCTGGACCGTCGTGCCCACACAGGTCATCAACTGGGGTGCATGGCGCATGGGCAAGTTTATGCATCTGGAACCGCTGCCGCTGGCGCAGGTGCGGCTGGCGGTGTGCATCATCGCAACCACGTTCTTCTTTGTGCTTGGCTACCTGCAGAAGCTGCCGCGCACGACGCGTTATTACGAAGGTGTAGCAGCGGCCGGTGTTTAGAGGGTTTTTAGTGTTACTGTGTCCCGGCTTTGAAAGGGCACGGCTTTTAGCCGTGCCGCCAGAACACGTCATGGACTTCGCCTTTAGGCGCTGAGGAAATGCTCGCCCTCAGCGGCTAAAAGCCGGTTTTTCGTCCACCTGTGCGGCCCGCCTGAAGGCGGGCCCTTTCAAACAGGATACGGCAACTATGGAAGCGCTATAGATATGCAAGTTGAGTGCATCAAGCCCGTCTTGAACGTTTCCGGTAGGGGGCAAGCTTTGCCTGGTTCGAGAAGTGGGGATGGCAGAAGAAGTGGGACTCAGCAAACGAAACAGTTGCAGAAAGCATAAACTGGCCGTTCAAATCGAGAGCTCTCTCCGGCTACTCTTATCGAAATGCGAAAGCGAAGTTAACGGCAGCAACTATTGGCGTCGTTGCACGTGCTAACCTGTAGGTTTTTATCAGCACGGAAGGAGCAAACCGTGGCACCGTCAGCCAGACTGCAGTTGTTTATCGCCCCCATTTTCGTAGTCCTCCTCAGCATCTTCTGCGCCGCAAGACCAGCGTCAGCATTGCCGCCTGGTCCGAACGGTCCCCCGGCAGCGGACTATCAGGCGTCAGGTGAGCCGGGTTCCGCCCAAGCCTCGGGCCTGCAGCAAACACAAGAGCCCGTCTCCGCCGAAGCAGGGCCGCAGAAGGCCGACGACCAGGGACGCACGCGGCTGCCGATGCTGGTTCGCAAGAGCGTGAGCTTCCGCGAAATCGGCCCAGCGATTTCCGGCGGACGCGTGCCGGCGGTGGCGGGCGTTCCCAATAATCCCGACCTTTACTACGTCGGGAGCGCGGCCGGCGGAGTGTTTCGCACCCGCGATGGAGGCATCACCTGGAAGGCGCTCTTCCAGCACGAGAGCGTAGCTTCCATCGGAGCGCTGGCTGTCGATCCGCAGAACTCGGAAGTTTTGTGGGCGGGCACCGGCGAAGCCAATGTGCGCAATCAGGTGTCGTTCGGCAACGGAGTTTACAAGTCCACCGATGGCGGAGACCACTGGCAGCATATGGGGCTCGATAACAGCTTCCAGATCTCCCGCATTGCCATCGATCCTCATCATCCCGATACCGTCCTGGTGGCCGTGATGGGCAATCCCTGGGCCGACAACGAAGAGCGCGGCGTGTTTCGCACTACCGACGGCGGTGCGACGTGGAAGAAGGTTTTGTACCTGGGGCCGGGCGTCGGCATTGCCGATATGGCGGTGAATCCGCAAAATCCGCAAGTGCTGTACGCGGCGGCGTACCGTTACCGGCGCACGCCCTGGAGCTATTCAGGCGGCGGGCCTGAGGATGCGATTTACAAGTCGACCGACCAGGGCCAGACCTGGAAGCGGCTGAGCGGACACGGACTGCCCAGCGGACCGGTCGGGCGCATCGGACTGGCGGTTGCCCCCAGTTCGCCCGATACGGTTTACGCCACCATCGGCACGAACGAAGGAGTGCTGTGGCGATCGAATGACGGCGGCGAGCACTGGCAACTGGTGAGCAGGGACCAGGAGGTGAACGTCCGGCCGTTTTACTTCTCGAGCCTGGCCGTGGACCCGCGCAACCCGGAGCACATTTTCGCGCTGTCCAATCGACTGATGGAGTCGAAGGATGGCGGACGCCACTTCACGCCCATCGCACAGCACATCCATGGCGATCATCATGCCATCTGGATCGATCCCGATGGCCGACGGATGATCGAAGGCAATGACGGCGGCATCGCTCTTTCGCGCGATAACGGAGAGCATTGGGACTTCATTCACAACGTGGTGATCGCGCAGTTCTATCACGTCAGCAGCGATGACCGGTTGCCGTATATGGTTTGCGGCGGGTTGCAGGACAACAGCGCCTGGTGCGGCCCCTCGCGCACCAAAGACCGCTCGGGAATCACCGACCGTTACTGGTTCGACCTGAATGGCGGCGACGGCATGTACGCGATTGAGGCGGCCGACAATCCGAACCTCATCTACAACAGCACACAAAACCAGGCATTGATGGTCTTTGATCGCGTGGCCGAGCAGGTGCATGATATCGAGCCGTATCCACGCGACGTGGTGGGCGGAGGAGTAGCCGAGGAAAAGTATCGCTTCGCCTGGAACGGCGGCTTTGCGGTTTCGCCGCAGGAGCCGAAGACAATCTACGCGGGCGGCAATGTGCTCTTCAAGAGCGAGGACCGCGGGCGCACGTGGAAACCGATCAGTCCGGACCTGACCCGGAATGACAAGAGCAAGCAGCAGTCGTCCGGCGGGCCGGTAATGAAGGACAACTCGGGCGCCGAGATTTACGACGCCATCATTCGCATCACGCCCTCAAGCAAGGATGCGAAGGTGCTCTGGGTCGGCACCGACGACGGCCAGGTGCAGTACACACGCAACGGTGGCGCGAGTTGGACCGACGTCACGCCCAACATCACGGGCCTCGAACCCTGGGGGAGAGTGGAATCGATCGATCTGTCGCCGAATGATGATGGCGACGCGGTGATTGCCGTCGACCGCCACTACAACGGGGACTTCAAAGCTTACGTATACCAGACGACCGACTGGGGCGCGAGCTGGCACTCCATCGCGGGAAACCTGCCGCAGGTGTATGCCCACGTGGCCTACCGCGACCCTCGCAATCCACACATGTACTATGCCGGGCTGGAGAACGGGTTGTATGTGAGTTGGGATGACGGCGCGCATTGGTATCTGTTTGGGCTGGGGCTGCCCAACGCTCCGGTGTACGACCTGGCGTATCAGGCGAAAGAGAACGATCTGGTGGTTGCGACGCACGGGCGTGGCGTGTGGATACTCGACGACCTGACGCCGTTCCAGCAGTCGTCTGCAATGCAACAAGGAAATTTCCACCTGTTTCCGGTTCCATCGGCTTTCCGCTTCTGGCCGTGGTCGCAGACGGAGGGTTTAGGCGACGGCGCATTCTATGGCAAGAATCCACCCTACGGGGCGCAGATCAGTTATTTCCTGTCGCGCAAGGTGAATGAGCCGGGGCAACTGGTGATCACCGACTCGCACGGCCACGTGGTACGCACCATGAAAGGCACGCACACGCTGGAGCCGGGTGAGAAGCCGCCTGACGAGGAAGAGGCTGCTGGAAGTGAGAGGTCGATGGAGAAGGCGCAACCGCAACAGACCGAAGCTTTGCCCGAGCACCCAGCGCCTTCGACGCAGACCCAGCAACAGGTAACGCCGGCGAAAGCAGAAGCGGAGCCGGGCGGGCCGAAGGAAGTCCCTTGGGTACCCACCGAACCTGGTCTGCAGCGGATGTATTGGGACCTCCGCGCGGATGGCCCGGTACGCTGGGAGAGCGCCAAGGGGCGACTCAAAGGTCCGCAGTCGGGAGCGTTGCTTCCTCCAGGCGAATACACGGCGACCATGATCGTTGGGGGCGTGACCGCCAAGGAACAGTTCAAGGTGGTAAACGATCCGGCCTCGAAGGCTACGCAGGCCGACCTGGAAGCGAATTACCAGTTCACCCAGGGAATCCTGCATCAGGTATCGCAACTAGACACTGCCCTGAACCGGCTGGATGCGATGACGGCTCAGGTAAATGCGTTGGAAACGGTGGCCAGGAACGGTCGGGAAGAGGCAGCCGTGAAGGCCGCAATTGCGAACTTCAAGCAGCAGATCAAACAAGTCAAAGGACAGATCACCAGCAATCCTCAGGCAGGCGAGTCGATTCTGCGGATGCCAGGAAAAATTCGCGAGCACCTGTTCTCTCTGAGCGGCAGCCTGCGTGGCTCCGATGATCCGCCGACGGCTGCCATGCTGGAGCAGCGGCAAATGCTGGAGCCGGAGTACACGACAGCGATCCAGGCGTTCAACCAGTTTGAGCACTCGGAGGTGCCGGCTTTCAACAGCAAAATGGAGCAGTTGAAGATGACTGGAGTGGTGGCGGGTGCGGCGCTCGAACCGTAGCGGTCAGCGAGTTGCGGCCAAAAAAAGGCGTGAATCCCACTCATCTTTCAGGTGTGGAATGATGGGTTCACTCAATTTAGTCATTCCGCGCGCAATGCGGTCATCGGCTGAATCGAGGCGGCGCGGCGAGCTGGCAGATAGGTCGCGAACATGGCGACTGCGGCCAACAGAATTCCCGATGCCGCGATGGTCAGTGCGCCGAAGTTGTGCGAACCAGCCAGCAATGCGCTCAGCCAGCGACCGAGCGGGATGGTGAGCGCCACACCGGCGACGACGCCAAGCAACACCAGCAGACCGGAACGCCGCATCAGCAGCGACAAGATGTCGTAGGGCCGTGCGCCCATCGCCATGCGGATGCCGAACTCGCGCTCGCGACGGCTGACCGAGTAGGCCATCACGCCATAGACACCGATGCTGGCGAGCAGTAGTGCGAGGCCGCCCAAGCTTCCTGACAATGCCGTAGAAACACGCTGCGCGGCGACCGAGTCAGAGGCGAGCTGATCGGCGGAGGCCACATTCGACACTGCCTGTTGGGGATCGATTGCGTAGACGGTTTGTTTGGCGAGCTCAGCGACGGAGAGCGGCTCGGTATTGGTGCGCAGCAGCAGCGTCATGTCGCGCGAGGGATACTGTAGCGCGCTGAGGTACAGTTGGAAGCCCACGGGTTGCGAAACACCTGACGCACGAACGTCACCGGCAACGCCAATGACCTGATGGGGGCTGCCGTCGATCGATTTGATCCACTTTCCGATGGCGTTCTGGCCAGGCCACAGGGCTTCCGCCATGGTGCGGTTGATGATGGCGACCTTAGGTGCTCCGGTCGCGTCATGCTGGTTGAAAGAGCGTCCCTGCAGGATGGGGGTTTGCAGAGTTTCGAAATAATCGGAAGTGACGAAGTAATTGGCTGCGAAGGGCATCTGCCGCGAAGAGTTTGCCGGCTGGCCCTGGTACTCGAAGTCGCTGGTCTGGCCTTCGCCGCTGAACGGAGCGGCGGAGGAGCCAGCGACCGCGGTGACGCCGGGCAGCGTGCGCAGCCGGTCTTCCAGTTGCTGAAAGAACAGCCGCTGCTGGTCCCCAGTTGCGTAACGCGCGGGAGAGAGCGAGACGTTCATGCTGAGCACGTGGTCGGGATTGATGCCCGGATCGGTATGCATGAGCTGCGTGAAGTAGCGTGCCATGCTCAGCGCCCCAGCTACCAGTAGAGTTGCCAGCGCGATCTCGGAAACCATCAGCACCGAACGGGTGAAGCCTTGCTCGCGAGATTCGGTGAGGCTGCGGCCTTCGCGGGTGGCGGCAAAGAAGTTTTCGCGCAGCACGTAAAGCGCAGGGATGATTCCGAAGAACAATCCGGTGACGAGCGCAAGTCCAACCGTGAACAGAATGACGGTCGCATCCAGCGTGACCTGATCAGGGCGCAGCAAAAACTTCGGCCACACTGCCAGAGGAAGGCGCGTGATGGAGAAGGCGCAGAGCAGGCCGAGCGCGCCGCCGAGGAAAGCGAGCAGCAGGCTTTCGGTGATGGTCTGTTGCAACAGCCGACGCATGGAGGCGCCGAGAGCGTTGCGGATGGCAAACTCGCGCAGTCGATCGGTGGCGCGCGCCATCAGCATGTTGGCGAGATTGAGACACGCGATCAGCAGAATGAATCCCACTGCCGCTAGCAGAACCAGGGTGACGGAGCGGACATCGCCGAACATGGTTTGTGCCAGCGAGCGCACGCTGATGCCATGAGCGTTGGCGGGAAACTGCTTGTCGATCTGTGCCTGAATAACGACCAGCTCGCTCCGCGCAGAGGCAGGGCTGACGCCGTCCTTGAGGCGTCCCACGATGGTGAGGTAGTTTGTGCCGTGTCCGTCGTAAGGCGGTGCGGCTTCGAGCGGCATCCAGACCTGGGGCTCGAAGTGAAAGCTGGGAACCATTCGCGGTACCACGCCGACCACTGTGCCCGCGCGTCCGTTTAACGTGATGGTGGTGCCCAACACGGCAGGATTGGCGCCGAACTCGTTCTTCCAGAATTCTTCACTCAAGACATAAACCGGGGCGGCGCCCTTCTGATGTTCGCCAGCAAAAAAGCCGCGACCCAACACGGGAGAGAGCCCAAAGGTTGGCAGGAAACCCTCGGAGGCATAGGCTGCAGCGATGCGAACCGGCTCACGCTTGCCAAGATAAGTGAGATGGCTGGGGAACATCGCGACCAGGTTGGAGAACGATTTCGCCTGACTGCGCCAATCCTGAAAATCGGGCAGTGAGCCGGGAGTGTCTTCCGATCCGGGATAGGTATTGCGCACCACGACAAGCTGATCAGCGTGGGGGAAGGGCAGACGAAGCGTGCCATGCAGGACGAGGAAGATGGCTGTGTTGGCGCCGATTCCCAGAGCCAGCGTCAACACCGCAATCAGAGTAAATCCGGGACTCTTGCGCATCTGGCGCAGTGCGAAATTAAGATCTTGCCGCAGACTCCACATGAAGCATCTCCAGAAACACTAACTCGCAGACTGTGGAGCACGTCTCCTTCCAATCAAGCGAGAGCGCAGGTGCTTCGAAAAGCGAGGCTTATGAGGAGAATGCAAGTCGCGTTTTCGTCCAAGACAGGAAGCCGCTGTCCGCAGCCGGACGCGCACGCTCTGAAAATCCGGTAAACTTCCCGACTAGGTTGTGCGCGCACCAGGAGGCAGCGGTGCTCTTCGGATCGCGATTGTTGATCACTATTGCAGTTCTTTGGGCTTCTCAAGTCGTCGCGCAGGAGACGCACGATCATCCGACGCCGGAAAAGCTCGGGCGGATATCCTTCCCCGTGTCGTGCAAGCCCGCCGTGCAGGAGGAATTTAACCGCGCTGTAGCTCTGCTTCACTCATTCGCTTACAACGCCGCTCGGGAAGCGTTCCAGAATGTCGCTGAACGCGACCCTCAATGCGCTATGGCCCACTGGGGCATCGCGATGACGTACTACCACCAGCTCTGGGAACCTCCCATGCCGGGTGATGCTGCACCACGAGGCCGGCAAGAAATCGAGCAGGCTCAGCGCATCGGAGCGGCGACGGGTCGCGAGCGTGGATTTATCCGAGCAGCCGGCGTGGTGTATCAAGATGCGGGCACGGTGCCCTATGCGACCAGAGCTTTGAACTATGAACAGGCGATGGCCGAGCTTGCCTCGCAGAACAAGGACGTCGAGGTACAGGTCTTTTATGCTCTGGCGCTGTTGGCCAACGCGCCTCCTACTGATAAGAACCATGTTCGGCAGAAGAAGGCGGCGGAGATACTCGAGCCGCTGTATGCGAAATATCCCGATCATCCCGGCATACCGCACTATCTGATTCATGCCTACGACAACGCAGAACTTGCACAAAGGGGCTTGCCGTACGCACGGGCTTACTCAAAAATCGCGCCTTCGGCTCCGCATGCGCTGCACATGCCAAGCCATATCTTTACGCGACTAGGACTTTGGGACGATTCCATCGCCTCGAACATTGCTTCCAGTGAGGCGGCGCGCAAGGCGGGCGATACTGGCGAGCAGTTGCACGCCATGGACTATCTGGTCTACGCGTACCTGCAAAGTGGACGCGATACTGATGCGGCGAATGTTATCGCGCAACTTAAAGCCATGCCGGGCTTAAACGTTGGTTCGTTCAAGGTGGGCTACGCCGCGACCGCCATGCCAATCCGCTACGTCGTTGAGCGGGGTCAATGGGCGGAAGCCGCTCAGATCACTCCACCACCGGCGTCCGCTCCCCCGCATGTGATCGCGATTGCTGTTTGGGCGAGAGGCTTAGGTTCAGCGCGCAGCGGTCATCCCGTGGACGCGACCGGTGCAATTCAGGAACTTCAGCGACTACAAGACAGCATTCGCGAGTCAGGCAATGAGTATTGGGCAACCCAGGTCGGGATCATGAAGCGCGAAGTGATGGCGTGGTCGGCTCAGGCCCAAGGGAAGCAACAGGACGCCGCAGCTCTGTTGGCCGAAGCTGCGGACGAAGAGGATTCGATCGAGAAGCTTCCGGTAACTCCGGGCCCGATCATCCCTGCCCGCGAGCAGTTGGGCGACTTGCTGCTGGAACAAAATCATCCCGAGCAGGCAGCCAAGGAGTTTCAATCGGCGCTTGTCAGTGCGCCTGGCCGGCGCGGGTCGTTACAGGGCGCGTCAGAAGCAGCGGATCGGCCGCGTGCGGCGGCTAAAGCGAAGTGAGGCATCTCGAAACCAAAAAGAAAGACGACCGATCTTCCGGTCGCCTTCTTCGAACTTACGCTCGACTACACAGCCTGAACGTTCTCAGCCTGCCAACCCTTGGGTCCTTTAACCACGCTGAACTGAACGGCTTGCCCTTCCTGCAGGGAGCGGAAACCGCCCGCCTGAATTGCCGAGTAGTGGACGAAAACGTCCTCGCCATTCTGACGGCTGATGAAGCCGTAGCCCTTCGCGTCATTGAACCACTTTACTGTTCCTTGTTCCATGGTGATGCTATTCCTTCTAATTGGTGTAGCTGCAATTGGATCGGGAGTGTGAAGCAGGCAGGGAAGCTGCAAGGCAGAAACTGCTGCGTAACAACTGCGATCAATCGAGCAGCAACATCATAGCAATGAATGAACAAAATCGAAAGCACTTTCGCTGATGTCTTGGAAGTGCAGGCACTGTAACCCGTTGTGTCTCTTGCTGTTAGGCTCCTTAGTCGCACCACTTTCGCGGGATCGCAATCCGCTATTCGCGTTTCGCCAGAGAAGAGCCTTTTCGACTTTTGCCGTAGCCGTAACAGCCTGAGGAGACATAGCATGGGAAACGGGCTGAACGCCTCTGTAGCTCCGTGTCCTTGTAATAAAGAGAGTTTCGTTTCGCAGAAGAGCGCTCTGGCGAAGAGCGAATGGCGAACGGCGAGAACCGAAAAAATGATCGTTGGAACCGGAGTTGACATCGCCGAGGTCGCCCGCATAGCGGGATCTATCAAGCGCTTTGGCCGCCGCTTCACAGAACGGGTGTTCACGCCTGCGGAAATCGCGTATTGCGAATCGAAGGCCAACAAGGCGGAGCGCTACGCCGCGCGCTTTGCCGCAAAAGAAGCCGGGATGAAAGCGATCGGCACCGGTTGGCATCATGGCGTCACTTGGCAGGACATCGAGGTGAGACGAGCTCCCGGTGGACGTCCGACTGTGGTGTTCAGCGGAAAGGCAGCCGAGTTTTTCGACAAACTGGGCGCAACCCGCGCCCATCTCTCGCTTACCCACACCGCTGAACTGGCCATGGCACAGGTGATTCTGGAGAGAGAGTAGCTGCGAACCTCCCGACCGACGGCAGTTTACGGTGCGAAAATTACCGCAGAAACGGTACAGAGTTTGTGACGCCGGCCGGATGTTCGACACTTTCGCGATTTCGACTGTGTGGGACAGGAATTGTTCTCGCCCGACACGAACTTTATGCCGTCCCTGGCGGGACTCGGGGTTGTGAGTACGTTTTTCCCAGCGTGTGAAACGCTGGGCTTAGATATGCTGTCCGCTTCGCGGACGGGGTTCTCAGGTTGCGGGACGGCACTGCTCCCTCTCGGTGTCGTTGGCCATCCTCCGCAGCCGGGTTGAACGATTCTCTGCCCAAACCAGCGGGGACATCCAACGCGCTCTCGTGTATCTAGGCCTCGTTTTTGAACGGTTTTTGTTGCCGAAATGTTGTGATTCGCAACGGATTCGCGGGATAGTCAAAAAAAAATTGATCCCCGCAATCAAACTGCGCTGGGGGAGTTGCATAACCGTGAGCTTGCGTTGTTATAATCACACGCTTGGGTGATGTGCGTCACTCGCTGCTGAGACGCTTCAGCGTGCTGCAAGCGGAAGGAGCCGTTTCGGGTTGCGGCTTCTTGATCCAAAACAACTGGAAAGCTGTACATGGCACAAATCTTTCATCGTAGTGCGAATACGCTTGCGAGGGTGTCGATCATTGCCGTTGTGGTGATCGTGTCGGCGCTGTTGTTTGGAGGAATTGAGATCCAGCGCTCGCCGTGGGCCACATGGCAGGGAGTCGAACAGGTGCAGCCGGTGCCGTTCAGCCATCAGCACCACAACGCTGGACTGGGCATCGATTGCCGCTACTGCCACACCTCGGTCGAGACATCGAGCTACGCGGGCATTCCGCCGACCAAGACGTGCATGAACTGCCACCAGCAGATTTGGACCAACGCTCCCATGCTGGAGCCCGTTCGCGAGAGTTATCGCACCGGGAAGTCGATTGAGTGGGTCAAGGTGAATTACCTTCCCGACTACGTGTACTTCAATCACAGCATTCACGTGGCCAAGGGCGTTGGCTGCTATAGCTGCCACGGCCCGGTAAACAAGATGCCGTTGATGTACCAGGAATCGTCGATGCGCATGGAGTGGTGCCTGAGCTGCCATCGCGAGCCGGAGAAAGAGCTGCGGCCCAAAGATCAGGTTTTCAACATGAATTATCAGCAGCCCAGTTCGCTGCATCCGGTGAAGCTGGCTGACGGCAGCGTGTATACCGATCAGCTTGCCTTGGGCCGGGCGCTCAAGGCGCAGTACCACGTGCGCACGGTAGAGGACATTACGAGCTGCAACACGTGTCATCGTTAGCGCGGAGTTTTGAGTTTCAAAGTTTCGAGTTCAAGTAAGCAGCCCAAGAATGGAAAAAGAGAACCAAAAGTCTGAAGCGGTATGTCCCGGCAAGCTGGAGCTGGCGGAAGTTAAGGACAAGCTGGCGCGCGCCAAGAGCGGTCCGCAATACTGGCGCAGCCTGGAAGAGCTGGCCCAGACGGACGGCTTCTTCGAGATGCTGCACCGCGAATTTCCCCGGCAGGCTTCGGTCTGGCCGGAAGGAGCTTCGCGTCGCGACTTCCTGAAGCTGATGAGCGCCTCGATGGCGCTGGCCGGATTGTCGGCCTGCGTGAAGCAGCCGCTGGAGCCCATCGTCCCTTACGTTCGGCAGCCACACCAGCTCGTGCTTGGCAAGCCGCTCTTCTTCGCCAGCACCATGCCGTTCGCTGGTTATGGCCTGCCGGTGCTGGTCGAGAGCCACGAAGGGCGTCCCACCAAGATTGAAGGAAATCCAGAGCATCCGGCGTCGAAGGGTGGCACCGATGTCTTCATGCAGGCGTCGATCCTCGACATGTACGATCCCGATCGATCGCAAACGATAACCTACGAGGGCAACCTTCGCACTTGGGATGCTTACGTGCAGGCGATTCTCGGGCCTTTGAATTCGCAGCGGGCGTTGCAGGGCAGTGGTTTGCGCATTCTGACGCGAACGGTTTCGTCGCCGACATTTGCGTCGCAGATGAATGACGTAATGAAGGCGTATCCGCAGGCGAAGTGGATCCAGTACGACCCTGTGGGGCGCGACAACGCGCGCGCCGGCGCGCAGATGGCATTTGGGCAGTACGTCGAGGCGCGCTATCAGCTCGACAAGGCCGATGTGATCCTCGCGTTGGATGGCGACTTCCTCTCCAGCGGCTATCCCGGCTTCCTTCTTTATGCGCGGCAGTTTGCCTCGCGCCGCAATCCCGACCTGAAAGAAAAGATGTCGCGCTTCTACTCGGTGCAGAGCACGCCGACGAACACCAGCGGCAAGGCCGACAACTCGCTACCGGTGCGTGCATCGGAGGTGGAACAGATTGCGCGCGCCATTGCCGCCGGAATCGGCATGGCGATGGGCGGAGGCCAGGCTGCGGGGGGCGCGCAGAAGCAGTTCATCGACAACGTCGTCGCAGACCTGAAAGCGCATCATGGCGCGGCCGTGGTCATTCCCGGCGAGAACCAGCCGGCGGCGGTTCATGCGCTGGCTCATGCCATGAATCAGGCGCTGGGAGCGGTCGGCAACACAGTCATCTACACCGATCCCATCGAAGCCAAGCCAATGGATCAGATGGCCGCTCTGAAAGAACTGGTCAATGACATGAACGGCGGCAACGTCGATCTGCTGATGATCGTCGGCGCCAATCCGGTTTACGACGCGCCGCAGGACCTGCACTTCGCCGACGCGATGAACAAGGTTCCACTGCGGGTTGGGCACAGCCTCTATAAGGATGAAACGAGCCAGCTCTGCCATTGGCATGTCAATGCCACGCATTATCTGGAGCAGTGGGGCGATGCACGCGCCATCGACGGAACGGCCAGCCTGATTCAGCCGCTGATTGCGCCGCTGTACGACGGGCGCAGCGAATACGAGTTCATCAACGTCATTGCCGGGCAGCCTTCCGATACAAATTTCGATATCGTGCAACGATACTGGCGCGGCCAGATGAACGGCGCGAATTTCGACGAAGACTGGCGCAAGGCGCTGTACAACGGCTTCATTCCCAATACCGCTGCGACGGCAAAGAACGTCACCGCAAAAGCTGAAGCGGCTACGGGCACTCCCATCTCACTCTCGGGCGATGCCATCGAGGTGATCTTCCGGCGCGATCCCATGGTCTACGACGGAACCTTCGCCAACAACGCCTGGTTACAGGAGACGCCGAAGCCTCCAACGCAAGTCTGCTGGGACAACGCGGTGTTCATGAGTGTTGCAACAGCGGAGAAGCTGAAGCTGGAAACCCAGGACGTTATCGAGATTGAAGTTCAGGGCAGCAAGCTGAAGGGCGGCATCTGGCGCACGCCGGGACATCCCGACAACTGCATTACGGTTTCGCTGGGATATGGGCGTACCAAGGCGGGGCGAGTCGGCGACGGCGTGGGTTTCAACGCGTACGAGCTGCGCTTCAGCAACGGCATGTACATGGCGCCGGGAAAGATTCGCAAGACCGGCGAGCAGTACGAGTTCGCCAATCCGCAGGGCTTCCAGTACATCGACTACTCCGATCTTCCTGCGGGCACCGAGAGCCTGAAGTCGCGTCACGTGGTGCGCGCGGCGACGCTCGCGGATTTCATCAACAATCCGAACTTCGCCCATGAAGACGAGACCGAGAAGCCGATTCCGCCCGAGTTCACGCTGTATCCGAACTACAAGTACACGGAAGCGCGCTGGGGTATGGCGATCGACATGAACTCCTGCGTGGGTTGCAAGACTTGCGTAGTTGCTTGCCAGGCGGAGAACAACATTCCCGTCGTCGGCAAGGAGCAGGTGAAGCGCGGGCGCATCATGCATTGGATACGCGTGGATGCATATTACGAAGGCGGCACGGAAAATCCCAAGACCTTCTTCCAGCCGGTGCCATGCCAGCAGTGCGAAAACGCTCCGTGCGAAGTGGTTTGTCCGGTGGGCGCGACGGTACACAGCACCGAAGGCCTGAACGACATGATCTACAACCGTTGCGTCGGCACCCGCTACTGCTCGAACAACTGTCCTTACAAGGTGCGGCGCTTCAACTTCCTGCTCTGGCAGGACTGGGACACCGAGCAGTACAAGCTGATGCGCAATCCGGAAGTCAGCGTGCGCAGCCGCGGTGTGATGGAGAAGTGTACGTACTGCATTCAGCGCATCAGCCAGGGACGTTATGCGGCGGAGAAGGAGAACCGTCCTATTCGCGACGGCGAAGTGATTACCGCCTGCCAGCAGGCTTGCCCGGCGGATGCGATTGTGTTCGGCGACTTGAGCGATCCGAACTCGCGCGTTTCGAAGTTGAAGGCGCATCAGCTCAATTACGGGCTGCTGGAAGATCTGAATACACGTCCTCGCACCACATACCTTGCGGTGGTGCGCAACCCGAATCCTGAACTTGAGCAGTCGGAGCGCAGTTAATGCAGCAGGGACCGGAAGAAAAAACCGCATTGCTTGATCCGTGGCCGGAAGAGCCGCCAGTCATAGGCCCGGGACATACCTTCGACACCGTCACTGACAAGATCAGCGACGCGGTGCTGAAGCGCCCGATCGGCTATGGCTGGATGGCGGGAGTCGCCGTGGCCGGCTTCCTCACCATGATGCTGCTGATGGCCGTTACCTGGCTGTTCATCCGCGGCGTCGGGATTTGGGGCATCCAGATCCCCAGCGCGTGGGGCTTCGCCATCGTCAACTTCGTGTGGTGGATCGGTATCGGCCACGCCGGGACGCTTATCTCTGCCATCCTGTTGCTGCTCAAACAGAGCTGGCGCAATTCGATCAACCGCTTCGCCGAAGCTATGACGTTGTTCGCGGTGGCTTGCGCCGGCATGTTCCCGGTGCTCCACTTGGGCCGTCCGTGGCTGGCGTATTGGCTGTTCCCGTATCCCAACAGCATGGGCGTGTGGCCGCAGTTCCGCAGTCCGCTGGTGTGGGACGTCTTCGCGGTCTCGACCTACGCGACGATCTCGGCCGTGTTCTGGTTTGTAGGCTTGGTTCCTGATTTCGCCACCATGCGTGAGAAGGCAGAGTCGATGTGGGCCAAGCGCATCTACGGAATCCTGTCGCTGGGGTGGCGTGGTTCGGCGCGTCACTGGAAGCGCTACGAAGCGGTTTACCTGATCCTGGCCGGACTGGCGACGCCGCTGGTGCTCTCAGTACACACGGTCGTGAGCTTCGATTTTGCTATCGCCATTGTTCCCGGATGGCATACGACTATCTTCCCGCCCTACTTCGTCGCCGGCGCTATTTACTCGGGCTTCGCCATGGTGCTGGTGATTGCGATCCCGATTCGCAAGTACTACCACCTGGAAGACATGATCACCATGCGCCACCTGCAGAACTCGGCGAAGGTGATGCTCGCCACCGGGTTGATCGTGGCGTATGGATATTTCTTCGAGACGTTCATCGGACTTTATAGCGGATCGACCTACGAGAAGTTCATGTTGCAGAACCGGTGGTTCGGGCCGTTTGCAGTTTTTTACTGGCTGCTGATCATCTGCAACATCCTGCTCCCGCAGTTGCTGTGGTTCCCCAAGGTTCGTTCTAACATTACGGCGCTGTTCCTGATCTCGCTCGATATCCTGATCGGCATGTGGCTGGAGCGATTCGTGATTGTCGTTACCAGCTTGAGCCGCGACTTCCTGCCATCGTCCTGGGGACACTACGTTGCGACGCGGTGGGACTACATGACGTTCTTCGGGACGTGCGGCTTCTTCGCCTTTGCCATGTACCTGTTCATTCGCATCATGCCGGCAATCTCGATGTTTGAAATGCGCATGCTGCTGCCACAGGCAGCGGTGGCCGAACCGGCGGAGGTCAGCAAATGAGCCACGCCGCGATGACTCCTGCGCTGTACGGCCTGCTGGCGGAATTCGAAACGCCCACGGAATTTGTAGTGGCGGCGAAAGCGGCGCATGACGCGGGCTATCGCAAGATGGACGCCTACAGTCCCTATCCGGTGGAGGAAGCAGCGGAGGCGATCGGCTTCCACCAGACGCGGGTGCCGTTGATTGTGTTGTTGGGCGCAATCCTGGGCGGGTTGTCGGCATTCGCGCTGCAGTACTGGATCAACGTAATCGACTATCCGTTGAACATCGGCGGGCGGCCTTGGGATTCCTGGCCGGCGTTCATTGTTCCGACGTTCGAAATGACCGTGCTGTTCGGCGGACTGGCGGGCGTATTTGGCATGTTCGCCTTGAACGGACTGCCAATGCCGTATCACCCGCTGTTCAATGTTGAGCGCTTCGGCGCCGTGACGCGCGATCGTTTCTTCATCTGTATCGAAGCGGCTGATCCCAAGTTCGACCTGGTAAATACGCAACAGTTCTTAATGACGCTTAAGCCTCTGTCGATTTCGGAGGTGCCGCATTAATCGGCAAGTCAATTTCGGCGCCAGGGGGCGCGTGATCAGTTTCGGATTGCTGGCCTGTGCGGCCGTGCTGTCGCTGGCGGGTTGCCGTCTCGACATGCAGGTGCAGCCGTATTATCGTCCGCTGGCTCAGAGCAACTTTTTCGCTGATAAGCGTGCGGCGCGCCCGATCATCGCCGGCACCGTGGCTCGGGGCGAATTGGATGAGGACACCTATTTCCAGACCGGCAAGATCGGCAGCACGGATGGCGACTTCATGCCCTTTCCGGCGACGGCTGAAGTGCTGGCCCGCGGACAGCAGCGCTTCAACATCTACTGCGCACCTTGTCACTCTGAAGTCGGTGATGGCAATGGCATGATCGTGCAGCGCGGTTATCAGCGTCCGCCGTCGTATCACATCGAGCGCTTGCGTAAGGCTCCCATCGGACACTTCTTCGACGTGATGACCAACGGCTATGGCAGAATGCCCGACTATGCCACGCAGGTCGACGCGCGCGATCGCTGGGCGATTGCCGCTTATATTCGCGCACTGCAACTGAGCCAGGACGCCACCAAGGCCGACGTTCCCGCGGGCGAGCAGATTGCTACGCAGCCGCCCCAGGGAGTTCAAATCATGCCGCCTTACGATACTCATAACCCGACCACCAACCTGCCCTCGGCCAATGCCAGCCCGGGAGCAGCGGCGGTGTCGCCTGGAGGACGGGAGTCCCGATGAGCCGACAAGATTTGCAGGTTGAACAGATGAACTTCACGGTGCCGGCCGACGCCGCAGGTTGGCAGCGTGGCGCGCTCATCGTGGGCGTGCTGGGCGCGATCGGTTGCGTCATCGGAGGCTTCCTCCAACTCGACACGTTCTTGCGCGGCTACCTGATCGCCTACATGTTCTGGACCGGCCTGAGCCTCGGCTGCCTCGCTCTGCTGATGGCGCAGTACCTCTCAGCCGGCTTGTGGGGGCTGGTGATTCGCCGCTTCCTCGAAGCGGGCGCCAGGGTGCTGCCGTTGATGGGAGTGTTGTTCTTTCCCATCCTCTTCTTGCGCACTCATCTGTACGGCTGGATGTTGCAACCAGTGAAGGAGAACCACTGGTACCTGAACACGCCAAATTGGATCGCTCGGTATGTGCTGTATTTCGCAATTTGGTTTCTGCTCACGTTTGGACTGACCAGTTGGAGCAAGCGCCTCGATCAGCGATATGAGGTTTACCCGCGTTTTCAGGCGCTCAGCGGCGCCGGCAGTGTACTGTTAGCGCTGACTCTTTCCTTTGCCGCTGTCGACTGGGTTATGTGCCTCGACCCGCACTGGGGTTCGACCATCTACGGTCTGATATTCCTGGTCGGCGACGGCCTGGCAGCTTTGTGTTTCAGCATCATCATGCTCACGGTCGTCACTCGCTATGAACCATATGCGGAGATCGTGAAGCCCATGCAGTTCCACGACATCGGCAAGCTGACGCTGGCTTTTGTCATGCTGTTCGCTTACTTCTCGTTCTCGCAGTGGCTCATCATCTGGTCGGGCAACCTGCCGGACGAAATCAGTTGGTACCTGCAGCGCATTCGCGGGTATTGGGGATACATCATCCTGGCGATTGTGCTGTTCCATTTCGCACTGCCATTCGCCATGTTGCTGTCGCGCGACCTGAAGCGCGCCGGACGGCGATTGGTGCCGCTGGCCTTGTTGCTGATGTTCATGCGCCTGGTTGACATCTACTGGTACGTTATCCCGAACTTCAAGCACGTGGTGATATTCAGTATCTGGTACGTCATCGCGCCCATCGGCTTGGGCGGTCTGTGGCTGGCGTACTTCTTCTACAACCTGCGGCAGCGGCCGTTGTTACCGGCATACGATCCGCAAATGCCGTTGTTCTTAAATCAAAGACATGAGCACTAATCCGAACGATAGCGAGCGGTTGCGCAATCCGGCGGTCGATTACGACCGCACCGACCTGAGTGCGCGCGGGATACTTCTGTTCCTTGCCGGTCTGCTGGTGGCAGGAATATTCATCGAGCTGGTCATCTGGGGGATGTTCCGGTTCCTGTCGCATAGCACGTTGTTCGCGCAGGGAAATCCCAGCCCGCTGGTGCAGATGCAGAAGGCCGTACCCGAGAAGCAGCCAGGTGCACACCTGCAGAACACCACGCCGGTCGACACAGGGGTGTTCCCAACGCCGCGTTTGCAGACCGATGACGCCGCCGACATGGGCAAGTTCTTGCAGCGGGAGCACGAGATTCTCTATCCGCAGCAGCCGTTTGAGGACAGCACGGGAACCGTTCACATCCCGATTAACCAGGCCATGGCGCTGATCGTCGAGCGCGGCCTGCCGGTGAAGCCGGGCACGCCTCCTCGGGATTTCAACGCGACGATGAGCGCTGGTAGCGCTCCGAATATCGAGAACGAAGGAACGACGCAGAGCGAGAAGCCGGCACCGCCGACGAAGGCTAAAGCGGCCGCTCCGCAGCGCTAGGTTTTTAGAGCACGGCTTGCCGTGTTGGTGGAAGAAGTTCGCAGGGAACGTGGCTTTGCCGTGCTGTTGGGCAGCGCACGTTCCAGCCGCAAAGCGGCGAAAGGTGAAAGCCCCGTCCTTCAGGGCGGGGTGGATGGAAGTTAGAGATTGAGAGTCCCTTCAGGGACGACAGAAGACAGGTGGAAGCCCCGTCCTTCAGGACGGGGATAGAGGAACGTAATAAGGTGAGTCCCTTGAGGGACGGCACAACAGCAGGTCCTTCGGTCGCCGCAGCGACCTCAGGATGACAAATCGGAAGTAAGGGTCAAATGGCAGCACGCAGTTTCGCAAAATTCGCGCTCCTCGGAGCCACTCTCACCACGAGCCTATTCGCCCTCGCGCAGCCGCCGTCGACGTTTATGCGCGGCGCGAGCCAGCCGGCATCGCAGGTCAAGCCCGAAGAGTTGGAAGGCGTAGGTATTACCCAAAAGCTCGACCAGCAGATACCGCTGGATCTCACCTTCAAGGATGAAACCGGCAAGACAGTTCAATTGGGAGAGTACTTCGGATCGGGCAAACCGGTGATCCTGAACCTGGTGTACTACACCTGCCCCATGTTGTGCGGTGAAGCGCTGGTCGGCGAGGCAAGCGCTCTGGCCGTGCTGAAGTTCAGTCCGGGCAAGGAATACGAAGCGGTGACGGTGAGCTTCAATCCGGATGATACTCCGCAGGATGCCGCGGCCAAGAAGAAGGTGTATGTCGACCGCATGAACGAGCACCTGCAGCCAAAGACCTCAGGGGAAGGATGGCATTTTCTCACCGGGCAGAAATCCGAGATCGACAAGCTAACGCAGGCGGTGGGTTTCCGTTACCGCCGCGATCCTAAAACCGGGCAGTACATTCACTCGACCGCGCTCATGATCGTGACGCCACACGGCAAGATTGCCCAGTATTACTACGGGGTCGAGTATTCACCCCGAGATATACGGCTCGGTGTGATCGAAGCTTCGCGCAACAAGATTGGCAATCTGGTGGATGCGGTGGAGATCTATTGCTGCCGTTACGATCCGAACACCGGACGCTACAACGCCATCATCAGCAAAGTTCTCAGTCTGGCAGGAGCGGCGACTGTGCTGCTCCTTGGCGGCTTTGTGTTCGCCATGATTCGCCTGGACAAGAATCGCTCGCACAAGGGAACGAAACAGGCCTGATCGACTATGTGGAAGAACTTCCCGTTATTTCCGGAACGCGCCTCGGCCCTGGCCGGGCAGGTGGACGGACTCTACTTCTTTCTGGTGGCGGTGTCGGCATTCTTTACCTTGCTGATCTTCGCGACCATCTTCGTCTTTGCCGTCAAGTACCGGCGCGAGAACCATCCCCATGCCGAGCAGATTGAAGGCTCTCTTCCGCTGGAACTGACCTGGACGCTGATCCCGCTAGGCATATGCATGATCTTCTTCGCCTGGGGCTCGTTGATTTACTTCCAGGAGGGCCGCCCACCAAAGGGAGCGATGGAGGTCTACGCCGTCGCCAAGCAGTGGATGTGGAAGTTCGAGCATGAGACTGGCCAGCGCGAAATCAACACGCTTCACGTCCCCATCGGTCGCGACGTGAAGATGATCATGAGCTCGCAGGACGTAATTCACAGCTTCTTCGTGCCTGCCTTCCGTATCAAGCAGGACGTGCTCCCCGGCCGTTACACGAGCACGTGGTTTCATCCCACGAAGATAGGAACGTATCACCTGTTTTGTGCCGAGTATTGTGGCACGCAGCACTCGGGGATGATCGGCGAAGTCATCGTGATGGATCCTTCGGCGTATCAGGCGTGGCTGGTTTCCGGAGGCTCGGCGGGTGCGCTGTCTGCGAGCGGTCAGCAGGTGTTCCAGCAGATGGGATGCGCGACATGCCACCGCGCTGATACGCAGGGTCGCGGTCCAAACCTGGAAGGCGTCTTCGGCAAGCAGGTCACGCTGGATGACGGACGCACCGTTATCGCCGACGAGAACTATATTCGCGAGTCGATCCTGAATCCTGCAGTCAAGGTTGTCGCCGGCTTTAAGCCCATTATGCCGACGTACCAGGGCCAGGTATCGGAAGAGACGCTGGCAGAGCTGGTGTCGTACATCAAATCGTTATCGCAAACGCAAGAAGCTGGAGTTCCGAAGAATGGGAATTCTGCTTCTGAAACTGGTAACAGGGAGTAGCAAGGTTTCAAGAGGGTCTGACATGGCGACCGCAGTACAACCCGTTGTTGAGCGCGAGAATTACCTGAACTCGAACTATGGCATCAAGTCGTGGCTGTTGACGACAGACCACAAGCGCATTGCGCTGCTCTATCTGATGTCAATCACCGCCATGTTCTGGCTCGGCGGATTCTTCGCCATGATGATCCGCCTGGAGCTGCTCACCCCGGCGGGCGACCTGTTGACCTCCGACACCTACAACAAGATGTTCACCATGCACGGTATCACCATGGTGTTCTTCTTTCTGATTCCATCGGTGCCGGCAGTCATCGGAAACTTCGTTATTCCCCTGATGGTGGGCGCAAAAGACCTGGCGTTCCCGCGGCTGAACCTGATGAGCTGGTACATCTACATGGTCGGCGCTTGCATGGCGCTCTGGGGATTTCTGTTTGGCGGCGTCGACACCGGCTGGACTTTCTACACCCCGTTCAGCACCAGCTATTCGAATACGCACGTCGTCACGGTTGCCCTTGGCATCTTTGTTGTCGGATTCTCGTCGATCTTCACCGGCCTGAACTTCATCGTGACCATCCACCGCATGCGCGCACCCGGACTCACCTGGAGTCGCCTGCCGCTGTTCTGCTGGTCCAACTACGCTGCCAGTCTCATCATGGTGCTGGGCACGCCAGTAATTGCCATCACCCTACTGCTGGTCGCGCTGGAGCGACTGTTCAACATCGGAGTGTTCAACCCGGCGCTGGGGGGCGATCCGCTGTTGTTTCAGCACCTGTTCTGGTTCTACTCGCACCCTGCGGTCTATATCATGATTCTGCCGGGAATGGGAGTCATCAGCGAGGTCATCACCTGCTTCTCGCGCAAACGCGTATTCGGGTATGAATTTGTCGCGCTGGCGTCGATCGCCATTGCGGTGCTCGGCTTCCTGGTCTGGGCGCACCACATGTTTGTCGCCGGCATTTCGATGTACGCGGCTTTGGTGTTCTCGCTGCTGAGCTACTTCGTTGCCATTCCGTCGGCGGTGAAGGTGTTCAACTGGACAGCCACCATGTTCAAGGGCTCGATACGGTTTGAGACGCCGATGCTCTATGCCTGGGGCTTCATCGGACTGTTCACCATGGGCGGCCTGACGGGCGTATTTCTGGCGTCGCTGGGAATCGATGTCCACGTCACCGACACGTACTTTGTGGTGGCCCACTTCCACTATGTGATGGTGGGCGGCATGGTGCTCGCCTACATGGCCGGACTGCACTTCTGGTGGCCGAAGATTACCGGCAAGATGTATCCCGAAGCTCCGGCGAAATTGTCGGCGCTGCTGGTGTTCGTCGGCTTCAACCTGACATTCTTCCCGCAGTTCATCCTGGGCTACATGGGAATGCCGCGTCGCTATCATGCCTATCCGCCTGAGTTCCAGGTGCTGAACGTGTTGTCGACCGCGGGAGCCTCGGTGCTTGCGGTTGGCTACGTCCTGCCGATGATCTACTTCCTGTGGTCGCTGCGTTACGGCAAGGATGCGGGGCCGAATCCCTGGAATGCCGTGGGCCTGGAGTGGATGACGTCATCGCCGCCGCCGACCCACAACTTTGACGAGACGCCGGTCGTGACCTGGGAGGCTTACGACTACGAGCACCAGCCGCAAGAGGAGATCACCGTTGGCCACTAGCTCCGAGATCCGGTCTGCTGAGCGTTCGTTCCAGCACCACTTTTCCTCGATGGTGCAGCAGCGCGACACTGCCACCTTCGGCATGTGGATGTTCCTGCTCACCGAAATCATGTTCTTCGGCGGGCTGTTCACCTCGTACCTGGTGTATCGCCAGGCGTACTACCAGGCGTTCGTCGAGGGCAGCCAGAAGATGAACATCATCCTCGGTGCGGTCAATACGGCGGTGCTGATTTGCAGCTCGCTCTCAATGGCCATGGGCGTCCGAGCGGCACAGATGGGAAACCGCAAGCTGATGGTTATCCTGCTGCTCATTACGATTCTGTTTGGCTTCGGCTTTCTGGGCATCAAGGGAGTCGAGTACCACGAGCACTGGACCCACCACGAGTTCCCCGGACCGAACTTCCACTTCGAAACCGGCGATCCGGCACATCCGGCAACTGATCCGGTGCACACTGAGATTTATTTCGGGCTGTACTGGGCGATGACCGGTCTGCACGCGTTCCACATGATCATTGGAATTGGCCTGGTGACCTGGCTGGTAATTGCGGGTTCGCGGGGCGCGTTCAGTCCCATCTATTACAACCCAGTCGAGAACGTTGGACTGTACTGGCACTTTGTCGACTTAGTCTGGATTTATCTCTTCCCGCTTTTGTACCTGATCAGCCATAAGCACAGCTAACGAGGACAACGATGGCGCAGCCGCAACAACAACACGACGACGAATTTACACACGTAGTACCTGCGTCGCTTTACGTCGGCATCTGGGCCACGCTCATGGTGCTGACGCTGACGACGGTTCTTGCCTCGTTCGCTGAGCTAGGGGCCTTCAACATCGTAGTCGCCCTGCTGATCGCAACCATCAAAGGCACGCTGGTGGTCCTGTTCTTCATGCACCTGCGCTACAGCCCCAAGCTGACCATAGCCGCAGTGATTGCCTCGATATTTTTCCTCTTCATCATGTTCTCACTTACCATGACGGATTACCTGTCGCGCGGCTGGGCGACCTATGCGGGGCGGTGAAGTAATGATGGGTCGGTGTCGGTTAGATAAGAACCCCGCTCAACCGGAACGAAAGTTGGACGGGGGACTTTGGAAGGTCTGATTGTCGGAACACTTGCCTGTGCCACGCCTTACGTCGTTACGCTGGAGAGCGTAGCGAAGTTGCGAAAAGAAATGCACTGGTTAGGGCGGGCATAGGCCGCCTTTCCCGCAATTAGGATAATTATTTCGAACGGTAAACGGGACAACCCCTGCAAGTTGGTAGCTCCCATCTCCGAGCGCATTCTGCACTACTATTCCATATGACCCGGCAGAAAGATCTACAGCGATTAGAGTGTCGGCTGACAACATTACCCAACTCATATCCGTTGCGGAGCTGTCCGGGGCCCCTTGGTAAAACGAGACCGTGCCTCCACTATTGACAATCGAAAGCAGCGGCGGACCGTAGGTGCTAGTCATGCCAGGTCCCGATATCTTCAGCGCCTTTACCCCGTTCACGTCATAATTATTAGGATTGGCAGAGAAAAGCGGCGTATCAACCTGATAACAGATCAATTCGACCTCCTGGCCGGGGCTCACCAGAAGGTTTGGAGCGACCATTTGGCCAGCGCAGTCCCCGTTACTTTCTGAGAAATTCCAGGTCGCCGGAGTCCTGCCATTGGGAACCGAGATGAAGCCGTGAGGGAAGGAGCTTCGCGTCGCGAAATACTTAACATTTCCTGAAGCTGCCCCCCAATCGGCCAACCATGAGCCGATGGCAATGATTCCCGGGACCGGCCCGGTGTAACGGTTACCCATGATGATGGAGGACTCCTCAGTTAGTACTGCAAATCCCTGTTGAGGGACGTTGTCCTCATCGCATGCAGTCAACCCCAGGAGGAGAAGCATCGTACATAAGAAGCATATGATTTTCATGCTATCGTTCCTTTCCTAAAAGCCCGCTTCGTCCATCGCGGTGTTTACTAAAGCTGCGAGTGCGGTTGCACTGAACGTGGAAGTGGAAGCGCTGATACTCTTAAGCACTTCCTGTCGGCGTGAGGAAACGCGGGCGACCAACACGTGCTGAGTACTTCCATCTGTTGTTGGCTCGGCATTCAACGACTGTTTCCGGTCCCACTCTTCGGGTTCCATTTGAAAATCGGGATTGTTGAGCTTCTGCGAGACCAGCACTGATAGAACCAGAGTCGCTTCCATCGGGGACATCTGGTCATCGATGACCCCAGCTTTCATTTTGAACGACTCCGCTCCAACGCTCGGAACGCATACCAGCATTGCCATCCGCACGGCTCGGACTTGATTCGCGCTCGTTCGTACGTACGACGGGAGACTCAGGTGGTCCACGATATGGTTGAACGCTAAAAATATCCTCTTTTCGGAGATTGTTTCGTGCTGCCCAGTTCGGTATTTCAACTCTGCAAGCAGTGCTCGTTCTTCGGCTAGGTCTCGCAAGGGACCCTTTGCACCGACGACTGACACCATCTGACCGACGACCCGACGAAGAGCTTCGGGATCGGAGCCCTGCGCCTTATGAGCGAGATCGTTGATAAGTGCGAATTGTGTCTGTTGGCTCATTGTTTGCCCCCAGGCTGAGGTTACAGGTGGCATACTAGCTGAAAACAAAAGGAAGAACACGAGTGCCACAGAGCTAGTTGATAGACTAACGAAAAATGCCCTTGATCTAGGACTCCGTGATATGGTCTTCAAATGGGCGTTCATCTAGCCTCCTTCCGTTTCGGATGGAAATTGTTGGGCAACGAATAGGCGTCTCGTTGTGATTGGTTTGTTGTTGACGAAAGATATTGTTTCGGCGAACGCTGCCAGTCTGGCTGGGTGCTAACGAGCAGTCAATGGCTTGAATGTGCCCGTTACCTGTAGCTGGGCGGGTAATTTTCCGTGGAAGTGCTTTCACTCGGAGCAGATAGCTGCATTTGTGAAAACAGCGAGACAGTTTCAATTCGGGACACCTGGCGGCTGATAACTGGCGGTCACGGATTGGCTACTGATTCATCGCATAATACCCGTGCCGCGCATGCACCATTAGCTTTCTGGGGTTCTGCACTTCGACTTGCAGCGCGTGGTAGCCGGGTAGTTCGTCCTGCGGGCGGAATGAGACGTAGTACTGGGTGCGCAGCTCCTGCTCCAGTTCACTAAAGATAGCGTCAGCCTCGCGAGCGTTGTTGGCAATGAAGAATCGTCCGCCGGTTTCGTCTGCCAACTTCTGCAAGACTCCATCGCCCGAGTAAGGCCGCTTTCGCAGATGAATATTTAGCGTGTAAATCTGGATTTCGCTGCGCTGCGCGGCGGCAATGACGTCATTCAGTACGTGGCGGCTGCCGGTATCCTCGCCGTCGGAGATAACGACCATCACGCGATGTACGGGCGTGGTTTCCGCTGCCTTCCACTGGTTGACGCAGCCGGAATAGACCGCGTCGAAGAAATCAGTGGAATCGCCTGGCCCTTTGGCCTGCTTCACAGCTCCAATCAGGTCCGCCACCTCGCTCGTCGGATCCTGAAAAATCTGCACCGTGTCGCCGAAGGCCATGACGAAGGCGCGATCGGTGCCGGGCCGTACCACCCGCCGCAGGAATGCCAGCGCGACCGACTTCTCCTGCGCCATGGCGCGCTTCATGGAGTCGCTCACATCCAGCAGGAGTCCTACACGCAGGGGCAGGTCGCTCATTTTCTCGAATTGCTTGATGTGTTCCACGGGAAGATGATCGTCGAGAATACGCAGGTCTGAGAGCGCGAGGTCGGGAATGAGCCGGCCGTGTTCATCGGCCACCGTGAACTGCAGCCGAACTTCAGGGACGTTCTTGCGGATTGTGTAAGCCGCATTCAAACCCGGCGAACCTGCCACACCTGGCGAAAAGCCACCTTCCGACAAGCCAGAGGGGATATGTGTGGTTCTTCCATGGTCGAACCCAGCGGGCACATCGTAGGTCGTTGCGGAGAGATACTCGAAACCACCCGAAACCCAGAACCCTACGCCAGCCAACATAGCTCCGCTGGTGGCGAGTAAAAGGCCGGCGATCAGAGTGGAACGCTGCACAAAAGAGCTATCGGCTATGCGCCGCCCCGCCTTGAGAAAGCGGCGCAACCAGCACCGGGCCGGCGGACTCGCGATCAATATCTGCAGGACCTTCTGCATGTGCGTACCCCAAAGGTGCCTCTCGGTAGCGAGGCAGCATTGGAACAAGCGATGCAATACACATTGCCGAGGTTGTACACGCCGGTTTCATCATGTTGTAACAAGTTCTGCATACTCTATTTGCAAGATGATTACGCATGAAAACGAGAATTCCGCCGTCAGCTACAATTCAGCCGTGAAACAGACAATCTTCGCGGTGGAAGATGACACCGATATTTCCCGTTTGGTACGCCACCATCTGGAGGGCGCGGGATATGCGGTACGCACCTTCACCTCCGCGTCCGGTGTGGTGGCCGAGGCCGAAAAACAGCCGCCATCACTTTTCCTGCTCGACATCATGATTCCCGGTGGAGATGGCCTGGAACTGTGCCGGCGAATTCGCCAAACCGGCTCGATCGCCATGGTGCCGGTCATCTTCTTGACCGCACGTATCAGCGAGTCAGACAAAGTTATCGGGCTCGAGTTGGGAGCGGACGACTACATCCCCAAACCGTTCAGCCCACGTGAGCTGGTAGCGCGCATCCGCGCCGTGCTGCGGCGTTTCGAGCGGCCATTGGCTCCGGCTATCGTGAAGGCTGGAGAAATCGAGATTGACAGCGGCGGTATGACGCTGATGGTTAGGGGCGTATTGACACAAACCACCGCCACGGAATTTCGCCTTCTGGAATACCTGGCACGCCATCCGGGACGCGTCTTCACCCGCGATCAGTTGCTCGATGCCGTGTGGCGCGACACGCACTACGTCACACCCCGCTCGGTGGACGTGTACGTGCGTCGCATTCGTGAGAAGATCGAAGCCAATCCCGATGATCCTCGCTACCTGAAGACGGTGCGCGGAGCCGGGTATCGCTTCGAGGTGCCTAAACTGTGAAGAGTCGCATCTTCGTCAAGCTGTTCGTTGCGGCGTTGCTGATTATCGCCGTATGCGCGCTGACGATGAATGTGCTGATTCAGAAAGCCTGGGTTGATTCATTGCGCAGCGAAATCGAAACCTCGCTGCGACAGAAGACCTTGCTGTTCGCCTCCCGTATCAAAAGCACGCCTCCTGACTCGATTCGCAACGTAACCAGCGAAGTCGCGGCCCTGCTGGGCGCCCGCGCCACCGTCATCACGAATACTGGTCTGGTGCTGGCCGACTCGGAGGCCAGCGCCGATGCGATGGAGAACCACGCTACCCGCCCGGAGTTCGTGGCCGCGTTACAGGGTAAGTTAGGCAGCGACATTCGCACCAGTCACACGCTGGGCGTCCCGTTCCTCTATGTGGCGACTCCGGTTCCCGGAGGCGCGGTACGCATGGCATATCCCCTAACCGTGCTGCAGCAGGCCGATCGCCAGGTACGCAATGCGTTGATCAAGAGTTCCGCCGTCGCGGTCCTGATCGCCATGATATTCGCGTTTTTTGCAACCCAGTCACTGGGAAGACGGCTCAGTCGAATTACCGAGTTTGCCGAGCGCGTGGCAGCGGGCGATCTCTCGGCCCGAATCCAGGAAGACTCTACGGATGAAATCGCGCACGTGGCCACCGCGCTCGACAAGACGGCGCGCAAGCTGGAGGACGGGTTCCGGGCCCTGGAGAACAGCCGCCAAACTCTGGAGACGCTGCTGAACTCCATGCAGGAGCCGGTAATCGCGGTGTCGGCAGACGGCCGAGTCTTGTGGGCTAACCAGCGGATGGAACGTTTGTTGCCCAGCGGCATACGCCTGGGCGACCCGCTGGTGCAGTCGGCGCGAGACCCTGAGATTCTGCGCGCCGTGCAGCATGCGTTAGACACGCGCGATGTGACCCTTGCCCGTGCAGCGAAGATTTTTTCGGGGCGCGTGTTCGATCTTACCGCCGCTCCCATGCCAGGCGGCGGCGCCGTGGCTGTGCTTCACGATCAAACCGAGATCGAGCGAGTGGAAAAGACCCGCCGCGACTTCATCGCCAACGTGTCGCACGAGTTGAGGACACCCCTGACTTCCATTCAGGGCTATGCGGAAACCCTGCTGGACGGCAATCTTATTTCCGATCAGCCGCGCGACTTCGTCGAGATCATCCGCAAGAATGCAGCCCGTATGTCGCGCCTGACCGAGGACCTGCTGGTGCTGGCCAGGGTGGAATCGGGCGAGCGCAACTTCATCTATGAAATGACCTTGCCGCAAGATCTACTGAAAGACGTGCAGCAGACCTTCATTGAAATGTGTGAAAGCCGCGGAATGGAGCTTTCGCTGATCAACACCGCGTCGTCTTCGGTGTTTGTTGATCGCGATGCCATTCACCAGGTCTTCGGCAATCTGGTAGAGAACGCACTGAAGTATGGTGAATCCGGAAAGAAGATCATCGTGGGCGCTTGCGAGACGGAGGAAGGAGTCCAGTTTTTTGTGCGCGACTTTGGCGATGGCATTCCCAGCGAGCATCTGCCCCGGCTGTTCGAGCGCTTCTACCGGGTTGACAAGGGTCGCTCCCGAGAGGCCGGCGGCACCGGACTGGGCTTGGCCATCGTCAAGCACGTGGTTCGAGCGCATGGCGGAACTATCAAAGCGGAGAGCGAGCTGAACCACGGCGCCACCTTCTATTTCACGCTGCCGCGCCAGCAGGTCGCCGCCGAGCGCCTGAGCATCGCGTAGAAAGCGATTTCACCACAGAGGCACGCAGTACACGGAGAAGAGCTGGGATACAAATTCGTTAGGCTGCTGAAGCGGAATTCCCATCCTTTTGTGACGGAGCAGACACAACGAGTCTTTTCGACAGTATTCCCTCCGTGTTCTCCGTGCCTCCGTGGTGAGCGCTTTTAGATTGCACGCGCCGCGATTCAAGCCGCAGAATGGCAACAGTGAGAGCGCTACCTAATCTGCGAATCGTCTTCTTAGCGCTGCTTGCTCTCATTCTGATCGGTGTCATCGGTTTCCACTACATCGAGCACTGGACCTGGTTTGAGGGCTTCTACATGGTCCTCACCACGATCACCACAATCGGTTATGGTGAGCTGCACCCGTTATCGCACGTCGGCCGGCTCTTCAATACCTTCATCATCATTGCGGGCGTGGGTCTGCTGCTTATGCTCACCGGCGGCGCAGCGCAGGCGTTGCTAGAATTTGAGTTCGACACGGTTGTCGGCAGGAGGCGCATGGAGCGCGACATCGGCCGTTTGTCAGGGCATTACATTATCTGCGGAGCAGGACGCGTAGGGCGAAGCGTTGCGCGTGAATTGGCGCGCAAGCCAGTGCCCTTTGTCATGGTCGACCCAGACGAAGCCAAGCTC
Source organism: uncultured Acidobacteriaceae bacterium (assembly GCA_963846795.1). GTDB lineage: Bacteria > Acidobacteriota > Terriglobia > Terriglobales > Acidobacteriaceae > CAVVDY01. The sequence goes on from CAWJXJ010000002.1 coordinate 1,132,343, forward strand.
CAGCACTACAGCGATGAGGGCTGGCTCTTGCATATGGGCGATGCCACCCACGAGCACGTTTTGCGGCACGTGCGGATCGAACATGCCAAGGGTTTGGTGGCTGCCACCACGACCGACGCCATCAATATCTATGTCATCCTGACCGCGCGCGGGATGAATCCTAAGCTGAAGATTATCGCCCGAGCCAGTGAGGAGGATGCCGAGAAGCACTTGCTTACCGCCGGCGCCGATTCCGTCGTGCTTCCCTATACCTTCGCCGGTTACCGGATAGCGCAGACTTTCATGCGCCCGCACGTCGTGGATTTCTTCGATACGGCGATGAACCGGCAACGCCCGCTCGAGATCGAGGAGGTGCTGGTCGAAGCCGGCTCATCGATTGTTGGCAAGACACTGGAAGCGTCGCGACTTCGACAGGCGATGGGCGTTATTGTGCTTGCCATCAAAGGGGAGGGCTCGGATATGTCCTTCAATCCCCCGCCTGATGCCGTGATTCATGCCGGCGATCACTTGATCGCCATGGGTGATTTGCACGGGCTGCGACAGCTCGAACGCCTCGCGTCGGAGCGCAAATGAGGATCACCACCGCCGCTGAGATGCGCGAAATCGATCGCGTCACGACAGAGAAGTACGGCGTGCCCTCGCTGACCTTGATGGAGAATGCGGGTACCGGCGTGGCGGATTTCATCCTCCGGCGCTATCCCGAAGCGCAGCGCATCACCGTCGTGTGTGGCAAGGGCAATAATGGCGGGGATGGGTTTGTGGTCGCACGCAAGCTGCACGACGCGGGACGTACCGTTGAGGTAATTTTGTTTGCCCGGCCCGACGAGTTGAAGGGCGATGCCGCTGCCATGTTCCAGAACTTGCGTGCGGCTTCGGTCGAAACCTCACAGCAACTGACGGTAGAGTTTTCGCGCGCAGTGGCGAGCTGCGACCTGATCGTTGATGCGATTCTGGGTACAGGATTTAAGCCTCCGGTGAAGGGCCTCTACGCCGAGGCGATTACAGCGATGAACCGCAGCGGCAAGCCTGTCGTGGCGGTCGACATTCCTTCAGGAGCCGAATCCGACTCGATGCACCAACAGTCCAGCGAAGGCATCGCGCGCGCTGATGCTATCGTGACATTCACCGCTCCACGTCCGGCTCATGTCTTCGGTGTGCTCACGCGCGGGCCGGTTGTCGTGGTTCCGATCGGCAGCCCGGACGAGGCGATCGTCTCATCGCTGAATCTGCAGGTGACAACCCCACGCGACTTCCTCCGTCTGCTTGCGCCACGCCCGATGGATTCGAACAAAGGAATGTACGGGCACGCGCTGATTGTCGGTGGGTCGCTGGGGAAATCGGGCGCCGCCGCGATGGCGGGAATGGCTGCGTTAAGGGCGGGCGCTGGGCTCAGCACCGTCGCGGTTCCTCGTAGCGTGCTGTCGAGTGTGGCGTCATTTGCCGCCGAGTTGATGACCGAGCCGCTGCCGGAGACAAATGCGGGAGGAATCGATACGACTGCTCTGGAACGGGTGGTCGAGTTGGCGAGCACGATGACGGTCGTCGCCGTGGGGCCAGGAATCGGCCGCCAGCCGGAAACGTTTGAGTTCGTGCGCGAACTGGTGCGGCGTGTGAAGTGCCCGATGGTGATCGACGCTGACGGGCTGAACGCGTTTCAGGGTGAGACCGAGTTGCTCGACGGTAGTCAACGACCGTTGGTTCTGACCCCCCATCCGGGCGAGATGTCGCGGCTGACAGGCCTGTCGATCAAAGCGATTCAGGCCGACCGGTTGAACGTCGCTCGCAACTTCGCGCAAGAGCATCATCTCGTGCTGGTGCTGAAGGGCAACAACACCATCGTTGCGCTGCCGGACGGGCAGGCCTGGGTGAATCCCACCGGCAATCCCGGCATGGCAACTGGCGGCACCGGCGACATTCTGACCGGCATGACCGCGGGCGTAATCGGCCAGATGTCCGACGATGTGGGACAGGCCGCAGTTGCCGCCGTCTATCTGCACGGGCTCGCCGGCGATGTCGCAGCCGAAACCATGGGCGAGCATTCGCTGACCGCAACCGACCTGCTCAGCGCCTTGCCTGAGGCCTTTCGACGTGCGACGCGGTGGGCCGGACGAAGACGTGGTGCGCATCCGGGGATGACCACTCGCGAATACATCACCCACTCCGCCGAAGAGACGATTGCCCTGGGCCGCGAGCTTGCTCCCACGCTTGAAAAACGCCCGCATGGTCATCTTGCGCGGCGATCTGGGCGCAGGCAAGACGACGCTCGTCAAAGGTATCGCCGAAGGCTTGCAAGCCGCCCAGCGCGACGACATCACCAGCCCCACATTCACGCTGATCCATGAATTCCGCGGGCCCGAGGTCACGCTGTATCACGTCGATCTATATCGCATCGAAACCGAGCGCGAGTTGCAGACTTTAGGATTGGACGAACTCTTCGCCGAGCCGGGCAATCTCGTCCTGCTGGAATGGGGCGAGAAGTTCCCCCGCTTTCAACGAGAGCGCGACGTCGAAATTGCAATCGAGCGGCGGGGCGAGCAGGAGCGAAGGATTCGGGTTGATGGTGCCAACACTCCCGATTGTTGAATCAGTGGCCCGAATCAGCTTTCAGTTTCTTCCAATCAAAGGCCCCGGCGTGAAGTTTACGAGCACGTTCTCGGATGCGTCTTGCGGCGGCCTCGGCCTGTTGCCGACCGACGTGTTCAATGGGAACGAGCCTCGCTACAACTTTGCCATAGCGGGTAATGAGAATCTCCTCGCCCTGCTCGACGCAGTCCAGCAGCGATCCCAACCTATTTTTCGCCTCAAGCGCTCCAATTTCCGTCATGATTGGAAGACTATCACTAAGACGGAAGGAGCAGGCCATGTCGATGAAGAACCCGCCCTGCCCCGGAGATTTTAACTACTGGTATCCCGTAGTATTATGAAACTGACGTTCGAGTGGGACGAGTCGAAGGCCAAGAGCAACTGGCGCCGTCATGGCGTCAGCTTCGACTTGGCGACCACGGTGTTTAAAGACCCGTTCGCTGTCGAGCGTCTCGACGACCGCGAAGATTATGATGAACAGCGGTTCATCATCCTTGGCATGGCGAAAGGTCAAGTTCTGCTTTTCGTAGCCTATGCGGAACGCGACGAGCGCATTCGCATTATTTCTGCTCGGAGAGCAACGCAACATGAACAGGACGACTACTTCCGGCAAAACAGCTAATCGCCTCCGGCCGATGACGACCGAAGCGATTGAGCGGGCGGCGCGAGCGGACCGCGATGCCCAGCCGCTCACCGAAGCCGACCTAAAGCGGATGAAGCGAACACCGCAGGCGAAAGTCATTCGCCGGGCCCTGGAACTTACACAGCAAGAGTTCGCAGCCCGTTATCATATTCCTCTGGGCACGCTCCGCGATTGGGAGCAAGGACGGGCGGAGCCGGACCAGCCCACGCGCGCCTATCTGACCCTCATCGCCCGCGACCCTAGACGTGTGGATCAGACATTGAATCGAAGATCCGGTTAGTCCGTCACTCCGAGTAGTTGGATGAATGCCGCTGACTTCCCCAAAACACGGTAAAATCAAAGGTTGGGCCTGCCCCGCCGATTTGCGGTTGCCGGCCGGAGAGCATGTACGAAGTCACTGTCGAAGATACTTTTTCTTCCGGACACTACCTGCGCAATTACAAGGGCAAGTGCGAGCGTCCGCACGGCCATAACTATCGCGTGCGCGTGACCCTGAGCGGCGAGCAACTCGACCAGGCCGGGCTGCTGCTCGATTTCAAGGACCTGAAAGACGTCCTGCGCCCGGTCATCAACTACCTCGACCACCAGATGATGAACGAACTGGAACCATTCACTATCGTGAATCCGTCGGCCGAGAACATTGCCAAGTATTTTTACGATCAGACCAACGCGCATTTAAGCGGCGTGACCAGTGGCCGCGTGCGCGTGAAGGACGTCACCATCTGGGAGACCGATACGACTACGGCCCGCTACAGCGAATAAGCGCAGCTTTCGCGGGCATGGCGCGTCCATACAAATAAGAAAGTTTTCTCGATCGCACTGAGGTGCACTGAATTGGCTATTTATCTACCTGCTACCGTTGACGAAGAGAACATTGCACTGGATGAACTTACCCCGCGAGAGATCGTACGCGAGCTCGACAAGTACGTGGTCGGCCAGCACGAGGCCAAGCGCGCCGTCGCGATCGCCCTGCGCAATCGCATGCGCCGGCAAAAGCTCACTCCTGAGCTGGCGGAAGAAGTCATTCCCAAGAACATCATCATGATGGGTCCCACCGGCGTGGGTAAGACCGAGATCGCCCGTCGGCTGGCCAAACTGGCGAACTCGCCGTTCCTGAAAGTTGAAGCGTCGAAGTTCACCGAGGTCGGCTACGTTGGTCGCGATGTCGAATCCATGGTCCGCGACCTGATCGAGATCGCTATCGACATGGTTCGCGAGGAAAAGCTCGAAGATGTTGCCGATAAATCAGAGCTGAACGCCGAAGAGCGTCTGCTCGACCTGCTGCTGCCGTCGATGCCGACGCAAGTTCCGCCGCGCCCGCAACCGCACGACGGCCAGATCGGATTCAACATCGGCAACGAGCCGCTGCTGGCCGGCGAGCCCGGATCGCGCACCCGCGAGAAACTGCGCCAGCAACTGCGCGAAGGCAAGCTTGACGAGCGCATGGTCGAACTCGACGTCCGCGAGAAGTCATTTCCGGCGTTCGAGATCATCACCAACCAGGGCGTCGAGGAGATGGACGTCAACATGAAAGACATGTTGCCCAACATCTTCGGCCAGCGCACCAAGAAGCGGAAGATGAAGGTCAGCGAGGCCTTCGAATACCTCATCCAGGAAGAAGAGCAGCGCCTGGTCGACATGGACCAGGTGCAGCGCATCGCGGTGGAGCGCGTCGAAAACAGCGGCATCATCTTCCTCGACGAGATCGATAAGATTGCCGGCCGCGAAGGCGGACACGGGCCCGACGTTTCCCGCGAAGGTGTGCAGCGCGACATCCTGCCTATTGTTGAAGGAACCACCGTGAACACGCGCTACGGCATGGTGCGAACGGATCACATTCTGTTTATTGCGGCCGGTGCATTTCACGTCTCGAAACCTAGCGATCTGATTCCCGAGTTGCAGGGCCGCTTTCCCATTCGCGTGGAACTGCAATCGCTCACCGTCGAAGACTTCATTAAGATTTTGACCGAACCGAAGTCGTCGCTTACCAAGCAATACATTGCGCTGCTCGACACCGAGGGTGTGAAGCTGGAGTTTACGGAAGAGGCTTTACAGGAAGTGGCGAATTTCGCCTTCCGCGTGAACGAAGGCACCGAGAACATCGGCGCCCGGCGTCTGCATACCATCATGGAGAGGGTGCTCGATATTATCAGCTTCGAAGCCCCCGACATGCAGGAGAAGAACGTGACGGTGGACGGCGATTACGTCCGCAACGCGCTGACCGATATCGTTAAGGACCAGGATTTGTCGCGGTACATTCTGTATGGACCTGTAGGCGAGCTCACACATCATCCCGCCGGCTTTCGAATGCGTCAGAACGAGTCGGGTCCAGCGCTAGTTTCTGTATCCTAGCTACGCGTATCGCCTAATGACAGAACACACACTCTTGCTTGATCTTACTCTAAGTCGCAATATTTAATTTGACATCTCAATTTCGAAATAGCGAATTTCATCCAACAGTTGGCGAATTGCAAAGACGTCAACTTACAGGTCAGTGGCAGAACGCATGCTTGATGCGTCCGGCCAAGTCTTTAGTAGACCGGCCCGTATCAATGCGCGTTGGACCACTGAGGCATATTCTACCTTTCCCAACGGGTTCGATAGTGCCAGCCCACCAGATCCTGATTAAGCCATCAGACGGTCCATACGCCGCGACTAGGCTGTAGGCACGGTCGAGGGCGGAGGCCGATACCCGAAACGTGCCGGAAATGAATTTCTGACGCAGCGGGTCTCAAACATGGATGCCGTCATCGAGCAGTATGTAATGGAACGCTGACGGGTCGAGAGGCAGGCGCATTTTGCGGCGGCGTAATGCTGGGCGCTGCATCGGAAAAGGCGCTCGACCTTCTGGCTGAATCGGTGCTAGGCGCATCCAGAGATGGCAAGAGGCACGACAAACTAAAAGCCCTGCTTGATCGTCGGAAGCTGTTGGAGCTCTTCGAATACGTCAGAGACACAATCTCTGATACCTCTAAAGCGAAGGCACTCCCCTACTCTGATTCTGAAGGGGCTGCCACTCAGCTCATGTCTCTCTATGATGCGATTAGGGTGCAGAGGAACGACGCGGTGCATCCGATGAATGCGACGTCTCGGCAGATTCAGTACGGCTGCTAATTCAATCATTTCCTTATGCGCTTAGCAAGAGCGAAGAGCTACGAGCGTGGTTTGCGTCCAATCCCAAGAGCATTTAGGGCGGTGGCCCCATATTCGCGATTCTCGAATGTGTGGCGTATGTATCCCGTGATTAAATCGTCCCGAGGCTGCTGATGTCGAGGGCAACAATCCCCGCTCATTCCAACCGCAGAGTGAATGGGTACCTATCACAGACTCGATGTGCAGCGTGCCGTATACTGGTGCCACAGGTTATAGAAAATCTGCCTCTTGCGAGGTGCACCATGCGCGGTTTCGTCGCAAACATAACGGTCTCTTTGTGCTTGGTATTCGTCGGAACGGGGTTCTGTCAATCTGGAGCAGTCATTCCACAAGGGGGTGCTGGTCACGCAACTCAGCTAGTTGCGTGATTTTGAAGCGTATGGGCCCCGCTGATGAGGTGACAAGCCACCTATACTCTTTGGCATTCGCGGGAAACAGTTTCAGTACGTGGAAGGCAAGTTGCCCGACGGGTTTCCCTTCCACGGAAGGTTAACTGATCATGATGTGCGAAACTTGCAGGGCGCGGCACTGAAGTCATAGTTATCGAGTCACATTGCACGACCGAAGATCTCATGCAAGCGAGGGCAGATTGCTGGGGCGAGACAGGCACCACGCCAAATCAGGCCGAGGCGAAACATGGCCCTCCAAATCCTTGGTGTCGGCAGCAAACTGAACTGCGAAACCCGACCCGCAGCTTTCTACTCATGCAGTAAAGATACGGCTGCTCCTCAAGCCGCGTTGCAAGCTACGTTAGAAATCGCATTTCCTCGCCGGGAGCCTGATATCGAGTTGGACATTCTGACCCTGATTGACGGGCGCTCCGTTATCAGACGAGGTGCGGTCCGCCGGACGAGCAACTGACCAAGTTTACGAAGGCTGGCATTCTCAGCATGGAGTGGAGGACAAGACATTGCCGGTAAGTCAATCTCGCTGGAACTCACCGCGTGCCAGCATGAGCAAGGCCAGAGGTCGAACAACCCAACTGAGTTTGTGATTAGGGCGTATCCTAGTTCGAAATACGAGAGGCAACCGAGAGTTGCCGGTCTGATCATCTGAACTACCCGATAAGACATCGGTTGATGGCGCGCAAGCAGGTCTTCGCTTCGCTCAGGATGAAAAGACTTTGAGGACCTTTCTCCACAGCCTCCGCCAACTCCCCCAGCAATTGATACGTCTCATCCCATCCGATGCACGCATCCGTAATACTCTGCCCATATACCAGCGGCTTCCCGTTCTCCAGCTTCTGCGCGCCCTCTAACAAATTGCTCTCCAGCATTACTCCGATTATGTTGCGATTGCCGCCCCGAATCTGTTCCGCAACATCGCGACAGACCGCGCCCTGGCGCTTGTAGTCCTTGCCGCTGTTGGCGTGGCTGCAATCGATCATGATTCGCGCTTGCAAGCCGGCCTGCTGCAACTGCTCCGTCACGCCGGCCACAGACGCAGTGTCATAGTTAACGGACTTCCTCCCACCGCGCAGGATCAGATGACAATCGGGATTTCCCGTAGTGACGAAGATAGCGGACTGGCCGCTCTTCGTGTGGCCCAGGAAGGTATGCGGATGCGCGGCGGAGAGGATCGCCTCGATTGCGATCTGCACATCGCCTGAGGTCGCGTTCTTGAATCCGACCGGGCACGAGAGTCCCGACACGAGTTGCCGGTGTACCTGGCTTTCGGTGGTACGGGCGCCGATCGCGCCCCAGCTCACCAACGAAACCAGATACTGCGGCGTCATCACGTCAAGGAATTCAGTCCCCGCAGGCACGCCCAACTCGGCGAGATCGAGCAGAAGGTGCCGCGCCAGCCGCAAGCCGTCATTGATCTTGTACGACTGGTCGAGATGCGGATCATTGATGAGCCCTTTCCATCCCACGGTCGTACGCGGCTTCTCGAAGTACACACGCATCACCAGCAGCAATTCGCGCGCGAACTCGGGAATGACTCGCTTGAGCCGCTCGGCATATTCTCGTGCAGCCTTGACGTCGTGAATGGAACAAGGCCCCACCACCACGATCAGTCGCGGGTCACGCCCGGCAAGGATGTCACAGATGGCGGCTCGCGCCTCGTGGACGGTGGCAGCAGCCTTCTCGGTTACTGGGAGTTCCTCTTCCAGAAAAACCGGCGGCAGCACAACTCTGGTCCACTTAATGCGAAGGTCGTCGGTGCGGTAAAGCATCATCAATTAAGAATAGCGAACTCACGATGCGCTTCCAAACAGCGCCCCGCCCGCAAAACAATCACCACCGAGCACACGGAGTACACCGAGAGCCCTTCCTTAAGAATTGAAAGTCTTTTTTCCGTGACCTCCGTGCTCTCGGTGGTGAAAAGCCTTCGCGTTACCGATTGCCGAACGTCCAGCCGAGACCGGTGCTGGTGCCATAGTCGCTTCCGGAAAATGTCGGCGGAGGCTGGTTGTCCCAGTTGCCGTAGAACGAGATGTTCCAGGTGAGATTGCTCCAGAATTTTATCCAGTAGTTGGCATTCAGCGTGGTATAGACGCGACCAGGCCGGTTGAAGGCCGGAATCACAGTGCCAGTAATCGTAAGGTTAGTTTTGTTGAAGCGGAAGAGCTCCGCAGATGCGCCGACCAGGCCGGCTAGCGTGTTCTGGGAGGACTGATCCGTCGCCGTCTGGTTATATCGGGTGTTCTGGTAGGCGATACCGCCATAGACGGCGATGCGAGCACGATTGGTGTTCTTCACATAACGTCCGAGGCCTGCGCCGGCGTTGGCCTGCAGCGCGATGTCCTGCTCCGTGCTTTGCAGCAACGAGCCTAGGCCCGTGTAAAACCAGTTGTTCCAGCGCATGAGGTGACGATAGTAGAGCGTCCCGTCATTGCGGGTTGAAGTAGTAGCTCCGGTATTTCCCGTGAGCGAAGAAGTGAAAGCGCCGCCGGCAGACCAGCGCTCCCGGGGATAAGCTACATTCGAGCTGAGGGTGTACTGCGTGGAACTGTTGGCTTTCGAGAAGATAAGGCCTGAGTCAATTTCTCCGTTGAACCGGCGCCAGAAGTTGGTGTCGGTCTGATCGATCTGTACCACATCTCTACGCCGCAGCTCGGTTGTGTGGTCCTGGTCGTCCACGACTTGGATATAAATGGGCCGCGCCTCGTCCGTCTCTGTCGTTGAAAGAGTTCCGATATACGAATTGCCCTGCCCACTTTTCACCAGGAACAGTTGCTTACTTTCAATATGGTGCACCTTGAGCCAATTCACCTCGGTTGTGCCCTTGATGTAATCGAAGCTGACGTAGAGCACGCCGGCGTCGAGCCCTTTGATTTCGCAGGTGAGGCGGTCACCGTTATTCATGACCAGCACGTCCGATTTCTCACGGGCAAGCACTGGTATAGCAAGCAACAGTGCGCAGAACATCACCGAGGCAACAATCTTCATAGCGCTTCCTATTTAAGCAGGCAGTTTATGTAATCGCCCGCCAAATTCTGACACAGGAGCCCTCATGCGCCTGGCGACAACAGAGGAAATCTTATATCCCACTTTAGTTGCAGACACCAAATCGCCTCGGTGCATTAATTGGTTTGACTAGGAGTTCTGCGGGTTGGCGCGACTGCGTGGATTGTCTATAGTTGGCGATGATTCGTCGCTGAATCGTAGCTCGGAAAGTGTAAGATGAAGTGTCCCAAGTACTCACAATTGCAGCATGGCCTGTGCTGGCGTGTGGCTGAGCGTCGTTGCAGAAAAGTGACGTGGACTGAGATAAATCCGCGAGCTTTTGTCCACGAGGGTTATGCCTGTCTTCAGGAGGCGCCCACCCCGAACCGCCTTATGCGCCAATGTACCGCGAGTGGCAATGAGGAACCAGCGGCAAGAGCGACTGCCCAGAGGAGTCCACTGCGGGTTCGCAACTTCGGTTTCTATCCCATGCAACGTCGCGCCAACTCAAATCGACACCCCTGGCAGACAGAGGAACACAAGTTCTTTTCGTACAACGATCTCGATTTTCGAACAAGGAGAAGCAACATATGACGAAGTCCCACTTCCATAAGGCTGCGCAGGCAGCGTTGGCCCTAATTTTCTTTGCAAGCTTCAGCTCGCTCGCCTTTGCGGGCGACACAGTGAAAGTCGAAGGCATTATCAAGGGCCGCAGCGGGCCGCAGATAATTTTGCAGACTTCGGATACTCCGAAGCTTGTGGTCGTGTTGACCGACCAGACGCGCGTTGCCCAGGTTCAGGGGGCCCTGAAGGCCCGTCGCAAGGACATGTCGATGGCCGCTCTGATTCCTGGCCTCCCCGTCAAGGTAGAGGGCAATTACAACGAGAAGAATCAGCTGGTGGCGACCTCTGTCTTGTTCAAGGGGAACGATCTCGAACAGGCCCAGGCCATTCAGGCCGGGGTGCACGAGACCCAGAAGCAGTCGGAAGCCAATCAGGCTGAGTTACAGAAGCAGGCCGACGCGCTGGCTGCTCAGAACGCAGCTCTGAAACAGCAGCAGTCCGCCCTCGAAAAGCAGCAGGCAGAGCTCGCCGCCAACAAGGCCCAGATCGAAGCTACCAGCGCGCGCTTCGGCCAGCTTGACGATTACTACATCCTCGACGAAGTCACTGTGTACTTCGGCAACGGTGTGGTAAAGGTCGATCCCAAATACACCCAGCCGCTGCTGGACCTGGTGGCGAAAGCCAAGGGCTACAACGGCTACAACATTCAGGTGAAGGGCTACGCCTCTTCCGTCGGCAGCGTCGCGCTGAATCAGAAGCTCAGCGAAGACCGCGCCGACAACGTAACCAACATCCTGGTACAGCAGGGTCACGTCCCCTTGACCAACATGCTGGCCCCGGGAGCCATGGGTGAGAGCCGCCAGGTTGGCAGCGACAAGACTGCCGAAGGACAGGCGCAGAACCGTCGCGTAGTCGTCCGCGCCCTGCTCAACAAGGGCATCGCGGGAACCGAGCTGCCGCTGCCTGAGACAAAGAAGTAAGAACACGCACTCACTCGCTGGGACGGCTGCCATGCCGTCCCAGTGCTGCTAACAGGGGCGAGCGAGGACCATTCTCGTTTGACGTTGCTAGCTCGCACCAGCAATCTCGAAAGGTTTGGCACCTCATGATGCGTCCACTGCGTACCCTCGTTCCCTTTCTTCTGATCTGTTTCGCGTCAACCATTGCTCTCGCGCAGAACGCGCCTACGCCCGGCAACCGCCCCAAGCTCGGGTTGGTGTTCGAGGGAGGAGGTGCGCTCGGACTGGCCCACATCGGAGTCATCGAGTATCTGGAAGAGCACCACATCCCGGTGAGCTATATCGCGGGTACCAGCATGGGCGGACTGGTGGGCGGCGTCTACGCTACCGGCCGCAATGCGGCGGAGGTGCGCGACGTGGTGAAGGCGATTAACTGGGACCAGGTCATCAGCGGCCAGACGCCATTTACCGATCTATCCTTCCGCCGTAAACAAGACGCCAACCAATTTCCCAGCACGCTGGAGTTTGGTCTCCATAAGGGACTGCAATTCCCCTCCGGCTTCAACGCCGGCCAGCAGGTCGACCTGATTCTCGACCGCATTTCGTTGCCGTATTCGGAAATGAAAAGTTTCAACGATATGCCTATCCCATTCGCCTGTGTCGCCACTGATCTGGTCGAAGGCAGGGAGCACGTCTTCCGCAGCGGGCCGCTGGAACTGGCGCTGCGCTCCACCATGTCGTTGCCCGGCATCTTCACCCCGGTGCACTACGACGGACACATCTATGTGGATGGCGGGCTGATGAACAACTTCCCGGTCAGTGTTGCCAAGCAGATGGGAGCCGACTTCATTTTGGGCATATATCTTCAGACGGAGCCGCTGAAGCCGGACGCCACCCTTTCAAGTTTCGGAGTATTGGGTGCGTCGATCTCCGTGATGATCGCGGCAAATGAACGCCAAGCGCTCCAAGACGCCGACGTAGTGGTCAAAGTACCGTTGCTGAAGTACACCGCGATGAGCTACGACGACGCAGACGCGATCATTAAGGCGGGCTACGATGCGGCGGCAGCCAATGCTGACAAGCTTGCACCCCTGTCGGTGGATGAAGCGTCGTGGGCGAAATATCTCGCCGAGCGCGATGCGCGACGATTGCGAGCAACCGCTGCTCCGCAGTTTGTGGAGGTCACCGGCGTTGCTCCAGATGTAGCCAAATCAATGGCTCGCGACATGAACGGCTTCATCGGAAAGCCGATTGACATCGCAGCTCTCGACCAACAGCTTCTGCAGTTCAACGGCTTGGGCGCATTCTCCAGCTTGACCTACTCGGTTGTACAAAAGGACGGTCAGACAGGCTTAAAGGTTGAGGCGCAGCCCAAGCCCTACTCGCCACCAATCGTACGTCCACTCATTTCAATCGACGGCTCCGACTACAACGAAGTCACCTTCAGCCTCGGGGCGAGGATCACTTTTCTTAACTTCGGCGGCTACCGTAGAGAGTTACGCAACGACGTCCTGGTAGGTACGCAATATCAGCTCTATAGTGAGTATTACCGGCCTTTCAGCGATATAAGTAACTGGTTTGTTGCTCCGCGCATAAACTTGAACAGCCAGCAATATCCGCTTTACAACGGGAATACGCTGCTCTCTATCTACCGGAACCGCGAAGCACTCGGAGGCCTCGACTTCGGTTATGCGTTTGGGCGCACCGGTGAATTACGACTCGGGTATGAAGGCGGCTATGAGAGCTACTCACCTCAGATTGGCAACAGCAGCGTTTTGCCGACGGTCTCAGGAGGCACTGGTGACGTCAGACTTCAGTACACTCTTACCACGTTGGATGAGCCCGTAGTTCCTCGCCAGGGCGAAGGCATCAAGTTCACCACCAGGTACTACAACGCAAATCCCGGGGCTCCCGAAGGGTTCCCGCTTTCCGAGTTGGAGATTCAGAACTTCTTCCGCATAAGCACGCCCTCCAGCGTTTTCCTGAACGCATCCGGTGGAACCAGCTTCGGCTATAAGACCGGCATTCCGGCTTTTGCGCTTGGCGGCCCATTGCGCTTCGCCGCTTACGGCACCAACGAACTGCTCACCAACCAGTACTTCCTGTTCCAGACCGGCTACATCAGGACACTGAAGAAGCTTCCCCCATTGCTGGGCAGCACCATCGATTTTCTTGCCAAGTTCGAGGTCGGGAAGACCTACCAACTGCACAACGGTCCCCCTCCGCCATATCTCCCTGGCGATGTAGCCGCGGGCCTGGTACTTAACACATTGTTCGGACCAGTTGAAATAGGCGGCGCCGTCGGCAATTACGGACACGCCAAGTTCTTCTTCCAGGTAGGCAGAATCTTCTAACGTACGAGAGCCGCGGCACCGACCGCGCCCCAAGAGTAGAAAGGTTTTCGATGCAACGACGAGTGACTATTCCATCCTGCGCAGTTGTAGTTGCTGCGTTCTGCGCCTGCATTTTTGTGGGCTCTTTCAGCGGTGCACAAACACTATCCAATGCTCCCAGCGCGCAGAAATCGAAGACCCAGGCCGCCAAGACTTCGGAAGGCACATGGCCCCGCACGTTCACCAGCGGTTCTGACAAGTTCCTGGTCTACCAGCCGCAGGTGGACAAGTGGGAAGGCAACCGGATCGATCTCTATTCCGCTGTCGAGATGACGAAAGAAAAGGGCAGCAATCCGACTTATGGCGTGGTGTGGTTCACCGCTCGCACCGAAGTCGACAAGATCAACCGGCTGGTAACGCTCGACAATATTGAGCTCACGAAAGTGAAGTTCCCGGTTGCTCCCGAGAACGAGCATGTGCTCACCGCCCTTCTACAGCAAAAGCTGCCGGGAGCGACCAAAACCATATCGCTCGATCGCTTGGAGGCAGCGCTGGAAGCGGACGGCGAGCCGGTCAAAGGTGTCGAGGTCAGGAACGATCCACCCAAAATCATCTTCTCAACCACAGACTCCGTGTTGGTGCTGATTGACGGACCGGCTCAGTTGCGTGAGATTCAGGGAACGAAGCTCCAGCGTGTCATCAACACTAAGGCAGTGCTGCTCTTCGAAAACGACAAGAAGACCTACTATCTTCGCGTTACGGACTGGTGGCTCCAAGCCCCGCAGTTGGAAGGCCCCTGGACTTATGCGAAGAAACTGCCCGACGATATGAAGAAGGCTGAGGAGTACATCGTTAACCAGACCGGTGCGCAGACTCTCCAAACCCAGCAGCCGGCCCAGCAGCAGTCAGGCAAGTCTTCTGAAAGCCAACAACCCGCACCGCCGCAGCCTTCGCTGAAAGAAGAGGGAAAGAATGCAAAGGTTCCCACTGTTTATGTCGCCTTCGGCCCGACGGAACTGATCGAGACACGAGGCGAGCCCGTCTACAAGCCCATTCCCGGCACCGGGCTGGAGTACGTCGAGAATACAAATGGCGACATCTTCCGGCTTAGCAGCGAATACTACGTTCTCATCTCCGGGCGCTGGTTCAAGGGAGCATCGCTCGATGGGCCCTGGACGTTCGTCGGCAAATCCGATATGCCGCCCGACTTTGCGAAGATTCCGCTGGACAGCCCCAAGGCGACCATTCTGGCATCCGTGCCGGGAACTCCGCAGGCCACCGAAGGGTTGATCGCGAACTCGATTCCGCAGACCGCGACTATCACGCGCTCTGAAGCCAAGCTGACAGTGGTCTATGACGGAGAGGCGACCTTCGTTCCCGTCGAAGGCACCTCAATGTCTTACGCGAAGAACACCTCGGTTCCGGTGATCAAGGTCTCTGACAACAATTACTACTGCGTGGAAGCCGGCGTATGGTTTAAAGCGCCCGCTCCGCAGGGGCCATGGCGCGTCGCCGATACCGTGCCGCCGGAAATCTATACCATTCCCCCGAGCTCGCCGATCTACTACGTCACCTACGTGAAGGTATACGGGTCGTCGCCCGAGGTCGTGTATGTCGGCTATACGCCTGGCTACTACGGCACGGTTCTTTCCGCAAACACGACGACAGTGGTCTATGGCACGGGGTGGTATTACCCACCGTACATCGGTCCCACAGTGTGGTATGGCTGGCCGTACACCTATGGAGTGGGCGCCGGATTCACCTACACCACGACCACAGGATGGAGCTTCGGGTTCGGCTACGGCTATGCATACTATCCGTGGTACTACCCGTGGTGGGGACCGATGGGGTATTACGGATATGGTTGGTATCCCTATTACGGCTGGGGAGCATGGGGCGGCGCTGCCGTCGCCAACGTCTACGGGGTGTGGGGCAATACCGCCTACTCGCGCACGGGCGCTGCCTGGGCCAATCCCTACACCGGCAACTACGGCGCGGCGACCCGCGGCTCGTATTACAACACGCAGACCGGCCGCTCTACGGTTGCCGGACGCGGCACCAACACGAATATCTATACCGGCAATACGGCTGGATATCGCGGTGCCGCCACCTACAATCCCAACACAGGTATCGTCGCTGGCGGCGGAGCAGGCTATGCCGGCAACATCTACAGCGGCCAGGGCACTGCCGGTCGCGGCGGCTTCGCCTACAACACCAACACCAACGCGGGCGTTGCAGCCGGCAAGAACAACGTCTACGCCGGCAAGGATGGCACCGTCTACCGCTACAATCGCAATTCCGGCGATTGGTCCAGCAACAGCGGCAGTGGGTGGCAATCAACCACCAAGCCGGATGCCAATCTTCAGCGCCAGCAGCAGATGCGCACCCAGGGCGCGCAAAGGAGCCAAACCTTCAACTCGGGCAACTACGGCGGCGCGAGGGCGGGTGGCGGTGCGAGAATGGGCGGTGGCGGCCGGCGACGCTAGTCTGAGGTCCCGCATCTACTCTCGTTCGCTCACGATCGAAAGGTGGCCTGGCGGTGCGACGGATACGCGTAGTCGAAAAAAGGCGTAAGATTTCTGTGCGCCCAGGGTCCCTGCTTGGTCTTCCCTTGCGGCGAGCGCCAAATTTTTACTCTGCGGAGTTGCGCGCCCATGCCAGCCGCCTCGTCCTGTCCCACACTGTCTGACGCCGATGCTTGGGAATGCTTTGGCGGCTTTGTGCGCCGCATGTGCATACCCTGTCAGCCTGCCACATCCCTGAGAACACCGAACGTGATATTCAGTAGCGAACGCCGTGGTGCAGCAAAGGAGAATTCCCATGTCAGCCTCAGCTTCGGACCCTAAGCCATTGGATTA
This sequence comes from uncultured Acidobacteriaceae bacterium, assembly GCA_963846795.1. Classification (GTDB taxonomy): domain Bacteria; phylum Acidobacteriota; class Terriglobia; order Terriglobales; family Acidobacteriaceae; genus CAVVDY01. Next base: position 1,148,825 of record CAWJXJ010000002.1, read on the forward strand.
CGTACAGGTCGCCGAGCAGAAGAGATTGAACGATGCTCGCGAACAGGGGGTTCCCTGGAAAAAGTGGGGGCCTTACCTGAGTGAACGGCAGTGGGGCACGGTTCGCGAAGACTACAGCAAAGATGGCAATGCGTGGAACTACTTCTCGCACGACCAGTCCCGTTCGCGCGCTTATCGCTGGGGCGAAGATGGATTGGCCGGACTCTCTGACGACAAGCAGCGCCTCTGCCTCGCTCTCGCTTTGTGGAATGGTCGCGATCCTATTCTTAAGGAGCGGTTGTTCGGCCTGACCAACAGCGAAGGGAACCATGGCGAAGATGTAAAGGAATACTACTTTTACGTCGACAGCACTCCGACGCATTCCTACATGAAGTATCTGTACAAGTACCCACAGCGCGAATATCCCTACAGCGACCTGATCGAAACCAACAAGCGGCGTTCTCGGGAAGAGATGGAGTACGAACTCCTCGACACCGGCATCTTTGACGACGATCGCTACTTCGATGTTTTCGTCGAATACGCCAAAGGCGATCCTGAAGATGTGCTGATCAAAATCTCGGTCTTCAACCGCGGACCGGAAGCCGCGCAAATTCACTTGCTTCCCACATTGTGGTACCGCAATGTGTGGTCTTGGGACGAACACGAGCCGAAGCCCGCCGTGCGCCAGATGGGCGACAATGCGATACAGGCTTCTCATCCGCAATTCGGCGAGTACACGTTGCAGTGCGACGGCGCCACCGAACTGCTGTTCACCGAGAACGAAACCAATGCCGCCCGCCTCTGGGGACAACCGAATCCTTCGCCCTACGTCAAAGACGCCTTCCACGAATACGTGATCTCCGGCAATAAGGATGCTGTGAACCCGGCGAAGTCCGGAACCAAAGCGGCTGCACATTACGTGCTCGACGTTCCGGCTGGACAATCAAAGGTAGTCCGCTTGCGGCTCAGTGCAAAACCGGCTGCCGACGCCTTCACGACGTTCGACAAAGTCTTCGCAGCCCGTCTGGCAGATGCAGATGAGTTCTACCATCGAATCACGCCCGCCGATTTGAACGAAGATCAGCGCCGCGTCCATCGCCAGGCGCTGGCGGGAATGCTCTGGTCCAAACAGTATTACTATTTCGACCTCGACCGCTGGCTGACTGAGCATGATTCACATCCCCTCGTGGGATCGGGCAAGGGTGGAGCGCGCAATCCCGAGTGGTTCCACATGCTCAACAGCGACGTCATCTCCATGCCCGACAAGTGGGAGTATCCCTGGTACGCCGCCTGGGACTTGGCTTTCCATACCATCTCTCTTTCGCTTGTCGATTTCGACTTCGCGAAGGAACAGTTGCTGTTGATGCTGCGGAATCTCTACTCCCATCCCAATGGACAAATTCCGGCGTACGAGTGGAACTTCGGCGATGTGAATCCTCCCGTCCATGCCTGGGCGACGCTGTTCTTGTACCGTGTTGAAACCGAGTTGGGCCGCGCTGATTTGCGTTTCCTGGAACGTTCGTTCCAGGGGTTGATGTTGAACTTTAACTGGTGGGTCAATCGCAAAGACCCAGAGGGCCGCAACGTGTTTGCCGGCGGATTCCTGGGGCTGGACAACATCGGCGTCTTTGATCGCAGTGCGCCGCTGCCTACCGGCGGGCACCTGGACCAGGCCGATGGGACGGCGTGGATGGCGTTCTACTGTCTCTGCATGCTGGAGATCGCGCTCATCCTGGTCGAATACGACTCCATGTATGAGGAGATCGCTTTCCGATTCCTTGAGCACTTCGCGTGGATCACCTATGCCATGGACCGCATTGGGGCGCACGAAGATGAAATGTGGGACACGGCCGAAGGCTTCTTCTATGACCTCCTCCACCTCCCCAACGGCGATGCCATGCGGCTGAAGATCCGTTCCATGGTGGGGCTGCTACCGTTATGCGCCGCGACCCTTCTCGAGTCGGGGACGATGGCGAGACATCCCCGAATTCTCGAACTGATTGAGTTGTTCCGCAAGCGGCATCCGGAGATCATGAATAAGCTTGCTGTACTTGATGGTGGCTTTGTTGGCTACAGAGACCGCAGGATGACTGCCGTCTGCGGTAAGGAGAAGCTGGAGCGGATTCTGAAATATATGCTCGACGAGAACGAGTTCTTGAGTCCTTACGGCATCCGCTCACTCTCGAAATACCACCTCGACCATCCCTTCGAATTTCACTTCGGCGGACAGGAGTACAGGGTGCAGTACCTGCCGGCAGAATCAAACACCGGCATGTTCGGCGGCAATTCCAATTGGCGCGGGCCCGTTTGGATGCCAGTGAACGTGCTCATCATCCGGGGACTGATGCTCATGTATGGCTTCTACGGCAACGATTTCAAAGTGGAATGTCCCACTGGCTCCGGAAAGTACATGACGTTGTTCGAAGTGTCCAAGGAGATCAGCAACCGGCTTTCTCGCATCTTCTTGCGCGACGAAAATGGAAAGCGTCCTGTTTACGGTGGAACAAAGAAGTTCCAGGATGATCCGTACTGGCGCGATTACATCCTGTTCTACGAATACTTCCACGGGGATAACGGGGCCGGGCTGGGCGCCAGCCACCAGACCGGGTGGACAGGGCTGGTGGCTCGCACTCTTGACCTGTTCGCGCGCTTGAAGCCGGAAGAGGTGTTAACCGCCAGCGCCCAGAAGGTCATCGGCGAAGTGACTCGCGCACAGGTCGTGGGACAATGAGGCAGCGCAAGCACGGCCTCGATCCGATCTTGCCAGGAAAGGATTCGTCGAGTGCGGTGGCTGCGTAAGCTCGTGCTGGTGCTGCTGACAATCATTGCGGTTCTGCTCACGGTTTGGGCGGCTGCGGCGCTCTTCTTCGATTCGCCATATCCGGCGATGCGACCGGTGCTTGCCATCGTGTATCTAGCGGTGGTCTTCGGCGCCTTGCTTGTGCTGCGCCGTGGCCACGCGGGACTGGTGATTGCGTTCGTGGCATTCGTGATCGTTGTGACTTGGTGGCTTCGCATCAAGCCCACCAACACTGCTGATTGGGCCCCCGACAACGCCCAGACGGCCTACGCCGACATCAACGGAGACCAGGTAACGATTCACAACTTTCGCAACTGTAGTTACGTCACCGAAACCGATTACACCTGCCAATGGGAAACCCGTTCCTACAACCTGGCGAACCTGAGCGGCGCCGACATCTTCATCACCTGGTGGGGTTCGCCCTGGATTGCGCATCCTATCGCCAGCTTCGACTTCGGCGACCAGGGTCATGTGGCCATGTCGATTGAGACCCGCGACGTAGTTGGCCAAAGCTATTCCGCCATTCGCGGATTCTTTCGCCAGTACGCCCTCACCTACATCGCGACCGACGAGCGCGATGTCATCCGCCTGCGCACCGACTACCGCAAGGACGAAGAGGTCTACCTGTTTCGCACCACAGTGAAGCCCACGATGGCCCGCAAGATTTTTCTCGACTATCTGCAGCGCGCCAACGAATTGCATCGCCAGCCGGAGTGGTACAACGCAATCACCAACAATTGCACCACCAACATCGCCGTCTCAGCCGACGAGGCTCGCCAGACGCGCATGCGCCTGGATTACCGCATCCTGCTCAACGGCAAGATGGACGAGATGATGTACGAGCACGGCACTCTGGTGACCGGCGGACTGCCTCTACCTGAACTGAAGGCCCAGGCCCACATCAATCCCGTCGCCAAAGCCTGTGGCGACTGCCTCGATTTCTCCACCGTCATTCGCCAGGGCCGGGTCGGCTTTACCGGGAAACCTTCCGTCACGGCCTCGCCCGCCGCGCCATAAGAGCGGGTGCGGGTGCCCCATTCAAGCCGTCGTTTGGCTTGAGTGGGATTCGGACGATGGCTTTTCGCCGGAGGCTCGTCCCTTCTATAAGGGTGTCATCCCGAACGGAGCCGAGGGATCTGCAGTTCGCCGGGTGCACCACCCAAGCTGTCGTTTGGCATGAGTGGAATTTCGGACGATGGCTTTTCGCCGGAGGCTCGTCCCTTCTATAAGGGTGTCATCCCGAGCCCGCCGCGGCGGGAGGGATCTGCAGTTCGCCGGGTGCACCACCCAAGCGTCGTTTGGCTTGAGTGGAATTCGGACGATGGCTTTTCGCCGGAGGCTCGTCCCTTCTATAAGGGTGTCATCCCGAGCCCGCCGCGGCGGGAGGGATCTGCAGTTCGCCGGGTGCACCACCCAAGCGTCGTTTGGCTTGAATGAGATTCGCCCTTCTTTCTGACAACCGACCACTGACCACTGTCTTTGGGTGGAAGCCCCCGCATTCATGCGGGGGAAGAGTGTCGAGCGCTTTAGCGCTGGGTGCCCCATGTACGTCCATCTTCTTGGACGTTAACGTGGGTGGCACCACCAGCAGGCCGCCACTCTTCCGATTATCAAATGACTCCCAGGTTAGCCCAAGTTATGGGCGAACCACCCGGCGAACGGCAATTAGCGGTTGGCAGGTTTATGCGTCGTCGTAGTCCTCGGTCAGCGAGAGTAGGAAGGCGACCAGGGCAGGAACGTCTTCGTTGCTGATCGACACGCTGGAGAATTCAATTGGCGGGTTGCGCAGCACTCCCTGGCGGGCGAGTTGCGACGTCAAGACATAAAAGCTGACCACATCGGCCAATGTCAGCTTACCGCCATTGTGAAAATAGGGATTCGAGTCTGCCAGGTCGCGCAACGTGGGCGTCTTGAACTGAGCAATCGTGCTCGCCAGTCCCTGGTCAACCGAGCAGTCATTCCCCGCTGCGCAGACGACGCTGGCCAAGTCAGATTGAGGAATGGGCATGTCGGGGTTGAGATAGATATTCCATAGTCCGAGGTCGGCATACTCCGGATGGCCAGGCGTCGCTTCACGGCGGAACCTCTCGTTAGCCATAGGATGATTTCCGCTCGCAGGAAGATATTGGTCGTAATTCTGGTTGCGTGTGGCAAGCGACGGAATTTGCAATTGAGCAAACGCGCCGTTCCCGTTGACTGCGTCGTACTCCGCCTGGCTGACACCGGTGTTGTGGAACTTGTAGTCGGTGAAGTCCGGCGCCTGATGACAAGCTCCACAGTTGCCGGCGTGTTGCGAGCCATCGCTGGCTCCAGTTGCAGACTTCAGAAACACCTTCAGGCCGGCCAACTCCGTAGCGCCGAACGTGAATGGCTGGGCATGATACTGGAAAAAACCATAAGTCCCGTCTACATAAATCGGGTTATTTAACAAAGATACTATGTTGAGGAGCCTTTGATTATACTGAGCAATTGTCTCTCCCGCGATAGGTTGAGTGGGTAAATGGTTAATGCGAAGGAAAACATCGTAAGGCGATGAGGTATAGCGTCCAAAGCTATCCTGTTTAAATAAAAGACCCTGCATATAAGCGCTGATAAGGTTGGCAACCGCGGACAATATCTGGTCGTCCGAAGCGCTCTGCACCTCAAGCCGATAAGCTGCCGTGAGCCTCGAAGCCGCCGGAATGGAAGGATCGGTGCCAAGAAAAAGTGTGGTGTAGGACAGTCCACCCGAGCGTTCCTTGGCCAGTTCGCCCGATCCATCATCCTGACGAATCACGCGCGCAACCTGAGCGACGGCCTGACTATATTCCTGCGGCTGCCATCCAAAGTTGCGTCCGGTAAGCGTCGCCTTTACCAGATCAGCCGGACTATTAAACTCGCCGTCGTGGTGAAGAAACGTCGGTCCAGCATGCGATTGCAATGATCCCACCATCTGCACGGAGTTGCGCGGCGTGTGATCGAATCCATTCATGGGACGCGGAATCGGACTGTGCGAGGTGAAGTCGGCATAGGTGCGGTTTCCGGCTCCGCCCGTGTTTTGAAACTCGGTTACAAAATGGCAGGAACGGCAGTTGATCGACTGGCCGGCAAAGGGTCCGGGAAGCGTCCCTGTTGTTGTCTCGACTTGCTCGACCACAGGATCACCGGCGGAAAGAGGATCATTGACGCCCGTCATGTGAGTGGCGAAGTACTGTGCGAACCGGGTGTCCAAAAATAACCGCTCGCCCAGGGCCTGAGCGGCGGCCGGCGCTCCCGCCGGGGCCGACTGGTCAGGGTCCGCGCTTTGAAAGCTTGGAGCCTTACCCGAGCCGCAGCCATTCAGCAGAAGGAGGGCGGACAACGCCAGCGCGATCCAGCAAGAGCAGCGTTCAAGTCTGGATTGGAGAGATTTCATTGTTTGTCTGCTTGAACCTGGTCATCAGAATGGTTTTCGGCGGACACTCCCAGGCTTTTCACGTAGGAGATAATCTGCCAGCGAGTCTGCTCGGGAAGTGAACTCCATGACGGCATGCCGCGCCGCAGGTATCCGTTCCGCAAGATCCAAAAGATCTCTCCATCGCTCGCGCTCTGCACTTCCGAGGTGCGCAAACTGGGACGCTTGCCGTGGCCAAGGGCGTCGGGCCCATGGCATTGCGCACAATGGTCGGCAAACATCCGCCCTCCTGCCGCGATGGCTTGCGGTTGTCCGCTATAGGGATTCACTTTGTTCCTGTCGTTCTCCGAGACCCGGTTCATCCACGAGTTGTCAGTCGCCACGCTTCGCCCAACGAGAAACACCGACAAGCAGACAACCGCGATCTGCAAACCTCTCTTCATTGCGTGTCGTTGCTCCTTTCGCGATGAAGACGGCGAAAGACCTGCTGGAATTCATAGGAAATATTGAATCGCCAGATGACGCCCAGGCTATTGGCATTAAGTCCGAAGTTAGTTCCGAAGGAAATATTGGGACCTTTGGGAATGTTGAAAGCTATCGCCGGACCTAGATATTGCGAGGTCGATTCCAGGCCAAAGCTATTCGCGTCTCCCAAACCACCATACAGTTCTGCACCTAAAGCAAAGTTTTCCCGGCAGAATACGCATGGTGTCGCGCCGGCAGCCAGCGCCAGTGGACGGCTGACTCCAAGGGCATAGCCGAATTCCCATGGATCGGATGAGAACTCTTTCTCCGCGATGAAGTTTTCGGAAAAGTTAAAACCTTTAAAATTACTGCTCAGGATAAGCTTGAGCTCCAACGAGCGCTCTAGTTGACTGCGGGCCTGGGCATTGGTCAGAAGATAGTCTGCTACGCTGGCATGACCTGTGACTTCAAGAATGCTCTTCTCCGCCAGATTGAGATCTTCGTATTCAACGTAGAGAATTGGATTGACTTTGTGCTCACTCATCAAGGGCCGGAAGCGGTTCTCCCAACGCCAGCCTCCAAAGACCGTGCTGTCATTGAAAGTATGCTGGCCGCTGAGGTAAACCTCGGTGGTCCACCATGCGGTCGCACCATACTCGAACTCCAGGGTCTCGCTGATAAAGGCGTTGCCGTACTTCGGCGCCGACTGCACCGTCTTCGACGAAACCTCCAGGTTGCCTGGTTCTTCCAGGTCTTGAGAATAGGTGACGAAATAAGGCTTTTCCTGAGCGAAGCTCACGCAGCCTAGCAACAACAGGAGGACGCCTCCCCCCAGGAGTAGTCTCAGCCGCTCGCTATTGTTGCGCCACTTTTCAACCAACTGGGTGGACTCCACGAAGTGTCGGGAGGGGAATTAAATGCAACTCAGTTGCATCTAGGTACTGTATCTATGCTGCCTGTGGATCCTGACCACGTCAAGCTGCCGCCAAAGAATCTGTCGCAGCTCCGTTGCACCAAGTTGCAACTGGCGGCATGGGCCGACTATCGCCCCTACGCGGAACAGTCTCAGCTTGTGCCTACCAACCCATCTGGCGGATAGCCCACATTTCCGCTCGGTTGGGAAATGTGGGAGCTCAGTGCCTCCCGGATCGACTGATCACCCTACAGCTTCCATCCCACCCGCCGCGGCGGGCCAACAGACGGCAATTGCGGGCCACCGGGGAGCGGCTCCTCCGTGTCGCCTACTCGCTCAATTCCGGTTCTTGGAACTGCCCCTCCGGAATCCGGAGCCAAAAGCCAAGAGCCAATAGCCAACAGCCGAATTGGCACGAACGTGTCGCATAACCGTCCGAACTATTTTGCCCATACCTCAATTTCTATGTTGCTGAACTCACACCACTTCTGATTTCCCTTCGTCACACATCACCGTGCCCGCGCTCACCGCAATCGGTTTCCTGATTTCATAAACTCGCAACAGAAGTCGGGGAAGGGGATGGTGTGGGAAAAAGCGGCCATTGGCACTTGGCTTTTAGCTCTTGGCTTGTACCTTCCCGGTCCAACAGTTCCTCGCTACCCAAAGATCCTTCCGCCTCAAAGCACACCCAAGAACAAAGCCACGAGCCGCCATCTTCTGGCCAAAAGCCAAGAGCCAACGGCCAACTGCCGTGTTTTCAAGATTTTGCCTGCAAGTCACACGGGCTCAAGATTTTACCGGGAAAGTTTTTTACCGGGTCAATGGAATCAGGATTTTACGGGGTACCGGGGGGGGTACCCAAGCCGCCAGCTGTCAGCCATCAGCTTTCAGCCAAGGCCAAAAGCCAAGAGCAGATCCCTCGGCCAAAAGATGGCCTCGTGATGACAAGAACTATGGACGCGCCCACCGAATTTACTGACAGCTGACGGCTGATAGCTGACAGCGTACGAATCTACTGAGAGCTGGCGGCTGATGGCTGGCAGTTTCCGAATTTACTGAGAGCTGACAGCTGATAGCTGACAGCCAAGGAGAACCACCCATGACCCGCCATTGCGAGCATGTCAAAGCCAACGGCCACTTCTGCGGATCGCCTGCCATGCGCGGCCGCAATTACTGCTTCTTCCACATCATCGACATTGGACGGCGGCTGCGCCTCCAACGTTATTTCGACCACGGGCTGCAGGCTCCGGCGATCGAGTTGCCGCTGCTGGAAGATGCTGCGTCCATCCAACTCGCGCTTATGCAGGTGACCGACGCCCTGCTGAAAGGCACGCTCGACCGCAAGACCGCCGGCCTGGTGCTGTATTCGTTGCAGACCGCCAGCTCAAACTTGCGCAACATGCAAAAAGAAGCCGAGGCCGACGCCAAGGCCAGCACTGCCATCTGCAATCG
>CAWJXJ010000003.1:0-660157 GCA_963846795.1 uncultured Acidobacteriaceae bacterium
GATGGTGGCCAGGGACGGAATCGAACCGCCGACGCCAGCCTTTTCAGGGCTGCGCTCTACCAGCTGAGCTACCTGGCCACAGGCGCGAACGCGCTTGGAAGGGGTGCGGCTTGCTGATTATAGCAATCAGCATCGGGGTTTGGCGAATGGCGAACCAGTCCCGGGCACTATAGATCAATCCATCGCTCACTTTTCTATTCGCCTTTCGCTCTTCGCTAGAAATGCCACTAAATACTCACGGTTAAACTTGCTTCACAGATGGCAAAGAAGTGGTAACGCGACAAATTTTTGTCGTTACCTGAAGCAAACGGCGAAAGCGAAGTGCGAAAAGTGGAAGAGAAATGTCGGCCTCGCCAGCTTGCAATGCCGAACGAGGCCGCTGATTCCTTAGGTTTATAATGCGTGATCCGGCTGTACGATGTCAGCGCGGCGGTTGTCCTGCCAGCAAGACTCGTCTGCGCCGGAGCAGACTGGGTAGAGTTTGCCCCATCCCGTGGCGAAGCCAACCTGCGAACTGTTAACGCCCGACTTGACCAGGTCCTGCTTGATGAACTGCGCGCGCCGATAAGACAGCGCCAGGTTGTACACCACGTCGCCGCGACTGTCCGCGCGTCCCTGAATCCAGAAGTTCGAGTCAGGATGCTGCCTCAACCAGTCGGCATCCGCCTTCAGCACGTCGGGATTTTCGACCCGGTTATAGACATTGAAAGGGAAGAGCACCGTCTTTACGTTCTGCGAGAACTCGGGTGTCTGCGAGGTGAACAGGCTTTGGGCCGAAGCTGTACCCGCGGAAATAACCAGGACAACAAGAAGCAGGGTGGTTGTAGCTACCACATGAACACACTTACGCTGCAACACGATTAGTCTCCTTGATAGTGAGCGTCGCAGCACAGGCTGCGATCGTAGGACCGGGAAATCCGCAGTATAAATGGCGACCTTCGCTAATCAGATGAAAACTCGATGAAAGCGCGTCGTAACACGTTACCTGCTCTGTTAGCCCAACTTTAACAATCTATTCAAATCTTCTTAACTTTCGCGACCTAGGATTCGCTAGAAGAACGTTTGGGTCAGGGCTGCGGTTGCTTAGATTTCAACAGGCATTCGTGTTTTTGTGCGGTTCATCCTGCCACTGATCACAGGAGAGACGATGAAAGTTCCATTGATCCTTGCGCTGTCGTGCGCCATGACGTGCAGCGTCTTCGCGCAATCCCAAGATGGTCAAACCAAGCCGAAGGCCCCGCATAAGGGATCGGCAAAGTCAGTGTTTCCTAATGAAATTCAAGAGCTTAAAGACGCAGTAGCTGCTCAGCAGCAACAAATCCAGCAGTTACAGCAGCAGATTTCCACGCGCGACCAGGCAATTCAGCAGCTGCAGAATGAGGTCAAGAACATTCCAACCCCGCCTGCTCCGCCGGCACCGACGGATTACGGTTCTGACATCAACGCTTTGCAGGGCGATGTGAAAGACCTCAAGTCGCAGGATGTGAACATGGCCGATAGCCTGACTGAGACCCAAAAGCGCATCGGCGATCTGGAGTCTCCGACCTCTATCCACTACAAGGGCATGACTATCACCCCGGGTGGTTTCCTGGCGGGTGAAACAGTTTGGCGTCAGCGTGCCACCCTCGGTGACATCAACACCCCGTTCAATGGCATTCCGTTCTCTGCCGCAGGGCAGGCTCGTCAGACAGAGTTTTACGGATCGGGCCGTCAGTCCCGGCTGGCGTTGCTGTTCCAAGGCAAGACGACGAATGTCACTCTCGGCGGTTACTTCGAAATGGACTTTCTGTCCGCCGGCGTAACCTCGAATAACAACCAGAGCAACAGCTACACCATGCGTCAGCGGCAGGCTTACGCATCGGCGGCGTTCCAAAGTGGCTGGACGCTTACCGCCGGCCAGATGTGGAGCCTGGTGACCGAAACTCGCAAAGGACTTGATAACAGAACGGAAGCCACGCCGCTGCAGATCGACGCTCAGTACGTGGCGGGATTCAGTTGGGACCGGGGGTATGGCTTCCGCGTCTCCAAGAACTTTAACAACAAGCTTTGGGCAGGCATCTCCATCGAGAACTCTCAGGAAATCGTGACGGCCCATGGCAACCCCACGAACTTCTTGCTCGGTGGACCTGGCACTGGTGGCGGTCTTTACAACCCCACGGCTAATTACTCGTCCAACCTCTCGCCTGACTACGTTGGAAAGTTGCACTTCGAGCCGGGGTTCGGCACTTACGAAGTATTCGCCGTCGGGAGCCTCCTCCGCGAGCGCATTTACCCGAACGCCCCAACGAACGCCTCCGGAGCATTTAACAACACCACCTACGGCATCGGATTTGGCGCGAATGCGCGCTGGCTCTTCGCCAAGAAGAAGGTTGAGACAGGGCTCCACTTCCTGGGCGGCAATGGTATAGGCCGGTACGGTAGCTCAGGCCTGCCCGACGCCACCGTGGATGGAAGCGGTCAGCTTCATCCGCTGCGCTCCTATCAGGCGAATGCCGAACTCGACTTGCACTTTCCCAAGTGGGATTGGTACTTCGACGGCGGCGGAGAGTACGTAGGGGACTGGTCGACTCTGCTCAAAGGGAAGCCGGTGGGATACGGATCACCGTACTTCGTCAATACGGGATGCGGTACCGAAACTTTGCCCACCGCGGCTAACGGTTACGGTCCTGGACCGCTGGCGAGTTGCACGGGCGACACCCGCGCCATCATCGAAGGCACTGCGGGCTTCTGGTACAAACCTTACAATGGACCCAAGGGCAGATTGCAGATGGGTCTGCAGTACTCCTACCTTACCCGCGATACCTGGAAGGGTATTAACGGCAAGCCCGAGGCAATCGACAACATGATATTCAGTTCGTTCCGCTATTACCTGCCGTAACTCCCACACGGGGTGGTCGGCACAGGCCAGCCACCCTGCTTTTTCTCTGCTGAATCCCCCAGAATCCTGCGATGATATTTGCGCTCCGCTCTGCACCGTGGGGCAGGAGGCCGCATGCGCTGGACGAGAATGATTCTGGCAACAATCGTTGTCGCAAATTTATCGGCGCTAAGCCAAACGAAATCGCATGCTTCGGCACATATGAGCTTCGAACTGACCAGCCCAGCGTTCACATCCGGTGCTGCCATTCCTCGTCAGTACACCTGTGAAGGAACGGATGAATCCCCGGAACTTAAATGGGGCCAACCTCCGCAAGGTACGCTGGCTTTCGCGGTGGTCATGCATGATCCAGATGCGCCAGTTGGCGACTGGGTACATTGGGTTGCATGGAACATCCCTGCAACTTCGCATGGCATGGCCACGAACTTCCCGCGACAGGAGCAGTTCGCGGACGGCACTCGCCAAGGGCGCAACGACTTCCACAAGATTGGTTACAACGGTCCGTGTCCTCCCCCGGGCAAGACGCACCGTTATTTTTTCCGTCTCTACGCGGTCGATAAGAGCCTCGAGTTGGCGGCAGGGGCTAGCCGCTTTCAACTGGATTCGGCAATGAAAGGGCACACCTTAGCGGAAGCGGAGTACATGGGCAGTTATCGTCGTTGACCGTCGGAACTAAGGCCTTGCGGGATTCTACTCATGGAGCCAGCTCTGGATTCTGCGTAGCATCAAGGGAGATGTCTTTTCGATACTCCCGTTTTCTTCTACTCGCAGCACTGATTGCTTCCGCCGCGTCGGTTGCGCAAGCCCAAACTACTTCTCCGGCGTTGAAGGACAACATCCCGGCAAAGAAGGCTTCCGCTGCGAGTTCGGCACAGACTCCTGCCGCCCAGTCGAAGGCCGCTTCGCATCGGAAGTTCGTGCTTGACGTGGTGCAATCGGCTGTAGCACTGCCCCAGCCCGACCCGCAAGACCGGCTGCGTGTACTTTCCGCCGCGGCCAGCCTGGTCTCGCCGATCGACAGCAACATGGCAAAGCAGTTCGCGAAAGAAGGCGCCCGAATTGAGACGGAGCTGGTGTCTTCAGGTGAGAAACCGGCGGTCTCGATGATTGCCGCGGGCCAGGTCGATTGCGCTGGGGCGCTGAATTTTGTACAGACGATTCCAGCGGCATCGGTCCTCGATGCGGAGCAGTCGTTGGTCGGAGCGGTGACAAACTGCCCCGAAACGCGTGAAGCGGCAGCGCGCAAAGTCGAGGCTGGGATGCAGCAGGGAGTTGTTGCCGCTCGTGCCGTGCTTGCGCTGATGGAAGAGAACGGCATGCAATCGCAGTGGTCGCAGCAGATGTTCGCCAAGCTGTTTGCCTCGCTGCCGGCGGATGCGGTTCAGTACGTAAATGAAGCGCCCAATTACGCTGCGATGTTTGTGCGGGCTGCTCCTGAGATGGACCCAGACGCAGTGAAAACTGCAGGCCTGAAATTCCTGCTGTGGATGGGCAAGCTCCCCGACAGCAATGAACGCAAAGTCGCAGTCAATATGACAACCGATGCGATGAGCGCTATCCTCGGCAAGCCTGCTTACGACGAGCTTCTGCGCTCGGACGTGATGGCGCAACAGGTTGCCGCCACGGCCGACAAAGATGCCGTGCTGACGCCGCCTCCGGAAGAGAACGTCTCGGTTCTGCAGGCCATGCAGAAGACCGACGACCAAACGTCGGAGTTGGAAGCGTTGCCGCCTTCCATGCGCGCTCGCGAAGCTGCTGCCAGTGGTTTTGCCAGCGGTACTGCCGGTGATCGCAAGATGGCCGACCATTACTTCGACATCGCCTTCTCGTCGCTTGACGAGGTGTGGTCGTCACGCGCGAAACTTACAACCAGCGCTCCTGAGGTGGTGCAGGAAGTGAGCGAGGCTGCGGCCCAGATCGATCCAACCCAGGCACTGCTGCGCACCCAGAGATTGCAGGATCCCTCGGCGGAGGCCATCGGCATGTTGGCGGTTGCTCGCGTGGTTGAAGGGAGCGAGTGAGCGACTGCCGCGTCGCGCATCCTCGATTAGAATCAACTGCGGGTAAGCCCGCATGCATATCCCCGACGGATACCTGAGCCCATCGACGTGCGCTGCGCTCTATGGCGGAACGGTCGCGGCCTGGTATGTCTGCCTGAAGCGCTTGAAGCGGGTCCTGCTTACCCGTGTTGTCCCGCTGATCTCCGTTTTTGCAGCATTCGAATTCGTGGTCATGATGTTCAATCTGCCGCTGCCCGGCGGGACCACCGGTCATGCGCTCGGTGTGACGATTGCCACAATTGTGCTTGGCCCAGCGGGAGCGGTCATGGCAACCTCACTCGCAATCGCGCTGCAAGCTCTTCTGTTCGGAGATGGCGGAATTACAACCCTCGGCGCGAACTGCTTCAACATGGCGGTTATTGGCTCGCTGGTCGCCTATGGCTGCTATCGCACCTTGGCAGCACGAGCTCCGATCACGGCCCGTCGACGAGTGGTGGCAGCGGGAGTCGCGGGGTATCTCGCGGCGAATGTATCTGCACTTGCAGCAGCCGTTGAGCTGGGAATTCAACCTGCGCTGTTTCATGATGCCGGTGGCGCTCCGCTGTACGCGCCCTATCCTCTGAAGATTGCAATTCCGGCCATGATGATCGGGCACCTTACTTTCGCCGGGATCGCCGAGGCTCTGATTTCCGCGGGTCTGGTTGCGTACCTGCAAGCTGCCGATGCGTCATTATTGGCCGTAACCTCCGGTTCGGACGTACCCGCCATGGTATCTGGTGGGCGCACGCCGGCTTCGTTACGGCGGCTGTGGGTGACTGTCGCGTTACTGCTGATGCTCACGCCGCTGGGAATTCTCGCGACCGGCAAAGCCTGGGGAGAATGGGCGCCGAGCGATTTTCTTCGCCCTGCGGCCCGAACCCAGATCGCACAAGCGTCGCGGAACACACTGCCTCCCGCTGCGCCGCCTGGGGGCATGGCTCGCTTGGCAACCATCTGGACCTCGCCTTTTCCGGCATACGCTCCGGCATTTGTCAGAAGCCGCACGCTGGGATACCTGCTCTCTGCCATGTTCGGGGTGGGAGTGTGTTTGCTCATAGCCCTGTTGGCGCAAAGCCGTTTGCGAGCCCATCCTCGTCCGGAACAAGTCACGTGACGCGCTCGAACATGCTTGCTTCTACGCTGAACAGCCTCAGCCGGGCTTTGAGCCGGGCACTCACAAGCGAACAGACCGCGAGGCGATCGGGGGTCATGCAGTCACTCGATCCGCGCGTGCGCGTGCTGGCGATCTTTCTACTCGTAATTGTCGTCGTACTGCTGCACAAGATCACCGTGCTGCTCGCACTCTTTGCCGGGGGAGTAGTGCTGGCTCTCGCGTCTGGGCTGACTCTTCGAACCCTCGCGCTGCGCGTCTGGTTCGTGGTATTGGCATTCACCGGAGTCATCGCGCTCCCGGCGCTATTCCTGACACCTGGCGAGCCGCTCTCCACCGTTTCGTCGATTACGCGCCCGGGGCTTCACACGGCCCTGATGCTGATTGCACGGGTCGAGACGGCAGTCACGCTCACTACCATCCTTGTGCTCTGTACCCCATGGGTGAAGATTCTCAAGGCCTTGCGTTCGCTTCACGTTCCCAGGGAAGTAGTGATGATGCTGGCCATGGCCTATCGCTATGTCTTTCTTCTGGCCGAGACGGCAACCCAGATGTTTGAGTCGCGCGAGAGCCGGAGAGTCGGCGTTTTGCATGGAGCTGAACAGCGGCGCGTCGTCGCGCAGACCGCCGGTGTGCTGCTGAGCAAGAGCCTCGATATGAGCCAGAATGTTTTTCTGGCGATGCAATCCAGAGGGTATCGCGGCGACGTCGTGGCGCTCGAGGAGCCCCGCTTGCGGCCAAACGATTATCTTGCAATGCTCGCGGTCGGTGTGATTGCCGCTCTGGCATTATGGGTGGGACGGTAACCTGCATTGAATGCACTTTTCGAATGTCGCGACGTGCATTTCGAGTACGACAGCGTGCCAGCACTGCACGGCCTGTCACTGGACATCACGACGGGCGAGTCGGTTGCCCTGGTGGGGGCAAATGGCTCAGGCAAATCTACGTTGCTGCGTCTGCTCGATGGACTGTGCTTCGCGTCGCGGGGAACGGTTTCGTTTTGCGGAGCGGCGCTAACTCAGGATCTGTTACAGTCCGACGATTTCGCGCTGGCCTTCCGCCGCCGCGTCGGACTGGTGTTTCAGAATTCCGATGTGCAACTCTTCAACCCCACGGTGTTCGATGAAGTGGCGTTTGGTCCGGCGCAACTTAAGTTGTCGAAGCAGGAGACGGTTTCGAGGGTCGAAGAGGCTTTGCAGCTTATGCGCATCGAACACCTGCGTGACCGGCCACCGTATCGGCTTTCCGGAGGCGAAAAGAAACGGGTCGCATTGGCGTCAGTGATTGTGCTCGACCCGGAGGTCATCCTGCTGGACGAACCGACGTCTGCGCTCGATCCGCGCAGCCAAAGCCAGTTAATTGACCTGCTGCAAAATTGGAAGAGCGCTTCGAAGACGATCATCGCCGCGACCCATCAGTTAGAAATTCTTGACAATCTGGCCGACCGCTTGATCGTTTTGGAAGATGGGGTGGTCGCTGCTTCCGGCACGACACGAGAGATTCTCGATGACTTCGACCTGCTGCTGCGAGCCAACCTGGTGCACGCTCACCGGCATTCGCACGGTAACGTGACGCATTCTCATCCCCATCGCCATTCCCACGCCGACCACGAACATGAACACTAGCTGCCAGCTTTCGGGCTTCGCAAACAGCGGTAATAATGGCGAGCGGCTCGACTGCCCAAGGGCATGGGAACTCTTCCGGGCCCCTATGTTTGCCGTGGTACAATCCAACGATTCCGATGCGACGGTTGTCCGCAGCTTTGATAATGGTGGTTGTTCTTGCCGGGACATTTCTGCCATTAGCGCAGGTGAGCTCGGCAACCCTCCCCGCATGCTGCCGTCGCGACGGTGCGCATCATTGCAATATGCATCCGGTGAGCGGGGATGGGTTTAAGTCAGCCCAGTCCTTGTGCCCTTACCGCAGCCTTCTTTTCTCGACCAGCCCCACACCTGCCCTCCTGGTAACCGGCGCTTCGACTGTGATTTCGGTTCGCCTTTCCGGCGAAGTGTTGTCGGAACCGTTGGTTCTGTCTTTCCGTGTCGTTGAGGGCCGTCAGCCTCGAGCTCCTCCCATTCTGTAAGACCTCTCAAAGTCAGGGCTGGCTACTTGAGCGTGCCGGCCACCACATACTTCTGTCCGGATAGCCCAGAGCGCCGTGGGTCTCGATGTTCCTTGCATACGAGGAACCAGAGGTCCTTTCGCAAACGCAGGTAATAGCGCCAGCGATGGATCGAACGCGATGGATGCTCTCCCTAAGAAGATCCCACCGATAACAACGGTGAGGATCATGCGAGAGGATTTATGAAAAGGGCTGCCGTTGTCCTTCTGACAATGATGTTTCTCGCGGGGAATTTTGCCTTCGCCACGGTTTTTGGTTCGGTACAGGGAATCGTGCATGATCCTCAGCACCGCCCCATTCAAGGCGCCCGGGTCACACTGAAGGCGCAAACCGCTGACTGGAGTCAGACAGCGCAGTCCAATGCCAACGGAGAGTTCGATTTCCATTCCGTGCCAATTGGCGCCTACACGGTAGCGGCTTCAATGCAAGGCTTTCTGACAAACCAGCAGGATGTCATTGTGGAGTCGGACACCAGTCCGGTACTGCACTTCCAGTTGGGGATCGCAGGAGGAAAGGAGACCGTCGAGGTATCGGGAACTCCTGTCGGAGCACCCATGGACACCGTCACTCCGACCACGCTGCTGAGCCGGTTGGCTATACAGCAGACTCCCGGGGCGGACCGCACGAATGGCCTGGAGATGATCACTGACTACGTGCCAGCCACTTATGTAGCCCACGATATGCTGCACATGAACGGCGGGCATCAGGTTCTGTGGCTCATCGATGGCGTTGCCATTCCTAACACGAACATTGCAGCCAATTTGGGGCCGCAGATTGATCCGAAGGACATCGATTACCTGGAGGTTCTGCAAGGCGCTTACGACGCCAGCTACGGTGATCGTACCTATGGGATGTTCAATATCGCCCCACGCAACGGTTTCGAGCGCGATCGGCAGTGCGATTTGGTGATTATGGCGGGAAACTTCTATCAAACCGATGACCAGATCAGTTGCGGCGGCCACACCCGGCATTTCGCTTATTACGCAAGCCTTAACGGAAACCGCAGCAATTACGGGCTGCAGACGCCGATTCCGCAGGTCTATAACGATGCCTCAAACGGCTACGGAGGCTTCGTGTCGTTTATCTGGGATCGTGACCCTAAGGACCAGTTTCGGTGGGTCGGTTCCCTACGGCAGGACTACTACCAGATTCCAATCGATCCCGACCCCAACTCTACGGGGAATCAGATTTTGGAATCCTCAGGTCTGGTTCCGAGCTATGGATTGCACGATGCCGAGCGGGAGCCGGATGCCTACGCGATCTTTTCGTGGATACACACCTTCAACCCCACAACGCTGCTGACGTTGTCTCCTTTCTATCACTACAACGCCGCCAACTATCAAGGTGGGTCGGATGACTATCCGGTCATTACCAATGTAAATCTGCGGGCAAATTACGTGGGCTTTCAGGGGACGCTCAACAAGAGCTTCTGGAGGAACGACCTCGACGCCGGAGTGTACGGTTTCTTCCAGCACCAGTCCAACTATTTCTCCAACGAATTCACCGACGGCACGCCCAATCTTCCGCCGTCTTCAATCGGGGTAAACGGCGGAGTGGCCGCAGAGTTCATCAACGACCGGTTCAACGCGACGAAATGGTTGACCGTTATCGCCGGCCTGCGGGTCACAGAATTCCGGTCGACAGTCGCCGAGAACCAGGCTGATCCGCGGGTGGGTGTAGCGCTGAGGGTGCCGCGGCTGAATTGGGTCCTGCGCGCCTTCTATGGTCACTATTACCAGCCGCCACCCTTGCTTACCGCGACCGGCCCACTCCTGGGTTATGCCAACAGCCAGGACTTTGCCTTCGCGCCACTCTATGGCGAACGCGACAAACAGTGGGAAGCCAGTCTGATCATTCCGTACCGCGGTTGGAACCTCGAGGTCGACAACTATCAGACGATTGCGAACAACTGGCTGGACCACAACAATATCGGAGACTCCAACCTGTTCTGGCCCATCACCTGGTACCGGGCGCTGATTCAGGGCTGGGACCTGTCGCTACGCACGCCCCTATTATGGCATCGACTCCAGGCCCACCTGGTGTATGCCAATCAGATCGCACAAGCCACTTCGCCGATTAATGGTGGCCTGATCTGCCCCGATCCCAATGACCAGAATTGCCCACTCTACATCCCGCCGGGTTATTCTCCCGTCGACCACGATCAGCGGAACACCCTCAATGTCGGCGCCAATACCAGTCTTCCATGGCACAGCTACGCGTCCGGGAATGTCTATTACGGTTCGGGATTTGTAAACGGGTTATATGGCACGCCACAGTCGCAATATCCAGGACCGTATCTACCCAGCCACACCACGGTGGACCTCTCCGTGGGCAAGAGCTTCTCTGAGGGTAAGTATGCCGTCTCGATCACCGCACTGAATGTGGCTAACCTGCGAGTGCAGATCGATAACAGCCTGACCTTCGGCGGCTTCCATTGGAACGAGCCACGGCAGATCTACGGCGAGTTCCGTTGGCGGTTCCATTATTGATGCTGGGGAGCGCCGCAGGTGTGACGCGGGAAAGCGACGTGAGGAACGTATACTACGGGCTATATCTTTCGAGGGAACTGGGAATAAATTTCAATGCGCTACATTCTGGCAATCTTGGCCGTTGCGGGTATTGTGGTTTCGTATCTGGCTTTGCGCGTTCACTACAATACAGGATCTGCGCCGTGCAGCATCAACGATAAGTGGGACTGCGGCATCGTCAATCACAGCCCATACGCCGTTATTCACGGCGTTCCGGTTGCCGCGATCGGAATCGCTGGTTATTTACTTATAGTCGTTCTGGCGCTGGCGCGTCGCCGCGGGTGGTTGCTGATAGCAGCAGTGATCGGCTTAGGCTTCGCGCTCCGTCTTAGCCACATCGAAGAGAAGATATTGGGCGTGTGGTGCGTTTACTGCGTTATCTCGCAGGGCCTGATTGCCATTCTTGCGATTCTGTCCATGGCTTGGTGGGGAGCGAGCCTGCGGGACCGAAGTTCGACATAGGGAAATACCTTTGCCTCGATAGAGGTCATTCGACGCGTTCGCTCCAGCTAGCTGGAACTCACTTCGCTCAGCATGACCGCTTGATTATGCGGGCACCGCCGCTTCCACTGGTTCCAAATGCGCTGTGAAGTGGCGCAGGAATGGAGCCTCGTAGGTGAGCTTCATGCCACGAATCCGCTCGCGGCGTGCAAAGACTTGCAGGATGATCTCCACCACGTAATCGATGTGACTCTGCGTGTAAACGCGTCGCGGGATCGCCAAGCGCACTAGCTCCATTTTCGCCGCGCGGGCAAACATAAGGCTGCCGATTTCGACTGAGCGGATGCCGCCTTCGAGGTAAAGCTCGGTTGCGAGTGCCACGCCGGGGAATTGCTCAACCGGGATGTGCGGCAGGAATGCCTTGGCATCGAGGTAGATCGCGTGTCCGCCAGGTGGCTGCACAATCGGCACGCCGTGCTCGGAGATATGATTGCCGAGGTAGGCGGTCGAAGCGATGCGATAACGCAGGTAATCTTCGTGCAGCGACTCCTGCACGCCGATGGCAACGGCTTCCAGATCGCGTCCGGCTAGTCCACCATATGTCGGATAGCCCTCGGTAAGGATGAGCAGGTCCTGCTCCTGGCGGGCGAGGATGTCGTTGTTGGTGCAAAGGAAGCCGCCGATGTTTGCCATGCCGTCTTTCTTCGCCGACATGGTGCAGCCGTCGCCGAGTGCAAACATTTCCTGCGCGATCTGCTTCGGTGTTTTGAAGGCATATCCTTCTTCGCGCAGCTTGATGAAGTATGCATTCTCGGCAAAGCGGCAGGCGTCGAAGTAAAGCGGGATGCCGTTCCTGCGGCACACCGCGCTCACAGCTCGCGCGTTTGCCATCGACACCGGCTGACCGCCCCCAGAATTGTTCGTCACCGTCAACATCACTAGCGGAATGCGCTCGCGACCAACCTTGGCGATCAGCGCCTCGAGAGCATCGACATCCATGTTGCCTTTGAATGGAGCGCGCTGCTGCGGATCGCGTGCCTCGGCGCAAGGCAGGTCGACTGCCTCGGCTCCCACGAATTCGATATTTGCTCGCGTCGTGTCGAAGTGCGTGTTGTTGGGGACTACATCACCCTTCTTGCACATCACGTTGAATAGA
Organism: uncultured Acidobacteriaceae bacterium; assembly: GCA_963846795.1. Classification (GTDB taxonomy): domain Bacteria; phylum Acidobacteriota; class Terriglobia; order Terriglobales; family Acidobacteriaceae; genus CAVVDY01. The sequence goes on from CAWJXJ010000003.1 coordinate 12,276, forward strand.
ATGCGTTCGGCGGCGCGGCCCTGGTGCGTAGGAATGACGTGGCGATATCCGAAGATGTCCTGGATAGAGTCGCGAAAGTGGTCAAAGCTTCTGCTGCCGGCGTAGCTTTCGTCGCCTTCCATGACGCCTGCCCATTGCTGAGTCGACATGGCGCCGGTACCGGAATCGGTGAGCAAGTCGATTAGAACGTCGTCGGCAGGCAGGAGGAACAAGTTGTAGTGTGCGGCCCGCAAAAGTTCTTCCCGTTGCTCGCGGGTGGTCCAGCGAATAGGTTCAACGCTCTTAATGCGAAACGGCTCGATGATGGTTTTGGTTGGCATAGGAGGCCCACGGTCATTGTAGTTTTCGGGTGCTCTGGTTTCAGGAGCGGCTGTCACAAACAGCTGTGACTGATAGGCCTGCCGCTGACCCGGCCATTTCTGATTGAATATCCTTAAGGGCAGGGTCACCCTCGGATCCAAATGCCGGTTGCAACGATCGGCCCGTGTCCTGGAGGGTAGCCCATTGCGTATTACGGTTCTTGGCTGCGGCTACGTGGGCCTGGTTACCGGAGCCTGCCTGGCTGATATCGGCCATTCTGTTATCTGCACCGACAACGACGAGAGCAAGATAGAAGTCTTGCAGGGTGGCTCCCTCCCGATTTACGAGCCACATTTGCAGGAACTGGTTGATCGGAATGTCGCGGCGGAGCGTCTCAGATTTACCGCGGATCTGGCGGAGGCCATTCGTTTCGGTGACGTAATCTTCATTTGCGTCGGAACTCCGCCCCTGCAGAACGGCGATGCCGACTTGAGTTCCATCGATGGCTCAGCACGCTTGATTGCCTCTGCGGCGCGCAGCTCCAAGCTGATCGTGGAGAAAAGCACAGTTCCGGTGCAGAGCGGGATGAAGCTATTGCGTGCCCTCGGCATTTACGGCCGCAACTCCCAGTGGAGCTTCTCGATAGCCTCGAACCCCGAATTCCTGCGCGAGGGGTCAGCCGTGCTCGACTTCATGCATCCCGACCGGGTGGTTGTGGGAGTTGACGATCACAGCTCGGAGCTGTTGTTGCGTGAAATCTATCGGCCCATTCTGCAGCAGGAGTTGCGCAATTGCCCAATTCACGCCGGTGCCTGCCCGAAGAAAGAACCGCCCGCTTTGCTGGTCACCAGCATCAACAGTGCCGAGCTTATCAAGCATGCGAGTAACTCTTTCCTTGCCTTGAAAATTTCTTACGCCAACCTTGTCGCCGATATCTGCGAGGCCATGGGCGCCGATGTGGAAGAAGTGACGCGTGGTATGGGACTGGACTCCCGCATAGGGCACGACTTTCTTAGCGCCGGCCTGGGATTTGGCGGTTTCTGCTTCCCGAAAGACATTCAGGCTTTCACGCGACTGTGCGAAAAGACGGGAGTAGATGCTTCTCTACTGAAAGAGGCCGAGCTTATCAACAAACGGCGCATTGACGTTTTTCTTGCCAAAGCCACCCAGGCGCTGTGGACGCTCAAGGACAAGCGAATCGGAATACTTGGGTTGGCGTTCAAGCCAAATACCGATGACATTCGGTTTGCGCCTGCGCTGGAGTTGATCAACCGATTGCTACAGGAGCACGCGCGAATTAGCGTTTACGATCCGCAGGCCATGGACAACACGCGCGAGCTGTACGCTGATATTCGCTACTGTGCTGACGCTTACGAGCTGGCCGACGGCTCGGAAGCGCTGATGATTGCCACGGAATGGCCGGAATTTATGAGTCTCGACTGGCCACGTATAAGCCGGATCATGCAACGCCCGCTCCTCCTCGACGGCCGCAATCTGCTCGACTGTAAAGAAATGGAGCGACTGGGATTCGAGTACTACGGTGTGGGAGTGCCTTCGGCAGCGGCGGGTGAACCGAAACCGGTGCCGCTGTCGCCCGGCTCGGTTAGCTGGTACAGCGTGCCACGACCAGCGTGATGTCGTCGAACTGTTCTCCGGGGCTGAACTGCTCCACCGCAGCGCAGACGGCGTGCGTCAGCTCCGTCGCCGACCGTGCGCCACTTTTTGTCAGCACCTCGACCAGGCGGTCCTCGCCGAACTCCTCTCCATTCGCGTTCGCCGCTTCGGTTACGCCGTCGGTATAAAGCACGAAGGTGTCCCCGGGATGGAGTTTTATTTCGGCGACCTCGATAGGCACTTCTTCGAACAAGCCAAGTACGGTGCTGGTCGAATCGAGCCACTCAATTTGTGAGCTCGACCGAGAATTGCGTAGCACCAGACCAGGAAGGTGGCCGCAATTTGCGTAACGTAGAACGCGAGTGTTGTCGTCGTAGTCGGCGAAGAAGAGCGTAGCGTAGCTATTCTGATTCGTACTCTGGAAGAACAGACGATTTACCGAACTCAAGAGTCGCGGCAGATCTTCCACCGCCATGGCGTACTGGCTGCGCAGGTTCGCCTGCAAATTGGCCATAAGCAGCGCGCCGGCTACGCCTTTTCCGGCGATATCGGCCAGGACCATGCCAAGCCGGTCGGGTCGAAGCTCGAGGAAATCGTAATAGTCGCCGCCGACCTTACGCGCAGGGAGACATTGTCCTGCATATTGCAGGGTCTTCATGAGAGGCAGATTTTGCGGTAGCAGCCGCGCCTGCACCTGACGCGCAAACTCCATCTCCTGGGTCACCCGACGCTCGGCTTCCATTTGGTCGGCAATCTTCTCCGCCAGCACGATGCTCTCCAGCGCACTGCCTGTCTGGTTTGCCACCAGGCTGAGGAGCCGCCTGTCCTCGCGGGAGTACGGCTCCTCCGATAAGCGCGGCCCTAGGACAATGAGCCCTGCCAGCCCGATATCGCGTCCGGGGATGGGCACCAGGTACTCCGGCGCGAGTGAAGCCAGAGCCAAAGGAAGAAGTTGGTCATTCAACTTCATGGCCAACGCTTCCCATGGCTTGACGTAACGCGCCAGTTCAAGCAGAAACGGTTGTGAGGTGGCGAACTGCTCTGAACCAGCAGGCACGGAGCCGCTGATTGCCGTGAGCTCTCCCTCGCGTGACTCCAGATATACAACTACCGATGTGGGGCGTAGTGCATCGTTCAGGTTTTGCTGAAGCAGCATGGCCAGCTCGTCGCGAGTGGTGGCAGTTCGCGTCTTCTCAACCAGTTGCTCCAACACCAGGCGGGCATCATAGGAGTTGCGGAAGAAGGCCCGATCAATTCGTCGGCCCACATTGTTGTGTACCTGCACGCCGGTCCAAAGCAGGACGGAACCGAAAACCGAACCGAGCGCGATCGCTCCGGGCATAGCCACAGATGTGAAAGCCTGCAGATAATGGGAGAAGCTCATCGCAAAGGCAAAGGTCACGCCAAGGCTCAGTGCGATAAGCAGGATTACGAACCCGCGTTGCACCAGCAGATAACGCGCGCTGCGGCGGAGCAGCACCGGGATCTCGAGTACCCGGTGCTTTACCACCGCGTAGGCAAACGATAGAGGGAAGATCCACAGCAGGGGAATTATGCAGGCAACAAGCCAAGCAGGCCACGAGAAACCAAAGAACTCCGAAGCCGCCAGAAAGATGGTGGCCGGCACCGTTCCTACGAGCGTTCCCCACATGAGGATGCGGATCTTCCGCTGTGCGTCCGCGGAGGTGACGGTCAGGTCGTTCAATATCAGCGAGACAAAGCCCAAGCCGAGGACCGCATAAACAAAGCCGGACAGGATGAAATGCGCGCCTTGCGAAGCCAGCCACTCGGGATAGGGCAAGTCCATCCCGAGATTGCGGGGCAGGGAAACGAGCGACACTAGTCCAACGCCGGCAAGAGCCGCCCACTTCAGTCGCGGAAAGCGCCGGTCGATGGGTGAGCGCAAGGGGAACACCGAGAAAAAGAACAGAAATACCCCCGCGACCATATTTTCGAAAACCGCCCGGTATGCCATGGCCGGTATCCGCACCCATTCGGGCGCATTCAGGAAATTGGCATTGGCTGCAGGGATGGCGAGAAAGCCGCCAAACATAAGCGCCAGCAACCACGCGTTACGATCATCCACTCGCAGGAACAACACCGCGAAGCCGACCGTTAGAAACACAAATGGGTAAAGGTTGAGGAGCCTTAGGCTAAGGCTATGCACCACGCCTTCCTGTTCGTTTCCAGCGTGGCTGGCCCGGAAGATTCCGTGAAGCTTGATCGGCGTGGAGCTTCCCGGCCTGAGGACGAGCAAGTCGATCCCGTCCCCCGCCTGATGCTTCGACCAGACGCGACCGAGGCTGCCTTCCCAGGTAATGGGATGGCCTTCAACCGCGATGATCTTGTCGCCGGCCCGCAGGCCTGCACGCTCGGCTGGGCTTCCGGGATGAACACTGTCGATATACTCAACATGCTCTGCGGGTCGATACTTGTTTTCGAACCCGAGCTCGACCGGCTCCCCGCGACTGCCGTACAGAGTCCACGCCACGGAGTAGAGCAGCGCGGCACAGGCGAAAACTACGGCCACACTGTAAAGCACTGGTTTAGGCAAACGGTACATGCTCAGTGCACTACGCTCCAGCTTTGTCTTTGATCCTACGCGGACGAAAGGGTGAAAGCCTAATCATATTGGCAATTGAATCTGGGTGGCTTCCGGAAATGAAAAGGAAATACTCGCGCTGACTTGCCGCAAACGACCAGATTTCAATTGGTGACCGGACGATTGCGATCTGTGCTGTTCGGCCTCGTCAACGGCGGGCATAGCAGATGTCGAGCTGGGAGTCGACTTCATCACTTCACTTCTTGTAAGTGTCGGACTTGTACAACACTCCAGACAATGCTCAGCAGCATGACCGGAAAGAGCCAAAATCCATTGAGCTTCACCGCCAGATTTGCGCCTGAGGCTCCCAGCAGTGGTGTATATGGCCCGAGATATCGCAGGGCATCGTTGCCCTTATTCAGGCGTTGCATCAGATACAACGTGAGAAGAAAGACCAGGGTTCCGATGAAAACGGAGCAAGGATGCAGGCGCCAGGTATTCCAAAAAACTACATCGGTAGCGAAGTAGTAGACATCCTCGCAGACGACAACTGTGGCACAGCCTGCGAAGGCTGCGATCATGAAGGCCGTGTCGCTATGGTCTTTCTTCTGCTTGTCCCTGCTGCGGCGTGTCATGTCAATACTAAGGGGCGGCAATCTGAAACCGGAGTACTGACTCCGCGATTTGGTACTGGTATTTCGCGGCTGCGTACTGTATCTGTGCCTCGGTCTGTTGCAATTGCGCCTGGCTCAACTCGACGATCGAGCTTAAGCCCAGGTTGTAGCGTGTTTGCGAGAGATTAAGTGCCAGTGTCGTCTGGTCTACGAACTGTTGCGAAACACTGATACGGTTGTATGCGGTAATCGAGTTCAGCCAAGCGGTACGAACGTCATTCGCGATTTTGTCTTTCAGATCGCGAAGCTGCTCGGCACTGGCTTGGGCGCGGATAGCGGCTTCCTTGGAGCGCGCTGGGTAAAGGAATCCCTGAAAAATCGGAACATTCAGGTTCACCCCGATTGCGCCATACCAGTCGGTAAAAGGCGAAATTCCGTTGATTGAGTTGCTGTACGGGGTACGTCCGACCACTCCCAAAGCCTGAAGCGTGGGAAATAGCTCGTCACGCTGCGCCTTCTGAAACTTTTGTGCGGCCTGGTATTCATAGCCTTGGGCTGCGATCTCGGGACGATTACTGAATGCCTCGTCCTGAAGTTGGCCGACGTTCTGTGTCGGTGCAGTAATCTGGTTTTGAGGATTCACTGGCTCAAACGGTTGTTGCGAAACGTAGCCCAGAATTTGTGAGAGGTTCGAGAGCGCTGCTTGATAGTTGTTCTGAGCATCAAGCAGCAGCAGCTTTGCCTGCGCCAGGTTTGCATTGGCGAAGCTGACGTCGACCTCCGACCGCAATTTGTTTTGATACAGCGTTGTAATCTGATCCGATACGATCTGGCGCGCGCTGACCGTCTCCTGCGCCACCTTCAGTAGCTCGAGGTTTTGCAGCGCCGTATAGAAGGAGCTATCGACTGCCAGTTTGATCTGGTATGCGGTGGCGAGGGCATTCATGTCAGCCGCTTTGGACCGCAAAGCGGCGGTGGCGACAAGATTGTTCGTTCGGCCGAAGTCAGTGATTAATTGCGACAGTGTGAGACCGTAGGCGGCGCGCTCGTACACGATCGGGTTATTCAGGTTCCCGGCCGCAATGCGCGTATTTTCCTTCGGTTTAACCGCGGTGACGTCGCCAGACAGATTCGGATAATAGGCCGCCCGCTCCTCGCGCGTGACCTGCCGCGAAGCCAGCGATAGCAGATGGTAGACCGAAATTTGAGGATTGTTTTTCAGCGCCAGTGCCTCGGCATCCGGCAGCGTCAGGCGTTGCGTCGGGCCGGTGCTCGGCGACGGTATTTGCGCTTGCGGCCCTGGAGCCAACGGAGGTATCGGCAGTTGGTCTGCCGGCGCCTGGGTCTGCGCAGCCGGCCCTTGCGTCTGGGTGGCGGACGGTTGCGGTGTTCCGGATTGCGACGCCGCAGGTGATGTCACTGTTTGCGACGGTACCGGTGCCGCAGGTTGAGGAGTCGCGGGCAGTGGCGTCTGCGCCATGATGGAGCCCGCGATTAAGATCTGAAGCGTTACAAGCCAGAGGGTCTTCCTTCTCAAGCTTGCACCTCCTGTCCCGATTTTTCTTCACGTCGGTGGATCAAGAGATAGACCGCAGGAACCAGAAAGACCGTGACAACCACCGACACCGTCAGACCACCAATGATCGAGCGGGCGAGCGGAGCGTACTGCTCGCTACCGGCTTCCAGCGCGAGGGCCATGGGAATCAGTCCCAGGATCGTAGCTAATGAGGTCATAAGAATCGGACGCAAGCGGACCCTGCATGCCAGGGAGACGGCTTCACGTATCGGCATGCCCTTTTCACGGTACATTCGCGTGACGTCCACAATCAGAATGCTGTTGGAGACCACGATTCCCGTCATCATGATCAGTCCCATCAGCGACATCACATTCAAAGTGCTGTGGGTGAGCAACAAGATTAGAATCACGCCTGTGATGCCCGAAGGGATTGCCAGCAGAATGATGAAAGGATCGATGAACGACGCGAACTGCGCCATCAGAATCAGGTAAACAAGAACGATCGCAAGCACTAGCCCAATTCCGAAGCTTTTGAACGACTGCTGCATGGCCACAACCGATCCCCGCACTTGTACGCGCACATTGGGGGGCAGCTTTGTCTGATCAATAAGCTTATTTACCTCGCTGGAGAGCTTGCCCAGGGCCTCGCCTTTCGGAGAGACATAGACATCAATCACCCGGAAGAGTTGGTAGTGGTCGACTTCGGTTGGCGTGTTAATCACGTGGATGTCGGCGACATTCTCTAGCATTGTGGGATTAGGGTTGTTGGCTGCGTGCAGCGGAATCTGCTTGAAATCCTCCATGGTCATGGAGCCGATCTGATGGTTCGTGTACTGCACAGTGAGGAAGTAGTTGTTGCCGTTTTTGGGATCGACCCAATAGCTGGGTGCGATCATGCCGTTGGAGGTCAGTGCGGTGACCACATTATCGACAACATCGCTGGCGGTGAGTCCCAAGCGCGCTGCCATTTCGCGTTTTACATCCAGTTGCAAGCCGGGGTAATCGAGGTCTTGGGGAATCAGCACATCACTTACGTCGCGCTGCGAGCGCAGCTTCTGAGCCAACTGCTGGGCCACTTCGTAGGCGGCTTCCTGATTGTTTCCGCTGACCTGGATATCGATCGGCGCCGGTATTCCCTGGTTGACTACTGAGTCCACCAGCCCACCGGTTTGGAAGTAAGTCGCAACCTCGGGCACATCCTCCGCCAGCTTTCTCCGAACTCGGTCCATGTAGACGAAGGTGCTGAGGCGGTGCTCCGGTTTCAAGCTGACCTGGATGAACGCTGTGTGCTGGGCGGAATTACTCGTATAAATAGCAGACAGGTCAGGCGTTATACCGATGTTCGAAACGATCATCTCCACATCATCCTTGCCGATGACGTCGCGAATGTCGTTCTCAATCCTGGCGACGTAGGCGTTGGTGCGCTCCAGTCGCGATCCGGTGGGCGCCTTGACATTAATGACAAACTGTCCGGGATCCGTTCGCGGGAAAAACGCCACCCCGAGCAGTGGGGAAAATGCAAGGCTGATGACAAACGTTCCCAGGAGGACGACCACGGTCGCAACAGGACGAGCCAGCGCCTTCTCCACGGTGCGGTCATATTGCATGAGCATCTGGTCGTATTTGCGATTGAAGGCGGTGACGAAGCGCCCGAACAGAGACTTGCTGTGATGGCCGCCCTGGCCATGGGCGGTCTTGATGAAGCGAGCGCAGAACAGAGGCACCACCGTCATCGCGACCAGATATGAGGCAGCCAGCGCCAGCACCACACCAAGAGCCAGAGCCATGAACAAATAGCGGCTCACGCCGTAGAGAAATACGACAGGGAAAAACACGATTGCCGTGGTGAAGGTTGCCGCTAGAACGGCGACTTGCACTTCCTGTCCGCCTCGTTCGGCCGCAGTTACGGCGTCTTCGCCCTCTTCGAGATGGCGAAAGATGTTTTCCAGCACAACCACGGAGTTATCGATGACGCGCGAAAGCACCAATGCGAGTCCACCGAGAACCATCGTGTTAATGGTGCTCCCAGTGGCGTTGAGCAACAGGAATGCTGCCAGGCAGGAGATAGGAATCGACAGCAGTACAGATATGGTGCCGCGAGCTGATCCGAGGAATACCAGGATCATCAAGGCGGTCAGCAGCAGGCCGATGCCACCTTCGCGCAATACGTTCGATACCGCTGTTTTCACGTATTGCGACTGATCGAATACGACATTGGCGATCAGCGACTTAGGAATGTCGAGCAGGGTTTTTATCCGGTCGCGAACCCCGTTGACGATCTGGATCGTGTTGCTATTTCCACCTTGCTTCAAAATCGGAAGGTAAACTGATTTCTGGCCGTCCACGCGCACGATGTTGTACTGAATGGCTGACGAGTCCTCGGCATGTCCTATGTCGCCGAAGCGCAAAACATTGTTGCCGATTGCCTTTAGTGGCGTCTCGTTCATCGACTGGGTGTCGACGAACTGGCTGTTGCTGTAGATGTTGTAGTCGCGCGGGCCAATGCGCACATCGCCGGCGGGAAGAATCTTGTTGGCCTGGTTAATTGCATTCACAACATCCATCGGGCTTAGTTGTGCAGCCTCCAGCTTTACGGGATCGATGTAGAACTGAATCTGGCGGTACTTGCCGCCGTACGGTTGCGGAACGGAAGCCCCGGGGACGTTAGCGATCTGGTTGCGTACGGTGAACTGCGCGAGATCATGCAATTGGGTCTCATTCAGTCCCCGGCCCTTCACCGTGACGAGACACACCGGCAAACTGGAGGCGTCAAACTTCAGCACGACTGGAGGCAGAGTGCCCTGCGGCAATCGACGAAGATCGGCCATCGCCAAATTCGCTATCTCGCTGGCCGCAGCATCGGGATCGGTGCCCGGCTGGAAGTAAACCTTAATGAGGCTGACGCCAGTGAGTGAGCGCGACTCGATATGGTCGATATTGCTGCCCAGCGTGAAAAAGCGCTCGAAGGTGTCGGTGATGTCGGCTTCGATCTGCTCCGGAGGCATGCCGCTATAGAACGTGGCCACCACCACGACCGGAATCTGGATCTGCGGGAATAGGTCCACCGGCATGCGCGCGACGGTGGTGACTCCCACCACAACGATAGCCAGACACAACATCAGGATGAAGTAGGGATACTTGATCGCAAAACTTGACATTTGGAGTTACTCTGCCCCGCTTGTAGAAGACGCTTCTGCCAAGGCCGCCGGTTTGGGCCTGACCTTCTCGCCCACCTGATAGTTGCCAAGGTTCCCAACCAACACTTTCTCGCCTTCGGTGAGACCAGAGAGAATCTCTACGCGATTGGAGCCCTGCACTCCGACCTGCACATTCCGCGACTGGACCCGATCGTTGGGGTCCAGCACCAGAACCGATGTCTTGTCCCCCTCATGACGAACCGCTTCAATGGGAACAACCAAGGTGTTATTGCTGCTGGTGGCATTAAGCCGTACGTCGGCATACATGCCGGGCTGCAAATGGTAATTGGGATTGGGTACGTCAATTTCGACCTGCATGGTGCGAGTGGAAGGGTCAAGGGCGTCGGTAAACCGCTCAACTTTGCCGGTGAAGTGTTCGCCTGTCGCCTGTACGTGGACATCAACCGGATCGCCTATGCGAACCTTTGCGGCGATCGACTCAGGCACCGGGATGCGCAGCCGCAGCACGTTAACCTGCGCCACCGTCACCACCGGCAAGCCGCTAGTGTTTGAGGTTCCGGCCTGCACCAACGAACCTGTATCGGAGAAGCGCCAGGTTATGACTCCGTCGTAAGGAGCAGTAATTCTGGAGTAGTCACTGAGCGCGCTATAGTGCTGCTGATTCGCTTTCGCCACTTCCAATTCTTGTTTTGCTGCTGCCAAAGAGGATTTCGCGGCGTCAACTTGGGCCTCGGAGGCGCGATCTTTAGCGGTCGCATCATCAAGTTCCTGCTGGGCAATCAGGCCGGGACGCGCTTTGTCGGTATTGACCAGACGTGCCGCGTTGGCATGGAGTGCTACCTCGTCGGCTTGCGCTCGCGAGACTTCACTCTTCGCGCGCTGAATTTCCTCCTCCGCGTGGTGCACGGCTGCCATCGCCTCGTCGACCTGGGCCACCAGTTCGGGGATCTCCAGCACCGCCAGCACCTGTCCCTCATGCACGCGATCGCCAATGTCAACGTAGATGTGCTTGATATATCCCGCAACTTTGGCGTGCAGTTCAACATTTTGGTAAGGCATGAACTGGCCGGCAATGGAGAGCGTAGTGGAGATGTTCTGCCGCTTCGCCGTTGCCACCGCCGCATACGCCACAGTGCTGGCATCTGCCGGATGGTCGTTCGCCTCGGCAGTGCTGGGGTTATGAGAGCGCTTGATGATAATGGCGCCCAGCGCAAACACGCAGAACAGAACGACCGCCAACACAAGAAGCTTGTGCCAAAGGCGAACCTTCATAAGCTTTCCTCAATGCACCTGAGGCGCCCCGCTACTCTGAAAGGCTACAAGTGCTGACTAGTGACCCGATTGATGAGGCCTATAAACCTACTACGTCCCAGGGATAAAGGCACAGCTGGAGAAAACAGCTAGAGAATAGGAGGCGGGCGAAGAAATCGTTGCAGATGTCGACGAGACGAAAGCCTGGAATGGGCCCTCTGAAGGACGCTGTAGTCGCGGCGCTCCGGCTGGCGAGCCAGTCTCAGCAGAAACAGAGAGGCCATCCAGAACAGGATCACCGTGCTTGAACTGATAGAGGGTGCTTCCCACTTGTGCCCGTCACCCCACAGTTTGGAAGCAGTGGTAGGGGTTACCTTGACCTGAGCGCTGCCGTTGTACATCGCCGTCTTCGCCTGCAAGACAAAGAGGAAGAGCAGAGCACAGATGGCAAGCAGCAGTGCGTTTCTCAATCTCTGCGAGTTGATGATCCGGCTCGGCAAAGTAGAAGTGAATCCCGCTATCGATCCAATTCGATATACGTACCAGTGACGGATACGTGAGCAGACGCACCTGAGATGACAGTCGTTCTTCGCCAGATGCCCAGCGACATTGTAACGTGCGCTCTCGCCTGAGGCAATTTGCCGTGAGAAGCCGAAACAAGGAGACTACTGGAGCCGACGATCGGACTTGAACCGATGACCTGTCGATTACGAATTAATCGTCGGGTTCAAAGCTCTTCATTGATAACAAAGAAGTTAACTTCAAAATCAGGCCAGCGTGGTGGGTGAAGTGACATTGATTTGGTTGAGGTTGTTGGCTGAAGTTGGCGGCGGTTGGGCCAACTTTGGGCCAACTGGGTTTTCCCTGACGGAACTCATTCAGCCGTACCTACCGCCTGCGGTTTTCCATCGTTTGGGTATTCTTATCTAGTTGAATTCGCAGCTCTCGAAGCGACAAGGGGAGGCGGCATCGATTCGCACCTACAGCGGGCTAAGCACTCAGATACTTGGAAACGGCGATTTCCAAATTGAAGTGCATAGCGTCCTGGCCGAGTGCTGGACCCAGCGGTGATCTCTGTACCATGTCGACGACGCGCGGGTTCATTCCGACCAACCAGAGCTTCACGCCACGATCACGCTGTCGCTTCTCACCCTCGATGAGCATCTTCAGGGCCGTGTACTCCAGATCGGGAACGCCTCGCAGATGGACGGCGACGACCTTCGGCTGCGATTCTTCAATCAAGATTCTTATTTTCTCCGCGATGTGCTCGGCATTAACGAAGAAGACCCGGCCTTCCAGTCTCAGCAGCAGTAAGCCGGGAAAGGTCTCATCTTCGGGATGTTCGTTAGAGAGGGGTCGGAATACGTTGGTGCCCCGTTTGCGCCCCAAGACATAGACCGGCGGATCAGCTACTTGATGAGCAAGAGCGACCATGGAAACGATGATCGCGACGATGATTCCCTTCAGGGTGCCGACAAGCACCACGCCAGCCAGTGCGACCAAAGCCCAGATGAACTCGGTTCGTCGAACACTCAGGATGTTTCGAAATTCGACTGGCTTAATGAGGCCGATGGAATAAACGATGACCACGGCGGCCAGTGTGGCTTGCGGCATCAAGCCGATGAGCGGCGCGAGCAGAAGCATCGTCACCAGGGTCATCGCCGCGGTAACGATCTCCGACATCTGGGTGCGAGCTCCGGCGAGACGGTTTACCGCGGTCTGAGTGGTGCCGCCGCCGCCGGGCATTGCGCCCAGAAGAGCGCCACCGGCATTGGCCAATCCGGTCGCCAACAATTCGCGATTCGCTCGAGGGGAAGGCTCGTCGTTGCGGGCAAATGCCCGCCCGGCCGCAATGGTCTCCGTAAAACTCATGAGAGCGATGCCCAGTGCACCCGGCCAAAGTTGGCTGGCAAGTGACAGGACCGGCGGAGTGAACGATGGCAATCCCTGCGGGATGTGCCCCACCAACTCAACTCCGTGCGCGTGCAGGTTCAGGAAGTACGCGCCAGCAATACCTGCGGCGACCGCCAATAGCGGAGCCGGCGCTTTCGGAGCAAAGTGCTCGAGTGCCACCAGCAGAGCAATCATCGACACGCCGACGGCAAGCGTTGCCAGCGATGTCTTGGGTATGCCGTGAAGGGTTGCCAGTAGGTTCTGGAGGAACGTGCCCCGGGGGAAATGAACTCCGAGAATTTTGGGGATCTGGTCAACTACGATGACGACTCCAATGCCAGCCTTGAAGCCAATCAGCACGGGCTCAGAGATGAAGTTGGCGATGAAGCCAAGGCGCAGGATGCCAGCGAGCACGAGCATCGCTCCCACCAGCAACGTCAACGTGGCTGACGCAGCCAGCAGGGATGCCGGGTCGGCATTCGGAACCGCCTCGCCCAGTTCGGCAGCAGCGAGGATCGCGAGAGTCGTAGTAGTGCTGACGCTGAGGGCACGCGAGGTGCCCAGCACAGCGTAGATAACCATCGGCAGGAACGCTGTGTACAGCCCTACCTGCACCGGAAGGCCAGCGATGGTGGCATAGGCCATCGCCTTCGGTATGACAACCGCCGCCGTGGTCAGGCCGGCGATGACGTCAGGCCGCAACCAATCCTTGCGATAGGAGGACATCCATTCCGGAAGGACCAGGCTAGCTAACATATGGATCGAGCAGCTTCCCGCGCAAAAGTGAACGGTGCGACGCTGCCGCAACGGCAGCATCACACCGAGAAAATAAATGGCCCTGGCCAAGTCCGGAACGACGTCCGGCGGTTACAAGCTTACGTAAGCTTCACTGCTGTGCCATCGCAACACTCGCGGGCCATTCATCGTCCGTCGGCTGCCAGGTCTTGTCCGGGTTGTAGAGTTCCATATTCTTTGCGATCTCGAGGGAATTCGGTCCCAGGTCCTTCTGATAAACAACTCCGTCGTTGCTTACGATGAAGGTCTTCACGCCTGTCACGCGGTACTCTGCGGGTACGGCTACGAGAGCGAAGCCGCCAATCATGACCCCTTCGATCACGTAGTCGATTTTGCCGATCGGCGCGTTCGGGCCCTGGCCCTTCAGGATTTTGAAGTAGTAGCCGTGAAAGCCGCCTTGCTTGACGTTGCTGTAGTTGTAGCCTTCCTCTAACGCCGTGGCGACTTCTTCACCGATGGGCCCGCCCGAGGTGCCGTCTTCGTTCTTCCAGTACAGGCCATCTTTCTTGCCGGGGGTGCTGATGATCTTCTGTGCGTACTGGTTCACTCCGTCGTGCGGCTCGAGAGCATATTCTTTTTGTGCCTCGACATAACCGCGGCACACCGTGATGGCATCGAGCTCGTTGGCACCGATGCGGCGAAACAAAATCTCTTGGCGGCCGGCTTTGGCGTTGAAGTACCACTTGCCATTCTTCTTTATTAGCGGGACAGGCAGAGGCCACTCTTCCTCGCCGACGACAACCGTTGCCCGGGTGGGATTTGAGGAGTTCAATTCGACCGTCAATTTGGCCTGCGCTTCTTTGGCGAAATCAAGAGTGTTCTTCTTGGCCTGCACTTGGTCGCCACCGGAAACAAAGTCCTCTCCATCCGGCCCGAAGATCGCCATCAAAGCGGGTACGTCATAATCACCGGCAGCTTTGATGAGTTCGTCGGCAGCTTGCTGTGGAGTGTCGAAAGCCTTCGGTCCCTGCGCTGCTGGCTGAGTTTGTGCCAGGGTGCTGATTGACAGCGAGCAAGCCAAGACCGTTAGAGTGAAGGTAGCGAATAGAGCACTAACGCTGAATTTTGATTTCATATATCCCTCCTTTTTCATGATTTGCTCTATCTCCTACCGCCGCCACGGCCGCCGCCGCCACGGCCGCCACCTCCACCACGAGACCCGCCCATGCTGGAGGAACCGCGCGAACCGCTGGCTCGAGCCTGGCTGCCGCTCATACCGCTACCGGACCCGCCAAAGGCACTTCTGTTAGTGGAGCCCGGCGTATTGTTGGGCACTCGCTGATTGCCCACGCGATCGCCCCCGCCTCCGCGATTCGAGTCCATGGTTCCCGCACTTGGGCCGCGGCCGGATACATCGCGAGATCCTGCGCCAGGACCGCTTCCCCTGCTTGCGGTGTCACGCGTTCCTGCGCTCGGACCTGTGCCGCGATTGCCCGCGGGCTGCTGGCCGGCGCGAGCACCTTGGTTCTGACGGGCGTTGTTTTGCCGGCTCTGCATGGAGTCGCCACGTGCCGTGCCGCCATACTTGTTTGCGGTGGATCGGTCGGAGTAAGGAGCTCCGCCACGATGCTGCGGATTGTGTTGCCAGTTGCTGTTGCCCCCAGCGGGTCGAGTCGATGCGCGATTGCCGCCGTTGACGTTCTGCCGGTTGCTGTTGTTGACGAAATTATTGTTGTTGTTGATGGTGACGTTATTGTTGCCACCCCATCCGCTGTTGTAACCCCATCCGCCGCTCCACATCGCTCCCATCGCGACACCCACGCCAAACGAGATCGCTGCACCCGCCGCGTAATATCCTGGCGGAGGATAGGCGATTGGGGGATAGGCATAAACCGGCGCTCCGTACACCACGGTTGGGTTGTAGCTCGGCACGTATACAACTTGCGGATTCGCCTGCTCGACCACAATCACTTGCTTGCTTTCCACCGTCTTAACTTCTACCTTCTGCTGTTCGCTTGACTTGAGATTTCCGGCGTCCTGTGCCTTCTTGCGCATGCGCTGCACCGCATCCATGACGTCGTTCTGCTGCGCCAGGAATGCGTTACCCAAGTCCGTGGTCCACTTGATGTTCTCGGAGAGGAGCTTGACGACATCGGGCAAGGCAGCCAGTCCCTGGATGCTGGGATCCCAGTCCTGCTTCTTTACGGCGTCGGCCAGCTGTTTCTCATTCATCCCCTTGTTCTGAGCCAGCCACTGCTGCAGCTGAACGACCTCGAGAGGATAGGTGGACGCAACCAGCACCTGGCTGAGCATCGGGTCAGGATAAAGCGCGATCGGAGCTACCAGTGAATCAAGCTGATCGGCAGGAATTTTAGCTGCAGGCTGCTCGGACGGAGGTGGCGGCTGTTGAGCCTGGGCCACCACGATAGGCAGCAGCAATCCCATACAAAGAAGGGCGGTGAGTTCTCGAACCGCGCGGATTATTACGCTAGTACTGAGTCTCTGCTTAGAATTCATAGCTGCTGTCTCCGGTGCTTCTTCGCCATGGGCTGCCGCCGCTGATCGATCTTGTCAGACGAGGCAGACTCGCGCGCAGACCCCGATTCTTGTTCTCACTCTGTTGAATACGCAAGATCCTGAGGGAAGCGGGGCCCGCTTTCGCTAACATCCGAGTCTAGGCGCTCAAACTCTTTGTAACAAGGCATTTAATGGGCAACTACTAGGGGAATACCTAGTCGCGGCGATTACAGGAAACGAAGCTTCGGCCCGCTAGTGCAGCGTTTATGGCGGGAATTAAGTCCGCTTTCATCTGGGTCTTCAGTACAAATCCAAGCGCTCCCTCGGCCTGACAAGCCTCGACAAATTCCGAGCTCTCATGAATCGTGAGAAACACTATCAATGCCGCAGTTCCCATTTTTCGAAGCCGATGAGCCGCTTGTATTCCGTCTAATTCCGGCATCGATATGTCGGCCACGATGATGTCCGGCCGCAGTCGTATTGCCTCCTCGACCATCTCCAAGCCGTTACGCGCCACACCGATAACATCAAATGTCGTTTGAAGCAGCGCCCTTACTCGCTCCAGCACCAGAGGATGATCGTCGGCAAGCAGTACACGCCAACGATTCTCTGATCCTTCAGGCATTCCATTTTCTGACATGGGCCGTCCGATGACGACGAACCGTCGCCCGAGACACATTCACAGCAACAGGCTGATGCTAGGCGCAGAGTTGCACACTGACAACTAGGGATATCCCTAGCCTAGAGCTAGACACTGCAGTGCGAGACGTCAGGAGGACGGGGTTTGCCGCAGAGGATTGGGGTCCGCAGAGATGAGGCCCTCTTTGACGGCAAAGAGAACCAGGTCAGCGTTGCTCTTCAGGTTGAACGTTTCCATGATGTGATGCTTGTGAAACTGGACAGTTTTTTCGCTCAGATTCAGACGTCCGGCAATCTCCTTTTGCGCAAGTCCTTCGGCGCACATCTGTACGATTTCACGCTGCCTCGGAGTCAGATGACTGGAGTACTGGCGCGCTCTGACCTTTTGCAACGCCCAGTCTTCCGGCCTCAATTTAGGAGTCACGTAGCACTTACCTTGCAGCACCTGGTCGATAGCCGTCAGTAACTCTGACCCTGCAGACTGCTTGAGAACGAATGCTACCGATCCCAGTTCCAGAGCTGCGGCAGCCAGGTTGGGATTGTCCTGCATGGTAAGGAATATGAGCTTCACTTTCGGAAGTTGTTCGCGCACTCGCTTGGCAGCATCAAGCCCGTTCAAAAGCGGCATGCCGATATCGACTACGATCACATCTGGCTCCAGCCTGAGAGCCTGATCAACGAGTTCGCGTCCGTCGCTTGCCGTTCCCACCACGGTATACCGCTTCTCCAGTAGAAGGCGAAGTCCATCAGCGAAGACGCCGTGGTCATCGGCAATCAGGAGTTGTGGTCGGAGTTCCAATTGTCAGTGCCTTTCCCCTCAGAGCCTGGCGTTCGTTCCCGTCAGCACCGGTGGCTTAAGCGGTTTTCTTGGCCCGGACTTCGGCAGGCGCGTAAGAAGTGGTACCTCTCTGCTCGCCTGGACTTGTATCAGACTTTTCCTTCAGTGGCGCCCACACCTCAATCCGGGTTCCCCGGTATGGTTCCGAACGAATCTCGAATCGTCCACCTATAAGACGCACCCGCTCTTTCATACTCCACAGCCCGAGGCCCTTTCTGTCGGATACACCTTTCAGGTCGAACCCCTTGCCATTATCAGAGATCGACAAGTGAATTCCTCCGTCAAGTTTCTCGAGTCTTACTTGCGCACGACTAGCTTCGCTGTGCTTCTTGACGTTCCGAAGCCCTTCTTGGACGATTCGAAACAGGCATAGGGCCACCTCAGGCGAGACGGAGCGCGGCACTTGATCGTGGGAGAATGCAATTTGGGTTCCTTGCTGAGCGGTGAATTCCTTGCAGAACGACGAAACACCCGCGGCCAGCCCGAGCCGCTCCAGGGTAGAGGAATGCAGACGGTGAGACAGAGTATGGAGATCGGCTCCAATCTCGCCTGCCGAATTCATGAGTTCCTGCAGTTGCCGATTTGCTTCCTCTGGCGAATCGGGGATCATGTCAGCAGCTGTTTCTAGCCCGAGTGACAGAACTGCCATCCTTTGACTGAAGTCGTCGTGCAAATCGGATGCGAGCCGGCTACGCTCCTCCTCCTGGGCACTGATCAATCTGCCGCTCAGCCTCGTCTGCTCTCTCCTGGCTTGTTTCAGCAGCCTTCGCTCGTACAGGAGATAGATGGTCAGCAGGCTCAGACTCGCAAGGACCAGCAATCCAATGAGTAAGGTTCGCTTGGATTGTTCCCACCGCGTCGGCTGGCGAAACAGAACGGTGCTTCCGGCAGGAAGCCTGCTTTCATCCAGTTTCCATCGCTGCAACTGGCGCCGGTCGAACAAGTAAAGACTGGGACCATGCACGATGGGAATGTCCTGCGGCGGCTTCCCCGCCAAGATCTCGAGCGCGTCGCGGCCCGCGATCTTGCCCTGTTCTTCAAAGCTGACCACAAATCCCCCGACAATGCCGTGGCCCAGTTGCGTGTCGGATATGCCAAAGACCGGAGCATTTGCCGCGCCAGCGATCATGGGGAGAGCCTCGGCGATGTTGAGAAACTCCCGCCCCAGCGCGTCCTTGAAGAAGGAGAGATAAAGCACTATGGAGTGGTCGGGAAGATGCTTCAACCTTTCCAGCAACTCGCCCATCGGCAGGTCGGTCAGGTAGGTGACGTCGAGCTTGTTCTCATAGGAAGCGAGGTCCGCCTTGACCAGCGCGGTGAGGCTTCGGTCATAATCGGATTGCCCCGCGACCACGAAGATGTGGCGAGTTTCCGGTAGCAGACCCAGCGCAGCCCCCACCGACTTCGCGGGCTCTAATTGAAACCATGAGCCCGTTGATTGATGATCGACTCTCGTCTGGTCGATCTGACCCGGAGCGGTGCAACAGAAGACCGCCGGGACATTGGGGAATATCGCCCTCGGCTCTGCCAGGATCTGGATCGCGTTCGGCCCCAGCAGCACAATCAGGTCCAGTTTACGGTGGCGATACTGCTGGACGACGGCATCTAGTTGTTCCTGCCACTCGTCGGGGTGATAAATGGCATCCAGGTTCTCCCAGTAGAACTCGACCTGGAAACGTGGGTCTGAGTGCAGCGCCGAAAGGACGAGATTGGTCACAACCATCGGACCAGGATGGGACTGTCCGACGATGTTGATCATGAGGACGCTTTTTCTGACCTGACCATGGGAAGCGGAGCCGAAACAGATGAGAACGAGCACACCTAGAAAGAGCAAACTTCGGGTGCCTGGCCTGAAGAAGCCTGGTGTCGAACCGAAGTGCTTCCCTGGACATGCACAGTGCATTGGACTTGTGAGTGGTCCCAATATGGGAATTATGCGCCTTAGGGAAAGGGGAGGCAATGCCACCAATGAAACCGGGGCTACTAGGGACCTCCCTGGTTGGTGCTGCAGAGTCTTGGCGGTGGCAGCTACTCCGATCCGGTAGTCTCGAACACGAGGCGAAGCAGCCTGAAGTCGCAGAGTCGGTTCCAGAATTTACTTTGTTACCAGCAATATCCAAGCAGTTCCTATCACTAGAAACACCACGAGAAAGAAGAGGGTTGTCAGTAGGCCCAGCCGGTACAGCTCGCGTTGCGTGAGATAGCCGCTGCCGACGAAGATGACGTTCTGGCTCCCGCCCTGTGGCGTGATCACGGAGAAGTAGCTACTCGCGAAGAGAAGGCCAAATGCCATGAGCGGCGCGGGAACGCCACCTCGGATGCCGACATCGAGGAAGACTCCCAAGAGCGCCAAAACCTGGGACGACTGACTGACGAACATATAGTGGATCGCGACATAGATCACGATCAGTCCAACATAAGTCACTGGCCAGGAGAGGCCTCCCATGTGCCTGGCGAGAATCTGGCCTGCGTAACCCATGAAGCCGAGTTCGTTAAGCTCCCCGCTCAAGGCAAAAAGGACAGCCAGCCAGAGGAACGTAGTCAGGGTGTCGCCCTGGTTCGCAATGTCATTCAGGGTGAGAACATTCGCCATGAGCAGAAGGCCGAGGCCGAGGAACGCGATGCTGGTTACGTTCAGTCCCAGCTTGTCAGCGAAGATCCAGCCAGACACCATCAGCGTGAATGCGACAGCGGTGATTCGCTCATCGCGCGAAAGCGGGCCCAATTCGGCAAGTGCCTTCCGGGCGGCGAGTGGAGCCTCCGGCGTTTTGCCCACGCGTGGCGGAAACAACCAGGCGATCACCCACGGCAAGGCCAGGATGACGATCAGTGCGGGTACACAGGAGGCGACTAACCATTTGCCGAAGCCAATCTGGATTCCATACTGCCGGGCGACTTGTATGCCAATCGGATTCGCTGAGGTTGCCGTCATCCACAGGGCGGACGACACGGCCAAGCTCGCCATCGTACAAAACATCAGATAACCGCCGAGGCGTCGCCCCTCCGGATCGTCCGGCTTCGAGCCGGAGCCTTCCGCCACTGATAACACAATTGGAAACAGGACACCGCCCCGTGCGGTGTTGCTGGGGAAGGCAGGCGCGATTACAGCATCGGTGAGTACTACGCTATAGGCGAGTCCCAGCGAGGAGCGGCCAAAGCGGCTCACCATAAACAGGCTGATCCGGCGGCCAAGGCCTGACTTAACGACTGCCTGCGCCACCAGGAACGCGATCACGACCAGCAGAACACTCGCATTGGCGAAGCCGGCGAAAGCCTTCGCGGGTGTAATCGTGCCGGTCAGGACGACGGCAGCCACGGCAATCATGGTTGACGTCAACAGCGGAAATGCGCCAACCAGCACGGCAGTGATCGCGGAGACGAATACAGCGAAAAGATGCCATGCAGGGGAGGTCAGCCCAGCTGGTACGGGCCAAAACCAAATCCCAAGTGCCAAAGCAAAAGGCAAAGCACGTTTGATCAACAAGCCGGCCCTGACTTTCATCGTGGGCCTCCAGCATCGGGCGTAGCTTGCGCCGGACCTACTCGGATGCGCCCATTCAGACCCTCGGACTGGCCCTGTACCGTTCCGTCCTCAGCCTCCAGTACAAAGCGCCAAGAGAATTCGTAGCTGCCCATCGCGCCCGTGTAGCGCCCGGTGCCGCCCACGAACTTACCCGCGATGTGGCTACCGGTCGACGTGCCCTGGCCGGTCAGTTCGCTGAAGATTTGATCGCCGCGATCGTCGGTCCAGACGGCGCGGCCGATGGTGCCAGTGGCGCTGTCGTTAAGCACCAGCGCCTCGGCTCGAAAGCCGACGCCGGGTCGTGAAGCTCCGGCCAGGACCAGCGAGCCTTCCAATTTCGCGATAGAGGCTCGCCTGCCGCCGCCCAACGGAATGCTGTCGCGGCTGCCGGCCGCAGTCCAGGTCCCCAGGAATTCGCGCCATTCGTCACCGACCGAAGCGCGAACTGTTTGCGGAGAACGATTGCAGCCACCGTTCAGCAAGAGAACAGCTACCACAATCACCAACATTCGAAGTTTGGCAGAGAGAGTCATCGCCATACCTTTGCTCCTGGAAGATCATTGGTTATGGCCCAGCAAGTAAATCAGCAATCCACTACAAAACGACCTTCGCCAGCACGAAGCCTATGAGTACAGACGAAATCGTGGCTACCGGTCCTGGTCGCATGAAGCTGTGATTCAGCACGTATTTCCCGATCTTCGTGGTGCCAGTCTGGTCGAATGAGATTGCCGCCAGTAAGGTCGCGTAGGTCGGTAGGAAGAAGTATCCGTTCACCGCTGGGAACATGGCGATCATGGCTGGCGCACCCAATCCCAGCGCTACCCCGACCGGCATGAGCGTGACGACGGTCGCTGCCTGGCTCGATAGCAAGATGGAGAGTGCAAACAGTCCAAAGGCAAACACCCAAGCATGCGCCTGCACCACTCCCGAAATGCTGGCGATGATCAGGGAGCGATTGCCTTCGAAGAAGGACGATCCCAGCCAACCCAAACCGGCGATCGAAATGAGCGCGATAACGCCCGCGTTCATGATGGTGCCTTTGACGGCCGCAGTAGGCGATGCTTTGAATGCCAGCATCATTACGCCAGCCGCTGCCAACATAACGATCATGATGGCGGGGGCCATGTCGAGCTGCTGTTCTTTTTCCTGGCCATTCATGATCACCGTATAGATCGGTCGCAAAGAAGGAAACAATCCAAGTGCCACGACAAGCAACGCGGCAATCAGAAACACTATGACCGCGCCACGTGCGCGCGTCAGCGCTTTCCCTTGCAATACCGTGGTGGTCGCAGCCTGCGCGATCAGTCCTTTCGCCAGGCGTTCCTGATACTCCGGATCATCTTTCAGTTCCGGCCCCATCCACATGACCGAAACCGCACCCAGCAGACTGCCGATGAAGGTCGACGGTATGCAAATGAGAAGAATCTGGTGCAATCCGATTCCGGCGGGTGCGAGCAGCCCTAACAACGCGACCGTCGCTGCCGAAATAGGAGAAGCGGTGATGGCTTGTTGTGACGCGATGGTAGATATCGAGAGTGGACGTTCGGGCCGTACGCCAGCACTGCGAGAGACCTCTGCAATGACCGGGAGCAGCGCGTAAACGATGTGTCCTGTGCCGGCGGCGAGCGTGAACACGTAGGTGACGATGGGCGCCACGATGGTGATTCCGGCAGGCCATATTCGCAAGGCCTTGTCTGCCACTACCACCAGGTAATCCAGACCGCCGGCGGCCTGCATCGTCGCTGCAGCCGTAACCACGCATAGGATCATCCCAAGTACAGTTCGTGGAGGCACGCCCGGATGAAGTTCAAATGCAAATACGAGAACCACCAGGCCAATACCGGCAACTGTGCCCAGACCGATACCGCCTATGCGAGCGCCCACGAAGATGCACACCAGAACAACGAGCAGTTCCAGCCAAATCATCACGGCACCGCCTTTTCTTACCGGCCTGCAGCCTGAGTCATGGCCTTGGGATCCAGAACCGTCTTGATCTGTTCTTCGGTGAGGAGTTTGTGCTCCCGCACAAGCTCGACGATGCCCTTGCCGGTCTTCATGGCTTCGGCGGCGAGTTCGGTGGATTTCTCATAGCCCAGCAGCGGGTTGAGCGCCGTGACCACACCGATGCTGTGCTCCACGTATCTCCGGCAGATATCCACGTTTGCGGTGATGCCGTCAATGCAGTGGCGGCGCAACGTGCTGGCGGCGTTCATGAACATCGTCTGCGATTCGAGGATGCAGTAGGCGATGATCGGCTCCATAACGTTAAGCTGGAGCTGTCCCGCTTCCGCCGCAAAGGTCACAGCCAGGTCATTGCCGATGGCTTTGAAGCAAACCTGGTTCACAACCTCGGGAATCACCGGGTTGACCTTGCCTGGCATGATGCTTGATCCCGGCTGCATCGCAGGCAGGTTGATCTCGCTCAGCCCCGCGCGCGGACCGGAGGCGAGAAGTCGAAGGTCGTTGCAGATCTTCGACAGCTTGATGGCCAAGCTCTTGAGGACAGAGGAATACAACACGAAGGGCTGCGTATCCTGTGTCGCCTCGACCAGGTCGGCAGCCAGCTTAATCGGCTTGCCTGTTACCTCAGCCATGTGACGGGCGCAGCTTTCCGCATAGCCCGCCGGAGCGTTCAGCCCGGTTCCGATGGCGGTGCCCCCCATGTTGATTTCGTGCAGGATGGTTTCAATTCTCTCTAGAGCAAAGATCTCGCCGTCAAGACTCTCCGCGAACGCGTTGAACTCCTGCCCGAGCGTCATGGGCACAGCATCCTGTAACTGCGTGCGGCCCATCTTGATGACTTCACCGAACTCAGTAGCTTTCTTACGAAACGCCGCTACCAACTTGCGCAACTCAGCGATCAGTTTTTCATTCATCAAGAACACGGCAACGTGGAGTGCGGTGGGGTATGCGTCGTTGGTGGACTGCGCGCAGTTGACGTGATTATGTGGATCACAATACTGATACTCGCCTTTTTTGTGGCCCATCAACTCCAGTGCGCGGTTGGCGATCACCTCATTGGCCGCCATGTTGGTGGAAGTGCCGGCGCCGCCCTGAATGAGGTCGACCGCGAACTGGTTGTGTAGCTTGCCATCCATGATTTCCCGGCAAGCCTTCTCAATCCCGGTAAGGATTTCTTTGCTGAACTGCTTGCAATCGTAGTTGGCACGAGCGGCAGCAAGCTTGACCATGGCCAGTGCGCGAATCAGTTCGGGATATTGCGACAGCGGAACTCCCGAGATGTGGAAGTTCTCCATCGCCCGGGCCGACTGCACTCCGTAGTACGCGTCGTCAGGAATTGATTTCTTTCCTAATAAGTCGTGTTCGGTCCTCATACTTCTCTCCTTCGCTGGGCTAACCCAGAACATCACGCAGACCCGTACGACCGTAGGTGATGTACGGGCAAGCGCCGGGGCATGAATAGGGCTGAAGCTCGCCTACAGGCTAGACAGGCGGCAATGACCGAACAACTAGGGAAATCCCTAGTCGCCCACGCAGCCGCGCTGGTTTATGGTTTGCCCCATCAAGCATGGAAATTCCGTGCCGAGCAAGGCGGAGCGCGACTCTCCGCCTGTTGAACCAAGATCGAAGCGACCGCGCTAAGTGGTGAGATCGCGCACGGCTTTAACGTTCTCCGCGGAAGGAGGCACTCACATGAATCTACGTAGAGCGCTAGGCGCAATACTCTGCCTGGCAGGCTTGCTTGCAGTTATTCCGCCTGCAGCCTATGCACAAACAACGTCACCGGCGAGCCCCGAACAGATACAGGCTCTTCAGAAAAAGCTGGATGCGTTGCAGAGTCAAATGGCTGAAGTGCAGAGCGAGCTACGAAGTATCTCCGGCGAGCCGGCACCGCAAGAACCTGCGGACCTGAAGAGTGAGGTTAACGCTGCGGTTGCTGCCGAGCAGAAGAGCAGCATGGAACAGGTTGAAGTCGAACTGACTCCGAAGCAGCAAGAAGTGAGTCAGGCCACCGCGACCTACCGGACCTTCTCGCAAGATCCGATCGCAGCGGCACGCATCAACAACGAGCCGCTCGACCCGCGGTTCCCGGGCTTCTTCCGCATCCCGGGTACGAATACGCTGATGCGCATTGGCGGATACGCCAAGACAGACTTCATCTACGACATAAGGCCAGCGGGTAACCTCGACGCCTTCATCCCCGCGACAATCCCAATCCCATCTCCTGGGAGCTTCACCAACTCAACTATGTCGGTAAGGGGCACCCGCTTCAGCCTGGATTTTCGTGTACCCACAAAATCCGGCGACGACAGCTACAGATTTTATTTTGAAATGGATTTCTTCGGCTCGAATGCCACTACCCCGAGGCTGCGCCACGCGTACGGCCAGGCGAAAAACTTCCTGGTGGGACAAACCTTCTCGAATTTCATGGATCCGGACGCTGGACCGGATCAAATCGACGAGCAGGGTCCAAACGCGCAAGTGGCGATTCGTAGTCCACTGTTTCAATACAGCGTTCTGGTCGCAAAGAAGACCACCTTCAGCATCTCGGCCGAGAAGCCGACTTCCGACGTGCTTTTCATGACCCCAGAGTTCGTGGCTCAGCCCAATAGCCCTTCTCCCGACGGGACCTTGAAGATCCGCCGCGAGATGGAACGCGGGCATTTGCAATTATCGGCACTGTTCAGGAGCGTAGCGGCGTTCTTGCAGGACGGTCGTCATGAATCGGTATTCGGCTGGGGATTCAACCTCGCGGGTGCAACTCGTCTTTGGGGGAAAGACACCGCGGTATACCAGGTCGCCTACGGCAATGGAATCGAGCGCTACATCAATGACACATCCGGACTCGGCATCGATGCTGCCGTCAGTAGCCTGCAAAGTCCTCACATCCAGGCGCTGCCAGTGGTGGCGACGTACGGAGCTCTACAGCATTTCTGGAATGAGCGCGTACGTTCCAGCGCTATCTACAGCTTCGTGCAGGTGCAGAATACCGAAGCGCAGATCGCTTCGATATATCATCAGGGCCAATACATGGGGGGCAACCTGATTTGGAATCCGTTTGGTTCACTTACTGTCGGTGGAGAATTCCTTTACGGATGGCGCGTGAACAAGGACAACTCCACCGGTAATGCACCACGAATTCAGCTCAGCGCGAAGTACAATTTCGTGCGTAACCAATATGCGGGAGAATGACAAGGCAGAGTTTCGTCACTGGGCAGACTCTCGTAGATGCGAGGTCCAGAGTTGTTACTGAGTGGGTTAACTCTTACGTTCTTGAAGGAACTCGGTCTGGGCATCTGGCTAACTTTGCCATTGCTCCTCAGCCTGGCGCTGGCGATTACGGTGCTTGGGCAAGTTGCCGGGAGAGCCGAAGGATGGCGGAAGTTCGATAGCTTTTACTGGGCATTCATCACCGCAACGACGATTGGATACGGCGATCTGCGGCCTACGAGAGTGGCTTCCAGGCTCCTCGCCATCCTCATCGGTCTGTTGGGGCTGACTTTCACCGGAATAGTAATCGCGATAGCAGTTCACGCAGGCGCGGTAGCGTTGGCAGCGCATGACGCCACTAAGATTCTCAAATGATGGCTTACGAGAGGGCAACGTAGTGCAAGGAGGCTAACATGTCGGCAGAAGCTGTTTCGACGCAGAGGATTGAAGTAAACCAGCCGCTCGAATCGTCCATACAGATCGGTTTGGCCGCCTTGCTTGTCATCGGGTGCCTGCTGATTGTGAAGCCCTTTGTACCCCTGCTCCTGTGGGCGATCATTATCGCCATAGCTTCTTATCCCACATTTCTAAAGTTGGAGCGAGCGCTTAAGGGCAAGAGAGGGCTTGCTGCTACGGTGTGGACACTTTTGCTGCTGGCGGTCCTGATCTTGCCGCTGGTGCTGTTGGCCAAAAGCCTGGCTCAGGGGATTCAGCCTGTCGTCGCCGGGATGCGAGACGGAACCCTGGTCCTGCCGCCGCCACCTGAAAGTGTCGCGAGCTGGCCTCTGATTGGTGGCCCCCTCTCCCAGGCTTGGGCCGCGGCCTCGACCAACCTCAGCGCGACCCTGATGAAGTTTGCACCGCAGCTCAAGTCTGCTCTTCCGGGACTTCTGGCAGCTTCCGCGGGTTTTATTTCGACGATCGTGCAACTGTTGATTTCGATCGTGCTCTCCGGGGTACTTCTCGCAAACGCGCAGGCCGCATACGAGGTGACACGGTCACTGGCGAACCGCCTGTTTGGTGAGCAAGGTCCCGAATTTCAGAGTCTCGTCGGCTCAACTATTCGCAGCGTCACTAACGGGGTTTTGGGAGTTGCCCTTATTCAAACGGTTTTCGCGGCGGCCGGCTTCTTCGTCTTTGGACTTCCCGCCGCAGGTGTCTGGTCAGTCGTTTTCCTTGCGGCTGCAGTCCTTCAAGTCGGGATGCTGGCCCTGATTCCGGCGGTGATCTATGCCTTCGCCATCGCCTCAGGCACCAAGGCTGTGATTTTCCTCGTCTGGTGCATCATCGTGGGACTGATGGACAACGTTCTGAAGCCGCTGCTCCTGGGACGTGGCGCTGCCGTTCCAATCGCCGTTGTATTTCTGGGAGTCATCGGAGGCTTCATGGCAATGGGCCTCATCGGCCTGTTTCTCGGAGCTATAGTTTTGTCCGTGGGCTACAAGCTGTTTCTTGTCTGGGTCGAGGGCGGCAACGTCGAACCGGCGCAATCTTCGGTCACGCCGAACGCGAAGGCGACCGTAACCATAGCCTGATGATCGATAAGGCCATGCCAGTCCTGCGGGACTAGGGATTTCCCTAGTTGCGCACAAAACATGTGGTGACTATAAGACGTAATCAAGACAATCCCAGGGTACGTGTCCGGGAGGTTTAGTCTCGTGCAACGGAACAGTACTTTCCGTGGCTTCAGCAGGCTAGAGAGAGTCTTGCTGTTCTGCGGGATATTACTGGTTTCTGTTTACATCGGCAGCCGGTTCTACGGCGCGGTTTACTCCCGTTCCAGCTTGGAAAGCTTCTGGACGTCGCAAGCGGTCGCTCAAACGGTACTGGAAACAACGCCGCACTCCAGAAGTGGTCTGCCCGACTTCCGCCTCTGGTCGGAAAAGCGCATTCAGAAGTATCAGGCCAGCCTGCTGGTGAAAGTCCCACCCCCGTTGGGGGTGATCGAGATTCCTTCGCTTCGGTTGCAGGTACCAATCCTGGAAGGAACAGACGATCTGACTCTGGATCGTGGGGTCGGGCACATTGCCGGAACTGCGTCTCCCGGCGAACCGGGAAACATAGGTGTCGCCGGCCATCGAGATGGATTCTTCCGTGGGCTCAAAGATATTCATGTGGGGGACACGATTGATATCGAGTCTCAACAGGGAAACTCACATTATCGCGTGGATGAAATCCAGATCGTGTCACCTGATGATGTCTCTGTTCTGAGGCCACGGACCAAGCCCTCGCTTACCCTGGTCACTTGTTACCCGTTCTACTTCGTTGGAAGCGCCCCTTCGCGTTACATCGTGCACGCAACTCTGGCCAATGCGAACGATCTGAAAAGCTCTGAAACGCTGGTCCGTCAGGCGAAGCCTCAGGTCGACGGCCGCGCTAACCAACCTAACTAACTTCCAATCCATATTCACAGCGCTTTGGGCCAAAGATTTTCGGCTTTACGCGAATAGGAGAACACAATGAAATCGAACAATATTTTGAGAAAAAGCTTGGTGCTGATGGCTGCGATGCTTTGCCTTGCGTTTGCGGCACACATTAGCGCGCAAGTGCAGACTCAGACAAAAACTGCAACCGGAACACCTACTCACGAGGTCAAGGTCGAGAGCGGCGAAGTCGTCGCCGTCGAAGGGAATGACCTTTTCGTGAAGATGGCCGATGGCAGCATCCGTCACTTTCCGAGTGTGCCAGACAGCGCAACCGTCACCGTGGACGGCAAGCAGCTTGGCATTCACGACCTGCAGCCGGGAATGAAACTCGAACGCACTACGATCACGACAACCACTCCCCAATGGGTCACGACTATTCAAACCGTCAGCGGGAAGGTCTGGGCGGTGCAAGCACCACACTGGGTGATTCTCAGCATGGAAAACGGAGAGAACCAGAAGTTCCAAGTTCCCGAGGGCACAAAGTTCAACGTTGGCGGCCAGGATACGGACATCTTTGCCCTGAGGAAGGGGATGGTGGTAACCGCGACGAAGATCGTGGAGTCCCCGCAGAATGTAGTGTCCAGCCAACGGCAGGTAACTGGCACAATTCCGCCGGGTTCAACGGTGTTGGTTGCTAAGGGCCAGCCCACGGCTACGCCGGGCGGCGCGTCCGGGAGTGCAGAAACCGCGACGACGGCCTCGGCACAGTTGCCGAAGACCGGAAGTAATTGGCCACTGCTGGGAATGGTCGGGCTTCTGTTGATGTTCGCTGCCATGGGTAGCCGAGTGCTACGGGGAGCAGGTCGAATTCAAGGCTGACTGGCCGTAGCTTTAACTTAGTGCCTCCAGCCGGGCGTCCCACTCACCTCCGGCATTGGAATGAGTGGGGCGCTTGTCATCGGCGCGACCGTTGCCCAACGCTCTGATCGGCGGTTGTTCACGGCTCACGGGTTCCAGCACACGGTAGCCAGGGACGAGTCCGACCGGAGCACGGCCCGTCTCGCGTCAAAACATTTAATGACTTCCGAAATCGAGTTGTCCCAACTCGTGGAAAGACATTCTCATGAAACTCAGAACCGTTGTTTCGATTGTCGTTGCGTTGATGCTTGCCGCCAGCTTATCCAGGGCGGCGGACGATAACGAAAAAGACCGCCAGAAGATCGAGAAGATGGCGGCGCAAACGCTCCAGGACTTGTACAAGTTACAACCCGCTTCAAAAGCGGCTATCCAGAAGTCTGCTGGATACGCTGTGTTCAACAACACGGGAACGAACATCCTGCTGTTAAGCACGGCGCGGGGCGCAGGCATCGCCGTCAACTCCAAGACCAAACAGGAAACCTTCATGAAGATGGTTTCCGCCGGTGGCGGGCTGGGCATCGGTGTGAAGGACTACCGGGTTATCTTTATTTTCCAGAACGAAGGCGCGCTGAACCAGTTTCTCAACTCCGGCTGGTCAGGTTCGGCGCAAGCTGATGCCGCAGCCAAGGCCGGCGATAAGGGTGGCGCGTACTCGGGAGCGGAGGAGATGAGCCCGGGCGTATGGGTTTATCAGATTACCAAGAACGGTCTCGCCCTCCAGGCGACCCTGCAGGGCACGAAGTATTACAAGAACGACGACCTGAACAAGAAGTAGTTCATATCGCGCGGCGTTTGGCTCGGCTGCGAGTGGGCCCTCGATAAGGAAGAAGGACTTTCAACGGCCAGAGCCGGAGGCCTTGAGTTATGCTTCCTACGCAACCGGGTTTGATGCTCGTGTTCCGTGATGCATTTTCCCGGGAATTCACGATTCTGTTGGAGAACATATGTCGATTACAAAGCGTGCGGCTGCTGAATTCTTTGGAACATTTTGGCTGGTCTTCGGAGGCTGCGGGAGCGCCGTGTTGGCAGCAGGGTTTCCGAACTTGGGAATAGGTTTCCTGGGTGTCGCCTTTGCCTTTGGCCTAACTCTGTTGACGATGGCCTTCACCATCGGACCAATCTCCGGATGCCATATCAATCCGGCGGTATCGATCGGACTATGGGCAGGTAAAAGGTTCCCTGCGTCCGACCTGCTGCCGTATATCGTCGCCCAGGTGGCGGGCGGCATCGCGGCGTCAGGTGTCCTCTATGTGATCGCGAGCGGAAAGGCGGGCTTCACACTAGCTGGCGGATTTGCCTCCAACGGGTACGGAGAACACTCGCCGGGTGGGTATTCACTTCTGGCCTGTCTGGTGGCCGAAGTGGTTCTTACCATGTTCTTCCTTTTCATCATCATGGGCTCCACCGAAGAACGAGCGCCAAAGGGCTTTGCTCCCATCGCGATTGGGCTGAGCCTTACCCTGATTCACCTCATTTCAATTCCGGTGACCAACACCTCGGTGAACCCCGCGCGTAGCACGGGGCCAGCTCTGTTTGTGGGAGGGTGGGCACTGGGACAGTTGTGGCTGTTTTGGGTAGCTCCGATTGTGGGCGGCGCCTTGGGGGGCTTCATCTTCGACAATTTGTTCGGCGAAACTCCGGAACAAACCGTTCGCACCGCTGAGAGCGTACGCTGATCGGGAAAAACGCCCCATCGGGAGAGACCCGAGTAGGGGATGTTAACTCCAGAACAGCCCTGACAGCGTCGGGCTGTTTGCGGAGATTAGCTTTCAGGATGGAGTTTCACGCGAATGGGATTGTCCCAGGAACTCCGAGAGAGACGGCAATGTCCACTCAGCGTCCGTTGTCCGGCGAGCCTTCCTGGCGACAGAGGATGGAGCTTGAGTCGCGTAAGGAAGTGATTAAAGAGTGGCTCTCGAGTTCCGACATTCCCTCTCAACTTGTTGAAGTCTTGCAAGAGATGTTGGTAACAACGGAGCGCGAGTTACAGGCCGTCAAGAGTCGGGAGCTCGAGAACGTAAATCCACCGCTCTCTCCGTGAGGCGGGGTAAATCCAATCGACGGTCCGTGCTTCGCATTGGACACGAACGAGTCGCCTTTGGGCCAACCTGTACCGCTATCGGCAAGATCAACATCAGGGCCGGCAAACCGATGACAGAAGGCACACGATGAAACTAATAGCCCGATTGATCGTTCTGATCCTTTTCCTGCTCGTCACACTCGACTTGGTTGTTGCTCAAACACAACCGACTCCAAAGAAGGCTGCTAAGCCCGCAAATTCAAAGAGTGAAACCTTGGAGCTCGGCACGTCCTATGCCTCGTTGCGACCTGAGCAAAAGCAACTGGTAGACGATTTCATTGGCCGTTATAACGCCACCACGGACAGCAAACTAATCCCTGAACAAGCCTACGACAACGCTCGACTGTCTGTTCGTACCACATTCGACGCCGTAACCCATGCGCTGCTTAACGCCAAGATGACCGATGCGCAAGGCAAAAGTCTGGGTCGCGCGATCGATCTTGTGGACGCCGTCGACGAAGTGATGGGAGAGCAATCCGGTGTTGGC
This sequence comes from uncultured Acidobacteriaceae bacterium, assembly GCA_963846795.1. Lineage (GTDB taxonomy): Bacteria > Acidobacteriota > Terriglobia > Terriglobales > Acidobacteriaceae > CAVVDY01. Next base: position 44,439 of record CAWJXJ010000003.1, read on the forward strand.
GGCGATCGGCAGTTCCGCGTGTACGTGTATCTCAAGCCCAACACGGTTGACGTTCTGAGCCGAAGCCGCGAATTCTCTCGGGATCGCGATAACAGCGTTTATCACAAGGGCTTTCCGATTTGCTTTAGGTTGAAGAACGGACCTCCCTCGATTCAGTTCTCCATTTCGCTTGACCAAAAATTGTCTGACGTCGATGTCGACTATCGCGCTTCCGGCTTTCCGAAGGGCCTCATCAATGGACACTTGTCCTCTTCCAACTCCGACGTCCGAGCCGGAAACAACCTGGACCGCCATGACGGCCGCTGGTCGGGCCTCAACGGCTGGTGGCGCAACGTTTTTGGACAGCTCGGTAGCGGCGGCAAGCCGGCAAAGGAGAACGTCTCCGAGGGCTTGGGACATATTCCCCTAAATCCCGCCGTGAAAGCCGATCAGGGCGTCGACAAGAGCGCCCACGATTTCCTGCAAAGCTGGGTAGTGGCGAAACAACCGAATAAATCGATTGCCTATTTTTCGCGCCTCAGCTATCCGTGCTTGGAGACAACGGTGCAGAACAGCAAACATCCCGTGCCGCAGGGTATGGTTCGGCTGCAGGCCTTGATGGCAATGCAGAGATTTAGCGATAGCTTGGGAACAGTGAATGCAGTTGGCGAGGCGTTCGAGCCGGCTGACAAGTGGTCGCAATCGCTGAAAGAGGCTAAGAACGCCTATGCGTCGGAATTCCGGCTGGTGAGCGTGCCTGCCGATATGGTTCCCGATGAGGAGTGCGTTGCTACACCGGCCGATAACTCAGGCAAGGGCTCTAAAGACAAGTACTTTGCCACTGCGTTTCGCGGAAAGCAGGGAGACAGCCGGAACAAGGTTATGTCGTTGCTCTGGACGCAGGAGGGTGGCTACTGGAAGATCGTTGCCATCCGTCTTGAAGATGGCAAGGGCACGGGCATCGTCCCGAACAACGCTGCAGCTCAGGCCGAACCCAACGTGGAAGCTCCGCAGAGCATTGCCGGTGATCCCGCCGCGGTGAAAAATATTGCGGAGTTCTACCAGACCTGGATTGTGAAACGAGATGTTGCCCAGGCTTCGACCTTTGCGTCACCGAGTTCGTACCAATGTCTGGCACCACCGTCCAAAGACCAGAAAAACTTGCCCCCCATCGCCAGAATTCAGTCGGGGCTGCAACAGCCCCTCACGAAAATTCCGTCGGGTGCGAATCTCGCGGACATGATGTCGAGTCTGCAGCCCACCAATGATCTTCTGCGGCCAGTCCAGCAGGAAAACTCTAACGCTTATGCGATCATGGCCGTGCCCGACCAGAAGGCCAATAGCTTTTTGTGCCAACATCGTCACCAACCCGAGAGCTCTCTAGAGTTGAATGCCGCTGATGCGAAGTACGGAACCTATTACTTGTCCGCCAGCAGGTTGAACTATGGGGAGGAGCAATCGCCCGCTCTTCTGCTGTTGTGGACCAGAGAGCAGTCAGGCTGGAAGGTTCTTGCCTGGGCTGTAGAGCTTCCGTAGACATGCCGGTAAGAACGGAAGGATAGGAGCAAGCCAATGCAAGTTAGCAAACGTACTCTAAAGATAGCCGGAATTGTGATCGCGGCAGTGGTGGTAATCCTTATCGCACTTCCGCTTTTCATCAATGTCAACAGCTTCCGCCCCAAGATCGAGTCGCAGTTGACGACTGCGGTGGGACGGCCCGTGTCCTTGGGAGAATTGAGCCTGTCGGTTCTCAGCGGCACAGTTGGAGTGGAGAACGTCAGCATCGCCGACGATCCAGCCTTCAGCAAGTCACCGTTCATAACAGCGAAGTCGCTGAAGGTAGGCGTAGAGTTGATGCCGCTCATCTTCTCCAAGCAGCTCAACATCACCGGAATCGTGTTGGATGAGCCTCAGATCACGTTGCTCAAAGGCCCCAATGGGGTCTTGGAACTTCTCCAGCCTCGGCGGAGCCAGCAAAACCCAATCTCCTGATCAGGCGAAGTCGGGAACGCCGCAAAACTTCTCGATCGGCAAACTGGAGATCAAAGATGGAAAACTGGCGGTCGGCAATGCCAATTCCGCTGCCAAGCCGCAGGTCTATGAAAAGCTAAACGCGGAACTGAAGGACTTCTCTTCCACATCCCAGTTTCCCTTTGAGGTAACTGTCGGCCTGCCCGGAGGCGGCGATGCAGACCTCAATGGCAAGGCCGGACCCATCAATCCGCAAGATGCTGCCAAGACTCCCTTCGACGCCACTATAAAGGTGAAGAATCTGGATGTGGCTGCCTCGGGATTCGTCGACGCAGCGAGCGGTATTGGTGGCTCCGTAGACCTCGACGGAACCTTGAACTCTAACGGCAGTCAGGCCAAAGCCGCCGGCACGATCACGTGCGAAAAGCTCAAACTCTCGCCCAAAGGGTCGCCAGCCCCGAAATCCGTGAGCGTCAAATACGCCATCGATCAGGACCTTGCCCGAGAGGCTGGCACCATCACGCAGGGCGATATAACACTCGGCAAGTCCGTCGCGCGCCTTACCGGCGGATTTCAGACCCAGGGCGACACCCAGGTACTGAACCTTAAGCTGAGCGCGCCCGACATGTCGGTCGACGAATTAGAAGCGATGCTCCCGGCGATGGGTGTGGTACTTCCTTCAGGGTCGAAATTGAAGGGGGGAACACTGTCGGCCGACCTGGCAATCAGTGGCACGCTGGCAAACCTGGTGATCTCCGGCCCGGTGCGGATGTCGAATACAAAGTTGGCCGGCTTCGATACGGGTGCAAAACTGGGAGCGTTATCCGCCTTCAGCGGAAAGGCCCCGTCGAATCCTGACACCGTGATCCAAAATGCAAGCTCCAATATTCGCATTGCTCCTGATGGGACTCGGGCCGACGCCATCAACGTCACGATACCCTCCCTCGCTGTAGTGACCGGCGCCGGTACGGTTAGCCCGGCCGGGGCGCTGAACTTCCAAATGATGGCTGACCTGCAGGGCAACAGGTCCGAAGCACGCGCCGAGAGAACGGTCCTGGGCGGCGCCGCTGGCGATAAGGGAGGCGTGCCTTTCAAAATTGAAGGAACAACATCCGACCCGAAATTCGTTCCCGACGTTGGAGGTATGGCCGCCAGCGCAGCAAAAGGAGCGATACAGAACTCTGTCTCCCAAACGACCGGCGGCAAGACTGGCTTAGGCGGCGTATTCGGGAAGAAGAAGCCCAAGTAAACAACTGGAACCCTCGGATAAGGAAAGAGCGTTGGGCGGGAGTTGAAACCCGGGTTGAGGCTGGTTTTGCTGCCTAACAAATTCTTTGAGGGAGCAGTCAGCGCGAGGCAAGCTGCACCGTGAGTATAGTGGTCGATAACATTTCACTGCTGCCCCCTGCTCCTGGAGCAACTAGGGATTTCCCTAGTTGCCGGAAGCGGCACCACACCTCATGCTTCCACAGAGCAAGTATCTCGACGGCACTCAGGTTCTGGAATCAAATCTCCAGCAATTTGAAGGACTACCAGCGGCGAAGTGAACCCAAGGCTCCCGGTCGTCGATTAGCCAAATTCACCGGAGGATTCAATGAAGAAGTTAGCGATAGTCCTTGTTATGGGAGCGTCACTCCTGTTGATCCAAAGTGTGGCGTTCGCCCAGAAATCGGAGACGCCGGCAGCGGCGCCGACCGCTAGTGAGCAAGACATACAGCTACTACGGTCGGATATACGCTCCACGAAGAAGCAACTCATCGCCGAAAACATGAAGCTGACGGCTGCCGAAGCCGAAAAGTTTTGGCCGGTCTACGATGCATACACGCAAGAGACCACGAAGCAGGGTGATGCTCGCTACGCTCTCGTCAAGGAATACGCAAACAGCTACGTGAACATGACCGACGCTGAGGCCGACGGCCTCGTCCAAAAGATGGCAGCGTTGGATGTGCAAACTGCAACCCTGCGCGAACAGTGGATTCCTAAATTTCGGAAGGTGCTTACCGGAAAACAGACTGCGTTGTTCTTCCAATTGGACCGGCGCATCAATTTGATACTCGATCTACAGTTTGCCGCAAACATTCCGATCATCAACTAGTTGTCGCAGCCCAGCGATATGAATACCGAATTCATAACTGGAATGCTCGCCTTGTAGCGGCTTAGATAGCCTTTCACTCGAATTCTCGGCGAAAAAGCCGATATGGGCTCCGAACCGCCTGTCTCGTACGGCGGGGGGCGAGAGAAACAGAAGGGGAAGGTGTGGTGGAAGGATCACTGCCGCCCCCGCACCGCGAGCATTCCGATCCCTGCCGGTTGATAGAAGGAAGTAGTAGTAGAAAAGCAGCGAGTATTTAGGGGTAATCCGGGGACAAAGGACGATTTGAAAACCGGCAAATTCAAGGGTTGGCGAGCGAAATCACATACCTAGTGTAGTGCGTCATAAATAGCTTTACTTATAGACTGGCTTGTCCTATGCTGCTGGTCATGAGCAGACGAGCATCGGCCATTATCTTGACGGCAGAGGAACAGACCACGTTGGATGCCTGGTCGCGCGGACGAGCGATTGCGGCGCGCTTGGTGCAGCGGGCCCGCATCATTCGCCTGGCAGCCCAGGGCAAACTGAGCCAGGACATTGCGGCGGAGTTGCAGCTCTCTCGGCCCACCGTGCAACTGTGGCGACAGCGTTTCCTGGCCTTGCGCTTGGCTGGACTGGAAAAGGATGCGCCGCGTCCGGGGCGGGTGCCGCGCATCGCCCCAGCCAAGGTGCGGGCTATCGTGCAAGCCACCCTGCATTCCAAACCAGCCAACGCCACCCACTGGAGTACCCGCACCATGGCCCAGGCGCAGGGAGTGAGCGAAGCCTCGGTACGCCGCATTTGGAAGCAGCACAACCTCAAGCCGCATCGCAGCAAAACCTTCAAGCTCAGCCGCGACCCTCAGTTCCTGGAAAAGTTGCAGGACGTGGTGGGCCTGTACCTGAACCCACCGCAGAAGGCGCTGGTGCTGTGCGTGGATGAAAAGAGCCAGATTCAGGCTCTGGATCGCACCCAGCCCGGCCTGCCCATGAAGCCCGGTCGCTGCGGAACCTTCACCCATGACTACAAGCGCCACGGCACCACCACCCTGTTCGCCGCCTTGAACATCCTGGACGGTAAAGTCATCGGCGACTGTATGCCCCATCATCGTCATCAGGAGTTCATTCGCTTTCTGCAAAGGCTGGATCGGCAAACTCCGCGGGGGCTGAACCTGGAACTCATCGTGGATAACTACGGCACCCACAAACATCCCCAGGTACAGGCCTGGCTGCAACGCCATCCCCGCTTCCACCTGCACTTCACCCCCACCTCCAGTTCCTGGCTGAACCTGGTGGAACGCTGGTTCGCCTACCTGACCCAGAAACGCATCCGGCGCGGCAGTTTTCATAACCTTCCTGCCTTGATTGAAGCTATCCAGGACTACATCGACCAGAACAACCAGAACCCGCACGTCTTTGTCTGGACGGCTTCGGTGGAGCACATCCTCAACAAAGTCGCCAAATGTAAAGAAGCGTTAGACGCACTACACTAGTATGTGATTTCGCTCGCCAACCCTTGAATTTGCCGGTTTTCAAATCGTCCTTTGTCCCTGTATGACTCTGAAATACCCTCGCTGCTTTTTCTCTACTGCTTCTTCTTTCTATTAATCGGCAGGTTGGGACTGGAAATGGTCTTCGTTCTGCTGGGGGCGGGAGTGGTTGGCCATCTGTCCCGTCTTTAAGAACTGATCCTTCCCACCCGGGCTTCGCTTGTTCTGTTTCCCTGCCGGAGCGCCGCCGCCCCGGAACACGAGCCCTAAGACTTGCGGGGAAGTAATCTCCCAGAAGCCTGTTTTCTGGCCAATATCTGGATTGCCGACAACGCGTCCAAGTGACTTCCCCCGAAACGGACTTGTGGTCGGAAACAATTCCGGTTTGCCCGCCGTCTTTGGGCAATCCGAAAGAACAGCGCTGAGGGCCGACCATTCAGTCCCGCATCGGCGTAAGTTCCGAGAAGTCGATCCCACTCTAAGGTTCAGACCAGGTGCTGCGACTGGTGTCCCCCGCAGGTACTCCCAAAATAAGAGAATCAGAAAAGAACTTTGAGAGAGAGCTGGATTTGTCGCGACGTGCCTGAAGTTTTGCCGATGTAGCCGAATCCGCTGCCGCGCAGGACATTCGAAGGCTCCACATCTCCCTTCCCATGCAGTCAGTCCGTAGACGGTATTTTCGCGACCATTCCCATCGAGCACGGTAATGTGCAAGTGCACAGATGATGTGAAGGTGCACCAGGCCTTTGTCGGAGCCGTAATACCCGTGAAGTCTCACGTCTGGGATCGCCCTGAAAGGGACCCACCACCCGAAATGGACGACCTCCCGCCTTGGGTTAGCCGACCACAAATCTATAATCAGTGATCGCGACGACGAGCCGCTAATTCACGCAAGCTCTGTTCTGATCAAGTAACCTTACCTATTCGGTGCTGGAAACAGCGGTAGACTTCACGGGACGTGATTGATGGATGCGGCTCACGACCACGAAGAAGTAGCCTGTCGACAGGCCGCACATGAGCACGCCCATCAAGCCCTCGACCGGTCCGAGCATCCTCCACGGCTGCGCCAGCACTAAGTCGCCGTATCCGAGAGTGGTGTACGTCACTCCGGAAAAGTAGAACGCCGCTTCGGCATTGGGCAGGCATCCCCGCCACAGATAGAACAAGGCCCAGATCGAAATCTCCGCCAAATGGAGCAGAACTAGCCACCAGATCATGCGAAGCAGCATCCGTGTGATAAGCCAAGCACTCGGCGTTGGTGGATGAGGTCTGATCAGCGCCCGCACCAGCACGGCGATGCCTGAGGCATGCATGGCGACCGTGAGGAATGAGAGAACGCACGCGCTAAGAAATACTGACAGCATCGCCTATCACCCCGGGGACTCTGCCCATTTGCAAGAATTGCTGTTCGTCATGCACCCGATCTCGGGTCCATACCCTTTGATCTGTCCCTACAGAATACTCAACAGTAAAAACACAACCGGTGGGCGCTTCGGCGAATTCGCCCAGGAAGGCCAAGTGGCTGCTACTTTAGGCGGTACATCCGGCCTGTCTCCAGCCGCTCTCGGCATGAACAGGCTGTCGATGTAAGGCATGGCAACCGGGATAAAATTGACCTTCCCCGCCTCCATCACGGACTTCATCACATGCTGAACTTTCGGGTGATACCCCAACTCTTCCTGCGTTTCTTTTCCGGTGCACTCTGCCATTGCCTTGTTTACGAAGTGTCCTTTTCTGTTGGGATACCGTCGATAGCCCAGGCTACTTTCACTTCGTTTGGCTGATTGGGGAAGTGTGGCTGACGGGCAATAAGAATCGCCATCAACCAGCTAGAACCTGTCACCGTCACCAGTCCAGTCAACTTCCCCGAGAAGTTCTCTATGAGTCATGGAACGTTCTGTCCTTCAGAGTGGCCACGAAAGAACGCCGTGCTCTCTGTAGTGATTTCAGCTAGGGCGCCTCGACATTTGCCTGAGTGAATGCGGCCAGTGCGTGTTTCGCCTCGGCATAAGCGCGGTCAATGTCCTCAATGTCTCGGCTGGCCACCTTCCTATCGAACCCTTCACGGGTTAGGTCGGCCTGGGCCTTCAACTCTTCCACCTGCGCGGCTGTCTTCAGGCTGGGTACGATAGCGGAAATGGTGTGAAAGATACGAATAGTGACCGCTACAGAATCATGAGCGACTTGTCGTATGGGATCCAAGCCCGCTGCGACCATGCGCGCGAAGCTTACTCTCCTTTCCATGACCCGCAGCCTACCGTCCGAATCGCAGTGGCTGAAAGAGTAGGAACGAATTCTGGTTAACTCCACAAATCCGGCAGAGAGATAGTCCAAGCAGCTGAGCATGGTGAAGGGATCGTTAACAGCTGGCGACATAGCGCGCAGGCCGATCTCCACGAACTGAGCGATAGCAAATTCCGGATCTTGGCGAATTGTTCGCCGCGGCCCGATGTTCACCGCCCGCTGGAAGATTCGTGCCAGCCTCGCGGGGGCTTCGTAGTGAGCATTGTATGCCGGCTCAAACATCCCAGTGGCAATAACAGAACCTTCCAAAACGTAGCGACCGGGGCGATGGACTAATTTCACGATTGTACCGGTGTCACGGGCCGCATTCGCCAGAATGTGATAGTCGATCCACTGCAGGTATCCGCTGGCCGAAGCCTGCAGAGTAAACTGCGGTTCGAAGATAACTGGCGCAACCGAGATTTCTGATTTGGAAGTCAACTCTCCCAACGTTCGGGTCAGATCTCCTGCGATCTCGGTAAGCACGGTGTTTACCTGAATCGCTACGGCAACATGGTGGATGAAATAAATCAGCACACCCACGCAGCTGAGTGCCAACGCCACACTTATCTCTGCCGAAACCCAAGGAACGTATTCGCTCTCGCCTGGGCGCGCCGTAATCGAGACAAGTGTCAACAGGGCAAAGACAAACGTGGCGGAGAAGATCCCAATGCAGACCTGAGTTCCACGATCGCGCATGTAACGCCGCAGTAGCCGTTGACCAAACTGCGTAGCTGCCGTGGAAAAGATGAGAACCGTGATCGAGAGGACGAGACCGAGGGTGGTAATAATAGCGCCTGCGGTCGCCGCAACCAATGCAAGACAGTCAGAAGCACCGCCCTGGTTGAGCCATCGGGGCAACTGGATGAGGCCGTTGAATTGCGCGCGATCAATGGTCTGCGCTACCGTAAACAGAAAGAGCGCGCTGGCCACCAAAATTCCCGGTATGAGCCAGAGGTTCGTGCGCCACGAAATATGGCAGCGAACTCCGCTCAGAAATTTCTGCTTGTGTTTCATGCGATGACTTTGCGTCTCCCAGCGCTGTGCGTCACTCTGGTTCTGCTACTGGCGGCGCTTGACCGCGCACAGGTTGCAATCAACCTTACGGCTGCTTCCACTACGTCCTAACGCACGTCAGGTCGCGCGCGGGGTAATGCCTTGTGCTCTGGGTTCCGCTTCAGCCGTGGCGGAACGCGTTAGTGGGCAGCGAGTCGCCTCTGCAATATACGCTCGCGGACGATAGTCTTAGCCTGCGACATCCTCGTCACGCGCCCGAACGGTCCCCTCTGGAGTAGGATCAGAGTGCTTGGACGGAGCTGCGACGTTGAACTCCTGGCGATAGTGCCTCATGACGTCCTCCAGCCTGTCGTAGATTGCGTCGTTGCCAAGCAACTCGCGGAACCGGTAGTGGTTTCTGGTCTCGACGTCCGCCATGACCTCCGCAACGATCAGTCGTATGCCTTTGGCTTTCAACTTCGCGTGGACCGACCGCAGGGTCTCTGCCGCGGAGTAGTCCACATCGTCCACACCGGAGACGTCGAGGCAGAGCCAGCGGAGGGCCGGCTCGGAGGCGTTCGCGAGAAATGCAACCTCTTCCGAGAGCTGCTGGCAATTCGCGTAGTACAAGCTGTGCGTGAAGCGGTAGACGATCAGGCCAGGAGCGGCCTGTGCGGCCGTGGACACTGGCTCTGGTTGCCGGCCGCCCGACTCGCCAGGCACAAGCACCGCATTCTTTGGTCGATAGCCGTACCGGGTGTGATCGACGAGCGACAACACGATGGCGAGTAAGATCCCTTGTTCGACGCCGACGATCACGACCGTCACCGTGGTGATCAGTGCTAACCAGAACTCCGATCGCCGTTGCTGGAAGATTCTGCGCATCCCGGCGAGATCGATCAAGCCGACTCCGATCAGAAACACGATGGCCGACAAGGCCGCTTCTGGTAGGTAGGCCAGCGCTCCGGTCAGGAAGAGCAGTACCATCGCCACCATTACCGCCGTCGCCAGGAGCGACAGTTGGCTGCGGCCGCCGGCACCATCGACGATTTGCGTCTTGGTTGGGCTGCCGTTTACGACGAAGGTTCCAGACAGGCCAGCTCCAATATTGGCCAGGGCCAGACCGACCAGGTCGGTGTTCTCGCTGAAACTCTCGTCGTAGCGCGTGGCAAACGCACGGGAGGTCGCCGCGCTCTGTGCCAGGATGACCACGAACATGGCAAATGCGGTCGGAATCAATCTCGCTATGAGTGGCCAGTGCCACTCCACCGCGGGCAAACCCAGGTGTGGCAGGCCACTGGGAACGGTTCCGATCACATGCACTAGCTTGTCGAGTCCGAGCGCCCGACTTACGGCCAGGGCGCCGATCGCCGCGATCAGGGCTCCCGGAATCTTCTTCGAGACCATTTTGAAGCCGACGATGACCACCAGCACGGTGAGCGCTATTGTCAGTTCGTAGCGGTTGGCCTCTCCGAGCTGTTGAAGGTTAGTCCAGAATTTCCCCAGTGTGCCGTGGCCGCCACCCTTAAGGCCTAGCATGCCGGTGATTTGCCCCAAGGCGACCTGAATGCCGACCCCTGTGAGGAACCCGATCAACACGGTGCGCGAGAGAAAGTCGGCGAGGAATCCCAGGCGCATGAGGCGCGCGAGAATCAAGAACACCGCTGCCATCAAAGCAAGCAACCCAGCCAGCGCGAGGTATTGCTCCGAGCCAGTGGCTGCGATGCCAACCAGAGCGCCGGCGAGAATGGCCGCGGTCGCCGAATCGGCGCCCACCACCAGATGCCGTGAGGACCCGAACAATGCGAACAGCGCGGTGGGGATGAGCATGGTGTAGAGGCCGGTAATCACCGGCGTTCCGGCGATCTTCGTGTAGCCCATCACCTCCGGGACGGCGATTGCGGCGAGAGTGATACCGGCAATGATCTCAGCCGGGATCCGAGCGGCCGTGATCGGCAGTACTCCCTGCAGGATGGGGAGATGCCGCGACATCGTCTGCTTGTCTGACATGATCTCTCCTACAAATTCTCTGGTTCTCCTCGGACAGGAGTACGAGTTGTTGCCGGCCCTTCATCCTCCAACCGCGACGCTGACCCGGACCATCTCGCTACCGAGCACGACCATCGAGAAAGAACCAGCCCCAGGGAAGATGATGAGCATAGCGTCCGTGGGCGTAACCCACGCCAAACAACATCGCGATAGCTACCGCGTTGGAGATCCCTAAAGCCTCTGCTTACTAACAGCAGAACGATCAACATTACCGAAGCCGCGCTCCGCTCGCCTTAGGCTGCCATTGAGGACGTAAGCTGAAGGCGTTCACTCTCGATCACATAAACAGCGAACAGACCCGTTTGGCTTCGCTTCCGACCGAGTGCAAGCCTGGCAAAATTCTTCAAGGGGCGTTTCGCGCGAACTCAATTAAATCCAAACCTTTGGTTTCGATTACGGTATGAAACTCAATGAGTGGGGGCTCGCTGCCAAGATCCATAAGCATCAGCAGGCGTTTGTAGTGCTCTGAGCGGAGGTGCTGCAATAAATCCTCCGGGCTCTTCCACTGGGCCTGGTAGCAAAGCGCGTCAAGGTCACCACCTTCCTGGAGAATCCGGCAGCTCACGCAGCCGGACTCTACCGAGGTCGGCCCTGCCCAGGCAGCAAGGGCCCGCCGGAGTTGTTCGCGCTTTGTCGGCTTCACTACAATGCGTACGCTCTCGATGATCACTTGATTAACCTCGGGGAGCCAGCCCTCGGCGCAGGAAGCCGGCTGCCGGACACACGAAGGTCTGGCTTTCTACGGGACTTATATGCAAGAAGACTTCCGAACAGTGTGGGAGGATTGCTTGGGAGGTAAGGCTTGAGCCAGCAGTGCCTTGCGGCGTCACCACGCGACGGGTAGAAGGCGAGAGTGTTGGCAACAACACGACATTTCGGGGAGGCTCCGAAATGTCGGAGACTATCTCTTTCGGGAGATGCCGAGCTTTTGCATGCGAGACTCCAGCGTGGTCGGTTTCAAACCCAGAATCTGGGCTGCACCACCCTCACCTCGAACCCGCCAGTCGACCACCTCCATGACGTGCAGAATGTGATCTCGCTCTACCTCTTCGCATGTCTGACAGTGTGCGCTGGCGAGGGTTTCAAGAGTTGGCAAGGTCGCTCGGAACACTGTGCTCGTGCTGGTGATCAGGAAGCGTTCGATCACATTACGGAGTTCGCGGACATTTCCCGGCCAGTAGTACTTTTTGAAATTCTCCATCGTTGCACCCTGAATGCTCTCGATGGAGCGCCCCATTCGCTGGCTAAGCTCGTTCACGAAATGCCAAACCAGCGGTGGAATGTCTTCCCGCCGCTCGCGCAAGGGCGGAATGGTGATCGGAAAGACGTTGAGACGATAGAAAAGGTCCTCACGGAACTTGCCTTCCCGCACAGCCTGCTGCAGATCCTTGCTGGTGGCCGCGATCACGCGAACATCTACCTTGATGGTGTGGGGGGCGCCGAGTCGCTCGAACTCCCCTTCCTGGAGAACCCGCAGCAGTTTGGCCTGTAATTCCAGGGGCAATTCCCCAACTTCGTCCAGCAGGATGGTTGAGCCATTGGCCAGCTCAAAGCGACCGATTCCCCGAGTGAGCGCGCCGGTGAATGCGCCTTTTTCACGCCCAAATAGTTCGCTCTCGATCAGGCTGGCGGGCAATGCAGCGCAATTCACTTTCACCATCAGGCGGGCTTTGCGAGGGCTTTGATCATGGATGGTGCGCGCAATCAACTCTTTGCCAGTTCCGGTTTCACCAAGCACGAGTACGGTGGAGTCGGTGGCCGCCACTTGTTCGACCTTTTTGAGCACGCGGCGAATGCCGAGGCTCTCGCCAATCAAGTCTCGGTGGTCCTGCTCGAGCTTCACCTCTTCCCGGAGATAGACGTTCTCTTTCTCGAGTCGCTGCTTGAGCTCTTCGATCTCGTTGTAGGCTAGACGCAACTTCTCATCGGCCTCCGCCCGGGAGAGCGCGTTGGCGAATACCTGCGCGGCAACACCCAACTGCTCCACGAGTGGCGCGGGCCATTCGCGTTCGGCTCGCAACGATGAAAAAGACAGTGCCCCTATTACTCTTCGTCCGGCGGAGAGCGGAAACACCACAAATGATTTCAGTCCATTGTTGCCGAGAGTCTCCTTGTCTTTTGCCGCCTCCTCCGGCAAATCCTCAATCCGGGCAAACTTCACCAGTTGCCCATCTAGCAGCCTCCGCACCACCCACGGAAGGTCCCGCTTCGACAAACGCTGGGGGAGATTAAAGGCCGCCGCCCACGAATGCGTGATAATCAAATCATCGCCTTCAACAGGTATCATGGCCAGTGAGCTTCGGTCCAAGCCGAGCGTTTCACAAATCCGTCGCTGGGCTTCTACAATCTGGCCGCCCAATTGGCTCGGAGTGAGGCCGATAAATGTGCTCAACAGCCCGGCCAGCACTGTTTCAAACTTCAACTGTTCGGCGAGCGCCAGCTCTGAAAGTTTTCGCTGGTTTATGTCAAGACATGTGTCGAGATAGCCGAGGAATCTTCCTTCGGAGTCAAACCTCGGCGCGGCACGGTCTATGATCCAGCGGTATTCACCATCGTGACGCCGTAACCGGTACTCCAGAGTGAACTCTGATCGCGTGCCGAATTCCGCCGAGTAGGTTTCCAGAAAGCGGTTCAGATCTTCAGGATGTATCCTGGACGTCCAGCCTTTCCCCAGCTCTTCCTCGAACGTGCGGCCGGCAAATGCGAGCCAGCGCTGATTGAAAAAGACGCACAATTTGTCGGTGGTGGTCATGCGCACCGAAGTAGGAGCAGTGTTCAGTTCCTTTGCGCGTTTGAGGTCAGTGACATCACGGATGGCGGTCGAAATCAACACCCCATCCGCGGTTTGCAGCGGAGCCAGGTTGATCTCTATGGGGAACTCGTGTTCGTCCCGATGTTGTCCGAACAGTTCCAGGCCTGACCCCATGGGGCGGGTATGGGGAGTGACACCATAGCGAGAGCGATGTTCGACGTGCCCCGTCCGAAACCGTTCCGGCATCAACTTCTCGACCGGCTCGCCTACCAACTGCTCGCGCCCGTATCCAAACATCTTTTCGGTTTGGGTATTTACGAGTGCGATTCGCCCATGTCGGTCTACAAGGACCATGGCGTCTGGAGCAGACTCAAACAACCAAGCAGCATCGATACTTTGCAGCACCTCCTGGTTTGCAGCGGTCGACTCGCGCAATTCGTTCTTGGTCTCAGGAACTTGGGGACGCTCAGGATCAGTTTGAGTCTGTGAGGCAGACGGTTCGTCTGGCTGGGGCTGTGCGTTCGATGCCATTACTTCTGTCCTTCGCAACCTGCGCAACATGTTATTGGGAGAACAGTTTAGGGCAGTTGGAATTACTCTCTCGGGCAGCTTAACACGATATGTCGGAGATGCTCCGAAATATCGGGCGTCAGGACATCACGATCAAAATTGCGGGCTCTCGCAACGGGTTATGTTTTCAGTGCATTGGAAACATCCGGCGAATTCTTGGAAGTGGTGATCGGTTTGCATTATTCATAGCCAGAACAGGTTCGGTGGAGATTACAGCATGAGGATTCTGAGACTGCTCTGGCAGCTCATTTTTCCGTGGGAAATAGTGTGGCCACACCGAAGCAGAAATCACTTCGGACACTGACTCGCGCCTACTTTGGATTCAACACAAGCGCAATCATGAGGGCGATTTATGAGCAAGAAGAAAAAGTTGAAAGCCGACGCCGAGCAGAAGCCGAAGGATAACGGTAATCATAAGCTGAAGAACAAAGATTACATGAAGGAGTTGCGCAAGCTGCAAGTGGAGCTTTGCCACCTTCAGGAATGGGTGAAGGCCAAGGGATTGCGGGTCATCATCATCTTTGAAGGGCGAGACGCTGCCGGCAAGGGCGGGACGATCAAGGCGCTCACTGAACGGGTCAGTCCGCGCGTTTTCCGGGTGGCGGCATTGCCGGCGCCTTCCGACCGCGAGAAGGGACAGTTGTACATGCAGCGGTACATTGAGCATTTTCCGACGAAGGGCGAGATCGTAATATTCGACCGCAGTTGGTACAACCGCGCCGGCGTCGAGCATGTGCTGGGCTTCTGTACCCCGGAACAACACGATGCTTTCCTTGCAAACGTTTCTGTATTTGAGAAGTTCGTCGTGGCGGGCGGTGTCCAGCTCATCAAAATCTGGCTTGAGTCCAGTGACAAGGAGCAGAAGCGCCGCTTTGAAGCCCGCATCGACGATCCGCTCCGCCAGTGGAAACTCAGCCCGGTGGACCTGTTTTCGCGCAAGCTCTGGTTCGATTACTCGCGCGCCCGCGACTTGATGCTCAAAGCCTCGGATACCGAGGAAGCGCCATGGTACATCCTGCCTTCCGACGACAAGAAACGGGCCCGGCTGAACGGTCTCGCCCACATTCTTAGCCTGATTCCCTACGAGAAAGTGAAGCGCGAGAAGGTAAAGATGCCGAAGCGCTCGATGAAACATGCCTACGATGATCAGAAGGCGATCGAGAATCGGAAGTTCGTGAAGGAAGCGTACTGATCGATGAGAACCGCCCTCCAACGTTGGCTGTGGTTGCTGATCGTGTTGCCGACCTGCACGGTATTTGCCGCGGAGCCCGAACAAGGACTGCCGCAATACGCCGTCAAAATAGAAAGTTGGGGCAGCTTCGTCACCAATTCGATGGTCGTCAGTTGGATCGTCGCCATCGGTTTGATCATTTTCGCAAGAGTGGCGACGCGGAACATGAAAGGAATTCCTGGCGGTGCGCAGAACCTCTTTGAATGGCTAGTCGAGGGTCTATACAACTTCTTGGAAAGCATCATTGGATCACATCTGGTCAAGCGAACGTTTTGGTTTTTGGCGACGATCTTCATTTTCATTTTGACGGCGAATTGGTTGGGCCTGATTCCCGGAGTTGGCACGATCGGGTGGGGACAGCAGACTCCGCAGGGCTTCGTGATCGACCAGCCGCTGTTCCGTGGCGCGAATGCCGACCTCAACCTGACGTTCGCCATGGCGCTCATCTTCTTCGCTTGTTGGATTGTGTGGGCGCTGCAGGAACGTGGTCTGATCGGATTTGCGAAAGAGCTGTTTGGGCCTAAGGGTGACACAGTCGGCTTCTTGAAAGTGCTGATGATCGTAGTGTTTTTTGCATCCGGCTGCCTGGAGATAGTTTCCATCCTGTTTCGGCCCATCTCCCTAAGTTTTCGTCTTTACGGCAACACATTTGCCGGGGAGATCATGCTGGATACGATGTCCCGGCTGGCGCCGGGCTTCGGCTGGTTGCTACCCATTCCGTTTTACTTCCTGGAATTGTTGGTGGGCTTCGTACAGGCTCTGGTTTTTATGTTGTTGTGCGCAGTATTCACACTGTTGATTTGTCAACAGGAGGAAGCGGCGCCGGCGGCAGAACCCCAGACTGAACAATGAACTCCGCCGCTTAACCGTGTTCAATCGCGGGAACCGGCGAGAAATTAAAGAGAGGGCAACATAATGGCAATACCCTTATTGGCAGCCGAGATAGTCGGAAATATCCACGTCGGTTTGGCCGCGTTGGGTGCGGCGATAGGCGTGGGACTGATTGGCGGCAGGGCTTCGGATGCGGTCGGACGTAATCCCGGCGCGTCTACGAAGATCATGGTCCAGGCGATTCTGGCCATCGCCTTCGCAGAGGCCATCGTGTTCTATGCCTTGTTCCTCGTGAAACAGTAACTGCCTGGAGGGCGCAGAACAATGAATGCCTTAATTTTATTGGCAGCCGCCCAAGGCGATGGCCAGGTCGCGCAGATCGCCCGGACCTTCGGCGTGGATTGGCCGCACCTGGTGGCGCAGATTATCAGTTTCTCGATCGTGTGCGCCGTGCTCTACAAGTTCGCGTACAAGCGCATCCTCGCGATGCTGGAACTCCGACGCGAACAAATCAGGCAAGGTATCGCCAATACCGAGAAGATCAAAGCGGAGTTAGACAAGACTGAGGCCCAGCGTCAGGAAGTTTTGGCCCAAGCGCACACGCAGGGCGCCAAATTCATCGAGGACGCCCAGGCTGCGGCGGCCCGCGTGCAACAAGATGAAACCCAGAAGGCGATTGCTGCCGCCCAACAGATCATGGCCAAGGCGCGCGAAGCCGCCGCGCAGGACCACGACCAAATGCTAGCTGAACTTAAGCGCGAGATCGGCAAGTTGGTGGTGCAGGCTACGACGTCAGTTACCGGCAAGATTCTGACCGATGAAGACCAGCGACGTCTGGCCGAGGAAACTTCCAAACTGGTCATGGCATAGCGATGAAAATCACCAAACGAGAGAAACGCGACGCCAAACAACTGTACGTTGCTTGTTTGGTGAACGGACTGCTCGACGAGAACCGCGTTCGGCAAGTCGTGCAGCGCGTAATCGCAGCCGGCGAGCGGGATTGCCAGCCTATCCTTGCGTACTTTCTTCGGCTGGTGAAACTCGACTATTCCCAGCACACGGCCACCATACAGAGCGCCACCGAGTTACCGGCCGACTTGCAGACAATCGTCCAGACTGACCTGGCGCAACGGTATGGGCCGGGGTTGACCACCCACTTCGTCCAGCGCCCTGAGTTAATCGGCGGGATCCGGATACAGGCGGGCTGTGATGTTTACGACGGCAGCGTGCGGGCCGGACTGGAAGCGCTGGCAAAAAGCTTTTAATCGAAGGTAACTATGGCAAAGCTGATAGAAGAAATCGAAGCACAGATCGCGGGCGCAAAACCGATTGCGAAACAAAATGTGGGCATCATCCGCGAGGTTGGCGACGGTATCGCCAAGATCGATGGCCTTACTGACGCCATGCTCAACGAGATGATCGATCTCGGACACGGCATTACCGGTCTGGCGTTGAATCTCGAAGCAACCGAAGTCGGCGTCGTCGTTCTCGGGGACTACACCAAACTCGAACAGGGCGACGAAGTCCGCACCACCGGCAAAGTCTTGCGAGTACCTGTGGGCAAAGGACTGCTCGGTCGAGTCGTGAATGTGCTGGGCGAGCCTGTCGATGGTAAAGGGCCCATCCCATACGACAAGACCTATCCCGTGGAAAAGACTGCACCCGGGATTATTCGCCGCCGCCCAGTCGACCAGCCAGTACAGACCGGGACCATGGCGATTGATGCGATGATTCCGATTGGCCGCGGTCAACGCGAGTTGATCATCGGCGACCGCGCGACCGGTAAGACAACAATCTGCATCGACGCCATCATCAGCCAGGCCCGGCTCAACAAAGCTGCCGAGGCGGCCGGCGACAAGGACTACCGGCCGCTGTACTGCATCTACGTCGCGATCGGCCAGAAGGAGTCAACCATCGCGCGGTTCATCGCGGCCCTCGAAGCGGCGGGCGCGATGCCGTACACGATCATTGTCGCAGCCCCGGCCTCGGAGTCCGCCGCCAACCAGTATCTCTCGCCATTTGCAGGTGCAGCGATGGGCGAGTGGTTCATGGATAACGGCATGGACGCGCTAATTGTTTACGACGACCTGTCCAAGCAGGCGGTGGCTTACCGGCAGGTGTCGCTCTTGTTGAAGCGGCCGTCGGGTCGCGAGGCTTTTCCCGGCGATGTGTTTTACCTGCACAGCCGGTTGCTCGAACGCGCGGCGCGCGTCGGCGAGAAGTATGGCAACGGTTCGCTTACTGCGTTGCCCATCATCGAAACCCAGGCTGGCGACGTCTCGGCCTACATCCCGACCAACGTCATTTCGATTACCGATGGACAAATCTTTCTGGAAACCGATTTGTTCTATCAAGGTCAGAGGCCGGCCATCAACATTGGCATCTCGGTCTCGCGCGTCGGCTCGGCGGCGCAACCCAAGGCCATGAAACAAGTGGCCGGACATCTCAAGGGCGAGCTTGCTCAGTTCCGGGAACTGGTTGCGTTCGCGCAGTTCGGTTCTGACCTCGATGCCAAGACGCAGGCGCAGATCGATCGCGGCAAACGCATCATGGAGATTTTTAAGCAAGTTCAGTACAAGCCGATTCCGGTTGAAGTCCAGGTGCTCGTGATCTGGACCGCACAGAACGGTTACTTGGATGATGTGCCCGTAGCGCGGGTCAAGGAGTTCCAGAACAAGTTGACGGAATACTTCACCACCCGCAAAGGCGAATTGCTTGCCCGGATGAGGACAGAAAAAGCAATCAGCGACACGTTGAAGGCTGATTTGAAGGCGGCCGTTGAAGAATTCAAGCAGACCTGGAAATAAACCCAGACTGGTGAAATATGCTTAGCCCACGGGAACTTCGCCGACGCATCAAGTCGATCACCACTACCGCGCAGATCACCCGCGCGATGGAAATGGTGGCGGCATCGAAGATGCGTAAGGCGCAACAGAACGCCCTGCTGACGCGGCCGTTCTCGCAGTTGCTGTATCGCATCCAGCGCCACGCCACGGCGCATGCCCGGGAGTTCACCCATCCCCTGCTAGCCGTGCGTGCGGTTCGCAAGCGCGCGGTGATCCTCATTGGAGCCGATAAGGGGTTATGCGGGTCTCTCAACACCAACCTGTTTCGCGTGGCTGCCGAGTTTGATCCGGCGACGACCGTTTTCATCACTGCCGGAAAGCGTGCTTCGCAGTTCATCGCGCGCACCCGCCGGCAGTTGGCGGCGGAGTTTGCCTTCACCGACTCCGTACGATTCGCCGACGCCAGGCCGATCGCAAAATTCGCTCGCGACCTGTTCCTGAAGGGCGACGTGGACGAAGTGAAGGTCGTCACGACAGTATTCATAAACACGATGATCCAGAGCACCGCAGCGTTGGATTTTCTGCCGGTTGGCGAAATCAAGGGCCTGAAGATTCCGGGCGCGGAATCCGAAGCGAGCCTGGCTGCGCAGACCTCCGAGGTTGTCTTTGAGCCAAGTCCCGAGGAAATCCTTTCCTATCTCTTGGAACACTACCTCACCATCTTCATCTACCGGGCCATGTTGGAAGCCAAAGCCAGTGAACAAAGCGCCCGCATGGTGGCCATGAAGAATGCCACCGACAATGCCACCGGCCTGATCAACGATCTGACGCTCGAGTACAACACGCTGCGGCAGGGCAATATCACGAAGGAACTGCTCGAAATTGCGGGCGGCCAGCTCGGCAATGAGTAACGGAAGGCTGCAAAAATGAATAAGGGCAAAATTGTTCAACTCGTCGGTCCGGTCGTGGATGTCGAATTCACGGAACACCTGCCGGCCATCTACAACGCACTGACAGTCGAGCTGATGCGAGAGAACGAGTCGGTCAAGCTGACCCTCGAAGTGCAGCAGCACCTCGGTGACAACTGGGTCCGGGCCGTTTCCATGTCCAACACCGATGGCCTGAAACGCGGCTACGAAGTCACCGACACCGGCGCGCCCATTTCCGTGCCAGTCGGCGACGGAGTGATGGGCCGGATATTCGACGTGTGCGGCAATCCGGTTGACGAATGTGGTCCGGTCAAGGCAGAGAAGTATTATCCGATCCATCGCGCATCGCCCAAGCTCGTAGACCAATCAACCTCGGCGGAGGTCCTTACCACCGGTATCAAAGTCATCGACTTGATTTGTCCCTTCCTGAAAGGCGGGAAGGTGGGAGCGTTCGGTGGCGCCGGCGTGGGCAAGACGGTTGTGATCATGGAACTGATCCACAACATCGCCAAGCTCCATGGCGGTGTGTCGGTGTTCGCCGGCGTTGGCGAGCGCACCCGCGAAGGCAACGATCTCTACCACGACATGTCTGATTCGGGCGTCCTCAAGCAGGACGATCTCGGCGCCTCGAAGATCGCTCTCGTTTACGGCCAGATGAACGAGCCACCGGGTGCGCGCCTCCGCGTCGCCTTGTCGGCTCTCGCCATGACCGAATATTTCCGCGACGAAAAAAACCAGGATGTGTTGCTGTTCATCGACAACATTTTCCGGTTTTCGCAGGCCGGCTCTGAGGTGTCAGCTTTACTCGGTCGTACGGCGAGCGCCGTCGGTTACCAGCCGACTCTGGCAGCCGAGATGGGCACACTACAGGAGCGAATTACCTCAACCAAGACGGGTTCGATCACCTCGTTCCAGGCGGTATACGTGCCGGCCGACGATCTGACCGATCCGGCGCCGGCCACCACGTTTGCCCACTTGGACGCGACCCTCGTTTTGGACCGGTCGATTGCCGAGCTGGGCATCTACCCGGCGGTTGATCCGCTGGCTTCGACTTCCCGGGCGCTGGCTCCGGAAATAGTCGGCCAGGAACACTACGACATCGCTCGCGGCGTGCAGGGCGTACTGCAGCGCTACAAGGACTTGCAAGACATCATTTCCATCCTCGGCATGGACGAGCTGTCACCCGAGGACAAGACCACGGTCTTACGCGCCCGCAAGATTCAACGCTTCCTGAGCCAACCCTTCAGCGTAGCTACCGTGTTCTCCGGGTTGGAGGGCAAGCAGGTACCCGTGGCCGAAACGCTGCGCGGCTTCAAGGAGATTCTCGACGGCAAGCACGACGCCGCGGCGGAAGGCGACTTCTACATGAAGGGCGGGATTGAAGAAGTCAAACCGAGTTGAAACATGGCCAACACGTTAAAACTTGAAATCGTTACCGCGGAAGGCCCGGCATACTCCGACGACGTGGAGATGGTCACATTGCCGGGAGTTGCCGGCCAGTTCGGGGTATACCCGGAACACGTCCACTTTATGACCCAGATGGTACCGGGTGAAATCATCGTGCATAAAGACGGCAAGGACACGTTCTTCGCAGCTGGCGGAGGACTGATCGAAGTCACGACCACCAGCGTGTCGGTTCTCACCGATTTAGCGGTTCAAGCAGACAAGATTGACGAAGCCAAAGCCGAAGAAGCCCGGCTACGCGCCGAGGCTAGGCTGAAGGAAAAACTCTCCGACGAAGAGGTCGCAATCACGAACGCCTCGCTGGCTCGCTCTTTGGTCGAGCTGCGTGTGAAGCGCCGCAAGCGCAAATGAAGTTGGAGACTGAGGGCACCGAAGCGGTATCGAGGTGTTAACCGCACCTTGTGGCATTTGCCGACGGTGTCAGGATTTCTCGGTAACGGAGTATGTTCTCGCACATGAAAGATAACCCGCAAAAGCCGCTACTGCCTTTACTACAAGGTGCAGCTTGCGTCGTTATTATCTTATGGGGCGCACGAGTTCTATCTGAACTCATTGGGCCTTTACTACTCGGGCTGTTGCTCGCCTATGCCGTAGCTCCATTTCCCAAGTGGCTCATGCACCGATTCAAGCTCTCAAAAGCTAAAGCGGCTGGGCTCACAGCCGTTGCGCTATCCATCACCGGACTGATAGTCGTATTGGCCTTGGAATTTGGCGTTGCGCGACTAACCATGAGACTTCCTATCTACGGACAACGTCTAGCTGCTCTCTACGAGCAGGTAACGGTTTTCCTGAGTACTCACGGCGTTGAGCCCACGAGCTTAGCCCTCAAGAATGTGCTCACCCCCGAGCGACTTAGCGAAATCACTCTTTTTGTGCTTCCCGCCGCCGGTGCGATCGTCGTCAAGGGCATACTGATTCTGCTGTTGGCATGCCTGTTGAGCATAGAGATGTTGCATGGTGCTGATGGGAAACGGGGTCCGATCGGTGAAATCCTGATGAAGCACGGGTTTTACTCGAGAAAGTATGTCGCCGTCACTGCCAAGGCGGCAGGGATCAACGCCCTGATCAACTTGGTATTTCTGCTCGCCATGGGTGTAGACGAAGCAGTTCTTTGGGTATTCCTTTATTTCTTCCTCGACTTTATTCCCACGCTGGGCTTCTCGATTGCCCTCATCCCGCCCACTTTCATCACGCTTCTAATGTGCGGCTGGAAGAGAGCACTGCTGGTCGGTTGCGGCTTAATTCTTACGAACCTGATTGTGGACAACATAATCATGCCGATGTTCGCGAAACATGAGCTGAGTATCTCTTTCCTCGAAATCACACTGTCGTTAGTCGGATGGGCGTTCCTCTTCGGCCTTCCAGGCGCGATCATGGCGATCCCGATGACCCTGGCACTCAAAGAGCTCCTTGCGAAGAACTTGGGGCAAACGGGGCCTTCGAAAGAGGCAGCAGGATGACCCACTCGGAGCGCGGCTTGGATCTTGGAAGCTTTCCAATCATAAGAGTGCGTTCAGAAAACGGGGCAAAATGATCGAAGTCATCATCGCGTTTTCGTGTTGGGGAGCGTCGTGAAGCATGCAAAGCTCTTGTGCTGACCAGCAATCCGGAAATTGAGTGATCAGTGAGCGAAAACAGGACATCGCATGAATTGGCTGCTTGTCGACGCGAAAAGGAGGCCTCCGGGAGGTCGACGATTGATCGTGGATACTTGATGTGCAAGCACGAAGCTAGCCCGAGACCGGCATGTCGGAGATTATTCGCAGGGAGTGAGCCAGCATCCGCCAACCGCATTGGCACCGCCACTTGGACGTAAAACGCTAGGGCCTTATCGGAAGCGCCCCGGCGCGGAAAAGGCGAAGCGGAGCGCCTCCGCGTAATGCCGGGGCGCTTTCGATAAGGGCGTTAGAAGGAAGCCGCTGGCACCACGGAAGCCCTCTTATGGGTTTTGAATGTTGGTGAGTGCCTCGAAGGCGGGGTAGCAGGCTTGGTTGCTTTAAGGCAATCCAGCAGAGCCGCTTGGTAATAGAGCGGAGATGGCGTGTTGAGGCCTTTACTTAGGCAGTTGGAACGATAGTTTTCGGCTGCCAGGCACACGTATTGTGCGCACGCCGAAGCGGACATGGTTTTCGTCAAAGGAACCGCCTGGTTAGGAGCTATCAAGGATATAGACCTGGTGCCCTTGTTCTTGCTGGATCTGGGTGGCGGTAAGCAACTCCACAACGCGCATTGGGCTGCCGCAGACTGGACACTGCCAGACAGCGGTTGCAACGGGGTTCGCTTCGGCAGGCGGGGGCGCGACCGCTAGTAACCTCCGGCAAAGCGGCAGCAACTGTCGGCGCCGGCGATTAGCCAACCAGCCAAAGTAGCGAATGCGTGGCAAACCCTTGGGCAGAACGTGCTGTAAGAACCGGCGCAGGAACTCTTCTTGCGTCAGGGTCATGGCACGGCACGCACTGTGACGCGCGTAGTCCTTCCAACGAAAGGTGACGTGATCGCCATCCAGCGAGAGAAGGCGATGATTCGAGATGGCCACTCGGTGGGTATAGCGGGCCAGGTACTGCAGCACGTGCTCGGGCCCGCCAAAGGGAGGCTTTGCATAAACGACCCAGTCCTCCCGAAACAGAGTGCGCAAGAAGGCTGCGAATGCCTTCTCATTCGCCAACGACTGACACGGGCCAAAGAAGGCAAGTTGCTTCCGCTGAAAAGCCCGCCGTAATCCGGCCACAAACTTCCCGCGGAAAACGCGGCTGAGTACTCTCACCGGTAAAAAGAAGTGGGGCGCGGAGCGGATCCACCGCGAGTGATCAGGCGACAGTCCCCCGCCGGGTACGACACAGTGTATGTGCGGATGTCGCTGCAGAGTCTGTCCCCAGGTATGCAGAATACTGAGAAACCCGATCTCGGCACCGAGGCGAGCCGGATCGGCCGCAACTTCCAGCAGGGTTGCGGCACTGGCATCGAACAAGAGTCCGAATAGATACCGCTTGTTTTGCCAGATCAACGGGACCAGCGCGTGCGGCACGCTGAAGACCAGGTGAAAGTAGCCAACCGGCAACAGTTCGCGTCGCCGGGCGCACAACCACTTCTCCCTGGCATTGGTTTGGCACTTTGGACAGTGCCGGTTTCGGCAAGAGTTATAAGAGATGGCCTGATGCCCACAGCGAACGCATTGATCGCGATGCCCGCCGAGTGCGGCCGTGCGGCAACGCGCGATGGCGCGAAGCACTTTGAGCTGGGTCCAGGTGAGCGAATCGCAATAACGTTCGAAGAACTTGTCGCCTCCCCTGCGGATGATATCGGCCACCTCCCAGGGTGGGCGTGTCATGCCTGATAGCCGTCCGGCCGCTTTCGTGAAAAGCGTTGGCTAGTGACGCTGATCTGATCCAGCGGGTTGGGTGCGGCGTGCAGGTGACGCTGCGACATGTGGAGATACAGAGTGGTATGTTCCAGGTGCGCATGGCCCATCAGAAGCTGGATCGTCCGCAGGTCAGTTCCTGATTCCATCAAGGTTGTCGCGAAGCTGTGGCGGAGTGTATGTGCGCCAATCCTCTTCTTGATTCCGGCGCGCTTGGCGGCTTCGCTGCAGATGTACCAGATGGTGTGATCGGAGATTGGCTGCTCGATCCCACGCTGTCCTTCCGTGCTGGGAAACAGATAAACCTTGGGCCGCTTCCACCGCCAGTACTCACGTAAAGCTGCGAGCAGTTTCGGTGTCATTGGCACATCACGATCTCGCGAACCTTTGCCCAGGCGAACATGGATAACCATCCGTTCGCTGTCCACGTCGCTCACCTTGAGCAGGGATGCCTCCGTGCGGCGAATGCCCGTAGCATAGAGAACCATGAGGATGGTGCGATGCATCAGGTTCGGAGCCGCCTCGATCATGCGGCTGACTTCTTCAGGACTCAGCACCACCGGCAGTTTTCGGGGAGTCTTGGGAAAGATCAAGTCATCGTAGGCGATGTCCCGCCGCTTCAGTGTCTTCTTGTAGAGAAAACGCAGCGCCGACATGCGTCCTTCGACCGTGCCGGGGGCAAGCTTCTTATCGCGGAGTAAGTACGTTTCGAACTGACGGATCTCGTCGCCGCCCAAGCGTTCCGGCGATTTTCCGAAATAATCCGCGAACTGTTTGATTGCGAGGATGTAGCCGCGAGTCGTGGCTGGCGAGTAGTTACGGCGCTGGAGTTCGTCCAGCACGCGTTGGCGAAGTGAGGTCACAGAAATCTCCTTTCTCTGTGACCCACACTATGTCACCTACTCCAATAATGCTGGGCCCGCCGTACGCGGTAGCGTCCGCCGCGCCAGCGGGTTAGTTCTAACGCTCATACCGGACCGGTGACGCAGAAACCTGCGGGCTTAACGACCCGAGTCGTGGACCATAATGTGTGCTTGCCGTTTGCTGCAAGATCCATGCTACGCGGACGCAACGCCGCCCGTGTCGAGGGCATACTCAATAAGGCATAGGCACAATGCGCTCAGCACTTCAACGTTACTGGGCCAAAAGGCCTTCGCGAGGGGCGCGTCTAAGTAAAACAAAGCGGAGACCAGAATTGGCTGCGTTCTCTGTCCCAAAATCTATGGGTTTAGGGCTAGACACCCGCGATGCTGTGATCTACCCAAGAAAGCAATTCCCATTGGAGCTACAGCAAGGTGGACATGACATGTGTGGAGTACGAGGGATACTTCTGAAGCATCGGGATGATTGCGCTGCTCTGTTGGCGGAGTATCCTCACCGCGTCTATACGTTGCGCGGCAACCCTCAGGCTTCGTTAGGAATGGCAGTCCTATATTGTAAGAGGGACGAATAGCCTTATACATGGATAAATGTTTGTTAGTGGTCATTGCTCCAACGCGAGGCCTAGACGACTCATCACGGAATATGGGTTGTGAATCAGCGACTCTGCGGGATGTTAGGTGGAGCAAGTGGAGCGTGCGCCCTTCCGGCGCGGTTTTCGTGAGCCTTGGCAAGCATCTCTCGTTATAATTCGCCTTTCCCATGCCTATCACCCCCGAGGACCGGGCACGCCAGAAGATAGACCAGCTTCTGAGTGCCGCCGGATGGATCGTTCAGGATCGAAACGCCGCAAACATCACGGCTGGCCGGGGCGTTGCCGTCCGCGAGTTTCCCATGAAGAAGGGGCATGGGGAGGCCGACTATCTGCTGTTCTTAGACGGTGCGGCAGCCGGTGTCATTGAGGCAAAGCGAGCGGGCGAGACGCTTACTGGGGTCGAGATTCAGACCCAGAAGTACAGCGAAGGCATTCCAAATGACGTTCCGTGTCCTCGTCGGCCACTACCCTTCCTGTATCAAAGCACCGGAGTGGAGACACGGTTCACCAGCTTGCTGGACCCCGATGCCAGAAGCCGCCCCGTTTTCGCGTTCCATCGTCCCGAGACACTGGCGGAATGGCTTGACGACGAATTGAAGCATCCCGGTTCGACCGTTCGAGCCAGGCTGCGCCACATGCCGCCCGTCGCCGAAGGAGGTTTACGCCCAGCTCAGATCCAGGCCATCAAGAACCTCGAGGTGTCCTTGGCCGACCAGCGTCCTCGCGCGCTCATTCAGATGGCCAGTGGCGGAGGCAAGACCTACACCGCCTGCAACATCTCATACCGGCTCATCAAATATGCGGGCGCCAACCGGGTTCTCTTCCTGGTCGATCGCAGCAATCTTGGAAGGCAGACGCTGAAAGAGTTCCAAGCGTTCATCACTCCCGACGAGAATCGGCCATTCACCGAGCTTTACAACGTCCAGCACATGCAGTCCAACAAGCTGGACGATGTCGGCAAAGTCTGCATTACTACCATCCAGCGCCTTTACTCGATGCTGAGGGGCGAGGAGCAGCTCGATCCCGCGCTCGAAGAGCAATCGGCTTTCACGATGGCTGATCTTCAGGCCGGGCCCGTTCCGGTCGAGTACAACCCAAAGCTGCCCATCGAGACCTTCGACTTCATCATTACCGACGAGTGCCATCGCTCCATTTACAACCTCTGGCGGCAGGTGCTGGAGTATTTCGACGCCTCCCTCATCGGCCTTACGGCGACTCCATCCAAGCAGACGATCGCCTTCTTCAAACAAAACCTCGTCATGGACGCCGCTGATGACATCTTGGTTTCCATAACGGCAGACGTCGGAATGGTAGCTCTCGTCCCTGAAGGACTTGGCGAAGCGTTCATAAACCAACACGTTGCCCTTTGTAGGCCGGTTTCCTGCTTTCAGCCAAAGTACCTTGCGTGGTTTCTCGCGTCCGAATCGGCGCAACGTCAATTGCGGGAATTGCAGCCTGGAGCTACGAAAGTCGGCTTAGGATTGGATGACATACGCGCTGTTGTAGTGCCAATGCCACCTTCCCCTGAACAGAACCGCATCGTGTCCGCAGTAGAACAGGTATTAAGCATCTGTGACGGGATTGGAGCAGAGGTTGATCGGCTGTTCGTGCGTGCCGGCCGCCTCCGCCAATCCATCCTGAAGCGCGCCTTTGAAGGCAAGCTGGTGCCGCAAGATCCCAACGACGAGCCCGCGTCAGTCCTGCTGGAGCGCATCCGCGCCGAACGCGCCGACGGCGACGCTAGCCGTACACCCTCTCGTAAACGTGAATCGGGTCGCGCTATCGCGGCTCGTGAAGGACGTCATGAAAAAGCAATTGCCCAAGAGTAAAGACCGCAAGCCCCGAAAGACGCCACCACAGCAGCCATCGCAGTCGAGCATGGAATCCGTGCTGCGAAACCTGCAAAAGGTGATGGAAGAGAAGAAGTTCGCCAGCCTTGAGGAGGCCAATGAATTCTTGGCGGCATTGACCAACCCCGGCTTACAGCAGGTGTTGCTGGGCGACGCGCCTCTCTCGCCCCAGGAGGAGGCCCAGGACCTGGCCTTCGAGGCTATGGAGGCGGAAAGCGCGGCGCAGTCGCGCAAGCTGGTTAAGCGCGCGCTGGCCCTCGACCCCGATTGCGTGGACGCGCTGGCGCTGTTGGTCCGGCTCGATGCCAACTCCCCCAAGGAGGCCATCGCCGGCTTGCAGAAGGCGGTCGCGGCGGGAGAACGTTCGCTGGGCGCGGACTTCTTCGCCGAAAATAAGGGACACTTTTGGGGCCTCCTGGAGACCCGCCCCTACATGCGCGCCCGGCTACATCTGGCGGAAGTGTTGCGCGGGGTTGGACTAGAACAGGAAGCAGTTGCGCACTACGAGGCGCTGCTGGAACTGAATCCCAACGACAATCAGGGATTGCGCTACGTGCTACTGGGAAGCTATCTCGCACAGGACCGGCTGGAGGATGCCCGCAAGTTGCTGCAAGACTATGCGGGTGACAATATGGCCAGCTTTGCCTGGGGAAAGGTGCTGGAACGCTATCTCGCCGGCGATCATGCGGGCGCACAGCGCGCCTTGAAGAGCGCACGCCAGGAAAATCCTTTTGTCGAGCTCTATCTAGGCGGTCAGAGGAAACCGCCGGATTCGATGCCCGGCTCCTATACGCTCGGGAGCGATGAGGAAGCCCTGATTTGCGTGGACAGCGTCGGCGCAGCCTGGGCGAAACATCCCGCCGCGCTATCCTGGCTAATGGAACAACTGCTGGCCGGAAAGCCGGCGCCACGTTCGTCGCGAAAGAAGAATTAGACCATGGGCAGTCGTATTGACATAGCGTATAGTGTCGCTATACGCTATACGCATGATCAGGAGCTACCGGCATAAAGGACTGAGACGATTTGCCGAGACTGGCTCCCAAGCCGGTATCCAGGCAAAACATGCGCCACGACTCAGACGGCTGCTGACTGCGCTGGACGTGGCCAGTCGTCCTGAGGATATGAACGCGCCGGGCAACGATTTGCACCCCTTGAAAGGAAATCTCGCCGGCCACTGGTCGGTGAGGGTGAGCGGCAATTGGCGGCTGACGTTTCGCTTCGACGGCGAAGACGCTGTGCTGGTGGATTACCAGGATTATCACTAAGGAGGAAGGCCATGATTTTCAATCCAGCACACCCCGGAGAGGTATTGAGGGACTATCTGGGCGAGATGAGCGTCGCGGAAGCGGCCGAGCGCTTGGGCGTTACCCGGGCACACCTGTCGCGGATTCTGAACGGGCGTGCCGGAGTGTCGGCCCCGATGTCGCTGAGGCTCTCGGCGGCGCTCGGCACCTCGCCTGAGTTTTGGCTCAAGATGCAGATGCAGTATGACCTGTGGCGAGCTCAGAAAACGAAGCGTCCGAAAGTCCGGCCGTTTCCGCATGTGAGCAAGACCAAAGGGTTGGCGCTGGCTTAGAAATCAGAGATCAATGACCAGCAACGGTATCGTTCAAAAGCTCTGGAACTACTGCAACGTCCTGCGGGACGACGGCCTCTCCTACGGAGATTACGTCGAGCAACTCACTTACCTGCTCTTCCTGAAGATGGCGGATGAGCAGGCGCGGCCGCCATTCAACCGGGCCGCCATCATCCCGAAAGAACTCGACTGGCAGAGCCTGCTGCGCCCTGAAGGCGATGACCTTGAAATCCAGTACCGCCATATCTTGACGGAACTTGGGAAGCGGAAGGGTACGCTCGGCGTCATCTTCCGCAAGGCGCAGAACAAGATTCAGGACCCAGCCAAGCTACGCAGGCTGATTGCCGACCTGATCGACAAAGAGCAGTGGATGTCGCTTGAGGCCGACGTGAAGGGCGACGCCTACGAGGGGCTGCTGGAGAAAAACGCTTCAGACGTAAAAGGCGGTGCGGGACAGTACTTCACGCCGCGAGCACTCATCAGCGCGATCGTGGATGTGATGCGACCTGCGCCGGGGCAGACGATACACGATCCAGCCTGCGGCACCGGCGGGTTCCTTCTGGCGACGTACGGCTACGTGACTGACCCCAGACGCTACTCTCTGGATAAGGACCAGAAGAAGCACATCAAGTACGACGCGCTTAGCGGAACCGAAATCGTGGACGCCACGGCCCGAATCGCGGCCATGAACCTTTACCTGCACGGCATTGGCGGCGACGACTGCCTGATTTCGGTCGCCGATAGCTTGAACCGGAAGCCCTCGACTACATACGACATGGTGCTGACGAATCCCCCGTTTGGAAAGAAGTCGAGCATTACGGTCATCAATGAGGAGGGAGAGGAAGCGAAAGAGAGTCTTGTCGTCGTCCGCGACGACTTTTGGGCTTCAACGAGCAACAAGCAGCTCAACTTCCTGCAACACGTAAGGAGCTGTCTGAATATCCATGGCCGCGCTGCCATTGTCGTGCCGGATAACGTGCTGTTCGAGGGCGGAGCCGGCGAAACCATTCGGCGGAAGCTCTTGCAGCAATGCGACGTTCACACGCTGCTTCGGCTGCCGACTGGCATTTTCTACGCCCAGGGCGTCAAGGCGAACGTTCTGTTCTTCGACCGCAAGCCGGCGAGCGAGAAACCGTGGACTACGAAGCTCTGGATCTACGACTTCAGAACGAATGAGCACTTCACGCTGAAGACTAATCCGCTAAAACGGTCTGACCTCGACGACTTCGTCGCCTGCTATAACCCAGAGAACCGGCACGAACGGAAGGAAACCGATCGCTTCCACGTATTCAGCTACGACGACCTGATCAAGCGCGACAAGGTAAGCCTCGACATCTTCTGGGTAAAGGACGACAGCCTGGAAGACTCGGCCAATCTGACCGATCCCGACGTGATCGCTGCCGAAATCGTCGAAGATTTACAAGCGGCACTGGATCAGTTCGCGCAGATCGCGGCGGAACTGAGAAAGTGAATCGTGCAGAATCAAGAGTTGTTAGCGCGTCTTGCGAGCATACCGATTTGCACGGCGCACGATGCGCCTGAACGCGTTCCCAAACGGCCGGGCTATTACGCGATATTCATAGACAATCCTAGAGCGTTGCCGAATCCTTTCTGCGAACGTGTGAAGTCTGGGCTGATCTATATAGGCATAGCCACCAAATCGCTCAGGGAGCGGCTAGTTACACAGGACTTGTGGCACAACAAACCGTCAACGTTCTTCCGAGGCTTAGGTGCTATTTTGGGGTATCGGCCTCCTCGCGGTTCGCTCGTTGGTCGTAAGAATAACAAAAACTATTGTTTCAGCCGGGACGACACCACGGAGATCATTACTTGGATCAACAAACATCTGAAGGTTAGCTGGATTGAAGTTGAGCCGGCTCTCACGAAGATCGAGGAGAGCATGATCAAGGTGCACTCACCAATCCTGAATACCCGTCACAACCCTGCTTCACTTGTCGAACTGAGGGAACTCCGCGATAGGTGTCGTAGCCAGGCTAACGCGCTCTAATGGTGTCCTTCAGGCGCCACTCAGGACACGCACGGCTCATTGCATCACTGGTGGGCTTAAGGCGCAGTACAGCAGGTAGCATTGATTTTGAAGAGGAACTCGATTTCTTGAGATCTTGAAACAGTGCAGATGCCCGAGTCACAACCGATTTTTAACAAAGGCCGCAAAGCGGCGAAGAAAAAGACTGTCCTTTTTATCGAGGATGACTCCTTTGTGGCGCATGATTACGGAACCTGGTTGGAAACGAACGATTTCCACGTATCGTATGCCTATTCTGTAAAGCAGGCGATGCTTCAAACTGATAGTTATCGAGGTTTTGACTTCGTGGTGGTGGACATCAAGATGCCCTTTGAAGGAGCGTTTAGCTTCTATGAGGCTGTTGGTGGAACCAAGACAGGCGTTCTGCTCGCGCGCGAACTACTCGACCGATTGCCCGACTCTACCTTTCTGGCCTTAACAAATTCTGACCGAGCGGACGATCAGGCATGGTTTGAAGCGCGCGGATTCAAGTTCCACTGCAAGCGGAATATCGATCCCCCAAGGTTCGCCACATATCTGAAGAGGATTTCAATTGGCGGCAGGCCGTTGGCATTTATCGTTCACGGTCATGATCAGGCCTCTTTGACGGAGCTGAGAAGCTACCTTAAAGACACTCTGCAATTTCCAGAGCCGATTGTGCTTCGTGACAAAGAGTCCAAGGGGCTTACTGTCATTGAGAAGTTTGAATACTTCTCGAAGGAAATCGAAATTGTCTTCGTATTGATGACTCCCGACGATTACGTTGACCCAAGTTCTGGCGCTGGCCGCGCACGGCAGAATGTCCTTCTTGAATTTGGCTTTTTCTTGGGGCGCCTTGGTCGGCATAGTGGTAAGGTCATCCTCTTGTACAAGTCTGGTGTCGAGATTCCAAGCGATTTGTCCGGAATTGTCGGCATAGACATAACGCATGGCATCACTGCGGCTGGAGAGGAAATATTAAGAGAGCTAAAGGAGTATTTGCCATCTTCATGAATGCGCATCCGCGTCCCGGCCCGCTATCCTCCCGGCTCATCCAGTTTGGGCGATGCACCGAATCATGGGCTTCCCGGCCTGTCCGATAAGAGCCGGTCCGGCCGCCTGTTGCCTGACTCGGATGATCAGTTCAAATGTAAGGATGCGGCAGTCGGCCCAGGGGAAATTTGCTCTACGAGGTCGCTCCTTTATCCATCCGAGTTCCAAGGCCTTGGGCAAAGCGCAGTGTTGATGCGGGTTTGAGAAGCGGCGAAGCGGTACACACACCGCAGTCATCGTTGTTCCTAAACCCATAGATTTTGGGACAGAGTGTGCGGCTGCTTCTCGGCTTCTATTTTGTTTTCCTTAGTCGTGCTTCTCGCAACGGCCTTTTGGTCCACAACCTCGGTGGCCTCCCCCGGTAGCTTTGGATCTGCGGCAAAAACGGCAGGCACACATCCTATACACATTCCTCTCACTGTGACCGTGTGTTTAGCTGTCAGTTCCAGTTCCGGACTCAGTGCGTGTAAGACATTTAAGAGGTGAAATGCATCTTCTGCGCCAAAACTGCTGCACTTTGGACTTCTAGTCACGGTTTTCCGCCGGCCCCCTATACTAGGTAGAGGTGTAGGGCGAGATTTACCCGCCGGAGCACCCGATGCCAACCAATTCCGTCCCTGATCTCTTTCTTTACGCCACCCAACTTCGCCAAATCGTCGAATCCGCCGACCCGGGAACTCAAGCCACCGCCTTTGCATTAGGCCGCAGCTACGGATTAAAAATTCGCACTCTCGCGGGCATGGCGAAGTGCAGCGACTCCACTGTCCGCCGGAGGCTCCGCCTTCTAAGAGATCCCCGACCGGACCGAATGGCCGCGTGACAGGAATTCCTGCCCCGGGAATGGCAAGACCCGCAGACTCAAGTCGCCGTCGACTATCTCATGATGCCCGCAGCCAGGACGGTTATATGGCCGTCCGGAGCTTTTTGATACTCCGAACCTACCTCGGGTGCACTTGGGCAGTACTGCCTCCTCTTCAAGGCCATAAGTGGTTCGACCGACTCCACACGCGGTAAAAGAAAGGTTAACTGATGAACATGCACTGCCAAACTCCTATGCCACTGACCAGAACCAATATCGCGGTAGCGCGTTCAGCCACTCCACTTCCACAACCGTCAATCACATTACCCATGTCTACGGGAGATCGTCTGCTTACCACGCGGGAGACAGCGTAATCATGAACGTGTCCGTCGAAACCCTCAAGAAATGGCGGCAGCGCGGTCTCGGACCAGCCTTTATCAAGTACCACAATGGGGCCGTTCGTTATTCGCTCATCGTAGTGCTTCAGTTCGTAAGTGACTGCACCATTGAAAGATAAACTCACCAGAGCACATGTGACGAAATCCGACTTTGGCAACTCCCTTCTGTGCGCGATCATTGAGCATGGCCCGTTTTGTGAAGTTTGCGACGGGTCATGCGCCGGGGCCAGGCTCCGGATCACCAACTGCCGTTTCTCAACAGCGCTGCTTCTCTGCCTTGCGAGAAGCGCCTAGCCATCTGACCGAGATGCCTATGACCGGCAAAGCAGCACCCCAAATGAGCGCCGGCATAAGTCGGCCAACGCATATGGAAGAACTATGAAGGAACTAATGACCGAAGCCGAACTGTCCGAGATGACAGCGATCCCACGTGCCACCCTGCGCTGGCGGCGGTTCGTCGGTCTGGGCCCAGCCTACGTGAAGATCGGGCGCAGCGTGCGTTATCCAGTCAAGGTTGTGCGAGAATTCATCCAGAGCAACACTCACGTCCCTGCCACGCTGGCCGCTGTGGAGGATTGAGAATGTCGCTTTTCGTTAAACCCAACGGCATCTGGTACTACACCTTCTACGTCGGCAATCGCCGGTTCCGCAAGACCACCGGCACGAGGTCGGAGTCGAAGGCCGGGAAGATTGAAGCCGTTGCTTATGCCAAAGCAGTTGAACTGGGGCCGCGGGCGGTGCTGGCCAAGGCTCCCACACTGGGCGACTTCGGAGCAAAACGATTCATTCCATGGGTGAATGAATCGCGTAACCTCAAGAAGAAGTCGCGCCGTTATTACCTCCGGGGATGGGAACTCTTAAAGGGGACTTCCATCGTGGGCATGAAACTGGATCAAATTACAAGCGAGACGATTGACCGGCTCCCATTGAAGGGCGGCAAGCGGGAGCACCTGTCTCCGTCATACAGGAACCAGGCGCTGCGTACGTTGTCCCGCCTGCTTCACCTGGCTGAGGAGTGGAAGGTCATCCAACGCGCTCCCCGTGTCCATCTCGAAACCGAGAACGAACGCGAAGAACTGATCACACCTGAACGTGAGCGATTGTTGTTGGCTCATGCTGGCCCGAAACTCCGCGACGTGGTCATCCTTTGTCAGGATACGGGCGGAAGGCCTGAGGAGATATTCCGGATGAGGATTGAACACATCGATTGGGGCACCCGCACGATCTTCAATCCCCACGGAAAATCTAAGAACTCCAAACGGTACTTTCCAATCAGTGATCGGGCAGAGGAAGTGCTGAAGCGTCGGGCAGGTGTACGGAAGGAGGGTTGGGTGTTCCCGTCCAAATCCAAGAGCGGGCACCTGATGACCGTCGCTAAATCGTTTGCGCGGGCTCGCCAGCAGGCCGGTCTGCCAGCCAGCGTCGTACTCTACTCGGCAAGGCACACGTTCGGAACAACCGTGTTGTCGGAGACAAAGAACCCGGCAGTGACCATGAAGGCGATGGGGCACGGAAGTGCTCGCATGATGATGCGCTATCAACATCCGGAGTATGTGGAAGCTGTGCGCTGCGTTATCAATCGCCGCAACGAAGCGGCCGGGAATGCTGTTGGGCCAACTTTTGGGCCAACTCAACAAAACGGCGCTCGAGAGAGCGCCTGAAAGCCGCATAGAATCTGGAGCCGACGATCGGACTTGAACCGATGACCTGTCGATTACGAATCGACTGCTCTACCAACTGAGCTACGTCGGCCTGATGTCCATCTTAAAGGCTCGCTTTGCCGCCGTAAAGGCCGGCACGGGTCGGCATGGCACAATGCGGCGCGTGTAAGCCTTGGTTTTCCACTGAGGTAGCCAGTTTTACACTTGCAGATGATCGGTCGCCGCCTGATAATTTAGGCAGGCTCTGATTGCGCCTCCGACCTTCTATGACGAGTTTCGGTCGAGCGGATGTACTGCGAATCCTGCATGTCTCGGCCAGGCAGCTGAGTACCTGGCAGAAGGCAGGCTTGGCTCCGCATTCAGCGGAGTTTTCTATCGCAGACCTCCAGCAGATAAAGCAGATACGAGACTTGCGAGCCAAACGTGTACGCCCCGCAGTTATCCGCGAATCTCTGGAAGCCATGCAGCGGCAGGTCGCGGGCATGGAGAATCCTTTCTTGGAAGCTAGCGCTTTTCTCGTTGGCAAAAAGGTCGCTTTCCGCCATCAGGGTCGCTCTGTCGAACCAATTGGCGGTCAGTATGTCATGGAGTTCGGTGCTCCTGGGGCAGTGGTGACCACCGAGCCAAGCCCCCGCGTCACGCCCAAGCCGACATTGTCGTCCGATCCAGTTTCGGTTCATGAGTTGTTCGCTCGTGGCGTTTCTCTGGAGGAGGCGCCAACTAACCACGACGAAGCCATACAGGTGTACTCCCGCGTTCTAGAACTCGAGCCGTCACACGCAGCCGCCCACATAAACCTGGGAACGCTGTACTACAATCGGCAGGATTTCGTTGCGGCCGAGAAGCATTACCGCGCCGCCGTTGACGTTGACCCCCGCTACGCTCTCGCGTACTTCGACCTGGGCAACGTGCTCGACGAAACGGGCCGTTTCACGGAAGCTGCTACCGCGTATAAGACGGCCATCCAGTTGGCACCCACTTACGCTGACGCTCATTACAACCTGGCACTAGCTTATGAGCGGCTACGCGAGCCTCGTCTCGCACTGCGGCACTGGACGGCGTACGTCAGACTGGATCGCAGCGGTCCCTGGTCTATCCACGCCAGAAAGCAGATCGCGCGCATCCTGGAAGCCGATAAGCTGAAAGTAGTCTACCGGCGCGCGACATAAGTCTTTCGCTCAAGAATCATTCATTCCCAGCTCGCCGCTCCTCGCGACTCGAGCGTCGCTCTCCGGGACTCCGAAACTTAGAGCTGCGATCCGCGCCTGATCGTCCTCTAGGCCCCTGAAAATGTGATCGCCATCACCAAAAAATTTGTATGTGCGATATTTTGTTTTCAACACTTTAGACCACATTTCTATCGCAAATATTTGAGCCCGTGGGACTTATAGGCAAATAATAGATTTCAAAGAACTTACGCGACCCGATTTAGCTCAAAAATGGCAAAGCCTGAATCGCTGAACCCGGTACACCATCTGGCGCCCTCGGAGCGAGTCTATGTCGCTCGGGAGTGACTTGCACGGAAAAAGCGCGGTCTGAAGGTTACGAAGGTGGTGGGAATTTCCGAAATGGGAATGACAAGTTGCTCGGCGGACCTTTCCCATGGGGCGTGGAAATATTGACACCTCGGTGCCATTGACACGCTCTAGGTAGGCCCCTACACTCCAATCCTCCCCGCAGACTTCCATTTCCTTTTGAGCGAACGAGACCCTCCGCTCTCTAGCGGTGGTGCCTTGTCGGTCTAGATCGTGACGAGGTGCACCTCAACCTAAATCAGGAGGCTCCGCAATGAAGCCATTCGCAGCGGCTGTACTGCTGTTCTTCGCTCTCGGTATTAGCGCTCCAGTACAAGCGCAAATATCCTCGGGATACTGTCCGACCTGTTACTCGGTGATCGCGGTCTCGGACGTAACTGGCCAGACATCGTCTCAGTCTACGGTTGCCTTGGTGTCTTCCGCTTCCAAATCTGGCAACTACATGATTCGCTGGTACGCCGACGTCAGCACCCCATGTAGCCTGACCGCAGGCGGGAATGTGATGTTCACTTTTGTATGGAAAGACGCGAGTGTGACGAGAAACTTCGTCAGCCCACCGCTGAACGCCACCATATCGAACGGTGTAGGGAACTACATCTCGGCCACCGTACCATTACGCGGGCTCCAGTCCGAATTCACTCATTCGAGCAACTACACGGTGGCGTGTGGTGGTTCATCCCACTTGGCCATGACGTTCACTCTCGGTGGAAACACGCAGTGAAGCCGGTATCAACTCTTCGCAGATACAGGAGCTTCTGTCATGAAAGCGTTCGCCGCAATACTACTATTTGCTTTGATTATCGGCATTACTGTTTCAGTGCAGGCGCAGACTGGAACTGGAGCGGTCGTTGGTCCAACCTACTACGCAGCGGCCTACGGCGTAATTGCCGACGGCGTTCATGATCAGTGCGTGGGCACCAACCTGAGTTCTTTAGTAGCTACTGTGAACGTCACAGGAGGCTCGATTGTGTTCGATGCGGGAATAACCGTGCTCTCCACGTGCAACTTTAGCGCAGCCAGCGGGCTGGCTTTGGGGCCGAACGTTTTTCTGGTCGGACGCGGGGCAGCCAACGACAACCATGACACCGACCCACCTTCTCCCCCGGCAATCCTCATGATGACCTGCGCCACTGGACCGTGTGCAGGCGATGTCGCGCATATCGAGTGCCTGACTTATGGCGGAGAGTGCGGAGCGGTGAATCTGACGGAGAAGGACATACGGCTTCGCTATCCCATAATTGCCAAACGAAGGCAATTATGGGCTACCCCCCCGGACACAATCCTCACACTCTCCTTGGCGGGCTTTGTCGAACAGCTATTCTCATTACCTCACAGGAGAGGATTGTGGAGTGGGGACGCGAGCAGGGCATACGAGCTTCGCTATCCCATCAGAATTGCCAAACAGAAGGCAGGATTATCGGCCACCCCCCGGGCACAATTCTGGCTCTCATCGGAGCGGCGCTGCTGCTCGGGATGTTTGCGCTTATGCAGGACTGATACCGGCGAGGCGCGCAGCCAGCATCGATCCGGTATCGGCACTGCGGTGGAAAGTAGGGGAACGTAGGCGCAAAACAACGGTGGACCAGGTCATCAAACGAAAGGTTAGAGCAGCGTACTATAACTGCGGCGCCAGCTGCTGGGCGCAAATACTGCTTCTTCAATAGCAACAGCGGGACCGCGGCAGATCACGGCCTGTTAACAGTTCAAACCTCTGGCGGCAGCGATGTCATCATCTGGACGGACGGGACGAACGGTTCTGCCAACGGGAACGTGCATTTGACGACGGGAGTCGGAGGCGAGTCGATCTGCGTTGAAGGACTCGATACGGGCCACTGGCAGGTTGTCGGCCCGCCAGTGGGAAAGGAGCAGAAGCAAAAATTTGCGACGCAGCATACCTAGGCTGCTAGAATGCCGGTGCCAGCAGAATCAGGGTGCTCGGCTCCGGAATGTGGTGAATTCCAAATCGACAGCCCAATCGGGCGAGAGGCCAGAGCCATCCCAAGGGAGCGTGAACAGAGCGTCGAACTCATTTCCATTGTTGAAATATGCGAAGCCATTCAGGTACTGGTTGGTGGCGCCGTTTGAGATATAGGCACCTCCATGGGACTGCAAATAGAACTTGGAAGCGCTAAGGAACATGACGTACTGTTGGCCAGGATTCACGAACAAGTTGCCGGTGTTGAAGGTCAACTCTTCGTTGCCGACGTTGTCGTAGTTGAGCTGGCCGCTGTCATACAGCAGGGTACCCGCGTGGGTTCCGGTCCAGGTAGCGATGTAAGCACCAGTGATGATATTCCCATCGTAGTACTGGGTCGCCCATATAGAACGAGAAGCTCGTAAGGAAGCTGATGTCGGCAGGCGCGGTGAAAATCTCCCCATACGTTTGGGTGGAGCGGGCGTCTCCCCCGAAGGGTGCCCAGCCGTTGTTGTAGCCGGTGAAATTGTTGATACTGGTGTCAGCAAAGCTGCATACTGCAAACAGCAGGACAGCGGACAGAAGCAAGGCCTTTTTCATAACTCCTCCCAGAGTCAGGTGTGAGTCGCAGACCGGCGGAGCCTAGAATCGTACCACGGAATCCCGTCCCACTAGCGCCGTCGGCGAGCATGAGGGCGGTGTAAAAGGTGAGAGCCGCACCCTGCGGTGTAAAATCATGAGTTTCCTACTCCAGCCTCGAGGATCGCTCTCATGTCATCCGTTGCAACCGTCCACTCCGCTCCCGCGCCTCTGGTGGCGCTTACCGAAGATGAAGTTCTATTTCGCGACACTGTACGCCAGTTCGCCCAGGAAGCCATCCAGCCGCATGTGAAGGAGATGGATGAGAAGGGGGTCTTCGAGCCATCGCTGGTGAAGCAGTTCTTCGAACTTGGTCTCATGGGGATCGAGATCCCCGAGCAGTATGGCGGAGGTGGGGGCACGTTCTTTGAGGCCATCCTCGCGGTTGAAGAACTTTCGGCAGTTGATGCCTCCGCCGGTGTCGTCGTGGATGTGCAGAACACGCTGGTCAACAACGCACTTATGCGCTGGACCACCGAGGACCAGAAGAAGCGATACTTGCCGCGCATGTGCTCTGACACTGTGGGAGCTTACGCTCTGAGCGAAGCCGGATCGGGCTCCGACGCTTTCGCTCTGCAATGCCGCGCCGAACTCAAAGGCGATGAGTACATCCTCAACGGACAGAAGATGTGGATCACCAACGCGAAAGAAGCGGGCGTATTCATCCTGCTGGCGACGGTCGATCCTTCGGCCGGATACAAAGGCATCACGGCGTTCGTCGTGGAGAAAGAGTTCGCGGGTTTCACCGTCGGGAAGAAGGAAGACAAGCTCGGCATCCGCGCGTCGAGTACGTGCGAATTGATTCTGGAAGACTGCCGCGTCCCCAAGGCGAATGTTCTGGGCGAAGTGGGGAAGGGATACAAGATCGCGATCGAGACGCTCAATGAAGGCCGCATCGGTATCGGGGCGCAAATGATTGGATTAGCGCGCGGCGCTTGGGAATACGCGGTCAAGTACGCTCAGGAACGCAAACAGTTCGGCAAGGCCATCGCCGAGTTCCAGGGAATCCAGTTCCAGATCGCGCAGATGGCGACCGAGATCGAAGCCGCCCGCATGCTGCTCTACAACTGCGCGCGCATGAAAGATGCCGGCATGAACTTCGTCAAGGAAGCTGCCATGACCAAGCTTTATTGCTCACAGGTGGCGGAGCGCGTGGCGTCGCTTTGCGTCGAGGTCTACGGCGGATACGGCTTCACCAAAGATTATCCGGTGGAGAAGTATTTCCGCGACTCCAAGATCGGCAAGATCTACGAGGGCACGTCGAACATGCAGTTGATGACCATCGCCAAGCTGGTGATGGGGAAGTGAAGAAGCAATTAGCAACTAGCAATTAGCAACTAGCAATTAGTATCGGCGTGTCGGTTGATGAACAATTCCAGCCCAGCGCGGAAGCGCTGGGAACCGTGCTCTCACAAGAAAGAGAGTCCCTTTAGGGACGGCATAGGTAAGACTATGTTGAGTGACAACAAAATCGTCGCCCTGGTTCCTATCTCTGACGGGGAAAAAGCCAAAAGCTTCTACGTCGATAAGCTCGGGTTGAAGTTCCTGAGTGATGACGGTTTCGCCATCGTTCTGGACGCCAATGGAAACAAGGTGCGGCTCACCAAGATGAAAGAGGTGAAGCCGCAACCCTTCACCGTGCTGGGTTGGGAGACGACCGACATTGCGGCCGACATTCGCGAGCTGCAGAACAATGGCGTCAGCTTCGAACGCTTCCACGATTTCATGAAGCAGGACGAACTCGGAGTCTGGACCGCGCCCGACGGGACCAAGGTTGCATGGTTCAAAGATCCCGACGGGAATATTCTGAGTTTGTCGCAACACGTTTGAAAGCAGCAATTAGTAATTAGCAATTAGCAATTAGCAACTGGTAATTAATCAGAGCGTGGTTGGAAATAGTCTGCTGTCCCCGAAGATCCTCGCCGTTTTGTCCCGTGCAAGTTGATGACGTGGAGTTCCATTACTAATTGCTAGTTGCTAATTGCTCAAAAGGATTCCTACATGCCCGTAGAACAAGCTACTCACATTGTTCCTGCCGCCCGCATGGCGAATGTTCGCTATGCCATTCGTGATCTGGCCGTTGTTGCCGACGAGGTGGCGCGCGAAGGACACCAGATTCTGTATCTGAATATCGGCGACCCCTGCAAGTTTGACTTCGCCACGCCGCCACACATGATCGAGGCCGTACACAAGGCTATGCTCGATGGCCACAACAGCTACGGCGAGTCGCTGGGCATCAAGCCGGCGGTCACGGCGATCGGACACGATGCCGAGCGGCGCGGCTT
Organism: uncultured Acidobacteriaceae bacterium; assembly: GCA_963846795.1. Lineage (GTDB taxonomy): Bacteria > Acidobacteriota > Terriglobia > Terriglobales > Acidobacteriaceae > CAVVDY01. The sequence continues at coordinate 86,389 of CAWJXJ010000003.1, forward strand.
CAAAGAAATTCAGAGCATCTTTGTCGGATACGGCAGTGGGGAAGTGATCGATAGTTGCCTGACGGCGCTGCTCAACCCGGGCGAGAACGTCCTGACACCCAGTCCGGAGTATCCGCTCTACGGCGCGGTACTGGCGAAGCTCGGGGCCGAGCCTAACGCTTACGATCTCGATGAGTCGAACGGCTGGGAGCCCGACCTGGCTGACTTGGAGCGCCGCATCAACTCGCGTACCAAAGCGATTCTGCTGATCAATCCCAGCAATCCGACGGGCTCGGTCATGTCGCGCGGCACGTTGGAGCAGATCATCGAGCTGGCGCGGCGGCACAATCTGCTCATCTTCGCTGACGAAATCTACGACAAGCTCATCTACGCGCCTGAGGCCAAGCACATTTCCATCGCCACGCTGGCGCAGGACGTGCCAATGGTGACGTTCAACGGTCTTTCCAAGGCGTACCTGGTGCCGGGCTGGCGTATCGGATGGGCGGTCGCCACCGGACCGCGCGAGGTACTACATCCCTACATGGAAGCCGTGCACCGGCTGCTGCGCGCCCGCCTCTCAGCCCCGCATCCGTTCCAGCATGCCATCAAGCCGGCGCTCGAAGGACCGCAAGACCACATCGCAGCCATGAATGACAAGCTTCGCCGCCGTGCGCAATTGACGGTGGAGTGGGCTGAGCGAACACCAAGAGTGAACCTGGTCGCTCCCAAGGGCGCGTTCTACGCTCACCCTTCGCTCGATATTCCCGAGGACGACCTCACCTTCGTGACTGCTTTGCTGAAGGAGAAGCATGTTCTGGTCGTGCACGGTTCTGGGTTCGGTCAAAAGCCGGGAACACACCACATGAGAATTGTGTTCCTGCCGCCGGAGGATGTACTGGAAGCTGCCTACAGTAAGATCTGTGATTTTATTGCGGAGCGATATTCCTGCGGTTGTATAAGCGTGGACCGCCGGGGCATCTGAGTGCAACCAGTTTCATGGGGAGATTAGCGGTTCTGTTTGTTTCCACAGCAGCGCATGGTCTCAACGTCTTGACCGTTGATAGAAACGATTCCCTGGCGTTCTTTTGGGGCAGGGAGATCTTCCTTTTCGTCTTGGTGAAATGAAGACGAAATGCGCTGCGCAACCGTCGCAGCTTTGCGACGCATCTTGTTCTCGAGTTCGTGGATCCCTGCTTTAGCGCGATCAAGGCCGCTGACAGGATCAGAGCCACTGCTGTTTCTGGTGCGGTCAACCTGCATTGCTGACCCTCCTGCTGTGTCTATGAAGATGCAAGTTTAATTCTATTGGATACTGCTGGCGAGAAAAATCCTATTCACTCTCGAATCCGCGGATTGAAAAAGGAATACGTCAAATCGGTGAGGAAGTTGACGAGCACGTAAGTCAGTCCGATCACCAGGATGCAACCCTGTACCAGGTAGTAGTCGCGATTGGAGATGGCCTGGATCGTGAGTCGTCCGATTCCCGGCCACGAGAAGACCGTTTCCGTCACGATCGCGCCCGCCAGCATCGCTCCGAATTGAAGCCCGACAACCGTGAGTACTGGAATCATTGCGTTCCTGAGAGCATGACGGTAGACGACCGTACGTTCAGGAAGACCCTTGGCGCGGGCTGTGCGAATGTAGTCCTGCGAGAGTTCCTCGAGCATCGAGGTGCGAACCATGCGGGTGAGAATGGCGGCCAGCGCTCCACCCATCGTGATCGCCGGCAAGATGAGGTGCGCCGGAGAGCCCGCGCCCGACACGGGAAGCCATCCGAGATCGATGGCGAAGAGCAGAATCAAAATCGGCCCTAGCGCGAAGTTTGGGAACGAGAGGCCAAGCAGCGAAACGAAGCTGAGCAGGCGATCGTCCCAGCAGTTGCGCCGAAGCGCCGAACGAACGCCGGCCGGAATCGCCAGGCAGAGCGCCACCGCAAGCGCAGCTAGGGTGAGCTGCAGCGTGTAGGGATATGCCTGTCCGATGATATGAGCCACACTCTGATTGAAACGCAGCGAGCGGCCCATGTCTCCATGCAGCAGCCCTTCCCAGTACTTCACGTACTGCTGGCCGAGCGGCACATCCAGCCCGTATGCATGTCGGGCGGCAGCGATGTCGGTTGCCGCCGCGCCCTCGCCGAGCATCTGCTGAATCGGATCGCCAGGGACAAGGTGGATTAGCAGGAACACAACCGAAACCACCAGCCATATAACTGGCAGCATCAGGAGCAGGCGGTTTAGAAGATAGCGTCGCATTAGCTGGTCGCCGGGGCTGCGGACTGAGGTTGGGCTTGCGACACAGGCTGCTCTGAATCAATTCGTACACGGTCGACTCGAAGCCCATCAATTGCTGTCACCGTGTATCGCCGACCCTCATATTGGAAGCTGTCGCCGACCTTGGGTATGCGTTGCAACTGGGCCAGCACAAATCCAGCCAGCGTTTCGAAGCCTCCATCGCGCGGCAGGATGATCTGGTAATCCAGCTCCAGATCGCGGATGTTGATAGAAGCATCGAGCTCCATCGTGCTGGATCCAAGCAGGGCTACCGGCTCGCGCGCTTGCGACTCTTCGATAGGGCCAACCAGTTGCGCGAGTACATCCTCGACTGTGATTACGCCGGCGGTCGAGCCGAATTCGTCCACCACGACCGCTAGATGGCGTTTGCGCTCCTTAAACTCCGTGAGCAAGTCAGGAAGCGTTTTTGCTTCGGGAACCACCAGCACCTCGCGCATGATGTGGCGGATACGAAGGTTCGTTTCACGGGTGACGATTCGGCCGGTGATTGTCCGCGACAGGCGATAACGCATCCAGCGCATCAGATCGCGTGCATAGAGGACGCCGACGATGTGCTCCGGGCCACGCTCAGCGTCGTAAATCGGCACTCGCGAATGCTGCCCATCGACGACCCGTTCGAGTGCTTCATAAAGCGTCATGTCTCCGGGAAGCGAAAAGATGTCGCGGCGCGGGACCATCACCTCGCGCACCAGAACATTTTCAAGGTCCAGCGCGCGCAGAATCATCTCCTCCTGTGGAGCTTCCAACAAACCAAGGTTGCGGCTGGCGCTTACGATCAGCTTCAGTTCCTCAGGCGAGTGCACTCCGGCCTCGCGCACCGGGCGCATGCCGAATGCCTTCAGCACGCCGTGCGACGATGCTGTCATGAGCGCTAGCAGCGGCGCCGCGATCCGCATGAAGAAATCCATCGGGCCGGCGACCGCAAGCGCAACTCGTTCGGTTCGCTGCAGAGCGATGGATTTCGGAACTACCTCGCCCAGGATCACGTGCATGTAAGTGATGAGAGTGAACGCGAGTACTACGGCGACGGCGTGGGCATAAACATGGGCGTGCGGCAGATTGACGAAGAACGGTTCCAGTATGCGAGCCATGGCAGCTTCGCCGATCCAGCCGAGAGCAAGGCTGGAGAGCGTTACTCCGAATTGCACCGCGCCGATGAAGTGATCAAGCTGCTGGTGCAGCCTTTGCACCGTGCGGGCGCCCACGCGTCGCGCGGCTACCAACTGCTGAATCTGCGTCTCGCGCAGGCTGACCATGGCGAACTCGGCGGAGACAAAGAACGCGTTCGCCGCGACGATCAGCACGACCGCCACCAGGCGCAGCACGACGAAGGTAACCATGAAGGCAAAATCTTATCATCGGCGGCCGACGCTGCGATGGATCGAGGCTGCGATGGGCCGAGAGCGCCGAGCCTGGGGCCTACAGGACCTTCTTCCAATCCGGCTGGATTTTGGGATGGTCGGTCGATCCAAAGCGCATCGCCAAGACTATTGGCGAAAGGGATTCACGTGTTTCTCAGGAGGGCTGGATCAGGATCTTGTTTCGTGCGGCTGGTTCGATTCCAGCTTTCGAGGGTCGTGTGCCTGCTCCGCTTCGATTTTGCGGATGCGCGCCTCAAGCGAAAGATAGCTGATCAGTTCGGCATGGCGGCGTTCTGCGTCCCGCTCGGCACGATCAAAGCGCCGGTCGATATCTTCGAAGCGCTCGTTCATTCTTTTCTCTAACGCTTCCACGCGTTGCTGTAACGCCTTGAGGTCAGGAACGATCAAGTCCTGTAGAACACCGCGAACATCCGATACGACGCTCATAGAGCTATCTTACCGCAGAGTGCGAGAGTCATGGATTGTGGATAGTGTCTCAGTTCGGTTGTCATCCCGAGCAAGCTTCTTTTGCGCGGCGAGGGATCTAGGCGTCCCGATTCGCGCCGGCGCGCGAAAGGGACGCATCCTTATTCAAACTGAGACACTACCGGATTTTGCAGGCTCCCGCCGTTGTCACGCTTCAGCGGACGCCAACGGTTGCGATCATACTTGATCATGGCGTCGGCGTCGGCGGGACCCTCGCTTCCCGAAGCGTAGTTGGGGAGACTCGGTGGCGGCAGTTGCGCCCAGGCTTCCTCAATGGGAGTGATGATCTGCCACTCGGCTTCAACTTCGTCGCGCCGCGTGAACAGCGTGGCATCACCGCGCATCGCGTCCAGCAGCAGCGTCTCGTACGCCGCAGGACTATCGGAGCCAAACGCGTCCTTGTAGCTGAAGTCCATGTTCACGCGGGTGGCGCGCATCTGCGTGCCGGGAGCTTTAGCTTCGAAATTGATGCCAATCCCTTCGTCGGGCTGGATGCGCAACGTGATGACGTTATGGTGCACGTCTCCTGGACGGCTGGCAAATAACGCCTGTGGCGTGCGCTTGAAGTGCACGGCGACCTCAGTGAGGTGGTTCGCGAGACGCTTGCCCGCGCGCACATAGAAGGGAACTCCCGCCCAGCGCCAGTTATCGACATGGAACTCGACCGCAGCATAGGTCTCGGTATTCGAGTTGGGATTGACGCCCTTTTCCTGGCGATATCCGGGAACCTGCTTGCCGTCGATCGTGCCCGGTCCATACTGACCGCGCAGAGTACGCTGTGCGACCTCTTCTACCGTCATCGGACGAATCGCGCGGAACACCTGCACCTTTTGCTCGCGAACGGAATGCTCATCAAAAGCGACGGGCGGCTCCATCGCCGTCAGTGCCAAAAGCTGCAACATGTGGTTGGCGACCATGTCGCGCAGCGCTCCCGTTTCTTCATAGAACGCGGCACGGCTCTCGACCCCCAATTTCTCGGCTGCCGAGATTTCGACGTAGTCGATGTAGTTGCGGTTCCAGATCGGCTCGTACATCGAGTTGCCGAAGCGGAAGACCATGATGTTCTGCACCGTCTCTTTGCCGAGGTAATGATCGATACGGTAGACGGCCTCTTCTTCGAAGACGTGCGAAACGATTTCGTTCAGCTCTCTGGCGCTTTGTAGATCGTGTCCGAACGGTTTTTCGAGCACGATGCGCGTCCAGCCCTCATCATTGTGAGCCAGTCCCGCTTTACCCAGACCTTCGACAATGGGCGGCGCGAGTGATGCGGACGTCGACACGTAGAAGAGAATATTGTTGCTCGCGCCCTGCTTCTGCAGTTCCTCAATCTTCTGCTTCAACGCGGGATAGAAGTCGGGCTTGTCAGCGTCGCCGATGAAGTAGTGCAGCCGCGATGCGAAGTCCTTCCACCCGTCTTCGCTGAAGCCCCGCGAGTCGGAGGAGTCCGCTGCCCCGTCGTGCATGCGTTGGCGGAATTGCTCGTCGCTCAATGGAGTGCGGCCGATACCCAGCACATCGAAGTTGCGATGGGTACAACCAAGGCACGCCAGATCGTAAAGTGCCGGCATCAGTTTGCGGCGGGACAGATCGCCAGTGGCGCCAAACAAGACCAGCAATGCGGAGCCGGCCTGGGGAAGTCGTTGCGGCTCAACCTTCTCGACGGTGGGCTGGACGAGAGTACTCACGTGTCACGCTCCAGAAGTGGGGTGAGGGCCGAAGAAGATTAGATGGGTCGTCAGGCGGCGCGACGCAATTCTTCTGTGCGGCCCTTGATGACCTCGATTAGGTCGTTAAAGGACTTGGCAAACGATGCGACGCCGTCCTCGGTCAGCTTCTGCGTTACCGCCTTCATGTCAATCCCGACTTCTTTCAAATCCGCGAACACGCGGTGCGCGTCCGCAATGTCGGCTTGTAACGTCGGCTTCACGAGACCGTGATCACGAAAGTCGTCGAGCGTGTCCATGGGAACTGTGTTAACTGTGTCCGGGCCAATCAGTTCTTCGACGTACAATGTGTCGCGATACTTGGGATTCTTCGTACTGGTGGAAGCCCACAAAGGTCGCTGGACTTTCGCGCCCTTCTGTACCAGCCGGTTCCCACGATCGCTGGAGAAGATTTTCTGGAACGACTCGTAGGCGATCTTCGCGTTCGCGATGGCGGCCTTTCCCATCAGGCTCTCGAGCTTTTGTTTGCGAGCGGAATCATCGCTCTCACTCGCCGGCTTTTCGAGTTGCTTGTCCACGGCGGTGTCGATTCGGCTCACAAAGAAGCTGGCAACGGAAGCGATGCGATCGATCGGCTGTCCGACCGCTACGCGCCGCTCCAGGCCGCGGAGATACGCCTGCGCAACCTGCTCGTAAACTTCGACGGCGAAGATCAGCGTAACGTTGATATTGAGCCCCGACGCGATGAGTTCCTCGATCGCGGGTAGTCCCGCCGGAGTTGCGGGAACCTTGATCAGCACGTTCGGCCGGTTCAGCCGCGCCCACAGATCTTTGGCTTCTTTGATCGTAGCCTGCGTGTCGTTAGCAAGCAGCGGCGAGACTTCCAGACTGACAAATCCATCGCCACCGCCGAGCGAGTCATACAAAGGACGAAAGATGTCGGCAGCGGCGCCGATGTCCTTCACCACCACAGCTTCATACACATCCGATACTGAGCCGCCCGAGCGGACAAGCTGCTTGATCTCCTCGGCGTAATCGTCGCCCTTGCCGATTGCTTTCTGGAAGATCGTCGGGTTCGACGTCATGCCGCGCAGACCGTCTTGGTCGATGAGGCGCTTGAGCTCGCCAGTCGTCAGCAACGACCGGCTGATCTGATCTAACCAAACACTCTGCCCGTACTTCTGAAGATGTATTAACGGATTACTGCTCACTGCTAAACACTCCTCTGTAACTGCACCGGGGCTGAAGCCCCGCAGTCAACGGCACGCACGTCCCCCGGATGAATCCGGGGGCTTCCACCAACGGAATTCGGTCATAGCGTGATATAGGGGCTCGCGACGGGAGCCCGCCAAGCAAAGTGCAACCGGCTATGCTTTTACTTTTTGCAGCGCCTCTTTGGCCTTTGCAACCACGTTTTCGACGGTGAAGCCGAACTCCCTCAACAGGTCCTTGATAGGAGCAGATGCGCCGAAGTCGTCACGCGCCACAACAATCCCGTCGTTGCCGACATATTCTTTCCAGCCGAAACTCGTGCCCGCTTCCACAGCTACTCGGGCGCGAACTTCTGGCGGCAGTACTTGCAGTTTGTATTCCGCCGATTGCTTTTCGAACAGCTCCCAGCAGGGCATTGAGACCACGCGCGCCTTCACGCCCTCTGCCGTGAGCTTCTCGTAAGCTCCCACGCAGAGCTGCACCTCCGAGCCGGTGCCCATGAGAATGATCTCTGGTTTGCCGCCCGCAGCGTCGGCCATGACGTAAGCACCCTTGGCGACGCCTGCTGCTGAAGCATACTTCGTCCGATCGAACGTCGGCACAGCCTGGCGTGTGTACGCCATCAGTACGGGCTGATGCATGATGGGCATAATCGTGCGCCAGGTCTCGGCAACTTCGTTGGCATCTGCCGGACGGAAGACCAGGAGCCGCGGTATCGCACGCAACGACATAAGCTGCTCGATCGGCTGATGGGTGGGGCCGTCCTCGCCAAGACCAATCGAGTCGTGCGTATAGATGAAGATGCACGGAATGTCCATCAATGCGGCGAGACGAATCGGCGGTCGCATGTAGTCAGAGAAGATGAGGAACGTGGAGCCATAGGCGCGCAGTCCGGTAAGCGTCATTCCGTTCAGGATGGAGCCCATGGTGTGCTCACGAATGCCGAAGTGGAAGTTGCGGCCACCGTAGCTGTTGGGCTCGAAATCGGCCTCGCCGTCGATCAGCGTGAAGGTCGAAGGATGAAGGTCAGCCGAACCGCCCAGCATCCACGGGACATTTTTCGCCACCGCATTGAGAACGGTGGAGTCGGACTTCCTGGTCGCAATGCCCTTCGCGTCAGCAGGGAAAGTTGGAATATCTTTATCCCAGCCGTCCGGCAACGTGCCGTTCTGAATGTGTAGCCACGTCTTGTCGAGATCGGGATGCTGCTTGGCCCACGCGCTGTAACGGGCGTTCCAGTCCTTCTCCCAGTCGGCGCCGCGCTGCACGGCTTTGCCCATGTACTGCTTCGCTTCATCCGGAACCAGGAACTGCGCGTCGGGCGGCCATCCGTAAACCAGCTTGGTCAGGCGAACTTCTTCCACACCTAACGCCTCACCGTGAGCTTCGCGGGTATCTTGCCGGTTTGGAGAGCCCCAGCCGATATGGGTATCCGTGATGACGATTGTCGGTCGTGCCGGCTCGCGCTGGGACGCCTTGATAGCGACGTCGATCAGATCGAGATTGTTGACGTCGCTGATGTGCTCCACATTCCAGTTCCAGCCGCGGAAACGTGTCGCGACATCGTCTGTGAAAGCCAGTGAGGTGCTGCCTTCGATGGTGATGTGGTTGTTATCGTAGAACCAGATCAGGTTATTGAGGCCGAGATGACCAGCGACTGACGCGGCTTCGTTGCTTACGCCTTCCATCAGGTCGCCGTCGCCGCAGAAGGTATAAATCTTGTAATCGAACAGGTCTTTGTCGAAGCGCGCGGCCAGCCACTTCTGCGCAATCGCCATTCCGACGGAATTGCCGCAGCCCTGTCCCAGTGGGCCGGTTGTGGTTTCTATTCCGGGGGTCAGGCCGTACTCTGGGTGCCCCGGTGTCTTCGATCCCCACTGCCGAAACCGCTTGATTTCGTCGAGCGAAAGATCGAAGCCGGTGAGGTACAGCATGGCGTACAGCAGCATGGAGGCGTGGCCGTTGGACAGGACAAAGCGATCACGTCCCGGCCAATGCGGATTACGCGGGTTGAATCGCAAGTGGCGGTCCCACAGCGTGAAGGCCAGCGGAGCCAATGCCATCGGAGTACCCGGATGCCCGCTGTTCGCCTTTTGCACCGCATCCATCGCCAGGGTGCGGATGGTGTTGATGCAGAGCTGCTCCAGCTTCTGCTGCTCCGTCTCTTCTTGCTTAGGCTGGCGGCCCGGCGCGGGTGGAACTTGCGTTTTCGTTTGTTGGTCCTGCGCTTTCACTTCTGCTTGGCTACTCACCTGAGGCCACCTTTCTTGTTTGTGCTGGTTGTGCAGCGGGCGTTATTGCAACTTCATAATTCTGTTCTTGCCATTGGTTATCCTGCGGCCAGAAAAAGGTAAACCGCAGAGGTGAATTTTGCGTTACAGGCACCTGGATATCCACATATTCGATGCCGAGCGAGGTCGGCGTCGAAGCCGTATCGTTCGTCGTGTGCCACTCATCGGAGGTCCAGTGCAGACTAAAAGGAGAGGACGCCTGAACCCGCAGCAGAGTGCCGGCGGGTATGCTACGTACCTGCCGGTTCATCTTCCAGATTTCGATTAGCGGTCTAGCTGAAGCGCTCATTGAGAGGTCGCAGTAGCGCTTCGCCACGGGATCAAGCAGATCGAACACCTTCTTGTCGATCATCGACCGCATCATCTTTACGAAATCAGCGTGCGCCCACATGAGCGGAATCGCGGAACCAGTCGGTCGCCCGAAGAACATGTGCTGATCGGGAATGTCGGGCGCATCCCAAACCTGCTCGGGAATCAAGCCGACGCCCGAGGTAAAGCGTTCCACGGTGCGACAGAGAGGCTCGGGATCGTTGCCCAGCGCCAACTCGTAAGCTGCGCGCTCCAGCGTCAACAGAGGCCAGGGGCGGCCGACACCCCAACCATCGAACGAACTGCCGTCATCGCGCTGGCCATAGCCGTCATGGTTGTAGCGCTTCCAGCATGGCCCGAACGGGGTGTCCACCTTCAGGACTGCGTCAATCACTTTCACGGAATCAACCATCAGCGGATCATCCGCACGCCGTATTCCCATGCGTACCAACTCCAGAAAACCGCCATCGACAATCTGGTTGGCCGGATAGGAGTATTGGGCGCCGGGTTTCTGATTTGCGAGCGTCACCACACCCTTGTCCGGATCTTCATCTCCCTGCGATCCTTCGGCGCTGATAGCGGGATTGATGCGGATGTAGTGCCGAGTGATTCCGGGAACCAGCGTGCCGTGGTTTGTTACTGTCCATTTTTCGATATGGGATTCCAGGAAATCGGCATAGGTGCGCACGAACTCCGCAGTGTGCGTGTCACCACGGGCCTCAAGAAATTCCGCAGCACAGATTAAACCCGCGATATTCGAAGCCAGGGTTGAGGGAGAATAGCCGCCAGCCTCTTCCCATCGTTCTTCCTTAGTCGCGGGTCCTTCGCGAATCAAGTAGCCGCAAGCGCGCGTCACGGTGATATACGGGTCGAAGTTTCCCAGGCCGTTACACTTCCAAAGCCGCCAGGCAAGGATTATCGGAAACGAAACCTCATCCAGTTGAATGCCAGTCCAGAACGGGTCGCCATCGACCCAGAAATTCTGGTAGAAGCCGCCGTCTTCGCGCTGCGTAACCGCGAGGTAGATCATGGCACGAAGCGGTGTAGCCGTATCCCCCACGGCAAGCAGGGCAGTAGTCTGCATCACCATGTCGCGCGTCCACACCAGGTGATACCCGCCCAAGTCGTCGTCGCTTTTGTCTTCGCCCCAGGGGATGCTCAAACTGGCGATCATGGCGCCGGGATACAGCTTGTCTTCATTGGCCAACAGCAAATTCACGCTGCGGGTGAACAGGAAAGAATCGCAGGCGGACAGCTTGTCCATCAGTACCATGCGCTTGCGTGTTCTTAGCCACTGGTCTTCGAAGTTCTTCAGCGATTGCTCAAACGGGATCGCAAGCGACTGCGCCAAAGTTGAAGAAGCATTGTGCTTGGTATGTCCGAATCCCACAGCGAGGGTGAATTCTGTCGTGCGGCTTAGGTCTAACTGACCGGTCATCGCAACATTGCCATCGAGGGCGGAGGTGTACTCCCAGTCCATGCGGAAGTTGTGCGACAGGTCGGTCCAGCCATCATTGACCCCGACATAGCCGACCGACATCTTCTTCATCGGAACAGTGGCGATGATTGCCAGGTAGGCGTCGCCACGATAGGCGAGAAGGTAGGTCCTTCCGCGGACGTGGAGGACTTCTGCATTGTTGTGCCAGCCGCCGATTTGCAGGTGCGGAGCGCAAAGTACGTACAGTTGCAGCCGTCCCTGCCATTCCTCCACCATGTTGAACTTGGTATGGATGAGCAAGCATGGCAGGTGCGGATCGCCAATGATGGTCTTTTCAATGGAATACCGCCCCTGGGCATCGGAGTTTGTCACCGTGTAGCCGAGAGCCGCACTTTCCCTGCACTCGGTTTTGCTGATCATGTGGCGGCGCTCATCGTGAAAGAACGTCTCGCCGTCTGTGACCAGGAACTGAAGGTCGCGCATTTGCGGCGTATCGATCGTCGGGAAGTAGACCTCGGTGACTACGCCGTTCGCCAGCGTGTACCACAGCCGGCTGGAGACCGAGTAGGCGGTTCCGATTGCATCTTTGGCTCCGAAGGTCCACTTGGGGGTGATACCTGGGCCGCCGGGCGCTGGGTTGTCCTTTTGCAATGGCGCTCCTCAAGCTGAAGTAGCGATGTTAGAGCTTACAACAGCAGAGCAACCTGCAGAAGAGGTTCAGAGCGGTTCGGTTTGCTGGCTTCCGGTCAGCAGCTTTCGGCATAAAATGGCAGCAATGCATCACTCAGAACTGCTTTATTATCAATTTAGAGTAGTCGTGCTCTCAGTTCTGCAAATCCTGTCCGTTTCTAAACGCGACCGGTTTTCCAGCGCCATTTGTCCTGCACATGATTGAGCAAGAGAAAGCAGCTCTCAAGTTTGCGGCTCTGGAAGAAATGTGTCGCGCCATCTCGTCGCATGGCGATTTGTCCGAGGTGTTTGTCGCGCTTTCGCCGCAGGTTTCGCAATTGCTGCCGTCCCATTACGTCAGTGTTGTGCTTCACGACGAGGAACGCGGGGCCATGCGACTGCACGTTCTGCATTCTTCGAAATCCACGCCGGGTTGGCTGGGGCAGGATTTCAAGATCGACGACTCGCCCTCTGGCATCGTGTGGCAGAGCCAGGAGGTCTTCATTTGCAAGGACCTCGCGAGAGAGAAGCGGTTCCGTAAAGTCGGTGAGCTTTTGCGCGAGCATCGCGTACGATCGCTCTGCGTTTTGCCCCTCATTACTCCGACGGGCCCGCTGGGCGCCATGACCATCGGGCGGGAAGAGATTGGAGGCTTCGATGAGGACGAGGTGGGCTTCGCGAAGCTGATCGCGGCGCAAGTGGCGCTCGCGGTGGAGAACGCGCTATTCCGCCAACGCTCTGCGGCCCTGCAACGGGAACTGACGCGCGAGCGCGACCGCCTGCAAACCGTGCTGGAACTCAACAACGCAGTAGTCTCGAATCTTGATCCGCGCGCTCTGTTCGCGGCACTTTCCGCGAACCTGCGCAAGGTCGTGGAGTACGACTCCGCCAGCCTGTTCCTGCCAGAAGATGCGGAGAATCTGCGCCTGCATGCGCTGGATTTCCCAGATAGCCGCGGTTACCTGCAGCGCGACATGCTCATCGGCATCGAGGGAACCAACGTGGGCGCGGCGTTCAAGACGGGTGAGGGTCGTATCGTTGGCTCCGGAGCTCTTCCGTTTAGCAACGACGGAGACATTACACGGATCCGTGCAGGAGAAGGATTTCAGTCGTTGCTGGTTGTACCGCTGGAGAGCAACGGTGCGCGGGTAGGCGTGCTTTCCATCAGCAGCCGCCGCGAGCACGCATTCTCATCCGGGGACCTGAATTTTGCGACCCAGATCGCGCGGCAAGTAGCGATCGCCATCAGCAACGCCCTCCAGCACAGCGCGCTGTCGGAGAGCAAGGAGCAAATCTCGGAGCAGAAGTTCTACCTGGAGGAAGAGATTCGTTCCGAACAGGGCTTCGAGGACATCATTGGTGGCAGCAGCGCGCTGCGGCACGTTCTGGAGCAGGTGGAAACTGTTGCACCTACCGATTCCACCGTGCTGATCAGTGGCGAGACCGGGACAGGGAAGGAGCTGATTGCGCGCGCGATTCATGAACGCAGCGCCCGTCAGGATCGCACCTTCGTCAGAATCAACTGTGCAGCGATTCCTCTCGGGCTCTTGGAAAGCGAACTGTTCGGACATGAGAAGGGAGCCTTCACCGGCGCGATCACCCGGAAAATTGGACGGTTTGAGCTCGCCCACCACGGAAGCCTTTTCCTGGACGAGGTGGGTGACATACCGCCGGAGCTTCAGCCCAAGTTGCTGCGCGTTCTTCAGGAACGGGAGTTTGAACGTCTGGGAAGTTCGCGCACGCAACGCGTAGATGTGCGCTTGATAGCGGCGACTAATCACCACCTGCCTGGCATGGTGGCGGAAGGCACGTTCCGCAGCGATCTCTTCTACCGCCTTAACGTGTTCCCCATCACAGTTCCGCCGCTTCGAGATCGCGCCGAGGATATCCCTCTGCTCGTGCGCTACTTCGTCAGCAAATACGCGCGGCGCATGAACAAGCACATCGAGCGAATACAACGCGACACCATTGCTAGCTCTCGTCGAATATGCGTGGCCGGGCAATGTTCGAGAGTTGCAGAACTTCATCGAGCGGGCCGTGATCCTGACTGCGGGCGAGGAGCTGACCGCGCCCCTCGCAGAGCTGTGCAACACAACTCTAACTACCACCGCCGGCCCTGATCACGACGGGCAACTCAGTTTGCACGAGATCGAGAAAAGCCGGATTCTCCAGGCTCTTCGGCAGTCCAAATGGGTTGTTGGAGGCCCACAGGGAGCCGCGGCCTGCTTGGGAATCAAGCGAACCACTCTCCTCTATCGCATGGAAAGACTGGGTATTTCGCGCCAACCAACGTCGGCAGAGTCGAAAATCTGACACATAGTGTCAAAATAGGCCGCTTTTTTTTGACACCTGGAGCCTGATAGAACCTGCTATGTCAAAACCTAAGTCGATACTTTTCAATTCTTTACCAAATGTCGGCAGTGAAACGGCGTATGGTGTTGCAGGTGCATTAAGACAACTGTCGATTCATGTAGGGCGAAGGATTGAATAAACCTTGGCGGCTCTTCGCTATTGGGCATCTCAGGAGACGGCAGTTGCTGAGAATCACGGTCGAAGAGAGTGGGGTTGAGTTGCGTTTGCTCCTGGAAGGAAGGCTTGAGGAAGCTCTGGTTGCGGAGCTCGATAAGGCCTTCGCTGAGCAAGCCGGACTCTCTGCTGGCCGTTCGATCATCGTAGACCTGGCTGGACTGACTGGCATGGATGAAGCGGGCGAGTTGAGTTTACGAAAACTTTATGAGCGCGGGGCGATACTTCGTTGCACGGATGTAATGAATACGTATTTAGTGGAACGTATGGCACAAGGGCCAGTGAAACCATCACAGGCGCCCTGCCGTCCGCACCACCCCAGCGAAACTCGAAAAATAAAGCAGATGGAGGAGAAGTAAAGTGCGAATCGCGATCGGTTCTGATGAAACTGGCAATGCATTGAAACAGCAACTGACGGCGAACCTGACTGCGACAGGGCATGAAGTGTTAGATCCCACTTCAACCGTCGAACCTCACGTACGCGGCGACTATGCAGAGCAGGTGGCCTTGGCCGTTCTGCGTCGCGATGCGGAACGTGGAATCATCGTTACCGGAAGGGGTGTAGGTGCGTCGGTAGGCGCGAATCGTGTGCCCGGTATCAGGGCCGCGCTGTGCAACGATTCGTTTTCCGCATTTTCGGGAGCGAAGTCGGAGGGCATGAATGTTCTCGTGTTGTCGGTGCAGTCGCTCGACCTGGAGCGCGCCAAGGAAGTGGTCGACGCTTACGTCGGCGCTACACTTGCCCCGGTCGAAATTGTGGGAGGCCTGCCTCCGCGGCGACTGCAGCGCGTCCTCGAGCACGTCAAGGAGAACATCGAGAAGGACCTTAGCGTATCGGAGATGGCCGAGGTGGTCGGCATGAGCCAGTACTACTTCTCCAAGCTCTTTAAGATGAGCACTGGAACCACTCCTCACCAGTACGTCATGCGTCAGCGCGTGGAGCGCGCACAGGAGTTGCTGCGCGACGGAAACAACGCACTAGTGGAGGTAGCGACCAACGTCGGGTTCGAAACTCAGAGCCACTTCACCAGTGTCTTTCGCCGGCTGGTCGGCATAACTCCGAAGAAATTCCGTGAAATGCGCGGAGACACTGGTATCCATCTGGCGATGCCCGCAGACGGCAAGGCCGAGAAGCACGAAGAGAAATCCAACGCGACCGCAGCGTAGGTCTCCCACACCCCCGCAAAATGTATGAGGCTCAGCTTGTACGCTGAGCCTCATTAGCTTGCTCGAAGAGTGCAGTCAAACAGCTACTTCTGTTTTGTCTTGGGCTTTCTTGCCTTCGAGGCACCACTATTGCTGCTGTCCGGACCGGCCAACTCATTGGCCAACGCGTCAGCGTGGTAAATCCGACGCAGCGTCTCAATCACGGCCCGCGAGTCGGTGGCGACGGCACGCGCCTGTTTGTCGTCATAGGCGAAGTTCCACGTCAGTGACTGAATATTGCCGTCGAAGATGATGCCCACCACTTCCGCATTCTTGTTGATCACCGGACTGCCGGAGTTCCCGCCGATGATGTCGGGGGTGGAAACTGTGTCGTAGACGGTCTTCAGGTCCAGCGACGACTTGCCTTTCATCCAGCTTTCGGGCAACTGATAAGGTGGCTTATCGCCGTGAGCGGCCGCGTGTTCATAGGCGCCCCCAATCGTCGTATACCACGGGATGTGCTTACCGTTCTCCTCATAACCCTTCACCGCGCCGTAGCTGAGGCGTAAGGTAAACGTCGCGTCCGGCGGCACGCTGAACCCGCCTTGCGCAAAGTGGATCTTGGCGATGGTTCCGGCGTTCTTGCGCAGCACCGATTCCACTTCATCTTCGTTCCGCTGATGTACCGCTTCAGCATCCGGCTCGATCGTGCGCATCATGACGATGAGAGGGTCGGTGCTGGCATCGACCGCCTGCTTACCGCCCTCGTAGAGCTGCTTGCGAACCGCTACGTCATCTAGTTTCGTTCCATCGATGACTTCCTTGGCGCGCTCCTCCGGCGACTTGCCGGCAAGCGGTGTTTTGACGCTGGCGTTGTCGGCGCCCAGCACCTGCTGCATTTCAGCCAGGCTGGCCGCCAGTTGCACCTCGTCCAGCGACTTGTAAATCGGAGCCGTGGAAAACAGTCGCTGCTCCAGCGTAGGCAGGGCGGAGTCCTGGTATCCGCGGATACGCTGGTTGCTCGGCTTCTGCCGCTGCTCGGCTGCCCGCACGATGGTTCGCGCGTCATCGGCCAGCGTGCCACGGAAACCCGCCAGTCCATCGAGGTAGTACAGCGGCTTGTAAATCTGCTTCTGCACATCGACCGCCTGCGAGATCGGCTGCCAGGGATTGCCGAATTGCTTTTCCCTTCCGGGATCGGCCTTGACGTACTGTTGCAGGTCCTTTTCTTCGGCAATCTTCTTGTTCATGATGTCGGGATTCTTCAGCCCGCCTTCATAGCCGGTGATCGCCTTGAATGAGTTCTGCGTTCCGAACAGCGCGTCCTCGGCCTCGCGCGCATTCTCGTCGGATTGCGATCCAAACTTCTGTATCACCTGAATGCGATGCTGGAAGGAGGCAAGCATCATCGGATACTGGTAGTCGCGGAGGAAGTCCATTTGATCGACGGTAAGTAGGCGGCCGGTGCGTCCGGGATGCCCGGATACGAATACCAGTTCGCCGTCCTGGGCGCCATCTTTCGACCACTTGAGATAGTTGGTGGTGTTTGCCGGTTTGCCGTTCTCGTAGGCGCGAAGGAACGAAATATCCAGGTCGTAGCGTGGATACTCGAAGTTATCCGGATCACCGCCAAAGAAGGCGATGTCGAACTCCGGCGCAAACACCAGCCGGATATCATCGTACTTTTTGTATTTGTACAGGTGGTACAACGCTCCGGAATAGAGCGTCACCACATCGCACCGGATGTCCCCGACCGAGCACTCCTTCTCGATCGCCGACATTTCCTCGCGCTGCGCTTTTCCGGCGTCGGCGTCGCTCATCCCAGGCTTCGCCACGGCGTTCACCTTGTCGGTGACGTCCGATATGTTCTCCAGAACCAGGAACTCCATCCCGGGGCACTTCGGTTCCGAGGCGCGGGTTGGAGCATAAAAACCATTCTT
This sequence comes from uncultured Acidobacteriaceae bacterium, assembly GCA_963846795.1. GTDB lineage: Bacteria > Acidobacteriota > Terriglobia > Terriglobales > Acidobacteriaceae > CAVVDY01. The sequence goes on from CAWJXJ010000003.1 coordinate 103,701, forward strand.
GTTGTAATCCTTACCATTGGTCGAGAGGTCGTGAATGCAGCCCTGTGCGATGTGATGATTGGTGAAGATGAGACCATCGGCGCTGACGAACGATGACGAGCCGTTCGGGGCGCGGGCCGAGGAGAGCCGCACGTGATCCAGCCACTCCTGCGAAGGAGAGAATCCATACGTCGCCTGGACCTTGTCTTTGGGGAATGCCTCAAACAGCCACATGCCCTCGTCGGCGAAGCTGGGCAGGCATAGGAAGATCGAGCAGAGAAGCAGGACAGTTTTTTTCATGATGGCTCCAGTCGCGTGAGTCCGCGCTTTTAGGTTGTTCCGCAAGCGATTACCGGAACAGGTAAGCAAACCCTTGACTATAAATTCTTGGGCGTTGGCGAGCAACACGCGGCATGGCTTTAGCAGCGCGGCACTCTGATTTCCGCGGGATGCTTATTACTCAGCAAGACTATGATCGACCTCGGTTGCTAGGCCGCGGACTCGCCTTGTTCCAAACAAACGCCACACAAAAAGCTATGATGCCGCAAATGGCACCGACTGGAATCCCGTATATGAATCCCGCAAGTCCAGCCATCGAGTTGTGCTGCGGGTATCGCCATACTGCCCAAGTGATGTAAAGGACATTGAAGATCACAAAACTAAGGACAGCTCCGACAATCCCTGCTAGCGTTGCAAAGGTGCCTGTACGCATTGTTGCTAACCAAGCGCCTTTAGGATAATCGCTTTGTCAATCCGCTTGGCAGCGGATTCGGCCTGGGGCTGAGGAGAGCACATTTCTTCAATAAATTGACCCTGCATTTTGTTTAAGGTCTGAAGGGTCGCGTTGGCCATCTCGGCCGGCAAGCCCTGCCATTGTGAGACGTAGTAGAGTGAGCCACTATCCATGGCTCTGGCAAAGGAAACAAGCTCGAATCGGGCCTCGCACCCAGGTAATCTAAAATAGACAGCTAAAATAGAGGCATAAGCTCAACGATGCGCAGGGTGTATCTCGACAATAACGCTACCAGCCCGCTTCTGCCCGAAGTGTTCGACGCGATGCGTCCGTATTTCTTCGAAGGATTTGGGAATGCTTCGTCCATCCATCAGCAGGGGCAGCAGGCACGGGCGGCGGTCGAGCGCGCACGTGAGCAGGTTGCCGAGTTACTGAACTGTCGCGCTGCCGAGGTTGTCTTCACCAGCGGTGGCACTGAAGGCGACAACCTGGCGCTGTTCGGCTTGGTCAGAGCCGGGCGATCATGTAATCACGTCGGCGGTCGAGCATCACGCGGTGTTGAACAGCTGCAAGCGTCTGGAAGAGATGGGCTGCAGCGTTACGTACTTGCCGGTAGACGCGCAGGCGTTGGTCGATCCCGATGACGTTCGCCGCGCTATCCGGCCGGAGACCAGGCTAATCAGCATCATCCTCGCGAACAACGAGACGGGTGTACTGCAGCCAGTGCGAGAGATTGGCAAGATCGCCGCGGAGGCTGATGTTTACTTCCATACGGATGCAGTTCAGGCTGCAGGCAAGGTTCCGCTCGATGTGAAGGAGATCGGCTGCGACCTGCTGACCATCACTGGGCACAAGATGCACGGCCCGCAAGGCGCAGGCGCGCTGTACGTGAGGAAGGGAACTCTGTTGCAGCCGCTGTTCTATGGTGGACGCCACGAGCGCTCGCGCCGCGCGGGCACGGAGAACCTGCCGGGAATCGTTGGACTTGGCAAAGCGGCTGAGATCGCGCGCGCGGGGTTCGAAGACGGCAGCGTGGCGAGGATGGCTGCCTCGCGCGATCGGCTGGAGCAAGCGCTTCTCGATCAGGTTGATCAAGCTGGTGTGAACAGTGCTGGCGCACCGCGGGTTCCGAACACGACGAACATTCACTTCGACTGCATCGAAGGCGAAGCCATGGTGATCGCTCTCGACCTGAAGGGATTGTCGGTTTCGACCGGAGCTGCGTGTTCCTCGGGAGCAATCGAGCCTTCGCACGTGCTGGTCGCTATGGGGCTTTCGGCAGATCGCGCGCGAGCGAGTTTGCGCTTCAGCCTGGGCAAGCAGAACACAGTGGAAGACATCGATTTCGCAATCGAACTGGTGCCTGAGGTGGTGGGGCGGCTGCGCGAGCTGAGCCCGGTGTATAAGAAAGCTGTCAGCTCTCAGCCGTCAGCTCTCAGCTGAAGAGTTGACAGGAACAGTGTCGCGAGGTTTTCTCTGTTTGCGATGCAGTATAAGCAACCTAAGAAGCCGCGCCGAAGGCGCAGCATATCTTAGCCCAGCGTTTCAACGCTGGGTAAGCAGGGGAAAACAGTTAGAGTCCCGTAGGGACGACATATGACGTGCCTACGGCACTCTGATTAACTTTAACGACTGTCCCAGCGCTTCCGCGCTGGGCTCGAATTGTCTTTGGACTAATTGCTAATCGCTAATTACTAATTGCTAATGACTTCTTCCAAGACCATCGCGGTAGCCATGTCGGGAGGAGTGGATTCCTCCACCGTCGCGGCGCTGTTGTGCGAGCAGGGATACAACGTCGTCGGTCTGACGCTCCAGCTCTGGAACCAGCGCCGCCTTGCGGGGCACGACGGCATGCCCGAGGCGGTCACTGGCCGCTGCTGTTCGCTCGATGACGTCTACGACGCGCGGCGCGTGGCTGAGACGCTTGGTATCCCCTATTACGTCGTCAACCAGGAGTCGCGCTTCGAAGAAGACGTTGTGCGCCCGTTCGTGCAGGAATACCTTTCCGGACGCACGCCAATTCCGTGCAGTTTGTGCAACAACCATCTCAAGTTCGATCAGTTGCTGATCACGGCCCGTCAGATTGGCGCCGAGATGCTTGCCACCGGGCACTACGCGCGCAACGAGTTCGACGAGCGTTCGGGTCGCTGGCTGTTGAAGCGTCCAGCGGACACCAGCAAGGACCAGACGTATTTCCTCTTCGGCCTGACGCAAGAGCAGCTTAGCCGCACGCTGTTTCCTCTGGGCGAGATGCGCAAGCCCGAGGTGAGGGAAGAGGCGAAGCGGGTTGGTCTGCGCGTCTTCGAGAAGCAGGATTCGCAGGAAATTTGCTTCGTGCCCGGCGGTGACTACAAGAAGTTTCTCGACGCTTATCTGGAGGAGCAGGGCGAGGAGATTCCCGACACATCCGGTGATCTGGTGACCACGACGGGCGAGGTGATCGGCACTCACAACGGCATCCACAACTTCACCGTCGGCCAGCGAAAGGGATTAGGCGTTGCCACCGGGTCGCCCGTCTACGTGCTGGAGATTCGCGGCGACAAGCGGCAGGTGGTTGTGGGCGGTGGCGACGATCTGTACTCACGCACCCTCATGGGCAAGCGCGCCAACTGGATTGCCATCGACGAGGTTCGCGAGCCGCTGCGCGTGCAGGCCAAGATCCGCCATCGCCACGAGCCCGCCGATGCTTTGCTCGAGAAGCTTCCTAACGGAGACGTTCGCGTCACCTTCGACGAGCCGCAGCGCGCTATCACGCCGGGGCAAGCGGTCGTGTTCTACGACGGAGATGTAGTGGTTGGCGGGGCTTGGATTGCTTGAGGGTAACGATGGCTAGTAAGCGCAGGTCGCTCGCGGACTAAAGTCCGCTCGCGATAAGAAAAAAGGAAGGGCTTTTCGGCACGACCGAGGTCGTGCCCTGACGCGAGTGGTCGGCAGGCTGAGTCTTTCCGCAGCCTATGAGGGCGTGCCCTTTCAACACGGTCTACGCCAACTGGCGCAAGCATTCTAGATGAACATTTCGTCGTTGTGCTTGCCGTTCCTCGGCTGGCGGGATTTCTGGAACAGAGTTTCGAGTCCTGCGCCGATGCCCTGTAGAACACCGTTCAGGTGCTTCACCGGCGAGAGCACGCTGTTCTGCACCTTCTCGCTGGTGTGCTCCACCTGGTCCAAAGTTCGGGTGAGCATCTCATCCACGCGTATCGTCTGAAGCCTGGCACGATCCATAAAGTCTGTGAGCGCTGCGTCTACCTTCTGCGTCTGTTCGCGTGCGGTTGTGCTGATGACGGAAGCATTCTCCAAAAGCACGTCGACCTTGGGGCGGGCGGTTTCGAGAAAGCTCTGCACGTCGGCCGTAAGCTTCTTGGCATCCTGGAGCACGGGAAGGGCACGCGCCTCGAGCTTCTCACTCAACGAATGGAACCGAGCGGCCATACGCCACATAACCGCGGCTATAACCGCCAGGATCAGCATCTGAGTGACTACAGCGGCCGCTGTTACGGCGATGAAAATGGTCAGCTTATCATCCATGGATGCTCCTTGACGGGAGTTTAGCGACCGCCATCTCTGCCTCCCAACAGTGGGTTACTGGCCAGGCGAGGGTTCCGGCTGCTCCGTTGTGGCCTCGCGATAAGCCTGTTTGCCTGCGTCGACGGCCGAGCGGAATTGATCTTTCTGCTGGGAGATGTAATCGCGACCACGATCGACCCATGTGCCGGCCTGATCTCGTGCCTGCCGTGCGCGATCCGCGACCGCGTCCCGACCTTGTTCGGCCGCATCACGAAGCTTCTGGCGGGTTTGGTCACCAGCGGTGGGAGCATAGAGAATTCCAACTGCCGCGCCAATACCCAGTCCTGCCAGGAACCACAAGAAACCACTGCCATCGTTTTCAGCCATGATTGCCTCCGCGGGTGAACGTTGATGAAGTCGGATGTTAGCATCCGGTTTGCAGAATTACAAACCGTAGCGGCTTGCATACAGTTTGGCCGCGCAATTGCTCGTGGCGCAATATGGCGTAATTGACCAGCGTCTCCCAGAGGAGCTATACTTACCACATAAGTTGTATAAGTCGCACGCCCTTCATACGATCTGGTTCGACCGCGCTGTGCGGTAGCCCTCATGAATAACCTGAGTTTTAGCATCGGAGACAAGGTCGTCTACCCTAACCACGGGGTAGGCATAATCGAACAAATCAGCAGCCGGACCATCGGCACTCAAGTTGAACGGTTTTACCTGCTCAAAATCAAAGCCAGTAGTCTGAAAGTGATGGTTCCTTTCCACAACGTGGGAAGTGTCGGCCTTCGCAGGGTAGTCCGCAACGGGGAAGTGCAGAAGGTGCTCGATTTCCTGATGGACGGCGAAATCGAGAACAATGCTGACTGGAAATACAGGTTCAAGGAAAACTCCGACAAGATGCGGACTGGCTCACTTATCGACGTGGCAGTGGTTCTGAAGGGTTTGCTTCTGCTGGCGCGGACCAAGCCTCTGAGTTTTCGCGAGAAGAAGATGCTGGAGCGCGCGCGCTATCTCCTGGTCAGCGAACTGGCGATGTCCCGCAATTGCGAAGAGCCGGACATCGAGGACCTGCTGAACCGGGCGCTGTCAAAGTGCAAGCTCCGCTTCCCGGAAGCTTCGATGGTTGAGTCGTAGAGCTTGTCGTAACGCCTTAGCAGACAGACTGGTGAAGTAGAGACGGACGCGAAGTGTCGCGCCCGTCATTATTTTTTGGAGCGAGTTTTTTGGAGCGAGGTTTTCGAACTCCGACCTGCTTAAGCCACCTTGTCCTTCTTTACGTCGCAGCTTCGGCAGCTTGAGGTGATATCGACGCGATTGCGCCGCAGATGATTCTCGAAGGCGGCTAGCCGGCGGTTGCGGTCTGCTTCGTATGTCTGCCCCATGGTTCCCGTCGCGGGCCGGCGATCCAGCGCTTCTTCTTCCAGTCTAGTTGGCATCTCTTCAGGCACCGACTGGCCGACCACTGCCGAATCCTCAGCGCGTGCCGCAATCCCCGCGGGGCGCAGACGCGTCTTGCTGGAGTTGGGAGTGGGATCGTTGAAGATACCCGCAATTCGTTCCGGTTCCAGTTCGTCTTCGTTGGGTAACGCTTCGCCGGTTGCGGGCAACTGGCTTGGATCGGGTGTGATGGTATGCGTGCTGCCTTCGCGATGCATCACGTCGCCGGTGGTTTCCAACGACTTGCGATAACGCTCGTCATAGTCGGACCAGTCGCGTTCGTTATCGTGCTTATCGTGTTTGAAGCTATCTTCGTCGTACCGAGGCAGTGCCTCGATCTGCTTCTTTGTCATATCGACATGGAAGTCGTCCTCGTGTTTCGCATCCGCGCGGATGCGGTCGGCGGGGACAAGGAACTTCTTGCTGCTGAGCCAGCCACCGGAGTCGACCACAGCGTAGCGAATGTTACCGCTGCTGTGATCGAAGATAACGTCGTCGATCTTGCCAAGTTTCTCGCCGTTGATTCCATAAAGTGATGAGCCGCGTATATCGTCAGTGTCGGTGCTGAAGCGGTAATCGCGCAGCATCCCGTAATGCGCCATAGAACACTCCTGTTGGGATAGAGTTCGAATTACCGTCACTCAGATGCGAACGGCTGACGCTATGCCGTCTTACAGTCAAGCGAGTTTCGTGAAGGCTTGTTTCAGGCGGGAATAGGTTTCCGACAGCAGTTCAGGCAGCACGCGGGTCTCGCCCACGACGGTCATGAAGTTGGCGTCTGCCACCCAGCGTGGCAGCACATGCATGTGGATATGGCCAGCCACTCCGGCGCCGGCGGCCTTGCCGATATTCATGCCCAGGTTCACGCCGTTGGGATGGTACTCGTCGAACAGAATCGCCTCGAGTCGTTGCGTGAGCTCCGTCATTTCGGCGAGCGCTTCCGCAGGTAGATTACTGAGACGGTCGAGATGCTGATAGGGAACTACCATGACGTGGCCGCAGGTGTAAGGAAATGCATTTAGCACTACAAAGTTGTGTCGGCCTCGATGAACGATGAGCGCCCGCTCATCATCGCCCATGGCCTGAACATAGCAAAAAACGCACTCCGGAGCTTGGTCAGCGGTGGTGACGTATGCGTAGCGCCATGGTGTCCACAGGTAGTCCACACCGCAGAGTATCAGACGGCGATCTCGCACGATTGCGGGTTGAGCCGAGGCGGACGAATTTGCTGTCTTGCCCGTGTGCGGTGCCCGGCAGCCTGTGCGCGGCTGGTGAATGGCGGATAAAATTCCGAATCGGGGACGCGAAATGCGTGCCTGTATTGAGGTTACAGGTTTGACACTGCTAAGGTCGGTTGCTATAGTCGAAGCAGTCCTTGGCAAGCGGGGCCCGCTCCAATGGATCCGGCCGCTGGGTTGTTCCAAAAACCCGCTAAAGCGGGAAATCATCCTAGAAGACCCAAGCCAGCAGTCCGTTTTGAATCCCGGCTCCCTATCGTTACTCAAATAGCGGTAGCTCAAATACTCAACCCATGGCTCTCGACAACACCCAAACTGAAACCTCGACTACGCAAACTCAGGACCCTGCCTCCGAACACCAGCCAAACGAGCAAAATCTTGACGCGCAAGCGTCTAACCAGGGTCAAGACCAGCACGCTGCCAACGCTCAACCAGCAGAGCAAGCCCAAGCTGAACACCAGGCTGAACAACCGCAGGAGGAGCGCGCTTCCGAAGCAGCCGTAGCTCCGCCAACTCCTGTTGCAATCCAGACGCCGGCTGAACCTGCGGCTCCCAAGAAAGCTGAAAAAGAGCCCAGCATGGAAGACTTCGCCAGCGTATTGGAATCGTTTGAACAGGAGCAGGCACAGACCGAAGCCGCGCTCAACGATGAGCAGATCGTGTCCGGCCACGTGCTGAAGGTCACACCTCAGTATGTTGTAGTCGATATCGGCTACAAGTCTGAAGGTGTGGTGCCGGTGTCGGAGTTCACCGACCACGAAGGCAACGTCACGGTGACGGCCGGCGACGAGATCGCGGTGATGCGCGAGCCGGGCCACACGGAAGAGGGCTACATCAACCTCTCCCATCAGAAGGCTCAGCGACTGCGCGCCTGGGACGAAATCGAGAAGGCCTACAACGACAAGGCACCGGTGAAGGTGCGGGTTATCGATCGTATCAAGGGCGGCCTCACGGTCGACATCATGGGGGCGCGCGCGTTCCTTCCTGGTTCGCAGGTTGACCTGCGTCCGTTGCGCAACCTCGATGGCCTGAAGGGTCACGAAATCGAAGTTCGCATCATCAAGCTGAACAAGAAGCGCGGCAACATTGTGGTTTCGCGCAAGCAGCTTCTGGAAGAAGAGCAGACGGAGAAGCGCACCAAGACGCTCGATCATCTGGAAGAAGGCGCGATCCTGACCGGTGCGGTAAAGAACCTCACGGACTACGGCGCGTTTGTTGATCTGGGCGGCATCGACGGTCTGCTGCACATCACCGACATGTCCTGGGGACGACTGACGCATCCGCACGACCTGGTGCAGGTCGGCGATCAGATCCAGGTGAAGGTGCTGAAGTTCGACAAAGACAAGCAGCGTGTCTCGCTCGGCTTCAAGCAGCTTACGCCTGATCCGTGGCTGGACGCTGCAGAGCGCTATCCGATCGGAGCTCATGTTCGCGGTCGCGTGATCAGCGTTACTGACTACGGCGCATTTATCGAGCTGGAGCAGGGAATTGAAGGGCTGGTACACGTCAGCGAGATGACGTGGTCCAAGCGCATGAAGCACCCCTCCAAGATGGTCACGGTAGGCGATCAGGTAGAAGCTGTGGTGCTGAATGTGAATCCCACCGAGCGCCGCATCAGCCTTGGTCTGAAGCAGCTCGAATCGAATCCGTGGGAAACCTTGCATGAGAAGTTTCCGGCAGGAACTATCGTTGAAGGCAAGGTTCGCAACCTGACGGACTTTGGAGCCTTCATCGAAATCGAAGACGGAATTGACGGACTGGTTCACGTCAGCAACCTGAGCTGGACCAAGCGCGTGAAGCATCCTTCCGAGGTGCTGAAGAAGGGCGACAAGGTTCGCGCGATCGTATTGGCGATTGAGCCCGAGCAGCGCCGGTTGTCCCTGGGTGTTAAGCAGCTTCAGCCCGACATCTGGGAGACGTTCTTCGACCAGCATCGCGTGGGCGATGTTATCCACGGCAAAGTGCTGCGGCTGGCCAGCTTCGGTGCCTTCGTGGAGATCGCAGACGGCGTCGAAGGTCTGTGCCACAACTCGGAAGCGGTCGACTCACACGGAGCGCCGATCAAGCTTGAACCCGGGCAGGAGTTCGAGTTCAAGATCATCAAAATGAATCCGGCGGAAAAGAAGGTCGGGCTCAGCATTCGCGCGGTTGGCGAGGAAGCCACCCGTGGCGAAGTGGAAGCCTACAAAGCTCCGGCAGCAAGCACTTCTTCTGGAGCGGGATCCACGATTGGCGAGTTCATGAATTGGAAACGCGCCAGCAACGAAAATAGCTAAGACAAGCAGTGTTAAAGCATGGGCCGCCAGCGATGGCGGCCTTTCTGCTGTTCGAAGGGCGCGGCTTCAGCGACGCCGACAGCGAGCAAACATTATCGAGTGTCATCCTGAGTCCGCCGCGGCGGACGAAGGATCTGCATTTTGCTCACCCCGGTATAAGTTCGTGGCTCGCCCTACCTGCAGATCCCTCGGGGACTGACGTCCCATCGGGATGACACCCGGATTTAGTATGGACGAAACGACTATTTGATCCGCAGATTGACATGCGGCGTGTTACGGTCATCGAACTGGCTCACCGTCTTGGTGTCGCTCCGCTTGCCGTCGAGTTCGGCGTAAACCTCGTAGTCCACATTGCGCTCTAATTGCGGAAAGCGATAGTTGCCGTCTTTGTCGGCGAAGAACGACCTCACATTCAGTGTCTTTTCGTTCTTGAGATAAACGATAGCGTTCGGGATCGGCTTGTCACTCTTGTCCATCACCGTTCCTGTGAGCACTCGCTGGTTGACCCGCGCCTTTTTGTCAGAATCATCGCTCGGAGGGTGTTGGCCGAGCGGAAGCTGTAACTGCCAGGCGCCACATGAGACCAGCACGAAAGAGAGGAACAGTACGTTCAGCGTTTTTTTCATCTGCTTGCAGTCTACCTCGCTGGCTTCGGCAGTTGTTGATCCGTCAGGTGAATCCCCACATCCTGCCGTTCATTGTCGTCGACGTGCACGGTGACTTCCGGCTTAGGTACGCCCTTCGGAGTCTTGACGTCTGCCTGGATCACGTAATCCTGCTTGCCCACCGGAACCCGTTGGGCAAATTCTCCCGTACGATTTGATACTTGCTCCCAACGGAACTTCTTCTCCGAGCTGCGACGGATGCGTATAGGAACGCCCCCTACCGGATGCGAGTCGGGATCCCACACGGTTCCGAATATCAGCGCATAGTCTTTGGCAGCACTCTTCGGGTTCGAGGTGGATTGCGGCAGAGGGCGAAGTGGTGCCGCATCAAGCGCACCACCCATCAGCAGAATAGAGAGCACGACGGAGAGCGACTTTGTGACTTTCCCGACATCGGGCGGCACAGGGCTCAATACTCCCCCTCCTCATCGGAGTCCTTGTCGTCGTCGTCGTCGTCCTTCTCGTCCACCTTGCTCAATTCAAGAGGGTCGATGGCCACCACCTCGAAGTCGCTGCCGCACTCTGGACAGGATACGACTTCACCTTCATCGACCTCATCTTCTTCAATATCGAGATCGCTTTCGCATTCGGGACAAATAACCATGATGATGCCCTCCGTTCGTCATCGGACTGGCCGCTGGTGCAGCGCCACCCGCCCTTTTATATTTAGAATCTCTTGCTATCAGCGTCAAGTAACAGACGCAGAAGAAATCGTGAGGTTTCAGGTTTCCATGCAGAATCCAAAATTCCTACTTGCGGGAATCGCGTTTTTGATGTTGGCGATTCCGCCCGCGTTTGCTCAGAGTTCCGAGAACTCTAATCCCTTGCCGGCCGCAAAGCCCGATCCGCAGATCACGGCGGCGCTGCGCGATGTTTCGGCCAGGCGAATTGAGCAGAACATTGTGAAGCTAGTCAGCTTCTACACCCGCCAAACCCTTTCATCCGATATGCCGGCCTCGAGCGGCAAGGGAGCAACTGCGGCGGCGGACTGGATCAAAGGCCAGTTCGAAGAATACTCGAAGGACTGCGGCGGCTGCCTTGAAGTGAAGACCGACGAATTCACCCAGGAGCCTGGGCCGCGCATCCCGAAGCCCACGAAGCTCACCAATGTATATGCCGTGCTGCGCGGAACCGATCCTGCAAACGCCGGACGCATTGTGCTGGTGACTGGGCACTATGATTCGCGCAACACCGATATCTTGGACGCGACCGGCCAGGCTCCTGGCGCCAACGATGACGGCAGTGGCACGGCCGTCAGCATGGAATGCGCGCGCGTGCTGAGCAAGCATAAATTTCCTGCAACGATCATCTTCCTAACCGTCGCCGGGGAAGAGCAGGGCCTTTACGGCAGCGCACATTTTGCCAAGATGGCAAAAGCGCAAGGTTGGAACATCGAAGCGGTGCTGAATAACGACATCGTGGGCGGCGACCGGACGCCCGGGGCGACTGGCCAGGATACGCACGTGGTGCGAGTGTTTTCGGAGGGTATCCCGACCGCTGCCACGGCCGACGAAAAGCAGATCAAGATGATTCGCGCCTTGGGCGCCGAGGACGACAGCGCCTCGCGCGAACTGGCGCGCTATATCGCCAGCACTTCTCAGCGAGTACCTGCCGCCCGAAGGCGTTCCACCCGCATGTTAGTGTTCCGCCCGGACCGTTTTCTGCGCGGAGGCGATCAGACATCATTCAATCAGCAAGGCTATGCGGCAGTGCGCTTCACGGAATACCGCGAGAACTACAACCATCAGCACCAGAATGTGCGCACAGAAAACGGTGTGGAGTATGGAGACCTGCCCAAGTTTGTGGATGACGACTACGTCGCCAACGTCGCGCGAGTGAACGCCGCGACTCTGGCGTCGCTGGCCTCCGCGCCCGCTCCCCCGGCCAATGTGCGAATTCTCACCAAAGAACTGCAGAACGATTCCACCCTGGTGTGGGAGGCCGCGCCGGGAGGACTGGCAGCATCCTATGAGGTTCTCTGGCGCGATACCAGCGCTGGCGACTGGCAGCATGCGAAGGATGTCGGAAACGTGACTGAGGCAACGCTGCCAATGTCCAAGGATAACGTGTTCTTTGCCGTGCGCGCGGTGGATGGCAAGGGGCATCGTAGCCTTGCGGTGGTACCGACGCCGGAGCGGTAGCGAGAGGTCGGATTACCACAGAGACACGGAGGCACAGAGAACATTTAGAGATATCTCGGTGCCTCTGTGCCTCTGTGGTGAACTTGATCTGCAGCCCGGGAGCAGAAGCATCTAAAATAGAACTCTGATGCGACGCACGTCCAACCTCGGCAGCATGGGACTGAGCTTCCCTCCGTTCACCCGCGCGGTGAAGCAACTGCTTATCGCCAATTGCGCGATATTCCTGCTGTTCGCGTTGTTCCAGGCCATCGACAGCACCGCCCCTGTCGCAGCATGGCTCTACGGCCATCTCGGGCTCGAAGGCTTTGCGGTTGTTCACGGCGAGATTTGGCAGCTTGTCACTTACGCCTTCCTGCATTACGGACTGCTGCACCTGCTGTTCAACATGCTTGCCCTCTGGATGTTCGGCGCGCAGTTGGAACAGGACTGGGGCTACAACCTGTTCATGCAGTTCTATTTCTTCTGCGCCGTTGGGGCGGCGATCTGTACGGTCCTGATTTCGTTTACCGGAATCCTGGGAGTCAGTCCCCACACCCTGACGGTTGGCGCATCTGGCGCTATCTTCGGCCTGCTGCTGGCATTCGGAATCCTGCACGGGGATTCCGAGGTCATGCTGTTTCCGCTGCCGTTCCTTATCAAGGCGAAGTATTTCGTCATCGGCATCATCGGGCTGGCGCTTTACGGAGCGCTGTCCTCAGCGCATAGTCTTGGGCAATCGACCGCGTACATGGCGCATCTCGGCGGCTTGCTGTTTGGCTATATCTTCCTGAAATTCGTGCCGCGTCGCGGCTTTGCATACGCAACCTCAGAGCGCTATTACGGACTACGCAACTCCTACTACAAGTGGAAGCGAAAGCGCGCTGCCCGGAAGTTTGAGGTCTACATGCGCAAGCACGAACCGAACGACTACAAACACGACGAGTACTTCGACGAATACGGCAATTTCAAAGATCCGAGTACTCCCCGTGGCGACAAGAAAAACGGCGACTCGCGCTCAGGCTGGGTGAACTGAAGCTTAGGTTTCGAACAGTTTTTCGAGGCTTTCGTAGATGGTCGGTATATCGCACAGTTCGGGCAGCCGCAGCCAGTAGCGATGCACGTCAGGATCGTGTTGGGCCTCCGCCCGCATCTCTTCCGATTTCCAAAAGCGAGTGTGGACGAAACGTCCTGGCCGGGAGGCGTCGCGACGCAATACGTCGCGGCTGTAGCCCTTCGCGCGCATCATCAAGTACAGCTCGCGCAGCATCGCAATCAGCTCGTCCTCTTTGCCGGGAAGAGCCTCGATGATTGCTACCGATACAATTTCTTCAGCCAAGTTCCACCTCACCGAACCTGCGGTTGAACTGCGATTAGCCGCCTGAGATTAGCAGCGCCCCTGAAGCCCTGTGCAAGCCGCCTTGAGTCTGACAACTGACCACCGACAACTGACAACTGGTTTTACGCCTGGACCTTTTTCCTGCTCTGATCGATATCAGAATGTGCGCCGAACAGATATCGCGGAAAGCGCAGGGCGTTGAACTCCGCCCCAATGAGCACCACCATCGAGACGAGGTACAGCCAGATGAGCAGCGAAATCGCCGCTCCCACCGAGCCATAGATCACGTCATAGTTGGCGTAGCGCCGCAGGTAAAAGCCGAACAGCACTGTAGAAACAAACCACAGCACCGTTGCCAGCGCCGAGCCCGGTAGCACGCGGTGCCAGGGTTGGGTGCGTGGAACTCCGTGGTGATAGACCAGCCCGATGACGGCGATGCTGGTCAGCGCCGAGATAATCCAGCGTACGGCAGTCCACAGCCCCAGAATGTACGGCCCCAGCTCGTGCCCGGTGTGGTAAACCGTCCAACGCTCGATCTGGTTTCCAAACGCTACCAGGAACGAAGCAAACGCCATCGGCAGGCCCGCCAGCACAACCAGCAGCAGGGCGATCATCCGCTCCTGCACCAGGCCCCATGTCTTGGGCATCTGGTAAGCCTTGCGGAACCCTTCCATCCAGGAAATCATGACGCCGGATGCGGTCCACAGGGTGAAGATCGAGGTCGTGAACAGCAGCTTTAACTTAACCGGCTTGCTGGCCGAAAAATACTGCAACACAGCGCTGCTGGTGCCTTCCGGCAGGATCCGGCCTAGCGAGCGATAGACCTCGCGAAAAAAGGTTTCAGTGCTATTCGAGGTGGACAAAATCGACGCCAGCACCAGTACGGCAGGGAAGAGCGTAAGAATTGCCGAAAATGCAGCAGCTTTGGCAACCGCGAACGCGTCATGCTCAAACGCTCGCCAGACCGCCAGCCGAAGATGTTGGAAGAAAGGAAGCATTAGTGTGCGCAGAAGCAAGTTTACACAGGCTTATGGGAAGCGGCGAGAGGAAAGAAGTTGCCGGTGGCTGGTGTCAGATGTCGGTGACGTCAGGCACGCGATTCCTGCGCATGGTCTTAAGATCACCTTTCCATGTTCCGCTGCCGTAGTAGGCGAGGATGCCCTTGCGGCGCTCGATGCTGCTCGACGACGCCGATGGCTCTGCTTTGGCCGGGCGCGTTGGCTGAGGTCGCTTTCGTTGGCTAGTCGAGATATCGCGTCCCTGACTGGGGGCAGACTTGATTCAATTGGTATTATAAAGTAATACTTAGTAAATCATGCGAACGACTGAAGTAATGACCATCTCCTTGCCTCCAGAACTGCTGCGGCAGTTCGAGGAGGTGCGCAAACGCGAATCCCGCACCCGCTCGGAGCTCGTACGGGAGGCGCTACGCGTCTATTTTGAGCAGCGTTACCCCACGATTCAGCCCACTACAGCCGAGCTTGCAGCCCTTCGCCGAGGCCGAGCTGCCCTCAGGCGAGGAGATTCGCTATCCTTAAGCGAGTTCCTCAATGGCCTGGAATCTGCGAATCGCCGGACCGGCACAAAAAGAATTTCGAAAGCTCCCCGGAAGCGATCAGCAGCGCGTTAAAGCTGCCTTGCTCGCAATGCAGGAAGACCCGTTCAGCGGTGACATTCAGCGCCTGAAGGGTCAACCCACGGCGCGGCGCAGACGCGTCGGAAACTTTCGAATCATTTACGATCTCTACGTTGACGAACGATTGATCGTCGTTTCCGGCATCCTACGCCGGACTTCCACTACATATTAATAGCTTGGTGAACCGGAGTGCCTCAGGGGCGAAAGCCCTGGAAACTTCCGGCCCGTTGCGGCACGGCTGAAGCCGGGCCCTTTCAAAACCCCCTTTCAAAACTGAATTTCAAAACTCACTTTCAAAACTCAGTAAGCTGAGCTTCATAGCAAAAAGCCCGGAGCTCCCGCCCCGGGCTTCTGGGTTATAGCTTTGATGAACCGAAGTACTAGTCGCCTTCGGCCATCGCCTCTTCGCCTTCGTTCTCGCCTTCGTTGCGGAGCAGTTCCAGCGCGCGCTCGGCTTCCTCGTACGCGGCCGTGACCTCCTCCTGCACCTGCGACGCAGCCTGCTCCATCTCCTCCGAGAGCCGGACATTGCGGTAGTACTCCATGCCGGTTCCCGCGGGGATGAGACGGCCCACGATGACGTTCTCCTTCAGTCCGCGCAGGTGATCGACCGCGCCCTGGATGGAGGCTTCGGTCAGCACGCGCGTGGTCTCCTGGAAGGAGGCCGCCGAGATGAAGGAATCCGTCGAGAGCGAGGCCTTGGTGATGCCCAGCAGCAGCGGACGGCCAGTGGCCGGCTTGCCGCCATTGGAAATCGCCTTCTCGTTCTCTTCGCGGAAGCGGAACTTGTCAACCTGCTGCTCGAGCAGGAACGAGGTATCGCCCACGTCTTCCACCTTCACCCAGCGCATCATCTGGCGAACGATGACTTCGATGTGCTTGTCGCTGATGTTCACGCCCTGCAAGCGGTAGACTTCCTGGATTTCGTTGACCAGGTAAGCCTGCAGCTCTTTCTCACCGAGCACGGCAAGAATGTCGTGCGGGTTGAGCGGACCATCCATCAGCGGCTCGCCGGCGCGAATGCGCTCGCCTTCCTGAACGTTGATGTGAACGCCGCGCGGCACCGAGTATTCCTTCTCCGTACCGTTGTCGGCCACCACGTAGATCTTGCGCTGGCCTTTGGCCACATCGCCGAACTTAACCACGCCATCGATTTCGCTGATGACAGCGGTTTCGCGCGGCTTGCGGGCTTCGAACAGTTCGACCACGCGCGGCAGACCGCCCGTGATGTCCTTGGTCTTGGTAGTCTCGCGAGGAATCTTCGCCAGCACATCGCCCGGCGTGACCTCGTCGCCATCCTGCACCATCAGGTGAGCGCGCGAAGGCATCAGGTAACGCTTGGTGGTCTTGCCGCCCTTGATGCTGATGGCCGGCTGGCGTTTCTCGTCCGGCGAATCCATGACCACGTGACGCGACAGGCCGGTGACCTCGTCGACTTCTTCGTGCAGCGTCATGCCTTCTGCCAGGTCCTTGAACTGCACGGTTCCGCCGATTTCGGTAAGGATCGCGAAGGTATACGGATCCCACTCGACCAGAACATCGCCGAGCGAAACCTGCTGACCGTCTTCGACCTTCACGCGAGCGCCGTACACCACAGCGTAGCGTTCTTTTTCGCGGCCCTTCTCATCGACCACGGTGATGGAACCGTTGCGGTTCATGACCACCAGGGAGCCTTCCTTGGAGCGGACGGTGACCATGTTCACGAAGCGCACCGCGCCGTTGTTCTTGGCATCGAGGCGCGACTGCTCGCTGACTCGCGAAGCCGTACCGCCGATGTGGAAGGTACGCATGGTGAGCTGGGTTCCCGGCTCGCCGATGGACTGCGCCGCGATGACTCCCGTGGCCTCGCCCAACTCGACCAGGCGGCCCGAAGCCAGGTTGCGTCCGTAGCACATGACGCACACACCGCGCTTCGACTCGCAGGTGAGCACCGAGCGAATCTTCACCCGCTCGATACCGGCAGCCTGCACTGCAACCGAGAGGTCTTCCGTTACTTCCTGGTTGACGTCGACGATGACGTTGCCTTCGTAGTCCTTGATTTTCTCC
This sequence comes from uncultured Acidobacteriaceae bacterium, assembly GCA_963846795.1. Taxonomy (GTDB): domain Bacteria; phylum Acidobacteriota; class Terriglobia; order Terriglobales; family Acidobacteriaceae; genus CAVVDY01. Next base: position 120,677 of record CAWJXJ010000003.1, read on the forward strand.
AGCGACACGCGGCCAACGATACGATCGCGCAGCGCCTCGATGATCTCGCCCGACTCCACGATGGAGGTGACGTAGATACCATCGACGGTTCCGCAGTCGTACTCGCTGATGATGACGTCCTGCGCCACGTCGACCAGACGACGCGTCAGGTAGCCCGAATCCGCGGTCTTGAGAGCGGTATCGGCCAGACCCTTACGTGCGCCGTGGGTGGAGATGAAGTACTCCAACACGGTGAGGCCTTCGCGGAAGTTCGCCGTGATCGGCGTCTCGATGATCTCGCCCGAAGGCTTGGCCATCAGTCCGCGCATACCCGAGAGCTGGCGAATCTGCTGCTTCGAACCACGAGCGCCGGAGTCAGCCATGACGTAAATCGGGTTGATTTCGCCCGTCTTATCGCGCTGCTGCATGGCGCCGAACATCTCGTCGGCTACTTCTTCCGTAACCTTCGACCAGATTTCGACCACCTTGTTGTAGCGCTCGCCGTTGGTGATGGCGCCATCCAGGTACTGCTGCTGTACGGCCACGGCAGCCTGCTCGGCACCGCGCACCAGTCCAGCTTTGCTCTGCGGAATCACCATGTCGTCGATGCCGATCGACAGGCCGGCCTTGGTCGCGTACTGGAAGCCAAGCTGCTTGATGCCGTCGAGCATCCGCACCGTGGTTTCCAGACCGAAGCGCAGGTAGCAGTAGTTCACCAGGTTGCCGACGCCCTTCTTCTTCAGCAGGCCATTGATGTACGGCATCTCGGCTGCACCACGCTTCAGGTGATCGTTCATGATGGCGCGGCCCACCGTCGTCGAGATGAACTGACGCTCGAAGTTGGTCGGCTCGGTGTGGATCACATCCTGATCGTCGTACGCGGTGGTGAGGTCGATGACCTCGCCGGAGTAGCGCAGACGAATCGGGGTGAGCGTTTCCACCTCGCCCGCTTCCTTCGCGATCAGCACTTCCTCGATGTTGGCAAAGGCGCGGCCTTCGCCCTTGGCGCCCGGCTTCGCCTTGGTCAGGTAGTAAATGCCAAGCACCATGTCCTGCGTAGGAACGGTGATCGGCTGGCCTGACGCGGGTGACAGAATGTTGTGCGAGGCCAGCATCAGTACACTGGCTTCAACCTGCGCCTCCGGCGACAGCGGAATGTGCACGGCCATCTGGTCACCGTCGAAGTCTGCGTTGAACGCGGTGCAGACCAGCGGGTGAATCTTGATCGCCTTGCCTTCCACCAGTACCGGCTCAAAAGCCTGAATGCCCAACCGGTGCAGTGTAGGAGCGCGGTTCAGCAGGACGGGGTGATCCTTAATCACCTCTTCCAGGATGTCCCATACGATGGGCTCCTGCTGCTCGACCATTTCCTTCGCCTGCTTGATGGTGGTGCAGTGCCCGGTCTGCTCCAGCCGGTGATAGATAAACGGCTTGAACAGTTCGAGCGCCATCTTCTTCGGCAAGCCGCACTGCTGCAGCTTGAGCTCGGGACCGACTACGATTACCGAACGGCCGGAGTAGTCCACGCGCTTGCCCAGCAGGTTCTGGCGGAAGCGTCCCTGCTTGCCCTTCAGCGTGTCAGAGAGCGACTTCAGCGGGCGATTGTTGGCGCCACGCAGAACGCGGCCACGGCGTCCGTTGTCGAACAGAGCGTCCACGGCTTCCTGCAACATGCGCTTTTCGTTGCGCACGATGACTTCCGGCGCGTGCAGGTCCATCAGCTTCTTCAACCGGTTGTTGCGGTTGATGACGCGACGGTACAAGTCGTTCAAGTCGGAGGTTGCGAAGCGGCCGCCGTCGAGTGGAACCAGCGGACGCAGCTCCGGCGGAATGACCGGAATCACGTCGAGAATCATCCACTGCGGTTTGTTGCCGCTCTTGCGGAAGGCCTCGACCACCTTCAGGCGCTTGGCATACTTCAAGCGCTTCTGAACCGAGGTCTCAGTGCGCATCTTCTCGCGCAACTCGGTCGACATGGTCTCGACCTCAACCCGCTTCAGCAATTCTTTGATTGCCTCGGCGCCCATCATGGCCTTGAAGCCGGTAGCGCGGAACTGCTGATCGAGCTCGCGGTACTTGGCTTCGTCCTTGATGACCTCGCGCTCTTTCACCGGAGCCTCGCCCGCCTCGACCACCACGTAGGCCTCGAAGTAGAGCACCGACTCAAGCTCGCGCAGCGAGATGTCGAGGATGTGCCCGATGCGGCTGGGCAGTCCCTTGAAGAACCACACGTGCGAGCAGGGCGAAGCCAGCTCGATGTGGCCCAGACGCTCGCGGCGGACCTTCGACAGCGTGACTTCAACTCCGCACTTGTCGCAGATCACCCCACGGTGCTTCATGCGCTTGTACTTGCCGCATAAGCACTCCCAGTCGGTGACCGGCCCAAAGATACGGGCGCAGAACAGACCGTCGCGTTCCGGCTTGAAGGTGCGGTAGTTGATCGTCTCCGGCTTGGTGACTTCGCCGTGCGACCAGCTACGAATCTTTTCCGGCGAGGCCAGGCTGATACGGATCGCGTCGAAATCGGCGATAGCATTTCCTAGATCGAATGGACTCGAACGGTACATGAATTAAGTCCTCAGTGGTCAGCTCTCAGTTCGTCTGACCTGTTGTTAGTTGCCTGCTGCCATCCGGCAGCGCGAGCGTTTATTCCTTGCCGGGCTCTTCGAACCGCGTAATTCGGTGCTCGTGGATTTGCGCAATGTGAAGAAGACGAGCAGTGCCCTCGGCGATCTCACTAATGTAGGTCTTCATCCCGTCTATGTCGCGAGTAAGTAGCTCGACAGTCTGCGTTAATGCCTCATGCCGCGCCGTAAGTTTCTCCAATCGCTCGTCTATCGTCATTGCGTTTCTCCCTAGTCGGCCGCAACGGGCTCGGGAGCCGGTAGCTGCTTGCGGTCGTGGGTCTTGATCAGCTCCACGTCCAAACACAGCGACTGCAACTCGCGAATCAGCACGTTGAACGACTCCGGTACACCCGGCTCGATCGCCGCTTCGCCTTTGACGATGGCCTCGTAGATCTTGGTGCGGCCATAAACGTCATCGGACTTCGCGGTGAGCAGTTCCTGCAGGATGTACGCTGCACCGTAAGCTTCCAGCGCCCACACTTCCATTTCGCCGAAACGCTGTCCGCCGAACTGGGCTTTGCCGCCCAGCGGCTGCTGCGTAATCAGCGAGTACGGACCAATCGAACGGGCGTGGATCTTGTCGTCGACCAGGTGCGAGAGTTTGAGCATGTAAATATAACCAACCGTTACCGGCTGCTCGAACTTGTCACCCGTCATGCCGTCGTAGAGGTAGGTCTTGCCCGATGTGGGCAGCTCACCTTCCGCCAGCAACGACTTGATCTCGCTTTCCTTCGAGCCGTCGAACACCGGCGAGCCAAAGAAGACACCTTCTTTCATGCCGTCGGCTACGCGCTCAATGGTTTCGTCGTCCAGATCGACCAGGCTTTCCAGGAACGGCGTGTTCTTGAACATCTCCTTGAAAGCGAGGCGTAACTGTGCGGCCTTCGAGTTCTGCTGCAACAACTCGTTGATCTTTTGCCCCAGTGCAAATCCGGCCCAGCCGAGGTGGGTCTCGAGAATCTGGCCCACATTCATACGGCTTGGCACGCCCAAGGGGTTCAGGACGATTTCCACCGGCGTACCGTCTTCGAGGTAAGGCATGTCCTCTTCCGGCAGGATGCGCGCGATGACGCCCTTATTTCCGTGGCGGCCGGCCATCTTGTCGCCGACGCTCAGCTTGCGCTTCATGGCGATGTAAACCTTCACCAGCTTGATAACCCCTGGTGGCAGCTCATCGCCCTTCTGCAGCTTCTCTTCTTTCTCCTTGACGATCTTCTTCAAAACGTCGATCTGGCGCGACGTCATCTCTTCGATTTCGTCGATCTGTTCGTTGATCCGCGGGTCCTTATCGGCGAACTTGATGCGCTTGAGGTTGCGCGTCGAGATGCGCTCAATGGTCTCGCGGTCGAGGATGTTGCCCTTGGTCAGCAGGCGCTTGTTGGTGCGCTCGTCGTGCAGGTCGGCCAGCACTTCCTTGCCGCCCAGCAAAGCTTCGAGTCGCTTCAGGCGCTCGTCGGTGAGGATTCGAATCTCGTCCGACAAGTTCTTCTGCAAACGCTCAACCTGCTGCGCTTCAATGGCTTTGGCGCGCTCGTCCTTCTCCTGACCTTTGCGGGAGAAGATCTTCACGTCCACCACCGTGCCTTCGATACCCGGAGGGCAGGTGAGGGAAGCGTCGCGTACGTCGCCGGCCTTCTCGCCGAAGATGGCGCGCAGCAGCTTCTCTTCCGGAGTGAGCTGGGTTTCGCCTTTCGGCGTGACCTTGCCCACCATGATGTCGCCGGCCTTCACGCTCGCGCCGATGCGGATGACGCCGCTCTCGTCGAGATCGCGCAGCGCCGACTCGCTGACGTTGGGAATGTCGCGCGTGACTTCTTCTGGTCCCAGCTTCGTATCGCGCGACTCGATCTCGAACTCCTCGATGTGGACGGAGGTGTAATAGTCCTCCTTCACCATCTTTTCGGAGACCAGGATCGCGTCTTCAAAGTTGTAGCCACGCCACGGCATGAAGGCCACCAGCACGTTACGGCCGAGCGCCAGCTCGCCCATGTCGGTGCAGGGGCCGTCAGCAATGACCGAACCCTTCGCAACCCGCATGCCCTTCTTCACGATGGGACGCTGGTTGATGCAGGTGTTCTGGTTCGAGCGCTTGAACTTGGTGAGCTGATAGATGTCGCTGCCCACCTCGCGCGAAAGCTGCATCGGATGATGCTCGCCCTCGACGCGCACGATGATGCGCTCGGAGTCGACCGAATCCACGATGCCGCTGCGGCGAGCCAGCACCACGGCTCCGGAGTCGCGGGCGGTGACGCCCTCCATTCCGGTGCCGACCAGCGGCGCCTGTGCACGAAGCAGAGGAACCGACTGGCGCTGCATGTTCGCACCCATCAGAGCGCGGTTGGCGTCGTCGTGCTCCAGGAAGGGCACCAGCGAAGCGGCTACCGATACGAGCTGTTTCGGGCTCACGTCGATGTAGTCGACTTCTTCCCGATTCACCAGTACGAAGTTGCCGGCCTTGCGGGCGTTGACCAGTTCCGCAACGATACGGCCCTTGTCGTCGATCTCAGCGTTGGCCTGCGCGATGACGTGCCGGTCTTCCTCCCACGCTGACAGGTAGAACGAGAACGGCTCGAAATCGATCGCCTTCTTGCGGCGTTCCTTGAGATCAACATTGGCCTTCAGGGCTTCTGCCTTCTCCATGTGATCGCCGACGCGATGATCGCTGTCGCCAGCGTTCACGACGCTGACAAAGTCGAGCACGCGACCGTTCTTCACCTTGCGGTAAGGCGACTCGATGAAGCCGTAGTCGTTGATGCGCGCATAGCAGCTCAACGACGAGATCAGTCCAATGTTCGGACCTTCCGGCGTCTCGATCGGACAGATACGGCCATAGTGCGTTGGGTGCACGTCGCGGACTTCGAATCCCGCGCGCTCACGCGACAGACCGCCCGGCCCAAGTGCCGACAGGCGGCGCTTGTGCGTGATCTCCGACAGCGGGTTGGTCTGGTCCATGAACTGCGACAACTGCGACGATCCGAAGAACTCGCGGATGGCAGCCATGACCGGCTTGGCGTTGACCAGGTCGTGCGGCATCGCCGTCGACATCTCCTGGTACACGCTCATCTTTTCCTTGATGGCGCGCTCCATGCGGACCAGGCCAATGCGGAACTGGTTCTCCAGCAGCTCGCCGACCGCGCGCACGCGGCGGTTGCCAAGGTGATCGATGTCGTCCACCGAGCCAATGTTCTTGCGCAGCTTGAGCAGGTAACGGATGGTTCCGTAGAAATCTTCCGGCTCCAGCGTGCGGTTCTCGAGATTGGTGCCGTCTTCCTTGTCGAACAGCTTGATGTTGAACTTCAAGCGGCCCACACGCGAGAAATCGTACTTCCGGGAATCGAAAAACATTCCGTGGAAGAGCGAAGTCGCGGTGTCAAGCGTCGGCGGATCACCCGGACGCAGCTTGCGGTAAATCTCGATCAGCGCTTCCTGCGGCGTCTTCACCGAATCGCGGCGCAGCGTGGCACTGATGACCGTGCCCACATCGTCGCGCTCAGGGAAGAACACGTTCAATTCGGCGACGTTCGCTTCCATCATCTTCGACAGCTTGTCGGCCGTGAGCTCGGTGTTAGCCTCGAGCAGCACTTCGCCGGTCGTGGTGTCGATGACGTCGCCGGCAACAAACGCGCCTTCCAGGTCGCTGATGTCGACTTCGATCTCCGAGATCTTGTGCTTCTGGATCTCCTTCATCACCGCCGCGGTTACCTTGCGGCCGGAGTGTGCGATCTCGTCGCCGCTCTTGGTGGCGATGCGATGCGCCAGCTTCATGCCCAGCAGGTTGGTCGGCTTGTCGACTCCCGGCTCCAGCGTCCAGTAAATCTTCTTGTCTCGCAGGGCAAGCCGGTCGACGGTGTAGAACGTGCGCAGGATTTCCTCGTCCGAACGCAGGCCCAGAGCGCGCAGGAAGATGGTGCCCAGGAACTTGCGCTTGCGGTCGATGCGCACGTAGAGAACGTTCTTCTGGTCGTACTCGAACTCAACCCACGAGCCGCGGTAGGGAATTATCTTCCCCAAGAAATATGTGCGGTTGTTGGCGGTTTCGAAGAATACGCCTGGGGAACGATGCAACTGGCTGACGATCACGCGCTCGGTTCCGTTGATGATGAACGTACCGTTCGCGGTCATCAGCGGAATGTCGCCGAAGAAGACTTCCTGCTCCTTCATATCGCGAATGGAGCGGTTGCCGGTCTCCGGGTCCTTGTCGTAGATGGTCAGACGCATGGTGACCTTCAGCGGGGCGGAATAAGTCATTCCGCGCTCTTCGCACTCGGCCACGTCGTACTTGAGCTGCAACCCGACGGGGTCACCGCACTTGTTACAAAAATCGGGTGTGTTGGCGTTGTACGTGCCGCACTTGGTGCAGAGCACGTCGCCCAGGTGGAACGGATCGGTCTTCACAGTCGCACCGCAGTTACGGCAAGTCGTGCGCAGGTGGTTCAGCCCCTTGAGGTGACCGCACTTGCACTCCCAGTTGCCGATCGCGTACTCGACGAAGTCCAGTTGTGAAACGTTCCGAAAATCCGTGATGGGAAACACGGACTGAAATACCGCCTGCAAACCGGCGTCGTCCCGCTCGCTCGGCAACGCATCCATCTGTAAGAAGCGGTCGTACGAACGCTTCTGCACCTCGATGAGGTTGGGAATCTGGATGGTCGCCGGGATCTTGGAAAAGTCGAACCGATTTCTATTGGCAGTCTTCTGTTGCGCCATGTATAAAGCTCCTAAATCAGTTCCGGCCAGGCTCGGCGGAGCCGGACCGTGTGTGCGCGACAGGGATCAGTGCCGTCGCGCGGTGGCAGTTTGGGTCTGAAAGAAAGGGGCGTGGTGTTGCGAAAAAGCGAAATGCGCCCGCGGAGACAGTAATCCCCACAAGCGCCGCATCACGCGTCGAGCAATCCCGTAACCAAACGGTTCGGGCATTCGGCTTATTATACCCTGCCGAAATGAGAATTTCTTCCCGCGCCAGTATTTTCAGGCCTTGTCCTCGGCTTGCCTGCCTCTTGCATCTGAGCTGATGCTTCAAGGCTCGGTTTACCGCGTGCCACTCACCTGCTGTGTTTGCGAATCCGTCCGGATCCGCTCCACGATGCCCGGGAATTCCGCGATACCCGCTGTTAGGTATCGCTCAGCTTCCACGGCCTCATCGCGCCTCTCCACGGCCGCTCTCACGTGAAGAAGTACGTTAGCCGCCGCTTCCTGATCGGAAAGCGGCAGCAGCATGAGCACTCCGGTCAGCCTACCGGAGTGAAGCGCCCTGCCCGTCTGTAGTCCCCACGATAGCCAACGGAAGGCGATCGTGGGGCACGGATCAAAACAGGGCAGAACCCTTACTTCACCTCGACGGTTGCGCCCGCGTCGGTGAACTTCTTCTTGATGGTCTCGGCCTCTTCCTTCGAAATGCCTTCCTTCACGGTCTTGGGAGCGCCATCGACCAGGTCCTTGGCTTCCTTCAGACCGAGGCTGGTGACTTCGCGGACAGCCTTGATCACGTTGATTTTGTTCGCGCCGGCAGCGGTGAGCACGACGGCGAATTCCGTCTTCTCTTCCACCGGGGCCGCAGCCGCAGCGCCCGCACCGGCTCCGCCCGCCATCATGACAGGGGCCGCAGCCGCTGCCGAGACGCCGAGGCGCTCTTCCAACTTCTTTACCAGGGCCGCCGCATCCAGAAGCGACAGGCCTACGATTGAATCTTCCAACTGCTGCAGATCCGCCATGTGTATCTCCAATATTCGTTATTCGTTGTGTTTGATTTCGTTATCGTCTCGAGGTTTCCAATGTGCTCGCCCACATGCCAGACAACAAGCAGGAGGCACCCCTCACAACGGATAACTAAAATCTTCAGGAAGCGCTTTCACGCCTCCAAACTTGCTTAAACCCAGAGACTGTCATCCTGAGCGGAGGCGGCTTCTTTTGCCGCCGGAGTCGAAGGACCCCTATCCCGCCCGCAATCTCGGGTGCCCCACGTACGCCTTCTGTTGGCATACGTGGGAAGTAAAGTTACGCGCTGGCGGCTTCGCCACCGGCAAACTTGTTTTCTTTCACGCCCTGATCGATGACTACGGCCAAATCGCGTCCCACGGCATTCATCACCGTAACCAGGCGCTGTGCCGGAGCATTCATCAGCATCAGCAGCTGCGAGTAAATCTGTTCCTTGGAAGGCATGCTGGCCAGCGCGTCAATTTCCTTGATCGCGATGACACGGCCTTCCACGATGCCCGCCTTGAAGGTGTATTCCGGGTTGTCCTTGGCGTACTTGCTGAGCGCCTTCGCCAGAGCGACCGGATCGCCGCTGGTGTAAGCAATCGAAGTGACACCCGCTAAGTTCTTCAACGCCTCTTCGACCTTGCTGCCCTTCCCAGCGCGTTCTGCCAGCGTGTTCTTTACCACGCGATACTTTGCCCCCGCGCCGCGAACCGCCTTGCGGAGCTCGTAATCCTTCCCCACCGTCATCTTGGCGAATGTGCCAACGATGGCGTGGCTGGCCTGCTGCAACTCTTCGGTCAGCTTCTCGACCTGCTCAATCTTCTTTTCTTTCGTGACTGCCATTGTTCAATCCTTTGCAAACTCTGATTTGAAGGGGCATGGCTTCAGCCGTGCCGTTTCGGCTCTTCCAAATCAGGGGCTTTAGCCCCAGAGGGACTAGCCCTTTGCTGCTGTTTCAATCGCTGCGGTGTCGATCGCAATGCCCGGGCCCATCGTCGAGCTCAAATAGCAGCCCTTGATGTACTTGCCCTTGGCAACCGACGGCTTCGCCTTGATGACGCTGGTGATGACCGTCGCCGCATTGTCCACCAACTTGTCGGGGGTGAACGAAATCTTGCCCACCGGGACGTGAACCAGCGCGGTCTTATCGGTACGGAACTCGACCTTGCCGGCCTTGGTTTCCTTCACCGCAGCCGCAACATCGAAGGTCACCGTGCCCGTCTTCGGATTCGGCATCAGTCCGCGCGGACCAAGCACCTTGCCCAGGCGGCCGACCGACTTCATCATGTCGGGCGTGGAGATGACGGCGTCGTAGTCGGTCCAGTTTTCCTTCTGGATCTTCTCCACCATGTCCTCACCGCCCACGAAGTCGGCGCCCGCAGCTTCCGCTTCGCGAACCTTCTCGCCGCTGGCGATGACAAGGACTTTCTTGTCCTTGCCCAGTCCGTGTGGCAGGACAACGGTTCCGCGCACCATCTGGTCGGCGTGCTTGGGATCAACTCCCAGGCGCATGGTGAGGTCCACCGTCTCATCGAACTTGGCGAACTTCACCTTCTGCAACAACGGCACGGCATCCTGAAGCGTGTAAGAGCGCGCTTCGATTTCCTGGCGTGCCTTCTCGATATTCTTTCCTGATTTCTTCATTACACTCCTTGTCTCCCACCGCTGCTCGTTGCTGCTGAGAAGCCGTGGTGTCTACGACTAAAACCCTTGTCATCCTGAGCGGACTGAGGCGCAGCCGAACGTAGTCGAAGGCCCCCTATCCCCTCAATAACTTTTACGCCGTTACTTCAATCCCCATCGACCGGGCCGTGCCCTTGATGCTCTTCACCGCGGCTTCCACCGAGGCGGCATTCAGGTCGGGCATTTTCTGCTTGGCGATCTCCAGCACCTGCTTCTCTGTGACCTTGCCGACCTTGTCCTTATTGGGCGTGCCGGAACCCTTCGCAACTGCGGCGGCGCGCTTCAGCAGAATCGCCGCCGGAGGCGTCTTGGTGATGAAGGTGAACGTGCGGTCGCTGTACACCGTGACCACTACCGGGATGATGAGCCCGTCCATTTCCTTCGCGCTGGTCCTGGCATTGAACTGCTTGCAGAACTCCATAATGTTGATCTGCGCCTGACCGAGCGCGGGACCAACCGGGGGAGCCGGCGTAGCCTTGCCCGCCGCAATCTGCAACTTCACCGAGCCTGTAATCTTTTTTGCCATTGTTTATTCCTAAATGAATTCCGTCTTCGTACGCTCTTGGCTATTGGCTCTTCGCTTTTCGCCAGAGAACAAGCGAATAGCGAAAGGCGAATGGCGGCTCTACGTTATGACCTTCTCCACCTGCCCAAACTCGAGCTCCACCGGAGTCGAGCGGCCGAAGATCGTCACCATGACCTTCAACGTCTCGCGATCTTCGTTCACCTCGTCCACCACGCCGGTAAAGCTGGCGAACGGACCTTCGGTAATGCGGACCGACTCGTTCTTCTCGAACTTAACCTTAAGCTTCGGCTTCTCTTTGCTGTCGGCGACGCGGTACACGATCTGCTGTACCTCTTCTTCCGAAAGCGGGGTCGGCTGCTGCCCGGTGCCTACAAAGCCGGTAACCCGCGGCGTGCCCTTCACCACATGCCACACGTTGTCGTCCATGTCCATCTCGACCAGCACGTAGCCGGGATAGAACATGCGCTCGCTGGTGTACTTCTTGCCGCCGCGCACCTCAGTCACCGACTCGGTCGGAATCAGCACCTGGCCGATGCGATGTTCGAGTTCGGGATAAGCGCGCACACGCGACTCCAGCGACTCTTTCACTTTGCGCTCAAAGCCCGAATAGGTGTGGATGATGTACCACTTCATGTTCGGGTTCTTCGGCTTCTCTTCCGCGACGGTCGTCGTAGTAGACGTTTCCGCTTCGCCGGAAGGCTGCGCTTCAGCACTGTTCGTTTCGGTTTTGATCTCTTCGTCTGTCATTCGTACCGCTTCTGTCATTCCGCCAGCACCTAGCGATGCGCAAGGCTGCGCAGCGCGTGGTCCAGCGTCCCTTGCAGGATCGTATCGACAACGTAAAAGTAAGCCGCAAATAGAAATACAGCGATGATGACCACCGTCGTTGTGCCCTGAACCTCTTTGCGGTTGGGCGTGGTGACCTTCTTCATCTCCGTGCGCACGTCGTTGTAAAAGCTCTTGGCGCGCTGCGGCCAGGCCTTGATGCTGGCCAACTTGTCTTCGCGGACGCCTTCGATTGCTGCCGACTTTGCCATCTGATACCTGTTTCCGGCGCTCACGCGCCACCTTTCGCTGTTCGCCATTCGCCGTTCGCTCTTCGCAGATCCTTCTAACGAAAAGTGAATAGCCAAAGGCGAAAAGCGTCTTTACCAAACCTGGCAGGGGCGGAGGGATTCGAACCCCCAAGTCCGGTTTTGGAGACCGGCAGTTTAACCGTTGAGCTTACGCCCCTGTTGAGCTGTCAGCCGCCAGCTATCAGCTTTCAGCTTTTGCTACGTTGAGCGACCCTCGTTGCTTTTTGCCAGAATTCTCGCTCGGAAAAATCGGCAACCATTCCAATCAGCTCCGCACCGCCAGCAAATGAGCTGAGAGCTGACGGCTGATAGCTGATAGCTATTTCACTTCCTTGTGCGACGTGTGCTTGCGGCACGCCCGGCAAAACTTGTTGAATTCCAGCCGGGCCGTCGTAGTCTTCTTGTTCTTGGTAGTCGAGTAATTGCGATTCTTGCAATCACTGCACTGCAACGTAACAATCTCGCGGGGCATTAGCCTTCTCCATTTCGTTTGCCTCGCAGTCTGGAACCTTGAGGCCTTGTCCGAGTCCAAGCTCGGATATCAGCGGCTTCTAACCCGCCGAGGAACTCTGGGTGCCCCATTCCGGCATCTGTTGCCGGGGTGGGGAATTTCAAAACTTCGGGTGCCCCACGTTCGCCCATCAGTTGGGCTAACGCCGGGTGGCCCACATATCCCTTCTTTCGGGATATGTGGGATCCCGAGAACTACGCGATGATCTCGCTGATGGTGCCGGCGCCCACCGTGCGTCCGCCTTCGCGGATAGCGAAGCGCAGACCCTTTTCCATAGCCACCGGAGTAATCAGTTCGATCTGCAGCGAAACGTTGTCGCCCGGCATCACCATCTCCGTGCCTTCCGGCAAGGTCGCCACGCCGGTCACATCCGTGGTGCGGAAGTAGAACTGCGGACGATAGCCCTTGAAAAACGGGGTATGCCGCCCACCTTCATCCTTCGACAACACGTAAACTTCGCCCTTGAACGTGGTGTGCGGCGTAATCGATCCCGGCTTGGCCAAAACCATGCCACGCTCGACGTCTTCCTTGGCAATGCCGCGCAGCAGCAGGCCGGCATTGTCGCCCGCCAGACCTTCGTCCAGTTGTTTCTTGAACATTTCCACGCCGGTGACAACCGTCTTGCGGGTCTCGCGGAAGCCGACAATCTCCGACTCCTCGCCCACCTTCACCTTGCCGCGCTCGATACGGCCGGTCACCACCGTGCCGCGGCCCTGAATCGAGAAGATGTCTTCGATCGGCATCAGGAACGGCTTGTCGATGTCGCGCGCCGGCAGCGGCACGTTCTTGTCGACCGAATCCATCAGCTCGTCAATCTTGGCTTCCCACTGCGCTTCACCGTTCAGCGCGCCCAGCGCCGAGCCGCGAATCACCGGCAGATCGTCGCCCGGGAAGTTGTACTTGGTCAGCAACTCGCGCACTTCCATCTCGACCAGGTCGATCAGCTCGGGATCTTCCACCGCATCGCACTTATTCAGGAACACGACGATGTAGGGCACTCCGACCTGGCGCGCCAGCAGCACGTGCTCTTTGGTCTGCGGCATCGGACCGTCGGTCGCCGCTACCACCAGGATCGCGCCATCCATCTGCGCCGCGCCGGTAATCATGTTCTTGATGTAGTCGGCGTGACCGGGGCAGTCGACGTGCGCGTAGTGCCGGTTGGCGGTCTCGTACTCGACGTGCGCCGTGGCAATGGTTATGCCGCGCGCCTTCTCTTCCGGCGCATTGTCGATCGAGTCGAAGGAGCGAAACACGATCTTGGGGTTGTGCTTCTGCAGAACCTTGGTGATGGCCGCCGTCAACGTCGTCTTGCCATGATCGATGTGCCCGATCGTGCCCACGTTCACGTGCGGCTTGCTGCGGTCAAATTTCTCTTTCGCCATAATTCCACCTAGTAATCTAGTAATACCGATAAAGTTTGCTGTACTTCTCACGCAGGGGAAGATCGATGTCTTCCAGCGCGGTTAAGTAACGCTCCCGAATCTGTGCCTGGTCGCTCACGCTCAGCGCTTCATACAGCTGCTTCGCGCCCTTGCCGCCCTTGGCCGCCGCGGGGTCGGCTGCTTCCAGCAATCCCTCACGCAAGACCCGCTCAAAGTCGCGGATGGGAACTCTCTTGCGCTGCAACAGCCGCAGAAAACTCTCAACGCCCTGCGGAGCAAATACCCGCTTCAACGCGGATTGCAGTTGTTCGAACTCCTCCAGCCTTTCGACTTTAAGACCGGCCTGCTGAAAAGCGGGTCTGGGCTCCGACTGCATACTGGAACTAGTCATCCTTGCGGGAGAACCACCACGGCTTAAGTTTTGAGGCTGTAAGTATTTGACGCTTCAGGCGCCAAATAGATTCGAGCCCGTCCTGCGACCAAGAAACTGGAGCTGATGATCGGGATTGAACCGATGACCTCTCCCTTACCAAGGGAGTGCTCTACCAACTGAGCTACATCAGCCCGGAACAACAACTTTCCTTCAATTGTCATCCTGAGCGACTGCGCCGCCCTGAATTTCCTGCGGCGCGCTTAGGAGTCGAAGGACCTAAATCGCGCGTCTGCGCGCATCCAAACTTCTGCAACATTGGAGCGGGAGACGGGAATCGAACCCGCGACCAACAGCTTGGAAGGCTGTGACTCTACCACTGAGTTACTCCCGCCCTGAACCGTGCCGCCGCTCCGCGGCTCCGAAACATCTGCCGTCCCTACGGGACTCAAAACCTGCTATGCGCCCCACCCAGCACTCCGGCTTCGCCTCCGTGCTGGGCTAAGCTATTTCGGCCCTCTGGGCCTGGAGTTCTTGCCGCTCTAAATCTGTCCGCAGTGCCAACATACTCGGCGAACCCACTTGAGCGAGCAACCGATTCATGGCTTGACCACTGTCAACCAGCAACCTCTTCCTGACAACCGACGACCGACAACTGACTACTTCTCTTCGTCCCGCTCTCGATCCTGCTTCCGGCTCCACGTCAGCGTGCGGATGGCGAACAACGCCAAAATCGCCAGCGTCGCCAGCTTGAACTTCTGATCGTCGATGGTCAGGGCGGTCAACACCGCCAGAACCGCGAACGCGCCCATCGCTATCCAAAACTTCATTGAGAAACCTGGTGCACAGGGGAGGATTCGAACCTCCGTAGCTCGCAAGGAGCGGCAGATTTACAGTCTGCTGCCATTAACCACTCGGCCACCTGTGCACATTCGACCGAGCAAACCGCCGACGCATGGAAAGCACCTGCTTAAGCCGCAGATGCGCGGGCCCGGAACCGCTAATCCCTGCTGTCAAAGAACCGTTCACCTCAGCCGCTCAGCGACCGAGAACACCTGCGCAACTTCGCCACAGCCCCGTAATCGCACTTCCGCGCAAACCTGCAACGAAAGGAAGCTGCTGTTGGATTCAGTTCTCTAGGAAAGCTGCGCGTCTTGCTTGGCTTTGCTCCTGCTATCCGCCGTCGGCGGACGGCGCGCTCAAGGGTTACAACCTGGAGCTGGCGAAGGGATTTGAACCCCCGACCCTCTGATTACAAATCAGATGCTCTACCAGCTGAGCTACGCCAGCCTGCGGCCTGCCGCGACGCCATCAGCGCCTTAGACTGGCCTAGAACCTTCCTGCCAACCGGGCACAAACATTGAGGGTAACACAACGGCAACCCACGTGCAAACGGCGAATACACCCGGACATTCGCTGCTCGTGAAAGCGACCAACACACCGCAACTCGCCACTCCCGGGGGCCTGTTTGGGGCTGGGGATTCTGCAGAGTATGCCCACAAAGGGCACGTGAAGCGGAACACCTTCAGTCTACCTGTTTTCGGCGCACTTCGCTAGCCGAGGCTTTTCCCGTATGATTCTGAACTAATCGATGCGCACCCGTAGGCGTCAACTCTGGATCGCACTTATCGTAGTCCTGGTACTGGCGGGCGCAATTGTTGCCGCCATCCTGCTGCGCCGCCACGCCCCTCCCGACGCGGTTCGTCTGCTGCCGGACTCCGACGCAGTGCTCTACGTCAACCTGGAACCGATCCGCTTGCTAACCGACATGGGCAAAAAGCCTGCTCACGACCGCGATCCCGAATACCAGCGCTTCGTTGAGGAGACGGGATTCGACTTCGAGCGCGACCTCAGCCGCGCGGCTTTCGCTATTCACTACGGCAGCAGTAAGGATCAGGAGACTCGCTACACCGAAATACTGCAGGGGCACTTCGATCACAGCCGCGTCAGCCAATATCTTGCGAAACTGTCGAACAATGCCATCGAGCAGTACGACGGCTTTGACGTGTATGTAATTCCCTTGGAAGGCCGGACTCTTCGCGTTGCGCTGCTGGGACTCGATACCGCCGCGGCCTCGAATAATGCCGATCCCGGTTTCATCCACTACATCATCGATCACTACAAGCAATCGGCGTTGCCTTTTACCGGCCCAGCGCTGGTGCGTGATTACTACCGTCGCGTGCCATTGGGCAGCGTGGTGTGGACCATCGCGCGGACACCGGCCCAAGCCTCAATGCACGACCGCGGCGAGTTGCTGATCCCCGGCGGATGGAGCGCTCTGCTGCCCAAGGGAAGCGTCGTGATCGCCTCGGCGCGTCCGCTGACGGATGTCCACCTGCGCGCCCAAGTCATCACGCAGAGCGAAGCCCAGGCACGTGGTTTCGTTGGACGCCTGAATGCATTCCTGGCGCTGTTCAGCACGATCGATATCTCAATGGACGGCGGGGGCCCCGACCCCGACGTGAAGAAGGCATTCGAAAGCTTCAAGGTCGAACAAGATAAGAATGAAGCTGTGGTCACGGCAAACGTGCCGTTTGCATTCTTTCGCAAGATTGTAAGCGAGTCGCCCGTCGAGATAGCGCCGCAACAGCCGAAGCCGCCGGAAACTGCTCAGCCGGCAGTACCAGAGAAGAAGCATAAGAAGTAGCTGGATGGCGGAGTGCTTTGCATCGGGGCCGGGTAGCAGATGATCGCGGGCTGGTCCTGTAGATGCGTGATTTTGTTATAATCGCGTTGCCGCACTTAAATGCGCGCCCTTAGCTCAGCTGGATAGAGCGACTGACTACGAATCAGTAGGTCGGGAGTTCGAATCTCTCAGGGCGCGCCATATTTTTTTCATCGCTTCCCATCAAATCCTTCGGATCAAACAACCTAGCCAAAGCCCTTTCGTGCGCGGTCAAGCGCCAGTCCGCCACCCCCAACAATCAGCAGAAATAGCAGCCCCAGTAACATGCTGAAATCGGTACGCGCTTCGTGCAACATTGCCCAGACGCCATTCGTATGCAGCATCGGAATCTTGGTTGTCGCAATCGCCGTCCCGATCACGCACAGGAGGGGGATCGTCGCCAGCCGCGTGAACAGTCCGATGATGACCAATGTGCCGAAGATAATCTCAACCGCGCCGACAAACGGCGCCATGATCTGCGGTGAAGGGATGCCAATTTTCGCGAAGCGCCCCACACCGAGTTGCGCCGGGAAGAGAAACTTCTGGACTCCTTCGGAGACAAACACCCAGCCGACAAGAATGCGAATGAGGATAACCGCATTCGCCATGCGCGATCCCGAACCGACGGCGCTCTTCACCGCTGTACCTTCGGCTGTGGCAGCATGATTCCCTCCGAGACAATAGTATGCCGGGGCGTTTGGACGGATTGTCTAAATCATGCTGGTCTGGCTGCACTCCACAGCATGATTGTCAGCCGGCTTGCGCCACGATCAAATTCACCGGCCCTGGCATGCGGATACGCTTCACCTCGGCGAAGCCAGCGGCCTTTAGCCAGCTCTCGTATTCCGGCTCGCTGTAGGTGGCACCGGCGCGAGTCGCGACAAGCATGTTCAATGCGAACAGGGCGGCGCTACGCGGCGACGCCTTGTCGGGATTGGCAATGAAGTCGGCTATCGCGATTCTCCCTTTCGGAGCCAGCGCCGCGCGTGCTCGTGCAAACAACGCGCGGTTTTCTTCGGGCGAGAACATGTGGCAGATCGACGAAAGCAATACAAAGTCATAGCCCTGCGCTGGAAGCTCGACGCTCAACATATCTCCACCGCGAGCGGTGATGCGATCGGAGAGGCCGGCATCGGCGATGTGCTTTTGTGCAATCGGTACGACATCGGGCATATCGATGATTTCGGAGTGCAACTCAGGCGCGGCCTTTGCGAAGGCAATCGAGTAAGCACCCGAGCCTCCACCCAGGTCGAGCATGTGCCGTGTGCCGTTCACGCCAATGGCCTGCGTGATGGCGCGAACGCGGCCACGCGCGCTGTGGTCCATGGCGGCGATGAAGGTTCCGGCATGCTCATCGTCGCGAACCGACGGGGCAGGGAAACCGCTCTTCACCGCATCGGTCAGGTACGACCAGCGCTTCCACATATTCGCGGTATGCAGTTGCGCCTGGCGTGCGCTGTCGCGCGATCCTTCGGCGAAGAAGCGCGCCGCCGGTGTCGTGTTGCGGAATGTCCCGTTCTGTTTCTGAAGCAGCCCCAGGCTGACCAACGCGTTCAGTAGCAGCTCGGTGCCACGAGGATCGCTGGAGATTCGCTTCGCGAGTTCCTTGGCATCGCAGCCGTCGCCCAGTGCGGTGAAGACATCAAGCTCCAGCGCGGTGAGAATCACGCGGCTGGGCATGAAGGCGCGGACGGTCTCAAACAGATCGTCGGGCAGCACTCCCGCCGCGTCTTTGCCTTTGACCATGGCAAAGTACTTCTGGCGATGATCGAGAATCTCAGCCCGCATGGCAGCGTAGTCGCTGCGTTGCAGGCGCGCCACGGGTTGTCCCTTCGCAATATGCGACGCAACGATTTCCTTCACATCGGCCGGCGTCACTTTCACGTACCAGGTTCCCTCGGGATAGACGATCACGACGGGCCCGCTGTCGCACAGGCCGAGGCAGCCGCAGGTGGAGATAATTACCTCATCCGAGAGGCCGGCGCTGCCGAGTTCGCTATAGAGTGCACCGATGACTGCGCCAGCTCCAGCAGCGGCACAGCAGGTTACGTTTTCGGCTTTTTGTTGTGTACACACGACGATGTGATAAGCAAAGGGCTGCAACTTTGACCTCCAAGGGGCGCTATACCCTATATTGAGACACGTCACACGGGCGGAAAAAGGAAGAAGCTCACAACGAGGAGTGACGCACGCCCGTGATGCCAAGGAGCACCTAACAGGAAATGTTGCATTTGAACTCCGACCAGACGGTGGCCATGATCGCAGGCACCAGCTTCGCCGCCGGCCTGAACGTGTATGCCACGGTCGGCGTGCTCGGACTGTTGTCGCGCACCGGAGTGATCGAGTTGCCATCCGGCCTGCACCTCGTTACCTCCTGGTGGATCATCGGCGTGTGTCTGGCGATGTTCGTGCTGGAATTCTTCGCCGACAAAGTTCCCATGTTCGATCTGCTGTGGAATGCGCTGCATACGTTTGTGCGGATTCCGATCGCAGCCTACGTCGCCTATGCCGCAACGTCGCACCTGTCACCGCAGATGCAATTGGCTTCGACGCTGATGGGAGCAGCCATCGCCTTCGCGGCGCACGGGGGCAAGACTGCCTTGCGCGCAGCGGTTACGCCGTCGCCGGAACCTTTCTCCAACATGGCATTGAGCTTTGGCGAAGATGTAGGTGCGATTTCGCTGACTTGGGTCGCCACGCAGCATCCTTATGTGGCGGCTGCGGTTGTGGCAGTGTTGTTGGTGCTGATCATCGTATGCGTGCGCTGGGTGGTTCGGTCGTTGCGCAACTTATATCACAATGCTGCCGCCGCAATCGCGAGTGCGTGAAACCCGATCTGCTCTCGTATGTACCACAGTGTGGCACAAGCCTCCAGCCGTGAACCGTATCCCTCATTGTGGCAGTTGACTGGGTTTTGACCCGCGTGCCATAGTTAATGGTTCTGTAACATTCCTGTAACAGTGCCGTAATATTTCGGACGGGCGCAGTAGCGACCGTTCCAAATTCATACTCGCGCCCACACAAGAAAGCTTCCCATGGCTCGCCTTATTCCTCGTGAGACGAAGTTCTTCGACATGTTCGCCGAGATTTCCGGCAACCTCATTGAGGGTGCGAGGGTGCTGCATGAGCTGTTCGAGAACTGGGATTATCAACGTCTGCCGGAAGTAGCGCAGCGCATGCGAGCGATTGAGCATCACGGCGACGAGATGACTCACAAGCTCCTGATTAAGCTCAATCAGACGTTCATAACGCCGTTTGACAGAGAGGACATTCATCTGCTCGCATCGTCCCTCGACGACGTGCTCGACTTCATCTACGCTGCCAGCAATCGCCTGGTCACCTATAAAATCACCCAGCCTTCCCCGTCGGCCAAGGTGCTGGCCGGCATCATCCTGACCCAGGCGGAGGAGTTGGGGAAAGCCGTAAGGTTGCTGGAGAAAGACCACGCACTGCTAGGCCACTGCGTAGAAGTCAACCGCTTAGAAAATGAGGCCGACCAGGTGGCGCAGGAAGCAATTGGCCGGCTGTTTGATGGCGGCTACGATCCCATCACCCTGATCAAACTCAAAGAGCTTCTCGAAATCCTTGAAGAAGCGACCGACAAGGCCGAAGACGCCGCTAACGTTCTGGAAACCGTGGTACTGAAGAGCGCCTGACTCTTCCACACATGAATAGAACAGCGGTGACGGGGAGCACGCAACCGTGAGCACAGGATTCATCCTGCTGGTTGTAACGGTCTTCACTGCGCTGATCTTCGATTTCCTCAACGGCTTTCACGACGCCGCGAACAGCATCGCCACCGTAGTTTCGACCCGGGTGCTGTCGCCAAAGTTGGCGGTCGTCTGGGCTGCTGCCTTCAACTTTCTTGCCGCATTTCTTCTTGGCATCGCCGTGGCCAAGACGATTGGTACGGGGATGATCCGGCTCGACATCATCACCCAGTATGTCGTGCTGGGTGCTTTGATTGGAGCGATCTTCTGGGACGTTGTTACCTGGCTGATAGGACTGCCCACATCTTCCTCGCACGCTCTTATCGGTGGTTACGCGGGGGCAGCCATGGCCCGCGCCGCCGCTGTTCACGGATGGAGGTCCGCGCCCGGCGTGATCATCGCCTCGGGTTGGACGAAGACGCTGATCTTCATTGTCGTGGCTCCAATCATGGGACTTGTCCTGGGTTTCGGGATGATGGTGCTCATTTACTGGATTTTCCAGCACCGCTCGCCGCGACAGGTGGACAAATTATTTCGCAAGCTCCAGCTTCTCTCTGCCGCAGCCTACAGCCTCGGACACGGCGGCAATGATGCGCAGAAAACTATGGGCATTGTGGCCGGCGCGCTGTACACGGCGGGCGTCATGAGGAAGGAAGATTTCGCCGGAAACTGGGGACATTGGCATTGGCCGATCATTCTCGCAGCTAACTTAGCCATTGCACTGGGAACGTACTTTGGCGGCTGGCGCATCGTGCACACCATGGGCTCGAAGATTACCAAGCTGAAGCCGGTCGGCGGATTCTGCGCCGAAACCGCCGGAGCTATCACACTGTTCGGTACGGCACTGGCCGGTATCCCGGTGAGCACCACGCATACCATCACCGGCGCCATCGTCGGCGTAGGCAGCACCCATCGTCTCTCTGCGGTTCGCTGGGGCGTTGCCACGCGAATCGTTTGGGCGTGGGTTCTGACCATCCCGGCCTCGGCAGTGGTGGCCATGCTCGCCTACTGGCTTATCCGATTATTCAACCCGCTGGCATAGCAAGAGCCGCCTGACACACTGCTAGAATCGTTGTTGATATCCATGTCTCAGCCAACACAGTTCTGCGACGTTGAAACTGCCCTGCAAGAAATCCGCGCTGGCCGCATGATCATCGTCATCGACGATGAGGACCGGGAAAACGAAGGCGATCTCACCATGGCCGCCGAGAAGATCACTCCCGAGGCGATCAACTTCATGGCCAAGTACGGACGTGGCCTGGTGTGTCTCGCCATGACCGAGGAGCGGCTCGACTATTTGCGCCTGGGCCAGATGTCGGCCGAAAATACCTCGAACTTCGGGACCGCTTTCACCGAATCGATCGACGCGAAAGACGGCGTCACCACCGGCATCTCGGCCTACGACCGCGCGCAGACCATACAGATTGCGATTGATCCACGTACCCGTCCCAGCGATCTCGCCCGTCCCGGACATATCTTTCCACTGCGCGCCCGCAAAGGTGGTGTGTTGGTGCGTGCCGGCCAGACCGAGGCCTCGGTCGATCTCGCGCGACTTGCGGGGTTGGTTCCTGCCGGCGTCATCTGCGAGATCATGAACGACGATGGCACCATGTCGCGAGTACCCCAGCTAAGCGAATTCTGCCGCGAGCATGAAATGAAGATGTTGACCGTGGCCGAACTCATTCGCTATCGCATGGGGCACGAGCGTTATGTTCGCCGCTTGGCGGAAGTGATGGTTCCTACGGCTTACGGCGAGTTCCGCATGGTTGCTTACGAGTCGGAGATCAACGGCGACTCGCACATTGCCCTGGTAAAGGGCGATGTGGAAGGCGCAGGCGAAAATCCGGTGCTGGTTCGTATGCACACCCATTGCCTGGTGGGAGACGTTTTTGGAGCGACCTGGTGCGAGTGTCACAACACCATCGATGCCGCTATGCGCCGCATTGCTGAAGAGGGAACCGGCGCGCTGATCTACCTGCACCAAACCTCGAAGGGCTACTCGGTCGAGAGGCTGCTCGACAAAATGACCATTCAGTTCCATCACGAGCAGCGGCTGCCTACTCTACCGGAGAACCAGCGCCGCACCCAGCGCGAGATCGGTATCGGCGCGCAAATTCTGTCGGACTTGAATCTGAAGCGGATTCGCCTGCTGACGAATCACCCGCGCAAGGTCGCGGGCCTGGAAGGTTTTGGAATCGAAATCGTCGAGCAGATACCGGTGACGGCGCGACGTGGCATGCCCGTGAGCTGAGGATAGATTCTTTGGCGAGTACTTTTAGCTGGGCTTGCGGGCTACGATCTCCTCGTCCCGAATGAAGAACTGTGCTGAGCACTTGTCGGAGCCGCAGATGATGGGCAACAGTCCGGCAATCTGTTTGCGCGTCACCAGCCCGAGCTGGCCGCACCCGGGGCAGGAGAGTACCGCCCAGAACGGATCATCCTTCTCTCCCATTTCACCGGCGTTTTCCAGCACGAAAATTGTTCCAGGTTCCATTTGTTCGGGGATCCATTCATTCAGCACGCTCAGCTCTCCGATCATGTGCCCTCCTTGGGACGAACCCAGATTCACGTTCAAGACGCCTTGCTTGCAGCCGTAAGATGACGCACGCGCGCGTTTCGCTTCTTGGCGGAACCCAGTTCTCCGCACACCCGTTCGATGGTGTCGCTCAGGCACACGGATAACATCGGCTGCTGCGAATTTTTCAGGAGATCGACAACCCCGCGGGCGGAATCTTCCAGGTAAATATGGCGGCCATCCGTCAGCAGGTGGTACTCATCGGCAGCTCGCACCGTTTGAACCAACCGCCGGCCCAACTCTTTTTGAAGGAAGCGCGTCACACGCCGGATCTTCTGTAGAGAGAAGCCGCGGCGCCGCAAATCACAAATGATGGCAATTTCTGCCAGATCGTCGAGAGAGTAGATGCGCCGGTGTCCCTGGCGCGAAGCAGCCACAATCTTCTGCTCGTCCCACCATTGCAACTGCCGCAGCGTGATCCCCGTCAGTTGCGCGACTTCGAAGGAGGTGAACGAGTCTTTCAAGGCTGCTCCCCAAAACAATCTTGAGCGAAAATGTTTCAGTCATCATAGACCACCCGCTGATGCAGTCAAGGTCAATTGTTGATGAACTCGGCACGGGGGGAGCGAACTCAGCGCACAGGCGCGCTGCTTTTGGGCAGACAAAAGGGCTGTCCGCAGACAGCCCCTTTTGGAAAAGACTTTGCTTAAAGAGTGGACTCGATCTCGAATCCCCAAGCTTCCAATAGAGGCTCCGGAATGTACTTGGAGTTCTTGTTCTTGCGCGCCCACTCGCGAAGGCGAGTCGAACGAATGTATTGGTCGGGGGCCAGTTTGAATTCCTTCACTACCTGTTCGAACTCGGTGATTGTGGGGACAACCGGGCCAATCGGTTCCGGCTTGCCCCAGTTAGGATTGCCGCGTCGCTTTGCCATTGTTGAGTTGTTTACCTGCCTTGCGATTTAAATTGTGGATGACCTGTTTTACAAATACGATGCCCTGGCTCGGCTACCACTTCACCCGATTTGATTCGGGGACACATCCTTACGACTCAGCTCCGGACCAAGGCGCATCGTCCGAGGGGTTTGTTGGGGGGATCCAGAGCCCTTCAAAAAACCCCTTATGCTAGCCCGATTCGGTCGAGGTTTCAATCACAAAAATAGGGTAATGCGCCCTCCCGGGCCGAACCCATTGTTTTATGGGGTAAGTAGCACTAAATGAGACGCTTAGGAACCAAAAAGGTTAACCGTAGCCGGGAGTAGTGCCAGAAAAAACCGCAGCTTTTCGACTAGGCGGTCGGATGCAGTTTTGCTTTTGAACCCTTTGGCGAGCTATGGGAGCCCGATCCAGCGGACGGTGCAGCCGAATGCGTACTCTGGGCCGGAACCGGAGTCCGATGGAAAACGTGATGATCTTGCACCGCCGTACGCTGAGCCATGGTCAAGGTCGAAGAAACGGCGAATAGCCCTATCGCCAGCAGCCGAATTGGACCTGAATGAACCATCAGCCACTTGATTGTAAGCCACGCCATGAAGTCGATGCAGAAAATTGTTAGCAGTGGACTGCTACTTTTTGGGTACTCGGCTGCGGTCGCGGAGAGACCGCGGTCGTTTCGGGAATTCGTGCTCACACGCCTTCATGTCCACCTTCCTGCCGCGAAACTTCACGCCTTCAGCGTCCAGCAGGAAGCGCTGTTCCAATCCCAACTCGCTAGGCAGGGAGATTTTGCCTCCGGAGCCAAGCACTCGCTGCCAAGGCAGTCCTCTGACTTGGTTGAGGACCTTCGACACGTGCCGGGCGCAGCGCGGATATCCGGCCGCCTCAGCCACGGCTCCGTAGGTGCTGACCCGGCCACGGGGAATCTGCCGAATCACGGCCGCGATAGCTCTTGTCATGGGAGATGCGGGATCGTTCTCTCGGAAAGGTGGCATTGTCCACGGTAAGATAACACCCATGCCGCAAGAGGTGCGAGATCCTAAAACGCGGTTTTCTGATCGCGTCGATGACTATCTGAAGTACAGGCTGCGCTACGGTCGTGAGGTGGTCGACGCTTTGGCCGATGCGTGCGGGCTCGAGCCGCCGCACATCTTGGCTGACGTAGGCTGCGGGACGGGATTTTCCGCCGAGCCATTTCTGCAAAATGGCAACCGCGTCGTTGGTATCGAGCCTAATCGCGAAATGCGCGAAGCAGGGAAGAGCTACCTCGCGAGCTATTCGAACTTCGAAATGCGCGAAGGCTCGGCCGAGCGAACCGGGCTGCCGGCCGCAAGCGTCGACTACGTTCTTGCTGGGCAGGCTTTCCACTGGTTTGCACAGGAACCGGCGCGCGCCGAATTCGTCCGCGTGTTGAAGCCTGGCGGCTGGTGCGTATTGATCTGGCATGACCGCAGCGACGACGCCTCGCCATTCCTGCGCGCGTATGAAGAATTCCTTCAGCGCCACGCGGTCGACTACAACCAGGTCGTGCATCGGCAGGTGGCGAACTTCGATGTGATGCGCGCATTCTTTGCGCCCTGCGAGGTGAAGCTGATCGCCCTTTCAGCCCAACAACGCTTTGACTTCGACGGGCTTCGTGGCCGACTGCTGTCCTCCTCGTACATGCCTCGCGAAGGCGAGAAGGCGGAGGCTATGCTCGCCGACCTTCCGCAACTTTTCTCCCCTTATCAGCGCGACGGTCACGTCGTCCTGCAGTATGAAATGAAGATCTTCTACGGACATCTCACGCCGTGACCGGCATCGAGCAGCCGCTGGCATCTCGCGTTATCCTGCGCACAGATCGCCTTGGGCGAGTGGCAGACGGCGTTGCCATTGTGCATGACGTTTCACTGGAAGTCTTCCACGGCGAACTGCTGGGGATTGTGGGCGCCAGCGGTTCGGGCAAGAGTTCGCTGCTCCGTCTGTTGAACCGGCTCGACGAACCAACCAGCGGGACCGTCTACCTGGACGGTATCGATTACACAACGATTGCGCCGCGTGAGCTGCGGCGGCGTCTGGGCATGGTGACGCAGCGCCCCTTTCTGTTCCCGGGAACTGTCGCCTCCAACCTCCAGTTCGGCCCACAGCAGCGTGGAGACGTTCTCCCCGACGAGACCACTGACGCATTGCTGCGGCAGGTCGGAATCGACGGTTTCCGAGAACGGGATGTCTCCAATCTCTCCGGCGGCGAACAACAACGTGTCTCGCTGGCCCGCGCACTGGCGAACCAGCCTGAGATGCTGCTGCTTGACGAGCCCACGTCGGCTCTCGATGAAGATGCCAAGCTCGGGGTGGAGCAGTTGATTCGCGAGCTTGCGACGGCTAGCTCTCGAACCTTCATCCTGGTCACGCATGATCGCGAGCAGGCGCGTCGGATCTGCGACCGCGTCGGCACCATGGAGCGCGGCCGTCTCACTCACATGGGAACACCGCAGGAGGTGCTGCGTGCTTAAGTCGCTATTTCACACCCAGCTCTCGCTTGGACTCGCCCAGGCTGCCATAGCCGCCATGTTGGCCCTGGCTGTCGTTTTTCTTGCACGCCGCCGCAACATCCATCTGGAGAGCGATACCGCCGTTGCATTGCTGCGCGGAATCTTGCAAATCGTAATTGTGGGGTCCGTGTTGGCACTGCTACTCAAGGCGCCACGCTGGTCAAGTGTGTTTCTTCTGGCCGGCATGTTATTTGCCGCCGGATCGATCTCTGCGCGGCGCGCCAAAAATATTCCCGGCGCGCGCAAGGTGTCCACGCTGGCGATTGCCGCCGGTGCAGGCTCGGTCACCGCCATCATGACCTGGGCAGGTGTGATCGACACGGCCATCACGGCGCTCATCCCGGTTGGAAGCATGATCATCGCCAACGCAATGAATACCAACGGGCTGGCGTTGAATCGCTTCCGCTCTGAAGTCCTGGCCCATGCAGGGGAGATCGAAACTGCTCTGGCGTTAGGCGCTGCGCCGGATGTCACGGTAAACCGCTACGCCGAGGCGAGCATGCAGGCATCACTGATTCCCGCTAT
The DNA here is from genome assembly GCA_963846795.1 of uncultured Acidobacteriaceae bacterium. Classification (GTDB taxonomy): domain Bacteria; phylum Acidobacteriota; class Terriglobia; order Terriglobales; family Acidobacteriaceae; genus CAVVDY01. The sequence goes on from CAWJXJ010000003.1 coordinate 147,412, forward strand.
CGATAACCTGCGTTCACTTGGGATCGTGTGGATACCGGGGTTAATGACCGGCATGCTGCTCTCCGGCGCAGACCCGCTGTACGCCGCCATCTATCAGTTCGTGGTCATCGCCATGATTCTGGCCTCTTCTGGCCTGACCTCACTGCTGAGTACACTTATGATCCGCTCGCACGCTTTTTCTCCCGCGGAGCAGTTGGTGTTGAAAGGCGCCTAACGCGGCCGGGTACCACTAAAGTCGCTGCTGAAAACTCGAAGTTCGGGTAGTCCTGGCCTTCAGGCCAGCGTTCAAGTCGTTGAAAATACGCCCGGGCTTTAGCCCCTGAGCTACGCGGAGCAGACTATTTCAGCAGCCTGCAAAGTCGCGCAACCCTGTGACTGATTGCCGTGCCGACTGTGTCTTAAGTCACAGCGTTCTCGGTAATAAGCTGCCAACACTATAAGTACGTTACTTCCCCCGCTGCGCCATGCGCGGGAAGACCGCGGCGGCGGGCCATTTCAGGTCGTGCGCTGTTTGTTCTCGGCAGAGTAGGGAATGCGCCTAGCTTCGTCGCTACAAGTTTCTGTCCGTCGAGCACTCCCGTTGCTGACGAGCATCGCGGTTGCGGTCGTCGGCGTCTTGATTCTCCATCCACAGCCACGCGCGGGGGGCTTTCCTGCCGAAGGTGCCGCAAGTTTCCTGCTATCTCGCGTTCCGCTTGTGTTTCCAATCATAGCGGGGTTGGCGGCCGGTCTCGTGGTATGGCTGATGCAGAAATCAAGCGCGAAGCAGCGCGAATTGCATGCGGCCAATCGCACCCTGAAGCAGTTGAATGAACAGCTCAAGCAAGAAGTCGAGAATGGCATTCGGTCTGATCAGCGCTCGCAGTTGCTGTTTTTGTCGAACCCTTCCCCGATGTGGATTTTCGATTGCGCAACTTTGGCGATCACAGACGTCAACGATGCGGCACTGCGGCAATATGGCTACGCGCGCGATGAATTTCTTCAGCTCACCGCACTCGATCTTCGACCACCGGAAGAACACGAACGTTTCACGAACCACCTTGGCGAATCAGATCCGGGCTACGGTTATCGGGGATTGTGGACCCATCGCCGCAAAGACGGCACCGCTTTCCCGGCGGAAATTCGTGCCTTCCGCTTTGTACATAGCGGAGCCCTCCGTGAAATGGTGCTTAGCCGGGATGTCAGCGCCAGAGTGGAAGCGGAACAGGCGCTGGCACGTTCCGAGGCTGCCCTGAAGTCCCTGTTCGAGAATGCGCCATTCGGTATCTGTTCCACATCCATACGCCGGGACTGCGTGCTCGATTTCAATCCTGCCATGGCCGAGATGCTGGGAGGCTACACGCGGGAAGAAGCGCTCGCCCTCAAGCTTTCGACGCAGCTTTATAGCGACCCTCAGGAACGCGACCGCATAATGGAATTACTGCGCAGGGGACACAAATTGAGTGGCATAGAATCGACACTCCGGCGCAAAGACGGCAGCACCGTCCGCGTACGCCTCTGGGGTGTTCTACGCGGCAAAGCGGAAGACAAGCACGACCTGCTCGATGTCTACGTTGAGAACATCAACGACCAAAGCACTTTGGAACAGCAGGTCCGTCAAGTCCAGAAGTTGGAAGCGGTCGGTCGCCTGGCCGGCGGAATTGCCCACGACTTCAACAACATGCTGGTGGTAATTCGCTTATCAGCTGAACTGATGCTGGGGAAGATCACCATGGATAATCCCTGGAGCAAACCGCTGCTTCAAATCCTCAGCGCCTCCGACCGGGCGACCTCGCTCACCCGGCAATTGCTGGCCTTCGGCAGGCAACAGATGATGCAAGCTCGCATCATCAACTTGAACACCGTCGTGTCCGACACCTTACGGTTGCTGCGCCGCACCATCGGCGAGGATATCGAGGTGGTTACGCATCTCGATCAGCATTTGCGAAATACTCGGTTGGACCCTGACCAACTGGGGCAGGTCATCATGAACCTGGCCATCAATTCGCGAGATGCCATGCCCGACGGCGGAACGCTTGAGATCGAGACCCGCAATGCCGATCTGGATGCGGCTTATGCCCGCTCCCATGAGCCCGTGCAGCCGGGCAAATACGCGATGCTGGCAGTTACCGACAGCGGAGCTGGTATTGACGCCGCGCTGCTCCCCCGCATCTTCGATCCTTTCTTTACCACCAAGGAAATCGGGAAGGGAACGGGATTGGGATTGTCCATCGTTTACGGAATTGTGAAACAAAGCGGCGGCTATATCTGGGTCTATAGCGAGCCTGGACGGGGCACAACCTTCAAGCTTTACTTTCCCATTACCGGCTCCCTGCCCGAGAGCGAGCCGGAACGCCCTGAACCGCAGGCGATGACACGCGGCAAGAGGATACTGGTGGTCGAGGACGAACAACACATTCGGCAGAATCTGTGTGAATGTCTGCGACAGCTCGGATGTCAGGTCATCGAAGCGCCAGATGGAACGGAGGCCCTTGATCGCTTTAAGCAGCAGCAGGGAAAAATCGATCTGGTCCTCACCGACCTCGTGATGCCACACATGAGCGGTCACGAGTTGTGGAGAGAACTAACTCAGCTTGATCCCCAACTCAGCTTCCTGTTTATGTCGGGATACACCGAAGACAGTGCGATGCGGCGAGATATTCTCAGCCGGCAAGCCGCCTTTCTCAGCAAGCCGTTTAGCGTGGCCGAACTCTCCAATGCGATACAACGCGCCCTGGCCATGCGCGGCCAGCCGCCCAAGCAACCGTTGGGCACTGCCTGACAGCGTAGAGCTATCCGGCGCGGAACAGTTCGGCCCAGCTTTCGTCCAGCGTCCGCCAGCGGTCGCGTTCCAATGCGTTCGATTCGGATTCAGGAACGTACAACATCCCGTGACCGTCTTCGCAAACCATTTCCGTGCCGGCGAAATTCAGCAGCACACTTCCGGGCCGGCCAACGTCAACCGGCATCGTCAGCCGTCGCAGACAGCGGCGGCACCGTTTCTGCTGATCGGCAATGCACCACGTTATGACGGCGACGGCCAAGGGAAGAAACGTCCAGAAGGCTACCTCATCTGCCATCGGATACACCGTACGCCCTACCCAGCCCAGCAGGCCATGAACCGTGAGCCACACCAGCAGGTAAACCGATGCCGTGAGCGCCGCAGACTTGCCGGTGAAGAATCCCCACCAACGGATGTTCTGCCATCCGCGCAGAGACACCGGCCCAAATCCACCTGCCGCCGCTCGTAGTACCCAGGCGATCGCGCCCGCACAAATCATGGCCAGAAAGGCAAATGCTACATAGGTAATCAGCAACGTCCGCGATTGACTCTGGAGAGAAACGATGTTCATGGGCGCCTGGACAAAGCGATAGCCGGCATTCTCGCTACGGTCGATTAAGTCAGCTTGCAACTGAGCTGCCGTGGCTCCGTCACGCAAACGCGCCACTAGGCCGACCCGGCTCATGAAGTTACTGAATCGCAGAGTAGCGTCGTCCAGCACCGTCCAAACCGCAGTAGAGGAGGCCGGCAACTCGAACGTTCGCGGCAGCACACCGATAACGGTCATCGGATGGCCATCCAACTCGATACGCCGGCCCAGCACATTCTTGTCGCCGCGGAAGTGAATCTTCCAGAAATCGTGGCTCAACACCGCGCAGTTAGCGTATGCAAATTCATCCGAGGGCTGAGGTAATCGCCCCAGCTCAGGCTTGGCTCCCAGCAGTTGAAAGAACTCCGGCCCAACGCGCGATTCGATGACTGGAACTTCGCTCCAATCGTCAGACAGCCGGCTCGGCCCCCACGAGTACAACGCTTGCTCTTTTGCTTGCGGCGTTTCTTTCCAGACCGAGCCGAGATACAGCAGCGTCTCGCTGCGAATGCGAACGTACTTCCCCTTGAAACTGACGACGGCAACCCGATCGGCCTGGTATGCCGGTTGGGAGAACAGTGAACTTTTAGGAGGAACAAACCCGCCCGCGAGCAGCAATACCGTCACCAGCAGGAGGCAGGCGGCGAGGCATGTCCAAGGCGAGCGCAAGAGACGCCGCTTGCGAATGAGGAAGCTCTCGCGGTCGTAACGGATCCAGAATGCCTCGGCGAACGCGCCGCAGCAATTTCGTATCAGGATGCGCTGGTTGCGCCCGTCCAACCGACCGGTCTCGGCCAGGAAGTTGGCCCAGTGCCACACCTTGCTCCGCCACATCACCGACCACTCGCGGCGCAGCGGCCTGGGCACGATCCAACTCGCCAGCCAGATAATGCTGCGGCAGCTCTGGATCGTAACCCCGAGCCTGGTGAGCAAAAACATACGGCCACTCCCCACATCCGGACAAGCCAAAGATACAGGCTACGGCAAGCGCTTATCTACTCAGACGCCGAGTTCGCGGAAAAAGTTTCGTAGGAATGTCTGGCGGGAATCTATGGCCTGGAATTAGCAGAACGGCATAGGCCCCGCGCCGTAGGCGCAGAGCTTAGCCCAGCGTTTCAACGCTGGGAAAGCTCGTGGGAGGAAGGGTTCAGTCCCGTAGGGACGACAGATGTCGGATGGCATCGACCCTGAATACCGTTGCCTGAGGTCTGCTCGGCATATGGCTGAACGGCGTGCCCCAGACGAAACGCCTACACCCCACCACCTCCTCATACTCAATCGCGAACTCAATCTTCGCCGTCTTCTCCAACATGGCCGACACGGAGCAGTACTTCTCCTTCGATAGCTCGACCGCACGCTCCATGCCCAGGCGCGAAACCTTCCCGCCGACGCGATAGATCAACTTGATGCTGGTGTACACCTTGGGGAAATCATTGGCCCGCTCAGCTTCCGCCCTCACCTCGAGCGTGGTAAACGGCTCGCGCTTTTTGCGCAGGATACCGACCACATCGCTCAAGGTGCATCCGCAGAGCGCGATCAGCACCATCTCGATCGGAGTGCTCGCCGTTTTGGGCTCGCCGGCATCCATCACCACGGCATGCCCGCTACCCGCCTCTCCAAGAAACCGGTCTTTGTCAGTCCAGATTGCGCGTGCTTCGGTCATGGTGTTCCTCCCTCAATTAGTCGTAACACGATAATCCATCTGAGGCAGAACGGGCGCCTGTTTTCTCAGATGACCTATGCAAAATGAAAAGCGCAGCAGGGAACTGCCACGCCTCATAACTTGAGAGGGGGAACCTAAGTCCTAGTGCGGCTCGGGCTGCTTCGTCTCGGGCGGCTGCTGGTTGTCCGGCAGCGGCATCATGATACCGTTCTCCACCGGCCCCTGCTGCGGTTGCTGAGGCTGGGCTTGAGGCTGCGTAGGCTGCGGCTGATTCGCAGGCGGCTGGGTGGCAGGCTGTCCCGTCGGCGCTCCGCTACCTGTGCCGTTGTCAGCGGGTACCTTGGGCTGTTCGCTTTCGGGTAACGGTTGCAGCAATCCTCCGCTACCTGGTTCGGGAAGTTCGACAGAGTGAATCGGCTGCGTGGTCTCGGGCTTCGGTGGAACCAGCGGCTCGGCCACGACCGAATTGTCGCGGTTGTGCAGCACCACCGGACCGCCTTCCATCCGGAGCGCCGCGGCAGCTTCGTCCATCGCCTTATTCACCGAATTGTCGCTGCTGTTGGCGACCGTCGCCAGCTTCTCGCCTTCAACGTCCTTGCGTGTCGCATAAGCTACGCGCTTGCTCGACTGCTGTGCTTCTTTGGCTTTGCCGTAATAGAAATCGGCGGTCTCGCGATCGCCATCCGCCTCAGCCAGGTATCCCATGTTGTTCAGCGCGAATGCATTCTTGGGATCGAGCTTGTACGCCTCTTCGAAATACTGCCGCGCCAGCTTGAAGTCGTTGCGATTGATCGCCGAGACTCCGCGCGTATTCAGCCGTGCAACACGCTCTGGAATATCGTTCTGGCGCTCCATTACCTTTTGCACGTTCTCAGCATTCTTTTCGGCAATCTGGCTGATGCCTTTGCCACGCCATGACTTCTCGTACGTCACCACGATCGGCGTGCCTGAGTGCTGTGCGGCAGCTTGCGTGTAGTACTTGTAAGCATCTTCGAGCTCGCCCTCTTTCTCGCGGGCGTAACCAAGATTGTTCAACGTGAAAGGATTATTCGGATCGAGCTTCAGCGCCTTTTGCAGCGCCACGTCGGCCTCGGGCGCGCGATCTTTCTCCAGCAGGCTCATCGCATAAACATTCGCCCGGTTGATCTGCATCTGGGTGTCGGCCGCATTGCCGGCGACCTGTTCCACCGGCTTGCCAACCGCTTCCTTCTCCGTCGACTTATAGACCAGCGCGTCCGAAGCGTGGGACGCGGCCAGCGCGTAGTAACGCTGTGCGCGATCCACCTGGCCGTCCAGCTCGGCGATATATCCCAGGTTGTTCAACGTGAACGGATTGTCAGGATCGATGAGATACGCCTTATAGAAGAGCTTTTTCGCGTCCTTATAGTTGTGCTTCTCGAGTTGTTTCACGCCCTCCTGGTTCAGCTTCTGCACCGGCGTCGGCTTGCTCTTCTTGGGCAAGCTGATGCGGACGTCTTTCGCCGCCACAGGCAAGGCGAGAGCGCATCCTAGCAGGGCGCAAGCGAGTTTGCGCGAGATGGAACTGACGTGCAAAGCAGATGGCGTCAGCACAACGGACATTCAGCCTCCGGGCAAAGTAGCTTCGACTGGCGCAGAGCGCCACGACAATACGGCGTCGAATAGTTGGATGGGGAAGGAGTGCTCCACGGTTGGCAGCTCTGCCGGGTGCTGCTGAATTTATGGTGTCACTCGGACCTCTGGAATGCACCGGTTTGCGCATTAGTGCGGCGTAGGACAGCAGAGCAGCCGTCGATTGCATCCAACTCTCGACTGAGGAAGCTCTCGCCGAGCGCGGCCTTCGCCAAAATCCTCGCGGATCAGTTGCTAATGAATACAGCCATATTGAAGAACGTCGTTCTCGTCGCAGGCCTGACCTTGGCCGTTACAGGTTTTAGTGTTGCACAACAGGATGCCGGTCCGATCCGGGGCAATGCCGGTCAGGCGTCGCAGCCATCAGGCACCGGGGTTCCCGGTCCGAGCACGCCCACGGCAACGCAGCCACCATTGACAGGGACTTCGAATGGGCCTAGCGCAACAACGCCCGCTCCGCGGGTGACCACGACTCCGCAGACGGACACAAGTGCGGCTCAGAGCGACGAACCGCGGACGGTCCTCAACACCAACTCGGCCGATCCCAATGCCAACGATCCTCTGTTGGAACCGCCGCCGCTGCCCAAAACCAAGCCCACGCTCATCGGAGGCACCGCCGCTCGCGTCGATCATATTCGCAATCAGCTAATCATCCAGCCGTTCGGTGGCGGCCGGAAGATTAAAGTGTTCGTTGACGAACGAACCCATATCTATCGCGACGGGGAGGCGACCACGGTGCTCGGCATTCGCAAGGGCGACCGTGTCTATGCCGACACCATGCTCGACGGAGCGCGCGTGTTTGCCAAGAACGTGCGCGTCGAGAACCAGGTGGGAATGGCCGAAGTCCGAGGGCAGGTCACCGCGGCCAACCCTGAAAAGGGCACCGTTACTGTTCGCGATGAGCTGTCGTCACAGCCGGTGACCGTCGCGGTCGGCAGCGGCACTCAGTACAGCGCTTATAAGGGACCGGCCAATAGCAACGACCTGCAACCCGGATCGTTGGTTGATGTGCAATTTGCTCGCAGCAAAGAAAAGCAGGATGTAGCGCAAGAGGTAATTCTGCTGGCAAAGCCTGGTGATACTTATGTCTTCACGGGAGTGGTGACCAACATCGATTTGCGCACCAACACGCTGGACCTTGAGAATCGCAGCGACGACCAGACGTATGAATTGCACTTCGACCAGTCATCCGTCGACGATCGAAGCAAGCTGAAGGTGGGATCCGAAGTAACGGCGCACGCGGTGTTCAATGGCAAGCAATACAACGCCAACGACCTGCAGTTGCAGGCATCCAACACCGAAAACTCTGACAAGACAGACAAAGCCGGCAAATCGAAAGAGCAGTAGTTTCGGTTTTGATACGTGTTGAATGGAGAGATCGGTATGAGCGGGTTAGACCCGTAACGTGCTGCAAGAACCCAGCGCCGCAGGCGCGACTCAGTTTAGCCCAGCACGGAGCGGAGCGCAGTGCTGGGTGTTTGCCAGAAATGATATGAGCCCCGGCCAGGGCTCTGAGTTCGTTTTTGCACGCTTCCCAGTGTTCCGGTCGCCGCGGCGACCTACACACTGGGCTAAGCTGACCCGTCCCACGCTGTGGGACTGAATGGTGGGTGACGAGCGCAACTGAGTTCCTGGTCGGGAGCTTCTTGAATAATTCGCCTATCTTCTGGCACGGGCCTGGGTTCCTCAATCACCCCTGCACGTGGCTCGTGTCATTCCACAGACGAATCACCGGCTCCGACAGATCGTGCTCGTAACCCAACTGGCTGAGCGCGGCGGTGCTCAGCAGGAAATACTGCCCCGCTGACGCATCCAATCCCAACCAGCGCGACGCCAGCACTCGTAAGAAATGTCCGCTGGAAAAGAGCAATACATCTCCCTGTATCGCGCGCACTCGCGCGACCACACGATTGGCACGCGCGCCGATCTGCGCAACGCTTTCGCCACCGGGACATCCATCGCGAAACAGCCTCCAGTCGGGATTCTTCGCATGAACCTGCGCGCTGGTCAGGCCTTCATACTCACCGTAGTTCCACTCAACCAGGTCAGGATCGATCTCGGCGACCGCACCAAATCCCGCCAGTTCGCAAGTCTTGCGAGCGCGCTGTAGCGGACTGGCAAACACCTTAGCGAACGCCAGCCCCTTCAGTCGTTCGCCAAGGTGTATTGCGTTCTGTTCGCCGTGCTTAGTAAGAGGGAGATCGGTCAACCCGGTGTGCTGACCGGAGACGGTCCATGCGGTTTCGCCGTGACGTGCGAGATAAATGACTTGCAAGCTCATAGTTCGGTTTGGGCAGAGTAACACAAGGGCCACGCAAGAACGTTAAATGAGGGCTGGCCGTGCGGGCATCGTTAAGGCCCGGCAAAAGCGGGCTTACTTCATCAAATCCTGTGCCCCGCGCAGCGCATAATCCAGCACGCGCCCGGGCAGCACGCCGAGGTAGATGGTCGCGATTAGGCTGATAGCGAGACCAATGCCGAGCCCGGCGGGGATGCGCGTTACCGGCGCTTCCATGCGCTCGTCGCGCATGTACATGTAGACGATCACCCGCAGGTAATAATACGCGGCGATAGCGCTGTTGATGACGCCGATGATAGTCAGGCCGACCAGGTTCGCCTGCAGCGCTGCAGAGAAGACGTAGAACTTGGCGAAGAAGCCGCCGGTAATCGGAATCCCGATCAGCGACAGCAGAAAGATGGTGAGAATACCAGCCAGCAGCGGCGACCGGCGTCCCAGTCCGGCGTAGTCATCAAGGGTGACGTAGCGCTCTCCGCGTCCGGACAGGTGAGCTACGATCGCGAACGCGCCAACGTTCATCGCAGCGTAGGAAGCGGCGTAGAAGATGGCGGCGGAGATTCCGGTCTCTTTCGCGGCGGCGAATGCAACCAGCAGATATCCCGCGTGCGCGATCGACGAGTACGCCAGCAGGCGTTTGATGTTCTGCTGTACCAGCGCGCCGATGTTTCCCAGCGTCATCGACAGCGCTGCCGAGACCCACACCATCCAGAACCATCCTGGAGCACCGGTAGCGAACAGCACGCGCAGCAGCACGGCGAAGGCGGCGGCCTTCGGGCCGGTGGACATCAGAGCGACTACCGGAGCAGGTGAGCCTTCGTAAACGTCAGGCGTCCAGACGTGGAACGGAGCCGACGCTACCTTGAATCCCAGGCCGACAAACATCAAAGCCACAGCCAGATAAACCAGTACAGACGGCTGGCTTTGCAGCGCCTTGGCGATTCCGTAAACGTTCGTCGTTCCCGTGGCGCCAAAGACCAGCGCCACTCCATACAGGAAAAATGCGGTTGCGAACGATCCCAACAGAAAGTACTTCAGCGATGCCTCGGAGCTTTCAGCCGTCCGCCGGCGGAATCCCGCAAGGATGTAAGTCGAAATCGACGAGATTTCCAGGGCGATGAAGATCAGCACCAACTCGATGGCCGACGACATCAGCATCATGCCGACGGTGCCGAACAGGACAAGTCCGTAATATTCGCCCGAATGGATGTGCTGCACTTCCAGGTAATTAAACGAAACCAGAATGACGACCAGCGCGATCAGCAGAATGACAAAATGGAAGAAGACGCTGAAGGTATCGACGCGCACCATACCGAAGAATGCGTCGCCATAGTTCTGTGCCTGAATGACGGTGGCTGCCAGCCCGGCGAGCACGCCGACCAGGCCAATCACGCCCACCGTTTTTTTGTTGCCCTTAGGCGGAAGTGTCGGATCGACCAGCATGATCAGAATGCCGAAGACGCTCAGCACCAGCTCTGGCAGGATCCGAATGTAGTCGACTGTTGGAATCATCGTCCGAATACCGTCATAAATGCGTTGGATAAATGCGTCATCGCCGGGACCGAAGCCTGGGTGGCGGCTTCAAACTGCTTCAGCGCCGCCGTTACCGAAGGGCTGATGGAGTGCAGCCACAGCATCGGCGCAACTCCCATCACCAGCGCAGCCACGGCCAGCGGCCACAGCGAAATCTGCTCGCGCGCGTCCAAGTCCCGCAGGTGCGCGTTCGCCGGATTCGTTACCGGCCCCTGGAACACACGCTGATACATCCACAGCAGATAGCAGGCGCTCCAGATAACGCCGGTCGCGGCGAGGATTCCCCAGACCTGCCTGGCCTGGAAGGCGCCGCTCAGGATCATGAACTCACCCACGAATCCGTTAAGCAGCGGCAAGCCAACCGACGACAGCATGATGAAGGTGAAAAAGGTCGCGTAAATCGGCATCGGCGTAGCCAGGCCGCCGTACTCTTTCAAGTCGTAGGTGTGCCGGCGGTCGTAGATCATGCCCAGCAGCATGAACAGTGCGCCGGTCGAGACACCGTGGTTCAGCATCTGGTAAACCGCGCCGTCAACGCCCATCTGTGTGAAGCTGAAGATGCCCAGCACCACGAAACCAAGATGGCTGACCGAGGTGTACGCGATAAGCCGCTTGATGTTCGGCTGAATCATCGCCACCAGCGCGCCATAGATGATGCCGATGATGGCCAGCGCGATGATCCATGACTGATTCGCCCTCGCCTGCTCAGGAAAGAGTCCGACGTTAAAGCGCAGCAGACCGTAGGTACCCATCTTCAGCAGCACCCCGGCCAAGAGCACCGAGCCTGCGGTCGGAGCCTCGACGTGCGCGTCAGGCAGCCAGGTGTGCAGCGGGAACATCGGCACCTTCACCGCGAACGCCACGAAGAATCCCAGGAACAGCCACTTTGCTGCGCCGGCAAAGCCCGGAACCGCGCCTTGCGCGATCTGCCGTTGTATCTCGATGAAGTCGAAGCTGCCGACGTGCGCGTAGAGCCACAGCACCGCAGCCAGCATGAACACCGAGGCGATCATGGTGTACAGGAAGAATTTCACCGCCGCATAAATCCTGCGGCCGTGCCCGAACATTCCGATGATGAGCGCCATCGGAATCAGCGTGGCTTCCCAGAAGAAGTAGAACAGGAACAGGTCGAGCGCGACGAAGACGCCGATCATCGCTGTCTCAAGCACCAGCATCAGGATGAAAAATTCCTTCACCCGCTCGTTAATCGACTTCCACGAAATCAGCACGCACAGCGGCATCAGGAAGGTCGTGAGCACGACCAGCCACAGGGAGATGCCGTCGACACCCACGTGATAGTGGATGTTCGGGTGGGGAATCCACGGAATGTTCTGCTCGTACTGGAAGCCGTCGGCGCCGCGCTGGAAGTGCCACGGCAGGTGCAGCGAAGCCAGCAGCGTGACCAGCGAAATCCCTAGCGCGAAGTAGCGGATATCGCGATCCCGGCGCGGGAAGACCAGCAGCAACAGCGCTCCCGCCAGCGGCAGGAAAGTAACAATGGTGACGATGTTTTCGTTGATGAAGTTCATCGCAGACCTCGCCACACCATGAATACGATTACCGCGGCAGCACCGGCCGCCACCCATCCGGCATACGAGCGGATATTGCCCGACTGCATATGCCGCATCGCGTCGGAAACGTCCTGCGCTCCGGCGGCGCTTTCATCCACGCCGCGATCGATCAACCCGACGTCGATGCCCTTCCAGAAGACATTGGTTGATAGCAAGATCAGCGGTTGAATGATGACCGCTCCATAGAGCTCGTCGATGCGATATTTGTCGAGCACCAGGCGATAGACGCTGCCCGCGCTTGCCGCCATCTTCGCCGGCAAGTCGGTTCGCTTGTAGTAGAGATACCAGGCGCCCGCGAATCCGATGACAGCCACACCAACGGAGATACCCATCAGCGCTAGCTCCATGCCAGTATCTTCATGCTCACCCGACGCAGGGTGCCCCATTCCGGCTTCTGTTGCCGGGGTGGGGGTGGGGGTTTCTGCCGCCGGTGCATACGCGACGAACACCGGATCGAGGAAATGCTGGAAATGATCTGACCCACCCAGCGCTGAGGGAACGCCAATCCATCCGCCGACCAGCGACAAGATTCCAAGGATAACTAGCGGCAGCACCATCACCCACGGGCTCTCATGCGGTGCGCCGTGACCGTGATCGGCGTCATGGCCGTGGCCCGCGGTCGCCGGATTCGGCCCGCGATACTCGCCAAAGAAGGTCATGAACCACAGTCGGAACATGTAGAACGAGGTCATGCCCGCGGCGATGATTCCAATGAGCCACAGAACGTGTTGTCCGCTGGTGAACGTAGCGCCCAGGATTGCGTCCTTCGAGAAGAACGCTGCGAACGGCGGGAAGCCCGCAATGGCGAACGTTGCCGAAGTCATGCACCAGAAGGTCCACGGCATGTACTTGCGCAGGCCGCCCATAAACCGCATGTCCTGCTCGCCGCCCAGACTGTGAATGATTGCGCCCGAGCACAGGAACAGGCAGCCTTTGAAGAACGCATGCGTCATCAGGTGGAAGATGCCGGCCCCGTACGCCAGCACGCCCGCGCCCATGAACATGTAGCCGAGTTGCGAAACAGTCGAGTACGCCAACACCTTCTTAATGTCGGTCTGAACAATGCCGATCGATGCGGCGAAGATCGCCGTCAGAGTTCCGATCACCGCAACCGTCAGCGCAGCGTTGGGAGCGCGATCAAAAATTGCGTGCGAGCGGCACACCATGTACACGCCGGCGGTGACCATCGTTGCGGCGTGGATCAGTGCTGAAACCGGCGTCGGACCTTCCATCGCATCCGGCAGCCAGACGTACAGCGGAATCTGCGCCGACTTGCCGGTTGCGCCCATCAGCATCAGCAGGCCAATCGCGGTGAGCAAGCCCGTGGTGGTTTCGACGCCCAAACGCGAGACTGCGTTGAATACAGCGTCATACTGCAAGGTTCCGAAGTGCTTGATCAGCAGAAACAGCGCGATCAGGAACCCGAAGTCGCCGACGCGGTTGGTGATGAACGCTTTCTTTCCCGCATTTACTGCCGAAGGTTTCAGGAACCAGAAACCGATGAGCAGGTACGACGCGAGTCCGACGCCCTCCCATCCCACGAACATCAGCAGATAGCTGTTCGCCAGGATGAGCATCAGCATGAAGAACATGAAAATGTTGAGGAAGGCGAAGTAGCGGTAGTAGCCGTCCTCGTGCGCCATGTAGCCGACCGAGAAGATGTGGATGACGAATCCCACGCCCGTGACGATCAGCAGCATGACCAGGGAAAGCTGGTCGAGCCAGAATCCGTATTCGACCGAGAAGCTGCCCGAAGCCATCCACGTCTGGTGGTGTTCGATGTAGGGAATCGACGAAAGTCCCGAGAACTGGGCCGCCACCCACAGCGCGTAGGCGAAGGCCAGCGCCGTTGACCCAAGCGCAATGGTATTCACCAGCGCTTTGGGGAAGCGCTTGCCCAGCAGTCCGTTAATCGCGGCCCCGGCCAGCGGCAACAGCGGAATAATCCAAAGGTTTAAGTTCATGCTCTTATCGCGACGCGTCCCCTAGCTGCATGGGCGCGCTCACAGCTTAAGAAGGTTCACGCGATCGACGTTCAGCGTCTCACGCGTGCGGAAGACAGAAATGATGATCGCCAATCCTACGGTCGCCTCTGCCGCCGCCACGACCATGACAAAGAAAACGAATACCTGGCCATCAAGCTGCTTCAGTTGCGCGGCGAAGGCCACGAACGTCAGGTTCACCGCATTGAGCATCAGCTCAATCGACATGAAAATCGTGATGATGTTGCGCTTGATCAGAAATCCCGCCACGCCGCAGGCGAATAGAATCGCGCTCAGGATCAGGTAATAAGAAAGAGGAACCATCTACTCCTCCCTCCGCGCCAGTACCACGGCGCCCATGATGGCGATCAGGATCAGGATCGACGTCACCTCGAACGGCAGCAGATAATCGCGGAACAGCAGATGCGCGATGGCCTGTGGGGCGCCAAACGACTGGGTTCCGTTCATCACCTGGGGTCCGCCGATATTCAGGCGATCCATGCCGGTCATGCGGCCGACCACAGCGGCTACAATTCCCAAACCGATGATCAAGCCGGGTACTCCGAGCATGATTGCCACTCGGCTGCCGTGTGCCGTACGCTCCTCCGCGCCCGCGTTCAGCAACATGATGACGAAGACGAACAGCACCATCACCGCGCCGGCATAAACAATCACCTGCACCGCAGCCACGAACTCGGCGCCCAGCAGCAGGTAGAGTAACGCCAGCGAGCCCATCACCACGATCAGCGACAGCGCGCTGTTGATGGGGTGCTTCTGCACCAGCAGGTTAATCGCCCCGCCGACGCACACCGCTCCGAAGATGAAGAACAGGATCAAATGCAACATGGATTATCGCTTTTCGCTTTTCGCCATTCGCTCTTCGCCAGAGAGGAAATGAAAGATATTGGCGAAAAGATTGCGCGAATCGCGTAACTACAAACAGCTGTTCTCGGCCTATGCTTTGCTTCGCCTTCCAGCATGGCTTCGCTGTCGAACTCCGGCGAATAGCGAATAGCGAAAGGCGAAGAGCGTTATTTAAGAGCCACCACCAGGCTGGTCACAATAATGTTGGCCAGCGCCAGCGGCAAAAGAAACTTCCAGCCAAATGCCATCAACTGGTCGTAGCGGAAGCGCGGCAGCGTTCCGCGGACCCAGATGTAAACAAATATGAAAGCGACGACCTTCACTACGAACCACAACACCGGCAACAGAATGTGCAAAATCGGCGGACCAAAGACCGGACCCGACCATCCACCCAGGAACAGCACCGTTGCCAGGCAGGCGACGGTAAACATATTGGCGTACTCCGCCATGAAGAACATCGCGAACTTCATGGAGCTGTATTCGGTGTGATAGCCCGCGACCAGCTCGGTTTCCGCTTCCGCCAGGTCGAACGGAATGCGGTTCGTCTCCGCATAGGCCGCCGTGATGTAAATAAAGAAGGCGACAATCTGCCCGGTAAAGATGTTCCACTTGGGAATGAAGCCCAGCCACGTGCCCTGCTGCGCCAGCACAATGTCGCGCAAACTGAAGCTGCCGGCATAAATCAGAATGCCGACCAACGACAGGCCGAGCGCGATCTCATAGCTCACCATCTGCGCTGATGCGCGCAGGCTACCTAGCAAGGAGTACTTGCTGTTCGAAGACCAGCCCGCCAGCGCGATGCCGTAGACGCCGACGGAGGTTAGGGCAAGAATCACCAGCAACCCGATGTTGACATCAGCAATCTGCAGCGGCGTATGAACCGGTCCAATCGTCACCCATGGACCAATTGGGATGACCGCGATCGAGGTCAACGCAACGGTCAACGAAAGGATGGGAGCCAGTAGATATAAGGGCTTGTTAACATAAGGAGGTGTGAGGTCTTCCTTAAAGATAAACTTCAGGCCGTCGCAGAGCGGCTGCCAGATGCCGAATGGCCCCACGCGTGAAGGCCCCCAACGGTTCTGGATGTGAGCCACCACCTTGCGTTCTGCCAGCGTGGTATAGGCGACGCCCGTAAGCAAAACGGCAAGCGCGATCACTACCTTGATCAGCGAGACGAGAATGAAAAGTCCGATACTCATTGATTAATGTTTCGAGTTCCCAGTTGCGTGTTTCCGGCTAAAGCCCTGCACTGCTGTCATTCTGAGCGAAGCGAAGAACCTGTTTTCGCCGGGTGCCCCGTTCCGGCTTCTTTCGCCGGGGTGGGGCTGTTCAAGCTCAACCGAACATCTGCCGTCCCTACGGGACTCACACTTTCTTAGAACGCCCACCCAGCGCTGAAGCGCTGGGCTATCTTGTGCTGTCCCGCAGAGCGGGACGGGTATTTCGCGCTCCGTACTTCGGCGTCTCTATCCAGTAACTTTCAACTCAGCCTACCTAAACAAACTAACAATCCGAGAACTGATAGCTGACAACTGATAGCTGAAAGCTTCCTTCTGACAACCGACAACTGACCACTGACCACTGTTCTCAATCCGCCGCGACCTCTTTGTCCGCCGGCTCTGTCCGATACCGCTCCATCACTGTATTCAGCGTCGCGGAATAACGTCCCAGCGTTCCCGAGGTAAACAGCGTATCGTTCGACGGCAGAATCAACTCGGGATGCCCCGCGCCAGTCGCTCCGGTGATCTGCACCAATTGCGTGTGCTCGTCCTGACCGGCCAGAATGCCCAGCCGCGAGATGTCGTATCCCGGAACCAGCCGCTGAATTTCATCGAGCATGGCAATCGGATCGGTCGGGCTCATCTTCGGCTCGAGATTGTGCGACGCAAGCCACACCGCGTGACGGTCGGATTCGCCCGACTGCGCGCCACGCGACTGGCCCATGTCGGCGCGTGTGCCCTCGCCGCCCAACCCGAATGGCACCAGCTTACGGACGTCGTAGCCCATGGTATTGGCAATGCGCACGATGCATTCAAAGTCCGACCGCACCCCCGAGAACTCGCCGCCCTTCTTCACCATCTGCAGGTCGCCGCAAGTGTTGGTCATGGTGCCGGATTTCTCGTAGGCGTTCGCAACCGGCAGCACCACATCCGCCGCCAGCGCCGTCTCGGTCAGGAACATGTCCTGCACCACGGTGAACGTGCCATTCAGCGCGAAGGGGTCAACGTTGTAGCGCGCGACAGGATTGGAGCCGACGACATACAGCGCCTTCAGTTTGCCGCCCTTCGCTGCGTCCATCATCTGCAGCAGGTTCATGCCGGGAACAGTCGGGATCTCATCGAGCCACTCTTCGTGATAACGCGTTTGCGTGAGTACCGGAGCGTATCCCGGCAGCATGTCGGGATAGAGACCCATGTCGGCTGCGCCGCGCGAGTTGGCGTAGTCGCCCAGGCAAACGAACTTCGCTCCCTGTGCCAGCCCGAAGTCGACCAGCGCTTTGACGTCGGCGCCACGAACTTCAGAGCCGAAGACAATCACTAGCGGCTTCTCGCCTTTGATCTTGTCGCGCAAGCCGTTCAGCGCGTCGCGCGTGAGTTGCGGCGACGTAATCGAATCGGCTGCCGAATCGTTGCCGGCCAGGAATTGCACAAAGCTGCCTTCCGATCCCGGAGCAATTTGCGCAAATGCCGTTGCCTGCCGCCGCAGCTTGATGGGATACGAATTCACCACGTACACGCGCGCGCGATGCAGGCGCACATTGGTGCGAATCTGCCATGCCAGCAGCGGATGCTGGTCGGTAGGATTATTTCCGATCAGCAGGATCGCCGGAGCCTCGCCAACCTCGCGCATCGACGCCGTTGCATTCTCTTTACCCGCCAGCGCCGAAGCGAAAGCAGGGAAATCCGCCGTGCGGTGGTGATCGATGTTGTTCGTTCCCAGCACCAATCGCGCGAACTTCTGCAGCAGATAGTTCTCTTCGTTGGAAGTGCGATTCGAACCGATGACCCCGACCGCACCGGGGCCGGCGGTAGTTAAGACTTCCTTGAACCTTGAGGCGATCAGCTCGAACGCCTGTTCCCAGGTTGAGGGAACGAACTTGCCATCGCGCTTGATCAGCGGCTTGGTCAGACGGTCGTCGTTGTGCGCGAAGTCGAAAGCATATCGTCCCTTGACACAGAGGAAGTCGCCGTTGATGCCGCTCTTGTCGCGATTGTCGCCGCGCACGATCTGCATTCCGGTATCGGCGCGGCGCACGCCCAGCGTCGTCTTGCAGCCGTCGCCGCAATGCGTGCAGACGGTGCCAACGTGCTTCATCTCCCACGGACGCGTCTTGTAGCGATACGCTCCCGAGGTCAGCGCGCCGACCGGGCAAATGTCGATACACATGCCACACTCTTCGCACTCCAGATGGTCTTCTTTATTAGGCGCGATGATGGAGCTCGATCCGCGATTGTGAATGCCCAGCGCCCACACGTCCATGCCTTCGCCGCAAACGCGAATGCAGCGATAGCACAGGATGCAGCGCGGACGATCGAAGTAAACCACCGGCGACCACTGCTGCTCTTCGCGATGGTTCTTCAGCTCCATGTACTTCGACTCGGCCGCGCCGTAGGTGAAGGTCATGTCCTGAAGTTCGCATTCACCACCGGCATCGCACACCGGGCAGTCGAGCGGATGGTTGCCCAGCAGCAGTTCGAGCATCGACTTGCGCGCCTGCTTGATCTTGTCGCTCTCGGTGGTCACCACCATGCCCTCGCCGACCACGGTGGTACACGCGGTCTGCAGCTTGGGCATCTTTTCGATCTCCACCAGGCACATGCGGCAAGCGCCCTGCAGCGAAAGCCCGGGGTAGTAGCAGAACGAAGGCACGTGAATACCCGTGGCCTTGCAGGCTTCAATCAGCAGCGTCCCCGCGGGAACCGTGAGCTTCTTGCCATCGACAGTGAGATTTACATCAGCCATTGAAAAACCGCTATTCGCCTTTCGCTATTCGCTTGTGACTCTAGCTACCAGCCACCAGCTCTCAGCTACCAGCTAAACCTAAACCCTTGTCATCCTGAGCGAGGAGTGTAGCGACGAGTCGAAGGACCCCTATTTCGCTATTTGCGCCTGGCTTTTCGCCAGATCCGCTTCCTCGACCTCCGTTCTGGCGAAGAGCGAATGGCGAATAGCGAAAAGCGCCTGCTAAACTCCCACCAGCTCGTGTACCTGCTCAAACGGGCACGGCTTGCCGTCCAAATGCGCTTCAAATTCTTCCCGAAACTTCTGGATATACGAAATCATCGGCATCGCCGCCGCATCGCCCAGCGGACAAAACGTGCGTCCCAGCATGTTATCGGCCAGGTACTTCATATTATCGATATCTTTCGCCACGCCTCCGCCCGAGTGAAAACGCACCAGCGTCTTCTTCAGCCAGTCTGTGCCTTCACGGCAGGGAATGCACCAGCCGCAGCTTTCGTGCTGATAAAACTTCATCACTCGCAGCGCGAACTTAACGATGCACTGCGTGTCGTCGAGCACAATAACCGCGCTGGATCCCATCATGGTGCCGGCCTTTGCCATGCCGTCATAATCGAACGGGTAATCGATCTCGTCCGGCTTCAGAATCGGCACCGACGAACCGCCCGGCACTACGGCCTTTAATTGGCGGCCTCCCTGGATACCTCCGGCGACGTCGTAAAGCAGTTTCTTGAAGTTGTAACCCAGCGGAAGCTCGTAAACCCCAGGCTTCTCCACGTTGCCGCTGACGCTCACCAAATGCGTGCCGCCGTTCTTCGGCGTGCCGAGATCGGCAAACCACTGTCCACCGCCGAGCATGATGTGCGGAACGCTGGCCAGCGTCTCGACGTTGTTGATGACCGTTGGCCCGCCCCACAGTCCGACAACAGCAGGGAAGGGAGGCTTGATGCGCGGCACGCCGCGCTTGCCCTCGAGCGATTCCATCAACGCCGATTCTTCACCAACTTCATAGGCGCCTGCGCCGGAGTGGATATAGATGTCGAGATCGCGTCCTGAACCGAAGATGTTTTTGCCGATGAAGCCGCGCGCGTAGGCGTCAGCCACGGCCTTTTCCATGATCTCGACCAGGTAGCGATACTCGCCGCGCAGATAGATGTAGCCGACCTTGGCGTCGATCGCGATACAGGCAATCATCACGCCTTCAATGACCGAATGCGGATCGTACTCGAAGATCAGGCGATCCTTGCAGGTGCCGGGCTCGCTCTCGTCGCCATTGCAAAGAACGTACTTGGGCTTGGCCGACTGCTTAGGCACGAACGACCACTTCATTCCCGTGGGGAATCCGGCGCCGCCGCGGCCACGCAAATTCGACGTCTTCACCTCGGCGATAATAGCGTCCGGCTGCATGGTAAGAGCCTTTTGCAGCGCCTTGTAGCCGTCGAGCTCGAGGTAGCGGTCGAGGTTGGTCGCTCCCATGCCAAAGCGCCTGGAGACGACCTTCACTTCATCGGGATGGGAGACTAAGTACGCCATTCGCTTTTCGCTATTCGCTGTTCGCCAGACCTCGCCCAATGCAGTTGTCATCCTCAGTCCGCCGCGGCGGACGAAGGACCTGCTTTTCCGCCTGCACCCTGTTGCTTCTCAGCGGAGGAACTGCGCCATCAATCCTCCGGCGAACGGCGAAGAGCGAACGGCGAAGAGCGTTCACTGCTGTTCCTTCTTCTTGATCCCCTCAATCAACTCGTCGATCTTCTCCGGTGTCAGGTTCTCGTGGTAGTCGTAATTCACCTGCATCGCCGGAGCCCACGAGCAGGCGCCGATACATTCGACCTCTTCCAGATGGAACAGGCCGTCGGCAGTATCTTCTTTATTGCCGACGCCCAGCTTCTTCTTGCAGTGATCGAAGAGCTTGTCCGCACCGCGCAGCAGGCAGCTTACGTTGGTGCAAACCTGCAGGTTGTACTTGCCGACCGGATGCGTGCGCATCATCGAGTAGTAACTGATGACGTTGCGCACCTCCAGGTCCGAGAGCTCTACGCGTTGCGCGAGCTCGTGAATCGCGTCATCGGTAATCGCGCCCAGCTCATCCTGAACGTAAAGCAGGATCGGCACCAGCACCGAGCGCTTGGTCGGATAATGCGTGATCATCTCGGCGAAGCGTTGTTCGAGTTGGTCAGAGAATCGCATAAGAGTTATCAGCTACCAGCTATCAGCCACCAGCTAAAACGTTGTGTCATCCTGAGCGACGAGTCCGCCGCGGCGGACGAGGAGTCGAAGGACCCCTATCACACCCTCAAAACTCCCGCTGGGTGCCCCATTCAAGCCTTCTCTTGGCTTGAGTGGGATTCCGTTACTCAAAACTCCCGCTTCGGCGCCGCCTGCTCCGGGCCGACGCGGCCGGTAACAATCTCGGCCTTGAAATAGTTCTCGCCCTTCAGCGGACGCACCCGCCATACGTCGCAAATATGCAATCTGTCCGACATGCGCCAGCGCATCGGCAATCGGACCCTGAAACAATGACTCAGCACTTACCGCCAACGGCGCGCTGGATGCCAGATAGTCATCGAACGCCAGCAATCCGGCATGGAACCGTCGAACGCCTTCTTCCCAATCCATCGGCGCCGAATTCTGCCAGCGCTGATTGCCTTCGGCCATCGACAACGCCCAGTCGAGCAAATCTCCCATGTGCGCCAGAATCTCTCCTGGCGTACGCGACCCTTCGCCAACGCGAGACGAAGCAAACTCCGACGGCGCGCCTCGCAAGGCCTTGCCACCACGATATGCAACCGTCGCCAGCGTATGGCGCAGAAACTCGCGCTGCGGATCGGGCGCCGAATTGTTTGCCGCAGTTGCCATTGAATCGTTCTCGCTGTTGGCTCTTCGCCCTTAACCGGGTGCCCCATTCCGGCTTCTTTTGCCAGGGTGGGGATTTTCAAATGTCCCCAAACCTGCCGTCCCTACGGGACTCGCAATCCTCTACCGTCGCCTACCCAGCGCTTAAGCACTGGGCTAACCTCTGTCGCGCCTACGGCGCAGGTGCATCAGCAAGCGAGCAAGTTGCCAACTTGCGTTCAATCGCTCTTCCTCGAGTGCCCACTCCGGGTTGTCTGCCGGGGTGCCGACGTTCAACGTCTACTCAAAAACCTGTGTCGTCCCACCATCTCTGGCGAATAGCGAACAGCGAATGGCGAACAGCGGCCCTACCGATCCACATCTCCCAGCACAATATCGATCGAACCGATCGCCGCCACCACGTCCGCGATCAACCGTCCTTCGCACATCTTCGGTAGCGTTTGCAAATTGGCGAAGGATGGCGAACGCATATGCACGCGATACGGCTTTGCCGTTCCATCGCTCACAACGTAGTAGCCCATCTCGCCGCGCGGAGACTCAACCGGCATATAAACCTCGCCCTCGGGAACGGTGAAGCCTTCCGTCACGATCTTAAAGTGATAGATGAGGGCTTCCATCTCCGTCTTCATCTTCTCGCGATCGGGCAACACCACCTTGGGAGCGTCAGCCTTTATGCGGCCTTCCGGCATTCCCTCCAGCGCCTGGACGACGATCTTCTGCGACTCACGCAGCTCCTGCACGCGAACCAGGTACCGCGACCACACGTCGCCATCTTTCAAAACCGGAACGTTGAACTTGAAATTCTCGTAACCCGAATACGGATTATCGCGCCGCAAATCCACATCGATTCCGCTGGCGCGCAGCGTCGGACCGGTGCCGCCCAGCGCCAGGCAATCTTCTGCGCTGATTATCCCCACGCCCTTCAGGCGGTTGATGAAAATCGGATTGCCGGTCAGCAGGCCTTCGTACTCGTCGATATCGGCAGGGAAGCGGTCGTTAAACTTCTTAACTCTGTCGAAGAACCCCAGCGGCGGCTCCAGCGCCAGGCCTCCAATGCGGAAGTACGAGGTCATCATGCGCTGGCCGGAAACCGCTTCGAACAGCCGCAGAATGTCCTCGCGCTCGCGGAAGCAATACAGGAACACCGTCATGGCGCCGATGTCCATGGCGTGCGAGCCCAGCCACACCAGGTGCGAGTTGATGCGCGTCAGCTCGTTCAGCAGCACGCGAATCCACTGCGCCCGCGGCGGAATCTCCAGCCCCAGCAACTTCTCCACCGCCAGGCAGTAGGCGAGGTTGTTGGTCATGGGGCAGAGATAATCGATGCGGTCCGTCAGGGGGACGACTTGCTGATAGAACTTGGCCTCGCAGGTCTTCTCGATTCCGGTGTGCAGATACCCGATGTCGGGCATGATGCGCACGATGGTTTCGCCGTCGATCTCCAGCATGAGGCGAAGCACGCCGTGCGTCGACGGATGCTGCGGCCCCATGTTGATGAGCATGGTGCGATCTTCGGTCGAATCCAGTACCGGCGGACGGGCGAGCATCTCAGCCATTAGCGGTATCCCTCAACCGGGTAGTCCTTGCGCAGCGGATGGCCGTCCCAGCCCTCGGGCATCATGATGCGCTTCAGGTTCGGATGGCCATCAAAGCGTATGCCGAAGAGATCGAAAACTTCGCGCTCGAAAAAGTTCGCGCCCGCCCAGAGAGGCACCAGCGAGTCCACGCTGGTATCGAAGCCGGCGAGCTTCACTTTCAGCCGTACGCGCTTCTTGGTCGAAGTGGAGAACAGGTGGTACACAACTTCGAACCGCGGATCGTTGGGATACCAGTCCACGCAGGTCACGTCCATCAGCGAGTCGTACTTCAGCTCGGAGTTCTTCAGCGCGGCGCAGGCATCGCGAATTCCCGTACGATCGACCCACATCGTCAACTCGTCGCGATCGAACTTCACGCGTTCGACGGCAACTGTCTCCGACGCCAGCAGCAACGCGACCTCGGGACGGTCCTTCAGTTGTTCGATATCGGTGATTGCCGGCGGCCAGGGCATCGCTAAATCCTCTCCGCCTTTGACGACGTGTTCCAGTCGATGACGCCCGTCTTCACGATGTACCAGTACCCGGCGAGCACGATGCCGATGTACACCAGCATCTCCCAAAAACCGAACATCTTGAGGTCTTTGAAGATGATCGCCCAGGGATAGAGGAATATGGCCTCGACGTCGAACAGGATGAACAGCATGGCAACCAGGTAGAACTTCACCGAGAAGCGCTGGCGCGCGTTGCCCACGGGAGTCATGCCGCATTCGTACGGCGACATCTTCACTTTGTTGTATTTGTGCTGGCCGACGAAATACGAGAGCAGCACCATCGCCGTAGCCAATCCACCGGCCACGCACAGTTGGATCAGCAGCGGTATATAGCGCGCAAAGTATGTATCAGGCATGTATGACGGTCGCTCAGAATTCGCTACGCATGTACGCTCAAATATTTGAGTTTATTGTTCGCTACGAGGCATGTCAACCAAACCACGCGCAGTGTTCACGCAGGTTTCATGAAGCCGCGCGGAAGGTGCGCAAGGCATATCTTTGCAGCCTCGGCCCGCTGCTCCGATGATCGCTCTTCGCCATTCGCTTTTCGCGGTTCGCCGGAGGGATACGGCAAAAAAATGCGACGGGCGAAAATTGCTCGACTAAACGGGCGGCACGTTTCCAGTTCACCTTAAGCAAGCAATTCACCACAGAGACACGGAGGACACAGAGAGGAATTTGAGATCTCGATTTCTCCGTGTTCTCCGTGCCGCCGTGGTGAATTTTTGGTTATCGTCCACGAAATCACCTCCCAACGGAAAAAGAGCCAGATAGGGCGGAACTCCCTGTCTGACTCTCTAATTCCACTATAGCAGTTTCGGCCGGATTTCTTTACTGCAGGGGAAATTTATATTTCCTTGCTGCTCAATGGCCTGCGAGGAATTGTTGCATTTCTCCTAGTTGACATGTAAATCTTACAATTCCGACTCACGGTCAGAGGTGTCGCTACTAGGAAATTTCCCAAATCGGCAACTGATTGACAATAAACGACTTGCGCGCCGCCCCTTCGTACTCTCTTCGTGACATATGCGCGGTATCGAAACCTAGAAATATATTAATTAATAAACCATCTAACTATTTCATACATTCGAACTTAATAAACATAAATACAGTGCCATGATGCGAGGTGTCGCAAAGATTGCCGCCTCTCATCCCCCGCCCACGAAATGCACGATCTCCAGCTTGTCGCCGTCGTGCAGGGAAGTCTCATCCCATTGCGCGCGGGAAACAATCTCGCGGTTCAACTCCACGGCCACGCGGTCGGCCTTCATGCCGAGTTGCGCGACCAGGTCGGCCAGCGTCAGCCTGTCGGCAAACTCTTTCTCGTCGCCATTAATTTGCAAGCGCATGGTTTCAATGTAAATCAAACAGCATTGTCATCACGAGCCCGCCGCGGCGGGCGAGGCATCTGCTCTTCTTTCTTGCTGTCATCCTGAGCGCAGTCGAAGGACCCCTATAGCATCAACCGGAGTGGGCGAAGAATTCTTCTTTCGCGTCCTGCTGCAATCGCGTTTGGCTTCTTTGCTGAAGTCGGAGCTTGGCGGCATCGTGATCGCCTCGCTAGTGTTCGGTCTGATGCACGCTCCCGGTCTCTATCTGCGCACCGGCATTACGCAGGAAGGCTTGCCGCCGCATCCGCCACTGCGGATGGCCGTCGGCTATTCAATCGTCATTACCTCGACCGCGGGATTTGTGTTCGGCGTGCTGTGGTCGCGCACCCGCAACTTCGCATTGATCGCCATCGTCCACGGGGCAGGCGATCTGCTGCCCGACTTTCTGACCACGATGCGCGCGCTGCATCTGCTGCGCTAGGTTCACTCCTGTGAATTTGCAACTTCCCGCCGTAATCTGGCATTCCAACCCGCGGTCTCCATCATCTAACCGCATCTCAGGGTTGCGGACGCGCCGATGGCCTCATCTTGGCGTTCGTCCCGCCTTCCGTGTAAGCTTCTACAACTCGAAGGGGTAGAGGGAATTGGCAGCTAGCGCAGAAACCGTTGGGGGGATAACTGTCTCGCGGCCCGAGACAAACCCCTGGATCATCGCCGTTGCGGTGATGCTGGCCACGTTCATGGAAGTGCTCGACACTTCCATCGCCGCGGTTGCGCTGCCCTATATCGCCGGCAGCGTCTCGGCTACCAACGATGAAGCCACCTGGGTACTGACTAGTTACCTGGTGGCCAACGCAATCATCCTTCCCGCCAGCAGTTGGTTCTCGCTGAAGTTCGGACGCAAGCGCTTCCTCATCGTCTGCATCATGATCTTCACCGCGTCGTCGTTCTTCTGCGGAGCGGCGAGCAGCCTGGGGTTGATCCTGCTGGCGCGCGCTTTGCAAGGCGCCGGCGGCGGCGCACTTCAGCCGCTATCACAGGCGATTCTGCTGGAGAGCTTCCCACCGGAAAAGCGCGGCCAGGCGATGTCGGTTTTCGCCCTCGGTGTGGTTGTGGCTCCAGTGCTCGGGCCAACCCTTGGCGGCTGGCTGACAGAAAACTACTCCTGGCGCTGGGCGTTCTACATCAACATCCCGGTTGGCATCCTGGCGATTCTGCTGATCGCGCGCTTCGTCGAAGATCCGCCTTACATCAAGAATGCCAGGGCGGGAAAGCTTGATGTCTGGGGTCTCGGCATGCTTGCCGTCTGGCTGGGCGCGTTGCAGATCATCCTCGACAAGGGTCAGGAAGACGACTGGTTCGGCGCGGCCTGGATTCGCTGGGCGGTCGTAATTCTGGTCGTCGCGCTGGTGGCATTCCTCTGGCGCGAGCTCACGCACGATAAGCCGCTGGTGGATTTGCGCATCTTCCGCAATCGCAACTTTCTGATGGGCTGCGTCCTCATCTTTCTCTTCGGCGGAGTTGTATATGGCCTGATAACTCTCTTGCCATTATTCTTTCAGGAACTGCTGGGCTACACGGCGCTGGCTGCGGGCATTGCCGTTGCGCCTCGAGGACTGGGCTCACTGTTCTTCATGCCCGTGATCGGCATCCTCACCGGCAAAGTCGATAACCGGTATTTGGTGTGCTCCGGCTTTATTGGCATGGGGGTATGTACGCTTTGGATGGGTCGATCGACGCTCGACATCGGACCTTGGTCGCTGTTCTGGCCCATCATTCTGAGCGGAGCCTGCCTGAGCCTGATCTTTGTCCCGCTGGCGACCTCGACCATGGGCACGTTGCGCAACGAGGAGATCGGCAATGCCAGCGGGCTCTACAACCTGATGCGCAACGTTGGCGGGAGCATCGGAATTTCGGTCGTCAACACGCTACTGGCGCGCCATGAGCAGGTGCATCGCGATGAGATGGTGCATAACCTCGCGCCCTACAGTCACGCATTTCAGGACCAGTTGAACGCACTCACCGCTTACCTCTCGCAACATGCCGATCCGGTAACTGCGATGCGACAGGCCGAGGGCATTCTGAATCGCATGCTGGAAGGGCAGTCGGCCTTGTGGTCGTTCGTTGACGACTTTCGGTATCTGGCGGCGCTGTGTTTCTTGTGCGCTCCCGTCGCCTTCACCATGGTCAAGGTGCGCAAAGCCAAAGGCGGTTCGCTGGCGCACTAGGGATCCGCTATTCGCCATTCGCCATTCGCTCTTCGCCGGAGCTTCGCGAAACACCGCAATCCGGCGAGCAGCGAAGAGCGAATGGCGAACACCAGCTCACGATTCGCAGTACAATAAGCGCCACTTGGCCGTTTCATGATTGCCGCGCATTACATTCCTACTCCGCCATTGTCAGAGTTCGTCTCCGTCATGTGGTACTGGGATGGCTACATCCAGCCGCACGCCCACGAGCGCATTCTGCCCGACGGCTGCATGACCATCGCCTTCAGTATTGAAGAGCGCAGTCTGTTGAAGCCGCGGCCAGGGAATTCTGCTCCGGTATCGGACGCTGCCGGGCAGGTGATCTGCGGACCGCGGTCATCGCCCATGGTTCTTGAAACCGCCGACATGGTGACAACCCTGGGGATTCAGTTCAAACCGGGCGGAGGATTCCCATTCCTGCGGATGCCGGCCGGCGAGCTGCGCGATTTGTGCATCCCGCTGGATGATGTATTCGGTGCCGCTGCACGCAGTTTGCGCGAGCGATTGCTCGAATGTGCCGGCCCGCCACAGATGTTCACCGCTGCTGAGCAGTGGCTGCTCTCGCATCTTGCGAGGAGTTTAGAGAAGCATCCCGCAGTGGAGTACGCGACGCAGCAGTTTTTACACGGTGCTCTAACTCAGCCGCTGTCGAGGGTGCTCGACCGCATCGGCTACAGCCAGCGCCACTTCAACCAGCTCTTCGCAGATGAAGTTGGCCTCACGCCGAAACGATTCCTGCGCGTGCGGCGCTTTCAGCAGGTGATTGGGTCGATCTCGAATCAGAGTTCGGTTGACTGGGCCGACCTGGCACTGCGTTGCGGGTATTACGATCAGCCACACTTCGTGCACGATTTCCGCGGCTTCTGCGGACTCACGCCCGCTGCCTACCTGGCGCACCGCACACCCCACCTGAACCACGTGCCCATCCTCGATTAAGTCAGATTTTTACAAGACGCCGGAAAGGTTTTGGGGTCAAAATCGTGATCATTGACTTGGCTGTCGGCGCAGACCGAGGCCAAAAGCCAAGAGCCGAATTCCAAAGAGGAGAACAGCAATGGCCGTTAAACCAATACCTGAAGGTTTTCACACCGTAGTTCCGTATCTGACCGTGGACGATGCGAGCGCTTTGATTAACTTTATCGAAAAGGCCTTCGACGCCAAAGTCACGTACTGCATGAAGGATGAGGAGGGCAACGTCAGGCACGCCGAAGCGAAGATCGGCGATTCGCCGATCATGATCGGACAGTCCCGCGATCAGTGGAAGTCGCGGCCGGGGATGCTCGTGCTCTATGTGCCCGATTGCGACGCCGTCTACAAGAAGGCGGTCGATGCGGGAGCAACGGTGGTTCGCGAGATGGCAACCCAGGCCTATGGCGATCGCAGCGGCGGAGTAGCAGATTCGCAAGGCAATCAATGGTGGATATCGACGCATGTAGAGGACGTCTCGGATGAAGAGATCGAGCGGCGCATGAAAGCGGGAGCGCACTGAAGGGGTAAATCGAATAACAATCCAGGTTTGTCATCACGAGCCCGCTGCGGCGGGCGAGGGACCTGTTCTTCCCTGATTTGCAAGGAAATCGCCAAAGAAAGCCAATTCGGAGCAACAAGCGAGAACGGATCCCTCTCTTCGTTCGTGATGACAATCGCGTAAAGGATGACAATCTCGTAAGGAAGAAGCTTCATGACAGCCGACCAATTTCGCAAACTCGTACTCAGCTTCCCAGACACCGAGGAGCGCGCGCATCACGGGCATCCCGACTTCCGCGTAGGCGGGAAGATCTTCGCAACCCTCGGCTATCCCGACCAGACGCGCGGCATGGTGCAACTCACGCCGGAGCAGCAGGCCGAGTTCGTGCACGACCATCCGCAGCTGTTCGCGCCGGCGGCAGGGAAGTGGGGACAGAAGGGCTCGACCATCGTGAATCTGCCCAAAGCGACGAAGGCTGTGCTCAAGAGAGCGGCCGAAGCGGCGTGGAAGAATGCGTTCGATAAAGTGGCACTGAAGAGATCGCCTGCACGCGCGCTTGATGTGATTGCAAAATTGCCCTCGGACTTTCGACCTCGCAGCGGCAGCAGCGATCTTCCGCAGAAAAGGAAAGGCCTGTGATCTGCATCCGTTTCTGCTGAGACAATGCCCTTACATCTACTCGCATCCCGCACAAAACCCTGCTACGGTACCACTTGCTTGGTAACAAATAACAGCTTCAGGCAACTATCAGCAGCTCTCAATGCATCCAAAGCTTTGAGTTCGGACCAGGAAAATTGACGACAGCAAAAAAAATTGTGGCTCCCGGCGTAACCGAGGCTGAGGCCATCGCGCGCGCCAAAGAAGGCGACGCCGAGTGCTTCGAGATGCTCTATGGCATGCACAAGCGTCGTGTGTATTCATTAACTTTGCGCATGACTGGCAACACCGCCGAGGCGGAAGACCTCACACAAGAAGCCTTCTTGCAGCTTTACCGCAAGATAGGGACGTTTCGGGGCGAATCGGCTTTCTCGACCTGGTTGCACCGGCTGTCGGTCAACGTTGTTCTCATGCACCTGCGCAAGAAGGGGCTCCCAGAAGTTTCGTTGGAGGAGACCATGGAACCGCAGCAGGAAGACGGTCCCAAGAAGGACATTGGGGCGCGCGACAACGTGCTCGCCGGCTCTATCGATCGCGTCAACCTGGAGCGCGCTATCGAAAGCCTTCCGCCTGGATATCGCATCATCTTTGTATTGCACGATGTTGAAGGATATGAACACAATGAGATTGCCGAGATGATGGGCTGTTCCATCGGCAATAGCAAATCGCAGCTCCACAAGGCCCGCATGAAGCTGCGCGACCTGTTGAAATTGAGCCGGGCCGAGAGGGATGCGCGAAGGCAAGGTTCAGCAAAGTGAAGGATTCATGCGAAGTAGCCAAGGGACAGAGAAGGCCAGCCACCGGACAGTACGCGGCGGCACAGGGCACGATCGCGGAGAATCTGGTGGGAGAGAAGAGATGACTTGCGCCGAGTTTCAGAAAGAATTGCCATACATCATCGACGGCGGCGGAACTCCGGAGCAGCAACAGCACCTGGAAACGTGCCACGTTTGCTCCGATCTGGTGGCCGATCTTAAATACATCGCCGAATGCGCCAAACTGCTGGTCCCCATGGAAAATCCCAGCCCGCGGGTTTGGGAAGGTATCGAGGACTCTCTACAACGCGAAGGCCTGATTAAGCGGCGGCACGTCTAGGGGCAAGCAAAAATTCGCGTCAGGGCACGACCTTGGTCGTGCCGAAAATTTAATTTTCAAACCTGCGAGTCCCTTCAGGGACGACACCAGAACAAATCCCTCGACGACTGAAGTCTTCTCGTGGATGACAATGTATGGGGCGCCTGATCGGCACGATTAAAATCGTCCCCTGACGCGGACCTCGTTGGGCGAGCGTCCTTCGTCAATCTACATCTTCAGCACCGTCTTCTGGTACAGATCGCGAAAACGCCGGTTCGAGTCGTACTTCTCCTTCAGTGCCTGGTAGCTCTCCCGGTCGTAGATATTCCAGAACGTTTCTTCGTCGTAGTAGGAGCTGGAATACAGTCCCTTCACTCCGCGCAGGTGCAGCGCCATCCGCTCGATCTTGCGGTTGTAGAAGCCGTCCACACCGGCGCTGGGAAGCATGTCCCAAAATCCGAAATTCACATACAGCTTGTGCGGATCAACCGGGCATAACGTGAATCGCGCGGCGGGATCGTACGCCTTGAACGGACACAGCCAGATGGGCAGGATGCCGACTTCGCGCAGCAGGAAATCCGCAAATTCCGGCGCATGCTCGATAGGGATATCGACGTCCTGAATGACGGACTCGGCATTCGACTTCAGCGGCAGCTTGCGCGACCAGCGCATGATGCTCTGATAGGTTCGTGAGTTTAGAAACCGTCGTCCGGCCAACGCCCGTACGATCGGGTTCTGCGCGTGAAAGACTTTCGAGCACCAGAACCAGTCCGTGTCCCAGCGCCAGATGTAGTCCTTCACTGTCAGGTAGTCGAGCTCGCGCTTGCGGATGGAGCGGTAGTAAATCTTCAGGTAGGTGTAGTCGCTGGCGTAGGGCGCGTAGTCGACAAACTCGCCGGTGGTGATGTACGACTCGCCGCGGTTGAAGACCACGCCATCGACAAAATCGAAGTGCCGCTCGAGCACAGGTGGCAACAAGCTCGGCCATTAATTTCGTCAGGTCGCTATAACAGCGATGCACCAGCCGGATGTACTTCTTGGTGGGTACAAGCTTTACTTTGATTCTGATGGCGTAACCCAATGTTCCATAGGAGTTTGGTAATCCATAGAACAGGTCGCGATTCTGCGTTGGCGAGCATCTGACGGTCGAGCCGTCGGCCAGGAGATATCTCCATTTCCTCGACCGTCTCATGCACCAGCCCATACTTGAACGACGACGATTCGATGCCCAACCCGCTGACCGCTCCGCCGAGGGTGATGGTCTTGAGTTGAGGAACAACGGTGGGCAGCAGATGGTGCCTGAGAGTTGCATCAACCAGGTCTTCGTAGCTGGTCATGCCCTCAACATCCGCGACGAGCGCATCGGGATCGACCGACAAAACGTGATTGAATGCGCGAACGTCGATGCGGCGTTTGGAGTTCTGAGCCCGCGCGCGAAACAGGTTGGAGGTGGTTTTGTTCAGACCGATGAGCTGCGATTGGTCGGATTGCCGTAGCTCGCGACTGAACTTGTCGCGGCGCTGGTTGTGCGCGTCGTAGTTAGCGTCCGTCCCGACGGAGGGTGAAGTCATGAGAGCAGTCGTTTCGGATGTATTTCTTCGTGCAGGAATTCTACGTTGGCGACAACCGCCCGTGCACCAAATGGCCACAGCCCGCAGGGCGGGATGGTGTGAGACCGCCGCGTGAGCGGCGGGAACCATGCATTTCGAACTCCCTGAACCGCGTCAGCGGCGCCACATTTCTATGCCGCCGCTCCGCGGCTCAGAAGACTCTCTAACAGCTAACCCGGGGTTCCG
Source organism: uncultured Acidobacteriaceae bacterium (assembly GCA_963846795.1). GTDB lineage: Bacteria > Acidobacteriota > Terriglobia > Terriglobales > Acidobacteriaceae > CAVVDY01. Next base: position 179,762 of record CAWJXJ010000003.1, read on the forward strand.
TCCGCCGCGGCGGACTTCACCCCGGGCTCGCACCATCGCGCCCTTCGGGCTGTTCACGTATTGGGCCGCCGCCTATCACGAAGTGATAACTCTCGGCTCAGCACGCGAGAGCAGGTCCTTCGCTACGCTCAAGATGACAATTGAAAGGGAGCGGAGCTCTATCCACTATCAACCGACAACTGACAACCGACAACTGCCTCACCGCACCGGCTCGTAGCAAGGAATGTCTCCCTTGCTCAGCACCACCTGCCACAACTGCATGCGCCGGGAGCGGAAGCCGCCCGCCGACATCATCAGGTACAGCTTCCACATGCGAAAGAAGCGCTGATCGTAACGCTGCTTGTCGAGCGTGCAATAGCGCGTCTCGAAGTTCTTCCACCAGGCCATCAGCGTCTTGGCATAATCCGGGCCAAAGTTGTGCCAGTCTTCCACGACGAACAGGTTTTCCATGGCGCGTCCCAGTTGCGCGATGGAAGGAACCATCCCGTTGGGGAAAATGTATTTGTCCACCCAGGGATCGGTCGAAGTTTTTGAGCGATTGCCGCCGATGGTATGCAGCAGAAACAAGCCAGTGTCTTTCAGCTTGGCGCGCGCCAGCTTCAGGAATGGCAGGTAGTTGCGATACCCGATGTGCTCGCACAGGCCGACGGCAGCCACCCGATCGAACTGGCCTTTCTCGTGGATGGCATCGCGATAATCTTTCTTCTCGATGCGCACCGGCAGGTCGGCACACCATTCGCGGCCGAAGGCGACCTGCTCTTTGGAGATGTTGTAAGTCACCACGTCGCAGCCGTACTCCTTGGCCATGAAGCGCGCCAGTCCGCAAAATCCGCCGCCCAGCTCCAGCACCCTCATGCCAGACTCGAGGTGCAGCTTGCGGCAAACCAGGTGCAGCTTGTTCTCCTGCGCGTGCTCCAGATTGTCAGTGTTTTTCCAGTAGGCGCAGGTGTACTGCATATTTTTATCGAGCATCACCCGATATAAGTCGTTGCCGATGTCATAGTGCTGCCGCGCTACCTGGGTGGCGCTGGATTGCTTCTGCAGATTGAAGAGAGCGCTTTTCACGCTCAGCCAAAGTATATCGAGAGTGCGGAGCTGCCTGGCGAGATCGGCACGATGCAGACGATAGAAGAATTCATTCAGATCGGCCGCGTCCCACCAGCCGTCCATGTACGACTCGCCTACGCCAACCGAGCCGTGCCCGAGCGCGCGCTGATAGAAGCGCTGGTCGTGAACCTGCAGGTCCCAGGGATCGGGCCCGTTGAGCTCGATGTCGGCGAGCGCGAGCAGCTCCCTGATCTTGTCTCTTGCTGTCATAGGGTGCCGGGCCACAGCTTCAATGTAGACACCGAAGCACTTTACAGGACACGCCATTGCGCGACAATCGGCAGCTCTTGACGAGAGAGCGTTTTCATAACACACGGTCTTGTGACGGTTGTAATTGACCCGCTTTCCCTCAAAATGTTATAAAAAAACGCTCTGTAAAATCCTCGTAGGCTGGGCAGAGAGTCGCCCGGCACGGGTATTTTTCCCGGCGCGGCCAAACCTCAACACTTCCTGTCTTGAAGTGGAAGCGTGTTCTCGGGATTCCAGCAGGTGCGCAGGTCTTGCGTTTCGACTGAGCAAGATAAGTGCGCGAGCCCATCCTGCCGGTGGTACCAGAATCTTATGAACGCTACTCTGCGGAGAATCGTGGAACGGCGAACCAGCAATCATCCATCACACATGGGCGCTCCCTGCCCCATTGGAGAACTCGTATGCATACATGGCTTTCCGCCGCGCGGCAGATGCGGCTCCGGCAACGTCCGGCCAGCGTTATCACCGCTCTGGCATCGCTTCTTTTACTGAACGTTTCGGCTTTTGCGCAACCCAGCAGCGAAGCTGCAGGCGAGGCGTCGCTCCGCTTACCTAATCTCTCCTCGGTCAACTTCCTGGGGATGAACGGGCATAACCTGCTGCTCATCGGCATCGCCTTCTGCTTCTTCGGACTGCTGTTTGGGATGACGATTTACATGCAGCTCAAGAATCTGCCGGTGCACCGCTCCATGCGCGAGATCTCCGAGCTGATCTACGAGACTTGCAAAACCTATCTCGAGACCCAGGGCAAATTCATCCTGATTCTCTGGCTGTTTATTGCCGTCATCATTCTGGCCTACTTTGGATGGCTGGCTCCGGTGCCCGGCAAGCCGGTCGCGGTCACCCTGCCCATCATCCTGCTGTTCAGCGTGATTGGAATTTGCGGCAGCTACGGGGTGGCGTGGTTCGGCATCCGGGTGAACACCTTCGCCAATTCGCGCACCGCCTTTGCCAGTCTGCGGGGCAAGCCGTACCCGTGCTATTCCATTCCGCTGCGCGCCGGCATGTCGATCGGCATGATGCTTATCTCGGTCGAGTTGCTCATCATGCTTTGCATTCTGCTGTTCGTTCCGGCGGATTACGCCGGCCAGTGCTTCATCGGCTTCGCTATCGGCGAGTCGCTGGGCGCGGCCGCGTTGCGTATCGCCGGCGGCATTTTCACCAAGATTGCCGACATTGGCTCCGACCTGATGAAGATCGTCTTCAAGATCAAGGAAGACGATGCCCGCAACCCGGGCGTTATTGCCGATTGCACGGGCGACAACGCCGGCGACTCGGTTGGACCCAGCGCCGACGGTTTCGAAACTTACGGCGTTACCGGCGTCGCGCTGATTACCTTCATCCTGCTGGCGGTGCGCGATCCTCGGATTCAGGTACAGTTGCTGGTTTGGATCTTCGTCATGCGCGTCATGATGCTGGTATCCAGCTCCGTGGCGTACTTCCTGAATGAAACCATGGCCAAGGCGCGCTATGGCGATTCCGACGAAATGAACTTCGAGGCGCCGCTCACCTCGCTGGTCTGGTTCACCTCGATCGTGTCCATCATACTCACCTACATCGTCTCAAGGGTGATCATTCCTGAACTTGGCGGGGACAATACGCAGTGGTGGAAGCTGGCGACCATCATCTCCTGCGGAACCTTGGCAGGAGCCGTCATACCCGAATTAGTGAAGGTGTTCACCTCCGTCAGCTCAGGACACGTGAAGGAAGTTGTGACTTCGGCGGAAGAGGGCGGCGCTTCACTCGACATTCTGTCGGGTTTGGTGGCTGGCAATTTCTCCTGCTACTACCTGGGATTCACCATTGTGGGGCTGATGAGTATTGGCTACTACGTCAGCACTCTGGGCTTGGGCGCCGTAGTGGGGGGCGTTCCAATAATGCTGGCTCCGGCGGTGTTCGCCTTTGGCCTCGTCGCCTTCGGCTTCCTGGGCATGGGACCGGTGACGATCGCGGTCGATTCCTACGGACCGGTTACCGACAATGCGCAATCGGTGTATGAGCTGTCGCTGATTGAGCTTGTGCCCAACATTCAGGGCGAACTGCAACGGGATTACAAGATCAACGTCAACTTCGAACGTGCCAAGCACCTGCTGGAAGAAAACGACGGGGCCGGCAACACCTTCAAGGCCACTGCCAAGCCGGTGTTGATTGGAACTGCCGTGGTCGGCGCCACCACCATGATTTTTTCCATCATCATGGCCCTGACGCACGGCCTGACGGAGGACGTCAACAAGCTGTCGCTGCTGCACGCTCCCTTTGTGCTGGGATTGATCAGCGGCGGCGCCATCATCTACTGGTTCACCGGAGCGTCGATGCAGGCGGTGACCACCGGCGCCTATCGCGCGGTCGAGTTCATCAAGGCGAACATCCGGCTCGAAGGGGTGGAGAAAGCTTCGGTCGAAGACAGCAAGAAGGTAGTGGAGATCTGCACCAAGTACGCGCAGAAGGGCATGTTCAACATCTTCCTGGCAGTCTTCTTCGTCACCCTGTCCTTCGCCTTCGTGGAGCCGTTCTTCTTCATCGGGTACCTGATTGCGATCGCGATTTCCGGCTTGTACCAGGCCATGTTCATGGCCAACGCCGGCGGCGCGTGGGACAACGCGAAGAAGATCGTCGAGGTCGAGTTGAAGCAGAAGGGAACTGCTCTGCATGACGCGACGGTCGTCGGCGACACGGTCGGCGATCCTTACAAGGACACCTCGTCGGTGGCCATGAATCCGATCATCAAGTTCACCACGCTGTTCGGATTGCTGGCGGTGGAACTGGCGGTGCAGCTAACCCGGAGCAACGGGGCTGCGTTCAGTCACATCCTGGCGATTGTGTTCTTCGCCATCTCGTTCGTCTTTGTGTATCGCTCGTTCTACGGAATGAGAATTGTGAAGACGGAATCGACGAAGCCGGGAAAGACCATCGAGCTGGAAACTGTAGCGCGGTAACGAAGCAACTCGCAATTTGTCAAAAGCTGGGTGCCCCATTCGGCCTGAATTTGGCCGGGTGGGGCTTTTCTTCTTGCGCAACGAACACCCCCACCCCGGCAAACGAAGCCGGAATGGCGCACCCGGTCCGATACAGCAGCAGATGTAAAGTGTTTCGAAATCTAGAGATCGTATTCCGGATGCCGGTTCGCCCAGGCGATAAAGTCTTTGCGCGCCCAGAGTACGCAAGCGATGCGTGGACGATAGCGGCCCTCCTCGTAGGCTTTGCGGCGTTCCACGCTGCCTACCAGGAAACCGGAGTCTTCGGGCGCTGGGTCGAGTTCGAATATCTGCGCTCCGCCGCTTTGCGGCAAGGTTCGGAGCCACGCGAGGTGAGGACTTACCTGTGCTGCGCTTTCACTGTAGAACCATGCTGTCGACATGAACGCCCTTACCTCAGGCTGTTTCTCCATCGACCTGGCGCCGCGGTAAAAAGACAGGCACGCCTGTTTCTCGGTCAGGATCCCCTTGTTCTTGCGGCGCGCGTTGGTATGGAACTCCCAGGTTGGGGAAAAACCACCCATCTTGAAGAGGACATAACGCAGTAGTTTCACCGAGGTCGGGGTCTTCCATAGCCAGGATCGGGGCACTCCGTCCGGCTCCCACTGGAATTGGCCGGCCGGGAAGCGGCGCAAGGTCGCAAGCAGCGCCATCTCGCGGAAGCGAACGTTGTCGCTGCCCATCTGGGGTATCCACGCCGGGCCCGGGTTAGCGAAGAATTCGAACTCCTCGGCGAAAAGTTCTTTCACACGCTCGGAGACAGGCAGCGCGGGAACTTGAGTGCTGGCGTGTTGCGAAGCCAGCATCAGCAGCGCGCGTTCGACGGCGTGGTCTTCTGGGTGCAGTTCCAGGGAGGCGCAGAGTGCTGACAACCCACCTGGGCTGCTGCCCAGGGTGACTTGCGTGAGAAGCTGGAAGGCTGTGGCCGGGTTGGCGTGGTCACCCAGACGAGCGATGATCTGCGGAAAGGGAGGCTCCTGCAACGCGCGTTGGCAGGACTCATAAGCAAGCGCCAGCCGGTCGCGCACTTCGCTGGCTGCAATCATGCGGCTACCGAGATTGGGGAGGCATGGTAACGCTCGCCAAGACTCGTCATGAGATGGATTCTATACGCTTCCAGAGGCGCTCCCAACCCGTCCAACATCAGATACGATAAACTTTTGAGGCGCTTCAGGAGCAAATTGAGAGTTGGTGTATACAGGGTGGAGCGCGCCTTTAGGCGTGCAAGACGGCTAACTCAAAAAGAGAGACGGGCTTTAGCCGCTGAGGTAACTCGTTGCTGGATGCACCTCAGCGGCTGAAGCCGATTGCATAATGAAGCGACCTGTGTACGCCTGAAGGCGTACTCCACCCATTCGGTGTACAGCAATCATGAAAGTGCTCCAGGGCTGCGAAAACAGAAGCATTGCGACGCTTCGCGATGCCGGAACAAGGCGCGAATTGGAATCCAGGGCGAGAGTGTGAACGGTCTTTTTAAGGCAGCGAAGGCGTCGCTGTTCGAAACCAGGGGTCTGGGCCTGTTTTCTGCGGTCGCAAGCAGTGGATGGCGGTCGCGCCGGCTGCTGATTCTTTGTTACCACGGCATTGCCATGGGAGCAGAGCACGATTCGCACCCGGCAATGTTTCTGCCGGCGGAGATCTTCGAGCGCCGGCTGGCGACCCTGAAAGATTTTCGCGCCAACGTTCTCGATCTCGGCGACGGGCTTCGCAGGTTGCAAAGTGGCACGCTTCCTCCACGCGCCGTAGCCATCACTTTCGATGATGGCTGGGCCGACTTTTACGTCAATGCATACCCGGCGCTGCGCAAGTTCGGATTTCCAGCCACCGTCTATCTCAGCACCTATTACTGCTTCAATAACCGCCCGGTCTATCACTTCGCGCTCAGGCACATGATGTGGAAACAGCGCGAGCAGCGCATTGAAGGCCATCGCCTCGCGTTCTTGCCGCAGGTGCTGAATTTCCGCACCGAGGAAGACCGAACCCGCGTACTGCGGAGCATTCAAGATCACGTCCGGGCCAGAGGTCTTTCCGATCACGAGAGAGATGATCTGGTGGCAGAGTTCGCCGATGTGATCGGCTTCGATTACTCAGAACTGACTTCCCATCGCCTGTTTCATCTCATGAACCCTGAAGAGGTGGCTGAAACGGCAGCAGGCGGCGTCGACATTCAACTCCACACCCATCGCCACCAGACACCGGCGGAGCGGAGCTCGTTTGTACAAGAGATTCAACAGAACCGGCAGTACATCACCGAGTTGACTGGGAACAAGAATCTGATCCACTTCTGTTATCCCAGCGGCGCCAATCAGCCGAATTTCCTGACGTGGCTGCGGGAAGCGGGCGTCGAGTCGGCCACAACTTGCCATCAGGACTACGCCTCTCAACAAAGCAACCCGCTGTTGTTGCCACGACTTTTGGATCAGTCTGGAATTTCAGACCGTGAGTTTGAAGCATGGCTGACCGGCTTTATGGCGCTCATGCCCAAGAGGACGGTCGAGTACCCAGAGGTCGCGCCGGTGTGAAGGCGTTTATGTTCGCGGAAATTAGGGCTGTTCCAGAATTGCAGTGGGTCGGCTTTGAAAGGGCACGGCTTTGAGCCGTGCCGTCCCGAGGCGCAGATCGATCCCGCCTGTAGGCGCGGAGGGGAGGGTTCCCTCAGCGGCTGAAACCGAGGCGTTATTCTCCAAATGCGGCACGCCTGAAGAGGCCGCTGAAAAATTCGTCGCAGTGGAAAAAACAGCAGATCCCTCACCTCTAAAGAGGTTCGGGATGACAAAAACACAGGACTTTTATGGCGCAGCTAAAGCTGCGCCCCTTCAAAACGGCGCCCTGCAGAGTTTTTCCGCAGCCTGTGAAGGCGTGCCCTTTCAAAACCAACTAAGCCCCATGAACAGATGTGAAAATACAAAGACAGTGTCTTGCCGCATGAGAATTTTGAGAAGCGCGATATTGCTGATCTTGTTGTATGCCCTTCCGGCGTTTTGCGACATCGATCCTGGCGAAATTTCCAACCTGAATGTGAGCGTCACCCCCACTACAGCGACCATAACCTGGACCAGTAAGCATCCGGGATCGAGCTGGGTCTATTGGGGTTTTCACAGTGACGGTATAGCGGTAAAGACCGGACAAAACGATAGTGTGACCTCGCACAGCGTCACCCTGACCGGGCTGGTGCCCTACAACTCGCTGTCAAGCATGGGCAATATCGGCAGCTACGATTACTACGTCGCAACCGAGAAAACTTCCGACGGCAAATGGTCGAGCTCAGGTGGACCGACTACCAACGCCTACTACTCGCTAAATAATTTTCATACCACGGCGCTCGACACGACGGCTGCGCTGCGCGTTTCCATGGTCCCGATAGGCCAGAAGCACGTTTATCCCGGCCATGACCTCTACATGATTCCGTCGATTCGCCTGCTTGCCGGTGGAGGCGGAGCGCAAGCGGGTAACACCCTCACGCTGGTCTCGTACAAGGTTACGAAGGGCGACGTGAGCACGGATTGGAAAGTTCGGATGCTGGCACGGAAGTTGGCTCCCAGCTTCAATCCGGGCGCGGGATGGGATGGAACGTTCCTGACCGTGGCAAACGGAACGAATGCAGGCAAGGATTACGCCCTGGCGCCCGCGGCCTACAACCACCTGGCCACTCCGATGTCGATGAACTCAGAGGATGGCATGATTCGTGTTCGCGTGCCATCGGATGCCGCTCCGGGGACCGATTACAACTTGCTCCTGGTGTTGAGAATGTATAACGGCTGGGACGGGACGACGAAGCAAGTAGGCAGCGATATTGTGGTGGACTGGCCGTTCACCGTGTACCCGCCTGCGGCATTCAGCGCCAAACCGCCGGCTTCTTTTCCCGAGATTCCCAAGCTGGGTATGTGGCAGAAGACCATGACCTCAGACGATCATGGCGGCGAATACTGGTGCATGCAATCGGTCAGCAGAACTCCGCTTCCGTCGCTGGAATACGGTCCATTGTTGGGGCCGAATTATTCGCTGGTGGGCAACTTCAACTCCGCGGGCCAGTTCGATACGCAGAAGCCCTACAACTATGACGGCGGTCGCGTCTACATGCAGATAGCCGATTATCAATTCAACACGCCGGGGATGCCGGGGTATCACGACGAAGCCCGCAAGGAACATTGGCAGCACTGCGCGCAAATGGTCCTCTACCCCTACGACAATTGGTTGGCCCGCTCGCTGGGCACGCAATTGAACGAGCCTAACCAACACCTGTTTGGCACAGGAATGTATTATGCGCGGACGCATGACCCGACGGCTGCTGCGGCTTTGGCTCACACCACCGACGCCTGGGGTACGTTCAAGGGACATTACGCCACCCTCAATCCGGCTGGTATGAGATGGTTCTCTTACACGTGGGACTCGCAGATCGCCAATGAAGCCAGCGGTGCGCACGGGCCGTGGCAGTTGAGCGGTAAGGCAACCGATGTTGGGCTGGCGCTGCTCGATATGTTCATGCAGTACGACGGGGCGAGTTCGCCACCCACGTGGAACTACCATCCCTACGTCCTGGGTGCGTTGATGGAAGCGCTGATCGGGCAGTACGAGTTGGACGCGGAGATGGGGCGCACGCCGGACGCGAGGATCCCGCTGGAGATTGGCAAGACGCTCTATTTCCTGTTTGAGGGCAACAATCAGAACTGGTGGAACTCCGACATTGGTACCCTGCGTTACAGCCCGGTCGATGTACCCATGTCGCACAAATGGAATGACCCCAACTCGACCGATGTCTGGTCTGACCTGAACAACCTGCTGGCTCCCGCCTGTGCCTGGTACTGGTCGAAGACCGGTGACGACAAAATACGCGAATGGGGCGATGCGTTGTTTGCCGCGACCTGGAAGGACAACGGCGACCTGGAGTGGTCCGCGAAGCCGTTTAATCAGGCTTATAAATGGTCGTTTGATTTTGTTCGCTACCGTAGCGGACCAAATCCCAAGGCGACGTTCCTGCCTAGCCAGAACCCTTATGAAGGCGCGTGGAAGGACACCGTGCCGCCGCTGATTTTCCGCGAATACAATTGCGGGCTCACCGCGCAGAACGCTGCTGCCCTTTGCCAGGATACGAAACTGCTTGCTCCCATCATGAATGGAAATCAGGTAACGCTCACCTGGGACACCATCAAACCGGCGACCACAGAGGTGTACTACCAGACGGGCAAACAGCCGGAATGCTCGCTGAAGGATTCGTACAAGTCGACGGTAACGTCATGTGTGAGCCGGTACAAGGAACATTACTCAGCAGGCCCGGACGACGCGCGGCACCACGTGGCGACGTTGAAGGAAGTGCCGGCAGGGGCGACCGTACACTATGTGCTCTATGCGCAGGATGCCGCGGGCAACGTCGTGATGACGCCCGACCTCAGCTTCACCACGGCCGGCGAAGCAGCAGGGGCCGCTCAGGATGAAAATCACGCAGGCGGCAAGCAGCACTGAGAGCAGCGGCTCTCGATCTTTCAAGAAAAGGTCGCCGGAATGGATGAGTCGGGAAACAGCTCTTCTTTTGGCGTGCGTTTTGACAGAACGGCAGGTCCTTCGACTCGTCCCCTTCGACTACGCTCAGGGTCCTCGCTCAGGATGACGCCCGATTGGGTTTGGCTAGTTGCTAATTGCTAGCTGCTGCCTTCACTGCTTCATCTTCTCTTTCACGCTTTTGGCGAGCTTTTCGATCTGGTCGGCCTTCTTGATGACGTCGAGCGAGATGACGTTTTCGTTGGTCTTGTCGACGTACTGTTTGAGCTCGGTTGCTAACTCCAGCAACTTTTCAGTGTCGCGCTTAATGTCCTGCTCGCGCTGGATATTGCGTTGCTTTGCGGCATCACGTTCGGCCTGCTGCTCGAGCGGGCCCTTATCGCGTTGCTGCTCGGCTCCCGGCGCAGGCGGGAATTGCGGGGTCGGTGGCGCCTGGGTGAATTGGGCGTCGGCAACGACCGCAGTCATCGTAAACAGCAGGACAAGTACGGCGCAGATTTTGCGCGCGGCGCGAAGGATTACAGGGAGGTTCATGATCGCTACGATTATAGTGAGCGGGAGATACGCTCACATCGGTTCGGGTGGAAGCACCGGCCTTCAGGCCGGTGACCGCTGTCCAACCTGTCCACGGCTTTAGCCTCGGAAGCTGCAGGCCTCGCGCGAGCCACGGCTAAAGCCGATGTTCAAATTGCCGCTTCTTCACCGGCCTAAAGGCCGGTGCTTCCACCTAAAGGCCGGTGCTTCCACCCATTCGCCGGTGCTTCCACCTAAAGGACGGTGCTTCCACCTAAAGGCCGGTGCTTCCACCCATTCGCCGGTGCTTCCATCCGTTCGGAGGATGTCTCTGTCACCTGTATAATCGCGCCATTCATGCTATTTCCCGCCTTATTCGGCTCGCTGTTCGACACCATCGCTCCCCACGACATCGTTCACATCTTTGACGATTGGCGCGCCGACAGCTTCGACTTTCTGCGCTACCAGGCGCCGCGCATCGTCGCCATCATCATCGTTGCGTTCGTGCTGGCGCGGCTGCTGAAGGTTGTAGCGCGACATCTGGCAGACCTGGGCGACAAACAGGTCTTGCCATCGGCAGTGCGGGCGCAACAGTTGCGCACCGTGTCGAGCATCATCTACAGCGTCGGCGTTTTCCTTATCGCCTTCCTTGCGGTGATGCAGATTCTGACCCAGCTCAACATCAAGGTTGAGCCGCTGCTGGCGAGCGCGGGCATCGCCGGCCTGGCGATTGGCTTCGGCGCGCAGACGCTGGTCAAGGACTTCATTAACGGATTCTTCATCCTGGTGGAGAACCAGTTCGACATCGGCGACACGGTGAAGATCGCGGGAGTGCAGGGCGTGGTCGAGACCATGACGCTGCGCCGCACCGTGCTGCGCGACGCGGATGGGACGCTGCATACGGTTCCGAGCAGCCAGATCACCATCGTCAGCAATCTCACGCGCGACTGGACGCAGCTCGCGATGAAGATCTCCGTCAGCTATAAGGCCGACAGCGATAAGGTCATCGGCTTGTTGAAGGAAGTGGCAACCGAGGTGGCGAACGACCCCAAGTTTCAAGGCCAGATCGTCGCTCAGCCCGACGTACCTGGCATTGATCGCGTCAACGGCGATGAGGTGGAATATCTGCTGCTGGTGAAGACACTTCCGGGAAAACAGTACGAGATCAGCCGCGAGCTGCGCCGCCGCATCAAAGCGTGCTTTGAGCAGCAGGGCATCGAGCCGGGCAATCCGAACAAGGTGTACGTCGTGGATAGCGGAAGAGTCTAGAAGAAGTTGTCGGTTGTCAGTTGTCAGTTGTCGGAACCAAGCCACCTGCCAGCAGCTCCGCCAGCTCCAGTTGAGATTGTCATCACGAGCCCGCCGCGCGGCGGGCGAGGGGCCTGCTCTCGCTTGCGGCTGCCGACGGTGCGGCCAGGGGCGAAACATACGTCCCCAATACGAGCCGAAGCCCGACGGGCGTGCGATGACAGCCCAGCGTGCAGCGTAGCGGAACGCTGGGTGAGCTTTCCAGAAGACTCCACGGAGTCCCTCGGGGACGACACAACTGGTTTTCGCGAGCAACTGGAAAAATCGTGTCGTCGGCTGAAGCCGACTCTGAGCACAGGTGACAAAGCCTTCCCAGGACTCCGCCTACGGCTCCGTCCTGGGCTGTCATCACACGCCCTACGGGCTTTCGTTCGTGGCGACGGAGACTCTTGTCGCCTTGGCGTCATCCTGCCGACGCAAGCAAGAGCAGATCCGTCGCCCGCCGCGGCGAGCTCGTGATGACGATGCAACTGAGAGGCGACGGCTCATGGCTGAGAGCTGATATCGCGCGGCTGAAACCCTGACACCCGATACCTGATACCTGATACGCAACGCCTGACACGGTAGCTCTAACTGAGAGCTCATAGCTGGGAGCTGGTATCGAGTTCCTGACAACCGACAACTGACAACTGACAACTCGCTGCTTTGCATCTCACCCGGCAGATGTGGGGCATGCTTCTTTTCGACGCGGCACTGGCACTTTTGCTGATGGCCGGCTGGTACGTGGCATGGCGAGAGGTGAACCGTCTGCGCGCCGAGAAACTCATGGACAGCATTAAGGAGGCGGTGAAGGAACGGGCGCTGGTGTCGGGACCCTTCTGGCACAAGGCCTCGCGTTTTGAGGTTGAGCTTCGCTTTGCCTCCGGATTTCATGAGAGCTGGCTCAGCGTGCAACTGACGCCGCGCGAGATGCCGCTGCAGTGGCTGCTCGCACGCCTGCACAAGCAATGCGAGCAGGTCGTCTTTCGTGCTGAACTGGCACATCGGCCGTCGAGCAGCCTGGTTATCGCGCGTCACAAATGCTGTGGGTATACCTCGCGCCAGGCGCTATCGTCTCAGGACTGCTATAGCCTTGGTTCTTTGGTCATTACCACCAGGGAAGATTGGCAAAGCGAAGCCACGATTATCGAAAGTATTCTGGCGGCCCGTTCGCGCGAGTTGATGCACGTTGAGTTTCGTAAGCGAGCGCCGCATCTGCTGATCACAGCACCTCTCGGTTCGCTCATTGAGGATGACGACGATTCCGGCCTGTTCGGTTTTTTGCAGGAACTTGCAACCTGCCGGGCGGCAAGGAAAGAGTAGGTATTCACCACGGAGGCAAGCATTCACCACGGAGGCACGGAGGACACGGAGGACACGGAGAATTAGATAGTCTTGTGCATCCTTAGGATTTTCGGAAGAGCAGCTCCGTACCCGATACCTGCCAGATCACGGGATCAAGCACCAGCAACGTGAACAACTACCAGAATGCCGCCGATGTACATGAATTGATGTGCGTCCCTCCGGGACTCCGGTTCAGTTTTTCCATCTCTCCCAGCGCTGAAGCGCTGGGCTGGACACTCTGCTGCGCCTGACGGCGCGAATTCGTCCCGACTCAGCTGCTTCGCAACCACATACAACCAGATAACAGTCGCGAGAGATTTGGTCGTCCTCTGTTCAGGAGAGAGATGAATACGGCGGCGTATCTGCTGCGCGACCCCAGGGATTAGGAAGAAACGTTCTGCGTTTTCTCCGTGTCCTCCGTGCCTCTGTGGTGAATGCCTTACGCTCTACTTTCCCACTCCTGCCCAGCCTTCCAGCAGCTTGATGGTCGCGGCGTAATCCTCGTTGTCCCAGCCTTCTTCGCTGGCGAGCTCGTAAATCTCTTCGACCGTCTCCAGCGCAGGCAGCTTCACCCGAGCTTCTTTCGCCGTGTCCAGCAGCAGGTGAATGTCTTTGTGCATGAGCCGCAGCGGGAAGTTAGGCGAGTAGTCGTGACGCAGCACAAACGGAATCTTGTAATCGGTCACACCGGACTTGATCATCGAGGCCTGAATCAGTTCCACCATCTTCTGCGGATCGACGCCGAGTTTGCGGGCCAGCGTCATGCCTTCAGCGAAGCCCTCGTAAATCAGCGCGATCTGCAGATTCATGCAGAGCTTGGCCGATTGCCCCTTGCCGGTGCCGCCGATATGAATCACATTTTTGCCCATCGCCTTGAACAACGGCTGAAGGAACTCGACTGCCTCCGAGGTGCCGCCGACGATAAAGATGAGCTGGCCATTTTCGGCGCCGATCTTCGAGCCAGTTACCGGCGCGTCCACCCATTGCACGCCTTTGGCGGCGATGCGCTCGGCAAACTTAGTGGTAGCCGAAGGCGAGATGGTGCTGGAGTCAACCACGATCATGCCTTCGTGCAGCGACTGTTCCACTCCATCAGAACCGAACATGACGCGTTCGACTGCAGCCGTATCGGCGACGCACATCCACACCACTTCCGATTCCTTGGCGGCGTCGGCCGGCGAAACGGCGGTTTTCGCTCCGTCTACAGCAGCACGGGCGGTACGATTCCAGACACAAACCTCGTGTCCGGCTTTGACGAGATTGGCGGCCATAGCACGGCCCATGATTCCAAGACCGAGAAAGGTGATGCGCATTCGCTTCTCCTTACACCGAATCAATGATTTAAGCTGACTAGGCTGAGAAGGTCAAGGAAAGCATGCGGGCGGGATCCGAGGCGAAGGACAAACTGGTTTCCGCAGTTGGGTGACTCGAAGAGAGAGGGAGTGCTTTGGTAGTACTGAGCGGAGCCTCGTCAGATGCTGAGCCCATAACGCCCGCCGGTCGGCCATCAACTAGTATCTTGCTGGAGACTGCCGGCCACGACGTTGCTTCAGTGGGCGTTGGCTCTTGGTAACTAATGTCCCCAAGACGATTTCAACGGAAGCAATAGTAAATGCAACTTATTGCGGCGATTTAGCGAGTGGTCAGATAGAGTTAGGCGAGGCTCGACCGCTGTTATCGCTTTAGTAACCAGTTATAGTTGATATTTTTAACCCTGAAGATACTCGACAACAGTTCAGAAATGGGATAACTTTGCTCCCCGTGCTTGTTCTGCGCCCAGTGCGTGGGTGACGGGACGTGTTACTCAATCGCCCAACTTCCGTATGTCTGACTGGTGCACCGGCAGACGACGGCTCGATCTAACAGGAGGAAACATGAACTTTGGCCGCAGCAAAACAATTTTGCTAGCCACCCTTTTTGCGCTCGTTCTGTCGGCATCGGCATTTGCTGACACGACGCTTTACAGCCAGGCGTACGATAACAACGGCTACCTGAACGCCTCGCAGAACGACACCTCGAATGGTGGCCTGGGCAACTTCGCCACCACCTACGACAACTGGAACATCAATCCCGGCGGCCTCTACACTGTCAACGAAGTTCAGTTCACCGGCGGCTACTACAACGGCAATCCGGGAACCATCACCGGCTGGACCGTCAATGTGTACTTCGACAACGGTGGAATACCGGGCACCCTGCAGCACACCGATCACATCTCGGGCAATGGCAACGAGACGCTGCTCGGCGGCAACATCTACACCTACGACATCGGCGGTCTGGGATTCACCGAGGACTGTCGGGTATCCAGTACTGGCTGTCGGTCGTTCCCGATCTCAGCTTCCCGCCACAGTGGGGCTGGGCGACTGGCACGGGCGGCGATGGAGCGGCATATCAGAGCTACTTCGGTCAGAACGGTCCGTTGGGCGCTGATCAGGCTTTCACGCTAATCGGCACCGAGGTTCCTGAGCCGGGTACGCTGGTTCTGCTGGGCACAGGCGTGCTCGGATTGGCTGGTGCGATCCGCCGCAAGCTGTTCTAAGACGGGTCAGCAGTCTTTAAGGCCGGGTCGCGAAAGTGGTCCGGTCTTTTTGTGTCTGCGAATTCGGTATCAGGTATCAGGTATCAGGTCTCAGGTGTCCGTCGAGTCGTTCAAGTGGGGACTCTGACGGGGGGATCGTTTCCCGACGTCTGATACCTGATACCTGAGACCTGACGCCTGACGCCCACACAGATTCCACTGATGTCTTTCGGGGCACTTCATTCGCGCCTGAATTTCAGCTGTAGTGATACCGACGCACCCGGGCAGGGAAGAGTTTCACCAGACCCATGCCGCCCAGGAAGCCTCCGACATGCGCCCAGAAAGCAATGCCGGTTGAGCCGCCGTTGGTGGCGACGATGGATGAGGCTGCGCCGCTCAGGAACTGGGTGATGAAGAAATAGCCCAGCACGATCCATGCGGGCAGCCAGACGAAGAACACGAAGAAGAAGGGAACCAGCGTCAGCACCTTGGCGCGCGGATACAGCACGAAGTAGGCGCCCATGATTCCTGCGATCGCGCCGGATGCGCCGACGGTGGGCACGACTGCGCTCAGATTGAAGAAGGTGTGCAGTGCGGCGGCGGCCAGTCCGCTCAACAGATACAGAATGAGATAGCGAAAGTGTCCAACGTAGTCTTCGACGTTGTCGCCGAAGATCCACAGCGCGAGCATGTTGAAGATGAGGTGCAGCCACGAGCCGTGCAGGAACATCGACGTGAGCACCGGTATGAAAGCGGCTGCCGGAGGCACGTAGCGCGCGCCAAGCTGATACACCAGGTTCCAGGGCACGTATCCCTGGTTGAACAGCACCACCGAGATTCGCGCCGGCACCATTCCAAACTGAAAGATGAAGCGCTCGAACTGCTGCGGGCCGCCTAAGAGAATGAACCGCTCGAGGAGGTAGATGAACGTATTCGCCGCGATCAGAGTGTAGGTGACGTAAGGCGTGCCGACGCGCGGTGCGTCATCTTTCAAGGGGATCATAAAAGAAGTGGCTAGTGGTTAGTGGCTGGTGGTTAGAGAAGTCACTGAGTCGTAGCTGTTTTTGGCTTCTTGCTAGCCACTGGCCACTGACCACTAACCACTGCTTGTTGACCGATTCTTCCTGAACGTACACGATACCAGAAGCATGGCACTCAATGGTGTGATGGTCGTTGACAAGCCGCAGGGATGGACCTCGCATGATGTCGTAGCCCGCTGCCGTAAGCTGCTGGGCGAGCGCTCGATTGGGCATCTGGGCACGCTCGATCCCATGGCGACCGGCGTCCTGCCATTGGTCATCGGGAAGATGACGCGATTGAGCCAGTTCTATTCGGGCTCGCAGAAGCGATATGAGGGAACCATTCGACTCGGGTTCGCGACTGATACCTACGATGCCGATGGTGACCGGGTCGGGGCCGAACAGGAGGCTCAAGTAACACTTGAGGAATTGCAGGCGGCGGTGCGGCAGTTTGTCGGGCCGCTGCAACAGACTCCGCCTCCGTTTTCGGCGAAGAAGATACAGGGGGTTCCGGCATACAAGCTCGCGCGACGCAATGAGCCGGTGGAACTTAAGGCAGTTGCGGTCGAGGTGTTCGAGTTTGAGGTGAGGGAACTGCGAGGTAAGGAGATCGATTTCTCGTGCCACGTCTCGTCGGGCACCTACGTACGCAGCCTGGCGCACGATCTGGGGCAGAAGCTCGGCTGTGGCGCCCACCTCGGCAGCTTGCGTCGTACCGCGTCGGCGGAGTTCGACCTCGCGCAAGCGCATACGCTGGAGGAGATTGGCCAGCGCGCCGCCGATAAGCGTATCGGTGAGCTGCTGGTGCATCCGCGCAGGGTATTGCCGGAGATTCCCTCGGTCACTGCCGACCAGGAGGCCGTCGCCCGCATCCGCACCGGGCGCAGTGTGAATCTGCCCGAGATGTCGCGCTCCAAGTGGGTAAAAGTCTTCGCCGATCAGACCGAGCTGATCTGCCTCGCCAGCCGGGTGGCCGGGACGCTCTTCCATCCCAAGGTGGTGCTGATGTGAGATTGTGATGCAATCCAACAAAGACGCATCGTTACTGAAGAAATGATGTAGAATTCACTCATGAGAACCACGGTTACGCTCGACGATGAAACCGCCGAAATCGCGACCCAGTACGCGCAAGGCCGGGGGATGTCGCTCAGCCGGGCGATCAATGAACTGGTTCAGCGGGGTATTCGCCCGGGACCTCGCATCAAGTACGTGGATGGATTTCCGATGCTCGATTTGCCCAAACCCAGGAAGCTGCTTACCACCGAGCGGGTAAAGGAGATGGAGAACGAGAGCTGGTGAGTGTCACTTCCTTGTTGGATGTCAACGTTCTGATTGCCTCGGCTTATGAGTGGCATGTGGCCCACAAGCAGGCGCGCGCCTGGTGGCACCGATCCGCCGCAAAACCCTGGTCAACCTGTGCGCTGACGCAAGCCGGCTTCGTCAGGATCATCTCCAATCCCGGCTTTCCCCCTCATCCGGTCAGCCTCGCTGAGGCGCTGCAGTTGCTTACGGAACTCACGCAACGTCCGGGGCATCGCTTCTGGACGATAGACGCCAGCTTGGAAGAAACCGTACGGCCATTCGTGGATAGACTGTTCGGTCATCGCCAGGTGACCGATGCCTACCTGCTGGGGCTGGCGATCAGGAACAAAGGGCAACTTGTGACGCTCGATAAAGGCTTTCTGGCCCTTGCCGGAAGGGAGTTCCAGGACTACGTCCTGGTCTTGTAATCGAGGCTAGCAAAGCTCTGTCGCTCACCAGTCGTGAGTTGCTCACGTCCAATCGGAATTATGAAGAGGCTGCTGCGTGCTGTCTGCCTGCTGGCGTCTGCGTTCGCGGTCGCGGGCTATTCGCAGGTCGCAACTGGCGATCTGGCGTGGGCGCCGTCGCAGCCGGACAGTGGGCCCGTCCTCGATTATGTGCGCCGCGTGCTGACCTGTGATTCGCAGGAATGCACTTTGAAGATCGTCCGCTCGCAGGAAGAGCTCATGGACGCCATGCAGTTTGGCGCGACCACGGACATGCAAGTGATCCACATGCGGCAGAGCACTGACGGCGGAAAGACGTGGACAACCAGGGACGTGACCGTCCCGGTCTACAAGATGCCGCTGCGTCTGATGATTGGCAGTTGCTTCGGGGCGGACCTGCCACTCAGCGTGGCCGCGGATGGGGGAGACCTCCGCGTCGTAAAGGTGAACCAACCTAAGCCGATCGAAGCGACTGCAGCCGAGCACCCACACCCGTAAGAGCCCGTCCGCGCAGGGTATTGCCAGAGATTCCATCCGTCACCGCCGACCAGGAGGCCGTCGCCCGCATTCGCACCGGGCGCAGTGTCAACCTGCCGGAGATGTCGCGCTCCAAGTGGGTGAAGGTCTTCGCCGATCAGACCGAGCTCATCTGCCTCGCCAGCCGGGTGGCTGGCACACTGTTCCATCCCAAGGTGGTGCTGCGGTAAGATTAATGTATGGGCAGCACCAATAGCTTCGACGAGTTTGTCCAGCATCAGCAACAGCAGAATGCTGCGGTGAACTGGACGAAGGAGCGCGATGAGTGGCTCCGCAATCTGCAGCGATTGTATGAAGAAGTGGAGGCGTTCCTGGCAGAGTATGTGAAAAAGAATGAGATCCGTCTCACATACCGCCCTGTCAGCCTACACGAGGAGTACATAGGCTCCTATGAAGCGAGGCAGATGCTGATAGGTGTTGGCAGGAGCGAAATCCTTCTCAATCCGGTGGGGACCTTCATTATCGGCGCGTGGGGCCGGGTTGATATTGTGGGTCCCTACGGTACTGCACAACTTCTGTTGGTTGATAAGAGTGCGACCACCACAAGGTCGCTTATTCGAGTTGAGGTCAAGTTCGGGGAACATGCCCAAGTACCGACCTCATGTTCAAAGCCCATTGAACTCGCGTGGAAGCTTATAACTGCTCCTCCAGCAAGGCAGTTATTGGAATTGTCTAAAGAGACGTTTTATTCAGTGGTTATTGGTGTCGTGAATGGGTAGCGACAACTACTCTGCTGCACCGCTCGATATCGACGAAATCGCCGAGTACCATCAGGACGTTCTAGCTTCACTCAGAGTATTCTTCAGCAGCAGCTCGGAGGAGTTCACCGAGAAATATGTTGGATATTCTGTTCAAGAGGTACGGAATATCCTACGCACTCGCGAGTATGAGACGGATCTCCGCTCGACGTTGATACTCTTAGCGGCGATGGAAGGACTGTTTCGGGTTGACTATGAGGATCGCAGCCGGAGGCGACTCAGGGACCCGTTATCCCGAGCGCTTCGAGAGCTTCACAAGGAATACGGCAGCAAAGCGCGGTTAGACGAAGACATCTTAGAAAAATGGAAGCTCCACGGCCCGGAGTTACCGGGCCGAACATTGATCGGGGAGTTGAGAGGTGCGCTAAACTTCCGAAATTGGCTGGCGCACGGACGCTACTATACCCCGAAGCTGGGTCGAAAGTACGATTACCCCGATGTGTTCAGACTCGCGGATGCGGTTGTGAACCAGTTGCTTGCGCAGCCCGAAGCCTGAATCAGCCCACCTTGCGCTCAATCCCGAACGCTCGTCCATCCAGAGGAAGGTTCTGCAGATTCTGGAAATGCATCTCCTTTGAGTGCGCCAGGGCACCGACGAGCGAAGTGACCGTCCTCATCCATTAAGGTGCCCGCGCGCGATACTCGCATAAATGGGACAAGCTAGGGTGTCTAATGTCCGATAACAGATATTATGTAAAGTAATACTGCGCGATGCCTATTTCGGCCCGACTACGAGCCCGAAGCTAGCGCTGTGGACTTAGTCCACTAGTTAGTCTACCCTTACCCTATGAAGTTCAACGTCCACGAGGCCAAGACGCACTTCTCCAAGCTGCTCGCCAAGGTCGAAGCTGGAGAAGAAGTCGTGATTGCCAAAGCTGGCAAGCCAGTCGCCAAGATCGTGCCCATTCAGGGAAAGAAGGCACCGCGTCGGCTCGGAACGGCCAAGGGCGAATTTGTCGTGCCCGACGATTTCGACGAGCCGCTGCCCAAGGAGATCGAGGACAGTTTCTACGAATGAAGCTGCTCCTCGATTCCCACGTCTTTCTTTGGACGATTGCAGATGATCGCAGGCTCTCCGGGACAGCGAGCCGCCTCATCCTCGATCAGGGGAATGAGCTGTTCTTAAGCACGGCGAGTGTTTGGGAGATTTTCCTCAAGGTCCAGATCGGAAAGCTGCCACTGCCTAGACCGGTAGGTGGCTTTCTCAAGCTTCAGTTGGCGGAGAATTTCATTAGGAGCCTGCCGCTCACGCTGGAGCACGTTCTTAAGCTCGAACAGCTTCCCATGCATCATCGCGATCCCTTCGATCGCATTCTGATTGCGCAGGCTATCGCCGAGTCGGTACCAATCGTCACCGCCGATCGTCAGTTCGCGAGATACGACGTAGAAACGCTCTGGTGATGGTTCTTAGGCTTCGAGCTGCGTGATTCTGTCCTGCTTAGTCCAGTAACTGCTCGATTTCCTGGAAGTTGATGATCAGCCGCCCACAAGGCGCAGGGCCAGCCGGGATCGGCGTGAGGCTGCCGTTGGCGAAGCGGTACTTGCTCCCCTGCGGGTCGATGAGGAAGATTCCGGCGACGCCCATGCGTTCGTAGTCGGCGAGTTTCACCAGCATGCGTGCCATGATGTCCTCCGGAGACAGCACCTCGAAAACAGCAAGTGGTGGATGGGTAACAATTTGTTCGATCGGCTGGTCGCGATCGAGTACGGTAACGTCCGGCACGCGAAACCGAGTTTCGGCCACCTGCACACGAAGCTCGGGCTGGACGCGGATGTTCCATTCGGTTTTGTGCTGCCGAAAATACAACACCAACGCCGATTGCCAGGAGGCGTGATCGTATTCCCCCATAGGCCTCTCCTCAATTTCGCCGTCGACGTATTCTGCGTCGGGCTCGAAACTGGACCGAAGATAAGCGTCTACCGGAACTGCCGTACTGGCCATACTGCCTCTCGTGACGATTATATTCCCGCATCAACGCGATGCTGAACACGCTTCAGGCGGTAGCGGTGAGCATCTGCTCCAGATCTTCGCGGAACTTGGCCAGCGCGGCCAGGCGTTCGGGCGTGGCTTCCACGATTTCGGACTTGGACTGAAATACCTGCCGTCCGTCTTTCTCGACCAACACGCCGAGCACTTCGCCCATACGCCAGCCGGGTACGCCGATGATTGTCAGGCCCGTGGCAGTAGCCCGCAGCAGCGCGATGCAACCGTCACGCAGGACGCCAACAGAATTCGGGTAGCGGTCGAAGGTTTGCAGTTCAAATCCAGCCAAATAAAGACGTTGTAATTGCTCAGCCGAGTCGGGCATGGGCTTACATCTTGTAACGGCCGAGGTCGTCTTCGCCCAGGTTCTCCAGATACTTGCGGAGCTCTTCGCTGGTCACCCGATCACTGACGGTGGTCGCCAGTTTGCTGTTCTTCAGGACGTCCTCTTCGACGTAGATGGGGCAATCCATGCGCAAGGCGAGCGCCAGCGCATCCGACGGGCGGGAATCGATGCTAACGGCTTCCCCGCTGCGGTCGAGCCAAATGACAGCGAAGAAAGTGTCCTCGCGCAGCTCAGTTACAACGACTTTCTGAACTGTTGCTTCAAGGCCGATGAGCAGGTTCTTCAGCAGATCGTGGGTCATGGGCCGGGGAGTGGTGACCTTCTCGATCTCCAGCGCAATGGCGTTGGCCTCGAACATGCCGACCCAGATCGGCAACACGGTGTCACTGCCCGCGTCCTTGAGAATCACGATGGGCATGTTGGTCACCGGATCCATCATCAATCCGCGAATTTTCATCTCGACTTCCATCGTGGTTCCCTCCCGTCTCTCGCCTTTGTCGAATAGCATACCGACGGATCGATGGCGGAGCTACCTGCCATTCGAATTGCTTGCATCCTCATCGTAGTACCAGGCACGCAGACGCTTCAGCAAGCTGGTGTCTTTGTACCTACCAGGATTTGAGGACATCCAGTTTCGAACCGCCAAGACCGACAGTGCCAACACCAGGCTCAAGCGCGTCGCGACCAGCAGCCGATCTGCCAGCACAGAATACTTCTCAAAGCCTGGCATGGCAGCAAAACTCAAGACCAGAAGCGTGGCCAGGAAGAGAATCCAACCTGTCGTACTTCCCTTCTTCGCCTTGGCCGCGCCTGCCATCCCAAACTCCTTTGCGCGCCCCATCCTTTCCCTGAATTTGGGAAAAGGGTGGGAGACTCATCGCACCATCTCACCCAGCAAGCTATTGGGAAACGCCTGCGTCACCTGAACCTTCACGTAATCGCCCGTCCGTGGTTCCGCGTTGGCTGCGCAGGTGAAGTTCAATGTCTTGTTCTGCGACGTGCGGCCTATCGTCTGGCCGCGAGCCGTGTTCTTGCCCTCAACCATTACTTCTAGGACGCTCCCCACGTGCCGGCGGTAGCTCACTCGCTGAATTTCCCGCTGGTGCTCCTGAAGAATCTGCAAGCGACGCGACTTCTCCGTGTCGGGAATCGAGTCAGCATATTGCAATGCCGGCGTATTCGGACGCGGTGAGTACTTGAACGAGAACACACCGTCGTAGCCAACCTCGGTCAGCAACCAGAGCGTCTCGCGAAACTCTTCTTCGGTTTCGCCCGGGAAGCCGACGATGACGTCGGTGGTGATGCTGATGTCGCGGTGGCGCGCCGCCTTCATCCAGCCAATGCGCTCCAGGTACTGCTCGCGTGTGTAGTCGCGAAACATCGACTGCAACACGCGGGATGAGCCGCTCTGCACAGGCAGGTGCACGTGATCGCAGAGTGTCGGCACGGAGTCGATGGCGTCGATGATGTCTTTGGTGAAATCGCGCGGATGCGAGGTGGTGAAACGCACACGGCGAATGCCGGCGATCTCGCCGACGCCAGCGAGCAATTCGGCGAAGCTCCGCTTCCCTGCCGGATCGCGGTACGAATTCACGTTCTGGCCGAGCAGTTGAATATCGGTGTAGCCGGCGTCGGCCATGCGGCGCGCTTCTTCCAGCACCGACTGCGATGTCCGGCTACGCTCTTTGCCGCGGGTATACGGAACCACACAGTAGGCGCAGAACTTGTCGCAGCCTTCGATGATGGTGATGTAGCCGCGATGCGGATTGGTACGCGCGGTGAACTCGGTCTCGAATGTCTGGTCGGTTTCGCGGTCGTCGAGTCCGGTAACGCGCGTCTGTCCGGCTTCGATTTGCACCAGCATCTCCGGCAGATTGCGGTACGAGGCCGAGCCGGCAACGAGCGACACCCAAGGTGCGCGCTCGAAGATCTTCTCGCCTTCCTGCTGGGCGACGCAGCCCAACACGCCAAACTGCTTGCCCTGCGCCTTCAGCTTCTTAAAGTCGTTCAGCCGATGGAAGACCTTCTGCTCAGCCTTGTCGCGGATCGAGCAGGTGTTATAGAAGATGAGGTCGGCATCTTCTTCGCTCTGGACCTGACGATAGCCCTGCGAGATGAGCGAGCCCACGACCTTCTCGGAGTCGTGGAAGTTCATCTGGCAGCCAAAGGTCTCGATGTAAAAGGTTTTCTGATCGGAACTCACGAATACCCCAGGCGGTTAGTATATCGCGGGGAGGGTAGCAGCTATCAGCTCTCAGCCGTCAGCTAAGGCGGACCTGCTGTTCCCGGGTGGAGCACCGCTTCAGCGGTGCAGCAAACAGTTTGACTGGACCCACGGCTTTAGCCGCTGGGGCTACTTCTTCCTCGCTGGAGCGGCTACTCCGAGAAACACCAGGATGGCTCGGTTCAGGCGCACGATGTCTTCGGCAGCAAGGCGACCAACACGTGTGCGGATTTTCGATTTGGGCACAGTCGTGATTTTATCCACCATCAATCGGCAGACCGCGCGCAGCCCGTTGTCGTCGCTCGGTTCGACGACAAGGCGGAACAGTGGGGCATCGGTGGGGTCGGTCGTGAATGCGCAAACAGTGATGGAGTTTGTCTTGTCAAAGCGGTCATCTTGAACAATCACTACGGGACGCGGTTTGCCCGCATAGTCCTTACCGCCCGCAGCCGTCCAGATTTCGCCTCGCTTCAATTCGCGTCACCATCGCTGATAGCGTCAATGAAGTCCTGGTCCTCGCCGGCGCGCGGACTTCTGGCAACCGCGAGCGACTGGCGGCGGGCCTCTTTAACAAACATTGGCGATGCCATATCCGGCACCCAAATCTGAAGCGGACGTAGCCCTTGCTGGCGCAGCCGCTCGCGGTGAGCGCGGACCTTTTCACGCAAGGAGCTGGATGAAGCCCGGGTTGTCATTGAGTGTCCTTTCCCTCGGAGTTACATGTAACCTATCATACTTCCATTGAGTGTGCGTTTAGCGACGACTTAGAACCGCCCGCTCAAGGCGCAGGGGCAAGAAGCGGCCATCCAAGGCGCCCCGTCAGACGTGCTCCACCCCGTTCATCAATTCAATCCATCAACTTTGTTCGCGCCAGATCGAATTCGTGATCGATCAGCGGCTTAACCGTTTCGATGAACTTCACCGTGTGTGGCAAACTCGCGTGATAATCGAACGCCGCTTCGTCCACCCATTGGGAATGCAAATAGAAAAGCTGGGGATCGCGGGTTGCGCGAAACGTGTTGAGGCCCAGGCATCCCGCCTCGGCCCGCGTCGGAGGAACAATCTCGCGTAATGCTGCCGCGACCGCGTCCTGGTTACCCGGCTTGGCTCGAAACCGGGCGAAGATGTAGAGATGTTCCGCCGCCATGATGTTCCTCCCGCCGTTTATGCCCTTGAGGTTAGTGCGATGTAGTTAGAGATAGCTCAGGCCATCACGGTAAAGCCCCTGTTCCTTTCATTGCCGTGTGGTCCTTCTACTTGACAACGATATCGCGCGGCTGACCTCAGTCCGCTCCGCTCTTCCCTTCCGGCACCAGTTCAACGTTCAGCGACTTCACTTCTCCTGACTGCAGTTGCAGGCACAAGGGCTTTTCCGGATCGGAGGGGTCGCGTGGCGCGAGCGTCTGGTAGCCCTGGGCAGAAAACGATGGACAAATCTGCTTTCCCGCAGGAACCGAGATGCGCTTGCTCGCGGGACTCACAGTCGCCGTCGAAGTTTGTGAGCTGGTTTCGTCCTGGATCGTCCAACGTACCCGGAAATTCAAAATCGGCTTGCCTGTGTTCTTGTCAGACGCTGTGGGAGCCAGAATGCCGTTCTTCGGCCCAAACTTGAGAATGACCCGGGCGACAGGATTTTCCGGTGTCAGGCTTACGATGTTGGTGAACAGGCCATTCGGTGATCCCTGGTATCCCTCTTCCGGTTTGGAAGCGTTGACCCCGTGCTGTCCCAACGGCACGTGCTGTACCTGGAATTGACCCTTCTTGTCCGTCATCGTATGACAGGAACTCTTGGCTGCATTCCCCAGGTAGTCGGAGACGCACACCTGCGCTCCCTCGACGGGCCGGCCCTGTTGATCCAGGACTGTCCCGGTGATCTTTCCTTCGGTGGCCTGCCCGTAGCAGAGGGGCGCCAGCAGAGCAAAACACAGCGCTACGAAATAGTGCGGTCGCATGATCGAAAACCTTAACGACATAATGGACGCCACGCAACTGCTGCCTGTCACCCGCTTTATAGCGCCACGTTCCGGGGTGCGGACTGTTATCATCTCCGCATACCCGCAGCACAGGAGACAGGCCATGCGTTCTGCTTGCGCAGCGTATTGCAGGCTATTGCCGGCCTTTATCATGTTTACCGCAATCATGGCTTTCGCCCAGCAGCCTTCATCCTCACCGGCGCAAAAACCGTTCGTGGTTGAGTACTACTACAAAGTGCAGTGGGGATACGCCGACGAGTTCATCACGCTCTTCGAGAAGAACCATTATCCGGTTTTGAAGAAGCAGATTGAGATGGGGCGTATGCTCAACGTGTCGGTGGTGAAGCCCCGCTATCACACCACCGAAGATGGCCGCTGGGATTACCGCGTCACGATCGTCTTCAAAGATGCGGCGACCGCCAATGATCCGAGCTTCGACGAGAAGGCCCTCATTCAGCAATTATTTCCCGATCAGGAAACCTATAAGAAGGAGGAGCAGCGGCGCTTTCAAATTCTGCTCGCGCATTGGGACCTGCCCATTCAGGATGTGGACCTGAAGGCACGCTGATCTTTCCCGGCTGGTGCTATGGACTTCGATCAACTGGAAACCTTCCTCGAAGTGGCGCGGCTGAATAGCTTCTCGCGTGCCGCGGAACGGCGCTTCCGTACCCAGCCGGCGATTTCGTCGCAGATTCGCTCACTTGAGGAAGAAGTCGGCGCCAAGTTGCTTGACCGCGGTGGAGGCCGCGTCGCGCTTACCGCAGCCGGCACCGTTTTCAAGAAGTTCGCCGAAGACCTGCTGGAAGCCCGTCGACAAATGCTCGCGACGGTGGCTGACACGCACCGGGTGCCGCGCGGCGAGATCGTTGTCTCGGCCAATGAAGGCACCTGCCTGTACATCCTGCCTGAGGTTTTTGCCCACTTCAAACGCGATTACCCGGGAGTAGCGGTCAGCGTGAAACGCTCGGAGCGCGGACGCATCGTGGAAGACGTGCTCGACAACTCGTGCGACTTCGGCGTGGTGTCGATGCCGGTGAAAGACAAACGGCTGACGGTGGTGCCGATTCATCGCGACGAACTGGTCGTGATCACTGCACCGGGGCATCATCTCGCCGGGCATAAGCAGGCGACACTGGCGGATGTCTGCGAGTATCCCCTGCTGCTGCCCAAAGCTGGACGTACCCGCGACGCGTTGGAATCGCTTTTCCAGGAGCGCGGCCTGCGCCCGTCCGTCTCGATGGAGCTTGATTCCAGCGAACTGCTCAAGCGTTTTGTGGGCGCCAATGTTGGGGTAGGATTCCTGCCCTATTCGAACGTGGTTGAAGACGTGCAAGCCAAAGCGCTCGCCGTGCTAAAGATCGCCGACGCCAAAATCCAGCGCGACCTGGCGCTGATTTACCGCAAAGAGAGGGCTTTGAGCCGGGCGGTGCAAGCGTTTATCGATATTGCCGTCACACTGAAGTCAGCATCTGGCGGATAAAAGCTATTATACCACATTGTCAGATACTACATTGTGGGATACCTGGGCTGGGGGGCCGGCCCAGCAATTCTTCTCATCTCGCCATCCGGTTCACGGCTAGCCGGGTTACCCGAGCGTGGATCGTAACAATCCTTTACACCAGCCTCTCGCGCCCGACTCTGCTGTGTGTTATGGTTTTCACTTCAAATCGATTTTTATCTCTTCGCCGGAGAATCCATTTTGGCCAAAGACATGGTTCCTAAGCGCATTTTTCTCACTAAAGGAGTGGGAAAACATAAGGAGCGCCTGACTTCCTTCGAGCTCGCACTGCGCGACGCCGGCATCGCTGCCCAGAACCTGGTGCGCGTCTCGTCGATCTTTCCACCTAATTGCAAGCTCATAGGACGCAAAGAGGGGTTACCCTACTTGTCCCCGGGTGAGGTGACGTTTGCCGTCGTTGCGGAGAACTCAACGCGCGAGCCGCATCGCCTGGTCGCCTCCAGCATCGGGCTGGCAATTCCCGCCGATCGCGGCACTTTCGGGTATTTGAGTGAGCACCATTCGTTCGGCGAGACCGACGATGTGGCCGGCGATTATGCCGAAGAGCTTGCCGCCGAGATGCTGGCTACCACGCTCGATGTAGAGTTCGACGCCGACAAATCGTGGGACGAGAAGAAGCAGATCTATCGCATGTCGAACAAGATCGTGCGTACCATGAACACCACCCAGTCGGCAGTCGGAGACAAGCGCGGGTTGTGGACGACAGTGATTGCCGCGGCGATTTTGATCTTCGAATAGGACCGAAAGAGGCTTCACCACAGAGGCACGGAGGACACAGAGAAGAATTTCTCGCTTTTCTCCGTGCCCTCTGTGTCTCCGTGGTGAAAAGCTACTTCTCTCCCTGCTTCTCTGCGATGTGGGCGAGCGCCAGGGTCATTGCCATGCCGCCCAAAGTCTTCACCAGCGTGGAATGCTGGGCATAGAACTGGCTGGCCGCATCGACGATGGACGGGTCGTGTTTCTCGGCGTGGGCCGCCAACTGCTGCACCGCCTCGGGCGAAACCTGCTGCGCCTGTTCAGGGGTGATATTCGTACTCCCACTTTGTAGGAGGCCGGCCAAGGCGCCTCCGCCGGCGCCTGAGGCGAGCAACGACTGCACCGCGCCTGGGGGCATTGAGCTCATGAGCTGGTTCAGCAATCCCGCCTTTTGATCTCCATTCGACTGGCTGAACAGGCTGCTCACCATTTGCCCGAACGCCGGCGTCTGGTTGGAACGGAAGGCCGCGGCCAATCCTTCAGCGATTGACGACTGCGGCGCCACCGCCGCCACTTGACTGAAGTGCTGCTCCACATCCTGCGGGTTCTCGGGACCAGGCGTGTTGCCACCGGCATACTGCGTCAAGACATTCTGCAACTGATCAAACAGGCCCATAATTTTCTCCTGTGTAGCTGGCGAATTTCGGAAGTATAAACCCGTTAGCGGCATGTCAGGTTGAAGGGTGGACCGAGGACAGCTGGATCGTTCCCATTCTCAAAGTGTGGGGTCGTCCCCGAGGGACTCGCTTATTTCCACCACAGCACACCCAGCATTCCGGTCGCTGCGGCGACCTCCATGCTGGGCTATCATCACACGCCCTACGGGCTCAAACGCGGGACCGGCTCGCAAACTGGTAGCCGGCAGATGGTAGCTCTTCTAGCGGTGATAAATCTTCGGTTCCGGGCCTTTTTCCAGCGTCTCGCGATCCCAGATCAGGCCCTCACGGCTGTAGTTGGCCATCTCGAAGTCCTGGGTCAGCTCCAGTGCGTCGACCGGGCAAGCGTCCTCGCAGAGGCCGCAGAACATGCAGCGGCTCAGGTCATAGATGAACTCGGTCAACTCCTTGCGGCGCGTCTTTTCGTTACGCTCGCTGCCGACCACGATGAGGTGCTCGGGACACGCCAACGCGCACAGATCGCAGGCGATGCAAAGCGATTCATCCGTCTCGGGATTGACGTTCAGGCGCGGAGCTCCACGAAAACGCTCTGCTATTTGAGGCCGCTGCAAAGGATACTGCTCGGTATAGATCTCCTTCGGGTGCTGATTGCGAAAGGTTACCCTCAGGCCCTGCAACAAGTCGGTGAACAGCATCTTGCGGATCGAGCTCATCCCCACCTCACGATGGTCGCAGTTTAGCACGGGGAAGGTGTCAGGCGTCAGGTCTCGGGTGTAATGAGGACGCTGCCAGCCACCAGGTCCCAGCCGCCAGCTGCAAAGCTTACGCTTGTTGAACACGAGTCACGGGAAACCAGATCCACCTGGTCAGTTGCAATGCCGCAGGATCTATCATTTCGCAGTCTTAGCTGGTGGCTGGAAGCTGGCGGCACTTCTTTCTGACAACCGACGACCGACAACTGACAACTGAAAAGGCCCGGCTGCAAACCGGACCCTTTGACGGAACACCTCACTGGCTACAGGTGAGGCTCAGTCTGAGGAGTTGTCGTCGTGGTCGTCGTGGTGGTCGAACCCGAATGGCTCGCCCACGGAACGTCGGTCGCCTGCCGTTCGTAGAGCGGCTTGTTCTGGTCATTCTGCGTGCTCTGCGGCGAAGTCGCTGTACTCGGAGTCGTAGTCGCCCCGGTGTTAGCGTTGTTGACGCCCATGCCTGGATTCGTGCTCGTGGTACCCGCCGCGCCAGGCCCAGCACCGGTCGGCGCCGGCTGTGTGCTTACGGAGCTCGGGTTGCTAGTGCCGCTACCCGGTTGCGAGTTCGTTCCCGCAGGACTCGCGGGTTCAGCCGGCGTCTGGCTGGTTACCGGAGTATTCGCCATGGAGCCGTTTCCTGGCGCCTGACCTTCGCCGGTTGAAGGTGAAGTCGCGGTTGTGCTGCCGGTTTGCGAACCCATGGTACCGGTGTCGGTCGTGCCCGGCTGCTGCAGCATGGCCATCGTATGCGGCTCCGGCGGCGGAGCGCCTTCGCCGGGAGCGCCCTTCGGCTGCTGATCGGTGGACGGCGGCCGCTCAGTCATAGGCTGCGAATTGGTTCCCATGGTTCCGGAGGCGGAGCCATGATCACAACGAGCAGCAATTTCGCGCGCCCCGGTTACCTGGAAGGAGCTTGCGGTGTTGCCAGCCATATCGTCGCTCGCGCCTGAGCGCTGTGCATCGGGCGTTCCCGTGATCTCGACTTCGTGGCCGACCGAGCCTTGCAATTGGGATTCACCCCCAACCAAGTGGTAGATCGTTCCGTTGTGATCGGTCAGGGTGTAATTACCCGCGGAGCCGCTCAGGCATCCGCGCACTCTGGCGCCCGCTGCCTGACCCGTCATTGAGCTCTCCTGATCCTGCGAGCTTCCGCCCATGGACGTTTGCGCAACTCCCATCACGCCCGCCAGCAGTACCGCGGACGACAGATAAAACACCTTCCTACCCAAAGTCATAATGCTGCTCCCTCGGCCCGCCATGGTGTCAACTCGGTCGGCGATGGCCCCTTGTGCTGGATGGTTAGAACTCGGGTAAAGAGACGAGTTTGCCTAAAGCAGCGACAGAATCGCGAGCTCCGCAACTCATCGACTTGGCGCGCCGCAGGCTGACGGTCGGTCAGTATGGCACAAAAATCCGGCCATCAACTCAGGTAATTGCCGCTTCTTCAGTAACTTGCGCGGTCACCTAAAAGGCATTCGGAAGTCAGTTGCAATCCATTGATCCGGGAAGCGTCTTCGGTGCATTGTGCACACGTTGGCAGAAGTTAGTAAGGCGAAAGCGAGCAAAGGAGGTCGTCATGGCAAACCCGGAAATCGGAACATCGGGCCAGCGTAGCGGTTCTTGTCTGGCGTCGCTCCGCCGATTCACCGAATTGGTACTGGCTGAACTGGATGGCGTTACAAAGGTGACAAGGGCGCTTGAGGCCAAGCTCGCAGTTCTGCACCCAGCAGATACGAGCAACCCCGATCTACCCACTCATCAGCCCTTCGGACTGGTTTTTCAGGAGGGACAGCGTGCCGCCTTCAACCTGCCGTCCGGGCGCCGCTTCATCGTGGAGTACGTCAAGATCACCTGCTGGGGACCGGTTCCTCATCTGCTGGTGCAGTTGACCACGCAGTCGCAGAGCATGTTCCGCAACATGATGCTGTGCTCCGCTTATGAGGACCTGTCCGGGGTGTGCACGGTTACACCGGCCTCTCCGCTTCATCTTTGGGAGTCGACTGCCAACACGCTTTTGTTCAGCTATGGTGACGTGCGGCACTCCGCAACCGTGCCTGCCGACACCTGCGTGCAGATGTGGGGGTATCTGGAGCCAACCAGCCACTCGGTACTCCCACGGTGCATACACAAGCCGCACACGTAGGTACGAGTTCCTCCTACGCACATCCCGGCGTCTCTGGCTAAGCAGTAACGATGCCGGGCGGTGGGTCAGTTCTGGTGAGCAGCGCAGCGCTTCGATTATGACGCTCACGCAAATCGAACTGACCCACCATCGGGGTGAGGAGTCGTTCAGCGGTGACTTTTCCTCACCCCGTAAATTTGTTGTCAGTGATTCCTTTCTCCCCAGTCACGTCGCAAAATGTTTGGTGGTGTCTCAGTCCGAATAAAGATGGGTCCCTTTCGCCCGCCCTGCGGCGGACGAATCGAGACGCCTGGATCCCTCGCCGCGCAAAAGAAGCTGGCTTGGGATGACAATCAAACTGAGACACTACCAAATTTTTCCTTCCCTTCTCGCAGACACCTGTGTGCGATAATGGCCGACCATATCTGAAAACCAAGTTCCCTTCCTGCAATCGGCCCGCAAATCCAACGGAGGTGACGAGTGAAGTTAGCCAACGGCGTTCACTATGTGTCGCAGACTTTTGGTGGCCATGTTCATGCCTTCCTGCTGGACGACGGCGATGGAATCACCCTGATCGATGCGCTGTACGACAACGACGCGCATCGCATTCTCGATGAAATCGAGGCGATGGGGCGCAAGCCGAGCGATCTGAAAAACATCATCGCCACGCACGCCCACCGCTCGCACATTGGCGGCATGGCTGCGCTGAAGGAACTAACCAACGCGCGCGTCTACGCTCACGAGTGGGAGATCGGCATTGTCGAAGGCCAGCGCAAATCAACGCGCGTTTCGATATGGCCCAAGCGTCCGCTGAAGGCTTACTACACGCAGTTCGGCCTGGCGCTCGGCTTCGACGGCCACAAGCCATGCCTGGTCGATCAGGCACTGAAAGAGGGAGATCGCATCGGCCCGCTGACCATCGTTGCTACTCCCGGGCATACACCCGGTTGCATGTCGTTTCATTGGCCAGAGAAGAAAGCGCTCTTCGTCGGCGATGTGATTGTCACCTGGCCTTATGTTGAGGCGGGATGGGCGGGCCTGACCATGGACATGAAGGAGAACGTTAAGTCTGTGGGGAAGCTATCCGATATGGCCAACGACATCGACATCGTAGGCGTGGGCCACGGAGAACCCATCCCCGAGGGCGGCATCGAGGTGCTCAAGAAGCTGAGGGAGCAGAAGGTGTAAGAGGCGTTGGCTGGCCCCCCAGCGTTCCTGAATTGAGGGATGGACGATTTTACCCGAGTAATCGGTCGGTCCCGCGCAAACGGCTATCCACTCGGAACCAAACGAACGAAAGGGCGACGCGCATTAGTCGTCGCCCTTTTGCCAAATCATCATGTAGGCAAACCTCATCAATTACCGGAACAGACGACGACGAACCACGCCGGCTGCGGCAAGCAATCCGGAGCCGAGGGTGATCAAGCTGGACGGCTCAGGGGTTGCGATCACACCCTGCGAGAAGGTGTTGAACACGCCTTCGTTGTTCGCATTAGTGAAGTTCGCTCCAAAGAACGCGGAGTTGAAGAACTGCTGGCCGCTGGTCTGGGTGCCGACGCTGTGCAGACCATCGGTGTTGCTGTTGAAGGAACGGTTTGCGTCGTTGGGATCTTGCGGAACAACCGCCATCCAGTACTCGGTGCCACCCTGCAGATTCAGGTTCACCCAAACTTGATTGCGGTACTCAGTGTAGCCGAAGTCGGTGCGGCCAGTGGCGGTCACAACGTCGACAGCGGTGCCGGAAGCGATCAGGGTTCCGCCATTGCCTTCCGAAATGCCCGTGCGGATTTCCCAGTAGGCGGTCGCCGGGTTCAGCATGCTCAGGTTGTTGCTGAACAGGGAGGCCACAGCTGCGTCCGAACTGAGCGTGAAGTTCTGGTAGGTAGCAGCGCCGTAGGGGTTGCCACCGACAATGGCGTCGTTCTCGTTCGGCAGGCCGTTCTGGTTGGGATCATGAAGATCAAGATCGCCGCCGTAGAACAAGCAGGGCCCACCGCACTGCGCGTGCGCCAACGTGGCAGCGAGGAACAGGACAGCGAACAGGGACAACAAACTAAATTTTTTCATTTCGTCTTCATCCTTTTCGAAGCGCTGATGAATTGCGCGAAAGAAGCAGTGCCTGCATTGCACAACACTTAAGCCCACTGCTCCAGGTTGGGCGAGGTGAATGCAGCTCGCCGCTTTCGTTGTGTAAACCCAGCAACCGCGCTTAGCGGGAGAGCCGACGCCGGACAACACCGGCGACCGCAAACAAGCCCGTTCCGAGGGTGATCAAGGTCGACGGCTCAGGACTTCCCATGCCAACTACGCCGGCGGAGAACGCCGGGAAGACGCCTTCATTGTTCGCGTTAGTGAAGTTCGCTCCGAAGAACGCGGAGTTGAAAAACTGCAGGTTTTGGATGTCGGCCCCGACTTGGTTACGTCTGTCGGTGTCGCTGTTAAACGCACGGTTCTCATTGAGCGGGTCCTGAGGGACCACCGCCATCCAGTAGAGGCCAACCGGCAAATCGATGTTGAGGCCGGAAACCAGGTCGGTGTACTCGGTGAAGCCAAAGTCGCTGCGGCCGGTCGGGGTCTGCGAGAAGTTCGCGCCCGAGCCGGTGCCGGAGGCGATCAGCGTTCCGCCATTGCCTTCAGAAATGCCGGTGCGGATTTCCCAGTAAGCGGAAGCCGGGGACAGCCCGCTCAGGTTGTTGGTGTACAGGCCAGTGACGTTCGCCGTCGTACCGCCGATAATGAAGTTCTCATAGGTGGCCGCGCCGTAGGGGTTGCCGCCGACAATGGCATCATTCTCGTTCGACAGGCCATTCTGGTTGGGATCATTCAGATCGAGATCGCCGGCATAGAAGATGCACGGGGCTATACATTGCGCGCCGGCAAAGGTAGCAAGGAACAGGACAGCGAACAGGGACAACAGCGTAAGTTTCTTCATTTGATCTTCTCCTTTTCGAACTGCTGATTAATTTCGTGGAAGAAGCAGCGCGTTTGGTGCTAATTCCCGTACTTGAAGCTGCGTTATCACGCGAAGATCCTTTCTCTGCTCTGCTCTCTGCCGCTCGCCTCCTGAGCGCGGGCAGGGTGCTTGGTTTGAGCCTTGAATTGCGCCGCCCGGGCCAGGAGGAGGGGCCCAGGCGGCGCATGTCCTTCGGGACTTCTGTGCGGGGAAGTCCCGGTTGCTGCTTGCGCCGGCCGGGTCCAGGAGGAGGAGATCCCGTGTCGCGCGTGGCCCTCTGAAACTCTTGTGTGCGTGCAAGAGTCTCAGCTACTCAGAGCGCCCTCGGGTCCAGGAGGAGGAGACCGGTGTGGCGCGTGGCCCTTCTGAAACTCTTGTGTGCGTGCAAGAGTCTC
Organism: uncultured Acidobacteriaceae bacterium; assembly: GCA_963846795.1. Classification (GTDB taxonomy): domain Bacteria; phylum Acidobacteriota; class Terriglobia; order Terriglobales; family Acidobacteriaceae; genus CAVVDY01. Next base: position 214,948 of record CAWJXJ010000003.1, read on the forward strand.
AGCTACTGCTTGCGCCGGTCCGGAACCAGGAGGAGAGGTCCCGCCGGGCGCGTCGGTCTAATGTCGGCAGTCGCATAGTTCGAGGGAACGGCTGCTTAATGTACCCTTCGGCGTCATGCTGGAACGGTCCTCATCGTCCAGACTGACCGCCACGTGGAACCCAATCGGCTGACCTGCCTCGGGCTCGACCCGGGTGACGGTGCCTTCGCCTCGCATCACCAATGGGCTCACTAGACGACCCATGGTGGGAATTTCGACCCTTAACACGATGGAGGAGCCTGGCACCGCCACTGGATAAGAAAGAACAAGGACCTCGCGATCGTTGATGTAGCGAGTTGTGCCCCGCCCTTCCCGCCAACTCCCGGAACTCGTCCGCCATTTGAACCAAACGGAAGCCGCGATGTGATATCGCTCTGGTTGCTCCTCTTTCGGTTTCGAAGCGGCTCTGTCGTTGCTCGATTCCATCGGCGAATCCGCCTTCATTCCCTGCGACACGGTTCACCTTAGCCAGACCGGGAAATCGCCGCAAGTGCTAGAAACTACGTGGGTTGAATTGACATGGAAGTAGCTGTGGGCAAGGGAGCCGTTGGTATGGGGTGGTATTTAGTACTGCATACTTTGAAGCCGGCCCAGAGAGAATCGGCCCTTGTCACTCGGGTGGGTCAAACATAAAAACATGCAGGCGGAAGCAGATGAGGCTTGACTTCATGCCCGACTCGACGAATAGTAATCCGCATATTTTCGATATCTTCGGTTAGCGATTCTAGCGCTCGACGCTATAAGCTGCCCGCATAACTCTGTCCCATTCTGCGAACCCAGGGCTGACCTGATGAAAAAGCATCTCCAGACAAGCAGAATTTCTGTCCTCGTGGCAAATCCGAATCCTATTACGGGCGAGTTGTATGCTCGCGCCCTGGAAGCGGAAGAAGGATTTGAAGTTGTAGAACAGGTGAATGAAATGGAGCGGCTGGGTTCGTCGTTGGAGCAACATAAGCCGCAGGTACTTCTACTCAGCATCCATTTCAAGGCCCTGGTGGATGGGCGCTTCCAGTTGCTGGCGGATCTTCTTGCCTCTTACCCCGATGTTGCCTGTGTTCTGCTGCTCGACAGCGGCGAGACGGAAATCGTGGTGGACGCATTCCGGGCGCGAGCCAAGGGCATATTTGTATGCACCGAAGGCGACCTCAACCTGCTTCGAAAATGCATTCGCCAGGTCGCGGCAGGCCAGATCTGGATCGATCCGGTACAGATGAACTACATCATCGCCAGCATGCCATCCGTGCATTGGAAAGAGGCTATATCGAAGAAGCCAGTGAGTTGTGTGCTGACCCCTCGCGAGGAGGAGGTGGTGCAACTGCTCAGCGAAGGTCTGCGGAACCGGGAAATTGCAGCCCGCCTCAATCTTAGTGACAACACGATAAAGAACTACATCTTTCGAATCTTCGAGAAGCTGGGTTTCTCCAACCGCGTTGAAGTAGTTCTGTACGCTACCAATCGGCCACAAGAGGAAAAAATTCCGGCTCAGACGAAGCGCCGGTTCGCGACTGGATCGTCCCACTGACCTGCCGGGTCGTCACATAGGAAGAATCTTACGGCTCCGCGAGTCTTGTTTAGTGACGGGCAGTCCGGAATTTGATTTCTGTGGTGTGGGGCAGACCTGTCGATCCCCTCTCCTAAAACCTCCGTTGCACCACCAGCACCGGGCAGGGCGACTCGGCCACCATGCGGTAGGCGTCGTGATGCAGGTGAGTGGTCCACGGCTCTCCGGGATGAACACTCATGATGAGCAAGTTTATGTCTCGGTCCTTCAACGTATCGATGGTCTCAGTCACGGGATCGCTCCCGAACTCGACCAGGAATTCCACCGGCTGCTCCCACTCCAAGCCATAGGGCATAAGCTTGCGCAGCCGCGATTCAAAGTACGGTCGCAGGAACACCTCGGTGTCTTCGGGGAATGGCGCTGCCGCGGGAGGAGTCACGTGCAATAGCGTAAGCTCGGCATTGTGTTCCGCCGCGAGTGCGATGGCGTAATCCAAGGTCTTGCTCTCGTCCGATTGCAAATCGCTGGCGAGAAGAATTCGCTGCGGACTCCAATCGGCGAACCCCCGCACCCAGGGTCCGATGACCAGTACCGGGCACCGCACATGCCGGAAGATCTGTTCCGCCATGGAGCCCACCAGAAACCGTCGCAATCCTTTCTTTCCGTGGGTACCGACGACCAGCAGGTCAGTATCTTCGAGGGCGAGAATCTGTTCCACCACCTGCAAGGCCGTTCCCTTCACCAGCCGCGTTTCGCATCGCACGCCCTCGCAGCGCTCGGCCTCGACGCACAGTTGGGTTTCGGCTACGACCAGAGCGTCGGATGCCTCCATCTTTCTGGCTTCGGCCTCGTCGAGGGCCGTCATCGCGTGTACCAGCGTAATTCTCGCGGAGTAGCGTTTGGCGATCGCGGTGGCGTAGTCGAGCGCCAACTCTGAGGTGGGTGTGAAATCGGTGGCTACAACAATGTTCCTGAGCAGAAGAGTGGGTATGGCGCTAACCAGCATTTTGCACCTCCACAATCAACTTGTGTTATTGAACTGACGCACAACCTGACAACTATCGAATGCCGCAGACTTACAAGGCGCGGCACTAAATCATGGTGCAGACCTCCTCGAGTTTCTCCAGAATGTGCTCCAGCTTGGCGAACTTCCGCTGTAGTGCGGCATCAGGTGGTCCACCTTCAGCTTGAGTCACCAGCTTGTTGACCGCATCTTTTTCACCAGCAAGAATCTCAGCAAGCTGTTCCAGCTCATCAAAGTCGAACCTCATATCGCGGGCCAGAACTTTGTCGAGCAACTCCTCGCAGAGCTTGAGGTCCAAGCCCGGATGCACACCTGCGACACTCCGCTGCGAAGAACTCGACAACTGCACTTCTCGCTGCAGCAGGATGTTCGCGATCAACTCCAGTTCATCTGTTTCCAGATAAAGCTGCATTACGTTCCTCCCTTCGCCGATGGCGACAGCGATCTCTCCGAGAGCGAGAGTTTTTGCCCGTCACGCTGCCCAATCACGCCAATCATCAGTCGCCCGCGCGGCGACGCCTTATCCGGCCGGCGCTGTGCCGACGAATCGTTACACTTTGTGGGATGGGATGAACGCGAGAGGTGATTGGACAGAGCGATCACGGCAGCAACCTCCTTATCGGGAGATACGGACTGCCACGTGCCATACTGACATCTTCTGTTCTAGTTTGTCCGTGAGCGCCGTCACGGGCGCGGGTGACGGGAGGGCCCGGGACGGCACCCGAAGGGGTTCTCGCTGAACAACGCAGTGGCTTGGCTTGAGCTTCGTTACAGGGATCAGCTCAGCGCTTTCCCGCTGTCGCCACGTGAGCAAGAAGCTCACCGTGCATGACGCCTTCATAGCCGATTGAGGCAAAATACAGCGCATGATCGAAGAAGTGCTCCATCGCTCGCAACAGTTCCATCTCGCTGATCAGCTCCCCCGGCTCGAGTAATCCTTCCTGCAGCAGGAAGTCCCACAGGTTCTCCTTGGTAGCTTGGATGGCAAAGAGCAGCTCGCTGAAAGGGACGCCCTGGCGCGCTCGTCGCGAGCCGATGTCCAGGTAGCGCTCCTCGATCTGGTGTTTGGTTTTGTTCAGCAGCCAGTCAGTAAGGTTGCGATAGATTTCAAAGGTGCGCAGTTTTGTCTCATGCGCAGGAAGCGAGGCCAACAACTCGTTGCAACACTCTGATCGTCTCAGCCTGGCGATGAGCCCTTCCGAAAGCTTGTCTGCGTGGTGTTCGATGAGCTGCACGAGCCGTAGAGTAAACATGGTCGCCTCCTCGGGCCGCGATGATTCGGGGTATCGACAAACTTGCCAGCTAGATTATTTCCCTCCACTCACAATAAGTCGGTGACCCGGGTCACGAGTGCGAGAGACACAACAGACTCGTTGCCCATTACAATTCTTCTCGTCCATGACTCTTCATGCCCTGCTCGACTTTGCCGGACTTGCCATCGGCTCGGTCTACGCGACCATTCCGTTGTTCTGGTTGACAGTACATCCCATGATCAATCGCTGGCGCGCCGCCGGACGCCGTGCCTACCTGGCTGTGGTGCCGCTGTGGTTTGCTTATGCGCTGGTGGCATTTGCAATCGCCTGGCGCTTCCGCCATGTTCATCTTTATGTGAGCTGGATGGCGTGGGTGCCCGCCGTACTCTTCCTTTTGATGGGAGCCGCGCTGTATCAGGCAGGGCGACAACGATTCGAAAAGGCGAAGATCATCGGCCTCGCAGAGCTTGAGCCCTCCAAACATGCGCAGGAACTGATCACCAGCGGCATCCGCTCGCGGGTACGCCACCCGATTTATCTCGGACACTTCTGCGAACTCTTTGGATGGATGCTGGGCACGGGATCGCTGGCCGTCGCCGGGTTGCTCGCCTTCTATTTGTTCAGCGGGCTCATCATGATGCGGCGTGAGGATGCCGAACTGGAAGAGCGTTTCGGCGAAGCCTTTCGGCAGTACCGGGCGGGCGTGCCGGGGTTTCTGCCAAGGTGAGGCCGCAAGCGATTGAACTCTTGCATCGAATCGGCTATTCTGTTATCTAACTAACCAGTTAGTTAAATGAAGCCAACCTCTGCCATCACTGCTCTTCCCCGTGCCCGGGGCCGCGATAGCGAAGCCAGCCGCACCGCCATCCTCGCCGCCGCTCTGGCGGAGTTTGCCGAGCATGGCCTGGCGGGAGCACGCATGGATACCATCGCTGCCACCGCGGGAGTGAACAAGGCGCTGCTGTATTACTACTTCCGCAGCAAGGACGAACTCTACGCCGCGGTGCTCGACGAGTTCTTTCAACGTTTGCAGGAGCGGATCGGCCGCGCGCTTGGTACCGATACCAGCGCCGGGGAACGGGTCCTTCTTTACGCGCGGGCGCACTTTGACTCGGTGGCCGAGTCGCGGCATTACGCTCGGCTCTTCCAGGGCGAAATGAGTGTGGGGCGCGAAGATTCGCCGCATCTGTCGCACATTGTGGAACGGTACATCAGGCCAATTTCCATTCGCGTCCTCGAAGTGCTGCGGCAAGGCATCGGAACCGGTGAATTCCGCGGCGTCGATCCGGCGCAGTTTGCACCCACCATGGCGGCAACCATCGTCTCGTATTTTGTCTCGCCTGTGGTACGGCGTCTTCGCGGCGTCGACCCGTATGCCCCGCAGTCCATTCAGCAACGCCGCGCTGCCGTGCTCGATTTCATTGCAGCCGCATTGTTTGTCAATCGGAACGCCGGCCTCAAGCTGGCCGCCGAGGTAGCAGGGCGGCCCATCGGGCAAGACGGCTCTTCCGAAACAGCGACCGCAGCTCGCAGCCGGGCGCGTGGGAGGCGCAAATGAAAAAGGGCCGGTTCTTCATCTTTCTTCTCCTGCTGGTCTTGCTGGCGACCGGATACTTTTTTTACTCCACCGACCGCACCGGCGACACCGTGCTGATCGGCATCGTCGATGCCAACCAGGTGATCGTCAGCTCCAAGATCGCGGGCCGCGTAGAGAGGCTTTACGTTGATGAAGGCTCGCAGGTGAAAGCCGGGGACCTCATCGCCGAGATCGATTCCGAGGAATTGGAAGCGCAAAAGACCGCTGCCGAAGCGACCATCAACGCTTACAACATGCAGGTGGCGTCGCTGAAAGCGACGGAATCGCAAACCCTGGGCGAAACCAACAGCGGAGTAGTGAACGCTCAGGCCTTGCTCGCCGCCGCCCAGGCAACACTGGTGCAGGCCAAGGCGGACCTGGCTCGCATTCAGAGCGATTCGGAACGCACCATGAAGCTGGCCGATCAAGGAGTCGCGTCGGAGCAGGACCGTGTCCGCGCCGAGGAACAGTTGAAGGCGCAGCAGGCCGCGGTCAATACGGCGCAAAAAAATGTCGATGCGGCGCAGGCCAGCCTCAACATGGCGAAGGCACGCATCCATCAGCAGAGCGCTGCTGCCAGTAACGTTGCCGCCAACGAAGCGCAGGTGGCGAATGCTCGCGCACAACTGGCCGAAGCCGACACCCGTCTTGGCTACACCAAGATTTACGCGCCGGTAACGGGCACCGTATCTGTTCGCGCCACCCGCCAAGGCGAAGTGGTGAACCCGGGCGAGCCGATTGTCACCATCGTCGATTTCAGCGACACCTGGGTGCGGGCCGACGCGCCCGAGACCGAGAGCCGCTTCATTGCCGTGGGCGACAAGTTCCAAGTGCGTCTGCCGCAAGGCAAGCCCATCGACGGCACGGTCATCTTCAAAGCTGTAGAAGGCGATTACGCCACCCAGCGCGATGTCAGCCGCCGCAAGCGCGATATCAAGACCATTGGATTGAAGCTCAAGGTTGATAACCCAAAGGGCGAGCTGGTTCCCGGCATGACGGCCGAAGTGCTGCTGCCAAAGAACCTCACCCGGAGCTCGCAATGAGCTGGACCCACCCCCAGGCGAAGACGGACGCCAACGCCACGTTCAGCGGCGATGCCATCGTGGTCGACCACATCACGAAGAAGTACGGCGACTTCACCGCCGTCGATGACGTTTCCTTTGCGGTGAAGCAGGGCGAGATCTTCGGTCTGCTGGGTCCGAATGGCGCCGGTAAATCGACGCTCATCCGCATGATGACCACGCTGCTGCCCATTACCGCCGGACGCGCGCTCATCAATGGTTTCGATGTTGCGAAAGACCCGGACGACGCCCGCAACTGCATGGGCGTAATCCCGCAGGCGCTGACCAGCGACATCGACCTGACGGTCGAGGAGAACCTCAACATCTACGCCAAGCTGTACGATGTCCCGGCCGCGCAGCGTAAGCGCAACATTGACGACCTGCTGGAGACCGTCGATCTCACTAAGTGGCGCGGGGCGCAGACCAAGACGCTCTCCGGCGGTATGCGGCGGCGGCTGGAGATTGCGCGCGGGCTGGTACACAACCCGAAGATATTTTTCCTCGACGAGCCGACCACCGGACTCGATCCGGTCTCGCGTGTTGCCGTCTGGGAGATGCTGACCACCATCAAAGACCGCCACGGGCTCACGGTCCTCATCACGACACATTACATGGACGAAGCTGACCGCCTTTGCGACCGCATTGCCATTGTCGATCACGGCAAGCTGGTGGCGCTCGATTCGCCTATGGCGCTGAAGGCCAGCGTGCCCGGGTCGAACGTCATCGAGGCACAGTTCAACCATGCTCCGCCCGATTGGCAGCAGAGGCTCGAAAGCCTGGAGGACGTGAAGTCAGTGCAGTCGCAGGCCAGCGACTCGTACCGCATCATGAGCAGCAACGGCTCCAAGACCACGACCGAGCTGGTAGAGATGGCGGTGAAGTCCGGCGTCGAGCTGAAGTCGCTCTCGGTGCAGAACACCACGCTCGACGACGTCTTCGTTCACTACACCGGGCGGCAACTGCGAGACGAACAGGTGAAGGCGTACTCATTCCTGATGCCCGACCGTCCGGGGATGCGTCCATGAACCGCATGATGGCCATCGTCGAGCGCGAGTTGCGCAAGTTCTTCCGCTCGCCCACGCTGATGCTGGTGTCGATGGTGTTTCCGCTGGTGCAGCTCATCATTCTGGGCAACGCCTTCGGCGGAAAGATCAAAGACGCGCGGCTGGGCGTGGTTGATCAGGACGGCGGCACGCAGGCAGTGAAGGTGCTCGAAGCGCTGAATGCAGTGCAGGCCAACTCGCACACGTTTCGTCCGATTCCTTACGACAGCGATCAGCAGGCGATGCAGGACGTGCGCACCGGCCGCCTCGACGGGGCCATCATCATTCCGCCCGAGTACTCGCGGCGCGTCTACGAGGAAAACCATCCGCGCATCGCGCTGGTTGTCGACAATACCGACAACTTTATGAGCTCGACCTTGGAGCAGCTTTTCAGCGACCTCACCAAGGCGTTGAACAACCCCGACGTAGAGCCCTCGCGCATCGTGCAACAGATCACGCTCGACACGGTCGAGCTGTATCCCTACATCGAGTACATGAAGTACCTGCTGCCGGGCTCCATCGTGCTGGCGATGTTCGTCTCGGTGATGATCGGCGGCGGGATGTTGTACATCGACGACAAGGCGCGCGGGGTGCATGAGGGCTACCTGGTCACGCCGATTACGAAGTTCGAACTGGTCGCGGGGCTCAACGTGGCGGGCGCGATTAAAGCGATCATGGCGGGTGTAGTGATCACCGTTCTGGGATCGCTGCTGGCGGGGCTGGGTTCGCCGTTTCAGCCGCACAATGTCATTCTCATTCTGCTGCTGATAGTAACCACCTCAGTCGCCTTCAACACCATGATGTTCCTGATGATGGTACGCGTCGAAGACCCCCTCGTTCCGCGTGCTACGTTCGGCATCCTGAACACGCTGCTCTTCTTCCCTAGCGGCGCAATTTATCCCATCAAGGCGTTCCCCAAATGGCTACAAACCATCGCGTATTTCGATCCGTTTACCTATGCGGTTGACGGTTTCAAGGCAATCCTGCTGAAGGACGCCGGCTTCGTCGCGATTCGCATGGATTTGCTGTACCTGACCCTGGCGGCGATGGTGATGATTACGATCGCGACGGCGCTGTTTAAGAGGACGCTGTAAAAACGGCAACTAGCAATTAGCAGCTAGCAATTAGCACATCGCAATAATGATGTGTCATCCCGAGCCCGCCGCGGCGGGCGAGGGACCTGCAGTTCGCTCGCGGCGCCACGGACCTTGGCACTTCCAGCAAACTGCAGATCCCTCGGCTCCTCGTCCGCCTGCGGCGGACTCGTCGCTCGGGATGACACCTCATTAAGAGTGGGTTGTTAACGCAGCTAAAGCTGCGCCCCTTCGAACCGCCAAGGAAGACGCGGCTATTCGTCCCGGTGCACTGTGTTCATGTCGAACGCCGGCACGCAGACCGCGATGTACTCAGCGCCGTCAGTGCCCGGTGTGGAGTATTGCACCCACTCGCCGGCATGAGCGACGACCGCCTGCCCGGCGTTCACGTCGAGTTCCCCGTCTTTGCTCTTCACCCGCAGCGTGCCACGAAGCACGATAGTGAATTCGTCGAACTCCGGCGTCTGCCCGGGCTCGATCCATCCCGAAGGCGAGCGCATGTGGGCGACGCTGGTTGAGGTCGTTTGCGAGTTGACGCGACCGATATATTCGTCGATGAGCTTCGGCTTATTGCCGGCGGCGGTAATGCGCGTGGGATGAGCGATGAGTGTGGGCATGTCCTAACTTGTCAGCGGGCGGTTGTCTGTATCTGTTTGTCGCTTCGACAGTAGTCCTGTTGGTTGTCAGCGTTGGTGCTGACTTCGAAGATGTACTATCGCAGCGTGTACTCTAATGGCGTCATGATACCAAGAGTGGTTTTACAGGAGACCTGGGATGGAGAAAATTATTCCTCGCTGGGAGTGGCGCACCTTTGGCGAGAGCTTTGGTGATGCCGATGCCAAGTATGCTGCACTAACTCCAACTGATGTACAGGAAAGCGACGAGCTGTATTTCCTGACTAACGAGAACAATGAGAATGTGAAGGTTCGCTTCGATCTCATGGATATAAAAACCCTGGTCGAGGTTAACGCTGACGGACTGGAGCAGTGGAAGCCGGTGATGAAAGCGAAGTTCCCTCTGCCGGCAGCCGAGGTAAAGAAGGTTCTGGAAGCGCTCGGTGTGCCTGCGCCGAAGATGGCGCGCGAGAGCTACACGCTTGATCAGTTCGTATCCGAGTTGGGCGAGCCGGGCGGATTGCGTGCGGTGAAGGTACACAAGAAGCGCGTGCGCTACAAAGTCAACGGCTGCACGTCGGAGATGACGGATGTGGTTGCCGACGGGCACAAAACTCGCACCGTCGCGCTGGAACTGGAAGACGCGGCCCGTGTGATCGCGACGGTCCGTGAGATGGGGCTGGGCGGCTTCCCCAACATCAGCTATCCGCGTGGCCTGAAGCAACTGCTAGGGATGAAAGGTTAGGTGACGCGCGATGCCACGTTATGCCGTGATCGACGTAGGTACAAACTCGGTGAAGTTCAACATCAGCGAGCGGCGCGCGGACGGAAGCTGGCAGACGCTGGTGGATCGCGCCGAGATAACCCGCCTGGGTGAAGGGCTGGAAAAGACGGGCGAGATCAGCCCCGATGCGATGGAGCGGACGGTCGCGGCCATTGCCGGCATGGTGTCCCAGGCACGTGAAGCAGGCGTCGCCGCCATTGCGGCCGTCGGCACCATGGGAATGCGGACCGCGCACAACAGCCAGCAGTTCATCGACATGGTCGAGCAGCGATGTGGCGTGCGCATCGAAACCATCCCCGGCACGGAAGAAGGCCGGTTGGCATATCTGGCTGTGAAGGCGGGGCTTGGTCTCGCTGAGGGTGCGCTGGCTATCTTCGATACCGGCGGCGGCAGCACGCAATTCACTTTCGGCAGTGGCTCGAACGTCGAAGAGCAGTTCAGCCTAAACGTTGGGGCGGTCCGCTTTACCGAAAAATACAACCTTGCCAACGCGATCTCACTCGAGCAGCTCAAGCTGGCGCAGGATGCCATCGCGGCAGAGTTTACCCGCATTGACGGCAGGCCGTCGCCGGACGCGCTGGTCGGCATGGGCGGCGCGATTACCAACATTGCCGCAGTAAAACATCAGATGGCAAAGTACAATCCCGATGTGATTCAGGGCTCGACGATCGAGCGAAGTGAAGTGGAACGGCAGATCGAGATGTATCGCTCCAAATCCGCTGATGAACGGCGATCCATCGTCGGTTTGCAGCCAAAACGCGCTGACGTAATCCTCGCCGGCGCATGCATCGTCAACATCGTGATGGACAAGCTGGGCAAAGATAGGCTTTCCGTCAGCGACCGCGGCCTGCGGCACGGGCTTTTGATTGATCGGTTTGGGAAGTGACGTTTACGCTCCCGCTGCGGAACGCCTCAAGCTGGCAGATTGCAGCACGTGTCAATGTGAGCTTCGTCACAAAAGTCCGTAACTGATGTCACACTTTACGGTACTTGAGGCACGTATGCTGCCAGCACGCCCGAAGAATCTCGAGGTGAACTATGCAGCGAACGAAATTCGCTATTCTTGTCCTCTGTTTGTTTCTGGTGACCCCACTCTTCTCCCAATCCAATATCACTATTGGATTTACCGTCTCCAAGACCGGCGCGCTCAATGTCGATTCGCTGGAGCAGTACCGCGGATTCGAATTATGGCGCGATCAGACGAACGCTGCCGGAGGCATCAAGGCCGGCGGTAAGAGTTACAACATTCAGCTCGTTAGCTACGATGACGAATCCAATTCAAAGCGGGTTCAGCAGCTCTACACCCGCATGATCCTGCAGGACAAGGCTGACTTCATGTTCAGCCCCTATTCGTCGCCACTGACCGCGACCGCATCGGTTGTCACCGAGCAGTACGGCAAGGTGATGCTGACCACCGGGGCTGCCGAAGAGAAGACCTATAAGCTGGGCAATCATTATCTCTACCAGATGTTTGCGCCCGCCACGCAATACCTGACGGCCGTTCTGGATGCTCTGAAGGCGAAGGACCCGAAAGCCAGTGTGGCTTTCGTTTATGAGGACTCGTCATTTTCCAATGCCGTAGTAACTCCGGCCAAGCCTTACGCCCAACAGCTCGGTTTCGCTGTCGGGTTCAGCGAGGCTTACGCCCCCAATACGACCGATTTCAGCGCCATCATCGACAAGGTGATCTCCTCCAAGGCGAACGTGCTGCTGGGCGGCGGCCACTATGCCGATGGCTCGACCCTGGCGCGCCAACTCTACTCCCAGAAAGTACCGTTGAAGATGATCGCCTTGCTGGTCGCGCCTGACAGTCCGCAGTGGAGCGAATTAGGCGACGCCGGCATCGGGGTCATCGTGCCCTCGCAATGGGAGCCACAGAGCGCATTCAAAGCGCAATATGGTCCCAGCGGTGCCGATTTCGCCAAGGCCTACACGGCCAAGTACAACACTCCTCCCAGCTATGAATCCGCCGGTGGCTATGCCGCTGGGCTGATCTTGCAGCGCGCTATCGAGCAGGCAGGCGGCACGGATACGGCAAAAGTTTCCGCGGCATTGAACAGCACCGACATCACCACCTTCTACGGAAGGACGAAGTTCGCGACCTCGTCCGCCGATCACGGGCTACAGGTGGGACACGCGATGGTGCTGGCTCAATGGCAGAAGGACAAGTCCGGCAAGATGGTGAAGCAGGTGGTCTGGCCGCTGGCGGCCAAGAGCGCCGATATGAAGTACCCCATGCACTAGCACGGTGCAGGTGGCGCAGCAACGTTGGTGAAATATGTCGGGAATTCTTGCGTCCATGATCGATGGCCTCATGGTCGGTGCAGTCTACGGACTGGCCGCCATGGGGCTGAGCCTCATCTGGGGCGTGATGGATGTCATCAATCTCACCCACGGCGCCATGATTGCGCTGGGCATGTTTGCCATGTACCTGCTGTTCACGGCGACCGCCATGAACCCATACCTGCTGTTGCTCCCTATCGTGGTGCTGGGGCTCCTGTTGGGGATATTTGTCTACTGGCTGTCAGTGCACCGGGTGGTAGGCCGCGCCCAGTTGATGAGCCTGCTTTCCACCTTCGCCGTCAACATGATTGTCATCGGCATTGGTACGGCGCTGTGGAGCACCAGCCCTTACAACGTGAACTTCAGCTTGCCCGGGCTCACCTTCGGCGCCTACACCTTTACCGGCAACCACCTCGCGGCCGCGGGCGCCGCAGTGGTCATGGCCCTGGCGCTGGAGTTGTTCCTCTACCGCACGCGACCGGGAAAGGCTATCCGCGCCGTGGCCGATAACCGGGAAGCCGCCGAGCTGATGGGCATCTCCTCCACTGCGGTGCTGGCGATTGCTTTCGGCATCGGCATCGCTCTGGCAGTGGGCTCGGGGGCGCTGGTCTCGACGCTGTTTCCGTTCACCATTCTTTCCGGCGCCGTGTATCAATTGAAGAGCTTCGTGGTGACGGTGCTGGCCGGACTGGGCAAGCCGCTGGGCGCCTTGGCGGCCGGACTGCTGCTGGGGCTACTGGAAGGAGCTGTGACCCCCTTCATTGCGGTAAGTTGGATCCCGCTCATCGAGTTTGGCCTGTTCGTTGTGGTTCTGATCCTGTTTCCTCGCGGCATTTTCGGGAGGAGAACAGCGTGATCTTTCGCCGACCAACGTTCTGGCTGATCCTTGTGCTGTCGGCGATTTTTATTTATCTTCCGACGCGAGCCAACGATGCCTCATTGCGGGAAGACCTCATCCTGGTAGCGGTGGCCATTATTCTGGTCAGTAATTTGAACCTCATGATCGGCTACACCGGGTACGTTAATTTCGGCCACATCGTTTTTTATGGGCTGGGAGGTTACGTCGGGCTCTACCTGATCACCGTCCGGAACTGGCATCTACCGTGGGCCGCCTTAGCCGCGGGAGTGGTTGTCAGCCTTTGCGCCCTGGCCTTCGGCATCGGCATTCTTCGATTGCGCGGCGCTTATTTTGCGCTTGCCACCATCGGCGTTCTGGTGGCGGTGTCCGCCTTCGTTTCCAATTTCGATCCCTGGGGAAGGTCTACCGGGATGTATCTGGCGTTTGAAGCTTATGAGCCGCTGGGTGGGGCGATGCGAGCGCTGTGGATCACCTACTATCTCATCATCGGCGTGATGGCGTTGTCGCTGATATTAAGCCTGGCAATCAAGCGGTCTAAGTTCGGCCTTGCCCTGTTTGCCATCCGTGAGGACGAGGATGCCGCGGTTGTACTGGGTATCAACGCCCGCGTGTACAAGTCACTCATCTACAGCATTTCAGCATTCCTTCCCGCGGTCGCGGGAGCGCTGATGTTCTACAAGAACGCGATGATCGATCCCTCCACCGCCTTCGAGTACATGCTCTCCCTGGAAGGCATCGTCATGCTCATGCTGGGCGGCCAGGGGACGGTCATCGGCGCCGCGCTTGGCGCTGGACTGTATGAGCGGCTGCGGTCTTACCTGCTGACCTCGCCCAAGCTTTCAAACTTTCACCTCGTTATCTCCGGTGGCTTGCTGCTGATTGTGGTCCTGTTTGCCTCCGGTGGACTGATCGGCTGGCTCTACAGCTTGGTGCCCCGTTCCCGTGAGGTCATCGAGTGACTCACCTGCTCGACGTGGTCGGGGTCAGCAAGCGTTTCGGCGGACTGCAGGCCGTTTCCAACGTAAGCTTCACCATCCAGGAGCGCGAGATTCTGGGACTCATTGGCCCTAACGGCGCGGGCAAAACCACGCTCTTCAATATCGTCAACGGCGTGTATAAGCCCGACACAGGCAAAATCACCTTTGCGGGCGGAGACATCACCGGCGCCGCGCCCAACAAAGTGGTAAAGCTCGGGCTCGCTCGTACCCACCAGATCGTGAAGCCGCTGAATGGCATGAGCGTTCTGGACAACGTGACCGTCGGCGCTTGTTTCGGGCGTGAATCGCTGGGACTCAACGCAGCGCGCGAAGTCGCCATGGAAGTCATGAAACGAGTCGGGTTGGCCGAACGTGCCAATTCTCCGGCGCGGAGCTTGACCTTGGCGAGTAAGAAACGGCTGGAAGTCGCACGCGCACTGGCGGCCAAGCCAAAACTGCTCCTGCTGGATGAGGTGCTCGCCGGACTGAATCCGACGGAAGTCGCGCAGATGATCGATCTCATCTTCACCATCAAAGAGAGTGGCGTGTCGGTCTTCATGATCGAGCACGTGATGCAAGCCATCATGAAGCTCTCCGATCGAATCGTGGTGCTGAATTTCGGGCAGAAGCTGGCCGAAGGCAGCCCCTTGGAAGTTGCCGGCGATCCGCAGGTGATTGAGGCTTATCTGGGCGACGAGCAAATCGCCGAGAAGCTGATGGAGAAGAACTGATGCCGGCGCTGCTCGAAGTCGAAGGTCTCAAGTCCGGCTACGGCGAAGTCGAAGTGCTCTGGGGCATTTCTCTGAAGGTGCAGCTCGGAAAAATGACGACCGTCGTGGGAGCCAACGGAGCCGGCAAGACCACCACCCTGAAAAGCATCATGGGCAGCATTCGTCCCTGGGGAGGCCGCGTTCTTTTTTCCGGCAAGGACGTAACCAACCTGTCTCCACACGCCAAGGCGAACCTGGGAATGGTGCTGGTACCCGAAGGGCGCCAACTCTTCCCCGATATGACGGTGGAAGAGAACCTGGAAATGGGCGGCTATGGCGCTCGAGCGCGCAAGAAGAAGAGCGAAAGCCTGGCCGAAGTTTATGACATGTTCCCCCGCCTGAAAGAAAGGCGCAAGCAGAAGTCATCCACCCTTTCAGGCGGCGAGCAGCAGATGCTGGCCATGGGACGCGGCCTGATGCAACAGCCTGAAGTCCTGATGATCGACGAGCTCTCGCTGGGACTGGCTCCGGTCCTGGCGCAACAACTCTTTCTCACCTTAAAGAAGCTGCGCGACCGGGGAATGACGATCGTGCTGGTGGAGCAGAACGTACATCTCGCGCTGGCGCTCAGCGACTATACCTACGTTCTCAGTGAAGGCCGCGTACATATCGAAGGCGAGTCGCGCGAAGTGGCAGGCATGGAAGAGGTAAAGCGCGCCTACCTGGGACTGTAGGACGAACCTTGAAAGGGCACGGCTTTTAGAGGCTGCTGAAAAAGTCGTTGCAGTGGAAAAAACAGCAGATCCCTCACCTCTAAAGAGGTTCGGAATGACAAAAACAAAGGACTCTTATGGCGCAGCTGAAGCTGCGCCCCTTCAAAAGCGCATTGCGACCGACTTTTTCAGCAGCCTCTAAAGCCGGTTTTTCGTCCACCTGTGCGGCCCGCCTGAAGGCGCGCCCTTTCAAAACAGGATACGGCAACTATGGAAGCGCTCCAGCCGAACTACTTACCACGCTTCCTGATAGAACACATTTCGCGCTGCCCGCGAGAACAGATCCCTCGGCCGAAGCGGCCTCGTGACGACAAAGAACAAAGGGCGCCACCAAATTTCAGCAGCAACCCATATTGACCGCAGCCACCTCCGGCTTACCGAAAGCTTCCTCTGGAATTGGAGCGCCGTGCAGCGTCGCCCAGCAGCGTCGCGCGGCTTCAAACAACACCACGACGACGCCGACGATGAAGATCACCATCAGCAATGAATCCAGATAACCCTGGAATTGCTTGCCCGGCTGATGAGCCAATGGCCAATAAATTGTCTTGATCGACAGATATCCTGCCGTCAAGGTGGTCACTCCCACAAAGACCATGGGAATCGCTGTCACCCAGGCATATTTCGCCTTGCCCATGTTCACCATGAAGGTTGTGACCACCGCCAACGCTATGGTCGCCAGCAACTGATTACCCGTACCAAACAGAGGCCATAGCGTTGAAATATTTCCGGTCCAGATGAGGTATGACCAGGCTAAGACGACCACGGCTGATGTAATCAGGTTTCCCGGCAGCCACGCGGTGTTGGCGAATGGCTTGTGGATCCTGCCCAGCAGTTCGTGCATTACGTAACGCGCCACACGCGTGCCGGTGTCGACAGTGGTCAGAATGAACAGCGCCTCGAACATGATGGCGTAGTGATACCAGTAGCTGGTCAGCGTGGCCATCCCGGGCAATCCCTTGAAGATCTGCGCCATGCCGATGGCCAGCGATACCGCGCCGCCGGTGCGGCCCGCCAGTTGCTCACCCACCTCCCGCGAGAACATGTCGAGGTTGACGGTGTGCAGGCCCAACTTCGCAAACACGGCGGGAGCGCAATTGATCGCGAAGTAGTCTCCCGGAAACATCGAGGTCGCAGCAATCAGCGCCAGCACCGCAACCAGGCCTTCGCACATCATGGCTCCGTAGCCGATGAAGCGCGCGTCGGTCTCCTTCCACAACATCTTCGGTGTAGTTCCAGAAGACACCAGCGCATGGAAGCCCGAGATTGCCCCGCACGCAATGGTCACGAACAAGAACGGGAAGAGCTTGCCTTTGATGATCGGTCCGCCGCCATGGACGAACTGGGTCACCATGGGGAATTGAATGTTGGGGTGAACGATAAACACGCCGATCACCAGCAGCGCGATGGTTCCCAGCTTCATGTAGGTCGAGAGATAATCGCGCGGCTCGAGCAGGAACCAGACCGGTAGCACCGAGGCGATGAACCCATACACCGCCATCAGCGCGATAATCTGGTGTCCGTTGAAGCTAAGAGCGTTGGCGTAGGGGGAGGCGGCAAACCAGCGGCCGGCGACAACTGCCCCGACCAGCAACACCACGCCCGCAGCGCTCGGACCGGCGATCTTGATCTGGCCCGGCGTGCTCTTGAACATGTAGAGTCCCATTCCGATGGCGATGGGAACCGTCCAGCCGATGGTGAAGACGCCCCAGGGACTATGCGCCAAGGCGTTCACCACGACGACGCCCAGTCCAGCCAGCGTCACCAGCAGAATGAACAGCAGCGCGATCATCGTGACCAGGCCCGCGCCGTGGCCGATCTCAGTTCGGGCTACGTCGGCGAGCGACTTTCCTTTATGCCGCACTGACGCGACCAGCACCGTGAAGTCGTGCACGCAGCCAGCAAGCACTGCGCCGATCAATATCCAGAGGAAGCCCGGCGCGAAACCAAACTGCGCTGCCAGTGTCGGGCCTACCAGCGGGCCAGCTCCGGCGATCGCGGCGAAGTGGTGTCCAAACAGCACCCACTTCGGGGACGGGACATAGTTGTGTCCGTCTTCGTAGACGTGAGCGGGAGTGGTGCGACGATCGTCGAGCACCATCACCTTGGCTGCAATAAACGCACTGTAGTAGCGGTAAGCCAGTGCGAATACGCAGAGCGTTCCTAACATGATCGGGAAAGTGTTCACGAAAGCCTCCTAAGGACTCTCAACCAGCGCCGATACCGGATTCGCACCACTCTCCTAAACCCAAGTTGGTTGCAACCGGGTCCGGCATGAATTCTTATATATATACGCTCTGTAGCGATCTAAGGTTAGGATTTTTGCGTCCAGCGGACTAATTGCAGCCAAGACAAGCTGGTCGCCTTGACTGCGCAGTATAGGCTTGCTGCGGATAACTACTTCGCTTCTTGTATAAGGAACCACTATGACCCAAACAGTTGTGCTTTCCCTATTGCTCCTCTTCTTCAGCACAGGAGTGCTGGCTCAAGCGTCACGCGCGAACGCCTTCGCCGCCCCGGCCAACAGCGACAGTCATGATATCGCTGAGATTCAGGGCTGCCTGGAACGCGACCAGGGCTTCTACATCCTGGTCGACAGGAATAACGAGTATGAACGGCTTTCTGATAACAAGACCCTGAAAAAGCTTGTCGGCCACGAGGTAAAGCTGACCGGCAAACCCGCAGTTCGGACCATCGACAACACTCCGGCGGGCGGGGCATCCGTTGCCGTCGAACAGCGTTACTTCATCGTGAAAACAGTTCAGGACGTAACGCCAAACTGTCAGGCATATGGCAGATAGGCCAGCAGCCGGACGTTAATTTGGCCGACACCTCCACTGCCGGGTTCTGAAAGCGCCGGCGGGAGACACCGCTCCATGGTGTCTCCACGCCAGTCGCGCTTCGACTCGGGATACGAGCTTCTGCTACTGGTCTTGCAACAGCTTCAGCTTCGACCTAGAAGGTGAAGACTGGCCCGAACTCGGTGCGCCAGTCGGTGTAAGTACAATTGGGTTTGCCCGCTATTTTCGTGGTGCAAACGCCCTTGTCGTTAGGCAGTGCCAAGCTCTGATATTGGCTCTCTTCAAAGCCGAACTGCACGTACGGATTCAGCTTGTAGTAGAGCGTACCCGCTTTCACAGTGCTCTTGTACGGCCCTGCTCCGTTGGCTCCGACATCCTTCGCCTTGATGAAGTCAGCCGTGTTGGAAGCGTCGACACCGTACTCAAGATAAGCTTGCCATCCTGCATTGCGTCCCTTGGGATCGGCATCGAACCAGCGCGACAACGGCATGCCCATCTGCACAAAACCGCCGTAACCGCGAACCGGCCGCTGCGGAGCAACAACCGCCTGACCATTGCCGTTCGTACCGAACGAGATGGTCGAAGCACCGTCGACCGATGCACCGGTTGCCAACCCCGTCAAGCCACCTGCATAGGTGTAAACGGAGTTGAGCTGATCGCCGAAGAAGAAGCGCATATCAGCGCCCATGTAGCCACTGGCCACCACCGTAACCCACCGGGTTGGCAGTGATATCGCAACCTGGTTTCCATATCCAGGAGTGGTGACATCCACACCGACCGGGAAAGCTGCCTTGTAGGCGGCGGGAACTGCAGACGCGAGTACCGTCGCCTGCCGATGAGTGTAGAAGCCGCTCCACAGGACCTGAGCAGGCACTACGCCGGGAGCCTTGTCCAACTGGAACTGCAGCACGGTTCTGGCTTCCAGCTCAGGCGAGGCCGCGTCTGCGCCCTGCCGTTCGCCGTAGCCGAGCTGGTTGCCCAGTCCGTTGACAAACGTACAACTTGTGGCGACCCCCAACTCTTTGACGGTGCAGCTTACGCTGTCAGCAGGATCCAGGCCCTCACTAGGCATCATCAACGCAAATTCAGGTGTGAACTTGAAGTTGCGCGACCCACCCAGCTTTTGCACGAGACCAAATCTGAACTGCGGAGACCGCTCGTAAATGTTGCCCCAATACGCGCCGAAGAACGTGGTTTCAAACAGGTTCATCAGAGCGCTTGAGCCGAAGATGGTCCAGTCCTGACCGGCTACGAAGAACAGATCGGTTTTGTCGGTGGCGGCATAATCGAGGCGTCCATAAGCCAGTCTCAACTGCAACGCATTGCTGCGAATGCTGGAGACGTTGCGGTTATCGGCGCGGCTGAAGTTGCCTTCGAAATCCGCTTCGATCTGGCCTGTAATGGTCATCTTTCCATCCATGTCAGGCCATTCGAACCGGCTACCCATACGGGTGGCACGGGCCTTGATGTGGAACTCCGGATTCGCGTTCGGACCGGTGTCGGCGTTAAGGAATCCCGGCACGATGAAGTCGTCACCACGCGGATCGCTGCTGTCATACGCCATCGTCGACTTGATGAACCCGTAGGGCCGCATCTTCACTGCCCCCAAGGTTATTCCCTCGACACTGCCCTTTCTAGGTGGATCGACCGGCAACACGCGCAGTGGCGCGATGGCAGGAATTACTGTTGGACCCGGCGAAGCTTCCTTTGGTTTGGGAGTTCCGCTCTGGCCCGCCGAAGCCGCCATCTGCGCCGTCAGGTATGTGCTGTCTCCTGATTGCGTGTCGGCCATGACGTGATCACTCGAGGTGGCGAACGCGGCCTGCATCGAGGACACGTCCGAATCAGTGAGAACGCCTTTCTGCTTGAGAATGAGGAGTAGTTGTTGGGTTCCGGCTTGCCCGGTAGCAGCGCTTAAACTCGCAGCTTCACCGGAGGTAAGAATGCCTTTGCTGACCAGCAGGTTCAGCAGCACAGCATTCGGGGATGAAAGGTTTACGCCATTTGGAGCAGGATCTGGCGCAGCGGCTGTAGCCCCATCCGGCGTGGCCGGACTTCCTGGATCTGCAGCACTCATCAGCACTGGGTTGCAGATACATAGGACGAGAAGGAGGGACAACAACCCTTTGGATTGGAGCAGTTTACTCATTTTGCCTCCCGAGTGGACGATTTTGGCCGCCAGCATAGCATCCGCTGTCTTTTCAGACAGAGACACCAATTGCACAGTCGGCCTTGGGGGGCAAATGTATTTGAAAACCCAGTGGGAACTAGCGTGCAGCGCTCACCGCGTCTTGTGATTTACGACACAATATGCGTGTTCGCAGCAAAAAGAACCGGCTGCCGCCATCACGCCTAAGTTAAAGGAATGTAAACAGCTTACGGGTTGCTTAACCACTAAACTACGATCTTCAATCGTGCCAAAAACTTTTGCTACCACTTCTGTGGGAGAGGGGCACTCCAAGCCCTTTTCCTTCGCCAGCAGGCCTTTCTGTGGAGCTGCGAAATGGCAGCTTGCAACTTTGCCGGCAGGCGATGGTCGCGATTCTGCAGTGCAGCTTCCCGGCGGAATCCGTTACTATGCCTTGCGTGTGTCCTGCGTTGGGCTCAGCCTCATCGCCAGAACACAACATCGCAACTGCTATGGCACTGATCGTGGTTGGCGGACATTCACGGAGCGTGGGCAAGACCAGCGTCGTCGTCGGTCTGATCGCAGCTTTACAGGAGTTCGCCTGGACCGCCGTCAAGATCACGCAATACGGTCATGGCATCTGCTCTGCGAACGGTGAAGTTTGTGATTGCGCTACTGACGACCATAGCTGGGCCATCACCGAGGAGCGTGACCGCACGGGAGAAACCGATTCGTCGCGGTTTCTGGTTGCGGGCGCGAAGCGATCGCTTTGGGTGCGAACCCGTCAGGGCCTACTGGCTGAGGCCATGCCTAGGCTGCGTGAGGCGCTAGCCAAAGCCGAGAACGCAATCATCGAATCGAACAGCGTCATCACGCTTCCTTCGCCCTGACCTGTACCTGACGGTTCTCGATCCCGCCACGCCAGATTTCAAGGCGTCGGCGCAAAGTTTTCTCGATCGCGCCGACCTTATCCTGTTACACGATCATCCCACCGAAACCGCCTGGGCGAACGTGTCGCTCAAGCCGGTGCTCCACAAACCGCGAATCCTGATTCGCCCGCCGCAATACGTCCCGCCGGAATTGGTGGAGTTTGTTCGCCAGCGGCTCGCGAAAGTTCCAATCGGCAACCGGTAGCCCGCATTAGGCTGGCCTATGCTGCACGGATCCCTGCCCGCTCTCGTTGCTTGGCTTCCGGTCTGTAGCCGCGGCCTTCCGTGTGGCTTCCACCTTCACAGGCGATACGCATAAACGTCACGTCGAGCAGCATTCCAGTGAAAGCCGCGAAAAGCGACTCGTTGACCCGCGCCACCACAGAGATCTCTTCCCCGCTGAGTCCCGCCTCAAGCAAGCGTGAAATTTCTGTCTCAACCGGAACCGGCAGGTCGCGAACCATTCCCCAGGCGCTTTCGCCAATCCGGTACTGGCAATCGGCATACAACGGGGAGGCGATCAAGTCCTTCAGTGCCGTCCAACATCGCTGGTAGATGCCGGGCCACATGGCTGCCGCCCGATGCTCGTCGGGAACGAACGCCAGGTCGAGCGTCCGCCGGCGTTCCTCCCAGATCCGTTGCAGCGCTGCACCGGCGCGCTCCCAAGCCGCCAACTCCGGAGCGTAAGCTATCGAACTTGGTGAAGCATGTTCGACCTGCTGGTCCGCCGAGCCCACCACCCCATCAAATGCCTGCATCTGGGCGGTTGTAATCAGCACCAGCAACGGGTCGAGATACTGGTAGTACAGCAGCGCATCGAGCAACGAGGCGATTTCCGAATGCTCGTCGAGTTCAGGTTCGCGCAGCGCTCGCAAATCAGGAATGGCAAAGTAGTTTTGCGCCCGGGTATAGGCTTCTGCGGCCAGCCGTTCGCCCATGCGGAGGAATGCGCGGGTGCGCAGCGCGGGCTGCAATGCCTCCCAATGCAGCTCCAGAAATTTAGGCACAGCTGCGTAGGCCTGATACAGAATGGGCACCGTGGGTACTCCGAGGCTGTGGCGGACCTCGTTAAAAATGGCGCGTATGGGAGGTGAGGCCTCGGCTTCGCTAACCAGCTTGAGCCGGCTCCCTCTTTTCCATGTCATGATTCTTTAGACAAAATTTTGCGGAGAGTAGATGTAAGGGAAAGGCCGCAATTTTACCTTAGAAACCGCATGAATACTGGCTTTCATACATTGTTCACGCTCGCGGATATGACCGCGAAGGCCTTCGCTCTGCCCGGGAACAATCTCCTGCGACCGAATGCCGGATAAAATTTACCTGCCATGCCACCGGAAACCTCGATCCAGCCATTTGAGATTCTGTTCGACCACGCCGAGCCGCGCCCCTTCGATGATCCCGCGTTTGCGCCTTATGGGAACCTCGGCTTTCCGCCCGCGCCCGCGAACCGGCCCTGGATATACAGCAACTTCGTACAGTCGCTGGATGGCGTCACCAGCTTGCTGGGCCAATCTGCATCGGGCCAATACATATCGCAGTCGCGCGAGGACCGCTGGCTCATGGACCTGCTCCGGGCTAACGCCGACGGGTTGATCATGGGTATGGCGACGCTTACGGAAGAAAAGCGGCTGCGTGGCCCGGAGAGCCGGGGCATTGTCTTCCAGGTGGTCGAGCCCGCAATGCAAAATCTGCGCACTCGGCTTGGCAAAGGACGCGAGCGCAACATTTTCGTTACCCGCGCCGAGAATCTCGACCTGTCGCAGTTCAAGGTCTTCGACGGAGACGTGGTCGATGCGGCAATCGTCACCTCGCCGGCTGGTGGCGAACGCCTCCGATCGCAGGGCAGTCATCCTCACGTCGCCATCGTCACCGCCGGAGAGGGAGAACGCGTTGACCTCGCGGCAGCCATCGCCAAGCTACGCCAGGAGTGGGGAATCGAGCGCTTGCTGTGCGAAGGTGGCCCGTCGCTGTACGGCAGTTTTGCCCGTGCAGATCTGATCGACGAAAAGTTTCTGACCGTATCTCCTATCGAGATAGGACAGCTGGTGCCGCCCGAACAACCCCGCCTGCCCTCAGAAGAAAAGACTGTGTCGCTGTTGCGACCGACCGTCTTCGGCGGCCCAGGGCTGACCAAAGATTCGATGAGCCACTGGGAGTGGATGAGCTGCCGCAAGGCGGGCAACCACCAGTTCAATCGCTACCGTCGCCGGCGCTGACGGTGGAAGCACCACGCTTCAGCGTGGTGATGGAGTCTCCGCAGGAAAACGGGCTTTAGCCTTGGAGTCCCGAACCGTATGCGGAGGAAGCGCCCGAGTTTGCAGCCTTGGCGCAGCTTCGTAATCGAGGATTAACTCTCGATTTTCTGGTTCATCTTCTCGGGAAAGAATTAAAATAAGAACCGGAGCGACAGATTGGCTAAGTTTGAAGATTGCCTTCAACGCCTGGAAGTCATCGTGAACGAGTTGGAAAAAGGCGATGTGTCGCTGGACAAGGCGTTACAGCTTTTCGATGAAGGCGTGACGCTCTCCAATTCCTGCCGTAAGGAACTGGAAGAGGCGGAAGGCAAGGTCGAGATCCTGCTGAAGCGAAATGGCAAGCTTCAGCCTGAACCATTTGAGCCGGCGCCAGCCAGTGGCGCCAACGCAAAGTAGTCAACGCACAGCTCAACGTAAGTCAACCGGCGGTTGAAGCCGTCGTCCCTCATCCACAAGGGGGTTGCCATGCGTCCCATGAATGTCGTGCTCGCCCATAATGATCCCCTCATGGCGCGAGCTCTGGCCGAGTCTCTGAGGCCACAGTTTCGAAAGTTAGTGATTGTGAACACGATGGCGAACGCCGAGGCGGAAATCGCCCGCCTGCGCGCCAACTATGTCATCGTCGATCTGGAGCTGCTCTCGTACGGCGAGTTGCAGAAGCTGTGCTCGGAGTTCCCGTCAACCATCTTCGCCACGGTGCATCGCCTGGCGGATGAATCCATGTGGCTGCAGTCGCTGGCCGTGGGCGCAGTCGACTGCTTCCAGTCGAGCGATGTCCGCGGCCTGCTGCGAGCCTCCGAGCGCTATGGCGGCACGATGGCAGCAGCGGCGTAAGTATCTCCAATGGATAGGGGTCCTTCGACTCGTCGTCCGCCCCGGCGGACTCCTCGCTCAGGATAACAGCCTGAAAAATTCTCACTGTCATCCTGAGCGGAGTGAGACCGCCGCAGGCGCGTCGAACGAAGTCGAAGGACCCCTACCGCGCCAAGTCGTGCACCCGCTCTCACGCCGCCAGTATCTTCTCCAAACTCCCCGCCCCTCCCTGATTCGCCAACTGCTCATAGGTGCAGCTCCGCGGATCCTTGTCCGGACGCCAGCGTAGGAACTTCGTTCCATGACGAAAGCGCCCGCCGGAGAAATGGTCGTAACGGACCTCGCACACCAGCTTGGGATCAAGCCGCTCCCACTCGCCCGAGCGCTCGGTACTCCACCGGCTCGGCCCACCCGGAGCATGTCCGGTAAAGCCGCCACCTCCCACATACGGCCGCAAAATGCCCTTCAGCTTCTTGCGCGCATCGGCTGCAAAGCTCGAGGTGAATCCCACGTGGTTGAGCAATCCACTCTCGTCGTACAAGCCGAGCAGCAGCGAGCCCACTTCCCCGCCCTTGCTGGCGTAACGAAACCCGCCGAGCACGCAGTCGGCTGTACGCAAGCGCTTAATCTTGCGCATCGCCGTCCGCTCACCTGAGGCGTAGTGACAGTCAAGTTGTTTCGCAACAACGCCATCGAACCCGCTGGCGGCAAGTTCCGTCAGCCAATGTCGCGCGGTCGAGAAATCGCGAACCGAGGGCGACAACCGAATCTGGGCTGCCCCACTCGAAATTTCGGGTGCCCCATTCGGGCTTCTTTTGCCCGGGTGGGTCTTAAACTCTCTGAACAGTTCTTCCAGCTTCTCCCGCCGCACGCTCAGCGGCAGTTCGATCAGCGACTTCCCCCGCTCGTCCACCAGCAGATCGAAAACCAGATACGATGCCGGCGTCTCCTTCGACAGCTTGCGAATGCGGCTCTCCGCCGGATGAATGCGCAGCAGCAGATCGTCGAATGACAGGCGCCCGTCCTGCAGAATCACAATCTCGCCATCGAGCACAAACTGCTTCGCCGGCAGCTTGGCGAGCGCCCCGACCATCTCCGGGAAGTACCGCCCCAGCGGCTGACCCGCCTTCGATTGCAACAGAACTTCCTTACCCTTTCGAAACGCCAGGCAGCGAAAGCCGTCCCACTTGGGCTCGTACGCCCAGTTCTCGCCCTGCGGCAATTCGGCAACCGCCTTCGCCTCCATCGGAGGAAACGGCGGTCGGATAGGAAGTGCCATGGGCGGAAACTCCTGCTTCAGCTCTTCAGCAGGCAGTGCGCCTTCAGCGATGTCAACGTGGTGCTTCCGTGCGGCAGTGCGGCGTCCAGGCATGCAAGTTGGATGCGGCCGGCCCGACCGAAGGCATAACATGTCCTCGCATCGAATCGCGAATCCAGATCCCCATCACGTGAGGTTTCGCGGACAATCTTTCGCGAGTCCCCATCCAATTGTTGATTGGTTCACCTTTCAATTAAGATTCACGTAAGCAACAGATAGAGGGCACCCACACTGTTGCGCATGGCACTCGCAAGCGCGACAACATACGAAACGTCGATGCATGGGTACTCTCTTGACGCCAACCCGATCACCTTACAGCACCACTGAGCGTGCCAAAATCCTGGCTCGTATCTACGCACACAAATCACTGGCTTTAGCTCGATTGCCGTCGCGGATGCGTGCCTCTGCCGATCTGGCGCGCATTGACCGTCTCAGAAGAGAGGTTGCGCCCGAACTTGCGGCTCAACCAACATGTGCAGCGAAGTACGCGGATTATCGTTACTGGATTCCCTTCAATGTCGCGCGGGTCGGGGCTTTGTCTCTGCACAACGCAGCACCAATGCGAATCCTCGATATCGGTTGCGGTCCAGGGTATTTCGTCGCTGCCGCGCGGGCTTGCGGTCACGACTGCCACGGCGTCGATGCTCCGCCCGGCATCCTGACGGAGCTGGAACAGCACGTCTACTCGGAGTTGCTGGCTGCGCTGCGATGCGCTGACTTTGCCTCTCCGCTCTTGATCGAGCGCTATGTGCCGATGACGGATGTTCCGCGCGATTTTGACCTGATCACCGCTTACTGGATATGCTTCAACCGCCATCGCCAACCCGATGAGTGGAGCGTTTCCGAATGGCGGTTTTTCGTAGAAGACGCCTTGCTTCACCTTCGTGAGCGCGGTGTGCTGCACCTGGAACTGAACGAAAACCCTGAGCGCTACGGCGCCCTGCGTTATTACGACCGCGCAACACGCGACTACTTCGCTTCGGTGGGAACCGTCGAGGACGGAGCAGTTCGTGTCTCAAAAGCTTGAGGCCGGCGATTTCCGAAGGTGTCGGGCCACCCATGACAATCGCGAGCAGAACAACTTCCCGCATCGGTGTTTGCCTGCTGGTTGACACCGTAGGCAACGACGCTGGAACTGAGCGTCAAGTTATAGTCACCGCCCGGGAGCTTGATAAGAGCAAGTTTGACGTGCACGTCTGCTGTCTGGAGCCTAGTCCGCAGCTAAGCGCTCTTGCCGACTACTGTCATATCGAGGTTTTTCCCACCACGAGCATCAAGTCCTGGAAGGGTCTTAAACAAGCCAAACACTTTCGGCAATATCTTGACCACCATCAGATTCAGATCGTGCATGCCTACATGAACAAGACCGCGGCATTCGCGGTTTTTTCGTGCCTGATGTCCGATCGCATCGTGATTACCAGCCGTTTGAACACTGGCTACTGGTACACCCCTGGCCTGCGCGCCTGGTTCTCGCTGCTGAATCAGGCGACAACTCGCATCATGGCTAACTCGGAACTTGCTGCGAAAATTGCCGTTGAGGCCGAGCACATTTCCCCGGATAAAGTCGATGTCGTTTACCAAGGGGTGGACATGAGTGTCTTCCGCCCCGGCCTCGGCAACCCGGCGGTCTGCGAACGCTTAGGCATCTCTCCCGCCTGCCGCGTCGTGGGCATCGTGGCCAATCTTCGAGCAGTGAAGGACATTCCCCTATTTCTTCGGGCAGCCAGCCTGGTGGCTGGTCAACTTCCCGATGTAGCTTTCCTCATCGTGGGAATGGGCGAGCAGCTTAAGGAATTGCAGGCCCTCGCCGCAGAACTGGGGCTGGAAACGAGAGTTTTCTTTACTCGGGGCGAAGGCAAGGTGATGGACTATCTCGCGCGGATGTCGGTTGGCTGTCTGACCTCGAAGAGCGAAGGCTTCTCCAACGCAATTCTGGAATACATGGCCGCCGGACTCCCGGTTGTGGCTACCGATGTAGGCGGCAATCGCGAGGCGATCGTGCACGGCGAGACCGGTTACCTGGTTGCCGAACGCACCCCAGAAAAGCTAGCCGAGCCAATCATCTACTTGCTGACCCATGAGGCAGAGCGACGCGACATGGGACAAAGAAGCGTCGCCCGTTGTCGCGAGAACTTTGAGCTGCACCGCACGATAGAAAACTTGGAAAACTACTATTCCTCCCTGTGCCTGCATTCGGCAGCTCGCTAGCACACTGTCGTCACCGGAATCACTGCGCCTTGTACCCACTATTGCTTCCCCGCCAGCGCATGCTCCACCACATGCCCAACGCGCAGCACGGTCGATTCGTCGAAGTGCTTGCCCAGCACCTGTAGACCAATCGGCAACCCATCGGAGTTATTACCACACGGCACCGACAGGCCCGGAATTCCCGCCAGGCTCGCGGTCACGGTGAAGATGTCAGCCAGATACATGGCCAAGGGGTCATCAGCCTTCTCGCCCAGCCGAAATGCCGTCGTAGGCGTAGTCGGCGTGACAATGGCATCGACTTTCGCGAACGCCTCGTCGAAGTCGCGCGCGATCAGTGAGCGAACCTTTTGCGCCTTCAGGTAGTAGGCATCGTAATAGCCGGCGCTCAGGGCATAGGTTCCGAGCATGATGCGCCGCTTCACTTCAGGGCCAAAGCCCTCGTCGCGTGTTCGGCGGTACATCTCGGACAATGTCTTCACCGCTTTCGCCCGCACCCCGTAGCGCACTCCATCGAAGCGCGCCAGGTTCGACGAGGCCTCGGCCGTCGCCACCAGGTAGTACGTGGGGATAGCGTATGCCGTGTGCTTCAGCGAGATGGGCACGATTTCGCATCCGGCTTCGGCCAGTTTCTTGATCGCCGCCTCGACCGCCGCGCGAACCTCCGCATCGAGCCCTTCGCCGAAGTATTCAGCGGGCACGCCGATTTTCAGTCCGGAAATCTTCTGTCCCACAACGTCAGAGTACGTTGGCACCGGTACATCGGCAGATGTCGAGTCCATCGGATCGCGTCCCGCCATGACTTCCAGCAGGAGCGCCGCATCCTTCACCGTTTTGCCGAAGGGCCCGATCTTGTCGAGGGACGAGGCAAACGCGATCAATCCATACCGCGATACGCGCCCGTAGGTCGGCATCAGCCCAACCACACCGCAGAAGGAAGCCGGCTGGCGAATCGAGCCTCCCGTATCCGTTCCCAGCGACGCAACCGCCGTTCTGGCGGCAATGACCGCCGCTGATCCACCGGACGATCCGCCGGGAACGCGCGTACGATCGCGCGGATTGCGCACGGGATGAAAGCCGGAGTTCTCGTTGGACGAGCCCATGGCAAATTCGTCGCAGTTGGTTTTGCCGAGGATGATTGCCCCTGCGGCCTCCAAGCGATCGATCACGGTCGCGTTATACGGCGCGTCGTAGTTGGCGAGAATCTTCGACCCAGCAGTGGTGCGCACACCCTTAGTGCTGATGACGTCTTTGACAGCAATCGGCACGCCCGCCAGCGGCGGAACGCATCGCCTCGTCCGGCCAGCTCGTCGATGCGTGCAGCCTGCGCGTACGCGCGTTCTTCACTCAGCGTCAGGTAAGCGCCAATGTCAGGATCGTCTTTGCCGATCTTCTGGTAAAAGGCGTCGACTACCGCCGCGGCGGTGAACTGCTTCTCGGCGATTGCGGTGCGCGTGGATTCGACTGTCAGCAGGTCGATGTTCATGGCTAGCGCTCAATCACCTTCGGCACCTTGAAGAACGTGCCGTCGGTCTGGGGAGCATTGCTCATCGCCTCTTCATGGGGCAGGCTCGGGATCAGCTCGTCCGGCCGCATGGCATAAGCGAAAGCCTCACCGGGTTCGACATCGCCTGCGTATCGCGTCGAAACCTGCGCCATGGGCTCGACGCCGGAAGTATCCAGTTCGTTCAGCCGCTCGATATATCCAAGAATGGAATTCAGGTCGCGCAACATGTGCGCGCGCTCGGTCTCGCTCAATTCCAGATGAGCCAGGTCAGCGACGTAGTTGACGTCTTTCTCAGAAACCATGAATTGAGTTTAGCGCGAACCACAGAAGATTCACCACGGAGCCGAAGGGTGCCTCCGTGGCGAAACTAGTCCGTCGCGACGAAGCGAATGCTCTTCACCTTGTGACGACTCACCTGATTGAGTGCCGCGAGGTAGCGGTCCTGAAAACATTGCAGCTCATTGCGCCAAATCTTGTCGGGCACGCGCACTGCCAGCTCGCCGTTGACGCAGGCCAGCGCCACCGTCCGCTGGGCTACCTTCGCGCCGCAGACCAGCGGCCACGCAATGACAGGCGCTTGTTCGCCGGCAACCTGCTGCACAGCCTTCCCGTAGATTTTGCTGAGAGTAACTCTTGCGTGATGCATTGTCGCGAGAGCCGGATATTAGCACCCACGACCGCGCGCTGCATTCTGTGAAAATTGCGGATAATGAGGTCGGAATTCACCACGGAGGCACGGAGAACACGGAGAACACGGAGAACTTCCTTTTAATTTTGCCTTTGGTGCTGAGCCTGCGGTGAATCCGAAACGTGTTCGGCAAACGATGAACAATACAGACTTGATTCTTCTCCCTGTCCGAAGCCTGCCCTTGGGGCTTACAACGGAAACTCGCTGGCCACGAAGCTCATCGCTTCGTCACGCGTGTGTAGCGAACCTTCCAGTTGTGCGTCCTCAACGGCAGATAGAATCGTCCGGAAGCGTGGTCCGGCCCGATAGCCCATGGCAATCAGGTCTTCGCCGGAGAGCAGCAGCTTGGGACGCATCTCTTCTTCGCTCACTTCCATTCGCCGTTCGCGAACGAAGTTGTACAGCGTAAGGTCGCAATGACTGCTCAGGCAATCCATGCGATGCAGGTCGAGGTGCTCGTCGAATTTCGGCAAACGCATGAAGCGCTTGAGGGTTGACTCTTTCATCTTGCCGGCATCGCCGAAGCGCATGTGATTGGCCACCAGCGCGACGATCTGCTGCGTGTCTTCTCCCGACATATGCAGTCGCCGGCAGATTTCTTCTGCCATGCGGACGCCCACCTCAACGTGGCCGTCAAAGCGAATGCGATCGGGAGCGACCCGAAACGTCGGCGGCTTCCCAACATCGTGCAGCAGCGCTCCCCAGGCTAACGTTCGCGGACAGTGCGGCCAGAGCTTCTCCAGCAGCAGCATGGTATGAACGAAGACGTCGCCTTCGGGGTGATACTGCGGCGGCTGCTCGACACCGTGCATGCGATCGATTTCCGGCAGCACGCGGACAAGCAGGCCTATTTTGTCCAGCAACTCGAAGGCCGCGCGCGCATGGCCCTCCGTCAGCATCTTCGTCAGCTCATCGCGAACCCGCTCACGACTAACCTGATTGATTCCCGGCGCGAGCTTTTGAATCGCCTCGAAGGTTCGCGGCTCGATGACGTAGCCGAATCTCGCAGCGAAGCGCACAGCGCGCAACATACGCAGCTTGTCTTCGCGGAAGCGCAACTCCGGATCGCCGATGGCGCGCACCACATGCTGAGCGAGGTCTTCCCTGCCCCCGACAAAATCAAGCACGCGATCGCCGTCAAGCGGATCCATCAACAAGCCATTGATAGTAAAGTCGCGGCGCTGTACATCTTCCTGCGGGCTTTTGGAGTACTGCACCTGGTCGGGATGGCGGCCGTCCGAATAGATGCCGTCGCTGCGAAAGGTCGCCACCTCGACGGCGTGGGGGTGCTCCGGCGGCAGATGCTCGTAGCGAATCTCTTCCGGCAGGGGCACCAAAACCACACCAAACTGCGCGCCGACCGCGTAGGTCTTGGGGAAGATGCGCATCACGTCGTTGGGAGTCGCGTCGGTAGTGACGTCGTAGTCGGACGGTTGAAGCCCAAGCACCATGTCGCGCACGCAGCCTCCGGCAAAATACGCCTGGAAGCCGCAACGGCGCAGCTCTCGCACGATACTGGTGGCAAACTCCCGCATACATGGACGATTGTATATAGACACCCTGTGAGCCTGCCCTTGGCGCCCGGTGGATGTTTAGCTAGAGGAGGTGAGCGCCAAACTCTCGCAGGCGGATGTCGTGTAGATGATGCAACAAAGTGGCAAGAGCTGCTGTCGACCAGCCGAACATCAGCACTCCCAGCATGGCTTCCCATCCGCCCAGAAATCTCCAGGGACGCACAAGCACCACGTCGCCATAGCCGACGGTGGTGTAGCTGGTCAGCGAAAAGTAATAAGCGGTACCCAGGTCCGGAAAGCAATGCTCGTGGAAATAGAACTGCGCCCAAACCGCGACTTCGATAGCATGCAGCAGCATCAGGGTCACTACGAAGCGCAGCATCAACCACCAGCCTCGTAACAGCTTGGGCAGCGGACGTTTCTTCATCACAGTTAGCACCCAATAAAAAACCGCATACGAGCCCAGTGAATGAATGACCACTGTAACCGTTGACAGTAGCAGGGCAATCAGCAGCAGATGCCACATGGTGATCCCTCCGACAGCAGCCTTATGTTAACTGCTGCCTCTAAATCCATTTCGCATTGGATTCTAAGCAGATGGTCGCGCCCGTCCGGGCACGGTTGTTGTACTGTAGCTAGACCATGACCCGTCACCGCTACTTCCTCGGAAGGTGCCTCGCAGAATGACGGAGGTCCGGCACGTCCTCTCCCACTGGCATGTGGTAGCAGCGTGGATCATCTTCCTCGCCAGTTACCTGGTCTTCGCCGTCGGAAGATTGCCGTATACGCTCATCGACCGAACGGCCATGGCCGTCATTGGCGCGGTTTCGATGTTCGTGCTCGGTGTATTGACGCCGGAATCGGCAGTCGCCAGCATCGACTTCGCGACCATCGTGCTTCTGTTCTCGATGATGCTGATCGTCGCCAGCCTGCACCTCGCCGGCTTTTTCGATCTTGTTACGCGATTGGTCATCGAGCATCTCAAGCCCCAGCAATTATTGCCCGGTGTCATCTTCACCAGCGGGATTCTCTCGGCATTTCTGGTAAACGACGTCGTTTGTCTCTTCATGGCGCCGCTGTTGCTCGACATCTGCAAGCGGATGCGGGTCAACCCTGTCCCCTACTTGCTGGCGCTGGCGACAGCGGCCAACATAGGCTCAGTCGCGACGATCACGGGCAATCCGCAGAACATGCTCATCGGCTCGTCTTCGGGAATCGGCTACCGCGATTTTGTGGCGCATCTCGGGCCGGTAGCCTTGATTGGGCTGTTCGTTGACTGGGCAATTCTGCATTGGTTAGAAGTGCGCACACACGAAGCGCAGGTCGCCGTGGCCGATACTACCGAAACTGCGGTGCATCGCGAAGAGCATCCCGCCTGGGCGGTAACGGTGACGATTGGAGTGCTGGTCGGATTTCTGCTCGGCCATCCGCCGCCGTTGGTCGCAGCGATTGGCGGCGCGCTGCTGCTCATTCGTCGCACGCGCCAGCCGCGCGAAATTTATGGCGATGTGGATTGGTCGCTGCTGGTGCTCTTCCTCGGCCTGTTCATGATTCTGGGTGGAGCAAGAGAGGCAGGCATCACCGGCGAATTGCTGGGCTGGGCCGAAAGGCTGAACCTGCACAATAGCGTGATCTTCACCGTTGTCGTCGTGCTGTTGGGAAATCTGGTGAGCAACGTTCCGGCGGTGATGCTGCTGCGCGATCTGGTTCCGCACTTTCGCGATCCGCACACCACATGGCTTCTGCTGGCGATGTCGAGCACGCTGGCGGGAAATCTGACGATCACCGGATCGGTGGCCAACATCATCGTGGTCGAGAAGGCGCGGCAGGTAACGAAGATCAGCTTCTGGGATTACATGCGCATCGGCATCCCGGTGACGATTGTGACCCTCATGGTCGGTCTGCTGTGGATCAACTGCGTGCGCTATTGAAATTGAATCGCGAAAGGGCACCTTCGGCTTCGCTCAAGGCAGGCGTTCAATCGTGACGCACAAGTCATTTCCTCGACTGTCATTCTGAGCGAAGCGAAGAACCTGCTTTTCCTCAACTCGGCATAAGCTTCGCGCTGCGAGAATCCGCATCGGAGAAGGACATCAGACTTGCCCTGCCGTGAATCCGTCACAAGGCAAGGGTAGTTCCCGGGGCAGGCGAAAGCAGGTTCTTCGGCTTCGCTCAGAATGACAGTTTCACGGCTGCTACATCTGCAATCGCTCACTTGCAACAACCTTAGATTCAGCAACCTTTTACCCTTCCAGCACCATCTTGGGTGAGCAGAGACACTGCATCCGGAGCGCCCATATGTACCGTCTAACCCCCCGCAAATTTTGCTTGTGCCTTTCACTCGTAACCGTTTTTTCGATCGTTGGTGCCTTTGCGCAGGAGAAAGCAAACTCGCAAACCGTCGCCTATGCCTACGTCGGCAGCTCTGTGTCCGCGCAACTCGATTGGTCAGAGGGTTTGATCACGGGATTCGCTGTGGCAGCGGATGGCACGGCCCAGCCCATACCGGGAGCTCGAATCTTCGGCGGAATTGATGGCTTAACGGCAGCATCGGGCTTTGTGTACGGAGCCGCTCAATACGGACAGGTTGCAATTACCTACACGCCCGACCAAGAAGGACGGCTCATGGTGACTTCAAGCGTCAACGTTGTCTGCGCGATCGATCCACACTGCAGCCCCATCTATGGTCCCGAGATTATCTACTTCAATCCTGACCGCAGTGAGCGCGTTCTCAACATCAGTGTCGGTTGCGGTTCCTGCAACACCGAGCTCGTTCCCTACGTGCTTAAGGATGACGGAAGCCTGTCCTTTCTGGGATCTTTGCAGGATAACGGAGCGAAGGATTCGGGTGAAGCCGAGTTCTCGCCTGATAATCAGTGGGCCTACGCCGAAGGTTACGGGGGGTGGAATAAATACCGGCGCGAGCCCAACGGGACCCTCACCGGCCCATTCGACCTGACCGTTCCCAAACCGCCTGCGCAGCAAGGGGTGGGGCTGTGCTTGCCGGATGGCTTCGCCCCATCGTCGCTGGGCTACACGGCTGTGATTTGGTACGCAGAGTCCTATTGGTGTGGCGAGTACGACCAGTCGGGCTACATGCTTGCCACCTACACTGTCGATCCGTCAGGCAATCTCGATCTGGTGCCGGATTCGGGTGTAATCCCCGAAGTTCAGGAAACGAAGATCGCCTTCGATCCCAACGGCAAGTATCTGGCACTGGCGGGCTCTGTGGGACTGGACTACGAGCAGGCAGCGGTGCAGGTCTATCGATTGCAACCCGGTGGCAAATTGGCGTCGGTCGGCGGTCCGGTCATCGTGCCCGGCATCTTTAATTTCACCACCGTGGCTTGGGATTCTTCGAACCACGTTTTCGCGGTGCAGCACTGCTTTCCTGGATACACCTGCACGCGCGATGCCTCGCAAACGGGTCTATACATCTTCAACGTGAGCGACAACGGAGTTACGCTTGCTCCCGGCTCGCCGCACGTTATCGAAAATCCGGTGGAGGTTGCTGTCTTGCCTGTGAAATAGAGCTGCTCGGCTCCCAGCTTCATCGTATTCGAATGCAACTGGAATCAGTCAAACCCGCGCTGCGAAGCAGCGGCTGAGAGGTAAGCCCCGAGCGCGAGCTCGGGGAAAACGGCTATTCAAAAGGATAAAGCCGCGCAGCGGCCCAGATGCTTTGACCGGGGCTAGCCGCTACGCGGCCTCGAATCGGTTTTGTCATATTCACCCCGGGCTCGCGCCCGGGGCTAAACCCGGAGCCGCTGCTACGCAGCTTATTCTCGGATTTCCTCTAGAGAACGAACTACGCGCGCTTATCCGTCGCCGTTACTCGACGTACGGCTTCCAGCTTCCGTCTTTCGTCTCTTGCAGCACTATGGTCACGTGCGTCGGAGCGGCGCTGTAGAAATCGACTCCATACGACTTGATGAGCGTTCCGCGGTCCCACGTGTTAAAGCTCTTCACCAGCTCACTGGAGGCGTCAAACTGTTTGCCGAGACGGTTCGGCTTCCACTGCCAGGAGTACGTCACGCGCGCGAGATGCGGCCGAATCATGTCAACCTTCTCGATGGCTAACAGCTCGCGCTGCGCCAACGGCACCTGGTAGGTGACAGTCTTGTCCGGGTTAGTCGTCTTCTCAACCCCGGGTATGCCGTCGAGCAGTTTCTGGCCTGCCGGAGTTATTGCCGAGGTGATCGAATCCCAGCTCTTCTTCTTCGTCTCCAGGATTCCCGCCTTGGTCAGCAGCGCATAGTGCGGATCCGTCGGCTTTTCATTCATGTTCGACGTGACAAGGCCTGTGCTGAAACGGACCGTTGCATCGCCCTGGCTCTTCATGATGGCGTTCACTGCCTCGGTGGCGACCGGCTGTGTCAGCACCGCTTTGGCGCCCTTAACGAAGTAGAAGATGGTCCCGCCGACCACGAGAACTAACAGGGTTACAAACACGATGGGAAAAAGGTTCGACGACTTTCCTTCCATCTCGATTTCGGCGGCAAAAAGTTCGGGCTGTTTTACCTCGGGCGTAACCAACTGTGGTTTCGCGTCCTTGGTTTCAGGATCGCTGATGGTTGGCATGTAAGCGCACCTCCGACTGCCACGGCCGCCGCGCGGGACTTCTCACTTGTGCGTTATGCCGGAAATTAGGGTTCCGATCCAAGTGCGCGACCCCGCGGGTGAGGCAGCCGTGAACAGTTCAAGGTATGAACTTTAGGCACACAGCCGCAGTGAGCCACATCACGCGGGTTTGTGAGAAGTGAACCGGGAAGGGCAACCGGTGATTTATGGCGGTTGAAGCGAAGCGTGTTTCTTGCGGTGGAAGCACCACGCTTTAGCATGGTGGAAAGAGGCTGCTGAAACAGGGACTTCAGCCCCGGCGCTCGTTGAAAAGGAAAGCCGATCTCTAGAAGTTATGTACGTAATTGTCTAGACAGGGGCTTGCCGATCGCAATTCGTCTGGGATGAGCGAAAGAACCGCGCGAGCCAGAAAGAACATGCGATAGCAGACCATAGCAATGGTCAACAGCATTCACGTTCTGATGGTGGCCCACACGATCTCAAGGTCCAAAGATGAAGAAATGTTTCGCATCATCTCAGCTCGAAATGCAACAGCCAGGAACGGAATATCTACCCGAGGCAGCTAAAACCGCTCGGATGAAACAGACACCTTGACCACTCGCTCGCGGCCAAACAGAAACACGAACTCCGAGAACGGACGCCCGTCGAGCTGCCGGAAGTGCCTGAGGGCTGAACCGAGCCGCGCTGGGCGATTCATCAACACCTGCGTCGCCATCACCAGTCAAGCGACCCGCCGCCGTCGTGGTCCATTCGTAGTCAATTAATAATCGAATTATTACCGCCACCAAAGTCTTATTGACACTTGGGTAGGTCTGCCGTATGTTGGTTTCTCTCGAACTAAGAGTCCAGAAAAGTATTTTGTTTGCATAGGCTTAAGACGTTCGTAGCGCGGTTTATTTCGAGCGCCACGCTTAACGCTGATCAAAGGGTTCGTGCTTGCAGTTTTTTAAGCGCTTGGTTAGATCCTAAGGTAGGAAGGCGGCTAGACATGAATCGGCCAGGGTTTTTATTCGTTTTTCTTTGTTTGCTCGCTTTGACGACAATCCCCTCCAGTCTGCACGCCGACCAATTCTGCTACAGCGATCCGGCTCCGTACCAGTACCAGTCGTGCGGCACCTTCGCACCGAGGAATGTTTTCGATGTGAATTCAACCGGGCTGAGTGGTGGAGTGTATGGCGTGTTCGAAGGTTACCACGCCGATTTTACCGATAGCGTCATCGCCCAGGTCGTCCGCAACCAGATCGTGGTTTACACCGGATATGAGTCTCCTAGCAACAAGGAATTGCAGGCTGGTGACACAATCCCGCTGATTCCAGCCGGCGTCTTACAGGCTGGGGACCAGGTCAATTTCGTGCTTAACGCCAGGGATGTGAATGGCGAACAACTCTACGACAGCTACTACCTGTTCTCGAACATTGATAAAAACAATCACACCTGGGCCGAACAGTTGCCACAAAATGAATGTGCCCCCGGACAACAAGGAAGCTGCCTGTTTGTAGGTTTCGAGGACGAGTATTGCATTAGCGGCGGCCTTTGCGAGTGGGGCAATTCCAAGAGCGAACCGGACTACAACGATTTCAAAATGTGGGTGTATGGGCTCGATCTGCAACAGAACGTGAGCACAGTACCAGAGCCGTCATCGCTGCTGCTGATGACCGGAGCGCCGCTCGTGTTCGCATTCCGCAAGCTTCGAAACCTGTTTTAGGGAAAATTGGTCCCCTGCCTTACACCGCAACCGCCGACCAAGTCGGCGGTGAAGACAGACGTTGCCAACGGTCTTCTGGTCAGCGAGCCCACCTACCTTCTCTATTGGACTTGAATAGCTTTGCACTGTGTCGCACTGCGTCACGCCAACTCTCCTTGGCGGATTGTACGAAGTTAGACTAGAGCCTAAAAACCGGCGCGCGGCGGAGGGTGCTCAACTGAAACTCGATGTCGCGGATTCGGTCCCTGATCCGTGGCTTCCGGCGAGGGACGACGGAGCCGACCTCCAGCACGACGGAGTCTTGCGACAGCCGCAAAACTGCATGGCCCTCGGCTGCGGTCGCCCCTGCGACCTTAGCTCGGCATGACACACAGCGAAGAACTGTTTGGGGACTTTTACTGTACGAGCTTCTCGAGGATCTGGTGCACGGAGCCGAGGCTTCCCGGCCACACCAGGGCGGCGGCTACCAGGCTGCCTGCCACCAGAGCGACATTGCGTGCGACCTGCACCAGCGGAGCCAGCGGCTTTTCGGCATATTGCTGCTCGCGCAGCAGGCGATCGACGCGGACGGCGAGGTCCTCGTCCTCGGTGACGAGCGGACAGTAAAGAGACGACAGCAGAAACGCCGGCTGACGATCGACCCCCATCTTCGCAACCGAGACCAGTGCCGCTGCCAATGACAATGCACGCTGAGAATCGCCGGCCACGGCATGATCGTCGGCAGCCCACTCGGTATAACGCGCCCATTGCCGCTCGATTTTCTTGAAGCCGGAGACGAACGGAAGCGCGTCGGGAGCCAGCAGGCACAGGAAGCGCTTCAGATTATCGCGCGAGGCCTGATGCCCTTGTTCGTGGCGAAAAGCTGCTGCGCGCTGCTCAGGCGTGAGCTTGTGCAGAACACCGCGCGAGACAATCAATCTGGGCCGAACCAATCCGGCAACTGCCATCACCGGCGTATCGCGCTTCAGCACCAGGACGGGGGACGATTCGCCTTCGACCGTAACTTCCTGCCCATTGCGCCGGCAAGTATTCATGTAGCGCGAGGTTCGCAGCAGCGAAAATCCGACGCGGAAGAGGGAGAGCATCCAGATGATAAACCCCATCACCGCCGCGCTCAGGCAGGCGAAGCCCACCTTCTCGCCGCTGACCAGCGGCTCAAGCCACAGGTAGCTGGGGATGCAGAAGCCCAGCACCACGAACAAAGTCAAAGCAAAGGGGAACATCCGGAACAGGAACAGAAACTTTGCGGCGAAGCCCGGCTTGGAATGCTGGGCAACGCGAAACGCGGCCGGGGCGCCGATCCACACCAGTATTGCGGATGCGGCGTGCACGATAAAGAACGTCGCAAAACACAAGCACAGTAACCGCAACAGGTATGGCAGGGCCATTTACTTCTGGTCTCCGGAAAGCGTGCGACGCTTGGACTGGATCTTGGCTTCTAATTCGTCGAGCAGGTCAGGATCATGCTCGCCCACGGCGTCCACGAGACAGGACAGCAGCAATTCACGCGACGGCTGCGTTCCGGCCAGGAAGCCGGCCAGCAGGTCGTCCGTACGTTGCCGTTCCCAACGATCTTTCGAAACGTGCGCGGAATACAGAAAAGCGCGATCGCATTTGGTGCGATCGAGCAGACCTTTCTTGTACAGCCGATCCATGGTGGTCATGACAGTGGTGTACGCCAAGTCGCGATCCAATTGCTGGACCACGTCGCGCACGCTACAGGAACCGATCTGCCAGACCACCTGCATGACCGAGTGTTCGAGCGGCCCCAGTGCAAACGATTGCGACGCCTCACTGTCCTCAGTTCGACGCTGCGGAAAAATGCTTACCATGAAAGCTCCAAGAGGGCTGGAATCCGGTGAGCTGAATTTTACATGGCCACGACACCGGAGGCCAGTCAAAAGCGTACCGGTCTGCATTATCAGAGGTTCACCAACTACTACCGCGGTCGTAGTTAAGTTCCCTGATCTCAAATCCTTACACGGCCCAGCCGCTGTTCTTCAATGTGCGCAAGCTGTCGTGATGACCGTGCCGGCAAACGATGTGTCCAGTAACGCAAGTGCAATCAGAAAACCCTGCACTGTTCGTCCATTCGTAATAGCGTCTGCCTTACCACTGGAGTCGAGAAACGGCACGAATCAATGCCGTTTTAAGAAGCTCAGCAACAAGGCTGACCGCGGAAGCATCTCGCGACATGGCCTTCTCCATCGCGATCGCGGCACAGGGTTTAGAAGTTCAGCAATCTGATAGAACCGGCAGAAATTGGCAAGAAATATTTTCTAGCGGTTTCAAGAGACTCTGGATTATAGTTGTTTAACTTTCGGTCGTGCTTACTCCCAATTAAGGTTCGCGAGGTGAGTCGTGCGTGCTCGCTGGGTCGTTTTGATGATTGCTGTAATTGCTGCTTTTAGTGTTCCTGCGCTGGCCGATAATGGGCTGCATTGCTGGACCTTCGGCCAAACTTGTGCAACGAACGGAACCATCTTTGCCCTATCCGCCGGTGACATCAAGGGAAATATCTACTACGCCGACGCCAATTTTACGGATTACGTGCGAGTCATCGACACCGATCCCAACAACTCTTGGACGAGCCCCTGGATGCTGGACAACCAACGCGGAGTTGGCC
The DNA here is from genome assembly GCA_963846795.1 of uncultured Acidobacteriaceae bacterium. Classification (GTDB taxonomy): domain Bacteria; phylum Acidobacteriota; class Terriglobia; order Terriglobales; family Acidobacteriaceae; genus CAVVDY01. Next base: position 255,606 of record CAWJXJ010000003.1, read on the forward strand.
AACCCTCGGTTGACTTCGGTCATGCGCTTAAAGGCGACGTTCTGGTGGTTCAGCTCTGCGATCAGGATTTGCAGCCGAACATCTGCACCTCCAGCAGCAAGAACCAATACTTGTTTTCGAACGATCCCGCTTACAGCGCGGATAAGGTGAGCCACGCCATGATTCCCATGGACGGCGGCGTAGGCGCCACCGCCAAGGATCCTGGTCGAGGAACCCAGCTTATTTGGCTTGAGGACCTGTCTACAAAGTGGAACTCGGATTGGGACTACAACGACTTAGTCCTATCCCTGCACAACGTTGATGTGGCCTTTCCCAATAATGGTGGGGACTCCCAAGATTCGCCGGTGCCGGAACCGGGCACGCTTTCGCTGCTGGCTGGCGGTGTACTGGCAGGTGTGATTCGCCGGATGAAGAAGAACTAGCAGCTTCTTCGAAACATCACTCACTCTTTTCCGCGGCGGTGCCGTTGTCGGTACCGCCGGTAACTTGAAGCGCAACCAGGCGCGCCAGCATCACGGCAAGATACATTTGCCCGGCGAGGGCCTCTCCTACCGCCAGCATGCGCGCCGCCGGTGCTTTTGGTGTGATGTCTCCGTACCCCACGGTCGTAAGCGTCACAAAGCTGAAGTAGGTCCAGCCCGCAACCGTGGGCGGCACGTTCTCGTTTGTCGCAAACGAATTTGGATGATCCCTACTGAAGATCAAGTAGGCGTGTGCCCACAAAATTCCCATCAACAGGTAAACCGCCACAGCGCCTTGCAGGCGTGAGCCGGAAACCGGGCCTTTGCGGAAGACGCGCACCAACAACAGCAAAATCAGGAAAATAATGGCTACCAGCGTAGTCGGCTCGCGAAACCTGGAGACATCTGGGTACCACCAACCGAGCCATCGCACCATCAACCCCACCACACCTGCTGCCGCTCCTAGATAGAAAAGCCATGACATGCCCCACCCGATCGCGATCCCCGAGATCAGCATGAGCGAATAGCCGATGTCGACGTAAAGGCTGAAATGTTTTTCGACCAAGCTGCTCAACGGCAGAACAAAAACGAACAGCACCATCAGGCCGAGGAAGAACGACAGGTTCGCCTGCGCCTTCCAGGTGTCTTTTACCAGCTTGCGAGCCCTATGGTGTGCGTGCTTAACAGCGGTTTGAGGCATTGCGCAGCAGAATACTGGAAAACTCCGCCGGTATCACGCATTTGTTGCTCCCCAGCCTTCTAAGTCTCAGCCTCGTCAATCAACAGTGGAAAGAGCTAAGGTCTTTTGTGCCGGCCGCTGGTAATTTTTCTAGTTCCTCTGAGCCCCGCAAGCTCGTAAGATAGCGACGAACCCACCCAATCTGCTACATGTGCGTAGCGACAGGAGAGCATTATGCGTAATGGATTTAAGTTCATCAGGCCGGCTGCGCTGTGCATGCTCGCGGCGGCATTGGTTCTCGCCCTCGCGGTTCCAGGATTTGCACGCGATAAAAATGAAACCATCGACGCGACCGCCTGGGGCACCAGCACTCAGATGGGCGCTCATGCCGATGTGACCATCACAATCTACGACTGGTCGACCGCTGCCGATCGCCAGATACTGGTCGAAGCTTTCCAGAAGGGACAGAACCAGGGATTAGTGAATGCGCTCACCAAGATGAAAGCCGTGGGACACATCGCGATCACCGGCACGCTGGGATACGACCTCAGCTACATCAGGATGGAGCCGACCTCTACCGGAAGAAAGATCACCTTCGTGACCAACCGGCTGATCAAGTTTGGCGAGGCTTATGCGGATACACAGTCGCAGGCTTATAACCTCAGCGCCGGACAAGTCGATCTCAACGATCAGGACAAGACTAAGAGCGCGGGTGTTTTGTATCCCGCGGCGCAGCTCATCATCGACAGCGCAGGCAAGCTGCAGCTCGATCTGCGCCAGAATCCCTGGCGCCTGTCGGACCTCATCGACTGGAAGGGCTCGTCAGAGAACTAGGCTGACGCGGGATACTTGAATCCGGCGTGGTGCTTCGGGTTGTGCTTTGAATCGGGGCACGCTTCAGCCGTGCCGGATACCGCTCCAAAGGTTGTGGGCTTCGGCCCCCGTGAAGTCTGTTGGTCACAGGGGTCGATGCCCTTTCTGTTTGCTGACGAGTGGCGACCAGATCAAGCCGAACAGTGGAATCCTCGACGTCAGATTACCTGCTGTGCCTCCTCGGCGGAGGGCTCTTTTCGCACCGCCCGTGCTTTAACCGCCGAGCTCAAGCCTTCTGGCGCTCCAGACCAATATCCGAAAAAGATATCGCGCAACTGAACAATCCTCTTTGCGCCGAACACCTCTAATCAAACCGACCTGACGATTGGTGCGCCTGGCATTTCGCGCCAATCATTCTTTTCATAAGCAGCTACAGCCGTGGGCGGATGTTCGAGGCGCGTCACCGCAGCATTCGAGCAGTGACGTAAACGGAATAAACCTGCCGGTAAACAATTCAAAGGAGCAATCATGGCAACGACAACAGTCGGAGTAGCAACCATGAAGTCCGCGCGGATTTCCAAACCCGGCGCAGCGTTCGAGATTGTCGAGCGCGAAATCCCAAAGCCGGGTGCTGGCGAAGTGCGCATCAAGGTGCAGGCCTGCGGCGTTTGCCACAGCGATGTGCTCACCAAAGACTTTCTCACGTCCTTTCAACTCCTAGCCCAGTCGGGCGGGAAGGAACATGCCATGCGCAATCCGACTTACTATCGCACCATAAAAGTAGACGGGCTCTCTATCTTCTACCGCGAGGCCGGTCCCAAAGACGCTCCTGTGCTGCTGCTGTTGCACGGCTTCCCTTCTTCGTCGCGGATGTTCGAGCCACTTTTTAAGCGACTTTCCGATAGCTATCACCTTGTCGCGCCCGATTATCCAGGCTTCGGACACAGCGACTGGCCCGACCCGAAGCAGTTCGATTACACCTTCGACCATATTGCATCGGTGATGAATGACTTCACGCAGGCGCTGGGGTTGTCACGCTACACGCTGTACATGCAGGACTACGGCGGACCGGTGGGTTTCCGCATGGTACTGGCGCATCCGGAGCGCGTGCAGGCGCTGATCATTCAGGATGCGGTCGCGCATAACGAAGGCCTGGGCGCGAACTGGGTGAAGCGTCGTGCGTTCTGGGCCGACCGCGCTGCCAACGAACAAGAGTTGCGCAAGAACCTGATGTCTCCGCAAGCCACCAAGACGCGCCATGTCGGCACCGATCCGAAGGTTGGGCTCTACGATCCTGATCTGTGGACCGATGAAGATGGATTCCTGAACAAGCCTGGACAGGTGGACATTCAAAGCGATTTGTTCTACGACTACCGCACCAACGTCACGAACTATCCGAAGTGGCAGGCATGGATGCAGAAGAACCAGCCGAAGCTGCTGGTGATCTGGGGCAAATATGAGGCGTCATTTGAGAATGGCGAGCCCGAGCGCTATCGCAAAGACGTGCCGAACGCGCAGATCCATGTCGTCGAAGGAGGACACTTTGCGCTTGACACCGCCGCCGATGAGATCGCGACGTTGGTCGACGAATTCATGAAGACGGCCACGTAAAGATCAGATTTTGTCTCGGTCAAACTCGGATGAGCTCATTAACGCCGCTGGGCTAGCACCCGCTTGATGTGGAGCTGTAAACCCGGCTTTGCGGCTTCAGATATGTGGCATGACCAATTGGTGCTATCCATTTAGTGCTATTGACCGCGGGACAGTACAACGGTATTGTGTCGCCAGGGTACGTTTGTTACAGAAGCTTCACAATATCCCTAAGAGCCTTGGGTCGTTCCTCTCCTCCTGGACCCAAGGCTCTTTTTGGGTCAGCGGCACTTTTTTCAGTGGATGCTTTGCATCTCCTGCCTAACGCCGTTCTCCAGTTTCGCTCGGACTCGTGATGGTGATCGCTTCACGCGCTATTGGTTTGCTCGGCAGTTAAGGAAACGGGCCAACCCGGACCGAAAACCTACTTCGGTCTGCCCAGCCACGAGTACTGCCAGGCCACTTGCAAGTTGGTGATAATCGCCGCCAAAGCGGCTATAGGTACCTCCGCTGAGCGCGACCTTTATCGACTGGTGCTGGCATAAATGGGAGGGAGATGGTTCGCCCCAATCCGTGAACTGGTTTGATCTGTCTTCGGATTGCGAATGCCAAGAATAGACGCGATGCCGCCCCACCAGTAAGTTGCCATCGAATCGAGGCCCAGCGGTGGAGCCTTGCCGAGTCAACAGCAACCTCTTGAAGTCATAGCTGAAGTGTCCTTCGAAGCTGCCGATGGGCGCCTGCGTTTGCGGCGAGAACCGGGTAAGGGATGTTGTAGAACTGCGGGATTCGTGGTATAGAGCCAGACGCCTCCGTAAGCGTCGATGACCCAGCTACTTGTAGAAACGCTGCGAATAACCGACCTCCGGCTTAAACGCCCAGCGGTTAATGCCCCAATTGATTAATTTTTGAGGATCGTATTGTCCCGTAGGAGCGACCACCTTCAAGCTGGCGCCCAGGATCTTCTTCTGCTTCCATTTCACAAACTGCGGCACATCCATTGCACGGCCGCCCAGCAGGTTGACCGAGAGACGAAACGAGAGATCCGGCAATCCGGAACGATAGATGGAACGGTGGTCGTCCTCCATTACGTCGCCGCTGAAGGTGCCGACTGCGTAGGGAAGCGAGACCGGAATGTTTGCTGAGCGCCCAAAGAAGTTCAGAGCGTGGTAGAGGCTGAAGACCGGCACGCTGTAGGTCCCCGTCGCATTCGAGACGGGAACAATGTTATTGAGGTCAAGACTGCCGGTGTAGAACGACCAGGTGAGGTAACGGCGTTGGAATGTAACCGGGGTAATGAGGTAGGCGCGCGGGGCCAGGTCTTGCGCGTGAGGGGTTGGAAGGCAGTGAAGCCAGACGGAACAGCAGCCCCCAAGGATGAACGTGCGATGAGACGCTTGCCGAGGCGCACCGAGGGATTCATCTTATTTTGTCCTTGCCGCTTGAGCTGAGCGTGCCGTCCATTAGCTGCGAGCGCAATCCACGTGGGAATCCACGGGATAGCTAGGCTCCCTTCGGGTATTCCTTGAACATCTTGGAAATGGCGCCGTTCACTTCATCAATCAGCTTCTCGGCATCGTGCGAGGAGACGCTTTCCGTAGCCATACCTCGCCACACCAGTTTCTTCGACTTTGCGTCGATCAGGTCGACAATCATTTCGCCCTTATGAACCGTTACCGACGTGTTGCCGTAGAAGCCGACGAAGGCTGGCCCGGTCATGCCGGGATCGAAGGGAGGAATTCCGCCGCTGCCGGCATACAGGGGATCGTTGGAGTACATCGTCATGTCGGTATCAAGCGAGCCGTAGATCTGGATGATGAGGTCGGGATTGGAGGTCACCTTCTGCAAGCCGCGCGCCTGCAGTTCCTGATCGATAGCTCCCACAATGTCGGCCGCCAGCAGGGGATGAGCGACGGCTCCGTGCTCAGCCCAGGCGTAGGTCTTGTACTGCGAGAAGTTGAAGCCCTTGGCGTAGCTGACGCTGATCTTGTCGCGGGCAGAAGCGGCAGTGACGAGCAACAAAATCAAGGCGAGGTAAAGGACAAAACGAAAACTGACGGGGACCCGGTTTGTACGGTTCATGTTTGATCCAAACTTGATTCGGGCAAGATTCGTGTCAAGGCACGACTTCACAGGCTGCTGAAAAAGTACTTTCGAGGCTCATTTGGTCAAGAAAATCGTCTGTAAGTCGTTGATTGTTCGTTCGTCCAAATGAGCGAAATTACTACCTTGGTTCCTTTTTCAGCAGCCTGTTCAGTCGTGCCGACCGCAGCCCTATCATTTGTCATCCCGAGACGGCTTCAGCCGTCGAGGGATCTGCTGTTGTGCCGCTGCTGTATCGCGACCTCTGCCGTCCCTACGGGACTCGAAGAACTCTTTTCCCAACTCCACCCAGCGCTGAAGCGCTGGGCTAAGCTCTGCTGCGCCTACGGCGCGGGCCTTTTGGTTATTCATCCACTTCGCGAACCGACAACAGGCTGCGAGGTAGTCTCCTTACCGCCTTCCTCAATGCCTCAGGACCCAAAGGACTGCTGCCGCTTGGCAACTGACAACCGACAACTGACCACTGACAACTTTCTTTCCTAGCTCTTCGGCCACTGCTTGAACATCTTCTGCACGGCCTTGTTGACCATTTCCTGGTTCTTATTCCCGTTGTTGTTCAGCGTGTCCTGCGCGATGCCCCGCCACACCAGCTCTTTGTTTTTCAAGTCGTACAGGCTGACAATCATAGTGGCTTCGACATTCTGCTGCGGCGTGATACCGCCCATTCCGCCACCAATGCCGCGCATGCCCCAGGCGTTGTAGGAAGTCTGCTCGCGCTCGCCGCCGCTGGCGGTCAGGATGATGTCGGGATTCTGATCCTCGCTGACTTTCTGAAAGCCTTTCGCCGACATCGCGTTGTCGATGTCCTGCTGCGCGACCTGGGCGAGAATCGAGTTCTGGATTTGATTCTTGTTGTTTCCGCCCCACGCGTAGGTGTGATAGTTGGCAAACGATGCGTTGTGGTTGTAGTTCACCGAGACCTGCTGGGCCAGGGCAGAGCCGGCCAGCAGAGCCAAGACCATGACGAGTATCAGGGCCTTGAATTTCATCGGGTATTCTCCCTCTTTATGCGTCACGCGCTGCGCGCCGACGGTTAATGCCTTTCGAAACTATTGCGGCAGCACGATAGCTTCGGTTTGGCTATTGCCGCACATGCCATAGGTTGCGCCGGAGTAGCAGGCGCCTACGGAATACTTGAAGCATCCCGGCCGCGTGGCTGTCACCGTCTGGTCATTCTTGCCGCCGCCGATGATAGTGTCGGGCGGATCAAACGGCGAACTCGGCCCGAAGTCGATGACGAAGCCGGTGTTCTTGTTGGTGGAATGCCAGACCACTTTGGTTCCGGCCTTAACGCAGAACAAGGCGTTCTTTTTCGACTTGGAAACGTCGGCTGTGGCCGAAGCCGAGCCGCCGTCTTTCTGCACGTTCACTTGGCACGGGTTCGAGGCCGAGCCACATGTGTTGTCCGCATTGCACAGCGTTTCCGGTTTCTGCTCAGAGCAGGCGTACTTATCTTTTTTCTGGGCCATTGCCTGCCCTGCCAGAACGAAGAGACCGATCAGTGAGATCAGAATCAACTGCCGAGACTTCATAGTGCACCTCGTTGAAAGAGTCACGACTGATAAGGCTGTTCAAAATCCCTGAACTACCTCGGGGGCCAAAGCCCGCATCTTTGCCGGCTGAGCGGCACGGCTGAAGCCGTGCCCTTTCAAAGCCGACGCATGGATAACGTGTATACGCGTCGTTCGACATCAGCGCCGGAAACCTCCGCCACCGCCGCGACTGAAGCCGCCGCCACCACCGCCACCGCCCCAGTGATCGCCACCGCCGCCCCAGCCACCGGAACCGCCACGACTCGCCCATCCGCCGCCTCCGCTGTGGCTGCCCCAGCCGTCGCTGCTGCCGTAGCCGGAGTGCTGCGCTTGATCGTAGTGCTCAGTCGACGTGTCACCCTGCGTCCGGTTCTGCGCCGCCTGGTTGACATCGCCCCAGCTACCCGAGCTCTTGGCGTTGTTGTAGTTCTGGGTCGCCTGCGGATGCGCCTGCTCTGCGGTCTGCTTGTTCACGTTGTTCCAGCTTCCATTGTTATAGGTCTGCCAACCGGAGCCGGTGTTCTTGTATACGTTGCCGTCGTGTCCGGCATACATATCGCCGTTGGAAGTCTTGGCCGCTGCACTGTTCCCGTACTTCGTGCTGGTCGCGGCCGCTTCCCCGCCCTTGTTGTTGTAGGCCGTGGCTTCCGAGCCGTTCGCTGTGGTCTGATGCTGGGTGTAGGTGGTGGTGCCGTTCTTGCTATAGACAGAGTTGCCCCACGAGCCATAAGCGTTCGAGCTCTGGTGAGTCTGGCCGTAGGCGCCGGTGTACGGGTTATAAGCCTGAGCTGCGGCGGTCGATCCCCACGGGCCCGAGGCGCTTGCACCGCGCGCATAGGTTCCGGTGTAGGGATTGTAGGAAGCACCGTAATGCGCCTGGCCACCATAAGGACCGTAGGCAGACGCGCCGTAACCATATGCGCCGGTATACGGGTTATAGGTTGGATGGTAGCCATAGGTTGCGGCGTAGGGATAGTAAGCTGGATATCCGCCATACCAGCCAACGTATGGCGGGTAATAGTAGCCGGTGCCGTCACAAATAATGGCACCCAACGCCATTCCGGTCACGAAGCTGCCAAGATATCCCGCGGTATAGCTTGCTTGCACGCTGCCGTCGGACAAAGTGTTCTGGGTAACGTAGGTGACGTTATAGACCGGCGAACTCGGCGGGATGGTATAGATCTCGGGCGGGACCGACGGTGAAGTCTGCCACGGGCCATTGGGCGTGTTCGACATGAACCACACGCCGTTCAGACACAGGTAATACACGCTACCTACCTGGATCACCCGGTTAGGCGTGTTGGTGGCATACGACATTGTGGTACCCGTGATCGGTGAAAACTGCGGCGTGCCGGTGTATTTGACATCCACTTGTTTCGCCGCGGTCGTGGGATTGATGACCGCCGTCGTGGGAACCTGCGCCATCAACACAGCATCTTCGGCCTGCTGCGTTCCGGGCACCGAGGCCAGTACGCTGCCCATCGGACTCGAGGACGGAATTTTCTGGAAATCGGCCGGCAAGTTATTTGTCGCGAAGCTCCACGGACCCATCGCGCTCTGCGACGAGAACCAGCGCCCCGACGACAAATAGTAGTAAGTATTGGTCGGCAGATATTTGAATACCGGGCTGGCGGTGTTGCTGGCGTACTCGAGTTGCGTGCCGGTAACGGCAGCCCACTGCGGCCGTCCCTTGAAAACCACGATCTCTGCCGGCGAGCTGCTGTAAAAGACCGCTGGACTGGTCGGCACGACGGGGGCCGGAATATAGGCCTTCAAGTCGGGATAGTTCGGGCTCGACGCGACATTCGAGAAATCTGCCGGCAGATTCGTAGTGGCCACCCAGTTCCCGTCCAGCGTCTTCGAGGTCATCCATCCTTTGCTGTTGAACAGGTAATAGGACCCCGAATCTTCAAATAACGGCCAGTTGGCGTTGACCACAGATTTAACATTTCCGCCGACCGGCGCCAGCACCGGCTTCCCATTCAGCAAGAGAACGATTGCCGGCTTGAAGCTGATGAAGATGGTCGGAGGCGTGTTGTTCACCTCGGCGACATGCGCCGGCACGGTCTTCTTGTTGAGGTTGGCTGTCAACTGCTCAATGGAGATGGTCATCGTAGCGGACGGATTGATAAACGTCCGGACCAGGCTCTGGAGCTGCGCAGAATTCGTGTTCGGCGGTGAAAGATAAATGCTGGTGAGGGTCGGGCTGTAGAGAAACACCGTGTGCTTGTCCATGTCGACCACGGTCTGCAGGGTGAAGGTCACCACGCCGACGGCCTCTTTGCCGCCCGTCGGGGTCAGCGAAAACGCGGAGCGCGCGTCGACCACCGTGTAGTTTTTCCAGTCGTCCGCTTGTGGCTGATACAGCACGAGCGACCCGCCGGAGTTGTTGAACGAGCGTGGCCATCCCTTCTGCTGAGCAACAGACATGCCGCTGAAGCAAACGGTAACCGTGAGAAACAGAACCAGGTGCGCGAGGGTAGTACGGAAGAGTATTCGATTCATCATGACCAACCGCTTTGAAGACTGCCAGCTTTCTCCCCGGTAGCGCTACTGCAGCTTCCGGCAAACACTGTTGACGGGGCTATAGCGGCGCATCGCCAAAACACGCGATCCGTTCAGCTACGCCCCGATGGGGCCTAAAACATAGCTGGAATATCCACTTACGTATATCCCAGAAGTACCTGAGTAGTCATTAAAATTTGAACGCCCAAGGTGCGCTGTTCTAGCACCTACGTGCCAGCCCTGGCTAGGCCCGCCTGCCTCTGGCGGGCCTACCTCCTCGTTACAATCAACTACTTCTCAGCCGATTACTGTGCCGGCGCGGCTGGCTTAGACTTCTTGCCCTTCTTGGCCGGAGCAGGCGCGTTCCGCGACTGCGGCTGCACCTGGTTCTCGTCGACAACCGTACCCTCTTCTAGCTGCCCGCCACAGAGATTACCCTCGGGGACAAAGTAGAAGTGAGTAGCCTTGCCTTTGCTGGCACCAGCGCGCGGCTGGACCCGGCTGGCGTCAACTTTGTTCGGGCCGTCAGTCGTCAGGTAATACTTCACATTCACCGAACGCTGCGAGCCAAGTGTCTGCTCTTTAACCGACTCTTCCTGGTCGGTGTAGCCGACGACGTCCAACTTGCCATTCGGCATCTGCTGCAGACGCAGCGACACCTTATCGAGCACGTCTTTGCAGTCGTTGTCGACGCGCCACGGCTTCTTGGGGTTCTTCTCAAAGGTGCACTCGCCCCAGTCCTCGATGTTCACGCACTGCTTAACCGCAGGAACATTCACCGACGCGGTGCAACTTGCGGTCAGGTTTGCGCGGGCATCGGAAGCGGTTCCGTTCACTGTGATGGCGTTCCCCGCATCGGCATTGGTCGCTGTCACCGTGACAGAGGTTCCGCTGCCGCTCAACTGGCCGCCAGTATTGGTCCAGCTATAGGTCAGAGGCCAGCCCTGTGGATCAGTGGCCGTCATAGTGACGGTCGAGGGCTGATTGATCGCAATCGTGCTGGGGTTGGCCGAGCAGCTTACCTGCGGTGGCTGAGGCTGCTTCACGGTGAAGTTAGCCGAGCAGCTTGCGATGTTGTTCTTCTTTTCCTTGGCGTCGGTGGCAGTCCCGCTCACCGAGTAATTACCCGGTGCCAGGCCGGTAGTGTCGACATGGCCGGTCGTCCCGGTGCTGGAAACCTTGGCGCCATTGCTGCTCCAGTTATAGGCAATCGTGTGCTTAGGATTGAAGTTCTGGGTGGCGATGGTCGTGGTCACCGGCTCTCCCGCCCAAACTTCCGAGGGAGATGCCGAACACGTGGCCGCCACCGGCACCGGCGGCTTGCCGCCAAAGTTGAAGTACAGCCCGGCCAGAGCGCCGCTTTGAGCTACGTTATAGAGAAAATCACGGTTATCCAACGGGCCGAAGTTCTTGTTGTAGTCCACATAGAGATAGCGCCAGCCCAGACCCAATCCCAGCTTGGGAGTGAAGTCGTAGGTGAACAGACCAACCGCCTGGTAGTCCAGACTCGCTCCGCCGGCGCCGGCGTCGCCGCTGGCCATGATCGCTGCCTTCTCCCCGAGAGGAACGATGAATCGCGCGCCTCCCAGGCCATCAACCCAGTTGACCGATCGTGTATTGTTGAGTCCGGATGGCACCAGCGCGAGATTGTTGCTCACATACCAGTAGCGGATTCCGGCCAACGCATCGATTTTGAAGTGGTCGCTATTCAAGATCCGATAGCCGACCTTCGGCGTCAAGATCGACTCGGTCAGATGCACGTTCACTGAGGTCTGCCCAAGCTCGTTGAACGGGATCGCTTTGTCAACCCCCAGCTTCACCCAGAAGAAGTCAATGGGCATCAAGAAGCGGCCTTTGTCGGCTTCGACAGCAATGGGAATTACACCTTTAAGAACGTGAAAGACGTCGCTGAATGACTCATGAATGCCGGCAACGTGATCTCCCACTCCAACATTGCCATGGATTCCCGGAAACCAGCCATAGATCGACATCTTGAATTTCCAGGAGTCGTCGGCCGAGGCTGCTGCCGAAGGAGCATCCGGAAGCGGAGCGGCCGGCGCTGGGGCAGCATTTGCGGCCGGGTTCGCGGTAGCGTCGGGGTTAGCGGCGCTCAACTCTGCCGGACCTTGCGCTATCGCAGACGCGCAAAACAGAATGCCGAATGTCAGTGCCAGCAGTAATGCCGACCGGATTGTGCGAAATACACTCATCTATTTCTCCAATTCAGAACTTGATGTTGGCCGGGTCGCCGCACACTCTTGCTTTCTGCTCTTAGCAGTAAGGGGGGAATGTTTAGGTGTGCTTACGGCTATTTTAGTCAGCACGGTGGGGTTTTTGAACCAATAGAAATACTTGGTTTCCAAAAATTTTTCCTGCGCCCCAAGGATCCCAGTGAACGGGACTAAATGAAGGAGATGGGGTGGAATTGCCTCATCTCCTGGTTGGTTTTTGAGCCTGAAATCTACATCTTCCGGTAGTTCGAATTCTGCTCGTTGATGACCAACTGTTTCTGCTCACCGTTGATCGTCATCGAGGTCACGTGGTTCGTTCCGTCAGGTAGCTGGGCAAACTGAGCCGAGATCATAACCTTGTCGCTGGGATCATTCAGATAGGAGTTGATTTGAACGCTTACCGGCGCCTTGGTCTGCTCGCTGATGGTGAACGTCACCTGATCGTTGGGCTTCACGAAGCTCTTGATGACCAATTGGAGGGTGCCGCCACCGGGGACCAGCGAGACGTTGCCCTGTTGCTTGGCCTGCATCAGACGATCGGGATCGGGCGTGGTGTACTGCTTGGCCAGGGCGCCGATTGACTGGCCATACTGTTTGTATTCGTCCGTCTTCTTTTCGACCACATGCTGTTTCAAACGGCCTTCACGCCCGCCGCCAGACTGCGCCTTCTGATCATTGATCTCGGTCTTCTGCTGCTGGCCGTTCACCATCTGAACCTGGTACGTCTTGGTATCTTTGACATTGCCTTTGATGGCGATGGTCTCGGTTTCGGTCCAGGTGTACTGCGCCAAATGCTGCTTGTTCATGGTCATCTTCTGCTTGATGGCCATGAGCTTCTCTTCCATCTTCGGATTCTGTGCCACAGCGACGACGGCGGCCAACGCGAGCACGACAACTGTAAGATTTCTAATTCTCATCGTTTCTCCTCGAAATATTTTCATTTTGACGCGGCTGCTTGAGCTTTCTCGTCCTTCACCGCCAATTTATACGCGATGTAATACTTGTAGACGTTGCCGACGTATGTAACTGTCTCCTGCCCCACATTCTGCGCAACCAATAGCTCGACATTCCCGAACCACTTGTTGGGATCGAGCCCTTGCTGCTGTGCCTGGGCGCGCAGACGGGCAATCCGGTTGGGACCAGCATTATAGCTGGCAAACACCATTAACGTCTTGTCTACCTGATCGATATTGGGATCGTTGAAGTACTGGTCTTCAATATTGCGCAACATCTTGACCCCAGCTTCGATGTTGCCCCGCGCGACCTGCACGTCCTTTACGTTGATGGGATTGGCGGCGGCATATTTGGGAATCACCTGCATAATGCCCACCGCACCGCTGGGATTGCGCGCACTCTGGTTGAGCAGCGACTCCTGATAACCCTGCGCCATCATCATCAGGTAGTCAAAGCCGTACTGGCTGGAGTACTGCTTGAAGATCTCGCGCATCGCGTCAAACTTCTTCATCTCCTCCGGCGAGGTCGAGTCTTTCACCCATTTGGTGTTTTGCAGGTAACGACGGACCAGCGTGTTGCCGAAGGAAGTTCCCACCGCTCGCGGAGTAATGAATTCATCCAGCATCGATTTCAGTTGCAGATTGTCTTTTCTCAGGGCCCAGGCCGTTTCCTCTCCGCTGGCGAGGACCGGCTCGGGATGAACTGTGATATCGGGCAAAACCTGCGACCAGAGCTTGGCGCGAGCATCGGTGGTGACCGTCGCCGGAATCAACCTGGCGTTTACCATCTGGATAAGGTCGTCATCCAGCAGATTGGAATCTGCGATCTTGATCTTGATGAGCGGTTTGCCTTCTTGCTTGAGCTTGTCGTTCAACTGCTGCAGTCGCTGATAACTCACCGACAGTTCATTGACGTAGATTTCCTTGCCCCCAAGGTCTTCGACGGTTGTTACGGTTCCGAAATCGGGTCCGCTGACCACGACCTGCTTCAAGTCTTTTTGAATCGGAACCGTGAATGCTACCCGCTGCTCGCGCTGCGGCGAGACGATGAGGCCATAGGCGACAAAATCGCCCACACCGCGATGCAGCGCCTCTTCAACCTGGTCCGGACGCAGGGGAATGAACGTAACTTTCACCGGAAACTTACCGGTCTTGTACTTGTCGTTGACGTACTTTTCCAGTTCGCGGAGCGCCTCATACATTGCGCCCATCGGATGACCTTTACTGTAGAAAAATCCGATGGGATTGATGATCACGATCGCGCGGATATAGCGCCGCTTCATCATGGCATCGAGGTCGTCGGTATGGATCCCGTAGGGCGATGGCAAGACCATGTTCGCTGTGGCAGGCGGCGCCTGGTGCGTTGCCGGGGTGAGCGCCGGAGATTGCGCCGCTTGTCCTCCGGCCTGCTGGCTTGATGCCGGCGCAGCACTTTGTGGCGCAGCTTCCTTCTTACTACACCCGGCTACCAGCAAAACTGCGAGGCATAGCAGAAAGAACGGAACTCTCCCCCCGGTCTGATTGGTGTTCATGTCTGGCTAGTTTCTCATGCCTGTCCAGGCTTCAGCGGTTCCCCACGGGCGATGCGGCGGCAGATGTCCTGCGCGTCCTGGTCGACGTGGTTCCAGAACTTCAGCAACCCGCTACAGAGATAGTTCAAGCCTATCTCGCCTTCAGGAGTTCGAATCAGCCGATTCTTGGGACACTCGCCATTGCAGGCGAAAAGATACTTACATTCCCGGCACATTTTAGGAAGAGTATTGAACTTGTCAAAGCCAAATTTCTGCTGTTCTTGTGAAAAAACCAAACGGGAACTCGAGGTTTGCATAATGTTGCCCAGCTTGTATTCCGGATACACATAGTGATCGCAGGAGTACAGGCTGCCATCATGCTCCAGGGCCACGCCTTTGCCGCAGAACTCGTGATAGATGCAGAGCTGCGACTCTTTGCCCATCCATTGGGCAACGGCAGTTTCGAACAAGTTCACGAATACTTTGCCAATGTCGCGGCGATACCACTCATCCCACACCTTGCACAGGAAGTAGCCCCAATCGTCGGGGTCAATCGACCAATCCGTCACCACGGAATCCGCAGTGCCGGGATGCGCCGCCGGCGAGCCGAAGACCGGCAGCGTAGCCTCGTCCCACATCTGCGGAGCGACGTTGCGAAACACCTTGGGCTCAAGGCCGGGAATGAACTGCATCTGCCGCGGGCGGACTTCGTTCTTCAGGAAGCGATAGACATCCAGCGGCTTCTTCGCATTTTTTCGATTGATGACGCTCAGCGAGTTGAACGGGACCCCGTAGCGGTGCAGCATCTGCGACGCTGCAAAAACCTTCTGGAAGGTTGGCTTCCCTTCTTTGGTCACGCGATAAGCGTCATGTAGCGCTTCCGGCCCGTCGATGCTCAGCCCGACCAGGAACCTGTTGCGCTTGAGGAAGGCGCCCCAGTCATCGTTGAGCAGCGTGCCATTGGTTTGCAGATCGTTCTCGATGCGCTGGCCGGGCTTTTTGTACTTCTGCTCGAGCTCGACCACTTTCTCGAAGAATTCCAGCCCAAGCAGCGTCGGCTCGCCGCCTTGCCAGGAGAAGACGACCTCATCGCGGTCCTGACCTTCGATGTATTGCCTGATGTGGGTCTCGAGAATTTCGTCGGAAATCTGAAACTTGCTCTCGCTGCCCAGCAGCTCTTCCTTATGCAGGTAGTAGCAATAGGTGCAATCAATGTTACAAATGGCACCTATCGGCTTGACCATCGCATGATACGACCGGGTCGAGCCCGGCGCACGTGGAGCGGGCGACAGGTCGCCGATCTGCGCAAGCTGGTTCATCACCGCCATCGGGATAGTAGGGTTGTCCTTGTGTTGCGCTAGGGGTTATCCCTAGTATGCCTTTTGCCAGCCGACAGAGATAGCGAAATCTTGCAAGTGCAATGGACTCTATTGAGTAAGGCTATCGGGAAGCTCTAGTCAATACCCAGGCGTCTAGCTCCAAAGTCGTATTCAGGTAAGTGCCTGAACTGACTAGAATTTCATCTCTAAGATAGCCGCATGATTCGACGGGCCTGGTAATGGAGCCCGCGGGTCACCTAGCACAAGCGGAATCCCCCTGCTGCCTGTGTGTCGGTTGTGCGGCCCGGTTAATGTATCCGCAGTTTTGAACGCGGGGGGCAAGCCCTCCCCCCCAACAACCAGTAAGAGGTCTTCCGGCAATTAACCCCTAAAAGGAATGGCATGAGGACGAAAGTACGAATTTCGCTGTGCCTGGGCGCGCGTGTACTAACGTTCGCCTGGCTGCCATCTTCTCGTACGGCCCATTGCTCCGGGAGCCAGAATTCTGAGGTTCACCTTTGGAGACCGTAACCTTTCACGGATATAGGAGAGATATGAAGAAGGAACGCTACTTTTTCTTAAGTTTCTGTGCAACCGCCGTGTTGCTTTCCACGATTGCCTGCAACTCCGGGCCGAGCAACCCGGCTGGCACGCAGACGGCGCAGAAGCCGGGCGTCGAGCAGGCCGTCAGTGATGCCATTGATGTCTACACCTATGGATACCCGCTGGTGACGATGGACATGACGCGGCGGCTATTTACCAATGTGTCGGTCCCCGATAGCGCCCACGCTCCCATGGGCCAGATTCTGAAATTGCGCACCTACCCCGCAGTGGACAACCACGCCGTTACTGCCCCCAATGCCGACACGCTGTATACGACCGCTTGGATTGACGTCACCAACGAGCCATGGGTATTCACCGTTCCCAACATGGGCGATCGCTACTACCTGTTGCCCATGCTTAGCGGATGGACAGATGTGTTCCAGGTTCCCGGCAAGCGCACCACCGGCGGCAAAGCGCAGAAGTATGCCATCACCGGCCCGAACTGGTCAGGTACGCTGCCGGAAGGCGTCACCGAATACAAGTCTCCGACTGGCCTGGTGTGGATTCTCGGCCGCATCTATTGCACCGGCACGCCAGACGACTACACCAAAGTTCACGCCCTGCAGGACAAGTTCTCACTGGTGCCGCTTAGCTCGTACGGCAAGCCTTATACACCAGCCGCGGGCACGGTCGACGCCAACTTCGATATGAAGACAGCGATTCGCGATCAGGTGGATGCGCTGAGTGTGAACGACTACTTCAACTATCTGGCACGACTGATGAAGACCAATCCTCCTGCTGCCGCCGACGCGCCGATGGTGGAGAAGATGAAAGCCATCGGTCTGGAGCCGGGCAAAGACTTCGACCCCAACAAGCTGGGGGCCTTCGACAAAGAAGTCATCAAGACGATACCGAAACTGGCGCAGGTCAAGATCATGGAGTACTTCAAGAAGGCGGCTGAGCCGGTGAACGGCTGGATGTATCTCACCAAAGATATCGGAGTCTATGGCACCGACTACATTCAGCGCGCGTTGGTCACAGCCATCGGCCTGGGCGCTAACCGTCCACAGGACGCCATCTATCCCACTTCACAGAAAGATGCGAAGGGTGACGAATATGACGGTAGCTCCAAGAAGTATGTCATGCACTTCGACAAAGGTCAGATGCCTCCGGTGAACGGATTCTGGTCGCTCACCATGTACGACAAGGACTACTTCTTCGTTCCTAATCCACTGAACCGGTACACGCTGAGCGAGCGAAACAGGCTCATCACCAATCCTGATGGCTCAGTTGACTTGTACTTGCAGGCCGACTCGCCGGGTAAGGCGAAGGAAGCGAACTGGCTGCCGGCTCCAAAGGCAAAGTTCATTCCCATGCTGCGCCTGTACTGGCCGAAAGAAACTCCACCATCGATTATCGACGGCACATGGAAACCGCCGGCAATCACTGTGGCGCAGTAGTTAAAGGATACTTGGGCAGCTCGCGAGGGCTGCCCTACTCCTAAAGTTGTAGATAGCAACTATTAGTCAACTCATGGGTTTGAAATTGTTGCACCCCCCCAATCAAACCACAGGTCCGTTCGGAGGAGCCCAAAGCCCTGGAGGAGAAGCTGTATGCCTCACCGAACGCGCCACAGCTCGTAATAAATCGAAAGGTTAGTGAATGGGAAACAAAACACGACTTGTAATTGCGGATCAGCAAAGGCTGTTCGCTGAAGCCTGCAAGCAGATTCTCGAGCCGGAATTCAAAGTGGTAGCCATCGTCAATGATGGGCGGTCGCTGGTACAGGTGGCCATCGAGCAAAACGCCGATGGGTTAATTCTCGATGTTGCGCTGCCCCAGCTCAACGGGCTTGATGCTGCCGAGCAGGTCCTGCGGAGAATGCCCTCCGTCAAGGTTATGTTTACCACCGCCAATGCGGACCCCGAAGTGGCCGCCGAGGCGTTCCGTCGCGGAGCCTCCGCTTACGTTCTGAAGCAGTCTGGCACCGAGGAGTATCTGGCGGCGCTTCGCAAGGTACTGCGCGGCGACTCCTACTTGTGTTCGCTCATAGCGCGGGGAACTATCGACTACCTGCTGCACAAACCGAAGCGCGAGAACCTGCGGCGTATCACGCGCCGGCAATCGGAAATTCTGCAACTGCTGGCGGAAGGAAAGTCGATGAAGGTGGTGGCCAACATCCTCGATATTTCGCCGGGAACGGTGGCCTTCCACAAGTACGACATGATGGCGAGGCTCGGTATCGAAACCAACGCAGCACTGCTGCAGTACGCCATGCGTAACAACATCAGCTTGGCGGAACGAGACTGGACGGTCCTTGACTCCAGCGGAGCCAGCTCCTCATTCACCGTCGGTGAAAGTGGCGTGGCTCACCGCAGCGGAGTTCAGGAAAGGACCCGGTCCCGCCAACAGGTATAACCGCAAGCCCTCTAGATCTCACCAGCGCCCAGTGAGATCCACCTTCGGCGATTCCCCCAATCGCCTCGTTCATCCGACACATTTACTGTTACCAGCGCTGGGCGATGACTTGGTGCTTCAGCTTGGGTTCGACATAGCCCTTCGACTTCTGGCGCGCAGGAAGCTTCGGTGGCTTATAAGGAATTTCCTCGTATGGAATGCGACTCAGAATGTCGGCGATGCAGTTAAGCCGCGCGCGCTTCTTGTCATCGGAGGGAACGATATACCACGGCGCGAAAGCAACATCAGTCGCCGAGAGCATGGCATCGCGCGCGCGTGAATAGTCGTACCAGCGGCGGTGGGACTCCAGATCCATGGGGCTTAGCTTCCAGCGCTTCGAGGGATCTTCAATACGCGCCAGAAAGCGTTTGTGCTGCTCTTTCTCCGATACGTCGAGCCAGTACTTCAGCAGGATGAACCCGTTGTTGACCAGGACCTGCTCGAACATTGGGCAGCCCTTCAGAAATTTCTTGTAGTCCTCTTCGTTGCAGAAACCCATGACGTGCTCGACCCCGGCGCGGTTGTACCAACTGCGATCGAAGATGACGATCTCGCCGCCGGCGGGTAGTTGCTCGATGTAGCGTTGAGCATACATCTGGGTCTTCTGGCGCTCGGTAGGTGCAGGCAGAGCAACCAGGCGAAACACGCGCGGGCTCACGCGTTCCAGCATTCGTTTGATGATGCCGCCCTTCCCTGCCGCATCGCGCCCTTCGAATATGATGACGATGCGCGCCTTGCTTGCCTTTACCCACTCCTGCAGCTTGACCAACTCCACCTGTAGCTTGAACAGTTCGGCCTCATAGTCTTTCTTGCCAAGCTTCTGCTCGACTGCCGTGGTACCTTCGCTGGGCTTCCCGTCTGCAGACACAGCATCGGATTTCTTTTTCTTCTTGTTCTTGGCCATGTTCGCCCCTCTTTTCGAAACCAAACATCCACTAGCTACTTCCATCCCAATTATGCTCCGGCCAAGCAAGTTTCTCAGCGATAGTCAGTGAGTAACATGCGGTTCCACAATTGCTAGCTTGCGCAACTCAGGCTCCTGGATCTGTAATAGGCCTCTACTTGGCGAAGCTTCTTGAGATCATTGCCTTAGACGAAGCCGCACGGGCCTGCTTCTGATGACGAAGCCCAATGCGGTCAGACTACTGTTCGCAGGATGGCCTGGCGCGGTCGACGGAATCATGACCCGCAGCGGAACTCAAGACAGTACGGAGCGATCCTGAGTTAGACCCCAGCCTTCATGCGTTCTATTACGCTCGTGTGCTGGAAATTCCTACGCCCCGCTGGACCTTCATTCTGTATCCACAAGCTCGGGTAGTGCGGCGCTTCAGCGCCGTGTAAAGTGGCGATATGTGTTTTGTGGATTACGTCCCGCTTTATCCCAGCGTTACTGGCAGCAGGCTCACTGCTGCCAGTTGGGGACGCGGCCTGGGGTCCACGGAACGCCGGCAGCCTCCATATCCTTCTCCAGCTTCGCCACGTCAACATCGATAAGCGTGTGCAACTTCGCCAACTGTTGCGTGAACTCTTCTGCCGCGATGTCATACGCGGCGATGTGGGTCTGGGTGGGCTTGCCACTAGAGAAGCGCTCCCCTTCCATGATGCCTTCGACACGATCATTGATCGAGGCCGGAACATTTTCAGCCCGCTTCTGCAACTCAACGTCGCCGCGCAGAGCGCGCAGGATATTCCGATTCTGCTGCATCAGGGATTCGGCCACCGGACCAAGCTGCTGGTCGGCGGCAGGCGTTTCGTGCAGTGCTTTCTCGATAGCCGATAGGCGTCCCGTCAGATCGTTGGCAGCATTGATGGAGCCGGAGACCGCACGATAGAGCTTCGCCACCTTGAGGTTGAACTCCTCGCGAGCCACACGGTCCTGCGGACTTGCCAATGACGCGCCGTCGGCAACGACGTTGAAAGACTGAGCTCCGCCGCCGACTTCGGTAACGTTGTGCTCATCCTTCATGAACAAGCGAGCCGAATACCCACCCGGCAGCACCAAAGGACCCATAGCTCCGGCGGGTGGCAGGTCGCCTTCGTCGGCAGGTTCGTCTGGAGCACTCCTCACCGTTGGCGCGGAGTAGCGCAAGTCCCAGGCCACGCGATGAAAGCCTGCATCAGTCGATCCGTCGACCCGCCGTATGGGTGCGCCCGACTGGTCGTAGATCATCAGGTACACCTCCGGCTTGGGGGCTTCAGCTTCTGCCCGCAGTTCGTCATCTGTGGGATAGTGGAGCGGCTGATTATTCTTGACCGCATCCTTTTCTGCAGCCTGCCGCTTTTCTTTTTGCGTGCGAAGCTTGTCTTTCAGGTAGTAGGTAAACACCGTTCCGAACGGCGGATTTTCAGCGGTGTAGAAGGCGTCGCCCTGGAAACCCTTCTTGGCGCCGCCAAGTGGCAGCCGCTCGACGTACAGCAGGCTGTCTTTGGTTGGGAATAAGGTTGCGGTTTGCTGCAACTTATCGGGGCTGATCTGCCGCAACGCTGTAATGTCGTCGAGAATGTAGAAGCCGCGTCCGAAGGTGGCCAGCACCAGATCGCCCTCGCGCGGATGGACGATCATGTCGCGCACGGCAATGGTGGGTAATCCTCCCTTCATTTGTACCCACTTCTGTCCGCCATTGATGGAAAAGAAAGCTCCAAACTCAGTGCCCGCGAACAACAGGTTGGGGTTCACCGGATCTTCCGCAAAGGCCAGCACCGGTCCGTTCTCGGGCAGGTCGCCGGCAATCGACGTCCAGCTTTTACCCGCGTCGGTGGACCTAAGAAGATACGGCTTAAAGTCTTCGTTCTTGTGATTGTCGAAAGCCGCGTAGACGGTGTCGCCATTATGCTTTGATCCAGCGAGGCGGCTGACGTAAGTCATCTCAGGCACGCCTGGAAATTTCGCGTACTTCGTCCAGTTCGCGCCGCCATCTTGAGTCACTTGAATCAGGCCATCATCTGTCCCTACGTATAGCTGGCCTTCTTTCAACGGCGACTCAGCGATGGAAACAATGTTTCCGTAGAACGAGGTCGACTGATTCTTGGCGACGGCATCAGGGCCCCATACCTTCCCCATCACCGGCAGCTTGTTGCGATCGAGTTGACGCGTCAGATCGGGGCTGACGGCCTTCCAGCTATCGCCACGGTCGTCGCTGCGAAACAGAACATTTCCACCGAAGTACAGACGCGTATGCGAATGCGGGCTGACGATGAGCGGCGAATCCCAGTTCCAGCGCAGGGGCGGTCCGCCCTTGGGGTCCTGCGGCTGAATCAGTATTTGTTCGCCGGTACGCTTGTCGTAGCGCACCAGCACGCCAAACTGCGACTCGGCGTACACCGTGTTGGGATCGTCGGGGTCAACCTGCGAGCGAAATCCATCGCCTCCGGTGGTGACGTACCAGTCGGAGTTCATGATCCCATTGATGTCTCGCGTGCGCGATGGACCGCACCAGGAGAAGTTATCCTGCGTTCCGCCGCAGACGTTGTAGAAGGGCGTAGCGTTGTCAACCGCGACGTCGTAGAACTGCACCGTCGGGAGGTTGGCTTTGAACAGCCAATTTTCGCCGCGATTGTAGCTTTCCGACACGCCTCCGTCAGAGCCAAGCAGGTAGTAGTCGGTATCGTTGGGATCGATCCAGATGTAATGGTTGTCGCCGTGGTGGTTGGCCTCGTTCATCTTGTGCAACGTCTTGCCACCGTCATCGGAGACGCGCAAGGCAGCGTTCATCACATAAATGCGATCAACATTCCTGGGATCGGCAAAGACCTGGCTGTAGTAGAACGCGGTGGAATCGTATTCGTTGCGACGCTCCCAGTTGGCGCCCTTATCTTTGGAGCGAAAGACTCCGCCCTTGCCGTTGGCGGCTTCGACCATGGCGTAAACGGTGTCCGGGTCGGCGGGCGAAATCGCCAGGCCGATGCGCCCTAGATCTTCCGTCGGCAGCCCGGACTTGAGCTTGGTCCACGTGGCTCCTGCGTCGGTCGATTTGTATATAGCGCTCTCCGGCCCGCCATCGATCATGGTCCAAACGTGACGACGGCGTTGATATGCGGCGGCGTAAACAATAGCGGGATTCGACGGATCGATGGCGACGTCGGCGAAGCCCGTGTTCTCGCTGATGTTGAGAACGTTCTTCCAGGTCTTGCCGCCATCGCTGGTCTTGAACAGACCACGATCGCCTCCCGGCCCCCACAAGGGACCTTCAGCGGCGACATAAACTATGTTGCTATCGCTAGGATCGATGGCGATGCGGCCAATATTGCCCGACTTCTTCAGGCCGGTGTTGGTCCAGTTTTTCCCGCCATCGTCCGACCGATACACGCCATCGCCGTAATCGACGCTACGCTGAGCATTGCCCTCGCCAGTTCCCACCCAAATGACGGACGGATCGTGTGGATCCATGACTACTGCCCCGATGGAAAACGAGCCTTGATCATCGAAAACGGGCGTCCACGTGGTGCCGTCGTTTTCAGTCTTCCACACGCCCCCGGAAGCCACACCGACGTAATACTCCGCGCGCTTATTCGGACTGACCGCGAAGGCGATGACACGTCCCGAGGCAACGGCTGGCCCGATCAGCCGAAAATGCAATCCGGAGAAAGTGTCAGCGTTCATTCCTCCCGGCTTCTTCTCGGGAGCTTCTGCTTTCGCGGAAGCAGCGGAGTCGCTCTTCGGCTTCTGAGCCGATTTCGATTTGGAGGCAGGCGGCGGTTCATGCTGCTTGGTGTCGGGCTGATCCGCGGTCTGCGCGAAAGAGGTGAAACAGCCAACGAAGAGAATTAGAAGAGTGGCAGCAACCAGTTTGCGAGACAGCCGAAAAGGGCTCAAGCGAACTCCGTAATGAGGCACCGGCCAGCGGTATAGTTACGCTGGCCCGGGGCCGAAATGGCGAAGCAGCCATTCTATCCCTTCGAGTCGTGAAGGCAGCGATGAGAATAAGCCTTTCGGTTGGACACTAGTTTCTCGGCAACAGGCTGACGCCGACCTGTTCCCAGCGTCATCGAAGCCGGTCGCTCTTGAGATCTATTCCTGCCACAAGCCGGACTATCGAACACGGTTCAACTCTCAGCTCTCTCATCAGAACTGCACTTTAAACAAAAACTGGAATTGACGCGGCGTGCCTGTGCCTATCGGAGTTGTATTTAGCGGCAGATAGATCCTGCCGAAGTCGGAAGCCGAAATCAGGCCATCCGGGTTGGCAAACTGCGCTCGGTTGAAGATGTTGAACACTTCGGCGCGGAACTGCAGTTGTACTTGTTCGGTGAGCGGAAAGCGGCGGGAAAGCGCCCAATCCGACTGCCAGAACCCGGGACCGCGCAGGAAATTTCGAGGAACATCGCCGAATCCTGCGGGACAGACGCCACCCGGATACAGCGGATCTTTCGTCCCGGGGGTGCAAAAAGCCGCCGGGTTGAGGGTTCCGCCCGACAGATACAAGGGCTGGCCGGGAACCAGGTTGGGACGCTGATTGTTGCTGTTGCCGTCCGGGCCGGTACCGCTCGTGGTTAGGTTCACGGGGAAACCGCTACGGGCGATGAAGACCGTGCTGATCTGCCAATGACTGAAAACGGCCCGTTCGAAACCGTTCTGCGAAAGATATGACTCGCCCGATCCCAAGGGAAACTCATAGATAAGATTTGCGTTGAATACGTTGGGAGCATCGAAGGCGCTGCTGGCCTTCTCTCCGCATTGCGCCGCTCCGCGCGGCCAGCAGGAAACATTCTGTGCAGCAAGGGAGTCGCCGTCACCGCTTCCATTGGTACCGTCGTCGATGCTGTGCGACCACGTGTAGTTGGCCGAGAACAACAAACCGCGCGTAAAGTTACGCTTCAGAGACAGCGCCAGTGCGTTATAGGAACTGTTGCCGATGCTGCCGCGCCAGGGGATCTGCGAGAAGGCCGGGTAAGGACGCAAGCCGGTGAGCGGGTTAATGACGTTGACGTAGGATTCGTTCAGCAGATGAGTGCCTTTGCTGCCTACGTAGGCCATATTAAACGTGAAATTGTAGGACATCGCTTGCTCAACAGAAGCTCCCCACTGGGTCACATACGAGTCTTTGCGATCCCGCTGTTCCGCGTTGGGTGATTGGGTGCCGCTCGAGCAGACCGGATTGCCTTGTGAGTTCAGAACTAAGGGGTAGCTAAGTCCGGGACAATTCTTCGGCGTCAGTGCATAGCTCAATACTTCGTTCTTGTCGGGGATGTTCTGATCGTCGAGTTGGCCGTCCTCGTGATAAATGCCAAAGCCAGCGCGAATGACGGTGTTGCCCTCGTATTTGGCTGGGGCCCAAGCAAAAGACACGCGGGGATCGAAGTCGGTGTAATTCGGCGGCCCGAAGCTGGCGCCTACGCCGCAGTATCCTTGCGGCCCGCAGGTTGCGAAATCAAAAGGATTGCCCCGGCCCTGTACTTCATGAAAGACGTTGAAGAAGTTGTAACGTAGTCCAAGGTTCAGAGTGAAAGTCGGCTTCCACTTAAACTCGTCCTGGATGTAACCGAAGAACTGCGTCTTGCGCAGACCATTGATAGGATATTCACCGGTGATGCTGGCTTTGTAGGAGTTGTTAGCCTCAAAGGCCGACAGAGTGTTGTAACTGATGGTGCCGTAAGCACTGCTGCCCTGGTTCATCTGTATGCGGCGGATCTCGATTCCGGCCTTGATTACGTTTCTTCCCTTCACTGCGGTTACATCGCCGAGCCAGGAAAACGTATTGCCAACGCCGGTGCTGAGGCGGCCGTTGTTCAAGGAAGTGAGTCCCGCTACTGAGATGGCGTAGAGCTGTCCGGTGGGATTGAAGTATTGCGTGTCGCCGGTGCTGCGGTTGAAACCGAACTTGAAGTCGGTGAGTATCGTCGGAGAAAAAGCATGCGTCAGCGCAATAACGCTATTGACCGGATAGGAGGTAAGCTCCTCGGTTTCGTTCAGGTATTGCCCAGAGCTTGGCGAGTACGGGAGATGATAGTCCGCCTGATCGATATTGGCCCTCCAGAAGAGATTCGTAGTGTCGGAGAAGTTGTAGTCCAGACGGAACATCCCCGAGTTTTCCTGACCCACTTGATTGCCCTCGCCCACGTACTGAGAAACGTTTGGGTCACTGGTGGCAATCTGCCCTATTGGATAGCCGTTGATGACCGGCGCAAGTTCGGGTGACTTCGCCAGCACCTGCGCGCGATAGGCGTCGCTGGGCACATAGCCGATCAGAGTCTGACCGAGGTCCTGCTGATAACCTTCGTAGGCGACAAAGAAAAAGGCCTTATTGCGAATGATGGGCCCGCCAAAAGATCCGCCGTACTGATTGAGATGAAATGGCGGTTGATGTCCGGGGTTCAACGAGTCAATCGGATCGGTGGCATCAAATGCGCTGTTGCGCAGAAAGTCGTAGACATCTCCATGAAACCGATTTGCGCCTGACGCCGAGGCTGCTGCCACCTGGCCGCCACCCGACTGGCCAGTCTGCGCAGTCGAAAGGATAGGATCGACGCGCATCTCCTCGATGGTATCGAGCGGAATTGCTGCCCGCACGTAGTAAAGCTGCGACTGGTTGATGATGTATGTGGCATCGACGCCATCGTAGGTGTAGTTGTTATCGTCACGGCCCCTGCCGGCATAACGAATGGAGCGCTGGTTGCCGGCTCCCGGTCCCCCGGCAGTGTCAATTGCGGTTGGAACCAGTGCAGTCAAGGTCGCCCAGTTCTGACCGTTCAACGGAAGTTCCCGGGCCTGTATGCGTTCAATGCCTGCGTTCAGTGTGTTGTTGGTTTGATCTAAGTTAGCCGGGGTGGACGAAACCTCGACTTGCTGCGTCGGCGCCGCTATCTTCAGGGTTACGTTCAGCGTTCGAGTCGATCCCAGCTTCTGCACCACACTATCGAACCGCACCGGCTGAAATTCGGGTTTGTCGAAGGTGACCGTATAAGTTCCGACCGGCAGTTTGGGAAAATAGTAGGCTCCCTCCGCCGAGGACGTCGCCCTTCGTTCAAGCCCGGTATTGCCGTCTATCGCCGTAATTTTGACACCAGGCACAGCGCGTCCCGAAGTATCGCTTATCGTGCCGGTCAATCCGCTGCTCGCCCATTGTGCCCAGCTCGACGAGACCAGACAAAGACTAAAGATGGATATCGCGACTGAGAGTCGAACCATACGTCGCGAAGGATTGCCGTTGCTGAACCTAATTCCCCGGTTAAGTTCTTGCGGCATAAAAACCCCCACAGAGTTTTGCGACAGCTCGCACGGCGGCCCTGGGCGAGGGGCCAACATGCGTTGACAATGGCATTACGTTTTTGTCATGTCCATAAAAACTGAGAAACGTGGCTACAGGATGAAGCTTCCAACAAGCTTCCGTAAAAAGCAGATCTGGCAGACCCTGGATCTGCCGATCTTGTCATGCGCGATGTCAGCTCTGCAATCGGGCCCTATCCAAATTTGTTTAATCAAACCTTCTTCGCAGCTTCATTTTCCAGACATATCCTAGGGCTTTGATGGAAGAGGAAAAGTGAGCTTCGGTGCGATCCCCCGGGAATACACATTCTCGTAAATCGCGCAGCTCGACCTGTCAAGTTCAATCTGTCTTGAGCTTGGCCGTATGAGCCTGCTCCCCAGGGACTTGAAGTTCGCAGAGTCTAACTGTCACCTGCACCGGAAGCCGTTGAACATGAAAATCCTGGTCATCGAAGACGAACCCAAGACCGCCAAATTCCTAAAGAAAGGACTGTGCGAATCAGGTTTTGCCGTCGAGGTATCAGGTGACGGCCTGGACGGTTTGCACCTGGCGGTGGAAGCGGAATTCGATCTGGTCATCCTGGACGTGATGATTCCCAGCCTGGATGGCTGGCAGGTCCTCGCGCGCCTGCGCCAGTCAGGTCGACGGACGCCGGTACTGTTTCTCACCGCTCGCGACGCCGTCCACGAGCGAGTGCGAGGATTAGAGTTGGGCGCCGACGACTACCTGGTTAAGCCTTTCGCCTTCTCTGAAGTATTAGCGCGGGTGCGTTCGCTGTTGCGCCGGGCGCCGCAACGGCAACAAGAAGTCATTCGCATGGCGGACCTCGAAATCGATCTTTTGCGGCAGCGGGTGACGCGCGCAGGAAGCCGGCTGGAGCTGACTTTCAAGGAGTTCCTTTTGCTGTCGCTGCTGGCCCAACACGCCGGCGAGGTACTGTCGCGAACCCTGATCGCCGAGGCGGTCTGGGACATGAACTTCGATAGCGACACCAACGTTGTCGACGTCAACGTGCGAAGGCTCCGCAGCAAGGTTGACGACCCGTTTCCACAAAAACTGATCCGAACGGTTCGGGGCGCAGGGTATGTCATGGAAGCTGACTGCTAGGATCGCTCCGGTCGCGCGGCTCTGGAGGACGTTGGCCTTCCGGCTCACCGCCGCTTACGCGCTTGCCGGACTGTTTCTTGTGTTCCTCGCCACCGCCAGCCTCTATCTGCTCACCATCACCGAAATGGAGAGAAGCACAAGATTGTTTCTCGATGACAAAGTGAACGTGCTGCGAACGATGCTGCGAGAGCGGCCGAACGACTGGGATGCGCTGCGAGAGGAAATCCAGCTGGAGTCTGCTGCACGGCGCTACGAACAGTTCTACATTCGCCTTCTCAATGAACATAACGAACCGCTGTTGGTCACGCCCGGCATGGCGGAGCAGTTAGACCCCGAGCAACTTGCCGAGCTATCCGGAGCCCGCTCCGGCAGGCCGATTCGGATGAAAGGAAAGCGTGGTCACGCTTTTCGTGTGATGACCGCGACCGCGCGAGTCGGGTCCTCTGGTACTCAGTTCGACACCATCCAGATTGCCATTGACGTTTCATCGCAGGAAGAGTTCTTGCAGCGCTACCGGAATTGGTTCCTGAGTATCCTGCTGGGCACGTTTGCCATCTTTCCGTTCGTCGGCTATCAGATTGCGCGGCGTGGTATTCGGCCGGTTGAAGATATGGCAGGAACTGCTCGCCGCATCAGTTCAAGCAATCTACGCGAACGAATTCTCCCCGAGGGCTATCCCTTCGAACTGGCATCGCTGGCCGATACCTTCAATCAGATGCTGGATCGCCTGGAAGATTCGTTTGAACGGATCTCTCGATTCTCCGCTGATATCGCACACGATTTGCGCACGCCGGTCAACAACATCCGCGGCGAAGCTGAAGTCGGCTTGGCGCGAGCCCGGACTATCACGGAATACCGCGACGTGCTGGAGTCCTGCCTGGAAGAAGCTGTGCGCCTCTCAGACCTCGTCGGCAACCTCCTGTTCCTGGCGCGCGCTGAGAGTCCGTTGGTGCATTTGCGGCGTGAACCGGTTGACGTCATAGAGTTGCTTGGCGGCATGCGTGAATACTACGAGGCATCGGCGGCCGAGGCCGGGATCTCGCTCACCAGCACTTCGGCTTCGACATCGATAGTGGCCGAGGTGGATCGCACGCTGGTACAGCGCGCAATCAGCAATCTTGTGTCGAACGCCGTTGCGCACACACCTCCCGGCGGATCGGTAATGCTTGCTGCCAATGTGGGGCCTTCCGCTGTTCGCATCGAAGTCAGCGATACCGGTGTCGGTATCCCAGCGGAGGCCCTGCCGCGAGTTTTCGATCGTTTCTTTCGCCTGGATACATCACGATCGCAGGCATCAGGCGGCACTGGCTTGGGATTGGCGATCGTGCAGAGCATCATGCAGCTTCACGACGGGAAAGTCGAAATCGCAAGCCAACCAGGGCGGGGCACGCGGGTCACACTCGTTGTACCTACGGCTGCGCACCCCATGACAAAAACGTAATCTTTGCGTCATCTGCCCGTTCGTATTGCTCCTCCATACTAGCCTCGCTGTCCGCCTTACCTTTGTCACCGATCAACTGAAGACCCAGGCAGTCACTTTCAGAGGAGACATCATGCAGGAAACACGAATGAATCGACGCAGAACTGTCGGCTACGCCGCCAAGGGCGTTTTCGCTTTGGCGATTCTGCTCTTCTTCAGTAGCACCGCGCTGTTCGCGGATACGCTCTTCATCTCGGGATCTGTACCGCCCGGAACAACTACCCCATTTTCGGAAACCAACAATGGGCTCACCGCAACCTTCAGCAGTCCGGCAGACCCCGGTGGCTTTATCATCGCACCGTCGTTCTTCTCCTTCGGACCGCAGATCCTGGTCGATCCAGGGCCGGCCAACGCCTCGAACATTCCTTTAGACATCTCGTTCAGTTGGGCGCAGACCAGCATCTCGATGAACTTCGGGCTCGATGGCGCTCCTGGGGAGTTCGAGCTTGACGCCTATCTGCACGGCTCGTTGGTCGGGATCGGCCAGTGCCATGGGCGTAATTCCAAACGGTTATCAATACCCGGAAGGCACCATCAGTTTCTCGGGCACAGCGTTCGATTCCCTGGTACTCACCAGTCCCACGACGCCGTACTTCGGCATAGCGAACATTGACATTCCTTTGCCGGAACCGTCCAGCCTGATGCTGCTTGCTACCGCACTTGCGGGCGCCGGCGGAGTGCTCCGTCGCAAATTGGCGAAGTAGGGATTTTATTTCCAGTTAGCAACTGCAACCTGAGCCAGTTCCTTTGTGGAGGAAATATCTTATGCAGACGAATTCGTTTCGCAACAGTTCTCGGATGCTGAGGACTCTGCTCGCCGGCCTGCTGTGGATGGGCCTGAGCGCTTCGGCGTTCGCTCAGTCCCAGTACTACCCGACCTACACTCCCGGCCTGCTGGCACCCAACACGTGGGTCCTCGGTGATGGCCAGATCATCACGCCAGCCGGCATCCAAGTCAACCCAATGGTGAAGGAAAGCTCCGGCACCGGGGTCCGCACCAAAGCCATCGCGCTCAACCCCAACCCACTCTCCAATGGCCATCGCACCGCCTCTGTCCTGACCATGGGCGCCACGGCGACCTTCGGTGCCGTCCAGGTCTTCGACGTAACTACTGGTACCGTCCTGCAGGCGTACTACGGGTTCAAGGACAAGCACGGCAGCTCGGCAGGCATCGCGTACACGTCGGACGGCAAGTACCTGCTGTTCAGCCAGGACAGCAGCTACGTTGGCGTCGCCAACGTGAGTGCCGCCACCGGCATGCTCTCCGACTATGCCCAGGTCAAGGTTCCGATGGACGTTAACGCTAACGGCTATCTGACCACCGTCACCTGTTTCCCGAACAGCCCTCCGGGAACCACCGGCAGCGCCCCTATCCCCTGCGGCCAGACCGTAACGCTCCAGTCAGATGGCACGTATAGTTCCTATCCTCTCGGCATCGCCATCTCGGCGGACAACAAGACCGCCTATGCCGTGCTGGACAACAACGATACGCTGACCAAGATCGACCTGACCCAGAATCCTCCCACGCAGGTTGGCGAGGTGCGCGTAGGTAACGTTCCCAATAGCGTCGTGATCTCCAGCGACGGCCGCACCGCCTACGTCTCCAATGAGGCCGGTCGGGTTGCTCGCGCGAACGACTTCCAGGAATACTCCAACGGTACTCCGGTGGTTGCCCTTCAGACGGGAGCTATTGCCACGGCCACCCTCTCCGTGGTGGATCTGGGCTCCTTTGCGGTCACTAACACCATCTACTTGACGGGTCTGCACCCGACCGGCATGGCTCTTTGGGGCCAGTACCTGTTAGTTGCCGATACCTACAGCGACGTCATCTCCGTAATTGACACAACCAGCAACCAAGAGGTGCGGAAGATCAACCTTGCGCTGCCCATCGGAGTGCCCGGGGCCGGCTCGGCCGCCTATGGCGCAGCTCCGAACACAATCGCCGTCGACAGCGCGAACGCCGTCGCCTACGTCGCTCTTTACAACGCCAATGCGGTCGCCGTGGTTAACCTGAACGCTGCAGCTTGGAATCCGGTCAAGGGCATGATCCCGGTCGGCTATGCGCCGAGCTCGGTTGTGCTGGACTCGCCGGACAATACAATCATCGTTGCCAACGACAAAGGCATTGGCACCACGAACACTGATATAGCCGATAATTGCGCAACCTATTACAGCGTGTGCGGCTTCAACTCCCACCAGGACCAGGGCACCATCAGCATCGTTCCCGTTCCGGGCAGCGCAACCCTGGCCCAGATGACGCAGCAGGTCTACCTGAACAACCACTGGGATCTGCAGCGGAATATCGCTGGGGCCTCCGGAGGCACCTTCAATACTCCGCCGATTGCCATCCCGGCGAAGATCGGCGATCCCTCGCTGATCAAGCACGTGTTCGTAATCATCCGCGAGAACCGCACCTATGATCAGATGCTGGGCGACGTGGCCGCCGGTAACGGCGACCCTGCTCTGGCAGTTTTCGGGGGCATCTACTCGCCCAACGTGCACACGCTGGTGCAGCGCTTCCCGCTTCTAGACAACTTCTACGACCCGAGCCGCCAGTCGGCCGACGGCCACAACTGGATCGTTCAGGCCATGGCACCCTACTCCGACGACATCCAGTCGCCCGACTGGTTGCGTGATTATCCCTCCAACGGCGGCGATTCGATTGCCTACCAGACGAAGGGCAACCTGTACAATTCGGCGACCAAGGCCGGCGTCTATCTCAAGAACTACGGCGAATACATCGAGTACAACCTGTTCTATACGCCGACCGGCTCCCACACCGAGCCGAGCTGGTGTCAGTTCTACGATGACACAGTGGCGTATGAGACTAACAAGGAGAAACAGTTGTATTACTACAACACGGTCTCCTCGTACTCCCCGATCCCGGACGTAATTAATCACACCATTCAGAACTATCCGCAGTTCGATCTGGGCATTCCTGACCAGTTCCGCGTGGACATCTGGCAGCAGGACTTCGCCCACGATGTACAGAACTTCTCAGTGCCGCAGTTGGAGTTCATTTGGATCAGCTCCGACCACACCGGCGGACCGCCTAACGCCATGGCCATGCAGGCCGATAACGACCTGGCGGTTGGCCGTTATGTCGACATCATCAGCCACAGCTCGGTGTGGTCTACCTCGGCAATCTTCGTCGAGGAAGACGACGCACAGAATGGCGTCGACCACGTCGACGGTCACCGCAGCCCGGGCTATGTCATCAGCCCCTACGTGTTGCAGAATGGTCCCGCCGACCACACCTTCTACACGCAGGTCAACATGACGCGTACCATCGAGCAGATTCTCGGTATCACGCCCATGAACCAGTTCGACTTGTGGGCCTCGCCGATGAGGCCGCTCTTCACCGACAACCCGCCCCAGGAGAACTTCCAGCCCTGGAACCACGTCCCGGCCGAATACCCGCTGACTTCGGGCACGAATTGCAACTCGCTGGCATCCGCTGAAACGGCTGAACCAAAGGACAGCCCAGCGGTGGCAGCTATGAGGGCAGCTTGGCTCCAGAAGAAGGCGGAGATCTTCGCCGGCAACCAGCACAAGCCTGACGTAGAAGATCCGGACACCGTCTCCCATTACAACTGGTATGAGGCCACTGGCTTTACGCGGCCTTTCCCCGGTGAGAAGGCGGTTCGGCCTCCGAGCGACTTCAACAACTCGACTCGCGTCAACGCTGATCCCGACGGCGACTAAACCCACGTTGCACTTTCAAGCGCCCTCTTCCTAATCGGGAGAGGGCTTTTTATTGCCTCAGCCAACTGCCTAGAGCATTTTCCGTTTGCGTTTGACGGTAGAGCGGGCCTTCAGGCCCGCGTTCGGCTGCCGCTTCAAAGCAGGGGTTGTGTATCCCCCTGCAGTGCAGTGGGATACACAACCCTCACCAGGATGTCGCGATTAACGCGGCGATGAAGCGCCGCTCTACCGTAAGCACTCAATTCGAAACTGTTTAGCTCGTCACTCTAATGACTTCTCAAACATCGACCCCCTCGGTCTATCCATCATCCGAGATCCGCTAGCGTTGGCTGAGAGGAGCCGCCGCGGGTGCTCTGACTAGCATCGCCACGCGTGGAAACGCAAAGTGTCCTGCCACATCATCGATGACATTGACCTGGCACGTGTAAAAACCGGGCTTCAGCTCTGACAGCGGAACATCCAGTTGGAACACCGCGGCCTTCCGATCGGGCACATTGATTTGCTCAACGGACACAAGTTGCGTTTCGTAAGCCTTCGCGTCCCCACGGAAAAAAGCGACATTGCTGAGTACATGCACCTCGGATTTGTTGCTCTTGCTGCCGCCATTCGCCTGCGTTCGTGCTGTTTCTTTCGCGGGATCATATACCTCGTAGTAAAGGTAGAGGTGCTGGTTTGCCGAGAACACGCGGGTCACACTCGGAACGATTTGTGAGCCATCACGCACCAGCGGGTTGCCCTGATCTTTCTTCGGCGCAGGCTGCACCTGGCTCGCCATCACAACGGAGCTCATCTTCAATGGAATCGATTTCAGGTCAGGAATTGTGAAGTCGGTCTCGAATGAGCCCATGCGGCCCGTCTGGTTCTCGCGCACCACGATCTTCAGGTGATATTTCCCCGGCAAGAGTGTCATGCCGGTGTCGTATTGCACGTTCTTTCGCCGCACCTGGTTTGCGGTGTTGACCGCGAGCTTGACCGTATCCCGGATCTGGCCGGCAGGCAGCTTCTTCTCGTCAGTCACCACGCCGAGAATGTCGAGTGTAGCTTTGTCCTGGTCCTTCGCAGTCACGAACGGAATCTCCGACCCGGGCACGATCAGCGATACCGGTACATAGAACCGGTTCTCGGAAACACGGAAATATCCGGTTGCGAGGTAGACCGGCAGGTCGGTATTGGGCAGCTCCGACATCAGTTCGTCCATGAGTTGCCGCTCGCGATCTTCTTTGTTCGAGTGCCGATAATCGGACTCTGCATAGTACCCGCGACGGTAGTCCAGCTTCAGCCCAGGACGATTGATGCGTACCGTGATGCGCCGAAACTTGCCATCCCGCGACGAATTGGTGCTGTGATAGCCCAGCAAGTAATACATCTGCGTATCGTCCTGCACGCCTTTGAACACGCGCCCGAAATCATTGGAATCGAGGAAGGCTTTTCCGCCCGTATCCGCCGCCAGCGTGACCAGAGTCTCCTGGGTCTGGAAGTTGGAATTCAGCGCGCTGATTTGCGACTGCCCGGAGTACGGCGAGGTTCCACGCATGCTCGCATTCTGCGCTTCGCCACCCGGCGGCAATGCCTGTAGTCCGCGGATATCGAGGGTGTAAATCGACATGTTCGCCAGAACGGCGGCATTCGTGGCGGCGCGGAGTTCCGACTGATTTTCGATTCCCGTACGCTGCATCCCACTGGAGAAATAGATCAGCGACTTCTTCTGGGGAACGCTCGCGAGCTGGTCGGCAATAACCCGGATAGCCTGCAGCCGGTGATCGGTATTGAAAATGTTGTACTCGGTATCATCAACGGCGAAAGAGTTCGCGTTGTCAGGAGTGCCTTCCGTTGTGCCGGTCGCGCCCAGTTCGTAACCAGCGCCTGCCCCCACGTTCAGCGCCTGCAACACAGACCGGAGCTTTTCCCGGTCGGCGGTGAAGTCCTGGTTCACCATGATCGCGCTGCCCAGCGACACGATGGCTACCAGGTCCGCGGGTGACATTTGTTTGTCGAGATAGTTCTGCGCTGCGGTTGATGAGCGTTCGATCTCGTCGGGCTGCATGGCAGACAGATCGAAGAACAGCACCATCAAACGACGATCTTTGATCGCCGAGTCCTGCGCCGCCCGGTCGGAGGTTGTCGCGGCAACCCCGCGATTTTTCCTCGCCGGAGCCGTCATCAGATTGACTTGCTCGATGGGCAGCCGCGGTACGTTCTCGGTGTTTTCGATGTCGAAGCTGGCAATCTTCTGCTGCTTGTTGTCCTCCAGCACGGTGAAGTCTTCCGGCTTCAGATCGTGCACCAGATTGCCCTGAGCGTCGCGCACGCTGACGTTCACCAGCACCAACTCCGATCTGGCTTTGAAGGTGTAGCCGGTCTCCGCCTGCTGCGCAGCTAGAACAATGGGCGCAAGCAGACCAGCCACTGCGAGCAGGGCCGTCGCCTTCCGAACCGGATTGGAAAATGCCTTAGACAATCTCACTCCTCAGATAGACTCGCATCGGGCTAAAAGCGGAAGCGCGCAGTCATGAGCGCACTACGCATGCCTCCCACGGCAGTTACGCGGCCGAAGGTCGGCGAGTTCAGCAACGTATCGATCGTGGTGTAGACCGGATGATTGAATGCATTTGTCGCCGAAAAACGCAGCTCCAATGTCTTGGTTTCTTTCAATGGGATGAGCTTGGTCATCGCCATGTCAAACAGCACTTCGCCTGGCCCAATAATGCTATTGCGACGCGCATCGCCATATTGGCCGACCTGCGGCTCGGTGAAGGCCGCCACATTGAACCATTGGTTGATGCCGGGATTCGAAAGCGCGATAGGCGTACCCGTGAGGTCAGGGCGTAGGGTTCCGTAGACGCCACTGTTGACGTTCGAATACGAGCCCAGAATCCGGGGCGTGAAGGGGAACCCGGAAGCAATCGTCCAGTCGCCGCTCCACTGCCAGCCGCCAAAGACGTCTTGTGCCAGCCCAGGGCTGGCGAGCCAACGCCGGCCTTTGCCCGCCGGTATTTCCCACAGCCAGTCGCCGCTGAACCTGAATTCCTGGTTGAAGCTCGACAAGCCGCGCTCGGCTGAGAGGTCGAACGGATTCTGCGCGACCGAGACCTGCCCGACCACGGTTCCTGTCGGGCTGATCAGGGCCGAACCTGCTCCGATGGTGGAAGCATCGTCCAGCGACTTCGACCAGGTAAACGTTCCGCCCAGAGACAGTCCGGTGCTCAGGCGTTTTCGCAAGCGAATCGAGCCGGCGCTCGCATTGGAATCGCCCGCCGAGTTCGTCCAGTAGAACGGCGCAACGCCGGGGATGCGAATCCCGGTGGGGGTGCGGTTCGGTGCTTCCAGGATGTCGAGGCCGGTTCCTTTAGTGCCGGTGTAATCCATATTCAGAATCAGCG
Source organism: uncultured Acidobacteriaceae bacterium (assembly GCA_963846795.1). GTDB lineage: Bacteria > Acidobacteriota > Terriglobia > Terriglobales > Acidobacteriaceae > CAVVDY01. The sequence continues at coordinate 292,179 of CAWJXJ010000003.1, forward strand.
TGCGCGTGATTTCCTGCTGCAGATCGAGGTTCCAGATCTGCACGTAGCCCAGGCGGTAGAACGGGTCCACACCGTAGTTATTTGTTACTGCCCCCGGCGCTGGAGTAGGAAATCCGTTGGCCAGTGTGAGCAGCGACGATGCCGAGCTGACATTCGTCTGGGTCATAGAAAATGGCGGCTGAAACGCGAGGTCCTGCACCATGTTCTGGTACGCCGTCGTGTTGTAGTTGATTCCGTAACCGCCGCGCAGCACCGTGTTTTGCAACATCTTCCACGCAAAACCAACTCGTGGCGCGAAGTTGTTGCGATCAGGCTTAACCAGCGTGGCAGGATAATAAACGCCCGAGAGCGGCCCATACGAGTTCGGATAGACCGGCGCGACGGCGGTGAACCCGGGGTTCGTATCCAGATTGACAATCTGATTGTTGAGTTCCTGGAATGGTGCTACGTACTCGTAGCGCAGGCCTATATTGAACGACAAATTGCCCCTGGCTCGCCACTCGTCCTGCACATAGAGGTCCCACGAATTTCCGTTGAAGTGATAGCCGCTCGCATTCTGTCCGTACTGCACGGCTGTCTGCTGCGGCAATCCCAGCAGGAAGTCAGCAAAGTCGTAGCCGGTACCCGGTACCGCCGCACCGTTCACCAACTGCGACGTAGCCGCGCCGGTAAATATGAAGGTGCCGCGCGGATCGCTGCTGGTCTCGGTATTGAGCTTAATAAACCGGTAATCGCCACCCCAGCGCAGTGTGTGCTTGCCTTGAGTCTTAATCATGGAATCGGTGAGCGTGATGGTTTGATTGCGGTCGTTCACCGGGTTCACGTCGGTAATGCTGCCATAGTGAGTGAACGAGAGATTGGGAATACCCCAATTCAGCGGGTTCTGCGAAACCCCATTGATTCCCGCGTTGCCGGCGACATCGGTCGCGAATGCATACAGGTTCGTACTCTTGACGGTGCTGCGATTGAAGTCCACGCGGAAGTTATTGATCAGCTTTCCGAAGCTGCGAACGTATCCCACCGGAACATCGAGTCCGCGAATAATGGTGTGCCCCCCAACCGTGGGAAAAGGATTGGTGAGCGTCGAATCCACGTCGTGATAGTGCAGGCCGAAGTTCAGATTGTTCTGCGGACCACGCCGCCTTCCCCGGCCAGGTGTGCTGGAAGCACTTCCCAGGGCTTGATTGATCCGGATGTTGAGGTCATTGCTATCATTGGTCGTCGCAGTAATGTACTGAAAGTTTTGCGTAGTTCCCGGCAAATTTGGCAACGGTATGTATTTCAGCAGGCTCTGGGCAGACGAACTGATCATGTTCTGCGGGATTGTCGCATTCGTGAAAAGCTGTCCAGTTTGCGGATTGTAGATCTGCACCGCCTGTCCGTTCGCCAGCGTCTGCGAAAAGTTACCGGATCGCTCTAACCCGGTCGGAACGGTCGAAAACGCCGAATACGGCGTGTCGCCCAGTGTGCCGTTGTAATGGATGAAGAAGAAGGTTTTACTTCCGCCATGATAGATGTGCGGAATATTCAGAGGCCCTCCCAGGGCAACTCCGAAACGCTGCTGCAGATACGCCGGATTGGGTAGCGCTGCTCCAGTCAGAGAATACGGCGCTGCGTTGAACACAGAGTCGTTGGCCGAGTAATAAATGGAGCCGTGCGGCTGATTGAAGTTGAAGCCTCGCCCGGCGCGTATCGTCACCGGGCCGCCACCTCCGAAGCCACCACCGCCTGGACCACCGAAACCTCCGCCGCCGGGCCCTCCACCCGGACCGCTCATGCCAGGAGAACCACCCGGTGGTTGGTCCTGAAAGCGTTGCCGAAACTCACTGCCGCCCATCGAGAATACGTTCGAGTTCGAACCAGAGACCGCAACGGATTCAGTCGCGACTGTGCTGGGAATACCGGGAACCGGCATCCCCGAAGGCACAACAGACTCGGCGCCGTTGTTTTGTGACTGGCCTTCGGCCTCTGCCTGCATGGCGGCCAGGGTCTGGAACCCTCGCATCGCGGCCCCCATGCCGCCACGCGTCCCCATCCCACCGGCGCTCTGCACTCGTGACTGCAAGGTTAGCTGCAGAGTCACGTGTGCATCCGGATTCGCGGCATTCACCGCCACGCGCTGTGTGGCGACAGCGAACGCAGCCATCTGCGCCCGCACTACGTATTCACCTTGGGGAAGCGATAGCTGAAAGCTTCCATCCGCTCGCGTCCATCCGGTGATCTTGTTGCCGTTCGCCGGATTGACTGCGGTTATGGTTGCGCCCGGAACGGGTATGTTCCCGGACTTGACCAGCCCCTGCACCTTGTATTCAGTAGCGACCGATGACTGCCCCGCGCCTGGTTGAGGTGCTGTCGAGACTCGCGGTTCAACCCTTGGCGGAGCGCTGGGTGCTGGAACCTGCGCCAGGGCCCTCAGGCATCCGGTCAGTATCAATAGAAAAACCAGGCGGCCAGGGATGCCGTTCACAGTTGCAGCTCCTGCATCCTGTAAGAGCAAGCGATTCTGATAAGAACGAAGTAACTTTTCCTGAACACCACGAATAACAACTCTCTTGAAGGAGGACGAAGTGGCTACCAATCCGCCTGAAGAAGCATATGTTGTATTCCCGGATTTTGGCTAAAGTGTTCCGAAGGTTTATGAGAGCAATAAAATCGGAGGGGTTCGCGCAATTCGCCTGCGAATTACAACCCAAACCGGACTGGCGGGAGTCAGAACCGGGTCGATTTCGTTCTTCGCGCTCTCCGATGATCCTTGCTAACCATCGTAAGTGACCGAATACCCGGAGCTTACGGCACATTCCTGCACCCTGGAAACGGTACACCTTCAACTCTGTCCGCCATGCTATGTCCCGGGTTTCAGTGGCGTCAATCGTCTTATCGAAGGCACAGCCCGCGATTACCGCAAATCGCGGCTTCCTACCGCTTGCCGTAGTTGCTCCAGCGCGAGCATGTAATTGGCCAGCGACTGCCGATAGCTGAACTCAGTCGCACGGTAGCTGCGCTCAGCATCGAGGAAGTCGAGCAACGACGCCGCGCCGTGCTGGTAGGAAAACTGCGTTATGTCCAGCGACTGCTGCGCCTGCTGCAGATATCCCTTGTTGTAAAGCTGCACCGTGTCTTCGTTTCGGCGCAGGGCCTCGTAGGCGGTCTTCACATCGGTAAGCACCGCCTGTTCGGACGCGGTCTTCTGAAACTGCGACTGGGTAAGCGCATATTGCGTGCGCGCGATTTCGCCCTGGTTCTTATTGAAAATCGGCAACGGAATGTTGAAGTAGAAAGCGCCCAAATTGCTCTGGTTGTAACGCGTGTAATTGAAGCTGACATTAAGGTCCTGCTTTGCGTTGGCCTTGGCGAGCGCTACCTGGCTCTGCGCCGAAGTAATTCCCCGCTCTGCCGCTTGCAAGTCAGGCCGCGAGCCCAAAGCGCGCGCCTGCAGGTCATCGATCGTCTCGGCAACCGGTTCATACATGAGTTGGCCGGCTAATTGGTAGCTTTCGGGAACCGAGTCGAAGCCCATTAACTGGCGAAGTGACGCCAACGCCTGGTTGCGTGCCAGTAAGGCATTGTTCACATCGGTTTGGAATTGAAGTGTCTGCAACTGAAGCTTCAACAGATCGGCCTTGCTGATGGCTCCGGCCTGATAGCGTTCTTCGCCGATGCTAACCGTGTGCTGAAAGCTCGCCAGCGCCTGGCTTGCAAACTGAAGGTTCGATTCGGCCAGCAGCGCTGCTACGAACTGCTGCGCAGCATTGGCCACGGTCGTTCGCTCGGCATCGGCAACCTGCGACTCGGTCACGCCGGTGATGTCTCTCGCCGCCTGCAATCGATGCTGCCGCTTCTGGCCACGCTCGAAAAGATAACCAATGCCAATGTCGTACTGCGCCTGGGTTTCCCAGTAGTTCGAGTCGCCAAACAAGCTGGGCTGAAAGATAGGCAAATATTGCAGGTCCCACGAGAGCAGTGGGTTGGGACGCAGATTTGCAGTCGTCTCCTGGGCCTTGCTTTGGGAGATCAGCGTCTGGTTAGCGTTTAGCGTGGGATTGTTTTTCTTCGCCAGATCAATGGCTTGTTCGATTGTGACAGCCGGCGGTACCGTCTGGCCGGCACTGGCCCCGGACGAAGTTTGCCCCGGCTGCTGCGTCCCCGGCTGCTGCGGAAAATTGGGCAGCGGCGGCGTTTGCCCGACTGCTGCAACAGAAAACGCCAGCGCCGCCGCGACGATCGAGAGTAACGCGTAGAGTCTCATTCGGTGACGTGCTCCTCCTCCAGCGGCAGGACATCGTTCGGGCCCGCAATCCAGGCGTAGAACACCGGCAGGAGAATCAGGCTGAGGAACAGCTCGGTCAGCAGGCCACCTACGATCACTATGGCGAACGGCCGTTGCGAATCGGAGCCAATCCCGTGCGAAGTCGCCGCAGGCAACAAGCCGAGAGAAGCTACCAGCATGGTCATCATGATGGGCCGCAGTCGTCGCGCCGAGCCGACCATTGCCGCCTCATCAATTGGCATTCCGCGCGCGCGAAGCTGATTGATGTACTCGATCATCACCACGCCGGTTTGCACCGACACTCCAAACAGCGCCAGAAATCCCACGCCTGTCGACACGCTGAAATGTGTGCCGGTTAAAACCAGCGCCATCAGACCGCCAATCGGCGCAAGGCTAAGGTTCAGCAGAACCAGCAAGCCCCACTTGAAGCTACGAAACATCGAGTAAAGCACCAGCATGATAATGAGCAGCGTAAGCGGAATCACCACCGCCAGCCGATGGTTAGCGCGCTTCTGGCTTTCGTATTCGCCGGCCCACTCCAGCGAGTAGCCCTCCGGAAGCTTCACCTCGCGATTCACCTTGTCCATCGCTTTCTCTACCGTGGTTCCCAGATCGCTACCGCGCACGCTGTATTTCAAAGCGATGTACCGCTCGTTCGACTCGCGGTAGATCATCGAAGCGCCGTCTTCTACCTTGATGTCAGAGACCTCGCCTAGCGATACGCGTTCGCCGGTGGGCGCCAGGATACGGATGGTTGCAATGTCATCAACTGTGCGCCGGAACTGCTCCTGGTACCGCGGCACCAGATCGAAGCGCATCTCGCCAATCAGAATCTGGCTGACCGGATTTCCCCCGACGGCTGTCTGGATTGCGTCCTGCACGTCGGAAGCGTTGATTCCATACCGATCGGCCTTGGCGCGGTCGACAACAATGTTGACGTTCGGTTGCCCCAGCACCCGGAACAGGCCCAGATCGGCCACGCCAGGAACGGTCTTCATGACGTTCATGATCTCCTCACCCTTTTTCTCGAGGTCGTGCAGATCGGGGCCGAAGATCTTCACCGCTAGTTCGCCTTTGACGCCGCTTACAGCTTCTTCCATGTTGTCGGCGATAGGTTGCGAAAAGCCCCATGTGACGCCAGGAATCTTCGCAACCTCGTTGTCCATGGCCCCGATCAGCCGTTCCTTATCGCCATGGAACTGCGAACGCCACTGGTTCCGCGGCTTCAGATCGACGAAATACTCGGTGTTGAAGAAGCCGGTCGCATCGGTGCCGTCATCGGAGCGCCCAACCTGCGAAACCACCTGCGTAACTTCGGGGAAGCCGGCAAAAATCAAACGTGCCTGGTCCATCACGTGCTGGCCTTCCGTCGGACCCGTGCTGGGAGCCAGCGTGCCACGCGCCCAGATGGAACCCTCGTCGAGGTGGGGCAGAAACTCCGAACCTATGGCGCCCCCAAACGCGAGATACGCGCTGACGCTCAACACGATTCCGGTAATGCCCAGAGCAATCACCCGGCGTGGCATGATCCACGCCAGCGTGGATTCGTAGCGCGCGTTGATCCAGTGGACTACAGGGTTCTCCCACACCTTTACCCCGTTGCGGAAGCTGAAGCTCGCCAGCACCGGCGCAATCAGGATGGAGAACACCAGCGCGCCCAGCAGCGCAAAAGCCACGGTCCATGCCATGGGCTTGAACAGCCGTCCTTCGACGCGTTGCAAGGTGAAGATCGGCAGGTAGGTGATGATGATGATCAGGATGGCGTAGAACACCGGCCGCTGCACTTCGTGCGCCGCAGAACGAATCGTTTCGTCGACACTGGCGTGCGAAGTCGTGCCCCGTCGCTCCAGTTGCACCTGGATGTTCTCGATCATCACCGCCGCGCCTTCCACCACCATGCCAAAGTCGAGCGCGCCCAGCGAGAGCAGGTTCGCTCGCATGCCGCACAGGTCGAGCAGAATTGACGCGAAGAACAGCGAAAACGGAATGGTCAGCGCCACCAGCAGCGAGGAGCGCACATTCCCCAGGAAAAAGAACAGCACAATCACAACCAGCAGAATGCCTTCCGTCAGATTGTGCAGCACGGTGTGCGTGGTCAGGTGTACAAGGTCGTCGCGATCGATATGCGGAACGATCTTTACGCCCTTGGGGAGCACACGCGTATTCAGGAAGTTGACTTCCTTGTCGATGTCGCGGAGGACCGCTTCGGCTTCGGCGCCTTTGCGCATCTGCACGATCCCTTCGACCACGTCGTCGTTGTCAACAATCGTGCCGTCCGGCTTGCGGATGGCTTTACCAAGACGTCCAAGCCTGATCTTCGTGCCTTCCACTACGGTGGCGACATCGCGCACGCGCACTGGCGTTCCGTTCTTCACCGCCAGCACCGTCTCGCCAATGTCGAACGTGTTTTGCATCAGCCCGACAGCGCGGACGTTGTAAGCCTGCTGGCCCTTCTCGATGAAGCTGCCGCCTCCGTTGAGATTGTTGTTCGCCAGTGCCTGTTCCAGCGCGGCCATGCTCAAGCCATAAGCCACCATCTTGTCGGGATCGACTTGTACCTGGTATTCGCGCGTCTGGCCGCCAAAGATCGAAACCGCAGCCACATTCGGCACCGACATCATGTGCTTGAAAACCACCCAGTCTTGTAGCGCCTTCAGGTCCATGATGTCGTACTTCGGATTGGAGCTTTGCAGGGTATAAAAGTAGATTTGTCCCGCGGGACTGAAGTCCGGACCGATCTGCGCGTTCACCCCCGGAGGAAGATTCACCAGCGTCAACTTCTCCAGCACTTGCTGCCGGTTTTGCTGATTGTCGGAAGCGTCGTCGAACAGGACGGTAATGAACGAGAGTCCAGCAAGTGACGTGGAGCGCAGTTTGGTGAGATGTCCTACGCCGTTGAGCTGGGTTTCGATCGGGATCGTGACCTGTTGCTCCACCTCCTCGGCGGCGCGTCCCGGCCATTGCGTGATCACCCAAACGTATTTGTCCGCCACATCGGGATAGGCCTCGATGGGCAGGTTATGAAACGAAATGATGCCCCAGATGAGCAGTCCTATGCCGAGGCCCAGCATCAAAATGCGGTTTCGCAACGCGAAATCGACGAGATAGCGGATCATCGCCTACTCCTCGACCGCGCTGGAGAACTGCAATGCGTTCAGCACAACCTGATCATCCGGCTTCAGACCGCTGATGACCTGCTGCGAGCCATCGCTTAACGTCGGCCCCAATTGCAACGCGACCCGGCGAAATTTTCCCTCCCCTTGCGGCGTGTAGACCCAGTCTTTATCGTGAAGATGCACCACTGCACTGGCCGGAACGACGACTCTCTGCACCTGCTCCCGTGAGCGGAACATCGCGGTCACGAACATGCCGGCCTTCATCACGCGATTTGTGTTCTGAAGCTGAATGCGCACCTTTGCAGCGCGCGTCGCGGGATCAAGAACCTCGCTGATGTTGATCACCGTCCCCGGATACTTCTGCCCGGCGTATCCGTTGACGGAAACCTCAGCCGGATCGCCGACTTTAATGCGCGGCAACATGTCCTGATAAGCATCGGCCAGCACCCAGACCTCGGAAAGATCGGCGATAGTAAACAGCGCTCCCTGGTTGTCGAGCGACTTCACGCCGGTGCCGCCGGTAATCTGCTGATCGACGATGGTGCCGGAGATAGGCGCCCGCAACGGAAGCAATCCGCTGGGGTGATCGATATCGCCGCCCAGCACTCGCACCCGATCGGCGGCAGCTTGCAGGTCGACCTTCGCCTTGGCATCGGCGTCCTGCGCAGCTTCCAGATCGGCGAGCGCGATGGCTCCTTTGTCGTACAACAGTTGCGCTCGCGCCACCTGTTTGCGCACCAACTCTTCATCGGCTTTGAATTTCTGATAATCCGAGATGGCTGACGTCAGATCGGGGCTGTTGATGAGCAGGAGCACCTCGCCTTTTTTTACCGAGTCGCCCAGCTTGGCTTTGATCTCGACAACCCGGCCACCGCCCAACGAGACCACCGGGACTTCGCGATTCACGTCAGGCGCAATCACGCCGTTGGCGTGCATTTCGTCGTAGACATCGCGCACCTGCACCGGCCCGACCGGAAACTGGCTGGGGTCTTTCATGATGAACACGTTAGGATCTGTGTTGGTCTCGATGACCTTGCCCGCGTTAGTGTCGGCCTTGTTTGCGGAGCAGGCGGAAAGTAAGGCGGCCGCGAGTATCACCGGAAGCACTCTCCCGGTGGGCACGCTGGCACGCCCGCACGAAATGCGGCGTTTCGTCATTGCGTTCTTCTCTTCGAGGTCTCGGATTGCGCTTTTTATTGCGTCCTTGTGTCGGCAATGTGAAAAGCAGTGCTGCGAACCCATTCGCAGGACTGACAGTGTTAGAGCGACACGCGGCAGAGATTGGCTAGAGAACGCGCGGAGGGGCCCGACCACGGGCGGGGAGTTGTTCGCCGTCTCGTATCCGCACTGCGAGCTGGTGCTCGCGGCGTCGCCATGAGGCAGACGAGGCGAACTGCAGATACATCGCGAACGTGACGAAGAGAAAGATTGCAGCGGTCGAAGTGGCGCTCCGCTCGGTCGAGCCGGATACCAACGCCGATTGCACTCGTTTCGAGGCGTCTTCAACTGCGGCTTGAGCCGGGTGCAGATCGTCGCTGGCCGAAATGATGGGAAACAGAAGCACGATGCTGCAGCTCAATGCCAGCAGAGCTTTGCCCCAACCAGATCTTGAAATCAGCGGCGAGTCGCTGCGCCGGCTTGCAAATGCGCAGAGTGCTGCCAGCGCAAGCGTCATCCAGATCAGGTTGAGCAGTAGTTCCATCTTCAGGCTAAATGCGGTTGTGAGCCACAGTTTACACTGCTTGGCGGCAGTTGTGCCTGAGCTGCTGCGTGCACCCTAGGCTCACCTGCATATCACTTGAGATCGGTTCGGTCCGAGAGCAAGGTTCCGTTTCTGGCGTAGCTGTGACGCGGTACCTCAATAAACGCAATGGTCAGCTTCTCGGCCTTGACGTTCAACTCTTCCTGCATAGCTTCGGTGATGCGCTTGATAGCACGGCGTTTCTGCTCGATGGTGCGGCCTTCTAATAATGTGATCTGCACATGAGCCATAGCAGTGTCCCTCGTCCGAGTAGAAGTATTTCATAGGCTGGTTAGAATTCAACTTCGAGTGTTGCGTTCGCCCCCTTCCCGAATGCTTGGCTCCGGGAAAAAATACGGTGCCGGGCCTTAGGAGCTGTCGTGGTTATTCATCGAGCGCAGCGCAGTTTTCGTAGCGCGTGGTCTGTTTGGCAAGATCGGTAGTGGTTCCGATGAGAGCAGAATCTCCCGAGGCAATCCGGCGGAGTAGGAAACTATGATGTCGTTGCTCGCTACTGATTGTTTTTAAATTTAGCGACTGTCTTGCCGTCGCTCGTAAGCAGCAGGACGTCACCGCTAATCTTATACCCGTCGGCTGAGCGCAGCATGGCGATGAACTTGCGCTCGCGGCTTCCGGCCGGATCGACACAGGACATCATCGTCATGTTGCCCGGGCGAAGCTCAAGCAGGCCGTGATCGTCGGTGAAGGTCCCGAGATAACTGTTACACCCAGCCGAGCCCGCAATACGCCGGCCCTCGGGACTGAATGCCAGCGTCACTGGCTTCTGCGGTGGAGTGATGACAATATTCTGGCCACCGAGTTGAACGAGCTTCCATTGGGTGTCGGCCAGTGGCGTGAGAGCTTTGTTGGGCGCAGAGGGCTCTGAACGCGAGGTCGAGTTGGTTTCAGCGGAGCCAGGTGCTTCGGCTTCGAGTTCGGCGCGCTTGCTGGCCGAGGGAGCTTCGGGCAGCGGAGCCTCGGGCTCGGCTGCTTTGGCTTCTGGCGTTGGAGCGGCAGGCTGGGTCGTACCTTCGGGTGGAGTAGCCGACTCGCTCGCAGTGGGCGGCGCTGGGGTGGGCTTCGAGTCTGGCCGCGCGGCCGGAGTTTCGGGCGGGGCTGATTCGTTCGGTATGGATCCGCTCAACGGCTCTGGCACAGTATCTACTGGGGAAGGCGGCACGAACTCGTCGGGCGTTGGCGCGGGCTTTGGTTCCGAGGCCGAAGAACTTGAAGCAGGTGCTGGCGCGGGTTCCGTCGCTGCCGGTTCCGTCTGCGTTGGCGCAGCGGGCGCCGTTGCAGGCGCGTTGTCAGGCGCTGGGGCGGGGTTGGAGGGCTCGGCTGCAGGCGCCACTTCTGCCGGCGTTGGTTCTTGCGATGTTGGAGCAGCGGCGGATTCGGCTGCTGGGGAGGGCGGCGCAGAGGGCGATTCTGATGGAGTCGAAGACGGAGACCCAGCAGCAGACTCAGCCTGTGCGGGTGTCGACTCGGCCTGGGCTGCCGGTTTCTCAGCCTCCGCCGGATTCGGCGCTGTCGGCACCTGGAAGGGGCTCATTCGGCGACGGAGTTGAACTCGTCACAGGAGGAGCAGATTCCGCAGGCGTGGGCGGCGGCGCAGACGGAGAAGTCGATGTGGTAGCTTCCGATGCGGCCGGCATCGATTGTTTCTTGGTCGTACTTCCCGACTTCGCCCCATGTCCGACGGTGTGGAGGATCAGGTTCACCTTCGACGGCGCGCCGTGTGTCACCACGGGATAAGCCTGCGTGGTGCTGAACATGAGCATCCCGTCACCGGAGCGGATGTTCGCGCGCACCGAATAGCGATGTGCAGGTTCGATCTTCCCCGGATCATAAGTCAGCGTAAACGGCACCGGAACCTGGCGTCCTTCAGCATTGATCATGGCGGCCGCGACGGTTTGCGCCGCGATGTCCTCAACCGAGGTGTCGATCAGTTGGACATCGATGACGGCGTCGGCAGGTAACGCCATGCGCTCACGATAGGCGACCGATCCGGTAACTTGGGCGTTGGCAGGCGCCTGGGCGAACGAAAAAGATGACGACAGCAGCAGAATGGCAGATGTAACGGTTATAAAGACGCGGTTGAGCATGAAACTACGAATGTAGCATTTGGCGACCAGTAGTTGGCAATGGGCGGTTAGCGTTGGCCACAGTATTGGCCAAGGCGCAAGAGCAGATCCCTGGCCCGCCGCGGCGGGCTCGCGATGACAATCCATCAGTGGCTAACGCTGATTCCCAAAAGCCAAGAGCTAAGTGCCAACCGCCGTCTCTATTCCGTCTTCGGCGCCTCTGGCACCGCCGCCGGCACAGGTGTCGGACGGCGAATCTCCGTCGGCATTCCCTGCCGCGCCTCGACCACGCGCGGTGGCATGGTGGCTGCGCGCTCGTCGAACTTGCCGAAGATCATCTTCCCCGCCGTGGTCTGCAATACCGAGGTCACCGAGATGTCGACGGTTTTGCCGATCATCTTGCGTGCGTTGTCACAGACGACCATGGTGCCGTCGTCAAGATAGGCGACGCCCTGGTTGTACTCCTTCCCTTCCTTCAGGATGAAGACGCGCATGATCTCGCCCGGCAGCACGATGGGCTTCAGCGAGTTTGCCAGCTCGTTAATGTTCAGAACCTGCACGCCCTGAAGCTGCGCCACTTTGTTCAAATTGAAATCGTTAGTGACGATTTTGCCTTCGTAGACCTTGGCCAACTCGATCAGCTTCAGGTCCACTTCGCGCACGGCAGGGAAATCGTCCTCAACAATTTGCACCGAGAGGGTGGCAATTTTCTGAATGCGCTGCAGGATATCCAAACCGCGGCGGCCACGGTTGCGCTTCATCGAGTCGGCGGAGTCGGCAACCAATTGCAGCTCGCGCAGGACGAACTGCGGGATCACGATAATTCCGTCAAGAAAGCCGGTTTCCGCAATGTCGGCGATTCGGCCGTCGATGATGACGCTGGTATCCAGAATCTTGTAGCTGCGTTTGGCCTGTTTTTCGCCACCGAAGATTCCACCCAGCGCCGCCAGGTTGAGCAGGTCACCCTTGCCCGCGCCGACGATCAGTCCGACGTAGGCCATCAGCAGCATGACGAAAAGCTGCAGGAAGCTTTGGGTGTGACCGGTCGGCAGGCTGTTGCGAATGACCAGGCTGAACAGGTAGGCACCGACAATTCCGAGGATGCTACCTATGACCGCGCCGATCAGCCGCTTGAGGCTGACCTGACGCAACCTTATTTCAAACAGGACGACTGCGGCTCCGCAGATGGCACCTACCGCGGCAGCAGGCCAGCCGGCAAGTCCAAGGGGCTCAAGCTCGTAACCGCAAATCGCTGCAACCAGGACGAATAAGATACGTATAAAAACCAGGTCCAAGCGACACCTCCCGGGGCCGGTTCCTGGCATCTGGGGAGGGCGTACGGGCCGACTTACTACGAATGGACATGGCCGGTAAGCCAACTTCCATAGACGCTATGGGGCCGTTAGCAGAAATTAGTCGGGGGATTATGAACAATAAAAGCTCCCCCCCAAACTGCCGATTGGCAGACTCTGGCAAGCAAGACAGAGTAGCCGAAGTATAACCCAAGTCAAGGGTGGAAGAGCGAGATGTTTATCGCAGGCGCACGCCACATTGCGCACACGAGCGGAACCCGGAGGTAGCAGGCTGCCAAAGGCGGCTCCGCCGGTATCCCCGCCACCCACAGGCCAGGCCACGGGCGCCATGCGGATTCCCCGCTTCAGGCCGGCTACGCACCGATATCCAATTCGGGTCGGCGCAGGAGTGCTCATAGGTGTCAGATTGCAAACTATTGCAAGCTGTCGAAAGCGATCGAAGTTCAGCAGATCCGCGAGGCAGTGCGGCCCGGTTGTAACACTCCTCTTGCTTACACATTCGCACCTGATGTTTATACTTTTGTGCTTTGGGAGACTATTCCAGATGCGCACAGCCCAATACGGCATTTTTACCTTGGGTAATCCTGCCCACGCTTTTCTCGAATTCGACTTGCTCGAAGGCAAAACTCACAGCGAACTGGTTGACGCGGTCAAAGCCTTTAGCCAGCCCAGAACCACGGGCGGAGGTGTGAATCTGGTGGTGGGCTTCCGTCCTGAGTTGTGGCGCGAGCTTGCTCCGCAGGACATGCCGGCCGACGTTGTGGGATTCACTCACGACCTGGTTGGTTTGGATGGCTATACCATGCCCGCGACGCAGCATGACCTGGTCCTGTGGTTTACCAGCAGCGCGTACGACTACATCTTCGACTTCACACGCGCTGCGGTTCACGCACTCGCGCGGGTGGCTCGCATCTCAGAGGAGACGACCAGTTGGCCCTACCACGGCAAGCTTGATTTAACCGGCTTCATCGATGGCACCGAAAACCCGAAGCTGACGGAGGCGCCAGACGTAGTCCTCATTCCTGAGGGCAAGCCGGGTGAAGGCGGCAGCATCTTGCTGCTTCAAAAATGGCCGCATGACGCCGCGAAATGGGAGGCCCTGCCGGTCGAAAAGCAGGAGTTGGTCATCGGCAGGACAAAGGCCGACAGCGTCGAGCTGGATCCCAAGCCGGTGGATGCTCATGCCGCGAAAACGGATCAGGACGTGTTTGGCAAAATCCTTCGCAGGAACATGCCGTACGGCGAATACACCAATCACGGCACCATGTTCGTGGGATTCAGCGCGGACCAGACGCGGCTTTCGAAGATGCTGGAGAGCATGGCTGGGCTGGTCGGCGGGCAACGTGATGCGCTGACGTTCTATACCAAGCCGGTGACGGGCGCCTATTACTTCGTGCCGGCAATCGAGAGCTTGGCTCCAGCCGACGAAGATGAGTAGCGAGCTAACTCGCTTCTTCGAAAGCTAAGGTGTTCCAGGCGGCGCAGTTCGCACCACTGTTTTGGCGATTCCCACGTTTTCGAAGCGGTCGAAAACGCGAATCACAATGGTGTGCTCGTCTCTCTGCCGCGCAGAATGCGAGCGCTTCCCTGCCTCGCTCGGCTCCGGTGGCTCCTCTGTGTTCGAGGGTATAGGAACATTGAAATCGTAACTCTCGATCTTGTAGTCGGATATCTGGCCCACGGGATCGGCGATCTGCCAGTCGCCGGCGTCTATGGAATATTCGGCGCGCGCAATGGGTGAAAAGCTGTCCACCGCGCGAAACGTCAGATGCACCTGATTGCCCGCGACCGAAGCGTTGAGAGATTCGACGTGGGGCGGCGTATTGTCTACTTCAAAGCGCGGGCTCGTCGCTTGCCCGGTCAACGTCTCTTCCGGAGAATGCGAAGGCGCATCGGAAGCCACCACCAGAATGGTGTAGCCGCCGTCGGCGAACAGGTCGGATTCGAGGTTCACGTAGCGGTTCTCGACCCCGTCGCGTAGTTGCTTCCAGCGGGTCTCACCGTCGCCGCGGTAGTACACCGAGTACACCAAATCGTCGTCGTTGGCGTCGTGCGCCTTCCACTTCACGGCAATGGACTGCTTGTCAGGCACAGTTGCCGGGCCAACGCTGGCCTCGCCATTGTCCGAGGTCGCAAGGGCAGCACGCGCTCCGGCGGGAACCCGCGCACCAACGCTCACCACGACGTCATCTACCTCCGGCGCCACATTCTTCGGAAGGTAGAAAACCGTCACCGCATCGAGCACAGACGCAGGTGTACCGGGAAACAAAACCGCCTTCCACTGCGCATAACGCGCCGAGGGAGCTTGTGGCGAGAGTTCCTTCGCCGGGTCGACTTTCTTCCACGCGCTCCAGTTGCGATCGGGATTGTCGACATTGCCGCTACGAACGTACAGGTCGAACTTGCCGGTCCCGCGGGATTCCACGCGTCCCCACTTGGAGAAAATGCGGGCATCGAAGACGTCGCTTTCGTAGGTGCCCTCGGCGGCAGTGCCCGGGCCAAGCTGGAAGACTTTTCCCAGATTGCTGGTGGCGGCGTACATGCCGCCGTGCGGAGCGCGGGCGAATGCCATCACCTGGTCGGCGCTCGCCTTCACCAGGTCGACATAGTCGCGGCCATTAATGGTGTAGATTCTGCCCTTGTTGCCCGTGCCGGCGAGCAGACGTCCTGCGGAGTCGAACGTCAGCGCATAGACAAGGTCTTCTTTCGACGACCACAGCGTGCGCGGCGAACCGTCGGGGGAGATGCGATAGATATCAGATCCGCCCAGATTCGCCATCACCGCCGCCGGCGACAACGGTACGAGTGCAGGAACTGCGTTAGGCGCTGCCGATGGCGCAACGATCGTGATGACCTGCGCCGAGCCGCCGCCCTGCGACGCGCTCTGCCCGGAACCCGATACGCTTCCTCCGCGTTTCTCGCCAGCCCCGGCGGCGTAGATGTTGCCCTGTGCGTCAATGGCAAGCGCTGTAATTTCCTTCTTGGGAGCGGCGTATAAGACAAAGGCTTCGCCTTGCGGCGAGATGCGATACACCAGCCCGCTGCCGTCGGTGCCGGCGATGAGGTTGCCGGAATTGTCGAGCGCAAGACAGCGTATTTGCGCCTCGTCGCTTTGGAAAAACAACGAGCCGCTGCCGCTGCGATCGACGCGAAATATCTGGCCACGATCGCCCGTGCCAACATAAAGCTGTCCCGATTTGTCGAGCTGTAGCGCCCAGATGTACTTAGTCTTCGGATCAAAGAACACGCTCGCGCTGTAGGAGGCGTCAACCGCGACAGCGGTGCGGGGTTTCTCTTCCGGTGCGCCGGGCTTTGCGCCCTCCTGCGCGGCAGCGATCTCGGCCGTGGTGTGTGTTCCTTCCGCCGCTTGCCCAGGCGCCGGACCACCATGCACGATCTTGTACACCTTGCCATCAGGAGACGTGGCCGCGTAAATCGTGCCATCCGGGGCAATGGCGATCGCTTGTACCTGAAGCTCCTGCGCGGCGAAGATGATGCTGGCCTTCCCTGTCGGAGTAACCTTGTACACTCGCGCAGGCGAGCCGGCAGCAGCGTAGACATTCCCTTCGGCATCTGCTGCCGCGTCCCAGATATAAGTCGAAGGCGAAGTGAACAAATCCTTGAACGCCGGAGCGAGCGTGAGGCTGCCATCGCTGTTGATGGCGACACCGTGGGCTGTACCCTTCTCGAAGTCCTCGTATTTGGTTTGCACCCAGGTGCGCGTCGACTCAGCAAACAAAACGGACGACAGCAGCAGTCCGCAAATGGCCAGTGGGAGAAATCTCATCAGGGTCCTGAACGGGTGTAGTTACGCAGGGATAGTGAAAGCCTAACACGGGCGAGGGTGGCATCCCTGGCTAGCGTCTTAGCCAGTGTCATCTCGAGCCCGCCGCGGCGGGAGGGATCTGCAGTTTGTGCGCAGGGCGACGGACCATCGCGATGCGCGCCAACTACAGATCCCTCGGTCGTCGTCCGCCGCGGCGGACTTCTCGGTCGGGATGACATTCCTTAAGACGGGGGCTTTTAACTTTTCGCCCTGAGTCTCCCATCCCTCCTCGAATGGAGGAAGAATGGGAGGCCTGTTCGTTCATCGCGAATGCGTTACTTTAGGCTTATGCCCGGCGCGCGCGCACCTTCAATTCCCAGCGTGCAATCGGGATTGATGTTCTGGATGTAGAGGTTCGAATTGCCGTCGCGGTAATCCTGGAAGGCGACGACCGTGTTGTTGTTCACCGCCTGCGCTGTCCAGGGACGTGACTTCTCAGCCAGCACCGAGCTGACCGGGAACTGGGCGCAGGCTGTGGTTCCATCGTTGTTCAGCTTCACGCCCTGAATGGTGCCGGCTTCAGTCACCTGCTGATCGACCCAAAAGACAAATGCGCTGTCGCCGAGCCGCACCGTGCGCTCGAAGATTTCGGCATTGTTGTTGTTTTGCAATGGCACGATCACCAGCCCCGTGTCGCCCCATTGCCGATTGCCGCTGGCATCGAACTTTTGAGCAGAGACACCACTCATGCTCTGCAACGAATCCTCTTCTTCATACGAGACAAAAATCTCTTGCGTCGAAGCATCGTAGTCCGCCGAAGGATCAACACGAATCTGCCCACCATTGCTGGAAGGCGTCACGCCGTTGTGAGCGAATACTTCCCCGCCGGAGGCGTTGATGTGCTGAACGTGGACTTCCAGCGAAGGACTGCTGCTATACCAGGAGAAGATCGCGCCGCCATTGCCGTCAGAAAGGAAGCTGGGGTAATTCCCCAATTGCAGCGAGCCGCCGTCCCACACGTGCACGTGCTTCGCTCCCCACAGCAGTTGGCCGGAAGCGGAAATTTTGTTGGCGTAGAGATAACGGTTGCTGCGGAACCCGGTGTCGCGGCTGAACGAGACGATGACCGATCCATTATCGGAGGCGTGCAAATCCGATACCTGGTAGTCGGCCTTGTTCTCACTCAGGATCATGCCGTTATTCACCAGCGTGTTCGAAGCCCATTGAGGCTTTCCATTGGCGTCGAACTTCTGCAGCACGATGAACGAATAGGTCGGGCCGTAAGCGGTCCAGGCCACCACTACTCCGCCGTCGGTGGTGCCCGTCACCTTTGGCTGATGGGCGTTGGGAGCACCGGCTGTAAGCTGGATACCGTTCGGCCCCCAAAGTTGCACGCCGCTAGGACTGACCTTGGTCACCGTTACCTGCTGGTTATCGCCTTCACGCGTGTCAAGAAACGCCAGCAGCGCATTACCCTGGGTGTCGATGTCCAATCCATAATCTTCAGTAGAACTGTTTGTCAGTTTCGCGATTTGAATACCATCGTGTGCAAACTGCTCGTAGCCGTTTAAATCCAGCCGCTGAAGATAGGTGTCGTATCCGATCGGTGGCGGATCGTTGGGATTGCTGTTGAACCAGCTTACGAAGAATCCGTTGTCAGACAGGGGAATGACCTTGGGCTGCACCTGATCGGCGTTCGGTATATCCGAGAGGGCAAGGTTCTGGTTGGGATCGCTCGACCACTGCGCCCACGCGCCTGTGGTGAGGGTGAGTGCGAGCACGACGAGAATAGCAACGAAGTACGGCTGCAAACGAAGATTCATCGGGTCTCCTGTGAGATATGCATCCGAGCTGCCGCCATTGGGCTGGCGACAAGGGAACGTTTCAGAAAAAAGCGAACCTGTCCCAGGGAGGGGCGAGCGAATTTAGCAGCAGCGTGGATTCGGCGAAACGATAACACAACGACAAGGTTGTGAACAGAGCTTCTGCCTGTGGAGTTCGTGTCGCAGCTTTAGGACACATCAATTGCGGGTGTCCTCCCGAGCGCAGCGACAGAACGATTGCGGTTGGCCTCCCGAGCGCCACGATAGAACGATTGCGGGTGTCATCCCGAGCCCGCCGCGGCGGGCGAGGGATCTGTAGTTTCTCCCCTGGCCCGAGCCGCATCGTGAGCGGCATCGCTCCCCGACTTTGTAGCAGATGCAACCCTGTACGACGAGAAGAGCTCAAGAGGCGGCGACGCGAAAAGGTCGCTCTCCAGGTGAAAATTCGGTTTGTGGCGGATTAAGCGGAACGTTGCTACGCCCGCGTGTCTCCTGGCGCGAGCAAACTGCAGATCCCTCGCCCGCCGCGGCGGGCTCGGGATGACACGGCTACTTAGCGAACAGGATCGCCTGGTTCGTCAATTCCAGGTATCGGCGCGATGGCTTCGTTGAACCGCTCGGGTTGCTCGATCACATCCCGTGCCGTTGCACTGTTCTCGTCGCTGACCACGGGATCGCCTTCGGTTACGGACTCGTCTCTTTCGGGAGTACCGTTGTCAGATACGACCGAAGATGGCTGACTCTCCGTCGCCTGGAACAGCTCGCTCTGCGGATCGCCCAGCTTTTCGAACTCCTCCATGCTGGGCAGCTCGCTCACATCGTTCAGACCAAAGCGAAGCAGGAACTCCTTCGTCGTCTTATAAAGGATAGGGCGGCCAATGACTTGCTTCCGTCCGGCCGTGGTAATCAGCTTGCGATCGAGCAGGGTCGCTATCACGCCGGATGAATCCACACCACGAATTTCGCTGATTTCCGGTACCGTGACCGGCTGCTTGTAGGCGATGACCGAGAGAGTTTCGAGGGCCTGCATCGACAGTCGAACCGGAGGCTTAAGACTCTTGGCAAAGCTGACGACAACATCGTGATGCTCGGGCTTGGTTGCCATGCGATAGCCGCCGGCGATTTGTCGAATCTCCACGCCACGATCCGGCGCCGCGTATTCGGCGATGAGTTCCTCCAGCAGCAGGTCGATACGGTCTTTGACGCGGCGCAGGTCTTCCTTTTCCTGCGCCTTGGCGTCGGTTGGCGCCGCCTCAGGGATCGCCGCCTGAGCATCCGGTTCCGAAGGGGCTTCACTCGGCTGAATCGGCTCAGGTGCGGGATCGGCTTCATCCTCGAATTCGATGGTCTCCTCGTCGAGTTCTTCCTCAGGTGCCTGCGGTTCGGCGATGAGCTGGTTGAGCGCGAGTCGCGCTCGCTCCTCGGCACGCAGCTCTTCCAGCACCGCGTCCTTTAGAAGCGCAGCGAGTTGGCTGAGAGTGACCGGTTCCTCGGTCGCGTAGATGATGGCTTCAAGTTTTGCTTTAACGCTCATTCGGTGGCTTTGAAAGGGCCCGGCTTCAGCCGTGCCATGCGCACTCCTTAAAAGTTGTCATCCCGAGAGCGCGTGAGCGATCGAGGGACCTGCAGTTCGTGGCATCGCCAGCGGCGATACAAAAGCACAGCCCTTGCGCTTTATCGCCAGTCGTCCTTGACGGCCGAACTCTCGCCCATAAGGCTGTCGAAATTCGTGTGCTTCTTCAGCATAATCTCGCCGAATACGTCGTCTTGCCGCGCCAGCACAGCCTGTAACCGTATCAGCTCCAGGATGGCAAGAAACGCACACACCAACGCTGCGCTCGAGTTCAAGTTACGCAACAACTGCTTCAGCCGCACCGGACGGTCTTCCAGCGCCAGACGGCGGCGAATGTAATCGATCATCTGCGAGACCGTGACGTTCTCTTCTGCAACATCGAAGGTCGGGCGGCTGCGCGCGCGATCAAGTATCTTCTGAAACGTCTTTACCAGGTCGACAACGTCGGCGGCCAACTCAGGTTCGGCACCATCGGCCTCGCGAAATTCCTTCAACGAGGGATTCGACCAGACGGCCTCTTCAATCTGTTGCTTCTGCAACAGCATCTGGGCTGCGGTCTTGAAGCGCTCGTGCTCCAGCAGGCGATTGATCAGCTCCGTGCGCGGATCTTCCATGCCGGCAGGCGCGTCCGGATCGCGCGGCAGCAGCATCTTCGACTTGATGTGGATCAACAGCGACGCGGTGTAGATGAACTCGGCAGCGACATCGACGTCGAGCTGCTTCATCTTCTCGACGTACCTGAGATATTGCTCGGTGATTTTGGCTATCGGAATGTCGTAGATGTCGATGTCCTGCTTGCGAATCAGGTCGAGCAGCAAATCGAGCGGGCCGTCATACACCTGGCCGACGAAGACGGAGAACGGCGACTCATCATCGCGGCGCGCCATGGTTTTAGGCGCCGTGGTCCGATTCTCAACTGATGGCTGCGGCTCGTTCATCCGTGTTTCATAATCTCATACCTTGTCATCCTGAGCGACGAGTCCGCCGCGGCGGACGAGGAGTCGAAGGACCCCTATTGAGCAACTTGGTTATAGCGGTCCTTCGACTCGGTCGCGCGAATACGGCGCTCCCTCGCTCAGGATGACAGCAAGCTGAAGGAACCGTTACTAAGCTGGGTAGTGGAAGTGCACCAGGTGCTGCGAAGCGATGTTAAACCCATTGCGCGTAGCCGGGCGGAAGTGCCACTGCCGCAGCACCGCGAGCACCTTTTCGTCGATACCATAGCCAATGCCTTGCGTCAGCTTGAGGTCGGTTACATTCCCCTGATCGTCGATGGTGACTTCCACAATTACGTCGCCTGAAACTCCGGCAGGCAGCTCAGAGCGTGCAACCGGAGGATCGGGAAAAACCTGAGGCAACGCAGGCATGACTGCCGGCCCGGTGAGCGGAGTTCCCGGGATGTGGACGCCATAGGGCGATCCGGCGCCGCCGGTGACATCGGGAGCGTTCTCGGCAGTTTTGCTGGCTTCCTCGCGCTGGCGCGCAGCCGGCTTGGGCAGTGAGCTCAATTCCCGTTTGGGAGCTGTAACCTTTGCGATGTGTAGCGGCTCAGAGTTGTCGCGCGTGCGCTCCTTGCCCAGCGGCGCAAGATAGATGACGCTTCCGGAAGAGTACGGCGTTCCCAGCGCAACCTCATGTGGCAGAACCGTCACTGGCGTCCGATGGGACAGAACAAGCAACACCACACCATGCACTGCGAACGACAGCAAAAGCGCCGTATTCCAGTTGATCCGTGATGTGGGTTTCAGCTCTTCGAACATGCTCGCCCGAGATACAGGTTCGACTATCGCAACGAAATTCCGTGAGCGACCTTCGCCCGTGTGCTAGTCGATTCCGATTGAGTCCAGCAGGTCGCAAATTTCTGCAGGTTCTACCCGCAGCCGCCGGCCTGAATGCAGCATGTCGGCGATCTCGTCGAATCCCTGCATCAGGCGCAGCTTGACGGCTGCATAGCACTCGGGATGGGTTAGCGCGCGTCCACGTGCAGCAGACCAGGCTTCGAGCGCCCGAGGACCAAGAAAAACGCTCACCGCAAACGTCGTCTTGCGGTCCGAGGTCACGTCGAAGATGTACTCCGTCGCAGGCGATTCCGGGTCCGACGGTAGCGCAACCCGCTGTCCCACAAAGTAGTACTGGTAGACGTAGCCAGTCTGCGCGGTATAGGTCTTCAGGCGGCGGACGGTCATTGCATCACGGCTCTGCGGGAGCCTCGCGCAACCGGGCAGCCGCGGCTTCTGGCGTCACCGGCGACGAATACACTTCCTTGAAGGTGTACGACTTTTCCTTGGCGCCGAGAATCGGCAGAATCTCGATGTGCCAGTGGTAATCATCGTCGATCGTCTTCCAGAAGCCCAGCGTCTCCGAGCGATGCAGCGTATTCGGTGAAGTGTGCAGCACCATATGAAATCCGTCGGCGATAGCGCGAATGCGATGCAGCGTGCGGCGCAGGATCGCGGCCAGGTCGCGCAGCGCGCCTGACTTCATTGCGGTGCGCTCAAAGCAGGCCTCATGCAGCCGAGGAGCGATCCACGTCTCGTAGGGCACCCGCGGTGCGTAAGGACACGACGCCATATAATCGCCACGCACTTCGATAACTCGAATTTTCTGTTGCTGCTCCTGCGCCATGATGTCGCAAAAAACGCAACGCTCTTTCACACGGTAGTGCTCACGGGCGGAGCGCAGCTCATACAGCACGCGGCGCGGCACAAAAGTCGTGGCCACGATTTCGGTGGTGGGGTGGTCCCACTGTTGTCCCGAAAGCCCTCCGAAATTTTTGAAGACGGTAACGTACTTGAAGCGTAGGTCTTTCTTCAGGTCGTCGATGCGGTTTCCCAGCAGGGCCAGGTACTCTTCGATCTCGCGATCATCGGCGTTCCACAGGTGGCGATCGTGCCGCGTATTCTCAACAATGACCTCATGCGCTCCGACGGCTTGCATCTTGTCGTAGAGTCCATTGCCGGCCCGTTCGGGCTCACCTTCAATGCGGTAAATGGGGCGGGGATGCACCACGGCGCGAGCCGCCCAGGGATTTCCATTAGCGCTGGGTACGAACGATACGACCTGCAAATGCTGCCCGCCTTCGGGACAAAAAGGACATCCGTAATCCTGCGAGCTGTCGTAGGGTTCATCGCCCGTAATTACCCACGAGCGCGTGATGGGGTCTTTGCGGAGTTCCATTCTCACCACTACTTTACTTTGGTGTGACAGTGGATGGCTAGAGTGGCTGTTAAAATCAATGTGTGTCCCGCCCCATTCGGCTCATCGCCATCGATATTGATGGCACCCTGCTCGACACCAAGGTCCAGCTTTCGGAGGAGAATCGCGCTGCGCTGCGGCGCGCGCATGAGGCCGGCATCGAAATCGTCCTGGTCACCGGACGGCGGCACGCCTTCGCGTTGCCCATCGCAGAACAGCTCGGCTTCGACCTGTGCCTCATCAGCTCCAATGGAGCGGTGACGCGCTCACTGCAGGGCGAACTGTTTCATCAGGATCTGCTGCCTTTGCCTACCGCGCTGAAGCTTTGCCGGCCTAATGGCCGAGTATCACGACTACATGGTGCTCACCTTCGACCGCGAAGGGCTTGGGAGCCATCGTCTGCGAAAGCCGCGAGCGTCTTTACGGTGTAATCCAACGCTGGATGGAGAAGAACTCACTTTATATCGACTACATCAGTCCAATTGAGAAAGCGTTGGTGACTGCTCCGATACAGGCGATGTTCTGCGGGCCAATTGAACTAAGCAAAACGATGCTCGATAAGCTGGAGAGCAGCGACTTTCGCCAGGAATTTACGGTGTTGCGAACGCAGTACGAGTGGCGCGACCTGTGCATCATCGATCTGCTGAACGCGGGATGCTCGAAGGGACACGCCCTGGAGCGCTGGTGCAACTATCGCGGCGTCGATCGCAACGACGTGATGGCCATCGGCGACAACTACAACGACGTGGAAATGTTGGACTTTGCCGGGCATCCGGTAATCATGCAGAATGCTTCTGAGGACCTGAAGCAGAGCGGATGGACAGTCACGTTGCACTGCGATGAGCACGGTGTGGCCGCCGCCATCGAGCAGGTAATGGAAAGGAATGCCGCGATTACGAATGCGTAGACTTCTGCCGACAATGATGCTGGTGTTTGCCATGCTCCCGCTGCATGCGGCCGAGATCGCGAACCTGAGCAACGGCTTCAGCATTCGTCACCAGCGGCACGAAATCATAGGCGCGATCACCCGCCTATATACCGGCGCCGATACCAGCAGCTATATCGATGTCCCCAGCGCTCAGGTCACGAGCTTTGAACCTGCGCCGCCGGAGCCTGCCAAAGTTGAAGCCACCTCACAACCCGTCGACCTGAACCAAGTGATCCGCGAGGTCAGCCGGCGTAGCCAACTCGATGCCGACTTCATCGCCAGTGTGATTCGCGCTGAAAGCGGTGGTAATAGCAACGCCGTCTCACGCAAGGGGGCCCGCGGCCTGATGCAGTTGATGCCGGGCACCGCCGACCAGCTTGGGGTAAAGAACAGTTTCGATGCGGCCGAGAACGTTGACGGCGGCGTTCGCTACCTGATGCAGCTTCTGCAGCAATTCAACTACGACGTCGCCAAAGCACTCGCGGCTTACAATGCCGGTCCGGAGCGAGTTGCGCAATATAAAGGAGTGCCGCCTTATCGCGAGACGCGGGCTTACGTCGCGCGCATCATCCGCGATTACAACCGCAAGAAGCTGGCCGAGATGAAACAGGCGAAGCTGGCAACCGCAAAGACGAGTGCGGCTGCGGGCAGCTACTAGCCAGATCATTCCGTTCCCTAAGTGTCATCCCGAGCGGAGCCGAGGGATCTGCAGTTAGCTTGCATCGCCGAAGATCAACTTCCCGTTAATTGCGGTGTCATCCCCAGCCCGCCGCGGCGAGCGAGAGACCTGCAGTTGTCTTGCATCGCCGAGAGCGTTTCCCTTTTCCGGTGGTGTCATCCCGAGTTCGCCATGGCGAGCGAGGGATCTGCAGTTTGCCGGCGTGACCAAGAGCGACAATCAGAAATGCGATCTCGGTCCAAATTCCAACTTGCCGCTAAGTGCCGCGGGCGTATACCAATGTTCCGCAAGATCAGACCCTGTGGGATTTATAGCCCTAATGAGTGCAATTTTCTTTTCTCGTCGCCAGGCCTTCAGTTCCTTTTCGCGGGCAATGGCTGCGGTGACCTCCCCAAAAACTTCAACGTGTACCAGACGCTCGACCCTGTACCGGGCGGTGAAACCCCTCGGGTAGTCATGCGTTTTGTGCTCCAGAACGCGCCTCCAAAGATGCCCTGACACTCCGATGTAGAGAGTTAGCGAGCGGCTGGCCATGATGTACACGCAGTACGATTTTCCTTGCTGCACGCACGCAGTGTCTCAGGCACGGAAAGGTGAGGCAGTGATGGGCCTCACGCGAATTGGTTCAGGAGTGTCCCAACTGCAGATCCCTCGTTCGCCACAGCGAACTCGGGATGACACCCATGGCGGTTGATCTTATTGGGCGGCGCGAGCCAACTGCAGATCCCTCGCCCGCCGCGGCGGGCTCCGGATGACACACTCACAAATTGCTGCACTGGGATTCGGATGACGTGGTGCGGCCGAAGGGCACTATGCTGGTGCAGAGCCAGTCCCGACTTGACTCCCTGCGGTTTTCCGTTTCTCCTCAGTAAGTCGCCCTATCAAATTCCCGAATGAACAAAAAGCGCATTCTCATTATGCTCGTGGTGCTTGCCGTGCTCTGCGCGCTGATCTATCTGCAGGTGCGGACCTGGAAACGGTTCGACTGGCACACCTTCTTGCAGCAGACCGAGCACGTGAACTGGCTGTTGATTTTTGCCGGCGTGGTGCTTACCTACGCCGCCTACGCGTTGCGCGCCGTGCGTTGGAAGATTTTCCTCAAGCCGGTCTGTAACACCACCAGCGCGCGGCTAATGGCTCCGCAGTTCATCGGATTCACGGCGCTGGCATTGTTAGGTCGTGCGGGAGAAGTGGTGCGGCCCTACATCATCGCCCGCAAAGAGAACCTCACCTTGGCCTCGCAGATGGCGGTGTGGACGGTGGAACGCATCTTCGACATGGGAGGCTTTGCCGTGCTGCTGGCGCTGAGCTTTTTGTCTACCGACCTGCGCGCGCTTCCCTTCTACCACGGCCTGCGCGAAGGAGCCTTCGCCTTGTTTGCTCTCGTCCTGGGGCTGGTGGTGGCGATGGTGATCATTCGCAAGGCCGGAGAGCGAGTGGGAAACCTTCTACACGACCTGTTTGCCGGTAGCTTTCCCCGCTTTGCACACCATTTGCGCGATAAGATTCGCAGCTTCAGCGTCGGGCTGGAAACCATTCACGGGTTGGGCGCCGCGCTGCAATTGACCGCACTCAGCATCTTCATGTGGATGCTGATCGCCCTCGACTATATCGCCATCATGCATGCCTATCCCGGCACCTTACATCAGGCAACTCTGCCCATGGCCATTCTCCTGATGGGAGCCAGCATGATCGGCTCGCTGCTGCAGTTGCCGGGCGTCGGAGGCGGATCGCAGTTGGCAACCATCGGAATGCTGAGCGCCGCCTTCGGCATCCCGCACGAGCTGGCCGTGAGCTGCGGAATGCTCATCTGGGCCGTGACCTTCATGTCCGTGATCCCGGCGGGCCTGCTGCTGGCACATCGGGAGCGGGTTTCGCTGCGTGAGGTGGAAGAGGAAGCGGAGGAGAAAGCGGCGGCGCTGAATCCCTAGAGCGAGGCGCGATCTCTGCGGGATGGCACCAAAGTAATCCACCTTGGTTCACAATTTGTCCGAAGATGTGTGACAGCCGTCACTTACTTTGTTTCGTTACTTGTTTACTCTGATATTGCGACAACCGTTAGGCGTACACGCAGTTGGCGACGCGAGCGGCCCCAATCCTAGGCAATGGAGGCCGCCTGGCACTGTGCCGATCCGCAATGCATGCGTTGAGACACGAGCCCAGCATGCGCCAATGTTCCGGCTGAAACTACCGACCTACTAACCGATCGCAAGGGAGCGCTCCATCTATTTTGCAACTAGCAGTTAGTGATTAGTGATTAGCAACTAAAAGCAGTTTCGAATTGAGTGTTTACGGTAGAGCGGCGCTTCAGCGCCGCGTTAATCGCGACATCCCGGTCCGGAGCCGTGCCCTATTCAGGCAAAGGCCCGTTCCACCCTGCCTCTTGCAACTGCTCGCGGATGCGCTCGGGCGAGTTGGCGCAGATAGCGGCCATTCCAAGCTGCTCTGCGGCGCTTGTGTTGCGCGCCTTATCATCGATGAACAGCCCCTCGCCCGCCGGGACATCCAGGCAATCCAGACAGTGTTGATAGATCTGCGGCTCGGGTTTGGCATATCCCACTTCTGCCGACAATACGAAACACTTGAAGTCGCGAATCCAGGCGAACTTCGCGCGCACTGCTTGCGCCATATCGGCGTGCATATTCGATAGCACAGCGGTCTGCATTCCCTGACTCCGCAACTGCGCTGCCCACTCCAGCATCTGCGGATTCACCTTGCTCCACATCGCGACATCGGTGCGGCGCAGCCATTCGATATTCTCGGCTGTTAGTCGTGTGCCGGCATCGCGGGCCACCGCTCGCCAGTACTGCTCGGCTGTCAATTCACCGCGATCGTAGCGCTGCCGTTCCGCATAGTAATACTCACGAAACTTATCGGGAGTGACGTGCAGCAAACCCGATATGGCCGCGATCATCTCCTGCGGCGGCGGATACGAGAGCACTTCGCCAAAGTCGAAGATTACTGCGCGGATTTGATTACCATTCAGTTGAAGCGGCATAACGGACATGACTTGACGTTATCAGAGCAGTGAAAATCGACGCGGCAGCAGCGAAATGCTTCTTCTCCTGTGTCATCCCGAGCCCGCCGCGGCGAGCGAGGGATCTGCAGTTTGCCCGTGTAACGATCACGCTCCCGCGGTGTCATCCCGAGCCCGCCGCGGGATCTGCAGTTTCCTCACTGGCCCGCACCGCGCCGAGTGCGCGAAGTCACCGCCCCAGGCAGTCGCGCATGAGATGCTGTGCCCGTGCAGGAGCAGAAATGGTATTACGTCTACGTCATGGCAAGCCGCTCCATGACACTCTACATCGGGGTTACGGGTAAGCTTGCGACGCGTGTTCTGCAGCACAAGCTTCACGAATATCCAGAGGGATTCACCGCAAAATACAATGTCGAGCGGCTGGTTTATTTCGAGGCGTTCGGAGAAATACGGGAGGCCATTGCGCGCGAAAAGCAGCTAAAGAGCTGGCGACGCGAAAAGAAGATCGCTCTGATCGAGACGGTGAACCCAACGTGGAGCGATCTTGCCGAGAGTTGGTACATGCGAGCGGCATTCACCGGAAAGCTGGAGAAACTGCCGCGACAGCATTTCTAACCGAAACTGTTTCGCGGCACGGGCAAACTGCAGATCCCTCGGCGGGCTCGGGATGACACCGCGTGAGAGGGTTGCGGCGAGACCGAACTGCAGATCCCTCGACTTCGCTCGGGATGACACACCTGATTTCTTATCCATGTTTTTCCCCGTGATAGCGCGAACTGCGCGGGTGTGACGAACATCACAGGGGCGAGTGATACGTGGTATATGCCCCCAACCTACACTGCGGTATTTCTATTCTCGTAAAACAAATTCAATTCTGTCGGGAAGCAGAAATGAAAGACCTAACAAAAAAGTGCTGGCGCGAGAAAGTCACCGCTGAAATCACCCTGGCGCACCTGCAACATTTCGCGGCTGAATCGGGAACTCACATGAGTGCTGCCGACGTAGCGGCATTGCTCAACCAGGACGGCCGGGCGCACGACATGTGGGTGCACATGATGCAGGCCGGAGAAGATTACATCAAGTCCATTCTTGAACAGAAGCTTGAACCGAAGGTAGTCGTAATGCACGCCGTAAAACAGGCGCCAACGCACTCGGCGCTGGTTGTATGAGCCTACTCCTCCTCTCATAGGGCAACGGCGAATGCTCCTCCACCTTCACCCGATTAGGGCTGCCGCGAGCAGCCCTTTCGGCTTTCTGCCGTCTCGCGATACAGCCTTCTCGTTGATATTCCCGGCGGTCAAGGTGCGCCATAACGAGTCGCCACCCCGTCCCTGCCGAAAAAACACACTATACTCTTGACTCCGGTGGCAACCCCCGGGCGGCCTTTTCACCGTCATACCCAGTATCCGTGCCCTCTACTACCAACCCGCCGCCTCGAATTCTTTGCGTGGACGACCGCGTCGGCTCACTCGAAGTCCGACGGGCCATGCTGACGCAGATGGGATACGACGTCCTGATCGCCAGTGATCCTCCCAGCGCGCTGTCGATCTTCGACAAGGTCGACGTCGATCTGGTACTGCTCGATTACAGCTTTCCCGGCCAAATCTCAGGAGACGAACTCGCCCACCAGCTACGGGCCCGTAAACCCGAATTGCCGCTCATCATGCTGTCGGGCTTTCCAGACTTGCCGGACAACGTAGCCCAGAGCGTAGATGTTGTGTTATTGAAGGGTTCCAGCCAGCCGGCCGATCTGATGAACGCCATTGCCCGCCTGCTGCGGGGTTCGCCTTACCAATCCCCTGCTGGTGCTACGCTTGAAACGCCCCTGTTACTGGAAAGGAATCAACAGTTGAGGAACAGGTCGAAAGAGCTGCGGGGACGCCTTAATTCCAAAACTTCCGGCGACGAGTCTTAGAGAAGGAAGCGAAGTTTACTGTTCCTTCGGCAAGGTGAAGCCGCCCTGGCTGCGCCCGTTCTCAGCGCGACGGCGCTGTGCCAGTTCTACTAAAGCGGCGGTGTTCTTCATCAACCTCAGCGTGTTGCTGTGAAGCCGCTGCATCCGATCCGTAAGTTGCACGTGAAGCGCCGTGTGCCGATCTACCAGCGGATGAGTTCGAGCACTGGCGGCCCCATCCTGGCGGCGCGCCCATTTGTCGAGTTCGGGGGGAAAGGCAATGACAACGCCTTTGCTGGATCCGGAGGGGCGGTGGATCGGCAATCCCGAGCAACGCTCCCAGCGCTGTACGGTACGCACACCTTTGCCGAGATAATTAGCGATTTCCTTCCACGAGCCTAGCACGGTTTGCATCTTAGTTCTCGACCCTGGGCTGTTCGAAAGCGAGGTATGGTGACGCTACATGGCGCACCCCCTCTATATTTTAAAGAGTTACTCTTTCGCCATATTGGTTGTCAACAACCATCGTTCTCTTCTCCGGATGTTAAGTTGGTTTCCCGTTGTGCCAATCCCGAGTGTGACCAGAGCTTTCGTACGTTGAAAGAAGGAAGGCTGGTGGTGCTTGCACCGGCCAGAGGCTCCGCTGTCAGCTCCGCGTCTCACCTCGATGTTGCGTGGTTATGTTCCCGGTGCTGTCAATTATTTACTGTCGCTCGTGGCCCAGATGGTTTGCCCCGGCTGATACGTCTCGAAAGCAGAGCTGCGGCCGCTTGAGTCGGTCGCGGCGCGCCTCGCCCGCGGCAGAATCCGGCGAAGGTCTATCCCTAACCTTTGATTGTGCCAGAGACGCTTTCCTGCGCCTGGTCGGACTATCTCGCATCCTAGTGAAAGCGGCCGGGCCGCCGCATGAGGCGTATTAGTGCCGAAAAGAAAGACTTCGCCAGCCGACCATCATCGAAACATCATCGTTATTGGAGCATCTGCCGGCGGCGTAGAGGCGCTGATACGGATCACCAGCCTCTTTCCACCGGCAAAAGCTTGCCTGCTCGCCGTGGTTCATACCAGACGCACCGGACCGGGCATCCTGCCGGATGTGCTGAACCGCCATAGCAAGAATCTGAGGGTTGAAGCCGCCCACGACGGGATGCAGATAAGGCCCGGGCATTTGTATGTTGCCGTGCCCGATTACCACTTGGTGCTCGAAAAAGGCTATATGCGGCTGGTGCGCGGGCCGCTGGAAAATCGGCATCGGCCGTCAGTCGATGCCCTCTTCCGCTCCGCCGCCCGGGCCTATGGGCCACGCGTTATCGGAGTTGTACTTTCCGGTTACCTCGACGATGGCAGCGCCGGGCTGCACAGCATCAAGAACGCCGGTGGACTGGCGGTGGTCCAGGATCCCAACGATGCCCTGGTTCCCGGTATGCCGCAGAGTGCAATCGCCACCACCACCGTGGACTATGTTCGTTCGATCGACGAGATTCCCGATCTGCTGGGCCGGCTGGCCGGCGAGCAGGTTGACCAGAAAGAACAAGCTGTCATGTCTGTGAATATCGCAGAGCATAAGAACGGCGATGAGTTGGTCGATCCCAAGGGAACTCCGTCGGCGTATACCTGTCCCGAATGCAACGGCACGCTGTGGGAGGCGCAAGCGGGTAACTTGCTGCGCTATGCCTGCCGGGTGGGACATGCTTTTTCAGTAGAGTCGATGCTCCAGGATCAGTCGGACTCGGCAGAGCGCGCCGTCTGGGCAGCCTTGCGAGCTCTTGAAGAGCGCGCCGATTTGTCGCGACGCATGGAACAGCGCTCGCGCAAAGGTGGGCTCAATCAACTCGCCAAGCGCTACGGGGAATCGGCCGACTCAGCCAGGCAAGACGCTGCGGTGCTGCGCCGGCTTCTGATGAAGGACCGCCCTATGCAGACGCGCGAACGTCGCGACCAACTGGCGGAAACTGCATGACAGGCAACCCTGGCAGCGAATCATCTAAAACGCGAGTTCGCACGGCCAGCGATTCTTCTAAGTACACAGCGAATCCAGCCTATAATCAAACTACTGGCAGGTGAAGGTTGCACGACGACTCGAACGCCGCGTTGGTCGCCGGTGCCGGCAAGAGCGGTCGTACGTTTGCACGCTATTCCATAGTTGCAATCGGGGCCTCTGCCGGCGGCCTCGAAGCTGTGAGCGCCATTCTGCATGACTTGCGCGCCGACTTTCGGTCGCCTATCCTGGTCGTCCTCCACCTGCATCCCGATTACACCAGTCACGTGGCCGATATTCTGCGCCGATGCACGAAGCTGCGGGTGCAGGATGCGCAGGAGCATGATGCCCTGCAACGTGGTGTGGCTTACCTGGCCACTCCCGACCGTCATTTGCTGATCAGCGCCGGGCAGATCGTACTTTCCCATTCCCCGGCGGTTAACTTCAGCCGGCCGTCTATTGATATGACCTTCGATTCTGTTGTAAAAGCATATGGGTCGAAAGTAATTGGGGTCATCCTCAGCGGTTCCGGCAAAGATGGGTCAGAGGGACTACGGGCCATCAAGCTGGCCGGCGGCTTTACCATCGTGGAAGACCCGCAGACCGCGCGCTTCCCGGCTATGCCGACGGCTGCGGTTTCCGCTTCGAACGTGGATTGCGTGTTGCCGCTAAAAGACATTGGCGCTCTGCTGGTGAAACTTTCAAAACAGGCTCGAGGCTCGGCTGGCTGATGAGCGATGATCTTACACTGCAGGAACTGGTTCAATACCTGGCTGCGGAACGGGGCCCTGACTTAAGGGGCTACAAACCAACCAGCCTGGAGCGGCGTATTCGCAAACGCATGGGGCAGGTAGGCGCTGCCAGCTTTCGCGTCTATCTGGAACGGGTGCGCGAAAATCCGGCTGAAAATCTTCACCTGCTCAGCACCGTCCTTATCAACGTCACGGAATTCTTCCGTGATCCCCAGGCGTGGCAGGCGCTGCGCGCTGAAGCTTTGCCATCGATCGTCGGCGCCATTCAGCCGGGAGATACCTTGCGCTTCTGGAGTATCGGCTGCGCCACCGGCGAGGAGGCGTATTCTCTCGCCATCCTGATCGCCGAGTGCCTGGGCCCGGCTCTGCCCGACTACAACATCAAGCTCTACGCTACCGATATTGACGAGGACGCGCTGAATGTCGCGCGCCGGGGTGAGTATCCGGTTGAGAAGTTGCGCCGCGTTCCACCCCAATTGCGGGAGAAGTACTTCACCGGCAGCGGCTCCGTCGCCGGGATAAACCGGGAAATCCGCCGGCTGATGATCTTCGGGCGCAGCAACATCGTCAAAGACGCTGCTATCTCTCACTGCAACATTGTGGTATGCCGCAACCTGCTGATATATTTCGACACCGACACACAAAACAAGATTTTATCCAGTATTCACTATGCACTGGAGCCAGGTGGTGTGCTGTTTCTGGGCAAGGCCGAATCGAAGCTTGCGAATTCCAAAGTCTTCCGGCCGCTCGACACCAGGTGGCGGATCTTCCAGAAATCTCCGGCGCGCAGCCCGGAAAATGGCAGTGAAATCGGGCCACGGTTTTACAGTCGGGGAGGGGCCGAGCTTGTGCAAAATGAGTTGGAATCCTTGCAGCCGTTCCAGAGAAGCATGCTTGAGACGGTTAAGTCGGGACTGATTGCGCTCGATGGTAACGACCTTGTCCTGAACCATAATGACGCCTTCGTCCAGGTCTGGGGCATAAGGGGCAAACTGCTAACCGGCAAGCGCCTGCAGAACACCGAGCTGGCATTCCGCTGCCCGGAACTTACGTCGCGACTGGAGAGCAGCCGCAGCAACCCAAAGCAGATCGCACGTTTCCAGTGCAGCGTCAAAGTGGACGGCGAAGAGCGCGTTTTGAGCATCGCCATACGCCCAGTGTTGGCCAATGCCGAAGAGCGCATCGGCACTATCATCTCCGCCGAAGATGTCACCGATGGCGAGCGGCTGCAGGGCACCATCAAGCAATTGGAGGCCACCAGCGAAGAGCTGCAGTCGGCGAATGAAGAGTTGGAGACCACCAACGAAGAACTGCAATCGACCAACGAGGAACTGGAAACTACCAACGAGGAATTGCAGTCGACCAACGAGGAATTGGCGACCACGAACGAAGAGCTGCAGGCGCTGAACGAAGAGCTGGAAAACATGAATGAGGAGCTGGAACACCGGACGGGCGAGTTGTCTCAGCTCTCGCAGCGCTATGCCGAAACCCTCAAGAGCATGCCTTGGCCGGTGGCGTTGGTGGACCACAAGGAGCAGATTCAACTGTGGAATGCTGCGGCGCAACGGCTATTTGGTGTGGGCGAAACCTCAGTCGTCGGCGTCGGCCTCGATCAACTTCCGGTGCAACTTGAAGTACGGACTGCGCTCATCCGGCGTTATAGAAGTGTGCTGCAAAAGGGCAAAGGCAGCGTTCTGCAAAATCAATCGCTCAGGGCCAGGCACGACGTGGTTGCATTCGACGTACACTTCACACCCGTCTTCAATAACAATGGGGGAGTAGAGGGCGTGCTGGTGATGTTCGGGCCCGGGGGCGATATGAAATCCACCCAGCCCAAACCCGCGAAAAAGGCCCTCAAAAAGCCTGCTCCTGCCAAAGCCGCCAGGAAAACCCGGCGAAATCCGGCCAGCAGCAAGAAAAAGAAATAACCCGGCTGCGATTTCCCCGCCTGCATCGTTCTACGACATTGTTGGAAAATCGCTTCGCGGCGCGTTATGTCGTACCTCCGCCAGCTTTCCTGCAACGCATCCGACAAAATTAAGGACAGTTAGGAGGCTACCTTGTCGAGCTTGCAAGATGCGCCCGAAAGCGAACTTATTACTAACGCCATGAACGGCGACTCCGACAGCTTTGGAGAACTCTACCGACGTCACAGCCGCCGCGTCTTTTACCTGTGTTACCGGATGGTGAACGACACCGACCTGGCCGAAGATCTCACGCAGGAGGCGTTCGTTCACGCCTTTCGCCGCTTGAGTACATTTCGGCAAGAGTCGCGTTTCACCACCTGGATGCATCGCATTGCGGTCAATACGGTGCTGATGTTCATCCGTAAGCGGAATAGCTCCATTCGTGAGTGCCCTCTCGATCCCGCCTTTGGCAGCGAAGAGGAGACGGCTTTCGAGGGCCAGTTGTACGGCAAGCCGGATGAGACTTTGAGCAGGACAACCGATCGCGTGTCGTTGCTGCGAGCCATCGAAAACCTGCCGCCGGGATATCGCCTCATGCTCATCCTGCACGACATTCACGGCTATGAGCACCAGGAGATTGCGGAAATCTTTGGCTGCACCACGGGCAACACCAAATCACAGCTTCACAAAGCGCGCCTGCGCTTACGTTCCGTGATTGATGGGCCGAAAGCAGAGCAGATGAATGCAAGAAAAAAGAGTTCTCACCGTGCAGCGGTCAATACAGGGAGAGTGATCGAGATGCCGCGAGAGCTCAACCGCGCAGCCTAGGCCGTGTCTCCCCAAGACGCAAACGCCCGACCGCGTTGATCCGGCGTCTTGATTTGATGTGTCATCCCGAGCCCGCCGCGGGCGAGGGACCTGCAGTTCGTGGCACCGGAGCAATGCTTCCCTCACACCGCCGTGTCATCCCGAGCCCGCCGCGGCGGGCTCGGGATGACACACGTTGGAGCGGGACTCTCGTACAAATAGCGAAGAGCGAATGGCGAAGAGCGAATGGCGAACGGCGGTACTTCTCCTACTTCCCTTCTCCCGCAGCCTGCGTCGGAGCTTCATACTCGTGGGAGAGATTAGCGGCCGCCCGTACTTCCCGCATCGTCGCCTCAGCTACACTGCGCGCCTTGGCTGAACCTTCCTCCAGCAGGTCCCAGGCTAGCTTCGGATTCGCCTCGTATTTCGCGCGACGTTCCTGAATCGGCGCCAGCACCTTCCACAGGTTGTCGGCTGCCCACGTCTTGCACTCGATGCAGCCGATGCCCGCCGTGCGACAGCCTTCATTCACCTTCGCCATCGTCTCAGCGTCGCTGAAGATTTTGTGCAGGTCGCCCACCGGACAGAGGTCGGGATTGCCGGGATCGGTGCGCCGAATGCGCGCCGGATCGGTGACCATGGTCTTCAACTTGGCGCGCATGGAAGCTTCCGGCTCACTCAGCAGAATGGTGTTGCCGTACGACTTCGACATCTTGCGGCCGTCGGTGCCGGGCAGCTTGGCGGCGGGAGTGAGCAGCGGCTTCGGTTCAGGAAAAACCACGTCGCGATTCGGCTCCTCATCGCCTGCGCGCAGCTTGCGCGGATAAAACTGATTGAACCGGCGCGCGACCTCGCGGGTCAGCTCCACATGTGGCACCTGGTCTTCGCCCACCGGAACGAAGTTAGCCTGATAGACGAGGATGTCCGCCGACTGCAGCAGCGGGTAGCCCAGAAATCCATACGTCCCGAGATCTTTGTCCTTCAGATTCTCGCGCTGCTCTTTATAACTCGGCACGCGTTCCAGCCAGCCCAGCGGCGTAATCATGCTGAACAGCAAATGCAGCTCGGCATGTTGCGGCACGTGCGACTGGATAAACAACACGCTGCGCTCCGGATCGAGTCCGGCAGCGAGGTAGTCGATCATCACCTCGAGCGAGTTCTGCTTCACCATGCGCGTGTCGGCGTAGTCGGTGGTCAGGGCGTGCCAGTCGGCAATGAAGAAGAAGCAGTCGTACTCATCCTGCAGGTTGACCCAATTGCGCAGAGCGCCAACATAGTTGCCGAGGTGAAGCTTTCCGGTGGGTCGCATTCCGCTCAGGATGCGTCCCTTTTTCACGTGAGAGGAATTGGACATCAGAGTCTCAAGAATAAGTTTAATAGTTGCTGGTAGAAGCCTAAAAATGGAGAGATTAGCACGCCGATAATGTTCAGATTGAGCATCGGCAACACAAACATCAGCATCATCAACCCAAAGTACCCGAAGCGGTCGTACATCTTCAGCGATTCGTACGACAGGAAGTGACGGACCACGTGGCTGCCATCCAACGGCGGCAGCGGGATCAGGTTGAACACCGCCAGCACGACGTTGATCTCCATCGCCCACCAGAACATCGCGGTCAACGGGTCGGCTAGTTGAAGTCCCCGGTAAACGCCGCCGCTCGGCATGACCGAGCCGTGAACGATAAAGCTGAGGATAACCACCGCGAAGAAAGCAGTGATGAAGTTGCTGACCGGCCCGGCCACGGCGGTGAGTATGTCATCGCGCACGATGTGCTTGAAGTTGCGCGAGTCTACCGGCGTCGGCTTCGCCCATCCAAATGCAGGGAAACCAAACAGCACCAGCAACGCAGGCACCAGGATGGTTCCGAAAGGATCGATGTGGACGATGGGATTCAGTGAAACTCGTCCCAGCATTTTGGCGGTGGGATCGCCTAGCCGGTTGGCCATCCACGCGTGCGCCGACTCGTGCACGCTGATGGCAAACAGCAGCACCACAATCTGAAAAAAGATAGCGACGGGGTCGAAGTGCATCGCGAGTTAAAGTCGATACTAACACGCAAAACCGATGTGGCCGGACGCCGGGAATGCGGGTCAGCCGTGCTGAACCATATGGTTGTCCTCCCTGCGGCAGCGAAGCGCACGCCGCAAAGCATCACACACTCAGGAGCCCGTTCAGATTTCCCGCACCCGCGAGTTGGAGACCCGTTGATCCGTGAAGGCGAACCTCGACTGCTGATTGAATCCGCCTTCCTCGGAGTGGTGGGAGCGGTCGGCGCCCAAATCTTTACTTGGTTGTTGCAGCTCTGCAATCGTCTCTTCCTTCAGAGGCTTGCCGGATACCGCATGCCCGGTCTGGAACGCGGAGGCTCGCTCACCCAAGTCATCGGGCCGCACGGGCTGTGGCTCATTCCCGTGGCAACAACTCTCGGCGGCTTGATCTCGGGATTTCTGGTATACCGATTCGCTCCCGAAGCCGAGGGCCATGGCACCGACACCGCGGTAAACGCGTTTCATCGTAAGGAGGGTCTAATCCGCGGGCGGGTACCGCCCATCAAGATGGTCGCCTCGGCGATCACCATTGGTTCCGGCGGCTCCGCTGGAAGAGAAGGGCCGATCGCTCTGATCGCTGCCGGACTCGGATCGCTCTATGCGCGCCTGGCGCATCGCACGGAGGAAGAACGGCGCATCCTGTTGCTGGCCGGCATGGCAGCCGGTTTAGCAGCCATCTTCCGCTCGCCCATGGGAACGGGCGTCTTCGCCATCGAGGTGCTCTATGGAAGGATGGAGTTCGAGGTGGAAGCGTTTCTCTACACCATGGCGGCCTCCGCCGTCGCTTACACCGTCCGCGGCGTTTTCATCGGCTTTCGTCCGCTGTTTGACATCCCGAAAATTCCCACACCGCACGTCGCCGACTACTTCGCCTATGCAGCGCTGGGCCTTGCAGCCGGAGTGATTGCAACTGCGCTGCCGGAGGTCTTTTATCGCTGTCGCGACCTGTTTCGCGCCCTTCCCGTGCCCCTGTGGACCAAGCCGGCGATTGGCGGAGTTGGCGTGGGCTTGCTCGCGCTGTGGCTTCCACAAGTTCTGGGCGGCGGTTACGGCTGGATCGAAAAGGCGATTCTCGGCGGCCTTGCACTGCGTCTGCTGCTGATATTGATCATCGCCAAGATGATTGCCTTCGCTCTAACTGTGTCTTCCGGAGGCTCGGGCGGCGTCTTCGCCCCATCGCTTTTTGTCGGAGCGATGCTGGGTGGCGCGGCCGCGATCCTTCTGCACCAGATGCCCGCTGTGTTCGCGGTGGTGGGAATGGCTGCCGTCTTCGGAGCGGCTGCGCGGGTGCCCGTGGCCACCATGCTGATGGTTACGGAGATGGCGGGCGGCTATCACCTGCTGGTGCCCGCCGGATTAGCGGTGATGCTCAGCTACCTGCTGCAGGTGAGGCTTTCTTCCAGGTTGAAATACCACAGCTTGTATGAAGGCCAGGTGCCCGGACGCCGGGACTCACCCGCGCATTACATGGAGCACATTCAGATCGCGCTCAGCATATTGGGGAAAGGCGATCTGCACATCATGGACGAATTAGGACACATCGATCTGCTACGGCTCCTACGCTCCAGGATCCGCTTCGACCTGCCGGGAGGCAAGCAGCTCACCATGGGAATGGTAAAGAGCGACAGCCCGGTCGCGGGCAAGCCCTTACGTTTGCTCTATCAAAAGCTGGGCACCAACGCATTGGAGATCGTGGCAATTCTGCGAAGCGACCAGGTGCTGTTGCCGCATGGCGACACCGCGTTGCAGCCGGATGACCGGGTCATCCTGATCACCACCCCGCAGGTCCAGCAGCAGCTGAATACCTACATAGCCCCGGCGCCGCAGGTACAGCAGGCCTCGTTGCAGGCGCCGGACGCGGACAAGGCTGCATGAATCCGCGCCCCCGAAACGGCTTTGATACTGCGTGTTTCCTGCGCGTTTGGTTGACCACGACAGAACGCGGGCCTAACATCAATGCGACGTGATCGAGACCATTGACATGGTCGGCCAAACCATTTCCCACTATCACGTTTTGGGCAAACTGGGTGGCGGTGGGATGGGGGTGGTATACGAGGCGGAAGACACTCGCCTTGGGCGCCGCGTTGCGCTGAAGTTCATCCCCGACAATCTGGTTAACGATCCCAAGTCCCTGGAGCGCTTCCTGCGTGAAGCGCGTATTGCTTCCCAGTTGAACCATCCCAACATTTGCACCATCCACGATATCGGCGACCTCGACGGCCAGCCCTATATCGTCATGGAGAAGCTCGAAGGCAACAGCCTTCGCGACCTCATGAACGGCCAGCCGATGAACCTGGAACTGGTGATCGACGTGGGAATCCAGGTCTCGGACGCGCTAGCCGCATGTCATGCCAAGGGCGTAATTCATCGTGACATAAAGCCGGCGAACATTTTCGTCACTCCGTCTGGTCAGGCGAAGATTCTGGATTTCGGATTGGTCAAGGTCTCCCCAGAGTTTGGGCGCGACAGCTTTGAAGACCTGACCATCGCCGGCGAAATCTTTGGCACCACCGTCTACATGTCGCCCGAGCAGGCGCGCGGCGAAGAACTCGATCAGCGCAGCGATCTGTTCTCGCTGGGAGTTGTGCTGTACGAGATGGCGACCGGCCACAAGCCATTTCGCAAAAACAACTCTGTAACCTCGATGAATGCGCTGCTGAATGAGAAGCCTCCGGCGCCGCGCAAATTTAATCCCGCGATATCCGAGGACCTGGAGGGAATTCTCGGTCGCGCCATGGAAAAGAACCGCGGAACCCGCTATCAGACGGCGCAGGCGATGAAGGGCGATCTGCAATCGCTGAAAAAAGATAGCGACCCGGGACTCAGCAGCAGTGCCCGCATGCGGCCGGCGCTTCCCTACAAGCTGCGCACCAGCACCTTTGCCAAACCTACGCGTCGTTGGCACGTTTACGCGCTGCTGGGAATCATTGCCCTGCTGCTGACGGTTCTGGTGCCGATCGGGGCCTACTACCTGAAGCATCGCCTGGGCGCCACCGGGGCAAAGAACACCATTGCGGTGCTGCCGCTGCGCAATCTCAACAACGACATCAGTGTCGACTTTCTGCGCTTCGCACTGGCCGACGAGTTGAGTAACACGCTGGCGCAAAACCGCTCGCTCGACGTACGTCCCAGCACGATGACGCAGAAATATGCCGGCAAGGATGTTGATCCCCAGCAGGCGGCACGCGCGCTGCACGTGGCCACCATTGTCACGGGACATTTTGTGGGACGCGGCGAAAACCTGGTCGTCACGTTGGAAGCCGTGCAGGCCAGCGACAATCGCCTCATTTGGCAGACAACGCTCACCGCGCCTACCCAGGACCTCATCACCCTGCAATCGCGACTGGCGGCGCAGGTGCGTCAGGGATTGCTTCCAATTCTTGGGCTTGGACAAGGCGTGCAGACAGCAACCGCCTCGCGGCCTAAGAACGCCGAGGCCTACGACCTCTATCTGCACAGCTTGGCGATTCCGCATGATCCGGTCGCCAACAAGGATGCGTTGGCGGTGCTGCAGCAAGTGGTGCAGATGGACCCAACCTACGCCCCAGCATGGCAGGAGCTTGGCCTGCGGAGCTACTTTGACGCGACCTATTCAGACGGCGGCGAAAAGATGATGCAGCAGTCCAATGATGCGTATGCGAAGGCGCTGCAACTTGATCCCAACTTGACCCTCGCGCTTGGTCAGCAGATTACGAATTCAGTAGAACGCGGAGAACTTGGCAAAGCCTATGAGGCAGCCCAGGCCCTGCTGAAGAGCCGGCCTAACAGCGCCCAGGCGCACTTCGCGTTGAGTTACGTCTTCCGCTACGCCGGGATGCTGGAGGAAGCGGCAGCCGAATGCAACCGCGCGCTAACGCTCGATCCCGGCAACTACATGTTCCGCTCCTGCGCCTGGACCTTCATGGAACTGGGCCAGACCGAGCGTGCGACAGACTTCCTGCAACTCGATGCCGGTTCGGAATGGGCGGCCTACGCCACGCCTTCGCTGCTGGTTCGTGAAGGCAAGATCGCGGAGGCGAAGGAAGCCGCAAAACACATGCCGACGGCGCCACGCTATCATCGCGACCTGGTGGAAGCTTGCCTCGGGTTGCGGCCTGCCAGTGAGCAGGACCGCATTGCGCACGACCTTTTAGCCAACCAGGCGAACGAACTCGATCCGGAGCAGTTGTACTTCCAGGGCGCGTGGCTGGGATACTGCGGCAAAAATCAGGCGGCGCTACAACTGTTGCAAAGCGCAGTGGAGCGCAGCTATTGCTCATACTCCGGTCTGCTAAATGATCCCATGCTGGCAAAGCTCAGGTCCGACCAGGCGATCAACAAGGTGCTCACCGAAGCCAGCGCCTGCCAGGACGCGGTCAAGTCGTTGCAGGCGCAGCCGGGGAAATAAGCGAGAGGACGTTTATTTTCGCAGGGGCGGGTAAGTTCGCGAAGTTTCGTAGGACACGCGTGTTCCCAAGCAAAGCCGATCGCGTTGTAAGAATGGTCTTGCCTGATGAAGCACCCGCCCCGGAACGGGGCCCCTCACACCACCCAGCGCTGAAGCGCTGGGCTAAGCTCTGCTGCGCCTACGGCGCGAACTTCTAGACATGTGCACTGTTTCGCAACATACAACTCTTTTGCGGACCACTGCCGAAAGGCTGCATTCACACAGCGAACACGAACCGGTCTAGCTCCTACGCGGCTCGCGCGTGCCGCCAGTCTTCGGTGTATTCCTCAGACTCTTTCGCCGTTTCCTTGCTGCCTCCGAACAAGGCCAGCGCAGCGCCGCCGAACGCCACTCCCGCCGCCGCGGCGAGCCACTGCCAATGCGTCTCAGCCCATAGCTCTTTGCTGGTGTAAGAAGCCCGGCTATCAAACGCGCCGTGCGCTCCGTGATCTCCGGCAACCGGCTCGTAGAGATTATTGGGACGGTTGGGATCTTCGTGTCCGTCGTACTGCTGGGCGTCATACCCGATGCGCGCCAGGTAGTGATCGGCGAATGACGGCGCGAGCTTGTTGCCGAAGATAGCTTTCACCGACGACCATGCCGGATAGTATTCGCGGCGCCCCGCATGATGCGCCGCGTAGTAGATGGCGCGCGCTGCAACTTCCGGCTGATAGATCGGCGGCACCGGTTGCGCTTTGCGCGGCAGGCGGCTCTTGCACCATCCGAACTGCGGCGTGTTCAGCGCCGGCATCTGCACCATCGTCGTCTGCACATTGCTGCCATCATGGAGGAGCTCGCAACGCAGCGAGGCAAAGAATCCCAGTACCGCGTGCTTGGAGGCGCAATAGGCAGCTTGCAGCGGAATGCTACGGTAGGCCAGCGCCGAGCCCACGTGCACAATCGTTCCCCGATCGCGCGGCAGCATGCGTTTCAGCGCGGCCAGCGTGCCATACACGTATCCCAGGTAGGTCACCTCGGTAACGCGCTTGAAGTCGTCAGGCGTCATCTCCTTGACGGGCGAGAACACCGAGGTCATGGCGTCGTTCACCCAAATATCAATGGGGCCGAGTTCCTGCTCGACGCGCTCGGCCGCAGCCTCTACCTGGCCAGGATTGGCGACATCGGTGGGCAGCACCAAGGCCTTGCCTCCGGCCTGCTCCACCTCGCGGCGCGCGCCTTCCAGACCATCTTCGCCGCGCGCGATCAGTCCGATCCATGCGCCATGGCGTGCAAACTCGCGGACGGTGGCGCGTCCCACTCCTGCCGACGCGCCGGTAATGACAACAATCTCCCTGTTCTTTCTGCTCACTTTTCGCTCCTGGGTGCTGAGTCGCTGGGCCATCACGCAGATATACAGTCGCAGCGCATTATGTTTCTGATGGCTTGGCTATATAGAGATGGATGCTGCAATCCGCACCTGCCGTTTGCCGATCCCTCAAAGAGCGTGCAGATTTCTGAGACTGATGTCGAGAAGCGGTTCCAACTCTTCAGCCCCGGATTGCCGTCATACCACCTATGCCTGCTCGCATTGAGGACTACGCCCTCATCGGCGATTGTGAAACCGCCGCACTGGTCAGCAACCAGGGATCTATCGACTGGCTCTGCTGGCCCACCTTTGCTTCTCCTGCCTGCATGGCCGCGTTGCTGGGCGACCAGGAAAACGGGCACTGGTGCATTGCGCCGGCGCAGGAGGGGCGCAGCAGTCGCAAGTATCGCGACGGCACGCTCATCGTAGAGACCACGTTCGAGAACGGCGAGGGATCAGTGTTGCTCATCGACTTCATGCCTATCCGCGGCAAGTACTCCGACCTGGTACGAATCGTTCGCGGCCTGCGCGGCAAGGTGCGGATGTGCATGGAACTGGTGTTGCGCTTCGATTACGGCCGCGCGATCCCGTGGGTGACGCGCCTGGAAGACGCGACGATGCGCGCCATCTCCGGGCCTGACATGGTGGTGCTGCGCACCGATGCGCCTCTGCGCGGCGAGAACATGAAGACGGTCAGCGAGTTCACGCTGTCAAAAGGCGAGTCGATGTCGTTCGTGCTTACCTATGCGCCTTCCTATGGCGATCTTCCCAAGCCCATTCATCCGGAGCACGAGTTGAAGCTGACGACCGACTTCTGGACCGACTGGAGCAGCAAGGTCACCTCCGAAAACTCCGAGCACCGCTATGAAGGCGATTACACTGAGGCCGTTCGCCGCTCGCTCATCACGCTGAAGGCCCTGACCTACGCGCCTACCGGAGGCATGGTCGCCGCGCCCACCACTTCCCTTCCCGAAAGACTTGGCGGGCAGCGCAACTGGGACTACCGCTTCTGCTGGTTGCGCGACGCGACGTTTACTCTGCTGGCGCTGATGAACGCCGGCTACTACGAGGAGGCCGGCGCGTGGCGCGATTGGCTGCTGCGCGCGGCGGCGGGCAGTCCTGACCAGGTGCAGATCATGTATGGCATCCGCGGCGAACGCCACCTGCTGGAGTGGGAGGTCGACTGGCTAGCCGGATATGAGGGTTCGAAACCGGTGCGGGTCGGCAACGCGGCTTCAAGCCAGCTCCAGCTTGATGTCTATGGCGAGGTGGCTGATGCCCTGCTGCACGCCGAACTCGCCGGATTGCCATCACGCAAGACCGACCTCGATTTGCAAGACTGCCTGACCGAGCACCTGGCGAAGATCTGGCACGAGCCCGACGAGGGCATCTGGGAGGTGCGCAGCGGGCCGAAGCAGTTCACCTATTCCAAGGTGATGGTGTGGGTGGCGTTCGATCGCGCCATCAAGTACGCCGAGCGCTGCGGACGAAACGGGCAGCTCAAGCAGTGGCGCGAAATACGCGAGACGATACATCGCGACGTGTGCGAGAAGGGGTTCGACTCCGAGCTCAACAGCTTCACTCAGACTTACGGCTCAAAGCGGCTGGATGCCTCGTTGCTGCTGATGCCGCTGGTCGGCTTCCTTCCGGTCGAAGACGAGCGCGTGCGCGGAACGATTGCGGCCATTGAGAAGCACCTGATGCGCGATGGCCTGGTGCAGCGCTATGACACCGACGAACTCGACGATGGGGTGAAGGGGCAGGAAGGGTCGTTCCTCGCCTGCAGCTTCTGGCTGGTGAGCGCCTGGAATATGTGTGGGCGCAGAAAGGAGGCGCGCGAGCTCTTCGAGCGGCTGCTCTCGCTGCGCAACGATGTTGGGCTGCTGTCGGAAGAGTACGACACGATAGCTCGTCGCCAGGTCGGCAATTTCCCGCAGGCGCTATCGCACATCGCGCTCGTGAATTCAGCGCTGGAATTCACCCGGGGGACGAGCCCCGGTGAGCAACGCGCCCAGTCCAAGTCAGCTTTAGGAGAGTACTGAGCGCAAAACATCGGGCGTGGCGAGCACTAATTCCGTCTTGCCCGACTTGATGCTTCGGAAGGCCGCATCCAGCACAAGCTGATTGCGCAGCCCATCCTCGCCCGTGACCAGGAACTCGGTAGCTTCTTCGATCGCAGCGGCGAACGCGTCG
This sequence comes from uncultured Acidobacteriaceae bacterium, assembly GCA_963846795.1. Lineage (GTDB taxonomy): Bacteria > Acidobacteriota > Terriglobia > Terriglobales > Acidobacteriaceae > CAVVDY01. The sequence goes on from CAWJXJ010000003.1 coordinate 336,950, forward strand.
AGCTGCAAGGTGTAAGCATCGCCGTTGCTAACTTCGGTTCGCTCGAGAATGTCAAATCCGCGACGTAACTCCAGTGTCACTGGGTGATCCACTGTGAGAGCATTCACGGCGGAAACGACCCCAGTTTCTCCGGCGATTTCGAGCACGGTCTCATACGCGCCACGGCCTGAAACTGCAACATTCACCAATGTCCCCCGTGCGAAACGCAACACGCCCGAAGCCGAGGCCTCCAGCACCGAGTGTGAATCGTATTGCGCCTGCATGCTCACGCTCTCGACTTCATCATCGAGGACATAGCGCAAGGTGTCGATGCAATGAACGCCGATGTCGGCCAGCGGGCCGCCGGTGGCGAGTTTCGGATCATGCACCCAGGTGCGCGGGCTGCTGAGCATGGGCGCAACGAAGGTGGCCCGCGCCAGCAGCGGCTTGCCAATCGCTCCTTCGTTCATCTTGCGACGAAACCATTGCACGCTGCGCTCAAAGCGCATGTTCTGTGCGACACCGAGTAACACGCCCGCCTTTCGCGCCGCCTCGACCATGGTTGCCGCTTCAGCGCTGTTCATTGCCATCGGTTTCTCGACAAGTACTGGCTTGCCGTTGCGCAGGGCTTCCCGAGCATCAGCGAGATGTAGTGCGTCGGGCGAAGCGACGAACACCGCATCCACCTCAGGACAGGCACAGAGTTCCGCAGTGGAGGTAAAGGCGTGAGCAATGCCGAACTGTCGCGCCGAGTCCTGTGCGCGTTGCGGATCGCGGCGCGAGAGAGCCGTCACCCGGCAGCGCTGCGCTTTGGCGAATCCCGGCATCAGCCGCTTGACCGCGTGATGCCCGAAACCGACGATCCCAAACCGAATCATGCTGTCAACATCCTGCCATCATCTCCGGGCGCCGTGTAAAGAAATGTATGCGGAGGAAATCTTCCTAACGAGAATGCGTTTCTAATTGCACTGGCACCCAAGGCGAGCTACTGGTGCCGGAAAGGAGACACGTGCAGAAGAAAGATCTGGGATGGCTGCTCATGGTAATCGGAGCAGTAATTTTGTTCAGCATCTACGGCCTGCCCTACTTCACCCAGACCGGACACACGATGTGGGCCCTGCTGGTGTATGCCTTCTTCGCCGTGATCTTCCTTTATGGCCGTTGTAATCGCCCGCCTAAACATTCACCCCGAAAGCAGCAATTAAGATAGAACTCTGCACATCTGCAGAGAGAGCCCCATTGCCAGCCACCCATGCAGCGATACGATCGCTGTTCCTCGACGGCCCAGCCGGAAGGCTTGAGGCGCTGTTAAACGCAGGCGATACCAAAGCCACGCATGCGGGGCTGGTGTGTCATCCTCACCCTCTCTACGGCGGGACCATGCACAACAAGGTCGTGTTTCACGCCATGAAAGCCTTGCATGCGTTCGGCTTCCCTGTGCTGCGCTTCAACTTCCGCGGCACCGGCTTGAGCGCAGGCAAGCACGACGAAGGTCGCGGCGAACGCGACGACGTCCGCACTGCCTTGGCGTGGCTGAAGAGCAGCTTCGGACTGCCGGTGATCTTCGCCGGGTTCTCGTTCGGCGCCGCAGTAGGCACGCGCGTCGCCTGTGGAGATGCTGACGTTCGCGCCATCATCTCGCTGGGCACTCCGGTCGCCGCCGAAGGGCGCGTCTACGCCTTCGATTTCTTGAAAGATTGCGGCAAGCCTAAACTGTTCCTCAGCGGCGATCACGACGAGTTTGGGCCACATGTGGAGCTGGAACGCGTTGTCGCCAACGCTGCCGAACCCAAGGAACTGGTCTTTGTACCCGGCGACCACTATTTCGCCGGACACCTGGACGAGATGCGATTGACCATCGAGAGCTGGCTGGGAGAGCTTTTGGCACAAAACAGTGGATAGTGGATAGTGGATAGCGGTTGGTGGCTCGTGAGTTCGGGGCAATGCCGACTCTCAAGCGAAGTGCGTCGTATGCGAATTGTGCTTTCTATCCACTAGCCACTGCCCACTAGCCACTTCCTCTTCCGCATTGCGTCTGCGGCTACGTTCAGAATAGAATCGCAAACGATTTGGCAGCAGCCGTCTGTAGTACCCCGGGTTCGCCGGTCAACGGCAAATCCGGGACACCAAGTAATAACGTCCGAGGGCGCGTGAAACAGATCGTTGCTATTTACCCGGGCTCGTTCGATCCGGTAACCAACGGGCACCTGGATCTGATCGAGCGGGGCAGCAAACTTTTCGATGAGTTGATAGTTGCTATTGCGCGCAATCCGGAAAAAGGCACGGCGCTGTTCGCGCTGGAAGAGCGCAAAGAGATGCTGCAGGCGATGACAGCCCAGTTCAGCAACGTCAGCATCGATACTTTCGAAGGCCTGCTGGTGAGCTACTGTATCCGCCGGAATGCCAATGTGCTGCTGCGCGGTATTCGCGCGGTCAGCGACTATGAGTTCGAACTGCAGATGGCGCTGATGAACCGCAAGATCGATCAGCGGGTCGAGACCATCTTCATGCTGCCGGCGGAGAAGTACTCATACTTGAGCTCGCGTATTGTGCGTGAGATCGCGCACCTGGGCGGCCCGCTGACCGGCTTTGTGCCGGAGCTGGTCGAGCAGAGATTGCGCGAGAAGGTGAAAGCGAACGGGACAAAGAACGAGGCCTGAGTGGCCAGGAATTTTTGATCGCGATGGCGCTGTACCACGGCGCGACAAACTGACTTCAGCAAAGGACCTCGGATGACCGCAACTGTTACACACGTCGCCTCGTCTCTAACCAATCGCATCCAGCGGATTGAAGTTTCGGCCACCATGGCCGTCTCCGCCGAAGCCGAAAAGCTTCGCGCCGCCGGCGCCGACCTGGTGGACCTCGGCGCGGGCGAGCCGTACTTCAACACCCCGCAGTACATCAAAGACGCCGCCATTGCGGCCATCAACAGCAACTTCACCAAGTACACCGCGGTCGGTGGAATTGCCGAACTGCGCGATGCCATCGTGAAGCGCCATGCGGCGGACTTCGCCTCCGACTACAAGCGCGAAGAATGCACGGCGTCGGTCGGCGGCAAGCACGCGCTGTTCAACGCCATCCAGGTGCTGGTGGATCACGGTGATGAGGTCATCCTTCCGGTGCCTTACTGGGTGTCGTTCAAAGACATCGTTCGCTACGCCGGTGGCGAGCCGGTATACATCCCCACCGATGAGGCGCACGACTTTCAGCTCACGGCCGACATGGTCGAGCGCGCGATTACGCCGCGCACCAAGATGATCATCCTCAACTCGCCGAACAACCCTTCGGGTTCGGTGATGACACCTGAGCACATGACATCGGTACTTCGCCTGGCGCACGAGCGCGGAATCTACGTTGTCTCCGACGAGTGCTATGTCTACTTGAACTTCACCGGGCGGTTGTTTTCGGCGGGCTCGGTGACCGACGTCAAAGAGCGGCTGCTGATCATCGGTTCGCTGTCGAAGACCTACGCCATGACCGGCTGGCGCCTGGGATACGCGCTGGGACCGGCTCCGGTGATTGCCGCCATGCAGAAGCTGCAAAGCCAGAGCACCTCGAATCCGACGTCGATCGTGCAGAAGGCAGCGGTGGCGGCGCTGACTGGCCCGCAAGATTGCCTGCAGGAGATGCGCACCCAGTACATGAAGCTGCGCGACAAGGTGGTCGCCGGACTGAGAGCGATCCCGGGACTAACCTGCGCGACGCCGAATGGCGCGTTCTATGCCTACCCAAACGTCAGCCATTACTTCGGCCGTGGCGGCATGAACTCTGGCTCCGACGTTGCTCGCAAGCTGCTGCACGAAGCGCATGTCGTAGTCGTGCCGGGCGAGGCGTTTGGAACCCAGGAGCACGTTCGCATGTCGTACGCCGTTGCCGAGCAGCAACTGGAGCGCGGCCTGCAGCGCATGCGCGCGTTCTTCGCCGAGATGTAGGGTAATGCCGGTTTGAAATGGCAAAGCGTTAGCTGTGGCGACTGGAACCTATTTCAATTGTCATCCCGAGCCCGCCACGGCGGGCGAGGGACCTGCTTTCTCCATGTGTCATCCCGAGCGAAGCCGAGGGATCTGCAGTTAGCCCGCAGCGCCGACGGAGGTCGCTTCGCGAACGCGGCGAGGACGACGAAGAACCCGCCCCGGAACGGGGCAACATAACTTAGCCCGGCGCTTCAGCGCTGGGTGGAATTGAAATAGAGGGCCGGAGCCCCGTCGGGGCGGCGCAGGATCGGTTGCTTGTGTAAAGGCTGTTATCTGACATCTATTCATCCGAGTTGCCCACGGATCGCGCGACCGGAGCGCCGCACTCCTCGCAGAACTTCGCCAGCGGCGACACAGTATGCCCGTTTAGGCATCGTTTGCCGTTATCGAAATGCTGAACTTGCGTCGCGGAGTACAGCACTGCAAGCGGAACCAGGTAAAAGATCAGAAATGTAGCCGAGCCAACGCGAGCTCCGTTTGCTGCCGAACTCATCCCGCCTCCATATAGGAATGGCAATGCGAAAAAGCCCACCCATGCGTAACCGAAGATGATCCAGACGGCACGACGCATCCATGTTGGACATCCGCGCAGGGCTGCACGCCAGATGTCCTTCTGCTTGAAGTCCTTCGTTAATCGATTCATCACGAAAATCATGGGTACGAAGACGATGAACATTCCGGGTACCAACAATTTCGTCGAGTGATCGAACGGGTAGATGATTCCGAAAAGTGAAGCCACGTGAACGATCAAAGTCGCCACGAAGCCAATGGCGGCTAAGGCTAACAACGCGTAAATCACGCCAAGCATTGCAGCATTGTCGCACTTAGACTTGAACGAGTCTGTGACATTACTATTGATAAGTCGCCATGACACTCACAATCCGACTGGACTCCTCTTCTTTGGGATTACGCCTGTCGTCCCTACGGGACTCGGGCTCCTTTCTCAAGCCCACCCAGCGCTGAAGCGCTGGGCTAAGCTCTGATGTCCCTCCGGGACGGGTGAGTGTTTTGCTCCAACTGTGTCGCTCAGCCGTGGGACGCACCTTACATTGAGAGTAGGTACGTCACCTCTCGGCTACACATCTTTTCCGGCAACACTCCCCATCTGCCCGTTCTCTAAGTACACTGGTTAATTCATGTCGGGACTCTATCCACTACTTCTGATCCCCAGCTTTGACGAACGGCCGTGGGGCGTGCGCGATTTGCGCCCGATCTACACGAGGGTCGTCAAAGAGCCGATAGGCGAGAGCTGGCTTACATGGGAGAAGAACGTGGTCGCCAACGGGCCACTCAGCGGACGGACTCTGGGAGAGATGGCGCAGCAATATCGCCGCGACCTGGTGGGAACGGTCGCGCCCTACGACGATCGCTTTCCCTTGCTGGTGAAGTTTCTTTTCACCGCCGACAAGCTGTCCGTGCAAGTGCATCCCGACGACGAGGCCGCGCGCCGGGTTGGCGAGCCCTTCGGGAAGACCGAGTGCTGGTACGTGCTCGACGCTAAATCCGGAGCGCAGGTCGCGCTCGGTCTCAAGCGGGGCGTCTCGGTCGAAGAGTTCAGAGAGGCAATCAGTGGAGTACAGGCCGAACAGTTGCTGAACTGGATCGATGTTCAGCGCGGCGACATGCTGTACGTCGCGGCAGGCACGGTCCATACCATTGGCGGCGGACTGGTGCTGCTCGAAACGCAGCAGGCCTCCGACGTGACCTATCGACTTTACGACTATGGCCGCCCACGCGAGCTGCACATCGAGCAAGGTCTGGCAGCGATCAAGCTGAACAGCAACGCGGGCAAGGTAGTGCGCGATCTGAAAGATGATGGGCATTATCTTGTACAGTCGCCCTTTTTTCAGGTTGAAAGAATTGGATTGAACAGCGAGCTCGCGGCGCAGATGACGCCGGATTCTCCGCATATCATTGTTGCGGTGGACGGCTCGGGTGTGCTCGAATCCGCCGGCATGGAGCCGGTCAGTTTCGCGCGTGGAGACGCTGTCGTCGTGCCTGCCTGCGTGCCAAAATATAGTGTGCGCCCGCAGTGGGACTTGGAGATCATGCGCATGTCGCTTCCGGGAGAAACGGTGCCGGAGCCGCGAACGACCATGGCGGGCGCCGCAACGCCGGCAGCTTCGTAAATATCGAGGGACCTAAAACCATTGTCCAAATCAACCAAGTCTAATTTCTATCCCGTCATCCTCGCCGGAGGTCGCGGTACGCGCTTCTGGCCGATGAGCCGCAAGCGCCGGGCGAAGCAACTGCTCCCACTGAACAGCGACAAGAGCATGATCGAGGAAACCTTCGATCGCCTGCGGCCTATGGCTGCGGCGAAGAACTTCTGGGTCATCACCAACGACGATCTGCGCGGGCCTATCCTTCGCGAGTTGCGCAAGCTGAATAAGAAACAGGTTGTAGCTGAGCCCGTCGGTCGCAATACCGCACCGGCGATTGGACTAGCGGCTTTCCTCCTCGTGCGCGAAGAGCCGAAAGCGGTGCTGGGCCTGTTCCCTTCCGATCATGTGGTGAGCGACGAGAAGAAGTTCCGCAAGGACCTGGAGCACGCAGCAGAGATAGCCGCCGCGGGAGAGAACATCGTGGTCCTCGGCATTCGGCCGACGCGCGCAGAAACCGGCTACGGATACGTTGAAGCCGGCGCAAAGGCGAAGAACGGTGCGCTGAACGTGCGCCGCTTCCGCGAGAAGCCCAACGCCGAGGTTGCAGAGCAGTTCGTGAAGGCGGGCAATTATTTCTGGAATGGCGGCATCTTCATCTGGAGCGCGCAAACGCTGGTGAACGCCCTGCGCGAGCATCTGCCGAAGACCGCTGCCCTGCTCGACGAGATTGCTGCCACTTACGGTACGCGGAAATTCGAAAAGACCCTGGCCCGGCTGTATCCGCAGTGCGAGAACATCAGCGTCGATTACGCGATCGCCGAGCCGCGCTCAGCCAAAGGCGAGGGTAAATCGGGTATCTACTGTATTCCGGGGAGCTTTGAATGGAATGATCTGGGCTCGTGGACGGCGCTGTACGAGCATCGGCAGCGAACGCAAGACGCGCACGGCAATGTCGTCAGTGCCAGGAACAGATTCATGTTGGATGCTGCGGGGAATTTCATCGTCTCGGACAAGTTTGTCGCGGCGGTGGGAGTAGAAAACCTGATCGTCGTCGAGACGGACGACGCGCTGCTCATCACGACGAAGCAAAATTCGCAGGACGTCGGAAAGGTCGTAAAGTATCTCGACGAGAAGAAGATGAAGAAGCTGGTTTGAGCGCGTAGCGCTCGGCCTTTGGCAGTTAGCACTTAGCATTTGGCTAATAATCCCTGCCCAAGTGCCAAGTGCTAACGGCTAATTGCTAATTGCTTTCTTATGCCTTCAACAATCAAATTCGGAACCGACGGTTGGCGAGCGGTCATCGCCGACGACTATACCTTCGACAACGTTCGCCGCGTCGGCAATGCGATTGCCCACTACGTCCATAAGAACGAGGATGTCAGCAAAGGGCTGGTGGTCGGCTACGACACGCGCTTCCAGTCGCGCAACTTTGCGGAAGCCATCTCGGAGACGCTCGCCGCTGCCGGCATCAAGGTTCGCTTGTCCGACGACTACACGCCCACGCCGGCGCTGTCGTATGCGGTGAAGGACCTCGGCGTGGCCGGCGGCGTGATGATTACTTCGAGCCACAATCCTTTCAACTGGAACGGCGTGAAGTACAAGGCCGGATACGGGGGCTCAGGCACACCGGCGATCATGAAGGCCATCGAGGGCGAACTGGATTCGCCGCGCCTGGAGCGCCCCGGCGGAAGCGTTACCGCAGCCGACTTCAAGACGCCTTACATCGCCGCCATCAAGAAGTTTGTCGATCTTGCCGCCATCAAGCGCGCCGGTTTCAAGTTCGCCATCGACACCATGTATGGCTCGGGACGCGGGGTGCTGAAGGGCATCTTCGACGAGAACGGCATCGACTGCATCGAAATTCGTGGCGAGGTAAACCCGGCGTTTCCGGGCATCAATCCTGAGCCAATCCCGCCCCACACCGCGATGTTGCAGGAGACCGTGGTCCGCGAACACTGCCAGGCCGGGCTCGCCGTCGACGGCGATGCCGATCGTCTGGGGGCGGTGGCAGAAGACGGCAGCTTCGTCGATTCGCACAAGTGTTATTCAGTGATTTTGGAGTGGCTGCTCAAGCGTAAAAAGTGGCCCGGCGAAGTGGTGCGCGCCTTCAACACCACACGCATGCTCGATCGCATCGCCGCCAAATACGGACGCAAGCTGCACGAGTGCGGCATCGGCTTTAAGTACATCTGCGATCTCATGCTGGAGCGCGACATTCTGATCGGCGGCGAGGAATCAGGCGGCATTGGCATTCGCCGCCACCTGCCTGAGCGCGACGGCATTCTCAATTCCCTGCTGCTGGCCAACATCATGGCCGATGAAAACAAGCCGTTGGGCCAGCTGGTCGAGGACCTGCAGCAGGAGTATGGACGTCACTACTACGGCCGCACCGATCTGCATCTTGATGACAAAACCAAAAATGACGCGATGCGCCGCGCGGGTGAGAAGCCTGCCCGCATGGGCAACTTCAACGTGCTGGAGACGGGGACGCTCGACGGCGTGAAGTTCTATCTGGACGCGCCGAAGAACGGCAATGGCGCGGAAGCTTGGGTCCTGGTCCGCGCATCAGGCACCGAGCCGTTGCTGCGCATTTATGCCGAGGCGTCGTCACCGGAGTTGGTGCAGCAGATATTGAAAGAGACGGAAGCGTTCGTTAAGCAGAATTGAAGGCGGCCGGGCTGGGGTTCTTTCCCATCGCGGGGAACTCTGATTGCGCTGGCGCAATGCACACAATCAACCATTTCGTCTAAACTTTAGGAACCCGCATGGCGACCCTTGTCCATCCCACTCCGACGGATACGCCTGAAGTCCGGCGCTACAACCGTATCAAGCGATGGCTCGGCATTTCCGACGCCGTCATCGGTTTCGCGGTGCTGGTGATCCTGCTCGTCACCGGTTGGACGGCCGAGCTGCGCGACTGGGCCTATATCGGAGCGCGCCAGAATTATTTTTTCGCCGTCTTTCTTTATGTGCTGATGTTCTCGCTGCTGCTCAAGCTCATCAGTTCGCCGCTGGACTACTACGGCTTCCGGCTTGAGCACCAGTACAACCTCTCGAACCAGAAGCTGCGCTCGTGGTTGTGGGACGAAACCAAAGGCTGGCTGCTCGGCTTGGTGCTTGGCGGACTTTTCGTTGAAATCATCTATGCTTTGATTCGCATTGCGCCGGCGCGCTGGTGGATCATCGCCTGGGCCGTGTTCATCGGACTCACGCTGCTGTTGGCACGCCTCGCTCCCGTAGTTCTCTTCCCTATCTTCTACAAGTTCAAGCCGCTGGAGAACGATGCCCTGCGCGATCGCCTCACGCGTCTTAGCGAGCGAGCCGGAACGCGCGTGCGCGGCGTGTATGAGTGGAACCTTTCGGAGAAATCGAAGAAAGCGAACGCTGCGCTGATGGGAATGGGAGCAACACGTCGCATCATCGTCGCCGACACGCTGCTGGCTAACTACAGCGACGACGAGATTGAGGCGATCCTCGCCCACGAGCTAGGCCACCATGTCCGCAAGCACATCTTGAAGGGGATCCTGACCCAAGTGGTTGTGACGTTCTTCGGCTTCTGGCTCACCGACGTTGTGTTGCACTTCGTGCTGGCGCGGGACTGGTTCCCTGCCCTCGAAGCGCGTCTTTACGATTTTGCTAACCTGCCGCTCATTCTGATCGTGGCGACCGTCCTCAGCCTGCTGCTTATGCCCGCGATGAACGCCATCTCGCGTAAGCATGAGCGCGAGGCGGACCGCTATGCGTGGGAGAACATTGCCGGCATCGAGCCGTTCATCACCTCAATGCAGAAGCTGGCCGACCAGAACCTGGCCGAGCGCACTCCGAACAAGTTTGTGGAGTGGCTCTTCCACTCGCATCCGTCGATCGGACGAAGAGTTACCGCGGCGGAAGAGTGGGCAAAGAGCAGGCAGGCGGCCTAGTGAAGCGTCCTTCATCTTGCGAGTGAAAGCGAAAGCAGGTCCTTCCCGCCGCGGCGGGCTCGTGATGACAAATCAAGAGTGTCCGCCGGCGAAACGAAATCAGGTCCTTCGTCCGCCGCGGCGGACTCAGGATGACAAACCTCAAGTGTTGCGCGAGTGCTTCATCATCTCTTCCACCCTGCGCAAATCCTCTTCCGTATCGACCCCTACCGTATCGAACGGCGTCTCGGCGACATAGATGTTGACCCCGTGATCCAGGAAACGCAGTTGCTCGAGGCGCTCGCTGCGCTCCAGAGCAGACTCCGGCCATTGCACGAAGGCGTCCAGCGCGGGCTTGCGATATGCGTAGAAACCGAGATGTTTGTAGTACTGCACCCCACCTGTAGCGTCGCGATCGAAGGGGATGGTCGCGCGCGAGAAGTACAGAGCGCGTCCCTCTAAGTCAGTGACGACCTTGACCGCATTAGGATTGTTTCGGTCTTGCGCCGCACACGGCGTCTTCAGCGTTCCCACCTGAACATCAACGTTCTCCATCAGGGCAAGCAGCGTTTCGATTTGTTCACGGCAAGCCATCGGCTCGTCTCCCTGAATATTGAGGTACACGTCGGAGGGAATCGATTCCGAAACCTCGTGTACCCGCTCGGTGCCGCTGCGGTGGGAAGACGAGGTCATTTTGAAAGCCCAGCCTTGATCGCGGCAAAGGTCGGCGACTTCCTCGGAGTCGGTAGCGACGATGACGTCATGCAGCGCCGGACACGCGCGCGCGGCAACATACACATGTTCCAGCATGGGACGGCCGTTGATCTCGCGCAGCACCTTGCGCGGCAGCCGCGTCGAGGCCAGGCGGGCGGGAATAATGGCGATAGCTCTCACAGGACTAGTGTGCTTGGGGAGAGCACCGCGTGGCAAGACGGTAACCAAAGCTCACTTAGAGGTCGCTCCGCGTCAGGGCACGGCTTTAGACGTGCCGAACTCGCCGTTATTCGTATATCGTGAGCCGACTTCAGTCGGCGACAGATGCTCGCTGTTCGTGAAAAGCGGATCCTTCGGCGGCTAAAAGCCGCCTCAGGATGGACAGAGGCGGAGCGAATGTGCGATCGGCACGACCAAGGTCGTGCCCTGACGCGGGTCATCTCTGAATCGTCTTTCCCGGCGGTCCGCGGGGCGATTTATCAAGCTGCGGCACTCGCGACTCCGCTTTTGTTACCCTGTAGTATTCCATGCGGCTTCGTTCCCTGATCTTTCTTGCGGCGCTCGCGGGCATCGTGGGCTGCGCCGGATGCGGCACTCCGGGCGCGGTACAACTGCCTTCACTCAACCTGGCCCGGCCAGTCGAGGACCTGACTGCCGCACGCAAAGGCAATACGGTGAGACTCGAATGGACTCTTCCTGAAAAGAACACCGACCGCACACTGGTTCAGCTTAAGCATCTGGGTGACACGCTGGTCTGCCGTCAAGAAGGCACAACCCTCATGAGCACTTGTAGTGAGGTCGGCTCGGTTACACCGCCAAAAGGGCCGCAACGGAAGAAGAACGACGTCCAGCTAAAGCTGCGCATGAACTACAGCGACACGCTCCCAACACAGCTCGAGCAAAACGACCCCGCAGGATTCGCGATTTACGCCGTCGAAATCATGAGCGATCGCGGTCGCAGTGCGGGTCTGTCGAACCAGGTGGTGATACCTCTTGCGCCCACCATCGCGCCTCCGTCTGATCTGTCGGCTGAAGTTAACGCCGACGGTGTGCGCGTATCGTGGTCGGGCGGCGTCTCTCCCGAGCCCCCAGCCGGGCTGACGTTTCGCTATCGCATTGAGCGGCGGCCGGCGGGTGCAGGCGGATATGTTGCGCTGCATGATGTCGATCCTGCGCCCGATGGCACCTATCTCGACCAGACATCCGAGTGGGAACAGAAGTATGAGTACCGCATCACCTCGGTGACCGACGTGCGAGCTGCTGGCCGGCAAGCCAGCGTTGAAGGTGACGACTCGACCCCGGTAGAGGTATTCACCAAGGACATCTACCCTCCGGCACAGCCGGTGGGCTTGCAAGCGGTATTCTCAAGTGTCGGACAAAAGCCGTTTGTCGATTTAACCTGGGCCCCCAATATCGAAACTGATGTCGCCGGATACAACGTCTTCCGGCGCACCGGTGGTGGCGAGTGGCAGAAGCTCAACCAAACGCCGGCGCAGGTGCCCTCGTTCCGCGACGAGAGCGTTCAACCAGGAATCAAGTACGAGTACTCGGTCTCAGCCGTCGATCTGCGAGGCAACGAAAGCCCACGCTCGGCGCCCACAACCGAAGAAGTGCCCAGCAAGCAATAGCAAGGAGTACGAGAGATGAAGATTTGTCGTTTTCAGGATGCGGCCTACGTCAGATATGGACTGGTCGAAGAGGTTGCAGGAGTTTCCACCATTAGTCGAACTCTCGACCGCCTTCCCGCCGATATTGATGACTTCAACCTGGCGCAACCTGCGAAGATCGCGCTCAGCGAAGCCCGTCTGCTTTCGCCCACGCAGCCGTCGAAGATCGTATGCGTTGGCCGCAACTATCGCGAGCACGCCAAAGAGCTGAATCACGAAATTCCCACCTCCCCGCTCATCTTCCTGAAGCCTCCATCCGCTGTCATAGCCAATGGCGAAGAGGTTCGGCGTCCCCACACCCTCTCGCAGCGTGTCGACCACGAAGGCGAACTGGGTGTTGTCATCGGGCGCCGCTGTTACGGGCTGCGCGACGACGAAGACGTGCGCTCCTACATTCTGGGATACACCTGTGTGAACGATGTGACTGCGCGCGACCTGCAAAACAAAGACGGCCAGTGGACCCGCGCCAAGGGTTTCGACACCTTTTGCCCCATCGGCCCCGTGATCGCCGACGGCCTCGACCCCTGGAAGGGCGTGCACATCGAAACCCGGCTGAACGGCCAGACGCGGCAGTCGGGCACCACGGCAGACTTCATCTTTCCGCTGGACGTAATCATCCGCTACATCGCTTCGGTAATGACACTTGAGCCGGGCGACGTAATCGCCACAGGTACCCCGGCGGGAGTGGGTCCGATGCAACCAGGTGACGTGGTAGCGGTTACCGTCGAGGGTGTAGGCACGCTAACCAATCCGGTAGTAAATGCGTAGCCCGGCGGCATTTTAGGAGGGTTCTAGGTTTTCACAGCTATCCGCGCTATCCTACGGGCGTAGATATGAGTTCCCTGCGGTACTATCCCATCGTCGTATTTGGAGCCAGCGCCGCGTTGCTGGGCTATGCTGTTCTCTCGCGGAAGAGCAAGAAGTCAGCCGAGCAGCTCGAGTACGAGCGGCGGACGGAACTGACCCACGGCGGACGGATTATCGACGGCAACATCATCGACGTTAACGAGCTTGAGGATGACGAGACTGACCGGCAGATGATCTTGCTGGTCTATAACTACGACGTCGCAGGAGTCACTTACGAAGCGTCGCAGGATGTCACTCACCTGCGCCAGTTCATCGATCTGTACTCCTGTCGGCTGGGCCTGCCGGCTTCGGTGCGGTACGACCCGCATAATCCCGGAGATTCCATCGTGATATCGGAAACGTGGTCTGGATTACGCAAACCCGCAATCCGCCTGAAACCACAATCGTCAACAGAGAAATCCGGCAGCTTTGTGTAACTTTTCGCTCCTGAATGTCGTCACTGTTACTGACGGGTGATGCGCATCTGGGTAGTTCTCGTATGATGGTGACACCCTAGACCCTTATGCATAGCCTGCCTCTCCCCATTGCGGCGTTTGTAGCCGGACTGCTCTCGTTCCTTTCGCCCTGTGTTTTACCCTTGGTGCCAGGCTACGTCTCACTGATTTCAGGGGCGAGTGTGGACGATTTGCAGTCGTCGGACCGGCGGGTGCTGGGAACGGTGATGCTGCATTCCTTCACCTTCATCCTCGGCTTCAGCTTCGTGTTCATCATGCTGGGCGCGGTGGCTACAGGACTGGGACAGCTTTTCAATGAGTATCACCATATACTGGCCCGCATTGCCGGCATCATCATCATCATCTTTGGACTACATCTGACCGGGTTGCTGAAGATTAAGGCGTTGTATGCCGACAAGCGTCTGCACGACGTGAAGGGCAGTTCCAGCGCGCTGGGGTCGTTCGTCGTCGGCTTCGCCTTCGCTTTTGGCTGGACTCCCTGTATCGGTCCCATTCTGGCGGCCATTCTGGCCCTGGCTTCCGAGCAGGACAAAGTTGCCAAAGGGGTTCTTTTGCTGGCAATCTATTCACTAGGATTAGCCGTACCCTTTTTGCTGACCTCGATCGGTATCGACCGGTTTTTGTCGTTCTACGGTAAGTTTCGGCGGCATCTGCACACGGTCGAAGTAGTGAGCGGAGTGTTGCTGATTGCGGTTGGTGTGCTGATTTTCATGAATAATCTGCGCCTGCTCTCGGGCTATCTGGCATTTCTGAATCGGTTTGCTTTATAAAGGCCACGGTTGTGAAACGTAACGCTTTCGTATTCGCTGTCCTGGCTATCGCCATTCTCGGGATGCTTACCTTTGGTAAGTGGGTCGATCGCGAGCGCCAAAAACACTCGCAAGGCTCCCTGGTAGGTGATGTGACCGGCGTACAGGCTCCGGATTTCGAACTTGTTTCTCTCGATGGCCAGAAGGTCAAGCTCTCCGATTTCCGGGGCAAAGCCGTCGTCCTCAACTTCTGGGCTACGTGGTGCGCGCCCTGCAAGGTTGAGATGCCGTGGTTCGTCGATCTCCAGAAGCAGTATGCCCATGAGGGTTTGGTCATCGTTGGCGTGGCCATGGACGACAGTGACCCGCAAAAGATTGCGCAGTTCGCCAGCGAGATGGGCGTGAATTATCCGGTTTTGCTGGGCACCAACAACGTGTCAGATGAGTACGGCGACGTTGAATATCTTCCGACGACGTTCTACATCAACCGTCAGGGCAAGATCGTGGTCAAAGTGGCGGGACTCGCTGGCAAGCCAGAAATCGAAGGCGACGTCAAAAAAGCACTCGACTCCGACACAGGAAAGAGGGCGGAGAATTCCGCGGCGCCGGCACCGGGTGATTCCGGCCCTTCGACAACCCAATGAAGCTCATATTCTGTATTCTGCTGCTTGCAACCTCGCTGGCAGCGCAGGCGCCCGGCACAGTCCAGCCTTCGGTAATCATGGCTTCGGTGCAGCCGGTCCGCATGAGCCCGGGCGAAACCCGCAGGGTGGAACTGGACTTCCGGGTGAATTCCCCGTTCCACATCAACAGCAACAGGCCGCATTCCAATTTGCTTATCCCCACGCAGCTAAAGCTGGCAGCTCCAAAGCCGCTGGATATTGCTGCCATCGAGTATCCGCCGGGCGAGGACCAGACGTTTCCCTTCTCACCCAACGAGAAGCTGAGTGTCTACACGGGGGACTTTGCCGTTAATGTGTTGGTGAAGGCTCCGCCGTTTCTCAGCGGCCGTAGCTTTCATGTCGGCGGTGAACTGTACTATCAGGCGTGCGACAAAAACGCGTGCTACCCTCCGAAGAAGCTGGCGGTCGATTTCGACGTTTCGGTTAAATAGGTCGGCCTTCCGGATTGCATGCTCACAGTTGCCACGCCGGCATGTGACTCAAAAGTTTACTTCGGTCCCATATGAGTTCCCTCGCCTAGTCGGTTCCTGCCACGACTCCATCGCGAATTAACTTGCCAAACTCTTGGTCACGATAGACAATCACGACTCTCTTCTATGCCAATGTCAACGGCTATAAAGCCTCAGCGGCTCGCTAGCAGGCTGTTGGTGGTCCTCGTGCTATTGGGGATCTCGGTTTTCATCAACTATATCGATCGCGGCAATCTCTCCATCGCAGCGCCTTTGCTGAAGGACGAGTTGAGCATCTCCCCATCTCAGTTGGGCATTCTGCTCTCCGCGTTTTTCTGGACCTATGCGTGTTTGCAACCGATAACTGGATGGCTCGTAGATCGCTTCAACGTCAACTGGGTCATTGCCGGGGGATTCTTTCTCTGGTCCGCGGCAACAGCAGCCACCGGCCTGGCGCGCACCTTCGCTGTGCTGTTCGCGCTGCGATTGTTGCTCGGCATCGGGGAGTCGGTGGCTTATCCTTCGTACTCCAAAATCATCGCTCTGCACTTCCCGGAAGAACATCGCGGGCTCGCGAACTCAGTTGTCTCCGCGGGACTGGTGCTGGGCCCCGGATGTGGCATGCTCCTGGGCGGCACACTGATGGCCCGGTTTGGCTGGCGACCCTTCTTTCTCGTGCTGGGATTGGCCAGCCTTTTATGGCTCGTTCCCTGGATCAAGTGGATGCCGGAACGAAGGGATTCTGTCGAGCAGAAGACCAACGGGGCTCCCAGCCTTCTTGAGTTCCTCCGCCTTCGATCCGCCTGGGGAACCTGCATCGGACTGTTCTGCGGCAATTACGTCAACTACTTCCTCATCACCTGGCTGCCCTTCTACATGGTGCGCGAGCGACACTTCTCCATGGGCACCATGGCGCGGGTCGGCGGCCTCGCCTATTTGCTGGCGGCGGGTTTCTCTACCCTGTCCGGCTGGCTCTCCGACCGCTGGATTACTTCAGGAGCAACTCCTACCCTGGTTCGCAAGACATTTACGGGCGGAGGCATTGCTATGGCGGGAATCTTTCTCGGGCTGGCTGCTGCCGCGGGGCCGCGAGCTTGTCTAGCGATGCTCGTGCTCGGTGTGATTTCCTTTGGCGTTTCCTCTTCGAATACCTGGGCCATCACTCAAACATTGGCGGGGCCGCAGGCTGCCGGGCGCTGGACAGGCTTCCAGAACTTCGTGGGCAATCTGGCAGGAGTTGTAGCTCCGGCACTCACCGGACTTGTGGTTGCACGTACGGGCCACTTCTATTTGCCTTTCGCCATCGTCACGGCCGTTGCCCTGGGGGGCACTCTAACCTGGGCGTTCCTGGTTGGACCGGTTGAGCAGGTGACTTGGCACAAGCAGATCCGCGCCACAGCAGCAGTCGCCTAGCAACCGAATAGCAGCAGGCCACCGGCGCTTCCATTATCGTTGTTAACGCCGAGACGGCGGGATGTGAATTCGTCTACAGTCCGTCGCGACTTGCACTATCCCGCCCCTGTCTCACGATAATCAGTCCGCAGTCGAGTGCTTGTCAGGCTTCACTTCAATCTCGTCGATGACATCCTTCACATTGGGCGTGTTCTTGGCCAGAAGGGCGGCTTCCCTCTTCTGAGCCACTGTCTTCACGCTACCTTTCAGCACCAGGGTGCCATTCTGGGCATCGTAATGGATGCTCTGGTCGTCGAGGTCCTTGTGCTCCTTGATGGCTGCCTTGTAGTTGTTCTCGATGCCATCGTCCAGGCTCGAGTCTACCGCCTTCGCCTGGCTCTCGTCGCCAACCGGGCGAACTCCAATCTCATTGGCGATGGTGTAGCCCGGCGCGGCGTCTTTCGCAACGCTCTCGGCTTCGGACTTCTTGTCGGGTGTCTCGACATCGCCTGAGAGGGTCAGCACGCCTTTGTCCCGGTCCTGAGAGACCTTCACCACACCCAGGTCGTGCCGGGTCATCGCGGTGTCCACCGCGTCCTTTACATCCGGATGCTGCGGATTGTTGTTACAGGCTCCGAGTATCAGTACAGCCGCGAAGGCGGCCGCCACGAGAGCCATGGCCTTGAACTTCGTGCACGCTTGAACCAAATCAACCTCCTTGTCATGAGCTCTGCCCATGTCGGGAAGATAGATGCAAGAAGTAAACGTGAGTTTGTGTCGCAGAAAACGGCAACGGTTGTTGCCTATGATCCGTTGTCAAGCAGGCAACCTTGGACGCTCTGTTCAGAGTGACAGGAGGTGCGGAATGAGAGCTAGGCGCCGGCCGCGCTCTCGTCGGCTCCTAGCGGCAGGAAATACTGCGTACCGCGAATGGGTTCGCTGACGCGCCGCAGCAGAGCTTGCAGATCTTCGCTGCGTTCGACGAAATCGATCTCCGACGTATTGACGATCAGCAGGTCTGACGACGTGTAGTGAAAGAAGAAATGCTCGTAGGCCTTGATGACTTCTTCCAGGTAATCATCGCTGATGGCCTTCTCGCCGGGAGCGTTTCTCTTCTTCAACCGTTTCTTTAGCACTTCCGGCGTTGCCTGCAGATAAATCACAAGATCGGGCGTTGGGACGTTCTGACGAAACAAGTCATAATAGCGGCTGTAGACGCCCAGTTCGGCGTCGTTCAGATTGAGGCAGGCAAACAGCTTGTCCTTCTCGAAAATGTAGTCCGCAACCACGATTCTGCCTGAGCGCTTCAACTCCGGGTTCGCCAGTTGCTCGTAGCGCGCCATGAGGAACGCCATTTGCGTCTGAAAGGCCGCGCCTCTCTCACCTTTGTAAAACGCGTTCAGAAACGGATTCTGGTCCGGCTCGCTGATGCGCTGCGCGTGTAGCGTCTCGGCAATTACCTTGCACAGCGTTGTCTTGCCGACTCGTATCGGGCCTTCGATCGCAATGTAATGCGGTGGTTCAAACAGGTTCGCCATGAGAAGGAGAGCAGCCGTTTCGAGAATAAATCTCCCCGGTGCCTGTGGCAATGACGAGATTTCCACCGGACGAAAAAGCAGTTCACCACGGAGGCACGGAGGAGGATTGGGTCTTCGAATCCCCTCCCAATCGAACGCTTGCGCCTCAGCAGCTTCCGAGCACGTGGGCTGGTATCAGGCTGGGCAGGAATGAAGCCGTGCATCAGCCAATCTTTGAAATAGGCCTGCCTTTTCTTACTCCGTGTCCTCCGTGTCTGCGTGGTGAAAAATCCTGTTCCGCGCCAGCTACAATCGGCAGAGATGCGCAACGCCATCATCGCCGGCGCGGCAATCGCTGGAGCCGCCACCTGGGCCGGATTCCAGTGCTACTGGCCGAGCTCGCAGGTCTGGGGCAAAACCTTCGTTAGCGGGCGACCCGGCTCGCGTGAGCTGGCCCTCACTTATGACGATGGCCCCAATGATCCCTGGACGCTGCGCCTGCTTGACGTGCTCGATCGCCACTCGGCGAAAGCGACTTTCTTCGTGCTGGGAAAGTTCGTCGCCGAAAAGCCAGAGATCGCGCGTGAGATGGTAGCGCTCGGTCACGAGCTCGGCATTCATACGTGGGACCATCCGAATTTAATCTTCGCTTCGCCGTCCGAGGTGCGCTCCCAGATCGAGCGTACGCAGCAGATCATCTTCGATACCACGGGCTACCGATGCACGCTCATGCGACCGCCATTTGGCGCGCGCACCCCGCTGACGCTGCGCGTGATCCGCAAGCTCGGACTCACACCCGTCATGTGGAACGTGACCTGTTACGACTGGAAGCCGACAACGCCCGAGCGCATCCTGGCTCACGTGGAGCGCCAGATGCGCGGCGGTGACGTCATCCTTCTGCACGACGGCGGACATATCAAGATGGGCGCCGACCGCCTCCATTCGGTCGAAGCGACAGACATGGTGGTGCGGCGATGTCGTGGCCAGGGCCGCGAGTTCGTTTCGGTATCGGAGATGATCAATCGGACTTGATGACCGGCCTGTTCCCCGGTGGAAGCCCCCGCATTTATGCGGGGGAATAGAAGCACATCGTAAACAAAGCGCTTCAGCGCCGGGTCTGTTTCAACTTATCCCGTGCAAATGTCAATGCCGGTGGTCCCAGGGCTTAAGCCCCTTTTTTTTGGGCGCATTCATCCCCCGCATAAATGCGGGGGCTTCCACCAAAATCCCAAACAACGCTCTTACTCCTCGGTTAGGCCGACAACTGCTTACGCTGCTTCAACTCCTGCAAGAGCGTGTCGATCTTCTCATCGCGCTCCAGTTTGTGCAGACGAGCTTCGACGTCCTCGCCGAGAAGCTCTGTCTTGGCTTTGCCGATCGCCTCCTCGCGCGACACGGTCGACTTCATGCGATCAAACGTGCGGTTCTCGCCCGTGGGAGTGAGTTCGGCGTTCGCCGCCTTGTGCGCCGCGCGTGAACGGCGATGCTGCGCAATCAGCATATCGGCCTTGCTGCGCGCCTCTGCCAGCTTCAACTCCAGGCGCTTCAGTGCTCCCTTCAGCGACTCGACCTGCACTTCCTGATCGGCAGTCTGCTGCTCGAAGTTCTCCGTCATCTGCTGAAAACTCAGAGCACGCTCGAGCGCCGCACGCGCGAGTTCGTCATCGTGCTTCGCCACGGCCAACTCCGCCTTGCGCATCCATTCGCCATGCTTCTCGGCGTTCTCTTTCTTCTTCTTTTCCAGCAGATGCAGGTCAGCCAATGCGATCGCTACCTGCGTCTTGACTTGCAGGAACTGGTTCTCCATGTCGAGAATCACCTGCTTCAACATCTTCTCGGGATTCTCGGCCTTGTCGATCAGATCATTCAGATTCGCCCGTACCAACGTTGCTACTCGATCTAGTAATGCCATTGAACTGCCGCCTTTCGCTATTCGCTATTCGCTGTTGGCAAGACCCAAGCTGCCAGCTTTCAGCCGCCAGCCAAAGGCCACCAGCTACCAGCAAATATGGTTGTCATCCTGAGCGGAGTGAGGTCGCGCAGCGACCGAACGTAGTCGAAGGACCTCTATTCCCGCCCATGCCGTTCGGGTGCCCCACTCATCCGCGTTTTTCGGATGAGTGGGAGCTTTTTCTATCCACTAACCACTACCCACTATCCACTTGCCTAACTCCCCGCTCCCGCAGCCTTTCCCTTCTCATCTGCCGGTGGCAGTTCATCTGGCCGTGGCGACTT
This sequence comes from uncultured Acidobacteriaceae bacterium, assembly GCA_963846795.1. Taxonomy (GTDB): domain Bacteria; phylum Acidobacteriota; class Terriglobia; order Terriglobales; family Acidobacteriaceae; genus CAVVDY01. The sequence goes on from CAWJXJ010000003.1 coordinate 357,635, forward strand.
CTCGCCAATGGTCCGGATCTTGCCAAACAGTTCGCTCATCTGCATTCCCGACAGTGCCTCAAACAGCGCCGGAACCTGCGCGGCGATCTTCGTGATGTCGCCCGTCACTTTGTTCATGCCGGCGGCATCGCCGTTGCCGGTCGACACGATGGTTATCTTGTCGACGTTCGCCAGTGGACTGGCGAGCGCCCTCACCACCTCCGGCAAGCTGGTGATCAGTTTGTCGACAACTGCGGCCTGGTTGTACTCCTGATAGGCCTCGGCCTTCACGTTCATGGCGCGCGCCTCGGCATCGCCCTTCTTGAAGATGATCTCGGCTTCGGCTTCGCCCTGCGCGCGAATAGCGCTGGCCCGGCCGTCGGCTTCGACCATCGTCTTCTGGCGCTCGGCTTCGGCCAGCGTCTGAATGCGTTGACGCTCGATCTCTGCGCCCTTCAGTACGGTGGCGATAAGCTCTTTCTCGCGGCGCAGAATTTCGGCTTCCTGCACCTTGACCTGCTGCTCCTTCTCCACCTGCTGAATCTTCACCGCCTCCGCCGTGACCTGCTGCTGCATCACGTTAGTCTGGATCTCGTACGCCTTGTCAGCCTGCGCTTGCTGGCGCTTCACCAATTCGGTGTACGTCGCTTTCTTCACCTCCAAATCGCGCTGCGCCTCCGCCTGTTTGGCGAGCGACGCGGTTTCGGCAGCCACACGTTCCTGGTCGGCCTGCGCCTTGGCCACAGCGGATTCGCGCAACGCCAGCGCCCGCCTGATCGCAGTGTCACGCTCGGCTTCAGCAGTCGCTACGTCGGCATCACGCTTGATGCGCGCGACATCCGGCCGACCCATATTTGCGATGTATTCGTTCTTGTCGCGAACTTCCTTGATGGTGAACGAAATCACCTCGAGGCCCATCTTGTTCATGTCATCGGCGCAGGTGGAGCGCATGCGATCGGCTACCATCTCCGGCTGCTTCACGATCTCTTCCACCGTGAGCTGGCCGATGATGCCGCGCAAGTGTCCTTCCATCACCAGGCGAATCAGCGCCTCACGCTGCGGCGGCGTCTTGGTGAGAAACTGCTCCGACGCCGTCAGAATCGACTCCGGATCGCTTTTCACCTTGATCTGCGCCACTGCCTCGACCGTCACCGCAACACCCTGCTTGGTGTAGAGGTCTTGCTGCGGAGCCACGTCGAACGACATCAACTCCAGCGAGAGCTCGCGGCAGTTCTCCACCATGGGCAGAATTACGGTGCCGTGCCCCTTGATGATGCGCGGCCCGCGAATGCCATAGACCACGAGCGCCTCGTTCGGTCCGGCCTTGCGGTATAACCGCGTAAACACTGCGATGATGAGCACCGTCGCCGCAACCACCGACCACACGATCACCACCACGTCCGTTGGAATGTGTAAACCCATATGCCTCCTTTGGAGCTGCCGGCTACCAGCCGCCAGCTACCAGCTAGAACCCAAGCTGTCAGCTGTCAGCCGTCAGCCATCAGCGAAACCGTTCGAAGCTGTCGGCTATCAGCCGTCAGCTAAAACCCTGTATCATCCCGAGCGGAGCCGAGGGACCCGCAGTTCGTCCAATGTCAACTGCCGCTTGCGTCGATGCCTAATCATTACCCGATACGCTCTCAATCAGTGCGATTGCCGATTCCGGATCGGCGACTTCTACAACCAGCCGATCGTAGGACTCATCGCGAAGCTCAATCACAATCGCGCGATCTGGATTGTGTATGTCCCAAAAAGTTTTCTGGTGTCTTGTGTAGTAGGTGCCGGCAGTTATCACTCCCGGAACGTGCGTTCCGGGAGACTTCAACCCATGCCACCAGCCCTTCGCGATCGTGGGATCCGTTCGAATGCTGGTTATGTGCTCGAGCGGAATCTCAAGCGAGCTCTTGAGGGCCCATACTTTGTCGGCTCCCCGCACACTCACCAGCAGCTTCCCTTCTGAGACATCAAGATCAACCATAAGAATCTCCAGTTAACAACTCGTCTTTCGCCGACCGAATCCGGTCCGCAACTCCAGAGCCGCCGCGAGAATTCCAGCGGCGACGCCGATCGCCAATCCGGTCGCGACCTGATGAAAGGCCGCTCCCAGCGCGCTGCCGATCCCTCCACCTAAAACAACTGCGAATGCCAAACTCATGGTGTTCTTCATTGACTGCTCGCTTTCGCTCACTCGACTTCCGCTCTTGGCTGTTGGCTGTTAGCTCTTGGCTTCAGCTCTCCGAGTTCAAAGTTCGCGTGTCACCTTTGCCAAGAGCCAAAAGCCAGGAGCCAAGAGCTAATTGCCCGCCGCCTTCCCCTCGCCGGCCAACTCATCCCAGCGCTGCACATACGCGATGCCGTGCTCATAGCGGGTCACCACTACTTCCGTTCCTTTCGGCAAAGCCTCGCCGCTCTCGCTGCGCGCACCACAAGTGTTGCGTGTGCCCTCTTGTGAAAACACAATCTCCCCAGTGCCACCTGCGCGGATCGAGCTGGTAACCTTTCCCAGCACTCCCACTCTGTCGTAGTCCGCTGGATCGAGTTCGTGCTCGTGCGCCAGGAGCACCTTGGCGACAAACCAAAACACGATCGCTGCACCGAACACGCCAGCAATGAACGACAGCGTGGCAACCACCGTGACAACCAGCGTGGAATAACGCGTCAGCAGATATCCGGTGCCGCCGAACCACGCCAGGAAGGCGCAGAGCGTGCCGAAGTTCACGACCGACATGCTGTCGCCGTGCCCGCCCGCGTGAGCACCGCCGGCATTAGCTCCCAGGTGCACGTGCGGAAGGTGCAGATGGAAGTGCGGCAGATGCAAACTTCCGCTGAGAAACGACAACACACTCAGCGTGACCCCCAGCAGAAAGCATGTCAGATAGAACATTGCCCACGTCATAGGCTTGCTCCCGCGCCGCGCCTTGCGCCCGCTTTGCGCGACTTGTCGTGCGGCTGCGCGGCATTTGCTCCCGGCTTCAAGACCTCGATGAGGCGCTCCAGCAGCCCCGGAGCCTGCAAAATAGCCCCGAGCAGCACCACCGCCCTGCGGGTGTCGGAGTAGCGCGCGATCTCCAACAGCGCCTCACTCAGCTCCGCGTCATTGGCAAACTGCTCCGCCCCGTTGATCAGCATGAGGTCGAGACGGTCTTCCGTGGCGCGCAAGTCGCTGAGCAATTCGGTGTGATAGCCCTCGGGGTCATCGACCAGATACCCGGGATGCACCTTGAAAAACCGCGCCAGCAACATGCGGGTGTCGTTGGTCAGGTGCGGACGCGCGCCACTCTCGATCTGCGACAGGTACGACTGGCTGAGCCCGCGCCCGATTTCTTTTTTCATGGCCCGGGCCAGGTCCTGCTGCGTCATCTCGCCATCCGAGCCGCGCAGCGTGCCCTCAACCAGCCGCAGGTAACGAAGTTTTTCACCGAGCTTCATATTACGGATTGCAATTATGCTATAGCAATCTGCGATATGTCAAGGACTGGATTTGGCGCGGAATCAAGAGGTTGGGACGGGAGGCCCCATTCCTTTGGGGTGGAAGCCCCCGCATTCCTGCGAGGGTAACGAAATCTCTCTTGCATTTGCGCTTCAGCGTCGGTCATCCAACACCTGCTTTTGTCGGCGCTGGCGGAATCCCACTGCTGAAGCCTCTCTTCGTTAGAGCTCATTTCCCTCGCCTGAAGGCGTTGGGGCTTCCACCTATCGCTGCCGGAAATGTCATGCCATCTGGGAGGGTGTTCACGTCTACTGGATGGTGCCTACAGCACGCGGCAGATTACGCACTTCAAATACGCCGTCTCCGGGACGTTGAGCAGAACCGGGTGATCCGCCGATGCGCCGCGATTCTCCAGCACGCGGACGCGGCGGCCAGCGTCGGCCGCGGCAGAGCCCAGCATCTCCAGGAACTCGCCTTCGCTGACGTGAAACGAGCAGGAGCAGGTAACGAGCGTCCCCCCGGGCCGCAGCATCTTGAGCGCGCGCAGGTTCAGCTCCTTGTAGCCCTTCAGCGCCGTGGGGACGACGCGCTTCGTCTTAGCGAAGGCCGGCGGATCGAGGACGATGGTGTCGTATTGGCGGCCGGCAGTGGCGTAATCCTTCAGCAGATCAAACGCGTTGGCTTCGATCCACTCAATTTCGCCGCAACGATGCTCGGACTGGTTGAGCGCCTCGTTCTGCTCTGCCACTTCGAGCGCCGCGCGAGAGCTATCGAGTGCCGTGACGCTGTCGCACACGCGCGCCAGATGCAAGGCGAACCCACCCTGATAAGTAAAACAGTCGAGCGCTTCCCCATGCGCCCATCGGGCGGCGGCAGCGTAATTCTCGCGCTGATCGAGGAAGGCACCCGTCTTCTGTCCGCTCAAGCCGTCGTAATGGAACCGAACGCCGTTAACGGTAAAGACGGTATTCGATCGCTCGCCGCTCAGCAGTTGCGGGTCTCTCTGGGGTAGTTGCTCCAATTCGCGAATGCGTGCATCGACGCGTTCGAGAATGCTGGCGTGCGGAAAGTGGCGGCTCAAGCAGTCGACCACGATTGCGCGCAGGTCGCTGCGGTCGAAGGCCTGGGTGAGCATCTGCAGCGAAAGCACGTCGTTGTACCTGTCGACAATGAGGCCGGGCAGCAGGTCCGCCTCGCTGAAGATGACGCGGTAGGAATCGGTGTTGTGAGCGACTTGGCGGCGAAACTCAACCGCCGCATCGATACGTTTGGCGATTAGGTTCGGCAGGTCAGCCTCGCTGATCTCGTCCGGAGAAATCATCCGGATAGCGATTTGCGACGCACTGCTGTAGAGCGCCGAGCCCAGCTTGCGTCCGCGCTCGTCAACGACGCGCACCAGAGAGCCCGGAGGCGCGTCTGCATCGTTCGCCAGATCGGAGCGATAAACCCACAAGTGTCCCGCCCGCACGCGAGTCGCGCCGCGAGGGGAGACGGCGACAGAGTGGCCAGCGCTCGTAACAGATGGAGCACTCGAAGCTGCCGACTTTTCTCTTTTGTTTGTCATCACGAACCCGCTGCGGCGGGTGAGGGATCTGATCTCTTATGTGCAGCGAAGATATCGCCCACGAGGTGACAATATCACCTCAACGGTTTTTGGGCCGCACATCAAAGCAACGCGCCAACCTTTCCCGAATGAAGCGAGAACAGATCCCTCGCGCCAAAGGATGGCACTCGTGATGACAAATCAAAAGTGGCCGGTTGAGTCAAAGAAGGCGGGGATGAAACGATTCAATGCGCGGCGGCTTCGCCCTGGGCGGGCGGAGTCATTTCCGACGCATTCTCTGAAGGCGATTCACCTGAGGCCGATTGCGCCGCCTCCTGGTTCTTTCCTTCCTTCGCATCTTCAGGCTTCGGCGGAGGAGGAACGAAGTACAGGATCCGGCTGCAATAGTCGCAGGCGATGAACTGTTCGTTGGCCATCACTTCCTGGAATACCTGAGGCCGCAACAGAATCCGGCAGGCCGAGCACATCTGATCTTCGTGCACCGCCGACAGTGCCGACCCGCGCAGCTTCAACACGCGATCGTAATGCCGCAGCGAATCTTCCGAAATTCCGTTGCGCAACTGCTGTCTGTGCGCACCCAGTTCGGCCAGTTCCTTCTCGTCTTCGGCAGTACGCTGGCGCGCGACTTCTTTCTCTTTCTCGTTCTCGGCCGTGTCGGCCTTGAGCATGGTCTCGGCCTTCTTCATTGCCTCTTTGCGCGTATCGGCGGCGACCATGATCTCGAGGATCTTGTCCTCGGAAACGTCAATCTTCTCCTCCGCAAACTTGATCTCGTCCATCAGCGCTTTATATTCGTGATTGGTCTTCACGTGGAGCGACTGGTCGCGGTATTTGCTGATCTTCTGCTGCTGGTCCTGAATATCGCCTTCGTGCTTGCGCTTCGACGTTTCGTCGGCCTTCATGGCGGCCTGCGCGGCCTCGACTTTGGCTTTCGAGCCGGCTAGCTTGGCCTCGATCTCGTGTACATGTTTGGGAAGGGCGGCGACTTCGGCGCGCAAAACTGCAATTCGGGCGTCGACCTGTTGCAGGTCGATCAATTTTTCCAGGTCAGAATTCATCAGCAATAGGTGGGAACCTGCATAAATTCTAGCACGCAGCAAGGAGTCGAAGGTGTTCACCACAGAGACACGGAGGACACGGAGGAATTAGGGTCTGGATCGCGTCTGGTAGGTGACACCCTCTCAAACGAGCACAGTGTTCCTTCAGGTACCGCAAACTGAAAACCTCAAGCAAATGAGCCTCAGGAACTCCGTGTCCTCGGTGACTCCGTGGTGAATCGGCCCTTCGCAACCTTGGGACTAAGGTGTTCGGTGTATTGAGCGGTCCAGAGAACGACGGTTAGCATGAAACCACCATGTCCCTGGAAATCGCCCGGCTGTTTTTGGGCCTGCTGCTTGCGGCCCTGCACCGCCCCATCGCCGATTTCATATTCGAGTGCGAACATTCGCTCGTCCTGGCCTCTCGCGAGCGCGGCATTCCCTTGCCGCGAGTTCCGAAATCAGAAACCTTTCGGACCATCTACTTCAGCATCGGAATCTTTGTCGTCGTCGTCGAGATGCTGCGGATTTATCAGGTCACGCGCTAGACACTTCCCCACGTTCTTTCTTTTGTCATCCTGAGCGTAGCGAAGGACCTGCTGTTTCGTGCGCCGGCGAACCGATCGCCTCTCGTTGTGAGGCTTGCGCCGAAAGCAATCAGCATCGATCCGCCAGCGAGAACAGGTCCTTCACTTCGTTCAGGATGACAATCCACGCGGACCGAACGTTTCAAATCCCACTCCGTGATATAAACTTCTCGCTTCCATCTCTGCTTTAGGGAGCGCGTGTGACATCTCGGGTCCTGGCAGCCGTCTGTTGTCTCTCATCATTCTTCAATCTCGCATCGGCACAAAATGCAACGCCATCCTCTGCTCCGGCTCAAACCCAAGCGCATGAGCTGACTATCGAGGACATCTATGCCGAAGGAGGCCTGCTGGGCCGCGCGCCGGAGTCGATCAAGTGGGCGCCCGACGGTTCGCGCGTGGCATTCGTGCAGCGCGATGACAGCGGCGAGAAAGGGGCGCTGTACTACGTGGACGCCAACCATCCTCAGCCGGCCGTACTGGTGGCGCGGGAGAAGTTGACGTTGCTGGCGCCTCCCATCAGCTCCATCAAAGACGAGCGCCAGAAAGAAGCGGCGCAGCGCTACTCGGTCGCTGCCTACCATTGGTCTCCCGACTCGAAGAAGTTGCTCTTCGACTCCAGGGGGCAGCTTTGGCTCTACAACCTCGACAACGGCACCGCAGTACAAGTGACCTCAAGCAACGATGCGACTGAGGATCCGAAATTTTCGCCAGACGGAACCCGTATCGCCTACGTACGCAAGCACAACCTGTATACCCGCGATGTCAGCGGAGGCCGGGAAGACGCACTAACCCGCGACGACGATTCGAACCTGCTCAATGGCGAAGTTGACTGGGTGTACGAGGAAGAGCTCAACGTCCGCAGCAATTATTTCTGGTCGCCCGACGGCAAACAAATCGCCTTCCTGCAGATGAACGAGAAGCAGGTGCCGGACTATCCCATCACTGACTGGATTCCCGTGCACTCCACGGTTGATCAGCAGAAGTATCCGCAGCCGGGAGATGCCAATCCGGAGGTGCGGCTGGGTATCGTAGGCGCGGGCGGCGGAAAAGTGAAGTGGCTCTCCGCCGGCGGAGGCAACAGTGGCGTTCCGCTTGGCGGCGATACCAATGTCTACCTGCCTCGCTTCGGATGGGTGCGGCCCGGCATTGTCTGGGCGATGGCGCTCAATCGCGCGCAGGACCGGCTCGACCTGTACTTTATTGACGTGAAGAGCGGCAAGTCGCAGCTCATGATGAGCGAGAGTAGCGATATCTGGATTGACATGGAACACTCCGATAACGAGTTTCACATCCTGCAATCCGGCGATCGTTACCTGTGGACGAGTTGGCGCGACGGGTACTACCACCTCTATCTGTATCAGTTCGACAATCAGAATCCTCTGTCGGAAGCGGCGAAGCTGGTCACACAGGTAACGCATGGCGAGTGGAACGTCGAGAACATCAATGGTGTCGACGAACAACATGGCCTCGTGTACTTCACCGCGAACGAAGACGACTGGCGGCAGGCGAACGTTTATGCCGTTGGTCTTGACGGCAAGAACTTGCATCGCGTCTCGAAGCAAGACGGCGTGCACACCGCAACTTTCGATCCGGCCAACGCGAAGTACTACGTCGACACCTATTCTTCGCTGACTGCGCCGGCCAGCCTCTCGTTCTGCAACGTCGGCGGCGAGTGCAGCGCGTTCTGGAAGCCGCGCGGCCTTGAGCAGTACAACCTGCCCGTACCGAAGAAAGTGGAGTTCACCGCGGCCGATGGCACGACCAAGCTGCTAGGCACCATTCTGCTTCCGAGCGGTGGGCCAATGATGGCCAACGGTAAGGCTCCCATGATCGTAAATCCTTACGGCGGCCCCGGAGTGCAGACGGTTCGCGATGCATGGGGTGGCCTGAGCTATTACTTCGACTGCATCCTGGCGCGCCAGGGATTCGCCGTGCTGCACGTCGATAATCGTGGCATGGCCGGTCGCGGCAAAGCGTTCGCCGCAACCCTGCGCCACAACCTAGGGACGAATGAGCTTGCCGATCAGATAACGGCCGTGAAGCAGGCCCTACGGCAATTCCCGCAGATCGACGGCAACCGCCTGGGCTTTTGGGGATGGAGCTACGGCGGATACTTCACGCTTTACACCATGACCCACACTGATATGTTCAAGTCGGGCGTTGCCGTGGCCCCGGTCACCGACTGGCGGTTGTACGACTCGATTTACACCGAGCGCTACATGGGCCTGCCGAAAGACAACGCAGAAGCGTATATGAAGAGTTCTCCGGTAAACGTCGCCGCCGACTTGAAGGGCAATTTGCTCGAGATACACGGCACCAGCGACGACAACGTGCACTTCCAGAACACGGTGCAGATGGTGAACGCCTTCATCAATTCAGGCAAGCAGTTCGAGCTGATGATCTATCCGCGCAAGACGCATGGCATCGCCGGCAAAGAAGCGCGAACACACTTGTTTCACCTGATCGACGACCACTTCGAGGAGACGCTGGCGCCGGGGAAATGAATCAACCACGGATTTACACGGATGAACACGGATCGGAAGAACGCAACCGCGGATAACGCGGAAGAACGCGGATAAGAATGGAAACGGAGGTCTCAGACTTGTGATGTGGCGGTTTTTTTATATCCGCGAGATCAGCGCAAATCCGGCGGTTTCCTCCTCTCCCACTTGCTCCCCGGCCCTCCATCTGTTTGAATCTTGAATTCATCCCGCGTTCCGGAGCACTGATCTGCCGAACCAACTGTTCTGCTGCAAGTCCATCGACAAGCTGATCTCCGAATCGGAGGAGCCCGAGCATCGGCTCAAGAAGACGCTCGGCCCGTGGTCGCTCACCGCGCTGGGCATCGGAGCGGTCATCGGCTCCGGCATTTTCACCGTCGTCGGCACCGCCATCGCTGGGCAGAAGTTCGACACCTCGTCCATCCTGAACGCGCCGCTGCTGGACTACATCGTGCATCACTCGGCGACGCTCGGCCGTCCGGGAGCTGGCCCCGCACTGGCGCTGTCGCTCATCCTGGTCGCCATCGTCTGCGGGTTCACCGGGCTGTGCTACGCCGAGCTAGCGTCGATGATCCCCATCGCCGGCAGCGCCTATACGTATACCTACGCCACCATGGGCGAGCTCATCGCCTGGATCATCGGCTGGGACCTCATCCTCGAATACGCGGTCAGCAACATGGCGGTGAGCGTGGGCTTCGCGGCGCACCTGGTTGACGCGTTCGACTGGTTCGGCTGGCATCCGGCGTTGCGCTGGATCACGCCCGCTTATCTCCCCAGCGGCATGACCGATCTCAAGGGCAACGTGCTCTACGCGCCAGGATTGCACTTCGGATTCAACCTTCCGGCGTTTGTGATCGTGATGCTGCTGACCGTCGTGCTGGTACGCGGCATTCGTGAGTCGGCTGAGGCGAACAACGTGATGGTGATCCTGAAGATCTCCGCCATCCTGGCGTTCGTTATTGTCGGCGCACATTTCATTCGTCCCTCGAACTACCATCCCTTCATTCCCGAAGGATGGTCGGGCGTACTCACCGGCGGGTCGATCATTTTCTTTACCTACATCGGCTTCGATTCGGTCTCGACCGCTGCAGAGGAAGCGAAAAATCCGCAGCGCGATTTGCCCATCGGTATCATCGCGACGCTGGTCGTGTGCACGGTGCTCTACATCGCTGTGGCCGTCGTGCTTACCGGGATCGTGAACTGGTCAACGCTGGTCGATGACGCGGCGCCGGTCGTCAACAGCATGAAGAAGCTCACCGTGCTCACCGGTTCGCAGACCCTGCACTGGACGCGGCTCGCCGTGCTCTTTGGCGCCATGATGGGCATGATCTCGTCACTGCTGGTCTTTCAGCTTGGACAGGCGCGCGTCTGGTTCGCCATGTCGCGCGACGGCCTGTTGCCGAAGCTGTTCAGCTTTGTGCATCCGAAATTTCGCACGCCTTCAACCGCGACCTGGATTGCAGGATTTCTAGTCGGCATTCCTGGCGGCATACTTGATATCGGTACACTGGCCGACCTGTCGAACATTGGCACGCTGTTCGCCTTTGTGCTGGTATCGATTGGCGTGATCATCCTGCGCCACAAGCAGCCCGAGCGGCGTCGCGGATTCCGCGCGCCCGGCGGCCTCACCGCGCCAATCCTGAGCGTCGTGTTTTGTGTGCTGCTGATGGCGGGCCTGCCGATCCTGACTTGGCTGCGCTTCTTCGCCTGGCTCGTCATCGGATTGACGGTCTATTCGCTCTACAGCCGTCATCACAGCGAGTTCAGCCCGGAGGAGCGGAAGGCAGCAGGGTCGAGTGGCGACAGCCGGTAAACTGAATTTGAAGGGGCGCGGACAGGGTGGGTTTGAAGGGGCGCGGCTTCAGCTGCGCCGGCGTTTGCTCTTTACTTGTGTCATCCCGAGCGACGACCCCGAGCGCAGCCGAGGAGGAGGAGTCGAGGGATCTGCAGTTTGTGCCCTGGCCAGAGAACGCTGCGTTAGCCAGTATGAAGAACGGCGCCAAAACCACGATCTTGGCGCGACGAGACAAGGAGCAGATCCCTCGGTCGCCGCGGCGACCTCGTGATGACAAAATGAAAGATGCGATCATGCACGCCTGAAGGCGTGCTCCACCCACCAACTTAGTCAATGCTCACGCTCAATCCTCCCACCGATTTCATCCGCTTCCTACCCAAGGCCGAGTTGCATCTGCATCTGGAAGGCACGGTCGACCCTGCCACATTGTCAGAGTTGAGCCGCCGCCATCCGACGCCGTTACCACGGAAAACAACCGCTACACCAACATCGCCGATAGCGGACGCGTCTTCACCGAAGAGGAAGCGCGTGAGCTTTTCAATTACACGAGCTTCACCGGATTTCTGTTGGCCTTCAAAGCTGTCACCGAGCGCCTACGTACCGCCGACGACTACGAACTCGTCACCCATCGCATGATGCGGAAGCTGGCGGAACAGAACGTCCGCCACGCCGAGGTCTATGTGTCGGTCGGCGTGGTGTACTGGCGAGGTGGCGACTTTTCTCCCCTCTTCGAAGGTCTTGAACGCGGACGCGAACGCGGCCAGCGTGACTTCGGCGTGACCGTCTTGTGGATATTTGACGCCGCGCGGCACTTCGGCATCGAGCAGGCAAAGTATGTTGTCGACCAAGCCATCCACCTGAAAGACCGCAACGTCGTGGGCATCGGACTTGGCGGTGATGAGCGGAAAGGCCCGCCCGAGCAGTTCCGCCAGTTCTACGATCTGGCGCGCGACAATGGCCTGCGGCTCACCGTACACGCGGGCGAGAGCGTCGGTCCTGAGTCGATCTGGGGAGCCTTGCGGGAACTCAAGGCCGACCGCATCGGCCACGGCCTGCACGCCATCGAAGACCCAGAACTGGTTCGCTACCTTGCCGAGCACCAGGTTCCGGTTGAGGTCTGCATCTCGAGCAACGTGCTCACCGGATGCTGCAGTTCGTTAGAACAACATCCCGTGCGCAAGCTCTTCGATGCCGGCGTGCTGGTCACGCTGAACACCGACGATCCCGAGATGTTCCACACTACGCTGAACCGCGAGTACCAGATCGCACAACAGGTCTTCGGCTTCAGCGACGACGAACTGCGGCAGGTGGCGGAGAATTCATTTCGGGCGTCGTTTGTTCCAGGGGGCATACTAAGTTGGTCTGTCATCCTGAGCGAAGCGAAGGACCTGCTTTCGTGAGCAGTGTCGAGATCTCACAATTGCGGTGTTCCCTAAGTCGGAACAATTGGTTGTCTCCGGAAACTGGTGCCGGTACGACGAAAAACAGGTCCTTCGCTTCGCTCAGGATGACAGGAGGATAGAGAGCGATCACGGCACGCCTGAAGGCGTGCCCCTTCAAAGCCCATGCCCATGCACATCGGAATCGTCGCCTGCAGTGCCGAAGGGGCCGCACTCTGCTATCGCACTATCTGCGATGAAGCGCCTGCGCTGATGGGCCGCCATCGCCATCCTGAAGTCTCGATGCACACCAATTGCCTGGCCGACTACATGGACTGCATCTACGCGGGCGATTGGCGCGGTGTCGCCAACCTCATGCTGTCATCGGCCAACAAGCTCAAGGCCTGCGGTGCCGACTTCCTGATCTGCCCCGACAACACGATTCACCACGCCTTTGATCTCGTCGCCCTGAACTCTCCCCTGCCCTGGCTGCACATCGTCGAAGAAGTCGCGAAGGTCGCAAACCAGCGCGGCTTCCGAAAGCTCGGCATTACCGGCACCAAGTACACGATGGAGGGAACGGTCTATCCGCAGAAGCTCACGGCCGCCGGCATCGAATACGTGGTTCCTAATGTCGAAGAACGCGCGCGCATCGACCAGATTATCTTTGACGAGCTGGTGAACGGCATCTTCACCGATGCCTCGCGCAGCTACTTGCGCGAAGTAATCGGCAGGATGAGCAATCAGGGCTGCGACGCTGTGGTACTCGGTTGCACCGAAATCCCGCTGATTGTCGATGACAGCAGTTCGCCGTTGCCGACGCTCGACTCGACGCGCATACTGGCGCGAGCGGCGATTCGCAGGGCGCTGGAGTAGTCGTCCTATTCGGACGTCAGCGGCTGATACAACTCCCCCATCACACGGTCAGCGATGTTCGCCAGGCCCGTCACCGCGTAGTGCTGAAAGTGCAGCGACTCACGATGTGCCTGTAAAGCAGCGTCGTCTTTGTACTGCTCATAGATGAAGAAGCGGCCGGGCTGATCCTTCTGCCGATGCACGATGTACATCAGGCATCCCGGCTCGCGGCGCGATTCGGCTTCGAGTTTGCGGAAGACGTTGGCCACTTCATCTTCGTGGCCCGGCCGAGCGACCCAAACAACTGCCAATACAACCACGCGCAATCTCCTATCGCTTTCCGCTGATGTCGTCGAGCATCTGCGCGAACTCGGGGTTTACCGCCGTCTGTTCGCGGTCGGGCCCGGTTGAGACGATGCCGATCTTGGCACCCGTCTCCTTCTCCAGGAACGACAAATATACCTTCGCCTTCTGCGGCAGCCGGTCGTAGCTGTCGATGCCGAAGGTGCTGCTTTGCCATCCCGGCATGTTCTTGTAAATCGGCTCGATCTTGTCGAAGCTCGCGGCCTGCGCCGGAATTTCCTCGGTCACGTGCCCGTCGATCCTGTAGCCCACGCACACCGGAATCTCCGTCAGTTCATCCAGCACGTCAAGCTTGGTCACCACCAGCCAACTCGTGCCGTTGATCATGCCGGAGTAGCGCAGCAGCGGTAGGTCGATCCATCCCGTGCGGCGCGGGCGTCCTGTGACAGCGCCGAATTCATTGCCCTTCTTGCGAATGCCTTCACCCAAATCGCCATGCAGCTCGGTGGGAAACGGCCCGCCGCCAACGCGCGTGCAATAGGCTTTGGTCACGCCAATCACAGTGGTGATGGATCTCGGCGGCACGCCCGTCCCGGTTACCGCGCCCCCCGAAGTCGCGCTCGATGAGGTCACGAACGGATACGTGCCGTGGTCGATGTCGAGCATGGTTCCCTGCGCGCCCTCGAACATCACCGGTTCGCCTTTCGCGATTGCATGATTCAGCAACTGTGCGGTGTCGGTCACAAACGGAGCGACGCGGTCAGCGATCTCAGCATACTCGCCGTACATCTTGTCGGGGTCAAGCGGCTCGGCGTTGAAGAGCGCATGCACGATGGTGTTCTTCTCGTGGCAGGCGTTTTCGATGTGCTTCTTCAGCAGTGCCTTGTCGAGCAGGTCCTGCACCCGCAGGCCACTGCGAGCCATCTTGTCCTCGTAGGTCGGCCCGATGCCGCGCGAGGTGGTGCCAATCTTAATGCGGCCGGGAGCGTTCTCCGCCGCCAGCTCAATCATGCGGTGATAGGGCAGAATTACGTGCGCGCGGTTGCTGACGAACAGATTGCCGTCGACCTTCACGCCCTGCGCGCGCAACGCGTCGACCTCGCGCATGAAGGCGAAAGGATCGAGCACCACGCCGTTGCCGATGACGCCACGGCAGCCTTCGCGCAGCACTCCGCACGGTATGAGCTGCAGGATAAACTTCTGGCCGTGGATGGTTACGGTGTGTCCGGCATTGTGTCCGCCGGAATAGCGCGCGACGACCTTGAAGCGCTCGGAGAGAACGTCAACGATCTTGCCTTTGCCCTCGTCGCCCCATTGCGCTCCGACGACAACGGCTGTCTTGGCTGGTTTCAATTGGCTGCTCCAGGTGCGGCGGCCCCGACTCACGAATATCGCAGACCACTACTCAGATTCGCACACAACTCGCCTGTCAATTCGTGAGCGGGCGCTGACATACCGGGATCTTCAGGAAAGACGGGATGTGTAACTCTTCATCTTACAAGGTTGCGTGCAGCCAAGGCAAAGTTGTTAGCACTTCGCGCGGTTCCAGTGTGCGCTCCACGAAGGCCTCAACATTAAAAGCTTCCTCGCGCAACGCAAGGCATCATATCGGCGGTGGCATCAAGCAAAACACAATGACTTCATGACGAATAACAGGTCTGAATCTCACATAGCGCAGACAACGCAGGCGGAGAAGGGGCAGCAATTCCGCGCGCTGCACGAACGCCACAGTACATTCATAATCCCGAATCCCTGGGATCCCGGCACCGCCCGGTTGCTCGATCACCTTGGCTTTGAGGCAGTGGCGACGACCAGCATGGGATACGCATTCTCCCTCGGCCGGCGCGACAACACCCTCAGTCGCGACGAGACTTTGGAGAACGCAACCGCGATTGCGCGCGCTACTACCTTGCCGGTCAGCGCCGATCTTGAAAACGGCTTTGGCGATGCGCCTGAGGTCGTAGGCGAAACCATCCGACTTGCGGCGGAGACAGGAATCGTCGGCGGCTCCATCGAGGATGCGACCGGAAATGCGGACGATCCGATCTACGACTTGGAGCTTGCGGTCGAAAGAGTGAAAGCAGCGGTTGAAGCAGCACGCGCGCTGTCTTTCCCGTTCACCCTGACCGCTCGCGCCGAAAACTACCTGCACGGCCGGCCCAATCTGACTGATACCATTGCGCGATTGCAGGCATTTCAAGACGCTGGGGCCGGCGTCCTTTATGCTCCGGGACTCGCAACCAAGGAAGACATCGTCAGCGTGGTCCGCTCCGTAGATCGTCCGGTAAACGTGCTGATGGGATTGCGTGGTGTGCAACTCAGCCTCGCCGATTTAGCAGAGATTGGAGTGCGGCGCGTCAGTGTGGGAAGCTCTCTGCAGCGCACCGCGCTGGGAGCGTTTCTAAACGCTGCGCGTGAGATGCGTGAGCACGGGACCTTTACCTTCGCCGCTCAAGCCGCCAATCCGGCTGAGATCAGCAAGATCTTCGTGGATGGCTGATAGCCGCAATTTCTCCGTGAGCGGGTGAAAGCGCCGGCGGTGCCGGAGCCGTCCTGACTATGGTGGAAGCATCGGCCTTCAGGCCGATGAATAAACCGCCATTGGAGACGCCTTTAGCCGCGGTCGCGTGAGACATGCAAGCTCCACGGCTAAAGCCCATCAAGCCGTGGCATTGCGGTCACCGGCCTGAAGGCCGGCGCTTCCACCGAGGTCAGGGCACCATCGTTTTTCGGTAGATTCGCAGTCTCAATAAAGTTCGCCTTTTGCTTTTGGCTCATGGGAATCGCTGCTTACTCTTTACTCTTGCTGATAGCTGACGGCTGAGAGCTGACAGCTCATTTCGCTTCTGCAAGCTGCCGTACACTAGTCGTTCATGCCTGAGCTTCCCGAGGTCGAAACCGTTGCTCGCGGACTGGACAAGCGCGTTGCCGGCGACGTGATCGAATCCGTCTGGCTGGGCGAAAAGCCTGAGCCGCTGAAGTCGCCAGCGAAGGAGATCGCCGCCGTGCTCGAGCGGTCACGCATCGGCCGCGTCCGTCGCGTAGGCAAACACATTGTTTTTGATCTGGAACGGGCTCCCCGCAACGGCAAAGGCAAGCCTCATTTACATGGACAGTGGATCGTCCACCTCGGAATGACCGGCCGACTGCAGGTAGCGAAACCGAACGATGAGTTGCTGAAGCATACGCATGCTGTGCTCAAGCTGAAGTCCGGGCGCGAGCTGCGCTTTGTCGATCCGCGGCGCTTTGGCCGGCTGGCGGTTGTGCGGCTCGACCACAAGACAGCTACCGGCTTTGCTGCTCCCGGTGACGAGCCTCTCGACTCACAGGCCGATCGCTTTGTCGAACTCTTTCGTAAGCGCAAGACACCGATCAAGAGTGCGCTGCTGAATCAAAGCTTGCTGAGCGGAGTCGGAAACATCTACGCCGACGAGTCGCTGTTCCGTTCGGGCATTCGTCCACGGCGCCGCGCGTCGTCGCTCACACGCGATGACTTGCGTAGGCTTCATGTGGCGCTCAAGGAAGTGTTGAACGAAGCGATCGCTCTCGGCGGCTCCTCGGTGAGTGATTATGTGAATGCTGACGGAGAGGCAGGATTCTTTCAGCTTCAGCATCGCGTGTACGGCCGCGAGGGCGAACCTTGCCTGGTATGCGAAACTCCCATCAAGCGGATTGTGATCGCCGGCCGCAGCAGTCACTATTGCCCGAAGTGCCAGAGGTGAGGATCACTCCCGGCACTGCGTGAGTCTTGCGAAGATTCGCGTCAGGGCACGACCTTGGTCGTGCCGATAAGCGTTTTGCTTTTATTGTTTGTCATCCCGAGCGGAGGTCGCCGTGCCGACCGAAGTCAAGGGACCTGCAGTTTGTGGGCGCAGGCAAGGACCGCGGTTCGCCAAGGACGCATAAACCATCATCTTCGCCCGTGCAACGAGAGCAGGTCCCTCGGTCGCCTCGGCGACCTCGTGATGACAAAATGTAGAACGAGGCACACATGCAAACATTCGCCATCGGTGTAGATCTGGGTGGAACCAACCTGCGCATCGCCGCAGTGGACGACAACGGCAAGCTCCTCGAAAAGCTGACGCTCGGCACCGAAGTCAGTCGCGGGCGCGACTTCGTCATTCACGACATGTGCGACGCCATCGAACAGGTGCGCGCGAAGTACAAAGACGCGGGCACGCTCGGCGGCATCGGCATCGGCGTGCCGGGCTTCATCGACATGGCCACCGGCAGGGTGATGCGCTCGCCGAATCTCGCCGACTGGACGAACTTCCCCGTGCGCGAGGTCATCGAGAAGCAGCTCGACGCGCACGTCATCCTGGAGAACGACGCTAACGTCGCGGCCATGGGCGAGAAGTGGCTGGGCGCCGGCCGCCAGGTCGAACACATGGCCATGTACACGCTCGGCACCGGCGTGGGTGGCGGGCTGGTGTTCAATGGACGCCTGTGGCACGGCATGACGGGCATGGCCGGCGAGCTTGGGCATTTCAACATCTACCCTGATGGCCATCCCTGCGGCTGCGGCAGCCGTGGCTGCCTGGAGCAGTACGCCTCGGCAACCGCCATCGTTCGCATGACGCGCGAGACGATCGAAAGCGGCGATGGCTCCGGCGAACTTGAGCGTCTCATGGACGATCCGGTGCAGTTCACCTCACGCTCGATCTACAACCTCGCGGTGCAGGGTGACGCGTCGGCAAAAAAAATCTTCGAGATGGTTGGCCGTGCGCTGGGAATCGGCATCGGCGGCATGGTGAACGCGCTCAACATGCCGATGTACGTTATCGGCGGAGGCGTGGCCAGCGCCTGGGACGCCTTCGCACCGGCCATGTTCAAGGAGATGAAGTTCCGCTCGTCGATCTACGCTCTGACCTCACCCGAGCAGAAAGACTTCGCGCAAAGCACCATCATCACCCGCGCGCTACTGGGCAGTGACGCCGGCCTCTACGGCGCGGCACGATTGCCGATGCTTGAAGATTTCACGCAGATGGAGAAGTCGAGAAGAAGCAGCTAGCTCGGCTCCGGGTTCGGTGGAAGCCCACGCATTTATGCGTGGGAGATTCCGCCATTCATAAGAGCGCTTTAGCGCTGGGATTCGGCCCAGCAAAGATTGCGCGCGGATGAAAGGCCCACGGCTAAAGCCCCTCGGCATGATGCAACCCCTGTTCCCCTGCATGAATGCAGGGGCTTCCACCATCACGCCGCGACGCCCCGTATTGTTGACTACGGACCTCTTCTCGCCTGACAGTTGCATCACGCCGTTCAGGTCCATTCACGGTCGTCCGCTGCGAACGAGAACAGGTCCCTCGCTCGGCTCCTAATCACAATCGCAAGAAGTGACCAGCGCTAATTGCTAGTTGCTAATTGCTAGTTGCTTCTTCTCACGCCGGCACCTTTGCCATTACCTTCTTCATCGCGTGCAGGAATTTATCGTTCTGCTCGGGCGTTCCCACCGTTACGCGAAAGGCGTGGAGCGCGTTCCAGTCTCCCGCCATGTGGCGCACGATGATACCTGCGTCCTGCAGTTGCCGGCACATCGACGCGCACTCGTCACCGACCTCGCAGAACAAAAAATTCGCCCACGTCGGAACAACCGAGATTCCCAGCACTGTGAGCTCGCGACGCAGGCGCTCAGCTTCGGTCGCATTCGAGCGAACCGATTTGGCGATATGATCCGCGTCGGCCAGCGCCGCCAGTGCCGCCGCCTCACCCAAGGCCGAAACCATGAACGGCGGCTTCAGCCGATGAAAGTATCCCAGCAACTCCGCTGGTCCAAAGCCATAACCCACGCGCAATCCAGCCAATCCGTGCGCTTTCGAAAACGTGCGCAACACCACTACGCGGCGTCCTTCGCGAACGTAGTCCAACGCGTGCGAATACTCCACTCCGCGCTGCGATGCGAAATAGCTCGCGTAATCGCAGTAGGCTTCGTCGAGCACGGTAATCACGTGCTCGGGCATGCGGGCGAGGAAGCCATCAATCTCGCGCGCTTCCAGCAACGTACCAGTCGGGTTGTTCGGATTCGCCAGATACACCACGCGAGTTTCGGCGTTCACTGCAGCGGCAATGGCGTCGAGGTCGAAATGATGATTGCGCGTCGGAACCTCAATGAGCCGCGCTCCCGTCGCACGCGTCACCAGCGGATACACGATGAACGAGTGCTTGCTGGTAATGGCGTTCAGTCCCGGCCCCAGTAGAGTGCGCGCAATCAAATCCAGAAATGACGTCGAGCCCGACGTGACCATCACCTGCTCGGACTGCACGTTGTTGATCTCGGCCAAGGCCCC
This sequence comes from uncultured Acidobacteriaceae bacterium, assembly GCA_963846795.1. GTDB lineage: Bacteria > Acidobacteriota > Terriglobia > Terriglobales > Acidobacteriaceae > CAVVDY01. The sequence continues at coordinate 377,349 of CAWJXJ010000003.1, forward strand.
GCGCAGCTCGATCAGATCGTTGTCGGGATAAACGTGCATGTCGGCCGCGGCTCGCCGAATGGCCTCAATCGCGAGCGGGGATGGCCCGAAAGGATTCTCGTTCGACGCCATCTTTATGCAGCTCACTCCGCTCTCCAGTTCTGCCTGCCGGACCGGTTTGCCCGGCTTATAGCTGGGCAGCGCATCAAGGTGCGCCGGCACCAGCGATTTAAATTTTGTCATTCTTCCCCTTGCACTTCTCGCAGCGAGCATGCGAAGGATTAGCGCTTGCCGGGTGCCCATCCCGCCATCTTCCGGCGGGGTGGGGATTCGTCACCGTTTGCGCCGGGTGCCCATCCCGCCATCTTCCGGCGGGGTGGGGATTCGTCACCGTTTGCGCCGGGTGCCCATCCCGCCATCTTCCGGCGGGGTGGAGATTTGTCAGCGGCTGCGCTTGCCGGGTGCCCCATTCCGCCTTCGTTTGGCGGGGTGGGGGCTGCCGGTTCCCTGCTTTCTTGGAGGCCTGCTCACCTTCTTATCCTGTCCCGGATTCGGCGTCAACTGCGATGCGTCCCGCTGCGGTTTACGACCTGGCTTCGGCCCCTGAGCGGCGCCCTTTAGTTGCGCAACCTCACTATTGGTTAGATGCCGAAACTGGCCAACTTCAACGTCAAGCTGCAGAGGCCCATAGCGCACGCGCTTGATCTTCTCGACATGATGCGCAATCTGCTCGAACATCCGCCGGATCTGCCGGTTGCGCCCTTCAATCAGCGTGATCTCGTACCAGGGATTGGCTGCCTCACGCAGCAACTGAATCTGCACGGGCCCGGTGCGCACTGCCTGTGAGCGCCGTCGCTGCTCGTTGCCTTCACGCGTCTTCAGCGGCTTGGTTTCAGCGGGAAGAAATACGCCGCCGCGCAACTTCTTGATCTCGTCCTCGGTCGGCTTACCGCTGATTTTTACCAGGTACGTCTTCGGCACATGCGAGGACGCGTGCGTCAGCTTCTGCGCCAGCTCTCCATCGTTAGTCAGCAGCAACAGGCCTTCACTCAGATAGTCGAGCCGGCCCACAGGGTAAAGTCGCGCTCCCACGCCGCGCACCAGGTCCATCACGGTCGGACGTTTTTCGGGATCGGTTACCGTGGTGACGTAGCCCTTGGGCTTGTGCAGCAGCAGGTAAACGTGGCGTTCCGGCCCCTGTAGCGCTTTTCCGGCAACCTTGATGTGATCGTTCGCGGGATCGGCCTTGGTCCCCAACTCGGTCACGACCTTCCCGTTGACCGACACCAATCCGCCCGTGATGAGTTCTTCGGCCTTGCGGCGCGAAGCGATTCCGGCAGCAGCAATGATCTTCTGTAGACGTTCTAGTGGCATGTGCGAAGGCGACTCCCGAGCCTAACAACAAATCGGGCCAGTGTCATCTTGCGGTCAACAATGCCGTGCCTTTGCCGATAACTCCCGCGAGGGCTGATGCATCATGGCCGGGAGCTCTGGCTATCGGAATCCAGCGCTGGAAAGTCGCAACCTGACCGGCGGTACAGGCATCGAGATTAGTGACGGGGAGTACGCACAACTCTCCGTTTGTAAGACGAGCGGACTAATGGAAACGCACACCATCCCGCTCGATCAGTAAAAGAGCAAATCACGTTTCCTCCTAGCCGGCACCACCTCCTGATGCCGGCCCTTTTTTGCATAAGCTGCAGATCTGGGTGCCCCATTCCGCCATCCGTTGGCGGGCGGGCTCGCGGGAGACAGCTCGCACTTGGCACTCAGCACTTAGTCTCTGGCTAAGTGCCAAGTGCCAACGGCCGACTGCTTGTCCGATGGCGCCCTCTCTAAGCCTTTGACTTTCACTAATTGCTAGTTGCTAATTGCTTATGCTCACCCGCATCATCTCCGGAGGCCAGACCGGTGTGGATCAGGCCGCACTTCGCGCCGCCATCTCGCTTGGGTTCGCAATTGGAGGCTGGTGTCCCCCGGGTCGTGTCTGTGAAGACGGTGCCATTCCCACCAGCTTTCCTCTCCAGGAGACTCCCGACGATCGCAGCGCCGATGCGCCCGACATTCCGCGTTCCCAGCGCACTGAGTGGAACGTTCGCGACTCCGACGGAACGCTCTTGCTTTGCCTCGGACCGATCGCGGACGCCGACCCCGGTACCCGCTTCACTGCCGACTACGCGGCACGATCAAAAAAGCCCATCTTCGTCGCTGACCCCGCCGACCTCGAAGACGTGCGCCGCGTCCGCGATTGGATTAGCGCGCACGGCATCCAAACCCTGAACGTCGCCGGCCCCAGCGAGCAGAGCTGCTCCGGCATCGGCGATCTGGCGAAGACGTTCTTGCGAGCAGTGTTGTCGCCGTAAAGTGATAACTGTGCGTGCCCCATTCCGCCGTCTTTTGGCGGGGTCGGGTTCGTCACCGACCGCGCTTGTCGGGTGCCCCATTCCGCCGTCTGTTGGCGGGGTGGGGATTCAAGCCGCCGCGAAGTTTTGGTTTTACTAATTGCCAGCTACTATTTTGCGAAAGCGTTGGAATCGAGAGCCCCTTCATTTCCCTTTAACGTTCGCCATCCTTTATCATCGACAACCGCAATGTTTTCCGTTCAGCAGCGCCCGACACTTCGACAGATTCCATTCATCGCAATCCCAACGCAACCCTCAAGGAACTCAAAATCATGAAGAAAGCTTTCCCTCTCGCCGCGTCCCTGGCCATCATCCTGTCAGTCGGCGCTGCGGCCCAGCAGCCCGAGGCGCCTCGGCCAAAAGTTCGTAACCCGAACCCCGCAACCCAGCCGAACGAGACCGAGGCTCCGCCGCAAACGCCTCCGCCGCAGGCACCTATGCGTGAGCAGCAAGAGCAGCGTCGCGAGCCCGCCGCTCCCGCCGCGCCCGACGGCGAGCGCCCCGGCGCAGCCAACTATCACTGGGACATGAAAGAGGTCGCGCCGGTGCAGACGCATCACACCATCACCGTCAACGGACGCACGCTGCACTACACCGCGACCGCCGGACGCATGCCCATCAAGGACACCACCGGCAAGATCGAAGCCGAGATGTTCTTCGTCGCCTATACGCTGGATGGCGTCAACCCAGCTACGCGCCCGCTGACCTTCTCCTACAATGGCGGACCCGGCTCGGCTTCCATCTGGCTGCACATGGGAGCGCTCGGCCCGCGCACCGTCGTCTTGCAGCCCGAAGGCTGGATGCCCGAAGCACCCTACCGCCTGCACGACAATCCCGACACGCCGCTCGACACCACTGACATCGTGATGATCGACGCCATCGGCACCGGCTACAGCCGTCCGGCCGACATGACGCAGGGCAAACATTTCTGGGGATTGCAGGGCGACATCGAATCCTTCGGCGAATTCATTCGCATGTATATCTCGCGCTATGAGCGCTGGTCGTCGCCGCTCTACCTGCTGGGCGAAAGCTACGGCACCACCCGCTCCGCCGGGGTCGCCGGATACCTCAGCGACAAGGGCATCAACTTCAACGGCATCTGCCTGCTTTCGATGGTGCTGAATTTCGAAAGTTTGGAATTCGCTCCCACCAACGACGTTCCCTACCCGCTCATCCTGCCGACCATGACCATGATCGCCGGCTATCACCACAAGCTCGGGCCCAACCTGTCGCGGAGACATGAACAAGACGCGCCAGGAGGCCAGCGACTTCGCCATGAACCAGTACTGGCCGGCGCTGAACAAAGGCGATTCGCTCTCGCCCGAGGAGCGCAGCGCCATGATCGACAAGGTTGCCGAGTACACCGGGCTACCGCGCAACGTAGTGCAGATGGCCAACATGCGCATCGACGTGCGCACCTTCATGCAGTGGCTGCTCGCCGACCAGCAAAAGGTGGTTGGCCGTCTCGATGGCCGCTACACCAGCCCTGCTCCCAACGGCGCGCTGGAGAACGGACGCTTCGATCCCACCTCGGCGGCCACGCAGGGCCCGTTCACCGCGGTCTTTAACGACTACATTCGCCGCGAGCTCAACTACAAGGTCGACATGCCCTACTACACCTCGGCCCGCGAGCTCGGCCCCGGCGTCTTCACCTGGAACTGGGCGCGTCCGAATCCGATGTTCCCCGGCGGCGGATTCGAGATGGGATACGCTGACGTAGCCAGCGCTCTGCGCTCGGCCATGATCAAGGATCCCTCGCTCAAGGTCCTCGTAATGGAAGGCGACTACGACATGGCGACGCCGTTCCTGGCCGCGCAGTACACCATGAACCAGCTCAACGTGACGCCCGACCTGCACAAGAATATTTCGTTCGATTACTACGCGTCAGGACACATGGTCTATCTCGACCAGACCGCGCACGACAAAATGCACAAGGACTACACGAATTTCGTGAACTCGGCCTGGACGGGAAGGTAAGGCGGCTTTTAGCACTTGGCACTTGGCTTTTGGCTAACCGCTAAGGGCCAAGTGCTCCTCTCACGCTTCTATCCAAGCCATCGTTCGGCTGGGATCGGATGTTCGGGTGCCCCATTCCGCCATCCGTTGGCGGGATGGGACTTAAGGAAGTATCGCAGTTGGCCTTTAGCCTTTGGTATCCGGCTCTTCGTTCTACTGACAACTGACCACTGACAACCGACTGCTGTTCTTAGGTGGAGGCCCCCGCATTCATGCGGGGGATAGAGGGCGGGCTGTTATGACACGCGCTTTAGCGCCGGCCGGGGCTAAAGGCCATGATGAGAGCTGAAAGACATTTTCCCTCGGATAAATCCGAGGGCTTCCACCCAAGGACCCGAGATGGTGGCTGGTAGCTAGACACGAAGAACGAGCTGATGGCTGATGGCTGACAGCTGACAGCTTCTTCCGACACCTGACACCTCACTTGAAACTTTGAACTCGAAACCTGAAACTGAATCCATGGCACTCATCCTCGACAAATCACGCGAGCTGCAACGCAGAGCCGAGCAGCTCATTCCTGGCGGAGTCGATTCGCCGGTACGCGCGTTCAAGTCCGTTGGCGGCGATCCGCCGTTCCTCGTCCGCGGCGAAGGCGCTTATGTGTGGGACGCTGACGGCAATCGGTATATCGACTACGTCGGCTCGTGGGGACCGCTGATTCTGGGACACGCCGCACCTGAGGTGATTGAGGCGATCGTCGCGGCGGCGCGCAATGGCACCAGCTTTGGCGCATCCACGCCGATGGAGGCCGAGTTGGCGGCGCTGGTGGCCGAGGCGTTTCCCGCGGTGGAGAAGGTACGCTTCGTCAGCTCAGGCACCGAGGCGACCATGTCGGCCATCCGCCTGGCGCGCGCGTATACGGGACGCAAGTTCGTGGTGAAGTTTGAGGGCTGCTATCACGGGCACTCGGACGCGCTGCTGGTGAAGGCGGGCTCGGGCGTGGCGACGCTGGGCATTCCCGGTTCGGCGGGCGTGCCGGAAGAGTTTGTGGAGTTCACGCTGGCGCTGCCCTACAACAATCTCGACGCGGTGGAGCAGGCATTCAAGAAGTTCGCAGGCAAGATTGCGTGCGTCATCGTCGAGCCGGTTGTGGGCAACATGGGATGCGTGCCTCCGCGTGACGGGTATCTGGAAGGCTTGCGCGCGATTACCCAGCGCGAGGGCGCGCTGCTGATTCTGGATGAGGTGATGACGGGCTTTCGCCTGGCGTTTGGCGGCGCCTCGGAGCTGTACGGCGTGAAGGCCGACCTGGTGACGCTGGGGAAGATTATCGGCGGCGGGCTGCCGGTGGGCGCGTATGGCGGCGCGGCGAAGATCATGGACATGATCGCGCCGGTCGGGCCGGTGTACCAGGCGGGCACGCTGAGCGGGAATCCGCTGGCCATGGCTGCGGGGATTACCACGCTGTGCGAGCTGAAGGAGAATCGCGAGCGGTTGTATAAGCAGCTGGATGAGAATTCGGCGGCGCTGGTCGCGGGTGTGTTGCAGGCTGCTCGGGAGGTGTTGCGTCCGAAAATCCCCACCCCGGCAAAAGATGCCGGAATGGGGCACCCAGCTGGGGTATCGATGACAGCCAACCGCATCGGATCAATGTTTACCTTTTTCTTTACTGATAAACAAGTGGTGGATTGGGAGAGCGCGAGTTCTTGCGACACCGCGCGCTTTGGGAGGTTCCACAATGCCATGTTGAATGCCGGAGTGTGGCTGCCTCCTTCGCAGTTCGAAGCAGCATTCATGAGCGCGGCGCACACGAAGCAAGACATTGAGCAGACGATCGCGGCGGCGCGTGAGGCGTTGGCGCAGATTTGAAAATCCCCACCCCGGCAAAAGATGCCGGAATGGGGCACCCGGACGGAGTGGGGCACCCAGATTAGTTCGTCGCGCTCTTGCGTTTTGCGAAGTACCAGAAAATCGGCATGCCCGCCAGGATAACCACGCATCCCCAGACAGAGTTGCGCAGGTTCTCGGTAAGGGTGAAGTACAACAACACGGCAGCGGCGACAACGAAGAGCGCGGGAACGACCGGATATCCCCAGGTGTGATAGGGCCTCGGCAGGTCAGGTTCTTTGTTGCGCAACACAAACACTGTGCTGGCGGCGATCATGTAGAAGAGCCACTCGGCGAAGATCGCGAGCGAGAACAGTTGGCGGAAGTTTCCCGCGAACAGCAGCAGGAAGATCGACAATACAAGTTGGACGCCGAGTGCGACCGACGGAGTGTGAAAGCGCGGATTCACATCGGCAAGCGCCCGGAAGAAGTAGCCATCGCGAGCCATTGCGTAGGGCACGCGCGCTCCGCTCATGATGGTGCCGTTCAGGCTGACGAGCATCGACAGCGCCATTCCGGCCGAGACGATGCCTGCTCCCCAGGCTCCAACGGCGATCGCAGTGGCCAGCGATGCGGGTCGCTCTGATGCTGCAACGGCCGACGCGGGCAGCACATATTGCACGGCTGCGTTCGTCAGCATGTAGAGAACGGCGACGACGCTAACGCCGGCAATGAGTGCGATAGGAATGTTGCGCTCGGGATGATGCACTTCCCCGCTCACCATGTTCAGGTCGTTCCATCCGTCGTAGGCCCAGAGCGCTGCGACAAGCGCGGCGAAGAAGCCTGCAACGCCTCCGGTTGCGCCGCTGAAGTCAGTCGCGAAGTTGCGCCAGGTTCCGCTAGAGGCGGCAAAGCACATGGCGGCGATGGCGACGATCATCACAATCTTCAGTACCGTAAAGACAAGTTGAAACTCTCCTGCCTTCTTCACGCCGAGATAGTTCAGTCCGGTGATGAGCGCGGCAGCAAGGATGGCGACGAGCTGCCCGTAAGTGATGGCGAACGGTTTCGCAACTGCCGTTTGATTGAGAAACGACAGCGCGCTGAAGGTCCCGAGAATTCGCACCAATCCAGTTGTGGTGGTGGCAACCGAGGCCGGCTTGGCAATGGCAAACCACGTCCAGGCGTAGAGAAATGCAGGCAGCGGCCCATAGGCATCGCGGATGTAGATGTATTCGCCGCCGGCCTGCGGCTTCATGGCGCCAAGTTCGGCGTAGGTCATAGCGCCGAACATCGAGAGCAGACCGCCGACGATCCAGACCAGATAGACGAGCCGTGCCGAGCCGACCGCCTGCATCATCTCGGCGGGAACCAGAAAGATGCCGCTGCCGATGATGGTGCCGATGACGATCGCAGTGGCGTGGCTGGCGCCGAGATCGCGGGAGAGAGAACTGCGCTGGGCCGCAGGTTGCATGTCGCAGTATATGTCAGCCAGAAAGTCTCCCGCCGCGGACAATGCCGTGACCGGCCAACCGGAGCATGGTGTTTGCGCGTCCTGTTGTCGGACTCGGGGCAGTGTAGTGACCTATGACCAACTGACCATCGGCCACTGGCGCCTGGCTACTGAGGCACCTCCTGCAATATTCCAGCAACGACTCTCAGCCCTTGCCACTCGGCCTTCAAGGCTCACTTTTTCGCAAAATCAAGTTGTTTTTTGGATAGAAGCGGTGCACAATATCCCGGCTAGTTCGCCGATCCTCGCAAGTCCAAAGGCGAAAAGGGCCCCTTCCTCGTTTACCAAGCAGAAACCTGAGAAAGCTTTGAAGGAGAAGTCGTATGAAATGCGCTGCCGCGATCGTCGTGGTATTCGTCTGCCTGGCCGGCATGACCCTTCACGCCCAGATACCACAATTCCAACACATCATTGTCATCGTGCAGGAGAACCGCACGCCCGACAATCTTTGTCCAAGGATTATGCGCGCCGCCGTATGGCAATGCTGACTCGTGCAGCACCAACCCTGGCCATCGTGATGGCCGCTGCGCTCCCACTCGCGTTATTGAAAACGTGTACTCACGCAGACACTTCCGTCTCTTCAGCCTCTTCCGCGGCATCCGTTTCTGCATTGCACTGCTTGCCTGAGGAGTGTTGCCCTCCCAAGCCAAAGCCGATCAGGAAGAAACGAAGATCAACCGTATCGCACCACGGATAGTCATCCAACAAACTCTTTAAGTAGATAGAAATCACGCCAGGCTCAGGGAGGGTCGTCAACAGACCCTGAGATAGCTCTAGTTGACCCAGACAGCGGCCTCTCGGATCTCTGGGGGACTGGCTTCGAAGGTGTCCACGGAAACTGCGAAATGCAGCACGAAGTATATGCCAACGGTTTGATACGTATTTCTGGCGCTGATTAACAGCGTGCTGTGACGTCGAGGGCCGGTCCGTTTTCAGGACACGAATGCTTCCTGTGCTCATAAGGGTCCTTCTTGCCTGCGGAGCACCGCACAGAACTGCAACTCGGGGTAACTAACGATTGCACATCAGGCAGTCCCGGACAAGTACCCGGAATCAATATTTCATCTTGGTTTCCCAAAATGGGAAACGCGAGTTTTGCCGGTCTTCTCATTTCGCCAACGGAGTCGAACCAACGACTGCGCTTTTACTTACCGCAACTTCTTTCATAGAAACGGCATCCTTCAAGCCATGCCGCGCAAGGCGCCACGGCCGATGTCTGCCGCCGAACTGATTCCCCCTCATCCCACTCTGCAGAAGCTGCGGGCGAGCGCCCGCGACTGCAAGGCGTGCGATTTATGGTTGCGGGGCACGCAGACGGTGTTCGGCGAAGGCGCTCGTCACGCGAAGGTAATGTTCGTGGGCGAGCAGCCGGGCGACAAGGAAGACCTGGAAGGCAAGCCATTCGTCGGTCCCGCGGGAGCTCTGCTGGATAAAGCCTTGGTTGAGGCCGGTATCGATCGCAAGCTGACCTACGTCACTAACGCGGTGAAGCACTTCAAGTGGGAGCCGCGCGGCAAGCGACGCATTCACAAGAAGCCAAACTCGATCGAAATCAGAGCTTGCCGGGCGTGGCTCGATGCCGAGATCGACGTGGTCAAGCCGCAGATCATCGTCTGTCTGGGAGCAACCGCAGCGCAGTCGTTGCTGGGGCGCACGTTTCGCGTGACGCAGCAACGGGGGAAACTGCTTCCCTTTCGCAACGGGGTGACAATTACGCCTACGGTGCATCCATCGTCGATTTTGCGGGCTCCGAATGAGGATTCTCGTCACCGGGAAATGCAGCTCTTCATCGATGATCTGCGGATTGTCTCGAAATTCATAAAGGCGGAGAATGACGCTTGATAGAAATTCGACTTGGTGAGGCATAATATGGGCAACAACGAATACCCCCTCGACTTGCGCATAACGCGGGAGGCGTTTTGTCTCCACACCTGGAAAGAGTCCGCTCCGAAGCGGAACGGCTGACACGGGATTTGTTGCCCGATGACTGGCGCTATTCGCGCGACGGGCAGTGGAGTGCTTCACTCATCCTGGAGCACTTGCTGCTGACGTTCACCGCTACCACCAAAGGCCTGCTGAAGACGATGCAGGCCGGCCAACCCTTCTGCCGCGAAGCGACGTGGCGAGACCGTGCCGGCCGGTTTTACGTTCTGCGCCTGGGCAGGATACCCAGCGGACTGAAATCGGCCAGGAACATCACCCCGAAGCAAGGCTTGCCGGGCAATAACCTGCGCGCGTTCAATGATGCGCTGGTGGCCATGAATACCACGTTGGACGATGCTGAACGGCGCTTCGGAAAGAGGATGAGAATTCTTGAGCACCCGATGCTGGGACCTTTGACGGCAGAAGAATGGCGCCGCTTCCATCTAGCCCATGCGGAGCATCATTTTCGCCAGATCGCCGCGTGGCGTCCCCGGGCGATCGTGATGGGAATGTCGGCGTAGAGCTTTTATCCGAACTTCACCCAGATTAGATACTGGCTCCAGGCCGTCTCTCCGACAAACACCGCCAGCAGCGCACAAGTCCCAAGAAAGACTCCGAAGGGAACCTCCCCCACGCGCAGCATCTCGGCTGTGGTGAGGCGCGGGGCACCGTCGTTTGCGGGCTCGTCGTGGGTGCGCACGGCGTTCCAAGTCATCCAGACGATGGCGTAGATAGTGCCGAGAATGGGTGCTGCGAACAGCACGAAAATCGTTAGCTTGAGACCGAGAAACGCACCACACATTGCGATGAGGGCGATATCGCCGAATCCTAGCCCGTGACGCTTGCGAACGAGATAGTAGAGAGCCCAGACGGTATAGAAGAACGCAGCGCCCACGAGCATCGCAACAAGCGCGTCCACCAGAGAAGCTTGGCGAACCTCGGACGGCATTTGAAAACCCACGAATCGCGCCAGGAATCTCGTCCCGCTTCTGTCGCTGGGAACGAGCCATGCGAACACCAGTCCCAGAGCGATTCCGGTATAGGTGAACTCCGCCGGCAGTAGTCCCGTTTCTGCATCCATGAAAATCAAGCCGACGAGCAGAAACGAGAGCACGCAAAACTTAAGCAACGCCAGTCCCAAACCGAACTTGAAAAAGCAGGCGAAGAATAAGCTGGCGGTAAGCAGCTCAACCGCGGGGTAGCGAATTGAGATAGGCCGGTGACAATCAGCGCAGCGGCCCTTCAACCACACAAAACTGACAAGAGGAATGTTGTGATACCAGCGAATCGAAGCTCCGCAGCGAGGACAGCGCGATCGGGGAGTGACGATGGACTCGTCGCGCGGAATGCGGCTGATGCAGACATTGAGGAAGCTGCCAAAGACCAATCCTGCAACCGCCAGCACGCATGCTAAGAAAACATCCACTCGATCCTTGCGGAGTTCGCGTCAGGGATTGTTGAAACGCAGCAAATCTCCTTTCAAGGTTATATCGCATTGGTGGCCGCGCGGAAGCTCTGCCAGCCAGTTCAACAGCTTGCGATTGATCAGGCGCACCTCGGGTTCGAGTGTGTGCCAGCCGGAGCCTTTCTGCTCGCGCACCTGCACCTTGCAGCAGGTGAGCGTCTCCTCGGGATTTTGCTCTTTCCACTCCAGCAGCGAGGCCTCGAGTTCTTCGGAAAGTGCCTCGTTAGGAAGCAGGCAGAAAATCCAGTCATGGCTGGCGTCCATGGCGTAAGTACCGCGGGCCACTCCGGGAATGGCACTCTTCACTGAGGCACCGTTTTCATGAGCGACGCGGGTAGTGTCGTCATCGGAGCTGTCGTCGATGACCAACACCTCATCACAGGGCCGTAGCGAATCCAGCGCGCGTCCCAGACGCGGAGCATCGTTGTGCGTATGCAGCAGAGCACTGATTTTTGGCATGGTATAGGGCGGGGAGGTTCTACTCTCCCCTCTTATGTAGAAGCTAAAAAGGCGCAGTCAGGTTGCGGCTGCGCCCGGTGAATTTTAAATTAGTTACCCATCGGCGTGCGTCCTGCGTTGCGATCGTTGCTGCTCTGAGGTGTGACGGTCAGCGCACTGGTTAGCTGAAAGTTCAGAGTCGCCTCGGGACCGAGCTTAATCTGCTCGCCCTTCTTGGTGGCGGCAACGCCAGTACCCGCAGCGCCGCCTGCTGCCGCTCCAATCGCAGCGCCACGGCCTCCACTGGCAAGGGCGCCGATAATCGCGCCCAGCGCAGCGCCGCCTCCAGCCTTGACGGCGGTGTTCTTGCCCTCGCCTTTACCCTGGCGCGACCACTGATTGGTCTGCAGATTGTACGTCTTGCCATTGACCGACAGGCTGGTGAGTTCCAGCGTCAGCAGCGAGCTGCCGGCGAAGCGTCCGGCGCTTTGCACTGCGGCTACGCGGCCAGTGATTTCGGCGCCGGTCGGAATCACTGTCTGATCGTCAATTACGATGGGTGCGCCTAAGCTGCCATGGAATTGATCGCCGACCTGGTTCTTCTCCGAGTCGAGCGGCTCGTTCAAACGAACCGTGAGCTGCGTGCCCGCCGGGATCGTCACCTTCTGCGGCGGAGGAGGCGGTGGTGGCGGAGTCTGCACCGCTGGTTGCACCGGCGGCATTACCGAATTCGTTTCGACGGGAGCAGTCCGAGCCAGCAGCGGTTCATCGCTATTGTTGTCGTTGCTGGCCGTGTGCTTCTTGTGCCGATTGGTATCTGACTTGGCGACCTCGCGCTTCGGCTTCTTTTCAACCGGAGGCGGTGCGGGCGCCGGCTGCTCTGCAACGGCCGGAGGGGGCGTGGCTTGCGCCTGCTGCACTTGCAGATTGTTCACCACGGTCTTGACTCCGGCAACGGTGGCGGCATCGTTCGCAGCCGCGCCTCGTTCGGCGTCGTTGGCCACGTTTCCGTTCAGGGTGACTATTCCGTTGCTCGCCTGTACGGCGATGGTCCGGCTCTGGACGGCAGCATCGCTGTAGATCTTGCTTTGAACATCGCTGGCGACCTGAGCGTCAGTGGGCGCAGGTTTCTGGCTACATCCAGCGAACACAAGCAGCGTCAGCGCAAGGGCTGCAACGCTCGAAATTAAGTACTTCTTGGGCATCTCTTGCTCCTGTTAGTACAGACGCATAAACCCGAAAAAGGGCGCATTGTCGCTCCGGGAACCGGCAGATATGTGTTTGATTACGCGGCACTTGCAGGGCTGGAATGTAAAGAATAGTAACGGCTTCGCCTACCGGATTGGCCAGTGGCAGGATTTTACATCGAAAGTTGACTTCCCAGCCCACAGGGCGGATCAGTTTAGCCCAGCGTGCAGCGCAGCGAAACGCCGGGCGGAGGCTTCGGAAGCAGGTGTTCCCGTCCTCGTGACAAAGATCATGCGCGCCTGGTTTTGGACCACGGGCTAACCCGCAGATGCCGCGTCCGTCAGCCGGTTGTTGATGGCGAAGAGCGCGAGCTCCAGGCGGCTGTTCACGCCCACCTTGTCGAAGATGTTGGTCAGGTGATGCTTCACCGTGTCTTCGCTCAACGCGAAGCGGCGCGCGATTTCTTTGTTGCTTAACCCGGTGACAATGCTCAACAGGATGTCCATCTCGCGCTTGGTGAGGCCGTAGTTCTTCTGCGGCTTGTCGCCGGAAGAACTGTTGCGCATGAAATCGACGATGTCGCCAACCGCCTCGCGTCCGACCCAATATTCGCCCGCCATCACTGCGCGAATCGCCTTCATCAGCAATTGCGTCGCAGCTTCTTTCATGACCACGCCGCGCGCGCCGAACTGAAGCGCCTGCACAATCTGAATTCGTTCTATGGCTGCGCACAAAACGATGATTTTGGTTCGCATGCCTTCCCCGTCGGTGGAAAGCTCGCGCATCGCGTCCATTCCCGCTTTACGCGGCATGGCCAGATCGAGCAAGAGAATGTCAGGCTTCAACTCCCGGGTACGCGCCACAGCCTCGTCTCCGTCAGCCGCCTCGCCGATAACTTTCAGTTCCTGTTCAGCCTCCAGCAGGTGGCGCAAGCCATCGCGGAAGATGGTGTGGTCATCAGCGACAATGATGCTGACTGTAAGTCGGTCATTCATAAATTGCTGTCCTTTCGCGGAACCGCAGTTGCCGTTTGACTGGTCGCAATATGGGCCTGACCAAATCGGCTGCGGCGAGCCATATCATGGCTCGACGTGCTGCGGCGGATCGGGCGCTGCAGGTTCCCAAGCTCTGCGGGGGGCGCACCAGAGACTTAGGCTTACTGCGATTATGCACACTAAAGTGGGTTAGGCAAGCACTATCGTAGCTATATCCTCAAATTAGGAATCACCTATGGCGGTGATGGAGCTCACAGCCGGAGTCCCAAAGCAGAACTAAGCTAAATGGTTGCAGTGCCTTACGCGACATAGGCAGGTTCTGAAAGGAACTACACGCTTCGCCTGGCCTTTGTCGGCTACTGGCACGTACAGGCCGGAAGGAGGTACCGACTATGGGTCTTCGATCGTGGTCGAATGTTCTGGCACTCTCATTTGTAATTCTTCTGACAACCCTAAGCGCACCTGCTCAGACGTCCGGGAAAAATGGCCCGAAATACGACGTCACCAAGGAAACTAAGCTCAAAGGAACTGTGACGCAGGTGACCGAAGGCGCGGGAGTAATGGATCCCACCGTCCTGACGGTTAAGGTCGGCGACAAAGTCGTCACAGTACAACTGGCGCCGAAGGGCTACTTGAAAGAGATCGAATGCTGGGTCAAGGTTGGCGACGCGGTAGAGGTTACAGGCGCGAAAACCACGGAAGCTGGAGATGAGGTCATCGCGCGCGAAGTTGTGTTTGGCAATAACACGATGGTGCTGCGCGACAACAAAGGCGTTCCGATCTGGGAGCTGTGGAAGCCGAGTAAGGGATAGCGGGAGCTGTCGCAGTTCTTAGGGTGGAAGCCTCCGCATTTATGCGGAGGAAATATCCCGCTAACAGGCCGGCTTCAGCCTCGGCGGCATCTCATTCCGGCGCTAACGCGCGCCCTCATGCGAGCCATCCTACCCCCGCATCAATGCGGGGGCTTCCACCGCCGGATCAGCCTTTGCGCACTGTTAAGCGGCGACGCTGAACCAACCGCACCACCCGGTTTATTTTTCTACCCGCTCGAACTCGCCGCTGGTGGCGTTTACAGCAATGCGAAGCTGCGCGTCGTCCATGCTCGTGCCATAAATCACGTGCCATAGCAGTGTGTTTTTGCGCGCGTCCCAATCGAGCATAAAAAAGACGGGCTGCTGCTCATTTTTCTTTAGCAACTTCTCCCCGCCGTGCTTCTGCGCGATCTGGTAAGCCTGATCGCTATCGATCTTTAGAAACGCAATTTCAAATACTTGCGTCGCAGTGTTGGCCGGGCTCCATGAGTCTTCTGCGGTGAAGGTGACTCCCTGCTCCGGAGCATCAGGTCCGACGAGTCCCGACCAAATGAACATCTTCATCGCATGCTTCGCTGGCGAAGCGAACGAGGCACGCCACAATCCCGCTTTGCCTTCGCTGGTTGGGGCGTCGGGCGTGTACTGCGACTGCAGCCGGAACGGCTTGATGTCGGGCGCCCATAAGCGTGCAGCCAGATACATCTTCTGAAACGCGGTTCGGCCGGTTTCAAACTGAGGCTGCTTGGCTTCGACCTTCTTGGCAGGCTGTGCCGAGTTCGATGGCGACTCGGCGGGTTTGCTTGAGGAGCAGGAGGTGAACAACGCCAGCAGCAGGCATGCGATGACGGTATGTCTCACAAATGTATTGAGGCGCATGGTGAGCGTCGGGATGTTTCGAACCAGCAGTATAGTCCGAAGCATATAAGAATCTGGCGCCCGCACGCCTCGGCAGCGCTCACGGCGAGGTGGCAAACTTCAAAAACGGTGATAGAGGTTCTGATGATCAGCCAAGTGGAGACTTATCATCACCTATTCTTGCGCTCTGCCTAGTTCGGCAGATGGAACGCAAGCAGCGAAGACGAGTCGTCGCCAGTGGAAGAGTCCTCCATATCCGATGCCGTTGGCTTCTGGGCAGTTCCCACGTAGAGAATGCCGTTTGCGACGGTCGGCGTCCCGCCTACTCCGTAGCTGGTAGTGTATTTCCACAACAATGCTCCGGTTGACGCGTCGAGAGCCACCAGGTCGTACCAATTGCCTTCCGTGTACACGACACCATTGGCAACCACCGGACTAGTAACGGCCGTGCCGTTACCGAGGATGAAGTCAGATTTCCACAGGAGAGTGCCGTTGGCTGCGTTTAAGGCGTACAAATAGTCCGCCCCAACGTAGAGAACTCCCTTGGCCACGGCTGCCGCGTAGTAGGGAAATCCCGTGGTCTTATATTTCCAGATGAGCGCGCCGCTATAAGCGTTGAATGCATAAATGTTCTGGTCAACCGACGGGACGTAAACCAGGTTGTTCGCCACTGACGGCGCGGCGGCGGCCCCATAGATTGCTTTCTCCCATAACACGGCTCCGGTGGCGGCGTTCAAGGCATAGACACTATTGCCGCCCCAGTACAGCTCCAAAGTGGCGTAGACAATGCCGCTAGCCACCGCTGACGCGGACACCCCGTATATCTGCACCGGCAACACGTCAAACGAATGTTTCCAGATGACGGTGCCGGTGGCGGCATTGAGTGCGTAGAGGGCGCGGGTAAGGTTGGGCTCACCACTCCCCCACTCCGCGTAGACCACACCGTCAACCACAGCCGGCGGAGATACCGGGACCTCGGTCGGCACACTCCAGATGGGTACACCGGTTGCAGCATTCAGTGCATAGAGGCCAGTTTGACCGCCATAATAAACGACCCCGCCTGCCACCGCCGCCGAACTATGCACCGGACCGTTGGCGTTTTCCTCGAATGTCCAGATAAGGGTCCCCGATTGGGCATCGAAGGCGTACAGGTACTGCGGTCCCTGCCGTTCATACGCCGTCGCTATATACACCATGCCATTGGCTACGGTGGGTGCAGAATCGGCTATTGGCCCTGTGTAATCGCTCCAGTCCAGCACGAGGTTCCTGACGTTGGATGAATTCAGAATGAATTCCCACGGATTGTAACCGCTATGACAGGGATCGAATTGATACTGCGCCCAGTTTGTGAACGGCACCCTCGGCGACGGGCTGCAGAGAATGCTAGGGCTGGGAGCAATGTTTTGTGCCGCTGTGAGCGAGGCGATCAGCGACAGCAGGACGGTACAGAACAGCATCGTGATTTTCATGGCTTCCTCACATAAAGCTGAAATAAAAGATCTAGTCATCCGCAAAGCTTCATTATCCTACTTGCACAATTGCGCTCCCACCTCTCGGCCTTTACCGTCACGCCAGCACGAATGCTTTAGCTCGGGGATAACTTTCAATTTCGCAGATGGGATACAGCTCAGGCGATGGTTGGTCGAGAAGCACATCACGCACTGGCAGCAGCGCAATTTAATTTTGGGCGCGCATGCCGCGTGCCAGGCGCACGTCTCCGCCGGCGGCGAACACTGCCACAGCAATCAGAATTAGGCATCGCCGGAAGCTCACTACCGCCTCAAAGAACGACCAACTCGCTCTCCGGCTTGGTGGCGCTGGGTTGCGCCGGTGCTTTGGATGCCAGGGGTCCCTGGTTGTTCTCCCGCGCCTCTTTGACGGCACGGTTACGCGCAGCGCGTAACTTCAGGAACTCCTTACCTTGGTGGTAGACACGCTTGCGCTCGACCGAATCGAAAACCGCTTTCTTCACGATGCGGAAGATCGCCTTGGGGCGGAAGTAATACTCGTCATAGAAGCGGTGCACCATCTCCATGACGTAGTCGCGCGGCAGGCCGGGATATTCGATCATGGCCAACTGATGTCCGCCTTCATCCACCATCTGAGAGCCTTCGGTCACGATGAAGTTGTTCGACTTGGCGAAATCGTAGAACTCAGTTCCGGGATAAGCGTGAGCCACCGAAACCTGAATCGTATCGACGTCGAGCTCTTTGGCGAAATCGATGGTGGTGCGGATGGTTTCCCTGGTTTCGCCAGGCAGGCCCAGGATGAAGTCGCCGTGTATCTTCAGGCCAAGCTTCCTGCAATCCTTGGTGAACTGCCGCGCGCGCTCAACGGTCGCGCCCTTCTTGATGTTCTTCAGGATCTGCTGATCGCCCGACTCATAGCCGACGATGAGTAAGCGGCATCCGGCATCACGCTGGGCCTTCAACGTTTCATAATCGGTGGTGACGCGCGAGGTACACGACCAGGTGATTCCCACCGGCTTCAACTTCGAGCACAGTTCAATCGTCCGCGCCTTCTGGATGTTGAAGGTGTCGTCGTCGAAGAAAAACTCTTTCACGTTCGGCCAGTATTCCTTGGCCTTGGCCATCTCGCGAGCAACGGCATCGCTGGAACGCTTGCGCCAGGGATGCCCGCTCAGCGTCTGCGGCCACAGGCAGAACGTACACTGCGCCGGGCAGCCGCGTGTGGTGTATAGCGCGACGTACGGATAGAGCAGGAACGGAACGTTGTAGCGCGTTACATCGAGGTCGCGCTTGTAGACGTCAACTACATCGGGCAGCGAGTCAAGATCGGCAATGTCGGGCCGGTCAGGATTGTGAACCACCTTCCCGCTGGCATCCAGGTATGAGGCGCCCAGAATTTCGTTCAGCGGCTTGCCATTAGCGAACTCCACGGCCGCGAAGTCGAATTCGCGACGGACGATGAAGTCGATGGCTGTTCCCTCACGCAGTGACTTCTCAGGCGCGGTGGTCACCGGCGGCCCGACAAAGGCAATCTTCAGCTTGGGATTCGCCTCTTTCATCGCCGCGGCCAGGCGGATGTCGCCCTGCCAGCCCGGAGTGCTGGTGAACAGCACCAGAAACTCATAGTCCTTGCCGATGCGAATCGTCTCTTCCGAACTCACGTGGTGTGGCGGAGCATCGAGCAGACGAGAACCTTCCAGCATTCCGGCGGGATAAGCCAGCCACACCGGATACCAGTACGACTCGATTTCGCGAGTGGCGGGCCAACGCGAACTAGCGCCCCCGTCGTAGTTCTCAAAGGAAGGAGGGTTGAGGAACAGCGTCTTCAAAGGCATCTGTTTCATTGTACTTTATTGTCTTCGAGTTGGATGCCCTCCAAGTACCTTGTGAATCACGTGGTTACCGGATATTCAGCGAAATGCAATTTATGGAGTGGGAATGGCCCAATTCTCCAGCTCATCGGTAATGCGCAAAAGTTGCAGTTCAGCCTTGGCGAGCTCAAATTCGGCGTCGAGGTACGCGGCGTGCTTGTCTTCGGTGTCGAGCTCGGCGTTCTGCTGATCGCGCAGAGTGGCGGCTCCGGTCTGCATGCGCGGGCCGATGGCCTGCAACTCTCCCTGCGAAACTTCCCAGTCGAGCTTGGCCACATCGCGCGCGGCCTCTAGCTGCTTGATTGAGCGCTGGAGTTTGAGCGCATCCTCGCCAACCTGGTTCTTTGTCAGGTCCACCTGCTTGTGAGCAATGATGGCATCTGCATCAGCCTGCTGCGCATGAGCCTTCTGCACGCTGTTCAGGAAAGGAAATTTGACATTCAATCCCGCTGCAAGATTGTTTGCCGAGTAGCGCAAGAAGTACAGATCGTAGTTGTTGAACTTGGCGAGATACGCATACTGGCTGGCCAAATCGGCAAACGGCAACAGGGCACGATGCTCGCCCTTGGCGTTGGCGTCAGCCGCACTCGCCTTCTGCTCCGCGAAGTGTATGGTGGGACTATTGGCCACGGCACGAGCGGAATAGTCGTCTTCCTGCGAGATCAGTGGAAGTTCAGGAACGCTGCCGGGCACGACGGAGATCTCCGCCGCGGTCAGGCCGACCAGCTTGGCCAGATGCTCGCGCAGGACATCCTGCTGGCCTTCCGCCTCCGCAGTACGTAAGCGAATGCGGGCCTCAATAAGCTGACTCTTCGTGACGTCGAGCTGGCTGCCCACGCCTTCCTTCAGCCGCTGCTGGGAAATGTACACTCCTTTTTCCGCAGCCAGGTGGGCCTGGTTGAGGGCAGTAATCTTCAAAGTCAGGCTTTCCAGCTGCTCATAGCTGAGCGCCACATCAAGAATGACCGTATTCTTCTTGTCCTCCATTTCGAAGGACTCGGCCTTCCATTGAATCCTCGCCGCCTTGATGAACTGCTTGAGGGAAAAATTGATCAACGATTGCGTCGAGGTGAAGTTCACCACCGAGGGCGCCGAGCCTTCCAGCGTGAGCGGGAAACCATAGGAGTATCCCAGGCCTGAGCCGACGGTTAACTGGGGGATGTAATGATTACGCGCTTCCTGATACGCCTTCATTGAGCGCCACTGGTTCATGGCGGCGATACTCATGACGCCGCTGTGCTGGAGGGCCAGCTCTATTGCTTCGCGGAAGGTGATAGGCCCTGCACTCGTGGCGGGAGTTGTCGTCTCGGCCGAGACTTGCGTCCAGGCTACCGAGGCCGCAAGCAGACAGGCGCCGATCGCCAGCAGGCGACCGCAGCCGAAGAGCACACTGGATTTGCGGCGTACAGGTTTAGGCGACATCTCTCGTCGACTTCCACCAGCGGAAGCGGAACGTCTGCTTCTAATGCAGTTGATCGAGGGCCTGCCTGGCGCGGCCGAAGCCCGAAGCAAGAGAGAGCGAGGCCTGGTACTCGGCCGAAGCTTTCGCCTTGTCGCCACTCTTCTCGTAAATCTGCCCCAACAAGTAATGAGCGCGGAAGGCCGGCGCATCTTCCACCAGCGCTCCCGATGACAGATACGTCTTCACATACTGCACTGCCGCCGGGAAGTTACGTCCGGCGTGCAACAACTCGCTAGCGGCATCGTAATAGGTCTCAGATGGACGATTCGACTGCGCCAGTGCCGACTGAATCGCGCTCTGCATTTCGTCGAGACGGCCATGTTGCCGGTAGAAAGCAGCCAGGCTCATCCAGTACTGCGCCGGGTTTTGCGCACGGGCGATCGCGGCCTTCAAATTATTTTCTGCATCGCCATATTTCTTTTCCTTCTCCGCGACCAGCGCCCGCACCCAATCTGCGGTGGCGGGATCGAGACTCTGCAGCTCAGAAACCTGGTTCCGTGCTTTGGCCAAGCCTCCTCCCATGATGACCGGTGCTTGTACGTAGTACTCCGAAAGATCGGCACGCGCCGAAACGTTTTTGGGGTTCAGCTCAACCGCCCGTTCGAATTCAGCCTTTGCCTTGCGAGCCAGACCTGCCGCCGAGAGCGGATTGCCAATCTCCGCCGCCTTCTGTCCGTAGGCGCGGGCAAGCCAAAGATGATATTGCGCGTCGTCGCCTTGCAAGCTTACAGCGCGCTCGCCATTCTGAATGGCGGCGTCCCATTGCTCAGTGGCGTAATAAGCCCGCGAGCGCAGATTGTACGACTCGGCATCGTTGCGGTTCATCAGCGCGACCAGCAAATCGTTCATCTGACCGGCCGACAGCAGTGCCATAGAATCGCTGGTCGCAGGAGCAGCGGCGGCAAACAAACCGAGACCCAGAATTAGAGAAAGAAAAATCGCGACCCTGGTAAAAACAACCGTCATTGATTAACAACCTTTATTGGCATTCCAGCCGCAAGCGACTGTGAATTGATGGCGCCCAGTGCTACCGAGGCGTGTTCCGACAAACCGCTGGTTACCTCAACTCGGGTGAGATCGGAGACGGCCGTCTGCACATTGCGCCGCTTCAGCTCACCATTGACGACTTGAAAGACGTAACGGCTTTCCGCGTCTTCGTGTATGGCCTCGCGCGGCACCGTCAGCACATTTTCCTGGCGCTCAATGATCACCGCCACCGTCACGTTGGTATTGGGCAACAGACGCAAATCGGAGTTATCGACAATACAGGTCACCTCGCCGACGTTGCGCGTGGCGCGCTGCACAATCACGGTCGGCAGAGTCTCGACCTCGCCCTTCCAGACGCGGCCGGGCAAAGCGTCCCAGGTAACTTCCACAGTCTGCCCCTTGCGCAAACGGCCAATTTCCGGTTCGTCGACGAACGCCCTTACCCTCACCTTATGCAGATCGGCTACCTGCACCAGCAGGTCCCCGGCGTTGACGAAGCTTCCCTTCTTCACCGCCAGCGAATAGACCATCCCGGCAAACGGCGCAGTGACATTCGAGTCGCGCAGCAGCGTGTCAGCAGCCGCGAGCGAAGCTTTAGCCTCCGACTGTTGAGCCTCAACATGGCCGATCTCGGAAGACGAGTAGCGGTCCTTGAGCTTCTGCTGCAACAGTTGCACATTGGCGTCGGCGACCTTGAGTTGGCTGCGGGCAGCATCGACCTCGGCCTGCGAGGCAGCTCCGCTTTGGTGCAAGCGTTGCGTGGCAGCGAGGTTCCGCTGCGCCGCCGCGCGGTCGGCTTGGGCTTTCGTCAGTGCATTGCGATTGGTCAACAGCTCTTCCTGCGTTCCGCCGTGGGTTACAGCATTCAAATCAGCCTGCGCACCTCGCAATTGCGCTTCGGCACGCGCCGCCTGGGCCTGAGCGCCCGCGTCCTGCAGTTGCACCAGGAGCTGTCCTGGCTTCACCCAGTCCCCCTGCTGTACGCCTACCTTGGTCACGGTTGTGGCTGCCGGAGCATGGGCCTCAAAGTTCGTAATCGGCTCGATTTTGCCGTTGGTCGAAATGCTGGCCGTGATCGTTCCGATTTCTGCTTTTCCAACCCGAATGGCCACTCGTGCCCGTCGTAACGAGATGAACGCCGCCAGCAAAACGACCGCCAGGATCAGGCCAATAAGAATGGCCCATGTCAGTTTGCCGTTCGGTCCTCTGCCACCTCTCTCAGTTGCTGTCGCCATCGAAGTTCAAACTTATGAGTATAGCCTAGGAATGCAGACATTCAGCCAATGCGAAGCTCGCATGCGGGGTACACAAAGCGGTTCCCTGAGGATCACACTGAGCGCTCGCTTCTCCCAGGGGTGGCCAGGCTCTTACCGTTTGATGTCCCCATCTGGTCGACGACTCACCCAAGCGCACCCCGGCGTTTAATCTGCCATCTTAAAAGCAAGATCGTCGATCGCCAGGTGGAACTTCGGAGCAGCCATGCGCCTCAGTCAGTGGAAGACGGTCATCGTAGGTTCGGCGCAGGACATCAATCGCAATCACACGCTCGCCTTCGCCGCTGCCCTCTCGTACTACTTCGTGATGGCTTTCTTCCCTGCCCTGATCGGGCTCGCGGCCATCATCGCGTACTTGCCGATCCCAAATCTGTTTAACACCATGGTGAGCACGTTGTCGCGCGTGATGCCACCCGAGAGCATGGGATTGGTGCGCAAAGTGGTTGCCGAAATCATCACCCCCAATCGCGGAGCGCTGCTCTCATTCGGTTTGCTGGGAACGCTATGGAGCGCCTCCGGCGGCTTCGCCAACATGATCGAAGCGCTGAACGTGGCCTACGACATCCCAGAGACGCGGCCAATCTGGAAGACACGATTGCTTGCGCTTGAGCTGACGTTCGAGGTCGGGACCCTGATTCTGTTTGCCTTCTCGGTGATGATCGTGGGCCCGGAATTCGGAGCGTACCTGGCCTCGCACCTGGGCGTGAGTTGGGCGTTCGCGATTGCCTGGCCTTACCTGCGCTACATCATTGCGGTTTCGTTCGTCATACTAGCAGTCGAGGGACTGTACTTCCTCGGCCCCAACCTGAAGCAGCGCTTTCGCGACACCCTGCCCGGTGCCATGCTGGCGGTTGTGGGCTGGATTCTGCTCTCGACCTTGCTCAGCCTGTACGTGCATCACGTAGCCAATCTCAACCAGACCTACGGCGTGCTCGGCGGAGGCATTGCGTTGCTGCTGTGGATGTACTGGTCGAGCTTCGCCATCCTGGTGGGAGCAGAGCTGAACTCGGAGATCATCCAGGAGCGCGGCGATGGAAAGCTGGCACTGAAACAGCCTCCACCGGCAAAGGTCGAGCCGCGCCCCGCAACTACGGCGGAGGAGGCGCAGCCGGCAGCGTGAGGAAGCTGTCAGCCGTCAGCTATCAGCTATCAGCTATCAGTTAATAACGCAGCACGCGTGCGTCCAAGCTGGGTCGTGGAACAACTCGTCAGAGCAAACGTGTTTACTGACGGCTGAGAGCTGACAGCTTGGCGTGAACTCGCTCGCGGCTCGTAGCACGCGGCCTAGCAGCTAAAATACCCCCATGGCAAAGAGTCAGCGCTACACGCCGGAGCACGCCCACTCCGGCCTGGACGCCAAGTTTCCTGAGATCGAAACCTGGCCCAATCAGTTTCCAAACTACGAAATCGTTATCGACATACCTGAATTCACCTCGGTCTGCCCCAAGACCGGGCTGCCCGACTTCGGCACGCTCTGGATCCGCTACATGCCCAATCGCGACTGCCTGGAACTGAAGTCGCTGAAGGAATACCTCACCTGCTACCGCAATCTCGGAATCTTTCAGGAGAACATCGTCAATCGCGTGCTGGAAGACGTAGTGCGCGCCACCAAGCCAAAGTGGGCTGAAGTGAAGGGCGAGTTCCGTCCGCGCGGCGGGATCGGGACGGTAGTGATTGCGAAGTATCCAAGACCGAAAAAGTAGCAGCCTGCCACGCCCTCTCGCGGCTATTCCCTGTCCGATTCCGGACGACGAGACCGGCGACTGGGCAGAATCCTTCTGCCTCAAACCTACGCAGACGACCGTTCTCTATTGCGCCACAGTGCCTTAACCGTGCTGCGCTCTGGAACTGGACGTGCTCCTTCTGCGTAACTGGTAAACCAGAACACCTCGTGCGTGGAGGACCTGTCCATGGAATCGCTACTGCAAGACCTGCGTTATGCCGCGCGTGTACTTCGCAAGAGCTCGGGATTCACCGCCATCGCCGTTTTGACGCTGGCACTCGCCATCGGTGCGACGACCGCGATCTTCAGCGTGGTCTATGGCGTGCTTCTGCGGCCGTTGCCTTACCCCGAGCCCGATAGGATCATGGCGATTCACGAGGTCAACACCAAGGGCACGTGGTCGCGCCTGGCGGATCCGAACTTTGACGACTTTCGCGATCAGAACCACACGTTCCAGGCGATTGCGAAGTACAGCGACGGCGTAGCATCCATTTCGGGAGGCTCGCAGCCCACGCGCTCACCCATCGCGACCGTCTCCGGGGATTTCTTCAGGGTCTTCCGGGTTCAGCCTTTTTTGGGGCGCGACCTCACTCCTGCCGACACCAAGAAGGGCGCTGCGCCGGTCGTGATTGTCAGCTACGGATATTGGAAGCAGTACCTGAACTCCGCTACCGACCTCTCGCAGTTGCACCTGAAGATCGACAACGCGGTGTTCTCGGTTATCGGGGTGCTTCCCGACGGCTTTGCCTTCCCGCCCGATACCGCGTTATGGCTACCCGCCGACCTCGATGGCGAAACTCCAAGCCGAACCTCGCACAATTTCAATGCCGTGGGACGGCTTCGTGATGATGTAAGCGTCGGTCAGGCGCAAGCCAACATCAGCGCCATCGCGCGTCGCATTCACGACACCTCCGAGGAGCAAGGCGTCCTCAAAGATGCCGCAGTCATTCCGCTGCGCGAGTCGCTCACCGGCACGGCCCGTTCTGCTCTGTTCATTCTGCTGGGAGCTGTCGCCTTTCTTTTGCTCGTGGCATGCGCGAATGTCGCCAACCTGATGTTGGCACAAGCCTCAGCGAGAACACGCGAGATGGCCATTCGCAGTGCGCTGGGCGCAACCCAGGCGCGGCTCGTCCGGCAATACCTCACGGAATCGCTTCTGCTTTCTATTGCCGGGGGCGCATTCGGAGTGCTGGGCGCCTATTCGGGCGTTGCCGCGCTGCTGGCACTGGCGCCGCAGAACCTGCCGCGACTCGAAAGCGTCTCCGTCGATTTTCCGGTTTTGTTATTTGCTCTGCTGCTCTCTACGGCTGTCGCTGTGGGACTGGGCGTATTCACAGCGGTTCGCGCTACCTCGGGCAACGTGCGCGCGGGACTTGGCGAAGGCGGCCGCGAGCAGGCGGGATCGCACCGCTCACAGCGAGTGGGACGGATTATCGTCGCGGCGCAAATTGCCATCACGCTGGTCCTCGTCGTGGGAGCAGGATTGCTGGGACGCAGCCTGATGAAGGTGCTGGACGTGAATCCCGGCTTCCGCGTCGACAAGATAGTCACCATGGACGTGTCGCTTCCCTGGGTGGACTGGACCGATCAGAAATCGAAGTCATCGCAGGGCATTTTTTTCGCGAATCTGATTAGCCGGCTCAAGCAGATCCCCGGTGTACGAACCGTCGGCGCAACCAGCGGGCTCCCTCTGGACGGCGGTTTGCCCGATGGCACGTTTCTGCTGATGACGCAGAGTGAGGTTCCCAAAGACATCAGCAACCTGGACGGTCTGGCTCGCGAATTTGAGCTTCTGTTCCGCCAGAAGCCGAAGGGCGATGCGGACTTTGGCGTTGTCACAGACGGATATTTTGAGACTCTCGGGATTCCTCTGCTTCGCGGACGCTTCTTCAATGACAGCGATGGACCCGACGCTCCGCATGTCGCCGTCATCAGCGAGTCGCTGGCCCGCGAGCGCTGGCCCGGTCAGGATCCCATCGGCCATACCATCGAGTTTGGAAACATGGATGGCGATCCACGCCTGCTGACCATCGTTGGCATCGTCGGTGATGTTCACGAGTATGGGCTCGATGCGCCGCCACGTCCTACGGTGTATGTCGACCTCTACCAGCGTCCGCACCCGGCAATTACCATCACCATGCGGACCGATGCCGACACGCAGATGGTGACCTCGGCAGCGCGCGGAATTTTGCACGACCTCAATCCGGACATTCCGCCGAAATTCCGGACGTTTGCGCAAGTATATTCGGCTTCGCTGGGTTCGCGCCGCTTCAACCTGATCCTCATTGCGTTCTTCGGTGCGGTCGCGCTGCTGCTGGCCATTGCCGGAGTATTCGGCGTGATGGCGTACTCGGTCAGCCGGCGCACGCGCGAGATTGGCATACGCGTGGCCGTAGGAGCTACCTATCACGATGTGGTAGCGATGATCGTGCGCCAGGGATTGCGAACGATTCTGATTGGCGTCGCCGTGGGGCTGATTGGCGCGATTGCGCTCACCCGTACGATGCAGTCGCTCTTGTTTGGGGTGACGGCCACCGATCCGCTGACCTTTGCCGCCGTGATCGTGCTGTTAGTCGCGGTTGCGCTGCTGGCCTGCTACCTGCCGGCGCGAAGAGCAACGAAGGTGGATCCGGTGGTGGCGCTGAGGAGCGAGTAGAAATTGTCATCACGAGCGAAGCGAGGGATCTGCTCTTCGTATAGAGGCCACTGATCCTGGTGCACAGCGACGCTGTAAGCAAATGTCTAGTTGCTAATTGCTCTCTCACAGCGGTATATTCCCGTGCTTCTTCGGTGGGTTCTTGTCCCGCTTGTTGGCCAGCATTTCCAGCGCCTGAATCAGCTTCCTGCGCGTGTCGCGGGGACGAATGACCGCGTCGAGGTATCCGCGTTCGGCGGCGACATAAGGATTGGCGAAGCGGTCGCGGAATTCTTCGATCTTTTCCGCGCGCGCCGTATCGGGATTTTCTGACTTCTCCAGTTCGCGCTTGTACACGATGTTCACCGCACCCTCAGGACCCATGACGGCGATCTCGGCGGTTGGCCAGGCGTAGTTGACGTCGGTGCGAATGTGCTTTGACGCCATCACGCAATAGGCTCCGCCGTAAGCCTTGCGGGTGATGACGGTGATCTTCGGGACGGTCGCCTCGGAGAACGCGTACAGCAGCTTCGCTCCATGCACGATGATGCCGCCGTATTCCTGCTGCGTGCCGGGCAGGAATCCTGGCACATCTTCAAAGGTAATCAGCGGAATGTTGAAGCAGTCACAGAAGCGCACGAAGCGCGCGCCCTTGATGCTGGCGCTGATGTCGAGCACGCCGGCGAGAAACGCCGGTTGATTAGCCACGATGCCTACCGGCTTGCCGTTCAGGCGGGCAAAGCCGATGACGATGTTCTTGGCATAGTGTTCCTGCACTTCAAAGAAGTAGCCGTCATCGACCACTCGACTAATCACGTCCTTGATGTCGTAGGGCAGGTTCGACTCGGTGGGAACCAGCGTGTCGAGCTCGGCATCTGAGCGATCAATCGGGTCAGTGCAGGCGCGCCGCGGTGGGTCTTCGAGATTATTGGACGGAATAAAGCTGAACAGCTCGCGAATCATGCTGAGACACTCGGCGTCGTCTTGCGCTACGAAGTGCGCCACGCCCGACTTCTCGTTATGCGTCATGGCGCCGCCCAGTTCATCTTTTGTGACCTCTTCGTGAGTGACGGACTTGATGACGTCAGGGCCGGTGATGAACATGTACGAGGTCTTGTTCACCATCAGGATGAAGTCGGTCATAGCCGGCGAATACACCGCTCCACCGGCGCAGGGGCCCATGATGGCCGAGATCTGAGGCACCACGCCCGACGACAGCACATTGCGCAGGAAGATGTCGGCGTAGCCAGCCAGCGACTTCACGCCTTCCTGAATGCGTGCGCCACCGGAATCGTTCAAGCCAATCACGGGAGCGCCGACGCGCACGGCGGTGTCCATGATCTTCACGATCTTCGCGGCGTTGGTCTCGGAGAGCGAGCCGCCGAAGACGGTGAAGTCCTGCGCGAAGACGAACACCAGGCGGCCTTCGATGCGGCCATAGCCGGTGATGAAGCCGTCGCCGTAGACGACTTGCTCGTCCATGCCGAAGTCGGTACAACGATGAGTGACCAGCTTGTCGGTTTCTTCAAAGGTGCCCTCATCGAGCAGGAACTCGACCCGTTCGCGGGCCGACATCTTGCCCTGTTTGTGCTCGCGTGCCCGGCGCTCTTCCCCGCCTCCGGCTTCCGCCAGCGAGTCACGACGCTTCAGTTCAGCCAATTTCTCTTCGAGGTTCATAAGGGGGGATTATAACGAGGAGCCGAGAAAACCTCGCCGGATGCGCGTCACAGGGGCCTGTGACGGTTCGTCAAAGACTTGATTCACCACGGAGGACACGGAGGTCACCGAAAAACAAATCTGGGGTTAAAGAGCTCGGGTTGCGAAGGTTCGCCAGAGGAGGGTCTCACAATTACTTCATCTGACTTCTCGGTGACCTCCGTGGTCTCGGTGAACTGGCTTTAGCGCTCGAAATGCTGCCATCCCTTAGTCTGCAGCGGTCTGCTTCGGCCCTGCGCGTCAGCAACGTGAATGGAGCTGCCGACAACGATCTCTCCGATGCGCGTGACGCGCACGCCGTCGATTTGATCAGGTACGCGTTTTCTCGGCCCAGCCGTGAAGACCAGTTCGTAGTCCTCTCCACCGTGCAAGGCGAATTGCAGGCCTTTCGGTCCCGGAAGGCGCGGCAGCGACTCGGAGTAGATCACCGCTCCCACCCCGCCCTCTTCGCATATGTGTCCGAGGTCAACCGATAACCCATCACTGGTGTCGATCATGGCGGAGGCCAGCTTCTTCTCGCGCAGGTATTGGCCGACCTTGATTCGCGGCTCGGGATAGAAATGCCGCCGATGCTCCGAGCAGCGTGGCTTCTTCCCTTCCCGCAGCAGCTCCAGCGTTGAGACTGATGCACCCAAGGTTCCAGTGACGTAAACGAAGTCTCCAACCCGCGCGCCTGAACGGAGAATGGACTTGCCCTTCGGAACTGAGCCGAGCACTACGATGTCGGCCAATACTCCGGCAGGCGATTCGGCGATATCGCCTCCCGCCAGTTGTACCTCGTACTGCTTCGCGAGTTTTAGAAATCCCGCGAAGAACTGGTCGACCCACTTCTGCGGAAGTTCTCGCGGAAGCGCCAGTGACAAGAAAACGGCGCGCGGTTCGCCTCCCATGGCGGCGATATCGCTCAAGCCGCGGGCAAGGCAGCGCCAACCGACAGAATCGGCCGGGTGCCATTCACGACGGAAGTGAACATTCTCGATGCTGAAGTCGGTGGTTACGAGAGCTTCATGGCCTTTGGGCAGAGCAACAACCGCGCAATCATCGCCGATACCCACACCTTGCGGCAGGCTTTCGGCCATGCGGCGAATCATCGCAATCAGTTGTCTTTCAGGCAGAGGCACGAACGTTGCTCGTAAAGGGTAAGGGCAACTATAGACGATAACGTTGACAGAGGAGTGCCGACTTCGACCGGGGCGTCGCAAAGACGAATGTCAGAAGGCAAGACAATTCTGGAAAGCACTGATGCAAGCCGCAGGCACACTAGAACCCACCTCACAGTTTGCGCAGATGAATTTCCCCGGGGCTAAAGCCATGAAATTTAACAGCTCTTTGCGGCACGGCTTAAAGCCGAGCCCTTTCAAAACCAATCTATGAGATAGCTTCTATGTGCCGCTGCTCACTTCGGAGTTCTTGCCGGTATTCACGCCGGTCAGTGTGTTTGCCCACTGCGTCGATTCGATGTAGATCGCCGACACGCTGCCTTCGCTGAGCCGAAGCTTGCCTGCCAGCTCGGCACACTGTGCCCATTGTCCACGCTCATACGCGATCATCACGTCGAGAAGATCGCGGTAGATCCCGGGAGCGCCAAGCAGTGCTTCGCTTACCGCGCTGGCGACCGGCATCCGCTGCAGCAGGTTTTCCACCGTGGTCTCCAGCAGTGCAGGAAATGCGGACACCATTCCCAGCCAGAAGGCGCCGGGCACCACGTCAAAAAGCTTGTTGGCCGTAAGTTCGCAAAAGCGCGCTCGAACTAATGCCCAGGTGATCAGCTCCAAAGGATGGCTGCAGCAATTCTCAGTTACCGCAGATACAATCAGCCACTTGCGTGTCTCCTCCTCGCCCAGCAGCGATAACCCATGTCTGATCGAAGTGACCCGGATGCGAAAGGCGAACGCGACGGAGTTCAAGTAATGCAGAAGGCGCAAGCTCAGCGAGGGTTCGGAGCGAATCAGTTCTTCGATCAACTTCAGATCCAGCTCCGGTTCTTGGGCAGCCCGCAACAGGCGGAAGGTGTTGGAGTGGAGCTCAATGTTCCTTCTTTGTACCACCTCCGGCCTTTGGAAGAAGAAGCCTTGAAACAGCTCGTAACCCATGTGCATTGCCGCGCTGTGCTCTTCCCTGTCTTCTACCTTCTCGGCCAGCGCCAGGATTCCCCGCTGGTGCAGTTGGTACGCCATCGTCGCCTGCGAAACGCGGCTCGCGAGCCGAAAATCCACCTTAACGATGTCGGCCAGCGGCAGATACGCCTCCACGTCTCGCAAGCAGACCACGTCGTCGAGAGCGATACGGTAGCCCTTCTCCTTCAGCGATCGGCAGGCCTCGAGCACTTCTCTGTCGGGGAGCACGTCTTCCAGGACTTCCACCACCGTCTGCGACGGAGGGAGCAACTCAATTAACCGATTGACCAGGACCGAGCGGGTGCAATTCACAAAGGCAAGTTTGTCGCCGCAAAGCCGCTCCAGTCCCCACAGAATGGAGTTGTCCAGGGTCAGACGTGTGGCATCGTCGGCGTTAGAGAAGTTCGCGGCGGATTCGAACCCAGAGCGGAAGAGGATCTCATAGCCGTACAGCGCCATGGTGCGCAGGAACACGGGTTGACGAGCTACAAACCGCATTCGCGTGCCTCCCAGCCAGAGTCCATTCACAACTATCGGCAAGGGCGAGGGAGATCATCATCGAACCTTTCCTGAAAGCGTCACGAGAGCCCCGGAACGGTGCCTCCGGCGGTTTCGCCAATACGCAGGCATCAGACAGCACCGCCCGGCGATTAAGCGTCAAAGGAGATATTGCGCTCAAGTAGCACATTCCACAGCTGTTCGGTGACCGTGGTCACACATCGTGGTTCATCAGTCATTGACACAGCAGATTGGCGGCTGGTAGGGTTTGAGCTTCGTAACACGTACCAACCAGGCGCCCAAGGAAGTGCTTGCTTCACGGATTTGGGTGAGAGCCGTCAACCTCACGGTTCTCGTGGGCTCGAAGTGACAGCGGGTCCTTAATTCACGACACAGAGCTTTCCGGCAACCAGGCAGGTTTGCAGAACGACTCTGTCAGAGGACATGGCATTTGCGTAAACGGTTTTACATCCTGTTCGTAGCTCGTGATGCAGAAGGTCAGCTACGAAAGATACCCATCCCTGTTCATTATTTGTATGTCTTCATGGCTGGCGCCCTGCTGGGAATGTTTACCATCACCGGCATGGCGGGTTCGTACGCCCGCATGGTCTGGAAGGTAGGGCGCTTCAACGAGCTGCGCTTAGAGAAGAAGGCCCTGCAAACCCAGTACAAGCAACTGGAGACGGTATCGCACGAGAAAGACGTTCAGGTCGCATCGCTTGGTTCGGTAGCCAACGAGGTATCGGTCATTTACGGGCTCAAGCCGAATCCCAAGCTCCTCACACAACCAGATAAGCCAATGCAGCCGGAGCAGGTGAAGTACACCATCGACCAGCTCTACGCCTTGCGCAGCTCAGCTCTCGCCGGTACGGCGACCACCGCCCTCGGCTTGGGATTGACGCACCAGGCGACGCTCAGCGAATGGGCGCGCATGGCAGCGGCTCCGACGTTGTGGCCGGTTACCGGCCCCATCACCAGTTGGTTCGGCGAGCGTACTGACCCGTTCAACGGTGAAGGCGCCTTCCACTCCGGAATCGATATTTCCTGCTCCTATGGCCAGCCGGTTATTGCGCCGGCCGATGGAACCGTCACCTACGCCGACGTGTACACCGGCTACGGACGCATGATCGAGATTGACCATGGCAACGGGATCGTCACCCGTTACGGTCACCTCTCCGGATTTGCGGTTGCCGACGGAGACACGGTACGGCGCGGGCAGGTTATCGGATATGTGGGATTAAGCGGTCGCAGCACTGGCCCGCACCTGCACTATGAAGTGCGCATCAACGACACGCCGGTCAATCCCCACAAGTACCTTCGCGCTACCAACTCGCTGCTGAGCGGCGCGGAGAGCGGCGCGGGTTTCGACCGACAGCATCAGAAAGCGGCGATCGGAACTCCCTAACTGTCTCCCGATCCAAGCCGCTCCTGCCCCGGGAAATCGCGGCTATCGACGCGATAGCGAGCACCTGCTAAGTACGCGGCCGAGTTCGCCAATACCCGCAGCGCCTTCATGTTTGCGCCGCCTTTCCCTATCAGTTTTCCGCGATCAGACGCGTGGACGTCGATCGCGAACGAAATGACCTCGCGACCGCTCAGGTCGAGTTCCGTATGCGTCTGAACTTCTACCTCTCCTGGAAAGCTAACTATGGCCTGAACCATGGATTTCAGCGCCGCCGCGACCCCTTCAGTCCCGCTCACGCCATAGCCTCTTACTTACATCCGTCGCGTGCTCGGACCGGGGATCGTCTCCCGCTCTGAGCCGCGTTCGTTTGGTTTCGACGGATGCTCCTCATGGCTTCGCGCTATCGCGATCCTCGGCGGCATTGCGGTCGTTGTTTCACTCCGGCTGGCCGGGGTTACGTCCGGTGATCTCGCCCATAGTTCGGCTTCCAGTACCTGAGGCTATGCCGCGCGGTTCTTGCGATTTCCTTTGTTGGTGAGCTTTGCCGATTTGTTCGTGCCACTCATGGGCTGCGGCTCACGAGTCACATCCGAACCAACCGCCTTCATCGGCATACCCGACGTCGCCTGTTGCCTCCCCACACTGTCCGCCTCCCGTTTGCCGGTCGGAACAGCCTTGTTCGGTGCCGACTGGCCGCGCTGCTGGCGCGACCTCTCATCAGCGTGCATGTCGAGCGGATGCGTGCCCGGATCCTCGCCCTCCGTCTCTCCGCTACGCGGATCGGCGATGAACAGCAGGTCGGAAAGATCGCTGGCGTGTTCTTCTTCCTCGCGAAGAATATGCTCGATCATGACGCGCGTCGTGGGGTCGTGATCGGCAAAATGACGGATCATCTTCTGATAGACCTCAATAACGATGCGTTCGGCAATGAGATCTTCGCGGATCATGTCCGCCAGCGTCTCGCCCTCGACGTATTGCGATACGGAACGCTGCAGCAGCGATGCCGGATTGAAGTCGGGCTTTCCGCCGAGCTGCTGAATGCGCTCGGCTATGCTATCGGCGTGCTCGCGCTCGGCGTCAGCGTGCTCCTTGAACTCGTCGCGGACGGCCATGCCGTGAACGCCGGTGGCCATGAAGTAATGGTGCATATAGCGCAGGACGCAAACTATCTCAGTCGCGAGCGCTTCGTTGAGAATCGAAATCGTCTGCTTGGCGTCGCCTTCGTAGGTGTCGGTAACAGCGCCCTCGTCGATCTTCTGCTCGGCGCGCGCGCGAATCTCTTCTACATCGTTCACAAATTTTGGCATGACTCTCTTTCCTCGTTGGGGAACTACCGTCGGGGCGTCCCAACCGGTGCCCATGCGGGCGCGAGCTGGACGAGGCGGTGCATCGGTTTAGAAGCAGAAATGTGGATCGTAGGATGTCTGAAAACAAACGAAGTTTCCCGCCCGGTTTTCAGTAACGGCGCTGCGGCTCCTGCATGTCATGGCACGGCGGAGGCAATTTCCAGGCGAAGCTGATTGCGCTCATCTTCTCCGAGCATCCGCGCCGACGCCAGCGAGCGGATAACCACGCCGGCAAATGCGATCTCCTCAGGCGTGTAGGTGGTTAGCACTCCGATTGCCGTAGCCCCGGCGGATTGCGCAGAGCGTATTCCCGAGGGCGCATCTTCAAACACCAGGCATTCGCTGGCGCGAAATCCAACCGCCGCTGCGCCAGCCAGATAGGGCTCCGGATGCGGTTTGCCGTTTGCGACATCATCGGCCGAAACCATGTTTGGCGGAACCGGAAGCCCAACGGTCTGCAGCCGCTTGGTCGCCAGCCTCCGCGTGCCGGAGGTAACGATGGTGTAACGATCCGCCGGGATAGCGCCGAGCAATTCTTTCGCTCCCGGCAGCAGGCGCAAGCCGTCGGTGTCGTCAAGTTCCATCTGTTCGATGATGCGGAATTCGCGCTCGGCATCAAGCTGCGGCGCTACCTTGCGGACGGTCTCGATTGCCTTCTGTCCGTGCGCGACATGTACCACGTAGCCTGGGTCGAGCCCGTGCTCGTTGGCCCACCGCGTCCAAACGCGCGTCACACACGGGGTGGAATCGACCAGCACTCCATCAAGGTCGAACAGCACCGCCTGGCAGGTGAAGAGGCGCATTGCGGAAGGCCGCGGGTCGCGGGCAAGGCTCAACTCGCCAGCGCAGCAATCTCCTTGAAATCGATCTCGCAGTGCCCGACTTTAATCGGCTCCTGTACGATCTCGAGATTGCCGGCTTCATAAAAGTAGCAATCGCGACCGGGATCGACAACAAAAATGCCCTCGACCCCCATCTGCTTATAGTCGGCCAGCTTGATGAGGATGCGCTTCATGGTGTCTTCGGGCGATAGGATCTCAAAAACCACCAGCGGAGCATGGGTTATGATCTGCTCCCGCGGCGCGTCAGCCTTTAGCACCGTGACGTCGGGCACTCGATAGCGGGTTCGAGAAACCTGCACCCGCAATTCAGGATATGCCTTTACCCCCCACTCCGGATGCCGCGCGAAATACAACAGGATTGCTAACTGCCATGATGCGTGATCCAGTTCAGCCGCTGGCCGCTCCTCGATCACCCCATCCACGTATTCGGCATCAGGCTCGTAAGAGGACCGGAGATACACCTCGATCGGAACTGTGGTTGCCGTTGCCATGCCTACCATAATAGCGCTGCCGGTCGTGGCTAATCTCACGCAGTGTCATCCCGAGGTGGACGTCAGTCCGCCGAGGGACCTGAAGTTCGTGGTCGGGCCATCGTCTTTTGCGCCGCGCACAAACTGCAGGCCCCTCCATTCCTCGCCCGCTCAGCGGACTCGTCAGTCGGGATGACAGCCCTCGTCGTACCCCACTCTGATAACTGATTCCCAGACCCAATCTGATACCCGACGCCCGAAACCTGATACCAAAATCAGCTTTTTCATTCAGCAATTCCGAACGCATCGCATATAGTGAAACCGATGCCGTCGATTGCACTTTCCGAACTGCTGGGCGCGACGGTCTATGACCGCTCGGGATCTACGGCGGGCAAAGTGCGCGAGGTGGCGGTCTCGCCGCAGGAAGACGTGGCCAGCATCTCCGGGATGGTAGTCAAGACCCGGTTTGGCGATCGGCTGCTCGATCCCAAGGCCATCAGTTCCATCAACGGCGGCGTGCGCATCGGCACCCTGGCGACCGAGTGGTCACCTTACGGCAACGGCGAAGGGCTGCTTCTGCTGGGTCGCGATCTGCTCGACCAGCAGATCATCGACGTACATGGCCGCAAGGTCGTGCGCGTCAACGATATCGACATCCACGAAGAAGTCGGTCACGAGCACGTCATTCTTAAGCTGGCGGCGGTCGATGTCGGCGCGCGCGGCGCTATTCGCCGGTTGCTGAAAGGAATCGTTCCTGCCGGCCCGCTGCACGCGCTGCTCTCCAAAGTGCCGCCCCGCATGATTCCCTGGGAGTTCGTCGATCTCATCGAGACCGATCCTGCGCGGCGGGTGAAGCTTAAGATTTCGCTCGACCGTCTCGCGACCCTCCATCCTGCCGACATCGCCGACATCGTTGAGGACCTGGCCCCGGCCGAGCGCGAAGCCATCTTCGAGACCCTCGACGAAGAAGTCGCCGCGCAGACTCTGGAAGAGATCGATCCCAAGATGCAGGTTTCGATTCTCAGTTCACTCGACTCCGACCGCGCCGCCGACATTGTCGAGGAGATGGATCCCGACGCCGCGGCCGACGTGCTCGCCGACATGCCTCCGGAAGAGACGCAGGAAATTCTCACCGAGATGCAGCCCGAGGAGCGCGCCGAAGTTGCCGAGTTGATGGCCTTCGGCGAAAACACCGCCGCCGGGCGCATGACCACCGAGTACATGGCGCTGAAGCCGGGAGCCAAGGTCGCCGATGCCATTGAGATGCTGCGCAACTTTGAGGGCGGCCTGGAGAGCATGAGCACCATCTACATCGTCGGCGAGAAGGAGAAGCTACTAGGCTCCGTGCCCCTGGCGAAGATCGTGCTGGCTCCCGCCGAAACGCCGCTCATGTTGCTCAGCACGCGCTTTATGCCAAGTATCCATCCCGGCGCATCCGAGAAAGACGTAGCCGCAATCTTCGACAAATACAATCTTCTGACTTTGCCGGTGATTGACGACGACGGCACGCTGACCGGCGTAATCACCGCCGACGACGTCATCAACATGCTGCGCGCCAAGCTGTAGATCACGTTAAAGGCGTATCGGTCTTTTTTGATTTTGTCATCCTGAACGAAGTGAAGGACCTGCTTTCGCGGGCCGACTGATAAAGTGGCCAATGCCCCTCGCCCGAGGTCGCTAGAAAATCACGACGTGACCTCGAAGATTGTCGTCCTGCGGTCGGGAGCAGGTCCTTCGTCCGCCGCGGCGGACTCAGGATGACAAGTTCAAATTAGCTCCTACCAGCTACAATGTCCGCACCAAAACCTTTCATTCCCGATCAGGAGTGTCGCAATTGAAGCTCAGATATCTATGTGTCGCTCTGCTCGCGGCGGCAACGCTGTGTGTGGCCCAGCCGTCACCCCCTCCTAACACTACCTCGCAGCCGCTAACCTATATCCGCGCTGGCCGGCTGTTCGATTCCACCAGCGACAACTATCGCGAGAACGTAGTGATTGTCGTCGAGGGCGAGCGCATCAAGTCGATCGAGCCCGCCGGTTCAGCGCAAGTGCCAAACGGCGCGAAAGTCATCGACCTGTCGAAGGCGACGGT
Organism: uncultured Acidobacteriaceae bacterium; assembly: GCA_963846795.1. Lineage (GTDB taxonomy): Bacteria > Acidobacteriota > Terriglobia > Terriglobales > Acidobacteriaceae > CAVVDY01. Next base: position 414,608 of record CAWJXJ010000003.1, read on the forward strand.
TCTTCCCGGGTTGATCGATTGCCACACCCACCTGGGCGCGCGCTCCGACCAGTACAACCCCATCAACCACTTCAAGTGGACGCCCTACCGTGAAGGCTTCAACGCGGAGAAAAACGCGCGCACAACGCTGCTTGCCGGTTTCACCACCGTGCGCGACGTCGGGTCAGGCCCGTTCATGGCCGTCGACCTGCGCGACTACATCAACTCGGGATACATCATCGGCCCCCGCGTGGTTGCCAGCGGGCCGCCTATCTCCATCACCGGAGGCCATGGCGACCTGAACAACTTCTCGCCCGAAACCAGCGTGACGCTCTTCCCTGCGGAACGCGACTACCGTATCGCCGACGGGCCTGACCAGGTTCGACAGACCGTGCGCGCGCAGGTGAAGTACGGCGTGGACGTGATAAAGATACTGGCGACGGGCGGAGTGCTGTCGAAGGGAGACAGTCCCGGCGCTGAGCAGTATTCCTTCGAAGAGCTGAAGGTCGCCGCCGATGAGGCACACAGAGCCGGACGCAAGATTGCCGCGCACGCGCATGGCACGCAGGGCATTAAGGACTCGATTCTCGCCGGCATCGACTCCATCGAGCACGCCAGCCTGGCCGACGACGATGATATCCGCCTTGCCAAGGAGCACGGCACCTACTTCGACATGGATATCTACAACGACGACTACCTGCTGGGCGAGGCGGCCAAGTTTGGGCTGCAGCAGGAGAACATCGACAAAGAGAAGATGGTCGGGCAGAAGCAGCGCGAGACATTTCACAAAGCGGTGCAAGCGGGCGTAAAGATGGCGTTCGGCACCGATGCCGGCGTGTATCCGCACGGCGATAACGCCAGGCAGTTTGTCACCATGGTGAAGTACGGCATGACGCCCGCGCAGGCCATTCGCACCGCGACGCAGAACTCATCAGACCTGCTGGGCCGCAGCAAAGACATCGGAACGATCGAGCTGGGCAAGTACGCCGACATCATCGCTGTCGAGGGCGATCCGCTGGCAGACGTGAGCGTATTGCAGTCGGTGGGATTCGTGATGAAGGGTGGCGTAGTTTACAAGGACAAGCTTGCGGGCACGCCAGTGACGGAGTAATAGAACGAAGAAGTGGGTGCCCCATTCCGCCATCGTTTGGCGGGGTGGGGATTTTGATTTTGATGTTGTGAGTTGCCGGGTGTCCCATTCCTCCACCATTTGGCGGGGTGGGATTTTTGTTCAAATCTCACCTTACTGAGATTCGCCAGAAACTTATTGAAATCCACTGCAATGTGAGCTAGCATCCTTGCCCTACCCCGCAGGGAACTTCAGATAGCGGCCCTCTCGTAGCTCACTAATAGGAGGAAACATGGCCCGTGCAGTTTCGATTTCCCTGAAGAAGTTTACCGAGTCGGTAAACAATGCCGTGAAGGCGGCATCCGAGAAGCATCCCAAGTTCAAATTCGAGGCGGCAAAAGGTATTAGCGTCTCGTATCTCATCCGCGGTTTCCCGCTCCCGGATGGCATTCTGCGCAATACCACCATTCCCGAGCTGCAGTCGTTTGCGACAGACGTCGCTCAGCATGTCTCAGCAGCGAATCAGGACGTCCTTAGCGCAGCCGGCCGCGGCCCAGCAGAGGGAGCGGTAATCTCAGTTGGGGGTCACCTGACTATTGGATTCCCCGCGCCCGAAAACTTCATCCTGACGGAGTAGGAGGCCTGTCCATGAGCAAGCTGTGTCCCAGCGCGCAGCCAGGTATGGACGGGTGCAGGGTCTTGGGAGTGGTGCAACGCGATGGCCCCACTCCCGTGTTGCAGTACCTGTCGGAGCTCCTGCCTGCCACGCCCGAAGTGTTGGCCATGGCCGCACCGTTGAAAGCGACCGAGGTATTCCGGCTCGCCGCCACTTGCGCAGAACATAAGTGCCCGCATTTTGACGGCACTGATTGTCAATTGGCGACCAGGGTGGTACAGATTCTGCCTGCGGTTGTCGACACTCTGCCTCCTTGCATCATTCGCAAGGATTGCCGTTGGTATTCGCAGGAAGGAGGCGCGGCCTGCAAACGCTGCCCGGAGGTGACGACCGTTACTTACGACGTGTCTCCGGAAGTGCGGGCGGTCTCGGGTCTACCGGTCGTTCCGGAAGACGCGATTCTATAGATTGCTGTTGCGGGTGCCCCATTCCGCCATCCTTTGGCGGGGTGGGGATTTTCTATATCCAAACCAAAAGCCCCGCCCGAGCGACCCGGCATCCCGAGCTTCGCTGTTCTATCCGCTATCGACTACTCACTGCCTAGTGGCCCTTCCCGAATCCCTTCCTCCGCTGCTGGCTGTAGCGATGCAGCGCGTCTTCGATGATGGGGAACGCCGCTTCGGCCGGCAGAAATTCATCGACCTCGACCGCCTTGCCTTCCAGTTGCTTGTAGTCGAGGAAGAAGCGTCGCATCATCGACAGCCGGTGCTCCGGCATTTCGCTGGCTTCTCGATAGGAATTGAATTCCGGGTCCTGCGTGGCCACGGCAATAATCTTGTGGTCCTTCTTGCCGGCGTCAATCATGGTCATCAGGCCGATGGCGCGCGCGTGGATGAGGGTGAGCGGTACCACCGCCTCCTGGCAGAACACCAGCACGTCGAGCGGGTCGTCGTCTTCGGCCAGCGTCTGCGGAATGAAGCCGTAGTTCGCCGGATAGTACACCGCCGAATACAACACGCGGTCCAACTTGATCAGGCCGCTTTGCTTGTCCAGCTCATACTTCACGCTCGAACCAAACGGGATCTCGATGACCGCCTGGAACTCCTGCGGCAGGTTTTCACCGGGAGAGATGTCGTGCCATGCATGGGTCATAAGAAGGAATCACCCAGCCACAGGCAAAGCTGTCCGCGGCGCCAATCATGATAGGTTAGCAGCTCTGATTCCGATTGGATGAACGAGGTTGCAGAATCGGCGGCCCATCAAGGAGTGGGCGCGCGGAGCATCGGCAAGTCTAGAAGCGGTGGGGCAGCGACTGCTCCGTCTCGACCGAACTGGTCAAAGTGCCGACGAGGAAACTAAGAAGGATCACACCCACAACTGCCACCGTTGCCATCATTGCCCTCACCCCTTGGCTGACTTGCCACTTCTGACGCTCACCATCTCCTACGGAGTGGGAGCACCGGAACTTGTGCATATGTATAACACAGTTTGGATGCCCCGCATCCATCCGCATCGTAAAAATTTTGTTGCTGTCGTTATTTTTCGGGTAATGCTCTGCCACTGTGCCGGTTTGGTAACGGAGCCGTCGCCTTGACAGCCTTCGCTTCGCAAGCTTCCCAAGCTGGGAGGGTTCCGCGTTTAGGATTACGCCCAAATTATTAACGTCATATTTGGGCCTCCGTCACTGCAATTTACCCGGTCGCGAGTATGCAATAAGCACGAGGACGTTTCATGGGCCCTGTGCAAAGACTAACTCTTCTCCCGCTGACACTTTTCGCTCTGCTCTTGCTCGCCGGATGCGGCGGCTCTTCTACTCCCGATCCGCCGGGTCCGCTCAGCGCCAGCGATGTGAACCTGATCTTCGTAGCAAGCGAGGACATCGCTTATCAGGAGGCGGGCGACGTAAACCTGACTACCGCCAATCTCACCAATCGCGGCCTGCGACGGGCGCTGCTGATGGGCACATTTCTGCAGCAACAGGTACTGGGTGGCGGAAGTGTGAGCGGCATCTACGCCCTGGAGCCGACGACGCATCCCCAAACGGCCAACGCCTATCCCGACATGGTGGGTCTCGAAACCATTCAGCAGTTCGCCATGCTGAACCTGACGACCCAACTGCCGCAGGGCTACCCGGCGATCACAGCGAACAGCTACCCTCTGTTCTCGTCATACACCGCCGCTTCCGTTCCGCAGGACGTGGTGCCGCAATTGCCGCTGTGTGCGGCCTGCCAGGGTCTCGACTTCAATGATCAGCAGGGCGACAACGAAGCCCTGGTCAGCAGTGTCATCCAAGCCAATGCTCCAGGGTTCTACGTCTTTTCCGCGCCATGGGAGACGATTAGCGCTCTGATCGCGAACGTGAACAGCGCCCAGGGCTACGGCCTGAAGCTGCCTGCGAGTTATGCCGGTCCGAACTATGTCTATGCGCTGGCGATCGGCTCATCGGGTAAGGCCAAGCTGGTCACGTACAACGCCAATCTGAACCCGACGACCAGTTATCCCACGTTGCCTGCGGGAGGGATAGTCAGCGCAGCATGCACGCAGACGTTCAGTATTCAGGTGACCGGAGGCGTCGGTACGGCGGTAATTCCTGCCGGAACGAACACCAATGAAACGGTGTACCTGATTCGCCATGCGGAGGCTCACCCGGTTCCCTACTTCGAAGACGGCAACTATGTGGGTGCCGGACAATGGCGGGCACTGGATCTTCCCAACGCGCTGAAAGACAAGATTAAGCCTGACGAGATCTACTCCATCGATCCCGCCGTCGGGCTTCCTGGCGCGGGAGGTGCGGTCTTTTCCTATGTCAGACCAGCGTTGACGGTCGAGCCCTACGCCATCGCCAACAACTTGCCCTTCAAACTCGTGACCAGCTTCGCGGTCTTCGACCAGAACCCACCTGACCTGGCCACCAGTGCCAGTAACTTCTTCTTCACCGGAGACACGTTCTCCAACAAGACGCTGCTCGTTGCCTGGGAGCACGATCATATTCCTCCGACGGTAAACGCATTGCTCTCGACCTATCATGGCGGACAGACAGCGCCAAACTGGTCCGGCAGCGACTATGACAGCATTTGGAGGGTGCAGCTTGATGCCCAGGGAAATCTGACAGTAGACGACTCCATGTGCGAGGGCATCAGTTCGGCAGACCTGCCGAAAACGCCTCCGCAGTTTTGATTTGTGCGCGTGTGCCGGGACTTGGGCGACGTCGATGGATGTCGCCCGACGGCCCTGATGTTCGAACCAAGAGGTTTCGGCGAGGAAACTAAGGTAGCATCAAACCGCAGTCGTTACCTCGTCCAGCACGCGGTTCAGAGCCTCGGGGCCATCGGCGCCAACGATATAGCGGTCGGCTTCCACCTCGGGCCATTCGCCGTAAACGTGTGCGATGTAGACCAGCTTCGCGGGCGAGGACTTCTGCCGCAGCAGGCGCACTACCTGTCGCGCGGTCGCCGCCGGAAGCTTGTGGCATAGCAGGATCACGTCGTACTCTTCCGTACCTTGGGCGGCGGCTACCGCTTCCTTTTCGCTGTTAATCATGGCAACGCTGTGTCCGGCATAGTGCATGGCAAATTGACGTAACCGATTTAACTCTTCGTCGGTGCTAAGCGCGAGAATCTTCATCGTACGGTCCTGGTGTTGGGTAAAAGCTTGTCGGCACAGCAATATATCAGATGGCCAGCGAGATTCTGCAAGCCAGCGCATCGATCCTGACACGGCCTTGTTAAATTCGCTTTGCATTCGCCACCTTTCGCATTAACTCTTAGCTGCAAGCTGCTGATTCGTCGATATATCCAGGTATAAGCGTAGACTATTCCCTGCATCAAAACATTCAATCGCAATTCATCATCTTCCAACAGCAGCCCGCTATCTAATCAGTAGATAATCTTTCCTGGAAGTTCAGCCACAGCATTCATATTTTTCATACATTTAAGGAAGGTAAATCTTGAGCACGCGTAATCAGAAAGACGAGAAACCGGCAATGATCCATACCGAACCGCAGTTCCAGACCAAGCGCTACATCCTGGCCAGCGACTTTGACCAGACCCTCAGTTTCAACGATTCAGGCTACGTTCTGAGCGATTTGCTAGGCATTCCTGAGTCGGAGTTCGAGCGCAAAATCCATGGCATGGCCAAGTTAAACCTGGTGCAGCAGGGCGGCGAGCTCGCTTACCTGTTGCTGCACGATCCTGAGTTCCGCACGGCGGTGCGGCGCGAGCATCTCTACGAGGCGGGCAAGCGGGTGCGCCTGAAGCCCAACATCGACGCGCTGTATTCGTTCCTGTCCAACGACGTCGAGGGCTTTCACTTTGACTTCTATGTGATCTCAGCCGGCCCGGTTGAGATCATTCGCTCGGCGCTGGATGGCATCATCCCCGCCGACCACATCTACGGCACTGAGTTCGAATACAACGATGCGGGCGAGATCGAGCGCATCGTGCAGGTGACGGCGGGGTACGGCAAGGTCGCGGCCATCGATCAACTCCTTGACGAGTTGAGAACCGGCTCCGATCGCATCATCTACGTCGGCGATGGCAGCTCTGACATTCACGTCATGCTGCACATCAACCGTCGCGACGGCTTCACCATCGCGGTGTCGGAGAACAAGTACTTGGCGCCGATTGCGAAGCGCTCCATTCTGAGCGAAAACGCGTTGGCAATCCTGATCCCGATCCTTGAGGAAGTGGTGGGATGGGATTCAATCTCCATCCGCGAGGTCTTCGAGCAGAAGGGCTTCCTGATTCAGCAGTGGGACAAGGTGCAGACCGACATGCTGACCATCATCCCCAGCGTGGCACCCATGCTGGAGCGATCGAGCCTGGCGGCGAAGGTGTAGGTTTTTCCGGGTGTCATCCCGAGCGGAGCCGAGGGATCTGCAGTTCGCTCGTGTCGCGAAGAATGCGAGCTTCAGAATAGGTTCTGACGCTCCGCGCCTCAGACACGGATCCGCCCGATTCCTGATCGCCTTGATCTGAGCCCGAAGGGCGTGCGATGACAGCCCAGGGTGAAGCGTAGCGGAACCCTGGGTAAGGAATGAGATAGGGATCATGAGTCCCTCGGGGACGGCAGATGTATGACGTGTCCGGAGTTGGTTGCAGTCAGAATATATGGCGCCAATGAACGTTCAGTCGTTGAAACACTGGCCCTTCGGTATCCGCGTGAACCGAAATCCTGCGATTAACTGCTCGAATACTCGACGGTCTTCGGCGTAGTGCTCTGGGGTCGTCTTCAGTCCAAGTTCGTACGCTACGTCCGCATGGAGCGCCACCAGCACTTCCTCGATGACGCGCCCCCTTGGCCTTTCGTATTCGGCCTTGAACTCAATTGCGGGGCGTCCATCCAAGGTAGTTGAGTGGCGCTCCGTCACCTTGAATTGCGTCCTGTCCGTTGCGGTGATGTCGATTTCTTCGTCAGCGAAGCCACTCAGGGTGGTCTGCTCAGTCACGTTGTACTCGCCGTTCACCCACACGAGTCGTTCTGAGTTGTCCGACACAACCTGTGTGTTTGTTCCGACCTCTGGAAGCTTTACCAAGAAGCCATGATGAGGCGCAGGTGAGTGCTCACCGTGCGCAACAACTCCCGTTGGCAGCAGGAAATAGTATCCGTATTGGCAATTGGAGTAGCGTCCGGTCCAGAGGGTTTCAGAATCCGTAATTTGCCAGTGCGGCCCTTGAGGGGGCGAACTCTGCGCTGTGGCAGCCGCAATTAACAACACGGCAGAAATAGCAATCCCTGCGATTCTTCGCATGAGTTCACGGTACAAGGCAACGAGAGGTTTGTCTGTGACACGTGGCCTAAACGGCGTCGCCATAAACAAGCTGCTGCCGTCCCCGAGGGACTCATGGCTGCAAACCCAGCTCACCCAGGACTCCGGTCGCCGCGGCGACCTCCGTCCTGGGCTGTCATCGCACGCCCTTCGGGCTCAGATCGTATGTCGATCCTCGCGTTTCGCGTACGCATTCCTCATCGCTGAATGATCAAACTACAGATCCCCTCGGCTTCGCCCGGGATGACACCCGCGGGGAGATTAAGCGAAGAGCGAATGGCGAACAGCGGCCTTTCTGCGGGTTTACTGCGTGCGCGTGGCTGTGCCTTGCATGACGTTTACCCACGTACTCGGCGATGTCTGCACTTCTTCTTTGAAGGTGTAGGAATCCTTCGACACGAAGTTGAAGGTGTACCGCGCCTGCACGATGACGCCGTTCAGTTTCTGCTCGGCCTTCCATGTCCACACATTGCCGTTCAAGTGGCCGAGCGCGACAATGTGCTCGCCCAGGCTGTTGTACACGTTGTACAGGTACAGATGGCTTTTGGGGTTGTACTCCATCACCCGTGTGCTGCGAACGTCGCCCAATGGTCCGTGAACGTCAGTGTGAGTCTCGACGAAGTAGCCTCCCGGCGTCCAGGCGCTTTGCTCTTTGCCGGTAAATTCCGCGGGCGGAGAAGTCGGGCTGATCTTCATCGTGCCCTGCAAGCTCCAGTTGCCGACGAAATACTGCATGACTTGTTGTTCCTGTGTGGGGCCGGCGGGAGCGGCTGGACCTTGTGAAATCGCTAGCGTCGCGGTGAGCGCCAGCAGGAGTGCGGGGAAAAGCTTCATGAGAATGATTCCTTGACATTCAACTCTGGATGCAAGGAATCGTAACATGACTTGATTGTCATCACGACGCCGTTTCGGCGGAGGGATCTGTTCTCGTCGGCAGAGCCAAGTGCATTCATCGCGCCTCGGGCGCAGTATAGGAAAGCCCACCGTTTCAACGGTGGGAAGGGTAAGAATCCGCTTGAGTTTCTCGGGGACGGCACAGGGGACGGCAGAGATGTATGTGCTCCGAAAATTCGCGTGTGTGCAACCTGCTATGTCGTGCCCGGGGCACTCGAATCATTAAACCCGCTTCCCCACCGCTGAAGCGCTGGGCTTTCTTATGTTGCGCCCGTGGCGCAAAAATCACCGACCAATCTTGCGCTTGCAACTGGACACTTCGTCGTAGCGTCAGCAAACTGCAGATCCCTCCCGCCGCGGCGGCCTCGGGATGACACCCGAAAAGCGTGGTGCCAATCTCCTCACACGTACCGCCGCAACACCCGCTCCGAGAGATTGCAGAGCACCTCATACGGCAGCGTCTCCGACCAGCGAGCCAGGTCCCAGGCGGTGATCTCTTCCCCACCGCTGCGGCCGATGAGCACAACTTCGTCGCCAATTTCGCAGTCTCCAATATGCGTTACATCGACGATGGTTGTGTCCATCGAGACCCGGCCCAGCACTGGCGCGCGCCGGGCACGAACCAGCACGCTGCTGCGGTCGCGCACATTTCCGTTACTCGATTCTGCCGACACCTTCCCGTTTCGCGGATAGGAATTCTTCCGCGAATAGCCATCGCCGTAGCCGGCCGCGATCACCGCGATGCGGGCAGGTGCAGAGGTGACGTAAGTTCCGCCGTAGCCGAGGGGCTGTCCGGCAGCGACGTCGCGCAATGAGATGACGCGGGTCTTCCACTGCAGGACCGGCTGGAGCTCGAGCCTCGCAGATGCCGTGTCGGCCAAATCGCCATCGCCACTCAGGAATGGCAACTGGTAGCCGTAAATCGCCAGTCCCGGGCGAATGAAGTTGTATCGCGCCTCCGGTCGTGCGATGGCCGCGCTGCTGTTTGCCAAGTGACGAATTGGCGGATTCAACCCGTGTCTCGCAAGCACACTCAGCGCTTCCTCGAAGCGCCGTATCTGCTGGCGCGCATCGGAATCGTCAAGCACTTCCGAGGACGCCAGATGGCTGAAGACGCCCTCAAGCTCAATCTCCGGCGCACGCCCCAACGCTGCTACGAACTTCTCCAGCTCGGCCAGCGGCAATCCCAGTCGTGCCATACCGGTATCGACTTTCAAGTGCACGGCCACAGGACGCGATAGTCCCAGCTTGCGTGCTGCACGCGCCAGCGCATCCAGTTCATCAATGCGAGAAATGGCCGGCGTCAGCGAGTAGTGCAGGGCGTCTTCTTCTTCGCCGCGCCACACTCCCACCATGATCAGCACGCGTCCGGTGATTCCCGACTCGCGCAAGGCGACGCCTTCGTCGGTCGAGGTCACGCCGAACCACCGCCCGCCTTCGTCCTGCAATGCGCGCGCACACTCCGCGTAGCCATGTCCGTAGGCGTCGCACTTCACGACCGAGCAGATAGTCACCTCGGGGCCAACGTGCCGCTGGAGCAGGCGAAAGTTGTGGCGCAATGCTGAAAGCGATACTTCAGCCCAATTCGGGCGGGAGTAGGTTCGGGAAAGTACAGGCTGACTGAGCAAGTTTTTATGATAGCGCGCTGATAGCGGTAGCGTGTTGACGCGGCAAATACCTGTTCCGATTTGCGTCTGGAAATGGCGCTTTTCCGACCGATGCAGCGAAGCAGCACCTGAGAAGCCTACCGGCCTGAGCAAACTGCTTATATGCAGCGGCGCATCCATTAGCTTGAACCAGAAAGGCGACGAAATGCCGGGACCTTCCAGAACCGATGCTCCTGCAAGAAATCCGCAGCATCCGCAGGGTGCGGAGCGCGAAGATTACTCGATGGGGCAGAAAAATTATCAGCCGCTCGCAACGGGAAGCAGTCTTCCGCCTGGGGACATTTATGGCCAGCTGCCTCCGGGGCGCGCCGAGCGCTTCGGGCGGAGTCTCGGCTCGGCGGTATCGGGAGTATTGCGATTCCCACAGCAGGCCAGCTCGCGCCTTCGCTCGGCGACCAGGACCACGCGCGCTCATGCGTCAGCAGCCGTGCTGGACATGATGGATACCGCTGCACGGCGTGCCGAAAATCTCTCGCGCGCCACCAGCGAAGCCGTCTCCGACTGGACTCACTCTGCGCGACGCAAGACTACTCGCTTGGAAGACCAGGCGGCCGAGAGATGGTGCCAGCTCCGCTCCTCGGCGAGAGAGCGGCTCGATGTTGTGGGCCGTCGTGCGGCGGCGCAGTGGAACCAGACGCAGCGAGCCGTGCAACGGGCACAGCAGGAAAATCCTACGCGATTCCTGGCAATCGTGGCGGGAACCGCCTTTGTCATCGGAGCGGGCTTGCGCATATGGAGGTCGAGCAGCAATGACTAATGGGTATACCAAATCGTTACCAGAGGTGGTGAACGACCTCAAGGTCGAATTCAAGGACTTTGTCGCCACCCGGGTTGCCATGTTGCGCTCCGAGATGAGCGCCAAGTTGTCGGCCTTGAAAGAGGCCGTGCCTGCCTTGATTGCCGGTTTCGCTCTGCTGTGGATTGGTGGGTTGCTGTTCACCGGTTTCCTGGTAACGGTGATCGCCCTGGCGTTTGCCAGTGCCTGGGGATGGGTCTGGGCGTTCCTGATTGTCGCTGCGGCCTATCTGCTGCTGGGCGGGATGCTGGCCGCCGCCGGCCTGGCAAAACTCAAGAAAACCAAGCTCGTGCCAGAGCGTACCCTGCGAGTGCTGAAACAGGATGAGATGTGGCTCCAGACGGAGGCGAGAACCCAGATATGAGCAGCAGCAATCTTCCCCCTGAAGTGCTTGAAGAGCGCGCCGCAGAACAACGGCGGCGGTTACATAACTCGGTAAGCGAACTGCGCTCTTCGGTGACGGAGGCCGTCCGCGAGAAGCTGGACGTGAAACGCTATCTTCGCGAATACATGGGACCGGCAACTACTGTGGCCGCCATTCTCGGATTGCTGGCGGGATACGGCACTGCCGGCATGTTTACCAGGAAGTAATTTTCATTCCGAGGACGTCGAGCACAAGCGTGCCCCTTCTTGCACGCTGCATATTCTCAATTGCTGGTACCAAAGTAGTACCAATATTGAGATACAAAAGTGGTATGTCAATTTGGGCCCTACTCGGGCTAAAACTGATGGTGATTTCTAATTAAGCATTGGCCCCAATCTGTAGTAGCCGCCACTCTCGTTGAAGGGCAAGCGCGAAAACAACCGCGTTTCCCCTTGGTGGCTCGGGCTAGGAGCCCCCGTGATCAACATTGTCATCGCCGACCATCAGGCGATTTTTCGAGCAGGCATAGCGAAAATACTTGCCGTTGAGGACGATCTTCGGATTGTTGGCCAGCCACCCTCAATGCCACAACTGATGATTTGCCTGGAGAAGCTGCGGGCCGACGTGCTCCTGATCTCCAGCGGTTACATTGCTGCATTAGACGAGCCCATCGAAGTGGCCCGGCAGCATTCGATACCGGTAATCGTGCTGGCGGAAAACAGCGAACTCGCGGCTCAGTTCGCGCAACCAGGAGTTAAGGGAGTAGTTTACCGTTCGGTGCCGGGAGACTGCATGGTCGAGACGGTACGCCGTGTCGCGCGGGGCGAGACTTACGTGCAACCCAATGGGGCCGTCGGCGGCGACCCGAACCATGATCTGGTCGGTACCCGCGTGCGAGACCGCTTATCCGAGAAGGAAATACGCATCATGGCCGCAGTGGTGCGCGGCTTCAAAAACCGCGACATTGCCATGCAGCTTATTACCTCAGAACAGGTGGTAAAGAACGCCCTGCGCAATATATTCGACAAGACCGGGGTTTCCGACCGCTTGGAACTGGCGCTGTTTGTCCTTCATCACCGAGTGCTGGCACAGGCCACAGCCGGCGTGCAGATCGAGAGCGGAGCGCGCAGACTGAAGAGGACTACTCTCACCACCATCGAGGAAGAGACGGAAGTGAACGCTTCGCCCGTAGCCGTGTAACAACGGCCGAGCATAACCCGGTTCTCGCCGCCATAGAGCGCCGCCGACGTAAGTATTTCCTGAAGGTTAAGGTCGGCCCAGCCCGTTGCCCTGCTTGGCTTGGAGTGCTCCCTTGCTCGGCCCTTCGGCCGCAGCGTCGGGTTGCTCGCTCGCCGGCCTCTCGCCGTGGACCTTATCTCCAATCTTCAACAGCTCGTTGACGATGGTGACCAGCTCCTCCGGATTGATGGGCTTCTCGAGATAAAGGTCGGCCAGCGGCTCCGGCGCCTGAAAGGCCTCTGAGACATAGCCGGAAACGACCACTACCGGCATTGTGGAATTAATCTTCGCTGCCTGTAAGACGGCACGGCCGTTGGCATCACCCAGGCGCCAGTCGGTGACGACCGCGTCATAAGCGTTGTGCTCAAGCTTCTCTATGGCATCTTCCGCCGAGGTGGAAGGTGTCGCCTCGTGGCCGGCAGCTTCTAAAATAGTGCACTTCAGACTGACGATATTGGGCTCGTCGTCTACACACAGAATTTTTGCCATGTAATTCGGTCCTGTCAGCCTGCCGGTCGGCGGCGCGGAATAAAGTAGGGGCAATCGCTTACCGCCCGTTATAACTGCCGCCTATTGTTCTTCACGCTTGAGGCAAAGTCAAATGACCTCAACCGTTCGTGCCAGGTGACTTTCTGAGTACAGAAACTAAGTGGTGCGCCTTAACTCATGCGTCTGACTGAGAAGCTGGTGTGCCCCATCCTCCACCGCCGGGAGTCTCCACTCGCACTTGTTCTCCGCGTTTGAGACGAGCGCTGGCCTTACTGGGCAGCACTTCGGGAGAGCCATTCTCCCGTCCTACACTCGTCTTCCCTGCCTGTCCTTCGCCTCCTCCGGCCAGACCGTAAGGACGAAGCTTGCGCCGGTCGGAAAGAATCGTGACCGTGGCATCGGTAAGAACTTCGATTTCCCGGATGATGCCGTCTCCGCCGCGATGCGCTCCTTCGCCGCCGCTTCCCTCCCGCAACCCGTAGCGCGTGATGCGGAAGGGATAGGCGTACTCCAACGCCTCAGCCGGAGTGTTCAGCGAATTCGTCATGTGCGTATGCACCCCGGAAACGCCATCGTGCGCCGCGCTCGCACCTGAGCCGCCGGCGATGGTTTCGTAGTAGGCAAACGGCACCGGGTTTCCTGAGCGCTCGTCCATGCCGCCGATGGTGAGATTGTTCATAGTGCCGGAGGAGGCCGCCGCAATACGGTCCGGCAGCACCTGAGCTAGCGCCCGTAGCAGAACGTCGGTAATCCGCTGCGAGGTCTCGACGTTGCCGCCGGCCACAGCCGCCGGCGGCTGCGCATTGACGATGCTGCCCGCTGGAGCAATGAGCTGAATGGGGCGCATCAATCCTGCGGTGGCGGGAACATCCTCGTGCTGCAAACTGCGAAACACATAGAAACAGGCGGAGTAGGTAATCGCCTCCACGGCGTTGATGCTGCCTTCTACCTGCGGCGAGCTTCCGCTGAAGTCTACGATGGCGGCGGGACCTCGGCGGTCAGCCGATCGTCGATTCTGCCCTGGGAAAGTGATGCGAACCGCTATGCGGATGGGGCCTGACCCCATGCCGTCGTCATCGAGGAAGTCTTCTGCTGAGTAGCTTCCTCGTGGAAGGCCGCGCAGAAACGCTCGCATCATCTCCTCGGAATAAAGCAGCAAATCGTGGCCCGCTGCCTGCACTCGCTTCAATGTGTAACGCGCGCAAAGCTCGTGCAGTCGCGCTGCTCCGGTATGGCATGCCGCCAGTTGCGCCCGCAGGTCGCCTTCGCGCTCCTCCGGGGTGCGCACGTTGTTGAGCAGGAGCGCGAGTACGTCTCGATCCATCTTGCCCGCTCGCACCAGCTTTACCGGCGGAATCCGCAGCCCCTCCTGGAAGATGTCGCGGCAAGGCCCCATCGACCCGGCATACGTGCCACCGACGTCGGCATGATGCGCGCGAGCTGCAACGTAGAAGGCGGGTTTTGCACCAGTTCGCTTGCGCTTGCCTTCATTCCCGACGAATACGGGAGCGACGACGGTGATGTCGGGAAGGTGGGTGCCTCCACGAAATGGATCGTTGAGCATGGCGACGTCGCCCGCCGCGAGCTCGAGGTCGGTAATCGCCGCGTGCACCGACATGGGCATCGATCCCAGATGCACCGGCATGTGATCGCCCATGGCGAGAACGTTACCGTCACCGTTGAACACGGCGCACGAGTAGTCGCGACGCTCCTTGATGTTGGGCGAGAACGCAGTGCGCCGCAATGCGGCGCCCATTTCCTCAGCGATGGCGTGAAACAGATGCTTGAATACTTCGAGCTCAACCGGATCTCGCGGCATGGCGTGAGTGTAATACAGCGGGAGGAAGCACCGGCCTCTAGGCCGGTGAAAAGATACACGTCAAATGTGGGCTTTAGCCATGGCTGACCGGGGCTGAATCCTGGTTCTTTTGGACACTCTTCGGCACGAATAAATCCGTGCCCTTCCACCGCCCGCAGAGGTGACACAAGGTAGCGATGGCCAACTCCCCCAAGCCAGCCATCGCCGCAGACCGCACGATCCTTGCGCCCAACTGTGGCGGTCTGTGCGACAGGCGATGACCTACCCGCCACTCTCTTGACTATACTGACAAACTATTTGACTATGCAGAGAAAGATAGTGGAAGCACAGGCTTTGTGCATGTCGCTCAAATTCCGGTACAGGATTTTTCGCGGCGAGAAAAGTGAGGTGGATCGTGGTCAACAAGACCATCGAAGACGGGCTCCGTCCTTATCAAATCGGGCCAAAGTTACGCAACCTCAGGCTCAAGAAGAGCATGGGATTGGTGGAACTCGGCAAGCACACCGGACTTTCTCCCGCCCTGCTCTCCAAGCTGGAACGAGACAAGCTGTATCCCACTCTGCCTACCTTGTTGCGCATCGCGATGGTCTTCAGCGTAGGGATGGACTATTTCTTTACTGACGAACGCAAGCGCCACGTCGTCTCCATTGTGCGCAAAAGCGACCGCATCCGGCTGCCCGAGCGCCCGGGCACTCCCGACATCGCTTACCACTTCGAGAGCCTGGATTTTAAATGCAACGAACGACGCACCAACGCATATCTGGCGGACTTTGAAGCGGTAGATCTCGAGAAGGTGAAGCCGCATCAGCACCCCGGCTCGGAGTTCCTGCATGTCACCAAGGGCAGGCTCGGACTCAAAGTTGGTCTGGACGATTATGAGTTGGAAGCCGGCGACTCCATCTACTTCGACCCTACTGTGCCACATACCTATCGCCGAGTGGGCAAGGCCCCCTGCCAGGCGCTCATCGTTACCGCGTCGTGAAGTTGATCCGTGAACAGATCAAGTTCTCCGGGCCCCCGTTGGTTTAGGACCGCGAGAATGAAAGACGCTATAATCGGCCTGAATGGCACCAGTGATCCACATTTCGGAGGCTGATGCGGCCCGCGATTTCGCGGAACTTCTCGCGCGCGTGCGCGCGGGTGCGGAGATAACAATCGAAAGCGAAGGTGGCAAGCTGCCCGTTGCCGTGATCCATGCACCAGTGCCCCGCCTCCGTAGCATCGCCGAGCGCATTGCGCTGCTGCCGGAAGACTCAAGCGCCGTTATGGATCCTGATTTCGCCAGGGATATCGAGGCGGCTATCGAGAGCCATCGCGAACCTCTTGAGCCACCTGCATGGGGCTGATTCTCGATTCCAGCGTACTGATTACAGCCGAACCCCAAGGGCAAAACGCACGGCAAATGCTCACCGCGATTTTTGCCGCTGCGGGAGACGCTGAAATCGCCATGTCCGTAGTGACTTTAATCGAGTTGGCGCACGGGGCTGCTCGCGCCGATACGCCGGAACGACGAGCCAAGCGGAGCCAATTTATCCAGGAATTGCTCACCGCCTTGCCTATCCACCCAGTTACAGTTCCGATTGCCCTTCGCGCTGGGCAAATCGATGGCGAGAACCAGGCCCGTGGTGTCCGCCTCCCCCTTTCCGACATGTTGATCGGAGTAACCGCCCTCGAACTGGGCTACCGAATTGCCACTGCCAACCTCCGACACTTCCAAATGATCCCTGGGCTAAGCATTCTTGCTTTGTAGCATTTGCCCTCGCGGGGTCATTCCCGTCGTCGGTACACTTCCTCTCATGCCAAATCACTGCACTATGCACTGGTCTATTTCTCTAGCGATAATCCTTGTCATGACAATCGTTACTTCATCGGCCTCCGCACAAGCGAAGCCTCGCGCCCGCGATTTGGGCATTCCTTTCGACGGCACGCCCGGCCCGCACAACGCCATCACCGATGTGCAAGGAGTGGAGGTTGGATACACGACGTTGATCTCCGGCTCAGGAAAATTGAAAGTTGGCGAAGGCCCGGTGCGCACTGGCGTAACTGCGGTCTTGCCACGCGGGAAAAACCTTTTTGGCGATCCGGTATTCGCCGGCTGGTATTCGCTGAACGGCAATGGCGAGATGACGGGCACCACCTGGGTCGAGGAGTCCGGGTTTCTGGAAGGGCCGGTGATGATCACCAACACGCACAGTGTCGGCGTCGTGCGCGATGCGGTGATCCAGTGGCGGGTCGAGCATTTGAAAGAGCCGGCCGACAAAATCTGGTGGGGCCTGCCGGTTGTCGCCGAAACCTATGACGGAGACTTGAACGACATCAACGGCTTTCATGTGCAGCCGGAGCACGTGTTTCATGCCATCGATACTGCGAGCGGCGGCGCGATCGCCGAAGGCAACGTCGGTGGCGGCACCGGCATGATCTGCAACGGATTCAAAGGTGGCACCGGCACCGCCTCGCGCAAACTCGACGCCAAAGAAGGCGGCTACACCGTGGGCGTTCTGGTGCAATGCAATTACGGCAGGCAGGAGCAGTTGCGCATTGCCGGCATACCCGTGGGCCGCGAGCTGCCGCCGGGCATCGTTCGCGACAAAGACCAAGGTTCGATCATCGTGGTTGTCGCCACCGATGCGCCGCTGTTGCCGCAGCAACTGAAGCGCCTTGCTCGCCGCGTGCCGCTTGGTCTGGGCCGCGACGGCAGCTACTCCGGCAATGGGTCAGGCGACATCTTCATCGCCTTCTCCACCGCGAACTCAGGAATATGGGGCCCGAAAGACGTGAAGCAAGTTGCAATGTTGCCGAACGATGAAATGGATCCGCTCTTCCTCGCGACTGTGCAGTGTGTGGAAGAAGCCGTGATCAACGCCATGATTGCAGCCGAGACCATGACCGGCATCAACGACTTCACGGTGCGAGCGATTCCACACAAAGAGCTGCAAGAGGTGTTGAGGAAGTACAACCGGCTGGTTGCGCCCCGGTAAGCCCGTACGGTTTGAGCAACTAAAGCGTCTTCTATCAGGGCGCCCTTCGACAAGCTCAGGGCAGGCTCAGACCTTCAGCCCGGCCGACACGGCGCATCCCCATTTTGTTTGTCATCCTGAACGAAGCGAGGCATATGCCGAGCGGAGTGAAGGACCTGCTTTTCGCTGGCGGGGGCTGAAGCCCAGACATTTTCTGTGCCTCGTTCGGCACGGCTGAAGCCGTGCCCTGATACAAGGCGAATCGATTTATTGGATGACCTCTACCCTCTCGGCAATACCGGAATTTCTCCTGCTGCCGCGATTCCCGTCTGCTGGAAGTACCTTCGCTGGAAATAGAAGGCCACGTTCACCAGCGCAATCATTACCGGAACCTCGACCAGCGGCCCAATCACGGCCGCGAATGCCGCGCCGGAGTTAATCCCGAAGACCGATACTGCCACGGCGATTGCCAGCTCGAAGTTGTTCGAGGCGGCAGTAAACGCGAGCGTCGTGGTTTTGGAGTAGTCCGCTCCCAGCTTGCGTCCCATGTAAAACGACACCAGGAACATCACGACAAAGTAAATCAGCAGAGGCACGGCAATCCGCACCACATCGAGTGGGAGGCGCACGATGTACTGTCCCTTGAGCGAGAACATAACCACAATCGTGAACAGCAACGCGATTAGCGTGAGCGGACTAACCCGCGGAACGAAGTTGTGGTTGTACCAGTCGAGGCCTTTCGCTCGCACAAGCACGACGCGAGTCAGGAATCCCGCGAGGAACGGAATGCCCAGGTAAATGAAAACCGACTTGGCGATCTCTGCGATGGAAACATCGACCACTGCTCCCTTCAGCCCGAGGTGAGCTGGCAACACCGTAATGAATATCCAGGCGTAGAGCGAATAAAACAAGACCTGAAAGATGGAATTAAATGCGACCAGGCCGGCCGCGTATTCCGTGTCGCCTTTGGCCAGCTCGTTCCACACAATGACCATGGCGATGCATCGCGCCAGCCCAATCATGATGAGCCCGGCCATGTACTCCGGATAGCCACGCAGAAACACGACGGCCAGCACAAACATGAGGATGGGGCCGACGACCCAATTTTGCAGGAGCGACAGTCCCAGCACTTTCTTGTTGCGAAAGACTTCGTGCAGCTCTTCGTATCGCACCTTGGTGAAGGGCGGGTACATCATCACGATCAGCCCGATGGCGATGGGAATCGAGGTGGTGCCCACGCTGAAGCGATTGAGCAACGGAACGACCGTGGGCACCAGCCAGCCAAGCACGACACCAAACAGCATGGCCGCGAATATCCACGCGGTGAGATAACGATCGAGGAAACTGAGGCGGCTTGTGTTCTTCATGGGCGCTCTTCTGAATAGCTACGCTTCATTTTCACTGCTGCGTGACGCTGGTTGATGTTTCTCCGATACTGTCGAGTTCCTTCTTGAGCGCGAGCCGGTCCAGGCTGGCCAGCGGAAGACACAGGAACAAGCTGATTCTGCGGTCGAGCATGAAGAAGGCGTCACGAAACGCTTTGGCAATCTCTTCTTCGCTGCCCTCAAACGCAGCCGGATCGGGCACACCCCAATGCGCGGAGATGGGCTGCCCCGGCCACACCGGGCAGACCTCTTTGGCGGCGTTGTCGCATACCGTGATGACGAAGTCGAGCTTGGGTGCGTCCGGTCGCGAGAACTCCTCCCACGGCTTGCTGCGCGCGCTTTGTGCCGGAACGTGCGCCGCCTCGAGCTGACGCAATGCCTCGGGTCGCACTGTGCCGGAAGGATGACTGCCGGCACTGTAGGCAGTGAAGTTTGGTCTGCCTTTCCAATTCAGAATGGCTTCGGCCATGATGGACCGCGCTGAGTTACCGGTGCACAAGAAGAGCACGTTGTAGTGTGATTGCATTTCAGCCTCGACTCGCTCATTGGTTTATCTATGTGGAAGGGGCGCGCCTTCAGGCGCGCCGAAGTCGTCTCAGTTCTGTCATCCCGAGGGGACTTCTACTTGCAGCACGTTGGACCGCAACAGTCCTTGTGCCCCAGGTTCGCGTCCTGCTGTTGGACGCTAACCTGGGCGCTGGTCGGCTTTACCGCGCGAATAAAAGCGCTCATGAACTTGCCGTCAGCTTCCCGGGCGATAGCATCCACGTCCAGCCCTTCGGCGGTCAGCATCTCGCGCGCTTCCTCGGTTTTGTAGACGCGAGTGGTTTCCATCGAGACCTGCTCGAAACCAGCGGCCACGAGTTTGTCGCGATACTCCGTTTCATCCAACGCCCCAGCGATGCAGCCAACCCACAGCAGAATGTTTTTGCGAATCTCGGGGTCGATCTCGCCGCGAGTCACCACGTCGGAGATGGCAAAGCGTCCACCCGGCTTCAGCACACGGAAGGCCTCGCGCAGTACTTTGTCCTTGTCCGCCGAAAGATTGATGACGCAATTGGAAATAATTACGTCCACCGAGTTGTCGGGCAGCGGGATGTTCTCGATCTCGCCGCGGAGAAACTCGACATTCTCCAACCCAGACTTCCGCTTGTTCTCGTTGGCTAGCGCCAGCATCTCGTCGGTCATGTCGAGCCCGTAAGCTTTGCCGGCTGGCCCAACGCGCCGCGCTGACAGGAGGACATCAATTCCTCCACCGGAGCCTAAGTCGAGAACGATCTCCCCGGCATTCAACTTCGCCAGCGCCGTCGGATTCCCGCAGCCTAACGAAGCCAGCAGCGCCTCCTCAGGAATCTGCTTGATCTGCGAAACGTCGTACAGGTTGGAGGTGATGGGATCGCAGCAACTCGATTTCGCCGCCGCGGCTCCGCAACAACTGCTGCCTCCGGTGGTCACACGCAGAGCTGCCTTTCCGTATTTCTCTTTCACTACTTCTTTAACGTCGGTCGTGCTCATGATGGCTCCTATTGGCAAACCTGAATGATGGTCTTCGGCTTT
The DNA here is from genome assembly GCA_963846795.1 of uncultured Acidobacteriaceae bacterium. Classification (GTDB taxonomy): domain Bacteria; phylum Acidobacteriota; class Terriglobia; order Terriglobales; family Acidobacteriaceae; genus CAVVDY01. The sequence continues at coordinate 435,206 of CAWJXJ010000003.1, forward strand.
ACCGCTTTGTTGCGGGTACAACACTCGGCATAGAGGAATTGCAACAGTTCGCGCAGCGCTTCTGTATTCGCGGTGTAGCGCAGAAAGGTGCTCTCGCGCTGGACGTTGACGAGGTTCTCACTTCGCAGCTTATCGAGGTGGTGGGACAGCGTTGAATTAGGGATGTCGAGCTCTTCCTGGATCTCCCCGACGACAAGTCCTTCCGGATGCGCCGACAGCAACAGTTGCATGATTCGCAGGCGAGCTTCCGTGCCCATGGCGGAGAACATGTCGGCGTACCTGGTGACTTCCTCGGCGGCTTTCGCGGTTACTACTTTCATATTTCCAGAATAGTCGAAATTTGCGAGGAGTCAAGAGAAAAGCGATGCCAACCGCTTGTCTTAGCCGCGAGGTTTTTAGACCTGGGCTGTTGGTGCCGTACGGGTAGCGTCGAGCTTCCCTTCCACCTGTCGGAAGGGCAAGAAGACAGAAAACGCGGTGCCACTTCGACCCTCACGTACGGTGCTGATGACGTGGATCGTCCCCTCATGCTTCTCGACGATGCCGCGGCTCACCCAAAGCCCAAGGCCGGTTCCCTTCTCGCCCTTGGTGGTGTAGAACGGCGCGAATAAGTTGCGCTTCACGCCCAGCGGAATACCATGCCCGGTGTCGATGATTGTGGTGCGCACGCCTTTGCGCGCAGGATCGTCGGACCGGCTGCCTTCACGCACGCTCAGAATTAACCGGCCGCCGTGCGGCATTGCGTCGATGGCATTGCCCACCAGGTTGGAGAATACCTGGCGCAACTCTCCCGGGAATCCACGTATGGTTGCCGCGGTTTCGAATCGCTTTTGAACGCTGACATTACCTCTGCGGACTTGGGGAGCGAACAGCGTCAGCACACTCTCCAGCACCTCGGGAATGCTGACCTCGATTGGGTGGCGCGCCTCACGATGGAAGGTAAGCAACTGCCCGGTGATCTGGGTTATGCGCGACAGCTCTTCGCTTGCCAGTTCCAAATATTGTCGCGTCATGGCGCCCGAATGACTGTCGTGCTGCAGCAGGTAGATCAGGTTTGTGACAGTATCCAACGGATTGCGAATCTCGTGTGCGATGGTGGCCGACAGGCGGCCCGCCTGGTTCAGCCGTTCGGTGGCGCGCAGTGTCTGCTCGGTCTGGCGACGCGCGCTGATGTCGCGAAACACGATCATCGAACCTGAAAGCTCGCCGGCTTCATTTCTGATGGGGGCCGCATTCACCTCGATCGGAAATTCACTGCCGGTGCGATCCAGCATCAGCACCTCGGTCGTAACATTCGCCGTTTCGTCAGAGCCCAGTAAGGTTTCCAGCGGCTTGCGCAGTTCAACCCGTGTGTTTTCGTCCAGCAGTCGCAGTATTTCGCGAAGCGGACGACCCCGAACGTCGGCTGCGTGATTCCATCCTGTTAGTTTCAGCCCGACAAGGTTGATAAAGGTGACCTGCTCCTTGGCATCAGTGGTAACCACGCCATCGGCAAGGCTGTTCAGCGTGATGCGGAAAAATTCCCGGCTCTCCTGCAACTGCTCTTTCTGCTCCGCCTCCGACCGCAGGTGCGACTCGTAGCTCTCAGTCAGAGAGCGCAATTCTCTGCGGGTAAGGGTGAGGAGAACGACCGCCACGACAAACGAAAGGCCAACCGCGCTGACCAATACTACTTTTCCCAGGATCGATGCCTTGTGGGTGCGCTCATGCAGCAAGCGTTCCTCTTCGGCGGTCACCTCCCTTTGCCGGGAACGAATCTGGTCAATGAGTTGAACATCATAGAGCAGCGCGTCGTCAGTAGGTGGTTTGTTCGAGTGCTGAACCATTTGCTGCTCGGCCCAGTCAATCCATACGTTGTCCAGATCGCCGATCTCTTTCAGCCTGTTCTGTTGCAATTGATTGTCGGCGGTGAGTTGGACGAGCGAATTGATCATCTCCGGCAATTGCGTTTTGGCCTGCCGGAAACTGTCTTCAAATTTCTGGTCCCGGGTGAGTTCATAACCGCGCAGGCTCGACTCCATTTCGACCATCAGGCGCATGGCCTGCCTTGACTTGTCAATCACATGATCCGAATGATCAACCCAGCTCAGGTTTGAGGTGAGAGACAGTACCTCGACAACCAGCGTGACGGTGAGAAGAACAAGAAGTATCAGGGGAAGGAAAAGGGTTCTGCGTAGAAGGTTGCGAAAGTTGCGCGTCTGCATGAGCTAACGCCGACTGGCTCCTGCCCTGAGGCTACGATGATACCGCAGCCGGACTAGCGACTAGCAACCGATTTTCGAGAAATTCTGTTCTAGCGTTCCTCGATAATAACGGGTCGTGCCGGCGCTTGACCTCGAGATGCTGCAGGTTTGGGAGCCGTCGTTCGTCTGCCATACCAGACGATCAACCTATCGAGGAGCAGGGCGCCGAGAATTGCCCCGTAGATCTCCGGCACGCGCTTGTCGAGCTTCACTGCCCACAGAAAGTGAATCACACCCGCGATGGCAGTGAAGTAGATGAGCCGGTGCAGCATCTGCCAGCGCTTGCCCAGCTTGCGAATGGCCCACTTGGTCGAGGTCACGGCCAGGGGAATCATCAAAACGAACGCGGTAAATCCGACGGTGATGAAAGGTCGCTTGTAGATGTCCTTGTAGACGCTGTGCAGGTCAAAGAACTGATCGAGCCAGATGTAGGTCGTGAAATGCAGACAGGCGTAGAAAAACGCGAACAGGCCAATCATGCGGCGATACTGGATGAGCCAGTACTGCCTGGTCAGCTTGCGAAGCGGAGTGATGCTTAGTGTCACCAGCAGGAAGACGAGCGTCCAGGTGCCGGTCGACCAAGTGATGACCTGGATGGGATTGGCGCCTAAGCCCGCGTTCAGCGCCTTCCAGCCCAGGCGTGCTAAAGGCAACAGGCAAGCGAGAAAGATAATCGGTTTGAGGTAGCGAGGTTTCATTTGGTAGTGCTGGCTTTTAGGCCAGCGTCACACGCTCCGCATTACGTTGTCATCCCGAGACGACGTCAGTCGTCGAGGGATCTGCAGTCGTATCGTCCCTGAAGGGACTCTCAATCGTTAAATGGCGCCGGTGACGCTGGCCTGAAGGCCGGCTCTACCCGACACTCAGAAATTTTTCTTTAGATCCATGCCCTTGTACATATACGCCACCTGATCGCCATAACCGTTGAACATCAGCGTATCGCGCTTGAAGAACTCGCCAATGCGACGCTCCTTCGCCTGGCTCCAGCGCGGATGGTCAACCTTCGGATTCACATTCGCGTAGAACCCGTATTCCGTCGGGCCTGCCTTCATCCAGGTTGAAGTAGGTTGCCGCTCAACCAGCTTGATGTTCACGATGGCCTTGATTCCTTTGAACCCATACTTCCACGGAACCACTAGACGAATCGGCGCGCCGTCCTGGTTCGGTAGCGTCTGCCCATAAAGGCCGACCGCCAAAATCGTCAGCGGATTCATCGCCTCGTCAAGCCGCAGTCCTTCTACGTAAGGCCAATCCAAGATGTCGCGCCGCTGCCCCGGAAAACGCTTGGGATCCTCCAGCGTAGTGAACTGCACGTACTTCGCTTTGGAGTCCGGTTCCACCTGATCGAGCAGCGATTTCAGGGGAAAGCCGATCCAGGGAATCACCATCGACCAACCCTCAACGCAGCGCATGCGATAAACGCGCTCCTCCAGTTGCATCTTCATCAGCGTGTCGATGTCGAAGGTCTTCGGCTTGTTGACGTGACCATCGACCTTCACCGTCCACGGCGTCGAAACGAAGTCCGCAGCTAGTTTCGCCGGCTCGTACTTGTCGGTCGAAAACTCGTAATAATTGTTGTAGTTCGTGATGTCGTTGAAGGGAGTCGGCTTCTCGGTCGTGCCATACGGGCCCGGCTTGTAGGTCAGCTTGGTGTTGGCCGAGACGGTCTCCGCCGGCGAAAGCATTCCTGACAACTTCACGCCCGCCACGGCAGCTCCTGCGACCGCGCCCGCTCCGATGAGAAAGGCACGCCGGTTCATGTACAGACTCTGCGGCGTTATCTCAGAGGAAAGAACGTCAGACGCTTTCTTAATCAACATATCTCACTCCACATCACTCACTCTGTCCTGTCTGTTAGATACCTCAGCGGCAAGTTCGTTACAGGCTGTGACCTTGGAGTACGGGTCAACCAGCAACTCAGATGCAGCAGGTTTTGGCAAAAGGAAGGGGTGAAATTCAGGCGCTCTGAAAATCCGGCACATCAGCAATTTGCGGAGCCGCATCTATCCGTGGGTCCGCCCTGAGTAGGGCGAAGGAGGATCTATGGGCAAGATACTGTTGCGTTGCGTGTTCGGGCTCTCTCTCATTCTGCTTCCGCTCGCGATGTTCGGCCAGAGCGGCTCCGACATGGGCCAGAGCGGCTCATCAATGAATAGCGGCCAGGACATGAGTGCCACCGGTTGCCTGCAGAAAGGGCAGGAGCACGGCGGCTACTATCTCACTGACGAGAACGGCAAGACCTGGGAGTTGATGGGCAGCGGCCTGTCAGCTCATGTCGGCCATAAGGTCACCGTCACCGGGCATGAGATGCAGGGGTCGAAATCGCACGAGTCCAAGGTCGAGTCCGCCGAGAAGGCTGAATACGGCGGCAATCAGCATGCCGACCTGAAAGTTACAAACCTGAAAATGGTCAGCGAAAGCTGCCAGTAGCGACTTCAATACCGGTGTGACTGAAATGCAGTGGATACCCCATTCGGCCTCGCCAAAAGATGGCGGAATGGGGAACCCGATTTGTAACAGTGGCCGAACCAGTGGGTGCCCCATTCGGCCTGGGTTGGGCCGGGTGGGGACTTTTTTTCAGTCGGTGGATCTTTCGGTATCACGCTCGAAAAACCCCTAGCTCGCCAAAGGATGGCGGAATAGGGCACCCGATTTGTAACAGTGACGGAACGCGTGGGTGCCCCATTCGGCCTGGGTTGGGCCGGGTGGGGATTTTTTTCAGTCGGCGGAACTTTCGGTATCACGCACGAAAAACCCCACCCCTCCAAAAGATGGCGGAATGGGGCACGCATTATAGAAGGGCGCCCCTTATCCAGTAGTGTGGAGTTGCTGTTGCGAAGCAAACAACTCTACCGATGGAAAGGAACACCCTGATGAATAGCATCAAGTATGTCGGGCTGGATGTCCACCAGAGCACCATCAGCGTGGCCGTGCTGGATGGTGATGGCAAGCTGGTGATGCAATGCTTACTCGCGACCCAGGCACCCGCTATCGTGGATTTCTTCGCGGGGCTGCGCGGCACCATCCATGTGACCTTCGAAGAAGGCAGTCAGGCGGCCTGGCTGTACGATCTGCTGGCGCGGCGCGTGGCCAAACTGGTGGTGTGCAATCCGCGCAAGAATGCGCTGCTGAAGGCGGGCAACAAGAGCGATGCCATCGATGCGCGCAAGCTGGCCGAGTTGCTGCGTGCGGGCTTGCTGTCGGCGGTCTATCAGGGACAGAGGAGCACGGCCGCGGTCAAGCAACTGGCGCGCAGTTATGCCGCGCTGACCGAAGACACCACCCGCATCATGGGCCGCATCAAAGCGCTGTATCGCAGCCAGGCGATTGCTTGTGCCGGCGAGAAACCCTACAGCCCGCGCCATCGCGAAGACTACTTAGCGCAGCTGCTGGAGCCGGGATTACAGCGGCGTGCGCGGCGGCTCTATCAAGAGCTGGATCTGCTGCAGCAGTTGCGTCGCGAAGCTCGTTGCGACCTGTTGCTGGAATCCCGCAAGCATCAAGAGAGCAGGTTGCTGCGCTCCATTCCCTGGCTCGGTCCCATTCGGGTTGCGCTGCTCATTGCGCGGGTGCAGACGCCGCATCGCTTCCGCACCAAACGCCAGTTCTGGGCCTACTGCGGGCTGGCCCTGGAGACGCGCAGCAGCGCCGATTATCAGATGGTGAACGGACAACTGCAACGACGCAGCAAGCCAGTCTTCATTCGCGGATTAAATCTCAACCACAATCACGATCTTAAGAATCTGTTTAAGAGTGCGGCCACCACGGCCGGCGGCAGCAGCGGAGTCTTTGGCAGCTTCTACCAAAACCTTCTAATAAAGGGAATGAAGCCCGAGCTGGCGCGGCTGACCCTGGCGCGCAAAATCGCCGCCGTCACGCTACACATCTGGAAGAAAGGAGAGCCGTTCGAAGCTGATTATCTGAAGCCACATGCGGCTTGAGCGCGCAGCGACGGGAGCAAGCGGATCTACTTCCGCGTTGTCGTTCGCGCTGAGCGCTCGGGTTCGAGGGTAAGTATCCTGGCCGGGTTAGGCTAAGCGTCCTGCAAGGACCAAGTCTCACGGGGCACCATATGCTCCCTCGGACAACCCAACAAAGCCATAGCGCCGTTCGCCACGGCGAACGAGTCTCCGATAGAACCATGGTTGGCCATGACCACCCATGTGGCTTGCGCAGCCTCAGCCGATGAGCGACCCAATAACGTGGAAGCGAAAACCAGAAAACCCTGCCGCCACATAGTCCATGCCGGCATCAACCGGGGCTGGATGCCAGAGAACTACCCCTCTCTGCCGCCAGGGGTGAAGTATTTTCTCTTGACATCCCCTTCTATAGAACCCGGCGCTTACACGCTGGCCGCGGCGGGTGCGGGAATTGGCTTTGATTTCGGCGGTACGACCCAGCGGCTGATTATCAGCACGACAAACAAACCAGCATTCGACCAGGCGAACCAGTCGCCATGCTGCGCGTAGTAGGTCGCGTCGTTGCGCACGGGAACTGTGGCAATAACGGTCACAAACGGAGAAGCGTCGGACGCCCTTTGTGCGATCACCCTGCCGCGATCGTCGCTGACGGTGAGGATGCCGTTCTTAGGCGAGCGCGCGATGCTGAAGCCGCTCTCTACTCCGCGCAGGATCGCCATGCGCCCGTGCAGCCACCCGTCCTGCACGAAATCCCAGGCAGGAACGATCAGCAAACCCACGCCGTCACTGCCGTAGTCGCGTCCCATCTTCGGGAAATCCATGTCTTTGCAAATGGCCGCTCCCCAGGTGCCCGAAGGCTCCTGCCACTCGGTCAACCGCGTGCCGGGCCTCAGGTTCGACTCGAAGGGCGGCAGCATGTGGTGCTTCTCGTAGGTGAGGATCTCGCCATTGGGCGAATAGATGCGCGCCTCATTCAGCTTCGCATCGGGCGTGACATGAACCACGCCGACAACGATCTGTGCACCAATTTGATTTGCAGCCGCTTGCATCAGGTGATCGACGTCTTCAATATCCGCGGGCGTTATGACCGCAATCTTCTCAGGAATCACGATGATCTTCGCGCCCTGGGCAGCGGCGGCACGGGCCCTCGCAACGTAGTCGCTCATCAGGCGTAAGGCGTCGTCATGCTTCTCAGCGATCAGGTTCTGTTGCAGATCTGAGCTGACCAGCGCGACTTTCGCTGCAGGGCAAGATGACTCCGAAGACATTCGCCATATCCCAAACCCCAGGACTGCGAGTAGCACCAGGCTGGTGCCCATGCCGAGCCAGCGGCGTCCCCGCACGGAGCCGTAGCCTCCCAGCAGGATGCCGGCCGTCGCGGCGAACAGAAAGATGCAGAAGCTGATGCCCCATATCCCAGTGATCGAGGCGATCTGGAGGATGGGCAAAAAGTTCATCTGGCTGTAGGCGAGATTGCCGGATGTACTGTGGATTGAAGTTCGCGAGTTAATGAACTCAGCAAGCACCCACAAGCTGGGAAATATCAGCGCCCCTCGCCACACAGCGCCGCTGCGCACAAAGGTTCGGTACGCCACCACTGCCAGGCCGAACACCAGAGCCGAGCCTCCGATGTAGAGAGAAATCGTCGAGACCGGTATTCCGAGATTGCTGCGGAAGAAGCTCCATTGGTTCATGAAGCCCGCAGCCCAGGCGACGAAACCGAGCACCAATGCCAGTACCCACGGGATCCGCGGAGCAACCAGCAACACCGGGATCGCCGCCAGCCACGTCAGCCACCACAAGGGATTCAAGCCGGTTCCGAAGTAAAAGCCGATTGCCGATAAGACGAGGGCGAATAGCGCAGATAGATAAGGACTTTTGCGAGTCACAGCAGAGTTAAAGACGACTGGTATTGCGAAACGTACTACGTCGCGCCGCAACCATCTTTTTCGACAGATGCAGCGCGACTGATGGTTACCGCTCCCTGAATTTCGCCAGCAGGCGCAGCATCTCGAGGTACAGCCAGACCAGGGTTACCAGAAGCGCGAAGCCACTGTACCACTCCATGTACTTGGGAGCGTTCCAGCGCGCGCCGTTCTCGATCAAGTCGAAGTCGAGCACCAGGTTCAACGCAGCCACGCCGACCACCACCAGGCTAAACACGATGCCAATTGTCCCGGAGCCATTCACCGCAGCGAAGCGGAAGCCAAAGAACCCGAGCACGAACTGGATCAGGTAGAACACCATGATGCCGCCAGTCGCGGCAACAATGCCCAAGCGCAACTTGTCGGTTACTTTGATCAGTCCGGAACGATAGGCAATCAGCATCACCACCAGCGTTCCGAACGTCAGCGCCACAGCCTGAATGGCCAAGCCATGGAAGCGCGTCTCGAACATGGCCGAAACCCCGCCGAGCACCAGACCTTCCAGCAGCGCGTAGATCGGCGCCGTGATGGCCGCCCATTCTTTTTTGAAGATAGTCACGAAGGCGACGATCAATCCGCCGATCGCGCCGACGGTCACCAGCGGAGCCATCGACGCCATCGCCTCTTCCATCGAACTCGCGGCGAAGAAGCGATTCCAGACCCACGCCGCGCTGGCAACACACAAAAGCAACAGGATGCCGGTCTTGTTCACGGCCCCGGAAATCGTCATCCCTTCGCCCAGCGTGCTGGCGCCGGCGTTCTGGAAGGCGTCGCCGCTCAGCGCGGGATTGGAAGTTCTCATCAACTGAGGCATTTCTTAACTCTCTCCTGACTCAACTCATTAGATTGCGACAAAGCTTAGACGATGTATTTTCAACATTGTACCCGCTTGGATAAAGCGAGCCGCGGATGAACGCGGATGCCGCGGATCTTTACGGATTCAAAACAGAAATCCAAAATCTGATCCGCGTACTCCGCGCAAATCCGCGGTTAACTAGCCTTTTCTATAATCGACCCACGTTGTTCTTCGCCGCACAACTCTCGGCCGACATCAAGCGCCTCGCGCTCGAGACCGGCTTCGATCTCGCGGGCGTGGCCGGCGTTGCCGATACTCGTGAGCATCGCTTCTTCCCCCAATGGCTCCGTGCAGGATACGGCGGCGAGATGCGCTATCTCGAATCCCGCAATGATGCCGGCGAGCTGAAGCGTGCGTCGCTGGCGAACGCTGCTCCCTGGGCACGTTCAGTCGTAGTCTGCGCGCTCAACTACAACGCCGATGCACCTTACTCGACGCATTCCGGCTTGACCTCGCAGGGATGGATCTCCCGCTACGCCTTGGCCGAGCGCGACTACCACGACGTTCTGCTGGAGAAGCTGCGGTCACTCGAAGCCAAGCTGGTGGACTTGGTCGTGCAGCAAGGCAATGAGAATGGCAAGCCGCGTACCTGGTGCTACGTCGATACCGGGCCGGTGATCGAGCGTATCTGCGCGCAGCACGCCGGCATCGGCTGGATCGGCAAGAACACCTGCGTGCTGAATGAGCGGCTGGGCTCGTGGCTCTTTCTCGGCGTGATGCTGACGTCGCTGGAACTGACCCCCGACTTGCCCGCTACCGATCGCTGCGGCTCGTGTACGCGGTGCATCGATGCCTGCCCCACCAACGCCTTCCCTGCTCCGTACCAGCTCGATGCCGCGAAGTGCATCTCGTATCTGACCATCGAGAAACGGGGTGCGATACCCCAAGAGCTGCGCGAAGGTATCGGGCGGCAGGTTTACGGCTGCGACATCTGTCAGGACGTTTGTCCGTGGAATCGCGAGGCTCCAGTGACCAAAATCGCAGCATTCGCCCCCAGAACCCAGTTAGTTAACCCCGACTTGGCGTGGCTTGCTGGACTGTCGCTGGAGGAGTTCCGCGATGTCTTTCGCGGCTCGCCCATCAAACGCGCCAAGTACGCCGGCCTTCGCAGGAACGTCGCCGTAGCGATGGGCAACAGCGGAGACAGCCGCTTTGTCCCGCTGCTCGAGAAGCTCGCTGAGGACGACGACCCTACCGTGGCCGAACACGCGCGTTGGGCGCTCACTCGGCTTGCCTCGCTCAAGGCACCGCAGGGCTCGTAGTTTCCACTACCCACGGCCCCAACATCCCCGTCGACGTTCGGAGGTGTCATCCCGAGGCGAAGCCGAGGGATCTGCAGTTTGCGGGCGGCACCACGGATCTTCGCGGCGGCGAGCGACTGCAGATCCCTCGACTCCTCGTCCGCTCTCGCGAACTCGTCCCTCGGGATGACACCCTAAAAGCTCCCACCCTTTCTCCAACCATGCTCCCGAATGTGAGCGAAATCACAAAAAAAATGTTCTGCCGGTACCTTGTTTTCAACACTTTAGGCCACATTTCGCATGCAAATGATTGAGCCCCAGAGACTTACAGGTACATAATTGATTTCAAACAACTTAGGATGCAGCGCACTCGGCGCACACGGCAAACCGTGTCCTCAGGAATAGTTTAGGAGTCGCCGAGCTAAAGCCAAGCGAAATGTGACGAGCCGACGTTACGGAGGTAACGTTGTTGATACTTTCCCGCCCCCGCAGGACATTAATGTGTGGAGTCTGCTGTGGAGTAGAATCCACATATGGAAACCATCCAGATTGTGCTTGATGAGAAGCTTCTGAAGGCAACGGATCGAGCTGCACGCCGGACGAAACGAAATCGCTCGGCATTGGTACGGGATGCGCTGCGGGAACATCTTCGGAAGTTGGAGGTGCTCTCCATGGAAGAACGCGACCGGGAAGGCTATGCGCGGCACCCACAGGCGGCCGAGGAAGCGCGCGATTGGGAGGCGGAGGCAGCGTGGCCGCCAGAGTAGCGCGAGGAGATGTTCGCCTTTACAGCTTCGCCGCGCCCTGACAAAACACAGGCCTGTGGTCGTGCTCACGCGCAACAGCGCCATCACCTTATCTCTCCACCGTCACCGTCGCGCCGATCACGTCCACCCTGCGCGGTGCGCCGTCCGAGGTTGTGCTGACCGAAGACGACGGCATGAAATCCTCCTGTGCAGTGAACCTCCACAATGCCATCACCGTCTCGCAGCAACGGTTGGGGAGGCGCGTGACGCAACTCAGCTCCGCGCGAATGAACGAAATCTGCGCCGCATTGCGCTTCTCTCTGGGCTGCGACATCGGCTAGCCGAATCGAGGATTAAGGTCAGAATCTCCACCTAACCAACTGACGGTTGGACGGGGCACCGTGGTGTCCATTGAGTACTCAGGACGCTTGCCCGGGCCACCTCTCGTGATCTGAGTGGGTGGCCCTAATCGCAACAGCTCATAGTATCCATCCTTGGGTCACCCGACCAAACACCGAGAGTCACAATGTGGTGTGACTTGGTTCACGGCGTTCCGGTGGTTACGCGGCTAGTCTCACGCTGTTAACCTAACGCCGTTTGTACTTCGCTGGGGCATGAGACTTATGCCCGCGAGAGGAACCTATGACCGAAATTCTTCTCTTTTTGATTCTGCTCGTCAGTGTCCTGACGGCAATCCTTTCTTTTTTGTTCCTCCTTCGCCCTAGTGCCACTCAAGACCTCGCAAAAGACCTGCGCGAGGAACTTCGAGCGGGTCGTGACGAAGCCCGAACCACGGGTAAAGAACTTCGTGCTGAGTTGTCAGATGGGCTCAAGCTGACAAATGACACACTGTCTAAGACCTTGGAGTCTTCAACGAAGGCTCAACAGTCTCAGCTGGAAGGGATGACTGGGCAGCTGAAGGACCTCACTTGCTCCAATCAGAGCGCAATGGAGACGATTCGCGGTGTCCTAGATGATCGAGTCAAAGAGTTGCAGGACGGCAACGAAAAGAGGCTTCGCGAAGTGCGCGAAGAGGTATCGAATGGGCTGAAGCTAAGCGGCGACTCGCTCTCGAATACGCTGGCGGGCCTGGGCAAAACGCAGGAGACGCAGCTCGTTGCCATGACCAGGCAGTTGAAAGACCTTGCCGACTCCAATCAGAGCGCGATGGAGACGATTCGCGGTGTCCTGGATGATCGCGTGAAAGAGCTGCAGGATGGCAACGAAAAGAGGCTTCGCGAAGTACGCGAAGAGGTGTCAACCGGCTTGAAGTTAAGCACCGACTCACTGTCGAAGACGCTTGAAGACTTGGGCAAAACACAAGCGACACAGCTCGAATCGATGACCAGACAGTTGAAGGACCTCACCGATTCCAATCAGGGCGCGCTGGATAGAGTTCGCGGCATCCTCGATGCCCGAGTCAAGGAGTTGCAAGAGGGAAACGAAAAGAAGCTGGAGGAAATGCGCAAGACCGTTGATGAGAAGCTTCACGACACTCTTGAAAAGCGGCTGGGTGAGTCTTTCAAGCTCGTTAGCGACAGGCTAGAGGCCGTGCAAAAGGGCTTAGGCGAAATGCAAAGTCTGGCGACTGGCGTCGGCGACCTCAAACGAGTCTTGACAAATGTGAAGGCGCGCGGCACATGGGCGGAAGTGCAGCTCGGTGCAATATTGGAAGAGGTTCTGACCCCCACCCAATTTGAAAGAAATGTTCGCATTAAGGACGACTCAACTGAAAGGGTTGAATTTGCCATTCGGCTACCCGGGCGGAAGGACGACCCGGAGGGCTGCGTTTGGCTTCCGATTGACTCCAAATTCCCTCAGGAGGATTATCTTCGCATCCAAGATGCCGCCGATAAGGGTGATCTAGACGCAATTCAACGGGCGACAGATGCTTTGGCAAAGACGATTCGGGTTGCTGGTAAAGACATTCACGAAAAGTACGTCGCCCCCCCACGTACTACTGACTTTGGGATCATGTTCCTTGCTACGGAAGGACTATATGCGGAAGTGCTGCGGCAACCCGCGCTGGTAGACGAGCTGTTTCAACAATACAGGGTCGTGGCCGCAGGACCCACTACGCTTGCCGCCATACTTAGTAGTCTGCGCATGGGTTTTCAGACGTTGGCGATTGAACAACGCGCAACTGAAGTCTGGAAGGTCTTGGGGGCTGTAAAGACTGAATTCGGAAAGTTTGGCGAAGTTTTGAATAAGGTAAAAAGACAGCTCAATATTGCTACACACACCCTTGAAGAAACGGGCGTTCGAACCAGGGCCATGGCGCGAAGACTTCTTTCGGTCGAGCAGTTGCCTGAGGCCGAGGCGGCGCACGTTCTTGATTTATCAGCAGCGCCGATAGAAATAGAAGAGGAAGTCACAGAGGAAGTAGGCGTGGGGTAACAACCACAGCTCACGGCGACTGGGCCAAGGACGGGTCGCCCACATTTTACTTCTGTTGGCAAACGTGGGAATCCGAGATTACGAGATCGTCGTTAGCTGCGGCTTGTCGGCGGGTGGCCCGGCCAACGCTCACGAGGGTGTCCCGTCCAGTTTTCGGAATTATGCCTTTGACAGAGCGATAGACGACGCCTACGCTGTCGATTATGCCAGCAGCTTTGGTGATCAGTGCCTCGCAGGACAAGGTGGAAGCCGGAACGGAGTCTCGGTCATTCGAGCAGATTGTCTCAACGGGCGTCGGCATGAGCTACGCGATTTCGGATCCCGACAGAAGACAAATCCGGATCGGCGGTAAAGTCGTAATTCTGGACACTGTCGGAGGCAAGCGCGCTGAGGCGCAGCTAACAAAACTTCCGCTTCACCCCGAAAAGACTCTTACCGGAATGCAAAGGTACAACGTCCACTTCGAGAATGCAGAGCGCGTCGCCTACAAGTACGAGAAGCTAAAGCGCTGGGGCACCACCGTTATTGATCTTCCTTAGCCGGGCACCCCACTCATTCCTTCGGTTGGAATGAGTGGGATTTAATCAACGTCGATCTGCGAAGGACTCGTCTCCACGTACACTAACCCTCGCTCGATGGTCGCCTGAGCCCTCGCGTCACCACGACAGACTAAACGTTGCGTTCCCTCAAGTCAGTGACGTTGTAGTGCACAGCCCTGAGGCTCCCACACATTCCAACCGAAGGAATGTGTAGGGGCACCCGTGCGAGAAAACAGCAGGTCCTTCGGTCGCCACGGCGACCTCAGGATGACAACCAAGAATAGACGGTCGCGGTCGCGGCGCTGAAGCGCCGCTCTACCATTTGCCGACAAGCAAGAGCGAGCTAAAGCGCCGCTCTGCCATCTGCCACAAGCAAGAGCGAGCTAAAGCGCCGCTTTACCACCTGCCTACAAGCAAGAGCGAAAGGCAATAAAGCCAACCCGCTAGTTGCTAATTGCTAGTTGCTACGAAATCGTCGTCAACTGCCGCTTGTCGCCGTTGGCGTAGTGCGAGTCAACATAGTCGTCGAGGATCTTGGTGAACTCGGCGACGATGTGGTCGCCCTTGAGCGTGGTCATCAGGCGGCCATCGACGTAGACTGGCGCCTTGGGCTCCTCGAACGTGCCCGGCAACGAGATGCCGAGGTTCGAGTGCTTCGACTCCTCTGGTGCCCTAGGTTCGCCTCCTTCAGTTGGACGCTAACCTGGGGCGGATAGGCCCACCTGTCCAACTTGCACTGAGACTTCAGCCGCTATGCGGCGGCAGATGACAGCCCACGGCTTCAGCCGTGGGGAAGGTCCGCATTGAACGTCGACAGTCCGCTTCAGCGGACGACAGGTCACGAAGGTGCGTGTTGAGCATCACCGATGACGGAGCCTGGGAATCCTACCCTAAATCATGGCTCACAGCTACGCCTGCAACCTGTTGCATTGTGTGTTTAGCACTAAGGACCGTGCCAACCTGATCCAAGACCGTGAGCGGCTTTGGCAGTACCTCGGCGGCATTGCCCGCGCCAAGAACATTCCGTTGCTCGGAATCGGCGGAACCTCCAATCATGTTCATGCCCTCATTGGCCTTCCTCCCGCGTTGCCTCTGGCCAAGGTCATACAAGACCTGAAAGGAAACTCATCCAAATGGCTGGGAGAAACAGGGCAAAGCTTCGCGTGGCAGCGCGGCTATGGAGCATTTAGCGTGAGCGAGTCGCGGCGCGAGGTTGTGTTGGCGTACATCGCCAGGCAGGAGGAGCACCATCGCAAACGGTCGTTTGAAGATGAGTTCCTGAGCTTGTTGCAGCAGTACAGGGTGAGTTTCGATCCGCAAACGGTTTTCGGGTGAGTCCTGTCGTCCGCTGAAGCGGACTCAACGATCTTAATGGGGACTTCCCACGGCTGAAGCCGTGGGCTATCACCTGTCGCCGCAGGGCGGCTGGCGTGTCGTGCTTCGCAACAGTTTCGCGTCGCCCGGTCTACAAGATCGTCGTCAACTGCGGCTTGTCGCTCTTGGCGTAGTGCGAATCGACATAGTCGTCGAGGATCTTGGTGAACTCGGCGACGATGTGATCGCCCTTGAGCGTGGTCATCAGGCGGCCATCGACGTACACCGGCGCCTTGGGCTCCTCGAACGTTCCCGGCAGCGAGATGCCGAGGTTCGAGTGCTTCGACTCGCCGGGGCCGTTGACGACGCAGCCCATGACCGCGACCTTCATCTCCTCAACGCCAAGGTGAGTGGTCTTCCACACCGGCATCTGCTCGCGCAGGTAGCTCTGGATCTGCTCGGCCATCTCCTGGAAGAAAGTTGAGGTAGTGCGGCCGCAGCCGGGGCAGGCGGTGACTTGCGGGGTGAAGCTACGAATCTGCATGGATTGCAGAATCTGCTGCGCGACCTGTACCTCTTCGGTACGGTCGCCGTTTGGAGCGGGCGTCAGCGAGACGCGGATGGTGTCGCCGATGCCTTCCTGCAACACGACGCCCAGCGCGGCGGTGCTGCTGACGATTCCCTTCGAGCCCATGCCGGCTTCGGTCAGGCCAAGATGTAGCGGATACTCGCAGCGGCCGCCAGTTCGCGGTAGACGTCGATCAGGTCCTGCACTCCGCTGACTTTGGCGCTGAGGATGATCTGATCTTTGCGAAGTCCGTAGCTGACGGCGAGCTCGGCCGAGCGCAGCGCCGATTGCACCATGGCTTCCATGGTCACGTCGCGTGCGTCCTTCGGCTCAGCAAGCTTGGAGTTCTCGTCCATCAGCCGAGTAAGTAGCGCAGAATCGAGCGAGCCCCAGTTCACGCCAATGCGCACCGGCTTGTCGTTCTCGATGGCGACGTCAATCATGGCGCGAAAGTTGTTGTCGTCCTTCTTGCCGATGGAAACGTTGCCGGGATTGATGCGGTATTTGGCCAGCGTGCGGGCGCAGTCGGGATACTTCTTCAGCAGGATATGGCCGTTGTAGTGGAAGTCGCCGATGATGGGAACCGGCAAGCCCGATCTTGTCGAGGCCGTCGACGATGTGCGGCACGGCGGCTGCCGCGGCATCGTTATTCACGGTGACGCGAACCAGCTCGGAACCGGCGCGGGCGAGCGCGGCACACTGGCGGATGGTGTTGTCGATGTCGGCGGTGTCGGTGTTGGTCATCGACTGCACCACAATGGGTGCATCGCTGCCGACGCGAACGCCTCCGACGACGGCGGTGTAGGTCTTTCTACGTTGTATCTGGGGCATAAGAAGCTTCATCCAGTCTAACATTCGGGAAGAAGCTGTCGTGAAGAGGGTGTCAGGTGTCAGGTCGCGGAAAGTGGCTATCAGCCGTTAGCTCTCAGCTCTCAGCTTTCAGCTCTCAGTTGAAGCGAAGGCAGGGTTCAGATGCTTGATATCTGACGCCAGACACCTAGTCCGCGCCCGAGCTGATAGCTGAGGGCTGATAGCTCATGGAACCCGTAGCTTCCCGAGGCGGAATACCCAAGAGGACATCTAACCTTACTGTCGGCTGGACGTCTTTGAAGCAGGGTTAAGACAACGAGTTCTTTCTTGCAACACTTTGTTCGGCGCAGGGTTGATAATAGACGTAGAGGCCGGAGTGTGCCGCCACGCAGGCGTGCAGCGGCTCCGCAAAGGTACATGGCAATGTTCTCTATTCGCTTCGCTCTCAGTGCGGCTCTGACACTTGCGCTTTGCGGCACGAGTGCGGTGGCCCAGTATGGTGGCTCGCAGTATCCCAACGGCAGCCCCTATCCTTCCGGAGGCCAGTACCCCAACGGCACGCAAAATCCGAACGGGACGCAGTATCCGAGCGGAAGTCCGGCTCCCAATGGGACGCAGTATCCCACTACCCCTGGTGCTCCCAATCCGGTGCCGGGCACAGCCCCCAGCACCGCACCAAGCACGCCGACGACGGTTCCGCAGAGCACTGATCCACAGAGCGGTGGGAATTCCAGCAGCACGTCCTCAACCAGCTCATCGACAACCAGCGACTCCGGCGGCGACTACGCTCCTGAGGTAAAAAACGATAAGCACGCCCCCACTCCGTCGACCATGGACAACATCGACGCCATCGGCAACCGCAACGTCGGCTGCAACAAAGGCGTGGGCAACTGGTACTCGCTCGACAAGCAGGTCGCGATGGGCCGTGACTTCTCGCAGCAGGTGGAGCACAGCGCCAAACTGATCAACGACCCGGTGGTAACGGAGTACGTCAACCGCATCGGGCAGAACATCGTGCGTAATTCGGACTCCAAAGTCCCCTTCACCATCAAGGTCATCGACACCGATGAGATCAACGCGTTTGCGCTTCCCGGCGGATTTTTCTACGTCAACTCGGGACTGATACTGGCCGCAGACAATGAAGCCGAACTGGCCGGCGTGATGGCGCACGAAATCGCGCACGTTGCCGCCTGCCACGTAGCGCGAGAGCAGACGCGAGGCAATATCGTACAACTGGCAAGTATCCCGCTGATCTTCGTTCCCGGAGGCTGGGCGGTTTACGAAGGAACCCAGGCGGCGTTGAGCATCGGCGTGCCACTGACCTTCATGAAGTTCTCGCGCAACTTCGAGAGCGAAGCCGACTTCCTGGGCATGGAGTACATGTACAAGACGGGATACGATCCGCAGTCGTTCATCTCGTTCTTCGAAAAGATCGAGGCGCAG
Organism: uncultured Acidobacteriaceae bacterium; assembly: GCA_963846795.1. Taxonomy (GTDB): domain Bacteria; phylum Acidobacteriota; class Terriglobia; order Terriglobales; family Acidobacteriaceae; genus CAVVDY01. Next base: position 453,208 of record CAWJXJ010000003.1, read on the forward strand.
GAGAAGAAGAAGCCGGGCACACTGGCCAAAGCTTTCTCCTCGCACCCGATGACGCCCGACCGTGTAGCGGCTGCGCAAAAAGAGATGAAGAACGTGCTCCCTCCGCGGCCTGAGTACATTGTTGACACCTCTGAGTTCGAACAGGTGAAGACGCGGCTGGCTTCCATCGAGAACAAGCACAAGGTACAGAACGACAAGAACAACGCCGACCGTCCGACTTTGCGCCGGGAGCAAACGTCGAATTCGCCCACCGATAGTCCGAACGGGCAAGATTCCGATGATGGACGTCCGACCTTGAAGCGCAGTCCCAGCGACTCGAGCTCGCCTACGACCAGCCAGACGAGTTCCAACGCGGGTAGCTCAAGCACTTCGAGCACGCCGAGTGACAGCTCTTCCGGATCTTCCGGATCCTCCGGATCTTCCGGATCGCAGTCGGATGACGGCCGTCCGACGCTCAAGCGCCCGAGCCCCAGCGACCCGGGCTCGAACTAGGAAAAGCCGAAACAGCGATAGGACAGAGGGTCCAGGTCCGTAACTCGCACTCAGTCCCAACCGAGGAATGAGTGCGGCACCCGCCCGCTCAGGACTTACTTCCGCGGGTTTCGTTGCAAGTTCGCTGAGGGTCCCTGCCCGCAAATCCGCTCCGACATTTCCTTTTTACATAGGGCCGTACCGCAGCAGCACCCAATCCCAAGTAGCCCAGTTTCGAAACTATCGAGAGCTGCGGATGCGCGCCAGCTCTGCCCGGAGCTGTTCCGAGCTGCTCGAATTGCCCGGCTTTGATGCATCTCCCGCCTTCTCTCGCGCCATCGGACTAGATACGACAAGTTTTTAACCAAGGAGCCTTAAATATGGACCAGAACAAGCAGAATCAGAACATGAACCAGGATAAGCAGCAGCAGCAGAACTGGGACAAGAACAATCCTAATCAGCAGCAGGGCGGACAGCAGCATCAACAGAACCAGCAGGACCAGCAGAAGAAGGGCCAGCAGCCCGAGCATAACGTTCACGACCAGGAGCGGAAACGCGCTTAGCGCCCGGTGGCTGCCTGCTAGTCTGAAACTCTAAAAGCACGGGCTCCAGGAGATAGGCTCTTGGGGCCTTTTTATTGCAGAACGCCGCTATCCGACATGGCGACCATTGGTAGGTTCTCTCATTTGACACGCCAGCCCCTCCCTTCTAGCGTTAGTGTGGAATTCTCGTAGTCTCTGATCTCATCGTGCGATTGCGCCACCAACTCGTTCTCGTAGCCGTATTCCTGTGCAGCATCTTTCCTTTTGGATTGGCAGAGAAGGTCAATGACATCCAGCCAACCGGCTACGTTATCGACCTCGCGAATGTCATGACGCCGGAAGCCAAGGCGAAGATCTCCGCCATGGCGACCGAGCTTCAGCAAAAGACCGGAGCGCAGATCGCGGTCGTCACAGTCAACTCCCTGGAAGGTGAGGATAGAGAGCAGTACGCCGCCGATCTCTATAAGCATCTGGGCGTAGGGCCAAAGAAAAACGACGAAGGCGTGTTGCTGCTGGTTGCTCCCAAGGAGCGGCAGTACAAGATCGAGGTCGGCTATGGGCTGGAGCCGGTCATCAACGACGCGCGGGCGGGCGACATTGGCCGCTCCATGGTGCCGAGCTTGCGCGCGAATGATTACAGTGCGGCGATCCTGAGCGCGATGACGCAGATCGCGGAACTGGTTGCCGCAGATAAAGGGGTGACGCTCACGGGTGTGCCGAACCGCGCACGGGCGCCGACACGCGGCACCAATAAAATTCCCTGGTGGCTGATATTCATCGGCATCTTCATCGTCTTCCAGATCATTCGCGCGCTGATTCGCCGCGGCGGAGGCGGCGGACCAGGATCGGGTCTGCGCAGCCGAGGTTCATGGATACCGCCAGTTGTGTTTATGCCTGCCCATGGGAGGCGGCTGGGGACGTGGGGGCGGGTTTGGCGGCAGCTCAGGTGGCTTCGGTGGCTTTGGCGGAGGCGGCGGGTTTGGCGGCTTCGGCGGAGGCCTGAGTGGTGGCGGCGGGGCCGGGGGAAGTTGGTAAGTCAGTTGTCGATTGTCAGTGGTCAGTTGTCAGAAAGGATTTCAGGTGTCAGGTGTCAGATATCAGGTTTCAGACGTGCTCATGCAGTTCTTCTCTGATAGCTGAGACCTGATACCCAACATCGTGTCTGGCAACGCATCTTCACCGACAACTGAGAACTGAGAACTCTTTATGAAGAAGCCGGAAGACAAGCTCCAGCAATTAGTTCAGCGCCTGCAGACTGCCTGCGGCGACAATCTCGTTTCCGTGGTGCTCTACGGCTCGGCAGCGCGTGAGGACTTTCACGAGCAGTACTCCGATGTGAACCTGCTGGTGGTGGTGCAGCAGTTGAACGCGAGTGCGATGCAAGCCATCTCGCCCGTCTTCACCTGGTGGACGCACGAAGAGAAACTGCATCCGCCGATGATCATGACACGGCAGGAATTGCAGGAGTCCGCCGACGTGTTTGCGATCGAGTTGCTCGACATCAAGATGACCCACCGCACGCTTGCGGGTGAAGACGTGGTCATGGCGATCGACGTTCCCATGAACCTGCATCGCGTGGAAGTCGAGCACGAGCTGCGCACGACGTTGCTGCGACTGCGGCAACATCTGCTGCTGGCTCGGGACAAAACCGATGAGCTGCGGATGGTATTGGCCAAATCGATCAGCAGTGTGGTGACGCTGTTTCGACATGCGCTGATCGCGCTGGGCGAAGATACTCCGCACGCCAAAGCGAAGCTGCTGGAACAAGCGGCTGAAGTCTTCGGCTTCGACGCGCAGCCGCTGCGCTCGATATTAGAGTTGCGCAACGATCCCAATCAGCCGCGCAGTGTGCCGGAGTTGTATTACGCATACCTGGCCGCGATAGGCCGGGTAGCACACGAGTTGGATGTGCGGGTTCCGAAGAAGAAGTGGCAGCCGACTTCGTAAGAGGAGAGTGATTGCAAATGAAAACAGGCCTGATCTTAATTCTCATTATCGTTGTCCTGCTGCTCTGGTTTGGCAGCATCTACGTTGGCCATCGCAACCAGATGGTGACGCTGAAGGAGACTGTGAACTCGCAGTGGGCGCAGGTCGATGTCGTACTGCAACGCCGCGCCGATCTCATCCCCAACCTGGTCGAGACGGTGAAAGGGATCGCCGCGCAAGAGCAAAAGGTCTTTGGCGATATAGCTGCTGCCCGTGCCGCGCTGATTGGCGCTAAGACTCCGGCCGACAAGATCGCCGCTAACGGGCAGTTGGACGGCGCGCTCGGACGTTTGCTTGTCGTGGTCGAGAATTATCCGCAGCTACGCTCGAATGAGAATTTCTTGCGCCTGCAGGATGAACTGGCAGGAACCGAGAACCGCATCGCCATCGAGCGCCGCCGCTACAACGAAACGGTGCAGGCCTACAACACTTACATCGGACTGTTCCCCAACAACATCGTGGCGAGCATGGCGGGATTTACCCGCGATGACGCATACTTCAAGACCGACGAAGGTGCGCGCCAGGCTCCCAAGGTGAACTTCGGAGCGCCGACGCAGCAGCCGGCACCGGCGCCGGCGCAGTAGGGGGACACTGGTAAAGAATCATCGTAGAAGTCGGCATTGCTATCATCACAGCTCCCATATTGCCCAAAATAGAGGGAACGTGGGCCACCCTTCGGCGCTGCGCGTTGTGAGTGTAATCGCCTGATAGCGGCAGATAGCTTCCGGTTTGCCGTCATCCATGAGCAGTCCGTACAGGGCACTTGTACGACATGCCGACTGTACGCTCATGTATTTCTGTGGACCGCGTATCTCGGGAGTGACCCATCTTTGTGGTGACTCAATCGTGGGCGAAGCAGACGCTTAGTTGTGGCAACCCGGTGCCATTTCGCCCAAGAGCGGAGCGCTTAGCTTATGCGTCCGGATTGCAGGTCACCCCCAGAACTCACCTTGGTTCCATAGTAGGGTTTCCAGCCTGTCCAAACCCTCGTCCACCGATTCGCAATAAGGACGGGTTGAGGGCAATGACCAGCACCCGCAATACAACGACTCGCATGTCACATCTCTGGGTGAACCAGCGCACAGACACCGCGCGTTGATGGACCCATACTAGCCACACTCAGTCGCAAGGAGCGTTCATGCGCCGTGCTCATCGCGGGTCTGTCTTGTCGCTGTATATAGCCTTCAGTATCCCCCTCCAACTAGTCGTTTAGGAGAATCAAGCGCCGGCATGAACTCGAATCACGTTGTCCCAGAAATCCAGAATAGAAGTCGGGAGTAAGTATCGTCGACAACTGCTCTTGGGAAACTTGGCCTTCGCGGGTATCCCATCAACCTATTCAGATTCCGGTCGGCGGCAGTTCACACGGAAGAGAGGGTTCTACGATGCACTCAAACCGAAAAAGTTTTTCGACTTCTAGCTTCACACTGCTTGGAACTAGCGTTGCGCTGGTGATTGCAGTCGTGCTGACGGTGATAGGCATCGAACCGATGCTGGCCCAGACCGCAGCTACTCAGTCCGTTGATCATAGCGGAGATCCGAAAACCGTACTCCAGCAAAGGCTGAACTCCCAGTTTAAGTTGACCAAAATCACGGCTGACGCAACAGATATCATTACCCCTGGGTCAGTCTTGGTGCTGCACACGGACGGGCTGGTGATGTTTAGCACCAATGTCAAAGTTTCCGTGACCAGTAGCTATAAGGATGGGAAGCTCTCCATAGGTTTTGGGAGTGCCCTCGGCACCAATATTGCGCTGGCACAAATGTATCCCGGCGCCAACATCACCAATGTTCCCCAGAGAAAGTTCTTGGCGGGAGAAAAATTCTGGGTCGTTGGAGAAACTGTCAAGGATGACGGCGTCATTATCACGGTCTATAGCGATCCATACGAAGGCACACGCTACTTCGGCCAACTGAAGTTTCCGTTCAAAAAGCACATAATTCCCCCAGCCGATGAAGTCCTGAAGACAATCGCAGAAGTAGTGACTGTCGAATCCGAGGACCACGCAGCCGGAAATGTGCCCCAGCAGGCATCTACGCAGGTCGCCCAATCAGAACAGGCACTAGCGCCGATCCCACCGCCTCCTCCGCCGTCGGATGCGCCACCAGCGGCTCCCAAAACGCTCTCCCTGAACCAGACGAAGGACCAGGTCGTAGCTGTCTTTGGCCAGCCCAGTAAGGTGGTCAAGTTAGGCGCCAAGGAAATTGATTATTACCCGGATCTGAAAGTTACGTTTGTCGACGGCAAAGTTACCGACGTTCAGTAGCCTCCCCTGCAGGGACACGGAGAAATCGCAGGGAGAAAGCGGAGAGGTCGCTTTGAACATCTCGTTAGTTCGCACTGTTAAGGTTTGCGGTTACTTGACAATAGGTTTTGTATTTCTCATTGCGATATGTCCTAGCACAGGGCAGACGATAACAAGAAAAGTTCATCCGCCGCGGCAAAACCAGCGGCGACCCAATCTAAGCCAGCGAGCAGTACAACCAGTAAAACTCCTGGCGCGGGCAGCGCAAGCCATGTTCCCAGCGGTAGCACGTCCCATGGTCCAAGTACCAGCGGCACGGCCCATGGCCCGACTACTAGAGGTACGTCCCTTGGTTCGACTACCAACGGCGCTTCCCACAGCCCGACTGCCAACAAGGCCGGCGGAGGAACGACAGCCGTGACTACCGGGGGCGCGAGCCATGGTCCGACCACGTCCACCCCCGCCGGAGCGAAGACAACTACGAGCGGCGGCTCTCGTGTCCCTTCCACAAACAACCTAGGAAAAACAACTGGAACCGCAGGCGGAGCGATGCCTGGCTCGCGCTCGGCCGGTGGGCCAACGAGCCGTCCATTGCCGTCAGGAAGTCATGAAGCGCAGGCTTCGAATGGCAGTGTAGTCCGCACCCGAGCTAATGGTAATCGCAGTGATTTGCACGATGCCAAGCGAGGCATGGACATCCACACTGGTCTAAATGGAAACCGGAAGATATCGGTGGAGCGCGCCGATCATTCTCGCATCGTCACCGAACGAGGAGGTCGTGGCGGGTATGTCCAGCATCCGTATACCTACCACGGACATGAATTCAGCCGTCGGAGTTACTACTACAACGGACGTGGCTATAACCGCTATTACCGTGGCTATGCCTACCACGGCGGCTATCTCAACGTATACGCACCGGCTTACTACTATGCGCCTGGTTTTTATGGGTGGGCGTATAACCCGTGGCCTGCGCCTATCGTGTACTCGTGGGGTTGGGAGGCTACTCCCTGGTTCGGTTACTACGGGGGCTATTTCGCGCCATATCCTGTTTACCCCAGCGCGGCGCTATGGTTAACAGATTATCTGGTTTCAACATCGCTTGCGGCCGCGTACCAGGAGCAGGTGGATACGCAAAGCGTTGCCGCGACTATTCCTCCGGGTGGATCGCCGCTCCTGACTCCGCAAGTGAAGGACATGATCTCGGACGAGGTGAAGCGTCAAATTGCCTTGGAAAATTCAGAGGCGCAGGCGAATACGACCAATCAGGACATCGACCCTGCATCCAGCGGAATTGCCCGTCTGTTGAGCGACAACCAGACTCATGTCTTCATTGCCGGAACATCGCTAGATGTGGTTCAAGTCTCCGGCCAGGAGTGCGCGATCACTCAAGGAGACGTACTAGAGGTAACGTCAGCACCTCCCGTTGGTGCCACGGCGGCGACAGCTCTGGTTCTTTGTAGCAAGAGCGGAAAGGAGTGTCAGAAATCCGCCCAAGTTTTGGTACCGTTCCCTGATCTGCAAGACATGCAAAACCACATGCGTGAGACGATAGACCAAGGTCTCGGCGACTTACAGTCAAAACAGGGACAAGGTGGGCTGCCCTCCGCCCCGCCGTCCGCCAAGACTGCACCCGTGCAGTCGGCGTTCGTAACAGTCGCTCCGCCTCCGGATCCGAATGTAGCCACCGAAATCAAGCAGCAGACACAGGAAGCCGATCAGGCTGAGCGGGAAGTCGCAAGCGCCGCGGTGCCCAGCTCGTCTGGCGTGGGTGCGCTCAGTCCGCCTCCGCCGTCTGCTCCGATGACTGTTTCACTAGGACAGACTGCCGACGAGGTGGCTGCGGTCTTGGGACCTCCCAAGAGCATAGTTAAGCTCGGAGCCAAGGAGATATACGTCTACCAAGATATGAAGATTACGTTCAAGGGCGGCAAGGTGAGCGACGTCCAATGATGACGACGGGGATGGCTGCGTGATGCGGATCGCGCGCTAAGCACTTTACGTGTCAGCAGTGGAGTTGAGCTTCCGGCAAACAGGGGACGACCTCTTCGCCGAGTCAATTAGGAGCGCACTATGTTCAGGCTGGGCCGATTCTTCGCAGGCGCCATAGCGGTGTTGCTTATCGTGGTCGCGGCCTTTTTTTTGCTCTACACCCGTTTTGTATTCTCGACCATTGGTTATGCAACGAACCAGATAGCGAGCCGTTCAGGAGTCAGTCCCTTCTTGGTGCGCGGCATTCTCATCTTTGCCACAATTCCATTTTTCTGGGCTGTCAGCGTTTTCTCGCGAAACTTTATTGGTTTCTTAAATCTGGGTTGGAACCCTCTTTCGTTTTACAAGAAATCTGCCGGTATTGTCATCGTGCTATATATCGGCATGTTTTACTGCGCGATGTATTGGGCTTCGCTCAAAGCCTATGCATATAAGTATTGTGCAGACACGCCAGAGGGCATTTTCACCTCTGACGCCACGGGAAAAGATCCCGTTTACGGAATCGAACTAGCGCCTTGCACAGTAGAGCAAGCCAAGGCAATCCGCAACGGGGAGGGAATGCTCCCAGCCCCTCAAGAGCGCCATGTTGAAAATGTGGACGCATTTGTGTGGTTTGACGGGGTGACCGGCAAACCGCGCATCTGGTACTCCTTGCCGACAAACGGCGTCTATACCTTTTTTGATCGACCGGGCAATGATCCCTATAGCGGGCAGGTTCTACAGCCGGTTACCCCCGAACTGGTTCAAAACCTAAGGCGGCAACAGGCAGCACAGCGAGATGCTGAACAGAAGAAGCATGCTGATCAAGCCGTGGAGGAACAGCGGAAAAACGCTGCGGAGGTTGCCTCGGCTGCGAACGCAAAAGAGGCTGCTGACCTTAAGGCGCTGAGTGCCGAGGCCGAATCTCAGTTTGACGCGGGTAACTACAAGACGGCAAAACAAACCTGTGACCAGGTACTGGCGCGAGCAACGAGAATGGAGCCTTGCTTAACCCTTCGGCACAGGGCGTCTGTCAAACTGGCGCAAGTGTTTGTGGAGCGAGGCTTAACGCAATTTCAGAAGGGTGAGTTCGATGAGGCGCAGTGGAGTGCAGACGAAGCAATTCGTCTGGATTCTAGTAATGCCACTGCCATCAGGCTCAAACAACTGACGGCTCAGGTAAAGCCACGCGCAGTCAACTAGGGGGATTTTGACGTGAACATTTACGAGATTTACATCGTTACCGCAATCTTGTGTGGCGCCGTTGCCGCTTGGGTCGCTAAGGAAAAGGGGCGTTCGCCTGTTCTATGGTTTTTTATCGGGGCGCTGCTCAACGTCGCCATTCTCTTCTTTATATCTAAGCGCAGGACGAGTGAGAGCGATTAGCTGTCCAGCATCTTGTCATCCGAACGATGATTCTCGCCTATCGATCTGGGCTTGTGTACCGTTGCCATCAGTATCCAAGCACACGAGAGCCTCGACCCTGGTGGGCGTAGCATCCTGAACATGGGGCAAGAGGCGCGAATAGTGACCCAACATAACGCCGAACTGGAGGGCCTAATTGCTCGCTCAGGCCTTAGGATCGGTACGGGCGACAATCCCAAAGCGCTGCCGAACCACGGCGCAGGTCACAAAGGCCATGTCTGGAAGCCCAACCCTATTCGGAAGGAATCCACTTGACCATTACCCCTGCGGCGCACCCTCAGGAGCTGGGGCGGCCTGAGCCTGCATAGGCTGCTCGTGGTGGGTGTTGACCAGGTCTTTCAATTCCTTGCTGGGCTTGAAGTAGGGGATCTTCTTGGCGGGAACTTCGACGCGGTCGCCGGTCTTGGGATTACGTCCGACGCGAGGCTTGCGCTGACGGGTGCGGAAGCTGCCAAAGCCGCGTATCTCAATCTTGTCGCCGGCGCGTAGCGAACGCACTACGCTCTCAAAAATGGTTTCGACGATGACCTCGCTGTCCCTACGGGTGAGCTCCGCCAGCCGCGACACTTCATCGATCAAATCTGCTTTGGTCATGCGGTTTCGCCCCCTGCCCACAGTCTCTTCCCGACAAGACTGCGAGGCTTCGAGGGGATAGTCTCAGATTCCGGTGCGCTTTGCAAGTGTAAGTTTAATAAGCAATTAGCAACTAGCAGCTAGCAAGTAGCAAAAGCCCAAAACTTGATTCCATCAACCCTGAAAAACACGCACATGGGACCTTCGGGCATCACAGTTACACTCAGCCAGAGAGCCGAACCTCGAACCACAGGTTTTGCTAATTGCTAGTTGCTAATTGCCGCTTTATCGCATCCACGCGATCGGCCATGGCCCGCTTCAACTCGTCGATGCCTTCGCCGGTCACGGCGGAGATGGCGTAGAAGGGCAGCTTCTTGCGCTTGGCGTAGCGCTTCAGTTTGGCCAGCTTGTCTGGATTCACGACGTCGAGCTTGGTTGCGACGACGATCATGGGCTTAGCGTCCAGCCCTTCGCCGAAGTTGGCCAGCTCGCGGGTGATCACCTCGAAGTCCACGACCGGATCAGGACGTCCGCTGGAATCGGACACATCGACAAGGTGAGCCAGCAGGCGAGTGCGTTCGATGTGGCGCAGAAACTGGGTTCCCAGGCCGGCGCCTTCGCTGGCGCCTTCGATGAGGCCAGGGATATCTGCGACAACAAAGCTGCGATCGCTGGGCATATCGCCGACGACTACTACACCCAGGTTCGGTTGCAAAGTTGTGAAAGGATAGTCAGCAATCTTTGGCCGCGCCGCCGAGACGCGCGAGATGAGCGTGCTCTTCCCTGCGTTGGGATAGTCCGACGAGGCCGACATCGGCCAGCAGCTTCAACTCAAGACGTAGCTCGCGCTCTTCGCCGGGAAAGCCCTGCTCGTGTTCGCGCGGCGCTTGATGGACCGAGGTGGCAAAGCGCGCGTTGCCGCGTCCGCCGCGTCCGCCCTTCGCGATGACGACACGGTCATCGGGCTCGAGAAATCGTGAACCAACTCGCCGGTAAGCTCGTCGTAGACGACAGTGCCGACCGGCACGCTGAGCACAACATCGTCGCCTTCGCGGCCTGTCTTGTTCGAGCCCTCGCCGTGGCGTCCGCGCTCAGCTTTGTATTCAGGATTGAAACGGAAGTGCACCAGCGTGTTGTGACGCTCACTGGATTCCATGATGACATCGCCGCCGTGGCCGCCGTCGCCACCGGACGGGCCTCCGCGAGGGACAAACTTTTCGCGGCGGAAGGCCATGCAGCCATTGCCGCCGTCGCCGGCCTTGACTCGAATTTTGGCTTCATCAACGAACATGGGGAAAAAGCTTCCAGCTACCAGCTTCCAGCTAGAACCATTGTGAGACCGCGAGATGTAGCTGGCGGCTGGTAGCTGGCGGCTGGCGGCTTCCTTACGTCTGCAACACTCCTACACTAAACCGCGGCAGCTCGGGATTCAGCGAGGCTGCATCGAGCGCGGTGATGATCGCGTCGCGCGTGTCGACGGGATCGATAATCTTGTCGATCCACAGCCGCGCAGCACCGTAGCGCGGATCCATCTGCTGGTCATAGGTGGCTTTCACTTCGTCGAAGAGCTGCTTCTTGTCTTCGTCGCTCAGCTTCTTACCGCCGCGCTCCAGTTGCTTCAGCTTGATCTCGACCAGCGTGCCTGCGGCCGCCGCTCCACCCATGACGGAGTACTTCGCGGTCGGCCATGCAAACAGGAAGCGTGGATCGTAGGCCTTGCCGCACATGGCGTAGTGCCCTGCTCCGAAAGAACCGCCGATGATCACCGCGATCTTCGGCACCACCGAGTTCGACACGGCGTTGACCATCTTCGCCCCGGCACGGATGATGCCGCTCCACTCGGCATCGCGGCCCACCATGAAGCCGTTGACATCGTGCAGGAACAGCAGCGGCACGATGTTCTGGTTGCAATCCATGATGAAACGCGCCGCCTTCTCCGCTGACTCGGTATAGATGACGCCGCCGAACTCCACCCGCTTGTTGCCGGAGCGATCGGTCTGGTGAACGTGCGTCTTCTGGTTGGCCACAATGCCGACGGCGTAGCCGCCGATGCGCGCAAAGCCGCAGATGACAGTCTCTCCGTACTCGGGGCGGTATTCGTCGAAGTGGCTGTCGTCGACGATGCGGGCGATGATTTCCTTCATGTCGTATTGCTTCGCGCCGTCGGCGTCGAAGATGCCGTAAATCTCGCCGACGTCGAAGCGCGGCGGATGAGCTTCTTTGCGGTCGAAGATGCCGAGCTGACGATTGCCCATCTTGTCGACCAGCGAGCGGATGCGCGCAATGCACGACTCGTCGTCGGGCTCGCGATAATCGACGGTGCCGCTGATCTCGGCGTGCATCTTGGCGCCGCCCAGCTCTTCGGCGGTGTACTTCGCTCCGATGGCTGCCTGCACCAGCGCGGGCCCGGCGAGAAACAAGCCGCTACCTTCGGTCATCAGAACGTGGTCGCACATGACGGGAAGGTATCCGCCGCCGGCGACGCACATGCCCATGATGGCGGCGATCTGCGGAATACCCATCGCCGACATCACCGCATTATTGCGAAAGACGCGGCCAAAGTCGTCGGTATCTGGAAAGACATCTTCCTGCAACGGCAGAAAAACGCCGGCCGAGTCGACCAGGTAAATCGTGGGGATGTGATTGTCGATGGCGATGTTCTGCGCGCGGATGACTTTCTTCGCAGTCATCGGAAAAAACGCGCCAGCTTTGACCGTGGCATCGTTCACGATGAGCATCACCAGGCGGCTGTGCACGCGGGCGAGTCCGGTCACGACTCCTGCCGACGGAGCGCCGCCCCACTCTTCATACATCCCCCAGGCGGTGTAGGTGCCAAGCTCGAAGAACTCGGTGCTGGGATCGATGAGCAGCGCAATGCGCTCACGCGCGGTGAGGCGGCCTTTTTTGTGCTGCGACTCGATGGCCTTTTCGCCGCCGCCTTCGTGGATGATCTCTTCCTCATTGCGCAGGCTTGTGACCAGCTCAGCCATGGCGTGAAGGTTGTGCTCGAAACGCGGCGAGCCGGTTTTGACTTTGCTCTCGAAGGTAGGCTGGGACGCTTTGTCGCTCATGAAAGTTCCGGTACGAAGGAAGGTCAACGATAACGGAGGGGTGGGATGCGGTGCAAACGGACTAAGACGATTTCACCACGGTGGTCACCGCGCGGCGGGAAAGGAAAGACGGAAGGTTTCACCACCGAGGTCACGGAGGACACGGAGGACAATGGATGTTTCTGGTCCTCATCTGGGCGGCGAGAGCGCCTAAAAAGGCGTATCGATTTCGGCGTTGCGGAAACCAATTCCACCACAGAGGCACGGAGACACAGAGGTTTCTAGAACCATTTACGCTCTGGAGCTCTCGGCTGATTTCGCCAGCCCGGGCCGAACGCGTCGGGGGTTAACGGGCATTCGTCCATGGCATCAAACCATTCCTGCACGGAGGCAAACTTCGAACGTCGAGTACACGCTCGCTTCGATGATTGCGCTTTTTTCCCCGAATCAGGCGACTTTGATTCTTCGCTCAACTCTCCAGCTTACGCCTCGCCGTACTCAAACATAAAGAAACTTACCTCTCCATTAACTGCTCAAATCGGGGGGTATATTGCTGGATTCCGCAGCTCCGGCGGGTTCGGTTCCGGCTTCCCGGACTGTTAAAATAGACTTTCAGTGAGGATGGCCTTAGTTTGCCTGGCGCATCCTATAGGGAGTTCATGGTTCAAAGCGAAGCAAAGACGTTACTTCTGTTGAAACCCCGTGGCTTTTGTGCCGGGGTGGTTCGCGCTATCGATATCGTACGCATTGCGCTGGAGACATTCGGCGCGCCCATCTACGTCCGCAAAGAGATCGTCCACAACCGCTATGTTGTCGACGAACTCACTGGCAAAGGCGCAATTTTTGTCGACAGCGTGGACGAAGTACCGGCCGGCGAGCGGGTGATTTACAGCGCGCACGGTGTTGCTCCCGAGGTCCGCGACTCCAGCAAGCTGCGCGAGCTGCGCGTTATCGATGCGACCTGCCCGCTGGTGACGAAGGTCCACGTTGAGGCCGTAAAGTTTGCGCGTGAAGGTTATTCGCTGATCCTGATTGGCCATCGCGATCACGATGAGGTTATTGGAACGCTGGGCGAAGCTCCGGCGGTCACGCAGGTCGTGGACTTGCCCGAGGAGGTCGACAACCTGGAAGTTCCCGATCCCGAGCGAGTCGCCTATCTGACGCAAACGACACTCAGCCTTGACGAAACCACGCACGTGATCGAAGCCCTGCGCCGCAAGTTCCCGAAGATCAAGGGGCCTCACGCGCAGGACATTTGCTACGCCACCGAGAATCGCCAGACGGCGGTCAAAGAAGTGGCTGCCGAGTGCGACCTGCTGCTGGTGGTGGGCTCCGATAACAGCTCGAACTCGAATCGCTTGGTAGAAGTGGCGTGTAACCTGGGCGCGAAGTCGTACCTGATCGAGAACTTCCGCTCGATTCAACCCGAGTGGCTGAAGGGCGTGAAGACCGTGGGCCTGACGGCGGGAGCCTCGGCGCCTGAGATTCTGGTGCAGGAAGCCGTGACTTATCTGCAGCAACAGGGTTTCACGGATTTGAGAGAAGTGGAAGTAATGCCGGAACATGTTCGCTTCGGTCTGCCGCCCGAGATCGTGGAAGCGATAGGCGCTGCTCCGGCGCTGGCTGAATAGCAGACGCAATGGCAGACGCAATACCTCCGAATCCTGCCGAGATGCGTTTCGGCAAAATTGATGACATCAAAGCGCGTGTGGCTGCGGCCATCGACGCCTCGCGCAAGTTCCTCTTCTCGCAGCAGGCTCCTGATGAAGGCTACTGGTGCGGCGAGCTGGGCGCTGACTCGACTCTGGTCTCCGACTACATCCTGCTGCATCGCTTGCTCGGAACAGAAGACCCGCTGCGCACCGAGAAGTGCGCGAATGAAATCCTCACGCGACAGAATGAAGACGGCGGCTTCCCCATCTACAACGGCGGGCCGTCAAACATCAGCGCCTCGGTGAAGGCCTACTTCGCGCTGAAGATGGCGGGATACTCGCCCGATCATCCGGCAATGGCGAAGGCGCGGGAATGCATTCTGGCGATGGGTGGAGTGACCGAAGTCAACACCTTCACCAAGATTTATCTCTGCTTCCTCGGGCAATACGACTACGACGCAGTCCCGGCGATTCCACCGGAGATTGTTCTCTTTCCCAACTGGTTCTGGTTCAACATCTACGAGATTTCTTCGTGGTCGCGCGCCATCCTGGTGCCGCTGTCGATCGCGTATGCGAAGAAGCCGTTTAAGAAGATTCCTGACGAGCATGAGATCGACGAGCTGTTTGTCGGCGGCAGGAAGAACAACCTTCGGCTGAAGTGGTCGAAGAAGCTGGTAAGCTGGCGAAATTTCTTCCTTGTCCTCGACCGGCTGGTGCATTTTTTCGAGCGTGTACATATTCGTCCCTTGCGCTCGCAGGCGCTAAAGAAAGCTGAGAAGTGGATGCTCGAGCGCCTGGAGATGAGCGACGGACTGGGAGCGATTTATCCCGGCATCATGAACTCGATCATTGCGCTGCGCTGCCTGGGATATTCGCTGGATGATCCGCAGGTAATTCGCGCCATGGACGAGTTCGAGAGGCTGGGCATTGAGGAAGAAAACACTTTCCGCATGCAGCCCTGCAAATCGCCGGTGTGGGATACGGCTTATGCCATCTTCGCGCTGGGGGATAGCGGAGTTGCCGCGACCGATCCGCGGCTGGTGAAGCCTAGCGAGTGGATGTTGCAGAAGCAAGTCACGCGCAAGGGTGACTGGTGCGTCAAGAATCCCAAAGCTGCGCCCGCGGGATGGTACTTCGAGTTTAATAACGAGTTTTATCCCGATGTCGATGACAGTGCCCAGGTGATGCTGGCGCTGAGCAAGGTCAAGACCAGCAACGAAGCCTATCAGGACAAATCGGTGCAGCGCGCCATCGACTGGGTGCTGTCGATGCAGTGCAAGAACGGCGGCTGGGCGTCGTTCGATAAAGACAACGACCGCATGGTCTTCCAGCAGATTCCCTTTGCCGATCACAATGCCATGCTTGATCCCCCGACTGTGGATATCACGGGGCGCGTGCTGGAATGCCTGGCGGCGTATGGATATTCGCTGAAGGATGCACCGGTGCAGCGGGCGCTCCAGTTCATCAAGAGCGAGCAGGAGCCGGACGGATCGTGGTTTGGCCGCTGGGGCGTGAACTACATATACGGCACGGCGCTGGTCTTGCGAGGACTGGAGGCTGTGGGCGTCGATTATCACGAGCCTATGGTGCAGCAGGCGGCAGAGTGGCTGCGCATGATACAGAATCCCGACGGCGGTTGGGGAGAGACCTGCGACTCGTATGACGATCCGAATACCAAGGGAGTAGGACCGAGCACGGCCTCGCAGACAGCGTGGGCTATCATGGGTCTGCTGGCGGCCAACGATTTGCGCAGCGACTGCGTGCAGCGTGGCATCGCGTATCTGCTGAAGACGCAGCGCCGCGATGGTTCCTGGGATGAGCAGTTGTACACCGGCACAGGTTTTCCGCGGGTGTTCTATCTCATGTATTACATGTACCGGCAATACTTCCCGCTGATTGCCTTGAGTACGTATTCGAAAGCAACGTCGGCGGCAAGCGAAGATCAACTCAAGACCACCCGGCTGCGATCTAGCTAGCAGAATTAGTACTGGCACAAGGACCGCGCTGGCGATTTTCGGCTACGAATCTTCGAGTAAACATCCAGGTCACAGGAGTTGCGCAACCAGCACAAAGGATGAGGAGCGTCTCAGTTTGAACAAGGATGCGTCCCTTTCGCGCATCGTCCACCCCGGAATACGCAAAATCGGCGTATTCCGGGGACCCCGGCCCGGCGCGAATCGGGACGCCTAGATCCCTCGCCGCGCAAAAGATGCTTGCTCGGGATGACAATCAAACTGAGACACTACCCACGGGGCACTTCGATGGTCTCTGAGCGTTGGTTGCGAAAGCTGGTTCCCTCGACGGCCGTGCTGTCGCGTTCGGCGGCGTTCTATCACCTGTCGCTGATCAACGATTGGACGGTTGGCGCGGCCTGCCGCCTGATCACGAAGCGCCGCTTCCCTCCCATGCGGTACATCAGCCGCACGGGATGCAACGACGTGCTGTCGCCGTATTTCTTTTATCTAACGCACGGCGTGAACTTCTGGCTGTATGCGTTCGCGCAGGGCTGGGCAAACCTGAACTCGCGAATCGTGGATATCGGCAGCGGATGCGGCAAGAGCGCTGTCGCGCTGCGAGATTTCGAGTATATGGGACAACGGTTCCAAGGGCAGTATTTCGGGTTCGATGTGGACGCGGACATGATTCGCTGGTGTCAACAGAATTTCGCCCCGGAACACTTCAGTTTTCGAAGTATTGATAGTTTTAGCGCTGTCTATAACCCCAGTGGAGCTTCGCAGACGCAGGTTCGATTGCAAGGTTGCGATGATGGTTCGATCGATCTTGTGATGTCGCAATCGCTGTTCTCGCATTTGCTGGAACCTGAATTGCGAGCATATGTGAGGGAGTCGGCGCGGGTGCTGCGCGGCGGCGGTCTGATGGCAATGACGTTTTTCTGCATGGACGACTTGCGTGCCCTGAAATTATTAGGTGGGCGGTGGAGCTTTGCGCATCAGCGAGAAGCGGCGCACATCGAGAATGAACGTTATCCGGAAGCCGCGGTGGCGTATGACAAAGCATGGATGGAGCAGGTCTGTCGCGAGGCAGGATTTAGCCGGGTAGAAACGATTTTGCCGGCGTATCAGAGTACGGTGTTGTGTGTGAAGTAGAGCGCTGAAAGGGATCAACGCGCGGTTGCAGGTTTAGCGAAAAGCGAAGAGCGTAAAGCGAACGGGCTTCGTAAGGTAGGGGTCCTTCGACTCGTCGTCCGCCGCGGCGGACTCCTCGCTCAGGATGACAGATGAAAGCTTTCGTTACAGGTTCGACCGGCTTTCTGGGAAGCCACGTGGCACGCGCTCTTTTGGACCGCGGGGCGGAGTTGCGCCTGCTGGTACGTGGTTCGAGCCGGCTCGACAATATCGCCGATCTGAACGCAGAACGCGTTGTCGGCGACCTGCGCGATCTCGAGTCGCTGAAGCACGGGATGACTGGGTGTGACGTCGTGTTTCACGTTGCTGCCGATTACCGTCTGTGGGCCGTCAACGGCCAGGAGCTTTACGACTCGAACGTCGCAGGCACGCGCAACATCCTGAACGCGGCTAACGCTTCGGGCGTTAAGCGTGTGGTATACACCAGCAGCGTTGCCACCATGGGCTTTGGCAACAACGGCAGGCTCACGGATGAGAACACGCCGGTGACGCTGTCGAACATGATTAGCGACTACAAGCGCAGCAAGTTCATGGCCGAGCAACTGGTGCTCGAGGCCGCGCGCGGTGGGCAGAATGTGGTGATGGTCAACCCGACAACTCCAATTGGCGAGCGCGACATCAAGCCGACTCCGACTGGCAGAATCGTCGTCGATTTCCTGAAGCTCAAGTTCCCTGCCTACGTTGATACCGGCTTGAACCTGCTCGATGTGCGGGATTGCGCCGAGGGACATCTGGTGGCTCTGGAGAAAGCGAGGCCAGCGGAGCGCTACATCCTGGGCGGCGAGAACCTCACGCTGAAACAGATTCTCGACAAACTGGCGGCGATCACGGGATTGCCTTCGCCCAAGATTGAACTGCCCTATGCCGTGGCTTACGCGACTGGAGCGGTAGACACGCTCATCACCGGTAAGCTGAGGAGGCGCGAGCCGCGCGTCACGCTGGACGCCGTCCGTATGGGCCGCAAAAAGATGTTCGTCAGCAGTGCCAAGGCGGAGCGCGAGTTGGGATGGAGAGCGGGACCTGTGGACGATGCGTTGCGGCGCGCGGTGGACTGGTTTCGCACGAACGGGTATGTCTAAGCCGGTCGCGATTGTTGCGGCGATGCGCCGCGAACTGGGTCCTCTGTTGCGTGGAGCGAAGGCGCGCAGGGTTGAGGGCGTCGAGTTGTATGAGTTGCCTTCGGCGCTGGTGGCGATTGGTGGAATCGGGAGAGCTGCCGGTGCTCGCGCTGCGAACCTGGTGGTGCGTGAGGCCAGCCCTGAGATTCTTGTGTCAGCCGGATTGGCGGGAGCGCTGACACCTTCTCTCAAGAACGGTGCTGTCATACGGGCGCGAGAGGTCATAGACGAAGCGACCGGAGAGCGTTATAGGGCCATCGGCGGAGAAGCGGTTTTAGTGACTGCTTTGCGGGTGGCCGGTATCAAGGGAAAGCAGCGACTGGCGGCGAGCTACTCGGCATCAGCGGTGGATATGGAGGGCGCCCTGGTCGCTCAAGCAGCCAGACAGCATGGTATTCGATTCGCGGCAGTGAAGGCCATTTCTGATGAGCTGGATTTTCCCGTGCCTCCAGTAAGTGGATTTGTGACGCCACAGGGCCAGTTTCGGACGGCAGCCTTCGCCGCGTACATCGCAGTTCGGCCAAAGTGGTGGGTGCCTACGGTTCGCCTGGCAATAATGAGCCGGCGCGCTTCTAAGAACCTGTCGGCGGTCCTGCAACATCTAATTGAGGAGCAAGCCGCCACCGTTATGAGCAGCCAGGAGCATCGCCTGTAGTCGGGAGATTATGTCGATAGCGGTACAGTTGCGCAACCCAGACATGTTGGGAGTAATTCCCAGCACCATGCAGGCCGTCGTGTATCACGGCGTGAACGATGTTCGTCTGGAGACGGTTCCTGTTCCCGAGATCGGAGCCGGCGAGTTGCTGATTCGGGTTCACACCTGTGGTATCTGCGGCACTGATCTGAAGAAGATTTCCACCGGATCACACTCGGCGCCACGCATCTTCGGCCATGAAACCACTGGGGTCATAGCTGCTGTGGGAGCGGGCGTGCAGAGTTACGCCGTGGGCCATCGCGTGATGGTCTTCCATCACATCCCGTGTCGCGACTGCTACTACTGCGAGCACAAAGTTTTCGCTCAGTGCCCTACTTACAAGAAAGTGGGCGTCACCGCCGGTTACGAACCGAGCGGCGGCGGATTTTCCGAGTACGTCCGGGTAATGGACTGGATTATCGAGCGGGGCGGCGTAGTTCGCATTCCAGAGGGTGTCTCGTTCGAGCAGGCCTCGTTTATCGAGCCGGTGAATACCTGTATGAAGGGTGTGGAAACACTGGGGTTACGGCCCGGAGAGACGGTTTTGGTGATCGGACAAGGGCCGATTGGAATTATTTTGGCGGTTCTGGCGCGGCGCCGTGGCGCACGAGTGATTACTTCCGATTTGTTTCCGCAGAGGCATACAATATCTAAGGCGTTCGGGTTAGAGGAGAACATCGACGCCTCGTCTCAGGACACGGTGAAAACCATTAAGCGCCTGACGGAAGGGCGCGGAGCCGATGCCGTAATTCTTGCCGTGGCAGGTAACGGGTTGATTCGGCCTGCCATGGATGCGACTCGTCCCGGCGGACGAGTTCTGTTATTTGCGCAAACCCAGCATGGGGAAGCCACGATCGATCCCGCGGCGGTTTGCGTCGATGAGAAAAGTCTTCTGGGCTCATATAGCGCATCGGTCGATCTGCAACGCGACTCTGAGCAGTTCGTGCTGAGCGGTGAGATGGAGATGGAGAGGCTGATCAGCCATTCCTTCCCCCTGCAGGAGGCGGTCGAGGCTTTGCAGTTGGCTGCCCGTCCAAAGCCTGATTCGATGAAGATCGTTATACAACCGGGCAAAGCATGGAAGGATTAGTCGAGTGAATGGACAGATGACCGCGGCCGTCCTCTATGGCAAAGAGGACGTCAAAATCGAGAGAGTGCCCATCCCCACTCTGGAAGAAGGGGAGATTCTGATCAAGGTGCAAGTTGCCTTGACGTGCGGCACCGATCTCAAGGTCTACCAGCGCGGCTATCACGCGCGCATGATTGTGCCTCCCGCACTGTTCGGACACGAACTTGCCGGCGTCATCGAGGAAGTTGGTCCTAACGTCAAGGGATTCAAGAAGGGCCAGCGCGTGGTCGCGCTGAACTCAGCGCCCTTGCGGCCAGTGCTTCTATTGCTCCAAGCACCAGGAAAATCTTTGCGAAGATCTGCTCTTCAACAATGGAGCGTATGCGGAATACATTCGCATCCCACGCCGGATTGTAGAGAGCAACGTGCTGGCCATGCCCAAGCACGTCAGCTATGAAGAAGCGGCGATGGTCGAGCCGCTGGCCTGTGTGCTGCGCGGGCTGCACGAAACCAAGATGGAGATCGGCGATACCGTGGCCGTCATCGGCGCGGGGCCCATCGGCCTGATGTTCGTGCAGGTAGCGAAGATCGCCGGCTGCAACGTCATCAGCGTGGTGAAGCGTGATTCGCAGGTGGAAGCCGCACTGCGCATCGGCGCGGACGAGACCGTGCAGATCAGCGAAGTGGATGACCCGGTGAAAGCGGTTCGGCGGCTGACGCCGGATGGCCGTGGGTGTGATGTGGTGGTCGAAGCCGTCGGCCGGCCTCAGGCATGGGAATGGTCGATCGACATGGTACGCAAGGGTGGTACCGTGAACTTCTTTGGCGGATGCGCCAGCGGTACCAAGGTCGCGCTCGACACCCAGCGGCTGCACTACAACGATCTGACCTTGAAGGCCACGTTCCATCACACGCCAGAAACGGTGCGCAAAGCTTTCAGCCTGATCTCCGAACGGAAGATCAAAGGCACCGACTACATCACCGGAGAGGCGCCGCTGTCGCGCCTGCAACAGGTGCTGCGGCACATGCTGAACCGCACCGACGACATCAAGACGGCGATCATCCCGGGGCGATAGAGCAGTTGTCGGTTGTCAGTTGTCGGTTGTCGGTTGTCAGTGCAAGAGTTCGGCGATCGCACCTTGGAGTTGTCATCCTGAGCGTAGCGAAGGACCTGCTTTCCCTGCTACCGACGAAAGACTGCGCGTCGCGTCCATGCCCAACCCAACTTACAACCCGGAAGTTTCCAGCGCCGCCGGCTGGCGCGCTCTTCCGCCGGAGTACGCCATTCCGGAGCACGCGCCGTCGCTTGAGGAGGCGCAACAATATTGCGCCCGCTTGGCGCACTCGCATTACGAGAACTTCTCTGTCGTCACCTGGTTCCTGCCGAAGCACCTTCACCAGCACTTCTACAACATTTACGCCTACTGCCGGATCTCGGATGACCTCGGAGATGAAGTCGGCGACAAGCAGCAATCGCTGCTGTTGCTGGATGAGTGGGAAGCGGAGCTGAAGCAGTGTTATTCGGGAGAGCCGCGACATCCGGTATTCGTCGCGCTGCGCGACACGGTTCGCGAGTTCGATATCCCGCAGCACGAATTCTCCGATCTGCTGATCGCCTTTCGACAAGACCAAACCATCACGCGCTTCCCTACTTTTGACGACGTGCTTGGCTATTGTCATTACTCGGCCAATCCCGTCGGACATCTTGTCCTATATCTCTGCGGATATCGCGATGCTGAGCGGCAACATCTCTCCGACTACACTTGCACCGCGCTGCAACTTGCCAATTTCTGGCAGGACGTTGCTGTCGATTACGAGAAGGGCCGCATTTATCTGCCGCTGGATAGCATGGCGAGGTTCGGTGTCAGCGAAAGCGATATTGCAAGCCACAAAGCCACTCCAGAGTTTCGCGCTCTGCTGAAGTTTGAGGTGGAACGCGCGCGCGACTGGTTCCGACGCGGGCTGCCACTGGCGAAGATGGTTGACCGTTCTCTCGCGCTGGATATCGAGTTGTTCAGCCGGGGCGGCCTTACCATACTCGACGTTATTGAGCGGCAAGACTATGACGTACTCACGCGAAGGCCTGTAATCTCAAAGCCGCGCAAGCTTTGGCTGGTGACGCGGGCGGCCCTGGGGAAACTGCTGTGAGCAAGTCCCCGCTGCAATTGCGGGCAGCGTACAGCGTTTGTCGTCACATCGCGCGCTCCGCGGCCAAGAACTTCTATTACGGCTTCCTGGTTCTGCCTGCTCACAAGCGCGACGCGATCTGTGCGGTTTACGCCTTCATGCGCCGCGCCGACGACATCTCCGACGATCCCTCACTTCCATTGGAGCAACGCCGCGAGAGGCTGACCGACTGGATTAATGGGTTGCGTTCCGTGGTCGAGGGCAGCAAAACGGATGATCCGGTGCTGCTGGCACTCGCCGATTCGCAAACCCGATTCAACATCCCCATGGAGCTGCTGGAGAAGCTGGTGCAAGGTACGACCATGGATGTGGCAGCGGGTGAATCCAAGCTGCAATACGAAACCTTCGACCAGCTCTACGATTACTGTTACCACGTCGCTTCGGTGGTGGGCCTGATCTGCATTCGCATCTTCGGCTATCGCGATGCGCGAGCCGAAAAGCTGGCGGAGCGCACGGGGGTGGCCTTTCAGCTGACGAATATCCTTCGCGATGTGAAGGAGGATTGGTCGATGGGGCGGGTGTATCTTCCACAGGACGATCTCCGACAGTGTGGGATCGACGTGAATGTGCTGTCCAATGGAAGTACGGCGACTGCGATGCGACCGCTGCTGGCGCTGGAAGCCGAGCGCGCGCGCGAGTACTATCGCTCGGCCGACGAACTTCTTCCGTTGATTGACGAGGACAGCCAGCCGGCTCTATGGACGTTGGTTGAAATTTACCGTCGGTTGCTGGAGCGCATCGCGCAACGCGACTACGACGTCTTCTCCGAGCGCGTACGGCTCAGCACGGTGGAGAAGGTCAGTGTGCTGATGAAGGGATTCGTCCGCCGCCTCACATGAGTTCTACGTCCAATCCTCAGCGACCCACGGTCGTCGTTATCGGAGGCGGTCTGGCCGGAATCTCCGCCGGAAGTGCGCTGGCTAACGCCGGATACCACGTCGAATTGTTCGAGCGGCGCCCATACCTCGGCGGACGTGCCTCATCCTACGAGCATCCCGGAACCGGCGAAGTGGTCGACAATTGCCAGCACGTGCTACTCGGCTGCTGTACGAACCTTATCGACTTTTATCGGCGCCTTGGAGTTGAGAACCAGATTCGCTGGTACGACGAGATTACGTTCATGCTGCCGGGGGGGCGGTCGTCGGTTTTGAAACCGAGCTTCTTGCCGGCGCCGATGCACACAGGCCCGTCGTTTCTTACGTCCGGCGTGCTCGACCTCAAGGACAAGCTGGCGATCTCGCGCGCGCTGATGGCGCTCATGCCAGCGCTTCCGCCTGATGATGGGCAGGATTTTCTTGCCTGGCTTCGGCATCACGGGCAGACGCGTCAGTCTATCGACCGCTTCTGGGCGCCAGTGCTGATCAGCGCTTTGAATGAAGACCTCGATCATGTGTCGGTGCGTTACGCCGCCCTGGTCTTTCGTGATTCGTTCTTGAAATCCGCAGAAGCCGGACGCATGGGCTTGCCGGCGGTTCCGCTGTCGCAACTCTACGGAGAAGCCGCATCCTACATTGAGGGACATGGCGGAAAGGTCCACCTGCGAGCTGCTGTTGAGTCGATTTCGGCCGATAAGGGCGGAGTTTCGGTGCTGGTTGGGGGAGAAGAAGTTCGCGCCGATTACGCAGTGCTGGCGACTCCGTTCAACGTGGTGGAGAAGCTGCTGCCCGACACACCCGAGATGGAGCCGCTGCGCGAGCAGACGCACTTCTTTGGGACAGCGCCTATCACGGGGATTCATCTGTGGTTCGATCGCGAGGTAACGCCGCTGGAACACGCGGTGTTGCTGGAGCGAACGATCCAGTGGATGTTCCAGAAGTCGAAGATTCTCGCGACGCGCCGCGATTCGGAACAGAGCGGCAGCTACATCGAACTGGTGGTCAGTGCGTCAAAGACGCTGGTCGAGAAGCCGCGCGGGGAGATTATCGACCTGGCTATGCGCGAGCTGGCAGAGTACTTCCCTGCCGTGCGCGAGGCCAAGCTAACCAAGGCAACGGTCATTAAAGAAATCCACGCGACATTCTCGCCCGTGCCGGGCAGCGACGCGTATCGGCCATCGCACACGAGCCCTTGGCCGCGTCTATTCCTGGCGGGCGATTGGACCGCGACGGGTTGGCCTTCGACGATGGAAGGTGCGGTGCGCAGTGGCTACGGGGCGGCGGAAGCGCTCACGGCGTCATGCGGTGAGCCGCAACGGTTCCTCGTGCCAGACTTGCCGGCGCGCGGCTTGATGCGTTGGTTCCGGTAACCGCACAAACCCTTAGCACACTCTTTCACTTTGTCATCACGAGCGAAGCGAGGGATCTGCTCTTTGCGGGCGCAACGACCACCTTCGCTGATTGACGCTGCTCCGCATCGGTGAAGGAAAGCAGGTCCTTCGCTCCGCTCAGGATGACAATCCTGAAGAAACTTCTGCGGACACTACGTTCCGAACAGCGCCATCTGCTCTTCCTGCGGCTTGTTCTGTATTGAAACTGATGTACGATCCGTTATCTCCCTTCCCATCCCGTGTTTCTTGCGCAGGCTCGCCATCAGCTCGGAGATGCGCTTCACATACGCTTTGCTGGCGAATGCCTTGTTCTCATACCGCTTGCGGTAGTCGTCTACGAGCTCGGGGAATTCTTTCTCCAGAAAAGGCAGGAAGATGCTCGCGGAGCAGGGCTTCAGGAACAGCGGATTGGCGAAGATGTACCGTCCGCCCGCTTCTTTCGTCGCTTTAACAACCGCATCCAGCGCGGCGGGAGAATCCGTGATCCCTGGAATCACCGGCGCACAGCTCACGCCTGCCCTGATGCCCGCCAGGTTCAGTTCCTTCAAAGCTCTCAATCTCAAATCAGGACGCGGCGCGCGCGGCTCCAGAATGCGCGCGAGTTTGGTGTCAAGCGTCGTGATCGTAATGTTGACGAATAGTCGATTGTGCTCAGCAATGCTGCACAGCACATCGAGGTCGCGCGTCACCAGATCCGACTTGGTGACGATAGCGATTTCGAATCCCCGATGCTGCGCGAATTCTTCGAGAATGCTGCGTGTCACCTCGAAGCGCTTCTCCGCCGGCTGATATGGATCGGTCGCGGTGCCAATGGCGATCTCCTCGCCGCGCTTCACCTTCTTGAGGTCGCGTCGCAGGAGCCACGCCGCCTGTTGCTTGACGTAAATCTTGCGCTCGAAGTCCACTCCGTCACGCATCTCCATGAATTCGTGCGTGTAGCGCGCATAACAGTACTTGCAAGCGAACTCGCAGCCGCGGTAGGGATTGATGGTCCAGGTAAACGGCATGCGGCGATGAGAGACGCAGCGGTTCAGCAGCCCGCGCGAGGGCAGCGAAAAGTATTCGACAAAATGGCCTTGCCGCAGCGACGCGCCCATGGCCGCGAGCTTGGCGATGCCGACCAGCTCAGGCTTGCCAGTGGCGGCATTGTCGGGCGTTTCGATCTCGATGAGCGGGTACACGGGGGAGCTCACAGCTTCGCCTTTTGTTCGCCTACAATAGCGCGCAATCCTGGGCCTGTCAAGTCGCAGAATTTCCAAGGCTTTCCCCCTTTTCCGCGTCGATCGAGGATGAGGCAAATGAATCGCCAGAAGTAAACTTGCACTACTCGGAACTTCACGGGCGAGTTGGTACTCAAATGACAAGCTGGAGTGCAGAAACAAATGTTCGAACGTTACACGGAAAAAGCGCGGCGCGTCATTTTCTTCGCGCGGTATGAGGCCAGCCAGTTCGGCTCGCCCTACATCGAGACGGAACACCTGCTGCTGGGACTGCTGCGCGAAGACAAGGCGCTCACGAATCGATTCCTTCGGTCGCACGCCTCAGTCGAGGCGATCCGCAAGCAGATCGAGGGGCACACCTCTATTAGAGAAAAAGTGTCCACTTCCGTCGACTTGCCTCTGAGCAACGAGAGCCGGCGCGTATTGGCCTACGCGGCGGAAGAGGCTGAGCGCCTGTCACACAAACACATCGGAACCGAGCACCTGCTGCTCGGCTTGTTGCGCGAGGAGAAGTGCTTCGCTGCGGAGATCCTGCACGAGCGTGGGCTTCGTCTCTCTGCGATGCGGGAAGAACTCGCCAATGCTCCGCATCAGGTGGCGTCACCTTCGCCAACGCGTACATCCAGTTTGCTGGCAGCGTTCTCTCGTAATCTGACGGATAGCGCCTTGAACGACGAGCTTCATCCGCTGGTCGGCCGGGCTGACGAAATGCAGGCCGTGCTCCACGCACTGGGTAGCCGAAACAGAAATAGCGTGGTGCTCATCGGTGATAGCGGCGTGGGTAAGACGGCAATCGTGGAAGGCTTGGCGCAGCGCATTGCCGATGGCGACGCGCCTCCATGTCTTACCGACGAGCGCATTATAGAATTCGACCTCTCTCGGATGGCCGCTGGTACCAGCCGCGCTCAATTCGCCGAACGCATGAACACCGTGGTAAAGGAACTGACCGAGTCGGGGAGTCCGATTCTGTTCGTCCGCGAATTGACGACTTTGGTCGGCTTAGGATTGGGCGGTTCCCTCGATGCCATAAACGTCCTGCGACCGGCTCTGGCACAAGATGAAGTCCAACTTATTACGGAAGCAACTACAACTGAATATCAAGACGCAGTCCAGAGGATTCCCTGGTTTGCGAGTTGTTCAAGAACGGTAAGCGTTTCGCCTTTAACTGAAGAGCAAGTCCTGAAAGTGCTGCAGTGCCAGAAGGCGCAATACGAGAAGTACCATTCGGTTTCTTATGCCGACGAATCTCTGGAATGTGCTGCCCGCAATGCAAACGGTTACCCTGCCAGGGCAATCGACGCATTGGACATGGCGGGGACGATCGTGAAGCTGCGGCAGGTGCGTCCTCCGGAAGAGGTCAGTGAGGTTCAGAAGCGGATCAAATTCATTGTGCACCGCTTCGAGAATGCGGTTGCGAACCATGAATTTGAGAAGGCACGTTTCTATTCCGACGAGGAGCGAAAAGAGCGCGCGAATTTAGAGGCATTGCGCGAGAAGCATCGCCTCGACGAACCATCCAACTCAAACGTGGTGCGCCTGCAGGACATGGAAGCTGCGATCTCGCGCTCTGCAGCTTAACTCTGATAAAGCTCTCTCACGGTCCGAAGGTGACTCAATGCGACTCGCCAACTAGCTACTTGGCACTATCCGCTTCGATAGCTCTAACGCTCCGTCCTATCAAATATGTGCGGGGGGGTGACGCTCCTGCCATGCAGGGTTTTCGACACAAGTATCGCTTCGGCAATTGGTTACATCGCAAAGTAACTCGCGTGATCTAGCGCAATATCGAAATACCAGTTTGGCCTCTGCCGTGCAATTTCTCCAGGCACGGAGGACAGTCATGAAACTACTGAGGTCGATCGCATTCTTCTTAACCTTGTCAGCCTTGGTCTCTGGACATCTGTTATTCGCGCAGCAGGAAGTTGCTCCCGACCACTTCGACGGGTCGGACGCACAGGTGCAAAAGGCAGCTCCG
The DNA here is from genome assembly GCA_963846795.1 of uncultured Acidobacteriaceae bacterium. GTDB lineage: Bacteria > Acidobacteriota > Terriglobia > Terriglobales > Acidobacteriaceae > CAVVDY01. The sequence continues at coordinate 480,796 of CAWJXJ010000003.1, forward strand.
GTTCATCACCCGAAGCATGCACATTCAACCATGGCCAAGAAGGGTTCGGCCAAGCACCATCATTCGCATTCTTCGGCATAGACGCCGCCAATTGCAACGACCCTCAGGAGGAGTAGACAAAGGGTAGAGCCGAAGCGCCAGCTAGTGGGCCCTACCCTTCTGTGTTTCTCGCTTGTCAGATTTTCCTATGGCAATCTCTTCCGAATCATTCCAGCCAATCCCAAAACACCCGAGGCAATCAGGCCAAAGGTCCCGGGCTCGGGAACGTTAGAGTAAATCGGGGTTGAGAAGTCTACCGTGCAGTACTGGCATCCCGAGCTTTGGTTGTCGCTTGGCCAGATCCAATGCGCATTCGGGTCGATGCCGTTCCTGAACCCCCATGGGCCCACTCCGTTGATACCCAGGTCGGCCACGCCGCCTGACACTGGCACCCAAGGCTGCGGGACTACTTGGGAGTTATCGTCGTTGTATCCGCCAAACCAATTAGCCATTCCGGTCAGCAATGTCTGCGTGGAGTTTCCAAAGTAGAAACCCGAGTCACTCAGGTGAAAGTCTCCAATGAGCCCATTCTCCAACCCGTAGTTGATGGCTTCGACGTGGAGATAGTTAGTTACGCCAGGCGTGAGGGCCGCTCCGCTGAAACTGAAGGTTGTACCCCAGTCGTTTCCGCTGGCGATGAGCGTTCCCAGCACCGAGTCGTCTGTGCTGATATATGCGAAGAAGGCATTGTCGGCAGTCATGTTGCCGCTCAAGGTCGTCGCTGACAAGGATGCCACCGACAAAACCAGGAGAACAACAACGCAGAGTCCGGCAACTCGCACGGGCCGTACATAAGTCTCGGTCATGGCTTCCTCCGCACGAGAGTTTAGCAATTCCCAACCGAAAATCAAATTACAAACTATTTAATTTTCCAGTTTTAGGACGTCATTTCTCGCCAGGCCCTTCGGCTTCGCCCATCAAACTGGCAGGCGGAGGCGGGATGGTGATATCGACGTCCTGCACCTGGCCGAGCTTGGTCAGAGGTGTGCCGAACTCTTCGGCATTGCCTACCACCAGCACCGCCAAATTCTCTTTGTGCAGATACTTCTTAGCGACGCGGCTCACGTCTTCGGCAGTGACCTTCTCCACCTGTGAGCGGTACTGCTCGAGAAAGTTGAGCGGGTAGTGGTAGAACTCGTACAGCATCTTTTCGCGCAGCACCTTCTCCGGCGTATCGAAGCGGAAGATGAACGAATTCAGGATCTGGTCCTTGGCGCGCTTCAGCTCCGCCGGAGTCGAGGCGTTCGAGCGCATACCGTCGATCTCCTTATATAGCGCGTCGATGCCTTCAACCGTGCTGGCGCTCTTGGTCTCCATTTCGACGTCAGTGAGTCCGACGTGACCAAAGCCGGCACCGACGCCACCTCCGACGTTGTAGGCAAGGCCTTGGGCGGCGCGAACATTGTTGAACAGGCGCGAGGAGAATCCGCCGCCGAAGATTTCGTTCATCACCGACACCGCGAAGTAGTCAGGATTGTCGCGCTTGATGCCCAGGCTAAGCAGATTGATGCTGCTCTGGTTCACGTCTGACTTCTTCACCAGGTAATACCCGGGCTTGGGATCGGTGAATTTGATATCCGGCAATTTCGCCGCCGGTCCTTTCGGCCACGACTCGAAGGCCTGGCGCAGCTTGGCCTCCATCGCCTTGGGATCGAAGTCGCCGGTAATTCCGAAGATGATGTTGTTGGGCTGAACGTACTGCTTGTGCCAGTTCAGCAGATCGTCGCGGGTGATCGCGGCCACTGTCGCATACTCCGGCACACGGGCATAAGGATTGTCTTTGCCGTAGCCGAGGATCGCGGTCTCGCGGCCAACGATCGAGTCGACGCTGTCATTGCGACGCGAGATTGCGGCGTACATCTGCTGCTTAGTGAGCTCGATCTTGTCCTGGCGAAACTCGGGGTTGTGCAGCAGATCGAGATACAAACTCGAATACCGCATCGAAGTCGCCCTTGAGGCAGTCCAACCCGATGCTCGTCGAATCGGAGCCACCGGATGTCTCGATCTTGGCGGCGCGGGCCTCGAGGAAGTCGTCCATCTGGTCGCCGGTCTTGCTCTTCGTTCCGCCGGTGCGCCAGACATCGCCATAAATCGAGACCAGGCCGGCTTTGTTGGCGGGCAAATAGATGGAGCCGCCGCGGATGTCAGCGGTCGCGGTGATCAGCGGCAGCTCGTGATCGGGCTGCAGGAAGATGACCATGCCGTTGGCCAACTGAATGCGAGTTGGTTCTTGCGGTTCGAATGCCGGAAGCGGCGGCGCTTGAATCTTATTCCAATCTTTTACTTGCGCAACACCGATGGAAACAGCAAGCAACGCAAAGCAGCAAATCTCCAGCCAGCGATGAATTCGGCCAGTCCGCATCATTGCGCTCCTTTCGGTGAGTTGTCGTGGGCTGGTGGCGACGATGGAGGAGGCGTGCCTTGCTCTGGCATCCCTTCCCTGCTCGCGGGCTGCTGAGCGGTCAAGATTTCCCCTGTAGTGCGGTTCGTATCCGTAAAGACTTGGTTGGCCACCCGGCGAACATCGGCTTTGGTCACCTTGTCGACGCGATCGAGATAGCGGAACAGTTCGCGCCAGTCACCATAACGAGTCTGATAAGTCGCGAGCGCCTGCGCCAGGCCTTCGTTACTGGCCAGGCTACGAATAAGGTCGGCCTTGGAACGGGTCTTGAACATCGCCAACTCTTCGTCAGTTACGTCCGTGGTCTTCAGGAGATCGATCTGCTGATGAATGCCCTTGCGCAGTTCATCGTTGGTATGGCCGGGCAGCGGGATGCCATAGAAAGCGAACAAGTGGGCGTACTTCGTATCCGGTAATCCGGAGAACCCGGCCGCATACGCTGCGATCTTCTGGTCGCGCACCAGCGCACGGTAAAGGCGCGAGACACGCCCGTTGGACATGATGTCGGCGATGGCGTCGTAAACGGCGTCATCCGGATCGAGGTAGCTGGGACGGTGATATCCCTCAAGATAGAAGGGCTGTGAGGGATCATGCAGATTGACCTGGCGCGATGAGTTCTGCGGCGGCTCGGTGGTCGTGAGTTCCTGCGGCTTGGGAGCCGTAGGTAGTTGGCCGAAGTACTCCTCAACGATGGGCATGACCTTCGCAGGATCAAGGTCGCCGACCAATCCGATGACCATGTTGCTGGGCACGTAATTGTGATGGAAGAACTGCTGCGCATCGGTAGCCGAGAACGATTGCAGATCGGAAGCGTAGCCAATCGTAGGGCGGTGATAGGGATTGGCCATGAACGCGGTACCGAGGAACTGCTCAACCAGGCGGCCGGTGGGGCGGCTGTCGGTGCGCATGCGGCGCTCCTCCATCACCACGTTGCGCTCCTTGTAGAACTCGCGCATGACGGGATCCTTGAAGCGGTCGGACTCCAGCGCGGCCCAAAGCTCAAGCTGGTTCGATGGCAGCGAGTACATGTACGCGGTTTCGTCGTAGCTGGTGAAGGCGTTGAGGCCGACACCGCCGTGGCTCTCGACGACCTCGCCGAACTGATTCTTGATGACGTACTGGTCAGCATCTTTAATCGCGGCCTGCCACGCTTCCTGCAGCTGCTTCAGCTTCTGCGGATCTTGTCCAACGCGCTTCACGCGCTCGGCTTCGTAAGCGGCATAGGTCTCTTCAACCTTTTGCAGCGCGACCTTTTCCTTGGCGTAGTCGGTCGTCCCGATGTCGGGTGTGCCCTTGAAGGCCATATGCTCCATCATGTGGGCGAGCCCGGTCTTGTGCAGCGGATCCTGCGCCGAACCGGCATCGACCATAGTGAAGAACGAAAAGACAGGTGCCTCGGGACGGCGGTAGAGCACGACCGTCAGCCCGTTGGGCAGGGTCTTGACCGTTACGTTCTTCTCGAATGAAGCCAGGTCCTGGGCGAGAGCAGGAAGCGAAAGAGCGAGCAGCAGTAGGGCCGCAAAAACAGCGCGGCGGGCCGGAGTCCCCAGCAAGCAATATTTGGGCGCTCGCTGCGGCGGAAGCCAGCGGATCATCGTACCTCCATGTGCGGGAAAGCGAAGATCACCTTGCAGTCAAAGCTACTTAGGTTAGGACGGGTAAGTCAAACCAAGGCGAGCAGCTGGTGGTGGGTCAGTTTGAATGCGGTTGCGTGCCTTTCGCGCGCCGACCACCCCAGGACGCGCAAAGGAAGCGCATTCTGGGGACCCCGGCTCGGCGCGAATCGGCACGCCCAGATTCCTCGCTTCGCAAAAGAGGCTCTCTCGGAATGACACCCGAACTGACCCACCCGCCAGATCGGCTACAGCTCGCCAGTCAAGAATTGCGCGCGCCCCAGGCCGAAACTCCAGTCGGCATCGGTGTTGGTCATGATGTTGACCATAACGTCGCTGGACTCGATGCCGCAGCTCTCTTTCAACTCGCGGCAAAGCTCGGCGTAGAACTTCTGTTTCGCCTCAGTGGTTCGTGGGCGGCTGTTGACTGTTACTACTACAACGTTGTGCGTTCGCGGAATGTCGAGTCCCGTGTCTTCGACAATCATGTGGGCTGGCGGATGCTCGTGGACGATTTGATAGCGATCGCGCTCCGGCACGCCGAAGGCCCGCACCATGGCACGGTGCGCTGCGTCGAGCAGTTGTTTCAGTTCTTCCTGACTGCGTCCTTCGATGAGATCAAAGCGCATGAGCGGCATGGGAGCACTCCTCCGCGACGATTTTAGCGGAAGGATGAGATGCGGTTTGCCCTTGAGTGCCCAAGCACTGACTTGTCCGCGATTGCCTGTTGTTTCCAGGAATGTCGTCCCCTAGGGACTCCGGTTCCTTTAGGTGGATCTTACCCAGCACTCCGCCTTCGGCTCCGTGCTGGGCTGTCATCGCACGCCCTTCGGGCTCAGAACTCTATACTTCGAACACGCGGTACGGCTTGCCGCCATTGCGAGCCTGCACCAGGGCCATGGCAACGTTGTGCACAGGCGTGCCGGCTGTGGTCTTGCCGTCGGCGGTGCCCCCGTGAGCGTGGCCGTGCAGGACTAGATCGGCGCCGTGGCGGTCAATGACCTCCATCAGTCGCGAGCTGCCGAGGTAAGGATAAATCTCGACCGGCTCTCCCTTCACGGTGTCGGCGACGGGAGCGTAGTGAATGACGACCACGCGCTTGGGCGTGCGGAGTTGCGAAAGGGCGCGCTCGAGCTTTAGCGTCTCGTCGATCGACGCCTGCACAAAGCTCTTGATCTCGGGCTCGCCGAAGGCGGTCAGGGCGCCGCGTCCGAAGCCGCCGAGGAAGCCCTTCGTGCCGGCGAAGCCGACACCGTCGCGCTCGTAAGCTGTCCCGTCGAGAACCTTGATTCCTTCGTCGGTCATGATCTTGATCAACTCCGGCACGCAGTTGCTCTCGTAGTCGTGATTGCCTAAGACGGCGACGATGGGAATGCGCAAGCGCACCAGCGCGTTCATCAGCGACTCCATCTCCTGCGGACGGCCGTAGTTGGTGAGGTCACCTGCTATAACGAGCACGTCGGCATCGTCGCGCACACGACTCATCTGGTCGCGAATGCGATCGTAGTTCTGCGGCGTGAAATGCAAGTCGGCGACGGCAGCGATTCTCATGCGTCAGTTTCTGTTTCGTCGGTTTCCACGTTTTCTATGATGTCGGCCGGGGCCATCGGGGTAATCTTCGGCTCGCGCTGCTCACGATAACCTTCCAGCAGGTTCTCCATACCCCATTCATGAACGTCGATAGCAAACATTTTTTCGTCGAGCAGGCTGCCGCGGAATGGCAAATCGCTGTGCGGGCGGTCCAATTCGTTGCGCAAGCGTGAAAGCAAGTCGTCCCAGACTTCGCGCGGAACGTAATGCGCCTTTGTGGGATAGACGTAATGAAACAGCACCAGCTCCCAAAGCAGAATTTCCCAGTGCTCACCTACTAACTGGCGCAACCGTCCCCAATCCAGCTTGCCACGTGAAGCGAAGATGATATGCACCACGTCGGCCCCGTCGAAGCGCTCGCGGAAATTCACAAACAGCTTGGAGGCAATCAACTCTTCCGCCGCGAGCACACGGGTGGGCACGTCCAGGACGACCGTCGGCGAGCCACGGTCGATCCAGGACTGGTCGACGGTGATGACGGCGTTGCTCATGCCCGTAATCAAATCCACGAAGTAGCCATCGCGGTGGGCCTTCGCCAGCCAGACGGGATCGCGTATCTCGGTCTCAAAGCCCTGATGATTCAGGTGCTCCAGCGCCCGGGGCACGGCATCGGGCGGAAGGAAGAGATCGAGGTCCTTGGTATTGCGCCAGATTCCGGTATGTTGCTGCAGGGCAAATGCGCCGGAAACAACGTACGGTACCTGGGCGCGATTCAGGTGTCGCAACACGTCGCAAAATAGCGCGCGCTGCTCCGGAGGAAAATCCGGCTCAAGCGACGTACTTACCGGTAATGGCTGGTCGGTGGCCACGGCCTACACTTGGATGGCGCGACTGGCGATTGATGTTGTGATTGGTTGCAAGAAAACAGCCGGGGCCAGCTAGCCTATAAGTGCCTGCGATGAGAAGTAGCTTGGAGAATCGTGCCTGGGACTGCATACTCTTGGGTGCAACCTGCATCTCTGCAAATGGTGGGGCGAGCATGGCGAGCGAAACCGTAGTCGAAATTCAGGGTAAACGACTGAAACTGTCGAATCTGGAAAAGGTCCTGTACCCCGCTGCGGGATTCACCAAGGGACAGGTCATCGACTATTTTGTTCGTATCTCGCCAGTGTTGCTGCCTCATTTGAAGGGACGCCCGCTGACGCTCAAGCGCTATCCCAATGGGGTGAACGGCATGTTCTTTTACGAGAAGAACTGCCCTGAGCATCGGCCGGAGTGGGTGGAGGTGGCTCCGGTGTGGAGTGCCGGCAATAACAAGTGGATGAAGTATTGCCTGGCGCAGGACTTGCCAACACTGGTATGGGCCGCCAACCTGGCGGACCTTGAACTGCACACTAGCTTGTCGCTAGGCAAGGAAATTCTTCGGCCAACGTTCATCGTCTTCGACCTCGATCCCGGCGAGCCTGCCAACATGGTGCAATGCTGCCAGGTCGGGCTCTGGGTACGCGGCGCTTTCTCGCAATTGGGAATGCAAAGCTTTGCCAAGACCTCGGGGTCGAAGGGACTGCAGATCTATGTTCCACTCAACACGCCGGTGACCTACGACGACACCAAACCTTTCGCGCATGAACTCGCACGATTGCTTGAGCGCCAACATCGGGAATTAGTCGTCTCTGACATGAAGAAGGCCCTGCGCGTTGGGAAGATCCTCGTCGACTGGAGCCAGAACGACGATCACAAGACGACCATCTGCGTGTATTCCCTGCGCGCCAAGGAACGGCCGACTGTGTCGACCCCGGTGACGTGGGAAGAAGTCGAAAACTGTCTGGCGAAGAAAGATCCGAACTTGCTGGTGTTCGACTCGGCGCAGGTGCTGGAGAGGGTGAAACAGCACGGCGATCTGTTCGAGCCGGTTCTGAAGCTGAAGCAGAAGCTACCGCCAATCGAAGCGCTGGCCAGCATCGATCCCGCAGGTCAGGTGATTGCCAAGCCGGCAAAGGGCACGGCCGCGGCTCGCGAACGGCAAAAGGTCATGGCGAAGCCAAAGCCGGCTGAAGCCCATCCCGCTAAAGCGAAGCGAAAGACCGCGGCGCGCCCGAAGCAGAAGCGGGCGTGAACTCACCCGGACAATATATCTGCGCCTGCTCAACGTCGCGCTGAAGCGCCGCACTACCCATTCAGTGTGACTTCGTGTTCGATCCGCTCGCTACCCCTAAACGCCGCAGGCGATCCCGCGCTTGCGACGCCTCGATCGAGCGCGGATAGCGCTGGATCAGGCTGTTCAACTCTCGCACTCCAGCATCGCGCTGCCCCAGCTCCAGTAACGCATAGCCCTTTTTAAGCTGAGCCGCGGCAGCCTTTTGTCCGCTGGGATACTGCTCCAGCACCTTGTCATAATCCTTCACGGCGGCATCGAAGTTGCCCTGGCGATACTCGATGTCGGCGAGATAAAACTGCGCATTCCCCGCCAGATCGGTGTTGCCGTAATACTTCAAGTAATCGTTGAACTCTTGCGAGGAAAGGTCGTATTTGCCGGCGTTATAGTCGCGTAGAGCATTGTTATAGAGCACGTCCGGCGGAGGCGCTGCCGGTGCCGCGGCGGCAGCAGGATTGACACCCGGCACAGCGCCTGGTGCTCCCGGCGCGGGCTGGCCGGCTACCAGGTTCTGGCCGTTGTTCTGCATATCATCGAGCTGCTTGCTGACCTTGGCGAGGCGCGACTTAAGCTCATCCACGCTGTCGTGTAAGGCCTGCACCTGGCTGGAAACCCCGTCCAGCTTCTGGGCATTTTCGCCCGACTCCGACGACAGCTTCTGCTGCAGATTGTTGACCGTGACGCTCATCTTGTTAACGCTGTCGGCGCTCTGCTCAACCAGGTTACGCACGACGCCCATGTTCTGGTCCATGCTCTGCTGAAGCCTGGCTACCTGGTCGGACAACGTCTGCACTTGCGTCTGCAACTGGATCATTTCTTTGCTGACAGCAAAAGCCGGGCTGGCTGCGGCCAGGAACAGCGCCGCAGCCAGGAGAAGCAACACGTGTTTTTGACGAGCCATATCGATCCTTAGTGGAAACCCTATTGGTTATAGACGAAATGCGCCCGGCGATTCTGCTGCCAACACGCCTCGTTGCTTTCGGTGCAGAACGGCTTCTCTTTTCCGTAACTGATGGTCTTGATACGATTCGCCGCTACGCCCATCGAAATCAGCGCATTTTTCGCTGCCTGCGCGCGATTGTCGCCCAAGGCCAGGTTGTACTCGGTTGAGCCGCGCTCGTCGCAGTGTCCCTCAATGGTGAAACTCATAGTGGGATGCTGTTGCAAGAAACGGGCGTCCTGTTGCAATACCTGTGTGTAGGGCCCAGTGACGTCGTAGCTGTCGTAATCGAAGAACACATCCTTCATGTTCTGCTGGAAAAGCTGGGCATCGCCCTCATTCGACGGCGGCGGCGGCGGCGCCGGCGGCGGATTGACAGTGATGCGGGCGGTAGCTTCCTGCGTGCCACCCTCGCTTTTTGCGACCAGGCGATAGGTGGTCGACTCCTTAGGCACAACTTGCGTGGATCCGCTGGAGCCCACCTTCCCGACGCCCTCAAGAGTTATGTCGGTAGCATTGGTCGTATTCCAACTCAGGGTCGATGCTTGCCCCGCATTGATTGTGTTCGGATTCGCGGTAAGTGTTGCCGTCGGAGCGACTGCAGGCGGCGGTGGGGGCGGCGGCGCCGTCGCGACTTTCTTCTTTGCACATGCGCTGACCATGAGCGCGGCTGCCAATGCCAGGATGAGACCCAACCACTTCAACTTGCTGTGCTGCACTTTCTCTTCCTCCTATTTGTTTCCCCAGTTCGGCTGTGTGTTCTCGCCGCTGGAAGTCAACTGCTTGGTTTGTGTCCCGTCGGCCAGCATCATGTAAAGCTGGGTGCGGCCGCTGCGATTCGACTGGTAGACGATGTGCCTACCATCAGGGGCCCATGAAGGAAAGTCGTTACGCCCGCCATCGTGCGTCAACTGCACCCACTGATGGCTGGCGATGTCCATAAGATAGATGTCGCTGGCCCCCGGCGCGCCGGGGCCATAATGGCGAATCCAGGCAAATACCAGGAACTGCCCATTGGGCGACCATGAGGGAGAAACCGCATAGCCCTGGTCGGTCACCCGCACAACGTTGGTTCCGTCTGATGCCATGGTGTAAATCTGAGGCAAGCCAGTGCGGCCGCTGACGAAGCCTATCTGCGCGTTAGTCTTCGGATTCCAGGTCGGGGAAACATCGGGGCCTTTATCGTTGGTAAGGCGATGCGGAGTGCCACCGCTGCTGTCGATGGAATACAGATCGGAATGTCCGGTCCAGGATGACGCAAACGCCAGCGTTTTGCCATCCGACGACCAGGCGGGCGACTGGTTGGTGCCATTGAAGCGGGGGAAGCTTACATTGCGGCCCAGTTCCAGCGACCACATCTGAATCTGCCATCCATCTTTGCCGACGCCGGCATAAGCGATGCGCGATCCGTCGGGCGAGACGTGCGGCGACAGAGCGATGGATCCGTTATGCGTGATCTGCTTCTGGTTCTCGCCGTCGTAGTCCATCTGCCAGACTTCTTTGTGACCTGAACGGTTGCTGATGAAATAGATCTTGGTTTCCGCGATGCCGGGAATGCCGCCGCCTAAGCGGAAGATAATCTCATCGGCGAAGCGGTGCGCGATCACGCGTGCATTCGCGTCGTTGGCCTGTTCGCGGTACTGCTTGCCCAGCACCTGCGGCGACTGCGCGTTCTTCACATCGTAGAGCCAGCCTTGCACACTCAGGTATCCGCCATCGACGCCGAGGTTGCCGAAGGCCAGCATGTTGGCATTCGGAGGAGGCTGGCCCCAATCGCCGAGGCGAACGTCCTGCGGCACGCCGGGAGGAGCCATTGGGTAGAAGCTCTTCCCTACGATGTCGAAGATGCCCGCAGCTTGCAGGTCCTTCCACAACGTGTTGTTGAACGTTATCGCAAAACCCTGTGAGACAGGATCATTCGTCGTCACCTTAAAGTCGGGGACGGCGAGACGGATTTTCTCGACGCCAAGTCCGGTTCCGGTACGAATCCAGTCCTGAGGAGCGGGGACGCCGAAGCCTGCGCCGGCGGAGAACAGGAGAAAGATGATGGCCAGCAATTGTTTCATTCAGAATCCATGTTTTGCTTTGTCACGGCTTTTTCTTTTGTCATCACGAGCGAAGCGAGGGATCTGTTCTTGGCCGACGGGAAACGCTCTTCGCGCTGCCAGCGAGAGCAGATCCCTCCCTTCGGTCGTGATGACAAACGTCAAAGGACGCAGCCTCTGCAAGAGGTACACATCATCTCCGATAATCAAACCAGAACTCTACAGAAACGTAGTTTCCGTTGTACCCATTTGGTAACGGTCCGAAAGTGTCAATTCTTTGTAGGGCTCGCACGGCCGACAAATCGAGCGAGGGAATGCCGCTCGATTGCTCGACCCTGATGTTGACAGGCTGTCCGGATCGAGTGATCTCAAAATATATGTAGACGCGTCTGGCGTCGTTTACGCGTGGATCTATCTCATATTTAAGCCAGTTTTCCGATACCTTTCGCCGTACGACGTCGACGTAGTACGCGAAGCGGCTGCCAAAATCGCCGTTGCCGCCCTGGAAACCGAACCCGCCTTTTGTAGCGCCTGAGGTGAACGATCCATACGGGCCACTAACGGGGCCGCCTTGCCCGAACGGAATTTGATTGTCCTCCTCAGCCTTTGCGACTTGTTTGGGAGGCTCCTTCTTCTGCGTCGACTCGCGCTTCTGGTTCTTCCGTTTTGTGTCTTTCTCGGGAATCGGAACCGCATCCGGTTCTTCGACTTTAGGCTCTTCCTTGGGCTCAGACTGCGACAGCCCTTTGGACTCGTTCGCCAAGACATTCTCGACCGGCGCCTGCTGAGCCGGGAGAGGGACGCTGGTTACCAGCGTGGCGCTCATCGCACCACCTCCGCCCTCGGTGCCGCCCCAACTCTCGCCACGTCCGCTGGGAATCAGGTATCCAAACAGGGCCAACAGTATGATGCCGGCGTGCAGCACGCAGGAGCCGACCAGCGGTGAGCGGAGACTGGTCTCGCCATTGAAGATGTCAGCGTCGGCTGCCATTGCCTTCCAGCGGCTGGGTGACGATGCTCACGTTGCTGATGCCTGAACTCTTCACCGCATCCATAACGGTCGCGAACGCTCCGAAGGGCACGTTCTCATCCGCGCGAACGTAAATCGCCTGTCCCTGGGGATCGCGGATCTTTTCATGAATCTTGGCGGCAATCTGATTGATGTTCACCGGATCGTTGTTGAGGAAGACCTGCTGCTCGCGGTTAATGGTGATCACCAGCCGCTCTTCGCTGATCTGCTTTACGGTGCGCGTGCGCGGCACCTGCACCTCAATGCCCGACTGTAACACTGGCGCGGTCACCATGAACATGACGAGCAGCACCAGTACAACGTCAACGAACGGAGTTACATTGATGTCGGCCAGAGAACTTTGAGTGCGGCCTCGCGCATTGGTGAAGGCCATTAGCGCCGCTCCGCCGGTTCGGGCACCGAGCGCGCGCTGCCTGCCTGAGCGCGCTCAATCTCGTTCATCAGCTCCAGGCTGAAGTCGTCCATGCGCGCGCCGAATTCGCGAATGTTCTGGATGAACGTGTTGTAGGCGATGACGGCGGGAATGGCGGCGAATAATCCGGCAGCCGTAGTAATCAGCGCTTCCGAGATACCCGGCGCCACAGCGCGCAATGTCGCAGCGCCGGCAGTTCCCAAGCCATGGAACGCGTCGATGATGCCCCACACCGTGCCAAAGAGGCCGATGAAGGGGGTTACGGCTCCCGTCGTCGCCAGGAAGGGGAGGCGGCTCTCCAGGTGCGTGAGTTCCTCCGAGGACGCGATCTGTGCGGCACGCTGTACAGCCGGCATACGCAACGGCAATGGCGCCTGCTTGCGCAATTCACCGTACGTGGCCTCGAACACCGCGACCAGCGGACTGGGCTTGAATTGCTCCGCGACGGCCGAGATGTCCTGGATGCGCGTTGATTTACGGAAGGCGCGAACAAAGCGGTTGCTCTGCACGCGTGCCCGGCGGAACAATCCCCATTTGGCGAAGATGATGGCCCATGACATCACGCTGAAAACCAGCAGGATGACGAGGACGGCCTTTGCCACCAGACCGCTGGTTCCGACCAGGCTTGTGATTTCGCCACCCAGGGCGTAAGCAAGCAAACAGCAGGAAAGATTCATTCGTGTCGATCAGCCTTCCTTCGCATTATAAGGTTTTGACGTGAATAGGAAGGCAATGTGATACGGGGTTCCTTGAGAGTAACGCGTGTCGCAGTGATCTCCTCTGTAGAATAAAGCGTGATAAGAGCGTCAACTTGTTGACATGAGAGTTCTTCGTTGGACCGGGTTGTACCTCGGGCACATACTGACTGCGCTGTTCATTACCGCGCTGTTCACGACGGAGATAGGCAGACTCCTTCGGCCTCGCAGCACCCCACTTGGAATAGTTCAGCACGAATGGGTCTTGAGCATCGCGTGCGCGGCTGCGATCGGGCTGCTGATGTTTCGCACATGGAGGTGGCGAGGTGCCCTGTGGGTGTGGGTTCTTCCGACGCTGTGGTTTGGTCTCAACATTCTACTGACAATGAACCGGTTTGGCGGCGCGTGGTATTACCTCTCCGGGGTGGCCTGCGCTGAAGGCTTCGCCAGACCATCGAGCTGCACCGAGTGGTTTTTCGCAACCATTCCCTTCATTCGCGCCGTAGCTTATTCACTAGGGACGCTGGCGGGGATGTGCTTGTTTGCCGGGCGACCCGCTCTTCTGGGCACTCAGGTGGCACGTCGAGAGGAAAATCCTTCAGGAGCGGATTAAGGCGCTGCGGTCGCGGGTTCCCGAGCGACGGACACAACCATCGCCTGAGTAGGCTTGCCAGTGGGAGCAGCCGCTACCGTGGCCGGCGTCCGGTGCTTCCAGGCGCGGAATCCCATCCGCAATACATCAAAGGTCGCATAAATAATGTTCGCTCGAAACATGTCGCTTCGCACCGTAAGCACATCGCGCCGGAGGTAGCGGAACACAGCGCTGCCGGGCTTATACGGTGCCGCTTCGGGATCTTCCGCAAGCTGTGGAACCACAGGACGACACTGCTGCAATTGCACCACGGCGATGTCGCTATCGGTGGTGATCGGATCCCCAATTGAATTCACGCCAGAAGGAGCGATATCGCTGCGCGGCACCAGGTACACCCCGCGCACACACCCAGCAGCGCGCAGGTCGCGAATGATCTTGCTGCGCTCGTCATCAATGTTCAAGTCGATGTGATGTACAAATTGACGGCGCCTAAACGAAATGCCGGCACTCTTGTCATGGGTGGCTGTGCCCACGTAAACCGGGCCAGTACCATCCGTGCCTGGCTCCTCCCACACCCGCATGTGATCGCGCTGCGCATAGGTGTTCAGACTTTTCTCCCAGTTCATGTCCGGAACCTGGCCGTCCAGCAGAAACGGCCGCATTGGCGCATGGGAGTAACTGCTGTTCTTCAGGACGGCGTAGATGTTCTGAAAGATGCTGTGGCGATTGATGGGGTCAGCCGTTTGCCAGCCGGCATGCTCGAATGCCGACTGCATTTGTTCCGCGTTCCCGATGAACGCGACGTTCACGAAGTCGGCGGCAATCATGCCCGTAGTGGTCGACCGCTCAGGCAGTGACGCAACCAATGCACGCAACTCGGCAGGGTTCAGCGCATCGATGGGTGGGATCTCGGCTTCAAGCAACACCGTCGGCGGATTCACCAACGGCGTCTCCAGCTTAAGCTGGATGTCGGTCCCTGCAGGAAAATAAATTTCCGGTTCGGGGAAAATCGGAAATGTCGCCTTGAACAGCAGCAGTCCAAGATCGGGGTAGGGATTCAAGGCCGGCAGATACTTCAAGCGACTGGTGATAGTTCCCTGCAATGTGTTGGTGCTTCGGATACCGTGGACCACACCGTTCGACACCTGCTCACGAGCGTTGTCGATGGCTGCTACCGACGCCGTGATGGGTAACGACGTATTAGACGACAGTGCGATTTCCTGGAAGGAGAACTTCAACGTAGCAGTCTCATGCCGCACGCCAAGCCCGACCTTGCGCACCAGCTGTACCTTCCCCGATACGGCGGCACCGACGGGAACGACAGTCTCGTCGCCGCACATGAGATCCTGCGTCACCACTCCCTGAACCGGGTCGCCTACTTTTGCGCTGTAGGTTGAAACCGGCGCGACGAGACGAATCCAAAGGGTCTCACCGGCAGGGATTTGCTCGCATGCAAACGCCACGGCCGAACTGAATAGCACTACTGTGAGGAGGACTCGCTTGGAACGCACCAGTGGGGAGGCTCTCATCAATGAGGTCTGATCTCTTCTTCTTTCCGGGGTTAGTACATCATACCTGAGAGTCAACTCGCGCCAAGCACTTTTTCACACGTAGACGTCAATTCGCCACTACTTTCGTTGTACTCCGTTCAAATGGATTGCTTTTTGTGAATACTGCGTGAAGGCGGGGATTACTTCGCGTTGTGCAACCAGGCAGTTACGCCGCTTTCCTACAGCGTCAGCCGGTGAGAGCAAGGAACGGCTAAAATCGAGCCATGAGCGTGCTGGACGAAAAGCGTGCCGAACTGGAGCACTATGAATTCATGATGGGCAAACCGCGAGGCCGGCTCGCCGTTGCCCTCGACACGTTGACCGATGCGTTGACCATGGTCGGCCAGCATGGCGTTTATTGCCAGAGTGCTCGCCAGCCGGGCAAGCCGGCGATGGACATTCAGATCGTGATGAAAGGCATCACCGACGCGAAGGAGCTAATCACGTCGGTGATGGAGGAGCTGCGCGCCCGGCAAACTTAGGTCCGGCAGCGGGAAATTCGCCAGTCGTTTTCGCGCTAACGTGGGAATGAATTAAGCACTCACTCGTGCGGAGGTATGTTCCCGGTCGCATTGCTCGCTTCTCTCTTCCGGCTGTGCGGACTGGCCGAGCAAGGCAGCCGCTCGTTGCGCCAACGTCTCCGGATCGTCGGCTACCGCATATTCCCCGGCAAAATCGCTCGATCCGTTAGAAACAGCCAGCAGCACGGCTTGCGGTGGCGTTCTCTTGCCAAGATCGTCGCAAAAGGCCGCCGCCGTCTCCAGTTCGTCCTGGCAATTAACGATGATCAAATCGTACGCACCGGGCCGACAACGGCTGCGTGCGTCGTTAAGCTGCAGAGCTGGAAATACGGATAACCCCCGCTCCTTCAGGGCAGCAATGCGTTTCTTGCGATCAATACTTTTGTCCACAATGAGGACCTTGGCCATGGGTTCCCTTCCTTCTAGTGTTCTAGCTGGTCAAACTGCATACATGAAGAGAGAGGATGACAAAAGAGAGCAGGTTGTAACCCAGAGCTGCTGAGTCAGGCCTTCGGGGCAGAATGGCAGAATTTGGCGTAGGTCGTTAACTCAGAAGGAGAAGATGCAATCTTTATGCGCCGACAAGCCTTTCCAGAACGGCTTTGTTGCGAATGGTGAGGGTGGAACCCTTGAGGACGGCAATTTGACGCTTGCGAAAATCAGCCAGCACACGCGTGACAGTCTCTCGCGAGGTGCCGATGATCTGCGCGATCTCTTCGTGGGTGAGCGCCAGCTTCACCTTGGGCTCGCTCTTGTCATGACTCGTCGCTGTCCACTCAAGCAGCAGGCGCGCCAAACGCTCCGGCGCTGAATGTGAAAGTCCCAAGCTGCGAATTTGCTGGTATGCGCTTTGGCAGTCCTTGCTTAGATGTTGCGCCGCTTTCAGGCAGGCATCGCCGTGCTCTTGCAGGAAGTGCAGGAAATCGTCGCGCTTGATGAAGTTCAACTGGCAAGGTTGGCCGGTCTCAGCCGTGATTTCATATGGGGTGCTGGAAACCGTGGCATGCATTCCCAGAACTTCTCCGGGTTGCGCAATTTTTAAAATGAGCGTCTTACCTTCGGCGGAGGTGGTCGACAGCTTCACCCGGCCTTTGCACAGCATGTAGATTCCACGTGGCGCCTGGCCCTCCACGAAGAGCACCGCGCCAGCGGGATACGAGGCGGTGTACTTGATTCGATCAAACGCTTCTAACGACGGCTTGGGAAGGGAGCAGAAAAAACTGTCACTGCGAAGCTTGCAAATGACGCAGTTTTCTACCAGCTCGAAGCCATAAGGTGACCCCACAATTTCCTCCGTCGGTTACCTGCAATGTTACACCCTATTCGATTCGGTTTAAGCACTAATTGACTCTGCTCCTCGGCCCTATATGTATCTGCTCCCTATCGGAGGCTTTTGCGAATCCCACAAAGGTGTCATCCGGCGAAACAAAGGTAGCAGTTTGCTATTGTCGTCTGGATAACCAGTTCCGCACCCCCGGGAAGCGCGAGTGAATCCAATGCAAGTTGAATGTCTGAAAAATCAGCAAAAGACGCCAAAGCAAAGACCCCGGTCTTCAAAGCCATTCCCGAAATCTTGACTCTGATCCGGCCTCGCCGGGCCCTGCTGGCCCTTGGGCTTGGCTTGATGGTCATCAACCGCGTCTCCGGACTGGTGTTGCCTGCCTCGACCAAATATCTGGTGGATGACGTTATCGGCAAGCGGCACTTGCACCTGCTGTATCCGCTGGTGGGAGTGGTTCTGCTGGCGACCATCATCCAGGGGCTAACGTCGTTCGCGCTTACGCAGACGCTCTCGAAGGCCGCACAGCGACTGATTGCCGAACTGCGGCGCCGGGTACAGGAGCACGTCGGGCGGCTCTCTGTCTCCTATTACGACGCGAATAAAACGGGGATGCTGGTGTCGCGCATCATGAGCGACGTGGAGGGAGTCCGCAACCTGATTGGCACCGGGCTGGTCGATCTCGTGGGTGGCTTGCTGACGGCGGTCATCGCTTTTGTCGTGCTGATCCGCATCAGTCCGGTGATGACAGGCATCGCCTTCGGGTTCCTGCTGGTCTTCGGGATCGGCCTTCGTAAGGCATTTCGCACGATCCGTCCAATCTTCCGGGAACGAGGCAAGATCAACGCCGAGGTCACGGGTCGGCTAACCGAATCGCTGGGCGGAGTCCGCGTGGTAAAGGGCTACCACGCTGAAGACCGCGAGCACGCCGTGTTCAGCCTCGGCGTCGAGCGGTTGCTGCAGAACGTATTCAAAACGCTGACCGCGACATCTGTGATGAGTCTCTCCTCGTCGATGATGATGGGGATGATCGGCGCGATCGTCATGTTCATGGGGACGCGCCAGATCCTTGCCGGCAAGATGACGCTGGGCGGGTTCTTCACCTACACCATGTTTCTCGGCTATCTGGCGGCACCGCTGTTTCAGGTGGTGGGTATCGGCACGCAGATAACCGAGGCGATCGCCGGGCTGGAGCGCACTCGCGAGGTGCTGGACGAGACGCCGGAAAATGAAGACCCGGAGCGCACCATTACCCTGCCTCTGATCCAAGGCGACCTTGCTTTCGACGATGTGACGTTCGCCTATGAGGCAAAGAAGACCGTGCTGCACGACATCTCGTTCCGTTCGCAGCCGGGGACGGTGACGGCATTGGTCGGGTCTTCTGGATCAGGCAAGTCGACGATTATCGGGTTGATCGCCGCCTTCCATAAGCCAAATTCAGGTATGGTGCTGGTCGACGGTGTTGACCTGTCGACGGTACGGCTGGATTCTTACCGAACTCAGCTCGGAATGGTGCTGCAGGACTCGTTCCTCTTCGACGGCACCATCCGCGAGAACGTGGCATTCTCAAAACCCGACGCCAGCGCCGAAGAGATTTTGCGCGCGTGTGCCATCGCACGGGTCGACGAGTTTGCCGAACAGTTCGAGCTTAAGTACGACACCATCATCGGCGAGCGCGGCGTGAAGCTCTCGGGAGGTCAGCGGCAGCGAGTCTCGATCGCGCGCGCGATCCTGGCTAACCCACGGATCCTCATCCTCGACGAGGCGACGTCGAGTCTCGACTCCGAGTCGGAGGCGCTAATCCAGCAAGGGCTTTCGTACCTGATGCAGGGCCGCACGACCTTCGTGATCGCCCACCGTCTGTCGACCATTCGCAGAGCAGACCAGATCCTGGTGGTCGAGAGCGGTGCGATCGTCGAGCGGGGCACGCATCAAGAGTTGTTTGAACTTGGCGGGCGCTATTACGACCTCTACACCCGCCAGCATGGAATCGAGCAGAACCTGTTCCTGGCGCCCGGCGAGGGAGACTCGGTCTCGGAAGACAGCGCAATGTCAGCCAACGGCTCGAGCACCAGGGTTGAGGAGCCACAATTGCCGAATCCCTTCTAGTACCCTCGAAGTGATACGAAGCGTCGGTGGTTCGCGGTACACTTCGTATTCGTCCCCTCACTGCGCAAATGGCTTCGCGAAGCGCTCTCGATCTTCGGCAGCAGGTCGGTCAGTTGCTCATCATGGGCTTCGACGGGACAGATGTCTCGGCACGGCTGCGCTCGATGCTGGGAACGCTCAACCCCGGCGGCGTGATCCTGTTCAACCGCAACATTGAAGAAGCGACCCAGGTGCACGCGCTGCTGCGGCACGCGCAGCGAGTCGTTGCCACTCCAATGTTCCTGTGCGTCGATATGGAAGGCGGCACCGTCGACCGCCTGCGCGATGCCGTCGCTCCGATTCCCTCAGTCGCAGAGGTGGCGACAACCGGCTCCGCAAAACCGTTTCGCAAGCACGGCAGGCTGATCGGCGACGAGATTCGCGCCCTGGGCTTCAATACCGACTTTGCGCCGTGCCTGGACCTGCGCTTCGAAGCGTCGAAGAAGGTTCTGGGCTCGCGAACCGTATCGGAGGATCCGAAGCGTACCATTCGTTACGCGCGTGAGTTCCTACGTGGTCTGCGCGACGCCGGCGTAGTCGGCTGCGGTAAACACTTCCCCGGCTTGGGTGAAGGCACGCTCGACAGCCACTTCCATCTGCCGTCGATCGGCAAGAAATGGAAAGACCTGTGGAACGAAGATCTGCTTCCCTATCGCAAGCTGCGCAAAGAGCTGCCGCTGGTGATGGTTGCGCACGCGTCTTATCCGAATGTAACAGGCGATCAACGGCCAGCTTCGCTTTCGAAGTTCTGGATGCGCGACATTCTGAAGAAGAAGATCGGCTTCAAGGGACTGGTTGTCTCTGACGATCTCGAAATGGGAGGCGTGCTGGCGGCCGCACCCATCGGAGAAGCTGCCATCCAAACGCTACAAGCTGGCAGCGATCTGATGCTGGTCTGCCATAAGGAAGAGCACGTCTGGCTCGCCTTTGAAAGCGTCTACAAACTGGCGGAGGCTGATCGCAAATTCGCCAAACTGATCGTCGAGAAGTCCAAACGAGTGCTCGACTTCAAACGAAAGTCGCCCTCTCTTCTTACTCGCTCAGCGTCGCGTCCAACTCCAAAGACGGTGGACAAACTCTGCCGCCGTATTTGGGAGTTCACCGAAGAGGTACGACTGACGACCGAGGCCGCGCGTTGATCGTCGCCGGGGTCATGAGCGGAACCTCAGCGGATGGCATCGACGTCGCGCTGGTCCGAATCGAGGGACGTGGTATTCGAGCACGCGTTGAGTTGCTGGCGCATCATCAGGTCGCTTATGCCGCGAAAGTACGGCGCGCTGTTCTCGGCACCATGAACGCCAGAGCGAGTGTCGCCGATTTGTCTCGGCTGAACTTCCTGCTTGGAGAGCTCTACAGCGATGCGGTCGTAACCGTTCAGCAAAGAACCGGTCTGCAATGCGAACTCGTCGGCTGCCACGGCCAGACGATTTATCACCAAGGCGAAACGGCTGCGTTCATGGGCCGGAAGATTGCGTGCACATGGCAGGTCGGCGAAGGTGCGGTGATTGCCGCAAGGCTGCAAGTGCCTGTTGTCTCCGACTTCCGGCCTGCCGATATTGCGGCCGGAGGCAAGGGAGCGCCACTGGTGCCGTATCTCGACTACGTTTTGTTTCGCCATGCTCGCTTTGGCCGTATCGTGCAGAACATTGGAGGCATCGCGAACCTTACGGCAATTCCGGCGGGGGCGGACCCAGCCGGCGTAATCGCCTTTGACACCGGCCCGGGGAACATGGTCATCGACGCAGTCGCGAAGGAGTTGTTCGGTGTTGCATTTGATCGAGGAGGTAGGCTCGCCGGCAAAGGCAAATCCGTGGACTCGGTTGTGAGGCAGCTTCTGCGCGAGCGCTTCTTTCGTCAGAGTCCGCCGAAAACCGCTGGCCGCGAGCAGTTTGGCCGTGAGTTCGTCGCCAGGTTCCTTCGCCTCTGCCGAGGCAAGGAAAGACATGACGTTATCGCGACCGCGACGGCGCTGACGGCGTGTTCGATCACCGAAGCGATTACCAACTTCGTGGTGCCTCTCGCAAAGGCTTCCGAACAAATTGGATTCCGCGAGCTCATCGCCTCCGGTGGAGGCACGAAGAACGCGACTCTCATGAACATGCTGACG
Organism: uncultured Acidobacteriaceae bacterium; assembly: GCA_963846795.1. Taxonomy (GTDB): domain Bacteria; phylum Acidobacteriota; class Terriglobia; order Terriglobales; family Acidobacteriaceae; genus CAVVDY01. The sequence continues at coordinate 501,853 of CAWJXJ010000003.1, forward strand.
GGCGAACTCGCGAAGACGAAGATCGCAGTTCGAACCTCCGATGAGCTTGGGCTTGCGTCGCAAGCAAAAGAAGCTGTCGCATTTGCGCTGCTCGCTTATGAGACATGGCATCGGCGGCCATCAAACGTCCCTTCGGCGACTGGTGCAAAGCATCCCGCCATCCTAGGCAAGATCAGCTATGCGTGACTTTGTTTCTTGGCATAGGGGTCCTTCGACTGCGCTCGGCGTTCGCCTCGCTCCGCTCCGGATGACAAAATATGAGCGCTGTCATCCTGAGCGCTGTCATCCTGAGCGGAGGCGGCCTGCGGTTGACCGCCGCAGTCGAAGGACCCCTATAGTTGCGGGTCTGCTCTTGCTGGCGAGCGTTCTGCTTCTTGCAACCTCCTGTTCTCGCAAATCCGATCCCAATACTCTGGTGATGATCATCGAGAGCAGCCCCACGAATCTCGATCCGCGGGTAGGAGTCGATGCACAATCTGAGCGCATTGACGAGATGCTCTTCGACTCGCTGGTACGCCGCGACGAGCATTTTCAGTTGCAGCCCTGGCTGGCTGATAGTTGGGAAACTCCCGATCCGCAGACCTACATCTTTCACCTACATCATGGTGTGCACTTCCACAACGGCCAGTCGTTGACCGCTCGCGACGTGAAGTGGACTTTCGATTCCCTGCTCAACGGCAACCTTCGCACTTCAAAGGCCAGCACCTTTACCGCGGTCGATCACATCGACGCACCCGACGACTACACCGTCATCTTCCACCTGAAAGAGCCGATGCCGTCACTGCTGTGGAATGTTTCCGAGGGCGCCGTCGGAATCGTCCCCTACGGCAGCGGCGAGGACTTCAACCGCAATCCAATTGGCTCCGGCCCATTTCGATTCGTCAGCGCTCAGCAGGACAAGAATGTGGTGATCGAGCGCAATCCAGACTATTGGGCTGCGCCGGCCAAGCTTGAGCGCGTCGAGTTTCGCGTGATTCCTGACGCCACCACCCGTGCGCTCGAACTGCGCAAGCGAAGCGCTGACGTGGTCAGCAACGCGCTCACGCCTGATATGGTGCTGACGTTGCAAAAGGATGACGGACTGGAGGTCCTGCGCGGGCCGGGCACAATCTATGCCTATCTCGCGCTGAACCTGCGCGATCCTATTTTGAAGGACGTCCGTGTGCGTCGCGCGCTGGCGTACTCGATCAATCTCGCGCCGATCATCCACTATCTCTGGCGCGATCAGGCCCGTCCGGCCTACAGCGTGTTGCCGCCGCAGCACTGGGCATACGACGCCGACGTAGCTAAGTATCCTTACGATCCGGCTCTGCTCGCAAGCTGCTCGACGAAGCTGGGTATCGGGCGCACGACGGAGTTCGCTTTCATCTGGAGATGAAGACCTCGACGGAAGAGTCGACGCGATTACTGGCTGCGGTGCTTCAGCAGCAGTTGCGTGAAGTTGGAATCGCGCTCGATATCCGCAGCTTTGAGTTCGCTACTTTCTACTCCGACATCACCAAAGGCGCCTATCAACTTCATTCCCTGCGCTGGGTCGGCGGCAACCTTGACCCAGACATTTTCGAGTATGTGTTCGCGACCAAGAGCTTTGCGCCCAAACGCGCGAATCGCACCTTCTACTCGAATCCCAAGGTGGACGAACTCATAGAAAAGTCACACGCCACGCTGGACCAGCAGCAGCGGAAGCTGCTATTCGACCAGATCCAGCAGATCGTCGCCCAGGATTTGCCGTACATCAACCTCTGGTACTACGACAACGTGATCGTGCATACCAAGCGGGTGCGCGGCATCGAATTGAATCCCGCAGGCAACTACGATTTCCTGCGGACGGCTGAGATAGAGCGCTGACTCTCGTCTGAAATTGCGTGCTACCATCAACTTTCCGCGCCAAAGGAGCGCGAGATTTGCGCATTCTCTTCGTTGGAGACATCTACGCTCGCCCGGGGCGCACTATCGTTCACGAACGACTGCCTGAGTTGCAGCAGCAGTACGGTGTCGATCTGACCATAGCGAACGGGGAGAACGCAGCCGGCGGATTCGGAATCACACCTCAGATCGCGGAAGAGCTGTTCGAACTTGGTATTGATGTCATCACCACGGGGAATCACGTCTGGGACAAGCGCGAGATCATCGAGTACATGAACTCGGCAAACGGAAACGAAGCTTCGCTCGCGCGCCGCATCCTCCGGCCTGCGAATTATCCCGAAGGCACACCCGGCTTCGGCTGGTATCAGGGACGCACCCGCAGCGGCTTCGACTATGCCGTTATCAATCTTCAAGGCCGCGTATTCATGACCAACAACGATGACCCGTTTCGCGTGGCCGACGACTTGCTCAAGCAAATCACAGCAAGAGCCGTGCTCGTCGATATTCACGCCGAAGCGACCTCCGAGAAGATCGCGCTTGGCTGGTACCTGGAAGGCCGCGTAACTGCTGTGCTCGGAACCCATACGCACATCCCCACTGCCGATGAATACGTGCTGCCGAAAGGGACGGCGTATCAAACTGACGTCGGCATGACCGGACCCTACGACAGTGTGATTGGCGTCCAGAAAGAAATGATCCTGCAGCGCTTCCTTACCAATATGCCGGGCCGGTTTGAAGCTGCGTCGAATGACGTGCGCCTCTGCGCTACCTTGATTGATTGCGAGGCACAGACCGGCCGCGCGACGAAGATCGTGCGCATTATGCTGAAAGACGGCAATTAGCCGTTCGCACTTGGCACTTGGCTTTTGGCTTTTGCTATCATGAGGGAGATTTTGCTCCTGCGGGATCTGTCCCGCCTTTGCGTTGCTAAATCTGTACGTAGCCCTTCACGCCAGCCTTAAGCTGCTCACACCTTTGCCGTAGAATAAAGGGTTTGCTCCATGCGGGCGGACGATTAAGGGGAACCTTTATCCATGCGCAAACTTGTTCTTTTGATTTTCGCTCTCTCCGTTGCGGCGATCATTCTTCTCGCCCAAACCTCCGACATCTCGCAGCCGGTCAGCACTCCGACCACCCCTCCCAAGATCGCTTCCCTGCCTGCCGAAGCACAGCAAGCAATGACGTCGATCAATCCTGAGCGAATCCGTGCGTATGTAAAGTTTCTCGCCAGCGATCTGCTTGAGGGACGCGGCACCGGCCAGCGCGGAGGCGATATCGCCGCGGAATACATTGCCACCGAGTTCTCGCTCTATGGACTGAAGCCGGCTGGCGATAACGGCTCCTACATGCAGAAGGTCCCGATGGTCGGTATCAAGACCGTCGATGATGGAACGACCTTCTCGCTGATACCGAACAAAGGCGCTCCCCTCGTCCTCGCCAATCGCACTGACTACGTCGCCATGGACGAGACTGGAAAGACCGACACCACGATTGACGCGCCTCTTGTCTGGATCGGCTATGGCATTGACGCTCCCGAGTACAAGTGGAACGACTACGCCGGTGTCGATGTGAAGGGCAAAGTGCTGCTCATGATGGTGAACGAGCCGCCGTCGGACGATCCCAACTTCTTCAAGGGCAAGGCCCTGACCTACTACGGCCGCTGGGCCTACAAATACGAAGAAGCTGCACGCATGGGCGCAGCCGGCGTCATTCTCATTCATAAGACCGAGATGGCGAGCTACGGCTGGGATGTCGTGCGCAACTCCTGGGGCGGCGAGCGCTCGTATCTGCGCAACGATCCTGCGCCCAAGTTGAAGGTCGCGTCGTGGATTCAACTCGATGTCGCGCAGAAGCTGGCGCAGGAATGCGGCATGAATCTCGATGAGATGATTGCCGCCGCGCAGAAGCCTGGTTTCAAAGCGGAACAGCTTCCGGCATCGCTGAAGGCGCACATCGTCAGCACGGTGCGTCCGTTTGACTCGAACAATGTAGTCGCCGTGCTGCCCGGCTCGAGCAACAGCCTGAAAGACCAGGCTGTAATGTTTAGCGCGCATTACGATCACCTGGGAATCGTTCCCGGCATGCCGGGCGACAACATCTACAACGGCGCACAGGACAACGCGACGGGCGTCGGCATTCTGCTGGAGATTGCGCGCGCCTACAGCGTGGCGAAAGAAGCTCCGCCGCGCTCGGTTTATTTCGCTTCGGTCACAGCCGAGGAGCAGGGGCTGCGCGGGTCGGAATATTTCGGCAAGCATCCGCCGATACCGGCAAAGGAAATCTCGCTCGACTTGAACTACGACGATGTTCCGCCGTGGGGCGTGCCGGAAGAGGTGTTGGTTAACGGGGCCGAGCGAACCACGTTCTATCCCGAAGTGCAGAAGATGGCGAAGGATTTCGGACTGACCATCGTGCCCGATCCTGTTCCCAACGCCGGACATTATTACCGCTCCGATCACTTCAGCCTGGCGCGCGTGGGCGTGCCGGCATTCTCCATCGGCGAGGGCGTGCTCTATAAGGGGCATGACCACGCGTGGGGAGAGCAGAAGGCGAAAGAGTTCGTCAAGAACGACTATCACCACCCCAGTGATGAGTATCATCCGTCGATGGACTTCGCCGGCGACGCGGTGATGGCTCGCTTCGGATTCGCCCTGGGATGGGAGGCCGCGACCCAGAAAGCTGAAGTCGGCTGGCAGCCGGGCGACGAGTTCGAAAAGCCGCGGAAGGCGAGCGAAGGGCAGTAGAAGAGCCGTCAGCTATCAGCCGTCAGCTGTCAGCTAAAACATTTTGGAGCTGTCATCCTGAGCAAAGCGAAGGACCTGCTGTTCTTCACCCGAGACGAACTTCGATGAAGCAAGCGTTCCGAATTGCCATTGGAAGATGCGACTGCGAACCGCCCTATCGAAATTCGGTGGAAGAACGCGTTTGCCGAATGATTTACGAACAATTGGGCGACTGGCGTGAGCGCATACCCGCCGAACTAACTGCAATCCCAGCTGAGTTGTTCGAAGAGCGCCTTGTTGAAGGACGTCGCGCGACTTTCGGGATGTTCAGGTTCGAACCTAATTCACAGGAGACCCTTGTGGTCTGCCAAGCGCTAATTCATACATGGTCTCGCCCAACATTTCTGTCGGTCGGAGCCGTCGGCAGGATGTACGCGGAAGGATTGTTAGTGAACAGTTCTGGAGACGTTGAGGCTGCATCGGATGAGTTCATGTGGCAGTTCCGCTGAACCGAAACTCGCAAAAGCAGGTCCTTCGCTTCGCTCAGGATGACAAATCGAAAGTGATTTTAGCTGAAGGCTAACAGCTGATGGCTGACAGGCTTTTCTCAATACTTCTTCAGCCGGAACGGAATCTGCACCACGGCTTCGAGCGCGATAGCTTCGCCGTTTTTTGTTCCTGGGCGGAAGTGCCAGCGCGAAAGCGCGCGTACGGCACTTGAGTCGAGGCGGTCGTCGAGGCTGTTGAGTACCTTGATGTCGGTCACGGTACCGTCAGACCGGATGACTGCATATAGTGTGACCGTGCCCTCGATGCGGTCGCGCATTGCGTCAGGGGTATATGCCGGATCGACCTCATTCAAAGCAATCGGAGAGGTCGGCTTACTTTTGTCGTTGGTCTCTTTCAGCTCTGCAAAGTGAATGATCCAGCTACCCGCTCGCGAACTCAGGTTCGGCGTGTTCAGTACCAGCGAGTAATACTGCTTCTTGCCGAAGACGCGCGCCTCGATGCTGTCAGCATCGATATTCGCAGGCGGCTCGGGCGGCGCAACCGGCCGCTGCGTAGTCCTTGGAATCGACGGGCTCATGGCCGCGGCAATGATGCGCTTCTGCTCCTCCAGCTTGGGATCGCCCTTGCCTGACGGCGTTCCCGCCACCGCTGACGTCGCTGCCCCGGGTGGAGGATTCCCCACGCTGATGCCGGTCGGCAAACCGGTACTGCCGCCATTACCGGAGCCATTGCCCTTACCGGCCGCTCCTCCGGCGCCGTTCGTCGTCGAGTTGGCGTCGCCCTTGACGTTCGGAGTGCCGGGTGCATCCGCTTTCCCTCCTGGCGACGCATGAAATTCTCCGCTGCGATTTCCGCCGGGCATCTCAACCGGACCGCGCACGTCTGCAGGATTTAGCCCGAGGGCAATCAGTTGTCCTTGCCCGCGCGAGTTCGACAACCCTTGCATGCTCGGTTGCGGAGGGGCCCCGGCCTTTCCCGCCGTTCCCGCCTGCCCTGCACTGCTTGCGACCTGCGCCGGAACCGGCAGCTTCGGCGCTTCCACCTGCGGCTGCAACTGCGCAATGTTGAGCTGTCCGGCTCTAAGCTTCAGCGCGTCCGCAGACACCGAGGGCTCGACCGCCGCGGGCTGGGCGAGGTTCGGAACGTTGGTCGCCGGCTTCAGTTGTGAAAGATCAGCCCGAGGCTCAACTACTGTCGGCCTAAGCTCGGGTGGAACCAGCAGCTTCGGCTTCAGCCCGGATAAGTCTGCCGTCGGTTCAATCACTTGTTGTTGGAATTGCGGGATCTTCAACTGCGAAACCGATTGCGAGCTGGCCGCGATCGGCTGCGCCGCAGGCACCGGAGTCCACGCCACGATGTTGGGCAGTGGCACGTTCTTGTTGAGCTTCACCTGGGGCGGCGTGACAATCGTCTGCTCGTGGTTGTCCGGATTTGGTGGAACGGAAAGAATCTCCTGCTTCGCCAGCTTCGGCTCACCCGTACGCGGCTTCGCTGTTCCCTTCTGGCCAGTGTTGATTGGTGGCAGATATTCGCTCACCGGGTAGTACGAAACCTCGGTGTTCTTGAAAGGCGACTGTAGCTGTACTGGCTTCTGGAAAAACGATACCGAGACGAGATACACAACTGCGACAAACGCAATGTGGCCGCCGTACGACTGGGCAATGCGCCACCAGTTCAGACTCTTGTCGACGAAGATGTCGGCGGGGACGGGCCCTGGCTCAGACGTGAGTTCCAGCGGAGGCGGCTCGCGACGGAATACGAGATCGGCCAGGTTGCGGCCAAACGTACGCCGCCACGGCTCCAGTTCGTACTGTAGTGTTGGCGCTTCGTGCAGCCCCGGTTCGATGGCGGTTTGGGCTGCGGTGCCTTCTGACATCTTCCCCTACCGTGGGTTGGTAGGTGAATTATAGCGGAATTATGCGATTCGACCGGAGTTTCTAATCGAACACCCACTTGGTCACAGCTTCCGGAAACTGCTGCTCGGGCATCGCGAAGACCGTCTTTGGCTTGACCTTCCAGACGGGGCCACGCTTAGGATCCAGTTCCCAGCCGTACTTCGCCTTGTAATCGCCAAACGCCTGGGTGGGAATTTCGCAATCTTTGAGTCGCTCGGCTGTGCCTTCCAGAATGACAGCCTCTTCAACATTGTCGTTGCAAACGACACAGTTCGCGTTCTGCTCCAGATTGCGCGACTTACGCGAGGTCGTGGCCGTAGAGAAGTACCACGCGCCCTCAAGCCAGACACCCCACACCGGCATGACATGGGGAGCGCCGTCAGGACGAACCGTGGTCAGCAGATAATTGTGGGACTTGGTCAGTCGCTCGAGTGCCCACTGCCAGGGCAGCGTTCCTTCGCTCGACCGCGGAACGCCGTAGCCATCCATCTTCGGCCGGATAGCTACGGGATTTTGGACAGCATCGCTCATTGCCCCTCGACTTGTCAGCCGCGTTTACGAGCCGGCCCTGCGCGTGTTCTGCCTTCTCTGTGGGTAATCCACTGTCTTTAATGTCGCGCTGGCAGTATCACACTCCACCGGGTGCTCCACCTTGCCGATCGCCAGCAAGCGAGCGATCGCTTCCCTGCAGGATGGACACAAGAGGCCTTCCGGCATCGCGTTATCTACTCCGCAGAGATCGCATTTTACGTCATTCATATCGATGTAAACCCTGCTCACCACATTCGACGCGCCGCGCACGGTTACGATTCGTAACGGAAGTGTCACCTCGTGGCTTTCGCTGCGACGACGATAAAATAAGAATCGTGGATCCTGAACGCGGCATCGACGCACGTCAGAACGACAGCCAGTGGGTCGCTCGCCAGCGTGCTCGCGAGCGGCAGAAGCTGATTGGCTTGCTATTGCTGGTGCTCTTCATTGTAGTGCTCGTATTGGTTCGCTTCGGCAAAACTGTCCCCTGGGGCGCACGTTGACGGATGCTCCCGACCTCGCGCCTGACCCGTTGCTTCTGGTAATCCTCGGGCCCACCGCTTCGGGGAAGACTTCGCTCGCAATAACGCTCGCGCAGCGTTTCACGAGTGAGATTGTCAGTTGCGACTCAATTGCTGTCTACCGCAACTTTGAAATCGGCACTGCGAAGCCGAGCCAAAGCGAGCGCGCGCTCGTTCCTCACCATCTGATCGACGTGGCTGATCCCGGCGAAACCTTTACTGCGGGCGAGTATGCACGGCAAGCCCGAGCGGCGATAGCTGAAATCTCCAGCCGTGGCAAGCTGCCAATTGTGGTCGGAGGAACCGGCCTCTACCTTCGTGCTCTGTTGGAAGGTCTTTTCCCCGGGCCGCAACGATCCGAGGAACTGCGCGACCGGTTGCGCGAGATCGCCGGCAGACGCGGCTCGCCGTATCTGCATCGCCTGCTTTCGCGGCTGGATTCGTCGTCCGCGTCGCAAATACATCCCAATGACGCACCGAAACTGATTCGTGCGATCGAGGTGTGCCTCGCTGCCCGTCAGCCCATGAGCGAACTGTGGCAGGAAAGAGGACGCGACCCGCTCACGGGCTACCGAATCCTGCGACTCGGACTGAATCCCGACCGCGAGCAACTGTACGAGCGCATCAACGCTCGCGCGGCGGCAATGTTCGAGCAGGGGCTGGTAGAGGAGACCGCGCGCCTCCTGCAGCAGTATCCCCAGCTCTCAGCTGCTGCCCCCTTCAACTCCCTGGGATACAAGCAGGCAGTGGCTTATCTCTGCGCCGAACTGACACTGGCACAGGCGGTTGCGCTGACTCAGCAGGGGCACCGCAATTATGCAAAGCGCCAAATGACTTGGTTTCGTCGCGAGCCCAACGTAAGCTGGCTCCCCGGGTTCGGTGACGATGACGCCATCGCGGCACGAGCCATGGAGATGGTTCGAGCGGCCACTGGCGGTTGACTGTCATCGGCCTGAGCCGGGGGAACCAATCCGTCCAATTATGCGTATCTTAAGACGTCGGAGTACGCACCTCGCAATCCATCAGCAAGTTCTCAAGGGGGACGGCGAATGAAACGACTTACATTGTTCTCAACGGTATTTGCAATAGCGTCGGTTTGGCTGTTGGCAGCCTGCTCCGTCCAGGTAAGCGACAAGGACAAAGGCAAGGAGAAGGTCGACATCCAGACCCCGATCGCGAATCTGAAGGTCGATACCAGCTCGCAAGCTACCGATAACGGCATTCCGGTATACCCCGGCGCGAAGCCTCGCGAAGCCGACAAGGATGGCGATAAGCATCGCGCCAACGTGAACATCGGAGGCCTCGGCTTTGGCCTGAAAGTAATTGCCGCAGAATTCGTAACGCCTGATTCGCCCGACAAGGTGAAGACGTTCTACGAAGACAAGCTCAAACAGTTCGGCGACGTTCTGGTCTGCAAGGGACACAGCAGCGAAGGCGGTGGTGATGTCTCTATGCATGGAGACAGCGACGATAAGCTCACTTGCAAGGATTCGCATGGTGACGGATGGGAGCTGAAAACCGGGACCCAGCATAACCAGCACATTGTTGCGATTGAGCCCGATGGCTCAGGAACCCGCTTCGGAACCGTTCTGGTGCAGATTCACGGCAAGGAAGGCGACATATGAGCTTGCTCGGCGTGGCGGCTCCTGCGTCGTTTGTTGAGCGGAACTGGCCCTGGCTATTGCTGGCTGCACCGGTTCGCCGGGTACGCCACATGGATAGCAGCCATGGTCGTCCCGGAGGTCGTGCGGATGGTTGTGCCAGTAGTCGTCCGGGCAGTGACGGGGTAATAGACAGCGCGGTTGGCGTCTGCATCTTGCAGACCGGGCGTCGCGACTGCTAACGTCACTTCGGTGGAACATGCCTGCTACAAATGCCAAGCTGCGGTAGAGGAGGGAATACCCTTCTGCCCGCATTGCGCCGCTCCGCAGATTCGCGTACTTCCGCCAGAAACAGCAGCGGAATCCAGCTCCGCACCGGAATCTGAGGAAGTACGTGCTACACCGCCCATCACTACCACTTCGCCCTGGGGTGCTCCGCGCGCCGGCTTTGCCCCTCGCGAACCGATTCAGTGGAACCAGGTTTGGCCGGGCGCTTTGCTCGCAGGCGTTGGTGCAGCTCTGTTGTCGTCCCTTCCCTTCCTGGCGCTAGGCTCTCTGCTGTGGCTGCTGATTGCGGGAGCAGTGTCCGTATCGATGTACCAGCGGCGCGTGCCTTCGGCTCTGGTACGACCAGGAATGGGAATGCGCATCGGCGCTCTCGCCGGTGTATTTGCGTTCGTAATCACAGCCATCCTGAGCACGGTTCTGTTCGCGACAGAAGGCAATCAACTACGCCAGATGATGGAAGAGCAGTTGCGCGCATCAATGGCCAAAGCGCCTGATCCGCGCACGGCCGAGATACTGCAACAGTTCATTGGGAAGCTAAACACGCCGGAAGGATTGGCCACCTTCTTTCTTTGGGTTATGGCCCTCATCGCCGTAATCTTCATCCTCTCCTCGGCTGCGGGAGGAGCGCTTGGGGCTTCGTTTTCAGCGCGCCGGCGCAGAATGAACTAGACCAACAAAGAAAATATAACTACGGATTTGCAGCCCCTGACACGGATCAGACTTCGTTCTGCGGATTGTCGTTCCTCCGACCTTTTTGATCCGTGTTAATCCGCGCCAATCCGCGGCCAAGGTCTTGTTGTGGATCGAACCACGAGGAAACTCCAAGTTGCTCGCAGTTCCGCGTTCTCGTATGATTCGGAGCGGATGACTAAGACAGCGGATCACGTCGAGAATCTGCGAGAAAAATCTCAGATCATGTCCGCCTCCGAGATCGACCGCACTTTGGTCCGGTTAGCGCACGAAATCGTCGAGAAGGACAACGGCGTTCAGAACCTCGGGCTGATCGGTATCAGGCGCCGCGGCGTCCCACTGGCGAATCGGCTGGCGAAGCTGCTGGGCCGGATCGAGAAAACAGAAGTACCGGTCGGCACGCTCGACATCACGTTGTATCGTGACGACCTCTCCACCATCGGCCACCGCCCGGAATACCGCAAGAGCACCATGGAGTTTGATATTCAGGACAAGAACATCATCCTGGTTGATGACGTGCTTTACACCGGACGTACGACGCGCGCCGCACTTGACGCGCTTTTCGATCATGGCCGGCCCCGGCGCATCCAGCTTTGTGCGCTGATCGATCGCGGTCATCGTGAACTGCCGATTGAGGCGGCTTTTGTGGGCCGAAAAATCGAGACTACCCAAGATGAGATTGTTGAGGTAAAACTGCAAGAGACCGACGGCACGGAAAAAGTGCTGTTGGTCGAGCGGATTTCCCCAGGGCAATGAACCAGCGCGATCGTTCCTTACTCGGTACCGACCAACTTACTCCCGCACAAATCAATTCCTATTTAAAGCTGGCGCAGCGAATGGATCCGCGCAAGGCGCCACAGTTGCTGCGCGGCAAGCGAGTCGTCCTGCTCTTCTATGAGGCTTCGACGCGCACGCGAACGTCATTCGAGTTCGCGGCCAAGGCGTTGGGCGCAACCACCACGCTCATCACCGCAAATTCATCGAGCATTGAAAAGGGCGAGTCGCTGGTGGACACGGGTTGGACGATTACCGCCCTCGGGGCTGACGTGATCGTGATGCGTCATCCCAACAGCGGTGCGCCATACCTGTTGTCTCGGTTCTGTCCGGTGCCGGTGATCAATGCCGGAGACGGACTACATCAGCACCCGTCGCAGGGTCTGCTTGACGCGCTGACCATCGCGCATCACAAGAAGCGCTTTAAGGGTCTGCGTGTGGTCATCGTCGGCGACATATACCACAGCCGCGTCGCGCGATCCAATGTACATCTACTGACGCGCATGGGCGCAGAAGTCATCCTCTGTGGGCCGCCGGACCTGGTCCCCGATGTAGCCGCCGATATCGCACCCGGCGTTATCGTCTGTCACAATCTCGATGCTGGCATGTATGGCGCTGATGTCGTTATCTCGCTGCGCATCCAAAAGGAGCGCCTCGCCGGGCGGCAGCTCAGCGTCGAAGACTACATCGATCGCTATCAGATTGACTCGCGCCGCATGCGACTCGCCAAGCGTGACGCGATCCTTCTACATCCTGGCCCGATCATTCGCGGCATGGAGCTTACCAGCGAGGTGGCAGACGGGCCGCAGTCCTGCATTCACGAGCAGGTCGCAAACGGAGTGAAGATGCGCATGGCTATTCTCGCGACTGCGCTCGGGAAGGGGCGATAAACATGCGGGATCTCCTGATTACCGGCGGAGAGGTCATCGATCCGGCGAGCGGCACCGATCGTGCTTTGGACATTCTGCTGCGCGATGGACGCATCGCTGAAGTTGGCGAACCCGGCAAACTCGAGCGAAGCGGTGTCGAAGTCGTCAAGGCAAAGGGCCTCATCGTTGCACCCGGCTTCATCGACCTTCATGTGCATTTGCGGGAACCGGGGCAACAACATAAAGAGACCATCGCCACGGGAACTGCCGCGGCTGCTGCCGGCGGATTCACTTCCGTCTGTGCCATGCCCAACACCGCTCCGGTCAACGATTCGCCGGAGATCACGCGCTGGATGCAAGAGGCTGCGCGCGGTGCAGTAGTGAACGTCTTCCCCATCGCCGCCGCGACGATCGGCAGCATGGGGAGCGAGGTGACGGATTTTGCCGCACTGAAGAGCGCCGGCGCTGTTGCGGTCTCGGATGACGGTAAACCGATCCTGGATGACCCTGTTATGCACGAAGCATTGGCCGCTGCCGCGAAGTTCGGTATCCCCGTGGTGCAGCATGCTGAAGACACCCACGCGACATCAGGCTGCTCGATGAACTACGGTGCGACCTCGTTCCGACTGGGTCTGCGCGGAATGCCCAACAAGGCGGAAGCGAACGTGGTGGAACGCGACATTCGACTTGCAGGCGAGCTGAATGCCCATCTGCATGTTGCGCACCTCTCCACAGTTGAAGCGCTGAGCGCGGTGCGCCGGGCAAAGTCGCAAGGCGTGCGGGTCACGGCGGAGGTCACGCCGCATCACTTTACGCTGGTCGACGACAACGTCGGCGAGTTCGACACACATTACAAGATGAATCCGCCGCTGCGATCGGTCGCCGATCGCCGCGCGCTGATCGAAGGCCTCACCGACGGAACCATCGATGCTATTGCCACAGATCACGCGCCTCACGCCTTTCACGAGAAGCAGGTGGAGTTCGAACGCGCGGCCTTCGGCATCACGGGGCTGGAAACCGCGCTACCACTCTCCATCACCGTTCTGCACCACTATTTCAAGCTGCCCTTGTGGCGCATCGTTGAGCTGCTGTCGGCGAATCCCGCGAAGATCTTTGGACTCGAGGGACGCGGCACGTTGACGGCCGGCGCGCACGCCGATGTGACGCTATTCGATCCTAAAAAGAAGTGGAGCTTCGATGCGTCGCAGTCAAAGTCAAAGTCGCGCAATACGCCCTTCGATGGTTGGAGCTTCACCGGCAAAGTAGTAGCGACGATTGTCGGCGGCGAGATTGTGTATCATGACTGAAGGGACTTGGGTGTCAGGTGTCCGATGGGATTGTTGATGCTCCGTCCTATTCTGATACCCGAAACCTGACACCTGATACCCAGCATTCCTTCTCTGATCCGCGTTTGTCCGCCCAAATCCGCGGCTCAGCTTTTCTTCTTACTAATCAGCTGCGGAATTCTCTCTCCCTTTGCTGAACATGCGATGAGTTGTTCCAGCCGCCGCAACCGCGTCTCTTCCTGCTTCGCGCTAGTCACCCAGAAGCTTGACGTGCGCCGGTACCACGGGGCCTGCGCTTCATAAAACGCCCACGCCTTCTTGTTCGCGCGGAACCTCTTCTCATACGCCTCGCCGAGCGCGCGGGCGTGGTTCTCATAGGAATACAGCTGCGCCCGCTTCTCGTCTCGCGTCTTAAATGCCGTAAGCCCCGCTGCTGTCATTCGCCCGAACTGTGTCAGCTCATTCACGCGACGAATATTCACCAGGCTCCAAATGCTTTTGGGCTTCCGCGGAGTGAAGCGTTGGGTGTAGCTGATGTCGTCGGCCGCTTTGCGAACACCGTCGATCCAGCCGTAACACAAGGCTTCGTCGAGTGCTTCAGAATAGGTGACCGAAGCCCGACCGGAGTCTTTCTTGTAGAACGCGAGCCACAACTCGGTGACATCAGCGTGGTTCGTATGAAGCCACTTGCGAAACTCTGCAGGTGTCTTGAAGAACTTCAGGTTAGTGGGGGTGAGCGTCGGCATAAGAATCTGTGATCCTGAGCGAGGAGCCTGCCGCGGCGGAACGAGTCGAAGGATCCCTACTTCGCAATAGGGCGTCGTTTATTAGTTGAAGGATGCGCTGCTCGTGCCGCCACGTCGCGAAGTCCCGCGAGAGTGCCCCCCGACTCTCTGATCAGGCTGTCGCTCAACTCATTTCCGTTGACGCTCACTCGAACGTGGATCCAATTGTCTTTGTCGACCCAGAACATCCCGCACGGCCCATAGTTTGACGCCGCAACCTCTCCGGACGCTCCGAAAACCAGGAACATGAGATGCAAGTTGCCTGCAGGCAGCGGAGTGCGAGCCGGTGGCCGCATGGTTATTTGAACACCGTCAACTGTGAGAGTGCCCCCCGTTTCGGCTAACAGGAATTCTCCCGGTCGCAACGGCAGCAGCGATTTTGGAACGCTTTTCGGCAGTCCCTCCATAGGTAAGTGCACATCCTCTTTCGAGAACTGTTCAATGATCCGATACTTCTTCCACGTCACGATGGTTGTACCTTCGGCGACAGGAACACTCGCCACCAGGTTTGCCAAGGTGAGAGTAGTGTGCTGAAGAGCCGCATCGAGCTGCTCCTGCTCACCGTACTCCTCGATGGGTCGAGGCAAGTCGTACGAGGACATCCCCAGAAGGCGTGCTTGTTGGGCGATAGCGCGGAACTCGGCGCTCGCATCCGGAGATTGCGCCCGCATGTCAATCGGCGACACGCAACCTACCACTAATGCAACAACCGCAAATCGCCACATTGCCAATAGCTCACTTATCAGGGGCCTTTCACGGAAGAGTGCCGCCGCTGACGCGGCAAACGGTTCAAAGTTAGAAGCGAACCCCGGGTTCCGCTTCGCTTCACCCGGGGCTAACTTCTGAGTCGCCGCTTCGCGGCTTGAGAGCTAGTGGTCTGCACTGTCGCGCCAAGCTCAAAGTATTCAACGACTCCACTCTGAAGGCTAACCATTAGCCACGGACTCACTTTCTTGCCGGCGGTGTCTTCGCCGAGGAGTGTGCCGCGGCGGCGAGTACCGGAGGAGCTTCGAACTCTGTCGCCGCTCCGTTTGGCTTCTCGCCGGTTGGGATGAGTCCCAGCGCCTTGCGCACCTCCACTTCGATCCTCGCCTTGATGTCGGGATTGTCCTTCAGGAACTGGCGTGCGTTCTCGCGTCCCTGGCCGATGCGGTCGGTCTTGTAGCTGAACCATGAGCCTGACTTCTCGACGATGTTGTTATTGACTGCAATGTCGAGCAGGTCGCCTTCGCGCGAGATACCTTCGCCATACATGATGTCGAACTCGGCTTCCCGGAACGGCGCCGCCACCTTGTTCTTCACCACCTTCACTTTGGTGCGCGAGCCGGTCACCACATCGCCGTCTTTAATCGCGGCAATGCGGCGAATGTCGATGCGCACCGAGGAGTAGAACTTCAGCGCGCGGCCGCCGGTCGTCGTCTCCGGATTGCCGAACATAACGCCAATCTTCTCGCGAATCTGGTTGATGAAGATGAGGCTGGTCCGCGACTTCGACACGATGCCGGTCAGCTTGCGCAGCGCCTGCGACATCAGGCGCGCCTGCAGGCCCATGTGGCTGTCGCCCATCTCGCCGTCGAGTTCGGCCTTCGGCACCAGCGCCGCGACGGAGTCGACCACCAACACATCGATCGCGTTCGAGCGAACCAATGCTTCGGCGATCTCCAATGCCTGCTCACCGTAGTCCGGTTGCGAAACAAGAAGATTGTCGACATCCACACCCAGCTTCTTCGCATAGTTAGGGTCAAGCGCATGCTCGGCGTCGACGAACGCCGCCATGCCTCCCAACTTCTGCGCCTCGGCGATGATCTGTAGCGCGATGGTGGTCTTGCCGGAAGATTCCGGCCCAAAGACTTCGATCACGCGTCCGCGCGGCACTCCGCCGACGCCCAGCGCGGCATCGAATGAAATCGAGCCGGTGGAGATCACGGCGATGGGGACCACTGCCTCCTTGCTCCCCAGCTTCATGATGGAGCCCTTGCCGAACTGCTTCTCAATGCCCGATATTGCCAGGTCGATGGCCCGGTTTTTCTCTGTTCTCTCGTCTGCCATTAAGGCTGCTCCTTGGCCGCCTCGTCGCGCTGATTAGGTCAACGCACGAATTGGAAATATGGATTGCGATAGGTCAGTGGGGCAGGCGCCGCCGGTATTGGGCGTTTTGGGGGAGGCGCATGGGTGACTGACAGCAAAGTATACATCTCATCGAGAGCGAACAAATAGCGAAATTCCACAGGGGAGGGATAACGAAGGTAACCTGGGTTCCGATTTGAAATCTCCCGCTATGCGCTTCAGAAATGTGATCGACATCACGAAAAAATCGTTTTCGCGATACCTTGTTTTCAACAGTTTAGACATGTTTTATGTCGCAAATGATTGACTCCGTGTGACTTACAGGTAAATAATACATTCCATTGGACTTACGTATATCCCTATTCAGCCTCGTGGTCCTGCACGGCAAAGCTGACCGCAATCCCAATATCCTCGGCACACCTCTTGCGTGCTTGAAATCTAGTCTACAAGTCGCTGAACTCGTCTGTGCGAGAAAAACGCGGACCGGAGGTTACGAAGGTCGTAGGGTAGTTCCGAAATGGGAATGGTGTTGGAACATGGCGAACTGGCAAATTACTACCTGGCGCATTCCGCCCGCGCTGATTTGTGCCGCAGGCTGGGCAGGACCGCTGAGGCCCGGTCCTCGTATGAGAAAGCTCTGGCACTGACCCAACAGGAGCCGGAGCGGCAATTCCTGGCCAGGCGGATTGAGGAATTGAAATTGAAATAGTTCGCCGCTCCCGTCGATTTTTCTTGTCGGACGATGACAGCGGAACCTAGACACTGATAGAGCGTCCCAAGTTTTTCGAGGAATGGAATTAGTGGGGCTGCCCACGTCTTTTCGATATTTTCCGCAATGAACTGATGCACCTAACTGGCGTTCTCCTTGCCATCCCAATCGAACAAACATGCCCGTGGGAGCGGTGCTGCTCGTCCGTAAAGAACGCGAATGGCAACGCGATTCCCACCGCACCGACCGAGAGATCGCATGCGAGACGTTCGAGTCTACAGTGTTTACGGGGTATCTGTGTGCAGTTCGTTTGCTTAACAGCCGTCTGGACGCCGCAATCTATCTGGGGAGGGGTCTCCGGTTGCCGTCGGCATCCATCGAAACAGGGTGAAGACGCCTTGAGTACAACGCCCACCCGGACGCTGCCAGAAAGTCTGCCCACTAGCTAAAGCGGTGTGCAACATCTACAAAAGCAAGGAATTACCTGTATTTTTTTTACATCTCGATATTTTCCGCAATGGGCTGATGCACCTAACTAGCGTTCTCCTTGCCATCCCGATCGAACAAACATGCCCGTGGGAGCGGTGCTGCTCGTCCGTAAAGAACGCGAATGGCAACGCGATTCCCACCGCACCGACCGAGAGATCGCATGCAAGACGTTCGAGTTCTACAGTGTTTACAGGGTATCTGTGTGCAGTTCGTTTGCTTAACAGCCGTCTGGACGCCGCAATCTATCTGGGGAGGGGTATCCGGTTGCCGTCGGCATCCATCGAAACAGGGTGAAAACGCCTTGAGTACAACGCCCACCCTGACGCTGCCAGAAAGTCTGCCCACTAGCTAAAGCGGTGAGCAACATCTACAGAAGCAAGGAATTGCCTGTATTTTCTTTACATCTCGATATTCTCCGCAATGGGCTGATGCACCTAACTGGCGTTCTCCTTGCCATCCAATCGAACAAACATGCCCGTGAGAGCGGTGCTGCTCGTCCGTAAAGAACGCGAGGACAAGAGGATAGCGATCACACGATCTTCGTCATGATTCACATGACTGAAATTGAAATAGACAATTTCTTTCTTCTATATATATAATTTAAATCGATATCAGTTGAGGTATGCAAATGGCTAACAAGCAGATGAATAAAGATGATGAGCACGCATTGAACGGCGGCTCCGAATTTCCGAAGCACTCGCTGAAAGCGGCCCTCCGTATTTCACTGGCCCTAGAAGAGAAGAACAGCGGCAACCCGATGCCACCCACTGATATCGCAATCGCGCTCGACAAAAGTCCCGGCAGTTCCGACTTTCGAATGCTATTTCGGCATCGATTAAGTACGGTTTATCGACCGGAAGCTACAACCAGCCGAGGGTAGCTCTGACCACGCTGGCAAAGGACATCGTCGCGCCCACCTCCGACGGGCAAAGAGCAACGCGCTGTTTCAATCCGCGTCACGCCGCCAGTTTTAGAGAACATCTTCGGAGCCTACAAAGGGAAAAAGGTACCGGATATGCAATTCTTTCAAAATGCGTTGGTGCGGGACTTTGGGGTTTCGAGGGATCAGGCCGCTCGATGCGAGACGGTTTTCTACGAAAATGCAGAGTTCCTTGGGCTTATCCGGCAGGCGACGACGGGCAAATGGTTAGCTTCTGAGCCAGTGGGTGGCACACCCCAGGAGGGGTCGGCGTCAGAGGCGGCGGAGGGGGGCGAAAATAGCCAGCAGAACCAAGACATGGAGCAATTTGCCCGAGCGGAGGTAAGCACGCCGGCAGCACCACCCGCCAAGAATGCAATATTCCTCGGCCACGGTAAGAATAGGGTTCCGCTGCAACAGCTCGAAAAATTCTTGTCGGAATACAAGATTCCCCACAGAGTGGTCGTGGACGAGGCGAACAAGGGAAGGCCAATCTCGCAAAAGGTCGCTGACTCTATGAAGGAATGTGGGGCAGCAATCATCATCTTCACTGCCGACGAGGAGTTCAAGGATGTAAATGGGCAAACGATTTTTAGGCCGAGCGAGAACGCGGTCTTTGAGCTAGGAGCAGCCAGTGCACTATATGGCTCACGGGTAGTCATCTTTAAGGAGAGCGGCGTCACATTTCCGACGAACTTCCGGGACATCGGATATATCGAATTCGATAAAGACAGGTTGGAGCAAAGGTTAGCGAGCTTTTCCGCGAACTGATCGCCTTCAGGCTGATTACAGTCTCGGTCGCCATGTGAGTGCCTGAGCAACAACGAAGAAATCGAGGCGTGCGGGGTGTTGTCTCCAAAGAGCAAATTCGCGCGGCTGGAAAAAAGCGTCGACGAGTTCTGTTCGTTCTGCGAAAAGGTCGTTCTACGCGCACTACTATTCGGCTGCTTCATTTACGAAGCCGGCAGATTTTAGCTGGGATGCTGCGGTGACGTAACCCTTGGCGCGGCGGAAACCCAGGCCGCCGTTTTCTTACCAGGCGGTCTAGCAGTTGAGACAAAAATACTTCGCTTCGATTCTCTCCGCGAGCTGACGATTAGGGCGGAAACTTTGGATGAAACCGGGAACGGACGAAATCGGGGACAATCCCCGATTTTCGCGGGCCCGTGACGTTGATACTTGTACCCCGCTCGGCATTACTTCAGCCAGTGGATTTTGATTTCCTGGTGAAGCGGGCGAAATTCTGGGTCGCCGGTCACGAGGTCAGCCTTCTTTTCTTTGGCCAGCGCGGCGGCGAAAGCATCGGCCAGACTTAACTTGAAACGGGCTTTGAAATCGGCGGCACTGTCGGCCAAGGCGCGGGTTGTGGAGTGAAAATCAATAGGCAGGCCCTCCAGGACCTTTGCGGCTTGCGCCCAGGCTGCGGCACCGTCTTTTTTCACAATCGAATACTTCACCTCGGCGTAATTCACATCGGTCATGTGGAGCGAGCTGTCTCGTTTGCTGGCGGAGACGAGCAGGTGCTCCACCACTTCCCCGCCCGATTCGTCGCGGAAGTAGGCGATGAGGGCGAAGCTGTCGAGCACCTTAGCGGGCATGGCGCTCCTCTAGCGCGCGTTCCTGCTTCTTGTGCTCAGCCCAGTCCTCAGTCAGCGACCCGTGTCCTGACGCCCGCTTGAGGATGCCGCGCCCGCGCCGGATGAGTGCCGCAGTCATCGGCTTGAGGAGGATACCGTCCGGCGTCGCTTGCACCATCGCTCTGGTTCCGTCCTCGATTTCGAATTGCTTGCGAAGACGAAGCGGGATGACGACTTGCCCTTTTGTCGTAAACCGCACGGTTTCTGGCTTATCTGTCATACTCATGACCGATAGTATGACATACACGGAATAGTCCGTCACCATCTGCAAAGTAAGATTTACAGATAATGGGAGGAACTGAACGATTAGGTAGTATTGCACTGCTCTAACGCCGTAATATCTAAGCCCACCGTTTCAACGGTGGGATGCGCGTGAACACGAATCCGAGTCGCCTGGGGATGACAAATGAAGAGTGTCGCCGGCTGAAGCCGGCTCGTTAATCCTTATTTGTCTGCCTACCCAGCATTGAAATGCTGGGCTAAGATCTGCCGTCCCTGCGGGACGGGCTTATGGTTTGTTCCACCGCCTCCGCTCGCCACGAATTTCGTAACAGCACTCCCGCGCTGGGCTACAGATTGTTTCGCCCTTCGGGCTGATTACTGTCTCGTCAGCGTTGATGCGTGACGCGCGCTGCAGCCCACAGGCGGGAATCAAGACTGTTCTCTACCGCTTCAGCAAGTCCACCGGCTCGTTTACGTCGGTCACGCGGAAGTACTGCGCCAGGTGCGGATAACGTCTCGCCACCGCCTCGTACATCGCATAAGCCACGTTGCGGTAGGAGAAGTGTCCGGCGGGACCGGAGCGCAGTTCGCTGATGTAGAGGGCTTCGGCGAAATCCATTTTGAAGAGCGTGCGTTTGCGGAAGGCCAGTGGGATAAGGTATTGCGACTGCTCATCGGCTTCGGCGGCTTCCCTACTCGCCAACTGCGTGACGGCTTCCCAGGTGCGATCCATGAGTTGTGCGTAGCGCGAGGCGAGTCCTGCGCGTTCGATCTCCTGCGGCATGTCGTAGCCGTGGCGGGGAGTGTAGTCCTGCATGATCTGCACGCAGCGGCGATGGCGGTGCATATCGCGGAAGCCGCCGATGTCCATGAGGATGTCGAAGCGGAAACCCTGGCCCGAGTTGAAGGGACGCGCAACCTCGTCGAAGCGTCCGCGATGTTTCATGCCGAGGTCGATGATCTCGCCGCGCCGTTTCTGGCTTAAGCCCTCAACCACGCGGCGAATCTGCCGATAGGAATGATGGTCGTACTGGTAGAGGAGTGTGGTGGCGAGCTCGATCTCGAGCGGCTCATCTTCCAGCAAGTCGACCACAGGAGCGGGGTCGTTCGGCAAATGTCCGAGCAACTCAGCAGCGGCCCCGCTCAGTTCGCGCCGGCTCTCGATCTCGTAGGTGTTGGGCTCGGCATATTTCATCAGTGTGGGAGCGACATGGACCTCTCGCAAAAGTACCTGCTCGGCTCGGCCGGCAAGCTGGGGTGCCTGCTCTCGAATCTCTTGCAACAGGCCCTGAGCCACCGCCTGGTTCACGTTGTAAGCGCCTTCGCGCGCCGCCTGCTTCAGTAGCTCTCCCAGCCGTCGCACTTCAGCATGCGTGGATGACAGCAAGCGCGAAACCTGGTTCTCCAGCGTGCGCGCGCTGACGATTTGTCCCAGCGACGTGTTGGTCGCCATCGGCAACAGATAACGCGAAAGATCGAAGGCCCGCGCGCGCAGCGTTCGCTCATAGGCTTCCTGCTTCATCTCCTCGGGCTTGGGCGTGCGGTCGCGCAGGTAGCCGAACATTGCGTCGGAAAAGTACTGGTATTCCGCAAAAAGATGGTCGGCGGTTGCCTGATAAAGCGCCTCGGCCTCGCCATCCCCCGCAAAATCCGGAACGTAATAGCCGCTTTTCTTGAAGTCCTGATAGCGCGTGGAGCGCTCCTGGCCGTCCCAGCGTGGTTCGTCAACCAGGATGGTCGCGGCGAGAATCGACAGCCGTTCGATGGCGAACGCGATATGGGCGAGGTCGGCGATACTGCGATGTCCGTACTGGAAATAGAAGGTGTTGAGAAACTTCTCGGCCTTCTGCTCGTTCAGTTCGGCGAGCGACTCACGCAGCGACAGCGCCGAGCGCGAATATTTCGCCATGCCGTAGGCCAGCACTTCAGGGTCGGCACCATGAACGGCATAGACCTGGGTTGAGCTCTCGGAAGCGGACGTCCGGGGTGGACCAGTAACGGGTTTGGTTGCCATCGGTATTGGGCTGAATCATAGGTGGTAGCGGAAGTTTGAGCAACGCTTCCGGCCGCGGGAGCACCGAGCAGGTTAATCCTGTGCGGAGTTAATAACTGAAAGTTCTTGAGCCGCTTGACGATATCCACTTTCGGGCTATTGCAGATAGGAAGAAAACTGTAATACAACTTGCAAACCTGACCGAACGTGCAGATGCGCCACGAGACAGATTGTCCTCCTCCAAAGACGACTGCTGATTTCGCTCGCCTGCAAAGCTGACGTCCCGACGGTCAATGGGTAAAGGAACTTGACAAACTATGGCCTCTCCTCCTTACGTCACTTCGTACTCAAATCTCACCGTTGCACAAGTTTTGCTGCTCTACCTGGCCCGCGAAGGCGTGACCAAGGTGTTCGGGATTCCGGGCGGCGGAGTGGCTAATCTGCTGGTCGAATTCAAGAACCAGCGGCAGGCCTTCGAGTATGTTGTATGCCGGCACGAGACGGGCGCAGCCTACATCGCCGACGGCTACTACCGCGCGACTGGCACGCTCGGAGTTGTGATGGTGACGTCGGGCCCGGGCGCGACCAACGCTCTTACCGGCGGCATGACCGCGCAAAACGATGGTAGCGGCGTTCTGGTGATTACTGGAGAGGTAGCGGAGCAGTTCTTTGGCAAGGGCGCGCTGCAGGAGGGCATCGATACTGATTTGGACATTCAGGCGATCTATTCTGCGGCTTCGGTCTATAGCGCAGAGATCAGCGATGCGAGCGAGGCGCAGACGCTGATCGAGCAGGCCATCCGCGATGCCATGACGATTCCACGGGGCATGGCACATATTGCATTCCCCAACAACGTGCCCGCGGAGCCGGCTGCTTCGCCCATTTTGATTCCGAACAGCCCGGCGAACTATCGCGCTACTCCTGCCGCAGCCGGTCACGATGCAGTCGTGCAGGCGGTGCAGCAGCTCACGGCGTGCAAGCGTCCGCTGATCTTTCTGGGCAGCGGTTGCCGCGACGCGCTGCGCAACCAAGACACCCTCGATCGCCTCGTCATGTTCGTCGAGCGCTACGGGATTCCAGTGATGACGACTCCCGACGGCAAAGGAGTGTTTCCCGAAGGACACTCATTGTCGCTACGGGTGTACGGTTTCGCCAGCAATACCTGGGGGCCAATGTGGATGCAGCAGCAAGGTACCGCCTACGACGGCCTGCTGGTGCTGGGAACCAGCCTGCGCGGCCTTTCGTCCAACAACTTCAATCCGATGCTGATACCTTCGGGCAACGGACCGTTCATCCAGGTTGATTTGGATCAGCATGCGGTTGGCCGTTCGTTCGCTGTGACACAAGGAGTTGTGGCGGATGTGGGAGCGTTCATTCGGCAGATGGGCGCCCCTGAGTTGATGTCGAAGTTCCCGCCCATTACGGCCGATGTGCAGGCGCGCGTGGCTGAGGTCGCGACCCTCAAGAAGAACTCGCCCTATTACAGCCAGGCACAGTACGACTCGAACGCGTCGCCCATCGAGCCTGCTGCGATTTGTCGCGTGCTGAACAATACGCTGCCAAAAGAGTCGATGATCTTCCTTGACGCCGGCAACTGCGTGGGATGGGGTATTCACTACCTGAGCGCGAACGCTCCGCTGGAAGTGCACAGCTCACTGGCGATGGGACCGATGGGCTTCGCTGTGGGAGCAGTTATCGGCGCCAAGATGGGAGCGCCTGACAAGACCTGTGTCGCGTTCGTGGGAGACGGGGCTTTCCTGATGCATGGAGCGGAGGTTTCGACAGCCCAGGCCCACAATGTGGGAGCTATCTTCATTGTGCTGGATGACGCGGACCTGCACATGGTGAGCCAGGGCATGCAGTATCTCTATCCCGATCCGAACGACGTATGGGATGGCCTCTACCGGCTGGGCGCGCCTGATCTGGTGAAGTTCGCGCAGGCTCTGGGAGCGGATGCCTATCGCATCGACAGCCCGCAGCAGTTGCAGGAGCTCATGCCCAAGGTCATCGATGCGGCCGCCAACCAGAAGCGTCCGCAGGTAATCGTGGCCAAGATCAACCAGAGCAGCATCGATCCTTACTTCCCTCCAAAACCGCCGGCAAAGTAATCGTCACGGGGAAAGCGAGTTAGTTGAAATGAGCACTGGCAAAGGCAAGTCTTCGAAAGAGTCAACGCATTATGACGTAGCTATCGTCGGCGGTGGCGTTTCCGGCATCTACTCCGGCTGGCGATTGCTGACGGCCAACCCCGGTGAGTCGCCGCAGTTGAAGAAGCTCGCCGGCAAAAAGGGCAAGCTCAAGGTCGCAGTCTTCGAAGGCACCAACCGCATCGGCGGACGCCTGCTGTCGGCGCGCCCTCCCGGCTTTCCCGACAGTACGACGTGCGAGATCGGTGGCATGCGTTATGTATCCACGCAGACCCTGGTGCGCAGCCTGGTGGAGAACGAGCTAAAGCTTCCTCGCTACGAGCAGGTGGTCGATCAGGATTGCAACATCATGTATCTGCGCGGGCATCAACTGCGCTTCGCGCAGAACCAGGATCCTGCTGCGATGCCCTATCAGCTCAACTGGGGCGAAGAGCAGTACATTTTGAAGAACGATCCCAGTGGATTGATCGGCTGGGGAATTTCGAAGTTACTTCCCGAGGTAAACCAGCTCAAACCGGAGGAGCTACAGGAATTCCTGAAGACCGCCAAGGTCGATGGTACCGATCTTTACCAACACGGATTCTGGAATCTGCTTGCACGGGCCTTATCGCCCGACGCTTACCAGGTCGCCCGCGCACTGGTCGGTTATGACTGCCTGGGATCGAATGCCAATGCGGTCGATCTCATTACCGAATACTTCGAGTTTGTTCCGGGCGTGAAGTACTACCTCTTCAACCAGGGATATGACACAGTTCCGTGGGAGCTGGAGAAGAGGTTTAAGAAAGCCGGTGGCGAAGTAATCCAGGACGAGTGGGTTGCCGGTTTCGAAAGTACCACATTGTCAGACGGTAGCGCGGGAGTCGAGTTGCACTTCCGCGGCCAGCGGCCATCGGTGACGGCGAGCGCCATCATTCTCGCCATGCCGCGCCGTTCGCTCGAACTGCTGGATCGCGTCGGCCCGGTGTTCGGTCCGCAGCACGCCGAACGCGTGCGTCGTATGGTCGGCTCAGTGCGAGCGATTCCGCTGTACAAGCTGTTCCTCGCCTACGAATACCCGTGGTGGCAGGCGGTTGGCGTGAAACAGGGGCGGTCCCTCACCGACACACCTGTGCGGCAACTCTATTATTGGCCGATCGATCCCTCGGCGGCTACGCCCTCCGCGACGGGCAACGCCTTGTTGATGGCATACAACGACGCGACTAACGTCGACTTCTGGGAGGGCCTGAGCGGAGCCGAAACGCCGGTGACTAAAACTCGTGGTGCGGCGGAGCACTTCCGAAAGCTTCCTCCGGGCGTTCCACTGTTTAAACGCTCCACGCCGTTGGCGGCTCTGGGACCGGCGCCAAAGGACGAGTACACCCGTCGTCTGCGCGACAACTGGAATAACCACCGCGCACCAAACGAGATGGTGATGGAGATGCATCGCCAGATCAAGCGTATGCACGACATCCAGTACGCACCGCATCCGATTGACGCTGCCTATATGGATTGGTCGCTCGATCCTTACGGCGGCGGCGTTCACTTCTGGAATCGCGGGTATCAATCCTGGGATGTTCTGAACAAAATCACGCAGCCGGTGAGTGACTTTCCTTGCTACATCTGCGGCGAGGCTTACTCGACGAACCAGACCTGGGTTGAGGGTGCGCTACAGACAGCGGAGATTGTTTTGCAGGACCACCTAGGTCTCAAGAAGCCGCCGTGGATTACAGCCAATCCCACGCCGCCAGCTCCGCCATCTTCCAAGGGAAAGATCACAGTCTCGTGGGAAGGTCTGAGTAGCAAAGGCAATGTAGAGGTCAATACGTAGGCGTCTTCGCCAAAGAGACAAATCATGCCCGATCTACAGCCTCGCGTTCTCGGTCTCGGTTATTTCGTGCCGCCGAACCTGCGCTACAACGACGATCCGATCTTCGATTGGGTTCACCAGTACCTGCAGAAGAATCCGGGGGTGTCGAATCCCTTCCAGGGCTACAACACGCGCGTAGTACTCGGCCCCGGCGAAGATTTGATGACCATGATGGCGCCCGCTGCCATGAACGCGTTGGAAGCGGCAAATCTTCAGCCCACGGACATCGACATGCTGCTGGGCTATGCGTCGGTTAGTCCTTACGCGTGTCCTAACGAATTGAGCCACCTGCACCAGATGCTCGAGATGCCGCAGAGCACCTATGTAGTGCCGCTGAACAACGAGTTCTCGAACTTCAACGCAGGGTTGCTTTTCGCAGATGCGCTGATCAAAGCCGGTCGCGCCAGGAACATCCTGGTTGTCGTCGGCGGAAACTGGACCCAACACGTCGACTACCGTACGCTGCAATCGGTGAGCGCAGCCGACGGCGCCGGAGCGGCGGTGGTTGGCCTTTCGGAAGATCCCACATTGTGGCAGGTCGTCGATCAGAATACGGTTACCGATACCAGCTTCTTCGGCTCAATGTTCATGCAGGGACAGAAGTATGGGCAGGTGCCCCCCAGAGATGGGCATCAGGCACTATGGAGCGAGCCGTTCTTCCAGATCACAGCGAACGGCATGAAAGGCTTTGGCCAGTTCGGCGGCGGACTTGCGCCAACTGCCGTCACCGAGCTGTTGACGCGCCATAGCATTGAACCGAACACCTGGACGTTAATCGCGCATCAAGCTTCCACAGTGCTATTCGATATGTGGCAGAGCCAGCTACAACCGGCGCAGATGATCCAGACCATCGCTGGGTTCGCCAATATGACGGCCGCGAATATTCCAGTTAATTTCGCCTGGTCGGTAGCCAACCAGCCAATCAGTCAGAACAACCTGGTGCTGTTTGCCTTATCACCCGACATGCACGCCAACGCGCTATTACTGCAGCGGAGCGGCGCATCCGGTACCCAACAAGCGGAGGCGAGTGACGAACCAGAGTTGCCGGAGTAGAAGGAAATCCGGAATCGGAAAGCACAAGAGGGACCGCAAATATGTGGTCGCCTTCGTTATTGTCTGTGCTAATTTCTAAGGGCGCGCTTTGGCTTACCCTAAACCATCCTTGAGCACTGCCTTAATCGGCAGCCGCTACGAGCTGCTGGACCGACTCGGAGCCGGTGGTATGGGCGAGGTCTATCGCTCCCGCGATCGAATCACTGAAGAAATCGTCGCTCTTAAGCGGGCTCTTCAAATGCCTTCAACCCTGGGGGATACCGCGACAAAAGACAGCGACGGCATGGGCAGTTCGGAGCCGCCGCTAACATCTACGAAAACCGATTCAGCGTTCATTGACCCCTCGGCCTCGACTGCCGACCTGGATACCGCAACTTCGGACCCTAGCGGCCGTGCCGACGATAGCAGCGAACATTCCCGCATGGTGCAGCTTGCTTTAGCGTCGGAGTTTCGGGTCCTATCGTCGTTGCGGCATCCCAACATTGTCAGCGTTCTGGACTACGGGTTCCAGTCCAGCGGATTGCCGTTTTTCACGATGAAGCTGATTCCGGAACCAAAAACCATCACTCGAGCCGCGCGCCACCTTGCACTGGAGGGCAAACTTGCCCTGCTCTTTCAGGTGATGCAGGCGCTTTCGTATTTGCATCGGCACGGCGTGATCCATCGCGATCTCAAGCCTTCGAATGTGCTGGTCACCGACGGCCACGTAACTGTGTTGGACTTCGGTGTCTCCGGATTACCCGAGCATGAGGTCGCGGGCACGGCAGGATTCATCGCGCCCGAAATCCTGGCGGGCAAGCGCCCAACCCCCGCGAGCGATTTCTATGCCCTGGGTGGAATCGCCTACGAGATTCTCACGGGCACTCCCATGGTGCGCGGACGGGCGGATTTCGAGCAGCGCCCCGACATGCAGCCGCTCGACGCGCTGGGACCGTTAGGCGACATTGTTCGCACATTGCTTTCGCCCGATCCGGCGGAACGTCGGTATAAGGATGCGAACGAGATCATCGCGGAGTTCGCCAAGGCGGCCGGCTGCGCGGTTCCCGCCGAGACCTCAGCCCACCGAGAAAGCTATCTCAAAGCCGCTCCCCTGGTGGGTCGCAAGCAGGAACTCGCGTTGATCGCCACCGCGCTGGACGATGCGGTGCGGGGCAGAGGGAGCGCGTGGTTAGTCGGTGGGGAAAGCGGTGTTGGCAAGTCGCGATTACTCGATGAAGTCCGGTCGAAGGCACTGGTGCGCGGCATGGTCGCGCTGACCGGCCGGGCTGAGGAGAATCAGGCCCCGTATTCCATTTTTCGCAACGCACTTTTGCGCCTGGCCCTGCTGGTCGACCTCAGCGACGAACAAGCCGGCATAATCAAAATTGTTGTCCCGGAAATCGAACGTGTGCTGGGCCGCCCGATTCCAGAGACCGCGGTCGATCCACAACTGTTTCAAGAGCGATTAACTGAGGTCATTCTTAATCTGTTCGCGCACTGCGAAGCTCCCATTTTGCTTGAGATCGAGGACTGCCACATTGTGGGAGATAGCCTCAAGATCATGCAGAAGCTGATTGAAAAAGCGAGTGAGCTACGACTGCTGATAGTGGCGTCCTTCCGCGATGACGAGCGCCCACAACTCGCGATTGAATGCCCAGGCACTCACGTCTTGCACATGAAGCGCTTTGGGGAGCGCGAGGTTCGTGATATCGCAATCTCCATGCTGGGACGAGATCTTGGCACAAATCCGGCGATCGTGACATTCCTGGAACGCGAAACCGAAGGCAACGCCTTCTTCCTGGTAGAGGCAGTACGTGAGCTGGCGGAGATTGCGGGCCGCTTGGATAGCGTCTCTCCGGAAAAGCTCCCTGAGCACGTCTTCTCCGGCGGCATGAAGGATTACGTTCGCCATCGGCTCGAGCGTCTACCGGCTTGGGTGCTTGAATCGATGCAAATAGCTGCGATCATCGGACGGGAGGTTGATATAGAGGTATTGCGCGCCGCGGCTCCCGGGGTTGATCTCGATTCCCTTCTACTGGCCTGCGGCGACAATGCCATATTTGAAGGTTACGGTTACCAATGGCGTTTTACGCATGACAAAATTCGCGAAGCGGTGCTGGCCGAGATCGGCCCCGATCAGCGTCGCGATTTGAGTCTGAAGGTGGCTACGGCCGTGGAGTCAATCTATGGCTCGGCTCCTGACTGGGTACAGGCGCAGGCCATTCTGTGGAAAGAAGCTGCAGTTCCGGAGAAGGCCGCTCACTACCTCCTGCTGAGTGCCGCACAACGCTTAGCAACCGGCAATCCGGAGAAGGCCGTCAAACTCGCCGTCGATGCTGCACGGCAATTAGGGGTCGACTTGCCGCGGTCGCGCGAGGAGCAGGGATTCGCCATCGGCCTCGAGATGCAAAACATCGCCGAGTTGATGGCCGGGCGCTCTCCGGCGCAGTTGCAAGACCTGCCTCCACTGAGTGATGAGCGGACAGCACGCATTATTGGCATTCTGATGCTGATTGGCCCGGCGGCCCACATCAGCCACAAGGTCGAGCTCTTCGCCTTGAGTACTCTGAAGTGCTTCATGCTCACGCTGGAGCACGGCATCGGCGCCGACGCCCCCAAGGTCATTGCTATGTACGCCGCGGTGTTGCGTGGCATTACTCGCGACAGCCGGGCGGCATACGCGTTCAGCAATCTGGCCATGGAACTGGACCGCAAATTGTATGGCCGGGTGAGTGCGCCGGTTGCGTTTTTGCATGCCTGGTTCATCAATCATTGGATCAACCCACTAAGCACGAACCACGAATTCGCACGCCAAGGAGCTCACGTCGGGTCGCAAGAGAATGATGTGCTTTATGGCTGCTTCAATGCCGCGGCCCACGTTATGTATCTGAACTTCAGCGGCACTCGTTTACAACAGGTGGTAGCTGAGACTGAGCGCCAGATGTCCCACATTGGCGGACGGGTGCGTGTGGCAGCGTTTCACTGCCTGCTGGAGCGGCAACTTGCGCTGGCCTTGCTCGGGCGCACCGAGCATCGACTGAGCCTTTCAGACGAGCGATTTCAGGAGGAGCGGGACATCGCCTCGATCTGCCGCACCTCTAACTACAACCAGATCGGCTACT
Source organism: uncultured Acidobacteriaceae bacterium (assembly GCA_963846795.1). Taxonomy (GTDB): domain Bacteria; phylum Acidobacteriota; class Terriglobia; order Terriglobales; family Acidobacteriaceae; genus CAVVDY01. The sequence goes on from CAWJXJ010000003.1 coordinate 532,375, forward strand.
ACTGCACCGCTAAGATGCGCCTCCATTATTACTACGGAGACTATGAAGGCGCGCTGCGTTATGCGGAGCAGGGGTTGCCGATCCTGCCGGCGTTTCAGGGCCAGGTGGGGGAATGGGAATTTGTGTTTTATCAGGCGCTGGCTTCGGTCGCGCGCTCGCGCGAAGTCACCGGCGCGGAACGCGACGCCCTGCTTCAGCGCGCGCAAGACCTCTTTCATCAATTCCAAGGATGGGCGGACATCAATCCTGCGAACTTTGCTCACAAACGCGACCTGATCCGTGCCGAATTGTTGGCTGCATATGCCAGCCCCGATGCATGTGCGGGCTACGAGGCGGCGACGACATCAGCGGAGGCGAGCGGATTCACTCATGACATTGCGTTGGTCCACGAGCGCGCCGCATTGTTTCATCAGGGCCAGGGAGATCCAGAGGCAGCGGCGTTACATGCCAGGATTGCTATCTCGCATTATGAGGACTGGGAAGCGTGGGCAAAATCCAAAGAGCTTCGACAACGGATGGCGATCTCGTGATTCCGATTTAAGCTAGCGCCGATGAGGTCTGTCGGCATAGGATGAGACATGATTTCGGTGAAGACGACGCTTCCGCTGTTGGTGGTGGTCATTTGTTTCTCCACTATCATCCCCATTGCGCGAGCCGATACTTTCGGTTTTTACGCCACCGGAACATTTCAATTCGATTCGAATACACTTTCCGGCGCTGCTGAAGGACTTTGTGAGGGCCAGTGTGTCCCTTGGGGCGAGGTGGTAATCCTGGATGTTTCCTTCAGCGCCTCGGTCAGCAACTATGAGCAAGCCGTCTCCTGCGCGAACAATCAATGTGAGACGCAGATGATTGGTAGCTTCAGCCATGGTATTGCCACAGCGGATCTCGCGGTGTATGGAAGCTCTCCCCAAACTTACTACTTAAGTTCCAATTCTCTGGAAGGGAGTTTTAGCAGCCGAGTATGCACCGGCCATTGCGGAAGTAATCGACCGCAGACCGAGTTGTCGTTGGATTTTGATGGTCTGTGGAGCAATAACTGGTATTCGACCAGCATCATCCAAATGGAATGCTTCCACGAATCGGGCTGCAGCGACGGGTCGGGAGCAGGCAGCCTGACAACAGCAACGCCGGAACCTTCCGTTGTAACACTGCTCCTTGCCGGCATCTCTAGTCTTTGCGTGGCCAGGCGCAGAAACTATTTTAAAACGATGGTGAGCCTCCGAACGAACTGCTATCGGGTTCTTGAGTAGTGAATCAGGATTTAGATTCTTCCGTAAGGCCAGAATCCAGGTCGTCGTCTGAACAATGAATTTCGAACCGGTCAATGGGTTACGACTACTGGGAACCGAACTAGGTATCCTGGTCGCTGTCTTTGCTGTAAGCTTCGTCAGCCTTCCCTATTTACGGCGCCTGCCGTGGCTCCAATGGCCGAAGTGGCTCTTTGCCAGTAGCTGGCGGCCGACGTTGTTTGTGATCCTTCTGGCATTGGTTGGTCGAGCCTGCCTTTTACCACTTATTGGTATCCCCGAGCCGCACATTAATGATGAATATAGCTATCTCCTGATGGCGGATACCTTCGCCAATCATCGACTGGCGAATCCAACTCCTCCTGAATGGCAGTCCTTTGAGACATTCCACGTCACGTTGACGCCTACCTATCACTCCAAATATCCAATAGGGCAGGGTGCCTTCCTGGCACTCGGACAAGTCATTTTTCATAATCCGTGGATTGGAGTCTATCTGAGTACCGCTCTCTTATGCGGTGCGATTTGTTGGGCACTGCAAGCGTTTCTATCGCCGACATGGGCATTCGTCGGAGGTCTGCTGGCTCTTTTTCGTTTTGCCCTGTTCAGCTATTGGATGAACTCGTATTGGGGAGGCTCAGTACCGGCCGTCGGCGGGGCGCTTGCTCTGGGTGGGGTGGTACGACTCTTCGAGGTGGACAGGACCGCCAGGTACCGGATCGCTTCCGGGGCCGCGTTCGCGCTGGGATTATTGATACTTGCGAACTCGCGTCCCTATGAAGGGTTTGCCTTTTCTATCCCGCTGCTTGCTTATTTTCTCTACAAGGCATTCTCGTGGCGTCGTCACCAGCAACGCATCGCTATACCTGTTTTTGTGCCGGTACTACTAATTGGGACCATCGGCATAGGCTTCATGGCCTACTACAACTACCGAACAACGGGCGATCCTTTCTTGATGCCTCGTGTACAGAACGAGAGGACGTACGCGCCACTGCCGGCTTTCATCGGGCAGAAGAAGGCGGCAAACTTCGTATTCACCGACCCGGTATTCGCCAAGTACTACCAAGTGGAAGCGCAAGAGCACCATTATTTGGAAACAGTAACACTGGCCGGCCTCGCGGACCTCGAATTGCGACGATGGAGCCGCAACTGGTTCTTCTACGTGGGACCCGCGATGTCGCTCCCCTTGCTGCTGGGATTGGTTTGCTGCGCCAAAAACCCTCAGCTTCGAATTGCTGTTCTTTGTGCGATCACGACGCTGCTTGCCGTGTCCGCCTGCAATTGGAACCAGATGCATTACTACGCACCGGCGTTGATCGCGGTCTACCTATTCATAGTCGAGGGTCTGCGATACCTCTGGGATGCTGAGGGACGTGCCGGCCAGGCGTTTGTAGTAGCTGTCGTACTCACTGTGGCGCTGACCTCGCTGATGCGCTCCAATGGCAGCACAACCGCAGACCGTCCGAACTTCCCCGACGGGCGAAAGGCGGTTGCCGAACGCCTCAAGAATGAACCCGGACGTCAACTAGTGCTCGTAAGCTACGATCTCGACAAGCACTATCCCGGCGATGAACTAGTCCATAACTCTGCCGATTTTGCTTCGCAGAAGATTCTTTGGGCACGCTCCAAAGGCGCCGAGCGCGACCGCGATCTATGCCGGGCCTACTCCGACCGCAGTTTCTGGAGCGTTACTACAGATGACTTCAACATTTCTCTAAAACCGCTCGATCTATGCAACAGCGGCTCGCCTTTGCTCCCAGGCCAGCCGGAAGCCACTTCTCACTAGAGATTCGCAGCTCATGTCGTTAGCTAGTCATGCGCGCGACGCACGCGCATGGGGGATCCAGATCAGTCGCGCTTTACTGACTGACTTTGCTGCGATTTGCGAAGTTTTCGGTTGGGAAGACTCAGTTTTCGGCGCCATCTATGGAACCTGCGGCGATTCGAGGCAACTGATGGAAAGAAGTTCACGCGGTTGGGAGGGTTGATTTTCACAAGCCGTGATTTTCAGGTTCGCAACTTTCTGATTTAGAATGTGTTGCTGCTTCTATACCCTATGTTCCTCCACTAGCTGCAAATGGCTTGGAGGTGTGCCACCACAGGAGCGCCACGCATATTGAAAGCGTCAACCCAGTCATCCGCCGGCGGCCGATCCCTGATCTTCGAGAGAAGGACGTACACTTCTCATTGAGTCTCATGCCTCTAGCGCACGTGCGGATCAAGATCCTGCTAGCTTTTAGCCTGTTGCTTCTGATGGCTTCGGCCGAGGGGCAGAGCACCACACTGATCACCCTGGATCAGGCGATCTCGCTGGCGACTGCGCATAATCATGCGCTCAAGGCGGCACGCACAATGATTCTTCAGAATCAGGCGCAGGAGATCACGGCCAATCTGCGGCCGAATCCGACTCTGAATTTCGATTCTCAGTTTCTGCCGATTTTTTCACCGTCGGAGTTTTCCGCCGACAACTTGAGCCAGGTGCAACAATTCGATATCGGAGTCGGTTATCTTTTTGAACGCGGTCACAAACGGCAGCGGCGCTTGCAAGCTGCAAAAGACGCGACCGCGGTTACGACCGCCCAGATTTCCGATGATGAACGGGCCCTGACCTTCAATGTGTCACAGCAGTTCGTCTCAGTTCTGCTGGCCGAGTCGACCCTGCAACTAGCACTGCTGGATTTGAAAAGCTTTCAGGACACCGTGGACGTTTCCGCGTTGCAGTACAAGGCTGGTTACATTAGCGAGGGCGACTACCTTAAGATCAAGCTGCAGCTATTACAGTTTCAAACTGACGTCTCATCTTCCAAGCTGGCCAGGGTGCAGGCGCTGATCGGGTTGCGGGAGTTTCTGGGCTACGATGCGGTTCCGGCAAATTACGATGTTGTTGGCGATCTGGCGTATGAGCCCATCCGCGCGAACGTGGAGGATTTACAACTGAAGGCACTGCAGAACCGTCCCGATTACCATGCAGCGGAGCTGGGAGTCACCGCCGCGCAAAGCCAGATCGAGCTGGCCAAAGCTAACGCCAAGCAAGACGTAACGGCCTCAATGAGCTATTCGCATGTGTCGGGCGAAAGCAGTGCGTCGTTCTTCGGAAGTATCGGCTTGCCCATCTTCGATCGCAACCAGGGCGAGATATTACGAACCCGCTATGCGCTCACGCAGGCGCAGGAGACGCAGGCTTCGACCAGCGATACTGTGTTGTCGGACGTCGGCAACGCTTATGAAGCTCTTCGCAGCAATGAAGAAGTCGTGCAACTGTATACATCCGGCTACTTGAAAGAGGCGCAGGATTCCCGCGATATCAGCGAGTATGCCTACAAACGCGGAGCAACCAGCGTGTTGGAGTTCCTGGACGCCGAACGCAGCAATCGCGCAGCGCAACTAGCCTATCGACAGGCTCTGGCGTCATATATGACCGCGCTGGAACAGCTCAGAGAGGCAGTTGGAACGAGGAACCTGCCATGAACCTTCTTCGCCGCCGCCCTCACACACTGCTGGTGCTGTCAGTTGCCGCAGCATTCGCGCTGACCTTGGCCGGATGCAGCTGGAACTGGATCGGAAACTGCGGCAAATCATGGCAACCAATCCGATACGGCTGCGCTGTTTACGGTTCCGGCAGACCAGATGGCGCACGTGCAGGTACTCACTGTCGAACCCACAAAGCTGACACGAATGCTCCGACTGACCGGAGCGGTGGCGTATGACAGCTTCCACACCACCCCGGTCATCACGCAGGTGAGCGGACCGGTGAGCCGAATCGCTGTCGCGCCCGGCGAAACGGTGCAACGCGGGCAGCCATTGTTGTATGTCTCCAGTCCCGATTATTCGCAATTGCGTTCGAATTATCTGAAAGCCCGGGACGCCGCTGCGCTGTCAAAGAAGATTTATGCCCGCGCCAAGGACCTGTACGATCACCATGCACTTGCCGAACAGGACCTGGAGCAAGCTGAGTCAACGCAGGTCCAGGCAGAGAGTGATTTGGTTTCGGCCGAAGCGGCCCTCAGAGTATTGGGCATCACCGATCCTGAGTCTTTGGTAAAAGCTCCTCCGTCATTTGAGGCTTCGGTGAAGGCGCCTATCGACGGTCAAGTGGTGGAGCAGGATGTTGCGGTCGGCCAATTGCTTCAGCCGGGTACAACTCAGTGCTTTGTGATTTCGAAGATGAGCACAGTTTGGATTTTGGTTAACGTGTACCAGAAGGATTTGCCTTACGTGCGTGTCGGCGATGCGGTGACGATCACCACCGATTCTTATCCTGACGTCTTCCAGGGAAAAATTTCGTACGTCGCGGCCGCTCTCGACCCGAATACCCGCACATTGCAGGCGCGCATCGAGACCAATAATCCGGGGTACAAGCTGAAGAAAGACATGTACGTTGTAGCCTCGGTCGATGCGGGTACTATCCAGAATGCGATTGCAGTGCCCGATTCCGCGGTGCTGCGTGACACGGAGAACCAGCCGTTCGTGTACGTCGAATCCAATGGCAATCAGTTTGGCCGGCGTTCCATCACTGTCGGAGAGAGCTCGAAAGGAGTGACCCAGGTCACCGCGGGACTGAGCCCCGGCGATCGCATTATCGGAGACGGTAGCTTGTTTCTGCAGTTCGCGAACTCATTGCAGCGCTAGAGGAGCTCGCAGCCTTGCCGCTCGAAGTAAAGTTACGCTAGTTCTTATGAGACACAACATGGCATCCGCACCTGAATGATCCATCGAATCGTACAAGCGGCGCTTCGTCAGCGCTTTGTGGTGTTGGTGTTCACGGCCTTCATTCTTGTCGCCGGGATCATCTCCTTCCAGCGCATGCCGGTTGATGCGTATCCCGATCTATCGCCTCCACAGGTCGAACTCATCACGCAATGGCCTGGACACGCGGCAGAAGAGATCGAGCGACTGGTCACGCTTCCGCTTGAACTGGAACTGAACGGTGTTCCCCACGTGGTCGTCATGCGGTCGATTTCGCTCTATGGTCTTTCGGACGTGATCCTGACCTTTGAAGACAACACTGACGACTATTTCGCGCGTCAGGTCGTCTTCGAGCGAATGTCGCAAGCCCAGTTGCCGGCGGGAGTGGCGCCGGACATGGCTCCGCTATTCAGCCCTAGCGGCCTGGTATACCGCTACGTACTCGAGAGCCCCGATCGCACTCCACAGGAACTGAAGACGATTGAAGATTGGGTGGTGGAGCGGCAGTATCGTTCCGTGCATGGTGTGGCGGACGATTCCGGCTTCGGCGGGACCGTCATGCAATACCAGGTGCTGCTCGACCCAGCCCGCATCTACGGATATCACCTGACAGTGCCGCAGGTCGTAAATGCGCTGACGGCTAATAACTCCAATGCAGGGGGCGGATTTTATTCTCAGGGCGGCCAATTTTATTACGTGCGCGGTATCGGTCTGGTGCGCGATACGGAGGACATCGGCAACATCGTTGCCGGCAGCAACAACGGCGTGCCCATTCGGGTGAAAGACATCGGCGAGGTCACGATCGGCCACGCGCCGCGTCTGGGCGAGTTCGGATATGAGAAGAACGACGACGCGGTTGAAGGCGTGATTCTGATGCTGCGCGGCGAGCAGACACAGAATGTCCTCAAAGCCGTTGAAGCCAAGACCGATGAGCTCAATCGCTCGGTGCTGCCGCCCGACGTAAAGATTCATCCTTACTACGATCGCAGCGAACTGGTGAAGTTGACTACCGACACCGTGGAGGACAATCTGCTCCGCGGAATGGTCCTGGTGCTGATCGTCCTGATTTTCTTCCTGGTCAGTTTCCGTGCTGCGATTATCGTCGCCCTGACCATTCCGCTGTCGCTCCTGTTCGCTTTCATAGTTCTGCACGCCCATGACGGCGCGGCCAATCTGCTCTCCATTGGCGCCATCGATTTCGGCATCATCATCGACGGCACGGTGGTGATGGTGGAGAACATTTATCGCGAGCTCGCCTTGCGCGAGGGGCAACAGTACAACCTGAACGAAGTCATTCTTCTGGCGGCGAAGGATGTGGATCGGCCAATCTTCTATTCAGTAGCCGTAATCCTGGCCGGTTATCTCCCGATCTACGCTCTGAGCGGTCCTTCAGGGAAGTTGTTCCATCCCATGGCCGAGACCATGTCGTTCGCGCTGATAGGGGCGTTGATTCTCACTCTGACGTTCGTCCCAGTGTTGGTTTCCTTCTGGTTCAAGAAGGGTGCGCGCGAGCATGTGAATCGGCCGTTCGAGTGGATGAAGCGCAAGTACGCAACGCAATTGGATTGGGCACTCGAACGCCCCAAGCTGGTCATGCTGCTTGCATCTCTGATCTTTGGCGCAACCCTGTTGCTGGTGCCCTATATCGGCGGAGAGTTCATGCCGCATCTGGACGAAGGCGCTCTCTGGGTACGCGCAACCATGCCCTACACCATCTCGTTCGAGGAAGCCAGCAAGATAGCACCGCAGATTCGCGACATCCTAATGTCGTACCCGCAAGTGACAGTTGTGGCCTCAGAGTTGGGACGGCCCGACGATGGAACCGACCCCACCGGCTTCTTCAACTGCGAGTTCTATGTGGGGCTGAAGCCCTACAAAGACAAATCCTGGAGCGGCGATAACAACACCAAGGACAAGCTGATCGCTGCCATCAACAATAAGCTCACCACTTTTCCAGGCATCATTTTCAATTACACTCAGCCGGCTGAAGATGCCGTTGACGAGGCCCTCACCGGTCTGAAGAGCTCGCTGGCGGTGAAGATTTACGGCGAGGATTTGAACGTTCTGCAGGACAAGGCGGTCCAGATCAAGAACATCCTCGCCAAGGTGCCGGGCTTCACTGACTTGACGGTAGTGCGCGAGTTGGGACAACCAAGTCTGCTGGTTGATGTGGACCGCGACAAGATTGCGCGGCATGGCATCAATGTCGCAGATGTGGAAGCTGTGGTTTCGGCGGCAGTCGGAGGCCAGGCAGCGACCCAGGTCATCCAGGGAGAGAAGCTGTTCGACCTTGTGGTCCGAATGCAGCCGCAGTTCCGCAGCAGTGCTCATGAGATTGGACAGTTGCTGGTCGGGACACCGGATGGCAAGCAGATTCCGCTAAGCGAGTTGGCGACCATTCGCCAGGGCAATGGCGCGTCGTTCATCTATCGTGAGAACAACTCCCGCTATATCGGCGTGCAATACAGCATTGAGGGACGGGACCTGGAGCGTGCGGTGCTTGAGGGGCAGAAAGCCGTCAATAAAGCTGTGACGTTGCCTCAAGGCTATTGGATGACTTGGGGCGGCGAGTACAGCCAGCTTCTGCAAGCCAAGTCGCAGCTCTTGATCATCGGCCCGCTCGCCGTGGTCATTATTTTCATGATCCTGTTCGCCCTATATGGAAATTTCAAGTTCCCAGTCACGATTGCTCTGGGCGTGATTCTCACCGAGCCCGTGGGTGCGCTGCTGGCGCTGAAGCTCACTCACACTCCGTTTAGTGTGTCGTCAGTTCTGGGATTGGTCGCGCTGATGGGGGTCTCAGTAGAGACAGCCGTGATTCTGGTGTCTTACATCAACAAGCTGCGGCAGGAAGGCATGGACATTCCCACGGCGACCCGTGAGGCATCTCTGCTACGGCTTCGTCCTATCATGATGACCGCCCTGGTTGCCTGCCTGGGATTGCTGCCCGCAGCGCTGGCCACAGGAATCGGTTCCTCGACGCAAAAGCCCTTCGCCATTGTGATCGTCGCCGGTTTGATCTCACGCCTCTTTATCGGGTTCTTTGTTAATCCGGTGTTGTACCTGATGGTGGCGCGCGATGGGGACGTGCTTCAGGTGTAAGAAGGTAAACCTGAGTTCGATTCGCGGTAGCGCTATTAATCCTTTGCACATGCTGCCAACCTCCAGCATGAATTTCCAAATCTTACTCCAGGACTGCTGCTGTGGTCCTGCGAGGCAAGAATCCGCAAGCGAATCGTAATTCTGCGCAATTGCAAGGGCCGGGTCTCGCTTTTGCTGATGCTCCTCATATTGCTGCGGCCTTTTCCTGCGCAGGGATACGCGGTGCTCACGCATGAGCAAATTATCGACATGGCGTGGACCGACAGCATTCGTCCACTGCTGCTGAGCCGCTATCCGGGGCTGACAGAGGACGAGCTGAATGAGGCCCACGCTTACGCCTTCGGCGGCTCGGCCATACAGGACATGGGCTACTACCCCTTCAGCAAGGAATTCTTCAGCGACTTAGCTCATTACGTCCGCACCGGAGACTTCATCGCCAGCCTGTTTCGCAACGCGCGAAACGCCAACGAGTTGGCCTTCGCGATCGGAGCGCTATCGCACTACGTCGGCGACAGCATCGGCCACAGCGAATGCATCAATCCGGCTACCGCGATAGAGTTCCCCAAGCTTGCTAAGAAGTACGGGCGTCTCGTCACTTACGACGAATCTCCACACGGACACATACGCACCGAATTCGCCTTCGATATCGACCAGCTCGATCAACATCGTCTCGCGCCGGCCGCCTATCTTCGCTACATCGGGCTGCACGTCCCGGTGCCGCAACTCGAGCGCGCGTTCTACGAAACCTATGGCCTGCATCTGCGGGAGGTGCTGGGACCGGAGTTCCCCGCGATGCGTTCCTATCAATCCTCAGTGCGCCGGTTCATTCCGCGAATTGCACACGCCGAGACCGTCTTGCACCACAACTCCCCGCCCGATGTACACGATGAGGCATTCGCGGTTTTTCAGAACAACGTCCAGAACGCGGACTATCAGATGCGTTGGTCAGGAGCGCGCAAGGGGCCCGGGTTTATCACGCATTCGTTGGCGGTATTTATCTTCATTCTCCCCAAGATCGCAACCCTTTCCGACTTGGCGATACGTGGGCCTAACGAGGAAACCCAGCAATGGTACGTCCAGAGCGTGAACCACACGCTGACACAGTTTCGCGAAATTCTGCACAACCTGAGTGAGCATCCCGGCTCCGCCCTCGCCTTGGCCAATCGGGACCTCGACACCGGCGAGCTAGTCCGTCCCGGAAGCTATAAGCTGACTGACGAAACTTACGCCACACTACTGCATCGGATTACTACGCAGCCGAACAGGCAGGTGCCGTTCGGAATCCGGCGCGACTTGTTAGCTTTCTACGCCGACCCCAACGCACCCATTGTCACGAAGAACAATCACCGCGCATGGGCGCGAGTCCAGTCGGAGCTGCTCACGCTTCAACACATGCCGGTGCGAGATACGTCCGGTCTTATCTCGTACTATCAATGACGGCATCGCTGCTTCACAGGTGGTTCAGCCGCAAATACGGGTGGCATAAGCATGGCTGGCACGCCGCTCCCTCGAACCCAGTCTCCCCTTCACAGATTACTAACGTACATTTTTCTTGAACCCTTGCATCTGCTTTGTGGAATATCCCGCAATCGTTTGCTTTTAAAGCAGCAGCATCTTGGAAAATTTGTGCCAGGGAGTATCATGGATTAGCAGTCCGAGTATCTCTCCAGGTTGACAATGGGTGGCAGGCAGGAGGGTTATGAAATCGTTGCTTGCAGCTCTAATACTCGCTCTGGCTTGCGCAGGTGCAGCGCAGCAGACCCCCTCGACTGAGCAGAACGCGACAGCGCCAACTCCTTCGTCGCCAGGAACAGCGTCCACTGACGCCACCGTACCGGGCTCGGCGCAGACAACTGCCACTCCATCGACCCAGGGACAACCAGGCGCCACGCCCCAGGAAGGAACCACACCCGCCGCTAATGCAGCGGCCACGACGAGCGCTTCCGGCTCCTCCAATCCGGTGGGGGCATCCGGCAGCAATTCTTTCGGCGGCGGCTCCGGGGACGAGGGCGTGTTCGGCACTAGCTCCTTCGGAGGCAGCTCCTATGACAGCGGCGCCTTCGGCAGTAGTTCCTACGACAGCGGCGCATTCGGCACGTCGTTCAGCAGCGGCTCCGATGACAGCGGTGGCTTCGGAAACTCGTTCAGCAGCGGTTCCGATGACAGCAGCGGATTCGGTAGTGGCTCGGTCAGCGGCGGTTCTTACGAGACTGGTTCTTACGACGACAGCGGTTTGACAACCGGGAGCTCAACTTCGCGAATTCCGAGGTTGGTCATTCCGACCTCGCCCATACCGTCGAAATCGCTTCCGTCCGTGCCGGTTCCCGTGGCTAAAATCCCCTCGTACCCGATACCGTCCGCCCCGGTCTCCTCGAAGCCAATGCCATCATCTCCAATGCCGTCGACTGCAGTCCCGTCTGCTCCGATTCCGTCCGCGCCGATACCGTAGCAGTACGGAACCATCAAAATTTAAGGCAGAGAGGCTGGCAGGGCAGAAATTCTGCCCGAGTGCTGCGAACGTGAGATGCACGCCGGCTAGTCTAAAAGCCCAGCGTGAGCTGATTCTTGCTGTCTGGAATCTGCAGCTCGATTCCGCGCTCGTGGTTGGCGGCGATGGTCGCCTCCACATTGAGCTCATTCATTGGGATGTTCTGCCGATCACGACCATGCTGTAACCGCAGCACGTCCTCTGTCAGCAGATAGCGTTTTGCCTCGAGCCGCTGACCGCTTGTCAGGATGAACACAGCCGCTGGAACCGGACCGGAAGCGACAACCTGTTTGCCCTGCGCGTTCTCAGGGGGTACTTCAATGACCTTCGGAGAGGCCGCGGGTGCCGACGCCGCCTTCTGCTCCGGCTCTCTCACCACGATCACCGACGGCTGCTGTGAGGAAGAGGCTTGAGACTCCACCGGCTCGCCAAGCTCCCAGAAGGGATCTAAGCCGCCAACGGAGTATGGCCCGTAGTCCCCATAGTAGCCCGGCCAATAACCGCCCCATTCCCCGGAAGTCCCGTAGCAGTTGCCACGGTTACACCAGCCTCGACGACCAAGAGTAACCGGTCGTCTACCAGTATGAGCGCCTGCTGAGCGGGAATTGGCTACCGGCCCAAAGCCGCGGCCGCTGACCGAACCGTGGGGAGCGGAAGCTCTCTGGGCCCAACTGTACACGCTAGTCAGAGCGAGGACGAACAGCGACAAACGAAGCACCGATTTCATACTGCCTCTCAGCACGAGGATACTCCAGTTGGTCCGCCGCGGCCAGACCGCCATCGAACCAAGCAGAAAAAGCCTTCGCATCGAATATCTCCCGACCTCTTCAATTGCTTCGCTTAGGCATCCACATTATTCCTTTCGACGCCGTAAGGTGACAGTACAACGAGCCACCAAAGACTGTAGCAGGTTTGACTTAGTGTTCACCTCAGTGGCGTAGACAATAACCTAAAGAATGCTACTCTGTTGACAGCTCCCATGAATCTTGATTGTCAGCACGCCGCTTTCGATTAAAGCGGAGAAAAGGTAGTTTCTATGACACTCGTTAATTTTCTCACCCAGTTATGGGTGCTTCTACTGAGTTTGGTTCTGATGGTGGCAGTGCTGGCAATTGCCGTAGCAATCCGCATGTCATGGAAACAGAAGCAAGAGCGCCCAACTGAAGTAGATCCAGAGTATCGCCGGAGGTTAGACCAGCGGCTGCTGGAGATCTCGGCTCCGCAAAGAAAAACCGCTTAGGCGACGAATACAATCCGCGCGGTAAAAGAAGCCCCTTGTTGCCAAGGGGCTTTCATTTGTTTTGCAGTTCAGCTTACTGGGTCAAGCGCAACAGAATTTTCGACTGGATTATCTCAAGCGCTGTGGTCAACTCGCTGGTGCAAAGCGTTTGGTTCGTGCCTGAGCAATCCTTGACATAGAAGAACTGGCCAATCGGGAGAGCGGAGTTGTAGGTCGGGCTGCCAGGGTCGTTAGCAATCTGCATCAGAAATGTCTGCGTAGGGGCATCCACGGTAGTTCCCAGGCCGATGGTGAAAATATATATGCCGGGACTTTCCGCACGCATCGCATTGGCCTCCTGCAAGGCACGGTACTGCGCTTCGGTGGTGACAGCGGCACGGCTGATCGTGGTTTGCCCGTACTGCAGTGACGGAAACTTGGTGACGTACGTGTTGTACGGGTTTTGACACAGGTTGCTGGTAGTGGTAGTGGTGGCCTTGTAAGCGATTCCGATATTCGAATTCTTGACGCAGTTGTCGGAGGCACACCAGTCAGCCCCATCGGTGGCTTGGAAGGTCCAAACGACGTTCCCTTGTGCCGGGTCGAAACCTCCATAATTTACCAGAACATTGGTATAAGCCGTGCTACTTGTGTAGCACTTAAAAGTATCCTGAACCGCGTTCACCAGACCGTCGGTGAAATAGACCATCACTCGAACGGTGTTGGCGCCGGGCGCAATAGGTATACTCGCGATCTGTTTATCCGCAAGGGCTATAGGAGGCCCATAGCCGGCCACGTAGGTTCCACCGGTTCCGAAGGTTCCTCCACCCGGCTTAAGAGCAGCCACATCGGCATTGATGGTCGATTTGAATGGCTGTCCCATAGCAAAGTTGACCGTCGAATTGGTGTAAGTGGTGCTGCCCACGGTTTTGCCAAAGGTAATCAAAGACACGTTGTCCTGGGTGTCGTCAAAGCCGTTGATGAATATCGGAACTGCGTTCTTTACTGCCGTACCTCCGCCATTGTTATTCAGCGAGCCGGTGTCATCCAGGACCATCGCCATCACCAGTTTGCCTCGGGTGGCAACCGCGGTATCGGCAACCGTCCAGTATGGAAACCTCAACTTGGCAAGCGTGGTTGGGACTTCGGTGCTTGCCGTCACTTTCACCTGTTGCGAGCCATTGGCGTCGGTAGGAAATGTAATTGTAGGCGTCGGTGCGCCCGAGCCATAGTTCGCATTAAAAATGTGCGTGGCGAGCGTGGTGGCTGTGCTTTGCCCCTGGGAGAGGCTCTTCATGCCGGCAAGACAGGATGCATCGACCGCCTTGGTAATGCGAGCCTTGGTTACGAACGCATTTCCGCTGTCCACCGCTAAGGCTGCTGCTAGTACTAAGATCGACATCATGAGCGCGATGACAAGCAGTACTTGTCCTCGATCGTCTTTCAAGAGGCGCATGGCATCCCTCCCTAGTAGTAGGCCGCGTCATACAACCGCGTTGGCAGCATTTTGCTGCCCGCAAACGGCGTGACGGGCGTGTAATTGTAATAAACCTCGGTTATGTACAAAGACTGGTTCACTTGTAGAGCAGCCGCCGCCTCGCTCGGAATGCTCGCATTACCACAACCAGCGGAGGGCGGCGCGCAGCCGACTTTGCTGACGATCCCCGAGCACGAGCCTGCCGAGGCCTGGCCGCCTTGGTTTATCTGGTCAGGATTTTTGGCCGCGCCGGTATTCGTGACCGCGGTCACAATGACACAACCTGTGCTCGTAAGGCTCATGTCTGTACCTGCATCATTGACGACGGTGGTTGCTACTACCCCTAGCTGGGTACCATCGCCGCGCGATGCCAGGCTCGAGCCTTCCGCCGTCAGAGTCTTCATGACCTGCTGGTAGTACAGGGCGCGAGACATGTCGATGACGCCAAACAACAGAAGAAAGATGACGGAGGCAGAGAGTGCCACCTCCAAGACAGCCTGCCCTGACTCTCCCGCGAAACTGGGTCTCCGTAGTGGTTTCATGGCGTTCGTCTCCTTACGATTGATCCGGTGGAAAGGCCTCATTCTTGAAACTACTGCTGACCTTGATGGTGTATTTGCCATTGGTGAAAAACTTGCTTATCAGCGGCGTATGAAACTCATAGTTGTAGTTGACGGTGACGGTGACGACATCCCCCGGCCCGCCGGCGTTGCCGCAACCTCCGGTGGAGCTACACACCGTGGTGTTGTCCGAATTGGCAAGTCCAGAGGACAGGTTCGAGACTGTCTGCAGGATGGAGCTGTACCGGTTCATGCTCGACATCGCCTGCCCAGTGATGGCATACCTGCCGGCCTGACGCACCGCGTTCTGCAACTCCATCTTGTAAAGGTACAGGTAGGAGAAGTCGAAGATGGAAATCAGGAGTAAGAAAAAGATGGAAGCCGCAAATGCGAATTCCAGCAGCGAAGAACCCGCTTCCCCTCTGCGTAGACTTGCAATTCTTGATTTCACTGTATCCTCCCTAAATCAGAGAATCTGAAGACAGCTCGGGACAGGCAATATCGAAGCCCGACATCCAACAAATACCTATCACAGGGGAGGAGAATAACATTATCGCATAACTTTTGCGTAATTCGACGATAAAGTTCGTTCTCGGCTGAAAATTATTTCGTAGTTGCTATGCATTAAAACGCAACAAAGCTTCGTATACTACATATATATTGACTATGTAGCTACTGCACGGTACTCTCACTCCGCGGGATTACCCAGTAACCTGGATACCTTCATCCCTTATCCAAGCGAGATACAGGAAGCCCACTGCAGTCGCCGGGTTGGCCTACGTTCCTGGCGCCACAAAACTCAGCCAAGAATGAAATCCAGTGTGTAACCGGAGTCACAACAACTTAGTCAACTTCCGTAACCGACAACTGATCACCAACACTAGTAGAAGTTTCTGCAATCATCCCCGCGGGTAACTCTATAGCGCACCGCGCCCTCCAATGGAGAGCAGTCATGCGGTATGGAACCATCCGAGGGTGCAGGTGGGTAACCCGCCAGTCGCGGTCGGCGAAGATCACGTCAATGGTGAAACGCATGGCTACAGTGTGAATGGATTGCGATGGGTAAATCAGCAATCCTTCGCCCGCCTCGAGGCCAGACTTCCCCAACAGTCCGATCATCCTGCTGAGATTGGTCTCGGCGACCACGATCCGGTCGCCGAGCACCCGATTTTTCGTGATGTTCGCTGCCCTTACTGAGGTTGCAGACATTTACTTCCGCGTATTCATCTGCCGTGAGGCGGCCATTTTCTTCCGCCGCGCGACCATGATCACGATAAGGACAACAGCCAGAACGCCGGCGACAACGCGAATCATAGTTACACTTTCCATTAACAGTAACCTCCTAAATATTTACCTTTGCATATCCTCGAACGTTTTCATCATCCTGATCAATGCCGGACCAAGCAATACCACAAACAGGGCAGGGAAAATAAAGAAGATCAACGGGAACAATAGCTTGATCGAAGTCTTGGCGGCATTTTCCTCTGCCTTGAGCATACGTTGAGTGCGCAAGCCATCGGCGAAGGTTCCCAATGCTTGAGCAATCGGCGTACCCAGCCGGTCCGTCTGTACCAACATGGCGACAAATTGGCGAATCGCATCCACATCGACACGGTCTGCCATGCTTCGCCAAGCTTCCAGACGCGGTTTGCCTGCGCGCTGCTCACGACTGATGATGAGCAGCTCCTCGCTCATTTCGGGGTAGACAGGTTGGATCTCACTGGCGATTTTGAGCACGGACTGGTCAATACCCAACCCTGCTTCCATGCAAATCACCATCAGATCCAAAGCATCCGGCAGAGCCTTCCAGATCTTCTGATTGCGCTTACCGGCCTTGTAAAACAGGAAGATATCCGGTATGAAGAAACCCAGTACGCCGCAAATCATAGCGTAAAGGAAAAAATTGTCGGATCCGGTAAAAGTGGCAAGGATGATTCCGACAACCGGGCCCAGTAGTTTCGTACTCAGGAAGGTGTCGATATCTTCCGGCTTGCGAAATCCTGCAACACTAAGACGGTTGCCGAGTTGTTCGTCGCGCGAGCGCAACCAATCGCGGAAGGGCGCAAGCGGACGGGTAAGCATCGCGAAAATGTCCTGCGCCCCCAGCGCCTCGTACTCGGTGTCGTCGGCAAAGCCGGGCCGGCCCTGTATGGCTGCCAGCCGACTTTCGACGGGCGATTTGCCGCCCACCACGGCCGTGATTATCAAGGCCGCGACAGCGAACAGCGCGAGAGCCACAAAGAGTGAAAGCAATAGTGCAGTCATATCAGTATTTGACCCTGATAATCCGTCGAATCGCGAAAGCCCCCAAAGCCATGCTGGCCAAGGTGTAGTAAGTCAGCTTGCGGCCAATCTCAGTATCGAACAGCGGCCGTGTCCAGCCTGGACTAACCAGATTCATCAGGAAAAAGGCTACGAACGGTATTCCCAACAGGATGGAGCCGGTCATACGGCCTTGAGCCGTGTGTACCCTGACCTTCTGCTGCAGGCGAATCCGCCCCCGTAATACGGCAGCGGTTTTGTCCAGTAGTTCGGCGAGATTTCCTCCCGTCTCTTTCTGGAGAAGAATCGCGGACACCAGAAACTGCAGGTCTTGTATAGGGAACCTGCGGAACAGATGCATCAACGAATCACGAAATGGCATCCCGAAACTCATTTCCTCCGCGCAGCGGTGGAATTCCGGGCCCAATGGATCATCGATTTCTTCAGACACCGCCACCAACGCACTGGGTAGGGAATGACCTGCGCGTAGAGAACGTGCGATCAAATCAACCGCATCAGGCAAAAGAGCATTAAACTTGCGGAAACGAACAGCCCGCCGGTAGAGCACATAAAACAGAGGAACCAGGCCCGAGACCAGTCCCAGTAACCAGCCTGTGAAACCCGCTGCCCGCCACCAGTTTCCTATGAGGGCGCCGATCGCCACCATGCATGCGGTAAAAACGGCGAAGCGGCCAACCGTCCATGACACCTTCGACTGGTCGAGCAGCAATTGCAGGTGCAATGCCGAGCTACTGTTACGAAGGTAACGGTCAATCCATTCGACCCGACTAAAAGTAACTCGCCGTACGATTTCGGTATGTGCGGCGTCATCCCCCTGTCGCCTATCCAGAGCACCAAGCCGTTCGAAGATCCGCTTATCGGCTTCCGAAGGCTCAGTGAAATAGGCAATGGTGGCAAACACCGCCACCAGGAGAATCAGAAATACCGTCAACATTGACATGTATCGGCTCCGCCCTACACTTCAAACGAGTGCTCAAAAATATTCTGCGGAAGATTAATGCCCGCTCGCTTGATCCGTTCGAGAAACTTGGGTGATACACCTGTCGCCTTGAAACGTCCGAAGACATGGCCGTTGACATCGATGCCCAGCTTTTCGAAGACAAAGATGTCCTGCATAGCAACCACGTCACCGCTCATACCGGTAATTTCGGTGACATAGGTTATGCGCCGTGTGCCGTCGCTCAACCTGGAGATCTGAACTACCAAGGCAATCGCGGATGCGATCTGCTGGCGAAGAGCCTTCTCCGGCAGATTGAGGTTCGACATCAAAGCCATGGTTTCCAGTCGGGCTACGGCGTCACGCGGACTGTTGGCGTGAATCGTAGTCATCGATCCATCATGTCCCGTATTCATCGCCTGGAGCATATCGAGCGCTTCCTCACCGCGTACCTCGCCGACTATGATCCTGTCTGGTCGCATACGTAAGGCATTGATTACCAATTCGCGCTGTCGCACTGCTCCCTTGCCTTCTACGTTAGGCGGACGACACTCCAGCCGTACAATGTGCTCCTGCTGCAACTGAAGTTCGGCTGAGTCTTCGATAGTTACAATGCGCTCTGACTCTGAGACATAGCCGCTCAACACGTTTAACAAAGTGGTTTTTCCGGCGCCGGTCCCGCCGGAGATGAGTATGTTGAGCTTTGAACGAACGGCTGCTTTCATGGCTTCGAACATTGGAGCGGTAACTGTGCGATTGGCCAGCAGCTGCTGCGTACCGATGGGAATCTTGCCGAAGCGGCGAATGGACAGAATCGGACCGTCGACAGCGAGCGGCGGGATGATGACATTGACGCGCGATCCATCGCGTAATCGGGCATCGCACATCGGCGATGATTCATCGACGCGCCGGCCAACGTCGGACACAATCTTGTCAATGATGTGGCTCAGGTGGGCGTCGTCCTTGAAAACTACGTTGGTCTTCTCCAATATGCCGCTTCGCTCAACATAGACCTGGCGATAAGTGTTGACGAGGATGTCGTTGACGGTTGCATCCTGCAACAACGGCTCGAGCGGGCCCAGCCCAAAGACTTCGTTTGCAACCTCACGTGCCAGACGCTCTCGCTCAATCGTACTAAGCGGCGTGTTCTGCTTGCCGATCAGGTCATAGATGACCTCTTGTACTTGAGCCCGCGCCTTGACGTCGTCCAGGGCAGTCACTTTCTCAAGGTCCAGGACCCCCAACAACTCGCGATGGAGCGTGGTTTTCAGTTCCTGGTAGCTCTTGGCGGAGACACCAACACTGCGCGAAGTGGACCATGTCCCAGTTCCCACTCGCATATCAGTGCCGAAGGTCTTAGTTGTCTTCGTCGTCATTATTCTTACTTCCTAAAGTAGTTCACGACCCGAACAGCGTAAACAATTTGCTGCGCGAGCCCTTGTGGTTATTGGACTGGCTTGCCACTACCGCAGCCTCGTGCCCTACCACCAGGTCGGCCCATTGATCGAAGATCACTGGGAGGTCCGATCTACGATCCACCTCAAGCGGCATGCCCGCGTTAATGGCAGTCACAATCTGCGAATAATTATTCGGCACCCTGACGGAGATTTCGCGATGCAGCGAACCCTCGACGTCGCGTTCCGTAAGAGCATTCTTTCTGGATGCACGATTCAAAACAAGGTCGATACTCTCGCCAGGATAATGCAGCCCCGTCAGGTACTCAATAATGCGAATCGCATTTTGAATGGCGGGAAGTTCGGGAGTAATTATCAGTTCGAGACGGTCGGACTGCCGGATAGAGGCCGCGGTGTCTTCACTCAGGCCGGGAGGGCAATCAACCACGACATATTGGTAGTTTTCCGCCAGAAATGCCAACGTGTGCTCTATCGCGTCCGGCGCAGTTTCACTGTAAGACTGGATGGCCTGCGGGGAGTCCAGCACTTCCAGTCCACTTGGGTGCTGCAGCAAGAATCCTTGCAGTAAGTCCACATCCAGGCGATCCATGTTGTGGACCAACTCATAGAAACTGTACTGATGGCGATTCATGCCCAGGCAGAGGGCAACGTCTCCCAGCGCCGGATGATGATCGACCAGCAGGACCTTCTGCTGATGCCGGCGCACAAGGGCCAAAGCTAAATGCAAGGCTAAGGAGGTGACACCGGTCCCGCCCTTTGAGCCCATCAAGGTAACGACCCGGCCCTTCTGGCCGGGCAGACTGCCCTGACGACGCGCTTCGACATGCGCCAAAGCCTCCAGCACCTGGTCGGGTTGCAACGGTTTCAGCAGGTATTCCGAACAACCACAACGCATGGCTGTGATGATCTGGTCCGGGTTGGTATCGCTGGAGACGGCAAACAATGACAAGCTGGCATCACAGCCATCCCGCAAAGCGCGGCTGACACGAAGACTCTGCTCTCCTTCGTCAAAGTCGACTATGCAGATCTTATGATGAAACTGCTCCAGCAACCGCATTGCTTCTCGTGGCGTGACGTACTGATCCACGTTGTCCACCAGATGAGCCCCGGGTGCCTGAGTGATGAGGAATTCCAGGTTTTCCCTGGCGCCGGGATCCAGACCTATGCACAAGATCCCTGTACGTCGTTCAGAGCTTCGCGAACTCTTAATGTCGGTCGGACTATTATTCATTGCTCACTTCGATTCTGGGGCCGTATTGGGAGTCGGGAGTCCTTTGTCAAATTCACCGTTATTCATATTTCGGATTGGCTGCTGCACTGCAGGACCGTTCGGCATAACCCCCCTGACCGGATCGACAATTGTGGGGGTCACCAGCACGATCAGTTCCGAATTCGCCTTATTGACACTTCGCGACTTGAAAATCTCACCCAGTATCGGAATATCTCCGATGCCGGGCACCTTGCTCAGTTGTACCGTAGTCCGCTCATCTAACAATCCTGCGATGCCGAAACTCTGACCATTCTTGAGTTCGATTTCGGTTTCAGCCTTGCGCGTCTGGATGGCAGGCATGGTGAATCCGGAAATTACCACCGCATTGGTGTAGTCAAGGGAGCTAACCTCGGGAGCAACTTTGAGGCGAATCGTGTCGTTATCTTCCACCGTCGCTATGAATTCCAATTTCACGCCATAAGGCTTGAACTGGATAGTAATACCTCCTATACCTACAGCAGTGGCCTGCACCACCGGATACGGGAATTCACCACCGGCCAAAAAATGCGCCGGCTGACCGCTATAGGCCATCAAATTCGGCTCGGCCAGGATTTGCAGGACGTTTTTCTGTTGCAGCAACTGGATGGTTGCACCCAGATTGATGTCGGGGCGAAACAGAAAGATATTCAACAGATCCGAAATTGCCAGTTGAGTCCCAACCCCGCTCTGTCCACTGTTTTGCGAAAGCGTCAGCGGGCTAAACTGCTGGGTGCTGACGGTACCGATGGTATTGGTCGCTCCGGTGCTGAACAGGTTGACGCCGAACTGATTCACCTTGCTGCGATCTGCTTCCGCAAAGCGCACCTTGAGCATGACCTGTCTCTCATGGGGTGGCGGCGCAACCAGTAGGCCATTCACCACTTCCTTGGAGAAGGTGCTGGCCATCTTAAAAGCCTGCTCAGCGACTTCCTTGTTCGGAGCTGTACCGTTCAGCACTACCTTGTCGCCCTCCGACTGCACATCGAGTCCGGCGGACGGAAAAGACTGCTCCAGGCTGCTGCGCAAGGAAGATACATCCATGTCCCCATACACATCCAGGGCGCGCACTCGGCCATCGGTACTCCACAACACCAGGCTGCTACTGCCGGGCTTCTTCGCCGTAACTACCAGTTCTTCGGGAGAGGTCACGACCGATTCGATCACCTCTGGATTTCCGGTAAGCACTCGCTTCACGCGCGATGGCGTGTTCACGACCAGAGAATGCCCAACTACGATGTGCACGGTTTCCGCATTCGCGCCACTCTGCCGAGCCGCCGCGGGTGGGGCCTCAGACGGAGCTTGCGCAGCCGGGGGTGCCGACGTGGCGGCCGGCGAAGGCGGCTCTTGCTGGGCCGTGGCTGTAGACACATCTGCAAAAAACAATGCACCAAATAACAGCAGAACCACAGTAAATTGCCACCCTAGCCTTTTCTTGCTCTGCCCCATAGTTCCCATGATTGCTCCTTGGAGCTGCCTGATTCGTTTATTTAAAATTTCTGCACAGCCTTCTTGGTGCCATCGTAAACTTCGACCTCATAAGTAGGCTTCGGCTTAGGAGGCGCCGCCGCGACGGTTGCCCTGCGTGCGACGACCGGCGTCGGCCTTGGTACCGAGGTAATTTCAAAATCCTTGAATACAACCGGCCGATGGTCTGCCTCTTCCTTGTCGCCGCCGTTGCGCAAGATCAGCCGAATATTGCCCTGCGTGCTTGCCAGCACCAATTTCTGCGAGTCATCCGGGCTCAACAGCAGCGTGACCTGTCGCACCTTCTGCGGTTTACCCGACGGATCGGGAGCCACTCTCTCGCCGGTGCTCAGAACTTCGACGTCCTGCAACACGGTTGAAGTCATCCACTCCTGATTCCCGCCCGATCTACCTGCATCCGGCTGGAAGGTGACCAGGACGTCGACGTGGGCACCGGGATAAAGGAATCCCGCTACATTGGTCACGTCGTTGGTGTCTACCGCTACCGCACGCATGCCCTCAGGTATCTTGGTGGTCAAGCCTACGGAGCCGGCAGTTGCCAGGAATGGTTCACGGATCGGCTCCTTGGCGGCAATTGGAAGAACGGCTACCCTGCCGACCACATCCTGCTGCTTGGTAAAGGAGCCTTCCAGAGGAAAGTTCACCGGCCAGTCAATCTGCACCACGTCGCCGGCCTGAATTACGGTTCCAGGCTCGAGTGACTTGGCAGCTGCGACGAGCTGAACGGGGCGCGAGTTCATCGCGTATTGGCGCTTGATGCGGTTGTATAGGAAGAACGAAATTATCAGCGAAACCGCCAGCGCCATGATAAGAGCAAGACCTAATCTACGATTCCTCGTAAATCACCTCCACCACATTGTCAGAAACACGTATGAAGTTCCCAACGCTATCGCCAAACCATACGGCATACGCAACACTTCCGGGTTGTCCAGGTTAAGGTTCGGATGGGGCTGCATCCCTGCCAATGCGTGGAACTTCAGGAGCGAGGCTACGTTCTTGATGGTGGACCACAGACGACCCCGGTAGAGGGCATAAACGATCCCTATAATTCCACCGCAAATCGCTGCCGCCAAAACTATATTCATAGCTTGGCTCAGTCCGACGAAACTGCCGATGGCCGCCATCAACTTCACGTCCCCGGCACCCATAGCCCGTACAAGGTAGAAGAGAAGCAGAACGCCGCCGGCCAGCAAACAGCCTGTGACAGAACCAACAAATCCCTTCCATCCAAGAAGCGCACTACGCAGCACCATACCCACCACAATACCTGGGAGGGTTATCCAGTTGGGTATTCGATGCTGCCGCACGTCCCAAACGGCGGCGGTGATGGCCAGCATCAGCGCAATCAAAAGGAGAAAGGAAAGCCGATCCATGGCGCATCACGACACTTCCAACAAGTAAAACAACTGGGAAGCAAGGCCACGAGCTAACGATCGACCCGCAGCAACCTGCCAAGCCTTTCACTTCTCGACCTTCAACCTGCAGGCGGCAGCAATCGTCAGCTCCCCCCTGCACGTAAAGCCCGCTTCCCGATTAGACGACTTAGCTCAGGCTGGCTGGCGAGCTTGTTGAATTCGGCGTTGATGGAGCTAGCCAGCACGCTCATCCCGGAAATGGCACCTAAGGCAACAACCAAGCCAATCAAGACGTACTCAAGCGTATCCTGGCCGGATTCTTCCTTGAGCAGGTTCTTCAGAATGTTAATCATTTTGTGTATCTCCCTCTTACTAAGTTGATTTGCTGGCCAGCAACGGAGTAAGCCTTCTACCGATGCTATAGCCGAAACTAGTCAGCGTCTCACTGTATCCACATTTTGCTACAAACTTCAAGCAGAAAATACTCTAGCTAGTCCGACTTCTGTCGTAGGTGCCAGTTACAAGATCGCAAATAGCAGACCTAAGTGCTGTCTCACCTACCGACACTTTCACCAGACTATCCCATCATTTCCACTTGGTCGCGCTAGATGCTCCGCCCAGTTCAGCAGCGTATTCATCATAGCGATTCGTTTTCTTCGTTCTGATCGTGAAAGCTACCACAAAAAGGAAGGTGCGATTACTGGCACATCCGTAACCTAGGAGATTGCAATTACTCTATTCGCTTTCCAGTCAATAACTCAAGAAAAAAACACAAAAGTTTCTTTGCTATCACCCTAGAGTTGTACGTTTCGCTTTAGATGTGTGACTTTGGTGCCATGAATTAGGTGACTTTCGGAACCTAGTCGCGCGTTCTGCAATGCTTCAATGTCTCTTTTCGCGGTCTTCTCTTAATCAACCCAATTCGAAATCAAACGATCAACTCAGCA
Organism: uncultured Acidobacteriaceae bacterium; assembly: GCA_963846795.1. Lineage (GTDB taxonomy): Bacteria > Acidobacteriota > Terriglobia > Terriglobales > Acidobacteriaceae > CAVVDY01. The sequence continues at coordinate 556,825 of CAWJXJ010000003.1, forward strand.
CCACCAGTTCCTACGACGAGATTAGTTTATGTCTTGGTTACTGCCGGAGCATAAACAATGGCCCTTATGATGTAATCGCACTTCAATAATTACGTTGCAATGTGCTCAGCCGTCGAACCCGATGAACGCTGTTCTTCTGCGCATTTCCTCTGGTATAGGATCCACAAGGCCGCATAATGGCAGGCGCCAGCAACGACAAGCCCTGCGAGAATGTCCACCAGGTAATGCCATCCGGTCGTGGCCGTCGATAGGCAAATGCCAGCAGCAACCATAATTGCCAAATACCTCGCGCCTGGCACACTAGAAAATGATATTGCGGCCAACACCGCCAGTATGACGTGGAAAGACGGGAACGCTACGATGTCGCCTTGCTCTTCAATTCCGCTGGTGTGCCCGGACTTGACGGCCATCAGGTATTGGCCAACAGAGGCTTGAGCCCTCGAGGCGACGAACTCCTCCGTGGTCCACGGACCAGCAGCAGGTCTCAAAGCGAAAATGGCGAGCATCAGAAGGATTGAGAGGCTCACGCTCATCACATAGCGTCGAGCTACGTCGGGACGACCAAGCAGAATCGGAGCGAATAAAGCGACCACTGCCATGGGAGTCACCAGTCGGTATGCGACCAGCGACGCCTTCTGTATCCAAGGATAGCGTCCAACCCAATGCACAACGGTGGCAGTTTGAATAACGAAACCGTCGATATGCGCGAGCTTCCCGTCGACGAGCGGAAATGGCGCACGTGCCGCAATCTGTACCATCTGAGCTCCGAGCATCCATACTGCTGCACTCCAGGCAACGATGATGCCAATGTCCAGTGCCATTGGGAACCATTTCCGTTTCCACTCCCAGCAGATCAGTAGCGCGGGTAAAGTGCAGGCGAAAGCAAATCCGACGGCCAGAGGGAGGAACACGATCTTTCGGAGCTCTCCGCCATAATGAAGCAGGTAGGAAAACAGCAAATTAACCGCGATCATCAGGCATACGATCGCCGACATCAGAACATTAAACCTCCTTCGCTCGCTGTTGCTTCCTGCTCCCGTTCGCGCGTTAACATCGTTGATCACTGTCGGCCAACCCTTTTTGCCCAGCATCGGTCTTTCATAGAAAGATTTCTAGTCGCATCCCAACCACGCTGAATTTGTTCTATCATGTCGCAACTGTCCTACAATGGTAATTCTCGAGTCAGATACGGTGCTGGTCTTGAGGCTCAGATGCGCAGTGTCATCTTTATAAGAGTCTATCTGTCATCCATTTGCCTGATTGCCATCGTGAAGGCTGGCGCTCCGGCTTATTTGTGACACAATTAAGACCATGCTAACCAGTTCTGCAAACCCCGAGTTATCCATTCCTCAAGTCAGTACGCTCGATCGGCTGGCTATCGCGCTGGCTGTTATGTCTCTGGGGTTTCTGGCCTTCGTGATTCGCGCGCCGTTCTTTCACGCCGCCATCGTGGGAGCTGCGCTGCTCGGGATTCGCGCTCACCTGACCGGCAAGCGTGAGCTTTACGTGATCGCCGCCTGCCTGCCGCCGTTGACCATCGTCAACGCTATCGGCAATGGGCTGGTGATTAAACTGACGCCGCATACCATCGACTCCCTGCTACTGGCTACCGACTTCGGAATCAGCCATGCGGTTTATCTCTGGTTCGACGTTCACCCGCTGGCGTTCGCCATCATTCACGCGACTTACTACTGGCTACCGATCTGGGGAGCCATCGTGCTGTGCTTCACCGCCGACGCGAAGAAATCCGCCATCGCACTGGCAGTCTCGCCATTTGCGGCGCTGCCGTTCTTTCTCGCATTCCCCGCGGTCGGCCCGGTCTGGATTCACACGGCGACGGCGCCACGCAACTGCGTCCCCTCGATGCACATGGTGTGGGTATTACTGCTGTGGTATTACAGTCCGAAATGGTTGAGGCCTATCGCGCTGACTGTCGTCGCGATTACCGCGCTGGCAACACTAGGACTGGGAGAGCATTACGTGATCGATCTGGCAGTCGCAGCGCCGTTTGCCCTGGGCGTGCACAGCCTGGTCGCGCGGCTTCATGCCACCCACGCCCACGAGCTGCCCGCTGCTGCCGCAGTGGAGATCACGATGGTGAAGGATTTGTCGGCCGTCCCGTAGCTGTTCGTAGCGCGCAGGGTGAAGGTGTAACTTCCCGGCGTGGTCGGCGTGCCCGCAATGCCGCGGAGTAGATCGAGCTGCGGAGTCCGAATCATGGAGCGAGCTTTAGACTGCACAAGTCGGCAATAGCTTCGCGCCGTTCTCTTAAGGATGCTGAACCTCGTAGAGCATAGGAACCGAATTGGAGTCCAGAGCAACCAGGCGATAACCCTCGGATCGCAAATAGCGAGACAGGTAATCGTTTTCGGGCTCGACCGCCAGGATGAATCGAGGGTTTGCCGACAGGAAGGAAGCCAGCTCGACGATCGCAAGGTTCGTTCGTTTTCGCATCGCGAACAAATTAACGTAGTCCAGGTCGAACCCATTGTATCGAAGGTTTAACTTTCGGCTTAGAAGGTATACGAGTCGCCGTCGGAGTGGAGGTTCGGCGTAGTACGACAGCTCCAGAAAATCGGCATTGTAGCCAATGACGATAGGTTCTGATGTGTCAGGCAGGGCGCGCAATTTGCGCCAGATTGTCTCGGCTCCCCGAAGACCGGAATCTGACCGGAGCTGAGTCGTGTGCAGCGGGTTGAAACTCGTGGTAAACAGAAACTGCTGCAGCACAGCGGCCAGCATGAGCAACACAAATACAGCGGCAGCGTACATCGGCTGTCTGCGAGAACCGAGCTTCAGAAAGCAGGCGGCTAGGATGCCTGAGCCAATATTCGCCGGCAGGGCATATCGAGGAGCAAAGACATGCGTCGCATACTTCGATACGGCGAACACCGCGATCGGCGTGAGAGCAAGCGCGCCCATGGCTGCCCATTCATAGGGCGGCAGCACAATACAAGGCGGCCGACGACCTTCGGGTGAGTCGAATGCGGCAAATAGAACGAGGGCAAGGAACATGGTGGCTAGCGGGATCAGGGCGAACTGAAAATAAAAGCCGAGCAGGTGATTCCAGGAAGTTGATCCCGGCCAGTAGATAGGGGACATGCGTCGAAAGGCAGCGATCAACGGCCAATGAACCCCGATCACCAACAACGGTGTCAGTAGCGCAACGAAGATAGGCAGATCCAATTTCTTTTCTGTGCGCCAGCGTACTAGCTCACCAAGCGCTAATGGACCCACTAAAACGATGGAGTAGTAGTGTAGCGCGGCCAGCAGCATCAGGCATAGCACGAGGCCACCAATCGCGCGTCCGCGCTTCCTGCGGCGGTGGGCTGCTTGCCAGAAAAAAAGCGCCCCCGCCGCACATCCCAGCACCAGACCATAGCAGCGTCCTTCCGTGGCGAAGAAGTTCGAGCTAACACCTACCAGGAGCGCTGCAATAAACGAATATACCGCGGGCATTCGACAGTGACAAAAGGCCAAAACGAACAGCAGCATGGCGGAGAACCCGAGCGTCGAAGGCAGACGAACCGCCAAGGCGTCCTGCCCCACGATGTGCAAAAGCGGGGAAACGAGAATCGGGTATAAGGGTGGGCTTGCGTCCATACCCGCGAAGGTTGCGTTCACGATCTCTACCGGGCTGCCCTGCTGCGCCATATAGAGCGTAAAGAGTTCGTCGTAGAACATCTTCAGCCGCAGGTCCTGGACGAGGGAGCAAACTAGAAAGCACATGACAAAAATGGCCGCGTATCGCCAGAAATGCAGTTCCAAGCCTGAGTCGAAATAACTCATGCGCCGAGCGAGAGTTTGAGGAGCGACACCTGCGGAAATACTCATGGCGTCCTTTTATCCGGCTGATTGATTGTCCCCGAACAGCACACGTCCGCCTCGTAAATGGATGGGCTTCTGCCGGGGTTCAAAGAAACCAATCGATATCCAATGGATTGCAAGTACGCGGGCAGGTAGTCCTTCGGATGAGCCGCCAGAATGAATCGGGGATTCGCTCGCAGGAACTCCTCAAGATCGACTATAGGCAGATTCGTTCGGCTGCGTAGCGCAGAGAGGTTGAAGAAATCCAGGTCGAAGCCTTTATACCGCTTATCGAGGGTCTGACTGAGGGGATATACGATTCGGTTCCGCAGCTTGGGGCCGGCATAATAGGCAAGTTCCATGAACGCATGGTCGTACCCAACGACGATCGGCTCGGCTCCCTCCGGTTGGGACTGGAGCTGCCGCAAAAGCGCGCCCGCCTGCCGCAGCTCAGTTCCCTCGCGAAAGGCTAACACCTGCTGACCGACGAGGACTGCAAGCAGTACGACGATGAATCCCAGAACGACCCTGGGCTGGCCACCGGAAATAACGCGAATACTGGCCGCAGCCAGAACGGCGATGCCAATGACACACCAGAGAGCGTAGCGGTAGGTGAAGACATGAGTGGTGTATCGCGAGACGACGATAATGAAGACGGGCGTTAAGCTAAGCGCGGTAATTGCCACCCATTCGTAGTAAGGGAGTACCGGCCGCACCGGATCACGGGCCGAATTGGAAAAACCGCGCAGCAACAGTGCAAGAAGCACAGCGGCAATGGGGATGAGGGCGAATCGCAGGTACAACTCGGGAATTTGGCTCCAGGAAGCGTTAGACCAGAAGTGACCCACGAATCGCTTACTTGCGTTGATAAACGGCAGATGAAGAGCGAGGATGGCCAAAGCCGATGCCAATGCGGCGAACACGGCAACATCTGCTCGCCCACGCTGTCGCCAACGCGCAATTTCTGCAAGTCCCAGTGGAAAGAGGAAAAAAATGGAGTAGTAGTTAAGCGCCGTCATCAGCATGAGAAATACGGCGAGTAACAGAAGCGCGAGAAGTCTTGGAGATCTATCAGCGGCCCTCTGCCAGCACACTAAGGCGGCGGCGGCACAGCCGAGTACAAGCCCAAAGGCGCGACCCTCCGTCGCGTAAAACCCACAAGCTATCGCGGCAAAGAGTGTGGCCAAAAACGCGTACACGGCCGGCATCCGCCGGTGGCAAAAGGCCATGGTGCAGGCTAGCATTGCGACAAAGCCTAAAGTGGAAGCCAAACGTACGGCCAAGGCATCATGCCGAACAACTGGCAGCAGACATGACACGATGCTGGCGTACAGAGGTGGACTGGCGTCCACTCCTTGCAAGGTTGCCTTCACTACCTCAATTGGACTGCCCTGCCGCGCCACGTACAGTGTGAAAAGCTCGTCATACCACATCTTCAGGCGCACATCCTGAATGAGCGACCAGCCAAGAAAGAGCAGGAGAAAAATCGTTGTGTAACGCCAGAAGTGCCGCTCAAGGGCAACGTCGAGAGTGGAATCCCGCCGGACCTGATCAGGACTGCAGATGTGAGTGGATGCGCTCATTGCCACCATGGAGCAAAATGACCCCGGTGCGGAACCATTGTACCTTCATCCTACAGCGTGAACCTTAGAGGAAACTCCTTAGCCTGCCGGAATAGCTCCGATTGCTGATGCGCGTGCGATATACTTTCGGCGTCCTCGTTCCATTTAATGCCTACAAGACGTCATGCCTAATACCTCCGCAGCATCACAGCCGACACCTGCCATGACCTTTCGCAGTACGGATCTGGTACGCGGCATCTTTTCCTTTCCCGTGATGTGCATGTTCCTGCTGGCGGCTGTGATCTTCGGGTTCTGTGTCAAACAGTTCGCCGAACCCGACATCTGGTGGCACTTACGCAATGCGCAGAATTTGGTGCAGCACACCTCCTTCGCCAACGTTGACACCTACTCTTTCACCGCCGCAGGTTCGCTGCGTCCAAATTACGAGTGGCTTTCAGAGCTTCCATTTTTGCTGGGATTTGAAGTTGCCGGCCTGAGCGGAATACTAGCCGTCTACTTCGCCGTTCTGGTGCTCGATTTATGCCGGAGTGTACTACCGTACTTGCCGGACTGGTGCGGACTGCAAAACTGCGGTCATCACCACGCTGCTGGCGATTTCTCTTGGAGTTATATCCATCGGACCGCGGGTACTGCTCTTTGGCTGGTTATGCATGGTGGCGCTCTTGCTGCTGCTCGATCACTTCCGGCAGACAGGACGGGGCGCATGGATGATTCCCCCCTTGTTTGCGATATGGGTAAATCTGCACGCGTCATGGGTCTTCGGAATCGCGGTGTTGGTTTTGGTTTTTTGCTCCGGGCTGTTCGAAGGGCAATGGGGCTCGGTGTTTGCAAGTCGCTGGACACGACCGCAGCGACAGCGACTTCTGGTGACATTGGCGGCCACGGTCGGCGCGCTTTTCTTAAACCCGTTCGGATACAAGTTGGTCTTCTACCCGTTTGACTTCCTTTTCCGCCAGCAAACTAACATGCAGTTCATCGAAGAGTGGCAATCGGTAAATTTCAGCAACGGCACTGGCAAACTGGCACTCCTTCTGATTTTCGCCTTGCTGGCAGACTCCCTGCTCTCACGGCGCTTAAGGAGATTGGACGGGGTGCTGTTGGTTGCCTTTGCCCTGTGGGCTGGCCTGTCGCACGTCCGGCTCTTGTTCTTCACGGGCCTGATCATCCCTCCTCTGCTGGCTCAGGATTTGAAGCTGTTCCCACCGTATGATCCGGATATCGATAAGCGTTGGCTGAACGCCACCATCATGATCGTTATTGCGGGTTCGCTCATCTTTTTCTTCCCCTCGGCAACGAAACTTCAGAAACAAGTCGATGAGACCTATCCCTACAGCGGCGCTGCACTTCATGGAGCAGGGGCAAATAAAAGGGAGGATCTTTAATCAATATATATGGGGTGGATACATGGAGTGGAAGACTCCGGAGCTGAAGCCTTTTATCGACGGACGCGCCGATATATTCGTCTACAACGGCGTGTTTGATGACTATTTCAGGGCTGTGTTAATAAAGCGACCCCTGGAGGTACTCGACAAATACCAGATCGACTATGCTTTGCTGCAACACGACCGCCCGTTGACCTACGTCCTTGGACACTCGAAGGACTGGCACCCGATTTATTCCGATCCGGTCGCCGTGCTGTTTGCGCGAACTGCTCCTGCCCAGTCATCAGCCCAGCCATCGGCGGAAGTGAAGTAATCATGCCCGAAGTATTGCCCAAAACATCTGCCTTACATCCGGCGGTTGCGGAAGAGACGGCCGCCTCGCATGTCAGGTGGCCGGCAAAACTGTTTTCCTTCCCCGTGATGTGCGTGACGCTGCTGACGGCGGTCATCTTTGCCTTTTCACCCAGGGGCATTGCCGAGTCCGACATCTGGTGGCACTTGAGGAATGCCCAAAATCTTTTGCAATTGCACTCTTTCTCCACGGTCGACACCTACACGTTCTCAGCCGCTGGTTCACCCTGGATCAGCTTCGAGTGGCTGTCGGAACTGCCCTACTACCTCGCTTTCAGGACCATGCAACTGCAAGGCATCCTGCTGGTTTATTCCACGGTTGTGGGGTTGATCTTTATTGGCGTTTATTACCGTTGCTGGCGCGCGGGCGCAAACTGCAAAGATGCGACCGTGGCAACCTTGGGCGGAATTTGCCTGGCGGGCGTATCTCTGGCACCGAGAACACTGCTGTTCGGCTGGCTATGTATGGAAGGACTGCTGCTGATTCTCGACCGCTTCTCCCGTACCGGCAAAGGCCTGTGGATGTTGCCCCCGCTGTTCGCACTGTGGATCAACCTGCATGGCTCGTGGGTGTTTGGCATGGCTGTGCTGGCCATCGTTATAGGCTCAGGCATGGTACAGGGTGAGTGGGGATGGGTGGTCGCGCAGCGCTGGGAGTCCCGGCAGTTGAGATCGCTACTGCTGGCAGGCGCTGCCTCGTTCGCGGCGCTGTTCGTCAACCCCTTTGGCTACAAGTTGGTGCTTTACCCGTACAACCTCCTCATCCGGCACAACGACGTCGTACAAGGGCTGGAAGAGTGGCAACCGGTTAATTTCGGCAGCTTGAATGGCAAGCTCGCCCTGGCTCTGGTCTTCTTGCTGATTGCGCTTCCGCTGCTTTCGTCGAAACGCTGGAGACTCCAGGACGTGCTCCTTACCGGCTTCGCTTTATGGGCCGCCCTGTCGCATATACGATTCCTCTTTTTCGCGGGATTGGTGATTATGCCCATCATCGCTCCCCGCCTGGAACTGTTCCCTCCGTACGAGGCGGAGTTGGATAAGCGATGGCTGAATGCCGGAATCATCGTGGCGGTCGCAGCCGCTGTAATTTTCTTCTTCCCGACCGAGGCCCGGCTACAGCAGAAGGTTGACCAAACTTTTCCTAAGAATGCCTTGCAGTTCATGCAGGAACACAAACTGAACGGAAGGACCTTCAATCAGTATGCGTGGGGCGGCTACATGGAATGGAACACGCCGCAGTTTAAGCCATTCATTGATGGCCGCGCGGACATCTTCGTCTACAACGGCGTGTTTCGCGATTTCCTGCGCGCAACTGCCGCTGAGGATTCGTTTGGAATCCTGAACAAGTACAGAATTGACTATGTTCTCTTGCCTCCGGAATCGCCTCTGGCGTACCTTCTTAGGCATTCCGCGGAATGGCAAACCGTTTACTCTGATCCGGTGTCGGTGCTGTTTGTGCATGGTGGTGGCTTTGCGGCACCCGGAACCCTCGGAAGGAACTGAATCCAGAGCACAAGCAAGCACGGCCAGCGGGTTACCCGCGAGCACCAACAGCTCAATCTAGGTTTCCCGAGGTCCCCGATAAACGAAATAAACCCCGGCGGCGACAACAACCACGATCGCGACAAACCAGAGTTCGTTTCCCAACCCCGAGTCAAGGTCATCCAGTTGGAGTGCAAAGCCAGGCATGAAAGAGACCATGAAGCTATGACGCAGCGCGTTCGACAGCTTCAATGCAGACCCAAACTTGGTCAAAAGGGGGATTGCCATGAAGGCGAAGATTGCAGTCGGCCCCATAGGATCAATTCTGGTCGTTTGTTACTGGTTGGTCAAGACCCAATAATCTGGAATTCTGTAGATACCAAAGTACTTCGGTAACACCTAAGGACGCCGCTCGGTGCTACAGCCGGGACGGGGCTGATAATGATAGGCTTACCGTCAATATGAGGCTGACTAGGGGCGGGTGGACTCTGATATTGGTGGTGGTCGGGATCGTCGGTGTAGTGGTTGCGGTCCAAGTCCGCGGGTTTCATATGTGGGATTTACCCTTCGTTATCTTCGGCTGTGCCATCTTCATCTACGCCATATTTGGATGGCATTCGAGCTGAGGCTTCGTCACACAACTTTGCGTCGATGCCGGAGTTTCAGAGCACATTTCCCCCTCCGTTGTTTTTTATATAGCTGCGTACCATCACCAAACGGTCATTTAGGTTTGAGCGCTGCCATTGGCCGACCATCCACACACCCAGACAATAGAATGAGCGTAGACAGGAGGAGCCGTGAAAGTCTTCGTCGCCGGAGCCACGGGCGCCATTGGACGCCCCTTGATTAAGAGCCTCACGCTGGCTGGGCACACCGCGTTTGGCATGGTGCGCGCTCAGAGTTCCAGCTCGTCTGTGTCGGAGATGGGCGCCGAACCCGTCATCGCCGACGCGCTTGACGCCGCGTCCGTGAGCGGTGCGGTTGCCAAGGTGCGGCCCGACGTTATCATCAACGAGCTCACCTCACTGCCCAAACACTACACGCCCACTGACATGGAAGCTGCGGCCGAAGGTGATGCTCGCGTCCGGTCGGAAGGCAACAGAAACTTGATCGCGGCGGCGCTGCAAACGGGCGTGCGCCGATTCCTGGTGCAGTCCACCGGATTCTGGTATGCGCCCGGTGAGGGCTTGGCCGAGGAGAGCGAGGGTTTCGCCTTCAGCGCCTCTCCCGGCGTAGCCGCGGGTGCGCAGCGTTATGCCGAGCTGGAAGCCGTGACGCTCGGTCGACCCGAGTTGCAGTCAGTGGCCCTCCGCTATGGTTTTTTCTACGGGCCCGGCACATGGTTCACGTCGGACGGCGATGTGGGAGAGCAGGTGCGTCAGCAGCAAGTGCCGGCCGTCGGCGACGGTCAGGGAGTCTGGAGCTGGGTACACATTGATGATGCGGCCGACGCCACCGTCAAGGCCCTGGATTGCGCGCCCGGCGCTTACAACATCGTGGATGAGAATCCCAGTGAGCAGCGCGTGTGGTTGAGCGCATTTGCCCGTTATTGCGGGGCCCCGGAGCCGCCGCACGTTTCTGAACAGCAAGCCTTACAGGCCGCTGGAGCAGACGAGGTTTACTATGCGACGCGCCTCCGAGGCGCCTCCAACGCGAAAGCCAAACGCGAGCTTGGATTCACTCCTCGCCCGCTTCAGTGGCTGGCTACCAAGTGAGCATGATAATCTTCAAAATTCGTTATACCCCCTGTGTCACGAGAAGTGCCTCAGGTCCTGTCACAGCCGTGCCAGCCCATTCGGGGCTGCGGCTGCGCTAGTTCTTGGGCTAAGCGGCCCCGCGGCTCTGGCGCTGGGAATCACGCATTGCAGGGTTGTTTTTAGGCTGACTGAGCCAGGTTGTGAAACGAGTGTGGCCGAGTCGCGCATCGTCGCCCGGAATGAGCGTCGTCGCGCTTACCGCTATGCCGTAATAGTGCGCGTTTGGATCGGCGACGACGTCGCGCGGATCCTTCCACGCGGCTAACGCCTGCCGGGCGAATTCATCGAGGTGAAACTGTTGCGGCCCTCCTATTTCAACCGTGCCTTTCACCGGTGAGCCGATCGCGACCCGGGCCAGTTCACCGGCAACATCGTCGGCTGCCATTGGTTGAATGAGCGCAGGTGGCAACAGCACCTTGTTGCCCTCGGTGGAGAAATCGGCGATGCCCTTGACGAATTCGAAGAACTGCGTCGCGCGCACAATCGAATACGGAACCGATGAGCCCTTGATCAGGTTCTCTTGTGCGACTTTTGCGCGGAAGTAGCCGCTGGCCAGCATGCGCTCCGAGCCTACGACCGACAATGCAACGTGATGACGAACACCGGCTGTCTCTTCAGCCGCGAGAAGATTGCGGGTTGATGTTTCGAAGAACTTCATCACAGCCGCGTCTTCCCACGAAGGAGCGTTCGATACGTCGACCACCACCGATGCACCTTTCAATGCTTTGTCCAGTCCCTCACCAGTGATGCTGTTGACGCCGGTATTGGGCGCTCCGGCGAGCGCCTCGTGTCCGTGCTCGCGCAGTTTGGGTACGAGTCTTGATCCAATCAGTCCAGTGCCGCCGATGACTACGATTTTCATTGTTATCTCCTTCCTCTTTGATTTCTGAGTTGGAACCTGCCGGTTGTTACTTGCTAAGACAGGACACCGAAGCGTGTCGTGACAAAGAATATGATGTGGAAACTGCTTTTGAGATGCCGCTTCGTTGAGCAAAGTTAAGTGGTTCGTATGAGCATCTCGCGTTCGACGCTCACTGAGGGGTACACGGGAGACTAGATGAACACGGGACGAATGGAAGCCTTCAGCGACGGTGTCATTGCCATCATCATCACGATTATGGTGCTGGAGATGAAGGTACCGCACGGCGACAGCCTGAAGGACTTGAGGCCGCTGTTGCCGGTGTTTCTCAGCTACGTCCTGAGTTTCATTTATGTCGGCATTTACTGGAACAATCACCATCACATGCTGCATGCCTGCGAGAGGGTGACAGGTGCAATGCTGTGGGCCAATCTGCACCTGTTGTTCTGGCTGTCATTATTTCCGTTCACCGCCGGCTGGATGGGAGAGAACCACTTCACCGCGCTGCCTACGGCACTGTACGGAGTGGTGCTGTTGATGGCGGCGTTCGCGTATTTAGTGCTTCAGCGGACGATCATACGAGCACAAGGCAAGGACTCAATACTGAAGAAGGCAATCGGACATGATTGGAAGGGCAAGCTATCGCCGGTGCTGTATGTACTAGCCATTGTTGTAGCCTTCCGTTCCTCCTGGATTGCTCAGGCGATTCTCGCGAGCGCTGCGCTGATATGGCTAATTCCAGACCGCCGCATCGAAAAACGACTAACGATGTGACTGACCTGACAATTTGCGGCGAATTACTCTTGTGATCAGAAACTGGCCGCTTTTTTTGGACGAACGTATCGCTTAGTGTCAAAGAACAGGTGTTCAGTTTAGCAAGCCTGAAACAGCGGCATATCTGGCGATAGACAGAGGTGCGTGCAGTGGTGCATCCTTAATGTCCTAACGGGTCCAACCAGAGATCCACGTGGGAGAGAGTATGAAAGACCCCGCGGCTCCAATTCCTTTTGCCGGCCCTGTGCTTGGCAACACCCGCCACATTTGCACTTTGACTGACGCCCGTCTGGTTACTGGCCAGAATCCTGCATTGTCGACGGTCGCAGCTCGAGCGCTAATGAAACTTATGACGCAGCAAACCGCTCGTGCAAAGGCCTCTTGAGGTCGAGAACCCGGTGGTGGGCACTATACAAGTGATCCTGCCACCCTGGGGGCACAGATTAGGAATGATGTCAGCGGAGGTCATATGTCAACAAACCAGAGCGGAGCTCTTCGGAGAGAAACAGAGGGCAGCACTCGGCATCAACCGGGCCAAGCGGAATTCAGAGCGATTCTGTCTGAAGAGGTTGATTGGAAGCCGTTCGCGGCTTTTCCGCCTGCGGCGCGCCTCGCCGTTCTTGTGGGGCGGCCCACAGAGCCCGGCCCTTACACGATCAGGGTCAAAGTACCCCACGGCGTAAAGCTGATGCCTCACAAGCACCCCGAGGATCGACTCTATACCGTGATTTCTGGCGTCTTTTATATCGGACTCGGCGACGAATTTGACGCTGAGAAACTGCAGGCGTATCCGCCTGGCGCTGTCATCATTCTGCCGGGAGACACACCCCATTTCCATTGGGCGAAGTCGGGCGAGTACGTCACGCAAGTAACAGCGATCGGACCGCTGGGGCTGGAATACCTCAACGCGAAAGACGATCCGCGAAACGACAACTCAGGCAAGAAACGCTGAATAGATTTTGTCAGAGGGCTCGAGATGAACGATCAGCAAAAGAACGGTCAAATTTCTGGAGCGCGAGATCAAGAGATCCGTGCGGCACTGAATCAGCATTGGGCGGCCTCCGATGCCAACGATTTCGAAACTGAGCATCGCATCTATCACGAGGACGCGGTTCTGGAATATCCGCAGTCAGGCGAGCGCATCCGCGGCCGGCACAACATACAGATCACGCGCACGATCCAGCCAAACAAAAAGCGCTTCACAATTCATCGCATCATTGGTGCCGGTGATCTGTGGGTGACGGAGTTCATTCTGTCCTATGACGGCAAGCCGTCCTACACCGTGAGCATCATGGAGTTCCGGGGCGACAAGGTGGCGCGGGAGACACAGTACTTCGCTGATCCATTCGTGGCCAGCCCAACTCGCGCTCCTTATGTCGAACGGATGGACGCGGGGTCTCAAGACCCGGGCACTCGCTAGCCACACTGAGGGAGGGACAAGCGATGGATTGGCAACGATTGGTCCACTTTGTGCTGCTGGGTAGCAGCAGTTGGGAACAATATGCCATCCTGCTGGTACGGGTTTCGCTGGGCCTGTTCTTCGCCATCTCCGGAGCAAACAAGTTGTTTGTCGCCGGCAACAGGCAAACCATGTACGAAACGCTGGTCGAGGCCAAAGTCCCGTTTCCCCAGCTCACGACTTACTTCGTTTCAGGTGTTGAGTTCCTCTGCGGAGTCTTGCTGACCATCGGGTTTCTCACCAGCCTGAACTCCATCGCTCTGTCGATCGATATGCTGGTCGCCATCCTGACCGTCAAACTTCCCAGCCTGCCCAAAGGCCTTTCGACGCTCAACTGGCTCGGCGATTTTCTCTACCTTCCGGAGGTCCTGTACGTGCTCTTCTTTCTCTGGCTGATCTGCTCTGGCCCGGGAAGGTTCAGTGTCGATTACTGGCTTGCCGGCAGGTTAGGACTGTAATCGCTCAGGAGCTTGATCTCCCGAAACTTATGGAAGAGTGCGCAGCCTTCCTCCCAGCGATCCCTCCAGGAACAGTGTGATGTGATCTGACTCACAGGATGCGCCAGCCGCGGAATGTATCGATTGATGCAGAGGAGCCGAGACGGAGATTTCTCCCCGATGTATCGCGTGTGCCAGTGAAGCTCTCCGCAAGTGAAACAGATGCTCGGTACCGAACAGGCAATCGGTGATATAGGAAGCGAGCTGTCCAGATGGCGCGGCGAGCAGCCGGGAACCGAGGCTGCCAGTGCCGCGGCCTGTGATCTGCTGAACACAGCCGAGCGAAGACTTTCCCCCGGAGCTGCTGACGACACCGATGCCGGCACCTGGCACGACTTTCTCTACTCAACTGGAGTTCCCGATTTCCTCGAGTGCCTGCCCGACCACGCCAGCCGGGAACGCTGGGCCGACCTGACGTTCCGCGCCATCGAGCGTTCAAGCTACTCGCTGTTGACGATGCTGCAGCAGCGGGTTGCGGCACATCCCGAGCGCATCCTGTTCTGCGAGGCACGCGAGGCCAATCAGGCGTCCACCTACGCCCAGGTAGCGTGGTACACGCGAACGCTCGCGGGGCTGTTTCTGCAGTCCGTTCCCAACGAGCCACGGGTTGCAATCTTCTGCGATAACAGCAGTGACAGCGCTTGTGCCGATCTCGCCTGCCTGCTCTACGGCATCCTGGTATCGCCCCTCAACGTTCACTTCGATACAGAGACGCTGGTGTGGATCTTTCAGCGGCTCGCTATCAATGTGGTGGTGACCGACAGCGAGGAACGGATTGCCCGGCTGTCGGAAGTGCGCTCGATTCTGGGACGAGATTTCAAGGTGTTCCGCACCGGTGACCGAATCGTAAACGCGACGGTTCGCGGGCTGGAGGTGACACCGCTACGGCATGCTGCGGCGCGGGTTGATCTCGCAGCCATCACGACACAACTTGCGACCCGGGCCACCGAGCTGTTCGCGCCGGCGACTGTGATGTTCACATCGGGCAGCACAGGGCGTGCGAAGGGAGTGGTGTTCAGCCAGTACAACCTGGTCAGCAAGAGATTCGCGCGTGCCGCCGCGCTGCCCTCGGTTGGCCGCAGCGAGGTGTTGCTCTGCTATCTGCCGCTGTTCCACACCTTCGGGCGCTTTTTCGAGATGCTCGGCGCCATCTACTGGGGAGGCACGTACGTCTTTGCCGGCAGTCCAACCGCGGAGAGCCTCATCGCGGCGCTGGGACAAGTGCGTCCCACCGGACTGATCGGTGTGCCGGTGCGCTGGACGCAGATCCGTCAGCAGTGTCTGGACGCCATGGACCGGGAGCTGGATGCTGGTGGCGAACGGGCCGCTTTTCGCCAGACGGTTGGCGACCGTTTGCGTTGGGGCGTGTCGGCCGCGGGCTTTCTCGATCCGCAGGTCTTCCGTTTCTTCCAGCGGCGCGGGGTGGAGCTTTGCAGCGGCTTCGGGATGACCGAAGCGACCGGCGGCATCACCATGACGCCGCCGGGTGAGTATGTAGATGGTAGCGTCGGCTTAGCACTTCCGGGGATGCGCCTTCGGTTCACTCCCCAGCATGAACTCCACATCGCTGGTCCGTACGTCGCGCGTTACCTCGATGACGATGCCGCCGCCGGCTCGCTGCCTGCAATCGATCCGAACGAAGATTACTGGCTGCCTACGGGAGATGTCTTCAGCGTCGATTCCTCTGGTCATCTGGAGATCGTCGATCGCCTGAAAGATATCTACAAGAACAGCCGCGGCCAGACGATTGCACCACAGCGCATCGAACAACGTCTTGCTTCCGTAGCCGGCATCCGTCGCACGTTTCTGGTCGGCGATCACCGCGATCACAATGTGCTGCTGATTGTGCCCAACCGCGACGATCCGGTGCTGGCGACGCGCAGCGATGAGGAACTTGAGCAGTATCTGGGACAAATCGTACGCTCGGTGAATGTCGGCTTAGCGCCCTATGAGCGCGTGGTCCGCTTCGCTGTGCTCGATCGTGACTTCGAGCTGGAGCGGGACGAGCTCACACCCAAGGGATCGCTGCGCCGCAAAATCATCACCGAACATTTCGCTGAGGTGATCGAGACCCTTTATCGTCGCAATCAGGTGGAGTTGACGGTCGATGGCTTGCGGGTGCTGATTCCGCGCTGGTTTTACCGCGACATGGCGCTGCTGGAAGATGACATTGTGGCGCGAGAGCGGGAGCTCTGGGTGGAAAAGACCGGCGCCGTTCTGCCGATTCGGCAGGATGCGCATGGCGCGGTGCGGGTCGGCGACCTCTTATACCGCCTGCAGGACAAAACCGTGGACCTCGGGCTGTTTGCGCGCCAACCACGACTGTGGGTGGGAAATCCATCGCTGGTGGCGTTTTCTCCTTGTAAGCCAGGCTGGGATTTACCGCTACGCGGCCTGGAGGATCGGGTACGTCTGCCCTCGCCAATCGTGGATGCAAACGTGCCGCCTACGAATCCGGAATCGCTCTCTAGCGGCGACCGGCTGCGGAATATCCATGTGCTGTGCGTGGCGGCACTGTTTGCAACCGCGGCTGACGCCACCTGCGCGATTGAGCGCCTGGCAGAAGTTCTTGTGGACAGCAATGCGATCACCAGATCGGTCATCCGCAGGAGGCTCGAAGCGCTGGCCTATCGCCCGGAGGAGGCGGTACGTGTGTGCGCTTACCGTGTGCTGCTGCTGGATGCACCAGCCGGGGATTACGACAAGGCGTTGCCGGCATTTGTCGACTCGGGTCTGACGTTTCTTGATGAATCGAGTATCGCCGCGATCGCTGGGGCCCGCCATGGAGAACGGCGACTGCAGGCCTTGCGTCAGCGCTTGTACAGTTATCGAACTCAGCTCGACTGGCCTGGACCGCCCGCCCGCCAAACGCAGTTCCGGCGTGTGTTTCAGCTCCTGGCCGACTTCGCGCGCCATGATCGCGAGTCGTACCCCGCCGTCGAGGCCGAGCTCGCATCGTGGGCACTGTTCGGCGAAGACGTTGCGCTGGCGCGCGCGGCCGAACGACAACTGAATCAACTCACCGCCTGGCGCGAGACTTCGCTTTCCCGGATTGCGGCCGCCAGCCTCCCGCCCGAGGAAGACAAGATTGTGTTTCCGTTCGGAATTTCGGACTCCGAGCGCAAGCGGCTCCGTGCCGTGCTGTTGGACCGTACCTTCCTGCTGCGCTCGATCACACACGCATTTCGCGAAGATCGTTTCGAATGGACGTCGGTGGCAAAGCAAGGCGTATGGGTCTCCCTGATGCTGTCGCATCATTCGCTACGCCTCTACCGGGTAGGCATCAATCTTGTCGACGGCAAGCACTTCGATTTGCTTCTCGTTGTGGGGGGTGCGCTGCAAAAAGAGAAGAACGTCAGGCAAACCATCCTATGGCTTAAGGCACTTTCGGGACACGCGTTCGGCCCTCGGACGCTTCCGCGGGTGGGCGCCTGGCGCAAGGACCTGGGCGCGATCGCCATTGCGTACGTCAACGATTTCACTGCCTGGGATCGAATTCGCGAATTGTCACGACAGCAGGACACACGAAACACCAGCGCGAAGCAGTGGGCATGGAAGCAATTGTTCGTGCGCGCCATGGCGGTGTTCTTACGCGCCTGGCAGCATAGCGGATACCGCATCGTTCCCGGTTCGATCACGCCTGCCAATGTCTCAGTTCCCGATGCTGACTTCCACGAATCGACCACGATTCTTTCGCTGGCAGGTTGGCGGCCGTATGAAGGACCATTGCAATTCGCCAAGCTGCTGCTGCGGAATTTCTACGGCCAAACCGAAGCGCTGTACCCGCAGAGTCGCAGCACACTGCAGGTCGCGTGGATCTTCGATGCCGGCATCGAGGTGTTAGGGCTGAGCGGAGCCGCCACCTATTTTGACGAGTTGCAGAACGCGCTAGCGAACGCGGAGAAGACGACCGACACCGAAGTGCTCAGCGAGGCGCTTGCCGAATATCGCGCAGCGCTGGCGGCGCGTCCGTACGTCCCCATGTCGGTGCTCTGCGCCGTCCACCGTTTTCATGATTGGGAGCGAGTGAATCAGGCCGCCACCTACGCAGCCCGTGAAGAAGCGGTCATCCAGATGATTCACTTGTACCGCCTCGATCGCTTTCACGAGGCCTTTCGCTACTACGTTTACCAGCATACGTATTTTGCGCACGCCGGCGGAGTCGTCCACGAGGTGTTCGACCGCCTGGTTGCACGGCGTCTCGGTCATCCGGGGGCTCGACCAGGCCAACTCGAGGAACTATCTGAGCTGCAAGACCTGATGAGCGATCCTGAGGATCGGGAAGTATTCAGCCGGATGGTTTTCCCGCATGCCTCCAGGTACCAGCAGCTTGAGCTTTTGCAAGTTGGCTCAACTGAGGATAAGCGGATCATTGTTCGTTCTGTTATTCGTGACGCGGCAGGTAACTCCTATGAGGTGCGGAAACCGATCACTCCGGTCGAGCTCGGCCAACTTTATCGCTTGATCCTGGAAACCGACTACCCGAGGCGCATTACCGCGAACGACCGGCACCTCATCATCATTGATTCCGAGGAACGAATTGTGGGCGGCCTCTGCTACCGCTGGGAGCAGGGAAAGGTCGTGTATATGGACGGGATTGTGGTTTGCAATCCGCTCATGAACCGGGGCCTTGGCGGAGCGCTGATCGAAGACTTCTGCGTGCGCATGGCCGCAGAAGGAGCGCGTTGCGCGACCACCAACTTCTTCCTGGGCCAACTTTTCTCGAAGCATGGATTCCGCGTGAACCATCGATGGGGCGGGCTGGTCCGGTTTTTGGGAGACCTGGCGGCGAACCATTCGGATCAATAACCTTGAGGCCCGCGCACTGCTGACCGTGATCGCCTGATGCGCTCCTAGGTGTTTGCAGTAGGCGAATGTAGCTATAACTGTCAGCGAAATCAGGAATTTAGGCGAAAAGTCCCGCTAGCGGAAGAAATTCAGGTATGGCAAACAAGATTTTCGCTATGACGAACACCTGAACTCCAGCGAATTCGAGGTTGAAACCTAACACTTAAGTGGTTTGACCATAGCATAAATTGGTGTAAAGTGAGTCAGCGCTCATAGCAAATTCCAGCAGCAGTGGCTAAGTCTCAGGCCTAGCCGCGAGACTATCGCTATTGTCAGTGCAGGTTTGACCTACCTGGTAGATCAGACCTGTCAATTGACGATTGCGCTCTAGCTACTGCCGGTGTCGAAAGTAGGCCGATTATGTGTTCAAGTTTGCTTCGAGTGATGGCAGTCCTTCTGGCGTTCGGGACTGCGATGGTGGGCCAGAATAGCATCGAATATGGGCGGCTGCCGATAGTTCCGCAGAAGCTTCCGAATGCGGCGTCGGCATTGGCTTCACGCCTTGCCGATCAGGGCAGCGCTGCCAAGGCCCCAAGCATCGTCAATGTCCCACCCGCAGGAAAGACGAAGGCCGCTCAGTCCGGGGACACCACGCCGGGCGCAAAGACAGCCGCTGCTCCTGGCCCTCCGGCCATCTTTATCCTGTCGAATGGCGACCGACTGGAATCAAGCGAGTACTTGTTGTCCTCTGATTCGGTGCAGGTGGTGGAAAATGGCGCGCGCCGCACCATTCCGATGAGTGCAGTGGATGTGCAGGCGACCGTGGCGGCCAATAAGGCAAAAGGGATTGAGTTGAAGTTCCCTCAGAATAAGTCACAGCTAACGCTGTCCTTCTGATGCTGCTATGTCGAGGTGAACTCTGGTAGACGCGAGGCGGAGGCGTAATGGATAGAGACCATCACATTGTCATCGTTGGCGGCTGTGGCCACGTCGGCTTACCTCTGGGCGTTGTTCTGGCCGCTTTCGGCGATGCGCAGGTCACGCTACTCGACATCGATGCCGGCAAGGTAGACACCATCAATCAGGGTCGGATGCCTTTCCTGGAACAAGGAGGGGAACGGCAATCGAGCACGCGCTTGCCGATGAGCCAAGGCCAACTGGAAAATTCCCAATGTCCGGTCCGGCTTTCCTTGTGTGGCCGGAAGCCCAACAGGGAGTTGTGTGCAGGCCTTCATGTGCCGGCATTGACCGCGGGGCTTATCCTGAACTGTTCGAACACAGACTGAATATTTTTACGGATTCGGCAAGGAGCCGATATGAAGATGGTGCGAGCCATGTTGCTGTCTGGGGCGATCGCCTGTGGGTTGTGCTCGCCCTGCCTCTTTGGACAAGACGTGCACGTGAGCTCCGACAAGGGCGTCACCACGCTGAGCGTGACGGCACAGAAAGCTTATGTGTTGATGGGCTCTGGCCAGTCCAGGTTCCCGGTCTTGAGCGTACTTTGCCAGCAAAAGGGCAAGAAAATCGCGCACGAGATCACGTTTTCGCCCGGCGGCATTCTAACCCAGCAAGAATACTCAACCTTCGGAGGCTCGGCAACGCTGACGTTGCAGATGACCGCCGGAGCGCATAAGCAATCGACGAATTGGGTAGCTCATGGCGACATCCAATCTTTTGGTTACTACGGCAAGACGGAGCCGGAACGCATCCAATTTCTGCAAATCCTGCTCAGTGCGCCAACTATATCCCTTGAGTTCACGCCATTCTTGACGGGTGTGCCCGCTTCCAGCACCTTCGACCTGACCGGACTACGGACGGAGTTCGACAAACATCCTGAGTGCAGTTTGAAGTAGTTGGGAGCCCGGCTGCGCTTTCGCTGGACAACTCCGCCCGTGAACACTGTCCAATATGCGTACAGGCCAGAAGTAATTCGATTTGCCTGTCGAGCGCAGATTAGTATCTTTCAATAAACGCTTCCCGCTTACCTTACGCACCTCGCTGCTGAGCAGCCGCTGTAGCCCTGCAATCCTCATCCCGTACCCAACCAAGAGCGCACGGCGGCAAACTGCAAAACGTTCCGCCTCCAGACTTACGGTTGATGAGGCAACCCGGCATTTAGGAATCCGATCTCATCCCATCTCGGCGGTGTCACCTCTAAAGCTTGCGAAGCGTACAGCCGAAGTTAAGCGGGAGTGCCAGTAAAGCGGCGCCCGGCCCGAGGAGGCGGATTCGTCACGTGACAGTACTCATAGCCATGGTTTCCGCAATGCTGCTGGGCTTGCCTGCCATGATCCTTCACGAATGCGGACACATTGCAGCAGCGCATCTTTGTGGCGTTAAGGTGAAGCAAGTGGGGATCTCATGGATCGGGCTGTTTGTGCGACGCGAATCCGGTCCGCGGTGGGCCAACGCGTTGATTTCCTTCTCAGGCCCGCTGGTTAACTTGTTGCTGGCTTCGGCGTTGTGGAGCGCCATGCCAGGTTTCGCTCAAGTGAATCTGTTTATCGGAATCGGCAGCTTGATCCCATTGCCCAAGTCAGATGGCAAGCGCATCTTGGCGCTGCTCCTCTCACCAGGTGAAGAGCCGGGCTGGAGTAAGGAAAGCCCCGTCGTCAGCGGATCTCAATCACAGCCTGATGTGGAAGTTCGGGTCTAGACAGGTCACTGCAGCGTAAGAGTTCGTTGCTCCAGATAAGCGCCCACTGTATGCTTTCCCGTTTCTATCTGCACTTTGCGTTCATAGGTTCCGAAATCCTTCTTGCGAAGAATGACGGTGTGCTCCCCCGGCGGCACAATGACGGAATACGGAGTCTTTCCCACGTAGTTGCCATCGAGATAGATGTCAGCTCCGGTCGGATTCGACCACACTTCTAACGTTGGTGGCGGAGGCGGCGCCGGCTTGGGCTGCACAGGTGCAGGATCAAGTGCGGGTGCGGGCGCAGCAGATGCGGCCGCCAAAGCCGATTGGGGTGTAGGTGCATCGACATCGCAATTGACGTAGTACACCGAAAGCGCTGCCGCGTTAGCCTTCTGTTTCCCTGGCGGAGGAGTGTCGCCATTGATAGCCGCCGCAATGTTTTCCAGGAGCTTATCTCGTGTGAACCACCCGCCCGCCGGCGTGTAGCGCGCTATGACATGCCCCTCCTGGTTATAGGCGCGGGCGTATAACGATTTGGGTTTGTCATCGCGTCCCAAGTCCAAGGTACTGGTTGTGGTTGGAGGAGTCACGCCAACGTAGGCGTAGCTCCAGGTCCCTCCATAGCTATTGATCGCCGCCGTATTCCCCGATGCCGGCGTGGCGCTGGTGTAGGTGTGCGCTGAGGGAACGAGACCTTCGAACATTCGTTCGGAAGATGACAAGACAACAATATAGTTGGTCAGATTTGAAGAGGGTATCTGCGAAAAGCATAAACCCGGATAGGCATGCTGCTTCTGGCTGTTACTTGTCCACTTGGCAGCGAATTTGGGAACATCGGGAACTGGCTGCCCACCCTCAGCCACGGCAAAGGAAATGTTCTTTTTGCAAGTCTCCTGAGGCGTTGTAGGCGGGGTTTGGGCCTGAACCAATAGGGCCGCAGACATCAACAGAATCGATACCGCTAAATTTCTCATTTTATTGGGAAAATTATAGACCATGGTCCTGCGCACCTTATCAGTGCTCGCGGTTCCCACGTGCGTCGTTGTAAGAATGCACGGACGACTTGCAGGCAAGAGGACACAAGAAGAATAGGAACGCGGTCCCGCGGCCAAAGCGCCCCACGGATGTCGTGGTTTGCGTCGGCTAATTGTATTCAGTCGGCTGGGGCTGTGAACTATCCTCATCCGAGTCCTCGGAAACGAAATAGGCATCGACAGCGGCGAGCACAGAGTCGCTGTCGAGGACTGGCTCTCGGTTCGCATAACGTGCTGACCACCGAATCTGGTTGACGATGTCGCGGGGATGACAAGCGCGTAACGGTTCACCAATTTCTTTGATGATGGTGATCAGTTCGTCGACCATGTCCCGTTTGTACTCCATCCCCCATTCATCGCAAACCTGGCGGAAGATGTTATGGAAACGCACAGGAGGTACAGCTCCCACTTTGATCTTGGTTTGAATTCTCCGCAGGAACGCGGGATCTGCCAGCGCGGCAGGGTCAAGGTTGGTAGCGAACACCACGAACAACTCGAATGGAATCTCAACTTTTCTGCCGCCCGCCAAGCTCAGGAAATCGATGCCGCGATCAAGCGGAACAACCCAGCGATTCAGTAGTTCGTCGGGACGCAGGCGCTGGCGTCCGAAGTCGTCGATGATTAGCACGCCGTTGTTGGCCTTCATCTGTACCGGAGCGGTGTAGAACTTGGTAATCGGGTTCAGTTGCAGCTCCAACATTTCAAAGGTCAGCTCACCGCCTACCAGGACGGTTGGCCGATGGCAGAGCACCCAGCGCCTATCCGTATCATCGGGAAGAGGTTCATCAATCTTGGAATGAAGATGAGCATCGTACACCGTAATAATTTGCCCATCCATCTGCACTGCAAAGGGTATCCAGACGCGGTTGTCAGAAAACACTCTAGGAATTGCCGTAGCGATGGCAGTTTTTCCAGTTCCCGAAGGTCCATATAAAAAGATCGAAGCGCCCGAATTAAGCGCCGTTCCCAGCTTTGTGCGCGTTAGCTCATCGAGTACGAGATGCGAAAAGGCGCGGTGAATGTCTTGCGGCAATACCCCCAGATTTCGAACACTCTGGCGGCGAGTCTGTTCGACATAATCCGCTAAAGATACGGGTGACGCACCGACGTAGTGGTTCAGCGCCAGAAACTCCAATGCGCGTGATCTGCCCTGTGAAGTAAGACCGATCTGCGGCGCATTCTTCACCATTCCAGTAACTTCAATGAGTTGTTCTGAGCGCAGCCGGCGAAATAGGTCATCTACGACGTGATACGAGAGGCACATGATGGACGCCAGTTCCACCAATGTCGGGGGAGCCAAAACATGAATGGTTTTTAGAACCAACTCCTCCAGCAAAGGTCTGCGTACACCAAGCTGCGAGACGGATTCAGGAGCTTTCATGATATCGAGGCCAGATTCAGCTTGAACGGTAAGTGGCTGCATGTGCTCTCCGGTGAGCTTCCACGTGCCAAGCATACCACCTTCAGTAACCGTGACAAAACACCAGAAGTAACCATTCTTGGGTAATCATCCTTCATCTTCATAGGTCTCATCCAGGTCATTAAAGTGCCTTGCTTGGGAGGTGGTTCCGTCTCCGAAATGGGCCAGCTTCTCACTGCTTATGAGCCATAGACTTTGAGACCGGCGCTGGTTATGCTGGTTTCAATCCCGGTAAGTATCTTGCATCTTGTGGCAGGTCATTATGTTGGATCGTATCCTCGTTTCTATGCCCTTCTGGCGGAGAGGGTCCCAAACCTCCTCCCAGCAAAAGACAAGAGTGAATCCCGTACCGGCCCTCGCAGACTTTCTCAAGGTGACCAGTGCATGGCGGTTGAGCGATAGTGAGGCCCGACAGCTCTTTGGAATCTCACGCGGCGTGCATCGCCAGTTGAAAAACGGGCACCACGCAAACCTTGCACGTCACGAGAGCTCACGAATTTCTCTGCTAACGGAAATCTACAAAGGTCTGCATGTTCTCTATGGCAGTAAGAAAGCGGACGCATGGATCCGGCGACCGAATATGAATCCCCTTTTTGGAGGGAGTCAGCCACTCAACTACATGTTGGATGGAGGAATCGGCGCAGTAGTGAGAGTGCGAGAGTTCTTGGGTTGCTGGTCGAACTACTCACCGCGGAAGTGAGAACCGTTCGCTGGCATTTATTCTCTCAAAAAATCTGGACGCCCTGGTGCCCGTGCCCTGTCCGCGAGTGGGATTCGCTTTAGCCTGACTGAAGCGGCCGCTAGTAGCCTCCCATCGCGTATCACTTAGGTGGTATTACCCATTGTCGGAAAATGTTGCATTTCGGATGCGCTAACCCTACACTTAAGTCGTGTTCTGAGCACCTGTCCTGGAGGTTGCCAGAATTTCAGCAAGAGTAGAGTTACGAAAGGAATAGGTATGTCATCGCCTTTTTCGTCTGCATTAGGAAGACTTGACGAGAGTCTGCAGAACATCCGTAGCCAACTCGATCAGCTTGGAGCCGCATTGGAAGTCAATAGCGAACAGCTGAACAATATGTTGGCGGACGCATGGGTGCATGGGGAGGCCCTGCGTGATCTGATTCGCGCCGAGCGTCCGGATGTGAAGTGGGCGGATCGGGAATCGTTGGGGCAGGTGGTGCAGAATTTGGAAGCTGCAATTCAGCGCAACCAGGAGAGACGCGCAAAGTTGCTGGGCCTGGCCGCCGAACTGGAAGTTGGGTCTGTGAAACATCGCTTCCAGGCTCGCAGCACAGAACTGAACAATCTGCGATTGCAAGCCATCAACGAATTGCGAGCTGAAGCTTCTGTACAAGAGCAGGAGAAAGAACTGCCCGGCCCCGGCGCCAGCGAGTGGTTGGACTGGGTGTGCAATCTGCAGGATGACAAGGACGCATCTGCTCTTACCGATTTACGGAAGGATTTCCCTGCCGTAGAACATTTTGCCGGCGAAATGGAACTTGCTTACTGGGTGCCAGGAGAAGTTCCGCAAAATGGATCGGCTAATGGTTCTGCGGGTTCGAACGGGTCGGCAGAGCAGAACGCAGGATCTGTCTACGGTGTCGCACCAGTAGCGGTTGTGGCCGCGGGTGATAAGTTGCCTCCGGTGACGGCGTCTGGTTGGCAGTCTACCGCTGCGATAGCGGCCAATGAGTACGTGCAATCGAAAGCGTAGTTTGGGTGAACACAATTCAAGGGCGGTCTTTCCGCTAACCCTCGTAGCGCGAATTCCGCCAGGAGTCGAGCCAGGCTTTCCTAATAAATCAGGAATGTTTGGGGATCAACCACAAGCGACTCCTAAGTCACTAAAAGCTATCGCGAATTGCAGAGTGTGAACGGTAAAGAGTTTGTAGTTTACATAAATCGTTATCTTGATAAATTTCCGATTCATGTCCCAATTGCGCTGCTGGGAGAGCATAAGTCGGCGAGCATTGGTGTACTTCCATGACAAGCATGGAAGTGCCGACAACATGACTTTGATTTAGGAGCTAAAGCATGAGTTCCTTGTGGCACTTTACCCGTGAATCTCTCGACCAGACATTATCCGTTCTTCAGGAGAACCTGGGAAATCTAAAGGCTGCAAAACCCGTCGATACTGCTCAGCTCATTCAAAACTTTGAATCGGCTGCGGAATCTGCTCGAAACTTGCGCTCGCTCGTGTCTTCGGAACTACCGGACGCATCGTGGCAGACCCGGGATGAACTGGAGGTCTTGCTCGAGACCATTGAGAAAAACCGGGAGACTAATGCTCGGCGGTCCCGATTGCTCGATCTCGCCGCCGGGTTGCAACGCGGTTGCGCCGTCCACCGACGGGCAGCTCGTGTCGATCAGGTCAATGAACTCCGTGACAACGCGATCAGGGAATTGCGAAGTCTAGCGGAGAAAGAAGAACTTCCCCCTTCACTGCCTGGGCCTGAACCTGACCAGTGGGTGGATTGGGCTTCTAACTTGAAAGAACCGGAAGATTCTGAGTCACTTCGAACTCTACGTAGCTCGTTTGCCCAACTCGACGCTTTCGTTACTCATCTGGAGCCCGAAATGTGGCGGGTTGAAGCACCGGCTGCGTTCTAGGAGATCGTTATGAGTTCCATTGCACAGGAAACCCGTGCCTCTTTAGACAATTCTCTTGTCCTGCCGTTTGAGAGCTGGACAGATCTTAAAGCCGCCCAATCGATCGACATCAAAGAAGTCATCGCTGAAATCAAGATGGCGGCTGAAGCCGGGGAGAAACTGCGTTCCTTGGTCTCGGCGGAGCAGCCCGGAGCAACGTGGAAGAACAGACAGGAACTTGATGCAGTCCTGGAAAAGATAGATAAGGAGATTCAGGTTCGTAACCTGCGATCGCAGTTGCTCGAGTTGGCGGCTGAGTTGGAGCGGGGAACAGTGGTGCATCGCCGCGCCGCTCGCGTAGAGCAAGTGAGCCAATTTCGGAACGCCGCGATCAAAGAGCTGCGGACCAAAGCCGGCGCCAAGAAGGTACCGGCGTTGCTTCCTGGACCTGTAGCAGACCACTGGGTGGATTGGGCGTGCGCACTGGAGGAGCCCGAAGACGCGAAGGCCCTGGAGATATTGCGGAGCTCATTCCCAGCTCTGGATGACTTTGTTTCTCACCTGGAACCGGGCATGTGGCAGGTTGAGCCTATGCCTGAGACGGCTGCGCCGAAGACGGAAAGGGCAAGGTTCGACAACGTTCAGAAGGACTTGCGCGAACGTCTCCGCACCTTGGCGGCTGAGTTGGAGCGCGGGAGCATCGTACACCACCGGGCCGTTCGGGTCAGCCAGCTCAATCAATTGCGGGACGACGCGGTCAAGGAGTTGCGAAACCAGGCGAATGCAACCGGGATGCCGGCGCCCTTGCCCGGTCCGGCAGTTGATGAGTGGGTGGAGTGGGCTTACAGCCTGAGAGAACCGGAGGATACCGAGGCGGTCGAAAGTATTCGCAATGGATTTCCACACCTCGACGACTTCGTTGCTCACTTGGAGCCGAATATGTGGGTTCCCGGAGCGCCGGATGCCATCGTGGTCACCGAGAGCGTAGAGGCGGCGGCGGGCACACTCTTTGCTCCTCCTCCTCCCTTGCAGATGCCTCCGCTGCTGGTCGATGAAGATGACGAGGAGAATTCGTTCGGTGACTGGCTGCGCGAGAAGAAATCGTCGGTTGGTCGCATGCCGGGTCGAAAGAAGCGGGACACAGTCGAGAAAGCGGCCGAGCCCAAGCAGGCGTCGGGTACTGAAGGACGCTTGGCCATCAAAGTTACGGACAACCTCAAGGGCAAGCGAACGGCAATTGTCGCCGGAGCCGCGGTGGCAGTGCTGGTGCTTGCCACGTTAGGAACAATGGGCTGGCGGTCGCATCGTAACCGGGCTGCCAACAATGTGGTAAGCGCCGCAGCCCCCAGCGTTCCTGATCAGAATGCAAACGCTGGTACTGTTCTTCCGATCAGCGGTCAGGGAATAGAGGTGACGCAGGGTACTGTGGCGCCAAAAGACTCCAGCGTGGTGCCAGCGGCGCAAGCTGCGAACCCAAACTCGCCGGCGGACAACTCCAAGTCCAAACAGAAGGAAACTGCTCCTACTACAACTGAGCCAGCAAAGAAGACTGCTGAGCTGGATGATGGTCAGCTTCGCACTCCGACCGCCATACCGAAAGCCAGCAGCGGATCAGCGTCAACTGGACCCGACAGCGCACCACAGTTAGCTCTCGCAGGTTCACCAAACCGTATGCTTTCCAACGTGGTCGCGGCTCCGGTTGCGAAACCGCAGCTAGGCGCTCCAAAAGGGACGCCGTCATCCGGGGTTACGCAGGGTCTGTTGCTGCAGAGCGTGAAGCCGGTGTATCCGGCACAGGCTCAACAGGCGCACGTGCAAGGAACGGTCGTCCTGAGTGCTGTGATCGGAAAAGATGGCAGTGTGGAGAGCGTGAAAGTTGTCAGCGGTCATCCGCTGCTCACGCAGGCTGCGGTGGATGCGGTCAGGCGGTGGCGTTACAAGCCCTATTATTTAAACGGAGAGGCGGTTCAAGCTGAAACCGAGATCAAGGTCAAGTTTTCTCCGCCACAGTAAGCGGCAGGAACTGAGTCAGATCTGAGGCGGGTGCGGCTTCTATCCTTTTCCGTTGGGGGTAATGTATCCCGACCAGACACCTACCAGCTGGCGAACTTTCACCAGCCCGTCCACCCCTTCTTTGAGCATGTACTTCAAGGGCGCTGTTCCGTGGAAAAGGGGATTCAAGTTCGGGCGGTAGACCCATCGGTCTCCGCGTCTGGTTCCGTAAAGCACCGTCAGACCCTTGAAGATCGCGACCAGGAGAGAGACTGTTGCGAGCTTGTCCGGTGAAAGGGGGACGTGCTTTCCGTCCCGGATCTGACGGAACACTGCTCGGGAAACTCCTAAAAGCTGGCGCGCTTGCCCATCATCCAACCGCCAAGCGTTCACTACCCTCATGAAATCGTGAGCGGCGGCTTTATCTATATGTTTCTTTTCGATCCTGCCTGACCGCTGAAACGTGGGTCTATCTTCGCTGCGAGGGACCACCCATCTGGGAGTGTCCTGGGCCTCGTCCTTGCCAGACCCGGTGCGGGTGAACTGCGATTCAATGTTTTGTGCAGTCTGAGATTTCGGTGATCTTCGAGAGGCCCCAGCCGATAGATCTTCTTCCGGCTGTGAAAAGCTTCGTACTGCATGAAGTACCTTCGCAACCATGGCAAGCATATCAACGGCTAAGCGGTCATGGTCAGCCGTCTGTATAGTCACTTGTCCGTGTGGGGGCGCGATCAACGGCTCTGGAGCGGGTATCTTGGTTGCTTCTTCCTCTTCTTCTGAGGAGAAGTCTGTCACTTGATTTCCGCCGGATACCCAATGACGTTCGTCGATCTCAGCGATGAATTCTTCCAGCGCAGGAAAGTCCTGGCGCAAGATTTGCAGAATAGCGGCATCGGCATTTTCCTGGAGCCCGCGCGCCCAATGCATCCACTTGCCGGCTTTGGGGCCTGGCAGAACCTCTTCCAGGAACTGAGACGTCGCCAGCTCAAGCAATTCCCGGACAGCCTGAAGTCGCAGTTCGTTCAGCGCTTCCGTACGACGGAGGCGCTGATGCTGGACCCGGCCAGCCTGTAGTTCCGTCGCAAGCGCTAACAGTTCGAGGCGGCGCCGCTGAGTTTGCCTCAAGCTCTTGAACTCCTGGATGAGTTGAACAAGACTCCCGTGAGTGACCTTGCTGACCCTGGGAAGCTGAACTCTGACCAGATCGCTTAATACGGCCGCCTGCTTATATGCATCGAGCAGGCTTCGGTGCAACTGCTCCACGTCGGGTTCGCCGCCAGCGCGCAGACGTTCGCTCTGGGTTTGGATGGTCTGCAGGCTCTCCTCAAGCCTCGTCAAGGCAGAAGAAAAGGGCGATGACATAACACTGCTTTCCACGTATCCGATTGCTCGTCGGGGATGAAACAGCGTCAACATCGAGCTTCAGATTGTTGACCGCCGCTCTAAGCAACCGGAAGGTTCTTAGCCGCTCGCAGGAACGAACCGGAAACCCGAAAGAGGCTCAAGGCTACTACTGTGTCGCTGCCCGTTGCTCGCTCCCGACTACTGCGCCCAGTTCTACCCGCAGTTAAACCAGATAGACGCTCTAGAGGAGTCCGCCCATCGTGGCTTCATGCTTTCGAAAATTACGTACCAAACACCGCACAGTTCCTTTTTTTCATATTCGCACGCTGACCTATTTCCCGCAATTCATTTGAATTGAGGGAAGAGGTGCCTGTCGAGGCTACCCCCAGGGTCGGTCGCGTGCGCTTGGCATCCCTTCCAGATGATTTTGAGTCTTGAACGGGCCCTATCCTGGCTGTATTTGTCTTCTGATGTGGTGTGACCGGCACCAGTCAGTTTACCGACAAGCTGTATCCTGTCTTCACTGAACGCGAACCGCCGACATACGTCGAAGAACAGGCCTTCCCGGGACGATGCGAGACGAAACGAAACGCAACGCGTTGTGGATCACGACCTTCATCATTCTAACCGCCTCGCTGGCAGTGCCCTTCTTTGTGGTACATGAACCGCCGCTGCTTGACTACCCAAACCACCTTGCGCGGGCCTTCGTCCTCAGCCACATCCACGATCCGGCATTTACGTTTTCTAAGTACTACCAGGCGGACTGGAAGCCCTACCCTTACATCCTCTGGGATGCCGTGGTGGTTGCACTGCAGCAGTTTTTGCCAGTCGAAACGGCAGGGAAGCTTCTGCTGATCTTGAATACAGCCCTGCTGCCGATCGCTGTGGCGTGGTTCCTGTGGCAGGCGAATCGTACCGAAATTAAACTTGCATTGCTCGGTTGTGCGCTCTCTTACTACACCCTTTTCTTATGGGGATTCACCCAGTATCAACTCGGTGTCACCCTCTGTTTTGTCATGCTGGGTGCCTGGGTCTGGTATACGCGAAAGCCTTCAGTGCTGCGAACAGCGATCTTCGCCACGATCTGCATCGCCACGTACTTGGCTCACTTACTCGGCTTCGCCTCGGCGGCATTCATCCTCGTGCTTTACGAACTCAGCGGATTGAATTGGCGAGGACTGTTCAGGCTCGCCTGCTTTCTGGCGCCGCCGTCGCTGCTTTTTCTATGGGCCCACCCGGGCCTTTCACGGCAGAGCAGCGTAATTATGCGGCCCATCAGCGAGAAATTCGCTGCACTGAAGACGGTGCCCACCGGGGGTTATGACGCAACATTGGAGAATATTTTTCTCGGTGGACTTGTGCTTTGTTTGCTGGTTGCTTTAGTTCGCAATCGCGAGCTTCGCGTCAACTGGCGCTGGTTGATGGCGGCTGTCGGGCTGTTCCTGATATTTCTGGCGCTTCCGAATGGATGGGGGGAAAGCTTCGACATCGACGTGCGCTTGCTGCCGCCGCTATGCCTGCTCAGTTTGGCCGTGCTCCGGGTGGGGCGTCGCGCCAAGTGGATCGCTGTACTTGCCGTTGCGCTGGTGGCAGTGCGGGTGTTTGACATTTCGACCGGATTCCGGTCTGAGTCGGTGAAAAGTGCCGTTATGAACCAGGGGATTGAGCATCTTCCTCGAAACAGCAGGCTTTTTCCGCTCGTGGATACATGCAAAGACGACGATCCGCTCGACGACTTCTACATCCATTATTGGGCGTATTCAGTCATACGACGGGGAGCAATCGCGCCTTACCTGTTCGATGTTCCCGGACAAACGCCGATGCGGATCACCTATGACGCGTACACGCCGCCTGGCTATTGGGACCATTGCTACGACACAGAGCCAGACTGGAGGTTGGTAGCAAGGGATTACGACTACATCTGGAGCTATGGTGACACTCGCTATGAACGTGATATTCAACAGGTCGCGGCGAAGGTTTTCGCGAGCGGGCCACTGGTTCTGTATCGGATCGATAAGCGGTGATTGAAATGCCGCGCGTGAGGTCTGCTGCTGTTCAATCACGCGCGGGTCTGAAGGTCTTAATCGCCGGCGAGTTGCTCCGCTGGAATGTCATCCAAGGCGGGTTCTACGGTGTGCGAGCGTACAGTGGAAGTCATTGCAAATATTCCCTCCACACTTTGATACATGCGCTGAAATCGCCGGCTCAGTTCTGCCGGCTCTGGTCTCGCTATCGGTCGCAACGAAAGCATTTTGTCGAGTTCACTCAGCAG
The DNA here is from genome assembly GCA_963846795.1 of uncultured Acidobacteriaceae bacterium. GTDB lineage: Bacteria > Acidobacteriota > Terriglobia > Terriglobales > Acidobacteriaceae > CAVVDY01. Next base: position 588,853 of record CAWJXJ010000003.1, read on the forward strand.
GTTTGCGCTTACCGCCAGTCTCATCTCACTGGCACGTATGCCTGCGGCGAGGGCGGCCTGGCTGTAATCCGTGGGATGTCGTCCGAGTAAGGATTGCAGCATGACCACGCCAAGGGAAAAAATGTCCGACGCGCAAGACAATCCTTTCGCTGCCCGGGCCTGCTCCGGCGAAAAGTACCCACGTGTTCCAAAGGGCTCACGGGCGGCAGGGCTGTTGTCTTGGGCCAGATATCTTGCGGCGCCGAGATCGATGAGAACTGCGCCGCCGGAATCCCGAAGCATGATGTTTGACGGCTTGATGTCGCCGTGAACGATGCGTTGCGACCAGATTTCCGCGATTGCGGCGGAAACATCACGGCCGATAGCCAGTACCTCGTGTTCTTCCAGCCTTCCAATCTTCAACTGCCGGCTGAGCGTCTGCCCCTCAATGAACTCCCATGCGACGTATCGCGTCCGTCTTCCAGCCACTTCACAAGAGCCGTTTTCAACCATTCGCGCCAACGCCGGATGGAAAATGTTTTCCATCGCTGCGACCTCGCGTTGGGCTCGAACGTCCTGGGTGTGATAGAGGTGCAACTTCAGCGCGACTACATCGTCGGTTGCCGTGCCGTCTGTCCGTGAGGTTCTTCGGGCCCGGAAAACTGCTCCTTGGCCGCCAACGGCAATTTGTGGACCTACAATAAAGCGGTTGTCCAGCGCACCTTCTACAGCTGACGGCGCAAATTGTACGGGCATACGATGTGTAAGCGATAGGGTAGCTCGCTTACGTTTCCTTTCCACAGAACTCAAGAGATCTACTGCAAATATACCGCCGTTGTGCTGAGGTCTTGCTAACAATTGCTGTAGAGAAACGAAAAAGATACTTGATAAGTCACCAGCGGTGCTCGATTGGCCAAATGATGCTAGTGGCAAGTATCAAGCGTTGGCATCTAGATGTAGCTCCTTCGCCTGATAGTGCTATAGTGCTATCGACCGCCAAAGCTGAGAGCCTTACTCTGGAACAATCCCGTTGATTTATGAAAGTCGCCGTCGTAATCGCCGCGTACGATGAAGCCGGAAACATCGGACCGCTCACTGAGCGTCTGGTGCGGACTCTCGACTCTTTTCCTGAAACACTATGGAAACTGATTTACGTCATCGAAGGGGCTGATGGCACGGTGGACATCGCTCGAGGCTACTCCCGGGAGAGATCTGAAATTGAAGTTCTTTATGGCGAGCAACCCAGCGGATTGGGACGGGCTTTCCGACGTGGCTTCGATGCAATTCCTAGTGACACTGATTTCGTAGTCACCATGGATGCTGATCTCAATCATCGTCCGGAAGAGATTCCACGTTTGCTGGCGCGCCTGCGCGAGTGTAATGCGGATATCGTAGTCGGTTCGCGTCGCTTGCAGGAGAGTTCGGAACATGGCACGCCCGCATGGAAGCGTGCCATCAGCCAGCTAGGCAATCACTGCATGTACACCTTCATGGGCAAACGTATCCTGGACCTCACTTCGGGGTTCCGGGTGTACAAAATGGAAGCATTGCGGCAGATCGAGTTCAAAAGCCCGGGATTTGCATTTCTGCCGGAGATTCTCATCGTGGCGGCAGCTCGCGGTCTGGAAGTCGTTGAGGTACCGATAACCTTCGTTTTCCGAACGAATGGCGAGTCTAAACTGCAAATAAGGCAAACCGGCATCGGCTATTTGCGGCTGTTCTACACCTATTTTCGCTCGAAGCTGCACTCCCGCTCGGCCACTAGCGAATGGGCTCGGAATGAGAAACCCCTGAAGGCCGGAAGCAGGGAGTAGCTTCACCCCTGGAAGGCTGGCGCCATCCGCAAGCCGATTGATTGAAAACGAAGCTTTCAGATACGTGGCCATTCACTCTTAGCTTTTTCTCCTGCGCTCCACGTGCCAGAGATTGCTTTTCCACGTGACACCCTGAGGACTATGATTGAATCCACTACATTGAGGAATAATTCTCGCGGTGTTCGACCGAGGACCCATTGCCTCAAAGCGCGCCCAGGCTTGGGGCAAGTCCCTCTCCGTTGACAACTGGCTCTCGGTCGGTAAGCCTGAGAACATTTTCCTGATCTGCTGAGAATCGGAAGCTCTGAATGTCGACCCCACTTTTATCTGCGTTGGCAAAACTGGACGACAGTATCCGCGTTCTGGAAGGACGCCTGGACTGTCTTGGCGCAGGCCTGGAAGTTTCCAGGGAGCAATTTATTCAGAACCTGACTGAGGCTCGCCAGAATGCAGACGCCGTCCAAAATTTGGTTCGCGAAAAGCGCCCCGACGTCGACTGGGCCGATCGCCAGTCTCTGGAAGGAATCATCCGGGAGCTTGAAGTTGCCGAAACAGGAAACAAGGACTTATGTCTCAGAAAGCTGCTGGAACTTGCAGATGAGTTAAACGCCGGGACGATCAGCCATCGTCTGAAGTCTCGCGTGACCGCCTTGGAAGGGTTGCGCGAAGCGGCGGTAAGCGAACTTCTCTCCGAAGCCGCTCAAGAGCAGCCAAAAGATATTCCCGGGCCAAACGCGTCTGCCTGGTTGCCGTGGGCGTGCAGGTTGCAGGAGAACGCGAACGCAGAGCAATTTTCCGAGTTGGAGAGGGATCTCCCTGCGCTTGTGCGCTTCGTCGGTGAAATGGAGGAAAGCTATTGGCAGCCTCGGGGATCGGCGCAGCACATTCCGGGACAGGCGGCTGTTGATGAGACTCTGTCGGCATCAGAGGCTACAACTCCGTCGTTATCTGCGCAGTTCTTAGCCTCAGCTCGGGCCCATGCTGTCCTGCAGCAGGAGCCTTCGCAGCTCTCAGTTGCTGCACCGGCGTTTGCTGCCAAGTATGGGCACCTATCCGCCGCGAAGGTGGGCGATGCCGAAAACGCCAGCCAAACAGACACCGTTGCAGCGGATGTGGCGCAGCCTGCCAACGCCACGGCGCCAGAAGTTCCTGCTTCGGCTACTGCCGATTCGAACTCAGATGTCGCTCGGATTCTGGCGGCCGTAGCGGCTCATCGTATGGTTCGCGGAGGATCCATCGAAGTGTCGAAGCAGTCTGCCGCCGAAGATTCCGCGAATCCCGTCGAGCCAACTCCACCAGAGCCCAAAGAGATTGTCTTCCGGCCTTATCTAACTGACGACGTAGAATCGGGCGATGGAGAGCGCAAGAGTTTCCGGTCCGGAACCAGAACGAGTGTCTTCATTGCGGTTGGTGCAATCGTCACTATCATCGTGGTGCTGGTCGGGATGTCGGCAGTTAACGGTAACCTGATTCGCAAGCACGGCAGTTCGCCCGCTACGACTGCTGCGAGTGATTCAGCGAAAGAAACATCCGGCGCAGCACCCGTGACTCCGCTTTCCGATATTGAACTCGTAGGACAGATTGAACAGAGGCTCAAGTCTATTGAGGGCGGCTCCATTTACGTGACCGTCCAGCATGGAACCGCCATCCTCGAAGGAAAGGTTCCATCGGAGCCAGACTTGGCTGCAGCGGAGGAACTAACCCTGCAGTCCAGCCAAATCAAAGTGGTTCGCGACCGGCTTCAGATCGAAAAGACCGCGGCTCTTCATTCCGCGAGTCGTCCAACAAAGCCTGACACTTCGAATGAGCAATAGCGGTTGTCTCCCAAGCGACGGCTTGCAGCGAGCGGTCGAATCTGGTTGCTGTCTTGCACGCGTCTCACGCCAGTAACGAGAGCTGTGTTGGAATCGCGATGTGAGCGTTCAATCCATTTTGCGCATCCAGGCGCTCGAGAGATCGCTACGGCTGAAACCAACGGAAACTCGTTGGTCATTGGCGTAGCGGTAGAGCGCGGCAACGAAGATGCCTCGCGCGGCGGAATTGATGACTCCCAGCAGCAACCAGTAGATCACCATGCCGGCGACGCTGGCTAACATTGCAGCGGGGCCAAGACCCGACCGGACCGCCAACATCGGGAGCAATAAACCCGGAAGGGCAAGCAGGGAAAAAAGCAGCCCGAAGCTGAAGCCGCCGACTACCTCTTCGCCCCAAGTCTTGCGAAAAATGTGCGCCGACTTAGAGAGCGCCTCAACCGGGCCTATGTTTTCAGCGGCCAGCAGAGGAATGACGAAGAAGCTGGCGAGTGTCCACGCGAGACCGATGATACTGGCGACGAATCGTGCAAGGAATTTCAGACGGCGCTCAAGCATCTGCAACAACATCCCGACAGTTGCCGAGAGTAGAGCCCACTGAAAGATGCTCCACTTGCGCTTCCATGCGAGCTGCAACCCGTCGTTCAAGCTGGCATCTCCTCCTGCCAAGCGATCGGATGCGATGCTTACCAGCGCCACGTTGAAGTAGATCGCGATGCTGTAGGTCACGAAATAGAAAAGAAATAGAAATGGCGCCATCTGCTGCCACAGCACTTTTTGCTGCGCTGGATCCTGCGGGATTGGTCCCGGCGGTAAGACGAAGAGCAGACCGCTGCCGAAGATTGTGACCGTCGCAGCCAGGCAGAAGATGGCCGACAACACCGGCGGCCACATCAGTTGCTTATCCGATTTCAAGACCACCAAGCTTTGCCCTAGAAGATCCCAGCTTCGGAAAATAGTTTCCATAGACAGTTCCGCTCCTAACCGAGGGCCAGGCCGATTGTAGGCTGCTGGGATCGCGTTGGCAGTGAAATTTTACCGTTAGGTGCTATGCGAGTTGTGCCTAAAGTGGCTTGCGATTATCGGCGCCACCTCAGACAATGGAGCGACGCTGCGCCAGGTACCCGCATACCAGCGCATTCCTCCCATACCAATCATTGAAGAAGGCGACACGGCATCACATGAAGCTGGATCGAGAAAACACTCCCATCCTTATTCTGTGCTTGTTGCAAGCGGCGGATCTAGTCTCCACTCGTATGGCGCTGAGAGTTCCTGGCGTTCTGGAACTCAATCCTCTGGTACGCGAGCTCGGATTATGGCAGTCAAAGTTGACTGTGCTTGCGCTGGTTTTAATACTCGCGTTCTGGGTGAAACACACGAAACGAGTCGCGGCGGTCTGGTTGGTCTGCGTGGTCTACACACTTATCGTGGCGTCCAATATTCGGCTATTTGTCTTCCACACCGGATTTTGAGGCTGCGGCGTCCCGCAGTCATCATGCAGGCCGAGAACTGCGTTGCAACCTCCTAGTGAGTTTCTTTCCCAAGCGGTAACTCCTGCAACCTGCACTGATCGGTTCTCCTTCTCTCTCGCATATCCCTGACATATTTTTCAGCGCCGCCAGCCCATCGAAATGTACGATGAGTAGAGTCACAGGACGAGCTAGTGGCACCGGCGTTTGATGCGTCCGGGTAGCTGTCACAGGAGAATGAAACCTTCGTGACCATTCTTGCCCGCTTAGAGCACTGGAAGGAAGAAGGCGCGATCTCGCCGGAGCAGCACGCATATCTGGCGAGCCTCTGCCGCGGAGAACCCACGTCTGTTTTTCTTGAACTCAACCTTCTTCTCTACGCCGGTGTGCTGGCGTTTGTTGCCGGACTCGGTTGGACCGTTACCACCTGGTCGAAACAACTGGGTGACGTTCTGGTCCTGGCGGTTCTTTCTGCAATTCTTTTTACGTGTTTCTGGTACTGCTTCTCGCGTGTGTCCGCGTGGTCGGCGACGGAAACGCCCACACCGACAGCAATCTTCGACTACGTGCTTTATCTGGGCAGCCTGGTGTGGGGCGTTGAACTCGCTTACCTGGAGAACCGTTTCCACGTGCTCTCCGGGCAATGGGACTTCTACCTGCTAGCCACGGCGGTCCTGTTCTTCTTTCTGGCTTATCGTTTCGACAACCGCTTCGTGCTGTCGCTGGCTCTGTCGTCACTTGCCGGCTGGTTTGGGCTGACGATCTCGCACTGGCCATCACATCAGGATACGACGTATCGCCAATGCGCCCTCCTTTATTGCGCGGTGATCGGCATGAGCGGGCAGCTTCTTCATCAGCGAGGCGTGAAGGCGCATTTCTTCGGCACCTATCTGAACGTCACAGCCAATGTTTTCTTTTGGGCAGTGCTCTCGGGCGTGTTTATGCGCGAGGGTTACTGGTTTTGGTCACTAGCGCTGCTTGTCGCCTGCATCGCGTCTCTCGCCTGGGGCCTAAAAAGTCGGGAGTTTGTATTCGTCGCTTACGCCGCGGTCTATGGCTACGTGGGCTTCAGCGCGATACTCATTCGCGGCATCCGTGACGAAACTACTATTCTGCTCTATTTTGTCGTTACCGCAATTGCAATGCTGGTAGCGCTGGTTCGGATTGCGCGCCGCTTCGGAGATCGGGCATGAGACTCTACGCCGCAGAAAGCGAAGAGACACTGCGCGCCCACGCCCTCCTGAAGGACTGGGCGGGCGAGGGGCTGATCACCAAAGAACAGTACGAGCGGCTGAAGCCGGAGACCGTCTCTGAGCTACGTACCACCAACATTTTCCTGCGGCTGGTCTTTTTCTTCTTCACTGTGGTTGTCGTGGGCGCCGCCATCGGATTGTTCTTCGTTACCTTCTTTTCGCGGGATTCGGAGCCAACCATCGGCGCTTTCCTCTTGTTCTTCGCTGCCTGTTGCTATGGGGCTGCCGAAATCGCGGTTTCGCGATTCGGTCTACATCGCTATGGAATCGAGGAAGCGCTCGCCGTCTGCTCGGTTGTCTTGCTCTGCGCGGGAATGCTGCTCGCGATAATTAGCGGCAGATATCCGCCGCTGGCAAGCGGACTGCACTTTCTGGTTCCAGCCGCCGGGGCTGTGTTTTCGTTGTGGATCTGGTACCGCTTCGGACTCTGGTATGCATTTCCTGCCGCAATGATCTTCATCGGCTCGGTGCCGGACTACTGGACGTCGTCGCGCCCGGCGCAGCACATCATCATCGTAGTCTCGTACGCGATCGGCCTGATATGCGTCATCGCGCTGCGCTCCCGCCATCGCTTCGACTACCTCAAGGGAGCTTATTCGCTTGCGGAATCCTTCCTCTGGCTCGGCATCTACCTCGCCCTCAACCTTCAGCTTTCGTCGTTGACCCTGCGCGCTCGGTGGTTTATCGGAGACGTCAGACCCGCTTCGGAATTCCCGAGTTGGTTCTACTGGATGACGTGGGTGCTGATCTGGTGCCTGCCGCCGCTTATACTGGCACGCGGGATTCGCCAGAAGGGCCGCCTGGTGATGGCAGTTGGCGGGATGGTCGCGATCCTGACCTTTGTCACCAACAAGCCTTATCTCGGCTGGCCGCGGCACCCTTGGGACCCGATGCTTCTGGGCATCGTGCTGACCGGCGTTGCGTTGTTCCTCCAACGCTGGCTGGCTCGCGGTCCCACCGGAATTCGCGGTGGCTTCACCGCTGCGCGTCTTTCGGGGAAGGACAAAGAGTGGATGAATGTCACCTCCTCCGCATTGGGACTGGTATCAGCTCCAAGCGCACCACCCCAAGGCGAACGCTTCCACTTCGGTGGAGGAGCATCTGGAGGCGGAGGTGCAGGCGGACAATTTTGAGTTTGTTTTCAGGTGAAGCCGGCCAGTAATTCTCAGCAGCGAACCACGAAGATAACGACCGCGTGTCGACAGCGTTTGACCACGCTGGCGTTCTTCCAAACGCTCACTGAGGCGGGAAGTGCACCCGATATAGAATTTGTGGGTCGTTTTGCTACGCAGAATGTAAACGGTGTACATCAGCTCATGGGTTTGGTGGACCTGGCCGGGATCGAACCGGCGACCTTCCCGGCCAGCCGGGACGCGCTCAACAGTGACACAAATCGGGTCATCCCGAAAGTAGACAGTCGCGGAGTTGTTTATAAATTTGGTGGACCTGGCCGGGATCGAACCGGCGACCTCTTCCATGCCATGGAAGCGCGCTCCCAGCTGCGCCACAGGCCCACTCTAAGGAAGGACGACGCTGACCAACGCGCCATTCGTATTCTCTCGCACGCGGAGGAGCGGAGTCAAACGTGGACGCAGCTTCAGTGGGAGCACCTGAGATGCTTGTTGCCCGGTCATTGAGCCAAGGGCGCTCCACTTGTGCTCGCGGCGGCATCGAATTATCTTCGTGAGCATACCTGCCATTTTCGATCGCCATCAACCGGCTCTGGCCTGGAGGAAGTTCATGCGATTCCCTGCCCTCTTGGCTCTGCTGTTCTCGGCTTCGATCGCGTTGCTGGCGCAAGCACCAGCAGCATCTTCGGTCACTGCGCCGAGCCCGGCAGTCCAACCGCCTGTGGGAAGCTACTCGATGACACCCGTGCTTCCCGAGCTGGATCAATTGCAGGCGATGAGTTCGTCAACGAATATTGCGATCTCGCAGATGAGGATCGAAAAGTGGAAAGCCGACGGAAACTCGAAGCGCCAGGCCGAGTCGAATGCAGAGTCGATTCAGCGAAACCTGACCTCGGCGCTTCCGGGCATGATCTCCGATGTCCGCTCAAGCCCGCAGAATTTGGCGGCCGAGTTCAAGCTGTACCGAAACCTGAATGCCCTATACGACGTTATGGGTTCTTTGACGGAGTCAGCCGGCGCCTTCGGACCCAAGAGCGAGTATGAAGCCTTAGCTCAACAGCTCGACAGTCTGGATAGTATTCGCCGCAATTTTGGCGACGCTCTTGAGCAGTTGAGCGCATCGACCCAGTCGCAACTGGAGCAGCTTCGGACCCAGGTGCGGACGTTACAGGCGCAGGCGAACGCCGCTCCGGTGAAGAAGGTGGTAGTGGATGACAACGAAAAACCTGCGTCGACTTCGAAGAAGAAGGCCAAGAAACCCGCGGCAAAGCCGAGCGGAAGCACGACAACAACTACGCCGCAATAACGGCTATTATTGCGTTTTCTTCAGCACTGCGGTCGCCGCTTCGTCCTCATAGATGGCGTTCTCGAGTTTGTGAAGATCGCCCAACTTGTCGATTGCAACGTAAGGTTCTTTCACCACGTACTCGCGCGAGTATCGCACCGTTGATCCGCTGGCCTCGATTTTGCTTTTGTAGGTTGCAAAACCTACGTCGACCGACTGCGCCTCGGGAAGGTCGTCGACGGTGTAACCGGTGGGCAAGGTGATTTCGAAGGTATCGCTCTCGCTCGTGGGGCCTGCAAGTTGAACCGGAAGCTTACGCTTCGCCCAATCCAGGTCGAGTGCTTTTTCGCCCAGAATACGAGTGCGAACCAGCACCAAGGGCCCACTGCGTTGAGCGTAGCCGGAAGTGCTCATCTGGAAATTCACGGTGAGATCTTTTTGACGAGCATCAAGGTCAGCGAAATTCAGTTGCTGCACGCTGACGTTCTTAAGTGACGCTCCCAACCATTCGTCCAGGCTCTTCTTGCGTTCATTTTCACTCTTGGATGCGAGCGTACTCCGCTGGCGTGCGGCATGGGTTCCGGTAAGCCGCTCCGTGATGCTGCCAGAGAGTGAACCGTCGGCTTGCAAGGTGAATTTCCCTTCGCGGTCGAGACGGTTGCTGTCCGGAGGTAGCAGAGGCAGATGAATCAGCTCTCCGCCCGAAGCGGTAACCAGCAATGCGTAGTTGTCCTGCAGTTGGGTCCTGAGTTCTCCCACCGGGGTGTACTCGTCGGTTGGATCGAAGATCAGGTATTCGGTGCCCGACTTGGTCTTGACGGTGCTGCGGTACTTCCCCGCCGGTGTGTTCGAGGGCAAGACAATCGCCAGGATTGCATGATCGAATTCGGTTGACGGAGCTTGCGGCTGAATCACTCCACGGTGCGTATTCACCAGGACGTAGTCAGAGTCGATGCCCACGTCTTTCAGCATCGCGCTTAGCAGCGTCGCCTTATCTTTGCAATCGCCATAGTGGAATCGATAGACGTCCGCGGCCGGGTGCGGTTGGTATCCTCCGATGCCAATTTCAACCGCGACGTAACGCACGTCGCTTTGCAGAAATGTTGTCAGCGCCCGAACTTTGGCATCGAAGCTGTCGGCGCCGGCGGTAAGCAGCTGCGCCTTGCTTGACAATTCCGGAGTGGTATCGCGCCGGCCGGCTGTGAGCTTGGAATACCAGTCGCCGATGGCACTCCAGGACGCCAGGTTGGGGCCCGTTCCCGGCTCGAAGAGTGCGATCTCCATGCGTCCCTCAAGCGCGCGCCTGCCTGGACTGTGTTTCTCGTCGGGGATGCCGGGCACATTTCTGCATACCCATTGCCAGCGGCTGGCTCCTGCTGCCGATGCCTTCTCGGGTGAATAGTTCGCCCAACTATCCTTATATTCCCAGCCGCCCGGCAACTGTACGGTGAAGCGAGCCTCATCGACAGGGATATCCTCCTGGAAAGACCACGTCCACTGATTCATCCACAGCTTCCTCTTCACGGAATACTCGAAAGCAATCACGCTTCCGGGATTTCCCGCCGGTACTTCTCCAACTCGATAGTGCACGTCGCTGTACAGTTCTCCGTAGAACGGGCTGACGTCGGAGAATTCCTTTTCTTTCACTTCATACTGTCTGCCGGAGGAATCGATACTCCAGGCGTGTAGCGATTGCAGCTTCTCTCCGGCAGAGAGATACACTCCAAACGTCGCCTCATCCCTTCCTTTGGGCCTTAGGATTCTGACCACTCGCCGGTGGCTCATTTCGGCCTGCCCGGGCCCGGTCACGACCATGGTGATGTCGTTCAGCAATACCACTGCGTTGGCATCGGCGGGATACTTCCCTTGCTCCTTGGCCGCTGCCTGCTGTACCCAGTCGGGAGCGTTGGCGAATGAGGGTGAGGCGCAGAGCAGCAGGCCGGCTCCGAGAACGAGCAGGCTGCCCATCATCGTTGAAGAAACGTTAATTCTGCGCCACATGGGCCACCGGCTTCAGCAATGCCTGCTGTTCATCGCTTTCTTTGATCTTCTCGTAGAAGGTCTTGAGACTCTTGTACTCTGTCGGCTGGAAGACAAAAGTGTTGATGGCGAAATCGCGCTCGATAATCAACTCATTCTTCTCCTGCTTTCGTTCGAGCTTGTAAAGCGCATATTCCGTCCTCTCGTTCTGGCTGGCGGGAAGGTTTTCCACCTGCAGGTTGTCAGGCAACTTGATATGTATGTCGTCGATCTCGCGACTGGGATAATCCAGGTATACGGGATACTGCCTCTCCGGGAGAGTGAACATCGCCGGCCGCTCGAATTGAAAAATGTCGGTCGGAAGTAGCACCCGTTTGCCGCCCGAGATAAGCGTAGGGGTCGAGACTTTATAGTCCACCACCAAGGGCGTTCCCAGACCCTGCCAGTCCGGTTCCTTGGTCACGGAGATTTCGGCATTTGACGGCAGCCAACCCTTGATCTCGTCCTCCAGCATCTTGGTACGGCCCACATCGTCCGTCCTCGAACCCTCAAGTCGCCGCAGCAGCGCTTCCTGGCCGATGTAGGCCACGGCAACAATTCCGTCCAGCTTGCCGTCGTCGGTGAGATTGAACCGGCCGACCCGCTTGGTAATTGCGCCGGTATAGGTTGGAGGCGGAGTTCGGCTGATGCTGATACCGCCTGACGCTTCGCGCAGACCTTCGGTATCGCTGTGCGGCCAGTACAGCAGTCCGTACGGGCAATATTTGGTCCCAGGATCGAGAAACACCTCCTTGCCGTCAACCGTGATTATGGCGACATAGGTATCAAGCTGATCGGTGCTCAGGTAGTTCTTGTCGAAGATGCCGCGGCTACGATTCGTCACCCACATGGGATACGCCTGGATTCCTGCTGCCCTCGCCATCGCTATGAACAGCCACGTGATCTCATCCCGGGTCCCGGCCTGCTGCCGCAGGATGTCATCGGCGCCCCGCTCTTTGTAGTCAAGCGCCTTGATTTCCTTATCGCTAAGTTCGGGCTGGTACGTGAGATTGTTCAGAGCGGAAACATAGGCGTAAATCTTCTTAGCCTTATCTTCGGGAGAATCAGAGGGCGAGGTGACCTTGGCAACCGCATCGCCAATTCCGCCTTTCTTGCCTATGAACTTCTCCACCGCCTGGCGCCAGTAACCGCCCTCTTCGGACCAGTACCGGTTAGCATCGCTTCCTGCCCCATAGTAGAAGTTGACCGAGTAGCGAAAAGTCTCGCTCGGCGGCATGTGTTCTTCTTCGACAAACGCCGGGACATTCGTCATTTCAAGGTCATAGACATGACCCTGCGAGAACTTGACGCTCGTTCCTTTGGGAAGCTTCCAACTGTAAGCGACTCCGGAGCGAACGTTATTGTGGCCGGTTTGCACCATGTCCATGTAGGCAACAAAGCGGAGGTGTACCCGGCGCTGGAAGAGTTCATTCTGGATCAGCCATTGCGGTGGAAACAGGGTGTGCGAGTGGTAGTCGAGGGTATAGCGGTATTCCAAAACGCTTCCCACCTGCACATCCGGCAGCGAGAAGGCCTTCACCTGCTCCTTGAGTCCCTTTCGCTTAACAATCGTCTTGTCGAAAGGCTTGCCCTTGAATTCGACGACCGTGCCATCGCTGTGAATGGTGCGGGCCTGAACGTCGGTGATTCCGAACCCCTCACCTTTATACTTGAGATAGGGAATTTGCACGTCAGCGTTCTTGCGACCCGCTTCGTTCAGCACCTTTATGCGTTCATAGACATAGCGGGCATGCTTCAGATCATCGTCCGTTTCGTCACGGAACAGAACCAAGGCCGATGCGCCAGGCTGCTCGGGGAGGTCTTTCATCTGCAATTCGGCAGGATCGATGGCGGCCCAATCGCCTGCGTGAAGTCTGGCAAGGCCGACTAATAAAAAGAAGATGGCCAGAGAACAAACTCGGCGGAGAAGTGGCATGGGGTCTCCTGAAAAGGCACAAGTTTGCGTGCGGGGTTACCCAGCAGAGTAGCCGAATTCAGAGATATTTGCCTCAAAATAAAACACCCTGGCGACCCGCCGGGTACCGATATGGGAATCGGCGCCGACCCCGCGATAGCCGAAACTGGGAACAATCTCTCGTCCTGTGGGTTCTAAATACGTGACCGTCCCTTGGAGCGGTGGTGTCGACAGCACAAGGAAGTGCCCGCGGACTCGCCGCCGACGCCTTGCGGGCAGGCCGCGGCAGTTGTTACGGGGTGGTGAACTCATTATCATGAGGTTGACGCCGTGAGATACATGGCGGGAGTTACAACATTGAGCAACCTCGTAAGTGCGATGGGGGTCCGCACGCAGGAAGCCGCGATCGTGGCCGAGTTGAAGGCTGGATCGGAAGCGGCCTTCGAGTGGCTGATCGCACAGTACAACCAGCCGGTCTACAGTCTCTTGTACCGGATGCTGGACGACCCCTCTGACGCGGCCGATACGACGCAAGAGGTTTTCATCAAGATCTTTCGCGGCATAAAGCGCTTTAATGCCGATTCCAGCCTGAAAACCTGGATCTATCGCATCGCTTTGCATGAGGCTTCCAATCAGCGTCGTTGGCACTTCCGGCATAAGTTGAAAGAGACCTCGATCGAGCCCACGGGCCAAAGCGATGAGGAGCACGAGCTGGGTATCAAGGATTTTCTGATCGACGCCGGTAGGTCGCCGCTGGACAATGTCTACGCCGAAGAACTGAAAGCGCGCGTCGAAGAGGAACTGCGGGCCTTGCCTGAGCCGTATCGCACGACCGTCATTCTGCGCGACATTGAAGAGCTGTCGTACGAACAGATCGCCGAGGTCATGAGCGCTTCGCTGGGAACGGTTAAGTCACGTCTGGTGCGAGGGCGTGATGCTTTGCGCAAGCGCCTGGAGCGGCACATGCCGGCCTTCGGCGTGAGTTGCGCAGCTCGGCGGCGCAAGCTGCCCAAAGCAAGGGCTGTGGGAGGACAGGAAGCCGAGGTGTTGCCATGAAATGCTCAATGGTGCAACGGCAAATGTCGTCGTATCTGGATGGCGCTGTTACACGCCGCCGGTTGGCAGAGATTAGCGAGCACATCGCAGCTTGTGAGGAGTGCTCGGCGGAATATCAGAATCTACGTCAGACACAAAAGTTGGTGGGATCGCTCGGCCGCAAGCCGGCTCCGCCTGAGATGGCTTTGCGGCTGCGGGTCGCACTATCGCAGGAAATAGCAAATGCGCGGCGCCCGCGCTGGAAAGCACTGCGAGTTCATTGGCAGAATGCGTTCAACGCCATCATGGTCCCCGCCACGGCGGGCCTGGTCACCACCATCATCATCTTCGGGCTGCTCATCAGCTTCCTGTACTACCCGGGACAGCTTTCCGCAGCCAACGATGTTCCGACCGTGTTTTATACACCTCCAGAGCTCCAGTTCGCACCGTTTGAACTGGCGACCGGACTCGCCAATGCCGACGATTTGGTGGTTGAGGCGTATGTCGGCGCGAATGGCCGGGTGGAGGACTATCGCATCCTCTCTGGACCCGGCGACATGAAGGCATTGCCGGCGGAACTCAAGAACGTGCTGATCTTCACTACGTTTCGTCCCGCCACCAGCTTCGGCCAGCCTACCTCGGGACGCGCTATTCTGTCGTTCTCGAAGATTCAGGTGAGAGGATAGGCGAGCAGCAGCCGCGACTTCGCGCGGACGGTGGCACGGATGGGTGCACACATTTCCTTTCGGTTGGGAAATGTGGAAACTAAAGATTCTCCCTACAGAAAACATAGCAGTGAGACATTCTTCGCTATCCCACAATTGCAGCAACCTGACGGCAATTGTGGGCCCCCGTGGGAATGGAATTGACGCTGGCGGTGCGTGGAATCAGCATGATCCTCCGAGAAAAGCACCTACCAGCGTTGATAGCCCTTCAGTTTTACGGACATCCTACGGTCCCGGGTTGAAGATTGCGCCTACCGTCGCATTGTCGGTCATTTTCAACTGGCAGGTGCAGGACGAAACATTGGACTCCTTAGCGGTGCAGGAATCGGGGACTGGCGTACAATTCGCAGAGAAGCCTCCGAATTTCGATGCGTTTCCCGGCGCTGCAGTGAGCGTGACGATGGAATCTAGCACGAAATGTCCCGTACAACCCGCGTCGTTACCGGAAACGCAGTTGACCCCACCAGGCGAGCTCACGACATTTCCTGTTCCTTGGCCGAACTCGTAGACGGTCAAAGAGGGTAGCTGATTTGTGCCATTGGACGCCACTATCATTGTGGCGGTTCCAGTAACTGCAACCCCACTGCTCGGAGGCGAGATCGCGGTGATTGTGGTGAAGCCGGGGGGGGAGGTGCCGATAGCTGTCGCCAATCCACTGGGATCGATAGTTGCAACGCGCACGTCGCTTGACACCCATGTCACCTGGTTGGTCAGGTCTTCAGTAGTCGGAGAAGTGTTGTAGTTACCAATCGCGATATACTGTGCAGTTTCCCCAAGCACCTGCGTCGTCTGCGAGACAGGGATAACAGTTATTGAGGTCAGCGTGTGTTGTTCCCCTAATGCGCTGACCGTGACCGATGCGCTCCCGACAAAGCCAGCAAGATTTGCCGTTATCGTCGCCGCACCCGTAGCAACCGCAGTGACCACGCCACTCGAACTCACGGTTGCAACGCTTGGAACACTGGAGCCCCATTGGACGGATGTAGTTAGGTCCTGCGACAAAGGGCTCGCACTGTAATTACCGGTCGCAATGAGTTGTGTGGTTTGTCCTGTCGCGTTCAGTGTTTGCGTACTGGGTGTAACGGATATCGACGTGAGGTTACGCTCAGGATTGTTATTAAATCGATTTTCCGATCCGCCGCAGCCCAGCAAACCCGTCGCTAATAAAGAGCATAAGAAAAAGACAAACAAACCACCGGGGAACGAAGAACGCGTCCGAGCCATGATGTTCCTTTTCCGCGAGGGTCCGAGTTATTCCTCTATACCGAGAAAGAGGCTTTTTGATTAATTAGTGCTAATTGTAACCCAAATTCTCTAACACTGAAGGTCGGTTCAAGTACCACTTTAGTCTGAGCTAAAGCACAAATCCGTCATTAGCTCAACATCCGTCCTCCTGGAATCATGGCGGGTGGCACTGGAGAACGGTTCCGCCAGCGCGTTAGCTGAGGAGGATGGTTCTGAATGGCTGCGTGAATTTGAAAGGCCCGGAGGATCAGGGACTTACATGCGAATGCTGGGTGGCAACTATAGCGGTGAGACATTCTTCTCTATCCCACAATTGCCGGGTGCTCCACTCATTCCATCGGTTTGTCACGTCCCACGTCATGCTTTCCAAAGTGTCTCGGGACGTCCTTTCCAGTTGTTGTTTAGGACTCAGTCTGTTGAGCGATTTCAATCCCCATGCGCAGTTTGCGTAGCCGGCAGCAGAGCGGCGGAGGTTTGACCTTCTTCCTTCTTCTTCTCTTCCCAGGTCAGGATCTTCAGGTCAAGCACGCTGATCGAGTACAGCACTGGCACCATTAATAAGGTTATAAAGGTTGCAACGGTCAATCCGCCGATCTGCGCATAACACAGCGGCTGCCAGAGCGGGCCGCCATGCATCGCCAGCGGGAATAGTGCCAGCACAGTTGCGCCCACGGTGATCAGCACGGGACGAAGGCGGATAATGCCGGCATCGATGACGGCTTGTTCGAAGGGCTCGCCGCGGGCATGCATCTCCTCGATGAAGTCGAACAGGACGATGACGTGGCTCACGATGACTCCGATCAAGCTGGCAATGCCTAAGAACGCCATAAAGCCGAACGAGGTCTTCATGATCCACAGCCCGAAGATAGCGCCCACAACGCCGTACGGAGCGGCCGCGAACACCAGAAATGGTTTGATGGCGTTATTGAACTGAAAGAGTAAAGCGAGGTAAATCGCGAAAACTGAGATGGCAAGCACGACCGACAGGTTTTTGAAGCCGTCCTGCTGCTTGTCGTATTCGCCTCCGATTCGCATGCCGTACCCCGGAGGCATCTTCTGTTGCAGCTCCCTTAGCTTGGGCAACGCTGTTTTCGTGATCTCCGAGGCCAGATGCCCGCCGGCGGGAAAGGCGAAGATCGACATCGAGCGAAAGTGATCGAGGCGAATGATGCGCTCGGTTTGCAGCCTGGTGCCGACATCGGAAATCTGAACCAATGGAATTTTGGTATTGGTCTGCGAGCCGTATACGTACAAATTCTGAACATCCGACAGCCGTGCCCGTTCGTCCATGCGAAGACGAGCCACTACCGGGATGTTGCGATCGCCGTCCTGCAGCGTAGTTAGCGGAACTCCGCTGAGCGCGCCGGTGGCTGAGTTGGCGACGTCGTAGTTAGTAATGCCCGCCAGATTGGCACGATCAGGATTGATGCTGAGGGCTACTTGCGAGCTCTCGTTCTGCCACTCATTACGCACTCTTCGCGCCACCGGTGAACTGTTGAGAATGTCCTCCACCTGGCGCGCTATCTGCCGCAGCGTCTGTATATTTTGCGAACTGTCTTTGGTGCTCACATCGGCGAGGCTGGCAATGCGAATCTCAACCGGATAATTGAGCGGATTAGTCTGCAACTGGCGATAATCGGTTCGCACACCCGGCAGCGAAGCCGACAGGATAGGCTGAACCTGGTCGACAAACACCGGCGTGAGGTCCTTGTCGGTCAACTCCACCAGCACCTGAGCATAGTTGAGCTGTTGCGCCTGCGGCGACAACGAGAACCAGAAACGCGGGCTGCCACCGCCGATCCAGCTCGTCACGTACTTGAGTATCTCGCCTGGCTTACCGTGCTTATCGGGATGCTTCTTGCCCCACTCCGCCGCCTGCTGGCGAATGATCGATTCCACCTGCTGCGCCGCCTGGGCCGTAGTTTCGAAGTTCACGTCGTTCGGCAGCCAAACATCGACGTAGGACCAATACTGTACGTCGTCTGGAAAGAAGGAAGTCTGGAGCTGACGGAACACGAAGCCGCCTGCAACCAGAAACAACAGAGACGCAATCGCGACCTTCCATCGATGTTCGATCGCAAATTTCGCCGTTCGAGCGTAGAAGCCGGTGAAGCCCTGCGTGCGGCGCTCTTCGATGGGACGCTCAGGATGCTTATCGGGACGAAGAATGTAATACCCAAGCAAGGGTATGAAGGTCATCGACGCCAGCCGCGAAGCCACCAGCGCGCAGGTCATCACGACCGGCAGGCTATAGATGAACTCACCGGTCGTGCCGGTAATCAGCAGGAATGGCAGATACGCGACCACGTTGGTCAGCGTAGCGTACAGGATGGCGGTCGCCAGCTTGGTCGGCCCCAGCCAGGGCGCGACATCACGGGCCTCGCCTTCGGCAAGCCCTCGCTTGATGGCATCCCCTGCGACTACCGGATCATCCACCAGCAAGCCCAGCGCAATAATCAGAGACGCTACCGATACTTGCTGAATATCGATACCCAGCAAGTAAACCATCCCGAAGGTCATGGCCAGCGTGATCGGGATGGAGATCGCCATCAGCAAAGCAGAACGCCACTCCCAGAATCCGATCAGCGAAACGAATACCACCAGCGCAATGGCCTCGTACAGCGCGTCCATGAAGAGGTCGATGTTTTCCTTGACCTGAACCACCTGGTCGGAGGTGTGGACCATCACCACATCGTCGGGCAGGTAGGTTTTCACGTTGTCCAGCGCTGCCGTGACGTGCTCGCCGAAAAGTTCAATCTGCTGCCCTGAGCGCATGTTGATGCCCAGGGTAATGGCGCGACTACGGACCCAGGTTCCGCTGGTATCGCGCCAGGTCAGGAAATTCAGAAAGGTGGGTGGACTCTGATAAGAACGCGAGATGTCGACCAGGTCGCGAAGATAAACCGGACTGTTGGAGCTGGAAACGCCGATGATGACATTGCCGATGGCCTGCGCATCCGGAAACAGTCCCGAGGGATTGATATCGATGTTTTTGGTGCCGACCTCCAGGGTGCCGGCAGGCAGCGTGATGTTCTGTGCGTTCAGCACATCCTTAAGTTTTGATGGATCGTAGCCATACTGCGCCAGCCGCTGCTGTGAGTAGTCGAGGTAGATCTGTTCCTGCAACACGCCGGAGCGGGTGACCTGCGATACCTCAGGCACCCCTTGTAACGTGCGCTGGATTAGGTCAGTGAAGTCGTCAAGCTGACGATAGGAATACTTCGCTCCCGCGATCTCCGTCAGCTTGGCGTCCGCCTCCGAGGGATCGGCTATGACGGTGGTTTGCCACGCGTCCGGCGGAAGCTCGTCACGATGGACATACTCGTCCATCACTTTGTTGCCGAGAGCGCGCAGGCCAGCTTGATCGAGTGAAGTATTCACATCGGCGCCGACGAAGCCGGGCGCCTCAAAGAAGTGAACGTCGCGCAGGCCTCCTGGTCCTGTGCCGGCGCGCACCAGTTGCTGAAACGATTGGCGCACCAGGCTCGGCGATACAGCCATGGGGAACGAGTAGATGATGCTCAGGCGTGGCTGCGGCGCATCGCGGCCCTCTTCGGCGCGAACCTTCTCGATAGCACTGCGAACCACACGAGCCCGCAGCGCTATCTCGGTAGGCGACGCGATCGGACTCGCCACCGTCAGCATCAGCGCCGCTGTGTCCCCGAAATTGCTATTGAACTGAATCGGCCCCGCGCCGTACGGCAGCTTATTGTTGAGCTGCTGCAGCTTGAGGTTGATGTCGGCGAACTGAACCTTCTTGTCGTTCACGTTGTCTGACAACTGCACGTAGACAACGGCCTGCCCAGGGAAACTGATCGAACGAATACCAAAATCGGATGGACTGGGAGCCTTGATGGTGCTGTTCAGGGCGATAGCCTGCTCCATCGGACGCGTAACCAGTTGCTCGACCTGCTCTGCGGTTGCTCCCGGCCAGTTGCACTGCGCCGACGCCACACGCACTGGAATGTCGGGATCCTTCCGCTTCGGCATGTGGTGGTAGCCGTACCAGCCCCACACGAATGTCGCCAACAGAAGAACCAGGGCAATTTGCCGGTGCTCGGTAAAGAAGCGCGCAGTGTTGTGCGTGGAAGCTACATACTCCGCGTCCGACTTGTGAACGTGTGCCATGGTTAATTTGTCATCCCGAGCGGCGCCTCGTTTGCGCCCCGAGGGATCTGGGCACGACGATTCGCGCCGAGCCGGGGTCCCCAGAATGCGCCTCTTTTGCGCGTTCTGGGGTGGTCGATGCGCGAAAGGCGTGCGTCCTTACTGGATCACCCGAACCGTCTCTCCATCTTTAATCATGGTTGCACCGTAGGTGACGACCCGATCGCCGGTCTTCAATCCCTGCTGCACCGCGATCGAGTTGCCGTAGGTTGCGCCCAGCTCAACTTCTTGCGTATGGACGCGCACCGTGTCGCCATTTCCGTCGGGCACAAACACCGCGAATCCCTCAGGACGCTTAAGGCTGCGCACGACCGCGGCCAGCGAAATCACATCCACCTGCTGACCTTCTTTCCCCGACCGTATTGTGATCGACGCAATCATGCCGGCCTTCAGGCGGTTGTCGCCGTTCGGTATCGTCACCTCGACGGAATACACGCGGCTCTTCGGATCGGCGGACGGTGAAATTGACGTCACATGGCCATTGAAGTCGCCTGCGACAGCATCCGTCGTCACTATCTCGGGGCTGCCCAGCCGTATGTGCTCCATCGCCGTATCGGGAACGCCAAACACCGCTTTGACGGAGCGCACATCCGAGATGGTGAAACCGTTGGTCGCCGGACCGACCAACTGCCCTTCATCGACATTTCGCTTCACAATCCATCCGTCAAACGGAGCGCGCAATTCGCAATATTGCAGCGCGATGGTGGCCTCGCTGACGCTTGCCTTAGCGCTGTCGATGGCGGCCTTGGTGTCGAGCATCTGTGCTTGAGCGTTGTCATAGTCCGACACCGTCGCAGCCCCGTTCTTATAGAGCACCGACATGCGATCGAACGACGGTTTGGCGCGATCATAATTCGCCTGCGCGCGTGCAAGCTGGGCATTCGCCTGTTGCAACTTTTCTTTGTAGTCTTCCTGCGACACCGTTGCCAGCACCGTTCCCTTGGTGACCCAGTCGCCTTGATCGATGTTGCGCATCCTGCCGTTCGCGTCCTTCACCTGGCGAATGCTCGCGAGGTATCCGTTGGATTTGAAGGCAAGATCGACCTGCTGATAGGGCTGAATGTTCGCGGAGTAAGTGTTGGCTCCAGTAGCTGGAATTGACTGCACCACCCCGACGCGCACGGGCGTGAGCGGCTTCTCTACTGACTCGGCCTCCCGACAGCCAACGGCTGAGAGCAGCGCAGCGATAGAGCAGGCCGTCAGGAAGAGGGCACAACTGCGATGGCGCCATTTGAAACTAATCATTCTTCACCGATCGCTTTCTCAAAGCTGGCTTTCGCGCTCCAGAACTCAGCCAGCGCATCGTCGTAATCGGAATTAGCTTTCTCAACCGCCGCCTGCTGTTGCAACACGTCGCGCAGAAGTGTGGTCTGCTGACCGTACTGGAAAGTAACCTCACGCAGCTTCTCGCGCGATGAAGTCTGCGAAGCCTGGGCCACCAGCAGAGCGGTGCGCGCCTCCTTCAACGCCCGAAACTGATCGCCAACGTTGATAAGAATCTGAGCCTTCGTGTTCTCCAGCTCAAGCTTGCTCTGCTCCACGTTGATGGTCTTCTCATTGACCTCGTGCTTCCGCCGCCCCCATTCAAACGGCTCCCAGCGGAATTCAAAGCCAGCGTTTGCGATGTTTGTGGGAACGAAGCTGTAGCCGATCGGCGTCGTGTACTGAATCGAGAAGTTCAGGTCAGGCAGGTATTGCGACTTAGCAAGCGCGCGCGCGTTGTCGGCTTGCTTGATGGTAACCTCCCCTTCCTTCACTTTCGGATTGTTTGCCAGCGCTTTCGCCTGCGACGAGGAGAGGTCCATTTCGTCGGCCGAAACCGGGGCCACGGCTGCAGTCTGGAACGGCGTGTTGATGTTGCGACCGAGCAGATCGTTCAGCGTTTCTTTCGCCGTTTGCTGCTTGTCTTGCAACTTCAGCAGCGAAAGCTGCTCCTGTGCCAGCTTGGTCTTGACCTCAAGATTTTCCGACTCAAGAGCTACCTGTTCTGAGACGTATTGCAGGGTGATGCGGTCAAGCTCTTCGTATTGCTTAATGCTGGCCTGGGTCGACTCGATCTGATTCTGAATTTGAACGACTTTGTAGAATGCCTGCCGCACCTGGTCGACGACGGTGTCCTTTTGTTCGCGTAGTTGCAGTTCGGCCTGCTCCACCGAGAGCTTTTGTCCGCGCAGATACAGGTTGATTTTGTAAAGCTGTATCAGCGGTTGAGAGGCCGTCGCCAGAATCGTCGCAGTCGGCTTGCTGGGAGTCGTGAGGTAGGTATTCTGTGAGGGAATCGGACCAATGCCGGGATAGCAGCAGCCGAACTGTCCTTCGGGTATGAAGTACGAGATGGGACTCAGCAGCTCCGAGCCAAAGGCATAGGTATTGAACGAGGGCAAGCGCCGGGTCTTATCCGCGGCGAGCTTTTGGTTCTGGACGTCCAGGTTGAGCGAGACAATCTTCAACGTACGGTTCTCAGCCAGTGCGATCTTAACCGCGTCGTCAACGCTGAGAACGGGCGAGTCCGCATCTGGCTGGGTATCGGCGAACCCTGAGCAGGCAATCAAGAAAAGCAACGCGAACAGTAAGCCACTACTCCAGCGAGTTGCATGACCTAGAGCAGCCTCGCTGACCGAGCGCGCGTTCGTTTTGCCGCATGAAGTGCTGGGCTCAGCTGAATGGCGGCAAGCCTCTTCCCTCGCGCCGCACCCGATCGGTGCTGCACGAAGGAAAAGCGGGGCCCATACGTCTTGGTTGATAGCTCCCCCTCAGGGCATCAGCCAGCGAGTTGCGTGACCGTTTCGAATGTCTTGCTGACGGCAAGTATGTTAGGCAGAGTTTCCGCGAGTGTAAAGGGGGAAATGGCCCGGCGCAGAGGCCCATTCCAAGGTGTCATCCCGAGCGCAGCCGAGGGACCTGCAGTTTCTCCACTGGCCGAGACCGCGTCCGGTCAGCAGCATCACTGCAGCAAGGCGCGCCAGGCACGTCCGAGAGATTCGTATTATCGGGGGCCCTCTATCTCACTTTCCTTTGTACTCGACGAAAAGGTCGGGAAACTGCTGTTTCAGCGCACTTATCTTTGGCAGATCGCACACCTTGATATACGGATTGTCAGGATTATGGAGGGCATAATCCTGGTGATAGTCCTCTGCGCGATAGAAACCCTTAAGCGGCGTGACCTCGGTTACGATCCGCGATGGAAACACTTTGGCAGCGTCCAACTGCTGGATGTAAGCGTTCGCAATTCTCTTCTGCTCGTCGTTCGTATAGAAGATGGCCGAGCGGTACGACGTTCCAACATCGGGTCCCTGCCGATCAAGCTGCGTGGGATCATGGACGACCGAGAAAAATATTCTAAGCAGTTGCCCGTAGGTGATCTTGGACGGGTCATACACCAATTCGACCGACTCGGCATGCCCCGTGGTTTCCGTCGTCACCTGACTGTAGGTCGCGGTTGCTGCAGAACCGCCGGAGTATCCAGCCGTGGTCTTCAGCACCCCTTTCACACGCTCGAAAACCGATTGCGTCCCCCAGAAGCAACCGCCGGCAAACACTGCCGTCTGCTGACCTGCGCTGGCTGCGAGTTTCGCGTCCAGCTTGGGCGCTGGGATCGGCGCCTTGCGTTGTCCGTTAGCCGAACACGCGAGCATCGAAATGGTTAGACCAACCGCAAACATCGCACGACTCAGGCGTATGAACATGTAAACCTCTCCCCGTCTATGTCGATCAGATGCGTGGGTAGGCCATTAGATACATGCCCTAGATGGCGCGGGATTCGCGTTCTACGCGAGCACTTGCGAGCCGCCACCTCTTGCCGCTGCGCTTGCGGGCCTGCTGCGCCCTCTCTATATTGAGAGTCTGTTCTTGAGGCGCGCCCATACATGACCAAGCTGTTCCAATACCTGGCGCTGATTATCGGCGTCCTGTCGCCTTTCCTGGCACGGTGGCTCTATTCGCTCACCTACACGACGCTGACCCGCGCCAGCACGAATCGCGACCAGGATTGGCTATTTCGCCTCGCCATGTCCGCGCTCGCGATGACGGTGCCGTTCTTCGCGACGGTGCTCCTGGCATGGATAGGTTGGCGACGGCAGCGCGCGCAGGAAGCGACCTCCAGATCCGAGAAGCGACGTCAACAGCGATCTACTACCGGCGCTCCGGGAGGCAGTCCCTGGATAGTGAGAATCGGCTTGATTGTGGCCGCGCTCTCCCTGCTGCTGCTGTGGAAACCGATCGGCGACGGCACCTCGCGCTGGAAGCAGCAACGGAACCTGGCAAAGAGCGGAGTACCGGCGCCTGCTTTCGACACGCTAGACATCGATGGAAAGCCACAACGGCTGACCGATCACAAGGGACAGGTAGTGTTGGTGAATATCTGGGCCACTTGGTGCTCCCCGTGTCGGGCAGAAATGCCGGCGCTCGACCGCTTGTATCAACAGGACAAAGACCAGGGACTGATGGTGTTCGGTATTTCCAGCGAAGACGCAGAGCTGCAGCGGCAGTTCCGGCAAATCGTTCCGGTCACCTATCCGCTGCTTACTATGAGCGGCGATGTCCCCAAGTTGTATCGCGACATTGCGCGTTACCCGGCGACCTTTCTCATCGATCGGCAAGGACGATTGCAACCTGCTCCCGGCCCCGACCACCCCTTTGAGGAGCTACGCGCAGCTGTCGATCGCCTGCTGAAAGCAGGCTCTTAGCAGCATGTCCGGTCATGACGTGCCAAGCAGAGCACATGCCGATCTTGTTTCGAAGCGCCGGCTCGTGGTCCTACAGTCAACGCAAGAACTTTCCGCTGATACAACTAAGGTTGCAGACTTCGTGAAGCGCTAAATGCAGATGGTCAGGCCCAAGTAAAATCGGCTAACCCGTGCCTTGGAGCACTCTAGCAACCGTGTCTCGCAATGGCAGTATCGCAACGAAGCCAAGATTCAGTGATCTACCTGATCAGTGCAGGTCTGGTCTCCCGCTCAGGTCGATGATGCCTCTTACAGTCGCAGCGCGTATGGAATGTCATAATGCAATCAGTAGTTGCTTTAGGGAGAGGTCTTGATGTCCCGAGTGCCGGTTTCCGTTGATGTCCGCACAACTTCGAAGCTCGCGGTCGATGGTGGTACCCCCGTTCGCTCCACTCCTTTTCCTCCGTGGCCCTATCTCGAGTCAGAAGAAATCGAGGCGGCAGAGCGCGTGCTCCGCTCGGGCAAGATCAACTATTGGACGGGCGAGGAAGGCCATCAATTTGAGAAAGAGTATGCCGAGTACGTAGGTACAAAGCACGCCGTCGCAGTGGCCAACGGGACGGTGGGGCTAGAGTTGGCTTTGGTCGCGTTGGGCATCGGTCCCGGCGATGAAGTCATCACGACGAGCCGAACCTTCATCGCATCGGCGAGTTGCGTGGTGATGCGAGGAGCGAAGCCGGTGATCGCGGATGTTGATCGTGATAGTCAGAATGTCACCGTCGATACGATCCGCCAGGCCATTACTCCCCGAACCAAGGCGATCATTGCGGTTCACCTGGCCGGATGGCCCTGCGACATGGATCCGATTCTGGAGCTGGCGCACGAGCATGGGCTCAAGGTGATTGAGGATTGTGCTCAAGCGAACGGTGCCCAATATAGAGTTAGGCCCGTGGGCAGTATGGGAGACATCAATTCCTTCTCGTTCTGTCAGGACAAGATCATCACCACGGGCGGCGAAGGCGGCCTGGTCACGACGAACAGTGACGAACTTTGGGAACGCGCCTGGAGCTTCAAAGATCACGGCAAGAGCTATGACGCGGTGTACCGGCGGCAGCACGGGCCGGGCTATCGCTGGCTGCACGAGCAGTTCGGCACCAATTGGCGTCTGACTGAGATGCAGTCAGCGATTGGGCGGGTCTGGCTCCGCAAGTTGGATAAGCAGGTGGCAATCCGCAGACGTCACGCTGAGCGGCTGACGACAGCGTTTGCAGAAATTGGCGCCCTGCGCACCACGGTGCCCCCGGGTGATATCTACCACTCTTACTACAAGTACTATGTATTTCTCAGACCGGAGCGCCTTGCTCCTGGTTGGGGCCGCGATCGTATTCTTGGGGCCGTTGCAGCGGAAGGTGTTCCCTGCTTTTCCGGCAGTTGCAGCGAGATCTATCTCGAGAAGGCCTTCGACGGAATCCGCCCGGAAAATCGTCTTCCTGCGGCTCGCGAATTAGGGGAGACAAGCCTGATGTTCCTGGTCCATCCCACGCTGTCAGATACCGATATGGACGACACGATCGCTGCGGTCAAAAAGGTTATGGACGCGGCTACGGCTTGATGGTTGGCTACTTAGGCTTCTGGGAGCCGAAAAGGTTTTGGTCCGGCTGCTTGTAGAAAACGCCCGCGAAGTACAAGTGATCTGAAGGCTTCCTCCACGTGCTGACCCAGTCGACAAGTTCCTGCGACGGCCCTTGGCCAGGCGGGGCGAGGATGATCCCCATGCCGGTATCAAGCAGTTGGCGATACCGTTTCTTCGCTCGTTCCGTGGCCGCCGGGTTTGCCTGAATTCCCTTTGCCCAAGGCATCTCGAGAAGAATGCCTCCTGATCCCACCGCATGGATCAGTTCGGTTGTCTCCTCATCCGACATCTCGCCGACATTAAGCGCAAGATTGAAGATGGCAAGCGAGCTCATCGACTCGGCCAGCTTGCGAATCTCTTCCATGTTTTTGCAGTAGTCGATCCAAGGCTGGGCCAGCGAAGGGCCCAAACTTCGGTGGATGGCAGCATTGTCAATGAACCGAACCGGCGCCGGCGACTGCTCCCACAACCGCTTGATATTCATCTGTAATCCATGACGAGTTGCGGGATCGCTGACATCAATAAGCTTGCGAAACGGCATGCTCGGCCAGGTGCCGCTATATTTCGAGGTCGCTGGCATCCACTCAATAGGCACCACGGCCCAGGGCCAGTACGATTCCTTGGCCTCCGGGATGACTGACATTCCCGAAGCATAGGTCCCAACGCTAAGGCCGAGTGAGCCCAGGTAGCTTCGAATCGCGGTGTACTTCTGTTCGGCCGCTGCAGAATTCGTAGGGTCTACATCGACGATGCGGAGATCGGTTACCAATTTGTCTTGGGCAAACCACTCCCGCGGCCGCGACTCTATGCCCCCCGTTGCGTTTACGATGACCCGGCTAAAGTGGCTGGAGTCGTGCCATTGATAGGACGCGGTTGCCGATCGAAGAGTGACGACGGCAAGTATCACGGTCAGTGAAATTTTCAGTGCCTTGGCAGCAAGTCTCAACATTGATGTGTGCCCGTGCTCACCCAACCGACCCACCGTGATTCCATCTCGCCGGGACTCCCGTGGCAGTAACACCGGGGGGTACATCGCGCGTCACAACTGCCCCGGCACCGATGCGCGCCCCATCCCCGACCTTCACGTACTGCAGGATCTGCGAGCCGGTTCCGACCATTACCGAGCTTCCGACTTGCACTCCACCGGAAATATTGGCGCCCGGATTAATCAGGCACCCCGGCCCGATTCTCGTCTCGTGCCCCACCGTGCAACCGAAGTTTAGCTGCGAGAACTCGCCGACCTCGATATTGATGGTTGCGATCGCCCCCACGCAAACTACCACGCCTCTAGCCAATGCCACGCCGCTTCCTGTGTAAGCGCTCGGATGCACGATGACAGGCCACTCAACCTGCGGATACTTCGACGCCAGAAGGTGCCCTATCCGCAATCGACTGGCAGGATCGCCGATTCCCATCGCGAATGCGTCAACCTGATTGCTGGCGGGCCACGAAAAGTCACCCAGCAGAGGACTGTCCTGCTGCCCCTGCGTGTCCGCAAGAAACCCCAGCACCTGAAATTCGGGTAGCGCGCGCAAGATGTCCGCCAACTCGCGCGCGTTGCCGCCAGCCCCTACAATGGCAATTTTTTTCATCGTGATCGTTTGAGGTCGAGTGCCTCGTCCGGCGCGAACTCCGGCATGGTCGCGTGCCCGTGCTGGGAGATTCCTCGGCGGGTAATTACTTGCCACAATGTCTTCGCGAGAATACGAAGATCGAGCGCAAGGCTCCAGTGATCGACGTACCACATGTCGAGAGTGAATTTCTCCGGCCAACTCAGCGCATTTCTTCCGTTCACCTGCGCCCAGCCCGTGATCCCCGGAAGCACCTCATGTCGTCGCATCTGTTCCGGCGTATAGCGATCCAGGTACTGCATCAAAAGTGGCCTGGGACCAACCAGGCTCAGGTCTCCTCTGAGAACATTCCATAGCTGCAGCAGCTCATCCAGACTGCTCGCGCGCAGTATGCGTCCCACCAGGGTCAAACGCTCCGCGTCGGGTAGCTGCCGGCCGGACTTGTCTGGCTCGTTTCTCATCGTCCGAAACTTGAGCAAGATGAAAGGCACCTTGTTCCTGCCTGGTCGCTGCTGCCGAAAGACCACAGGTCGCCCCATGGACAGCAAGATGCAAACTGCCGCGGCCAGCATCAGCGGACTTGCAAGCAGCAAACCCACCGACGCGACCGTGACGTCCACAGCTCGCTTCAACGCCAGCCGCCAGCCACATTGTCTGGGTGCATCCATAAGCGATCAAACGACGGCAAACTCTGTAGCTTGGGTTGCGAAGCGTTCACTGTCAAACGGCTCCGGCCTGGGCGTACCGGTAACGATATGCTTGTAGATCGATAGCACTTCCCCGCTCGTGCGGTTAACGTCAAACATCCGCTCCACCAAACGGCGGCCCCTGGTTGATAATTTGCGCCAATGCTCGGGGTCCGCCAGCACCTGAGCAATGCTCTGCGCGAGCGCTTCGGGGCGCCGGTCGCTGACAAGTTTCCCCGTAACATTGTCGATAACTACTTCCGGCAGGCCTCCAACGGCGGCCGCAATCACTGGCACGGCAGCGGAAAGCGGTTCAACCACACCACCGCAGTTCTCGGAGTGCGGAACATGCACGGCACAATCAAAATCAGGCCAACTTTGCCGCACCTCATCCGGCGAGAAATAGCCGGGCATCAATATTCGACCGCCACCAGCCTGCAACGCTCGCTTCCGCAGAGTCCGTTCGTAGGAATCTCCATATCCCGGCAGAGTGTTGCCGACCAGAACGCCGTAGACATTCTGGTCCCTGGCTGTAACGATGGCCAGAGCATCGATCAGTTCTTCGTGCCCTTTCAATCCTACTCGCTCTCCGAGAAAGCGCTTCGGCGGATAGATGTAGCTGATGTTGCCGACAATGCGCGCAGCGGCGGGTAATCCCAACTTAGTGCGCAGCATGCCAGATCGGGGCGCAGGCCTGACTCGGGAGCCATAATAGCTTAGAAACAGCCTATCCTTGGCTATTCCACATGCCTGATAGTGTTGCCCGATGCAGCGACTCGACGCGACCCAGTAGTCAGCCTGTCCCGCAGTCCTGAGGTCGGCCTGCCGCGTGTGCAGGTGCTCCAAGTGGAGAGGACCGGCAACCTGGAACACACGTGGAATCCGATGGTTCCTTCCAAGTGCCAGGCGTAGCGTGAGGGTGGTCGTAACGAAATGACTATGAATAAGGTCGGGCTGAACTTCATCCACCAGCCGCCTGGTCCGTTTTAGCGTATCGGCGATCTGGTGTGGGCGGCCTAGCGGCAGCGACAAATCAGCGATATGTATATGGGCGCCAGCCTGACGCCACGCAGAGACGGTACGCCCCTGATCGCTGGGCAGCGCCACGTGCACTTCAATTCCCAAGCGCACCAGCACCTCCGCCTGGCTTGCGGCCCAGCTTGCCCCGTCGGAGGTCTTTACCACATGCAGAACGCGCATCATGCTATGCCGCTCATGGTTGGCCGGGCTGCCAGCCATTCTCGAGTGACGTCGTGAAGAAAGCGATAAAACCTGGTTCTACGTTCCTCCAGCACGTCTGGCCGAAACTCCTGCGCTTTGGCCAGATTGCGGATGGACATTTCATTCAACCGGGCGGGACTGGTCAAGACCTGCTTTATCTTCGCCGCCAAACCCTCAGGATCATTCGAGGCCACCATGTCTTCCGGATGAAGCAGTTCCGGAATTCCGCCCACGTTACTGGCGACGCAAGGCAGTGCCCTGGCCATCGCTTCGACAATCACCCGCGGCAACCCTTCCGTACGCGAGGGCAGCACGAAGAGTGTGGCCCAGTCCAGTCGCTCGCGTACCGCATCCCCAGGCAGCTCACCATGGAACCTGACTTGGTTCGCTACGCCCAACGTTTGCGCCAAATGCTCCAACTGCGGCATATGGCGTCCGCCGCCAACCAGTGACAGCTCGACCTCAAATCCATCACGATTCAGGATACTGACAGCGTGCAGCAGGACGTCGGGCCCTTTGTACATCTGCGCCAGCGAGCCGACAAAAACGATGCGAGGGGGAACCGGGCCAGTGTGCATCTTGGGCTTCGCCGCGTATGCTTCTGGCGCCAGGTCGGTGCTCGAGTAGTGAGTCGTAAATACCCGAGGAAACGCGGAGAATGATCCGGGCTGAAGCTCGGCGTCAGAAACCGCGACGCTGAGGCGGTCGCGTGCCGCGGGATATCGCTGCTGCAATACGCGCTCGGTTACGTAGCTGACCGCCGACGCCCGGGCGCACTGCGCCTTGAGTGCGCGCGTCGATAATTGGCGAAATAGAGGGCGGAACGGATGTTTCACCGCCCCCCGAGCGAGCGACTCCATGGGATCCCCTACCACTTCCAAACCGTAAGGATG
The DNA here is from genome assembly GCA_963846795.1 of uncultured Acidobacteriaceae bacterium. Taxonomy (GTDB): domain Bacteria; phylum Acidobacteriota; class Terriglobia; order Terriglobales; family Acidobacteriaceae; genus CAVVDY01. The sequence continues at coordinate 619,368 of CAWJXJ010000003.1, forward strand.
ACCCTGTTCCCATACCTGTGGAATCAACTCGTCCGCCAATCGAGAACTTACGCGAAATAGAGCCGCGTCATGGGAACCAAGTACCGAGCGAAGCACTTTCCTCACTCGACTTCGCACCTTCAGGTACTGCCAGGGACCCAGATAAAACGGGACGGCGCAAAACTCTACCCCGTTGCCGGCCACCTCGCCAAATTCAGGGGCAACCTGCGCGACGTGTTCGGCGCGGGCAACGATTCGTACCTTGTCAAACACCTTCAGATAACGATCCCAAAAAGGACGCGAGTAGCTGGTACGCGTCCAGACCCGGCCATCCGGCGTCTGGGTAAATCGGAAGTCGGATGTGACAACCAGTAACATATCTAGGTTAGAGACACGGGCCGACAGCAGCACCGTATGAGTATCAAGGGCGCAACCGCGATGCTCAACGATGCGAACAAAAGATTGTCCAGGTCCGAGCCCATAAGCAGGACCGATCCATAGGCAAATACTGGAATCAGCAACAGCCGAAGGTCGTCTTTATCGGCCACCAGGAACGACCGCAGCCTGGAAACTACAAAGGCAAGGAGAATAAAGGCCAGCGGGGCAAATACAGGCGGATAATTGAGCATGGCCTCACCCGCGAGGCCGTAAATGTAGGTGGCTCTGTGCACCACTGGATCGTAAGAACCGCGACCAAATAAGGCCTCAGTCCCCGCAGTTACCTTTCCTTCAGGACGGTCTGGCCAAAGTGCGTGAGGTATAAAAAAGGCACAGTCCTCTAGGTAGGTTTTGCCCCATCCAAATTGGTAGTCGCCGGTGACTACCTGGTGAAGCAGCGTAGCCTGGATCTCCGTTCTGGCGAGGTCGCTTAACAGCACCTCGTACATTGTCCGGCCGGAGTTGTCCTCCAGCCTGCCAATCTTCGATGTGTCGTTAACTGCCTCGAATGCCCGTAGTCCAACGTCTTTGTAAAAACCGTACAGATACATGAAGGCGACGATGAATAGCACCCCAACCGCGAGGAACCTTCTGGATACGGGCCTTACCCACACATGAATAGCGCCGACTACCCAAAATAGTCCGAATACCGTGATTGTCCGGCTACCCCTAAGGCCTCCGCAGATCAGCTTCAGGAAGAAAAAGGCCACCACTAATAGAAACAGAAATATCCACGGGCTTCGCTTTAGAAAATCCCGTTTCCAGACAAGCACCGCGATGGCAAGGAATACAGGGAACGTCTCAGCCAGCAGAAATACATATCCCATGCCGGAAAATGCCGCGGTGTCGCGTTCGGTGAAGGCTCGCATAAAGCCCGTGATGCCGCCGAACTTCACGAAGATATAGACCTGCAGCGAGAATGCGATTGGAAGGGCAATTGAAATTGCGGTGAAGAACGACGGAGCCCTCACGACCCAAGCGGTCCTGGGCCGGCGAACCGGAAATATTCGCCTGCTCGCCAAATACAGAATCAATCCGCCAGCATTGATAAGCGCCATCCAACCGATCCACTCTGTCCAGTTAGGAACGGCAGGCAAGAACCTGGAGTGGTAGTCCGTACCCAGAGTCAATAGCGGCGCTATATAGAAAAAATAATAGGCAAAAACGCCCAATACTCCCAGCGGGTCGAAGGTGTCGAGCTGCCCGCGCAAGTAGGAGATCATGTCGATGCCGCTTAAGCAGCCGCAGAGAAATATTGCAAGCAGAAACCAGTCGAGAGGCGCGGTGTATACCGCGAGGAACACGCAGAAGATAAGAGATGAGATGCAGCCCGACAAAATCAAGTTGAAGGGATCTGCGAGCGGCTCGGCCAAGACGAGCCTGCTCCGAGCCTTTACTACCCGGAGTGCGACCGGCACTTTGCTGTAATGAAGACTTGGGGCTACGGAATGCATTGAATATTCTTGCTGCTCCTACACCACCTGTACTACTTATGCGATGAACCCAAGCTTATTCGTTCGCTATCTCGTCAAGAAAAGCCAGTTCCTGAGTCTCTAACCTGATGGACGGGTTGGTTTCAATTCCGGGTATCGATTGCCGCATAGCGCTCCGCACCACCCAGAAACTGCCTCCAACTTGGACCGCTGCTGAAATCAGCATTGCTAAGGCTGCGCCGGCGGCGCCAAGACTTGGGGTGAGTGCAATACCGACGATTGCGCACACCACGACCGTCGCCGTAAGAACCGGAAGCTGGGCCCGAAACCGACGCGCTGCAGTCATTCCGCAACCCAAAACGGCGGCCACCGCAGTTACACCCGCAATTGCAACGAATAGCTGCAACAGGCCGACATGGGCCGCGTATTCCCTGCCGTAAATTATCTCCAGAGCCACAGACCCAAACAGTTTGCAGCCGCCTACGGCCAGTCCTGCTGCCAGGATGCACAACCCGGCCATACGCACCAGCAGCCGCGAATAATCCGTCAGGCGGCCATTGGCAAAGCTCTTTGAAAGGCGCACAATCGCCGATTGCGCCAGAGCGTTCACCAGCAGCGTCATCGCTACCGTGACATAACCCAGTGCTGAAAAGATGCCTAACTCACTGGCGCCCCGGTAGTGCTGCATGGCATAACGAGGAATATTGAAGTTAAAGGAACTCAGCGCGGCCACGACCCCCAAAGGCAAAGCCAGCTTGGCCAGCCGGCTTAGCTTGCCAATGCTGAAATCGAACAAGCGCGCGTGGCGTCCCAGAAGATTGTTAACCAGGCGGAGGTCGTACACCAGGAACACGGAGAGCCACGCCAGGACAAGCGCCACGCATGCGGCTGCAACACTCCGCAATAAGTAGAAGGCCGTTCCAAAAGCAATGATCGACAGACCACCTTTCAGCATCATGCTGATGGCAACCTGGTCGAGCCGCTCGTGTTTCTGAAGCAGGCCGGCAATTACATCCGAACCCGATTCCACTGCTTTGGCTAAACCGATTAAGACAATTACTGTGCTGACTTTTTTGTCATACCCAAGAACCGCGACAGTCGCCAGAATCGCTGCAAGCGCCAGCGAGGTCGCTGTAATTCGCAGGGTGAAGTAATGCCCAAAATCAAAATCCGACCGGGTATCAGTAGCCTCAACCGAACGAAGCGCCAGGTTCGTCAGCATGAACACCGGCGCTGTGATTGCCAACGCTAACGCGAACTGCCCTACTGCGATAGTGCTCCCCAGCTTCGCCAGAACAGAGATCATTCCCCATTGGCAGCCGGCGTAGATAACGTTGCCCGCCAGCGTCCAGGCAAAGGTTACGCGTAGCGGAGGCGCTGCAACCTGAGTGGTCCGGGGTGTTAATTCAGCAGTTGCCATGAAAACAGAGAGCCGTCACAGACTGTGGGCTACCAGTCATGGTTAACCCGCAGCCGAGCGGCCATAAGGATACTTTCCGTACCGCGAGTAGTGGTTATAGCCATAGCCATAGCCGTAGCCGTAATAGCCCTCACGCTGCATGTCGAGCTTGTTGAGCACCACACCCAGGATTCGGGCGCCTGCATTTTCCAGGATTGCACGCGTTCTCATCAGTCCGGCACGGTGGGTCCGTCCACTTTCTGCTACCAGTACGACTCCATCGACCATGCCAGCGAGAATGGTGCCATCGGTGACGACCAGTACCGGCGGCGAATCGATGATGATGTGTTCAAAGCGCTCTGATAGCTTCTGCAACAGCTCGGCCATGCGATCGGAGCCGATCAACTCAGCCGGATTGGGAGGCGTTGGCCCAGACGGCACTACCCAGAGATTGGGTTGTAGCGAAAACTGCTGTAGTGCATCGGTTAGGGTGTCGGAACCGGTCAGTATGGTGGACATGCCCTTGTCGTTCTCCATACCAAGCGCCTTGGCGATGCCCCCCTTGCGCAAGTCACCGTCGACAATGACAATCTCCCCTTTTCGCTGAGCCAGGGACTGCGCCAAATTGAGGGCCGTCGAGGTCTTGCCCTCGCCCGCCTGAGAGCTGGCGATCAGGATCACCTTGGGAGGATTGGGAGCCAGCGAGAGCAGGATCGAGGTGCGAAGTGCGCGGTACGCCTCTGCCAGCATCGACTGAGGCTTCTCGGTGACCACCAGGGCAACCTTGTACTTGGGCAATTTGTGCTTCGCCTCGCCACGCACCGCCAACGACCATCTCGCCGGCTCGACACTGCGCTGTAGCGGAACTACCGCCAGCGTCGGAGTCATGAGCATGGTCTCGACATCCTCCGCCGTCTTGACCGAGTGGTCGATGCCTTCCTGGGCAAATGCCAGCATCACTCCGAGCACCAGCCCTGCCAGCAGTCCAAGGCTGATGTTAAGCGCTTTGCGCGGGCGAACCGGATCAACCGGTGGAAGTGCGGGGTCGACCAGATTGATGTTGGTCGACTGCAGTCCGGCCGAAATAGTGGCGTCCTTCAGCCGCTGCATCAGGCTGGAATAGAGCTGCTGGTTGCCTTCGAACTCCCTCTGCAAAATATTGTGCTGCACCAGAAGCTGGTTCTGGGCTCCCACGGCCTCCTTTTGTGCAGCCACCGCCGCGGAGGCCAGCCGTTCCCGGGTCACGGCCGACATGTAGTCTTTGCGGATGCGGGCAAGAACCCGTTCCTGCTCGGTTGAAATCTGACTTTTGATACCCTCAATCTCGTCTTGCAAACGAAGCGCTTTGGGAAACTTGGGGCCGTACTGCGCCAAGGCGTCGGTGTACTGGTCCTGCAGGTCCGCCGCCTTCTCTTCCAGCCTCTGCAAGAGGTCGTCGTGAACCAGCGCGGCCAGCTGTTTCCTGTCGCTTTGCACCTGACGATAGAGTGCTTCCTTCTGTAAGCGGTCGCTCTCGGCGTTGGTCAGGTCCTTGCTGAGATCCGAAAGGATCTGCTCCTGAACATTACTGGTTTCGCTGGTATTGACGATCTCATGCTCGCGCTCATATTCCACCAGCGCCTGTTGTGAGCTCTCGACCTTGGCCTTCAGCTCGTCGAGTTGCTGCTCCATCCATCCCGACGCCTGGCGGGTGGCCTCATACTTTTGGCGGAAGTTGTAATCGATGTAGTTTGTGGCCAGGCGGGTAGCCACCTTAGCTGCGAGCTGAGGATCGTGGTCCTCATAGCTGACCGCAAGCATGCGGGTCTTGGGCGTCAGCTCGACATTCAGGTTGTCCTCGAAGGCGCCAATGAGTTTGACCTTTCGTTGGTCGGGCGGAATTTTCGCGAGCTTCTTCGGCTTTATGAGACTGTCCTTCAGTCCGAGCTCATCGATTGTGCGCCAGGCCAGGCTCTCGCTTTTCAGGACCTGTATCTGCGTCTGAACAAATTCATCGTCTGCAGTCGTTTTCTGAAACAGGTCCTGAAGCGACTGTATCAGCGGCGTTTCGGAATCAACCTGCACCCGCGCGGTTGCTTTGTAGACAGGCTCCATGCGGAAAGAGACGATCGCTGCCAGCACAGTGACAATCATCGCCACGGTGGCAATGGTCCACCGCCGCTTCATCAGGGTATGCCAGTAGGTCGCAAGGGAAACATAGTCCTGGGCGGTGACCATGCTGGCTTCCATGGCTGGCAGCGCGTGTGTGGGAGAGAGCTGAGCGTAATCGCGTACCGCTAGCTCATGATTATCAGGCTCTCCAACCAATCCTTTCGTAGGCATATACCGTCTTTCTGTGACACTGGAAAAGTGAGAACTTATCGCCGGCTAACCGGGTCTCCAACAGCACGATCATGGAACACGGTAAATCGTGGCCCATGTCGCCGCTTGTAATGCGGCCTGACCTACATTTCTGAGTACTCTTTTGGTAGCACTCTCCGGGACGTAGAGAATATCGTCCGCGAGCATCACCGTATCGGGCTGCTTACCCTGCAAAACCGCCATTAAATTGACCGGCACTTGCTCATGCCCTTCGGATGCCTTCGGGTTTGGCCGGATAATCACCGCTTTGCTCTTCACGGAATTCGGCTGCGCATCCTCAGCCATGGCGAGAGCCTGCAAGACTGTCATCCCGTTGGAGCCTTTAATCATGAATCCGCCCGGCTTATTGACCGCCCCCACTACGTAGACAATTCCGGCGTGTGGAATAGTGACCTTATCGCCGGGATAAATGGCGATGTTGTCGGCGGGATTGGAATCCTGTAGCAGTTTCTTGATGTCAACTGATTCGGTCGCTTTGCCGGTTGCCTTTTCGCCGGCGCTGCCGCGGCTGATCACTGCCACATTACTTGCATCGTCGGCCAGGCCCTGCGCCTGCGACAGCACATCCAGAAGCGTCGTCTTTCCAAAGACCGGGTAGATTTGGGGCATCTTTACCGCCCCGGTTATGGAAACCGCTTTTAGCCGAGAGCCCACGATCGTGACCACGATGTGAGGATCCGTAACCAGTCCGTGCTCACGAAGCTGCTTGGCCAGCGCGTCGGAAAACTCGGCCGGAGTTATACCAGCGGCAGTCAAAGGCTCAGATAGCAGAGGGACGACAACTTTTCCAGCTGGACTAACGCGGTACTGGCGAGAAAGCTCAGCGACGTCCATCACATAAACTTCCAGGACGTCGTCCGGGCTGATTACACTTTCCGCGTCGCCAAAATTTGCGTCAACCGCAGAGGTGTTCTCACCCGCAGCCGGGCTCGATCCTGAAGCTGACGGAGGTGTCTGCGAGAAAGCAGCGCTACAAAACAGCATAACGACTAGCAACCATGAACCGTACATGGCGAGCAGGCTCTTTCCTGGCGTTGAACGCATTCAACTCCCTTCTGTCCCTGGCACTTTGGGGCATGCTCCTCTAACTCTTCTTTGTTGTTTTTGTCCACGGTCTCGTCTTCAATTGCTACACGATTAACACAGACGAAGGTGACTGTGGATACCACGAACATGGCACCCGGCCTCAGGACTCGCCAAGTATGGCACTTTGTAGCTGATAAGTATTGCCATTTAGTGATGCATTGCTACAAAAGTTGTACGTCGCGTTCAACATCCGATAGGAACGACGATCGGAAGCCGCCTTGACTCGTCACGCATTGGGGATGCCGGTTTGGTAGAAACGGAGAAACGAACGATCGAATGCCTCAGCGGATATTCGGTCGGCGAATGCTCCTATGAACCACTACTTGTTAGGACATTGAGCGGCAGTTTTGCAGTAACAACTGGCAGCGGTCCTACACAGATTTGAGCTGTACGAACCAATCAGTTGGCCGAACGAACTTGGCTGTCCACCGCCGTTATCAGCGGCAGAAAATAATTCGTAACTCCCAGCCGTTACGCGTGCCTTTTGACCCGACAGCAAGTTCCTTGAGGTCTTGTTCGGGCCGGTGACGGCCAGTTCACCGTCCCGCGAAGTGACAAAGAGAGAGCCACCGTAGTTCGATACGAGATATCGCGCTGAATTTCCGCTCACCGGCTGGATCAAGTACTGGGAAGAAACTGTAGCAACTCGGCCCGCACTGGTAATCGAAGCCGAGCCACGATCCAGGGATAACTTCCCATTGGCCACGGCAACTTGTGAGTTCTCGCCAATAACCATGGCGATTCCCGGTGCCGCGATCTTTGCGCTACCTCCCTTGCCGGTCTGAACGACGTCGCCGTCGGACACCAGAGCAGAGGAGTGCACAGCGGTACCATTCAGGCTCACCGCGCCCTCAGATCTCAAGAAATAGCTTTGGCTCTGGGCCGAAACACCGATAGCGCTAAAGATGCAAACAACGAGAACGACTCTTCCCAACCCGCTGCTACCCATGGAGGCACCTCGAACGCCAGCATACTACCACCACGATGGGACTATAACAATAACTCATAAGTGCTATCCGGTATGTTCCGGAAGTCACCGCCAATCGACAGCGTCAATTATCACCTGCGATTGTCGGGTTTCCCGGACGGTCGAATTTCAACGTCGTCTATCCAAAGGCGTCCCCGAATAACCGTGTCCTGCCGATCACGACTCAGTCGTAGAGCTATCAACTCGGTGTCGAGACCGGTCTTGAAGCTGACCATGACCTGCTTCCACGGAGTCGTATACGCAACCGGCTCCGACGCTCCTAGCAAAGCTCCCGTGTAGGCATCGGTCAATGTCAGTCTGGGACCATTGGCTGTCTGCAACTCATCCGTCTTTAACCAAGCCGTTGCCGTGTAATTCGAGTTCGGCCTGACCGGAACCAGCTGGTATAAGCCTGAGTCGAGTACCGGAGTGGCATATGTAACCAAAGCCGAGTGCTGGCCCGACTTGGCGGTATCGTCATCTACCGTGACGCGGGTGGGCTCGGAGGAGAAATGCCAATCGAAACCGGAGTTCAGGAGCTCATTCTCAAACGAGCCGTTGACGACCACGTTGGTTTCGTCAGGTTGATAGGCAAGAAAGCCTTCACTACGTCCGCCCAATTGTTTCCACGCCTGTTTTGCCGCTGCAACATCCTTCCAGGCCAGCAAGTCGTCGACATAGAAGAGAGCGTTCTTGTAGTCGATCGGACGCTTTAGTTTGATGAGCTTCTCCCAGACCTGGGCGGCTGCTTCTCGTTGATTTTCACCCGCCAATAATCCGATGAAATTGATGTATGCCGTGGGCTCCGCTGGCATCATGTCAGTGATCGGCTGGACGCGACCTAGTGTGCGCCACGAGGTCTTCAATGCTAGCGGCACCAGCTCAGGATCACTCTTGAGCACTATCCGGAACAGATCGAGCGCCTTTGGTATGTCTCCCTGAAGCATATATAAATTGCCGGCGTTCCACGCGACCTCAGGCGTTGTAGGATCTGCAGCGACAGCTTTGTCCAGGGCAATCTTCTCTTCGGCACTATCGCCAGTAACGTAGAGCACCTCGGCAAAATCGAGCCAGTTCGCCGAATCGTTGCCGTTCAGCTCCACTGCTTTCCGGCAGTAAGGCAGAGCTGCGGCGAAATCCATATTGTGATCGCGGAGGTATCGACAGTAGGCGTTATAACCGGAGGCGTTCCGTGGCTCCAGACCTATCGCACGTTGCAAAGATGCATCGTCAGATGCTCCCGAGAGCGCGAATGCACGATATCCGCGAATGGCGAGATAAGCGTATCCCGCGGCGAAAGTGAAACACGCCAGCGCAAACAAAAGAAGTCGCAAACCGCGGGTAGATGTCAATTCAACTCCAAGCTGGAGCTTTGTGTTGGCGGGCGCTTATCAACTGGAACTCGTCGCAACTGTCGAAAGTTCGTACCAGCCTCTCCGTGAGCCTTTATCAGCTCCCCTCGCCGGAGCTGTGCAACTTTCTTTTCGCTGCTGAAGATGTGCAGCGGCGCAGGCCTGGCTACGACAATGCCGGCCAGGACCGAAAACAGTGCCGCATTGGCCGGAATTTGCAGGTTAAAGTCGCACAAACTGTGGATGAGAATACCGCTGCACCCCACCAATCCAGCCAATGCCATGGCTCTTTCGCAGTCGTGCTGCCAGCCTCCAGCCTTCCTCAGTCCCTCGCGGAAGAGCAGGGTGACCAGAGCCAGGATGAGAATGAAGCCGGCACCACCCAACTCCACCAATACCTGCACATACTCATTGTGGGCCGCATTGATGATGTAGTTGGTGTAGAAAGTTCGATTTTTCGGATACACCTCGATAAAAGTACCGAGCCCATATCCGAGTACTGGCCGCTTGGCCACCATGCCCATGCTGTCGCGAACGATATCCAAGCGGCCGGTTACCTCCAACCGCTCGCTCTTGCTCTTCCAATGCTGCAGCCGCTCCTCCAATGCGGTCGGCTGCAGTATTACGGCAAACACAGACAGCAGTAAGCAAACCGCCAATATCGAGCGCCATATCCGGGCGCCGTGTCGTCCCCTGAGCAGGACAATACTAAGTACGACCAGTTCTCCGAGAAGTGACAAGATACCGCCGAAAGATGCGGCAAGAAAGATCGAGCCTGCCATCACAATAGCCGCGAAATAAAGCAGCAGCTTGGCATGCGACCGGAACTCCCGGCTCAAAGCAAATACCAATCCCACCGGAAACAGCATCTCCATGAGCCCGGCGTAATGCGCATGATTTGGGTATGGTCCGTAAAGCTGCGCAGTAGAGTCGCTTTGGAACAGCCAATACACCTTGTCGGTCGTAGTTCCGCCTTGCGCTATAGCCACTACAGCCACAAGAAAACCGAATATCACGAAAAATAGACCTACATTACGGAGTCTCTGAGCTCCTCTCATGACCTGTGTGGAAATGAAAAACAGCAGGGCGTAGCCGGTCCATTGCAAAGCCCTGACCCAGGTTGCATACCAGTAATCAGTCTTTGGCCACAGCAGTTGAAACGCGATCAGAATCGACAGCAGCAAAACAGGAATGAAGAGCGGACTGAAATGGATTTCGATTCGTCTTCGTGAAATCTGTCCGGCTGTCCAAAGTGCAAACAGCGCGGCGGCGCCAACCTGAACTGCGCACATCGCCCAATACTCGGCCGCTCCGAAGGCAAGGATTGCGAAGCCCAGCAACCCGCACAGGCCTACGACAGTGAGGGTATCGAATGCCTGCCCAAGACCGTCGCCCTGCGAATCATTCCCATTGCGCTCTAGCGAAAACGAAACCGCTGCGTTCTCGGGCGTTATCGCCACAGTCTCATTCCTTTTTGATTGGATACACCGACCAACAACTGATTCATCCTTAGGGCGCGGCAGATATTGTGGTTGGGGCTATAGGGCACGAATGAGCCATATACAAAGGCATAGAGTGTAGCCCTTTAGTTGTATTATTTATTGGCCATTTTAGCTTTAAAGTGCCGGACAAATACCCTAGTATTACCCTCAAAGAGCTAGTTAGTTAGTATAACCATCAACTTCCTGTGGCGGGAAGAAGAAAAAGTTGAGGATGCAGCTCCACTACAACTTGAAGTCCATTTTGAGCCGAGCAGGTTGGGCGGTCGAGCGCTTACCCCGGTTTATCTTTCGTCGGGCTTCGCAGCTTTTGTTCGACGGTATACTCTCGACGCTCGCCATATGGTTCGCCTACCAGCTACGTTTTGATTTCAACGTCCCTGACGCCCACCGGCCGGCGATGTGGACCTGGGCCTTGTTGCTCTTCTTCCTTCGTCCGCTGTGTCTGCTGGCAATGGGCGTTTACCGAGGCACCTGGAGATACTTTAACTTTAACGACGCCCTGACCTTCACGGTCGGAGCGATGCCGGCGACCGGACTGATGCTGCTGGTTCGTTTCGGGTCAGCCTCGGTATTCGGGATCAAGGTTCCGCTTATCGTCATCGTCGTCGACTACACCTGCTTTCTGCTATTGGGCTTGGGAGTACGTGCCCTGCGCCGGATGCTGTACCAGACTTCACTCAGCCACGGATCGCTCAAGCGAACTCTGTTAGTAGGCAGCGAGCTAGGTCTGGTCTCCGGACTTCGTCAAATCGACATGTTTCCGGAGCTAACTGTCACGGGGCTGCTGACGCCTGATGTGAAGATGATGGGCTATCGCATCGGCGGATTCGCGGTCATTGGAAAGCCTGACGAACTCGCAACCCATCTGGCCTCGCGCGAGGTCGATCTGGTTCTGGTTGCTGATTCCGACCTGGCTTCGGTAGCAGAGACGGTGGCAACATCCATGGAGTTCGGTGTCGAGGTGCGTCTTCTGCCCTCAGCCAAGGACATTGTCAGCGGTGATGTGCGGGTGTCAACCACACCTACGCCTCGGGTTGCGCTTGGCAATACTTCGGATCTGAGCTTCGAACCTCATCCTTTGGTAGTCGAAGCTTCTCGCGGACGGTGTGTCTTGATCACTGGAGCGGGTGGCTCCATCGGCTCCGAGCTCAGCCGCCAAGTCGCCAGTCTGCCAGTGAAGCGCGTGCTTCTGCTCGATCAGGACGAGAACGCGATGTTCAACATTCACACCGAGCTGACGCGCGATCATCCGAACACCCTTATCGCGCCCTTAGTCGCGGACATTCGCGACGCCGCGCGCATGCGCAGCATATTCGTGAAATACCACCCGCAAGTTGTGTTGCATGCAGCCGCTTATAAGCATGTTCCGGTGATGGAGCACAACTGTTCGGAGGCTGTGCTTAACAATGTCATTGGTACTCGCAACGTGGCGGAGTTCGCGATCGAGTTCAATGCCGAGCGTTTCCTGCTGATATCTACCGACAAGGCCGTCAACCCCAGCAGCATGATGGGCGCTACCAAGCGAATGGCTGAGTTGCTGGTGCAGGATCTGGCGCGACGCTCGAACGGTCACTCCCACCGCACGCGTTGTACCTGCGTCCGCTTCGGCAACGTCGCCGGCAGCAACGGGAGTGTAATTCCAATCTTCCTTAAGCAGATTGCGGCCGGCGGTCCAGTCACCATCACCAGCGAGGAGATGACTCGCTACTTCATGACTATTCCCGAGGCGGTGCAGCTCGTTCTGCAAGCCGCTTCCATTGAATCCACCGGCGAGATCTATCTTCTCGACATGGGCGATCCCGTCAAGATCAAGGACCTTGCGAGGCGCCTGATTCAGATGTCCGGTCTGCGTCCGGAAATCGATATACCGATTCAGATCACGGGCCTGCGTCCCGGAGAGAAGCTGCACGAAAAACTCTGGTCCGATTCGGCGAAGGTCTACACCACAGCCTTCCCCCGGGTATTGAATGTGCATCCGGCACCGCCGCCGTCCAACTTCTCCTCTCATCTGGAGTGCCTGGAACTCGCGGCTTACACGCGTGATGATCTAGTCACCCGACGGACGCTAATGGCAATGCCCATCGATTTCGGATTCATTCCGGCTACGTCGGATCCCGACAAATCGTGGCGCCTGGATATACCTTTCTCCGAAGCTGATAGGGCCTTTGCCGCCAGTCCGGGAAACGCCTGAGTCTTAAAGTGATGCAGCCGTTTGAACTACCCCCATTAGTACTCACGCGTAGTATTGGTACTGGCCTTCAGTAGCCCTAATTGAACTTGCTATACCACTATCTCGAGCAGATAATCTAGCCGCGTACACTAAGTAGCTTTCGTCCGTTGAAGACTCTTGATTACTCTAGATTGCATTTCGAATAAGAAACAACACTAAAGTAACCGAATCATCCTAATCAAGCTCCTGTCTCAGCCTCTTTAGTCTTAAAGCTAAACTCTTAGGCAATAGTTGGCGTGGCCGGTTGCGACTTAGCACTAGCAGCAGCCTGGTGCTCGGGCATGATTAATAGAAGCGGAGGATGATGCAATAGGCGACTGGCCAGAATCTATGCATTTGCAGTCATACTGGCCTATTTGTTCGCCAAATTAAGACCGATATTGAAAATGTCGGTCACATTTTCCACTGCGTTAATCTCGGTAGACCATCATTTTAAGTAAAGCTTTTCTAAGCTACAACTAAAGGCGTATTTATTGACCTGTATCTAGCAAGATAGGTTACTTCTTTACTATTGTGAGTTAAGAATGTAGGCAGCTCTTATGGTCGCGTAGCATCGCCCCTCGCTATCCTTGCTTATTGTTACCTCACCAATAGTCAGCATTGTCGTTGCAGTCATTTGCACGCGCAGCAAACAGCCGTTTAAATAGCGCGATTCCGTCCGGCCTCGTTTTCCGCCGTCGGGTCACGAGTGGTCTCTTTTCTTCACTGGCGACCAAACGCCATCGCTACCTCTTAATCAGTAGCCGAATACAGCCTTTCCATCATTTTTGTGAACCCACACCTTTGTGCACAGGTGCGGAAGGAGCACTATGAGAAACAAATCGCCACTTGTTCTCCTGCTAGTGTTATGCGCTCTGCTCATAACATGCGCAGGGACGTCTTACGCGCAGTCACAACCTCGTATCACCCAACAGGTTGACAATCGCGCGTACGTGCCATTGCCGGGCAACGTAAGGCCTGAGGCAAAAAACCCGGCCCTCGTTACTGGCGCAGTTCCGAGTACTCAGTCCATTGATCACATGTTCCTCTTTCTCCAACGCTCACCCGGGCAGGAGAAGGCGGTAGACGATTACGTTAATTCACTCAACGACAGGAACTCGCCTAACTTCCATAAATGGCTTACGGCCGAGGAATTCGGCGAGCAATTTGGCTTGGCCCAGGAAGACGTGCAGCAGGTCACAAACTGGCTGCAGTTGTTTGGCTTCCGAATCAACCAGGTATATCCCAACCGGATGGTGATTGACTTCTCCGGTACGGGCCGGCAATATTTCAAGCGCCTTTCATACCCAGATGGCGACCTTGCGGGTCGGGAAAGAAATGCGCATCGCTAACCTTAGCGACCCACAAGTCCCGCTAGCGTTGGCGCCTGTCATCCGAGGCTTTGCCTCCTTGAACGACTTCCCGCCACAAGCGATGCACAAGTCCGTCTCCCAGTACACCTTCGCGGGTTGCACCACCACTACCACGCGCCCTAAGAGCCGGGCACCTGCTATGCCATGACTCCGGAGGACACCCAGACCATCTATAATCTGCAGCCGCTGTACCAAGCCGGATACTCCGGACAGGGGCAGACCATCTATCTGGTGGAGGATACCGATAGCTATGGTAACGACTGGCAAACTTACCGCTCGACTTTCGGCTTAGCCACCAACTTCCCGCAGGGGTCATTCGCCACGACCCATCCCGGCAGCTGTACCGATCCTGGTACTAACGCCGATGATGGCGAGGCAAACATTGATGTGGAAGTGGCAAGTGCGATTGCACCTAGTGCCGCGATCAACCTCATTTCCTGCCCATCGGGTACCGTCACCTTTGGCGGCCTCATCGCTCTGCAAAACTTGATTAACCAAAATAATCCCACGGTTGGCGTCGTCAGCATGAGCTACGGCGTGTGCGAGGTCGCCATGGCAACGGTGGGAACGCAGCCTTCAATGCCACGTTCCAACAGGCGGTTGCGGAAGGCTTCTCTGTCTTCGTCTCCTCCGGCGACGAAGGTGCGTCGAGTTGTTCGGTGGACTTCAGCAACGGTGCCGACTATGACGTCACCAGTCTAGGCATCACGGGATGGGGTTCATCACCTTACGCTGTCTCCGTGGGTGGAACCGACTTCGAGGACGTTTACAACGCGAAGTTCGATTCGTTCCACTCAGTACCTATTGGAATTCCACAAACGACGCCAACTATGGCTCGGCCAAGCAGTACGTGCCGGAGATTCCATGGAACGACGCCTGCGCCAGCACACTCATCGCTGACTATGCCAACAGCAGCTTCACCACTTATGGCAGCAGCGGCTTCTGCAACAAGAGTCCCGGTAATAGCACCAGCGGCTACCTGAGCACCGGTGCAGCCAGTGGAGGCCCGAGTAACTGTGCGACTGGGGCTAATGGCGCGAATGGAAGCAGCTATCTTCTCTCCTCGCCTCAGTGCCAAGGTTGGTCAAAGCCGAGTTATCAGGCCGGAACGTCCTTGACCGGAGGCAACGCAGTCTACGGCGTGCCGTCCGACGGCGTGCGTGATATTCCCGACGTCTCCATGTTTGCTGCCAATGGCGTGTGGGGACACTATGAAGTGGTTTGCTGGTCCGATCCCGCTTATACGTCGGATGGCGCAGCGTCATGCTCTGGCGCACCCAGCACATGGTCAGGATTTGGCGGAACTTCTATTTCCTCCCCCACCATGGCCGCCATTCAGGCATTGGTCAACCAGAAGACCGCGCAGAACTGGGGCCTTCCGCTTGCTTACTACTATCAGGCCGCACAGAACGAGTACGGCACTGCAGGTGGAAACTTCCAGGGAACCTCCTGCAATTCCAGCGGTACCGGTGGTCCGGGAAGCGGGTGCGTGTTCAACGACGTGACCCAGGGCGACATCGACCTGGCATGCCGTTATAACGGGACGACTGCCGAGCACCACTGCTACAAGCCCTCCGGGACAACGGTGTGGACAGCACCGATTTTGTGACCGCTGCAACCGTCATCAACGGCGGTACCGGCTACACTACGGCACCGACTTGTACGATTGCGGGGCCGAGCAATGGCAACCCGTATGCGACGCCAACCGGTACCACATTGTGGACGGGCGGCGTACAGGCTACTTGTACGGCAGCAGTCAACACCGGCACAACCACGGCTAAGTGGACGGTTGCGATCGCAAGCACCAGTGCAGCCGGGATGCAGGTCGTGTTGACAAATCCCGGGCAGACAGCTACCTGCGGACCTTATACGTTGACCGGAACGTCTCCACAACGATCGCCAGCGCACTGAACACAGCGATCAACGGCGGATGCTCCCTGGCGACGTCTACGGTTGCCAGCAGCACCGTCACGATCACGGCATCGACGGGAGGTTATGCCGGCGACTTCACCACGCAGTTTACCAACAACGGTACCCTGTTCCAAGCTGGCTACGTCACTATCACCAACACAGTCCTGGGCCAGGGCCCGAACTACGTCAGCGGTATCACGATCGGCACTCAAGGCTCGGGCTATCAGCCGGAAACTCCCATCACGCTGACGGGCGGCGGCGGCACTCGCGCTATTGCGGTTGCCAATACCACTCCAGCCACAGCATCGCAGTCCTATCAGCCTGCGTATGGTGCAGCACCTGGTTACGACTTGGCGACTGGACTCGGAACTCCCAACGCCTACAACCTGGTTTACTCCAGCGTTTGGGGACCGGTACAGCAGCCATGTCCGGTGACGTTCCCGAATCCGGGACCGCTCACCTACGGTGCAACTCCGGCCACGCTAGGCGGAACCGACACCTGCAGCCTGCCAATTACCTACACGGTCAACTCCGGACCAGGCACGGTCAACGGCAGCACATTAACCATTACGGGCGCGGGCACGATCAACATCACCGCCAGCCAGCCCGGTAGTGCTGACTACTTGCCGGCCTCGACTACCATCAACATCGTGGTCAACCAGGCCACCTTAACCGTGACGGCAGACCCCGCCAGCATGACCTATGGAGACTCGCTGCCTACGTTTACCGCCAGCTATAACGGCTTCGTGAACGGCGACGGCCAGGGCGTGCTCAGCGGTTCGCCCAGCCTGACCACCACGGCTACTTCCACGTCACCGGTGGGCAACTACACCATCACCGCAGCTCAGGGCACTTTGTTAGCGGCGAACTACACGTTCACCTTCGTCAATGGAACCCTGACCATTAACCAGCGCAATGCGTCGGTCACGCCGAATGCGGCCAGCAAGACCTATGGCGATTCGGATCCGACCTTCACCGGAACTCTGACGGCTTCCTGCCCTCTGATAATGTCACCGCGACTTACTCGCGTAATGCGGGTGAGAACGTTGGCAACTACACCATCAGCGCAACGCTGGCTCCTCCGGGCGTGTTGGGCAACTACAACATCACCTACAACACCGCCAACTTCACCATCAACCAGCGAACGCCTCGGTCACTCCTAATGGAGCTACCAAGGTCTACGGCCAGACGGATCCGACCTTCACGGGAACCCTGACCAACTTCGTGCCCACTGATAATGTCACCGCGACCTACTCGCGCAATGCGGGTGAGAACGTTGGCAACTACACCATCAGCGCGACGCTGGCTCCTCCGGGCGTGCTGGGCAACTACAACATCACCTACAACACCGCCAACTTCAGCATCACCCAGGCCACGCTATTGGTCACGGCTGATAACAAGACGATGCTCGATGGCGGATCGATACCACCGTTCACGGCCACCTACAGCGGCTTCGTGAATGGCGACAACCAGGGAGTGTTGAGCGGCTCACCGAGCCTGACCACCACTTACACAGTCAACTCGCCTCCGGGCAACTACCCGATCAACGCTGCGCAAGGCACCCTGATGGCGGCGAACTACACCTTCGCCTTCGCCAACGGAGTGCTGACCGTAAACCCAGTGACCGCCGTGATCACCACGCCGGTTAAGGGATCGCAGTTCGGCAGCAGCACCGTAACCATCGGCTGGAGCAAGCAGAGCCTGGCCACCAGCTATCGTCTCTACGTCGGCTCCACGCCGGGTGCCTATGACATCGCGGCCCTGCTGACGCCCAATCTGTCGCTGGCAGTTCCGAACATTCCGACCGATGGCCGCGCCATCTACGTCACTCTGTTCGGCAACGGCTCCGGGTCCTATGTTGTGCAGGACACGGCCAACTACACCGCAGCTAACATCGTGAAGGCGGTCATCACTGGACCGAGCAAGGGCTCGATCCTGGTGGGCAACACCACCACCTTCACCTGGTCGGCTGAAACCGGCGGCAATCCACCCGTAAGCACCTACACGCTGTATGTAGGTTCCACGCCGGGTGCCTATGACATCGCCGGGTTGCAAACCTCCAACCTGTCGGCAGTCATCGGCAGCATGCCGATGGACGGTCGCACGGTTTACGTCACTCTGTACGGCGATGCCGGCGGCTCCAGGGCGGTGCAAGATACGGCCACCTACACGGCTTCCAGCAAGGCCCAGATCACCACTCCCAGCAAGGGTTCGCAGCTGGGTGGCAGCAACGTTACCTTCGGTTGGTCGGCGCAGAACGGCGCCACCAGCTATCGCTTGTATGTGGGCTCGACGCCGGGTGCCTATGACATCGCTGCCCTGCTGACGCCCAACCTGTCGCTGGCTGTACCTAACGTTCCGACCGACGGACGCGCCATTTACGTCACGTTGTTCGGCAACGCGGGTGGCCAGTATCTGACCAGGACACCGCAACCTACACGGCAGCCAACATTGTGAAGGCTGTCATCACCGGTCCCAGCAAGGGTTCGCAGTTAGGCAGTGCGACCGCGACCTTCACCTGGTCGGCCGAAACGGGCGGCAATCCTCCGGCCAGCACCTACACGCTGTACGTAGGCTCGACGCCGGGCGCCTATGATATCGCCGCATTCCAGACGTCGAACCTATCGCTGACGGTCGCCAACATCCCGACCGACGGGCGCACGCTCTACGTCACGCTGTATGGCAATGCCGGCGGCGTCAGAACGCAGCAGGACACCGCAACCTACACCGCGGCGAACATCGTGAAGGCAACCATCACGGGACCGGTCAAGGGCTCTACCTTCACCGGCCCCACAGTGACCTTCACCTGGACGCCGGAAACCGGCGGCAATCCTCCGGTCGGCCTGTATCGGCTGTACGTAGGCTCGACGCCGGGTGCGTATGATCTGGCGGCAGTACAGGTGCCGGGCACCTCGGTAGTCATCGGCAATCTGCCGATCGACTCCCGTCAGGTGTACGTCACGCTATACGGCAATGCGGGTGGAAGCTACTCCGTACAGGACACGGCGACCTACACCGCGTTTGGTCCTAGCAGGTAACTCACACACTCACTCCGGCTGGTCTAGAGATAGGCCAGCCGGACCCAAGAGACTACGGCCGCTCGCTACGCGATCGGCCGTTTTCGTTTGTCTGCGAGTAACTCAGTGACCAAGCAGAATGAAGTCACCGCATGGCGCAGCCAAGTCATTAACCCACTGACCTGACCCGTGCTCTGCGGTGCTCGGGAAATGTCGTCGATTCAGAGTAAGTCAGTTTCGGCGAGACAAGATGCCGGCGACGGGCTCTGGAGACTCAGGCAGAAAGGCCTATGTGATCGGAGGGCTTCTCTCGCGACGGTAGAATCTGCTTTACCTGCGACGCATGGCGCCGCGTTAGCCGTTGCTCCATCCAGAGTCCGCCGAAGATGAAGCCGATACCGATGCCGCACAACAGCAGGACGCTTGAAATCACAACCAGTTGAGTTTCAGAGATCGGCGGGAGCAAAGCTCTTACCTCCTGCTCTAGGCCCTTCTCTCGACACGTAGCACTTCACCTTCCACCAAAAACCCGTACCCCTGTGAGACGTCTAATCTCGCCTCGGGTCACCACCAGCATCGCCCACCATTTTACTGCCATTTCCCTAGACCTGGAGTCATAAAGGTAGGCCAATCTTCGTCGAAATCGCGTAGTGTCTCAGTTTGAATAGGGATGCGTCCCTTTCGCGCGTCGGCGCGAATCGGGGCGCCTAGATCCCTCGCCGCGCAAAAGAAGCTTGCTCGGGATGACATTCAAACTGAGACACTACCCGAAATCCACACCGAGCGCTGACGTGATCTCAGGTTTCTTTCTGATACAACAGAGATGGTTAGCATTCCTGCCTCCCCTCATGGTCGACATACACTGCCACATCATCCCCGGCGTCGACGATGGCTCCCGCTCGTGGGAGATGACACGTGAGATGTGCCGCATAGCTGCCGATGATGGAGTGCATCACATTGTCGCAACACCCCATTGCAATGACGAGTATTCCTATGATCGGGAACGCTACGAGCAGCTAAAGAACCAGCTAGTGGAAGCTGCCGAAGGACGAATCGAGTTCAGCATCGGCTGCGACTTTCATTTTTCGTACGAAAACATCACCGATGCCATCGAAAATCCGAAGCGATACAGCATCAACGAAACCCGCTACCTGCTGATCGAATTCAGCGACTACGGCATACCGCCCAATGTTGCCGAACTGCTGTTTCAGCTCACCAGCCGAGGCCTGGTGCCCATCATTACCCATCCCGAGCGCAATCCGCTGCTGATGCGCCGCCCCGAGAGGATCCTGGAGATGGTCGCCGCCGGCGCGTTGGTCCAAGTCACTGCAAACTCCATCACCGGGTTCTGGGGAGAACGGGCAATGTCGGTGGCGGAGTGGCTCCTGGCGCAGGGTGCAGTCCACGTTATTGCCAGCGACGCTCACGACCCGAAACACCGCCGGCCTGTGTTGTCCGAGGCCAGAAACGCCGTCGCGAGGATGCTGGGACAACGAGCCGCCGAAGAGCTCGTAAATACGGTTCCAGGAGCGATCGTCGAAGGGAAATCGCTGTTGAGGAAGTGACGTTCCTCCGCTACCGTGAACCACTTGTTATGCTCGCCGGGTGAATAGCACGCTCCGTTTCCTCATTGACTCGCCGATTTCAGCTACTTAAGATTTGCAATCAGTGATCGGCCAAAAAATCTCTCATTACACCATCCTTGACCAGCTCGGCGGCGGCGGCATGGGCGTGGTCTACAAAGCCGAGGACACTCCGCCTGCACCGTTTCGTTGCTCTCAAGTTCCTGCCCGACCAGGTGGCCGGTGAAGCACAAGCCCTGGCGCGCTTCCAACGCGAGGCCCAGGCGGCGTCGGCGCTGAATCATCCGAACATTTGCACCATCTACGACATCGGCGAAGAGGACGGCCAGGCTTTCATCGCCATGGAGTACCTGGAGGGTGTGACGCTCAAACATCGCATCTCCAGCCGCCCCATGGATCTGGATACCATACTCGCGCTAGGCATCGAGGTCGCCGACGCGCTGGACGCCGCACATAGCAAGGGCATCGTTCACCGCGACATCAAGCCGGCCAACATCTTCGTCACCGATCGAGAACACGCCAAGGTCCTCGACTTCGGCCTGGCTAAGGTGATCGAGTTTCGCGGGGCAAAAGTCGCTATGGCCGCGGTCGATAACGAAATGACGGCGAACGAAGAGCACCTTACCAGCCCGGGGACAACGCTCGGCACCGTCGCCTATATGTCTCCTGAGCAGGTGCGCGGCAAGGAACTGGATGCGCGAACCGACCTGTTTTCGCTGGGAGCGGTGCTGTACGAAATGACGACCGGTGCGCTGCCATTCCGCGGCGAAACCTCGGGACTCATTTTTACTGCGATTCTCAACTCGGCGCCGATTGCTCCTGTGCGCCTGAATCCCGACGCTCCTGTGGAGCTGGAACGCATCATCAACAAGTGTCTGGAAAAAGATCGCGATTTGCGGTATCAGTCCGCTGCTGAATTGCGTGCCGACCTCAAGCGGCTGGCCCGCGACAGTAGCAGCGCCAAGCACATTTCAGTCGCCGCAGGCCCGGACTCCATGTCTGCCAGCGCATCCTCGATTGCGGCGCAGCCCAGCGCACCAGCCGTGGCTACCTCCGGTGGCGGGAGCGCGTTACGATACGTTATCGCCGTTGTAGTACTGTTCGCGGCGGGATTCGCCGCGTATAGATTCTGGCCGCATCCGACGGCTGCGTCCGCGCCGGCGACCATCACCAAGATCAGCGAGTGGAACCGGACCATACAGAGCCCGATCCTCTCTCCCGACGGCCGCACCATCGCGTTCACCTCGCCGGTCGATGGCTACGACCAGATGTTTGTCATGCTGACCTCAGGTGGCCAGCCGCTGCAACTAACCAAAGACGAAGGCAATAAGACTCCGCTCGCGTTCTCTCAAGACAGCAACGAAATTTTCTTCGGTCCCAGCATCGGGGACTTCGAAATCTGGTCGATCCCTACCCTTGGCGGTTCTCCCCGCCGCATCGCCAACGGTGTTACGGTAGCTCCCTGCAGCGACGGCCATGCATTGTTTGTGGGCAACTTGAAGGGCCAGATTTTTCGCACTGATCTTAGTGGCGCCACGCCCGAGGTATTGGCTGACCACCCTTCTTCCGCAGCACAGCGGGGTTCGGCGAATCTGGGAATGGGGGCGTCGGAGTCGGTTTACCAGTTGCTCTTGTCTCCGGACTGCAAGAATGTATTCAGCCTCGGACGGGCGGCTTCGACAACCGTGATCGAGAAGCTCGATGTAACCACGCAGAAATCTGCCAAGGTTGGAGAGATTCCGGACAGCCTCGGCCGCGCCTCCTGGAGTGAGCCGGGCAAGACGCTTTACATCAGCCGCGTGGTCAAAGGGATAAGGAACCTCTGGGAATATTCCCTGGCGGACGGGTCACTGAAACAGATCAGCTTCGGCCCAGGTCCCGACCGCAGCCCGCTGGGAGATCCTGCCGGCAAAGGCGTGTATTTTGTGAATGGCCGCTCGTCAGGCGTGCTCACCGCATATCACAGCGGGACCAAACAGAACGTCGATATCGTTGGCGAGCTCGCTACCCAGCCGCTGCTTTCGCACTCGGGGCGGCAGTTGGCTTATGTCGCGACCCCGGAAGCCGGACGCGAGGAACTCTGGATTGCCGGCATCGACGGCAGCAACGCCAAAAAGATTCAGAGTTCGAACCACTCGCTCGAGACCCTTGCCTGGTCAGCCGACAATTCTCAGTTCGTGTTCTCAGATGTGGAGGGTGAGAATAGCCGCATCTACGCGGTGAATGCCGACGGCACTCATTTGCGTCAACTGCTCGCGCAGCCAGGCCGCGCCGATTTTTCCGCCCCGATTCGCGGCACCATGTCCATGATGTTTACCAGCTATCACGGACCCGACGCCGACACGAGCGTGACTTGGAAGCTCGACCTGAATGACCCGGCTGCCAAGCCCGAAACTTTATTCGAGGGCTGCCTCGGCGCGCTTGATGTTTCGCAAGACGGCAACTATGTCATTGGGCCGGTACTGTGGGGTCCCAATCCCGGCATATATCAATACTCCTTGCGCGATAAGAAGTGCGCCGTGTTGAAGCCTGGACTGGCCAGCTACTTCGCGCTCTACGCTCGCGATGGCAAATCGTTTTTGTTCGAAAATACGATTAGCGGACAAACCAGCATTTTCCGTCAGCCGTTGCGCAACGGCCAAGCCGCAGGTGAGCCGCAACGCGTGTTGACCTTTCCCTTCGCGGTGCGAGAGGATTTCGCGGGCAATGCCTCGAACATCTCTGACGACCTCTCTGTGATGGTCTACGCCCGTCCCAGTGGCCATGAGGATCTGTATTTCTTAAGCAATCGCTGACGACTTCCCTCTTATTGAGGATTATCTGACTCTCTCCTCGAGACGTGGCATTCTCATGCAGAACGAGTCTTAGGGTCGAATTACTCAGCCTGCCAGGCATTCTATTCGCTGTTGGACCCGGATGGGTGCCCTCCGACCCGACTACCAGGAATGCGATATTTTCTCTGGATTTTGTATCGTTACACCCGCTCGCAGATGAGATGTGAGGCCTTCTCAACTCGAATCGCCAAGCCCCGGCAGTCATAGATCATAAAATGACCAAAAAGTTGTAACCGCTTTCGATAATTTTCTTTACATCACTACTGAGGAGATAGTACTAAGGTACCTGCTTCATGGTTGCCCACCGCTGTGACCGTGATCCGGGCGGACCATCGCGAAAACATCCCGATGCGCTCTGGAACACGGAAATTCTCCCTCGGAGACAAATGGATGAATCGTCGCCTGCTTCGTCGTCCTGATGTTGTCTGTCTTTGTATCCTGGCCACAATCCTCGCTCTCTCACCCATTGCCGGTGCGCAGTCGACAGGGAGCCGAATCATAGAAAAGCCGACCCTGATCGCCGACAAGATCAGCTACCTGCCGGGCGAAACAATGGTTTTCAGCGGCAGCAGTTGGAAGCCGGGAGAAGGGGTCACCATCGTGATCAAGAGTGACTCCGCCGGCATCATCGCCACCCTACATGGCGCAGCGGACGACAAGGGCATTCTGAACATCTCCGCAACCATGCCGAAAGTGCAATTGGGCGGAGCAGGTAAGAACACCCCGATTCTTACGGCTACGGCGATTGGTTCCTCGGGGGAATCGATTTCGACCCAGTTCACTCCCGGTCACGCTCCGACCGACGCCGAGCGTCTGATCAGCGAGGAAGAATTCTGGTTCCACCGGCTGACCTATCCGACAGGCAAATACTCTCCCGCCTGGACGCGTAAAGCCGCCGAACAAGACCGCGCAATTCAGAGTGGTGTGCCGGCGGGACGCAAGGTTTCCAGCGAATCGCTGATGAAACCGGGCAACGCCCTGGCGCTTGACCCGAACGCCTTCACTGCCCTCGGCCCGATGCCCGAGCACATGACCGGTTGTTCCGGCTGTTATGACTATGGACTCACCGAGGGGCGCGTTAACGCCATCGTGACCGATCCGACGACGACCACCAACGGCAGTATCGTCGCCTACATGGGCAGTGTCGGCGGCGGCGTGTGGAAGACCACCAACTGCTGCACCGCCAACACGACGTGGACTGTGATGACCGACAGCCCGCTGTTGGCGACCACCAGCATCGACACGCTGGCCCTCGATCCTCAGGATCACAACACCATTTACGCCGGGACGGGCGACCTGAATTACGGCTCGTTCTCCATGGGCAGCCAAGGCATCTTTAAGTCGACCGACGGCGGCAACACTTGGACTGTTCTGGGCGCCGACGTTTTTGGCCCCGACTACACACAGCCCGCGGGCAACTACCCGCAGTACGACGCGGTCGGCAAAGTTCGTGTCGATCCCAACAACAGCAACAACATCGTAGCCGGCACCAAGAAAGGCCTCTGGTTCTCCTATGACCAGGGCGTGACCTGGGCCAATTGCCTTACCAACAGCTTCGTCGGCCAACGCCAGGACATCACCGGCCTCGAACTCACTGACATGGGCGGTGGTGTGACCCGCATCATTGCAGCCGTCGGTACGCGCGGCTTCCCCACTTACGTGCAGTATGATCTTGGTCTGAATGGCGCGAACGGCCTCTACAAGGGCACCGTGCCAGCCAGTGGCTGCCCCACGGATTTCACGTCCATTGCGAGCAACGACAACGGCTTTGTTTTTGGCACCCAGGTGAGCGGCAGCCCGTACCTTACGGGCGCACTGATGAATGCCGGCAGCGGCGTTCCTTGCAACTATCCCATCAGCGGCGGCAACCAGACCTATTGCGGTAACGGCGCCACCGGTGGCACCACGACGAATGGCGGCACGGTCAACAACCTCGGCCGTATCGACATCGCCGTAGCTCCCAGTAATCCGAACGTCATATACGCCCAGGTGGGGTCCATCAACTGGAACAGCGCCAGCGGATGCGGCACCACAAGCGGATGCCAACTCGGTGCCTGGGCCAGTAACGACGGCGGTGCAACCTGGTCATTCATGACAGGTTCGGCAGGCGGATCGCTAACCGCTTGTACAGGCTCTGCCGGCGGCGGCGACTATCCGCAGAATTGGTACGACCAGGGAATTGTGGTTGATCCCAATAACCCGGATCGCGCCTTCTTCGATACCTTCGAAATCTGGCTGGTCAGTCGTACCGGCACCTCTTGGTACGACACGACTTGCGGATACAACGGTACCAGCGTGAACAACCACGTAGTACACGTGGATCAGCACGCGCTTGCATTTGTGAACAACTCGTCGGACATCCTGCTGGTGGGTAACGACGGTGGCACTCACTACACCCTCAACGCTAGCTCCGCGGTGATAGGTACCACCCGGCCGACGTGGGTTAACAATGACGCGGGCATCAATGCTATCGAGTTCTACTCCGGCGACATCAGCGGGAATTTCGCTACCTCGGCAAATCCCTCTGCCGTGGGAGGAGCTCAGGACAACGGACCCAGCTCGGCGATGTTCTCCGGCTCGCCCACTCAGGCGGTGCAGTGGCAGATGGGTCTGGGCGGCGATGGCTTCTCCGGCTTGATCGATCCGATGGGAACGGGTTCGACCCAGGCCCAGGGAACCATCACATTGACAACGGGTGGTGCGCAGGCCGGTCAGCAGTTCCAGATCGGTCCGCAGGTCTTCACCTTCGTCACCTCCGGGAGTGGTACCGGCCAAGTCGTGTTGAATTCAAGCACCACGACAGAAGGCAATAACATTGTCACCTCGATCAACCGCGACATCCCGACGGTGGCGACGGCCGCACGCAGCGGCGCCACGGTAGTCGTAACCGCCGTTACCGGCGGCAGCAGCGGCAACTCGATCGTGTTCAATAACATTAACGCCGCCAACTTCTCCATGAACGGGAGCGGGTTTCTCGGCGGCACCACGCAGGGCGACGATACTGGTAGTCTTCGCTACTGGGAAGGCAATAACAGCGGAGGCTTCAGCCGCTGTATCCACAACTGCACCCAGCCCAGCGCAACCTGGTCATCCTGGGGCGGCAGTTGGACCAGCGACACCCAGTCGTTCGTTCTGCCGGTTCACCTCTTCCACGGCGGCATAGCTGGCGGCGATGACTGCCCAGCTGCCAGCTCAACCTCCGGCTGCGGACATCTGCTTGCCGGCACCACCCGCGTTTGGGAATCGGTGACTGGCGCGTCGGCGTCAACGCACACGTGGTATGTCACCAATAACCCGATCACGGCAAACCTGACGAAAGGTACTCTGGGCAATCGCTCGTACATCAATCAGGTCAAGTACTCGCCCAAGTACCAGAGCGTAGCCATCGCTGCAACCAACGACGGCAACGTGCAGATCGGCTTCAATCTGGGTAGTGGCACGCAAGCTCAAGCCACCTGGGTTGACGTGACCGGCGGCAACTCCGTGCTGCCCAACCGGCCAATCATGGGCATCGCCCTGGATCCGAGTTCTCCGGCGCCGGGCACGCCAACCGGATATGCGGCTGTCGGCGGCTTCAACAACAACTCTCCCAGCACTCCTGGCCATGTGTTCCGCGTAGTCTGCACCATGACCTCGACTCCGTGCGATGGCTTCACCTGGACCGACAAGACCGGCAACCTGCCCGACATACCGGTCGATTCCGTCATCGTCAACCCGAACTTCCCCAGCCAGGTCTTTGCTGGCTCGGACTTCGGGCTCTACTACACTGACGACATCACCGCCAATCCTCCGGTGTGGAACCGCTTCAACAACGGCCTGCCCAACGTCATGATTTGGGACATGTCGGTTGATCGTGGCTCAACCACTCTGGCATTGTGGACCCGCAGCCGCGGTGCTTATGCCTGGCCGCTGCCCACCGGGCCGGAAAATCCGCTCCCGACCAGCACGAGTACGGCTTCCGCCAGCGGCACTTACGGTGGAACCGTCTCGCTATCGGCCGTTCTGACCTCCGGCGGTAACCCGGTCAGCGGCAAAACCGTAAACTTCAGCCTGAATGGCAATGCCGTGGGTAGCAGCACAACCGATAACACCGGCACCGCAACGCTGGGAAGCGCAAGCCTGGCAGGAATTAACGCGGGCAACTACCCCACCGGAGTACTGGCCAGCTTTGCCGGCGACTCCACATACGCGTCCTCCTCCGCCAACGGCAGCTTGACTGTCGCGCAGGCCCTGTTGACGGTGACCGCCGACAACAAGACCATGCGGGATGGCGATGCTATACCACCGTTCACGGCCAGCTACAGCGGCTTCGTGAATGGCGACAACCAGGGAGTGTTGAGCGGCTCACCGAGCCTGACCACCACTTACACAGTCAACTCGCCTCCGGGCAACTACCCGATCGACGCTGCGCAAGGCACCCTGATGGCGGCGAACTACACCTTCGCCTTCGCCAACGGAGTGCTGACCGTAAACCCAGTGACCGCCGTGATCACCACGCCGGTTAAGGGATCGCAGTTCGGCAGCAGCACCGTAACCATCGGCTGGAGCAAGCAGAGCCTGGCCACCAGCTATCGTCTCTACGTCGGCTCCACGCCGGGTGCCTATGACATCGCGGCCCTGCTGACGCCTAATCTGTCGCTGGCAGTTCCGAACATTCCGACCGATGGCCGCGCCATCTACGTCACTCTGTTCGGCAACGGCTCCGGGTCCTATGTTCTGCAGGACACGGCTACCTACACCGCAGCTAACATCGTGAAGGCGGTCATCACTGGACCGAGCAAGGGCTCGGTGCTGATCGGCAACACCACCACCTTCACCTGGTCGGCTGAAACCGGCGGCAATCCTCCGGCGAGCACCTATACGCTGTATGTAGGTTCCACGCCGGGTGCGTATGACATCGCCGGGTTGCAAACCTCCAACCTGTCGGCGGTCGTGGGCGACATGCCTATGGACGGTCGCACCGTCTACGTCACTCTCTACGGCAATGCCGGTGGCACCCGGACGCAGCAGGACACCGCGACCTACACCGCCTCCAGCAAGGCCCAGATCACCACTCCCAGCAAGGGTTCGCAACTGGGTGGCAGCAACGTTACCTTCGGTTGGTCGGCGCAGAACGGCGCCACCAGCTATCGCCTGTATGTGGGCTCGACGCCGGGTGCGTATGATATCGCTGCCCTGCTGACACCCAACCTGTCGCTGGCTGTACCTAACGTTCCGACCGACGGACGCGCCATTTACGTCACGTTGTTCGGCAACGCGGGTGGCCAATATCTGACGCAGGACACCGCAACCTACACCGCAGCCAACATTGTGAAGGCTGTCATCACCGGTCCCAGCAAGGGTTCGCAGTTAGGCAGTGCGACCGCGACCTTCACCTGGTCGGCCGAAACGGGCGGCAATCCTCCGGTGAGCACCTACACGCTGTACGTAGGCTCGACGCTGGGTGCCTATGATATCGCCGCATTCCAGACGCCGAACCTATCGCTGACGGTCGCCAACATCCCGACCGACGGGCGCACGCTCTACGTCACGCTGTATGGCAATGCCGGCGGCGTCAGAACGCAGCAGGACACCGCAACCTACACCGCGGCGAACATCGTGAAGGCAACAATCACGGGACCGGTCAAGGGCTCAACCTTCACCGGCCCCACGGTGACCTTCACCTGGACGCCGGAGACCGGCGGCAATCCTCCGGTCGGCCTGTATCGGCTGTACGTAGGCTCGACGCCGGGTGCGTATGATCTGGCGGCAGTACAGGTGCCGGGCACCTCGGTAGTGATTGGCAACCTGCCGATCGACTCCCGCCAGGTGTACGTCACGCTATACGGCAATGCGGGTGGAAGCTTCTCCGTGCAGGACACGGCGACCTACACCGCGTTTGGTCCTAGCAGGTAACCGCAGTCGCAACTCCGGCTGGTCTAGAGATAGGCCAGCCGGACCCAACCCTCAGGCCGCCTGCAACTAAGGAAGCTCTGCTTAAGAAACTCTGCGGAAGTTCGATTCTTGAACAGGGCGGCATTCATGCGTCCGTAACTGCCGCACCGTGAACTCGACTTCAGCCACCGCGCTCTGACATCAAATCGCTGACTCCACAATTCACCAGCCTGCGGGCTCCCTTGAAACTCACGCTTCCGCCCGCGCCATACAATGGTTTCTTGACCTGGCTGCGATGCCGTTATCCGACAAATCACGGGCCGTCGAGAGCGGAAAGCCGTTGCGTGGTTGTGACCCAGGCAAGCTTACGAGGAGATGGTGAAATGCGATTCGTGGCCATAGCACTAATCACCGCCTGCGTCGGTCTATCCTGCGTCGGCCAGATAAAGGCTTCACGCCCGACGCAATCCGGCCCCGCTGCTCCGGCCAAGGCGGTTCCGAACGGCGTGTGGGGCGGTGAGCACATTCGCATGGAAGTAAACGACAGCGGCGCAGACATCGAATTCGACTGCGCCAGGGGAAGTATTTCGCAACGCTTGCAGCTTGACGATAACGGGCGCTTTAAGGTTCAGGGTATCTATATGGCTGAGACGCCGGCGCCTGCCTCCGTCGATGGCGGCTTAACTGCTTCAGGAGTCAAGGCGACCTATAGCGGGACCCTCAGCGGCTCGAGCTTGCGGCTCGAGGTTTTGATCGAGGGGCAAGACACGCCGCGGACTTTTGATCTGGTGCAGGGCGATCAGGGTCATCTGGCGAAGTGCGCCTGATCGGGAAAAGGCTAGTTGCCGAAGACCATGTAGCAGGAACAAGCAATGCTTCGTTTGACGCGGATCTGTTTCGTACTAGATGATGTAGGCGGATGGACGCCGAACGCACCATTGCCGAGATCGAATGGCTGGAGCGCATCTCCTCGCTTCCCGACACGAGGCCGCTGAGCGCAAGTGATCTGGCGGCGGCAAATCGCAGGCACGACGAGGCACTATCCCACAGTCCGTGGTTTCGCCTCTGGCAGTCGTACGGTGTTTGTTGCCGACCTGCTAACCCAGGGCTCTCCTTTCCGGAATCCGGCAGCTAGCCTGAGCGCAATTAGGAAACGGCTCGGCCGTCATCCGCAGTTACCGACTTAAATTAATCAAACCATCACTCTGACGTTGTAATCTTCGAGATTATGTCCACCTCGAAGACTTCCCTCGCTCCGGTCGTGCCTTCAACTCGCCCTTTCATGGGAGCGAATGCTTATAGCGATTCGGCAGGATCCGGAGTGACATTTCGGGTCTGGGCACCCTTCGCCAGCGCCGTCGCTGTTGCCGGCACTTTCAATGCGTGGTCCACAACTGCAAACCCGCTTGCCTCAGAAGGTAATGATTTCTGGTCGGCAGACATCGCGACCGCCAAGACCGGCGACGAGTATAAGTTCGTAATAACCAATCCCTCGGCCGGAAGCCTTTGGCGCATGGACCCGTATGTCACCCGGATCATTCACAATGGCGGCAATCTCAACGGTGTAATCGACACGCCATCAACCGGGTATGACGCGCCCAACTACTCCACACCGGCCTGGAACGAGCTCGTCATCTACGAGATGCACATCCGGACCTTCCTGCCGGGCGACGGCTCCATCAGGAACGCGGCCGGGGAGTCAATCAGGACCAGTGATGGAGCGAACATCGGATCGTTTGCCTCGGCGCAAACCAAGCTCGACTATCTTCGCGACCTGGGCGTGAATGCCATCGAATTACTGCCTCTGGGTGAGTTCACCGGCGACATCTCGGCGGGATATAACCCGGCATATATCTTTGCCATCGAGGATGAGTTCGGCGGCCCCGATGGGTTTCGTGACTTTATAAACGCAGCCCATCAACTCGGCATCGCTGTCATCGTGGATGTCGTTTACAACCACCTGGGAGATTCTGCCGGGGACATGTGGCAATTCGACGGCTGGTCGCAAAACGGCAAAGGCGGAATCTACTTCTATAACGATTGGCGAAGCGACACTGACTGGGGTGAGACCCGTTTCGATTACGGACGAGGCGAGGTTCGCCAGTACTTGAACGACAATGCGCTGCGCTGGATTCAGCAGCGCTTCGCCGACGGTCTCCGCTGGGATTCTGTCGGCTCCATGCGCAATGTAAAGGACCAGAATAATGATCCGGGCGATGACATTGCGGACGGCTGGAGTCTTTGCCAATGGATCAACTCCGAGCATCAGGGAGTGCAGCCATGGAAGATCTCCATCGCCGAGGACATGAAAGACAATGAATGGATCACAAAGTCCCAGGCTGAAGGAGGAGCCGGGTTCAATTCGCAGTGGGGCGCCGGATTTGTGAGCACGGTGCGGAACAATCTCATCACCTCCGACGATACCTGGCGGGACATGGGTTCCGTCAGCTCAATGCTTAGCCAGCGATATAACAATGATGCATTCCAGCGCGTAATCTTCACCGAGTCGCACGACGCCGACTCGAACGGTGCTCAACGCCTGCCTGAGATGATTTCTCCCGGCGACCCGTGGAGCTGGTGGGCCAAGAAGAGATCGACCTTGGGAGCTGCCGCTGTCCTGACTGCCCCGGGGATTCCCATGCTCTTTATGGGTCAGGAGTTCCTGGCAGGAGGTTGGTTCGATGATGACAAGATGCTGGACTGGAGCAATGCCTGGCGCTTCAGTGGGATCACCCAGCTTTATCGAGATCTCATACACCTGCGCAGAAACTGGTTCAATACCACCCGCGGACTGCAAGCCCAGAATGTGAACCTCTTTCACGTGAATGACGCCGGCAAGCTAATCGGCATGCATCGCTGGGACGCTGGCGGCGCCGGTGACGATGTGGTGGTTGTCCTCAACTTTGCCGGCCAGGCCTACGATGATTACCAGTTGGGATTCCCGCGAGGTGGGACATGGCGCGTTCGATTTAACTCCGATGCGAATGTCTATGATGCATATTTTCAAAACTGGCCGGCGTTCGACGTCGATGCCAACGGCGTTGGGATGCACGGAATGCCAACCAGTGCCGGCATCAGCATTGGACCGTACACAGCAGTGATATTTTCCCAAGACTAGCGGCATTACCAGCACCCATGCCCTCCCCCACCTCGCGGCCGCCGGTTCTACTGCGCCTTGCCTTTTAGCGGCTTGCCAATCGCGAGCAAGAAGATGACGCTCTTTCCCTTCGCGTGTGGAGAAAAGAAGGCAGTGACATCATCATCGAAGAAGGTCAGCCCGGTGGAACCGAGGCGCTGGGCGTACGCAGCCAGGTACATCCTGCCGCCGATGACTCCCGCCTCTAGTTGGGTGGCGCGGTAGCCGCGGTTCCCGTACTGCTCGAGGATGCGTTCCAAGTCAGCAAGAAAGAAGATTGCCACGCAGGCGTCCGCCGGCAGCTCCTGTTCCAGCCCAAGATGGAACGCCACAGCGCGGAAGTCCCCCGGCTTCAAAACCTCGAGAGTGTTTCCATCACGCCGGAAGAAGTATGCGCCCGGCGTGAGCCCCTCCACCGCGTGCACTATAAGGTAAAGATCGTTGAGCTGTGATCCGGGAGGTTCAAGGAAGTCAGCGGGCACCCCTCGCGTGGCGCAATCGAGAATCGTGGAGAGCTGAGACAGGCTAATGGATGCCGCCTTATCGAACGTTCGAGTAGAGCCCCGGCGCAGAATCACTTGCTCGATCGTATCCTTGGGTTGCTCTTCCTCCGACAGTGGCCGCAGGCGGATCTCCTCTCCGACCGCAGCGGAATATGTAACCGCCGAGCGCCCTTCGCGCCACTGTCGTACCTCCTCTTCTGTCTCCAGCGAAGACGCATCGTGCATCTGCAGCATCGCGGGAGATTCGATCTCATGCCGTGAAAGCGGCACCGTTTCCAGCCCGAGCGCCGGAGCATCTCTCGGCACCGGCGGCGAACTCCCTGGTACACAACCGATGGGCACGAGGCACAATGAAACCTCACGCCGGGTCTCGAGATCCAGCAGGCGGTTCACCTCGGCGTCCACGAAGCCGAGCACGATCTTGGCCGGCAACCCCGAAGCCGCGGAAACCGCCAGCATATTTGCCAGCAGTGTGCCGTTGTCCCAGCCAAAATGACGATAGGTGCGCGCCTGATACTTCCACGCGTTCCGCCAGTAGGTTCCAGTGCAAAGGATGGTCGCGGGTGCCTGGGCAACAGCAGGTTCCATCGCCGTCGCCGCTGCCAAGCTTCCCCGAAAATCGCCTCCTCTCAAAAGTCGAAGTGACACATCCGCCGGATTGAAGTGATACACCCCGGCATCAAGTCCTGGGAGATCGCTGGTCACGAGGTAAAGCTCAATCTCGTAAAGAGCTCCAGTGCAGGCCGCAGCGCGAAAATAGATTTCGCCCCCTGGATAAGCACGCTGTTTGGTAATTCCCGCCGCGAAGTAAAGGATACGCGCCACATCGTGAAGATCAGGAACTGCTTCGGTTCGCCACGAGCGCACGGGCTGTGAGATCGCTGAGAGCGCAGTCACCCCTGTCTGGGAGAGGTCTCGTGGCAGCGGGCGCGGCTCTATGGTCGGATAAAGCTTGAACGGCAGCGGCCGATTCGTGAAGTCGAGGAAGTGAGGATTGGTACGTACACTCCAAGGCGAGTGCTTGGTGTCATCGTGATATTTCCACGTTGCCCGGACGTCGCGGTTGTTCATGGCCATTGCGTCAGACTAGCACCTGCGCAGGACCACGGACCGAACGAGTGAATCCGAACCGCGAATTGCGCCTGGGTCACGGACACACATTGTTAACATGACTTAGACGGCCGAGCTGCGCCACGCAGGGCTTTCGTGCTCCCCAGTCTGTTTCGACTAAACTTCGTCAGATGGATTGGCTCCGCGAGGGAGTCCCTTTGCCGAGGCCTCAGCTCCAGGTGGTTCACGGAACGGTTCCACCGCAATGCGCTCGTAACACACTTCCAGCACTGTCAGGTATGCTGTACCGCCCGGCGCTTGGAGAACTACGCGATCGCCCGCTGCCGACTTCAGCAACGCGCGCCCCAGAGGCGAAACCCAACTGATGTGGTTGCGGTTGAGATCGACCTCGTCCGTGCCCACGATGCTAACCACTCGCTCCGTTGCCGCGGCGTTGGCATAGCGCACCGTCGCTCCAAAGAATGCCCTAGTCGCCGCCTCCCCCGCTCTCGGAGTTTCGGGGTCAACCACTTCCGCGGACTCGATGCACTTCGTGAGAAAGCGAATCCGTCCGTCGATTTGGCGCAACCGCCGCTTGCCATACTGATAGTCGGCGTTTTCACTGCGATCGCCGTTGCTCGCGGCCCACGTCACCACCTGCGTCACGGCCGGGCGTTCCCGGGTGAGCAGAAACCGGTGCTCATCTTTGAGGCGCTGCAGGCCGCCTGGCGTTATGTAGTTGTTGCTTGGCGTCGCGGGCCGTCCCCTTGCGGTCTTCTTGTAAACCCTTTTGCAAATCTTAAATAGGTCGGCCAGCATCCGGCAACCGCATTGGCACTGCCACTTGGCCGTGAAACGGCTTACTCGTTGCAGCGGTCGTCATTGTCACCAAGTTCGCTCGTGGGAAGTTTCACCACATAGCTAATAAGCAACGTGCTTCTATCGACTGATCGGGCAAGTCTTAGAGTGGTGGTCGGCTAACCGGTGATCAGAAAAAAAAGGCTCTAGTTCCGGTTTGTGCCACCTGCTTGTCCACTACATGCGAAACAAAATCGATGGTTGGCTGACTCTCTGCCGGGCAGAGCGTCGGAGCGCGAACTCTCTGGTGCAACTCGGCTGGCAGACCTGTACTCGGGTTTTGGCGTTCAGAGAATTTCGGAGTATTTACGCTCTGGTAAATCAGAAGTAGGTTTCTCTGCTACAGGTCGCAGTCTGAGAATTGCGAAATATTCCGCCAAATTCGATAAAATCGGCGCTTTACTAGTTACTTCTCTGACAATCCAGACTAGCTGGCGGAGAGAAGTGAATTCGAACGGCTGATAGATGTCATTCTCTGCCAACAAGTTACGTAGTTCTATGGGTTTGCCGAGCAGTCCGTTTCCCATCCTCCCACGAAGTCACGAGCGAACCACTAGTAATTGGCTGGCCTGCCAGAGAGTCGGTGCGAACTAGGCTCTCTGGCGAAGCGTCATATATGTTTGTCCGGGTGTCTTATGCCTTCTGTTCCCACAAGCCACGGGGCGGGAGGAATCTCGCAGAAGCCGGTTTCTCGGCTCGTCCAAGTGGGTTGCTGGAGGCTGGCGCGTTTATAGCGACTGATCAGGGAATAGGTACGGTGGCTGTTCTGCCTTCTCTAGAAACCGGGCGCGCAGTCGCCAGGACACTGCTAAAATCGCGCTACCGTTTCTGCCGCTAAAGATTGCGCGTCATCCGCACGGAATCGGCTGGTGTAGAGTGTTATCCGGAATTCTGGAGGATCGGTGTGCTCCATTCCTTCTTTCGTCGTCGCAACGCAGCGACACTTATTGCAGCCCTTTCCATCGCTTTAACTTGTGCGGTACATGCGGAGAACGCCCGCGAGCCACAATCTGTGCCGCTGCCGCCGCCCATTGTCGCACCGGTCGACACGGCTTATCCAGGCACAATCTCTCTGAGCGTCGACATCACGAACATCAACGACCGGGTCATGAATGTGCATGAGACCATGCCGGTGAAAGCTGGCGAGATTACTCTGCTTTACCCCGAGTGGCTTCCCGGCACGCACTCCCCATCGAACCCGGTGGGCAATATGGCGGGGCTCGTGGTCGCCGCGAACGGCAAACGTGTCGACTGGGTCCGCGATCGCGTGAACATGTACGCCTTCCACATTCACGTACAGCAGGGCATAACCAAGCTCGAAATTAACTTTCAGTATTTGGCGCCCCAGGATCCGAAAAAGGGTCGTATCTCTTCCAGCTTCGCCGACGTTACATGGAACAGCGTGCTGCTGTATCCCGCGGGTCACTTCTCCCGGCGCATCCAGTTTGATACCACCATAAAGCTGCCGGAGGGATGGAAATTCGCGACTGCTCTACAGACTGCAACGCAGGATGGCAGCCTGGTTCGCTTTAAACCGACTACGCTGAATACGCTTATCGACTCGCCGCTCTATGCTGGCGTCAACTTCAAGCGCGTCGACCTGTCCACTGCTGCGGACAACCAGGTGTTCCTGGATGTCTTCTCCGACAAGCCTGCCGACCTTGAGGCCACGCCCGAAGAGTTGCAATACCTCAAGAACCTGGTGGTCGAAGCCCAGAAGCTTTTCAACTCCCACCACTACGATCACTATGATTTTCTTTTTTCGCTGAGCGATACGGTCAGCGGCAAGGGACTGGAACACCATCAGTCCAGCGAGGATGGCACTCGCGCCAACTTCTTCACCGATTGGCCAGCGGGCATTCCCGGTCGCGCTCTTCTGCCCCATGAATACACCCATTCGTGGAACGGCAAGTTTCGCCGGCCTGCCGACCTGTGGACGCCTAATTTCAATGTGCCGATGCAGAACGACCTGCTATGGGTCTATGAAGGCCTGACCGATTATTACGGTAACGTCCTGACGGCCCGTTCCGGAATGCGTACCGTGGAACAGGCGCGCGATAACATCGCGGCGATCGCTGCCTCTTTCGAAATCAGACCGGGACTTACGTGGCGCCCTCTGATCGACACTACGAACCAGCCCATCATTTCGTCTCACGGCGCCAGTCCGGAGGTATGGGATACCTGGCAGCGTTCCTACGATTACTATCCGGAATCAGATCTCATCTGGCTCGATGTTGACACCAACATCCGGGAGTTGAGCGGCGGAAACAAGTCGCTCGACGATTTCGCCAGGCTCTTCTTCGGCATCGACAACGGGAGCTATGTCACCAGGACTTATAACTTCGACGATCTGGTTGCGACGCTAAATAAGGTGCAGCGATTCGATTGGGCAGGCTTCCTGCGAACCCGGATTTACGACCTCGCGCCGCAAGTACCGGAAGGTGGAATTAGCCAAGGGGGATATCGGCTCGTCTACAACGACGTCGAGCCGGACTGGGTGAAGCACCTGGACAGCTCTCGCGGAGCAAGTTTCGCGCTGTCGCTCGGCTTCTCGTTAGATAAAGACAACGGCCTCACGAACGTAGTGTGGGATGGCGTGGCCTTCAAGGCGGGCATCACGCCGGACATGCACCTGGAAGCCGTCAACGACCAGAAGTTCACAGTTGCGTTGCTGCGGGAAGCTATCCTGTCCGCAGAAAAAAGCAAGGAGCCAATCAAGCTTCTGCTGAAGCGCGGCGATGACTTTGTCACTGTCACTCTGGATTACCACGGCGGTCCGCGATACCCGCACCTGGAAAGAGTGGAAGGAACGCCCGATCGCCTCGATGCGATCCTTGCGCCGTCGAAATAAATACGGCCCAGCCCACGAATCGCTGCGATATCTTCAGCCACTACCGGACCTGGGCCAGAGACCGGCATGTGGGAGATTACTCGAGAAGCGGCCAGTATTCGGCAACCGCATTGGCACCGGTACTTGGACGTAAAACGCTAGGGCCTTATCGGAAGTGCCGGCGCGAAAGGGCGAAGCCGAGCGCTTCAGCCTAATGCCGGGGCGCTTTCGATAAAGGCGTTAGAAGGAAGCCGCTGGCACCAGGGGTGCGTGGACCCTCAGGTTATGGGTTTTGAATGTTGGTGAAAGCGTCGAAGGCGGGTAGAAGGGTTGGTTGGTTCTAACGCCCTACTCGTAGATGTGGATTGGGTCGTTTGTCCCCAAGTCCGGTTGCAGGAGAATCTCTCGAGATCATGCCCGGAAACATGCTCGCGTCCAACGGGCCTGGCGCCTTATCAACCCCCTTGGCCACACGCGATTGAGCGTTTCGGCGAAACAAAGTCGACGCTTCGCTGACTTCATGGCCGGGCAGAGCGTCGGATCGCAAACTCTCCGGTGCAGCTTGGCGCACAGACCTGTACTCAGGTTTTGGCGTTCAGAGAATTTTGGGTGATTTCAGCTTTAGTAAACAGAAAATGAATTTATCTGCTACAGGTCGCGGTCTGACAATCGCGAAATACGCCGCCAAATTCGATAAAATCGGCGCTTTACTAGTTACTTCTCTGACAATCCAGACTAGCTGGCGGAGAGAAGTGAATTCGAACAGCTGATAGATGTCATTCTCTGCCAACAAGTTACGTAGTTCTATGGGTTTGCCGAGCAGTCCGTTTCCCATCCTGCCACGAAGTCACGAGCGAACCACTGGTGATTTGGCTGGCCTACCACAGCGTCACGTGCGAACCAGATTCTCTGGGCTGCGCGCCATCAACGTTAGAACGCTCCCACCCGAGGAAGGATCCAAATTCTTACAGGATGCGAATTCTACCGATGGCGGCCGGCCTCGGAGTTATGAGCAAACCAAGTTGGTGTGTCACGACCACGTGGCCAGCCGGACATCTCAAATCCGAACTCTCCTGCACAACTTGCGCCGCATACTGGTGTCCGTTTGGACTGAGAGGATATTGGAGGCTTTAGGCTTTAATTAAACTGGTGGAGAATTTCGCTGCGAAGGCCGCGAGTTGAGGGTTCTGAAAAGGGCCACCAAACATGCAACGAGACGCTTCCCGAGTGCGAGCATGTGTGGAGGCAGTTTGATCCGGGCGGCAGAA
Organism: uncultured Acidobacteriaceae bacterium; assembly: GCA_963846795.1. Lineage (GTDB taxonomy): Bacteria > Acidobacteriota > Terriglobia > Terriglobales > Acidobacteriaceae > CAVVDY01. The sequence continues at coordinate 658,331 of CAWJXJ010000003.1, forward strand.
GTGTGTTTCAGAGATGAATGAAAAAGGCTGGCAACCTGTTCCGACCGAGTCTGCCAATGCGGAATGCAGGCGGCTGCGAGAAGAAAATGCCCGCTTACGGCAGATTCTCGCGAAACACAATATCTCGATCTCACTGGTCGAACCTGCGGACCGACCTCGAATCAAGAGTGCCGAAGTCTTGTCTCCGGAGGACAGGAAAGAACGAGCGCAGAAGAGAATCGCGCTGTTTCGAACCCTCTTCCGCGGACGAGAAGATGTCTATGCGCGACGGTGGGAGAGTCCGGATGGCCGGTCGGGATATTCACCGGCGTCCGAGAAGGATTGGAAGGCGATCAATAGGAGCAGGCCGGAAGACCGGAAGAAAGTCGATCAGAAGACGCGAAAGTTTCACCCGTTGACCGACACTGTGGTTGAGAATCATCTGTTGGGGACCGAAACCATCGGCGTCTACCCCTTGTTGCCGGACGAAACCTGCTGGTTCCTTGCGGTAGATTTCGATAAGAACACCTGGCAAGCAGATTCCCTCGCGTTCTTGGATACATGTCGGGGCCTGAACGTACCAGCATCTTTAGAGCGCTCTCGGTCTGGAAACGGCGGTCATATTTGGATCTTCTTTGATCGTCCCATTCCGGCGATCACCGCGCGCAAGCTCGGTTGCGTCATTCTGACCCAAACCATGGAGCGGCGCCATCAGCTCGGTTTGGATTCCTATGATCGCTTCTTTCCGAGCCAAGACACGATGCCCAGGTGATCATCGACGAGTGCCACCATATCTCTGCGTTCACTTTCGAGCAAGTTATGAAGCAGGCGAAGGCTAAGTACGTCGTTGGTCTTACTGCGACGCCTACGCGAAAAGACGGTCACCATCCGATCATCTATATGCAGTGTGGCCCGGCTCGGTTCAGCATGAGTGCCCGCACAATGACAGAGACAAGCCCGTTCGAACATAGGGTGATCCCTCGCTATACCGAGTTTCGGACAGGACCAGAACTCACGGACATCACGATTCAAGATGTCTATGCCGCGCTTGTCGATGACGCCGCACGCAACGAGATCATCGTCGCGGACCTCATACGGGCCGTCGAGACCGGCCGTTCTCCTCTTCTCTTGACCGGCCGAACCGAACACCTTCAGTACTTCGCCGCAAGGCTAGAGAGTGCTGTCAAGCACGTATTTGTCCTAAAGGGTGGCATGGGGAAGAAACAGCGGCGCACCATCGCCGAAGCTCTGGCGTCCGTGGCCGAGAACCAGCCGCGCGCAATTCTTGCGACCGGCAGCTACATCGGCGAGGGCTTTGACGATGCGCGTCTGGACACGCTATTCCTCGCCATGCCCATCTCGTGGAAGGGGACGCTCCAACAGTACGTGGGGCGACTGCACCGTCTTCATGACAACAAGCGAGTTGTGCAGGTTTACGACTACGTAGACGACCTGGTTCCGATGCTGGCAAGAATGTACGAGCGCCGGCTGAAGGGATATAGCGCGATCGGATACACGATCGACCGCCAAGACCCCACCGTCACCGACTTATCCGAACGGAGTCCAGGGGCTTAGAAACCGAAATCCTGGATATCGGCACCCACATATTTGGCTTGTTGGGGCGCATTCGCGAATAATTCGCTCCCAAATCGCATTGCATTCGCCGCGGAAAGGACGCGGACCTGTACTCGGGTTTTGGCGTTCAGAGAATTTCGGAGTATTTACGCTCTGGTAAATCAGAAGTAGGTTTCTCTGCTACAGGTCGCAGTCTGAGAATTGCGAAATATTCCGCCAAATTCGATAAAATTGGCGTCTTTCTAGTTACTTCTCTGACAATAAAGACTAGCT
>CAWJXJ010000004.1:0-279179 GCA_963846795.1 uncultured Acidobacteriaceae bacterium
CGTTACGTTTGTGTCGTCCCTACGGGACTCCGGGCCTTTTCTCACTTCTCCCAGCGCTGAAGCGCTGGGCTATCCTCTTCTGTCCCTACGGGACGGACGCATAGTTGGTCCTACCGTCGTAGCTCCATCATGAGTTTTGTCGGGTGACACGAACGCTGACGAGCACAACCGAGATTCCCGCATCACCCGACGTTAGCCCCTGCCGGGTGGAGCACCGCTTCAGCGGTGCATGAATCGCGCGCTTAGAATCTGCGGCTTCAGCCGCTGAGGTAAGCCTTCCGTGAATTCGCCTCAGCGGCTAAAGCCGATCTCTACTAAGAAAGGCTTGTATGTACGCCTGAAGAGATTGCTGAAAACTCAAAAGCACGGGTCGCTCGCGGACTAAAGTCCGCTCGCGACACGAAAATTAAAGGCCTTTTCGGCACGACCAAGGTCGTGCCCTGACGCGAACCGTCGCCAAGTCGACTGTTCCAGCAGCCTGTGAAGGTGCACTCCACCTACTATCCCGCGCTGGCCTCAAATTATTGCTGTATTTTTCCAATCACACCCCGACGTGACGGCCATCACCAACTCCATTCCCATTTTGGGACGGCACAGGTTACTAAAGTACATGCCCTTTCGTGTACCTTGCTTGTGACTCAATACGTGACTTTCCGGTTGACGCTCCCGTAGTCTTGAAACTGATGAAGTGTGGGGAAAGAAGCTACCAGCTATCAGCCGTCAGCTCTCAGTAAAGCGCGCCCGCGATTGGGACGCGGCAATATACGTTCCGTCCCGCAAGCTGTAACTGACAGCTGATGGCTGAGAGCTGACAGCACACCCGCCCCCACAGGAGAACCGCATGTCACAACTATCAACCTGCCGCCACGTGCTTGCCAACGGAGCGCTCTGTCAAGCAGCGTCCCTGCGCAATCGCGAATACTGCCGATTCCATTTGCAACAGATTGGCCGCCGCATGAGGGCCGCGCGCGCCCGTGCCCGCCAACAGGCGCCGCTGCTCAAGTTGCCGCTGCTTGAAGACTTGTACTCAGTGCAGGTCGCGCTCATGCAACTATCCGACGCCATCGCCTATCGCGAGATCGAGCCGCAATACGCACGCCTGCTCACTACTGTGCTGCGACTCGCCATGCAGAACCTCAAGAGCAAGGCGTGGGATCGCCCGTCGCGCTTCCAGTTGGCCGAGACCGACGCTGCTCCCACAGCGTGGGACACCTTCGAGCAGGAGCACGATCTTCCCCCGGACCTCGACCTCAGCCTCGATCCCGAAGTGGCGTTCCCACCAATCGAAGAACCTGCGGGTGCCCCATTCAATCCGTCAGTTGGATTGAGTGGGACCGAAGACGCCACGCGCAGCCGGATCGGCCAGATTTTGCGCGACGCCGAGACACCCGTTCCCGGCAGCCCGGTGCATGTCACCGCCGACGAGGTGGAGATTATGGATGTTCTCGAGCGCGAGGGAAATGACGCCATGATGCAGGTCATTGCCCAACAGCAGCGCAACAACAAAAGGCGCGAGCGCCGCACCCGCCGCCTCTACTACGAAGAGGTGGCACGCAACCGCACCATACAGATGGCGGCCCAGAAGATGGTTAAAGATCAGGGGAAAGCCGTCCTGCAGCGGCCGTCGTCTCCGGTGAGCGTTGCCGACGAAGTGGCAGAGGCCGAGGCGGCGTTCACTCGCAAGCCTCCACTACGCCAGGAGGCCGCGCCGAAGCAAAATTCTTCCACGCGTGAGGCATAACTCCTTGTGGCTCAATTAAGTACGTGTAAGCCACTGGCAATCAATCATTTAGGAGGGATTTGTAAGCTAAGTATATGATTCGAAGGCGACGGAGTTTCAGAAAAATTGTGATGTGTCGGCTGGCGCAAGCATATTCCTGCAACTGAGGCTGTCGTTGCTTTTCTTCGTGCTCTATCCGTACAAGTAAACACGTAAATTGGCAACTAAGACGCGGAATGTCGGTTGCTGCATCCAACCGATGGGTGTTTCTATTGATCGATTCAGCAGTTCGCGCCCAGAATCATCTTTTGGCCATTGCTGTGGTCACCTCAGCGATGTTGTTTGTCGCGCCGCTCCGCATTGCCGCCCAGGACGTGACACTAGGAATTGATCCAGCCCCGGTTGTTCCTCAGCAGAGCAAGACCCAGTACGTGCCTATCACGGGGAAGCAGCGCCTCATCTGGTTCACACGATCGACTGTGGGTATGGAAAGTCTCCTGTTTGCGGGACCTTGGAGCGCAGGCTGGGGAACGGCGTTTGACCGACCGCACGAATACAACACAAGCTGGCAAGGGTTCGGCCAGCGTTATGGAATCCGGCTGACCGGCGTCTCAACCGGCAACGCGATGGAAGCAAGCCTCGGCGCATTGTGGGGGGAAGATCCGCGATACTTCCGTACTGAGGGACAGCCGTTCAAGAAGCGCGTGCTGAACGTCATTGATATGACATTCCGGGCGTACCGTGCCGACGGAGAACGTCACTTTGCCTATGCGCGGCTGGCGGGGAATGTCGGCAACAACTTCCTGTCGAACACGTGGCGCGTTCCGAGTGAGAGCAACTGGGATGACGCCAGCATTCGAGTGCTTGAAGGAATCGGCGGCAAAGCCGTCGGCAATGCGGCTTATGAATTCTTTCCCACCGTTCTCAAGTGGCTGCGCGGGAAGCATTGACGATTGCAGGTAGAGCGGCGCTTCAGCGCCGCGTTATGGCGTGCATGCTTTTGGGGTTTTGCATCCCGCTGCTCGCAAAACATATTGGATCGATCCGTGGATCTGAAGCCCGCACAACCCCCGATCGACGCTTACAGCGCTGCGACTCTTCGCTTTACCAGCATGAAGTACAACGCGAGCATCACCAGGAAGACTCCGTTCACGGCCAGTACAATCGGAACCGTGAACATGGAGATGAGCCAGCCGGAAGCGAGATTGCCCATCGGCATGCCGCCGCGGAAGGCGCAGTTGTAAACGCTCATCACGCGTCCGCGCATGTCCTCGGTGACAATCAACTGCACCAGCGAGCTCACGGTTGCGAAAACCCCCATCATCGAGAAGCCCACTACCGCTAACATCGCAAGGCTGAGTGGCAGAGTTTTCGAAAGAGCGAAGGCCGCGATCGCGGTTCCCAGGCAGATGAGCATTGTCAGCGCCAGCCGCCCTTTGTGCTTGATGTTGCCCATTCCCGCAATCGTCAGCGAACCGAGGATCGATCCTACCCCCATCACAGTCAGCAGGTTGCCGTAGGTCTCCGGCCCTCGACGAAAGATGTCCCGCACGTAAACCGGGAAATACGTACGCAGCGGCATGCTCAGGAAGGTCATGAGGAAAGCGAGCACGATGAGAGCTTCCATCGCCTGCTGGCGGCGCACGAACGCGATGCCTTCTTTCAGGCTGCGCAGCATGGAGTCGGTGGTCTTCTGCGGCAGAAAACGCGTCGTGATGATCGAGAGCGCAATAATCGGCGCCAGGAATGAGACCGCGTTCAGTCCAAAGCACCACGCCTCGCCATATTTCGCCAGCACCTGCCCGGCAAGCGCGGGGCCAATCGTCACTGCGAGATTGAACTGGATGGAGTTCAGCGCGATCGCGTTGGGCATGTCTTCGCGATCAACCAGGTTGGGAATCAACGCCTGATAGGCTGGCCCTCCAAAAGCCTGGGCAAATCCGGAGACGAACGACAGACACAGGATCTGCCAAACGTGAACCGTTCCAGTCACGACGAGAATGGTTAGGGTTGCGGCGCTCGCCAATTGAACATATTGCGAGCCCAGCAGAAGCTTGCGCCGCTCAACCCGGTCGGCGAACACGCCGCCCACAAGCGAGAACAGAAATATCGGAATACCGCCGAGAAACTGATCCAACGCTAACAGCCGCGCCGAGTGGCTGAGGCGGTAGATCAACCAGCCCTGCGCAACAATTTGCATCCACGTCCCGACGCTGGAGGTGCAGGCGCCAATCCAGACCAAGCGGAAATCGCGGTACAGAAAGGCTTTGAAGATCCTGCGAAAGGTCGACACTCTTGGCGGGGCGGGCTGGGCTGGTGAAATCAATCTCTAAAAACACTATCAGACGGAGAGCACCGTCGGGCGACAGGCCCCCAGCCAGTGACATTGGGCGGTCGATTTCTGGGATGAAGCGCACTTTTGCGCAAACCGAACACCTCTTAAGGCCGAGTCAGCGAACGCAGCCCTGGATGCAATCGAATCCCCTGGCTGCTTAGCGCTTTCGAGACGCTTCCGTGAATCCTCTCTCTTGTCACCGACCAGGTGACCGTGTAGTCGGAATTGCCGCCGCATCCGGCAGGCGAGTCCGACCCCGGATAATGCATGGTTACTCGGAGCGTCGTGCCTCCGGCAGAATAGATCGCCTCGTCCCATTGTTTCTTGCTGAGACCGATGCCATCGCCCGCGACAAAACCGTCGCAGTCAGGAAACAGAAAGCCGCCTATCGATCCGACTATGGCTTGCAGAAAGAGGCCGCTCCAATCGGAAGTCTCGTCAAAAGGACTGTCTTGAGGGGTGAGGGGTTGTTCGAAAGGATCGTCACCAGAGGGTATGTCCGCACCGGCCTCGCCGGAGGAGAAGTTTGGATACCCGGTATCGGCGCCGCTGAGCTTCATGATCTGTGAAACCACTTGGTTCAAGAAGGTTTGGTTCAGAGCGACCAGACTCGAAGGTAACGCTCCCGCATTGCCGTTATAAATCGAGTAGGTGAAGACTGCGGGAATTGAGTCACCGCTGATCAAGACGGGCCCGAATGCCAGGTTGACCGGATAATCGCCATTGTTCAGATTGCCTGCGAAAAGACTCTTTACCGGGAACTGGTTTCCCCCCAGCTGAAAACCGAAGCTCACCGTGTCAGTATCGTCATGACGCGAGCGGGTGTTATTGATGTGGAAGCTTTCCAGTTTGAATGTATAGAGATTCATGGCACATCCCATCCTCGCTGTGAGCGTACGGATCCTTGCGCTCATTGGTGATTAGCCCCAAGCGAAAGTTCAATCTCCCCCTCGGTGCCTTGGATATCACTGTAACGCTACTAAGACCGGTATCATTCCTTGGCCGCGTGCGATAGTCCCGAGCGCTTTGCCAATCACTGCGCCGAATGACTGTCCGGAATCCGTTGCTTTCATTGCATGCCCTGGCGTGGGAGAAGTTGTGAGCAGGTCTCCGATCTCAATCGGCGAGAAATTCGCATCCACCTTGCAACATACCTTGCCAACCAGTGCCACTGGCAACCGGCGGTCGGTCGACGCCTGCCGGTCAAGAACGACGCCCGGCTTGTATTGCCCTGCGCCGGAAATCACTCCGGCAACCTTCTTGTCATAGGCGTGCTGACTCGGGTGAAGCCCTCCATTCTCATCCAGCACCATCACCGTTCCCGGATCGACAACCCCCTGGCCTGAGATGTCGAACTCTTCCGCGAAATCTGCACCTGAAATCAGGACGTCGACGGCGGTGACGGTGCCGGTGACTACAACATTGCCGCCAAAAAATCCGGCCATTCCACCTTTGTCGTTCTGACCGGTCACCCCAGCATGCTGCGGCGAGTGACTAATCCCATATACCCCATCGAAGCCATCGCTTTCCCCGACCACGCCCGCCTGGGAGCTGCTGTGACCATAGACTCCTTGCCACGTCACGCTGAATCCAGCCACGCCGCGGCCTCCGTCACACTGTCCGCAAACTCCTGTCCCTCCCGTTTCAAGCCAATCCACACCCAGCACCGCAGCCTCATGCGGCGGGCTGCTTACTACAAGAGCGTTGTTGGCCTGGGTGCCGATGTAGCCAAGCACACCCACGGTGGTGCCCACATTCAGCGTGCCGTACCCTGCAATACCCGCTTGCGGTGTCGTGCTACGGGGTCCACTTATGCGGTTGGTTGATTCGTCCATCTCTTCCTCCGACAAAGACCAGGTTGACTCTCAATGAGGGCCCCGTGTCTGGTCTTTCAAGGCCGCTCATTATAACTGCTCATCGGAGTTGTTGCAGACTTTGACTGATTTGGCTTCGCTGAGGTGGCAAAAAAAAACGGCGGAGACCGAAGCCTCCGCCTAAGGGTTGCATCGCCAACTTAAGGATGTAACGGAAGGTACAGAGGCTCGTCGCGGCGTCCGCTCACAATCTTGTAGTCCGACGGAACCTGGAAAAGGGAAGCGTCGGGTTCGCCGCGGGTCACACTGGTCAGTTTGGTGGTGGCCGTTCCCATCAGGGGATCGTTATGAACCACGAGCACCGGTAACTGAAGGTCAGCGGAGAACCAGCGCTCGGTCACAACCTCGATCGGCTTTTCATTGCCGATCTCACCCGCGGGAATGGTACGCGTGACCTTTTCGCCGCTAGCCTCGAAGCCGCTGATCGTCTTGTTGCCGAGTTGATCGCGCTGAACGTTCTTCGACAGCATCTCCTTTACGGCTTCGCCGGCGGGACGCTTCGGGCGGTCGCCGCGACCGCGCGGTCCAGGCAGCTCACGCGCAGTCTTGTTTGTCGGATCAAGCATGTAGCGCTTTCCCGAGACGGGATCGTTGATCATGATGATTACGTGCTTCACCGTTGCAGTCGCTGGTGTGGCTGCATCGATCGTCACTTCGCGGCGCGTGCGGCCTTGGGCATCGCGATACAGCGTGGTTTGTGACGTGAGGGAAATGCGATTGCCATCGGAAAGCGTGTTCTCGTGCGTGACCGCGATCTGTGCGGTCAGCGGAATGCCGGTGACGGTCTTGCCTTCGCCGGGCTCATCCGGCCCGTGCATTCCCATCATGTGACCCGGGCCGCCCGGAGGAGGCGGTGGCGGAGCACCCGGCTCCTGCGCAGCCGCCGCTAGAGCGATAACCGCCAATACAAACATAGCCAGAAGACTTGAACGCGGACGATTCATAATCTGTTGCCTCGAAACTAAACTTGTCATCCCGAGCCCGCTTCTTTTGCGAGGCGAGGGATCTACCACCCCGCCGCTCGCGAACCCGGCGCGCATCCACTATTGCTGCTGGACGATCCGAATGGCGCGCACCAGACCGTCATCACCTACGATCACATCAGCCATCTGCGACCCGCTGGATCCATCAACGCCGGTTGCCGGCAATTCCATGCGCACAACCTCTGCGTCGCCGGAGCAGCTTATCGGATCGCACAACATCAACGGCGTGTAACCCTGTGCTTGTTCGCTTTGCGTCAATGACGCTGTGGTCACCGATGCACGCGGCGTCACCGCAGAATTTGTCGCAGAGTTCAACTTGTTCGAATTCGACGTCGACGCCTGCACCGGCAGCTGCGGAGTCTCTCCTGCTTTGCCAACGCTCGGTTGCGCGGGCTGTTCAGTCCGTGCCGTCGGCTGTTGCGAAGTCTTTTCCGAGCGCTGAGCGAACCACAATCCCAGACCGAGGCAGATTGCCACCACAGCGGCAGCCGCGGCATAGCCTTTCCACCCGAACAGGTCGGACCACTGGAACGCTGGAACGGTCCGCATCGTAGCGGGCTGCACGGCTGAGCTCTGACGGAACGCGCGCAGCACATTCTGCTCAACAACCAAGGGCGCTTCCATTGCGGCAGTACGGCTGCGCAGCACCTGTATGGCTCCAGCGAGCGCACCCCGTTGCTGCAACAAGGCGGCACACGAAGCGCAGCCATTCTGGTGTGCGAGCAGTTCCGCGTCGGCAGAACTCAACTCGGTCAGCGCGAAGACTTCAATCTTTTTCGTAAATTCACGGCACGTCATGACGGACACCTCGCCGCCATCCCCGAAATGTCGGGGGCAACGGCAGCCGAGCTTTGCAACTTTTTGGCGAGCATCTCATGCGCGCGATGAAGCCGGGAGCGAATGGTTCCAATCGCGCAGCCTATGGCTGTCGCCGCTTCGGCGTAGCTCGACTCATGCAAATCACATAAGACAACTACTTCGCGATAATGCTGAGGCAACGAGAGCACCGCCTTCCAGATCGCACTCGACAACTGCCCGCGGGCGATGTCTTCCAGGGCATCGCCATCGGCGATGAGCGAATCCGCATGGTCCTCCGCCGGGCTGGTGTGCAGCGCGTCGGAAAAGCTGCGCTCCATGGCTCGGCGGATGTAATTACGGGCGACACCGAACAGGTAGGCTCCCAACGGAGCACGGGAGGGATCGAAATCGCGCCCGCGCTGCGCCAGAAAGACAAACACGTCCTGTGTCACTTCTTCAGCGACCTGCGGCGAGCCGCTCATATGCAGCGCGAAACGATAGATCGGCCCTTGCCGCCTTCGGTAGAGGGCGGTGAAGGCGTCTTCGTCTCCGCTCATGGCAAGCGTCAGAAGCTGTTCGTCCGTCTGTTCGGTCAGCATTCCCAGAAGTAGTTGACCTTATATCGACTTACATTTGGATTTCGTTGCGCGAGCAACGCGAGTTCCATAATCTGCTGCTGCGCGGCCTAAGTGACGCCCGCGTCGGGTGTCAGGTATAAGGATAAACCCGCGCAGCTAGAGCAAGTTCCCGGCAGCCAGCCGCCGGACCACATCGCGATCGGCGTCGAGGAAGTCGAGCTTTAGCAAATCCTTGCGATCGACCCAGCGAATATCCTGAAAGATTCGGTTCTGCAGCTCTCGTTCAAAGTGCTCAACCTTGAAAAACTGCAACTGGACGGAATTTCCGTTGACGTAGGTGTGGTCCACAGCGGCAAGTTTCCTGCCGATTTCCGCCTCGATGCCCAGCTCTTCGTCGAGCTCACGGCGAAGTGCCTGTTGCGGCGTTTCTCCGGGCTCAATCTTGCCTCCGGGGAACTCCCATTTCAACGGCAGCGCCTGGTGCTCGGTGCGCTGGCAGCAAAGGATCTCGTCACCGCGCACCATAACACCGGCAACCACGTGCTTGCGGGTGCGTGTCGCCGGCGACGGAGAAGCTGCGGCCGGGTTGGCAGGATCTTGAGCGTTGCTCAAGCGATCTTCTCCAGATAGTGGCCGACGAGCGCGGCGCAGTGCTCAACCAGTCGGCGATCGTCGGGGCCGAAAGCCGCGGACTGGTGACTGTCGATGTCCAACTCGCCGACAACCGAGCCGTTGACGAAAATAGGAGTCACGATCTCGGATTTGGTCTCAATCGAGCACGCGAGATAGCGCGGATCGGACTTCACGTCGTCCACGACGACTGTCCGGCCCTGCGTGACCGCCGCGCCGCAGATGCCCTGGTTCAGCGGAATTCGTTTGTGGGGCGTCTCGGCGCCGACGAATGGGCCAAGTACCAGTGTCGGTTCTTCGCCGGGAAGGCCCTTCTCGATCATGTAGAAGCCGACCCAGTGAAAGTGGCTGAGCCGCTCCTGCAGGCGGCCGACAATCATGCTCATCAGGTATTCGACATCGTCGGCGGCTTCGGCCATGGTATCGATTTCCCGTGCGAGTTCCTGTTGGTGCGTGGGCATAAGGACATTGTAACTGCGAGTCGAGAATGGAATCGGATTTCAGAAGCCGCTGATAGCCGTTTTAGTGACTTGAATCACAAATAATTTCGTTTGCTGCCCCTGTGTTTTCAACTGTTTAGGCTACATTTGTTGTTCAAATGATTGAGCCGCAATGGTTTATAGGTACTTAATTGATTTTAAACAAGTTACCGTGCTTGCCAGCTTGCTATGGTTCGGCGAGGGCGAGACACATGGGTTGCCCGATTCCGGCTTCTTTTGCCGTGGATGGGAGTCTTGTTCGGTGCCGATGACGGTTGACTCGCCAGTTGCGTCCGATAATGCGCAATGGTGAAAAAATTGATTATCGCGAATCCTTGTTTTCAACAATATAGCGCACATTTCTGTTCTAAATTATTGGACCCGTTAGGCTTACAGGTAAAAATCAGATTTCAAAGAACTTACGTCCCAGCATCGGAACAGCCTACCGGGGCACACCTTTGGTGTTCCTCTAAAGTATTTTAGGAGTCGCTGAATATCGAATCACGAAAAAAGTTACGGCGCGGGGTTACGAAGGTGGTAGCAATTCCCGAAATGGGCCAATGCACCGTATTCCGAGTGGCCGAGCGAACATCTCCGGATGCAGCGCCCAAGCGATGGCATGCAAGCCATCGATCAGGTTGCTGGCAGGAGTGTTCAGCAGTTCGTCGTTGATGCAGAAGACTCGGCCGTCGCGAACTGCAGGTAAGTCGCTCCACCCGCGCTGCTGAACGATCTTCTCCAGCGGAACACGGTCACCTGCTCCGCACCATGCGGCGATGAGAACCTCGGGCTGGGCATCAGCGACGGCTTCGAACGACGTAGTCTTGCCGGGCTCGCCCAGAAAGCGACCGCCGGCCGCTTCAACGAGCTCAGCCACCCATGGCTGAGATGCGATCAGCGGCTTGCCCCATTCTTCGCAGAAGACCAACGGGCTGCGATTGGTAGTGACGGCGCAGGAGCGCACCTGCTCGATGGCGTTTTGCATGCGCGCTATCACTTCGCGAGCTTGCTGGCTTGCGTCGAAGACTCCGGCGATCATGGCGATGTCGCGATAAATGTCGTCGAGCGTTCGGGGCGCGAGCCCCAGGAAGCGGACTCCAGCTTTGAGGATTTCAGCTACCGCTTCGAGCTGATAGGGGACGGAGGCGATGACGAGGTCCGGTTTCGCGGCGATGATCTGCTCAGCCTGCGCCGACCATGAATCCGAAACGATCACGCGCGAGCCGTTCGCCACCTCGGGACAGACGTCAGCGCAGTACTTGGTGCAGGCGACGAGCCAGTCGAGCAGTCCGAGATCGCGCAGCGTGACGGTGACGCTCGGCTGAAGCGAGACGACGCGGCGAGGAGTGTAGTCGTTCGGCAAGTTTCGATTATAGGTACTAGTCACGCTTGTGATGACAAACCTCGCTCATGCTCGTGATGACAAACCCGTTCTCAGCACTTTAAATTCATGAGGATAATGTACTCGCCCCAACTGCTCGATCACTTCGAACATCCGCACAACGTCGGCGAACTGGCCGACGCCGACGCGCACGTACGGGTCGAGAATCCCGCCTGCGGTGACATCCTCGAACTCTCTGCGAACGTGCGCGAAGGCCGAATCGCGGAAATTCGCTTCAAGGCGAAAGGCTGCGTTCCGGCGATGGCTTGTGGGTCGCTCATTACCGAGATGGCGAAGGGCAAGTCGCCCGCCGAGGCGACGGCGATCGGCAGGGAAGAAATAGTCGAACAAATCGGAGGCCTACCGGCAGCTTCTGGTCATGCCGCGCAGTTGGCCATTGATGCCTTGCGGACGCTGCTGAAGAATATGGAAACCGGCGTGGGATAATTCATCAAGTAACATTTACGGAAGCAGGTATAACAACATGCCAGCGTCGCGCGCGCGTTCGAAGTCCGAAGCGAAAAGCAAAGCAGGAAAGAGAGTGGTGCCGGAAAACGGCTCTGGAAAAACACTGGGATCGATTCTTCACGCCCTGATTCACAAAGACGGAGCCTTCTACGTGGTTGAATGCCTGGAACTGCCTGTCGTAACTCAGGGCGATACACTGGACGAGGCGGTAAAAAATTTATATGAGGCGCTCTCTCTCCATCTTGAAGGTGAAGACCTGCCCGCACTTGGACTGGTGCCCGATCCGCGCGTCGAAGTTATCTATGACATGGGACTGGCGTGTCCGGCTTAAAACAGCTTTCCGGCCGCGATGTATTGAAAGCGTTTGCCGCGTTTGACTTTCGGGTAATGAGTATCAAGGGAAGTCACGCGAAATGCGTCGAGTCCTTTCGGACACAGAAACAGACACTCACGGTACCGCTACACGAGGCGCTGGCTGCTGGCACATTGCAAGCAATCTATCGTCAAGCTCTGCGTTACATCCCTGACGAAGAGCTGAAGCCTTGGTTCTTCTCCCGGTGAGCTCGGGGCGTTACACCGTCTCCAGCTCTTCTTCCAGCATTTGCTTGTTGTGCAGCTCGGTGTAGTAGCCGTTGCGTTCGATCAGCTCTTCGTGCGTGCCGTATTCGACGATCTCGCCATCATGCAGTACGGCGATGCGATCGGCGTTGCGCACGGTCGAGACGCGGTGCGAGATGAAGATGGTCGTGCGCCCCTGCATGATTTCGCGCAGGTGATTCAGGATGCGATCTTCGGTTTGCGTGTCGACCGAGGCCAGCGCATCGTCGAGCACCAGGATTCGCGGATTGCGGATAATGGCGCGCGCAATTGCCGTGCGTTGTTTCTGGCCGCCGGATAGAGTGATGCCGCGTTCGCCTACCAGCGTGCGATAGCCCTGAGGGAAGCCCTCGATGTCATCGGCGATGTTGGCCGCTTCGGCTGCACGGCGGACATCGTCATCGGTGGCGTTCTGCGCTCCGAAGGCGATGTTGTCGCGAATGCTGTCGCTGAACAGAAACGTCTCCTGCGGCACGAAGCCGATGTTAGCGCGCAGAAGCTCCAGCGGATACTCGCGAATTGGCCGTCCATCGATGAAAACCGTCCCCTCCGTCGCGTCGTAGATGCGCGGAATGAGCGATACCAAGCGTCGATTTGCCTGAGCCAGTCGGACCAACGATGGCCAGGCTGGTCCCCGCAGGCACCGTCAGATTTACCTTGTTCAACACCAGCTCGTCGCCGTGTTGCGATCTGCCCGCGCCGTTGCCGGCTTCCGCGGCGCGAAGCGTGTTGCCGTAACGGAAGCTCAGGTTTCGGAATTCGATGTCGCCGATAATGCGGGTGGGAGCGCCCGTCGCAGGCACGGCGGCATCGGTAATCTCCGGCTGCTCCGCGAGAATGCTCTGGATGCGACCCATCGACGCTGTACCGCGCTGAAACAGGTTGATGACCCAACCCAGCGCGACGATAGGCCAGGTCAACTGCACCATGTATGTGTTGAAGGCTACGAAGCTGCCGACCGAGATGCGATGCTGAATCACCTCGCGTCCGCCGACGAAGAGCACGATGATGACAGCCAAACCGAGCATGGTTTCGAGCGTCGGCCACAACATGCCCATCAGCCGCACCAGCTTCAGGCTGCGGTCGATGTATTCCTTGTTGGCGCGTTCGAAGCTCTCGATTTCCCACTCTTCCTGCACGTAGGCGCGCACCAGTCGCGCACCGGAGAAATTCTCCTGCGCGCGGGCCGAGATGTCGGAAAACATGGCCTGGATGCGCTCGAAGCGTTCATGAATGCGCCGCCCGAAGTACTGGATGACGATGCTGATGACCGGCAGCGGCAGAAATGCCCAGAGCGTCAACTTGGGGCTGATGCTGAGCATGAACGCCAACGCGCCGGCTGTGAATACGAACGTGTTGGCGGTGTACATGATGCCGGGCCCGACTAGCATGCGGACGGCATTCAGATCGTTGGTAGCGCGGGCCATGATGTCGCCGGTGCGGGTGCGCTGATAGAAGCTGTACGACAGCCGCTCCAGGTGCGCGAACAGATCATTGCGCAGGTCGAACTCGATGTCGCGCGAAGCGCCGATCAGAATCCAACGCGTCAGGAACTGGAAAATTGCCTTGGTTCCGGCGACGGCCAGCAGCGCTCCGGCATAAAGCATCAGCTTCTGAGCATTGAGCTGCTTGTTCAGATCGTCAATGGCTCGCCGAATGACGAGAGGGAACAGGATCCAGACGCCGTTGTTGCAAAGCACGCAGAGCGCACCGATCCAGAAGGTCTTTCGGTACTTGCGGAGATAAGGAGCTAGTGGTCGCAGGTTTCGGAACAATGGCTTCGCTCAGTTCAGCTTCCATTTTAGATGTGCGGTGGGCAGAGGGGATGCGGGGAGATCGGCTGCCACTCGTGATGTCCCGGTTCCGAGGCGACGTCCGCTGCTGGTTCGGGAATGGCCGTCATACCGCAAAATGCACAGGCTTCCACAGCAACTCCGATCAAAGTGGTTGTCGCTGGCCCTTTGTGCAGGTACATTAACAGTTCCGCCTAAATTAATTCTTTGCCGATCTAATCATTAGTCATGAGTGTTGACGGGCCTAAGATCCGGTTGGTGCTGCTGTGGCATATGCATCAGCCGTTTTACAAAGACATGGTCAACGGCGAATACCGGCTTCCCTGGGTTCGCCTGCATGCCCTGAAAGACTATTACGGCATGGTCAAGCTGCTGGACGAGTTTCCTGACGTCCATCAGAACTTCAATCTGGTGCCTTCGCTGGTGGCGCAGATACAGGATTACGTAAGCGGCGACGCGCATGATCCGTTCTTTGACCTGATCGCCAAGCCTGCAGCTGACCTCACCTTGAGCGAGCGGCAGTTCGCCCTGCAGTACCTGTTTCAGGCGAATCCGGTAAACGTCATTGGCAGGTACCCGCGCTATCGCGAGTTGTGGGAGCGCTATCGCGCGACGTTCGACCGTCCCGAGGGCCCGGATTCGTACTTCGTCACCCGCGATTTCGCCGACCTTCAGGTGCTGTCGCAGATAGCGTGGTTCGACGAATATTTCCTGAGCGATCCGGAGGTCGCAGGGCTAATCGCGAAAGGCCAGGACTTCAGTCGCGATGATCAGGAAATCATGCTCGCCAAGCAACGCGAGATACTGGCGCAGGTTTTGCCGGCTTACGCTACAGCGGCGGCGCGCGGTTCGATCGAGCTCTCGGCAACTCCTTATTACCATCCAATTCTGCCGCTGCTCTGCGACACCAATGCAGGTGACGAATCAACTCCGGGATTGAACCTGCCGACCCGGCACTTCAAGCGGCCGGAGGATGCGACCGAGCAAATCCGGCGGGCACTGCAGGCGCATGAGACGAATTTCGGGGTTCGTCCGCAGGGACTGTGGCCATCGGAGGGGAGCGTCTCCGAAGAGGTGATTGCGCTGGCGGCGAAGCAAGGCATCCGTTGGATGGCCACTGACGAAGGGGTCCTGGGGCGCTCGCTCGACCACAACTTCTCGCTCGACCCCGGTGGATGGTTGCACCCCGACGGCGCTCACAAGCTCTATAACATCTACCACTATGAAAAAGGCGGCGCCGAGATGCACCTGGTTTTTCGCGACCACCGCATCTCTGACAATGTGGGATTCGTGTACTCGGGCATGCCGGCGCAGGACGCCGCCAACCACCTCATCCACAGCATTAAGATTTCGGCACAACCTGTTCTGGATGCAGGGCGGAATGCTGTCGTATCCATCATCCTCGATGGTGAAAATGCGTGGGAGTATTACCCGCAGTCGGGGCGCGAATTTCTGCGCCGCTTCTACGATGGGCTGCAACGCGATCCGCTGATTGAGGCGGTAACCATCCGTGAAGCCATCGAGCGGCACGATCCCCAGCACTTCGGCCGATTGCATCGCCTGATGCCCGGCTCGTGGATCAACGCGAACTTCAATGTCTGGATTGGCGCGCCTGAGGACAATCGCTCCTGGGACCTCCTCTCCGAGGCCCGTGACTACTACGAGCGTCACTCGCATCGGGTTTCGAAGGCGCAACGAAACCTGGCGTGGGAGGAACTGCTCATCGCCGAGGGCAGCGACTGGAACTGGTGGTACGGTCCCGAGCATCATTCGGCCAACGACAAGGACTTCGACGCGCTATACCGCCGCCACTTGTCGAACGTGTATTACGCGCTCGAAGGCGCGCCGCCGGAGGAGCTTAGTGTGCCCATAGCAAGCGGCGTTGCCCGCCCCAGTTATGCGCCGCAGACCGCGTATGTCCGGGTGACGGTGGATGGCCGCATCAGCAACTACTTCGAATGGATGGGCGCCGCCAGTTACACCTCGGACCAGCGTACCAGCGCTATGCATGGCAAACAGTTCCTGCTCGATGCCGTGTACGCAGGAGTGGATGCGGCGTCGGTATGTGGCCGTCTCGATTTCCACGGCGGAGTCCCTGAAGGCGACTACCGCATCGTGGTGAATTTGGAGGCGAGCAAGCCGACGAAGGTAGGTAAAGCGGCGTCGAATTCGTTCCGGCTGCAAGTGGATGCCAGCGGAGCTCACGTGAAGATATGGGTGCTGACCAATGGCAGCGAGCGCAAGAAGCTGGCGTTGTATGCGGCGGAGAACGGCAATCGCGGCAGCAACGGAGTTGAAGTCGCCCTGGGCGAGATATTCGAGATGCGGGTGCCCTTCGAGTTGCTCGGGGTGGAGCAGGGAAGCAAGCTGCGGCTTCGGTTCGCGTTGTGGCGCGATGACCTGCCGGCGGACTCATTGCCGCTCGAGGGATGGATCGAACTCCACGCGATCTCGGAAGAAGAGATGGAGAGCAATTTGTATACGTACTCGGCGCGATAATCTGCCAAAGCGAGGAAGATTCTCAGGGCTCTGGCGTGTGACGCAGATCGTGGCTAAGGGAATAGTTTAGGAATGTTCGGATTCCGGCAATCGCGGCCAATTGGCCAATGTCGGTCCAAGTTGGACTGATTGCAGTTTTCAGGATATCGGCCGCCAGCAAGAACTCAAGCGCAAGCACAAGCCAGCCGGCAAAGCCGCGAAACACAAGTAGGGGATCGATCTTCCTGCTGCGAGAGAACTCTGCAATGGCAGCCACGGTCGCATACACAGCGCCGACGACGATCACGATCACTGCCGCGAATTCGCTGCCGATTGCGACTCCGTGCGAAATTTCCCTCAGCATCTCTTGCATGCCATTACGCGTTCAGCGCAAGGCTAATTTTTGCAGAGAGCATCTACTGAGTCTGTGACGTAAGTCGCTCAGGCATGTACACCGTCCAGCCCTTTTCTTCCGCCAGCTTTTGCAGATCTGGATTGGGATTGACGCAGAAGGGCCACTTCGCCATCTCCAGCATGGCGTAGTCGTGAACGGAATTGCCGAAGACGGCATCGACCGGACGGCCAATCACTTCGCGAATCGCGACCGCCTTCAATTCGTCGGTCGGAACCCGCAGGATACGTGAGCTGGCGCAGCCGTTCTCCAGATGAACTGATGCCGCCAGAACACGATCGCGCTGGATACCGAACTGTTCCGCGCCGTATTCGATTAGCCAGTTGTTCGTCGATGAAACGGCCCACAGCTCGCAGCCTTGATGCTTGAGCTTTGTCGCCAGCTCCAGCATCTCGGGGAAGATTCGCCCTCGTATGACTTCTTCGAAGAACTGCTCCGCAGCACGGTATAGGACGTCGCAAGCAATGCCGGCGTTCATCGTAACCATCTCCGCGCACATTGGCTCTTCGTCAACTTCGCCCAGCAGGTAGTCATCGTAACGGGAGCGCATGGTGCGGGCGATTTCCGGCCGGATCAAGCCGCGATCCATCTCCCAGTAGAAAAAATCTTTTCCGGCATCGCCGCTCCAGAGCGTGCCATCGCAGTCAAAGACCGCGAGCTTTGGCTCGAGTGCCAGCACCGAGTCGAGAAATTGTTGGGCTTGAGACGAAAGGGCTGGCGAGGTCAAAAAGTGCTCTCCGAGGCGACGAGATTAGCGATGCGAAGGCGCTCGTAGTCTTCGGGGGTGTCGATGTTCATCGCAACCCGTGGGTCATCGACCGGCACATAACGAATATGCTGCTGACAACGATGTTCCACATCACGCGCGGTCGACTCGGCGGGAGCGCGCAGAAATGCTTCGATCATGTCGCGGCCGACAGCCAGCGGATGACCATGTAAAACCTCGTCGCCGCGTCGTACTTCCGGCACCACGCTCCAGATATCGGGGCTCGACGACAGCAGCGCGTGCTTGAGCTCGCGAATCGTGCCCGGGACTACCGGAGGACGATCAACCAGCGCGATCACCGCTGCATCTCGACCGCGGTTCAGTACATCGTGTAACCCGGTTTGGATGGAACTGAACTGTCCGCGCTCGGGACGCTCGTTCACTATCAGGAAGCCACCATGTCCATAGACGATCGGCGCGATCTGCGACTGATTGTGTCCGGCCACGACAATGACCAACTCCGTCTCCTGCTGGAGAAGGTCGATCCACGAGCCAAGGAAGGTGTTCACCGCGGGCGTACCTTCCGCCACAGGAGGCCAGGGGAGCAGCGCCTTGTCGCGGCCCATCCGGGTGGAGAAGCCGGCCGCCAGAACCACTCCGCAAAAGCTCTCGGCGCGCGCCATGCCTCGAAGATAGCAGAGGCGGGGCTGCTAGTGTGCGGCAAATTGGGTAGTGGGTCAGTTTGAATATGGATGCGTGCCTTTCGCGCGCCGGCGCGAATCGGCACGCCTAGATCCCTCGCTGCGCAAGAGAAGCTTGCTCGGGATGACAATCAAACTGACCCACTATCGCAAATTGCTGGTTATGTCCAAAAGGTACGTTGAAGTAAACAAAGCAACTCAAATTGACTGTCAGGGTCGCAACCTTCCGACGTGCGTGCGCCATCTACCCGCCTGGAAGGCTTTCTATTATGTCGCATAGTTTCGAACTTATTGTTATTCTTCGCGAAACCCTCTACCGCATCGACGCAGAATCAGACCCCAACGACCCGGCCGTGGACAAACTGAAACGCACTATTCTTCTTGCCATCGCCGACTTGGAAGGTCGCAAGGAGAACGACAAAGGCGCTGCTGCCTAGCGCCAAGTTTTTGTGGAGTGCGCATCAAGCAAGCTGCCTGATTGCGGTCAGGTGCGGTCGACGCGTTCGATGGCGTCTTGAGCGTCGCGATCGTTGGTGTCGTGCGGCTTGGCGTATTCGTACTTCTTGCTGGCGACGTCGGGCACCGCATGGCGGCGCACTGCGATCATCTCCGCCACGATAGCGACGGCGATCTCTTCGGGCGTAACCGCGCCAATCTCCAGGCCGACAGGGGCGTGTACCTGCTGAAACTTCTCGGCGGGTACACCTTGCTTCTCCAGCTCTTTGTAAATGGAGATGGTCTTGCGTCGTGAGCCGATCATGCCGAGATAACGCGCGTTCGCATTCACCGCCCAGCGCAGCACGCGCATGTCATCGCGATGCCCGCGAGTAACGATCACGATGTAAGCCGCCTCCGGAACGACGATTCGGTTGGTGACGACTTCGAAGTCATCGGCGATAATTTCGCGAGCGTCGGGGAAGCGCTGGGCGTTGGCGTAGGACTCGCGATCGTCGATGATGACCACATCGAATCCGGCGATCTTCGCGACCTTGTACAGGTTGTAGGCGACGTGCCCGGCGCCGAAGATGTAGAGCAGCGCCGGCGGCAACACCGGCTCAATGAAGATTTCGAGCGTGCCTCCGCAGACCAGGCCGGTGTCGTACTTAGGATCGTTGTTCAAGTTAAAGGTGAGCGAGCGCGGCTTCTCCTCTTCCATTACCTCGCGCGCCGCCTGCCACACCTCAGCTTCCACGCAGCCACCGCCAATGGTGCCGACAATGGAGCCATCATCTTGGACCAGCATCTTGGCGGTCTGAAACGACGGAATCGAGCCACGAACGTTGGTGATGGTAGCGACAGCTCCGCGGCGACCCTGGCGGCGAAGTTCGACAATTTGCTCGTAGATGTCCATGCAGGGGTATACAACCGCCAACTGGATTATAGGTAACTCTGCGACCTTCGGTGGCCTGACCATTTTTGGCGTTGACCTTTCTCCTAGGATATACCTAGAATTGCCCTATGGCTACGCTATACGTGGAAAATGTACCCGATGACCTCTACGAAGCTCTGCGTCAGCGTGCTCGTAACAACCGCAGCTCCATCGCCGCCGAGGTCTTGACGCTGCTCGAGCATTATGTGCCTACGCCTAAAGAACTCCAGCGCCGCCGGCAATGGATTCGGCAGGTGAAGCGGCTAAGGCCTCTTCGAGCGGTGGATGCTGGGCCTTTTCCTTCAACGGAAGACATGCTCCGTGAGGATCGGAATCGGTGAGCACGTTCGTTATCGACGCGAATATCGCCGTAAAGTGGTTCTTGGACAGCAAGGACGAACAACTGGTGAAGGAAGCCCTCCACCTGCTCGATCGCCATGAGTCCGGCGAGATACAGTTCATTGTTCCCGATCTGTTCTGGGCCGAAGTAGGCAATATTTTTTGGAAAGCCGCGCGGAGAGGGCGATGCTCGAGATTGGAAGCTGAGCGTAGCGTTCTTGCATTGCAGGAAAGCCAATTGCTAACGTTTCCATCTCAGCCGCTGTTACACCAGGCTTTTCAGATCGCGTGCGATTGGGGGCGGACGGTATATGACAGCCTCTATGTTGCTCTCGCAGCGGAGTCGCGGAACGAATTCGTAACCGCCGATGAAAAGCTGGTCAACGCACTTGGCGGTAGATTTCCTGTGAAGTGGCTGGGCACTTTGTAGGAGCGGCGAGCCTCACACCCCTACGACTTCGCTTCTGCGCTCCATTAGCAGAACATCACGCCACTTGCCTTTCAATTGTCCGAGACGTTCGCGTCTGCCCACGATGTGAAACCCGCAACGTTCGTGCAGCCGGACGCTGGCTTCGTTCCCGGCGAAGATTCCGGCTTGCAGCGTCCAGATGCCTGCCTGCTCGGATGCCGCTACCAAGCCGGACAGGAGTTGTAATCCCACGCCTCGGCCACGCGCCGCTGCTGCAACGTAAACGCTAACCTCGGCGACTCCGGCGTAGACGCAACGCGACGAAACCGGGCTGAGCGCTGCCCACCCCAGCACTCCGCCGTTGGATCGCGCCACCAAACGGCACGAAGGCATATGTGCCGCGTCCCACTTCTCCCATTCCGGTGCGGAAGTTTCGAAGGTGGCATTCCCGGTGGCAATGCCTTCGAGGTAAATCGACCGGACTGCAGGCCAATCCTCCGGCGTCATCGGCTCGATCGAAACCGCTCGTTCAGCATTGCTCACGCTTCGCATTATAGGAGGCGTTTGCCATGCTCTCGCGTGCTACATTCAGGAGTTCTGAGATGCAAGAAGAATAACGGAGCAAGACAATGAAAGCCGTTCGCATTCATGAATTTGGTGGACCTGAAGTTCTCAAGTACGAAGATGTGCCCGATCCCGAGTTACGCAAAGACCACGTATTGATTCGCGTGCGCGCGTGTGCGCTCAATCATCTCGATCTGTTCGTTCGCAAAGGGCTACCCGGAGTGAAGCTGCCGCACATTCTGGGAAGCGACATAGCCGGTGAGGTGGCTGCGGTGGGCGAGTACATCACCGACGTGAAGCCGGGCGTGCGTGTGCTGCTCTCTCCCATGTTGTTTTGCAACCACTGTGAACTGTGTGCCACCGGGCAGCACAACTTCTGCAAGGAATTCGCGGTTCTGGGCAATAACGCCGAGGGCGGCGACTGCGAGCTCATCGCCGTGCCGAGGGCCAGTGTAATTCCTATTCCTGACTCGCTCGACTTTGTTTCCGCGGCCAGCGTGCCTCTGGTTTTCCTGACAGCGTGGCACATGCTCATCGGCAAGGCGAAGCTGCGGGCAGGAGACACCGTGCTGGTTCTGGGCGCAGGCTCGGGCGTGGGATCGGCAGCCATACAGATTTGCAAGATGCTGGGAGCGACCGTCATCACCACGGCGGGAGACGAGCGCAAGCTGGAGAAGGCCCGCGAACTTGGGGCCGACTTCACCATCGACCACTACAAGCAGAAGATTTCCGGCGAGGTGAAGCGGATTACGAACCGCCGCGGGGTGGATATCGTGTTCGAACACGTGGGAATAGCTACCTGGCCCGAGAGCATCAAGTCGCTGAAGTACGGCGGCACGCTCGTCACCTGCGGCGCCACCACCGGCTTCGACGCACAACTGGATCTGCGGGTGCTGTTCGCTCGCCAGCTATCACTCTTCGGAACCTACATGGGCGGCCAGGGCGAGCTGCTGGAAGTGCTGAAACACGTGTTTTCCGGGAAGCTGAAGCCGGTGGTTGACCGCACATTCCCGCTGGCGGACGCGCGCGCGGCCCACGAATACCTGGCGCACAGCGAGCAGTTTGGGAAGGTGGTGCTGACGATGTAAATTGGCAGTCAGTGTCAGGCACTTTTTCGGGAACGTGTCTTGACCGCTTTGGAGCCGTTTCCCGATGCCGGTATCTCGGCGACATTGCCGTTCGCCCAGACGTAGCTTGATAATCCCGCCCGTTTGCGTCCAGCAATTGCCTTGCGTACGGCTGATCGCAGCGCCAGAAGGGCGCGCTGCTCTAACGGCAATTCGAGCGCGACTAGCTTTTGCCTTTTCATTTGTGCCCGTACGCCTCTAGAAGGGTGTTGAATAGGTCCGGTACTAGTATACGGAGCTTCTGATCACGCTGAAAAGCGATGAGTTCCTGCGACTTGCCCGAGTTGTCAAATAACATCCACGAATCAACGATAGGGCAATAGCATTCGAAGAAGTTATGCAGAGATCGACCGAAGCGCCGCCGGACCACAGTCTCCGGTACCCAGTGCCCGCCTTCCTCAACTCTGCCACGTATTCTGGATATAGCGAGCTCTTCGTTGGGGATCCACAGGTAGAAAAGGTGTGCCAAGTATCCTCTCTTGCGAAGCTTGCGGATGACCTCGTGGTGAGTGACTCCCGACAGAGTTGTCTCGAATCCAAAATCTTCACCGCGACGAGCAAGAGATTCGATTTCTTCAAGCATAATCCGGCCCGCTCTAAAGGCGCCGCTCTCGGGAGAAAACGGTGCGATGCCCTGAGCGATCAAGTCTGCATTAACGAAATTGATGGCCCCGGCATAATGCGGCAGAAACTCTCTCGCAAACGTTGTCTTTCCAGCTCCGTTCGGGCCTGCGATGATGTAGACGTTCGGTTTCATCTGAGCTGTGCTGTTGCCATGCTAGCGCATGGTCGCAAGACCAGCGCCGCTTCCTGTGCATCAAGGAGTAAGCCCCGGCATCCAATAGGTATAATCAGGTACTGTTATGGATCTCCAGACAGGCATCACCGAAAAGGACATGGAACGCTCCAGCCCCAGCGGGCATGAGCGGTTCAAAGATCTCGTCGGCTCGGACCAGAGCCGCGGCGCCATTCTGCGCGCCACCTTCGGAGAGCAGCAGCACGAAGGCGTGGTGCTCGCTTCGCTTGATGCGGTGGTCAACTGGGTGCGCAAGAATTCCATTTGGCCGATGACCTTCGGCCTGGCCTGCTGCGCCATCGAGATGATGTCCATGGGCGCTTCGCGTTTCGACATCGCCCGCTTTGGCGCCGAGGTGTTCCGCCCCTCGCCCCGTCAGTCCGACCTGATGATCATTGCCGGGCGCGTCTCGCAAAAGATGGCCCCGGTCATCCGCGAACTCTACCTGCAGATGCCTGAACCGAAGTGGGTCATCTCCATGGGGGCGTGTGCGACTTCCGGTGGTGTGTTCAACAATTACGCGCTGGTGCAGGGCGTCAATCAGTGGATTCCGGTGGATGTTTATGTTCCCGGGTGCCCGCCGCGTCCTGAGCAGCTCATCTATGCCATCACGCTGTTGCAAGAGAAGATTGCCGGTGAGCGTGGCTCCTTCAAGCGGGCGCTAAACCTGGAATAGTCAGGGCGAAAAGCTTCCGTTTTTGCAGTACATCTACGAAAATAGATTCTCAGTCACATATCACAGACAATGGTGCGTCTGACGTGCAAACTGAGGTTTGGAAGGACGGCACAGGTGCCGTCATCCGCAGCTTTTTAGGAGGGAAACTCGTGAGTATGAATGCTTCGACCCGGCAGATTGGGGATGTAACTGTGGTTGATCTGAGCGGGCAGATTAAGTTGGGAGAAGGCAGCTCCGTTCTTCGTGACACGGTGAAGGACCTGCTCTCCAAGGGACACAAGAAGATCCTGCTGAATGCCGCTGAGATCACATACATCGACAGCTCAGGAATCGGCGAGCTGATCAGCGCGTTCACGTCGCTGCGGAACCAGGGCGGCGAATTGAAACTGCTTCACCTGACCAAGAAGTTTCACGACATTCTGCAAATCACTAAGCTGTATACCGTGTTCGACGTCAGAGATGACGAAGCGGAGGCAATCGCAGCCTTCGCCTAGAGGGGCTTCCGTGTGAAGCCCATAGCGATAGCAGACCGCTGTCACCGCAGGCGCGCTGCTCAGTCCCCATGGGTCGATATGGTGCCCGGCTGACTCGCCAGCTCTTCGCGCAGCATCTGGAACAGGGCGGCGAGCACGGAGACGATGACTGGGCCGAGGAACAGCCCGAGAAATCCGAAGACCTGCACCCCGCCCAGGATCACAAACATTAGGACCAGCGGGTGCAATTCCACCTTACCGCTGACTACCCATGGCCGTATGATGCTGTCGACCGTGCTGATGACGAGCGCTCCCCAGGCCAGAAGAAAGATGCCTTTCCACAGGGCACCGGTGAAGATCAGGTAGAGTCCTGCCGGGACCCAAACCAGGGCAGCACCGACCACCGGAAGTATCGAAGCAAAGAATGCAGCGATGCTGAAGAGCAAGGGTGAGGGAAGGCCGACGATCGCCGCCGCAATGCCGGTAAAGATTCCCTGCGCGAGTCCGACGGAGACGATTCCGTAGACGTTCCCGATAATTGTGTCGTTGATGTTGCGAAAGAGTCGTGAGGTTTGTGCCGGAGAGAGCGGCATCAAACTGCCTAATCCCGCCGTCCAGCTCTCTCCATTGCGAAACAGGAAAAACATCACGATCAGCGTGAAGAAGAAGTCGGCCGCAAATCGTGCCAGGCTGCCCAGAACCGAGGCGCCCGAACTTAGCACCGACAGACTCATGCGCTGCAAACCGGTGTTAACGGCATTGTGGATGTCGAACTTGGAAAGGTCGACGAAGCGTCCGAAGAAACGCAGCGGACGCTCCGCCATGACGAATACAAACTGTCCGAACCCACCCTGCTCGGCACTCAACCGGCCCAGTCGTTGTGCCGCCGCTATGGCCTCGTTCGTTGCTTTCAGCAGAATCAGAGTCGCTGGAAACAGGAACAAAACCACAATGCCTAACGTCGTAACCAGTGATGCCCAGGTACTGCGGTTTCCCGTCCATCGTAATACTTTCTTATAAACAGGGTAGAAAATTACCGCTACGATCACGCCCGCGGCAAGCGACCGTAGAAAGGGCCATGCAATGAGAAGCGCAACCGCACCAAACAGCACGATGAGGCTGCCAAGAAACCAGAGCGTGGCGTTCTTAGGATTCATTTTGCACGAGCGTGAGAGTTACCGCCTCACCTTACCACAGGCAGATTTTCCCAGACAGGCTACGGATCTGACGACGGGAGCGCCGAGTAGATAGATAATTGTGGCCTTCGCCGCGAAAGCAGAAAGGATCTCCACGAATTCACTGGTGAGCTGAACAAGCTGCCAAGAAACTCGATTTCCGAGTCGCTCACGGACTAAAGTCCGCTCGCGATCTGAAAATAAAGAGCTTTTCGGCACGACCGAGGTCGTGCCCTGACGCGAAGTGTCGCAAACACGAGTTCAGCAGCCTGTGAACCGGAAGATTTTCGAGAGGGCAGCCGATATTACGGCTGGGTTGATGTTTGTTTCTTGCTGCCGTGAGCGCTGGTGAATCTCCGCAGCACAAACTCCTGGACAATACCTGCCAGGCCACTCTCCGCAATCCTGACCATCGAATTCTGCACCACCAGGCCTACGCTGCGGTCAGAAGGCGGGTAATAGAGGTACGATAGTCCCCCTGCTGCGAAGCTACCGAGAAAGTTGGAATAGTTCGGCTGCCACTTCATGTTGTCGCCTTTGCAGATGACGGCGTTACTGATGGCGTAAAGCAGACGGGAGCGAGTACTTCCGGTTCCGCGATAAAAGTACCGGGGATCCTGGTGCAACAGTGTGGGAAAAACCGCGCTGCCAGCGAACGTAGCCGTGAAAATGTCGGCGTAAGTCGCTCCCAGGCGTTTTCCGTAGCCTTCGGCCCCTTGTCCATAACCGGGGTATTCATCGGCAGCCTGATAAATACCAGCTAAAGCGCCCGCTCCCACAATCGTCACCGGATCGGTTACCGACTTCCAGGCCAATCTGAATTTTTGCCGCGTCGGCAGAGGAGCAGGATTGGCATCGTAGGTGACGTAGAAGTTGGGAATAAAGCCGAAGGCGCGCTGGTGTATCTCTTCCGTGACCTGCTCTTGGGCAACTTCAACCGGAGTCAACTCAACCGTCACTTCAGCGGTTACAGTTGTGATGTTGAGCGCGATGGCCGGCACCACTATGGTCTGGCCGGCACTCACCTGGCCAGAGTAAATCTTCGTATCGAAGCCGGGCGCTGTCACGGTGAGGCGAAACGGACCGGGAGCGAGATTGGTGAATGTGTACTCGCCGTTCGCGCCAGAAGCCACCTCTTGCTTTGAGCTATCCTTGTCGCGCGTCAGTTGGACCTGTGCGCCCTCTGCCACCGCGCCGGCCTGGTCAATCACCGTTCCAGAGATCGTTCCCAAAGATGAATTCTGCGTCGCAGCGCTTGTGCTGGGGGAAGAGGTTTTGGCTGAGCCCGAGGTTTTGGTCTGGCTGCTGGAAGGCCGCTTCGATTGAGAAAGCGCCGCCTTGGGTGAAGCCAACGCGAGCAACAACAAGGCTGAAAAAAGCAAGCGACCCCAAAAGCCTGCACCAGTCATTGGCCGGAGCAAGTACATCTCTGCTAAGTTCTCCTTCGAGTTGAATCCCTGACGGTTCTGCTACAGAGGATGTAGATGCCGTCGCGGGGAATCAGATTCTTTCCGCCGGGCGATTGCGGATCTGGCACGTTCACAGATACCCTATTTTACTCTCTTACGGTGTTCGCGATACTCGGGCCCAATCGCCGCGCTGGGTTCCGAGAGGCGACATTACTCCTAGGCAGTTCCTCTTGGCGGGTGAATTGGTTCCCCAAACTGTTTTTGGGCGGCCAAAGTCTAAACTATTGGACATGTGGATGAATTTGAATCGTTTGCGCGTGCTTATGCTGTTGAGCGCAATGATTCCATTATTTTGGGCCATCGCGGCGCAGGCTCAACAGCCGACCAACCGGCTTATTCTGAAGGACGGTTCCTACCAATCGATAGTGAAGTACGAGGTGCAAGGCGACCGGGTTCGCTATTTCAGTGCCGAGCGCTACGAATGGGAAGAGATCCCATCGTCGTTGATCGACTGGGATGCCACAAACAAATATGCTGCCGAATTAGCATCGGGCAAGGCCCGCGTGCATGTGGAGACTGCGGAGGAGCGTGAAGAGAGGGAGGCGGAAGAGGCCAACTCGCCGGAGATTGCTCCTGGCTTGCGACTGCCCGGAACGGGCGGAGTTTTTTTGTTCGAGACTTACAACAACAAGCCGGAAGCGGCAGAGATTCTGCAGAACGGCAGTGAGGTCAACCAGAGCAAGAAGAAAAACGTGCTGCGATCGGCGATCAATCCTGCCGCCGGGGCAAAGCAGTCATTTGAGTTAAAAGGGCCTCATGCGCAGATCCAGGCGCACAGCGGACAGCCCGTGCTGTACGTCGACATCGACGAAGGGCCGTCCGATATTCAGCCCAGCGATCGGTTCCGTATCGTACGCACTCAACCGAAGAACGATGCGCGTGTCGTGGGTAATCTGAAGGTCTCGCTCACCGGCAAGACCAGCGAGGAGAGCACTGTAATTTCGACCACGGTGGAGAAAATCGGGAAAGGCCAGTGGCTGAAGCTAACGCCGGTGAAAGCACTGGACCCGGGTGAGTACGCATTAGTCGAGATGCTGGGGCCGCAGGAGATGAACCTTTACGTCTGGGACTTTGGGGTGAATCCGCAGGCGCCTGCGAATCCGAATGTGTGGCGGCCATCGGCGCCGTAAGCGAGAGTACATCTGACAGGAGTGCCGCAGCCGATAGAAGATGGCTGCTTCAGTCGGTAGCCGAAGGGTCGCCAATGCCGACAATCCCAAGTCCAGCGACCGCAATGTTGTCGCGGCCTGATTGCTTCACCTGGTACATCAACTCATCAGCACGCTGGACGACGTCCTGCGACGAGGACGCGTCGTGGGGGTAACTGGCGATTCCGATGCTGGCCCGCAGCCGAATCGAGATATTTTCTTCTGGCCGCCAATCCCGGTTGTGAAACGCGCGCGCAATGCGGCGCGCAACATACAACGCTGAGTCGCGCGAAGTCTGGGGCAACAAAATCGCAAATTCGTCGCCACCGTAGCGGAAGGCCGCGTCGATGAGCCGCAGATTTTCGCGCAAACACTGGCCAACCAAAGCAATCAGCTTGCTGCCGACCAGGTGGCCGTACATGTCGTTGACGGACTTGAAGTGATCCAGATCCAGAAATAGCAGCGAGAATTGGTATCCGAAGCGTGCCGAGCGATGCACCTCTTCGTCCAGCACCGTAAAGAGATGGCGCTGGTTATAGAGCTTGGTGCAGTCATCGGTAATACTCAGCTCCTGGATTCGGCGCACGGCATGTGCGTTGTCGATCGCGATGGCAGCATAGTCGGCAATGGTTCGCAGGAAGAGTTCGTTCTGCTCGTACACCTGCATGTCAATTCCCAGCAACTGAATGACCCCGAAGACGCTGTGCACGCTGCGAACCGGCAGGCAGACAACAGCGGAGTTCGTAGCGATGAGCGGATCGACTGTGTCCGGGTCAATGCGCGGATCGGTGTGCAGGTCGGCAATGACAAGCGGATCGCCGGTCTCAAGGACGTACGCGGCCAGCCTGTGCTCGCTCCTGAGGCGGACCTGGTTGAGCCGCTCGAACTCAGGTTCAACCGGCGCGACATACTGAGGTTGGCGGCTGCTTTCGTCCAACAGAACGAGGGCCCAGGTCGCCGGCGCGAAATAGGCAGCCATCTTCTGCATCAGGATTTCGAGAATGACGTCGAGATCAAGCGACGAGGTAAGCGCTTTAGCCACATCGTGAAAGATGCTGAGGTCGTAGAGTTTTGACTCTGAGGCCGCAGGCGCGATCTTCATGGGGAAGGCCAGGGTTACACTCTCAGCTAAAGTCGACTCCAGAGGGGGGCCGTCAATAACCAGACTGGGCTCTATGGTACTAGAAAGCGACAGACTTGCAATACAACGAAAAGCGACGCAGGTGAAACTTAAGTAACCGTCGGGAGGCGAAAAATCTACAGTTTGACACTCCCTAACTCTCTTTCTATCATTCGCGCAGCAACTGCCTTCATTGCGATTGTGGTGATTCTCTGAACACAAGGGAACAATCCGCATCATCATTTGGCGAACGGCTTCGGCGCGAGCGTGAGATGAGGGGCGTTTCGCTCGACGAAATTGCCGAGTCCACCAAAATCGGCACGCGGCTTCTAAAGGCCCTGGAAGACGAGCAGTTCGACTTGTTGCCGGGCGGAATTTTCAACAAAGGTTTCGTGCGCGCGTACGCCAAGTACGTAGGCATGGATGAAGATCAGGCGGTAGCCGATTACCTTCAAGCCGCAGGTGATGAAGAGCCCGACGCTCAACTAGCTGCTCAGCAGAGCGAACGCCTGGAGAGCAGATACACCGAGCCGAGGAGATCACCCAGCCGAGGCTTCCCCTTTGTGCCGGTTCTCCTTCTGCTGGTCATAGTAGTAGCCGGCTTCGGCGGGTGGAGAATGTACCAGCAACACATGCAGGAGAAGGAGCTTTCGCAAGCTGGACGGGAGGCGATACAGGCAGGTTCCGCATCCAGCAACTCTGGGCAAGTCTCTCCAAACGAAGCTGCTCAAAGTACCACTACCCCGACGCCGACCGCAGCCGCGAACACACAGGCTTCGGTACCCGCTGAACAGGCGGCCTCGTCAGTCGCGGCCAATAACTCTTCGAGTGCTCCTGCCAGCGCATCCGGGTTCGAGGTTGAGGTAAAGACGACCGGCCGAGCCTGGGTTTCTTTGAAGGCAGACGGCAAAGTCCTGGTGAGTGGTGTACTGGCCGCTGATCAAGTCAGAACGCTGCACGCCGACAAGGAGATCGTGGTCTGGACCGGCAATGCCGGGGCGACCCAAGTCTTTTTCGACGGCAAGCAAGTGCCTGTAGAGGGCGGGGTGAACGAATCCAGGGTGCTGGTTTTCAAACCAAATGGGTTGCAGTCAACCCCGCAGCCGAGTGCGCGACCAGCCGCTCAATCTCCCACACAGCCGGCGGCAGAGCCGTCGCAACCTCCGCAATGAAGCGCTCAGGCTCGGCATCGTGAAGAATCATGGCGAACATGTAGTACGGATTGAGGCAGAAGCCCTGCGCGCTTTGGCAGACCGCATCGCCGGACCCATGGGCGACGACTTCAACCGCGCGCTGGATCTGCTCTACTGCTGTGCCGGCCGCGTTGTCGTTACTGGTATGGGGAAGAGCGGCATTATCGCCCGGAAAGTAGCAGCTACTCTCAGCTCCACCGGTACACCGGCGCTTTACCTGCATCCGGCGGAGGCGCTCCACGGCGATCTTGGCAATGTGGTTCGTGGGGATGTGGTCATAGCGCTTTCATCCAGCGGCGAGACGGCGGAGATTCTGCAATTGCTCGCAACCATTAAGCGGCTGGCTATTCCGCTGATCACTTTCACTGGCGACGCGCTTTATTCCGCGCCGGAGGATTCCCGCCGTTCGACACTTGTTCAGGCGGCGACCGTGGCACTCGACTGCTCGGTCACACGTGAGGCCTGCTCGCTCGGCCTGGCGCCCACGGCCTCGACTACTACCATGCTGGCGTTGGGCGATGCCCTTGCCATGGCGTTGTCGGAAAAGCGCGGATTCAAGGAACAGGATTTCGCCAATCTTCATCCTGGCGGCAAGCTGGGGAAACGGCTGGCCCGCGCCGGGTCTCTGATGCACGCTGGCGACGCTCTGCCCAGCGTTGCGCCGTCCGCAACCATGAGCGAAGTTATCTACGAGATGTCACGCAAGGCCTTGGGCATGACCACCGTGGTAGCTGACGGCAAGCTGATGGGGCTCATCAGCGACGGCGACCTGCGACGCCTTCTCGAGCGCCACGGTAAACAGGCGCTCGATCTGTCCGCCGCGCAATGCATGACTCCCGATCCCCAAACCATCGGCCCCGATGAGTTCGCGATTGCTGCGCTCGAAGTCATGGAACGTCGCAAGATCACCTCGCTTCCGGTGGTTGACCCTGAGGGACGTTTGCTGGGTGTGGTTCACCTGCATGACCTCTGGGGAACCCAGATGGTTTGAGCCAAAACCCTGGACAACTCTGGGATCGACGGCCCGCATCCAACGCACTGACCTGAATGGGGATAACTGTGTCCATGCCCCTGCGGGTTATCGACCGTCGTTCACACCACACGGTGAGATTACGTTTCCGCTCAATGGGGCTTCATGTCGGCTAATGCGACGAAGGCAGAACCCGTTGCCCCCTGGGGGCGACCAACATGACAGCCCAGCACGCAGCCGAAGGCGGAGTGCTGGGTGTGAGTGGGATAATCCCCCGAGTCGCGTAGCGACGGCACAGGTCCTCACGCACACACTTTATCCCCTGAGGTACTTCGAAGGAAGCTTTCAGCAGCCTCTTCAGCCGTGCCGTCCAGAGGCGCAAATCGATCCCGCCTTCAGGCGCTGAGGGGACAACTTTCCTCAAACTGTGACGCACATCACCAAAAATTATGTTTGTGCGATACCTTGTTTTCAACAACTTAGCCGACATTTCATGCGCAAATGATTGAGCGGCAGTGACTTACACGTACTTAATTGATTTCAAAGAACTTGCTGGCCCGCTTTCCAGCTTAGCCTGCAGTGGCAGAGCCGGGACCTCGGCGCACCTTTGGTGTCGTCGGACGGAGTTTATGAGTTGCTGAACTGAACTGCACGGGAAAACTTCGGCGCAGAGGTTACGAAGGTCGTAGATGATTCCCGAAATGGGAATGAGAACGGGTGGAAGCCCCCGCATTCATGCGGGGGGATGCGGAGGGCTTTGTCCGGAGCGGGTGCCCCACTCATCCGTTCCGTTCGGATGAGTGGGATCGAGGAGGCTTGGATCTGCGATCAATCTTGCGATGTCGCAGCGTCAACATTGTCATTCTCCCACTCATTCCAACCGAAGGAATGAGTGGGGCACCCGCCGGCGGCTGCCAGCTCCTCGACCGCATATCCCGCTACGGCTTGATCATCCAGACGGTGCCGCAGCCAGCAGGGGGTTGCAGCTAGTATGCCACCAGCCGTTGCGGTGCCGTAAAGGTTGCCGTTGGTGTCGAATGGTCACGTTGCTGACGGGCTATGAGCCATCGGAGAACCGCCGTGAAGTCGTGAAGCGAGGTGTACTGCCAGCCGTTCTGCGTGTTGGTCAGCTTGAAAACATTTCCCAGATTGTTCGCGCCCTCGCAAAATGTGGTGCCGTACAGACTGCCTGCGGCATCCAAGGTGAGCGATGCCCGCGGCCCGCAATTATTTCCTGGTTGTCCGGAAAAGCTATAGAGCAGCTTGAATGTCCAGCTGTTCCCCGAAGGGCGACAGCTCGAAGACGGTCCCGCCGCCGCTGCTGCCGCCGTCGCTGGTTGCCCCGTAGAGATTGCCGGCGCTGTCGATCATCAAGCCCAGCGATAGGGTATTCTCCGTCGCCACCGCCTTGGAAATCGTGGATGTTCGTCTCTGTCCACCCGTTCCCATGATGGCGTCAGCTTGAAGACGGCTCCAAATCCATACGAGCCACCCTGCTTGGCCGTGCCAAGCAGATTGCCGTTGCTGTCGAGAGATAACGCCATCCTGCGGATCCTGTCCATCCGGCCCGGTGAAGTTCTAAATGGCTGTCTCTGTCCAGGTCGTTCGATGGCGGAACCTTGGGCATCATTTCGTAGACAACGCCCAAGTTCTGCGGTCCCTCCAGTGACGGTGGTTCCATAGATGTTGCCCTGCGGGTCCCACACGAGGTCGCCATAGCCAGGCTGAGCTCCGTCGGATGGAAAACCCGTAAAACTGTGGAGCACGTTCTCTTCCAAGGGCGGCAAGTGCGGTCCTGCAAATCGTCGGGCTAGGAGTCTAGATTGAAAACGAGGCCTGTCGCTGGGCGCCGCCAAGTAGTCGTGCCGTAGAGGTGGCTGTCCGGACCGAAAGACACCCTGGCCTCTGGATCCCCCACGGGAAGATCGAGATTGGGTTGAATACCGTGAGGTCCCCACGGTGCATTATCTGTATACACATACCGTTACCAGACCGACCACCGTCACAGCGCCGTGCCAAAGACAAAGTCGCCTTTTATAGTTACGCCCGCCATTGGGTGTGCTCCAGTGCCCGTACCATAGGTTCTGTAGGTCTGGGCGCGCGCTGCTGAGCTGGAGAAACCGAGGGCCGCAAGCGCAAGCGCTACGCCCATGGTTAGCTTGCCGGTAGTAATCTTGTCGAGAGCCTTGCTTGGGACTTGTCTGAGGCTTGTCATGAACATCTCCTACACAAATTTAAGAATCGCGAGTGACAACGGAACTGTCCTGCTGCGCGGGGAGGGATTGAGGAACTGCGTACTACGAGTGCAGACATTGTACCTCGAAAAAGCGTTAGCCGGATCCACTAGCCGGCCTAGGCCAATGGCTCGGATCTTCTCTATCTGTGACCTGTGAGACTGCACATATATTGAGTCATATTAGGGGTTCCGATTCCGCTAATCGTAAGACTCATGTTCAATAGGTGGTTCGCCGAAAACATACACGTATGAGTGTTATCGGTTTTGTTGCCGCTGACACTCCCCCGCTCGGTGGAAGCTGGGTTCCATACATTCCACAACCTTCGAGATTCACATTCCCTAACCAAGTGAGGGGAGTTTGAACCAAGCACCAGTGTCCTGTCGCGGGAAGCACTATAGTCCCGCCCATGCCGGGCGTGCTGCTCATGCTGATTAGCGTGTTAAGAGTGTTGAGTGCTGGCCGTCATTCGTCATGCCGTCGCACCTCACGTTGTAGATCGAGGCGAGATAGACTGGGCCGACGCCGCTGCCGGGGGCTTGCGCCCGCATTGGAAGATTAACACCGAGAGTCAAGCAGAAAATCACAACCACCGCAGATGATTTCATTGAAGGCCTCGTACGCTTCGACTGCAAGTTGAACTTCGTTGCACAACTCGACATGGCTGGGTCGGGAATGCTGAGAAACCTCACTAGCCAAGAGCGGAGCCACTGCCTGCGGGTGAAGGAAGTTTACCCCCCCCCCCCGGCACTCTGTCAATAGCGGCCGAGTGCGTCGATACACGACAAAACTTTGTCGGCTTGGATGGAAACGAAGTCAATTTACAGAAGAATCGTGGATTGTTTCCCAAAACAGGAATGTCCGGGCTGTTGGACGCGGCAGTCGATCCCACTCATTCCAACCGAAGGAATAGTGGGCACCCGCATCACCCATTCCATGGCTTGGAATGTGTAGTCCTCACGAGAAGCCTAGGGCAGAATTCTTGCCAGCGAACCGCCGGCGATCAGATCGGAAACACGCGCGAAGTCGTGCGATAGGACGCGGTCTTCGACAACAGACGGGCTGACTGCGCGAATTGCGGCATACGCTTGCTGGCCGCGCTTGCTGGGTTTTAGCGGAGCCAGGAAGTCGATCGCCTGCGCCACTGCCATGGCTTCGATAGCCAGAACATTACGCGTGTTTGCGATGATGCGTTGCAGCTTGTTGGCCGCCGTCATCCCCATCGAGACGAAATCTTCTTTGTTGCCAGAAGTGGTAATCGAGTCGACGGAAGCGGGATGCGCCAGCACCTTATTCTCACTGACCAGCGCGGCTGCGGTGACCTGCACCATCATGAAGCCTGAGTTCAGGCCGGCCCCCGCTGCCAGGAACGGCGGCAGGTCTTCGTTGAGCGAAGGATTCACCAGGCGCTCCAGTCGCCGCTCGGAGATGCCAGCCAGGGCACTCAACGCGACCGCAAGAAAGTCGAGCGCAAAGGCCACGGGTTCGCCGTGGAAGTTTCCGCCGGAGAGGATTTCGCCTTCAGGCGATGCGCCGATCTGCGGTTTGGGCGCGCCAATTTTTTTTCGGGCAGGGAAGACCAGGGGATTGTCGACGGCCGAGTTCATCTCGACTTCGAAGACGCCGCGGCAATGCGCAATGGTATCGCGCACGGCTCCATGCACCTGCGGAACACAGCGCAGGGAGTACGCATCCTGTACCTTGCCGCATTCGCGATGCGATTCGCGAATCTCGCTGCCCTCCATCATCAGCCGCAGATTGTGGGCGACGACGAACTGTCCGGCATGAGGACGGGCGGCCTGGATGCGCTCGTCGAAGGCCACATCGGTGCCACGCAACGCATCGACAGTTAGCGCTGCGATTACATCCGCGCTGGCGGCGAGGTCCTCGGCTTCTAAGGTTGCGAGCAGACCCACTGCCAGCATGGCCTGGGTTCCATTGATGAGCGAGATCGCCTCTTTGGCCTCGAGCACTAAGGGCGGCACATCGCCCAATTTCATCGCCTGCGCGCCGCTAAGCCGCTTGCCCTGATACAGGGCCTCGCCTTCGCCGATCAGCACCAGGCCGAGATGCGCCAGAGGCGCCAGGTCACCGCTTGCGCCTACGCTGCCTTGCGACGGAATCACCGGATGCACTCCGCGGTTGAGCATGGAGCACAGCGTATCGATGACCACATCGCGGACGCCGGAGAATCCCTTGGCCAGGGAGTTGGCGCGCAACAGCATCATGGCGCGTGTGACAGGCTCTGACAGGGAATCGCCTACTCCCACAGCGTGGGAGCGCATCAGGTTGAGCTGCAGCCGGCGGATATCGCCCGGCGAGATGCGCACATCGCTGAGCTTGCCTACTCCGGTGTTCACGGCGTACGCAACCTGGTCGCGCTCAAGCAGATCTTCAACGATGGCGCGAGCGCGATCGACCGCCTGCCGCGCTTCGGAGGCGAGCAGCACGGGCCGGTTCTCATAAACGACCTCGCGCACATCCGCGAGGGTGAGACTGTTGCCGTCAATGTGAAGGGCGTGCAAGACAGTTGTCAGTGGCCAGTTGTCGGTTGTCAGTTGTCGGTTGTCAGTAAGAGGTTATCAGGTGTAAGCATTGGGTGTTTAGGGGCAGGTTAGTTTCGCGGTTGAAGTATCAGGTGTCAGGTGTCAGATTTTCTCACAAGGTGATCGCATGACCCGCCCTCTAGAGGGCACTGTGTGCGGCGAGGAGACGGGACCTATGAGGCTTCAGAAATTGTGTCGCAACGTCTGTCGTCCCTACGGGACTCGGGGCTTTGTCGCCTCTCCCAGCCCGCCGCGGCGGGCTGGGCTAACCTCTGCTGCGCCTGACGGCGCGGGCTTCTTCAATCATCCATTCCACTTGTCAAACCCGA
Source organism: uncultured Acidobacteriaceae bacterium (assembly GCA_963846795.1). Taxonomy (GTDB): domain Bacteria; phylum Acidobacteriota; class Terriglobia; order Terriglobales; family Acidobacteriaceae; genus CAVVDY01. The sequence continues at coordinate 35,871 of CAWJXJ010000004.1, forward strand.
CAACTGTCGACTGCCCACAACGCCGACAACTGCCAACCGACAACTACTCCCTTCCAGCAACCTGCAGGAAGGGAGTGCGGTATTTCTCCGGCAGCGGCATACGCTTCATATCGGCACCGACCACAAGGTGTACGGTTTCACCTTCGGCGAGCAGCATTTGATCGTCATCGCGCACAACCTCATACCCGAAGTGCAACAGCGAATCGCGGACATTCAGCAGGGAAGTGCGAACGCAGATCAAATCGTCGTACCGCGCCGGCATCTTGTAACGGCAGCGCACATCGACCACAACGATGTGCGTGTCGTCGTCCTTTTCCATCTCGCGATAGGTGAAGCCCATCTGGCGCAGCATCTCGACCCGCCCCACCTCAAACCAGACGATGTAGTTGGAGTGGTACACCACTCCTAACTGATCGGTCTCGGCATAGCGAACGCGGAAGCGGGTCTCGTAAACCTGGTGCGGATGCTGCGTGGGCTCACCGGCTCCGCTCATTACTGCTTTTCGGCCGGCTTTTCCGCTGGCTTTACGGCAGTCTCAACCGGCGCTGACTTGGGCTGGTTCTCCACCATTTGCCCGCGCAGCGGCTCGCCTATGGGCACCGCTTTTCCGTCGGCCGTGTAATCGACAAACTGCGCCGGCATGGTCTTGGGCAAGGGGAAGCCGCGGGTGTTTTGCAGGCTGTACTCCACGTGAGGAGCGAAGGAGCTACCGCTGTCGCCGCATTCTCCCACAGCCTCGCCCTGCTTTACGTGCTGACCGTTTTTCACCTTCAGGCTTCCTGCCTTCAGGTAGGGAATCAAGGAGAATTCGTTGTTGCCGTGGGCAATCACAACATAATTGCCACGGCTTTGGGTTTCGGGCATGCGGCCCGGCTGATGGTCGGCGTAGTTGCCACTGGACTGGATAATCACGCCCGCCGCAGGCGCCAGCACCGGCTGTCCCCAACAGTAATAATCGGCGTTCTTCCTGCCGGTATTCTCGTAGGGAACCGCATCCTTTAAAGCTATAAAGCTGGTTGTGTAGCGATTGTCATCCGTGGCCGCGAAGGCATTGTCGTAAGCCGTACGGCCGCCCTGCAGAACCATCCAAGAGCCGTTGAAAGGCAGACGTAGTTTGGTGGTGTCCTGGTAATCGGAATATTCATCACCCGGAACGACCGGCACAGGGGAAATCTGAAGATCGCCAAGGTCGCCATCTCCGGTCACCGCCACAACGACCACCACCGGCAGCTTGGACTTGGTATAACCCGAAGTATGGCTATAGATCGTGACCGGTGCGCCAAAGCCGGGGACGAAATTCTCCGCCAATGTCTGGGTAGGAGAGCCGAGCTTCTCAACCATCTGCTTGGAAATGGCGCTGAGTTTTGCTTCCGAAGATTGCTTCTTCATCCCGGGCGTGAAGGAGGCGTAGAGCAGCGAAGCCTGGCCGTGGGCGAAGTAATCATAGAGCTGGCGCGCGCGCTGCTTCGCCTTGTCGCTCATCACCGGATAGGCCAGCGGAACCTTGGGCGTGGCCGGCGCTGCCGCGGGGGCTTGCTGTCCAGCTGGTGTGGAACTTGCAGTCGCCGCCGGGGCGGACTGCTGCGGGCCTGAAGCATCAGGCTGCGCATAAGCGGGTTTCGTGTTCGCCTGCGTCCCGGTCGTGGCTTGACCGGTTGACGTTTGCGCAAGTAGCAGCGCGGGGGCCAAAAGAATTAAGACTGCCAACCTTGCGAGTGTCTTCACGGTTCACCTCTCACCCAATGTGGTTTGCGCTTCTCAAGAAACGAACTGACGCCTTCGCGAAAGTCGTCGGTCGTACGAATGCGTGCGTTTTCCTGGACGGCGGCAGCGAGCTGGTCGTTCAGCGGCGCTACCGAATAGTTACTCAGGAGGCGCTTGGTCGCAAGCAGAGAAGCAGGACTATTGTGCAACAAATCGGCGGCTAATTCACGCGCTCTTTGCAATAATTGGTCGGCGGGTACCATTTCGGTCGCCAGCCCCAGGCGACAGGCTTCCTCCGCACTGATGATGCGCCCCGTCAGCAGCAGATCGCGCGCCTGCTTTTCCCCTACCTGACGGATTAAGAACGCCGACACGATGGCCGGGATAAAGCCGATACGCACCTCGGTATAACCGAACTTCGCTTCGCTCGATGCCAACGTGAAGTCGCACAGCGTGGCCAGGCCGCAGCCTCCGGCAATCGCCGGGCCATTCACCGCCGCGATTGTCACTTTGGGAAATTCGTAGAGCGTGCGAAACATCTTCGCCATCGCCTGCGAGTCGGCCAGGTTCTCCTGCTCGCTGCGCGAGGTGATGGCCCGCAGATTGTCGAGATCCATTCCGGAACAGAAGGCCTTGCCCGCTCCGGTAAGAATCAGGATGGATGCATCCGAAGACGCGATCTCCCCAAGCGCTTTGAGCAATTCGTCAATCAGTTCATAGCTGATGGCGTTGCGCTTGTCGGGACGGTTGAGGGTTACGAAGGAAATCGCGCCTTCGTAGGCGAGGGTTAGGGTGGAGTAGGAGGTAGTCATTTTTGGAAAGGGCGTTTTGAGGTTGACGGAGCCGATGGATCTGCATCATCCAAAACTGTCATTCTCTGCCTTTCAGTATGCCGGCCAGAACACGTGGATTTCGTCGTCCATGTATGACTGCAACAACCCACAAAGGTTTTTCATCAGGCGCATAGGCCACGAGATATTCACGGACAACAGCGAAGCGCAGAGGTCGGGATGTCAGGTCGGGACGCCTGTGACCCTGGCCAGGGAAACCAACTAAGCTCCGAACAGTCGAGAGAATCTCTATGATTACCCGGTCCGCCGCGTCCGGGTTGTTCGCACTTATGAAATCCCAAATATCATCCAAATCAGAAAGAGCACCCGGGTGGAACGCGAATCCACTCATGAAGCTGTTGGCTTCCGGCGCGCGGTATCGCTCTTGTTACGGAAGTGAGCTTCGACTTCATCACCAGGAATAGGATTCACTCTGCCGCTTTTTAGGTCGTCATAGCGGCTGTTGAGCATTTCCCGCGTGCGGAGTAACTCGTCGACGTAGCTCGCCATTGCGTCCTCAGCGAGTTCGTCAGTTTTGCGACCACTTTCCGCAGCGAGGTCGCGCAGCTTCTTTTCCGTCTCGGGCGTGAAGTGTACTTCCATACCGTCAAAATACGGCAAAAGCCTCATCTGGGCAACACAGGTCAAGAGACTCCTACCCGAACACCCGCTTGAAAATCTTGTCCACGTTGCGCAACGGGCGCTGCAGATCGAACGCCCTCTCCAGCGTCTCGCGTTTCACCTTCGACGTAATCTCGGGATCGCTGATCACCAGGTCGTGGAAGTTCAAATCTTCCTTCCACGCCTTCATCGCATTCCCCTGCACCAGCCGGTACGCATCTTCGCGCAACATGCCGGCCTCCACCAGGTCGAGCAGCAACTGGCCGCTGAAGACCAGTCCGCCGGTCGACTCCAGGTTCTTCGTCATGCGCTTGGGATAGACGAGCAGGGTGTCAATCAGGTTGGTCGTTTTGCTCAGCAGATAGTCGACCAGGATAGTCGAATCGGGGAGGATGACGCGCTCCACCGATGAGTGCGAGATGTCACGCTCGTGCCAGAGCGCAACGTTCTCCAGCGCCGCCTGTGAGTTGGCGCGCACCACGCGCGCCAGTCCGCTGATCTGCTCGCAGGTCACCGGGTTGCGCTTGTGCGGCATGGCCGACGAACCCTTCTGCTTTTCGCTGAAATACTCTTCCGCCTCGCGAACTTCGGTACGCTGCAGATGGCGAACTTCAGTCGCGATCTTGTCGAGCGTCGAGGCGATTACCGCCAGCGTGGCGACATAGAAGGCGTGGCGGTCGCGCTGGATCACCTGGCTTGAGACCGCCGCAACTTCCAGCCCCAGGCGCTGGCAAATCTGCTCTTCGTATTCCGGATCAAGATGCGCTCCGTTGCCGACCGCGCCCGAGAGCTTGCCCACGCGCATCTGCTCGGCCGCCATCTCAAAGCGCGCAATGTCGCGCTGCACCTCGGAGTACCAGTTCGCCAGCTTGAGTCCAAACGTGATGGGCTCGGCATGAACCCCGTGGGTGCGCCCGATCTGCGGGGTGTCTTTGAATTCGAAGGCGCGACGCTTTAGAACTTCAGCAAGTTGCGAAAGGTCCTGGCGAATAATGGCCGAGGCCTGCTTCACCAGCAGCGCCTGCGCGGTATCGACCACGTCGTTGGAGGTCAGGCCGTAGTGCAGCCAGCGCGACTCCGGGCCGACCTTTTCGGCAACCACGGTGGTGAAAGCGATGACGTCGTGCTTGACCTCGGCTTCGATCTGATGAATGCGGGCTACGTCGATGTCGCCCTTTTCGCGAATATCCTTGGCCGCCGAGTGTGGCACAATGCCCGCCTCGGCAAGCGTTTCGGTGGCGGCGACTTCGACTTCGAGCCAGGTGCGGAAGCGGTTTTCGTCACTCCAGATGCGGCCCATCTCGGGCCGGGTATAGCGTGCGATCAAAGGAACACTCCTTCGTGGGGGCAAACGACTGAGAACAACTAGATTACTCTATGGAGAGTGGCGGAATGGCACACCATCGATGGCGACATTCCGGGTTACAATCGCTCAAGAGGTAAATAGTGGCCACGTTTAACCCCGAAGATTTCTGGGACGGCTCTCCGGCGACTCTACGACCGCCAGCTTAAGTTCGACGAGCAACTCGCCAAGACGGACGAGAAGATTGACCGGCTCGGCGAGAAAGTTGACTTGATTGCTGATCAGTTGAGCCAATTAGGCGGCTACGTGGCCGAAACCTCTCAGCAAGTACGCCTTACCACCTCTCAGTTGCAGGAGACGGATGGACGATTGGACCAAGTCGTAGCTCTGGTTCGCAGTCATGAACAGCGACTGCAGCGCCTGGAAGGCGGCGCCGATTAAGCTCGCAACTGCCGGTACGTATTTCTTAATCCCACTTTCTGGCCCTGCAACTTTCAAATATCCAACTCTAGACTGATACCAAAGCAGCCGCCGGGCGTTCCGAATCATCTTCTCACAACATATCGTGTCACGATATAATCGTATCACGACCATATGTCCACCCACGACCTGAAGTCCTCCGATTACGCCGCCCTGGCCGACTTCCGCTACCAGATCCGGCGCTTCCTGCATTTCAGCGAGCAGGCGGCGCGCCGGGCAGGCGTCGAGCCGCAGCACCATCAGCTCATGCTGGCGATACGAGGCGCCGGCAGCAGAAACGGCTCGCGCATTGCCGACCTGGCAGAGCGGCTGCAGATTCAGCATCACAGCGCGGTCGAACTGGTCAGCCGCCTCGAAGAGAAGGGCCTCATCCAGCGCAACCGTAGCGCCGAGGACCGGCGCGAGGTTTACGTCAGCCTCACGTCGCATGGCGAGGAAGTTCTGCGCGAGCTCACTTTGCACCATCGCGAGGAGCTTCGCTCGGCAGCCCCCGCCCTGATTGCGGCGCTGCGCCGCGTAAATGGCCGCGCGAACCGGCGCCCAGCAAAGCGCACTGCGAAACCACGCGCTCGCGCGGAGGCAAGACGATGAGCGAACGCGCCCCAACCCTCGGCGTCGATGGAATAAACCCACCGCGAAATGGCGACCAGGATAACCAGGGAAGAGGGCGACGTGCGCTTCCGCACGGCATTCATCTCCCTGCTGGCGGCTTTCATCGGATTTCTCGCAGGCATCATTGCCTTCCTGCTTTACAACCTGATCGGCCTGTTCACCAACATCTTCTTCTTTCATCGCTTCTCGTTCGCCTTCACCAGTGCGCGCAACAATCATCTCGGCCTGTGGGTGATCGTGACTCCGGTGATTGGCGGTGTCATCGTCGGCATCATGGCCCGCTATGGCAGCGACAAGATTCGCGGGCACGGCATTCCCGAAGCCATGGAAGCCGTACTGGTCAACCGCAGCCGCATCGAGCCTAAGGTCGCGATCCTCAAACCGATTTCGGCGGCGATCGCCATCGGTACCGGCGGGCCGTTCGGCGCTGAGGGACCCATCATCCAGACCGGCGGCGCCTTGGGCTCGCTGGTCGGTCAGTTGCTCCACACCACCGGTGCCGAACGCAAAGTGCTGCTGGCCTCTGGCGCCGCTGCCGGCATGGCTGCGACCTTCAGCACTCCGATCGCAGGCGTGATTCTCGCCATCGAGCTGCTGCTCTTCGAATTCAAGTCGCGGTCGTTTATTCCGCTGGTGATTGCCAGCAGCATCGCGACCAGCGTGCATTTCTGGCTGATGGGCCGCGGTCCCATGTTCGACGTGGGCGCAGTCGACTTCGGATTGCCGCACGCTCTGCCGTTCTACCTGGTGCTGGGAGTGATCTGCGGATTCGCGGCGCTCGGCTTCAGTCGTGCGTTGTACTGGGTAGAAGATCAATTCGAGAAGCTGCCGATACACGAGATGTGGTGGCCCGCTATCGGTGCGTTGGGGCTCGGCATCATCGGCTACTTCGTGCCACGCGTACTGGGGGTGGGCTATGACACCATCTCCGACATTCTGAATACCAAGATGTTGCTGGGCGCCATGCTGGCGGTGATGGTGTTCAAGTCTGCGGCGTTGGTGATCTCTCTGGGCTCAGGGACGTCCGGCGGACTGCTGGCTCCCATGTTCATGGCCAGCGCGGCCATGGGTTCGGCCTTCGCCATGGTTATCGACAAGATCTGGCCGGCTGCCAATCTTTCGCCCGGGGCGTTCGCTCTAGTAGCCATGGGCGCGGTCTTCGGAGCAGCCTCGCGCGCGGCCTTCACCTTCATCATCTTCGCCTTCGAAATCACGCGCGATTACAACTCGGTGCTTCCGCTGATGATGGTGACCGTTATCGCCGATCTCATTGCTGTGCGCTACGCCCGCAATTCCATCATGACCGAGAAGCTGGCGCGGCGCGGGCTGCACATTCATCAGGACTACGAGCCTGATGTCTTTCGACAAGTTCTCGTCGGTGAAGTCATGTCGCGCGACTTCGATATGATTCCCGGCGGCATGACAGTTGCCGAGCTAGCGGATCGCATAGGGCGGCACGATCCTACGGTGACCCACCATCAGGGGGTGTTTGTCACCGGCGACGACGGACGGCTGGCCGGCATTATCACCCGCTCTGACCTGATGCGCGCGCTCGAGCACGATCCCTTGGGCAAGATGCCGGTACTCGACGCCAGCTCGCGTGACCTGGTGGTGGCTCGCCCAGACGAGGTGCTCTACGACGCTGCCGCGCGTATGCTGCGGGCCAACATTGGTCGCTTGCCGGTGGTCGATAGAAAAGAGCCGGGTAAGCCGGTCGGATATCTTGGCCGGTCGAGCATCATGTCAGCGCGCTTGCGAAGATTGGAAGAGGAATACGTGCGCGATCCGGGATGGATGGGAAAGATGCGCGCGTAATAGTTTAGCCGCACCGACAGAAATATCTCTTTGGAAGTGTCATCCTGAGGCGTAGCCGAAGGATCTGCAGTTTGCTCGCGAAGGCTGAACTGCCAGCGCGGCGAAACTGCAGATCCCTCGCGGCTAAAGAGGTTCGGGATGACAAAAACACAGGACCTTTATGGCGCAGCTAAAGCCGTGCCCTTTCAAAGCTCGGTGTAAACGGTGCCAGACAGCTTCGGCCCCCTTCCGACAAACTAAATCGGCGTCACAATCGTTTCCTTCTTGGGTATGTTGCGGAGGAAGTCCTCCCCGGTGAAGATGTGTTCATTCACCAGGCGCGAAGGCGTATGCGCCAGCCATTCCGCAAGGGAAATGTCCTGGTACTCGGGAGTGGGAAACACCTCCAGAAAGACCAGGTCGGTATCACCGAGGTTCTCGATGTAATGCGGCATCGACTGCTGCACGTAGCCGACGTCGCCGGCGAGGAAGTCCATGGTTCGGGCATGGCCACCGGCAGCGAACACGGTCATGCGTCCCTGTCCGGTGACGTAGTACTGCCATTCGTCAGCGTTGGGATGCCAGTGCAATTCACGCAAGCCGCCTGGCTTCAAGGTCACAATAGCGGCAGCGATATCAGTAGCCGGGAAGTTGTTGCGGTCGACAATCTTCACGCTTCCGCCAGGCGTAGTCTTGTTCGGCTGCATCTGGTCGGTGAAGAAGCCGAAGGAGTTCGGCACCGGGCCCGAGCCTGCATACACTTCCTTCTTTTCTTCGTCCAGCGTTCGCGGCAGCTCGGTGTTGAAGATGAACAGCTCGCGGGGCGGTACCTTGTCGAATGTTGAAGCCGGGACGTTGAAGTTCTTTGCCAGTACCTCGGCGGGGGTGTGGTGCATCCAGTCGGTCAGCAGGAAGGTGTCGAACTCATTGAAGCTCCCGTCATTGAACACCAGCAGGAACTGGCAACCGTCCGGTGGTAGTCCCTGAATGGAGTGCGGAACTCCTCCGGGGAAGAGCCACAGATCCGTTGGCTTCACATCTTCGACAAAACCTCGGCCCTTGGCATCGACCGCAGTTATGCGGGCGTTGCCGCTGACCATGAAAGCCCATTCTGAAGGCACATGCCAATGCAACTCGCGAACGGCGCCGGGCAGTAGGCGCATTTCAACCCCGGCCATTCTCTTCGAGACAGGAAGTTCGCGGACCGTAACCTGTCGCGTCCAGCCGCCGGCCTCAATACGTTTATGGGCGTATGCAAAGGGATACTTGAACGGAGGCTGACCACCGGAATCGGTTTCCGGCGGAAAAGTGGAATCAGGATTCTCCGCCTCCTCCGATCGATTCACCGGACCGATATTCGTTTCATTCTTCCCGGCGTGATTGTCGCCGCTCATGTCTTTCACCTGTTGAGCAGCCCCGATAATTGGCAATCCCGCCGTTAATGCCAATGCCGCCGAGCCTCTTCCCAGAAAACTTCTGCGGCTCAATCCGTCATTGGTTGAATGGTCAATAGCCTCGCCCGGTTTTCCTTCGCGTGTACCATCTGGCATCTCGCTCACCTCGGTGAAATAGGGAATCTCCATCATCTTTCCCCAAGATGCAGCGTTGGATGCAGTGCGGCCGCGGTATGTGTCAAATCAATGAACAGACGAGGCCGCTGTCGAAATTAAGCGCACAACAATAGCAGCTTTCGAACGAAAGGTTCGTCGAGCGGGATTATCCGAGATCGTGAGCACTGCCGGGTTAGGAGCTTTGGGAGATGCCCAGCAACTCGCTCATCTCTTCGTAGAGAAAGCCTTCGCCGGGACGATAGGGCTGGACCCATTCGCCATTGATGACGAACTGCGGGATGGCGCGCTTGCCGGTGCGGCGCATCACTTCCTCAGCCGCGTCGGGAGTGGACTCGATGTTCACTTCCGTGTAGGGGATTCCGTGCTTCTCAAGAAATCGTTTGGCAATGCGGCAATCGGGACACCACGGCGCCGAGTAAACCAGAACGTCCATGCAGACTCGATGTTACAACGCGTTGAGAGCGACTGGCGAGCAGAGAACTCCAGAGCTGGCTGGCTCCCGTGGCCGGCGGCGCTGCGAACTTACAAGCAAGCTCATCCGGGATTAGTCGCGCCAATTCATCCGGATTCATTAGACGTTCACCCTGTAATGTCAAATTAACTTGACATAGAGACAAATAAACATTACTCTGAGTCTCGAAACTTTGACAGGAGACTCTGGTTATGTCCTTCCGTGAAAAGACCGCGTGGATCTCGCTTATTTCCATGGGCGGCATTTACGGCTTCTACTTCTGGTCGGAGGTTCGTTCGGGCCATGGCGCCGGTTCGCGTACCGGCGGCCTGCTGGGAACGATCATCGCTCTGGTGGTGGTGCAGACCGTGCTGACCATAGCCGTCGCAGTGTTCGATCCAAAAAGCGCGCAGGCTCCGCGCGATGAGCGCGAGAAGCTGATCGAGTTGAAAGCTACTCGCTTCGCCTATGCCGGACTTGCTACCGGCGTTGTGTTCGCCGTTTTCTTCGCCGCGTTTCCTACGCCTATCATTTTTGGTGCGAATTCTCTGCTGTTCATCCTGGTGGTGTGCGAGATCATGCGTTCCGGCTGCCAGATCGTCCAATACCGGCGGAGCGCCTAGAATGGCCACCATTCGCAACGAAATCCGTCGCCTGCGCTTCGAACACGGCGAGATGACGCAACAACAACTGGCGGAGAAGATCAAGCTCACTCGCCAGACGGTAAACGCCATCGAGTTGGGAAAGTATTCGCCATCGCTGGAGGCTGCATTCCGAATCGCCGCCGTTTTCGGCAAACCGTTGGAGAGCGTATTCCACTATTCGGACGAAGACGAAGCGCACTAGCTGGGCGTCAGAATGTGATCGACATCACGAATGAGAACCTTGAAAGCATCGCTATTGGCCAGCGCTATAGGAACGGCGTTATGGCTCTTGGGAGTGCCGGAGAAAATATGGCCCGCGCATCCCTGGTGGGCAGTGTTCTTTGTGACCATCGGCGCAACGGTGCTGCTGATGTACGTTCTGCCTGAACCAGGAAAGAAATAGCCGAATGGCACTCGATTGGGTCAAGCTCAAGTAATGAAGTTTGCCAGCGTGAAGACCGTCGTCGCCATATTTTTCTCTCTGCTGCTCTCCATTTCCACGAGCGGTTACGCGGCCGATGCGCCAGCGGACGTGGTTCGGAAAGCGGTGGACGAGGCAGTGCGGCCGATGATGGCCAAGGAGCACATCCCCGGCATGGCAGTGGGGATCACCGTCGTCGGGAAGTCCTAGGTTTTCAACTACGGCGTGGCTTCGACGGAGACGCACCAGCCGGTGACGGACGCCACGCTGTTTGAAGTGGGATCGATCAGCAAGACGTTCACTGCCACGCTGACTTCCTGGGCGCAGGTCGATGGGCGACTGTCGCTGTCTGACAAAGTTGAGAAGTTCCTGCCGTCGCTGCGCGGCACACCGTTCGGAAACGTGAGCCTGCTCGAGTTGGGCACGCATACTCCGGGAGGACTTCCGTTGCAGGTGCCTGCCGACATCCACAACGAAGAGCAGCTCACGCGGTACTTCAAGGCGTGGCGCCCAACCTGCGCGCGGGGGACGTGTCGCACCTATTCGAATCCGTGCCGGGCTACAGCTTGTTACGTTCCTTCGGAACTAAGCCCGGCGTGAGAAGACCAGGATGTCTGGGCCCACGCGTGGGAGAGCTGGTTGAAACAGGCCCGCAGGGCCGAGACAATCTGTAGCCCGGCACGGCAGTGCCGGGTAGGATGAGATTTGAAGTCCGAGTCCCTGCAGGGACGACACAAATGTCGTACGTCAGTATTCATGTCCATATCGTCTTCAGCACAACGAACCGCCTGAGGCTCATAAGCGAAGACCTCCAGCCGAAACTGTGGGCGTACATGGCGGGCATCGCAAAGAATCACGGAATGCATGCAGTCGCGATTGGCGGAATCGAGGATCATGTTCACGCGCTCATCAACTTAGGTCCGACACTTGGTATTGCCAAAGCTGTGCAGACGTTGAAAGCAAATTCATCGCGCTGGATGAATGAACATCCGGGGACGCGATTCGGGTGGCAAGAGGGGTACTTTGGTTGTAGCGTCAGCCGATCCCAGGTGACTACGGTCGCCAGATATATCGCGAACCAACGGGAACACCATTGCAAGATGAATTCCGAGCAGGAGTTTGACTTATTGTTGAAGAAGCATGGCTTCGATGTACAGAAGTGATGTGCCGTCCCTGAAGGGACTCGGGTAATTCTAGGGATCATTTCCCGGCACTGCCGTGCCGGGCTACAGGTTGTTGCGTTCCTTCGGAACTGGGCCTCCTCTGCCCTGGTCAGCCCAGACGAAGGGCGAACCTGGGCATCCAGCACTCTGAGTTTCGGGAACAAGCAGCAACACATAATAGAGTCATGTCTGGTGCTGATTCCGGCTTTAAGCAAAATTTGTGCGTCATTCTCGTGCGCACTCGTAATCCGCTCAATATTGGAGCGGTAGCGCGCGCCATGGCGAACTTCGGCCACTCCCAGTTGCGGCTGGTGGCGCCCTATGATCTGGCGTTTCGCGAAGCCCGCTCGGCGGTCGGAGCCACCGAGCTCTTAGCCAACGCCGAGGTCTGCCCGAGCGTTGCGGAAGCCGTCGCCGATTGCACGCTTGTCATTGGCACAACCGCGGCCACTAACCGCAGCGTAAGCCTTCCGCTTATTCCGCTCCCCGAAGCAGCTCCCCAGATCGCCGCACACGCCGGAAAGGTCGCGCTCCTGTTTGGCTCAGAGAAACGTGGTCTCGCCAACCAGGACATGAGCTACTGTCATTGGCTGATGCGCATTCCGACGACGCAGCGATCTCCCTCCATGAATCTCGCGCAGTCGGTCGTGGTCGTGCTATACGAACTGGCCCGAACCTGGAACCAGATTCCGGCAACCGTAGAATCCGAAGCCATGCCTGCAGCCGATCCTGCGGCGAAGATGCAAAGTCTGTTGCGGCTCGCCGAAGTGATGCACGAAACTCTGGAGGGTTGCGGCTATTACTCCGAAGCGGCCGCGGCGACTTCGCAAGAACAACTTCGCCGGCTGTTGCTTCGCATGAAGCTTACCGAAGCTGACTCGGAAATCGTGCTCGGAATGTTTCGCCACATCCTGTGGAAGCTTCGCGCGAACTCGAACGAGTGATAGGGCGCGGGAGTTTATTCCGCGCCCAAGACTAGTTTCGCAAGTAGTTGACTATTTCTTACTGGGCGTCGCGAGTCTGTTTGGTTGTAGGCTCCAGTTGGGTGTCAGCCGAGCCGGGTCGGGACGCTCGGGCGGGCTGAACTGCTCCGACATTTGCTGACTCGGCAGATGGAACGCGTCAATATCGTCGCCGGAACCGGCGTACACCATGCCGTCGGCCACCACCGGCGGATAAAAGCCCTCCGGCCAGTTCCACAGGACCGCTCCCGTGCTCGCATTAAGAGCATAAGAGCCAACGTAGGCCACGCCGTTGGCCACCACCGGCGTCTGGCCCCCAAATCCGCCCTGCCACACGATCAGCTGCGTCGCGATGTCGAAGGCGTACACAACAGACCCTTCATAGTAGCTATAGCAACCGATGTAGGCCAGGCCGTTGGCTACCGTCGTATCAGAACAACCATCTCCGGGCATTACTCCATCCACGTAGAACGCCCATAGGCGCGCTCCCGTATTAGCGTTCAAGGCGTAAAGGCCAGGGGGAGCATTCGGATTCCCGGCGTATGTGACTCCGATGTATACGACTCCGTTGGCCACCGCAGGCGCAGAATAGGCGTCAGCCTCCGTCGTGTACTTCCAAATGAGCGCGCCACTCACGGCATTCAGAGCATAGACGCTTCCAGCACTGAAGTAGACCACTCCGTTGACCACCGCCGGCGAAGCCTCGACAGGACCTCCTGTCCCGTACTTCCAAATGAGCGTGCCAGTCACGGCATTCAGAGCGTAGAGCTCCGCGTCATTGGCACCACCGACGTAGACCACGCCGTTGGCCACTGCCGGCGAAGATGTAATATACCCGGCTGTGTACTTCCACAAAAGCGCTCCCGTACTAGCGTTCAAGGCGAACAGCTGGTTTTGCCCACCACTGGACACCACGTATACGACTCCGTTGGCCACCGTGGGCGAGACATCGACCTCATCCCCCGTCATGTACTTCCAGATCAGCGCACCTGTGCTGGCATTCAAGGCATACACGTTATGGTCCTGGGATCCCACGTATACGACGCCGTTGACCACCGCCGGCGAAGACAGGTTGATACCCTGGGCCGTGTATTTCCAATCGAGAGCGAGATTTCCCACCGTGTCCGGGCTCAAGACGTTCTCATAAGGGTTAAATCCCGTGTTGCTGAGATCGAAGTGATACTTTGCCCAGTCGGTACGCACCAGAAAAGATTGCTGCGCCGACAGCTGTCCAACGCGTTCTTTTGCTGTGATGGTGTGCTGGCCCGGCAGCGCGGTGGACGGTACCTGCAAGCGGGTAAAGGTTGGTCCAGTTGCACTGATGACCCCGTTGCCGAACGAGCCGTTCTTGTCGGTGGTGGTCGAAGCAAGGGGAGTGCTGTCGAAGTAAATGTCGATGGCTGTCAGAGGATCGAAATGAACGCCCTGGAGGTTTACGAAGGTCGTCGGCGGCCCTACCGCGGGTAACTCATAGAGCTGGGGCGAGAGAGCGTTCCGCTGCCCTGTGGCTGTGCTCGGGAACACACAGATAACAAAGATCGCGAGCAATGCGAAGGTTAGAAGTGGCACCGCACCCCTCGCCGGAAGGCGAACGGAGTTCAACCGTTGCGATGTACCGAGGAGAAAACGATCAAACCGCATCAAGCACCTCCAAGTGCCGGGGTCGTTGGGCCTGGTTGTGATGGTTAAGACGTCTTCGTCTCAGACGTGCGGGACGGAGTTGACTACTTCGAGGCAAATTCTTGCGACGAATCTTACCACCTGTTCGAATGGAGACCAGGTCAATTCCAGGAACAATCGTGAATTTCCCTCAAAAATAAGAGCGGCCTGCTGGTTGACGCGCCTTACCCTCTGCTTGAAACAGGCCCGCAGGGCCGGTTGTTACGTCCTTCGGACTTGGGTACCTTCACCCCGCGCCTTGACACCCCGTTTCGAGCACTTTATCCTTTTAGTTTGTAGCAAGTGCGCGCTCCCCGCCCGTCTGTACCTGCCACAGTTTCCAATCCGGAGCTTGGCCTGCCAGACCCGGTTTATTCCGGCGGTCTTGGACCATGCGGGATGCTTGCTGTTTGATAGAACGTTTAGGACTGGCCAGGTGGTGACATGCTGATTCGGGTGAGGGAACTGGAGCTCCGCAAGCTGGAGTTCAACGAGAATCTTCCTCCCGGAGCAGTGGGGTTTGGGCCCGACTTCCGCCAGATCGGCGATTTACATGCCGAAGGCCGGGCGGAGTTGATCGTCGAGCATCGCGGTCACCGTCAGGACGTGGAAGATATCCGGCTGGTGGGCAAGCTGAGCACGGAAATTGAAGTTCTGTGCGCTCGCTGCCTGGAGCCGGTGGTTCATAAGGTGGCGCGAGACTTCGACCTGCTGTACCGGCCGCAAGGTGTTGACCGGCGCGGCGAAGAGGTTTCGATCAGCGAGGCGGAGACCGAAATCGGCTATTATCAGGGCGAAGGTCTTCTGCTGGAAGACGTCTTGCGCGAGCAGGTGCTGCTGTCGACGCCGGTCAAGACCGTGTGTCGCGAAGAGTGCAAGGGATTGTGCCCGACCTGCGGGGGCAACCTGAACCAGGAACAGTGTGGTTGTGAACAGCGTGCCGGCGATCCGCGTTGGGCTGCGCTGGGCGAGATCAAGAATAAGCTGCAAAGCTAGAAAAGCAGACCGCGCCTTAGGGCTGGCGGTCGAAATTGCGAGAGGTTTTCAATGCCGAATCCCAAACGGCGCCATTCCCAGGCGCGTACATCCAAGCGGCGGGCGCACGATCATTTGACGGCGCAGTCGCTCTCCGAATGCCCTAACTGCCACGAGCGCAAGTTGCCGCATCGTGCTTGCCCCAAATGTGGCTACTACAAAGGTCGCGAAGTCATCGAGGTTGAAGAGGCCGCCAGCTAACCGGCTGCCGCCTAACTTGATCGCCGGCTTCACGCAGAAATCTGGGCGGATTTCGTCGGCGGTCTTTCTACTTTTCCGTGGGCTGCTAAGACTGGAAGATGCCAACTACGATTGCCCTTGACGCGATGGGCGCCGACAAGGCTCCTAAGCCGGAAGTCGAGGGTGCGATCCTCGCCGCGCGCCATTATGGCGTGAAAGTTTTGTTAGTCGGCCAGCAGGACGTCGTCCGTGCCGAGCTCGATCTCCATCCGGTATGGCGCAAGCTTCCTATTGAAATCATGCATGCCAGCGAAGTCATCGGCATGCATGAGAAAGCTGCGCAGGCGGTACGCTCGAAGCGCGACTCGTCGATGCGTGTGGGTTTGCGCCTGGTGCGCGACGGCAAAGCCGATGGATTCGTCAGCGCGGGCAATACCGGCGCAGCCATGGCCACGGCCAAGATGGTTCTGGGCGCGCTGCCGGGAGTCGATCGGCCGGCACTGGCGACAGCGTTTCCGACCACGCTGGGGACGGCGACCATCCTCATCGATGTGGGCGCCAACGTCGATTCCAAGGCGGAAAATCTGCAGCAGTTCGCCATCATGGGCGACGTCTATTTCCGCACGATTTTTGCCGGACGCTTTCCTACGGCCGAGCATCCGCGTGTCGGCTTGCTTTCCATTGGGGAAGAGGAGAGCAAGGGGAACGATCTTACGCGCGAAGCCTACAAGCTGATTAAAGACCTGCCACTGAACTTCGTCGGCAACGTTGAGGGACGCGATCTGTTCAACGGTGAGGCCGATGTGCTGGTTTGCGATGGATTTGTCGGCAATGTTGCGCTGAAGATTTCCGAAGGCCTGGCCGAAGCCGTGCGCTTCCTGCTGAAGCAGTCATTGCAGGCGACCATCACGCGGCAAGTCGGATTCCTGCTGTCGCGCCAGGCATTTGTCGATTTCAAGAAGCGGCTTGACTACTCCGAATATGGCGGCGCGCCGCTGCTGGGCATCAAGGGCGTGTGCATTGTCAGTCACGGCTCGTCGAACGCGAATGCCATCAAGAATGCGATCCGCGTGGCGGCCGAGTTTGCCGATCGCAAGCTGAACCGCGTGATCGAAGAGCGAATTGGCGCGGCCGGACGACAACTGGAGCTGGACAATAACGGCAAACACGCGGCGGAAGCAGCGGGGCCGGCGGCCAGCGAAGTGGTGTAAACCATGGCTATGAGTTTTTCGTTGTCATCCTGAGCTGGGTATCAGTTTTCCGTTGTCATCCTGAGCGAAGTGAGTCTGCCGAAGGCATGACGAACGAAGTCGAAGGACCGCCATACCCGAAAATTTCCTGGCGCGGTAGAGGTCCTTCGACTGCGTTCGGTCGTCCGCCGTGGCGGACTCTCTCACTCCGCTCAGGATGACAAGGTTAGAAGTCTCCCGACACACATGACCCTTCACACATCTCCCATCGCATTTTTGTTTCCTGGCCAAGGCTCGCAATCGGTGGGCATGGGCCGCGAGCTGGCCAACCTGTTTCCTGTTGCGAAAGAGACCTTCGATGAAGCTGACGCTGCGCTTGGCTACAAGCTGTCCGATCTGTGCTTCGAAGGTCCTGAAGATCAGCTCAAGCTGACGGAGATCACGCAGCCTGCAATCCTGACGGTTTCGGTCGCGGCGTGGCGCGTGCTGCAGTCGCAGGGAATCACTCCCGCGTACGTCGCCGGCCATAGCCTGGGAGAGTATTCGGCGCACGTCGCTGCGGGAACGTTCTCGTTCGCCGATGCGGTGCGCACGGTTCGCAATCGCGGCAAGTATATGCAGGTAGCCGTTCCCGTAGGCGTCGGCGCGATGGCGGCGATTCTTGCAATGCCGATCGAGCAGGTTCGGCAGATTTGCGAGGACGCTGCGCAAGGCGAAATCTGCCAGCCCGCGAACATGAACTCTCCCGATCAAACTGTCATTTCAGGAAACAAAGCCGCCGTCGAGCGCGGTGCCGAATTGGCTAAACAACGCGGCGCGAAACGCGCGGTGATGCTACCGGTCAGCGCTCCCTTCCATTGTGCGTTGATGCAGCCGGCGCAAGACCGTCTGGCAGACGATCTGCGTTCGCTGGAGTTCCATACGCCGGAAATTCCGGTGATGTGCAACATTGACGCCGCCCTGGTGACCACGGCGGAGCAAAGCCGCGATACGCTGATTCGTCAGGTTACAGGCGCGGTACGGTGGGACCGCTCAATGCGGCACCTCGCTGCGATGGGGGTTCAGGACTTCATCGAGGTCGGACCGGGTAAGGTGCTGTGCGGGCTGCTGCGCCAGATCGACCGCTCGCTCAAGTGCCTCAACGTGGAAGACGAGGCCAGCCTTGAAAAGACGCTCAACCACTTCACGCCGGCTAGTCCGAAAGCGGATTAGAAAGTAATCAAGTGGATGGCCCATTCCGCCATCCTTTGGCGGGGTGGGGCTCTTTGTTGAGGCTGGCGAAAGAGGAAAGCCCCACCCGGCCAAACCCAGGCCGAATGGGGCATCCAGCGTTTCGGTGAACTACTTCAGCGACGCCATATCGATCACGAAGCGATACTTCACATCGCTGCGCAGCATGCGCTCGTAAGCTTCGTTGATTTTCTGAATCGGGATCAGCTCGATGTCCGAGGTGATACCGTGCTTGCCGCAGAAATCCAGCATCTCCTGCGTCTCGGCAATGCCGCCGATCATCGATCCGGCAAGCTCTTTGCGCGTCGGAATCAGGCTGAAGGCGGCGACCGCCAACGGTTTCTCGGGAGCGCCGACCAGCACCAGCGTCCCATCGCGCTTCAACAGGTTTAGGTACGCGTTGATGTCGTGATCGGCAGAGACCGTATCGAGAATGAAGTCGAAGCTGTTGGCGTGCTTCGCCATCTGCTCCGTATCTTTCGACACCACGACGTGCTTCGCGCCTAGGCGCTTGGCGTCTTCTGTTTTGTGCGTCGAGGTGGTGAACAGTGTCACCTCAGCTCCCATTGCGGCGGCCAGTTTCACGCCCATGTGGCCCAGTCCACCGAGTCCGACAACACCGACCTTCTGTCCTTTGCCGACATTCCAATGCCGCAGCGGGGAATACGTCGTAATTCCGGCGCAAAGCAGCGGCGCCGCAGCGGCTGGGTCAAGATTCTTCGGGATGTGCAAGACGTAGTTCTCGTCGACGACAACGCGTTCCGAATAGCCGCCGTAGGTCATACCGCCGAGGTGCGGATCGGGACTGTTGTATGTTCCCGTCATACCCACTTCACAATACTGTTCGAGTCCTTCCTTGCAGGCGCTGCAATGACGGCAGGAATCGACGATGCAGCCTACTCCGGCCAAATCGCCTTCCTTGAACTTCGTGACCTTGGAACCGACCTTGGTTACGCGACCGACGATCTCGTGTCCGGGAACACAGGGGTACGTGGTATTTGTCCACTCGTTGCGCGCGGTATGCAGGTCGGAGTGACAGACGCCGCAGAACAGGATCTCGATCTGTATGTCGTGTGGGCCGGGCTGCCGCCGCTCAAACGAGAACGGGCTAAGCGGTGAAGTTGCTGAGTGAGTTGCGAAGCCTTTGGTAGGGATTGTCTTTGCCGATGAAGACGAAACTTCAGGTTCAATCGTAGTTTGTGCCATGTTGATTGCTCTTCCTCGAATGTATGAAAGGCTGACTAGCCGATAAAACAGGGTAGCGCCATACAGCTTTAGTCTATGGATGCTTGGCCCCGTTGATCGGCGCACTGCCTTATTCATTTACTGCTAATTCCCGTTTTGATATGCGGTGGCGGCAGTTCTCATCGTGGGTTAACATTGCGGCATGGCGAAAAATCCCGGCCAATTCGAAGTTGCCTGCCCATGTTGCGGGGCAGCGCTGAAAATCGACGTTGCTACGAAAGCTGTGATCGCCCACACTGCGAAGGCAATCCCCAAGACCTTTGAAGACATGGACGCTGCGGCGCGCGCCATGCGAGAGCAGGAGAGCCGCAAGGAGTCGATCTTCCGCCAGTCCGTGGAAGCGCAGAAGAACTCGGCGGATCTGCTGGAGAAGAAATTTCAGGAAGCGATGAAGCGGGCGAAAGAGGCTCCCGATACGGGCAAGCCGATACGGGATTTTGATCTGGATTGAGTAGGACGACAATCTGTTATCGGTAGGCTTCCGAGCGGTGTCGAACCGCAGTGATCAGAATGCTGCTCTCGTCCACTTGACGGTAAAAAAGCCGATAATCACCGCAGCGAAGCCGGAATCCTGACAAGGGAGGTCTCAACTTCTTGGCGTCTCCCGCATGCGTCTTGGCATAGCGATCGAGACAATCCAGGATTTGGCCGGCTGTAGCGCGGTCAATTGCCCGCACATCCGAGCGGGCTTCTGGCGACCAATGAATGCGAATTCGAGGCCGCGCAGAGTGTTCGGTCATTCTTTGACGCCGAATTCGCGAAGGATCTCTTCATGCGGGATCGCCTCCCCTCGTTCCATCGCTCCGCTAGCCATCTCAATCGCTGCAACTGTTTCCGGAGAAAGCTCTTCATCCTCGACGGGAAGAGCATTCAAATGTTGAGAGAGGGGCTCGACCATCACCTCAAGCAAGGTACGCACGGCTGCGACCTTCTGGCCCTCAAGCATGTCGAGCAGCGCGTGAGCTTGCTGGCGCTGTTCTGCAATGTCCGGTTCCATAACTCCTCAATTCTAATCCACGTTTCTACGTAAACATAAACTCCTTCGTCTTGAGCTCGCGCACCCGGTCGCGCAGCTTGGCTGCCTGCTCGAACTCGAAGCGCTTGGCGGCTTCGCGCATGTCTGACTCCAGCTTGGCGATGAACGTATCCAGCTCTTCTTGCGACTTGAACTCCGGCAGGCCGTCGGCTTCGCTGGTCAGATCCATGTAGTCGGCGTTGGCCACTGCGACCAGCGACATATCGAGCGGACGCACGATTGTCTCGGGCGTGATGCCGTGCTCCTCGTTGTAAGCCTGCTGAATCGCGCGACGGCGATAGGTTTCGTCGATCGCCTTCTTCATCGAGTCCGTCATCTTGTCGGCGTAAAGAACTGCCCGGCCATTGAGATTTCGGGCGCAGCGGCCGATGGTCTGGATGAGCGAACCAGCGGAGCGCAGGAAGCCTTCCTTATCGGCGTCGAGAATCGCTACCAGTGAGACCTCGGGAAGGTCGAGTCCCTCGCGCAGCAGGTTGATGCCGATGAGCACATCGAACTCGCCCTTGCGCAGATCGCGCAAAATCTTGATGCGCTCGAGGGTCTCGATTTCCGAGTGCATGTAGCGGCAGCGCACGCCGACCTCGGCGTAGTACTCGGCCAAGTCCTCGGACATGCGCTTCGTCAATGTCGTGACTAGCACGCGCTCGCCTATCTTCACGCGCTCGCGAATCTCGTGCAGCAGGTCGTCGATCTGGCCCTTGACCGGGCGCACTTCGACGGGGGGATCGATCAGGCCTGTCGGCCGAATGATCTGCTCGACCACTACACCGGCCGATCTCGTCAGCTCATACGGCCCCGGCGTCGCCGATACATAAATCGCCTGGTTGACGCGGTTCTCAAACTCTTCAAACGTGAGCGGACGATTGTCGAGCGCGCTGGGGAGGCGGAAGCCATACTCGATGAGGTTCTGCTTGCGCGAGCGGTCGCCATGCCACATGCCATGAATTTGCGGAACCGTCTGGTGTGATTCGTCGATGAACAGGAGATAGTCGCGCGGCACATAATCGAGCAGCGTCGGCGGAGGCTCGCCCGGCAAGCGGCCAGTGAAATGCCGCGAGTAATTCTCGATGCCGTGGCAGTAGCCCATCTCCTTGATCATTTCGAGGTCGAAGCGCGTGCGCTGATGAACGCGCTGCGCTTCAACCATGCGGCCCTGCTTCTCCAATTCCGCTTCCCACCACGCCAGCTCTTCGAGAATCGAATCGACTGCCGCGGTCTTGCGTTCGGGCTTCATTACATAGTGCGTCTTGGGATAAATCGGCAGGCGCGAATACTTCTGCTTCACCGTGCCAAACAGCGGATCGATCTGCGACAGTGACTCAACCTCGTCGCCCCAAAGCTCGATGCGATAAGCGACATCTTCGTAGGTCGGGAAGATCTCGATGATGTCGCCGCGCACGCGAAAGGTTCCGCGGCGGAAGTCGCCTTCAGTGCGCTCGTAGAGTATTTCGACCAGCTTGCTGACGATCTCCTGGCGCTTGATCTTCTGTCCCTTCTCCAGGAACAGCAGCATGCCGTAATAGGCTTCGGGCGAGCCCAGGCCGTAGATGCAGCTTACCGAGGCAACGATGATGCAGTCGCGCCGCTCGAACAGCGACTTAGTTGCAGCAAGCCGCAACTTATCGAGCTCATCGTTGACCGTGGCTTCCTTCTCGATATAAACATCGCCCGCGGGAATGTACGCCTCGGGCTGGTAGTAGTCGTAATAGGAGACAAAATATTCGACCGCGTTGTGCGGGAAAAACGACTTGAATTCGTGATAGAGCTGCGCCGCCAAAGTCTTGTTGTGCGCCATGATCAGCGCCGGGCGGTTCAGGTTCTCAATGACCTTGGCCATCGAAAAGGTCTTGCCCGATCCGGTGACGCCGAGCAGCACCTGGTGCTTCTCGCCTTCGTACGCACCACGCGTGAGCGCTTCGATGGCGGGACCCTGATCGCCCTGCGGCTTGTAGGAGCTGACTAGTTTGAAGTCCATGGTTCAGTTGCCAGTGGTCGGTTGTCAGTAAGACGAAGCTCGTCCCACACCATCACAGAATGCAATTTCGGCGGGTGGGTATCTCTTCATTATAGCGGGAGCTTCCGCACGGGTATTCGACTCGCATTGTGCGAGAGATCAGCCGTCGATCGGCTGCGAAGGGTGAATGCCGGTACTTCAAAACAGGGTAACGTTACCTAATTGTTGTTACCCAAATTAGGGCGGATTCGCTTTCTCTGGCAGAACTGTTGTTAAATATTCGCCATTTGCGCTACAGCAGCGTCTAATCGAGAACGACAGCGGGTTTTGCGGGCCTAATAGATTGCGTCTGAACGAGTGATGCAGCAATGATTCCCCAACGGCAACCTGTAGATCTCTACCGTGACCTGGTAGAGCATAGTCGCGATCTTCTCTGCACTCACGATCTTTCTGGGAATCTGCTTTCTGTCAATCCGCTTCCCGCGCGGCTCCTGGGTTATGAAATTGACGAGATGGTACGGAGGCCGATGCAGGAGTTTCTGGCTCCGGAGTTTCGCGACCGATTCGAGCAATACCTGGCCGAAATCCGCGAGAACGGCTCAGCCCAAGGCTCTCTGGTGCTGATCACCCGCAGCGGGGAACGCCGGATTTGGGAATACCAAAATACTCTCCGCATCGAGTCAGGCTCGGAGCCGGTTGTACGCGGCATGGCTCATGACGTAACGGAGCGAAGACATGCTGAAGCTGCTCTGAAGAAAAGCGAACAACGATTCCGCACGGCCCTGCAGAATTCTCCTGTGCTGGTGTCCAATCAAGACAACAAGCTTCGCTATACGTGGCTGTACGGACCGTGCCTGGGACTCGATGAAGAAGAGTGGCTCGGCCGCACGGATGAAGAAATCCTCGGAGCCCAGGAAGGTGGTCTGCTCGTCGAGTTGAAGACGAGTGTTTTGAGAACGGGGACGCCCGAGCGATTGGAAGTCGCTCTCACGCTCAACAGCAAGAAACATCACTTCGATCTCAGGGTCGAGCCTCTGCTCGGACCACAGGCTGGAATGATTGGGGTTGCGTCCGTTGCGGTGGACATCACGGACCTTAAAGCAGCGCAGATGGATCGCGAGCGCTTGCTGGCAGAACTGCAAGCCAGCCTGGCTGAGAAAGAGTATCTGGCGACACATGATGCCTTGACCGGATTGCCCAATCGTCGTTTGCTCGCCGACCGGTTTCAACAGGCACTCAATCGAGCTGACCGTCAGCGATCCAAGTTGGCCGTACTGGCCATAGATCTCGATGGCTTCAAAGCGGTCAACGACAGGTTCGGTCACTCGGTCGGTGACGTGGTCCTGAAGACTACAGCAGACCGCCTGGCAACACGCGTACGAGCTTCCGACACGGTATCGCGAACTGGGGGCGACGAGTTCTTCGTGCTCGCTGAGGTGGCAGACCGGTCGGGAGCCGATAACTTAACCAAAGCTCTAAGAATGATTCTGACCCAGCCGGTCTCGCAAGCTGCCGTGCCGATCATGATTGGCGCCAGCATCGGTGTAGCGATCTACCCCGACGATGGAGGGACCATGGACCAGCTCATGGCAGCCGCAGATCGCATGATGTACCTGCGGAAAGGATCGGAAAGATAAAAGATAAAGGTCAGCCGTCACCTTGCCCTGGAGAACGGGCAGTACGTCTTACCAACGATGCCATCCAAACCCCGCGCTGAAGGACGGGGCTTTCACCTGTGGCGGCCGCTGGCCGCTGGACTTCTACAGGTGGTTACAAGGACTTGGCTCCGCGCCGCAGGGCATCATTCATGCGCGTTTGCCAGCCCGGACCAGTCGCCTTGTAGCTGTCCAGAACGTCATGGTCGATGCGAATTGTCACTGGTTTCTTCGTCTGTGCCTTCTGCGGCCCACGTTGTCCTCGTTTGCGCTTCATCGCAAACTCAGCTAAGTCGGGATACACCTCTCCAAGAGGCCTCATACCAGCCAACTTCCGAGCGGTGAGCGGAGGGGAGTCTACCTCATGCCAGTCCTTCGCCCGGATGTGGTTCGGCTTCTTGCGCGTGGTCATGATATGCCTTCACCTCTCGCTTATTGGCCTTTCTGAGACTAATCACGCGGAGTGTTTGCCTGCGCTTTGTAAAGACCAACACATGCAAACGCCCGGCGATGTAACCGATAGCAATGTTCCTGGTTTCGCCTAGCTCTTTCGACTATCGACCGAAACGACAGCAGTATCGAATTCGAAATCGGCCGCCAAAGCCATATCGATCCCGTGTTTGGCGATGTTGGCTTCGTTCTTGTCGGGGCCGAATTCGATCCGAATCATTTAATTGTACATACGAACAAATGGATTGCAAGCCTGGTCGGATGACGAGCGAAATGCAGGTCCCTCGTCGGCCTGAAGGCCTCCTCGGGATGACACATATAAAGGTGCGCCCTTTCGTTGTGGCAACCGATACCGCTCAGGTTTTTTCTGACAACCGACAACCGACAACTTCTTCCTACCGCAACTCCTCCATGCACTGCTCCAGCACCTCGCGCGAGGGGCGAGTTACTTCTTCCGGCAAAGTCGCCAGCGGGGCGTCCGTCATGTTGAGCATCTCGAGGAAGTTGGGAGCGGTGTTGTTGATGTAGAGCACTCCGGTCAACACTTCTTCTTTGGCGGCGGAATCGACCAGTCGTTTGATGGCGTGAGACTTGTCGGTCGGATCGTAATCTTCTTCCAACTTGCGCAGGCGCAGACACGATCCGTCGTGCATGGCGACGCTCACGGTCGTGCCCGGATCGTACTCGACAGAGATGTCTTCGAAGTGGGGAACGAAGTTGATGTCGTGCAGCGGCTCTTCGTGATCGATGAGGAACTTGTACGATTTGGTCGAGCCTTCGTGGTCGTTAAAGGTGACGCATGGCGAAACCACGTCGAGCATAACGGTTCCGCGATGCGCCAGCGCAGCCTTCAGCATAGTGTGCAACTGCTTCTTGTCGCCAGAGAACGAGCGCCCCACAAACGTTGCGCCCAGCATGATGGCCAGCGCGCAGGTGTCGATCGGCGGAAGGTCGTTGATGACGCCGGTCTTCAGCTTGGCGCCAACGTCGGCAGTGGCGGAGAACTGGCCCTTGGTGAGGCCGTACACGCCGTTGTCTTCGATGATGTAGATCATCGGAATATTGCGCCTCATCAGGTGAACGAACTGACCGATGCCGATGGACGCGGTGTCGCCGTCGCCGCTGACGCCCAGCGCGACCGTCTTCGCATTCGCCAGCACTGCGCCCGTGGTCACTGACGGCATGCGTCCGTGGACGGTGTTGAAGCTGTGCGAGCGGCTCATGAAGTAAGCCGGGCTCTTGGACGAGCAGCCGATGCCGGACATCTTGATGACGCGCTCGGGCTCGATGCCCATTTCGTAGAAGGCGTCGATGATGCGCTCGGAGATAGCGTTGTGGCCGCAACCGGCGCACAGCGTGGTCTTGCCGCCGCGATAATCGACGACGGTCAGGCCGAGGCGGTTGATTTTGGGCTTTGGTTGAGAGGCTGGCGTGCTCGCCATTTACTTGCCCTCCTGCGAAATGATTTCGTCGGTGATAGAGCGCGCATCGATGGGCAGCCCGTTGTAATGGCGTACGCTGCGCAACTTTGGAATTTCGTTGATCGCAATATCTAGTTTGATGAGCTGATGCATCTGCGCGTCGCGGTTCTGGTCCACGATGTAGACACGCTGGTGCGCGGCGATGAACTCGTGCATCTCGCGGGTGAACGGATACGCTTTCAGCCGCAGGTAGTCGGCTTTGACGCCGTACTCGTTCTGCAACTGGTCGAGCGACTCAGTCAGCGCGTGATGCGATGTGCCGTAGGCGATGATGCCGATTTCGTTGCCTTCGTTGCGGAACATCTCGGGCCGCGGAACCAGGGTGCGCGCGTGTTCGAACTTGCGCTCCAGGCGATCGAGATTGTTCACGTAATCGTCGGGGCGCTCGCTGTATTGCGCCTTCTCGTTGTGTCCGCTGCCGCGCGCGAACCATGCTGCAGCCGGATGCTCTGTTCCCGGCAACGTACGATAGCCCACGCCGTCGCCGTCGATATCTTTGTAGCGGGCGAAGCTTCCCAGCCGGTCGAGGTCTTCCTTCGACAGCACCTTGCCGCGATTGATCGGCGTGGTTGGATATTCGAACGGCTCCGACATCCAATTGTTCATGCCGAGGTCGAGGTCGCTCATCACGAACAC
This sequence comes from uncultured Acidobacteriaceae bacterium, assembly GCA_963846795.1. Classification (GTDB taxonomy): domain Bacteria; phylum Acidobacteriota; class Terriglobia; order Terriglobales; family Acidobacteriaceae; genus CAVVDY01. The sequence continues at coordinate 62,178 of CAWJXJ010000004.1, forward strand.
CGGCGTCTGCAACTGCTCGGTCAGATTGAAGGCTTCACTGGCCATCGAGAAGCACTCGCTGACGCTGGAGGGAATCAGCATGGGATGGTGGGTGTCGCCGTGCGAGAGCGAGGCGACGAAACCGATGTCGCCTTGCGAGGTGCGCGTCGGCAAACCGGTGGATGGGCCAACACGCTGGATGTCCCAGATGACGCCGGGGATTTCGACGTAATAGCCAAGGCCGGCGAACTCGGCCATGAGCGAGATGCCAGGCCCGGCGGTGGCAGTCATGGATCGTGCTCCCGCCCAGCCCGCGCCCAGCACCATGCCGATGGCGGCGAGCTCGTCTTCCGCCTGCACGATAGCGAATGTCGCCTTGCCGTCGGGGCCGACGCGATGCTCCTTCATATAGTCGATCAGCGACTCGACCAGCGACGAGGACGGCGTGATGGGATACCAGGTCACCACCGTCACACCGGCGAACATGCAGCCCAGCGCGGCGGCGGCGTTGCCGTCGATGATGATCATGCCCGTGGTCTTGTCCATGCGCTCGACGGTGAAGGGATCGGCCTTGGTCAGCGATGAAGCGGCGTAGTCATAGCCGGCTTGCGCAGCGCCCCAGTTCAGGTCGGCTGCTTTCTTCTTCTTGGCAAACTGCTTGCGCAGCGCTTTCTCTACCTCGGTCATGTCGAGGTTGAGCAGCTTGGCCACCACGCCGACGTAGACCATGTTCCTCACCAGCTTGCGCAGCTTCGACTCGGGACAGACGGCGGCGGTGATTTTGTCGTAGGGAACGGCGTAGAATGTCAGGTCGTTGCGCAACTCGTTGAGCTTCAGCGGCTCGTCGTAAAGCGCGACCGCTCCCGGCGCGAGCGAGAGCACGTCTTCCTTCGCCGTTTCAGGATTCATCGCGACCAGGAAGTCGATCTCTTTCTTGCGCGCGATGTAGCCCTTCTTGCTGGCGCGGATGGTGTACCACGTCGGCAGTCCCGCGATGTTCGACGGGAACAGGTTCTTGCCCGAGACCGGCACGCCCATCTGAAAGATGGTGCGCAGCAGCACGGTGTTAGCGCTCTGCGATCCGGAGCCGTTGACGGTTGCGACTTGTATGCTGAAATCGTTGACGACGGGTTCGTGCACGGCGCCCGACTCGGCGCCATGTACCGCAATCTCTGTTGTTGCCATCCATTCCCCTTGGTAGACCATCCTCTGCGTTGGGTTGTGAGGGTGGGGTGGTTTGTATTATAGGGCAGCAGCGAAGCTGAGCAATAGAGGGCGAGATTGGTCGGCTTTGTCGAAAAAACAATTTGCGCTCGGAGTTTATTAGCGGCGCGCTACGGCTTGATCATCCAGATGACACCGCAGCCGTACGGAGGATTACAGGTGCTGTCGTTGCCGCCATGGCCCGCTGTGCCATAGAGTGTACCGTCGGTGTCGATCGTGACGTTACTGATCGGCCATGCGCCGTCAGTGCCTCCGGCGAAGTCATGAAGCGAGGTGTATTCCCAGCCGTTCTGGGTATTGGTCAGCTTAAAGATGTTTCCTAAGTCGTTGGCGCCGTCGCAGAACGTTGTTCCATACAGATTTCCTGCACCGTCAATCGTGAGGGGTGCATTGGGCCCGAGTGTATACTCCGGGCAATACATGTCTTGTTGCCCTGAGAGGCTGTAGAGGAGCGTGAACGCCCACGTGTTCCCAACCGGCGACAGTTCGAACACGGTCCCGCCACCCTCACTGCCCCCGTAGGCGGCGGAGCCGTAGAGATTCCCGGCAGCGTCCATTACAAGGCCGCCTAGGGGCTCCTCTCCGTCGCTCAGATTTTGGAAGTTATAGAGCACGGTCTCTGTCCAGCCAGTCCCCTTTGTATATGTCAGCTCGAAAACAGTTCCATACCCGTACAGCCCGCCCGAAGCAGTCGTGCCAAAGAGGTTGCCGCTGCTATCGAGGATGACGCCGCCGAAAGGAAAATCCCCGTCAGGTCCTGTGAAACTGTAGATGGGCGTCTCTGTCCAATTGTTTCCCGATTTTGTCATCTCATAGACAGTACCGAGATCCGAGGTTCCCCCGTTCTGCGTAGTTCCATAGATGTCACCCATCGGGTCCCATATGAGGTCCCCAAAGCCTGGGTACTGCCCGTCAGGACTGCCAGAGAACTGATGCAGCGTAGTCTCTGCCCAAAAGCAGTTTGCTGTCCTGCAAATCGACACTTGCGGGGTGAGGGCGAAGACGGTGCCATCCCCCTGAGGACCACCCGCCTGTGTCGTACCGTAAAGGTGATTATCTGGTCCGAATACCGGCCTTGCCGCAGGGCCAAGTTGTCCATGTTGGGCTGACAAGAATGCGATGGTGGTATGGGCCCAGTTTGAGCCGACACGGCTGATCAGATACACGGTACCGCCGCTGCCGCACCCCTGAAGGCACGGGGTCGTGCCATAGAGAACACCTGCTCGTATGGTTACACCCGAGGCTGGACCGCCCCCGTCCACTCCATTGAAAGCGTAAATCGTACCGAAGGTTTGGGCACGTGCGGCTAGTCCGAGCAAAGCAACAAGTGTGATCAGGCTCAAAGAGGCGAGGGTCTTCAGTTTCATAGCGTGCTCCCAACTCGTGCGAAATGCTAACGGTCTGCCATGTTACCTCAGGATGTCAGTGGAGGTCACACTGTCTTCTGCGGAGTGGTTGCTGATAATAAAACGCGAAATTGTCGATCGGGACACAAACAGCAGGTTCTTCGTCCGCCGCGGCGGACTCAGAATGACAGATTATTTAGGCTTTCGCCGCATAAACAAAGGCCATCCTTGCGGACGGCCTTACGTTTGGAGAAAACTGACTCTCAAAACGAGAATCTGTGGCTCGAGGCGAAAACTGCAGATCCCTTCGGCAGGCTCAGGGCAGGCTCTTCGACTGCGCGAGTCCCGGCACGCCGGGACTCACTCCGCTCAGGATGACACCCAAGAAAAAGCTTTCTCGGCACGAGTGAACTCGTCGCTCAAGACACAAACAGCAGGTTCTTCGTCCGCCGCTCAGAATGACAAATCGTTAGCGTGCCGCCGCAAAAACAAAGGCCACCCTTGCGGATGGCCTGTTCGGAGTTCGCCTTTGTTGGGCGCGGCGAAAAACAGGTTCTTCGTCCGCCGCGGCGGACTCAGAATGACAGTTCAGAGTTTATGCCACCGGCGCGCCGGTCAGCACCTGCTCGCGGATTTCAGCGTCGTGCTGTTCTTCAGCGCGCGAAGTTGGCAGCGCGAATTCCAGCAACTCAGGAATCGACTTCACATAGTGCATGGTCAATCCCTGCAGTTGCTCGGGCGTCAGGTCTTCCTCGACATTCTGCCGGTTCTCTTCGGGAAGAATGATGTCAGTCACACCTGCGCGCTTGGCGGCGAGCGTCTTCTCTTTAATGCCGCCGATGGGCAGCACGTTACCACTCAGCGTGATCTCGCCGGTCATCGCGGTTAGCGGACGCACCGGCCGATCGGTCAGCAACGAGACAAGGGCCGTCGCCATGGTCACGCCAGCCGAGGGACCATCTTTCGGGATCGCTCCTGCCGGTACGTGAATGTGAATGTCATGGTCGGCGAAGAAGCCCTCATCAATGCCGAGTTCGTGCGCATTCGAGCGAACCCAGGTCAACGCCGCCTGCATGGATTCCTGCATCACCTGGCCAAGCTGTCCGGTCATGGTGAAGCCGCCCTTGCCCTTCATCTTGTTGGCTTCGACGAAGAGCACGTCGCCACCGGTTGGCGTCCAGGCGAGACCGACGGCCACGCCAGAGCGCTTGGTGCGCTCGGCAATCTCACCTTCGGTGCGAATCTTGATGCCGCCCAGGATGTCATGGTGCTGCACCAGCTCCGGCGTCACCAGCAGCTTGTCGCTGTGTCCTTCGGCAATGCGACGCGCCTGCTTGCGGCAGAGCGTACCGATGGTGCGTTCGAGGTTGCGAACGCCGGCTTCGCGCGTGTAGTGGCGGATGATGAAGCGAATGGTTTCCTCAGGAAACTCGATCTGTTCCTTGGTGATGCCGTTCTCCTCGATCTGTCGCGGGACGAGGTACTGGAAGGCGATGTGTACCTTCTCTTCCTCGGTGTAGCCCTGCAGTTCGATGATCTCCATGCGGTCACGCAACGGCTCTGCAATCGGGTCGAGCATGTTGGCGGTGGTAATGAACAGCACCTTCGACAAATCGAAGGGCACGTCGAGGTAGTTATCGCGGAAGCTGAAGTTCTGCTCCGGATCCAGGGCTTCCAGCAGCGCCGATCCCGGATCGCCACGGAAATCGCGCCCAACCTTGTCGATCTCGTCGAGCATGAACACCGGGTCGTTGGTTTCAGCCCGGCGAATGCCCTGGATAATCTGGCCCGGCAGCGCGCCAATGTAGGTACGGCGATGGCCGCGGATTTCCGCTTCATCATGCACGCCGCCCAGCGACAGGCGTACGAACTTGCGTCCCAGCGCGCGTGCGATGGACTTGCCCAGCGAAGTCTTGCCCACGCCCGGAGGTCCGACAAAGCACAGGATTGGCCCCTTCATGCTGGGCTTCAACCGGCGCACGGAGAGGTAATCGAGAATGCGGTTCTTCACCTTCTCGAGATCGTAGTGATCGGAGTCGAGAATCTCCTTGGCCTTCGGGATATCGACCTCGACGCCTGAAGATTTCTGCCACGGCAGCACCGCCAGCCACTCGATGTAGTTGCGCGTGAGGCCGTAATCGGCGGCCATGGGCGACATGCGAGCCAGGCGGCCGAGTTCCTTCAGCGCCTCTTTCTTCACGTCGTCGGGCATGCCGGCTGACTCGATCTTCTGGCGCAGCTCCTCGGCGTCGCGGGTGGTTTCGTCCTGCTCACCCAGTTCTTTCTGGATGGCCTTCATCTGCTCACGCAGGTAGTACTCACGCTGGGTCTGCTGCACCCGGTCCTGCACTTCGCTCTGGATCTTGTTGCGAAGTTGCTGAACCTCCAACTCCTTGGCCAGGTGCTGGTTGACCTTCTCCAGGCGGACCGTAACGTCGGGCGTCTCCAGCACGTCCTGCTTGTCGCGGGTCGAAAGCGAAGGCAGCGACGAACCTATGAAGTCAACCATGCGACCGGCATCATCGATATTGGCGGCCACGGTGGACAGTTCGTCCGACAATGTGGGAGAGCCGGCGACAATCTGCTGAAACAGCGTCAGCACGTTGCGCTGCAAGGCTTCAATCTGCGAATTCTTCGGCGCGATGATCTCGGGAATGGTTTCCACCGTTGCGCGCATGAAGGGCTGTAACTGGGTGTACTCCGTGACCTTCACCCGCTCCAGGCCTTCGGCGAAGACAAACAGGCTCTGGTTGGGCATGCGCACAACCTTGTGCACCACGGCCAGGGTGCCGACCGCGAACAGGTCCGTCGGCTGCGGGGCGTCGACCCGCGCCTCGCGCTGGGCCACCACCACAATGGTCTTGTCTTCACCCAAGGAATTGATCAACTGGACCGAACTTTCGCGGCCCACGGTGAGAGGCAGCACGGCGTGCGGGAACAGCACGGTGTCACGTACCGGCAGCAGCGGCAACGTTCGGGCTTCTGTCGAATCGTCTCTCAGCTCGGGATCTTTTACCTCTAACTCTTTGTCTTTATTAGACATATGACTCCTTGAGTCAATTACACTCAAGTTATAGATGTGCCACGGGTTGTAAAAGATGCAGCCTGCGGCGACATCTGGCTCTTTGTCCTTATCGGCTTGCCCGGCGACTTTCTGCACGGGGTGGTCCGACGGAGAATAGGAAAGCGTCTCCCGGAAGGGCGAATGCCGAGAGCAGGCGATTCTAGTCCTCCCAGTTCGACTCCACAACTCAAAACGGTCTCTGGACACCGTTCTTTCCCGAAAATGGCTACTTCAAGGGCGTGGGACCGTTGTAGTCGCGATATGTCCCGAAGGACTTGCGCACGCCGAAGGTCAGATACCGACCCCATGGACCGTTGCCGCCGATATACGCGGGACCTAGATTGGTGTACTGCGGCGTCCAGAGGAAGTGCTGGGTCATGCGAATGTCGAACCGCTTCGGCAGATCGACGGCCGCGACCCACGAGTTCTCCATACCGATCCAATTCCAGTCCCAGGTATAGAGCGTGTGCGGCAGGTTCTTGCCGAAGGCCATGGTGGGACTCCACTCGAACTTGATCACGTGCAGGATGGTCCGGCCAAAGGGGTGGACCACGAAATTGCCGCTCAACAGATAGCGCGCGAACTTGTTGCAGGGCGCGTTGACGCCGCCGTAGGACGGCTGTCCGGCGTTGGCCGCGCAGAGGCCGGGATCGGGCTCGTTGTGTGGCGGCGCAAGATCGAATTGGCCGTAACCGTAGATCCATCCCGTAGGAAAGAAGAGGCGATTATCTTTGCTCTCGGACGCAGACGCTGGGGCCGGCGCCGCAGGAATGGCTTGAGGTGCGGCCTGAGCGGTCTGAGCGGAAAGCGAGGTAGTAGACGGTTGAGAGGCGTCGCTTGTCTGCGAAAAACTGGCACAAGCAAAGGTGAAACAGAGTAGAAGAGTCGACAGGATTCTCATGGTTCTCCGCGTCGGAGCAGGGTGGAATCATCTGAACGGAATTAGGACAGGAAACAGCAGCCCTGATCAGAACCTTGTATTAGACAGCAAACAAGACAGTTACGACAACGTCCATTTTGATACGAAGGGGCGCGGCTTCAGAGGCTTTTGAAAGAAATTCGCTGGAAGCGCCTCAGGGGCTAAAGCCCTCACGCATTTGCAACGGCATGGACGCTGGCCTGAAGGCCAGCTCTACCCGAAATTCGACTTTTTCAGCAGCGGCAAAGCCGTGCAGCGTAGCTCGCTGTCACGGCGCGCCTGAAGGCGCGCCCCTTCAGCCAAAGGCGCGCCCCTTCAGCCAAAGGCGCGCCCCTTCAGCCAAAGGCGCGCCCCTTCACAAAAGGTCCCGGTCAGCACGATATACTCTAAAACCTCTAGTTTGTGGCCACGTCCTGCTCGCCTTCGTCGGCAGGAATTGGAGTCCAGCTTTTGTCAGGATTGAACGACGTAATGGCCGGAGCAACGGTTGATGTGTTTGCGCCCAGGTCCTTCTCATAGATAACGCCGTCAGTGTCGACGAGGAAGGTCATCACGCCCGAGTTGCGATACTCCGCCGGGTAGGCGATGAAGGCGAAGCCGGTGATCTTGCCATCGGCTGCATACAACTTGGCGCCGCCAGGCGCATTGGCCCCTTGCCCCTTTAGCGTTCGATAGAAGTAGCCGTGGAAAGGTCCACCCTCATTCTCCTTGCCGTAGCCTTCGTTGGTAGCGTAGGCAACGACCGGGCCGATAGGACTCTGCGGCTCGCCTTCGGCCACTTTCCAATAGAGGCCGTCCTGCTTGTCCGGAGTGCTCATGATGCGCGCGGCGTACTGATGTGTCGCTCCGTCGTGGGTGCCGTCGTAGTATTCGCGCTGCGCATCGACCAGCGCGTTCAGCACGCGGATAGCGGCCAGCTCGTTCTTGCCGATGCGGCGAAACAATATCTCCTGCTTGCCGACGGCGGAATCGAAATACCACTTGTGGCTCGCAGTTTGCTTCAGAGGAATGGGAAAGGGCCAGTTATCGGCGCCCAGATACAGCACGCGGCTGCCGTCCGTCTGCCTGCCGACGCGGCTCATCTGTTCATAGCGCGCGAGAAAGGCGGTGAGGTTCTTCTTGTCCTGCACGGTGTCGCCGGAATGAATAATGCTTTCCGAGGCGGGTCCAAGGACGGCGACGACAGCTTGCGTATCGCCGGCTTTGGCGGCTTCGTAGAGGGCCTTGGAAGCGTCTTGTGGGGTAGCGAATGTCTTCTCGCCCGCTCCCTGCGCAAGTGCGGGCAGCGACAACGCCAGCACGAAGAAAGTAACTGCGGCGAGTTTCAAATGGCGGCTCATCTTATTAGTCTGCACAGCGGTGCCTCCGAAATCAGGTATCGAGAGTGAGCAGTTGATGGTCATGGCTATCTCTTTCGACCTCCGCCGCCACCTGAGCGCGCCGCAGGAGCTTGTCGGCCGCCGCCAGACTGCATGCTGGTCTTGCCGCGATCGGCTTGCGCACGCGTGTTGCCGCCCTTGTCGTAACCGCTGAAAGCGCCGGAGTTGGCTCCGCGTTGCTGTTGACCATAACCACGGTCGGCGGTTGCGGGACGCGCCTGCGCGGTGTTGCCAGCGGCGGGCCGGCTTCCCGCATTTGGCCGATTGGTATTTGCCGCGTTATTGCCGGCATTTCCCGGACTCTGTCGATTGTTACCTACGTTCGCATTGGTGTTTTGCCGGGTACGGTTATTCGAGCCAACATTGTTGGTGTTGCCGCCGGTATTGACGTTTACCGTGTTCCCACCCTTGTTGACGGTGTTGCCGCTGACGTTGCGGTTTCCGTTGTTGCTGTTCTGGTTGTAGCGGTTATTTCCGTTATAGGTTGTGGGCCGATTGCCGTTGTAGTTACCGCCATTACGGTAGACGTTGCTGTTGGAAACGTACACGTTACGGTTGTAGGTCACGCTGCCGCCGTGCCAGTTGGTGTTCCATGAATTCCAGCCCCATCCGCAGCAATTGTTGTTCATCGAGGCGCCAATCGCCATGCCGACTCCGAAGGAGATCAGGCCTGTGGTGACCACAGCAGCGGTACTGTATCCCGGCGGATAGTAGGGCGTTCCGTAGACAACGGTTGGGTTATAGGTCGGTACGTACACCACCGTAGGCTGCGCCGGCTGGATGACGATGGTCTGCGGGTCCTGCTGCACCACCTTAAGCTGCTCGCTGGATTTCAGATTTCCGGCAGCCTTGGCCTGCTTCCGCAACGTCTGGACGGCTTTCATTACGTCGGCCTGCTGGTAGTAGTAAGCCTCGCCAAGCGCCGAGGTCCACGACAGGTTATGAGCCATGTTGTCGAGGACGGAAGGGAACTGAGTCAGCGCCTTCACGCTGGGATCCCAAGGCTGCTTGTTGGCGGCCTCAAGCAAGGCATCGCCCTTCAGCCCGGAATTGTCCTTCACCCACTGGTTGGCGGCGGTGATCTGGTCGGGAAAGGTCGCACCGGCAAGCACCTGCGCTACCAGCGCGTCAGGATAGAGCGCAATTGGCGCGACCAGGTTCTCGATCTCTTTGGCGCTGAGGTTGGCCGCATTGGGATCTTCACCACCACCCTGTTGTTGGGCGACGGCGTAAGTGGAGCTCCAGAAGAATGCGGCACACAAAACGACTGCCCAAACTTGTCTGCAGATACCCATTTCGTAACTCCGGTTCGGCGAGCTTCGTCCACGCTCGCGGGGATGTCTGTTATCGCGAAACAATGGGGGATGAAAAGTGGCCGCCACAACACGCTTCCCACTTTGTGAGAAAGAAGGGGGGACCAAGTTCTTTGCTCCGGCGGTAGGTTATTGTCGCGCACGGACACGGAACGTGCAAAGACAATTCTTTGCGTCCGGTTGGGACCTGGGGGACGAACAAGAAAGCTTAGCCGCGGATTAACGCGGATGCTCGCGGATCGGAGAAGTCAGAAGATCAGCAATTCCAAGAGCGGGGCCGATCCGTGTTCATGGGTGTAAATCCGTGGCTCAAGCTTTTCCTGCCACCACGACTACGGTCTGGTCTTGGCGATTTCCGGTTCTTTGTCGCGGTGGTTCGGTTGCTCCAGGTGGTGCAACTCCAGGTGAGCGCGCAAGCAATCGAACGCCTCCTGCGGCGAGTTGGCGAACTGGAAGAGATCAAGGTCTTTGGGCGAGATGGTTCCGGCGTTCACCAGCGCCTGGAAGTTAACTATGCGGTCCCAATACTCCTTGCCGTAAACGATCACGCACATTTTCTTGGCGAGCTTTTCGGTCTGCGCCAGGGTCAGCAGTTCGAACAACTCGTCGAAGGTGCCGAATCCTCCCGGGAAAACGACCAACGCCTTGGCCAGATAGGCGAACCACAGCTTGCGCATGAAGAAGTAATGAAACTCAAAATTGAGCTCGGGCGTGATGTACGGGTTGGGAATCTGCTCGAACGGCAGATTGATGTTCAGGCCGATCGATTTGCCGCCGGCGTCTAAGGCGCCGCGGTTGGCCGCCTCCATGATGCCGGGACCGCCGCCGGTACAGACCACAAAACGGTGGCGCGCCTGGTTGAGCGTCTTCGTCCAATTTGTGAGAAGGAACGCGAGTTCGCGAGCTTCGTCGTAATAATGTGCCATCTCCACATCAGCCTTGGCGAGCCTGACCCGCTCTTGCTCTTCGGGAGGTGCGGGCGTTGCCGAACCGGGCTTCTCCAGCAGCAGCAGTGCTTCGTCGGCATCGGAGCGGCTGTGGAAGCGCGCCGAACCGAAAAAGACGATGGTGTCTTGAATGCGCTCGCGACGAAAACGCGAGAGCGGCTCCTGGTATTCCGACAGAATGCGCAGGATGCGGCCATCGGGGCTGTCGAGGAACTTCTTGTTTTCGTACGCCAGGGAAGAACGCTGGAGTTGCTTTTGAGGCTTGTTGTCTTTATCAGTCATGCAGGGAATAGGAACAATATCAGTTTCGATGCAGCGCGGGAAGCCAGGGAGGTTGCGAGTTCATGAAACCGTCTCGCGATATGAGATGGCGCGGGCTGATGCCGATCCAGAAATCCACCAGCCCCACGCCGCTGACGGCGCCTCGAACAAAGCCATTCATCAGGAAATCATGAATCGCGGGGAAACTGGTGCTTAGCGAGTTCTCGGTCCAGGCGCGCGTCCAAGGACCGACCATCAGAACTATGCCTATCTCAAGGCAGAAGAGCACAAAGACCACCAGCCAGATGCGGTGCATCCAGAGCTGCGAGCGGGTGGGTTTGGGCGGAGGCATTACCAGCACCGGGGCAGCGTTCGGCGCACCGTGAGTTTCGCCCGGCAGATCGGAGAAGGCGTTCATGAGCAATTAATCTGATTCTACAGGCAGGGATAGAAAAGTTGTCAGTGGTTAGTTGTCGGTTGTCAGTGAAAAGCCGTGGTCAGTTCGGCCTAGAGAAGCTGTCAGCTCTCTCGGCTTTAGCAAAACCGGTTTCGACACTGAGGCACAGAGGGGACAGAGCCCGAAGGGCGAAACAATCTGTAGCCCGGCACGGGAGTGCCGGGTGCGGGCGTTGTAATTTCAGAGCCCCTTCAGGGGCGGCACCCGGGTCGGTAATAATGCGGGATCACGCCAATAATCTAGAACAGCGCCAATCTCTCGACGTAAGATTCAGGATGATGAAATCCGGAATCGTACTTTTCGATAGTGCTTCTCGCCATTCAATGCAGCCTTGGACAGGGTCACAATGGAACTGCACGAGAACGACTGAGCGTCGCAGCGGCCGTAGCGCCTCAGTGGCCGCAAGGGAACCTAAGCGTCGGAACATACGAAGTACACGTGGTCGTGACTACGGACGGTTATCTTGGCAACGTAGTAGATGCAGAGGCGAAGGGGACTAGATCAGTGTTCTCTCAGTCCAGTGAAGCCGCCGCACGCCTCTGGAAGTTCCTCCCCGCAAAATCAAATTCCAAAGAGACGCTCACATTCGTGTTTGAAGTATTCGCGAAAAGCGATCGCACGCGAAGAGCGATGACGACGTTCATTCCGCCCGACAAGGTGCTGATTGAAGGGCCAGGAAATCCAGGAGACCGATAACCATTGATGGATCCCTACCCGATCCTTGCTATGCCGTCCCTCCGGGACTCGCGACGCCTAAACCGAATGCTTTCCCGGCACTCCCGTGCCGGGCTACAGGTTGTTTCGGCCTTGGGGGCCTGAATTGCTTCGAAACTCGACATTAACTGGTTATCATTCTGAGCTGAGTCAAGAGTGGGCTGTGGCCACGACGAACTTTCATGAGCGAAAACTCAGGCGAGGCAAACGAAAGCAGGTTCTTCCCGCCGCGGCGGGCTCAGAATGACAGATCAAATGTCAGAATGACGGCTTAAACTTCAGAATGACCGCTCAAAAGATCTGAGGCACGAAGGACAAAGAAGGAATCTCGCGATCTCCTCCGTGCTCTCCGTGCCTCTGTGGTGAATCTTGTCGTTACTGACAACCGACAACTGGCCACTGACAACTGTGGTTAGAGAATCTCTTCGTTCCAGTTCTCCAGGTACTTCTTCACCTCGGCCATGAACTGATCAGCCACGGCGCCATCGATGATGCGGTGATCGTAGCCGATGCTGAGGTGCATCATGGAGCGAATCGCGATCGAGTCCGCGCCGTCAGCATCGGTGATGACGACGGGCTTCTTCACGATGCCGCCAACGCCCATGATCGCCACCTGCGGCTGATTGATGATGGGCATGCCGAACTTGGCGCCGAAGATGCCGGGATTGGTGATGGTGAACGTTCCGCCCTGCACCTCTTCCGGCTTCAACTTCTTGGTGCGGGCGCGCTCGCCCAGATCGCTGATCGCCTTCTGCAGACCGACGAAGCTGCGCTCCTCGGCGTTTTTCACCACGGGAACGATCAATCCCCAATCGAGTGCGACGGCGATTCCTAAGTTGATTGCAGCGTGATAGTGAATGTTCTCACCTTCGACCGACGAGTTGATGATCGGCCACTTGCGGATGCCATGCACTGCCGCGCGCGCGAAGAACGGCGTAAATGTCAGCTTCAGGCCGGTGGCTTTTTCGAATTCTTGGCGCCGCCGCTCGCGGAGCTTCACGATGCGGGTGACGTCCACTTCGAATACGCCGTGCACGTGCGCGCTGGTGCGCTTCGACATAATCATGTGCTCGGCAATCTTCTTGCGCATTACCGACATGGGCACGACTTCGCCGGGAGTGACGCCGCCGACCGGCTGCATCGGCCCGGTCACGGCAGGTGCGGAAGGCGCATACGCGGGCGCTTCCGGCTGCGCCGGAGCAGCGGCTGGGGCTGGACGAGCCGGAGCTTGAGGAGCCACGGGCTGTGCCGGAGCCGCCGCTGTCCCGCCTTTGCCATGCTTGGCGATGAACCCCTCGATGTCTTCTTTGGTGATGCGGCCACCAAGTCCGGTGCCGGAAACCTGCGCCAGGTTGACGTTGTTCTCCTTGGCGATCTTGCGTACCAGCGGGCTGGAGCGAATGCGTCCTTGCTCGCCGGTCTCGGTTACTTCGCCCTGCTCTTCGCGTTGGAGACCTTGCTTCTCATCTTTCGCCAAGTCGGCGGGAATCGTCTCTTCGCCGGACGGCGGTTGCGCAGCCTGGGCCTGCGAGGCTTGCGGAGCGCTCTGGGCAGGCGCTTGGGCCGCGGGTGCAGCGGCTGCGGCGTCGCCATCTCCCGCAATTACACCGACGATGGTATTCACCTGTACGGTATTGCCGGCCTGGACTTTGATCTCCTGCAACGTGCCCGAGGCTGGGGCGGGGATTTCGGCGTCAACTTTGTCGGTAGAGATTTCAAACAGCGGCTCGTCGCGCTGCACCTTCTCGCCAGGCTGCTTCAGCCACTTGGTGATGGTTCCTTCAAAGATCGACTCGCCCATCTGGGGCATGACTACATCTGTCGGCATAATTTCCTTCCGGAGATTTGATAGCTGGACTGGGGATCGGACTGCAAACTTTTGATTATATCGGCTGCATGGCGGTCGCGCGACGCGGGGTTGGAGGAGGCGAAACTCGAACCCGTCGTATGCCGCTCCGCTAAACTGCCATTCATTGAATTTCGATTCGAGGTAATCTCTTGCCCCACATCGATCCGCTGCTTGCCCTTGGCGTCGCCCTCTCCACCGCTGCAACCGATGCTGTTTATGTGATGTTCAACGCCGCTGTTTCGTCGCGCAGACGTGTGCCCGCTGCAAGCTGGAGCAGCGTGTGGTATCTGCTCTCGGCGTTTGCCGTTATCAGCTATACACGGAATTGGGTCTATGTGTGCTTTGCCGCGCTGGGCTCGTGGATTGGCGCTTACATTTCGATGAGTTTTTTGAAGCGGCCGGGACTGCATCCGGGAGATGCAGCGGAGTAATTGGCTAGAACCACGTGTATCCCACCATGAGCTGTATCGACAGCGGCACGCCGGGATTGTATTGGCCGGTCTCGGCATTCGAGAAGTGATACAGACGGATGGTGGTATCCAATGATTGTCGGCGGCGTGTGAAGAAATGCGTACCGGCTTCCAGTGCGGCTGTGAAATTGGCTTGTGCTGTTTTTCCTGGCGGAAACTTGTTGGGCCCGAACAGTATGCCGCCATCGAATCCGAAGAAGGGCACCGCCCGTTTGCTGAGCCGCGTGAAATTCCAGCGCGGAGACACACCCTCAAGTCCGCCCATGTAGTAGCGGCGGCCATCGACGAAATACTGCACCACGGGAATGACTGCGAAGTCCCACTCGAAGGTGCCGCGCCGCCAGCCTTCGCCATGCTCGTCGGTGAGCACACGTCCCAGGTGAAACTCAGCTCCCCAACTGCTGGGATAAACTCCCGGCCCATCGGGAATAGGCGGAGTCGACTTCGTCGCGGTGCCGCCGTAGAGCTGGAAACCATAGTTCCACGACGGATCGCGCAGGAGGTCGAGAGCTGTGTGCGGCGTTTCCTGCGCACCGGCTGCGAGGGCGCATGTCAGACACACAAGGCTGAGGAGCGATCGGCGGGCGCACCGGAAACGCATTGCAGCTTAGATGCTACTGATCGCAAAAAGCTGATTATGATTTCGAAAAGATGAAATTATTCGGCTTGCTGCGAATGAGTCGGCCGAGGGGTGCTGGTGACGTGAGGCTTGGCGGGTGAAGCACCACACTTCAGCGCTGACACGAACTCTCTTGTGTGGGCTTTAGAGGCTGCTGAAAAAGTCGCTTCGAAGTACTTCAGGGGCTAAAGCCCTCGCGTATTTTCAACGGCATAACGCTGGCCTGAAGGCCAGCACTACCCGAAGCGTGGTGCTTCCACCCTGCTCGAAGGGGCTTTAGCTAGAACCAGCTATACCCGACGGTGAACTGTACGGCACCGTTAATGCCGGGGTTTTTGTTTCCGATAGAAGCGTTGGAAAGGTGATAGATCTTCACCGCCAGGTCGAGCGCCTTACGGTCGCCACGAAAGATGTGTGTGCCCAACTCCGCGCCGCTGGTGAAGTTCACCACCGAGGTATCGCCGGGAGGAAGATTTTTGGTGCTGAAGACGATGCCGCCAACCGCTGCCAGCCAGGGAGCGACGTGGCAGTTGCTGGTGAAGTTCCATTTGGCGATGAATGGATTGATCGCCGCCGCATATTGCGCATTGCCGTTGTACCAGAACTCGTTGAGTGGGATGACGTCGACGTCCATCTCGAACGAGCCGCGCAGGAAGTTGTCGCCATGCTCGTTGGTCAGCACGCGTCCGAAGCGCAAGCCGGCAAGCAGCGTCTGTGCGCTGGGAGTGTTGGCGAACGAAGTGCTGCCGCCGAGGAAGACGCCTTTCGTCCACACCGGGTGACGTAGTACGTCAACCGGGCTATCGGTAGGTAGTTGAGCCAGCAGCGGCGAACAGAACAGGGTGATGGCGCAAAGCAGACGAGCGGCTATCTTCATGTTTGGTCTGTGAGAAACGTCAAAGTAACAGGTAGCTGCGAGTTAGGCAAATCTCTCCAATGCCGATGATCGGGCGCCCCACTCGGGCCGGTTTTGCCGGGGCGGGAGTTTTACGTCGGTCGATTCGATCAAAGCCCACCCCGGCAACAGATGCCGGAATGGGCACCCACCCCGGTCCCACCCCGGCAAAGGATGCCGGAATGGGGCACCCACTTGATCCCATTCACCCGCTCATACTGCCATGAGCGTCGCCGTGCGGATCGACGTCGACTTCCGCAGTTTCTCCAGCACGTCCGACGGCACGTCGCCATCGACCTGCACGATGGCCAGGGCCCCGGCGTCGGTTCGGCCGAGCGACATGCGGGCGATATTCACACCCGCCTCCCCGAGAATGGTTCCAATGCGGCCAATCACGCCGGGTGAGTCGTCGTTTGAGATTGCGATGAAACGTCCATCGAGCTGAGATTCGATCTCGATGCCGTTGAGCTCGATTAGGCGAGGCTCGTTGTTATGAACCAGCGTGCCACAGCCTGCAACCTGCTCGCTTGCTCCCGACAGGGTTGCGCGAATGGCATTCGCCGCGCCGCGTCGAGCGGAACGAACCTCCTGCACCAGAACACCGCGCGCGTCGGCCATGGCTTGTGCGTTGATGACGTTCATCGGCTCATCGCTGCCCAACTGCAGCACCGAAGCCACTAGCGAACTGCGAATGAGATTCGTCTTCCAGTTGCCAAGCTCTCCTTCGTATTCGATCTGGATCTGCTGCAGGTTGGAACAAAACAGTTGCGCAACAAATTTGCCCAGCCGGGTGGCGAGATCGAAGTAAGGCCGAAGCTGCTGGTATTCGAGATCGGTGAGCGACGGCAGGTTCACCGCGTTCTGCGCGATGCCGTCACGGAAGTAATCGCATATCTGCTGCGCGATCTGAATGCCGACCGCTTCCTGCGCCTCTTTGGTTGAGGCTCCGATGTGCGGCGTAGCGACAAGGGTTGGCAGCGTGAGCAACGGCGATGCCTTGGGCGGCTCTTGCGCGAATACGTCGAGTGCTGCTCCTCCAACTCTACCGGAGCGCAGCGCCCGCGCCAGGTCCTGCTCGTTGAGCAGCTCGCCGCGCGCGCAGTTCACGATGCGCACGCCATCTTTCATTTTGGCGAAGGCCACCGAGTTGAGCATTCCCCTGGTCTGAGGCGTGAGAGCGAGATGAAGGGAAATGTAGTCGGCCATTTTGTATAACTGGTCGAGGCTGAGCAGCTCGACGCCGAGTTCGTGAGCGCGGGTAGGAGCGAGATATGGATCGGCCACGACCACCTTCATCCCGAAGGCGACGGCGCGGGTGGCGACCTCGGTGCCAATCCTTCCCATGCCGACGATGCCGAGTGTCTTGCCGCGTAGCTCGGTTCCTTGCAGCGTTTTCTTCTCCCACTGTCCGGCATGAGTGGTCTGGTCGGCGCGCGAGAGGTGGCGTGCCATCGAGAGCATCATTCCCAATGTGAGCTCAGCAACGGCTACCGAACTCGCGCCGGGCGCGTTCATCACCACAATGCCGCGGCGTGTGGCAAACTCGACGTCTACGTTATCGACGCCGACGCCTGCCCGTCCAATGACTTTTAACTGCTTCGCGTTGGCAATCAGGCTCTCGTTGGCCTGCACCGCAGAACGGACGATGAGCGCGTCGGCATCCTCGATAGCTACGGCCGGGTTGCTAGCGAATTCCTCTGGGCCGATGACTTTATATTCGGGAGCAGGGAAGAGCTTCAGGGCCGCATTGGCAATCTTCTCGGCAATTACGACTTTCATCGTGCGCCTCCAGCGGGCTCGCCCGTACGCTGCGAAGCGAACGTGCGCTGTGCGGCCTGCAAACCGTCGCCCAACTCAAATTTGTTGTGACCAACTCGCTTCAGGACCTGCTCCAGTCCGGCGATCACGGCAATGCAATCGAGATAGTCGAGGTAACCGATATGGGCGATACGGAAGAGCTGGCCTTTCATCTCGCCCTGGCCGTCGGAGAGGATGCCGCCGAAATCGGCCTTGAAGCCTTTGACAATGTCGGTGGCAGAGATACCTGCGGGCGCTTTGACCGCCGTGACGGCCGCACTGGGGCTTGCGGAGAACAGCTCCAATCCAAGCGCCTCGACACCCGCCCGCGTACATTCGGCGCAAAGCTCGGCATTGGCTACAAGCCGATTGCGCCCTGTGACAAGGTCGCCGTCACCTTGCGATGTGAGGTAGTCGAGCGCAGCGCCCATGGCGGCAATGAGCGCCACGGCCGGCGTATAAGCGGACTCTCCCTTGGCGACGGACTTTCGTTCCTTCTGCAGATCGAAGTAATAGCGCGGCTGCTTCGCCGTCTCCATGCGCTTCCAGGCACGCTCGCTGGCCGCCAGATAAGCCAGCCCGGGAGGAATCATCAGGGCCTTCTGCGAGCCTCCGATGATGACGTCGATTCCCGCGACGTGTGGGTCGAGGGCGGTGGTTCCCAGCCCGGTGATCGCGTCGACGACGAGCAGAGTTTCGCTCCCCCTCAGCAACGCTCCGATCTGCGCTACATCGTGACGCGTTCCGGTTGAAGTCTCCGTCGCCTGCATGTAGACGACGCGCGTCTGTGAGGTGAGTTGCGAGCGTACCTGCTCCAGCGTGAAAGTTTCGCCATACGGAGCAGAAACGACCTTCGCGTTGCAACCGAACGCCTTTGCCAGGCTCGTCCAGCGTTCGCCGAATTTGCCCGCGGTGAGCACCAGCACTTCATCGCCGGGGCTGGTGAGGTTGCTGACCGCGGCCTCCATGGCTCCGGTTCCGGAGGAGGCGAGCACAACGACGTCGTTCGCGGGTCCAATGAAGAGCGTTAGCTGCTCAATGACTTTCTTGTAGAGGGCTCGAAACTCGGGCGTGCGATGATGCAAATCCGCAGCGGCCATGGCGAATTGCGCTTCGGGTAACAGCGGCGTGGGGCCGGGAGTATAAAGACGCGTCTTGCGAAACATGAAGTCACCTCAGGTATGGGGGAAGTTCCAGTGTAGCCCGTGGCGCTTCACCGCTGATGGTTATCGCGCGGGGAGTTTGGAGGGCTGTCCCAATTTGGGCGTCAGAAGCATCGCACGATGGCCTTTTGCTATCACGCGATCGGCTGAAGAGGCTGCTGAAAAACTCTTCGCAGTGGAAAAAACTCCAGATCCCTCACCTCTAAAGAGGTTCGGGATGACAAAAACACAGGACCTTTATGGCGCAGCTAAAGCCGCGCCCCTTCAAAACGGCGCCCTGCAGACTTTTTCAGCAGCCTGTGAAGCCGTGCCCCTCCACTGTGAAAGCGTGCCCACCACCGTAGGTTTCAGGCCCACAAGGTAAGCTGATTATTAGTTCAGCGGACTGCGTCGAATGGCCGAGTACATCGTTACTGTAATTACCACCTCAGATATAGCTCCCCGAGTCGAGGAATGGGAGCGAGTCCTCTTGCGCTGCTTCAGCACGGTTCCAGCGCGGCCAGGCGAGCATGAGCGGCACACTTCATGTGCGGCGATCTCATTTGTGACGAGTCGCGACCGCGAACTCTCGGACGATGAACGGCGAGAGTTGAACGACGTTATTGAGCAGCGCGGAGCGGACGTGTTCATTCGCTCCGTCGAGATGCTTCAGCATCCGCCAAAGCTGTTTGTGTTTGATATGGACTCGACCATCATTCAAGCCGAGGTGATCGATCGACTTGCGGCGCATGCCGGAGCCGGCACCGAAGTTTCGGCGATTACCGAGTCAGCGATGCGAGGTGAGATCGACTTCCGCACCAGCCTGCGAAAGCGCGTTGCATTGCTCGAAGGTTTGCGCGAAGAGGTCTTCGCCGAACTGGAGCAGGGAATTGAGCTGGGCATCGGACTGGAAGCGCTGATGCAGGGACTAGCCGAGCACGGCTGCAGGACGGCGGTGATCTCTGGCGGCTTTGGCATCATCGGGCGCAGGCTCCAGCAACGGCTAGGCTTCGACTATGTGTTTACCAACGAACTGGAGGTCGTCGATGGGTGCGCTGACTGGTCAGCTTGCGACCGAGATCATCGACGGGCAGCGCAAAGCCGAGTTGCTCAACGAAGTTTCCGAGCGCGAGGGGATTCCAACGAGTCAAGTTGTTGCCGTCGGAGACGGGGCCAACGATCTGCTGATGCTCGCACAGGCCGGGATCGGCGTCGCCTACCATGCCAAGCCGGTTGTCCGCGCCGCCGCGAAATATCGCCTTACCCACGCGGGGCTGGATGCACTGCTGTATCTGCTGTAGGGCCGCCAGATCGCAGGGTTCGATGTCTCTTGCCGGTAAGCACCAGCAGGTGGAAGCCCACGCATTCATGCGTGGGGAATGGGGCCCCTCCATTGGACGCGTTTAGCGCTGGCTCCCCGGGCTAAAGAGCGTGCGTTTCACGTCGCTTATATCCCCCGCATAAGAGGCTGTTACGAAACCCCTGTCGTCCGCTGAAGCGGACTCTCGATTTCCCACTTGCGCCTACCCAGCATTGAAATGCTGGGCTAAGATCTGCCGTCCCTGCGGGACGGACGCATAATTTGTCCCACCGTCGTCGGCTCATCGTGAGTTTCGTAACAGACTCATAAATGCGGGGGCTTCCAACGAAAATGCGAGGCATCTACAGGTTCTTCGGTTTGGTGCGGGCGTAACGGTCCATGCGGCCGGTCCATTTGAGGAAGCGAAGCATCTCTCCGCGCTCGTGCCATAGGAAGCCGCAGAACTCAGGGAAGCCAATGCTCTGCATCTTGACGCCGCTGTAGGTTTCGATGCGCCAGCGGAGATACGGACTGCGCCACGGCGCGAGGTGATGTCCTCGCGTGGCGTTCCACAAAAAGCGGAGTATGTAGCGCATCGCTAAACGCAGTATAGCGGCGGGAATCCCACACATTCCAACTGCAGGAATGTATGGGGCACCCAGTGCGTTCCAAAGTCGCGTGCTAACCTCCGAATATGGGCGATGAGCAGGCGCGACAAGCCGCTGAGGAACACTACTACGCCGCGCTCGACCACTATGCCGAAGGGCGTCATGCCGAGGCCATCGCCGGGTACGAGGCCGCCGATCGCGGAGGACGGCTCGTTCCTCGACGCCCTGCACGGGCTGGCGCGCGTGCTTCAGGATACCGAACAGTACGACAGAGCCATCGCTGTCGCCAGCCAGATTGCGGAGCTGGATCCAGAGGACGTGCTGGCGCATACCAGCCTCTCCATCCTTTATCAGCGCAAGGGGATGGTTCCTGAGGCGGAGGCGGAAGCGGCGAAGGCGCGCGTTTTGGGCTGGAAGCTGCAGTTGAAAGGGAAACCGTAAGGCAAATCAACCGCGGATTAACGCGGATGGACGCGGATTAGAAGATCCGGGAGTAAGAATCCGGAGATCTGACCTGATCGTATCCGTGATCATCTGTGCGAATCCGTGGTTGAATATTCTTCGCCGGCGAGATCAACCACTACACTGAATGGTGCAACTCCCGCAGCACAGAGCAAAGAAAGGCCGCCCCGTCCGGCGCGGCGCCGAAGACCAGGTGCGCCAGATCTACCACAAGCTGGCGCAGGCCTGGGGGGCGCAGCACTGGTGGCCGGCAGAGACTCCGTTCGAGGTCATCGTCGGAGCCATCCTCACCCAGAACACGTCCTGGAGAAACGTCGAGCGGGCGATGGCGCAATTGCGCGAATCCGGCCTGCTGAACCTTGAAGGAATCAGGAACGTTCCTCTCGCTGAACTGGAATCTCTTATTAGGTCGTCTGGCTACTTTCGGCAGAAGGCGCAACGGCTGAAGGACTTCGTGACGTTCATCGATGCGAAGTATGCGGGATCGCTGGAACGGATGTTCACGATGCCGACCGACCTGCTACGTGTGGAGTTGCTGAAACAAAAGGGCATCGGGATGGAAACCGCCGATTCCATCCTTCTTTATGCGGGGCTGCATGCGGTGTTTGTGGTTGACGCCTATACGCGACGCGTTTTCGAGCGTCACGGAATAGTGAATGAATCGGCCAAGTACGACGAAATCCGGCTGCTGGTGGAAGGTGCGCTGGCCGGGGAGGACGCTCCGGTGAGCGCAGTATTGGAGACTGGCTCGCGCCCGGCGGTGCACCGGCCATCGGCTATGAGTACGGCGCAACAAACGAAGAAGACGCGTGTCTACAACGAGATGCATGGGCTTTTGGTGCAGGCCGGCAAGCATTATTGCCACAAAACACGCCCGGATTGCGATACGTGCCGGTTAGGAGAACTGCTGTCTTTGAGGCAACGTGCGCGGTTGCAAGCTGCCGCTCGGGATTAACCGGCTCGTAACACCGGAAAGCGGAGAAAAGTCGACGGATCGGGCTATAATGGGCATCTACCCCGGCTGTCCCCGCGCGCCGCTTGAACCCCAGGTGTATCCGGAGAACGCATTCCGGAGGACAGACGATTCATGCCGTTAGTGACGCCTTCCAATAAGACGAAGAAGAACCGTACTCCAGCGGTTATTGGGCTCTCGATTGTCACATTCCTGCTTTTCGCAGTCATCTTTGCGCAAGCCACGTTCAAGCTGACGATTCTCGACCCTGACACCAGCGAACAGACGCTGATCTTTGCGGCACTGTCGGCGCTCATCTTTCTTCTATTCGTCGCGCTGGTGTTTGTGCTCATCCGCACGCTGTTACGGCTCTATGCTGAGCGCAAAACCGGCGTGCTGGGTTCAAAGTTCCGCAGCCGCATGGTGATGGGCGCGCTGCTTCTGTCGCTTGGGCCGGTCATTTTCCTGTTCATGTTTTCGTATGGGTTGATGAATCGCTCGGTTGAGCGATGGTTCTCGCGGCCGGTCGAAGACGTGCAGTATCGCACCAGCACGATCGCGGGGCTGCTGACCGATTACGCCACAGCCAACGCTCGCGCCGAAGCGGAACGATTGGCTGCCACGCCCAGCGCACAGAAGTCGTTCCAGACTGGCAACTTCAGCTTCATCATGGATGAATTCCGCCACAGCGAATTTACGCTGCAGGGCGGGTTCGCCTTCGCCCTCGAAGATGACCGGGCTGAGGCGACATTCCACTCACCCGATCCCTGGCCGCTGGTTCGCGACCGCCTGCCACTGGACTCCGGAGCAGGACAGGTGAAGACCTTTGATCTCGGAGGAACGCTTTACGTACTAGGTCAGGCCAACGTTGGACATGATGGCAGGATTCTTGTCGCGATGCCATTGCCGGCAAACTACTCAGCCATGCTGAGTGACATTGAGAGGAGCCAACAGCAGTACGACCTTCTTCGCCAGCAGCGGCGCCGACTGCGCCGGGCATATCTGGGATATCTACTCTTCCTGACTGTAGGCGTGCTGTTTGCCTCGCTCTGGCTTGCGCTGTTCCTCTCCCGCATGGTGACGCGGCCCTTGGTTGCGTTGGCTGAGGCAACGCACGAGATCTCGCGTGGGCGGCTGGACGTACGTGTCGACGTTGCCGCCGACAGCGAAATCGGCCAACTGGTGCAATCGTTCAACAAGATGGCAGAGGACCTGCAATCAACCCGCAGCAAGATCGAGGCCTCACGCGGTGAACTGGCCGAAGCCAACGTAGAGCTCGAGCATCGCACCCGGCATATCGAAACCGTTCTGGAGAGCATTCCCAGCGGCGTGCTATCGGTGGATTCCTCTCGCGTCATTACGCGAATGAATGGCGCCATGCGGCGCTTGCTTCGCCAGGAAGGGAACGACTTGCCGGCCCCGTCGTCGTTGCGCGATCTTTTCTCTGACGAGGTGGTCGCCGACTTGGAGCACATGCTACGCCGTGCCGATCGAATGGGCTCAACCACCAGCCAGATGGAGATTGCGACGTCGCATGCGAACCTAAACGTCGCAGTTACGATCGCGACGCTCGATCCCCCGCTGCGTGCGCCGATGACGCCGCGCCTGGGGTACGTGATGGTGTTCGAGGACATGTCGGACGTGTTGCGCGCCCAGAAGCAGGCCGCATGGCGCGAGGTGGCTCGGCGGGTTGCGCATGAGATCAAGAATCCTCTCACGCCCATCGCGCTCTCGGCGGAGAGGATCCGCCGCCACCTGGAACGGGGCGTTCCGCCAGACGCAGCTTCGCTCGGTATCATCCGAAGCTGCTCTGAGACCATCGGCTCCTCAATCGAGACCGTACGCACGTTGGTCGATGAGTTCTCGTTGCTGGCGCGTTTTCCGGCATCGCGTCCTGAGCCGACCGACATCAACAGCGTCATCGAAAGCGCGTTGAGCATGTTTAACGGCCGGCTCGATGGCATCCGCGTGAGTAAGTATTTTAGCGACGACTTGCCGCCAGTTATGGCTGATGCCGCGGCCATGAAACGCGCGATCGCCAACCTGGTCGATAACGCCGCTGAGGCCATGCATGACTCGCTGGTGAAGGAGATTCAGATTTCGACCAGCGTTGCCGATGAGCGCGACGTGGTCGAGATTGTTATCGCCGATACCGGACATGGGGTGACGTCGGAGCTGAAGGAGAAGCTCTTCCTGCCATACTTCTCCACCAAGAAGCGCGGAACCGGCCTGGGATTGGCGATTGTCAGCCGCATCGTGGAAGACCATCATGGTTCCATTCGAGTCGAGGAGAACCGTCCGGTGGGCGCACGGTTTACATTAGAGTTGCCGGTGCAACAGGAGATGGCTGCCTCGGCCGCGCAATCTGATGCAAACCATACTGATCGTGGATGACGAGTCGCAGATCCGCAGCTCCCTGCAAGGGGTGCTGGAGGACGAGGGCTACCAAACACTTCTTTCCGAAACGGGCGAGGACTGCCTCGAAATCTTGCGGCGTAAGGCGGTTGACGTCGTGCTGCTTGATATTTGGCTGCCTGGCCGAGACGGGCTGGAAGTCCTGGAAGAGATCATGGGGACGGCGAATCCGCCGGAGGTCATCATGATCTCAGGGCATGGCAGCATCGATGCCGCCGTGCGCGCTACTAAGCTCGGCGCGTTTGACTTCCTCGAGAAGCCGCTGTCGGTCGAGCGAACCCTGATCGTGCTGAAGAATGCGCTGGAAGCCAAGCGCCTTCGCAGCGAGAATCTGGAATTCAAGCGGCAGTTCCAGTCGCGTAGCGTCATCGTTGGCGACAGCGTTCCGGTCAAGGCGTTACGGCAGCAAATTGGTTTGATGGCGCCGACCAACGGGCGCGTACTCATCTACGGAGAGTCGGGCACCGGCAAAGAGCTGGTGGCGCGGGCCATCCACGCACAGAGTCTGCGCAAGGAGTCAATGTTCGTTGAGGTCAACTGCGCGGCCATCCCCGAAGACCTCATTGAGAGCGAGCTGTTCGGTCACTGCAAAGGCGCTTTCGCCGGCGCGAGCGCTGCCAAGGAAGGGAAGTTCCGCAAAGCTGACGGAGGTACGCTGTTTCTCGATGAAGTCGGCGACATGAGCCTGAAGACGCAGTCGAAGGTGCTGCGCACACTGGATGAAGGGCGGTTTGCTCCGCTGGGTGAAGATGAGTCGGTAACGGTCGATGTGCGGGTGATCGCCGCCACCAACAAAGATTTAGAAGACGAGATTTCGAAAGGCAATTTCCGCGAGGACCTGTTCTATCGGCTGAACGTGATTCCGTTTTATGTGCCGCCGCTGCGCGAGCGCAAGGAAGACATCCCCGTGCTGGCGCAGTTTTTCCTGAAAGAGTTCTCCCACACCTACCAGCGTCATCCAAAGGAGATGACCGACGAGGCAGTAGATGCACTGCTGCGCTACTCATGGCCCGGCAATGTTCGTGAGTTGCGCAACGTGATTGAGCGCATCGTCATCATGAATCCGACGACCGGTCGGCTCGATCGCAAGCATCTGCCGTCGCTCATCTTCCGCGATGGTGGACGTCGTCCCTGGGCCGAGTTCTCCACTTTGCACGAGGCGCGCGCCGCGTATGAGCGTGACTATATCCTTAAGAAGCTCGACGAAAACCACAGCAATGTCAGCCGCACCGCCGAGGTACTCGGACTGGAACGCAGCCATCTGTACCGCAAGATGAAGGCCTTGGGGATTGCGGTGAAGGAATAAATACGGCCGATTCGAGTTCGCGCAAGATCATCAATCGAGAATGCACATAGAAATAGGACACGTAGAGGCGATCTTCCGCTATCCGGTCAAGTCCATGCGCGGCGAGCAACTGGAAACCGCTCACTTGGGCTGGCACGGCATCGAGGGCGACAGACGGCTGGCGTTGCGGCGAGTGAATGACCACAGCGGGTTCCCATGGCTAACCGCGACCAAGCTATCTGACCTGATTCTGTTCACTCCGATGAGGGGTGAAGACGGTTCGGAAGACGAGATTCCTACGCACGTTCGCACCCCTGATGGCGAAGAGCTGCCCGTATTTGGGGAAGAACTGGCCGCCGAAATTGGACGACGGTACGGAGCTCCCGTGCAGATGATGCAGATGAGGCATGGCATCTTCGATGACGCTAGCGTCTCGGTGATCGCCTCCGATACGGTGCGCGAGATCTCACGACTGGCCGGGCACAGTCCTGATGTGCGACGCTTTCGCCCCAACCTTCTGGTTCGCTTGCTGCGACCGCTTGCTTTCCAGGAGGACGAGTGGGTGGGAGGGGAGCTTTCCTTCGGCGAAGGAGACAACGCACCCGCGGTCGCCGCTACTATGCGCGACGTTCGTTGCGCGATGGTGAACCTCGATCCCGACTCGGCAATTTCGACACCGGAAGTTCTGAAGGCGATCGTTCGTGTCAACCAGAACAACGCAGGAGTGTACGGCACGGTCATTCGTACTGGTCGAATAGCAGTCGGACAGACGGTACAGCTTCGCGCGGCGAACAGCGCCGCTGCAGTTGGGCAGCATTGATTTCGACAAATTTCGGTTGCTGAGGATTTCTTCGGCGCTAGTCCGGAACGACAGCGCTCACGAGAGGCGGGTGATTCCGGGGAGCGAGTCAAATCCTGCATCGAAGCTAAGTATTTGAGCTATCCCGTTCCGCTCCATGATCGAGACGTGGATCGCGTCGCGCGCCGAGAGGTGCTGGTATTGGAGCACGATCTGCTTGGCTCGTTCCACTACGGCGGCCGTTACTGGGAATACTTCATCAACGATACCGAGCAACGCATCGAAGGCAGGTTGGATTGCGGTGCGGCGGTTGATGGACACGTAACGATGGAGTATTTCCTGCAAGACCTCAGCGTCTGTAACCAACCGCTGCTGCCGTCGTAAGAGGTCCTCAACCAGGCGTTCAGCATCGGCTCTGTGAGGGTGTGATGTCCCGACGAGGTACATCGGGATGTTGGAATCTACCAGGATCAAGGACGCTGCCCGCTTAAATAGCCGGCTTCAATTTCTGCGAGCATCTGGTCAATGTCTCCCACCGGAAACTGATACTGACTTGCGATCCGTAGTGCTTCCAGCTTCTTTGTGAGGCTACCTTCGGGCTGCTGGCGACGGGCCGCGGCAAGCGATTGGCGCACCCACTCTGCGGTGGACATACGCCGAGCCTTAGCCGCCCGTTGGATTTCCCGGTAATCGGAGTCTTGCAGGATGACCTGCAATCGTTTAGCCATATAGGTAGTGTATCTGACTCATTGCAATGAGTCAAATTGTTAGGCGGGGAGGGTATTTTCATGCCGCCAAGTAGGTGACGTGGTCGGAGCTCACTGTGCCGCGTCACAAGTTAATTGTGACGCGCGTCATAGCTCCTTGGGCAATAAAATCGTAACCTCTTATGTTTGCGGTGAAGCAGTAACTGCGCGTTTTTCGCGCTCCTGCCGACGCGAACTGGAGAAAGAAGTTGCGCGACGCCGTAATGCAGTTGTGGCCCGAGATCGCGTGGATCGCCGATCCTGGGCTGCGGGAGCAAGTCACTCAAACCTGGATACACGCCCTTGAACTTAGTCCGCTGACGCCCGACGATCTGAACCAGATTCCGTTCACCCTGCTCGTTCCTGACTGCCCGACAACCTTCATGGAGCACAAGCGTTGCGTGGTTCACATCGCGCGCAAGGCTGCCGAGAGCATGAAGGAGTTCATGGGGAACGCGCTGCCCATCGATATGGATACCGTTATCGCCGGCGCGATTCTCGCCGACGTGGGCAAGCTGCTGGAGTACGAGAAGGTGGATGGCAAGCCGCGCCAGAGCAAGCGAGGCGAGATGTTACGTCATCCATTTACCGGCGTCGCACTGGCGATGCAATGCGGTGTGCCCGATGCTGTGTGCCACATCATCGCGGCTCATGCCGCCGAAGGCGACCTGGTGAAGCGTACGACCGAAGCCTACATCGTGCATCACGCCGACTTCATGGCGTTCTTGCCCTTTAAGAACTTGAGCAGGTAAGGAGAACGTTGTATGCCCACTCTCACTGAAGCGCCGGTTGCGCAGGCCAAACAGACCGTGACTGCTGCCATGTCGAAATGGGCCGCGGAGCTGCGGTTCGAAGATCTCTCACCGGAGGCGGTGTACCAGGCAAAACGCTTCCTGCTCGATAGCATCGGATGCGCCCTGGGTGGATATCAGCAGCATGACGTCGAGATCGCGCTCGACGTGCTAAACGAGATTGCCGGGCCGGGCACAGCCACGATCATCGGCACTGGCTTGCACGTCGATGCGGTATCGGCGGCGCTGGCAAACGCGCTGATGATCCGCTGCATGGACTACAACGACATCTACTGGAGGCAGGATCCGTGCCATCCCTCCGATATCTTTCCTGCTGCTCTGGCCTGCTGCGAGCGCGCGGGGAGTGATGGCCGCGAATTGATTGTTGGTCTCGTGCTGGGCCACGAGTTCGAAATGCGATTGTGCGAGGCCGCCTTCCCCGGCATTCGCGAGCGCGGTTGGCATCATGCGACGCTGACCGCCTTGGTTTCGCCTATCGTCGCTGGACGCATGCTGCACCTCGACTGGCCGAAGATTCAGCACGCCATCGGCATTAGTGCTAGCGCCCGGGCGACGCTGGGAGCGGTGACTGCAGGCAAGCTGACCATGATGAAGAACACCGTCGATCCGATGGCGACCCAGAGCGGCGTGTTGGCGGCGTTGCTGGCGGAAAAGGGATACACCGGGCCGGAGCACGTCATCGACGGCAAAGAGGGAATCGTCCACTGCCTGGGGCCGGAGTGGAAGCTGAACGTGCTGACCGAAGGGCTGGGCGAGGCTTCGTCCTGGCGTATCACACAATGTGGGATGAAGGCGTTCCCCACGGAGGCGCTCACCCACACTCCGATTTCCGCAGTGCTGCAACTAGTGAAGGACAACAACCTGGAGCCGCAGCATATTGCGCGAGTACACATTCGAACCACTGCGCGGGGAGCCGACATCCTTAGCGATCCCAGCAAGTACGATCCGCATACCAAGGAGACGGCGGACCACTCACTTCCCTATGTCGTTGCCGCGGCCATCGCCGAAAGGCAGGTCACGCCGCTGCAGTTCACGCCGGAAAAGATTAACCATCCGCTCATCCGTGAGCAACTCAAGAAGGTAACTGTGGTCGCTGACAAGGAGATCGAGAAGGTGTTTCCTGCCTTGCAGCGCGTCATCGTGAGCATCCGCACCAACGATGGCACCGAGTTTATGACGCAGCTCGATTATCCCAAGGGCGATCCGCGCAATCCGCTGAGCGATCAGGAAGTGGAAGAGAAGTTCGAAGCGCTGGCCGAGCCGGTCTTGTCGAAGAAGGCGCGCCGTAAGGCGATCGAGGCGATCTGGAAGCTGGAGAAGCAGACGAGCGTGACGGAGCTGATGCGACTGTTCCGCGTTGACCGGAAAGAGCGTTGAGTATGAAGCAGACCGTGGTAGAGAAGATCGCTCAGCATCACATGGCCGACGGCCCGAAGCGGCCGCTGCGCGCCGGAGACTTCCTGTCCATCCGGCCGACGCACGTGATGACGCACGACAATACTTCGGCGGTGATGAAGAAGTTCAAGACCATCGGCGCGACGCGGGTGCACGACGCGGCGCAGCCGGTGTTTGCCGCCGATCACGACATCCAGAATGCGGAAGAGTCGAACCTGGCGAAGTATCGCAGCATGGAGGCGTTCGCGCGCGAGCAGGGCATTGACTTCTACCCTCCGGGCATGGGCATCGGGCACCAGATCATGGTGGAGCAGGGATACGTGCAGCCGGGCCGCTTTGTGGTCGCCTCCGATTCGCACTCCAATATGTACGGAGCGTTAGGCGCGATTGGCACGCCGGTGGTACGCACCGACGCTGCAGCAATCTGGGCTACCGGCGAGTTCTGGTGGCAGATACCGCGCACTATTCAAGTGATACTTGAGGGCGAGTTACAGCCCGGCGTCAGCGGCAAAGACGTCATCATCACCCTGTGCGGACTCTACAACCATGACGAAGTGCTAAACGCGGCAGTCGAGTTTAGCGGGCCGGGCGTGGCCTCGCTCAGCATGGAGTCCCGGCTCAGCATCGCCAACATGACCACCGAGTGGGGCGCGCTGGTCGGGTGGTTTCCGGTGGACGCCGTGACCATCGCTTACCTCGAAGGACGCAACCTGCTGCTGCGCAAGCACGGCATCCGCCGCATCACCGAGATGAACCTGCTGAAATGGCGCACCAGTCCACCGGCGCCGGACAAAGACGCGGTTTACGCCGGTCGCATTGTGCTGAATCTTGACAACGTGACACCTCATGTGTCGGGCCCAGATAGCGTGCAGGTGATGCAATCGCTGCCGGAAATCGAGCAGAAGAAGATTGCCATCCAGAAAGCGTATCTGGTCTCGTGCGTCAATTCGCGGCTGGAAGACCTGTCGGCGGCGGCACGCGTGCTTCACGGAAAGAAGGTCGCGCCGGGAGTGAAGTTCTACCTGGCTGCGGCGAGCATGGAAGTCGAGGACGAGGCGGTCAAGCGTGGCGTCTGGCAGGCGCTGCTCAACGCCGGCGCGGAGCCGCTTCCTCCGGGATGCGGGCCGTGTATTGGGCTGGGCAAGGGACTGCTGGAGCCGGGAGAAGTCGGAATCTCCGCCACCAATCGAAATTTCAAGGGCCGCATGGGATCGCGCGACGCGCAGTGTTATCTCGCCAGCCCTGAAGTTGTGGCTGCGTCGGCGGTAGCCGGTTATATATGCGCGCCGTCGAAGTTGCCGGTACGTGAGTTGCGCAACCAGTTTGCGGCGTTTGCTCCGCCTGCGGCGAGTGAAGAAACGGTCGAGATTCTGCCGGGCTTTCCCGATGCTCTCCGGGGTCGGCTGGTCTTTCTCCCGCAAGACAACCTGAACACCGACGGCATCTACGGCAAGGATTACACGTATAAAGAAGATATGACGCCCGAGATGATGGCAAGGGTCGTCATGCAGAACTACGACCCGGAATTTGCAAACCGGGTTCAGCTCGGCGACATCATCGTGGGCGGCTTCAATTTCGGAACTGGTTCCAGTCGCGAGCAGGCGGTTACCGCGCTGAAGTGTACGGGTATTCCACTGGTCATCGCGGGCAGCTTCTCGCAGACGTATCTACGCAACGCTTTCAACAACGGCTTCTTATGCATCGAGGCGCCGGAACTGGTGACGTACCTGCAACAGCAGTTTGCTGACAACATGGCAGCCCAGGAGAAGACGATCATCTCTCCTGACAGCATTGAGGTGGATTTTGCAACCGGCACGATTCTCTACTGTGAGGAGTCGTTTCCATTCCCGGCACTGGGATCGGTGCCGCAATCACTGGTAATTGCCGGCGGGATTGAGAACCTGGTGGCGGAGAAGCTGAAGGCCAAGCTGGAGCCGACGACGGTTTTATGAACCACAGAGGACCGAGACACAGAGAACTACAGGATCAAGGATCAAAAATCCGTCTCTCTCTGTGCCTCTGTGTCTCTGTGGTGAATTCAGAGATTAGGAGTTTGCAACTATGCCAAAGCATACGATCGTAACCATGCCGGGAGACGGCATCGGCAACCAGGTTTTGCCGGAAGCAATTCGCGTGCTCGATGCCGTGGGCTTCGAGGCTGACTACGCGCACGCCGATATCGGCTGGGAATGCTGGCGCAAGGAAGGCGACGCGCTGCCTGAGCGCACAATTGAGTTGCTGCGCAAGCACAAGGTTGGGTTGTTCGGCGCGATCACCTCAAAGCCGAAGAAGGAAGCCGAAGCCGAGCTCGCGCCCGAGCTGAAGAACAAGGGTCATCAATATTTCAGCCCCATCGTGTCGATGCGGCAGATTTTCAATCTGGATATCTGCATGCGTCCGTGCCTTTCGTTCTCTGGCAATCCGCTGAATTTCATTCGCAAGTCGCCCGCAGGTGGCTACTCAGAACCTAAGGTTGATGTTGTTGTATTCCGTCAAAACACAGAAGGGCTGTACGCCGGAGTCGAGTGGACCGATCCGCCCCAGCAGGTACTCGAGGCGCTGCGGCTTCACTCAAAGTTTAAGCCGTTCAACAGCGTGCCCGCCGAGGAGCTGGCGATTTCGGTTCGCATCATCACCCGGCCGGCGGCCCGGCGCATCTGCGAGGCAGCCTTCCGTCACGCCGCGAAGTTCGGATACAAATCCGTAACCATGTGCGAGAAGCCAAATGTTTTGCGTGAAACCTCGGGGATGATGGAAGAGACGGCCAAGGAAGTTCAGCTCCAATACCCTGGGGTGCGGCTCTGGTCGACCAACATCGACGCGCAGACCATGTGGCTCACCAAAAACCCCGAAGATTATGGCGTAATCGTGGCCAGTAACTTATTTGGCGATGTCATCAGCGATGCCTTCGCCGGGTTGGTCGGCGGACTGGGCTTCGCCGCGTCGGGCAATATCGGCGAAGAGGTCGCGGTTTTCGAGCCCACGCACGGCTCGGCGCCGAAGTACGCTGAACTCGATCCGCCGATTGTCAACCCGATCGCGATGATCCTCTCCGCGGCCATGATGCTCGATCATCTAGGCGAAACCAGCAAAGCCGACCAGATGCGAAAGGCAATCGCCGCTGTTATCGAGGAAGGCAAAGTTCGTACTTACGACATGATGCGGCTTGCGGGCGGAGCCAAGGCGATCAGCCTCGGCGCGGCGTCGACAACCGAGATGACCGATGCTATCGTTGCCAAACTTGGGGCCAAACTCGGGGCCAAGCTCGGCGCGCCGGTGGAGAAAACATATGCCGTCAGCAGTCGCAACTAGCCGGCATCGCGGAGAGGCGGGACGCGCCGGAGGCGACGTTCGTTCTGACCTCCGCGTGACCTTCGAAGAGCGAAAGGCCGGCGGCATTAAGGTCGAATTGCAATCGCGCGTGGACCTTTACTACGGCGAGGCGATACGTCTGCAGGCGACCAACGTTTTGCATGCGCTCGGGATTTCTCACGCTCTGGTGCAGATCGTGGACGAAGGGGCATTGCCGTTCGTCATCGATGCGCGTCTGGAAGCGGCGGTACTGCGTGCCGGGATCACGCCGACCATGGCGGCACTCCCCGATGCTGTTCCGCTTCCTTTGCCGTCGCCGCGCGATCGATTGCGGCGCTCGCGCCTCTACTTGCCCGGCAATGAGCCGAAGTACTTCATCAATGCCGGCCTGCACGCTCCTGATGCCATCATTCTTGATTTGGAAGATTCGGTCCACCACGCCGAAAAGGATGCCGCGCGCCTGCTGGCCCGCAATGCTTTGAGGGCAGTTGATTTCGGTGATTGCGAGCGCATGGTGCGAATCAATCCGCTTCCGGTGGGGCGTAGCGATCTGCAGGAAATCGTGCCGCAGCATCCGGACCTCGTCCTGATTCCGAAGGTCGAACAGGCGGAGCAGGTGCGTGAAGTCGATGCCTTGATTACCGCGATCCAGGGTCATAGCGGCGCGATTCGCCCGATATGGCTGATGCCCATCGTGGAAACTGCCTTGGGGGTTGAGAACGTGTACGCCATCGCACACGCCTCGGAGCGCAACGCTGCAATCACCATTGGGCTTGAGGATTACACCGCGGACCTCGGTGTGGTGAAGACCGCAACCGGAGCCGAGTCGCTTTACGCGCGCATGCGCCTGGTCAATGCGGCGAAGGCGGCCGGTCTTCAGGCCATCGATTCGGTCTACGGCGACGTCGCCGATGCTGACGGACTGTTGCACTGGGGCGAAACTTCGCGCGCCATGGGATTCGAAGGTATGGGCTGCTTGCATCCGCTGCAGATTCCGATCATCCATCGCGCTTATGCGCCGTCGGCGGCGGAAATTGAAAAGGCACAGAAGATAGCACGGGCCTTCGATGAAGCGCAGGCCCGCGGGCTGGGCGTGGTGAGTGTCGGCTCCAAGATGATCGATGCTCCCGTGGTGAACCGTGCACTAAAGTTGATGGAGCGCGCCCGGCAGATGGGGCTCATCAATAGCTGTTGGAAGTCTGGAGGAGGGCAAGCTTGATACACAACTTTGAGCGGGTGCGCTACGAGACCCTCAACGCCAAACAGAAGGAACTTTTCAACTTCCAAAAAATTGCCGCGTCGCTGGCTGACTATGGCTTTAATTGCATCAAGCTGGCGGACGACTGGCAAGGTGCTGATTTCCTCGCCTATCATTTCAGTGGGGTTACGACGCTACGAGTTCAACTTAAGTCGAGAATAACCATTCAGAAGAAGTACGAAGGCAAGGATATCTGGATAACCTTCCCGCATAAGGGCTTCTGGTACCTGATAGAACACGATCAGTTGGTCGCCAGGATTGGCAAACATACGGATTGGCTGGAAAGTCCATCCTGGAAGGACAACAACGGATATTCCTCTATCAGCATCAATGCTGAGCTGCTAAACAGCCTGGCCGACAACAAGGTTGGACCAGTCTACGGAGAGGTCTTAGAAACTGAGAACCGGCACGTCTTGGCAGCTACCAGATAAACCTAAACCATGGCAAAGTTCGAAAATTGCGAACTGATTACGAATGCCGTGGGCCGAAAGGTCCCGACCGTGGTGAACGGCCGCGAGCAGATGCCGTTCGTCGGTATCGAGGGCCAAACACCGAGTGGAAACAAGGTAGGCCCGCCGATCCGCAGCAGCCGCGATTATCCCGCGAACGGCGATAAGCGCGTGCCCGATCTGGAAACCGCGCTGCGCCTCTGCGGATTGCGCGATGGCATGACCATCAGCAGCCATCATCATCTGCGCAACGGAGACCGCGTGGCATTGACAGCCCTCGAAACCGCTGCAGGTATGGGCGTCAAAGATCTGGTCTGGTTCCCGAGCGCTTCGTTTCCCTGTCACGAGCCGGTGATCGACCTGATGAAATCAGGCGTGGTGCATCATGTCGAAGGCAGCATGAACGGCCCACTCGGCGAGTTCTGTTCGCATGGCAACATGCGCGGCCTGGGCGTGTTGCGCTCGCACGGAGGGCGCTGGCAGGCGGTCCAGGATGGCGAAGTTCACATCGACATCGCGGTGATTGCCGCTCCCACCGCCGACTTCTTCGGCAATGCCGACGGATCGCATGGGCCATCGGCTTGCGGCTCGCTGGGCTTTGCGCTGGCTGATTCGATCTGTGCCGACCGCGTCATCGTCGTCACCGACAACCTGGTGCCGTTTCCGTGCGTGCCGTGGCAAATCCAGGGTAACAACGTCGATTACGTGGTCGAGGTGCCGTCGATCGGCGACCCGGAAAAAATAGTCAGTGGCACCACGCAGATCACGCGCAGCCCTGACCGCCTGCGCATTGCGGAGATGATCGCGCGCTTCCTGCGCGCCGCCGGCATCTTGCGCGAAGGATTCTCGTTCCAGGCGGGAGCGGGAGGCATCGCTCTGGCGTTCGTCGACTATCTTGCCCGCATGATGCGCGAGGCTAACGTGAAAGCCAGCTTTGTGCGTGGAGGCTCGACGAAGTATCTGGTTGATCTGCTGAACGAAGGCCTCATCGGCTACATTCTCGACGGGCAGACGTTTGATCTCGACGGCGTGCGGTCGATCGCCAGCGATCCGCGGCATGTTGCGACTTCGCCCTTCACCTCGTACAACTTTCACGGCAAGGGCAACTTTGCCTCGATGGTCGATGCCTGCGTGCTGGGCGCGACCGAGGTCGATGTCAACTTCAACGCAAATGTGGTCACGCATTCCGACGGGCGCCTGCTGCATGGCATCGGCGGATGGCAGAACTGCCTCTATTCAGGCTGCACCATTCTCGCTGTGCCTTCGTTCCGAGACCGCATTCCGGTGATTGTCGATGAGGTCACCACACTGGTCGGCCCGGGCCAGTTGATCGACGTGGTTGCGACGGAGCGAGGCATCGCCATCAATCCCCGGCGGCAGGATTTGCTCGATGCGGTGAAAGGCAAGGGACTGCCAATTCGTCCGATCGAAGAGATCAAAGCTGAGATCGAGAAGATTTGCGGGGGCAAGCCCGCTAAACCGCGCCTCGGAGATCGCCCGGTAGCGGTGGTGAAGTGGGTTGACGGAACGCTGATTGACACGGTGTGGCAGGTTACGACCGAGAACCCCTATGCAGCACCGGTCGCGGGTGGGGAATAGCCGCTGCGTCATCTCCAGCAGTGCCATGGCAGGAGACGGATCTACGTCTTGCTCGTTGTCTCGATGGCTACTTGCGCGCTGTCATCCTTCTTGTCTTCGCGGGGCGTCTCCGCCTCAAAAGCTGCTAACTTGCGCTTGGCGTGCGACACCGGGTTGGCTTTACCGGTGAGGGTATGACATCTTTGCCCGGGCTTCGCGCCACACTGCGGGCACTCGACATCGATTGCGTTCATGGCTTAAGTTTAACCGAAATGTTCTCGGCAAAATCAACGCGCATCAGGGTTGTGCTGTCCATGCAAGACCGAATTGGGAACGACTCTATCCAGCACTCATAGCCGTTGCGGACCGCGCAATCAAGAAAGTGGCGTTTTTCAGCTACGTTTAAGTCCTGTCACCTCTCGACTCACTTCCCATGAGAGTGTTTGGGTGGGAGCCCGACGCGACTCGCCGTGTCCGCACCGAAATCAAACTCGATCAGCACAGCGGGCTGGTTGCCAACAACCCAGCCGTCGTGACCGGGTTCGATGGCAACCACCTGCGGGGCGCGGAACTCAAGCACGCAGCCGTCGTGGAACTCCATGTGGATCTCGCCCTGCGCCAGAAATCCCACATGCGCGTGCATGCAGAAATCCGTTCCCACCAGCGGCTTCATGTTCGTCGACCAGCGGAAACCAACTGGGTAAATCACTCGCCGTACTCGAGCATTGCCAACCTTGGCCATGTCGATTTTCACGCCGCCCGCTTCGGCGTGTTCGGCCCCTTGCATCGGCTTTAACAGATCACTTTCAGCAGTCACCAGCTTGCCTCCTCGCAGTAACTCGTTCTCGGTGTTATAGCACGATACGTATCGCTGAGCGTATCGCTCCCATTAATTGCGCCAGAACCAGACCCCCTAACCTCAGCCTGTGACCGGCGTCACGGCGAAGTGTGCGCTGCCCGGCTAATGTCACAGTGGGTGAATTTGGGCTGTTCTCACGAGGCCTGCGACCGAGCAGAGGAGGAATCTAATGACTACCAAGCTGGCTGATTTGCTGGAGAAGTCCGGCGTTCCTCTTCACTCACAGTCGGGTGGCATGGCACCTGATGGGATCGTCGACCGCGAGGTCAAGAAAGAACCATGTCCGCGCGCCCGCAAGCTGCGCGAGCTTTATTTTCAGACGCTCTCGTCGGCGACCAACGAGTTTCCCTACTGGTACACACGCAAGTACACCGAATTGGAAGGCGAAATCCCGGTCGTCCGCCGCGCCGCCGCGCTGAAAGAAGCCTTCTCGCATCTCACCCCGACCATCTTTCCGGGTGAGCTGCTGGTGATGGGCAAGGCGCATTACTACCGCGGCTCGTTTCCGATGCCATGGTTGTCGGAAGGCTATTACATGGCGCGCGAGGACGAGCTTTACCAGGCCGCCTTGGAGAAGGGAAGCTCCAGCGCCGATGAGCTGTCGAAGTTCGGCAGTGGCGGCGGCAATGTAACCGAGAGCTTTGGAAACGTCGTTTCTATCGCCGGAAAGTTTGGCATGCGTCGCGAAGAGATCCCCGCACTGCTGCACATCGCCAAGCAATGGGTGGGCAAGTCGGTCGATGATCTGGGTCACAAGTACGAGCAGATGGCGCCTGACTATGAGACCAAGGAGGCGATCATGCGTTCGATCGTGTGCATGTTCGACTCGGGTTACACGTTGCCGCAGGGCCGCGAGGTCATTAACTACTACTACCCGCTGGAGTATGGTTTCGACGCGTTGATCCAAATGGCGCGGGAAAAGAAAGCCGAAGTCGCCGGCCGCGCTGGCGGGGACGGCCTGGTCGGCATGAACCGGCTTTACAACTACGAGGCAGTCATCCTGGTTCTGGAAGGCATACAGCAGTGGGTCTTGAACTACGCGAAGGAAGCGCAACGCCTGGCGGAGTTTGAGTCTGAGCCTGAGCAAAAGCGCGAGTATCACGAGATCGCACAGCGCCTGGAGTCGGTGGCGCACAACAAGCCCACGAACTTTGCTGAAGCCATTCAGATGACGTGGACGATTCATATCGCCGTGCTCAACGAAGATGCGATCTCCGGCCTGTCGCCGGGCCGCCTGGGACAGGTTCTCTATCCTTATTACGCGCATGATAAGGCTGCCGGCCGTATCACGGATGACGAGGTTTTGGAGTGGCTCGAACTGCAACGGGTGAAGTTCACCTGCATTGATTGCTTCGCTTCAGCCGGTGTTGTGGGCGGAGTGCTCTCGGGCAACACCTTCAACAATCTCAGCCTCGGCGGCCTTACGAAAGAAGGCCTCGCGGCCACGAACGATCTGGAGAAGCTGATCATCGAATCGGCGATTCGTTGCGCCAGCACCCAGCCAACGCTCACCGTGCTCTATGACGACAAGCTGCCCGAAGATTTTTTGCTGAAGGCAACCGAGTGCAACAAGACCGGCACCGGCTATCCGGCATGGGTGAATAACCGCGGCGCAATCGAGTTCCTGCTGAGCCAGTATGGTCCGGAGGGGATGACGCTGGAAGAAGCGCGCGCCGTGGCGATCGGCGGATGCCTCGAGACATCGCCGTGTTCCTGGCTGCCGCTGCATCTCGACGACAAGAAATATTGGATACCCGGCGGCTCGGGTCAGCCGACCAGCGTCGGTGTGCACTTCATCTCGTTGCCGAAGGTTCTTGAACTTGTGCTGTTCGACGGCATCGACCAGCGCACCGGCCAGCGAGTCTATGCGCCACGCGGCAAGAATCTCGATAGCTTCGAATCTCTTTTCGCCGAATTTCAGGACCGTTTCCGCAAGACCGTCGCTTGCCTGACCGCCTGCAACAACATTCAGCACGACATCTGGCGCAAGCAGAACATGGCAGTTTTCAACTCGTTGCTGAAGCCTGACTGTCTCGCGAGCGGACACCTGATCAACGAACTTGGCTATCGCTACAACGGAACCTTCAACGTTGAATCGTGCGGGACCATCAATCTGGTGAACAGTCTGGCTGCCATCAAGAAGCTGGTGTTCGACGATCGCGCCATTACCCTGGAGGAACTGAAGCAAGGGTTGCG
Organism: uncultured Acidobacteriaceae bacterium; assembly: GCA_963846795.1. Taxonomy (GTDB): domain Bacteria; phylum Acidobacteriota; class Terriglobia; order Terriglobales; family Acidobacteriaceae; genus CAVVDY01. The sequence goes on from CAWJXJ010000004.1 coordinate 100,979, forward strand.
GGACAATTTCGGATTCAAAACAGCTGGTGAAGTGGGGTCCTTCTCGCTCGCCGATCAGGAGAAGCAAGATACCAGCGGCAAGTGGGACTACATCCACTATCTCTGTCTGACCGCCCCAAGTACGGCAATGATGATGCGTATGTCGATGCGATCCTGAAAAACTGGGAGACTTGGTTCTGCGCGATGTGCCGCGATTACGAATCGCTGAACGCAAAGCCGCTGTACGCGTGCCAGATTTCGGTCTCGACTCACGCACCCATGGGCATGGCGACGATTGCCACTCCGGATGGCCGGCTCGCAGGCACGACATTTGCAGACGCCTCAATGTCCGCCTATCCCGGGACCGATCGCAACGGCCCCTACGCGCTATTCGAATCGGCAACCGTGTGGGACCACTCGCAATCGCAGAACTCGCAGATGAACCTGAAGCTGCACCCCACCGCGGTGGGTGGCATGCAGGGTTGCAAGAAGCTGCTGGCGCTGACGCAGGGATACATGCGCAAGGGCGGCTTCCATATCCAGTACAACGTGGTGGACAGCAAGATGCTCCGCGACGCGCAGCAGCATCCAGACAATTATCGCGACCTGATGGTTCGCGTTGCCGGATTTACACAGTACTGGGTTGAAATCGGCAAACCGATACAGGATGAAGTGATCGCCAGAACTGAGTACGAGGGAGTTTGACGTATGAACGGCGTGATGAAGCACATGGACTGCCGTAACTTCGCTGCCGTAGATGTGGCGAAAGGTATCTGCCACCGCACGAAGGAAGTCGTTTTGGCTGACGGTGAGCACTGCGAGCACTGGGCCCCCGTTCCAAAGTGCAAGTTCTGCGAACATTTTGCTTCGGGTGAAGACTACTTGGGCGTTTGCAACGCAGTCGCCAGCAAGCCGATCACGTACCCGGATTTGATTGCTGTCACGTGCGAGATGTTTACCGCGACAGAGACGCCGGGACGTACATAGAAATGCACGCAGCGGAAAGCAAGGGGCTGATCTTCGACATCCAGGGCCACTCCATCCATGACGGGCCGGGGGCGCGTACGCTCGTTTTTCTCGGCGGCTGCCCTTTGCGCTGCAAGTGGTGTTCAAACCCCGAAGGCATGATTTTGCGCGAGCGGCTCATGTACAAGTCGCGATTATGCAAGGGCTGCCCGGAGCGATGCGCGTCAGTGTGTCCGCAAGGACGCGGTGCAGCCTTCGCCGAACTGGGCTGCCCGTTGTCTTTGACCGAACCTATTGCGACTGTTGCGAGACGCTCGACTGCACCAAGGTCTGCTACACCGGCGCACTACAAGTGAGCGGAAAACGGTATTCGGTTGACGAGGTGATGCGAGTCTTCAATCGTGACCGTTGCTATTGGGGACCAGAAGGCGGTGTCACGCTGACGGGTGGCGAACCACTCATGCAGGAGAGATTCGTTCTCGAACTGCTTGAGCGCTGCCAGAGCGCTTACATCGATACCTGCGTCGAAACCAGCGGCTATGTTTCACGAAGCGTTTTAGAGACCGCGTTGCCCTACATCCACTGGCTCTTCGTAGATCTCAAGCACATGGATAACGGAAAGCACCTGCAGGCGACAGGCGAGGGGAACGACATCATTCTCGAGAACATCCGCTGGATAGCGAGCACCGATTGGCCGGGGAAACTGGTGCTACGCATGCCTGTCATTCCCGGCTTCAACGACGATGCTGCCAACGCGGAGGCGACTGCCGTCTTCCTGGAAGAAATCGGCCAAAGCGAAATCAACCTGCTGCCATTTCATCGCCTGGGGGCCTCGAAGTACGAGCAGCTAGGGCTGACATACGAGTACGCAGACCAGGTTGCACCAAGCCAGGAGTGCCTCGAGTCACTCGCTTCGATCTATCTGGCCCACAGCATTGCCTGCCATCTGGGCGCGAATACCCCATTCTAAAAAATCGTACCCCGGCGCTGACACCGCCAAGCTATTGACGGGTTCCACGAACTCTGTTGTTTCCGACTCCGCACTACCCTCATAATTGTGCTGGAACCGAGTGTCGATGGCAGCTCCAATACGAAAACCCGTTGTGCCGCCACTTAAGGTGCTGGTTGAGTGGTCCGGCGGACGGCGCGAGTATGACTTTGCCGGCAAGTTTCGCATTGGCAGGCTGGGCGACTGCGAGGTGTGCATCCCCGACGAACACGTGAGCCGCGCTCACGCAGAGATCAGCTTCGAGGATGGTCAATGGTGCATTCGTGATCTCAACAGCAGCAATGGAATTTATGTCGGCGACCAGAAGTTCAAGCTCATCACGGTAGTTGAGAACGTCTCTATCAGGCTGGGAATTCAAGGTCCGAAAGTTACCCTGACCGCCATAACGCCAGCGCCCCAGCCGGCACAGGCGGACGGCAACGAAACCGTACTTGCCCGGTACATGGACCGGTACTTCGGAAAGACGCACGCGAACGAGCCGGTCGGCCAGCACACGATGTTCATGCGGCAGGCGTACGCCAAAGTTCAAAAGAAGCAGAAACGTTATTTTGCCGCCATCATCGCTGTTCTCGGCGTATGCATCGCGGCAGCCGGTGCATACGGGTGGTATGAACATCGCGAGCTGCAAAAACAGCGTGCTGCCGCGGAGGCGCTGTTCTATTCCATGAAGGCTCTGGACGTTGATATTGCGAAAGTCGAGCGCATGGTAAGCGACTCCAACAACCAGAACGCGGTCGACGTCATGCACGACGATTTGGCGCGACGCCGGGAGATGGAGAGAAACTACGAGCAAATGCTGACCGCGTTGCATTTCTATGATCCCAAGATGACGGAGCAGCAGAAGCTCATCATGCGGGTGGCGCGCATCTTTGGCGAATGCGAACTCAGCATGCCTCCTGATTTCGTCAGCGAGGTTGAGAAATATATCGGCTATTGGAAATCCACGAAACGATTTGAAACCGCAGTGCAGAGGGCCAAGACCAATGGCTACACGGAGACTATTTATAAAGACTTCCTTGCCCAGGGGCTGCCTCCTCAATTTTTCTACCTGGCCATGCAGGAAAGCGGTTTCGATCCTTATATAAGCGGCCCAATGACGCGAAAAGGCTATGCCAAGGGCATGTGGCAGTTCATCCCGGAGACGGCTGCGAAATACGGATTGAAAATCGGGCCGCTGGTGGATCTTCAGCGTCCTGATCCGGCCGATGACCGGCACCACTGGGACCGGGAAACGGAGGCCGCCGTCCGCTATATCAATGATCTCTACGGAACCGACGCGCAAGCCTCGGGGTTGCTGGTAATGGCCTGCTACAACTGGGGAGAAAACCAGGTGTTACCTCTCGTCCGCAGTATGCCCCAGAACCCACGCGAGCGAAATTTTTGGCAGTTGCTGGCCAAGCACAAGGATCAAATCCCAAAAGAAACCTACGATTACGTGTTCTACATAGTCTCCGCCGCTGCTATCGGCGAGAACCCTCGCCTATTCGGGTTCGACTTCGATAGTCCTTTCGCCGGACTGCAAGTTAACTGATCCCGCCGTTATCAGGTTTCTGCAAGTTTCTTTTGGTTTACGAAAATAGAAGCTTGGATTACGATGTGACGCGACACAGCTGCCATGAAAACCGCTATCGAAGCCTCGGGCAAGACCGACGTCGGCCTGGTTCGCACCAACAATGAGGACAATCTAGGTTTCGACGTTGGTGCCGGCATATTCGTGGTTTGCGATGGCATGGGCGGGCAGGCGGCGGGAGAGAAGGCGAGCAGAATCGCGGTCGACACAGTGCTCGATTACTTCCAGGGCCTGAAGAATCCCACCGACTCGAGGGTCATTACGCAGCGTATTCGCGGAGTCTCAAGAGGAGCAAATCAGTTGGCGAGTGCAATCCTGCTGGCCAATCAGGCGATTCGCGAAGTATCCAGCCGCAACCCGCAGTACCTGGGAATGGGTTGCACCATTGTCGCCGTATTTTGCCGCGGCGAAAAGTTTTCGGTTGCCCACATCGGAGACAGTCGTGCCTACCTCATCCGCAATCATGAGATGCATCAGTTGACGAACGATCATTCGCTGGTAATGGAGCAGGTCCGGCGTGGCCTGATGACACAGGATGAGGCGGAACACTCCAAGTTGCAGAATATAATCGTGCGCGCGCTTGGTCCGGAGGATAGCGTAGAGCCCGACCTGCAGGATCACGAACTCAAGTCGGGTGACACATTGCTTCTTTGCAGTGATGGGCTTTCGCGGTATGTAAAAGACAGCGATATGTTCGCGATTCTCAGCCCTGCTGAGCGACCTGGAAAGCGCCTGTAACAAACTGATTGAAGCTGCTAAAGCAGGAGCCAGCGACGACAACATCACCTGCCTGCTTATACGCGCCGCAGACCAGCCGTGGTACAAACGGCTGCTTTAGCCAACGTCTTTCGCGAACGCACTTCGCCAACAGAACCTAACCGCCAAGTTATTTGAGAGCTATCTTCGGCTCGCAACGCATTCCCGCCGTTCCCACGATCTCGAACGGATTCGGGGTTCCGGCCTGCAATTGATAGGCATAAAACTCTGCTTCTCCGTTTACCGAGATGGGCTTGCCATCCGACTGCAGCAGATTCCACCGGAGATTGGTTCGCGAGTGTAGCAACTCCGCTCCTTCATCAACAAAGTGGAATACCGCCCAGGAACCTGAGTAGTCATGTAAGCCTTCGATACCTTTGCTCACCGCAATCCGCTCCGAGGCTCCGGTCCATTTGAAAGTCTTTTGTTGTCCGACCGGTCCTAGCGGCTGACCAGCTATCGTCAAGCTGAGTTGCCCCTGGATGTTACTGGGTTGAGTCGTAAGTGAGTAGGAGAAATTCGGTGGAGCGGCACCTGAGCTATAGAAAGCATCCGTGACAGTGGCCATCCGATTGAAGAAATTCACGAATGCCGGGTTGATGGTTACATTGCCGCCGCCAGTAGCTTTATAGGTGGTGCCCTGCTTCACCAGGAGCTGCTTGAGGCTTTGCTGATACAACGTCCACAGCGAGCCCGTCGTCGGCGCAAAGAAGTTGTTGAATTCATCCAGATTTACGTCCTGAGATGATCTTGAATTGAACGGAAATTTTTGCACAATCGGTATCAGTTGCGCACACATTGCGGCGCCTTTTCCATTCAGACTTCCGCTGGCATCAGGCTTAAGTTGTTCGACGTTTACGATTGGCTCCAGCAGAAGATGCTCAAGCGTCTGCTCGGTGTGATAAGTGTTGTCGACCCTGGAGCCGGCCGCCAAAGTCGCCGCTCCTCGGGCTTGGGCCGCCGCCGTCATGACCTGGTTCGAGATGTTCGGGTCGTCTAAGCCTGCCGGAGTTTGGGCTGCGATGTGAACGTTGCCCTCAAGCGTCGTCAGCGCCTGCATGTAGTTTGCGTTTGCGGGTTGCCGGAGCTGGTCAGGTCGGCCGTTGGGAGCCCCGGGCGGTTCTAAACCATCCACAGATGCGAATGGGTCTCGGACGGTATCCAGATTAGTGTTGCTCGCGATGAACCAGAGAAGTTCCAGCAGCGGCGAAGTTGGGTCGGTGAGGCGAACCAGGCTGTGGTCAGCGTCATTGAGATTGTTGTACTTAGGTACCTGCGAATCTCGCAGTACGGCTTCCCATTCCTTGACGAAGTCTTGCTGATAGCGCTGCATCAGTGGCTGTTGCACGGCGCCCTGATCCAGGTCCTTGGCGGTTTGCGGTCCCAGCACCCACTCCTCGCCGGCCAGAGAACGGGATATGTCGCGAATCGCCGCTGAAAATGCCTGAAAACCTGCCGGCGTGAAGGCGCCTTTTACCACGTGCTTGCTTTCGATCGTGCTTGTCGCATCCGGAAACTTCACGTAGAAAATTGCGTCACCAGACGAGGACGCTCGGTCGATTAAGGGCCGGTAATAACGATCGATGCCTCCGAACTTCGCAAGGTAGGCGCGTGCCCGGCCAATCGCAACCTGGTCAGGCTTGGTGTCGATCGGATCGCCCGATTTGAGTTCCCCTCCGTAATATTCGAACTGACGCTGGGCAAGGTCCCGTGTTTGCGAGTCCGGTTTCTTAGTTTCAGACCATCGATCGGTGAGGATCCGGGCAGGGAAGTCTTTCGTGCTCTTGTCGTAGTACTGCGCGGTGATGAGGTGCGTCTTCAACTCATCGTAGGGCAGATCATAGCTGTCGTTAACCCCGGGCTGATCGGGTAGTCGCTTGAGGTCGGAGAGAACGGCAGCCTGCGCATCTTCAAACAGCAATTGCCGGAAGGCGGTGAAGTAGATTCTGCGGGCATCGGGACGAATCTTGTCGCCCACATACAGGAACCAGCGAAGGTGCAGGGGAACGCCTTGTCTGTCGTAGGTGGCGAGGGTCTGCAGCTCTTCACGAAGCTTGTCCAGCTTCTGCAAGTCACTCACCGAGGGAAGCTGGTGAGGGTTGAGATTGAGTGCATGAACCTCGGCTGCGGTCGCCTGCACGTTTTGTTCAAGCTGATGGTTTCCAAGAAACGAAACTAGAAAGCCGACGATGGCGATGAAGCATATGAGCGCAGCCGAAATCCAGGCGATGCGCCGGATGAGATTGACCTTTGAGCTGACACCGCTGGCGGCGAGCGCGACCCGGTCCTTAACGATGACCTCGTTGAACAGTCGGGGCAGGAACGTCCACTCGGGGACTTTTCGGCGTCCGGCAGAGCGGGCGGCCGCCACTGCCGCGGGCTGGGCCACCGGAGCATTGAATAGCAGGGTTGCGGCGCCATCGAAACGAGCATCCGGTTCTGCAGCCCGCGGTGCTGCCGATACACCGTCCTCTACAAACACGGGACGCACGCCGGAGAAATAGAATCCGCGAAGAAACGGATTCACATTGAGGCGGCTGGGGCGTGCCAGCTCTACCAGAAACTGCACCAGCAGCGTCCTGAGTTTTCTCAACTCACGTGGAAATTCGTAAATGGCGGGAAGGGTCTCGGTATCGTTTTCCCGCGCCAGCAGATCCAGGCGCTTGTCGGCCATCGAAAAGAAAAGCTCATCAAAGACGGCGGCGAGCCGTTTGCTCTCTTCTTCGGAATAAACCCCGCTGCTCAAAGAACGAATCGGCATGGTGGCGCCGAGGACTTGCGCCGCTTCGTTCGGATTTAACATTCGAGCAAACTCGGTGAATCCCTGCAAACGGTCAAGTTTGGTAAACAGCACATAGATCGGCAAGCTGATGCCCAGCATCTGGGTGACGTCATGCAGTCGGGCCGAGAGAGAGCGAGCGCTCGCCAAGGTAGCTTCGCCGGAGCCTTGCTTTAGAAAGTTGGCGATGTCGAAACAAATAACGGCGGCGCGAGGCGCCTGCTGTGAGGTGCTAAAGGCGCTTGAGGCTCGGCCGGGCCGCACCAGTTGGACCAATCGCTTCCAGCGATTCGGCTGCTGCACGAAGTTGCCGGCGGGATCCACCAGAATCGCCGGCTGGGTGTGCCACACGTTCGCGACCCGCGTTGGTATTACGTTGCTGTCCTGATAAACCTGTCCGGCGAGCAGTTCTGGGTCGAGACCGGAGTGGATGATGGTATTGGTTTTTGCCGACCCGGGCTCACCCAGGAAGAAGATCAACGGCTGGTTGCGCAGGGCGGCTCCGCGGCCCAGGGTCGATTTCTTCAGCGCGCCAAGTGCTTCGTGAACGAGAAGATCAATGTCTTCTACACCTGGTTGTCCCGCGACCGGCTCGTCGCCCTGCCGAGCTTTTTTGGATTTTCGATAGAACCACAGGATGACCGCCGCTGCCACGATTCCTATTAAAGCCAGGCCGCCGCGAAGTATCCAAATATCCGGAGCTTGCAGATGCAACCAGGAACCCAGAAGCCACACCAGCACCAGATATACGAGCAAGGCAACGCCGGTTATCAAGTACACGACCATAGCTCCCCCTAGTTAGCCAATATTCCCAGCAGGGTGGAAATCTCAGCTGCACCAGAACCGAGAAGCAGCTTGAACAACACGAAAAGAACTATCGCGACCCCAAAGGCACTGCCGGCAACGATCATGAGCGGTCGCAGCCAAGGGTCTGTTTGCGCCAGTCGAATTGCGTCGGGCGGTATGCCGCCGCGCGGGGATAGTTCCGGAGTGCCGCGCACCCGCCGAATCTTCTCCTGAGCTTGCCGGGTGAGCGAACGCAACTCGCCTTCACTGGCATACTGCCCTTTGAAGCCGAGCAGCAGGCATAGACAGTAGACCTCCAGCAGGTCGGCAGTCTGCGCCGAATCGCTTCGCTTGAGCACCTTTTGCAGTTCCTGAAAGAAAATCTCGCCGGCTAGTTGGTGGTTGTACAACTCGGCTTGCAATGGCCGGCGGGCCCATTCAGAAAAGGCCGGGCTTTTGCAGCCCAACACAGACTCGTCCAGAAAGGCGACGACGGCGAACTTTGCCCTTTGAATGTCTCCAGCATCACAGCCATGCGAAGCCGCATCGTGCTCCGCAACCGCAAGCGCCTGCTTCATCTGGGCACGAAAAGAGTCGGCACTCGAGACGGCCTGGCGGTTGTAGCGTAGCCGCACAATGGCGGTAAATGCCTCCTGAAAGCCTACAGCCAAGGTCCAGCCGGGGCGGTCAAGGGCGGAATTGGGAGCGCGGTAACTGCCCAGTGGCGAGATGGTAGACGACATTGGAAGCTAACCCTCCAGCAGTACGGTCAATTCGACTTCTGGCGACGGCAACTCGCCCGGCACGTACACGCCGACTCCTCTGCTGGCTACAATGGACTCCCAGCAGGGACCGGCCAGGCTGATTGAGAAGTACTGGTGATCCACTTTCGCGGAAATAGACGAAGGCGGTATCTGAAGATGAGTCAGTGAAAGTCCCGGCAGGGCGCGCTCCACAAGTTTGGCTACGTATTTTGCCGAGCATACCTTCACCAGTTGGGTGACTCTTTGGATCAAATCGGCTTCGCCGACTGGCGAGTAAATGGAGAGGATCCATCGTGAGCGGGCCAGGCAGCGCTCGTCTTTGACCTCGCCCATGTGGAAGTAGCGGTTCATGGGTTTCAACGGAATTGGGATTCCCTGGGTCGGGACGTTCAACTCAAGCAAGCGGCGAATTTCGTGGTCCAGTATTTGGAAACAGCCACCAGGATCCATGTGGTCGTACTTTGGCAGAGAGCGCGGGTGAGCGTCCACATCAAAGGTGCAGAGCGCTCCTGCAAGCCGCGAAAGTGCGCAAAAGAGTTCCTCTGGATGTCCATGTTTGGAGAGTAGAAGGTGACGAAGCTCGGCCAAGCTCGAGTTCACGCTGTGAAGGAACCAGAACTGCGCTACATTCCTCTCCGACATACTGCGCTGGAATCGGCCTGACTGTACCTGCTCCTGTGAAACCGCGGCACTCTTGGTTTCCAGAATTTCCACCAGCCGCTTCAGCAGCCCGGTCATGGAGTCGTTAACGTTCAGGTGGACAGAAGGGGCCATGAAGGAAGGATCAACCTCGAAGTGTCCGGAGCCGTCCCGTACAATTCGACAAACCGGCAGAGCGATCCCGGCGGGTTGCGAGTCATTCTGTACCACCAACCGAACGTTCTTGCGCCCGACACGAACTTCCTTCTCGTCATACCCCGTGTTCTCGTCGGCGAAAACATTCACCACGCCCGTGTAGCGGAGCGCTCCTGAAGAGTCGCCATTCAGGGTACAGTTTGCGCCGTGGCTGACGAACTCTGGCACGCATAATGCCACTGTGAGCGACTCGGCATGGGGAGGAAACTGCGCAGCAAACTCCAGCGGGGCAGGCGCTGGATCGGAGACGGGGATGTCAAAGGTCAAGCCATCCTGAAAAATGCCACGGGCTGCCAGAATCGCCACCGTCCCGATCTTGAGGGCGTCGGCATCAATCTGCAGCTCAGCAAAGCCGAAGGCATGACGCCAAAGGTTTGCCGTCGCAAAGTGGACGGAATCTTCGAAATACCGGTTTTGCGCCTGGAAATGGTGTGGCGCAAGATACATACCCTCCGACCAGACAATCTTCGAGAGCAGTTTCATGAATAAGCCCTGAGCCCCTTGCCCCCGCTATTCTCTCGCGTTAATGCTCTGCTGAGAACAAGATTCTGCATTGAATTACTACCATGCTGTCATAGGAAAAGACTTGCAGCAGGCCAGCGATCTGCCTGTGAACACATGATTTGTGAGCTCCAAGCCTCGAACGCCGGACAGTTCAGCAGCAATTCCCTCAAAGGCGGCAAGTAGTTCGGCATTCAAAAGAGTGGAGACTGACCAGTACAAATCCGTCTGATCTGTTGCTGAAGTCGGATAAACGAGGGATACTCACTGCGAGGATCTCGACGAACCCTTCATGAAATTCTCTGCCAAGTATGAAATCTCGAAAACTCTCGCCAGGGAAGAGGTCGAAGTTTTTGCTGTTCGCAAAAAGGCCAGTGGCGAAGAACTCGTGGCCTACATCTTTGCCTGCACAGAGGCTCCTCAGAATCAGCCTACGGCCCAATGGATACTGTTGAATTTCGTGAAGATGGCTCCGGACGCGCCGGGTAATGTGCTGGAGGTTGGGCACTATGACGTGGCCAATTTCGCTTATGTCGTCATGTCATTGCCACCACCGGATGTACTGGATGCCTGGATTCGTCAGTATCAGAACGAAGGCGATTCGCAACCCCCGACGAATTCTTCGGAGCAGGAAGTAGCTGCCGCCGCTAGCGAGCAGCCGACTGAGACAGATGCGTTCGTTGCTGAAATCGCGCGCGACTCGAGCTCAGCCTCTTGCTCCGCACCGCCGGGCGAGAAAGATTCTTCTGAGCCTGCCATTGCTCGAGACAAGTCGCGGGACCAGACACCTGTCGGAGGCTTCGGGGCACAACCGCGCGAATCCGGCGATTTTACGCGTCAGTTCTTCCGCGAAGTCGTCGCGCACCCTGATGAAGCTTCGATTGGTACTGGCGTTAACTCGGCGGCAGCGGGTAAGTTGGGGGAAGAGTTGAAGCCATCAGATTCCGCAGCGAGTTCCGAAGCGCCTCCCAAGGCCGCCGATACCTCTCCCCATTTCGCGATGGGCTTTCCGCAAGCATCGGGTGCGGGCAATTCTCCGACGAACGACGAATCCGCGGAATCGCAGCCGGGGAGAATTTCTTCGGGCGAGTTCTCCAGATTTTTCCAAGTGCCGTCAGAGAGGCGAGAGGCGGCCACGAAGGAAGATGATCGGTCAGCAGTCGGACCAGGGACGAACGCAGGCGAGTTTACCCGGATCTTTGGTTCGGAGTTTCCGAAGACGGCAACACCGGGCTCAGAGGAACCAACTGAACACTCGCCGGCCCCACTCCACGGCTCCAGTACAGAGATTCTCAACAACATCCCGGCTCGTGCCAGTGGTCCGACGTCAGACAGCGGGGGATTCACGGAACTTTTTCGGCCGGATGTTCCCGCTGGCGCCGATGATTCGCATCGCGAGACGCCTGCGTTTGACGGATCGTCAACTGGAATTCGGGGTTCGAGCACTGACCTTTTCAGCCGAGACAGCGGTATCCACGGTTCCAAGCCAGACATTGATTATTCGTTCGAGACCAAAACCCCTCACCACGGAATAGACGGCGGTTCGTCAACCCAGCTCTTCGGCGACTCCGGTAAGTTCTCAGCCACCTCAGGAGCGGGAGAGCAATTTACAAACCCCGGAACTTCTCCTTCCTCGGCAATGCCCGAATTCCAAAACTTGGATGCCGGCAGTGGCGGCGCGACTGTGGTGTTTCGGCCAACATCAGAGCGCCCGGTTGAGACCGACAGTCCGTCTGCTGGAGGTCCTAGTCCGTACTCTGTATTCATGAGCCGTGAAGAATTAGCCGGCGCCATGCGATCGGCTGAGGAAGCGTCGAAGCCTAATGCTTCGAGCGCGGGCGCAGGAGCCGGAGCGGCAGCTGCGCCGGCTTCACCGTTTATTGCTCCTCCAGTGGTTCCGAGCTTTCACCCACCACCGATGCCGGTTTTTCCTCCAGCGCCTGCAGTGCCGGGCGGCGCGATGCCGGGTATGCCCGCGATGGCTCCTCCGGCAGTTGCTGTCCCAAAGCCTCAAGTCCCGCCGCCAAGTCCAAAATCCTACTGGCCGTTGATCATCACCCTCAACGTACTCTTGATTGTTGCGGTTCTGCTGATCATCTATTTCGTGTTGAAGCACTAGCGCAGTTTCGAATTGAGTGTGTACGGTAGAGCGGCGCTTCAGCGCCGCGTTAATCGCGACATCCCGGGGAGGGTTGTGTATCCCCCTGCACTGCAGGGGGATACACAACCCCTGCTTTGAAGCGGCAGCCGAACGCGGGCCTGAAGGCCCGCTCTACCGTCAAACGCAAACGGAAAATGCTTTTAGCGCATCGCGGCAACTCACTCCTTGCGCGGCATGAGGATGATCAGCTCCAGGTTTGGGTTTGGCAGGTCGCTGGGGACATACGCCGCCAAATTCCGTGACTTCTGAATCGATTCCCACGCCGTTCCCGACTGGTTCAGCGAGAAGTACTGGTATTTCAGCTTGACCGGGATTTCACCGGGAGGCTTAGGCGCATGAGTGAGCCGCACGCCCGACAACGCCTGATTGATCAAGCTATCGATCTGGTTAGCAGAGCCGACTTTGACCAGTTGCGGCACCTTCTGGATGATGCTGGCCTCGCCTGCCTCGGCGGCTACCGCGAGATACATCCGCGTGTTGTCGAGATATCGATCCTGGTCGATCGCCGTCGCATAGACCGCGTTCCTCACCAGCTTCAGTGCCAGCGAAACCACGTTGGTGGGAACCACTGTCTCCAGCATGGAACGCAACGCTTCGTCGAGCTGGCTGAACACTGTCCCAAGCGAATCGTGGAGATAGGTCGGAAGATCGCGCGGCCGCAGCTTGGGCGAGAAAGTTGTCAGCGACCCGGCCAACGAAATCATCGCTGAGAACAGTTCTTCTGGATGACACGCCTTCTCTTCATAGAAATGACTGAACAGAGGGTAGTGCGAATTGACCGTGTACAGCAGCCAGAAGTTCGCAATATCAGCCGCGGTGAAATCGGCCAGGCTCTGGTTCCTCTGCCGGCGACTGCCGGAGAGCTGCGTGCTTTTCGCCGACATAATTTCAAGCAGGCCGCGCAGAATGCCCACCAGATGGTCGCTTCCGCCTATTGCGATGAGCGGCGGAATGAAGCGGGGGTTCAGCTTGAATGTGCCCGCCGCAGTGCGCTCAATATTCGCCACCCGCAAGGTTGACGCGCCTTCGCGATTCTCCGTCTCGGCCAGCAACTGAAAATTCTTGCGGGCGATCTGAATCGGCTTTTCCCCCATGCCGGTATTGTCATCACGAACCGTCAAGGGTTGTGCAACGTACCGGCTTCCGCCACTGACATTCATCGCGACGTTCACCCCGCGCGGGCGAAAGTCGGGAATCGCCAAGTAAACATCCAGCGAGTTCGTATCCGGATCGAACAGCTCTGCCAGCGCCTTCGACGGCGGAGGCGCATCCGCATCGGGTATGTCGAATAACAGCCCATCGGGAAAAATGCCGGAGGCGCGCGAGATCACCAGTTGCCCTTCGGCCAGCATCTCGCGGTTGATCAATAGGTCTTTGAAGCCCCAGGGACAGAACTTGAGCGTCTGCAGCCGGAACTTAAGAATGTCCTCGGTATAGCGATCTTGCACCTGCAGGTGCTGCGGCGTGAGGAAGGTACCTTTGGTCCAGATAACAGGCTGAAGTTGCTTCATGGCTAACCGATGCCAACAATAGCAATTACAGGTGGCAGAAGCAATGAATCTGTTGCCGCTGGGCTGTTGGAGATGCATGCCCGAGTTGGCATGGCGCTTGGCTCAACCAACTTCGGAGACAGATCGCGATGTCTGGTAACTGCCGGTCGGAGTAGCACTTCAAAGAGCAGCGCATCATCGTCATTGAACCAGGCAGAAGAGTTTATATCCCGAGTCAGCCCTGGCGAACATCAACCGCATGGCCGGTCCTCCGTGATTATTTATGATGTCAAGCTCAAACACGGGCGACTTCTCAGGTAGCAACGCATAGCTCGGATCGGCTTGGCCGAGCTCTTCCTTGTTCTTATAGGTGAGCAAATCATCCATGCTGCTCTTAAGGATTTGGGTTCGCACATAGGGAGTGAAAAAGTTTACCTGCTCATTCTTGTCGTGTACAAACTGGGTTCGCGAGTAACTGTGGGAATAAACGTAGAAGGGAAAATTTATTGCGTCCGCAATTGATTCGACATTGTTGGCGCGGACTGCTTCTTTGAACTTGGTAAAGAAAGCTTCAAACTGAGAGGTGTCGCTCTGCCGTTCGCCGGTTGCCTGATTCGCCGGGTCTTGTTGTTTTTGAGCGCAACAACAGGACACGAAAACTGCGACGATTGTGGCGGCCAGGACGAAGGAGCGCGAGAGCTTTCGCGTGTTGTGCATGCGTCTCCTAAGAGTCAATAGGTCAACGTGATCTGCTTGTCGCTATTAACCCTTTTGTATCCAGGCTTACCCTTAATTGGGCAGTATCCGCCGTTAGTATTATCGAGCCGCAGAAACTTGGCGTAGCCTTTCACGGTGACCTGTGTTCCTGAAAACAGGTTGTATTCGGCAGAGCGCCTGTCTGCATATCCATCGGTTTGAGAAGTAAAGTCCGTCTCCTTCAAGGTTTTGTTTGCGGCAATCAGCCCTGCCAGCGCTTGGCAGTTACCCTTCTGGTACGCCAGATCGACGAGAGCGTCGAACTCATATTGCGCGAGCTGTCGTTTTACGCCGGCATTCTTCAAGGCTCGCCTGACGCGCTGCGTGTATTCACCTTTCACCTTGTCAACAAAACTTGTATAAGCTTCATCCTCAGATGCAAAGACCGAGTCCTTATCTCTGCCTGACATCTCACCAATTCCGATTGTCCAATTTCCCTTTCCGCATCCGCCATCCTGGTAGGCTCTCACCTTCTGATCAGGGCAGATGAATCCCATCGCTTCAAAAGAAGCAACAAAAGTAGCGGCGTTATCACTCGCCAGCATGTCCGCATTCGGATCACGTTTGGCATCACCGTTTGGAAGATTCGATACTGGTGACAGTTTCAGGTCCGGGAACAGCAGTATTCCCGGGATTGTCAGCTGCAGCAATAAAACCGAGCTAGAGAAAAGAACTGTGCTGTCAGGCGCAGTAGCATCGCAGATCCCGGTGCTGCCTGGAGTATCCCCTTGAAACGCCAATTTCGTGGGGTCCGACTGATCGTTGCGTCCGGTGGTGCCTGGAGTTTTGGATGGGCAGACATCCAGCACAGTACCATTTTCACTTCCGGGTCTCCGCGAGCCCGCCATCGGTAGCCTCCAATTCATGCGAGTATATCGCCAAGCTTGATGGACTGCACCCATGCCGAAATTGGAAGAAGTTAGGGAACTTGCGCCTATGGCCAAGGTTGGTCCTTGATGCGATCGGGTGGTATGAACGGAAGAAAATACTGCGTCTTTTCACCCTGAAAGCTAGCCGCAATTTTCTGCCAATAGTCGGGGGTAAGTTCACCGACCGTATTTCCGCGCGCATCCCGAGTAATGGACGATCGCTGTGGCATGGGTAAGCCCCAGGCCTCAATCGCAGGAAGCGCCGCCGCCGGACCGAGGACCAGATTGGAAAGCCGGTCGCACTTGCCGAAATTCAGCGAGACCGCCAGACGGTCGCGCAGCCAGTCGTGGGTCGATTGCCCGGTCGCCTTGCTCTCGCGGACCGCATAGTTCAGCAGATGTTCACTGAACCACCAATGGCGAGTGCGATTGTCCATGGTCGAGTCCCACACACGATAAAGATTCAGCGAGCCCTCGAGCACGACCGCCTTCGCGCGTCGTTCGCGAAGGGAGTTTTGCGCCTCAACCTCGCGGAGGAGAAGCTGGGAGCACATCTGCGCAGCCGTCTTCAGCTTTAGCTTTGTGTCCTGCGGCAAATTCTGGATGGATGAGTGAAGCTTCAGCGGGGACTGCATCGGAATTGAGTTTCGCCACGCCTTCTGCGCTTGATCGAATGCGGGGTTGACCTTATTGTCCTTGCCGTCTGGAATCGAGGTCAAGCCGGCATTGCGTAGCATGACGCGATATCCCGGGTCGGTTGAAAGAGTTGGAAATAGGCGGCTCGACAGAATGTCAGCCATATCTCGCTCAACATCAGCCCACATAGGAGTCTCCTAAAGGTAGCTGCCGACTGCTTGTCCACCTCTCACCCCTTCGACTTCGGTATTGCCTTCCGGGGCATCGGTAAGGTCCGTTCGACGGTTTTCTCGGCTACAATCGTCTCCCCAGCCGCGGTCGGTACGGCGGGGATCAGCGAAATCGGCTTCTTTTCTGGGCCATGGCCCGTGTTGGCAATCTGCAAGAGCTTGTCGGGTTGCTCATCTTCCATCAGGAAGTGCTTGATGGGCCCAAAGAACTTGGTGGTCTCATCGGCGGTGCAGGCGGGCAAGAAGACGCGCAGCACCCGCGGATCGTAGAACCGAAAATACACCTGCTTACGGTCGGGCAACTCGACCTCAAGAAAGTGACGCAGGTGTTGCCGCAATGCCTGGAATTCGCCCGCAAACGTGAGGAAGACGCCCCAATTATTCCCCCAACCTTCGAAGACGAGCGACGCCAGCAGGAGCGAATCTTTGTCGAGCCGGACCAGATACGGCGCAACCTGCATCAGATTGTCGCTCTGCGCGCCTTCGTACAGCGACTGGTGCTCGTCTTGCGACTGCGTTAGCAGCGCCAGCACGCGCTCATCGCGCGCCGCGTCGAGGATTGCATAGAGCGGCTGATACTCGTTCCGCAGCAGCGTCAGCAAGCGCAGTTGCGGGGTGGTGTCCGTCGGCAGGGGTGGCCCTGAATCCGAGCCGCGGGCTGTACCCACCAGCATGCGAATGCGAAAAATCGTTCCGCCGGCGACGATGGTATCGCCATCGCGCAACATCGCCTGATCGATGCGCTGGCCATTCAGCAGCGTGCCGTTGGTGCTCTTCAGGTCGCGGAGGCAGCACTCCTTCTCGTCGAGTGCAACTTCGAAATGTATGCCCGAGAGATGGCTGTCGGTGGGAAGCACAAAGTCGGAGCGCGAGGTTCGACCTACGCGCACCGATTGCCCTGGTTGCAGCCGAATGCCTTTTCCCTTCGACGGTCCCGACTTCACTTCCAGCAGAAGGATCATGCTAATGCCACGGGGTGCACTCGCTTCTTCGGTTGCCGCAACGTTGCCAGCCGGTGAATCCTGCCACCGGACTTCAGGTCAAATCTCGTGCTGCCGCATTGTAGGCCGGGTTGAGGCGGGTATTCCAGCAGAAAGTAGAGGTTTACGAACTAGTGCCGTGCCTCAAATTGGACATTGACGATTGAGCACAAGAAAAAAGAAAGTTGGAGGCTGAAGTTCTGCGGAGCATTGCCGACTACTCTCGTAAGGAGTATCGCGAGATGAAAAGCTTCGTCGTAACGTTGGTCGTTTTCGTTTGCTGCACGTTGTTGGCAGTTGGAACTGCGAGCGCACAGGTGTCGGTCGGGTCGGCGACGGGCACGAATGTCGCATACGCTGCGTCCCTATGGGATGCTTCGTCAGGCGAAGGAGCTGGGCCGTCGTTGGTTGGTTCGGGGATTGCGCTTGAAACAGCGCAGGTGAGAGCGGCCCTCGACAAGTTCACGCGGAACTTCGAACTGCGGGATGTCGACCGGCTGAAGAGCGAAAGCTGGCCATCGATGAGCCCCAAAGCTTATAAGCAACTGAAGAATACGTTTACGGTGCTGTCGCAGATTACGTTGGCAGAGGACTGCGCCGCTACGCCGGTGGTTGTGAGCGACTCGGCGGACTGGGCCTGCAGCGAGAGGCTAGGCTACCGCTACGAGGGCGGCCCTCGCTACTCGCAGACCCACGCGCTAGCAGTTTCATCTGCAGAAGGTGGAGGGGAAGTGGTATGTGGAGGGAAGGAGAGTGGCAACGAAGTAATATGAGTCGCTGGATGCTGCGCTGACACTCCACTACCCTCGAATCGGCTATGTGCCCACAGTAGCGCGCAAGGCTTCCTGGCTGAAAAGGTGTCCAACATACATAAGCTTGTGGGAGCTGTACGCGTTGACGATGTCCTGAGGCATGCTGACATTCGGATTGACATCAATGAAGCTTACTCCTGCACGGCGGTAAGCCTCCAGTACCAGTTGTGAGCAATAGAACTTATCCTCGCTCTTGAAGTCTCCCATCGCCGCAAAAGAGCAGGGAATGATGCCTACGGCGGCAATGCAGACCATCCGGTTATAACGCATTCCACCGCCAATAGCGCCGCGCGCATCATAGGGCCTGCCGACCACAGACTGGGCAAAGGAGAGGATCTTGCGCGCCGCCGCCGCGTTCATGCTTTTGAGACGGTAGGTTACCGCCAGCGTGTCATCGGCAATGGTCATGTGCAAAGAATGGTGTGTAACACCGGCTCCGATAGCCTCGTATACGCCTCCCGAGCCATCATATGATCGTGGCATGGCTGATGGACGATCCAGTATCAGCCCGGATAATGCCTAAGATGAGGGCGTCGGTAGTGGAGACAACGATGTCGGCCGCTGCCATGGCAAGTTCAGATAGGCAGAGCCCGCTGCCGTCGGCGGGCGTGAGAGGAATAGCGCGCATACGGTTTCCTGTAAACGGAATGAATTGTAGTCTGTAGTTAGGTTGAGAGCGAGCGAAAAACAGTTTGATAATGATCTTCTCGCGACTAAAAGCCCACGCGACCAAATGCGGCTTGGACGAGCGCCCTGCGCCTTGGTCGGCTCAGATCGAGGATGCAGCACCCGTTCTCGCCGTATCTCGCGGAAAAACCAAAGTTCGCTCAACAAAAGACCAACCTCCGGACAGCCGGCAAGTATATACTGTGTAAATCATGCGTCTTTCTCACGTTACATGGAAGGGACCTGCAGTTGACGACCCCGAAATGCTGACGATGTTACCCGATGATTTATCGAGACTTCTTAGACAGATTAATGGCTTTATTCAGTTCCATGGTGGCTTGCATGTCCGTGGCGCTTCCACTGCTCCAAGCTGGCACTCCGTTCGCAATGCTTGGCTAGGGAAAGAAGCGTTTCACCGCTCTTACCCCAAAATGAAAAGTACCGATGTCCCATTTGCGGAGGATTTCTTGGGCAATCAGTTCCTACTGCGAGAGGGGCAGGTAATTTTCATGGACGGTGAAACCGGCGACGTAGAACTCCGCAAACAAACACTTGCTCAATTTTTCGCAGCCATCGAGAGTGATCCCATATCCGAGCTGGACCTCAACATCCTAATGGATTTCCAAGCCACCGGCGGAAAATTGAAGCCGGGCGAATTGCTCGCCGTGGTACCTCCGCTCTGCACGGAGCAAGCTGCCGATGGCATCTCGGTTGCGCCAGTGTCAGCTGCGGAAAGGCGCTCTTTCCTTTCCCAGCTTGCCGGCTACCTAAGAAGCATGCCGGACGGCGGGAGCTTCGACCTAAGGGTTCGGGAATGATCATCCGCGCACCGCAATTCGAAGCTTTCGAGCGAGAAATGAGTTGCGAGTTCGTACACCGCCTCGCAGGCGCCATCCTTGATGACGATTCTGACGAATGGGTGCTTCTGCCCCGCAGGTCCGACTGGGTTCAGGTCAGCGATCTACCTTTAGCCACCCTCATCGATATGATCTCGGCCGGCGTAACGCGAGCGGCCCGATACGGATTCGATCAAGCCGACGATGTCTTGGGTTTTATATCCTTGATGTTCTCATTCGCTCCGAATTTCGATGAGCAGCCAGCTATCCACCGGATTCTCGACAGTGCTGGTGTCAACGACCGTGACCGGCTGATGCTCGTATCCGAAATGACCAGCGAGCAGGAATGGGACGAGGTTGAGGATGACTACAACGAGTGGGCGTGGCTCGGTAACAACGACCTCAAATAGTCGTTGGGCCAGAGTACAAGCGCACTGAAAATGCCCAAGCCGAAAACAGTTGGCGCTAAGAAGTCAAAAGCCGTCCTCAAGGTGTCGAAGGGGAAGGTCAAAGGCCTCGGGATACCCAAGTCGCAGCTTCTGGTGAAGTGTGCTCCGGTACCGGTATTCGTGGTCGACGAAAAGATAACACCCGGGCACGCCAAACTTCTGAAGCTTGCAAAGCAGCGGGGGATCAAGCTCACAGGTCTGACGAGGTGCACCGACAAGAAACAGATCAGGAGAAACCGCAGACGATCACAGGCCCCGATTCGCAGGAGCCAGGGCCCTCCGCCAGCGGGACACGATTACGACGAGTTCCCGTATGCGTCGACACATCAAGGCGGCACTGGCGCAGTGGTACTACCAAACGTAAGTCCGGACAATCAACAGGCAGGTCGAGATCTCTGGCAGTTCTATAGGGTAAATAACATTCAGGAAGGCGATAGCTTCGACGTAGAAGTTCCGTAGGAACGGCTTGCGGCCTCCATCGATTCATTCAAACTCCAGCCGAGATTCCTGCAGCAGTACACTCGGGGTGCACGCGGGGACCGGTTCTTAGCGTCGATTATCGATCTTAAGAGTGCCCTGTCTAACGCCAGTGATCGGGATGTGGACTCTAGAGGCAGATTTCGGTTGCCAATGTTTTCATAGCGCTCCTCAGCCATTGAGGTAGGCCGTCCGTTTCCGGGTTCATCGTTCGAATGTTTGGTCTCCCGCTCGGTGCGCTAGCACCAACGAGACCATTTTCCTGGCCAAAGCGTGCCCGCTACTGGCAAACTCCAACAGCATTTCCGGATTTTCGTCCTCCATCCTATAGTGCTTGACGGGCCCAAAGAACTGCTTCGTCTCCTCGGCCGTACAGGTCGGCAAGAACACGCGCAGCACCCGCGGATCATAGAACCGAAAGTAAACCTGTTTGTGATCGGGCAACTCGACTATCGAGAACTGCCGGAAGTGATGGCGTAGCGCGTCGAGCGGTTGTGCACAGGTGACGAACACTCCCCAACTCTTGCCCCAGCCCTGCTCTACTAACGTTGCGATGAATGGCGATTCAGGCGGTAAGCGCACCAAATAGGGCGCGAAGTGCGTAAGCTGCGCGCCTTGAGCGCCTTCAAACAGCGACTGAAACTGCTCTTTAGACTCGAACAGCACCTTCAGCACCGATGGCTCGCGGGCGGCGTCAAGCAGCGCATAAAGCGGCTGAAAATTATGCCGCAACATAGCAATAAGTTTTTCCTGCGGGGTAAGAGGAGGACCTGGTCTCGGCGGTGATTGGTGGTTCCAGAACTGGCTCGGCTTTCCGCCTGATGATCTCGACCAGAAAGCGAGTCGCGCCGGCGACGATGAGGTCTCCGTGTGCGAGGTATACGGCGGCTGCAGGGGCGACACTTCGGCCGTTGACCAAAGTGCCGTTGCGACTGGCCAGGTCACGCAGTACCGCGCTTTTCTCGTCGCATTCGACCATGAAGTGCAGGCTCGACAGGTGCTGGTCTTCGGGCAGGGCGAAGTCGGCGATGTTCCTTCGTCCCAAGCGCACAGGCTTGCCCGGTTCAATCCGGACGCTCTGTCCCGCTTGCGGCCCGCTCTGGATTTGCAGCACGACTTGTGTAATGTCGGTCGTAACCAGATCTCCCTACGTTACGGTACGGGACTGTAGGTTGTCGGCGGTGCAGCGGCAGAACCTGCCGCCTGCTTCAATGCCTCTCAACCGGGACAGGGTTCGATAAACGGCGTAGCGCTTTGTGACGCTTGCGCTAACGATTGAGCCGCCGTGGAAACTGACTGCGCAGCTGCCGCTGCAGCACTGCCCGCGCTAGCTGCCGAGCCTGCCATGGCCTGGGCAAGGGCCACCATGGGTGGAATAGGGGTAACGATTACCGGCGAACCCATCCCCACTTCGCCGATCATCACGGTCTCGCAACCCATGGCAATTGGGTTTGCCGGACCCATGGCGAGGCCAGGCACTTCAACCACAATGTCGCCCACCCGGCAAGCCATCTGGTTGTTGATGAGCACGGTTGGGCTGCCCAGCAATACCGAGCCGACGCCGTCAGCGCCGCTGACGCTCACGGCTGGGCAGGCGTGCTGGTCGATCATCGTGCGCCATGCCGGCAAGTCACCGATGATGACGTCCTCGCTGCCCGGACCCGGCGCCAAGGGAACCGAGGCGTGCGTCGTAAGATCGGTGGTACGTGCTGCTGGAGGCACAATGACTCCTCGGCGAATCTGCTACTTAAGCTTGGTGCCCTTGCTGCCGTCGTCGGCGGTGTCAGGATCCGTGGGCGCATCTGGAGTTTGTGGGTTAGCACTTCGACCCGACCCCGCCGAACCACCGCTGTTAATCAGAACCATGGAGCCCTGAATGGTCACTCCAGTTGGGCCGATGTCCACAAACCCACCAGGCCCTTTTAAGGAAAGCTGCATCCCTGCCTCGAGAATGAGTGTCATTCCCGCCTTGATATGGATGTCCTGAACCACTTCTCGAACCCAGTCAGTCCCAATCTTCTCGTCCACCGACTGGCCAACCGTCAGCGACACGCTCTTACCCATTTTCTGCTTAACATCGCCGCTAACAGTTAACGAGCTATCGCCGTCAATGGCTTCCTTCTTGGCGCCCTTCACATGGCCGTGCTTGTCCGCCTCCACCAGTTCGTGCTGTTCTTTGTGCACGATCAGGTGACGATTGTTGCCGACATATTCGCGCGAGTCGTTCTCAACCCGCAGATCCATGTCGTGTTCGGCATTGATGAAGACCTGTTCGTCACCCTTCTTGTCTTCGAAGCGAATCTCGTTGAAGTTTGTTTTATCGCCGTTCTTCGAACTTCGAGATAGAAAGGTGCTGCGTGTCTGGTTATCGGGCAACGTGTAAGGTACGACTTGTTCAGCGTTGTAAACACGTCCGGTAACCAGCGGACGATCAGGATCACCCTCGAGAAAGCTCACGATTACTTCCTGACCGATGCGGGGAATCCAAATGGCGCCCCATCCGGCGCCGGCCCAAGGTTGCGAAACTCGTATCCAGCAGGCATCCGTGTCATCTTTTTTCCCTAGTCGATCCCAATAGAAATGCAGGCGAACGCGACCGTAGTTATCGACCCAGATTTCCTCGCCTTGTTTGCCAACCACCATCGCCGTCTGCGGCCCCTGGACAAACGGCTTAGGGGTGATACGGGGCGGACGGAAGGGTACAGAGTCAGGAATACAGGTGAAGTGGTTGGAGTAATGGACTGACTCTCCGCTGCCCTGGGAATACGAGCCGGCTGCCGAAGCATTGTGCTGTATCTCAGTCAGGACATAGTTCTGATTCATGTCATCGCGGTAGTAGTCTTCCAGTTTGAACTTATAGCCTGAAGTGAAGGCACGGCAGTCGCTTGAGCCACTTGCCACGAGGTGGCCGGCTTCTTCCTCCTCCATGCGTAACTTAGCCAGGCTCTTGCCGTCCGCTTGTTTCAGGTACTCTCCGGGATAGTCATAGATTTCGAAGGAGGTGTTCGGACCGACTTGGCAGGTAGAAACGGTCGGCGCATCGGAAAGCAGATTAGTGCTGGGAGTTTCAAAGTTGTAGTCGGTATGCGTGTACTTGCCTGTGCGCAGTTCCTGCTCCATTTGCCACGCAGTAATTACGTCTTCGACTTCCTTGGCCGCGCCGCCCGCTATGTAATGTGCCGTTGCCTGGTTGGGACAAGGCTGATTCACACTTGGGGAATCGCCGAGCATCATAGTGTGTTTACCGTTGTTATGCTCAAAGTAGTAAAAGATCCCATACTGTTCCATCAACCGGGAGACAAAGTTGAAGTCAGTTTCGCGGTACTGTACGCAGTATTCGCGCTGGTCATAGGTTCCGGTTAGCGAGAGCTTGTAGTCGCTGAAGCCGCGACTCTGGAAGACGGCTTCGACGATTTGAGGTATGGTCTTGTCCTGAAAGATGCGACAGTCAGCAATCCGGGTAAGGAACCACAGCCAGGGGACTACTTCCATCTGATAGTGCGTGGCGTCCTGGGCGGAGCCGCTTTGTGCAAATCGGCTGACGAAACCATTGATATAGCGTGTGGCCCCTGCAGCAAGAGCTATCTGGATGGTGACATTCTGGCCGACGATTTTCTTGAAGTCGATGGACTCTTTTTCCGAGAGCAAGTCAAGATGGAAGCTGAAGAGGCGCGATATACCTTCGCGCCCGGTGAACCCCTGCAGAAGGAGAGCATCCTTGCCTAAAGGAGTCTCAATCGAGATCAGCCGACCTTCTTGCGTAGTTGCCATAAGTGCTCAGGCGTACCGCTGGGTGATTGAATCGCCCTATAGCTCTGTAAAAACCGGATTGAGCCCATAAACACGTGACCGCCGTTAACTATAGACGAAGCTTCCATCCTCTCCTATACCAACGTTAATCGACGTTAGTTTCTCGCCTTCCGCCATTCGTCCCAGAATCTGGCGCGAGATGTCGGGCAGCAGGGAGTTAGTCAAGATATTGTCGATGTTACGGGCACCACTCTCGACTTCGGTACAGCGGCTCGCAACTTCATCGATCAGTTTATCGTCGTAGGTCAACGCGATTTTGTGGTTCTCTTCAATTCGCCGCTGAATCTTCTTCAGCTTCAGAACGATGATCTTCTTGAGCGCTTCGTCGCGCACCGGATAGTAGGGAATGATTACCATGCGGCCCAGGAATGCAGGCTTGAAGATCTTGTTGAGCTCCGGCTTCATGGCCTGCACCAGTCCCGGCGGACTGGGCGCCGTCTCAGGATCGGCGCATAACTTCATCATCTGATCGGTACAGGCATTGGTCGTCAAGATGATGATGTTGTTCTTGAAGTCGATCTGCCTGCCTTCGCCGTCTTCCATCATCCCTTTATCAAAGACCTGATAGAAGAGTTCGAGTACATCGGGATGCGCTTTCTCAACTTCATCGAGCAAGACGACAGAGTGGGGACGCCGGCGTACCGCTTCGGTCAGCACTCCGCCTTCACCGTAGCCGACGTATCCCGGAGGCGATCCCTTCAAGGTCGACACCGTATGTGACTCCTGAAATTCCGACATATTAATGGTGATGAGATTATGTTCGCCACCATAAAGAAGATCCGAAAGAGCGAGGGCAGTTTCGGTTTTTCCCACGCCGCTCGGGCCGACAAGCATGAAGACACCGACCGGCTTATTGGGATCATCCAGGCTGGCGCGCGATGTCTGAATGCGCTGGCTGATAATCTCCAGGGCGAACGACTGGCCGATGACGCGGCTGCCGAGCACATCCTGCAGTGAGAGGATGGTCTGGATTTCATCCTTCATCATCTTGCCCACTGGAATGCCCGTCCAGCCGGAGATGACCTCGGCCACGATCTGGCCATCGACGCAAACCCGAATCAATCCTTCTTCGCCTTGCAACGCAGAGAGTTCGTGCTCAAGCGTGGCAAGCTGACCCCGCAACTCCTGGGGAGTAGGTTCAGCCTGAACGGCAGGCGCGGCGGCAGTTGCTGCGCCTGTGGCGGCAGGTTCGGGAGCCTTCGACGCTTCGCCGGCAGGAGAAGCAGCCGTAGCCTCGGCCGCCTGGCCATTGCCGGGAGCGGCTCCGCCTTCTAGTTTGGTTCGAATGTCTCTGATTTGTGCAACTAAGCCGCGCTCCTTTTCCCACCGCGTTTGTAATTCTGACAGGCGGGACTGCGCCTCTGACTTCTGGGTCGCGATCTCGGCCAGCCTCTCGGCGTGGTCTGCTCCGACCGCCTCTTCGCGTTGCAGAATGCGACCCTGGACTTCCAGGTCATCGAGCCGGCGAATCGCGTCTTCCATCGCGGGAGGCGTTGTGTTCTGGCCCAGAGCGAGGCGCGCGCACGCTGTATCCAGCACGCTGACTGCTTTGTCAGGAAGTTGCCGGCCCGCAAGATAGCGGTCCGAGAAGTGCACCGCCGCTGCTACTGCCTCGTCGAGAATGCGAACCTTGTGGTGCTTCTCCAGCGCCCCGACAATTCCTCGCATCATCACCATGCACTTCTTTTCGGTGGGTTCTTCGACCTTCACTACCTGGAAGCGGCGTGCAAGTGCGGCATCCTTCTCGAAGAATTTCTTGTATTCCGACCAGGTGGTTGCGGCTATGGTGCGCAACTCGCCACGGGCCAGCGCCGGTTTCAGAAGGTTGGCTGCATCTCCCTGGCCAGCCGGGCCGCCGGCGCCGATCATGGTGTGGGCCTCGTCGATAAATAAAATGATGGGCGTCGGCGAGGACTTAACTTCTTCAATCAGTCCTTTGAGACGGTTTTCGAATTCGCCCTTCACTCCTGCGCCGGCTTGCAACAGCGCCAGGTCGAGAGTACGCAAGGTGACATTCTTCAGCGGTGGAGGAACATCGCCCTGAGCAACGCGTATGGCGAAGCCCTCGACGACGGCGGTCTTTCCCACGCCCGCTTCGCCGGTAAGGATGGGATTGTTTTGGCGGCGGCGGGTGAGAATGTCGACGATCTGGCGGATTTCAAAGTCTCTTCCCAGCACGGGATCGATCTTCCCGGCTTTAGCCGCCTCGGTGAGGTTCACCGTGTACTGGTCGAGATTGGGCGTCTTGCCACCCATGGCACGGCGCGGCGCGGGTTCGCCGGCTGCCTCGGCGACCGCTTCGATTTCCTCTTCCGAAGAACGGGCAACGATGGCGCGAAAGTCCTGGCGCAAGGCATCGGTCTGGATCTTCTGGAATTCGCGGCTGACCTCGCGCATGATTCGCGACAAGTCTTCATCGGTGAGCAGGGCCAGGATGGTGAACCCGGTTCGAATCTTGCCCGCTTCGAAGTCGATGGAGCCGATGGTCCACGCTTCGGTAAACATTTTAAGGAGCGTCGGACTGAGCGCCGGCGTGCGCGCGTTGCCTGATTTCAATTTATCCAGGCTGCGGGTGAGTTCAGCAGAGAAGCGCGACTGGTCGACACCGAAGTGTTTAGCAATGCGGGCAAAATCGCTGTCGGTCGAATCGAGCAGCTTCATCAGATAGTGCTCAATCTCGATGTCGTAATGGGTTCTTGAGAGGCACAGTCCGGCAGCAGCTTCGAGTGCCGAGCGCGTGGTAGAGTTCAGCTTACCGATGAGTGATTTCAGATTCAGTCCCATACAGTACCCTCATAGCCTGAGTATCGTATCCCCAGGATCTCTATCAACCGGTTTAGTTTTAAGCCAACTCACCCAACCCAGCCTGGGAGCCTTGTCCTCGGAGGAGCTTAGATCACAGGCCGGAACCTCGTGGTGTTTCAGTACAAGCTGCACTTCAAAATCGAATTCGTCATTGGAAAAGAAGCGCAGAATCGCCTTCAAAGGTTCGAAGGCGCTGCCGTCGGGGAGAAAGTCGCGATAGCGTGACAACTCCATCGGCCCGAGTTTGATCCGCACGCTGCCCTGGCGGTCCCAAACTTCATCGCCGACCACCGCGCCCAGGCCTAGCTGGCGTGATTCGTCACGATCATCTTCTAATGTGCATTGAATTGGCTCTTCCAGTCGGTACCACGAGCCGGTGAATTGCTCCGCTTCCACCGGAACCTGGAAATAATCGGCGAGGATACCTTCCAGCGCGGACGCCGAGCGCGATTGCTGAGCGACAAGAGCGACGTAGTGCAAAAGCGCTTCGTCCGGCACTGCCTGCCGCTGCTGCAGTCCGCGGGTTCCAATGCCGATGAGATCCAGCAAATAGTGGGTGAAGTGGTCATGCTCGCTTCGACCATAGCTGACGGGAAAGCGATACTTCGCCCAGGCGCGGTAAAAGAAAGAGATCGCGCGATGATTGAAGACGTCAAGAAAATCCCGGAGACTGGCGTCCTTCTCTTTCAGTTGCGCAATTATGAGTTCGGTGTACCAGTAGGGAAGCACTCCCGACGGCCCGGTCAGGCCCATGAAGTTCACAATCATTTCCGGCAGGGAATCGGAATCGGGCCAGCGCAACTCCTGAATCTGGCTGGCTGGGAAGGGAAGCCGATTGTGAACGCGGAAATGTACCGCCTCGTTGTCCGGATTGAAGAAGCCACCCACGGGCGAAGAATCGCGCCGCAGTCGCTGAAGCAGCGTTACCGCCTGAAAGAACTCAAACGAACATGCGTCCTGGCGCAACGCCTCCGCAAGCGGAGAATCAGTCAAACCAGGATCCTGCGCCCTGCCCTCGGCTGCCATTCGTGGCTGTATTCCTTTCTTTGAGGCGTTTTCATTGACAACTGCGTAAAGCTATTGAGCGAAGCTGTGAGTCCCAGGAAGTGCTCCAGAACACTGGCAAACAGAAACGCGCTTCCTCCCACGAACTGGCTCTCGTCGATGTGCAACTCGATTCCGGTCCCGCGTGCGAATGTAATGCCATATTGCGAGGAGAGGCGTGTGAAACGAGGTCTGGTCTGAATGCGCAGAATGCTATCGATGATGTTTTGCGAATAGGCGGACTGGCCAAAATCGTATAGCCGCAAAATCTGTTTCAGGGCCTCGGCGCCTTCCTGCACCAGGGAAAGATAGTTAAGCGACAGATGCGAGATGAGGCGCCACTGCGCTGCTTTGCCCGATGCAGGGCGCACCGTCTGGGTCGGCTTGCAGAGCGCAACGATGCTTTTGATCGAGGCGGCGCCTTCCAGTTCAAAATCACCCGCCGCATTGCCGAAGGGCAGTCGTGCAGGCAGATCGCGGTTCGTGCAGGTAGTTCTTATGGAGAGAATGTTGGCGTCCGGATTTACAGGCCGCATGGCAAGGTCGACAAGTGAGAGGTAGATGTCCGTTCCCTCATCGTTGGGTCTTACCGCGGCACGCCTGCGTGCAAGATAGAAGCTTGACGGCTTACCGCCGCCCCTCACCGCATGACGCAAGGAGTAGAACGGCTCGTAGACCGTCCTCTGCTGAGTGTCGGTGTTGATTCCCGCGACTTCGTCCACAGAATATATCTCGGTTGAGTAGGGACGACGAACATCGGGCACTACCTGATACTCGTACTTGTGCTGATTGAGCTGGATGGGCTCCGCCACCTGAGGAAACAGGTTTACAACGGGTGTGCAACCCAGGCGGAAGGTCTTGGCTGAGAGTTCCAGCTCAAGCCTTTGCCGTTGCTCTTCCTGTGCGATTTCGGAAAGCAGAAATACAAACTCTACCGACTGCTTTGGGCCCGAGGTCCATAGGTGCTGCAGACCGGTGATATCGAAGAAGAAAAACTTCTGAGGAAATGCGAAGTACTCCAGCAGCAGGTGGTGTCCGATAAACGAACGATGCGAATAGGGAAGCAGGCCTTCGGAAGCGTCAAAGCCCACCTCTCGCAGAGCATCGGCCGGCAGAACAGCCTCCGGAACCTTTGAGTCGGGAGTAGCGTCGCGCACGACGATGCGGTTCAGTTGACTGAACAGCAGCTCATACAAGCCATTCAGGAAGCCGGTCTCGCCATCCATGTAGAAGCGGAGACGATCGATCTTGAGCTCCTGGAAGGTAACACCGGGAGCGCAGTTGAGCTGTATTCGTATGGCGGCAGAGGCGTCGGCTGCCTTGATAGGCGGCTGCAAGCGGCTGGGCGGCTTCATCTCCGCCGCTGCGACCGAAACCGGCCACAACACGGTGTCGTAACAGGTGCGAAACGTGCACGGAACTCCCTGTACAGGCCGCGACTGAAGCGGGGAATTTTTCCGAATCGATATAGAACTGGCCAGCTTTCCTTTTTCCGAATCCAATTGAAATTCGACCACTGACATAGATGGAACAGGGCAGACCAACTGTGGATACAGTACCGTCAGTAAAGCTTCCGTGATCTCGGGAAATTCGTCGTCAATCTTCAGATGGACGCGCGCGGTCAGGAACGCGAAAGCCTCCAACAACCGCTCCACGTGCGGGTCTTCACACTTCGTTGGCTCGATTACTAGGCGTGAAGCAATTTTGGGATGCTTCTCAGCGAACTGCACACCCTCCTTGCGAAGGTAGTCCAGTTCCTGCTCGTAGTAGAGACGCAAGTCATCCCGCATTTGAGTCTCCCGCGACCTGGCAGTTGCCGCTTCGCAGCTCGATGACGGTATCGAACGAAACCGGCTCAGGATTCGGGTCCATCAGCAACGTCGCTTCAATCCGCAGGCGCACGCGCTGCATGCCAACACTTGGAGTTTCCAGCGGGACCAGGCGCACGTTGTCGAGCCGTGGCTCAAATAACTTAATGGTCGACGCCAGTTGCCGGAGAAGCTTGCTTTGATCGGCGGGTGAAGCCATGCTGTACGTCGAAAAATCCGGCAAACCATACATGAACAGGGAGCGGTTGAGTTCTTGCCGCGTCTCTTCCGGCACGTCAGGAATGCGACGCGTATTCAGCAGATAGTCGAGATCGCGACGCACCGCTGCCTTCAGCATGCGTACAGACTGGGCACGGCTCACCGGCGTCTCCACCGAACTCTCGGGTTCGCGATCGATGAGCCGGTCAAGCACCGACTGCGTCACGTTCACATCGCCCTGGTTCCTTGCCATAGTCCTATCCTGCGTGCAGCGCCCGAACCGGATCGAGACGACAGACACGCTCGAACAATCTCTGGCGCTCCTTGGCATCGCCCTGCACTCGCTTGCTGGTCTTCATAATCAGCACAAGCGCATCCGCGACCATTTCCCGGTCTTCCCAGTTGTCCAGCTTGTGCTCTTCCACTGCCTGTGCGGCATCCTCGATCATGGGCTGCACGATGGCATCATTGCCTGCTTCAACGCATAAGCGCACGAACTGTAGCGTCCTTTGGAATCGGGCGCGTCCGCTCTGCTGGCGTCCAATTTCTTCGCGCATGATCGCGATGCCCTTGTCAATATTCCCGGCCCGGATTGCCGCCTGCGCCAGGGCGTAGGCATCGCTGGCCTTCTGCCACCACCCGGAGCTTGCGGGAACGGCAGGTGGAGGCGGTGAAGCTGTTGCAGCCTCGCCGGTACCATTGCCGGAAACCGCTGCCTCGCCATCGGACGGGGGAGCAACCGGAGGTGGAGCTGGAGCTGGCTCAACCTTCGACATCGAGATCCAGGCGCGGGTCTCTCGATTCGCCGCCGGTGTTCCGTCGAGCAGCGTTGCATCGAGCAGTTTTGGCATGTCGCGAACCAGGTTCTGCAGTTCGGAGGTGATCGCCGTGCCGACAGCTTCGTACTCTGACCCGAGCGCGCTACAGGCAAGCACGACCAAGTGCTGGAGATCGAGCCATGCCCGGCTGCAGGGCAACGACATTGCGTTCTCGGCGACCTCTAACAATTCGGTCCAATTGCCGGCCAGCGCCAGCCGCTTTAAGTGTTGCCGGAGTTCGGTGCTGGGCGCCTCGAGGAGCGAAGGATCCGTAAGACCCTGAGAGGTTCGCAATTCTCCCCAGCGCAGACCGCGCATCATCAGGTACGGCGCTGGACTTCCGGGTTGCTGCTTGCGAAGGGCGGCAGCCGCACGACTGACGGCAGCGATAGCTTCGCGCCGGTCGGGTGGTTCGGTGCCGGCCAGGGGTATCACAATGGATTGCGCTGGGACGCTGATATGGCCCGGCTTTCCTTCGCCCGCGGCCACTTCCTCGACGCTGCCTTCAGTGACTTCAGCCGTGACCTCGACCGGGTCGGGTTCAAGTTCGCGCTTCTTTTCCAGGAAGCCATGCACCGTATGACGAACCTCGGTCAGCGAGGTTTTTAAGTGATTGAAGGAGGGCGCAGCATCACTGAACTTCTCATCGCAAAACTTATCCAACCCAGCCAATACGCTCAAACAGTTGTCGATGTCTTTCTCGGCTTTCGCATAAAAGCTCTTGGGAGTTTCGTCGAACGCCTTATCAAACGCCTCGGCGGCAAGCTTTCCGCTGGCCAGCAACGCATTGCGTTTTTTCCTCTCGGCATCGGTCTGCGCCTGTGCCTCGTATCCCACCGTGCGGGAATCTTTGTACTTCAACCAGTCGTATCCCGAAGCGGTCAAAGGCACAGTCTTGACAGGAATGTCGAGGGTCGTGCCCAGCCAACTCAATGGCTTGGCCCGCAACTCGGCATCGCCGTCATCAATCAGCGGATAGATCGTGTCCCAGTAGGTGGCTAGCAGTTGCTGACACAACTGCAGACCCTGTACAAGCCCGGCAAAACCTTCTTTGCGCAGCAAAGCTTCCGTCAACCAGGCTGCGACTTGAAGGTCTTTGGACTGGGTAGCGATAGCGTCCTGCGAAAGCTTCAGAACTTCGGCGTAGTTGGCGACTTTGCGCTCATGCTGCCAGTCTCCGACCGGCAGATCGTCATCCTGGCGCCGTGCTTCCTGGATGCGGTCATAGAATGCCTGTTCCGTGTTGTAACGGAGATCAGAGCCGCTTGGGTTCTCGCCGGCAATGGGGTTCAGAAGATCTTCACGAAGTGGCATGGGTTCAATCTAAGTGTCAGCTGGAGGCGGCGTTCGCAGATTGCTGCACCGAGAATTCCACGGAGCGGACTTCAAGGAAGGGCACTTCTTCGCCGTCCACCAACCACATCTTTTGCCCTGAGGGATATTGTTTGCCTTCGTCATCGGTGGCCCAGTCGGTCATTCGTCCAAGCCAGACCTGCTCGTCCGGGTGCTTCCAGGAGAAGGGATACAAAGCCGGGATCAGTACCTCTCCCAGCTCGGCTCCCTTAAACGAAGGAGCGGCGCGAACCACCGCAGGCCGCCACAGAGTGTCGCGTAACTTTTGCGGAGGGCCCATTTCGATCGCGGACAAATGCTCGAACGCGATCCAAAGATAGGAGCCGCCGGCGAATACCTCAAGCCGGGCGCCAAGGTCGGGGTCGGAATCGGTCAGCGATTGAAACGGGCGGCCATTCAGCATGCCGGGTGGTGAAGCACCGGCAGCCTGGCGGGGGAACTGCTCGGTCTCAAACATCTGGTGTCGGGTCTTCTCCGCATGAAGCGCAGCGAAGTAGAGAATTGCCCCAAGCTCGGCTTCGTGGCTGCCCTGCGACAGCGCGGTCAACTGCTTTCCCGCGCGGCTGTAGTCGCCCGCAAAACAGAGCAGTTCGAACAGGAAAGTGCGCTGCCCCACGTCAGTGGGATGGTCGCGGAGATAGGCGGTCAGTTGCCTCTCCGCGTCGCGCACTTTTCCTGCATCGAAGAGTTGCTTCGCGTTCATCGTGCCTCCAGTTTCGCCTGCTTACCACAGCCTTACCACGGCTTGATCGCCAGCAAATCGAAACCTTTGTCGATGAAGCCCTTCAGCGCTCCACCCTCTTCGGGGTTGTAGCTGATCTTGTACTTCTCGAACGCAAACGAGATGGACTCCATCGGGTTCTCGCTCGATCCCGAATGCTGGATGCTGGTGATCAGCGCGTTCTCCATGTGGATCTTGTAATAGTCTTCCTGCTGATCGCCCATCGGCTTGTCGTAGATCAGGTCCACCGTCTTGAGGACGTTGCCGGTAACGCAGTCATCAAAGAGCAGCGGCGAAGTCTTGTCGACCGCCTTCATGATGCTGAGGTCGTTGATGTTGGCGCGTCCCGCACGGGCTTCACCGCCCGCCGAGCCCGGACCAATCACGTGCGCCATGGAAGCGCCAAAGCTAAACGAAAGCACATCAATGTAGTCCTGCTTGCTGGTGCTGGCGCCAGGACGGCCATCGACTTTTAGGTATGCATTGACTGCCATTGCAATATCTCCTTTTCAGCGCAAACTCTGTTGTCTGGCCCTATATTCGGGCGCGCTAAAAGCCGCCCGTACCTGCGGGACCCCTTTACTTGGCCGGTGCCGGAAGCTCGGCAACCAGCCGGAGAGAAACCGTAAGCTCATCCAACTGGAAGTGGGGCCGCAAGAATGCGACCGCCCGGTAGCATCCCGGTTTGCCCGGCATTTCGGCGACGTCGATGCGCGCTTCCCGCAGAGGACGCTGTGCCTTGGTTGCCGGCGAAGCGGAGTCGTCAGGGGTTACATAATGCGTGATCCAGCGATTCAGGAAGACCTCCGCTTCCTCGCGCGACATGAAGCTGCCAATCTTGTCGCGCATCATAGCCTTCAGATAGTGAGCGAACCGCGAACACGCCATGATGTAGGGAAGCTGCGTCGACAGCCGGGCGTTCGCGTTCGCCGAATCGGTGTCGTACATCTTGGGCTTCTGGCAGCTTTGCACGCTGAAGAAAGCGGCATAGTCCGTGCCCTTGCAGTGTACGAGCGGAACAAATCCCAAGTCCGCCAGTTCCTTCTCGCGACGGTCGGTGATTGGCACCTCGGTTGGACACTTCAGTGCCAGGTCGCCTTCGTCGGTATAGAAGTTGTGGGTGGGCAGACCCTCAATGAGCCCTCCACCTTCCACTCCGCGCATAGCAACGCACATTCCATACTGCGAGAATGAATTCGTCATGCAGGTACCCAGCGAGTAGGCAGCATTCATCCACAAGTACTTGGAATGGTCGGTACCGTCGACGTGCTCCTCGTAGGCAAACTCGTCGATCGGTTTGGTCTCTTTACCGTAGGGAAGCCGGCCCAGCGTTCGTGGCAGACACAGCGCCACATAACGCGAATCCTCGCCCTGGCGGAACGACTTCCACTTCGCGTACTCAGTGTTGTCGAAAATCTTCGCCAGATCGCGGGGCGCATCGAGTGAAGTGAAGCTGTCAAGGTTGAACAGGTCGGATGCAGCGGCGGAAACAAATGGCGCATGGGCCTGCGCAGCAACGTGAGAAATGCCTTCCAGCAGCGCCATGTCTTCGGGATGTTTCCCGAACTCATAGTCGCCGATCAGCGCGCCAAAGGGAGCTCCACCGAAGACACCGTACTCTTCTTCGTACACTTTCTTGAACAGAGCGCTCTGATCGAATTCTGGCGCCTTCTCGATATCGCGCAGCAACTCCTTCTTGGTTACATTCATCACCCGAATCTTGAGTCCGACGCCGGTCTCGCTGTGATCCATCAGGTGCTTCAATCCCCGCCATGATCCTTCGAGCTTCTGGAACGCAGCGTGGTGCAGGATTTCGTTGAGCTGCAGCGAGATCAGGTGATCGATCTGCGCGATGCGCGCATTGATCATCATCTCGGCGTCTTTGGCCACCGTCATGGAGCCTTCGAGAACCTGGGCTACGAATTCCTTGACCAGGTTCTTGCCGCGCTCCCGGGCCGTGGGATCGGCGCCGAACCGTCCCTGTTCGACAATCTGATCGAGAAGACCCTTCTCCTCCGTGGTCTCGACTACTGCCTCTTGCGCCTGTTTCGTGGCCGCTGGATCAGGCATTTGGCTCCTCCTTGGTTCCCATTTCCTGTTTCAGCTTCTCGAGTTTCTCCGTCTTGCCAACCGCATCAAGCAGCAGGTCTTCCAGTTTGTCATTGCCTTGTAACGTTCCCCGCAGGTCCGCCAAACGAGTGCGCAGGTCCAGCAACTCCTTGAGAGGTTTCACCTGCTTGGCAACATTGGCGGGTTCGAAGTCGTCCATCTTCTTGAACTTGAGATCAATCTTCAGATTAGGAGCATCCGGCTCGTCGCTCAGCTTGTTCTCCACCGAATACGACAGGTGTGGCTTCATGCCTTCGAGGACAGAATCGAAGTTGTCGGGATTCACTTCGACAAACTTGCGGTCCTTGAGCTTGGGAAGAGGCTGTTCGGGATTGCCGGTGAAGTCGCCTAACACACCGACGACAAAGGGCAGCTCTTTGAGTTCTATCGCGCCGCCTATTTCGACATCGTAGGTAATCTGGACCCTGGGGGGCCGGACTCGATCCAGCTTGTGCTGCGCACTTTGTCTCGCCATAGAAGACCTCTCTCGTTTCGGAAGCGTAATTCGTTACGACAGACTTTGCGTGCCACCCCGGCACACTACTCACCGATCTTGTAAAGCTTGGAACTCACTCACACCAAAACATGGGTGTAAGTCCTGGCAGGGGACAGGGAGTTAGTTTCATCCACCTTTCGGTGGTGGCTCTTGGTACCATGCTTTTGCTCACAAAGTCAAGTGATTTGAGTCACAGCTCGAACCAACGCCCGTGTTAACAGAAGTTATCAGTGGTAATGAGGTCAGTCACGCTGACTCGCTTGTTGGCCTACTAGTTTCAGGTTCCGCAAGACGAAGTTGGTCGGCAGACGGCAAAACGGATATGGTGTAAGGCCAGATACAAATACAGAGAATTACCTTCTCGAGGCGACAGCATGCTGAAACCACTTTCTGACTATCAGGCTGACCGCCTGCGGGCCTTCTTACTGGAGCAGGGTTATAGCGAGAGCAATCTGAGGAAAAGCATCGGATTGAAAGAGCTTCCCGCCAGCCGGTTACGTAACCTGCCTCGTTTGAAAGACCTTACGCGCGAGCCCAACTGCATTAACACCTTGCTTCGCTGGTTTTGGATTGGGCTGGCACAAGATTCCCGCCAAGCTCGCAGCCTGGTCCCGGAGTGGTTTGTGTCGCTGGCTCTGGAATGTGGTCTGTTGCGAGAAAAAGAGGGCGAACTGCATCCGGAGGCGATGCTGTTTCCCATGGATAAGTTCGTCTTCGCCGCCGACCACACCTGCAAGATTGACCGCGGTGCGTCAGACCTGGTGCTTTGGCCAAATCCGACCAGCAGGCTACTGTGGCGCTTCACGGTTCGCCGGCCCTCGCGCGCGACTTTAGACATCGGCACCGGAAGCGGAGTTCAGGCTCTTCTCGCGGCGGAACACAGCGACAAGGTTGTGGCCACAGACTTGAACCCGCGCGCTGTAGCTTTTGCCGCTTTCAGCGCGCAATTGAACGGCATCAAGAACATAGAGTTTCTTGCAGGCGACGGATTCTCGCCGGTGGCCGGTCGCAAGTTCGACCTCATTGTCTCCAATCCTCCATTTTTCATGACCCCGGCGGAACAATACCTGTTTTGCGACAACCCCTTGGAATTAGACCAGCTTTGCCGCAACTTCGCGCGCGAAGCTCCCGCCTATCTGAACGAAGGGGGCTACTTTCAGATGCTTTGCGAATGGGCAGGCGTCGAGGGAGAAGATTGGCATCGCCGCCTATCCGAATGGTTTGAGGGTACTGGCTGCGACGCGCTGGTTCTGAAAGGTTACTCGCAGAATCCCGCTGAGTATGCGGAAGAACATATCCGGTCGATAAATGCGCCCTCGGAGGAGGACCCCCGCCGGTATGAGACTTACATGAATTACTACCGCAAGCACAAGGTCGTCGCCATTCACGGAGGTGCCGTGGCCATGCACCGCCGCTCTGGAACTAACTGGATGCTGATGGAGGAAGTTGAGCACACTCCCAAGGATGCCTTCGGCGACCTGGTGGCGGAAATGTTTTCCCGGCGTGACTTTCTGCTGACGCACGAGAGCGACGACAAGTTACTGCAACTGAAGCCAAAGCTCAATGCCCAGTCGAGACTGGAACAGGCATTTCACCTGGTCGAAGAAAGTTGGAACTTGCAGGACGTCACCTTGAGGATTCCCAAGGGCTTCAATCCTTTCATTTGTTTACAACCCGCAGTGGCGGAGTTCCTAGTGCAGTGCGACGGGAAGCGGTCGCTGGATCAGATCATTGGCGGATTCGCCGCCAGCGCGAAGGCTCCCCGCGAGCAGGTGCAGCGGGAATGCCTTGCCGCCGTTCGAACCCTGGTTGAACGTGGCTTTTTGTTGTGCTGAGAAGCGTCTGGTCATCGGTCGCAAGCATGTTTCGCAGCAAGGTGCCAGGCGGGCGAATTGCTAGAAAACTTTAGGACTTGCGCGTATATTGGCGTTGGCTAGTGGCTCGAGTCAGGTAGTCTTCTGTGACCGGGAAGAGGGTCTGCCGCGATGGCAGGCGAAAAAGTTAGGATGAAAAAACTGATAGGCAATCTTCGTGTGCGGCCTAACGCCGGGTCGGAATCCCTCGGCCCGCACTTTGAAATCGATTTCATGCCCTACAGTGGCAAGTTGAATACGCAGACGGTGCGGGTCAAAACCTATGACGACTTAGTTGAGTTTCTCATTAAGTTCCGGATTAAGGAAGACGAGGCCACCCGCTGGGCCGGCCGAGCACGCAACGACTTGATCCTCATCAACAGCGTCGAGCGTACGGAAGAGCAGCTCAAGGAAAACGGGCTGCTGGCGTAAGAACCTATCGCACAACTTCGCATTCCCCACTTTTTGTTCGAGACAGGTGTTGCACACCGACTTCTGGTCGCTACGTCCAACTCTTGTAGTCTGTTTATCTTGCCAGCGAATGCGCTTCGTAGCACAATGACGTTGCGAAGCGCCCGGAACGGCAGCTTCACGCTGTCCCCGTTCTCGACTTTCTGAGTGACCTTCCCGGCCGCTGCCAAGTATGGGTGATGTCAAAGTCGAGGTAAGGTTTCGTGACCCACAGTAAGGACAACTGGTAACCCGTGGCCAACCGACCAGAGAGGATCGGAAAATACGAAATTACCGACACCATCGGGGAAGGCGGGATGGGTGCGGTTTACAAGGGGACCGACCCTCGGATTGGCCGCACGGTTGCCATCAAGGTCATCAAGGGCGATTTCGCCGACAATCCTGAACTTCTAAGACGCTTCTATCAGGAGGCGCAAGCTGTCGGTAATCTGCAGCACCCCAACATCGTCGTGGTCTATGACTTGGGCGAGGAAGGCGGCAGCCCGTTCCTGGTCATGGAGTACCTCAATGGAGTTCCCCTAGACAAAATCATCGCGCAGCGGCAAAGCGTTCCCATCGTTCAGAAGCTAGGCATCGTCATCGAAGTCCTGAATGCTCTGCACTATGCCCATCAGCGGAACATTGTGCATCGTGACGTCAAGCCGGCGAACGTCATGGTGCTCAAAGACGGTCACATAAAGCTGTTGGATTTCGGTATCGCCCGGCAGGGCGACTTGGGCCAGACCAAGACGAACCAATTGATGGGGACGATGTGGTACATGTCGCCCGAGCAGTTGAATGGCCAGATTGTTGATGGCCGCAGCGACATTTTTTCTACCGGCATCATGCTGTTCGAGGCACTTACTTATTCGCTTCCATTCTCCACGAACGACATGACATACGTGGTGAAGCGGCTGAAGGGCGATCCTCCACCCGCGCTTTCGACATACCTCCAGGCGTATCCCAGCGAATTGGACGACATCTTAGCGCGATCGCTGACCTTAGACCGGGAACATCGTTACAGCACTGCAGAAGAATTCGCCTTCGAGCTGGGACGCCTGCAAGACCGGCTGAAGCGCGATATGGTCAGCCACTTTGTGGATCAGGCACGCGATTCCATCGCACGTTCTGATCTGGGCAAGGCGCGAGATCTGCTTTCCGAGGTTCTCCGGGTCGACACCCAAAACCAGACCGCCAAGCAGTTGCTCTACGAGATTCAGCAAATTTCGCAAAGGGCGGCACGTAACGAGAAGAAGACCCAGCTACGGGACCAGTCAGCTGGCGCACTCGCGGCGAAGGACCTCGAAACTGCTGAAAAATTTGCCGAAGAAGCCATCAAGCTGGATGCCACCGATACCGACCTGCTGAACCTGAGAGAGCAGATTGAGCTGGCGAAGTTACGGGCCCAGCAGATCAAGAAGTTGCTCACCTTGGCCAAAGTTGCCCAGCAGACTGGCGAACTGGCGGTTGCTAAAAAAGCGGTCGACGATGCTCTCAAACTCGACCCACAAGACACCGACGCCAAGCTGATGCGGTCTGCCATCGATCGGCTGATGGTGGAGTACGAGAAACAACGCGAGATCCAGCAGCTTCTAGGGGCGGCAAGACGGGAGATTGAGTCACGACAATTTACTGCGGCCGAGGAGAACATCGCCAAGGCCAAGGCCATCGACGCGGCATATGCGGAGATTCCCGGGCTGGAGCGAATGTTGCGTGCGGGGCGGGAACAGGAATCTCGGCAGCGAGAGCTGGCGCAGCTCCGTAGCCAGATTGAACAGGAGCTCAGTGCCGGACGGGCGCGCGCCGCGCGCGATATTGCAGCCGGTGCGA
The DNA here is from genome assembly GCA_963846795.1 of uncultured Acidobacteriaceae bacterium. Classification (GTDB taxonomy): domain Bacteria; phylum Acidobacteriota; class Terriglobia; order Terriglobales; family Acidobacteriaceae; genus CAVVDY01. The sequence continues at coordinate 140,622 of CAWJXJ010000004.1, forward strand.
TGCGCAAGTTTTCCGGCGAGCAGGAGTTCGTCCGGCTCAAAAGCATGGCGGAAGCTGCCCTCGAGAAGGAAGAACGCCGGGCCTACATCGATGAACGGATCGCAACCGCATCCCGCCTGGTGCAAGGTGGCGAAGCCAACCGGGCAGCTCGCTTACTCAAGGATGTCGAGCGGGAATACCCGGAAGACACGCGCCTGCGTGAATCGATTGAGGTGGTGCAACAAGCTGTAGCCCGCGAATTTGTGGCGCGAGAAAGACAGCAACTGTTGCAGCGCGCCCGCGACGCTATGCGCGGCAAAACCTTCGCAGAGGCCATCAGGCTGCTGGAAGACGGTTTGGTCCAGTTCGCCGAAGATTCCGAAATTAAGGAACTGCTTAAGACAGCCCGTGAAGAGTTCGACTTGCTTTCCAAGAAGAAGCAAGTCGAGGAGGTCAGCAAACAGGCGCAGGACCTTCTGCAATCGCGCGCCCACACGGATGCAATCCGCCTGTTGGAACGCACTGCCGCTCAGGTCTCCGATCCCGAGCTCGTGAGCCTGCTGCAGTACGCGCGGCAAGAGGCTACGAAATTCCGGGCAGCGATGCAGGACGCCAACGACCAGGCTACCCAGATGCTGAGTCTGGGCAAGCCCGCCGAAGCGGTTACGTATCTTGAGGCCCAGGCCGATAAGTACGGCAAGAACGCTGATTTTCAGGTGCTGCTCGAACAGGCACGCAAACAGGCGAAGGAAGCCGAGCGGGCAAAACAAACCCTGCTCGCCAATCTGCGAGACGCACGTGCCAAGCTCCGCGCCGAGGACATTCACGGTGCGGAAGCTCTGCTACGCGTATGCGAACTCGAAAATGCAGACGACCCGGGCGTTGTTGCACTCTCCACAGAGATTGAAGAGCAAAAGAAAGCTGTGGAGCGCCGACGAGTGGAGGCCGAGCGACTCGCGAAGGAGAAGGAAGAGGCAGAGCGAAAACGAGTCGAGGCCGAACGGCTGGCGAAGGAAAAGCAGGAGGCGGAACAGCGGCGAGCGGAGGCCGAACGTTTAGCAAAGGAGAAAGCCGAGGCGGAGCGAAAGGAAATAGAGGCGATCCGCGCGCGGGAGGCGGCACGAGAGCGGGACGCGGCACGAGAGCGGGACGCTGCACGCGAGCGAGAGGCACGCGCAGCGGCGGCGCCGCCTGACAGATCCGAGCCGTCCTTCGATGTCGGCGGGGCAACGGTTCTGGACAGTGGCAGCGCGGGAGCGTTCCCCACGGTGATGGCGCCGCCAGCGTCTGCCGGGCCTGCTGCAGGCGTGGCCACAGGACGAGCAGCCGAGGAAGCTGTGCTGTCGGCGACGCAATTAATTACGGCCCATGCTGCCGCAGTCGAGTCGGCGGTGCTAACTCCTCCTCCCATCGAGGTGGCGCCGGCGCCCGCTCCGCCAAAGAAAAAAGAGGAAAAGAAGGCCAAAGGAAAAGCGGTCGGCGCTTCAGCGGCGGAGGCTGTCATTACCCCCACGCCTGAGAAGCCGCTGGAGAGCGTTCCTCTTGCCATGCCCACGATTATCGAACCGCCAAAGCCAGCCCCGCCGCCCCGACCGCCCGAACCAGCGAAGCCTGTTCCTGTTATTTCGCCGGAAGGTCAGCCGCCGCGCGACAAGCGCCCGATCTTCATCGGGGGTGGGGCGGTAGCAGTCGTTCTGTTGGCGGTGGTGGCCTGGTTCTTAGTGGGCCGGGGTTCCAAACCGGCTTTTGTGACGATCACCGGCGCACCACCAGGGGCGACCTATCAGATCGGAAGCCAAAACGGAAAAATAGACCCGAATGGAACGGCCAAGGTTTCGCTACCGCCGGGCCACTACAAGGTGGACTTGGACGCCCCCGGCTACGATCACTTCTCCGACGAAGTCACGGTGGCCGCTGGCGAAAACGAGCATTCGGTCTCGATGAGGAAAACTCCTGCTCTCCAGCCGCAACCGCCGCCGATTGTCGCTCAAATCACATTTCAGTCGAACGTTCCTGATTTCGACGTGTATGACACCGACAAACTGCTGGGCAGAGCACACGGAAAGTCGTTTCGCGGTGAATTAGCGGAGGGAGATCACAACATAAGGGTTGAGAAATCAGGATATAAACCCTCCGAACAAAAGGTCACTATCTCCTCCGAGCAGAGCCAGGTTGTTTCCCTGAAGCTGATTGAAGATCAGAATGCACCTAAGAAGGCTTCAACCGACGCAATTTTGATGGTGCACACCGTGGCCGGTGCACAGGTACAGGCCGGCAATCAGTCCCAAACCGCCGACCGCAAAGGAGTCGCTCTCTTTAAGCTTCCACTAGGGCCGGTTGATGTCCATGTCACCGCCGATGGATATAAGCCATATGCAGGCAAGCAAGATCTAAAAGCAGATCGTAGCTTTGAAGCCAAACTTGAGAAGTTCGAAGCGCCACCCCCAACGCCAGCGCCGACACCGAACGACACCCACGCCACCGCCTGCACCGCAGCCTACACTTAACGCAACTGCGGCGCCATCTGACATTGAGCAGGGAAAGTCGGCAACGATCAATTGGAATACTCAGAATGCTTCCCAAGTGACCTTCGAAGGAAGGCCCTTTGAACCCAACGGACATATAGACGTTACCCCGGACATCGAAACCACCTATACGTTGATTGCCAAAGGAGCCGGAGGGGAGCGAACCGAGCACGTGACAGTCAAGGTGCACGCAAAGCCCGTTGCGGTCGTGGTAAAGCCGATCATTGTTGACGAAAAGCCGGCGATTATGGCGGCACTGGACAGATGGAAGTCGGCCTATGAAAGCCTGGATCAAGCCAGGCTCCGCGCTGCGTATACCGGTATTCCGTCAAATGTGGCTGAAGGGATCCAGAAGCTAGCCAAGCAGAATGCTAAGGTCAACGTCTCGTACTCCGGTTGTACGGAACCAAAGGTAACAGGAGACAGCGCAGGAATGCAGTGCACCGAAACCGTCGCCGTCATTGTAAGTGGTGAGAAGCCACCTCCGAGGCCAAGAAAAGTCGCTTTACAGTTTGCCAAACATGGAGACAAGTGGCTCCTGAGCAGCTTGTCGTCTTCGAATTAGCAGTAGTTCGCCTAAGTGTTGTAGTTACTCAGGCCTAAACTCAGCTTTATCCCTAGTAACCTCCTATATATCTCCTCTCCTGTCCTCTCCGCCCCAGCCATTAGCCTCGGCCTGGATCTCAAGTCGAGCCCCACCTTCGTGGCTATAACCGCCGTACTGATAGCGTAATGGTTCCTGTTCTGAGAAAGGAAAGTTCTTAGGTATTTTTGGCGGTCCTGAAGCCGGTGTCGGGCCAATCCTCAGCTTATTTCGCGGTTTTTAGTCGCATGAGCTGCGTGCGGCATGGGTGCGAACGCTATGTCGCACAGCTTTCGAATCGAACGAGCTTGCTTTCTTCGAATAGCTTTCAGATTTTAGGGTCTAATTTTCGTTGACTTGCCGTTGCCACTTTGGTACTTTCCGGGACACCCCGAAGGCAGACAGTTTTTCAGTAGCTAGAACCTTTGGTTCTCCTCGACTCCCGGAGGTTACTGATGGCGCGCCACTGCTTCGTTTCCCGTTTTCCCATTCAGTGGATTGCAATTGCATTGATCCTCGTAGCTACCTCTAGTGTAGTTGACGCTCAGTCACTGGCTGCGGCTTCAAATCGACAACCATCCTTAGTCGGACAGACCCAGAGCGCTGCGGCACAGACTTCGGCACAGTCGGGAACGTCGCAGTCGGCGAATACACAGGCTTCCACCACCATCGCCACAACGACATCTGATTCTGCGCAGTCGGCGACACTGGCTTCGGCCACCTTCGTGGTAGCTCCCGCGATTGCTATCGCTGGCGCGCCCAGCAACATAGCTGCGGGCGACCTGAACGGTGACGGCGAGATCGATCTGCTGGTGCTGAACTCGACGTCCGGGAAAGTGTCCGCGATGTTAGGCAAGGGCGACGGAACTTTCGCTGCGCCTGTCGACTACGCGGTGGGAAAGCAACCCATCTCGCTTGTCACTGGGGATTTCAACGGAGACGGGAGGCTTGATGTCGCGGTTGTTAATCAAGGCGATGGAACCATCAGTGTGCTGCTTGGCAATGGCGATGGCACTTTGCAGTCGCAGACCGTGTATCCAGCCCTGGCGGGTGCGAACTACATAGTTGCGGTCGACCTGAACGGCGATGGCAAACTGGACCTGGCAGTTTCATCGGCATCGGCCCAATCCATTGGAGTGCTGCTGAATAACGGCAACGGTGGTTTCGCCAGAATCACTCCTTATGTCATCGGCGCCAGCTCCAACGCGCTGGCCTTCGGTGATTTCGATAATGATGGTAAGCAAGACTTAGCGGCGGCTAATTCAAATGGGACGATCAGCATTCTGCTTGGCCGCGGTGACGGATCGTTTCGTTCGATTTCCTCTGTTCCGACAGGTACGGCATCGCTGTCCTCAATCGCTGCAGGAGACTTTAACAGCGACGGAAAGACCGACCTGGCAGTTACGCAGTCCGGCACAAAGCAAGTGCTGGTGCTGCTGGGAAATGGGAATGGCAGCTTCAAGGCAGGCGTTCCTTACAACGCGGGCAATAATCCGGCCCAAGTCATCGTTGCCGACGTGAACGGCGACAAAATCGCTGACCTGGTTACGGCCAATCAGGCAGCCAACACGTTCAGCGTGCTGCTTGGAAACGGCGATGGCACCTTCCAAAGCTCATTTGATTTTGCCGTGGGCAAGTCTCCGCTGGCGGTGGTCGCAGGCGACTTTAACGGCGACGGCAAAACCGATTTAGCCTTAGCGAACTTTGGCGACAAGACCGTGAGTGTGCCTCTGGGCAATGGCGACGGGACCTTTAAGGCCGCGCGCGTCTATGGTGCGGACCTGGCTCGCAAAGCGATCGCGGTTGGTGATCTCGATGGCGATGGGCATCCCGACCTGGTGGTTACGAATTTCTGCGGAACTGATGCAGCCTGCGCCGGCAACGGAACAGCAACCATCCTGCTGGCCACGACGGATGGAGGATACCGCGTAGCTGGAAGTTATCCGCTGGGCTCTGGTCCAGTGTCGGTCGCGCTGGCTGACCTTAATGGCGACAAGAAACTCGACCTGATTGCCGCAAACAAGGCTGATAAATCCCTTAGCATTCTGCTTGGTAACGGAGACGGAACCTTCCAGTCGGCGCTGAGCACTTCGCTGCAGAACAGTCCCTCCGCACTTGCTGTGGGAGACTTCAATGGCGACGGCAAGACGGATGTAGCTGTGGCTGGAGACTGTGGCTCGAAGGCTTGCGCTGCGCCCGGGAAGCTCAGTGTCCTGTTCGGACTTGGCGATGGCAGCTTACAGATGGGTGCCAGCTACGCAGTTGGTTATTCTCCGGTCTCAGTAGCGACGGGCGATATCAACGGTGACGGCATCCTCGATCTCGTGGTGGCGAACGCCTGCGGCGAAGACAGCAGTTGTAAAGCGAAGGGAACGGCCACCGTACTTCTCGGCAACGGCACAGGTGCTTTCCAACCGGGTACAGAAGTCTCTCTAGGAATGAGTCCGTCTTCACTCGCGCTGGGCGATCTTGCCGGGCGCAAAGTTCTGGATCTCGCGGTAGCTTATGGGGGAGAAAACAAGGTCGCCATCCTGACCGGCAATGGTGATGGAAGCTTTAAGGCTCCGGTTACCTATGCAACGGGAACTTCCCCTTCGTCGGTTGTGATTGCCGACTTCAACGGCGATTCGAAGCCCGACGTTGCGGTTGCCAATTTCAAGGACGCCACCGTCAGCGTGCTGTTCGGTAAAGGAGATGGAACTCTGCAGAGTGCGGTCCCGTATCCGGTCGGCGCCGGTCCGGAATCGCTGGCCGCTGTGCAAGCCGCGCAGTCCGCCCCAGTCGACCTGGTCACGACCAACGGCAACTCCGGCTCCTCGCCCATGGGCAGTGATGTAACGGTGCTGAGGAACATCGGGCCTAGTTGCAATACTCCTACCCTCATGCTGATGGCAGACTCAGCGGAATCGACGTATGGTGACCCGGTACTTCTGACGCTCACGATTTCCGTTGTGCAGGACTGTGGCCAAGTAGGGGGAAGTGTCGATTTCAAGGTGAATGGGAACCCGATATTCGGCTGTGACAAGGTATCCATCCAACAGGTGGGACTTTCGTTCATGGCAACGTGCCAGACTAGCGCGGGCAACCAGAATATACTGCCCGGCGGCGACCCCTCGCTGGTGGCCACTTACAAGGGTAACTACGCCCCCCTAGGTTTGGACTCGAACACCATAACCCACACAGTCGATGCCGTACCTCCGGCAAATATAGATATAAAGTCGAGTAATGGCTCGCCTGCCTACGGTGATCCGTACACGTTTACAGCCACTGTAACGGGCGTGCCCGGTGGTACTGTGCCCACGGGAACCGTAGGATTTACAGCCGACGGCAAGTCGATCCAATGCGACAGTGTTACTCTCGTCAATGGTGTTGGCACCTGCACAATCAGCCAGCAAAATGCCAACCTGCTGAATGCCACCATGGCCAATAATCCTCACCAGATTGTGGTTACCTATACGCCTGGGATGAATGAAAATAACTACAGCATGGGAACATCGTCTCCGTTTTCCCAGGCGGTGAACCAGGCAACGCCTGCGTACAGCAATCTCCTGAGCCCGCAGATTACGTACGGCGACAGCCAGACCACACTGACCGGGAACTTGTGCGCGAGCAACGGCGCTTGTGTGCCGGCCAGCGAGACGGTAACAGCAACAATCAACGGGGTTGGAGTAAATGGTCAGGTTATCGATAGCAAGACGGGATTCTTCCAAATCACCTACGACCAGACAGCAAATCTTCAGGTAGCGATGTCGCCTTATAACATCAGCTACCATTATTCCGGGGATACGAACTTTGTGACGGTCGACACAGTGTCCGGCAAGCTAACGGTCAATCTGGCGACAGCCACCTTCACTGTTTCCTCACCAAACCCCATAACGTTTGGTACAGCGTCGGTCCACCTGACGGGTATGCTATCCGCGCAAAATGCGGAGATGCAGCCAGTTTATCCGAAAATGGGCGACGCAGTAACGGCGACGATTAACAGCATTACGATCAGCGGCAGCGTCGTCGACGGCGCAGGAAACTTCACCATCGACTTCACGCAGGCCTATACCATTCCGCAGGGAACTTACCCCATTGAATATGTCTTTAACTCCGATTCCAACTTCAACCTGGCAACTAATTCCAAGACCACGCTGACGGTTACTAAGGCCTCTGTCTCTTCGTTTACGTTGTCGGGTCCGAGTCAGCCGACCTACGGCGATACGGTCACCCTTACAGCGACCGTCGATGGAGTAAGCACAATGGGCGTGGCCGCACCCACAGGAAAGGTGGAGTTTAACGATAACAACAACCCGATGCCCCTATGCACTTCCCCCCTATCCGGCTTGTTCAATAACAGTACTGCCACTTGCCTTGTGCCAGGGGGAACGCTGACAGGCGGCATGCACAACCTCAAGGCTTCCTATACCGGCGACAATAATTACCTCGCGCCGACCGATGCCGCTCTACCATTGACTATTCTTCCAGCCATGCCGGTGACCTCAATGGTGAGCTCTATCAATCCTTCTCGGAATGGACAGCCGGTTACATTCACCGCAACAGTGTTGGCAGTTAACGGTGGGACAAATCCGATGGGCACGGTGTCATTCACCGCGAACGGTACTGCGCTCTCAACTTGCCAGAATGTTGCACTGGTGGGAGGGAAGGCAACATGCACGACCTCATTGTTGGCTCCGGGATCGTACCCAATTCAGGCTACATATGTGCCCGCCCAGAATGAAGTGAATTACACCAATGCCACTATCAATTTGTCACCGCCGATGCAGACTGTGCAATTCTTCCAACTTGGAGGACTTCCTGACGGCATCGGTATTATTCAAGGATCTAACAACAGTGCACCTCCTTATTATGCCCAACAGACGCTGACAGTAATGCTGTCACCCAGTCCTACCGACGCTTATGCCGGACAGGTTAATCTGACTTGTAGTGTAATGCCGGCGGTTAATAACGCGCCGACATGTGCTCTCAACACCAGCATGTCCCCGGTTCCCGGTTCCGCGATCTTAACCATCTCCAGCGCTACGGTTACGCCTATTGGGCCGTACACGGTATCCGTAGTGGGACAAGACAACAGCGTTGGCGGCCCGGCAGCTCCCCCAGCAACCGTGGCCGTGAACATCGGCGACTTGTCGGCGAATCAGTCAGTGACCTCCACCCAGCCCGCCATCGTTTCGGTCCCGTTCGTGGGGGCATCCAGCGGGACAGTCAATTTCAAGTGTGTGCAAATTGTCTTCAATCCCCCGAATGGGACGCCCCAGCCGTTCGACGGTAACTCATATGGCGTCACCTGTCAGTTCAACCCCTCAAGCGGCACAATTTCGACGGATCCTGCAAATCCAACATTTGTATCTGTAACAGTTGGAATTACAGGGGGCAGCAATTCAGGGCGGCTTGTGCCGCCATTAGGTGTGCGGTCAACGTTCTGGTTGGGTATCCCGGCCATCGTTTTGCTGGGCGGACTGCCATTCGGGAACCTTACCCGTAAGCGGATTTTGCAGCTGCTGGGGATTGCGCTGGTGCTGGCAACGATACTTCAGAGCATGGGCTGTGGAGGTAATGGGTTCAAGCGACAAACCAGCAACACTCAGCCTGGCAACTATTCTGTGCTGATTCAGGCGCAGTCAACGACGGACAATAGCGTGCAATCTTCTGCCGTTGTGCCGTTCACCGTCATCAGCCAGTAGGTTAGAGATAACCAATCGGACCTAGTGAAGTTCGGCCTCTATGAATTCATATCGTGCCTAGGAGCGTCTATGACGAAACGAAGTCTAGCGGTGCTCATTCTATGCTGTACTTGGAGTCTGGGGGCATTTGCGCAGTGGGGTTGTAATAATCAGAAGAACAATAACCTTATCTGCTTTGTACCTGTTACTACCCGAAGCATCGGAGCGACAAACTCTCCCGCTGCCGCGTTCAATTCCTCTTTTGCCACGCAGCTTAGTCAATTGCCGATCATCAGCTCTGGAAGCGGCATCCTAGTCAAATATGATCCATCGACTGGCGTCCCGAGTATTTCGGATAACCTCGGGCCAATCATGACCGACCGGGCGGAAACTATAGGTCGACATAAGATGCTGCTGGGTTTTGCCTACCAGCATTTCTCCTTCAATAGTATCGATGGCAACAATCTTAATAGTTTGCCGCTTGTTTTCTCCACGGCGCTTCAAGCCGGGCAGCCGACGACATATACCAGTGAGCGAGTAAACGTCAATCTCAAGCTCAATCAATATGTGGCGGTAGGGACGTTCGGCCTTACGGACCGAGTGGATGTCTCCGTCATCCTGCCCTTCGAACAGGTGAGTATCCACGCCTATACGAACGGGACCCAGTATACCGTCGGCCCCGATAACACTGCTCAAGGTTCGGCATTTCTCCCGACCACGAGCACTCCTGGATCAGCCAGCGGTATCGGAGACATGCTTATCAATATCAAGGGAGTGGCTTGGAAGGGAGAAAATAGTACCTTCGCCGCCGGGATGCTATTCCGTTTTCCGACCGGCGATGCGTACAACTATCTTGGGTCGGGCGCTTATGGTTTTAATCCCTACGCCGTGTTGTCATTCCAGATTGGCGACCGTTTTTCGCCTCACGGCAGACTGGGATACCAGGCGAACACTGACACAGTTCTGATTCCGAGCAATCCTGTGGCTGGCACTGGCAGTTCGACGCTTCCAGGGGGCTTTCAGTACAACATTGGAATGGATACAGTCGTTATGAATAAGCCAGCCCTCGTTGCGACGCTCGATCTGTTAGGCAATCAGATCAATAATGCGCCTCTACTAGTGCCCGGCACTACAACTCTCTCCGCCCCGGGATATTCCTCAGGTCCGTATCCTGATCAACCCACTGTGAATTCGGAAACCAGGACCTATAATTCAGAGCAGCTGGCGATAGGACTTAAAATGAGGCCGTGGAAAAGCTTGCTGGTTTATGCCAACGTGACCTTCCAGGTGAATAATGTGGGCCTTCGTAGCAGCCCCGTGCCATTGCTAGGAGCTTCTTACACCTTCGGCAAGTAAATCTTTATCGAAGCTTGGGAATACGTGCAAGAGGTTGCAAGCAGCATCCAGTTCCGAAGCTCCTGCTTGTTTGCAGGGCGAGAGGCAAACGGAATCGGACAAAGCGTCGCAGCGGCCAGAACAACAACAGGGGCCGACCAAATGGTCGGCCCTGCTCGTTGATGCCTGCGTTTTTGAAGGTGCGGTTAGTTTACGGCAAAGTTGGAGTGTAGAGGTTCTGCATCCTATAGGTTCGATAGGATGCAGCACCGGTGGCTTGCAATTGATAGGTGATCTGGCTGGCGAGATTGATCTCCGTTGACTGCGCATTCGAGTCATTGTAAACGCCGATAATCCCGTTGTCATAAGTGGCGTAAAGTCCGCCCGAAGTTGCAAGGAAATCGGCGCTGCCCAGGGCCGAGGAGTATGCACCGAGGTCAGCCATGGTGATGATAGAGACCGTCTTGGCAATCTCACTCACCTGCAGTAGCGCCCCCCGGCTGTTCTGATTTCCACCGCACTCAAAATACCTCGTGTTACCGTCATCAAAAGCAAGAGAAGACCTCCTGCCCGACCTGAGTTTTGATGGCGTAATTCTGGAAAGCTGCATCGTGCTGATGTGTAAACCAGGAGAACACGTTCGGGTCGCCGCATGGATTTCGCAACGGAGTCAACATTGTGAAGTCACCGTATGGACCCAACCTCCACAGGATCGTGCCGTCTCCCTTGCCGTCCTGATAGTTGATCTTGATCACATAGTCCTGGTGCCGTTCCGACAGAAGAATGTTACCGTCTTTTGTGTACTGAACCGAGTTGGAGTGCAACCAGTCGTTGGCAACCGAAAAGTTTGGGTTGAACTTCGGACAACCGCCCTGACCCTGCGAGCAGGTCTCCTTCAAAACGGCTTCTCGCGCAATGTTGTCGTGCAGGAACGGATTCCAGGTCCACTTTACCTGCATGTTGTGGTCTAGAATCAGAACCAAATCGCCGAGGATGTCGACCGGGTTTTGGGTCGTACCGCCCTGGTACTGAGTCGAAGCCATGTCGATTGCACCCAGCATAAGAAGGTCGCCGTTAGGTAGCCTGCGTGTTTCATGCTCATTGAAGGACCATCCGGTCTGATAACCCTTTTTCGCCAACTGTTCGTTAATGATCTCCCAGTTGGTCTCCAGGACCACGTTACCGGCCAGGTCGTATTCCCTCCAAGTCTGGTTGTCTGGGATGGCAAATATGTAGCCTCCGGTATCAATTCGAGTCACGAAATTAGGTCCGGGGAGATACCACATCACTTGGCCGAGCACGTCCGTTGCCGTCGGCCAGTATGTAATCGGCCCTCCTGCCCCGAAGAATTCCCAGAAAACTACGGGGAATTCCCAGTCGTGCTGCGCGGGCGGAATATTCACCGTCATTTGAGGGACCGGGAAACCCGATCCCAGCGGTCCGGTAGTGAACGGCAAATCAGCTCCCGAATTGACGAGGTTAGATCCCGAATACTCTTCCCAGTGCATCAGGTATTGTGTCGAGGCATACATTCCAGCGACGTAGAAGTTGGCACTGCTCTGTGAGCATGCCACGGAGTTGGTTGTACTCGACATGTTCGAGTTCACCGCGTGGAACCGCACGAGCAGGCTGTGACCTGATTGACACGGCGGGCCGCTGAACAACGCCACCAAGGGATGCGAGGTGGGATGTACCGCTGATCCTTCCGGCGCCGTCACCCAAGGCAGGATGACGTAATTAGCAGTCATCGGCGGATAGGTGGTGTATGGCTGCCGCGTGATGTCGCGGATGGTCACGCTGATGTGGTAGGTGCCTTCTACGGTGAAAGGTACCCAGGTAAATGTATTGGAAGTGTTGAAATCCTTCACAATCTGGTACTGGTTGTTGAAGGTTATGGCCCACTGGTAGTCGTAAGTGTGTCCAAGAAATGGACTGTGTACCGTGGCTGTCCAGTTGATATTGGTGCCGAGATACTGTGGGCTCGCCACGCTGGGCAAAAGTGTAATTGACACTCCCGCGGATCCTGTTGCGGCGAAACTACTGATTGTGAAGGCGCTCAATAAGAAGAGGCTTGCGACAGCTAAACGAAAACTACGTACCACGACACACCTCCCGGTGTAAGAGTGTCAATTTGAAATTTCCTTTGCCAACCAACGTTGGAAACATTGGTGTACGTCGTTATAGATATCTGAATCCCGATTTTGCTTTCTCCAGCTGCCGACGAAGCGCGCAAAGGTAATAGGAGAGAAGCCGAATTCTAATGCATACGGGTCACTTTTGAGTATCTAAAACCTGCACGATTATTTAGCAATTGTTATCGCAGGGGGGGTGCGCGTCGTATTTGGAAACGAAAATAACGGATTCCCATTACTTCCGTAACCTGAAGCGGATTGGCTGAACTGTACAGTTCACGGACGGTTTTCGAGCCGTCGCTCGGTGCTCTTGGCCGCTATTCCCGAAATGGGAGAGCACCACCGTTGCGTTGGGAGAGCATCGTAGTCCTATGCTTTCGAGCGTTAATCCCCAACGTGAAGAACCATCCCCAGCGGCATTGAAGAGTTTTGTGGGAAAGAATCGGCCCGCAGCGGTCGCGACAAATGCCACTCATTTCGATCGAGACAACGCTTCGGCTTGACGAATGGCCGCTTCGTGCAGATCGTAAGCCACCAGCGCCTTGCGTGCGCCCTCACGCGCCAGGTTGGTGCTCATTTTCTTTTCAGCTTCAGCGAAAACTTCTTCGGCAGTCTCGTGTGCGTCATAGGCTTCATCATCGGCTTGCATCGCGCGCTTCACCGCGTCCATTCGTTGATCATCCATGTCCGGGGATTTCGCCTTCTTACCTGCGGTGCCATTCTTCCGCGAGCGTTTACCGGCCCCGTCTTCTGAGAGCAATTGGTTGTAAGCCTGTTTCAGGTCGTCGCTCCAGGTGGCCTTGACCTTCTTCTCCAACTCGTCCAAAGCGGCTCTGGCTTCATCGGCCGTCTCGCGCACGCGTTTCTTCTCCATCGTCCATTTCCAGACTCCCCATCGCGTTCCCTCCGTCATGATGGCGCGGGCGTTTTCCACGGCAGTAAGCTTTCGCATCGTGAAGGTCTCCTTTGATTTGTCTGCACCGATGGTCGAGGCACGAACCATCAGTGCTGGATCTTTTGTGGTGCGCCGACGTTCTCAAAGCCTGAAGCGGCATCGTTCCAGGTTGCGCTACTTGCCGGCGGAATGAAGCTCATGGCTCGCTCGGCCAATGCAGTTATCGTGAGGCTCGGATTCACGCCCAGATTTGCCGATACCATCGACCCGTCGCAGACGTACATGTTGCGGTAGCCGAAAACGCGGTGGCGAACGTCAACCACGCCGTGGCTCGGCGACTCGGCCATCACGCAGCCTCCAATGCAATGCGCAGTTGCCGGAACATCGAAGAGGATCTCGGGCAACATGCTCATCGAGGTCCCACCCGATACTTCAGCAACCTTTCTTGCGAACGCATTCGCCTGAGGAATGTACGTCGGCACCTTATCTCCACGACTGACCAGAAATTTTCGGAATGGCCAGAACCAATGGCGCTCCCATCTCATCTCGATATGCCCTTCCAGCGCCTGCATGCAGAGCAGAATGATGCTTTCGCGTGCCCATCCTCGTGGCCAAAACACTTGCGTGGTTTTGATCGGGTGCCGCAGAGCGGAGAGAAAAACGTTCTTGATCCAAAGTGCAATGCGTTGTGCACCAGGATGGCCATCGGTAAGTAGCGTGCTCAGCAGGCTCATGGCGTCGGAACCGTTCGGGTAACGGACCGCTTCGATGTGCGTGTCTTCGTCGATGTAGACGCCTGAGCCGATGGCGATTCCCTTGGACAAATCGTCGCCGCAACCCGCAACCCGCACGCCGATCAGCGACTCGGAGTTGGTGCGCACATGCTTTCCCAGGCGCTCACTGATGGCCGGCAGTGAGCCCTTTTCCCGCAGATGAAAAAGCAATTCCATTGTGCCCAGCGAAGAGGCGGAGAAGATTACGGCGCGACAGGTGAAGCGCCGCGGCTGCCGGCGAATCCAGGCGGTGGACTTCACGGTATGCACGTCGTATCCCGAGTCGCCAGTCGCTGAAGCATGCTGCGTCTTCACATCGACAACCTTGGTTTCGGCAAAGATCTGTACTCCGCGCTTCTCGGCCAAGTAAAGATAGTTCAGGTCCAAAGTATTCTTGGCGCCGTGCTGACAGCCCATCATGCAGCCGCCGCACGCGTTACATGTACTTCGCTCAGGCCCTTCGCCGCCAAAGAAAGGATCGGGATAGGTTTGCTTGACCGGCTCTCCAGCCACCGACTGAAAGATTCCGACCTGAGTGCGATAGAAGGTGTGGCCGCATCCGCTGGCTTCCGCGCTCTTTCTCAGGAGATGATCGGCGGGCCCAAGAATCCGGTTTTCGATGATGCCCAGCATTCGCGATGCGGTATCAAAGTGCTGAGGCATCTCCGATTTCCAATCGGCGAGCCCCGCCCATGAGCCCATGTCCCATACTTTGTCGGGAGCGCGAAGCAGGGTACTGGCGTAAGTGATCGATCCACCTCCCACTGCGCAGCCGTGGAGAATGGTGACGTGCCGGAAGAACCGCATGTTAAAGAAGCCACGCAACCCGAGGCTCGGCCGCCAGAACCAGCGATGGATCGACCAACTGGTTCGTGGCAGGTTTTCCTGCGTCCAGCGGCGTCCCATTTCCATGACTGCAACGCGATAGCCTTTCTCGGCAAGCCGCAGCGCGGAAACACTGCCGCCGAATCCGGATCCGATCACGATGAAATCGAAATCATATTTCGGATCCGGGTTCATTGTGTTTGCTGGCCCTCTGGCTGAGGTAGTGGCTTTTGTGGCGGATGCAGCCGTGCCTTGATCACCTCTGCGATGCGGCGCAAGGCTTCGGCGCTTTGCGGGGCATCGGGCCCGAACAACTGAAAGTCGTGGTTCATGTCATCCCAGGTTTCCAGAGTGACATCAGCAGCTTGACATTTGGCGACATCGGCGAATGCCTGGATACTGTCGAACAAGACCTCGCAGCGGCCGGCTTGTATGTAAATGGCGGGCAGGCCGCGTAAATCCGCGAGCACCGGCGACACCAGCGGGTTCAGGCGATCGGCCGCGTCGCAGAACCAATCACGCCAGCGAGCGAGCATCGCGGGTTCGATCCAGTCGCAACCGCCATTTGTGGGCTCGATGGTGAAATTAGTCGCCGGGGAGAGAGCAACGGCGAGTGCGGGCAGCGGGAGCTGCAATTCGCGCGCCTTCAGGAGCAAGGCCAGTGTGAGATTGCCGCCGGCCGAATCGCCGGCAACCACCAGATCGCATGCGTTGACGCCGCTATCGAGCAGCCAACGGTAAGCGTTGAGAGCGTCGTCCAATTGGGAAGGGAAGCGATACTCCGGGGAAAGCCCGTAGTCGAGTGCCAGTGTTTTGGACTTCGCCGCCAGCGTGATCAGCGCAATGAAATTCGTGTACGACTGCGGATAGAAGCTGTAGCCGCCGCCATGGAGGTAGAGTACGGTGACTTGCGGCTGAGCCTTGTTGCCAACGAACCAACTTGCCTTGAAGTTGTCCTGCAAAACCGGCGTGATGGTTACTTCAGAGAGAGCGGGCGAACGAAGGACCATCGAATCCAGGAAGCTTCGTGCCTCCTTCGCGTCATTCATGTCGAAGGCTGCGACGAGCTGCCGGTTCAGGAGTTCGGTAGCGACTTCCACCCACCAGTTCCAACCCGGCCGACGTGGGCCTTTGAGCAACCGGCGCGCCGAAACCGCAGCCGCAGTTCGAGCGGCCAGTGCGGCACTTCGGATGCGATACCTTGCGGGGCCCTGAAAATCAATTCGCGCAAACATGTGACGCTCGTCTTGCCAAGCGCACTGCAAATACATTATCGGGCGAAGGCGCATCGATTGCGATGACAAATCGCCGCCTTGAGCGTTGGAACCGGCACCTCAGCCATCCTTACCGCTATGACGCCACTACTGCATATTCAACAGCGCCGGTTCCGGCTCCTTCTCAGTGCCCGGCCCGCGCGATGGTTCCTTTTCTGGGGGAGGGACAGAAACGTTGTGGGTTTGGGAAAGTGAACCACTCACGGGCTTTCGCGGCGCCGGTGCCGGTTTGGCCCGTTTCTTCGTACGCGCGTTCTTGTTCGCATGCGCCTTCTTGCGGGGTACAACGTGTTTTCGCAGCGTCTTGATACCCGCTGCCTCGCGCAATTCGGCGAAACTCTCTTTGACAAACACTTCCAGGCGGCGTAGGTCGGGAGCAGCGTGCACGTTGCCGCTGAACCCGAAATACATCATGCCGTCGTAACTCAGGATGGCGCAGTTCACAGCCATCTCGCCGCCAATCGGAACGTACGGATACCAGCGCAGCATCTTGTGCCCGAGCAGATACAGCGGGAATTGTGGTCCTGGTACGTTGGTGCACACCAGGTTGAAGGGCGTGATGGGCAACTGGCTGAGAATGGGGCCGGCGATTGCCTGCAGTCCGTTGGGGAAGAGTCCGACCAGGCCTCCGGTCAGGCCGACGAGTTCCGCGGCGTGCGCTCGCTTCAGAAATTCGCTTCTGCGATGCACCGCCTCCAGCAGCTTCCTGGCATCGCGAATCTCGAGGGGCACGGTCACAGGAATGAGCGAGATGTTGTTTCCCAACTCATCGTCGCCGCCGTTGCTGCGAGTGTTGACCGGCACCATCATGCGCAGCAGTCGGCCATCGACATTGTCGCCATGCGCTTCAAGGTAGCGTCGGAAAGTTGCGGTGACCACGGCGAGAATGACGTCGTTGACGCTGGTTCCAAACTTCGACTTGATAGCCTTCACTTCCGGCAGCGAAACCTCCGTCCAGGCGAACTTCTGTGGCCCGTGACATACAACGTTAAAGCGCATCCGCTCCGTGAGCGCGGTGATCTCCGGCAGCAGAAGAGAGAATTCCTCCGGCGGAATGCTGCCTCCTTTCGCGGCGGCGCCTCCGTTCGCAGTCGCAGTCGCAGTCGCGCGCTGCACGATGGTGAGGGCGTCATTCAGGCCTGAGAGAATTCGTTGCATGAAGTCGGAGTAGGTCTCGACCAGCCCGGTGGTCAGCGACGCCAACGCATCACTGGGCCGGGGAACTTCGGTGATGTTGAGCGGAGGCGCGGTCGCCGCCTGAGCATCGGGATTAAAGAACGCATTCATCATGCCCACGCCCGCAACCCCGTCGGTAAGGCAGTGGTGCAGCCGAATCACCACAGCGGTCCGCCCGCCCTTTAGCCGTGGCACCAAGGTCATGTCCCACAGTGGGTGTTGCCGGTCCATCAGCTTGCTGAAAAGCTTCGATGCGAGCGCTTTTAACTCCGTCTCGCTACCGTGCTTCAGCGTGACTTCGCGCACATGGCGGCGCAGGTCGAAATCCGGGTCGAACTCCCAGGTGGGAAGCCCAAGACCGAAGGGTGGCTGCACGACCCGCTTGAAATAGCGGGGAACCAGCGGCAGCTTCGAGTCGATGAATCGAAAGAACTCCTTAAACGCCAGCTCGCCTTCAAATATGAAGACGCTGGCCACGTTCATCGGCATGCCTTCGCGTTCCAGGTTGAGGAAGATGGTGTCACCCCAGGAAAGGCGATCAACGGGTGGGGGACTCTGCTTCACCGTTGTTGGTTTGCGTTCTCGCGTCATGATTTTCAGTTCACCAGGGAAAACCGCTCGGCCAACCTCGCCAGCTTCAGCACGCGGTAAACATCGACGTTGACGCCCCGCAATACAACCCTCACCGATCGTTCGTCAGCATCGTCGGCAAAATCTGATATTGCGCTGAGCGCGGCTGGAGTCACGCGGCTTACCGAAGAAAAATCCAGAATCAAGTCGCCCTCCATCTCTTCCAGCTTCTGGCCGGCAGCCAGAAGGGCCTCGACCAAGTCAGCTCCGTTGAGCTTTAGCGACACAATACTCATCACCATAGCCACCACCTCAACTATGCGGGTGTGCTGCCCGCCTGCGCTGCGCCTCGTCCGCGGTACGCCTTGCGGAACAGCTCGACCAACTCGCTCATCAACGGCATACGAGGATTCGAACGCCACGATGGATCTTCGAACGCGATACCGGTCAATTCGGGGAGCGCCCGCTCGAACTCTTCCTCGCTGATACCCAGCTCAGCGATAGAGCGCGGGAACCCTAGACGGTCAAGCAACTCCTCGATGGCTGCAATCAGCTTCTGTACCTTTTCTTCCACGGTTTGGCCGCCAAGCCCGAGCAAGTCGGCAATGGTGGCGTACTTGTTGTGCGCTACATAGCCCTGGGTGAACGGGGAAGCCATGAACTTGGCGGGGACAGCCGCGTTGTACGCGATGACGTACGGCAGCATCAGTGCGTTAGCCCGGCCATGCGCCACGCCGAAGCGCGCGCCGAACGCGTGTGCCAGCGCGTGATTCACTCCTACCGACGCATTGGCAAACGCCATCGCCGCAATGCAGGCGGCGTTGTGCATCATCGCGCGCGCCTCTTCATCCGCCGGCTTTTCATAGGCGATGGGCAGGTACTTGAACGCCAGCCGAATCGCTTGCATGGCGTTAGCATCGGTGTAGGGCGAAGCATAATTGGAAACCGCGGCCTCGAGCGCGTGCGTGAGGCAGTCGATGCCCGTATCGGCAGTGAGCCCCTTCGGCATCGACAGCACGAACTGGGGATCGACAATCGCCACGTCGGGCGTAAGCGAATAGTCGGCGAGCGTCACCTTGCGCCCGTGCTCCTTGTCGGTCATAACCGCGAAAGGAGTGACCTCGCTGCCCGTGCCGCTGGTGGTGGCAACCGCGATGAGCCGCACCGGGCCATTCTTCTGCGGAGGAAATTGCACCACCCGCTTGCGCAAATCGAGGAACGGCGCAGCCAGTTCTTCCAGATCAGCGTCAGGCGAGACGTATAACAGCTTCATGATTTTGGCGGCGTCGATGACGGAACCGCCTCCCAGCGCGATAATCTGGTCGGCCTTGTAGAAATTGAGCTCCTCCACGCCGTGCATCACGACCTTCACGTCGGGCTCCGCATCAGGAATCACCATCACATGAACATGCGTCTCTGGCGGCAGATAACGCCGGACGACATCAACGTGGCCGATCTTTTCCAGCGGCGCATTAGTGACGATGATGGTGGTACGCGAGGGAAACTGGCGCACGTTCTCGATGGCGTTCATGTTGAAGTAGATCTGGTTGGGAACGCGGAACCACATGTGATTTTGGGTCCTTCGGGCCAGGCGCTTGATATTGAGGTAATGAAATACGTTGACGTTATCCGTGGTGCTGTTGCCGCCGCCGGTGCCGCAGCCGAAGGAGAAGGTCGGCACCAGATCGTTATAAACCGCGCCCAGCGCGCCGATCGAGCCCGGTGAATTCACGATGATGCGTCCGGCGTTGATGACCTCGCCATACTTCCGGATGACTTCTTCGTTACGCGAGAAGATGACTGCCGTGTGCCCCAGGCCGCCGGCGTGGATTACGTCCATGCAAACGCGCAATGCCTCATCTGTAGACTTGGCGCGATACACCGCGAGCACGGGAAACAGCTTCTCGGCTGATAATGGATGTTCGCGGCCGACGCCCTGAATCGGGGCAATCAGAAGTTTGGTGTCCCGCTTTACCGATAGCCCGACAAAGCGCGCGATGTCTTTCGCCCTCTGTCCGACCGCCATGGGCTGCATGAATCCGGTCTGGGGATCGATGACCGTGCGCTCCAGCAACTTCACTTCTTCTTCATTGCAGATGTGCGCACCCAAGTCGGCGAAAGTCTTCAGCGTGCGATCGTAGATTTCGTCGTCGATGACGACAGTTTGTTCCGAGGCGCAAATGGTTCCGTTGTCGAACGTCTTGGAGACGATGATGTCGACGACGGCCGCCTTAAGGTCGGCAGATTTCTCCAGGTACACGGGTGTATTGCCTGCGCCTACCCCCAGCGCCGGCTTGCCGGAACTGTAAGCGGCTTTGACTGCGCTCGGCCCTCCGGTGGCATCAATCAGACCGACATCGGGATGGTGCATCAGGTAATCGTTGTCGATCAGGGTGTGCGATTCCAGGCAGGAGAACACGCCCTCGGGCGCACCATGCTTGACTGCGGCTTCGTACATGATCCTGACCGCCTCGGAGCAGCAGCGCCACGCCCGCGGATGCGGACTGAAGATGGCCGCGTTCCGCGTCTTGATGGCCATGATGCACTTGAAGAGCACGGTGGAAGTGGGGTTCGTGATCGGCAGCAGCGAAAAGATGACGCCGATCGGCTCGGCGATCTCAAGCAGATTGCGCTCGGGAAACTCGCGAATGATGCCTACTGTGCGCTTGTCGCGCACATAGTTGTATACAAATTCGGTGGCCACCATGTTCTTGATGACCTTGTCTTCCAGCACCCCGAGCCGGGTTTCCTCAACCGCCAGGCGCGCCAAATATTGGGCCTGCGCCAGCCCGGCCAGCACCATGGCCTTCACTATGCGATCGACATCTTCCTGGGTGTACTGCGTGAAAACAGCCGAGGCAAGCCTGGCCTGATGGACCAGGTTCTCAAGGTACGCCATTCTCTCTTTACTGAGATCGTCCGATGCGGCCGGCGGAATCTGTGCCCGCTGCGCCGCTTCATTAGCAATCATTGCTGCCCCCCGCACTCAGCCGAGGGAGTTGTTACCAACCAGGAAGCACGCTCATTCTTAATGCAGCCGGTTTTCGCGAGAGTCGAGAACCAGAGCGTTGGACCAATCCCTCGTCTTCTTATGCGTAGTCGATGGGATTCTCTTCCAGCCAATGCTCGTCACGGGTGCGGTCAACGTTACGCCGAACTTCGTAAGCCATGTTTGCCGTCAGGCGACGACTGGCCCAGGCAAAGCCTGTGACAAAGCCAATGGCACCGTACAGTGAACTAATCCCAAGCCCCGTGCCAATCGATCTCTGCCGCTTTCCGGGATAACGGTAGCTGCTCAAAAAGCCGATGAACACTCCCAAGGCGGCGGGTTTCAATGCTTCACGAACTGACTCGCTAAGAAACGTATTCAGTGGTCTTCCATTAAGAAATGCTTCTCGGCCGGAACGAGCTCCCTCCAGCCCAGAACCTAGAACTTTTCGGCCGTATTCCACTTCCGACTTGGACCATTCGCGGAATCCCATACTTCCTACCTCGCTTCGGCCGATGGTGGTATCTGACAGTTACTACTAGAGCATTGGTGGAGGTATGCCTCCAAGAGCGCAGCTCACATTTGAATGTGAGTCAGGTCACTCGAACTTCGTTCTTATGGCGCGACTTGACGTGGGCCAAAAAAAACGATTTCAGAGGTGCTGCACGTCGGCTTTGAAGGTTGGCGTTCAGGTCAGTCGCGCAAGCAGGGCTCGGCGGGTGCAATCCAAGGTGTGGATCAGCGATTCACGGGGAAGCTTCTGAATGATCGGCTCGATCACCCATCCCAGACCAAAAGGTACGTCGCGGGTCAATGACATGGCGCGACACTCGATGTACACGCCGCCATCGCGCTCCTGAAATCGCCAATAGGAATAGAGCCGCCACAGGAACCCAAATCCGGTGTCAGGAGGGGACACCCGCTCCTTCGCCGTACCCGCATTCTCTACTTCGGCAATGCGGGTGGTGTAGGAGCGGCAGAACCAGCGCTTTGCATCGATTGAGCGATACTGCACGTCATGAACGGTGTCGAGCACTACCGTCAGGATCTTTTTCTTCAGCAGCCGCAGGTAAATTTCGAAGTCGTTGCCGCGATGCCTCATCAGTTTCGAAACCAATACCTCGGGTTTGTAGATGTCCTGGTGGTGATCGTAATCCTGCACCAGCGCGAGCGTCGCCTCGACCGTTACACCTGGGGTGAAGACCGCTCCAATCCAGTCATGGATCAGACCGCTGGTTACTCGTCCCGGCCCGCTGCCTGACCAGAACTGCGCCACGATGTCACCTGCCTGGACCTGCCGCGCGCGAACCGGGTCGCGGTCAGACCAGAGGAACCTCGTATGGTCGGGCAGAGTCTCTTCCATCGCTGTCTCAGCCTCGCGTACGTAGGCCTCGAAGCCCTTTAGCGTGTCGGGGGTGAGCTGGATTTTGGTTGCGGTGCGTGGCATAGCGTTTATTGGCCGGAATTCTGGAAATGTATTGTGGGTGGAGCACCGCATCAGCGGCGCAGCTTCACATGTTTTTCCAAAAAGCGGCTTCAGCCGCTGAGGTAAACCGAACAAACCACCTCAGGCGCTAAAGCGCGGATAGGTTCCAAGCATCCCGACACGCACACCTGAAGGTGTGCTCCACCCCGTCGATTGGGACGCCGATGCGCGACGCGTTCTAGCTGTCGCTGCCCCGGCCTGTGCCGAATGTTACTACGTGGGAGCGGCCGCCATGCCGGCGTGGCGGTCGCATTGAATAATGTACGGAAGCCCGAGAAGGGCACTGCCTCAGTTGCGCGCACTGGAACAGGATGCGCGCGGCCGACCGGGAACCAGCTCCAGAAGCCAGGTCCTCAGAACGCGCGGTTGGCGCGCGCTGGAGACGAAGCGGTTACTTCGGCTGTAGGCCAGATATACCCGGTCCGCCTGGGCGAAAGTGCCCTTCTCGTAGCCGTCTCAGGCGATAGTTGCTACCGCCCTGGGCCGGGTCCTCGGCTTCCTGCGCTGCGCGGGCTTAGTGGCCTTGTACTCAACCGCCGGCTTCACCACCGTATTCATCAGCGCCTTCTGGGCATCGACGTAGCTCTTCACGCCTTCCCGCGTCATCTCGGCGACGGGAACGAACGGAAAGGGACGCAGCAGTTTCACCGCTTTGCCGGCGGTCTTTACATTGGCGTTCACCTGCTTGCCTGCCAAGTCGATCAGGCTCTTCTGGGCCTCGATAAAGGAGTCCGTTGCCTGCTTGGCCAGCTCCGCCAGTTCTGTCTTTTTCATCTTCCTCATTGGCTCTTCGCCCTTGCCCTTGGCTTCCTCGGAGATGACATCCAGGAAGCGCTTCTGCGTCTTCATGAAGTTCTCCAGGGCTTCGCGCGCCATGGTCACCATGTGCTCGTATTCGTAGGGCTTGCCTTCCTTGAACGACTCCACCCAGCCCTTCGTTCCCCTGCCTGCAATGTTCAGGAACTCGTCCTGCATGTGGAGGAAGGTTTCGACGCTGCGCTGCAGCAGGCTGGTCATAGTCTGCGCCGCCGGCCAACCGCCGACCCGCTCTTTGACCCCTTCCATCAGGATTTCGTGCTGCTGCTTGCCCAGTTCGAGAAGCAGCTTCTGGCCTGCGATGAAGTTTGCGATGCCGTCTCCGGCGGCTTCGGTGATAATTGCGGCGGGGCAGTAATCCGGATCGCTGAGCTGCTCCCGTACCGCATGCATGACGTTTTCATTCTGGCGCATCGCCAGGTCCAGCAGGATGCGCTGCGTGGCGAAGATGCTCTGGACACCCTGCTCAGCCCAGCCCGCCATGATGGACATGAAAGACGACTCCCTTGGATGAGTCCGGGAGGTCTCGGTTTTTACATTGACTGGCATATTAGAACCTCCGATTTGCTGCATTGCAGCATTGGCTTTACTATATGATTTAGCTGAAGTTGTGTCAAGATATTCTTTGCGTTGTATGCACCGCAATATGAAGGGTTTGCATGAAAGCTTCCACCGTGGTCATCAAGCGGTACAGTAATCGTCGGCTGTATAACACCGCCGCCAGCCGCTACGTGAATCTCGACGACATCGCCGCCCTGGTGCGGGAAGGCAAAGATGTGCAAGTAGTTGACGCCAAGACCGGGCAAGATCTGACTCGCGTCACCCTGACCCAAATCATTACCGAAGATGCGCGCGACAAACCGACTGGCCTGCCGCTCGAACTGCTGCGCCAACTCATCGTCGCCTCCGACGAGGTGCGGCAGGAATTCATCATGTGGTACCTGAAGTCGGCGTTTGAGACCTATCAGACGGTGCAGAGCGCGGTGCAAAACCGGCTGGGAGAAGTGCAATCTGCAATTCTGTCGCCGGTAGAGATGATGAAGAAATTTCTCGGCGGACCGCCGCCGCCTAAGGCAGAACCAGAAACGGAGCTGCAGATGCTTCGTCGGCAGGTGGCGGAACTGGAAGCTCGCCTGCAAAAGCCTGCGTCAGGTAAGGCCACTAAAAGAAGGAAGCCCAAGGCCAACTAAAATCCAGAAAAATTCCTCCAACGTGATAGTGTTTCCACTGCGAACGGGGAAGTATAATTCCTCGCGGGAATTTTCAGCCTGCCAGAGCACTTCGCCGTAACCTGCTCGAGATAGGCCGAACCGGGACAACATTGCGATCAGAAACGGCAGCACTGGCTCCGAAATCCAAGCCTCGTAACGCAAAACAACAATTTCAATCCACCTCCGAGGTGTCCCTTTGGACCGAAGCGCTTTTCGGGGCAGAGGTTCTCCTGCTGCACGCTTCTCCCGTTTATTACGGATATGGCGTACCCCGCGGCGATGGCTCGGGCGTAGTTATCATCCCGGGTTTTCTGGGTACCGACCTTTATCTGAACGAACTCCGCGGTTGGCTTGCTCGGATTGGCTATCGGGCGTATTTCTCCGGGATCGGTATTAATGCCGATTGCCCCAATCTGCTGATACAACGCCGTCTGAGTGAAACCCTGAAGCAGGCACTCGATGAAACGGGTGGGAAAGTCCATCTCATTGGCCACAGCCTGGGCGGCCTGATTGCGCGCTCGATTGCCGGCGCCCGGCCGAAGGACATCGCTTCTTTGACAACCCTGGCCTCACCCATCCGGGGAACGGTGGTGCATCGCCGAATCATTCATGCCGCTGAAGTGGTCCGCCTGCGCATCCTGCAGGAGCACGGGGATGGGGTGCTGCCGCAGTGCTACACCGGACGCTGCACCTGCAACTTCGTCGATTCGTTGCGCCGCAAGGTTCCCGACTCCATGCTCCAGACCGCGATTTATACACGTCACGATGGCGTCGTCGACTGGCGCTTCTGCATGACCGAAAAGAAGGGGCAGGATTTCGAAGTTGCGGGCACGCACATCGGGATGGCCTTCAATTCCGCAGCCTACTCCATTATTGCGAAGCGATTGGCTCAGGCTAATGGCTCGCGCCAGACCTAACGTCGCTAATCGAGTTCTTGATCCCGGGATCGCCGATGACGCCTGTAATCTGGCGGTAGTGTCTCAGTTTGGGTGTCATCCCGAGCAAGCTTCATTTGCGCAGCGAGGGATCCAGGCGTGCCGATTCGCGCCGACGCGCGAAAGGGACGCATCCCTATTCAAACTGAGACACTACCAATCTGGCGGTAGTGTCTCAGTTTGGGTGTCATCCCGAGCAAGCTTCATTTGCGCAGCGAGGGATCCAGGCGTGCCGATTCGCGCCGACGCGCGAAAGGGACGCATCCCTATTCAAACTGAGACACTACCAATCTGGCGCACAATTTGCTGAAATTCGGGGTTACTTCTACACTGAAGTCTTCTTCTACCTCACGATCCTAAGTTTTCCGCCGGCCAGTTGCTGTGCGGGGAGGGTGCATGCGGCAGTTCTCAGCAGCGCGGTATTTGGCTGCACTTTTATCTCTGGTTGCTTTGGCTTTCATTGCAGGGTGCAGCAGTACAGGCGTGCAGACGCCGACGGCGGCAGCCATCACGCTCAGCCCCTCCAGTTTGAGTTTGAACGAAGGCCAGGTTTTGAGCATCACCGCTACCGCGGTTGATGGCACTGGCACCGTCGTCGCCGTCGACTTCACCTATAGCAGCAGCAATCCGGCTCTGGCCTCGATTTCCAGCGCCGGGGATGTATGCGGAGGCCAGTTCGATGCCGACACCATCGTTTGCTCTCCCAATGGCGATGGCCAGGCCACCATCACCGTCACCTCCGGCGCCGCCAAGGCGAGCGCGACCGTATACGTGCACAAGCAGGTGGATCGCGTGGTGATTCAGCCACTAAGCGACTGCGAGAGCATGGGTACGATATTGAACCCGACTGGGTTAGCCTACAACACCTCGGCGCAAGGTTGTTCGATCACTGCACCCTGCGACATTACTTCGACGGTGGGCCCGTTCGTTTTCGGATCAGGCGATGGAACGGTGGTCGCCAGCGCTGCCGGAGTCGATGCGCATTACTCCTCCACCACCAACAGTCCGACCTATACCGGAGGCGGCACCATCACTGGCAGCAAAGGCCAGACCTGTAATCTCATCGACTTCAGTGTTGGTGGTGGAACCGGCATCAATCCCACTTACGATCAGCAGTCGAAGAGCCCAACCTATGTCTCGGGTGGTGCCATCAGCGGAGTCGCGGGCCAGACCTGCAATCTCTCAAGTTTTGACAGCGTAATCGGCGCCACCGCCCTGGTCACCTTGAGTGACACCAATATCATCGCCAGCGGAACTCAGCTCACGATTACCAGCCCGGGAACCGGGGGCGGAACCACTGCGCCGACCTCGGCCATACTCAGCAACGGCACCGCGACTTGTAGCGGCACGGCTACCGTCGTCACCCAACTACTGACCACGGTAGGAGTCGATCAGGTGATCGGTGCCACCGCAACGGTTACCTTGACGGGCGCCAACACCATCAACAGCGGAACCCAACTTACGGTTACCAACTCGGGATACGGAGCTGTGCAGCCGCCTACTACCGCTACCTTGAGCAGCGGCACAGCCACTTGCACTGGAACTGCCAGCGTGGTCACCGCGCTGAATAATACTACCGGCTTGGAGGCGCAGAACCCGGGGGCAACCTCGCTGTTCGCCAGTGTTGCCGGCGTGAACAGCGTGGGCACACCTTTCACCGTCTGTCCTGTGCAATCGATAGTCGTGCACGACGCCAATAGCTCGAATACGAACTTCACTCTCACCGGAGGACAGACGCAGAACCTGGTTGCCGACGTTTTAGATAGCAAGGGCGCCAGCATCAAGCCCAACCTGACCTGGGCAACTTCTCAAGCCGGAGCGGCAGCCATCACCCCCAGTAACGCCACCGCCACCATCGCCGGCGTGGGCCCGGGAACGACCTCGGTGACGGCGACTTGCATTACCCCCAATTGCAACGTCAACCTTCCGCCCCAATACTCTTACGACGTGGCAATTGCGACGGTGGCAGGGCAGAGTCCTGATACCGTGTACGCGGCCAGCACCAAGTCGCTGACGATGGTTCCGATCCCTGTGGTGACCAATGTAGTAGGGACCCCGATAACTCTGCCCAACTATCCCAACTCCATCGTTGCCAGCCCCGACGGCTCAAACGTCTATCTTGGCTCCGATGCAGGTGTGATGCAGTACAACCCTGCCTCGGCCACGGTGACTACCTTGGGCTTCAACGGGAAGGTGTTGGGGGTATCGGGAGACGGTTCGTTGCTGCTGGTTTCCGATCCGGCCGGCTTTGCCACGTACCTTTTCAACGCTTCTCTTGCAGAGAACGTGGCAACCGGCGTGAACCCTGCGACTGCGGGAGCCCTCACGCCCGATGATCAATGGTCCATGTCGCTGATCGGTCAGGCCATGGTGCGTCTCGGCTACACGGTGCCGATTATTACTACTCAACTGAACTCGGTGCCGAACGGCATCGACGTATCGGCACAAGGTTCACTGACGTACATCAGCAGCAGCGCCGGGCAATCAATTGATGTCCGCTCAACCTGCAACCAGAGCGAGCTGCAAACCTTGACTGCCAATAATCCCACGCTGGTGGCGCACTTACCGAATGCGACAGGCGCCGTCGCCGTCGACGCTCCGCAAATCGACGTTATAACCACGACCCAACCCACTGGCACTTGCCCGACTGTGGCCAGCAGCAGTCTCACCGGCTACGATCTGGGAGCCGGCAGCTTTAATCCGCTGCAATTGCTGGTCAGCTCTGGCAGCGACCGCGCCTGGATCATTACCGATCAAAGTTCGGTGCTCACCTTCGATCTGACAACCAATACCCCGGCTGCCATTCCGCTGACCGGCGGAGTGATTGCTTACAACGGTGGCCTGACGCTCGATGGCTCGCAGCTCTACGTCGGCGCCTACGACGGCAGCGTACATCGCATTCAGTTGAGCTCGCTCTCCGATGCCCAGGAGATTTCACCGGGACTGAAGGACGCGAACAGCAATGTCGTCGCTCCGGACCTGGTGACTGTGCTGCCGAAGTAGAAGCGCGAAGCTGCGTCGGGTGCCCCACTCATTCCATCGGTTGGAATGAGTGGGATTCCCGAACCGTGAACTTCCCCGGGTGCCCCACTCATTCCATCGGTTGGAATGAGTGGGATTCCCGAACCGTGAACTTCCAAGGACAAGGATCAACCTCGACCAGTCCCTTTTCGCCATGCAAGTAAACTCGGAAACTGCTCCACTCCCATTTTTCAGGGCTATCGTCCAGGCCTCGTTTCACCGGATTCCGATGCATATACCGAAGCTTTTCGACTCTCTTCTTGTCGGTGCAAACATTGAAATCGTAAAACCGCTTCTGCCACATTGGGCCGGTGAAGTCCTCGCGCTTTCGCAGCAATCGGGTAAACCGTTCCTTTACGACTTTCATGACCACGGACGGATCTCCAACGGCGGGCATAGTCATCAGTAGATGAATGTGTTCCGGCATCACCACATAGCCCAGCAGAGCGAAGCCGTAACGCCGCCGCGTCTGCTCTAGGACATCGAGAAACAGGTCGCGTCGGGAGGCCGTGCCCAGATGCTGCTGGCGCCGATAGCAGCTAAACGTGATGAAGTGAATAGAGCCTTCGAGGTAATAACCGCTTCAGACCTGCCGTCACACCATGAGACTAAACAGGTACGTGACATAATGTCTGTGATTTCGCGGGGAGCCGACAGTGTGACATCCCACTCATTCCAAACGATGGAATGAGTGGGGCACCCGGCGAGCCCAGCGTGGTGGAGATTGAGTCGGAGTGGACGTGGAGAAAGCGGTTGGCGATGGGCATCGTTCCGCAGATGAGACTAAGAGAAAACCCCCGCCCAACCAACCGACGGTTAGCCTGCCCTGAGCGCAGCCGAAAGGGGGCACCCACGTGAGCGTTGCCCGGGCCACCCACCAGATATCAGGTTCCCCAAGATGCGGGCGAATTGCTCGCGGGGTACCGTTTGGGGAACCTTCTCGAATTGTCGTTTGTCCATCATCCGTTGATTTCCGGATTAGCTGCAACGAATTCATCCCAGACTTTATGGACTGCTTTAATGCCTTCCTCTGGAAACTTCAAACGTCCAACAACCTCCGCTGGAAGTTCCGCTGGAGGGGCAGGAATAATCTTCGGGGGAACCGGAATATGCCCATCCTCAGCCTCTCGCGCTGCTACATTCGCCTGCAAGAGATAGGAGAGCAGTTTTACATAGTTCCAAGGCAACGTGATGGCGGTATGTTGAACAACAACGTTGCTTCCGAGGAATGGGTCAGTTTGACCGAACACAATCTTAAGGTCCCAGGTGCTTGCATCGAGTTGTACATTGTTTGCGTACCGATTCAAAAAATCTTGATCTCGCTTAAACTCAATTCCGGTTTGCTGTGGCTCTTTCGGTTCCAATTTATTCATGCGCTCTAACCTCGCTGCGCGTCAAGGCATCGATCATATATGCCGGTACTAGAGCATCCGCTATCGCCAGTTCGGGATAAGGAGACCCTAATTCAGCTTGGGTCGTAACGGAAGTCACTCTAAATCCGACAATGTTGTTGGTGGGAGCTATTGGTGGAACATTAGCTCCCGCATATGAGCCAGTGATGTGTAACGGTGCTTCAAACTTAAACTCAAGCTGTTCGATAGCTCCACGTGTTCCACGCTTCTGGGGATTACCAGTTCGGAGTCGTGCTGGAACCGCAGAAGGAGGCGAGCTTTTGACTGCGCCCTTAATCGCAACAAAATCTGGAATATCTACTCCAAGCGCGTGTAACAGGGGACGAAGTGTCGTGATTGTGGGGTTCTCTGTTCGGTACAAATTCTCACGTGACACGCCTACCTGTCTGGCAATAGCAGAGACAGGGTGAGCCTGAATTACATTTTTCAGGGCATGGACGAAGGCTTCTGTTGATTCTTTGTATGCAGCAGTAAGATAACGCGCGGCTCGTTCGGGGTCCGCGAGTTTGTCGTTTCTCCAAGAGCTATAACTTTTGGTCGGGCTCATTGCCACACTCTTTCCAATAACGCTGGGCTGTCTCTATATCGTCTTGCTGGTTCTTTTTGCTTCCCTTGGGGCCACCATGTAAGAGAACCACGATCTCTCCGTTCTTTCCAATCAAGCCGATGTAAATGCGATAACCCGGTCCGAAATCAACCTCCAACTCGGTCACTCCCTCGCCGACGCTTCTCGCGTCTCCGAGATTGCCTCGCTCGACCTTGTCCAGTTTAAGCATGATCTCTTCATAGGCGGGCTTGCCTTCAAGCGTGTCCATGAAGTCATCGAAGGGAACCTTGCCGTTCCCCCGCTCAAAGCGACGCAATTCTCGTAAAGTCGCAGCCAAAGCATATATCGGCACTCTACACTGTGACGTTTATTGCACAGCGGAAGATAGCACCGTCCTCTATTAATTTCAAGGAGACTGAACACAATGAGGCAAGTAGGTGTAAAATGCAAGTCAGCGGAAGCGGAGGGAGTCGAACCCTCAAGACCTGCGACAGTCAGCGGATTATAAGTCCGCTGGGCTTAACCGATGCCCGACGCTTCCAGCCTGTGATATATATTTCACAGTATCACGCCGAGCACCAAAAATCAAACAATCGAAAAGGTTTACTGCCGTCCTGTCATGGCTGACCCATGCCGGGCGTCCCACTCATTCCTGCGGTTGGAATGAGTGGGACCTAGAGCCGCACGCACCACGAAGTCACTGATGGATCCGAAAACCGTTAAGGTCTTTAAACTTACGGCGGCTAATCACACTCATCTGTGATGAACTCGCTTGGCGCCCAGCCCTCGCTTGCGTACAATTGCAACCTTGAGGACGAGGGAGAATTGTCTCCCTCCGCTTCTTTGCTCTTTGATGAGGATGCGTGACCCAATCACGCCGTCATAGCGCCAGTTGGCCGCTGTTAACCACTTCTGAAATAGTCCAACCCTTCCATCCCGACGAAAATCTCACCTAAGTCCTTATTCCGGAATATTTTACCTGTAACTCTCACGCGCTCAAGATTTTGCGGAGATTCTTTCAAAACGGGTAAGAATATACAACGCTAATCAAACTCTGGTAAGCTCGGGGTGCCGTGACAGGGCGCTGCAACATATTGCGGCGGCGATTAACGCGGGGGAAAATACTCTTTTCGCCATGCTGACTGGCTACTTTGATGACGCCGGTGGAGTAGATCACGGCTATACCGTGGTCGCTGGTTGGGTGTCCACCGTAGAGCGGTGGCGGGTTTTCGCAGAAGAGTGGGAGCAGATGCTGGCCGCGTTTCAAGTTCCTTGGTTCGACATGAAGACTCTATCCCACTTCAACGGAGTGTATGCGCCGTGGAAGGAACAGCCGGAGATTAAGAACGATTTCCAGTCTGCTGCGTGCCGAGTCATTGGCGGTTCCGCAGCTATAGGGTTTGTGTCCATTGTCCCTCATGCAGTCTTCGCTCGCGTCAATACCGTTTACCGAGCGAAAGAATACTTCGGCAATGAATACGCGCTGGCTGGTCTGACCTGCTGTGTCAAAATGCGTAAGTGGGCACGAAAACAGGAATCTCCGCAGCCGCTGGAAATTATCTTCGATGATGGAACTCCAAAGCGGGGCAAGCTGACCGAAGCGATGGTGAAGGCCCGATTCGCGGAACCGATTTTCCGCTCTCCGCTACCGAAACCTGACAGACCGCCGAATGTTGTGCAACTACAGGCCGCTGACTTCTTGGCTTACGAAGTTCGCAAGGTGCAAAAGGATGACCCAGATGAAACCCGAGCGATTGAAGGCCATCGCACTTCACTGCGGAAGTTGATTTGGGTGGAGTCAGACTGGGGGATTTACGGAGAACGAACCTTGGCTGAAACTTGCGAGAACTTAGGTGTAGTTAAGCGCAGATAGATTATCGCTTTCCGGCAGCGTCTTCGGACAGAAACTTCTCCATCAGATCGTGCCTAGTCACGAAATCTAGAAGTCGCTGTTCGAATTCCATTTGAAACATAGCACCCAACCGCTCGTAAGAATTGCGATGCTCTTCGTCAACGGCGGCACAGTCGTGCATTTCTCCGCTCCGTTGGCTGAGCTTTCGGGCCGAGAGTTTGGATATCAACTCTCGCGTGTTGAATTGCTCCCACCAAAGGCTTTGATCTGCCCGACACTGTTCCACGGTTGGCGCATGATCTTGAGCGGATGAGACTGCGACGAGAAAGAGCACGGCCACAGCAAGTGCGGCAGTTGTTTTCATGGATGGAAGTGTACTGCTTGACGGGGTTCAGATATAGACCAATGGTCACAAATAAGTATGGCAATTGTCCAAGATGGAATGGAGATTCTCTAGCCTATGCCCGAGCACTCGAAATTCATCTTGGGCGGAAATGGCGATTCCTGGAGGGATAACCGTTGTCCATCTCCAAGAGCCAGCGTCATCCATAAATGCAACCGATGCTTGCGGCGTACAAGTTTTCAGAAATTGACTCGTCTCCGCAACCCAAGTTTTTACGAATGTCATCCATTTGTCGATCTCAGAACTACCTAGTGCGTGTCCAACTTGGGATGGTGGCCGGTCTTGCAAGGCTTGCCCCGTGGATATCAAATCGGTGAGTTGTCGCAATCTGTCTTCTATCTCTTGTGAGCGGCGCTGTTCCTTCTTCTCGTGACGTTTTGCTGCAAGAGTTTGGATAATGGTGAGCCATAGAACCGCTATGCCAACGACGAGGGTTGTTCCTCCGATGATGACATTTACCCAGAAATCAGCATGATATGCCGACACGATGCGCGCGATGCCAGATAGCATTAGAAGAGCCCCGAACAGACCGCGAAACCATCGCATGGGCACACCTTACGTGTTACCATTGGATTGAGCTCCGATAGTTTCAGCGAAGGCGGCTGGCAGGCCGCTCTTTTGCTGTCTGCTTGATTTTTCTCCGCCTAGTATACGCCCAGACCTTACCGACTCTTCTCCGTTCGCGCTATGATGAGCGCATGAAGTCCAGTCCCAAGCACTCGCCTGAGTACACGAGATTCGACAACGCAATGAAGCAGATTCTCCAGGTATCGAAGACCGACCTGAATCGGATGTTGGCCGAAGAGAAGATCGCCAATGCGGGGAAACCGAAGCGAGGCCCCAAGCCTAAGACTTCGGCCCCCGCTTCTTCCGATACGGACTAGAAAGGCGTCGTGTCGCCAGTCTTTCCGGTGAGTTCTTTGTAGGTAAGCCGCTTCCCCACAATCTGCGAGATCGCCAGCGAGAATCGCTGCGCGTCGGTAACGCGGTCGTCTTTCTTCTTCCCGCCACGATGGTTGAAACGGAATACCTGTTCGTCAACGTACCGCTGCAAGTGGAAGGGCTCTACAGACACATAGGTTCCCTTCAAGGTGCGCTTCATTAGCGCCCAGAAGTTCTCGATTCCGTTGGTATGTACTTGGCCGTTGACGTAGCTTTCCATGTGGTTCACCACGTCATGCACGAAGCGAGAGTGCAGTCCGTTGTATCCCGGCCACTCGTCGGTGAACACGTTGGAGCCGTACTTCACAGCGCGTAAGACTTCACTCTGCAAGGTGTCGCGCCGGACGTTGGGAACGATGGTCGCACGAACCTGCCGCAGATCGCGGTCAAGCATTCCCATTACGATGGTCTTGCCGATGTGCAGATCGGTTTCTCGCTGTTCACTACGGATGCGCTGCAACTCGACTCGCTTGCTCTTGTGCATGTTCTTGAAGCGGCCACCCACGAAGGTTTCGTCTACCTCAACTCCACTCCCGCCGTCACCATTGCCCAGCTTGGTGACTCCGCCAAACTTCTCCCCGCTCATGGCGAGGCGAATGCGGTGAAGCATGAACCATGCACTCTTCTGGGTCACTCCCAGCATCCGATGCAGCTCCCACGAGCTAATCCCGTTCTTACAGCTCACCATTGCCCACACTGCTGGAAGCCACTTCTCAAGCGGAATAGGCGAGTCTTCAAAGATGGTTCCCACTTTGGCCGAGAACTGCCGCTTGGGGTGCACACTCTTGCATTGCCAGCGGCGCTGATTGGCGAGAAACTTGGGGTCAGTCCGGCCACAGGTCGGGCAGGTGACTACGCCATTCGGCCAAGTGCGGGGAATCATATACGAGAGGCAGTTATCAGGGTCGGAAAAGTATTGGATTGCCTCTTGTAAAGTCTTTGGTTCGTGGGAGTTGTCTTGCATAACGAGAGAAGAATAGCAGAGCACAAATGATTAGTCAACTATATTCTTACCTCAAAACGGCTGATTGTTTTCAAGATTTTAAGTACAGGGTGGGGGAGGGGGGTACCTTGCCCCTTGCACCGGAAGGTGTGCAACGGGACAACCTGGCAGATAGTAGCAGAAGATTACTAATGTGCAAACAGAAGAATCTTCCCCAATGGAGGCGCCCAGACACAGAACGGCCTCAACCACATAACCCGAGCAGACATCCCAGCGCTCCTTCAAGTCTGCTCAATGCAGGCGAAAAGGGGCGCTGGGGCAGGACACTGGTGGGGCCCTACGGATGACTCTCCAGTTGATAGTTACATACGCCATTCGTCGGCTGCGTCGGCAACGTCGGCGGCGTCAACAAGTGCGGCGACGAGAAGTCGAAGAAGCCGTTCTGCGGATCGGCCATGTCGGGTATGGTCGCATCGCGCTGGGTCAATGGCGGCACATTGTAGCGTTCCTCGATCAGTTTCAGGATTGCGGTGTAGTCGGTCTTCAGGTGAATCACGGTTTGTGGCCTCGACCACGGCGAGATCACGACCACTGGCACGCGGAATCCGCTGACGTTGAACAGACCTTTCGTGTCATTCTGCCCCAGGTCCTGCGGGGTCAGATCATCGGGTGGCGTGACCAAAATTGGTCCTACATGGTCGAACAGACCGCCGCCTTCGTCATAGGTCAGGATGAACGCCGAATCCGGCCACGCTGCGCTGGTGAGAAGGGCATTGATGATGTTGGAGACAACCTGTGCTCCCTTCTGCACATTGTTCTCCGGATGCTCGTCCAGACCGGTGGAGCTGGCACGCTCGATGAAGACCACCTGCGGCAACAGCTTGTCCGCATTCGGATCGGCGAGGATGTTGTAGTACTCCTGAATGTTGCGAACATTGGCCTGGATCTGGGGATCGTTCCAGTCGGCCCAGTTCGCCAGGAAAACGCTGTTGTCCTGGTAGTAATAGCGCCAGGAAATTCCCGCGTTGGTCAGAGCGCGGAAGATGGTCGGTTGCTGCCACGCTGGGTCATCTTGTTTCGTCGGCGGGAAGGCGTGTCCGTAAGAAGTCGCCGAGAACAGATACATGCGATTCGGCACGGTGTTGGCAGGGTTCGGAGAGTGCCAGTTGTCGTCGGTGGTGAACTGCGTTGCCAGTTCGTAGTAGTACGGCAGATCGCTCTGATCGTAGTATCCCAGCGGCCGCGAGTGCGTGGCATCGTATTTGTCGCCGCTGCCTCCGGACAAGGTAGTGTCGAGAAAACGATCCATCTTGTACACCGAGGTATCCGTCAGGTTCAGCCAGTCGTTGCCCACCAGATCCATGTCGTAGTGCGTTTCATCCCACGATGGAGACAGGTTTTCAATGCACTCGGTTCGAGCATGGAAGGGACCGAAACACTGATTCTGCGCATTGCAGATCTGGTAGTTGTCGGGCAGCGTATGCAGATCGTTGACGTCGCTCAACTGCGCGCCTTTGATCGGCGGATTATGGTTGACGCGATAAGTCGCCAACACGCCGAAGTAGTCGTCGAAGGCGCGGTTCTCCTGAAGCATGAAGATGATGTGGTTCAGGTTGGAGAGATTTCCCTTGCTCACCGTAACCGTGGCCGTCGCCGTGACCGGAGGCGCGCCGGGATAAATCGACATCGCTGTTGCAGTGTAAGTGGTCGTCTGCGTCGGATGCACACAGCAGTACGAACCCATGTTTACGGGCTGAACTTCGCCTACGCCCTGATCGATGCTGATCGAAGAAGCGTTCATCGTCGTCCACGAAAGAGTGACGGCGCCGCCCGGAGGCACTGTTTGTGGGCTGGCTGAGAACGTCAACGTCGTCGGCTGCTCGACCGTCACGACGACATTGGGCGAATACGCCTGGCCTCCCGTGGGAGCCGGACCTTGGATCGATACTGAGAAGGTCGTCGTGGCGGAGAGCGGTCCGGTATCGTAGGTGCCCATGCAGGTGTTGCCGTTGCAGGCCGGCGCCAGCAAAACCGGATTGCCGCCACTGACATTCAGCGTCCATGAGGTGCTGTTGTTATTCGGCCCGCTGTAGCTCAGGGTTACCGACTGGCCGGCCATGATCGGGTTGGACGAGGCGCTCAAGGTCACTGGAACGACGGTCAGGGTTGCGGAGAGCGGTGCTGACATAGTCGAGCCGGAGCTGGCGACGGCGCTGAAGGTAGTCGTCTGCGCCAGGCCAGTCGTGTTGTAGCTGTAGGCCGTCGCAGTCAACGGAAGAGTCTGCTCATCCTGCGCGATATTCGGCGTAACGCTGAAGACGGTCGCATTGGCCGTGACCCAGGCAAAATTCACAAACTCGCCGGGCGCAACCACACTAGGGGACGTGGTAAAGCTCGACACGACTGGCGGCGGCGGCGGTGGCGGACCAGCAGCGCTCACCATCACGGCAGCATTGGCGGTCTTGGAGGTGTCCGCAGCAGCTACCGCAGTGACTGTCACCTGCAGCGGCTGGGTCGGCGAAGGAGCGGTATACAGGCCGGTTGACGAGATGGTTCCCAACTGGGTGTTGCCACCGACGGTGCCGTTCACTTGCCACGTCACCGCGGTATTGGTCGAACCGGTTACCGTAGCCTGAAACTGCTGCGTCGCACCGGCAGCCAGACTGGCTGAAGTTGGCGAGATCGCGATGGTTATGTTCGGCGGCGGGCCACTCCCGTTATTTCCGGAGTTGTTAGAAGCACCGCCGCATCCAGCGGCAATCAACAAAGGCAATACGGCCAGAGAAGCTAGAGCAATATGCAACCGAGACATAGAAACAGGACCCATCCATATATCCGGCGAACGTCGAGCGTCGCTTGAATTTGTCGAACCTTGAGAATCATGGCGTCGATTGGCTCGTTCTCGACGAAGGGAACAAGCACCTATGATTCAGAAGCTCACGAGGGAGTTGTGTCTGGGGAAATCGAGCCTTGCGAGCTCGTTGCCCGTTAGCCCTGCAGGAATTATGAAGATTTCGGCGTTGCGCCTGGCGTAGCCGTGGTTATGAACAGCCGAAGACGCGGGTGTCGCGGTAGGAGTGTCGCGACCCGTGATCAGATTGCGGCGTAGTTAGCACTACACTGGCAGCTTAGTATCAGGTTTACGGGCCTCGCCCAGCTCGCGCGCCACGCTGTCCAGTACGCCGTTGATGAACTGAACCGACTCGGGAGTCGAAAAGCGACGCCCGATCTCCAGCGCTTCGTTGATCACGACTGGACGCGGTGTATCCGGATAGCCGATGAACTCGGCAACGCCTACGCGCAGCACATTGCGATCAACCACGGCCATGCGCTCCATGCGCCAATGCTCGGCGTTGCGCTCGATGATCTCGTCGATCTCTTTGCCACGCTCGGAGGCAAGGGTGAAGAGTTCGTCGGCAAAGCCGCGGACTTTTTCGTCCAGGTCCCTGCGCTCGTTCCAGAAGGTGCGGCGAACGTGGTCAGGCGTCTGCTGGCCCATGTCGAGCTGAAACAGCATTTGCAGGGCAAGCTCGCGCGACTTGCGGCGGGTTCCGGATTTGCTCATGGGGCGGTCTTCATGGCGGCCGTCGAACGCACCGTAACTTTCTCGCGCAGGCAAGCCATCTCTACGGCGGCCAGCGCAGCCTCGTAACCTTTATTCCCTGATTTCAATCCGGCACGGTCGATCGCCTGCTCCAGAGTATCGCAGGTCAGCACGCCGAAGCCGTGTGGCACTCCGGTCTCCTGCGCCGATTGCCCGACGCCTCGGGTCACCTCGTTGGCGATGACTTCGTAGTGCAATGTATCTCCACGTATGACACAACCTAAGCAGACAATGGCATTGTAGTCTTTGCTCTGCGCCAACTGTCGGGCTGCGCCAGGTATCTCGAACGCGCCAGGAACGTGAACGATGGCGATGTCCTTGGGATCGGCACGGCATTGCCGAAGCGCCAGCAGCGCTCCGTCGAGCAGGCGCTCGGTGATAAACGAATTGAATCGCGCGACTATGATGGCGAACCGCTTTCCCTTGGCGTCGAGCGCGCCCTCGATTCCCGCAGCATCGGCCTTCTTCGCGTAAGTGATGAACCCGAGCCGCATTCCGCTGATCTCTATTTCAAACAAGCGCGCGCCGTAGGGAGTGTCGCCAATCTCCTTGCGAATAGACACGCCGGATGCCCCGCCCGTATCGCCCGCCTTCGGCGATAGGGTGGGAACGATCTTCTTCACGATCTGGTACGCCAGATCAGCGTCGGATACTTCCACCATCGCCTCCACGCCGGGAGCGTCGGGTGCGGCGATCAGCTCGAAGCCGCCACGCGGAGCCAGCATCTCGATACCGTGGCTTCCGCCTTCATGCCATTCATTGCCGCCGGCGAAGCCCAGTGCTTGCAGCAGCGTGAGCGCGGGCTGAAGGTCATCCAGTGATTTGCCCAGCACGCGAGGAAAGACGATCGATCGGATCATAAGTTCCAATTGTAAAGTTCGCGGCGATTCGTCGCACCTTGCTGCGCCAACCCAACGCCAGAAATCCTGATTTGGGAGCAGTCGCCCGGTCAGGAAAGATTTTTCTGGTAGGCACCATCTCGGGAGGAAGATTGACAGATACAATGGTGAGCACGTTGGGTGAGCTAGCAGCGACGCTTGTTGGCTCACCGGTGACCCAGCCATGAAGCACAAAGACGCGCCCACTTGTCCCCGCTGCAACCGCAATAGTGAAGTGCGGAAGATCGCGGAATTCTCCGACCTCAACGGAGTCCACCCTCCGGTGCGCGACGGCTACATTCTGGAAGGCATTGTCATCCGCCCCGACAGCGCCGATTGGTATTGCGGCTCCTGCTCCGAGACCTTCGGCACTCCTCGCGTCTACTGGGGCAAGTTCCTGAGCGAGCGGACGCAATAGGCCATAACCATTGAACAGTAAAGAGCCGCCGGTGCGAACCGACGGCTGAAGTTTTTCGTCGACCTCCCTGGTGATGCCTGTTTACCCCAGAGTGGGCTTACGGGTTCCGCAGGAAGCCGTGATGCAGGTTGTTCGCGTCAATATATTGTCCGGTAATCGCCCCAAACATATTGGGAGTCGCAGGAAGGGTTCCCTGGCCAGGGGCCGTTCCCGCCCCCGGAGCGTCGAAGGTGGTAATGGAGCCGAATGGACTCCGCACGAAGCCGTGATTCACGTTGTTCGAGTCGATGTATTGTCCTGTAATCCCGCCCCACAGGTCGATGCCCTCAGGTACGGTGCCTTGGCCGGAGCCTGTACCCGCGGCCGGAACGTTGAAGGTGTTGATGGCGCCGAGCGGACCGCGTACGAAGCCGTGATTCACGCCGCTCGAATCGATGTAGTTTCCCGTGGCTGCCCCCAGGTCGCTGATGCTGGCGCTTTCGGTGCCCTGGCCGGGGCCCGTGCCTGCGCCCCTGACATTGAATTCGGTGATGGTGCCGTTCGCAGCGCGCACGTAGCTGTGAGCCGCGCCGCTCGCGTCGAAGTAAGTTCCCGTGACCGCCCCCTCAAGGGTGAGGGCGCTGGCCACTGAGACAAGCGTGTTTGCGGAGCCCGTGGGATCGAACGAGGTGAAGGTGCGGTAAGGCGCAGCGGTGACGAAGCCGTGAGACACGTTATTGGCGTCAACGTAATATCCGGCGACCTCCCCTCCCGGGTTGATGTTGCCCGCGAAAGTGCCCTGGCCCGCGCCTTGCCCGGCGTCGGGATCGGTCAAAGTGATGAAGCTCTTGAACGGAGCAGCAGTCACGAAGCCGTGAGCCACGTTGTTTGCGTCAACGTAATATCCGGCAAGCACTCCGAATAGGTTGATGCTGAACGTGATCGTGCCTTGGAACTCCGCTGTGCCCGCGCCCGGAGCATTAAAGGTGCTGAAGGTGCTGGGCGAAGCACAGCCCGAAACGCACTGGAAGCCGTGAAACACGTTGCCTGAATCAAGAAAGGATCCCACCACAGTCCCCTGCGGGTTGATGCCAAAGCCCCCGGTGCCTTGGCCGGGGCCTGTGCCCGCTCCCGGAGCACTGAATGCGGTGATGGTTTGAGCGCTGGTTAAACCACATGCAAGAAATACGATACCTGCTACCTTCCAAAGCTGCAGTCGATTCATAGCTCCTCCTGAGCCGATTTGAAGTGAGTGATCATGGTGGAACTGCTTATGAAGCAGTGGCGGATGTTTAGCTGTTCAGAGCAGAAACGTGCACGGCTGAACGAAAGCATTTGAGCTGCCACCACCTGCCTTGCAGGTCGCTGCACCTCAGCCTTGGTTGGGGCACGAGGGAATGCCGGGATAAACCACTCGTGCGTAACGTGATTACACGAAAGCGTTATTTGAAAATGACAGCGATTCGCAGACTCGATTGCGGCCAGCCGGACGCACATCTACAGAAAACCAAACTCTAGCGACGCCGATTCTATGAGAAAGAAGAGAGTGCTAGTAATTTGCAACTAGTTGCATATAGCAACTAGTCGTGCTGTGCCGGCTAACTGGGCATGCTGACGTGAAGGGCTAATCGCCTCCAAGTCGTGACGACGACGGCCTCTAAAAAGGAACAAGTTTTGCCGGGAAACGGCGACTGCGCCATGCTGGCAACGCAACCAGTTCTCATTTGCAAGCAGTTGTACAATCATTGGAGCAGGCAACGCATAATCGGAGTGGAGGCAGAGTGCGCAAGGATCACAGGTCAGGGTGCGTTATGAACCGAATGGTCGAAATGTTCGGCGATCAGTGGAGTCTGCTCGTCATTCGCGACATCATGTTCATGAACCGAAGACATTTTCGCGAGCTGCTTATCGGGTCTCCAGAGAGAATTGCGTCGAATATCCTGGCCGATCGCCTTCAGACGCTCGTGAAGCAGGGGATCATCGTCAAATCTGGCGATCCCAGCCATAAACAAAAAGCCATTTACAGTCTCACCGAAAGAGGTATCGAACTGCTTCCTCTTTTGATGGAGATGGCTGCTTGGGGGAATAGGTATCTGGCGTCCGCCAAACTGATGGGGCTAGCTCAGGTTCTGGATGCAGGAGGACCTAAGCGACGGGCAAAATTTATGGCAGAACTTCGCGAAACACACCTTCGGAAGTCAAGCGCCCCGAAAAAGGCCGTGCGCCCCACGAAACCCATGCGCATTCTTCCAACACAACAATGACCAGCCCCAATGCCAGAGAGCGCGAGAGGCTTGTTGAGAAATAGCTATCACACTCAAAACCGGGCTGCATCCCGCTGAAAAGGGTCCCGCCGTTCGATTCTGAACAATCGAACCCTCTAGTGAACAAAGCGATTGTTTGCTTGCGAAATAAGGCTCGCCGCATCATGGACTTGGTACTCGTCTACCTGGCAGTCAAACTGCAGCAAACTTGGTCGGAGACTACTCTCTGCGAGGTGGGGTGATGATCGAGCGAATTCGTGAATCCGTCTCCGGGCCCTTGAACCAGGCTGAGTTGCAAACGCGCACGGCCGAGGGCTGGAAGCTGGTGGCTGTTGAATGGGAGCGCGAGCGGGCCGACGCCGAAGCCGCTTCACAAGCTGAGGCTGAGGTTCCCTTCGGCCTGAAGGTTTCGGGCGACTGCGCTCACCTCGAAGA
Organism: uncultured Acidobacteriaceae bacterium; assembly: GCA_963846795.1. Classification (GTDB taxonomy): domain Bacteria; phylum Acidobacteriota; class Terriglobia; order Terriglobales; family Acidobacteriaceae; genus CAVVDY01. The sequence goes on from CAWJXJ010000004.1 coordinate 182,490, forward strand.
AGATGCCAACGAGCGCGAAGTGCTGGTCGCGATGATGGAACTCACCATCCAGGACGGCCCATACTCCTCGATCGCCGACGAGCTCAACCGCCGCGGCTTCCGTACCCGCGAAGGCGTGCGCTGGACTCCGGTGTCAGTCTTCCAGATGCTGCCGCGCCTGATCGAAGTCGGCCCAAAGATTTTCAATAGCGAAGACTGGCAGAAAAGGCGGGAGAGAAGGCAACGCCTGCATCATCCATAATTCGGCGTCTTTTGCGAAGTTGTTTTATGGCAGCGAGGGTCGAGAACTCATGTGATCGGTTCGCTTTGCAATCGTGAGCGCCGGAATCATGTCAGGCGATAGCCCAGACGCAGGCCTCCCCAATGGCGTCCTTTTACGAAAATCGGCGCCGACAGGTCCTTCATCATCACGAACTGCCCGCCGCCCATGTCCCGGCGATAGGTCTGCAGGAAAAATGGCCGGGTATTGCGGGCCGCACGGATGCCGGTGCGATCGTTGAACATTCGGCGGTTACGGCAATTGGCGCTATTCCAGACGGAATCCGCTCCCTGCGGATGCGAGAATTTGCGGTTGTGAGTGGGCAGATACCCGTTGCGATCGACGGCGACGCAGAATGCCACGGCCGCACTTACTTCCAGTGCTGATTCCAGAATCGGCGGCAGCACCACATCGGTGAACTTGGTGAACTTTGTCAGGAACTGTTGCGGGTTGCTGTTGGCAATCGCCACATACTTGTCATCGAAGAGGTCTGCCACCGACAGGCGAGCCGTGTTAACCGCATCTTCGAAGGCCTCGGAGATGCGTTCCGCAGCCCCGGTGACGAAGCTCAGGAAAGGAGTGTCGGAGGTTTGCTTCCCCAGCGCGGCGACCATGTTCATCAGTTCCTCATCATGATCGAGCACGGTTCCTATTCTGTCGCGCGCATGGTTCAGGCTGGTAATGGTGAGCTGTACACCTTGTTCGAAACGGCCGACATGGGTAAGCACGGTTTCGCATTGGCCGACGTTTTCATGGGCCGCCGCGGAAATGACCTTGTCTTGTTCTGCGATGGTGTTGACCGCCGTGTGAAAGCTGTCCAGCGCTCCGTTGATCACCGTGATTCCCTGCTTCACCGCGCTGCCAGCCGCGATTGTCCGCTGCCCCAGCCCGTTGAGTTGCCCAATATCGGTGGACAGCCGAGACACCGATGCATCGATCTGCTGGGTAGCAGCGCCGGCCTCGCGGGCCAGATTCTTGACCTCAGCCGCGACCACCGCGAATCCCTTACCTGCCTGACCGGCGCGGGCCGCTTCCAGGGTCGCATTCAGTGCCAAAAGCTGGGTCTGGCTGGCAATGGTATGGATGGCCTTGGACATATCGCCAACCGACACGACGGACTTTTCGAGCGTTCCCAGTCCGCTTCCCATGGTTTCGACGAACCCCAACATCTTGCGGACATCCCCCAGGCCGACGTTTGCGGCGCTAAGCGATTCCCGGGTTCGGATAGCAGCTTCACCGCTCGCCGCCATTGCTTGTTGGCTTATGGAATCGATTCGCGAAGAGGAGTCGCGTAGCTCAGAAGCCAGCTTTTTGAGACCTTTAAACACCTCGCCATGCTCTTTCACCACGGCTGCGACTTCCTCGATGCTTCCCAGTATCTCAGCCACTTGCGAGCTGACCGCATTGAGCCTGTCCAGCAGTTGCCGCGCATGCTCATCCGTGAAGCTGGTCTCATCCGCAGCGACAGGCGTTCGCGGACGGTCGCCCGGCGCGGTTTCAGGGCATCTCGCCGCCACGGGTAGCGACTCCATGAGGCGCGGGACGGGCGCTGACAGTTCGGCCATAGCGAATCAAAACCTCGCCCTTGATATATCGGCCAAACTGTACGGTTGTTTAGGCTTATTTTTTCTGGATTCGCAGATCCCGTGGCGCCTCATCGAGATCGGCCCGCGGATCTTCAACCGCGAAGATTGACAGGAACGCGGGATCGAATGCGAATGTAAAAGGGAAAAGCCTGGTGTCGCGGGTTAAAGATCGTCGGGGGTCAGCCCGGTCTTTTTAGCTATCTTGGCCAACATAACAGGGCCGATTTCTTCTGACTCGTGAAAAGCCCAGGTATATTCGCCACGCGTGGGATGTATCAGTTGGATATGTGAGGAGCCCTTAGTCGCCTTTACTTCCCATCCAATACTGTTACGCGCCCTGAGGACCTGTCGGGCTTTGGTACTCGGCCAGCGGCTCACGCGCAGGGTTCAAACCGCACTTCGTCCTGCGGCTTGCCGTTCTCTTCGATTCGGTCTGCGATCACACGTAGCGCCAAGGCCTCGACTTTCGCGATCGCCTCGTCGCGCGAGCTTCCATAGGCCAGAGCCCCGGGAATCGCTTCGATATCGGCGATCCAGCGACCGTCTTCTTCGCGGTCGAGCTCTATCCGGAATATCTGTTCGCCATTTTGGCTGGGTGGCGGCATTCAGCTCCTCGGTTTGACGATTGTACTCCCAACTCTACATGATGCGACATGGCGGTCCCTGCGCATCTTCGACTTGTTCTGCCCTATCTCTGATCCGCGCTTATCCGTGTAAATCCGCGGCTCGCCTTCCTCTTGATTTGCCGCCCCTGTCGCGCCGCTGATAGACTCGATTGTTTGCCTACGAACCCTGGCTTCATCCTGTAAATCCCTATGTCGAATTCATCGTCAGATATCGTAATTGTCAACGGCGCCCGCACGCCTATGGGCCGCTACTGCGGAAAGCTTCGCGACTTCACCGCCATGGAACTTGGCGCCATCGCCGCCAAAGAAGCCATGCAGCGCTCCGGCGTTGAGCCGGGCGAAATCGAACACGTCGTCATCGGCAACGCGCAGCAGACGTCCAGTGACTCCATTTACGGTGCGCGCCACGTTGCGCTAAAGACCGGCATCCCTATTGAGGTTCCCGCGCTGACCGTCAATCGCCTTTGCGGCTCGGGTATGCAGGCAATCGTCACCGCCGCGCAGATGATTCAACTTGGCGAGGCGAACGTTGCGCTCGCCGGCGGCATGGAATCAATGTCGCAGGCGCCGCACGTCATCCGCGGCATGCGTTGGGGTGTCGGCTTCGGCGAAGGCAAACTGGAAGACTCGCTCTATGTGGCGCTCACCGACAGCTACTGCAATATGCCGATGGCTGTTACCGCCGAGGTCTATGCCGAGCAGCAGGGTGTAACCCGCGAACAGCAGGATGAGTTCGCGTTGGTGTCGCAGCAGCGCGCTGACGCCGCCTACAAGGCCGGACGAATCCAGGAAGAGCTCACGCCGGTGCCGTTGCGCAATCGCCGCGGCGAGCCGACGGGTGAGATGTTCACCGAAGACGACCACCGCCGTCCTGAGACCACCATGGAGAGCCTGGCCAAGCTGAAGCCTGCGTTCAGCAAGAACGGCACGGTTACGGCCGGCAACGCCAGCGGCATCGTGGATGGCGGAACCGCCGTTGTCGTGATGGCGCTCGATGAAGCGCAGAAGCGCGGACTCAAGCCGATGGGTCGCATCGTGAGCTGGGGCATTGCGGGCGTCGATCCCAAGATCATGGGCTCGGGGCCGGTTCCGGCGACCAAGATTGCGCTTAAGAAGGCGGGCCTCACGCTGGATGACATGGACGTGATCGAGTTGAACGAAGCTTTCGCAGCTCAGGCGCTCTCGGTGGTGAAAGAGCTGGAGATTAACCGCGACAAGCTCAACGTGAATGGCGGAGCAATCGCGCTCGGGCATCCGCTGGGGGCAACCGGCACGCGCATCGTCCTTACCACGTTATATGAACTGAAGCGTCGCAAAGGTAAGTACGGCCTGGCCACGGCCTGCATCGGCGGCGGGCAGGGCATCGCGATGATTGTGGAGAATACGAACTAGCCATCAGCTGTCAGCTCTCAGCTATCAGTTAAGGGTGGCCACCGACAACTGTTTCGCTGACGGCTGATGGCTGACAGCTGAACGCTTCTTTCATGCGTACCATCAGCGGCGTCATCATCGGATACCTCGTGTTCGCCGTGCCGGTGTTCCTGCTGTTTCGCGCGACGCACCAGGACCCGCACGCGCCGACCATCATGGGCTTCGAGATCGCAGCTATCTTGTACGGCGTTTTCTTTGCATTTTTTGCGGGATATTGGGGCACGATGATCGGCTGTCGGAACGATATGCTGGTTGCCGGCATCGTGGCCGTAATCATGGCCGTCATTGCAATCGCGTCGATGGTGGCGAAGGGCGTTTCGTGGTCTCCGGTGTCGGCGCTAGTATTGATGGTTCCCGCAGAGTTGGTTGGCGGCTATGTTCGAGCAAGAAAGGAACGACGAACATGAACCCAAAGATGAGCAGGCTAATTGCTAATTGCTAATTGCTAATTGCTGAACGAGGGCATTCATGGAAATCAAAAAAGTTGGCGTACTCGGTTGTGGGCTCATGGGCTCGGGCATCGCGCAGGTTGCGGCCATGGCGGGCTACGACGTAACGGTGCTCGAGCAGGAACAGAAATTTCTCGACAAAGGTTTCGCCGGGATCGAGAAGTCGCTGACGCGTCTAGTCGAGCGTGGCCCGGCCAAAGGCGGCCTCACTGCGGAACAAAAAACCGAAACGCAGTCGCACCTGAAGGGCACGCTCAACATGCAAGACCTCGCCGACTGCGACATCGTGGTCGAAGCCATCATCGAGAACGTCGACCTGAAGCGTAAGACCTACGCGGAGCTCGACCAGATCGTAAAGAAAGACGCGATCTTCGCGACCAACACGTCATCCATCTGCGTCACCGAGCTGATGACAGCGACCAAGCGGCCTGAGCGCTTCATCGGCCTGCACTTCTTCAATCCTGTCCCGATGATGAAGCTGGTCGAGGTGGTGAAGACTATCGCTACCACGCCCGAAGTCTTTGACACGGCTGTCGAGTTCGGCAAGAAGCTGGGCAAGGTTCCGGTGCGCACCAGCGACAAGACCGGATTCATCGTTAACCGCCTGCTGGTGCCCTACCTGCTCGACGCGATCCGCGCGTATGAGGAGGGTGTGGGCTCCATCACAGACATCGACGAGGCCATGAAGCTAGGATGCGGCTACCCGATGGGGCCGTTCACGCTGCTCGACTTCGTCGGCCTCGACACGACGTACTACATCACCGAGGTTATGTACGACGAATTCAAGGAGCGGCGCTTCGCCTCGCCGGCGCTGCTGCGACGCCTGGTGCTGGCCGGCTGGTACGGTCGCAAGTCGGGGAAGGGATTTTACGATTACTCCGACCCAAACAAGCCAGTGCCGGGGAAATTTGTGTAAGGAAGTTGTGTTTGACCTGCGAACCCTTCTAGGCATATGCTTTAGCATATGTCAGTGAGGCGCAGCAGTCCCGAGAAGCGTGTCAAGATATTTAAGAACGGGCGCAACCAAGCGATCAGAATTCCGCGTGAGTTCGAACTGACTGGCGACAGCGCTATCCTGCGTAAAGAAGGTGAACGTCTGACGCTGGAGCCAGTCCCGGCGAAATCGCTGCTGGGATTGCTCTCCACATTGAAGCCCCTCGATGAGCAGTTCCCCACTGTTGAGGATCTACCTCCCGAAGCCAGCGAACTCTAATGCGCTACCTGCTCGACACAAATGTTCTTTCTGATCTGGTTCGGCATCCCCAAGGCATGGTGATGAAGCAGATCGCGAGGGTTGGTGAGGAACAGGTCTGTACCAGCATTGTGGTTGCAGCGGAACTCCGCTACGGTTCGGCGAAAAGGGGCTCTGCGCGGCTGAGCGCGCAGCTTGAGGCGGTGCTTGGCGCAATCGAGATACTGCCCCTCGAAGCGCCGGCCGACCGTAGCTATGCAGGGCTTCGTGCGCACCTCGAGAGAGAAGGCACACCCATCGGAGGCAACGATATGCTCATCGCTGCACAAGTGCTTTCCCTGGGCTATTGCATGGTTACTGACAATGAGCGGGAATTCGCGCGCGTGCCAGAGCTTGTTTGCGAGAATTGGCTGCGTTGACTGAGTTTCGCTCAGCCGCCGTTGCTGCGGCGCCTGGTACTCGCCGGCTGGTACGGCCGCAAGTCGGGGAAGGGATTCTATGATTACTCCGATCCGAATAATCCTGTGCCGGGGAAGTTTGTGTAGGGGCAGTTGTCGTTTGTCAGTGGTCAGTTGTCAGATTGAATTGAATAGATGGAGGCAGTGGCTGATGCGTTGGGGGCAACTAGCGATGATGTTTTTGTTGGTTTGCTCCGCTCTCTGCTCTGCTCAGAACTACACCTGTCAGGCAGATGTCTTTGCATTAGACGCTTACGAAAAAAAGCCTGTCGTGTGGTCGCCTGATCATTCCAAACACGTACAGCTTTTCAGCACGCCTTTCGACGATGGGAATTTATCGATCTATTCAGGGGACGCTCTGCTGACCAATATCGTGCTGGAAGATGTCTCTGCAGGAACCCTCATCAAGTGGGCCCCTGATTCAACTGCCGTCTATGTAATGTGGAGCGATGGCGGATTCATTGGGGCGTATCATGTGCTTGCCTTCCGCGTCCTGAATGATCGGGCGATAGAATCGGGGGCGCCGAAGGCGGTCGAGACAGATTTCGCTCGCCACCATTACTGCGAAGCGCGCGGAAACAATCTTTACGCCATCAAGTGGGTCGATGGTTCGAAAGAGCTATTGCTTCAACCGGAGGTTTACCCGACGGGCGACTGTGGTCCCCAATTAGGTTTCACCTCCGGCTATCTTGTGGACGTGGACACCGCGGAAGTGAAAGAGCGATATACGGCGTCTCAAATGAAGAAGCTCGCAAAGGGCTGCCCCTCGAAAGTGTTCCCGGGCGCGTTTACCAGTCAGGAAGAGGTGGATAAGGTCCTGAAGAACCGCTAGTGGACAGAAGAGTTCCAAAATGGGAATCTCTCGCGAGAGTGATAGCACTTTAGGGCCATGCATTTGCGCCACGGGTCAGAATCGGCTGCCTGGGGCCATCGTAGGATGGCCAGTAATCGCGCAGAATTGACATGGAATCGACGTTTGGCTCGCAAATAAGGTTCAGAGGTATTCGTTAGCATCGGGATGCTTAGATCGTCTTTAAATGCGAAGTCCAGAGTGGTTACTCTTTTGGCAGTGCGTAACCGTTTCTTTGGTGTAGCTCTTTGGTGCTAGCTGTCGCCGCCGACGCGGCTCTTGATACTCTGCGCGCGGTATTGACCCGGCTCTGACGAGCCGGACTCACATCATCCCGCCGCTTTGCGGCTGGCTCACGGGACATATATATGGACTTCCAAAACCTTACTTTCGAAAAGAAAAACCAGATTGCCTACATCACCATCAACCGGCCGAAGGTGCTTAACGCGCTGAACATGGCTGTCATGGAAGAGCTGCGCCAGGCATTCGCTGCAGTCAAAGACGATGCCGAGGTGCGCGTCGTCATCCTGACCGGCTCAGGCGAGAAGGCTTTTGTCGCCGGCGCCGACATCGGCGAGTTGTCGCAGCACAACGCGGTTTCGGCCAAGGAGTACACGCACAAAGGCCAAGCCATCATCGACTCGATCGAGAACCTGGGCAAGCCGACTATCGCTTGTATCAACGGATTCGCGCTCGGTGGCGGATGCGAGCTGGCCATGGCTTGCACCATGCGTTTGGCCAGCGAGACGGCCAAGCTCGGCCAGCCCGAGGTGAAGCTCGGACTGATCCCGGGTTACGGCGGAACGCAGCGCCTGTCGCGCCTGGTCGGCAAAGGTATCGCGATGCAGCTAGTGCTCACGGGCGAGATGATCTCGGCTCAGGAGGCGCATCGTATTGGATTGGTGAACGAAGTTGTGCCTGCCGAGGGTCTGATCCCGCGCGCCGAAGCGATCGCGGCGAAGATCATTGCTAACGCTCCGCTGGCGATTCAATATGCCATGGAAGCAGTGAACCACGGACTCGATCTTCCGTTGGCCGAAGGCTTGTATCTCGAAGCGACGCTCTTCGGCGTCGTCTGCGCGACCGATGACAAGAACGAAGGCACAAAGGCGTTTCTGGAGAAGCGCGCCGCGCAGTTTAAGGGGAAGTAGCGCTTGAGGCAGCGAAGTACCGAGATCATGATTACCGAATGAGCAAGTCAGACTGGTGGGCAACCCCTTGACTGTCCCTACACCAACTCGATCGTGACTCTGCGGCCTACGATTGCTGCCGCCCGTTGCAGGCTCGACAGCGTGATGTCGTCTTTCGCGTTGAGCAGCCGGTCAACCTGTGTACGGCTCGTCTTCAGCAGTATGGCCATTCTGTTCTTGGAGATCTTCTTCTTCTTCATGGCCTCGGCGAGCTGCCAGGCAACAACTTCCTTCACCGCCTGTGCCTGCGCTTCCTCAAAAATACCTTCCTTCTTGAGAAAGTCATCAATGCTCGATCCCATGTGCTTCTTGCTCATCGCTCCTCCGTGCTTTTCGAGGACAATTCTCGTTGGCGCTTTCGCGCCGTTGCCAAATCCTCATCCGGCGTGGCTCGGGTCTTCTTGATGAAACCGTGCAATGCCACCAGGTGCTCGCGGTAGAGGCAGATCAACACCCGTGCCGTGCGTCTTGTGGCGAGGTCCGTCCGAATCTCCCATAGACCACTTCCCATGGGGCGGCACAGCGGCATCCCTACCGGCCAGCGCCATTGTGCTCGCATCAGGTCTCTCCCGATGGCGCGGCGCTCGGCTTCCTCCAGCCCTTTCAGCCACTCCCTCACCGGCTCAGTACCCGTTGCCGAGCGATAAAAAACCAGCGGAACCTTCTGCGGCTGCGGGTGGTCGGCCATAGCGTACCTTGTTAAGTACAATGTATCATAAAAAGTTCATGGCGGTCGGTCGAGCTCCAAGACCTGCGCCGCCCAATAGTCCGCACTCATGAAATCCGCCAATCCCTCCCGGCTGACTGCCCTCGTCATCTCTGCTACTCTTGCAGCAATTAGGTCTGTTAGCCATGCCCGCCAAACGCGCCGCTAAGTCCGAACCCACCATCAGCCGTTCAACGGCGCGCAGCGATAGCCGCCACGCCGCCCGTCCTGCCAACCAGCGCGAGCTGGTCATCATTACCGGCATGAGCGGGGCCGGCAAGGCGTCGGCGCTGAAGGCGTTTGAAGACCTCGGCTATTACGCCGTCGACAATCTGCCGATCGGACTGATCGAAAATTTTGCCGAGCTGGTGCGCGATACGCTGGAGATCGAGCGCGCTGCGCTGGTCGTCGACATTCGCGAAGGCTCGCGGCTCGACAAACTGCCGGATCTGTTGCGTTCGATTCGGCGCTCGCTGCGCACTACCGTTCTGTTTCTCGAGGCCAACGACGAGGCTCTGGTGCGCCGCTATAGCGAGACGCGACGGCCGCATCCGCTGGGCCGGCAGAAGTCGGTGAAGTCGTCGCTGCACTCCGAGCGCGAGCGCCTGAAGCCGATGCGCGACGCGGCCGACGTGGTCATTGATACCACGAAATTCAACGTGCACGAGCTGCGGTCGTTTATCAACGAGCGTTTCGGCGCCGGCAATCGCGACCACAACCTGCTGATCTCCTGCGTCAGCTTCGGATTTCGCCAGGGCGTTCCCGACGATGCCGACTTGATGTTCGACGTACGATTCCTGCCCAACCCGCACTTCATTCCGGAATTTCGCCCTTTCACTGGCCGCCATCCCAAGGTGGCGAAGTACATTCGCTCGTTTCCGCAGACGAAGGAGTTCATCAAACGAATTTCGGAGCTGCTGATCTATCTTTTGCCGCATTATGTAAAGGAAGGGAAGAGCTACCTTACAATCGCCTTCGGCTGCACTGGCGGTAAGCATCGCTCAGTGATGATCGCCGAGGAAGTGAAGAAGCGGCTGGCGAAGGCAGGATATCCGGTGAAGGTCGTACATCGCGATTCGCCGGTGGGGTGAGGAAGCAACTAGCAGCTAGCAATTAGCAATTAGCAAAACCGCTTGATCGTCTCCCTTGAACATTGTCATCACGAGCGCAGCGAGGGATCTGTTTTCCGTGCGCAGTGGAAGAGTGGACGAGTCTAGGTTGTCCTTGATACGCAGCCGTAGGAGATGTTTTCGGCGAGGGAAGCAAGAACAGGTCCTTCGCTGCGCTCAGGATGACAAGACATTTGGGAAGAGCAGTGGCGGCACGACTGAAGTCGTGCCCCGATACAAAGCAGCTGTGTGTACGGCTTTGCTGGAGTGATGGCGGCTAAATGCTAATTGCTTTCTTCTCCACCATCCTGAAGAACCTTTCCGCCCGCTTAACGTCTTTGCCGATCTGCTCCTTCAGAGCTTCTACGCTCTCGAATTTTTTCTCATCGCGTAGTCGTTTCAGGAAAATCAGCTCTACCTCGGTTTGTGCCAGCAGCTCGATGGGATGGAAGTTCAGTAGATGGCTCTCGATGGCGAAGGAGTCGGGACCAAACGTAGGGCGCACTCCGACGTTGGTCACTGAGTTGAAACATTCTCCGTTGATGCGCATTTGGGTGATGTACACGCCGTTGCCGGGAACCAGTTCGTCATAGCGTGCGAGGTTCACCGTCGGCACGGTGTATCGCGTGCCGTAACCGCGCCCGCGACCCGGATTGGAGACGATGCTGAAAGGACGCCCCAGCAAGGCGCGCGCCCGTTCTACCCGGCCTTGCGCAATGAGCTTGCGAATCTCGCTGCTCGAAACGTGATGTCCGCGCAAAAGCTGCTCGGAATAGATCTTCACGCCAAATCCCAGCTCTTCGCCCAGCGCCCCCAGAGTGTTTGGGTTGCCCTGAGCTTTATGGCCGAAATGGAAGTTGTAGCCCTCGTGAATCTCGCGCATGTGCAAGGTTCCGGCGAGCACATCTCTGGCGAAGTCATGCGCCGACATCATCGAGAGGTCGCGGGTGAACGGCAGCACCAGCACGGCATCAACCTTGGTTTTCTCCAGCAGCTTCAGCTTGATGGGAAGCGGGCTCAGCAGTTTGGGAGCAACATCCGGGCGCAGGATGCGATATGGGTGCGGCTCGAAGGTGACGACGACGGCCTGGCCCCCGATGGCGTGCGCGCGATCTGCCATGTGGCTGACGACCTGCTGATGCGCGAGATGAACGCCATCGAAATTGCCGACGCTCAGCACGGCGGGGCCGAAATCAGCGGGAACTTCATCGAGGCTGCGGAAGACTTGCATGATAGTCGGCCTCGCTAAAGCTCGAACTCGAGTTTCAGCCCATCATGCGACAGGCGGACGTTGGCCGGCAGCGAGGCGTTGGTCTCCTGGTGCGGCAGATCGTGTGAGATGTGGGTGAAGAACGCGCGTTTGGGTTTCAGCCGCTCCACGATCGCAAGCGATTGCGCGACAGTGGAGTGCGTAGGATGCGGATGGTGCCGCAAGGCATCGAGAAACAGGATGTCGAGTCCTTTCAATTGGCTCAGAGTTTCTTCGGGCACCGAGCTGAAGTCTGTGAGATAAGCGGCGGAGCCGAAGCGATACGCCTCGATCGGATACTCACCGTGGTTGACGGTGAGGGGAACAAAAGTTGCGCCTGAAATCTCGATCGGACCGTTCACCGGCTTCAGCTCAACCTGCGCGAGACCTCCGTACTTGTAGTCGCCCTCGAAGATGTATCGGAAGACCTGGCGCAGCACTTGCGCGGTGTTATCGGTAGCGAACAGCGGAATCTTATTGCCGCTGCCAATGGAGCGGCGAAAGCTGAGTGGCCGCACGTCATCCAGCCCAAGGATGTGGTCAGCGTGCCCGTGGGTGTAAAGAACTGCGTCGATGCGCTTGATGCGCTCGCGAATCGCCTGCTCGCGAAAATCAGGCGTGGTGTCGATGAGAACGGTGTGTCCGTCCCACTGCACCATGATGGACGGGCGGGTGCGCCGGTCGTGCGGGTCCTCGGAGGTGCAGACCGCGCAATCGCATCCGATGGTGGGCACGCCCATGGAAGTTCCGCTGCCCAATACAGTGAGGATGGCCTTCATCGCGGCTCGCCATTGCCTCCTTTGCCCGGCGGCGGGGCCTTGGCGATGAGGTTGGTCACTTCGAGATAGGCCATGCGCAGCTCGTAAAGCACGTTCTGCAGCATGGTCTCTTCTTTCGATGTCAGGTTGCCCTTAGTCTTATCCTGCAGCAGTCCGATGATGTCGATGGTTTGCCGCGCACCCATGAGGTCCACGTGCGGCTGGCCTCCCTCCGGAGCTGCCATGCCCATCTGCATCAGCGCGCTCATGTAGAGCGAGGCGAGGAACTTCTCGAAGTTCATCTCGAAGTCCTGCGCGCGATGTCCCTGGCCATGCTTGTCGAGCTCCTTACGGATCTCCTGGTCGATGTGGCCTGTGGACTTCTTGTAAGCTTCGGCCGATGCGCGCTGCTCGTCTGTGGTCGGCGGCCCAGGATATTCTCCTTCAGAGGTGGGCTCCGGCTCCGGGTCGCTTAGGGTCTCGGCGGTTGTTGCGGCACGCTCCGCGCTGCGCGCTTCGTTGGCGCGCTGCTGCGATTCGCGCTTCGCCTGCTCGCGCTCTTCGCGTTGTTCTTCGGCTTCAACTACATCAGGACGTATCTCACCTTCCGAGCTGAACAAGCGACGGTCGGTAACGGTGAATTCGGGCTTCTTCTCTTTATCTGGCATAGGTAAATGGCTTTTGGCACTTGGCCTTTTCGCTGTCTTGAAGGGGCGCACCTTCAGGTGCGCCGTTGTGAGCCTTTCACGTTTGTCATCCCGAGGGGACGTTAGTCCCCGAGGGATCTGTAGTCTGTGTCGTCCCTGAAGGGACTCACGGCATTCGGGCAGCGGACCCAGGACTTACGTCCTGGGCTACGATATGCCGTCCTTCGGACTGCGGTGTCGCCGTCCACGGCTTCAGCCCGTTACCATCATCAAGTGACAGTATCGAACTTAAGCAAACGGCAGAACCCGCACCGCTGCGTCCCGCTCGCCAATCTTCACTTCGGTTCCAGGCTCGGCGAACTCGCGCCGGATGTATCCGAGAGCGAGTGTTCCTGCGCCCGCTGCAAACGGCACCCGTGCCGCGCTGGTGATTTCGCCGACTTGCTTGTCATCCGCAATAATCTTGTCAGCGACGGCGGGCGGTGTGTCGCCCTGCACTTTGAATCCAACGAAAATGCGATGCACGTTGCCGCGCGAGCGAATGCGTTCCACAATCTCCTGGCCGACGTAACAGCCTTTGGCAAAGTTCAGCACATGCTGCTGGCCGGTCTCCTGCGGAAGGTCGCGTTCGCGCAGGTCGATTCCGTAACGCGGAACTCCACGCGCGATGCGATACAGCTCAAGCGCCTCGCTGCCAACCGGCTTCGCTCCCGCTGCGACTAGCGCATCCCAGACGCGATCGACGTTTTCGGCGGTTGACCAGATCTCGTATCCGTCCATCTGCGGCGACACACTTCGCGCGACGGAAAGCCCGACGCCTTGCCACACTGGATCGCTCACTTCGCCAGGAGTGAGGGCGGTGGCGTCGAGTCCCGCCGCAATCAGAATCTCTGTCGCTTTTGGACCCGCAACGCCGATGGCTGCGAGCTGGTCGCTGATGTCCTCGATCTCGACGTCATCCATGATGATGTAACGATCGAAAAGCTCCTTCAGCTTTGGCGCCTGCTCGCGATCAGTGGTGACGAGCAGATAGTCGCCGCGATTGTAAGCCACCAAGTCTCCGAGATTGCGGCCCTGAGCGTTCAGCACAAAGCTGTAGTTACCGCGGTTAAGCCCAGGTCGCGGATATTGTTCGTGACCATGCCGTTCAGCCAGCGCACGCGGTCTTCGCCGCTGAGCAACAGCTTGGCCTGCCAGCTCAAGTCGAAAACCGCAGCGCCCTCCAGCAGCGCGCGAAACTCGGCAACGGTATCGCCAAACGAGGCGGCGGTTTCGGCTCCGCGATAGGAAGCGAGCCGCGCTCCGGCTGCCGTCAGCTTCTCTTGTAAGGTCATCACTGCCATACAGAACCTTTGATTATAACTGCGCTCGACCTCACCACGGAGGACACTCGAAAGAGGTGGCTATTAAGCGACTACCAGACTTCCAACAGAAATGGCCGAACCTTGCGAATCAATTCAAAGTCCGTGCCGTTGGAAGTAATAAGCTGGGCTCCGATTGAGCGTGCCGTGAGAGCGATCAGCACATCGAAATGCAAATCGCGCAGCTTGGCAGGCAGAAAACCATGTTTCGCGCGCAGGCTGGCCAGAATTTGTCCTGACTCGATCCAGTTGTTTTGTGTCGGCACTAACACCGGATGGTTCGCTTCCAATTGGGTCAGGAACTTGCGCTCGTGTGGCCTCGTAGCACCACGCCAAAGCTCAGCTAAGACGACTGCGGATGTACGAACGATGGCGGTCAGCGCCTCAAGCCGGTGTTGGTGCCGAGCTTGCCGAAGGTAATCTATGAAAATTGATGTGTCGAGAACGACAAGGCTACTCATCATAGGCCGCGAAGCGCAGCTTACCGGCATTTTTCTTCATAAGCTGTTTGAACCGACGCAGGGCCACGACCTCGCGGAGCGCAACGTGAACGGCTTCGGTACGTGACTTAACTCCCAAAACCTTCTTCGCTTCGTCAGCCAAGTCTGTGTCAAGACGGATGGAGGTCATTGCAATAGCCATTTAGAGCCCTCTATACGTATTACAGTTTAACATAATCGTATATACGAGTAGCAGTATCTGATTGCAGTGGCGTTCTGATATCTTCGATACTTGTGAGCACCAAAAAACGCATCGCCGTCGTCTCCGGAGACGGTATCGGCAAGGAAGTAATCCCGCAAGCTCTGGACGTGCTGCGCGCCTCGGGCGCAGCGCTGGAATTTACCCACTTCGACTGGGGTGCCGACCGCTATCTGCTCGATGGCACCACCATGCCCAACGGCGGATTCGACATGCTGGCGCGCGATTTGGACGCTATCTTTGTCGGGGCGCTGGGCGATCCGCGTGTGCCTTCAAATATCCATGCCAAGGAAATCCTGCTGGGCATGCGCTTCCAGATGGACCTTTACGCCAACGTGCGCCCGGTGCGCCTGCTTGACGAATCGCTTTGCCCGCTGAAGAACGCCAGCGTCGATGACGTGAACTTCACCGTCATCCGCGAGAATACTGAGGGCGTTTACGCCGGAATGGGCGGCAACTTCAAGTTCGGAACGGCAGACGAGATCGCCACCCAGGAAGACATCAACACGCGCAAGGGCGTGGAGCGGGTGATTCGTTACGCGTTCGAATATGCTCGGGCGAACAGGCGCAAGAAAGTCTTGATGGCCGACAAATCCAACGTGATGACGCACGCCGGAGGATTGTGGCAGAGGGCGTTCAAGCAGGTGGCGGAGGAGTACTCTGACATTGTGGCACAGCACATGTACGTCGATGCACTGTGCCTGCAGATGGTGCGCGAGCCGCGCTCGCTCGATGTCATCGTGACCAATAACATGTTCGGCGACATCATCACTGATCTCGCCGCGGCGCTCCAGGGGGGGCTGGGAATGGCCGCCAGTGGCAACATCCATCCCGGGCGTACCTCGATGTTCGAGCCGGTACACGGCTCGGCTCCTTCGATTGCCGGCAAGAACATGGCTAACCCAATGGGGTCGATCCTGACCGGTGCCATGATGCTGGCGCATCTGGGGATGACTGCCGAGTCAGCGAAGATCGAAACTGCTGTGATCGCCGCCGTGCGCGAGAAGAAGACGACCGTCGATGTCGGCGGGACAATGGGCACGCGCGAGTGCGCGCAATGGATCGCGGAGAGAGTGGGGAAGTAGCTCTCAGCTATCAGCCGTCAGCTCTCAGCTCGAACCATCCAAAATTATTCGAGTCCCTTCAGGGGTGACAATTTCCTTGGGGGACGGCACAAACTGCAGGTCCCTCGGCTCCTCGTCCGCCACAGGCGGACTCGTCGCTCGGGATGACACATATAAGCGAATGCAGAACTAAGCGAAAATTTAGCGCGGGGCACTTCGGCTCCGCTCAGGGCCGGGCTCCTGAAGCTATGCGCCTTCCGACTCGACGCATGGCCGATAGCAGTGCTAAAAGCCAAGTGCCAAAAGCTAAGAGCCAAAAGTCAAAACTGTGCTACAGTTCGCTGCTAAGTAGTCACAGGAGGAACTGTGGGGGCGACAGGTTCTGCTACGGCTTCGGCCGGATCGCGAAAGCTTCGTATCTTCATCAGCCATGCGTCGGAAGACCTCAACCTGGCATGCACCATATCCGGGTGCCTGAAGAACGCGCTAGGCGAATTCCCAGACATCAACCTCGACAAGTGGTTCATGCAGCTTGGCAAGGATTTCCGCGCCCAACTACAAGACCGGCTGCAGGAGTCTGACATCCTGATTATTGTCTTTACCGGGTTAAACAAAAGCTATACCGGATGGGAGATAGGGTTCTGGGAAGCTCTAAGCGGGCTGCGCCCTGGCACCGAAGAAGATCCCGCTTACCAGAAAAAGAGGCTTATACCTCTGTATCTCGGGACTCCACCGGAAGTAGTTTCTTCTTATCAAGGAGTGGACCTGAGCATCCCACAGGCGCTGCTCCAGCTTGACTATGACAAGTTTGCCGCCCAGGACGTCATCACCGCCGACGATCCCATTTGCAAGTTCATTCAGGATTTGCAAGACACGGCTGACGATTATCGCAAAGCCGCCGGCTGGAGAAAACTCGAGAAGCGGCCTGACCCCATCGAAGCGGCACGACAAATCCGGCTGGAAGTTTTCCGCTCGTTGAAGTGCACGGTGTCAGAAGAGCGCAAGGTACAGCAGCAAATCACCGTTCAGCTTCCCCGGCCATTAGGCAGAGAGGCGACACAGTTACCGCCCGATTCCAGGCTGATTCCCGCGGCCACGGGCGCTCCCGATATCGCCGGACTGCCCAACCAGGAGATCACATGGGATGCGTTTGGCAATCTTCCGGGACCGTATCAGCGCATCTGGAGTGACGCTCTCAGCACCATTGTCCTCTCGTACCTGCAGGGAAGCATCGACAACAGCCAGGTGCTGGTGTTGCCCAGCGCACTGGCAGGCGGCCACCCTGTCAGCTATCGATTGATCCTGACCAGAGTGACCAAATATTACGATGATCGGATTCGCTTTGAGCTCTACGTGGTGCAAAGCCTCGACCCCGAAGCCTACGGCGACCAGGATACGACGCAGGTGCTGAAAGGGCTGGAAATCATCTGTCGCTACCGTTTCATGTTTCTGGAGAAGACCAGCAAGTTCGCCTGGTACAACATCGTGCTGGCGGCACCGGATCAGGCGCAGTCGGATGCCTACGAGCTGCGCCGTGAACTTGACCTCATGCGCCGCGACGCGCTTCGTGCGGGACTCGATCGGCCTGCGACGTGGGTGCCCTACATGGATATAACCGAGTTGCAGAAGATGGGCGAGATCTATCCGCCCTCCGAGCAGAAGATGCGCGACCTGATCACCGCGATACTGCAGGCAACCGGTCCAGATCAGATCAAGGCTTTGCAGCAGCAGTTGTCAGATACCATCCGCCAGGTCGCGGCCGTCACCGAGCCCATCAACGCCAGCCTGATTATTGCCATGTCGCAGAGCCTGCAGTCGCTGATTAAGCAGCAACGGGACGCGCAGGCCGCCGCTGCGCCTGCTCCTTAGCGAGCGGCAACGACTCGAATCTGTTGCTCAGACGGCGGCAGGTTTGCTTTTAGCCGATTGCTTCGCCGCTTTCTGCGCGGCCGTGAGCTGACGCTTCAAGATACGCACGCCGGCATCGACGTGTTTTTCTTGCAGCAGGAACGGCGGAAGGAAGCGCAGCACGCTGTCCTGTGTAACGTTGATCAGCATTCCGTCGGCGAGAGCGCCTTCGAGTATCGGCTTTCCGGGAATGTTGAGCTGCAACGCCTGGATGGCGCCGACGCCGCGAGCTTCCGTCGCGATGTCGAACTTTGCCACTAGTTCCTGCAGCTTGCTGGTGAAGTACGCCCCCACGCGCTGCACCTGCTGCAAGAGATTTTCTTCTTCGACAATCGCCAGATATTCCAGTCCGAGACGGCAAGCCAGCGGCCCGCCACCAAAGGTCGTGCCGTGCTTACCCGGAGTGATGTGTTGTGCGAACTTCTCGCTGGTAAGGAAGGCTCCCATGGGAAATCCTGCCGCCATCGGCTTCGCGATGCAGACTACGTCAAGCTTGACGCCGAAGTGCTCGAAGGCGAATAGGCGCCCGGTGCGTCCCATGCCGCATTGGATCTCGTCGAAGATGAGCGCGGCATCATATTGATCCGCCGCTTCGCGACAGGCCTGGAGAAACTCGGGCGACGAAATCTGGATACCGCCTTCGCCTTGGATCGGCTCGACGATGATGGCGCAGACCGTCTCGTCCATCGCGGCGCGCAGCGCATCGACGTCGTTGCGAGGCACAAAGCGTGCGCCCTCCAACATCGGCTCGAAGCCGTGACGGTATTTCGACTGGCCGGTGAGCGCCAGCGCGCCCATGGTGCGCCCATGGAACGAATTATCCAGCGTGATGACAATGCTCTTGTCGGGACCGCCGGTGGCGTGTCCGGCGGCGCGCACCAGCTTGAGCGCGCCCTCGACCGCTTCGGTACCGCTGTTGGTGAAAAAAGCTCGATCGAGCCCGGACTTCTCACAGAGTTTCTCCGCCAGCACGCCCTGATACTCGTTGTAGTAGAGGTTCGACAGGTGAATTACCTTGGCTGCCTGTTCGCGAATGGTCTTCACGATACGCGGGTGCGCGTGTCCAAGCGCGTTCACGCCCAGGCCGGAAAGAAAATCAAGATAGCGCTTGCCATCGACATCCCACAGGTAAACGCCCTTGCCGCGCGTCATCGCGACAGGATAACGGGCGTAGGTGTTGAGGAGGTACTTCTGCTCGCGGGCGACAATCTCTTCGTAAGTTGACATGGCTTATACCTGCTCGGCTCTGAGGGATTTGCGCAAATCGCGTTCGTGCTTCGACGCCTCGCGACGGCGAAGCGCGCCTTCGTAGCGGCGTTTTTCGTCCTCGGTTTCGGGGACAACCGGCGCGACCGGCAGACGTCGTCCGTGGCGGTCGACGGCGACAAACGTCAGATATGCCCTGGCGACCTTCTGACGCGATTGCGAAATGTAATTTTCCACCAGCACTTTCACCCCGACTTCCATCGAGGTGCGAAAAACGCGGTTCACCGAAGATTGCAGCAACACCATGTCTCCCACGTGGACCGGCACCAGGAAGTCGATGTGGTCCATCGAGGCGGTGACTACGTAGGAGTGCGAATGGCGATGCGCAGCCAGTGCGCCTGCCAAATCGATCCAGTGCATCAGGCGTCCGCCCAGCAACGCGCCGAGTGGATTGGTGTCGTTGGGCAGCACCAGTTCAATCATCTCCGACTTCGAGTCGCTGACTGGGCGTGGGATCAAATGTCCGTCGTTGGTGGTTTCCATTTCGTTCCTTGCTTAACTGTTTCGGTCTGAACGCCGTGCCATCTGCGCTTCGATGTAGCACTCAGCCATGCGCAGCAGGCATTTATTGTCATGCGCTGTCTGCCATCGATATGTCGCGGTTTCGTAAATCAGCTCGCCGTGCCCTGCGGGCAGATAGTCGCGCTCATAGGCAAAGCGTATGTGTACCAAGCCGTCGTGTTCATCGCCCTTCGAGAAGCGCACCGCATCGGCGTCTCTCTCTTGGGGAAGCCGCACGCACGATCGAGCGTAGCCCACGTTGCATGCCGTCTTGAGCTCTTCATCGCTCGGCCGTATCCCAAAACCCGACGCGGTGCAGGTACCACTCCAGCCTGCGCCGAGCGGCAATCGTTGCGGGAACGGCCAATCGCCGTCAAGACGCTGGTCAGGCATGAAAAAGGGGCAGGCCACAAGCACTCCAGTTGCAGAGGTAAATCACATTGTACTGGCGAACGAGACCGCGTCCAATGTGGTGGCGGGCGGTTCTCAGGTTGAGCGCAGCGGCCCTGTTCTTGTACTATGCCCGTTTACCGGAGACAGCACTTATGACCGATGAAAGCCGCGTGGCAACGCTAAAGGAAATCCTTGACCAAAATCCGAATGACGCGTTTGCGCGTTATGCGCTGGGACTGGAGTATTCCGGTGGCGGCGAAACCAATGAGGCGCTGACGCATTTCAAGCTTCTGCTTGAATCCCATCCCGACTACACCAACGGCTACTTCATGGCCGCGCAGACGCTGGCCCGTGCCGAACGCAAGGACGAGGCGCGCGACATGCTTCAGCATGGAATCGAATGCGCGCGTCGCACCCGCAACCAGCACGCGCTGTCGGAGATGGAAGGAATGCTGGACGAGTTGGAGACAGGATACTGAGATGGCCGGCTCAGAAAGAAGCCTAGCTACGACGACTAAACGCACACACAAGCACTTCCAGTTAGACGCAGCGAAGATCAAGCGTGCGCAACGAGCCTTGGGAGCAAAGACTCAGACCGAAGCCATCGAGCGCGCATTAGATTTGGTTATCGAAGAGCACGCCGGTGGCCGCATGGCTGTGTCAGAAGAGGGCGCTGATTTGTTTGAGCAGGTAGAGGCGTTCGATCGGACCAAGCACCGACACCGCAACAGCTACCGCGAACTGGCCGAAGGGAAGTAGCTCCGCTTTGGGTGAGGGCTCTCTCCCGGCTTTGTATCAGGGCACGACCTTTAGTCGTGCCAAATGCCGCACCAACGTAAGGGCTTTGGCCCGTGCATCGCCCAATCGCAGCGGCTAAAGCCTCGATGAAAGAATTCTTGCGGCCCGGCTGAAGCCGGGCCCTGATACAAAGCACGTAGCTCGCTTGCCGTGAGCATTATCCCACCGACGCCTGTTCCGCCAATAGTATTGCGTTCTCGCGCGCGATCCGGCCGCCGGGGATCGACGTATCTCCGGCGCGCAATTTCTTCAACGCATCGACTTTGTCGGTCCCGGTGACAAGCCAAAGAATGTTTCGCGACCGATTAATCATGGGATAGGTGAGCGTCATTCGCTGGCGTCCCATGTACACGCCAGTGAGTGCTACGTCGCGATCGGTGACGTTTAGCACCGGATCACCCGGCACCAGAGATGCGGTGTGGCCATCAGGACCCAAGCCGAGGTGTGCGAGATCGAGGATGGCCGGTGAGCCGCAGTATTCACGCAGCGTTTGGTCGTACTGCGCGGCAGCGCCTTCGAGTTCAGGGAGCTCGACAGGCATAGCGTGAATGTGGTCGAACCGGAGAGGCGCGCGCTCCAGCAGACTCTCGCGCAGGTGCGTCAGGTTGCGATCTGGATCGCCGGCCGGAGCAACGCGCTCGTCAATCTGAAAGACCTGCACCTTGTCCCATGGCATGTCTTCATCGGCCAGGTCGCGCAACATAATCCATGGAGCATGGCCACCGCTCACGGCGAAGCAGAACTGGCCGCGCGCCGCTACCGCCTCACGCGCATACCCGGCGATGAGCGAGGCAGCGCGCTTGGCCACAGCATCGGGATTGGCGAGAATCTCAGACTTGCATGTTCGTCCTCTTTGGCGAACTCAATTGGCGGACTGAAGTCCGCCTGCCGCATGAAACAGGGCCTTTTCGGCACGACTGAAGTCGTGCCCTGACGCGGAGCTTTGACTCACCCCGGTTCGCATCGAGACGTGAATCAGTTCCTCTTACCGTGCCGTTGTTACGAAGCTGTTCGTCTCTCCAATCGAGCCGGTCGGATTCTGCCAGCCGCCGTCGGGGGGACTGATCTTCGCCACTTCGGCTGGACCCCACGTCCCAGGAGCATACGTGTATACCGGCGTGTCGGCCTTCAGCATCGGATCAACAATGCGCCATGCTTCTTCCACGTAGTCCTGGCGCGCGAATTCCGTGGCATCGCCGTCCATGGCATCGCCCAAAAGCCGTTCGTAAGGTTGTACATCCTTGTTTCCGGGATAACGGCTGGCAATCATTTCTGCCGACATGTTGGGAAGGTCCTCGCCCGGCGCAACCAGCGTCATACCCAGGGCAATCGTGATATCGGGACTGACGCGGAAGCGCAGGTAGTCCGGAGGAAGATCATTGTCACGGAACGGCGTCGGCGGCTTGCGGAAACGCGCCAACACTTCCATGCATGTCACCGGCAGGTTCTTGCCCGCGCGGATATAAAACGGCACGCCCTTCCATCGCCAGGAATCGACTTCCAGCTTCAGCGCTCCGAAAGTCTCCACCTTGGAGTTTGGCGCTACGCCGGGCTCCTGCAGGTAGCCCCTGAACTGGCCCCGGACCAGGTTCGAGACCGAGATCGGCGGAATTGCCTTCAGCACCTTCACCTTCTCGTCGCGTACCGATTCGCTGTCGGTGCGTACCGGCGGCTCCATCGCCAAATTGCACATCACCTGGAACATGTGGTTCTGGATGACATCGCGAATAGCGCCGGTCTCGTCGTAGAACTTGCCGCGTCCTTGCACCCCGAAGTTTTCCGCCATCGTAATCTGGAGGCTGTCGATGTAATTGCGGTTCCAGAAGGGTTCCATGAAGGCGTTGGCAAAGCGGAAGGTCACGACGTTGCGCACCGGCGCCTTGCCCAGGTAATGGTCGATGCGGAAGATGCTCGTCTCAGGGAATGCCCGCAGCAGAATGTTATTCAACTCTTGGGCCGAAGCGAGATCGTGGCCGAACGGCTTTTCGATGATGACGCGTGCGCCCTTGGCACA
The DNA here is from genome assembly GCA_963846795.1 of uncultured Acidobacteriaceae bacterium. Classification (GTDB taxonomy): domain Bacteria; phylum Acidobacteriota; class Terriglobia; order Terriglobales; family Acidobacteriaceae; genus CAVVDY01. The sequence goes on from CAWJXJ010000004.1 coordinate 205,004, forward strand.
GCCGGACTTCATCAACTGCTCGACGACTTTTTCGAACAGTACGGGAGGAATCGCCAGGTAATGGGCAGGGTGCTGGGAGCCGTCAAGCTCCTTGCGTAACGCCTGGAAGGTCGCATCGTTGTCATAGTCGCCATCGATGTAGTGCAGCAGGCCGCTGAGCTTATCCCACGCTGTGGGATCGATGCCACCATGCTTCTCCAGGCTGTCTTTGGCGCGCGCCTTGAGCTGATCGAGGTTCCAGCCCGCCTTAGCCACGCCGATGACTGGCACGTTTAGATGGCCGTGTTTCACCATCGCCTGAAGAGCGGGGAAGATCTGCTTGTAGGCAAGATCGCCGGTCGCGCCGAAAAATACCAGCGCGTCTGAATGAATGGTATCCATGTGTGACCTCGTTATGCGCCCTTGGCTTTTTCCAGATGTCCGCCGAACTCGTAGCGCATGGCCGAGAGCAGCTTGTCGGCAAAATCGGCCTGCCCGCGCGAGCTGAAGCGCTCATACAGCGCGGCGGTGAGCACGTGAGCCGGTACTGCTTCGTCGATCGCGGCTTTGCTGGTCCAGCGGCCCTCGCCGGAATCCGAGACACGGCCTTCAAATTTCGCGAGCTGCGGATCGCCGGTCAGCGCTGACGCCGTGAGATCGAGCAGCCAGGAGGAGATGACGCTTCCGCGCCGCCAGACTTCGGCGACGTCGGTCAGATTGAATTCGTACTGATAGTGCTCGGGGTCGCGCAGAGGAGTGGTTTCGGCATCGATCTCGTGCTTGTGCTTGCCCACATCGGCGTTCTTGAGGATGTTGAGACCTTCGGCATAGGCAGCCATAATGCCGTACTCGATTCCGTTGTGCACCATCTTGACGAAGTGGCCGCCGCCGCTGGGACCGCAGTGCAGGTAGCCATCTTCGGCGGTGCCGCCCATCTTCTCGCGGCCGGGAGTGCGGTCGATGTTGCCTTTGCCGGGAGCGATGGTTTTGAAAATAGGATCGAGATGCTGCACTGCGTCGGTTGGTCCGCCGATCATCATGCAGTAGCCGCGCTCCAGTCCCCAGACGCCGCCGCTGGTGCCGACATCGACGTACTTGATGCCTTTGGGATCGAGTTCTTTGGAGCGGCGGATGTCGTCGATGTAGTACGAGTTGCCACCATCGATCAGGATGTCGCCAGCCTCGAGGTGAGGCGCAATCTGCGCGATCGTCTGGTCGACTACGGCGGCAGGAATCATCAGCCAGATAGCGCGCGGCTTGCTGAGCTTGCCGACGAAGTCCTGGAACGACGATGAGCCGGTTGCGCCCTCGCCGGCAAGTTCGGTTACCGATTTTGGCGTGACATCATAAACGACGCATTGGTGGCCGTTCTTCATCAGGCGGCGTACCATGTTGGCGCCCATGCGCCCAAGACCTACCATTCCGAGTTGCATGATTGTTTCTCCCCCCCAATGTGGGACGGCGTCAGAGCGCCGCATTTTCCGTTTTGAAAGGGCACGGCTTCAGCCGTGCCGAATGATCGCCAAAAAATCTTGTCATCCTGAGTCCGCCGCGGCGGACGAAGGACCTGCTGTTTGTAGCGTCCCCGAGGGGACTTGAACTCAGTTACGACGCAGTCACCCAGCATTCCGGTCGCCGCGGCGACCTCCGTGCTGGGCTGTCATGCTGGTCGCCCTCCGGGCTTGGAGCGTCGCACAAATCGACGGCTCTAAAATGCACGCCCCTATCTGAAACCTGACGCCTGATACCTGACGCCTACGCCTTGTTTGCCCGATACAGCTTGATCAAGTTGTTCGTCGAGCTATCGTGCTTAAGCTCCGGTTCCTGCGGATTCTCCAGCTCCGGAATAATCCGCTGCGCCAGCACCTTGCCCAACTCCACGCCCCACTGATCGAATGAGTCGATTCCCCACATCGTGCCCTGCGTGAACACCGAGTGCTCATACAGCGCGACCAGCTTGCCCAGCGTCTCCGGTGTGAGCACGTCAACCAGGATGGTGTTCGACGGGCGATTGCCTTCGAAGACGCGATGCGGCACCAGCCAGTCGGGCGTTCCCTCGGCCTTCACCTGCTCAGCAGTCTTGCCGAAAGCCAGCGCTTCGGCTTGCGCGAACACGTTCGACATCAGGATGTTGTGATGATCGCCAAGCGGGTTCAGCGTCTTGTAAAAGCCGATGAAGTCGCACGGTATGAGCCGTGTTCCCTGGTGAATCAGCTGATAGAACGAGTGCTGACCGTTCGTTCCCGGCTCGCCCCAGTAGATCGGCCCGGTGTCATGGGTCACGCGCGTGCCGTCGAGCCGCACGTGCTTGCCGTTGCTCTCCATCGTCAACTGCTGCAGGTAAGCAGGGAAGCGCTTCAGATACTGCTCGTATGGCAACACGGCGACCGTTTGCGCACCGAAGAAGTCGTTGTACCAGACAGCGAGCAGACCCATCAGGACGGGCAGGTTCTGATCAAAGGGCGCCGTGCGGAAGTGCTCGTCGATCTGGTGGAAGCCGTTCAGCATCTCGCGGAAGCCGTCGGGGCCGATGGCCATCATGGTCGAAAGACCGATGGCTGAATCCATGGAGTAGCGCCCGCCAACCCAATCCCAAAAGCCGAACATGTTGGCGGTGTCGATGCCGAACTTCGCCACGCCCTCGGCATTCGTCGAGACAGCCACGAAATGCTTGGCAATGGCCCTCTCGTCCCCAAGGCTCTTCAGCGCCCAATCACGCGCGGTGTGCGCGTTGGTCATCGTCTCGAGCGTGGTGAACGTTTTCGACGAGATGATGAACAGCGTTTCGTCGGCCTTCAGGTCCTGCACCGCTTCGGCGAAATCGGTTCCGTCAACGTTCGAGACAAAGCGGAAGGTCATGTCGCGACGGCTGTAGTGCTTCAGCGCCTCGTACGCCATGACCGGGCCCAGGTCCGAGCCGCCGATGCCGATATTAATGACGTTCCTGATCGCCTTGCCGGTGTGACCTTTCCAGTCGCCGCTGCGCACGCGATCGCAAAACGCCGCCATTTTGTCGAGCACGGAGTGAACTTCCGGAACCACATCCTTGCCGTCGACAAGGATCTTCTCGTCACGCGGCGCGCGCAGTGCAACATGCAGCACAGCACGATTCTCGGTGATGTTGATCTTGTCGCCACGAAACATGGCGTCGATACGTTCGCGCAAGCCGGCTTGTTGTGCGAGTTGCAGTAGCAGTTTCAGCGTCTCGTCGGTGACTCGATTTTTCGAGTAATCGAGAAAAATTCCAGCCGCCTGCAGGGTGAAACGCTCGCCACGCTTGGGATCGTCGGCGAACATCTGCCGAAGCTGCAGGCCGCGGACCTGCTCGTAGTGCCGTGCCAGGTCTTGCCACGCCGTGGGCTGGGGAAGCGGCTTAACGCTTGCTGCCATTATGTTGTCGCTCCTTTGCGTTTGCTCGATTTCTTCACCTTCACCGCGGGATGGGTGGTGATTCGTTCTGTCGGCTGGTGAGTGGCGTCGGCGTTGGCAGCGCTGATCTTTTGGTCTTCCCACAGCCGAAAGCCGCCGAGGAAAGCATTGGTGTTGGCCCCCAGGCGGCAGTGCGCAGGACTCCCTTTCAGCAGCTTCGCGTTGCCTCCGCCGATGACGATTTCGTCGGGCTCAAGCGCTGCGGCCAGCTTCTCCACCACGTCCTCAACGTACTTGCGCCACTTCTTTTTTCCGTAGCGCTTCAGGCCGCGCAAGCCGACATAGTCTTCGTAGGTGGCCTTGCGGTACGGAAGATGGGCGAGTTCCATGGGCTCGATGCGTCCATCGACGATCATTGCTGAGCCCAAGCCGGTGCCGAGCCCCAGGAATAACATGCTTCCTTTTTCGTAGCCACCCAAGGCCTGCATAGCAGCGTCGTTGATTATCTTCACCGGCTTACCAAAAGCCTTGGCGAAATTGAAACCAACCCAGCCGGGCCCAAGGTTGAAGGGATCGTGGAGCGGGCGGCCATGAATGACCGGCGCGGGATAGCCGATAGAGACGACATCGTATTGCCAGTCGGCCGCCAGCTTCTTCACCGCGGCTACCATGTCCCTGGCCGTCAGCTCCGGACCGGATATGATTTTCCGCGGAGTGGTTTCCCCGGTCGCCAGGATCTTGACATGCGTACCGCCCACATCCACGACCAGAACGTTCATCGTGCTGCCTCCGGACTAAGCTTTTGCGGTTAGTGTGGCGCTCTTGGAAGCGATGACTTCCATCAAGTCGTTCCACGATTTTACAAAGGATTCTGCGCCCTCTTTTTGTAACTGCGCGGCCAGGGCATCAATGTCGATGCCAGCCTTGCCGAAATCCGCCAACACCTGCTCGCAGTCGCCTCCGTCGACAGGCATGACGCCGTCCAGCAGGCCATGGTCGGCGAACGCCAGCAGCGTACCTTCAGGCATGGTGTTGACCGTATCAGGAGCTGCCAGCGACTTGATGTACAGAATGTCGGACGCCTTGGGATCTTTGGTCCCGGTGCTCGCCAACAGCAGGCGCTGCGGATTGAATCCTTTGGCAACGATGGCTTTCCAGTCGGGCGTTGCCAACAGATCGCGATATGCCTTGTAGGCTCGCTTGGCGATGGCGATGCCCAGTTTGTCTTTCATGTTCTCGGGCACCTTGCCGGCGACCGCAACATCCCAGCGGCTGATGAACAACGATGCCACCGAGCCCACGTTGGTATCAAGCCCGGCAGCGATGCGGCGCTGAATGCCGCGCAGGTAAGCCTGAGCGGCGGCGACGTACTGCTCGCGCGAGAACAGAAGCGTCACATTGACCGAGACGCCGGCGAAGATAGATTCCTCGATGGCCGGCAAGCCTTCCGGAGTCCCGGGAATCTTGATGAACAGATTCGGACGCGCCGCGCGGGCGTGCAGGTCCTTAGCGGCGGCGAGCGTTGTGGCCGTGTCGTAAGCCAGCAGTGGCGACACTTCCAGCGACACCCATCCGTCTACGCCCTTCGTTTTGTCATGGACGGGCCGGAACAGATCGGCGGCGCGAGTGAGGTCGTCGAGCGCAAGATCAAAGAACAGCGCCTCGCCGGACTTACCTTTGTTGAGTTCCTCGCTGATGGCCGCATCGTAGGAAGCGCTCTTCTTGATGGCCTGATCGAAGATCGTCGGGTTTGACGTGAGCCCGGTTACCGAGAGCTCGTTAATGTATTTCTGAAGCGTGCCGTTATTCAGAATGTCGCGCGTAATGTTGTCGAGCCAGAGGCTCTGGCCCAGATCATGCAATGCTTGTGTCGGTTTCATAACCACCTCGAAGGCTAATCGTCGAAGGTATCAGGGCGTGACGGGGCGTTTCAACCACTAAACCGTTTTGTTAAATTCTGGTTGCATCTGGGCGCGCAAGGGGAAGTTATGGTATCACAGGTAGGCCGCGTAAAGTCGCGGGCAATAACCAGGAGTTGAGCAATGCCAGCCACCGAAACCCACTCCCACAACGGACTCACCGTCGCCGAACTAAAGCAATCGATCCTCGACGACTTGTACTACCGGCAAGGGCGCGTTCCCGACCTGGCCACCAAGTACGACTGGTTCATGGCCACGGCCTATGCCATCCGTGATCGCATGATGCACGACTGGATTGTGTCGTTCGGGCGTTATCGCAACGCGCATCACAAGATGGTCGCGTATCTTTCGGCTGAGTTTCTGATCGGCCCGCAACTTGGCATCAACCTTGTTGACCTGGGCGATATTCGCGCGCAGGCCAAGGCGGCACTTGCCGAACTGGGCGTCTGCCTGGATGAGATAGAAGAGGTCGAACCAGAACCGGGACTGGGCAATGGAGGCCTCGGCCGGCTGGCCGCCTGTTACATGGAGTCGATGACTACGGAAGAGGTAGGGGCGGTCGGCTACGGCATCCGCTACGAATTTGGGCTCTTTCGCCAGGAGATTCGCGACGGCTGGCAAGTGGAGAAGACCGACAAGTGGCTGCAGCTTGGGACCCCGTGGGAGATCCCGCGGCCCGAACGCAACTACGTCGTCGGGTTTGGCGGCCACACCGAACACTACAACGATGAGCATGGCATCCCGCGCGTGCGCTGGGTCGCCGCCAATATGGTCAAGGGCGTAGCGCACGACATTCCGATTGGCGGCTACGACACCGAGGTTACAAACTTCTTGCGGCTGTGGGTTTCGCACGCGGTGGAGTCGTTCGATCTGAAGGCGTTCAACAAAGGCGACTACTACGACGCGGTGCAGGAGAAGATGGCCTCGGAGACCATCAGCAAGGTCCTCTACCCGAATGATGAACCCGAAGCCGGCAAGCGCCTGCGTCTGGCGCAACAGTACTTCTTCACTTCGTGCTCGTTGCAGGACATGATCCGCATCCACCTGATTCGTGGGCTTACTCTCGACAAGTTCCACGAGGGGTACGCCATCCAACTGAACGACACGCATCCCTCTATTGCAGTTGCCGAGTTGATGCGGCTGCTGATGGACGAACATCAGATGGGATGGGACCAGGCGTGGTACATCACACACAACGCGCTGGCCTACACCAATCACACGCTGCTGCCGGAAGCGCTGGAGAAGTGGCCGCTGCAGTTGTTTGGGACTGTGCTTCCGCGGCACCTGGAAATCATCTACGAAATCAACCATCGCTTTCTTGACGAAGCCAAGCAGAAGGTGGGCCATGATGAAGCTAAGATCGCGCGCCTGTCGCTGATCGATGAACATGGCGAGAAATACGTTCGCATGGCGAACCTGGCGACGGTCGGGTGTCATGCGGTGAATGGCGTCGCCGAGCTGCACTCCGAGCTGCTGAAATCGACCACGCTGCATGATTTCTACGAGCTCTATCCTGAGCGGTTCTATAACGTCACCAACGGCGTGTCGCCGCGCATGTGGATGGCCGTAGCCAATCCCGAGCTTTCGGCGCTGATTGCCAGCCACATTGGCGAAGGCTGGTTAACCAACGAGCAAGAGCTGCGCAAGCTGGAACCGCTGGCCGACGATGCGCGCTTCCGCGGGCAGTGGCGTCAGGTGAAACATGCCCGCAAAGTAAAGCTGGCCAACCTGGTGCGACAGCGCACGGGGCAGGGCATCAGCCCCGACACGATGTTCGACGTTATGGTTAAGCGGCTGCACGAATACAAGCGACAGTTGCTGAACATCCTGCACGTCATCACGCTTTACAACCGGATTCGCAAAGAGCCGAAGCGAAAGGTCACGCCGCGCACGGTGATCTTCGGCGCCAAAGCTGCGCCGGGCTATGCCATGGCGAAGCTCATCATCAAGCTCATCAATTCGGTTGCCGTCACCATCGATTCCGACCCCGATGTTCGCCAGGTGCTGCGCGTGGTTTTCTTTCCTGACTTCAACGTGAAGTACGGATTGACGATTTACCCGGCCGCCGATTTGTCGGAGCAGATCTCCACCGCCGGCAAGGAAGCATCAGGAACCGGCAACATGAAACTGTCAATGAATGGTGCGCTCACCATTGGCACGCTCGACGGCGCGAATGTTGAGATTCGTCAGGAAGTGGGAGACGAAAACTTCTTTCTGTTCGGACTCACCATTGAGCAGGTACAGCAGCTGAAGCAGACCGGCTACAATCCACGGCGCTACTACGAAGACAACCCCTATCTGCGCGAGGCGCTTGACCAGATTGTCGGGGGGACGTTCACTGGTGGCAATGGGGAGCTGTTTCGTCCAATCTTTGATTCGCTGCTGAACCAGGATGACTACCTGCTGCTGGCCGACTACCAACCCTACATTGATTGTCAGGACAAGGTGGCAGAAGCCTTTGCCGACCAGGAGCACTGGACGCGTATGTCGATTCTCAATACGGCGCGCATGGGCAAGTTCTCGTCCGACCGGTCGATTCGCGAGTACTGCGAAAAGATTTGGGGCATAAAGCCGCATACCGCCCATACCGACAGCGCGAAGGCAGGGGCATAAAGTCTGCTTTGCTTGCGTGGTTGAGAATTCCAACCTGCACGTCGCAACCGGCCGCGGAGAAACTCTGCTTTGCGATGCCTCGCCTCAGGGCACGATCTTGATCGTGCCGAAAACCCTTTAATTTTCTGTTCGCAAGCGGACCTTAGTCCGCGAGGGACCGCGCTATGGGATTTCTTCGCGGCCCGGCACTTCATGAAACCGCGGTTTGCGGCCACCGGTACAGGGTTATACTTCCTGCCATAACGATTGTGTAGCGAGTTGTGGTTTCAGGAGGAAGTATGGCCGGCAAAACCTTCCGCGATAAGTTGGCTCCCGCCCCCACCAAGAAGCTGCTCACCTGCGATGGCGGCGGTATCCGCGGTATTCTCAGCCTCGAGATCATGGGAGCCATTGAGAAGCTGCTGCGCGATAAGCTGAACGATCCCAAGCTCGTGCTTTCGGATTTCTTCGACTACGTCGCCGGTACGAGCACGGGGGCCATCATCGCCACTTGTATCGCACGCGGCATGGCGGTCGACGACATCAAGAAGTTCTACCTGACCAGTGGGCCCGCCATGTTTACGCGGGCGGGAGTTCTGGATCGCTTCCGCAACAAGTACAAGGATGAAGCGCTGGCGCAACAACTGCGCGACGTCCTGGGAGCGACTACCACGCTGGGCTCGGACGATCTTCGCACCCTGCTGATGATCGTGATGCGGAACGCCAGTACCGATTCGCACTGGCCGCTCTGCAACAATCCCGCGGCGAAGTACAACAGCCGCAAGCCGTCGAACCTTGATATGCCGCTGTGGCAATTGGTTCGCGCCAGTACGGCGGCGCCGACGTATTTCCCGCCCGAGTTGGTGGACGTGGGTGAGGCGAAGTTCTTGTTCGTCGATGGCGGCGTCACCATGTATAACAACCCGGCGTTCCAGTTGTTCCTCATGGCGACGGTTGAGCCTTACAACCTGAACTGGCCCGCCGGCACAGACAAGATGCTGATCGTCTCGGTGGGCACGGGCACCAGCCCGAATGCCAACGCGAATCTTCAGCCGGACGAGATGAACCTGCTCTACAACGCTTCTTCCATACCTTCGGCGCTTATGTTCGCCGCGCTCAACGAGCAGGACTTCCTCTGCCGCGTCTTCGGCGACTGCCTTACCGGGCTTCAACTCGATCGCGAGATTGGCGACATGATCGGCGGACATGGACCGGTTGCGCCCAAACTTTTCACCTATATGCGCTACAACGCCGAGTTGACGCGCGCGGGACTGGACGGCCTCGGGCTCCAGAACATCGATCCGAGTCATGTGCAGGCGCTGGATTCAGTGCAGTATGTGACCGAGTTGAGCCGTGTGGGGCAGGCTGTAGCGGCCCAGCAGATCAAGCCAGAACACTTCGCGAAGTTCCTACCGCTGGCGGCGGGAAAAACGGCGGGGTAGTAGAGAAATATTGCTCGCCGACGATGGGCGTCATGGCACGACCTTCAAGCTGCTGAAGAGCTTGAGTCTGCGAAAATTCGTGTCAGGGCACGACTTCAGTCGTGCCGAAAACGGCCTCCTTATTTTTGTTTTCCTGAGGAGGCTTCAGCCTCCGAAGGACCTGCTGTTGGATCGTGCTATGATGCGAGTCCTTAGAATTTCTTGATCTGACCATGGTCTTGGCTTCCTTTGCCCACGATGTTCGCGCAGAGCGCGCCTCCGAATCGCAGTAGGTTCACGATTACACTGGAGGAAACTCAAACGGTAGCCTATGCCGCCGGCTAAAGCTGGCTCTGGAGGGTTGAAAAAGAGGTGTTATCGGCACGACTGAAGTCGTGCCCTGACGCGAATCTTCGCGTAGCTTCTAACCGCTGATTGCTAGCTGCTACTGCACCACCCAGCCACCGCCTAGCGCCTGATACAACGCGGCGTAATATTGCAGCTCCTGGTACCAGGCTGATGACAGCAATAGCGCCGACTGGAAGTACTGCTGCTCGTTGTACTGGACCTCAAGGAAAGCCGTGTAGCCGCCCAGGTAGCGGACGTTCGACAGCCGCACCAGCTCTTCGTAGGTCTTGGTCTGCTCCTGCAGCTTCATGCGATACTTGCGGGCTTGCGCATAGCCGACGATGCTATTGGAAACCTCGCCAAACGCTTGTTGCACGGTTTGCTTATACTGCAACTCTGCCTGATCGCGCTGCGCCCATGCCAGGCGATAGTTGCTGCGAATGCGGCCTCCCTGAAAGATGGGCTGCACTACATTCCCGCCGACGGCCCAGAAGAGACTCGGTCCATTCAGGAAATTGTTAAGACTGAGACTCTGCGTGCCTAAGGCTCCGGTAATCGAAAACTGCGGAAAGAAGAGGGCCTTGGCAACGCCCACATTGGCGTTTGCCGCTACCAGGTTTTCCTCAGCCTGGCGGATGTCAGGACGTCGCTTCAGCAGATCGGAGGGCAAACCTTCGGGTAGGTCGGGCAACACCGGCTGATTCACCAGGTTCTGCCCGCGTTTGATAGGGCCGGGATTTCGTCCCAGCAGAATGCTCAGGTTATTTTCTGCCTGCTCCGCGAGTTGCTGATACTGGATGACGCCAGCCTCGGCTTGCTGCAGGATGACCTCTGCCTGATAGACATCCGTAATCGCCGCATCGCCGCCTTTGAACTTGATGTCGTTCAACTTATAGATTTCGTGGTCGGCATCGACCGTCTTGCGCGAATACTCGAGCTGATCGTCGTACTGCAACAGCAAGTAGTAGTTGGTGACCACCGAATTAATCAGTGAGGTCTGCACCAACTGCTGCGCATACTTCGTTGCCAGCAGGGTTGCGCGCGCCGACTCCGTCGCTCGACGGTACTGGCCCCAGAAGTCGGTGACGTAATTGAGGCTGAGCCCAAGCGTCCCGAATCCTTGCGGATCCGTGTTGTTGAATTGGACCTCATCCTTGCCGTAGCTGGCGGAACCGGTGCCATTCAGGGTAGGGAACTGGTTGGCGCGTACGATGCCGAGGTTCGCATTTGCCTGCAACACGCGCGTAGCAGCGACCCGTAGATCATAGTTGTTGCTGAGCGCTTCTTTGATCAGCCCTTGTAGAACCTCGTCCTGAAAGACGGAGGTCCAGGGCAGGTCGCCGAAAGAGTTTCCACTGCCTTGAGCGCTGCCTGGCTGTACCTGTGCCCCCGCCTGCGGCTGCGAAGGCTGCGCTGGAGTGGCTACGGGTTGCTGCTCCGCCTTGTTCTCCATTGCCGGTGGCGGCGCTGGCGCAGGTGGAGTCGAGGGCTGTGCCTGCGCAGAAGGGGTCGCGAAGTTCGCGGGCAGTGGCTCCGTCGGAGGCTGCTGCTGCGCCTCCGGCGCGACGCCGCGGTAATCGCCCGGCACGTCCAGCTTTGGCCGTTCGTAGTTAGGACCGACCTTGCATGCGCAGAGCGAAAAAATTAGCAGGACTGCGAATGCGCTGAAGAGAAGGGCGCTCACTCTTGCAGAGTTGCTTTGAAAGGGCACGGCTTCAGCCGTGCCGTAAAGTCCGCTTATTTTCGTGTTGTCATCCCGAGACGGCTTTAGCCGTCGAGGGACCTGCTTTTGTGTCGTCCCCACGCGACTCCACGTCATGTTGGGCGACTCATCGGCACGACTGAAGCCGTGCCCCTTCAAGGCCTCGCTTCCGTAATTAGTCATGGGCCGCTCCTTCCGCTGGCGCCGCGGCAGGCGGTGCGTCAGGCCGTTTCTCGCCGCCGCCAATCCAATGGCCGAAGCGCTCGACCACGTCGAAGCTGACCGGGATGAAGAAAATCGCGAGCATGGTCGCCGCCAACATACCACCAATGACGCAGGTTCCCAGCACCTGCCGCGAAATGGCTCCGGCGCCGCTTGCTGTCCATAGCGGGACGCAACCCAGGATGAAAGCGAAGGCGGTCATCAGGATGGGTCGAAGCCGCAGACGTGCGCCAATAAGAGAGGCTTCCATCAGGGGAGTGCCTTTGTCATATTCCGCCTTGGCGAATTCCACAATGAGAATTGCGTTTTTCGCCGAAAGCCCGATCAGCATGACCAGTCCGATTTGCGCATAGACGTTGTTTTCCAGGCTGCGGGCGTAGAGGGCGACGAAAGCCCCGAAGATTGCGATGGGCACGCCCAGCAATACGCTGAAGGGCAGCGTCCAGCTTTCGTACTGCGCCGCCATGATGAGGAAGACCACGAAGAATGCCAGGCCGAAGATGGTTGCCGGACTGACGCCTTGTGCCGCCTTCACCTCCTGGTACGACATGCCGCTCCAGTCGTAGCCCATCTGTGGTGGCATGGTTTGCTTGAACACGTCTTCCAGCGCCGCGATTACCTGCGCCGAGCTATATCCCGGGGCAGCCGAGGCATTGATCTGCACGCAGTTGAAGAGGTTGTAGCGCATGACGAACTCTGCGCCGCTACGCGGATAGGTTGTAGTCAAGGTGCTGAGCGGAACCATCTGGTTGTTAGCATTGCGGACATAAAACTTACCCAGGTTACTGGCATTGGTGCGGAAGTCGCCGTCGGCCTGCACGTATACCTGCCACTGCAATCCGAAGCGGTTGAAGTAGTTCACCAGCGAGCCGCCCATGAACGTCTGCACCGTCTGGTAGAGGGCATCCAAGGGAATTTGTTGCGTCATGGCCTTGGCGTTGTCAACATTAACCCCCACCTGCGGAACGCCAAACAGTGCCGTGGTCATTACCCCGGCGAGTTCTGGACGCTTGCGGGCCTCAGCCATAAAAACTTGCGTGTTCTTGGCCAGAAAATCGATGCTTCCGCCCGAGCGGTCTTCCAGGATGAAGGTCGCGCCACCAGAGGTTCCCACGCCCGGAATGGCCGGCGGCGGGAAGGAGAAGGCGATGCCACCCGGCACCCGCGACAGCACCTGTTGCAGGTGAGCTTTGATTCCGTTGTAGCTGGTCTCTGGAGTCTTGCGCTCGTGCCAAGGTTTGAGCGACACGAAGAAGAACGAGCTGTAGGTCGCGTTCACGCCGCTCAACATGCTGTAGCCCATGACTGAGCTGACCTTCGAAACTCCCGGCGTCTCCAGGATGGCCTTTTCCACCGCTCGAGCAGCTTCGGAGGAACGCTGCAGCGACGAGGCATCGGGCAGTTGCAGTCCGGCATACAGGTAGCCCTGGTCTTCATCGGGCAAGAAGGCCTGCGGGATGCGCTTGCCGAAGAACGCCACGCCCAGCACGATGAGTCCCAGCAACAGGAAAGCGAAGCCGGCCTTGTGGATAAGGTGCTTGCACCCGACTACGTAGCCATCGGTTGCTCGCCCGAACACTTTGTTGAACCAGCGGAAGAACGCACCGAGCGGACCACGCGCTTCTTTCTTCGGCCTCAGCAGCATGGCAGACAGAGCCGGGCTGAGGGTGAGCGCGTTGAACGCCGAGAACAGTACCGAGATTGCAATGGTGACGGCGAACTGCTTGTAGAGCTGTCCGGTAATGCCGGGGACAAACGCTGTCGGAACAAACACCGCCGCCAGAATCAGCGCGATGGCAATGACAGGGCCGGAAACTTCTTCCATTGCCCGCACCGTCGCGTCATGCGGTGTCATGCCTCCTTCGATGTGGTGCTCCACCGCCTCCACCACCACGATGGCATCGTCCACGACGAGTCCGATGGCCAACACCAGTCCAAAGAGCGACAACGTGTTGATGGAAAAACCCAGCAAGGGAAAGACGACGAAGGTTCCGATCAGCGAAACCGGCACCGCCAGCAGCGGAATCAGCGTGGCTCTCAAGCCTTGGAGGAAGATATACACCACGATGATGACAAGGATCAGCGCCTCGCCCAGTGTCTTATAAATTTCCTTGATGCCCTCGCTGACGGCCAGCGTCGTATCCATGGCGACGTCGTAATTCAAGCCCTGGGGAAATCGCTGCTTAGCCTCCGTCATCATCTTGAGCACGTTGTCACGTGTCTGCAGCGCATTGCTTCCCGGCGTCAGATACAGCGCAATCAAGGCGGCCGGCTGGGCTGGCGTGACCGCTTTTCCTTCTTCCGGCGCCAAACCTAAGCGGGCCTGAAATGAGTAGTATTGGGACCCCATCTGCACCCGTGCTACATCTTTCAGTCGCAGGATGGAACCGTCGGGATTGGCGCGAACCACAATCTGTTCGAAGTCGGCCGCGGTGGGCAGGCGTCCGGGAGCCCGCACATTGTAGGTGTACTGCTGCCCCTCGGGGACGGGCTCGCCGCCGATCTGGCCTCCCGGATTGACCTTGTTCTGCGCCTTTACCGCATTGGTGATGTCCGAGACGGTCACGCCCAGATTCGCCAGCGTATCGGGATTCACCCAGATGCGCATGGCATAGGGGCCGGCGCCGAAGATCTGCACCTGCGACACACCCTGTATGCGCGTCAATGCGTACTGCAGGTTGATGGTGGCGTAGTTGGCGAGGAAGATGTTGTCGTAACTTCCGTTGGGCGAGTACAGATCGAGCAGCAGGAAGGGCGCGGTGGTTCCGGGCTGGACGATTACGCCTTGCTGCGTGACCTCGGATGGCAACTGAGAGTTCGCCTGGCCGCTACGCATCTGCGCCAGAATCTGGTCGGTGTTGATATCGGTGCCGAGTTGGAAGTCGACGTACAGCGTCATGCCGCCGCCCGAGCTGGCGCTCAGCGAGTACATGTAATTCATGCCGCTCACGCCCGACATCTGCTGCTCGATTGGGGTGGCGACTGACTCGGCGATGGTGGTGGCGTCGGCACCAGGATAGGTCGCCTTCACCTGAATCATGGGGTCGGCGATATTGGGAAACTGCGCCGTCGGCAGTCCGAGAATCGCAACCACGCCGACCAGCACCATCAGGATCGAAATAACAATGGCAACGATGGGCCGGTTGATAAAGAACTTCGACATGGTTAGTTGCTCCCCGGGGCCCCGGCGGGCGCGCTCGCGGGCGGCGTGTACGGCTTGGCCATCACCGGAACACCTTGCTTGGCGAACTCAGGATTCGCGGCGGCCGCCTGCTGCACTTTCTGGAAACCTTCAACGATTACTTTCTCTCCCGGCTGCAGTCCTTCGGTGATGATCCAGTTCGTGCCTACGCGGTCTCCTACCTTAACCGGACGGAAAACCGCTCGACCCTCGGGATTGAGCACAGCCACCTGGTAGTCCGTCTGTACCTCGATCACTGCTGGTTGAGGAACCAGCAGCGCATTGGGATTGTTCTTGGTCTTGATCCTCACCTGGCCGAAGCCACCGGGACGGAGTAACGCATTTTTGTTCGGAAAAGCCGCGGCAAGCTGAATGGTGCCGGTGCCTGCGGTGATCTGGCGATTCACGAAGATGATGCTTCCCGTATATGGATAAGGCTCGTTGTTGGCCTGGATGTACTCAACCTTGACGGCGGCGGCTATCTTGCCGCTTTGCAGGACTTTGGAGATGTTGGCCGCATTGGCCAGATAATCGGTTTCGCTAATGTTGAAGTATGCCCAAATGGGATCGGTCTGTGACACGGTCACCATCTTGGTAGCAGTTCCCACCAGGTCGCCTACCTGCGAGTTAGACACTCCGGCGATGCCGTCGACCGGCGAGTACACCTTCGTCCATGCCAGGTTCAGTTCGGCGTTCTGCTGAGCGGCGCCATTGGCAACGAGTTCAGCCTTGGCGGCAGCCTGGTTCGCCTGATCGGTGTCCAGTTGCTTCTGCGGAATGGCGTTTTGAGCAGCCAGCGGCGTATCGCGCTGCACGTCGGCGGTGTACTTGTCGAGCGTGGCTTGCGCGCGCGCGACGTCGGCCTTGGCTTTGTCCAGCGCAGCTTCGTACTGACGCGGGTCGATCTCGAACAACAGTTGACCCTTTTTCACAAAACTGCCGTTTGTGTAGTTCTGCTTGAGCAGGTAGCCCTGGACCTTCGGAGTAATGTCGGCGTTGACTGGCCCGTTCAGCGTGGAGACCCATTGCTCGTAGATGGGCACGTCCTGCTGGACCACGTCGGCAACCAGGACCTCGGGCGGCATGGGCTTGGGCGCCTCTTTCTTCTCTTCACAGGCCGTCAGCAAAAGTGCCAGCAGAACCGCGGGCAGAAAAAGCGCAAGCTTCCTGAATGATTGGCGGTGCGCGAGTTTACTGCGATTCGCAGCCAGCCAAGGAATTGCATTCGCCGGCCGCGCCTGGCCAACGTTCCCGAAAATACACATAACTACGCTCCTACCCGCCAGCCAACGCCGGCCCTAAGCTCAGAACTAGACGAAAGGAATAAACCCTTTTAACTCATAGAAGGGCAAATAGCTACTGGGTTTTTCACTAGTGACTTTGTGCAATTCTAGATGGCTAGTCAAGCTTTTCTATAGCACTAAAGGGCTAGCATCGCGGCTTTGCGTGGTGGGCGGCGGTGGAAGGCCAGCCTTATGCTATAAACAGCTTCCTTGACTGGAGTTTTTGAGATCCAAACCATGCAGGAGTCTTTCCCTTCCGCGCTCGTTCGCAAACGCATACGCGTGCGTGGCATCGTCCAAGGAGTGGGATTCCGGCCGTTCGTCTACAACCTCGCACACCAGCTTGGACTGGGGGGATATGTCCTGAACTCTTCAGCCGGGGTGACCATCGAGATCGAGGGCGATGAGCAAGCGATCGCGCAGTTTATTTCGACTCTTCGCAACAGTCCGCCACCTCTGGCACAGATCGAAGAGTTCTCGGTGGCTGACTTGGAACCGGCGGGGGAAGACGCGTTTGTCATCCGCCACAGTGAAGCTCAGCCAGGCGAATTTGTGCTGGTGTCTCCCGACGTGGCCACCTGTGATGACTGCTGGCGCGATTTTGGCGACCGAACAAATCGGCGCTACGGTTATCCATTCACCAACTGCACCAACTGCGGCCCGCGCTACACCATCATTCAAGACATTCCGTACGATCGCCCAACTACCACCATGGCGAAGTTCCGCATGTGCTCTCTCTGCCAGGCGGAATATGAGGATCCTTCCAATCGACGCTTCCATGCGCAGCCCAATGCTTGTGGCGACTGTGGGCCAGCGTTGGCGTTGGTGGCGAGCGACGGCAGTCTTCCTCAGCCAGAGGATTACCAGTCGGCAAACACTGCTGCGATTCTGCGGAGCGTGCGCCAACTGCTGCGTGAAGGGAAGATTGTCGCAGTAAAAGGATTGGGCGGATTCCTGCTGGCGTGCGATGCAGAGAATGACGACGCGGTCCGTACGCTACGCACGCGCAAGCGCCGCAGCGACAAGCCATTTGCTCTCATGTCGCGCGACCTCTCCGCCGTCGAGACCTTCTGCGAAGTGGCGCCTGAGGAGCGCGACTCATTGGTGAGCTCCAGGCGGCCCATCGTGGTTCTTAAGAGGCGCGCCGGCTCGGCGATTTCATCCGCCATCGCTCCGGGCAACAACAGCATCGGAGTGATGCTGCCGTACACGCCGCTGCACTACCTGCTGTTCAGCGACTCGCCGGATGAGCCATCGCAGTTCCGCGCGCTGGTGATGACCAGCGGCAACATCAGCGAAGAGCCTATCGTCACCTCGAACCAGGAAGCTTGGGAGCGCCTGCAGGACGTTGCCGATTGTTTTATTATTCCACAATCGCGATATTTACATGCGCGCCGACGATTCGGTCACGCGCGTCTTCGAGCATCGCGAACGCGTGTTGCGCCGTTCGCGCGGATACGTACCGCATCCGGTCGATCTCGGTATCGAGCTGCAGGAGATTCTTGCTTGTGGGGCGGAATTAAAAAACACCTTCTGCCTGACGAAAGGCCGCTACGCCATCCTTAGCCAGCACATCGGCGACCTGGAAAACTTCGAGACGCTGGTGTTCTTCGAGGAGACGCTCGCCAACCTGAAAAAGCTCTTTCGGGTTGAACCGCGCGCAGTCGCCCATGATCTGCACCCGCAATACATGAGCACGCAATTTGCGCTGCGGCTGTCACTGCAGCCGAAGATCGCGGTGCAGCATCATCACGCTCACATAGCGAGTTGCATGGCGGAGAACCATCTCTCCGGGAAAGTCATTGGCGTCGCCTTCGATGGAACCGGCTACGGCACCGACGGCAAGATCTGGGGCGGCGAATTTCTGGTCGCCGACTATTTAGGCTTCGAGAGGCGCGCGCATTTGCGGTACGTTCCTCTGCCCGGAGGAGACGCCGCCGTTCGCCAACCCTGGCGCATGGCGATGAGCTACCTGAGCGACACGTTTTGGGCAGAGTACTTCCCAAGATATCTGAGATTGTTTCGTCGAGGTCGTCGGGAACGCCGGCACAATGCAGCCCCGAATGGGGCGGAATAGCTTAGCCCAGCAGCCTTCGACTTCGCTCAGGGCAGGCTACGCGACGGGCGGAGTGCTGGGTAGTACGGGAAACGAACCCGAGTCCCTCGGGGACGGCATATGGTCGTCCGCCGGAGCGATTGAAGAGCTGGCGTTATTTCGGGAAGTCCCGCAACAAAAACGCGCCATCGTCGACGCCATGCTCGCGCGTCGCCTCAATTGTTTCGATACTTCGTCCTGCGGACGGCTGTTCGACGCTGTATCCTCCATTGTGGGACTACGCCACGAGGTCACCTTCGAGGGCCAAGCGGCAATCGAGTTGGAGATGATTGCCGACCCGGCAATCGAGCGCGTCTATCCGTACGCGAATTGCGCGGCGATGTCCTGCACAACTCGACATGCGTCCCATGGTTGAGGCCATCGTGCGAGACATTTCGCACGCAGTACCGGCAAGCGAAATCGCGGCCGCTTTTCACAACACGCTGGCGGCGCTCATCGTCGATGTCTGCGAAAAATTCGCCAACGCGAGGCCCTCAATAGCGTGTGCCTGAGCGGTGGAACCTTCCAAAACGTATTTCTGCTGGAGCGCTGCGGTGCAGTGGTTTGCGGCGGAGCGGATTTGAAGTTTTCCTGCACGCCAAAGTTCCGCCAAACGATGGCGGAATTGCGCTCGGCCAGGCGGTGATTGCCAACGCTGTCCTTGAAGGGGCACGCCTTTAGGCGCGCCAGAGAGGGCAGCAGATGTCAGGCTTTAGCCTCTGCGGCTACTCGCGCTCGATTTGCAACGCATGTACCTCAGCGGCTGAAAGCCGCAATTCGCCGACAGCGGTATGACACGGCTGAAGCCGTGCCCCTTCAAATTATCCGCCCGCGATCGCCCCAATGATTAGAAACGGCTCCTTGCCTGAAGCCACGGCCTCGGGCAAAGGAGCGTCGGGCGGCTCATGCGAGAGATCCTCCGAGCAGGCGAAGAACCTGAGGAAGGCGCGCCGCTGCTTTGTAGTATGGTCGCGAATTGTCCCGCACAGCATGGGGTAACGCGCTTCCAGCGCATCGAGTATGGAACGCTGCGTAACCGACCCGACGACGTCGAGTGTTATTTCTCCATTCACATTGGCGAGGGTTCGCAAGTGGGCCGGGATTTCAACTCGTATCAAGTCGCAACTCCTCCAGAACAGCAGTTATTTTAGCGTTGTCCTGGTGGATGATGGGGAGCTCGGCTGCTTGGCCGCCGGGTACACTCCCAGCACCTTCACGAACTCTGCGATTTCGCCGAGATGCCGAATGGCGTTCTGGGCCGCTTCGTCGTGGCCGCGATTCATATCGGCGAAGAAGACGTACTCCCATGGACGGCCAACGATGGGGCGCGACTCGATCTTCGACAGGCTGATATCGCGCAGCGCAAATACACTGAGCGCCTTGAACAACGCGCCGGGTATATTTTGAAGCGCGAACGCCAGCGATGTCTTGTCAGCTCCCGGGACTTTCTTTGCGCGCTTGCTGATCAGCAGAAAGCGCGTGAAGTTCTGGCGATCGTCTTCGATATCCCGAAGCAGTATCTTTCCGCCGTATTGCGCCGCCGCACCCTTCGGTGCAATCGCCGCGGCGTCGCGAAGCTGTTCCGTCACGACGTGGCGCACGCTGCCCGCAGTGTCGTAGAAGGGAATCGGCTGCATCGCCGGGTGCGCGCGAAAGAGCTTGCGACATTGCTCGAGCGCGACCGGATGAGAGAACACCCTGCGGACATCGCCGAGCTTTGTTCCGGGCAGCGCGATGAGGTTGTGCCGAATGCGCAGCAGCAGCTCGCGATGTATGAAGGCGTTCCGTTTCAGCAGCAGGTCGTAATTTTCCGCCACCGATCCGGCGAGGGAATTTTCGATCGCTATGGCAGCCGCCTGCACTGCGCCTGCTTCCAAAGCGTCGAACACATCAGCGCATCGCGCGCAGGCTACAACCTTGGCTCGTGCCTCAAACTGTGTTGCTGCCTCGTGACTGAACGACCCCAACTCTCCCTGGATGGCAACCTTCATCTTGCGACGAGAATAGCAAACCAGTGCTGCGGTCGTGGGCTGCGGGTTGCCTGAAGAGTTACGTTCTTTACCTTAGTAGATTTTTATCTCTTATCCAACCATCGGGGGTGCGACCCGCTTCCAACCTAGTGTTCGCTGGAGCAGCAAGCCAAAACGAATTCTTTGGGGTGAGACATGCTTTGGACAATTTTCGTAGTTCTTCTGGTGCTGTGGCTATTGGGAGTAGTAACCAGCTACACACTGGGAGGCTTCATTCACATCCTGCTGGTGCTCGCGGTGATTGCGCTGGTGTTCCAGCTCATCTCGGGCCGAAGGACAGCCGTTTAACACAGGGTTGCGCGGCTTCGGGGCCGTAAAAGGTCAGATGTGGAAGCCGTTGCAACCCGAACGAACCCAGGGAGGTCAACGCAAATATGGATAGCGATCGTATCAAAGGAAAAGCTGACGATGTCGCCGGCCGCGTGAAGCGCCAGGTTGGCGAGTGGACAGGCGACACCGAAACTCAGGCAGAAGGCGCAGCCCAGCAGGTCAAGGGCAAGGTGGAAAATGCCTGGGGTAAAACCAAGGACGCCGTACGCGATGCTACGGACGAAAACAAACGTCACGTGGAGACCGACGAAGACATTCGCGAGCGTGATCGCAAGAACCGCGACGTAGCTTAACCGAGTTCGTCGCGTTCGACTCTAAGGCGCCACCCCGGCGCCTTTTTGTTTTGTGGGGCGCCGAAGGTCGATCACCAAATTTGCCGCGCGATCCAAGTGGAAGCTCGCGCCCGGCGGCACCACAGTCGTCGCGCTGTATTCGGTGACGATAGCGGGTCCGCGCAGCCGAACGCCGGTTTTCAGGGAAATCCGGTCAACGATCGCGGTCGGCACCTCACGTGAAGCAAAAATTACTGGGCGTTTCTCGGTTTTCGCCGGGGCTGCAGACTTTGCGAGTTTGTCGCGGCCTGCTCTCGCCATAGGAGACTTCATGCGGGCGCGCAGGCGAATGGTGACGATCTCGACCTTGCGATTGGAGTGGCTGTATCCGTAACGCCGCTGATGCTCGGCGTGAAACTTACTCACCAGATCCGAACTCACGGGCAGGCCCAGCTCAAAGCCCTGGCCAGCGTAGCGGAGATCGGCGCTGGGCTCAAATTGCAGATCGCCCTTCCAACCCTCATGGCGGAAGTCGGCCATCGCTTTGCGCTCCATCGCCGCGAGCTCGGCGCGAAGCTTGCGTTCGGGTAGCGCAGCTTCAATCTTCCAAACCACCGTGCGCGAGTAGTCCTTGATGATGTCGCTGTTGAGAATCCCGTAGGCAGAAAGCGCACCCGGCAGCGCCGGCACAATTACCGTACGTATGCCCAGCCCGGCGGCCAGTTCGCAGGCGTGCAGCCCTCCCGCTCCTCCGAAGGCGACCAGCACAAACTCGCGCGGATCGTAGCCCCGCTCGATGGAGACCACGCGCAAGGCGCGCTCCATGTTGGCGTTCACGACGCGAACGACGCCTTCCGCGAAACGGCGCAAGTTTAAGTCCGAGCCTTGTGCCGCCAGCCATTCGGTTGTCAGTTGCCGCGTACGCTCGAGATCCAAGGCGAACTCGCCACCCAGGAAACGATCGGGCTGCAGGCGACCTAATAGCAAATTGGCATCCGTCACTGTGGGACGCGTACCACGCCCATAGCAGATAGGACCGGGATCGGCGCCGGCGGATTCAGGTCCGACACGCAGCGCGCCGCCGGCATCGAAGTGTGCCAGCGAACCGCCGCCTGCTCCCACGGTGTGGATGTCGAGCACCGGGACGCGCACCGGAAATCCGGCCACCTCGGCTTCATTGGAGGGTTTGGGATCGCCGCGCACCAAGGCGACATCGGTCGACGTGCCTCCCATGTCGAAGCTGATGATGTCGGCGAAACCACTGCGCCGCGCCATCACGGTCGCGCCCACAATTCCGCCCGCCGGGCCGGAGAGCACAGTGCGCACCGGCTCATGTACGGCGGATTCCAGCGCCGTGGTGCCTCCGCTCGACTGCATGATGAAAATGCGCGAGCGCTTTGAGGTTCCCTCAGTTATGCGAGTTCGCAGGCTGTACAGGTAGTGCTGCATCAGCGGCTGCAGGTAGGCGTTGATCACCACCGTGCTGGCGCGCTCGTATTCGCGGAACTCAGGCAATATCTCGTGCGACACCGACAGGGGTAGCGCCAGCTCTTCAAGTACGTGTGCAATTGCCTGTTCGTTCACTGGATTGGCAAATGAGAACAGGGTGGAAAGGGCGATCGACTCCGCGCCGCTTAGCCGAACGTCGGCCGCTAGTCGCGCCAACTCACTGCGGTCGGGGGCTTGCAAAATCTCGCCCGTATAGCTGACGCGCTCGTTCACGCCGAAACGCATGTTGCGCTCCACCAGCGGCGGAATGCGCTGAAAAAGGAAATCGTAGAGCTTGTGACGATTCTGGCGGCCGATCTCGATGGTGTCTTCGAAACCCGCAGTGGTGACGAAGGCGACACGCGCGCCCTTGCGTTCCAGCAGCGCGTTCGTGCCCACCGTGGTGCCGTGCAGCAGGACGATTGGGCCGGCGTATCCGATCTTCGCGACCGCCTCGGCAATAGCTTGCGAGCGGTCGCCCGCGGTGGAGAAGACTTTCAGGATGCGAAGCTGGCTGCCCTCGCGCCAAACGCAATCGGTGAAGGTGCCGCCGGAATCAACCGCGATCCAGAGTGGGTCGGTGGGTGCCTTCTTCGCTTGCGGTTTCGGTTTCGTCATTGAAAGGGCACGGCTTCAGCCGTGCCGCAGCCTGGTAAATTGTTTTCGGGCTTTAGCCCCGGCGGTGCTTGGCGTTTTCTACTAAGCAACGGCTCTCCTCAGCGGCTAAAAGCCGTGTAAGAAGGAGACGATCACGGCACGCCTAAAGGCATGCCCTTCAAAACATGACAGGCATACACGCCTGAAGTCCGCTCCGCACCGGAATACCCAATCCGGAAAATACTCTAGCATGCGGCCTATAATTCTTTGCCCAGTAGAAAGGCATCGAGGCCGGTGGCGTGGTAATAGCCGGGCAGCGTGCGCAATATGCGATATCCCATTTTGTGGTAGAGCTTGAGCGCGGGCTCATTGTTGACTGCCGTTTCCAGGTAAATCTCGGTGCAACTACGTTGCCGGAGCCGAGCCTCGCATTCACTCAATAGTCTGGAGCCGAGTCCAGAACGTCGCGCTTCCGGCAGAATGTCGAGGGTGAGAATGCGGCCGTGCTTCTTGTATGGCTGTGCAATGGCGAAACCTGCGATAGCGTTGCTGCCTGAGGACCTTGTCTTCGGAGCCATATCGGTGGGTGCCCCATTCCGGCTTCCTTTGCCGGGGTGGGGGTGTCCCTCAACCAGGCAAGACCGGTCCGATTGGGGCACTCCTTGCTGATCCTTTGCCGCCTGCTCTGCCACCAGAGTGATGGCGTTGCGTCGCGTGATGAAGCCGGAGAGCTCCATTTGCGAGTAGGCAATGCCCGGAGCGAAACACGCCTGATCGATTTGCCAGAGCCGCTCGAAGTCGGCGGGGCGATAAAGCCGGATGACGAAGTCCACAGAATTAGTTTGACGGGAGGAACCAGCAATTAGCAATTGGCGTTTATTGAAGGCCAATCAGACTGGTTGGCAGGTCGGGTTGGTTGCGGCTGGGTGAGTACGTTTGGGGTGGAGTACGCTTTCAAGCGTACATTTGCGGCGTCATCAGGAATCCGGCTTCAGCCGCTGGGGTAAGAGGCAAACCCGTCGCAGCCGAATCGATGTCTCTTCGCCATCCAACTCAATGCAAGCCTGAAATGCGTGCTCCACTCGCGTAGGACGCGTTCTCTACCCGTTCGATGGCGATGATGGCCACCCACTCATTGTCACGGTTTTGATAGTCCACGACACGCCCGCCGAGCAGAGCCGCAGCGCGTTCAGGGTCCATGTCTTCGTGATAGTCGAAAAAACGCTCGTGTATGGCACGACCAAAGGGCAGGGAAGCAAGCAGCGGATGAGGAGGCTCCCACTTGGTCGAGAACAGAAATACAACGTCGAACTGATCGGTGGCGTGAGAGGCGCGCAGCATCTCCAGATCAGAAAAGCTTTCGACTCGGACGACGTTCAACGGCTGCTTGACATAGCCAAGGTAGGGGCGTGTAAGTTCGTCGGAAGCGGGCCATGCGGTCAGCACGCGCTTGTCCGCGAAATGTGCCGAAAGTATGTTGGCCGCAGCCTTGTGTTCGATCACGTAATCGCGATAAAGCAGCGTGTCCTCAGGAGCGATACGATACGGAGGCGGAATGTTGAGATTAAATACGAAGAGGGCGCACGCCGCGATGACCCACCATGTCCAGTCTCGGACACGACGGCGCAAGGTCGAGATGCAGATCAGGATGACAAGCGGATACGCCGGCAGCAGGTAACGCGCCAGCATCGCTCCGCCGACCACGGAAAACGCAACGAGATACGCCAGAATCACGACCGCAAAGACCAGTTGTACGTTGATGGGGATACGCGGTCGCTCGGACCCATCGCGTTCCAGCAACGGCGGCATAAACATCGCATAGGCCGCTCCCAGCGTGAGCACGAACAGGTTCAGGTATCCCAGCAGATGCCACAGCCGGATAAGCAGCGCCAGCAGCACACGCAAAGGGCTCAGCGTAGCCGTCGCGTTATAGCGCAGGTATTCAGGATTGCCGAAGATGTACCCTGTCACGTGCTTGTGATACGCGAGCCAGCAGACTAAGGGGAGCGCGCAGAGAAGCCAGACTAAAGCGCGAAGCGGCCTGCCCGATCGCATACACAGCGATGTACCGACACCGGCACGGGTTCTTAGCACCGGACAGAGTAATTCCCAGACACAAATGGCGAGAGGTGTGATCAGCGCCGTTTCTTTTGCCACCGGCGCAAGCGCGAGAAAGATCAGGGCGCCGGCCGTGCGATGCTCGACATATAACGCCAATCCCCAAAGCGTGAGGGCGGCGGCCATCATGTCGAGGTGCGCCAGCGAGCTTTGCGCGAAGAAGACTGGATACAACGCAGTGCAGATCACGGTTGCGATGGCAACCTGAAAGTTGGCGACCGTCCGCGCCAGCCGCCACAACCCGAGCAGTGCAAATGACGCGATCAGCAGCATGGCGAATCGCGTGACGGCTGGCGTGTACCCACTGAACTTCCACCAGAACGCCAGCCACAGCATCAGCAGTGGCGGATGCGCGTTGGAAAGCGTGGAGTGCGGGATCAGCGAGCCGGTGAGCAGCAGGTCGCGAGCCGCGGGGATGAAGTATCCGGCTTCATCCCAGAAGTAGGGAAGGCGCAGCAGCGGCGCGTGGGTCAGGAACAACGCGGTGAAGATGAGGGCGAAGGCAGAGACGTTGCGGCGCAGTGTGGCGAAGGCCTCAGTCACCTGATCTCGACTCCTGCGCTCCATGCCAGATGGTGAGAATCGTCACCCGCTTTCGCCCAACCTTGTAGATGACGATGTAAGGAGTGCCTCCGATAATCAGCTCGCGAAGAGGTGGCTGTGACCCGGCACGGCCCACGTGAGGATGAACACGAAGTGCGGCGACCACACTCACGATGCGAAGCGCAAGTCTGGTTGCCGCCCCGGGTTTATCGGTCGCAATGTACTGTTGTGTTTCTCTCAGACGTGCCAGTGCCTTGCGCGACCAGATGATCTCTAGCGCCGGCCACGATTCTTCCGGCGGATCCGCCGTCACGCCGCCTCGTCGTCGTGCCGCTTGCCACAGGCGCAGCGGGGCGGGGGGAGTTCATGGTCGGTTCCCCATGAGAGCAGCCATGCTTTCATGTCTTCGTCCCGGATGAAGTGGCCGTTGCGCACGTCGCGGTCGGCTTGACGAAGCTCCGCCAGCAATCTTTCCTGGTCCGCGACGTAGGATTCCACTGCGTCGGAGATGAGGAAGTTAGCGCTGCGCCCCGACGCCTTCGCAAGCTTGGTGAGCTTCTTCTTGGTATCGGGCTTCAGGCGAATGCTAAAAGTCGCGCTGGATGTGTTTGCCATGAACACATTCTAACAAAAAGCTCTTGGGCGCAATCAGTGCACTGGCGCGCCAGGCTGGCCGAAGCGCGGGTCCAGCTTGATGTCGCCGAAGGTGTTCTCGTAGTTCACCAGGTTCTGTTGCAGGATGGTGTAGAGCGCCTTGGCCTGCTGCGGGCTGAGATAGATTCCCTGGTAGTTGCGCACGTCAACATGCGCTTCGTCCTGTTGCTGCAGCGTTCCGAAGACCAGGAAGAAGTCCCAGACATTTACGCGTACCTGCACGCTATTGGCATAGTTCTCGCGATAGTCGGGCGTATTCGTCAGATTGATTGATGGTTGCTGAGTAGGATTAGGCATCATAACCTCGCGGCGACGCGGCGCCAGAATAACAAAGTGAAGTGTAACAAACGCCGTGATGCTCCCGCTTACAATCACCGTATGTTTGTGCGCGTTGTTTCAGCTTGGCTGTTGTTGATGTTTGGGCTTGTGGCGGGGACTTGCGCCCAAACGAAGACAGTCGCGATCACATTGCGAAGCTGCGCGCCGAGTATCTCGCCTACACCGGCGCGGAGATCGACTACTACGCGACGCTGAACAAGCAGGTGCTGGGATATGAGCCGCCGGAGATCATGCTGCTACACGACAATCAACTGAACTCCGACATGCTCGACGAGGTGCTCGCACTGTTCGAGAAGAAGGGCTACCGATTCGTGTCGCTCGCCGAGGCGGAGTTGGATCCGATTTACGAGCAGCCGGATTCATACATCACCAACAACGGGCCGATGTGGGGCTATCGCTGGGCCAAGGAGCGCGGCGTGAAGGTGAACGGCAAGCTCGAGCCCGAGCCGCCGGAGTGGGTGACGCAGTATGGAAAGTAGGCGAACATAAGTTACGCAATAAGTGACGAAGTGAGGGTTTTCGGCAGACCAGCCTCCGGAGGAGGCAACAGGTGAAAGCCCCGGCCTTCAAGGCCGGGGTGAGCGATAGGGTGAGCGGTCGAGTACCGGAGGTACGGCAGGTATTCTTCGCAAGGTGCCCGAAAACTTACCTGTCGTGCCTACGGCACTCTTGATTCTTTGGGAATGCTTACCCCGCCCCGAGGGGCGGGGCTTTCACCTTTCGCGGCCTACGGCCGCTGACAAATCAATAAACAAAAAACGCACCCGCCGCCGGGTGCGTCGTTGAATCGAGCTAAGTTGAAGCTACTTCTCGGAGTTGGCTTCTCCGGCCGCTCCGGTGTCGCCTGCGCCGGCTTCGGCTTGCGCCGCTTCCATCGCCTTGCGGTTCTCTTCGGCGCGCTTGGCACGAACCTCGGCACGCTTCTGGCGCTTCTCGTCCAACGTGGCCTCGCTGCCCAGCAGCTCAACAAAGGCGATGTCGCCGCCATCACCCTTACGGAATCCACCGTGGATGATGCGCAGGTAGCCGCCCTGGCGGTCGCCATAACGCGGAGAGATCTTGTCGAACAGCTTGTCGACCGCGTCGCGAGTCATCAGATACGCCGCAGCCTGGCGCCGCGCCGCAACATCGCCTCGCTTGCCGAGTGTGATCATCTTCTCGACGTGCGGGCGCATGGCCTTGGCCTTGGTGATCGTGGTCTCGATGCGCTCTTCCACGATGAGCGAAGTCACCAGGTTGCGCAGCAGTGCGCGCCGGTGCTCCGTGTTACGTCCTAACTTCCATCCTGCTCTTAGATGACGCATTTGCGTGTTCCTTCGAAAATTTTCTGAACAGCAGATCCCTCGGGCCCAATGGCCCTCGGGATGACAAGTTTTGGGGCGTCGCTCGGCACGACCAGGGTCGTGCCCTGACGCAAATCAACTAGTTGCTAATTGCTAGCTGCTAGTTGCTGGTTGCTACTAAAATTCCGGCTCGTTGTTTCCCCCGCCGTACGTCAGGCTGGAGGGCAGGGTAGCGGCCGTGATCGCCGAACCGCTGCCCGGAATCGGATTGCCGTGCTCATCGATCTTCATGCCCAGGCTCAAGCCCATCGAGGCCAGAATTTCCTTGATCTCGTTGAGCGACTTGCGGCCGAAGTTCTTGGTCTTCAGCATCTCGGCTTCCGACTTCTGCACCAGCTCGCCGATGGTCTGAATGTTCGCGTTCTTCAGGCAGTTGTAGCTGCGCACCGAAAGCTCGAGCTCCTCGACCGAGCGGTTCAGGTTCTCGTTCACCCGCTCCGGCTTGCGGTCGTCGCCCCCGATCATCGCTTCGTGCTCTTCCTCGAAGTTGATGAAGATGTTCATGTGGTCCTTCAGTAGCTTCGCCGCGAGGCCGAGGGCATCGCCCGGCGTCACCGAACCGTTGGTCCACACTTCAATCGAGAGCTTGTCGTAGTCGGTGATCTGGCCCAGACGAGCGGCCTCGACCGAGTAATTGCACTTGCGCACTGGCGAGTGCACCGAGTCGATCGGGATGAATCCCAGTCCGAGGTCCTCATCGAAGTTCTTGTCAGCAGCGACGTAGCCGCGTCCCTTCTTGAGGCGCATTTCCATGTCGAGCTTGCCACCCTCGCTGATGGTCGCGATGTAGACGTCCTTGTCCAGCACTTCGACATCGGCATCGGCCTCGATCATGCCCGAGGTGACCACGCCCGGCTGATCGGCGCGCAGGTAAATCGCTTTGGGCGCGTCGCCGTTCAGGCGGAAGGGAATCTGCTTCAAGTTGAGGATGATGTCGGTGGCATCCTCCACGACTCCGGGGATCGACTGGAACTCGTGCAATACGCCTTCGATCTTTACCGCGGTGACCGCGGCGCCTTCGATGGAGGACAGCAACACGCGGCGCAGCGCGTTGCCGATGGTGGTGCCGAAACCGCGTTCAAACGGCTGAGCCCAAAAGTGACCGTACTTATCGGTCAACGATTCGGTGTCAGTGGCAAGCCGTTTCGGCTTCTGAAATCCTTTCCAAAGCATTCCGTACTCCTTGATTCGGCCGTGCTGCTCGTCCGCCGCGGCGGACGGCTGATCTGGCGCGAATGGGTTATGCGGCACCCGTGGGCGCCGCTGGTTGTTGCTTACTTGCTATAAAGTTCGACGATCAGCTGCTCGTTGATGGGCAGGTTGATGTCTTCGCGCTTCGGCAGCGCGAGTATCCGGCCCTTGTAGCCGTCACGATCGACTTCCATCCAGTTCGGCGGCGCCTGATGGCTGGCGAAATCCTTTGCGATTTCCAGAACGGTGAGCTTCTTGCTGTTCTCGCGCACTTCAATCTGGTCGCCCACGCTGACCTGGAACGAAGGGATGTCGACCTTGCGGCCATTCACCGCGATGTGGCCGTGACGAACCAGTTGGCGTGCCTGACGACGTGCCACGCCAAAACCAAGACGGTAGACGACGTTGTCGAGGCGGCGCTCGAGTTGCTGCAACAGTAATTCGCCGGTTACACCTTTAGATGTCGCAGCGCGCTCAAAGTAGTTGCGAAACTGACCTTCCTGGGTGAAGTACATGCGCTTCGCCTTCTGCTTCTCGCGAAGCTGAAGTCCGTAGCCGACGATCTTGGCCTTGCGGTCTTTGCCGTGCTGGCCGGGCGCGAAGTTGCGCTTCTCAATCGGACACTTGTCGGTGAAGCACTTTGCGCCCTTGAGGAACAGCTTCATGCCTTCACGACGGCAAAGGCGGCATACTGCATCTTTGTAACGTGCCAAGTTTCTCTCCTATCGAACCGGGCCTGGCAGCCCGTCCGGGTTGTGATCGGTTTACGGGACTTGGCGTCCTTTCTTCCCGATCGTGAAAACAGTTGTCAGTGCTCAGTTGTCGGTTGTCAGAAAAACCAAGTCACCAGGTTCGAGTTTCATACTGACAACTGAGAACCGACAACTGACAACTGCGCGGAGTCGCTAGACTCTGCGTCTCTTGGGCGGACGGCAGCCGTTATGCGGAACCGGCGTGACATCTTTAATGGTGCGAACATCGAGGCCAGAGGCGGCTAAAGCGCGTACTGCCGACTCGCGTCCCGAGCCCGGACCACTAACCCGCACGTCCACGCTGCGCATACCATGATCACGCGCCATGTTGGCGGCGTTGGCCGCTGCCTGCTGCGCGGCAAACGGTGTACCCTTGCGCGAACCACGGAAACCCAGCGAACCAGAGCTCTTCCACGAGACGGTGTTGCCGTTCGGGTCAGAGATGGTGACGATGGTGTTGTTGAAAGAAGCCTGCACATGCACCAGCCCGTGCGGGATATGCTTGCGCTCCTTCTTTTTGAACTTCTTCGACTTGCCCTTTTTGTCCGCTGCTGCGGATCCGCCTGCTTTAGCCATGGATTATGTCTTCCCAGTCGCTTTCTTCTTGTTGGCTACCGTGCCCTTGCGCGGTCCCTTGCGGGTGCGGGCATTGGTGTGAGTACGCTGTCCGCGAACCGGCAGGCTGCGGCGATGGCGGTACCCGCGATAGGAACCGATTTCGATCAGCCGCTTGATGTGCATCGAAACGTCTTTGCGCAGATCGCCTTCGACGCCGCCTTCCTGTTCAATAGCCTGGCGGATGCGGTTGACTTCATCTTCGCTCAGATCGCTGACCTTCCTGGTCGGCTCGACGCTGGCCGAGCCCAGAATCTTGGCGGAACGCGAGTTGCCGATTCCGAAGATGTAGGTCAGCGCGATCTTGATGTGCTTGTTGCGCGGAAGATCCACGCCTGCTATACGAGCCATTATCCCTGCCTCTGTTTATGCTTGGCGTTCTCACAGATCACGCGCACGACGCCGTGCCGGCGAATCACCTTGCACTTATCACAAATTTTCTTAACCGATGCCCGAACCTTCATGTAACCCTCTAGTTGTCAGTAATCAGTTGTCGGTTGTCAGTTTGCATTGCCCGGCGTATTCACTGGCAACTGGCAACTGACCCCTCACAACTTTCATTTATAGCGATAAACGATTCGTCCCCGGGTTAGGTCGTAGGGAGAAAGCTCCACCGCGACCCGGTCACCAGGGAGAATACGAATGAAGTTCTTGCGCATCTTGCCGGAGACATGCGCCAGGACCTGGTGCTTGTTTTCCAACTCGACCCGGAACATGGCATTGGGCAGCGGCTCGACGACCACTGCCATTACTTCAATCGCGTCTTCCTTACTCATTCATCCCCAAAACTCTTGTTACCTCGTTCTCGGGACTTACGTCCCTCGTAGTTGTGTCGTCCCTAAAGGGACTCGAATATCTCTTGGCGCCTTCACCCAGCGCTGAAGCGCTGGGCTAAGCTCTTTCGTCCCTGCGGGACTGGTGCTTCGTTGCCTCGCCGACTTCGCAAACCCAGCAACCTTCGTGGCCCGATGCTTAAGACTTATCGATCCGATTGCAGGGGAGCCAAAAGCCAAGAGCTAACAGCCAAAAGCCGATTTCCCGCTACTCCGTCAACACCACCGGCCCGTTCTTCGTCACCGCAACGCAATGTTCGAAGTGAGCGCTGTAGCTGCCGTCTTCGGTCACTGCGGTCCACTTATCGTTCAGCAGACGCGTCTCCGGGCGCCCGGCATTCACCATCGGCTCGATCGCCAGAACCATGCCATCACGCAACCGTGCGCCGTGACCGGGAGTGCCGTAATTCGGCACCTGCGGATCTTCGTGCAACTTGGTGCCGATGCCGTGCCCGACAAACTCGCGAACCACGCTGAAGCCGTTGGCCTCGACTACCTGCTGCACCGCCGCTCCGACATCGCCAACCGTATTGCCGATCTGCGCTGCCTTGATGCCGTGCTCCAGCGATTCGCGCGTGACCTCAAGCAGCTTCTGCAAGTCGGGACTAACCTCACCCCCAACCGGCACGGTGATTGCCGAGTCACCGTAAAAGCCGTCGAGCACCACACCGCAATCGATGGAAACGATGTCGCCCTTCTTCAGCACCCGCCGTTCCGACGGAATACCGTGAACGATCTCGTCATTGATCGAGGTGCACAGCACGCAAGGGTAGTCGTAATAACCCTTGAATGCCGGCTTGGCGCCCAGTTCCTTGATCTTGCGCTCGGCGACCCGCTCCAGGTCCATCGTGGTCTTCCCCGGAGCGACTTCCTCTTTCACCGCCTCCAGAACCTGGCGGACGATGTGCCCGCTGCGGCGCATCTTTTCGATTTCCGACGGCGACTTACAAACGATTGACATGCTCAATAGCACTGAATGCCTGCCGCATCACTTCTTCTACCGGCTGGTCGCCATCGACAACCACCAACCGCCCTCGAGACCCGTAATAGTCCACCAGCGGAAGGGTTTGTGCCTCATAGGCTTTCAGCCGTTCTTTGACAACGTCTTCCCTGTCATCGGGGCGGCAAATCAAAGTTGCGCCTTCGACGTCACAGATGCCTTCAACTTTTGCAGGCTGGAAGTAAACGTTGTAGATCCGTCCACAGGAGGGACAAGAACGACGCCCGGCAATTCTCTCAAACAGTTTACCATAATCAACTTGCAACTGAATTACCACGGGCGCAGCGTAGGCGGCCTGGTTCGCTGTATCTTTGCTCTGCCGTTCCGTCGCTAAGAACTTGTCGAGCCACTCAGCCTGCGGCACCGTTCGCGGAAATCCGTCGAGAATAAAGCCGCGCTCACAATCGGCCTCGCGCAGGCGGCCGGTTACCATGTCAAGTACCAATTGGTCGGGAACCAACGCGCCTGTGCCCATGATGGCCTTGGCCTTAATTCCCAGCGGCGTTTGCCGCGCCACGTTATCGCGAAGCAGGTCTCCGGTGGAGATCTGCGGGATCCCGAACGTCTTCGAGATCAGTTTTGCCTGCGTGCCCTTACCGGCGCCCGGCGCTCCCAACAAGATGATTGGACCTACGATGCGCTCGTTCGCCATAGAGCTCACGGCGGATGTCGGTGCAGTCATGTTCGACCCCGTCAGCCGAACTGCAGCTCTTTCTGCCCTTATGGGCCGGAGCCTCCCGGTAGCTCCGTAAAATAGCTCTCAGCTTTCAGCCGTCAGCTATCAGTAAAACCAGCCGAGAGAACTTTAGCCGTTGAACCTGGACGTCCTCTCGGTTCGAGCAAAATCATCATCCAGCAACGCACAAGCTGACAACTGACAACTGACAACTTCTCTTACCACGTCGCCCTGCGCCCACGCACTCTACTGCTGCGCGGCGTGAATCCTTCATAGTGGCGCATGATCAACTGCGACTCGATCTGGTTGACCGTATCCATGGCCACACCAACCACGATCAGCAGGGAAGTGCCGCCAAAGTAGAAGTTCACGTTCAAACCGTTGGTCACCCAGGTGGGCAGCTTTTCGAAGAACCCGCCGACCAGCCACAGGTGATTGAGATGCAGACCGGCAATCATCCATTCGGGGATGATCGAGATCAGGATCAGATACAGTGCGCCCACCAGCGTTATGCGCGTGAGAATCTCGTTAATGTAATTCGCCGTTCTCGCTCCCGGCCGGATGCCGGGAATGAACCCGCCGTACTTGCGCATGTTGTCGGCAACTTCGGTCGGGTTGAACACGATCGACACGTAGAAGTACGCGAAGAACACGATGCCGACGGCGTACAGCAAGGTGTAGAGCGGTTCGCCCCAGCGCAGGGCATCGAACATGGGCTTGATGTATCGATTGTCCTTAAAGAACTGCCCCAGCGTCTGTGGCAAGGTCAGTACCGAGGACGCGAAGATCACCGGCATGACGCCGCCGGAGTTCACCCGCAACGGCAGGTGCGTCGATTGACCGCCCACTACTTTGCGACCCACAACACGCTTGGCGTACTGCACCGGTATTCGGCGTTCGCTGCGTTCAACGAACACAATGAACGCGACCACCGCGATCATGATCACGATCAGGAACAGGATAGCCGGCACGGTAAACGCGCCCCATGCCTGGTTCTGAACTTTGTCCCACAGGTCAGCAACACCGCGCGGCAGGCCGACGACAATGCCGGCGAAGATCAGCAGCGACATGCCGTTGCCGACGCCGCGATCGGTAATCTGCTCGCCCAGCCACATGATGAACACGCTGCCCGTGGTGAGCGTCAGCATGGTCATCAGCACAAAGCCGGGTCCTGGATTGCGAACGAAGTCGCCCTGGCGCTCCAGCGTAATCGCGATGCCCAGCGACTGCACCGCGCTGAGTACCAGCGTCAGGTAGCGGGTCCACTGGGTGATTTTCTTGCGTCCGAGCTCGCCTTCTTTTTGCAGCTTGGCCAGCGGCTCATACACCACCGTCATCAACTGCAGAATGATCGAGGCGGTGATGTAGGGCATGATGCCCAGGGCGAAGATCGTCAGCCGACGCATCTGGCCGCCGCTGAACAGGTCGATAAAGCCAAGCACAGTTCCGCGCTGCTGGTCGAAGAATGCCGCCAGCTTGTCGGTGTTGATACCCGGCGTGGGGATGTGCCCGCCCAGCCGGTAAACCGCCAGCAGACCCAGGGTGAACATCAGGCGCTTGCGCAAGTCGGGAACGCGGAAGATGTTGGTTAACTTCTCAAGCATTACAGAAAACCCTCAGAAAAACAGCTCTCAGCTATCAGCCGCAGCTATCAGCTAGAACCCAGAAGCCACAAATCAGCCATCAGCTTCCGGCCGATTTTATCCATCTTACTCGCGTGCGTCGGTGCCAGTCACCAAGGCGCTGTACCTGCAACTCACTTCTTCTTTTCTGACAACTGACCACTGACAACCGACAACTGCTTTATCGTTCCGCCGGCCTTCTCGATCTTCTCCTGCGCCGACTTGGAAAACTTGTGCGCATGCACGGTCAGTGCGCCCGACAACTCGCCCGAGCCGAGCACCTTTACCAGCGACTTCTTACGGCTGACGACGCCGGCTTTGCGCAGCGTTTCGGGAGTAATCTCCTTCTGCCCGAGCTCAGCCAGCCGGTCGAGGTTCACCACCTCGTACTCGGTCTTGAAGATGTTGGTGAATCCGCGCTTGGGCAAGCGGCGATGCAACGGCATCTGGCCGCCTTCAAAGCCACGCATCATGCTGGAACCGCTACGCGATCCCTGTCCTTTGTGGCCGCGCGTCGAGGTCTTGCCCATGCCCGAGCCCATGCCGCGGCCTACGCGCTTCTTGTTCTCGTTCGCTTTGCGGGGAGCCCGCAGATTGCTTAAGTTCATTGTGTCCGCTCTTCGCTCTCGAAGCTCTCAGCTATCAGCCGTCAGCTCTCAGCGTATCAAAAGAAGCTACCAGCTCCCGGCCGCCAGCTCCCAGCTAAAACTTGCCTACGCAACACTAGCGACTAATTGCTAGTTGCTAATTGCTACCCTACGATCTCCACCAGGTGCGGCACCTTGGCCACCATGCCGCGGATCGACGGCGTGTCTTCCCGCTCCACCACCTGGTTCAGGCGAGTGAAACCCAAGCCTTTGATCACCAGCTTTTGCTTGACCGGAGCCTGAATCGCCGAGCGCACCCACTTCAACTGGATTTTGGTGCCCGGCGCTGCCGCTTTCACCTGGTTTTTCTTGCGTGTGCTCGCCATGATTACAGCTCCTCGACGGCCTTGCCGCGTGCGGCAGCAACGTCTTTGCGATCGCGCAACTTGGCGAGCGCATCGAACGTGGCCTTGATCACGTTGTGCGGGTTGGTGGTCCCAATGGATTTGGTCAGCACGTTCTGCACCCCGGCCGAAGTCATGACCGCGCGCACCGCACCGCCCGCGATAACGCCGGTTCCTTCCGGAGCCGGCTTCAGCAGCACCATGCCGGAACCGTAGCGGCCCAGCACCTGGTGAGGAATCGTGGTCTGGGTCAGGACGACGCGCAGCAGGTTCTTCTTTGCCGACTCGATGCCCTTGCGGATGGCCTGCGGTACTTCCTTTGCTTTGCCGGAACCATAGCCGACTACACCGGAGCCGGGATCTCCCACCACCACCAGCGCCGCAAACGACAGATTCTTGCCGCCCTTCACGACTTTGGTGACGCGATTGATCGAGACCACCTGGTCCTTCAGCTGGTACTGACCAGCGTCAAGCTTTTTCTTTACTGTTGGCATTTGCCGTTACTCTCCAAAACCGTTGTCATCCTGAGCGGAGGCGGCGCCTTTTGCCGCCGGAGTCGAAGGACCCCTATCGCTCAATAAAACTTCGCTAAAACTCCAACCCTGCTTCACGCGCGGCATCGGCCAGGGCCTTCACCCGCCCGTGATACAGGTAGCCACCGCGATCGAACACGACTTTCTTCACGCCCTTCTGCTGGGCGCGCTCGGCAATCATCTTGCCCACTTCCTTGGCCGAGGCCACGTTGCCGCCGGTGGGACGTTTCTCGCCCTTGCCGCCCTTGCCCTTTTCGATCGAGGCAGCCGACACAACCGTGACGCCCCTGGCGTCATCGATCACCTGGGCATAGATGTGGTTCACCGAGCGATAAATGTTCAGCCGCGGACGCGCCGTTGTACCGGCCAGCGACTTGCGAATGCGGCTGTGTATCTTCTGCCGTGTCTTATCTTTGGAAGTCTTCGAAATCATCTTCTTAGCTCTCAGCTGTCAGCTCTCGGCCGTCAGCGTCTTCGAATTCTGTCATGCTGAGCGAAGCGAAGAACCTGTTTTCTGGTCGCCGTTCCGCTGCGGCATCCGCCGCTGGTGCCGCCCCTGAAGGGGCTCGGTTCTTTTGTCGCCTCTCCCAGCGCTGAAGCGCTGGGCTAAGCTCTTTCGTCCCTGCCGGGACGAGTTCACCATCTCTGCAACCGTTCGCAAATCAGCAGTTCAAACTAATTGCTAATTGCTAATTGCTAATTGCTAATTGCTATTTCGCGCCCGTCTTGCCGACCTTCTTCTTCAGGCGCTCGTTGGTGTAGCGCACGCCCTTGTTCTTGTACGGATCGGGCGGACGCAGCGCGCGCATTTCTGCTGCAACAAATCCAACCTTCTGCCGGTCGATGCCGCCTACGGTTAAGTGCGTCTGCTTGGGATCGATGGTTACGTCGATACCGGCAGGCAGGGGATACTCGATCGGGTGCGAATAGCCCAAGGTGAAGACAACGACGCCTTTGCCCTTCAGCTCAGCGCGATAACCGATGCCGACGATGTCCAGCTCTTTCGTCCAGCCTTTGGTCACGCCCTCGACCGAGTTGCTGACCAGCGCGCGAACCAGCCCGTGGATCGCGGCTTTCGAATCGTCTTCGCGAACCACGTTCAAAGTGCCGTCGTTCTGTTCGAACTTCACGCCACCCGGTAAATGGGTGACGACTTCGCCCCGGGGACCCTTCACCCGAACGGTGTTGCCCTCAACGGCGTAGGTAACGCCTTTGGGCAGCGGGATCGGTTTTTTTCCAATTCTCGACATGTTGTCTCTCAGTTGAGCTGCCAGCTACCAGCCCCCAGGTAATTCAATTTCTAACGCGATCTTCTTTCCGCTCTGCCACTGAAGCTCAGCTCGCCTTCCGGCTGGTGGCTGGTAGCTCGTGGCTGGCGGCTCTAGTAAATCTCACACAAGACTTCGCCGCCCACGCCTTCTTTGCGCGCCTGACGGCCCGTCATCACGCCCTTGGGTGTGGTCAGGATGTTGATGCCCAGTCCACCCAGCACGCGCGGGATCTCGCCGTGGCCCACGTAAACCCGGCAGCCGGGACGCGAAATGCGCTTCAGTTGCGAAATCGGCGAACTGTTGCTGCCGTCGTACTTCAGGTACACGCGCAGCAGCTTGCGGCCTTCTTCATCGGTCGCCTTGTAGTTCGCGATGTAGCCCTCTTCCTTCAGAATGCGGGCCATTTCCACCTTCAGCTTGGAAAGAGGCACATCCACCTTCTGATGGCGCGCGCTGATCGCGTTGCGCACCCGCGCCAGGAAGTCTGCGACCGGATCGGTCATGCTCATGCTCTATATCTCCTAATTACGTCGCCCGTTCGCTTCTCCCTCCGGCATCAATGCCGGGGATTCATGAGAAGAACCAGCCGCGACGGTCTACTACAGTTGTCGGTTGTCAGTGATCAGTTGTCAGTTTCCGTCGTGCCTTATAGCTGCACGGCTGTCTCTACCATCGTTGCCAGGGTGTTCTCTGACAACGGACAACCGACAACTGACAACCGCTTCTTCTACCACGACGACTTCGAAACCCCTGGAATCTCGCCCTTCAGCGCCAGCGAGCGGAAGCACAAGCGGCAAATGCCGAACTTGCGCAGATACGCGCGCGGACGTCCGCAAATCTTGCAGCGGTTGTGCTTGCGCGAAGTGAAGATCCTTCCGTTATTGCAAGCGCACGCTTTACCGTCCACATTGCCTTTGCCCTTACAAACCTTGCAGGGCTTGTCCGGCCGCTTGATGTGGTTCTGATGCAGCCCAACTCCGTCTTTAACTCTTTTTGCTGTCGTTGCCATTCGAATCCTTTGCCGAACCTGCCGTCCCTACCGGGACTTAATATTCTCTTTGTCGCCTTCCCCAGCACTCACATGCTGGGCTGGAAATTGTTTCGCCCTTGGGGCCTTTGCTAATTGCCAGCTACTGCTGGGTTCTAAACGGCATTCCCATGTGCTTCAGCAGGGCGCGTGCCTGATCGTCGCTGCCCGCCGTGGTCACAATCGTGATGTTCATGCCCTTCATCTTTTCGACCTTCGAGTAATCGATCTCCGGGAAGATCAACTGATCGCGCACACCCAGCGTGAAGTTGCCGCGGCCGTCAAATGACTTGGTCGGCACTCCGCGGAAGTCACGCACGCGGGGCAGGGCAATGTTCACCAGGCGATCGAAGAACTCGTACATCCGGTCGCCACGCAGCGTCACCATCACACCGATAGGCATTCCCTCGCGAACTTTGAATGCCGCGATCGACTTGCGGGCCTTGGTGACGATCGGCTTCTGGCCGGTGATCTGCGTAACCTCCGAAACCGCCGGGTCGATGACCTTGGCATTCTGCGTAGCTTCGCCAACGCCCATGTTGACGACAATCTTCTCCAACTTGGGAGCGGCCATCGGATTCTCCAGGCCAAGCTCCTTCATCAGTGCCGGACGAACCTCGTTGTAATAGCGGTCGCGCAGCCGCGCGGTCTCGCGGTTATTCGCCTTCGGCCGGGCCGGTTTGCCGTCGTGCTGCTCGGCAGCGGCTTCCGCCTGAGCTGCCTTGGGCTTCTTGCCTTGCTGCTGCGGCTTCTTGTCGCCCTGGGGCTTCTGGCCGCCGCCCGCCGCTTTCTGTTTCTTCTCGTCTGCCATTCTTCGCTTCTACCTTTCTCACGGTCTCGGATTCGAACCGTTACGTGAGGTGTTCAATTCGGCACTTAGCCGTTGGCACTTGGCAAATACAGTCTCAGAGGTTGCTCTTGGCCAAGTGCTAAATGCCAATCGCTAAGTGCCGTGATCCTTTAATCCGCCGTGCTCACTTCTCCAGCGTGTTATTGCAGCTCTTGCAAACCCGCACGTGACGATCGCCGCGCTTCTCGTGTCCCAGGCGCACCGGGCGCTTGCAGGAGTTGCAAACCAGCATCACGTTGCTGATGGAAATCGGGCTCTCCTGCTCGGCAATTCCGCCTTTGATATTGCGCTGCGGATTCGGCCGGACATTCTTCTTGACCATCATCACGTGCTCGACCAGCACCTTGCCCTCGCGCGGAATCACGCGCAGTACGCGACCTTCTTTGCCCTTGTCACGTCCGGTAATCACCCGCACCTGATCGTTGCGGCGGATATCTACGATTGTGTGTGCTCTGTCCATGATTTCCTAAACCTTGTCATCCTGAGCGGAGCCGGCTGTTTCGCCGGCGAAGTCGAAGGACCTCTATCCCCACCCAAACTGTTTCTACCGCCCCTGAAGGGGCTCGAACCTCGCTTCTTCGCCTACCCAGCGCTTCCGCGCTGGGCTGGAATTGTTGAGCTAGAGGCTTTCACTAGCCACTATCCACTTGCCACTAGCCACCGCCTTACAGTACTTCCGGCGCCAGCGAAACAATCTTCAAGAACCGCTTCTCGCGCAGCTCACGGGCCACCGGGCCAAACACGCGCGTGCCCACCGGCTCGCCGCCTTCGTTGATCAGCACCGCCGCATTCTGATCGAAGCGGATGTAGGTGCCGTCGCGGCGACGATGTTCTTTGCGCGTGCGCACGATCACCGCCTTCACCACCGTGCCCTTCTTGGCCGTGCCGTCGGGCGAAGCTTCCTTCACCGCCGCGGTAATCACGTCGCCCAGTCCAGCCACCAGTCCGGTCGAGCCGCCCAGCGGCAGAATCATCTGCAGCTTGCGCGCGCCGGAGTTGTCGGCGACATCGAGCATACTTCTCATCATCACTGCCATAACAATCTCTCCTTCACACCCCGAACCAACTCGGCTGCGTGCCCCATTCTGTCGCCTTCATTCGGCGACAGGGTGGGAGCTATACCGCCGGCTCGGCCGGAGCGGCAACTTCTCCCGGAACCAGCGCCGCGCGCTGCACGATGCCTTTCAACGTCCAGCGCTTCAACTTCGACAGCGGACGCGACTCCTCAATCTGCACAAAGTCGCCCAGCCGCGCCGTCTTGTTTTCGTCATGCGCATAAAACTTCTTGCTGCGGGCCACCACGCGCTTGTAGAACGGGTGCGCTTTCTGGCGGCGGACTTCCACCACGATGGTCTTGGCCATCTTGGTCGACACCACTTCGCCAATCAGCACCTTGCGGTGAGCTACTTTCTTCGTTTCGGTTGCCGTCGTCTCGGCCATGGCTTACTTCTTCTCCGTTGCAGCCGTCTTTTTCTTGGCCGCTTTCTTCGCCGCTGCCGGCTTGGTTGCCTTCGCCTTCACCGGCTTGGCCTCAGCCACGACCGGCTTCGCCTGCGCCGCGCCGTTGCCGCCGGCAATCTGCTTCTCGCGGGCCACGGTGTTGATGCGCGCTATGTCTTTACGCATCTCGCGGATCTTCTTCAGGCTCTCGGTCTGGCCCATGTTGAGCTGGAACTTAAGCTTGAAAAGCTGGTCCGCCAGCTCGCGCTGCTGATGCGTCAGTTCGGTGTCGGTCAGGTTACGAATCTTCTCGATATTCATTCTTAAACCTAGTTATCAGTTGTCAGTTATCAGTTGTCAGTAAAACCAGGTCGCCGGAGGCCTCGGACAACTGAGAACCGACAACCGACAACTGCTTTTTAGTGCACGCCTTGGCGCGCCACGAACTTGGTACGCAGGCCCAGCTTGTGCGAGGCCAGGCGCATGGCTTCAGCGGCATCGGTCTGAGAGACGCCTTCCATCTCAAACAGGATCTTGCCCGGCCGCACCACCGCGACCCAGTGATCCGGAGCTCCCTTGCCCTTACCCATACGGGTTTCGGCCGGCTTCTTAGTCACCGGCTTGTCGGGGAAGAGACGGATCCAGATCTTTCCTCCGCGCTTGACGAAGCGCGTCATGGCGACACGGCTGGCTTCAATCTGCCGGTCGGTAATCCAACCCGGCTCCATTACCTTCAGGCCGAAGTCGCCGAACGACAGCTCGCCGCCGCGCCACGCCTTGCCGCACATACGACCGCGCTGCTGCTTGCGGTACTTAACTTTCTTTGGCATCAACATAAGAAGTTCTCAGTTGTCAGTCGTCAGCTCTCAGTTTTCGAGAAGCCACAACCTGTTTTTGGTGCCGTCCCTATCGGGACTCTTAAATTCTTCCTGCGTCCTACCCTAAGCTCTGTCGTCCCTTCGGGACTGCTTCAGCTGACAGCTGATAGCTGACGGCTGATAGCTTTCTTAAAACGCTCCGCCGCCTACGCCCTGCGGCTCGCGCCGCTTCTCGCGATAAATCTCGCCCTTGTATACCCAGCACTTCACGCCGATGATGCCGTACGTGGTATGTGCTTCGGCAAAGCCGTAATCGATGTCGGCACGCAGCGTGTGCAGCGGCAGGCGACCCTGCAGGTACCACTCCGAGCGCGCGATTTCATTGCCGTTCAGGCGGCCGCTGACGCGGACCTTGATGCCTTTGCAGCCGAAGCGCAGCGCCGAATCCACCGCCTTACGCATGGCGCGGCGGAAGCCGACACGCTTTTCCAATTGCAGCGCGATGTTCTCCGACACCAGTTGCGCATCCAGCTCAGGCTTGTGCACTTCCTGGATATCGACGTACACGTCGCGATTGGTGCGCTTCTGGATCTCCTGCTTCAGCTTGTCGATCTCAGCGCCCTTGCGGCCGATGATGATACCCGGACGCGCGGTGCGAATGATGATGCGCAGCTTGTTGCCCGGACGCTCGATCTCAATCGAGCTGACGCCCGCCGACTTGAGCTTGTCTTTCAGCTCGGCCTTCAGCTTGACGTCTTCCAGCAGCAGTTTGTCGTAGTCGCGCTCGACGAACCAGCGCGAACGCCACGGCTTGGTCACGCCCAGTCGAAATCCGTATGGATGGACTTTCTGTCCCATAATTTCGTTTCTTCCCGAAGGGGCACGACTTTAGTCGCGCCGCTATGTTTTGAAGGGGCACGGCTTCAGCCATGCCATGAACTTCATGTTTTGTCATCCCGAGTCCGCCGCGGCGGACGAGGGACCTGCTCTTACTTCTTGCCCGCCGACTTCTTGCCGGCGAACTTCTTAGCCGGTGCCTTTTTCTTGGCAGCCGGTTTCTTAGCCGGAGCCTTTTTCGCCGCTTTCTTCGGAGCAGCCGACTTTTCTGCGCCAACCGTCGTGACCAGCTCCGCCTTGCCGTTGCCCGAAACCTTCTCGGCCAGCACGATCTCCAGGTGCGAGATGCGCCGCTGGTAGCGATACGCACGTCCCATCGGGGCCGGGCGGATGCGCTTCATGCGCGGACCTTCATTGGCGATCGCCTGCTTCACATACAGCCGGTCGAGATCGACGTCGAGGTTCTTTTCCGCGCTGAGATAGTTCGCGTTTTCAACCGCCGAGCGCAGCAGCTTGTACAGCGCAGGCGCGATACCCTTCTTGGCGAAAGTCAGCGTGTCGAGCGCCTCTTCCACGCGGCGTCCCTTGATCAGGTCCAGCACCAGCCGGGCCTTCTGCGGCGAGACGCGCACGTAATTCAGTTTGGCGGTGAATTCCATGTCGTCTCCTTAGGCTCGCGGCGCCGGCTTGGCCGACGTCTCCGTCGCTGCCTTCACCGAGTGGCCTCTGAAGTTGCGGGTCATGCTGAACTCGCCTAACTTGTGGCCAACCATGTTTTCGGTAACGTACACCGGAATGAACTTCTTGCCGTTGTGCACCGCCAGCGTGTGTCCCACCATTTCGGGGATCACGGTTGAGCGGCGCGACCAGGTACGCACAACTTTCTTTTCGTTGCGCGTATTCATGTCCTCAATCTTGGCCACCAGGTACGAATCGATGAACGGACCTTTTTTTGTCGAACGTGCCATATCGTCTTAGTCCTACTTCTTCTTTGTGCGGCTCACGATCCACTTGTCGGTCCGCTTGTTATTGCGCGTTTTGTAGCCACGTGTCGGCTGGCCCCACGGAGTCACCGGGTGACGTCCGCCGCTGGTCTTGCCCTCGCCGCCGCCGTGCGGATGGTCGACCGGATTCATGACCACGCCGCGATTGGTAGGACGAATGCCCATCCAGCGCGAACGGCCGGCCTTGCCGATATGAATGTTTTCGTGATCGGTGTTGCCCACCTGGCCAATGGTGGCCATGCAGTCCACCAGCACCTTGCGGGTCTCACCGGAAGGCAGCTTCAGCAGCGCGTAGTCGCCTTCCTTGGCGACCA
Organism: uncultured Acidobacteriaceae bacterium; assembly: GCA_963846795.1. GTDB lineage: Bacteria > Acidobacteriota > Terriglobia > Terriglobales > Acidobacteriaceae > CAVVDY01. The sequence continues at coordinate 248,603 of CAWJXJ010000004.1, forward strand.
ACTGCGCCTGGGCTCCCGCCGAGCGCGCCATCTGCGCTCCCTTGCCCGGCTTCAGCTCGACGTTATGCACCGTCGTACCGGGAGGAATGTTGCGCAAGGGCAGGGCATTGCCTACCAGGATGTCGGCCTCCGGTCCACTGACAACCTTGGAACCGACCTTGAGCTCAACCGGGCACACGATGTAACGCTTCTCGCCGTCGGCATAGTTCAACAGCGCAATGCGCGCCGAACGGTTCGGATCGTACTCGATGGACGCGACCGTCGCGGGAATGCCGAACTTGTCGCGCTTGAAATCGATGATGCGCAGCTTGCGCTTGTGACCACCGCCGCGATGCCAGATCGTCTGGTCGCCGGAATTGCGGCGGCCATTGATGCGCTGCTTCGATTCCGTCAGCGGCTTGTACGGCCGGTTGGTTGTCAGATCGTCATTGACCGTCGTGGTGGTGAACCGACGCGTCGGAGTAACCGGTCTGTATGTCTTGATTGCCATTGTTTTACTCTGCTTTTGGCTCTTAGCTCCTGGCTCTTGGCCCTTAGCTAATTGCTAGTTGCTAATTGCTAGTTACTACAAATTCTCTGCGTACTCGGGCATCTTTTCGCCCGCCTTCAACTTGACGTACGCCTTCTTCCAATCGGGGCGATAGCCGGTGAACTTACCACGGCGGCGCTCCTTGCCAACAAAGTTGGCGGTGCGCACCGAGTCCACCTTCACCTTGAAAATGCTCTGCACCGCCTGCTTGATTTCTGTCTTCGAGGCGTTCACCGCAACCTGGAACACCAGGGTTCCTTCGGTTGCCTTGATTCCCAGGCCCTTCTCGGTGATAACCGGCTTGCGAATCGTCTGATAAGCCGACTTCATTACGCCACCTCCGCTTTGCGCTTCGGCGCCGAGGCCTTCAGCGACTCCTGCAGCTTCTCCAGCGCAGGCTGCGAAAATACCGCGATGTCGTAGCGCAGCAGGTGATACGGATGCACCTGGTTGCCTGCCACCAGTTCGACACCCTTCAGGTTGCGCGAGCTCAGGCGCAGGTTCTTTTCGGTCTCACCGATGTGCTGCGAGACCAGCAGCGTCTTGCCCTTGGCATTCAGCTTGTCGAGCGACGCCCGGAACGCCTTCGTCTTCACTTCGCCCAGAGCGAAGCTATCGATTACCACCAGCTTGCCGTCCTGGAGCTTGGCCGCCAGTGCCGAGCGCAGTGCGCCCAGCAGCTTCTTGCGGGGGAAGGTGTAGTCGTAGGAGCGGGGCTTCGGCCCGTGGACCGTGCCGCCATGCCGCCACAGTGGGGAGCGGATCGACGCGATACGCGCGCGTCCCGTGCCCTTCTGCTTCCACAACTTCTTGCCCGCGCCGCTAACCAGCCCGCGGGTCTTGGTGGAGTGGGTTCCGGCACGCTGCCCGGCGCGGTAGTGCTTCACCGCTTCCCAGAGCAGGTCTTCGTTGACTGCGCCGAACACTTCATCGGCCAGCTCCAACGTGCCTACCTTTTCGCCACCGAGATTTAGTACGTCAATCGTCGCCATATCAGTTTCCAGTTGTCAGTTGTCAGTTCTCAGTGAGAGACAACCAACACAATCTATTTTCGAAGTGGCCGCCAAATCGTCGTCTTTACTGACAACCGACAACTGACAACCGACAACCTGTTTATTACTTCTTCTTCGCCGCCTGGCGCTTCGAAGCCTTCAACGGATCGACCGTGCCCGAGCCCGCGAATCCGCGACGCTCTCTGGGCGGCTTCTTCGCCTTGTTGATCACCACGTAGCCGTCCTTCGGACCCGGTACCGAACCCTCAACTACCAGCAGGTTCTCGTCGCGATCGACGCCCAGCACCCGCAGGTTGCGCGTGGTGACCTGGTCAACGCCCATGTGTCCCGACATGCGCATGCCTTTGAACACGCGCGACGGAAACGCCGAGGAGCCGATGGACCCGGGGATCTGGAACATCGAGCCGTGCGAACCAGCGCCGCCGGCGAACTTGTGACGCTTTACCACGCCCGCGAAACCGCGTCCCTTGCTGGTCGCGATCACGTCGACGAACTTCTCGCCTTCGAACAGCGCCACCAGAACTTTGTCGCCGACCTTGACGTTGTCGCCGCCAGCTTCATTCGTGCCGTCCGCCACGATGGCGACTTCCTTCAGGAAGCGCATCGGCGGCAGGTTCTTCTTCTTGAAGTGGCCCAGTTCAGGCTTGGTCATGCGCGATTCCTTCACGAACTCGACCAGACCGATCTGCGCGGCCTCGTAGCCGTCCTTTGCCGAGGTCTTACGCTGTGTGACCACGCACGGGCCGGCCTGCAGCACGGTGACCGGGCGAACATCGCCCTTGTCATCGAACAGCTGCGTCATCCCGACTTTCTTTCCTAAAATTCCGTTGACTGCCATGGTGTCCTCTTAACTCTGCTTCCTTTTTGTCCGGCTTGTATGCGCCGGGGACTTGCGTCGCGGAAGCTTTGTTTCGCTTGGAGCTACCAGCTTCCAGCCGCCAGCTACCAGCTTGTTTTTGTCTGCTCAGCTATGTCTCGTAGAACTCACCTTTCTCCGACCGCCTTTACTGGCAGCTGGAAGCTGGTGGCTGGCAGCTTACTTATGCTCTTTCCCGAACGCCTTGATCTCCACGTCCACGCCGGCGGGAAGCTCCAGCTTCATCAGAGCATCGACCGTCTGTTGCGTGGGCTCGAGGATATCGAGCAGGCGCTTATGCGTGCGGATCTCAAACTGTTCGCGCGACTTCTTGTCCACGTGGGGAGAACGCAGCACGCAGTACTTGTTCTTTACCGTGGGTAGCGGTATGGGGCCTGCAATCTGTGCCCCCGTACGCCGCGCCGTGTCCACGATCTCGCCAGTGGACTGGTCGAGTACGCGATAGTCATACGCCTTCAGCCGGATGCGGATTCTTTCTTTGCCAATCACGTTAGTTTTCTCTCAAAGATCTTGTGCTGGGGCTCGTCAGCGTTTCCGCCGTCTGCCCTGCGGCTCTTGCCGCGATTAATGTTGTGCCCCACGTTCGCCCATCACTTGGGCTAAGGTGGGAACTCAAAAACTCTGGGTGCCCCATTCCGGCATCTGTTGCCGGGGTGGGGAATTTCAAAACTTCGGGTGCCCCACGTTCGCCCATCAGTTGGGCTAACGCCGGGTGGCCCACATATCCCTTCTTTCGGGATATGTGGGATCCCGAGAACTACGCGATGATCTCGCTGATGGTGCCGGCGCCCACCGTGCGTCCGCCTTCGCGGATAGCGAAGCGCAGGCCCTTCTCCATAGCCACCGGAGTAATCAGTTCGATCTGCAGCGAAACGTTGTCGCCCGGCATCACCATCTCCGTGCCTTCCGGCAAGGTCGCCACGCCGGTCACATCCGTGGTGCGGAAGTAGAACTGCGGACGATAGCCCTTGAAGAACGGGGTATGACGTCCGCCTTCATCCTTCGACAACACGTAAACTTCGCCCTTGAACGTGGTGTGCGGCGTAATCGATCCCGGCTTGGCCAACACCATGCCACGCTCGACGTCCTCTTTCGCGATGCCGCGCAGCAGCAGGCCGGCATTATCGCCCGCCAGACCTTCGTCCAGTTGTTTCTTAAACATTTCCACGCCGGTCACAACCGTCTTGCGGGTCTCGCGGAAGCCGACAATCTCCGACTCCTCGCCCACCTTAACCTTGCCGCGCTCGATACGGCCGGTCACCACCGTGCCGCGGCCCTGAATCGAGAAGATGTCTTCGATCGGCATCAGGAACGGCTTGTCGATGTCGCGCGCCGGCAGCGGCACGTTCTTGTCGACCGAATCCATCAGCTCGTCAATCTTGGCTTCCCACTGCGCTTCACCGTTCAGCGCGCCCAGCGCCGAGCCGCGAATCACCGGCAGATCGTCGCCCGGGAAGTTGTACTTGGTCAGCAACTCGCGCACTTCCATCTCGACCAGGTCGATCAGCTCGGGATCTTCCACCGCATCGCACTTATTCAGGAACACGACGATGTAGGGCACTCCGACCTGGCGCGCTAGCAGCACGTGCTCTTTGGTCTGCGGCATCGGACCGTCGGTCGCCGCTACCACCAGGATCGCGCCATCCATCTGCGCCGCGCCGGTAATCATGTTCTTGATGTAGTCGGCGTGGCCGGGACAGTCGACGTGCGCGTAGTGCCGGTTGGCGGTCTCGTACTCGACGTGCGCCGTGGCAATGGTTATGCCGCGCGCCTTCTCTTCCGGCGCATTGTCGATCGAGTCGAAGGAGCGAAACACGATCTTGGGGTTGTGCTTCTGCAGAACCTTGGTGATGGCCGCCGTCAACGTCGTCTTGCCATGATCGATATGCCCGATCGTGCCCACGTTCACGTGCGGCTTGCTGCGGTCAAATTTCTCTTTCGCCATCGCTGATGACTCCCGTTTTGTATTACCAAAACCTAAGGACCGCAGGGGCTGAAGCCCACATCTTTACGGCCCAGTTTCGGCACGACTGAAGTCGTGCCCTGACACAAAGCTACTTCGTGCCCGCAGGACTCCTGCCCTGAACTTTCGCAACGATCTCTTCCGCTACCGAGCGCGGCGCCTCTTCGTAATGCGCGAAGTGCATGCTGAAGGTCGCACGGCCCTGCGTATTCGAACGCATGTTGGTCGCGTAGCCGAACATCTCGGCCAGCGGAACCATTGCCTTGATCACTTGCGATCCGGCGCGATGCTCGATGCCCTCGATGCGTCCACGGCGGCTGTTCAAGTCGCCGATGATGACGCCCATGTACTCCTCGGGCACCACCACTTCTACCGACATCACCGGCTCCAGGAGCACCGGGCTGGCCCGGCGCGCGGCTTCCTTGAAGGCCATCGAACCGGCAATCTTGAACGCCATTTCGTTGGAATCGACTTCGTGATAGCTGCCGTCGTAGAGTGTCGCCTTGATGTCCACCATTTCGTAGCCGGCGAGAACGCCGCCTTCCAGGGCTTCTTTGATACCCTGATCGACCGGCTTGATGTATTCCCTCGGGACGGTGCCGCCGACAATGTCGTTGACGAACTCGTATCCCTTGCCTGGCTCGTTGGGCTCGATGCGGATCTTGACGTGTCCGTACTGGCCGCTGCCACCGGTCTGGCGAATGTACTTGCCCTCAGCCTCAGACTTCTTGCGGATGGTCTCGCGATAGGCGACCTGCGGTTTGCCGACGTTGGCCTGCACGTTGAACTCACGCATCATGCGGTCGACGATGATCTCCAGGTGCAGCTCGCCCATGCCGCTGATGATGGTCTGTCCGCTGTCGGGATCGGTGTTGACCTTGAAGGTCGGATCTTCCTGCGCCAGCTTGCCCAGCGCCACGCCCATCTTTTCCTGATCGCTCTTGGTCTTCGGCTCAACCGCTACCGAAATCACCGGGGCAGGGAACTCAATCGACTCCAGCGTAAGCGGGTGCTTCTCGTCGCAAATCGTATCGCCGGTGGTGACGTTGCGCAGTCCAACGCATGCACAAATGTCGCCGGCATAGATTTCGCTGATCTCTTCGCGCTTGTTGGCGTGCATCTTCAGCAGGCGGCCAATGCGTTCCGACTTCTGGCGGCCACTATTGAGCACGCTGTCGCCAGTCTTCAGATGGCCCGAGTACACACGGATAAAGGTGAGCTGGCCGACAAAGGCGTCGGTCATGATCTTGAAGGCCAGGGCGGCAAACGGAGCCTTGTCTTCCGCCGGGCGCTCTTCTTCTACCCCCGTATCAGGGTTCTTGCCCTTTACCGGAGGGATATCAAGCGGCGAAGGCAGATAGTCAATTACTGCATCAAGTAACGGCTGTACACCTTTATTTTTAAAGGCAGTTCCACAGATGACCGGGAACAGGCGCATGCCGATGGTCGAGCGCCGCAGCGAAGCTTTCAACTCTTCCTCGCCGATGGTCTCGCCCTCGATGTACTTGTGCATCAGATCGTCGCCGTCATCGTTTTCGACAACAGCTTCGACCAGAATCTGGTGGAAGGCGTTCGCCTTCTTCTTCAGCTCTTCGGGTATTTCTTCGACGTGGTACTCGGCGCCAATGGTCTCGTCCTGCCAGACGATGGCTTTCATCTTGAGCAGATCGATGACGCCCTTGAACTTGTCTTCCTGCCCGATCGGCAACTGAATCGCGACCGGCTTGGCATTCAGGCGCTTGCGGATGGTGTCGATGGCGTGCTCGAAATCGGCGCCCATCTTGTCGATCTTGTTGATGAAGCAAATGCGCGGGACACCGTATTTATCGGCTTGGCGCCATACAGTTTCAGACTGCGGCTCAACGCCATGGACGGCGTCAAACACGGCGCAGGCGCCGTCGAGCACGCGCAGCGAGCGCTCCACCTCGGCGGTGAAGTCGACGTGGCCGGGGGTATCAATGATGTTGATGCGGACATCGTGCCAGACGCAGGTGGTCGCCGCCGACGTGATGGTGATGCCGCGCTCCTGCTCTTGCGCCATCCAATCCATCGTCGCGGTGCCTTCATGGACCTCTCCAATACGGTGCGTGCGTCCTGTATAGAACAGGATGCGCTCCGTGGTGGTGGTCTTACCGGCATCGATGTGGGCCATGATGCCGATATTCCTGCAACGCTCTAATGGAACTTGTCTGGGCACAATCTTTTCCGTTTTCTGAAAGGCGCATCTTCAAGTGCGCCGTAAATCTTTTCTGCTTTGGAAGGGCGCGCCTTCAGGTGCGCCGCCAACCCTCTACTTCTTGTTCTTGTCATCCCGAACCCCTTCAGGGGCGAGGGACCTGCAGTTCGTGTGTCATCCCGAACCCGCCGCGGCGGGTGAGGGACCTGCAGTTGCTTCTCTTACCAGCGATAATGCGCGAACGCCTTGTTGGCCTCGGCCATGCGGTGTACGTCTTCTTTCTTCTTGATCGACGCGCCGCGGTTGTTGGCCGCATCCAGCAATTCATTGCTCAGCTTGTCGATCATGCCTTTTTCGCCACGGCCACGGCTATAGGTCAAAATCCAGCGGATCGCCAGCGAGGTGCGACGGTCGGCATTGACCTCTACCGGAACCTGGTAGTTGGCGCCGCCCACACGGCGGGTCTTCACTTCCAGCACTGGCTTGGCGTTCTCGACCGCCTTCTTGAACAGCTTGAGGGCCTCATCCCCGCCGCCGCGCTCTTCCAGCTTCTTCATCGCGGCGTAGAAGATGCCCTGGGCGGTGGACTTCTTGCCGTCCCACATCATCGAATTCACGAACTTGTTGACCAACTCCGATCCGTACACCGGATCGCTCAGGGTCTCGCGCTTGGCGATATGTCCTTTTCTCGGCATAAATCCTCGTTACTGCGAACCTTACTTAACTCAGCCTTCGAAGGGGACGGCCTTCAGGCCGTCTGTAAACTTTCTCCCAAGAAGGGCGGGGCTTTAGCCCCTTCTAAGCCTTCGGCCTCTTCGCCCCGTATTTCGAGCGGCTCTGCTTGCGGCCAGCCACTCCAACCGAGTCCAGCGTTCCGCGTACTACGTGATAGCGCACGCCCGGCAAGTCCTTCACACGGCCGCCGCGGATGAGCACGATCGAGTGCTCCTGCAGGTTATGGCCGACGCCGGGAATGTAAGTCGTCACCTCGATGCCATTGGTAAGCCGCACGCGCGCGACTTTGCGCAGCGCCGAGTTCGGCTTCTTGGGCGTCTGGGTATAGACGCGGGTGCAAACCCCGCGACGTTGCGGGCAGGACTGAAGAGCTGGACTCGCCGTCTTATACTTCGGCGCCTGCCGGCCCTTGCGCACCAATTGATTGAATGTAGGCACTCTTTCCAGCTCCTTGAATCCTGGCGCGACTTTCACCACGCCTTCGAAGGGGCGTGGCTTCAGCCACGCCAATAACCTTCAATCTTCTATATAGCGGCTTTAGCCGCGAATAAACTTCGCTTTGCGACGATCCGCGTCAGGGCACGACTTCAGTCGTGCCGCAAACACTACCTTTATTAGGTGTCATCCCGAGGCGGCTTCAGCCGCCGAGGGATCTGCATTTCGCCTCGCGGCGAACTGTGCGCTACCCAAGCACGCATGCGCGCTCGCGCAATCAATCCCACATCGGGACTGGACAGGATCAAACCTGCCCATACTCCCCGCACACACGTACAGCGAGGACTTGGTTCACTCTGGTTTAGCGAACGACGGTGGCGCCGAGGTCGTTCCGCCGCAGCCTTGACGGCGCAGCGGATTGAAGCTCACGAAGGCACTCCGTTTCGTTGCTTCGGCCTGCATACCCGTGGAAAGTCCAACGGTAGCGCAGGCTCGTTTCAGCGAGGAAATCCTGAGAAATTATACAGGATGTTTACGTCACAACCTGCCACACCTACAGTGTGGCTCCGCAGAACTCGCAGAACCTATTCAGTGTAGCAACGGAAGAGCCAGTCGTCAAACAAATCAGGCGGGGGCAGTTGTTGCTGCTTTGGACTCCATGGCACCTGCTGCACTATTGTGTGCCGAGTGTCGAGTTCAGCACTGCGGCAAGACGCCCTCCTGCCTTTGCGAGCTGCGATTGCACATCGCCGCTCACCGCATTGACATAGCTCTTCTGGATGGTTTCGTCTTTCTTGGCAAGCTTCTCGGAGGTACTGTTGTCGCTGCATTGCGTGACCGGCGCTACCTTCTGTGCCACGGCGATCTTGGTAGGCAACTTGGCATAAGGGTCCTGACGCGCAATCGCATGAGACTCCATCGCCCACGCCACGAAATCAATCTGCTCGTTTGCCGCCTTCTGTATGACGGACTGCTCACTCTGCGCGAGCTTGTTGGCGAAGCCCTGCACGGATTCCTTCGTCCGCGGATGGGCGTTACCGATGTACTCCACAATTTCCGTGTCCCACAAACCATGGAGATTTGGGGTGTAGGCTCCAGTGCTCGCGCTTGTCTCCTTTGTCTTGGTTTTGAGAAACCCGCTGGGAACGCAGTTTCCGCCGCGATCGTTATTGTCCTCAATGTGGAGCGGCTGATGCAGGTCGCCCACAAAGTGAATAACGAACTTGAGCGCGTCGGCGCGCGTGGCTGGGTCTTGCGAAGTGTCTTTCAGGATCGCGACCTGGTCTTGCAAGGCTTTGGTCACGCAGCCCTGGTCACAGAATTGATCGGCGGTAGCCGAATCCAGCTTCAGCGGAACATCCCAAAAATGCCAGGCAGCGGTATTCCTATGGGTGGCCCGGTAATCGTCTGCCCAGGTGGCGAAATAGGCGATGGGATCGAGTGCAAGGTCGCTGCAATAGCGCCCGCTGTACGCATGTTGCTGCGTCGCTAAGATTGACTCGACTTGTGCCGCGACGTCGGGCTTCAAGTTTTGCAGGGCGATCAAAGCTATTACCTCGTGCCCGGTGCAGCCCCACGCCCAGGCCATGGAAGTAGAAAAAAGACACGCCACAAAAGCCAGCGCGCGCAGGCAATGAGTCCGCATTTGTAATACTCCCGTCATTTCGGTTTGCGAGGCGGGTAGTGGTGCAGTTTGGGTGTCATCCCGAGCAAGCCCCATTTGCGCAGCGAGGGATCCAGGCGTGCCGATTTGCGCCGGGCCGGGGTCCCCAGGATGCGCTTCTTTTGCGCGTTCTGGGGTGGTCGATGCGCGAAAAGCACGCATCCCTATTCGAAAACTGCACCACTACCGCCGAGGCGGGCTCACTTTACCACCGTTGCGGCGCGCTGTATACGGCACGTTCAGGCCGTAAATCCGGCTTGCTGTGCATACGCTGTCATATATCATCGATATAGACCACGCAGAGAGGGAAAAGAAGATGGCGCAGACCGCAAAGCTCTTTCGCAATGGGCGCAGCCAGGCAGTACGCTTGCCTGCCGAGTATCGTTTCGAAGGTTCCGAAGTGTATGTCCGGCGTGATCCTCGCACCGGGGATGTCATTCTGTCGCGCCGTCCAGAGTCGTGGCAGGAGTTTTTCGAGCTGCTCAAGAAGATCGACATACCCGGAGATTTCCTCAGCGACCGCGACCAAACTCCACCGCAGAAACGTGACCTCTTCTAATGCCGGCACGTTATCTGCTGGATACCAACACCGTGAGTTACATCCTGAAAGGGAGCCCGCCTCGCGTACGGCAGCGGCTGGCAAGAATACCGATGGAAGGCATCTCCATTTCGGCGATTACGGAAGCCGAATTACGCTTCGGATTGGCACGACGACCGGACGCGAAGAATCTCAGATTCGCGGTCGAAGAATTCCTGCTTCGAGTTGACATCCTGTCCTGGGATTCGGCTGCGGCCAGGCACTACGCCGACATCCGTACGGAGATCGAACGTGCGGGTTCCCCAATGGGCAACATGGACCTGATGATCGCAGCTCAGGCACTCTCTGCCCCAGCTACGCTGGTGAGCAGCGACCGCAGCTTTCATCGCATTAAGCGGTTGAAGATTGAGAATTGGACAAAGCCATGAGCTGCGAGGCTGCAGTCACCGCGCAAATCTAGGGCGCTACGTTGCAGGGATATGCAAGGCGAAACAGATCGTCCTCGTGACTGCTGGCGGGACTACCAATCACGTTCATCTCTTGATAGACCTGCATCCATCCATTCCGCTCTCGAAGGCCATGCAAGAGGTCAAAGGCAACAGTTCGCGATGGCTGAATGAGACCCAGCGCCGGTTCGCTTGGCAGCAAGGATATGGTGCATTCAGTGTCAGTCAGTCGCAGCGCGGGGCGGTGATTCGCTACATCGACAACCAGGAAGAACATCACCGGAAGCGATCGTTTGAGGAAGAGTTCGTTGCGCTTTTACGGAAATGCGGAATGTCACACGATCCCAAATACGTGTTTGGGTGACGTGTCGTCCCTAGCGGGACTCTTGACTAAACAACGATCTTTTCCCGCCGTTGAAACGGCGGGCTAACCTGTGCCTCGCCTACGGCGATGGGACACTAGTCACTCACACCAAATAGGCAATCCGCAGAAGTGATCGTTGGACGGGGAATAGTAGTGATTATTGATTACGCAAACTGCTGGCCGCCAAAGCCGAGGAAGCTTATCTGGCGTATATTCTGCTGATGGTTCGCTACCTGCTTATCGTCGTTCTGATTACAGCTCCGCTCTCCGCTCAAACCACCCCTAAAACCGCTGCCGATCAATATCGTACGGCGCACGAGCAGCAAATCTTGCAGGAATTCACATCGCTGCTGGCGATTCCCAACGTCGCCAGCGACAAGGCGAACATCCGCCGCAATGCCGAAACGCTCGTCCAGGCGCTGGAGAAGCGACACGTCGCTGCGAAGCTGCTGGAGGCCGACGGTGCGAACCCGGTTGTCTATGGCGAGATCAAGACTCCGGGCGCGAAGCACACCATCGTCTTCTATGCGCACTACGATGGCCAGCCAGTCACTCCCGCAGACTGGGAGAACAAGGCTCCGTTCACGCCCGTAACCAAGATGGTGAACGGCGAGCCACGCATCTACGCCCGCTCGGCGTCTGACGACAAGGCCGCCATCATCGCGCAACTTACGGCGCTCGACGCGTTGCAGGCGGCGAACATCCATCCCAAGGCAAACCTGCGTTTTGTATGGGAGGGCGAAGAAGAAGCTGGCTCAACCAATCTCGGCGCCATTCTCGCGAAATATAAGGATGAGCTCGGCGGCGACATCTGGCTCATCTGCGATGGGCCGGTCGATCAGAGCGGCCGTCAGACCGTGGTCTTCGGCGCGCGCGGCGTCACGCATCTGGCGATCACAGTGTATGGCGCGAATCGCGGACTGCACAGCGGCCACTACGGAAACTGGGCTCCTAACCCGGCAATGATGCTGGCGCAACTGCTGGCCGGCATGAAAGACAGGAGCGGCCACGTGCTCATCCCGCACTTCTACGACGGCATCACGCCGCTCACTCCGTTGGAGAAGCAGGCTGTCGCCGAAGCTCCGAATAACGGTCCGATGCTGGAGAAGGAGTTCGCGCTCGGGCACACCGACGGTAACGGTAAAACGCTCGTCGAACTGTTGAACGAACCATCGCTGAACATCGACGGTTTTGCCGCGGCGCATACCGGCGCACAGCACACCAACGTAATTCCCTCAACTGCGACAGTGGACATCGACATGCGCCTGGTGAAAGGGTCTCGACTGGAAGACACAGCAGCAACGCGTCGTCGACTACATCACATCGCAGGGCTACTTCATCACCAACGCGCCGCCCGATAAGCAGACGCTGATCTCCCATCCTTATGTCGCATTCGTGCAACTCGATGACGGATACAACGCCGTGCGCACGCCGATGGACCTGCCCATCGCGCAGGAGGTCATCGCTGCGGTTGAAAGTGCTCGCGGTCCTGTCGTGAAGCTGCCTACGATGGGAGGCAGCGTTCCGCTGGAGATGATCGAGAACACGCTGGGCGTGCACACCATTACCGTCCCCATCGCCAACTACGATAACAATCAGCACTCCAGCAACGAGAACATACGATTGCAGAATCTGTGGAATGGCATCGAGACCATGGCTGCGCTGGAGGCGATGGATTAGTCGAGCGGGGAAGCAGACAACTTCAGGGCGGATGGGATGGGTGGCCCACAATTGCCGTCAGTTGGCAATTGCGGGATAGCGAAGAATGTCTCAGCGCTATGATTGTCGATAGGGCGAATCTTAGATCCCACATTTCCCAACGGAAGGGAAATGTGGGCCACCCGTCCAAATGAGGAACAAGGCGACGATTGCACCATGACATGAATGATTCAGTCACCGGAAGCCGGCTCAACCAACCTCGGAGCCCGGTGCCCCACTCATTCCTTCGGTTGGAATGAGTGGGATCAACCGACGTTCCACGGCGCATTTCCGTGGTATGCTGATAGGCCCCGCCGGTCTGCGACTCACACCTGACTCTGGGAGGAGTTATGAAAAAAGCTTTGCTTCTGTCCGCTGTTCTGCTGCTTGCGGTATGCAGCTTCGCTGACACATCCATCAACAATTTCACCGGCTACAACGACGGCTGGGCGCCCTTCGGGGGAGATGCCCGCTCCACCCAAACGTATGGGGAGATTTTCACTGCGCCTGCCGGCATCAGCTTTCTTACGAGCTTCTCGTTCTATATGGGCGATCCATACTACGACGGAAATATCATCACCGGCGCTTACATCGCCACCTGGACCGGAACCCACGCTGGTACCCTGCTGTACGACAGCGGCCAGCTCAATTACGACAACCTCGGCAACGAAGAGCTGACCTTCAACACCGGCAATCTGTTCGTGAATACCGGCCAACAGTACGTCATGTTCCTCAGCGCCTCGAAGTTCTATCTGCAGTCCGATGGAGGCGCTTATATCTCAAACGGCTCGGCCAACCAGTATCTGAACGGCTTCGCGTATTTCAACAACGGCAGCGGGTTCGATAACCTGTTTGCGAACGCTTGGGATGGCTATGGCCTATCGCCTGATTGGGCTGTCGATTTGGAATTCACCACGCCGGAGCCAGCGTCGATGATGCTGCTGGGCACCGGAATTCTAGGAGCCGTTACCGCCCTACGTCGCAAGCTCCTGTAGCATCGCGTGGCGGCTGGCTGAAAGCCAGCCGCATCTTCTAATGTGCAGTCCACGTACCCTTGTATGAATAGAACTGCCAAGTCGAGCTGTCCAAACCTTCGACACACCCTGCATCTCCGGCGCTCCCTCCAGAAATAATGTAGCCACCTCCGATCGAAATGCCGCCGCTTGGATCAATCACCTGTTGAGTGGGGTTCGAAGTATTCAGCCTTAGCGCACCAGTGTTGGGCGATCCGCCGTTGCTATTAAAGAAGCAGTATTTCTTGCCGGCGCCAGCCGCAGGCAGGCTGTAGACGATGGGCTGGATCGCCGTCGCATACTGGTTGAAGTGGTATTCCCGCTGATACGAAGAGCCGACAGTCACTGCCATGGTCGTGTCTTTGTAAACTGCGTCGTGTCCATCGAGCGTTCCGGTCACTGTGAGCGATAAAGCCGCCGCTGATCCAAGGTGCGGCGCGGTGAAGGTTGGGCTAGATAAATTCCCCATCGGTTGCCACTGCGTGCCGTCGTAGAAACACAAGACCTTGATCGGGCCCATGCCAGCGGAGGTGCATGTGCCATCCGTGCTGTCGCTGATCCAGGACGCCTTGTACGCAGTGGTACCAGACAGGCCAGCCGTGGTTCGCGGCTGCCCGAACCAGTCAAAAAGATACAGGCTATTGACCGGCTTGCTACTGCTGCCTAGGGTACCCGTCATCATGGTCTGCCAGGTCAGGATGCGGGATTGTAGGCTTTCGATGATGTTATTATCGCTGCCGGCCCCGAAGTCGTACACGTCACCCATGGATCCAACGCCGAACTGCGCAATGATTCTGTTCCAGCCAGAGGTCGTGTCCTCGATGCGCCCAGTATATTGACAATTACCGACGTCGGAGCCATCGTAAGTGACGATATTGTTTGTGGCGTAGGAGATCATACGAAATGCGCCAAGATAATTACACTGCATGCTGTGATTCGGGGCCATTTCCATATTGATGGATACACGGTTGCCGTAGCTGGTATAGTTGCTCGGTGTTCCAGCGCTGCCGGCAAATTCGACAAATCCGCCTTTAGGCATGAAACTTTCATCCACGAAAGCATCCGTGTAGTCGCCAAATACATCGGCCGTGATCCCATTGGCATTGCTCCCGAAGGCCAAACAGCGGCGAGTGTTATGGCAGTAGACATTTACTGACGCCAGGCCATAGCCGCAGAATCCATCTGTCTCAACGCTCGGGTTACCGCAGGTATTTGGTGTAGGAAAGCTCGCGAAGTTACCGAACCACACGCAGTCGTTGACCGGCTGCTGGCCCGAGATGCGGTTATTCATTCCCCAGCAAGTTACATTGTCCAAATGGGGAACGCCGCCCGTGTAGAGGAAAAAAGGCAGGGTAGTGCTATCATCCTGCACCGTCAGATTCACTGCTCCGCACTGTCCACCATAGCTCAGGCACTCGATGTGGGCCACATTCGGGAGTCCGCCGGTCGTCGTCGAGGTCATCTTGAGGATTGTCGGGGGAGAGGGCGGGATAGTGTCAAAATCGTCATTGGTTGCCCCGCGTCCGACCAGAAAAACATTCGGCCCCAGCACGAGATTGCACGACGATAGCACGGTAGTTCCGGCATCGAACACAATCGAGCCGCCTGTGGCGTTAACAGTTGTCAGCAAAGAAGTCATATTGGTGCACTGGTTGCCGGCTCCGGCAACCACGCCGTAGGCCGGTGCATAGTAGGTTGGCCCGACTACGGCTCCAGTGACAGTCTGTGCCTGCACGGAAACGGTAATGCCCAATGCAAGCAGAAGCAGTACAGCCAATGTAAGCGGTTTCACTGCCGCACAACCTCCTGTATTTCATTTTGAGAGTTTTCGGTTGCGAATTCTATGTGCCTGCTGCTTATGGCAATTGTTCCAAATGTGGGTAAAAAGCATAGGTCGGCTGCATCCCTGAGCAGCCGGAATAGACCACGGCAAACTGTACACTGCCAGTTGCGGCAGTGAACTCCATTGCAAACGCGGAAGGTGCTAGACGGTCCCAGAATTTGGAATTGTCCAAGTTGCAATGGGGGTTCCGGATGTACCTGAAATCCCAACGACAGGACTTGAAATAGATTGACCGGAATCCGAGTCGGTATAACTAACAGTCACGGTCGCGGTAGTTGTACCACAGAGCGTCCCGACAGTATGTTGAGACATTGTCACGTTGAACCGGTAGCGCGTGGCCGACGTGAGGGTCGCCATTGTTGCCGAAATCGCTCCGTTTGCGAAGCTATTGGCGCAAGGAGCAGGACCCCAACATGTGTCATAAACCACGGCTGCGCAAGTCGGGCAGTATCCCGAGTAGAATTGCGCTTGCGCTGGAACACCAATGCCGAGAACGAAGAACAGCAGTACAACCGCTGCGAATGGCTTCATCGCGGAGCCTCCTGATTTATGTTGAGGTGCACCTGGTCACGATCTCGATTCGACGAAGCACACGTAGCGAGCGCGGAGGCTCTCGTTTGCTCAATACGAAAAGCCACTGTCTGCGGGAAGATCGGAGTGTAGGGCCCTAGGTAAAGTGTGTCAATAGAACCGACGTGTCGTGTCCTGCCCGCCGAATAAATCACCGTCCTTAGCATTCCCATTTCGGGAATCTCCACCACCTTCGTAACTTCTGATTGCACTTTTTCCGTGCAAGTCACTTCGAGCCGCCGTAGACTCCCTCGCAGAGACGCCAAATGGTGCCCCGGGAAGCGCGGTAACGCTTTGCCGATTTTGGCAAAATGATGCTGCGTAAGTTCTTTGAAATCTGATATTTGCCTGTAAGTCTCACGGGCTCAAATATTTGCAATAGAAAACATGCCTAAGTCGTTGAAAACAAAATATCGCATTTCAAATTTTTTCGTGATGTCGATCACAATTTGGCATGCCGACGACAACGAGAACCTACTCTTCCAGAATCTATGGAACGGTGGCGCGACAATGGCTGCCCTCCGAGCCATGGAATAATGGAGGGAGAGTTCTGCCGTTGGTCTGGTGTTCGTAATCATCCATCGCAAATCTGGAATGCCCGCATGACGCGGCGCGAAGCATTGCTCCTGCTGGCCCGGGGCGCGGCGGCCTATCCGCTCATGCGCTCGGGCCTGTTCGCGCAATCGCAAACCTTGCCGGCGAGCCCCGCTCAGTCAGAGCCCGTCAATCCCTCTTTGACCGACGACGAGTTCCTGGAAGAGATCGTTCAACGTGCCTTCCTTTATTTCTGGAACGAGGCTTCTCCGCGTACGGGACTGGTGCGCGATCGCGCGCTGGCCAGCGGAGAGCCCGATAAGCGCATCACCGCCAGCATCGCGGCGACGGGCTTTGGTATGGCGGCGTTGGCGATCGGGCACTCGCGTGGCTACATGCCCAAGCACCAAATCGGGGCGCGGGTGGTCACCACGCTGAGCTTCCTGGTGAATCATGTCGAAGAGGTCAACGGCTTCTACTACCATTTCCTCGACATCAACACTGGCAAGCGAATGAGGCTGTCAGAGGTTTCCCCTATCGATACGACGATCCTACTCTGTGGGATGTTGACCGCGAGCGCGTACTTCCACGATGCGCGCATCACACGGCTTGCGGAAACGATTTACCGCCGCGTCAATTGGCGCTGGATGCTGAATGGCGGTACCACCTTCGCCATGGGCTGGACGCCGGAGTACAAATTCATCGGCGCGCGCTGGGACCGCTACTGTGAGCTGATGATGATGTATCTGCTGGCCATGGCTGCGCCGCTGTGGGATATTCCCGCGAGCTCGTGGGATGCCTTCTCGCGGCCCACCATGCAATACGCCGGCTATAGCTGGATCGGCAGCACCGATCCGCTGTTCGTACACCAGTACTCGCATGCCTGGTTCGACTTCCGCGGACAGCGCGATCAGTACACCGACTACTTTCGCAACTCTGCAATTGCCACCTACACCCACAAGCTGTTCTGTCAAAGCCTGCGCTGGCGCTGGCCCGATTACACCGACAATGCCTGGGGTATCACAGCGTCAGACTCGCGCATTGGCTATCAGGCCTGGGGAGGGCCGCCGGAGATCGGCCGCATCGATGGGACGATTGTTCCATGCGCAGCCGGAGGCTCGGTGCCGTTTCTTCCCGATGAGACGATCGCCTGCCTGAAGAACCTCTACACCAAACATGGAGCGCAGGCGTGGAAGACGTATGGCTTTGTCGACGCCTTCAATCCGCGCAGCGGATGGACCGACCTCGACGTGATCGGCATCGATCAGGGCATCACCATGATGATGGTGGAGAACCAGCGCAGCAACTTCATCTGGAACAACTTTATGAAGAATCCGCAGGCTAAGCACGCGATGGAGTTGGCGGGGTTCAAAGCGGAAGCGCAGGCGGCGGGAGCAGGGAACGGATAAGCTCGTGACGAGGTCTACCGCGGTGTCATCCCGAGCGAGGACGCGGAGCAACGCGAGGCGGACGAGTCGAGGGACCTGCAGTTTGCCGGCAGCAGAATGGACCTTTGCGAGATCAGCGGACTGCAGGTCCCTCGACTCGTCGCTGGCTCCTCGCTCGGGATGACACATCAATATAGATGTGCGGCGGCCTCGACTCCGTATCGTTCCTATCCCGACTCCACTTCGGGGGCAAACGTCGCCTCTTCCTCTTGTGATTGGGAATGTACCTGTGCGGTCGTGACCAGCGCCACGGCGACTACGATCACCGCCGATCCAATCGCGATGTACACATCAAAGCGCTCGTGCAAAATCAGCCAACCGAGAAAGACCGCGACGATGGGATTTACGTACGCATATGTAGCCACCTTCGGCGTAGGGACGTGTTTCAGCAGCCAAACGTACGCGCTGTATCCCACCCACGATCCGAAGATAACGAGATATAAGACGGCCAGCAGCGCGCGCTGCGTGACGACGGCATGCTTGTACTGGCCAGTCACAAGCGACAGCACGATGTGCCCGAAGCCGGCAATGATCATCTCGTATGCCGTCGCAACAAAGGGATCGACCGACATCTGCCACTTGCGCGACAACACCGATCCGAAGGCCCAACTGAACGATGAGAACAGCAGTGTGGTGGAGCAGACCAACTGCATCACGCCGAGCGTCTCGCGATATTCGAATTTGGGCCAGAACAGAACGGCCATGCCGCAAATGCCGAGCACGACGCCGGTCACTCCACGCCGAGAGAGGCGGTCGCCGCGGAAAGCAAATGCTTCCAGCAGCACGAACCAGATCGGTGTGATGGCAATAATGAGAGCGGCGGAGCCGGTGGGCACATATTGTTCGGCCCATGCGAGTCCGCCATTGCCACCGACCAGCAGCATGCATCCGATGATCGCCAGCTTGCCGAATTGCTCGCGGGTGACGCGAATCTTCCGGCCCATGATGGCGCAGGCGGCCATCATGACCGGCCCGGCGACCAGGAATCGGATGGAGCACATCACGAATGGGGGCAGGTGTTCGTCGTCGGCAATGCCGATGGCCAGGTAGGTCGAGCCCCAGAAGGTGTAGACCAGCGCAAATGCGAGGATCACCTTCAGCCGCTGATTTGGGCTCGTGCTCATTCTTTTGTCAGCTTGCGTTGCGCACGGCCGGAGCACGTGGTTCGCCGTGGCGCAGGCGGTATCCGGTTCGGATCACGTAATGCACGCCGGAGATCGTGGTGAAAACAAACGTAGCGTAAAGGAAGGAGCGCTCGACCATAACCACCCACGGCTGCGTGGCGACCTGCGCCAGCACAACAAAGAACACGGTTGCAATCTGGCAAAAGGTGCTGGTCTTTCCGAAGATGCTGGGACGAAAGTCGCGCATGCCAACCGTCGCATACAGCACCATGCATGTGGACACGATGATGAGGTCGCGGCTGAACACGATGATGGTGTACTTCCAGGGAATCTTCTTAACGAACGACAGCACGAGAAACAGCGAGCTGAGCAGCAGCTTGTCAGCGATGGGATCGAGATACTCGCCGAGCATCGTCTGCTGATTCAGCATGCGCGCCAGCAACCCATCGAGTCCGTCACTGACGCCTGCCACGACCAGAAGGCCGAGCGCCCAGGCCCAGTTGCCATCGAAGACGTTGATGATGACGAATGGAATAAAAACGAGCCGCAGCAGTGTGAGCTGGTTAGGCGCTGTCCAGAATTGATTCCTGATGCGGCTCTCCTGAATACGGGTCGATACCGAGCGTGAGCTGCGTTTGTTCAATGGGAGCATCGCTTGTCGTATTTCGATTGTGCCGGTTGCTCTGGGGATTAGCAAACCCTCGATCCCTGCAGTGCACGGGGTATGGTGACCGGTGTCACGGGCAGCGATTTTTCCGACAGCTAAATTAGTTGTTGGTGCCGGCCGATGACGTGGCTTCTGAAGTTTATTTCGCGATCTCTTCATCTCGTACAGAGCGCACTGCCGCAGCGGCGAACGGCGCATTTGCAAACGGGGAGCCAGGGAGAAACTGCGGCCTACATCTTTCTGCGCGGCATGGGCTACCGCATCGTTGCGACCAACTTTCGTGTTCCGCAGAATCGCGGAGAGATCGACCTGATCGGATGGGACGGGGAAGTGCTTTGCTTCATCGAAGTCAAGACGCGCGTCGGCGAGGGCCTAATGCCGCCCGAGGCCGCCGTCGATGCTGCCAAGCGCGCACATATCCGCAGTGTCGCACGCAGCTATCTGCGCCGCTTGCGGGGGGAGCACAAGCCGCCCTGCCGCTTCGATATTGTGACCGTGACTTATCAACCAGGCGAGAGCCGGCCGAAGATCAAGCTGATTAAGGGCGCGTTTCACTGGAGCAATCGCAGGCCTCGCGAGTGGGAGTATGTCGCGCCGCCGCCCCGTCGCGAATCATGGACCCCGCGTCGATAAGTACCGGACATGAACTTGCCTGCAAGAGATGGGATAGCTAGAATAAGGATGCTTCGTTTGAACGACCGCAATATAGGCGCGTAGCTCAGTTGGTTAGAGCGCTACCTTGACACGGTAGAGGTCAGGAGTTCGAGTCTCCTCGTGCCTACCATTTCTTAACGCCCATGCAGGCTGCGTGCTACCATGCGGCGTGTTCAATTTTGGCAAACCGAAAACGGCCGGCGACTGGGTGGTTCACGTCGTAGGTGCGATCGTCGCACTTCTGCTCATATGGTGGCTGTTGCGGGTCTATGTCCTGTAATCCCGCTTGCGAACCCGTCACCAATTGGCGTTCGAATTTTCTCGTGCCCGTTATTGGCTCATCCAATCGTTTAGCGTTAAAGCAACTATCAGCTAGCTCGCCCCCTTCGCATCTTTCACACAGCGAAAGCCCAGGTGGTTCGTTCCGGTCGTGACCTCACCTTTGCCGCGGGTGCCGACGATGTACCGCGAACAGTATTGGTCGGTGCAGAGGAAGGATCCGCCGCGATGGGCTTTCTTCTTTTCCGTGGGCTCGTCGGGATCGAAGGATGAATCCGGTCCTTTCGGATTGCGCGCGACCGTGCCTGACGCCGCGAGTTGCTGGTAGTAATCAGGGCGATACCAATCGCTCGTCCATTGCCAGACATTTCCCGCCATGTCGAACAGGCCATATCCGTTTGGCGGAAACTGCGCCACAGGAGCGAGACCGGCGTAGCCATCGGCGCCGGTATCTTTGTCAGGGAAGTGTCCTTGATGCGTGTTGGCCATCCACTTCCCATTCGGCCGGAACGAGTCGCCCCATACGAAGGGCTTGCCGGCGAGACCGCCGCGGGCTGCGAACTCCCACTCAGCTTCGGTAGGCAAGCGCTTGCCAGCCCACTTGGCGTAGGCTTCCGCATCGGGATAGGCGATCTGCACTACGGGGTACTTGTCTTTGCCCTTGATATCGCTGCCGGGGCCAAGCGGATGCCGCCAGTTCGCGCCGGCAACGTAGCTCCACCACTGATAGTGATTGTTCAGCGGCACCGGGTGATTGGGCGGGGAAAACACAACCGAGCCAGCGACAAGATTCTCCGGCGGCGCTCCGGGAAAGTCTTCGGCGCGCGGCTTGCGTTCGGCGATGGTGACGTAACCCGTGGCCTTCACGAACTTTGCAAACTCAGCGTTGGTCACGTCTGTCGTGTCCATGAAGAATCCGTCAACGTAGACACGATGAATCGGTCGCGCGTCTTCGGTGGCCTTCATGCCGACCTCGTCCATGTCGGGCGGATCGTTGGCGCCCATGGAAAATTCTCCGCCAGGGATCCAGGCCATGCTCGTGGGAGGTGGAAGCGGAGGCCTGGACTTGTTCGGGATGGTCGGTCCGAACAGGGACTTCGAGTCAGGCGATGCAGTGGCGGTGGACGAGGGCTCAGGAGCTTTTGCGCTCGGTGATGGGTTGGATGAAGACGCCGCGGACGATGTCGCGCCGGCTGATGTCACCCCGGATGACGCCGTGCCGGCGGTGACAGTGTCAGGAGGTTTGCGTCGTAACATCCACGCAGCTGCGATTAGAAGCACAATCGCGAGCAAGAGAATGGACGCAATACGAGGTTTGCTTCCGCTCGGTTTCTGCGGAGCGTTCCCTTGAACTTGTTTTTTCTTTATTTTCTGCCTCGCCATCCTGTGCCTATGTCGCCCGATGCCCGGTTATCTCCGCCGGGGCGAGTCACTGACGAGGATAACCCGCAGTTACCACGATTGCGAGCCGAAGTTGCTCATCTACGGTACTTGCCTTAACAACCACTAGTTCTCATTCTGCTAGACTGGCACGAAGCCAGCCGAGCGTGTGGGCTCGTCCCGGATTTCTGTTTCAGCCGAGAATCTCTGAAGCCCATGCGTACCTTGTAGCATCTGCTCTAAAAACTGAGGTTTGAGTGTGGGGTATTCGCAAGCTATCAAATTTGTACTTTTGAGTACATTATCGGTCGGCACTCTGATGTTCACGGGCTGCGACAAAGGACAGGCCAAACAGCCTCCGGCGCCGCAAGCGATGCCGGTGAAGGTTCAGGCCGTCAATCTTGAACCCGTGCCGCGGACCACCGAGTATGTCGCAACCATCAAGTCGCGGCGTTCGGCGACCATACAGCCGCAGGTCGACGGGACGATTACGAAGATCCTGGTGAATTCGGGTGATCGCGTGAGAGCCGGGCAGTTGCTGATGACCATTGATCCGCTGAAACAGGAAGCGGTGGTCAATTCGCAGCGCAGTACCGAAGCCCAGTTGAAGGCCACCTACGAATACAACAAGAGTGAACTGGAGCGGCAGAAAGGCCTTTACGACGCACAGGTTGCCAGCAAGCAGACGTACGAGCAGGCGGTCTCAAATTTTGAGAATTCCAAGGCTGCATGGGAATCGGCTCGGGCTGCCACGATCTCGCAGCAGCAACAGCTTGGGTACTACAACCTGAGGGCGCCATTCAACGGCATCGTTGGCGACATCCCGGTCCATCTCGGCGACTACGTTTCATCGACAACCTTGCTGACAACCGTCGACGAGAACAAGGACCTGGAGGCGTACGTTTATATCCCCACCGATCAGGCCGGCAGCATTCGCATGGGATTGCCGATACAGATTGTCAGCAGCACGGGAGAGCCGATCGAGACCACCAAGATTTACTTCATCGCGCCGCAGGTGGACAACGCGCTGCAGGGCATCCTGGTGAAAGCGCCGATCCATGCGTCGCTGGATAAATTCCGCAACGCGCAATTGGTCAAGGCGCGTGTGGTGTGGAGCACCGCTCCCGCGCCAACAGTACCTGTGCTGGCGGTGACGCGCATTGGCGGGCAGTCGTTCGTTTACGTTGCCGTGCCTAGCGGGAATGGCCACGTGGCCAAGCAGCGCGCTGTGAGTTTGGGCGACACCATCGGGAATAACTATGCGGTGACCGGCGGCTTGCAGTCTGGCGATCAGGTGATTGTCTCGGGGATCCAGTTCCTGAACGACGGTGTTCCCGTTCAACCCATGAGTTAACCTGTCGCGCGGGGCGCGGCGAATAGGAATCCAGTGGTTGATTTTTTCATTCAGAGACCGGTTTTTGCGACGGTTTGCGCGTTGCTGATTGTCGTGGCGGGAGCGGTGTGCATACCGACGCTGCCCGTCTCGCTGTATCCCAACCTCGCGCCTCCGCAGGTCACGGTTACCTGCAACTACGTAGGAGCGAATGCGGCCGTGGTGGAGTCGGCGGTGACCATTCCGCTGGAGCAACAGATCAATGGCGTCGAGGGAATGCACTACATCACCTCGACCAGTTCCAACGACGGCACCAGCAATATCAACGTGGTCTTTCGCACCGGCTACGACCTGAATATCGCAGCCGTCGATGTGCAGAACCGCGTCGCAACGGCGACCGGCCGGTTGCCGCAGGAGATCAAGAACACCGGTATCACCATCACCAAGGCGAACCCGAATTTCGTTTTCGCGGCCGGGTTCTACTCGCCTGATGGAAGCCTCTCAGACCAGTACATCTCCAACTATCTCGACGTTTACGTGAAAGACGCGCTGAAGCGCATTCCGGGCGTCGGCGATGTCATCATCTTTGGCGAACGCAAGTACGCCATGCGCATCTGGCTCGACCCTTACAAGATGGCGCAACGCGGGCTGACGGCAGCGGACGTAGTGTCGGCTCTGCAGGAACAAAACGTTGAGATCCCGGCGGGCCAGTTGGGCAGGCCGCCGGCGAATCCTAAGCAGGACTTCCAGATTACGCTGCGCGTCGTCGGCCGGCTTTCGTCGCCCCAGGAGTTCGAAAACATAATTCTCAAGAACTCGCCCAAAGGCCTGGTGCAGGTTAAAGATGTCGGGCGCGCGGAGATTGGCTCCGAGAGCTACGACACCAACCTGGAGTACAGCGGTCACGAAGCCGTCGGTATCGGTGTTCAGCAACTTTCCGACGCGAACGCTCTGGCCGTGGACAAGGCGGCGAAAGCCGCGCTGGCCGAGCTCTCCAAGTCATTTCCCCCGGGCATCAAGTACGTCATCGCCTTCGACACGACGACGGTGGTGGGCGACTCGATTCGCGAAGTCGTGACCACGTTGGAAGAAGCGATCATCATCGTCATCGCTGTCATCTTCCTGTTCCTGCTTGACTGGCGCGCGACCATCATTCCGGCGATTACGATTCCGGTTTCGTTGATTGGAACCTTTCGCGTTTATCAAGGCGTTCGATTTCTCCATCAACTCGCTGACGCTCTTCGGAATCACATTGGCTACGGGGTTGGTGGTCGATGATGCCATCGTCGTAATTGAAAACGTGCAGCGGCACATCAGCGACGACAAAACCGATCCGCATACTGCGACTTCCGTGGCCATGAAGGAAGTTGCCAGCGCCGTGGTCGCAACCTCGCTGGTGCTGATTTCGGTGTTCGTCCCGGTATCGTTCTTCCCCGGCACCACGGGAATCGTTTACAAGCAGTTCTCCCTGACGATTGCATTCGCCATTGCGATCTCGATGTTCAATGCCCTGACGCTCTCGCCCGCGCTTGCAGCCATTCTGCTGCAAGGCGAAGAGCACAAGTACAACGTGCTTGATTGGACGCACATCGGCTGGGTGTCGCGAGGTTACCGAGCATTCGCCCACGGGGTCGACCGTGCCATTCACGGCATGGGCACGGCCTACGGAGCGATGATCCGGCGCACGCTGAAAATAAGATACGTGATGGTGGTGCTGTTTGTCGCCGGACTCGCGGCTACCGCGTATGAGTACCGTCACGTGCCCACGGGATTTGTCCCGCAGGAGGACCAGAACTACTTCATCGTGGTGGTGCAGTCGCCGCAAGGCGCGTCATTGTCGTACACTACGCAAATTTCGGAGCAGGCGGAGAAGGTCCTGCTGGCCGACCCCGATGTGTTCGGCACCTTCGCCGTCCCCGGTTTCTCGCTGGCGGGTGGTAGCGCGTCTAACTACGGACTGGTGTTCGCTCCGTTGAAGCCAATCGACAGCCGCAAAGGGGCAGCGCACTCGGCAGCGGCCATCGTGGCGCGTGTGTCGCCCAAGCTCATGGCGATTCCTGGCGCCATCGTGGTTGCCTTCGAGCCTCCGGCGATTCAGGGTATCGGCAGCTTCGGTGGATTCCAGTTCCAGCTTCAGGATGAGGGTCGCAACACGTTGCAGGATCTCGCCAATGTTGCTCAGACCATCGTCCAGTCCAGCCGCCAGCGCAAAGATCTGACGGGACTGTTTACCAGCTTCACGGCGAACGATCCGCAGCAACTGGTGCAGATCGACCGCGACAAGGCGAAGGCGATGGGCGTCTCGCTTGACCAGATACGCCAGGCACTGAGCGTGTACATGGGGTCGGTGTACGTCAACGATTTCGATTTCAACAATCGTTCGTACCGCGTATACGCGCAGGCCGATGAGCCGTTCCGTATGCGTGGCAGCGACCTGCGCGAGTATTACGTGCGCTCCGATACGAACGGGCTGGTGCCGCTGGGCAACATAGCTCGCATGACCGACACCTCCGGGCCGCAGGTGATTAACCACTTCAATCTGTTCCGCTCGGCGGAAATCGACGGCGCACCGGCCCCGGGCTACAGCTCAGGTCAGGGCCTGCAAGCGATGCAAGATTTGGCGAAGCAGCACATGCTGCAAGGCATGTCGTATAGCTGGTCAGGATTGGCGCTGGAGGAAGTGGAATCCAGCGGTAAGGCAATCATCATCTTCAGCTTGGGATTGCTGGTCGTCTATCTGACGTTGTCGGCGCAATACGAAAGCTTCGCGCTGCCGTTCATCATCCTGCTGGCCGTGCCCATGGCCGTACTCGGCGCGCTGCTGTTCATCTCGTTGCGCGGCCTGGTGAACGACGTTTACGTGCAGATCGGACTGGTGATGCTGATCGGCCTCTCGGCGAAGAACTCAATTCTGATTGTCGAGTTCGCCGAGCAATTGCTGGAGCAGGGAAGATCGATCATCGAAGCCGCCATCGAAGCTGCCGAACTCCGCCTGCGTCCCATCCTGATGACGTCGTTTGCGTTCATCCTCGGCGTGCTGCCGCTGTACTTCGCAACCGGCGCCGGCCAGATTGGGCGTCACTCGGTGGGAACCGCCATTGTCGGCGGCATGTTGTTCTCCACCGTGCTGAACCTGTTCTTCATCCCGGTTCTGTACGTGATCTTCAAGACGGTACTCACGTCCATCTCATCGCGTCGCGCCAAGACCGAGGTCGAAGAGGAGATGCGGGCGGCGTAAGGGTTGTGTCATCCTGAGCGAGGAGTCCGCCGCGGCGGACGACGAGTCGAAGGTTCCCTACCCACACCACGAGTTTCTCGGCTATAGGGGTCCTTCGACTACGTTCGCTCGCTTCGCGAACTCACTCCGCTCAGGATGACAACGAGCGAAGGACTACTTTCCTGACTCCGGCGGCGTCACCTTGAGCGCCGGAACCTCCTGCTGTTTCACCAGATTGTTGTAGGCCGGAATGTCGGTCGAGACAATCTCGTTCCACTTGGCAAGCTGTTCGTCGAGCCGCTTACTGAGCAGATCATCAACTTCATACGACTGCTGCGTCGGTGCAGTTTGCGCACTGCCCACTACACCGCCTAGCGCGACCAGGTCGTTGTTCAGGCGAACAGGGAAGTTCAGCACGTCCTGACCGCTCTTGGCTTTGGTCTGGATGAGCGCTTCTTCAATCGGCGTCATCTTCTTATCGAGAGCTTTGCCGGCATCGACAATAGGTTTGCCGTTGGGATCGTCGCCGAGCCGCTTGTTCAGCGCGTTGATCTGATCGCGAACCTGACGAATCTCGATGATAGTGTCATCTGTCTTAGTGACCTGATCACGAATCTTCAGCAGCAGATCAAAGCGCTTTTGAAGGTCGGCCTGCGTCACGCTCAGCCGAGGATCGGGAACGATCTCCAGCGGAGCGGTGTACGACTGCCCCAGCACAGTGAGCTTCACCTGGTAATTGCCGGGCAGCGCCTCGGGGCCATCGGTACTGCCTCCCCAGAGCGGAGCCTTGGGAACCTTCGTCGCACCTTCATAGCGCTGGTCCCACACGAAGCGATTCAGGCCGGCTTCAGCGGGAAGGTTCTTGTCACCGCCGCCGCGGCTGAAGAAATCTTCGTCTTCATCGGCGATGCCCTCGACTTCTTTCTTGGGGAGCCTGCGAATGACGTTACCGGAGGAATCGAGAATCTCCAGCGTGATCTTCGGAGGTTCTTTCTTGTCTTTGTCGGCAGCGCCCTTGTCGCCCTCAGTCTTCGCCTCGGCTTCGTGCGCCTCGGCACCCGCCGCGCTCGACTCACTTGCACCGGCCTTGTTGATCAGGCTTCTTCAGCGAATCTTTTAACCAGTAATAAATGACGGCTCCGCCGGGAGGGTTCTTGCCCGAGTCTGCCGAGGCGCCGAAGAACGAGGGGTGGAAGATGGTCTCGTTCGCAGTCGTCGGAGTGAACAGGTGCGCCTGTTGCTGCGGAATCGAATCGCTGTACTGCCGCAGCGGGCCAATGTCGTCGAGGATCCAGAAGGCGCGGCCGTGGGTCGCGACGACAAGATCATTGTTCTTGACGATCAGGTCGTTCACCGGCGCCATCGGCAGGTTCAGTTGCAGCGGTTCCCACTTAGCGCCGTCGTTGAACGAAACGTAGACGCCCTTTTCGGTTCCGGCGAACAGCAAGCCCGGCCGTTTCGGATCGACGCGCACGGCGTGAACGTAGTCATCCGCCGGAATGCCGTTCACCAACTTCGTCCACGTTTTGCCGAAGTCGGTGGTCTTGAAGACGTAGGGGGTGAAGTCGTCCATCTTGTGACGCTCGACAGCCATGTAGGCGGTGCCTGCGTCGGTAGGTGAAGCCTCGATCATGCTCACCGTGCCCCAATCGGGCATCGCCTTGGGCGTGACGTTCTCCCAGTGCTGGCCGCCGTCACGCGTGAGGTGAACCAGTCCATCGTCGCTACCGGCCCAGATGAGGTCCTTCTGTGCAGGCGACTCAACGACAGAGAAAATGGTGTCGTAAACCTCGACGCCGGTGTTGTCCTTGGTAATCGGTCCGCCTGACGACTGCTGTTTCGACTTGTCATTACGCGTCAAGTCAGGACTGATGATGGTCCAGCTCATTCCGCCATCGGTCGTCTTGAACAAAACTTCGCCCGCGTAATACAGTGTCTTGGGATCGTGCGGCGAAAACACGATGGGCTCAGTCCACTGGAAGCGATGTTTCAGGTCGGCTGCTCCCCAGCCGATGGGATTAATCGGCCACGGATTCACTGCCTGCTGCTGATGTGTGCGGTGATCGTAGCGCGAGACTTCGCCGCCGTACGAACCGGCATACACGATGTTCGGATCGTCGGGCTCGGGGGCGATGTAGCCGCTTTCACCTCCGCCCACGTCGTACCAGTCACGCGTATCGATGCTGCCATCGAGTCCTGCGCTGGCGATGGCGACCGTACTGTTGTCTTGCTGCGCGCCGTAGATGTAGTACGGGAAACGGTTGTCGCTGGTGACGTGATAGAACTGCGCGGTCGGCTGGTTGTAGATGCTGGTCCAGGTCTCACCGTGATCGGTGGAGACGGTCGCGCCGCCATCGTTGCCGTTAATCAAACGGTTCGGGTCATTGGGATCGATCCAGAGCGCGTGATTGTCACCGTGCGGCACGCGCAGGCGAGTGAACGTCTTGCCGCCATCGTTGGAGCGGTAGACCGCTGTATTAAGGATGTAAACCGAGTCAGGCGATTTGGGATCGGCGAAGATGTGCGAGTAGTACCAGGCGCGCTGGCGGAAGCGATGGTCGTCAGTCATCAGGTGCCAGGATTCGCCACCGTCATCCGAGCGATAAATGCCGCCCTTCGCGGCTTCGATGATCGCCCAAACGCGGTTAGGGTTCGCCGATACCGTGACGCCGATGCGGCCGATGGGGCCGTCCGGCAGTCCGTGTTCGGTAAGTTGCTTCCAGGTCGTTCCGCCGTCGATGGACTTGTATAATCCGCTGCCGGGACCGCCGCTGTCCATGCTCCACGGCGTGCGTCGGGTCTGCCACAGCGCCGCATAAATAATGTTGGCGTTCGTAGGATCGAAGGTGATGTCGATGCCGCCGGTCTTGGCGTCCTTGTAGAGCACCTTCTGCCATGTCTTGCCGCCGTCCGTGGTGCGGAAGATGCCGCGCTCTTCGTTGTCGGCAAATGGATGTCCCAAGGCAGCAACGAATGCGATGTCAGAATTCTTCGGATTGACGATCACGCTTCCGATGGCATGTGTGTCCGGTAGGCCGACGAACTTCCAAGTCGTGCCGGCGTCAATCGATTTATAAACTCCATTGCCGCTCACAATGTTGCCGCGGATGCACGCTTCGCCCGTTCCCACATAGATGACGTTGGGATCCGACTCAGAGACGGCGATCGCGCCGATCGACGGCGACATGTCTTTTGTCTTATCCGTCATCGCCTTCCAGTTCAGCCCGCCATCAGTGGTCTTCCACACACCGCCCGCCGCAGCGCCCATGTAGTACACGTCAGATTGACCGACAACACCCGAAACCGCCGGCACGCGCCCACCACGATACGGACCGACGAGCCGGTACTGCAGTCCCTTCCATGGACCTTTGTACTCGCCCTCGTCCTGCTGGGCTGTGGCGACATCGGAAGAAGCAGTTTTGGCAACAGCACTTGGCGCGGGCTTGTGCGCGAGTGGCGTTGACTGCTCGGATTTGGGGTTTTGTGATTCGGCTTGCTGCGCTAGAGATGGCGCAAAGGAAAGTGCAAGGAGAAGGGCGACTGCAGTCGCTCGCAAGTTAGGTACCTCCAAAAAGTCACTTGTCGAGGGATATGCCGCTCATAGTTACAGTACGATGAGCGAAGATGCACGATATCAGGAAGTCGACACTGCAGTCGAGCGGCTTCAGATTTCTTAACAATTGAGGAGCCGAAGCGAAGTCCCATTGTTCGTTTCTGCGCGCGCAAGACGCACGATCTCCTTTTCTCCTCAGAAAGCATGTGGGCGGTGACGAGCCGGCCAAAGTAATAGCCGTGTAGGCTCCTAACTTGAGCCACTACCCATCCCCCCGGTGCTTTGACACTGCCCAGGCGCACTGGTACCATCACCAATTGAGCAAAGCCCCACCTGCAATCGTCCCCGTCGTCTAGCCTGGCCTAGGACATCGCCCTTTCACGGCGGTAACACGGGTTCAAATCCCGTCGGGGACGCCAACATCAGTTTTCGGTTCCAATTCCTTCCAAGACACTGAAGAGAGAGGAATTGGAACGGCGTTCGCCTGCGGTGAAATCGTCTACGTCGCTTGGAATGACTGGAATG
>CAWJXJ010000005.1:0-105947 GCA_963846795.1 uncultured Acidobacteriaceae bacterium
TAGCTGGCAGGCTTGCCTGATTCGGTTGTGCTTTATTGTGCTCGCCATCGTTTCGGAACTGACGCGATGGAGGGGACTGGCAACATCATGGCTGTTATGGACGTGATGGGACATAGTCGCGTTGATGTAGCACGGATATACCAGCATCCGAGCTTGCAGCAAGTGGCAGATGCTATCGAGAAAAGAAATCGGGAGACGGTGCAGTGAGCACAATTTTGAGCACAGTGCCGATTCTCGCTGAAATACTGCAACCGTGTAACTCTTGTGCGGAGAATAGGTTGGCTTTGGTAGCGCTACCGGGAATCGAACCCGGGTTTGAAGATTGAGAATCTTCCGTCCTAACCCCTAGACGATAGCGCCACTTGGGTGAGACTTTTCGCATTATAGCAAACTGAGTGGTGCGACCAAGCCGGGTTACACTCGGCTCCGCAAACGTGCAGTTTTCTCGCAATCCAGATGGCCAAAATGTAAAATTCGCCAGTATTTATGCGCCTCACAAGAGCCTGTTGACAACCTCGTCCGGGCGTAGCAGAATCCCATCTGTAGGCGAACAAAAAGCGAAAATACATTGGCGGGATTTGCCGGGACACGATCACGTTATTTTGTAGGTTTCAGGTATCGGGTTTCAGATGTCAGTTAGAACCTCAGTCATCAGCTTTCAGTTTCATATCAAGCCGCTGCTGAAGATCGGACCCACATTGGCAGTCGCTTCTGCTGTTTCTTTCTGACACCTGAAACCTGAAATCCGCTTTCCGCCTCCGAGGTGCTTCATCCCATCCACCGCCACACTTCGTGCTCGCATTGAATCGTCGCTCGGTGAGCGACTCGCGCCCACGTTGTTGCTGCGCGAGCGCATAGCTCCACAGACTGTGCCTATCGGCATCGCGCAAATCGATGCTCGAACCGGTGGTCTGCCGCGCGGCGCGCTGAGCGAGATCACTGGCCCGGGTTCCTCGGGACGCACCGGCATCATGATCTCTGCTCTCGCCGCCGCCACCCAGCGCCAGGAGATATGCGCGCTGGTCGATGCCAGCGACAGCTTCGATCCTGCATCGGCCAGGGCCGCAGGCGTTGTGCTCGAGCGTCTGTTATGGATTCGCTGCAGTGAGCACCAACAACTTCAGTTTCCGGATTTCGCGCGCAATGCTCGCCCGCAACGCAAGTCACTTTGCCGCCTCGAACAGGTGTTGAAGGTCACTGATCTGTTGTTACAAAGCGGCGGATTCGGCATGGTGGTGCTCGATATGGGCGACATTCCTGCCGAAAGCACGCGCCGGGTGCCGCTGACCACGTGGTTTCGTTTTCGTCGCGCTGTCGAGCCGACCGCTACCGTGCTGCTGCTCATCGAGCAGGAAGCCTGCGCCAAGACTTGCGCATCTCTGGTGGTTCAACTGCAGCGTCGGTCCATTTGCGTGCGTAACGCAGGAGCAGAAAAGACCGTAGAAACCGCTGGGTGGAGGGTTATTTCGAATACCGACCCGGCAGTTCCCGCGAACAATGCCGTCAGTCACGCGAGCTTGCTGAACGCTATGCAATTCGAGGCCGAAGTCACGCGTTCATGGACACGCAAGCCGGTGCAGTCCGCGCGCTCGGCATTCACCTTAATCAGTAAAAACGCTTTCCGTTGAAACGACCATGTTTGCCTGTATCTACATTCCCGATTTTCCCGTCGAAGCCATCGTTCGCGCCGAACCGCTGCTGCGTGAACGCGCCGTCGCTGTGCTCGACGGCAAGCCTCCGGTGGTTCGCATCATGGCGTTGAACGAACGCGGGCGGCAAATGGGAATGGAAGTGAGCATGACAAAATTGCAAGCAGCGATTTTCAGCGATGCCGTTCTGCGCCCACGCTCGCGCGAGCAGGAGAAGTCGGCCCACTCCGCCTTGCTCGATGTGGCTTTCGGCTTTGCGCCACGCGTTGAAGATGCGGCGCAGGACCGCGTGTTGCTCGACCTCTGCGGCATGGAGAGGATGCATGGTTCAGCCGCCAACATGGCCCGCGAATTGGCTTCGCGGGTGAACGCGACGGGCTTGGAGGCCAACGTTGCGGTTGCCGGCAATCCGGATTCAGCTATGCATGCAGCCTGTGGATTCACCGGCACCACGGTGATTCCTGCGGGCGAAGAAGCGCGCCGCCTGGGCGTGCTGTCCCTGCACGTGCTGCTCGATTCGTTCGACCTGCCCCGTGCAAAATCGCCGCAAGCCGCCGCCCTGCGCGAACGCGAAAGGCTGCGCGAGCAAATGCTCGATACGCTCGAGCGCTGGGGAGTTCGCGATTTTCGCACCCTGGCCCTGCTGCCGGAACACGCGCTAGCCTCGCGCATGGGGCAAGCAGGAGCACGCCTGCAACGGCTGGCACGTGGCGAGGAGATGCGTACCCTGACATTGTCAGAGCCGGAATCTCGTTTCGAAGAAGCGTTTGAGCTGGAGTTTCCAGTTGAGAATCTCGAGCCACTCTCGTTCATTCTCAACCGCCTTTTGGAGCAACTCTGCGCCCGGTTGGAATCACGCGCGCTGGCCGCTCACGAACTGAATCTTCGCCTGCAGTTGGAAAGGCGCGTTGCCGACGAGGAGACGACTACAGCGCCCGAACTTGGCATATCTGACAATGTGGCAGGAAAGCCTGTATTCGAGCGACGGCTGCGATTGCCGGTCGCTATGCGCGATGCCAAGGTCTTCCTCAAGCTGCTGCAACTGGATCTGGCGGCACACCCTCCCGGCGCTCCCATCTTGAAGCTATGGATTTCGGCGCAACCGGCTCCTCCTCGCTCGGCACAACGCGGGCTGTTTTTGCCGCTCACGCCGGAAGCAGAGAAGCTGGAGATTACTCTGGCCCGCATTATCTCGATTGTGGGCGAGCACCGCGCCGGAATCGCGCGCCTGCTGGATACCCATCGGCCTGATGCTTTTACCGTGGAACGATTTGCCGCCCCGGAAGAATCGCCTGGACAAACTCTGACATTGTCAGAGGTGGCTGATTCAGATTCACCATCGTACGCACTGCGCATCTTTCGTCCGGCACAACGGCTCAGGGTGCGGGTCGCAGACGGCCGGCCCACGGCAATCCAAAGCACGACCCAGCCGGATCAACCGCCATTGCAAGGAAAGGTGTTGTGGTCGGCAGGCCCCTGGCGCTGCTCGGGAGAATGGTGGGAAGAGCGAACCCAGCCACGAAACCACGAGCCAGGGTCTGGTCCGTGGGACCGCGAGGAGTGGGACATCGCACTGCAAAATCGTAGCGACGACAGCATCGGCCTATATCGCATTTACCAGGACGTGGACAGCGGACAATGGTTCGCCCACGCCAGCTATGACTGACTACATCGAGCTACATGCGCGATCGGCCTTCAGCTTTCTCGAAGGCGCTTCGGTTCCCGAGGAATTCGCCGAGGTTTGCGCCGCGCAGCAAATGCCCGCCATGGCAATGCTCGATCGCGACGGAGTTTATGGAGCACCGCGGTTTTATTTCGCCGCGAAGAAGCTCAAGCTAAAGGCGCACATCGGCGCGGAAATTACTTCCCTGCTCTCACCGAGATCTACGGGTGCCCCACTCATTCCTTCGGTTGGAATGAGTCGGATCTCTCTTCCCCGCGTCTCCCTGCTCTGCGCCTCGCGCACGGGATACCAAAACCTCTGTCGCCTGGTCACTCGCATCAAGTTGCGCGCGCCGAAATATCCGGCATCGCTGCCGAAGCGTGCCGAAATTTCCGACGATCTCATTCTGCAATCGCAAGCCGTAGCTTCGCTTGACGATCTCGCGGAATTTGCTGACGGGCTCATTTGCATAACTGGCGGGAAGGAAGGCCCCCTTGCACATGCGCTGACCAGCGGAGGAATGGCCGAAGCGCGGCGCGTGCTGGAACTGCTCATCTTTATTTATGGGCATGAAAACGTTTACATCGAGTTGCAGCGGCACTATAACCGCGAGCAGGAAGCGCTTAATCAAGCTGCCATCTCGCTGGCGCGTAGCCGCGGCCTGCCGCTGCTGGCAACGCAAGGCGCGGAATACGCCAAGCCGGAGGAGCGTCAAATCCTCGACGTCTTTACTTGCATACGCAATCATCGCAAGCTCGATGATGCTGGCTGCCTGCTTGCGCATAATAGCGAACGACACATCAAGTCTCCGCAACAGATGCTGCGCCTCTTTGCCGATCTGCGCGAAGCGACCGCCAACACAGTCGAGCTTTCTTCGCGCCTGGAGTTCACGCTGGAAAATCTTGGTTACGAGTTCCCACGATATCCAGTCGGCGAGAACGCGACGATGGACTCGTTTCTCCGCGAGCGGACATATGAGGGCGCACGCAATCGTTATCTTCGTCCCGGACAAGGCGAGCTCTGGCAGCGGGCACGCCGTCAGATCGAGCGCGAGCTGGCGCTGATCGAAAAGCTCAAGCTTGCCGGATATTTCCTCATCGTGTGGGACATCGTGCAGTACTGCCGGCAACACAACATCCTGGTGCAGGGGCGCGGCTCGGCAGCCAACAGCGCGGTTTGTTATTCACTCGGAATCACCGCTGTCGATCCCGTTGGCATGGAGTTGCTGTTCGAGCGCTTCCTTTCGGAAGAACGCGGCGAGTGGCCCGACATCGATCTCGACTTGCCCAGCGGCGATCAGCGCGAGAAAGCCATTCAGTATGTCTATGAGCGCTACGGCAAGCTGGGCGCAGCCATGACGGCGAACGTCATTACCTATCGCGGCCGTTCCGCCGCGCGCGAGATCGGCAAGTCACTGGGCTTCGAGGAAGAAACTCTGGGACGCCTCGCAGGTCTGGTGAGTTCGTGGGAGTACAAAGATCCCGGCGACACTCTGGAACGTCAATTTCGCGATGCCGGCTTCGACTTGCGCCACCCGCGTATCCGCAAGTTCTTCGAGTTGTGCCTTGCGATTCAGGACCTGCCGCGCCATCTCGGCCAGCACTCCGGCGGAATGGTCATCTGCCAGGGACAGCTTGATTCCATCGTGCCGCTGGAGCCGGCTACGATGCCGGGCCGGGTGGTCGTGCAGTGGGACAAAGAAGACTGCGCCGACCTCGGCATCGTGAAGGTTGATTTGCTGGGACTGGGCATGATGGCCGTGCTCGAGGACTCCATCACCCTCATTCGCGACCACCATAAACAAGATGTGGATCTGGGCAAACTGCCGCCCGACGATCCCACAGTGTATGAGGCCTTGCAGAAAGCCGACACTGTAGGCATGTTCCAGATAGAGAGTCGCGCCCAGATGTCGTGCCTGCCTCGTCTACATCCCACACGCTTCTACGACATTGTGGTACAGGTCGCGATTATTCGGCCCGGCCCCATCGTCGGCAAGATGGTGAATCCTTATCTAATGCGACGTCAAGGCCGACAGAAGGTCGTCTATCCTCATCCCTCGCTGGAGCCGGTGCTGGAACGCACGCTGGGCGTGCCACTGTTCCAGGAACAACTGCTGCGCATAGCCATGATCGCTGCCGGATTTACCGGCGGTGAGGCGGAAGAGTTGCGCCGGGCGTTTGGCTTTAAACGCAGCGAGAAGCGCATGTGCGACATCGAGGGAAAGCTGCGCGCCGGCATGGAGCGCAACGGTATCACCGGTACCGCGCAGGAGGAGATCCTGCAATCCATCACTTCGTTTGCGCTGTATGGATTTCCCGAATCACACGCCGCCAGCTTCGCCCTTATTGCATACGCCAGCGCGTGGCTCAAGTGCCATTACTTGGCAGCATTCACTGCAGCGCTGCTGAACAATCAGCCGATGGGTTTTTATTCACCGGCGACCATCGTGAAAGATGCGCAGCGGCACGGGCTGAAGGTGAAGCCGCTCGATGTGACCGCGTCGGATTGGACGTGCACGCTGGAAGAAAACTTCACCACAGAGGCACAGAGGACACAGAGAATTTCGGATTCGGGTTTGAAGGGGCACGCCTTTAGGCGTGCCGAAGCAGCTTCCTTATTGGATTGTCATCCCGAGACGACTTCAGTCGTCGAGGGACCTGCTTTGCGTGCAGCCCCCAAAGGGACTGAGGATTTTTCAAAAGGAGTTTTTCGGTACTACCAAGATCGCGCCTTGACGCGAAATTTCGCCGTGGCGGAACCACCAACTCCTGGGAGCGTTTTCCCGCAAAGCCACTTTGCCCTGCGCATGGGGCTCCGCTATGCCCGTGGACTTCGCGAAGAGCTGGGACACGCCATTGTTCGCGAGCGCAATCGCGGTCCATTCACTTCGATTGCTGATCTTGCGTATCGTGTACCCGATTTACGCCGCGATGAGATGGTACTGCTTGCCTCGATCGGCGCATTAAACGCGATTGGCTGCAAAGCAGGCGAAGATCCAATGCCAAAGCTGAAACATACCCAGACCAAGCCAAATCTGCACCGCCGCGATGCCCTGTGGCAGGTAGAACGGGCAGCGCGTTTCGCCGGGCCGCTGCTGGATGGCATTCCCGAGAACGACATGGCCTCTCCGCTCGCCCAAATGACGGCCGAAGAACGCCTGGTGGCCGACTTTCACGGAACCGGACTTACGGTAGGCCCGCATCCGCTGGCTTATCGTCGGGAAGAACTAAGACGAGCGCACATTCTATCGGCACACGACCTGACTCAGGCCCCAG
Source organism: uncultured Acidobacteriaceae bacterium (assembly GCA_963846795.1). Classification (GTDB taxonomy): domain Bacteria; phylum Acidobacteriota; class Terriglobia; order Terriglobales; family Acidobacteriaceae; genus CAVVDY01. The sequence continues at coordinate 6,588 of CAWJXJ010000005.1, forward strand.
ACGGAAAACGCGTGCGCACCGCCGGATGCGTCATCGCGCGGCAGCGGCCAGGGACCGCCAAAGGCTTCGTCTTTCTCAGCTTGGAGGACGAGACCGGCATCAGCAACGCTATTATTGCCCCAGACCTGCTCGAGAAACATCGCGTCCTTATTCTTGCAGAAAAGTTTCTGCTGCTCGAAGGTGTTTTGCAAAACCAGGAAGGGGTAGTTTCGATAAAAGTTGACCGACTGCGGCCGCTTCGCGAGGCGTATGCTCCGGAACGGGTAGACATCACCGACGCTGCCGTACGCTCGCACGACTTTCACTGAAAGAGGCGAAAATCACCAACCCCCACCTTTCTAAAACAATCCTCCACAATAATGCCCACGGGCACCTAATCTGGACAAGCGCGTATTAAGCTTAACTTGTTATTATTCAAATGTTTACGCAATTTAAATGGGTTAAGCCTTACCCCCTACTTTAGTGCTAGGTTTTTTCCCTTGAATCCTGCCTGAAATGGGGATAGCCTTGTCGTCGCGTAAAGAGGGGTAGTCGATTCGGTTACTAACTAGGAGGCTTGCAGGGTTGCGCAGGGCGCTGTGCGTGTCGCTCAGTTAAGCAACTTTGCAAACTGTAGTCACTGAATACCCCAGGCGCTTGCGATTCGGATGAGTCCCCCACTCAATTCGAATCGATTCGGAACGTGCGTCACTCAGGAGGAAGCTAATGAAGACAGTTGCATTCGCTCTGTTGGTGGTGCTGGTGTGCGGTCTTTCCGCATTCGCTAGCGACTGTATCGTGACCAGCTATGACCAGTACATCGGCGGATCTTGCGGAATCGATAACAAAACCTTCTCGAATTTCACCTACTCAACCGCAGGCTCGAACCACATGAACGCCAGCGACATTACGGTGACTCCAATCACTACCCAGTACAACACTGGATTCCAGTTTAACGCTCCATGGAACGCATCCAGCGGCCAAACCCAACAATCGCTGATTGGGTACACCGCCACCGACAACGGCGGCCCTCTAATTAAGGATTTGAGCCTCTTAATGATCGGTGCGGCAACGCTCGGAAATGCCCAGGTTGCTGTTGCCGAGACCTATTGCGCGGGCGACACATTCGCCAACCTGTGCGCAAATGGAACTGAAGGCACTCTGCTCACAATCCTCAACAGCAACACGAGCCTTTTGAGCGCCAGCGTGAATTTCGATAATCCGGTAAGCGTCGTTGACGTCTACGCAAATGTCGAAATGCTCGGCGGTAGCGACAACAACAGCACCGCCCTCCTTGGGGGCCTGCAGAACCAGTTCTCCGAAGTTCCGGAACCCGGCAGCCTGGTGCTGTTTGGCTCTGGCATCGCGGGCCTGGCCGGCGTGCTGCGCCGTTACGTGAAGCTCTAAACCCCGGGGGGCATGCTCCCTGTTTGCCATGGTAATGGGTTTCGTTGCCATGAGGGTGTCGGACGACCTGCTGAATTCGTGGGTTGGGCCTCTTGAGTAGTGACGATCTAATTTTAGGGACGGTGTGTGCGCACCGTCCCTTTTTCTCATCTCTGGTCTTCCGTCCCAAGGCAATCCCGAGCATAGCGAGGGAATCTGCGGTTGGCTCCTCTGGCACCCGCTATCTGACGCTCGACATGTGACGCCAAACGTCTACTGATGGCCTGGCGGCCAAACAGGGATGGCTTTACCTTGTAGCTGGGAGCTGATGGCCCTTATCTGGGAGCTGGTGGCGGCTGCCAGCCTCTTCAGCTTGGCACAACCCATCCGGTGAAGCTGCTCCGCTTGGCGCAGCAAGGCAAAAACCCGGCACGAGCGTGACCAGGCACAAAATTGGGCACATTGGCCGCCAGGATCGCCATCCAAGCGGCCTTTCATTCCCTAGCCGTCGCTAGTACGACGAGTGCTGGGGCACGAAAAATTCCAGCACAACCACGTTACTGTCATTCCTGATGAGCGAGACATCCCCCCGAATGGCTGCAGCGGGACCAACATACACGAATGTGGCAGCCCCCTGTTGATTCGCAGGAATTCCTACCACCTTAGCGTTGACCTGTGCGAATCCGTTTGCCGACACGGTGAGTGGAAAGGTCCCAACCGTCACCCCTTGCTCATTGTTTACGGTGAGGGTGCCCATGATATCACCCGAAGTGAGATTCGCCAGCGACCACAGCGTGTTGTAGGAGAACGTACTCCAGTGGATATTGTGCAGCGAGGTATCCGTTACTCGGATGTAGTAAATATAGGAGTCGTTCTCGTTCGGATCGGTACTGGCGATCGCGAGGTATAGGATCTGATCCGAGGGCTGGACCCAACTCACACGACGGGAGAACCCGTTGCTAAGGTCAGGGTCTGCGCTAGTGACATCCGCCACCCCGGAAATGGAATTCTTGCAATCTGAAGTCACAGTGATGGTCGGCGACATCCCCACCGTAGCGTCGGATACGTCCCAAACCTCGATGCTGTACGAGTGTCCGCCCTTGGCATTGAGGGCGTAGTAATTCGTACTTGGTGGCGGAAAGAGGGAATCATAGCCGTTGATGGTCCCGTCTGACATTAAAACCGGATCATTGGGACACGTCGTGGGAGCGTGGATAATCTTGGTTTTCGACCGGATCGGTTGCGTCTGGCCCGGTTGCACCTGCGAAAAGGCCAGAGAAAAAGTTAGCAAACAGTAGGAGAAAATCAATAATGCTCTTTTCATTTCTGGACCTCTACCTTTGATGAGGTAATTTTTTTAGGCAGCTTACGATTTCAAGGGGAAGAACAACACCATAAACCTATGTGAGCAACGATGATTTGGCAACAAACTTCTACCACAAACTACTGATTTTCGACTGTCGTTCCCTTTGTGGCACGATTCGGTGCCGCTGACTCGAAGCCTTTGCCGTTGCCGCCCTCACTGGTGGCGGCACGAGGCTGACGGCCAGCAGCTACGGCGTATAAGGTGCCCGGATGTTAGTCACGGTCGGGTCACCACGGTTTCGCCGCTTCCTGTTCTAGACGTATAATCCCCGCAAACACCCATGAATCGCATCGATATAGATCTTCTGACCGAAGCTGAACTCATAGATTTGAATCATCGCATCGTGCAGCGCCTCCGACTCATGAGTCAGGTGCATGCCCACAAAGCCATGCTGGAGTTCCGGATTGGCGATCGGGTTACGTTTGAGCCTGAGAATGGGACTCCTGTTTTCGGGATTCTGACCCGCTATAACAAGAAGTCCGTCACCGTAATCACCGACGACGGTCGTCGGTGGAACGTGTCCCCACGGTACTTGCGAAGGGCTGCATCAAGCTATGAAAGGGAAAAGGCGCGGGAAGAGGAAAACGTCCAACTCGGCTCCATAATTCCATTCAAACAGAAATGAACGGCAGTGGCCCGCCAGCTTCGTTGCTCTCAGAACAAGTTCTCAACTTAGCGCAGGCGAAATCCTGACCTTGAGCGCGACCGAAGGGGAAGGATCTGGAGCGGATAGGAGGATGGCTTGTTCTGGCGCGCCCGGAGAGATTCGAACTTGAGCCGTTTTGCGGGCGTGAGCGGAGCGGGAGCCCGCAGGCGAAATCCTGACCCTGAGCGCCGCCGAAGGGGAAGGATCTGGAGCGGGTAGGAGGATGGCTTGTTCTGGCGCGCCCGGAGAGATTCGAACTCCCGACCTATTGCTCCGGAGGCAATCGCTCTATCCAGCTGAGCTACGGGCGCGCTTGCCCTTGACCCGCTTCCGTGCTCCGGAGGGTCGCCGTGGCGACCTCTATCCAGCTGAGCTACGGGCGCGTGCCTAGGTGATTATACGCGAGGAGGTGGCGACTATCACCCTGGAGCTATCGCGTCGCTGCATAGCCGCTTTAACTCGTCCCGTCCTTTTCCAGTTTTGAGATAGCGTTCTCGACGCATTGCCTCTGCGCGTGTTGCAAATTCCTCAACGTGAGCCAACTCCCAAGGGCCGCGTCCTTTCGTCGACGGGCTGAGTCCTTGTGTATGGCATAGCAAACGGTGCGGAATAGATGCGGTCTGACCGGTGTATGAGGATCCCGTACTTTGGCTTCTCAGGACGTAGACATAAAACATCGGAAGGTTTGGCCCATTGAGTCGCTCCGGAGGGTCGCCGCGGCGACCTCTATCCAGCTGAGCTACGGGCGCGCTTGCCCTTGACCCGCTTCCGTGCTCCGGAGGGTCGCCGTGGCGACCTCTATCCAGCTGAGCGACGGGCGCGTGCCTAGGTGATTATACGCGAGGAGGTGGCGACTATCACCCTGGAGCTATCGCGTCGCTGCATAGCCGCTTTAACTCGTCCCGTCCTTTTCCAGTTTTGAGATAGCGTTCTCGACGCATTGCCTCTGCGCGTGTTGCAAATTCCTCAACGTGAGCCAACTCCCAAGGGCCGCGTCCTTTCGTCGACGGGCTGAGTCCTTGTGTATGGCATAGCAAACGGTGCGGAATAGATGCGGTCTGACCGGTGTATGAGGATCCGGTACTTTGGCTTCTCAGGACGTAGACATAAAACATCGGAAGGTTTGGCCCATTGAGTCGCTCCGGAGGGTCGCCGCGGCGACCTCTATCCAGCTGAGCTACGGGCGCGTGCCTAGGTGATTATACGCGAGACCAGCCGCTGATTACGCGACTTCCGCGTCACCCCACTTCTGCGACTACGCGATTGCCGCCAAGCGCGACTGCACTGCCTGAAGCGCGAGTTCGTTGGCCTCGTGGTTCTCTTCGCGGCTGATGTGCGCGATAGAGAACTCGAGCGAGCGTGCCAGCTTGCGGCAGGTCCAGTTGAGCGAATACAGCCGCGGGCTGCGGCAGACGTATTCACCGTTCATCTGCTTGACCACGATCTCCGAGTCGGAGAAAACGTGCAAGGCATTGGCTTTGGCAGCCACCGCGTGCTGCAGCGCCTCGAGTAGCGCGAAGTACTCGGCGACGTTATTGTCCTGATGGCCAATCCACTTAGCGATGCGAACGGTTTCGCCGCAGAGGTCGTGAACGAGGACACCGATTCCCGACGGGCCGGGGTTCCCGTGCGATCCTCCGTCAACGTAGGCGGTCAAGGCGCACATGTGTCACCTCTAAGGTCGTTCATCTGCTGAGATTCGTCAAGACGCGAGATTGGTTCCTCGAATTGACGCCGCTGAAACATAACGTCTCTGTGAAAAAAGTGTGAATACCTATAGCAAATTCTGGCCGTGCGTTCGAAAACTCTCTTCCCTGCTATCGCTTACCAACAAGTCTTCAGCACCCCCAAGAATATTGGCTGTGCACACACCTTGGGCGTTGACTTTTCTCCGCCCTCCGTTAGGATGGCTTTCGTCGACGGCAGAAAAGAGCGGCACCCGATAGGGAGCCGATTTGAAGTAAGCCGAAGCGATCGGTAAGCGAGGCGACTCGCGACACCGCCAGACCCGAAAAAATCGACAGCGTTGCGAGATGTCTGCCGAGGTTTGGAACTGCGAAAGCGGTGATCGCATCCAGGACAGCTGCGGTACATGCGTCCACGCCGGCAACTCTCTCGCAGGAGTCCACGGCTAGAGCATAACCAATGCGGCAGGTCCACAGTCGACGGTCCAAAAGGGTAGGCTTCAATAATCCGTTGCCCACCTGAAGTAGACTGATCGGTCGGTCAGCGAGGCGACTCGCGGAACCGCCAGACCTGAAAAAATCGACGGCGTTGCGAGATGTCCGCCGAGGTTTGGAACTGCGAAAGCGGTGATCGTTTCAAGGGCTGCGACGGTACATGCGTCCACGCCGGCAACTCCCTCGCAGGAGTAGGCGGCTGGAGCATAACCAAAGTCGCAGCCTTTTCCATTTCTGACCGCCCGACCGTGCCTCTCCCCATCGTCCGTCTCGGTTTGCAAACTACCCTTCCTTGGCATACAACAGCAAGAGACCGAATGGGTCTCTAATGAAAGTTGCGGTTTGTCCGCACGTGCTCTCTTGAGGTGAACATGCAGACTTGGAAGAAGACGTTGATATTCGGCAGCATCGGAGCAGGCGCCGTACTCATTCTCACCGGCCGCCGCGCTGTAGGGATGGGCTTTGCCGCCGCCGGCCTCACCATTCTCGCCAGCGAGTATCCCGAGAAGTTTGAAGCCGTCTGGGAGAACGCTCCCGACTACCTGCAAAAGGGCATGCAGATCTTCGGCACGCTGCAGAAACTAGGCGAAGGCTTCGTCGAAGAGGCCGAGCGTCGCGGCGCCAGCACCTGGCGCGACATGCGCGCGCAATACGGCGACTAGAGCGGGCTTCTTCCTGGCCGAGCTTTGAAGGGGCACGGCTTCAGCCGTGCCGCAAAATGTTGGTTTTCCTCTCAATAACCGGCTTTAGCCGGTGACACAATACAACCTCAGCGGCTAAAGCTGCAGGCCTACGTGCATCCTTAATGGCACGCCTGAAGGCCTGCCCCTTCAAACCAGATCCCAACTGCAGGTCCCTCACTTCGTTCGGGATGACACAACGAAGAGCTTCGGAATGACAGAACCGAGAGCGGATCAATTCTTCCTTTTCGCATGGGGATGGGTGCGGTCGTACACATCCATCACGTGCTTCACCGTGAGCTGCGTATAGCGCTGCGTGGTCGAGAGCCGCTCGTGGCCCAGCATCTCCTGGATGGCGCGCAAGTCGGCGCCCTCTTCCAGCATGTGAGCGCCGAAAGCATGGCGCAGCGTATGCGGATGCACGTCGGGTGATAACCCGCGGCTCACTGCGATCTGCTTCACGATGCGTCCGACGCTGCGCGTCGTCAGCCGCGAGCCACGCAGATTGATGAGCAACGCCTTCTCCAAGCCGCGCTTCGCCTGCTCCAACACGCGTTTGCGCGCCGGCAGGTAAGAGTTCACCGCCTGCGCAACTGACTCGCCGAACGGAACGTAACGCTCCTTCTTCCCCTTGCCTCGCACCAGGATAATCTCGTTCGCCCAGCGCACATCGTCGAGGTTTATGCCGATGAGTTCGGAGTTGCGAATCCCGCAGCCGTACAACAGCTCCATGATGACCTGGTCGCGCTCGGGGAACGCAGACTCTTCCGGCATGCCGGCATCAAGCACGTTGCAGACCTCTTCCACCGTCGGCACGCGCGGCAGCTTCTTCGGCAACTTCGGCGTTGCGACCAGCGCTGCCGGATTCTGCTCGACCTCACCCTCCTGCGCCAGCCACTTATATAAGGAGCGCAGCGCCGCTAACGAGCGCGCGACCGAGGTCTTGCTCAAGCCACGCTCGTAGAGGTTCGACAGGTATCCGCGAATCAGGACATGGTCGATATCTCCCCAAGCTTGCGGACCGACGTATTCGGCGAAGCCGGCGAGATCCTTCGTATAAGCCTTAACTGTATGCGGAGAGGCGTTGCGCTCTTGTAACGCGCGAAGAAACTTCGCGATCGCCTTCTCGACCGTGGTTGCCGCAGGCCTAGTCATTGGCGGCTTTGCTGGCCGCGCGCCTAGCTCGCGGATGATGCTCGCGATGCACGCGGCTCAGCCGATCGAGCGCCAGGTGCGTGTATACCTGCGTAGTCGAGATGTCTGCGTGTCCAAGGATGGTCTGCACCGTGCGCAGGTCGGCGCCGTTCTCGACCATGTGAGTTGCGCAACTATGGCGCAGCATGTGCGGTGAGACGTGACGTCCCACGTTGTGGGATGCCGCATTCACCAGTTGCCACACCCGCTGGCGCGTGATGGGCTTGGCTCCGCGCGCGATGAACAGATGGGGCGACGGCTTCCCTGCCCCCAGCACCGGCCGCGCGTCGCGCAAGTAGGCCTGCACCATCTCCTGCGCCGCGGCGCCCAGCGGCACAATGCGCTCCTTGTCCCCTTTGCCGCGCACCAGCACGTATCCGAGCTCGAGCTTCAAGTCTTCGAGCTTCACGTTGATCAGCTCCGAGACGCGCAGCGCCCCGGCATAGAAGACCTCGAGCATGGCACGATCGCGTGCAGACAACGCCTGCGACACACGATCGTCCTTCGCGCGCGGAGGACCCTGCAGCACCTGCTCGATTTCGCTCGGCGCGAGCGACTTGGGCAGCACCTTCCACTGCCGCGGCGTGTCGATGTTGAGCGTCGGATCTTTGTCGATGTAGCGGTCGAGCAGCAAGTACTTGTAGAAATGGCGCAATGCCGAGAGCTTGCGTGCCACGCTACGAGCGTCAACGCCGTTCGAGAACAACGCGTTCAGGAAGTCGCGCACATCCTGCCGCCGGGCTTCGCGCACCGTGCGCTTGCGTTCGCCCACGAACTCGGCGTACTGCTCCAGGTCAGAGCGGTAGGCGCTGACGCTGAGCGCAGCCAGCCCCTTCTCCACCTTTAAGTAGTCGAGGAAGGCGGCAAGGAATCGCGCATTGGGATCGGCAGCCTGCACGTGTTAAGTATGTCCTCCGTAGCGGAGCGCGGGAATGATGAGGAAGGTACGGGTGGACAACGCTCTGGCAGCCAGGCTTCAGCTGAAGCTTTGAGCGCAACCTGTCTTTTCCCGCGATAGCAGACGGCTCGGACGGGTCAGGTCGCAAACCGATTTACTTAGACACGGAAGGTATCTGGCCACCTTCGTGGTCTTGATATTGCAGTCGTATCAAACGATAGTTGCAATCTTCATTGCCCTAGTATTTGCGCAATAGTTCACTCTGAATTTATTGGCAGTCTGGTTGAACGGAATGGATGGCGCAAGGCAAGGCATTCGGCCTGAGCCTCCATTATCGGATTGTCTCTCGGGCCGTTGAGGCTTGCGAGCGGGCCCGCAGCAGAAGATCCCTTTACGAAACGATTCGCTGCGCTCTCCCACGGGTCGCATCGTTTCCGCTTGCGTCCGGGGAAGCGGGTTAGGAATGCCGGACGCGAGCTTACGCGGAAGCCGAATCCAGACAGCGTCAAGGCAGGAGGAGCCAAATGTCGAAAGTGGTCAGAATAACTCTTTGGACTTTGTTGATGGTGTACGGAATCTACGGCTTTGGTCAAGCTAATGCACAGGCCACTCTTCACCACACACCTCCGGGTAGCTGTCCAGCGGCATTTCTAGCATGCATCTTTTACGGTGGAGATTCGGACTGGAACGTCGTAGGCGGAAATATCGCGTATCTGCCAATCTCGGGGCCACCAGCGGCGATCTCCGCCGTGTACGACAACGTATCATTCACCGCCTCGCAAACCGTGAAAGGCGTTTTCGCGAATGTGCTGGTGAATCCCACCGAGCTTGCACTTTATACCTCAGCCTACTGGGAAATCAGGGTCGGAGTTGAGCTCGGCACCGGAGGAACCCTGATTGCCTCCGGAACCTGTAGCGGCAATATCTACCACACCAGTGGAAATGGGCAGAACGCGAACTCGAACATCGGTGTATGGTTTGCGTGCGATCTTCCCAGCATTAACCTTTCTGCCGGAACCTACTGGTTCACGCTTGTGCCGTTAGCCACCGGCGCAACTTACAATATCTTCGAATGGACCACTTCCGCGTCGGTGCCGTACGTTGGCCAGCACCAGGCGGGGTGCGATGGTTTTGGACCTCCGGGCGGCTGTGCTTACTACAACTCGCCTCCCAGCGCATTCAACTACGTCAACACCTTCGATCCGTCTGCCGCTCTTCCTTACCCAACAGCAGCCAGTCCTTCCGGAGCGTTTTCGTTTGGGCTGTACTAAGCAAGTTCAGGGGACCGCGAAACCAGGGGAACCGGCAATCTGATGCGGGCCACACATTTGTGTTTTCGAATGTGTTCGCGGGGAGGCGCTCCCGCTCAAGAATCGGGCAGCGTTCGAATTCGCTCGGGTCATAATTATGTCTCCGAAGACGGGAGGAAATTGTGTCGCTCGACGAAGAGAATACAAGAAGACAAACTGTGACTCTGCACATGGTTTCCAGTCTTGATGGGTTTATCGCGAAGAAGGACAACAGTGTCGCATGGCTGGAGAGCGCGGAAGGCGTTTACGAAAATGGCGTTTCGATTTCACCAAAAGAAATTGCGGCTTTCATCAAGTCAGTCAATTGTTACGTGATGGGCTCGCATACTTATGAACACGCGCTTCAGTTGGGCTGGGTTTATGGCGATACGCCGGTCGTGGTGGTAAGCAGCAGAGAGTTAACGCCGGTGCGGGCGAGCGTCGAGGTCTATTCCGGCGATCTCAAGACTTTGGTCAACTCTAAACTTGCGCCGCGCTATCAGAACATATGGCTCGTCGGCGGAGCCATGTTGTGCCAGCGTTTCCTCGAGCTTGGCTTGGTGGATGAAATCCGGTTGACCATCGCGCCGGTGCTGTTAGGCAATGGGCTGCGGCTGTTTGGCGATTCCGCCAGGGAGCAGCGGTGGAGTTTAAAGAGCGTCACTCCCTACAAGAACGGATTCGTTGAACTAGCGTATTCGGCCCTAAGACCTTGAAAACTCGACCTGTCCGTCCTATTTGAATTTCCCATATTATATTCCTTGACAAGTATATACGTTATAGAGTATATACAAAGAATGGAATCCGCCTTCGAGATCATTGCCGAGCCCAACCGACGCGCGATTTTAACTCTGCTGGCCTCGTCCGAGCAGTCGGTGGGTGAGATCGAGCAGCGGCTTCGCATGACGCAGCCGACCGTCTCCAAGCACCTGCGCGTGCTGCGCGACGCCGGTTTCGTGGAGGCGACGGTGGACGCACAACGCCGTCTTTACCGGCTGAAACCCCAACGATTTCAGGAGCTGGATACCTGGCTGGCACAGTTCCGCCGCTTCTGGTCGGCTCACATCGACGCTCTTGAACGGCACCTCGACCGCATGAATCAAGCAAAGCCAACCAAAAGCAAAACCAAAGACAAGACAACCCGGCCAAAGCCGCGAACACAATAAAGGAGTATCGAAATGAAGATCAAACTGGCCACCATATATGTCGACGATCAAGAAAAAGCCCTGCGCTTCTACACCGCGGTCCTGGGCTTCGTGAAGAAAGCCGACTTCAGCAATGGACCATATCGATGGCTGACCGTCGCGTCACCCGAAGAGCCCAACGGCACCGAGCTGCAACTCGCCCTCAACAACAACCCGGCGGCCAAGACATTCCAGCAGGTGCTCTTCCAGCAAGGCCAGCCCGCGGCGATGTTCTTCACCGACGACCTGCAGGCCGACTACGAGCGCATGAAAGCCGGCGGCGCCGAGTTCACCGCTCCGCCCAAGGATGTCACGGCATCGAAGATCGCAACGGTGAATGACGGTTGCGGCAATCTCATTCAACTCACGCAATTGATGCGTTGGCAGGGGTAAAGCACGGCTGCTGCAAGGAGACGACAAATGATCGATCGCGCGCAGTACACACCGGGCGAGGCCTACGGGGCTAAGGTGAACAAAGGCGAAGACAAGTGGACGCTGATTCTCGTTCGGGAACTGCGCCACTCTCCGGAAAACGTCTGGGAGGCGCTGACCGACCCGGCGCAACTGCGCGAGTGGGCTCCCTTTGAGGCCGAGGGGAGCCTGGGCACCGCCGGCGCCACAGTGACGCTCACCTGGGTGGGAACGGGCACGCCGGTGCAAACAACCGTGACGCGGGCCGACGCCCCCGAGGTGCTCGAGTTGGGCGATATGCGCTGGGAGCTGGAGCCTTCCGCTAACGGCACACGTCTGACATTGTGGCATAACATCGATCGCCGTTTCGTCGCCTGGGGCGCCGCGGGTTGGCACATCTGTTTCGACGTTCTGGATCGGCTGCTCGCGGGTACGCCAATCGGACGCATTGTCGGGGCCAACGCGACAAAGTCCGGCTGGCAGCGTTTGGTCGGCGAGTACGCGAAGCAGTTCGAGAGCGGGTAGTGCGCCAGATTCAGCGCCAAGGGTTCTTGGGTGCAGCACGTGCACGGAGGAGAACATGAAATTACCAAGCCAGCGCACAGTACTTCGCTGGATTCACCTGATCGTGAGCATTCCGATATTCGGCTATATCTTCAGTCCCTTTGATAAGCTTCCGCAGTACGCGCCCCCTACTCGGTATGTGTTTTTTCCGATTATGGTACTTACGGGACTGTGGATGTGGAAGGGCCACCTGGTGCGGCGCCTGTTTTCGAAAGAGCCTGCACGACATTTAAGCTAGTTCGAAAGTGAGAGATCGAGATGAATACGAAACCATCCGTTCCGGCAGAATCTGGCTCTGCCTTCATCGACGAGAGAATTAAGCAACTTGGCGACTGGCGCGGGCAGGTGCTCGCGAAAGTGCGCGAACTCATTCACCAGGCCGATCCCGAGATCGTGGAGGAGCGCAAGTGGGTGAAGGCGACATCGCCGGGAGTTCCCGTATTCTCGCACGGTGGCATCGTGTGCACGGGAGAGACCTACAAGAACGCCGTCAAGCTGACGTTTGCCAAGGGAGCGTCGTTGCCCGACCCGGCGCGTCTATTCAACTCCAGCCTCGAAGGAAATGTCAGGCGCGCCATCGACATCCACGAGGGCGACAGAATCAATGAGACGGCTTTGAAGGCATTGATCCGCGAGGCCGTGGCGCTCAACGTTGCAGGCAAGAAAAAGTCGCGCCCAACGAAGTGACCCGTGCCGTGGCTTTTGCCTGACGGAGCACATTAGGCGCTGCCAGCGTTCTTCCTGGCAGCTGCTTTGCGCGGCGACTTCCTCTCAGCGGATTTCGCTGGGGATTTCTTCGCCGCTTTACGCTCGGCTTTCTTTTTCTCGGCTCCGGCGAATGGCAGGTCCTGCATCTCGGCGGCGCGCCACAGATACCAGCAGGCCACGCTGCGGTGCGGACGCCACCGCTCTCCATAGGCGAGCAGCTCTTTTGGCTTTGGCAGCTCAGTCATCTTGTGAACCTTGGCGAAGCCCTTGCGCACGCCGTAGTCATCGGCAGAAAGAACGTCGGGACGGCCAAGGCGGAACATGAGCAGCATCTCCACCGTCCAGCGGCCGATACCGCGCACCTGCACCAGGTGCTCGATCAACTCTTCATCACTCATCTTGTGTGCCTGGCGCGCGCTGGGCACGATGCCCTCGATGGTTTTCTCGGCGAGATCTTTGATGGCCAGCATCTTCGCCTGCGACAACCCGGCAGAGCGCAACAGCTCGGGCGACGCATCGCGAATCTGCTGCGGAGTGGGAAAGCGCGCAACCAGCCCGCGCCGCGTGCGCAGGCGGCCAGTGTTGTCGGGGAAGAGCGCCTTCACGCGACCAAGTATCGTCGCGGCAACTTTGCCGTTGAGCTGCTGATAAACGATGGATTCCAGCAGCGCCTCGAAGATGCTCTGCGTGGTCTCCATTTGCAGGCGGCATTCACCCGCCTTGGTGATGATGCGCGCCAGCTTGCGGTCGACGCGCGACAGATGCGCGAGGGCGACGGTGTGATCGAGTTTCTTGGGCACGGTTGTTCATCGTAGCAAATGGGTACGATGGGTGCCCCATTCCGGCCTCTTTTGCCGGGGTGGGGGTGTTCGAGTTTCCATCCGGACAAACGCAGCCCGAGTTGGGCATCCGAGCGTCAGGTATATTGCTTTCATAGCCATGCCCGAAGTTTCGCCGGACCAATTTCGCGCCGCGCTGGGCCGCTTCGCCAGCGGTGTCACTGTCATCACGGTGCCCACGGCTGATGGCGGCGTTCACGGCATGACCGCCAGCGCGTTCTGTTCGGTGTCGCTGCGGCCTCCGCTGGTGCTGGTGTGCGTCGATCAGTTGGCCGAAACCTATCTGCACCTGCGCGAGCGGTGCTGCTTTGGCGTGAGCATCCTCAAGGAAGACCAGGAGGCGCTGTCGGAGTTCTTCGCCGATCCCGAGCGCAATCCTGAGGTGGCCTACCGGCTGGGCATCACATATAAGACGATGGCCAGCGGCATGCCCGTGCTCGCCGATGTGCTCGCCCAGATCGACTGCACAGTGGTCGAATCGCACCCCGCGGGTGATCACAGCATCTTTGTCGGCCAGGTGAATGAAATCGACGTGCACGACGGCGCTCCGCTGTTGTATTTCCGCGGGCGCTACGGGTTGAAACCGGAATAAAAACCTAGCCACGGATTTACACCGATCTCCACGGATCGGATTTCGGGATCCGTAAAGCGTTCGTCCTCGTGAGACGCTCAACTATTCTGTTTTCTGATCCGTGTCTCTCCGTGTTGATCCGTGGCCTCAGCTTTTTCTGATCCGTGTTCATCCGCGCAATCCGCGGCTGCTTCTTTTGATCTTGCATTTTTCGCGCAATTCGCGGTTGCGGTATTCTTTCCTGAGCTATGGCGGTCGCCCGCATCCAGAACGAACTCTCAAACGTAGAGCTGATTGCGCGCATTCGCGAGGTTCGCGATGGCGAGCCGCTCACACCTGAGCTCGCAACGTCGCTGCTCGCCTGCGATGGCGGAGCGCAGGAAGAGTTGCTGGCATCGGCTGTCGCGCTGAAAGGAAAATACCATCCAGGAGTCGTCACCTATTCGCGCAAAGTCTTTCTGCCGCTGACCAACCTGTGCCGCGACTATTGCGGCTACTGTACTTTTCGTCGTGATCCCGGCGAACGGGGCGCGCACACCATGACTTCGGAAGAGGTACTGGCAGTCGCGAAAGAAGGCGAACAACTGGGCTGTACCGAAGCGCTGTTTTCGCTCGGCGACAAGCCCGAGATGCTCTTCCCCGAGATGCGCGATACGTTGCGTCGGCTTGGCTATCGCAGCACGCTGCATTATCTCGAAGCGATGTGCGAGCTGGTTTTGCGCGAGACGCGCCTGCTGCCGCACGCCAATCCAGGGCTGATGAGCTATCAGTGGATTGAGCGTTTACGTGAGACGAATCCTAGCCTCGGCCTGATGCTGGAATCGACCAGCGAGGCTCTGCTGGCGCAAGGCGCGGCGCACGACAACGCTCCCGACAAGCTGCCGTCGCTACGGCTGAAGACCATGGCTGATGCCGGAAAGCTGGGTGTTCCCTTCACCACCGGCATCCTGATCGGCATCGGCGAGACGTTGCGCGACCGCATCGATTCCCTGCTGGCAATCAAGCGGCTGCATGATGAGTACGGACATATTCAGGAAATCATCATCCAGAATTTTCGCGCCAAACCGCGCATTCCCATGGCCCATTGGCCGGAGCCGGATAACGGCGACATGCTGCGCACCCTGGCGGTCGCGCGCCTGCTGCTGCGCGACATGAATATCCAGGCGCCCCCGAACCTTACTGAGTCCCACTATGAGGGACTCTTACAGGGTGGGATTAACGATTGGGGCGGCGTGTCCCCGCTGACCCCGGACTACATCAATCCTGAGGCTCCGTGGCCGCATCTGGCCGATCTGGAGCGCCGTACGAATGCTGCCGGTCAGCAGCTTCAACAACGCCTGCCGGTGTATCCGGAGTTTCTCCCGGACGTGCTGAAGCGTGGTGGATTGTTGGGAGAGCGCCTCGCGCTCGCATCAGACAGTATGGGATATGCGAGGACGGCGTAGATGAAAGTTGTCATCTTCACCGGAGGTACGGGCGGCACCAAGCTGGTGCAGGGGGTGCAACGGCTGGTTGCTCCCGAAGCGCTCACCGTGGTGGTCAACACCGGAGATGACATCGAATGGTGGGGACTGCACGTCTCGCCTGACATTGATTCTGTGCTGTACGGCCTCTCGGGGCTGCTGAGTATCGATCGCGGATGGGGCGTGGATGACGATTCGTTTCGCTGCCTGGAGCGGATGAAGCATCTCGGCGAGCCAGCGTGGTTTAGCCTGGGCGACCTCGACCTGGCAACGCACCTGACGCGCACCTCCCTGCTGCGCGAAGGCCGTACGCTGACCGAAGCGACGGCAGAGCTTGCGAAGCGAATGGGTATCAACGCGCGCGTGCTGCCCATGTCCGACGAGCGGGTTGCGACCATGCTGGAAACCTCCAAGGGCCGGCTGCACTTTCAGGAATATTTCGTGCGCGAGCGCCACAGCGTTGAGGTCAGCCGCGTGGAGTTTGTCGGCGTCGAACGGTCGCAACCTGCGCCGGGCTTGCTGGAGGCGATTGCATCGGCGGATGCAATCGTGTTCGCGCCTAGCAATCCCGTGACGAGTATCGGGCCAATCCTCGCTGTGCCCGGCATTCGCGAAACATTGCGAAACGCCGGGGCGCCGGTAGCTGCCGTTAGTCCGATCATCGGAGACGCGGCCGTATCGGGGCCAGCCGCCGCGCTGATGCGCATGCAGGGATGGCCGAGCACAATTGCGGGGATTGCACAGGCCTATGCAGATTTCCTCGACGTGCTGGTTATCGACAGCGCCGATGCGCACGCCGCAGACGAGTTAAGCAGCGAGGACCTACGCGTCGTCTGTTCGAACACGCTGATGCGTTCGATGGACGATAAAGTCAACCTAGCACGCGTAGTGCTGGATACCTTTTCTCTGTCAAAAGCATCAAAGCCAAGATCCCTCGCTGGCAAAAGAAGCTCGTTCGGGATGACAATTCACATGCGCGGCATACTTCTCATACCGGTGAAAGATCTCACGAATGCCAAGCAGCGGCTGAGCGCGGCGCTTGATCAATCGCGTCGTTCGCAACTGGCGGAGGCGATGTTGCGCGATGTGATGCTCGCCGCCTCCGGTGTGCGCTCGCGGATCGACGTCGCGCTGGTCACCGGCGATGAGCGTACGCAAGCGCTGGCTGCCGAGTTCGGCTTCCTCGTCATCGACGACACGCGCAACGATAGCGAGACAGCCGCAATCGAGATGGCAACGGCGTGGTGCGAAGCCCAGGGATACAACACGACAATCGTGATTCCCGGCGATATTCCACTGGCGAGCGCGGAAGAACTGCATAAGGTGCTTGATGCCGCTCCCGGGGAAGGCGCGGTGTTCGTTCCCGCCTACGACCGGCGCGGCAGCAATTGCATCTTGCGTCGGCCTGCATCGATCATTCCGCTGCGATTTGGCAACGACAGTTTTATCCCACATTGTGAGGCCATGCGGAAAAGCGGCAAACCGCTTATCATTCTCGAGATGCCGGGCATCGGCCTCGATATCGACAATCCCCATGAGCTCGACCTGCTACTCCAGCGGGAGGGCGACACCAACGCGCAGCGGCTGCTCCGGTCGTGGAACTTCGGCGCGCAATCGAGTGTGAAGTCGGCGATCTCGGCATGAAAGCAAAGCGAAATCCCACATTTGCCACCAGAAGGCAAATATGGGCCACACCGCCGCCACAGCAAACAGCAGAACTTCACGCCATTCCGGTACACGGCATTCCAGAGGTGAAGGCGGGTGATTCGCTGGCTGAGGTCGTTCTCGCCGCCATCACCGGCGCGAACCTGCAATTGAGCGCAGGCGACATTCTTGTGCTGAAACATAAGATCGTCGCAAAAGCTGAGGGAAGGATTGTTCGCCTCGAGACGGTGAAGCCCTCGCGGCAGGCACTCGCGACCGCACGTCGAAACAATACCGATGCGCGTGCGGTCGAGCTCGCGCTACGCGAAGCCAAACGCGTGCTCCGCGACAAGCACGTGCTCATCACCGAAACGCAGCATGGCTTCGTTTGCGCGAACAGCGGCGTCGACGTTTCGAATGTCGATGGCGGCAAGTCGGCCGTATTGCTGCCTGTCGATCCCGACGCATCGGCTGCGAAAATTCACCGAAAAATAAAGAAGCTCACCGGCCTGTATATTCCCGTCGTCATCTCCGACAGCTTTGGCCGCGCGTGGCGACAAGGCCTGTGCGACGTTGCCATCGGAGTCGCAGGCATGCGTCCGCTGCGCGATTATCGCGGGCGGCGCGACGCGTACGGCTACACGCTGCGCGCGACGGAGCAGGCGGTCGCCGACGAACTCGCGGCCATGGCGGGGCTGGTTTCGGGAAAAGATGCGCGCGTGCCGGCTTGTATAATTCGTGGTTACGCGTACCCGCGGGGCGCGGGAAGCGCCCGGCAACTGGTGCGTTCGGCCGACAAGGACCTGTTTCGCTAAGCTATGTAGTTCCTGCAGTTTTGAGGGCCAATGTTATGCACAACTTGAGCTGGTGCAAACAGAGCACGCTGCGCTCAACTGGCTGGAGCGATGTTCAACACCGCGTTTCTTCGCCCGTCCGATCGGCCCTTGACAAGCTACTCGACACGCACGACGGCGCCAGCCTAAACCGCGAGCAATGTCTGCTGCTCGCGCATGCAACCGGCGATGACTTGTTCGGGCTGGTTGCGGCCGCGAATGAATTGCGGCGGCAGATCGTGGGCGACACGGTGACGTACGTCGTTACGCGCAATATCAACTTCACTAACGTCTGCATCGTCGGCTGCAAGTTCTGCGCCTTCGCTGTCGGGCCGCGACACGAGACCGCGTACTTTCTGTCGCTCGATGAGGTTGCCGACAAAGTTCGCGAAGCAGCGCGTTGGGGGGCTAGCGAGGTCTGCATCCAGGGAGGGCTGCCGCGCGACCTGCCTCCTTATTACTATCGCGACATTCTTCGGGCGGTGAAGGCCGCGGTGCCGACAATGCACTGTCACGCGTTCTCTCCGATGGAGATGCGCTATGGCGTCGAGCTGACCGGCATGCCTGTACGCGAGTATCTGCTGATGCTGAAAGACGCGGGGCTCGATACGCTACCCGGCACAGCCGCCGAGATTCTCGACGACGACGTTCGGCGCGTTCTCTCGCGCAATAAGCTCAGCGTGGCGCAGTGGCGCGAAATTATCGAGACGGCCCACGAGTGTGGCATTCGTAGCACATCGACGATGATGTATGGCCACTCGGAGACGCCGGAGCAATGGGTGAATCAGCTTCTGCTGCTCCGCGAAATTCAATCGCGTACCGGCGGCTTCACCGAGTTCGTGCCGCTCGGATTTATCCATGACAACACGTTGCTGTTCGAGCAAGGGCTGGCGCGCGCCGGAGCGACGCTGGAGGAGCACATGCGAATTCACGCGCTGGCGCGGGTGATGCTTGCCGGGGCGATCGACCATGTACAGGTGTCGTGGGTGAAGCTGGGTCGCGATGTTTCGCAACTCGCGCTGCTTGCGGGCGCTGACGACTACGGCGGCACGCTGTTTGAAGAGAACATCTCGCGGCTGGCGGGCGCCTCGTTTGGGCAGTACATTTCGACCGGCGAGTTCCAGGAACGAATCCTTGAGCTGGGACGCATCCCGGCGCAGCGCAACACGACGTACACCCGACTGACCTATCCGGAGCCGATGTTGCCGGCCGGGAGCGCCGCATGATCGCCATCGTCGGAGGCACGGGTCCCGAAGGATCGGGATTGGCGTTGCGTTGGGCGCGCGCAGGCGAGTCGGTGATTGTCGGCTCGCGTAATGCCGAGCGGGCTCATGCCACCGCCCGCCAAATTGCCGAACGGGCAGGCGCATTGGCGAGCGTCGAAGGTGCAGACAACGTGACTGCGGTGAAGATGTGCGACGTTGTGGTACTGACGGTTCCCTTCGCCGGGCAGGCTGAGCTTCTGAAGCAACTGAAGCCATCGTTTCGCAATGGCACGGTGCTGATCGATGCTACCGTCCCGCTGGCGACTGCGGTTGGCGGACGCCCGACCCGCTTGCTCGGGGTGTGGCAGGGCTCGGCTGCCGAGCAGGCGCAGGAAGTCGCGGGCAAGAACGTAATAGTGGCCGCAGCGTTTCATTCCCTGTCATCGACAGTGCTCGACGGCGAAGACGATGTCGATTGCGATGTCATCGTGTGCAGCGACGACGATCGCGCGCGGCAGGTCGCGTCGGAGCTGGCGACGAAAATTCCCGGGGTGCGCGCCATCGACGGCGGCAAGCTGGAAAACGCGCGCATCGTTGAGGCAATGACCGCTCTGCTCATCACGCTCAACATCCGGCACAAGGTGCAAGGCGCGGGATGGCGAGTGACCGGACTGGGGATCTAAGGTGGAAGCCCCCGCATTGATGCGGGGGAATGAAGCGCGGATTTAGCAGGCGCTTTGGCGCTGGCCTGGGCTGAAACCCATTGTTATAAGAGACCAGGTTGTTCCCTCGGATAAATCCGAGGGCTTCCACCCCAATACAGCCGCATTTCTACTCACCCTGCACTTCGCCGGTGACCCACGACAAATACGTTTCGCTGCCGCCTTCGACGGATAGCTCGATACGTTCCGGCAGTTCGTAGGGGTGCAGCTCTTTGAAGGCGGCTTCCAGACGGGAGGCCTGCTCAGAGGTGGTCTTGATGATGAGCAGGAATTCCTTCTCGCGCTCAACCTTTCCCTGCCAACGATAGATCGAGCGGATGGGGCCAACGATATTGACGCAGGCGGCCAGGCGGCGCTCGATGAGGGCTGCAGCGAACTTTTCTGTCTCCTGTTCGTCGGCGAGAGTGGTCAGCACGATGCGCGGTTCGGCCATGGAAAAGTCCTCCCCCGGTGAATCAATCAGCACGATACGGAACAGATCATTGTCATGGCACGATTGCGAATTGTCATCCTAAGCGTAGCGACGGGCCGCGTGGCGATGGAAAGCAGGTCCTTCGTCCGCAGCGGCGGACTCAGGATGACAATTTCAAACATTTCGCGACATCACACCTCCACCAGCTCGCTGCATGTTCGTCAACCATCTTCGCAACTTGATGGCGAACTTGATTCCTCTTCAGCCACTTCGCTTTTCGTTCGCTTGCCGCTAAATGTGAACCGAGGTTCACTGGAATGGGGAGTTCGGTTTGAGTTTTACGGTAAGAATTGCCGGGAAGTGGTTGCATCGTATGCGTCGAGTGCTTGCGACGCTGGTCATTGCCCTGCTCGCCGTCGCGGCCGGATACAAGGTGGTTTACGGACCGAACGGGACTATCGTTTACAAGGCCAAGAAAGCCGAATACGAGCTCTTAAAGCAGGATATCGCTGACGAAACCCAGCGACAGCAGCAGCTAGAGCAGCGGGTGAAGGCGTTGCAAAGCGATCCTAAGGCGATCGAGAAAGAAGCGCGCGAACAGCTCGGATATGTGCGGCCGGGAGAAAAGATCCTGGTGCAGCGTCCGCCGCGCACCGATGTCCATGCAGCCAACCTCGCACAGAACCAGCCTGCGGTAACACAGTAATCCTACTCAAATTTCATTACGAAGTGAATGCGCGTTGGACGCGCTCTTGTGCCGTCCGCGAGCTGCAGATCCCTCGACTGCGGTCGGCGGCGACCTTCGGTAGTGTCTCAGTTTGATTGTCATCCCGAGCAAGCTTCTTTTGCGCGGCGAGGGATCTAGGCGTCCCGATTCGCGCCGACGCGCGAAAGGGACACATCCCTATTCAAACCGAGACACTACCGGACCTTCGCTCGGGATGACAATCGAACTATAGTATGGAGCAGACGGTTCATCCCGCCGGCAGATGGCCTGCATGGATATCGAAAGCCTACGAAAATACTGTCTCAGCTTTCCTCACGCCACCGAGAACGTGCAGTGGGGATACGACCTTTGCTTCAAGGTGGACGGCAAGCTATTTGCCGTGGCGCCGCTGGAAGTTGCTCCCTTGCGTTTGTCGTTCAAGTGCTCGCCTGAGAATTTCTCTGAGCTCTGCGAACGCGAAGGAGTGCGGCCTGCTCCCTACATGGCGCGCGCTCAGTGGGTCGCGCTGGAGCAACTGAACACGCTGCCCGACTCGGAGCTGCGGGAGCTGTTGGCTGAATCATATCGGCTGGTGTGGGAGCGGCTTCCCAAGAAGCGTAGAGCGGAGTTGGAGAAGAGCGGTGCAAAGACGGGCACAGCGCCTGTTCGAGCCGGCAGCCGATCGGTCAAAGCCAAAGCGAAACCGAAGAAGGCGCGCGCCGCGAAAAAAGGGAGCCGCGGATGAAGTGGTATGGCGGCGTTCTGCTTGCCGTTGTCTGCGGATTGAGTCTCGTGCCGACCGTCGCGCAGGATCACACTCCGACGCCAGCGGGCAAGGGGGCGTCTGAGAAATCAAAGAGCAACGCGGTATCTGCTGCGCAGCTCGAAAAAGATTTCTTCGAGTTGGTTCGTAGCGGCGACGCAAAAAAGTTTCTAAACTATGTATCTGAAGGCGGAGTGAACGTGGGCCGCGAGGCGCAACATCTCAGTCACGCTGAAGTCGCAGACCAGCTCACGCAGCACACCGGACTTTACTGCAAGCTCTTCGATTCGTCGTGCATTCAGTCGGAGATCAAGCTGGACCAGAGCAACGTTCGCGCCTGCTCCTATCGCGAGCTGCTGACGCAATCGAAGGATGTGCACACGGCGGCGACCGAGACGACACGCAATGGCATTCGGCAGGCGATCCTGGTGGCGCGGACGAAGAACGACAACTGCTCGGGCGTCGGGCTGGTGGATTTCATATTCAACCTGCAATCGGACGGCTGGAAACTGTTCTCGATTCCCTGAGCAGTCGCGATCATGTTTGGGGTGTCGTCAGCGGATAGATCGAGGACGGACTCCTCGAAATCTAGCTGCGAGTTTTACTAAACCACTTTCACAGTTACTGTGGCCGGGTGGAGCACGCCTTCAGAGGCTGCTGAAAAAGTCGGTCGCAGTGGAAAAAACAGCAGATCCCTCACCCGCCGCGGCGGGTTCGGGATGACAAAAACACAGGGCTCTTATGGCGCGGCTAAAGCTGCGCCCCTTCAAAAGCGTATCGCGACCAACTTTTTCAGCAGCCCCTAAAACCGACTTTGAATTTCCCACTTACGCTTCCCCCGCGCTGAAGCGCTGGGCTAAGCTCTTCGGTCCCTCCGGAACGGAGGCATCGAAAACCAGAGGCGGAGCACCGTTGGTGTTCCGCCTCATAGTGAACTACAGGTGACAACGACTTAGTTGGTTGTCACTGAGATAGCAGCATTGGCTGGCAGTACCTGAACGGCGCCTACCGTCTGGCCATCGCTTCCGGCCCCAAAGAAGGACAGGTTAGTTGGTGCGTAGCCCTGCTGCACATAGGTTTCGATACTCTGCACCATGCTGTCGCTCACCCACGAGGGTGGGGTGACCGGATTGCCGTTGACATCAAATCCGTAAAGCTGGATCGCAGCCAAGCCCAGACTTTGCGGTGCAGTGATGAAGGTGAAGAAGTCCCCTTGCGCGGCGCCGGGGATGGAATTAACGGTGAGCGTCGTCGCCGTGTGCGACACCACGGTAGCGGAGCCAACCGGCCCCCAGCCCGTGTTGTAGACCATCACCACATCGACGCCATCTTTTACGCCAAGCGTGTTGAAGTTCACACCGGTGTCAACGATGGTGGTGCTGTTAGTTCCTGAACTGGCGGTGTAGTTGTTGCCCGAGGGCCAGAAGCAGTTCGCGGGGCTGCCGACCTGCTGTTTCCACCAGCTACACACAGTGCGAGTGGCGTCCTGGAACCACGGTTCGATGTGCTGATCATGCGCACCCCAATCCACTCCGTAGAGGCCATTGTTGGCGAAGTACGCAGGGCGAACATCCACGACGTCGCCGTTGTTCCACCCCTGAATGCTGGTGTAGAGGGTGGCATGGCTGACGTCGCTGATGCTCTGAATCACGCCATACTGATTCGGTGACTGCGTCCGGTCGACAATGTAGTCCTTGGGCTTGGCATTCACGAAGCAGTTGGTGCAGGTAACAGACGTGCCGGTTATGGTTGCCGGCTGATTGCTCACGATATTGGAGCTGAGATCGGTTAGCGCCACCCAACTGGGAGTTCCATTCAGGTTCAACTGAATGTGCACAATTTTCGCCGGATTTGCCCCAGGATCCCCAGATCCGGGCATTTGCCAGAAGAAGTTGTAGTCGGTGGCGGAGCTAGGCGATGTCAGGCGAGTGAGATAGGTGAAGCCGCTTTCGGTGTGCATGCCATCGTTTCCGGGATATTCAGCACCCAGGATTTGCGACGGCAAAACGAATAGCGAGTTGCTCACATTCCTCAGCGCCAGGCTGGTGCACTGCGCCCCTTCGCATAATGAGCCTCCGTTGGAGTTGTAGACGGTTTCATGGTCGAAGGAGGCGGACTGGGCTGTAATGTTACCCAGGGTGAAGAGAGTTCCGCTGCTGTTGATATGCAAGCCATAGCTGGCGGTGTAATTGCCAAAATCCTGGTAGTCGTCGCCAGTGTCATAGCCGGAGTAACCATCCCCATCGAAGGTCATTCGTCTGTAGGTATTGAAGGTTCCTCCACCGCTGGTAGTGTAACCAACGATATGGTGCTGATTGGGAGTATGGTCGTAAATCACCCAATTCTCAAAAACCGAGTTGCCGTTGTAGGTGGTGAACAACGACGACCCGCTGGTGACGTTGCGATCAACCACGTTTAGAACGTTCTGGTACAGGACCCCACTGGAATCGTTGGCCAGGATACAGTTGTAACTGACCAGGCCGGGACGAGCCGCATCACCGACAAGCTCCTGGTTCACCTGAAGAAACAGCGTCGCTTCATGGTTGCTTGCGTTGGCACAGGTCGCATGAAACGTGCGATCACCCGAGGTGGGAGCAACTCGGCTGAAAAGGTCGAGGAACGAGTAGCCATTCGAGCTTCCGTTGACGTCGACCAGAGAGTCAAACGATACCGCGTCAAAGGTTAGGTTCAACGTCGGACTTTCGTAATCGACGCGAACTACACCATTGTTGTGCACACTGAAATTATTCTTCAGCACGAATCCACCCGAGGGCGGAAAGGTTCCGTCTACCAGCGAAATCGAAGGCAAACTTGAGGTTCCGAAGTTACTGATCTGGCCATGGCTGCCGAGCACGTTCATCCCATTACCCACGAACGAGGTATGCCGCACCTGGCACGAGCCGCTGCCCTTGTTGCAAGTTAGTATGCCCAGGTTCCCAACGTTGGAACTGCAGCTTGACTCGCTGCAGATCTTCAGGGTGTCGGCGCCGGAATCGCTTCCGCCGTCGATGTAATACCCCGAGCCACCGGCTGAGGAAGGATCGAGCGTGAACGTTCCTCCGAAGATGTCGAGCTCGCCTGACATGGTCACGTCGCCTCGCATATCGAGGTTGGCTCCGCTCTCGACCACCATAACGCCACTGACCTGGATGGTCATGTCAACCGATCCAGGATTGCCCGACTTGCCGGCCGTGCATGTGTTGTTGGCTTCGCACTGCATGCTGCATCCGGCGGTAATGACCACGGTGTCACCTGCTCCCGGTATGCCATTAGGCGCCCAATCGCCGGCAGTGTGCCAGTTCCTGGTTCCGGAGCCGCTGCAACTGTAGTTCGTTGCGAAGGCAGCACCCGGACAGGCGACCAGGGCCAGCAAAAAAATGAGCGAGAACTTCTTTACTGCACCACAACGTAGGCTGAGCATGACTTCGATACTCCGTCGGCTACAGGGTTGCTAGTGGTTTCCAGGGTGTCGCCTAGCGCAAGGCCAATCGAACCAATCTTGCTGCAAGCTATGGAATTTCCTTCCCAGGTTCGATTGTTGCCATCCCAACTGGCGCAAGCGATGGTGCCGGTGACGGTTCCCACCAAGGCTGGGACCATTAGCGGCGTAAGTACCTGCACACTGCCGGCACGACGGCGGGCGACCTGCATGCTCGTGGCGCCACCGTCACACTGCCAGATGACGTACTGCAACACGCCGATCTGAGTCAGCCCAAACAGGCGGCGCTGGTTCTGCAACTGAAGGTTCACTAACGCCGGCCCATTGTCGTATCCGGCACGAAAGATCATCTGGCGGGGAGCGGCTTGTAGCTGCGCGCTGCAAACGGCGGCAGCCAAAAGGGTACAGCACAACACAAAGGACTTCATAACACGGTCTCCGACTACGGTGTGAGATTTCGGGAAAGTTGTATGGAAATGCCCAAACGTTTGCCCAATTGGATTCGCCCGACTGGGGCCACCAGCCATGACGGTTGCAATACAGCTACCAAACATCATCAGACCTCTACCGTCAGGTCTGAGCAAAGAAACTTTCTAACGCGCCAGGACGCGCAGAGTGAACCTGGACGAAGGAAGGCTTGCAGTATTCTGGTTGTCGGAGATGGTGATTGTCAAGGCTGCAAGGATGATTCAAATGTTAATTCAGCACCATCAATTTCAAAATTGTCACGTGACGATTGCTTTTGACAAGCCGGGGTTCCGATTTGGGAACGTTTCGTGAATTGGGTTACAGTGCCGGCTAATCAATAGACCTTATGGCAAGGACATTCGCGCCAACCCTTTGACGCTGCTTTTTTGCAGGCCGTGACGAAACCAAAAGAAAATCCCCACCCAAACCAAAAGAGGGCTTGGATGGGGCACCCAGTTCTTCGGTCGAGCGAACTACACCGCGACCTTCATCGGCGTGTTCTGGTCGGCGCGGAAGCGTAACAGCGCGGCGATTCGGCCGATGCGATCGAACTCCTCGGTCGTGTCGATCCACAGGATATCGATATGGTTGCGTAGTGCGTGTCCGACAATGCCGTCGCCGATGTCGTCGAGCCGCGTGTTCGGCTTGCCGCAAACGGAGCAGTTGGCGGCCTCGCCCAAATCCATGTGGCCGCAGTTGTAGCACTTCACACCCGAGGCGTGAAAGTTGGAGCCCAGCAGCAGCATGTGTACCTCGCCGGTCTCGAGTGACCGCAGCACGCGCCGCAAACCAATAGCGCCATTGCCGTTGCGGTGCGCTTCGCCGATCACTTCGGTAATCAGGCGCTGCTTCTCTTCGCCATCGTGCTGGGCAATGTGCTGCAACGCCATCTCCTTCACCTGCTCTGGCGTGGCGGCTTTAGGATCGATGCGGAAGTGGCCAATTAACTTCTGCTTTGCATAGTTATGCAGATGCGGCTCGAACTCGGGCCACTGCTCGTCATGACAGCCGATAAGAAGCTGATCGAAGTTATCGTGCCCATAGCGCTCCATCACGTAGTCGGCAATGGTCTTGAAGTGCTGAGCAGCCTCGTTCGATACACGCCGTTGGGCGTGACCGCCGTCATATCCCGCGAAGCCGTCGCTCTTGCCATGGCGCGAAAGATCATTAAAGAAGTCCTGCAGTTCAGTGATTGCTTCATTGCGAAGCTCGAACACGCGGGCCTTGGTGCGGTCGGCCAGCACGATCAGGGTCTTGCGATGTTCTCGCATCAGCGCGGCCAGCGGTTTTAGATGAAAGCGCTGATTCAGAATCACCTGGGTCTTAGGAAGCTGTGGCGGCAAATCGTATTCGCGCCAGAAGTTCTGCCCGGCACAGGCAAATATGGCTTTGCCCTTGCCACCGTTCCCGCGCAGCGCCTCAACAATGGCGCTGACGCGCTCCAGATCAGTCTTGGCGCAGGCACCCTTACCTCCCTTTTCCGCGTCGCGGATGGCGTTGCGGAGCATGTCTTTCACCAGAATCGACTCGCCACGATGCGAGCGGTCCTGCGGCGTGCTGGGCTGGTAATAAAAAGTGAGAGCGCAGGTCTCCGGAGAGTGAAAATTAGCCAACTCACGGATTTCATCACGTGCAATCATTCCGGTTCTCCTGATGTGAGATTTAATTCGAAGAAACCGGCCCGACGGCTGTTCCGTCAGGCCGTTTTTGCATATTCGACAAGCTTGTCCTTGAGCGGATCACGCAGGGGCAGCGCTTTCTGCAGGTGTTCTCGCGCGGTGCTAACGTCGGCGCGAACCTGTTGCGATGGGTGATTCGTTATGTCGGAAATTTCTTCCACCGTGAAGCCTTCGATGGTGTAGAGGATGAAAGCTTCGCGTTGATCGCGCCCGGCGTCGCGCAGCGAGCGCTCTACCAACTCGATCAGTTCATTACGAGCGGCGATGTCTTCGGGAGTTTGCGCTGAGCTGTCGATAATCGCATTCTCCACATAGAGGCGCGTCTCGGGCCGGCTGAATTCGGCGATGGGCCCGCCGGTTTCGCGAGCTTCTCCCGTTTCCGGCGAGCGCTCCAGCGACATACGGCCTTCGTCGCCGTTGCCCGAGCCCAGGTGTCCGATGGCATCAACTGCCAGCCGATACAGCCACGGCTCCAGACGCATGCGTTCCGGCTTGTCGTGTTGCTCGTCCAAGGCATTGGCGATCGCCTCAGAGACGACATCGTCAACCGACAACTGGTCCTGCATCAGTTGGCCTTCGTTCTGGCGATGAGACAGTTCGCGCGCGACAAAGCGCCGCAGGCGAGGAAGATTCGCGTCAATGTAGCTGGATATGTCTCCCGAGGAAACCAGCTCGGGTTTCACGGCGGCAATCGTCTGCTCGAACGGTACGGTCACAACCACGGCGCGATCTGGCCCGCGGCGTCTTGGCCAATTATGCTGATTCCGCAGTAGCTGCTTGTGCTTCTTCAGTTGATTCGTAAGCTCAGCAAACGCAGATTTCACCGCCACGATCACGGTTTCGCCCTTGTCTTGGGCGGCCATCTGTCCTGAGGGAAGGCGCAGGTTCAGCGAAACGACGTAGCCTTCGGGAAGCGAATTTTCGACAATGCTTCCCTTCAGGTGCACCAGCTCGGGACGGAAAACCTGCAAAAATCGGCTGAGCTTGTCGGTTTGTTGTTGGAGGAGGTTTTCGAGATCGGCAGTCTTTGTAATTTTGTAGCTGAAGTGGACGTTCATTGAAATCCTCTCCGGGCGGCAACTACCCGCCCACAGCTACAGGCCCCATTGGCTAGATTTTAACTCCATTAGTAAAGAGGGGAATAAGAAATAGGAAGTTGTACTGAAATGGCACTTATGGGGACTATTGCGGGCAGCCGGTCTATGTCCCCGTTGACCCAAAGCCTTTGCTGCCCCGTGCAGCGTCGCTGAGATTGGCTTCGGCAACTTCGCCAGCCAGAAACGGGTGCTCCAGAAGCTGGGCGATTTTGTCGCCTTTGCGGATGCTATACGGCTGATCGCCCAGGTTCTCCATGAGCACGATAATTTCGCCGCGATAGCCAGCATCGATCACTCCGGCGTTGCACAGCAGGCGCTTCTTCGCCAGGCCGGAGCGGGTTTTCACAATCCCGCCCGCCGTGGGCACGAACTCGATGGCGATGCCGGTGTGAACTCCGGCAGCCCCGTGCGCCGCAATCGTCATGTCCTCGACCGAGTACAGGTCGTAGCCAATGTCTTCGCCGGGATGAGCAACGGTGGGCAGAGTGGCGTCGGGTGAGAGCTTCTTCACTTTGAGCATGGAACGATTTTGACACGCGAGCCGGCCAGCAGCCGCAGAGTTGTCTTAACAAGCTCGATGGGACAACTCGCGTCAGCCCGGGCGTGGGGCCCCGGCGGCTGCAAGCGCACTCCGTCGTACAATGCGAGGTTGTCATCCCGCATCTCATCCGAGGACACGCAATGAATCTTGCAGGCAACAAGCTTACATGGCTGGGCCACGCCACTTTTCGCATTGAAACCGCCGAGGGCGCGACCGTGTACGTCGATCCGTGGGTGATGAACAATCCCATGTGTCCCGACAGCGAAAAGAACGTTAAGAAAGCCGACGCGCTCATTTGCACGCACGGCCACGGCGACCACATCGGCGATGCTGTGGCGATTGTGAAGCAGCATCAACCGACGATCGTCGGCATCTACGAGCTGTGCCTCTGGCTACAGAAAAAAGGAGCACAGAACATTTCGCCCATGAACAAGGGCGGTACGCAGACCGTTGCCGGTATCAAGGCGACGATGGTGCAGGCCGTGCATTCCTGCGGAATTCAGGATGACGACGGCAGCATCATCTATGGCGGCGAGGCTTGCGGCTACGTGCTCGCACTGCCCGGCGGAGTGAAGCTCTACCACGCGGGCGACACCGCGGTGTTCGGCGACATGGCGATCATCCGCGAGTTGTACGCGCCTGAGATTGCCATGCTGCCCATCGGCGATCACTTCACCATGGACCCCCGCGAAGCTGCTTACGCCTGCGGATTGCTGAAGCCGAAGCACGTCATCCCGATGCACTTCGGGACGTTCCCGCCGCTGGTTGGGCGGCCTGCGGATTTACGAAAGCTGCTTGGCACTGAAGGCCCTGAGGTGGTCGAGATGAAACCGGGGCAGACGCTGCAGTGATGGAGCCGATCACCATCACCGATCCGCGTGTCGAGAATTATCTCTACACCGTGCTGCCCGCCCGCAACGCCGTCTTGCAGGAGATGGAGCGCCAAGCCAAGGAACGCGACATCCCGATCGTCGGGCCGGCCGTAGCGCGCCTGCTGTTTCAATACGCGCGGTTGATCAATGCGCGAACTGTTTTCGAGATGGGCTCGGCCATCGGATACTCCACCATCTGGTGGGCAATGGCGGTGGGCGAGGGCGGCAAGGTACATTACACCGACGGCAGCGAAAAGAACGCGAAGGAAGCGCGCGGATACTTCCAGCAGGCCGGCCTGGCTGACCGCATCGAGGTGCATGTCGGCGACGCACTCGATTTTCTTGCCGGCCGCAAAGAGCAGTTTGACATCGTATTCTGCGATGTCGACAAGCATGACTATCCGCGCGCCGGGCGCATGGCTTCCGCACGCGTGCGCAAAGGCGGCCTGTTCATCACCGACAACACTCTGTGGAAGGGTAAGCTGGCGTATATGGCTGGTAATCCCGACTTGCAGCCCGACCCAGCGGACGCGTCAACCAACGCCGTCGCCGAATTGAACCGCATGCTCTACGAGTCGCCCGACTGGTACGCCACGATAATTCCGCTGCGCGACGGCGTGACCGTGGCCATGCGCTTGTAGCGCCTTCGGGTAGAAGCCCCGTCCGCTCTTCGGGTGGAAGCCCCCGCATTTATGCGGGAGAAAACGCCGGGGCGCATCGAAAGCGCTTTACCATCGGGCGTTTGGCCCCGAATGCCGTCGTTTGTTTATTCCGTGCTCGCTTATTACAACTGGCTTACAATCGTGAGCGTCTAAGTTGCTGACGATGGAAACTTACAGCCTCATCTTGCCCGCTTACAACGAGAGTGAGCGGCTCACCAGCTCCCTGCCTAAGGTCTTGGAGTACGTCCGCCAGCGTCGCCTCGACGCCGAGATCATCGTGGTCAATGACGGCTCCAAAGACGACACGGCTGACATCGTTCGCAGGTTTGCCGATGCCGATCCTTGTATCCGCCTGCTGGAAAACCCCGGTAATCGTGGTAAAGGCTACAGCGTGCGCAACGGAATGTTGCACGCACGCGGCGACGTGATGCTGTTCAGCGACACCGATCTTTCATCGCCGATCTACGAAGCCGATAAGCTTTTCGCTGCCATTCGTGGCGGCGCCGACGTTGCTATCGGATCGCGTTGGCTGCAACGCGAGTTGCAAACTGAGCCACAGCCGCTGGTTCGCCAGCTCTACGGACGGTTGTTCAACCTCGGGCTGCGTATCATGCTCGGGCTCAACTTGAAAGACACGCAGTGCGGCTTCAAGGCGTTTACGCGCGAAGCGGCCCACATCATCTTCCCGCGCCAGCGCGTCGAGCGCTGGGGCTTTGACCCGGAGATTTTGTTCCTGGCGAAGAAGTTCAAGCTGAAGACGGTTGAGGTCCCGGTGGAGTGGGCCCACGATCATCGTTCCAAGATCAGCCCATTGCGCGATGGCCTGCGGATGGGCGCCGAAGTGCTTCAGGTGCGCTGGAACGATATTCGCGGCCGCTACAAGCAGCCCGCCTTTGCGCTGCAGCAACTTCCGGCAGCCGAGCCGGCCCCGGCCCGGGTGGCACGATTGTCGTCGTAAATTACCCAAAAGCTCCTTTTCCGCATCAACTCTCGATTTTGGACAGGCGTGCTGCCATTTCGCCTCTGTTTTTTGAGTTTCTTTGTGACTTTGTGAAGCGACGGCGCATCTTTGTGAAGGCGTCTCAAAAAGGCGCAGATCGCCAGCAGCTCTGAAGTTCTGGGAAGTTGAGGACCGATGCACGTAACCAGCTCAATTCATGATGGGGCGACGGCTCCCGCCCGCGAGCCCAGCCTGATGGAACGTTATCGCGACGTGAGACAAACCTCGATGCGGCTCTGCTCTCCTCTCAGCATTGAGGACCACGCGTTGCAGTCCATGCCCGACGCCAGTCCGGCGAAGTGGCACTTGGCGCACACTACCTGGTTTTTCGAGACTTTTCTTCTTACCCCCAATCTTCCCGCATATAAGCCCGCTCATCCAGAGTTTCGCAATTTCTTTAACTCGTATTACGAGGCAATAGGAGACCGCCCGCTGCGCGCCCTGCGGCACACGCTTTCACGGCCATCGTTGGCTGAGGTCCACTCTTATCGCGCTGCCGTCGATGACTCGATGGGTGAGTTGCTCAATTCCGATTTGAGCGGCAAACTTCGCGAACTGATCCTGCTCGGCATCAATCACGAACAGCAGCACCAGGAACTTCTTGTTACCGACGTGAAGCACGGGTTGTGGACGAATCCGCTGCGACCGGCGTATCGGGAAACCGGGGTGGCCCACATTCGCGTCCGTCCTTTGGACGCTAATGTGGGATCCCAACTGGGCTGGCAGAAGTTCGAGGGCGGCCTGCATTTCATCGGCTCTGACAATGTGGGATTCGCCTTCGACAACGAAGGGCCGCTCCATCAGATATATCTGGCGCCGTTCCGGCTGGCATCGCGGCTCGTCACCAATCGCGAGTATCTGGAGTTTATGGAAGCTGGCAGCTACCGAAAAGCGGAACTGTGGCTCTCGGAGGGTTGGGACACGGTGCGCGCGAATCAGTGGAGCGCGCCGCTCTACTGGGAGAAACGCGATGGTCAGTGGTTGCAGTACACGATGGAGGGGTTACAGCCGGTAGAACTCGAGGCTCCGGTTTGTCACGTGAGCTACTTCGAAGCAGATGCTTTTGCGCGCTGGGCAGGGGCGCGACTTGCGACGGAGTTTGAGTGGGAGGTCGCTGCGCGTGAGTGTGAGGTCGAAGGCAATCTGCTGGAAAACAGCGCCTTACAGCCCTTGCCTGCGGAGTCGTCGAACGGGCTATCTCAGATGTTTGGCGATGTGTGGGAGTGGACGGGCAGCGCGTATCTCGGCTATCCCGGATTCAAGCCGGCGGCAGGCGCCGTCGGCGAATACAACGGCAAGTTTATGTGCAATCAGATGGTGCTGCGCGGCGGTTCTTGCGCGACGCCGCGCTCGCATATTCGGGCCAGCTACCGAAACTTTTTCCCGCCCCACGTGCGTTGGCAGTTCATGGGGATAAGGTTGGCCAATGGCAACTAGCAAGCAACTGCAATATGTCGTCGATCCGGCAATGGCCCGCGAAGTTCGCGACGGCCTCGGCGCAATTCCCAAGCGTTTACCCTGCAAGCTTCTGTACGACGATGTGGGATCGGCGCTTTTCGAGCAGATCACCGAGCTGCCCGAGTACTACCTGACGCGCACCGAGCGCGCCATCTTTGAGGATTACGCGGCTGAGATGCTGGAAGCTGCGGGCCCTTCGCTGACGCTGGTGGAGCTCGGAGCCGGGACGGCCAACAAGACGCGCATCCTGATCGAGGAGCTCCTACAGCGTCAGACACGCGCTTTGTTCTATCCCATCGACGTATCGCCGGCGGCGCTGAATGAGGCGGTGACGCAGATGGCCGCTCAGTTCCCACAGTTGCGCGTAAATCCGGTTGTCGCCGACTACAGTGGAGGCGTGCCCGCGCTTTCCCGCATCAGCGGCCGCAAACTGGTGCTGTTCATCGGGTCGAGCATCGGGAATTACGATCCGCCGGAGGCCATTGCCATGCTGCGCCGCATTCGGCGCTCGCTGCGCGCCGGCGATGCGCTGCTGCTGGGCACCGATCTGGCGAAGAGCGGGAAGGTCCTCGTACCGGCTTACGATGACGCGCAGGGCGTGACTGCCGAGTTCAACAAAAACATCCTCGCACGCTTGAAGCGCGAGCTGGACGCCGACTTCGATCTAGATGCGTTTCGTCACGTTGCGCTCTGGAATAAGCACTGCTCCCGAATGGAGATCTATCTGGAGAGTACGACGGCGCAGTCGGTGTTCATCCCTGCGATCGATATGGATGTTCATTTCGCCGCCGGCGAACGTATTCATACCGAGAACAGCTACAAGTACACCGACGAGATGGTGAGTACGATCTTGAGAGAGTCAGGATTCAAGCTGGAGCGGACGTGGTGCGATCCAAAACAGTGGTTCGGCGTGCATCTGGCGCGGGTGTAAAGACCTGCCGTGCCTACGGCACTCCGGGTGTTGGCCTTTGTCAACCCCGCCCTGAAGGGCGGGGCTCTCACCTTTCGCGGCCTTCGGCCGCTGAGTCCTTCGCTGCGTTCGGGGCTGAGTTTCGCGACCGACGCTCTGTGTCTCGCGACCGCCGCTGTGTGTTCTCGGGAGTGCGCTCTGTGTCTGGGATGGGATGCCGTTCTGTGTGCTCAAAGGGTACAAAATCTTAGAACCATATTGGGTGATAATCGTATGGATGATTTTGCTCAAGACCTTTGGTAATGTGACGAAGGCCGAGCCTCCGCAGGTGGGGCAAGGTGAAAGCCCCGTCCTTCAGGACGGGGTGCGCCGTCCGGTCGTGCCCGCCATGCTCTTTCCTTGTGTCATCCCGAGGCGGCTTCAGCCGTCGAGGGACCTGCAGTTTGCGTCCTTAACCGAGATCTTCGCCCGGCAACGGAGAGCAGATCCCTCGCTTAGCTCGTGATGACAAACTAAGAGGAGAATGGCACGAACGGCACGTCTGAAGACGTGCCCTGACGTGGCTCGTCGCAAACCATTCGCGATGCTTCCAGCCATCCCTGCAATTCTTGTAGCGCACGCTCGCACACCATCGCGTGCCGCTGCTTCTTGTCGCGAACCCGACGGCGGGTCGCCTCGTCCAAGGGCAAGAGCAAATCGAACGTAATGTTTGCCGGCTGGAAATGTTTCGCATCGGCGTGGCAGATGTAATTCACTAACGCACCGAATGCTGTCGCACGTGGCGGGGGTACCGCCTCAACATTGTTTGCCAGCGCCGCGGCACTCATCCCGGCCAGCAATCCGGTCGCAATTGATTCGACGTACCCCTCGACCCCTGAAATCTGGCCGGCGAAGATTACGTTGCGATGCTGCTTCATCTGCAAGGTGTCGCCCAGCAGCGTGGGGCCATTGATATAGGTGTTGCGATGAATCTGCCCATAGCGCAGAAACTTGGCATTCTCCAGACCGGGAATCATGCGTAATATGCGCCCCTGCTCGCCAAACTTCAAATGATTCTGAAAACCTACCACATTGTAAGAGTCGGCGCGCAGATTCTCCTGCCGAAGCTGTACCACAGCGTAGGGCATGTGCCCGGTCCTGGGATCGCGCAGGCCAACCGGCTTCATCGGCCCAAAGCGCAGCGTGTCGCGCCCGCGACGCGCGATCTCTTCGATGGGCAGACAGCCTTCGAAGTAATTCAGGTTCTCCCATTCCTTAGCATCGACCGACTGGGCCTCAATCAGTGCGTCGATGAATCGTTCGTAGTCTTCCTTCGTCATGGGGCAGTTGATGTAGTCGGCGGTGCCCTTGTCGTAGCGCGCGGCCATGTACACGCGCGACATGTCGATGGAATCGGACTCGACGATAGGGACTGATGGAATCGTAGAAGTACAGCTGCGTATTTGGTGCCCCAGCTTCGCCGTTCGGTTGGGCTAAGCTGGGATCGGTGCTCAGACGGAGGATCTCGCGGGAAAGCTCATCGGACGTAAGCGGTCCGGTAGCGACGATGGTGATGTCGTCGTGCTCGTCGATGCGCGTGACTTCTTCGCGAATGACGCGAATCAGCGGCTCGCGGCTGATCGCTTCCGTCACAGCTTCAGAAAATTTCTCGCGATCGACCGCCAGCGCGTGCCCGGCAGGCACGGCGGTCTGCTGCGCAATCCGCATCAGCAGCGATCCAGCGCGGCGCATTTCTTCTTTCAGCAGCCACGGCGCGGTGTTCTCGCTATCGGACTTCAGCGAGTTGGAGCAGACAAGTTCAGCGAAGTTCGCCGTCTGATGCGCAGGTGTCGAGCGCACCGGACGCATCTCGTACAAATCAACCTGCAATCCGCGGCGAGCGCATTGCCACGCAGCTTCCGATCCGGCCAGACCGGCTCCGATAATGCGAATGGGTTTGGGCATGAATAAGAGTCGAGTTTAAATGGAATTGCGAGTGCGTGCGGCCGTGAGTGATCCCACACATTCGAAACTCGCGAATGTGTGCGGTATCTGCTGATCTTCCTCACACGCTTACGGCTGTTTCGGAGGCGCTTGGGGATTGACTGGTGCAGCGGGCTGCCCTGCCGCAGCGGGCGTACCGGCCGCTGGCTGGGTCGGATTTAGATTTTCGTCCGGCGGCGCGGCTGCAACCGGCTCCTCCGACAGAATGTCGACACGCACGGCAGTCAGGGTCACGTCTTTAAACTCAGGGAGGGTTTTGATGCGGTTGATTTCCGCCATCGTATCTTCGCGTGAGCAGAATGGCCCGCGCGCCAACACATCGGCACGCAGCGCCTGCGCGTGTTTCGGGTCGGGAGGGGCGAAGCTAATGAACCACTCGCGGGCAGCGTTGGCCTGCATCGCTTCCGCGCGCCGGCTGATGAACACAACCGCGATGGTGGAGAAGCAGCAGGCAGTGGCAATCATAAGGCGAAATGGCACCTGGGGCTGCGCCAGGAAGTGTTGGATATTTTCCAGCTTCAGGTCCTTCAGATAGCCGAGCACAT
The DNA here is from genome assembly GCA_963846795.1 of uncultured Acidobacteriaceae bacterium. GTDB lineage: Bacteria > Acidobacteriota > Terriglobia > Terriglobales > Acidobacteriaceae > CAVVDY01. The sequence goes on from CAWJXJ010000005.1 coordinate 42,885, forward strand.
AACCGGTGATGAAGGTCGAGATGGCTTTGGTTAACATCGAAAACTCGCTTGCCTCGTCCTTGCTGCTGGGAGAAATCACGATTCCTAATACCCATCCCAGGGCTAAACCGAAGGTGGCGCTTGCAACACAGTATGCGAAGTCCAACGGATTGCCGGCGAACTGCGCCGAGATCGCGAGCACGATGAGATACACGCCACCCGCGTTCACCACCGAGAGGATTGCGGCAGGGGTGCTGGACTTGAAAAAAGCTTTGGCGTATGCCGTTGGTGCGCCGAAACGGTATGCCGCGGTGAGTACAACGGCGTAGACAAGAATCAACAGTAAGGTGGGAGCAAGGAGCGAGTAGATCGAAGACATGGTAGAGCCAGGCACGGCCGCCTCCGCAAAGAAAAAAGCACCACGCGACTTTCGTAATACTGCGAAAACAAAAATACACCGAATGCGGGGCAACGCAATGACTTTTTCGGGTCGGTCGTTTGGTTCGCGGTGGCGCGAGGTCTGGCGGTGGGCTCTACCCGGATTGTGGGCGCGTTCCGAGGTTCGCCATGACGAGGTTCGATTCGGTCAGGTTCGCACCTCGGAAGCTCGACCACCGCAGGTCTGCCTCGCTGTTGGCCATTCCATCTGGGGTAAGTGGTACGTCAAGCGACGGAAAGCAGGTTCTTCGCTTCGCTCAGAATGACAGCACTTTACTTTCTCCGTGTACCCCGTGTACTCCGTGTACTCCGAGCCTCCGTGATGAATCGGACTTTAGCCGGCCAGCGCGATGACGTCGATCTCGACCAGCACGTCGCGGGGCAGGCCGGCGGCGGCGACGGTCGAGCGAGCGGGTGGAGCGTCGCCGAAGTAGCGGGCGTAGACCTCGTTCATGGCGCCGAAGTTGTCCATGTACTTGAGGAACACCGACGTCTTCACCACCTGCGCTAACGAGCTTCCAGCGGCGGTCAGGATGGCCGAGAGGTTTTGCAGCACGCGATCAGTCTGGGCGGCGACATCGCCGTCGATGATCTGCTGGGTGGCGGGATCGAAGGCGATTTGGCCGGAGACGAAGACGAATCCGTTGGCCTTGATGGCCTGCGAGTAGGGGCCGATGGCCTTGGGAGCGTTATCGGTTGCAACGACTTGGCGCATGGTGCGGGTGCCTCCTGGAGTCGGCTCATGGCTTTTCGCTCTTGGCTTTTGACCGGCAGAGCTATAGCCATTTCACCACAGAGTACACGCAGGGCATGGAGGAAAGGAATGACAACCGCTGAGACACACAGTCAGGGACAACATTGGAATCCGAACCCGGCCCTGATCTGATGCGGCGCCTCGGTGGTTATCCGGCTTTCTCCGTGGTGAAACAGTTTTGCTGGTTTAGCAGTGTGGCTACTGACCGAAAGCCAGCAATGTAGTTTTTACGTGTCAACTAGGAGAAATACAACAATTCCGCGCAAGTTATAGTAGTTAATGGAAATATAAACTTCGCAATTAGTGAAGATTTCCGGCTCGTTGTGCTATAGTGAAACTAGAGTTGTAAATCGGGAGAGCAGATAGTACAGCCTCTCGTTATCGAACCCGGCGAAAGCTGGGTTTTCGCATTTATACCGTGTTCGCAGGCCCGGCCACAGTGCCGGGCATTTTTGTCTGCGAACCTGGACCGGCCCAGAAAAAGGACACCGTTCGTTTACGGCTGGTCAGTGGAACACAAATTCGAGATAGCGGAGAGCGGAATATGGCTGCGAAGAAGGTTGGCACAGCGAAGAGCAACGCCCTTAAGGGCGGCAAGCAGAACGCGTCAGCAGACGTGGTAGCAATGAAGTCAGTGGCGCAGTATCCACGGTATGTCTCGCTGGAAGCAAGAGAGAAAATGGTGGCGAGATCCAAGCGGGCCGTTTATGCCCACCTGAACAAGATCACGAACGCCCACATTAATCTTGCCGCCAAGGGCAACTGCCAGTCAGCGAAGTTCTTGTTCGAGTTCGCCGGCATCGACAAGATGCCCGCGCTTGCTCTCCTGGAAAAGACGAAAGCCGCGTTTGGTTACCCGACAGACGATGATCCTACCAAAGCTGTGCTCTCGTTTTACAAGAAGTTGGGCATCGATCCTCCGAAGCTGACGCCGCCTAAGCCGGCGGAAGCGCAGGAGACTACGGACGGGATGGTATCTGTCGTCGGCTGAAGCAGACTGGAAATTCTTGCAAGCAAACAGCAGGTCCTTCGCCTGGCTCAGGATGATAGGTAGAAACAGCTTGCGGTTCATAGCTCTGGCTGAGCTGATGGCTGACAACTGAAAGCTTCTCGCCGGTCGCTGGCAGCTTCGCCTGGCACCTGAAACCTGACACCTGATACATAAGCAAATGTCGCCTTTATCGTTGTTTCACGTCGAGCGTGCCCGCAAGAATAGAGTCGCTCCGCGCCGCGAACTGCGCACGGTACAATCGAAACCAGGGACCGAACGTGGCCGAGGAGCGACGCGCCGAATGGACATGACCTGGGTGACCGACCGCATTGCGGTTGGGGGCGGCATCTGGAACGACGAAAAGATGATCGAAGTGGTTCGCGCCGGGGTCACCCATATCGTGGACATGCAGATCGAGTTCGACGATACCAGGCTGGCCGAGCCGTACGGAGTGAAGGTGCTGTGGAACCCAACCGACGACGATTTCCGGCTGAAGCCGCCGGACCTGCTGCAGCGCGGGGTCGACTTTGCCCTGAGGGCGCTGGACGAACCGGGGGCGAAGGTTTTTATCCATTGCGCGGCGGGCGTTCATCGCGCACCCATGATGACGCTGGCGCTGCTACGCGCGATGGGATGGCCGCTGGAGGACGCGATCGACATTATCGAGGTCCAGCGGCCGGTGGCCGACTTTGCTCAGGTCTATATCGAAAGCGTCGAAGAGTTCATGAAGAGTTATGAGGACGCAAGTCGCTAAGCGGCTTGCATCAGCAGGTAGCAGTTAGCACTTAGCACTTAGCAGTTAGCATTGGCAGTTAGCATTTGGCAGTTGGCAGTTGGCAGTTGGCAGTTAGGATTTGGTATATGGCGCGGCGCTCATGGCAAAGTACTAAGTCCTAAGTGCTAATGGCCAAGTGCTGGCTACTCAAGAAGAGGCAAACATTATGCGTACCATCAGCCGCCCACTTGGGCGGTTTTTTATTGTCCTGATTGTGTCGCTCGCGTGGATAGCGCCGCGAGCGCTGGCGGCGGACGGGGCCAGGCCTCCAGTGGCTCCGTCCGCCGGGGGAGTAAACCAGTGGTCAGTGGCCGGTGGCCGGTTGTCAGTAGATGGGCTGCGTGTCGCCTTGCCGAGGCCGCACGCCTATTTTGGTGCGATCAAGCTGACGCAGATCACCGATACCGTTTACTACGCGAATGGGTCGAAGGCCCAGGGAACGCTGCTGATATCGTGGCCGGCGTTTACCACAGCAGACCAAAATACGGTGGCAGCGGGATCGCTCGCGGTAGTGCTGGGAGCCGATGGCTTATTCAATGCCAGCCTGGCGCCGACGACCGGAAGCAACCCTGCAGGCGTGTACTACACTGTGGTATATCAGCTCGGAGACGGCACCAATAAGCAGGAGTACTGGGCGGTGCCGGCGACGGACAGCACAACGATTTCCGCGGTTCGGGCCAAGTTGGTGCCCACCACTCAGGCGGCGCAGTTCCTTACCCGCGACGTAGCGGATACGGTGTACGTGCACACCAACGACGACCAGACGGTGGGGGGAACAAAGACGTTCGTCAAGTCTCCGGCTGTTCCTGATGCGCACAACCCTACCGACGCGATGAACAAGGAATCTGCGGATGCCGGCTATGTCCACGCCAATGACGACCAGACGGTGGGCGGAGTGAAGACGTTTGCGAAGTCGCCCGCGGTTCCTGATCCGGCGAATCCGACAGATGTGGCGAACAAGGAATATGTGGATGCCAATTCCGGGGGGCAGGCCAACTTCTCGTCGCCACCGCCACTCGGCGTCGGAACTCCGAATACGGTGATCGGCTCAACGTTGCAGGTCTCGGCCAGCGCCGGTGGCGACGCGAACTACAACGCTCTGCGCCTGCTGATGCAGACGAACGGAAGGCTGGCGTGGGACTTCCTGAAAAAAGATGGAAGCCTCTCGAGCGCGGTCGCGCAGCAGATAAGTTTTGTGCCGTGGTTCCAAATACCCGCCATGAACCAGGGGCGGTTTGAAATTTCATCGCCGGTCGCATTGTGGGATGTCATCGGCGGACTTACGACCCAGGGGCGGAGCAATACTTTTCCCTTGCTCGATCCTCCCCCCGGAGTGCAACTGTGCACCGTAACCCATAGCGGAGCGGGTGGAGCGGGTTCGCCGCACTACCATATGCGGTTTGCGGACAGTAACAGCGGCGTATCGCAGCCCTCGGAGGCTTGCTATGACCCGCAGGGATACGCCGTGGGCGAGATGAGTAGCACGCACACGAACCACATCCAGTGGTGGCAGCCGCAGGGCGCAAATTACGGCGGTGGCTACACCAACATGATTCTCGACCGAGGCGATCCGGTGAACGGGGTCATCCTTACGCCCGATCACATAAAGAACGGCGTGCTGTCTGATTTCAGCTCCTGCCAGGGCAGGCAGGGCGACAACGACGCCTACTGCGGTTGGGATGATGATGGCTCGTATGCAACCGGAACGCTGGCCTCGCTGGAAGGCGGCTTTTACGGTACGGGGCTGCGAAACACTACGGCCAGTGCGATTGTTCAAGGCACGCTGTGGACGCAGGGAGGGAACAATCTGGGCGGTGGAACGAACCATCAGGGCAGGCTGGTGACGCAGGCGTTCGCCGATCCGCCGGCGCCCCGTGTCCAGGCGAATACAACTGGAAGCACCGGCTACAGCTATGCGGTGGTGTATCACGATTTCGGACTAGGCGTGACTAACCCGTCGCCGCTGGTGACCATTGCGAATGGCGCAGCGGTTCCCAATAACACCATTACCTGGGACTGCTATCCCTCTTTTCAGACGGCAGACCTGCTGCTGAGTACGGATGGCGGTGTAACGTACTCCTCCATAGGAACCGGCCTGCCCTGCGAAGGCAGCAACTATCCAAGTTGGGTCCCGAACGCCTACTCGTTCACCGATACCGGACAGACGCGTACGGCTTACTATCCCGCGGGCAGAAACACCACGGCTGACATATACGTCGATTCGTCGGCGCAGGCGGGGGTGTATGCGATGAACGGAGAGATGAAGGGCAAGTACGTGGTCGGCACCGATAACGCAAGCGCGCCCTACATCTTTGGGAAGGACAACGTCAGCGGACATGGCTATGTGTATCTGCGGGGCAGCGATACGAATTCAGGCACGCTAAATTTTGTCGACTCGGCAGGTGCTACTTACGCAAGCATGGGAGGCGATGCGGTCGGTGGGCCTCTGCAATTGAATTTGAACGTTAACAATCCTGTATTCGCGCAACGCCAGGGACAGTTCTGGGCGCCACAGGTTGTTGCCTACGCGCCGCCCTACTCGAATTATGGCTGGGTATCGTTGCTGGCGCCCTCCAGCAGCGGGACGACTGGATCGGTGGCGTGGGTGAAGAGCGACGCCAAGACGCAAAGCTGGCACATGGGCGGAGATACGGATAATAACCTGACGCTGACAGCAGATGCAGGCGGTTCGTTTAACGTCGGCGCCGGCGTGAATGTCGCCAGCGATCTGACAATGAGGGACATCCCCGGCCACGCTTACTTTGTCAGCAAGTATCCGGGCATCCAGGCGGCGATCAATGCAGCGTATGGCTCGGGAACGGTGTCGGGAGCAGTGATTGATGACCGCACCGCCGCGTATAGCGGGCCGGGATTCTATGTCCCGGATTCGGTTACGGTGCGCCTGGCGCCGGTGCCTTATTCGTTTACCACGGCGGTGACGCACAACAACGGCAACAATAATGTGACGGCGGCGATCATTGTCGAGCAAGGCGCGCACCTGGCCGGCGGCGGCACGTCTTCGAACCATGGAACGACGATCACGGTTGGCACCGGATTTGCGAATGACATTATCGCCACGACCAGCGTCGGCACGGGAACCGGCGCAGGCGTGCAGTGGTGGCACTGGGGCTCGATTGAGAACCTGAACATCGACGGAACCAATCAGACTGGGGGCGAATGTGTCCACGTGGAGAACATGGGTGAAACCTCAAAGGTGCTCGACCTGCTGGTGAAGAACTGTTACAGCAATAACGTCGAGTTCGTGGGCGCGGCTGCCACACAGTCAGACATCGGGAACATAAGTACCAGCCGTTCGCAAAACGGAAGTGGCGTGCGGTTCACCAACCTGTCGGGAGTCGGCAAGATTAACGGCCTGAGCGGTGATTGCAATGCCGGCTCGCTGGTTTCAGTGCAGGAGAACGCGGCGGGAACGCTGGTGATTACCGGTCTGAAGTCGGAGGCGGAATCGACGATCTGTTCGAACGGCAGCGCGCATGATCCGGTGGTACTGCTCGATACCCTGCCAGGGCTCAATACGCACGTGCACGTCACGGGTGGATACGCCTTCGGCACCGCGCAGAATGCTGTCGCGAAGGTGGTCGGGTCGGGCGGCGGCATCCTCGAGATGGAGGGCTTCTACATCACCGGATACACCAATTTGCTGAACGATACGGTCCGCGGGGTGACGGTTCCGGCGACCAGCATGAACTCGAAGCAGCCGTTCTACTACGAGCCGAACGGCATCGTGTTTGCCAACCAGGCGTTTACTCTGACGCCGGGAACGGGAGTCATGGGCGGATCGACGTCACTAACCCCGATCTTTTATGCGACCACCGGTAACGCCACGATGGTCGCGTCGCTCGGCAATGGCGATGGCCAAAGCATCATGACGGGCGGGGTTGAACTGGCAGGGCAGAACCGCACAAATTACGGCGCGACTCCGGAAGTGATGGCGCGGGCTGGGTATCGCTTTACAGGGAGTGCATACGATACCACAAAGTGGGACTTCGTTCCGGCGTGGAACGCAGGCGATACCACGGAGAAGAACCTCGGCAACTCGCTTAACGTCTGCCAGAAAAGCGGGTCCGTAAGTTGTCGCTGGAACCACGTGTACGGAGTGAATGTAGACGCGCTGGTGTTCACGCTTGGGACATATACAGTCGCTACTTTGCCGGGATCCTACGCTGTGGGATCACTGGCCTGGGTCGGCGACGGGGCGAACGGGAGCGATTGCAGCGTCGGCCACGGCTCGACTCGTGTGCTTTGCTACTACACAGGAACTGCCTGGGCGGCGATTACGACGGGAGTCACGCAGGTCCAGTCTGACTGGAACGAGGCGAACAGCGGGCAACCGGATTACATAAAGAACAAGCCCACCATTCCGGTGCAGGGTATGCACCTGGTGTCAGGCACCATGATCGGCCCCCAAAGCGGGATTGTCGGGAACGGCAGTGATCAGAACGTGTTCAGCGGGACGATTCCGGCAGGAACCGTGGCGGTAGGAAGTGGCTTCAAGTGCAACGCACGGTTTACCAAGCTTTCGACCAGCAACAGCATAACCTTCAAATGGGTACTGGGCGCGACCACGCTGGCGACGCAATCGGTGACGTCCGGAAGTACGAATTGGATGAGCGAGCTTGAGGTGTTCACCCCGAGTTCGGTGTCGAGCGAGGTGGCCAATGTTGGAGCGCTACTGGCCGGAACGACCATTCAATCTGGGCCGCAGGTTGGTCTGACAGCGTCAGAGAACCTGGCCAACGCTTCCACATTGAAGCTCACCTTTAACGCGACCAGCGCGGAGACGATCACGCCAAAGACGTTTTACTGCACAACCATGCAGTGAGAGAACCAGCGATCAGCAATCAGCACGTTAGTTCGCGGGGCTTGGCTCGTCGGATCTAGTGAATAGCAATTTAGTCGTCAGGCGATTTGGACCAAGCCGTCGCAGAGTGAAAGGGGAGAAACATATCAGCATTCGTCGATCAACGGTGACCGACAACTGGCACCTGACAACTTTTTAGCAACAGGGCGAGGAGCGCGATTCGGATGCCGACCCTCGTATGCCACAGCGTGGCATAACGGGCAGACGGATAGCGCCAACCAGGCTGGCGAATTGTGTGAGCCCACCCCGGGAACGGAAGCCGGAGTGGGGCACACTGAATCGCCGGCCTTTTTATTTTCCAGGGGGTGAGAGGCGTGTGTACCACCAGCATTCTTGATTATGAAGAGGCAGATAAGCAGGCACTCGAACAAGCACTGGGAGAGCACAAGGAGGCCTACGATCGAACGAAGGAGCTTGGCGAGGATCCAAGCGAGGGTTTCGCATGGCTCATTGATATCGGAAGGAAGCTGGATTGGGAACTGGGGCCCGAGGATCGAGAGTTTCTAATCGGCAAGGAGAAAGTGCTTCTCGAGAACGGATGGGAGGCACTCATGGCGGGCATGCTTCGGGTCCGAGACAAGCGGGGCAAGCTTAGACATTTGGTTCTTAATCGCGCCCAGAAGGAATACGCAAACCGCTGCGGCAAGCGCAACATCGTGTTGAAAGCGCGCCAGCTTGGGATTACAACGTACGTCGCGGCGCGGTTTTTCGTTCACACCGTCACGCATCCGGGAACGCTAAGCGTGCAGGTAGCACATGACCAGCAATCGGCCCAGGAGATTTTTCGCATCGTGCACCGGTTCGTGGAAAACCTGCCCGCACCGTTGCGCAAGGGCGCGCTGCGTACATCGCGCGCCAACATAAGGCAGCTCGTATTTCCTTGTTTAGACAGCCAATATCGTGTCGAAAGTGCGGGAGATCCGAACGCCGGCCGCGGGCTCACCATCCAGAACCTGCATTGTTCGGAGGTGGCCCGCTGGCCTCGGGATGCGGCGGGCACGCTGGCATCGTTACGCGCTGCCGTGCCGCCGGATGGCGAGATCGTTTTGGAATCGACGCCGAACGGCGCTTGTGGCTGTTTCTACGACGAGTGGTTGCGAGCGCCGGAGACGGGCAACACGCGGCACTTCTTCCCCTGGTGGTGGGAGCCAAGCTATCGCCGCCAGGCAAAGCTCATCGACTTCACAGAAGCCGAGCGGGAGCTGATGCAGAAGTGCGGGCTCGATAGCGGTCAGATCGCGTTTCGACGCGAGATGCGAGCGAATTTCGGGGCGCGCATGGCCGAGGAATACGCCGAAGACGCTGAGAGCTGCTTCATGACATCGGGCGATTGCGTCTTCGATGTTGACGCCATCGACCAGCGCATGCGCGAGCAGCGAGCGATTATCGAGCAGCGAGACAACGCCAGGATGCTGGTGTTCTTCCCGCCCATCACTGGTGATAACGGCTCGGAGCCGAAGGAATACATCATCGGCGTCGACCCGGCGGGCGGCGGCAGCCACGGTGACTATGCTTGCGCGCAGGTCATCGAGCGCGGCAGCGGGATGCAGTGTGCCGAGTTGCAAGGACACTTTGGGCCGCCGGAGCTGGCGGCACGGGTGGCGCTTATCGCGCGCGAATACAACAATGCTTTGATTGCGGTAGAGCGCAACAATCATGGCTACAGCGTGCTGTCGTCGCTGCAGATGCACGAAGGCCACAACAACGTGTACTACCAGGGCAATAACGCGGGATGGTTGACCTCGGTAGCGAGCCGGCCGCGCATGCTCGAAACGTTTGCGGCAACGCTGACGAACGCGCCGTTCCTGTTCAGCAGCACGCGGCTGCTCGAGGAGTGCCGGACGTTTGTACGCCACCCCGATGGGAGCGCGTCGGCCGCTAACGGGACGCACGATGACCTGGTGATGGCGATGGCGGTGGCATTGGCGGTGCGGGCAGAAGTCGCTCCGGTGGCCCGCAAGGCATCGAGCGTCAGCATGAGTTCGCTGCAGCGCGGCTGAGTATCGCCGTAGGGTTCACATCACAGAAGCCTGTGACGGCTGCCAACGATTGGGGGAAGACGAAATGGTTAGCATTGAGTTTCCTAATTTCGCAACGGTCGCGTCGCAGGTGATGGAGCGGTGACGTTAGGTGCACCGGCGACGCGGAGGCGATGGCCGTGATGTACGGCCGCGATGGCCGTAGCGGGCGGATTGGTTGGCGCCCAGGTTGGCCCAAAGAAGGCGAACCCGGGGGCACAGAGAATCCGCCCTGTCGTCCTAAGACAAGGAGAGCGATTGGCAGTACAAGCCGTACAACATGTTCGACGGATGCGAGGTGGCGCACAGAGTCACCTGATGCGCTGTGACGACGAGCGCTATTACGTCGTGAAGTTCCAGAACAATCCGCAGCACACGCGAGTTCTGGCCAACGATTGGCTGGGCACGCGGCTGGGAAGGCTGATCGGCCTTCCTATGCCAGATGTATCGGTGGTGGATGTTGATCCATGGCTGGTAGAACACACGCCGGAGCTGCGCATGGAAATCTGCGGGCACAAGACGCTCTTTACCGCAGGTCTGTCCTTCGGATCGCAGTATGTGATCTCACCGATGGAAGGACAGGTGTACGACTATCTGCCGGAAACGATGACCGGGGCGGTCCGCAACCTTCGCGATTTTGCCGGAGTGCTGGCGCTTGATAAATGGACGTGTAATGCCAATGGAAGACAGGCGGCGTTCTGGAAGAAGGCGCGCGAACGAAAATTTACGGCATCGTTTATCGACCAGGGTTATTGCTTCAACGCCGGCGAGTGGAATTTCCCTGACTCTCCGCTGCGCGGTGTGTTCGGACGCAACGACGTTTACGCTCGTATCACAGCGTGGGATAGCTTCGAGCCGTGGCTAGGCAAGATCGAAAGCTTCCCGGAAAGCTCGCTGTGGCCGCTGGCGGAAGAGCTTCCGCCAGAGTGGTACGGCTCGGATGTGGACGCGCTGAATCGGTTGTTCGCAAAGCTGCTGGAGCGGCGTGGAAGAGTACGGGAACTGATTTCAGACTTTAAGAACTCCGGCCGGAATCCGTTCCCGAATTGGCGCGAGGTGGTGAATTAGGTGCTAACCACAGAGGCACAGAGAAGGGAAGAATTGAACCACGGAGGTCACGGAGAGCACTGAGTAATAATGAGATCTTGAGATCTGTCACCTGGAACCTGAAACCCAAGCTGAGAGCTGACAGCTGATAGCTAATGGCTAGCTTACGAAAATGCGAATTCTATGTCCTTCGCTACTTACCTGACGTGGTGAAGGGCGAGTTCGTCAACGTTGGCGTGGTGTTACTGGAAAATAGCGAAGGCGAGTCGGCGTTCAGCGATATGAGGCTGACGCGGGATTGGCGAAGGGCGCAGTGCTTCGACCCGGACATTGATATCGGGCTGCTTCAAGCATTTGAAGACGATCTGCGAAATAGGCTGCAGTCGCGTGTGCCGGAGATCATCAACTACAAAGGCCCGATGTCGCGGCGCGAGTGGCTGCTGGATCAGATTGAGACGGGTTGGGCGGGAACGTTGCAGATGGCTCCCGTCATGGGAGTGCTGACGGAATCGCCCGAGGCGGAGATCGGCCTGCTGGCGAAGGCGTACCTGGAATCACCGGCACGTGCCAAGCAGGTGCGCGTTGCGCGCGGGCGGGTAGCAATCTACACGGCCATGCGCGGGGCGTTCGAAGACGTGGGCATCCTGGCGTTGATGCAGAAGGATATCGCTGCCGCCGAGTTCACGCGACCGGGTGATCCCTTTAAGGTGGATTTCGGGTATCAGTCGAATGGCGTGCTGCACCTGTTCCAGGCGCTATCGCTGGCAGAACAGGCCGGAACGGCGCAGGTGAATGCAGCCAAGGCTCTGGCATTCAGCTACGAGGCAATGCAAGAAGGGATTGTTAAGAAGCGCCATGTGGAAAGCGATTTGACAGCGGTCGTCGAGGACGGACTGGATGTGAACGACGCTTCGGTTGGGTTCGCATTGTGGACGCTCGCGAGCGGCGACATCCAGGTTGCGAGAGTGGCAGAAATGCCCATGATTGCAGAGCGAGTAAGAGTAGAGATGGGGTTGTAAGTTTCAGGGCTGAAGCCCAGTAAGTTTCTTAATTGTTTCGGCACGCTTGAAGGCGTGTCTTCAACAAATCGGCGCTCCTTCAGGGGCGCTTTTCTACTTCAGAGCAAACAACTATGAACATGCGAGAGAGTTTTCGCGGCGCACTGCGCCGCTTGGGAGAAGTACGCCTGAGTGGTACCACAATGTGGCAGGGGCGGAAGCCCCTTTCCTATCTAACGGCCGGAAACGCGGCGCTGAAGCGCCGCACTACCCAGGCTGCCGCCGCGATCGGCACGGCTAAAGCCGTGCCCTTTCAAAGCACAGCAGAAGTCCAAGCATCAGCTGAATCCGCGCGACGGACGGTGCCGTTGCCTTCCATATTGACTCCGGGGGCACCCACGCTATTGCGTGCCGGGGTCATGCCCAAACCATCGCCGGTGAATCTGCGGCGATTTGCTGAGACGCCGATTGCGCGCAAGGCGATCAACACCATTAAAGACCGCATCGCCGGCATGCGCTGGCGGATTCAGCCAACGCGCGGCAAGACGCTGGAGGAACTGCCGGAAGCGGCCGAGCGAATCACGATCCTGGCCGAAAATTTCGCGCAGCCAAATCCGGAAGATTCGTTCCGTTCGTTGATCGAGCAGGTGCTGGAGGATGTGCTGGTGGGCGGCTTTGGCGCGATCGAGCTTGACCTTACAGGCGAGGCGCAGCGGCCTCTGACATTGTGGCCGGTGGATGGCGCAAGTATCCGCATTCGCACCGATTGGGACGGCAATCCGGCGTCGCCGCGTTATGTGCAGTCGACTGGAAAGTTCTTTGCGGACGACGAGATCACGCTGGCCGATGAAGAACTGGCGTACATCCGGCTGAATCCGCGCACGCATACGCCGTTCGGGCTGGGGAAACTGGAGGTGGCGTTCGAGACGATCCACGAGTTTCTCAGTGCCCATCGTTATGCCGCGCGCATGGCCAGCAACACCGTTGTGCAGTATGCGCTTTGGGTGCAGAACCTCAGCCCGCAGCATCATGAGCGGCTAATTCGTTGGTGGCAAGACGAGATCGAGGGCACAGGCAAGGTGCCGATCCTGTCGGTCGATAGCAAGCCAGAGGTGCTGCGCTTCGGCGCCGGAACTGATGCCGACCTCCGGTTGGAGTGGCAGGAGTTCCTGATTCGCATGATCGCGGACGCCTTCGACCTCCCGCCGATGTTGTTAGGGCTGGAGCGCGACGTGAATCGGAATACAGCTACCACGCAGTATGACGACGCATTTCGCACCGCAGTGGTCCCGGTCGCGAGACTACTGGCCGAGCACCTTACGCGGGATGTGATTGCCAAGCGGTTGGGTTGGAGCGACTTGGAATTCGTCTTCACTGATGTTGATGCTCCGAACGAACTGGAACAGGCACAGATCCAGCAGACGCTGATCGGCTGTGGCGTGCTTACCGTGAACGAAGTACGCCGGATGCGAGGACTGGGCGCGCTGCCGGAGAAGACTGGCGGAGTTGGCGATGCGCCGGAGTTGCAATAAGAACGATAGCAATTAGCTCTTAGCGAGTGGCTCGGGCGAGAGTGAACGCCAAAGGCCAAGGGCTAAAAGCTAGGAGCAGGAGCGAAGGAGCAAAGAGCAGATCCCTCGCTGCGCTCGTGATGACAAAACAGGAATGGAGCTCGGGTATGAAATTGCAAATAGAAGCCATGGCGCTGGCCATGCCGGAGGTGGCAGAGCACCCGAATCGCCTGCCGTTTCGCGGGATGCTGACGCTGGTGGGAGTACCTTCGCAGCACTCTCCGCAGGGGGCGCAGGGACACTGCGTGACATTGAGCTATAAGGCGGCCGAGACGGCGCTGCCCTCTCTGCTGGGCATGGCGCTGGACTACGCGCCGGCAATGGACGGACACGATACGCGTCGCAAGATCGGCATCATTACCGACGCGGAGATTCATGCCATCGCGGCGAACACTTCTTGCGGCCATCTCAGCGTGGCCGGTTTTCTTTACGCGCGTGATTTTCCTGAGGTGATGCAGGAGATCCGCGCACGCAAGGTGGTACTTGGCATGTCGTATGAGATCGCGAATGCCTGGGTGCCTGATGTGGAGGCAGCGGTTTGGACAATCACGAAATTCACCTTCACCGGCGCAGCGGTGCTGCGGCGCGATAAGGCCGCGTATCCGGAGACCTGGCTGGTGATCGATGACACAGCGAATACATCAGTAGGCCCGCGACTGGCTGCGAGCACCTGTTGACAAGCAACAAATTCAATCAATCTGACATTGTGGGAGAAGAGCAAAATGGACCAAGAAACAAATGCAACCGCGCCTGATGAATCGACAGTACAGGAGCCGACCACGACTGATCGGCTGGCGCAGGCGACCCAATCGCTGGCCGACGCGCTGGTCAACATCAACGCGCAATTCGAGTCGCTGCACGCGAAAATCGACCGCATCGTAGCGGCAATCGATGAGGACAGCACGACACTCCATGCTAATAACAAGAAGACGGCAGAGCTGGAGAAGGCGAATCATGATCTGCAGGCGCAAGCGGCGCGCGTGCGGCGCAAGACGCTCTCGCCATTAGTCACCACGCTGTTGGCCAAGGAGGGCGTGGTCGGCGACGCGCTAATCGAGACATCCGTGATGGAGAAGGCGCTGGCGGGATTGAGCATTGAGCAGCGCATTGCGGTAAAGGCCGAACTGGCGAGGGCAGGAATACTGAGTTAGCAAGTAGCAATTAGCAACCAGTCGACAGCGGAGGAGAAGAGCATATCCCTCGCTTCGCTGGTGACGACAACGAGTTTGAGTCTAAGAAACTTCAACTACAACGATGGCGGCTTATGGGCCGCCATTTCCTTTCGAAAGGACAATATGAGAGCACAATTCGTCAATTTGCAGTCAGCAGCCGATTTCATGGGCCCGGGTGCGATCGAGATCGATCGCTACCAGACCGAAATCACAGACATTTGTCTGCGCCGCGGAGTGTTCGGCCAGCGCATCAAGCAGGTGCCGGCGACAGGCCATCCGTCGCGCTTTTTTGAGGAGACGGCGATTCCGGCGCCGGATGCGACGCATGGATTCGTCGATCCGCGCAACATTACGCCCACGCTGGTAACTCCCACACGGTCGGAGCACAGCGTGCCGCTGAAGTGCCTGGTATCGCAGATCAACTACAACCTGTTCGACATTGAGGTGGGCACGCAGCAAAGTCAGTTCGCTTATTTGCAGGCAAAAGACCTGGCCGACTCGGTGGAAGGCTTGATGCGTACGCATGACGTGAACCTGTGGCAGGGCAACGACACTTCGCTGTCGGATCCCACAACGCCGCAGTATTACGGCGTGATGAACCAGATCAACGATGGTGGCAACGTGACGACGATTACCACAGCAGAGCCGATCGTCGACAACCTGAAGTCGACTATCGCGCAGATGGTGGCCAGCTCGAATTACGAGGTGCGTCCCACCGCGATCTACTCCAACCCGGTGTTGCTCGACCTGATTGATCGCGAGTTGAAGGCACAGTTCAATGTGGTGCTGACCACGACTGACGTCGCGGGCGGCCTACGGGTGAAGACGCTCTCGACGCAGGCGGGCGACCTGCCGCTGATTCCCGACTGGTCGATTCCCTACACCGGAACGCCGGGCAGCGGGACCGCCGTGTTGCCTGCGTTCATCGTGAGCGAAGACATGATCGAGTACCACTGGCTCACCGATCCCAAGCCGCGCGTCTTCCAGTTGGGCACGCCGAGTTCGCTGGCATCGCAGATGGTGGTCGTGAAGTTTGGCGGCGTCGTCGTAAAGGGCGCCAGCTACGCGCACTACAAGGTCGTCGTCAACCGTTAAGGAGACGAGGGACCGCGCTGCTGAACCAGGTTGCTCATAATCCGTGTACTTCAGCGCGCGGTATCAAGGCCAGTGCGAAGGGGCGGGAACTCCGCCCCATTCTTGTTTTTTGGGAACACGAGGAGTGGGAGTCATGAACTACTTAGATCCTGCCGAATACGAAACTTACGGACTGGAGGCATCGACGGCGGCGTCGTGGGTAGGAGCGGCCTCATCGCTAATCGACGCTTACTGCCGGCGCGCGACGCTGGGAGTTTCACAATTCACTGAGCGCATGCGGTTGGTGCCGGGACGCAACTGCGTTCGTTTGACGTATCTGCCCTTAGCTGTCGATGGCCAGAACCAATCGCCGCTGATTTCCGCGCGCGGACGCTATGCCCCTCCCCGACGGGGGGAGGATACCTCATTGTGGGATATCGCTAATGATGTGTCCCTGGTGTTCGCCCTGCCCGGAACATGGGTCGACCTTGACGTAACCAGCATGGACTATTTCAGCGACACCGGCGAAGTTTCCTGGCTGCCCAACCCGTTGGGGTTGGCCTTTCAGGAGTTGGAGATCACTTACACGGCCGGCTTTGCGACTATCCCCGACCCGGTAAAGTTCGCGTGCGCGCAGATCGTTCGCAACGCACAAGCTACGCCGGCACTCAACGTCCATACCAGCACGCTGAACAATATGCATCTGGAGTATTTCGCCGACACATTGCTGGATCAGACGGTTAAGGGCTATCTTGCGCCCTACCTGGCGCAGAAGGCGGCGTGAAATGGAGAATCCGCATTTTTCTTCACCGCAAATCGACGGGCAGCAGTACCTGGCACAGCGCACGGCAGATTGCATGGTGCGCGCGCTGGGAGCAACACAGGTGTCGCTTCGCATTGCAGAGCCGAGCGCCGGCGACACCAAGAGCCAGCTCGGCATCACCACTCCCACAGTGGAGGATATACCGCTCTCGCCGGCGGTGGTGCTGACAGTTTCGGCAGCGCACGAGCCGACCGTCCGCTATGAGGTCAGGCTCTCGTCCGAGTCCGTTCAGCAAGCGGTGAGCATGTACAACGTCACTGATATGGCGGGCTGGCTGCTAACAGCGGTTGCGCTGGTTTACGGCGACAAGCTGTTGCATATCGACAGCGTTCTGGTTGACCAATATGCAGGCGCCGACTACCTCTATCGTATTTTCGCTTCGGAGTAGACCATGCAAGCAACGAAAGACACCTTTTACATCGCACTGCGCGATCGACTAGTGCAGGTTGATCCAAACCTAACCATAGTCATCGACGGGGCTACTCGGCCGGCAATCGTCGTAACGGAGAACGAGCCACCTAGCGCGCAGTCCCGGCAGGACGAAGCCTTTTACCTCGACTGGGGCAGCGCCCACCCTGTGCAGCCGGCGACGAGCACATTGATGGCCATGGATTGCATGATCGGCTACACCTGCTCAGGGCAGTCTGACAGTGGAGGAGTAGATCGCGGCCGAAAGCTCAGTGCTCTGGATGCCGATCTGCTGGCCATCTGCGCACCGGCACAGGCGCATAAAAACGACTATTCCAGCGGCTCGCCGGTCGACCTCGCATCGTACATCTTCTGGTCGGCGCCCAAGCTGGAGCCTTTAAAGGTTGAAGCCAAACAAGTGGGACGGCAAGCCCTGGTGACGGTGTTCTTCTATCCGGAGGTTAACCAGCAATGAGCGTGGACATGTTTGCCAAACGATCGCAAATGACGCCACTCAGCCAAGGAGTACGCGCCTATGTTGCGCCAATCGATCGTACCAGCGGGACTTTTGTTGCATTCGACCCGGCAGCGCAAGGGCAATTCGATCTGAATAGCCCGGCTCCTCCACCGTTTCTCGATTTGGGATGGGTGCAGAATTTCACTCGCAAATCGACGACGAAGTACGAAGAATTACGCAATGGCCCCCATGCTACGGTGAGCACCCAATACCGAACGCAGCCAGAGGCGCTGGTTGAATTCGATTGTGAATCATGGGGAAAGGTCCAAATGGCTGTGGCCGGCGGCACGCAAGAGATGAACGTGCTCGCAACGCTTCGGACCAGTGTGCCGCAGGGCTCCGGCGGGGCTGCAATTCCTGCATCGTATGCGCTGGATGGTTCGAGCGATTACAGCATCGTGCTCGATCCCGGCCAGATGGGTAACTTTGCCGTCGGAGATTTGGTTGCTTGCGACTTCGATTACACCGGATCGACGGGATATATAGGCAGCGGCGCACCGGCGGCTTATCTGGCAACGGCGCTCGATCCGGCAATGCACAAGGACTATACGCGGCGCGTCACCTTCAATCTCTCGCGGGTAGAAACCATAGCCGGCAATCAACTCGGCCTGTCGCAGCGGTTGATCGCCAGCGCGCAAACCGGTATGGGCGTGCAACAAGTCGTGGCATTTGTGGACCGCGAGGGCGGCAGCTTCTTCCAGGAATGGTCGGCACTGTTCGTTATCCCGAGTCAGACCGGCGGCAGGATCTGCATTTACTACCCGCGTCTGCAGCCGTCGCAGAGCACTAGTGAAGACCGCCGGGACTGGGCAGCACCAGTCTTCAACACAATGTTGCACGCCAGTTTGCGGGCGCTTCCGACGACCGACGCAAACGATGGCGAGACGGTGTTGTGTTATCGGAGCTACTTCCCTACTGAGTACGCGGCGGCGTATTGAAATTTGAATCGCCGGGGCTAAAGTCCGCGGGACGTGAGGGCTTCGAGTTCACCACGCTAAAGCGTGGTGCTTCCACCGTACCCTAATGCACCGTACCCTAATGCACCGCGCGCTAATACACGTGCTAATACGATGCTCGCACGCGCCCTTTCATTCAACCGATCGCTTTTCTTCTTGCACAAGGTGATCAAACAAAGCCTGCAGCGCGGGCTGGGTGTCGGTGATCGAGTCCTGAATGGCGTCGAGGTCCGCTTTAATCTCCATGAGCAGTTGAGCGAAGGAGCGGCGATGCTCGGGCGCAAGTTCAGTGAATAGAGGTAACGACTGCTGCTCGAAGGTGCGGCAGCGGGCTGCGATTTCAGCCAGGTGATGCATGAGATCGCGCGCACGCGGATCGTCGCCAAAACCCAACGCCTGCAGCTTTTCGGCCAGGCGCATCTGCAATTCGATCACGTACTCGGTTTCAGCGTCGCTCATCTGCGTTCGGGCACGCTCAATGAGATGCAAATTCCATGAAACTTACCATCGATAACAACGACAATCGAGGGCCACAGGACTATACACCCTACCTGGACGCTACCGCATTGCCCAAAATCACACGCAAGCTAAATCGTGCGTGGCAGATGACGGCGACATTGGCGGCGGCCGATTCGAGCTTCGCTATACCGGCGAGTGGCGGCCGCGTCATCCTGCAACGGAATGACGGTTACAAGCTGTTTACCGGATATCTGTCCGCGGCTCCGCAACAGCAAACTCTGGGATACGGGCAAACCGCGCGGGCATGGCGATATCTACTGGTGGCGCAAGACGATTCGTGGCTGCTGGACCGTAACGCCCTGGCCATTCGTCCTCCATTTGCCTGGCGCCGTGCGGGAGACGCGCTGCGCACCATAACGAATGATGCGCTTCCGGGCGTGCTGGACACGTCGGGCGTACAAGACTTTGCAAACGTGTACCAGTTTGCCACCGATGCGCAGAAGAGCTGGAGCGAACATGCGCAGGAACTGGCGACAATGGTCGATGCCAGCTACACGGTCCAGGACGGCAAGCTGACTTTGCAGCCGCTAGGCCAGCAGAGTTTCAGCATCGGCGAGAGCGATACAAAGTTCCTGCCAGATGGACTAGCGGTCGCTGCACCGGACTTGTTGCGCAACGATGTAACTATTATTGGCGAACTAGAGCCTGAGCTCTATGTGCGCAACTACTTCCTTGGGGACGGCCTGGCGCTCAGCTTTGCGCTCGCCACGGATCCCTATGCCGCACAATCGAGCACCCTGTTTCAGGAGAGCTACCAAGGTCCCGGCCTTACTCCCACATTGTGGGCTCTCACCGATCCGAACCACACCGTCACGGTGCAATCCGGCACGTTACATCTGAATGGGCCGGTAACGCTCAACTTTGTGGAGCAGCTCGAATTGGGCGGAGGCCTGCGCCTGGAGCACGGGCAGGTGTCGTTCAATGCAGCGTCTCAGGCAACAATCGGCGGTGTCTACAACGGCTCCGTCAGCAACGCAACCTGCATTGCGGGATTTCAGATCACGCCTAACGGCAGCAACTGCAACATTCAGGCATTGGTCAATGGCGCTCCAACAGGAAGCGTGATCACGACTACTCCAGGACATCTGTATGCCTTTGCGACGGAGGTGTTAGCCAACGAGGCGCACCGCGAACACCAAAGCTACTACTCGTCGACTCATGGCCCTAATAATCAACGGGGAGGGGACGCGGTGGGAGGGAACGTTCGCTTTGTGCTCTCGGTGCACGATGTCGATCCCAACAACCCGGCAACGCTGGCGGCCCCGGCCACGGCGCTTTACGACGACGTGCAGGGGAGCACTCCTTCGTTCGGCGTTTATGCAGTTGTGGATGGCAGCAGCGCGTGCTTCGATCTGTCATTCACGCGGGTTACGCTGACCGCGGCGGCGGAGATCCGCAGCATGAAAACGGGTGGATCTTTTCGTACGCGGCTCGGGGGAGGCCTGGCCGATGGTGGTGAGTGCTACGTCACGTCGTCGGGATATCTGCACTTTTATCCGCCATATCCGCCCGATCCTAACGAGGAGATCATCGTAAGCTACCGCGGCAGCGCACGCGCGATGGCCAGAGTGCAGGACACGAACAGCATCAACGCTCATCACAAAGGAGCTGACAACGGTCAACGCAGCTGCATAAAGCGACTGAAGCTGCCGGCTGCGCCAGGCTCGGTCGATTGCGAGAACGCCGCCCTCGCCCTGCTTGACGACGCCACGCAGACCGCCTGGTTAGGATCGTATGACATCGTGAGCGATCTGCTGCCGGCGAGCGACATTACGCCAGGAATGCTGGTTCAGGTGTCGACGCCATCGTGGCAGGCGCAATTCAACGCGTGGGTTCAAGAAGTCGAAGTGCAGGTTCTCGGAGTTGACGAGGACCGGTCGCAGTATTCCGTCAAGTTCACAAACTACGCTGCCGCGGCGATGACCATGGACTTCAGTTCCGCATTGCTGCCGGAACCGCTCACGACGATATTTACCGTTACGAGCCCGTCGTCATCGCTATATCTGCCAGCCCTGATAGCGGCGCAGGTGACCAACATCATCGCCACCGAGGTAAGTATCGACGCCGGCACGGCGCCACCGCCGGGCGGAGGTATTGAGGTGCGACGGTCGGACGGGGGATGGGGGCCAGGCAGCAACGGCAATCTAGCCGGCCGTTTCCCTTCGCAAACCTTTACGATTCCGCGATTGTCACGAGTTCAGGACTACTATCTGCGCCAGTACGATGCGTCAAACCCTCCGAAGTATTCGCGTTATTCGATGCTGCTGCACATCGACTATCCCTACGAATGATCTGCGGGCGCTGCCCGCGAACTGAAGGGCGCCTCGCCTTGCGCGGGCGGCTCAACCTCTAACGTCTTTCAACTGAAGAAAGGAATTTCACAAGATGTTCGCCAAGTTTGTGCAGTATTTCTCGCTCGCCATCAACGTCATCGGCGCCGCTAAGCCCGTGGTGTCGGAATTCCAGTCGGGAGCAGTACAGCAAGGGGTAAGCGACTCCATTACTCTCGCTTCTGCCGCTGCCCAGCAGTTCCTGGTTGATCCGGCGCAGCAGCAGGAAGAAGCCGTAGCCGCGGCGCTCGCCCAGGCCGCAATCCCCACTCTGGTCTCTTTGTTCCAAAGCCACGCGGCAGCCGCCGCGGCCCCCTCGAATTAGTCTCCGCTGCTGATATCGTCCCGCCGCCCGGTCTGCTTTGGAAAGCTCACGGAGCCGCCGCGGCCTAAACGAAGAGGACGAACTAAGGAGGAGGGAATGGAGCGGCGCTGGACGGACGGCGCCGCTGCACCGTTTGTGAAGATGCGGGCGATCGCCGATAATCGGGCATCTAACTTCTGCTATGAATAAACTGCTTGCATTGATGCTAGTCGCGATCAGTTTGAGCCTAACGGCCTGCGCACAAAGCTCTAGCCCTCCGACTCAATCTCCCTCCGTTTCTATCACGCCATCTCAGAAGCAGAGTAATGCCGCGAGTGCAACGCAGGACAACAGCGCGATTAGCGGCGATCGGGTAACCAAGCCCACAGGAGCCAAGAGCTCAAGCGTCATAGGATGCATTGCCGGTCCCTATCCGGATGGGCACTTCCTGCTGAACAGCATGCAACACCGTACTGGAGTGCAGGTGTTGGGTCCGACCGATCTGGGAAGCGCTGCGGGGCAGAAAGTGAAGCTCACAGGACAATGGGTTCCCGCCGCCGAGTCTCAGGAATCCCCCACGAGTTCGCAAGCGGCCAGCAACCAGAAGAAGGATCGGCGCTTCCAAGCGACGAGCTTCGAAGTGCTGGGCGAAAAGTGCCCGCCTCCCGCCGAAACTACCCCTATCAGCAAGAAAAAGGAGAAGCAAAAAGCAGCGACGGCCAATCCAAACTATCCTCAGTGACGTGGGGTCCCAGTTCAGGTCATGCGCTGTGAAATCGGGAGATAAGCGGTTCGAGCAAGCAACAGAGCTGATTTGCCCGGCATCTCTCCTTACATTTCCAGCTAGAATGAGTCTAATGAGACATATGAGATATCTCGCGTTCGCCCTGGCTTTCGTCTCCGCGTTGGGAGAAAGCGCAGTAGCAGCTCCCCTTAGCAGTAGCGCACGCACTGTGATACCGTCGGCGATTCAGCAGATCATCTCGGTGGATTATCGCGAGCTGCGCAATTCCCCAAGCGCCCGGGCATTGAAAGATCGCGTCATGCCCGACACGCTCAAGCAGTTCGAGCAAGCATTGCGCGCGACGGGAATTGATCCCGACAAGGACGCCGAGCAGTTGACGTTCATCAGCTATCGCGGCGCTAAGAACGCGCTCTACAGCATCGGAATCGCGCAAGGCCCGTTCAAGCAGAAAGAGTTTTTGCAGAAAGCGCGACTGAAGAAGATTAAGCCTGAGAAGTACCTGCTCACCTACATCTATCCCATGGGATCGGGCATGAACATGGCCTTTCTCGATCCGTCGACAATCGTGTTCGGCGACACTTCCGCCCTGCATGGAGCGATTGACGTTCGCGACAACGGAGCGGATTCGATCGAGAAAAACAACACGATGAACGATTTGATCACGGGCGTCGATTCAGCGACGATCTGGAGCACGCTCGACCAGCTCGGCACCCAGTACATGATGAAGTCGGCGCTGGGACAGGCCTCGTCGCTGACAGATTACGACGTCATCAAGAAGCGGCTGCTTGCCTCCGATTACATGATGAACTTCGAGAATGGTGTCACATTTGATTTGAATATCAAGACTTCCGACACCATGACGGCGGCGAGCTTAGCGTCACTGGTGAAGGCCGGAGTGATCTATCGCAAGATGTCGGGGAACGACACGGAAAAGCTGGCCTTGCAGAACGCGAGCATAGACAGCAGCAACGACATGGTCCAGATGCACTTCAAGACCGACGATCAACGATTCCAGGCATTATTGAAATCCGACCTGTTTGCCGCGGTGGCACATTAACCAACAATCGTTGTGAAGGAGATTCGTGGGTCCGTTGCTTCTGCAGCGGGCCCAAACTATTTCTGCTTCACACACCGTGTCCTGCTGCCAGCGCCAGCATTGACTAAGGATCTGGCACAAATCAGGTGAGCGCCGACTCTGGTTGCCACTCCTGTTTAGCGCTGGCCGGCCTTTAGCTTGTTTCGCAAAACGTCGAAGAAGGTCCGTCGGACGCGCATCAGCTTGACGTTGTGGCCGGCGCGACGGCAGATGATTCGGTCGCCCTGGAGAACAGGCATTCCAACTTGTCCGTCAATCGACAGAAAAGCTTCTTCATGGCCACTTTCGACCAGCAGTTCGATCTCTGCCTTGTCGGTTACGACTAGCGGACGATGCGTTAAGGAGTGCGGGCACACCGGCGTCACCACGAATGCCGATACCGACGGCATCATGATCGGGCCGCCTGCCGCCAGCGAATACGCAGTGGAACCGGTCGGCGTGGCGATGATGACACCGTCAGCCTTGTAGCTGAAGACGAAGACACCGTCGATGAGCAAGTCGAAATCGACCAGACGCGAAATCGCGCTCTTATTGATGACAACGTCGTTCAGCGCAAATTGCTGCGCAATGGGTTCTTCAGCGCGGATTACGTGGCATTGCAGAACCGCTCGTTCTTCCAGGGGGCATTGCCCCTGGTTGACTGCCTCGAGCGTGGAATACATCTCGGCCAACGGCACCTCAGTGAGGAAGCCAAGCGAGCCCAGATTCACCGCGAGAATTGGAACCCCAGCGTGGGCCACCGCGCGCGCCGCTGACAGCAGCGTCCCGTCGCCACCGAGTACGAGGACAAAGTCGGGATGCTTATCGCCGACTTCCGTTCGAGGCACGACTTCCGCGCCATCGCTTACGTAGCCGGCGGTTTCCTGATCGAGGTAAAGATGATAGCCGTGCCGGCGGAACCAGCCGAGAAGATCGGGTAACAGGCTGGCCAACTCCGGCTTCGACGGCTTGGAGACAATCGCGGCAGATTTCATTGTGCGAGGAAATCAGTGTACAGCAGCAGTTGGTACAAACGCCGCGAATACGGCATGCAGAAGGAATTCGCGATTCCCTTCCCCGCCTAATATCGGCGATTCGATCGACTCGATCCCCTTCCCCCCGAGTTGTTCCACGTTTGCCGCCACTTTTCGCACAGCCTGCTGCTGCGCCTCCAAATCGCGAACAATACCACCTTTACCTACCTGCTCGCGCCCTACCTCGAATTGCGGCTTTACCAGCGTGATCAGATGAAACTGCGTTGCGCCCGAGGCACGAACGCATTCGATGACGGCGGGCAGAACCAGCGTCGCTGAAATAAACGAAACGTCCATAGCAATTACCTTGATGGCATCGCGTGGCATATCGCCAGGCCAAAGCTGCGCCGGAGTGAGATAGCGCGCGTTGGTCTTCTCCAGCAGCCGCACTCGAGAATCTGAACGCAGCTTTAGGTCCATCTGCCCATAGCCAGTATCAACCGCAATAACTCGGCTGGCTCCGTTCTGCAGCAGGCAATCGGTAAACCCGCCGGTTGACGCACCCACGTCCATGCAAGTGCCTCCGCGCACATCGATTTCCCAATGTTTGAGTGCCGCAGCCAGCTTCAATCCGCCGCGGCTGACGTAAGCAAGATCGTCGCCCAGAACCCGAATCACCGCGTCGCTTGCAATCGCCGTTCCCGCCTTGTCGACCTTCTGCTCATCCACCAGCACGCGACCGGCGAGAATCAGTGCCTGCCCGCGTTCTCGCGATGGAACCAGTCCACGCTCCACCAGCAGCCGATCGAGTCGCAGCTTCACGGCGTCAGCGTACCATGTCGGTGCTTCGAAATTACGAAGCTGCCGAGTTGCACATGGCGTGAGTCACTCTGCTACCGCTTTAGTGGGAATGCGCACTTGCCGCGCGATATTCGTCCTTTTCCACAACCTATTCACATTAATGTTGGAAAACCTGCTGTAACATTCGCATCGACCAATAAACTTTCGGTGGCGTATTCTCTGCGAAGTTATCACCGCTTTTTCATTTCTCCCTTACAATACAAACTCGATCTCAAGGCCGCTTTGCATGGCAACCACTTCTAGAAATATCGAGAACCCAGATGTGCCGCGCTCAATCGCCGTTCCGGCTTCCACCGGAATCGTTCCCGGTCCCGAAGTCGCGGCGTCACCTTCCGATCCCATGATGCTGCGCAGGCTCTATTCGACGATGTTGCGTTGTCGCATGGTCGAGGAGAGAATCGAGCAACTGGCGCAATCGCAAAAGCTAATGCTGCCGGTGAATCTGCAGCGCGGGTTGGAGGCGACGGTCATTGGCAGCATGATCGAATTGCGCCCTGGAGACGCCATTTCGTCGGAGCTAACTTTTGCCACGCGCATTGTTTCCGGTGAGCCGCTGGGACTTATCTTTGCAGGGCTCTACGGCATGCTCTCGGAATACCTTGCCTTCGCGCCGGAGGCGCCCAACAGCCCTATCCATCTCCTTCCTGCTGCACAGACCATCGGCGCGCAGATGAATTTCGCGGCGGGCTATGCATTGGCGAAGAAAAAGGAACAGGCGTCGAACGTGGTGGTGCTGCTGCTACCGGAAGCCAGCAACGCACTGGGATACTGGCACGAAGCCGCGACCATCGCTGCCAGCGAGCGCCTGCCAATGATCTTTGTGGTTGTCAGCAGCATGCGCCCGACCGCGATGGGAAGAAACGATGCCCGCCAGTGTGCCACAGCTTATGGCATCCCCGGAATCACGGTGGACGGTGGCGATGTCGTCGCCATGTGGCGTGTCGCCCAGGAATCGATTCACCGCGCGCGCGCCGGGTCGGGCCCAACCCTCATTAATAGCCAGCCGCCGACGCCACAGCCAGAAGGCGGCGACCCGCTCGACCGCATGCAGCATTACCTCGACAAGCGCAAGTTGTGGAAGCGATCCTCGAAAGAAGAGTTAGCCCAGAGGTTCGCCGTCGAGATCGACGAGGCGCAGGCGTTCTTTCTCAAGACTTCGGAACCGCAATAGAAGACTAGATTCCGACGGCTTCGTATCCGTCAGCGTCAGTCAGGCCATGCTGAAACTTACGCGACTCATACGGACTGCGATACGTCGACAGCCTTTTACGCCGAAGCGCAAATCCTCCCCATACGCCGAGCCCGAGCACTAATAGTGCGGCAACAGCGCCGGCAGCGATTTTGCCAGGATTTTCGACGATCGGCCCCGCCAGGCGGCTGCTGATAAGAACAACGCGCCCGGGCAATCCCATCTCGCGGCGAAAGTTGGCAATGCTGCGTCGTCCGCCACGCTCCAATGCACGATGCGCTCGCAGCAGCAGTTGCGGCGACGGCAGGGAGAGGTCTTCGCCGTCGCACACGATCGCGTGATCCTTCCCTTCCTCCTGCTGCACTTCCAGCAATTCGTCAAGCGCCGCATTGATGACCGAAGCTCGCGTAGCCAAGGAGCGAAACGCAATGCGCCCGCTCTTATCGATAATGAACGTCGGGTTCGGCAGCTTACCGTATTTGCGATGAATGCTGCCGTTGACCTCATCGACAATGATCGGGATGTCCACGCCCTCGGCGTCGCGAAGCAACTCGGCGGCCCTTGCCTTGTCCTCGTGCGAGCGGTGCGCCCCGAGCTTGTCGCCGGGATGCGCCTCGCGTGTGTACACAAAGAAGAACTCCACATTCGGATCGCGATCCGCGTAAAGGTCGTTCAGACCAGGGAGCGAACCCGCCGTCTGCGGACAAGTAGCCGAGCCGAAGGTCAGGACAATATTCTTGCGTCCGCGGAAGTCCTTCAGGCGAACCGTGTCTCCCTGCAAAGTGCGCCCCGCAAAATCGGGAGCACGGTCGCCCGGACGCGGCGCGCCACCAAGCTGGCTGGCCGCTAAGTCGCGGAGTAAACGGTTGCGTTGGAATGCTTCGTAGTTGTATTTGCTGCCGAACATAGGGGCCTCAGGAAGTGAAGATTCAACCCTTCATATTATTACGCTCGTTAACTCGATCAAACATTCTGCGGAGCCACGCTCTTTACGATGCCGCGCCTTACCGGCTCGTTTGCTTTGTTGCAATCCCGTGACAATTCGACCGCTCGCTTGCCGCCGGGTAGGCAGCCCCGTAGAATCGAAGTTCTCCGAATTGGGGCGAGGGAAAGATGGCACCTTTGAACGTGGGTGATGACGCACCGGACTTTGATTTGCCGGCAGTCGTAGGCAACATTCGGCAGCGTGTCAAACTGAGTGACTATCGCGGCAAGAACGTGGTCCTGGTTTTCTATCCGGCCGACTGGACGCCTGTGTGTACGGCCGAATTGCCGGCTTTCAACGCCGAACTCGAAAAGTTTGCAGGCTATAACGCCGACGTAATAGGGATCAGCGTTGATTCCATTCCCAGCCATACCGCCTGGCAGAAGAAAGAAATTGGCATGTTGAACCTGCCTCTGGCCAGCGACTTCTTCCCGCACGGGGATGTGGTGGCAAAGTATGGACTGCTGCGCGATGGCGATCCGCTGCCGGGCGTCAGCGAACGCGCCATCTACGTGGTTGATAAGCAGGGGAAGATCGCATTCGCCAAGATTTATGCGCTGAACCGCGCTCCTGAACCGGAAGAAATTATCGAGGCGCTCAAGAAGCTGTGATGCCTCTAAGTTGGTGATCGAGTTACGCCTGATTCGTTCGCTCAAATAAAAAGCCTCGCCCTCGACGAGGCTTTCTTTTTTTCTGCGATGCCGAACAGCGTCAGTCATCGCAAGTTATCTGTGGAACCCACCGCCGTGGAAACCGCCCATTCCACCACCATGGAAGCCACCGCCGCCTCCATGGAATCCAGGGCCCATGACTCCGAAGTGTCCCGCAGGAGCACTGGCGTGGTAAGCGTTCATTGGCCGTGGCCCAGCAACTCCCGGCACTCCCGGATGCTGCGTCCCTACTACCCCAGGCACGGGGCGATGGTTGTACCCATAGCGGTGCGGATGGTAGTACCCGTTGCGGTACGGATAGTATCCGCCACCGTAAACGATAGGCGCGTAGCCTACGAATCCTGGCGAGTAGTAACCCCAGCCAAACGGGTCATAGAAGATTCCGTTACCAGGAATCCAGGTATACGACACGAACCACGGATCCCAGTACCAACCTGGTCCGTACCAGCCCGGGCCGCCAGCGTAGTAGCTGCGAGCCGCATCAACATTGGCTTCGGCCAGATACTCAGAGCGTAGATTGCTGAAGCGGTAGAGATCGCTCTGTTCGTACGATTTCTTGTCGAACTTGCGCGACTTCAGTTTGCCGGCCACATTCACATCGACCTCGTGGCTGCTTTTCACCTTGACGATCTGGTCGCCCTCGTTTACGAGCGCTTCGCCTTTGTAGACCCGAACGGCGCCGTTATCGGCGTCGAACCCATACAGGCCATCCTTCAGGAGCTGCGTGGTTGCACCATCGCTGGCGATGCGCAGCAGGTTGTCTTTGTGAATCTCGGCGACTTCTACCATCGCCTGGCCCTTATCGACCCGAGCTTCAGTATTCGTCAGGCTCGATGAAACAAGTTGCGCTGCGCCGTTGTCACCCACGCGCAGGAACACTCCAGGGGTGAGCAGGATTTCTGCCTTCCCGTTCTGAGTGTCGAGTTTTTGTCCGGGCTGAAGTTCTACGGAACCAATCTGCTTGGAATTCAGCGACTGATCACCAACGTTTGCCTGTCCCTCGACGTAGTTCAGAGTTCCAGGTAGCGCTGCATTCGCGGCCCAGGCGGGCACGCTCAACATTGCTGCCAGGACCACCCCACCAAGGGCTTTCCACCATGACAGCTTCATATTCTTTGTCTTTAACCTCTACGTATTAGACGAGGTTAAAGGCAGTTTCGATGCTGCTGGCGGTGGAGTTTCGGGGCCGTAAGCTACTCGGCTTCATAGGGTTTTGACCCGCAAGGCGGCTTAACCATTCTTAACGCGGGAACAGACTTACGGAGAGTTCTACTCGTCCGGCCCGTGCGGCTGAATTATTGCTGCGGTCGAGGCACCGGGCACGTCGGGCTTCCGACTACATACGAGCTCTTATTCTGCTCGAAGCACCACTTCACCTGATCGGCAGTGAACTCGTTCACGGTCTCTGCGGGAACATCGCCCTGCTTCACCTGCTTGAAGTCAAACTGAACTGTGCCGTCCTCAGCCACCGTCCCGAGCAAATACCCGTACACGTCGGTCATCACGGTTTTTGCGCTGCCAAGATTCGGAGGCAGGCGGTAGCGCACAGCACCGGCGGTGCCGATAATCCAGCCGGGCAGCGCGTCGGCGCCGGGATGGCAGGCGTCGGCATAGATGTTGTCCATCACAAAATGCGAGTGGCTGGCCAGCACGTAAACGTGCTTGTGGGTCTTGTTGCGGAAGTCCAGCAGCGCGGCGTAGGCATGGCGTCCGCTGGCGGTCTCCTGGGCTGAGTCGTTCATGCTGTGTCCGGCGCTGAGACTGTCGGGCAAGGCAGCGTGCATCCCGAGCACCACGGTGCGAATTGCGTCCGTGGATTCGTCGCGCTGCAGCACCTTCAGGAACCATTTGAGCTGGGCATTGTCGAAGTCGCTGGGCGAGCTGTTGTCGAGGTTGATGAAGTCGACGCCGCGCTCGATCCAGTGGTAGTAATTCTTAACTTGGTGGTCCGTAGGATCGTCAGCCAGGCGCTGCTTCTTCAGCGTCGGCGTGTCGAGCCAGTCGGCGAATTGCGTGAGGTAGTCCAACTGAGTCTTGGGCGGAATGGTTTCGTGGTTGCCCTTCCCGAGAAAGACCGGCAGATCGCCAAAGGGCGCGAGCTGGTGCTGGATGAAATCGGGCCACGCGTTGGTTTCGTAATCGATGATGTTCGTCTTCGGGTGGAGCGCGAGGTAGTCCTCATCGACCATGTAAATGGCGCGATAATCGCCCGAGATGCCAGTAAAAGGCCGCTTGGTCGCGCTTCACCCCTGCCGCAATGGCCGGCATGACGATATCGCCGCAGTTGCGCGCATCACCGGAAACAGCAAAGGTCCAGGTACCGTTTTGTGCGCAAACGATAGGGGTGATGAGTGGCAGTACGAGCAAGAGGGTTGCAAGTCGAAGGCTAGTAGGCATGGGTGGCTCCGTGAATGCGACGAGGTCAGCAGCCTGAGTGCCACATCATACGGACGGGGAAGCGCCTTGCCAACCCCGTCAATTCGTGCAATTCGTAGTGGGGTTCACACCGGCGCCAAGTGACGCGGGTTCATTCGTTTCACCCGCTTTGTGACGATATCGCCTGACAGCAACAGTTAGGCTGGAGCAACAAGACAGGCAACTACGCAGCAGCAGCTTACATCCACATTCAGCAATGTTGCTGGATTTGGAGTAGATGTATGCGCCCATGGAAAGACCGCACGGCAAGTTTCGGTTCAGTTTGGGCAGCGGCAATTACGACTGCTGCATTTTCACTCGCGCTGATTGCGTCACCCAAAGCTGCGGCACAGTCCTATCAAGTGCTCTACAGCTTCGAGCAGGGCGCGAATGGGAGTCACCCGTCAAGCTTGATCAGAGCTAACGACGGCAGCTTTTACGGCACCGCGAATTACGGTGGAAGTCCTGCCTGCGGTGGCCCCGGCAATGGCTGCGGCGTAGTATTCCGCTTCGCTCGCTCCGGTAACGACTGGAAAATCGAGCCGATTTACAGCTTCCAGGGTGGGGCTGACGGGGCAGGGCCGGTAGGAATCGTTTTCGGTCCTGACGGCAGTTTATATGGCGTTACCAGCGCCGGCGGCGATATGTCACCACCGTACTGTGGGCCGGAGTACGGTTGCGGCACAGTTTACAAACTCACTCCGGCCTGCAATAGCGGATCCTGCACCTGGAGCAAGACCGAACTGTACCAGTTTCACGGCGGCACAGACGGGCTTGCTCCCCTGTACCTTACGCTCGGTCCCGACGGCAGTATTTACGGTTCCACTGTGTGGGGCGGCGGCGTCGAAGGTTGCGGTACCACAGGGTGCGGCGTCATCTACAGCTTGAAGCGCGAGAATGGCTCCTGGATAGAGGAGATCATCCGTCGCGCTGGCCTCTCGCTTCAGGAACCTGGCGGATACAGCCACTACCTGACCTTGGACAGCAGGGGAAATATCTACTTCAGCGGCGGTGCAGGCGCTTACGGCTCTGGCGGCATCTTCGAGTTGCTGCGCTCGGACTCAGGCTGGACGGAGAAGACTCTTTACAGCTTTCAGGGGGGCGATAACGGAACATGGCCGACGCAGGTTCTTTTCGACAAGTCGGGCGATTTGTTGGGAGCTACATACTGGGGCGGTCCAGGGGGCGTCAGCGACGGGGGCGGCACCCTGTTCGAACTCTCCCCAATCGGCAACGGGTGGAGATTCACCCAGCTCTACGGCTTTCTTGGAACTTATGGTACCGGCGGCCCAAGCGCCCAGATGACCATCGATTCCGCCGGTAATCTCTATGGCATGACCGCGTACGATGGGCTCTACGAGTTTGGAAATGTGTTCAAGCTTACGCGAGAAGATGATGGTTGGACTTACACCGACCTGCACGACTTCACCGGCGGTGACGATGGCGTATGGCCTGAAGAAGGCTCCCTGATCATCGACGCTGACGGAACGATTTACGGAACGACCATAAGCGGGGGCAAGAACTACTGCTGGGAATACGGGTGCGGAGTGGTGTTTAAGATTACGCCGTGACACCTTTGCGGAAAACTCAGTTCTGGGGACTCGTATTCTAGTCAGTGGGAGAAGTTGCGTGTAATGGCGATGAATCGCCATATCACTCATTGACGCTGCGGTAGGACAATGAGCGCTATCGCCTGTTCACAACAGTCTCACTTCCCCGGCAGATGAAAGGCGTACAAATACCCGGTGAACGAGCCGAAGTAGACCACCCCGTTCACTACCGCGGGCGAAGAATGCACCAAGTTGCCGGTGAAGTAGCTCCACAGTTTGGCACCGGTCGTCGCGTCGAGCGCGTACAGATTGCTGTCGTCGGAGCCGACATAGACGACCCCATTCGCTACTGCGGGTGAAGACTGCACCCAGGTCTCGGCGTTATAGATCCATAGCTCAGCTCCAGTTGAGGCGTTCAGTGCGTATACGTGCGAGTTGTCGTCGCCGATATAGACGACCCCATTCGCCACTGCGGGCGAGGACTCCACGTCGCTGCCCGAGGTATAGCTCCACAGCTTCGCGCCGGTCGCGGCATCCAGCGCATAGACATTGCCGCCCCCGCCTACATAGGCCACCCCATTCGCCACCGCGGGCGAGGAATACCCAGTGCTGCCGGTGGCGTAGCTCCACAGCTTCGCGCCGGTCGCAGCGTTCAGCGCATAGACGTTGCCATCGTCGGAGCCGACATACATCACCCCATTCGCCACTGCGGGCGAGGACTCCACCGCGTTGCCCGTGGTGTAGCTCCACAGCTTCGCGCCGGTCGCCGCGTTTAGCGCATAGACGTTGCCGTCATCGGAGCCGACATACACCACCCCATTCGCCACCGCCGGCGAGGACTTCACAAGGCTGCCAGTTGTGTAGCTCCACAGCTTCGCACCGGTCGCGGCGTTCAGCGCATAGACGTTGAAGTCGATGGAGCCGACATACACCACCCCATTGGCCACCGCTGGCGAGGAAAACACCGGGCCGCCGGTGGTGTAGGTCCACTGTTGATTGCCGTTCACGGCATTTAGCGCATAGACGGTGAAGTCCGCGGAGCCGACGTAGACCACTCCGTTCGCCACCGCTGGCGAAGAAAACACAAAGTAATAACCGGGATTAACAATGTAGCGCCGCCAATCTAATGCGAGGTTTCCAACCGTGGTGGGGCTCAGAATAAGCTCGCTCGCGTTGTAACCCGTGTGGCAGACGTCGGAGTGAAACTGCGGCCAGTTTACGTACGCCGTTCCCGACACTCCGAGGCAGGGGCCCGGTGTTTGGGCCGCAAGCATCGTGCCGAACATCAGGAGTAGCCCTAAATAGAGCAGAGCTATGGTCTTCATATCGACCTCCTTACGGGGGCACTTGCGAAAAGATCCTGCGCAGAAGAGTTTACAACGACTTGCGAAAGCTGCGCTGTAGTTGGCGCAATATCCCCATATCACTCGCAATCGGAGCAGCGCCTCGTCGAGCGTCGGTCACCCGCCGCCCCGCGGCCTGCAGGCCAGCCCCTTCCGCACCACCCGCTCGATGGACTCCCGAAGCCCGAGCGCGGCAAGCTCGTCCTCCGTCACCCACCTCACCTCGCTGACGTCGCTCCCCGCGCACGCCTCACCGCTAATGACGCTGCACAGGTAGTCGATCAGCACGTAGTGGTATTGGGTGCGTCCCTGCTCATCGTTGAAGATGCTGTCGAAGACCTCCAGCACCTGTAGCGGCTCGACCTCCAGTCCGGTTTCCTCCAACACCTCGCGCCGCACCCCGTCACGCAGCTTCTCACCCAATTCCAGAACGCCTCCAGGGACCGACCATTCACCTTTGAGCGGCTCGGTAGCGCGCCGCACCAGCAGCGCACGCCCGTGGCTCACCACGACGCCTCCTACTCCGATGATGGGCCGGTCGGGATAGTCACGCTTCATGGGTGCATCACTACTGGGCGAAGAAATCGCTCGGACTGAAGCTTGAGATTCGCCATCCCTTGGCTGTCAACGTCAGTTTCAGCCGCATTTGTGTGCTGCGTCGGGTGGGGAGCCGACCGCTGTCGATCGGAGTCGCATCTAAATCGAATTCGCAGGTCATCGACGCGTGATGGTCGTCCGAGGTGGCTTGCAGGATTTCGTAACGGAATCGCACGGCCACATAAGAATCGAGCATGGCTTTGATGTCATCCCGAAGCTGCGCAAAACCCGGTACCGACTGGGAGTCGAACACGGAGAGGACCTGTTTAAGATCGCGGCTTTCCATACCAGCATGCAGAGGCTCCAGCACATCCTGGGCGACGGCCTCTTGCAGGTCGAGTGGCTGCTGGGCACCTTGGGCTGGCACCTGCGCTGTATCGTCCGTAGCGGCTGCGTTTGGTTGCTGTGCCAGGGCTGGCGTCGCAATCAGCACCAACGCCCACAAGGTCAGCTTCGGCAGGGAGCCAAGGGATTTAGCCACAATTGTCCTCAGGGTGCATAATACTGACTTGTGCTGCTGCTCGTGTAGCACATTGGTGTGAATTGAATCGGGCAAAGCAGTCCATAGACGCCGAGCGCCATGTGCTCTCCGGTGACCCGGAGCCTAAGGCTCCGGGGTGGCTCGACAACGCACAACTTTCGACAGGTAACGGGGTTACAAGCGATGTGGGCAGCATCGCGTTAAATCGTGTTGTTCCAGGGGCGAGATCCCCGCAGGCTGGCGCCTCATTGCCGGTCGTGGTGGATCAGGGACGATTGAGCGATCCGAGCATGCTTCAGGTGCTGAGTGACGCGGAGGTCATGCTCCGCGTGGCCGCGGGGGACGACTATGCGTTCGACTATCTTGTCGACAAATATCGTCGCCCGATGATCAGTTTCATGTATCGTATGACGCGCAATCAGTCGGTCGCGGAAGAACTGGCGCAGGAAGTCTTTCTCCGGGTGTATCGCTCGCGTCAGACGTATGCGGCCAGCGCCAAATTCACCACCTGGCTGTATCGCATCGCGACCAACTTGGCGGTGAACCACGCGCGCGATAACAAGTACGAGCGCCCCGAGAACACGGTCTGTATCGATGAGCCGGACACCGAAACCGGCATGACGGTGGATGTGCCCGATCACAGCCTCAACGCCGAGCAGGCAATCCTGCGGCGCGAGCGGCTGGATGCGATCCGCAAACACGTCGAGGCCCTGCCCGAGCGTCAGCGCCTGGCCGTGATCATGCACAAGTATCAGGGGCTCGATTATAAGCAGATTGCCGCCGTTCTAAAGTTGAGCGAGTCGGCCACCAAGTCGTTACTGTTTCGCGCATATGAAACCTTGCGCGAAACCTTGAAGTCGTTTATTTAGCAGTGTGCAGGAAGTGGCATTATGAATTGCGAAAAGCTTCGTCCGGAATTGATGGAAGCAGTGTTGAGCGGACCGGGAAACATGAGCGTCAGCCTGCGCGAGCACTTGCATGGTTGTACGGCGTGCTCGGAAGAACTGGCCTCATTTCAGCAAACCATGGCCCTGCTCGACGAGTGGCAAGCCCCGGAGCCGTCGCCCTACTTTTCTTCTCGCCTGCGCGCTCGCGCGCGGGAAGAAGCGGCGAAGAGTTCGGTCGCGTGGTTTGGCTGGATGCGTCGTCCGATGGTGGCGACCGCTGCTGCCGCTCTGATTGCCCTGGGAGCAGGCCTGCTGGAATCCGGCCACTTCAACCTGGGGCGGACAACCATAGCAGGTAATGACGGAGTGGTTCGGCCTACCGCCACCGCAACGGCCGTCAGTGACCTGCAATACTTGGACGGCCACGCCGATTTGTTTTCCGAATTTGCCGCTCTTGACGGACAATCGCAGACGGAGTAAAGGAAAGAGTCGTGCGTTTCTACAGAATCATTCTGCTCGGCCTGATGGTCACATCAGGAACGGTGTACTGCCTCGCCGGTCCCGGCTGGCAGGAGCACCGCAATGATTCTCCGCCATCCGGCCATCCCAATGCCCAGACTGGAGGCCAGTTCCACCTGAACGGCCCCGGGCCCCATCGCGGCGATTGGCTACGTCAGAATTGGGACAAGCCGGTGCCGCAGCAGGAGCAGCAGCTTCGCCAGGACCCGCGCTTCCGCAATCTCTCCCCCGCTGAGCAGCAGAAGCTCATCGACCGCCTGCATCGGTTCGACAATCTTCCTCCCGACCAGAAAACCAGGATCTTGAACCGCATGGAGATGTTCGAGCACCTCACTCCGGCTCAGCAACAGCAGGCCCAGGGATTGTTTCAGAGGCTAAAGGCCATGCCGCCCGACCGTGAGAGCAAGGTCAGCGAGGCGTACCGTCAGTTGCGTGACTTGCCGCCCGGACAGCGGAACCAGCTCCTCAACTCGAATGAATATCGCAGCAACTTCAGCAATGATGAGCTCAATGTCCTGCGGGGTATGACCGACCTGACTGCGCCGAACCATTGACGCCGGGACCTCCTCCGATCCGCTTCATCATTTAACATTCATTCCTGATGCACGCCGTCTTCGTTGTGCCGCGCTTTCACCCCTACCGAGGCGGCTACGAAAACTCGATGCTTTCCATTGCGCGCTGCCTGGTGGAGCGGGGCCATCGCGTCACCGTCTTCACCACCACGGCGCAAGACCTGGAATCGCTCTGGCTCCCTGGATTCAAAACCTATCCTGCGGGTGATTCGACGGTAGACGGCGTCAGCATTCGGCGCTTTCCGGTGTCTTACAAGCGGTGGGCACGGCGTGCGACGCGTATCCTCGGCTTGGTTCCCTATTGGCGCTGGAAGGCCCAGTTCTGGCGGCCTGCGTTTCATGTTCCCGGATTACGCGCCGCATTGCACAGCAGCAACGCTGACATCTTTCACGTCGGCCCTCTACCTTACAACAACCTGATCTATGCCGGAATCGAAGCGGCGGAATATCACCAGGTTCCCGTCATCGCTACTCCATGCACGCATCTGGGAGAAGAAGCTAATAGCGAAGTAACGAAGCACTACGTGCAGCCCTACCAAATCGAGTTGCTGCAACACTGCCGGCGCGTCCTTTGCATGACTGCGGCCGAGCAGTCGAAGCTGACCGAACTGGGCGTAGCTCCTGAAAAACTCGCGGTGTACGGCTTGGGTTTGGACATGAAGCTCAGCACCGGGGGCGATGGTGAACGCATCCGTGCACAGCACGGTATCACCGGGCCAATCGTCCTGCATCTGGGCATGAAGGCATACGAAAAGGGATCCATCACACTGATCGAAGCGATGAAGCAGCTTTGGAATTCTGCCTCGACGGCCTCGCTGGTGATGGCGGGCCCAAGCCTGCGTGCGTTTGACGAATATGTTGCTCAGAATGCATCAAACCTGCCGCGCTTCACAAATCTTCCTCCGTTTCCGGACGAACAAAAACGCGACCTGCTAGCCGCCGCCGACGTGGTTGTGCAGCCGTCTCGCGTGGAATCGCTAGGGCTGGTGTTGCTCGAGGCGTGGGCAAATGCCAAGCCCGTTATCGCTGCCGATATCGCTGTCTCGCGTGAGTTGGTGACGAGCTGCGAGGGTGGAGTACTGGTCCCGTTCGGAGACGCTACCGTCCTGGCGCAGCAAATCGTACGCCTGCTGAGCGATGATCAATTGCGGCACAGTATGGGCCAGCGCGGGCAGGCGTTCGCACAGTCCTACGCTGGTGACAAGCTCTGGCCACGCTACGCGGAAGAGTTTGAGCGACTGGCGCAACAATAGAGCCAGTGCAGCTCCTGCGCGCGGGTAGAGCGGCGCTTCAGCGCCGCGTTGCGTGCGCTTGTTAGTGTCGGGGCTGCGGCGGTCATGACGATGACCGCCGCAGCCCCGAGCGACTTTGAGAACCCCACGGACGCCGTCCTGAAGGCCGGCTCTACCCGGGGTTTTACCCGCGCACGAATAAATACCCTGTGAGCATGCGCTTCATCTCCTGCAGCACCAGGCCCCGCGCTTCGCTCGTGTTCTGTTCATACGCGAAACTAATCAGCCGCTCAACGGTCTCGGTGAGCACCAGCAACCGCAACTCCAGCTCCGGAGTGTTGGGTACTCGCATCCGCTCGACCAGGAAGCTCTTCATCACCCAAGACAGCCCCGAAATGGGCGACGCACGCCTTGGCATCTCCCCGGCAATGCTCAATCGCCCCAACACAAGAACGCGAAAAGGGACATTCGCGTCCAGATAAGCGATATAGGTATCAATCACGTTTTCCAGAAACTCGATCGGGTTAAACCTCGGTACACTCCCCTCCGTATCGTGCTTCATGGGGGCTACCACACGTATTTCCAGCCACTCTCGAATCCGCTTCACATGCTCCATCGCCACCGCATCGAGGACCGCTTGCTTGTTCGGAAAAAAACGATACAGTGCAGACACCGACATCCCGGCTTCCTTGGCGATTCGGTTCGCTGTCAGGAACTCCAGCGGAATTCGCGCCAACGCCGACTGTGCGCCATCCAGGATTCGCTGTACCGTCTCCTGGCTGCGCCTCTGAGTCGGGACCCTGCGCGGTGACGTAAATACCTCGGTCATTTCACCAAACAACCTCTGAAGCTATCAGCTTGGGAGACGCCAAATCCCTTGTCAAGTTACGAAAGTGGTATTCCGTAGTTTGGTAACCACATTACGCGAGATTTCCAGCGGCCAGTCCCATCGGCTGCGAATTCCACTCCAGACGCAGATGCGTCCGCGGTTTACTCGACAACCGTCCGCGCAGCGGACAGCATATCTAAGCCCAGCCCGCCGCGGCGGGCTGGGTCGAGTCGCGAATATGCCACGAGTCCCGCCAGGGACGATATATGAACAGCGCATGGTGTCGCACGTCACCAAACGGCAGTAATAGTTGAGATACTCTCGAACCATGTCACACACACCCATGCTTGGGTTCTCGTCCACGTCGTTTTCAGCACCAAGGAGCGCGCCAAC
The DNA here is from genome assembly GCA_963846795.1 of uncultured Acidobacteriaceae bacterium. GTDB lineage: Bacteria > Acidobacteriota > Terriglobia > Terriglobales > Acidobacteriaceae > CAVVDY01. The sequence continues at coordinate 81,759 of CAWJXJ010000005.1, forward strand.
CTCATACCTGACGTCGGCGAGCTGTGCCGCTACATAACTGGCATTGCCCGCGCAAAGAAGGTGACATTGTTGCGGCCGGAGGAACGAGTAACCACGTGCACCTTCTCATCGCCTTGAATCCGGTTCTTTCGTTGTCGAAGGCGGTGCAGGAGATAAAAGGAAACAGCTCGCGCTGGTTAACAGAGCGCGGAGTTCGGTTCGCATGGCAGGAAGGTTACGGAGCGTTTGGCGTCAGCCAATCTCAAAAAGAGGTTGTGGCTGACTATATCGGGCCGGGCGGCCCAGGAAGCATTCTGGATGATCACGATATCTTAGGGTGCCCCGTCCAACCATCAGTTGGTTGAGCGGGGATTTTCACTTTCGTCGCTTCTGGTCAGGAAGTATCGTAGTCCCTTGAACGCTGAGGCACGGCGCGCGAAAATCCCCACGCAACCAAACGAAGGTTGCATGGGGCACCCTCGTGTGCGTTGCCCGGGCCACCCGGCCGACCTACGATGAGCGGTACGTGTTCGGATAAGGCATCTGCCGTCCCTACGGCACTCGAATCTGTACCCACCATGCTTCCCAGCGTTGAAACGCTGGGCTTAGATATGCTGTCCCCTGCGGGGACGGGCATGACCTCCCCATTGGCGTAGCATCGCCATTACACTCAGATTCCCCCAATCCCTTTCTTCAGTGTCCGGAGACGAGGAGCTTGCCTGACATCGCCATTGCACTCAATACTCCCAGTGACCCGTCCGCGCAGCGGACAGCATATCTAAGCCCAGCCCGCCGCGGCGGGCTGGGTCGAGTCGCGAATAAGCCACGAGTCCCGCCAGGGACGATATATGAACTTTGCAACGTGCCGTGCGTCACCGATTCAATCCAGAGCGATCAAATAGCCTGCAACCATGTCACACACCCACGCTTGGGTTCTCGTCCACGTCGTCTTCAGCACCAAGGAGCGCGCCAACCTCATACCTGACGTCAGCGAGCTTTGCCGCTACATAACAGGCATCGCCCAGGCAAAGAAGGTGACATTGCTTGCGGCCGGAGAAACCAGTAACCACGTGCACCTTCTCATCGCCTTGAATCCCTCGCTTGCACTATCCAAGGCCGTGCAGGATCTGAAAGGAAACAGTTCGCGGTGGCTGGGCGAACACGGCGTGAAATTCGCCTGGCAGGAAGGCTACGGAGCCTTTGGGGTGAGCCAATCACGCAAGCAGGCGGTGGCCAATTATATTGGCGGGCAAGAGGAGCACCATCGCAAATGGACATTCGAACAGGAGTTCATGACACTGCTCCGCCGATCCGGCGCCACCTACGATGAGCGGTACGTTTTCGGATGATCCATATGTCGTCCCTACCGGGACTCGCCTTGCTACACCATGCTTCCCAGCGTTGAAACGCTGGGCTTAGATATGCTGTCCCTTCGGGACGAGTTCATCTTTGCTCTAACGATCTGCATCGACCATCGGCCTAGCTGTTGCGAAATCCTCGTTGCCCTCAGAATCCCCAAATCTTTTTCTTCGGTGTCCGGAGACGTGGAGCTTTGGTTAGGCTTTCAACAAGGTCAGGTCTTAGCTAAAACGCCTTATTCCAGCTCTTCCGGCTGGATTCCGATGTTGGTCTCGCCGGCGGCCTTGCGCTCCCAGTAGTTCTTCAGCCAGGCTTCCCAGCTCTTGCCGGCGGCCATGTCGCGTCCACTGAAGACCAGGGCGGCGATCTCGGCGTAAGGAACTGCGATCTTCTGGTGGGAATCTTTAGGAATAAGCCGCACCACGGAATCGGCCAGCGTCTTTCCGCTCCGCCGATCGAAGATGTAGCCTTCGACCTTCGATCCATCTTTGCGCGTGATGGTCACGTCTCCACGATAATCGAATGCCTTCTCCAGCGCCGCGCGAACGTCTTCTTCCGACGCAAGCTCGGGAATCCAGCCTTGAATTTCTTCGCGCTCTTGGCCGGGTGCGACAGCTTCGTTATGCATGTGCTGCGGTTCGGACATTAGAGTATTTCACCACAATGTTCTTCATCGCGCATCGACAGCCGGCCCGATCCTATGATATGGCTAGCTTCACCAAGATGACGATTCTGAGTAACAGCCTTCTGCAAGATGCCCTCAAGATAGCGCGACGGGTAAACGCTACTTTGCGGGCGCTGATGACGCTAGGACTTCGTCCGGTGTTAGCCGATCGCAGAGAACGAACCGCTTTCCGGCTGCGCAGGGCAACTTACAGAGGAAAGGGGCAGCAACCGGCGCTCTCCGGCGCGTCATGGGAGCGAATACGCGATTGGACCTACCAGGGCCGAGGGGGCGTTGCTTGAATAATCGACTTGGTTCGGGCGGGATAGGCGCATGAATCGAGCGGACGTAATCCAGACTCTGCGCGAGCACGAAGGCGAGTTAAGAAATGCTGGCATTGTGCATCTCAGGCTATTCGGATCCGTCGCCAGGAATGAAGCTTCGCAGGACTCGGACGTCGATCTGCTTGCTGAATTCGACAAGTCCAAACGCCTCTCATTGGTCAGGGTTGGAAATATACAGAGCAGACTTTCGGAGTTACTGGGCGTGGATGTGGATCTCTCATCGGCCGAGTGGATGAAGGAACCGATCAGGTCGAGGGCCCTGCGCGAGGCCATCCTTGCCTTTTAGAGACAACGCGACACATTTGCGCGATATTTTGGAAGCCATCACTCACATCGAAACGTTCTTGGCCGGTATGAATCTCGCTGCCTACAAGACGGACCTCAGAACAAAGTTTGCCGTCGAACGGCAAATGCAGGTAATCACTGAAGCTGCTGTGAGGCTGGGTGAAGAAGGGGAGCGTATTGCACCGGGCCCCGACTGGCGAGGCTTTCGAGGCATGGGCAACATTCTGCGCCACGCATACCACCGCATTGATGACGAGCTGATCTGGAATACCGCGAAAGACGAGCTACCCTCAATGAAGGTCGCGGTTCTAAAGGCTCTTGAGACTGAACGTTGACCTGCGCTTCCTACCGGGACATTCCGCCACGATATACGGAGAGATCAATTTCAAGATTACTCCGTGTTCTCCGTGTCTCCGTGGTGAGTTCTTTCTCTTAGTCAGCCGCGCCAATCTGCACCAGCGGATCCACCGAGTGCACCGGGCGATACTCTTCCTTCAGCATCTCCGCAGCTTCAGCATCACGATACTCGCTCGAGAAGGTCGCCTTCACCGTTGCCACGAATCCCTTCCACGACATGAAGGTGTCGTTCACTGCGGAAGCTTCGTAGCCGCTGTGCACCATGCAATTGGCGCACTTCGGATTGCCCGACTCGTAGCCGTACTTGTGCCACTCCGTCGCCTGCATCAGCTCTTCGAAGCTATCGGCGTAGCCATCTTGCAGCAGGTAGCAGGGCTTCTGCCAGCCGAAGAGGTTAAACGTCGGCATGCCCCACGGCGTACACGGATAATCGCGCTTGCCCATTAGAAATTCGAGGAACAGCGGCGACTGGTTGAAGACCCAGTTCTTTTTGCGGTTCGCCAACATAGCGCGGAAGAGCCGCCGGGTGCGATCGCGTCCCAGGAAATGCTGTTGGTCAGGGGCCTTTTCATACGAGTAGCCGGGCGAGAGCATCATGCCCTCCACGCCCAGGTCCATCATCTCGTCGAAGAAGGCGCGCACGCTGTTGGGATCGGCGCCGTCAAAGAGCGTGGTGTTGGTGGTCACGCGGAAGCCGCGCTGCACTGCTTCACGCATGCCTTCCAGCGCCTTGTCGTATCCGCCGTCGAGGCAGACGGAGAAGTCGTGGTGCTCGCGCTGACCGTCCACGTGAACCGAAAACGTCAGATACTTGCTGGGCTTGAACAGGTCGATCTTCTGCTTGAGCAGCAGCGCGTTGGTGCACAGGTAGATGTACTTCTTGCGCGCGACCAGCCCTTCGACAATCTTGTCGATTTCAGGATGCAGCAACGGCTCGCCGCCGGGAATTGACACCATGGGCGCGCCGCATTCGTCGACTGCGCGCATGCACTCGTCCACCGACAGGTGCTGGCGCAGCACGTGACCGGGGTACTGAATTTTGCCGCACCCAGCGCAAGCCAGATTGCAGCGAAACAGCGGCTCCAGCATCAGAACGAGCGGGTAGCGCTTGCGTCCCTTGACCCGCTGCTTCAGCACATACGAAGCAACCGTCCACATCTGCGAAATCGGTACACCCATCCTTGGCTTCTCTCCGGAATCGCGCCCGCGAGAATAAGAACGCGAATCTTATTCGTATTTTCTCGCGACTGTGGGGCTGCGGTCAACGTGATACTCGATCTATCCGCGCTGTCGTCTGAGTGTCTGCCCCTTCCAATTGCCGCTCCAGATCGTTAAAAAACAAGTATTTCCGGCTCGCCGAATGGCGGGCCGGTGGCGCGACCCAGCTTTTCAACAGAGTAAATATTACATCCTATTCCTACCTGGCCCGACGGTGTTCCAAAGTTCCTCTTGCGGGGAAGGCTGTTCAGAGTACAGAATGTTTCCCTCGATAATTGTGCGTTACCGCCGACAGGTGGAGCGGGCAGTTTCTGTATCGTCGAGCGGCCCTGTGCGTAATTACGTGCGTTTCAGTTGAAAACTCAGGAGGAAACCATGAAGAAGGCGATTTTCTGCCTCGTGCTATGTCTGGTTGCCCTGCCGGTTTTGGCCGATACGATCATTATCGGCAATCCGCCAGATAGCGGCTCAGGCAACTCGTTCCCGTTTGGCACGGCTTACAACGCCGAATATCAGCAGGTTTATGCCAGCTCCGATTTCAGTGGTGCGATTCAGATCTCGGACATCTATCTCTACAACACCCAGTTCAACAGCGGCGCCGGCTCAACCCCGAGCGGCACTTACACCGTTAGCCTCTCGACTACCTCGGCCGGGGTTGGGACGTTGAGCCCGACCTTTGCTGACAACATCGGTGCGAACAATACACAGGTGTTCAGCGGCAGCATTCAGCAGTCGTGGAATTTCGGCGACACGCTGGACATCCACTTCAGCCAGACCTTCAACTATGACCCGAATGGCGGCAATCTGCTGGTCGACGTTGTGGGCAACGGCATCAGCACGCCCGCCAACATCTACTATGACGTACACAGCCCGGGAGCTCTGTTCCAGCGCGTGTACTGCCCCAGCGGCCTCCAGTGCTCGACCGGCGTTGCTGACACCCCGGGCTACGGCCTGGTCACCGGCTTTGGCACCGTTCCCGAACCCGGCACGCTGCTCATGATGGGTACCGGCCTGGTGGGCGTGGTTGGCGCCATCCGCCGCCGCATCCTGTAATAGCTTTTTTCAACCTATTTGCAATGGCACGGTCTTCGGGCCGTGCTTTTTATTGCGACATGGAAAGAAGGATTCACCACGGAGGCACGGAGTACACGGAGGAAAACAAGGAAGGCTGGCGTCTCTGCGTCATCAGCCGGTCTTCCCAAGTACCACGAGTCACGTTGTCACCACATTGCCGAAGCCGAGAAAGGTTCCTCTGCAGCAGCCAGGCACGCACAGAGAGCGAGACCGATCTCAGCTCTCCCTGTGCTCCGTGCCTCTGTGGTGAATCTGTCTTTATTACAGGCCGAACAGCTCACGCAGACGCTTGGTCTGGGCGCGGCTGACGGGAATCTCCGCCTGCTTCTTGTCGTCCATGCGGATCTGGTAGGAGCTCTTGAACCAGGGGACGACTTCCTTGATGCGATTGATGTTGACCAGATACGAGCGGTGCGCGCGCCAAAACATATTGGGATTAAGCGAGTCCAGCAGCTCTTCCAGCGTACGGCAGTTCGACTGGCCTTCCATGTGGGCCGCCACGACGGTGATGATGCCGTCTTGAATCGAAGCGTAGCAGATATCTTTCTGATCCACCAGAAACAGTCGTCCGGCAGCTTTTAACAGCACCTTGGCTGTCTGTGTACGGTTCTGTTGCTGCTCCAGCAGCTTTACTATGGTGCCAATCTGTTCGGTTGCGGGAGAACTTTCCAGCTTCTGCCGTGCTTTGTTCACCGCCTGCGCAACGCGCTTTTTGTCGAATGGCTTCAGCAGGTAGTCGACCGCGTTCACCTCGAAGGCGCGCACTGCGTATTGATCGTAGGCAGTCGCGAAGACGATTTGCGGCAGCGGCACTTTCTTGTCGAGCAGTTTCTTGATGACCCCGAAGCCGTCCAGTCCGGGCATCTGCACATCAAGGAAGACCAGGTCGGGCGACAGCTCTTTGATGAGGTTGACCGCCTCCACCCCATTTTTGCCCTGCGCAATGACGTCGACATCGGCATCTTTCAGCAAATAGGCGAGCTCCTCCCGCGCCAACTGTTCGTCATCGATGACAAGTGCAGAGATTGCCATTCCGGCTCCATTCAGAATTCCTGACCGAGTATAACTCTGAGATGTGCAAACCACTGCACGCGCCTGCGCGACATCGCCCGGCAATAAGGATTGACACGGCCGCCTGTTCCGGTAGAAGCTCAATTTTCATCTCCAGGAGCCCTCATGCGCATTGCTGTGCTGTTTTTGTCACTGGCTACAATCTGCTGTTCCATCCCCGCTCACGCGCAGTTCACTACACCTCAACAAAACGACCAGGCTACCCCGGTTGATATCCCGAACCAGGCGCCCGACATGGTCTGCTTCGGCGAGGGCCCCAGATGGAGCGTGCAATTGCAGCAGGGCCGCGCCCGCCGGCTCGGCATCAACCAGCCCGATTCGTTCTACAACGGCAAGTTTGTTTGGGTTCCCAGCGAAAACCTTTGGAACTGGACCGGCGAAAATTCTAACGGCCAGGGCGATCACCTGGTCGTCACTATCAACAAGAAGACCTGTGTCGACAATCAGCGCAAGCAGCAGTTCCCTTTCAGCGCCCAAACTATGCTTCCCACCGGCGATATCGTCTTCGGTTGCTGCCGCAAGTTGAAGCCGGGCGAGGCTGCGGTTGGCCCGGACGGCCTCACACCCAAGAAACAATAAAAGCTTGGAACCACGGATTTACACGGATTAGCACGGATCGGAATTGATTTTCTCCAGCTGTGCTCCGATCCGTGGTATCCGTGTCAATCCGTGGTTGATTCTTTTTCTGTGCGGTGGCAAATGCGTCGGCGTCCGCGGCCGCTGTCGTACACTTGATTGCACATGGTCGTCCTCTACGGCATTCATGCGGTCAGCGAGGCGCTAAAATCAGGCGCGCGCAGCTTCGAGTACGTCGGCATCGCGCGCGAGCGGCATGACGAACGGGTGCAGCGCCTGATTGACGATTGCCGCGCCAGCGGCGTGCAGGTGCGCTTTCTTCCACGCGAACAGCTTGATCGCCTGGCCAACACCAACACCCATCAGGGCGTCATCGCGGTCACCACCGGAAAACAATATGCCGACGTCGACACGCTGCTGGAGCAGCATCGCGGCGAGTACAGCTTCATCGTTGTGCTCGACGGGGTCGAAGATCCGCACAACCTGGGCGCGCTGATTCGCACCGCCGATGGCGCAGGCGCTGACGGAATCATCATCCCCGAGCGGCGCGCCGCGGGACTGACAGGCACCGCGGTCAAGGCTTCTGCTGGAGCTTCCGAACATCTGCCCATCGCACGCGTGACCAACATCTCGCGCACGCTCGAAGAGCTGAAGGACCGCAATGTTTGGATCGTCGGCCTGGATGAGCGCGGCACTCAGAGCTACGACGAGGTCGATTACAAGATGAATTGCGCGGTGGTTCTTGGCGCCGAAGGTAAAGGCCTGCACGAGCATGTTCGCCAGCGCTGCGACTTCCTGGTGTCGATACCTATGTTGGGCGAGGTTCCGTCGCTCAACGTCTCTGTCGCCGGAGGGGTAGTGATGTACGAAGTGGCCCGTCAACGTCGCGCCGCGCAAGCGCCCGCAAAGCCCGTCGAGAAAGCCGCCAAGAGCAAAGCCGCAAATGAAACGATGGAACCTTCTGCTCGCCTTGCTTCTGCTGGCGGGCGCCTTCAGATCTGTACTCGCTCGATCGCGACGCCTTCACCATCACCAGCTATCGTCTTAACGTGCAGGTGGACCGCGCATCGCACGTCTTCGCCGTCACCTATGGCCGGCTGGTACTGCGAAACGATTCGAAGGTCCCACAGAAGAATGTATCGCTGCAGATTTCGTCGTCCCTGGAGTGGAACGACATCGGCACCGACGACGATCCCCTGGATTGCAACTGCTTTGCCCCACCGAAGCGCAAGCTGCAATGGCTGGGTGAGCCCTACACCTCCGACATCGACCACACCGGCGTCCTGTCGGAAGCCATCGTCACGCTGGAGAAACCAGTCCCGCCCGGTGGGAGTGTGGCCATCGACGTTCAGTATGGCGGCAAAATCACGCCCGACTCGACTCGCCTGACGCGCATGGGCTTGCCGCAAGATCTGGCGCTGCACAGCGACTGGGACCAGATTAGCGAAACTTTCACCGCAGTGCGCGGACTCGGCAACGTTGTCTGGTATCCGGTATCTATTGACGCCGTCAGCATGAGCGAGGGTAATGCGGTTTCGGACGCAATCGCTGTTTGGAAGGAACGGCATCGGAATAGCGATTTTTTTGCTTATCTGGGCGTCACAGCTCCCGCCAAACCGCCGCTACCTTGCATCGCCTCGAATGCCGCTAACGGCAAAGGATACTGGACAGTGGGCGGCGAAACCAACGATCCGAATGCTCCGCCTGGTGATGCTTCCCAGGAGCAGCAGCAACTGCGCGGCATCACGCTCGAGACGTACAAACTGCAGAACACCACGCCGGCGTTCGCAATGTTCTCGACATGCGATGCGCTCTCACACCCTGATATCGACATCACCTTTACGCCCGAGCATTCAGTCATCGCGAAAGACTATGCGGCAGCCGCCGAAGCCAGCGAACCGCTGCTCGATGCGTGGGTGCCGCACCCGTTTCACCGTCCCATTCGCGTAATCGAGTTAACCGATTCCGACGCCAATCCCTATCAGGATGGAGCGGCACTCTTCACCCCGCTCATTTCTGCCACGCAATCGAACTTACAATTGTTGTTCCTGCCCACGCAGGTGGCAGCACGTTTTGCGACGCCGCGTCCCTGGATGCGAAAGGGACTAGGCATATTTATGCAAGCCATTCTCAGTCGCGAGCGCGGCGGCCGTGATGCGGCATTGAAGTTCCTCGATCAGTACGAACCGCCGCTGGCAAAGGCGGAGGAACTCGCACGCACCGGCGAGCCAGCGAGTAAGAACAGCTTGCCAAGAAGCGATTCCGACAACACTCTGCTCAATACGACTGACGAGCTTTACCTGGGGGTGAAGGGCGGATTTGTGTTCTGGATGCTGCACGACATGCTGGGTGAAACAGCTCTGCAGCACGCGCTCGCCGCCTATCGTGCTGAGGCGGATCGGGAGCCCACATATTTTCAGAAGCTGCTTCAATCGCAAACAAAACACGATTTGGAATGGTTCTTCGATGACTGGGTATATCGCGACCGGGGCTTGCCCGATTTTCGCATTACGACCGCGTACTCCCGCAAGCTGCTGAGCAGCAATGGCGAGGGAGATCAGTATCAAGTCACAGTGACCATCGAGAACTCGGGCAGCGCCGGGGCCGAGGTTCCGGTAAAAGTGCAAACCGAGACAGGCGAGAAGGTGGTAAGGGTACTGGTGCGCGGGCACGATAAAGGGTACGCCCGGGTGGAAGTACCAGATCCGCCTACCCATGTAGTGGTCAACGACGGCAGCGTGCCCGAGAGCAAGACCGGAAACAATGTTTATGTGTTCGAGAACAAGCCATAATCGTTATAAGTAAAAACGGTTTACCACGGAGGTTACAGAGAGCACGGAGAAAACCAAAATTTGATCTGTCATTCTGAGCGTAGCGAAGAACCTGCTGTTTTTTCGCGGCGAATCTCTTATGTTTGTCATCACGAGCATTTGACCCCGGTTGCGGGGTTGAAACTGGAATGACAAACTCGAAGCGTAAGCCGCTAAGTCCTTTGTTTGCGTGTTTGTCATTAGGAGGTCGCCGAGGCGACCGAGGAGTCTGCTCTCTGCCTGCGGCGAAACGTTTTCCACAGCGGAAAGCCAATGCGCGCTGCCGACGAGAACAGATCCGGCGAAGCGGCCTCGTTATGACAGCTCAGCAAAGTTCTAACAGCGCCACCGAAAGCAGGTCCTTCGCTGCGCTCAGGATGACAAATCAGATCTTCTCCGTGCCTCCGTGGTGAAATGGGGTGGTCGAAAGTGAGGTCCACTTTGGCTTACATCCAGTTTTTAGGCGCAGCCGGGGTAGTTACCGGATCGAAGCATCTCATCAATACCGACGGCCCAACCGGCAAACAAGGCATTCAGGTGCTGGTCGATTGCGGCCTCTTCCAGGGCCAGAAGGAATGGCGGGAGCGCAACTGGGCCGATCTGCCCATTCCAGCGCGCGAGATTGATGCCGTCATCCTGACGCACGCGCACCTTGATCATTCGGGCTGGATACCGCGCCTGGCCAAGCAGGGCTTTCACGGCCCCATCTACGCCACGCCTGCGACCATCGACCTGTGCGGCATCCTTCTGCCCGACTCCGGTCACCTGCAGGAAGAAGACGCTGAGTTTGCCAACAAGCACCACTACTCGAAGCACCATCCGGCGCTACCGCTGTACACCCTGCAAGAAGCGCAGCAGTGCATGACGCTCTTTCGCCCCGTGCCCTTCGGCGAACTCACGCAATTGAGCAGCGAGCTTTCATTCCGCTTCGTACGTGCCGCGCACATTCTCGGCTCGGCCATGGCCGAGGTCACTGTGACAAGCAACGGTAGCAGAAAGCAGCTGCTATTTAGTGGCGACATCGGACGCGTGCGCAACAACAACAGCGCTCCGGGACACGTGGTGCATACCGGACCAACGGAAGGCGAGAGCTGCAATCTGCTGGTCATGGAGAGCACCTACGGCAACCGGTTGCATCCGCACGATGATCCCAAACCTGAACTGGCGGCGCTCATTCGCACCACAGTGCAGCGCGGTGGCACCGTCGTTGTTCCGGCGTTCGCCGTAGAACGTACCCAGAAGTTTCTCTTCCTGCTTAAGGAACTCATGGAGAGCGGCCAGATTCCGCGGGTACCGGTGCATACCGACAGCCCGATGGCGATCAAGGCGGTGCAAGTTTTCCTGAAGCACGAAGAGGAATTTAGCGAAGACACCAAGGCCGAGATCAAGAAGTACGGCTCGCCGCTGCACTGGCCCAACTTTTACTTCGACACCACTCAGGATGACTCGAAGAAGATCAACGAATCGAGATACCCCTGCATCATCGTGTCGGCCAGCGGCATGGTTGCCGGAGGCCGTGTGCTGCACCATCTGGTGCAGCGACTGCCCGATCCGCGAAATTTGGTCCTATTCATCGGATTCCAGGCGCCGGGCACACGCGGCTACAGCATCAAGAATGGCGAGCCGGAAGTGAAGATGCTGGGACAGATCATCCCCGTACGTGCGCAGGTCGCTTCCCTGGAAGAATTCAGCGACCACGCCGACACCCCCGAGTTGCTGGAGTGGCTGCAAACGTTCAAGAGCCCGCCGAAGCAGACGTATTTGGTGCATGGCGAGCCCGCCGCTGCGGCGCAACTGCGTGACACCATGATCAAGGATCTACGCTGGAACGTGCAGGTCGCCGCCTACAAAGAGAAGGTGCAGGTGGAGTAGCGAGAGCCGTCTGCTAGTTCCGGCGGGTGGAGTATGCCTTCAGGCGTACCGTCGCCATGCCCCTCCGCCAGGTGTCATCCCGAGCGACGACGCCGAGCTTGCGAGGCCGAGGAGTCGAGGGACCTGCAGTTTGCGTGCGCGACCACGAATGGTGGCCGAGAAGAAACGACCAGCAGATCCCTCGTCCTCAAGGGGACTCGTGATGACAAATACGGCGCTAAAGCGCTTAGGCCCGCATGCACGGCTTCAGCTGTGTCTTAGTACTGCCCGTATCTTCCGCGCACCGATTCGAACAGCTTCGCCGAGTCGTAGCCGACGCCGTCCTTAAAAACAATTTCGACATTTTCCACGTCGTCAATCTTGCTCGCCGGATTACCTTTGATCACCACCAGATCAGCATTCTTCCCCGCAGCGATCGACCCAATCTCACTCTGACGGCCCATGAACGTCGCACCGTTCAGGGTAGCGATCTTGATTGCCTCGACGGGAGTGAAGCCGGCTTCGACCAACAGCTCAATTTCGCGCTGATCGCCGAATCCCGGAAGCGTCCCGCCGTTGCCGGTCGGGTCCGGTCCTGCCAACAGCAATCCCCCGGCCTGCGCGAACTCGTACTCCAGCTTCATGTCCCGTTGAAACATTTCGGCGGAGTTTCCGGCAGGTCTTGAGGCGCGCAGGTTTCTCGCATAGAGAAACGCTGTACGCGATTCAGGAGTCATGGCGTCGAGCAGATCAGGCCGCAGCGGTGGGCGGCCCGGTACCGAGTGTTCAAACACAGGCAAAGTCGAAGTCATCGCAACGTGGTTCTTCACCAGCAATGCGATCAACGCTTTCGCTTCGGGTGAATCAGGCGCCATCTTCTCCAGCGTCGGACTGCCCGCGGTCTTGGGACATTTATCCGGCTGCTTATCAGGATCAAGCTGCGTGTTGACGAAGAACCCGTGCTCCAGATCGTCAATGCCGAGCGCAACTGCCTCGGGATACGTTACGGAACAAAGATGGCCAGTGAGCTTGAGACCGCGCTTGTGCGCCTCTTCGATTGCGGTCTTCAGTTCATCGCGCGTGATGTCCATGTACGCTTTGAACGAGGTAACGCCTTGATCGGCCCAGTAATCGACCATTTGCCGCGCGTCGTCGGGGCTGGTGAGCTGGTGCATCTGCATGAACAGGTACGGATTCGGCCCTTCAAGGTACGGCCCGGTCACGTCAATATGCGGCCCCGGCAGAAGTCCCGCGTCAATCATCTTCTTAAGATTCAGGTCGGCGTAGGGTTCCACGCTTCCCGTGGTCCGCATCGTGGTCACGCCGGCGGCGAGATAGAGCCGCGGTGACGAAAACGTCATCTGCGGCACCAGCAGTGGAGCTTCCCATGCTCCGGTCGCATCCAGGTCGGGCAGCGCAATGTGGTACAGGTGATCGTGCATTCCGACGATGCCCGGCATAACGGTATAGCCGCGCAGGTCGAGCGCCACCACTCCGTCGGTCTTTGGAACATCCGCCCCTGGCACAATCGCCGCGATCTTGCCTGCTTCAATCACGACATTCTGATCTTCAACCGCGGGTTTGCCTGTGCCATCAATCACTCGCACGTGAGTGAGCACCACGCGAGGAGAATTGACGCGCACGTATTTCTGCGTTAGCGGTGAGAGAGATGGAGTAGGTTGCGCGTTTAGCGGGACGAGGCAAAGTAGACTGACGACGACGCCACAAGAGAGTTTCTTCAATGCTCGCGACATGCGCGCATTGTAATTGTTGCGAGAAATGGAGAACAGGCAGAAGCACGAGGGCTCCTAATTCGGACTAACCGCCATTTCCTTGCAAATTGGTTACAATCAGTGCAGGGTGTCCGCCGAGCAACGTCCGCAGCAATTTCAGTTTGACCTCTCAGGAGGCCACGTTGCGCTCGACTTTGCCAACTCCATAAGCCGCCGCGACTCCCCCGAGAAAACAGTCGAGCACCTGACCAGTTACCACGAGCTGATTGCCTTCGCCTTGCAATCCAACCTGATCGCGCGACAAGAAGCCGATGCTCTTGCACACGAAGCTCACGCCCAGAAACGAAATGCGGCTCAGACTCTGCGCAAGGCAATCGCTTTCCGCGAAGCGATATTTCGTGTTTTTGCTCATCTCGCCGCCGGAGGCTCGGCGCCGGCCGAAGCCCTTTCATCGGTTGAGGAGACCGCTACCGAGTCGCTAACGCATCGGCACATCGTTCGCGCCAACGGTGGCTACCAGTGGGCGTGGGACGAGGCACCGAAGCTGGAGAGAATCCTTTGGCCGATCGCCAGCTCAGCGGTCGACCTTCTGGTCTCGCCTGAGCTGCACCAGCTTCGGGAGTGCGAAGCGGGCGATTGCTATTGGCTTTTCCTCGATAACAGTCGCAATCGCAGCCGCCGCTGGTGCTCGATGAGCTCATGCGGCAATCGCGAAAAGGCGCGGCGGCATTACCGGCGGCAGCATCATTCGTAAGTGGGCGGTCAACTCAGCTCGGCAGCCCAAGGGGTCGCCCCCGCGATACAACCATCCCGAGGGGTGTCTGGATATTCCACGCGCGTGCCATTAACAGAGTAGTTACTGAATGTACCCGGGCTCCTTGACGATGTGACACATTTTGTGTCACATTATGTTTATGCTCCCCACCCTCTCCATCAATCTCCGGCAATTACGGGATACGCGGCGCCTGAAAGAGTGGCTGAAGGCAGGCAAGACGGTCGAGTTGCGCGAGCGCGACCGCGTCCTTGGCCGCATTGTGCCCGAGCGTCCCGAGCCCGAGCAGGTGGAGTGGCCGGACTTTGAAGCGCAGGCCAAAGAAATTTTTGGCGATCGAACCTTTCCGAATTGGATACTCGAAGACCGTAAGCAGGCGCGTTATTGAGCACCTACGCCGACTCGAGCTTCTTAGTTTCCCTCTACATACCGAACCAGCACTTCAGGATCGCGAGGCGACTGCTGGAGCGGCATGGCCGTATTTGGCTTACACCGCTGCATCGTGCGGAATGGGAGCGCGCCGTCGCGCGAGGTCTGTTTCAGAAAGAGATTTCTGCTAGTGAGGTGCAAGCCATCCGCAACAAACTTACGCTTCATTGCAAAGATGGCTTGTGGGCCGAAGTTGGCTTTCCAGAAATAGCATTTGAACGCTGTATCCAACTGGCCAAGCAATATGGAACTCGCACGGGGATGGCAACCCTCGACACACTGCATGTGGCTTCGGCGCTCGAACTGGGAGCGGAGCGGTTCTGGACGTTCGATGAACGACAGGCCAAGCTGGCAAGAGTGGTGGGGCTGAAGACTTCGTGAGGTGGGTAGGACACCGCTTCGGCGGTGCAGAATTTGCAATCAATAGCATGCGGCATCAGCCGCTGAGAAAAGTCGCCTGGGGCGCTAAAGAGTATGTTCCCTTGAAATTGTCTCGTGACTACACACCTGAAAGGTGTGCTCCAGCCAGTTACACCCCCACCCCGGCAACAGAAGCCGGAATGGGGCACCCGAAACTAGCTGCTAGTTGCTAATTGCTCGCTTTACGCGAACGCACTCTCCTCGTACGTGCCGTACACTTCGCGCAGCGCGTCGCAGATTTCGCCGACCGTGGCGTACGCCTTCACCGCATCAATGATGAACGGCATGGTATTCACCGGAGAGATCTGACCGTTCTCGGCCGCCTTCGGCTCCTGAGCGGCGGCCTTCTTCAGCGCGTCGAGTGTTCGGCGGACTTCGTCGTTCGAGCGGCGAGCACGCAGGGCATTCAGCTTCTTCGTCTGATGCCGGGCAACTTCTTCGCCGATGTAGAGAATGGTCGGCGACTCTTCTTCGACGACGAACTCGTTGGCGCCAACCGTGATCTTTCTCTTTGGCTTCGGTGGCGCGCTGGAACTGGTAGCTGGCCTCGGCGATTTCCTTCTGCGGAAAGCCCTTCTCAATCGCCTTCACCATCCCGCCCATCGCGTCGAGCTTGTCGAAGTAGTCGAACGCGCCCTTTTCCATATCGAGCGTCATCTTCTCGACGAAGTACGAGCCGCCCAGCGGATCGGTGGTCTGCGCCACGCCTGACTCATACGCGATGATCTGCTGCGTGCGCAGCGCGATGCGTACCGCGTCTTGGGTTGGCAGTGCCAGCGCCTCGTCATAGCTGTCGGTATGCAGCGACTGCGTTCCACCTAGCACAGCGGCCAGCGCCTGAATCGCCACGCGTGCGATGTTGTTCATGGGCTGCTGCGCCGTCAGCGACACGCCCGCGGTCTGGGTGTGGAAGCGCATGAGCCAGGTGCGCTGGTTCTTCGCGGCCCAACGCTCGGTCATCAGGCGATACCAGATTTTGCGCGCGGCGCGATACTTACCAATCTCTTCGAAGAAGTCGTTATGCGCGTTAAAGAAGAAGCTGAGGCGCGGCCCGAACTCGTCGATGTCGAGCCCCCTGCGCAGCGCCCATTCCACGTACTCCACGCCGTCATAGACGGTGAATGCCAACTCCTGCAGTGCAGTCGAGCCCGCCTCGCGAATGTGATAGCCGCTAATGGAAATGGTGTTGAATTGGGGCGTGAACTTCGATCCGAACTCGAAGGTATCAATCACCAGCCGCATCGATGGCGCCGGCGGATAGATGTATTCCTTCTGCGCAATGTATTCCTTCAGGATGTCGTTCTGGATGGTGCCGGAAACCTTCTTCCAGTCGGCGCCCTGCTTCTCCGCCACAGCCAGGTACATCGCCCACAGCACCGACGCAGGAGAGTTAATGGTCATCGAAACTGTTGTCTTCTCCAGGTCGATGCCGTTGAACAGAATCTCCATATCCTCCAGCGAATCGATGGCGACGCCGCACTTGCCAACCTCGCCTTCGCTCATAACGTGGTCGCTGTCGTAGCCCATCAGGGTCGGCAGATCGAACGCCACGGACAGTCCCATGCTGCCGGACGCCAGCAGATACTTATAACGTTCGTTCGTCTCCTCGGGCGAGGCGAAGCCCGAGAACTGGCGCATAGTCCACATCTTGCCGCGATAGCCGGAAGCATGAATGCCGCGCGTGTACGGCGCCTGGCCCGGGTAATTCAGATACGTGTCGTAGCTCCAGTCCTCGGGGAGGTCGGCAGCCGTGTACAGCCGGCGGATGGGCATGCCTGAAATGGTGGTATAGCGCGCGTTGCCATGCTGGTCGAGGTTGATGCCCGTGGGCTCGCCAATGGGCTTCTCCGGAGACTTCTCCAGCGTCGGCGTGAGCGTCTTCTCCGCCCACTGCTTCTCCGAATCGGAAGGATGGCGGCCGTTCTCGAGCAGTTCGGCGATCGGCGATTCAGCTACGGTTTTCCCGCTATTTCTCAGGTCAGGCATCGATGCTCCAAAGGAAGGCAAACCTTGCAGTTTAGTAGATGCCAGAGGCATGGGCAAGAAGCTGCTCAGGCCGGTAGCGTCTCAGTTTGGTTGTCATCCGTCTATAACGACGTTGGCGTTGCAAGGCAGACGGGAGCGCCGACGCGCCGAAGGTGCGCCATTTCGATCTATTAGAAAACTGAACGGCTTCAACCAGGCTCGTCTCCGATCTAGCGGCGAGGCTTGCTTCGCCACCCATCTATTCGGCCACAGGGCCATGCTTCACATGCGAACTCCCGCCCCTCGGCGGAGGCAGGCTGCCCACTCAAGCGGACGTTGGCCCCTTCCCCGAGCCCTTGAGTGTTTCGAAAACTCAGAGTACTCGGCCGGTCGAGCCAACGTCATCATGAAATCAAGCGAAGTGAGAGACCTGTTTTTCTTTGCCAGCAAAAGCGTTTTTCACAGGCCACGAAAACAGGCCCTTCGTCTGCCGCAACGGACTCAGGATGACAGACGAAATTAACAGGTGCTTAGCACTTCCCTGCCCACCGCCAGTACTTCATTCACAACCTCATCAAGATCGGCTCGCGTGGCGCGGTGATTGACCACGCAAATTCTCAATGCGAAGCGGCCGTTGATCGTCGCGTTCGACAGAAACACGCGGCCGCGGCGCACCACTTTCGGAAGGATTTTCTGGTTCAAGCTATCCAGCTCTTCGCCTGATAACACTTGGCTTCCGGGGACGTAGCGAAAGCACACCGCGCTCAGCGGCACCGGCGCGAGGCGCTCTAACTCCGGCTCGGCATCGACGCGCTCAGCGAAGTACGTGGCGCAATCTAAATCGTTGCGAATGGCTTCACGAAAGTTCTGCGCTCCGTGGTAGCGCAGCGAGAGCCAAAGCTTTAGTGCGCGGAACCGTCGCGACAACTCCACACTCTCATCGAAGAACTGAAAGTTCTCCAGCGAATCGGCGAAGTACGACTGAGCGTAGTCGCCGGTATGCGAGAACGTCCGCTGCGCCCGTGCCTGCATGCGATACAGCAGGCATCCGCAATCGAGCGGCTGGTACAACCACTTGTGCGGATCGAGCGAAATCGAATCGGCCTGATTGATACCCGCAAACTTACTCGGCTCAGCAATGGCAGCTAACGCTCCGTATGCGCCATCGATGTGAAACCATGCGCCAGTCTGCTCAGCCATAGCCGCGAGCATCCCCAGGTAATCGATACTGCCGGTGTTCACCGTCCCGGCCGAACCTACAATTGCAATCGGGGTGATGCCAGCCGCATGGTCACTCTCTATCGCTTGCTGCAGCAGATCGTGACGTATGCGAAATTCGTCGTCACACGGAATCAGTCGCAGGTGATCGCGCCCAATGCCAAGCAGCGCCACAGCTTTGCCAATCGACATGTGGACTTCGGTCGAGGCGTACACTGCTCCGGGTTTAGTCACTCCGTTTTCGTTGGCCGGCAGTCGCGCCTCCCGGGCCATGGCCAGTCCCATCAGGTTCGCTGACGAACCGCCGCCCGTCAGGCTCCCGAGGAAGCCGTCGCAGCCGATCATCTGCGCCAGCCAGCCCACCACCCTGCGTTCGATGGTGACCGCTGAAGGCGACGACCGCCACGCTGTGACGTTCTGGTTGAGGACGCTCGCCAACAGGTCAGCAGCAGCGGCAACCGGCTCGCCGGAGCCGAGCACGTAGCCGAAAAAACGCGGGCCGCATGGACGTGCCGTATCGATGATGTCGGTCAGGTCATCGAGGACTGCCATTCCCATGCCCTGCTCCGGCAGAGAAGCGGAGAACATTCCCTGCACGCGCTCGCCGGTGACATCAGGAAAGCTGGGCAGATCGTTGACCGCGCCGAGATAAGCGAGTGCGACCTGGGTTATGCGCTCGTACACCTGGCGATATTGTTCCTGCGAGAGAGCCAGTGGGTTCATGGGCAGAATGATGTGTGACACGCAATTCTATAGGCAGAGCGTCAATTACGGGACTCAAGCCTTAACTCACTGCGGATAGCTCATTGCTGGATGCTTCGTCACAGCTCGCGATAGCTGATCAATCGCACGCCCTGCTTCTCCAACGCGATCTTTGCCTCCATCGAGGTCAGCACCTCCAGCTCCTGCCGGCGCGACTCGCGCAGACGCGTCTTCACCTGATCGAGTTCGCTGTCGTTGTAGCCGGGATGGCAAACGAACTCCCACGTGCCATCGGGGATTTGCGAGACCATCTGGAGAAAGAGATCCACATTGAGCACCCCCGTGACGAGTACGCCGAGGCTGCCGTCGGTGGTGCGCATTCCTTGCGCCGCAAGTTCGCTGCGAAAGCCCGCCGCATAGGCGTTGAGTATCCGCATCTGCAAACGCCGCTTTTGTGATCTCCAATCCGTCGGCCCCAACGCCGTGATGTAAGCCGGCTCGAATGGATTGCGCGCTGCACTGACACCGCAGGCCTTCGCTGCTCTCAGGAGGGGCCGCAATACTGCTGGAAACAGATGCACATGTTTATGGGTGTCGACGTGCGATACCGTAATGCCGGACTGCTGCACGCGTTCGATCTGAGCAGCGGCTTCTGCCTCAATCTCATTCGGCTTGAGTTTTCCCATCACGGCAGCGAGAGCAAAGCTATTGAGCGTCTTGCGAAAGTGCGGAACGCCGTCGTCCCAACTGGCGAGCGAGGGGATCTGATCGGCGGGCACGAGAGGAGTACCGTCAACCAGCATCACGTGACAGCCCACACCAAAATGTGCACCACTCTGGGCGGCTGCCCGGGCTTGCTCCGCTGCGTTTTGGAAGGCTTCCGCACCGGCCATCATGGTTGCCGAAGTCACGATCCCGTGCTGATGGGCCTCTACAATGGCCCGATTCACCCCGGTAGTTAAGCCAAAATCGTCCGCATTGACGATGAGCCTGCGCACAAAGCCAGTCTAGCAACAGTCGACTAAAAAGATTCATTACCGGCCCTCCAGCGGACTCGTACTCGCGGAAAATCAGTTACACAACACAGGCAATGAGATACTCCTGTCATGCACGCACAAATCTATACAGCCGAAGAAGCGCTGCAGCGGCTCAAGGACGGCAATGAGCGGTTCCTTCGGGGCGAGGCCCGGTTTCCGACAGTTCGCAAAGAGACTCTGGCCGATCTGGCGAAAGGCCAAAATCCATTCGCAACAATCCTGGGATGCAGCGACTCGCGAGTTCCACCCGAGTTGATCTTCGATGCCGATTTTGGCGAGCTGTTCATCGTGCGCGTTGCCGGGAATGTGGTTTCCGCCGAGGTGATGGGAAGCTTGCAATATGCGGGAGCGCATCTGCACACACCGTTATTCGTCGTTCTCGGTCACGAGGGTTGCGGAGCCGTAATGGCAGCGCTTGACACCATGATCGAAGGCGTCGAGCACCATTCGCGCATACAGATACTCGTCGACAGTATCGTCCCCGGCCTCGAAGGCGTAGATTCCCAACTCGCAGCCGACCTGCGCATGCAGCAGGCGGTGGAGCAGAATGTACGTTGGTCGATTCATCAACTATTGGCGACACCTGAAGGTAAAGTCGAGCCGTGGAAGAAGGACGTGCCAAAATCGTTGGCGCAATGTACGAGATCGCATCCGGCCGTGTGCGCTGGCTGGAATAAGCACAGGGCTTTTCTTCTGTTACAATCGATCTGTCGCGTACGAAAGGCTTTCCGCCAACCGTCTGGACGGCGAGGCCAATCACCAGCAGCGACAAGGGTTTCCGCTAACCCGATGTAACCAAAAGCGGGGTCGTAGTTCAGTTGGTTAGAACGCTGCCCTGTCATGCGCGTTCTTTGTTTGCTTGCATTTAGGCGGTTTATAGGCGATTCTACTGGCGGTTCTGCCAAGAACCGCCTTTATGCCACGACTGCCGCGCGTCAAACTTCTCAAGCAAATCAAGGTCAACGACAAATGGATGCTCGCCCCCGCCTTGTTCGACAGCAAGGGCCGCGTCCGCCGCGATCATGTGCGCGTCAAGGGCAAGGACGAAATCCATCCCGAGGGAAGCTACTTCATCGAGTGGTGGGACGAGGGGAGGCGCCACCGAGAGGCCGCCGGCGCCGATGCCTTTGATGCCGCCGACAAGGCCCGCGTCAAGCAGGCCGAACTGTCCGCCCAGCGAACGGCATCATTCCGCCGCCGCCCGACATCGAAGCGACTCCGGAACGCACTCCACTCCCCTCTGCGCTCGACAGCTATCTCGAGTATATTCGCTATCACCGATCGCTGCGTACCTTCCGCACCTACCGTCCGATCCTCGAATCGTTCAAAGAGTTCTTGCCAGAAGGCTTTATGTTGACGAGGTTGAGCGTCAGGATCTTCTCGACTTCGCCACCCATTGCATGAAGAAGGGTCAGAAGGGCAAGAGCATTTACAACAAGCTGGTGGTCATCTCCCAGGTGATGAAGCAGCACGGCAAAGCGAAAACTTCTCAACACCGCCGACTGGCCGAGCTTCGTTGAAACCGTCCGCCCGATCTATGAGGACTTCGAACTGGCGAAACTGTTCAACGCCTGCACGCTCGATCGAAGAGGCCCGCTTCAAGTTTTACCTGATGTCCGGATTTCGTGATGCGGAAGGACGCTTCATCACTTGGCGCGACGTGGATTTCAAGCACATGGCCGTGCGCGTAACGGCGAAGCCGCATTGGGGATTTCATCCGAAGAACTGGGAGGAGCGTGAGGTTCCGGTTCCGCTGAAGCTCATCACGATGCTTCAGAAATTCCGCCCCGTAACAGCCGGCGCCGACGATCCGCTGTTCCCGAGCGCGACAGGCCGGCCCGACGGCGCCATGCTGGAAAAACTCAAAGCCGTCGCCTGCCGCGGCAAACTCAATTGCGGCCATTGCGCCGTGCCGCACAAGCTCGAGGACGGCACCGTCAGAGATCAATCGCTGCGCCGAAGGCCCCTACTGCGGCCGCTGGTTTCTTCACAAATTCCGCCACACCTACGCCACGCGGCACCTGCAGGACGGCATCGACATCCGCACATTGCAGCAATGGATGGGACACCGCGATATCGCATCGACAATGGTTTACTGAAGGGTGTGCGGAACAGAGACATTCAGGCCCGGATCAATAAGGGCAGCCTCGCGTCGTTTGCTTAAGCACTTAGCCCACACGCTTACAGCTTTTCGCCGACATTTTCCATATCTCCGCACAGCGGGCATTACCGCGCGTTAGAGGCATGATCGTTACCGCCGCCTGGGAGTCCGACCCTCCATCACCAATAACCTTTCTTCCGGAGCAGGCTGCAAGGAAGCGGAGGCAGGGGCCATTTTCTGGCGCAGCCAGACGGCAACCGCCAGGGGATCGAAACGAATGGAACCGCCAATCTTGAAACAGGGGATCCGATGTTCCGCCGCGAGCTTGTAGACCTGGCGCTCCGAGATGTTCAGCAATTCGGCGATATCTGCGACGGTGAGGGCGCGGCTTTTCCCGTCTAGAGAATCCGCGAGGCCCGCCGTTTTCCTGACCGGTTCACCGTCCATTTTTCCTTCCCTTTCGCCCCTTTCAGGGCTTAATTACCTACAAAACGAGGATTCGTCAAACACGCTGATCAGGCGAGAGCCGGCAAGCACTGCGGGCTCCGTGGGGACTTGCTTGTAATTTGTCAGATCTGGCAGGAGTTTCGTGCTAAAACCGCTCTCAATACAAGTCGACCGTACTACGGATGCGAAACTCGCGGCTCGTCTTGGAATCACGGTCGTCAATAGATTTTTTTCACCAGCCGCACTTTGTCTAGTAAAAGCTCCGCGCGAGCAGGAAGCGCGGCCAATGCAAATGCCGAGAACGGGCGTCTACGGATCGGTTCGCAATTCACTGGCTGCAAAGTCGATTCCCTCCCCTACGCGCTGTCTGACTTCCTTGAGCCATGCTCGTGGATTTGTACCATGAATCACCCGCCCCAGAAAGCCCAACCTTTCGGCAGCGTTATTGCGGTTCCGGCGAACGTCGTCCTTCGTGATCTTGGTGTACAGAGCGAGAAAGGTTTCCATGCTCTGGGGCTTGGCGAAGACGTAAGTCGCGTGGCCAAGCTGAGGGGTTTCGACGACGACGGCTTTCTCAACGTCGAAGATGTATTCCTCCCGAAACAGATAGATCCGGCGTGCTCGGCGTGCGAGCTGGCGATAGAAGAACGGATCATAATCAGGGCGCCACTCATCTGGGCGACATCCAAAGTCACCGGGAATACGCAGTTCGGAACACATTCGCTCCAGCTCCGCTCGCTCGACCGCCCGATGCTCCAAGCACAGCCGGATCTGATCCAGAGCCCGCGAATACTGGCCAAAGCGATGATAGGCAATTTTGGCAGATTCGATTTCCTGATGGAAATCGGATGGCAGTTTGACCTCCAACCGGCTCGGCAACGCAGTTTCCCAGGTAACGAGCTCCCACTGCTCCACGGCGTTTGCGGTATTTGCCGCTCTGTACGAACGTGCCCTCGACCTCGATTTTGGTTCCCAACAAATGCTTCCACTGATTCCAGGTGCGATCCCAGAGTGTATGGAGGGCGGCTGGGTCGAGCCAGAACTCGAGCTTGCGGCGCACGTCGCGGCACAGTGCCCGGTCATCGTAGAAATCACATCTGCGCAGCGGCACACGGAAGCGCCGGCGCCGGAGATCGGGTGAAAACGCGAGGATGCGGCGGCAAAAAAAGTTTCTCCGTCACGGGAAGGCTCGCCGGCAACGAGAAGAGACCCAAATCCGCCATAAGGAAATACGGCCGGTGCTTCGGGATCGGCCAGCAGCGCGTCATAGCAAGCGCGCAATTCGGGCTGACCAACGATGTTGAATGCCCGCTCCAGCGCCACTCGTTCGCTGTGGCGCACGCCCGCCGTTCTTAGCTCCAGATCGCGCAGCTTGAAAGCGACTCGAAGTCGGAGGCGAAGCGCTGGCTGGGATACGCAAGACCTCATACAGAGTGGGATGATCGGCTCTGTCGCGGCACGCGGCAGGCGATAGAAGTACTCGCGCAGGACCTCGCAAGGCAGGAAAATCGTGCTGATGCCGAAGTTCCGCGTTGAACCTCGGCCGAAACAAAGTACTGATTTCGTTTGTCCTGCTTGGGTGGGTGACATATCCGATCGGAGCCTGGTAGATATAACGGCTCGGTCCGGAGGCGGAATTCTTGGTAATCAGTATTTCCGTGCCCACCGCATCTGGTACAGAAATCGGAAATGTGATCTCGTCGCCGACAGCGACAGACTTCGCGAGAAAGCGCGACAGCAGAAGCTTGGTTTGATTGGCGAACACACAGGCAGCAGG
>CAWJXJ010000006.1:0-373090 GCA_963846795.1 uncultured Acidobacteriaceae bacterium
CGGCCGTTCCGCTCTCTTGCCCGAACGCGTCCCGAGGGGCTGGGCACAAGGAAGCGTAGCCGACTTCTCGTCCAAGTGGATCATTTCGGACCGCTCACCATCAGCATAAAATGCCGGCAGGCGCGTTTTTTTGACAATCTCTTCAGTCTCCCAGAAGCTGAATTCGGACAAATGGCAAGTCGGCCAAGTGTTCTAGGAATTGCAAGATGATGTTGCCCTTTTCCTGAACCCAAGGGGCATTTTGTTTCGGCAAGTAGCTTCCCCGCCGCGACCCGGCAATAAGTGCGTGGAATTCAAATGGAGGCGCGGGCGAAAAGCTATCCGATTTGCGAAACGACTTCTAGCACGACGCGTAAGGCCGAGATGCCCCGCTACGGTCGAACCTTGTACCCGCCGCCCAAGCTCCCTAATTCCGTCGCTAGGAAGGCCGCACAAATCCGGAGCCTACTGGTGCACAGATATTACGCACTATGACCGATACCTTTTCGCTCACGCAGCAGCTTTCGAATTACTAGTATGGCGCGCTCAGCCTCGGTGGTGGGGATATTCCCGTCGGTCAAGTCTGTCAATTTGTCAGCAGCTATCACGTAGCTGATGCTCTCTCCACTTGCCACTGAGATCCGGAACGACTGGGCGTATACCATCTTTACTCCATTCTGCAGCGTGTACGACGATGAGTCTTCTTGGGTCGTAACCGAGACGATGTCCGCGTAGTGAAATTCATGAGTACTCTCGTTTAGAGCCACTCCCCGGAAAGAGTTGAAGTCGCAGGCATAACTCGCAATACCGGTCTCCAGGAAGTGAAGGATTGTAAACCGATTGACGGAGAATCGGACGATGTCATCTTCGCCCTTCCGCCACTTGATCTCCTGGTCCGGCACGCCTGGAACGTTCCAGGCTATCGGTCCCACGAGAGGGATCGGCTCGCGCACTTCACTATTCTCATCTTTGTCTAAACCCAACTTGCTGAAGGATCCATCTTGAACTTTGGAGAGGTTCTCGGCGAGCCAAGCATCAACCTCCTGATCGGTGGGGCGCTTGAAATGGCAGACGACGGCATATATCGCATAGATGACACCGGGAATTATTCCCAGTATCAATAAAAGCAATCCGAGCACAGCACTCCCTCGCCTGAAATAAAGCCGAGCGCGTCTACGTCGTAAATCCTCTTTCATGTGTTCTCCGGTCGATCGCCGTTGTTCTGCGTTACATCGGGCAGGATGTCAGCCAGCGGGCTGCCTTTAGAGACACGTACTGTCGAACGGATCGCACGGAGCGCCTCCTCATCAAGAGCACGATCTTCCGCCTCCCGAAGCAGTACCCAGACTTCCTCAGGTCGTGAGAATCCGTTGGCGACAAAGAAGTCCCATTTGAGCGCAGCCCAAACAAAATAGGGGCCAGCTTGCGGATCTAGATTGCACGATATTCGGAGGTGGTTCTCGATCTCACGCGCTTCCTTAAGAGTCAATGTTTTGGGTAAGCGACCCTTTAAGAGTGCCAGCGCCAGACAGAAATGATAATCAGCGTCATTAGGAAAATTCTCCAGAGCTTTGGTCACTTTCGTGACCGCAGACTCATACTGTTTTGTGGCGAGGAGATCTAAAAATAATAAACGCGAAGGCTTGACGATCTTGCGAAGCTCCTGGATCAGACGTTCGACATCGAACTGGTAGTGGTCGCGAGAGAACTCGATCGCGTGCGATGCCCTGAACTCGCTTAGAGATGCCGGCAGCTGTTCTTCTTTTGGCATCTTGGCGCCAGCAGCCAAGACGGGGATCAACCGAATCTGATGGTGCAATGCTGTTTCAATCTCCTTCCGTACCCAGTCCCCGGTCTGCACAATTCTTGGCACGCCCGAATCATTACCCAGCCAATTTGGGCCGATAACCACAAGAACTGCATCGGACTGCCTAACGCGACGGTCAAGCTCGGATGGGAATTTCGTGCCCGGGTTGATAGATCGCACGTCAAGGAAGATCTCATCCTCGCCAAAATGACGGCTTAGGTCTTCGGCCAATCGATCGGCGAACGCCTGGATATCGTCACGCCGATAGCTGATGAAGATACCGGACATAAATCTCTCCCCAGGCCTTGCTCGTGTTTGTGACGGTCTATTTGGGGCTGATTCTGTACTAGCGTCGTCTATCCGGCCCGCTAACTTACGACAATGTAATCCGGAATTAACGCCAACATAATAACCTCGAATCGTGATTAATAGGTCATTTTCTCGAGAGAGGCGTTCAGCCATGCGCGGAATTAGAAGTGCAGTCAATTGCCTGAGCGCGTCCTGAGGGGTTCGACACAAGAAAGCGTAGCCGACAACACGTCCAAGTGACTTCCCCGAACCAGGCTTCGGGCCCACGCCGTCGGGCTGTAGTGGACATGTTAACTCGCGACCCATCTCGAACGGGCCGTTCGGCTGGAATTACCTACGACATTTAGATCTCATCGCGAGGTAGGCCAGCAGGTATTTCGGATGAGCTACGATGGCGCAACGTGATCAGGGATCTACTTCGTAGAATTCTCTTTCCATTTCACACTGAACAGCGGCACGCCTGCCTTCTCCACCTTGATCTCGTTTTTCCGGACTTGTACTTTCCCTATCGTCTTCGAGTCCAGGCGCACGGTAGCATCGACATTGGGTAGTTGGTGGTGGACATGCGATGCCGGCTGACCCGGGGCATAGGCCATCGGAGGCGGTCCGGCCTCGCGCATCCTCGCGCCAGCCCGGCTATCGACCATCGCCGCCAGCACCCCGTCCGGCACGTGATGTTGCTTCAAGCTGATTAGCGCGTCCGGTGTGGTGACGAAGTTCGTTCCTGAAACCTCAATGCTACGTTCGATAACGCCCTCCGCGATTCCGGCATTCACCATCTTTACGACGTCGGAGTTCGTCAGCGGCCGCTCCGATTGGTCTTGCGCCTGACAGGGGGCAATATAAGCCAGCATGATTGCCAACAGACAGGTTGTTCGGGTTACACCAACGCAACGCATGGGCGGGCACCTCCACTTTTTATTTTGGGCCGTTATTTGGCACACGCCTCCGCCTGCTCAAACGGCCAGCTACATTCATAGAACGCTCTCCTACCAGCGGCTTGCAGCAATTATTTTGGCACCGATCACTGCTTCGCCCAGGTTGCGCCGCCGTCCGCGGTGCTGTACCTTGCGCCGGTGTCCGCGATGACGACGCCATGTTGCGCATCGTCAAAACCGATCGACACGATCGTCGGCGTCTCGCCGCCGCCCGCGCTCGTTACGGAGACCTTGTTCCAATGCACGCCCCCGTCCCCAGAGTGAACCAACATTCCGTTATTTCCGCCCGCCCACACGTCGTTTCCCGTAACGCTAACCACGCGAAAAGCGCTCGTCTGTTCGGCCAGGACGCGCGACCATCCGTCGGACGTCAGATGCTCGAGATGGCCTTGCTTCGTAACCTGCCAGCCAGGATGGGCAGTTCGCACCGCGCCCACCAGATCGCGGTTAACGGAGAGGCTAAGAGAATTCCCTGGGAATTGCAGATCAGTTTCTCCTGTGGTCGGGGCAAAACTGTTGCGCGGCGGTGGCGCTGCTGGGGCTGCGCCTGCCATCGCTCCACCTATCGCCATCAAGGGCGCCCGGGGTAACGGCTTCGGCGGAGTAAGCTTTGCATGCTCGGTTTCGCTCTCCGCTGGAGCGGAGGTGTTCATGGCATTCACATTGCCGCTCAAAGGTTGCGACCTTTGGGATAGTGCGGCCGTTGCCGGCGCAGTGCGCGGCTGCGCTTTCGCCACCGGGGATGGAACAGCCGTTGCCGGTGCGGGTTGAGCTGGTATCACCTCCGGCGACTGCGCGGGCGAACCACTCCCTTTCTCCTGAACTTTAGCAGAGGCCCTCTCTTTCTCTGTCGGGGCCGCGAAATAGCTTTGGCGCACAAGAAGTCCGGCGCCGACTAAGAACATTGCAGCGACAGGGATAACCCAAACCCAACCCAATGTCCATTGCCATCGAGGCTTCGCCGCCACGCTCCGCTTGTCTGTAGCGGCTGGCTCGATCGCGTCGCTCGCCAGGAAAACGAGCTCGCGGCATTCCGCGCAACGAGCCAGATGATCGGTCACCAACTGCTTCTCACCTTCGACCAGCGCACGCTCCATGAAGGCAGCCAAGACATCCGCAGAAGGATGCTCCGCAGGTGTCGCGCCTGGGGCGAGGGTATCGAGCATCGGTTTGGGAAGCTTCTGGTTCATCCCTTCTCTTTATAGAACGCAGTTTTCGAGTTTTCTTGCCCCAAAGTTTCACTCACCCGCACCCGCAAGTCGCGGACATCCACGCCAGCCATCGCTTCGTCGGCTTGCCGCGCGGTCATGCCGGCTTGCAGCAGCCGCTTGCGGACGCGCTTGCGTGCGCCGGTGGTAATCCGCTCAAGCTTGCGGCTAATGGTGGACTCGTGAACGCCCTGAAACCTCGCCAGCTCTGCCATGGTCCGGTGATCGAGATAATAGGCGGCCAAAAGAAATCGCTCTTCGGCATCGAGGCCAGCCAGTTCCGCCGCGACCGCCGCATCCACTCGGGGATCGGCCGCCACAGGTTCGGGCTCCGGCGCAGTAAACTGTGCGCCCTCTTCCACCGCAGCGTCGAGGCTTGTCTCACGGCGGGTGCTGCGATATTGATTGACATACTCCTGCGCGATGACGACTCGCAGCCATCCCTGCAACGAACCTCGTCCCTGGTAATACGACAACTTCGAGGTTCGCGGCTGGCCCTTGGAGTCTATTCCGTAAAGCTCGGCGTACAGCGAATCTGCCAGGCCACGAGCCGCACTCTCCGTTCGCGCAATCTTGTAGGCCGATTCGTATAGCGTACTGCGGTAACGGGTAAGAAACGTCTCCCAGGCGCGTTCGTCCCCAATGGCGCAGGCACGGGCGAGAACCAACTCCTCCACGCGAAGGGAGGTCAGGAATTGCATCTCGGCCGCATCATCGTCGAAAGGACCTGCTTGCAAGGCTATCTGCGTCAACAGCGCTGCAAACGCTGTGTGGTCCATGCCAAACTGTTGCGCCCCGCTGGTGGCGTGGTGCTGGCGGGCGAACTCCTCCGTTGCAGCGGACGCCCGCTCGATCGGGCCCGAAGTGGGAGCCAGGGCCATGTGAGCGAATCCTATCAATTCGTGCGCAAGAAGAACACGACGCAGCGTTCTACCGCTAGAGACGTACAGACCGCTCCGCTGTAAGCCACGACGGCTCGCGGCAAGAGAGGTGCGCCTCGGGAGGTGAACATGAACAGCAGGATTCTGGCCGCAGTTGTTTTGGTTTTGGCGGCTTCCGCCCTCGCCAGCTCGGGCACGCCAACCCACGGGTACAAGGTATTGCCGCCTATCACCAGAGGAAACCTCAGCTTGTTTCCCATTGTCGGCGGCGTCGAGGCCGACACGGCGCCCTTGTTGACGCTCGACGAAGGATTGCGCGCGGGCGCGGTCGTGGTCGCCGAAGCCGGCTCGGTACAAGGACTCGTTCGTCCGGGCACCTATTACCCGCGTAATGCCGGAGGTGAGGTGAACCGCCTCGTGTTGGTCAACTACTCCGACCGGCCGCTATTGTTACTTGCCGGAGAAGTAGTGACCGGCGGCAAGCAGGACCGCGTCATCGGCGTCGACCGCATCGTTCCGCCAAAGTCCGGCCCCATTGACCTTTCCGTCTTCTGTGTGGAACCCGGCCGCTGGGTCGCCTCCTCGGAACACTTCGGCAGCATGGGTTCTGCCATGGCACAGCCCAGCGTGCGCATGCCCGCTATGGTGGCGCGTGATCAACTGCAGGTGTGGAACCACGTGGCATCAGCCAACGCCGGAATCGCTGCCGCAGCGCCGCAGGCTGCTCCGGCGATCGGAGGGACTACCTCCTATGCCAAGGTCATGCAGAACCCGGAGGTAGAGAAGAAGGTCGCTTCGGTTGCGGCCAATTACGACGGCCTGCTGCACGAGTTGCGCAAGGTTGGCGCCAAGGGCGTGGTGGTTGCCGTGAACGGTCGTATCACTTGGGCGGATGTGTTCGCCAGCACTGATCTGCTGGAGAAATACTGGCAAAAGCTGATCCGCTCCTACGCCGCTGAATCGTTGACCACCGCCGCTTCTGGCGCTCAGGCTGACCAGAAATCGGCACAGGCGTTTCTCGACCAACTGCAGGGAACACACGAAGTCAGCGAAGCCGAGCCCGGAGTCTTTCGCTGCACTGAGATCACGGGCGACGGCTTCAAAGTGTTTACCCTGAATTCGCTATTGCCGAAGGAAGAGTACACCGTGCACTTTTCAAAAATGTCGTACAAAGAAGTCATGTATCCGGATGTGCGCCCGTTAGAGCGCGTGCGGTAAACAGGAGTTGCTTTCGGGTGAATCCAGGCGCCCAGGAGACGTAGGAACCCCGGTACTCGTCTTTTCGAAGGCCATGCCCGGCATACAGTCTTCTTGAATTGTCAGCGGCAGATTTCCCAGAAGCCGACTTCTCGCTCAGGTGGTCTCCGTGGACGGCGTGCCTCCGGAGTGATCGGCGCCTTGACAGTTGAGCCATCCCCTTTTCTCATACAACGCTCCCGCACGGTAGAATCTCTAGACACTCCATGCTCCTCGCTCCCGGAACCCGGTTGGGGCCTTATGAGGTCCTTGCGCTCATAGGCTCGGGTGGCATGGGCGAGGTATACAAGGCAAGAGATACCCGCCTGGACCGCGTGGTCGCCCTGAAAGTTTCCAAGATGGAATTTAGCGAACGCTTCGAGCGCGAAGCGCGAGCGGTTGCAGCGTTGAACCATTCCAACATCTGCACTTTATATGATGTCGGGCCGAATTATCTGGTCATGGAGTACATCGAGGGCACGCCTCTTAAAGGGCCGATGCCGGTCGATCAGGCGCTGAAGTACGCCGCCCAGATTTGCGATGCGCTGGACGCCGCCCACAAGAAGGGCATCACGCATCGTGACCTGAAGCCCGACAATATTCTGCTCACCAAGACCGGGATCAAGCTGCTGGACTTCGGCCTAGCCAAGACGGCGCAGGCGGCTGCTTCGCCCGTCGATGCTACGTTCAACATGACACTCACCGGCAACAACGCGATTGTGGGCACGCTCTACTACATGTCGCCCGAGCAGTTGCAGGGCAGCACTCGGGAAATCGACGCGCGCAGCGACATCTTCTCTTTTGGCCTGGTCTTCTACGAAATGTTGACCGGCAAGCGTGCCTTTGACGGCTCGTCTGCCGCTAGTGTCATTGCGGCCATCATGGCGCGTCCCGCGCCTTCGATTAGCGATATCGCGCCTCGGGCCCTGGACCGGGCGTTGCAGCGCTGTCTGGCTAAGGACGCTGGGGACCGCTGGCAGTCTGCACGGGACCTTAAGGCGGAGTTGGAGTGGATCGGGGAAGCTGATTCGGGTTCAGGAATGCCGGCCCAAGTAGTTCGTAAGGACGACTTCCGCAAGCATTTGGGATGGGTAGTAGCATCAGTTTTTCTCTTGGCATGCGTTGCCTTAGCCATTGCTTTCTTGGGGCGAACGAAGCAACACGCGGGTATGGTACGTTCCTCTCTGTTGCCCCCCACGGGGTCATCTTTCTTGCCTTACAATTTTGCCATTGCGCCTGACGGCAGCCGTCTGGCCTTTGTGGCCCTCGGTTCGGATGGCAAAACGGCTCTTTGGGTCAGGGGGCTCTCGTCCCCTAACTCCCAACAACTCACAGGAACTGAGGGAGCAGCATTCCCGTTCTGGTCACCTGATAGCCTCCACGTTGGCTTCTTCGCGCAAGGCCGGCTCAAAACCATCGATCTCGTGAACTCCGCAGTTCAAAGCATCTGTGACGGTGGGGCCGGGTTTGGAGGCACTTGGAACCAGGACGGTGTGATTGTGTTCGCTCCTGGCATTACCGGTCCCCTATACCGCGTCTCCGCCGTCGGCGGAACACCCGAGCCTGTTACTAAGGTCTCGCAGACTCGTAGCGGCGAATCGCATCATTGGCCTTTATTTCTTCCCGATGGGAAGCACTTCCTTTATGTAGTGAACTGGAGCGGTCCCTCCGATGCCCAGAGCAATGGTCTGTACGTCGCTTCACTGGACAACGACACGCCGAGGCTCGTCTCGCCTGACATTATTGGCAACGTCCTTTTCGCCTCGGGCCATCTGCTTTATGTCCGCGATCGCACTATCATTGCCCAACCATTCAACAGCAGCCGACTCCAGACGACCGGACTCGGTATACCGGTGACGCAACCCGAAGTGGATAGGTTCTTCGACTTCTGGCAGTCTGGTTTTTCCGTCTCTCAGGATGGCAAGCTGATTTTTCAATCTGCGGCCGATGCGCCTTCGCGTCTGGTCTGGTATGACGCTCTAGGAAAGGAACTCGGCCAACTTCCTGAAATTGGTTACTCGGGGCCGCAGTTTTCACCAGACGGCGGGTCCTTGGCGGTCTATTCGGATGATGAACACAACGGCAGACATTTTATTCGTGTTTACGACCTGAGACGCGGAATCAGCACCCGACTCACCGAAGGTGGGAACGAGAGCAACCCCGTGTGGTCGCCTGATGGGAGATCGATTGCCTTTCGTGACGCTTCCTTGAACATCAGTGAGGTTGCTGCCGACGGCTCCAGGCCACCCCAGCTGGTGGTGAACGGTACCAACGTTATTCCTTGCGACTGGTCGGTAGACGGACGCTTGATCTACATGAGCATTGACGGAGGGGGACCATTTCCGAGTCTAGACGTTTACTCTTTCTCGGACCGCAAATCCACGCAAATCTTAAGATTCGGTGCGGAACCGCAATTCTCCCCAGACGGCAAGTGGGTTGCCTACATCGAACTTCCCACACGTCAGATTGTCGTTCAGAGGTTTTCCGGTACTGGAGCACACCTCCAGGTATCCAACGTGCCGGGATCGGCGCAGCCACGCTGGAGCCATGACGGCAGAAGGCTTTTCTTTGTTCAGCCCGACCGAAAGTTGATGGTCGTTGATTTCGACCCTTCGAGAATTTCCGCCAGCCCACCGCGACTCTTTTTCCAGACCCGTATTGAGGTCACGATATTCGGCTGGTTTCAGTATGACGTCTCGCCCGATGGTCGCGTGCTCGTGAACTCATTGCCGGCGAATTCATCTCCTCTCACACTGCTCACAGGCTGGGACAAACTTCTGAGTCACCCCTGAGCATTCCGCAGTCCCGCTGGATTTCACGTTAGCTCGATCGATGAGTTCTCACTCTCGACCGCCTCGCTCGGACGGCGGCTTCGCGGAAGCC
Organism: uncultured Acidobacteriaceae bacterium; assembly: GCA_963846795.1. GTDB lineage: Bacteria > Acidobacteriota > Terriglobia > Terriglobales > Acidobacteriaceae > CAVVDY01. Next base: position 9,242 of record CAWJXJ010000006.1, read on the forward strand.
GCGGGGAAAAGTTGCTCACGGACCGCGTCCTGGAGATTGCCCCCGGGAAGTTGGCGCATCAACTTGACGAGAAACGGCTAAACCGCCAAACTGGCCACGACCCGAGCATCCCGAGTGGATCGTCGGCCAACCAGAAGTTATCCCGAAACCTGCTTCGCGGGAGCTTGCCCCGGGAAAGACGGCCAGTAGCGACGAATGTGTGCGCTTCTGCCGTACGCGGCCTCTTCGGAATTGCCTTCGCAACAGAGTCGATATCTCATATAAAATTAAACCGATTCGTCGATTCTTCCGGCCTAGCCCGGTGTTTGCAGATTCGGGAAATCTGCCTCGCAACCTTGATAACAGAGCCCGCCAACAGCTATGTGAACGAGGGCTTCCGCGTTAAACCAAAGCCTGGATGACCGCAGCCTCCTCTCAGACATCCCGTACGGAGCCAAAAAAACTATGCTGGCATTATCAACCCGTTTCTCTTACGCATTTCGTTGCTTCTTCTCGCTCTTGTTCAGCGGAACTATTCCACCGGATATCGGACGCGCGATGGCCAGCGCGACTGGCGCCAGTGCGACTAACGAGCCAACGGCCGCAAAGCCCAAGGCCGGCGAAAATCCCCCGGCTGAGTCTTTCGACCGGGCGGTTCAGATGCTCGCCTTGTTGCAGCGGGACGGCCGGTTGATCGATTTCCTCTTCGAGGATGTCTCATCGTATCCAGACAGCCAGCTTGGGGCGGCAGTGCGAACCATCCACGCTTCTTGCCGGCAGGTGCTTGATCGCTACCTGAAGCTCGATCCGGTCATAGCCTCCGAGGAAGACCAGCCTGTGACTGTGCCCGCCGGCTTCGATCCCGCCTCAGTGAAATTGCTGGGGAACGTAGTCGGTCAGCCTCCGCTCAAGGGATTGCTGCGTCATCGAGGCTGGCGGGTCACGGAAGTGAAGCTGCCATCGCTGCCCCAGGGCGCGGGGCGAGAGATTGTGGCTCCAGCAGAAGTAGAGATTCCTTAGGTGTTATCCCCACATTCTTCATCACAATTTGTTTTGGATGATGCGATTGTTTGACGGAGGTTCGATTGGATTCTGAATTCATCGTTGGCATCGATTTAGGCACGACAAATTCCGCACTATCGTATTGTGCGGTTGCGGATGAAGATGGGCAGATCACAGGTGGGAAGATCCCGCAGCTTGCAAATCCGCATGAAGTTGCCGACCGTACGCTCTTGCCGTCATTTCTTTATGTTCCGGGGGAACTCGATTTTCCTCCGGGGAGCCTCGGCTTGCCGTGGGACGAGACACCGAAGTTCGTAATTGGAGAGCTGGCCCGTAAACGCGGCGCTGAAAATCCTGCGCGGCTGGTTGCGTCCGCGAAGTCATGGCTCTCGCACGCTGGCGTGGATCGAACCGCATCGATCCTCCCGTGGCAAGCGCCGGACGAAGTGATCAAGGTCTCGCCGTTGGAAGCATCCGCGCAATACCTGCAGTACATGCGCTTGGCGTGGGATCACCAGCACGGAAGCGATGGCTCCGGTGCCCGCCTGGGGCAGCAGGACGTGTTGCTTACGGTACCGGCGTCGTTTGACGAAGAGGCCCGCGAGTTGACGCTGCGCTCGGCCCAGCAAGCTGGCTTCGAGCGTGTGACCCTTCTCGAAGAACCGCAGGCGGCGTTCTACGCGTGGTTGCACAGCCAGGGAGATAACTGGCGCAAGAGCATCAAGGTCGGCGACCTGGTGCTCGTGTGCGACGTGGGAGGGGGTACTACAGATTTCAGCTTGATCACGGTAACGGAAGAGAGTGGCGACCTGACACTGAAGCGGGTTGCGGTCGGAGAGCACATCCTGCTGGGCGGAGACAACATGGATCTCGCTCTGGCGCGGTTGCTGCAGCAGAAGTTGGAGGCTGAGGGCCATCGCATCGACACGTATCAGCTCCAGGGCCTCTGGTACCAATGCCGGGCAGCAAAGGAGTATTTGTTCGAGCATCCCAAATCCCAGAAGCAAGACGTAACGTTGCTAGGCAAGGGACGCAAATTGGTCGGCGGCACGATCAAGACGGAATTGCTGCGCGAAGATCTGGACCGCGTGTTGGTGGAAGGCTTCTTTCCGCAGGTAGCCAGCGGGGAGATGCCGATGCGCCAGCGCCGGAGCGGATTTCAAGAATTAGGTTTGCCGTACGCTGCCGATGCCGCGATCACGAAACACCTCGCCCGTTTTCTGTCGCAAGCAATACAGAGTGGTCCCGAAGCAGGCATAGCGCGGCGCGGCAAGAGCGGGCTGGCCTGCCCCACACACGTTCTCTTCAATGGGGGCGTGATGAAGGCGGCCGGGCTGCGCGACCGCATGGTGAGCGTGTTGAACCTTTGGCTGACGGAAGAGGGCTTCGACGCGCTCGGACCGGCGCAAGTGCTGGAGGCTCCTGACCTTGAGCATGCTGTGGCGCGCGGTGCGGCTTACTACGGGCGAGTGCGACGTGGACACGGCGTGCGCATCCGCAGCGGCGCCTCGCGGACGTACTACATTGGAATCGAGAGCGCAATGCCAGCGGTCCCAGGGATGGAAGCGCCGATGAAGGCGCTGTGCGTCGTGCCGTTCGGAATGGAAGAGGGAACGGAAGTACAGATTCCGGGTCGCGAGTTCGGATTGGTTGTTGGCGAATCGGCGGAGTTCCGCTTTCTCACCTCCACGGTTCGCAAGCAGGACCGCGTTGGCGATCTGGCCGAAAACTGGGGTGACGATATCGAAGAACTCAACCCGCTTGAAGTAACCCTGAACATCGATGGCCGGCAAGGAACGGTTGTGCCGGTCCGCCTGGAATCTCGGGTAACGGAGATCGGCACGCTCGAGGTGTGGTGTGTTTCCCGCGACGGCGTCCAGCGCTGGAAGTTGGAGCTGAATATCCGGGAAAAGGGCGATCGATAGATCGGCACTCATGAACCGATCTTCCCGTTATCTGATTGGCATCGATCTCGGCACGACGAACTCGGTGGTGGCCTATATCGATACGTCGGACACGCCGAGTGAAGCCTCGCCGGGGATTCAAGTGTTTGACGTCGCCCAGGTCGTTGCCCTCGGCGAGGTCCGCGCAGAGCCGGCCCTGCCGTCGTTCCTCTACTTCCCTACGGAAAGCGAAATCGAATCGGGCGCATTTAACTTGCCCTGGGAAGACCGGCCGTCCGCGATCGCGGGAGTGGCGGCTCGTGACCACGGCATGCTGGTTCCTGGGCGGCTGGTCTCGTCGGCAAAATCGTGGCTGTGCCAGGATGCGGTTGATCGCACCGCTGAGATTCTGCCGCGCGAAGCCGAACCGCCGGAGCCGATGATCTCTCCGATCGAGGCTTCGGCGCGCTACCTCACGCATCTGCGCAGCGCATGGAACCATGCGATGTCCGCGCATCAAGCAAGCGCTCCCGAGCGGCTCTTCGAAAACCAGCAGATCGTTCTGACGGTGCCTGCGTCGTTCGATGAGGAGGCCCGAGAGTTGACGGTGGAGGCGGCGCGGAAGGCCGGCCTTGAGCACTTGACGGTACTGGAAGAACCATTGGCCGCCTTCTACGCCTGGGTCGCCACTCATCGGCAAACGATCGCGACGCTGGTGCATGACGGCGACCTCGTGTTGATCTGCGACATCGGTGGCGGAACATCGGATTTCAGCCTGGTGCGGGCGCACGTTCTTGATGGCGACGTTCAGTTCGAGAGGACAGCCATCGGCGATCACCTGTTGCTCGGTGGAGAGAACCTCGACCTCGCCCTCGCACGCCGTGTCGAACAAAGGCTCAACACCAGGCTCAGTCTGCGGCAGCGTCATGGCCTTGAAGCCGCGTGCCGTGCAGCCAAGGAAGGACTTCTGGGCGACATGAACATTGATCGTCTCCCGATCAGCATTCTGGGCACGGGACGCGCGGTAGTGGGCCAGATGCTCCAAAGCGTACTGACTCGCGACGACGTTGTGGAATTGCTCATGAGCGGATTCCTTCCTTTGACTACTCCTGAAGAAATGCCAAAGCACAGCCGGTCCTCAGGCCTGCGTGAGGTTGGGCTGCCGTACGCGAGCGATCCGGCAATCACGAAACATCTCGCAGCCTTCTTGCGTCAGGCGGGTGCCGCAATGGAGGGGCAATCAGGTGCGTCTGCACGCAAGGCCGTTCGGCCAGCAATGGTGAGACCGGATGCGATTTTGTTCAACGGTGGCTTCTGCTTCCCAGCAATGGTGCGCGAGCGAATCGTTGAGGCGATCGCCAATTGGTTTGGCGGGAACGAAAGCGGCTGGCGTCCTAGAGTTCTCCGCAGCGACGCCATGGGGAGTGCCGTCGCGGTTGGAGCCGCCTACTACGGTCGCGTGCGGCGTGGCAAAGGATTGCGGGTAAAGGCGGGCAGTGCCCGGACCTACTACATCGAAACGCGCACGGAAGGGGCTGCCGTATGTGTGTTGCCGGCGGGCACGGACGAAGGGACGACCCTGGAGTTGAATCGTGAATTCTCGGTGCTGGCGAACCGGCCAGTATCATTCAACCTTTTCAGTTCGACCGTGCGGCACGACCCGCACGGGGCGCTGGCTGAGCTGGACCCATCTCAATTGCACCGTCATGCGCCACTAGTGACGCTGCTGCGCTATGGGAAGAAGCTGCAACAGATGGATCTGGGGGTGCGATTGTCCGTGAGCTTCACCGAGGTTGGAACGCTGGAACTCTGGTGCCAATCGGTCAGCTCGCCCCATCGCTGGCGTTTACAGTTCGAACTGCGGGGCAAAACATCTACCGCCCATGCAAACGTTAAGTCTGCTCCGCGTCCAGGCATTGCGCCATCCTCCCCGGAGATTTCCGCGGACTCGGTTCGAGCCGCGAAAGAGTCCATTCGGGTAGCGTTCGGTAGGCATAGTGACCCCAGCGCCCAAGCCTCGTTGGTGAGCGAACTGGAGGCGGGTATTGCTCTCAAGAAAGAGTCGTGGCCGATGCCGTTACTCCGGGAGCTGTCCGATGTTTTGCTCGAACTTGCCGACGGCCGCAAGTTGAGTGCGCCGCATGAAGCGCGCTGGCTGAACCTGCTCGGCTTCTGCTTGCGCCCGGGTTTTGGAGACACGCAGGACACTCAGCGGATGAATCTAACGCGCAAGTTGTATCAAACAGGGCTGGCGTTTCCCGGTGAATTGCAGAATCAAGTCAACTGGCTGGTGCTTTGGCGGCGAACCGCCGGCGGCCTGAGTGCTGCGCTCCAGCAAGAGATTCGTAACTACCTGGGTGGAATCGGGATCGGACGAAAGAAGCCCGGCACGCGCCTGAACGCGCAACTCGAGCGCGACGGCTGGCGGCTGCTGGCCAGCCTGGAACATCTTTCTGGCGCTACTCGTGCCGCTTTGGGCGGCGAACTGCTGCGCAAGCTCAAAAAGGAGCCTGCCGATAGCGCCTGGCTGTGGTCGCTCGGCCGATTTGGTGGACGTATCCCGCTGTACGGCTCACTTGCTTGTGTTGTACCCACGGAAACCGCAGCGGAGTGGATCTCAGCCCTGCTCGAGTTACGCGACCTAAAACAGGTAGCAGCCGAAGCGATCATTCAACTCGGCAGGCTCACCGAGGATCGAACTCGCGATATCAGCCCAGATGTGCGGAAACGTGCCGTCGAGCGACTGAAAGCGGAAGGCGCGATCGATGAACCAACTTTGCATGCCTTGGCGGGATTCGTAACGCCTGGTCGATCGGATGTGTCCCTGACCTTTGGCGAATCGCTTCCCAAGGGACTGCACCTTAAAAGCACGGCTGACTGCCTGTCGCCCGTATCAGCGATTGCTACCGAAGACTGAGGAGCGCACGCGGGCTCCGGGGAGACGGTCCGGTTTGAGGAGTCCCCGCCATGCGAATACGATGCGATCACAAACCGATTGCTGGGCGATGCGACTTGTCCTGTGGCGCCAGATCTTCAAAGACTATGCTTTGCGTTCGTCATTCTCGGCAACAACACTTTAAGGCGAAGCCCCAGCCAAAGGGAGCCACACTTGAAAGCGCGTGTCACCGGGGCTGGAATTAACCTCAATGTTTTCCCTGTGCTTTCTCACAATTCGCTGGACAGTGTCCAGGCCGAGGCCAGTACCTTCCCCTACTCCTTTCGTCGTGAAGAAAGGCTCAAAAATGTGGGGCTGCACCTCGTCGGGAATTCCAGAACCGTTATCGCTAATTTCGACTACAGCGCAACCGTCGTCGCGATAGGTTCGGATGCGAAGCTCGCCCTTTCCGTGCATAGCGTCAATGGCGTTATCGATGAGGTTCGTCCAAACCTGGTACGCTCGGGGCGTTTACCGGGGGTGAATGAACTTGTTGCGAGTGAACCAGATTCTCTTGAGCTCGGGCTTCGGCTCTCAACAAAAAACTGTCGCAGTTACATGTATATGAGTATCGAGATGAGGGCGAAGACTGAAGGGGTTTTTGAAGGGACTCTCTGCACCGGGGCACGACTGGCTGCAACTGTGTATAGCACCGGAAACTCTAGACAAGTTATTTAAATTGAATGGATTGGGCGACGTAACGCGGCAAGAGCAGGATTTGGGAAAAGTGCTCTATTCAGATCCTAAGTCTGGTGCGTCTGCCAATTCCGCCACTCTCGCTTTCTGATGCTGGCGCGTGCGCTTCAGGTCATCCTCATTGTACCCCGTAGAGCAGAGTCTGCTGGTAAGTCTCGTCATAGCAGAGTTGCCAGCACTGGCAAGCCTGCAACTTGGGCGGCCGCAGTTGATGTAAGTTGTTCAAAGCTGCCTGGTGCGTTTTTTCAGAGAACAGCCATAACTCTGGTTTTCGACGCCTCACAGTAGTAGCCAGCCAAAATTTTCAGTGCCTGCGAAACCCGGCGCGTGCTATCGTTCGGCAGCGCACAACTGAGCGTGTGCCTTCCATTCAAGGGAGAACCCTCACAGGAGAGCAACGATGTCTCTTCAGTATGTTGAACCCACATTCGACTCCTTCCCAATCGGGATTTTCGCCAGGACAGGTGGCGGAGGCACTCAGAAACCCGGTACGTTGGGGGAAGGTGTGGGCAAGCCGTCACTCAAGAAGGCAAGCAAGAAGACAGCGAAGAAGGCTGCAAAGAAGGCTGCGAAGAAGGCTGCAAAGAAAAAGAAGAAGTAGTTGTTGTGCTACGCATTTGCGCACTCCCAGGCGACCGAAAACGTCGCCTTTTGTTTTTGGCCAACGGTGACCGACCTCACAGATTTACACCGCGTGTCCGCTTAGACTGCGGCCATGTTGAATGAGAAACAATTCCGCGAACGCGCCGCGCGCGAGCTGCGCGAGCTTGGCAATCAGGTGGCCGGACTGGCAACCGACCGCGAGATCTATCGCCGTCTGGAGGGCGAGATCCTGCAATCCAACCCGGAGCTGACCGGCAATGGCAACGCCTTTGCCGACATGTTCCGCGGAGCGTACGTTGATGCCATGACCATGCGGCTGCGGCGGCTGCTCGCGACCGAAGCCAGCCTGTCATTGCGGCGAGTGATTGACCATCTTGTCGATTATCCCGACCTGCTGCACCAGAAGGTGAACATCCGCGAGTTGGCCGACGATGCCGGCGAGCTAGAGGCGATGGCTATCCACCTGAAAGAACAGGTCGAGCCCCATTTCCTTCCGCGCGAGCGCACCTCCGGCGCCCTGGCACCAACGCTGCGCGACCTCGACCGCGCGCTCGACCTGATGAGCGGCCTGCTCAAGAAGTATTACTGGGTCCTTTGCGAGGGATACCTCGACCTGGAAGGAAAATTGAGCGGCGACCCACTCGCGGTGTTTCGCAAGCCATAACTGCAGTTCTGGCAGCTCGATACGAATCAGAGCCGCCCCTCATCGTCACACGAGTACGTGATCTGCTTCCTCGCGCCGATTCCGTGCGGTCGTAATATGGGTAGTCGCAAATTGGCGGGGCGTTCTCTGTCGAATAGCCGACGCCAGCTATTGAGCATTGCCGTGTTTCCGCGTAAATTCTGAATACCAAAGCGGTCCCGCCTTCATACCACCGCCAGGGAGGTCACCATGGAAACATTCGAGGAACGAGTTCAGGAAATGAGTGAGTGGTTTTCGAGCCAGCGATTCAAGGGAATCATACGCTTGTATTCGCCACGCCAGGTGGTCGAACAGCGCGGCACACTTCGCACCGAGTACCCGATCGCGCGCCAGGCGGCGGAAGGCTTCTATGCTCGCTTGCGCGAATTGTTTGAGCAGGGCAAGTCGGTCACGACCTTCGGCCCCTACTCGCCCGGCCAGGCGGTTGTCATAAAGAAGCTTGGTATTGAAGGTATCTACCTGGGCGGCTGGGCGACTTCGGCGAAAGGCAGCATCACCGAAGATCCGGGCGCCGACCTTGCCAGCTATCCGTTGAGCCAGGTGCCCGAGGAAGCTTCGGCCATCGTGCGCGCCTTGATCACCGCCGACAAGAACCAGCACTTCATGCGCGCGCGCATGACAGCCGAGCAGCGGGCCGCAACGCCAGTTCACGACTTCCGGCCGTTCATCATTGCCGACGCCGATACCGGCCACGGCGGCGACGCGCATGTGCGCAACCTGATACGCCGCTTCGTCGAAGTCGGCGTTCCCGGGTACCACATCGAAGATCAAAAGCCGGGCGTAAAGAAGTGCGGACATCAGGGCGGCAAAGTTCTGGTCTCGGAGAACGAGCAGATCCAGCGGCTGAGCGCCGCGCGATTCCAGCTTGACGTGATGCAGGTGCCGGGAATCATCGTCGCCCGCACTGACGCGGAAGCCGCCAGCTTGCTCGAAGGCTGCGCCGATGAGCGCGACCAACCGTTCATCCTCGGCGTCACCAATCTCTTCGTGCCGACCTACAAGGCGGTCTTTCTGGCACTGCATCGCAAGTTCTACCAGGCCGGACTGGAAGAGGTCCGCGGGCATCTGATGTTCGCCATGCCGAAGACCGAGTATGACGAGGCCGACGCGTGGCTGGAGCAGACGGGCCTGCTGCCGCACATCGCTGAGGGGATCGCGTCATATAGAGCCAATCCGGACATGGTGCTGGATACCATGCTCGACAAAGTCATCGGGAAGTTCCTCGACGCCTGGCAGGACGTGGCCAAGCTGCGGACCTACGCTCAAGCCGCTGCCGAAGCGATCGCCTTCCGCAACAGCGAAGGCGCTTCGCTGGATCTCACGCCGGAGCAATGGTTACAACATGCCGAGCGGATGTCGTGGTACGAGGCCCGAGAAATGGCAGAGGCCTTGGGCATCGAGGTCGTATTCGATGCCGAACGTGCCAAGACCCCCGAGGGCTACTACCAGGTGCAGGGCGGAATCCAGTACGCCATCGCGAAGTCGCTGGCAGCCGCGCCGTTCGCCGACATTCTCTGGATGGAGACCAAAACGGCTGATCTGCATGAAGCCAAAGAGTTCGCTGAGGCCATTCGCGCTGTGTTCCCCGACAAGATGATGGCGTACAACCTGTCGCCATCGTTCAACTGGGATACCACGGGCATGACGGACGAGCAGATGAAGGAGTTCCCCAGGGAACTGGGCAAGCTGGGCTTCGTCTTCAACTTCATCACCTACGGCGGACATCAGATCGACGGGATGGCGGCGGAAGAGTTCACCGTGGCGCTCAAGAACGACGGCATGTTGTCGCTGGCGCGGCTGCAACGTAAGCTGCGCCTGGTCGAGTCGCCATACCGCACGCCGCAGACGCTGGTCGGTGGCCCGCGCCTTGATGCTGCGCTGATGGCGGTGTCTGGCCGGACCGCCACGACCAAGGCCATGGGCAAGGGCTCAACTCAACATCAGCATCTGGTGCAGACGGAAGTTCCACCCAAGCTGCTGGAGGATTGGCTGCAGATGTGGGCGGAGCAGAATGGGCTGCCCACCGGCTGGAAGGCGAAGCTGCGTCCGGTAGCTGCGGGCTCTGACTTCATTGAGCTCAGCATCGCGAGTGCTGCGAAGGAGAAGGCCGGCAACGTCATCTTTGCCGACGTTCACGATCGTCGCGGACACAAGCTGCTATCGATCCGCGACATGAACACCTTCGACAACTCGCTGCGCAAGAAGCGACTCATGACGCTGGCGCACCTTTTCCTCATTCACCGCTACAAGACCACGCTGGTTCACTATCTGAGCCCGACGGAAGACAACGAGCACCAGGCGCTGAAGCTGCAGCGGCTGGGTCTGTTTGGAGAGGTTAATACGGAAGCGGGCTTGATCATCGTGGCTGCCGTGAACCATGCGCGGATCAACGAATTGCTGAATCCCGACAAGGCTGCGCTGCGCCGCCTGATCGCGAAGCAGGACCAGCCGGCAGTAGCGGCAGTTCCGACCGCGCCGGTTGCAGGGTGACGAAAACGGACGACTGGCAGGTGCCAACGTTCTTGTGGACAATATTGCCCATCGTTGCCGTATCGTGCGGGGTTTTGTGTTTGTGAACGATATTTGCAAACCAAAGAAGCAAAACATGTTGTTAGCAGTCATGGTCTGCATTCTGTTCTCGGCTGCCAAGTGTCAGCAACCGATGGCACAGGCGATCCCGGATCAAGGACAATTTCGGGGTGGTACTTACACGAATGCCTTCTTCGGCATCAGGTACACGCTACCTAAAGGGGAAGCTTGGTTTGTGAACGCTGAAATGCTTCAGGAGGATGCATCGACCCCAAACAGGCTGACAGGTCAGGTTCATCTCACGATTTTAGATCGACATACGGGTGGTCCGATCGTGGAGAGAGTGGTGCTCATGGCTGTCGATGAAAACCTCTATCACTTCAATAGCCCCGGAGACTATGTTGAGAAGATGACCTCTGCGCTGGCAAAGCGGGGACAAACGGTGACTGGCCCGGCCGTTAGTGTCCAGTTTGGTGGACGGCAATTCTACCGCGAAGATTTCAGCGAGGATCGCCCCAGCATCAAGCTCTACAAGGCGTTAGTCGCCACAGAAGCTCGTAGCTTTCTGATCAGCTGGACGTTCGTCGCAAGCTCAAAAGAGAGACTTGAACAGCTAGTCGGAACGCTCTCGGAGCTCAGCTTCGCTCCGATGCCATCGAGTAGCCCTCCGCCTGACACCCCCTCAACGCCTCCGAAGCGAATCCGGATCTCATACATGGTACTGGACAAGTACATAATCGAACGCCCAGCACCCGCATATCCAGAGGAGGCGAAGCGAGCACGGATCGAAGGTCCAGTCAGACTGCACGTAATTCTGAGCAAAACAGGCGAGCTGATCAGTGCTCAGGTCATGACTGGCGATCCGATGCTGAGGCAGGCGGCGCTCGGTGCGATCCGCCACTGGAAGTTCAAGCCTTACATCCTGAACGGTGAGCCGGTTGAGGTTGAAAGCCAGATCACCATCAATTTCAAACTCTGAAGGGCTGTGACCCCATTAACAACTTGTCACTCCCTGTTTGTATTACAGAATAATACAGCCTATTATTTATCGATGAGCAATTCCGAGAAGACCATCAGCTTCCGTGCTGTCACCGAAACCATCGACAAGCTTGACTCTCTCGCCACCGCCCAGGACCGGCCGCGCAGCTATCTCATCAACGAAGCGATCAACAATTACATCGAGCTACACGCCTACCAGGATGCACTGGTGCGTAAGGGAATTGAGGAGATGGGCAAAGGTCGAGTCGTGAGCCACGACGAAATCGTGAAACGGCTGCGGAAGCGGTCGAGACGCGCCAGCTAATGATCGATTGGACCGAGCAGGCCAGCCGGCAGTTGGAGCACGTTTACGATTACATCGCTCTCTCCAATAGTGAAGCTATTGCCGACCGCATTGTGACGCGAATTATGAGCAGGGTTGAGCAGCTCGCTAACTTTCCTTTATCAGGCAGAAAAGGCCGCGTCCCGAATACGCGCGAATTGGTGATTGCGAATACGCCATTCATCGCTGTTTACACCCTCGGGAAGGACAGTATTGTGATTCTCGCCATCTACCACGGTGCCCAGCGCTGGCCCGAGGCCTTCTAGAACCCTCTAATCTCGCGGCGGCACGACTCCGCGCGGTGCCTGGTCTTCCGGCAAGTCGACCTCCGGTACGTCCGTCTGTCGAGTCATAAGCACCAGCCATTGATAGCCGCGAATCGACGGAGCGATCACCTGGAATATCCTTAGCCCTACTGAACGGGCCGTATCGCGCACCCACCCGCGGTCGAACATCACCGCCGCCGACGGATCCGTGTACGAAACATATAGCGCGTTGCTGCCGTCGTCCATCATGGGATGATCGGCCTTGTCGAACAGGAACCATGAAGCGTGCAGTACCCCGTCGGGACCGAGGATGCGCGCGCACTCTCGAAGGTAGTACGCCGCTTGCGCCTCCGTCAGGTGCGTAAAGACGGAGATGGCGTTTACCACCGTGAACTGCGCATCCTGCGCGGGAAGAGGCGCGGTCATCGGCTTGTGGCGACCCGGATTCAGCGCCACATTGAAGACATCGTGATGGTAAAAACTGAATTCGGGAACCACGGGGTGCAGGTTCTGGTTGCACCAGTCAATGAGCGGAGCGTTCAAGTCGATGCCGACATACAACTCAGGACGCGGCCGCTGCAGAACCAATTGCCGCGCCACTCGCCCGCAACCGCAGCCGAAATCAAAGAAAGCGCGGTAGGTCTCAGGGGCCAGATAAGGATAGACCAACTCGCCATTGGGATTGTCGTAGAGCGCCAAATCCGTCGGCCCGACCAGGCGGCGCATCTCCAAAGGCGGAATGGCCAGCTCTGCGGATACGACAGCCGCTCTGGAACTTACGGTGGACGAGCGCTGTTGCGGAGCGGCTTGCCGCGCCGCCCTCACGCGGCTGACATCGCGGCGATGTTGCAACCAGTGGGCCGTCGCCTTGGCCGTGGCATGAACCAAAGGGATGGATTTCAGCCGATCATTGATAGCATCGGCGATCCGATAGCGTAGTTCGGCGCGCGAAAAATGCTCTTCCGGCCCTTCTGGATCCATCATCAGCGTGGTTGCTTCTTCTTCTTTTTGACCTGCGGGCCGAGCGCCGACTGAATCGCGGTCCCGACCGGACTTCCCCAGCCGCTGCAGGGGTCCCATCCTACTGCCGCCTTGAATTGTCCGTTGTTGCCCGATGTGATGTCGCGAAACGTGCCCTTCGTGGTCGCGAGGTTCTGATACATCGTCGTATTCAGGTATCCGACTGACTTGCCAAGGCCCTGGTTCCAGAGTGCAACCAGTCCAGCCCACAGCGGAGCTACTGCGCTGGTGCCACCGACCACGAAACTCGAGCCATCGGCTGTCACGTCGTAACCAGTGGCGGGATCGGCATCGCCTGCGATATCGGGCACGCCGCGACCCTTGAACTTGCCCTTGTTGGCGGAGGGTGGGACGTCAGCGTTCGACTGATACGAAGGAAGCGGGAAGGTGTCGCTGACGCCGCCGCCGGTAGCTCCGCCGCTGGCGCCATCGTTCCACACCACTTCGCTGGTGATGTTGCTTCCGCTCAGTTGCAGCGAGGTGCCGCCGCAGGCCAGCGAGTACGGACTCGATGCAGGGAAGTCAACGTGAAACATGCCGTCGCCTACGCCGTCGTCCGATCCGTTATCGCCGCAGGCGACACACACGGTCACGCCGACCGACGCTGCGGCTTGCAGCGCGCTGTTGTAGCTCTGCAACGACTGAGCAGTCCAGCTTGACTCAGGGCCGCCCCAACTAATGGAGATCACCGACGGCTTGTTGACCGTGTCCATCGCAGCTTGATTGATGGCGTCGAGAAAACCGGCGTCGGTGTTGGGAGCAAAGTACACCACGATGGTCGCTCCCGGCGCCACTGCTCCTGCGACTTCGATGTCCAGCGCCACCTCCGTGTCCGGTCCGTTGGGATCGCCGGTGGGAGCGTTCTGTGCGCCATCCACGGAAACCGCAATCACCGTGGGAACGGGAAGCTTCAGGCCTGTAAAGAACGTCTGCAGGTCCGACTGCGCGTAGCCGCCGCCGAGTTCGATAATGCCGATAGTCTGCCCCGTTCCATTGCCTGAAGGGAACTTGTAAGCAGACGCAATCTGCAGCGGTGTGTAGGAAGTGGAACTTGCATTGGGATTCGCCTGCGCCAGCCGAAAATGCGCCTGGGCCTGCGGACGATTGTCGAGCCCATGTACGGAGACGACGATTCCCGATAGGTCGGCCGGAATATTCACGGCTCCCGTGCGCTGGCGAAATTTCCGGCCCTTGTGTTCACACTGCTCAAATTGAACCTGAAAGGCTTGCGAGAAATCTGCTGTACGACCGGTGAGCAGCATGGTCCTGGCCGCGGTGTTTACCTGCGCGACAGTGAGCCCGTGCCGGCTAGCGAAGGCGGCAACCTGGGCAACGTCGGCAGGTTCGGCGCCATAGCGTGCCTGATACTCCTCACGCGTGAGACGATCGCCCTTGGCGATGAGTTTCTCAAGGCTCGGCTGCTTCTTGCCACCCGTGCGCGACCGCAGGACGACGGTGACATGCATCAGTTCATTGGGATCAGGTGCGCCAACTTTGGTCGCACCTGGCATCGGCTTGCGCTCGCTGCCTGGAACCTTTGTGTACTTCGTCGAGGTCTTTTTCCTAAATAACATGGCTGCTCCTCACTCGCAGGGGTAAAACTGGCTCTGCCGATTGTACTCGGTAGACGGGCACGGCTTCACAGGCTGGGGAAAAGCTCGCCAAGCTAAGGTTTTTCGGGAACCTTCCTACAGGAACTCGCGATAGACGTTGATATGCCGCTGCGCAAAGTTGCGCCAATCGAATTTGGCCGCCTGCGCGAGGCCGCGCGCCTGCAACTCGCGCCAGCGATGTCCCGAGAGCACGACGTTTTCAATCGTCAATGCCATTGATTCGATATCTGTCGGATCGAAGTACTCTGCAGCATCGCCAGCGACTTCAGGCAACGATGCAGTATTCGAACATGCGACCGGCGTACCGCACGCTATCGACTCGAGCGCCGGCAGACCAAAACCCTCCTCGAACGAGGGCAACACAGTGAGATCGGCACCCGAATAAGCCCGACGAACAACGTCATCGGTCACCTTCCCCGCGAAAATCACTTTGCCAGCGAGCTTCAGGTCCGCGACTTCGCTTGTCAGCAGCCTCCGTCCATGGCGATCGTCGCCCATGATCAGCAGCTTGTGATCGGATCGGCCTCGCTGCCGCAGAATTGCGAACGCTTTTAGCAGTCCTGAAACATTCTTGTGCGGCTTTAGATTGCCGACGAACAGCAGATAGTTTCCGATGAAGCCGAAGGCCTGATTGATGCGCGCACGCGACTCGTCTCGCGGCTCGGGATAGATATGTGATGGCACTGCGTTGTAGGTGACGGTGACCTTGCCCGGGTCGGCACCAAGTTGCTCTACGATTCTGCTCTTCGAGTACTGCGAAACCGTAAAGATATGGTCAGCGCGTCGCGCGACGTGCCGCAACATTGGCCGGGCATAGAGACGGCTCTTCAGGCTGCGGCCCATGGTTTCGTCGAGCAGATGTGTCAGGTCGTGGATGGTCACCAGCAGTGTCTTGCGCCGCCGCACGGGAGCGTTGTAGTGGGGAACGTGCAGAACCTCGTAGTTGCGCGCCGCCCGAGCGATATCGATCTGCTCACGCAGGGAATAGATCGGTGCATTTGAGAGCACGATTTCGTAGCCGAAGCGAGCGAGTTTGGCGCGATGCTCCGGCAGCGTGATGAGAGTGACGGGTACCACGTCGCACTCACGCAGGCCGCGAATCAGGTTCAGCGTGTATACGCCTATCCCGGTGTACAGCCACCGCGCGTCGATGATCAGGCGACTCACAAGCAGAGCACTCGCACCGTCACTGCTGAGGCGACGCGGTCTTCGGCTTTGTAGTGCTGTTGGTGCTCTTGTGCGTCGTAGACGGGGTGTGTGCGGCCGCCGCGTGATGCGGCTCCACGATCGCAATGTGCTTGATGGTGATTGGTGTCACCGGCTTGTTGCCTTCGCCGGTTTCGACGCGCGCGATCTTCTTCACTAGGTCCAGGTCTTCACACTGTCCGAAGAGGTTGTATTTGCCGTCGAGCCACGGTGTAGGAACCTCGGTAATGTAGAACTGCGAGCCGTTGGTGTTAGGGCCGGAGTTGGCCATCGCAAGCCGTCCAGCCTGATCGAACGTCAGGTCGCTGGTTTCGTCGTTGAACTTGTAACCCGGGCCGCCTGTCCCGGTTCCTTCAGGATCGCCACCCTGAATCATAAAGTTCGGGATCACGCGATGGAACGTCGTTCCGTCATACAGCGGCTTGCCCTTCACTTGCTTTCCCGTCTTCGGGTCGGTCCACGCCTTTTTGCCGGTCGCGAGCCCAATGAAGTTTGCCACCGTCACCGGCGCTTTGTCGGGAAACAACGTGCAATGGATGTCGCCCATGCTGGTCTCTATGGTCGCCGTGGGCTGCGCCGGGGCGGTTACAGTGGACGCCTTGTTAGGAACGGTACCAGAATCGGGAGCGTGCGTGCCCACCGGCGGCGTGGAGGTTTGCGCGAAAGCGCCAACAGAGAGCAAGAGAGCAGCTACGAACAGTTTGCGCATAAAGTGGTCCTGAACTTTCCTCTCCATAATATTGCTATAGGGCACCAGAGACACGCATTCGTCTTGCCGGTTCGACAGAAAAATTTCACCACCGAGGTCACTGAGGCCACGGAGAAAATCAAATAAATCAAAGTTCTTCTCCGTGATCTCCGTGACCTCGGTGGTGAAATGCCTGCGGCCGTTCGCCAAGAGAAATCTCGTCATGACATTGAAAACGCTGTCATTGCGCGCTGGGCGCCACTTCCTTGCGCGTGTCTTCGTTCTTCTCCGCCTGAATCTGCTTGGCCGTTTTCTCCACGTCGGCGAAGACGCGCATCAGGTTGCCGCCGAGAATCTTTTGCAGGTCGGCGGCTTTGTAACCCCGCTGGTAAAGCGCTTCCGTGATCTTCGGCAGATCGGCGGCCGAGTCGATTCCTTGCGGCGAGCAGTCGATGCCGTCGAAATCCGAACCGATGCCGACGTGGTCTACTCCTGCGACCTTCACCATGTGATCGATATGATCGATCAAGTCGCTTAGCGGTGGACGCGGCAGCTTTTTCTCCAGCACGGCCTCGGCGGCGTAGAGCTCTTGTATTTGCTGCGGATTATGTTCGGCCATGAAGAGCGACTGCACCTTCATGTAATCAGGGTCCTTCTCGTCTTTGAGCTTCTTCGACGTATCGACCCATTTCTGTGAGATGAAGCCGCAATAGAAGTTCACCTGTGCCACGCCACCGTTACGGGCCAGCGCGACCAGCATGTCGTCTGTCATGTTGCGCGGAGCATTGGTCAGCGCGCGTGACGACGAATGCGAGGCGATCACCGGAGCCCGACTGACGGCGAGCGCCTGGTACATGGTGCGATCGGCGACGTGCGAGATGTCGACCATCATGCCCATGCGATTCATCTCGCGCACCACCTCGCGTCCGAAATCGGTGATGCCGTCGTGGTGTTGCACGCTCTTGTCGTCGAGGTCGCCGCTGGAATCGCCAAGTTCGTTTGTATTGGACCATGTGAGCGTCATGTAGCGCACCCCGAGTCGGTAGTAATCGCGCAGCACGCGCATGTCGTCCTGGAGCGCGTGTCCGCCCTCGACTCCCATCAGCGCCGCCAGCTTGTGCTGGCGATGCGCGGCAAGGATGTCCTGAGTGCTGAAGGCCATCATCATCTTATCGGGATGCAGCCGCGCCTGCTCGTACACCGAGTCGATCATGTCGAGCGCGCGCTTGATCTCCTGCCCCTTGTAGATCTTGGGATCGACCCAGATGGAGAAGAACTCGGCGCCCAGGTTACCGGCCTTGATCTTGGCGAAGTCCATGTAGCCCTTGCCGGCGTCCTGCGAGAGATCGAAGTTCTCATCGACAAAGCGGCCCGGCGTATCGGCATGAGTATCGATGACGAGCGCCGAGTTGTGGATGGCGCGCCAGCCGGCGGCCGTGGCTTGCGAGGATGCGGTGGCGTTTTTGGCACCCGCTTTCACTGCGGCGGATTGCGTGGAGGTGGACGATTGCGCGAACGACGACAACGATAGGGCTAAGACTACGGCGACAACCCGAGCCAGGCTTCGCATTGGGATGATGATCTCCCGGAAGATGAGGTGCGACAGGATTGTAAATGAAGGGAGGGCGGCTGGTCGTGCACAGTTAAGATCCGCAGGATGCAAGACGACGCGCTCTTTGAGCCCGAAGGGCGTGTGATGATAGCCCAGCGTGGAGCGGAGCGGAACGCTGGGTAGGCGATTATCAAAACGAGCCTGAGCCGGCTTCAGCCGGCGGCACAATCTGTGTAGTCCCCGGGGGACTCGGGATTCTTTCTCACCATTACCCAGGATTCCGGTCGCCGCGGCGACCTTCATCCTGGGCTGTCATCGCAGGCCCTCCGGGCTCCCGGAAACTGGCGCAGCAAATCGACGTTCAATGCTTCGCATTCGGCTTTTCACCCTGAGCGATCTCTTCCGTTTACCCGCAGCAACTGCCACAGTTTGCGCTCGCCTTCCAGGGTCACGCGAACCGCGCGGCTGTCGCGAATGGGCGCAATCCACTTCAACTCGCGGAAGCGCGCCAGCATCGCGGAACCGAGATGTCCGGCAATGTGATGGCGGCGTTCTGTCCAGTCCAGGCAGCGGCGGGTAAAGCGTGGGTCCTTCATCTCCCGTCCGGTGATTTCAATCCCAAGTCGCGCAAACCAGTTGCGGCCGCGCTGCGTGACCGCAAAGCTGTTGGCCTCGCCTGGTTCAAGCATGCCCCGATGTTGCAGGGCATCGGCAAGGTTGACGGCTAACCGTCCCGCAAGATGCGAGTAGCAGGTTCTTGAATACGCCAATGCGTAGTCCGGGGTACGTCGGATGGCTGATTTCTGGACGGCTTGGTTTGCCCGCGGAGTAATCGCCATTAACGCTTCTACTGCATGTGCCACTTCACTGCCCGCCAGCCGATAGTAACGATGCCTGCCCTGCGCCTCGACAGCGAGCAATTGCCCGTCTACCAGTTTCGTCAGATGGCTACTGGCAGTCTGCGGCGCAACATTGGCGATCATCGCAAGTTGCCCTGCCGGCAAGGCTCGGCCATCCATGAGAGCAATCAGCATTGCGGATCGTCCCGGATCGCTGAACAGGGCGGCAACGTCTGAGAAATCGTGGCTCATGAACAAAGTGTAGTCCCGCTCGCTACAGAACACTTCGATGTGTGTCGAAACATTATGTGTGAATGCCGCGCTAGATTCATGGCATGGAGGTGAGAATGATCACCGTCTGTATCCGCTACACCGTCGACATTCAGAAGACTGCCGAATTCGAGCAATATGCGCGGAACTGGCCCGAGCCCATCCGCCGCTGCGGAGGAGAGTTGGTTGGCTACTTCCTGCCGACAAAAATTGCCGGCCCAACGAACTTCGCCCTGGCCCTGATCAACTTTCCAAGTCTCGCCGCCTACGAACAATACCGGGAGGCTCTGATGCGCGATCCTGAGGCGAAGGCGAATGTCGAGTTTGCCGACAAGTCAGGCTGCATCCTGGTGGAAGATCGCTCGATTCTGCGGAAGGTGTCGTGAATCGGAGTGGCCCGCGCGGGTGTGGATTCCTACACGTCTGGGGCGCGAATCTTGCTGTATGGCAGTGCTTCAGGCGAACGGATTCTCGATGCGCAGATCGCCGAAGCGCCGTCCCGATTGCAGGTCTTCGCTGTACAGCAGTTTGCAGCCGGCTTCCGTGGCCGCAGCCACGATCAGCGCGTCATACCAGGACAGACGGTGCTTGCCATTCAGGCGCAGCGCTTCAGAATACAGGGCCGGCGAAGAATGCACCGCCACCAGCGGACGGAACACGGTCGCCAGGTATTGCTCTGCTTCGGCGACAGTCATGGGCTGGGCAAATCGTCGCAGAGCAACGTTGAAGAACTCCTGCACGACCTGGTAACTGATCGTGCCCTTTCGGGTGGCCACGGCCTCTTGAATGAGCTGGGTAGCGCGGCGCGCTTTGGCGGCAGAATCGCGGTCGAAGCTATAAACGAAGATGTTCGTATCGAGGAAAAACCTATCGCTCATTCATCTCGTCCCGGCTGAAAGGACGGCCAGCGGTGACGTGGCGTAGCCGCCGCATCAGGGCTTCCACCTCCTGCCCATTGCCGGCCTGAGCGGTAAACTGCAGAAGCCATTCGCGAAAAGCCGCGTTCAGTGTCCGTCGCTGGGAGCGGGCCACCAACCGAGCCTGCTCGATAAGGTCGTCATCGGCACTAAGGGTCACGTTCTTCATACGTAACCAGTGTACACGAGTTTCGTGTAAGTTCTACGTCCGGAAGAAGTCTTTCACCGCCTGCCACATCACCTGGCCGCCGACATCGGCGATGGACTTGGTGAGCGGGATGTCTTTAGGGCAAACCTCGACACAGTTCTGCGCGAAGCCGCATTCCT
This sequence comes from uncultured Acidobacteriaceae bacterium, assembly GCA_963846795.1. Lineage (GTDB taxonomy): Bacteria > Acidobacteriota > Terriglobia > Terriglobales > Acidobacteriaceae > CAVVDY01. The sequence continues at coordinate 29,591 of CAWJXJ010000006.1, forward strand.
GGATGCCGCCGTCGCCCATCAGCGCCTTGAGGCGATCGACCTTCAGCGCTTGGCCCGTAGGATGCGTGTTGAACAGGCGCACCTGGGAGATCGTTGCGGCGCCGACGAAGCCGGTCTTGTCGTTGAACTGCGGACAGGCTTCCATACAGCAACAGCACGAGATGCAGCGCGACAGCGGATACGCCTCTTCCTGAGCGGCGGCCGACTGCTTCGGCCCCGCGCCAAGATCGTACGTGCCATCAACCGGCACCCAAGCCTTGACAATCTTAAGGTTCTCGAAGAGCACGCTGCGATCGACCGCCAGATCGCGGATGACCGGGAACTTCGAGAACGGCTCCAGCGTGACCGGCTGCTCCAGGTTGTCGATCAGCGCCGAGCACGCCATGCGGGCACGCCCATTGATCAGCATGGCGCACGAGCCGCATACCTCTTCCAGACAATTGGAATCGTAGGTCACCGGCGTGGTCTTCTTGCCGTCACGGGTCACCGGATTGGCCGCGATGTCCATCAGCGAAGAGGTGACATTCATGTTCCGCCGGTAGGGCAGCTCGAACTCTTCCCAGTAAGGTTTGGAGTTGGCGTTGTCCTGGCGCTTAATCTTGATGATGATAGTTTTGCCGTTAGTAGCCATAATAAAAGTAACTAGTAATTAGCAACTAGCAATTAGTCTTTAGTGCTCTTCTACTCTTGTCATCACGAGCGAAGCGAGGAATCTGTTCTCGCGCCGGCGAGCACAACTTCCTCTCGCCAAGTAAGGGCCCGTAATGACAACTTCAAAAACCGATGGGGCAACGCCCGCTTTACCTCTGTCGTCCCTACGGGACTCGGGTCTTTGCCCTCACTTCACCCAGCGCTGAAGCGCTGGGCTAACCTCTACTGCGCCTACGGCGCGGACTCTTCTTGCTGGTCGAGCAATCAATTCTCAACTCGCATGGTCGAAACTCGACACTCGCAATTTGAAACCGGCAACTTGAAACTCAAGACCTCTTCCACCGACAACTGTCAACCGACCACTGACAACTGCCCTTACGTCGCCGCGTCGTACCTTCTCGGCCGCGGCGTAATCAGCGATGTATCTACCGCCTCGAACTCGAAGCGCGGCTCGTCGGCATCGGCGGCGAAGTACGCCTTGGTCGTCTTCAACCAGTTCGCGTCGTCGCGCTCCGGGAAGTCCGGTTTATAATGCGCGCCGCGCGATTCGTTGCGCATCTCCGCGCCCTGCGCGATCACACGCGCCAGTTGCAACATGTTGTAGAGCTGCCGCGCAAAGACGAACGACGTATTCGCCCACATGCTGCGGTCGCTCAGGTTCACGTGCCGGTAGCGCTCCAGCAACTCGACCAGCTTGACGTCGGTCTCTTTAATCTTGTTGTTGTAGCGAATGACCGAGACGTTTTCGGTCATGATGTCGCCCATCTCGCGCCATATCAGGAACGGATTCTCCGTTCCGTCATTCGAGATGAGCCGCTGGTTGATTTCTTCCTGACGCTTCTTCTCCGACTCGTAGATGTTGTGCGCCGGAGTGTGTCCGCTCTTATGTACGCCGCGCGCGTACTCCATCGCGTCGGGGCCGGCAACAAATCCGCCGGTAATGCACGACATGAGCGAGTTCGCACCCAGGCGGTTCGCGCCGTGGATGGAATAGTCGGCCTCGCCGCAGGCATACAGGCCTTCGATGTTGGTGCGCTGATTGAAGTCAACCCACAGCCCGCCCATGGTGTAGTGGAAGCCAGGGAAGATCTTCATCGGAACGTCGCGCGGATCGTCGCCGACAAACTTCTCGTAGATCTCGAGGATGCCCTCCAGCTTGCGGTCGAGGATCTTGCGATCGATGTGCGTCAGGTCGAGATAGACCATGGGCTGGCCATCGATGCCCAGTCCAAGCTCGAACACGACCTTGTGAATGGCGCGGGTCGCGATATCGCGCGGCACTAGATTGCCGTACTTGGGATACCACTCTTCCAGGAAATACCAGCGCTCGTTCTCAGGGATGGTCTTGGGATCGCGCTTGTCGCCCGGAGTCTTCGGAACCCATACCCGGCCACCTTCACCGCGCGCCGACTCTGACATCAGGCGTAGTTTGTCTTCGCCGGGAATGCACGTTGGATGTACCTGGACGAACTCGCCGTTGGCGTAGAACGCTCCCTGCTGATAGAGCGCCGACTGCGCCGAGCCGGTGCAGACCACCGAATTGGTCGATTTGCCGAAGATCGCCCCGATGCCGCCGGTCGCCATAATCACCGCTTCCGACGGGAAGGTGACGACCTGCATGCTGCGCAGGTCCATGGCACAGATACCATGGCAAACGCGCTGACCATCGAGCACGGCGGAGAGAAATTCCCAGCCTTCGTACTTGGTGACCTTGCCCTCGGCCTCGTAGCGGCGCACCTGCTCATCGAGCGCGTACAGAAGTTGCTGGCCGGTGGTGGCTCCCGCGAAGGCGGTGCGGTTGTAGAGCGTGCCACCGAAACGCCGAAAGTCGAGGACGCCCTCGGGCGTGCGGTTAAACGGAACGCCCATGCGGTCGAGCAGGTCGATGATTCCGGGCGCCATCTCGCACATCAGCTTCACCGGCGGCTGGTTGGCCAGGAAGTCGCCGCCAAAAATGGTGTCGTCGAAGTGGATCCAGGTGGAGTCGCCTTCGCCCTTCAGGTTCTTGGCTGCGTTGATGCCGCCCTGCGCGCATACCGAGTGAGACCGCTTGACCGGAACGATGGAGAACAGGTCGACGTGACCGCCCATCTCCGCAATCTTGATGGTGGCCGCAAGTCCTGCCAGCCCGCCACCGACAACGATAATCTTAGGATTAGCCATATTCAGTAACTAGCAATTAGCAACTAGCAAAAAATATTCAAAACGTGACCGCTTAAGAACGAACTCTCGGGCGGAAGCGGTGGCACCTGGTCCATGGGAACTTGTACAAACCCGACAATGGTGTAGATTCCGACCGCTACCAGAGCAATGGCCAGAATCAGACAGACGTAACCAAATTTGCGCCGCGCCTGCTCGCCCACCGTAATTCCCCATTTCGCGGCAAACAGCCACAGGCCGTAAGAGAAGTGCCATGAGGCAGCGACGATTCCGACCACATAAAAGGTGATCCGGAAGGGCTCTTTGAAGGTGTACCAAACCTTAGAGAAGGCGTACTGATATCCGCCGCCCATCAAGTGCACGCCGGTGAAGCGCATGTCGATGACGTGGTACGTGATGTAGATCATCGCGACGATGCCGGTCCAGCGCTGCGCCGTATACAGCCAGTTGCCGGTCCAGGGATAGTCACCCACGTTGGAGTCACCGCGATACCAGATCCAGAGCCCATACAGGGCGTGGTAGATGAGCGGGATAAAGATGAAGACCCACTCCAGCACGTGCACAAAAGGCAGGCCAGTGAGGAACTTCACCTGATCGTTGTAGGCCTGCACCCCGTGCACCGCTTCCGAGTTGGAAATGAAGTGCTCGACGAGGAATGCGCCGATCGGGACAATGCCCGTCAGTGAGTGCAGCCTGCGGAGAACGAAGGAATTGCCCTGGCCCGCCCGGAGGGGAGCCACGCCTTTATGAATTGTTGCCGAGCTGGATTCGATAGGACTGGCGGTTGAAGCCACGACGCCGACTCCTTATGATTCGCAGGAATGTTGCGCGAACCCTTGATTATCAAGTTCACTAACAGCGCAAGTCAAGAAAAGCCACGCGCCGCTCGTAATTTGTTACCAACAGGTCTTTGAAGTATCAGATTACCTGATACCTTTGGTAGATTCCCGGTGACATCAATCACAGTTGTTTGTGAGGATGCTGGTCCCGCATGTGATCGGCCCAGTCGAGGAACTGGCGGAATGCCGACCCGCGATGGCTGTACTGTGCCTTTTCTTCCGCCGAGATCTCCGCAAACGTTTTGTTAATCAGCGGAAAGAAGAACAGCGGATCATAGCCAAACCCGTTTGCGCCATGCGGCTGGTGCAAGAGGATTCCCTCGGCTTTGCCCTCAAAAGTCGCCAACGTGTGGCCGTTGCGCGCGACGGCTATCAGGCAAACAAACCGCGCCGTGCGAAATTCGTCGGGAACACCCGCCAGCTCGCGCAGCAGGCGAGCATTGTTGGCCTCATCGCCCGAATTGGGAGCTTCATCCGGGGCATGCTCTTCGTCGGCAGCGTAGCGGGCCGAGCGCACTCCTGGCGCACCTTGCAGCGCGTCCACTTCCAGACCAGAGTCGTCAGCAATCACCAACTCGCCCTCGGCGTACTTGCTGTAGTGCTCGGCTTTTTTCTTTGCATTCGCTTCGAAGGTCAGGCCGTCTTCGATGACCGTTGGAAACTCGGAAAATCGTGGCAGGGTGGCGATTTCAATGCCGTGGGCAGCCGCCGCTCCGATAAGGTCGCGGATCTTGCCGGGGTTGGAGGTGGCGACGAGGACACGTTTGGTCGACATACCCTCATCGTACCGAAATCTCTGTCATCCTGAGCGTAGCAGCGCCGGTTTTGCGCTGCGGAGTCGAAGGACCCCTACAGTGGAAACACTGGTTGGGATAGCGGTCCTTCGACTCCTCGTCCGCAGCGGCGGACTCGTCGCTCAGGATGACATCGTTAACAGGCGCATTCAGCATTGTCCACGACCCCGCTGCCATTTATCATCTCTCGTTTGGCCGATGCACCATGAGCTTGTGACGCGCGTCATAGCCTGCGAGCTCTGACTCGCGTTACAACCATCCGTAACGGTGTACTCGCCGATTGAGCCAACTATGATCTGTTCTTCGTCTCGTCTCTCTTCCCTGAGGCACACATGCTGAGAGAACTCTTCATCGGACTTTCCGAAAACAAATCAATCCGCCATTTTGCCGAGAACTCGCCCACTGGGCTGCGCTTTTCCAGCCGCTTTGTTGCCGGGACGCAGTTGCAAGACGTCATTCGAGCTGCCGAGACCGTGAACGCCTCGGGTGCAACCGTCAGCATCGACAACCTTGGCGAGAACGTGACCAATGCCGACGAGGCGAAGCATAGCGCCGAGCTCTATCACCAGATGCTCGACGCGATCGCCGCGCGCAAGCTGAACGCAAACATCAGCCTCAAGTTGACGCACATGGGGCTCGACGTCGATGCCGACCTGGCGTTTCGGCTGGTGACCAATCTGGTCAATCACGCGGTCGACATCAACAACTTCGTGCGCGTCGATATGGAAGGCACGCCTTACACCACGAAGACGCTCGACTTCGTGCGCGGCCTGCACCGGCTGCCCGGCCACGACAAGAAGGTCGGCACCGTCATCCAATCGTATCTGTTCCGCAGCGAAGACGACGTGAAGACGCTGCTCGCCGACGGCATTCGCATACGTCTATGCAAGGGCGCCTACAACGAGCCGCCGGACCTGGCGTTTCCGAAGAAGACCGACGTCGACGCCAACTACGTGAAGCTGGCAAAGATGCTGCTGAAGAGCGGCGTCTACCACGGGCTGGCGACGCACGACGAGAAGATCATCGCCACCATGAAGCAGTTCGCGACGACGGAGAAGATTCCGCCAACCGAGTACGAGTTCCAGATGCTCTACGGCGTCCGCCGCGATCTGCAGGAACAGCTTGTACGCGAAGGCTACGGCCTGCGCGTGTACATCCCGTTCGGGACGGAGTGGTACCCGTACTTCATGCGCCGGTTGGCCGAGCGCCCGGCCAATGTTTTCTTCATCGCGAAGAATATGTTGCGGCGGTAAGCACCTGTGGTGCCTACGGCACTCGGTTTTCATTTCTTTTGCACCCCGCCGTAAACGGCGGGGCTCTCACCTTTCGCAACCTGCGGCTGCTGCTTAGAGCATTTTCAAAGCTTGGGTTTACTGGGCGGAGCACGCCTTCAGGCGTGCAGAACAGCTGGCCCAAGAAAAACTCGGCTTTAGCCGCTGAGGTAACTCGTTGCCAAATGTACCTCAGCGGCTGAAGCCGGTTCCTTAACCTAAGCTCTTTAATGCACGCCTGAAGGCGTGCTCCACCCTTTTCTTGTATATAGCAAACTTAGAAATGCTTTTAGCCTCCCCGGGGTCTCGTCCCCTCACCACACCCTACAAACCTTGTCGCTGGGCTTCACCATAGGCGAACCGGGTTTGCAGCCAAAGGCCGTGCCGAACTCCGGCACGTTCACCACAACGCCGTTGATGCGGTACTTCGCCGGCGAATGCGGATCGGTGATTGCCCGCACGCGCAGGTCTTCAGGGCGATCGTTCTCGCAGGCCCACTGCGCAAAGCCGACGAAGAAGCGCTGGTCAGGCGTGAGGTCTTCAATCGCACGCAAGCCCTGGCCCTTTGTCGCGTCCTTCCATGCGATGAGTGCAAGGATGGTGCCGCCAAGGTCAGCAACATCTTCGCCTTCCGTGAGCTTTGAGTTGATATGTACGTCGTCAACCACGACGTACTTCGCGTATTGATCGACCACGCAATCGGCGCGCTTGGTGAACTGGTCGGCGTCCTGCTTGGTCCACCAGTCTTTCAGGTTGCCCTTCGCGTCGTACTGGCGGCCTTCATCGTCGAAGCCGTGCGTCAGCTCATGTCCGATGGTCGAGCCAGTGTCGCCGTAATTGGGCGCGGCATCCATCCTGGGATCGTAGAGCGGAGGCACGAGCACGCCGGCCGGGAAGTTAATGTCGTTCATCTGCGGGTCGTAGTAGGCGTTGACGGTCGGCGGCGTCATGCCCCATTCGGTTCGGTCAACCGGCTTGCCGACCTTGTTGAACTGGCGATGAGTTTCGAACTCGGTGGCGCGCAGAGTGTTGCCGTAGAAATCGTCAGCCACAATGTTGACAGAGCTGTAGTCGCGCCATTTATCGGGATAGCCGACCTTGTTGCGAATGCCATGAAGCTTTGCCAGCGCCTGCTGCTTGGTTGCAGGGCTCATCCAATCCAGTTGCTGGATGCGTTGCGCCATCGCGTCTTCAATCTGCTTGGTCATCTCCACGGTTGCGGCTTTGGTCTGCGGAGAGAACGTCTTGGCCACGTAGACCTGGCCGAGCGCCTCGCCTAGCTCGTCGTCAACGTACTGCACGCAACGCTTCCAGCGCGGGCGCAGTTCCTTGGCGCCATGCAGGTATTCGCGATAGAAGGCGAAGTTCTCGTTCACGAAGGGTGAGGAGAGATAAGGAGCATTGGTGTTTGCCACGTGAAAACGAAGGTAGGTCTTCCAGTCGTTCAGCGAAGCTGACTTCAACTGGCTGTTCACTTCCTTGAAGAAGTCGGGCCACGCGACGTTGATGACCTCGACGTTCGGCAGCTTCACCGTGGTGAGGAATTCGGGCCAATTGAACTCGGGCGCGATCTTGCCCAACTCCGCCGGGCTCATCTTGTGCTTCTGCTTGTAGGGATCGCGGCGCTCTACGCGGGTGAGCGACGCTTTGGCCAGTCCAGTCTCCATGCGCATCACGGTCGCGGCATTCTGCTTGGCGACCTCCGGCGAATCGCCGAGCAACTCGAAGACCTTCTGCACGTGCTGCAGGTATCGCTCGCGCGTCTCCTTCGACTTGGCATCATCTTTCAGGTAGTAATCGCGGTCGGGAAGTCCGAGACCTCCCTGCCCAACGGCAACGATCATGGCATCAGAGTTATCCGGGTCCTGTTCGGGGCCAGAATCGAAGAGTGCTCCTACTCCCGAAAGCTGCAGCTTGGCGAGCAGGGGCGCCAGCTCGCTGGTGCTCTTCAGGCTGGCGATAGCTTGGAGATCGGGCTGCAAGGGCGTGGCGCCCAAGCTTTCGACCTTCGCCTCATCCATGCAGGCGCCGTAGTAGTCGCCGATCTTCTGGGTGACGGCGTCGCGATTCTTTTCCGTCGCGGCCTGTTCGAGAATGGCGCGCAAGAAAACCAGATTATCTTCGTATACCTTGCCATAAACGGACCACGACGACTGGTCGGCGGGGATAGGATTACTCTTCATCCATCCGCCACAAGAATAGGTGTAGAAGTCGGCGCAGGGATCGACGGAGCGGTCCATGTCAGCCAGGTTGAGGCTGGGCGAGTAGGGCAAGGTCGGCTCGGCCTTCTGCGTTAAGTTTTGTTGCGCTGTTGCGAGCAAAGAGACCAGCAATAGAACGGAAAAGAGAATTGTGTTGCGCACCTGCAACCCCTTTTATTAGAGGAACGACAGAGAATAGCAGAGCAGACGGTGTTTGCTACAGAGGCAGGGATGGAGCGCATGTAATTTGTTCATTGCCGCGGAAAAAACGACATCAGCAACCTGAATCAAATAACCGGGTTAATACCGTTAGCAGTACGGCCACCGGCTGACCCGAAGAGCGAACTTGAATTGCGGGTTCGTTTCCAGCGAGTGGTGAAAAGGAGCTTTATGATGACAGCAGGGCGGCGGTTTAAATCAATCCTCGCAACACTGCTGCTAATGACCGCGTGCGTTTTGACCGCGGCGGCACAGGATCCCAATGAAAGTTACCCGCCGAGCGCACCGAGCGGCCCCAACGCTTCCGGTGCACCTGGCGGAACTGGCGCTCCAGACGCACCGGGGCAACCCAACAGCGATCCCTCCGGCCGCGTAGCGCGCATACAGTACATGGCGGGAGAAGTTTCCATTCAGCCCGGCGGCGTGAACGACTGGGTCGCGGCCAGTTTGAACCGGCCTCTGACAACGTCAGACCGGGTGTGGACCGACAAGAATTCCAAGGCTGAGCTTAGCGTGGGTGGCGGGTACATCCGCATGAACTCGGAAGCGAGTGTGACGCTGACCAACGTCAGCGATCAGACCGTGCAGTTGGAACTGGATCAGGGCACGCTGGAGCTGACGGTGCGCTATCTGGGACCCGGGCAAGTCTACGAGGTAGACACTGCCAACCTGGCTTTCACCGTGATGAAGCCCGGCGTCTATCGCTTCGATATGTTTCCCGCGGAAGACGCGACCTGGGTCACGGTGCGCAAGGGATACGGCGAAGCCACCGGGCGCGGCAGCGCTGTGAAGATCAAGTCGGGCGAGCAAGTTCGCTTCGGCAGTGGGAGTTCGTTGCAGCATACGGCGGAGGCGGCTCCAGCGCCCGACGGTTTTGATGATTGGGCCAGCGTTCGCGATAAGCGGCTGGAAAACTCTGTGTCGGCGCAGTACGTCTCTCCTGGCGTAATCGGCTACGAAGATCTCGATGCCAATGGACGGTGGCAGACGGTCCCGCCTTACGGACCGGTCTGGGTGCCCACCAGCGTACCGGTGGGTTGGGCTCCGTATCGCTACGGACATTGGGTGTGGATTGCCCCCTGGGGTTGGACCTGGGTGGATGATGCGCCCTGGGGATTCGCTCCCTTCCACTACGGGCGATGGGTTAACACCGGCGGGTATTGGGGCTGGGCTCCGGGGCCTTATCGGGCCTGGTCTCCTTGTTACTCACCTGCGCTAGTGGCGTGGGTCGGTGGACCTGGGTTTGGAGTAGGGTTTGGTTTTGGCGGCCCGGGATGGGGTGTCGGTATTAACTTCGGTTGGTTCCCCCTGGGCTGGGGTGAGCCGTTCTATCCCTGGTATCACGGCTGGCATGGACGCGGCCTGAGTTCGGCTTACATCCGCAATGTAAACGTGACGAACACTCACATCACCAACATCACCAACATTACGAACAACTACTATCACAACAACTTCACCAACACGCACTACGCAAATCGGACGGTGAACGGTGCAGTCACGGCTGCGCCAGGAAGTGCAATCGCGAGCGGTCGAGCCATGAATCACGCTGGCATGGCGGTGCCAAGCTCAGCGCTGAGGCACGCTCCGGAGATGCGCAACGTTAACCTCACTCCTACGCGGAGCTCGATGCTTGGCGGGCAGCAGCCAAGAAATAATGCTGTGCCACCGGCTTCGGCTATGAATCGCGGCTCCGTGACCCGCGCGACTCCGCCAACCATGATCGCGCGGGAGAGTGTCCCCAGAATAGGGGCAGCTCCCTCGGCAAGCGCAGGCAACGTGAATACTTCCAGGTCTGCCGGGAACAATGCGCCGTTCACGGTACATCGTCCGCCGACGGCAGGTAACGGGAACCCTTACGGTGCGGGCCGTGCAACGCCGACGACTTCCAATGCTGCCGCGCACAACGGCGCGACCGGCAATAGCCAATGCCATGCATCCTTCGACGGAGGCGCGCAGCGTACCGCGTCCGCCATCGTCGTCAGAGGTGCAGCACCAGACGGGCTCTACCGCTACGCGGACGGAATCGGCTCCGCAGCACGGCGGGAAAACGGCTGCTCCTTCGCATAACAGCTCGCCGCAGCACTCGGCTCCGGCAGAGAAGAAGGGCGGCTCCAACGACCGTGCCTCAGCGGTACCGCATCCTCCGTCGAGCTACTCGTACCACTCAGCAGCGGCCTATAGCCCGGCGCAATACGGTCGCAGCGGATATGCCAACAGCGCGAGTTACGGCGCGAGCAGCCGCACCTACACTCCGTCAACCCGCAGCTATGGCAGTGTTCCTTCTACGCGGAGTTATGGGAGTGCTCCGGCAACGCGTAGCTATGGGAGCAGTTCGAATACCTACGCCATGGCGCGAGGCGGCGGCTCCAGTCCCCACTACTCCGCGCCATCTGCGAGCTACGGTGGTGGAGGTCGCTACTCGGCGCCCTCAGGCGGTCACTACTCCGCACCGTCAGGCGGAGGACACTACTCCGCTCCGTCGGGCGGAGGGCATGGCGGAGGCTCGTCGCACGGCGGCGGTGGCGGCAGGAGTCGCTGATTGCTGAATGTCGAATGGAGAGAGGCGGCCGCCACTGGCCGCCTTTCTTGCACTTACAGGGTAGAGCTCCCGCAGAGCCCGGCTGCGCTCGCTATAATCGAAGTGTGACTCTGCCGATTGTTCGCAAGCTTGCCGAGGCCAATTTCCCCACCCGCTGGGGACAGTTCCGGATCTATGGCTTCGAGGGCGAATTTCCAGTAAAACCGAATGGCAATGCCGGCGAACTTCTCCGTGAAGGAAAGGTCGAGCGCCGCAAAGAGAGCGCCGTCGCACTGGTAATGGGCGACGTACACAGCGAGCCCGCGCTGGTGCGCATCCATTCGCAGTGCCTCACCGGAGACGTCTTTGGATCCATGCGCTGCGATTGCCGCCAGCAGCTCGAGCTAGCGTTGCAGATGATCGCCGACGCCGGAGCGGGCATTCTCATCTACGAACAGCAGGAAGGCCGCGGTATAGGGCTGATGGCCAAGCTGCAAGCTTACGAGTTGCAGGACCAGGGTCTCGACACGATCGAGGCTAACGAAGAGCTTGGCTTTGATGCCGACTACCGTCACTACGCCCTGCCCGCCGAGGCGCTGAAACAGCTTGGCGTCAAACAGGTTCGGCTGATCTCGAACAATCCTGAAAAAGTTGCCGCCTTGGAAAACGCCGGGATCGAAGTGGTGGAGCGCGTGTCAGCCGAGGTCGAGCCCTACGAGCACTCCGAAAACTACCTGCGGACGAAGAAAGAGAAGATGGGGCACTTGTTCACCGGGTGGTAAGGTAGAGCGGCGCTTCAGCGCCGCGTCAATTCCTTCTTCAACGCCTCTTTGTTCTTCACCGGCAAACGCTCAACCGCCGCTCTCGCTAATGCGATGTACACCTCGCGCGCTTCGGGTGTCCTCTTCAAATGCGACAAATGCTTGCGCACCGTCTGCACGTCGCCCCGGACCAGCGGACCGCTGAAGGCGCTGGCGGCGTCCGCCCGAAGGTAGTTGTTAAGCGTTTCACCCAGCAGCGGCTGCATCATCTCTTTCGCTTTGTCCCGCGGAATTCCCGCCGCCTCGGCCACCTGTTCCATCGCGCTCATCAAGGCAATTACCAGCGGTGAGGCGAAGGCCCCAAAGGCGTGATAGAGAACCTTGCTGCGCCGCTCGATCTCCAACGGGCGGCCGCCGAGATCGGTTGCGATCTGCCTCGCAATGCGTACTGCGTCCTCGTCTCCTTCGATGGCGAACGAGACGCCGTGCCACGAAGGTTTCTTCCCGGCAACGAAGGTCATCATCGGATGAACCGAAGCGACCGAAGCGCCCTTCTCCCAGAGCGGCGCGAGTTCTTCGCTGGTGAGGGCTCCGCTGGAGTGGAAGACAATCTTGCCCTTCCATGATTGCGATTCCGCAAGCTGGCGTGCCACTTCGGCGATGGCGTCGTCGGGAACAGTTAGCCAGATAATGTCGGTGTCGAGTGGCCGCTCGCCCAGTATCGTCAGTTCAGCTTTCACCCGCCGCGCCAGCGCCTTGGGGCGAGTGATCTTCGTGGTCGAACGCCGGGCGATGGCGCGGATCGGATAACCGGCGCGGTACAGCTCAAGGGCGAGCGCCGAGCCGAGGTTTCCCGGTCCGACGATACTGATCGACGGCTTGGCTGCGCGCTTATTCACCACGAGCGGAGCATAGCAGAGACGAAAACATCTTCACCACGGAGTACACGGGTCACGGAGGAGGTAAGGGACAGGGACTGTTTTGTACCTCGACAGCGCTCCAACACTTTGACATCGCCGCCCGGACCCTACCCTACGCCGCGACCATCTCTTTGACCATTTCCGGCAGGGCTTCACCGGCTTTTGCCAGCACCACCTCGTCGAAATAGCCGTTATTCGCCGGCTCTTCCGGGCCGATGTAGATGGTGCGTGCGCCATTGCGTCGTGCCAGGCGAACGAAGCTGGCTGCAGGCTCGACCACGCCCGACGAGCCGACCGTCATCAGCAACGTGGTGCGCTCCAGTTCAGCGAGAATACGGTCCATCTCGTAAGGCACTTCGCCGAACCAGCAAACATGTGGACGCAGTACCGCACCACATGTCTTGCAAAAGGGCAGCTCGGTTTCGTGCGACTCCGTATCTTCAAACGGCTCGGTGGAGCACAGCTCGCGCGAGCAGCGCGTCATCATTAACCGGCCATGCATGTGCAGCACGCGCTCGCAGCCGGCCTGCTCGTGCAGCGAATCGACATTCTGCGTGCAGAGAAAGAAACGGTCGCCGAGCCGGCGTTCGAGTTCAGCCAGCGCGAAGTGCGCCGGGTTGGGCTTCACCTCCGCATGCTTTTGCCGCCGCATGGAGTAGAACTGCCACACCAGCAGCGGATCGGCATGAAAGGCCTCCGGGGTAGCGATCTGAGTGGCGGGATATCCGCGCCAGATGCCGCCCGCGCCGCGAAAGGTGGGCAGCCCACTTTCGGCGCTCACGCCTGCGCCAGTCAGAACGAAGAGATGATCCGAAGATGAGATACGCATCCGCCTTCAGAATACAGGGTTCAGTGGAGGTATTTGCCGCCTCCTATTCCATGATCCGGAAGGTGAAGATTTTGGCCAGCGCAGCCTCGTTTCGCGCGGTGATGGAGTCCGGCGGGAGGAAGCCGTAATCGCCGGAAAACAACTTCACCGTTGTCGTATACACGTTGGGTGAAACTCGCGCCGCCACGAACACCAATTTGTCTCGACCGTTATCGGTTGAGGCATGGGTTACGCCCCCATTCGCGATGCGAAACTCCCGATCGCCATCGCGCCGGTGAAGCTCGACCAGTTGGTAGTCGGTGATGTTGACTCCCTCGGGCATCACAATCAGGAACTCCAGCGGGCTGACGAAGTTATTCTTACTCATCGGCCCATCCACCACTCCGTCCATAATGCCTTTGACAAACGACAGCGACGCGGCCGTCTTCAGCGATCCCTGGGTTTTCCAGTTCACCAGCTCGGGCGACACTTCCGCCCACTCGCCATCTTGCTTTACATAGACGCCGACCTCGGTTGGCACCGCTTGGCCGGCCAGGTTGTCTGCTTGAGCGGACGCCGATGCTGGGTTCGGTTTCTGTGCTGTCGCCGATGTGCACGGTGCCGCGGCAGCACTGGCCGGGTTGATCATGTACTTTACGACCCGCTCGCTGACCTTCGCCGCCTTGAGTTGCAGCAACTGATCGGTTGTCAGACTGAAGTGCTGCTGCTTTTTCCTGATCTGCTCAAGGATGAGGTCGTCGCTGTAGCCGGCCTTCGACAGCTTGATGACCTCCTGCACCGTCATCGGCTTTTCGGCTGGGGGAAGATACAGGACGTGCGACTGTGCGTGCAGGAAAATGGAACAGCTCAGCAGCAACAACAGCACAGCCCGCGCGGAAGTCGGAGTCATCATGCGCAGCACCTTGGGGATTTCAGTTCGCACAGCCAGTCTCGGCCGGGGCTGTCTTGTAGCACAAGAGAAATGTCGCGCAGCGAGGTGACGTCGGTAACTATTGTCTGGGACACCCGTCCGGGACTCCGCAATTCAGAGCTGCGATCCGCGCCTGTTCCTCTACCCGAAAATGTGATCGGCATCACCAAAAAAATGCTGTGCGCGATATTTTGTTTTCAACACTTTAGACCACATTTCTATCGCAAATATTTGAGCCCGTGGGACTTATAGGCAAATATTAGATTTCAAAGAACTTACATGACCCGGTTTAGCTCAAAAATGGCAAAGCCTGAATCGCTCACACCGGTGCACCGTTTGGCGCCCTCGGAAGGAGTTTATGGCGGCCCGGAGTGACTTGCACGGAAAAAGCACGCTGCGGAGGTTACGAAGGTGGTGGGAATTCCCGGAATGGGAATGCGCGGGTGGCCGCGGCAACACTCACGAGGGTGCCCCCCTTCGGCTGCGCTCAGGGCAGCTAACCATCGGTCGGTTGGGCGGGGCTTTTCTCTCACTCTCATCTGCGGAACGATGCCCATCGCCAGCCGCTTTTTCCACGTCCATTCCGATTCGATCTCCACCATGCTCGGCTCGCCGGTCAAGTAATGACGATAACTACTCCAGGCCCAATCTTCCGGTTTCTCCACTAACCCGCGCTTCACCGGATTGCGTTGCATGTAGCGCAATTTCTCTCTGATCTTGCTCGCACTCCACACGTTAAAGTCGTAGTATCGAGCCTGCCAGAAGTGTTCGCGTTCGCCGATCAGCTTTCGCGCCACTGACTGTTTGATCGCGCGAATCGCTGTCGATAGTAACTTCCGCTGCGGCTCACTCACCAGGAAGTGTATGTGCTCAGGCATAACCACGTATCCGAACACCAGTAGCCCATACTTTCGACGCGCCTCTTCCAGCGCAACCTCAAAGAGCCCCTTCGCCATGGTGCTTCGCAGATACGGTGGGCGGCGATAGCAACTGAAAGTAACAAAGTGCAGTTGTTGCGTCTGTTGGTATCGCTTCAGTCCCCAAGGCACGAGAAAAGAATACCCGCCATCATCGAGGGCAGTCTGTGACGTGAAACCAAAACCCCCGCCCAACCAACCGATGGTTGGACGGGGCACCCACGGGTGTGGTCACTACACAAAGTGCTTGCCTGGGCCACCCGCCCTGGTACTCCACGGGCATACCTCAAACGACTCCTAAGTAGTCAGAAGCTGTCAGTGCTTTGAGGCACTGGATCGGCCGGATCGCTTAGTGATTGCTCTCTTCGGCAATCGCGGAACAGCCTGAACGCCCGCCCAAAGCGTTGCGATCGTTTGCTCGACCACGAGAGTCTGGTCAGGCAAGTCAGGCACAACCCCTTGGATAACAAAGAGTGTGGCGAGGCCAAAGATCGTAAACCACCAGGTGTGGGCTATCACTATGTCATCCCTATTGGGCAATCGTTCATCCTTGGCAACATCGAAAAAGAGCTGCACGAAACGTCCGAACAACGGCGCGCCAATGTCGTTGATGTATTGTCCAGCGCGGACGCCGTTTCGGTTCTCAGGCCCGAAGAAGACGTTGCGGAACTGCTGTGGATGGGCAATGCAGAATTGAATCAAGCCGCGTGAGGTCGCAAAAAGGCGCTCTTTCGGTACAAGATGTTTAGCGGCAATCGCGTCGAAGTTCTGAATCATCAGCCCGATCGTCTCGCGGCTCAACTCGGCGAGAATGTGTGATTTGTCCGGGAAATGCTGGTAGATCACGGCGTGCGTGTAACCGATCTCTTTAGCGATCGCACGAAGCGTCACGGCTTCGTAACCGCGATCGGCGAACATTTTACCTGCAGCCGCAAGGATTTCGCCCCGCAACCTCTCCTTACGTTCTACCCGGCGACTTGGTGATGTGGATGTCACTTCAATAGCTTAGTCCCTTTTGACGATTTTTGCGACCGATTGTTGATTTACAACCGCTGGTTTAATAACCACTGATTATTTTGCAACCAATGGTTTGTCCAGGCGTCCAATAGTCAGATCGCTCATTTGGATGGGCGGCCAAATACGAGGCAAAAGGAGAAAACATCATGTATTTAGTCATGGGAATTACTGGAAACGTTGGGGGCGGTACCGCGCGGCATCTGCTGAAGCAAGGCAAACAGGTGCGAGCACTTGTGCGCAATCGCGAGAAAGCGGCGAAGTGGGCAGACCAGGGCGTGGAGTTGGTCGATGGAGACTGGAACGATGCGACAGCCATAGCGGCGGCGCTCAAAGGTGTTGAGGGCGCGTTTGTTATGTTGCCGGCCGTATGGGCACCCTCGCGTGATTACAGAGAAGCAAAGGGCGTGATTGCGAACTATGTCGAGGCGCTGACCAAGGTAGTGCCCTCGCGGGTGGTAGCGCTCTCGTCGATGGGCGCGAATAGAACAAGCGGGTTGGGGATGATCACGGCCTTATCACTCTTGGAGCAGGGTTTTCGCAGCCTGCCATCTCCGGTCGCATTTGTGCGCGCAGGCGGCTTTTTCGAAAACTTTCTTTTCGGCTTACAGGCCGCCCAAGGCGGAACACTACCGGTCTTCTACAATCCTACAAACCGGAAATCGACAATGGTCGCGTCGGACGACATCGGCGCAGAGGTGGCAACGCTTCTGACCGGGCCGGCGTGGTCAGGGCATCGCGTCATCGAGCTGGGTTCGATGGTAAGCGCGGATGAAGTGGCCCGACAATTGGGTGAGGTCCTGACACTCGATGTAAAAGCCTTTGCAGTCCCGCGTGCAGGGTGGGCTGAAGCGTTCGAGCAGTTCGGCATCCCGAAGGGCCACACTGGACCTGCCGAAGAAATGTACGAGAGCGTTAACGCGGGATGGATGGACCTCGGAATCGCGGGTACGGAGCACGTAGCGGGTACGACGTCCGCACGCGACGTGTTTGCGGCTGCACAGAACTCCGTCAAGGCGTAAGTCCGGGGCAAGTTGAATCAGCACGGTTCCTTGCGAACTGCGGCGCTAACGTCAAGAAAGATTGCGGTCAAACATGAAAGTTCTTGTTTTGGGTGCAACGGGCAGAACCGGACGGCTGATCGTCCGGTTCTGCCCTGGCGAAAGGCCATTCCGTCGTGGCCCTGGACGGGTGGCCCTTGACAAAGTCTTCGTCGTTATCGAGGGCCACCCCGTCGGGCACGCATCAGAGAACCTCGATCATATGTCATCCCTGCGGGACTCGGACTTTTGTAGCATCGCCTACCCAGCACTCCGCTGCGCGTAGCCTGCCCTGAGCGAAGTCGACGGGTGCCGGGCTAGACTATGGCCTCCGCTTCGCGGAGTTTATTCTGTCGCCGAGCGCAAGCCGCACTGCGAAGTATTCCTCCCACCCTGTCCCAACCGAAGGGACAGAATGGGGCACCCACTTCGTCGGCTCTGACGTCTTAAATCCGATAACCTGAAACCTGAAACCTGAAACCTGATACCTGACACCCGAGCGCCCGCGATGTTTGCCAACTTTTATATACTGAAACTTCTGCCGCCCGCGATTCCGCGCTGATTGCATCCGTCCGGCCGGTAGGGAATCTAGAACAGTAGAATCATACGAACGGGCCCTGTGAAGACCCAGGTTAGCCCAAAAGAAGGGCGAACCTGGGGCACAATGGCCGGCGCCCCAGGTCGTCCTGCTTTCGACTAACTTGGGTCCGGAGCAGGAGCTCTTATCCTTGTCCACCGTAATGATGAACGTTGGCAGCGAGAAGCTGGAACGGGTGATGGATTCGTTCCGCCGCTGGGGGTATCTTCAAGCCAATCTCGATCCGCTCGACCATTTCAAGCCGCTGCCGCATCCCGAGCTGGATGTAACCGGCGATGAAGCTGAAGCCGCACGCCGTATTTATGCCGGCTCCATCGGCGTCGAGTTCATGCACATCGCCGACCTTGAGCGCCGCCAGTGGATCCAGGAGCACATGGAGGCGCAGGACGAGCAGCCTATCGATCGCGCCCGCGTGCTCAACCAGCTTGTACGCGCCGACGTCTTCGAACAGACCATTCATTCGCGCTACATCGGGACCAAGC
This sequence comes from uncultured Acidobacteriaceae bacterium, assembly GCA_963846795.1. GTDB lineage: Bacteria > Acidobacteriota > Terriglobia > Terriglobales > Acidobacteriaceae > CAVVDY01. Next base: position 47,715 of record CAWJXJ010000006.1, read on the forward strand.
GCTACTCACTCGAAGGCAACACCGCGCTCATTCCGCTGCTCGACGAGATTCTCGACACTGTTGCCGAGGAGGGAGCGGAGCAGGCTGTGCTGGCCATGAGCCATCGCGGACGCCTGAATGTCATCATCAATGTAGTGAACCGCCCGGCGGCGGAAATTTTCGCCGGCTTCGAAGACGTCGATCCTCGCAGCGTGCTCGGCGGCGGCGACGTGAAGTACCACATCGGCGCGACGGGATTGTTTACCGCCGCCAACGGCAAGCAGGTTCGCATTCACCTGGTCTCGAATCCCAGTCACCTCGAAGCCGTGAATCCGGTGGCGATGGGACGCGCGCGCGCCAAGCAGACGCGCATCGGCCATGATGGCAAGCTGAAGGTTGTGCCCATCATCCTGCACGGCGATGCCGCCTTTGCAGGGCAGGGAATCACCGCTGAGAGCCTGAATCTCGCCACTTTGCGCGGCTACAACGTCGGCGGAACAGTTCACATTATTGTTAACAACCTGATCGGCTTCACCGCCAATCCGCAGGAAGCCTACTCCAGCCGTTTCTCGTCCGACCTGGCAAAGCGCCTGCCCATTCCCATCTTCCACGTGAACGGCGAGGATGCCGACGCCGTGGTACGTGTGGGCCGAATGGCAATGGAGTTTCGCAACGAGTTTGGCTCCGATGTGCTGGTCGACCTCATCGGCTTCCGTCGTCACGGACACTCCGAAGTTGACGACCCTACCATCACGCAACCGATTCGCTACCGCAAGATCAAAGACCATCCGCTGCTCTATGAGATTTACGCACAGAAGACGGGGCAGGATGCGAAGCCGTTCATACAGAAGTTCATGTCCGAGCTCGATGCCGCGCAGGTCGAAGGAAAGAAGATGGCCAGGAAGCCGGTGATGCGCGAATTGCCGAGCTACTGGAAACCGTTTCATGGCGGCGAGTGGAAGCCGGAGTACGAAGTCGATACCGGTCTCACTGGCGAGCGCATTCGCGAGCTTACCGATGGCCTGACGAAATATCCTGCTGACTTCAACATTCATCCCAAGGTGCAAAAGCTGCTGGAGCAGCGGCATGAGATGGGATACGGCAAGCGTCCCGTGGATTTCGGCATGGCCGAGGCGCTGGCTTTTGGCTCGCTGGCAACGCAAGGCGTGCCGATTCGCTTGAGCGGGCAAGACAGCCGACGTGGCACGTTTAATCAGCGTCACTCGGTGCTCATCGATATTCAGGACGAGAAGGAATACGTTCCCCTCTGCCACCTGGCGGCGAACCAGGCGCGGGTGGAGATCTACAACTCCGAGTTGTCGGAAGCTGCGGTGATGGGCTTTGAGTACGGATACTCGCGCGACTTCCCGGAGACGCTGGTCATGTGGGAGGCGCAGTTCGGCGACTTCGCCAACGGCGCGCAAATCATCATCGATCAGTTCGTCGTGGCGGGCGAAGACAAGTGGGACCTGCTGACCGGGCTGGTGCTACTACTTCCACACGGGCACGAAGGCCAGGGGCCGGAACATTCCAGCGCGCGCATTGAGCGTTACCTGCAACTCTGCGCGCGCGACAATATGCAGGTGGTGCAGCCTTCGACGGCGGCGCAGTACTTTCATCTGCTGCGGCGGCAAGCGTTGCGTAAGTGGCGCACACCGCTCATCGTATTCACTCCGAAGAGCATGTTGCGCCATCCGGAAGCGGTATCGCCCGTCGCTGAACTGGAGCGGCCACGCTGGCAGAACGTTATTCCAGACGAGACGGCGCTGGATGCCAAGCGCATTCTCATTTGCACCGGCAAAATCGGTCACGAGCTGCGCATGGAACGCAAGAAGATGAAGGGAACGAAGCCGGCGATTGTCATGCTGGAGCAGATGTATCCCTTCCCCGAGGACGATCTTCGCCAGGTGCTCGGCCGTTATCCCAATGCGACCGAGTTCCTATGGGTGCAGGAAGAGCCGGCCAACATGGGCGCGCTGTCATTCGTAGTACCACGACTGAAGCGAATCGTGGGCGCCAAGCTGCGCAGCATCAAGCGCGCGGCGAATGCGACCCCCGCAACCGGTTCTGGCAAGGCGCATGAGCTGGAGCAGAAAACGCTGATCGCGCTTGCGCTGGGAACATCCGCTTAATTGTATTTGGTTATTCGCTAAAGAGTCGTAGCTCGGCTACGACTTTTTTCCTTTTAATTGTCAAAAAATTAACGGGTTATTTTAAGAAATCAATTCTGGATTTGGGAAAGAAGCTCTGGATTCAGGCAAGCAGGTCTGACTATGCGAAACCCTGCTCACGACGAGCTCTGCGTTGCAGTGATCTCCGCACCAGAATCGCTGGGCGAGAACCCGTGAACTATCGCATAACCATTTTCAATTAGTAATGCCTTCCGCGTAGTAGTACCTTCCTGTACTCTCGAATCCCACGTATCAGCGCGCAATTTCAAAATCATGCTCCATCTGGCGCAGTTATATTTATCAGTTTAGATATACATTGACCGTAATGATCAACTGCGATATGAAGTTTGGAAGCAACTATGACTCTGCCTATAAGAAAATAAAGTTTTCCGAAGGCAACCTCCTGCAAGTCATTGCAAAATCACAATTCAAGCACTGCCTTGAATGGCGGCCCTCGTGCACTCGTCCGTACGGGGTCGTCCTGCTGCCGTTGTACTCGCAAACTGTCAGGTGTCCAGCGCCAGCGCACGAACTTTCAAATTAAGGTGGAGAGTGCGATGAAAAGAAGTATCGTCACAATACTCGCCGTGCTTAGCTTGGCGCTGTTGTTGCCGGTTCTCTCGTATGGACAGGCGATCAGCGGCGACTTGACGGGTGTGGTGAAGGATGCGTCGGGAGCCTACGTGGCCGATGCCGACGTAGAGATTACGAATCTGGCCACAGGATTTAAGCAGACAAGCAAAACCAACGCGCAGGGCGAGTATCGTTTCGCAAACCTGCCGGTGGGCCACTACTCGGTCGATGTGAATGCCCCAGGCATGAAGGGCGGCTATCGCGACGTCGAAGTAGTACTTAACAAAGCTGCGACGGCTAACATAACTGCGGCGGTTGTCAGCGCCGGTACCACAGTCGAAGTCAACGAGCAGGCAGTGGCGATCGATACCACCACGCCTACGATCTCGCAAGAATACGGAGCCAAGCAAATTGCGGAGTCGCCTCTGGCGACTGCCGGCACGGCAACGACCAGCAGCGGCGTGTTGAACCTTTCGCTGCTAGACGCCGGTGTAGCCACTTCGGGTGGTATTGGCGCCGGTTCTGGTCCGTCGGTTGGCGGCCAGCGTCCGCGTAACAACAACTTCACCATTGAAGGCGTGGACAACAACAGCCTTTCGACCACCGGTCCGCTCATCGTTATCCCGAACGACGCGGTCGAGAGCTTCACCGTGTTGCAGAACGACTACTCGGCTGAATTCGGCCACTCCTCGGGCGGCCAGTTCAACCAGACCATCAAGAGCGGTACCAATCAGTTCCACGGCACTGCGTACGAGTACTTCCAGAACCGCGATCTGAACGCGGAAGACTCGCAAGTGGCGTTAACCCAGGCGCCGGGACCGTACAGCAATCCGCGTTACGACAACAACCGCTTCGGCGGCAACTTCGGCGGCCCCATCATCAAGAACAAGCTGTTCTTCTTCACCGATTGGGAGTACAACCCGATTGGCCAGGTGGGGAGTCCGAATACGTTCTGCGCGCCGACCTCGACGGGCTACTCGATGCTGAGCAGCTTGTTCCCCGGCAGTAACAACCTGGCGCAGTTGCAGAAGTACGCAGGCACCGGTGGCACGGCCAACGTTTGTCCATCAACTCTTAATGTGGCGCAGGGCGTCGCAACGAATGATGGCAACGGGGACTTCCCCACCGGGACACCCACCTTCGCCGTTCCGATCGGTGATATCGGAGTTGTCGGACCCAGCTACCAGAACACGCTGAGCACCGCGAACTCCTTCGACTACAACATCTCAGAGAAAGATCAGTTGCGCGGCCGCCTGGCATGGGTCAAGCTGGACGGTTTTGATACTGCGGCGTCGCTGCCGGAGTTCTGGATTACCCTGCCGCAACGCTTCTGGGTGGCGACCCTCAGCGAATACCACAACTTCTCACCCAACATCAACAACGAGCTTCGCTTTGGCTTCAACCGCTATTCACAGTTCTTCCCGGTTGGCCCACAGAGCTTTCCGGGGCTCGATTCATTCCCCAACCTGCTCATCTCGCAGTTGAATCAGCTCAACATCGGTCCTGACCCCAACGCACCACAGACGACAGTCCAGAACCAGTATCAGTTCGTTGATAACGTGAGCTGGGTCAAGGGCAAGCACAACCTGCGCATGGGCGGTGAGCTCCGCTGGATTATCAGCCCGCAGACGTTCACCCAACGCGTGCGAGGCGACTACGAGTGGAACGCGTTGTCGGATTACCTGAACGACTTCGCCTCATTCCCGACTTCGGGCGGCTTCAGCGAGCGTTCGTCGGGCAATACCGTGTACTACGGCAACAAGAAGGCGTATTACGCTTACGTGAATGATGATTGGCGCGTTTCGCCGACCATCACCTTGAATCTCGGGTTGCGCTACGAGTACACCGGCAATTCGCAGGGTCTGGACAACCAGTCGCTCAATGCGATCTCGAGTGTTCCCGGATTGCTCGTCTTCAACAATCCCAGCACACAAACAACCAACTTCATGCCGCGCGTTGGTATCGCCTGGGCACCTACGCCAAACACCTCCGTCAACGTCGGCTACGCTATGGCGAACGACGTTCTCTATGACAACCTGGGCATTCTGTCGCAGCCGCCTCAGTTGCAACAGACCTGCGACGTAGTGGATATAGGGCAGCCGCAACCGTGCCCGTATTCGCCTACTCACTTCCTGGGCGCCGGTGGATTGCCTAGCACGCCGGCGCCGATTACGGATCCGGCCACGGGGCGTGCAGCCACCAGCGCGTATATCCCGAACCAGACGCTGCCCTATTCGGAAACCTGGACGGCCGGCGTTCAGCACATCTTCGCCAACAAGTACACCATGGAAGTGCGCTACGTCGGAACTCGCGGTATTCACCTGTCGGTGCAGACCCACCTCAACAACCAAGCGCCGGTAACCCCGACCAACAGCTTGCCGACGTTCCTGACTGCTCCCAGCCAGGCTTACCTCAACTCGTTGTCGCTTACACTGGATCAGCTCAGTTCCATAGGCAATGTGTTACCGGCTTTTGCGAACGCTGGTTTTACGAACCAGATCACATCGTTCCAGCCTTGGGGCTATTCCAACTACAACGGACTGCAGGTGTCGTTCAAGCGGAACTTCACCAACGGCTTGCAATTCCAGGCTGCCTGGACTTGGAGCCATACCTTCGACAACTCGACGGCAGACGTATTCTCGACGGTTCTGACTCCGCGTCGTCCGCAGGACTTCTCCTGCTTTGCCTGCGACTACGGCACCTCGGCTCTGGACCATCGTCATCGCGTCACCATCGCCGCCACCTACGACCTGCCCTTCTTCAAAAATTCCAATTGGATGATGAAGAACGTGGTAGGCAACTGGCAGTTCTCACCCATTTACACCTTCCAGTCTCCCGAATACGCAACCGTGCAGAGTGGTACGGATTCCAACCTGAACGGTGACTCGGCTTCCGATCGGGCGGCGCTCTTCAACGCGGCCGGTGCGCCGAACACGGCTTCAACTGTTACTCCGCTGATGAACTCGGCGGGTGCGGTCGTGGCCTACGTTGCCGACAATCCGAACGCCCAGTACATCGCTGCCGGCAGCGGAGTGTATGGCTCAGTTGCGCGCAATACGCTGGTTACCCCCGATATCAATAACTGGGACTTCGCACTGCTGAAGCGGTTGAACATCACCGAACGGCAGCAGCTCCAGTTCATCTTCCAGGCGACGAACATCTTCAACCACGCGCAGTACGTCCCCGGTCTGATCAGTGACGTACAGTCGTTCGGTCAGTCGAGTGGCACCGTTCGCGGCGCCTTGCTCACTAACTCACCGACCTTCGCGCAGTGGAACCAGGTGTTCACTAACCACCCGCGTAATCTGGTGCTGGTGTTGAAGTACAGCTTCTAACTTCGTCTGAGTAAGCGTTTTTTGGGGAGCCTCCGGGCTCCCCTTTCTTTGGGCCCAGCAGCGGCACCCGCATCCCTCCACATCTTTAGATGAAGTCGTACCAGCCTATACAACTTTAGTTGCAGTGATATCACTAGGCTTGAGAGGCGCCCATTCCGACAGGCAGTATGGATTTTTAAATCTCAACAGGAGCTCTCCTATTGAAAGTCATATTTCAGACATTTAAACAGATTTAAGTTATTGAAAAATCGAGGCAACCTTTGCGACACAAACGGCTACTCTCGTGCACTCTCCTAGGCGGGGTTGTTCCGTCCAGTGTGCTTGCGACCCCCCGGACTTTAAACGCAACCGTAAGACATATCAGCGAAGCGGAGAGTGCGATGAATAGAAGGATCTTTACATTATTGACCCTGCTCAGCCTCGCGTTGCTGGTGCCCATCCTTTCCTATGGACAGGCCATCAGCGGCGACTTGACAGGCGTGGTGAAGGATGCGTCGGGTGCCTATGTGGCGAATGCCGACGTCGAAATCACCAACCTGGGCACAGGATTCAAGCAAACTACCAAAACCAACTCGCAGGGCGAGTATCATTTCGTCAACTTGCCTGTTGCCCACTACTCAGTGGACGTTAGCGCCCCGGGTATGAAGGGCGGCTATCGCGACGTCGAAGTGACGCTGAACAAGGTGGCGACCGCGAACATCACGGCGGCCGTTGTCAGCAGCGGTACCACAGTCGAAGTTAACGAGCAGGCAGTGGCGATCGATACCACCACGCCCACCATTTCACAGGAATACGGATCCAAGCAGATTGCTGAGTCTCCTCTGGCAACCGCTGGTACCACGACTGGCGCGAGCAGCGGCGTGTTGAACCTTTCGCTGCTTGATGCCGGCGTAGCCACCTCCGGCGGCCTCGGCGCCGGCTCTGGTCCGTCAGTTGGCGGCCAGCGTCCGCGTAACAACAACTTCACGATTGAAGGCGTCGACAACAACAGCTTGTCGACCACCGGTCCGCTCATTGTTATTCCGAATGACGCGGTCGACAGCTTCACCGTGTTGCAGAATCAGTACTCAGCGGAATTCGGCCACTCTTCGGGCGGCCAATTCAACCAGACCATCAAGAGCGGCACCAACCAGTTCCACGGCACCGCTTACGAATATTTCCAGAACCGCAATCTGAATGCGGAAGACTCGCAGGTCGCGTTGTCGCAGGAGCCGGGACCGTATAGCAACCCGCGTTACGACAACAACCGCTTCGGCGGCAACTTCGGCGGCCCAATCATCAAGAACAAGCTGTTCTTCTTCTCCGACTGGGAGTACAACCCCATCGGCAATTCGGCTACTCCAAATACCTTCTCCGCGCCGACCTCGGCTGGCTATGCGATGTTGGCCTCTTTGTTCCCCGGCAGCACCAACCTGCAGCAGTTCCAGAAGTATGTGCCTGCCGCCGGCTCTTCCAACGGTACCGTTACCGTTGCCCAGGGTGTTCCGACGTCCTTGGTGACGGGTGATGGAACCTTCCCTGCCGGTACCACAACCTACAGCATTCCGATTGGCAACGTTGGATTCACGGGACCCAGCTATTCGAACACGCTGACCACCGCAAACTCGTTCGACTACAACATGTCCGAAAAGGACCAGTTGCGTGGCCGCTTGGCATGGTCCAAGTTAAACGGCTTTGATACCGCAGCGTCGTTGCCTGATTTCTGGATCACCCTGCCACAGCGCTACTGGGTTGTAACCCTGAGCGAGTATCACAACTTCAGTCCCAACATCAACAACGAGTTCCGTTTCGGATTCAACCGCTATTCGCAGTTCTTTCCGGTCGGCAGTCAGAGCTTCCCCGGACTTGATGCGTTTCCCAACGTAGTGGTCAGTGAGTTGAGAGGTATCAACATCGGACCCGATCCCAACGCTCCGCAGACCACGGTACAGAATTTGTATCAGACTGTGGACAACTTAAGCTGGGTGAAGGGCAAGCACAATCTGCGCATCGGTGGCGAGTTCCGCTGGATCATCAGCCCGCAGACCTTTACCCAACGCGTCCGTGGTGACTACGAGTGGGGCTACATGTCGGACTACCTGAACGATTTCGCGTCGTTCCCGTCCAACGGTGGCTTCAGCGAGCGGTCCTCCGGTAACACGACCTACTACGGTAACAAGCATGCGGTGTACGCCTACGCCAATGACGAGTGGCGCGTATCGCCAACCGTCACCGTGAACCTCGGACTACGCTATGAGTACACCGGCGAGCCGTTGGGCGTTCAGAGTCAGACGCTTAACGCCATTGCCAGCGTGCCTGGCCTGATCAACTTTGGCGGCCCCACGGCACAGACGACCAACTTCATGCCTCGCGTCGGCATTGCCTGGGCACCCACCCCGAATACGTCGGTCAACGTCGGCTTTGCCATGGCAAACGACGTTCTCTATGACAACTTGGGCATCCTCTCGGCACCACCTCAGTTGCAGCAGACCTGCGATGTGGTGGATCCCGGAACGACAAAGCCTTGCCCATATTCCGAAACTGCCTTCCTGGCCGCCGGCGGCTTGCCGGGCACGCCAGCCCCAATCACCAGTGCTGCTGATGCACGTGCGCTCACCGGCGGCTACGTCCCCAACCAGACGCTGCCGTACTCGGAGACGTGGACGGCCGGCGTTCAGCACATCTTCGCCAACAAGTACACCTTGGAAGCGCGTTACGTCGGAACTCGTGGTATCCACCTGTCGGTGCAGACTCGTCTGAACCGAGCGGCGCCGGTAACGGCTGACAACAGCCTGCCGACGTTCCTGACCGCTCCCAGCCAGGGTTACCTGGACTCGTTGACCAATACGCTTGGCCAACTCCAGTCGATCGGCAGCTTGATTCCTGCCTATGCTTCCGCCGGGTTTGTTGGCAACGTCACGTCGTTCCAGCCCTGGGGCTATTCCAACTACAACGGCCTGCAGGTGTCGTTCAAACGGAACTTCACCAACGGCCTGCAATTCCAGGCTGCCTGGACATGGAGCCACACCTTCGACAACTCGACGGCTGACGTATTCTCCACCGTCCTCACCCCGCGTCGTCCGCAGGACTTCGCTTGCTTCCAGTGCGACTACGGTACGTCGGCATTGGATCGTCGTCATCGCGTAACCCTGGCAGCGACCTACGACCTGCCCTTCTTCAAGAACGACAGCTGGTTCATGAAGAACGTCGTGGGCAACTGGCAGTTCTCGCCGATTTACACCTTCCAGTCTCCGGAATACGCGACCGCGCAGGATGGTACCGATGCCAACCTGAACGGCGACTCGGCTTCCGATCGGCCGGCGTTGTACAACCCCGCCGGCAGTCCGAACACCTTCACCGGCGTTACGGCCTTGACGAACACGGCGGGTGCGGTAGTTGGCTATGTCGCCAATAATCCGAACGCCCAGTACGTTGCGGCCGGCTCTGGAGTCTATGGAGCGGTTTCGCGTAACACCGTGGCTACTCCTGACGTCAACAACTGGGATTTCGCTCTGTTGAAGCGGTTGAACATCACCGAGCGGCAGCAGCTCCAGTTCATCTTCCAGGCAACCAACATCTTCAACCACGCGCAGTACGTACCGGGTCTGATCAGCGACGTGCAGTCGTATGGCCAGTCCAGCGGTTCAGTGCGTAATGCGTTGCTGCCTGACACCCTGGCGCCGGGACTGTTCGCACAGTGGAACCAGGTGTTCACTAACCACCCGCGTCAGCTCGTGCTGGTGTTGAAGTACAGCTTCTAACTTCGTCTGGAGTTAGTACTGCTTCGGGGAGCCTGCGGGCTCCCCGAACTTTTTGGGTGGACAAGAATAGAGCCGACCTGCAGGCCCGCATTCGGCCACAGCCAGCGCCAATTTGCGGAATACTTGCCAGAACGATTTCTGCGCGGCGCTGAGGCGCCGCTCTACGAAAACGGTGTACACCAATAGGGGAAGGCGAAAAGCCAAAAGCGAAAAGCGAAAAGCAAAAAGCGAAAAGCAAAAAGCGGCTCTAGAACAATCTCCGCAGTTCCCGGCGCAGGATCTTGCCCGATGGGGTGTGCGGGATGCTCGCCACAAAATGGATCTCGCGCGGTACCTTGTAGCTCGCCATGCGTTCACCCATGAAGGCGAGCAAACCTTCAGCGGTTTGCCGCGTTTCCAATTGCCCTTCGCGCAGAACCACAAACGCGCATGGCGTCTCGTCACCGCTGGCCTCGAGCCGCGATACCACGCCGCAATCGCGCACGCCCGGATGCTCCAGCAACACGCTTTCAACTTCGGCAGGCGCGATCGAGAAACCCTTGTACTTCATCATCTCCTTACGGCGATCGACTACGTAGTACTGACCGGTTTCATTCACGCGCACGACGTCACCGGACCAGTACCAGCCGTCGCGCAGCACGGCATCCGTGGCCGCAGGCGACTTCCAATAGCCCCGCATGAACTGTGGTCCGCGCATTACCAGTTCGCCCGGTTCTCCCGGTGCGACGTCGTTCCCGTGCTCGTCGACTACGCGGCAGTCAGTCATTGCGACAGGTGCACCAACCGAGTCGGGACGATACAGTTCGGTGTCCAGGAATCCCATGTGCGTGACCGGCGACGCTTCGGTCATGCCATAGCCCTGGCGAATCGGCACGCCAGTCAAATCGACGAAGCGGCGCGCCAGTTCAGGGGAGAGCGGGGCGGCTCCGCTCTTCACCCATTTCAGACTGTGCCCTTTAGGGAACTTGTTCTGCTCAGCGGCATGACAATAAGCCAGCAGCGCCGGCGGAACGCAAAGCGCCAGGGTCACGCCTTCACGGGCGATCACCGACAGCGATGCTTCACAGTCAAAGCGTGGCATCAGCACCAGCGTTGCGCCGCGAATCAGCGACAGGTTCAGGCCCACGGTAAGGCCATAGATGTGGTACATCGGCAGGAAGCACAGCATCGTGTCGCTGTCTGTGATGGCGCCCACTTCGCCGGGAATCAGCGTCTGATACACATTCGCAACGATGTTGTGATGAGTCAGCATCACTCCCTTGGGCAGGCCGGTGGTTCCGCTGGAGAAGGGAAGCGTCGCCAATGCCAGCCGGGGGTCGCGGTCGGGTCGGGGGAGGGTGATTCCGGTGCGCGGCTTCAGTAGCGACTCGAATGGCTGACTTCCGTCACAGTGCTGCCGGATGGTAAATAGGTTGCGCAACTCTGACAAGCCGGCCAGACCCATGCCGCTGAGCAGCGTACCGTCGGTGATGAGCGCGACCGCGTCGCAACTTTCGAGCTGGTAACGAACCTCGCGCTCACGATACGTTGGGTTCATCGGCGTAGGCACGGCGCCGGCCATCAGGGCAGCATGAAAGGCTACGCCGAATTCCCAACTATTGGGCAGGAAGATGCCGATACGGTCGCCAGGCTTGATTCCGCTGGCCACGAGGCCGCGTGCGGCCTGCTCAACCAGTTCCCCATATTCGGCAAAGCTAATGCGGCGCGCGGGCGTCGCAAGACATGTCAACGATCGCGATCTTCTCGCCGCGAACGCGGCACGAGGCCAGCACCACGTCGTGGATGAACCTGCCTTCGGGATCGTCATACAGCCGCGTACGTTTGGTGCTCATGCTATTGGTCATGGACGCGGGAGAGTGTAGCAGGAAAACAATGACCGAAGAAACAAGCGCGACATATTTGGCTTAAGCAGTGGATGTTTTCCTGCTGTCATCCTGAGCGGAGCGAAGGACCTGCTTTCGGCGACAGTGCGACGATGCTTTTGCAGGATATTTTTTAGGCGGGCCTGACGTTTTCGATGCCCTGAGAACTGTCCCGACGCCACTGGCAGCAGGTCCTTCGCTCCGCTCAGGATGACAACGCTGTAGAGATTTAGGAATCCATGCGTGGGTTGATATTCTCTTCTCACGACAACCGTGCAACCAATTTTCTTCGTCTGCGGGACGCTCTGCCTTCTTGCCTGGTTCGATCTCTTGCTGTTCCACGGGCGATTCTGGCAGGTGAGCCGCTTGCAGGCCGCCACATCATCTGCACCGCCGATTAGCGAAACCATCGCTGTGGTTATCCCCGCGCGCAATGAGGCAACCAATATTGGACGAGCCGTGCGCTCGTTGCTTGCGCAAAGTTGTACCGAGGGTCTACACATTTTCGTCGTTGACGACAACAGCACCGACGGCACGGCCGACGCGGCTCGCGCCGCTGTCTCGGGAAGCGATCAGGAGAAGCTGCACATCATCAGCGGCCGACCGCTCCCACCAGGCTGGACGGGAAAACTCTGGGCCGTGCAGCAGGGAATAGAAGCCGCGTTGGAAGCGAGTCCGCACTTCCTTCTGCTGACCGATGCCGACGTAGAGCATGCGCCCGATAACATCGCGACGTTGGTCTCTATCGCAGAACGTGAGCGCTACGACCTGGTTTCCTTCATGGTCAAGTTGCACTGTTGCAGCGTCGCCGAGAAGCTGCTGATTCCGGCGTTCGTCTTTTTCTTCTTCATGCTTTATCCACCGCTATGGATTCGCTCGCCCAAGCGCAAGACCGCAGGCGCCGCCGGCGGATGCATCCTGATTCGCCCCCAAGCACTCGCGCTCGCAGGTGGTTTCAACAGCATTCGCCACGAGGTCATCGACGATTGCGCGCTCGCTCGCGCAGTCAAGCGAAGCGGCGGGCGCGTGTGGCTGGGACTAACTCCCAACACCCACAGCTTTCGTCGGTATGAGAGCTTCGGCGAGATCGAGCGCATGATTGCGCGCACGGCATTCAATCAGCTCAGGCACTCGCTCGCGCTACTCATTGGCGCAATCGTGGGCATGGTACTGCTCTATCTTCTCCCCGTGCTCTTGCTCTGCACGCGAGATGCGCAGCTCGTCGCTCTCGGAGCAGCCGCGTACATCCTGATGATCGTCACTTATCTTCCGATGGTTCGCTTCTACGGATTGGGAGCAGGTTGGGCCCTCACACTGCCGCTGAGTGCCATCTTCTATATAGGTGCGACGCTCGATTCAGCGATCGAAATTCTGGCGCGGCCGCGGCGGCGAGTGGAAGGGGCGTGCCCAGGACCGTAGTTCCTAAACTGTTAAGCGCTGATTTCTGATTGCGAACAACTCGCAGCCAAGGGGACGAACTGCTCCAGTTTCGAGGATGTACGTCACCAGCAACTCTGCTGTCGTTTATTGCTCAAATGGTGTCTAAAACGTTTGAGGACGCAAGTCCTGTTTCATTCTGGGACGGAACTTCTCGTAATCCGCAAACGTAACTAACAACAGAACCGGGAATGCTGCGATCATTAGTCGGAGGGGGCTGTGGCCAACGGTAAGAATCATAAAAAGAAACGGTGGATGATCATCACCATCGTCTCGGTGGCGGTGGTTGCTCTGGTGATTGTGGCCGTTGCCGCTACCCGCGGCGGTACGAAGATCGACAAAGAAAAGTTGGCAAAGGTTGAGCGCGGCGACCTGGCGAAGAGCGTGGTTGCTACCGGCAAGGTCACGCCCATCACCAAAGTCGAAATCAAGTCGAAGGCCAGCGGCATCGTGAAGAAGTTGTATGTCGATGCCGGCGACAAGGTGCACACCGGACAGGTGCTGGCTGAGTTGGACCGCGACGAGATACAGGCAGAGGTGAGCTCAGCCCGCGCGCAACTTGCTTCTGCGGAAGCGACCGCCAAAGGTTCGCAGGCTGACCTGGTACGTGCCGAGGTGGATGCACAGGGCGTCGACATCCCCACCTTGCAGCGTGCTTATGATCGCGCCAAGCAGATGGCGCATGACGGTGTGGTTTCGGCCTCCGCGCTTGATGACGCGCAGCGTGCTTACGAGATGGCCGTCAACAAGCGTGATGTTGCCCGCGCGCAATACACCGTTAACAAGGCCAAGGTCGCGCAGGCTGAGGCCGATGTCCAGAAGAGCCGCGCAACCTTGAATCAGTTGGAAGAGCAGTTGAGCTACACCACCATCACCTCGCCCATCGATGGCGTTGTGCTTTCGCGGGACGTGGAAATGGGCGACGCCGTGAGCTCCATCCTGGTGCTGGGCTCGGGCGCCACGCTGGTCATGACGCTGGGCGACACCAGCGAGGTCTATGTAAAGGGCAAGGTCGACGAAAGCGATATCGGCAAGGTTTATCTTGGCCAGCCGGCGCGCATCCGGGTTGAGACCTTTAAGGACAAGATCTTCACCGGCAAGGTGACGAAGATCTCGCCCATGGGCGTGGAGAAGGATAATGTCACCACTTTCGAAGTTCGAGTATCGATTAACAATCCGGGCGGCGAGCTGAAGGCTGAGATGACGGCCAACGCCGAGATCCTGCTTGACGAGCACAAGAACGTGCTGATGATTCCCGAAGGCGCCATCATGTATGACAAGGACAAGAAGGCGTCAGTCGACATTCCCGAGCCCAAGGCCAAAGACGGCACCAAGGACGGCATGAAGAAGGTCGACGTCACCATCGGAATTTCCAACGGGGCGAAGACGGAAGTAGTTTCCGGATTGAAGGAAGGGCAGGAAGTCGTCCTGCAGCAGTAAGGAAGCTGGGACCCGTCTCTTGAGTCGCTTTTGTCATCACGAGTCCGCCGCGGCGGACGAGGGATCAGCTCTCCTTTTCCGAGCGAACATGGTAGCCTCCGCGCCATTGGCGATATTTTGGGATAATGCGGGCTTTCTTGCTTGCGAGACAAACTGCAGATCCCTCGACGGCTGACGCCGCCTCGGGATGACACAAAAAGAGCTTAGGCTGGCGCAGCTAAAGCCGCGCCCCTTCAAAATAGGCTGGCGCAGCTAAAGCCGCGCCCCTTCAAAATAAGCTGGCGCAGCTAAAGCCGCGCCCCTTCAAAATAGGGTGCGAGCTAGATAGCTCGCGGCGTTGTTCGGCCATGCTGTCACAAAAGGTAGCCCAGTTTTCATTCCATTTCTGCGAGGGGTTATGAGAAGAGTTTCACTTGCAGTTTTTCTGATTGCGCTGGCTCTCCCGGCGATGCTGTTCGCGCGCGCGGAGGGCAAATTTGATCGCACGCTTACCGTCAACGGCCCGGTCACCATGGACCTGACCACCGGCTCCGGCAACATCACGGTGCACACCGGAGGTTCCAACCAGGTTGTGATTCACGGAGTGGTTCGGAGCAGCAACGACTGGTTCGGCGGCGACTCAGACAGCGCGGTACATTCGGTCGAGAGCAATCCTCCGATCGAGCAGAACGGCAACAGTATTCGCGTCGGCTACAACCTGTCGGATGACGCTAAACATCATGTGTCGATCAGCTACGACGTGACCGTCCCCGGCGATACAACGTTGCAGGCGCATTCAGGCTCCGGCGATATCGGCGTTGACGGTGTACGAAAGAGTGCAGTGGTAACGACTGGATCAGGTGATGTGACCCTGCGCGATATCGGCCCGCAAGGTAACGCTCGCAGCGGTAGCGGATCGATCAAGGGACAGGACATCGCGTTACCGTTCACCGCTCGCACCGGCAGCGGCGGCGTTCAAGCGGATTTGACCGGTAGCGGTAACGCCGATGTTGAATCGGGTTCCGGTGACGTGCGGCTGCGCGGCGTGAAGGGCGGGTTGCGCGCGCGTACGGGCAGCGGAGACATCACTGTCGACGGCAGCGTTCAATCCGGTTGGGACCTGCACACCGGCTCGGGATCGGTACGGCTGGCGGTGGGTTCGAACCAGGGCTTCAATCTGTACGCGCGCACCGGCTCGGGAACCATTCACTCCGATCTTGCCGATTACGATGCAGGGCAACTTGAATCGTCACGAACTCAAGGGTGCAGTGAAAGGCGGCGGCCCGGAGGTTGAGGTCTCTACCGGATCAGGCGATATCGAGCTGAAGTAGGCGGAATATGACCATGGATGATTCGTGGAGGAAGTTGACAAAGACGCAAAGGGTTTTTGTCGGTGTTGACCTGATCTGGATTGGTGTCCCTGTCGTCGGTGCGATTCTGTTTTTTGTAGCTCGCGCACTTTACCTAGCATGGCGCTAGAGTAACGAGCGTCGGAGTCTTCCGCGCTGGGCTGGAATTGTGTCGTATCCGATCGCCGAAGCAGTCACAATCTACCGAAACAATCCTCGGGCCCGGAATGCCTCGCGCCCATTTCTTTCCAAGCGTTCCTTGGGGTCGGAATGAGTGCGACTGAGGGGATGCGCTCGTTTATGGTTCATCACTGAGGATCGTTGGTACTTCGTGATTCCCACACATTCCAACTGACGGAATGTGTGGGGTACCCGTTGTTTGTTTGTCACGCAATTAGAACTGCGGCTGCCGGTTCGCGATGGAACGTATCCTGCGCCGGGAGCAATTACCAGCACGTTGTAAAGACGGGTCATGAACACCAGGCGCGTGACAAACTCCGACGCATTGGTGAAGTACAGGATTCGGTTGCCGAGGTTTGCCCAGTGCTGCAGCTCAACCAGCAATCCCAATCCCGAGGCATCGACCGTTCGGATACCTGCAAGATCAACTTCAAGCACCCGCTCGGGGCGCGACTGCAGCACACTACGCAGCGTTTCTATCTCCATTCCGAACACAATTCTGCCCTTGCAGTGAAGAGTGGCGCTGCGACTATTACGCTGGATATCGATTCGTAGCATAAGTATTCTGCCGGTTTCTTCATTAGACGAGTACGAGGAGGTGAAGGAAGCGCAATACCGAAAACGAGGGACGAGTACTGACCAAGCCATTCCAAGCTGCGCATTCGGGGACATCAGTGCCATTACCGAAACGCGCAGTTGCGAATTAACTTTTCTTATTACGATTTTCATTGAATCTTTACCCTCTGAGGTTATGAAATAGATAATGTCCCCTGAGATGGGCTCCGCAATGACCGCCGCCAACTTGGAACCGCTTTCGCCGGAAGAGATATCAGCTCATCTGAAAGAACGCACGCTGGAGGCTTGCCAGTTGGCGCGCAAAGCCGCGGGCATTGTGGCCGAAGGCATTGCGACTGGAGTGCCTTCGTTGCTCGACGGCGTGCGTGAACGCGAAAAGGAACTGGACGTGGTCGACCGCGAAATCGATCAGGGCGTCACCGCGATCATCACCAAGGTCAGCGAGCAGACTGCGCGTGAGCTACTGGCGTGCATGAAATTCAACATCAACCTGGAACGCATTGGCGATCTGCTGCTGAACTGCAGCAACCGAGCAGCGGCCGTGGGTGGCAGGATCGAGCTGCAGGACATTCGCGATCTCACCATGATGGCGTCACGGCTGGAGAAGATGCTGGCCGATGTATACGATGCCATGAGGCTGCGTGACATCAATCGCGCGCTGAGTGTCTTGCGTTCCGACGCCGAGCTCGATCGCATTCGCAATCTGGTGTTCCTCAGACACCTGGAGCACCACGACGATGCCCCTCGCCAGGAGAGCTTCCACGTTCTGTTCATGACTCAGGCATTGGAGAGGGCCGGAGATCATGCTAAGAACCTGGCTGAGGAGGTCTGTCACCTGATTAGCGGCCAAAGCGTCCGCCACGTGATGCGCTCGAACGAAAAACCTGACGAACTGCGCTTCATCGAGGACTTGCGGCGTCAGCAACGGGCCAAGTAGTCATACGATTTTCACTGTAACTTCACCTTCGCATACCCCGCGAAATGCACCCAATAGCTAGCGCTATGCGTAGTCAAGCTGCTGCAACTGTTCGCCGCGACGAGAACGCTGCACCACGGAAGTCTTGCTTGAGTCGTCTTCTCCGATTGCTGGATAGCTGCAAAGAGTATCTGCTGCTGGAGCTTCTCAACCTGCTGGAACCCCGCCGGACCTCGGATTCATGAAATCCTTGGCGTAGAACGTCTTACGCTGTCGCGAGCAGCTCTTCACTCGAAATTCAACGTTTTGTAACAACAAATTAACTCCTCGGCGATAAAAGGGGAGAAGGATTAAAAGGTCTTCATTTCGAGGAGGCAATTTACGTGATTCGCACACTCAGGCTGTTGCTGTGTCTGGCCCTACTCGCAAGCTGCGCACTGGCGCAGACTCAGCTGAACGGAGCGGGCGCCACTTTTCCCTATCCGATGTATTCCAAGTGGTTTAACGAGTACCACAACCTGCATTCCGACATTCAGATCAACTATCAATCGATTGGCAGCGGCGGCGGAATTCGGCAGGTGATGGCCGGTACGGTGGATTTTGGTGCGAGCGACGGCCCGATGACCGACGAGCAGCTGAAGGAGTCCAAAATCAAGGTGCTGCACGTGCCAACCGTTCTGGGCGCTGACGTGCCTGCCTACAACATTCCGGGCGTCACCGGCGAAATTAAGTTCACCCCCGACATTCTGGCCGGAATCTTCCTGGGTAAGATCGGCAACTGGAGTGACCCCGCGATCACCAAGGCGAATCCTGGTATCAAGTTTCCCAACCAGAACATCACGGTCGTCCATCGTTCCGACGGCAGCGGTACGACCTACATCTGGACTGACTATCTCTCAAAAATAAGTTCCGAATGGGCGAGCGGTCCTGGGAAAGGCACCTCGGTGAAATGGCCGGTCGGAATTGGCGGCAAGGGCAACGAGGGCGTCGCAGGAATGATTCGCCAACTACCTGGCTCAGTCGGCTATATCGAACTGATTTACGCCATTCAGAACAAGATTCCGTACGGTAGCGTCGAGAATTCCTCGAAGAACTTTGTCAAGGCCGATCTGTCCTCAACCACGGCTGCCGCCGCCGGTGTGAAGATGCCTGCCGATTTCCGGGTCTCAATCACGAACGCGACGGGCAAGAATGCCTACCCGATCGCCAGCTTCACCTGGCTGTTGATTCCGACTCATCCCACGGATGCTAACAAGGGTAAGATCCTGAAGGATTTTCTGTTCTGGATGTTGGACCAGGGCCAGACCATGACGCAGGCGCTCTCCTACGCCCCTCTGCCGAAGGAAGTGGTCGAGAAAGAGAAGGCGGCGATTACACAACAGATACACTGATTTGTTTGAGCATCTTTACGGAAACTGTAGCGGGGGCCAAGGGTGGCGTTGCCGCGGCACGCCACCTGATCTGATGCTCTCCTGACCAGTGCCTGATGGCGTACTACCCTATGAACTCGCCGGACCCAATTGACAACCCGCAACCCAAGGTAGGCACCGTCCCGTCGCTCTCCAGAGCTCTCGCTGAGCGAAAAGCAATCGGCGAGCAAGCCTCATTGAGGAAGATTCGCCACTCAATACCGCGGAGCAGTCGCTTTCCTGACGCTACCTTCGGCGCGGTTATCTTCCTTAGTGCGGTCTCGATATTTGCGGTTGTAGTTTTGATAGCGTGGCAACTGATCGACAAGTCACGATTGTCGCTCCATCACTTCGGTATCGCCTTCTTCTATGGCCACGATTGGGACCCGGTCAACGGGGACTTTGGCGCTCTCTCGTTTATTTATGGAACCCTGGTTTCTTCATTTCTGGCGTTGCTGATCGCAGTTCCTCTGTCGATCGGCGTTGCTGTTTTCCTGACTGAAATGTGCCCCGTTGGTTTGCGGAGCTTCATATCGTTTCTTGTCGAGCTGCTGGCGGCCATCCCCAGCGTGATTTACGGGTTGTGGGGCATCTTCGTGCTGGCCCCGTTGCTGCGAGACTACGTGGAGCCGTTCCTAGGCAAGACGCTCGGGTGGACGGGACTCTTTACCGGCCCGATGTACGGTATTGGAATGCTCGCGGCAGGCATCATCATGGCTATCATGGTTGTCCCCATCGTAGCCTCCATCACTCGCGAGGTCTTAACTGCTGTTCCGCAAAATCAGCGGGAGGCGGTTCTGGCGCTGGGCGCAACGCGCTGGGAGATGATCCGCATGGGCGTGCTGCGCAATGCACGTATCGGCATTGTCGGCGGCGTGATTCTCGGGCTGGGACGCGCGCTGGGCGAGACCATGGCCGTCACCATGGTCATCGGCAACCGACCTGACATTGCGAAATCCCTCTTTGCGCCGGGGTACACCATGGCAAGTGTCATCGCCAACGAATTTACCGAGGCGACGGGAGACCTGTATCTTAGCTCGTTGGTAGAAATCGGTTTGGCGCTATTCCTGGTGACACTTATCGTCAATGCATTGGCGCGACTTCTGGTCTGGAGCATTACCAGAGGTGCAGCGGGGAGGGCCCATGCCTGAGCCGCCTAAACAAAATATGAAGGGTCTCAGCGTCTGGCGCCGTCTGCTTGACCACGGAGCTACCATCTTCGCTATCAGTGCCGCCGTCCTGGTTCTGGTGCCGCTGCTCGCGATTTTCGCTTATCTCGTGATCAAGGGCGCCGGATCGGTCAACCTGACCTTCCTCACCCAAACCCCTAAGCCTCCTGGCGAGTTAGGCGGTGGCATGGCCAATGCGATCGTGGGAAGCGGGATTATACTGGCGCTGGCCAGCGCCATTGGAATTCCTTTGGGCATTGGCTCAGGTATCTATCTCGCCGAGTATGGGCGTAATCGCTTCGGCGACCTGGTCCGTTTCACCGCTGACGTGTTGAATGGGGTGCCGTCGATCGTAATCGGAATCGCTGTGTACTCCTGGATAGTCCTTCGGCAGAAGCACTTTTCTGCATTTTCGGGTGGAGTGGCATTAGGCATCATGATGATTCCCACTGTCGCCCGTACCTCAGAAGAGATGCTTCTGATGGTACCCAACGCGGTTCGAGAAGCTGCCTACGGTCTCGGTATACCCAAGTGGCGTACCACGCTCTCCATCTCTTTACGAACGGCCTCATCAGGTGTGATCACTGGGTGCATGCTGGCCTTTGCCCGCGTGGCTGGCGAGACAGCACCACTTCTATTTACCGCTTTTGGTAATCAGTTCTGGAACCTGAAATTGAATCAGCCAACCGCTGCGCTATCGTTGCAGGTTTTTACCTACGCAATTTCGCCTTACGATGACTGGCACCGGCAGGCTTGGGCGGGAGCCCTGATCCTCATCCTCATCATCGTTGCCGCAGTGGCTGCCGTACGCATTGTCACCAGTAGGGGCATGTTAAAGGGGGCCTCGTAACCGTATGGGGGTTGGAATCGAAGTCAAAGGCCTGAATGCCTGGTATGGCAAGCACCTGGCCTTGAAGGACATCGACATGTCGGTGCTGGCCAACCATGTCACGGCGGTGATTGGACCTTCAGGATGCGGTAAGAGTACGTTCGTGCGCTGCCTGAATCGCATGCACGAGACCATTCCCGAAGCCCACGCCGACGGCGATGTGAAGATTGGCGAAATCGAGGTTTACGGTGATGGCACCGATCCGGTCGAGGTGCGGCGCAAGATCGGCATGGTATTCCAGAAGCCCAACCCATTTCCCACCATGTCTATCTATGACAATGTTGCCGCCGGCCTGCGCTTGAATGGATTGCGTAATCGCAAGCAGATGGACGAACTGGTCGAGCGTTCGCTGAAGCTCTCGGCGCTTTGGGAAGAAGTCAAGGACATATTGCACAAGAAGTCAGGCGCCAGCCTCTCGGGCGGCCAGCAACAGAGACTGTGTATCGCGCGCGCTTTGGCGGTCGAGCCTGACGTGCTGCTGATGGACGAGCCGGCTTCGGCGCTCGATCCGATTTCGACCAGCAAAATCGAAGAGCTCATTTTTCAGTTGAAACAACACTATACTGTCGTAATTGTCACTCATAATATGCAGCAGGCGGCCCGCGTCGCGGAATTTACCGGCTTCTTTCTGATGGGCAGTTTGATTGAATACGACAAGACGGAAAAGATATTCACGACTCCCGCCGATAAACGGACGGAAGACTACATCACAGGCAGGTTTGGATAATGCGAAGCCGCTTTCAGCAGGGCTTGGATGAACTTCGGGACAAACTCCTCCGAATGGGCGGGCTGGCGGAACAGGCGATCGACCGCGCCACGGAAGCGTATCGCACCCGCGATTCGAAGTTCTGTCAGATGGTTTTCACCGGCGAAACCGCCATCAACCAGGCCGAACGCGATATCGACGAATTGGCGCTCGACCTGCTTGCCATGCAGCAGCCCATGGCCATCGATCTGCGCTTCATCATGGCGGTCATCAAGATCAATGCCGACTTGGAGCGGGTTGGCGACCAGGCGGTCAACATCGCTCAACGTGTGTTGGATCTGGTAAGCGAGCCGCCAGTCGAGCTTCCAGTCGATATTCCGAAGATGGCCAGCAGCGTGAGTACGATGGTGCAACGCGCGCTGCAGTCGTTCCTCGACGGCCATGCCGAGGTGGCCGAATCGGTGCTGCAGATGGACAACATGGTCGACCGCATGAAGGATGAAGCCTTCGTTGTCCTGGTGCAGAAGATGCAAAGCGAGCCGGCGCTGACTCGGCCGGCGTTGAATGTGCTGCTGATCGCACGCAACCTGGAACGCATTGCCGATCACGCGACCAACATCGCGGAAGACGTTATCTTCTGGGTGCGCGGCGCCGATGTCCGCCACGGTGGAGCGCACTACCCCTACTAGCGGCCCCGCCAACTCCGCCGATCTCACGCAAACGAAGTTCCGGCCTCGCACGACGCGAGGCCGGAGTGCTTCCACTCAGGAGGAGGTTTCTCTGCTTATACAGTGATAATCGGTACCCTGGCTCAGAACTTGAGTTCGCCCCAGCGTTTTCCCAAAATGGGAAAAAACCGGCAGGATTTTCTGAAGACAGGCTGTGTATAACTCGGTAGCATCTTTGCTGCAATGGTCGGTTTTACTCATGCGCAATCATCGGATATTCGCCTGGCCCCACGGAATCAACCAGCAAGGTACTTTTGCGCGGGTACCACACATGCCAACTACGCCAATTTACGCCACGGATTTAACTTGGTCGCTCGCTTGCAATATCGATTTCGCACGCATACCTCGTTTGCGCCCCTACTCAAAGGTACTTTGGTGCCTTATAGAGTGCTTGCCAACGTATTGATGGGCAATCATTTTCGAAAGTCACCATTATTCGACGCGCACAATCGCAAAGTCCGGAAGGTAACGATTCGGTAACCTCATAGTTTTGTCAGGGGCTTCTCCAGTAGTCTTCCAAGTTCTGTCCAGCTACAATCTCAGTTGATGTTCTCTTTTGCGAAAGTGTGATATAACGAAAGTCAACTGACCTGCAGATTGGACAGCAGATTGGGTGACTCGCGTTCCCTGCGCGAAGTTGTGCCAAGTAGTCAAAAGAGACTTTCGTCCGCAGCAGTGACTCGGCAGACTAGAAGGTTTGCCGGAAGTTCCTAGCCAATCCGAAACTCCGATAACTAGAAACTAGGATCTTCCATAGAGGTAGTTTCTACTAATAATTCTCATTTGGTAATCAGGGGAAAAAAGGCGATGAAGCGGAAAAACCGGGCTGATAAAGAAGTCTATGAACGTCAGGCTAACCTTTGTAAGGCCTTCGCCAATCCTACTCGTCTGGAACTAATCGGAATGCTCGAGGAATCCGATTGCTGGGCGGCAGAACTACAGCAGGGTCTTGATATTTCAAAGGCAAATCTCTCACAGCATCTCTC
The DNA here is from genome assembly GCA_963846795.1 of uncultured Acidobacteriaceae bacterium. Taxonomy (GTDB): domain Bacteria; phylum Acidobacteriota; class Terriglobia; order Terriglobales; family Acidobacteriaceae; genus CAVVDY01. The sequence continues at coordinate 71,139 of CAWJXJ010000006.1, forward strand.
GATCTTGAAAGCTGCCGGCGTCGTGCATACACAACGCGATGGCAAGCAGTTATTCTGTAAGCTGGCCATGCCCGAAATAAGAAAGGCGACAGCTCTGTTTCGCGGCATACTCAAGACGCAAATGCGCGAGAGTCGCCGCTGGGCCTAACCGGCCTGGCGGCAAAACGCCTGATCGTAACCAGCGGGGTCTATTGCTGGCTTCGCGGCATGACACGGTAGACTGCTGTTGAATGCCGCGCACCACCATCCTCGAGTACCTGAACAACTTCCGACACCACGCCGGAGAGACGGCTTACGTCTACCGGCGCGGATATCGGGTTCAGCACTGGAGCTATGGCGACGTCCTGTCCTGTGCATACGGGTTTGCGCGCGAATTGGAAGGCCGCGGGATTGGCCGCTCCGACAAAGTGCTGCTTTGGGGGGCGAACTGCGCGGAGTGGGTAGCTGCTTTCTTCGGCTGCGTGCTGTGCGGAGCCGTCGTTGTTCCCCTCGACAACATCGCTGCTCCTGATTTCGCGCAGCGGGTGGCGCAGCAGGTGGACGCCAAGCTGTGCGTCGCCGGCGAAGGCCACGACGTTGCCGGCGTGCCGCGCTTCGAGCTGGAAACCCTGCGTGAGACTGTTTCGCAGCACTCCGCGGATCCTCTTCCGTCGCCGAATTTGACGCGCGACGATATCGTCGAGATCGTATTCACCTCAGGAACAACGGCGGAGCCGCGTGGCGTCGTCATCACCCATGGGAACATCCTCGCCAATCTTGAGCCGCTGGAGCGCGAGATTGGCAAGTACCTGAAATACGAGCGCATCTTTCACCCTATCCGTTTTCTGAATCTGTTGCCGCTGAGCCACGTCTTCGGACAGTTTCTCGGTATCTTGCTTCCGCAACTGATGGCCGGAACGGTCGTCTTCCACGACAGCCTGAACCCAACCGAGATCATCCGCCTGGTGCATGAGCAACGCATCTCGGTGGTCGTCGCAGTTCCGCGCCTTATGGAGTCGCTGAAGGACAAAATCGAACGCGATATGGACGCCGCCGGCAGACGGCAGTGGTTTGACAAACAGTTTGTGGCCGCCGAGGGCGAGCACTTCCTGCGGCGGTGGTGGCGTTTTCGTCGCGTACACAGCCAGTTCGGATGGAAGTTCTGGGCCTTCATCTCCGGCGGCGCGGCGCTCAATGCCGAGACGGAGGAGTTCTGGCGCAGGCTGAGCTTCGTCGTCATCCAGGGCTACGGCCTGACGGAAACCACTTCGCTGATCTCGCTCAATCATCCGTTCCACACCGGCAAACGCTCCATCGGCAAGGTGCTGGAAGGCCGCGAGATGAAGCTCGACGAGAACGGCGAGATTCTGGTACGCGGAGCCAACGTCGCCGCCGGCTACTGGCAGGGAAAGGAGCTGAGGCCGGTCCTGAACGAAGAGGGCTGGTTTCGCACCGGCGATCTGGGAGAGGTCGACGCCGAAGGCAATCTGTATTTTCGCGGGCGCAAGAAGAATGTAATCGTCAACCGCGAAGGGATGAATATCTATCCCGACGATCTTGAAGCCGCGTTGCGACGACAGCCCGACGTGCGCGATTGCGTGGTCATTCCGCTGGAACAGGGAGGCAATGCGGAGCCCTGTGCCGCGCTGCTGCTGCGCGACTCGGCCGATCCGGAAGCGGTGGTGCAGGCAGCCAATCGTCAACTCGCCGAGTTTCAGCGCATGCGCCGATGGCTGATGTGGCCGGAGCCGGATTTCCCTCGTACTCCGACACAAAAGCCGCGGACCAACTTGATTCAGGCGTATGCGCAAGCAAAGTTCGCGGGCGGCGGAGCCACCGTATCGCAGGGATCGCTCGCCGAATTGATCAGCCGCATCACCGGCCGGAATGTCGGCGCGCTTACTCCTGACTCGAAGCTGGAAGACGAACTCAACCTCAGTTCGATGGATCGTGTCGAGTTGATGAGTGCGCTGGAGGATTCTTACCAGGTGGATCTCAGCGAAGCCAACTTCGCGAACCTCACTACCGTCGGCGAACTCGAGCGCCTGCTACAGCAACCCGATAGGCCGGCGCGTAGTGGATATCGCTATCCGCATTGGGCCTTGCGCTGGCCGATTACCTGGATCCGCACCGCGATCTATAACCTGCTGTCGCTGCCTGCGACGCTGATCATGGCGCATCCCAAGATTGAAGGTCGCGAGAACCTCGACGGCGTGAACGGCCCGATTCTCGTTACCTGTAATCACGTGACATACATCGACGTCGGATTCGTGTTGCTGGCGCTGCCGCCCCGCTTGCGCCACAAGCTGGCGGTTGGCATGCACGGAGAGCGCCTGTGGGGCATGTGGCGGCCTCCGCGCAGCATGAATGTGTTCGCGCGCTGGTGGCAGCAGGCAGGCTATTACCTCGTCGTTGCGCTCTTCAACGTGTTTCCGTTGCCGCAAGAGTCCGGCGTGCGCGAGAGCTTTGCCTATGCCGGCACCTGCGCCGACGAGGGGTACAACGTGCTCGTCTTCCCCGAAGGACGCCGCACGTCCGACGGCAAGCTGTCGCCGTTTCGCTCAGGCATCGGAATGCTGGCGTCGCGACTCGATGTTCCGGTCGTGCCGATGCGTGTCCACGGCCTATACGACATGAAGCTCTCAGGCCGCAAAATCGCGCGTCGCGTCGAGTTGCGCGTTGTGATCGGGAAGCCGGTGACTTTCCCACGCGACACTCCGGCGGAAGAGATCACCAATCAACTGGAACACGTCACCGCTGATTTGTAGGGGGAATGGTATTGGTGGAAGCATCACGCTTGAGGGTAGTGAAACGATTCGGTGGAAGCACCACGCTTTAGCGTGGTGAAACATTTCCCGCGCTGGCGCTGGCTTTAGCCATGGCGGACTCGGGTCGATGCGTGTTCCGGAGCTAAAGCTCTTTTCTGCGGGAGCTTCTTCCACCACGCTGAAGCGTGGTGCTTCCACCCCTGCGGTGCTCCACCCGAATCCGCCTGTGCTCTGACGAGGTGCCAGCAGACAAGAATTGTCAGAACTTGAAGTTGAAGATGTACGCCAGCAGAAACACCGCTTCCGCCGCGATTGCCGTCATCCAGATCTTCTGACGGAAGCGGCTGCGCGAGATGTCGCGCTTGAACTGCATCTGTGCTGCCCATAGCTGTTGATCGATGGGAACCGCCGCGGCTGCAGTCGCCGCGACAGCCGTGGGAGCCGTCTCCAATACCTCGGCGGCAATGAATTGCGTCTCCACCGGAACGTCGGGCAGAAACACCTTGGGCGTGCTCAACAGTGAAGACCAGTCGAGCAACTGCAGCCAGCTATTCGCGCCATAAGCTGCGATCGCTTTCGAGGTCAGCGAAAGCGGCGCCTGTTTTTCGGGCGACAGCCGATAGCGCAAGCCGTCGAGCAGAGAAGCCCACCAGCCATGGCTCAGCTCATCCCCCAACAGCTCGCCGACATCCACCGGCCGCGACGTCAATTCCAGCGGCGCGCTCATGTCGGCCGAAACCACATCGGAGATGTTGATGAATACGGTGCGATACCACGGCAGCGACAGCCGGTCTCCGAACAGCATTCCGCTATCCACCGGGCGCGAAGTCAGCTCCAATGGGGGAAGTTTCTCCGGCGAGATGCGGTCCGCCAGATTCAGTATCAGAGAACGCCACAGCGGCATATCGATGCTCGCCGGCGGGGAGAGGTCAAGATCTACCACCCGTCAATCATAGCAAAGTCACAGCCGCTCATGGATTTCGGGATGAGTACGCGAAGGCTATTTCAATACTTCCTCCTTGACCGCATCCAGCCGCTTCGCGGCCTCCTGTAGCCGATCTTCGATCTTCCGGTTCTCATCATTCGATAAGCTACTGTCTGCCATGTGCTGGTGAACCGAGTCTATCGCTTCTGTAACTTTAGTAAGCAATATTCGGGCGTGAGGCTCGTCGCCCAGTTTGGCCTCGGTTTCGGCAAGGTCCGACATGGTCAGCGCCAAACTCAGCTCGGTATCGATCAGCCTCATCAGGTTTCGATGGGTGAGTTCCTGAAGATGCCGGTGCTCCCGTCTCTGATCTTCTGGTGTCATAGTAAGCCTCATTGGTAAGCCGAAGGGCATCGTTTCCTTCGATGAGCCTCTTCTGATTCGCGATGTACGGTTAGACATCGCTCACGCGCCATGACATACCCACCAGGAAGACCGTTGCCAGCAAGTACCCTCCCCAGGCGAGCTCCAGCGTACCTGCATTCACCCAGGCAGGACCGAGCGTCGCCAGGCGAGTGAAGATCTCGCTGGCAGAGAAGGCGCTGAATTGCAGGGCAGGAACGCGATCTCCCGCGTGCGCCGTAAGACCCGTGTAGTAGGGCAGCATGTAAGCGTGAACGCCGTAAAAGTCGATCGCGACCAGTATCGTGATCCCTGTCGCAAGCAGCCAGCGCAGGGCGCCAAATCCGAAGAGCTGCGACATGCCTTGTGCCATCAGCACCGCTTCCCCGAACACAAGGCAGTAGAGGTACCAACCTGTCGAGGCCGAGACGCCTAGGTGAACATAGGTGACCAGCACGTGATAACACAGCCCCATCCAGAAGCATACGTACAGCGCAGCAATGGCGATGACCGGGTCGGGCGGCATTGCAGACCGCAGCCATTTCCAACAGTACACACACATTCCAACCACCGCGACGCCAACCGCAAGCAGCACGATGAGGTAGATCCACGCCGGAAACCGCAGAAAGCTCCAGCCGCCAAACCAGATATGAGACAGCAGAATAGAAGCCAGGCCACTTCGCCAGTTGACATGCACCACTTGCGCGAGCAACGCCATGCGCGAGAGCTGATGCAGCGCGGCGTCGTCGCCTTGTCCGGACCACGATCCGGAAACGCGGTGAATGTGCCAGTACCACGGGCCTGCTACTGCCGCGAGAATCGCAACTGCAATCAACAGCCGGGAAGCCACGCCTCCTCCAGTTCGCTCCGTGCGAAGCCGCATCCAGAGAATGAACAACACCGCCGGCAGGAAGGCAAGGAAGTACGCTTTGGCGAGAAGTGCCAATCCCAGCGTCAACGCAATCGCTGGCATGTACCATGTTTCGCCCGTTTGCATGAACCTGACGACGAGCAGCAGCAGCGCTGTCGAAAGCAGAAGCGCCAGCGGTTCGTTCGACACGCGGCAGATGTTGATGAACAACTCCGGCATGGCAACGACCAGGGCCGTCACCAGCAGCGCAAGCCTTTGATCGCCAAACACGCGGCGCGCAAGCATGTATCCCAAGGGCAACGTCGCACAGGCAAGGAGCAGCCCGAATAGCCGAAGCGCGAACACCTGTCCCGGTAAAGAGAGGCTCGAACATGCGCGCAGCAGCGGAGCAGCGGCGAAGTAATACAGAGGAGCCTGCTGCCCTTCATAATTCCCGATTACCGGATTCGAAGCCTCGGCCGCCCACGACTGTGGAAGCGCGAGCAGTTGACTGCGCAACTTTCCCCGCTGCTCGTCCGGCAGCTTCCAATACTCCTCCTGGGTGAGAACCGGCTTCGGCAATTGATGCAGCCGAAGCATCCACGGGGCAGGCGTCAAATAGAGCGAAGCTGCCACCTGGCGACTGACCGGAGTCGTTGGGGTGGGCATTTGCCAGGTGTAAGCCACATACTGCACGGCCGCGAACTGGTATGGCTCGTCAAATCCCTCCCACAGCGGCAGCGCCAGGCAATAAAACAAGCCACGAAGCAGGAAGAGCAGTATCAGAACTGCAAGAACCACGCGCGGATAAAGGGATGAACTCTTCACGGCCAGCATTGTACCGGGAGACTATGTCGAGCGGCAGACAAATGTGGGCCATCCGTCTGCGCAACCCCGCTCGTCCCTGTTTGCAATCAGCCCCGCAGCAGTACTCTCTCGCGCTTTCCTAAGGTCTTCCATCCGAGACTCCGCGACCTTTCTGGAACACCACAAGAACCACGTAACCTTTTCACGGTTTTGCCGATGAATTCCATATCGCCACCGACTCGCGGTGCGATAGGGTAAAGGCAAATGTCCCCTGCTTCCGATCAACCGGTCTTGGTGCGAAATACCGAGCCGCGTGACTTCGCCGCCATAACGGAATTGTGTGCCCGCATTTATCCCGACACTCCTCCGTGGAATGCCGAACAGCTTTCATCGCATCTCAGCGTCTTTCCCGAGGGCCAGTTCGTTGCCGTGCATGGTGCGGAGGAAAACGTCGTCGGCATGAGCGCCAGTCTGATTGTCGATTGGGAAGATTACAAGACGCTTGACGATTGGGAGCGTTTTACCGCCGACGGCATGTTCACCAATCACGATCCGCATCGCGGCCGGACGTTGTACGGAGCCGAGGTCATTGTCGACCCGACGTTGCAGCATCATGGCATTGGCGACAAAATCTACGCCGCTCGCCGGGCCCTGACGGAATCGCACCAACTGCTGCGCATCCGCGCCGGTTCGCGGCTGCGTGGCTACGGCCATTGCGCCGCCAGGCTGAAGCCAGAAGACTATGTCGTGGCAGTCGTGGAGGGAGAAGAGCACGATCCCACGCTGAGCTTTCAACTCAAAGAAGGTTTCCACGTGGTCGCTGTGGCGCCGCACTATCTCACTGACGATCCGGAGAGCCTGGGCTATGCGGCGGTGATTGAGTGGCTGAATCCGCAGCTTATCCGCAACCAGCACATTGCCGACCGGCCAACCCGCTTCCTGCGCAAAGCGCTGAGGGCAGCGGCGACGGCCTCGTGAAGCTCGCGCAGCGCTGGGATGGTTGAGTCGCGGGTAAGCTATACAGTTTGGCGAATACGGTTGACCTTCAAGAATTCCCGCGCCGTAGGCGCAGCAGAGGATAGCCCAGCCTTTCAAGGCTGGGTAAGATGCGTGGAGCTTCTTGAGTCCCGACAGGGACGGCACAAACGCCGCAGCGCAAGTCGTGTACCCTCCCACAGTCGCCAACTACAGGGAAATGCGGGGCACCCGCGAGGTCTGGTCAAAAGCCTGAAGAGTGGCAATGGAGCAGTTTTCGAGCCTACTTGCACGGCGAGAAGGGATGGTCGAGGTTGATCCTTGTCCCTGGAAGTTCACGGTTCGCGAGTCCCACTCATTCCAACCGATGGAATGAGTGGGGCACCCGCACGAACTCCGCCCGACGCTGCTAGACTCATCTCCTAGAGACGCTTATGTATTCATCCCCAAAAGACAACGGATCCAAGACCACTGACGCGCTGATCGATCTGCGTTCTGACACTGTTACCAAGCCCTCGCCGGAGATGCGGCGCGCCATGTTCGAAGCCGAGGTTGGCGACGACGTTTATGGCGAAGACCCGACCATCAATCGCCTGGAGCAGCGCGCGGCCGAGATGCTGGGACGCGAGGCCGCGCTGTTTGTGCCCAGCGGAACCATGGGCAACCAGATCGCGATCAAGCTGCACACCACGCATGGGCAAGAGGTGATCTGCGAGGAGCGCGGCCACGTGTTCAATTACGAGATGGCGATGATGGCGCACTTCTCGGGAGTGGTGGCGCGCACGGTGGCGAGCGAAGACGGCATCCTGACCTGGGCGCTGGTGCAGCCGAAGCTGCGCGGCAAGAGCTATCACTCGGCCAAGACCGGACTGGTCTCGCTGGAGAACACGCACAACATGGCGGGAGGAACCGTGACTCCGCCGGAAGTGTTCGACGAAGTTTGCGACCGCGTACACGAGGCCGGACTGCCGGTGCATCTCGATGGCGCGCGCGTGTTTAATGCCTCGGTCGCGCTGGGGATTCCGGTGGACAAGCTGACGGCGAAGGCCGATACGGTGATGTTCTGTTTGTCGAAGGGGCTGGGCGCTCCGGTGGGTTCGATGCTGGTGGGGCGGGCTGATCAGATCGATCGCGGCCGCATCTATCGCAAAGCGCTGGGCGGAGGCATGCGGCAGGCGGGCATTCTGGCGGCGGCCGGACTGATCGCGCTGGAACAGGGTCCGGCAAAGCTTGCGGCCGATCATGCGAACGCAAAGTTTCTGGCGGAAGGGCTGGCGAAGATTCCGGGATTCAAGATCGATGCGGCGAAGGTGCAGACGAACATCTTGATCTGCGACATCAGCGGAACCGGCATGAGCTCGGCTGAGCTGTCGAAGAAATTGCGCGAGCGCGGAGTGCTGGCCAACGGCGTCGGTCCACAGGCGATGCGCTTCGTTACGCATCTTGATGTGTCGCGCGAGCAGTGTGCCAAGGCGTTGGAAGGCTTAGCCACCGTGTGCAGTGCGATGGCGCAGAAGGCGTGAACTTCGCGGCGGACGGGAGAAAAGCAGGTCCTTCGCTACGCTCAGGATGACAAGTCGAAGGACCCCTATGGAGCCGGTTCGTTTGGATAGAGGTCCTTCGACTGCGTTTGTCCGCCTTCGGCGAACTCACTTCGCTCAGGATGACAACCCAGGAAGAGTCCTATGGGGCTGAGTTGGCTGAGTAGAGGTCCTTCGACTGCGTTTGTCCGCCTTCGGCGAACTCACTTCGCTCAGGATGACAACCCAGGAAGAGTCCTATGGGGCTGAGTTGGCTGAGTAGAGGTCCTTCGACTGCGTTCGTCCGCCTTCGGCGAACTCACTTCGCTCAGGATGACAACCTAGGAAGAGTCCTATGGGGCTGAGTTGGCTGAGTAGAGGTCCTTCGACTGCGTTTGTCCGCCTTCGGCGAACTCACTTCGCTCAGGATGACAACCCAGGAAGAGTCCTATGGGGCTGAGTTGGCTGAGTAGAGGTCCTTCGACTGCGTTCGTCCGCCTTCGGCGAACTCACTTCGCTCAGGATGACAACCTAGATGATGCGATTTGAAGGTAATAGCATGGACATTGAAATTCGCCGCTGCCTGATATGAACCGGGTTGCGACGCTTGGCCGGGAGCCTGAAGCGCGAACTCAAATCGAAATACGGCATCAAGCCGAAGGTGAGGCACGCTTACCACGAACTGGAAGTGCTGGTCGATGGGCGCAGCGTCTACTGCTATACCAAGGCGCAGCGGATTCCCACGGTGAAGGGGATAATCGAGGCTATCGGGCTTGAGCCGCGACAATAGTTTGCCTGCTTGTATACTGTCGCGCATGTCTCGCACGACCGATCCGACTGCACGAATTCTTCTCTCCGCATTGTGCGCGCTTCTCGTCTGTGCCGCATGCGCGCCGCTGACTGCACAAGATGAGTCGAAAGCTCCCGCGGTCCAGCAACAGTACAAGCCGCAGCATTTCACCTATCAGGAAGTCATGATCCCGATGCGCGATGGGGTGCGCCTGCAGACGGTGATACAGGCGCCCAAAGACGCGTCGGGACCGCTGCCGATTCTGCTGACGCGAACTCCTTATGGCGTGGCGGAGAATGGCGACCACTTCAACGAAGCGGGACGCGCGGACGACCTGATTGCCGATGGATACATTTTCGTCTCGCAGAACATTCGCGGGCGTTTCAAGTCGGAAGGAACGTTCGTGATGCAGCGGCCGCCGCGCGACAAGAGCGATCCCAAGTCGATCGATGAAGGTACCGACGCCTACGACACCATCGACTGGCTGATCAAGAATGTGCCTAATAATAACGGGCGCGTCGGCATCTGGGGGATTTCGTATCCGGGATGGCTGGTGACGCAGGCGCTGCTGGAACCGCATCCGGCGTTGAAAGCCGCGAGCGAGCAGGCGTCGCCGGATGACATGTTCATCAACGATGACTTTCACCACAACGGCGCGTTCCGCCTGAGTTATGGCTTCGAGTATTCGGCGCTGCTGGAGAGTTCCAAAGAGAAGAACACCGATTTCGGATTCGATCAGTACGACACGTATTCGTGGTATCTGAATCTGGGCGCGCTGTCGAATGCGAATGCCAGGTACTTCCATGGCAAGCTGCCCACGTGGAATGACTTTGTTGAGCATCCCAATCACGACTTCTGGAAGCAGCACTCGGTTACGGAGTATCTAAAGCATACGACCGTGCCGAACCTGAATGTCGCCGGCTTCTACGACCAGGAAGATTTCGTTGGCCCCACGCGCATCTATGCCACGCTGGAGCAGACGGACAGCGATCACCTGAACTACTTTGTCGCCGGCCCGTGGAACCATGGCGGCTGGATGAGCGAGAGCGGACGCAAACTCGGCGATATCGATTGGGGAAGCGACATCTCGCGCTACTATCGTGCGCACATCTTCGCGCCGTGGTTCGCGCACTGGCTGCACGACAAGCCGCTCAATCAGCCGGAGGCGATGACTTTCGAGACCGGGTCAAACCAGTGGAAGAGCTACAACAAGTGGCCGCCGACTCAGGGAGTTACAGAGAGAAAGCTCTACCTTCACGCGAATGGCAAAGCGTCGTTCGATGCGCCAGCGGAGCAAGACGCGTTCGACAGCTACATCTCCGATCCGGCGAACCCTGTGCCTTACCGTCATCGTCCGGTAACGCCGACCTATCCGAATCCGACGTGGACGACGTGGCTGGTGGAAGACCAGCGCTTCGTCGAGCATCGGCCGGATGTGCTGACGTGGGAGACCGATCCGCTGACAGAGGACATCACGGTCACTGGTGACATCGTTGCGGATCTATTTGCGGCGACCAGCGGCAGCGATAGCGATTGGGTGGTGAAGCTGATGGATGTCTATCCCGAGGACTACCAGAAGCTCACCGAAGACGAGATCGAGAAGAACGCCGGCCCGGTGCTGAATGGCTACGAATTGATGATCGCCGACGACATCCTGCGCGGGCGATACCGCAACAGTTTCGAGACTCCTGAACCGATTACGCCCAACAAAGTTACGGAGTACAAGATCGACCTGCATCCCAACGACCACGTGTTTATGAAAGGGCATCGCATCATGGTGCAGGTGCAGAGCACGTGGTTCCCGCTGTACGATCGCAATCCGCAGAAGTTTGTGCCGAACATTTATAAGGCCACCGACGCGGACTACACCAAAGCTACTCAGAAGATCTATCGCTCGAAAGATGCGGCGTCGAGCATTGTGCTGCCGGTGGTGGAGAAGTAAACGGCGGTGCGGGAAGAAATTGTGTTGTCATGCTGAGCGAGGAGCGGAGCGACGAGTCGCAGCACTCCACTCCCTGAAGGACCTTTCGTCGGAGTAGGGGTCCTTCGACTCGGCTCGCCCAAAAGCGGGCGGCCTCGCTCAGGATGACAGACGCTGAAGACGAAGCGTTTATCTTCCGCTGCGGAACTGAATGATTCTTCTGCGATCGCGTTTCGATGGCCTGGTCTGAGGGATGGGCTCGAACAAGTGAGCCGCCTTGCGCTCTTCCGCGGCTTTCTGGCGAGCGGCGCGGCTCTCGTCGGACTCGCGATACATGGTTTGCGCTACTGCTGCTGGTCCGCGCACATCGTTCACGATGAGTACCTCGACCTGAAACTCACCGGTGTCGTTGGTGATCTTCAGGTGGTCGCCGGCATGCACTTCGCGAGCCGCTTTCGCAGGATGTCCGTTCGACTCGATGCGGCCCAACTCGCAGGCTTTCTTGGCGAGAGCACGCGTCTTGAAGAAGCGCGCTGCCCACAGCCAGAGATCCATGCGAACGGTGTCCATGTCTCATTATCGCTCTTTCGCCATTCGCCATTCGCCATTCGCTCTTCGCCAGAATGTTCCCCGATCATCCAACGAGAAGTGTAGAGTTCCCTGCTCTATGCCGCGGGCGCCAAGAGCCCGAGGCCAAAAGCCAAAGGCTAAGAGCGAAAAGCGAAAGGCGCGCGGTATGTTATAACGACTAGTTTGCCCCCAGCATGCCAACCCTACATGGGAACAGGGCCATCGACCCAAGGAGATAGCGTGGACTTCCAGCTCAATGACGAGCAACAGCAATTAAAGAAGATGGTGCGTGATTTTGCCCAGAGCGAGATCGCTCCTAACGTGATGAAGTGGGATGAGGCCAGCGAGTTCCCGATGGCGACGGTCAAGGAACTGGGCAAGCTCGGCCTGTTGGGGATCATCTTCCCGACGGAATACGGTGGATCGGGCATGGGCTACGTCGAATATGTCCTCGCCATTGAAGAGCTCTCGCGCGTGGATGGCTCGGTAGGCATCATCGTCGCGGCGCACACCTCGCTGGGCAGCAATCATATTTTCATTGCCGGCAACGAGGAGCAACGGCGCAAATACATTCCCAAACTTGCGACGGGCGAATTCATCGGCGCCTGGGGACTGACGGAGCCGGGTTCGGGATCGGACGCCGGCGGCGCGCGCTGCTCGGCGGTTCGGCGCGGCAAGAACTGGGTGCTGAATGGGACGAAGACGTTCATCACCAACGGCCACTATGCCGATGTTGCGGTAGTGATTGCTGTGACCGACAAGACGGCGCACACGCATGGACTCTCGGCGTTCGTGGTGGAGAAGGGAACCAAGGGCTTTCGCGCCGGCAAGAAAGAAAACAAGCTTGGCCTGCGCGCCAGTGATACCTCGGAGTTGATCTTCGAAGACTGCGAGATTCCCGGCGAGAACCTACTGGGCCAGGAAGGTAACGGGTTCATCGACGCCATGAAGGTTCTGGATGGCGGACGCATATCGATTGCGGCGCTTGGGCTGGGCATGGCTCAAGGCGCGTATGAAGCGGCGCTGAATTACTCGAAACAGCGCAAACAGTTCGGGCAGGCAATCAGCGAGTTTCAGGCAATCGGATTCAAACTCGCAGATTTGGCGACCGAGATTGATGCTGCTCGCCTGCTCACGATGCGTGCCGCGTCGATGAAAGACGCAGGCATGAAGACCACGCTGGAGTCGTCAATGGCGAAGCTCTACACTAGCGAAGTGGCAGTGAAAGCCGCCAACGAAGGCGTGCAGATTCACGGCGGCTATGGGTTTATCAAGGACTATCCGGCGGAGAAGTTCTATCGCGACGTGAAGCTGTGCACCATCGGCGAGGGCACGAGCGAGATTCAGCGGCTGGTGATTGCGCGGCAGATACTGAAGGATTGACAGGTAAGCTGTGAAAGTGCGTTGGACAGTCGTGCTGATTGCAATAACGTTCGCGCTACCCAGCTCTTTGTGGGCGCAGACGAATCACCCAAAACAGTCCAATTCGTCGGTGGTTGAAGCTGTAGGGTGTGTGGACCGGAAGCATGGCAGGTTTGAGCTCACGAATGCATGGTGGTTCGTGGCGTACTACCTCGAGGGAAAAACCGCTGAGCTAAGAAACCATATCGGCGATGAAGTGACCTTGCGCGGAATAGAGCTACCGTCTCCAGTGACGTCAGGCAAAGATCATTCGCCGAAAACACTACAGGTGACGAACGTCGACATCATGGTCCATAAAAATCCTGTGGGAGTTCGCCCTATTCTCGGCAGCCCGGATACGTGGATCAACTACGAGAATCCCCGGTACGGATTGCGTTTGCGATATCCAGCAACATTCGGTGATTCGGGTTCGCAATATGCGACAGTGGAGTCCAATTTTGCTGGCGAACGAGTGAGCATCCCAATTGCGAATGCGGTCGTGAATGTAAGCATCCCGAAGGAGGTCTTTCCTGACTCTAATTATGTCGCTGGCGGCTTAACAGTGTTCGTTGACCCGGAGATTCGGAGTGCCGGCACGTGCCAATCGTTCCACTCGTTTTGGCCGGAGCATACAGCGTCCACAACCATCGGCGGAATTAGTTACTTCCGAACTCTAAACGTTGGGGTGGGAGGCGGTACGGCGCGAGCGACCTATTACTTCCATACCTTTCAGAACGGCCTATGTTACGAATTCGCCTTTGACTTTGCCGAAGGGAACGGCGGCGGGATGGATGTTCCATGCTCAATACAATGGGTATCGGAAAAGAACAACTTCGAGCTAATGCGAAGCGTGTTTTCGACTGTATCCTTCGCGGAACCGCAATCAAAGCCTCCGACCAGTGAAGTGCGGAACTCCACGCCTGCTTCTGTGATCTCGTTCGAGCACGGCCCCGTTGTAGAGGAGCCTGCGGGCCGAACGGCCCTGAACACCGTCGACATTTCGTGGAAAGCGAATGCTGATTATGTACAGATTCGGTATCCCTGTACCAGATTTCTGTTTGCCTCGACGATCCGGCGGACGGACTATGTATTGGGCATATGCGGGGAGAAAACCGATAGAACCCTGCCGGCGAATGGCTCGATGTCACTTCTGCTGAGCAACTTCAACTCTGCCCCCGTCGATTTGGTGCTTACCATCGTACCCTTCCGGGGCGGGATGGGGAACCCGAAAGAATCGAAGACAATTTCCGTTTTGGCCCCAGTTCATCCTCACGGCGAAGAGCTGCGGGACAAGTAGGCTTCCGAGCGGACCCACCCGGGGGGTTTGGGTACCACCTGCCGCTCATTGATCGTGTGCCGCCCCTGAAGGGGCTTGAGTGCTTGACTGTTCTTGTTCCTCGGCCTAAAGGCCGAGGCTTCCACCGAACTGATGAATCTACCGAACTGATGATTCCACCGAACTGATAATCTGATACGTCAACCGTGAAAGCCGAACCTAACCTGCAACACCTCATCACCCGTCTGCGCGAAGGCAATCCGCGGGCGCTGGCGCGTGCCATTTCGATGGTGGAGAATCGCACGCCGGAATCCACCGAACTGTTGAAAGCATTGTTTCCGTACAGCGGCAACGCGTTGCTGATCGGCCTTACCGGATCGCCGGGAGCGGGTAAGAGCACGCTGGTCGATCAGCTTGCGCGCGAGTATCGCAAGCAAGGCAAGACGATCGGCATTGTGGCGGTCGATCCCACCAGCCCATTCAGCGGAGGAGCGATTCTGGGCGATCGCATTCGTATGTCGTCACATTACTCTGATGCCGGAATCTACATCCGCAGCATGGCTACGCGCGGCTCGCTCGGTGGATTGGCCAGCACCACGGCCGATGTCGCGACCGTGCTCGATGCCAGCGGCCGCGACCTGGTGATGATCGAGACCGTCGGCGTCGGGCAGGACGAAGTCGACATCGTGCGCCTGGCCGACGTGACCATCGTGATCCTTGTGCCGGGCATGGGCGACGATGTACAGACGATCAAGGCCGGCATCATGGAGATCGCCGACATCTTCGTCATCAACAAGGCGGACCGCGATGGCGCTGAGCGCGTGGAGCGCGAGATTCGCGCCATGCAGTCGCTGGCACTGCGGCACGACAACTGGGTTCCTCCGATTGTGAAGACGGTTGCCAGCGAGGGAACAGGGATTGCCGAACTGGTGCAGACCATCGAAAGCTATCGCGAGTACTTACAGCAGAGCGGGATGGCCCGCGAGCGGCGCGCGCAAAATTGGCGGCAGCGGCTGACGGAGATGCTGCGCGATGCGCTGTTTCAGCGCGTGCTTTCGACGTTTCTGGACGATGGCAAAGCGGAACAGTATGCCGCGGAGGTTGCCGAGCACAAGCGCGATCCGTATTCTCTGGTGGAAGAGATTGTTGGTGAGTTGGGGAAACCATAATGACAGAGATCGATCATCTGGGAGTGGCGGTCAGGTCGCTGGCCGAGGCGAAGAAGTTTTACGAGACGCTCGGGTTGCAGGTCATGCCCGAGGAGACGGTCGAGGCGGAGAAGGTTCGCGTCGCCATGATTCCGGTCGGCGAAAGCCGTATTGAGTTGCTGGAGCCCACCTCGCCGGACTCGACCATCGCAAAATTTCTGGAGAAACGCGGCCCGGGCCTGCATCACGTCGCGCTACAGGTGACGAATCTGGTGGAGCGCGTCGAAGAGCTGAAAGCCGCGGGCACGCGCCTCATCAATGACGAAGTTAAGATCGGCGCCGGCGGCCACATGTATGTATTCGTGCATCCTGCGAGTACCGGCGGCGTGCTGCTTGAGCTGGTCGAGGAAGCGCCAATCGGCGTCTGAACGATGCTGCTGATCGCCATCGACACCTCAGGACGCAACGGCAGCGTCGCTCTGTGCCGGGACGATGAGAGTTCTTTCGAAACTCTGCAAATTATGGCGGTGGAGGGCGGGACCTATTCCGCTCGACTGATGCCGGTGATCGCGGAGCTTCTCGCCAATCAACAACTCACGAAAGAGCAGATCGGTGCCTTCGTTGTGGTGTCCGGACCCGGCTCGTTTACCGGGCTGCGTGTTGGCCTGGCGACCGTCAAAGGGCTGTGCGAGGTGCTGCAGAAACCGCTGGTAGCCGTGTCGATGCTGGAGGCGGTGGCGGTTGTTCGCGGGCCTCATGATGGGAACATCTCGGTCGCGCTAGATGCTGGGCGCGGCGAGGTGTACATCGGCGAATTCACGATTTTCGAGTCGCGGGCTTCGGTGGTGCGCGAGTACATATCGCAGCTCGACGCGTTTGCGGCCGAGGCGACTTCGAGCAAGGTGACGGTGCTGAGTCCCGATCCAAAGATAGTGGATGCGCTAGTTGTGCTGGGATCGGCCGCAGAGCATGTCGAGCCAGTTCACGCCGACGACATTGGACGGTTTGGCCTGTCGAAGTTCGTGGCAGGCGAGCTTGCCGATGTCGCCACACTCGACGCGAACTATATTCGCCGCTCTGATGCGGAGATCTTCTCCGCACCGAAACGGTGACGCGATGTTGATTCGCTCCGCCGTTCCCGAGGACATTCCACAGATGATGGTGTTGGCAGGTGAGTCGGAATCTGCTGCGCATTGGAGCGCCCGCGAGTATGACGCGCTGTTCGCGGCAGAGGCTCCGAAGCGGGTTGCGCTGGTTGCGTGGGAAGGCTCGATCGCGGGATTCGTCATCGTGCGTTGCGGTAGTGAGGAGTGGGAGATTGAGAATGTGGTTGTCGATCCAAAGTTGCGGCGGAAGGGAATTGGGCAGGGGTTAATTCAGGAAGTCATGCGGCAGGCGGGGGAGCGCGGAGTTGCCGACGTGTTCCTTGAGGTGCGGGAATCCAATGTCGCGGCGCGGGCGTTGTACGCGAAGTGGGGATTTAAGGCAGAGGGCCGGCGGCCAAAGTACTATCGCGATCCGCAAGAAGATGCGGTGGTGATGCGGATGCGATTGTGAGCAGCGTTGTGCGCGCTTGTCATCACGAGGCGGCGCCGCCGACGAGGGATCTGTTCTGCGGCAGCGCGAACCGATTTCTCATTACGAAAACTATGCAGGCAGTGATCGAGAGCAGGTCCTTCGCTTCGCTCAGGATGACAGTCATTATTGAGGCGTTCATCGCGCGCCCAAAGCCGCATGTTTCCCTAAGTTCGATTGCTACTTGCTTCCTTCATATTTGATATTCAATCTCGATTTCCATCGCGCGGTCGAGGCCGTCGCGGGCAGGCTCGGCTTCGTGCTCGCGGCCTTGCAGGCGGCGCACTTCGGCGCGAAGCGTTTTGACCTCCATCGCGACGGCCGCCAGCGCTTCGGAGAGCGGATCGTTGATCTCTTTGGGATCGGTCACGACTACGCGCTTGCCATGGCGCAGAACGATGTGTCCGGGCACGCCGACGACAGTGGAATCGGGCGGTACGCTGCGCAGTACGACAGAGCCGGCGCCGATGCGGCAGTTGGCTCCGATAGTGATTGAGCCCAGGATCTTCGCGCCTGCACCGATGACCACGTT
The DNA here is from genome assembly GCA_963846795.1 of uncultured Acidobacteriaceae bacterium. GTDB lineage: Bacteria > Acidobacteriota > Terriglobia > Terriglobales > Acidobacteriaceae > CAVVDY01. The sequence goes on from CAWJXJ010000006.1 coordinate 88,578, forward strand.
GTCACACACTGTGGGATGTCGCTTGCCGGACTCTTTTCCGGTGCCGCCCAGCGTCACGCCCTGGTATAGGGTCACATCGTCGCCGACTTCGGCGGTCTCTCCGATGACTACGCCCATGCCGTGATCGATGAAGAAGCGGCGGCCGATCTGGGCTCCGGGATGAATCTCGATGCCGGTGATCCAGCGCGCCACCTGCGACAAGAATCGCGCGAGGAAGCGCATCCCATGCAGCCACAGCCAGTGGTAGACGCGCCACCACCACAGCGCATGCAGTCCGGAGTAGAGCAGCACGACCTCGAGTGCAGAGGTCGCGGCCGGATCGCTCTCGAGGACTGCGTTGATGTCCTCGCGCATATGGAAGAAGAACGAACCCATGGGCTTATATGGTAACGGTTTCCGCGGTCAACGCCATGGCTTCCTCGCGCAACTGCTGGAAGAGCACGCTGCTGAGGTAACGCTCGCCAAACGATGGCAACACGGCGACAATCAGTTTTCCCGCATTCTCTTCACGCTGGCCGACTCGCAAGGCAGCTACCACCGCGGCTCCTGACGAGATGCCCATCAACAGGCCTTCCTCGGCAGATAGACGACGCGCCATGGTGATTGCGTCGTCGGCGTTCACCTTCACCACTTCATCGATCAAGTCCGTGCGAAGAATGCTGGGGATAAAGCCCGCGCCGATTCCCTGGATCTTGTGGGGAGCGGGCTGGCCGCCGGAAAGCACCGGGCTCTCCTCGGGCTCAACCGCTACCACTTTGAACGACGCCTTCCTGGGCTTGATGTACTCCGCGACGCCGGTCAGCGTGCCGCCTGTGCCGACACCGGAGACGAAGATGTCGACCTTGCCGTCGGTGTCTTCCCATATCTCAGGCCCGGTGGTTTCGAAGTGAATCTTCGGGTTGGCCGGATTGTCGAATTGTCCGAGCATGTAGCTGTTGGGCGTCTTCTCCAGCAACTCATTCGCTTTGGCGATCGCCGCTTTCATGCCTTTCGGCCCCGGCGTGAGAACTACGTCGGCGCCAAATGCGCGGAGGAGGATTCGGCGCTCAAGACTCACGCTGTCGGGCATGGTAACGATGAGCCGATAGCCTTTCACCGCGGCCACGAAGGCGAGACCGATGCCGGTATTGCCGCTGGTTGGCTCAATCAGCACGGTTTTTCCTGGAGTAATCTTGCCGGACTTCTCGGCGTCGTTGATCATGCTGACGCCGATGCGGTCTTTCACGCTGGCGCAGGGGTTAAAGCTCTCCAGCTTGGCTACGATGGTGGCTTTCGATCCGGCAGTAACTTTGTTCAGCCGCACCAGCGGGGTGTGGCCAATCAACTCGGTGACGTCGTTTGCGATCTTCATGTCGTTCTCCGTGCCTATTTGTTGCTCATATGGATGCTGCGATCCGAGATTCGGACTTTTGAAAGCCGGGTACACGGCGGGCGGCGCGCCGCTACGGCCCCGAGCCGCGCAGCGTCCGTATGACATGGCGTCTATAATCAAAGTTTGCGCCCCTAATCCACACCCAAGCAGGTATTCACACGTGAGCTCTCATGTACATGGACCGGGTCACGAGCCGGCAGGACCGCAGCCGCTGCCCGGAGTCGATTCCATCATCGCTGTTGGTTCGGGCAAAGGCGGGGTCGGCAAAACCACGCTGGCCGTTAATCTTGCCATCGCTCTCGCCCGCATGGGCTTCAAGGTCGGGCTGCTGGATGCCGATGTCTATGGCCCCAACGTTCCGCTGATGCTGGGCACCACCGTCGCCCCCCAGGTAGTGGGCGAAGACCGCATTCTGCCGCCCGAGCGTTACGGACTGAAAGTGATCTCGGTCGGCTTCCTGAGTCCCGGCGACAAACCCCTGGTTTGGCGCGGCCCCATGCTGCACTCCATCATCAAGCAATTTTTGGGACAGGTAGAGTGGGGACAACTCGATTACCTCATCATCGATCTGCCTCCGGGTACCGGCGACGTCGTGATCTCGCTAGTGCAGACGGTGTCGGTCACCGGCGCGGTTGTGGTCACAACGCCGAGCGACGTGTCGCTTCAGGACGCGCGCAAAGCGATCGAGATGTTCAAGCAGGTGAAGGTCGACATCCTGGGCATTGTCGAGAACATGAGCTACTTCGTGTGCCCGCACTGCGGCAAGGAGATCGACGTCTTCTCCAAGGGCGGAGGCGAGCGAACGGCGCTGCAATTCAATGTACCGTTCCTTGGCAGCATTGAACTCGACCCCGACATTCGCAAGGGAGGCGATACCGGCCAGCCGATCGTGCTTGAGGGTGAGGGGTCACCGCATGCGCGGTCGCTCTTTAAGTTCGCCAGACACGTTATCGAGAGGGTCGGCGAGGCGCGCAGCCAAGCCGGGCCGGTGATTGAAATTCAGTAGTTAGCGGATAGCACTTGGCACTTAGCACTTGGCGTTACCGGTGATCGCACGCGGTCGGACTGCGTGGAAGTTCTTACTCCGGTGTCATCCCGAGCGAAGGTCGCCACGGCACCCGCAGTCGAGAGACTTGCTTGGTGTCGTCCCCTGAAGGGACTTAAGCTCAAAAAGAGCGGCGTGGCGGCACGACCAAGGTCGTGCCCTGACGCCTATTCTCGCTAGGTGATATTTACGTAGCGCTGAAGGCGAGCAAGACAAAAGCCCCGCTATCGGGGCTTCTATGTATGGATTGCTAAAAGACGCGGCCGGGATTCAGCTCTGGAAATCGTGAAAATCGAACCCGACTGGCTGGCCCTCTTCGTCATGAGTGACCGTCAAATCCACCGGCGGCGTCTCCGATGGCGAGGTACCTTCCTGTTTGCGCTGGGCTTTCCGCGCAGCCTTCTCCGCCTGCTTTTCCTGGCGGGCGCGCTCCTTCTGACGTTTGTTGAAGCTGGTTCTTGAGCTTCCTGCCATACACGCTCCCCTTTTTAGCTTAACTACGATTAGACGCTGCTCAACCCAAAACGATTCACTTCTGCCACGCTGGCAAGCCCGTGGTCATCATGGACAAGTACCAGTGACTGCTGTCCTTTACAGGCAGGTCCACCGCAGTTAGCCTGTTGAATTTGGCTCATGATTGTGAGGATTCCATGTTCCGCCGCACGCTCCTGGTTGCTGCACTGATTCTAGCGCCTTTTGTCTACGCGCAGGACGTGGTTCGTCCTAACGACGCGCTCGTACTGGAAAACATTCCTCCCGTTCCCGCTGCCATTGCGGAGAAGGCTGATCGTTACACCGAGTTCCGCACCGCCTTGATGTGGAGTTGGCATCCGCAACGGCGCGAGATCCTGGTGGGAACTCGTTTTGGCGACACCGTCCAGGTACATGAGGTCGTTATGCCGGAAGGCGCACGCACCCAGCTCACGTTCTTTGCCGATCGAGTGGCGGATGCCAGCTATCAGCCGCACAAGGGAGAGTATTTTCTCTTCCAAAAGGACGTGGGCGGCGGAGAGTGGTACCAGATCTTCCGCTTCGATGTTGCTGACGGTACCACGACTCTGCTTACGGATGGCAAATCGCGCAACACCGAGTTTGTGTGGTCAAACCGCGGCGACCGCATCGCTTACGCCAGCACCCGTCGCAACAAGGCTGACCTGGATTTTTACGTGATGAATCCGCAGGACAAGACCAGCGACAAAATGATCGTCGAAAATCAGGGCGGAGGCTGGCTGATCCGCGACTGGTCTCCTGACGATCGGACACTGCTAGCCCAGAATTCGATCTCGATCAACGAAAGCTATATTTGGCTGATTGATGGCACCACCGGAGCAAAGACCGAGCTGACACCGAAAACTGCTGAAAAGGTTTTCTATTTGGCAGTTGGCTTCAGCCGTGACGGCAAAGGTATTTACCTGATCACCGATAAGGACAGCGAGTATTTGCGCCTTGCCTACATGGACCTGGGCACGAAGGCGCTGAAGTACCTGACGGACGACAAGAGGGACACCGAAGATGCGCAGCTTTCCCATGACCGGCACTACCTCGCTTTTGCGCTGAACGAAAACGGCATCAGCTCCCTGCACGTGATGGATACGCAGACCGGCAAAGAGCTGGCATTGCCCAGGTTGCCGGCCGGAGTGATCAACACTCTCCTGCGCTGGCACGAAAACAACCGCGAGCTGGCGTTCAGCCTCAACAGCGCGCAATCACCGGCGGATGTGTATTCGGTGGATATTCAATCCCACAAGCTTGAACGTTGGACCCATAGCGAAACCGGAGGCATCCATCCGCAGAGCTTCGTGGAGCCAAAGTTGATTACCTGGAAGAGCTTCGATGGCCGCGAGATTTCGGGCTGGCTGTACACGCCGAAGATGAAGTCGCCGACGGGGAAGTATCCGGTCGCAATCGTCATTCACGGTGGACCCGAGGGGCAGTCGCGCCCGACCTTCCTGGGTCGAAACAACTATCTGCTGAACGAAATGGGCGTGGCGCTGATCTATCCCAATGTGCGCGGGTCGGTGGGTTACGGAAAAACCTTCACTGAACTCGACAACGGATTTCTGCGCGAAAACGCCTACAAAGACATCGGCGCGCTCTTCGACTGGATTGCCACGCAACCCGAGCTGGACGCGAAACGCGTCATGGTCACCGGCGGCAGCTATGGCGGGCACATGACGCTGGCCATCGCGACCCGCTATAACGATCGTCTCGCCTGTTCAGTCGATGTGGTGGGTATGTCAAACCTGGTGACCTTCCTGGAGCATACCGAGGCCTATCGCCGCGACTTGCGGCGGGTGGAGTATGGGGACGAGCGCGACCCTAAGATACGGGCCTACCTTGAAAGCATCGCGCCTATGAATCACGTCAAGGAAATCACCAAGCCGATGATGGTGGTGGCTGGAGTAAACGATCCGCGGGTGCCGAAGAGTGAAGCTGACCAAATGGTGAAGGCGCTGGAGGCGAATGGCACTCCTGTCTGGTATCTGGCAGCGAAGGATGAGGGTCACGGCTTCGCTAAGAAGAAGAATGCGGACTTCCAGTTCTATACGACGGTGCTGTTCATGCAGAAGTATTTGCTGGGAGAGGGAAGCAGCACGACGGTCAGTGGCGCAGCCGTCCAATAGAATTTTTCTTGAGGTGTCATCCCGAGCGCAGCCGAGGGAGTCTGCAGCTCGCATCGCCACGGATCCTAATTAAGCAAGCCTGTGCGCATCCCTTTCGAGCGCAGTTGGCTTTCCTGTCGGCATTTTGGGCGAGTGAAGAAACTGCGGATCCCTCGGCTCCGCTCGGGATGACACCCCACAGTTTGGGGATGACACCCGATAGTTTGCGGATGACACCCGATAGAAGGTGCAGGCTTGCGACGAATAGAAGGTCCAGTCCGACTTGCGCTGAACTCGCACCGTTATCTTTCTTCTCTGCCGATCCATTTCGCGGCGCGAGTGGGCGTGAACTGGGCCATCTTCTTGAGCAGTAGCTCCGGATCGTCGGCGTCGAGCACGAGAGCGCGGTTGTCGGGATGCAGAAATCCTTCGGTGACCGCGTTGTCGAAGAGGCGCAACAGCGGATCGTAGTAGCCGTTGATGTTGAGCAGGCCGCAGGGCTTTTCGTGGATGCCGAGTTGGGACCAGGTGACGACTTCGCAGAACTCTTCGAACGTTCCAAAGCCACCGGGCAGAGCAATGAAGGCGTCGGACAAATCGGACATGAGCGCCTTGCGTTCGTGCATGGAACTCACCACGCGCAACTCGGTCAGCCCGCGATGGCCAACTTCGCGCGCCATCAGAGACTCTGGAATAACTCCGGTCACTTTCCCGCCACTCGCAAGTACGGCATCGGCCAGCACGCCCATCAGGCCGATGTTTCCTCCGCCATAAACCAGATCGATTCCACGCTGCACCAGGAGAGATGCGAGTTGCTCAGTCGCAGCGCGGTAAACGGGACTAATTCCCAAATTGGAACCGCAGAACACGCAAAGTTTTTGGAACTTCATGGTGGTGTAGTTGGTTGCAGCACTTCTTGTAGTTTAATGGAGAGTAGCTGCGAATTGTTCCCGCTACCGTTTGATAGGCTGAATCGTTTGATAATTTTTATCATCTACTAGATATGCGCCGGGACACTTATAACGAGTTTCTTGGGCTGTGTCACCGGCACGGTCTGGCAGCAACCCATCAGCGGCAGAAGATCTACCAAGCGCTGATGGCCGGTCCCGGCCACTACTCTCCTGAAGAAATCTACGACAGGGTGAAGGAAGAGCTGCCGTCGATTTCACTCGCGACTGTGTACAAGAACCTTAAGACCTTTGTAGAAGCCGGCATGTTGCGCGAAGTAACTCCGCATCATGGCTGGCGCATTGATGGTAATCCTCATCCTCATCATCATCTGGTTTGCACGCGATGCCGGTCCATCACTGACATCGACGTGGAGCGGATCGATCCTGTTAAGCTGCGCGGCCGCTTGCCGGCGGGTTTCCGGATCGAGAAGTTCAATGTCGAGATTCAGGGAGTATGTAAGGCCTGCTCGCAAAAAGAACTACAGCAACACTCAAATTAATTCGAAGAAACGGAGCTATTAAACATGCTAGGCGTTGGAGAGAAGTTCCCCGATTTCAAAGTGACCGCAACCATGAGCCTTGAAAAAGGTAAAGAGTTCAAGGAAATCACTAACCAGGATTATGCCGGCAAGTGGAAGGTCTATTTCTTCTGGCCCAAGGATTTCACCTTCGTTTGCCCCACTGAGATCACGGCCTTCGGCAAGCTGAATAAGGAGTTCGTCAGATCGCGACGCGCAGATCCTGGGTGGCAGCACCGATTCTGAGTTCGTACACCACGCGTGGCGCACTCATCATGAGGACCTGAAAACTCTGCCGTTCCCGATGTTGGCGGACATCAAGCGCGAACTGACTGGACAGCTCGGCATTATTGATGAGAACGCAGGCGTGGCGCAGCGTGCCACTTACATCGTCGATCCCGAAGGCGTGATTCGTTTCGCCTATGTCACCGACCTGTCGGTAGGGACGCAATCCTCAGGAAGTGCTGCGCGTGCTGGACGCTCTGCAGACGGACGAGCTTTGCCCCTGCAACTGGCAGAAGGGCGAAGAAACGCTGCACGTCTAACCATGACTTCCCGATGGCTCCGTCGCACAAAACGGCGGAGCCATTCGCACGTTTAAGGAATTTAGAAAATGACACTGAATGCATTGATCGAGACACTGCCCGATTACGCCAAAGACATGCGGCTGAATTTCTCCAGCGTAGTTTCGAACCAGACGGAGTTGAACGAACAGCAGCTTTGGGGAACGGTAGTTGCTTGTGCCGTGGCGTCACGCAATGAAGATCTGACGGCGACGGCGCTCGAAGAAGCGGCTTCACACCTCTCGGCGCAAGCTCTGGACGCCGCCAAGTCTGCGGCTACCGTCATGGGCATGAACAACATCTATTACCGGTTCACCCATCTCGCGTCGAATGAGAAATACCAGACGATGCGCGCGGGCCTGCGAATGAACGTCATCCGCACCCACGGGATCGAGCCGCTTGATTTCGAGTTGTGGTGCCTCGCGGTGTCGGCGATCAACGGCTGTGGCGCGTGCGTCGATTCCCACGAAAAAGTTTTGCGCGACAAGGGATTCGGCGAGGAGAAGGTGCTGGCTGCGGTGCGAGTGGCCTCGGTGCTGCACGCGATCGCTACGGTTCTCGACACGGAACGTGTGGCCGCCGGCCAACCAGTCGGCGCTTAAGGACGAGGTTCAGGCCGACCGGCAACCAGCGCCATGTGACGTTCGACACCAACCGATGGTCGCCTTAGCGGTTTCTCCACGAGTGAAGCCCCTGACCCTAAGTCGTTGAAACTTATCGATATCCACGACTAAACGTAACCTACGTCACACGCGATTGTGATGTCCGCACTTGTTCCATGTGCGCTTTAGCAGTCTGCTGAAATGTATCTAGGAGCAAACTCCGCTGTTGCAAACGACGAAATTACTGCACTGGATCCCTGAAGCGGGCAGTAGAAGCTTACCGCCAGAGATCACACTTGCCTGTGACTTCGACTCGCCGATCGAAGCCAGGACGGCAGCCATTGATCTTCGCACCCCGGAACTACGCACGTGCGCACTGGTCGCACACCCAAGATACAGCAATATTCAGGGGGCATTGTGCTAACACCATACGGTCTCGACATCATAGAAAACTGTCTTACCTGCAAAATGCGGGCTGAACATATCTTTTGCGACCTGCCGGCTGCCGCGTTGCAGACCTTCGAACATATCAAGTACGCCACCGCTTATCCCAAGGGCGCGGTGCTATTTGTCGAAGGTCAAGCTCCCCGCGGAATCTTTGTGCTTTGCAAAGGCCGGGTGAAGCTTTCCATCTGCTCGACTGACGGCAAGACGCTGATCCTGAAAATCGCTGAACCGGGCGAGGTGCTCGGACTGAGCGCAACGGTCAGCGGCAAACCTTACGAACTCACGGCTGAAACCGCCGATCCTTGCCAGGTGAATTTCGTCAAACGCGAGGACTTTGTGCGTTTCCTGCGGGAGCACAGCGATGCGTGCCTGCGCGTAGCCGAACAGTTGAGCGACAAGTACAACACGGCGTGCCGTGAGATCCGCTCACTCGGGCTGTCCCATTCAGCGAGCGAGAAGCTTGCCAAACTCCTGCTGGAGTGGAGCGCAAAAGCGGGCGAGGCGGCTAAAGCCGAGCCGCGCGTCAAACTCGCGCTTACCCACGAAGAGATTGCGCAGATGATCGGTACTTCGCGTGAAACGGTGACCCGTCTGTTTGCTGATTTGAAGAAAAGGCAGATCGTGCAGGCCAAAGGTTCGACCTTGCTGATTCGTAACAAATCAGCTTTAAAGGCAATGGCACTCTGCCAATAGGGACCACGGTCGGCAGGCTGACACACTATAGCCTTCGTGCGTCATTTTGCGCCTTTGCGAAGCAATAAGTTACACGTTATGTGAAGAGGGTCACGACAAATAGTGACTGCAATCACTGCACCGGACACTGCTGCCGAACTATTACCTAGACATCATGGCAAGTATGAGTCAGTCCACCAGTTGCACGACTTGCGATTCGCGGCCCGACCGTCCGTTCTGCGATATGCCGGCAGACGCGCTGAAGGAGTTCGACGAAATCAAGTCTATTGGCTGTTACCCCAGACGCGCGGTTCTCTTCGCAGAAGGGCGTCCAGTACGTGGTATTTACATTCTTTGCGACGGGCGGGCCAAACTCTCCATCGGCTCAGAAAGCGGCAAGCGGCTTACCTTGCGTATCGCCGGACCGGGCGAGGTGCTCGGAATAGGTGCGGTCATGTCGAATAGCGCCTACGAAGTGACTGCCGAAGTGCTTGATGATTCGCAAGTGGCTTTTATTCGCCGTAAGGAGCTGGTTAAGTTCCTGCGGGACCACAGCACCGTATGTATGCATATCGTCGAGATGTTGAGCCAGGACCTGCACGGAGCCTATGAGCGGGTCAGAAATATCGGTACCATTCGGCCCCGCCGCCCACGCTTGCTTGGGCGTCCACGGGTTGTCTTCTCGTAAATAGATCTCTGCTTTCCGGCGCAGTGGAAGAATTGCACTTTGGTTGCGCTGCCGAAGGCCCCGATTTATCTGGAACCTATCTACTAAATCGCCTTGTATCAGGGCATGGCTTTAGACGTGCCACACGCGGCCAATCAGGGGTTTGCGTTTCAGCCCTGCTGCCCGCGAATTTTACCAGTGCTAAAACCCTGCTGATAAAAATCCCAACCGAGCTCTGGGTAGCAAATCTTGGGCTGCTCTCCTGAAACCCCTGAAATTACATTGCGTTTCGTGGGCTCAATTCGCAAGGTAATCACCAGGGGTGACGCTGATGATCACATCGTTGCTGTGACGTATCGCTGAAGCGGTTTTCTGGCAGCAAAGCGAAAATCAACGCAAGAGCGCATTTAATGCTGTCTTTTCCGTAGCTGCAGAATTCAGCCTTTTCGCGGCCGAACATGACCGATGTGACGAAGGTCACGCCACCACGTGAGGCCACTCACTGCCCCTTGGCCCGTCTTTTAGAGATGTTTAACAGTTGGGTGATTCTGCTCATTGCATGTTTTGCCTGCCTGTAGCTGCCTCGCGTGAGGACGCTATCGGGAGTAAGCCAAAGGCAAGCCAAGCCAAAGAGAGCGGAGTCGTGACGAGGGAATGATCGTGAAGCAGCGGATGTTCACTGTTATCGGTGCCTTGCTGATTTGCCTGGTTCCATCGGTTGCCCCCAGGGCGGCACAAACCGATGCGAAGGCGGCGAAGGTAAGCAACGATGACTGCCTGGCGTGCCATGGTGACAAAAGCATGACCACCAAGCGCGGCGGACGCACCGTCTCGCTCTACGTCGACAAAAAGAAACTGACCGGATCCATACATGGCTCGCTCGACTGTACCTCCTGTCATGCTGCTCTGGAAGGCACGGAATTACCACACGCGGTTCCCGTGGCCAAGGTCAATTGCGGCTCATGCCACAGCGACGAGGGTCAGCAGCACGCAGCTTCTCTTCATGGGAAGGCGGTTGCGCATGGCGATACGCTAGCGCCACGGTGCGTGAACTGCCATGGCAATCACGACATCCTGCCGGTGAAAGACCCGCGCTCGGCAGTAGCGCCTCTGAAAATCCCGTTCGTTTGCGGACAATGTCACCGTGAAGGCACGCCTGTCCAGATGAATCGTAATATCGGGCAGCACAATATTCTGGAGAACTACTCCGAGAGTATCCACGGCGAAGGCCTGCTGAAGAAAGGCCTGGTGGTCGCAGCCAATTGTGCCTCCTGCCACACGGCGCACTCGATTCTGCCGCACACCGATCCGAAGTCGTCGATCGCCAGGCAAAACATTGCGGCGACTTGCACCAAGTGCCACGCCGAGATTGAGCAGGTGCACCGCAAGACCATCCGGGGTGAGCTCTGGGAGAAGCAAGCGCATGTGCTCCCGGCATGCCCGGATTGCCACCAACCGCACAAGGTGCGAAGTGTTTTTTACGAGCAGGGCATGGCCGATGCCGACTGCATGCGCTGTCACGCTAATCCGGAGCTGAAGTCCGCGGACGGCCGTTCGATGCAAGTGAGCCTGACACAACTGGCGAGTTCCAGACACGTGAAGGTCGCATGCAGCCAGTGTCACTCAGAAGTGAACGCCTCGCGCGTGCGTGCATGCGAGACCATCACCAAAAAAGTTGACTGCACTGCCTGTCACGAGGAAGTCGGGCAACAGTACCAGACCAGTACGCATGGCGTGCTACACGCAAAGGGAGATCCCAACGCTCCGTTCTGCAAAGACTGTCATGGTGACCACCATGTACTGGGCAAGCACAACCCCGAGTCGGCGACTTTCCCCACTAATGTTCCTGATCTGTGCGCGCGGTGTCACCGCGAAGGGCAAAAAGCGGCCCTCCGTTATACCGGCACAGAGCACGAGATTATCGGACGCTACAACGAGAGCATTCACGGCAAGGGACTGCTGAAGAGCGGCCTGACGGTTACGGCCACCTGCACCAGTTGCCATACGGCCCACCGTGAGCAGCCGGCGTCGAGCCCGGAATCCACGGTAAACAAAGCGAACGTACCTAACACCTGTGGAGCGTGTCATCACGGCATCGAAGAGCAGTTCATGGAAAGCGTGCACTCGCCAACCCAAACCAAAACGGACAAGCCTCTTCCCACCTGCAACGACTGCCACACGGCGCACTCCATCAATCGCACTGACCAGGACCAGTTCAAGCTGGGAATCATGACCACGTGCGGTCGCTGCCACGAGAAGATTACAGAGTCCTATTTTGAGACGTATCACGGCAAGGTTTCGCGTCTCGGCTATACCAAGACGGCAAAATGCTATGACTGCCATGGAGCGCACGACATTCGCAGGATCGGCGATCCTCAGTCGCACTTGAGTCGAGCCAACGTCGTCGCCACTTGCCAGAAGTGCCATACGGACGCGACCCGCCGCTTTGCCGGGTACCTGACGCATGCCACGCACCATGATCCCAGGAAATATCCATGGTTGTACTGGACGTTCTGGGGCATGACCGCGTTGCTGGTGAGTACATTCACGCTCAGCGGAGTACATACGTTGCTCTGGTTGCCGCGCGCCTTCCAAATGCGCCGCGAGTTGAAGGCAGAAGAAGCGAAAGAGGCCGCCGAACGCGAATCAGACACCACTCACGGGCAGGAGAAGTAAGCATGGCCACGACTGACAGCGAGATACTAGCGATTAACCCGGGTGATGCAGGTAGTGCCGTGGCGGCAGCGGCGGTAGCGCCTCCTCCGGTGAGAATTGTCGTCGTACCCGCCCGTGAGTTTGTTCGTTTCACGCCGCTCTACCGCGTTCTTCACGCCAGCATGATCGTGAGTTTCATCACCCTGGCGCTTACCGGAATGTCGCTCAAGTTCTCGTACACGCCATGGGCAGCGCGCCTGTCACGCATGTTCGGGGGCTTTGAAACCGCGGGCTATGTCCACCGTTTCGCGGCCCTGATCATGTTTAGTGTGGTCGTGGCCCACATCACAGGTGTGATAAAGCAGAAACGTCGCAGCGGATCTTCGTGGAAATCCATGCTCCTGGGGCCGAATACGATGCTGCCGACCAAGCGCGATCTGGAAGAGGTCGTCGGCACCATCAAGTGGTTTCTCGGTCGAGGGCCCCGTCCCCAGTATGGACGCTGGACCTATTGGGAAAAGTTCGATTACTTTGCCGTGTTCTGGGGGATCGTGGTCATTGGCTCGACCGGACTCACCCTCTGGTTTCCGGTGTTTTTCACCCGGTTTGTGCCCGGCCCTTTTATCAATGTAGCGACCATTATTCATAGTGACGAAGCCCTGCTGGCCACGGGATTCATTTTTACGGTGCATTTCTTCAACACCCATTTGCGCCCGGAGAAATTTCCCATGGACACCGTGATCTTTACCGGTCACATGCCGGTGGCTGAATTGAAGCGCGACAAGCCGCGTGAATATGAGGCGCTGGTCGCCAGCGGGAAATTGGAAACGCACCTGGAAGAACCGCAACCGGAAATCGTGGTCAAGGTTATTCGCGGGTTCGCCTGGACTGCGCTCGCCATCGGCTTCAGCGTAGTGATTTGCATTGTGTATGCCATGGTTTTTGCATACCGCTGAGTGTCGCGCGAGAAGGACCACCTGGCCTTGGAGTCGAGTGGCCGAAAGCGAGGAATTTGTGAAGCGCTGTAGTTGGATTGTCGTACTTGCCTTCTTGTTGACAAGCAGTATATTCGCTGCCTCGAAGGCGGCGAAGATGAGCAACGATGAGTGTCTCGCTTGCCATAATGACGCCACGCTAACGAAAGATGAGAATGGCAAGCAGGTTAGTCTGCACGTCGATGATGCGGAGTTTAAGGCGTCGATTCACAGCACCTTCACCTGCACGGATTGCCACAAAGACATCAAGGCCTTCCCGCACGACCCTACGCCCGCCATGCCCAAGTGCGCGACCTGCCATGGCGACGAGCAGACGGCTTACGATCACGGCGTGCACGCCAAGGCCGCCGCGGCTGGCAACAATAATGTGGCGAAGTGCCAGGACTGCCACGGAAATGTTCACACTATTCTTCCCGCGGGCGATCCAAAGTCGAAGGTAGCGCATAACAACATCCCGCAAACCTGCGGCTCGTGCCACTCCAAGCAACTGGTGATGGCAGGCAGCGGTGTGAGCAGCACGACCTTTGGTTCCTATGAGCAGAGCGTACATGGCAAGGCGGTTACGGGCGGCTCCGAGAAGGCAGCGGTGTGCACCGATTGCCATGGCACCCACGACATTCTGCCGGGAGGCGATCCCAAATCGCCAGTCTTCAAGTTCAACGTGCCTGACACCTGCGCAAAGTGCCATTCAGAGGTCACCCAGAAATACAAGGACAGTATTCACGGCAAGCAGATTGCGCAGGGCAACTGGCGTTCTCCTGTATGTACGGATTGCCATGGAATACACACCATCGCCGCGCCCAGCGATCCAAAATCTGCAGTAGCGGCGGGAAACGTCGCCACAACGTGTGCCAATTGTCACGCCAGCGTGCAGCTTTCAAGCGAATTCGGAATCGCGGGCAACCGTGTTTCCAGCTATCTCTCCAGCTACCACGGCATGGCATCGAAGGTCGGCTCCAAGACGGTGGCGAATTGCGCCAGTTGCCACGGCGTGCATGACATTCTGCCCTCGAGCGACCCGCGCTCGAAGATCAACCATGCGAATCTGGCCACCACCTGCGGCAAGTGCCACCCGGGCGCGAACCAGGAATTCATCCGCGCCAAGGTTCACTTCGACGGAGCGCAAAAAGCTGACATCGGTTCGAAGATCCTTGCCCTGATCAGCAAGTTTTACGTGTGGATGATTGTGGCTGTAATCGGCGGCATGGTTCTGCACAACCTCATCATCTTCCGCAAGAAGTTGAGGCTGCACCGTATCGGACAGCCGCGGATACTGTTCCGTATGACTCCGAAGCAGCGGGCTCAGCACCTAACGCTGCTCATCAGCTTCTTCACCCTGGTGCTGACCGGCTTTGCGTTGAAGTATCCCAACTCGTGGCTGGCTGTCGCGTTCATCAACGAGACGGTCAGAAGTGTCATACACCGCACCGCCGGTGTGGTCCTGATTGCTGTGAGCCTGTTCCACATCTACTACATCACCTGCGATCCTGATGGCCGGCAACTGGTGAAAGACATGCTGCCCGACTGGAAAGACGTGACTGACGTGCGCGACGCGTTTCGCTTCTATCTCGGGACCAGCGATCAGCGGCCGATGTTCCGCCGCTTCTCCTACGCCGAAAAGGCGGAGTACTGGGCGTTGGTATGGGGCATGTTCGTCATGGCGACTACCGGCCTGATGATCTGGTTCAAGATGCTCGTAATGGACAGGGTGCCGGGCTGGTGGATTGATGTTGCCATCCTGATTCACTGGTACGAAGCTATACTGGCTACGCTCGCCATCATCGTCTGGCACTTATATTCGGTCATCATCGATCCTGATGCCTATCCCATGAACTGGGCGTGGTTCGATGGAAAGATGTCGATCGAGCACTACGAGCATGAGCATCCGCTCGATACTTTGGCCATCGAACGGGCGCAGGGAGCCGAAGAGCCTGCAGCGGAAGAGGAGCCGGCAGCAGGTAAAGAGGCTGCCGACGAGGTAACCACCTCGAAATAACACGTTTGCGAAAGAAATGTGAGGTGAGCCGCGGTACCCTCGGCAAGCGGCTCGCCACGACTACCACTTTGCTGTGATGTCGGACACAGAGTCTAGTGATATAAGGTCAGCATCCCGCATTATCAACGGAATTCATCAGGAGCCGTTTTTTTCATGGCTGAAAAGCAGCGAGCGAATCCGCTTGGTTTGAACGATTTCATTCCCGGCAAGCTAATCAAGAACACTATCAGCCTGGTGGGCCTTGCTCTGGCTGTCGTAGCTCTGGCGAACATCATCTTCCTGTTTCTGATCGACCTGATTTCCACCCAGGCGAGTCCTTATATCGGCATTCTCGCCTACATGATCATGCCGGGCTTACTGGTGCTGGGCTTGGTACTGATGGTGGTGGGGATGATGGTGGAACGCCATCGGCGAGCGCAAGGTTTGCCTGACGCAACCCAGTTCCCGCGCATCGATCTCAACAATCCCAACCAGCGAAGTTCAGTGGCATTCGTTCTAAGCTTCGTGGTAATTTTCGCGTTGCTCAGCGCGGTTGGCAGCTATAAGGCATATGAGTTTACCGACTCGGTGCAATTCTGCGGAGAGCTCTGCCACACGGTGATGCACCCTGAGTTCGTGGCCTACTCAGCCTCGCCGCACGCGCGCGTTGCCTGTGTAGATTGTCACGTCGGACCCGGTGCGGGCTGGTATGTACGCTCGAAAATGTCGGGATTGCGCCAGGTGTACTACACGATTCGCGGAACCTATCCCCGTCCGATTCCTTCTCCGGTGGCCAACCTTCGCCCGGCGCAGCAGACCTGCGAACAATGCCACTGGCCCAGAAAGTTCTGGGGCGCGGAGTTGAAGACGTTCACGCACTTCGGCGCTGACGAGAACAACACGCCACGCCAGATTCGCATGCTCATCAAAGTCGGCGGCGGCGACCCCACTCTCGGTCCTTCCGGCGGCGGTATTCACTGGCACATGAACATCGCCAACAAGATTGAGTACTACGCCAGCGATGAGAAACGGCAGGTTATCCCATGGGTAAAGGTGACGGATCCCGCCGGCAAAGTGACGGTCTACACTTCAAAGGACAGTCCTCCCAAGCCGGAAGAAATCGCCAAGGCTGAGAAGCGACGCATGGATTGCGTCGACTGCCACAACCGGCCAACCCACATCTACGTTCCGCCTGATCTGTCGATTGATCGCGCGATGGCTCTGAATGTCATTGACACGTCGCTGCCGTATATCAAGCACCAGGGGGTCGAGGTGTTGACGGCCGATTACAAAACCTCTGCTGAGGCACAGAAGGCAATTCCGGAGAAGATCAACGCTTTCTACCAGCAGAAGTATCCCCAGATCGCCAGTTCGAAGGCGAATTCGATCAACGCTGCCATCAAGGAATTGCAGCGCATCTTCGGAACCACCTTCTTCCCCGAGATGCACGTCAACTGGCAGACGCACCCCAACAACATCGGACACTTCTACTCGCAAGGCTGCTTCCGCTGTCACGATGGCAACCACGTCAGTGCCGATGGCAAGACCATCAGCAAGGATTGCAATGCCTGTCACACTCTGGCCGCGCAGGAGGAAGGCAAGGAGAAGCTGGCCGCTATTCCCAACCAGCAATTCCAGCATCCGGTGGACATCGGCGACCTAAGCGCTGTCAACTGCTCTGACTGCCACAGCGGCGGCGGCGCGGGGCAGTAAAACGCTTCGCGAGGACACGGTCAGGCTGTGCCCTCGCATTCAAATCCGCCTTCCCCTAAAAGTGACGCTCGTCACAAGGTCACGTGATAAAACTCACGGCCCCTCGGGTTGCCGAAATCCTATGGTTACATCAGTAACCAGAGCCAACCGCAGCTTTTGGGGAGGGAATGATGACAGCAGGAAACGGCAGCGCGCATCCAGCCGCGACGAAGAAATTCACACCGCGTCTGGTCTTTTGGGAAGTGACGAAGGGCTGCAATCTGCGCTGTATTCACTGCCGCGCCACGGCGACCGAGTTGATGTCCCCGCAGGACCTTCACACCGACCAGGCGCTGAACATCATTTCGCAAATCGCCGACTACGGCAATCCCATCCTGGTGCTCAGCGGAGGCGAGCCGCTCTACCGGAACGACATCTTTACTCTGGCTGAGTACGCCAACAGCCGTGGGCTCCGTACCGCGCTGGCGACCAATGGCACGCTGGTGACCACAGACGTCGCGCAGCGCATCAAAGAGTCGGGCATTAAGCGGGTATCGATTTCGCTCGATGGCGCCGATGCCGACACACACGATTCCTTCCGCGGTATTCCCGGAGCTTTCGAAGCCGCCATCTACGGCATGAAGAACCTGCAGCGGCTGGGAGTTTCGGTACAGATCAACACCACGATCGCCCGCCACAACGCACACCAGCTTCCTGACGTCCTGAAATTGGCCCGGACCCTGGGCGCCGATGCGCTGCACACCTTCTTGCTGGTGCCGGTCGGCTGCGGCGTCGATATCGCGGCTGAACAAATGGTTGCCCCCGAAGAGTACGAGCGGATGCTCAACTGGTTTTATGACCAGTCGCTCACCGGCGACATCGAGATGAAGGCAACGTGCGCTCCGCATTACTTCCGTGTGGCGCGTCAGCGTCGCGCTGCCGACAAGGCTGCCGGTCGCGAAGTGCCTCCGCCGATCGCGCATCACCCGCCAACCGGCATCGGCCCCACTGAGATGACGATGCCAGGCTCGACCGGAATCTCGCTCAAGCCCGGAGGCGGTCCTCCGGTTGGACACAGCGGCCACCCTGGCGGTCACCCGAGCGACATGAACGCCATGACCAAAGGCTGCCTGGCCGGAACGGGCGTTTGCTTTATCTCCCACGAAGGCGAGGTTTTCCCATGCGGATACCTGCCTGCGATTGCCGGCGATCTGCGTAAACAAAGCTTCGCCGAAATCTGGGACAACTCCGGCGTCTTCGCCGCGTTGCGTGACGACGACAACCTGAAAGGGAAGTGCGGCTGCTGCGAATTCCGGCACGTCTGCATGGGATGCCGGGCGCGTGCCTACGCCGCCAGCGGCGACTTCCTGGCCGAAGAACCTTTCTGCGTGTACGAACCCGGCACGTCGAACAAGATGGTGCAGGAGATCGCGGCCGCAAAACGGTAGCGAAGCCGACCCGCCAGATGATGGCTTCTGCGGGCTTGCCGATTCGCACGCAGGCAAGCTCTTGCTTACGCGCACAAACTGCGGATCCCTCGGCTACGCTCGGGATGACACACGTAAAAACTTGTGCGATGACCATGTAAAAACTTGTGCGATGACACACGTAAAACCCGTGCGCTGACGCGGCCCCTATTCATCTCCGTGCCGCCCCGTAGCTAACCGGGGTCACTCCCCTGATTCCGTCCCCTTCGTGGCAGCCCTGGTAAGCATCCCACCACCTATAATTAAGGTGCTCTGGATCGATTCTCCGCCGACCGCGCTGACTCCTCAGCGCACGCGGGGATTTGTTTGCAAAGGCCATCTCGACCGATCAGGTGCCCGCTGGCGCGCCATCGCTCAAGTCTGCGCTTCGCTCGCCCGCCATTCGATATAAGACAGCCCTTCTGCTTTCGCTTATCTTGCTGCTTTGTATCGGCGCTTTCGCGAACGATGCGCAATCGAGCAAGCAAGCCGCACGGCTGCAATTTGAAAAGGCAGAGCAGTCACGCGAGGCGTTGAACGGACGCCCCGAGGCGGAGCGCACGCGTCCTGAGTATTTGCAAGTCGTGAACGCCTATCGCAAGGTCTATTACGGGGCGCCGGCTTCGTCCAAAGCGGATGCCAGCATCGTCGCGGTTGCCGAACTCCTCGCCGCCATGGGACGCCAGTTTCAACCGGGCGAGAAGGACTTGCGTGCCGCCATCGGCGAGTACGAGTTCCTGCGCCGCGAGTACCCGGGCAGCAAGTATCGGGTGGAAGCGCTGTTCACCATCGGCCAGATATATAAAGAAGACCTCGGTGATACCGCCGCAGCCGAAGAAACTTTTCGCGAATTCATAAGACGCTATCCTCACGACTCCCGTGTCGCCAAGGCTCGCGACACCTTGGCGGAACTGGAGCATCCCGCGCCCAAAAAACAGCCCGAAGAAGTGCGAGTGGAGAAATCCACCAAGCCGCCTGCTCCTGTTGCCGAAGCTGCTCCCACGGTTGAAGGCGCTCCCGCTTCTTTGCCCGCAAGCGGAGCGACTCACCCATCGCTTGAGTTGGTCACAGGCATTCGGCATTGGTCTTCCCCGGACTCGACGCGGGTGGCGATCGACATTGATGGCCCGGTCGAGTATCAGGCGGGGCGGGTTTCCAATCCCGACCGCATCTTCTTCGATCTGCCCAACACCAAGCTGAGTTCAACGCTGGTCGGCAAGAGCTTCGACGTGCAGGATGGATATCTAAAGAAGATACGCGTGGGCCAGTATCAGCGGGATTCGACGCGGGTGGTGCTGGAAGTCGATGACCTGTCGGAGTACTCGGCGTTTGTCCTGCCCAATCCCTATCGCTTGATCATCGACATCCACGGCCGGAAGGCGGCCCCGACGGAAGTTGCGAAAGGTACGGTTCCGGGTTCGCCGGGCGAAACGGAAGAGAGAAGCTCGCGCTCCATCCTTTCTGGCAACCTTGCCGTGGGCTCTGGCGCTCCCCCGTCCGATGCAGCTGCGACTGATCAGCGTCCAGTGCGGGCCGGCGCTCCCGAATCGCGTAAATCCCACTCCAACAAAGAAACCGGCGAGGTCGTGGCGGTCGATGCCCCAACCGCAGATCGCGAGATTCAGCCGGCGTCGGCTGCTAAATCCGCCAAGGCTCCGTCTGCTAAATCTGCGTCCACATCGTCCGGCAAGACCGCGCAGGCAAAGTCGCAGCCGGACAAGAGCGACGAGTTGCTCGCCAGCTCCGGCAAAACGGCCGACGAGGGAATCAAAGCCACCTCGGAGCCGACCTCCAGGCCGACCGCAGTCGCTGTTGCTCCGCGAGACAAGTCTGCCCGGAAGACGAGCAAACCCACGCAGGCGCAGATTGCCGCGGCGCGCGAAGCTGCGCCGACATCGGCTGGTGACCGCAGTCTGATTCGCGCTCTGGGACTGAAGATCGGACGCATCGTCATCGACCCCGGTCACGGCGGTCACGATACCGGAACCATCGGGCCCGATGGGCTGATGGAGAAGGACCTGGTGCTTGATGTCTCGTTGCGACTTGGACGTCTGCTGGAGTCGCGGCTGGGCGCTGACGTCGTCTACACCCGCGACGACGATACCTTTATCCCGTTGGAAACCCGCACGGCCATCGCCAACGAAAAGCAGGCTGACCTGTTCATCTCCGTCCACGCCAACTCCAGCCCCGACCCCGACGCCCGCGGAGTCGAGACCTATTACCTGAACTTCACCTCAAGCCCTGACGCGCTGGAGGTCGCTGCTCGCGAGAACGCCGTCTCAGAGAAGTCGATTCACGAGCTGCAGGACCTGGTGAAGAAGATCACGCTGAAAGAGAAGATCGACGAGTCGCGCGAACTCGCCTCCGACGTGCAGACCTCGCTCTACCAGGGACTATCCAATAAGAATCCCAACCTGCACAACCGCGGCGTAAAGAAAGCACCGTTCGTGGTGCTCATCGGCGCTAACATGCCCAGCATCCTGGCCGAAATTTCGTTCGTCTCCAACCCCATCGACGAGCAGCGCCTGGAAACTCCCGAATATCGCCAGAAGATCGCCGAGTCGCTCTACAAAGGCATCGCAAAGTACGTCGGTGGCCTGAGCGGGGTCAAGGTGGCGAGCAAAATGGGCAAAGAAACCGGCGAATAGACCAGCGTTGTAGATGTGCTCAGCCCGAAGGGCGACATTTGCTTTAGGCGTGGGCGTCAGCCCGCGATACTCTTGCAGTTTCCGAACCGGGTCGAAATCCGAACAAAGATGAGTGCGGTGGAGGCGACGCAGACGCAGTGAGTGGATCGCCGGCGTTCTGGCCGCCGCCAGCCGGAGAGGCGAATTGAATGAAGGGCGAAAGCGCCCGGTTGCGAGCGCTTTCGTTTTCGAAACTACTGTGAACAGCGGACGTCGCGACAGACCACGGTCACGCTAACCGAGTTGGAAGGGATGCCGTTCGTGACTGTCTGGAAATCGTACGTTCCACCAGGCATGGACGGCAGATCGAAATGGGTGTACCCGAAATTAGTCGGCGCGATGGAGTGCACATTGGGTCCGGCAGGCCCATCATCGTGCGTGAACGCGTAATAGACATACCCGGGGGTACAGGTGTTGCCGGGCATGTTCACACACGTGAGGCGAGCTAACGGGAAGTCGGTGTCAGACTGTTTGTCATCGCCGTAGAAGTTGTTCTGCGACATGCCGTTCAGGCGGGAGCCATACACAAGGTTATTCATGGAAGCGCTGATCAGCTTGGGACTCGTCAACGCGATGGAAGCGGCAACGGGGTAGCTTTGTACAGGCACGCAGCTGTTGCACGTCCACGTGGCAATCCCTGGCGCAGGGTTATAGACCTCCACGTATAGACTGAATGCCGTGAACATGATTTGTCCGCTGGGCAGGATCATCAGCATTCCGTCGTAGGAGGTATCGTGTGACGGCGGCGTGCAATCCGCGGGCTGCGGAATCAGACTCGTCGTAGTGTTGGTGAGCGTGTTCGTATCGGGATCGTACTCCAGGAAATAGCAGCCGTTCTCGAACAGTCCCGGACTATACATGCCCAACACCTTGCCGTTAGGCTCAAGTGCGCTCGGGGCGTCCGACTGGCTGAGGTTGGCAGCGGGAACTGGGCCAACCGACCAGCTGTTGAGCGCTACGTCATAAATTGCAGTGACATTCTTGGTGCCGCCTACCTGGAAGAGCTTGTTGTTGTACATCATCGTGCCGGAACCCAGCTCCTCGTCGCCGCCGTAAAGCAGTACCGGGATGGACGGTCCGCAGGACCACGTTCCCACACCGGTCACCGGATCGGTGACGGTGTACAGCTCGGAGCTCTGCGTCGGGTTGGGGCAGGAGGGTGCTCGTTTGGTGTCGACCAGCAACACTTGGCCGTTCGGAAGGAGCGTGTAACCGGATTCGTCGGTGGACGAGGTCAGTACGTTACCGCTCGGTATCCACGAGTTTGGGCCGTTGAACATGGCATTCTGCTGGCCAGGGCCATTGCAGCAACTCGACTGCAGATAAGCTCCGTCGAACAGAATCACTCCCGCGGCGTCGCCTATATTAGGCCACCCTGTAGGCGGGTTGTTGGCTGTGAACTTGGTCCCGCCGTTGAAGGGAGCATAGGTTCCGATGACACCCTGGTTGGTCCAGACCCCGGCGTTGGCGTTGTACTCTCCGCCTTCGAGGATGATCTGGCCACACTGTTGGCCGGACGGGCAGTCCGCGCTATTGCCGTGGTTCACTGCACTCAACAGCGTCTGCGAGCTGAAGTACAACGGCTGATAGGAGGCGTCCAGATTGCCAGCCGGACTCCATGTTCCGTTGACATAGCTGCCGAAGGCATCGGGTGTCAGGTAGTACCAATCGGTATAGCCCCAGTTGAGGTTTCCAGTGCCATTCTCGTGGTGCACGAGAATGCGGCCGTCCCGAAGCTGGAGCATAGCGCCCACCCCATCGAAACCTCCGACCGTGACAGGCTGATTGGTTAAAGGTGTCCAGGATTGCGCGCTGGCGATTCCGCTACACGCCAGTGCAAGGATGCAAGTTGTCGCCAAGATTTGAGAAACCTTCATAGTTGGTTCCTTTCCCGAAGCTATATATGGATAGTTAGCCGCAGGCTTTCCTGAGGTTGATCTTGCGTTCGGGGGTTGCGCCGGTTTAGCCGGATGACAGCGGGGGACGTCCCCCGGTCTGCGATGAACATCATTTGATGGTGGATCAGGAGCAGGCCCAAACAGCACGGCGGTGTGCACTTCATATTCTCCTCCAGCGGACGCTTGCAAAAGAAGAGTTGCGCAGAACCGAGTTTACAACGGCTCCCGACTAGCAAGGCATCCTGCTAGCGTAACATCGCGATAGCGCTCATTGACCTGTTATGTCGTCTCCGGGGGAATCGGACTTCTTGCTAACTCCCGTACACACCCCTTGAAAGGCCGGGCTTTCTTATCCCGGATTCGTCACCGAAGTCGTTCCGGCCATTCCCCCCCGAAACTTCCCGCCGCGCCCGACAGTCTAATGGAGTAGCCTACTTCAAGGCGCTCGCAGAACCGCGCCTTGGAGTTTGGTCCACGGTTTCATGAAGCGTTTTCTATATCTAATCGTTGTCACCATCGCATGCTGCGGCCTGGCTGCCGCAGCCGACACCGGGTTCCTGCCCAACTCCTTTGCGGGATGGACATTGACCGGCACACCTCAAGTCACGCACGATGCCGCCAAGGTCGACAGCGCGTATCCCGCCGCATTGCAGGAGTACGGTTTCACCGAAGCCGAGACCGCGACATACACCCGCGACGACGGGCGCAAGCTCACCATCAAGGCAGCCCGCTTCAAGGATGCGACCGGCGCCTACGGTGCGTTCACTTTTTATCGCGAGCCGGTGATGCACACCGAGCAGATCGGAACCAAGGCAGCATCGGCCAACGAGCGCACCTTGTTCTTCCGCAGCAACGTGCTGGTCGATGCCACCTTCGACCACGTCACCGGAATGTCGGCTGCCGAGCTGCGCGAACTTGCTGCTTCATTACCCGCCGCTAAGGGGGCCGGCGACGACCTCCCCAGCTTGCCGCAGTATCTGCCGAAGCAGAACGCTGTGGATAACTCGGCCCGATACATACTGGGATCTCAGGCGCTTGCGGCACTCGGCACTTCGCTGACCGCCGAGCAGATTGGTTTTCAGTTCGAGCCGGAGATCCTTGAGCAGCAATACTCGTTGCCTGACGGTCCGGTGACGCTCATGCTGGTGCTGTACCCCACGCCGCAGATCGCCGGCGACAGACTGCGCGCGCTCGAATCCGTGGCGAAGGCGAATCCGGGTGCACTGGCGCTGCGACGCACCGGTCCGATCCTGGTTGTTGTAAGTGGCGCAGTCGACAACAGCGACGCGCGCACTCTGCTCGGCTCAGTGAATTACGAAGCCAACGTCACCTGGGATGAAGCGACTTCGATTCCGAGACGCGACAATGTCGGCAACCTGATCATCGGAGTCTTCAGTCTGATCGGGATTCTTCTTCTCGTCATGCTCATCTTCGGCGTCTTTTTTGGAGGGTTCCGCGTGCTGATGGCGCGTTTGTTCCCTCACCGGGTGTTCGACCGGCCAGAGAACATTGAGATCATCCAGCTTCACCTGCGGGATTAGGCGCACTTGATAAGCCATTGATTTAATTAGACTTAATGTCGAAGAACTGGAAACTGCGGATTTTCCGGGGATTTATGATGGCTGTTGACTTTGCCTGTAAGTTATTGAAAACACAGTAATTTAAGGGACAAAAATTGCTTGACACTGCTCCCCCCTGTCCCTAGTATTTGTTTCAGAAAGTTTTGACGGTCTAGCCTCCGTTGGAACTATTCTCCCTTGAAGAGAAGGCCGCCCTGTTGCCGGGTGGCCTTTTCCTTTTACTCCAGTTGTCAGTGGCCGGTTGTCAGTGCGGAGCTGTGTGGAGTTACTCCTCATCCCGAACACCCCATCTTGTTTGTCATCCCGAACCCAGTGAGCCTGCTTCCTCAGTTGTCAGTAGTCGGTTGTCAGGTTGGCGGAAAGAAGTCGCAGGCCAGACACTGCGAGATCAGCCCAACGTCTGATGCAGATAGGGAAGCCTCCCTTGGCGGTAACAGCAACGGCGGTCGCCAAGTTCTCACACCGACAACTGACAACCGGCAACTGACAACTCTCTTTTCTGTTACTCTGCGCTTCGAGTGGCAGTCGTCCTCGCACATCTACGTCGGCACCGCCGGTTGGTCGTACAAAGATTGGGAAGGGATCGTCTATCCGGCGCAACTCAAGAAGACGCAGCATCCGGTGGAGTACCTGGCGCAGTACATCGATCTGCTGGAGATCAACACATCGTTCTACGGCCACATCAAGCCGGGGTGGGGCAAGCTGTGGAGCCGCATGGCGCGCGCCGTCAATCCCGAGTTCGTTTTCACCGCCAAGCTGAATAAGGCGTTCACGCATTCGCCGGTTGCCGTGCTGGAGAGCACGTCGGCGGAGACGATCCGCTCAACGGCCGACGACGAACGCCTGGCGAAAGAGGGGCTCGACTCAATCGCAAACGAGAACATGCTGGGCGCGCTGCTGGTGCAGTTTCCGATCTCTTTCAAGAACACCAATGCCAACCGGGACTACCTGGATTCTGTGATCGAGAAGTTCAAACAGTATCCGCTGGTCGTTGAAGTTCGGCACAACAGTTGGACCAACGAAGGGACGCTGCGCTACTTTGCCGAGAAGGGCGTCGCGTTTTGCAACATCGACCAGCCGAAGCTGGGCGATGCGATCCGCCCGACCGAGCACGTAACGGCGCCCATAGGCTACGTTCGCCTGCACGGTCGCAACTACGAGCAATGGTTCGACAGCGATTCACGCAATGACCGCTATAACTACCTCTACACCGAGCCGGAACTCGAGCGCTGGAAGACCCGTATCGACACCATAGCCCAGAAAGCTGGCAAGACCTTCGTCGTTGCCAACAATCACTTCGAGGGCAAAGCTGCCGTCAACGCTCTCCAACTCAAGAGCATGTTGAAGGGCGGACGGGTGAAAGTGCCGGAGCTGATGGTGAAGAGGTACTGGGAGTTGGGCGAGATTGCGGAGAAGCTGAAAACCGGCACTTAGCACTTGGTATTTGGCAGTTGGCAAAAGCGAAGAGCGACGAGCGAGCGAACGGCCACACGCGAAAACGCCAAGAGCTAAAGAGCCAAGAGCTAAGTGCCAACTGCCAACTGCCAAGTGCTGCTTTCCAGCGCTTCACCCCGTATCTCCGCGTCCCGCCACCAGTTAACCAAACTGTAACGAACCTTTTCCCGTCTGGGACGTATATCTCCACAGAAGTTGAACCGGTGAACGCCACGGGGCATTACCGGACGCAACCGCGAAGGAGAAACGTATGAACGCGAACTATAACTGGCTGATGGACAACGTTGCGATCCGCCTCACCCTGAACACGGTGGCGTTCGCTCTCTGGATGGCGGCATCGATAGGTCTTTTGGCAGCCGCTGTGAAACTGTAGCGGCAACAGTCCCTCCCCCAGGAGACTGTGAAGGCATGCGTGAGGCGCGCATGTCAAAAACGAATCCCGCTCGAACTCCGCCGAGCGGGATTTCCTTTTCAAACTGTTGGCGCTGTCATCCTGAGTCCGCCATGGCGGACGAAGGATCTGCAGTTTGTTCCCGCGCTTCGCATTCCACGAGTACAACAGGAAGCCTTCTAGACCCGCTCAATCTTCACATCGTTCAGCACCACATCTTTGTCGGGCTTGTCCTGGCGATTGCGGGGCAGCTTGGTGATTTTGTCGACCACGTCCTGCCCTTCAACCACCTCGCCGAAGATGGTGTGATTGCCAGTGAGCCAATCGGTGGCAGCGACGGTGATGAAGAACTGCGAGCCGTTGGTGTTCGGCCCGGAGTTGGCCATGGCCAGCTTGCCGGCTTTGTCGAACTTATGCGGCGATCCCTTGGTTTCATCTTCAAAGCGATATCCCGGACCGCCCCTGCCGGTGCCTTCCGGGTCTCCACCCTGAATCATGAAGTTGGGAATGACACGGTGGAAGATGGTGCCCTTATACAGCGGAGCCGTCTTCTTCTGCCGGTCGCGCGGGTCCGTCCATTCCCGCGTACCTTCGGCAAGCTCGATGAAGTTCTTCACCGTGATGGGAGCTTCCTTCTCGAACAAGCGGACGACGATAGTGCCTTCACTGGTGTCAAAGTGCGCATAAGTGCCGGATTCACGAGCCATGGGAGGTTCCTTTCGTAGGCAATTGGGATGGAAAACGCAAACCTCAATTGTAGCTGAGGAGCAGTCGTTTATGGCTTGGGTCCAGTGTCGCGATCGGATTGGAAGTTCTCTGCGGGTGATCAGGCTACGCGTACACGAGCCCTGGGCCGGGAGCGTGGGCAGGCCTGCACGGTAATTTTTATGTCCTGTCCCAACAGGAGCAGGAATCGCATGAGCCGTTCCAGCGAGAAGCCCGAGAGTTGTCCTCGCATGAGCGCGGAAACTTTGGGTTGATCCACGCCCAGCAGTTTGGCGGTCTGCACTTGGGTCAGCCCTCGGCCACGAACAAGCATAGTGATCTTGTGGGCAAGCTCGGCTTTAGCCAGCGCCTCCTCCGGGTTCGGAAGGCCCAGATCGGCGAACACGTTGCCACTGCTGACGGTGTAATCCAGTTGGCGTTTAGGCATGGCTATCTCTCGAATATGCCAAATATGGCATACATTCGTCAACCACTGCGTTAGTGTTTCAAGTGTTCGGATTCGCTGCTGAGGACCCGTCTGACCCGCTTTGCAGCCCCCCTCCGATAGAATGGCCATTCGAGATCGCGAATGCCGTCCAACTGGATCTTCTGGGTTCTATTCAACGTATTTGTTTTGGCGATGCTGGCGCTGGATCTGGGCGTCTTCCATCGCAAAAAGCACGTTGTGCAATTCAAAGAAGCCATGGGCTGGACCGTGGTCTGGGTCGCGCTGGCCGGCATCTTCGCTGTCTTCATTTACTTTTTCGGACACACACTGGTCGGCCACCTGGGCCGGGCCAACTCCGAGCTTTCGCTGGAATTTGTCACCGGCTACCTGATCGAAGAATCGCTGAGCGTCGACAATCTCTTCGTTTTCCTGCTGATCTTCCGCTATTTCCAGGTTCCCCGGCATGATCAGCACTCGGTTCTGTTCTGGGGCGTGGTCGGCGCGCTAGTAATGCGCGGGATATTCATTCTGGTCGGCATTCAACTGCTGAAGCGCTTCGAGTGGGTGATCTATATATTCGGGGCGATCCTGATTTATAGCGGGATTAAGTTATTCGGACAGCAGGACCAGAAGATCGAGCCCGAGAAGAACATCGTGCTGCGGGGCTTTCGCAAGCTGTTTCCGGTGACCAAGACCTATGAGGGCGACCGGTTCTTTGTTCGCCGTAAAGGGATATTGTATGCAACGCCGCTGGCGATTGTACTGATCATCATCGAGACGACGGACCTGCTCTTTGCCACCGACTCCATTCCCGCCGTGCTGGCCGTCACGCGCGAGCCGTTCATCGTGTACACGTCGAACGTGTTTGCCATTCTCGGGTTGCGATCTCTGTACTTCGCGCTCGCGGGAATGATCGAGACCTTCCACCTGCTGCACTACGGGTTATCGGTCATCCTCATTTTCATTGGGGTGAAGATGCTGGCGTCACATTACCTGAAGATTCCGATTGGGATTGCCTTGGGCGCGGTGGCGGGAGTGTTGCTGATATCGATTGTGGGGTCGCTGTTGTTTCCGAGAAGAGCTGGTTAGCTTGTTGTCGCTTTTTTCATTCAGGTGTCATCCCGAGCGGTGCGAAGCGGAGTCGAGGGACCTGCAGTTTCTCGATGGGCCGATGCGCTTCGCGTTACGGCGTGACTTTCACGCTTCTAGAAGCATGCACTCCTGGTTCACATGGAGAGCCTTGGTGAGTGCGAGCAAACTGCAGATCCCTCGACTCCGCTCGGGATGACACAGGTTGAAAATGCTCAGGATGACATATGTTGAAGATGTAGATTGAAAGAGCTGAGGGTAACGCGCTACTCGAATCGAATGGATTCCCCGCAACTGACCGAGTGCTTGTGGAACTTGGCATCGTTCTTGACTGGGAAGTCCGTGCGGTAGTGCGCGCCACGGCTCTCTTCGCGGGCGAGGGCGGCGCGGGAGATCAGCAAGCCGGTTTCGAGGATGTTGGCGGCTTCGCGTGCTATTCGGCTGCCCGGTTTAGGCGCCCGCTGTTGCAACCGACTAAGCTCTCCGACAACCTGTCGCAGTGAATTGCCGTCCCGTACCACGCCCACGTGCTGCCACATCAACGATTGCACCTGGCGAACAAACGGCTCGACCTCTGCAGTATTTCCGTTGCTCGAGTGGGCTGTAGCTGGAATTGGAAAACTCTGGTGGGCCGGTCTGGTCTCTTCTTGCATAGCTTTCGCTGCGCGAGTCCCGTAAACCAAGCCCTCGAGCAGGGAATTGCTGGCCAGGCGATTCGCCCCGTGAACGCCGGTGCAGGCCACCTCGCCCGCCGCATAGAGCCGGTCGATCGAGGTCTGCCCATCGAGATCAGTTCGCACGCCTCCCATCGCATAATGTGCCGCCGGGCGAATCGGGATCAACTCCGCCGCGATGTCGACGTTGTAGCGCATGCAGGTCGCGTAGATAGTCGGAAAGCGGCTGCGCACGCGGTCCGGTTTCAGATGTGTCAGGTCCAGGTAGACCGTTGCGTCGGGTCGATGTTGCACCTCTAATTCATGCGCGATGGCTCGCGCCACCACATCTCTGGGCGCCAGTTCGGCCATCTCATGATACTTCGGCATGAAGCGCTTCAGCTCGATGTTGCGCAGGTAAGCTCCTTCGCCACGTAGCGCTTCCGAAAGAAGAAAGCGGGGAGCGTTCTTCAGATAGAGCGCCGTGGGATGGAACTGCACAAATTCCATGTCGCTGATCTCCGCGCCCACGCGATGCGCCATGGCAACTCCATCGCCGGTGGCGACAGCGGGATTGGTGGTATTGCTGTAAACCTGTCCCAGTCCGCCGGTAGCGAGCAGCACGGCGCGAGCATAGATTTGGTGAAAGTGGCCGTCCTGGTCGAGCAGGCGAACGCCCTGCACGGTCCCGTCACTCACCAGCAAGTCGGTGGTGAATTCGAACTCCCGGAAGGTAATGTTCTTTTGCGCCGCGGCTTTCAGGTAGAGAGAGCGCCCAATCTCGCGGCCCGTGGAATCGCCGTGCGCATGCAGAACTCGACTGCGGCTATGCGCGCCCTCGCGAGTGAAGGCGATTTTGGTTCCAGCGCGATCGAACTCTGTGCCCCATTCGATCAGCTCTTCGATTCGGGGAGGTCCTTCTTCGACCAGTATGCGCGCGGCCTCTTCGTCTACCAGGCCGTCGCCGGCTTTCAAGGTGTCTTCCAGATGAAGTCCGACTTCATCTTCGTCGCTGAGCGCGGCCGCAATTCCACCTTGCGCGTATTGCGTGTTCGACTCGGTGACCTCGCGCTTCGCCAGGCAGAGCACACGGCCTGCCGACGCAAGCTCCACCGAAGCGCGCAAGCCGGCGATGCCTGCTCCTACAACGATGAAGTCGGTCTCCAAGGGCAGATTATTCATGGCCGAGAGCGCATTCTTGCGCTTCTGTGGTTAATGGTAACACTCGCAATTGGGGATGCTTACGCAAGAAAGAGCGACAATTCTCGTATTGGGAATGACTAGAGAGTCGTCTTGAAGCTATCCGTTACACTAATTGCTTGGTTCGAATTCCCGTCACCACCGCCTCTCGATCGTATGAAGTCCTAGTCGGGCGCGGACTGCTTCGCGAAGCTGGCAAAGTCATCGAGCAAGCCGTACCTTCGCATACTCGTGTTTGTGTTGTGACCTCCAAGCCGATACGCAAACTGTGGGGCAAGGCCCTGGAGAAGGGTCTGCGCGGTAGTTCGGGCAAGGTGGGATTCTTCGAAATGCCTGATGGCGAGCGGGCCAAACGCCTCGCCAACCTTGAGAAGCTCGCCGAAAGATTAGTGGAGGCCGGCGCAGACCGCCAATCCGTAATCGTCGCTCTTGGCGGAGGCGTGGTCGGCGACGTCGCTGGATTTCTGGCATCGGTGTTCATGCGCGGGATTCCGGTTATTCAAATCCCTACGACGCTGGTCGCACAAGTGGACTCGGCCATCGGCGGCAAAACTGGCGTCAACCTCACCAACGGTAAGAATCTGCTTGGGACTTTTCATCAACCTGCGTGTGTGCTGGTCGATCCCGATGTGCTGGCGACGCTTCCCGAACGCGAGTACCGCTCTGGCTTGTTTGAAGCGATGAAGTACGGCGTGATTCGCAACCCGCATATCTTCGAAATGATGGAGAAGCACCGCGATGCGCTGCTCGCCCGCGACAGCGATCTGCTGGAGCAGTTGATCGCAGATTGCATCCGGGTGAAGGCCGAGGTCGTGAGCAGTGACGAGCGGGAGGGTGGCCAGCGCCGCATTCTCAACTTTGGGCATACCATCGGGCACGCCCTCGAGGTGGAGACGGGGTACAAAACACTGCTCCATGGCGAGGCCGTCGGATGGGGAATGATTGCCGCAGCCGCCATTGGCAAGGAAACGGGCGCCTCGGACAAGGAAACCGCTCAGCGCATGACAGACCTGGTTATCGCGTACGGTCGGTTGCCCAAGGTGAAGGTAAAGCCCAATCGCATCCTGAAGCGGCTGATGAGCGACAAGAAGACCGTCGGCGGGGTGCCGCATTTTGTGCTCGCACGCCGCCTCGGCGAGGTCGAGATCGCGAACGATGTGCCGAAGCGTGTCATTCTGAAAGCAGTGAAGAAACTCAACGAGCTTGCGTCTGGCAAATGATGAACCAGACAGACAAATCCGAGGACCATGTTGTCGGCGCGGCACCTGCGGGGGCTGCCGATGAAGCGGCTGCCGCAACGGCGGTGCGCGACATGTTCAGCTCGATCGCTCCCCGCTACGATCTGCTGAACCATGTCCTCTCCATGAACGTTGACCGTTTGTGGTGGAACCGCACGGCCCGGACATTTAAGCAAATCCTGAACCGTCCGCAGGCCAGAGTGCTCGACCTGTGCTGCGGAACCGGTGATATGACATTCGCGCTGCATCGCCGGGCAAAAGCGAATTCAGTCGAAATCACTGGCGCTGATTTCTCTCACGCCATGCTGGTGCGAGCGCGAGAGAAGTCTGGCGAACGGCAAATTCGATGGGTTGAAGCTGACGCGCTTCAGCTTCCATTCGGACCGGGTGAGTTCGACTTGGTGACAGCAGCTTTTGGATTTCGCAACCTGGCCAACTACAACCGTGGACTAGCAGAAATCTATCGCATACTCACTTCGGGAGGAGAGGTCGGCATTCTTGATTTCGGCGAACCGAAGGGCCTCGTCGGTCAAGTCTACCGCTTCTATTTCCACCGCATACTTCCAGCAATCGGAACAGTCATCTCAGGCGTTAGCGGTCCCTACAAGTACTTGCCCGCGTCTGTGCAACGCTTCCCACCTCCCGAGGAGATGCTGCAACGCATGCGCGATGCGGGTTTCGGCGATGTCTCCTGGACGCCCTATACCTTCGGCATCGCCGGACTCTACAGGGGAAAGAAGGGTTAGAGCAGTTCCCAGGGTGTGGTGTGGCCTCCTTTGAAAGGGCACGCCTTCACGGGCTGCTGAAAAACGCGTAAACGCGATTCGCTCGCGGACTAAAGTCCGCTCGCGATGGGGAAATAATGGGCATTTTCGGCACGACCAAGGTCGTGCCCTGACGCGAATCGTCACAAAGCATAGTTTTT
Source organism: uncultured Acidobacteriaceae bacterium (assembly GCA_963846795.1). Taxonomy (GTDB): domain Bacteria; phylum Acidobacteriota; class Terriglobia; order Terriglobales; family Acidobacteriaceae; genus CAVVDY01. Next base: position 121,069 of record CAWJXJ010000006.1, read on the forward strand.
CAGCAGCCTCTGAAGCCGTGCCCTTTCAAAACTCCGTTAATTCTGCTCAAACGTGTCGCGCAAGGCATCTTCGATGGTGTAGCGAATCACGTCAGGATAGTGCTGGCCGAGGAACTCTTGCAGCCGTGTCGTGTCCATGGTGTAGGAGCCGATGAGGTACGGTGCAGCTTCCGGTGGAATCGAGGAAATCCCCAGCTTCCACAAGGTTCGCAAAGCCAGAGCAAATGTCGCCCGGTTGGGAGCTCGCTTCACCTGGGCATGTGCGATTGCGGCACATTGCTCAAAGGTCAACGCGTCACCGCGGCCAGCGACATTGAGGATGGTCATCGGTGGGTCGGTCGCGGGACGGTATAGCAGATAGGTGAGCAACCGCGCCATGTCGTCCACATGAACGAATTGCACCTTTTTGCCCAGGTATTCTTTGCCGCGCGGAAGCAGTAACGGCAGGCGCTTGCCTTCAGCTCGCATTCGTGCTGCCCGTTTGCTCTTGCCCGCCGGCGTTCCCCGTAGCACGCCGACCATGTAGTTCTGCATGCTTCTGCCGGCGAAGATGTGTGGACGCAGAATGTAGACGCGGCAGTCTCCCAAACTTTCAGTACGATAGCGAACCACCTCATCGCTTTCCTTCTTGTGGATTGCGTAAGGCAAACCGTATGCCTGCAGCGGGGCATCTTCCCGCACCGGACCGGGAGTTTCGGGCCCGTAAGCAGAAACGCTACTGGGGAAAATGAACTGCTTTACCCCGCCGCCGGTGCGGTTCACCACGCTGATAGCCTCCATCACGCGGGCGGTTCCGGCAACGTTGATCTGCCACATGCGCTCGAGGTCGAGAACCCCACTGCGTTGCGGATCGAGGATGAAGGACAGGTGGACTATGGAGGAGGCTCCGCTCTGGCGGAGCAGGTCGGTCATCGCGCGGCAACTGGATTCCTGGCCCAGGTCGATGGAATGGAATTCAAGTTGGCCGGCAGGAAGAGCTGGTGGGCGTACATCCACGCCCACCACATCGAAATCGGAGAGGAACGGCAGCAGGCGACTCCCAAGATTGCCGGAGACGCCTGTGACCAGGACCGTCCTTCTCCGCAGGTTCATTTCTGCGGAGAAGCGGGCTGAGAACTGGCCGGCTTTTCGGAGGATTGTGCGCCCTGCCGAGGGGCATTCAGAGCGCCCGTTTGCGGTGCCTCGGGCTTTTTCTCGGGGCCGAAGTACGCCTCGTTCAGCACCGGCTTCACCGAGTCAGTAAGCTCCTGAATCTTCGCTCTCATCATCTCGTCGTGCAGTGTTTTGGCGATTTGTGTCTTGACGTCGCTGAGCGGCTTCTCCTGCTCCGAAACCATCTTATAGATGTATGACGCTCCGGTATCGGTGAACGGCTGCGAGGTCTCGCCCGGCTTCATCGCGAAGACACTCTCCTGGTTCGGTGGAATCATGCCCGGCCCGTAGTCCTTTAAGTTGATGTCGGGCACAGAGCCGTTCAACCCCATACGCGCGAAAGCTTCTTTTTGTAACGTTACCGGATCCGCGCCGCCCACCCACTGCTGGCGGAGCTTATCAACGTAGGCCTTCTCCTCCTCGTCAGTCGGTTTCTTGATTTCTGCCGCGGCTGGCTGGCTGGGAATAATGACCCGCTGCAAATTGGCCTCACGGTACTTGCTGATGTTCTGCTTGTAATACTCCTCGATTTTCTGGTCCGGCTGGTTCTCGTACTCCTTCGAATAGTGCTCATTGAGCGCTTCGACCAGGAGTTGGTCCGACACGAATTTCAGGATCTCCTGAAAACGAGGCGTATTTTCCAGGCCTAAGGCGCGCGCCTGGTCGGAGTACGCCAAAACCTTTCCATATTGCAGAGCGAAGTTGTGCCTGGCATCGGTCGTCATCCCCGGCTTCACTGCCTCGGCCATCTGCTCGAACTGTTCACGGCTCACGGTTTTGACGCATCCGTTCTGCGTGCTGTCTTTGCATCCGCCAGTCAAAGTGATGACAGGGTCGCTCGGCTTCACACTGGCTGCGCTCTCCGGTAGCTCTGTGGTCTGGCCGGGCTTGATGGCGCGTCGCAGCGGTGTGCCGCTGGTAGTTCCCGCCTCCTGGGCGGCCGCGAACGGCGCCAGAGCACACGAAAGCGCAAGCACGGTAAAGGTTAAAAGTCGCATGAAGTTCACCCTCCGGAAGAAGAAAACAACTCAGTTAGGTAGTGCAGAAAATCGTACCACAGAGCTGCCGGGACAAGCCAAACACAGGGAGTGTCTCAGTTTGAATAGGGATGCGTCGCTTTCGCGCATCGGCGCGAATCGGGACGCCTAGATCCCTCGCCGCGCAAAAGGAGCTTGCTCGGGATGACAATGAAACTGAGACACTACCGACCATCGGATAATGTGGTAGTCCACTTTACATCCTTTATGGTTGGCCGGGAAATCGCTGGCGGTGAATAATCGTTGCAGGACGCGAACGTGAATAGCACGACGATGCAGCGCGAGAAGAAGGCAGTAGCCCTGAATTCCGTCTGGGCGGCCGTCGGCATCACTACGCTCAAGATCGTCGTTGGACTCACCACCGGGAGCTTGGGCATTCTGTCCGAGGCCGCCCATTCGGGGCTCGATCTCGTGGCCGCGACCATCACCTTCTTCTCGGTCCGAGTCTCGGACAAGCCGGCGGACGCCGACCATCAGTACGGTCACGGCAAGGTCGAGAATTTCTCTGCCTTCATTGAAACTGGCCTGCTGCTCCTGACTTGCGTTTGGATCGTCTATGAAGCGCTTAATCGGCTCTTCTTTCACCAGGCGCATGTTTATCCCTCGGTAGCGGCGTTCGCCGTGATGGGCACTTCCATCGTGGTCGACATTTGGCGGTCACGTCGCTTGCGAAGGATCGCTGAGAAGTACAACAGCCAGGCACTGCTGGCCGACGCCTTGCACTTCAGCACCGACGTTTGGTCGAGTTCAGTCGTGATCCTGGGATTAGCGCTGGTCATGATCAGCGAGCGCTGGTCGATTCCATGGCTGGCCAAGGCTGACCCAGTCTCCGCCCTGTTCGTCGCGGGTATCGTGGTGCAAGTCAGTTGGCGACTTGCACGCCAGACTGTCGATGCCTTGCTCGATGCTGCCCCTTCGGGAATTCGCAATCGCATCATTGCAGAGCTGTACACAATCGACGGAGTGCTTGAGGTGGATCGCGTGCGCATCCGCCGGGGCGGCAGCAGATATTTCGTCGACGTGTCGGTGGCGATGTCGCGGACCGTGACCTTCCAAAAATCCGAACAGGTATCCGCCGAAGTCGCGGAGCGCATTCGCGAACTGCTTCCCGAGGCTGATGTTGTGGTAAACGCTGTCGCACGCGCCCACCGCCACGAGAGCCTGTTCGACCGCGTACGGGCGGTTGCCACTCGGCACAATCTCAACGTTCACGACATCAGCGTGCAGGACCTGAGCGGCCGTCTGCATGTTGAGCAGCATGTGGAACTCGAGGAGACGTTGACGCTCAAAGACGCGCATGAGCGGGTGACTGAACTCGAAGCCGAGATGAAGAAAGATATGCCGGAAATCTCGACCATCCTCACCCACATCGAAAGCGAGCCGGCCAGGATCGAGACCGGGGATGGCGTGGTACGCGTTCCGAGCCTTGAGCGCAAGCTTCACGGGGTGAGCGAAGACTTCCCGGAAGTTGTCGACATGCACGACATGGTCTTCAAGCGCATCGAAGGCCGGCTTTATCTTTCATTGCATTGCACTATGAAAGACGATCTGCCGCTCTCGCGCGTGCATGACATACAGAGCGAAATGGAAGGCCGCTTCCGCCACGAGATTCCGGAACTATTCCGAGTCCTTATCCATCCCGAGCCACAAACCGACAATCGAAGATAGAAGACAGGGAAGTTGCTGAAAGGTGATTGCTTCAGCGATGGCGCTGGAGTAAGCTCTCTCCACATTCGGGGTTCAAGGAGGGTGGAATGCAGCAGCAACCGGACAGCCCCTCGAAAACTACAGTTCCCTCGGTCACTAACCCCTCAGGCGAAAACACGGAACGGCTACGATACGTCGAGCATCGCGGCAAGCGTATCCTGCTGGCGGACATGAGTACCTGCACGGAGGAACAACTGGCCGAATGCATCAGGTCCGTTCCGCAATACGTCACGAAACTGCCCGAACACTCGGTATTGCTGCTGGGAGATTTCACCGGCACCCACTTCACGAAAGAGACCATTGAGCAGTTGAAGATCGCCGCGGTTTTTGATCGTCCTCACGTTGCCAAGGCGGCATGGGTCCTGAGCGACAATCTTCATCAAGTCCTCATCGAGTCGATCCGCAACTTCTCGGCCCGCGAGATTCCGGTGTTTGCGACCCGCGAGGAAGCACTGGATTACCTGGTGAGCTGATGGGCTTATAACACAACCCAAAGATTGGGCGCCCACTTTGAGATAATTACCGCATGTCGGCTACCCATCAAATCTCGATGGAAGACTACCTGGGCACGGCTTATCGTCCCGACCGCGACTATGTTGACGGCGAGGTAGAGGAGCGGAACGTGGGTGAGAAAGAGCACTCCATAGTGCAGGCTTTCTTCGTGAAGTGGTTCGCCATCTTCGAGCGAGATTGGCAAATGGAAGCCTTCCCGGAAATTCGCATTCGCGTGACTCGGAATAGAGTGCGTATCGCCGATATTGCTGTCGAGCGTATAGGGATTCCCTATGAGGCGGTTCTGGAGAAGCCGCCCATCGCGGTGGTTGAAATCCTGTCTCCCCAAGACCGCGTTTCGCGTTATCAGGAGCGCCTGGAGGATTACCGCAGCATGGGAATCGAGCACGTATGGGTGATCGATCCCATTCGGTGTAAAGCTTACGACTGCAGCGCGATAGATTGGCAGCCGGTCGACAATTTTATGATCGCCGGGACGCCGGTCCGGGTCGAACTCGCGAAATTATGGGAAAAACTCGCCGAAATGCGCTCGCTTCGATAATTACACTTACGCTGTGCCGTCGTTGGCCACTGCTCCCAATTCTTCTCCAGCGCCCTCGTCCGCAACGACTTCCTCCAGCGGATACCCAAGCTCCCTCCAGTCATAGTAGCCACCCAACAGCGGATGCACGTTGCGAATACCATATTTTCTGAGTTGCAGCGCCACACGGGCGCTGGTGGCTTCGTTCGGTCAAGTGCAAAAAAGAATGATCTCGCCTGCGCGCGAGATTTCCGAATGGCGAGCTTCCAACTCATCGGGCGAAATACGCAGCGCGCCGGGCAGGGTGTGAGGATCAGGCAGCAAATCGAGCGGATGGCGCAGGTCGATAATGGTCACCTGCTGGCCGAGATCAAGCTTGGCCTTCAGTTCCTGCGGCGTGATGCGACCGCCCTTTACCTGCTCCAGGAATCGCACCCGCTCGTAATAGCGATAACCGATGTACGCGATGAAAGCGCCGATAAATAGCAGCAGGGCCCACGATCCCAGCCGTTGCAAGTCATCGGTGATGCGGCTGATCTGATTGCTGAAGAAGTATCCGGCGAGGGTGAAGCTTGCCGCCCATAAGGCGGCGCCGGCGAAAGCGAAGGGCGCGAATCGAACGTAAGGCGTGCCGACCACCGCCGTGATGGGGGCGGCCGCGGTGTTCAGACCCGGTACAAACTTCGAGAACAGCAGGGTGCGCAAACCGAACTTGGCGAACTTCGCCTCCGTCTGACGAACACAGGTGTCAGGCTCGAGCGAGATCTTGCAGAGCAGGCGCAACACGCCGAGGCCGCGACGCCGGCCAATGTAGAACCAAGCCGAGTCGGTGATGAGGGAAGCGATGGCCGCCGCCAGCACGGTCAGGAACAAACTCATCCGCTGCTGACCAGCCAGTGCGCCGCACGCCAGCAGCAATGGCGCGACCGGCACAGGTAATCCCGCCTGTTCGACCATCACCCACACGAATACCAGTACGTAACCGTACTGCAGGACGAATTGGAGGGTTTCAGTCAAGCAGAGCTATCCTACGACAGCGTTACACAAGTGGATGCCAGTACGTGCGCAAAGTTTCGCAATGAGAGCACGAAAATAGAACCTTGCGTGCGATGGGCGGAAGCTTTTCGGGCTGGAGCTCTTCGGGCGGAAGCCTCCGCATTTATGCGGAGGAGAGACAGTGTCCTATTCGCGTGCGCTTTAGCGCGATCACCACCCCTGCGGCCTCTCCTTCTGACCATGCTGCGAGGCCGGGTCCACCTGCGTCTCCTCCGCTGGCATCTGGTACGCCGGATTCGGAACGCCCATCAGGTACATGTCGAACCACCCAACGATGTTCTCCAGCCGCTCGATGCGGTGCCACGGCTGTCCTGAGCGCGACAGTTCATGCGACTCACCGGGAAAGCGCACCATCACCGCCGGCTTGTGCATGTACTTCAGAGCGCGAAACATCTGCTCTCCGCCGCTGGTCGGAGGCGTGCGGTAATCGGCATCGCCGAGAATGAACATCATCGGCGTATCGACATTCTTTATGTAAGTGATGGGCGAACGATTGACGTAATCCTGGAAGTCGTCGAACGGCGGCGCCTTGAACCAGTTCGGCTGGAAGAGCGTGAAGTCGGCCGTGTACCACCATGAAGCCCAGTCGGCGATGTCACGCTGCGCAACGGCCGCCGCGAAACGATGCGTGTGCCCGACCGTCCAGTCGGTCAGCAACCCGCCTCCACTGCCACCGGTGACGCCCAGCTTCGTCTGATCGACGTATCCCTTCTTCAGCATCTCGTCGACGCCGGTCATCAGGTCTTTGTAATCGTCGCCGGGATACTTGTACTGGATGATGTTGCCGAACTCCTGACCGTAGCTGGTCGAACCACGCGGATTGGGATACAGCACGACATAGCCTTTCGCGGCCATCCACTGAAACTCGTGATCGAAGACCCAGCCGTAAGCGGTGTGCGGACCGCCGTGGATATTAAGAATAAGCGGATACTTTTTCGCGGGATCGAAGTCAGGCGGCTTCTGGATCCATGCCTGAATCTTCTTCCCGTCAAAGCTGGTGTACCAGAACTCTTCCGGCTCAGAGAGCTTGAGTTCGCTGAACAGCGGCCCGTTCAGATTGGTAATCTGCCGCTGCGCCGCCATCCTTGTTGAGCACGAACAGCTCGTCGATCATCGTCGGAGTCGAGATGTTCATTACGACAACTCTGCCATCGTCAGTCGTCGTGAACTGCTCGACCGCCTGATCGCCGTGCGAGACTCTCGGCCGACCTTCCCGCTATCGGCATCAATACTGACAAGAATGGCGCGTCCATCCTTGGCGACCACGTCGAGCAGATGCGTGCCGTCCTTCGACCACGCCGGTGCGAGGCGGCCGGCCGCACGCGGAGCTCGATTATCACCGCCTACGCCGCTGTTCACATCGAAGTCGTAGTTCGGCGGTGAGGTTCTTCGCAACGGCGCCGGGCGTAAGCGTCAAGCGTCCACGAGATCGGGCTCGGCGTAGGAGCGAACCGGCTCTTGTACCGCGCCGACAAACGCAACGCGCTTGCCATCAGGCGAGAGCACCATATCGCTGATGCCGCCCAGCAATCCGCCAAGCTTCACCTTCGAGATAAGCTCGACACGTCTCCGCCGTTCGGCGAAACCGACAGGATGTCAGATGGCGGCAGATCGTAATAGGGCTCGATCACCCGGTCGGCATGGAAGATGATGCGGCGGCTGTCAGGAGTAAACGTCGGCTGCTCTTCGTCGAATTCGCCGGTCGTCAGCTGCTTGGGAGTGGTTTTGGCTTCGCTGGATGACGGCACGTCGACAATCCAGATGTGGCGATGATGCTTGGGGTCGATATACCCTGCGCCGTTGAAACGATAAACAGCCCGGGTAATGACCTTCACGTCGCTCTCATGCTCCGGCTCGCCGCCGGCTTCCTTCTTCTCCTTCTTGGTGAAATCGTCCGGGATGGCGTCGCACAGAAAGGCGATGCGCTTGCCGTCGGGCGACCACACTGGGTCACCCACTCCACGCGGCATGTCGGTGAAGGTCCATGCTTCACCGCCGCCAAGCGATAGCAGCGCGAGCTGCGAAGCAGGCGGCTTCCCATCCTTCGGCGGCTCGCCGCCACGGACGAAGACAATCCACTTGCCGTCCGGCGACCAGCGCGGCTCCGAGTCGTGCTTGCCGTTGGTCAAACGCCGAGGAGCAGACGATCCATCGGTTGCGACCGTCCACAGCGATGTTTCGTATCCATCTTTCTTGTCGTTGACGTTCACCCTGACGAACACAACCTGCGATCCATCGGGAGAGACCTGCGGATCACCGATCCACTGGAAGCGGAACAGGTCTTTTTCGGTGATGGGTCGTTTGGTCTGGGAGAAGACAGGACAGGTCGAGAGAACTAGAAGAACCGCAACGAAAAAGCAACGGCGCACGGGGCAAGCACCTCGGAGAGAAGGTATCGTCCTTTATAGCCGTCGCATTTATGATTGTCGAGCTTGCGGCCTCGACATTGTGGTTGCCCCCGACATTGCGGGTGCCCTAGACACTGCGGGTGCCCCATTCCGCCTTCTTTTGGCGGGGTGGGGATGTTCGAAGCTCCGGCCCAGGCAAACTTTAGCTGATTGGGCCGTCCCGAATATACTGGGAGTCCTTAGTCGGGTGTCCCATTCCGGCGTCTGTTGCCGGGGGTCGGGATGTATTCGCATGAATAGCCAGTTGAAATCGTTGACGAAGCAGGTTTCCAAGCAGGCAAAGACCGCCATCAAGAATGAGCCCGAGCCGCGCTGGCCGGGACTTCTTGCGTTGATGGCGGGCGGCGCTCTGCATTACGCCTTGCCCTCGCGCCTTTCGTTAGGACCCGACTGGGTGCTGCCAGTTATTGTCGCCTTGTTGGTGGTAGTGGTTTTGGCGACACACCGAAAGGGGCTTTACGGCTGGGCGCGCGGGCTCACCTTCGCTGCGGTTATTGCGCTGACGCTGGCGCTCATCACCTCGCTGGCTCTTCTGATTCAGGGCCTGCCCGCCCACAAAGACAAGCCCGCGGAACTGTTGCGCTCAGCCGCTGTGTTGTGGATCACGAACGTCCTGGTGTTTGCCCTGTGGTATTGGAAGCTCGATGCCGGCGGCCCTATGGGGCGCGATCAGTGCATCGGTGATAAACCAGTCCCTAGCTCGTTTCTGTTTCCGCAGATGACGCGGCAGCCGGTTGACCTGACGTGGTCGCCCGAGTTCATCGATTATCTGTTCGTGGCCTTCAACACCAGCACGGCCTTCTCACCAACCGATACCCCCATCCTTGACGGCTGGGCCAAGATCACGACCATGCTGCAATCGCTGATCTCGCTCAGCGTGCTGGCGATCCTGGCGGCAAGGGCAATCAATGTGCTTTGAAAGGGCACGGCTTCAGCCGTGCCGAATCCTGTTCACTTCTTTGAACTGTCATCCCGAGGAGGACGTTAGTCCGACGAGGGATCTGTTCTTGGTCGCTCTTCGTTTCGGCATCTGGCGAAGACCGAACAGCGAAGGACGAATGGCCGTTTCCAAAGTTCGCGGTTCGTGAATCCCGCTTATGCCAACATCAGGAATGAGCGGGCACCTGGCCGAGGAACCCGACCTAGTCCGCAGGACGAAACAATCTTTAGCCCAGCACCCTTCGACTGCGCTCAGGGCAGGCTAGGAGTGCTGGGTGGTGTAACGAAAACGCGAGGAGTCCCTTCAGGGACGACACAAAGATGTGCCGCCCCTAAAGGGCTCCGGAAGACTTAAAAGGCGGGGTACCCAGGGTTCCCACCCTCGGCTACAGATTGTTCCGTTCTTCGAACTCCGTCTCACGGGACCACTGTTCTTCCGATCGCACCGAGCAATTCCCAGGTTAGCCCAACTGAAGGGCGAACCTGGGGCACCTGCATCAACGTGCTGTGAAGAGCAGCGAATCTTGATTTGTCATCCCGAGGAGGACGTCAGTCCGACGAGGGACCTGCAGTTGTGCTGTCCCCAACGTGCTGCAAGACCGCGCCATCACCCGTCTAGCGTCATCTGTTCCGCCGATGTGCTTTTCGACTTCGGAGCTTGCTTGAAGGTGGCGTCGAGCCAGCGCGGGTAGGCGACCTGCTCGCCCACCAAGAGTTGGGCGATGGTGAGAATCTGGATGCGTGGAAACTTCTCCTCAAGATGTGGCGATTCGTAGAAGCCGGCTTCGGCGGCTTCTTTTTCCATAGGCTTGGTGGGAGGCTCTAGGCTGATGAGCACACCGATGGCGGCTTTCTCGCGGTCGAGCACGCCGCGCAGGTCACGAACGTACGATACCTGCACGTGTCCTGCTTTAACGGAGAAGATAATCTGCTTGGTCTTGCCGCTCTTGTCATCGTGGAAGTAGAGGCGTCCATCGATGCCGCGGTCAGCACCCTTGCGTTGGTCGGAAGGACGGGCCGAAACAAGCCCGAGCGCCCACCACTGGAACTGGTACGGATCGCTGCGAGCGAGGTCGGCGGCACCTTCCAGGTCAGTCGGTTCGCCTATGACGTCATATTGCTTTCTGATTTCGCCATCGAAAATGTCGTCGAGACGCTTCTTGATGAGGTTGATGGCAAGATGCGTGATGTCGATGCCGATCCAGCGGCGATTTAGGCGTTGGGCAGCGACGATGGCCGTTCCGCAACCGCAGAAAGGGTCAAGGACCAGGTCGCCTTCGCTGCTGCTGGCGTTAATGATGCGTTCGAGCAGGGCTTCGGGTTTTTGGGTTGGGTATCCGAGACGCTCTTGAGCTGGCGAATGGATCGGCGGAAGGTCGTCGACAATGTCTTGGACCAGGCCCTCCAGGACATCTCGTCAAAGCGTAGATGTTTTCCGCCTCAACCTGGCCATGTTGTTTCGCTGGTGAAGAATAAACGATGCTCCTCGTCTAGCTTTCGCATGACTTCGATTGAAACGGCCCACCCGTTCGCGTGAGGCTATGCACCCGTTCCAATGCTGGCCTGAGGTCAGTCGAAGTAAGGTTGCCCCGGACGCGGATCGGGGACTCTCGTCAAATCAGAGCGTCGAGAGAGTCTTCCGTCCGGATCCTGATGCCCAAATTCGTTCTGAGGAGTACTCCTCCTGAATATGACCGTGGCTCTGTTCCAAATATAACTTCCGACTTCGCGTAAAGAGTATCATGTCGTGAGACCACCGGAAGTCGAGCGCGATGCGTGACCGTGGGCGCTTGTTCTTTTCCAGATAATCTCATTTCGAAAGTACTGCGGCCCGAACACCGCATCCATCAGCATCTTCAAATAGTGGCTAGCCGTCGGATCGCAGTGCAGGTAGATCGACCCGGTCACCTTCAGCACGCGCTTTAGTTCGATGAGGCGCGGAGCCATCATGGCGAGATAGGCCATCATGTCGCTGTGGCCGAGGAAAGTGCGAAAAGCCTGCATGGCCTGCGACACGGTGCCGCCGCGCTCGACGATCTCCGTGTAGGCGCGCTCGGCGTCGAGGTTCCACTCCCAGGTGTCCTCGAAGGCGGTGATCTGCGAGGAGGATTGCGTGCCGTCCTTCTCGGCAAAGAGCACGTTGTAGTCCTGGCGACTGTTGAACGGTGGGTCGAGGTAGATGAGGTCGACGGTCTCGTCCTTCACGTAGCGGCGCAGCACGTCGAGGTTGTCGCCGTAGAAGAGCTTGTTGTCGGCCATGAAAGGCGATTGTAGCTTACCGTGCGGCGTCGGCTGAGTGACGCTTTTTAGCCCTGCCAAGCCGGCTTTACACGAAGCGCAGAGGTAAGCTGTGGCAAATTTCAACTGCCCCAGTTACCTTCGTAACCTCGCCTCGTCACATTTCACTTTCTACATAAGTTGAGAAACTAATAAACTCTATCCGAGGACGCGGGGAGATCTGCGTGCGCCCAAGGGCGCTCTCGAAAAGAAGGTTCTTTGAAATCCAGACTGTCTGTAGGTCCCTCGTCCATTAAGGCCGAAAGGCCTGAGTGAGCACCAGCTAAGTCATTTGTTTTCAATTATTTCCTCGTAAGTCTCACGCGCTCAAATATTTGCGTGGGAAAACATGTCTAAAGCGTTGAAAACAAAGTATCGTGTATGTAATTTTTTCGTGATATGCGTCACATCCGAATTGCAAACTCGCGAGGAGGTAGCCGTCAGAAACGTTCAGGTATTGGCCTTGCGGTGCCGTGCCTAACGGCACTCAGTTTGTTGGAGATACGTTCACCCGCCGTTGAAACGGCGGGCTAACCTGTGTCTCGCCTACGGCGAGGGCGCATTGATCAGAGCGGGGTATCCACCAGGAAACCTAAAGCATCGGCTCACGAGCAATCGGGGGAAATTTCGATCGCTAAATCGTTTGTTTTCAATTATCGGCTTGTAAGTCTCACGCGGTCAAATATTTGCATGAGAAAACATGTCTAAACTGTTGAAAACAAAATATCGCACATGCATTTTTTTCGTGATCCACGTCACATTTGCCAGCAAGGTTCGCCTTGCGAAATCACCACTCACTGTTTTCAAGGATGTTCTGTGCTGCCGACGTGGTGAAGCGCATCACCCGACTGACAACCGACAACTGACCACTGACAACTGTACTTCAGGCACTCGGTTTGTCCCTCGGCGGCTCGTATGCGAAGAAGTCCTGATGGAAGCGCTGCGCATATTCGCGGATGAGCTGCTCGACGCGATTGGGGTCTTGCGAGCGCACGATCAGCCCAGCGTGATGCGACTTGTCGTTCATTCGCCAGACAATTTCCGGGTCGTTGTACGCCGAGGTATCAGGCCATTCCTGCCGCGCCAGCGATATCAGCAGGCCCGCGTAGTCGTTGCGAAGCGGCGTGACAGCGTATGGATTGTCTCCACCGGCAATTTCCACCTTCGCCCATTCCGCCCACAGGTTCAGGCCGGACGCAGCCTCGACCAACTCCGCGATGTGCGCGCCGCCAACTCGTGCTGATGTCTCCAGGAAGTACAAGCGGCCATCATGTCCGCGGATGAACTCGCTGTGCGACGCGCCACGCAACAGCCCGAAAGCCTTCAATACCTGCTCGTTCAGCTCGCGCAGAGGCCGCTCCTCATCCGATCCCGGAGCAAGCGTACGCGTAGTGAAGACGTCTCCACTCTGCGACACCTCCATCGGCGGCCGCCCGTATTTGCTGGCGACTGAGAACACCACCTGCCGCTCATAAACGATGGTGTCAACGTGATAGATGTCGCCGGGCACAAACTGCTCCAGCAGGTAAAACGATTGCTGATCGCCCAGCTTGTTCACCGCGTCCCAGAACTCGCCCGAATTGTGCAGCTTCTTCATGCCGATGGATCCGGCAATGGAGCGCGGCTTCAGGATCCAGGGCGGCGGAATGCGCTCCATAAAATCGTTGAGCTTGCGATGATTCAGCACGTGGATGAACGCAGGTACCGCAAGTCCCTCGGAGGCGGCGCGGGTGCGCATCGCCAACTTGTCGCGGAAGTAGCGCGCGGTGGTCTGTCCCATGCCGGGCACGCGAAGGTGCTCACGCAGGATTGCCGCCGTCTCCACGTCGAACTCGTCGAGTGCCACGATGCGATCGATGTTCTCCGTCTTCGCCACATGACTGAGCCCGAGCATCACGTCGTTGATGTTCCAGGTCTTGTCGACATCGGGAACGTAGAAGATCTCGTCGATGCTCTCGCGCGGCCAGGCGGCATGCTCCAGGCTGTGCGAGGTGACCAGCAGCACGCGAGCGCCTTGGCGGCGGCACTCCTCGATGAATTCGGTGCCCTTGTAATAGCTCGCCAGGCAGGCAATGGTGACCTTCGACGACGTTGCAGAATCCGGTGAAGAGGATGACATCGCAACCCCCGACCTTTGCGGTTGGCAACAAGGTAACAGACGAAACGGTAGTGGGTCAGTTTGAATATGGATGCGCATACCTCCCGCCGGTTCGAGATAGTCTGCCCTGAGCGACTCCGAACCAAGCGAGGGGGAGTCGAATGGGTCGCTCGGAAGCTGTTAGATTCTGTACAATCTAAAGTTTGCGAACGTCGCTGCCCCCGGTGCCGGTTCGCGTCCAGTGCCGAGATGTCCGATTGAGCGCCCGCTCGCCAGCACTGCTTGACCGTAGGATGCAGTTTGCCGATGTGAATAACGGAAGAGAGAACACGAGCTGGGCGGTGATGATCGCTCTGAAGGAAGGTTGCTGTGCCTGAACTGAGGAAAGACCCGATCGTGGGGCGATGGGTAATTGTCTCCACCGACCGCGCCAAGCGGCCGGCGGATTTCGTTCGCGAACCGGTTGCGAAAAAGACCGGATTCTGCCCATTTTGCGCCGGTAATGAGAGCAAGACGCCCGCGGAAGTGCTGGCCTATCGGCCCAACGGCGCGGGGGCCGACGGAGAGGGCTGGACGGTTCGTGTCGTTCCCAACAAGTTCCCGGCGCTGGGAATCGAAGGCAGCTTGAGCCGCCAGGCCGAAGGCATGTTCGACAAGATGAACGGCATTGGTGCGCATGAGGTCATCATCGAAACCCCGGACCACGACCTCAGCTTGTCTGACTTGTCGGAGAAGCGCATCGAAGACGTGCTATGGGCCTTCCGCGACCGCATCCTCGACCTGAAGAAGGACAAGCGTTTTAAGTACATCCTGATTTTTAAGAATCACGGAAAGGCCGCCGGCGCGACGCTCGAACACTCGCATGGCCAGCTCATCGCGCTGCCCATCGTCCCCAAGCATGTGCTGGAGGAGATGGAAGGCGCCAAGCAGTATTACGTTTACAAAGAGCGCTGCGTGTTCTGCGACATCGTTCGCCAGGAGACCGAGGCCGGCATTCGCGTGGTCAGCGAAAACGACAGCTTTCTCACGATCGCGCCCTATGCTCCGCGCTTTCCGTTCGAAACCTGGGTGCTGCCGAAGCGGCACGAGTCGGCATTCGAGAACTCTTCCTCGCAGGTGTACGAGTCGTTGGCCAAGTCGCTGAAGAGCCTGTTGACCCGCGCCGATCAGGTACTGGATTCGCCGGCCTACAACCTGGTCATCCACACTGCGCCCGTCCAGGAAGCCTCCCTGGACTACTATCACTGGCATATCGAGTTCATGCCCCGCCTCACCAAAACCGCCGGCTTCGAGTGGGGAACCGGCTTCTACCAAAACCCAACGCCTCCGGAAGAAGCCGCGAAATACCTGCGCGAAGCGAAGGTGGAGAAGAGGGAAGTGGTGGGGGTGTAGTTGGACGATCTTGCCCATTTCGCCGAAGTAGCTAAGCGGCGGTGATTCCCCAGTGAATATCTTGTTTGCGAACCGCTGGGTTAACTCATCGATAAAATAACCCTCAAGGTTCGGCGACAGAGATTTGCTTATGGAATCCTGGGTACCCCCCTACCCCCCTCCCCCCGCCCTGCCCTAAAATATTGAAAACAATCAGCAGTTTTGAAAGTTTCTCTGCAAAATCTTGAGCGCGTGGGGGTTACAGGCAAAATATTCCGGAATAAGGACTTAGCTGTGATTTTCTTAGGATGGAAGGGTTGGATGAGTTTAGAAGTAGTTAACAGCGGCCAACAGGTGCTATGACGGCCTGGTTGCGTAACGAATCCTCGCAAAAGAGCAAGATAGGGAGGGAGACAATTCTCCCTCGCCCTCAACGTTGCGATTCTACGCAACTGAGGCTTGGGCGCCAAGCGAGTTCGTCACATACTAGTGTGACGAGCGGCCACGATCCCGCTACGGCTTGATCATCCACACGGTGCCGCAGCCTAGCGGGGGATTGCAGGTTAGGCTGCCACCGCCCTCTGCGGTGCCGTAAAAAGTGCCGTCGGTATCGATGGTCACGTTGCTGACGGGGTATGAGCCATCGGAGCCGCCAGTGAAGTCGTAAAACGAGGTGTACCCCCAGCCGTTCTGCGTGTTCGTCAGCTTGAAGACGTTTCCCAGATTATTTGCGCCGTCGCAGACCGTTGTTCCGTACAGATTACCTGAACCGTCAAATGACAGAGACGCCTGCGGGCCACATTGCTTCCCTTGTTGTCCCGTAAAGCTGTACAGCAGGGTGAAAGCCCAACTGTTCCCCATGGGCGACAACTCGAACACGGTTCCACCACCGCTGGGGCCGCCGTCGCTGGTTGTGCCGTAGAGATTCCCGGCGTTGTCCATCACCAGGCTCGCGTAAGGAAACCACCCGTCGCTCTGCTGCTGGAAGCTATAAAGCACAGCCTCTGTCCAGCCAACACCGTCATAGGTCAACTCGAAAACCGTCCCGTCGCCGTACAAGCCACCTTCAGCGGTTGTGCCAAACAGGTTGCCATTGCTGTCGAGAATAACGCCGCCCACAGGCCCCAGCCCATCCGGCCCCGCGAAGCTGTAGATTGGTGTCTCTGTCCAATCGTTTCCCGACTTTGTCATCTGAAAGACTGTGCCGAGGTCGGAGGTACCTCCCGCATCTGTGGTTCCGTAGATATTGCCCATCGAATCCCACACGAGGTCGCCATTGCCAGGCTCCTTCCCGTCAGGGCTGCCCGTGAACTGATACAGCACCTTCTCGGTCGAAAAGCAGTTTGCCGTTTTGCAAATCGTGGCTAGGGGTGTGAGACTGAAAACGAGGCCATAGTCCTGAGCGCCGCCCAGAGTGGTTGTGCCGTAGAGGCGATTATCCGGACCGAAAACTACTCTAGCCTCGGGAAGACTTCCGCCCGCTGAAAAGAATGAGATGGGGGTAAAGTACCAGTTCGATCCCACGGGAATTATCTGGTATACGGATCCGTTACCATTACAGTTGCGTGTGCATAGTGTCGTGCCATAAAGGGCACCAGCTCTGAGAGTTACTCCTGAAGCCGGCGCCTCTCCGTTCACTCCGTTGAATGCATGAATCGTGGTGAGCGTCTGGGCTTGCGCAGCCGAGGCGACTAGAACCGCTACTCCGTAACTGAGCACCAGCAGCAATACCGTGCGTGATCCCACTACAGCGGAGCGGCGCGCCGCATTCATAAACTGTCCAGGATTTGTCATAACCATCTCCTTCGAAAATTCCGAATCGCTTCCCGTCTCGAACTCTCTGCCCTTACGGGGGCAGTTCGCTCTAATCATGCTCCACTGTGCACGAGGCGACCGTTGGTCCAGTAGGGGAACTGCTCTGATTTTCGTTTAGTTCGATTGTGTCGCCGGGCATAAAAGACATCATATTAGTAGTATCGGAATAGTCAGTATTAGGCATGCAAACAGATGGGATGGTCTTAGTCAGGCCTCCCGTGGGAAAAACACCATTTTGGAACACCTTGAATGTGGCCGAGGTACTTGGGCACGCGACGACCCAGCAGTGCAAGTTCTTGACGTTAATCGCCCGAGGCACAGCCACTTGCGCATTTGCCAGCGTGGTTGTCACGCTGCTGCTTCCACCGAATGGTGCAAAATAGTGATCGGTGGAGCCCGTCGAGATGGCGCCTATCGCACCCAAACCGAAGATAAGCATCCCTGTGGCCGGGGACGTAGGCGTCATGCCTAGTGTGATACTGACGATGTTCGCGCTTAAAGCGCTGGCGTGGTTGACTAACATCAAATCAAGTTGATCCCCTGTCGTACTAGATGTGAATGAATGGGCATCGCACCAAGCACCAGCGGCACCATTTATCGGGATGGTAACCATAGGAGCAACACTTCCGCCGTTTTGACGCAGCGTAATCTCCAAATCTCCACTCGAGGGTTGCGGGCTGTTGGTGTAGACGCACAGATCGTGTGCGATGTAGGTAAAGGGCACCACTGTATAGGCAAGCTTTTCATTAGCGGCGCCGGTATTCGCCCAGCCTGCTTTTTGGGAGAAGCTGGTGAAGTAAGTTGTGCCAGATGGTGCCGCTACTGTTCCGTTGTAGTAGGTTCCCAGAACCGTGTCGGTGCTACCCATAATGTTGGCGGTGAAGCCATTGACAGTAGCACCGCTGGGAGATCCGTTGACACCCTGGAAATCGATTTGATCCTCTGCTGACACATAGAATGGAGGAGCATTTGTAAGGTTGTAACCGGAGCTAGCTCCGGCCGGGATGCTGAATACAATTGGGGACGGCTGCACGGCCCCGCCGACCGAATAGATTGGTTGCAGTTGAATTGGTGAAGCGCCATTGGAGGTGCTGGTGTAAAAAGTGAACTGCCCAAGCCATGCTTCAATTGGAAACACAGTGAAGCCAACGGTACTCATCGGACTATCTGAGAATAGCGGATACACCTGCGCCGCGAATGGATTAGGAGTCGTGTTGCTAAATCCGACAATGCCTCCGAACTTATCCACATTCGGGATACCGGTCATCTTAGACGGCGAATCGATCCCACCGGACAAACGCAGATAACTGAAAGGGTGGCTACTTGTCCCCAGGTTCCCGCCATAGTAATTTCGTGAATAGAAGGCTGGATTGCTGTTATAAAGATCAGCCACAATATCAGGGTAACTACCAATGCCGTCCATCGCTACGCAGCCTGGGAAGAGAGGGGTCGAGTTCGTGCTGCAGCCGAGCACCATCTGAGGATAGACATCGGTTGAGCCGATGTGAACGCAGGGCTGGTTGACACCCATAGGGACGTCAGAACACGAGATACCAAAGACGGAGTTTGGTCCAGCATGCTGGATTATGTCGAGGGCGTATTGATAGTTCTGTTGAGCCGTGTCCCCCTGCTCAATCGCCAGGTTCTTGAATACATTGCCGTAAGGCTCGCCGCCGTTTCCGACGGTATTAGGGGAGTTGAACTCAAACGCCGAGCCCAGCACTCCGCTGATTTTGTTGCCGTTCGTGGAATCAGCGAGCACATAGTCCCAATCCGTGCCATTTGCGGCAGTGTTAAAGAGGGCGATACGCCGAGCGTTGGCCGTATAGATGTTCTGAAACGTGCTCCCATAGCCTTCGAAGCATGCGCTTAGTCCTGATCCTCCGCACATTACGACAGTCCTGTTACCCAAAATGAATGCATCGTTGCAGGCGTTCAGTTTGCTCTTTGCGCCCGAGATACTTACATTTTGAAAGTGAACTACGGTTTCGGTAATAAGAAAGAATGGCGAGCCAAGGACGGCATCAGTACAATCTCCGGTGCTGTTCTCATCCACGATCGCCAGGTCACGAAATATCGTTTGTCCCTGGGTTATCAGTCTTATCTTTGCCGTGGTATCGTTCAATTCCAGATCTAGCCCGCAAGCCGGTCTCGCCGGCGCCGAACTACTTTGCGATCCGTACATCCCGCACCCCACAAGATTCACCTCGGCCGGCCATCCGTTACCCCCGTCGTCTAACGAACCTAATATCTTGCACCAATTGCCCGTTGAAGGAAGGACAATTGTCCCTCCACCGTTCATGGAACTGGTGTGAACCAAATGGACGAGGGCGAGCAGCGCTGTAGTGTCATCGGTTGAACCGTCGCACTTCACGCCGTAGATCGAGGCGAGGTAAGTCGCGCCGACACCGCTGCCCGGAGCTTGCGCTCGCACTGGAAGGTTAACACCGAGAGTCAAGCAAAACATTACAACCACCGCAGATGATTTCATCGAAGGCCCCTTACGCTTCGACTGCAAGGTTGAACTTCGTCACACAACTCGGCATGACTGGATCGGGAATGCCCCTCACCAGCCAAGAGCGGAACCACTGCCTGCGGGTGGAAGAAAGTTTACCCCCCCCCCCCGGCACTCTGTCAAGAGCGGCGGCGTGACGGCGGTCGCACAACAATCTGCTGGTTCTTCGGTCGAGGGAAGACAGCAAGGGCGAGAATACGGAAAGGTACAGCAGTTCCAACGCGAAGAAGAAGGGCCCGACCTTGCGACCGAGCCCTTGTGCGTCCGGGGCTGAAGCCCTCACGTGTTTTCGAGGACATGGACGCCGGCCTGAAGGCCAGCTCTACCTTCTCTACCAGATGGTCAGCGTGCCTTTGTCGATCCACTCGTGGTAGCCGGCGCCGCTGGCGTTGACGTCTAGTTGCCACTGGATGCCGACGTTGTCGCTCCATCCTGTTCGGGCGGCGTTGCGGGTGATGTTGAGGGTATGCGATTGGCCGTCCACCACCAGTACATGGTAGGTGTATTTCTTAGCATTGGTATCGGTCGTGATGTACCACTGGATGTGGTGCCAGGTATTGGGCGTGAAGTTGTGGCAGGGAACCGAGGTTCCATACCAGTGGTTGGCGGCCATGTCCCAGGTGTCAAACACGCCGGTGCCGACATCGCACTGCGTGCCCATCATGTAGTTCCATCCGCTGACGAACTGGTAGGACTCTTGCTCCAATGACTGCGCGGCCCCCTGGGAGGCGTTGTCAACGTACAAGTAATAATCGATAAGAAAATTGCGTTGTGAGCTATTGGCGCCGAGCCCATGCCAGAACAGCGCGTTTGCCCAGACGCCGGAGTTGAAGAACTCAGTACTGGCTCCGCTCAGCGAGGGATTGGACTGGTTCTGTGCCATCCAGTAAGTTCCTTTGCCGCTGCCGCCGGCGCAGCCCGGATCATGACAGGACCCCCACGATCCGCCACGATGAACATTGCTGAATACCTTCGCCCACGGCGGAGGAGTCGGCAAGCCGCCGTTGTTGCCGCCGTTGACGGTGATCGTTTCCGATACGTCGCCCCATTTTCCGTTGGCGTCCCATGCGCGAATCACAAACTGATGACTACCCTGAGCGACGTTGAGCTGCGTGTTAACGGAACTCGATCCCGATTGATACGCGACCTGGCTGTCGATGTACACTGCCCAACCGGTGATCTTCGTATTGCTGGTAGCGGTTGCGGTTACCTGGACCGGGGAGGTTCCATTGTAGTTGTTGGTTGGTGAACTTAGATTGACGGTGACGGCCGATGCCAGCGAAGCGGCACCGAACAGGAAAGAAGCGAGTATGAAAAGTAGATGATTGCGTTGTTGCATTGTCCCTCCTTGAAAGCCGGAGATTACGGACGCATCTACTCTGGAACAATGGGCATGAATGCCTAGTACGCGTCTAAGGGACTAGGTACTAGAGCTGTTGACGAAAGTTGTACGAATCGCAGATATGCGGAGAAACACCTGAGAGGACGAAAGCGATCGTTACTCGTTGCGGTCCTGGTATTCCTCATAAGCTCGTGCGCAACACAGCATCAGTAAGTTGCTGATAACAAGATGTGCTGCGCGAGCTAAATCGTCCAGATTTACACCAGCTTGTACACGCCTTGTACACCAGGTTCGTTCGTACTCGTCCGAGTTGGCCGTTTGAACTAACCCGCTGGCGCGGCGGACGCTACCGCGTACGGCGGGCCCAGCATTATTGGAGTAGGTGACATAGTGTGGGTCACAGAGAAAGGAGATTTCTGTGACCTCACTTCGCCAACGCGTGCTGGACGAACTCCAGCGCCGTAACTACTCGCCAGCCACGACTCGCGGCTACATCCTCGCAATCAAACAGTTCGCGGATTATTTCGGAAAATCGCCGGAACGCTTGGGCGGCGACGAGATCCGTCAGTTCGAAACGTACTTACTCCCGAAATAAGCTTGCTCCCGGCACGGTCGAAGGACGCATGTCGGCGCTGCGTTTTCTCTACAAGAAGACACTGAAGCGGCGGGACATCGCCTACGATGACTTGATCTTTCCCAAGACTCCCCGAAAACTGCCGGTGGTGCTGAGTCCTGAAGAAGTCAGCCGCATGATCGAGGCGGCTCCGAACCTGATGCATCGCACCATCCTCATGGTTCTCTATGCTACGGGCATTCGCCGCATGGAGGCATCCCTGCTCAAGGTGCGCGAAGTGGACAGCGAACGGATGGTTATCCATGTTCGCCTGGGCAAAGGTTCGCGAGATCGTGATGTGCCAATGACACCGAAACTGCTCGCAGCTTTACGTGAGTACTGGCGATGGAAGCGGCCCAAGGTTTATCTGTTTCCCAGCACGGAAGGACAGCGTGGGATCGAGCAGCCAATCTCCGATCACACCATCTGGTACATCTGCAGCGAAGCCGCCAAGCGCGCCGGGATCAAGAAGAGGGTTGGCGCACATACACTCCGCCACAGCTTCGCGACAACCCTGATGGAATCAGGAACCGACCTGCGGACGATCCAGCTTCTGATGGGCCATGCACACCTGGAACATACCACTCGGTATCTCCACATGTCGCAGCGCCACCTGCACGCCGCACCGAACCCGCTGGATCAGATCAACGTCACTAGCCAACGCTTTTCACGAAAGCGGCCGGACGACTATCCGGCATGACACGACCACCCTGGGAGGTGGCCGATATCATCCGCAGGACAGGAGACAAGTTCCTCGAACGTTATTGCGATTCGCTCACCTGGACCCAGCTCAAAGTGCTTCGCGCCATCGCGCGTTGCCGCACGGCCGCACTCGGCGGGCATCGCGATCAATGCGTTCGCTGTGGGCATCAGGCCATCTCTTATAACTCTTGCCGAAACCGGCACTGTCCAAAGTGCCAAACCAATGCCAGGGAGAAGTGGTTGTGCGCCCGGCGACGGGAACTGTTGCCGGTTGGCTACTTTCACCTGGTCTTCAGCGTGCCGCACGCGCTGGTCCCGTTGATCTGGCAAAACAAGCGGTATCTATTCGGACTCTTGTTCGATGCCAGTGCCGCAACCCTGCTGGAAGTTGCGGCCGATCCGGCTCGCCTCGGTGCCGAGATCGGGTTTCTCAGTATTCTGCATACCTGGGGACAGACTCTGCAGCGACATCCGCACATACACTGTGTCGTACCCGGCGGGGGAGTGTCGCCTGATCACTCGCGGTGGATCCGCTCCGCGCCCCACTTCTTTTTACCGGTGAGAGTACTCAGCCGCGTTTTCCGCGGGAAGTTTGTGGCCGGATTACGGCGGGCTTTTCAGCGGAAGCAACTTGCCTTCTTTGGCCCGTGTCAGTCGTTGGCGAATGAGAAGGCATTCGCAGCCTTCTTGCGCACTCTGTTTCGGGAGGACTGGGTCGTTTATGCAAAGCCTCCCTTTGGCGGGCCCGAGCACGTGCTGCAGTACCTGGCCCGCTATACCCACCGAGTGGCCATCTCGAATCATCGCCTTCTCTCGCTGGATGGCGATCACGTCACCTTTCGTTGGAAGGACTACGCGCGTCACAGTGCGTGCCGTGCCATGACCCTGACGCAAGAAGAGTTCCTGCGCCGGTTCTTACAGCACGTTCTGCCCAAGGGTTTGCCACGCATTCGCTACTTTGGCTGGTTGGCTAATCGCCGGCGCCGACAGTTGCTGCCGCTTTGCCGGAGGTTACTAGCGGTCGCGCCCCCGCCTGCCGAAGCGAACCCCGTTGCAACCGCTGTCTGGCAGTGTCCAGTCTGCGGCAGCCCAATGCGCGTTGTGGAGTTGCTTACCGCCACCCAGATCCAGCAAGAACAAGGGCACCAGGTCTATATCCTTGATAGCTCCTAACCAGGCGGTTCCTTTGACGAAAACCATGTCCGCTTCGGCGTGCGCACAATACGTGTGCCTGGCAGCCGAAAACTATCGTTCCAACTGCCTAAGTAAAGGCCTCAACACGCCATCTCCGCTCTATTACCAAGCGGCTCTGCTGGATTGCCTTAAAGCAACCAAGCCTGCTACCCCGCCTTCGAGGCACTCACCAACATTGAAATCCCATATGAGCGCTTCCGTGGTGCCAGCGGCTTCCTTCAAACGACCTTATCGAAAGTGCCCGCCTGCAATTACGGGAGCGTCCGTTCGCCGCGTTTTCACGCCGGGGCGCTTCCGATAAGGCCCTAGCGTTATACGGCCAAGTCAAGCTCAATACTACGGCGACAGCTGATTGCCGACATAGATGAATTCCTTGACGCCGAAAGACCCAGGCACCCACCGGTTTCGTCCGACAAAGAACGTGGTCGAAGGCCCGTTAGGAGCAAACGGCCGAAAGCGGCCTTGCATTCAGCGCTCTCCGACTCACTCGCATGCTTTCCCATACTACAGATTGAAGATCCCACTCATAGCCGCGAAATACTGCTCGCCGTCCATGCCCGCCAGCATCGCTGCCCACGACTTTGCATCCTCACCGATCAGGTAACGCAGCCGGTCGCTGCCGTCGGTCGCCGCCTCGTAGATCGTCTGGGCAGCCACGGCGACATCCGTCCCATTCTTCCACAGCTCTTCCATCGCCGTACCGAATCTCTGCACCAAGGCTTGATACTCCGCTAGCGATTCGTCGTTGTTGAACTCCATCGCATTCGCAAAGTTTGTGTAAATGATTCCCGGCTCAACCAGCTTCACACGCACGCCGATCTCGCGCAGTTCAAACCGCAGCGCCTCGGATATTCCCTCCACCGCGAACTTCGTGCCGTTGTACATCGTCCCCAGCGGGTAGCTCATCTTTCCCGCGATCGAGCCGACATTGACCACCACCCCGGTACGAGCCTTGCGCATCCCAGGAATCACGGCCCTCGTCGTTGCCAGCAGGCCCACCACGTTCGTCTCGAACTGTTTCCGAATGCTCTCGACCGCAGTCGCTTCCAACAACCCATACACTCCAAACCCGGCATTATTCACCAACACGTCAATTGCGCCGAAGCGCTCCTCAGCCTCCTTGACGGATGCGCTAATCGAGCCCTCATCCGTCACGTCGAGTGCCGTCACCAGCACATTCCTGCGTGCCGCTAGCTTCTGAGCCGCTGCCGGCGACCGCATCGTCGCCACTACATTCCACCCTCTGTCAGCAAATGACTCCGCCACCGCCCGCCCAATACCTGCAGAGCAACCTGTAATCAAAACTGTCTTCGCCATCGGTGAATCTCCTTGCCTGAGGATAGACTGTGTCCCACACTCAGTAATCGCGACGCTCCGCTAATGGCTTGAGCGGCTTCGACACTCTCCAGTATTCGATGAATTTAACGGAGGCATTAACGAAAGCCTCGCTGTCTTCGCGACCCCGATCCGCTGTAGCTTCACGGGTATCCCGCTCGCTCCAAACCCCAGTCGTCGTCATTTCCCGAGTTGAGGTATGCTTCCCGGTGTCCTTGGGTTTCAGCGCCTCAGCGAGAAAGATCGTATTGGCTGTCTCATCTCCGGCGATCACTTCTGGCAGAACCTTCTCGAGATGATCGGGAAGCGTCACTTGGTTCGGGCCTCCTTTGCTGAGGTCCACCAGGCTCGGAAACAAATACAAACCCTCAGATGTTTCTCCAACTCCGGCATGGCGATCAAATTTCTTTACTGCTTGGCGCTTTGGGCTCTCAAAAAATGGGCCTGCGGCGTCGTTCAACTCGACGGCAATTCCGGGTGTCTCCTGATTGATGCGATCGATAATGTAGCGCGATACGTTCCGATTTCCAGCATGACTCGTTAGAATCATGAACCGGCGAAAACCGTGATGTATCAGGCTCTGCGCCGCTTCAAAGTAGACTCGCTGCACGGTATCTTCGGAGAGTGTGATGGTGCCGGGGAACTCCATGTGATATGGCGATATTCCTGGCAGCAGAATGGGCGCAACCAGCACGTCCGTTTTTTGCGCGATCAATTTGGCCAACTCTTCCCCGCTAAAATAGTCGGTTCCAATGGGTAGCTGTGGGCCATGCTGCTCGATGGCCGGGACTGGAATGATGACCATGTCCGTTCGCGATAGCAGATCGTCGACTTCAGGCCAAGTCATGTGAGGAAGATAGTTCTTGATCTTTTGGGTGTGCCACAGCGGATTCGATTGAGAATGAGCTGCCGATGACAAGGTCCCGGCGAAAATCAGAGCGATAAGCAACTTGCGCATCTTCCCTCCTTGTTCATTTAGACGATCTCCAAAGAGAGTTGAGTTTACAGCAGACGTGTGCAGCATCCGAGATCTGATCACAAACGCAGCGGGTCGGTGACGACCTCATTGCCAGCCACTCGGAATTAATCCAGGTTGACGTGTAGTCGCTAGCCGCCGGCTGAGAGCGGACGACCCACCTAAGTCACAAGAAAGCGTAGGGCGTCATAGAGCCAGATGAAAGGAGAGCATTCGTAAACACGCCGATTCGCGGGGAGTGTTTGCCCATCAACTGTCGCCGGAAATCTTCCGGCTAGCAGCCTTATGCCCATCAGCAGATTCCTATGTCGATTCGACTTCCCGTTTAAGAAACGACAACCGAATGCTCTTATGATAGGGCCGTTGAGTGCTCGCTTAGCGCCGAACTGTCACCCAGCCGACATTCATCAGGAATGGCAATTCATACATCAACTGCTATCCGTGAGGGCCTGACGCACCGCGCCTGCAAGTTCCAAGAACGTGAATGGCTTCCGCAGCATAAAGGGCGAGGATTCGAGCAAACCGGTCTTCACTGACGCCTCATCGACATACGCGGACATGTACATGGTGCGAAGAGAGGGGCAAAGCGCGGTGAGCTTCTGGCATAACTCGGGACCATTAATGGCTGGCATCATGACATCAGTTATCAGCAGGTCTATCGTACCCTGATGTTGCGTCAGCTTCTCTACCGCTGCGGTCGGATCTGTTGTTAATACCGTATATCCGAGCGGAGAAAGCAGACTCGCAACAATCCGCAGTATCTTGTCTTCATCATCCACCACTAGCAGGGTTTCGTCTCCTCGCAAGTCTTGGTCGTCGTACACCAAGAGTTCGGCCGCGACGGCGTTATCGGCACGCGGTATGTAGACACTGAAACAGCTTCCCACGCCCACCTCGCTTTCCGCCCAAATTCTTCCGCCCATAGCCGTGACGATCTTATGAACAGTTGCAAGGCCCAACCCGGTTCCATGTTCGACTGCTTTGGTAGTAAAGAAGGGCTCGAACATATGTTCTAAGACGTATGAGTCCATACCCACACCGGTGTCCTGCATAGTAAAAAATATGTACTCACCCGGAGCACACTTCTCGGCAATGGGTGAGCCTGGGAGGATCACTTCATTGTGAGCCGTGAGCGTCAAAGTGCCGCCTTCCGGCATCGCATCACGAGCATTAACGGCCAGGTTCATCAATATCTGGGAGAATTGGTCCTTATCGGCGATGATGCACCACATCCTTTCGTCCTGGCGCAGCACGAATTCTATGTTTCCACCGAGGGCGCGTCGCAGGATCTTCACTGTAACGCTTAGGACGTCGCCCGGGTCGAAAACTGTGGGAGAGAGTTGCTGTTTCCGGCTAAATGCCAGCAAGTGGCTAGTCAAACCTGCCGCTTCCCGTGTTGTCTCGGCTATCTCGCCGAGATAGGAATTGCCGAGATGTTCCGCGCCAAGCTTCGATTCCAATATCTCGCAATTACTCTGAATTACTTGCAGCAGGTTGTTGAAGTCGTGTGCGATACCGCCGGCCAGCTGGCCCAATGCTTCCATTTTTTGGGCCTGCTCTAACTGTGTCTGTGTTTCCCGGACAGTGGTTACATCTTCGAGAACCAGGATGATGCCGTCGGTATCGTTGCCACTACTCTGCTTCCAGGGGTGAACCTCCCATCGCAGCCGTATTCTATTGCCATTGCTGCGAACCCAGGTATCTTCGCCCTTGACCGTTTCGCCCTTCAAACCCCTTTGGTAAGCGTCAGTCCAAACCGGAGGGAGGTCTGGAAACAAGTCGTAGTGGCATCTGCCGAGCAGTGGCTCAGTAGCCAGCCCTGTGCAGATCCTCCACATCAGGCTGCTGCACAGGTAGCGCATGCTCCGATCCAGCAGGGCGATGGAAGCGGGAGCATATTCGATGAACGATGCTAATATCTCGCGCGTGTCACGTAATTCTATCTCCGCTTGCTTGCGTTGGGTGATTTCGTGACAGAACGCCAAATAAGATATTCGGCTAAGTCTCACGCAGTGCAGCTGTACCCAAATCTTCTGTCGGTCCGAGCGCTGCCAAATAAACTCTCGATACTCCTCCCTTCCCAATCGAAGTCCGGCAAGGATGTCTCGGACCGATGGCGCGTCTGCAGGCAGGTGGAGGTCAAACAGTGTAAGGCGGAGGAGAGTTCTGAGATCGTAGCCGAGCATTCGCCTCGCTGCGGGGTTGGCACTAGCGATTCTGCCCTCACCGTCGATCGTAAAGATCGCTACGGGTGCAGACTCAACGTAGGTGCGGACCTGCTTTTCTCTTCGACGAGACTTCGCCGCTTCGGCTCTCAGGGATGTGATGTCGTTGAAGGACCCGTGCCAGAGAATTGCTCCGTCTTCTTGGCGAAAAGGCACCGCCCGGGCTCGCATCCAGCGCAGTCCATTCGCGGGAGTGTTGATTCTAAATTCACACTCCAAAGGCGCCATCTTGGCGACGCACTGGGACATCAGGGCCTGTACCCTTATGAGGTCCTCTTTCACCACGCGGGCGAGTGCCGGCCTAGCATCCGCAGCCAGTAACTCAGGAGGTAATCCGTAGAATCCCTCGATAGAGGGACTGCCAAAAGGGAAGGTGTTTGTTCCGTCCGGATTCTGCCGAAGTTGGAAGATTACTGTAGGCGACGTATCGACCGAACTCGGCTTGCGTCCAGACTTGCCCAAGTAGGATTCCGTTACCGCACGCGGACTGCTCATGCCAGCTCCGAGAGGAGGGGGACGGAACAATCGGTCCTCGCAACTAGCCAGATGGTACCACCGGCCGACGTAGAGTTGAGTGACCGTGATTCACGAACCACGTGTCGGTCAGCAATACCCGACGGCAGCTTGATCGTTTACAGCAACTCCATCCGATAGTCAGCAAACTGGTATCGGCTTCTCCGATCTGTTTTTGATTCCGTGAGCCTTGATTTTGTAGTAGAGGGTGGTCTTGGCGATTCTGAGTTGCAAAGCCGCTCGCTCCACCGACCCACCACTCATTTCAAGCACCTTGGCGATGTGCGCTGCTTCCATTTGTTTAAGGCTTATATCTTCCGGTCCTGAGGCCTTATCTTCGCTTGTGCGGCCAGTCAGAAAAGAACCCAGTTGGAAGACGAGGTGCTCAAGATCAATGGTGTTATGGTCCGCGACAATGGCTGCCCTTTCCAAAACGTTCCGCAGTTCGCGGACGTTTCCCGGCCAGTCGTGGACCTGCAATGCATGCAGTGCGGAATCTGTTATCTCCAACTTCGGACCGGCCAGTTCCTGCCGCAATTCATTAATGAAATGACGAACGAAGAGAGGGATGTCTTCTCTGCGCTCCCTAAGGGCCGGGATGCGAAGACAGGCGGTGCTGATTCGAAAGAAAAGGTCGAGTCGAAACCGGCCGGCAGCAACCAGTGACTGCACATTCTGATGCGTAGCGCAGATAAGGCGCAGGTCTGCCCTGATGTCGCGCACGCTTCCGAGTCGCCGGAAGACCCCATCCTCTACGAACTTCAGCAGTTTTGGCTGAACGCCGGCATCCATATCACCGATTTCATCGAGGAACGCTACTCCTTTATGAGCCATCTCCAGCAGACCAGCCTTCGCAGTGACTGCGCCGGTAAAAGCCCCCTTTTCGTGGCCAAACAACTCGCTTTCCAAAAGATCTTTGGAGAGGCAAGCGCAATTGATGTCGACAAATGCCTCCTCTCGCCGGAAGCTGTTTTCGTGCAGCCATGCCGCTAGAACGCTTTTTCCCGTTCCAGTCTCCCCATAGATCAATATCGGAATGTCATAGTTGATAAACTTCCGCGCGTCTTCCGCCAGTTGCTGAATGCTCTTTGAGATGCCGAGGAAAGGGTCAAGCCTGCGCCGCCGTCGGGCCGCCCAATGTACATCGTGCGTGCGCTTCAGGCGCTCCTTCTCCAAGGTCTTGTCGATCAGAGACAGTAGGGACCGGTACTCCACTGGCTTTGTCAGAAATTGGTCGGCACCCAAGTGCATACTGCGCACGGCCAAGTCGATCGTGCCTTGCCCTGTGATGACAAATACCGGCGCGGGATAAATGCCCTTCAGCTTGGGGATAATGTCCAGAGCCGTACCATCGCCGAGAAAACAGTCAAGCAGGGTGATATCGGGTCGGGTCGATTGGAACTTCGCGAGGCATTCCGTCGAGTCACGCGCTTGTACGACCTCATGGCCGGCCCCTGTCAGAGCGCCGCTGGTTGCCGCACGGATTCTATCGTCATCTTCTGCTACCAAGATTCTGGTGTTGATCATACGGCTTACCTTCGGGCACAGAACCGCTAAACGATGGATACATACCGTGTTCGGACACTGACGGCTACGATCTTTACACTAAGCCGCATTCCACGGCCCCTTGGCGGAAAGACACCCTAGAAGCTTTGTTCACTGTCAGTATTGCGAGTAACCATTACGGCGGCAGTGACCTGCGGCACAAAAAGGCGTGATGTGGCTGCCAAAAATAGCATAGATATACCACCGGAAAGCTAGCACTTACGAGCCATCGGCTGCACTGTAGATAGGTTCTCAACGACCGAGCGAGCGATGCACGACTTAACTGACAAGGCAGCCTGCCAGTCTTTTCAAGAATGAGTTTCAAGTTTGAACTTTGAACCCCCGCCCTTTGAAATGTCTTACAACCATGATCTGCAAGTTGCTTACTTCAAAGCATTTTCGCCAACCTCAGCAATGTTCGTCCGATGGCGGTTGGCTTGCACTACTAGCCAGCTAGCGCCCAATTCAAGTACCGCGCGGGAGACGATACAAGACGTGATACTCGACAGGCATTTATCGAAGTTGCCGGTGATCACGTTGCTGCTACTGGGATGGGTGCTATGCGGTCAGGCTGCTGCACAGTCCAGCGATAGCAACGCCACCAGCACCCCCGCAGTCTTGCAGCGAATGCCGCTGCAAGACCGCCCCGGCTTGCTCGACGGGCCCGGTAGTCCGCTCGAATCTCTTCGCCAGCGTGGCATCGACTTGACCGTCACCTACACACAATTCGGGCAGGGCCTGACTGCAGGTGACGGTAATCACAGTTGGCGGCTCGGCGGCAAAATGCTGGGAAAAATGGTTCTCGACGGAGCCAAGCTCCACCTCTGGAGAGGCTTCGCAATCAACCTGACCGGCGAGTTGAACGACGGAGCCAACGTAAACGGCATGGGAGGTTCCGTCCTCATCCAGAACACGGCGCTGGCGTTCCCTCAGGACGTGGGGACCGGCGGCGATCTGGCGCTCAATTTTACGCAGAGATTCGGCGAGAGAGTATCTCTCAGCATTGGCAAGTTCGACATGATTAATGCTCCTTCGCGCACGCCCATTCTGGGCGGAGGAGGCCTCGACACCTTTTGGAATATCGCTTTCGCAGCGCCGCCCAGCGGAGTATTGCCGCCCTACATGACAGGCGGGAATCTCAGCATCAGCACCAAGCCCGGAACGTTCACGTTCATGCTTTACGACCCAACGAATGCTCAACAGAAGTCAGGGCTCAACGGATGGGGCACGCAAGGCATTACCGGCAGGATTTCGGCGCGTTTCCCGGCAAAGATTCGTGGTTTGCAAGGCTTTCACACTATCACCTTTGCGGCGTCCAGCCAGACGGGCTTCGACCTGGAAGACATTCCGCAGCTAGTTCTCCCTCCTGAGTCACAAAAAATACTAAGTGCAAAAACTGGTTATTACTTCGGCAGCTATGCGGTTCAGCAATACTTCCGTCAAGACAAGAGCCGTCCTGGAACCGGGTGGGGCATGTTTGCCCAAGCCTCGATCTCCGACGCGAATCCAAACCCCCTGGCAGGAAATCTCCTCGTCGGACTTGGTGGAACTGGATTCTTGCAGAAGCGACCGTTCGATCGCGCTGGTATCGGCTACTTCCGTTACTTCTTCAGCGACACCCTCAAGCGCGGCCTCGAAAACACAATCGATTTCAAACTAGGCGATGAACAGGGCATGGAGGCCTTCTACAACTTCGCCGTGGTGCGATGGTTTCGCATCGCGGCTGATCTCCAGGTGATTGAGCCGGGTGATCGAAGTTTCAGTACTGAAGTTTATGCAGGAGTCAGCGGGCAAGTGAGGTTTTGAAAGGACGCAGAGCATATGAAAGGCAGCCGTTGCTGGATTGTGAGTAAACGAAAGAGGACGACCGTGATGCGCACCGAATCCGCGAAAGTCGTAAGAGGTAGTCCGTCACTGTGGCTAGCGGCGATAGCTTTGTTTGGTCTGGCTTGTTCAGTAAGCGTGGCCCAGTCGCAGAGCCAGACCGCTCAGCCCGCGGCATCCCAGGCAACCACGACGGCGGAGTCCGACGAAGCTCTGCTCAAAGCCGTTCAAAATCCCGTAGCGGACCTAATCAGCGTTCCCATCCAGAACAACATCAATCCCGGAATTGCGCCATACGGGCGCGTCCAGAATGTAATCAGCCTTCAGCCCGTTATCCCGCTGAACCTCGGCGAGAACTGGATGCTTATCACCCGCATCATCCAGCCCATCGTTTGGCAGCCATATCCCGACCAGAAGAGCGGCGGTGTATTTGGCCTGGGCGACATGAATCCAAGCTTTTTCATTGCGCCGAAGAACCCCGGCGCGCTGATCTGGGGAGCCGGTCCGGCAGTCGTGATTCCTACCGCTACCAGCCAGATACTCGGACAGGGAAAGCTGGACTTTGGGCCGTCAGCGGTTGTGCTGGCACAGCCGGGAGCGTGGACAGTCGGCGCGCTGGTCAGCAATGTGTGGTCGGTCGCCGGATCGGGTGGACGCCCTCCGGTCAATCGCATGGCTCTGCAGTATTTCCTGGTCTACAACTTGCCGCACGATTGGTATCTGAACTCGTCGCCCACTATCACTGCCGACTGGCGCGCCACTGCCGGCAATGTGTGGACTGTGCCATTTGGGTTGGGAGTCGGAAGGCTCGTAAACATCGGCCAGGCCCCGGTGGATTTCTCGGGAACGTTCTATGGCAATGCAATGACGCCCGCCGGCATGCCGACCTGGTCGATGAGTTTCCAAGTCACATTGCTGTTTCCTAAAGGCAGTAAGTAATGGAGTGCACAACGAACTTTCGTTCTTGGTTGCAATCATGAGTTTTTATCAATTTTGCTTAGGAACACGCGAAACGTATGGAGCAGGTGCCATGAAAATTTGGAAGCAGGTAGTCGTCATTCTGAGCTTTTCCGTCCTCGTTATAGTAGCCACCGCAGCAAGCGCTTTCGCAGCCGACAAAGCAGATTACGTATTCAAGAACGGCGCGATCTACACGATCGACAGCAAGAATCCCACGGCGCAAGCAATTGCCATCACAGGCAAACACATTTCCTACGTCGGAACCAACGAAGGCGTTCAGGCGTTCGTCGGCGGCAGGACGCAGGTCATCGATCTCAAAGGGCAGATGTTATTGCCAGGCTTCGTCGATTCGCATATTCACCCCGAAAATGCGCTGATGGCGGAAGGCGCAGACTTGCAGACCAACTCACTTGAGCAGTTGCTGGCATCCTTGAAGAAATGGGCCGAGGCTCACCCTGATGCCAAGGTGATCCGAGGTTATGGATGGCGCTATTCTCTGTTTCCGGTCACCGGACCGACGAAAGCAGACTTAGACAAACTGTTCCCCGACCGCCCTGTGATTCTCTTCCCCAATGACGGCCACAGCGCGTGGGTCAACAGCAAGGCGCTTGAGTTGGCCGGGGTGAATGCCTCAACGCCTGATCCCGTACCCGGCTTCAGTTGGTACCAGCGCGACCCTAAAACCAACGAACCGACAGGTTGGCTGGTGGAAGTGGCGGCCATGAAAGCTGTTTTCTTCAAACTGCAGCCGCCCTCGATTGAGTCAACTCTTCAGGCGATGAAGGACAGACTGCCCGATTTCTCGGCAGCGGGCATTACGGCCGTATTTGAAGCAGGAATCGTCGCCATACCCACCGAAGCCGGCATGGACGGTTACCAGAATCTAGAAAAAGAAAACAAGCTGCCAATTCGGGTGGTCGCCAGCTACTACTGGAACAATCCCGAGATAAAGGACCCGGCCGGGATCGCACTTCAGTTGCGCGACAAGTACAACTCCGAACTGGTGCAACTCAAGGCCCTGAAGATCAACGTAGACGGGGGTGAAGCCCAGCATACCGCGGTCATGCTCAAGCCTTATGCCGATCGGCCGGGATTCCACGGTGATTTTCTGCTCGACCCCAAACTCGTCAGCGCAGCTGTAATGAAGGCGCGTGCCAACGGACTTGATACGCACTGCCACTGCTACGGAGACGGTGGAATACTGGCCTACCTTGATGCGGTTGAAGCTGCGGAGAAGGCCTATCCCAACAGCCCGTCTCGCCACACCGCGGCGCACGCACTGTTCCTGACCGATGAAGAAGTGGAACGCATGGCAAAGCTGAACGTCACTATGCAGACATCGGGACAGTCAATGGATCCGAATCCGAGCATGAGGCTCTCGACGGACATCCTGGGCGAGGATGTTGTGTTTGCGGAATACGGTCGCGTCAATTCGGTCCTCAAGGCCGGAGGCCGCGTCGCGTTGGGCACCGACTGGCCTTCCGCAGGCTACAACTCGACTTATCGCCCGCTTGAAGCAATCCAGATCGTGATTACCCGAGCCATCCTGCCGCAGTACGGCGACCTGCAGTTCACGCCCATTATGCCGCCAGTAAACGAGCGCCTCACGCTGGACCAGGCACTCAAAGCCTATACGCTCGACTCAGCGTACGTGTTGGACCTGGAAAAGCAAATCGGCTCTCTCGAGGTCGGTAAGCTGGCCGACATCGTTGTGCTGGAAAAAGACCTGCACAAAATTCCGTCCTCCGACATCGGCACCACGAGGGTGAAGATGACCATGATGAATGGAAGGTTCACGTACCAGGCCGGAGTAGGCAACTAGAGCGAAGTTAAGTATCACGCGACGAGCAAATAAAGGAAGAAGCGATATGAACCCTATTATTAACCGTATCACTCACGTCGTTTTCGCAATCGTCATCTTGGGGATGTTCGTATGCACAGCAGTAGCCACCGACAAGGCCGACTACGTCTTCAAGAACGGCGCGATCTACACGATAGACAGCAAGAATCCGACGGCGCAGGCGATCGCAGTTACAGGAAAAACCATTTCGTATGTCGGTACGAACGCGGGCGTGCAACCGTTCATCGGCGACAAGACGCAGGTCGTTGACCTGCATGGGCAGATGCTGCTGCCGGGGTTCGTCGATTCGCATATTCACCCGACGCTGGCGATGTTCGCGGGAGGTGCCGACTTGCAGTACGACACGGTGGGAGAGGTGCTCGCATCGGTGAAGAAGTGGGCCGATGCCCATCCTGATGCCAAGGTGATTCGCGGCTTTGGCTGGCGCTATACCCTTTTCCCCACCACTGGCCCGACCAAAGCCGATCTGGACAAACTGTTTCCCAACCGTCCTGTGCTCCTGATTGCGATTGACGTGCACAGCGCATGGGTCAACAGCAAGGCGCTGGAGCTGGCAGGCGTGAACGCCAACACTCCTGACCCGGTGCCCGGCTTCAGCTACTTCCAGCGGGAGCCCAAGACCGGTGAACCTACCGGTTGGGTGGTTGAGACTGCAGCGGAGCAAGCCGTGCTGGCCAAACTGACCCCTCCTACGCCTGAGGCCCAGATTGCTGAGACAGCAGAGTTGTTGCCAAAGTTTTCGGCAGCGGGCATTACGGCCGTGTTTGACGCCGGGATTTCCACCCTGCCAACCGAGAGCGGCTTGGATGGTTATCAGAATTTAGAGAAAGAAGACAAGTTGCCTGTCAGGGTGGTAGGCACTTATTACTGGAATAATCCCGCGACAGAAGATCCGGCGGGAATTGCGCTGAAGCTGCGGGACAAATATCACTCCGAGTTGGTGCAGTTCCGGGCCCTGAAGATTAATGCCGACGGCGGAGAGGCCCAGCACACGGCTGTGCTGCTGAAGCCTTACTTCGACCGGCCCGGCTTCTATGGCGACTACCTTCTCGATCCCAAGCTGATGGAGGCAGCAGTCCTGAAAGCGCAGGCAAACGGACTGGATACCCACTGCCACTGCTACGGGGATGCCGCCATTCGCACGTATCTGGACATCGTAGCCGAGGCCGAGAAGCAATATCCCAACAGCCCTTCGCGGCACACCATCGCGCATTCGCTGCTGATCACCGACCAGGACGTACCGCGGTTCAAAGAGCTCAATGTCACGATGCAGACTTCGCCGCAGTGGATCACTCCTGACCCGTACAGCGAGAAGGTCACACAGATTCTCGGGAACGAGGTGGTCAATACTGAATGGGCCCGCATGAATTCGGTATCGAAGGCCGGAGGCCGTCTGGCATTCGGGACAGACTGGCCGGCGGCAGGCTACTTCTCCAGTTATCGTCCGCTGGATGCAATACAGGTAGCCTTGACACGCGCCATTCTGCCGCAATACGAGAAGATTCAATTCACCCCCATCATGCCGCCGGCGAACGAGCGCATCACCCTGGACCAGGCGCTCAAGGCTTACACGCTCGACTCGGCATACGTATTGGACCTGGAGAAGCAGATTGGCTCTCTCGAAGTTGGAAAGCTGGCCGACATCGTTGTATTGGAGAAAGACCTGTACAAGATTCCTCCGGCCGACATCAGCACGACGAAGGTGGAACTGACGATGATGAACGGCCACGTGACCTACCGCGCAAAGTAGTCGCGCGCTTCAGGCATTTCTCAATCATTGGGAGAGAGAAATATGAAATGGAAGATGTATGCGCCAATTCTGGTGGTCTTATGCAGCGCGATCTGTATCCGAGTCTGCGCGCAAGAAGCGGGTCATTCGGGACAGATCGTGAACTCTGGAGCGGGTTCGTGGTTGAAAGATCCGATCACGAACTGCGCGGTCTGGGGGAGCGATCTCAGTGGCGACAATCTCATCAGCTGGTCAGGTGATTGCCACGATGGCAAGGCGAACGGTACAGGAGTGTTGAGTTGGATTCATGACGGCAAACTTGCCGGGCGGTATTCGGGGCCGATGGTGTACGGGAAAGCGCAAGGTCTCGGCACCATCGACTTCTGGCTAGACAATCAGTACCTCCACTATGAGGGCAGCTTCCTCAACAGCAAACTTGATGGCTGGGGTAGCGTCCGCTGGCCTGATGGCAGCCACCTTGAAGGCGAATTCAAGGATGACGCTCCAAGCGGCTTTGTACAGTACACAGCCGCGAACGGATCGAGGTATACAGGGGAGGCCAAGAACGAAGTAGCCGATGGCCAAGGTCACCAGATTCTGCCCGACAAGGAGGAGTATTACGGACAGTTCCGCCAGGGCAAGAGAGAGGGTGAAGGTGTCCTGCTTTTGCCCAATGGCGACATTTTTACAGGCAGCTTCCGCAATGACCAACCCAACGGCACAGGCAAGCTGCAAACCGCCGGCGGAATCGTCTACGAAGGCCCTTTTATCAAAGGCCTTCCGGGGGGAGAAGGAAAAGTTCTCACTCCCGACGGCGATACTGGGCGCGGTCAATTCGTGAACGGTTACCCAGAAGGCAAGCTCGCCTTCACGCGCAAAGATGGTTCTACATTTGATCAGTATTGGAGTAATGGAAAGCAGGTCGGGAAATGAAAAAGTTAGCTCTAGTACTGTTGATTGGTTTGTGTGTTGTCGGTCTGCCACTGGAGGCGCAGATCTTCGAAGGGGGATTTGCGGGGGCGTTGTCCGGAGCAATGCTGGGTTCGCTTGTCGGCGGCAGGTCGGGTGCAGCCCTGGGCGCTGCAATCGGCGGAGGCGTTGGAATGATTGAAGGCACAAATGAACGCGATCGCCAGAACGAGGCTCAAGCTGCGTTCAGGCGGCAGCAGCAGGAGCGGGCCGCTTGGGAGCGCGAAGACCAGCGCCGCCGACAACAAGAGATGGCGGCTCTTGCTGCCAAACAGGAATGCTGTGCGCCGAAGCCAGTCGCGAGTACTCCCACCTCGACCAACGGCGCCCTCTCGACCGACACGCTGATTGTGCTCGAAACGAAGAAATCGCTGGTTCGCATGGGATACGATCCCGGACCAATAGACAATCAGCTGAACCCTCAAACTGTTGAAGAAATCAAGGAATATGAGGTCAAGTACAGTTTGCTGGTGACGGGCAGGCCGTCGCAGGAGCTACTGAAGCATATGTTGCAGCACGGGGGGTAAGGAAAACTGCTCCAGTGCGGCCGTGGCAGATTGAGCGCCGGTCTGCTGCTTGACTACAAGGCTGCGATAGCGCAGCGTGCGGCGCCGGTCGCGGATCTCCGGTGGATGCCATGTGGCACTCGGGCAGGAAATCGCACCGCAAGCAATCGGCGATCTTGCCGGAGAGGTCCTGTACTGACGACCGCGACCACCTGGACGGTTCCCGTTTCTTGCGGTACTTGCCACGGCTGGGCAGTCCCACCGTTCCAAGAGTGGAAGGAGGCAGTGCTGTGGACGAAGATCTGTTGGCGCGCCACTTCGTTGCGACCGATTCCTGGTGTAATGCCGTTTTCGACAACGCTTTCGACATCATCATGATCGCTGATGTGGAGGGGCGCTTCCAGTACGTCAATCCGTCAGCTTGCAGAGCGTTCGACTACACAGAACAAGAACTGCTGACCTTGACTGTCGCCGATGTCCTCGCGCCCGACGAGCAGTCCCGCCTGATCGAGCTAGTCGGCTCCCTTGGTGTGAATGAAGTCCAATTCGGCGAGTGGATATCCCGCCGCCAGGACAACTCCTTTTTCCCGTCCGAGGTAAGCGTGATGCGTATGAACGACGGACGCATGTTGGGGATCGGCCGGGATATCACGGAACGGAGGAAGAATCAGGCGAACTTGTCAAGAACCAAGGAGCGCCTTGCAGTGGCCCTGGAGGTGGCTTACGTCGGTGAGTGGGAGATGGATCTGGAGACTCTTGTGCGAAAGCTCGCTGGTGATCATGGGTCGAGCGGCAAACGGATGGAATGGAAGGTTGGAAAAGGGGCAATCGCGACAAGGTGGAGACACGACGGCGTCGGCGTGCTGGCGCATATCCAAGCGTCGTTACCGACCCAGCTACTAGGAAGAATCGAGGTACGTACATGTTGATAGTTCCGCGGCTGTAAATCTCTGAATGACGATCATCGACGCGCCGTAGCGGGGACAATGCCAAAGGGAGGAACTGTCGGAATGGACTTCGTGGGCTCTGGCTTCTCGCGGCATCGAGCAACTGCAACCCAGCAGTTGTCGGCATAGCGCCAGGCGAGAGAGGCGGAAGCGATTAGCGAGAAACCCGAAGTGACGGATGCGTACGAAGCTTCTGGATAGTACGCGCAGAAAGAAGCGCCGCAAGAACTCAGTTCCCGTCAGAGTCATCTGGCTTGGTTTGCCCCCGTGGGCGTAATCCTTCCACCGGAACGTCACGCGCTCTTGTTCGAAGGCTAGTCTAGAACACGCGAAGCATAGCAGTTTTTGTACAAATCTTGTACACGGCTAATTTACAAACACACAAACTATTGATTCTAAATAATTGATTCATTTCTGTCCTGGTATTCCTCATACCACGCCATCTGAATTGCTTCCAGCTTTCCTTCGCTCGATTTTTTTGCATCATCAACGAATGTGGGCAGTTCGGTTACGTAGCGGTGCAGGTCGGTGAAACGCACTTCCAGGGGATTCAGGTCGGGATACTTGTCGGCGAGCGCGATGCCTAAGTCTTCAGCGTCATCCCAGCGTAGTTCAGCAGCCATGAGGTTCCTTTCTAATTAGCTTGGCTCGGCCCAGGCGCAGACAAAAACATTTACCACGGAGGTCACTGAGGTCACAGAGAATTTTGATTTCATTTTTCTCGGTGCCCTCTGCGTTCTCGGTGGTGAAATCAATGTGTTTCGGAGACGTAATTCCGATTCCATGCTGGAATCTCGACAACAACCTCGCCCGGCTTATCGATTACCGATTGACAACCCAGCCGTGATTCGAGTTGAAGGTCTGCCGCCATGTCGAGACGATCGGCTTCGTCGTCTTCCATCTCACTCAAGCATTCTTTGCCCTTCTTCACCACAACGTGGCACGTTGTGCAGGCGCAGTTGCCGCCGCAGGCGTGGTCAAGATGAACCCCGAAGTTCAACGCGACGTCGAGAATCGACTCCGGCTTGCCGTGGTCGAGGTACGGCAGCTTGCCGTGCTCGAATTCAACCGTTTTGTTATCAGGAAGGAAGGTCACGCGAACCGTGTTCGGTCCGGGCGCTTCAACTGTGGCAGCTCCGCTGCCTTGTACTTTCTCGTCTGCCATAAATTCCTAACTCTCGATCTCCGCTTGCGCAATCGGATGCGGGGCGGCTGGCCCTTCGCCGACATCCGCATTGTCCATGGTCTTGCCTTTAAGGGCCGCGCCCACAGCGGAATCCATCATCAACTCGGCAAGGCGCATGGTGCCCTGGTTCAGCGCATCAATGGCGCTGCGGATTGCCTGATAATCGTCATGCTTATACACCTCGCGCAATGCGCCCTCGAACTTGCCGACGTTTGTGCGTTCCTGCGAGGTCAATTGCTCCCATGCAGGATTGTTACGGCCCTTCTCCAGCGCCGTCAGAATCGTATCCGCTTCGTTGCGGGCCTCGACGAGCTGCCGTTGCCGAAAATCATCTTCGGCGTAGTCGAACGATTCCAAAATCATGTTCTCGACCTGCTCGTCGGTCAGGCCGTAGCTGGGCTGCACTTCGATCTCGGCTGCCTTGCCGCTGCGCAACTCGCGCGCGGTGACGTGCAGAATGCCGTTCGCGTCGATCAGGAACTTCACTTCGATGCGCGGCAATCCAGCGGGCATCGGCGGAATACCTTTCAGATCAAAACGTGCCAGCGAGCGATTGTCCTTCGCCATCTCGCGCTCGCCCTGCAGCACGTGAATTGCAACGTTGGTCTGGCCTTCGACGCCGGTGGTGAAGTGTTCGGTTGCTGAAGCCGGAATGGTCGAGTTGCGATGAATGATCTTGGCCACGCCTCCGCCGAGCGACTCGATTCCGAGCGACAAGGGGGTCACATCAAGCAGCAACATCTCGCTGGTTGCTTCGGTGCCGCCCGCCAGAATGTTCGCTTGTACGGCGGCTCCCAGCGCGACCACTTCGTCTGGATTCAAGTCAGCGTGTGGCTTGCGCTGGAACATCTCCTCGACCAGCTTGCGCACTAGCGGGATGCGGGTTGAGCCGCCTACCAGTACAGCTTCGTCGATCTGCTGCACCGTGATCTCGGCATCTTTGATCGCCTGCTTTACCGGACCGACCGTGCGGTTCACGACCGGCTGAATGAGCTGCTCGAACTGTTCGCGCGTGATCTGCCGCTGATAGCGTTTGCCGCCCGGAAGCTCGACGTCGAGCAGTGTAGCCTCATTCGACGACAACGCAATCTTCGCCTCAATCACTGCCTTGCGAATTGTCTGTACGATCTCCGCATTGCGTCGCGCGTCGATACCCAAGTCGCCTTGGATGTCGTCGATGGCGATCTCGATCAGCAGATTGTCGATGTCGTCGCCGCCAAGATGGGTGTCGCCGTTGGTCGCGATAACCTCGAAGATGCCTTCATGCAGCTTGAGGACGGAGATGTCGAACGTTCCACCGCCGAAGTCGTAGACCGCGACCGTGCCATCTTTCTTTTCATCGAGACCGTAGGCCAGCGAAGCCGCCGTTGGCTCATTAACCAGGCGTAGCACATCGAGTCCGGCGATGCGGCCCGCGTCTTTCGTAGCCTGACGCTGCGCGTCGTTGAAATACGCGGGCACGGTGATCACCGCCTTGCTCACGGGCGCTGCAAAATATCGTTCGGCATTGCGCTTAAGCTGACGCAAAATGAATGCCGAAATTTCCGGCGGCGTGAATGCCTTATTGCCCAGCTTGATGCGCAGCACTTCGCCCGGTGCAAGATCATCGGCCAGGCGAAAAGGGAAGAGCTTCAGTTCGTCCTGTACATCTTCGACGCCACGGCCCATTAGCCGCTTGACGCTATAGACCGCGCGCTCAGGGGTCTCAATCAGATATTTGCGGGCAGCATTGCCAACGATGATCTGGTCGTTTTCATCAAGCGCGACCAATGACGGCACAAGGTTCGAGCCATCCTCGCCGGGGATGACGACGGGACGTTCCTTCTCCATATAGGCCACCAGTGAGTTAGTGGTGCCCAAGTCGATTCCGATAATGCGATCAGATGCCATTCAGATAATTTCATCGGGTGGAGCACGCATTCATGCGTGCAGATACCCATGCGCCGTTTTGAAAGGGCACGGCTTCAGCCGTGCCGAAATCATTCCTTTTTTGTTTTGTCATCCCGAGACAGCTTCAGCCGTCGAGGAACCTGCTCTTGTGTCGTCCCCGAAGGGACTCTCATTCACAAAAGGGCCACAGAATTGCACCGCTGAAGCGTCTGTTACGAAACTCCTGTCGTCCGCTGAAGCGGACTTGGGATTTCCCACTGGTGCCCTCCCAGCGCTGAAGCGCTGGGCCAAGCTCTGCTGTCCCTGCGGGACGGGCGCGTGTTGAGTCCCACCGTCGTCGCTCAATCATGAGTTTCGTAACAGCCGTTGAAGCGGCGCTCCACCCGCTACTCTTCTAAAACTCCATCGACTTCACGCAGCAAATTGCGGATGTAGGAGCGGCGATTCAGCAGATCGACCATGCGACTGCGCACGGTCGCGCGATCGCTCTCCAGCACATTCTCGCCGCGCTGGCTGCGATCGATCAGCGCATCCCAGTCGTGCCACGCCGAGCGCAACTCCTCGATCAGGCTATCGTGCTTGGTTCGAAGAAGCTGCTCGGTCTTCTGCACATCGCGAACCAGGTTGCGATCATCCTCGCCCATCTTCTTGTTCATCCGCAGCTCTTCCAGTTGCATGTTCAACTCGAAGACCTCTTCCAGCAGGTCGGGCGGAACAACCTGCTTCTTCGCCGTGCCGGTGCGGCGGGCCTCCTCGGTGGCTGCCTGCGATTGTTCCTCCAGGTGCACTCCCTGCAAACGGAGCAGATACTCGGTCCGAGTGATCGGGTCCTTCAGCGTTCGATAGGCGTCGTTGAGCTGCGAACTCTTCTCCAGGCTCCATGCCTGCTCGGGGCTGCTGCTGCCGGCGTTGATGTCGGGATGAAGATGGCGGCTCAGATTGTAAAACTCGCGCTCCAGCGCCTTGGTGTCGAGGTTCAGACGATACGGCAAGCCGAAGAAGGTGAAGTAGTCCACCGGAACCGGCGGCTGTACCTTCCCGCACTGCTGGCAAAAGTGCGCCGCTCGCATGTCTCCGCAAGACCAGCAATTCGCCTTGAGTGGCCTGTCGGGGCTCGAAACAAGAATGCCGCTTGCTTTCGGATTGTCAGGTTTCGTGGTCGCCATATCATGCCATTGCAGTTCGAGCCGATGGGTGGAGCACGCATTTATGCGTGCAGAGCAAACATCTTCTCTTGTCATCCTGAGGGGACTTGAGTCCCCGAAGGACCTGCTTTCCCTGCCGTCCCTGAAGGGACTTTCCATCAACATTGAGATCTTGCCGGCACGACTGAAGTCGTGCCCTGACGCGAATCTCTTTACCACAAAATTTCTGGAAGTACGCCACGATCTCTACGAGAACGACGTGCCGCAGCCGCAGGCCTTCTTCGCATTAGGGTTCTGAAAGACGAAGCCTTGATGCATGAGCGTCTCTTCGTAATCGAGAACCATGCCGTGCAGGTAGATGAAGGACTTGGGATCGACAAACACGCGCACGTCTTCGTACTGAAACACCCGGTCGCGCTCGCGCGGCTGCGTGTCGAAGCGGATGTTGTAACTCAGCCCGGAGCAGCCGCCGCCCTGCACGCCTAAGCGGAGCCCGCCCTCGGTCGGCGAAATGTTTTCTTTCGCCATGGCGGATCGAATGCGAGCCAATGCTTTCTCCGTCACCGTAATGCCTTTCGCGGCGGGTGCCGCAGTCTCGGCGGAACTTTCAATGTTGATTGTGCTCATGCTCTCTTGTCGGCGCGCCAAGCCTTGTGTCGGCTCGGCGCGCCTGTCCTCTACCCAGTTTATGCCTGCTGCGCAACCGGCTGTGACTGTGACTGTGTCTGTTCCTGGCCCTGCTTCTTCTTCCAGTCGCCGATGGCGGCGCGAATCGCGTCTTCCGCCAGCACCGAGCAGTGGATCTTCACCGGAGGCAAAGACAGTTCCTTCACGATGTCGGTGTTCTTGATGGTCAGCGCCTCGTCAACCGTCTTGCCTTTTACCCACTCGGTAGCGAGCGAAGACGAAGCGATGGCGGAACCGCAGCCGAAGGTCTTGAACTTGGCGTCTTCAATCACGTTCGTCGCCGGGTTTACCTTGATTTGCAGCTTCATCACATCGCCGCACTCGGGCGCGCCAACCAAGCCGGTGCCTACCTCGGCGCTGTTCTTGTCCATCGAACCGACGTTGCGAGGATTGGTGTAGTGATCCAGAACCTTATCGCTGTATGCCATTTATTACTCTCCTCAGATAGTGCTTGCGTTCGGGCCAGGGTTTCCTGCCATCCTTGATTCCTGAGAATATCTTTCGCTTTTCGCTATTCGCCTTTCGCCAGATGGTTCGCTTCCTATTTTTTCTGGCGAAGAGCGAAAAGCGACAAGCGTTATTTCCTTTAGTGCGCCGACGGCTCAGCCGCCCACTGCACCTTCGTCAAATCGATGCCTTCCTTGGCCATCTCGTACAGCGGCGACAGCTCGCGCAGCCGCTTTACCGTATCGACCACGCGCTCAGCTACGTAATCCACCTCGGCTTCGGTGTTGAACCTTCCAAGGCCGAATCGAATCGAGCTGTGTGCCAGATCGTCACCCGCGCCGAGGGCCTTCAATACATAAGATGGCTCCAGCGTCGCAGAGGTGCATGCCGAACCGCTCGACACCGCAATATCATTGATGCCCATCAGCAGTGACTCGCCCTCTACATACGCGAAGCTGATGTTCAGGTTGTTGGGCAGACGATGCTCCAGCGATCCGTTGATATAGACCTCATCAAGCTGGCCCATAATTTTGTCCTTCAGCCGATCGCGGAGAGCCGAGATCTTCTTGGCCTCTTCCGCCATGCCTTCGTGACATATTGCGCATGCCTTGCCGAGGCCGACGATGCCGGGAACATTCAGCGTGCCTGACCGCATGCCGCGCTCGTGGCCGCCGCCATCAATCTGCGCTACCAATTGCACGCGCGGATTCTTGCGGCGAACGTACAGCGCTCCCACTCCCTTCGGGCCGTAAAGCTTGTGTGCCGTGATCGATGCCAGGTCCACGTTGTCCTGAATCACGTTGAACGGAACCTTGCCGATGGCTTGCACGGCGTCGGTATGAAACAGCACGCCGCGCTCATGACACAGCGCGCCGATTTCGCGGATCGGCTGCAACACGCCGATCTCGTTATTGGCCG
Source organism: uncultured Acidobacteriaceae bacterium (assembly GCA_963846795.1). Classification (GTDB taxonomy): domain Bacteria; phylum Acidobacteriota; class Terriglobia; order Terriglobales; family Acidobacteriaceae; genus CAVVDY01. Next base: position 165,991 of record CAWJXJ010000006.1, read on the forward strand.
CCATGATGCTCACCAGGATGGTCTTGTCATCCATGGCGCGCTTCAGGTCGTCAAGATCGATGCGGCCATCCTTCTGCACCGGCAGATAGGTCACGCGGAAGCCGTACTTCTCCAGCCGCTTGCAGGTATCGAGCACCGCCTTGTGCTCGATGGCCTGGGTGATGATGTGATTGCCCTTCTCGCGATACATCTCGGCAACACCCTTGATCGCGAGGTTGTCGCTCTCGGTGGCGCCGGAGGTGAAGATGATCTCTTTTGTGTTCGCGCCGATCAGCTTCGCGATACGCTCGCGCGCCTGCTCCACCGCCTGCTCTGCTACCCAGCCAAACTCGTGGTTGCGGCTGGCTGCGTTGCCGAAATATTCGGTGAAGTAGGGCAGCATCTCCTCCAGCACACGAGGGTCAGTGCGGGTGGTGGCGTGGTTGTCCATGTAAATAGGCAGCTTCACGCCCTTGGTCGCTTCAACATTCTCTGAGGCAATAGCAGTAGTGCTCATATAAAGATCGCTTTCTCCTAAACTCACGCGCCTTGGTCGCGCTTCCAGCCGAGCGTGACCAGTTCGGTCACCAGCTCCGTATCGGGATCCGGCTCGGTCATCTCCCAAATCGTCAACCGGTTCAAAACCTCTTCGATGCTCCGGCTCACCTTGCGGAGCGGCCCGCGAATCGTACAGTGGTCGCTTTGGTCGCAATCGTCACCCACACTGCACGATGTGATGAACAGCGGACCCTCGATGGCGCGAATCACTTCGAACGCGCTAATCTGTCGCGGATCGCGGGCCAGCGTGTAGCCGCCGTTGGTGCCGTATTGCGAAACCAGCAACCCAGCCTTGGTCAGCCGCTGCAGAATCTTCGCCAGCGCCTCTTGCGGGATGCTGTACATCTCCGCCAAGTCCTTGGCGCTGCATGCTCCCAAGTCGCCGTGCTGGGCGAGGTGCCGCATGGCGATCAGACCGTAATCCGCTTTCTTGGTGAGTTTCAGCATCGGCCGCTATCTATAAGACGCATATACGACCTTTTCAGTCGCAAATCGATTTTACGGCTTCGGAGTGGCGGGGCGCAAGTCTTTCAGCGAATGGAAGAAATGTGCATTCAGCTGTAGCTAGCTGTCAGCGAAAGACTTAGGGATTTACGACGAAAAACATCGGATATGGTGGTGTCATTTGCGAGCGAAAGAGTCGGATATTACATCAAGTTTTCGCCGAGCCGAGTCTCAGTCGGGTACGCGATGCCCAACTTTTAACCTGTGCGGCACAAGGATTCGCTTGACTTCGCATCATCTCGGCTTAAAATACCGCCAATTCTAGGGCAGTTCGCCCTAGGGCGGACGTGGGTATGAATTCTATCCAGCCGGCAATCGCGACCTCCAAACTTCCGCAGAGCAGCTCTATGCCAAATGTCTGTCTTCATCCCCGTGTCCAGATCGTCTCACGAGACGAGGACTCGGAATTCGTGGAATGTGTTGAATGCCGCGAGGTGTTTGACTCGAGCGAGTTCCGCGACATGGACATCGAGGCGAAGATTCCCACCGAAGAAGAATAAGCACTTACGTCGAACGGTCCCTGATACGCACGACTGTGCGGCGGTGTGTCTGGGGTGAGGACTGTCATCCTGAGCGGAGTGATCCGCCGAAGGCGGAGAACGCAGTCGAAGGCCCCCTATGGCCACGAACATTTTCTATGGAAGATAGGGGTCCTTCGACTCGTCGTCCGCCGCGGCGGACTCCTCGCTCAGGATGACAATTCAGATTTTCTTTACCGCAATCGTAGCGCCGCTTCTGCCGACAACTCTGCCTCGGCAAACTCGCCCGCAAGATATCGCGGATAAGCCGCGGCTGCGATCATCGCTGCGTTGTCGGTCGAGAGCTTGCGCGATGGGAAATAAACCTGCAAACCCTCCCGCGAACCCTGCTTTTCAAATTGCATCCTCAAGGCAGAGTTGGCGGCGACTCCACCGCTGACCAGCAAGGTTGAAGCGTTGAACTCGCGCGCTGCGTATAGTGCCTTGCTCACCAGGTCGTTCACCACTGCACGTTGGAACGAGGCAACAAGATCTAACGTCTGCTCGTCGCAGTGAGATAGATAATTTTCGCAGGTTGGATTCGCGATCTCACGAAGCGCTTCCCGGCGCACGGCGATCGTCTCGCGCATTCCATGAAGTTCGACATAGCGCAGCACCGCAGTCTTGATTCCGCTATAGGAGAAATCGATTCGCTGAACCTCGGGCGCGTGGCGGTTCTCGGGATTGCGATCGCGATGCTTGATCTGGGCAATAGGAAACAGCACCGCGGAGCGTGTCACCGTGTGGCGCAAGGAAGTCGATCACAGGGCCGCCGGGATAGCCGAGTTCCAGCAGCTTAGCGACTTTGTCGAAGGCTTCGCCCGCCGCGTCGTCGCGGGTCTGTCCCACATTGTGGTACACCCATCCGTCGCTCGCGGCGCTCTGCCAGATAAAGATGGGTATGACCTCCGCTGACCACCAGCGCGAGCACAGGGAATTCCAGTTCGTGATTGCCTCGCTGCCGCTCTTCCAGCAGCACGGCGTGGATGTGTCCTTCGAGATGATTGACGGCGATGAGCGGCTTGGCAGCCGAAAACGCCAGCGCTTTGGCAAAGCTGAGACCTACAAGCAGCGATCCAGCGAGTCCGGGTCCCTGAGTTACAGCTAGCGCGTCTATCGTGTCGTAGCTTTTGCCCGCGTCCTCCAGTGCCTTGCGTGACGACCGGCACGACCGCCCGCAGGTGCTCGCGCGAAGCTAGCTCTGGGACGACGCCTCCATAAGCCTGATGGGTCGCAATCTGCGAATACACAACGCTGGAGACGACCTCTTCGCCCGAGCGCACCACCGCCGCAGCGGTCTCGTCGCACGAGCTTTCAATACCCAGGATGTAGATGTCGGACACTGTATTTATTGTACGGGGCAGCATGTTTCGCGGGCGTGCTCCCACCGAAAGGCTTGAGCTAAGCCGTGGTGCTCTTGCCTTGATCACCGAGAAGCGGGCGACGTTGGACACTGTAGGATTTGGACTGCCTGTGCGACTTCCTGATACTCGGGCGAGTTCCTGACGTTTTCATTGGGGTTGAGGTAAGTGTGGACCAGAGCAGGGCAGGCTTCCTTAAGCTCGAGCCGCTCAACCGTCTGAATGGCGAAAGAGGCAGGAAAGTCAGTGGATAGTCCGTAGACCTGGGACAGCACAATTCCCAAGGCAGGCTTGTTCTTCTTCAGCACCTCGTCAAGAACGCTTTGCAGTTCTCGCTCCGGCTGGGACAGCGTTTTCGGCGGCTCTGCCTGCACGTCTTCGGACGGGCGCGCTCCGTTTGCCATGCGTTCTTCGAAGTAGAGCACGTTCTTCATACACTCGGGTGGGCAGCCGGTGCTGTAGACTGCCTGCGCGATTGCCTGGCGAACTGCCAGAGGTTCCGGCGGCACCAGGAGGGCTGAGAGGCGCGAGACGAGAGCACCGTCTTTGCGATCGGCCAGCGCGTGGATGGCGACAATGCGATTCTGTTGTGGCGCCGGGCCACCGGCGATGACGAGAAGCAGATCCGCTGAGCGTTCCCCGCCGTAGCTGGCCAGCTTCTTCACGGTAGAGGGATCGGCTTTTCCGTCCATAGCTGCGCGAGCCAAAGAATCGATCCGGGTATTACGAACACTGACATAGCCGATATAGAGCAGCACGAGTCCGACAATTAGTAATCCGAGCCTTTTAGGACGAAAACCGAAACTGTCGGAAGAGGTCATGGTTCTACGGTATCAAAGTTCTACGGTATCAAAGACGCTCTCTCCGGGTCGCCTCAGTCATCCCCGGAGCGGACTGGGTTCATCCCATTTAGGTTGGCTTTAAGCCCAACAAAGGGAGGTTAAGCTATGCGCCACGCCCTGGTTCTGGCAATCACGTTTGCTGCAGCTTGCTGCTCGGCCTTCGGGCAGAATTCCACCTCGACCAATCCCGGCCCGGCGACCGCAACGTGCGACTTCAGCGACCAGCAGCAACTCGCTGTGCAATATCAGAAATTGGAATTGGGGAAGAAGGACAAAGACTTTCTCGGACGCCAGGTACCCTACGGCAAGGTGTGGGAGCCAGGCAAACAGCCGCTTACGCTGTTTACAAATTCGCCAGTGAGCATCGCTGGGACCAATGTTCCGGTGGGCGCGTATACCATGTACCTCATTCCGGATAAAAAAGACTGGATGCTGGTGGTGTCGAAGAACACGAGTAAGTCGGCGGCCTACGACCAATCGAAGGACCTTGTCCGTGTGCCGATGCAAACCGGACAGCTTCCGTCTCCGGAACCGGACTTCAGCATTTATTTTGCGCATACCGGGCCGAAGGAATGCACCATGCGAGTCGACGTCGCCGACATTCGCGCGTGGGTGCCCTTCGAGCAGAGATAGAGCAGAAAGGAGTTTCCTCGGCCGTTAATATTCCCCACCAATTTTGCCGGAACAGGGCGCGGGTGAAGTGGTGCGCCTTCTCTCTGGGGAGAGTGAACCCGTAAAGCATGGGACTTCCGTGGTATCGTGCGATTTTCTAGTCTCGCGAGTAACCCTGCGGTATTAAGATACCCGTATACGCTTCGTGTATTGCATGAGCAGTTAATCGGGAGCGTCACTTCGGGAGGCTAACGCAATGCGCCACGCTTTCGTTCTGGTACTTATTCTTTCTGCAGGTTCATATTTTGTCCTCGGGCAGAATTCCGCTTCGCCGGAATCTGGCTCGGCAACCGCAACCTGCGACCTGAGCGACCAGCAACAGCTCGCCGTGCAATATCAAGAGGTGACACTTGGCAAGAAAGATAAAGACAACTTCCTCGGACACGAGGTGCCATACGGCAAAATCTGGGAACCCGGCAAACAGCCGCTGAAACTATTCACGAATGCGCCGTTGACGATTGCCGGCACCGCAGTTCCGGTAGGCGCGTACACCATGTACCTCATTCCCAACAAAAAAGAGTGGACGTTGGTGGTCTCGAAGAACACCGATCCATCGGCTGCCTATAATCAGGCCATGGATATTGTCCGCGCTCCCATGCAGGTTGGAATTCTTACCTCACCCGAGTTGAAGTTCAACGTTTCGTTCGAGCACAGCGGCCCGAAGGAATGCAGCCTGCGCGTCGATATCGCTGACGTGGGCGCGTGGGTGCCATTCCAGCAGAAGCAGTAGGACAGACTTTTCTTGATTCGCTTGGGGCGGGCTACGTCAAGCGACGCGCTCGATAAACCTCTGCAGAGTCTCCGAAGCCCCAATGGCGCGAGTGGTTAGGCTAGTCTACGAGAACGCCTGATACCACGCCGTCCTACGTTACCGTCATTGCGCCGACAGATGGAAGGCGAGCAGGTCCCCGTCATACCCTCCAACGTAGACCGTGCCGTTGGCTACGGCAGGTGAAGTGTCGACAAAACCCGTCGGTCCGTAATTCCAGAGGAGTGCCCCGGAGGCTGCATTCAAGGCATACAGGAACTGATCGGCGGACCCAATGTACACGACGCCGTTGGCCACCGCGGGCGAAGAAACAATAATGAACCCGGTGGGAAACTTCCAGAGCAACGTACCGCTGGCAGCGCTCAAGGCATATACATAGTTATCGAAAGCCCCGATGTATACCACGCCGTCGGCCACCGCCGGCGACGATTCCACCTCGTTGTAGCCGGTCTGGTACTTCCACATGAATGCTCCCGTGCTGGCGTTCAGGGCGTATATGAAGGTGTCATCGGAGCCGAAATACACCATGCCGTTGGCCACCGCTGGCGAGGAGTAGATAAAGAACCCGGTCGTGTACTTCCACACCAGTGCTCCGCTGACGGCATTCAAGGCGTATAGGTTTGTGTCGAAAGAGCCAACGTACACCAGACCGTTGGCCACCGCCGGTGAAGATATGACAGAACCCCCAGTCGTGAAGGTCCATTGCAGAATTCCTGTGGCGGCATTCAGGGCGTACACGTTAGAGTCGTCGGAACCGACGTAAACCATACCGTTGGCTACCGTCGGCGATGATTCGACAGCATTGCCCGTCGTGTACGTCCAGAGAAGAGCGCCAGTGGCGGCGTTCAAAGCATACAAGTTGCCATCATAGGAACCGGCGTAGACCACGCCATTTGCCACCGCGGGCGCAGTGCCAACCGCTCCTTGGGTAGCGTATTTCCAAATTAGCCCTCCCGTCCTGGCATTAACTGCGTAGAGGTTGTTGTCATCGGAACCGAAATAGACCACGCCATTCGCCACCGAAGGGGAACCGATATCGGGGCCCGCCGCGTACTGCCAGTCCACTGTCAGGTTCTTAACCGTAGTGGGCGAGAGGCTGGTCTCATACGGGTTACACCCAGTATGTGTGGGGCCAAACCGGAATTGCGACCAGTTCACGAAGAGTGAAGCGGGTGGCGTCACCACCGGACTGCAGGGTATTCGCGCGGTCGCAAGACATGCCATCGATATCATCAGGCTCAGACACAGCGCGTTCGCGATCTTCATGGTCTCCTCCCGGCACTGCGAATCATCTATCCAACATTTAGCTGGCACGTATACCGCAGCGGTCAGCAGCCGCAGATAATGGGCCGAGATTATAGCTCGACAGCGGGCGTGGAAATGTCACGCGTTTGTAAATGAATCCGTGCTTTGGGTATGGACGCGGGACGTGGTTAGTGCCCGCACTAACCGCTCTAAGCGTCGTTTTCTACGGCCCGCAGCAGGTCTTTGATTTCGAGATTGCGGATAAGGCGATGCAGGTAATTAGGGTGGACGCCCAGTAGTTTAGCGGCATCAATGTAGCTGCCCTTAGCTTGCGCCACGGCGTCAAGGATGAGGCGCTTTTTCAGTTCGTTGATCTCATGATGGTATTTTCCTGAGCTTACCTGGATGGATTGCTTCTCCAGCAGCGTCTCCGGCAGATCTTCGGGAAGGATCTCGTCCACGTTGCCCATGACAATCGCGTGCTCGATGGCGTTCTCGAGTTCGCGGACGTTGCCCGGCCACTCATAGCTCATCAGAATTGCGCGCGCTTCCGCCGATATACCTTTGAAGGGACGCTCCGATTTCTCGGCATATTTGGTGGCGAAGTAAATCGCCAGCAGGGGGATGTCTTCGCGATGGTCCCGTAACGGCGGCAAAGTAGTTGAGACCACGTTGAGACGGTAAAAGAGGTCTTGCCGGAACTCGCCAACCTTGATCGCCTGCTCCAGATTCTTGTTCGTGGCGGTGAGCACGCGAGCCCGGAACTTAATAGGCCGGGTACCTCCGAGGCGGTCGAATTCCCTTTGCTGTAACACGCGCAGCAGCTTCGCCTGCAGCAGCGGGGCCAACTCGCCAATCTCGTCAAGGAAAACGGTGCCATCTTCCGCCGCCTCGAGCTTCCCTTTCTTGAAGACTGCGCCGGTGAAGGCGCCTTTCTCGCTGCCAAACAGTTCGCTTTCCAACAGGGTCTCGGGAATGGCGGCGCAGTTGATGGCGACGAATGGCTTCTCCGAACGCGCACTGCCGGTATGGATCGCCCGCGCAACCAGTTCTTTGCCAGTGCCGCTCTCGCCGCGGATGAGAACAGTCGAATCTCCCTTGGCGACCTTATCGATAAACGCGCCCAGTCGCCGCATGGACTTGCTTTCGCCGATGATGGTTTCGTCGGGCTCCAGCACCTCGCGAAGCCGGCGATTCTCCGCTTTCAACGACTCGAAGCTGAGCACATTCTCCAGCGTGACCGCAGCGATGCCCGCGGCAGAGTTCAAGAACTGCACGTGGTCCTCAGCGAATCGCGCCTGGAGGCCTTTCGAGAACAGATAGATGACGCCAATGGTGTTTTGCACCCCGATCAGCGGCACGCACATTATGTTTTCCGCGGCGGCGACATCGGAAGAAGATTCGGTGAAGACTGACGCCCGCTCCCACAGGGCGCGATGAATGACACTCTTGCGAATCTGCAGCGGGGCGCCCCCGGGATGCCGCTCGTAAGTGTGCGCCGCCTTGGGTTCCTCGTCTACCTGGCTCATCAGCAGAATGGCGCCGGTTTCTGCCGGTACAACTTCAAAGATCAATTCCAGGAGCTTGCCCTGCAAATGATCGGGATCGCGAATGGAGTTGATGGTATTCGTAATTTTGAACAGGGCATTCAAGTCTCGTGCCATGCGGCCAACGTCGACCGACGTGTACCCATGTTGGCCCGGCGTAAGGTGTACGGTTTTCAGCGCGTCCCGGGTAACACCTTCGCTGTACTGTACGGCGACGGTTTCATCCCGAGAGTTCTCGGCGGTCAGGAACAGGAGTTCGCTCTGACCGAGGCGGATGACGTCTCCATGAGTCAGCGGACGGCGCTTGACAGGAATGCCGTTGACGAACGTTCCATTGTGGCTATCGAGATCGACCAGTTCAAAGGTGTCATTCGCCGACTCAATAACGCAGTGCTTTTTTGAAACGGTGGCATCCCCGATCTGTACGCTGTTCGACGTGTCGCGGCCGAGCGTGAGCCTTTCGCCGGTAAGGCGATAGCTCTCGCCCTTAAACATGCCTGTGAGTGCGACAACCCTGGGATGCACGCCCAACTCCTGTGAACGGTAGTTTAGCCCATCAGAGAACCTCGCGAGAATGAGAACGCTGGGTCATGAAAGCTTTGCTGCCTCTTGCTTGATACGTTGCCAGGCTTGCTCCACGTGTCGCGCCTCAGTATTGGTTTGCCCCACGCAAAAACGCAGCACAAATCGATCTGCCAGACGTGTGTGTGTTAGATACAGATCGCCGCTTGCGTTCAAGCTATCCATCAGGCGTTGATTCTGCTCGTCGCTGCCGCGCAGACGAAAGCAAACCAGATTCAACGGTGTGGGCACCACAATCTCAAAACGACCATCGTTCTCCAACCAGCTTCGGAATTGCTGGGCGAGCTGAACGTGATATCGAACGTGGTGCTGTAGTCCCTCAACGCCGTAGTGGCGGATGACAAACCATAACTTAAGCGACCGGAAACGCCGGCCCAGCGGTATTTGCCAGTCGCGATAGTCGAAAACCGCGCCCGACTCGGTCGCCTGGTTACGCAGGTACTCAGGCAGGATGCTCAGGCTGCGAATGAGAGCTGCGCGGTCGGCGACGAAGAAACAGTCGCAGTCGAAATTGGTAAACATCCATTTGTGAGGGTTGAAGCAATAGCTGTCGGCGTGCTCGACGCCGGCCTGCAGGTGACGAAACTCGGGACATATCGCCGCTGTACCCGCCATCGCGGCGTCAACGTGCAACCATAAGCCGTGCGCGCGAGCAATCGCGGCAATCTGCGGTAGCGGGTCCATCGCATGGGAGGAAGTAGTCCCAACCGTCGCACAAATAAAAAAGGGTACCCGGCCTGCCGCTAGATCTTCGTCGATAGCTTGCGCGAGCGCATTGGGGTTCATGGCGAATCGGTCATCAACGGCTATCAGCCTGACATTTTCACGGCCTATCCCTGCGATCATGGCGGCCTTCTCGATGGAAGAGTGCGCTTGAGTTGAGGTATAAGCCACCAGCCGACCGTCACATCCTTTATGATTACTTTGGTAGGCCGTTGACCTCTCGCGGGCAGCAATCATGGCGCACAAGGTTGCGCTAGAGGCTGTATCTTGTATGACGCCGCCTCCGGTGGAGGAGGATAGAAACCTCTCCGGTAATCCCATCAAGGTGACCAGCCAGTCCAGTACATGAGTTTCCAACTCCGTACAGGCTGGGCTGGTCGCCCATAGCATTCCTTGCACGCCCAAGGCAGAAGACAGCAAATCACCGAGGATAGCCGGCCCGGAAGCATTGGCAGGGAAATAGGCGAAGAAATTTGGCGACTGCCAGTGAGTGATCCCGGGCAGGATTACCTGATCGACATCACGAAGTACCTGCGCAAAAGGCTCGGGTTTCTGCGGCGGGTCAGGCGGCAACAATCGCCGAACAGCGCCGGGCGCAACTTTCGAAAGTACCGGAAATGTCTCGACGGATTCGTAGTAGTTGCTGATCCAGTCGACCATTGCATAGCCATATTCCCGGAACTGCTTGCTAGTCATGTGATAGTTCGAGAGCTCTGACAAACTGCGCCTCCGATTTCACTATGGAGATAATAGAACCAGTTTAGAAGAAAATTTTTTAGAAAAGGCTAACTTGACTTTGGGTTCCAGAGGAGGTTGACCAGAGACAGGCAAAAAGCTGCTGGATTCAAGTCACTTCATCTGGTACCGTGTGGGTGGTAAAGCCCTCCCAAAGAAAATAGGAAGGACAGGAGACTATGGATATACAGAACGTGCTAGCAGATTTGAAAAGAGAAAGAGCGCGGCTCGATGCCGCTATTGAAGCTTTGCAGGGACTCGGCTCTGGCAGAAAACGTGGACCTGGGCGTCCCGCGGGTTCGAGCAAGGCCAAGGCCTCAACTGGGCGCCGCCATATGAGTGCTGCGGCTCGCAAGCGGATCTCAGAAATGATGAAGAAGCGTTGGGCGGAGCGGAAGAAAACAGCCAAAGGAAGCAAGTAAGCCTAACGGAATCAGGCGGCGATCACTAGCAGAGTTGGTAGCATGGTTTCGTCGGACATGGGATCGTTCTTTATCATCTGCGACTCCTCTCCCATTGAGCGACATTGCTCAATCAGCGCCCTACCATAACCCACAGCGGGACCAGCTTTCTGTATTCGAACTCAAAAGCAAAGGGGGCCGTTCTCATGGCCCCTTTCCGCTGCTGTCATACCTTTTCGTTTTACCAGGCTGTGACCTGCATCTTGTCGACCCACATGGAATATGCGTTGTCGCTGCCGTTGCCGTCCAACTGTACTGCGGTGTTCAGTTCGGAGGCGTTCACACCAAACGTATTGAACGTCTTGTTGATGTAGCTTTTCTTGCCATTGAGCGTGACGGAAACAAAGGTTGCCTGGCTGCCGCTTCGCGCAAACTCCAACACCAGATGATTCCAGGTGTATGCAGGTGGCGCGGAACACGCGATGCCGGTTTTCACCCAAGTACTGTGAGCGGTGTCCCATACGTCCCAGTCTTTATGACCCTTGATGTCGCACTGCGTGCCGAAGATGAACTTACGGTTGTTGACGGACTGATTCATGTCGAACTCCAGCGCCTGCGGGGCGCTAGGGTTCTTTACATAGAAATAAAGGTCGTAGACAAAGTGGGAAGCCTTTGAGTTCGCCCCAAGCTGCTTCCACCATAGAGCCCCCGAATAGGGAGCCTTCGGCCCAATCCAGTACTCGCTCGCCTTTCCCGTCATGGAAGGAGTGGCAATGAACTGATGCATGTAACGCGGAGTGTCAGGGCCATGGCCTCCCTTGCCCGCGCATGATCCACATGACTGCCAGCCTGACATGGCGTGAATCATCTGGTACGTAGCGTTGTTGTTATTGCCGCCGCTAACCGAGATATTGAAGCCGTTTGCCTTATATACGTTGTTATGGTTGTCCCACGCCTGCACCACAACGTAGTGGGTTCCGTTTGCAAGCGAAACGTCGGTATTGATGTTGGCAGCATTGACGGAGTAGACGCTCTGATTGTCGGAGTAGATCATCATCGCGACGATGGGATAATTCCCGCTTGCGGAAGCAGCGAAGTGAACTGAGGACTGGTTCTGGCTGTTGGGGGTTGGCGACGAAACGGTAACGCCTGCGAAGGACAGGGTCGATAATCCACAAACTAAGATCGCAATCTGGGAAAATTTCAAAACGTTGTCTCCTAAGTATGAGTGCTGCTGACGCGGCTGGTAGCCGCCGTTCAACGAGGTCAGACTACGGACGCATCTACTCTGGAGACATCTGAGGTTGGGCCTAGTTATGTGAGGGTATTTGCCTTACACACCACGGGCGAAGAACTGACAAAAGGAGTTACGAAGGGGGATTAGTACCGCTGCAAGCGCCGCATTGCAAGGAGAATATCGCGGTTCTCTGAATTCGGCAACTCAGAAACTATGTTTGTCAAAAAATTAACAAAAGTTTTCGCAACAGCTCTGAACTCCCATTCCCGCTGGCTCCGCCGGCATTTTCAGGAAGCCATTCGTTTAGGTGGCGCGCCGGGAGTAAGCGATGAATGTTTCGGTCCGCGTTTGCGAATCAGTGCAATACGAATGCGTTCCAGCAACTCGGCAGGGGCGAAGGTTCCTTTGGGCAGCCAAACGTCCGCGTAACTATGCTCAGTGTAGTGACTCACCGAGCCGGAGAAGAGAATCGTCGGCAGGTGGGGCGCAATTTCCTTGGCTTTGGCAATCAGTTCGGCGCCGGTCATCTTCGGCATGATGAGGTCGGCGATGATCAGGTCAACGCCGCCGTCCCGCACAATCTCCAGCGCCTTCTCCGGGTCGGAGCAGGTTATCACCCGGTAGCCGCGGGTTTCGAGCGTGACTTTGCGGATGGAGAGAGAACGTTCATCGTCATCCACGCAGAGTATGGTGCGCTTCGGTTTCATCTGATCGGTCCGTGTTTGTTCGATTTGTGGTGCTTGAGCCGTTCGCGCCTGGGAGTGTCAGGTGCGAGCCATGCATCAGAGAACTACAACGTAGTCGGATGCTACGCGCAGGAATCCGGTCGTACAAGTACCGTTGCCATAAAATCTCGCGCGGCGCATTCCTGGATCGCGCCCGTTTGAAGCTGTGGCACGATTGCAGCATTCGAAAATCGAAAGGCGTTGAGAGCCGCTATTTACGAGGTCGAAACGCGTGCACAGGATATCCGCAGAGAATTCACAAGGTAACTTTGCCATCAATAACAGGCGCAACGTGACCGCCAACGCGCACGTTCGTGATCGTGTCCCCGGCTTTTGTCGCACGCACGTAAATCGAACTTGGCCTCAAAACCTCGCGGCCTTGCTCCATGAGCCCCTGCTCATCGGAGGCGAGTACGCCGTACTTCACGGCCCACGCAGTGCAACAGCCGGCAGCGGAGCCGGTAGCAGGGTCCTCGCCGTTGTAGAAGATCATGCGCGCGTGCAGACGGCGCTCGCCGTCGCGAGCGACGAAGTACAGGAAGCCTGAGCTCTGCACGCTTTGAAGATAGGCCCCGATCTGCTGCCAGCTCACGCGCAATTGGCTGAGGGTTGAACTTTGACGAAAGGCAACGATCGTGAAAGGCATGCCCGTAGATACGGTTTGGATAGGAAGATTTTCATCCAACTCAGCCAGCGGAACCCCAAGCGCCTGCGCCACGCGCGCATGCTGATGCGTTTCACCGAACTGCGGATCAGTCTGACGCATCTCGCCGAACAGTTGGCCGTCGCGCATCTCAAAGCGGACTGGCACGCGTCCCACATTCAGGTGAAGCACAATCTCGGATTGCTCGCGCCGTTGCTGCTTCAAGTGCCACGCCGTGCCTAGCGTCGGATGTCCGGCAAAGGGCAGCTCCTCCTCGACGGTGAAGATGCGCACGCGTACTCCCTCCCGCGCTTCGGTCTCGCCATCGCGAGGCAGAATAAACGTGGTCTCGGAGAGATTCATCTCCTTCGCCAGCTTCTGCATCTCGGCATCGCTCAGGCCTCGCGCGTCAGGAAAGACCGCCAATTGATTGCCTTCCAGCGGCACGGAAGTAAATACATCGACATGAACAAAGGGGAATTCGCGGGCAGGCATGGTCAGTTAGGCTCCTGGCGGATTGGGTTGGACCAACTCTGACAGAGATGAGCCGGACCTCCTTCTCGATGCGTTAATCGCAGCGCAGGAAACGCTGTTCAGCACAGTCGGGCGGAGAGGGACGCGGTTTCAGGCGCACCGACTCGTGTTTTCGTGTTTGTCATCGCGAGCCCGCCGCGGCGGGCGAGGGACCTGCTCTCCTTTGCCGGCTGAGCACTCTTCACTATGGAAAACGATTGGTGCTGCCGACGAGAACAGATCCCTTGGCCGAAGATGGCCTCGTGATGGCAAACAATAACTGGTGCAGCGGCGGTTGGGCATTGCTGTCTCGTTCCCTGCTGCGTAGAATCTACAGCGCGTTCAACCACAGAGGAGGCAACGATGGCATTGAAGATTGGGGATACCGCACCAGACTTTCAGGCCGAGACCACTCATGGACCGATTCGGTTTCATGAATGGCTCGGCGATTCGTGGGGGATATTGTTTTCTCATCCCAAGGATTTCACGCCCGTATGCACCACCGAGCTGGGATACATGGCGAAGCTGAAGCCGGATTTCGAGCGGCGCAATGTGAAAATAATGGGATTAAGCGTCGATCCCATCGACAATCACAAGCGCTGGTCCGAAGACATCCGCGAAACCCAGGGACACGCGCCGAACTACCCCATGATTGGAGATACCGACCTGAAGGTGGCCAAGGCCTATGGGATGCTGCCGGCCGATTTGCAAGGCGGATGCGACGGCCGCACTGCCGCCGATAACATGACGGTTCGGAACGTGTTCGTCGTGGGGCCAGACAAGAAGATCAGGCTCATCATCGTCTATCCTATGAGTACGGGACGCAACTTCGACGAGATCCTGCGCGTCATTGACTCCATGCAGTTGACGGAGAAGCACAAGGTCGCAACGCCGGTGAACTGGAAGCAGGGTGACGATGTGATTATCTCGCCTGCCGTTTCCGACGAAGACGCAAAGAAGATTTACCCTGGAGGCTGGAAGACGCTGCGTCCGTATCTGCGTGTGGTGCCTCAACCCAAGTAGAAGTTTGGGTTTGCGGAAGCGAAGGGGGTCCGGTGACTCTCCCGGTCTTCAAAACCGGCGATTGACATCTTCGATGCCAATGGTGCGTTCGACTCGCACACGCTTCCGCCAATTTCTTTTTCTGACGTATCCGCTAGTTCAAAGCAGCTACGGCGGTCCGCCAGATCAGCTTATTTCTGATTGGTCTTTAGTGGTTTGTTGCGGCGGTGGCGATACAGCATCGTCGATGCATTAGGGCTCACCATCAAGGTAAAGCTGTTGCGAAGGTGATTGGCATCGACCATTACGGCCCGGTTATTGCCTATGCAGCCCCCCAGAATCCGCCCCAGGCTCAGTAGCGACCGGCTGCCGCACACCTCGCAGTTCTCCCCTCCGCTGTTGCTGATGACTTCGCAGTCGGCGCAAAGAACAGCTTCTTGCAAAGAAACCGAGGACAAAACCGGATCATGACGCTCGCCCTTGTTCATGGACACTCTTCATCAAGCTATCCGGTCTTCCCACGACGAGGGAAGTATCTGGTTGTGCAGGAAACTGCAAAGTAAACGGCCAGGCAAACGGTGCACTTCGTGTAGCAGGTTTTAGGCGCAGGCCGGGTACCGCCGATTCGTGCTTTTACATCCCCTCGATACCACTGGGTGCCGCGTTCGTACTGGCCGGTCTTTTGAAACGCTACCATCGAGCAGGAGTCAAGGCACCCGAGAGTGCCCGGGTTGAGGATGCCATCGTCCACGAATTCCCGCATCAGGCCTTCGCCGAGGATCTTCTTCAACGGCCAGCATGCAACGGAGGCAACCGCCTTAGCGTAGTTGATAATCCGGCGCCTCATTCCGCGTTTTCCTGCGCTGCCAATCAGCTTATAGTTTGGAATCTTCGCGATGTAGTGAAGCACCTTGTTAACCGCAGGCATTGTGGCGTCATCAATAATCACGATTCCGCCCGGCCGCACAATGCGATCGACATAGTAGAAGTCGAGCATCGTCTGGTCCACGGTATGCCAGCCATCAATGAATGCCAAGTCGAAAACCTCGCCCTTTTGCATGAGCTTGGGGAGGGCAACTTCGGAAGGCTCTTCGATAAGGCGCAGGAAGTCGAAGCCTGCACGCTTGACATTGGCGATGCCATTCCCCTCGAATACGGTCCTCTGTCCCGGATCGATTGCAGTATGGCTGGGATTCGGTTTGGAGCCAGTCCCGGAACAGATGTAAAGGGTGGAAATACCGTTGGCGAAACCAATCTCGACGGTGTCTCTGATATCGGCAGCAGAAGCCAGCCGGCGCAGAAATTCACCTTCTTCGCGGGAAATTACCGAGCTACAGAAAGACGGGTCGCCCTTTGCGAACAAGTCAGCGATGATAGAGTCAACAGGTTCCGGAACTTGTTGTTGTAACTCCAAGCTTCCTCCTCAGGAGTACGGGGCCAGTCAGGTCAGCTTTCCAACCTCTCACTTCTGGGCCGGGATGAAGTCCTCCAGCACTGCCTTGCGCATCATGTCGGGCGGCAGCAGTCCCTGCGCCAGGATGAAGTCGTGAAACTTCTTCTGGTCGAACTTCGAACCCAGCGCTTTCTCCGTCTCATGGCGCAATTGCAGCAGCCGCGTATAGCCGTAGAAGTAGCTGGTCGCCTGTCCGGGAGAGCGATAGGTATAGCGCTCGACCTCCTGTTCGGCCATGGCGTGCGACAACACGACCTCGTCTTCCAATACGTGAAACGCATCCTTCGGCGAGAGCTTGCCCGATTGCAACTCAGGATCGACAAACGCACGCGCCGCGCGCTGCAAACGCATCTGCAGCGAGATTAGTTGTCCTTCGAGCGGCATGTAGGGAAAGATCAGCCACTCCGAATACAGTCCCCAGCCTTCGGCGTTGGTGCTGTTGAAGGCGTAGCGGATGCGGGCCAGCGAGACGCCGTGTTCCAGCATGGAGTCGAACTGCAACTCGTGGCCGGGACGCGCTTCGTGCGCGGTCAACGTCCAGGCGGCGGCGTCGAAGGTGAAGTCGTCATAATGCAACGAAGGCGCCTGTCCAGGAGCGGCGGGAATGTTCAGCGGCAACACGAATTCGCCGCGCTGTCCTGTGTTGTGCAGAAACGGCGGAGGCACCATGTGTGGCGCGGGCTGCTGCGCTGTCTCGGCGGCGGAGGCGATGCGAATCTTGGCCGGGCGGTCGGGCAGGGTGACGAGCTCGTGCTCGTTGATGACGGCCTCGATCTGCTTCAGCCGATTTTCGTAGAAGGGAAGTATGGCGTCGCCGACGAGCTGCTGCTTCTTCAACTCGCGGATGACATCGCGATAATCGCTCGAAGGCAGCTTGCGCTCTTTCGCAATCTGCGCCGCGATGGGTTTCATCTGGGCCTGGATTTCGTCGAACGACTTGTGCGCCATGGCGGCCAACTGGGCCGGCGGGATGTCGATGCCGAAGTCCTCCATGTTGAGCGCGTAGTGCTCGGGCGTGAGGCGGAAGTCGCTGCGCGCCTTGGGCAGCACAGTCGCGTTAACCCAGGCGTCATAATCAGCCAGTTGCTGCTTGAGCTTGGCCAGCGGCTCCTGCCATCCTTGGAGGTTGTGCTTCTGCATGAGCGCGGCAATTCCGTCGATGTAGTTCGAGTTGCGCGCCATCTCGGTTTCGATCTCGGTGCGCGCGGGATAGACCACGCCGGGCTTTGCCATCTGCTCCTGGGTGCGCTGCTTCAGGATCTCTGTGATAGTGGTGTAGCCGGGTTCCATGCCGGCATAATCGCGCAGGCGGGTGACGGCAGAGGGCCAGCGATCTTTGGGCGTCTGGTCGTCGAGCAGAATGCGCATGCCGCCGAAGACGAGTTGGCTGGCGTTGAAGAACGGAACCTCGTGCGCGCGCTCGTAGTCGTCACGGCGGAAGTTGAGGTCCATCTTGCGCAGAATGATGGTCAGGTCTTCCTCGACCTCGGGAAGCTGCTTCTCGGCCGACGCGGCCTTCAGCTTGGCGACCAGTGCTTCGTTTTCTTTGCGCTCGGCGTCTTCGTTGGCCAGCGTCGGCTGCGAGGCCTTGATGTCATATTGCGCCAGCCCCTGCTGCGAGCCGAACTCGGGGTGGTACTTGAACGAGACGTCGAGCAGCATCTTGGTGTAGCCGTTGCTGATCGCGACCCAGTCAGGCTGCGCCGGCGAGCCGGCCTGCGGAGTAGAGGCGTGTTTCGCGGATTGGTTCTGGGCAGACATGGTGAATGCAAGTAGCACGACGAGAGCGAAGCAGAGTGATATACGAATCGTTGTACAGATCGTTCTAGAAATCAAGGACGGCTCCTGAGCGGAAATGCTGTTCTGGTTATCTTACAAAAGGAGTGCGGGGGCGAGGGAACACGCCCATGGACGACACCGGTCCGACCTCGAACTGCACGGATGGACGACCGCACCACACTCGTAACGCCATTTCAGGCGGCTCTACCGTAGAATCGCAATTTCATGGTGAATCCCAACCCTCCTGCGGGCGATGGTTCCGAGGGATTATTTGCGCGATTGCTGCGCAATCTTCGGCCCTCGCATCAGCACAGCGCATTTTCCGCCACGCTGTTGCTGATGTCGTCGGTCATGCTGGGTCGCATCATCGGCTACTTGCGCGAGATGTACGTGGCGTGGGCGTTTGGCGCCGGCCCGAAGACCGATGCTTATGTCGCTGCGTTCACTCTGCCTGACTTCCTCTTCTATATATTGGCGGGCGGAACCGCATCCATCACCTTCATTTCCATCTACACCCGCCAGATTTCGCAGAACCGCGACCGCGAAGCGCAAGAGGCATTCAATTCAACCATCACCATTATGACCGTGGTGATCATCTTCGGCACCATTCTGGTCGAGATATTCACCCCGCAGTTCGAGCGCTTGCTGTTTCCCCACTTCACCGCCGAACAGATGCAACTCTGCGTCTACCTGACACGCATTTTGCTGCCCGGGCAGATTTTTTTCTACGCCGGAGGTGTTGTTTCAGCGGTGCTGTTGTCGCGGCGAATGTTTCTCTATCCCGCGCTCAGTCCGGTCATCTACGGGGCGTCGATTATTCTCGGCGGACTGATCGGAGCACACCGTTTTGGCATCACGGCGCTGGCTTATGGTGCACTGGTCGGCTCGTTCATCGGGCCATTTCTCATCAATGCCATCGGGGCTGCGAACGCAGGACTCGGTTACCGCCTGAACTTCAACTGGCGTAATCGGGAATTTCGCGAATGGGTGCGGCTCAGCATCCCGCTGATGCTGGGTGTTTCGCTGGTATCGGCCGATGACTGGATCCTCCGCTACTTTGCCTCCGGCGGCGCCGGCGACATTACGCGTCTCAACTACGCCAAGCGGCTGTTTGCACTGCCGATCTCGATTATTGGACAGGCCGCCGGCCAGGCTTCGATGCCGTTTTTCGCCAAGCTGTTCGGAGAGGGACGTCGTGCCGACTTCGCCGATAGCGTTAACAAGTCGGTGTATCGCATCTCGGCTGTGTCCTTGCTGGTAACGGCGCTGATGATTCCTGCCGCGCTGCCTTTTGTCGACCTGGCCTTCCGTCGCGGCCGCTTTACCTTCGGCGACTCGCTCTCTACCTCGGTGTATTTCGCCTGGTTTTCGCTGTCGCTGGCATTATGGTCGGCGCAGGCGCTTTACTCACGCGGGTTTTATGCCGCCGGCAACACGATTACCCCGATGATCGCCAGTACCGTGATCACCGCCGTATCGCTGCCGATCTACGCTGCCATGTTCCACAAGCTTGACGTGACAGGCCTCGTGATGGCGTCGGATATCGGAATCCTCATGCACACCGTCACGCTTGCCTGGCTGTTGCACCGCGCCAAGCTGGTTCCGCTGCGCGGGTTGCCCTGGACTGGGCTGGGCAAAGCGTTCGCTACCGCCCTCTTTGCCGGCGCGGCAGCCTACGGGGTGTCGCGCTCGGTGCCGATCAAGGGCAGCCGCAGCGCCGACCTGCTCGCCATCGCTCTGATCGGCGTCACATGGTTGGCAGCAACCCTATTAGGGCTATGGGTCACCCGCTCCGACTTGCCGCTGGAGTTGCGGCGTCGCGGTGCCGTTGCCACTCCGACGGGAAGCGGACGGGAGACCACCAGCGGCGGCGTGGAACCGTAATAGAAGTTGTCAGTTGTCGGTGGTCGGTTGTCAGTGTCCGAACCGAGGGCTGACGGCTGATGGCGGACGGCGGGAAGCTTCTTCTTGAAACAACTTCGTGCGTTGCTACGTATCATCAACAGACATTTTCGACCTCAAGGTGGTCTGTATGTTTTGCGATCGATGCGGTACCGCGGTGCAGCCGGATCAGCGATTTTGCAACCAGTGCGGCAGGCAGTTTTCCGACGCGCTGGTAATGGCACGCTCTTCGCCAAGCCGGGTGCAGGAGCATGTTCGCCTGGTGGGCATTCTGTGGCTGGCTCTGTCGGCATTCAACGCGCTTGCAGGCCTGGTTTTGCTGATCGTTGCTACCGAGCTAATCCCGCATATACAACACTCGGGGCACGCCGGACGCGACTTCCCGGCCAATTTCTTGACCACCTTACTGGGGGTGATTGGCGTCGCTGTGCTTGCTAAAGCGGCCGCCGGATTTTTCGCCGGCTACGGACTGTTGCGGCGCGAAACCTGGGCGCGTACGCTGACGCTTGTGTTATCGTTCCTGGCGCTGTTCAATATTCCGTTTGGAACCGCGCTCGGCATCTACAGCCTGTGGGTACTGTTTCCGGCGGAATCGGAACGTGAGTACGAACAAGCAGTTCGCGCGGCGAACTCCGCCATGGCGTGACAACCTCCCTCGCTTGACTCTGATCGCTCGCACCCGCTAGCTTGCCAACATGGCTGAGCCACGTATCGTCACCTTCACCACTGACTTCGGACTTAACGACGCTTTCGTCGGCATCATGCATGGCGTGGTGCTGAACATTGAGCCGGCGACGCGCATTGTCGACGTTTGCCACTCCGTCACCTCCTACGACATCCTTGACGGCGCGTGGACCATCGCGCAGGCGTATCGATTCTTTCCGCCGCGCACCGCCCATGTCATCGTGGTCGACCCGGGAGTGGGCAGTAAGCGCCGCCCGATTCTCGCTGAGACCGAGAATTACTTCTTCATCGCGCCCGATAATGGCGTGCTAACGATGATCGAAGCCCGCGAACAAAAGTACACGGTGCGGCACATCACCTCAGAGCGATACTTGCTGGAGCCGGTGAGCCAAACCTTCCACGGGCGTGACGTGTTCGCGTCGGTCGCAGGATGGCTCAGCAAGGGCATCGACCCTGCAGATTTCGGGCCGGAGATCACCGACTACGTCCGTCTGCCTCTGCCGACGGTTGAACGCGTCGGCGACAACAGCTTGCGTGGGGTGGTGCTCAAGGTCGACAAGTTCGGAAATCTGATAACCAACATCGGCGAGCAGGAAGCACCCGAACTCTTCTCGGCCACCGTGCCGCCAGTCAGCATCCTGATCTCGGGCGAAACAATTACCCGGCTCTGCCGGTCGTACGCCGAGGGAGCCGAGGGCGAACACTTCGCTATTATTGGAAGCTCGGGCTATCTGGAAATCGCTGCCCGCCAATCATCAGCGGCGCAAAAGCTGAGCGCTGGTGTGGGTAGCCCAGTGGGAATAGTCTTTGGGACCTAGCCTCTGCACATTATGATCTCGGACATGGATAGCCCGCTGCTGAATCATCCCGTCATCCTTGCCCTGCTGTCATCCCTGGTGCTGTACGGTGCAGCACGCCTTGGCGCGCGCCTCTCTCAATTGCAACGGCTCACTCCCAAGGATCTCGAGCAATTCAATCTCGTTCTCGGCGCCACCCTCACGCTGCTGGGCCTGATTATTGGATTTGCATTCTCCATGGCGGTCGGCCGTTACGATCAGCGCAAGAACTACGAGGAAGAGGAAGCCAATGCTATCGGGACGGAATACGTTCGCGCCCAGTTGCTGCCTGCGCCCGATGCCGACAAAGTGCAGCCGCTGTTGAAGCAATACCTGGCGCAGAGAATCCTGTTTTATGAAGTTCGAGACGAGAACCGCCTCGACAAGATCAACAGCGATACCGCGCAACTGCAGAACGAGATGTGGTCCATGGTTGCGGCCGCAGCCAAGTCGCAGCCCAGCCCCGTTGCGGCGCTGACAGTTGCCGGGATGAACGATGTGCTCAATCGCCAGGGCTACACCCAGGCGGCTTGGTGGAATCGCATTCCCAAAGCAGCCTGGGGACTCATGGGAGCGATTGCGATTTGTTGCAGTGTGCTCATCGGCATGCCGGTTGGGGAGGTGAAGACCCGCGTACCGTTGCTGGTACTGCCCATTGTGCTTGCTATCGCGTTTATGCTATTGGCTGACCTCGACAGCCCGCGCGGGGGAATCATCCGCGTACATCCGCAAAACCTGCACAGCCTGCAGGATTCGTTGAAGTAACTTAGCAACGTTCCGCTTTCGGGTAAAGCTGGCCTTCAGGCCAGCGTCCATGCCTTTAGAAAATACCTCCGGGCTTTCGACTCTGTGGTTCCACCTCACTTCGCTGCCCAGGCCATTCCGTCCGGGCCCCGGCCGGTAGCGATCTCGCCGGTCTTGCTGAGCGTCTTGAGATCGAAAATCGCGACCTTGCCATCGCCGGTCAACGCCACGTAGGCTCGTGAACCGTCAGGCACAATCAGAATCCCGGCGGCTGACCTGCCGAGGTTCACACGCTTTGTGACCTTGCGCGACGCGGCATCAATCACAATCACATCGCCCGTCCCTATGTCTGATATCAGGACCAGCTTGCCATCAGGCGTGAACTTCAGCCGGTTGGAATGCTTGGTTCCAACATCGAGCGTCTGCACAACCTTCTTCTTGGCGACATCGATGACACTGACGGTTCCGTCGCCGGCGTTGGCTACCCAGAACTGTCTGCCATCCGGCGAAAGATCGCAACCTTCGGAGCCTTTGCCTACAGGAACTACTGTCTCGGTCCACTGCTCCGGCCCCGAGGTTCGCTCGATGATGTTTACGCTGCCGGACTGGGTATTCGCGGTGAAGATCGTCCTCAGATCCTTGGCCAGCACGAGCATGTGGGTGCGGTTTTGTCCTGTCCCCAACAGCCAGTCCACTTTCAGAGTCTGCGGATCGAGCCGCGCAATAGCTTTGTTCAACTCGGCGGTGAAATAAACCTTGCCGTCGGCGAACTCGATACCATGAGGCCGCTGCAGCGGCGTGATATCGACACGTGTCTCCTTGCGCGACGCGAGGTCGATCACCGAAAGGCTGTTACCCGGTTCGTCAGGCTGGAACGGGCCGTAGTTGCTCACATAGGCGAAGCGCCCGTCGCTTGATGCTGCCACTTCGTGCGGAGCGTTGCCTGTAGGCGCCGTACCGACGATCTTGTTCGTCACCGGATCGATGATGGCCAGCGTGTTGTCGTCCTTGTCGAGCACCAACAGCGCGGGCGAGGGAAGCTGGGCATGAGCGGTTACCGAATGCACTGCGATCAGCAGCAGAACGAGCAATCCAAATAGGCGAGTGGACATGGCAAGTGTTCCAGTAGACACGCTACTGTACACCATAGCCTGGCGCGGATGGACGCGAGTAGACACAAAATTCCAAGTGAGATTCCGATCCGCGTTCATCCGCGCAAATCCGCGGTTGCAAGTTCTTGCCGTTACCAGTCGCGAAGCGCTATCCCTTCCGCATCGGCTGGAAGAGCGAAAAATATGCGCCCTGAGGGTCGGCGGCGATTGAGAAGCGGCCGACATTTTCCATCGTCACCGGGCCGAAATAGATATTGGCGCCCAGCGATTTCGCCTTATTGCTGGCGGCGTCGCAATCGGAAGCGTGGAAGTAGATGAGCCAGTGAGGCGGCACTCCGGGCTGCCGATGGGCGAGTGACTGAACTCCGCCAATGTAGTGCTCGCCGTTCTTGATGTGGAGGTACCCTCCATCCGGATCATTTTCGCCCTTCTCCATTTGCCATCCGAACAGGCTTGCATAAAACTGGGCGGCCTTGGCCGGATCGGGGCTGCTGAGATCGGCCCAGGAGAAAGCGCCCTCGGCGCCGACCACCTCCATGCCCTGTTGCTGCTTCGCTTGCCAGATGGCAAATACTGCGCCGGTCGGGTCTTGGAGGATGGCCATACGCCCGAGCTCCATCACATCGATAGGCCCGGCTATTATCGTGGCGCCAAGGCCTTTGGCTTTGTCGACGGTTGCGTCAGCGCTATCGACCGCCACATACACCAGCCAATTCGGCGGAACGTTGGCCGCTACCTGGTCAGGCATCAGGGCGTAACCTCCGCCAATCTGTTTCCCTTGCATACGGAAGATGGTGTAGAAAAAGCCCGGCCCCATGGGATTGTCCTCAGCCGTCCATCCGAACAATGAGGTGTAAAAGGTCTTGGCTGCGGATTGGTCGCTGGTCATCAGTTCGATCCAGCAAAACATTCCGGGAGCGTGAGAAGCAGCGTGCTCTGACATGAGAATCCTCCGAGGCAATGGATGGGACGACGCGCGTATTTTACACCGCGTTGTTCTAAGGCAGGCTACAACTCGCTGTACTCACGAATCGCTGGCTAAATTCACGTCACTACGCCCTATGACCGTAATCACAGACCCGGCTGTCAAAATGGGAAAACATGGAGGGTCGCAGCGAATATCCGTTGAGCTGGTGCGGGTATTGCCTGGGAAACCAGGCAAATCCGTAAACGCGACCACGACCGAAAGTCGTTGCAATATTTCAAAATCTCGCAAATTGGTGTTGCGAATTGCGACAGGCGCTGTTAAATTTTTGCGCATCGCCGGTCGCAGGAAACAACAGCCAATGAGCACACAATCTTTTACAAGGAGATCATCGTTCATGAAGCGTAGCATCATCGTTTTGACCGTAATCGCACTGCTTTCGATGTCGTGCGCCGCCTGGGCCGCCGAAGACGGCGCTGCCATCTACAAATCCAAGTGTGCCATGTGCCATGGCCCGGATGGAGCCGGCAAAGTTGGTCCTGCCGTGAAGGGGATTGCATTGACCGCGCCGCAGATTTCCGACGAGCTGCAAAAAGGCGCAGCCGGGAAGAAAGCCCCTCACAGCAAACCAATTTCGGGCTTAAGCGCCGACCAGGCCAACGCCGTTGCCGCTTACGTGAAGAGCCTGAAGTAGGTTCGAGCTCTTTGAGAGAAAGCCGGCTGTCGCCGGCTTTTTCTTTTGATAATCAGGCGTTCTTCGAACCCCGGACGGCGAATCTCTGGCGCCTGACAAGCAAGTGCTCGCCGCGCGTAGCTCCGCCGACCCACTTTCCCCTATCGAAACCCCTCACTGACAATGAGCCTCATTTGACTGAGCCTCATTTGACTTGACTCGCACCCGCCACCCGGCTTAACCTGCGAGTCAGCTAAGCTCCTCCTATTTGTATATTCGTGTTCTTGACACAAGCAGCCACTTGCGCCACCTGGATCGCTCCTCACCGTGTTTCTGCGCGCCTGGGACGGGTGCAACCTACTCGAGTTCGCGGCCAGTGAGCGGCCCGCTCGCCACAGACTGCCGACTACAGGAGTGCTTTGCATGCATGGAGACCTGAAGCACGACGCTAACTCCGGTACGATGCTTCCGGGGCAAGTACAGCGTGAGGTCGTGCGCTGGCTTGCGTATTACACCGCTCCCCGACACGAAAAGGCAGTAGCCAAACAGTTCCAATGCCGATCTGTCGATTGTTTCCTGCCCCTGGTTCGCCAATCGCGCCGATGGGCAAACGGCGTACGCGCCAAGGTAGAAGAGCCACTCTTCCCCGGCTACGTCTTTGCGCGCCTGGAACCGAAATCGTATTTCAAGGTGCTTAGTGTTCCTGGGGTGGTATCGGTGGTGGGGCCGGGGCGCCATCCCGCCGTACTTGATGATGAGGAAATCGACTCGCTGCGCGCTGGCTTGGCAGAGCGAAACAGCAGACCGCACCCTTTCCTGGTGGTTGGCCAGAAGGCACGTATTGCGAGCGGCGCCTTCGCGGGAAAGACCGGCATCCTGGTTAAAGAACTGACAGGCTTGCGTGTCGTGCTGACGGTTGAGGCGATTATGAAAAGCTTCTCGGTCGAGGTGGACGCCGACGAGCTTGAGGCGGTCAGCTAAACCTTTAAGGGAACGGATACGACGGCTGCTTCTCGTAATCTTGACCGAACTTATTCTTGTGATTCACCGCCAGGCTGGGTGCCGCCTGCAGCGTCACGGGCTCGAGCCGCGCGTTGCTGGTCGTGATCGTCACGCGATGCTGCAACTGCTTCAACTGCTCGAGCTGAGCGTTCTCATACCATGCCGAAAACTCATATTCGCCCGGGGGCACGTCTGCGATTGAGTAACCGCCGGCTGCATCCGTCGTCGCGTAATAAGGCGTAGTCATCACCATAATGACGGCGCTCATTTCCGGATGGATGTTGCAGAAGATGTACGAAGGCCCGGGGCGGGTAAAGCGCACCTCTTTCGACGATCCACTCTCGTACAGGCCAAGATCAAAACGCGTTCCTTCATAGACCGAAAATACGTTGTGGAAGAACGGGTCCTCATTAGGAAACAGGACCGCCGACCCGACGGGCACTACCAGTAGATGCGGCGAAAAATGTTTATTTTTCTGAACCAGACGAAAGACCTTCTCCTGCGGCTTAGGGGCCTCGCCTTTGGTCGGGGTCAGCCACACCACCACGCCCGCGGCCGAGCGAACCGGCTTTCCACTCTGCTGGACAATCACTTTTCCTGACACGGCTTCCGGCTGCGCCCACGAGACGCAACTCGCCGCCAGCAGCAGGAACCCGAGCCGCCCCCACTTCGTCAAAATGCCACTCCCACGCCGAGATTGATATGTTCGGCAGTTCGCGTCTGTCCGGTGAAAAGCACAGTGTTCAGATGGCGGTACTCAAGCGAAAGAAGCAGATTTGAGCGCGGGTGATCGATTACATTGACCATCGTCGTCCAATTGCGCAGGACTGGCTGATACGTCGGATCGGCGTTTTGCAGAAGATCGGCGGCAAACGGACTCTCCTCGCCAAACGCGCCATTCACTTCCCACTTCTCCGCAGGCTTGAACTTAAGCTGCGACCATCCGCCAACTGTGTTCACCCCAACAACGCTAGCATACGGGTTACTTTCAGGCGCGGTGTAAACCACGCTGGTTCCAATGGCGCCCCACATGCCTCCCAGCCCGAGTCCGCGGTGCAATTCGCCCGATAATGCCCAGCGTTCCCCAAAGGGAAGATTCCAATCGAGGGTTGCGGCCCAGGCATCAACCACGTGGCCGTAGCCGTAGTTCTGCCGCGCGAAATAGCCGCCCGCACCGATGGTTGCGATTTGGCTACCGATAGGGAAATCGAGGCTGGGCCGGGCGGCGATAGCCGGTGTGCGCGACAACTCGCCCGCTTCAGGCTGCCGCAGATAGAAGCTGGCCGGCAGTTCCCCGTCAAACGGATCGAGAAATCCGAACTGCAAATGTGATTTGACCCTGTCCGATACTTCCCAGGTGCGTTCGGCCACGATCTGGGGTGTCCAGGTCCACAGATCCCCCGAATAAGCGAACTCGGGTGTGCCGATTGCCGCCAGACTGGTTGGCGACAGCGGCGAGATGAAAGGTTTGTCCTGCGTAAAATTCAGCGACCACTTGCTCCAGTCGAAGGCAATGTCAGCGGTACGTAAAGATGCCAGCCCCTGAACGTAACCATCCAGCGTACGCGTGAAACCTCCGTAAAACCCGAACTGTACCTCAGCACTGGTGCGTGCGCCGGCTATTTCGGGTCCGAACGCCTGCAGCGTGAAAAAGGTCTGCCTGAAGGTGCCGCCAATGCTTCCGCCCGGCTGTCCTTCGGGCGTGGGCAGTGCGAGATTCGGAACGCTGGTGGTGTTCACCGTTCCACGGTTGACGAACGTATTGAACAACGCCAAGCCTGACAAGCGCAGACGATAGTTGGACCCGCTCTCGACCTTGGTCTGGTAGAGCGTAGCTACACGCGAGTCGGTGACCGATTGGTCTTCGCGCAAATCGGCGACGGCGTGCGTTACGTCCGCCTCGGTTCCGGGCTCGGCTGACTGCGCGGACTTGGCGGCTTCCAGTTCCGTGCGGAGATTGTGAATCTCATCGCGGCAAGCCTGCACCTCGGAGCGCATCGACTGTAACGATGAGGTCAATTGCTTTATCTCCTGCTGCAACTGCTGCATGTCGGAAGACGGCGGCGCTGCCTGTTGTGCGCTCAGCGACGCGGTCCAGATGAAGAGGCCGAGGAGAGCGATACCGGGTCGAGTCATGGTGTCCTCGCGAACTGTTGGGGTGGCAGAATGTTACCTCACATCGATAAACTCGTGGCAAACATGGCGGTAATGCAGAAAACCATCTTCCATGTCGATATGGACGCCTTCTTCGTCTCGGTGGAGGAGTTGTATGACCCGTCGCTGAAGAACAAAGCGGTTGTCGTTGGCGGAGCGGCCAACGAACGCGGCGTGGTGGCGGCCGCATCCTACGAGGCGCGAAAGTTCGGAGTACATTCTGCGATGCCGCTGCGCACGGCGGCGAAGCTCTGTCCTCATGCCGTCTTCGTTCCGGGACATCCGGGCCGATACCGCGAATGTTCTGAGAAGGTCTACGGAGTTCTCAACCGCTTCTCGCCCAAGCTGCAGATGGTTTCCATTGACGAGGCCTATGTCGACATGTCGGGTACGGAACGGCTGTATGGCCCTCCGATGCGCGCGGCACACCTGCTGCACTCAGCAATCAAGAGCGACACGCAGTTGAACTGCTCTATCGGAATTGGCACATCGCGGCTCATCGCGAAGGTTTGCTCGGACCAAGCCAAGCCCAATGGCGTGCTCTGGATTCAACCGGGATGCGAGGCCAGTTTCCTCGCGCCGCTGGACGTGCGCAAGATTCCCGGCGTTGGCAAGGTCATGGAAAAGCGATTAGAAGAGCAGGGCATCCGCAGGGTTGGCGACTTGGCAGCGCGCGATGAAAGCTGGCTCAAGCAAAACTTTGGCGCGATTGGACTGGCCCTCGCGGGCAAATCACGCGGCGTCGATGCCGGTGGATGGTTCGACGCCGACATAGGTGAAGATGAGGGCCCGAAGTCGATCAGCCATGAGCACACGTTTTCGCACGACACCGCCGATGCGCAGGTGCTGGAGTCAATGCTGGCGCGCCTGTCGGAGATGGTGTGCCGTCGCTTGCGCGAACAGCAGATGCCCGCCCGCACCCTGCAACTGAAGCTGCGCACCTCCGATTTTCACACCATCACGCGCGCCCGGACCGTTCCGCAGCCGACCACGGTGGACTCGGAAGTTTTCGCTGTGATCCGCGCGCTGTTCCGCGAAAACTGGAAGGGCGAGGCGGTGCGACTGCTGGGGGTCCACGCGTCGCAATTCGACAGCGAAAGCGAACAGCTCGGCCTTTCCGGCGTTGGTACACACGATAAGTGGAACCAGGCACTTTCCGCCGCCGATCGCCTGCGCGAGAAGTTTGGCGAGAACGCGGTCTCACTTAGCTGCAGGCATGAAAGCGCGATTCCGCGAGAAGACGCACGACAATCCCGCCAGCATGCCGGGGAAAAAGAGGAAGTGAAGGGGCGCGGCTTCAGCGGCGCCGCCCCGCCCTATTCGAAGCGCTAATACAGCGGCCCCTCCCCCGGCGGCCGCGTCTTCCAGCGCCGATGCACCCAAAGCCACTGGTCGGGATACTTGCGGATATAGCCTTCGAGTACGCGATTGAACAGCGCCGTATTGGCGATCGCGTCGGCTTCGTTATCTCCGGTGTTAACCAACTCTAGTGCTGGGTCGAACTGCACACGATACTTGCGCAACTGCGGGTCCCAGATGGTGAACGCCGGAACCACCGCCGCTCCGGTATGCAGCGCGACGCGCGCGATGCCACTCGCGGTGCAAGCCGCTATTCCGAAGAACGGCACAAACACTCCTTGCGGCGGAGTCATGTTGGTATCCATGAGCACGCCCACGGTTTCGTTCTTGCGCATGGCGTGCAACAGTCCGCGCGCGAAGTCCTGCTTGCCGACTGTCGTATTGCCGTGCATAGTGCGGTAGCTCGTGACCAGGCTGTCGACGTAGGGGTTGTCGAGCGGCCGCACGACGATGCGAATCGGGTGCCCCTGCAATGAATGGAAGAAGGAGCCAACCTCCCACCCTCCGAAGTGCGCCGTCAACAGCAGAACTCCCAGGCCGCGCCGCTCGGCGGCCTCAAAGTTCTCGAAGCCCTGGTAAACCGCCACTCGCGAAGAGTTGCGAAGCGTGTAATAGGGGAAAAGACAGAACTCAGCGAGGAGTCTGCCCAGCGAGGTGTAGACGCCTCTGAGTATCTTGCGTCGCTCGCGTGCTGATTTTTGCGGAAATGCGATTTCAAGATTGCGATGCCCGACGCGGCGCAGCCGGGGATAGAAGTAATACGTCAGCTGCCCCAGCAGGATGCCGAATCCGCGTGCCACCGAGCGGGGCAACACACCGACTAGCCTGACCAGAACGGCCAACGGTGCGTATTGCAATCGATCGAGCATCGCGGGCACGTTGACGGTAGCACCCGCAGAAAATCAGTGTCAAACCCGGGCAGGGGTATTACGCATTGAGGGGAAAATGCTACACGTAACCGATGAGTAAATGATTGCGCATGTGTTAACTGAGCCGTTATCGGTAGCCGGAGCGCTTGTGTTGCTGGGGCTGGCGACACGAAAAACCATGCCTCAGAGTTGGGTCTGAAGCGAGTGCGGGTTGGCAAGTCAGCGAAGACAGCCAAGCGATCAGCGGCCCGCGGAGTGTTCCGGAAAGAGCTTCAAAGGGGGCTGCTTTCGATGGCCAATCCGTTTCACTCTTACGCTACATTTCATCCTGTGCCAAAATCTTATTCGTGAATACAAATAAACCTGTTTCCGGGGTGGCAACGCGACTGACTTGTTTCGCTTTGCTGTCTGCCATCGAGATCGATTTCCGACACTACGTCGAGCTTCTCGCATCTAGGACCAACCGCGTGGACATCCTGCCCATTGATGTACGGCAAAACGCAAAAAGACGAAGTGAAGCGGACGGGGTTGCTCTTTCGGCGGACAGCGATTTGGATTTACTGGACTACATCGATTTTGCGGATATTGCCAAGACGCTGAATGGCTTCAGAATAGGCGCTTTACCCGCTGAAGGCGACGCGCTGGAGGCTCTGGCCAAGAGATTCGAACGGCTCGCTCCGGCACGAAACCGGGTTTGTCATGCTCGTCCGCTTGAACCGGGAGATTTTGCTGGCTTTTACGATTTTTCTACCGACTTGGTTAACCAGAATGTAATTGATTGTCCTGAAACGAGGAAGGCTATCGAGATGCTCGCGAACGATCCCTCATTTGTCGTTCATCTCTCGATTCCAAACTTCTGGTCTGTTGGAACTTCGCGAATCAGACACAACCTGCCGTTGCCAGAGTTTGACGATACTGGATTCTTGGGACGCACCACTGATCGGCGTGAAGTTACAAAGCAACTTAGATGCACACATCCGGTCATTACTATCACCGGAGAAGGTGGAGTCGGAAAAACGGCCTTGGCTCTCAGGTGTTTATATGACTTTGTCGAATCTGACGAAGCTTCCGTCGACATCATCGTCTGGATCACATTAAAGAGCAGGGTACTCACTGCCGGGGGCATTCGCGACATTCGGGACGCAATAAATACCACAGTCGGTATAGTTCAAAATGTCACAGCTGGTGTCGGGTCCCCTTTGCGATCAGAGGACCTTGATGCACTTTTTTCTGAGCTCCGCGAATATATGAGCACGTTTCGGGTCATTGTAGCGATCGATAATTATGAGACGATCCAGGTAGACAATCTCCGCCCCTTACTTAGTTCTGTGCCTCCAGGTTCGAAGGTTTTTTTTACCTCTCGGCTTGGCCTTGGGGAATATGAGGTTCGCTATAAGCTTGACCCTCTTGATATAAGAACAGCAGTTTCTCTTGGCCGACGATATGCCCAGTTTTTAAATGCCGGATTCTTAGTTTCACTCCCTGATAACCAATGGGAACAACTCTGTGAGTCTCTCTTCAAGAACGCTCTGTTGATTAAGTGGGCGGTTTCGAGCATTGCGGGCGGCGCTACTCTCGAGCACTTTATTGCACGCCAACATGAGACTCTTAAAACAGCTCTACAATTCTGTTTTGAAAACTTATTTCTTCGACTGAGCCCTGTTGAGAAGTCCCTAATTTGGGTTCTCGCATCAGCCCGGCGTCCGCTCTCGGGTGCCGAGCTGCATTTCATCGCACGCCAACAGCAAACGATTTCGCAAGCGGAGATTGACTTAGCGATAGGATATTTACATAACTCTAGCATGCTAAAAAGATCTTTTGCGCGAGAACCTGGAGTTGAAGAACGACGAACAGAATACGCCCTAACCGATTTTGCTGCGGAATACGTTGCCAAGTGCGCTCCTCCTCCAACAACAATCTTCTCCGGCGTACAGGAAAGTCTCAAGAAGTTGAGGGAAATGGCTGAGTTGGTGGCATTAAAGGAGCACGCCGGGAGCTTTTCGCCTCGAATCATCCATGCACATACAACAGATCAACGTATTGCTGCTGTTTTTCTAAATCAAGCGCTCGAGTTTCAAGCGATGGGCGACACGGATGGAGCACGTAGTCAGGTCGCGGAAGCAAAGATTCTCGCACCAACATTTGGCGAAACATATCGGATCGCAGCTGGAATCGAAGTGGAAGACGGTAACTATTACGCTGCCACACAAGAATTTGAAGCTGGCATCGAGGTGGATTCCGGTTCCCCGTATTTACGCTTTGCATACGCATTGATTCTCCAGCAGCAACTCGATGATGCTGCCGGGGCGTTAGCACAGATCGACGAGGCTCTTAAGGCTGACCGCGAACGTCCTATTCTACTCTGGACCAAAGCCCAGTCTCTAACGTGGTTGGGGAGATACGAGGAGGCGGCCGACATCTTTGAGAAACTCTTGTCGAATATCAACTCAGAAACCGCCCGTACGAGAATTCTTTATCGGGATCAGACCGCTGAGTGTTATAGACGATGGGCGGAGCGCGATTTAGCTATTCCACACAACACGGCTGTCTTAAACCACCTACACCGTGCCCTTCAGATCTTGGAGCAAGCATTCCTTGCTGACGAGTTTGACACCAGGATGGTGAATCGTTATTTCGAAGTTGCAGAACTCGCGTTGAAATATTCCAACGCTTCTAATGTGTCCGAGCTGGCAGTCAAGACAGGAAAGCGATTGGAAGGCATGAGGAAGTATATTTGGGGCGGAAAATTCCCATGGGTCAAGCGCGATTGGTTCTTGCAACGCTTTTCTTACAGCAACGAGGTAAGTGAATTGTTTTTGAAACTGGAGGCAGATGGATTAATTGCATTTGCCGACGCAGAGAAGGAGACACGCGATTCCAAAGGAAGATTAGAGGGAGTTGTTTACCGCCTACCGGCGGGAGTTAACTACGGATTCATACGTGACGTAAATCAGACGACATGGTTCTTCCATAAGACTGCCTTGGCCGATGGTTCATTGTGGTCTAAGATCCGAGTCGGAACCTTAGTGAGCTTTCTAGCAAGGGTCGAAGGAGGCAAGAAATCAGCACAGGACGTGAGGATCCACCAAGCTTCCAGCGCGGCTGGCTAATGGTCCCCAAAAGTGGACGACGTCGAAACCGAAGTCAAGAGTCTTTCTTGGACCTCTCGTGCTCGGCTCTTTTTCGTATTCCTCCAGCATCCTCAAGCACTGCGCCAGAGTTCCCGCCCGCACCGGTTCCTTGCGGCAAACCTTCTCTAGCGTGTGCTGATTGATTCCCCGAGCGCATGAATTCCCGCTTGGGGACGTTCTCGATGCGTGCCAGATTGTTCGTGAGTCGCGACCGCGTTCCCTTTTCGCTTGTACTCAATGGCTTTGAAATCCAGCAGGCTCAAATCCTCGCCCTCTTCCCAATGCCGGTCAGATTCCTTGCCGATGTAGACAGGCGGCCAATTCGCAACGATGTGCGCACGCTGCAACAATCCCCGTGTGTCGAACTCGCAGGGCTTATCGTCTGGTCCAAGACTCTTCGCTTCCGGGTGATTCTGGTACGAGTCGAGCAACATGAAGAAATTCTTTGGCACTGCCCGGCGGCCATCATACTCGTTCGTGAGTTCATAAACTGGCGACTCGGGATCGTGGATATTGACGCACGTCGAGCGCATCCACTGCTCCCGCTCAGACGAGAACGCGGTTATCAATGTGAACTTGTTCCAATCAACGTTTTGAGGACATCCAAACCGGCAGACTTGCGGCAGCATCATGAAGTTGTTCGGGCGCGTGAGCGGCCCCTTGGCAAGGTTTTTCAGGGCATGATGCGGAGTGCTTAGCGTCAATTTCATCATCACCGGGAGTTCGAACCATTCGGGCTGAGTGCGCTTTAATCCGAGCACGCCGCGCATGATCCAGTCCCAGGCCTCGAATATCCATAGCGGAATTTCGTTATCCCATCCTTCGGGCGAATCCTTAGGCGGATAGAAATAGCCCAAGCCGTGTGCCTTCGGTTCGACGATCTGAATGTCAGTTGCGGTTTTCGTGTAAAGCGCATATCTCTTCGCAGCGATGCTGTACCCGAATAACTGCCTTCGCTGCTTGTGCTCGTCCCAGTTCACCTTATGGACTTTCAAAATGGATTTGTCTTTCA
This sequence comes from uncultured Acidobacteriaceae bacterium, assembly GCA_963846795.1. Taxonomy (GTDB): domain Bacteria; phylum Acidobacteriota; class Terriglobia; order Terriglobales; family Acidobacteriaceae; genus CAVVDY01. Next base: position 200,182 of record CAWJXJ010000006.1, read on the forward strand.
CGAACTTGGAACTGTACGGATTCAACGAGGCGAACCGATCTACGATGCTCTGCACTTCGTCCCAAGACATAGCAGTGATTGCCTGTGCGCCGTCCGGCATGGGAATTTGCACTCGTCGCTCGGCTGAAACAATCGCTGCGCTATCCGTGTCGCAAAAGAGGAATGTGCCTCCCACGTCGGCAATGCACTTTTCGAGCATTGCCAAGAGCAAGCGACCGCCGGACGTAATCAATGAAGCGATGTGCGGAGCAAACCAATGACCCGGCTCTTCGACCACGTCGGAAGTAGTAGGAAAGGATTCTTCGCCCGAAAATACGCGTAAATTCGTTGTGGGAGAATCGCTCGGATTAAGTTCCACGAAAAGACCGTATGATCCGCTGTTCGCCAAAATCTTAAGCCAATAATGAAGCGCAGGATTCGATTCGTGAGCCGCCCGTTGCTCGATAACGTGCTTAAAGAAACTGTGCTTGTTGGCATCAACTTCAACCATGCCGCGCAAAGACGTTGACCCTAATCCCGCCTGTTTTCCGCGCGGAACAACACGAATAGCTTTTTCAATATGCGGAACATTTCCGGTCAACAAAATCGACGCAATAATGTCCGGGCCCTGCAAACCAGATTGGTTCTTTACTCGTTAGGTAATTGATTCCGATATTTTGGGTCACGCCGTTATAAAGCGTGCGCACGGGAAAAATGTCATTGTCCGGGCGAACGAGAGCAAAGAATTTGAAGCGCCGCCACATAATTGCGAATCAAAACAGCGTTCAAGCGGTTCAGATTGAAATTTGAGAGAGAAGTCGCCGGATTTCCGTTCGTCGCATCTGGAAATACTATTTCCTCAGCCGTGAGAACATCCCAATTCCCGAGGAGCTCATTCACAGTCGGATACTGCGACATGAAATCTACGGGGCAGACCGGCACTTCCCAATTGCGAATACGGCACTCCGCACGTCCGCCGAAATAGCTTTGCATGAAAATGCCGTAAGCCGCTTCTGCATCCGAGACTTTTTCGCTTGGGTGCGCAATCTGAAGTTGTTCGAGATAACTTTTCGCCACACTTGCAGGACTGAACATTTTGTCAGGGCCGGGTGCAATCGGGTGCAGATCGTATTCCCGTTTAACCGCATTCAGCAGTGCTACCGTGACACGTACATCCTGCCTGCAATATTCGATCTCATCCATATCGACACGTCCGCTCGGCTTGTGGTCAATTTTCTCTGGAAGCTCGAAGTCTTTGCATCCCGTCTTTAACGAATACGATCTGTTGCGAAGCGCCCACAGCAGAGTTCGAAGGTCAAGAAATCGCCCAGCGGGCCAGAGCTTTGCCTTCTTCGTTTCTTCGCTTGGCTCTGACATCGGCGCGCGAGTCGAATGGATGATCGCGGTTTTGCTGTTGAGCGCCTTGACGACGATACGAGGAAAGTATTTGTTTGGTTTGAGTTTGCGCGTGTCCGGGTCGCGCCACTGCGACATGATGAGCGACCAGCCGCCGTTGTCTGCGGTTTCCCAATCGACAGCAAGGCGGCTCAAATCGAATCCCGCATTGAAGCACACGATGAGTGCCTTTGCCTGGATCGCGATCCCGAGAACTTCGTGAACAAACTTCAAACGCGAATACAGCCGCAACCGAGGCGAGCCGTCATCTGTTGTTTCGGGCTTTGTAGCTCTCGCGTATGTGCGAAGGAACTCGAACTCTCTCGCGCTCAGGCTTTGGTCATCGTGGAAGATTCCCTCCTCCGTGCAAACGTATCCGTCATTGCGTAATTCGCAGAATCGCCAGAAGCCAAACGTCAGGGTTTGATCTTCTGTGATGCGCGATTCGCAATCAAGAATGAGCGCGCTGTTGGGCCACTTAGGGCCATCGTCTTGACGTGCGCTCTTGCGTTGTTTCGTGTCGAGTTGTGTCGCGAACGCTCGGAGATAGATATCATGCTGTTGAGTCATCTACAATTTCCCCGTTTGCTCTGCTCTCAATCACGAGCTTGTGAATCCATTTTCGAAGCTCTTCGTCTTCGGTCAGGCGTTTAACGATCACTGCGGCGAGTCCACGCGGCCAATCGCCTGCTAGTTCGAGTCTCCGCAGTTCTCGCGCTGGCACTTTGCCGTCATAGCGCTCCCACACTGGCGAGGCCATTTTGAACATGCTGATAATCAGACGATCCATCGAAGAGGGCTCTGAACGTGCCGCCCTTCCAGACTGTTTTGCATTACCCTTCATCACCTGCTCTCCCTTCCACTCTTCCAACAAGTCAGCCCAGCGCTCCATCGCGTCCGCCCTCTTGCGGTCATAAATAGCCGCTGCCCGCAGTGCCAATGCCACGCGCTTTTTTGCATCTGGCTCGAATCTCAACGAAACTCCGACCCGCAACAGTTCTTCATGTAATTCGCGATGGTGCGGCTCGCAGACTGAATCTGTCAGTTCCGGATCGTGATTCCTGCCCGCTGTGTGATGGTCCTGGATACACAGCACGCACGGCGAGACCGCGAGACCACGGCTCTTCCGTTCCTGTTGCTGCGCCTTGCGTCGTGCGGTGCGGATTGGATTTTGGTCTCTCACGCGGCCCCGCCATTCGTCGCACGATAGAGAGAGAACTCAGAGAGTGCGGGTTCAATAGACGACGAGTGTCCGCCCGTCAGTAACCAGTTCAACGCCCTGCGATTTTCTTTTCACGCCAAGGTGAGAGCGCATCGCGCTTCCCCGCAAGTAGCGGCCAAGATCACGAAGGTACTGACTTAGCGCCGCACGATCTTTTGAAGAGCGAGTTGTGACTGCAACGGAATGGCCCTGAGCGTCTGGAACTTGGAGTGTCACCTTGTAGCGGTCGCCTTTGGTCGCCGGATTCGTCCATCAGACTTTCTTCAGCGAAGACGGGAAAGTACCTTGTGATAGTGGCGGGTTTGACTCCCTGCAGCTTGGCAGCGTGTGTCAACGAAAGCTTGGGATCGCGACGCATGGCAGAGATGGCGTGTAGAGCACGGTCACGTGCCGCTTGACTGTTGTAGATAGCAGAACGCAGCGGACTGGGGTGTTGTACTTCGCGAAGGCAGTGTTTGGTGTCTTCGCTTGCGTTCCTTTTTCGCAGTCTTATTTTGAACGCTCTTTGACGTAACGATTGCATTGCACGGGAAGGTTCGCTTAGAATCCCCTTGCAGTTTTTGCATTTTTTTGCCAAAACTGTTGAGGGGCTGTTGGGAAAATGACACCTGAGACATGAGACAGGCTAGTGGGGTTAGTGGCTCAGGTCTGGTACTATCTCTGCAACATGGCAGGAGAAGAAAGCTAAGAAGAGTAGATTAAGACGCTACGATAGAACGTACAGATTTTCAGTCAATGCTCTTTTTGCTGCATGACATTGCGCATGAGCTTTACGCAACTAAGGAACGTGACACAATAAATACTGCAAATTTTGTAGACATTCTCGGGCTAGTAGACACGAAGGAAAAATTACGCTCCGTACTGAGGAACTACCGGAAGATGCCGGTCAATTAGAGAAATTTCTCCTGTGGCTGCTGAAAAGTTGGCTACTCTCTATGCGGGCTAATGCGCAATGGATGGCTAAACACCTTCCACAAAGACGCGCGGGCGGATGTCCCGAGAAGATGACTGGTACAGCAGAGTGTCGCAGAATTTGTGAAGAGATTAACGAGCTACACGGAAAAGGAGTGCTACTAGGTGTGGCACAAAAGCGAATTGCAATGCGTGAGGAATTGCTCTCCGGATGGTTCAGAGAATCTGGGCTGAGCGTAAAAATGAATAGTTCGACACAGCCTTTAGAGCACTCGGCTAACAATCCATAGCGGTAGATATACCTGTTAGTAATATCAGTTAAAGCGGGCCTGCAGACTGTTACCAGCAGCCGACAAGCCCTAACTACAGACTGGAGAGTAAGCTGCAATGGCAGCTATCAAAACGCTAGCGCACCCGCTCGCGATTTCGCAAATTCCAAAACATGGCGTCCTAACCCTCTCGGATTTGGCATTAGTGTGACTATGCAATACGGCTATCTATGCATGGAAGATGGTATCGGTACTGAGCGCAGAACGTTCCGCTTGGCGCGGTAGAACACGGTCTAAGACGCTTAGTAGTGATCGGCAAGGATGGATTCGTCTCTGCCGCTCTGCAATGGCTCGCCGATCAGAGAGCAGCATTCGTCATGTTAGAGCGCGACGGCTATGTACTGGCGACAACTGGACCAGTGCAGCGTCGGACGCTCGCCTGAGGCGCGCGCAGGCTTTGGCTGAGCAATCAGGATAGGCTTTGGTTATGAGCTGTGAGCTGATTAGCGCAAACTCGGCGGACAAGAACGAGTTGCACGCGACAAACTGCTAGATCCGACAACTGGCGACACAATAGCGAAGTACAGTGCAGAGGTTGAAAGAGCAGAAACGCTTAGCGCTGTTCGCTGGCTCGAATAGAAGGGCGCTGCTCTCTATTGGTCGCTTTGGCGCGATCTGCCTGTTTCTTTCCCGAAATTAGAACTTAGACGAGTACCGGAACACTGGCGAAGATTCAACACGCGGAAGTCGCCGGTCACGGATCGCAGCGTCTGGCCGCTGACTCGGTCAATGCCATATTGAATTATCTTTACGCGGTATTGGAGTCTGAGGCTGTTTGGCGGCAGCTGCGCTGGGTTTGGACTCTGGACTTGGTTTCATTCACATGGACGCCGCAGCGCGTGACAGCCTGGCTTGCGATCTGATGGAACCTGTAAGGCCTGAAGTTGATGCTTGGGTGCTACACTGGATTACGCGCGAACCACTCAAACGGGAATGGTTTTTAGAGCAGCGCGACGGCAATTGCAGACTTAAGACTCGTTGCAAGCAGATTGGCTGAAACCGCGCCGATGTGGGCACGAGCTATCGCAACTGTCGCTGAATGGATTGCTCGGCAGTTGTGGTAGAGACAGAGGGCCAGCGGCACGATAGGACCGGCCACGCGCTTGACTCAGCGCAGAAAACGCAAAGCAAAAGGAATGTTCACTGATGCTGTGCATGAAGCTGCGAAGCACACGCAGAGTGGCTGCCGGACTTGCGGCAAGGATATTTTGGAGGAGACGTTACTGCTCGGCCTGTGCGTTGACGCGGCCACTCGACGGATCAAGAACGTTACGCTAGCAGCACGAATCGCGGGGCACTCAGACGAGGCTCTCACTAAGGCAAGTGACACGTGGCGGGAGCAGCGTAGAAAGCAAGCGGCATGGTCGCCAGGGACTGAGCCCGCGTGGCTTAGAACAGTTTTATATAGAGAAAATTCAGCTCGCACTGATCTCTGTGTCAATTTCTCTGATCGCCTCGACGATGGGCGTGTCTCGTTGTCACGCGACTCTCGTTCGCGTGGGCAAGCGGCGGCCGCATCCTAGGCATTGGTTAGCGCTAGTGCGACTTGCTGCATTTGCAACTAGGCAGTAAGGAAAAGTATGGAAACTCTTGTGATGTTAGTGCCCCTCATAATGCAGATTTCAGAGGAGGCGGATTAAGCAAAACGTAAAAGGGAAGGGATGCGATATAGCCGCTAACGTGAATATGATTAGGATCAGGTCCTTTTTTGACAGCAGCACAATTTGCATATTGAGACTCCGTCTCAAACAGAATATATCCATTCGCGTCAAACAGAACACCAGGAAACCTATTTAGCGGATGGTACCAGTACCCATTTTCTCGATACCTACCCTGGACAGCCGCAATTTTGTATTTATTTCTCAACCCTTCACCCGTAATCACAGCTTTTCCTCCCGTTCACGCGTGCATTTTACCGCCTGGACTCGATTGTGCGAATGTTTCTGAATTCGCATCGTGAACCTCGAAAGCAGCCTGCTGAGCAAAGCAGGTCGTTTTTAACGGGCAATTCTTGTGCACGAACTGAGGAACCAAATCGGTCACCGTCGATCTCTGGCGAACAAATGGCGAATATTGACACGGAATGGTACATTGGACCTGCTAAGTCATTTAATTTCAAGCAGGCCTGACGCTTCGCGCTCTCAATGAACGCAACGAAAAAGCCACTATCGACGCTCCGACCCAGATCCACTGCATATCGCACCTCCTTAGGGATTTGCCTTCAAGGAAAAGCTGAGAAGATCCTCAGTAAGCCTGAAATTACAGCAGCACTGAAGCACAAAGTGGACCGCAAATTGATCACACCACGTTCCTGCTCAACAGAAAGAAGAAATAGGGAAATTTGAAGGGAGACGCTTTAGTGAACTGGCTCACTGGATTCGCCGACACATTGAAATCGCTACTTGAACCGAAGGGCTCCATCGTCATTGAGCTTGGTAATGCGTGGGAGCCGGGTAAGCCTGCGATGTCAACTCTGGCTTTGGAGGCCTTGCTCGGTCTTCTTGAACGGGGCAACTTTTCTCTTTGTCAGCAATTCGTGTGGCACAACGAAGCCCGGCTGCCGAGCCCGGCCCAATGGGTCAACGTTGAGCGCATTCGCCTGAAAGACGCATACACCAACCTCTGGTGGATGTCGCGCAGCGACCGGCCTTACGCTGACAATCGAAAAGTGCTTGTTGAATATAGCAACTCGATGAAGGACTTGCTGGCCAAGCAGAAATACAACATCGGCAAGAGGCCGTCGCAGCATAACATCGGGGCAAAATCTTTTCTAAAGAATAACGCAGGCGCTATACCCTCCAATGTCATTACTCTCGCAAACACGCATTCAAATTCTGATTATCAGGAGTTTTGCCGCACCGAAAAGCTTCAGCCGCATCCTGCGCGCATGCCCTCCGCGCTCGCGGAATTCTTCATCAAGTTTTTGACGAAGCCGAAGATGTTGGTCCTTGATCCCTTTGCGGGAAGCAATACCACAGGCGCGGCTGCCGAGAAATTGGAGCGACGATGGATCGCCATCGAACCTCAGGATGACTACATCGCCGGATCTGTTGGGAGATTCAACGGCAACATAACTAAAACGACAGTCATGGCAGACATCACGTGGAAGCTCAACGCCAAACCCCGAGCATGGCAGTCTGCTGCCTTGGAACGGTGGAAATCGCACTACAAGGGCGTGGTAAGCGTAGTTACAGGTGGGGGCAAAACTATGTTTGCCTTTCTCTGTATGGAGCTCTTTGCCCAACAGCATGCGAACGGTCGGTACATCATTCTAGTTCCGACATTGACCTTGTTAGATCAATGGACCGTTTCTCTCCAGGAAGACTTCGGCGTTACGGCCGCCGATATCGCCTGCTTCTCAAGCGAGGAAAAACCCGAAAAGCCCGCGCGAATCAATATCCTCGTCATCAACACAGGTCGAACACTCGTTAAAAAACTTGCTGCCGATGCCGATTGTTTTCTGATCGTGGATGAATGCCACCGCGCGGGGAGCCCTGAAAATGCGAAGGCCCTTAAGGGAGACTTTGCCGCCGCTCTTGGGCTTTCAGCCACTCCCGAACGTGAATACGATGAAGGATTTCAACGGTATGTGGTTCCTGTGCTCGGTCACATTATCTTCGAGTATGACTATGTGCAGGCATTCCAAGATAAGGTCATCACTCCCTTTAATCTTATAAACGTTCACGTGGATTTCCTACCCCATGAAGAGGACGAATATTCGAAGTTGACACGCCAGGCTGGTATTCTCTTCAGGAAATCCAAGACTGACCCAGCAGCAGAGATGGCTCTGAAACGCGTTCTTCAAAAACGAGCTAGCGTTGCGGCGCAAGCCCGGATGCGCGTTCCTGTCGCCGTTAAAATCGTAGAACAGCACCGAGGTCGACGCACGATCATCTTCCACGAACGCGTCAGTGCGGCCACCTCTTTGTACAAGATTCTCAAGCAGCGCAACCATAGCGTCACTATTTATCACTCTCAGATTGCACCCGAATGGCGTCGCGATAACTTGCGCTTATTTCGTCAGGGAGTGTTTAACATTCTCGTTTCCTGCCGGGCGCTGGATGAGGGGATGAATGTTCCTGAGACCGCTGTCGCGGTTATCGCGAGTTCTACCGCAAGTCATGGTCAGCGAATTCAGCGTTTGGGTCGTGTGCTTCGTCCGGCACGCGGCAAGGAAAAGGCCGTCATTTACACACTGTTCGCGACTGACCAGGAAAGAACGCGTCTCGCAAGCGAGGAGGCACGTCTTGACGGGGTTGCCAGTGTGCAATGGGCGACCGGTACCCGCCAGGAGAACCATGGCTAAGATTCTCTTAGGTGATGAATGGTTTAACGAGCTCGATAGTACCTCACTATACGAGACTGAATTCGAAAATATCCTCTTCCAGGAAGCTTCACGCATCTTCCCGGAATACCAACCCGTTCCATTCAAGACCATCGTTCTATCCGAAGATGGCGATGCAAAGCCTGACTTTGCTTTGATCCATAAGGATTACCGCAGTTGGTGGGTTGTAGAAGCAGAAATGGGTCATCATTCCCTCGCAGGCCACGTTGTACCTCAAATTCGGAAACTTTCCCGCGCATACTACCAGGAATCTGAGGCGGATTACCTTTGTCAAAACGCCCCGAATCTGGACTGCACCCGAGTTAGAGAAATGCTTAAAGGCCAGCAGCCTCGCGTACTGGTAGTTGTTAATGTTCCCGTCTCAGGATGGAAGGAGCAAATGAGTCCCCACGGCGCTGTTCTTGCTATTTTTCAGATTTTCCGATCTAAGTTCAACCGATATGTCTACCGAATCAACGGTGATTTTCCCTCAGAAAACAACGAAATTATTTCCACCTGTCGCTGCTGGGAAATACACCGTTTCTTAAAAATCGACTCACCAGCGCAGCTGGGAATTTCGCGCGGAGAGATCGTGACGCTTTATTATGACGCCCGTGCAACCCAGTGGCAACGAGTGGACATAGCCGACAGCGTCCTTTTACACGCGCTGCGGGATCATCCATTAAAAAAAGGTCTAGTCTACGAGATCATTCGGCGAGGTGACGGCACTCTCGCGATTAACCCGAGCACTAAGCGAATCCGAAAGGCATAGAGCATGAGCCTGCAACTTGTGATTGGTCCGGAAGCAATTAATTCTTACCAACGGCTTTCCTACACTCCTTGGCACGCCATCGCCGAGTTCGTTGACAATTCGACGCAGTCCTACATGGATCACAAGGACATCCTAGACGAAGCACTCAAGAAAGAAGGGGGTGTTTTTGAAGTTTCCATCGCCTATGATGCAAACGAAGAGAATGGCAAGCTCCGCGTTGTCGACAACGCTATGGGGATGTCATATCAGGAGCTGGAACGAGCGCTGCATATTGCGATTCCTCCTGCTAATCGTATAGGTCGTTCCCGCTACGGAATGGGGATGAAGACCGCTGCTTTTTGGATTGGGAAGAATTGGACGATCCAGACCAAGAAGCTTGGCGAGACCGAGGCACACGAAGTTACCATTGATGTGGACAAAATTATTTCTTCCAAAGACCTTAACTTGGGTTATCGTCTTATTCCCGACCAAAAACCCGAAACGCACTACACCATCGTGGAAATTTCTGACCACTATCGCAAGTTTCAGGGCCGCACACTAAGCAAAATTGCCGAGTTCCTAAGATCCATGTACCGCAAGGATCTGGAAAGCAACCAAATGCGCCTAGTGTGGAGAGGTCAGGAATTAAAGTGGGAAACATTTGACAATCGCCTGATGAAAGCGGCTGACGGCTCTCTCTTCAAACGCGACATTTTGTTCGATGTGGGCGATAAGGTCGTAATGGGCTGGGTCGGCATCCTTAAACAGGGTGAAGGCGGACGCGTCGAGGCTGGTTTCTCTATGATCCAGGCGAAGAGGGTTATTCATGGATGGCCGGAGGCTTGGCGGCCAACAAGCATATTTGGTCCATTCGGCACCAACGATCTTGTTAATCAACGTCTAGTGGGCGAACTTGAGCTCGATGGCTTCGAGGTGAGCCATACGAAGGACAATATCCTCTGGAGAGGCGAAGAGGAGCAGGAAGTCGAGAAAAAGCTCAAGGACGCTGTTGGGGACTATCGCAACATCGCATCGAAGCGTCGCGGCGGAACGGACCAACGCGGCCCCTCAGAAGCCGACATCAAAATCGCTATCTCGGAGCTAGAGAAAGAACTCGAATCACCTGAGCTTGTCGATCAGATAAATCTAAATGTCAATGTGGTGCCTCCGCCCGAGGCCTTGATCGAATCTCGGCAGAAAGTGATCGACTCAATCGAAAACTCCATCACCCCCACACTCCTGCGTGTAATCCAGACCACCCCTCCGCTGACAATCAAAATATTTCTAGGTACTGACCTGTCGGAGCGCGACGCTTATGTTTATCAGGAGGCCACCAGGCCGACCGAGATTATCGTTACGGTGAATCAGAATCATCCATTCTGGGCTACACAATTGCGTGGAGCTGAGAGCGTCCTCGAATATCTCCGTCAGTGTACTTATGACGCACTCGCAGAATGGCAGGCAGGAAACAAAGTATCCCGCTTTGACGCCGACACGATCAAGTGGCTGAAGGATGGCTTCTTGCGATTGCCCATGGAAATGGAACAGCACCAAGCCGCAAAAGACGCTGCGGCGGTCGATGCAGAAGCCGTCAATGGAAGCGCGGAAAAAACGAATATTCAATCATAAGTCCCCAGCATGCGCGCAGCAGGCAGCATGGTTAGGTTCGTCAGTTAGGAAGAGTCTGATCTCTGGGCAGCCATTAACTAATCGGTTACGTGTAGCATTTTCCCCTCAATGCGTAATACCCCGTCAAACCCGGGCAACGTCTCTGACGGCGGTGCCAATCGAGCTAGTTCTATTGTCCGCCCTTGCCGGTGGGCGGGATCGGCTGTGCAGGCGTCTCGTTCGTCGTCGGCTTGCTGGAAGAGTAAGGAGCCGCGGCCGGTTGGGCCGGTGCTGCATTCGTCGCCGGCTGCGCCTGCGCAGGCTGGCTATCCGGAGTCATCATCATCCCGCTCATATCGTCGGTGGAGTTCGGCGTTGGAGTTGCCGGAGATGCATTATCGGTCGAGTTGGTGGCGGGAGTTGCGCTGTTGGCGGCATCAGTGGCCGCGTTCGCAGCAGAAGCTGCGGTCGTGTCAACGGCTGAAGATGCTGCCGGAGCCGCGCTCGCAGCCAGCCCGGTTGTTGCGGACGCTGCAGCCGCCGGTGTTGCTGTATCGCCTGCGGGCGTTGTTTCCGCCGGAGCAGCGGACGCAGTCTGCGCTACGTGAGCGCGCGGGGTCGGTGCATACTTTTCCACCGCCTTCAAGAACGATTGAGCTTCTTCCGGCGCAGGCGTCTTGCCGCTCAGAATAGTGCGGAAGGTCAGCGGCTTCTCGTAGAAGGCTTGCGTGTCACCCCCATCCTGATGAACCACAGCGCCACTCACCGATACTCCAAGAAACAATCCGCGAGCCCGCGAATAGGTCAGTATCTGGGCGCGCATGGTGAGATCCGTCATCGCCTGAGTATCGCGTCCCACCGGACCGGCCGCAGCGGAAGCATCGCCGCCCAGCTTGAACTTGCTTGCCAGCAGGTATTGCATGCCATCCTCGGTGCGAATAATCAGCACCAGGTCGCTCGCCTGGCCTCCAGCCTGAAAGCCAAAGCTGCCGCCTTCCATCTTGAAGAACACCGGAGCGCTCCATCCCGTACCCGTGCGGCAGGTGGCAACGCCCTTGCCATAATTGGCGCCGAAGATGAAGCTGGCCTTCAGCATGGAAGGCACGACCGCAATACACTTCGCGCCGTCCATGATCGAGTCGGGTATTTTGCGATCGGGTGCGGACATGATCTGGTTCAAAATGACTCCGGAAGTTTGCAGGCGATCAATGTCCGCTTCCCGCTGGTCGGAAGCATAGACCGCGCAGGCGATCAACAAGGTCATTACTAAAGCGAGCGTCTTCATAACCACACTCCCGGTCGACATAGGTAGGGTCGAGTTCATCTTATGTCGGTTCGTACTGTCAGACGCGCAGGAACTGCGACTTGGTGGGTTACTGTTTAGGGACGTACCGGATGCAGTGGAGAGCGGTAGTCTTGAACGCTCGCATTCCTGGGGAGTTGCTCTGCAGCAAAAACGAAGGGCCGGAGGCGGGGACCCTCGTACCCGTTTCCAGCCCTTATCTCCCAGGTTCTGTGGTAGGTGAATGCAGTTTGCAACATAAAGTACCTCTTGGCAAGGTAACGGAAGGGAATATTTTATATGTCCACAAGTACATATAAAATACTTCCCTTTAGTAACCATTTTTAATTACTATAGTGGAGTTCTAGTCGCAATTCGGTTAGCCGCCACTGAACAGCAGTTTCGTGACCGCGTACACTGAAAGCGCGATACGGTTATCCACGCCTATCTTTTGCATCAACCTGCTGATGTGCAGCTTTACCGTGCGCTCTTCGATGCCCAATTCGGAGCCGATCTCTTTGTTGGTACGGCCCGCAACCAGCAGTTCCAATACCTGCCGCTCACGGTCGCTCAGATTGTGCGAAGTCAGTTTCTTGGGATTTGCGATCACCCGCTCAACGAACATGGCTAGAACCCGCCGCGGCGCCCAGATTGAGCCTTCATTCACTATCCGCAGCGCCTTTATGTAGACTTCTGCCGGGGCTGCTTCGTCGAGATAACCCTTCACACCAACGGAGATGGCTCGCAGTATTGCTTCATCGGAGGTCAATGCGCTGGTAACGATGATTTTGACATCGGGTTTAAGTGAGCGAATGGCGGCAATTGCGTCGAAAACCGAGCCGAGCCCGTGCGATCCGACGAGCACGAGTTCTCCGGGTAACGGGAGACTCAACTGGCTGGGATCCACTTCGTGTACGGCGAATTCTGCCTCAGACTCCAGAACTGAGCGTAATCCTACGAGGCGCAGCGGGTCATATCCTAAGACAGCGACGTTGATACGCGAGCCAGCACTTCCAGACGAAGGGGGCAAAGGGGGGAATGCCTCGTGAGTAACTTTAGCCCAGTTTTGGTAGGGCTACTTGGCGCAAAGGTGGCATTTTTGAAAAAATAGACGCCGAATAGCGCCAGGACGCGCCAAAATGAGCTCAAGTGCCCCGTTGGAGGGCGATCGCTTTGATCTTCCCTCCTGCATGGGCTGGGTATCGCGCTCTACCCTAAGCGCTCTTGCGGCGCGATGACTTGCCAGCCTTCTTCGCCGGCGCGCTCACAGCATGAATCTGGGAACTCTTCTGCGCCTCGGCAACTCGTTGCGGCGGCTTCTTGGGTAATTGCGCCAGGCTCTCTTTGAGGGCGGCCATCAAATCGACAACGGGGGCAGGCTTGCGCGGCTTCTCAACTTCTGTGACCTCATGACCTTCCAGACGCGCCTTGATCAAGGTCTTCAGGTTTTCTTCAAACGTATCGTGATACTTCTCCGGATCGAACTCACCTGCCAGCGCTTCGATCAACTGGTGCGCCACCTTCACTTCAGCCTCTTTCAGTTCCACGTCAGGTCGGCCGAAGTCATCCAGATCGCGAACCTCGTCCTTGTAGTACATGGTGTGCAGCATCATCCCACCCTTGTACGGCCGCAGAAACACCGTGTATTCGCGGTTGTGCATGGTGAGCTTCGCGATGGCCACGTATTCCGTATCCTCCAGCGCCTGGCACAGCAGCGCGTAGGGACGACGACCAGCTTCCTCGGGCACCAGGAAATACGACGACTCGAAGTAAATTGGATCGACATCCGATGCTCTTACGAATTCCAGGATCTCCATCGCCTTGGCGGTCTTGGGTTCAATCTTCTTGATCTCTTCCGGCTCGAGGATGACGTATTCGCCTTTGCGATACTCGTATCCCTTCACGATTTCATTGCGTTCCACCACGCGCTCGTCATGCGGACACCAAAGCTGCTGCTTGATGCGCACGTGGTCGGGGCGGTGCAGCATGTTGAAGGAGATGTGGTTTCCGCGCGCGCCCGAGAACAAGCGCACCGGCATCGAAATCAAGCCAAACGTCAGGTAACCCGACCAGACTGAAGAAGCCATTCTGTTTTCCTATCTTGCGCGCCGATCGAAACCCGCACGCGAATCATACCCCGAACCGATTGCACCGACAATGATGCTTTCACGCGCCGGGCAGCAAATCTGTTAGGATGCGCTGCAACGGACGGTTCGCCGTCCGGTGTTCGGTGCCAGCGAGGGCTGCAAAGTTCGGGCCGCCATTGTACTACTGCAAGTGACTCTGAATGAACCTCTTACACGTCAGGGGAGTACCCGCAGCGTTAATAGCACTCCTGTTTGCGCTAGTGGCTCGCATCCTGGGCTCGGTATCGGATGGGGGCGCGCTGGCGGGAATCGTAGTCGCCTTCATCCTCCTGATTACCGCCGGTTTCGCGGGCTTCATTCCTCTGCTGGTGCTCTTTGTGCTGACGGTTCTAGCTACCCGCTGGGGTCGCCTTCGCAAAGAACGACTCGGTGTGGCTGAGCGTTTCGGCGGACGCACCGGATCGCAAGTTCTGGCCAATCTGGGAGCGGCGGCCTGCTGTGCGCTGCCGGCGCTATGGTTTCCTGAATTCAGCGATTTGTTGTTCGCCGGAGCGATGGCTGCACTCGCCGAGGCGGCGGCCGATACCGTTTCCAGCGAAATCGGACAGGGTTCGTCACCCAGGGCGTACCTCATTGTGGGACTTCGCAGCGTACCGGTCGGCACCAACGGCGGCATCAGCCTGCCCGGCACTCTGAGCGGCATCGCTGCTGCTTTCCTTATCGCCTGGGTTAGTGTCGCCTTCGATGTCGTCGGTTCGAACTGGGGACTCACCATCGCCATCGCCGGATCCACGGGCATGATATTCGACAGCATTCTGGGCGCCACATGGGAGAACGCCGGACGCATCGGGAATGATGGAGTTAATTTCGTCAGCACGGTCTTCGCCGCTGACATTGCGCTGCTGACAGGATTGATGGTCGGCCGCTTCGGTAGGTGAGAGGTTATCGGGTGGAGCAACGCTTCAGCGGAGCATGCGCTGGCTGATGGCTCACAGCTTTCTTCTACTGACAACCGACCACAGACAACTGCTTCGCGGGTGCCCCATTCCGCCATCTTTTGGCGGGGTGGGGATTTTTGCGTGCTATCGCTAAGCAACTTCGATTTGGCCCGCGCCTGCAACGCCCTGCCTGCTCCACGCCGGCCGCTCGATCCTTCCCAACTTCACCGTTCGATACAGCAAATAAACCGCGACGACAAAACAAACGGCGACTGCGACAACGGAAGATTCAGGTCCGAAAGCGCCACCGGTGAGAATCGGCGGACCGCTCAACGTTCCTCGCAGCAGCCCTGAGTCGGAGGACGAATTACCTGACACCGACATGCCGAAGATCGAGCCCTCGGTAAAGTTCCAAGCGATATGCAGGCCGATGGGCAGCCAGAGCCTGCCGGTGAGAGCGTAGGCTGCTCCCAGAAGTATCCCCGCTTCCAGCATGATGGCGACGCCGCTGCTGAAGGTAGCGCCCTTGTTCGCCAGATGGGCCAAGCCAAAAATCGAAGCCGTGAACAACAACGCGCCCCAGGTGCCCACGATTCTGGAACTCACGCGGAACAAGATTCCGCGGAAGAGAATCTCTTCGAATACCCCGGCCATGATGGCGAGTGCCAGCCCTGCTGCAATGCCTTTAGCGGTGCCCATTCCAGCAGGATGGTAGACGCCGCAGACCCACAAAATGCCCATCACCGAGGCGAAGAGCGCGAATCCGATGACCAGCCCGGCGATCATCTCGCGCAAGGCGCCGCGAGGAGCGAACTCCACCACAGGACGACGTTCAATCCACCGTACCGAGGCGAGGTATGTCACTAGAACGATGGCCGTCACCAGCAACGGGCCCAAATCAGGCGGCGCAACCTTGGAGATCCTCAGTTGAGAGCCGGTAGCCGCGAGAGCGATGATCAACAGCGTCACGAATCCCAGCCCCACTTCTTTCCATCGCTTGCGCAAGGTTGTTCTCCCGTGTGGAGAATACGCAGACGATAGCAAGTATGTTCCAGGGTGGGGGTAGATCAGGACCTTCAGGTTGGCGGCGCGGCGGGCTAAGCCCCCATCTGGTGCGCCCCGGGCGCGACATAAGAAAGCCCACTCCCTCAGAGGCTGCTACGAAACTCTCGATGGAGCAACGACGGTGCCACAAACGATGCGCCCGTCCCGTAGGGGACAGCAGAAGATAGCCCAGGCATTCATGGCTGGGAGGGCGTAAGTAGGAAGTTGTGAGTCCGCTTTAGCAGACGGCACGTGTTTCGTAACAGGCGCTTACGCGGGGGCGAGTCCGTGAATCCGACGGGCTTTTAGCGCTGGCGTATTTCTAATGTCTGATTCGCTGGTTGAATGCCCAGCGCTGGGTGCCCCATTCCGCCTTCTTTTGGCGGGGTGGGGATTTTTCTATCCGCAGAGGGCAAGCTTTTTTTGCAGGATGCCGTCGATCTCGGCAACGACCTTGTCGATCGACATATGCGTCGAGTCGATGTGTACGGCATCGGGAGCGGCAACCAGCGGCGAAGCTGCGCGAGTCTGGTCACGGCGATCGCGGTCCGCCAATTCCGCTTTGATCTGCTGCGCGTTGTTGGCAGCAACCGCATTTTGCAGCACTCGGCGTTCGGCGCGCACCGCTTCATCTGCATCGAGAAAAACTTTTACGTCAGCATTGGGAAAGACCACGGTTCCGATGTCACGTCCTTCCATGATCACGCCGCCTTGCTCACCCATGGCACGCTGGCGCGCCACCATGATGCGCCGCACCGAGGGATGCACCGAAACACGAGAAGCAGCTGCAGTCACATCCGACTCGCGGATGCGCTGCGAAACATCTCGACCATCCAGCAGAACGCGATTGCCTTCGTCGCGCGGAACCAGTTCGATGCTCGTGGCTTCCGCCAGTTCGCGCAGAGCATCCTCGTCGTCTACGTTGAGACGATTCTCAATCGCCTTCAACGCGACCGCACGATACATGGCGCCGCTCTCGAGATTGACGTAGCCCAGCTTCTTCGCCAGCCGCGCCGCGATCGTGCTCTTTCCCGAGCCGGCCGGTCCATCGATCGCGATTACCAGCTTGCGCGCACTCATCGCGGTCTGCCACCCGGCTTGGGCTTGAGATGTTTCATCGGCGCGGCCCTGCCTGGCCGATGCTTCACCAGCGGCCGGCCGCGCGCAGCCAGCAAAGCAGCGTCCTCTGTCCGGGTTGGTGTCGGCTCTGGCAAGTTGGGGAACAGTTGCGAATCCTGTAGCGACGACACCTGCATCAGCACCCGGCCTCCGACATGAACGAAGCTGATCTCGCGCGCCGCCTGCAGCGCATTCAACGCGTCGCGCACGCGAGCGCGGCCGATCAACGACGAGAAGAAATTTTCTATCTCTTCCTGCTGCGCCGCCAGCACTCCGTCAAGATACTTCGAAACCAGCGCCGTGAGCGATTCGGCCAGGGAAACGTGCATGCCTTCTTTCACTGCTTCCGGCGCCCAGCGAAACAGCACGTCCCAGAAGACGCCTTCGTCCTGCTTGTAGTCCACGCGCGTGATGCGCAGCTTGGCCCACAACTCGTCGAGCGAGCGGTCGAGCGCTGTCTCGGTAATTTCTTTGCCCAGCATTTCGCGCAGACGATGTTTGGAAATGGGGCCGTGCTTGTTGATGATGTGGAAGGAATCCACGGCCAGCGGCGAGTAGCCGGAGCGTGTGGTCGCCTTGGGCGCCTGCTTGGGATTGCGGTCGCCCACCATGCCATAGAAGTAGGGGAAGACCGAAGCGGAGACGAGAAAATTGTTCTCCGCAAATACGTTGGCCTCATAGGCCGCCTTGTCGCGCAGCAGGCGAACCATCAACTGCTTGGCTTCGCGCGCGCGGCTATCGGCGAACGCCGTATGCGAAGTAGGCAATTTTTCTTCCCCGCCAATGTAGGCTCCCACGAAGGTCGGCGCCAGCACCGCCGGCCGCTGCGGATACAGCAGACAGAACCCTACCGAGTCGATGAATTTGCGCGCGTCATCGAGCGTGCGGACCGGCTGCCCGTTCAGATGCCACTTCTCGCGGCGAAGTTCCTGGAGTTGCTGTTCCTGCATGGTGAAGGTGATTAGGCCGGACTCAGATGCGTTTGAATGCCCGCTGAATGTCTCTAACAGAATAGCGCAACACCACCGGCCGTCCGTGCGGACAACTCATCGGGCAGTCGGTTTTTGCCAACTCAGCCAGCAGCCACTCCATCTTGTTGTGCTCCAGCGGCATGTTGACCTTGATCGCCGCGTGGCAGGCGATGGTCGCGGCGATGCCGGTGCGAATCTTCTCCAGGTTCAGCGATTGCTCCTCGCGCTCGAACTGATCGAGAATCTCGTGCAGCATGTGCTCGACGTCACTCGGTCCGATGCCGGCCGCCGTGCTCTTCACCGCGATGGTGCGGGTTCCGAAGGGCTCGGCCTCGAAGCCGTTGCATTGCAGTTCATCGGATATCTCGGCAAAGACCGCCATCTGGCCCGGCGTGAGCTCGATGATGAGCGGCATCAGCAATTGCTGCTTCTCGGGCGTCGCAGCTAGCCTCTGCTTGAGAATTTTCTCGAACAACACACGCTCATGGGCCACGTGCTGGTCGATGATCCAGAGCCCTTGCGGATTGACGGCGAGAATAAACGAATCACGAATCTGCCCCAGCGGCTTCAGCGTAGAGAGCGACTCCAGGCCGACCGCAGCGTCATCGTCGGTGGGCAGCGAGACCGAACAGCCATTCGTGGGCGGAGCAATCGCAGGCGCGGGCTGTACTGAGCCGCCAAAAGTTTGTGGACCAAAGCGCGCGACCGGAATCGCCGCGTTGGCTTCGATCGCAATGCCGCTGCCGTCAAACTGCAAATGCGATGTGAAGGGCGGTGGCTCAGGCGGGTGAAGCGCAAAAGCCCCGTTGGCAGCGGTCACCCCGAGATCGGCAACCTCTGCAGCCGAGACGCCTCCGCGCGGACTGAACGAGGGTGACGCCGTCGGTTGCGCGCGCATCTCCGTCATAAACGCCGGCACAGGACGGGCCTTCATCAACGCCGCGCGTACCGACTCGCGAATGAAATCGTGTAGCAGCGTCGATTGCCGGAACCGCACCTCAACCTTCGACGGGTGCACGTTGACGTCAACCTCAGTGAATGGCATCTCCAGAAACAGCAGCACGACAGGATAGACCGTCGGAGGAATGATGTTGCGGTATGCCTCGGTCAGCGCGTGTTGCACAAGGCGATCGCGAATCAGCCGCCCATTTACGAAGATGAAGATCGAGTTGCGATTGAGCTTCTGAATCTCGGGGCGCGAGACGAAGCCGTGCAGTTTGATATCGCCCTTCACCGGCTCAGATGCTCCGTCATCTTCCGGCTGCGACCGTCGCCACGGTGGAGGCTGCGGCAGTCCAATGCGCTCCAGCGGCAGCATCGCGCTGAGCGGCAGTAGCTGATCGAGCGTCTCCCGGCCAAAGACCTGATAGATGCGTTGCGAATGATCGGCCACAGGTGGAGCGATCAGCATCGCGTTGGTCGCCGAGTGCAGCTCCCAATGCATCTCGGGATGCGCCAGCGCGTAATGCGTCACCAGAGATGCAATGTGCGAAAGCTCGGTCGACTCCGCCTTCAGAAATTTGCGCCGAGCCGGGATGTTGAAGAACAGGTCGCGCACGGTAATTGAAGTTCCCGAAGGAAGCCCGGCTTCTTCAACCGTCAGCAGTTTGCCGCCGGCGATTTCGATAACGGTTCCGGCAGCATCCTCTTCGGCGCGCGTCTCAAGTCGCAATCGGCTCACCGAAGCGATCGACGGCAACGCCTCTCCGCGAAAGCCCAGCGTCGCAATGCTGACCAGATCGTCGGCATTGCGGATCTTCGAGGTGGCGTGGCGCTCGAAGGCCAGCATGGCATCGTCGCGCACCATGCCGCATCCGTCGTCGATAACCTGGATGAGCTTTTTACCACCGGCTTCGACGTTAACGCGAATGCGGCGCGCTCCAGCATCCAGCGAATTCTCCAGCAGCTCTTTGACGACCGACGCAGGGCGCTCGACCACTTCGCCGGCGGCGATCTTGTTGGCTACATTTTCTGATAGAACGTGGATGCGGCCCATCGGTGTTTACGTTACACGAGTTCGCGGGTGAGCGTTAAGACTTTCACCACGGAGGTCACGGAGAAAGACTAACCTTGAAGGCTGTCATCCTGAGCGAGGCGAAGGAACTGCTGTTCACCACCCCGTGAGCCATCACCACAGAGGGCAATGAGGCCGCTGAGGAAATCGGTTCTTAGATACGTTTTCCTCCGTGCCCTCGGTGTCCTCCGTGGTGAATCCCGTCTCTTGCGTCCGCATCAGGTACGGTGTAACTTGAGGCGCTTCGCGGGCGTGAGCGGAGCGGGAGCCCGCAGCCGAAATCCCGAGCGAAGGGAGGGATCTCCGAGTATAAATGGATTAACAGTATGAAAATCGCACTTGGCGTCTCCGGCGGAATCGCCGCTTACAAAGCCGCTGAAATCGTTCGCCTGTTACAGGACCGCGGTGTGCAGGTACAGGTCATCATGACCGCCGGTGCGCAGGAGTTTGTGCGTCCGCTGACCTTCGCCGCGCTCTCGGGCGAAAAGGTTATCACCAGCATGTTCGGCGCCGAGGGCGACCACGCCAACGTTGAATCCGCGATCGAACACATCGCGGTTGCGCAATCGATTGACGCGCTGCTGGTTGCGCCCGCCACGGCAGACACCATCGCGAAGTTCGCGCAGGGAATCTCCAGCGACTTCCTCAGCACGCTGTATCTCGCGACTAAGGCTCCTGTGATTGTTGCTCCCGCGATGAACGTGAATATGTGGGAGCATCCCGCAACCCAGGCGAATCTTGAGATCCTGCGCCAGCGTGGCGTGCACATCGTCGAGCCGGGTAGCGGATATCTTGCCTGCGGCATGGTGGGCGCCGGACGCCTGGCCGATCCGGAAGCGATTGTCGCTGCGACGTTGGAGCGGCTCGGTATTTCGCAAGATCTCGCAGGCGAAACCGTGCTGGTCACCGCCGGTCCGACGTACGAGCCGGTCGATCCGGTGCGCTTCATCGGCAATCGTTCCAGCGGCAAGATGGGATACGCGCTGGCCGAAGCCGCGTTGCGTCGAGGCGCGAAAGTAGTTTTGGTCAGCGGACCCACAGCGCTCAAGCCGCCATCGCCGGCTGAAACCATTTTTGTCGAAACCGCGCAGCAGATGCGTACTGCTGTGCTCGACCGCTGGGAGCAGGCAAGCATCATCATCATGGCTGCCGCCGTGGCTGACTACCACGTAAAGAGCGTGTCGACGGAGAAGATCAAGCGCACGGGCGAGTTGGAACTGCAACTCGAGCCGAACGCTGACGTCCTTGCCGATCTTGGGAGTCTGCGTCACGCCAGCGGCAAAGGCACGCCGTTGCTCATCGGCTTCGCCGCCGAAACTGAGAACCTGCTGGAGAACGCGCGCAAGAAGCTGACCAGCCAAGCGGGTCGATGCCATCGTGCTCAACGATGTGTCGCGCACCGACATCGGTTTCAACTCCAACAAGAATGAAGTCACGATCGTCACGCCGAGCGAAACGATTGTCGTGCCGGAAGCGGATAAGCTGGAAATTGCACAGAAAGTTCTGCGAACTGCGGTCGCGCTGCGAAGGAAAGAAGCTACACTGCAAGCTGCTCGGTGATCGTGTTGGTAGGAATCGTTGCGAGGCAGAGTCAAAGCCCGAAGGGCGTGCGATGATAGCCCAGCGTGGAGCGCAGCGGAACGCTGGGTACCGTATTACATTGAGCGCGAGTCGGCTTCAGCCGACGACACGTTTTGTCTCGTCCCCGAGGGACTTGTATTGTGACTGACACCGTACCCAGCACTTCGCTACGCTTCGTGCTGGGCTGTCATCACACGCCCTGCGGGCTTAAGCCACAATCTCATGCTGATGAGTCTCACTCCTGACACTAAAGCCGCGCTTCGCAACCGCCTTCAGTTCTATCGCGAGATGGGCATCGGGCCGCTGTATCGGCGGAGAGTGAACAACCCTGCCGAACAACTGGTCGAAGAACTTGCGACCGTGGCGGACGAACTCTCGGCAGCGCAAGATCAAATCGCTCAAGAAGCGTATCTGCCACCTCTTGGCGATCGCGAATCGCTGCTCCGCATCATCCTCGACGATATTGGTCCCAACTGCGATCGCTGCAAGCTGTCGCGCCAAGGCCGCAAGCAGATCGTCTTTGGAACCGGCGATCCTCATGCCGAACTGATGTTCATCGGCGAAGGTCCAGGCGCAGATGAAGACCAGCAAGGCCTGCCATTCGTCGGACGCGCGGGACAACTGCTGAATAACATGATTACTGCCATGGGGCTAAAGCGCGAGCAGGTGTACATCGCCAACATCGTGAAGTGCCGTCCGCCGCAGAACCGCACGCCAGAGCGCGACGAATGCGATACCTGCTCGCCATTCCTGATGCGGCAGATCGGCGTTATTCGTCCGAAGGTAATCGTCGCACTTGGCGCTACAGCTGCGAAGAACCTGCTTGGCGTGCAGGACTCGATGGCCTCGCTGCGCGGCCGCTTCTACGATTTTTCGCCGCCAGGGGAAGTTGACGAAAATGGCGAGCCACTCGTGTGCAAGTTGACCGTCACTTATCATCCTGCGTTTCTGTTACGCGATCCGCGGCAGAAGAAAGAGACGTGGAAGGATTTGCAGATGGTGATGAAGTATCTCGGCCTCGAACCGCCTGCGCGAAAAGAAGAGTAAGTCTCACCACGGAGGCACGGAGTACACGGAGAAGGCTGATTCATAAAAGCCGCTTTGCCTGATCGAATGATGTACACAGGACGATTGTTTTTTGCAGGGGTAGGGGTTCTTCGACTCGCCCTTCGGGCTCGCTCAGAATGACAAGATCTGATTTCCTCCGTGACCTCCGTGCCTCCGTGGTGAAATAGCATTACCCATGCCCGCCTACTGCGATGTGGCTGTGCCCGTCCCGCTCGACGCCACCTTCACCTACTCGATCCCGGCGAACTTCGCTGAGCCTTGCGTTGGCGGACGCGTGATCGTGCCCTTTCGCGAGAAGCGGCTGTCCGGTATCGTTACTGACCTGCACGACCGCAAGCCCAGCTTCACCGCCAAGCCGATACTGCAAGTCCTCGACACGGCGCCTGCGCTCACGCCCGAGCTGATGCAGTTGGGACGCTGGATCGCGCAGTACTACATCGCTCCTATCGGTGAGGTGCTACGCACCATGCTGCCGTTGGCAGCGGAGTTTCGCCGCGTCATTGCCTATCACATCACCGATAAAGGGATTGGGGCGCTGCACGAGGCTGCGATGGTCGGTTCGTCGCGCCGTTCGCAAAAAGAACCTGAGCACCAGATGCAGGAGTATCGCGTGCTCAACCGACTGTCCGACGGCGAAGTCGTGCGCGAAGCTGCGCTGCGTGCCTCGACCGGAGCCACGCGCGCAGTGCTGCAAACCTTGCTGCGCAAGAAATGGATCGCGCGCGAAGACCTCAGCGATGTGCGCGACGCCAGCCGCACGATTCAGGTGGCGGCGCTAAAGGAAGTCGCGGGCAAGCTCAACGCCAACCAGCAGACGATCATCGACTGCCTGAATGTGCAGCCGGAGAAGACCGCGACGGTCGAAGCCATCCGGGCGCTCGCGATCCCGCGCACGACATTACAGACGCTGGTAAAGCGCGGCATCGTCGAACTGCGCGACGAACCAGCTGGATTCCACATGTCGGGGATGAAGCCGCGCAAGCTGGAATTTCTGTTCACCCCGGCGCAGAAGGCGGCGCTCGACATTATCAACACCGCGGTCGATGAGCGTCACTTCCAGCCGATGTTGCTGCATGGCATCACGGGATCGGGCAAGACCGCTGTGTATCTTTCCGCCATGCAGGGAGTGCTGGCCAAGGGCCGCTCCGCAATTTTGCTTGTTCCCGAGATTGGACTTACGCCGGCCGTCGCCGCCGACCTGCACCAGATTTTTGCCGATGAGGTCGCGATCCTTCATTCCGCCCTCAGCGACGACGAGCGCGCCGAGCAGTGGAAGCGCATCCGTTCCGGCGAGTGCCACATTGTGGTAGGCACACGTTCGGCCGTATTCGCGCCCGTGCCCGATCTCGCGCTCATCATTGTCGATGAGGAACACGACACGTCG
This sequence comes from uncultured Acidobacteriaceae bacterium, assembly GCA_963846795.1. GTDB lineage: Bacteria > Acidobacteriota > Terriglobia > Terriglobales > Acidobacteriaceae > CAVVDY01. The sequence continues at coordinate 224,190 of CAWJXJ010000006.1, forward strand.
TACAAGCAGGAGGAGACGCCGCGCTACCATGGGCGCGACGTGGCCGTGATGCGGGCCAAGATGTCGAACGCCGCGGTAGTGCTGGGTTCGGCCACGCCCTCGCTCGAGACCTACCACAACGCGACACACGGCAAATACAAACTGCTGGAGCTACCCGAGCGCATCGAGAAGCGCCCGCTACCCGAGGTCGCAGTCATCGACATGCGCGACGAGTTCCAGCGCACGCACAAAGACGCGATCCTCTCGCGGCGACTGTTGGAGGAGATCGCTGAGCGACTCGAACGCCGGGAGCAGGTGATGGTGCTGCTCAATCGCCGCGGGTATTCGTCCTTCGTGCTATGTCGTAGTTGTGGTGAGACAGTGCAGTGCAAGAACTGCGCGATTGCGATGACCTATCACAAGCGCCAGCACCGGCTCATCTGCCATTACTGCGGATACATGCGGCCCGCGCCGAAGACCTGTCCCAAGTGCAACAGCGAGTATGTGCAATATCTCGGGACCGGCGCCGAGAAGCTGGAAGACATTCTGCACTCGCTGTACCCGCAGGCGCGAATCGCGCGGCTCGATCGCGACACGGTACGCGGTCGCGATGATCTGGAGCGCGTGCTCAGCGCTCTTCAAGCTGGTGATATCGACCTGTTGGTTGGTACGCAGATGATCGCCAAGGGACACGACATTCCCAACGTGACGCTGGTAGGCGTGGTCGGCTCCGACGCCGCTTTGAGCTTCCCGGATTTTCGCGCCGCCGAGCGAACCTTCCAGTTGTTGACGCAAGTTGCCGGGCGCGCGGGACGTGGCGAGACCCCGGGCCGCGTGGTGTTGCAAACGTTCTTTCCCGACCACTACGCAATTCAGTTTGCCGCCGCACACGACTACAAGGGCTTCTATGAGAAAGAAGCCCGCTTCCGCAGCTGGATGCATTACCCGCCCTTCGCAGCCGTAAGCAATGTGCTGGTCCGCAGCACCAAACTCGAGGAGGCGCTGGCGTGGTCAGGTATTTTGGGCAAGTGGTTCCAGGAAACGCGGCTGCCCGACGTCCGGGTGCTGGGTCCGGCAGCGGCAGCGATCGTGCGGCTCAAGACTGAGTATCGCTATCACTTCCTGATCAAGTCGAAAAGCCGGGAAAAGATGAACACGGCGCTGCGAGCGATGACGGAGCATGCGCTAGCGCAGAAAATCCCGCGGGGAAATCTGGTGGTGGATGTGGATGCGCTGAGTATGTTGTGAGAAAGGTGTCAGGTATCAGGTGTCAGATAAACTGCACTGCACCAGCATTTCTGATGCCTGAAACCTGATGTCTGATACCCCGCGGCAAGTCGCGAAACGGATGGTTCGAGGTGGAACCGCCGCCCCCAAGAGCATTCTTCGAGCGAACTTGATCCCAGCGCTTCCGTGTTTGTTACGGCAATGCCTGTCGTCCGCTGAAGCGGACTCTTGATTTCCGACTCACAGCCTCCCCGCGATGAATCGCGGGGCTCTCACCTATCGCCGCAAGGCGGCTGACGCGTGTGTTGTCCCACCAGCTTCACTGCAGGAGAGTTTCGCAACAGATTCTTTGCGCTGGGCCGGAATTATCTGAAAGCAGATCGCGGCTTCGACGGCTATGACTGAGACCTAAAGCGGATAACCGTTGCATAAGCTAAGAACTGACAACTGACAACTGGCAACCGACAGCTGATTCAGTCTACTGGTGCGGTGCGCGCCGGAGTGCCTCCTCCTGACTACTCCGGCCAGGCGTCAAGCGCCTTGCGCACCAGCACCAGTTGGCCGAGGTGATACGCGTTGTGATCGGCGGCCAGCAGCGCCTCTCTCAGGAGCGTCTGTCCAGTGCCGTGAGCCAGCGGCTGGAACAGGTCGCGTGCCGGGTCCGCAATCAGCTTGCGCATTTCCTCCAGATCGTCCAGGAAGGAGTCGACGCTGCGCTTCCATGCTTTGTCGTCTGGCGGAGCCACGGTGGCAGGCCAGTAGCCCTCCGGCCATTTTGGCGACGTATGCTGGGAGCCGCGACTGAACTCCAGGATGTCCCGGAGTGCGATCCGCATATGTTCAAGCAATTGCCATGCCGAGTGCGCGATGCCCGGAGGCACGCGTCCTTGCTGCCGGAACGGCAGATCGGCAAGCGTGGTTGTGAAATCGACGTGGGCTTCGCCCCAATCCTGCATCTTCGCAAGCTGTTGTCGCAGAGCATCTTCGTTGTTCATCATGGTTCACCCGTAATGATCTGGTGTTCGCTTATCTGATGCAGGATTCGCTCGCGTGATGGTTTTCGTTGTGCATCGGCTGTGGGCAGCCGCATTGCCGCAATGCAACCACTTGCATACATGTGGAAAGTGCGTGGTGAGCACAACAAAAAAGCACGGAGGGTTAACCGTGCTCGTTGGGCGAGGGTTTCTCGCCGACTGCATCGCGAGGGTTCATCGCGATGTCCGCGAAGTTGTTTCGCGAACCATGTTGGGCAGCTCCATAGCGACGCGGCAACGTGCTTACGAGGGCTGCGCTGTATTGCTTGTACAGCAAACACGTGTGGATTTGGTCAAAGCGGCGTAAATTGTTCGTTATATCTGAGGTTCGAGTGCAGAATTTTCAAACCGTGAGTCGCGAAGCTGTCGGCTTGCATCCGTTCAGGAGTCCTCATGAAAGTTCTATCTGTGAATGTCGGCACGCCCAAACAGTACGACTGGATGGGCCAGGCGATCACGACCTCGATCTTCAAGTCGCCGGTTGAAGGTGAGGTGCAAGTTGCAAAGTTTGATCTGGTTGGCGATGTGCAATCCGATCTGACGGTGCACGGCGGCGTGCACAAGGCGGTCTACGTTTATCCGCACGAGCACTACGCGTGTTGGATGGAGCAGGGAATTAGGCCGTTGACGATGGGAAACTTCGGCGAGAACCTGACGGTGGAAGGATTGCTCGAAGGCGACATTCACATTGGCGACGAGTTGGAGATTGGCTCGGCGCGATTCGCAATCACGCAGCCGCGCCTGCCTTGTTACAAGCTGCAGGTGCGCTTCAACCGGCCAGAGATGACGAAGATTTTTTGGCACAGCCGGCGCTTCGGCTTCTACTTAAAGGTAACGCGGGAAGGATCGCTCGCGGCTGACGCGCCGATCAACATCGTGAAGCGCGACCCTAATGCCGTGAGTGTCGCTGATCTGATCGCGCTCTATACCGGTGATCGGCCCGATGCCGACGTGTTGCGACGTGTCATCGAAGTTGAAGCGTTGCCTGAGTCGTGGCGGATGGATCTGCAGGAGCGAGCGAGGCATCGCAATGGGGTGGCTTCTTAAGCCAGAAGAACCGCGGATGGGCGCGGATGAACGCTGCCCGGAGACGCAACTCTTGCGGAGTTCAATTCGCAACTCCGATCCGCGTCTATCCGCGCAGATCGGCGGTTGATCTCTCCCGCATTGGCTCTTTCCGCGCCCTCCGTTTATTCTGAAGCGGCTCACCATCTCCCTGCTTTCCCGGTGCCCATGTCGGAAACGCGACGGCTAAAACTCTGGCGAATACGTCTGCTGATGCTGCTGGCCGTCATTGGTCCTGGCTTCATCACCGCCAATGTCGACAACGACGCCGGAGGTATCTACACCTATTCGGCGGCGGGCGCGCAGTTCGGCTACACGCTGCTGTGGGTGATGATCCCCATGACCATCGCGCTGGTCGTGGTGCAGGAGATGTCGGCGCGCATGGGCGCCGTTACCGGTAAAGGGCTCAGCGACCTGATCCGCGAAGAGTACGGCCTGCGCGTGACGTTCTTCATGATGATGGGACTAGTCGTGACCAACTTCGGCAACGTGGTCGCCGAGTTTGCCGGGATTGCCAGCAGCCTTCAGTTGTTTCATGTTTCGCGTTTCATCAGCGTGCCGATTGCCGCGGCGCTGGTATGGCTCCTGGTAGTGAAAGGCAGCTACAAGAGCGTCGAAAAAGTCTTCCTCGCGGCGTCGTTCTTCTACTTTGCGTACATCATCGCCGGTGTGCTCGCGGGACCAAGTTGGCGCGAGGCATTCATCGCAACTTTTAAGCCGCCGCAGCGGCAGGCGTTTCACGACGTCTCATACATCTACATGGTGATTGGCCTGATCGGCACCACCATCGCGCCCTGGATGCAGTTCTACCTGCAATCGTCGATTGTTGAAAAGGGAATTACTGCGCGCGAATATCGGACCTCGCGCTGGGACGTCATCCTCGGCTGCTTCTTCACCGACATCGTGGCCTGGTTCATCGTGGTGGCTTGCGCGGCCACGCTGTTTGCTCATGGAATCCACCAGATTCGCGACGGCGCCGATGCCGCACAGGCGTTGCGCCCTCTCGCCGGCGAATACGCGTACATACTTTTTGCCGCCGGGCTGTTCAACGCGTCGCTGTTTGCGGCGTCGATCCTGCCGCTTTCGACGGCCTATACCGTGTGCGAAGGTCTCGGGTTTGAGTCGGGACTCGACAACAAGTTTTCCGATGCGAAGGTTTTTTACTGGCTGTACACGCTGCTGCTCGTGGTTGGCGGCGGCGTGATCCTGCTGCCGAATATTCCGCTGGTGAAGATCAGCATCCTGTCGCAGGTGGTGAATGGGATCGTTTTGCCGTTCGTGCTCATCTTCATGCTGCTCCTCATTAACAAGAGCGAGCTGATGGGTAAGCACGTGAATGGCACCTGGTTCAACGCGATCGCGTGGGCGACGACAGTGATCATGATCGTGCTGACCGTCGCGTGGCTGTGGATGGGCGGAGGAGCGGGGTAGAGCAGTTGTCGGTGGTCAGTGTACGAAGATAGCCGTCAGCTGTCAGCTCTCAGCTATCAGCCATCAGTGGTCAGATTCTAGCGCGCAGTGGTTGGTCGATGTTCACCGTCGCGAGTCCCTTGGACTTGGCGATGCATTGAGTCCCGGCATGCTCCAGTCCCGCTGGGCGGGAACAAATAGCTTAGCCCAGCACCCTTCGACTTCGCTCTGGGCAGGCTGCGGCCATCCTTTGGCCGGAATGCTGGGAGAGCGTTTACATAGCCCCGAGCCCGGTAGGGGCGGCACCGCGCGGGATCAGCACTGTTCCCAGAGCCTGCCCCGAGCCTGCCGAGGGGTTAGCCCAAAAAGACGGGCGAACCTGGGGCACCGGGCCGCGCCGCCCGCAACTATCCAACCTAGTTTTGAAAATGGCGGCTGAACGAGCGGTTTGGGTGCCCCATTCGGGCTGGGTTTGCCCGGGTGGGGATTTTGGTGGGTTCTGGTTTCGACAAACAAAAATCCCCACCCCGCCAAATGATGGCGGAATGGGGCACCCGTACTCAGAATCTCTTGGACGCGTGCCTGAAAGCCCGATCTACCAACTCCGCAAAGATGAGAATGCATCACTCGGAGCTATACTCTCCCGATGGTCAAGTTGATTTCTGCACTCGTCCTGATGATGGTTGCGGTTATAAATGCGCAGGACAAAGCGCCCAATACGCGACCGCGCGGGCCGGAGCTGGGGATCAAAGTCGGTGTGCTTCCCGCTGGTCCGCTCGACGCCATCACCGATGTCGCAGGGGTCGAGGTCGGCCAGACGACCATCATTCGCGGCGACAATATTCGTACTGGTGTGACCGCCATCCTGCCGCACGTGGGCAATCTTTATCGCGAGAAGGTGCCCGGCGGAATCTTCGTCGGCAACGGCTACGGCAAGCTGACGGTAACGACGCAGGCCGATGAACTGGGCAATATCGAGACGCCGATTACTTCTCGAAGGCGACTCATGAGGGCTGATTTCAACATCGTGTATGCTTGAGCCGCGTTGGCTGGAGCGTGGTCGCCGCTGATAGCTGCCGTTCGAGGGGAGGCTCCAAGATGCCCGATGTCAAGCGTATCGCCCTGTTCTTGGACGGCACGTGGAACAACGTAAGCTCTAATACGAATGTCTGGCGATTGAAGTCCCTTTGCGCTGGCTCTCCCGAGCAGATGGTTTATTACAGCGCGGGGGTCGGCACCCAGTCCGGCGAGCATCTCTCAGGAGGAATGTTCGGCATTGGTATCGATGAAGAGATCATCGATGCTTACGAGTGGTTGATTGAAAACTACGAGCCGGGTGCACAGCTATTCATTTTTGGTTTCAGCCGGGGAGCGTTTACTGCCCGGAGTCTGGCGGGCTTCATCTCGAAATGCGGTTTGCTGCAGGCAGGATCTCCGGTGTCGATCAAGCAGATGTTTGAACGCTACCGCAAGGGCACCGCGATCTCCATTCTGGCGCTTGCCAAAGCGACGGAAAGCGGTTTGTCGCAAGAAGACAAATTGATCAAGGTTTACTCCCAATCGATCCCAATCTGGTTTCAAGGCGTGTGGGATACGGTTGGATCCCTGGGGGTTCCGATTCCGTTTATTCCGAAAGTCAGTCATGAAGATTTCGCGTTCCTGGAAACCGACTTGAGGATCAACGATACGCATGCCTACCATGCTCTGGCCATCGACGAGCATCGCGAAGCCTTTGCCCCCACACTGTGGGTGAAGAGCACTCCAAAACAGGGTGAATGCCCCCCGCCCCGCGAGCTTGACCACGTGGAGCAGCGTTGGTTCGTAGGAGCCCACGCCAATGTCGGCGGCGGATACGAGGACGACCTGCTCGCCCAAGTACCGCTCTGCTGGATGATGAGCAAAGCAACGGCACACGGTCTGCAATTTCGGCACCCGGCTGTCATCGACGGCAATGTCAATACGTCTGCCATCAACGACTCTTACGCCGAAATGGAACACGGCGCCTATAAGTTAGTCACCTTCGGGAAACGGTACTACAGGCTGATTGGAGCCGAGCCCGTCGATACCGGCGACGCCGTAAAGACCACTATCAACGAAACCATTGATGCAAGCGTGTTCGAGCGTTGGCGCTGCGATGCAAGCTATCGGCCAAAAAATTTGGTGGAATGGGCTGAACGCCGGGGTGCCGACCCTGCGACGCTTAAACAATCGGTGCGCGCCGAAGACGCGACACCGATAGAACAGTAGGGCTCAAGCCTAACGTTTTCGACGGTCTGCGTCCGTCGAAAGAGATGGCTGTGATCGCCGACTAGGTAAGAAGCCTGAATTGACTCGGATGCCAGGGCTGCACGAACATCGCTCGGACTACCCGTCAGTTCGCCCGCACAGCCTCGAAGGTGCCGACGCCTTTGGGGGCGTGAAACTTGCCGACGATCTTTGTGCCTTGGATTACACCATCGACCCTCTCTCCTTCCACATGGCCGCGAAAGGTCATCACATGACGCGTCTTCGTCTTGAAGACCATGTGCCTCTCCTGGATGGTGCCCTCCAGACCTCCAGAGGTGTAGGGACCTTTGAATTTTCCGGTGAGCTTTTCACCATCCTGTTTGAGGTCGAAGTACTTCGTCGATGTCGTGCCATCCGGATCGTTGGCGTAGACCACCCACTTGCCGGCGATGTTCGCGGGCGGCTGGTTGGAGGGAGGCGGCGGTTCCTGGGCGACACCGAAGTTGGCGACAGTTAGTAATAGTACGCAGCACAACCAGAGCAATCTTGAATTAAATTTCCGCATAAAAGCTCCATCAAGTTCAGAGTGAACACCGGGGTTCAGTACAAAAATTCGCCGGTAATACGCGAACGATTTTTCCTTCTAGCAGCAATATAAAATCCTCTGAAAGCTTATCGTCCACATTTTTTTGAGTAGAAGCGGGTCGCTATGACCAACATGATCAGTCGCCGAACCATACTTCAGAATTTGCTGGGTACCGCCGCTGCGGCCGCTGTTGGATTGCCCGCGCTCGAACGTCTTCGCACAGCGCCGCAACGGCCAGCCTACAGGCCAGGAAATGGGCGAGATGGGCCGACATGCCGAGTTCGAGTTTCGCAAGAAGTATCGTGTTCCCGCCAGTTCGATCGCGATCACGCGCAACGGTGAATTTGTATACGACGAAGCCAAAGGCATGGCCGACCGTGAGAAGTTACAGCCGGTGCAGCAGAACAGCCTGTTCCGTATCGCCAGCGTCACCAAGCCGATTACCTCGGTCACGATCTTCACGCTGCTTGAGCAAGGCAAACTGAATCTGAACGACAAGGTATTCGGCCCGTCGGGCATTCTTGGCAACAAGTACGGCAAGCCGCCCTACAAGCAGTACGTTACCGATGTCACCGTCGATAACCTGCTCACCCACACGTCGGGGGGATGGCCGAACGATTCCACCGATCCCATGTTTCGTTTCAACTCGTGGGACCGGACGAAGCTGATTACCTGGACGCTGGCGAACCTGCCGCTCACCTATCCTCCCGGCGAACACTGGGCCTATTCCAACTTCGGATATTGTGTGCTCGGGCGCGTCATCGAAGAGGTCACCGGTCAGCCGTACGACGCCTACGTCAAAGCGAACATCCTTGCGCCGTGCGGGATCACCGACATGAAGATCGCCGAGAACAAGATGAAAGAGCGCGCCCCGACCGAGGTCGTCTACTACGGCCAGTACGACGAAGATCCGTACAAGTACAACGTGACGCGCATGGACTCGCACGGTGGATGGATCGCATCGGCACAAGACCTGGCGATCTTCCTGGATCACGTCGCGGGCGCAGGAAAGATTCCGGCTATGCTCAAGCCGGAGACGATCAAGCTGATGACCACTCCTGCGCCGGCCTATCCGCAGAATTCCGACGCCAAGTACGCCCGCGGCTGGATGGTTCGTGACAACGGCAAAGGTAACTGGTGGCACAACGGCAGCCTCCCCGGCACCTCGACCATCATGGTGCGCACCTCTACAGGCATGTGCTGGGCCGGTCTCACCAACACCCGCGCCGAGCCGCACAACGAAATGGACGCCGCGCTCGATCAGACAATCTGGAACATGGTTCGCGCAGTTCCCGACTGGACATGAGTTTCCAGGCAGTTCCGAATCGCAGCAGTACAAAAGCGAACCCCGCCCGCGGCGGCACACATCTACTAGTCCTTGATGAAGCCGCCCTGCGATGAAGCTGTAATCGATTCGCGCAACGGAAGTTCGCCCTGCCAGGAAACACAGGCGAAGTGGGTCCTTGCGGCGACGATCCTCGGCTCGAGCATGGCGTTCATCGATAGCACTGTCGTGAACGTCGCTCTGCCGGCATTGCAGAAGAGCTTCGGCGCCAGCGTGCTCGGCGTGCAATGGGTGATAGAGGCATACGGTCTCACCCTGTCTGCGCTGATCCTTGTAGGCGGCTCGATGGGCGACATGTTTGGCCGCCGGCGGATGTTCGTACTTGGCGTTGCGATTTTCGCGGCTGCCTCGACTTACTGCGGTTTGGCGCCGAGCATCGGTCATCTCATCGCTGCACGGGCGGTGCAAGGGATTGGCGCCGCATTTCTCGTGCCCGAAAGCCTGGCAATCATCAGCGCTTGCTTCGAGGAGAGTGAACGCGGCCGAGCCATCGGCACGTGGTCGGGAGCCACCGCGATCACCACGGCACTCGGTCCGGTTCTAGGAGGCTGGCTGATCGAGCATCTGTCGTGGCGCTGGGTCTTCTTCATCAACGTGCCTCTCGCAATCGCAGTAATCGCCATCAGTTTGTGGCGCGTGCCTGAAAGCCGGAGCAGTCGTCAGGGACGCATCGACTGGCTCGGTGCGCTGGTAGCAACCTTCAGCCTGACAGCGCTGACGTTCGGCATGATTGAGTCGTCCCGGCTGGGATGGAAGAATCCGCTGGTGCTCGCAACCTTGCTTGCGGGCACTCTGGGCTTGCTTGCGTTTCTACTTGTCGAGTCCAGGGTGGAGTCGCCGATGGTGCCGCTAGCGTTATTCCGATCCCGGTCATTCAGCGGCGCGAACCTGCTCACGCTGTTTCTGTACTCAGCGCTCAGCATCTTCTTCTTTGTTTTCCCCCTTGATCTCATTCAGGTGCAGGGATACTCGGCGACCAAAGCAGGGGCCGCAGTCCTGCCATTCATCCTGCTGATGTTCTTGCTCTCGCCCTGGTCGGGAGGCTTGGTCGCTCGCTATGGGGCACGAAAGCCGTTGATCATCGGCCCAGGCATTACGGCTCTTGGGTTTTTGCTGTTTGCGATACCATCGGTCGGCGGCAGCTACTGGCGTACTTTCTTCCCGGCTGTGATCACGCTGGGTCTGGGAATGGCGGTGAGCGTCGCTCCGCTGACCACAACCGTGATGAGTGCTGTCGATCAAGACCGCGTGGGAACGGCTTCGGGAATCAACAACGCGGTCTCTCGCGTAGCTGGAGTACTGGCGGTCGCGGGTCTGGGAGCGGCTATGGTTGTCGCTTTCGGCAGCCACCTGAATCGCCGTCTGAGCGAGATTGCTCTCCCCAGCGACGTTCGCGCCGAGTTGCAGTCGAATGAGATTAAGATGGCGGCTCTCACGCCGCCCAGTTCGGTAGGCGCTCAGGCTACGGCCGCCATTCGTGAGGCTGTGATTTCCTCGTTTATTGGCAGCTTCAGGTTGATGATGTGGATTTGCTCCGCGCTAGCCCTCATGAGCGCCGTTGTCGCATGGTCGATGGTTCCAGACGTGGCGGCCGCGCAGGTCCCGAAGCCTCATCCTCAAAGTATTAGTGGATAGCTGATTCGGTTGGATGTATAAAATTCTTGCCGCCCAAATCAGCCAACTTTATGAACCCGACAGATAAATTCCTCGCCGCACGCAAGATTTTGCTGGATAACCGAGACGATTACGAGACGGCCTACCGCGAATTTCGCTGGCCCGACTTCACCGAATTCAATTGGGCGCGCGACTGGTTCGATGTGTACGCGCAGGGCAATCGCAAGGCTGCGCTTTGGTTGCGCAGTGAGGCCAAGGGCGAGTCAAAGTTCAGCTTCGAAGAAATGGCTGAGCGTTCCGACCGCGTGGCGCACTTCCTGCAGCGGCAAGGCGTAGAGCCGGGCGATCGCATCGTGCTTTGTTTGCCTAACGTCTCCGCGATTTGGGAACTCATCCTGGCGGCGATCAAAATCGGCGCGGTAATTGTGCCGACTACCACCCTTGCCACCGAAGCCGAGATCGAGGACCGGCTTGAGCGCAGCCAGCCGCGCATGATAGTGACCGACGAAAGTGCGATGGCGCGTATTCCGGCGGACGCAAAGCTGAAGAAGATCCTGGTTGGCGATCCCATCGAGGGCTGGATCCCCTACGAGCTTGCGCTCGAAGAAGACCGCGCATACAAGCCGGTAAAGACGCAGGCGAAAGATCCATTCCTGCTCTACTTCACCTCCGGAACGACAGCCAAGTCGAAGCTGGTGCTGCACACGCAGGAGAGCTATCCCGTCGGGCATCTGTCGACCATGTACTGGATCGGCATCCGCGAAGACGACGTTCACCAGAACATCAGCTCGCCGGGATGGGCCAAGCATGCCTGGAGCTGCGTCTTCGCGCCGTGGAATGCCGGAGCCACAACCTTCGTTCACGACCAGCCGCGCTTCAAGACGGTCAACGCTCTGCGCGCGCTGGAAGAATGTGGCGTCACGACGCTGTGTGCTCCGCCAACGGTGTGGCGCATGTTGATTCGCGACGAACTGGGACAGAAGCCGCGCTGTTTGCGCGAACTGGCGAGTGCCGGCGAGCCGCTGAATCCCGAGGTGATCGAGCAGGTGGAGAAAGCTTGGGGACTGACCATCCGCGACGGCTATGGCCAGACAGAGACGACGGCCATGATCGGCAACTCGCCCGGGCAGAAGGTGAAGATCGGCAGCATGGGACGTCCGTTGCCGGGATATCAGATCGCCCTCGTCGATATGAACGACCAGCCCTGCGAAGAGGGCGAGGTCGCGGTGCAGCTTCAGCCTCGGCCGACGGGCCTGATGATCGGTTACATGGACGATCCGCAACGGACCGAGGTCGCCATGCAGAATGGTCTTTATCACACGGGCGATCAAGCGCTGGTGCGATAGCGACGGCTACTTCTTCTTCGTTGGCCGCGGCGACGACGTCTTCAAGTGCTCGGACTACCGCATCAGCCCGTTTGAGTTGGAGAGTGCGCTCATGGAGCATCCGCTGGTGGCCGAGGTCGCGATCGTGCCCAGCTCCGATCCCATTCGCACTAACGTTCCTAAAGCCTTCATCACACTGGTCGGCGACACGCAGCCTACGGAGAAAATCGCGAGCGAGATTTTGTTCTTTGCCAGGGAAAAGCTTGCTGCCTACAAGCGAGTGAGGAAGCTCGAATTTGGCGCGCTACCAAAGACGATCTCGGGGAAGATCCGCCGCGCCGAGTTGCGCAAGATGGAAGCGCAACGCGTCAAAGAAGGGAAGCGCGGCGACCTGGAGTTCTGGCTCAAAGACCTAGAGTAGTCGTCCTGGCCGGCGCAGTCTTCTCGCGGCCTTGGCCCTCATCTTCGAGGCGAAACTCGGTTCTGCGATACAGGCGGTCGAAGACCAGGAACATCAACGCGATCACCGGAAACACCAGTAAGCTTGCCTCTGGTCCGAGCAGGCCGCCGGTGATCAGTTCCGATCCCTGCCAGCTCGTCTGCAGCAGATGGCCGACCGCGTACTCTCCGGCGTTCTGTCCTGACCACACGAAAAGATTTGCGAAGTCGAACGCGGCATGAAATCCGATGGCGAACGCCAGCGATCCGGTGCGCCGCAGCGTGAGGCACATGAACAGCCCAAGCAGTGCAGTGGAGGCGAAGTCTTCCCAGCGTTCGTGCGGCTTGAAGAAGTAGTGCAGCGCTCCGAAGCCAATCGAGAGCAGCGCGGCCGCAGGCCAGAAGCCGATTCCGTCAGCCAATGTCGCCAGCAGGTAAGCTCGAAACTGAAGCTCCTCGGCAAAACCAATCAGCAGGTTGGCGACCAGCCAGACCGCGGTGAAATACCAGAGGTCGAGGCCACGAATGGCAAGTCCTACAATGTGGTAGCCACCGAAGAGAGCGATCAGGCCGATGAGTAGCGATGTTGAACCGAGACCCCATGCGGTGCCGGTCCAGAACAATCCCCCGAAGGAATCATGTAGCGGCGGGATTCCATACTCCTGAAAGGGCCGGCGTTCGATGCGCGCCATGATCCAGGTCGCAATCAAGACCAGTAAGAGCGACACCGTCTCGGCTTGGATGAATGACACCGGGTCGAGGAATGCTCGTTGCCTGGGATGGAAGACCCGGGTGATGATCCAGTCGGCCGCGAAAGAGAGACCGGCGAAGATAACGACGAAAATCAGCAGCCGCCAACCGGCGCGCAAACCACGGCGATTCAGGAAGAGCTCTCTCATGATGCGAATGCCTTAGCCAAATTTCTTCGCTCGGAAGTTTCAGCTCTTTGCCCGGGCATTCGACACGCGCATGGGATAGAACTCGAAGCGGTTCAACCCACCTGATACCGAAGGATCATTCTCGCCAAAGTGGCGGGCCTGGGCCTCGTCGGCAACTTCGAGAATCCCCATGCCGAAGGCTCCTCCCGGAGCCATGACCGGGCCGTAGGTGAGCAGCTTGCCGGCATCGAACTGTTGCTGGCAGTAGACGCTGTGCTGCCCCATCAGCGCGCTCTCTTCCGGCGTGATATCGCCGGGAAAAGTCGCGCGCGGCGGAATCAGTTTGAAGAAGAAATGTCGTTTGTCCATCGCGGCAGAGATGATACAGCATCGCCCGCCTGCGAGACAGGTGGTACGTTCTCTATTTCGAAGCAGCAGAGGCGAGAGCCTTTGGCGGATCGCAAGCGCGAGGGGATACGTGGAACTCGAGCGCCCGCTCCTCGCCGCGTAGGACACGCAACGTGCCTTCTGCCAGGGCCTGTAGTTCGTCTTCGCCGGGATAGAGAACCATCGGCGCGATCCACTCAACATGTTCGCTGAGTTCGGCGACCAGGCGCTCGGAATGCGCCATGCCTCCGGTGAACAAGATGGCGTCGACCTGCCCGCAGAGCACCGCTGCCATGGCTCCGATCTCTTTCGCAATCTGGTAGGCCATGGCATGTGAAGACCATCGCGGCGTGCTGGTCGCCGGAAGCGATGCGGCGCTCGACTTCGGCGAGGTCTTTCGTCCCCAGATACGACTGGAGGCCCCCGTCGCGGCACAACAAGTCGTCGACCTGCTTCCTGGTGTGGGTCCCGCTGAAGCACAGGTCGAGCAACTGCATCGCCGGTACCCCGCCGGCACGCTCGGTGGAGAAGGCTCCTTCTTCGCGCGAGTTGGTGGCGTCGATCATGCGTCCGCCTTCATGGGCCGAAACCGAGATGCCGCTGCCAAGGTGAGCGACGATGAGCCGCAGCGCCTCGTAAGGCTTGGCTTGCTCGCGCGCGTAGCGCTTGGCGACTGCTTTGGAATTCAGCGCATGCGAGAGCGATTGCCGCTCCAGCAGTGCCGTGCCCGAGAGCCGCGCAATTTCTGGCCACTCGTCCACGCTCACCGGATCGACGATATACGCTTTGACTCCCGCCTTGTCGGCGATCGCGTGGGCCAGGTATGCGCCCAGGTTCGAAGCGTGCTCCCCGCGTTTGGCAGCGCGCAGCTCGTCAAGCATCGCGGCGTTTACCTCGTAGGTTCCGCTGGCGAGGGGAGGCAGCAGGCCGCCGCGTCCGACGACAGCATTGAGTTGGCCGATGCTCACGCCGGCGCGTTCGAGTTCGGCTTCGATCTGTGCGGCTCGAAACTCTTGCTGGTCGAGAATGGGACAGTTGCGGAAAGTGGCCATCTCGGTGTCGCTGTGCCGAAGGTTCTTCACCAGCACCGGCCGCTCGTTCACGAAGAGCGCGAACTTTGTCGACGTCGATCCCGGATTGATGGCGAGCACACGAAATTCAGCGGCGGGCAAAGAGCACCCCCAGGGCGATAGAGTTCACCTTGTCGTCCACGCTCTCGACGCGCGACGGAATGAGGATGGGCGCCTTCGCCCCCACCACGACGTGCGCGCACTGCGAGCCGCCAAGATACTTCACTGCCTTGCCCAGCAGATTGCCGGCCTCGATGTTGGGTACGACCATGCAGTCAGCATGGCCTGCGACGGGATGCGTAATGCCCTTGGCACACGCAGCCGATTCCAGCAACGCGCAATCCAATGCGATTGGCCCGAGGAGGTCGACATTGCCTAACTGCCCGGCCGCTGCCATTTCGGTCAGCTTTTGTGCGTCTTCGGTCGACGGCACGGAGGCGCTTACGGCCTCCGTCGCGCTCATGATCGCGATCTTCGGGCGCCGGATACCGATGCAGCGCATGACCTCGATTGCATTCTTGACGATCTGCTGCTTCTGCTCGAGCGTCGGCAAGATATTGAGCCCGCCGTCGGTGACTCCGACGAGTCTTGTTTCGCCGGCCAGAGTATCTTCGTACAACAACACGTCGCTCAGCAGTCGGCCCGTGCGCAGGCCCGTTTCCTTGTTCAGCACGGCATGAAGAAGTTCATCGGTGCGCAGGTGGCCCTTGAGCAGCACCTCGACGTAGCCGTCGCGTGCCATCCGGACCGCTTCAGTGGCAGCATCGGCGGTATCGACGAGCTCCGCTTTGGAGACCAGGTCGGAAAGCCCAATTTCGTCAGCCTTGGCTCGGATCTTTCCGGCATTGCCGATCAGTACCGGAGCCGCAATTCCCAGTTGCAGCGCGCGATCCGCCGCGGTGAGCGCGACGTCGTCGTCAGCAACCACCACGGCGACGCGACATGGCCCGAGCCGTTGCGCTCGAAGCCGAAGGTCGTCGAATGTGGCGATCCGCTCCAGCCCAGGAAGGGTTGTAGTAGTCATAGAAATCATGCTCCACCACGACCTGCCTGGATTGCAGTGCCGTAAGTCACAGGCAGTTGTCAGCTGGCAGCCTCGACCGCGGCACGATGATATCCTGAACTTTCTACTTTCTCCCGAGGCGGCAATCCCTGCGCATGTCTGATCCTGAAGTTTCTCCTAAACCAAATAACGAAGAAGGCGAAGAATCGTTCGCCGACCTCCTTTCGCAATACGAACAGTCGCACAAACGGCGCTCCGGAGACGGCTCACGCCAGCTCGAAGCAACCGTGATCTCGGTCTCGCCCGAGTCCGTCTACCTCGACATCGGCTACAAGACGGATGGCGTTTTGCCGCTGAGTGCATTCGGCAACGAGCCGCCGAAGCCGGGCGCGAAAATTCCTGTTTCCGTTAAGGGACGCAACGAAGAGGGCTATTACGAGCTCTCGCGTTTCAAGGTCGCGCAGCCCACGGACTGGACCTCGCTGGAACGAGCCTTCGAGCAGAAATCGACCATCATCGGCACCGTAACTGCCGTAGTGAAGGGCGGCCTCAGCGTCGATGTCGGCGTGCGCGCCTTCATGCCGGCGTCGCGCAGCGGCACCCGTGAAGCTGCCGAGATGGAGAAGCTCGTCGGGCAGGAGATTCGCTGCCGCATCACCAAGCTCGACACGACAGAAGAAGACGTCGTGGTCGACCGCCGTGCCGTACTCGAAGAAGAAGAGCGCGCCGGCAAAGAGCAGCGGTACACGGAGCTGAAGGAAGGAGACATCGTTCGCGGTACGGTGCGCAGTTTGATGGACTACGGAGCTTTCGTCGATATTGGTGGAATCGATGGCCTCCTGCACGTGAGCGACATCTCGCTGAGCCGGGTCAAGAATCCGGCCGATGTGCTCTCCGTTGGGCAGGAAATTGAAGCGCGCGTGCTGCGAATTGATCGTGACAGGCAGCGCATCTCGCTCGGCCTGAAACAACTGCAACCCGAACCCTGGGATAACGCCGCCGAAAAATACAAAACCGGCGAACGCGTACGGGGAACGGTCTCGCGCGTCATGGATTTCGGTGCATTCGTAGAACTCGAGCCGGGAGTTGAGGGGCTGGTTCACATCTCCGAGATGTCGTGGTCGAAGAAACGTGTGATGAATGCCGGCGAAATTGTGAAGGTGGGTGAGAGCGTCGAGGCGGTGATCCTGTCGATCAGTCCAACCGAGCGGCGTATCTCGCTGGGATTGAAGCAGGCGCTCGGCGATCCCTGGGCCGACATCGGCAAACGCTTCGCCGCTGGCTCGGTGATCGAAGGTCCGGTCACGAGCATTACCAAGTTTGGAGCGTTCGTACAGGCAGCCGAGGGCGTCGAAGGCATGATCCACGTCAGTGAAATCAGCGCCGAAAAGCGCATCAATCATCCGCAGGATGTGCTCAAGGTTGGTCAGCCGGTGCGCGCGCAAGTTCTATCGATTGATACCGAGCGCCGCCTCATGCGGCTGAGCATGAAACAGCTCGTGCCCACCAGTCTTGATGAGTACATCGCCGAACACAAATTGGGCGATGTGGTGACAGGCCGCGTGATCGACACCGAAGGCCAGGTGCGGGTCGAGCTTGGCGAGGGAATTCAGGCAGTGTGCCAAGCGCAAAGCGGGGCTGCGAGTTCATCTAACGCCAGCCCGGAATCTTCCGGCAAAGCCGATCTCTCATCGCTCGGTGCGATGCTGCAGGCGCGATGGAAGGGCGCGGGTGCGACGAGCGCCGCTGCGAAGGCTGAACCGTTGAGCGCTGGGCAAGTCCGCAGTTTCCGCATTACGAGACTAGACGCGGAAAAGAAAAGTATCGAAGTAGAAACCGCGTAGCACGTTAAGAGAAAATCCCCACCCGGCCAACTGAAGGCCGAATGGAGCACCCGAAGTTCATTCCTGAACCGACTAACCGAATACACCCACCCGAGACCAACCGAAGGCCGAGTGGGGCGCACGGCGCGGCGAGGAGCACAGCCGCTCATCTACTGCACATTTGACACATTTTGAACCACTCCCGGGAGAGGCTCGGTTCCAAAGTGCTTGGAGCCCGGGCTGCCAAAAATCATCTGGACGTTGGAGAATTCCACGTCGTTCCCGCCTGTAATGTCTATTTCGATTGGCGTTGGTGAAACGGGCGCAGGGTTGCCGTTGAGCGTAACCGTGGCCACACCGGTTATCTTAAGCCCATTTGCACCCACAAACGGCGAAACCTCACCATCGACGAGGGTGATGTGGTGAGTATGGGCGCCTCTCGCGTCCGGATCAAAGTTGCCGTTGCCGAGCGTCAACACCCAGCCATCCGACAGTTCCATGTTCAGGGCTGCGGAAAAATCCGCCTTGCCTGAATTCCCTTTCAGCGTCAACGACCATGAGCCTCGGACCTCATAAGGACCAGTGGTTTTGGTTTGAGGCGAATAGGCATTGATCGTTCCGCTGAATTGCGTATTTTGAGCCAGAGCACAGGCATTCACTGCCAGCACCAGAACCGTTATGGCGAACGCCGTCCGCCCAAACGCGATGGTCTTCATGAGATTCCTCCGTGAGCCGAGATTCGTCCTGAGACGCAGCGAAACAATGGGGCATTTGGGCAGGCGCCCTCAAGCAGTAAGGCGCGGAACGGCTGCCTTTCCGGGAGTTGCCGTCGAATGCCGTACTTTGCCGTGGGGCCGACTAGGGTTATAATTCGGCTCCCCCCAGTCTTCATGGCCACGGGAACGGGAGAGTTATGGGACAAGCACCGTCTGCCCGCCTGCCATCGAATGAACCAGCCGGTAACCGGCTGGATTCGTGGAAGGAAATCGCGGCATACCTCAACCGCGACGTGACCACGGTCCAGCGCTGGGAGAAGCGGGAGGGAATGCCGGTTCACCGGCACCTGCATGACAGGCAGGGATCGGTTTACGCCTTTCGTGCGGAACTGGACGGCTGGGCGCGCGGTCGAAATCCTCAAACTACGCAAGAGAATGAGGGCGCCCCTTCTTTGGCTGCTCCTCCGGCAGCACCACTACTGCTGCCGCCGCCAGCGTCAGGAACGAGTAGCAGATGGAAGCGATTTATTGTCATAACCGCAGCGGTAGCCGCACTGATCCTGGGAGCAAGTCTGTGGCTTCAGCGGAAAGACTATTTCTGGAGAAACCCAATCGCAGATGCTCGATTTCAGACTCTCACAGACTTCGGTGGTGTGGAACAAGCCGCCGCCTTGTCGTCCGATGGTCACTTCGTAGCGTTTTTGTCCGACCGAGATGGGAAGATGGACGTCTGGGTCACTCAGGTTGGTTCAGGCCAGTTCCATAACCTTACTCTTGGGAACGTACCGGGACTCGGTAATCCATCAGTCCGCAACCTGGAGTTCTCCCCCGATGGCTCGCTTGTACTTTTTTGGGTACGCAAGGAAGATGGTTCGGCTGCCGACGACATCAGCGTCTGGGCCATACCGACGCTGGGCGGTGAGCCGAGGCCATACCTTGAAGGTGTGGCCGAATTGGATTGGTCTCTCGACGGTTCCAGACTGGTTTATCACACGCCTGGTTCGGGGGACCCGCTCTTCGTGTCTGAAGGCGACATTCGATCGGGGAATCGACCTATTTTTACTGCTGCCGCGGGGCTGCATTGTCACTTTCCTATATGGTCGCCCGACATGGCATTCATTTACTTTGTCCAAGGTTCGCTTCCGGACAAGTTGGACATCTGGCGCATTGCGCCAACCGGCGGAAATCCTGAACGGATTACATCACACAACGGACGTGTAATTTATCCGGTGCTATTGGATCGCCATACGCTGGCGTACCTTGCGAGCGATGCCGATGGTTCGGGGCCTTGGCTTTACAGCATGGATGTAGACCGACGTATTCCGCACCGCCTGAGTGTCGAACCCGAACCGTGGACGTCGCTGGCGGCCAGCGCTGACGGTCGCCGTCTGGCCGCTACACTCGATAACCCGCAAAGAACACTATGGCGCTTGCCAATCACGGATTCAGTGGCGGACGTCGCAGCCGCTGCTCCAATTTCGCTGACGACGAGTGCGGGTTTCTCGCCGCGACTGGGTCCCAACTACCTGCTGTACCTTGCTGCAACGGGGGTCGGCGAGAGTATCTGGAGACTTGCCAACGGAACCAGCAACGAGTTGTGGAGCGGTGAGGACGCAAGGGTCATAGGAAGCCCGGCAATCTCTCAAAACGGACAGAATATTGCGTTCTCGGTTCAACAACACGGGCGCTCGCTGCTGTATGCGATGCAAGCCGATGGTACGAACGCGCGGATTGTCTCCGATTCGCTCGACTTGCAGGGCAGTCCAACCTGGGCGCCCGATGGAAAATCCATCACCACAGCGGCGAACGATCGCGGTATCGCACACCTTTTCCGTGTGCCACTCGACGGCCATTCTCCTACAGTTATGGTCCAGGAGTACTCAGTCGATCCGGTGTGGACGCCCGACGGCAGCTACGTCTTGTACTCGGGTCCCGATATCGGCACGACTTTTTCGGCGAAAGCGGTGACGGCAGAGGGCGCGCTGCATACGATACCTTCGTTGACTCTGACTCGTGGAGCACGACACTTGGCATTCCTGCGTGGAGGAAAGACACTCGTATTTTTGCGAGGAGGGATTCAACACAAAGATCTGTGGCAGATGGATCTGGAGACCGGCGCAGAGCGGCAGTTGACCCAACTTCCTCCTGACTTCAACATTCGCGACTTCGACATTTCGCCAGATGGGCGGGAAGTGATTATGGAACGCGTACAGGAGCGCTCGGATGTCGTGCTGCTGGATCTTGTCCGACCATAATCCGGTTGCACTCCGCCTGCCAGGTTCGAGACTGCGCACAAGGCAAAACCAGGAAGGCCGGTTGGGAAACCCAGCGGTCGTTCGCAAAAGAAGAAAATCCCCACCCGGCCAACCGAAGGCCGAATGGGGCACCCGAAGTTCTTCCTGAACCGACAAAATCCCCACCCGGCCAACTGCAGGCCGAATGGGGCACCCGAAGTCCATTCGTGAACCGACAAAATCCCCACCCGGCCAACTGCAGGCCGAGTGGGGCACCCGTCTCTCTCCCCCAACAATTCGTTTTTACGCGTTGGCTGGAGTGCTTGCGGACAGCCAACGAGTGAAGGTTTGCGGCTTTACCTTGGGCAGAATGTCGAGATAGATGACGGCATATCGGAATGCAACGATGGCGGCAGCGATGACCAGCACGCTCGATGACAGCTCTGTCCATTTGGGCACGTAATGTACGTTCATCGCCGACTGCAGGGAATTGATGGCAACATTGATGCGACCCACCATGAATCCCGCAATGACCACTGCGCACGCAAGATACAGCTTCTCAGGGTTGGAGCGCACGCTCTCGTAGCTCAATAGCACGACCGGGATGATCACGAACAACGCCATCTCCAGCCAGAAGTATCCCGCCTCGGGAGTCCACTGAAAGGCGTAACCAAGGGCGTGGTTGGTCACCAGATCGAGCAGCTTGAACAGCCCAAACACCACCAGCAGCAGTTGGATCATGCGGCCGCAATCGGCGAGGATACTGAAATCGACTCTCACGTTCAGTGACCGCATGCAGAGATAAATCGCAAAAACTGTTAGCGCCAGGCCGGCCGGAATCGCCGACAGATAGAACAACGAGTGCATGTACTGCGAGTACCACAGCGGATGCACTTTGCCGCGGGCGATGAGGTACAGCCCGCCGAGATACGACTGGTGCATTGAGGAGAGCAGGACGCCCATCAGCACAACGCCGATGAGGATCTTGTGATGCAGGCGCAGCACCAACTCGCGGACGCCCTTCCAGGGCAGCTTCTCGATCACCGCCGGCGCAAACTCAAAAGTGAGCACCGTAGTGTAGGTCATGATGCAGACACAGACATCGAACAGTACCGAAGTATGATTCCACATGACGATGGGGTGCCAGAACCGCCATGGCAACCCGATCTCGTATAAATAACCCACACACACCGTCATATATCCGAGGAACGAAATCAGAATCGATGCGCGCAGTATGGGGCGATAGCGCTCCATGCCCAGCAGGTAGACGGCTGCACTGATACCGAAGCCGGCGGCCGAGAGTCCGATACCGCAGAGCGTTCCCAGGCCCACCCACAAACCCCAGGGCATCTGGTCGCTCAGGTTGGTGCTGGCGCGGAAGCCCTCGAAGAAGCGGACATACGTTGCATACATTCCGGTAACGAAGATGACTGCCAGAATCACGCGCCACATCGTCACCTCAGACTTGATTCGGGTAAGCATGGCTAATTCCTTCCTTGTTTCTTGTTGATGTCCGACGGCTGTTTGCCTTCGGCAATCGCCACTTCGCGTCGGCGCTGCGTGACCCAATAGAGCGCCGAAAGGATGGTGCCGCCCATGATGACTACCTTGGGCGAATCGCCAAGCGCGCTGGCAGTGAGCGTCGGCATGGGCTGGTTGCCGGTTGGCGGCGCTTTCATTCCAAGCTGCTCGAAGGGAACATCGGAGATGAACAGCACGCAACCGCCTCCGGCTTCTTCCACTCCGTAGATATGGGGCACGTAGGAGGAATCGTCGCGAATGCGGCTCCACGCTTCGTTAATGAGCGAGTCGCGGTCGCCGAAAACGCTGGCCAGCGCAGGACACGCCTCAACGCACGCCGGCTGGCCGCCTTTCTTGACGCGCTCGGCACAGAGGTCGCACTTCTTAACGAACGGTGCGAGCTTCGACCACTGATACCGCGGCACGGAGTACGGACAGGCAATCATGCAGTAACGGCAACCGATGCACTTGTCGGCGTTGTAGACCACCGGACCGAGTGGCATTTTGCTGATGGCGCCCACCGGGCAGGCGGAGGCACAAGCCGGATCTTCACAGTGCATGCACAGCTTGCGGACAAACTTGTCGCCTCGACTCTCGACTACCGTAAATGCCGTGTCTGACAATGTGGGCTCCGGGTCGGTGCCGAATCCGTGAAGCTGCTTGCAGGCAGTTTCGCAACTCATGCATCCGATGCAGCGTTTGATGTCGACTAACATCGCTTTCTGGGTTGGCATGACTCTCTCCCTCTTTCGCTTCTGACGGCGTCATCTATGTCAGGAAGAATTCTCTGGTCAGTTGCTGCTGTGCGTCAGGGCTCACCTGAAACAACAGCCCTTTGATGGGAACACCACCATCCTGCGCCAGGCCTGGGGTGAGAGCCAGCTGCGACACCATCTCACTCACGCGAGACACACTGTTCTGCATCCATCCAGGTACCAGCGGCCCCTGCAGCAGGTTCTTGCTGTTGATGGCCAGCTCCGGGGCCTTGACGGTGCACAACCAGCCGGTGTGATAAGGGTCATCAACGGCCAGCTCAGGATTCTTCTGCAGGCGCAGATTGATGGAGGTCAGCACACCCTCGGCGGGAGAGAGGAGTTCAAGCTTCCGGTCGCCGTGCTTGATCGTACACAGGCG
The DNA here is from genome assembly GCA_963846795.1 of uncultured Acidobacteriaceae bacterium. Classification (GTDB taxonomy): domain Bacteria; phylum Acidobacteriota; class Terriglobia; order Terriglobales; family Acidobacteriaceae; genus CAVVDY01. The sequence goes on from CAWJXJ010000006.1 coordinate 247,205, forward strand.
TTGTCCCTGGCGTACCCAGCGGTTCATCTCGGCAAAATCAATCGAGTCAATCTGTCCGACCAGATTGGCAGCAAACGCGTCCAGCCCGATGCGTGCGTTCTGGTGACCTTCGTCGTTGAGCCAGGTGTGTCCGGGATGGAAGGCGTAGCCGTGAGGAATCTCAAGTCCTTTGAGCTTTAGCATCACGGGCGCGGCGATTTGCTGTCCCCGGGCAACCTGCAAGACATCTTCGTCCGCTTCAGGTCTGCGGAAGTACATCACCGTGAGAATCAGTAGGAATGTGAGGAGTACAAACAGGATCGACATAGTCTTCTCCTTGCGGCTGGGGCCGCTGTTGGCAGGCTGCGCGGGGGAAGCTGTTAATTGCCGTCGCACCTGCGACATGTGAGTACTGCACGTGGGAGGCACAAAGCTTGACTACGCGAGTTGGTTGCAGGGATTGGTGGTTAGCAGTTGCGGATATGGGTCATAGCAATCGCAGCACTGCATTTTGCAAGAGGCTTGCTGCAAATTGCAGTACTGCATTGTGCAGCTAAACGGTTTCCCGTTTTAGATTACGGAACCAAAACGGCAGGCTCTTCCTCAATCGCTTCTTTGCCGTTGAGGCCGGCCCTCCTCAAGCGGCGGAGGAGGGATGTCGGATGGATGCCGAGGATTTTCGCCGCGTGAGTTTTATTGTGTCCGGTGGCGCTCAACACCTGCTGGATGTAATGCTCTTCGAGTTCATGCAGGGTGACCCACTGGTCGCCGGTCGGCGAAGGATCGTAAGCGAACTTATCGTCGGGGTCTGGTTCAGGATGAAAGTCGCGCACTTCTTCCGGCAGATTATCGGCGCCAATCTCGTTGTCGTAGGAGAGGATCATCGCCCTCTCGATAATGTTGCGTAATTCGCGGATGTTTCCAGGCCACCAGTAGCTCTGCAGCAATTCGGCGGCTGCAGGAGTAAATCCGACAAGGTTTTTCTTCAGCTCCTTGTTGAAGCGGCCCATCATGTCGAGCGCGAGCGGCAGAATGTCTTCGCGGCGATCGCGCAGCGGAGGCAGAAACAGCGGCAGCACGTTCAACCGGTAATAAAGGTCCTCGCGAAACTCGCCTTTGGCCACCGCGTCTTTCAGTACAGTATTGGTGGCGGCGATGATGCGCACGTCAACTTGGATTGCCTTGGTGCCGCCCAGGCGAAGGAAATTGCCTTCCTCGAGCACGCGCAGCAGCTTGGCCTGCAGGCTGGGCGAAGTATTTCCGATCTCGTCAAGGAATAAGGTCCCGTGCGAGGCCTTTTCGATCAGTCCTTCCTTGCGGCGCCGCGCATCGGTAAAAGCGCCTGGCTCGAAGCCGAACAATTCGCTTTCCAGCAGAGTATCGGGCAGAGCTGCGCAGTTAATGCTGATGAGCGGCTGCTGGGCGCGTGCGCTGCTGTAATGAATGGCCTTGGCCAAGACTTCTTTGCCGGTGCCGCTTTCGCCCTGAATCAGCACTGTTGTATGGTCGCTTTCGGTGGCTCGCCGCGCCATCTCCAACACTTCCTGCATGGCCACGCTTTGCGTCACCATGCGGCCAAAATCATATCGTCCTTTGGCTGTAGCTACCGTGTCCTGCACCCGCACGCGCAGCGCCAGCGTCTCGGCGGCGCGCTCGACGGTATGCAGGATTTCCGCTGTGGGGAACGGTTTTAGGACGTAGTCATAGGCGCCGAGTTTCATCGCCCGCACCGCGATGTCGACCGATTGCTGCGCGCTCATCATGATGAAAAGCGTCGATGGTAGAAAGGCTTTGGCCTCGCGCAGTACGTCGATGCCGCTGATGCCGGGCAGCACCACACTGATCAGCGCGAGCTCGGGTTTCTGTTCTTTCAGTGTGGCAAGGGCTTCTTCGCCCGTGGTGGCGAGCAGAACTTCGTAACCCTCGCCATCGAGAGCGCGTCCCAAGGTGCGTAACATCAACGGCTGTTCATCCGCGATGAGGATGGAATAGGAACAGTCAGCCCGTGTGCTTGCAGGGTGAGCCGTCATTACGCTTCACTCACTACCCTCGCGCAAACCAACGATTCGAGCAGTGATAGCAGTCACGTCCGGGGGTGACAGCGAGCTTCAACAATCGCGGGAGCAGCGTTTTTAGCGGTTGCGATCACTATAGGAATTTCTGTTGAGCGTGCACAGGGTCAGGGTCAGCTACCTGATCGGTTCGACGACGGGCAACGGCGTGACCGGATTCTTGTCGGTACGGGCGCGCTGCACATCGATCATGGAGCAGAACTCCGAGCGTGGACGAAGGTCCTCTTTACCGCCGCTCATCGCTTCGGTGAAGCCAACCTGCTGCGTCAGGTAAACGGTTTCGAGAGGAACCACCGAGCCGTTCTCTACCAGTTGCATCACTTCCGCGTAGTTGGTAAACATCCAGGGCTTGTTCGGGGTTCGGGCTTGCGCGTCGCTGAGCGAAGCGGCCTGTTTCCCCGTAAGTGGCATGAGGTTCTTGGTGCTCATGCGCAAAAACGCGTCGCGGGCTTCGTCGCTACGCCAATACCCGGGGAAGGCATGCGCGTTGAGCAGGAAAATCACCGGGTAGATGCCGATGTATTCCAGGCAGGCTGCCATCATGAGTGCCAGGTCGATGCAGGTGCCACGCTTGCCGTCGATCACGTCCGACGGCGTACGCAGGCGCTGGGAGGACTCAGTGAAAGTGGGCGGCGGATTGATGTAGCCCAACTGCATATCGAAGCTGAGCGTGGACCAGATGGCTTTCACCTGGAAGTCGACCGTCGCGTACGGATCCTTCGCTTTCTTATCGATGCCCTGATAGCCGTCGAAGCCCGCCGTGCTGTCTTCGTTGAATAGCCTGACGTAGCGCTGCGCGTTGTCGATGACCCTGGCCACCGCGTTATCGCGCGAGAGCACGAATGATGGCAGGTAGGCGTCCAGTTCAGGTGTGTCGACCCACTCGTCAATGGCCAGCAAGTTCACCGGCAGAGTATCGCGATAAACAATCTTGTTATTCCACGTGATGTCGATGTAAATGACGCTCTTCATGCTCTCGCGTAGAGACCGCATCAGGTAAGAGGTGAGCGGAAAGCGTATGCGGTCGGCCAGCGGCAGATAGGAGTCCGTCATATCGATGTAACTGCGATACGGGAAGGTTTGTCCTCCACCGACATACAGCGCCAGCTCGACTCCGATGCCGCGCACCAGGCCATCCTGCAGCTTGCGAAGCGAAAACTCTTCAAACAGGCTTTGATCATTGTGCAGGAGCGAGTAGTTGATGGTGTCCTTTAGCTTGATTACAACGTCCAGAACTTCCCATGGTTCGGCATTTGCGGGTACTTCCTTGCGCAGAAACTCCTGGCGCCTGGCGCGGAGTTGATCGTCGTCGGACTGCAGCGGCTTTTCTTTTGGCGATGGCAACAGCGAGCGCGAACTCCACAGAACGGGAATTGCGCCGCCGAAGTGCATGTCGCGCACGGCCAGGCGGAAGGCGCGCAACAGGTCCCAGCTCATGGCGCGGTAGTTGAAGTAGAACTTGGAGAAGAAGCTTTCCGCAACCTGATCGCTGACTTCATCCTGGAATCCGATGGCGGCGGTAGCGCTTTCGGCCGCAATGAGAGCGGCCAGCCGAGACGCTGAATTCCAGAAGTTACACGATACTAGAAGAGGCGGGCTGCCCTTTTCGGGATGCAACGCTTCGGCGAGCTGCTCTGCCGTGGCATAGGACGGGTTGCCGTTGGCATCGGCCATCAGATAGCCATCCCACGTTGTGGGAGTCTGACGATGTAAGAGCTGCTCTCCCTGATGCGAGTCGATTCCCGCTAAATGAACGATATCGGGCTGGCCGCTCGTGACCATCTCCTTCAGCTTGTCGATTGTTGGGTTGCGCGGGCAGAGGACGTTGCTCAGCCCAAGATTCGACTCCACTAGCTTGCGCTCGGAGCTGAACGAATACATTTCGGCGAACTTGCCGGGGGCGCTCTCCACGACCATCAGCTTCTTCGGATTCCGCGAAGCCGCATCGGGACGCTCGCTGCAGCAGACGTGGCGAAGAACGACGATGGAAGATGTACGCTTGCCGGCCGTGCCGGTGAAGAGCATGAACTCCCAGGGAAAGACGCGCAGCTCCCAGCCGATCTCCTCGTGAGCGCTGGTGAACGGAATCTCGATCTCGACCACGCCGGCCTTAGCAATCTCCGTCAGCTTGGCATCGTCAATACCAAGTTTGTTGAGCGCATCGAGGGCGCGCGTGGTCACCGCTTGCGACGTGTTTGGGTCTTGCGCCCAACGGATGCGGTTGCGCAGCACGTACTCCCAGTACATGGCAGTGCGTTGGAAGTCGTCCTGTTGCGGCGTGATGGTGTAGCTCGCGCCACCCATCACGTGCAGGGTGACGGAGGCGGTAGAGTCCTTCCCGGGTGCGGCCTTTGCGGCCACCTTACGACGGGCGTTAGCCGCGGCAAGCTTTTTTGCCGCACCTTCAGACGCAGGTTGCGTTTTTGAGGTCTTTTTCTTGGCTGCTCTTGGCGGTGTGCTCATGGTGTCATTTGCCCCAAAAAGTATGATGTTGAATGTTTCGCGTCACGGCGCTGCGGAAAAGCTCGCCTTGAAGACCATTCGCGTCAGGGCACGACCTTGGTCGTGCCGACAAGGCCTTTATTTCCCCTCTCGCGAGCGGACTTCAGTCCGCGAGCGACCGTGGGTCTTGACTCTTTTCGCAGCCTGTTCAGTCGTGCCGACAAGTCTTGTTATGCTTCGCGGCTTTAGCGGCTGTGTGCCGCCCCTAAAGGGGCTTTTCTCGCAAAACAATGCGTCACCGGCCCGACCAAGGTCGTGCCCTGGCGCGAATTTTCGCAGGCCCGAGCGTTCAACGACCCTATCTCCCGCTCACCTCATTCCACAAGAACGACAACTCATCGGCGGTATCGTTCACCAGTTGCGTCATCGAGACGCCCGCGCTATGCCCGGCCTTGAGCTGATAATGCAGCAGGATGGGACGATCGCTGCCGGTGCTTGCCTGCATCAGCGCCGTCATCTTGCGCGCGTGCAGCGGATCGACACGCGTATCCGAATCACCGCTGTTGAACATGATTGCCGGATACTTCGTTCCCGGTCTGACATTGTGGTATGGCGAATACTTCAGCAGGTAAGGGAACTGCTCAGGATTCTCTGCCGAACCATACTCCGACGTCCACCAGCGTCCAACCAGAAAGTTCTGGTAGCGCAGCATGTCGAGCAGCGGGTAGCCACACCAGATAGCGCCGAACAGTTCAGGATGCTGCGTCATGGCTACGCCCATCAGCAGGCCGCCATTCGAGCGCCCGCGAATCGCCAGACGCGCCGGGGATGTGTACTTGTTGTCGATGAGGTAGTGCGCAGCAGCGAAGAAGTCATCAAACACATTCTGCTTCTTTTCAAACATGCCCGCCTTGTGCCACGCCTCGCCGTATTCACCGCCGCCGCGCAGGTTCGGCTGCGCGTAATATCCGCCCTGCTCCATCCACCATACGAACTCAGGATTCCACGCCGGCGTCATGTCGACCAGGAATCCCCCGTAGGCAAACATCAGGGTGGGAGTGTTGCCGTCGCGCTTCGCCCCCTTCTTCGACGAAATGAACATTGGCACGCGTGTGCCGTCGTTCGAGGTATAGAAGACCTGCTTCACCTCGTACTCATCGGAGTTGAACGGGACCTTGGGGCGGGCGAAGACCTCCGTCTTCTTTGAATCAACGTTGTAGTGATAAATGGTTGGCGGAATGTTGAAGGACTGGAAGTTGTAGAAGCCCTCCTTCGACTCCTGGCGGCCGTAGACCGGCGATGCCGCGCCTATCGTCGGATACTTGATATTGCCAACCTGCTTGCCATCCAGGTCGAAGATGCGCGTCTCAGTCACAACATCGTGCAAGCCGGTAACGAAAAGCTTGCCCCCGACAATCGAGAACTGCGATATGGGATCCTTGCCTTCCTTCACGGTGGTTTGCCAGTGCTCGGGCGCGGGATCGCTCAGCTTTAGGCGAACAATGCGATAGTTCTCAGCTTGATAGTCCGTCAGCACGTAGAGATCATCGTCGTAGTTTGACGGTACGAATCGGTAATCGAGCCCATGGATGATCGGGCGAATCGGCGCGTCGGATGAGCGCAGGTCTTTTACATAAACGTCAACCCGCTTCGGCGGCACGCCGTCATTGACGTCGATGATTAAATATCGGCCGTTGTCGCTCACGTGACAGGTGATCAGTTGCATCGCTCCAAACGTCTCGCCACTGAACGATTTGCCGAATATCGGCTCATCGTCGGTCACGGGGCTCCCCATGCGGTGCAGGTACACTTCGGTGAGCTTGCCTTCAAACTTTGAGTAGTAAATGCCCTTTTTGTCGGACGTGATGCTGATGCCCAGGTAACGAGCGCGCGGCAGCACGTCAGGCGCTTCCTTGCCCGAGTTGACGTCGAGGATATGAATGCTGCCCTCGTCGGCGCCACCTTCACGCACCTCGTATAGCAGCAGCGAGCCATCTTCCGAAACGTCGGCGATGGTGAGGTTGGTGTTCTGGTCCGCACTGAGTTTGGTGGCGTCGATCAGGCGCTCGTCGGTCCCGGTGAGCCCGTTACGTACATAAATCGACGCCTGATTCTCTTGCGCCAGGCGCTTGGTAAAGAAATACCGCCCACTGGCCTCGGTGGGAATGCCGTAGGTCTCCACCCGCATCAGTTCGTTGAGCCGCTTGACGATCTCCGGACGGACCTTGACCTGCGCCAGATAGTCTTCGGTGTACTTCATCTGCGCTGCGATCCAGGCGCGCGTGGCCGGACTCTGCGCATCTTCTAGCCAGCGATACGGGTCGGTGATGGTCACGCCGTGAATGTTCTCAGTCACCGGCTTGACCTCGGTTGGCGGTGGAGGCGGCAGGGTCACGCCATTTCCGCCTTCGACGGTGGTGGGCTTCGCCGGTGCTGCGGTTGGATTATCGGAGGCCAGAGCCATAGCAAACGCGCAGAAGAGAGAGAGAAGAACAACTGTGATTTTCATCGCGACTCTTGAAAGGATACAGCAGGCGCGGGTCTGCATATCGACTCAGGGTAATCCGGCGAGTTCTGTGCCTCCAGATGAGGTGGGGAAGCGGCGCGCCGCAAAGCGTGCCCCTCGCCCACAAATGATCAGCGGCTCGGCCGTCCCATAGCCATCTGCGTGGCCATCCCCAACCCGTCATAATTCGGCACCTTACGACCCGCTCTGCCGTGTGATACCGCTCACAGACACGCGTCCTGGCTCCACATAGCCTGTAATAGGTTCGAGTACCCGATTTTGGCGGCGTGGCTGGCAGAATTTGCGGCCAGTACCGTAGGCGACAGGGGTGTAGTCATGACGCTGGAGCAACGAGCACAACAGTTTTGGGCGGTATTAGTATTTGCCGCAAGGGAACAGAAAATTGTCAGCTATTCGATCTTGGCGCAGCTAACGGGGTTTTACGACGATCCTGGCCCCGTTTTGTACTGCCTTTACTGTTACTGCTTACAGCATGACTCCCCTCCATTGAATGCGCTTGTGGTTGATCCGGTTACCGGACACCCAGGCAATGAGTGTCCGCGCGATTATCGCGAATGGTCAACGCAACAGTCACGAGTGTTTCTCTTCGACTGGCTTGAGCACCCGGCGCCATCCGAGCAGATGTTCGAAGAGGCACTGGCAAAGCAGGAAGAAGCGGAAATGGCTAACGCTGGATACATCGCCCTGCCTTGCTGAACAACACGCGACGGATCTAATGCCTCGTCACCATGCAGCCGCCAGATCGCAAAATGCACCAGGAGGGTAGGTAAGCACCATGAGTCTTAGTCAACTCGCTCGATCCATCAGGGAGTCGGCGACTCTCAAACTGAACGAAACAGCCGCCCTGCTGCGCGACAAAGGAGAGCCGATCATCCATTTGGGAGGCGGCGAACCAAAGAGCAAAGCCCCCCTTGATGCGGTCATCAACTGCGCCTCGCTGCTGAACACCGGCGAAATCCGGTACACGGCGCCCGACGGCATTCCCGCGCTGAAGAAAGCCGTCATCCGCTACACCGAAGATCACTATCGCAAGGTCGTGACGCCCCACAACGTGATCGTCTCCGGAGGCGCCAAGCAGGCGCTGATGGTTTTGCTTCACGCCATCCTCGATCCCAAGGAAGAGGTGGTCTTTCCGGCGCCATACTGGGTGAGCTATCCGGAGATGATCAAGCTGGCAGGTGGCATTCCGGTTCCGGTCGTTGCCGAGGATGGTAGTTTCACGCCAACTGTCGAAGAGATTACCAGCGTGGTCGGCTCGTACACCAAAGCGATCATTCTGAACAGCCCGAACAATCCATGCGGTGTGATGTACTCGAAAGATTTCGTCCAGGAGATCATCGAGTTCTGCGAGAAAAAAGGTCTCTACCTGATCATGGATGACATCTACAACCGGCTGGTGTTCGATCACAAAAGCGCGCCGATTTGCTATGACTTCGTGAAAGAGTCGATCGAAGAATCGAAGCTGGTGGTCATCAATGGCGTTTCGAAGATGTATGCCATGACCGGCTTCCGCATCGGGTGGGCCATCGCCAACAAGCATCTGATCGAAGCTATGGCGACCATTCAATCGCAGCAGACTTCGGGACCATCCGCTCCCGGACAATGGGCGGCAGTGGGCGCGCTGAACGGCGTGCAGTCGTCCATCGAGAGCTTGCGCGTCACGCTGGAGAACAATCGCAACGTGATGGTCGATCGCCTGCGGGCTTTCGACGGAGTGAAGCTGCACGTGCCTGACGGAACCTTCTACTGCTTCCCCGACTTCAGCGCATATATGAAGGACTCGCAGAAGCTCAGCCAGTTCCTGCTCGAAAAAGTGCGGGTCGTCACCGTGCCCGGCAAGGAATTCGGTTTCGATGGCCATCTGCGGCTCAGCTACTGCGGAGCGATGAAAGACATAACCGAAGGCTTGGACCGCATCAAGTGGGCACTCGATCCGAACTCGCCCAACGAGCTCTACCTGGGCGAGCACAAGCTGGTAAGGGAGTGGCTATGAACATCTATCTCGATGTCCAATCTCCCGCGGTAAAAGAGGCAGGGAAGCTGGCCAGCAGCTACGGTCTGCAGAACCATGGGCTAGTGAACCTTCGGCGTATCTACTGGAATCTGCCGACCCCAGCTCTTTATGAGGAAAGCATCTTCCGCTCCGAAGGAAGCCTGTCTCATCTTGGGCCACTGGTCGTCGATACCGGCAAACACACGGCGCGTGCCGCGGCCGACAAATTCGTGGTGCGCGAGCAATCTACGGAAGACAAAATCTGGTGGGGGACCTACAACCGTCCATTTACCAGCGAAAGCTTCAGTGCGCTGCTGGCGCGCCTTCAGGGATACCTGCAGGGCCGCGACGTCTTCGTCCAGGACTGCTACGCCGGCGCAGACGAGGAGTACCGCCTGCCCATCCGCATCATTACGCAAAAGGCATGGCACAGCTTGTTCGCGCGCACCATGTTTTCCAAGATCCGCAGCCACGACCTGTTGCAGCGGCATGTGCCGGAGTTCACGGTTATCGCAGCGCCTGGGTTCATGGCTTCCCCGATCGTGGACGGCACGCGCACGGAAACATTCATCATCATCAATTTCCGCGAGCGACTGGCGATTATCGGAGGTAGCAGCTACGCCGGTGAGATCAAGAAGACCATCTTCACCGTGCTGAATTTTCTCTTGCCGCTGCAAGGCGTGCTCTCGATGCATTGCTCAGCTAACGTGGGAGAGGCTGGCGACGTAGCGATTTTCTTCGGCCTCTCGGGAACCGGCAAAACGACACTCTCTGCCGATCCCAAGCGTCACCTCATCGGAGACGACGAGCACGGCTGGAGCGACAATGGTGTCTTCAATTTCGAAGACGGCTGCTATGCCAAGGTCATCCGCCTGTCGCCCGACGCCGAGCCGCAAATCTATGCTTGCACCCGGATGTTCGGCACCGTGCTGGAGAACGTAACCTTCGATCCGCTCTCGCGCCATCTGGACTTGAATGACTGCAGCGTCACGGAAAACACGCGAGCTGCGTATCCTCTTTCTTACATTGCGAACTGCTTGCCGGAGAAACAGGCCGGCCATCCGAAGAACGTCATCTTCCTCACCTGCGACGCTTCTGGGGTGATGCCTCCAATCTCGAGGCTGAATCCTGATCAGGCCATCTACCACTTCATCTCCGGCTACACCAGCAAGATCGCAGGCACGGAGATCGGCCTGGGCACAGAGCCCGAAATCACCTTCAGCACTTGCTTTGGCGGGCCGTTCATGGTGCATCGTCCGCTCGCCTATGCCGAGTTGCTGAAGGAAAAAATCAAGAAGCACAGAGCACATGTGTGGCTGGTGAACACCGGTTGGACGGGCGGTCCGTTCGGCATTGGCAAGCGCATCAGCATTCATCACACGCGCGCTTTGTTGAATGCGGCGCTCAGCGGCTCGCTACTGAAGGTCGAGTACAGAAAGGACCCGATCTTCGGCTTCGAAGTGCCGATGCAATGCGAGGGCGTGCCATCGCAGATTCTCGATCCGGCGAACACGTGGCCGAGCCGCGAGGAGTACTTCAGCAAGTACGACGCACTAGCAGCTCGCTTCATCGAGAATTTCAAGATCATGGTGGCCGAATGCCCCGAGCACATCCGGGAGGCCGGGCCGAAACGCCTTGCGATGGCTGCCGTTCGCTGAGGAGTACCTGCTTTGAAAGGGCACGGCTTCAGCCGTGTCGTTCTTAGCGCAAAATGCCGTCGCCTTCAGGCGCGGAGGGGACGCTTTTCCTCAGCGGCTAAAGCCCGATTTCATTGCTCCCCAGTTCCGGCACGCCTGAAGGCGTGCCCTTTCAATACTGTATTTGTCGAACTACGATTTTCGCGTGCTCGATCCATCAACTCGCTGACGTAGCGCTTCTTCAGCGAGCTTAAGATAAGCGTTCCCCACCTGCTTTGTTGCCCGATGAAACTCCTCAGGGTCTTTTGATATGGCCTGCAGATATCGCTTAGCGCCGGATTGTATTCCGTGTGCCAGCCCAAGTATGTTCGCGTCGTAAAGAGCAAGGTTGAGAATGAACTCCTGGTCGCTCTTCTTGCGGTTTGTGTAAGGTATGTTGATTAGCGACACCTGCTTGTCTCGAATCCAAAACAGCTCTCCGGCCACTGTGATCAGGTCATAGGCAGAGCCATCGAGTCCGGGCCAGAACACTCTCCGAACCTCAGCTAGCCATTGCCTTACTGGAGGCTGGGGTCGATAGGATTCCGTACCCGGAATGCTGCGCTGCTTGAGTTCCATGATGCGACGCGCGCCTCCGTCCCCGGCGACGAGCACCCATATGCGAAGCATGTCCTCCGAGCCACCGCGGGACTCGATACGCTTCGCTAAACCCGCCACGCTTCCCGACGGGAAGAGTTTCATAATGACGGCAGGGTCGATTTGGTTTTCGTACGGTTCTATTTCACCTCTCTTGAACTTGAATCCGCTGTCAGTGGTGTGCCGCAGCATATACGTGGAAGCTTTCTTTTCGTAGACACCCAGCTTCATCGCAAGAAACTTCTGTACCTCGCTCGGTGCCGCAGCTTTTTTGCCCATGAGACCGGATAGGTATGTCTCCTGCAGCGGTCGCCACTTGCACAATTTACTGTCAGCTTTTACGGCAACCACGTAGCGCACGTAGTCCAACGCGAACGGGCCACGACCGCAATCGTCGAAGTCGATGTTCAAGAACTTAATTACCCGTTGACCTTTGAGAGTGCGAACGGGCAATGGACCGAAATTGCCGGGATGAGGATCGCCAGCCAGCATTCCCTCAAAGCCAAGATACTTCTGTAGAGGCGCCAGGTCCGCCGAGTGCTTCATGTAGCTCCAATACGAAGGGGCGTTGCTTCGGATTAACTGCGACAAGTTTTTGCAGGCGCCAACTTGGCCAAATGAAATTTGTGGAGCTGTAGCGTTCATATTCCACCTCCCTATGAGCTGGCAGGACGAGATCGAGTCTGCGTGCTAATGAACTTGCAGACGCGCTGGGGACACGCCGATTCCACGCGCCTCCTGAAAAGCAAAGCTGTGCCAAGCCCGCCCCTGCTAGTGCGGACTGGCAGTGCAATAGTTCGTCACCGTAGGCAGACCGGCCGGGTTGTCGATGACCGACAAGTCCGCCGGTTGATTGTGCCACCGGCAACGCGCGCCCGCGACATCTTCACGCTTCTGCTTGAACGCGGTAACCCACGCTTGCACGACCGCGTCCTCCGACTGGCCGTGGTTCTCGGGCATCTCGGCAAATCTCGCCGCCTTGAACAGCGATGCAATCTGCTGGTCCGACAACTGGCAAAGCAATCCTGCGGTAAAGCGTCGTCCCTCTTCACTGATGGTCGGATTTTCCAGCCCATCTTTGGCGGTCAAGCTCTTCGTCAGCTTTGCCTGGCACTCCGGAGGCTGCTGCTTTGCGCTGAGCTTATCTGCACGAACGCCGCCCTTGTTCCAGACAGGTTTATTCGACCAGTCATGAAGGTTGGCCTTGGCCGTCGTGTTGCTAGTAAACAAACCGCCACCGCCGAACGTCGCACCTACATCTTGCACCACCATATCCGACTCTTTGCATGTCGTCTTGTAGGGCTTTGCGCTGGTATCCATGTTCACACCGTGGCAAACCAGGCGCTGTTGCGGCGGTTTGTTATCGCTATGATCGATAAAGGCGCCCATCAGCCTGAGACCATCCTTTTCATAGCTCGGCCTCCCGTTCAAAGTCTCTAGCTCCTTCCAACTCCAGCCTTCTTCCTCGTTGCCCATCTCATACATCTTGTGGCCATCGAACTTCCTCACGACCGAGGCTTGCGGGTAGCTCTGCAAGCCCACCGCGCCACTTCCTTTTTCCGGGTCCGAGGGACAGTTGGTGCATGTCACCTGAATCGGGAACCACGCATCGGTATAGAAGCCGAGTGCCCATAGCAGACGGCTGGAAGCAATCTCCGCATACACTTCGCGGTTATCGCTGCCGAACTTCACCTTCACGGGCTCTTCTTTCATGTCCGGGGTCAAGGTCTGTACCGTTCCGTCGGCGCTCTCCACCTTCATGATCTTGCACAGGAATTTAGGTGTATTCCCGCCCATCTTTGATCCGGGCTCAACGAACTCGCAAGTCACCTTGTCCTTGAAATGAAATTGGAAGAGATCCTTGCTCTGTTTGGGGCCGGCCATAATATTGGCTTCCCCAACATTCTCAGCCTTGAATATCGACGCCTGCTTGATGGCAAGCTGGCGATCTTGCGGGCTGTAGAACTCCTGTTTCGGAGTATCTGAACTCGCTGCAGGGGTTGATGTCTGACACCAGGCATTGAAGCTGAAAAGCAAAAGCAACAACAGCGCCAGCCCTGCCGTGGTGCGCGATGCGAAATCCAGATGAAGATGCAGGTCCCTGAACTTGGTATCCATAGCAATCCCTCCTCGAAGAGTAGTTAAATCCCCCTGGGTGGTCGCTGGTTCTTAGCCGATCCCTCCAGTGAACGGAAAATTGGATGGTGCCGGCCAGTTCGTGATGTAGTGCTTGCGCATGGCAGCGTCGCAGATTGCGTACCCCCAATTCATCAGCTTAATGTTTTTTGTGCGTCAGCCATAAGAGTCTCTCCAGTGCTGTGAAATGCTCAGTGCCCCCGAAACGCAACCGCCGCATATATATGCACCACCCTGGAAGTGGAAGTATTGCTACGACGCATTGTCGCTCAGTTCTTGCAATCTCCACGACATATTTCCTGTGCGAAGTTCCATTTTGGACACCAAGGTTTCAGTCGCGGCATACTTCGGGAGGGGGAACTGCGTTTGCCTGCCACTTATATGTGTCCTCGGCTCGCCATTGCGGTGGGGAGCTTCCATCCTTTTCGCCCGCTCGCACCCGCTCGGTCGTGGAATGTTGCTGGTGCGCCCAGCCTCGTACCCCTTGAAACTCCTTCAGAATTCAATCCGGAACAAGGGCACTGTCTGCGATGGCTGCTGCCCGCCTGACCCCGGAGTCGGATCTGTGAAAGGCCGGTTGGGGCCGTACCAGGTCTCGCGCTCAATGTCGGTCGGAGCCAGCGGGCGGGCGCTGCGAACCTCCCCAAGCATGCGGACCACGTCGGCATTCGTTCGCCAGCCCGGTAAATCGTCGTAATAGCGCTCTACGATCACGGCCTGCTGTTCTGCGGCATAGGAGTAGAAAGACTGTCCGGCGACGAGATCCACGTCGTAGGCACGGGAGCCTTGGACAGCCTGATGCAGGGCAGAATCGGAGATATATCGCGTTCCCATGGTCTGGTATTGCCACACGTGGGTCATCTCATGCACGAGTGTTGAAGTATCGGTGCTGCTGCCGACTGGAATCAGGATCGTGTTGCCCATGGTGTAAGCGGCCGTGCCGGCAGATATAAGCCTGGTGTAGGCGATTCGAACAGGATCGAGGTTGATGGAGTCGCCGAAGATGCGGATCAGTAGATCGCGTTCCTGCGTGTTCAACGGGCGCGCCCCGAAAGACGGGATACGCAGCAGCCAGGGGGCGACCCCTTCAAGGAGTGGAATTCGTAGCCGCAAACTGTCAGGCATTTTATTGACTTCCTTAATCTGATTCTCATCCCACCCAGCCAATAACTTGAATGAGAAGAGCCACGTCGTTATAAGTCTCAGCAAATTGCTGCCCAAAGGGGATGCCTCGACCGCTCTTCTACTGCACCTTGGGAAGTCGTTTAGAAGAAATGAACTACCGAACCAGATGGGAAATAGAGTGGGCTCGACGAGGCTGCGATGCTATCCCTTTGGATAGTTCGAACCAACCAATAGGCGCGGACGGAGATCGTGGGGACTTCATTTACTGTGAAGCGTCAGATCAGCCATGCGATCGACCTTCGTTGCTCCGGCATTGACGACGGCTACTGGGCAATCGTTGATTGTCAGGGTACGCCGGGCGTACCGCCGGGACTTTGCGCCGGCCCAGCCTGTTGCTGGACCAAGGGTGCATTGGAACCCTGCGGCGTGCAGTTGAAATTGCCTCCGCTGACGCGAATGATGTGACTCATGTAGGCGGAGGTCGGCGCGAACACCATCTGAGTGGCCTGGTGAGCGTCGGACAGTGCGGCGTAACGTCGCGTTATCTCGGTATTGATGTCTACCGGCGCGTGCAGCACGGCAGCATTGGCCGGGACGGTCCCCTGCCACTGGCGTCGCAGCCAGCGAGTGATGGCGCGGTTGCGCAGCGGATCCATTGCCAGCAAACTGATGTCGGAAATCACCGTCGAGCTCTGTGCGGGCAACACAAATCCCAAGTTCAGATAAAAACGCATCAGGGCGTTGGCATTGGCGGCCTGCCCGGCAAGTGCCTGCAGGAACGGAGCCACAGGAGCTAACTGCTGGGTGAGCGTCTGTGACAGCGCCTGCGCTTGCGTCTGCAACTGCGCCACTGTCGGCGCAGGGGGAGTTGGGGCCGTAGAACCGGAACCCTGGGATGGAGTGGTAGCGCTCGCTCCCGATGACGTCGGAGCGGCAGGCGAAATCTGTTGTTGCAGCTGTGAAAGCTGCTGTTGCAGTGCCTGCAGGGCTGCCGGATCGGGGGCCGTGACGCCTTGCAGTACGCGCAAAGAATTCATCGAAGCCGCCAAGGTCGCGGCCAGAGGCTGCTTGTGCGTGAGGGTTGCCAGATTGGCTGCGCTGGGGAGCACATTGGCAGGCAAGTCGAAAACCCGTTGCAGAGTTCGCAATACATCAGGCAAAGCGGCGGTGGCCACATTGTCGATTTCCGATTCCATTTGTAATCCAGGAATGGAAGAGCGCCATGACAGGGAGACGAACGTCACCGGGTCCGTGGTTGCCAGTTGCGACCAGAAGGCGAACTGTGCGGCGGCTCCGGTCGCACCACCCCAGAGAGTCAAGGCGTCGGAAACATCGCTCGCGGAGAGATGGCGAGCAGGAAAACCGGCGCTCGCTAAAGCATCAACCTGGGCTTCGCTTGCGAAGGTCTGATATGCAAAGCTGTCGAAGCTTTGGAACCACTCAGGGGCGGTCACTTCCGGTACGTTGCCGCTGCGTCCGAAATAGCACTGCACAGCGCGCATGTAGTCAGGATTTTGTCCGAGACGGCATCCGCGAACGTCAATCCCGCTGGAACTGTCGAAACGGCCCTTGACTGTATTCAGGCGTCCGCGAAAACCGCCCGCTACAGCGCGGTTGGCAGCGGTAACGTCCTTAATCGTATCTTCCGCAATACTGGACGAGACCGACTGTAAACTCAAATTAGCAAGGGTCATGGCCGAGAGCGCAGCTTTCAGATCATTGAGATTCTGGTCAGTGATGGGGCTGGTGGTGGAAGCAGTTGTGGTCACGATGCGATTCTGCACGGCATCGAGTATCGTCTGTTCGGCTGTAATAATCTGGCGGCGTTCAGCAGGGGTGCTGGGCCGGGGGCTACCCGTGGTGGGTGTAACCGTGAAGGGGGCCAACTGTATCAGCCGTATCTCCAGCGCACGGCGAATGAACTGGGCCAAGTCGCCGGTCGGACTGCTGTTGGGCGCGCCGAGTCCTACCGCGACCAATAGCGGCGGAGCCGGCGGAGTCGAGGGCGGGTTCGAAGAACCGCTCGACGAGGGAGCGGCGGCTGCGGCGGTGGTTCGCAGATTGCTCAGTGCCTCCGCTGTGACGTCAATATATCTGAAGGCTTCGCTTCCAGACGCTTGAATGGTAGCCGCAAAGCCGGCTTCCTCGCTGAAGCCGAAGCCCGCCAGTTCAGTCTGCGCGATGCCGCGCACCCCGCCTGTGAACAGGCTCATGAAGATGTTGTCCACATTAGCGTGTGATACCAGGCGCATGCGGCCAATATGCCCGGTAGCGGCACTCAGCCGGGTTACAACCTGATCCATGGAAGGCACTACCTGCGGATTAAAGCCCCAGCCGCGGTGATAGTCGATGGCACTCTGAATGAACCCATTATCGGTGGGAAGAGGCTGGGCGATAAACGTGACATCCGGCACAATCTCCGGTTCACCGAGGCAATGTATGCCGGAGCCATCGTGCGTCGCCCGTATTTCAGGCGGCTTGCCTTGGACGACAGCTGTGGCGGCGCGGCTGGCGTCGTCTTCCAGGTCGCGACGCGGGCGGTCGCCCCGCGCAGCATGCGGTCGCTGCTGCGCCACATGCGCCAGTTCATGGGCCAGCATGTAAAGACCCTTTCCATCCGTGGGACGGAAATGGCCTTGTCCAAAGTAGATGTCGTTGTGGCGCGTGAACGCCCGCGCGCCCAACTGTCGCGCAGCGCCGGCAGCCTGGGCTATCGGCGTGAATGCGCACCTGACTGAAGTCGTGGCCGAAACGGGTCTCCATCGGAACCCGGGTTGCCGTGTCGAGCGGCTGGCCGGGAGAGTTGAGCACTTCAGGAGCGATAGGCGGTGCCATGCCCCATGCCGAACCAGCCGCTTGCCGATAGAGCTGGTGCTGGTTTGGCGCAGCCGTGCTTTGCAAACCTGCGCGCACCTGGGCACGCTCCGCGGAAGCTGCGGTCTGGTGCGTCTCTGGGCGTGCATTGAAGCTGCGCATTCTGGGTCGTCACCCTCCCATGCAGTAAGACTGGCAATCCGCCTCCCCATGATCGGCGGATAGCAACTTCGATTCGAGAGCTTTCGGTGCCGGGTTTCCGCGCAAGTTCGCGAACCAGGTGGAGGACTCCGCACGCTCTCGCGATAGGCTCTCTTGGATAGACGAATGTTCCATGTCTTTCCGAATCTTCTCCCCGAGCACACCTTCGTACAGTCGCTACGGTTTGGGCAGAACAAAACCGTGATTGCTGCAAAAGAGATCGATTGCTTCCTTACTCTTGGGCAGCCCTGTATCGTTCGATGTGCCGTCGAGCCATGTCTTGCCGGCTACTCCCTTGTCCTTTTCAAAAAACCATTTCGCGTAGGCGTAAAAAGTGCCGCGGTCGGTTCCGGCCGCGCTGAAAGCAATCGTCCTGAATTCATATTTGATCTTCGACTTGCCTGCCGGAAAAGTAGCGTCATCATAGCTCGGGGTGTCATCCATGTGGGCGGTAACTTTGGGCGTTGCGGTAGCGTCGCCTTGTTTTCCAAAATCAGCCGCATCGTCACCGTTGTAATATGGGTCGGCTTCTCCGGACTTGTAGTCAACATGATAAAAGTCGCCCGTGGTATCGGCGTCCTGAAAAGCGAAAGCAGCGTCGGACGCCGACGGCTTTGCGGCAATGCCGTCAAGATATTCACGCATGACCTGAATGAACACAATCTTGGAACTCTTTTCCGCAGCGGTGGGTGCATAGTCTACATTCACCGTGCCGGCGCCGCTCTCCGCGATGGCTTTGGTGTTCCCCTGACCTCCGCTTCGATCCCGCGGGGTCACTGACGCAGTCATTTTGTTTTCATTATTGGCAGGGCCGGCCTCGTGAGGGTCAAGGACCCTCACCTGGCCAAAGCTATACCGCGCGTGCGGATCACTCTGTAACGATGCCGGAAGGGAAGGATTGGCCGATCCCTCCTGACGCTGGAGGATGCCTGGCCGGTTTGCGGCAAGCGACCCCGGCTGCCAACCATCAAGAAGGCTGCGGCGCGACTGCGAACCAGAAGGCGTCGCCAACCTTTGAGCTCTAGCTCTCGTTTCCGCTGTCGTTCTGTATTCCATGGTGAGCACCTGTCCGATGTAGTTTCACATTATCGAGATAATGCAACGTCTAACCTTCCCAATACACCCCGGACGCGTTGAACCATCAATACTCAGCCACAACCGGCCAGCGTCGTGTGGCACTTCGGTATCGCGAAAATCGGCACATGCGATTCACGGTTGCTTTCCAAACTCCTGATAAAAAGCCCAGTCGTGGTCGTCGAGCAGGCAGCGAATGTCCTGCGTGGGCAGCGGCTGCCATCCGCTGGTCTCAGTTTGCTTTGGGCTGGTGTTGCGGGAATGCACTGTCCCCACATAGAACCTGTAGTCCTGATGTGCCCGCACCGTGTTGGGTGGAAGATTCCAGACGAAGACGGTATCCGCGCCTTCGTTCATGTCGGCGAAACGATGTTGTTCGTGAAAGCGCCTGTAATAACAGAAGGTGGCGCCCAACACCCAGGGACGCCCACCCCTGGGGTAGAGATACTGCCAGGCACGGTCGCTGCGGGGATCGTAAAACAGCAACTGGGAGAGCCCGCACAAGGTGTCGGGGGAGTGCTGCTGCAGCTCGCGAACCTGGTACGACACACGCCATGGTGCGATCCAATCGTCGTCGTCCCAATGCACGATAACGTCGCTCCTGGCCATATCGCACGCCAGGTTGTGCTTGGCGCCCATGGAAAGGCGCCGCGCCAGGCGGACGTAGCGTATGCGGTCGTTGGCGGGGACCAGGTCGGCCACGCTATCGCTGCCGTCATCCACGATGATGAGCTCGAGGTTGGGATAGTCCTGGCGCAGGAAGTGGCGTATGGCCTGCGGCACTAGCGCGCGCCGGTCGGCGGTGGGCATGATGCAGGAAACCAGCGGCGCGGAAACAACCTCTGCGTTCGCGGCTGCAGCAGCGGCAGACCGTGGTGTAATCTCCGCTTGCGGGCTGAGGCTGACCTCAGCGACGCCTGCCGCAGTTGCCGATGTTTTGCGAAGGACGATCATGCCGCCGGCACAATGGACCTTCTCGAATTGCGGAAGCGCGAGCAGTTCATCCACCAGGATCTTCACCCCGGGGTAGTAGTCGGCGTAGTCATGAAAGGCGATGTATCCACCTTCGCTTACCCATGGCTCGAAGTGATGAAAATCACGCGCCACATTCGTGTAGTCGTGGAGGTGGTCAATGAACAGGAAGCCGATGGGCTTCTCCCAGGCGACTTCGAAGGAGCGTTTGCAGATGACTTCCACCACGTCGGTAAGGGCGTTCGCGGCAAGGTTGCGCCGGAAGGTGTTGAGGGTTGGCCCTAGTGAGCGAAGCCCTGCGCCTTCCGCGCCCACGATGCCGTCGTGGGGATCCACGGCATAGACTCTCGAGCCAGCGCCTAGCGAGCGCACCACGCTGCCCAGCACGACAGTGGAACGCCCACAGAAGCTGCCGACTTCCACGACGGCGCAATCGGCAGGCAGGGAAGAGAGGGCGTGGCTGCAGGCCGCGAGGAGCAGATCGGCCTCTTCTTCCTCCAGCCAGCCTTCAACCTTCTTCATGGCCTTCAGGATCGGTACTGATAACACCAGGCGGTTGTCAGGTTTGTTCTCAGGCAAGCAGCTTCCTCCCTCCGAGCGAGTCGGGTAATGGTCGAAGCGTTCGCGTATGCGCTGGCGCAACGGGTCGTCATACCTGCGGGGAACGGGGTGTACCCAGTACACATCGCCCTGCGCCATGGCCACATCCATCTGCGCAGGCGTGTAGGGAATGCGATAGCGGACGTAGTCATAGCTGCAAGGGCTGAGCGCGATCTCGTATCCCAGCAGCCTGACCAGCGTCGGCAGGATCACCTCTTCGGTTGCCCAGATCGCCGTGCGCGACATGATCTGCTGCAATTCGTGGTCGCTGACGAAAAGCTGCAGCAGATCGCGTGACGCGTCGGCGGTGAATACAGTCGAAGGCCAGAACGACCAGTGAGGGAATTTGCCTTCTCCGCCGCCAAAGCGCTGCAGATAAGGCTGCCACAACTCGATTTCGCGAAACGCGGTTTGCGCCGGACCGATGGAGGTGTTGGGGAGTTGCACCGCGGCCGAACTTCCGAGCAGCCCAATGCCTTTGCGCCCATCCAGGAACGATGCCAGGAACTGAGAGTAACCGGCGCGCGCTGCCAGTTGATCGGAATCCACGATGGTAAGGGTGTCGAAGGGCAGTTC
This sequence comes from uncultured Acidobacteriaceae bacterium, assembly GCA_963846795.1. Taxonomy (GTDB): domain Bacteria; phylum Acidobacteriota; class Terriglobia; order Terriglobales; family Acidobacteriaceae; genus CAVVDY01. The sequence continues at coordinate 267,989 of CAWJXJ010000006.1, forward strand.
CCGCAGCGCGAACTGCATGCAATCGAGAGCGAAGCTGTGGAGATGCCCCCAGACCATCGGTCGAGGCGAGGGATGCACAACCGCACCGTAATTTTCGAATCGGAATGCTCCGTTGAGTAATTGCTGGTTGGTCCCGCCGTTGTAGAGCAGGATGGCGGAGGTGGGATCGAGGGCGTGCAGATTACGCACCAGGTCAATGACGCATTCCGGGCTTTCATGCACCAGGCAGGCGAAGATGTTGCGGAGGGCAGCCATAATCTATCGCTCCGCCATTGACGCGGAGGCAAGCGGCGCTCTTTGATACCGCTGCGGTGCTGCGCCGGCGAGCAGTTGCGCAACCGCCTGGGCGATGGGCTGACCGGCCGCCTCCTCGTAATAGGTGAACGCCGGCGAGGGATTCACTTCGAAGCAGAACCACTCGCCTTGCGGTGTGCGGCGCAGGTCAATCCCCGCCAGCGGAAGCTCCAGGGCCGCGGCCGTCAGGCGGCACTGGTCTTCCAACTCGGGCGGCAAGACGCAGGGCCGAATCTCCGGGACTTCCTCCTCGGCGTAGCGATAGTCGACGGCGGAGGACTTGATCTCGGTGGCAAAGACCTGCTCTCCGACGACGTGCACGCGATAATCGTTACCGGCAATGAACTGCTGCAGTTGGGTTGGGCACGTTGCCAGGTCGGCGAAGCGCTCCCTATGTTCAGCCTGCAGGCGCGCAACGCGACTGCGCACGCTGCTCACCGACTTGTAGATGACGTCGCCATGGTGCTCCCAGAAGGCGCGTGCCTCATCGGCATCAGTGGTCAGCAAGGTGTCGGGCACGCTCCATCCCAGGTCGCGAAGCTGCTCCGCCTGGTACGGCTTGGAGCCGTTTGCCGCCATGGCCGAACAGCGGTTGACCACGAATGCGGGAGTGAGTTCCGACCAGGAGAGCAGGAGGTCATCCACCAGGGCGGCATGACGGCGCTCGGCGCTGTCGGGTCGCGTTGCGGCAATCTCGGCTAAACGAACTGATTCGTAGGGGCGGAGATAAACTGCGGCGGCCTCCGCCAGATCGATGGTCTCATCGCCGACGCACACCATACCTTCAGTGGTTTCACCGACCGTGATCTCGACCTCGGTCTGCAGCACGCGGCGCTGCTCAATAAACGCGGTCGGCACGTTCAGAAGCGCGAGTTGCCGGCGCACCGCCGCGAGAGGCGAGTCGGTTTCCAATCCCCACAGCAGGACTAGCATTCCGACCTCAGCAGGTATGCCAGCATGGCATCGGCGATGGCGGGTGAGTTTACGTCGGGCCGCAAGCTGGCATTGACGAACTTCGCATCCGGTTCGGGTCCGGTGAATTCCAGTGCGAGCAATGGCGTGTCCGCAGCAGCGGCCAAAGCGCGCGCGTGGTCGCAAAGCTGCGAAGCTGCACTGGGAAAGCAGCGGTCGCCCACCACGATGAACTGGCACGCCAACCCGTCAACCGGATTGCTGGAAGCGAGCGCGGAGGTCCGGTGTACAAGGCGCACCGGGATGCCGAGTTTCGCGGCCAGCGTGACCCACTGCTCGCGGTTCCAGTCAGGGCCGCTAAGACCGTGGGGAGTGGGGCGATTGAGCATCGGGCAGGAGAGCGAGGAAAGCCACGCCAGCAGGAAGGCGCTCATTTCGGCAGCGACATACTGGCGGTCGGCGGTCACAACGTGGCCGAGTTCCCACTCGAACACGGCGGGCATACGGGTCACAACGCCGTTGATTTGCCCGCTCGAAATTTCTCGACCGGCGATGATCGCGCGCGAGTTGCCGCACTCCCCAACGTAATGCCGCCAGCCGGCAGAGGACAGATCGAGGGGCGTGAGCACAAGCGCATCATGGGCCCGCCAACGGTGGGCAAGCCACGGCGCGATCGAATCGTGGTGGTTGGCAACAATTAAAAGCATCGAGTCCCTATGTCGTTGGCCGGCCGCCGAGCTTTTCCGGCATCGCTCCTTTCTCCGGCGACAATGCTTTGTCCGCAGGCTTCTGGGTGGGCAACAACAAGTCCACTGCTGTTGCCGCATCGGCGGAAACCGGCGTGGGTGCCTCGGCGTCAGCCGGTGCGGAAGCTTCCGCCCGTGCTTCCTCCGGCGTCGGCGGATTGATCACCGCATCGCCTACAGGCGGACGCTCCTCCGCCCGGATGAAGGCTGCCCTTTGCGGGACGGCATCATCAGACGACGCAGCCTGCGGAGGTGCTCCCAGACCTTGAGCCAGCAGCGCGCGATCGGCGAAGTTGCCGGAGATCGCATCGGTGACCTTCAGCCTTTCCGCTGCCAGCGCTTTGCTGTCGGTGATCTTTTCGATCTGGACCTTATCGAGCTTTGTTTCCTTGCCTTCCTTGCTCGTCTTCTGCACTACGGTGAACAGGGCAGCAAGTGAACTGGCGGGACTAGTGGTGCTTGCGGTGATGGTGCAACTTCCAGCCGCCACGCCGGTGATCTGGAAATTGGCCGTGGTGGCACCGGCGGGCACCGTGACGCTGGCCGCCGCAAGCTTCCCAATTCCAGGATTGCTGCTGGTGAGGTTGACGGGCAAACCCTTGGACGGCGCCGGGCCGGTGATGGTGACCGTACCCGTGGAGGCCCTGCCGACGAACACGGATGCGGGACTCAGCAAAAGGTGACCGGTCAAGATCGGCGCCGGCTGAACCACCAGAGTGATGGCCACACTTTGTCCAAAGGTCGCGGTGATGTTGGTGGATCCAACCGCCGTTGCGGTTGCCGTGACGGTGACACTGGTTGCGCCCGTCGGTACCGGGACGGAAACCGTAAACGACGGCGGAGACGTCGGCGGAGAGCTCGTTTTTTCGCTGGCAATCGTTACATTGCCATTGCTGAGCGTCAGGGTGATGACACTGTTTGCCGGAGCCTGGGAACTCAATGTCATGGTTAGCGTCACCGTGTCGCCCCCATTGACGGGACCGGACGGAGTCGCTTGAATGTCGGTGATAAAGGATGGCGCTGCCACCACCCAGAACCACATCTCAAAGTCTCCCCCACGGCGGCGGTCGCCGCTGGGGAGCCGCAAGGAAACATTGTTGTTGTTGCCGCCGGGTGGCCGGCCGAAGACCTCGCCGTCGAGGAACAGCGTGGGATCATTCTGCGACCAGATGAAGTCGCCCTTCAAGGTAAGGTGCGTGAGCACGCCGCGGTCATTCAGTGCGGCGGTAATGAACTGGTTCAGTACCGTTTGGGCGCCCGCTCCCGGCCTCCAGGAGATCACGTTGCCGCTGCAGCTCACGTTGCCTGCCAGAACAAACGGATAGTAAATGTCTGAGGCCTGGCCACCAGCGAAGTTGAGGGGCAGCTCTACGCTGACGAAGCATGTGGGCCGGGAAATACTGGCCGGATCAACGGCTGTGTCGCATTGCACGTTGATGCCGCCAAAGCTATTCACCTGCACGTTACTGTCGTTGACCAACTGAGTGGCGTTGTTGTTGGCGTCAACCGTGTTCAACGCGACGATGTGAATGCCGTCGTCAATGGGCGGAAAGTGAATCAGCGCAGGAAACGTGGGCAGGCAACTCTGGATGTTCATACCCAGGGTTCCCGCAGGCGCAGGCGGACTGGTTGGCGTCGGGGGCCCCCAGCTCACAACGGCGAGGGGCGCCCACGACTTGTTGATCCCCGCAGGCGGCGCGTTCAGCAGCGGCTGCACACTGCCATCGGCGGCACGCACGGTGAACTGCCAGTAGTCGCCGGCGCACAGGTTCTGACCGCCGAATTGAATGTGTACTCCATCGCCCAGGTTCATTCCAGGCGTGCCGGCATCGCTGTAGTCGGAGGCGGCATCGCCAATCTGGTCCCAGCGGCGCAAAATCATGTGGCGGTTTGTGGGGGAGGGTGAGGGCGGACTGGCGGTTCCGCCCGGCAGCACAAAGTTGGAGGGAATCGGATCGCTGAGCACCACCTTGAAGCTATCGGGATCAGGATCGCCGTTCAGGGTGGTGAGGTGTCCCCGGCCCGGGCCCAGTTCGCTGGCGTCGTCGCTGATCTCAACCAGATCACCGTCGCGCAGCGCGGTGGCGACATCGCGTCCCAAACTCGCCACCGTCAGAGTCACCCGGTCCGGCTGGACATCGGTAACGTTCACCGCGAAGGAGGCGTTGTCGCGCGACCACTTGAAACGAGCCGTGCCGCCGGCGAGAGTGGTGTCATTGCCGGTGGTGAAAGCGTTCTTCAGACCCTGCGCGAGTGTCAGCGCGGCGCCGTTGGCGGAAACTCCGCCGGGCGCAAGAGCGACGCGTTCGGAGAGACCCGATTTGTCGGTCAGGGTGATGAAGCCATTGCGCAGCGCAGCACTGGACTGTGCGGCGGTAAGCGCCGGAGACACACCCAGCGAAGTTGCGCCGGCACCGACACTGGTTGCCAGGGAAACGCTGAATGCCCCACCCGAAGCCACTCCCGCGACGTCGCCGGCGTCATGCACCTGAACCCGATAAAGATGATTTTCCCGCCCGGTGAAATTCGCAGGGTCGGGTAACTGGCACAGGTTTTGAGGCTGAACATTCGTGGGCTGAAGAGTGGTCAGTGTGCCGCCACCCGGCGTCGGCAGCAACTGCGCTCCCTGCGCACAGGTCACCGGCCCTTGCTGCGAGGGCAGGACTTTCACCTTCACCTGCACAATGTTCTTGAGGCGCGCCGAGGTGTCGGGACCACCGAGGGCGACTTCGCGGATCGAGTCGTCTTCCAGGTAAGTGATCAGCCGTTGCCAGACTTCCAGGTACACCAGCGCGTTCACGGTGGAACCATCGCGCGGCAAACTGAGGCGCGGGGGATCAAGCAGGTCGGGCTGGCTGAGATAGGTTGTGTTCGCCTCAAGCTGGCACAGGATGCCGTTGACGTAGCAATGTCCGGCGGAGATCGCGAAATCGTCAGGCGCATTGGGATCGGCGCTGGGCGACAGTTCGAAACCTGAGCCCGCGGCGGGCGTGCCCGCGGGGCCAATCACATCGGCAAGCTCCTGCTGCAGCAAGGCCAGACGTTCCAAAACTTCTTCGTTCCAGTCCGAGTCGAGCCACACCCGTCCCTGCTGATGTAAAACTCCGGAATAGTGCTTGCTCGGATCAAACGTGAACCGCGAAAAATCGCCCTTCATATGTAACTTCTCCTAACCTTCAGCGACGATTACAGCGGACAAACCTACCGGCATAAATTCTTGCAACTTGATCAAAAGGTTGCGCAACCGAATCGTATTCTGGGCCCCGGCGAAAGCTCCGATCTCGCCGGTCGCTTCGCTCGCTGTCAGGATGGTGTCGGGACAGCGTGCGGCCAGTTGGGCGTAATCGGGGCGGCCAAACTGGCGCGAGTTGAACACCGGCGCAACACAGCGCGACTTCCCGGCACAGGCGGCTGACTGAGTTTCGCTGGGGAGGCAGCGATAACGGCGCGGCAACAGCGATCCGGTTTCATATCGCGTGAACCGCAGGCAGCCCGACTGGCGATCACTCACAACTGCCAGGTCGTTGAGCAGGCACTCGCTGGCGTTCAGGACGTCGCAAATGATGGCGCCGAGTACCGTCACACGTTCCAACTGGACCGTAGGGGCTGCAGGCGTGCTCCCCAGCTTCAGTTGCAGCAGCGGGGGACTCGCTAACGTGGTATCGCCGGAGATGGCAACACCATGTTGCTGGTCCACGATCGAGTCGGCGACCACAAGCTGGCCGATGCCTTTGCCCAGCCGTATGCCCCCGGTGACAGAACCCGAGAGAACGTAAGTGGCGTTGCTGTTCAAGTTGGCATCGGTGGCCAGGATGGATACCAGGTTGGAGTTAGAGGGATCCAGGGTGCAGGCGGTCAGTTGAAGCTGCTGCACTTTGGCCCGGATGACTAACGGGCCGCCACTGATCAGCAGTCCCTGCAAGCTCAGTTGTGACATTGCCGAAGGGACGGTGAAACTGGAATCGCCGGCTACGCCAGCGGAACGATAGAACGGAAGACACGGGCGCTGTCCCGCTGCGGCCCTGACCGTCAGGCTCTTCAACGATGAAGGCAGAGTGACGCCGGCAGCAGCGTCGTACGTGGCGCTATCAACGATCTCGATAATGTCGCCGTCATTGGCGGCCTTGATCGCGTCGGCAAGGTTGGTGTGGACGGGGGCTCCAATCAAGTGGTCAACCGAGGCGTCATTGGCGTCGCCGGAGCGGGAGACGAAGCGCTTGGCCGGGTCGGACGAGATCGGGCGCTCGGTGGAATTCACAGCTCCCACAAAGCCGGTGAAAGCCTCGACAAAATCAACGCTCAGGGTGCTGCGGTCGAAGCCCAGTCCCTGCGGAGGCGAAGACAGCCCGATGGCCGGATCGGCGGGGGGCAGAGCGAACCTGCCCAACTCGGGATCGATTCCCAATTCTCCTACGCTCAGCAACGAGCTGCGTTCGCTGCGACACAGGTTGATGGCGACCGGCAAGCGCTGCTGTAATGGCCAGCGCCCCGGGATGGCAAGCGCCTGGCCTTGCGCAGACCGGGCTAACACCAGGCCGGCGAGCGACTGCTGCTGCAGGACGGACTGTTGCTGCGTCGCATCGACAGGGGCGAAATAGGTACTGCCATCATCGGCCACCAGCACGCGCGTCGGCTCCGTAGATCCGGCGGCTTCGGGCAGGTAGACAAGCAAGCTCTGGCCGCTGCGATTTACCACCACCAGCTCCGAAGGCGGCACAAAATCTCCCGCCAGCGGACGCAGCAAGATGCTCAGTAATCCGGTCTGCGGAATGCTTCCGCTGAGAGCGTTCCGGCTCGGCGCGAAGATGAAGGCCGGCCATGGCGTCGGGGCTTGCAGGTCGGAATCAACCGCCGCGGTCTGCACAGCCGTAGTGATTCCGCCCAGCGTCTGGAAGGTGGAAGGCCCGGTGAAGAGCGCAGCCTCGACCAGCACATCCGCGCTGCTAAAGCGGGCTTGGATCGGTGAGCACCATGGCTCCCGGCTTGCGGTTGAGGCCCAGGAAGGTCAGGGCCGGAGCGGTGCTCGGATCGGCAGAGCGCGGAGGGTAGACCTGTCCTTCGGAGGAACGCGCCGGTGTGGTGCCGCTGAGATTTGACGACGTGTAGGCGCTCCCGTCGTCGGCGACGAAATAGCTGTGTCCATCGCCCGGGGTAATCAGCGAAGCAGGCAGGTAAACATATAAGCCATCAGCAGCGTGCCGCGCTCCGCTGCGCGCGATGCAGATTGCTAGCACTGCTCCGGGGAAGCGGGCGGTCGGAGAAAGCGGCAATGCCGGACCAGGCCAGCCCATGCCGTTGCCACCCGTCTGAATGGTTATGACAAGCTGTCCAGCGCCCGATCCGGTGCTTCCCGCCCGAAACGCCGGGCTGCTTCCCGAAGCCGCAAACAAGGTACTCAGGAACCCGAGATTGGCAGAGGTTGTTCCCTGCTGCCACTTGGCCGTTATCAGGAAATGCGCGCTGCCCAACTGCAACGAGCGTGGCTGCAGCAGCCGCATATCGGCCAGGGCCACGCCGGAGGTGAGATTACCGAACGTACACGGCTTGCTGCCGGCCGACAGGCGCACCGCAGGCGCCGACTCGGCGGCGAGCAGAACTCCGAATTGCCGCACCGCGATGTCGGAGTCGGGGGCGAAGCTGGCCCACGGATCTGCGGCGAATTCCGCGCGTGAAATGGCTGCCGCACTATCGGAAGCGAACAACGGGACATCGTGGAAGAGCGGGTTGAAGGTGAAGCACGAGGTACCCACAGGCGTCTGCGCCCCCGGCATGGCTCCGGCGGGAGTGGCGCCACGAACCGGGAACGTCTGCAGGCGGCGAACGAAGAGTCCGAGGTTGCCGATCTGATATCGGCCGGGAGTACTCCAACCCGCGCGCCCCACGCCCAGGGAATTGCTGGAGACCCGCGGGCTATCGAGCGGCCGCCCCGGCTTGAAGTCGGCGGCATGGGCCAAAAGATCGTCGGCGTGACCCAGCGATGCGAGTTGGAGCGGGTCACGCAAATCAGGTGTCAGCGGGCGATCGAGACGGACATGATTCAGGTTCTGTGACCAGCCGAGCGCGAGGAAGAATTCAGCCAGGTCCGCGGGCCATCCGCTAATGGCCTGCGCCAATGCCTGCAACATCTGGGGCGTGCCGCGGCTACGCCGCCAAAGAACGGTGTTCCACACGTCCAGCCGGTTGCTCTGTCCGACCGGCTGCTGCAGCAGATTGGCGCCCACCAAGGCACCGATGTAGGGAACCACCCACTCATCGCAGGTCTCGATGAAGAAGTTGTCCCAGAGCGCGTCGAGGTCCTGCCGCACGTTGGCGACCTGCGCGCCGATCACCCGCAGCAATGCCAGCAGCGGCTGGCCGCGCTCCGCGTCGTAGACGAGATAGTTCCCCGGGACCCGCGCGTACAGTCGTTGGGCGAAATCTTCAGCGTCGTTGCGGCTCATGTATCGAGGAATCCTCCGCTACCGGTAACTGTCAATTGCCCCTGGCCCATTCCCTGTCCGATGACGGCCAGTTGGGTGGGCCCTGCAACAATGTCGTGTACGGTGCCGGGAGCCTCCTCCGCTCCTGGACCGACGCGCCGCAAGGATGTGATCGTCACATCCTGAACTCCGGGAATGTTCTGCACCGTCGCATACAGCGCGCTGAGGAAGATGCTCTGCCCAAACTGCAACTGTTGAGGCGCGAAATATCCGGCGGAGCCATCCGGATTCAAGCCAGGATTCAGTGCGGCCTGTACCTTGCTGATCGTGGCCTGCTGCGGGAAACGGCTGTTGATATCAATCTCGACCGCCACCTCGAGGTAAATGGGAGAGAAGTCCTGCAGGCGCAGCAAGACGTTGGGATCGCGATGGCTGTCGAGGAATCGCCGCAAATTGGTGGAGAGCAGCGTGCCCTGGATAGGTGTGTCATCCACCGTGGCGACGGCCAGTTGAATATACGGATGCGCCACCGCCTGCCCGGTGACCGGATCGCTCAACACCCAGGCGGCAGTTGCTTTCGCGATTCCCGGGAAGCTCCGCGCCAAAGCGGCATAATCAGGAGCGCTCACCGCACGGCCAAAGGTGCGCAGGCTGGCCGGCGCCGCAACGCGGATTTGACTCGGCGCATCGGCGTCGCTCCCCCCGCTGGAAGGCACCGGATTGCTCACCTTCTGCAGCTTGGGAACGCTGTCCACTAATTGCTGAATGGAACTCGGTTGCAGATTGCCGGAACTTCCCAATCCCTTGCGGTATCTCGCATGGATGTTGTTCGAGCCGCTCGCGGGCCGGGCTCCGTTGAAGCCATCGCCGAAGACCACGGTGGTCTGCCCCGAATCGTCCTCGGTGGTGGTGAAGTCCTGGTCACTGGGAGCGCTTTGCACCAGGTCGGGCTGCTCATTCCAGGCGATGCCGTTCACGGTGACGGTAAGCGTGCTCGTAACTGCAGCCAATCCCTCAGCATCGGTGGATGGCAAATACGTCAGCGGCTGCTTTTTCAGCGCATACGATTGGAAGGCACTGCCGTCACTGCTGCCCAGCACTTCGTCCTTTACCGTCTCACCCTGGGTCACGACAGCGATGTTGGCCAACACTGCGCAGCCGGCCAGATTGTATGTGTTCGTCAGGGCACTCTTCAGGGTCAGGACCGTGATGTTGTTGTTGGTGTCAGGCATCGGAGCCCCATCGAGCACCACCGACTCCGACGCGGGCGAACCTGCGCTCGCCGCCGCCGTGCCGGAGAAGAGGGTACCAGTGATGACGATGGTCTGCCCGGGCTGAAGGTCGTTATGCACTCCTTGCAGGATTAATTGGCTGCCGTAAACAAAGGGAGGCAACGGCAGATCAACCTGCACCGGCAGCAGTTCGCCTCCCGTCAGTACCATGGTGTTGCGTAGCGGGAAGCTATTGCTGAGCAGGTTCTCGGTGAAGGTCAGGCGAGTGATCTTGGAACTCAGCGTGTAACCGACCTTGGCGGACTGCCGGCCGTCTACCACGTGTAATACCTGGAAGATTCCGTCGCTTGAATCGGTTGACCCTGCTACGGGAGGGTCAGCCGTCAGCAGTACCGCCCAGCCTTGATTTTGCTGCGTGTAAATGAGCTGCTTGTAGACGGCGTCGAGAAACAGGACGTTCGTCGGGTCGTCGGGAACGGGAATGTAAAACCAGGCATTGGGGAGCAGCAGGCGATAGTAATCAAAGCCATCAGTAGCGAGGCCCACGCCACCGCCAACGCTCACCATGGCAGCGTCTTTGACGAATCCGTCTGCAATGAACCGGTCTTCTTCAATGGTCGGCGCGTCCCAGTCCTTGCCGTTGTAAGGAGCATTCGAGTTGACGGTCGCGTCGGTCAGCGTAGGGGACAGCGTTGCCCATTCCGGAGCATTCGCGCCAAAGGGCACCGCCGTAACCCGCAGCGCGTAGAGGGAGACGTCCTTGCTTGGCTGTTGGTAGTCTCCGCCCCCCAGCTCGTGGTCCCAGGTGATCATCGTGGTATTGGTGGTCTTGTTCGCATTCACGCTGGTGAGCTGCAAGACATGCACTTCTTCATCGTCCGTGCCTTCGTTCTCCACCGCGAGAACGAAGTCGTCGGTCGCGAGCTGCGCGTTGGTTCCCTTCAACACAATGCTCAGCGGATAAAACGGAACATCGGGGGAGAGCTGGGACAACGGGATGCTGCTGTTCTCGCCGGTGACCGCGACCGCTGCTGACGTCTCGAACACAACCGGCGGCTGCCCGGGCGCCGGCTTACTGGCGACCCGGAATCCGGCCGGGACTGTAAGGGCGCTGCCGTTGGCCGCGCTGAAAGCCACCAGCCCACTGGCGCCGGCTCCCGGCGCGGGGTGGTAATCAATCAGCCGCACCAGGCGCAGCAACGATTCGCGCAGCGAGGCCGTGCCTACGTAGGCTTCATTGGCGATGCGCTCCTGGTAGAACGTCAGGATGTCGGCGAGATAAGCCCAAAGCTCGACGAACATGGTTTGATAGTCAACCGTCTGATATTGGCCGGGCGGCAGCGGGTGCCAATTGGCAAAAGGGTTCGGCGGCGAGAGCGTGACCGTGTCGCCGATGGCGTGAGATGCCGCCGGGTCGCCGCGGACGACTGTCCACGCCGCGGTACCGGCGCCATCAATCACCTGCAGGTATTCGCTGCCGATCTTGATTCGGAAGTTCGGCGCGATGGGGAAGCCGCCGTAGTCGAGCACCGTGATGGTGGGATTCGGAGCGGTTCCACCTGGCGGCGACGCCGGCGACGGAGGAGAAGCCGGCGCCAGCGTGCTGGTCAACTCAGTGACCGTCGAGGCCATCAGGTCGGCCACGGCAATGGCGTCCAGCATCGCCTGGCGGAAGCTGGTGAAGGTACCGATGCGATAGCGGATCGCGGGCAAGCCCGGTGGATTGGAGATGACCTGCGGCACCGCCGGAGCGGACGGCGTCGTCGCGCAGCAATTGGCGGCGGTGGTCGCGTTGGAATTGTTGCCGCTGCTCATGCCTGGCCTCCGCTGGGAGTGATGGTCAGGGTGCCGTTCTCGGGGAAGTTGCGGTCGTTGTCCAGACGAATCACCTGGTCGGAGCCCGCCGCCAGATATCCCTGGTTTAGATTGAGGCTGGTCTCACCCGTGGGATCGGCGGCGTGGGCGCGGGCCAGCCGCGAAATCGTGACCGATTGCACGCCCGGAACGGCCATGGCTGCGGCGTAAATCCTGCTTATATAAAGGTTGTCGCCGAATGTGAAATTGTCCGGGTGGAAGAAAGCATTGGAGCCGCCGGGCAATGTGCCAGTGCCGAATGCGAGGAGCAGGGCCTGTTGCACATCACTCTGCTGCGCACCTGCAGCCACCGATACCTGCAGGGCCAGCTCAACCGGAAGGTAGGCCGGCTCTGAAATTTCAATATCGTAGCCGGAGAGCCGCTTGCTGTTCAGATAATCCGTGAGTTGCTGGCGCAGGTCGGCCGTGAGGCCCTCCGTGCCCGTCGGGTCCGCGGTTACGTTGACGGTCAGCCAGCTTCCCGTCCACAGGAATTGGGCATTAGCGCGTTGAATCGCAGCCCTACCGTTGGAGTCGAGGAAGGAAGCAAGCGCACTCTGGTAATCCGCTGCACTCACCGCCATCATTGGCTGGTGGAACGAAGCGGGCGCGACGCGACGCGCGTGATCACGCGATTCCAGGTCGCGTCCGCCGATTGCCGCAAGCGGATTGTTGACCGAGTTGAGCCACGATGCGTCGCCGTCGGGCCGGGCCAGGGTCAGCGAATCGGCGCTTACGTTGCCGCTGGAACCTCCGCCGACACGGTAGGTCGCAAGCACGGACGAGGTCTCGGAAGGACGCATACCAAATACACCGTCGCCGAAGACCACGGTCGCCTGCCCCAGGTCGTCTATTTCGACGCGAAAAACCTGATCGTTCGGGCCGCTCTCCAGCAGACTTGCCTTCTCGCTCCAGGGATCGCCATCCACGGTTAGTTTCAGCGTGCTGGTGCTGCGGCGTGTGCGCGCCGTGAAGCTGCCGTCCGAAGCAGGAGCTGCGCTGCTCGCCGGATTCGCCACCAGGGCCAGGGTGGTTGCATCCAGGTGCGCCAGCGGCGCGTAAGTCAGTTGCAGTCGCTGCCGGGGAACACGCGCTCCGGGTGGGCGCGCCGCGATCTCGGCTTGCACCTGGGTGATTTGCTGCTCGCTCAGTTTGCGCAGGGGCTCGTCTTGTACGGTTTCGCCGTGCGTGGCAAGCACCACGTTACCGTACACAACGGTGTTGTCGACGCAGTAGTCGTTGCTCAGCGGCGTGTCCTCAGACCAATTGACTACCGTCACCACAACATTGCCCGGCGGCGATGCCGGCGGCGAGCCGGAGGGAGGGGAACTGACCTGAGCCGCGGAGACAATTTGCGCATCGCTGGTCAGCCGCACCACGTCGCGATGGTCCCGGCCGCCATCGAAGATCAGGTAGTCACCGGCGGCGAGGCTGCTGAAATCGCCGTTAAGGACGGTGCTCAGCGCAGCCTTCGGCAAACAGCAGTTGCTGTTGCCCCAGTCGTAGAGGGGCATCTGATTATTTGCCGGCAGCAGTTGTGCATCGCTCGCCGTTTCGAAGACAAGGACAGGATCGTCCCCGGCGCTGGGATTGTTGCTCACCTTAAAGCCGGCGGAAAGAGACGCAGGGGCGTTCACTTGAAATGCGAGCCAGGTGTAGGCCGAAGCGCCGTCATCCATCTGATAGCCGATGAGCGCCAGGTGCGCGGCAACCGAGCGTCGCTGGGTCGCCGTGTCAAGGAAGGCTTCATTTGCCACCCGATCCTGCATGTAGCTGAGGTTGTCGGCCGTAGCCGCGAACAGTTCCAGCAGCATCATCCCGATGTCAGCTTCGTTCTGTTCGGTCCAGGACGGCAGGCGGGTAGGGATGAAGTCCAGGAGTGCCTGGCGAAAACCGGCGTAATCCTTGGTGAAGTAGTCAATGCTAACCGGCAACTCGGGCGGTGGCGCCGATTGGGTCGCAGGCGTCGCGCAGTCGAAGGGATAATCGCATCCCAGCCGGAAACGGAGCTTGGCGCAACTGAAGAACGGATCAATATCAGGGCCGTTGACGGTGAGCGTGTAGATGGAAAAGTCACCCAGCTCATCCAATGTCAGCACCACGCTCTGAGCATCCGCACCGGGTGGGCTTGTCTGGAGCGGCAGTGTGGCCGACAGAATGCGGGGAAATAGCCGCTGTCCTCCCGTCAGCGTGTAGCTGAGCGGGTTGCCGAGGTACTTGGCCTGTGACGCCGTTAGGGGAGCCAGGAACATCACCGTCAACTTGCTGTTGGCATCGTCTACCGCGACGCGGGCCACTCCCTGCGCGCCCGGAGCCAGATTCGGCGCGGGACAACGGATGCTCGGTGATAGTGGACTCCCGGCCATGCTCACATCTGTACCTGGAGGTTCTGGCGCTGCTGTGTCGCCTTCACCGTGTACGTGATCTCGATCATCACCACCTCTTCTTCACCCGGCGTACTGGTCACGCTCACCTGGTTTACGTCGAGCCGGTCGCCGAGCCATCGCTGCAAGCTGTTGCTGATGAGAAACTGCGCGCTCGCGCGCAACATATCGCTGTTGGGGGCGAACACCAGTTGCTGGATGCCGACGCCGAATTCCGGCAGGTTGACCCGTTCTCCCGGGCGCGTGAACAGCACCTGCAGGATGAGGTCGCGCATGTGATCGTCCGGGCCCGCCAGCTTGGGCACACCCGTGCTGCCAACGCTGTAGGGATAATCGAGAAAGCGCTGCCCCAAGGGATCGGACTGTATCGAGTTCGCCATCATGATCCTTTCCCGCCCTTACGCGAGAACCTCTCTGCTGTAACTGCTTCGTGCGGCTGCGCCGCTAACGTACTCATCCCGTCGTCACCGCATTCGACAGCAAGCTCGGAGTGGGTGCGGGCATCGGCGGCATCGGCGGCATGGGAGTTACCGGACCGACAGCCGTACTCTCTCCGGGGTGCATGTGCGTCTGGTAGATCTGGACAATCTGCTGCAGGTACTGCATCAGTTCGTCGCCCAGGACCAGCGGATGCGTCGAGTTCGCCACCAGCTCAATCTGCGGCGCGTCAATCACGACCTTGGTGGCATTGCCGGCCGCAACTTTCACTGTGCTGGAGTCCATGCTGACGGTGTTGCCATTGCTGTCGGTAATCTCGAGCGTTCCGCCGTCGTCGTCGAGCACCAGCTTGTGGCCGCTCTTCGTCTTCAGGACTTTCTTGGACGGCTGCGCCGATTCCGGAATGTCGCCGCTGGTGAACCAGGTCCCACTCCAGATGGGATAGCTGAGGTCGCCGCCCTCGAATTCGATCCAGACGCCGGCTCCCACATCCGGCACAGCAAACAATCCCTGCTCGCTGGCCCCGCCGTAGGCGAAAGCGGGCAACGCCCATCCGCACTCCTCGTCACCCAGCAGTCTGGGAACCTTGGCTTTGACGCGGCCCAGGTTGTTGGGGTCGCTATTGTCTGTCACCTGGCCGCGATACTTGCCGTAGTAGCGTCCTTCCACCCGCTGTATGAGGCGCGCCAGGATTTCGTCGGTCTGCGAGGTAGTCATCATCCAATCCCCGGTATGGACAGCCCTGATCCGCTGCTGCCGAATTGCTCTGATCCATCGAGATCGCGCGCATTGCGCCGCGCCTCGAACTTTTGCAGGTAGTCGCCCTGATGGTTGATCTCGTGCACCACCTGGGTGACGTAATACTTGCCGCTATAGCTTTTGCCGGCGCCCTTCACCAGCACCAGCCGGTGGGGCCGCAGGACGCTCTGATATGCATCGCTGTTGATCTCGCCGCTGGCGGTGATGAGCCAGCCCGCCTCGTCACGCACCGCCTGCGCGATGGTCTGCAACTCCGTGGCATCGCTGGTCGGCGGCCCCAGCACCAGCATCTGCGCGGGGGCGTCCTTCGGCGTCACCAGGCTGCCCAGCGGACCTCCAATCAGGGTGCTCGCGTCGCTGGCCCCAAGTTCGCTCAACTGGGTATCGCTGACCTGGGCTGAATTAGGACTGTTGGCGCTCACATCCATCTGCGTAGCTTTAATGTTGAGCGGCCTTTGCCCGTTGAGGTGCGCGGAGAAGTGCTTCAAATTGCTTTGGTCGCCGAACTGGATTGCCAGGTCGGGCTGCGGCGTGCCGCTGAGCTGCGGCGCGCGGAAATAAGCGTTGATGGTCCCGCTGTCGTCGGTCTCGAAATAAAACTCCAATCCATTGCGCTGCGCCAGGTCACGAACAAACTGGATATCGGTTGCGCGCTGGACGATGGTGGTGTCGGTGTCCTGGTGCACGGTGGCAGTGGTATCGGACGTGATCGGCACTCCATAGCCGGCCACGATGGCTTGAACAATGTCGCTGTCCGCCAGGTTGGGCCAGGTGGCAATTTTTTCTTCCAGGCTCATCAGTACGCTCGTATCCATGCCGCTGACGTCGAGAAAGGTGTGATCCGGATCGCTGTCCAGGTCGAGGTCAACGTTGGTGACGTAGCCATCGAACACGGTCTTAAGCCCGTCATCGCCCGATCCGCCACCCAGCAGGCTGCCCAAAGCGGCGGCCAGCCCGCCTCCCTGGGTAAAGCCGACCTTGATGGTGACTGCGTTAAACAGCGCCAGCCGGTCATCGTCGAGATAGGTCCAGGAGCCATCGCTTTGCAGGCGCGTGGAAAGCTGGAGGTGGAAGGTGCCGGCTGTCGCCGTGTTCTCCTCCACCATCAACGACACCACGTCGCCATAAAAACTCTGCTCCACTGCCGTTCCCGAAAATGCGATCTGGTACGCCTTATTGGCCATCTGCTTCGCTCAGCAAAGCCAGGAATCGTTCAAGCTTCGCCATCATTCGCTGCCCATCTCCTGCCTTGTTGCATGTTGCTCGCGCCTCAACTCCGATCCGGAGGTATGGCCAACTGCCGTCCCGGTTCAAGCAGGTCTTCAGGATCCATTTCCGTGTTGGCATCGGCGATTAGCCAGAACTTCTCCGGGTTGCGATAAAACTTGTAGGCGATGATGTCCAGCCTCTCATCCGACGTGAACGTGTGCAGGAATCCCGCCGGTGTCGCAGGAATGAAACGCGTCTTTAGCGCGCTGACGGTGTTCCCTGCCGCAGCGGTCGCCTGATAGGTGGCGATGTTCGCGTAACGGCTGCCTTTGAAGATCACGCTTTCCTCCTGTGCGGCTCCACGCCGCTAAATCGAGAATGACAGCGATGAGCTGACCCCAAACTCGACGGCGAAGGCCAGGTTCAGGGCCGCTTGTACCTGCTTCACGCCGAACGAATAGTTGTAGGCCGCAGTACCCAGCTTGTCTCCCGCAAGCTGCGCCGGCTGCAGCACCTGCAGATTGACCGCAACGTCGGCGCGTATCGGGTTCAGGAGCGTGTCATATTCGGTTTCGGTAACGCTCAGGCTGGTAATCGCGACCGGCAGAATGCGATACGGCCCCCAGAAGAACAGCACTGTGGGTAGGCTCTGCGGCGGTGTCTGAAAAGGTCCGGAGCCTCCACCGGCGAGCGAAAACAGATTCAATGACAACGAGCTCTGCGGATACATCAACAGCTCCAGGGCGGAGAGCGTCGGCAGAATGCCGCTGGCGGCAGCAATCGGATTCGACTCGGCCAGCAGATCGGTGGCATCCACCCGCAGGGTGAAACTCATGCTCTCCAGCGGAGGCGCCGGCTGCTGATTGGCATTCGTGCTGCCGGCATTGGTCGGCGGCAGCGGGCGGCGCGGTATGGCAGGGGTCCGCGTGATCTGCGTGGGATTAAACTGGAACACGATGATGTTCGGCAGCACCCCCAGCAGGCCTGCACCGAAGTTGAGAAACGCGCCTTTCAGCGTTGCCATATCTTCACCTTTCTAATTCCCCGGCCCCAGCTTCAACTGCCTCAAATCAAGCTCAGCGTCATGGCATCCAGCCAGGACTTGGCGATGCGTTGCGCGGCTTGCTCATCCGTCATGCTCGTCAGATCCACGCTCAGCGGCGCGGCGCTGATGCGCTCGAGATTGCGCGAGGAGGATGCCCCGGGATCCTGTTCGCAGTAAACTTCCACTCGCTCGGCAAAGATGGCGGCGGCCCGCGCGGCGATGGTCCGAATGCGATGCTCATGACCGTGAACATTGCCGAAGCTCAGCGACAGCAGATCCACGTTGAAATCCTGCATACCCATTCCGTTTTCTCCCTGGCTATCGCCCAGCTCCGTTCATACCCATTCCGCGATCTCCGTCTCCGGCACCGGCTTGTCCATCTTGAGAAACTCGCTTCGCGCGGCATGTGCCAGGTGCGTCATCCGGACAGCAGAGCCGTCTTCGGCCGCGCGGAACGCGGCATTCACCGCGATGTTGCGGATGTTGCCTCCGGCAATGGACAGCCGCGCCAGCAGCGGAATGTTCAAGCCCTCGACCGGCGTGCCCTGGGGAAAGACTCTTTCCCATATCTCTGCTCGTTGCGCAAATTCCGGGAAGGGAAAGTTGGTTACGAAGCGGAGGCGGCGCAGGAAAGCGGCGTCCATGCCGCTCCGCATGTTGGTCGCCAGCACCGCCAGGCCGCGATAGCACTCCATGCGTTGCAACAGGTAATTGATCTCGATATTCGCGTAACGGTCGTGGCTGTCTTTTACCTCGGTGCGCTTGCCGAACAGAGCGTCTGCCTCATCGAAGAACAGGATGGCTCCGCCGTCTTCCGCTGCGTCGAAAACGCGACGCAGGTTCTTCTCCGTCTCTCCGATGTATTTGCTGACCACGCTGGAGAGGTCAATGCGATAGAGATCGAGGTGCAGCGTATTGGCCAGAACTTCCGCCGCCATGGTCTTGCCGGTGCCGCTGCTGCCGGCAAACAGTGCGCTGATGCCGAGTCCGCGATGGCTGACGGCGGCGAATCCCCAACTCTCGTAAACCGTCGAGCGATGCCGGACGTGCGAGGAAATCTCCCCCAGGATGGCCTTCTCGTTGCTGGGCAGCACCAGGTCATCCCATCGCGCAACCGGTTCGATCCGCTGCGCCAGGTCATCGAGCCGTGCCCGGGCCTGCGCCCGGCCCGCGTCCCACAGCGCCTGCGCGAGAACCTCCCCTTGCTCACCTGAATCCATGGCCTGCTCCACCGCGGACCGGATGGCGGGCAGATGAAGGTTGAATTGCGCGGCCAGTTGCGGTACGCGGCCGTTGAGTTGGACAGTGGCGTCGCCCAGCAGTTCCTGCCACGTACGCAGTTGTTCCTTCGCCGTAGGCTTGACCACGTCCAGTTGCTTCAGCCCGCGCCGCAATGGCCGCCAACGGTCGGTGGTGCTCAGGATTACCGGCCCTTGAAGGCGCTCCAGCAGGCGGCCGACATGGGCCACACCGCGGGCGTCGTTGGCGTCCACCGCTTCGGTGTCAATGTACAGTGCGCTCGCGCTGAGCACCGACTCGCGCTCCCACAGGCGCATCAGGCCTTCGACTTCCAGCGCGTCGTTGGGAATGTGATCGGCCGCCAGGGCGTAAAGTTGCAGCCCGATTTCCGCGCAGGCGGCGGCGGCCACGGCACGCTTGCTGATCTCGTCTGCTCCACACAGGTGAAACGCGGGGAAGGGCAAGCCCGATCGTCGCCAGGTGGAAGCAATGGTTCGGGCCAGGGCTGCGTGCGAAGGCGCCAGTTCATCAGCAGGCGGAACCGGGTGCAACAAGCCGGCGAGGCGTTCATCGAGATGCTGCAGTCCGGTAAGAAAATGAAGGATGCGCTCGTCAATGCGGAGCGGGCTCGTGGTCAGCGGAACGCCGGGCTGATTGGCAACTTCGATCAGCCGCCTGCGGCGGAGCGGAGCTGCAGGGCTCAGCGCACTCCAATGGGGCTGAGGCAAAGCCGCCAACGCGAGGCTGAATGTGGGATAGGCTCGTGCAGGATTTCCCTGCGCCGCCGCACATAACCCAGCAAAAGACGAATCAAGCTCGATTCCAGCACAAAGCACGAGAGTGGCGCGCTCGAAGGAAGACAATCCGAAGATGTGCACCAGCATCTCCATCGCGGGCAGCGGTTCATCCGTGTTGGCGTCCATGCTGGAGGAATGCGTGGTTCCGTTCTCCGCTGTCGGATGGTTGCCGCTTTGACTCGCGCCTTCAGCATGACGCTCCAGGCATGCCCGCACCTCGGCCAGCGCCGCCGTAAGATGGCGCTGATTGAGCTCGGTCCAGTTAATTTCGAGTGCCGCCATGTTATGGCACCCCCAGGGCCAGGTCGTGGGATTGACTGCCGTCCACGACGACGGCAACGGTGTGCGATCCGGAGTCGAGCAGGCGGCCTAAGGCAAACACCAATTGCGCGGCGTTGGCGTTAGCTCCGGCCTGGTAAGCGATTCCGTCAATCAGCACGCGAACATCGGCTCCGTTGAGCCGCGCGCCATTGATGGTCAACTGGTGAACCTGCTGGCCGGCGACTGTAATCACTGCCAGCGCAATCGGGCTGGCGATCAGCGGGATCACCTGCAACGTACGCGCATTGCTGACGCTGTTGTCAGCCAGCACCAGCCGAACCTGGTACAGACCGTTTTGCAGTGCCGAGGGAATGGTAATCGTTGTCTGGCTGTCAGTGGCCGCGCCGACGAAGCTCGTCACGCTGGTTGTACCGCCCGGACCATCAAAGCGAACTGCCTGCGGCGTAGTGGTGAAACCGTTGCCACTAAGGACGAGCGTGGGTGCGGGTGGTCCGCCCTGCCCGTCGAGAGTGGTGCGAATCGGGGTTAGCGACGTCAGCCATGGAGTGACGGTGAAGGTCAGCGAGGTACTCGCCTTGCCCTGCAGCGAGACCTGCACATCTTGATTAGGACCGGCGTCCAGCGTAATGGGAAGCGTTACCGCGAGGGAAGTGTCGGTCGGCGCGGGAGCACCGTTGATGGCGACATCCTGCCCGCCAATCAGGACCACCGGAGTGCGCCCGCGCAAGCTTAAGCCTGAGCCGGTGATAGTCAGGATATTGGCGACGATCGCGCCGGCGGCGACATGGGCGAGAGGACCGGCGGCCGGGCTCAGCGCATCCAGTCGCGGCGCCTGGTAGAGCACCACACTCAATCCCGTTGAAAGCACCTGACTGCCGCTGACCGGCGGCGGTGTGCTTGGCACCAGCTCAATCAGCGAGACGTCGTAGGCGACCGACAACCGATAAGGCTGGTTGATGGTGGCCCAGATCTTCGAAAGTTCTTCCAGGCTGGTAACCGCCAGCCTGATTTTTACCTGCTCGAAGCTGTTCAGGATGGCGACCGGCAATGCCGTGTCGGCGTCGAAGCCGGCGACATGCACGTCATTCAGAATCGGGTACTGATGAAAGGCCAGCATGGCGGCGCCCAGCATGGTGTGCGCATCATCACCGTCCGTGGTGGCGGGATCGGGCGCCGGCGCAAATGGCGTGAGCAGATATGAAAGCTCCAGTCCCAACGGCGGCGTATTCGACGGAGGAGTCGTCTTGTCACCGGGCCAGGGCTGGTTCTTAGTGAAGACGTTCTCCATGATCCGGTACAGGTAGAGATTCACTCCCAACCCTGAAGGCAGCGCCTGCCCGGGCGGCAGCAGGCTCACTTGAGCGGCTTTACTGATCGCGCTGATCTGGCTCAGAAGCAGCATCTGCAGCCCGCGGGTGACGTCTTTGATTGCTGTATTGCTGCTCATACTTTGCTGCGCCTGGCCTGGTTGCTATGGCTTCAAAGAAAAACGGTTGAGATAGCGTGCTTCCAGAAAGGTCGAATGTGACCGCGTTCTTGTGGCTCGCGGTTCCGCTTCGGCGACCGGAGCAACGTTGTTCACCTGCACGTCAATGCGGCCGATCGAAATCTGCCGGCGACGGGACTCGGATAAAGCGCTCAATGCCGGCCGAGCTGCGGCTTGCGGCGGCTTGGCTGGTAGCTCGAAGACATGCGTCGCGCCGACCTCGCGTTCGAGCGGCGGGTGCGGGCCGCGGATTGGTTGTGTCTCCATGGCCCGTTGACGGCTCCGAGGCTCGATGTTGGCTGCCGGCGCTCGCAGGTTCGCCGGCGACGCGTCCACGGACCGCGCTTCAGCGTCAGTTGATCGCATTGTTGACCGAGCTTCTGGTTGTGCGATTGTCGTGTCGGGGAGCGGAGCCTGCGTGACCTCCGCTGGAAGCACCGGCATCGGACCGGCGGCAGCCGGCTTGGGCTGCACCTGAGCTGGCGACTCGATGCGTGACAGCGGCCTCGCGTCCTGCGCGTTCGGAATCGCGCTTGCGCTCTCCGTCGGGCCTTGGCTCGCTCGTGGTGCCAGCGCCGAGAGTGTTTGCTCGATAGCGCGAACCATAGCCGACTGAGACTCGTGGATCGTGACAGCGCGTCGCATACCTTTCGGAACCCGAATTGCCGTCACCATTGCAGGCGCGGACACGACTTCGCCGCTCACGGGCGGCTCGACTGTATGGCTCGACGCGCCTATCGGTGGCTGCGGCTCCGGCGACACCGACGATCGGCCTGGCTCCTGGTTGCGCACGACTTCGGGAGATTGCGTTTGTACGTCGTGCGCCGGAAGAGAAGCAGGGATTTCAGCAAAGGCTTCGGCAGACTGAAAGGGTTTTTTCAGATCGGCTGGCTCCGCGCCAAACCAAGCTCCCTCCTCCAGCGGCATCCACCCGGGAGGGGCTACCGGAGGGATGAGCGGACGCGCAACAGTCGGCGGCTTCGCGGGAGAGGTGGTGCGCGCTCCGGAGCTTAGAACTCTCTGTAAGTAGTTGCGCATCGTTTAGCTCAGTCACTGTCTCAGCGATTCATTCAGCAGGTTCAGGTAAGCGCGCCGGCGATGACGTTCGAGCGACAGGATCTCGCTTTCGCTCCAGTGGTAATAGAACGCCAGCGCGTGCACCTCATGCAGCAGGTCCTGGCCGCGAGACGCCATCTCCTCGAAGAAAAATGCGGTCATGTCGAAAGGAGCGAGGAAATGTCGCGAGCACTCGGGACAGGTAAGGTCCAGCTCAAGTTCGACCTGCGGAGCGAGCTGTTCCATGGCCGCAATCACCGTGTCTTGCTCTTCCCTGGACATTTCGCGCTTGCCATCGTCGAGCATGCAGCGACCAAGCAGCTCTGCTACTCCGTCCTCCGGCTGCGCTGCCAGTACGGCTTCCTGATCGGCTCCTGTGGGCAGGCGGAAGCGCACGCTGCCCTCCGCCAGCTCCAGGGAATAAGAAGCAGCCCGCTGAGGACGAACCGCGACCGGTACCTCGTTCGCCTGAAAGGCCACATCCATTTTTTGACCGCAGTCCGGACAGGACACAACCGCCTGCACCTGGTCGCCGAGGGTGAGGCGGCGTAATTGCAGGATCAGGTAATCGCGGTCAGCGACCAGCAGTTGGCCCACTAACTCCGGCGTCACCGGATGATCGTTCAGAGAGAGCATGCACGCCTGCAGCAGCCAGCTGACTCGAGCCGCGCTGGGAATGGCGGAATGACAGGCCAGCCACTCCTCCTCACGCCCCGAAAGCGGACGCAAGCGGGCATGGTTGAGTACCTCGTCCAGCCGCAGCACCAGGCCGCCGGGCAACGGGAAGATGTTCTCGGTCAGGAGGTCGGAAGTCATGGCTCAACTTAGCCGATGCGTGCCGGCCCTTGGCTTTCAGTTACCGAGAGGTCGCGCTCAAACCATTCGAAGGCCAGCTTGATGGTCGTGATCGCCACGGCGTTCGCGCCGGCATCAAGGTCCGGCAGGGCTTGGTACTCCGAGACCCAGCAACGGTACAGGTTGTAGGAGAGCGCTTTGGCTCCGGCTTCATTGAAGACATCAATGGTGATGTTCTTGCGAAACTCCCCCAGGCTGGTGATTTGGTGGCTGGCGAAATCGTTCACCAGGTTCGCCCAGTCCTCGAAAGCGGTGTCGTAGGTGATACCCGCTTCGAGGTTGACGTCGGCAAAGCTGCTCTTCCCCGGCAGTTTACGGGGAACGATGTTCTCGCCCGCTTCACGAAATTCAACGATCTCGGTAGTTCGTTTGAGCGCTCCCATCTTGCTTAAACCAGCCACGTATTGGCCATCCCATTTGACCTTGAAGCGGAAGGTGCGATAGGGATCAAAGCGATTCGTCTGGGCTGTCATCCGTGCCATTGGTGCAATTCCTCCTTACTTTGTGTGTGCCAACACTCCGGGTGTGCCAATCGCAGGTGCCTAGGCCGCAGGCTGGTTCACCTTCTGGCTGAGTTTGAGCACCACAAATTCGGCCGGCTTCAGTGGAGCGAAACCGACCAAGATGTTCACCACCCCGTTATCAATGTCCTGTTGCGTCGTCGTGCTGCTGTCGCAGAGCACAAAGAACGCATCGTCGGGCTTGCCGCCCTGGAACGCCCCAGCGCGGAACTGGGTGAGCATGAAGGCGCGGATGTTGAGCCTCAGGCTCGACCACAGCGGTTCGTCGTTGGGCTCGAAGACGGCCCACTGAATGCCGTTGTAAATGCTTACCCGCAGGAATATGGCAATGCGCCGCACCGGAATGTAACGCCAGGAAGCATCGCTGCCGATGGTGCGCGTGCCCCAGACCACCAGCCCGCTGCCCGGAACCGGACGGATGACGTTCACCAGGATGGGGTTCAAGCCATCCTGCTCTGCATCGCTGACCACCACGAACGGGGCCAGCGCGCCGGCAACACCCGCTTCCGTGCCGGCGGGCGCCTTGAATACTCCACGTGCGTTGTCGGTGCGGGCGTAAATGCCCGCCATGAAACCCGAGGGCGGCAGCAGGATCTTCGGATTGCGCCCCTGGCCGATGGGATCGGCCGCATAGATCCAGGGGAAGTAGACGGCGCCATAATCGCCTGCGGACTTATCAATCTGGACGCCGTTTATGCCGGTTGTAGCAAATGCGCGCGCGTCCGCCACGGTGGCCACGTCCTTCGGCACGGCATTGTCAGTGCGCGCCTGAGTGACATCCGCGAGAGTGCCCATGTCGCCGATGAAGAAGCAGTCCTGCAGGTGGCGCGAATTCTTGCAGTAATCGATGCCGGCGTTCACTGTCGCCACATCACCCTGGCCGGGAATAGCGACGATGCTCACGTCGGTAATCTTGTCGAGGGCGTAGAGCCCGGTGCCGGTCACCGTGACTCCATTCACCGGAGATCCCGCGGGGGCGCCAATGAAGCTCGTGGCGATGGTCAGGCCATCGTTGCCGTTGCTTAACTGGGCCGGAAGCACCGGCGGGCTGGTCGCAAGATTCACGTTGCTGTTGGCCGGACGGGCGGTGAAATCGCTGGTGATGGCGATGTATTCCGACGTGCTGTTCACGACCTGCCGCGCGTAACTGGAGGGATTGGTGGCGCCCGGCAGCAGGGTCGGACTGCCGTTGTATGTCACATTGTCATAGGTTTCAACCACGTTGCCGAGAGCCTGGGCGGCGGTGGCTCCGTACATCACTTGCAACTTGAAGTTGTTAGCATCGCCGTCGGAGCTCGCCGACACCGCGATCCAGATGCTGTTTCCCCAAATGCCCTGGTTGGCCGCGGAGACGTTCAGGGCGCCCCCACCGGTACCGATGAGTTGCGCTGCGGTGACAGAATTGTTGGCCGGCGGGCTCGACGGAGGCGGTATGACGCGCACGATGTAGAGGCTGCTACCACCATTCTGGAAGAAGCCTTGCACGGCATAGGTCAGGTAGCTGTCGCTACGGAAGCCGCCAAAGGTACGCGTGTACTCGGTGAAACTGTTCACCAGCACAGGCTGCGCCGCGCGCCCCGTCGGCAGCACGGTGCCCGGAACCGGCCCCTGGCTTGCCACACCGATGAACGCGGCGGTTGAGGTGCTTACTCCTTCAATCGGCTTTACCGCGGAAGGAACCTCCTGGACGTACACCCCAGGGTGCAGATACTGTGGCATGGAATCCTCCAGAATCAGGCCGCACACGGGACGCGTCAGAGAGTCTCTAGCGGTCGTGGTGGCAGGTTGAGCGGTTTAGTGTCCCCTGCATCGAGTCAGACGTTAAACGTAGTTCGCAACAGACGCGGTGGTGCGCAAATTGTCACCGAGAGTTCCGCAGATTCCTGCGCAGCCGCTGGCCCAAGAGCTGTCGAGTTTACTACTACAAATATCTAAGTTGTGCGACTATGCCCGATTTCCGATAATCGGTCAACACACTTTGGTGTCAAGCCTCAAAATTCCTTTCCTCCCCGTACGTGGCGCTAGCGCAAAAGTTGTGCTGTGCAAGCGTTAAGAAAAAGCGAACAAAGAGAGCTATAAGCGCGGAGCGGCCGGTAGGTAGATATTCGGAGCTGAAGGCAAGACTTAATGCGAGGAAATTCGTGTCAATCGATAGTTGCGAAGTTTGGCATTGAATTTAGAGCGCTGGCTGCTAGGTAGGGTAAAGTCCCCAAGCTGCAGGCCCTCCAGTTGGAACGCCGTGGCGGGCTTAAGCTGTCGAAAGATTTGGTGAGCGCGGAAGGAATCGAACCTTCAACCTACTGATTAAGAGTCAGTTGCTCTGCCAGTTGAGCTACGCGCCCATTTGTGAGGAGAAATTCAGAAGGGCAACGTCAGTATAACATTGCGGAACATGCTCGAAAGACGACGCTGCTTACAACTTCTGTGAGTTTCTGGTGTCAGGTTTCAGAGGTGACAAGAAACGCGCTACACCTGACGCTGTGAATGCCAGGCTGATATCGGAATTCCCGCCAAGATTCCAACGCCTGAAGTCTGACGCCGACACCTGACACCTGACGCTCAACACCCGCTCTACTCGATCTGCACCAGTTGTCCTGCGCCGAGAGATGTCGGCGGTTGCGGCGTGGCCGCGTGTTGCGGAGCGCGCCAGAAATCCATGTACGAAACCTGGTGTACGCACGAGATGGTGCAATTCGGAGCGCAACCCTTCTCGGTGCGAAACTCGCGGCGAATATCGTCAACCGTGTACTGCGACAGCGGCGTGCCGGGGAAGCCGCGCTGCTGCGAGCAGTAGTGAACCAGCCCGTCCTCACATATATAGAGGTAGCGAGCGCCGGCGCGGCATCGCCAGTCGTTGGGCTTGCCGGCGGCGATGTTCTCCTGAAACCAATTGAAGCGCGCGTAGTGTTTCTTCGCCAACTTCTTCATCTTGGTGAAGACTTCGCGCTCCTCCTCTGCCAGTGGCTGCAACTGGCCTTCGCCATCGTGAATGATGCCGATGGTCGAGGTGAATCCAAGCTGCACGGCACGGCGGCCCACCACCAGCGCGTCATGCGGATTGCGAATGCCTCCGCCGACCACGGAGTTGATGTTCACGTGGAACTCGGCATGTTCGGCCAGCAGTTGCAACTTCTTGTCGAGCACCTTCAGCGACTTCTTGGAGATGTCGTCGGGCATCACGTTGTCGATCGAGATCTGCAGATGGTCGAGTCCGGCGCGGTTCAGCCGCTTGATGCGGTCGGCCGTGAGCAGGTATCCGTTGGTGATCATGCCGGCGATCATCGGATAGCGCCTCATGCGGGCGATAACGTCGTCGAGCTGCGGGTGCAGCAACGGCTCGCCCCCGCTGATGGTGACGATCGATGTGCCCAGGCGCGCCAGGTCGTCGATGCGCTGGTTCATCACCTCGAGCGGCACCGGGTCCGACGTTTTGTCGTACTCGTTGCAGTAAACGCAGTCGAGATTGCAGCGCCGCATGGGGATGATCTGCGCCATCACCGGATGGTCGGTCGAGAGCACGCCCTTGGCGATCAACTTGTATTCGCGCAGCCGGCGCTTGTACTTCAGCACTCGCCGCCGCGTTTTGAGAGACACTTCCGCCATATTCTCGTTAATGATTACAACATATTAGATGTGGGGGAGGGGAAGTCCGCACCCTTGTTCGGCGTGAATTACCCCTCAAACGGCGGTTTTGGAGCGTTGACGGTGGGCCTGAGCATGGGCGCACCGACGCTGCCGCCCGCGTTCACTGGTTTATAATCGAAAATTACAGCTCATCCAGCCTTGGAGTTTTGGTACCCGCATGCTTAAGTTTCTGCAAAAAGAAGGCCCGGTCAAGAAGTATGTCCTGGGAGGCATCCTTGTTTTTATCTGTCTGGCGATGAGTGCCTATCTCATCCCCGGCGGCTTTGGCGATTACTTCACCGGCACTGTGACGCAGGCGGGCGTGCTTGCGGTGGTTGGCGACCAGAGCGTCGGCCTGCAGGAGGTCGCGCAGCGGGCTCGCATGATCGGCCGCCAGCAGTTCCGCGGCAACATCCCCGATTCCCTGATGCCGTTCCTGATGCAGCGCGCGGCTGACAGCATGATCACCCAGGGCGCCATGGTGTACGAGGCCGACCGCATGGGCCTCGGTGTCAGTAATGAAGAAGTTCGCAGCTATTTGCACCAGGGACAGCTCGGCGAGGTCTTCTTCCCCGGTGGCAACTTCATCGGCGACGAGGCTTACGAGCAGTTCGTTCAGAACCAGTTCGGGCTCAGCGTGGTCGAGTTCGAGCGAGAGCTCAAGGCGCAGATCGCCTCGCAGAAGCTGCTGGCCGCCGTAGGCGCTCCGGCGACGGTGAGCGACAAGCAGATCAAGGAACAAGTCGATAAGGACCAAACCAAGGTCAAGTTCGACTACGCCATCATCACCCTCGACGATATCAAGAAAAACATTCATCCCACCGATGCCGAGTTGAAGGCGTTCTACGACCAGAACAAGCAGGAGTACGTCAACTCGATTCCGGAGAAGCGCAAGGCGCGCTACATCATCGTCGATCGCGCCAAGATCGCCGACAATATCGAGATCTCGCAGGCCGATCTGCAGCAGTACTACAGCCAGCATCAGGATGAGTTTCGCGTTCCTGAAACTGTCACGGTGCGCCACATCCTGATCAAGACCCCGGTGCCGGGAGCTGACGGCAAGGTCGACCAGAAGGGCGTCGATGCCGCAAAGGCCAAGGCTGAGGACATCGAGAAGCAGCTCAAAAACGGCGCTGATTTCGCAACCCTGGCGAAGCAGTATTCTGAGGATCCCGGCTCAGCGCAGAATGGCGGATTGTTGCCGCCGCTCACTCGTGGCCGCACCGTGCCCGAATTCGAGCAGGCCGCGTTCAACACTCCTGTGGGCCAGACCACCGGACTCATTCGCACCAGCTACGGTTTCCACATCATTCGCGTTGAAGGCAAGCAGAGCCCGCGCATGAAGCCGCTCGACGAAGTGAAGGGGCAGATCGAGCCCGCGCTGAAGCAGCAGAAGGCGGCGGCAGAGGCGCAGAGACTGGCCGACACGGTCCAAAGCTTAGCTCGCACCAACGGCATGGACAAGGCAGCGGCCGACAAAAGTCTCACGGTGACCACGACCGACTTCCTGAGCAAGACCGATCAGTTTCCCGGCGTAGGCAATTCGCAGGACCTGATGGGCGACGTCTTCAGCGCCAAGAAAATGGATCCGCCGGCGACCGCGTCGATTCCGCAGGGATACGCGATCTACCAGGTGACGGACGTCGAACCGCCGCAGACGCCCGCCTTCGACCAGATCAAGGCCAAGGTCGAAGACCAGTTTAAGACGCAGCGCGCACAACAGATGCTGGCGCAGAGGACCCAGGAGCTTGCCGATCGCGCCCACTCGGAGCACGACCTGAACAAGGCAGCGAAGGAATTGAACGCCACGGTCAAGACCAGCGACCTGGTCGGCCCGACCTCGCAGGTCCCCGACATCGGCTCGCTGACCGGATCGGCAGCGCAGATCTTCATCTTGAAGCCCGGTGAAATCAGCGGTCCTATTGGATTGCAGGCAAGCGGCGTAGTGGTCATGCTGACCGAGAAGCAGGAGCCATCGCCCGAGGAACTGAAGAAAAACTGGGACGCGGCGAAGGATCAGTTGCTCTCGCAAAAGCGGCAGGAACTCGAAGGGCTCTACGTTCAGAACCTGCGCGAGCGTCTGGAAAAAGAAGGCAAAATCAAGATCAACAAGAAAGAAATGGACCGGCTGGCCAGGAACGAAAGCTAGCCGGTCGCCGCTGGAAATGGGACCGGCAGCCCACCGGCCCCATTCTGCAAAAGGTTCTTCAACCCAGGCACACCACTCCGAGGTGCCTGCTCTCATCGTACGCAGGACGCATGATCTCCAAACGCTCTTCAGGGATACTGATGCACCCGAGCTCTTTTCCTTCACGGGGAGGCATCGGCGACTTCGGTCCGGCGGCGTATCAATTCGTCGACTGGCTGACGGCTGCCAAGCAGACGCTGTGGCAGGTGCTTCCCTTAGGGCCAGTGGGCTACGGCAACTCTCCTTATTCGTGCACGTCTGCGTTTGCCGGAAATACGTTGCTGATCAGCGCCGACGTGCTTGCTGATCAGGAGCTGCTGGAGCGTGCGCGCGTAGACGCGCTGCCCGATGGCGAATCTCCGGTCGACTACGAGGTGGTGCGCGCGCAAAAACTGCCGCTGCTGCGCGAAGCGGCTGACACATTCTTCATCCAGCCGAACCAGGACTTGCGGCGTGCCTATGACGCCTTCTGCAAAGCGAATGAGTGGTGGCTGGAAGACTACGCGCTGTTCAGCGTTCTGCGCGAAC
Organism: uncultured Acidobacteriaceae bacterium; assembly: GCA_963846795.1. Classification (GTDB taxonomy): domain Bacteria; phylum Acidobacteriota; class Terriglobia; order Terriglobales; family Acidobacteriaceae; genus CAVVDY01. The sequence continues at coordinate 297,857 of CAWJXJ010000006.1, forward strand.
AGCATGAGGATCAGAGCTGGCAGTCGTGGCCGCAGGAGCTTGCCAGGCGTAAGCCGGCGGCGCTGGCAAAAGTCCGAAAACAGCTGGCGAAGCAACTCAACCGCGAGCGCTTCCTGCAATTCGCCTTCTACCAGCAATGGTGCAGGCTGCGTTCGTATTGCACTGAGCGGGGCATTCGCATCGTCGGCGACGTGGCCATCTTCGTCAGCTACGACAGCGCCGATGTCTGGACACATCCCGACATTTTTCGCCTGCACGAAGACCTTACGCCGGAATTTGTCTCCGGCGTTCCGCCTGACGCATTTAGTGCCACCGGGCAACGCTGGGGAAATCCGCTCTACAACTGGGACGAGCTGAAAGCGCGCGGCTACGACTGGTGGATCGAGCGTCTGCGCTGGGCGGTGGAAACCTGCGACATCGTTCGCCTCGATCACTTCCGCGGCTTTGAAGCGTACTGGGAAATTCCCGCCGAGGAAGAAACCGCGATCAACGGTACGTGGGTGAAGGGACCGAACGAAGACCTGTTCATCGCCCTGCGTAATGCATTGGGCAAGCTGCCCTTTATCGCCGAAGACCTTGGTCTGATCACGCCAGAAGTTACTGAGTTGCGCAAGAAGCTCGACATTCCCGGAATGCGAGTGATGCAGTTCGGCTTCAACGATCGCGGCGCGCACATCTACCTGCCTCACTCGTACGAGCCGAACACCGTGGTTTACACCGGTACCCACGATAACGACACAACCCTGGGCTGGTGGAAGAACTCCGCCACCGAAGAAGAGCGAATCTCGGCGGCGACCTACCTCAACATCACGCGCGAGGAAGATATCGCATGGTCGTTCGTGCGTGGGGCGCTTACCTCGGTCGCCAATCTGGCGATTGTTCCCGTGCAGGATGTGTTGGGGCTCGACAGCGACGCCCGCATGAATGTTCCCAGCAAGACGCTGGGCAACTGGTCGTGGCGGCTGCGCAAGGGCACGTTGACCCCCGAGCTGGCAGCTCAGCTGTCACGTTTGGTGGAGTTGACCGATCGCGACGCTGTTCTCCGCGAGATGGCCGAGGCGAAAGAGAGCGATGCCGAGCAGCCAGCCTCAGCTAGTGAGCAGGGCAAACGGAAGATGTGCGAACAGATCGCTACATAACAGCGTCGTCCCGTTTTTCACCGGCACGCTCTCTCCATTAAAGTAGTTTCGCAATCCAGCATTCGCCAAATCTACATCGATGCGCAAGCTGGTATGGTTCCAGGCGGCGCCGATTGGCGGAGCTTCTGCTCCGTGCATCAGGGTGTAGGCGAAGCGCGGGGCCGCAACAATGATGGACTCTCCACCGTAGCTTCTGGCGAAAGCGATGACGTCGTCTTCCTTGCCGCCGTACGACGACAGCGGCACGTAGCTTCCGCGACTGAAAAGCGCTCGGCGCTCCCGTCGCAGGTTTAGCAGTTTCTCCGTGAGCCAGAGCTTGATGCGGCCATCCTCATAATGCTGTAGCAGGCCACTGAAGAATCCGTTGCCGGTGGTCTCCTGTTCCCTTAGCGAAGTCAACAGCCCTTCTCGCAGTTTGAAATCCACAGGCCTGCGATTGTCGGGATCGACCAGGCTGAAGTCGAACATTTCCTGCCCCTGGTAGACGTCGGGCACGCCCGGACAGGTGAGCTTCAGCAGCGTCTGCGTCAGCGAATTGATGGCTCCGAAATATTTCACCGCAGGCATGAACTTTTCCAGCGACAGGTAGAACTGATTTGGCTTGCCCCGCCGCGAAGGGCTGAGTATGCGCGCCACAAATTGCTTCAGCGCATCGACGTATTCGGGATTCGGGTTGAGCCAGCTCAGGTTGACCTTGGCTTCGTGCGCGGCTTTGTCCATGTACTGCTGGATGCGTGTGGTGAACTCCTGCAGGTCGCGCTCACTTTCCATGCGCATGGGCAGCGCGCCGACGATGGTCTGGTAGAGCAGGTACTCTTCGTTGTTGTCAGGCACCAGCCGCCCATCGGAGATCTGGATCTTGCGGGCGCGATTCATGCGTCGCCACTTCATGACGTTGGCTGCCCAGTGCCGCGGCATTTCCGAGAGCACGTCGAGCCGCGCGCGAACGTCCTCACTGCGCTTGGTGTCGTGGGTCGAGGTGGCCAGCATGGAATGCGGCCAGTGCTGCGCGCGCAGTTGATTGCCGCGATGAAACTCCTCCAGCGAAATTCCAAACTCCGCCGGCGAACCGCCCACCTCGTTCACCGACACGAACCGGTTATAGGCATAGCAGGTCGTGTCTTCCAGGCCCTTGGCCATGATGGGGCCGGTGAGCTGCTGGAACTTCAGCGTGAAATATAACTGGTTGCGAAATCCGTAAACCGTTGGACCTTCGTCCGTGCCCTTGAGCAGCAAAACGTTCTGCAGGAAGTCAAACGCCGGGGCGATGTCGGGATTGCGCCGCTTAGCTTCGACCATGGCCTGCTCGATATACAGGCGGTCCTGTTCCGATACATTGCCGCGCTCGTCTATATAGGTGCGGTAAACCGGAAAGCAAGCGATGGCTTCGCGAATGGTGTTGCGCAGCACGCTGCGCGTGAAGTCGCGGGCGCGCCGGTCGTGCATCGAGATGAGGTCGAGCAAGTGGCTCAGCACATTCACTTCGCTGGCCAGCGCCTTATACATGACCAGCTTCTTGCTCTCGTACATGATGGTGTCGGGATTCAACGCCGTTCCCGTCACCCGTTGATAGAGATTGGTGAAGTACCGTTCATGGCGGCCATCGATCAGTACGCCATTCACCAGGTTAGTGAAGTCGTAACCGACGGTGCCGTCGACCGGCCACTGCGGCAGGTGTTCTCCGCGTTCGAGGATCTTTTCCACCACCAGATACAGCGGAGCCGGCACATAGCTCGGCGCGCCATGCCCGGCAAATGCCGCTTGTACTTGCACTTCAATTCCGTTGTCCCCCGCCGCAGTCGTTGCTTCCGGCCCGCAACAGCGGCTGGCGGCGTACAGCATCTGCAAGCGCGCGAAGTACTGCACCGGGTTCAACAGCCCGTCGGGATGGTCGATGCGTATCCCCGTAACCAGCCCTTCGGCGAGCAGCCGGCGAATCAGCCGATGCGTCTCTGCGAACACCCGCGGATCTTCCATGCGCAAGCCGACCAGGTCGTTGATATCGAAGAAGCGGCGGTAATTGATCTCTTCGCCCGAGACTCGCCAGAACGCCAGCCGATAGGCCTGTGCCTCAAGCAATGCGTGCAGCCGATCGAAGCTGGCAGATTCGCCGGGGCGGCCGTTCACCCGCAGCACTACTTTTTCGATTACTCGTGCTACTGCTGGTTTGGCGGCCAGCCTCGCCAGTCGTTCATGCAAAACGGGTATCTCGCGCTGGCGTCGCGCAACCAGTTCGGGTTCGATGGAACTGTTGCGCGGAAGCTGCCGCAGGTCGGCCAACACGCTGCGAAACTCGCACAACGCCGGCTCTTGCCGAACATTTTCTGAGGCAAGCTCGCTCATCCCGTCGAAGATCATCGGAATGGTCTGCGGGTCGACCATCACCACGCTATCGAAGTAGGAGATCGAGAACCGGTCGTCTAGAAAGCGTAGCTGGATATTGCCGCGTTCCAGTTCGTCGCCGTAGGTGCTGCCCAGGATTGGGATCAACACCTTATTGCGCAACTCTGCCTTCAGCGGCTCCCAATCAATGTCGAAAAATTCGGCGTACGCCGAGGCACGCCCGTTCTCTAAAACATCCTGCCACCACGGATTGCTGCCCGGACCGATGCCCATGTGATTGGGCACCGTGTCCAGAATCAGCCCCATGCCGTGCGCTTTCAGCTCCAGCGCCAGCGCGCGGAACTCCTCTTCCGTGCCTATCTCCGGATTGATCTGGTTATGGTCAACGATGTCGTACCCATGCACGCTGCCGCTGCGCGCCTTCAGAATCGGCGACGCATAGCAATGGGTCACTCCCAGCCGGTAAAGATAAGGCACCAGCCGCCGCGCATCCTCAAACCGGAAGTCGCGGTTGAACTGCAAACGATAGGTGGAAAGCGGAAGCGACTGCTTCTTTGGCTGCCGAAAGCTCATCCAGACACTGCGCGAGCGAGGCCGCCTCTTCGACGGTTTCCAGATTGCTGAAGGGCATGACAGTTTCTTGACAAGCCAGAACGGGCGCGGTTTCGACCGAACTAACTAAGATGCGCATCGTAGCACTTTTGCTGGCTGAGGTTATGGGATAGGGCGAGAGCGGCGCAGGACCTCAGCTAGGGTATCTACCTGATTCTGATTTCTAAGTAGCCCGATGTCGCGACTTCGTAACAATTCCAGCTCACCCTACGACAAACGCCCGATGTGCCTTAGGAAAGCCGCAGCATACCCTCGGCTTACGCCAGCATCGCTCCGCCTCGCCGCTGTTCGCGAAACCCTCCGGAGTCCTGGTTAAACGCCAAGGAGTCATCTGGATGAAACGCTTCTTTTGTTTAGCAGGATTACTGATCTTTCTAACTTCTCTCTCCTTCGCTAGCATTCAAGTCAACCTGATTTCCCCAACCAGCAACAGCTCTTCTGCAGCTCCCATACATCTTGTAGCCAACGCAGTCGGCCAGGCTGTAATCATTGGCTGGCAAGCGTCTATCGATGGGCAGGTTGCATGGACCGGCCCGGCCGCTCCCAGCGTCGATGTCTGGATTCCGGCCACGGTCGGAAGCCATCAACTGGTGGTACACGCCTGGGATAACCATGGCACCTTCGGCACTGGCATCGTCCAGATCACGGTTGTCCCCGACGGCCTTCCCACTCCGCCACCGAATGCAATCGTGTTCAACAAGATTCAACAGAACGGCAATTGGGGATCGTGCAACGGGTCCGACTGCGCCGGCGGAAGCGGTAATGGCGTCTACTGGATGGCCCAGAACCAGTCGGCTCCGTCCCTGAGCGGCAGCAGCGCCGAGTTCTTCAATTCCGGCGTGTGGGCCAATGCCCTGTGGTGGCAAAAGCTGGGGGCAAACAGTAATGCGCACAATCTCCTTTGGGATTTCTACTTCTACCTCGATTCCAATTACAACGTCGGTACCCAGGCGCTGGAGTTTGACGCCTTCCAGTTCATCAACGGCTACAACTACATGATTGGTACCGAGTGCGTTTATCCCTCGCAGATCTGGGACACATGGGATGAAGCTAGCGGCCACTGGATCCACAGCAGCATCTCTTGCCCGCACTTTGCTCCCAATACCTGGCACCACATGCAGCTCTATACCACCACCAACGTCAGCGCGCTGCAATACACCTATGTCACGCTGGTCATCGATGGAAAGAGCACGCCCGTGAACGTTACCGGCAACGCCAAGTATCTGAATTGGGGCAACAATATCGGGGTGCAATGGCAGTTGGATCAAAACGCCAATGGCACCGGCGTTCACGAATGGATGGATAACGCCAAGCTAACGATCTGGTGATTCGAAGGAGCCTAATTTCGGGTAGAGCTGGCCTTCAGGCCAGCGTCTACGCCGTTGAAAACATGCAAGGGCTTTAGTGTCTGCCTAGTTTCTTGGCAATGGAGTACAACGGCCAATGAACCAGCGCCGTAGGCGCAGCAGAACTTAGCCCAGCGCTTCAGCGCTGGGTGAAGTGGGAAAAGGAGTCCGAGTCCCGTAGGGACGACAGAGTTCTCACGCAGACACTTTAGCCCCTGAAGTCCGAGCTGACTTCAGTTCGCCAGGGATCTTCTTCCGGAATATTTCAGCAGCCCTGAGCGCGCCGCAGCAGCGTCCCGCCCCTTTATCTGACGCGCCGCTCTCTGATAGCCTAGATATCATCCGGCAGAATAGATGCCGAACGTACAAGGAGAGTTTTGCAATGAAGATTCGTTCCCAGGCAGCGCTCGCGCTCGCAGGTTTGCTTATATTCGCAGTCGCGGGGCTGACCCAGATGGCGGTTGCTCAGGACGTCGCGCATTTCGTTAGCGGCGTTGTGAAGCATGTCGACAAGGACAGCAAGACCATGGTGGTCAAGGCCACCGATGGCACCGAGCACACCATCAAGTACACCGATAAGACGACATGGAAGGGTACCAAGGACGCCGGCAAGGATATTCAGGAGGGCTCAAAGGTCTCCGTGAAGTACACCGAAAAAGGCGGCGAGAAGACAGCCGATGCGGTGAAAGTCACCGGCAAGGACATAGGCAAGGCAGTCGACTAAACAACCCGCACAAATTTAGGAACAGATCACAGACAGCCCGCAAGTCGTGGTGCTAACATTCCGGCCCGGACATCCTCCGGGCTTTTTCATTTCCGCTTCCTGAGCCCGAAGGGCGTGCGATGACAGCCCAGCATGGAGCCGCAGGCGGAATGCTGGGTTAGTTCGGAGAATCCTCCCCCAGTCCCCCGGGGACGACCTTCACCAAACAGGTGCTCCAGATCGGCCTCGATCCCCGCTGTCATCGCACGCCCTCCGGGCTTGAGGCCCGTAACCATTCGCGCCCCTCGCAAACGCGAGCACCGCAACCAGCGCCTAGTCCGCCGCCGTCTGCTCCATCGCCTCTGCCGATTTCCGCACCGGCCACGACGCCGCCAACGCCGCACCAACATACATCAAGGCAACCAGCCAATACGCATACCGTAGCCCTTCACGATGCGCGGCCTCGCCTGCCAGCAGCGAGGTGAAGATCTGTAGCCCACTGGCGAGGAAGAAGAACGTGTTCTGCACCCGGCCCATGATGTACTTGGGTACCGTCTGCATCATCTCCGATGAAATCGCAATGCCGCCCACGCCGCGGCTCGATCCCATGATGAACAACACCGCCACTCCGATCGCCAGCCAGCGCGCCGAAGGAAGGAAGAATTCCGACAGCGCGATCAGCGCCATGGTGATGGTCACCGAGCGATGAGCGCCATAGCGCCGGATGATTCGCGATGAGTAGACGACACTGATCAGCGCGCCGATCGCCCATCCTCCATTCAGCCAGCCATAACCGACGGCTCCCGCGTGCAGAATGCGATCGCTCAAAGGCGCGGTGAGCACGCCTTGCGTCATCATGGCCGCGATGAACAGCGCCCACGCGATGCCCAATAACAGCGCCGGCCGATTATTCGCGACGTATTCATAGCCTTCGCGCAGCTCGTGGAAATACTTTGCCACCGTCTTAGTCGGGCGCTCGCCGGAGTCTTCACGTTCCGGTTGCGTGACCACCACGCGTCCTTTGCGCACCTGGAAGACGCACGCAATCGAGATGACGTAGGTGCAGGTGTCGATAAGCAGCACGCCGCCCAGGCCGATGTGGTTGTACATGAATCCGACAACTGCGCCTGCCATCATCCATCCGCCCTGCACCGCCGCCAGCATCAGCGCGTTGGAGTCGAGCAGCTTGCCTTCAGGCGACAGCTCCTGCACCAGCGCATTCAGCGTCGGCCAGAACATCCAGAAGCCGACGGAGACCACCATCGTCATCCCATACACCTGCCACAGGTGTACGCGATGAGTGAGCGCCAGGATGGCAACGGTGAGGATGATCGCGCCGCGTGCCGCGTCGAGGCCCATCATCAGGTGCCGGCGGTCGTTGCGGTCGATGACGACGCCGGTCAGCGGCAGCAGCGCCAGCGTGGGCAGCGTCATCAGCGCGATCATGATGCCCAGCGACACCTCGGAGTGCGTGGCCTGCAGAATGTACCAGGTCACGGCGGCACTGTTCATGCCGCTTCCGATCATGGAGATGAGGTTGGCAAGGAACACCAACCGCATTCCGCGATGCCGCCAAATTTCGCGCATGAAACAACTTTAGCGCAGATTGACGATCAGATTTGAAGGGGCATGGCTTTTACTGTGCCGCACAAACGTAGAGCCCGCAGGGCGTGTGATGATAGCCCAGGACGGAGCGTAGCGGAGTCCTGGGTTAGGATGCAAATACGCGGCCCGAGTCCCTCGGGGACCATATCACCCACCACACGTGCGGAAATCACAGATGAGAAAGTTACGAAACAAATAGTCTGCAACCATGCCGCACACGCTCGCTCGCAACCTTGTTCATTGTGTGTTCTCCACCAAGGGCCGCACCCAAACCATTCGCGACCCGGAATTGCTCTGGTCACGGCTCGCCTTAATTGCGAAATCGAAAAGCATCCCCCTGCTCACAGCGGGTGGTACGCGCAATCACGTTCACGTATTGCTGGCCCTACCTACCACAATGACTCTCTCAAAGGCTATGCAGGACTTAAAAGCGCACACGCGAGGTGGATGAAAGAGCAGGTATTGGTTTTCACGTGGCAGGAAGGATACGGTGCGTTCGGGGTCAGCGAATCACAGCGCCAAGTCGTGACGGAGTACATCGCTGCTCAAGAAGAGCACCATAAGAAATGGTCGTTCGAGCAGGAATTCTTGACGCTCGTTCGCAGAGCGGGGCTCGAACCGGACATGGACCATCTCTTTGGCTGACGCCGTCCCCGCGGGACTTGGGGTGTTTATTCGTCGCTCTACCCAGCACTCCGCCTGCGGCTCCATGCTGGGCTGTCATCGCACGCCCTGCGGGCTCCGGTTTGTGGCTTGCCTAAGGTGCGATTTGTCGAAACAAAAGCAGGTCCTTCGCTCCACTCAGGATGACAATTCAGAACGATGGGCGATGAGGAAACTCACCCGCACAACACCGCGCCGCCGTTGATGTTCAACACCTCGCCCGTGATGTGGCGCGCCCAATCGGAACCGAGGAAGACAACCGCATTCGCGACATCCTCTGCTGTCGCCAGCCGCTTCAGCGGGATGGCCGCAATCGCCTTGCGCTTCTCTTCGTTCTCTTCTGTGGTGAATACAACGTGGTTCAACTCGGTGTCCACCCATCCCGGAGCCACGACGTTCACGCGAATCTTCGGCGCCAGCTCTGTTGCCAGCGATTTGGCAAAACTGATCTGCCCGCCCTTCGACGCCGCATAGTTCGAATAGCCCGCCTCACCGCGCTGTCCCGCGGTCGAGCTGACGATCACGATGGAGCCGCCGCCGTTGTCCTTGAACGCAGGAACCGCAGCGCGACAGACCGTCCATGTGCCGCGCAGGTTGCAGTCGATCACGCGGTCCCACACCTCGTCGCTCATGTCTTCCACCGGAGCGCCTTCCCAGATGCCGGCGTTCGCTACCAGCAGATCGAGCCGGCCAAACTGCTCCAGCGTTTGCTCGACCAGCGCAGTCGCTTCGTTGCTGTTGCCGACGTCGGCTTGAATTGCAAGCGAACGTCCGCCTTGCTCGGCGACTTCGCGCACCGCGTCGTTGGCTTCTTTCGTGTGCGTCAGGTAGTTCACCACGACGTGCGCGCCGGCCTCGGCCAGCCGTTGCACGGTGGCGCGGCCAATGCCGCGCGAGCCTCCGGTAACGATGGCCACGCGATCGCGCAGCAGGTGGCTGGGAAAGGTATTCAGCTTGGTTTGAGTTAGGACCGTCATAAGTGCTCCGTTATTTTTGGGTAGAGCGGGCCTTTAGGCCTGCGTCCTCGGCTAATTTTTTAAATCTGTCATTCTGAGCGAAGCGAAGAACCTGCTTTCGATGACAGAACACAAATCGTTCAGCGCAGCTAAAGCCGCGCCCCTTCAATGCCTCAACTGCCTACGCGCGCCAGCGCTCTCCGCGCATCGACGCGCCCATTCACCACAGCGGCGATGGCGTCGACCTCTGCCAGAAATCCATCATGCCCGTGCGCCGATTCAAACTCCGTGTAATCGCATTCCACCCCCGCGGCCCGAATTCGCTCCGCCAGCGCTCGCACATCTTCCGGCGGGAACAGCCAGTCGGTCGAGATGCCGATCAGCGACACCTGCGCGCGAATACGCCGCAATGCCTCGTCCTCCGAGGCGTACCCGTGGGCAAGATCGAACGTATCCATCAGCTTGGTGATTGACAGGTACGAATTGGCGTCGAAGCGCTGCACAAACTTCTCGCCCTGATAGTCAAGATATCCTGCAACATCGAAACGCTCGTGCAACGAGCGCAGTGGATCTTCACCATTGCGGTTGGGCTTGCGCGCGTAGCGCTCGCCAAACAACTCTGCCGACTTGTACGAGCACATGGCAATGGCCCGCGCCAGCGCCATGCCCTTTTCGGGCTGCTGTCCGTCGGGATAGTGACCATTTTTGAAATTGGGGTCGAGCAGAATCGCCCTGCGCTGCAGATGGTTGAGCGCCAGCCCCATCGCCGAGAGCGGCGCCGTGCCGATGGCGATGCAATGTCCCACTCTGTCAGGGTAATCGACCGCCCATTGCAGCGCCTGCATTCCGCCAATCGATGCGCCAATTACCGTGCGCAGATGTTCAACTCCCAGCGCATCGAGTAAAAGTGATTGTGTCTTGACGATGTCGCGAATGTGGACGACAGGGAAGTCCGGCCCATAGGCCGCACCTGTCGCAGGATTGATCGAAATTGGCCCCGTCGATCCATAACACGAGCCAAGAATATTGGCGCAGATGACGCAATCGCGCGTGAGATCAAAGACAGCGCTGCGCGAATCACCGTTCCAACCGGGTGCCCCATTCAATCCCGGGGTTGGATTGAGTGGGAAAGCAGAGAACATCTCCGGCCACCAATCGGCCACCCGCGCCGAGCCCGATAGCGCATGACACACCAGCACCGCGTTGTCGCGAGCGGCGTTCACTTGGCCGTAAATCGCATATCGCACGGTAACCGGTTGCAACGCGCCGCCCGACTCCAGCCGGAACGGCGCGTCACTGGCGAAGGTTAAATCGCCTTCCCGCGTTGGTTGCAGACCTGCTCCCATTAGCTGCTTATCACCTCGTCTCCGCGGTCGCTGCGTTGCATTTTGGCGCCTTGCCGGTCGCGATTTGTATGGCCTGCTCAATGTCGGCGATGATGTCGCGCACATCTTCGATGCCCACCGACAGCCGTACCAGATCAGGCGTAACGCCGGTCTCGCGCTGCTCCGATTCGGCAAGTTGCTGGTGCGTGGTCGAGCTGGGATGAATCACCAGTGACTTGGCATCCCCGAGATTGGCCAGCAGGCTGAAGAGTTTCACTGAGTTAATAAACTTCTTACCCGCATCGTAGCCGCCCTTGATACCGAACGTCACCAGCGAACTGCACCCACTCGGAAGATACTTCTTCGCCCTCTGGTAATACTTGCTGGTCGGCAGCCCAGGGTAGTTCACCCACTCCACATCGGCGTGGCCTGCCAGGTATTCGGCAACCTTCAGCGCGTTCTGCGAATGCCGCTCCATGCGCAGATGCAGTGTCTCGGCGCCTTGCAGCAACAGGAACGCGTTGAACGGCGACAGCGCCGCTCCGGTATCGCGCAGCCCTTGCACCCGTGCCTTGATGATGAACGCCAGCGGCCCGAAAGCGTTTGTATATGACACGCCGTGATACGACGGATCAGGCTCGACAAAATCCTTGAACCGTCCCGACGCGGCCCAATCGAATTTGCCGGCGTCGACAATGACTCCGCCAATCGAATTGCCGTGCCCGCCAATAAACTTAGTCGCTGAGTTAATGACGATGTCGGCTCCCCACTCGATCGGCCGGCACAGCGCCGGACTCGGCGTCGTGTTGTCGATGATCAGCGGCACGCCTTTTTCATGCGCAATGCGCGCGAGTTCTTCGATATCGACAATGTCGAGCTTGGGATTGCCTAGCGTCTCGGTGTAAAGCGCCTTGGTCTTCGGTCCGATCGCCGTGCGCAATCCGGCAAAGTCGTCGGCATCGACGAACTTCACCTTGATGCCGAGCTTGGGCAGCGTGTAGTGGAACAGATTGTAGGTTCCGCCGTAGAGCGACGTGGTCGAGACAATATCGTCGCCGGCAGAAGCGAGAGTCGTAATGGCAAGCGTCTCTGCGGCCTGTCCCGACGCGGTCGCCAAACCCGCGGCCCCGCCTTCGAGCGCTGCAATGCGCTTCTCGAACACGTCGGTAGTCGGGTTCATGATCCTGGTATAGATGTTGCCGAACTCCTGCAGAGCAAACAGGCGGGCGGCGTGATCGGCGTCGTCAAAGACGTACGACGTTGTCTGATATATGGGCACAGCGCGCGATTTCGTAGTTGGGTCAGCCGATTGGCCTCCGTGAATCGCGAGGGTGTCGAAGTGAAAATTTGGTTTCGTGTCGGACTGGCTCATGGTGCATCTCCTGATGAAATTGGTTTGCCCCGGGATTCGCGACCGACGAACTTTTGACAAAAGCAAAAGCCCACGATCGCTGGACCGTGGGCTGTTCGCAAACTTTGCGGCTTAATGAATCTCTATGGCCGCTCCTTCACGCAACCCACAGTTACATGACGACACATGCACATGGCCATAGCCATGGTGCTGAAAGAGGTCGCGCTGTAGGTAGCGTGAAACATTGTCAATCAAGGTACCGAAGTCGGCACGTGGCTGTCAAGTGCGGGGCTCACTCTCATTGCCTGGCTGACTTTTCTTCTCGACTGTGCGACGCTAGCGCCGTGAGAGTCGTCGCTCTTCTCGGACCCGTCGCCACCGAGCGGGATGTCCGCCGCTTCGAAGTTCCCGGCGTGAATATCTTCTCCGGCAACGACCTCGATCCCAATGACGAGGCCGACGCTGCGCTGGTGCTTGGCGGTGATGGCACATTGCATCGCCATCTTCCCGTGCTCTCGCAGGGAAAGATTCCGACCCTCATCGTTCCCATGGGCAGCGCCAACGACTTCGCACAGTCGATCGGATTGCCAACCATAGAGCAGTCACTGGCAGCCTGGCAGAGGTTCTGCACGACGCGCGACAACATGCGCGATATCGATCTAGGCGTCATCGAGCCATTACAAACTCTGTACGGCGATGCCGACCCCCAGGCCCAGCCTTGGGCTGCCGACTCGCTGGAAACTTTGCATTTCGTTCCCGACGGGCCGCGCGATGATTTGCCGCGCATGGGCCCACGCATCATGCAGTCGCAACTGCGGCGCGCCACCGAAGCCGAGCCCGAAGTCACCGCCCAGACAGTGTTCGCGTGCATCGCCGGCACCGGCCTCGACGCCGCCGTCAACCGGCGCACCCTCACGCAGTCACGCTGGTTGCGAGCCCATGGCGGATACCTGGTTGCGCTGTTGCAGATGCTCGGTCGATTCGCTCCGCCGCGCATGACCATCTCCGCCGAAGTCGATGGCGAGTGGCAGACCATTGCCGATGAACCGGGGATGCTGGTCGCCGTCGGCAACGGGCCGCAATACGGAAACGGCATGAGGCTGACACATCAAGCCGACTTGCAGGACGGCCAATTCGACGTTTGTTTCGTACGCCGCCTCAGCAAGCTACGTTTGCTGCGCCTGTTTCACGTGGTGTTTCGCGGCGAACACATCGGCATGAAAGAGGTCGAATACCTGAAGGCGTCGCGCGTCCGCATCGTCACCGAACCGCCTTGCGAGATCTTCGCCGACGGCGAGCCGGTGTGCCTCACGCCGGTGGAGATCGGCGTAAAGCCTGGTGCATTGCGAGTCATCATGTGAGAAGCCCTTAACCACAGAGACACAGAGGCACGGAGAGATTGATTAGAAAACCGCAAATCGCAGATTGCAACCCGTCACAGGAAAACGGCTGGCTGCATAGGGTTTTGGCGCGATTTACTCCGTGTCTCCGTGTCTCTGTGGTAAATCGGCCGTCGTCCCTCTACCACTTTTTGTGCAACTTCCCGGTTTGCTTCCGGTCTATACTTGTGACTAGAAATGTCCACCTCTGCGGTTCCCAAACCGGCGGAAACCCTTACTGAACCTGCACCGCAGCAACACGACGTGCTGCCTACGTTGTTCGGTGAAGGACAGGGTCTGTACGCCACCCGCAAAGACACCTTTCTGTACTCGTTCGTCTTGCATGTCATTGCTGTCGCGGTGCTTATCTACTCCACCCACTGGGTGGTAAACCACCAGGATGAGATCAAACAGCAGGTGGTCGGACTGGTCACCGACATTAGTCCTTACCTGCCCATGCAGATTTCGAAGACCCGCGCCGGCGGCGGAGGCGGAGGCGGCGACCGCGACAAACTGGCCGCTCCCAAAGGTGCGCTGCCCAAGCTGTCGAAGGACCAGATTGTGCCTCCCGCAATCGTCATACGCAACGACGATCCCAAGCTGACGGCGACGCCGAGCGTGGTTGTTCCGCCTGAAATCAAGTTGCCGACCGTTGGTGCGCTGGGCGATCCGCTCTCCAAAATCGTCGGCCCACCCTCCAATGGAACTGGCTACGGTGGCGGCATCGGCAGCGGCAGCGGAGGCGGTGTTGGTTCCGGCACCGGTCCAGGCGTCGGTCCCGGACACGGCGGCGGATACGGTGGCGGAGCTTATCGTGTCGGCGGAGGCGTGAGCGCACCCAAGGCGTTATACGCTCCCGATCCTGAATACTCCGAAGAGGCACGCAAGGCGAAATATCAAGGCACGGTCGTGCTGTGGATGGTGGTCGGCGCCGACGGACGCGCGCAACAGATTCGTATCCAGCGCTCGCTGGGCATGGGCCTCGACGAGAAAGCCATCGAAGCCGTTCGCCAGTGGAAGTTCGAGCCCGCCAAACTCAATGGCCAGGCCGTCCCTGTACAGATCAACGTCGAAGTCAACTTCCGGCTGTACTAGGCACCTCTCAGGGATGGCGGAATCCAAAGCACCGAACCGGCGTCGGCGGATGGAACAGCAACGTGACGAGTCCGCCATTACGGGCTACTACGATTACTTGAGTGACGAACAGGTGGAGGAGAACGAAACCTGGGGCCGTTTTTTGCCGAGTCTCAGTTTCCTCTGCAGTAGGCCATCGTACTCAGGCGTGGTGTAGTACGAGAATAGATTCTGTTAACGAACCAGAGCCCGAAGGGCGTGTGATGACAGCCCAGGACGGAGGTCGCCTCGGCGACCGGAGTCCTGGGTAACAATGCCCCAAAATGCATCAAGTCCCCCGGGGACGTCATCTGGAAATTCTTACCCCAACTCCGCCCGCGCGATGGCCATTCCCGCGATCGCCGCGGTTTCGGCACGAAGGATGGTTTCTCCCAGCGATGCCGAGATCCAACCGGCGTGTGCGAACTCTGCCAATTCATCGGACATCCAGCCACCTTCCGGGCCGACCGCGAGTGCCAGCGACTGAACTTCACCCGAGCGAAGCGCTTCGCTCAGCGTTGTGCCGCGCTCATTCTCCGCGAGAACGATCTTGGTTTCGTCCTCGAACTGCAACGCATCGCCCAGCTTCTGCGGCGACGCAATCTCCGGCGCCGCTGATCGTCGCGACTGCTGTGCCGCCTCAAGCGCAATCCGGCGCCAGCGTTCGACACGTTTCTCCGCCGCCTGCGCCAGATGCTTCTCCGTGCGACGGGCAATCACCGGAACAATGCTGGTGACATTCAACTCGGTAGCCTTCTCAATCGCCCACTCCATGCGATCGAACTTGAACACCGCCAGCAATAGCGTGACTGGAACCACTTCGCTGCCGGCCGAAATCTCAACGCCGAGATCGAACTCAACGCGATCATCACCCACCGACGACACGGTTGCGCGATAAACACGCTCGCCGCAGGCGACATCAAATTGCTGCCCGACATGCGCGCGCAAGGTTCGCGCCAGGTGGGCGGCATTCGTGCCGGTCAAGGCAGCGCTGTGCGAAGAAAATTCGTCGGCGATCCAGCGTCGGCGTGTCATCGGGCGGCCAGCAATAGAAGATTGGCGATTGCGATAGAAGCGTACACCCCGCCGAAGTAACGGTTCTGGCGTGTCAAACGTTCTTCCTCATAGAGCCGGGTGTCGAGCACAAACTCCAACGAAGATACCCCGCCCACCAGCAGCGCGATGATGAGCCATGTCGCCTCGGGACGTGGTGTGCGGATGGCGAACGGCAGGGCTATCAAAGAAAATGCCAGGAAGATGTAGCCGCCGATCCGAGCGCGTTTTCTGCGGCTTGGATTTTGGTAGCGGATGAGGAGAATCTTGGCCAGTTCACGCGGCCGCAGCAGCCGCGCAGCCGCCGGCAGTACCGTCACCAGCAGCAAAAACCAGGCGTAGATGCGGAGGTTGTGGTCCAAGGGAAACCGCTATTCGCTGTTCGCCATTCGCTTTTCGCCGGAGTGGCAACGCCAGAGGTGCTTTCCAGCTCAACGCGTTCGGCGTGCTGAAAGAACTTGGCCATGCCTCGCGTCAGGGCACGACTTCAGTCGTGCCGAAAAAGCCAGTTGGTGTTTTTTCATCCGAGAGGACTTTAGTCCTCGAGGGACATGCGGCTGATCGATCAGAAACCGAAATACCGCCGACTGAAGTCGGCTCGAGATGGAAAGATAATCGATCTCACCGGCACGACCAAGGTCGTGCCCTGACGCTGAGCATTCCGGAGAGCACCGTTTCGTCACCGTGCCTCTGCCTGACGCGAATCGCGAAACCATTCCGGCGAATGGCGAAAAGCGAACCGCGAAAAGCCGCTTCTCCTACCCGAACATGTCCTTCACTTTGTCGATCAGCCCGCGGTCCATCGGCTTGTTCTCAACCGCGCCCTCGCTCTCCAGTTCGGTGAGCAGTTCGCGCTGACGCTTGCTGAGTTTCGAAGGTGTCTGTACCTTCAGCTCGACGTACAGGTCACCGCGTCCATGACCATTCAACACCGGGACGCCCTTGTGCCTGAGCCGCAGGACCGTTCCCGTCTGCGTTCCCTCGGGCACCTGCATCTTCTGCTGACCTTCCAGCGTAGGCACCTGGATTTCCGTGCCCAGTGCGGACTGCGTAAACGATATGGGAATCACGCAGTGCAGGTCGCTGCCTTCGCGCTGAAAGAACGAATGCTCCTTCACGTGCAGCACCACATACAAATCGCCGGGAGGCCCGTCGTAAACTCCCGCTTCGCCTTCGCCGGAGTAGAGAATGCGCGCGCCTTCTTCAACGCCGGCCGGCACCTTCACCGTAACCGTGCGCTCGCGTGCGATGCGGCCCTGGCCTTTGCACTTCTTGCAGGCTTCGATAACTAACTTGCCCGCTCCGCCGCAAGTGCTGCAGGTACGCGCCACGGCGAAGAATCCCTGCTGATAGCGCACCTGGCCGCGTCCGCCGCAAGTGGTGCAGGTTATCGGCGGTTTACCCGGAGCCGAGCCATCTCCCTTGCATTCGTCGCATGTCTCCAGCCGCCGGATCTTGACTTGTTTTGTGACGCCGAAAACCGCTTCTTCAAATCCCAGCGTGATGTCTTCGCGCATGTCGCCGCCACGCTGCGCCCGCGAACGGCGGCGTGAGCCCTGGCCGAACATGTCGCCAAACAGGTCGCCAAAGATGTCCTGAAAATCGACGACCGTCTCGAATCCACCGCCGCTGGGACCGTTTCCGGCCACGCCAGCGTGACCAAAACGATCGTAGCGGGCGCGCTTCTCACCGTCGGCGAGCACCGTGTAAGCCTCGCTGCATTCCTTGAACTTCTCTTCCGCGTCAGGATTGTCAGGATTGCGATCGGGATGGAACTGCAGCGCGAGCTTGCGATAGGAGCTCTTGATCTCCTGATCGGTCGCGGTGCGCGAGACGCCTAGTACTTCGTAGAAATCGCGTTTAACGTTAGTAGCCAAATAATTGCCTTAAGTCTCTGCGGAGGTCGAAGCTGCCTTGATACGATGCTCCGAGTCAGGGCACGACCTTGGTCGTGCCGAAACGCTTTACTTCTTGATAACGCGAGCGGACATCAGTCCGCGAGCGTCCCGCTTTTGTGCCGCCCTTAGAGGGACTCGGAATCCATAAAAACGCTCCACCCAGCACTCCGGCCAAAAGATGGCCTCCTTGCTGGGCAGTCATCACACGCCCTTCGGGCTCATTCCCTCGACGGCTAAAGCCGTCTCGGGACGACAGTTGCATGAAAGATATTTTCGGCACGACCAAGGTCGTGCCCTGACGCGAATCGTGCCTCACGCCACAGGTTCTCGTCGCACTGCCTTACTTCGATCCTCGCGCTACTCTCACCATCGCCGGGCGCAGCAGCCGGTCCTTCAACTTATATCCGCGCTGCAGTTCGTCGATGACGTGGTTGTCCTCGACCTCGTCGGTATCGACCATCTGCACCGCCTGGTGAAAGTTCGGATCGAACGCCTGTCCTTCTGCCTCCAGCGGCTCTACGCCAAGCTTCGCCAGCGCATCGTGAAACTGCTTGTCGATGAGCTCGATGCCCGAGCGAAAATCTTCCAGCGAGACAGCCTTCGTCTTCAGCGCCCGGTCAAGGCTATCGAGAATCGGCAACAGCGACTTGATGGCATCGGCCACCGCGTACTCGCGAAACTCCTCTTGCTGGCGTACGCTGCGCTTGCGGAAGTTCTCGAACTCCGCCTGAATGCGCGCCGCGCGATCCAGATACGCCGCGCGCTCCGCCTTGACTTTTTCCAGCTCCGATTCTGTTTCCGCCGCTGTTCCGCCATTCTGCGGAGATGCAGCCGAAGGCGAGTCGCCATCCTCACCCGGCGGCAATTCGTGATCCAGCTCCAAGTCAGCGGAGTTGCTTGGTTTCTTATCTGCCATGAATCCTCTACTACGACGACTCGTTCCACAGACGATCAAACAGTCGCGCGATATATGAAACCGCGGTGATGGTGTGCTCGTAGTCCATGCGCATCGGTCCGATGACCGCCAGCGATCCCATTACCTCGTCACCTACGCGCGCCGGAGTACCAATCAGCACGAAATTGTTTAGATGCGGCAGGGTCTCTTCCAGACCCACCACCACGCGCACCGCCTCCTGCTTCACGTCGAGATAGGCCGACAGCAGGTCGACAATGCGCTGCTTCTCTTCCAGCGTGGCCAGCAGTTGCCGCAAGCGCTCCTGGTCCTGCTCGGTGACGACCAGGTTGGCGGCGCCTTCCACGTACACGTTCTGCGATGCGCTCGCCGCATCCAGCGCGGTCTGCAACTGCTCCACCGAGCGCATCAGGTGGTCGTATTCGTTGCGCTCCTGCTGTACGCGCTTGGCCAGCTCGTTGCGCACCGCTTCCATCTCCCAGCCGCGGAAGTTTTGGTTGATGTAGTTGGCGGCCGCTTCCAAATCTTCCAGCGTAAGATCGCGCTCCGGACGCAGCACGCGATCGCGCACCAGGCCTCCGCTGGTAACCACGACGGCGAGAATCTTCTTGTCGCCCAGGCGTTGAAAGTAGACATGCTCCAGCGCATTGTGCTGCGTGGGATTCGCCGCCACGGTCACGCCAACGCCGCGCGAGATCAGCGACAGCACGTGCGAGCTGCGCTCCAGAAATTCCTGCACGTCGCCGCTGCTCTGCAAGGTGCCCTGAATCAGCCTTTCATCGGTTGTCGAAAGCCGCACTTCGCCCGTGAGCTGCTTCACATAAAAACGATAGGCCTGGGTGGTCGGAACCCGCCCGGCCGAGGTGTGTGGCTGCTCCAGGTATCCGGCATCGGACAAGTCGGCCATCACATTGCGGATCGATGCCGCGCTCAGGCTCTCGCGATTGGTACGCGACAGAGTTCGCGACCCGACCGGCTCGCCGGTGGAGATGTAGGTCTCCACGATGGCGGTCAGTATGTCGCGTTCACGCCTTCCGATATTGTCCGGTGTTTCCATCGCCCTTAAGCTAAAGTCTTGCCATACAGCAGTTTATGTGACGTAGGCAGGATAAACTTCGGCTTCTTTATTCTAGGTACCTAGTCATAGCGTGTCAACTGGCACTCATTCCCGGAGAGTGCTAAAAACAAAAAATCGCAGAAATTGTCCTTTTCCACACCCCTCATTCGTCTTGAAGGTAGACACGGGATTCGGAACCTGTGGGCCCCCGAAACCGTAAATCTTAGAAAGGGGAGGCAGCGATGTTGTCCGCCACCATCCAGAGATTAGGAGACGCGACGGTCATTCACCTGACAGGAAGACTTGTGCGGGGCGAGGGCTGTTCAAAGTTGCGAGATCTCGCATCCCGTCAGACTGACGCCGATACCATCGTCCTCAATCTGGCCCAGGTAAACGGCATCGACGCTTGTGGGATCGGTACGTTGTTGCGCCTCCACGAATGGGCGCAATCGAGAGGAACTGGGTTCAAGCTGATGAACGCTGTCGATCAGGTCCACCGCGTATTGCTGCTGACAAAATTGGACCATGCCTTCGATTTCTGTTCCGTGCGCGAGCAGTTTTGCCTGATGCACCGCGCCGGACACGCCGCTGAAGCCGCCGTCGCGTGACGGCGAACGGAAGCTGGTGGGTCAATACGACTCCGCCGGGTTTCGCCCGTCTTGTACTGAAGCATGACTGCTCAATATGAGGCACAATACGGCATTGCCTCGTGGACATCCCTCTGACCCAATTCGCTGGATTTCTTAAGCAGATCGACGCTGCGAGCCTGAGCGCGGCCACCCGCCAGGCGCTCGCGGCAGCCCTTCCTCACTTCTGGCCGAAAGATCCTCCCGCCGATGCGAGCACCATCAAAGCACGTGCGAAGGAGGCATTCGGTGCATTCAAAGAGGACCGCATGCAAGTCACGATTCAACGCGGTCCCAACCGGCGCTTCTCCGGAGGCGAAGGCCTCCCGCGCCAGCGCTATCACACTCTCTCTCGCGATCTGCGGGGCGATGACAACCTGACGTTATTGGCCGAGATGCGCGCCTACCGCTCCTGCCGCGATGGGCAGATCTGTACCGTTCTCGACAGTTGCTACCCGCCGGGCCAGCGGCTGCTTGAGGCCGAGGGCGTGAAAACGGACGGCGCAAACCTGCTGGCGCTTATCTTTCTGAAAGAGCGTGGAGCGACAGAACACCACTCGCCAACATTCGCTCTGCGCGTTCTAACCCTGCCTTATACCGTGACCGAGGCCACGATTCCCCGTGTCCTCGATCTGCGATTGCTTGAGGCGCAACGCTGGCTGGTGCAGACCTTCTGCGTCGAGAAGCGAGCATTCCACTATCCTATTCTTGAGCGCGACGTTGTTATCTTTCCCGACCTGTTGCCCTTCCTGCTCACCATGGAACTCGGAGGCGGCGGATTCAGCGAGAGTATTGGGCGGTTCCTCAGACAGCAGCAGGTGAACGCGCTTATCTATCCCTCGGCTAGAAACGACGCGTGGGCTTACCAGAAGGGCCGCCAACTGATGGATTGGTTTGGATGGTGCCTGGTCGATTATCGAGGCGCCGAAACCGATCCCGCCGAGCTGGTGGACTTAGGCGAGCAGACCCCATTCACCTTTCCCGCTCCCACGCAGATCAAGAAATGGGACGACGGCATTCATGCCGGATCGTGGGCTGCCGTCGGCCTGCGAGAACTCTATCGCTATCGGTTCTTCGTCGAACTCTCGCACAGATTCGGCGAGGCTCGCTCAGGGCCAATCATTGATACTCTGCTGCAGCTCGAAGGCGGCGCGGCTGAGTTCTGGCAATTCGCATCTGAGTACACCGATCCCCTGCCGTAAAACAAGGCGACCTAGTGGTGGAAGCCCCCGCATTCATGAGGCTGTTACGACACTCACGATGGGGCAACGACGGTTGGGACAAATTATGCGTCCGTCCCGCAGGGACGGCAGATCTTAGCCCAGCATTTCAATGCTGGGTAGGCGCAGGTGGGAAATCGAGAGTCGGCTTCAGCCGACGACACATGTTTCGTAACAGCCTCTCATGAGGAGGATGCACGCCGCGTTATCCTCGTGCGCTTCAGCGCTGGCCCGGGGCTGAAGCCCGGTTCATGGGGAGAGCCTTTCTCCCCGGATAAATCCGAGGGCTTCCACCCAAAACGCTAACCTGGGCGGACTACTTCCTCTCCAGCGTCTCGCGCGCGGCTTGCAGCCGTTCCTTCTGTTCCGCCGAGACCGCCGGATACTTCAGCTTCAAATCCTTCAGCCTCTCGACAATGATGTCAGACACGCACAGGTGCGTGAACCACTTGTGATCGGCGGGAATGACGTACCATCCGGCATGCTTGGTGCTGGTGTGGTTGATCATGTCCTCATAGCAGGCCATGTAATCCTCCCAGCGCAGCCGCTCCTGCAAGTCGGCGTCGGAGAACTTCCAGTTCTTCGCCGGGTCTTCAATCCGCTCCAGAAAGCGCCTAGCCTGCTCCTCTTTCGACAGGTGCAGAAAGAATTTCAGGATCACCGTCCCGTTGCGCACCAGATGTTTTTCCATCTCGTTGATGGCGTCGAAACGGTGCTTCCAGAACTTCTTGTTCGGTCCGGTAAAACCCGGCAGGCGCTGCGCGTCGAGAAACTTGGGATGCACCCGCACCACCAGCACCTCTTCGTAATATGAGCGATTGAAGATGCCGATCTTCCCGCTCTCCGGCAGCACTTTGTAGCAGCGCCACAGGAAGTCGTGATCCAACTCCTCTGGCGACGGCTGCTTGAATGCGTGCACCTCGCAGCCCGCGGGATTCACTCCCGACATCACGTGCTTGATGCTGCCGTCTTTGCCCGCGGCATCCATCGCCTGAAGAATGATCAGCAGCGAGTAAGTGCGCTCGGAATACAGCAGGTCCTGATATTGCTGCAGGAGCTCGATGTTTTCCTTCAGCGTCTTTTGCGCATGAGCGTGCGACTCATACTTGCCCGTGTCGGCGGGATCGTACTCCTTCAGCCGAATGCGCTTGCCCGGAGTGGCGTAGTACCGGTTCGGTTTCATACGCGGTAGATGATACTGGAGGAACCCGCTCTTCGCTCTGAGCTCTTCATCATCCACATATCATTCACGGTGTCATCCCGAGCCCGCCGCGGCGGGCAGCGGAGCCGAGGGATCTGCAGTTGGCTCTCTGCTTCGGGTGCCCCATTCCGCCTTCTTTTGGCGGGGTGGGGATTTGAATACTCCGCCCACAGCACTTGGCACTTAGCATTTAGCCTGAACACCAAGCGCTCGGGTGCCCCACTCATTCCTGGGGTTGGAATGAGTGGGATTTCGCTAATTGCTAATTGCTCACTTCAGCGCCGGCGGAAGCGCCGTCGTACCCACCGTCAATGTTCCGCTCACCCAAGAGGTTGACGTCGTAGCCGTGATGCTCACCGCCGTGTTGCTTTTCACAGGAAGAGTCTGCACCGCGAACTGCACCGAGCTCTTGCCTCCGGGTACAAATACGAACGACGGCGGATGCGCCACACCCGGATGATCGCTGCTGAGCGCAACGCTCAGTCCTCCTGCCGGAGCGGGCCCACTCAAGGTGAGCGTCCCCGCCGACAACTGCCCGCCTCTCACATACGAAGGCTTGAACGTGAGCGAAGTGAGCGTAATTTCGCTAACGGAAGTAAAGCTCGCGGTGATGTTCCTCGCCCCCGCCATCGTTACCGAACAGTAGCTTCCGTTTATGTTGTCACAACTAGACCAGCCACTGAAGGTATATCCCGGAGCAGGCACGGCGCTCAGTGTGATTTGCGTCCCATCGACATACGAGTAAGAACACGCGCCGCCGCAATAGATATGACGATCGCCGGTGCTGCTGACCGTACCGCTGCCGGCCTTGGTTACAGACAGAATGGGGAAAACATTCAGGCGAAACACATTGCCTATCGGCGTTCGGGCCGCCGTACACGGTCGTGCCATAGAAGTCGCCATCCGAGGCTTGCACCAGTCCGGCCTCAGGTTCAGAGCCATCCTGCCATTTGAACCCGTGCAGGAGCGTCAGTGAGCCCTCCGGGGTGATCTTAAAGATCGTGCCGGTGTCATGGGGCTGGTTGGGGTCGTTCCATAGAAGTTTCCGTCGGTTGCTTGCACCAATCCGGCTCCAGGTTCTTCGCCGTCAGCGCAATACAGCAATGAACAAAAGCTATAGATGGTAGTTAGGGTGCCGTCCGGACTCATTCTGAAAACGGTGCCGGAATTGTTAGCTCCGCCTGCACTGGTGGTCGAGTAGAAATTTCCATCTGCAGCGTGGATGAGCGGCGCCAAAGGTCCAGCACCTTCGGAGACCTCGAAGTTATGCATGATGATCACGGTGCCCTGCGGAGTGATTTTGAAGACCGCACCCCGACCGTAATTCTCGCCATAAGAGGTGGTTCCATAGAAATTCCCGTCGCTGGCTTGTATAAGCCCTGCCCTCGGGTAACCTCCCTCCGTGATCACGTAGAAGCTGTGCAGGGTAGTCAGCTCGCCCGACGGAGTCATCTTGAAGACCGTACCGTCACCCCAAGCTCCCCCCTCATAGGCAGTCCCATAGAAGTTGCCGTCGGTGCCTTGCACGAGTGGTGCGTTAGGGGACATGCCTTCCATGCTGTCAAAGCTGTGCAAGGTGGTTAGTACGCCCTGAGGAGTAATTCTGAAAACTGTGCCGAACTTGAGAGTCCCGCCGGCTTGGCTGGTTGTACCGTAGAAGTTTCCATCTGTGGCTTGCACCAGGCCGCCGCGAGGCCGCTGTCCGTCAGCACAGTCCTGTTGCATGCAAAACACATGCAGCGTGGTCAGCACGCCTTGCGAGGTGACTTTGAATACCGTGCCATCTCCTCCGTTTCCCCCATCCTCGGTTGTGCCGTACAGGTTGCCGTCCGAGGCTTGGATCAGGGCGCTGACCGGATACATTCCATTCGTCTGGTTGAAATTCACCAGTGTTGTCACGGTTTGTCCAGCCGAAAAAACTGAAGTCGTAATGCAGACGATAAGCAAGAGGACGAGGCGACGCATAGAATCTCCGGCCCGCGGATGGCGACCGGCGGAGATTCCCGTCGCTCCGCCCAGGCGAGCAGCGTGAAGCAAGTATGAAGCTATGGAACCAACAAGTTTCGCCTCATTCCGCTGGCAGGTCAATGAGCTTTGTCACACCCATCCCGGGCAATGCAGCGCCAGGTGTACGAGTCATTCCTGCCGTTGCAATGAGTGGAATCGATGTCTCGTATCAGGGCCCGACTGTATAGGCTGCTGATAAACACTGCTTTGCGACGGTTCGCGTCAGGGCACGACCTCGGTCGTGCCGAAAAGCTCTTTGTTCTTCACAACGCGAGCGGACTTTAGTCCGCGGAGCGACTCGGGCATCGAACTTTCCAGCAGCCTCTTTAAAATAGTCGGCTGCGCGCACGGCTGCCCCACTCATTCCTGCGGTTGGAATGAGTGGGATCGATGGTCGCCGGGCTGCCCCGAAAATTGCCGACAAACAGTCTCCAATAAGTGGCTCCCGCCCTCCCCTTACCGCCTTCAACCAGCTTGGTTACTTTCGTACCCTCGGACTCGTCTTAATATCACAGACTTTTGGGTTGACATATGCTTAATCTCGAAACTGGGAAAGTGTGCGAAAGAAGCTGCCAGCCTCCAGCCATCAGCCACCAGCTAGACTCTCACCCGGCGCGCCTTAGCTGACGGCTGGCAGCTGGGAGCTGGCGGCTTGCGTGCCTCAAGAAGGAGTCGCACCCCGCATCACTCCACCGCATTAAGGAGAACCACATGCCACAAACAACAACCTGCCACCACGTCCTTGCCAGCGGAGCGCTATGCCAGGCCGCGCCGTTGCGCAATCGCGATTACTGCCGCTTCCATCTCGAACAGATTGGCCGCCGCATGAAGGCTGCGCGAGAGCGCGCGCGTCACCAGGCGCCGGGGCTGAAATTGCCGCTGCTCGAAGATCTGTACTCGGTGCAGGTCGCGCTCATGCAACTGGCCGACGCCATCGCTTACCGCGAGATCGATCCGCAGCACGCCCGCCTGCTCACCACTGTGCTGCGTCTCGCCATGCAGAACCTGAAGAGCCGCCAGGCATGGGAAAATTCGCAACGTTTTCAGCTCGACTCTCACAATGAGGTACATACCACAGAGTGGGATACCTTCGAGCGCGAGCACGATCTGCCCGGCCGAGCCTCGACCTAAGTCTCGATCCCGAAGTGGCCTTCCCGCCAGTTGAAGAGCCCACGGATGCGGGTGCCCCACTACAATCCTGGCCGTTGGAATGTATGGGAACGATGCCCCGCGTGCGCTCGGAGATCGGCAAGATCTTGCAGGGTGCCGCAAGATGCTCGCCTCCATTCGTCACGGCTGACGATGTGGAGCTGATGGACGATTTACGAGCGTGACGGGGAAGGAGCCAGTGCTGAAGTGCGAGGCGCAGCAGGGGCAACGATCCGCAAGCGGCGCGAGCGTCGTGCCCGGCGCATGTACTACGAAGAAGTCGCGCGCAATCGCAACATTCAACTGGCCGCCGAAAAGCTGCTTGCCGATCGGAGCAAGGGTGAAGGCGCGCCGCGGCCGTCGTCTCGTGTGAGTGTTTCGGAGCCAGGTGGCACAAAGTCGAAGCCGCGTTCACGCGCAAGCCTCCGCAAAGCGAGGAGCCTGCGCGGCAGCGAGATGCGGCCGCGGTCAAGGCGTAACACAGTTTTGCCGAGGTTTCGTCGAAAGGGGGCACAGGCACGCCAGGTGAATCCCGCGCTGTCGGAGGCGCTTGGCCGGGTGCGAATTCGTGTCTCTGCGCCGGAACCCGCGCCGCACGCGCAGCATAGCTTAGCCGGGGCTGAAGCCCAGCACCGGGAGAACGAGATGTCCCCTCGGATAAATCCGAGGGCTTCCACCCGAAGGCTATTAGCTGAAGCTGGCAGCCGACAGCTAGTCCGGGCGGGAGCCCCTGCATTCGAGTTCGTTACCAGACTCTTTGCACATGCGAAGCGGTGGGATAAACCATGCGGCAGCCGCATCGCGGCGGAAGGTGAAAGCCCCGCGATTCACAGGCTGTTGCGAAACTCGCGATGGGCGACGACGGTGGGACAAACTTCACATCCGTCCCGCAGGGACAGCATATCTAAGCCCAGCGCTTCAGCGCTGGGAGGGCTGTTATGAGACGCGCTTTAGCGCTGGTGTCTGGGCTGAGAAACGCGAGTGGAAGCGTAGCGCAGGGAAGCACGATACAGCTTCAGAAGCCTCCTCTAAGTCCTTGCGGCTCAAGTAAGTGCGTGCAACTCGTTCTTATTCAATCATTTAGAAGGATTTCTGGGCTAAGTGAATGATTCTAAAGCTTCGGAATTTCAGAGAAATTGTGATGTGTGGGGATTTTGAGCTGGGAGCTGAAGCCGGAAGCTTACTCTGGTGGAAGCCTTAGCTGGCCGGGGCTGAAGCCCATCCGGGGGAGCGAGTTGTCCCCTCGGATGAATCCGAGGGCTTCCACCCGAAAATCCGAAGGCTTCCATTTGAAAACATGGTAGCTGCGATCCGGCGCCGGCAACGATGGTGGAGAAGCCCGCGCATTCATCGGGGGAGAGGCTTAGGCGTCGCGCTTCGGACCAGCCGAGGAATTGCAAGAGCCAAACGCCAATGGCCAAGAGAGCCACCTGCATGTGATCCGCTCACAATTCGCGGCGAACGCCGCTTGCTAGACTGTGTGCCATTAAGGAGCTGACTGTGAAAGAAGCCAAACTGCTGATGATCGTCGGAGACTACGTCGAAGACTACGAAGCCATGGTGCCGTTTCAGGCGCTACAGGCGGTGGGACACATTGTGCACGCCGTTTGCCCGGGCAAGAAGGCTGGCGATACGGTGCGCACGTCCATTCACGACTTTGAAGGCGACCAGACTTATAGCGAGAAGCGTGGTCACAACTTCGCGCTCAATTTCACCTTCGATGCCGTCAACCTTGCTGACTACGACGGGCTGATCGTGCCCGGCGGACGTGCGCCCGAGTACTTGCGCCTCGACATGCGCGTGATCAAGATGGTGCAGCACTTCGATCAGCAGCAGAAGCCGATGGGCGTACTGTGCCACGGCGTGCAACTGCTGGCGGCGGCCGACACGGTGCGCGGCAAGGTATTGACTTGCTATCCGGCGTGCGCTCCTGAAGTGGAGCTGGCGGGCGGCAAGTATGTTGAGGTCGCCATGACCGGCGCGGTGGTCGACGGAATGCTGGTAACCGCTCCAGCATGGCCGGCGCATCCGGCGTGGCTGGCGAAGTTCCTCGCGGTGCTGGAGGAATATATGGCGGCGACACCCGCCGGGACCAAAGCTGTCGCGCATGACTAGAAGGCTTTGAAAGGGCACGGCTGGAGACGCTATTGAAAAACTCGGATCAGCGAAGATTCGCGTCAGGGCACGACCTTGGTCGTGCCGATAAGACCTTTTATTTCGATGTTCCAGAGCCGACCTTTAGTCCGCGACACAGAACGCTTTCGGAGTTTTTTCAGCAGCCTCTCCAGCCGCGCCGTAAGCAGCCGGCGAAATGTAGGGCTTCAGCCCCTGAGGGACTTCGCCGTGACCTTGCGTGAGACAACTTTGGAAACATGGCACGCGCTTCCCATTCCCCCGCTGGTGACGATATGATTCAGCAACTCGCAAATCAGCTCACGTCCTCGGACACCCAAAGGAGTTTCTTTTGAAAACGAATCGGCTGTTCCTCGCTCTGGCTTTTTGCATGCTCGTTTCCGCCTCGGCCCTGGCCCAGCAGACGAATGTCGATTGGGACCGCAGCACAAATTTCTCGCAGTTCCATACCTATGCCTGGCAGCCCAGCCCGAAACCTGCGACCGGGCTCTGGGACCAGCGCATCACCGACGGCGTCAATCAGCAGCTTCAGGCGAAAGGATTGCAACTGGCAATGCCGGGGACGGATCCCGACCTTTGGGTGGTCTACACCAGCCATATCAAGGACCAGAGCCAGGTGGTAGGGACGGGATACAACTTCGGTCCGGCGTGGGGATGGGGCCCGTGGTGGGGTGGTCCGCAGACTGTGACCTACTCCACGTTCATCACCAAAGAAGGCACGCTGGTGGTCGAGATGGCGAATGCCAAGACTCACGAGTTGGAGTGGCGCGGCTCGGTGACCGACACCATCAAAGACAATTCCAACAAGAACATCAAGAACCTGGACAAGGCCATCACAAAGCTGTTCAAGAACTACCCGCCTTCGGAAGGGAAGAAGTAGGTTGAGCGGCGCACCACACGCCGTGTCAGCAACAGCAAACGCGTCCGTGCGTATTTTAGAGCTGTCCGTTTGCGATTCGGTTGAGCCACGCAAACGCAAGCACTGGAAAGAGAGGACGAGTCCCGTAGGGATGACAGAATTCAACCCGCGCCTCAGCGCCGCCAGCAGCTCACAACCTGCCGCATCGTCTCCGCTTCCAACCTCTCGTGTCGTCCTTTCCGCGTTCGCTGCGAAGAACGGTGGCGAGATCTGTGGCTGAGTTGGATCGGCTGCGTCCGTTGTGGAGCGATGTGTTTCGCCGGAGCCCGAAGACCATCTTTCAAAGCTTCGAGTGGAACCGGCTGGCGGCAGAGACCTTCGGCGACCGCTTGGCGCCTCTGGTGTGCGTGGCTGAGAGTGACAACGGAGCAGCCATCATTCCGGCAGCAGCTCACATCGGGGGGGGCCGGCTTGAACTGATGGGAGAAAACCTATTCGACTATCGCGACCTGCTGCACGCAGGGGATGAGCGCGTACTTCAAGCCGCATGGCAGATGATAGCGGAGTTCGATCAGCCATTGTTAGTAAGTGCGGTGCAGCCGGAGAACGCAGCGCTCCATTGGAGGCAGTTCGAGCCCGTCGAGTTCGCGCGCGCGCCGTGGGTTGATGCCGCGACCATCACCGCGATCCAGTTTCGTTCGATACACACTCGCGCTGCACGCCAACTGCGCCGACTGCAAAGAAAGGGTGTGACGCTGCAGCGATATTCCGGCGCC
This sequence comes from uncultured Acidobacteriaceae bacterium, assembly GCA_963846795.1. Lineage (GTDB taxonomy): Bacteria > Acidobacteriota > Terriglobia > Terriglobales > Acidobacteriaceae > CAVVDY01. Next base: position 327,284 of record CAWJXJ010000006.1, read on the forward strand.
GAAAGTGATCAGGTCAGGGGGATATACCAACTGAAGTGCGAGCAGTTCGCGGCAGACGCCAACAACGTTTTTCGCGATGAGAGACGACGCGAGTTCATGGTGGCTGCTGCGGCGCTGGAAGCAGAGACGTGCCAGGTGTTCACGCTCGAGGATGGAGATGGCTGCCTGGTCGCGGGATTGGTGACCTTTCTCGACGGCGAGATTCGCCGCTTCTATACGATTTACTTCGATCCCGCGTGGGCGGTGTACTCGCCGGGCGTGGCTCTGCTCTTCGAGGCAACAGCGCTTTCGCTGCAGCAAGGCTTGAGCTGCGACTACATGACAGGTGAGTATCCGTACAAGCTGCGGTTCGCGAACGCCAGCCGCATGCTGTATCGCGTTGAGGCCTCGGCAGCGCAGTTGGCAGCGGTCGCTCACCAGCCGGCCAAGCGGAAGATCGCGTAGGTCAACTTACGACGCGTGCGCCGGAAACGGATCCTCGAGTGACGAACTCTGGGGCGTAAACAACTCGGCGCCATTCGCCAGGATATGCATATCGTCCTCAAGCCGCACGCCGAACTCGCCGCGAATGTAGATGCCCGGTTCGTCGCTGAACGTCATGTTCTCGTGCAGGGGAAGCTTGTCGCCGCGCACCAGGTACGGCCATTCGTGCCCGTCCATGCCCATGCCGTGTCCCAGGCGATGCGTGAAGTACTTATAGCCCGGACCATAGCCCGCATCGACGATGACCTTGCGCGCGGCAGCATCGACGTTCTCGCAGGGAACGCCCGGCTTGGCGGTCGCCAAGGCAGCGGCTTGCGCCTTGTGCACAATCTCGAAGACGCTGTTCATTTTGGCCGTCGGCTTGCCCAGGACAAACGTCCGGCTGATATCGGAAGCGTAGCCCTCGACGGTGCAGCCGCCGTCCATCAGGCAAACGGCTCCTTCGCGGATCTCTTGCGGTTGAATCGATCCGTGCGGCAACGCGGAGTATTCGCCCACCTGCACCTCGGCGCCGCCGGTGAAGCCCTGTTGCTGATGAGCGAGTTGCACCAATTCGGCAAACTGCTGCTGCGTCATGCCCGGTTCCAACGCGTGATAGGCGGCGGCATAAGCAGCGAGCGTTACATGCGCCGCCAGTCGCATCAGCGCGATCTCGTGATCGCTCTTGATCATCCGGCAGCCGGCAGTGACTGGAGTCGCGCTCACAATCTGCAAGGCCGGCAACGCCATGCCGATGTTGTTGCTGAACACAAATGGCGTCTTTTCCTCGATGCCAAGTTTGCCACTCTTCAGCCCGCGATCGGCCATGCCCTGTTGCACGCGCTCATACGGATTGTCGTCTTCCTGCCAGGTGCGGACGTCGGCCTTTTCGAACGGTCCCCGCGACAGTTGCTCGCGCGCGCGGCCTTCTTCGAACGCCGGGCAGACGAAGAACGGCTCGCCTTTGGCCGGCAGGAACATGCCAAAGAAACGTTCGCTCACCCACCACTGCACTCCGCTGAAATACGTCAGCGAGCTGCCGTTGGTGATCGCGATTCCCTGCAATCCGTTTTGGTTCATGAGCTGACGAGCGCGCTCCACTCGGGTTTTCATCTCCTCGGCGCTGATGGGAACCGCTTCACTCTTGCGCGATTTCAGCGCAGCGATAGACGGCGGAAGCTTGTCCGGCTCGGATTGCGCTGCTGGGGAAGATGTGGCGGCTGTGAGTACTCCTGCGGCAGCGGCACCTGCGCTGACGCCCAGAAAACGACGGCGTGAAGATGTCATGATGTGTTAAATCCCCAATAGTACGAACGGAAAAGTATTGTATCCGCATATTGAATCGGCTGCCAATCGAGCAGTAGGAACCCCAGGCGCGGAGCGCCGATGAGAGGCTAGCCTCGCGCGTGAACGGCTGTTGCGAAGCTCACGGTTGAGCTTATACGGCGGCACAAACCATACTTCTGTCCCGCAGGGACAACAGATCTTAGCCCAGCATTTCAATGCTGGGTAGGCATAAGTGAAAAACGGGAGTCCGCTTCAGCGGACGGCACCTGTTTCGTAACAGACTCCGATGCGTGGGGCTAGAACCGCATCGGTGCTCCGCGTCTGCGTGATTATGAACGCGACTTGTTTGGCGCAGCATACAATCTTCCTATGCCAAGAATTGAGCGTCTCGAGAAAGATCAGGTCGATCAGGAAACCGCGAAAATCTACGACACTTACATCGCGGAGCGGGGCAACATTCCCAACATGTTTCGCACCGTGGCGCATCGCCCGGAGATATTCCGCACCATGATCGCCCACTTCCGCGCGATCATGAATACCGGCACGGTTCCTGCCAAGCTGAAAGAACTTGTCATCGTTCGTACATCGCAGATCAATCGCTGCGAGTATTGACTCGCCTCCCACACCGTCTTGGCAAGACGGCACGGATGGAGCGACGAGCAGATCGAACACCTTTCCGAATTTCGTAACCGGGCGGATTTTACCGACAGCGAGAAAGCGGCGCTGGATTTGGCCGAGCGGGTTACCCGCGATCCTCACTTGGTTGACGATGAGTTCTGGGCCGAGCTGCGGAAGTATTACGACGAGGGCGAAATCATCGAGTTACTGGCGGCGATCGGGCTGTTCAACTACTTCAATCGCTTCAACGATGCGTTGCGAATGGAGCCGACGAAGTGAAGAAGCTCTCAGCTCCCAGCCATCAGCCATCAGCTAGAGCCTGGCTAGCGGTAATTTTGTGAGTTGTCATCCTGAGCGCAGCGAAGGACCTGCTGTTGTACTTTTGCGGAAATGCTGGCCTTTGGCCTGTTTGGTTCGCAATCGCAAATATCCGGAGCCCGCAGGGCGTGTGATGACAGCCCAGCACGTAGGCCATCTGTTGGCCGGAGTGCTGGGTAGGCATCAGTTGTGAAACCCAAGTCCCCCGGGGACGACATACGGCACGCCCACCGGGAATCGAGCTAAATCCAATTCCATCGCGACGATGTTTTTTCGAACTGCTTCAACTCCGGCAATGGATAGAACGTGCCGCGCCATTCAACTCCTCGGCGCGCTAAGGTCACGACCACCGAACGCGCCATCGCAAACGCGAACAGCAACGCTGCTATGGGATGTAGGAAGAAATACATTACCGAGATGTCGCTCATGCTCGCCATGCCCCAATACATCGCCGCGATGGCCGCGAGCGCCAACCCATAGCCGATGCGTGCCCAGCCTTGCGCCAGCCACACTCCTACGAACGGCCCCACATTGATAAGCAGCACCCCGCAAATTGCGGCAATTGCGAACACAACGTTGAAGCGCAGGATGGCGAAGAAGTTTTTCGTCAGGCCGCGCACCATGCCGAAGGTGCCGACCACCCAGCGCAAGCGCAGCAGGTTATGCCCGAAGACGCAGCGCTGGCGAAAGCCGCCTTGCTTCACCAGTTCCCCCAGCATCATGTCGTCGAGCACAGCCATGCGCAGCGTCGCGTACGTTCCGATCTTTTCGTACACGGAGCGGCGAACCAGGTTGAACGCGCCCACTCCCATGGCGTCACGCGATTTCGGATCGGCAACCTTCCACGGCCGATGCGCAAATACGAACTGTGACTGGAAGAACGCCATCATCATGCGCTCTCCGATTGTGTGCATCACCATGGTGGGGAAGAGCACGACGTGGTCGGCACGCTCGCGCTCCGCATAAACCATCGCCCGCATCAGTGCGTCGCTGCGAAATACCACGTCGGCATCGGTGAACAGCAGCCACTCGCCCGTGGCTTGCTGTGCGGCCTTCCACATGGCGTGTACTTTCCCCAGCCATCCGGGCGGAAGCTCGCTGACATGCAGTACCTTCAACCGATGATGCGATGCTTCTCCGCGCTCCCGCCATTCGGAGTTGACCCGGTCCATGATGGCGCCGGTCGCGTCTTCAGAACGATCGTCAACCGCAATCACTTCGTAATCGGGATAGTCGAGCTGCAACAGCGATACAAGTGCCGCATCGATGTGTTCGGCTTCATTGCGGGCGGGAACGATGATGCTTACGCGTGGCATTGCGCCGCGAAGATCAGGGTGAAGATCAGGGTGAAGATCAGGGTGCCCCATTCCGCCTTCGTTTGGCGGGGTGGGGATTTTCGTCGAAACCCCATACTCAGGCGCGCTGATATCAGCCACGCTCTTGCGATTCAGCCACACGATGACGATGCGCGACAGCCAGACTGCTCCCAGACAGACGCTGAAGATCCAGCTCACGGTCCCGCCCAGCGAATGTCCGTGCATCTAGGCTGAAGCCCCTTCCGGCATGATGTCGCCCTCCAGTTCGGATCCGGGCAGCTGGGGCGCGAAGCGCATTCCATAGAACAGCACCGCTGCAGAAATTCCAGCAGCGACGACGGCGGCCATAAAGCCTGTCCGCAAATTTGTCTTATCGGAGATGGCTCCAATCAGCGTAGGCGAAAACGCATCGCCCAGCAGATGAATGGTGAAGACGTTCACCGCAACCGCCGTTGCCCGGATGCGCGCGCTGACCGAGTTGACCAGCGCGGCGTTCAAGTGGCGCGGTGTTCACCAGGATAAGAAATTCGCCGGCGAAAATTGCGACGTACATGATCGTTCCCGGAACAAACAGCGCGACCAGCATCGCCGGGATGGACAGCAACATTCCGATCGCTGATATCAACTGATAGGCCGAGCGGGTGCGGCGCAGCAGGCGATCACCCAGCCAGCCACCGAAAAGGGTAGCGACCGTTCCGGCCACGACCGTCAGGCCACCGAAGACAGTGTTCGCGTGATCGAGCGATACGCCGCGCATGCGCATCAGAAAGGTCGGCATCCAAACCTGCAAACCGCCAACCGCGAAGGTCATCATCGCCATGCCCAGGCAAACGGTCCAATATGCCTTGTTTCGTGCCAGTCCGAGCAATGTGCCGCGTTCAAGATTGTCGGCGATATGATCGCTCGCGCCGCGTTGTGGCTCGTGCAGCGCGAGTACAGCGAACGCCAGCAGAACACCAGGCGCGGCGCAGATCATGAATGGCATGCGCCAGCCATGCGCGGCACCCAGTTGGCCTCCGATGATGTAACCGAAGGCAGTCCCCACCGGGATCGCTAGATAAAAGATGGACAGTGCTCTGCCGCGCATTCGTTCCGGGAACAAGTCGCAGAGATACGCGGGGGAGAAGACGACGAACGTCGCTTCACCAATACCGACAATGACGTGCCGCAGCAGCAGTTCGTCGTAATTGTGTGTGATAGCGGTGAGCAGTGTCGCGGCGCTCCAGACAAATGCGCCGGCGGCCATAATCCATCTGCGAGGAAAGCGGTCGGCGAGCGGCGTGATTAGCGGCGCGGCAACCATGTAACAAATGAAGAAGGCGGAGGTGAGAAAACCGATATCTTTGTCGTTGACCGCGAACTCGGTTTTGATGAGCTCCTGCACCGCAAACAGAATGGAGCGGTCGATGTAATTGACGAAGTTGAGTGCCGTCAGCACCGCCAGCGCAGCCCAGGCATTGGCTCGCGAAGTCATGGGTTCTTGGAGAGTAGCAGAAAAGCGGCTCGTGGCTATTGGCTCTTAGCTGTTGGCAATAAACCTCTACTCTCCTGTCATCCTGAGCGGAGCGATCTGCCGAAGGCGGAGAGCGCAGTCGAAGGACCTCTATAGCGGCGATTCCCGTTGCGGTAGGGGTGCTTCGACTCGGCCACCTCGCGTTGCTCGGTGTCCTCGCTCAGGATGACACCTAGAAGGATTCGTCCGGCCAAGAGCCAAGAGCCAAAAGCCGAAAGCCAAAAGCCAAAAGCGTTTCTCAATTCTTCGTAATCAGCACCAGCTCTTGCTCCGGACAGAGCGCGCGATAGGCGCACCAGTTGCAGTGGAAACCCGTCTTGGGCTCGAAGTTGCCGGCCTTGATGTTTTCCGCCGCCTCAACAACCTCCTCCTCTGCTTTGGACAGTTGTCGCGAATTGCGTGTGGCGACCATGGTGCTGCCGTCTTCCAGGTTTTCGAAGACCACGGCCTTAACCGGTTTGCCGGTGTTCAACCCAAGCGCATAGATGGAAAGCTGCAGGCTTTCGTCTGCATGTTTCTGCGTTTTCGCTCGTCCGGTCTTGTAGTCGATAACGGTCAGTCCATCTTCGTCTTCGTCAACGCGGTCGATGCGGCCGGTCACCTTCGCGCCGGCGATGTTCAGCTCAATTCGCTGCTCGATCATTGCCACGCGGCCGTGCGGCTTCGCAGCCGGTGAGTTTAGAAATGCAATCAGTTGCCGCCGGCCTTTTTTTTCGAATAGCTCGCGTTGCAGCGGTTCGTCGATCTTCGCCTTGGCAAACTCGTCGAGAAACGACGCGATCACTGTTTCAGCATCGAGACTCTTTCCCTTGCGCTGCGCGTCGAAGTAGCCCATCAGTGCGGTATGAATCGCCGAGCCAAACTGCATCGCCGCTCCCGGTTCCTCCGGCAAGTTCCAGTCTCTTTCCAGCTTGAAGCGAAGCGGGCAATACGAATAACTCTCAATGGCGCTCGGACTCAAGCGAAGGATGCGCGTTGTGTCGAGTGGAGGCAGCGCCATCCAGGCATGCACCCGCGGCAGCGCGGCAGTACCGGCATGTACGGTCGGCAGCAGGGTACCTTCAGGCACATCCAGGAATTCAAGCTGCCCAGAGAGTGGTCCGGTCTTCAGCGCAACCAATTCGCGCAGATATCCGGCGGGCGTCAGGTCTTTCTTGCCGGCCGGCCTGCCGGTGAGAAACAGTTCATCTTCCGCACGCGTCACAGCTACATAAAAGAGGCGTCGTTCCTCCTGCTCGTGCAACGATTTCGGGTCGTCCTCGGGTAGGTTCTCGCGATTGCGCAGCGCCCCAGGAAATTCCACCAGCTCTTCCTGGTACTTGGCAGGAAAGGTCTGCGATCCCACACGCACCACGAAGACTACGGGGAATTCAAGGCCCTTGGCTTGATGTGCGGTCATCAGGCGAACGGCATCTTTCGCTTCTTTTGTGCGCTCCTCTTTTCCTGACTCCATCAGAAGAGTCACCGGCGTTCCTTCCCCGTCATCTTCCGGCCGGCAGACTTTGCCTCCGCCTTCGATGAACAGCTCCAGATATTCGAGGAACTCGCCCAGCGTGCCCTCGCCCGAAAGCGCCGCCGGTTTCTTCGCCCAGCGATCGACAAACTCAGCGAAGGCTTCGCAATTTTTGTCACGCGGCATGGCGAAGCACTGATGCGCGACGGCGACCGCAGCCTTCGCTTTACCATCAGCGGATGCAAGCAGGCGGCGTGCTTCCGACAGCGCGGTCAACACCGCCTCGCCGCCGTTAAGCTTCGCGAGTTCCGCCTCCGCCTGAAGGTTGTCGCCTGCGTTAGCGAATGCGGTGCGAAGCGCCGCACCATCAACTTCATATTGCGAAAGCGATGCCACGCGAACCGCGCTCACCGCGTCCGAGCTCTGTATAAATCGGATCGCCGCCAGCAAGTCACGGATTTGGGTGATCTCGATCAGGCTGACGCCTTCAACCTCGAACGGAATGCCGTGTTCGCGCAATAGACGAACCACGTCGTCGCGATGACTGTGTTGGCGATAGAGCACGGCGAAGTCTCGCCACGGGCGCCCGGCTTTGTGCATGCGCTCGATCTGCGTGACCACGAACGCAGCTTCGCTGCCCTTGCCGATGCAGCCCCGCACGCGAACCGGCGGCACAGGTGCCGGCTCAGGAGCGGTGCGCGCGTGAATGAGCGGAAGCCGTTGCCACTTCTCGCTGCCCGGCAGCGCCAGGGTCGCAATCTCCGGATTCTGGGCGATCACCTGGTAGGCGTTGCTCAACACTGCTTGCGTTGAGCGACGATTCTCGCGCATGGTGACGCGCTTCACGCGGCCGGGTCCAAACGCTGCCAGGAACTGATCGAAGGCTCCGCTGGTCGCGCCGCGAAAACGATAAATTGCCTGGTCGGGATCGCCAACCGCGAAGACGTTGGCTTCGTTGCCGGCCAACCGCTTTGCCAGCTTGATCTGCGCAACGTTGGAATCCTGGAACTCGTCAATCAGCAGGAAGCGCGCGCCCTCCTGCGCCCGGTGCAGCCATTCAGGATTGGCGTCGTCCAGTAGCGCCAGCGCGCGACTGATCACGTCACCGTATGTTCCCATGCCGGCGACCGCAAGCTTCTCGTCCACGCGGCGGAAGACGCCAGCAATCTCACGGCAGCGCGCGATAGATTCGTTGTCGCTCAGCGTCTGCTTCGAGCTGCAAACGCGAGGCGGCTTCTCCTTGCCCGCCATCAGGTCGGCGACATAGCGGTCGTAGTCGTCAGGGCCGCGCAGTTCGTCGGAGCAGCGGCGAAAGAAGTCCAGCAGATCCCGCAGAAATTGTCCGAGATTTCCCGCGTTGATGAAGTGCTCCAATGGCAACTCGTCGATGTCGCGGCGCAGGAGCACATAGAGGTCCTGATCATCGATCAGCTCGAAACGACGCCGGGCATCACAGAGCAGGTGATAGCAGTAAGCATGGAATGTCCCGACCTTGACGCCGGAGTTGAGCACCTGGCGAACCGCTCGTTCATCCTTGCTCCCGAGCCACGCTTCCGCCAATCGCACCACCAAATCGTGGGCTGAGTTGCGCGTATAAGTGATGGCGAGAATCTCGTGTGGCTTGGCGAGTCCTTCTCGCAGCAAACGTGCGATGCGCTGCGTCAGAACCGTCGTCTTTCCGGTACCTGCCCCGGCGACGACCAGCATAGGACCGTCCACGTGCTCGATGGCTTCGCGCTGCGCGTCGGTTGGAACAAAGGTCGGCGTCTGCTCGCGAGGTGCGTCCGCGTCGAACAGGAAAGCGCTTTGTTCCTTTACTGAATGCCGCACACCGGGCCTCCAACAGCGAGTCGAACAAAAGGCGAAGATACTATTATCGGCGCGCAAGCGCCGTGAAGCAAGGCAGCATTACGGCAGGCGGGTCACATTTCTGAGGAAAAGCTGTGGTCCAACCCGGAATTCGTAGCCGCTGAAGACTTACTATCAGTTTCCCTGGGCATACTTTTCATATCGGATTCTCGATCGTTTTCGGAGCGTTCCTCATGCCCCAGTAAGTTACGGGCGCTAGTTCGACGCTCGGCAGCGCTCTTCAAGATTATCGGTTTAGTAATCGCGCTCGGCCCCACTAAGACTTCGACTCTTGTGTTCAAAATAGCGCCAGGAGCGAAGGAAACCATCGTCCTCGGCGACAAAGCGCCTGCCTTGCCGCGAAGGGAGTGAGCATTTCGTTACTGCGTTTGAGTTAACATGTGGTAACATTATCTGCGTTACCATATTGGGAACTTGTCGTAAAACAAGCGCATATGTTTTGCATGTGCGGTAACCTAGTGGTACTTTAGTAACTTCAAGTTCCTGAAATGTCGGAGTATCCTAGAGAAACTCCTCATGTCCTGTGGCCAGAAACCCGATTTTCGTAACGCGATAAGATTTCCGCTACATCTGCCAGTCTCGCTTAGAAGTGAAGCCGGGGAATACCTGGCCGAAACGCGCGACATTTCGGCAGGAGGGATTTTGTTTCTTACCCACTCTGAAATTGGGGTGGGTGAAGTCGTACAGTTCACCATCCGCATGCCCGGTGAGACCCTCGGAGCAGCGGAGGATGTGTTGGTGCAGTGCAGCGGCCGCGTGGTACGCAGTGTCCAGGAGGGTTCGGGGCACATCGTAGCGGTCGCTATTGACGAATATCGTTTCGAGCAGCAATGAACTCTCGAGTTGTCGGGAGAGTGCTGCTCGCTGTAACAATTTACGCGCCCGGTACAGGACGAGCCCATGGACATTCAAGGGAGCAACATCCGCATCATCATTGCAGATTCGGAAGCTATCTTTCGAGCGGGAATGAGCAAGATTTTCACTCAGGAGCCAGATCTTGAGGTCGTCGCTCAAACCGACAGTCTGGCGCAAACGTTAGCCACGGTAAGCGAAACCGAGGGAGACGTCTTGCTGTTTGAGGCGGGACTGTCTCTTACTCCGGCCGAAGCGGTGAGCGAAGTAATACGCCGGGCACTGCCGCCCGCGAAAGTCATCCTGGTCAGCCAGCGCTCTTCGGAGCACGAAACCGTGGATTACCTGCGCCGGGGGGTTCGCGGGATTCTTACGCGTTCGGTATCCCCGGAATTGCTGGTGCGTTGCGTTCGCAAGGTCTCGGCGGGCGAGACCTGGCTCGATAATCAGGGCGTGAACTGGATTATCGATGCGTATCGCAGCCAGGCGCAGCTTGGCAGTGGCAAGCAGGCACTGCGGTTCAGCGAGAAAGAGATGCTGATCATAAGCGGTGTCACCCAAGGCCTGAAGAACAAAGATATTGCTGTACAGGTCGGCACCACGGAGCAGGTGGTGAAGAACTATTTGCGCAAGATTTACGATAAGCTCGGAGTGGCTGATCGCCTGGAGCTTGCGTTGTATAGCATGCACCGAAAGCTGCTCGATAGCTATACTCCGCAGCCCATCGAACGCAAGCCTGCAGGTTCAATGGCGATGGCCGTCAACGCGGTCGCGAGCGAACGAGGAGAAGCACCGAGTGCTGAAAGCGCGAAGCTGGAGCACTCTGGAAAAATCTAACTTTCTCCGGCCGGGTCAACGTTGTTGGGTTCGACAACGCCCTTCGGGCACATTACTGTCTAAATTCCTACCGTCGGGATCACATCATGCATTCAAAATCTTCCCATTCTGTAGTCAGCCTGTTGCTTGCTCTCTTTCTGGGAGTTGCCACGCTTCAGGCACAGCCTGATTCGACATCTACTGCCCAGCAACACGCCAACATCGACGACATCGCGCACAAGGTGCTGGAAACTACTGGAGTGCCCAGTGCTTCTCTGGCGATCGTTAAAGACGGGAAGGTCGTTTATGCGCAAGCTTATGGCGACGCGAGACTCGCGCCCAAGCTAGCTGCGACGACACAGATGCCCTACAGCATCGGGTCTATCAGTAAACAATTCACCGCGACCGCTGTACTCATGCTTCAGCAACAGGGCAAGCTCTCGCTCGACGACAAGATCAGCAAGTGGTTGCCCGACCTCACGCGCGCCAGCGACGTCAGCTTGCGCCAGGTGCTGTCGATGACATCTGGCTACCAGGACTACGCTCCCCAGGACTACATGATTCCGGACTGGGAGAAACCGATTTCGGCACAGCAGATTCTGGATCGCTGGGCGCGTATTCCGCTCGATTTCGAGCCGGGAACGAAGTGGCAGTACAGCAACACGAATTACGTTATCGCGGGATATATCGTCGAGAAAGTTTCAGGACAGCCGCTGTTCACTTACATCCGCCAAAACATCCTGACGCCCCTCGGCTTGGATAGCGCACTCGATACCAACGCGAAGAAGCTGCCGGACAACGACCCTCAGGGATACTTCCGGTACGCGTTGGGCCCGTTGCGTCCGGCGCCACATGAAGGGCCGGGCTGGATGTTCGCTGCCGGCGAACTGGCAATGACCCCTGCCGATCTGGCGAAATGGGACATTTCGCTGATGAACGAGTCGTTGCTCAAACCCGCGTCCTACCTGGCCATGGAGACTGAGATGCTGCTCAAGAATGGAGTCGGCACACAATACGGCTTGGGCATGCGGGTCACTACCGCAAAAGGCCATCGCATGCTTGAGCATAGCGGGGAAGTGTCGGGATTTGTCGCAGAGAATATCGTGCTGCCCGATGATAAGTTCGCGGTTGCAATACTGACGAACCAGGATGCAATCGGAGCGGCGGGCGAGATCGGCCGCCAGATCCTGACCGGATTCCTGGAAAGCAAGAACGTCAGCGACCCCAAGCAGGACGCCCTGGTGCGCAAAGTGTTTGACGATCTGAGGGCAGGCAAGATCGAACGCGCGCTGTTCACCGACAACGCGAACTCCTACTTCACGCAACAGGCATTGAACGATTACTCGACAAGCCTTACGGCGTTAGGCGAAGTGCAAAGCTTTAAGCAGACGTCGAATTCGCTGCGCGGTGGTATGACGCACATGAATTACGAAGTGAAGTTCCCTGGAAAAACCGTAGGCATCAACATCTATCAGATGCCCAATGGCAAGTTCGAACAGTATCTCGTCGCCGCGCAGGAATAGGTAACCTGCTTGGCTAGCCTACTGTAGGAGCGTCACAGAGCCGTTCCCGACATCGTAATAGGCAGGCAGCACTTTCACGCTGCCAGACTTCACCATGCCAGAGATCACCGTCGAGGATTTACTCAACAGATCGGCCTGGATCTTGGCGTTGGCTTTGGTCGTGTTCGCGACATCTTTCCCATCCTGATCGACGGCTGGCTGAATGTGCGGGAACAGCGAGCTGATCTGCCCGGGGACTTCTTTGCCCTGCATCGTGGCTTTCACCGCGCCGCAGTTCGAGTGTCCCATCACCAGGATCACCTTCGTCCCAAGCACGGCGGCGCCGTACTCCAGACTGCCGATCAGTTCCGGCGTCACCACATTGCCGGCCACACGCGTCACGAAGATGTGTCCGATGCTTTGATCGAAAATCAGTTCGACCGGTACACGCGAATCCGCGCACGACAGCACTGCGGCGAAGGGCTCCTGCTTCTCCTCGGTATGTTGCTTGAGGATGGCGAGGTCGTGGTCGAAGGAGGTCAGCTTCCCGGAAGTGAAGCGCTTGTTGCCGTCCATCAGCTCTTTCAATGCCTCATCAGGCGTGAGGTTGGACTGCGCCTGTGCCGGAGTAGAGAAGGTGAGGTCCAAGCCACCGGCTAGGAATGCAGCAGCCGCAGTGGTCAGCCCGGTTTGAATTAGCTGGCGTCGCGAGACTTCGTTCTTGGGCGCGTTCTTCACAGCGACCTCCTGGTCTGGTCGAAAGTTTGGGTATTCATTTCACCAGATACATTGCCGGAACGCAATGCGCATTTTCATCCCACGGGAGGAGACAGCTCGCGAACGCCATTCGGGCCGCTCACGATTAACAGATGAGTGAGGCCGATAAAAAGCCCGTGTTCGACGATCCCGGCACGGCGCTCCAGTTGAGTTGCAAGTTGGGCTGGATCCGCAATCGGTCCAAAATCGCAGTCGAGAATCATGTTGCCCTGGTCGGTGCGGTATTCCTTCCCGTTCGAGTCGGTGCGAACCACACACTTCGCGCTCAACGACTCAAGATAGTGAAGCACCGAGCGCCAGCCGAAAGGCAGCACTTCCACCGGCAGCAAATGACGCGTGCCCAGGCAGGGCGACAATTTACTTTCGTCGACCACGATGATCTCACGCGCGGTGCTCTGCGCCACGAGCTTCTCTCGCAGGAGCGCCCCCCCACCACCCTTTATCAGGTTCAGTCGCGGATCGACCTCGTCAGCTCCGTCAATGGTGACGTCGAGTGAGCGGGGCAGGTCATCAGTCAACATAGGGATGTTTAGCCGAACTGCTTCCTCGGCTGTGACGCGCGAGGTGGCGAAGGCAACGATGTCTCTTAAAGCGCCGGTGTGTAGAAGCTCTCCGATGTAGCGCACGGCAAAGATCGCGGTCGAGCCTGTTCCCAGTCCGACAGCCATTCCGGATTCCACGTAGCGAACCGCATACTCGGCAGCTTGCCGCTTCAAATCTGCATGGGTATCCATTTTCGTTCCCGTTTCCGTCATAGTCCTTCCCTGCCAGCACCCCGGGGGAGCGGGGATGGCTCCTAAGGTATCATCCGGCTTCTCGTCCGCATCCCGGCGCCGCCTCGTTTACCATGGTGAGTTCATAAATTGTGGTGTTTGCGAGGGTTGACATGATACTGCGTACTGGTTTGTTCGCTCTGTTGTTGGCTGCACTTCTCACTCCTATGCTGGCCCAGACCCAAGCCTCGAAATCAGTTGCACCCAAAAACCAATCTCCCGGCGAACTCGTCGATCGGGTTGGCAATACGGGATTCGTTCAGATTCACGCCGAAAGCTTCCGGGACCTGACGCCAAAGGAGAAGGAGCTGGCGTATTGGCTCACTCAGGCGGCCATTGCAATTGACCCAATCATCTACGACCAGCTTTCGTGGTATGGGTTGCGGCAGAAACGTTTACTGGAAGAGATTGTCTCCCATCCGGCGGGCATAGATCCGGCGACGATGACGAAGATCGTCGAGTACGCAAAACTTTTTTGGGGCAATCGCGGTAATCACAACGATCTGACGGCCCAGAAGTTTGTGCCCGACTTCACCTTCCAAGAGTTGCAAGCCGCGGCCTTGAAGGCGCGAAAGAACGGAGGGTTTCATTCGCCGTATGGCGATCTGCCGGCGATTAACAGCCAGGACGCGCTCACGAAGGAACTCGGCGAGTTGAAGGCATCGATTTTCGATCCGGAATTCGAGCCGATGACGACCGCCAAGAGTCCGCAGGGTGGCAAAGACATCGTTCAGTCGAGCGCCAACACGTTTTACGGTCCTGGCGTTACCCTGGCCGACCTGAAGGACTTCAAGTCGAAGTATCCGCTGAATTCGCGAGTTGTGAAGCAGCCCAACGGTACGCTGAAGGAAGAGGTATATCGTGCCGGCACTCCCGATGGCTCGGTGCCGCCTGGACTGTACGCGACGTTTCTGAAGCGTGCGAACGAGTATCTTGCCAAAGCGCAAGCTGTCGCCGATCCGCAGCAGGCGAAGGTAATCGGCGCCCTGATTCGCTTTTACCAGACCGGCGAATATGACGACCTCATCAACTTCGACACGCTGTGGGTGCAGAACAACGCAAAGGTCGATTTTGCCAACAACTTCATCGAGATTTATCGCGACGCGAATGGCATGAAGGCCAGCTCGCAGGCCTTCGTTAGTGTTACCGACCAGGCGCTGACTACGAAGATGGAGAAGCTCGCGCAGAACGCCGAGTACTTCGAAGAGAAGGCTCCCTGGGACGCGAAGTACAAGAAGACAGCATTCACGCCGCCTACTGTCAAGGCCATTGAAACTATAGTTGAAACCGGCGACTTTAGCGTGACCACGATCGGGGACAACCTGCCCAACGAGAACGAGATTCACGAGAAGTACGGGACCAAGAACTTTTTGTTCACGGGTAGCAGTCGTGCTCTCACCGGTGCGGCCGGCCACAAGGGCATCGAGGAGTTTGGCGCCAATCAGACCGTTATTCAACGCAACATCAAGTACGGCCAGGAGGCAGAGGAACTCATGACCGCCCTGCATGAGGTGATTGGCCACGGTTCCGGCAAGCTGAGCCCGCGCCTCAACAGCGGCTCGGAGCCCTATCTGAAGGAATATTTCTCAACCTTGGAAGAGGGACGAGCCGACCTTTCGGCCCTGTGGAATATCTGGGACCCGAAGCTTAAGCAGTTGGGGCTGATTGAAGGCGATCAGGACGAGGTCGCCAAGGCGATGTACGACTCGGCCGCCATGGTGGTGCTGACGCAGTTGCGTAGAATTCCCCGCGGCGACAGCATCGAGGAAGATCACCAGCGCGATCGCGCGCTCATCGCCAACTACATTATGGACAAGACCGGCGGCATCCGTATGTTTGAGCGCGATGGCAAAACCTATGTCGAAGTCACCGATTACCAAAAGATGAAGCAAGGGGTCGGAATGCTGCTCACCGAGTTGATGCGCATCAAGGCCGAAGGCGACTACGACGCCATTAAAGCTCTGGTTGATAAGTACGGCGTACATTTCGATCCCAAGCTGCGCGATCAGGTCGTGCAGCGATACAAGGCACTAAACATCCCGACATACTGGGTAGGGGTGAACGCCCAGCTGAATGCGAATCTGGCGAACAACAAGGTTCAGAGCGTAGAGATGAACTATCCCCGTAGCGCAGTTCATCAGTTCCTCTACTATGGCTCGATGTACGCGGCGGACGTGAAAGTTCCTGCCACTGCACCTTAGTTTGCGACTGTACTATTTCGTCGTATTTCGGCGTGGCTCAGCAGGGAATTACCGGCATGCTAATTAAGTGGTTGTTACTCTGCGCCAGAACGACGAACTAAACCGGGGATCGATAAATGGCACCAGTTCCTGCCATTGAGGATAGTACTGCCTGAAGTGTTTTCCTGACATTCGGGCATCTTTGGCTGGGTACAATCGCCCGCCGGCAGCCGCGACGATCTCATCCAGTCTCGGGAGCAGCTCCAGTAGCTTTTTGCTGTAAGGAAAGTCCAGGGCGATGGTCACCCCATTACCAGAAAAGGAGAGCAAACCTACTGAGCCGAAATTCTCCATCACTTTCATCACGGTGAGGAAAGAGCCACCAAGTTTCCCCGCAAAAGCTAGTATTTCGCGAGCAGCTTCCTTAGTAGGTACCAGGCCCTGCCACTGAATGATCCCTCCCGGACCGTAGAGCCGATCATATGCGCCGATAGAGTCAAGTGGATAAAAGAATGGCCCCAGAGGAGCTATCTTCGATTGCCGCGCTGACCCCTTATTGTAAAAGAGTGTGTTGAACATTTTGAGGGTTGTGGGATTTAGAACGCTGAAGGGCAGAACCATGGGCACTGTGAACAATCGGCCCGCCGACGCTTTTCTCTCGGTCCGTTTCGGATCCTTGTTGTGATTCCCTCGGATAAACAGACCTCTTCCCAACCCTTTGTTCGAAAGCGTGTCAACCCACGCCACCGTGTATTCGAATTTCTTCACCGACTCATCATTCAAAGCGTAGAACTCGTCAACGTCGCCGTAGCGGATTACTTCGCTGTCGATGAGCGAATTGACGATGGGCTTCATCTGTATCTCGGCCCACAGGATGAGTCCGGTAAGCCCAAGTCCACCGATGGTTGCCCTGAACCAGTCGGGATTTTCCTGGGGAGAGCAAATCAGGGTGCTACCGTCGCTCCGGCGCAGTTCGAACCGCACTACGTGATGTCCGAAGGTGCCGGCCCAGTGATGGTTCTTGCCATGGACGTCGTTGCCGATCGCACCACCGAGGGTGACGTAGCGGGTCCCCGGCGTTACCGGCAAGAACCAGCCTTTCGGAATGCTCATTCGCTGAATTTCGTCGAACGTAATACCCGCTTCAGCAGTGAGGTGGCCGGTTTTGTCGTCAAATGAAATGATGCGATTAAGATTGCGCGTCGTCAGCAGCGCATTGCCATCATTCAGGCAACAGTCCCCCAGGCTGTGACCCAGGCCGAAGGGGAGATACGACATACCCGGCTTATCGAAAGGGATGGCCTGATCCCGGGAATTTACCGGGATAAGCAGCGACCGGCTGTGTGGGAAGCGAGCAAAATTCTGTACCTCAGTAAGCATACCCTTCCATCAGCATACCCTTCAGTACACGTATTTGATAGACGCGAGCAGCATTGAGACCAACAGCAAGAATCCGACGATATAGCTTACGCGATCACGAAAAGCCCAAACGATAGGGTCTTCATTCATATTTCCACGATGAGCGACCAGCCACACCCGGGTGATCCAATAGACAAACAGGGGACACAACCCCCATAACATCTCGTGATGAGGATAGAGTCTCTGAATTTCTGCGCCGTTGACGTACAGCGCGAGGACTAATCCCGCCATTAGGCCGGCAGTCAATCCTGCCTGGCTGATTATGGATAAGTCGCTGGAACGGTAGTTTCTTCCCGGCGCGAATTCCTGGCCCTGATGGAACAGTCTGCGAAGCTCCGAGTATCGCTTGACGAATGCCAGACTAATAAACAAGAAAATTGAAAATTGAAACAGCCACGCTGACACGAATGACTTAGAGACTACTCCGCCGGTATAGAGGCGCAACGTATAAAGAGTTGCCAGGGCAATTACGTCAATAACCGGCTTGCCTTTAAGGAAGGAACTATAAAGGGTAGTTAAGCACAAATACCCGATCAGGCATACTTCCAATGGAAGCCCAACCACCGCACCGAGAAGCAGTCCCAATATGAGGAGGAACAGGGCAAGGAATATTCCCGAGGAAATACTCAGCTCGCCACTTGCCAGGGGGCGTTTGCTTTTTCGCGGATGCTGCCGGTCGGCCGCCAGATCGAACAAATCATTATTTATATAAGTGGCAGACGAGATAAAAGAAAATGCGAAAAACGTGAGTATAAGAGGTTGCAGAATTCCAAAACTAAGCCGATGGTTGAGGAGCGTCGGAGCAAATACCAACAGGTTCTTCACCCATTGGTGTGGACGCATGGCGCGGACCCACGTCTTCAGCTTTGGACGATGACGGCAAATACTCTGCCCTGCGTTGCGCCCGAAGCCAAAGCTGCACCCGGCAAGCGGCTCATGGAACCGGCAATATGACCAATGCGGCACGCTTCCCAAACCGGTGTGTCGGCTTTGCTATCGCCTATATAGTCGAAGCCTTTCACACCAAAGCGTTCGACCAGTTTATCGCGCTTGGTTTTTCCCTTCAGGTTGACTGATCCTGTGCTGGCGAGTACTTCGTCAAAAATTTCCAGGTGCTCTGACGTTCTCGAGGCGGTGCTTTCGTGAGCGGCCGTGGCCAGGATTAGCCGTCGCCCCTTCTGTCGTTCGGCCTGCAGATACTCCAGAAGGTCGCGACGATAGCCGAGGGTTGCGGCATCAAGCTGAAACCGCTCTGCGATGTTCGCCTTCAGGCCAGCTCTGCCTCGAAATGCCCAGATGGGAAGCATCGGAATGCAGGAGGGACGGTGACGAATCAGGGAGAGAATACTCTCGACCAAGGTATCGCCATTAATCAGGGTGCCATCAAGATCAACCACCAGAGGTGCGTCTTCCTCTGCGCGGCGTGCTGCCGTGGCAACGGGCGGGGTCACTTCATCCTCAGAATGTTGGAAATCTGGATGATCCACCTGCAAGATTCTCCCAACGCGGGAGGTACCCAAGGGTGCCCCTGGCGCCTTCGCAACGATCGCTCTTGCGCCGGAGCTGCTTTGGGTTGCGCATCACATGCGTCGCTGCTCCCAGAGAGGATGCTTGAGTTGCGGTCGATCCCGCTCACTGGTCCGCAGAACGATCTTCTGCCAACCTCACCTTCATCGCGGTTCAAATTGGCATGATAAACTCAGCTCGGATTCGCATTCTAGCATTGCAAACTGCTTGTGGTATATAGCCGAGGCGGGGCTAAGGTTAGTGTTCATCTAACTTTTATCCCGATATGAATCCAGGGCTCTCGCGTCAATGCAAGCGGGAAGTACCGCGTTCCAAAGCACGGTGAGCGGCCCTCACGTTTCCTGTTCTTCCCCGGCACGTGGTGTGAACCGGGGAAACGGCGTCAACGCAAACGACGACCTTACGTGCGGCGGTGTTCCATTCTCAGGAATCTCGAACCGTCTAAAGAACAGCGTCACGCATGACCAGCAGATCGCTCCAATTATGAAGGGGGAGAGTCGTGGTATTACCGAAACAGGAGACACAGTCCTCCGAGGCACTATTGTCGCGGTCGAGTTCCCGGGTCTGGCAATTAATCGCGGTTTGCATCTTTTTTTGGATTCTTGCGGCGGCTTTGCAGTGGAGCGCAGGTGTCTTCGGGGTGGAGTTCGGAGGACATCCCGATGAGGCAGCGCACTACGTTACCGGGGTCATGCTTCGCGATTACGTTGCGGGGGGGCACTTCACCTCTCCGCGAACTTTTGTCGAGCAGTACTATTCGCACTATCCCAAAATCGGGCTGTTCGTATGGCCGCCATTGTTCCACGGCATCGAGGCGATCTGGGACTTGGTCTTCAACCCTTCTAAACCTTCCGCGCTGCTGCTTGAGGCCCTGCTCACAGCGCTGCTGGCAACATCGATCTATTGGGTGATCCGCCGCCAGTATCCGGCAATCGTGGCGTTCGCCGGCGGGGCTGTCTTTGTGCTGCTGCCGTTGGTTCGAATTTCAACGCAAACTGTGATGGCCGATGGCCTTGTGGCGCTGCTGATTTTCTGGGCGACCATCGCGATGATCCGTTACCTGGAAACCGAGCGCACACGAGACGCAATCTGGTTTGGAGTTTTCGCAGGCCTGGCCATGGCGACCAAACCCAACGGACTTGCCTTGGTCCTGCTGCCGCCAATCGCAATTCTGATCACTCGGCGTTTTTATCTTCTGAAGCGACCTGCTTTGTACTACGCGGCAGCCATTGCTCTGGTCCTCGGCTTGCCATGGGAGGTACTTTCCTACAAGTTGATGTCCTCCTCGCTGGACGCGAGTGTAGGTGTCACTCCCTTGCGGAGATTGCAACCTGTGCTTTTCTACGGGCGCATCCTGGTCACGCAGTTCGGATGGGCGCTTTTGCCATTCTGCATTATCGGAATTGCGATTTTTCTCGTAACCCTGCGACGCCGCGAGCGCGTCGACTTGACTCTCGCCGGAGCCTTGGCCCTGCTCTTAAGCGTTTGGATCTTTCATTCCGGGGTTTCAATCCTTGAATCTCGCTACATGCTGAGCGCAATGCCTGCGATGATGCTGTTCACGGTAGCGGGCGGGGATTGGGTGGTGCGACGTATCCCGACACCAAGGGCATCGTTGGCGACACGGTCAGCCATACTGGGTGCGATTCTAGTCGTGCTCGTCGTCGCCCAACCACTCACCGTGCCACGGAAACCGTACTGGGGGCTCGATAAGGCTGCGCAATATCTTGTGGCCAACAAGGATTATCCCGGCGCTGGTTTTCTGATTGTTGCGGATGCTTCGGGAGAAGGGGCTTTCGTTTCGGAAGTAGTGATGCGCGACGATCGTCCCGACCACTTTGTATTACGCTCGACGAAGGTTCTCATCAGCACCACGTGGTTTGGTGCCAATTACCAGACCTTGTATCCGACTCCCGACGCGCTGCGAAACTACCTTGATCATGCTCCCATCAGCGCGGTCGTGCTCGATACCGGTTCTCATGGCTCTAACGCAGGGGAAAAGGCCCTCTATCAACTGCAGCAGTCGGTCGCACAGGCACTCGCCTCCGATCCGAATTGGCGGCCGGCCGACGGTTTCCCGCAGGGCCGGGCAGATGCCTCTGGAATCCAGATCTACACCCGAATCGGGCCGCAGCCTGCAGGCGACGTGCAGTTGAACCTGCGCTACACACTCGGCACAAACCTTGTTGTCCACAACAATACGCAGCCGGCGGGACGATCGGCTTCCTCCAAGGGTATTGTGTTGGGGGCCAGGATTCTCGCGGCCATTGTGGCTATCGCGGTGCTCATCGTATTCTTACGACGCAAACCGGCAGCAACCATGAACGCCTGACTCGGTTTCAGTCGGTCTGTATCCGGTGCTCTGGTTTGTCATGGTGTTCCAAAACTCTCAGAGCCTATGCGCGACCCAAGCCGAGCCGACTCGGCAGCCTGTGCGACAACCCTGAGCGGCGCTTCGTGTCTCCACTTGGAAACCCGCGAGAGCGCATCCGCCCGCAGTGCATTGAACTTGTCTCGCGCCTGCGAGGCTTGCGGGCAAACTGCGAATTGCAGCAGCTTTGAAAATTCAATTCCTCCGTTGCATTGACCTCGCGTTAACGAACACTTATTATCGAGATGCGGGGTGGAGCAGTCTGGTAGCTCGTTGGGCTCATAACCCAAAGGTCGGTGGTTCAAATCCACCCCCCGCAACCAAATAAACTGCTCCCAATCAGTGGCTTAGGCGTTTGTAGCGTCTAAGCTATTTTCGTTTTTGGCTCCAAAACGCTCCAAAATGGCGCTGGAATCTGGAGCCAACAGCCGCCCAAGCTCTGCCGCAAGGTTCCGATCATCGGCAGAAACCAGAAAAAGGTCATCACTACAGCCGCGGATTTCCAGAGCCTCGCCCGCTTGTTGGCTGCCAATTTGAGCGCAGCCAAAGCATTAGAGGTGGATGGTGGTTTGCTGATCTGTTCGGAATAGCCGAAATAGAATCTGTTTGGGGGTGACGCTGTTCCGGGCGAGGAAAACTGAACAAGGTGCGGTTTTTACCCCGACTTCCTGCGCACAGCGGATCAGTCCATCCGAACGATTGGCCACTCTAGGTGTTCGTGCGACAGTCAATGAGCGCTATCGCCTGTTAATAACAGTTACCGAGATGCCACACTCAGCGCCCGGTTTCCGAGGTAACATGGCAGGCCCGGAACGTCCGCCCACTTCGGAGCACGCCATGAAACGAAAGACCCTCGGCTCTTTGTTGCTGATCACACTCGTCGCATCGCTCCTCGTGCCATCACGCGCGCAGACCTTCAGCGTGATTCACGCGTTCGATGGCAAGAACGGGGCGAACCCAATCGCAGGCTTAACCACACGTGATGGGATTCTCTATGGCACTACCGCTTATCGCGATATCCGTCACTTCGGCGGCAGTGTCTACCAGATCACGCGAGTTGAGTCGGAGTGGATCACAATGCCTATCTTTTTCTTTCCGACCGACGGCTCTGGCGGGACTACACCGGAGGCCCGAGTTGTTTTCGGTCCTGACGGTCTACTCTATGGCACCACGGCAGAAGGTGGTATCGGCAATGGCTCAGGCGTAGCATTCCATCTCGCGCCGCCTCCGCCAGTTTGCAGCACCACAAACTGCTCCTGGAGCGAGGACGTGCTGCATGCTTTCCAAGGCGCTCCCGACGGATATCAGCCCGGCTTGGGCGATCTGGTCTGGGATTCGATGGGCAGCATATATGGGACCACCCAGTGGGGAGGTAGCTCAGAACGAGGCACTGTCTACCAGATGACAAAATCCGGAGACCAATGGACCGAGACGCCGATCTACAGCTTCAAGGGCGATTCCAACCCCGAGGAACTGGACGGTAGCCAGCCCTACGGCGGGGTCATTGTCGATGACAACGGCAACCTTTTTGGAACAACGGTCGGAGGGGGACTATATGGAGGAGGAACGATTTTCGAGCTGACCTATGTTGACGACGTGGGCTGGACTGAAACCATACTTCATAGCTTCCAGGATCTGAGCGATGGGCGAGCGCCTGTTGCCGCTTTGTTCAGAGACAGCATGGGAAATCTCTACGGAACCGCTACCGACGGCGGCGCTGGAGGCGGTGGGACGCTGTTCGAACTGTCGCCCATTGGGAACGGCTGGACTTTTACAGTGCTCTACAGCTTCGCGGGGCAACCGGGCATGTATTGTGGCCCGTACGCGACTCTCACAGTCGACAATTCAGGCAGTTTTTATGACACAACGTATTGTGGTGGCGCAAACAACCTGGGTAGCGTCTTCAGGCTGACTAACACTCAGAACGACTGGCAGTACACCTCGCTCCACGACTTCACGGGCGGCAGCGACGGCGAATATCCAATCAGCGGAGTGACCTTCGACAAAGACGGCAATCTTTACGGCACGGCTGAAGTCGGTGGAACTCCCACTTTCCTGTGCGGCTACGGCGGCTGCGGGACGGTCTGGATGATCAAGCCGTAGCTCGATAGTTGACGTTATATCGCCATTTCGCTCATTGGCGCGCGGTGGGACAATGAGCGCCATCGCCCATATCACAAGTTTCGTTTGCGACGAGGCAAACGAAAAGCGCAAACTTACGAGAACGCCCTGTTAGCGTCAACTGACGCCACAATCTCTTTGCTGCATCTGAAACTTATTCCGCCGCGGGACCGTAACTGTTCCGCGGGAGGTTGACATGCATGACACAAAGGAGCGGTTGTCTCTATTCTGGATCTTCGCGTTATTGAACTACCTGTATGCGGACGTGCTTGCCCTGTGGTCTGTAGCCGCCCCCCCCACATCTCCCACCATGGGTTCTGGCGGGTTCAGCCGTCTTGATGGAAATACCCATCGCCATGATTGTGGCGTGCCGACTACTTCCGTTTCGAGCGAACCGGCTGGCGAATATCATCGCGGGTGCAATTTTGACCCTTGTAAACGGTTTCCTGACCTTCGTTCCGCCTCTGGCCGGATGGGGCAGGCCGCCCGCTCTTCCTGAGTACCTGTTCTTCGCGACGATCGAAACTGTATGCACCTCGGTCATCGTCTGGCAGGCGTGGACTTGGTCAGGGGTGAAGCCAGTAGCTAGTTCGGAGCGCGTCGTCGGGAACCCGGGACGCGCAATAAAAGACTAGGGCACTCCAATCCAACAAGGAGAATATCCAATGAAACACAACAGCCTGTTAGTCATCGCGTCTGTGCTCTCGATCCTCTTCATGACGTTTCACCTGACGGACGACATCGTTCGTGGGATGGAGCCAGGAACGCTTTTAGACCTCATTGCGGTGCCAATCCTGGTCGTCTGGCTGTACGGAACGCTGGTGCTAGCCGAAAGGCGATCGGGGTACGTCATCGTCCTCCTCGGGTCTCTCCTCGTCTTGGTCGTCCCCGTCGTTCACATGATGGGGAAGGGTGTCGGCGTCGGCAGCAACATCGCCAAGTCCAGCGGAGCCTTCTTCTTCGTCTGGACGCTCCTCGCGCTGGGCGTGACCGCGCTCTTCTCCGTCATCCTCTCGGTGTGCGGACTGTGGAGCCTGAAATGGGGTCGATCCCGGTAGCCCAACCGGCAAAGGTGCCCGTGTCCAGGCTGAAGACCGTGCCGCAGCGGTCGCCTATGGCGAAGTTGAAGGCAGGCGTTGAGGTCTGGAATAGGTGGAGGCTATCCAAGTTCGTGATCGCCGACCTGACTGATGCGAAGAGTGTATTGCAGGAGTTGACGGCAATCACAGACGGACTGGTAGGCACGATACAACGATTGCGGAGTTGTATTTCAAATCAAACCATAACCGACTACTGCATTCCAGGGCTTACCGACGGTAGCCTTTACGGAACCCACTGCGAATGGTGGCTATAACGGTCACGGCACCGTCTGGATGATCAAGCCGTAGGCGGAATATCCTGTCGAGCAATTGTTCGCCGCTCCCGCCCTTCGCAATACTCGCCGCCTACGGATGCGAAACCCTGCACTGCTAAGTCTTACCCCGCCCCTGAAAAGCCCTGGACACGTCGGTTTTAGGATTCCTGCCGTGAACCAGGCGATTGCATTGATTGTCCCAGCGGGAGGCGTCATCGACGTGCATAGCAACTCCGACCGGGGGTAGTGGAGAAGCAAATAGCCCACTTACAACTAGTTCTCGGCTGTCTTAGGTGCGCGAGCGCCCTTGGCAAACTCCGCTTGCATGCTCTGCCGCAGGCTTTGGAAACGTTGGCTGAGTTGTGCAGGATTCGGCCTCAACGCGGGAGCGGGCGACAGCATCTTATCCAAGGCGAAAAGCAAGCCTACGTTCGCTGCAACTCTGCTTCTGCTCGCCCGGATGCCGTCTGCTAAGGCGGTCTGGCTATAGTTCGTAGGATGCCGCCCCAGTAAGCATTGCAGCATTACTACGCCCAGGGAAAAAACGTCGGAAGCGCAGGACAATGTTGCGGTTCCCTTGATCTGCTCGGGCGAAAAGTAACCCCGCGTTCCGATAGGCTGCCATGCAGAACGACGGTCGTGTCGATCACGCCTGAGGGTACGAGTATTGTCGCGACCTAAATATCTGGCTGCGCCGAGGTCGATGAGAACGGCGCCGCCCACTGAGCCGGCCATGGTGTTGCCGCCGTAGTTTCTAAGCATGATATTCGAGGGCTTGATGTCGCCATGAACAATGTGTCGCGACCAAATTTCCCCAATTGCAGACGAGACATCGCGACCTATCGCCAGAACTTCGGATTCCAGCAGCGGTCCGTTTTTCAACACAACGCTCAGTGTTTGTCCGTCTATCAGTTCCCACGCGGCGTATCGCGTGTGTCTACCTGCCATATCACAATAGCCATGCTCTATCAGCCGAGCCAAATTTGGATGCGAGAAATTCTCCGTCGCGGTGATCTCAGGCTGCGGGCGAATGCTGCATCTGCGATCGAAGTGCAACTTCAGAGCTACAAGGTCATTCGCGGCTGTGCCGTCTGGCCGAGAATTTCTGGTTGCTCTGAATACCGCACCCTGACCACCAATGGCAATTTCGGAATCAATAATGTAGCGCCGACCCAGCGCAACTTCTATATCTGCTGGGGCAAACTGGCAGATAAACGGGTGAACAGCCATGCAATCTACCCTCAAGCAGACTGGTCCGCTTAGGTTCGCCGTTCACAGAATCTGAGAGAGTTGCATTTAAGTATACGCCCGACTTCGCCGCGCCGTGATAGCTGTTGTCATCTGGCGTTAGCACAAGTTACGCCCAAAACCGTACATCGACCCGGTAACTTGTGCTATGGCGATTTTGCGCTCGTTATCTCTCTTCAACGTGACGGCGACCCTACAACTTCCAAAGCGCGGTTTTCGGTTTTTGTTTTCGGTGCCGGGTCGGCATCTTGAAAGATAGTCCCTGCTGTCAGTTGAGGGCGGGCCGAAGTTTCCCCAACTAAGTTGCAAGACGGGCCGCGGCTTGGGCTGCGGCTGGCACCTGGG
Source organism: uncultured Acidobacteriaceae bacterium (assembly GCA_963846795.1). GTDB lineage: Bacteria > Acidobacteriota > Terriglobia > Terriglobales > Acidobacteriaceae > CAVVDY01. The sequence goes on from CAWJXJ010000006.1 coordinate 353,405, forward strand.
AGATCTTGGTATTTTGGAACGCGACGATTTGCCACTTGTCACGTTCCTTTACCACGATCAACGTTGGGCGGGTCTCTATTTCCCGCGCCTCGTTGCCTTCCTTGAACTTCACGTTCGCTCGGGCGAATACCACCGCGACATCGGGGCGCAGAAAGCGGATGCTCCGTAGCGCGAAACTGGCATGGCTGCCTCTGTAGATCGTCTCGAAGATGTGCCGGTGCGCCGCCTCTATGGCAGCCCGCCCGTCCAACTGTCCCCCAAAGATTTGAATGAAATTGGCATCCTCGGCAAACACCGCCGCAAGGCTAACGCTGTCGTAGCGATTCCAGGCGGTTTCGATTTGTTGCACGATGTCCTGGATCACTTTCTCATCTGCTGCCATGACTGACCCCTTGAATGAGTGGGCATTCTATCAATCCAGGCAACGAAGTACCAGGCAGATGGCAGCTTGGGAAGGGACAAGGCCTGCTGCCCAAACTTCTGCCCAAAACGAACATGGAAGGCTGTGCAGGGTTGGTCATGATGGCCTTCTTTACTGACTGCGACCGCTTTACGGCTGCCGTTCTTGACGTTGGAACTCTACACCCGAATCGTGGCGCACTTCCAGCAAACAACCATAACTGTTGCTAACAGGCGGTTACGCTCATTATCCCACCAACGTCAATGAGCGCGATGGGGATATAACACAGCCATCGGGTCAGTCTTCTATGCGGACGTAGCGGCGGTGAGACGCACTCTTCACTTCCGCGTGCTGTACCGCTCCTTTCACCAAGGGTTCGGTCGGGCAGATCAAGAAGTCAGCGTACAGATAAACAGCTGACGCAGGACTGGCATAATTTGCCTTTTCGGTGTCTGGCACTCCAGCCTCAAGCCATTGCAAGACCCTTTCATCCGAAGACTGGTCAGGCTCATATTCGTGGTGCGTTCTGATATGCCAAATGCGAAGTTGACCATCTCCGCCGTAAAAGTGAGCGCGACCGTGAATGAGTTTGCACGGCTCACCCGCAGATGCCGAACCCACGCAGCCTACCAGGAAACATACGGTGAAGGTCAGATGCAGCGGAGATGAAAGCGGAGGCTGCAACCTTCAAGAAGTATCCGCCCAAGAACATCGGGCTCGATCAGTGATCCCAGACTAAAGGTGAGGCGGAAAGTCGAATGGTTTGCACACCCAGGGCAACACCGTAAATCTTCAGGTCGCGTGAGAGTAGTTTTCCGAATACCTCAACCGCGTCCTCGAACCTAACCTTCAACAACAGGCATAGGCCTCAACCGAAAGGAAGATCAACATGAGAGTCGTTCGCTCAGTTTTCGCAGCAATAGCACTTCTGGCCCTGGTCACATTGGTTTCGCAAGTGCCCGCCCAGGCGCAAGCCCGCCAGCTCCACATCAACAATGCAATCTACGGACATAACGGCCGGGGACTCAACGTAACCAATACGCTGCGCGGCATGATCCACAGCAACACCCTCGACGTGAAGGTGAACAACAAGAACATGGGTGGAGATCCGAACGTGGGCGCTGACAAAAGCGTGAAGGTGGAATACACCTACCAAGGTAAGACCAATACGAAAGTTGTGAAAGAAGGCGACCGACTCCAGCTGCCTTACTCGATTATTCCCTCAGCTTAGATACGACGAGGCGACAGGTTGAGGTCAAGTGCGAAGTGCCAACTGCTGTCTTTGCTACTGCTGTATCGTCTGTATCGCCTTGGGATGCACTTGCTCGTTCTGGATCTGCGAAGCGTTCCAGCCTCCGCCAAGAGCTTTGACCAGCGCTACCTCGACCACCATCTGCTGGCCCAGCAGTTGCGTTTGCAGCCGCTCGTTCGTCAGCAGGACGCTTTGCGCGGTGACCACGTCGAGGAAGCTGGTGACGCCACCGACATAACGATTATTGGCGATGTCCAGCGCGCGACGAGCATCGGCAACGGCCGCGTCCTGGCTGGTAATCGCTTGCGCCAGCTCGTTCAGACCTGACAGTCCGTCCTCGACTTGCTGAAAGGCTACCAACACTGCTTCGCGGTAGTCCGCAACGCTTTCGTCGTAAGTATGCCGCGCGTAGGCAAGGTTGGCGCGATTGCGTCCACCGTTCACCACAGGTTCCAGCAGGTCGCCGCCCAGCGACCATATCGCATTGGGCGCGCTGATCAGGTTCGCAATGTTGGTGCTCTGAAATCCGCCGCTGCCGAAGAGCGTGAGCTGCGGATAAAACGCCGCCTTGGCTACCCCGATCTCCGCATTCTGAGCCGCCATCTGCCGCTCCGCGGTGGCAATATCCGGACGCCGCTCCAGCAAATCCGACGGCATACCCAGGGGAACTGGAACCGGCCTTGCCGTCAGCGACCGCACCGCGACATTAAATGTCGCCGCCGGATTGCCGGTCAGCACGGCAATGGCATGTTCAAACTGATCGCGCTGCTGCTGCACCAGGTAGAGTTGCGCGACCGTCGAATCCAGCAATGTCTGTTGCTGCGCCAGATCCAATCCCGACGCGACACCGCCGGTGTGCCGATATTCCACCAGTTGCAGGCCCTTTTGCTGAATGGCGATGGATTCCTTCACCACCTGCACTTCCGCATCGAGCTCCCGCAGGCTGAAATAGTCAGCGGCCAGCTCCGAGGTCAGCACCAGGTCCACGTTGTACATGTCCGCCGCGGTCGCCTGCAGATTCGCATTCGACGCCTGCAAACTGCGGCGGAACTTGCCGAACAGATCCGGCTCATAATTTATGTAGAACGGGATTTCGTAGGTGCTCTGGGTTAGTGGCCTGCCGATCGTGAGCACCTCGGGGCGGTTTCCCGAGTATCGTGTCCGGGCGGCGTTGGGATCGACCGTCGCCTGCGGGAAGAACAGCGCCGTGGTGACCCGCGCCAGTGACCGCGCCTCTTCCAGCCGGTCCTTCGCGGCCAGAAGCGACTGATTCGCCGTGAGCAATTGCTGCTCATAGCCGTTCAGCTCGGCATCCTGAAAGACTTCCCACCAGGCGCCCTTGGGAAGGCTGTCTTTAGGAGCGGCCACCCGCCATGGCGCCTGCGTCTTGTAGGCGTCCGGAGCCACCGCAGGCGCCGATGGCCGGCTGTAATTCGGACCAACAGCACATCCGGCGAGCAGGGCAGCCGCAGCTATCGCGGCGAGCAGCGCTATACGCTTCACGACTCGCCTCGCGGCGCCGCGGCGACGTTGACCTTCTGACCTTCTTCGATCGAATCGGAGGGATTAACGATGATGCGATCGTTCTCATTCACCCCGCCGACGATCTCCAGCGTGGTGCCATAGTCGCGGCCGATGGAGATATGCCGCAACTGCACTTTGCCGTCGCTCCCCACCACCGCGACTTGGGCTCCTTCCTTGCGGAAGAGCATGGCATTGACGGGAATCGTCACCTTTTCCTGGTCAATCTTGGGATTGAAGTGCACTTCGCCGAAGGAGCCGGGCAGCAGCTTGCCATCCTTGTTCGGTACGTCCACCTCGGTCAGCAAAGTTCGCGTCGTGGTGTCGATGGCATCGGCGGTCCGCGCCACCGAACCACGAAACTTCTCGCCGGGAAATTCCTGTAACGTAATCACCGCATCCACGCCCTGATGAATGGCGGGCGCGTAAGCCTGGGGGACCGAGACGTAAACGCGCAAGGGATCGGTGCGCGCGATGTCAAATAGCTCGCGCGGACCACCTGTGCCGGAACTGCCCGCGTTGATCAGCGCACCGGGATCGACGTTGCGCCGCGTAATCACCCCGTCAAACGGGGCGTACACATGTTTGAACCCTTCCAGGTCCTGCAAGCGTTTGACATTGGCGTCGGCAGCGGCGAGGTTCGCCTGCGCCTGCTCGTATCCGCTGGTCTGCGTGTCGGCTTCCTGCTGAGAAACCGAGTCGGTCTTGCGCAGCGACTGGTAACGGTCAGCGTTGATCCTGGCCAGGTTCAACGCCGCGACCACCTGCTGTCGCGCCGCCTTCGCTTGCAACAGCTCCTCGTCGACCTCGGGCGTGTCGATGTCGGCCAACAACTCTCCTTGCCGCACATGGCTGCCGATGTCGTGATACCAGCGCACCAGATAGCCATTGGTGCGCGCGTATATCGGCGACTCGATATACGCCTGCAAGGTTCCCGGCAACACCAGTTCTTCGTCCGGCTTCTCTGCAATGGGATGTACGACGGCTACGGTAGGAATTGAATTCTGCGCGGTTTCGTCCGCCAGAACCCGGCTGTCGTGCAGGCGCGAGAGCACGGTGGCAACCGCAGCCACGGCGAGCACCAGCAACACCACGCCGACGAACAGCAGGGCTTTGCGCGGAGACGCCGGCGCCAGCTTCGGAGGAGGGGTTATCTCCGGTGCAGCATGACCGCCATCGTCGATTGCGTCGTCATGATCCATGGCAGCGCGCGAGCCATTACCACCCGAGTGGCTTGGCTTCTGGAGAGTTTCTGTCTCGCCTGCCGAATTATATTGCGCTTCCATTTTTCTCGTATAAATCTCCCAATATCCTACGACCGCCTCGCAGCCGCTTTAGCTTCCCGGTGGCCGTGGATCATGGCAAAAACCGTCGGCACAAAGAACAGGGTCGCCACGGTTGCGAACAACAAGCCGCCAATCACAGCACGGCCCAGCGGCGCATTCTGCTCGCCGCCTTCCCCTAAACCCAGCGACATCGGCAACATTCCGATGATCATGGCCAGCGCGGTCATCAGCACCGGCCGAATACGCGTGTAGCCCGCCTGCAGTGCAGCATCGGCCGCAGGAACTCCCGCATGCATGCGGTCGCGCGCGAACGAAATCATCAGAATCGAATTGGCTGTCGCCACCCCCATGCACATCACAGCGCCCGTCAACGACGGCACGTTGAGCGTAGTGTGCGTGAGCAGCAGGATCCAGCAAATGCCCGCCAGCGCGCCCGGCAGCGCCGTGATGATGATGAACGGGTCGAGCCACGACTGGAAGTTCACCACGATCAGGAAGTAGACCAGGACAATCGCCGCCAAAAGTCCAACGCCCAGGCCGATGAACGAGCTTTGCATGGTTTGCACCTGGCCGCGCACGATGAGCTGCGTGCCCCGCGGCAGGTGTCCCCGGAAGGGCTGAAGCGCCTTCTCGACATCGCGACTCACACCGCCGAGATCGCGGCCCTGGGTGCTCGCGTAAACGTCAATCACCGGCTGCACGTTGTAATGCGAAATGACGGCGGGCCGCTCCACCGGCGTCAGTTGCACCAGGTTGCTCAGCAACTGAGGATTGGGGGTGTTCGCATTCGTCACCGGAGTGTTCATCAGGTCCTGCAGCGACGTCATGCGATATTGCGGCGACTGCACAGCAACTTGATAGCTCACGCCGTTCGCCGGATTCAGCCAGAAATTCGGCGCGGTCTGGAAACTGCCGCTCAGCGAAACCAGCACGCTTTGCGCGACGTTCTGCGCCGTCATGCCCACCTGCGTCACCCGGTCGCGTTCAATGTTCAGATGGAGCGTCGGCAGGTCAAACATCTGCTGCACGTGTACATCGGCGGCACCCGGAATGTCCCGCAGCCGGTTGGAAATCTGCTGTGCCATCGTGTAGTTGTCGGCCATATCAGGACCCATCAGTTGTATATCGATGGGCGCAGGCAAGCCGAAATTCAAGATTTGCGTAACGATGTCAGCGGGCTGGAAGAAGAACTCGACCCCGGGAAATCTACGCGGCAAACCTTCGCGTAACCTGCGGACGTACCCCGCCGTGGGATGATGATGCTCCTGATCCAAGCCCACCAGGATCTCCGCGTCGCTGGTGCCGATGACGCCGGAGTTGCTGTAGGAAAGATTGATGCCGGAATTCGGCAGCCCGATGTTGTCGAGTATCGTCACCAACTCGTCTTTGGGTATCTGCTGCCGGAGATAGTCCTCAACTTCATCGCAAAGGCGCGCGGTCTCCTCCACGCGCATTCCGGCACGTCCGCGCACGTGAAGGCGCATCAGGCCGGCATCGACGCTGGGAAAGAAATCCTCGCCCAGCAAAAACACTAGAAACATGGAAGCCGCACAGAACGCGAGGAAGCAGGCGGCGAACACTTTGCGATGCTGCAGGGTCGTTTCCAGCAACTGATAGTAGCCATTACGGAACTTATCGAAGCCACGCTCAAACCCGCGCTGATAGCGCCCGAAAATCGTCTTCGGCCCAGCCGCGCGATGTTCGTGGCCGCGCATGATGTACATCACCAGCGTCGGAATCAACGTTCGCGAGAGGAAATAGGACGCCAGCATGGCGAAGCACACGGCTTCGGCCAGCGGCACAAACAAAAACCGCGCCACCCCGGTGAGGAAGAACATGGGCACGAACACGATGCAGATCGATAGCGTGGAAACGAACGCCGGCACCGCGATCTGGGCTGCGCCATCCAGAATTGCCTGCTTCATCTCCTTGCCTTGGGCAAGGTTGCGCTCGATGTTCTCGATTTCGACGGTCGCGTCGTCCACCAGGATTCCGACCGCCAGCGCCAGACCTCCGAGGGTCATGATGTTGATGGTCTCGCCCAGCGCGCCGAGCAGCAGCACCGAAACGAAGATCGACAGCGGAATCGAAATCGAGATGACGATGGTCGGCCGCCAGTCCCCCAGGAACAGCAGGATCATGCAGGCGGTGAGAGCCGCGGCGATCAGGCCTTCGCGCAACACGCCTTCAATCGACGCGCGCACAAACAGCGACTGGTCAAACAGCGGCTTGACCGTGATGCCCGGCGGCAGCGACTGCAGCGCGACCGGGACAACGCCTTTCACCGCCTTGACGATGCTCAGCGTCGACCCTTTGCCGATTTTGTACATCGACATCAGCACGCCGTGCACACCGTCCTGGCGAACGATGTTGGTCTGCGGCGCAAAGCCATCGCGAATATGCGCCACGTCGCGCATGTAGATGGTGGCGCCATTCACCGTCTTGACCGGTATGTCATTCAGCTCGGCGATAGTGCGCGGGGCACTGTTCATCTCGACTTGATATTCCAGCAGGCCGATCTTGGTCGTCCCCGAGGGAGTAATGACATTCTGCGCGTTGATGGCGCCCACGATGTCGCTGGGCGACAGGCCGTATTGCTCCAGCTGCGGCATGTTGAGATCGACCTGCACCTGGCGAATCTTTCCGCCATAGGGATACGGCGTCGCCGCGCCCTGCACCGTCGCCAGCTGGCTGCGCAGGAAGTTCTGTCCCAGATCGAACAGCACCTGGTCAGGCAGTGTCTTGCTGCTGAGACCGAGCTGCACGATCGGCGTAGTCGAAGCCGTGTACTGAATAATCAGCGGCGGCGTAGTACCCGGCGGCAGGCCGCGCACTGTCGTCTGCACAATCGCTGTCACCTGCGCCAGCGCGGTCTGAATATTCGCATCCGGCTGAAAGAAGACCTTGATGACGCCGACGCCGTTCACCGACTGCGATTCGATGTGCTCAATGTTGTTGACCGTCACCGTCATGCCGCGCTCGGAGTTGGTGATGATCCGGCTGGCCATGTCCTCGGGCGCGAAGCCGGCATAGTTCCACACCACGCTGATGACGGGGATGTTGATATCGGGGAAGATATCGACCGGAGTGCGCAGGATGACCAGCGGCATCAGCAGGATGATGACCAGGGCCATTACCACAAACGTATAGGGGCGCCGCAGCGCTAAAGCAACAATCCACATCGGTCGGGTCGAGCTCCCTGGTCACCGCGGAGCAGCAAGCGGCAGAGCAGTTGGGTTAATCGATATGATACGATACGATACGTATCGGATTCAACGATTAACAGGTCGTGGGCCAGCTAATTTCATTGACGACTGGCAACCACAATGAACAACAGGCCGCAAAATGGCATCTTCTCGACAAAACCTGCTTCCCGAAGCCAACGGCGATAAGCGGCCGCCGGGTCGTCCGCGCTCCGAAACTGCACGCCAGGCCATCCTGCGCAGCACCATCAAGCTCCTCCGCCGCGACGGTTTCGCCGATCTTTCCATCGAGGCGATTGCAGCGGATGCGAAAGTGGGTAAAGCCACCGTCTATCGCTGGTGGCCAAACAAGGGCGCGCTGGTAGTCGATGCCTTCGCCTCCACCACCGAGGAGGAACTCCACTTCCCTGACTCCGGCTCGGTGTTCAAGGACGTGCGCCTGCAAATGAACCAGTGGCTGGGCATTCTGCGCTCACAGCGCGGTTGCATTGTCAGAGCGGTCCTGGCCGGTGGACAATCGGACCCGGAACTGATTGAGGAATTCCGCAAACGCTTTCTTTGGCCGCGGCGACAGGATGCCTATCGCACCTTGCGGCGCGGTATCGAACGCGGTGAACTGCCACGCGACCTCGACCTGGACCTCGTGCTCGACACCCTTTACGGCGCAATGTACATGCGTTTCCTTATCCGTCACGCCGAACTCAGCGAACGTTACGTCGAGGAAGTTTGCCGCATGGTGTTACAGGGATCGGTCGCCATTGGCTTCCATGACCGTTCCAACGGAGCCAAGAAAAACCGGGCCGCTGCAAGTGCACGCCGCAGCTGATTTCGTCTGCATATTTGCCACCCAGCCGCCATTCACCTGCAGATTTCCCCTGACCCTAATCAAGTACGGGATACTTGGCCGAAGCAAACCCCCGCCTTTATAGTTAAACGGTATTGCAACTACAACCACTTTATCGCAATCATCGATCCCGTGCCATAGCCGAGCTGTTCATAGAACAATTGCGCCCGCTGGTTTGCCGCGAGATATTCCAGGGAGGCCAAGTCAGCGCCGCGTTCACGTCCCCAATCTTCCGCCGCGCGCAGTAGTTGTGCGCCTAGGCCCTTACCTTGGTGCTGGTTGCTGATGGCGATCTCCACAATATGGCAGTAGAGCATTTCCCGGTGCATGGGATCGGGCGACCGGCTGAGCCGAGCATCCACAAAACCGGCAATCTCGTTATTCATCTCAGCGATCAGCGTGATGGCTTCTCTACTCCTATCGGGCGGATGTTGCCGCCCCTCGCGGTAGCGCGCCTTTATGAACTCTGCGTCGGGAATCCCATAGCGTTCTGGATCAAGGCTTGCGTGATAGTGAGCGCTCTCCATATAAATGCGGGTGATGCCGTCAGCATCGCCTGGACCTGCCCGCCGTATCGTCATCCCCGTTGGGGAAGAGCATTCGTTCATGGGATGAGCATAACCCGAGACAACCCAACCCTGAGCTGCTGAATCCCACCTTACGTTCGCGGTGTCGAGCGCCGCCAACCCAGCACGAACGTTCACGGTTCGACAATCCCGAGCGGCCCCCAGGTGTTCGTCAATCATAGGCAGGTCCAACTCTATGTTCAGGCTGCGTCTCGTTCCCCATCTTCTCGTCATTCTCTTCTTAGGGATTTTCGCCACGTTGGCGAGCGCTGCATCCAACAGCTCCGCAAGTATCGCGAGTAGCGATGGCAAATCTCCGACTCCGGTCGTGTCCAGCTTTACGTTTTCTCCTGCGGTGGCTGCGCCCGGGCAGTTTGTCAACTTCTCCTGGGCGAGCGCAAATGCGACGTCGTTCGCTGTCACGCCCGAGATCGCGCAGGATGACCAGACCCTGCCGGTGACCGCTCCCGTCTACTCTTACAACACGAACGCGCTTGCCCAGACGACGGTATTCAAGGCCATCGCAAGCTCTGGGGCAACTCGTATCGCGGGCTGCCACAGCAACGCTGACGATTGTTCCTGTGAACTTTGAGCGCATCCTCGACTATTGTTCCCGCCGGCCACGCGATCACGCTCCGCTACAGCGGACCGAATAACAACAGTACGTGGGTACTGCATTCCAGCAGTCGCGATAATCCAATACCACTGGCGCACGGTTGCAGTGGCAACACCTGCTCAGGCACCTACGAAACAGCTCCGCTCGCCGCGGCCACTACGTTTTCTGTTTCGCTCACTGGTCCCGCTCCCACAGGTGGTCAGGCCTACTCGCCGAAGGCGGTGGTGCATGTCCAGCAGGCGACGACCTTGGTTTTCAAGGCGCAGTCACCAACCGCAAAGTCGGGTGCAAGAGTCGCCTTGTCGTGGGTGGCGAATAATGCTTCCTCCGTCATCATCGATCACGGCGTCGGCCTCGTCGGCCCGACGAGCGCTGGCACGTATTGTTGCGTTAGTCCCACGAAGACCACCACCTACACCGCGACCGCCATCCCAATCTATCCCGGTGCACCTCCGGTGGTGGCTACGAGTACGGTCACCGTCAGCACGGGAGACCTTACCAACCTCAACCACATCATCTTCATGCTGCAGGAGAACCGCTCCTTCGACAACTACTTCGGGCAGTTGGCGGAGTACCGTGTCAACCACCAGCCGCCGATTCAAGGTGCGATGTTGAGTGACGTGAACGATCTCCACACATTGCCGCCCAATTTCGAGTTATGCAATCCGAACCAGCTCTGTTATCCGCTCTTCCACGCCCGAACCGAGTGTACCGAGAACCTGTCTCCAGCATGGGATGAGGCTCACTACGACATGCATCTGGTGGGCTGGGATTGGCTCAACGTTAACCAGAACTCGCAGTTCCTCATGGACCTCTTCCTTGATGTCGACTGGGTGAACGGTCAAGGCGGAACCTACGATACCCAGCACACGCGGCCGCTCGGGTACTACGATCAGACGGACTTGCCTTTCTACTATGAGCTGGCGACCCAGTTCACCACCGATGACGCCTGGTACTCTCCGGTGACGACCTACACGGTGCCGAGCCGGATGTATCTGTTCGCGGCGACCTCGTATGGCCATGCATTCGCGCCGAGCAGCCAAAACGATCCAGCGTGGCAGCAGCCCACGATCTTTCGCGCCCTGACCGATGCCGGTATTACCTGGCGCTACTATTACCAGGACAACAGCGTGTTCCTGGCGCAATGGGCCGATTGGAATGATCCCCGGATCCAGGGCAACGTCCGCAACATTCAGGAGTTCTATGACGATCTCGCCAGCCCCAATGCCGACCAGTTATTGCCGCAAGTGGTCTTCATTGAGCGCGCTACCCAGATTGCACTGGATGAGCATCCGTTGAATAACGTTCAAACCGGTGCGGCCAATGTTGCGACCATGCTGAACGCTTTGTTCACCAGTGCGGCGTGGCCCGATTCGGCGTTCATCCTGACCTATGACGAAGGCGGTGGACTGTACGACCACGTGCCTCCGATTCTGGTCACTCCGCCCGACAATTTGACGGAGCCGACAGACCTGCACACCGGCGACTTTCAAGCGTTGTTCAATACCACCGGGTTCCGCGTGCCCGTGGTCGTAGTTTCGCCCTGGTCGAAACCGCAAACCGTGATTCACCTCGCAACCGATTACACGTCGATTCTGAAGCTGATTGAGGACCGCTACAACCTGGCTCCTCTGACGCAGCGCGACGCAACCACACAAGACATGGCCGACCCGCAGAACGGTTTCTTCGATTTCAATAACCCGAACCTGCTGGTAGTTCCGCCGTTGCCAACGCAGCCGACCAATGGTACTTGCGACCAAAGATTCGGTGGATACAAAACGGTGCAGATCTACCATCACTGAAATAACGACAGAGGTCGTGTGGCCCACATTTCCCTTCGTGTGGGAAATGTGACAAAGCCCGGTCCAAGGCCCACGCCGTAGGCGTGCAAGAGCTTAGCCCGGTGCTCTTTAGCGCCGGGTAAGAGTCATAAAACGATCCGAGTCCCGGACGTGTGTGGGTCATAGCTCACCTTCGGTCGAGGCGAGTGGGATGAGTGCAGCGAAACTTAGCCGCAAAGCGGCGGGATGGTTTGAGCCCGGCTCGTCAGAGCCGGGGTAAGTGGGAGAAAGCTCAGAGTCGCGTAGCGACGGCACAAGCGATGACCCACACACCGGAGGGACGACAGAGGCAAGCCAAGTACGTATCGGGTGCCCCAGAGCCTGCCCTGAGCTTGTCGAAGGGCCCATCGTTTGGGCTAACCTGGGATCACTGACACAGCGGCAGACCGTGGTGTAGGTTGAGGTTCATGCCACAGGGTCTGCGACGATATCACCAATCCGGCCATTCGCATTTCGTCACTTTCAGTTGTTATCGGCGCCAGCCTACTTTCAGCAGCGGAGAAGTCTACGACCTGTTTCCAGCATGTCTGGAGCGCATGCGCCGCCGCTTTGACATGTGCATTTTCGGTTACGTGGTCATGCCTGAGCATGTTCATCTGCTGCTGAGTGAACCAGAGAAGGGTTCTTTGGCCGACGCTATCCATTACCTGAAGCTATCGTTTTCGAAGCGGGCGAAGTCTGTTTCCCAGCTTAGCGTCCAACTGAAGGACGCGAAGCTGGGGCACCCAGGCAGCTTCGATTTCGAACCCGGTTACGGCACTAACAACCACGCCACTGGCTTCAGCTACGATTCGGTCGGGAACGTCCTTGGCGATGGCCTGAATTCGTATACCTACGATTTCCAGGGTCGGCCTTTGACCGTGACTCACCAAACCAGCACGGTTTCATTCATCTACGATGCTTTTGGACGGGTGGCGGAGGAGGACAGCACCGGCTCGGTAACGCATGTTCTGTATCAGCCGGACGGCTCGCGCTTCGCCACGATAAACAACAGCAGCATACAGAACTACTTCATGCCCATGGTGAACGGCATGGTTGAGGTGTTCAACGCTTCGGGGAATCAATACATTCGTCACGCCGACTGGCAAGGGTCGTCACGGCTCGCGACCGATGGTGGTGGCAATGCAGTTTACAGTGTGGCCTACGCGCCCTATGGTGAAACCTACGTGGAAAAGGGCAGCGTAGACCGCTTCTTTACGGGCAACACCCAGGACGCAGTGAAGGGATCAACAGGTCTGTACGACTTCCTCTTCCGCCAGAACAGCGCCGCCCAGGGACGCTGGCTGGTGCCCGATCCGGCAGGCGTGGCCGCCGTCGATATCACCAACCCCCAGACCTGGAACCGTTATGCCTACGTGGGCAACAATCCGCTTAGCAATGTCGATCCCCTGGGACTGGATTGCACCGTAGTTGGCTCGGGAGAGTCTTGCGGGGACTCGGGGACACCTTTCATCAGCGTGACATCGACCGCAGGGGCCAGCCTCTGGGATTTTTGGGGGAATCTCAGCTACGGCACATTAAATCCCTACCGGTTCATGCTCCTGCCGCTTGATGGACCAGGAGAGGGGCGCGGCGGCGGTAGGCGACCGCAGCCGAAACCGCAGCCTACGAAGCCCGTTCCGACCAAAGGTAATTGCACAGCACAAAGGATACTTTCTGGAATACAAGGAGCAACGAATTTAGCGTTTGCGGCTCAAAAGGGGCTTGCCCTTCCCGGCGCAGTTGCTATTGCCGGAGCCGCCGGTGGTGCCGCCGGCGCAGTAGTGGGTATCTATGGCACCGTAAGTATCACGGGACAGGCGGTAGCTGGAGTTGGTCAACTCTACTCCGCCTTCACCGGGAATTATGGCATGGCAGCCAAGGTAACCCAGTACGGGAATATCATGAGCGGACCAGCCTCAGGTTTTTGGACGCTTGCGAGCGGTGGCACCGCAGCCAGCGCGGAGCAACGAGCAGGCATTGAGTCGATCGCGCTGGCGGGAGCCGGAGCTGTCAATTCATTCCTAGCACAAAACTTGGGCGGCATTATCGCTACCACCTCCGACGCATTGAACTCGTGGGTTGGGCTGACGCCTGGTGCGTCGGGCGGGTGCGGGTCCACGCAATAAAGGTAATTATAAAACGTTGAGGACCGCAATGAATACCAAGCTGGTTTTCTTATCGGCAAGCGCCGCTACGATTGTGGTTATATTGGTCTTCCTGACAGCCCGCGGGCTTTTATCGCCTCAGCAATTTGGGACCGCTTGCTTGATGTTGATGGCTGTGGGGGCGCTCGGATGGTACATTCTGTCACGTACAGCGCCCATACATGCCGACATTCAAGCTAGAAGCGGCGCTCTGGTTCCACGGAGCAAAAAGAGCAAACTGATCCTGCTTGTGGGGCTGTCGTTTTGGCTAATTTTCTTTTTGTGGGCGACTAGAGGAGAGTACTGGCTGTCTCGTCTAGCGGGTGCGACCGTCGTGATTCTATTGCTGATTGGAGCGATCGTGCGCATACGCAATTAGACCTGGAATAGATATGCCTATGTGGGCGGCAACCCGCTGAGCAACGTCGATCCGCTCGGGCTGCAGTGTGTAACGTTGGACAACGGTGTAGTTGGTGATGACGGAACGCCTCCACCCTGCAACAGCATGACTCAAGGAAACGGCGATGCTGATGTTACGGTGGGCGGTACCGGGCAAAACGCCGATACCGACGCCTCGCAAGCCCTGCCTATTCGTGCAGGTACTATCATCGGAACAGGCCTGGTGCCCCAGGTTCGCCCATCATTTGGGCTAACCTGGGATGATAGTGGCTAGCCTACGACAACATGGGCAACGTGACCAACGACGGAAGTTATACGTACACCTACGATTTCCAAAGCCGCCCGCTGACGGTCAATGGCACTTCGTTCATCTACGACGCCTTTGGACGGGTGGCGGAGGAGGACAGCACCGGCTCGGTAACGCATGTTCTGTATCAGCCTGACGGCTCGCGCTTTGCTACCATTCACAACGGCAGCATACAGAACTACTTCATGCCGATGGTGAACGGTATGGTCGAGGTATTCAACTCCTCGGGCGAGCAGTACATTCGTCACACTGACTGGCTGGGAACTTCGCGCTTGGGGACAGATTCGAGTGGTAATCCGGTGTACGATCTGGCCTATGCGCCCTACGGAGAGACAGAGCAGACGGGAGCCGCAAATCGGTATTTTACCGGCAATACGCAGGACGTGGTCAATGGTTCGACGGGCATTTACGACTTCCAGTTCCGGGAGTATTCGTCAGGAGGCGGCCTCTGGATGTCTCCCGATCCGGCAGGCCTGGCCGCCGTCGACATCACCAACCCCCAGACCTGGAACCGTTATGCCTATGTGGGCAACAACCCGCTGAGCAATGTTGATCCGCTGGGGCTGAGGGATTGTCTTGTTCTCGACGGGACTGGGAATGTGCAACACGACTGCCCTGAACCAAGCAATGATCGGGATGGGGCGCAGCCACCACCGCGATCAACCGGTTCTGGAGGCGCTGGCACGGATGAAGTCATCGTAGTCTATTGGGATGGCATCGGACCTGCTCCTGGGCAGGGTGGCGGAGATCCCAGTCTATTCAAGAACGGCAACTGCCACAAAATTCCAAACGGATGGGCATGTGTTCGGACTGCCCCAAATAACGGCACGCCTCAGCAGCCGCAGCAACAGCCTAAGAGCAAATTATTCGGGTTGAGCTGCGGGGGTTCCCTCGCTACGCTCGGCGTAGGAGTATTGACAACGGGCGCTGCGGTGGCGGGGCTTATTTATGCACCTGAGTTGGAGCCAGAGATATACGAAGGTCTCGAGGGGATGATTACGATTCAGCACCTCAGCGTTCCCGCCGTGGCTCCAGTGAGCCTTTTGGTCACAGGCGCAGTAGCGAGCTGGCAAAATTGCCACAATTGATTGCGGTCTGCGTAACAGTAGTGAAAGCAACCAGAGTGAGGTCGTTTGCTGGCTTTAGGAGGGGAAGCAATGCCGGAGTTTAGGATTGAAAATGACGCTTTGAAGCGCGAGGCGAGATTCCGGACGCTCTCATGGGGCACGGTATTGTTGCTGGTAGCAGGTGCGGCATTTCTCCTCGTCCTTCGTGCTTCTGGGTATATAGGCGACAACTCAGACCTTGGCAGTCTGTTTGTGCTGGCGATCCTTAGTGCGGCTATTATCGCCATTATTTTGGCCCCTCGTGAGGGCCTGCGCCGTGCCGAACGTAAAATGGTTTTTGCACTTGGTGAAAAGAAAATTGTCAGAAAGAGGCAGGGATACCCGGATGTAGAGATTGCCTTTTCTGAAGTGGAAGCTTTAAGGGAGGAACTGCGCTGGTTGGTCATCACCAGCACCGAGCCTCGGAGGAAAATTGCAATTCCGAAGGATGTTAGCGGATATGAACTGATTCGTACAGAACTCGCCAAGCACCATCCTCTCTCTGCTCGCGTAGCGTTTCCGTTGAGAGGTACCGCCTTGCTGATGGCATCCATCCTAAGCTGGGCCGCAGTCCTGTGGTTCAAGGATGTGAGGGTCGTTATCGCTGCCGGGGCCGTTGCGGTGGCCACTCTTGCGTTCGGATCATACCGTGTGTGGACCTTGCTGCATCGCAGGTCGAAGCGTTCGCTCTTGTGGGTCTCCCTTGGTTTTACCTGGTTAGCGGCGCTCTTGCTGATTTATCTCCGCGTAGTACGCCCCTAACGCAGCTAACCGCAGGCCGCTCTTCGGTGCGGCCTCGCTGTCTCTGGCAGCGCGTAGTTCCGTGCCAATGTCAGCGTCCCGAAGAACTGCGATGCCTACGGCATCGGGTGTGCGCTGCGACACGTCACCCCCGGCGGGTTGCTGCAGAGTAACCTTCGGTTCCTCTGCGGTTAACGCGAGCAGCGCCAATCGGATGCGGGCGGCGACCGCGCCAACACTGGGCCCAGGTATCAGAATTATGAACTGGGTGCCCCGGGTTCGCCCATCGTTTGGGCTAACCTGGGGTTGTTCGTCCGCGGGTGGACACATCTGCCATGAGTTAGGAACTACCGAACATCGACCCGCAGAATTTCCGACATTCCCAGTTTGGAACTCCTCACCACCTTCGTAACCTCCGCTCGTCACTTTTCCCGTGCAACTCAATCCTGCAACTCATAGACTCGTGCGCGGGCACCTGAGGGGTGTACCTGTCGGCTGTGCCGCAACCCTGCATGGGTTCGGTTAAATTTCGCCATGAGACGACCGACGACGGGCTGATCTTGGCGAGTAAGCTCTTTGAAATCTAATATTTGCCTGTAAGTACCATGGCATCAATAATTTGCGAGGTAAATGTGCGCTAAATTACTGAAAACAAAGAATCGCAATTACGGTTTTTTGCGGGTTGGCGCATTATCGGACGCAGAACCGGCGTGCATAGTTGGAAATCGGTCTTTCCCCGGCTAAACCAGGATCATAAGTTGTTTAGAATCAAATTTGTGCCTGTAAGGCTCGCCGATTCAATAATTTAGAGTAGAAATGGTGTCTAAACTGTTGAAAATAAGGAATCGCAAATACGTTTTTTTATCGTCGCAACGTTATCGGACATTGCGAGCAGGCAGCTTAACCAGGGGACTTGCGGCGCTCCTCCGGCATTCCGTCGGAACGGCGTGGTGGTGACGCTGAGTCTCCCACCACGCAATCAGCTAGCATCAGGCTGCGGTTGAAAGGGCCTGGTAAGCAGGAACAAAGCGCTCGGCGACAAAGCGCTCGAACGAGGTTGGCGTAGTGTTCTTCGCCGTCCGCGATTCCAGCGCCTTCACGTGTCCCGCGTTCAGGGCTGCCGACATCTCCAGCAGCAGATCGATGAAATTCGGCGACATGCCCATGCTTGCCAGGTTGGGGCGAAGCTGTTCGTCGGGAAGCTGCCGGTACTGCAAGCCGGGATTGCCGATGGCTTTTCCGATGATGGCAGTGGCCTCGGCATAGCTGATGTCTCGTTGCCCCAGAAGCTCGCGCGTTTGGTGGCCATTGAAGTCGAGACCCAGCAGACCATTCGCCGCGGCAATGCCAATATCGTGGGAGGCGATCATCGGCAATTTCAGGTCCGCGCGAACAGGGCCGGCCGCGCTTCCCATGCCTTTGATGATGCCGACCTGGGCAAGCGTGTTCTCCATGAAGTAGCCGGCGCGCAGGTGCAACGTGTTGAGGCCGGGAACGCTGTCGAGCGCTTTCTCCAGCCGATGAAGCGCAAGAATCAGTCCGGTTCCCGATGACTTATCGGCGCCCACGCTGCTGAGTGCGACAACGTGCCGCACCTTCGCATCTTTCAGCGCCGACACCAGGGATGAAGTGATGCGATCTTCGTAAGCGAAAATGTCGGGCGCTGATGGGTTGGGCGGAATCATCGCGTAGACCCCTTCCGCCCCAGTGAAGGCTTGCTTGAGCTTGATGGTGTCTGTGAGTTCGGCGACAACCGCCTCCGCACCACGCTTAGTGAACTGCTGCAGATGCTCCGCCTTGCGGCCGATGACACGTACCTGTTTATGGTTATCAAGAAGAGTATTGGCGACTACGCTCCCGGTATTCCCGCTTGCGCCAGTGACAACAAACATGACATTAACCTCCAGCTTTCACAGATGCATGCCGAGAGCGGAGGCACCAGGAAGAAATGCGAAAGTTGGTCTATGCCGTGCAAGTGCCATTTTTCTGCTGTGAATTTCACATTCCAAAGCTGCAACTGAATTGCGCCGCTTGCCTTGGAATGAGGTTTGCGAACTGTGGAGCAGGGCGGACGCGGGAACAATCGATGCGGTGCGATGGTCCTGTGACCGTACCCATCTGGAGCGGAAAATGTTTAGCAAACGTGCAACTGTGGCTGGGAGACGAGCGACTCCGGTTCGACGGCGGAAGCCTTGGGTGCAAACGTCATTGAAACTGGCGCCGGAAGTCGGTCAGCTCGCGGGTTAGGTCTTCAATTTGCGAGCGGAGCTCCGCCACAGTTTGTTCTAACTGGGAGATGCGGTCGCGGAGATCGGAGTCCTGCGCAGAGAGGGCCGTCGTTGGCAAGGCGGTTGCTGCGTGTTCGTATGCGGCGAGGTCGATGTCTCCCGACATCAGGTGTGCATACCGTGCCTCTTTGGTTCCGGGTTGGCGGGGAAGTACCGCCGCCAGCGGTGGCTCACGCTGCATCAGGCGCTGCAACGCCGCCTGCACCTGATCGAGATCTTCGAAGCGGTGCATGCGTTCGGTGCGCCCGCGCAACTCGCCCGGCGTTTGCGGTCCGCGCAGCAGGAGCACGCAAAGCACAGCGATCTCTCCGCGATTGAAGTTGTAAACCTCCTGCAAGCGGTGCTCGTACTTGGTGACGCGACTGTCGGCTCCGCTCGCCGGCCCGGCCAGCCGTTGCGATTGCAATCCTGAGAGCGCGTCGCGCACCGCGTTTTCGTCCAGCGTCATCACAGGATCGCGGTTGTTCTTCTGATTGCAGGCATTCACCAGCGCGTTGAGCGACAACGGATAGTAGTCGGGCGTGGTGATGTCCTTCTCAACCAGTGCGCCGAGCACGCGAGCTTCGATGGGGGTTAAATTCATCTTGAACGCTTTTAAGTCCCACTCATCCGAAAAAGCGCGAATCAATGGGGATCGAACTCCGCGAAGCGGAGGCTACAGTCTAGCCCAGCATGGAGCGCAGCGGAATGCTGGGTACGTGCTTCGGCGGTTGTGGTGCTCCACTTGATTGGCGATGTATTTCACCACGGCCTCGCGTTGCGAATGGCTGACGCTGAAGGCTCCATAGCCTTCCTGCCACTGAAAGATTCGCGAGGTTTCGCGCAGCCAGCGCGATGTGTTCGCCTTGATTTCCTGCATGGCTTTCGCCAGAGCAATGGTCTGCGGCAGCAAAATGAGCAGATGCGCGTGATTGGTCGTGCCTCCAGCAGCGACAACATGGATGCCTTTGTTGTCAGCAAGGCCGACCGTGTAAGGCCACAGAGCCTCGGGATCGCGGATGAGCGGCAGGCGATCCTTGGTGCTGAACACGCAATGGAGGAGGTTGTGGGAGTGCGTGTGAGACATGAGAAAAGAGTAGGTGTGCTGACTCGGCGGAGTCCGTGACGGGGAGCACAGGGGTAGGTGCCGTCCCTACGGGACTGGAGATTCAAACAACGGCGTTGCCCCAGCACTCCGCTGCGCTTCGTGC
>CAWJXJ010000007.1:0-93841 GCA_963846795.1 uncultured Acidobacteriaceae bacterium
ACCGACGACCTCATCGTTGCGAACGATGCGCTCTCCCAGCTGAGCTATAGCCCCACGCTGTTGCGATCGAAGGACCGCGTGGTTGGTTCTTCGATTATACAAGTTGCACTCTGCGATGAAAACGGCTGCGCATCTTGAAAACGGCTGTGCGCCTGTGATGTGTCGAGTGCTTCGCCTGCGGGACGACCGTCCCCGATCTAACTTTCTCGCCCCGATCTATTCGAGACCGCGCAGTGAGCGTTCTACCACTGCGTCAGACATTCTTGTTTGATTCGGCCCGGGCGTTCAATGTTGGAGATGCCGCCTCCGGCTTATTCGTGACCTCGTCACTCGCCAACTTCTGATGGATAGCCAGCGGGGTGTTGCTGAATCCACCGCCATGCGCTGTCGATTATGGAGTCGAGGTCGGCGTGTTGCGGACTCCATCCCAGTTCGTGACGTATCTTTTCTGAACCCGCAACCAGCACCGCAGGATCTCCAGGACGCCGGGCCGCTTCAACCACGGGGATAGCCACACCGGTGACGCGCTGCGCACTGTCGATCACCTCACGCACGCTGAAGCCTCGGCCGTTGCCCAGGTTGTAGATCAGCCGATCGCAATTTTTGAGCGCATATAAGGCGAGAACGTGTGCCTGCGCCAGATCGCTTACGTGAATGTAGTCCCGGATACAGGTGCCGTCAGGAGTGGAATAGTCGGTTCCGAAAATTGAGATCGCTTTGCGTTCTCCCGTTGCCGCACGCAGCACGAGCGGAATGAGGTGCGTCTCAGGCTGATGGCGCTCACCCGAATATCCATCTGAGCCAGCGGCATTGAAGTAACGCAGGCTGGCGTAACGCAATCCGTGGATGCGTCCGAACCAGTTCAACATGCGTTCTACCAGCAGCTTTGACTCGCCGTAAGCGTTCGTGGGTTCCAGCGGGTCGGTCTCCTCAATCGGGATGCGGCGTGGGTCGCCGTACAAAGCGGCCGTTGACGAGAAGATCAGTTTGCCGACGCCGTTCACCAGCATCGACTCCAGCAGCGTTAAAGTGGCGGCAGAATTGTTGCGAAAGAATCTCTCCGGCGCTTTCATCGATTCGCCCGCTTCGATGAACGCGGCGAAGTGAAGAACCGCTTCCGGACGGTGCTGCCGGAAAGCCGCATCCAAATCGCTACGGCGGGAGACATCGCCGATCAACAGCGGTACGTCGGGCGGCAGAGCTTCACGGTGTCCCTTGCTGAGATTGTCGTACACCACAACCTCATGGCCATCGGCCAGGAGCGAACGAACCGTGGTCGCTCCGATGTAGCCTGCTCCTCCGGTTACCAGAACTTTCATCCCTCTCCTTATAACATCTCGCTCCTGACTTCCGAGCGCTCGCCAAGCTCGGTATGATGGTGCATTCGATGAACCCGAACGGTCGGCTCGCTATAGGCTTCTGAGATGAAGGGCAAACGACAACTTTTGGCTGAGGCATGCGCCAGGTCTGGGCTGACCCGGCTGCTGGAAAGCGTGCTGCGGCGCGATGCGCTGTTGGTGATCAATTATCACCGCATTGGCAACGCGGAGGACACTCCTTACGATTCCGGTACCTTCGGGCCTACGGCAGAACGATTCGATTGGGAACTCGGGTATGTGAAGTCGAGATTTAACTGCATAAGCCTTGAGGAGGCGCTGGCCATGATGAGCGGCGAAGCACCAGTGCGTTCAAGCCTGCTCATCACCTTCGACGACGGAAACATCGATAACTACCAAACCGCGTTTCCCATTCTGCGTTCACACGGTCTCGAAGCCACGTTCTTTCTGCCCACCGCCTTCATCGGCACGCAGCGCCTGCCCTGGTGGGACACGATCGCTTACATTGTGAAGCACAGTCGTAACGACAGCTTCAAGATCAGCTATCCTCAGCCAGCCGAATTTCGTCTTGACCGCAATCGGCCGTCAGCGACGGCTTTCAACTTGTTCGCGTTCTGCACGGAACATTCCACGACCAACTACGCCCCACTGATCGACGAATTGGAAACCGTATGCGATTGCGCCCGGCCCAACGGAAGCTCGGAACGCTGCTTCTTGAACTGGGAAGAAGTTCGTGAAATGCAAGCTGCCGGCATGAACTTCGGATCACATACCCACGACCATGAGATTCTCAGCGGCTTGCCTGCGGAGCGTCAGTATTTCGAATTAGCTGAATCACGCGCCATCCTGGAGCGCGAGCTTGGCCGAACGGTGGACATCCTCGCCTATCCGGTTGGCCTGCCGTATACCTTTAACCCAGATACTCGGCAAGCACTGGAGCGCGCAGAATATCGGGCAGCATTTTCTTTCTATGGGGGCGTCAACCGCCCGGGTAGCCTGAACCCATTCGACATCCTTCGTGCGAATTGCCATTGTTCGACCACAGCACTGTTTCGGCTTCAGACCACGCTTGCTGCGGTCGGCAAGCGCCTCGTCGGTTCCTGATCTAGTTCCAGCGTTCTGGCCTGGTTGCTACCATGGATTAATGGCTGCTCAGGCTCGCATCTCGTCACCACGTGATCGTGATGGCATCACCGGACTGATGCGCCGGGCGTTCGGGCCCGAGTTCAGTTCGGTTTATATCGATCCCCGCGTCCAACGATGGAAATATTGGGACGTACATCCCTTCGCGGCGAGCGGACGAAGCTATGTACTGGATGGCAAAGAAGGCATCGTCGGACACGCCTGCCGATGGCCGATACGGCTCCTAACGACGGGAGGATCGTTCGACGCATTCCATCTTATCGATTGGGCAGCCGACCCGAGCCATGCGGGCGCCGGCCTGCAAGTACTGCGAGATTCCTGCGAAAACTCTGCTGCGATGTTTTCTATCGGCGGCAGCCCGACAACACGCCGCGTGCTTCCGGCGCTCGGACAACACCTTCGTCGGCGCGCGAACCCGGGAGAGGCAGTGTCATACCAGCTCGGCGGAACGGTGTATTTCTTGAGTCGGCCTTTGAAGGTGCTCGCACCTGCTTTTCAGGAGTCTCCTCTGGGTTGGAGAACGCCGGCTCGCATTGTTAAAAACACACTCTATTCCGTGCTGCCGATACCACGACTGCCGGCCGGCTACAGCTTCGCCCCGGTTTCCCTAACCGAGATACCGGAGGAGCTTTGGCCGCGACCAACTGTCGACCTGGCGGTTAGTGCACGCCCGCTTGAACTGTTCCGACACTTCGCCAACTGTCCGGTCCTTCACAACCCGATGTACTTCCTCATAACCCGGGACGGCAACCCGATCGCTTACTTCTTTTTGGTGCAAGTTGGCCATCAGGTCCGACTGGCTGATTATGGTCCGGCTGGGCTGGACGAGTCCACGGCGCACGTGGTCGGCACGGCAGCCCAACTCGCGGCGAGGCGGAATTATGATGGAATATCGCGAATCGCCACCATTACTTCCGAACCATCGGTGCGAGCTGGGCTTTTGCAGTCCGGGTTTCTGCAATCGTATCAAGAGGAGATACGTGGTCTCATCTCCGATCCGGCGCTCCTTCCCATGAAGCAGTACCGGCTTACCTATCTCGATTTGGACGCGCTCTATGTGTAAGCGATCTAACATCGAAAAGCCGGGAAGGGTTCTCCCGGCTGCGTTGATCAAGCTACAGAGCGACACCTAAGAAAGCAATCGTCGGCCTATCCTCGCCAAGGCGATAAAGCCGCTGCCCGCCAGCGCCAGAGTCGAGGGCTCGGGAACTGGCGCACCGAAATCCGCGGAATCAGCATTCAGATTGGTGATTCCAGACACGGGGTCCCAGACAATCGCCGTGTAGGTCTGAGCCGCGCCTGCGCATCCGCTGTCATAGCAGAGGTTCACCATGTCTCCGTTGGCAAGTTGGAAAACGATGCCTGCACCGTCCACAGCCGGGCCTGGCGAAAAATAAATATTGTCGAAGTTGAAGATGTTGCCGTTATTCGACTCCGGCCAGATACCGACAATGTTCGATCCGTTGAACACACCCGCGGCATCATTCACCAGCCATTGGCCGTCGGCGCTGGGCGTTCCATAAAAAGCGCCTGAAGCATCCAGCCCCTGCCCGGAAAGCGTAAACGACATCTCGTCGGCGCCAGCCATGCTCGCGAACAGCAGCGCACAACCCAACATTCCTAGAACGAAAAGCTTCTTGTGCATACTTACTCCTCAATACAGATTTTGGGGCGCCTACCGAGTCGGCCCGTGTACCTCGATGGAGTTATATGCACACAAGAATCCGCAATGAGCAAAAGCGTATGTGAATGGAGATTGGCGGGTTACGGCGGTCTGTTCGCAATCGGTCCGTTGCAGTGTCGCAAAACTTTGCGGAGTTTGAGAACTTCGGACCGCCGAACCAGTTGAGAGATTTTTTGGGTTGGTTACAATCATTCAATTTGCCGCAGACGTAGGTACAATCCTCCTGCTTGCGGACAACTCCAGTGCCATTCAGGAGGAGCAGTGGATTTTCAATCAGCGGAGCTTGCAAAACGTTTTGCGATTCCCGGCAAAGCCGAAATCGTCCCCGGCAAAGGCGGTCTCGCCAAAGTCGTGATCTCTACTGCGGAGGCCTCCGGCGAGATGTACCTTCACGGCGGCCATGTCACTTCGTGGAAGCCGAAGGATGTGGGCGAGGTGCTCTACCTCAGCCCCAACTCGCTCTTCGAAGACGGATACGCTATTCGCGGGGGCGTCCCGGTTTGCTTCCCCTGGTTTGGCGACAAGGCCGATGACCCGTCCGCTCCTGCCCACGGATTTGTTCGCACAAAAGAGTGGCAGCTTGAATCCATTGAGTTGGCCGGCGGGGATGTTGTCGTAACCATGTCCACGCAAAGCGACGACGACACGCGAAGATGGTGGCCGCGCGATTTTCTCCTAACCTGCCGTGCGACCTTTGGAGCCCAACTCAAAGTCGAACTCATCGTCACCAACACTGATTCGTCTGCGTTCACCTTTGAGGAAGCGCTTCACGCCTACTTCGCCGTTAAGAATGCGGAGTCTGCAAGCGTGCGCGGACTTGATGGAACGCGGTACATCGACAAGACCGACCATCGCATCGAGAAGTTGCAGAGCGGTGACGTGCAATTCTCTGCCGAAACCGACAGAGTTTACCTCGACACCACGCGCGAACTGGAGCTACTCGATGTCGCAGGAAAGCGCCAGATTCTCGTGAGCAAAGAAAATTCCCTGACGACCGTGGTGTGGAACCCGTGGTCTGAAAAGTCGATCACGTTGAAAGATCTGGGCGCGAATCAATGGAAGAGCTTCGTCTGCCTGGAAACTTCCAATGTCGCGCCCTTTGCCTTGCAGCTCGAACCCGGCGAAAGCCATTCCATGGCAGCCGTCATCAGGGTTGCGCCATCTCTAGAAGACGCGACTAGTAAGTAAACTGCTGCAATTCAGTTACGCCCTGGTCGGGGCCGTCAACATAGCCCATTCGTTTGCTCGGATTGAGCGCAATGTGCGCACCCACCACGTTGAAGGAGTTGGAGAAGTTGAATCCGTTCAGAGTTCGTACCAGGTTGCCCTGCGTATCGTAGATGTAAATCGTGCTTCCACTCTGCGTGACGCTCGAAGTTGGCTGGGCGACAAAGAACCACTTGTGAATGGGATCAAACTCGACATCGGCGCCGCTATAGAACTGTATTCCCTGTGAATTCGGCAGTTGCACGGTGAAGCCATTCTGGTCAGCGAGATTGTAGAACTCCAGGTTAGCATCGTCTTCAGTCGTAGTAACAAAGATGCCGTCAGCCGAATCGACAGCAATTCCATTGATAAAGCCAAATCCGATACCTAAGAAGTGCGAGAACGTTGCCTTGGTCAAATCGACCAGACCGATAACCGGCAGGCAGTCGAAACATCCCGGTCCGCCGCCCAGTATCGCCTGATTGGTCACGCTGTCGTAGGCGATGGGCGGAGGCACACTGGCGAAATCATTCGGATCACTAAGCTGAACCACCGGTCCAAACGTGTTGGCGGCAACATTCGAGCTGAAGACGTAGGGAATGAAGTTGCTGCTGTTGTCGTAGGCGAACACAGCCACATTCGGCACACCCTGGCTGCGGCTCACGCCACCCGGCATGATGATGTGTTGCGAGCCGATAGGTGGCGTCCACGTGCCGGTGAATTGGTTCGCACTCAGCGGATTGATTATTTGAAAGGAGCGCTTGACGTAGAAAAGGCTGTATGCGATTTCGTGTTCGATCAACCCAACACTGTTGCCGACAACTCCCTGCGTTAGAAAATCGTCAGTGGTTTCTGTCATCGTGACCACGGACACGATGTTGCCCGACTTCTGGTCGAATGTCTCGACGGCCGCGAGCACTTTGCCGTTGGCCAAAGGCTGTGCTTCACTCAGCACGCCCTCGGTGCCGTTCTGGTCAATATCGAATCCAAAGATTTGCCCGCCAAACTTGCTGTGGACGATGACCTTGCCACCGACACCCTGTCCGAATCCAGCAACGCTCGCGAGCAGCAGCAAGGCAAGGCATACGATGGCGAAGGCTCGGCCTCTTATATGTTCCACGTTTTTCTCCTTGAACCACGGTCGGGGAAATTCATTCACCGCTCTCGCTTAAGTTACGGGTTCAGCATTCCCGTCGTGTCACAGGCTTGTCAGAGATTTTGTCGGGCAGTGTAAAACGTCCGCGTAGCCTTGTTTGCAAGATACCCAATTCTCCCTGCGCTTACAGGCTCCGCCATAGTGATCTTCTCGTCCTGATTCGTCGAGTCCGATCGGTAGCGTCTCAGTTTGATTGTGATCCCGAGCAAGCATCTTTTGCGTGGCGAGGGATCTAGGCGTCCCGATTTGCGACGACGCGCGAAAGGGACGCATCCCTATTCAAACTGAGACACTGCCGTGCGACCTCATGCATTGGTGATTGCCTGATTCACGTAAGATAATGGGGGACGCACATAGCGCGGTCTGAATAACGGTCCTTTCCAATAACGGGCCTGTAGCTCAACGGTGGAGCAGGGGACTCATAATCCCTTGGTTGGGGGTTCGAATCCCTCCGGGCCCACCAATCAGTTGTCAGGAGTCGGTGGTCGGTTGTCAGTCGCGGTGCGAGCTTGGCGATCACTAGAATCCCAGGTGGCCAACATCTGCAGTAGTTCGACGTTCGTAGCTAACTGCTAGCTGTTCTTCTTCTCTTGCAGTCTGCGCACAACTCTCGTGAGCATGTTTCGCGGGGCGAGGCGTATGCCCTCTACCAACAAGCGGTTCTTCCGTCCTGGGATGACGATGCGCTTGCCTTGTTTCATGCCCTCGTAGCCGATGCGCGCCACCTCGCGCACGTCAACCGTCAACGGGCTGTTCGTCATCGTAGCGCCCTGGAGATACGCGCGCTTCTGAAAGTTTGTGTTCACCGGTCCAGGGCAGAGGCACGTTACGGTGACGCCGGTGCCGATCATCTCTTCCGCCACCGCCTCGGTGAAGCTCAGCACATACGCCTTGCTGGCATAGTAGACCGACATGAATGGACCGGGCAGAAACGCCGCGACGCTGGCCACGTTGAGCAGCTTGCCTTCGCGCGCGCGAATCTGCGGCAAAAACAATTTCGTGAGATGAGTCAGGGCGGCAATGTTCACCTGGATCATCTCCGACTCGTCGTTCCACTTGGTGTTGAGAAACGCGCCGGCGGCACCGAATCCCGCGTTGTTGACCAGCACGTCGAGCACTACGCCGGACTCCTGCAACTCATGGTAGAGCTCGTCAGGGCTGGCGGGATGCGCAAGATCTTTCGGCGCAATGCGCACCGTAATGCCGTAGCGGGATTGCAGATCGTCTCCCAACAGCCGCAGCGCGCTTCGATTGCGCGCCACCAACACCAGCCGATAGCCGTCCTGCGCGAACAAATGCGCGAGTTCGAGCCCGATGCCGCTCGATGCGCCGGTGATCAGGGCCGTCTTGGGAGCGAAGAAAGGATTGCTTGCACTCACAAACTAGTTATAGCGGAAAAAGACGGCCCTTGGCTGTTGGCTATTGGCTCTTGGCTTGAGATCTTCGATGCCCGATATCACATTTGTCATCCTGAGCGGAACGAAGGACCTGCTGTACGCCTATCCGAAAAACCCAGTTCATCACAGAGGACGCGGAGGGTACTGAGCATCAAGATGAGAAACAGGCGGTTTCTGTGACCTCGGTGATCTCGGTGGTGACTCGTAAAGGCGTCAGAAGGGTCGCTCTTTGCTTTGCTCTGGATGACAGTACAAAAAGCCAAAAGCTAAGAGCCAATAGCCAAAAGCCGCCTTCTCACGCTAACGCCTGCTCCAGGTCAGCAACGATGTCCTCTACGTTCTCGATGCCCACCGAGATGCGCACCATGCCATCGGTCAATCCGATTGCCTTGCGTCCCGCCGCTCCTATCGCCATGTGCGTCATAGTCGCCGGATGCGAGATCAGCGTCTCGACTCCGCCCAGCGACTCGCCTAGCGTACACACGCGCGTTCGCTTCAACAGCCGCTTGGCGTTGCCCAGCGAGCCGGTCTCGAAGGTGATCATCGAACCGAATCCCGTCTGCTGCCGCCGCGCCAGTGCATGCTGCGGATGGCTCTTCAACCCGGGATAAAAAACCTGCTTCACCTTGCGATGGCGAGTGAGAAAGTCCGCTACCATGCGCCCATTCTCGTCATGCGCCTTCATGCGCACGGCGAGCGTTTTGGTACCGCGCAAAATCAGCCAGCATTCGAAGGGCGAGAGAATCGCGCCCGCAGCCTTCTGGATGAATGCCAGCTTCTCCGCCTGCTCGGCCGTGGTGCACACCAGCACTCCGCCGATGCCGTCACTGTGACCGTTGAGAAACTTCGTCGTCGAGTGCATCACGATATCGGCGCCAAACTTGATGGGCTGCTGGAAATAGGGCGACAGGAATGTATTGTCGACCACCACCTCGCAGCCATGCTTATGCGCGATGCGGCTGACGGCAGCGATATCAGTGAGCCCCATCAGCGGATTCGTGGGCGTCTCGATATGTACGTAGCGCGTGTTCTTGCGAATGGCGCGCTCAACATTGCTGGCATCGGAGGTATCGACATAGGTGAACTCCAGACCGAAATTTGCCAGAATCTGGTTGAACAGCCGCGGCACGCCGCCATAGAGATTGTTTGAGGCGACAATGTGTTCGCCCGCCTTCATCATCTGGCAGACCGCACCGATGGCAGCCATCCCACTGGAGAACACACGAGCGGCCACTCCGCCTTCGAGCGATGCGAGGTTCTCTTCCAGCCGCGTGCGCGTTGGATTGCCGGCGCGCGAGTAATCGTAGCCCTTGGTTTTGCCCAGCTCTTCCTGGGCATAGGTTGAGGTAGCGAAGATCGGTGGCGCCACCGCTCCGGTAGACGGGTCGGCCTCATTGCCGACGTGGATGGCGCGAGTGGAGAAGCCGGGAGTGTTTTGCTTAGCCATAGTCGGGGAAAACCTTAACCGCGGATTTCGCGGAAGAACGCAGATCGGAAAGAGCAGGAAACCACGGATTTGCACCGATCAGCACGGATCGGAACTTGGGGTTCAGGTTCCGATTGAGGTTTAGTTCTGATCTATCCGCGAGATCTGCGCAAATCCGCGGGTTATTTTCTTCAGATCCGTGAAGATCCGTGTAAATCCGTGGTTAACGTTCTTTCTCGTTGAAATGAAAAATGTCCTTCGACAGATACCTCTCTGCCGAGTCAGGAATGATCGTCGCCACCCGCTTGCCGGGCCCGAGGCGCTTGGCAATTCCAATCGAGGCAAAGACGTTTGCACCGGAGCTCGATCCGCCGAACACACCTTCCTTGGCAGCGAGCTGCTTGACCATATCGAAGGCGTCGGCATCGCTGACGGCGATGATCTCGTCGCAGACGGAGTAGTCGAATGTCTTGGGGATGAAGCTTGCGCCGATGCCCTCAACCTCGTGCTCGCCCTTGGGGCCGCCGCCGAGAATCGATCCCTGAGTTTCGACGGCGATGGTCAGCACCTTAGAATTCTTCTCCTTTAAAAATCGTGCTATGCCGGTAAACGTTCCCCCCGTGCCCGAGCCGATGACCACGGCATCGATGCGCCCCTGCATCTGCTCGTACAACTCGCGGGCGGTGGTTTCGTAGTGGAAGTCGGGATTGGCCTGATTTTCGAATTGAGCGGCGATGAAGGCTTTAGGAGTTTTAGCGGCGCGGGCGGTCATGTAGTCGATTGCGCCCTGCATACCATCGGCGCGAGGAGTGCGAATCACCTCAGCGCCAAGCGCCTCCATCAACGTGCATTTCTCTTGCGAGAAGCCTTCAGGTACGGCGAGGACTGTCTTGTAACCACGGCTGCAACCGATCAGCGCCAGACCAACGCCGGTATTGCCGGCAGTAGCTTCAAAAATGGTTGAGCCGGGCTCGAGCTTGCCCTCGCTTTCAGCACGCAGAATCATGCCCAGCGCGGCTCGGTCTTTGATGCTGCCACCGGGGTTCAGGTATTCGAGCTTGGCGTAAACGTCGGCCACGCCTTCAGGAACAATGTGCCGAAGGTGGAGCACGGGCGTTTCGCCCACAAGTTCAGTGATCTCTTCGGCGACCCGCAAGGAACTCATTTCGGCTGTTTTCATTCTCACCCGTACGGAATGGACTTCAGAAAGAGTAATTGGATTCGCGCAGAAGGGTCAACGCGGCGGCACTTTTCGCCTTTCGCTCTTCGCCGGAGCCGGACCAATGTTGAACTGTCATTCTGAGCGAAGCGAAGAACCTGTTTTCGTTCGGAGAGAAATCACTTTGATTGACACCCTTACATTGGACTGGTGAACTTTCTTCCGAATCTACAGGAAAATCATTCCGCCGCGAGCGAACAGCAAGTTCTTCGCCCGCCGCGGCGGGCTCAGAATGACAAGTTGACCGATTCCCTCCGTGTCCTCCGTGCCTCTGTGGTGAAGCTCTTCTCACCCGCCCAAATCCACGTGCTCCACACGATCCACCTGTCGCCCCAGAAAGCGCGTTGCCAGCCGCTTGAACTTCTCCACCGAATCCGTCACGAAGAATTGAAACGAACGATGATCGGATTTTGATGCCAAGCCTGCGCTAAAGCGCGGCTCGCTGGGAGTGACCTCATCCCCCCGCATCAATGCGGGGGCCTCCGCCTTATGCGGAAGAGTGTTGACCATTTCTTTCACAACTCGCGCGGTCGACTCCGCCGAATCCACAATCGCCATCTGCGCCGGAGCGGTCCGCCTCAGCAGCGGCGCGATCAGCGGGTAATGCGTACACGCCAGCACCAGCACGTCGGCTCCATCGCTGCTGGCCAAGGCTTCGTCCAGATAAATTATCGCCACCTGCTCGGTCACGGGATGCTCAGTCCACCCTTCTTCAACCAGTGGCACGAACAGCGGACACGCCTTCTCAAATGCTTCGACACCATGCCGCTGCAAAGCATCGCGATAGGCATGGCTGGAAACCGTGGCTTCCGTCGCGATCACCACCGCTTTGCGATTCTTGCTGACCTGCGCCGCCATCGACGCTCCCGGCTCGACCACCCCAACTACTGGAACGCTCGCCGCCTGTTTGATCTGCGGCAGGGCCAGCGCGCTTGCCGTGTTGCAGGCGATCACCAGCAGGTCAATGTTCTTCGATTCGAGAAAGCGGGTTGCGCCGATGGCATATCGCGCCACGGTCTTCGGCCGACTTCGTCCCATAGGGCAACCGCGCCGTGTCACCGAAATACAAGTAGTGTGCAGGCAGGCGCTCGGCCAACGCCTTCAGCACCGTCAGTCCGCCGACGCCCGAGTCGAACACACCAATGCGCGGCAGCGTCATTGCAACTCCTTCGCGAGTTGGCCCATGTTGCTGGCCAAATAAAAGCGGCGCAGGTCGGCGTGACCGGCCAGCGTGTCGCGTTCGGCTCCGTTGACGATGATCTTCACGCTAGTAATCTTTGGATCGTTGGCGTTCAGTGTAGCGACGATCGAGGTAATGGTCAGCTCCTCGGCCAGCACGCCCGAAGGGTGCGCGTCCGCAAATGCGGCGTTGGTGTCAACCACGGCGCTGCCATCATTCAACAGGTAAACGTCGCGAACGTCAGACCCTGCGCCGATGGGGTGCGGTGAGCCCGACTGCAAATACGTCCCAAGCAGCGCCTGCAGAATCGCTCGCGCCTGCTCGCTGCGTTCCGCCGGAAGCGGAATGCTGACCTGCTTCTTATACAGCGTGGCGTCCGCATCCGAGGCAAGAAACAGCGTCACCGTCGCGGTCGGGCCGCTGGCAGGCGGAGGCGGGGTTTGCTGTTGCACTGCCAGACGTTCTTCTTCCGCCATGACCTTCTTATGCAAATGCCAGGCATAGATGCCCATCCCGGCGGCAACCAGCAGCAACACCGACAGCATGACGACAATGCGCCGCGTCACGGATTCACCTCCGGCAACTTCGCACGCACTGCAGCCACCCCGGCGGCGATCGCCTGTGCGACCTCGGTCTGGTAGCTGACGCTGGCAATCTCATCGACGCTGGCGCCCGGCGGCGCGATCTCCACCGCGACGGCGGGCGCAGCAACGTTGTTCATCGGCCGTAGCGGTGCCGGAAGTGTCGAATTGGGCAGCTTGCGGTTTTCCAGTTCGGCCGATATGGAACCTGCGACCGACCCACTGAGATCGGTGTAAGCCGACTGCGCCGTGTCCCACGGCAGAAATCCTCCGGGGCTTGCTGGTTCGGACGGCAACAGCTCGGTGAAGACGTGCACGCCCTTACCGGTGTTCGCGGCATGCAGCGCGATGTATAGCGCCGGCCGCGCCGCGTTGATCGACGTTGCGCGCTGATCCAGGCTGATGGCGTAGTCGCCGTTGCGTAGCAGGGAAGCGGCAATGCCCTTCGCCTGGAGTTCGTGTTGCACTCGGCGAGCCAGTGCCAGCACCACGTCTTTTTCGGGTAACTGCGGCGTAATCGCCGCGCCAATGTCACTCCCACCATGCGCTGGATCGATGATTACCAGAAAGCGTGGCCTGGGAGGAGCTCGCGGCGCGGGAGCAGGCAGGCTGGTGGCAGAAGTTTGCGGAACGTTCAGAGGAAGTTGCTGCACAGCCTGGGTGGGAGCGGGCCCAGGCGCAGCGGTCACGATAATCGTCTTGCCGCCATCGGCAAAATTAGCCATCAACGGAGCCGTTCCAGTGATCTCCAGCTCAGCAACGCCGTCGTGTTCCGAGAAGGTCGTCCCGGTAATCAAGGAGTCGTCGTAGTGAACGTTCGGCGCAGCGCCCACCACCGGATCACGCTTAAAGGTCAATTTCACTTTACCCGGCTCCGTGGCGACCGAGGGATTTACCGGGGCCGAAAAGCCCAGCAGCAGCCTTGACGGCGTGCCCTTCTTTAACTCGGCGGTGAACCGCTCGGCCACGTTCCCGATGAACAGGCGCTGCGAAGCGGCACGGTATTCGACCGGCTGCAATCCCAATCTCGGCAGCAGCTCGCTGACCGACGACAGGGGCACATAGCCGCGCCCGTTCTGGAGCACGAAATTGGCGGCTAGCTTCAGCTTTTTGCCGTTGATTTTAAGCTCATTCTTACCGTCGTGAAATTCAGCTTCCTGTTGCTTATTTCCCGCAAAGCTAAAGTTTAGCTTTAACTTCTTTCCGTTGACCTTGGCCTCCACCGAGCCCAGCGGCTCTAGCAAGTCGACGAGGCCGATGTAAGGTTGCCCGCCGACCTCGACTGGGGGAACGGTGTATGAGCTTTGCGGCGAAAAGACAAAGATTTGCCCTGAGGCACCCGTCTGCGCATGGACGATAGGGCTGGAAGGGCCGAAGTGAAGGGCGAGTATGCATCCTGAAACGATGCCAAGAATCGCCACCGCAACCGGCCTGCGAAGGCCAACCGACAAATCAGTGACCTCCGGCTGACAATTGGCGCGAGATTTTATCGTATTGCTGGGTTAATAGAACATACGGGGGTAGGGGATGCTGCGGTCGTGTGCAAAGTGTTCTATGGCCGTTCTTCGCTGGCATCATGTCTGGCCGGTCGTCTTCGTACAGTTTCCAAGCCGTAGCAGGGAGCAAGACGAATTGTAGCAGTGCGGCTCAGCAAACCACAGACAAGGCTGATTCATCCATGCTGGCAGCAGAGACCATCGACGGGAATCGTGACACAGAGAATGACCGGGGCATCGCTTCCCGTGTTACCATCAGCCCCACAGGCAACGAGGATTCTATGGCCCGCGGTTGCAGTTACAGTATTGGGTCAGTTCGCCCGTCTTCTCAGGATTTATCCAACCAGTTCACGGGACATTTGCGTTTCGCTCCCGTCCATACGCTGATGCGCGTCTTTTCCCGACTGCCGTGGCTGGTCGCTGTCTGTTGCATGGCTGGGCTGCTGTCCAGTCCAGCGCTTGCCCAGGATGACTCGCCGGAAGTGCATATTACGCCGCGTATTCAGCATGACAAGCCGATAGGTCCCCCAGCGACCACCAACGCCAACGAAGCGCTAAAAGACGCTAAGCCTTACACGAGCACAGAAGACATCTCGCTCAAGACGCATACCAAGCCCTTCCGCAAGGATGTGGATCTGGTGCTGGTGCCGGTCAGCGTTACCGATCCCATGAACCGGCTGGTGACCGGTCTGGAAAAGGAAAACTTCCTGCTCTCCGATAATGGGCAGCCGCAAGAGATCAAGCACTTCTCAAGTGAAGACGCGCCGATTTCCTTGGGTGTGATTTTCGATGTCAGCGGCTCAATGAGCAACAAAATCGACAAGTCGCGCGATGCGGTGGTCGAGTTCTTCCGTACCGCCAATCCGCAAGATGAGTTCTTTGTCATCACCTTCTCGGAAAAGCCCGAGCTTCTGACCGACTTCACGCAGAACATCGAAGACATTCAGAGCCGCCTGGTGTTTGTGCAGCCGAAAGGGCGAACATCTCTGCTTGACGCGATCTACCTGGGCATGACGCGAATGCGCAAGGCCCATTATGAGAAGAAGGCACTGCTTATCATCTCTGACGGAGGCGACAACCACAGCCGTTACACCGAGAGCGAAATCAAGTCGATGGTGCGAGAGTCGGACGTGCAGATTTATGGCATTGGTTTGTACGATCGCGACTTCAAAACGGCAGAGGAGCGCGAAGGGCCCGAGTTGCTCAACGAAGTCACGGAAGTTACTGGTGGGCGGACGTTTGCCATCGGTTCGCCTAACGAATTGGCCGATGTCGCTACTAAGATTGGAATCGAGCTGCGCAACCAATATGTGCTCGGATACCGTCCAACCAATCCAGCACGCGACGGCAAGTGGCGCAAGATCAAGGTGAAACTGAATCCTCCCAAAGGCCTGCCGCCGCTGCATGTCTACGCCAAAACGGGATACTATGCACCGACGGACTAACTACTGCGTCCTGCTTATTACGACAATTTTGCTGCTGGGAAGCTGGGCGTCGGCTCAGTCTGCGCCCACTCAACCGGCCAATCAGCCGGGAATGACTCCGCCATCTGCCCCTGGAGTGGCGCAACCAGGCACTCCGTCGGCGGCTGGTTCAGCTCCGGCTAGCCAAACGCCCGCGAATCAAAGCCCAGCGGATCAAAGCCAGGAGCCGCAACCCATCCCCCGTGCCCCCAATCAGCCCGGTGATACGGTGCAGGTCCCGGCGCAAGGAGAGGCTCCCTCATCGCAGAGCGGGGATGTGTATATCTTCAAGAAGGAAGTCGACGAAGTCACCTTGCACGCGACGGTAGTCGACCAGAACAATCGCCTGGTGACCGATCTCGGGCGCAATGACTTCCAGGTCTTTGAAGACGGCCAGCCGCAGAAAATCGTTTCGTTCCGGCGTGAAGATATCCCGGTTGCGATGGGGATCGTGATCGACAACTCCGGCTCCATGCGCGACAAACGGCCGTCGGTGAATGCCGCGGCTATCAATTTGGTGAAGTCGAGCAATCCTCAGGACAAGGTCTTCATCGTGAACTTTAACGAAGAGTACTTCCTTGACCAGGACTACACCTCCTCGATTCCCAAGCTCGACGATGCGCTACAGCGCATTGAAGCACGTGGGGGCACCGCGCTTTACGATGCGACGGTTGCATCTGCTGACCACCTGAAGAAGAGCGGTCCGCTGGAGAAGAAGGTCCTGCTGGTAGTCACAGACGGCGAAGACAATGCCAGCCGCGAGTCGCTGGAGCAGGCCATCCGCAATCTACAGGCACAGAACGGGCCGACTGTTTATACGATCGGCATCCTGGGCGACGAGCACTCGAAGCGCGCAAAGCGAGCTCTGCGCGAAATGGCTGAGGAGACCGGCGGCGTAGCGTTCTTCCCCAAGGACGTCAGCGAAGTGAACGCGATCACGCAGCAGATCGCCCACGACATCCGCAACCAGTACACCATCGTTTACAAGCCCAGCAAACCGCAGAGCGCCGGTGGATACCGCACCGTAAAAGTGGAAGCCAACGCAAAGGGATACAAGCGCCTGCAGGTGCGCACGCGCAGTGGATACTATGCCGGGAGCAAGAGCGCACAGGCGACCCCACCCGCTCCCGCAAAGTAAAGCGAATATCGAGTAAAGCCGGCCTTCGGGCCGGCGGTGGAAGCACCACGCTTTAGCGTGGTGAAAAACAAGCTGGTCACGGCAGACTGGGGCTTTAGCCCCGGAAGCGCTTCGAACAACTGTTCCCGCTGCCCTTAATTCGCATCTGTCGTGGAAGGCGTTTTCTCTGCGGCACCTCGTTGTGTCTGACTTCCGTTCTTCCATTTAAGATAAAAGCTTCTGTAATGCGCCACCCTCGATGAAGACATCACCTCCAGTGCTGTTGACGCACGCCTCGCAGTTGCTTACCTTACGCGGGCTGACCACACCTCGTCGCGGAACCCAGATGCTCGACTTGGGCATCATCCCCGACGGCGCCATTCTGACTCACAGTGGCGCGATCGTGGCCGTCGGCTCGACGGATGAAGTAACACGCCATACCCTCGCCGCAAGTGCAGAGGAGATTGACTGCCGCGGCAAAGTCATCCTGCCTGGATTCGTCGACTCGCACACGCACCCGGCGTTCACGGCGCCACGCCTTGTCGATTTCGAGAAGCGCATCACCGGCGCAAGCTACGAAGAGATAGCTGAGGCCGGCGGAGGCATTCGGTCGAGCATTGCGGGAGTGCGCGATGCCTCTGCAGAGCAACTCTCGCAGCATGTGACACGAGCCCTGGCTGAGATGGCAAAGCAGGGAACCACTACCGTCGAGGCCAAGTCGGGATATGGACTGAGCCTCGAAAGCGAGATGAAATCGCTTCGGGCGATAAAGCTGGCGGCGGAGAGCTGGCACGGAACCGTTATCCCGACATTGCTGGGTGCGCATGTGGTACCGCCTGAATATCGCGACCATCCTGAGGCCTACGTGGCGATCGTTTGCGAACAGATGATCCCTGCAGTTGCCGAGAAGAAACTGGCAGAGTACGTCGACGTCTTCTGCGAGAAGGGAGCTTTCAGCTTAGAGCAGACGGCAAAGATTTTGCGCGCCGCAGCCGAGCCCGGTCTTAAGACCCGCGTGCATGTATGCCAGTTGACGCAAGCCGACCTCGCCCCGCTGCTGGAGTTTCACCCCGCCAGCCTCGACCACATGGATTACGTCAGCGACGCTGACCTGCCTGCGTTGGCGAAGTCGGAAACGGTCACTACATTGCTTCCTGCGGTTAATTATTTCCTTGGCCTCGATCGCTTTCCGCCTGCTCGCAAGCTGATCGACGCAGGCGTTGCCCTGGCGCTGGCTACCGACTTCAATCCCGGA
This sequence comes from uncultured Acidobacteriaceae bacterium, assembly GCA_963846795.1. Classification (GTDB taxonomy): domain Bacteria; phylum Acidobacteriota; class Terriglobia; order Terriglobales; family Acidobacteriaceae; genus CAVVDY01. The sequence continues at coordinate 17,661 of CAWJXJ010000007.1, forward strand.
AGCTCGCCCACGCCCTCGATGCCTTTCGTGCTCTCGGCAGCCTGCACTCACATGAAGATGTCGCCGGCTGAAGCGATTACTGCCAGTACCATCAACGGTGCATGCGCGTTGAACCTGCAGCACAGAAAGGGCTCTCTGGAGCCAGGCAAAGATGCCGATATCGCAGTCTTCGACGTCCAAGACTATCGTGAAATTGCCTACTGGTTTGGGGTAAACCGCTGCGAACGAGTGTTCCTGCGGGGAACGGCTGGCCGCTAACCTCCTCCGGTATCATGGCGAACTGGGTTGACTCGCCAGAAGAGCACCTCTACTCCTTAGATAGGGGATCGTTTCGTGCCAACCTTCGAACCCGAAGACTTTCTCGCCGCGCTGCAGCGTCTCTACGACAGCCAGCTCAAGTTTGACGAAGAATTGCGCGAGCTGAAAGAAGGAATGCGCGAATTCAAGGAGCAGCAACTTAGGACGGATGCTCAGTTGGCGTCCGTGGGCAGCTACGTCCGCGAAACTGCACAGATCGTTCGCCTGACCAATGAGCAGATGCAGCACACTGATGCTCGACTCGCTCAAGTAGGCGGGCGCTTCGACGAAGTAGGCCAGCGGTTCGATGAGGTGGGCAAACGCTTCGACGCGGTTGGCGGCCGGATTGACGACCTGCTTGGGATCGTCAAAGCGCATGAGCAACGACTCCAGCGGCTGGAAGATCGGCCGAATTAGAGCCCTTGATGCCGCAGCTCTTGAGCAGCGAAGAAGTCCCGAATCCGCAGCTCTGAACTTTCCCATGCAGCCGGTACAGCTCACACCCTCCCGGCAAAGCCGTCTATCATATTTACCAATGCCCGCGGAACCCAGAGCCGGTTCGGCGCGTACCACTTGCATACCTCAGGTAGGAATTCCAACATCTCAACATTTTAGGACTTAGGACGCCCAATGAAACGGATTCTGTTTAGCTGTGCGATCGCCCTTTTCGCATGCTGCACAGCCCTCGCGCAACGCCTTCCCGGCGGAGCAACGCCCAGCCACTACAGCCTGTCGTTCAACATCAATTTCCCGACCAACAGCTTCGAAGGCGATGAATCCATCGACGTCACGCTGGCGAAGCCCAGCAGCAGCATCACTCTGAACGCGGTCGAGATCGACTTTCACGAGGTCACGATCACCGCTGGTGGACAGACGCAGACGGCTAAAGTCTCGACCGATGCCGCCAACGAGATGGCGAGCTTCACCGTCGACAACGAGCTGCCGGCCGGAGCGGCTACCATCCACATCAAGTACACTGGCCATCTCAACGACAAGCTGCGCGGGCTGTATCTGAGCACCTACAAGGGACGCAAATACGCGGTCACTCAGATGGAATCTACCGACGCGCGCGTGGCCTTCCCTGGCTTCGATGAGCCGGCGTACAAGGCGACCTTCGACATCGCAGCCGTTGTGGACAAGGGCGATACCGCGATCTCTAATAACTACGTTGTCTCCGACCAGCCTGGTCCCGGCGACAAGCACACCATTAAGTTTGCGACCACGCCCAAGATGTCCAGCTATCTGGTGGCGCTAACGGTTGGCGACTGGAAGTGTGAACACGACGAAGTCGATGGCATCAAGATCGGCGTCTGCACCGTACCTGGACGCGAGAACCTCACTCGCTTCCCACTCGATGCGACCAAAGCCATCCTGCACTACTACAACAATTACTACAGCATTAAATATCCGCTGAAGAAGCTGGATGAGATCGCTGTCCCCGACTTCCAGGCCGGCGCCATGGAGAACTGGGGCGCCATCATTTACCGCGAAACTGCGCTGCTGGTCGATGAGAAGACTGGTTCGTTCGGCGCGAAACGCGGCGTGGCCGACACCATCGCGCATGAAGTCGCGCATCAGTGGTTCGGAGATCTGGTCACCATGCAGTGGTGGGACGACATTTGGCTGAACGAAGGCTTCGCCACCTGGATGACGCCGCATCCCGTAAGCGCATGGAAACCAGACTGGCTCGTCAACCAGGACGTAGTTGAAACCTCGCAAAATGCACTTGCCGACGACGGGGTGCAGAATACGCGCCCCATCCATCAGGAAGCCACAACCCGCGACGAAATCGAATCCCTGTTCGATGGAATCGCTTATGGCAAAACGGCTGCTGTGCTGCACATGCTCGAGTCCTATGTGGGACCAGAGACCTTCCGCGCGGGGGTGAACCTTTATCTGAAGGAACACGCTTACGGCAATGCCACAGCCTCCGACTTCTGGGACGCGATGGCGCGTGCTTCCAAGAAGCCCATCGACAAGATCATGCCGACCTTCGTGATGCAGCCGGGTGAGCCGTTCGTCGAGGTCAATGCCAAATGCGACGGCGGCAATACAACTCTGGATCTGTCGCAGAAGCGCTATTTCAACAATCCCGAAGCATTCAATGCGCCCAACAACCAGATTTGGCAAATACCAATCTGCGTCAAAGCTGTGGGCGATCCTGCGGCGCAGAACCAGTGTTTCCTGATGACGAAGCGCCAGGAGCAATTCACCGCGAAGGGCTGCTCAAAATTCGTGTTCCCCAACTCGAGCGGCCTGGGCTATTACCGCTTCAGCTACGATGCGAATGCCCTGAAGCAGTTGGGAAGCGCAGCAGAGAAGGACCTCACACCTGACGAGCGCATTGCCCTGATCGGCGATGAGTGGGCCCTGATGCGTGCCGGCGAGTCCAGGGCTGGTGACTACCTGGCGTTAGGTGCGCAGTTCAAGAACACTCCCGGCTATGTTTTGCTGGACAATTTTTCCGGCCACCTGCAGTTGATCAACGACGAACTGGTAAGTGATGCCGATCGCCCCCAGTTGCAAGCTTGGATACGGCAGACGTTCTCGTCCATGATGCAGCAGATGGGCTACAACGCGAAGCCAAGCGATTCGCCTACCCAGCGGGAGAGACGTGCGGTCCTGTTTAACATGCTTGGAAATGTGGGCAACGATCCTCAGGTCATCCAGCAGGCAAGCACCATGGTACAGGCGTATATGCGCGATCCGCGGTCGGTAGATCCCACGATGGCGGGTGCGGTAATCGCCGTTGCCGCCCGTCACGGAAACCCAGAATTGTACGACCAATTCAAGGCGCAGATGAAAGCCGCAAAGACGCCTGAGCAGTATTACCGCTATTTCCGTACCCTGAGCGATTTTCAGGAACCGAAATTGATTCAGCAGACGCTGGCCTCCACTCTGACCCCTGAAGTGCGCAGCCAGGATCTCTACATGTTGCGGACCATGTTGCAGAATCCTGCGGCCCGCGACGCTACCTGGGATTTCATGCGCAAGAACTACAACGCTCTCAACGACAAGACGGGCGGCGGATTGGGGGGCTTCGGCATCTTCATGGGTGCGGAGAGCTTCTGCAGTCCGGAAAAAGCGCAGGAGGTAGAGCAGTTCTTCCAGCAACATCCGATTCAGGGAACCGAGCGCCACCAGAAGGAAGCCATCGAGTCCATTAACAGTTGCGCAAGCCTGAAAGAGCAGCAGCAGGGCACGCTGGCGGCCTGGCTGAAACAAAACGCCTCGACGAACACCGCACGAGAAGGAGTGAAAGCCGGCAACGCGATGGCGCGATAAGAAACGCCGACAGCAACATCACTTCAGAAAATGGGAAGAGGTCCCTCGCGCGCAGGGACCTCTCTTGGTCGATAGAAGCCGCGTTTGCCATCGCGCGGGAGAAGCATGCACCCATCCCCAGCCGCTGTCAGTGACCGCCGATACGGGCGGATATTCGTGTACAACGTGTTGAAAACGGGCTGCGCGCCGACTTTGCGGAACGAGCCGAGTAACAGCGCGATCTCGTAGAATTGATCCATGCGTCGCGTTCGCGTCCTGCTGGCTTTCGTCTTCATCTTGTTCACGCTCGCCTGCTCGAAAAAGCCTGCCGAGAAGCGTTACGAACTGCAAGGAGAGGTCGTCGCGGTCGATTCCGCCGCCCACCAGATCACCGTCGCGCACCAGGACATAGCAGGGCTCATGCCGGGCATGACTATGCCATTTCTCGTCGCTGAGAACGACCAATGGGTGTTCGGCAAAATCGGTCCCGGCGACCAGATTCATGCCACGCTGGTGCTTGGCACCCACGCCGAATTGCAGGACATCAGCTTCACCAAGCAATCTGCGCCAATCTCCGACGGCACCACGAAGTTCCATCTGCCGAATCCCGGCGACCAGGTTCCCGACTTCTCATTCATCAATCAGGACGCCAAACGGATCCATCTGGCGCAATTTCGCGGCCGGCCGCTGCTGCTGACGTTTATCTACACCCGGTGTCCGCTGCCTGACTTCTGTCTGCGAATGAGCAACAACTTCAGCGAGATACTTAAACAGTTACATGAAGACCCGAAGAGCTTCGAGCAGGCGCAGTTGCTGAGCATCTCGATCGATCCCGAACACGACAAGCCCGACGTCCTGCGGCAGTATGGAAAGCGCTATGTGGGCGATCTCGATCCCAGCTTCCAGCACTGGCAATTCGCCACCGGCTCTCCGCAACAGATCCAGAAGGCCGCCGACTACTTCGGGCTCTCTTACAACCAGAAGTCCGGCCAGATTGTGCATAGCCTCAGTACGGTACTTATCGATTCCGATGGCAAGGTCGTCAAAGTCTATCTCGGCAACGACTGGAAGCCGTCCGATGTTGCCGCTGCCTATGCTGCTGCGATTCACGGCTGAGCACGCCAACTTACCGCAGCGAGCCTGCCTCCAACTTCCTTGGGAACTCTGTGAGGTGATGGAATGCCCGAACTTCGTACCCCCGTCCAGCAGTTGAATGAACTGATTCGCGATATCAAACTCGCCATGCTCGTCACCGTTCACTCGGATGGTGTAGTGCACTCCTGCCCCATGGCGGCTCAGGAGGCCGACCTGGACGGACACCTCTGGTTCTTCACTGCCACACATACCGACAAGGTGGATGCGATACAGGAGAACGACAACGTCTGCGTCGCCTACGCCGATCCCGAGGGGCAACGCTATGTGTCGGTGAGCGGAAGGGCCCAGTTGCTTAACAGTCCAGAGAAGAAGAAAGAATTCTGGAATCCGCTGTACAAAGCCTGGTTCCCGCGCGGTCTCGAAGAACCCACGCTGGTGCTGATCAGGGTTCAGATTACCGATGCCGAGTACTGGCATGAGCCTGAGCGCAAGATGGTGCGATTGCTCGGGTTTGCCAAGGCGGCCTTCACGGGAGAGCAGTACCGTCCCGGTGGCTATCGGGAAATCGAGTTTCCCGAGAATCGGCGCAATCAGACTCCCTAACTGTGTGGCTTGGCGGAATCCGCAGGAGGCGTCTGGGCTGGTGGCGATTCGGGAGTCGAGGGTTGAGCTGCCGGTGGAGGCATCGTCCTCGACGCCAGGTATTGCACAAACTTGTTGGCAGCCTCGGCACGGTCGCCTTGCACTTTGGACGGCACCAACGCCGGGATCTCGGCCGGACACGCCTCCAGGGCGGCACAAACATTAACCGCATGACTCATTTCTGGCTGTAGCACCGGAAACTCCAGCGCCTGGGTCGGCGAATCGAGTATCACGATGTCCACCGTCGGATCGTCCAGATGATTCAGCGCGCTTTGCAGGTTAGTCAGACCAAGATTGCCCACCTCCACGGCGGCGCCATTCGACAGTCGCGGATTCGTCGCTTGAAAATCCAGAATGCGATGGTCCAGCGCTGGTCCGTAGGGCGATGAAAGGTCGTGGTAGATGCGGACCTGGACCGGTTGAACCTTAGGTCGGGACTTGCAGCCCGGCAGCAGCGTACATACTGCAGCGATAACCGCCAATGATGACCATCGAAGTGTCATAGGACGATAATATCTGACCAAGTGCAGACGGGGAATCCAACTCTTGAAGCCAGTGTAACCGCCGCGTAACCCCGCCGCCACCGAAGTGCTACGTGAGCCAAATGTTGCCTGACCACTACTTTATAAAATTTTGGTGCCCAGATGTTCACAGAAACAGCCTTTCACAACTGATCAGATTCATACATAATGCGAGTAGCAATTCTGGGGAAGAGTATGAGGGTGCCAGGCAAGGTTGGGGTAATTTGCCTGTTAGTCTCGGGGACATGGGTTCAGGCACAGCAGACACACCCCCCTGTGCGTCATTTTGACCCCTCTCGGGAAAGCTCCTCCAATCCGCACTCATCGATTGAAAACCAAGCCCACAGCCGATCTCCAGAGTTGATTACCCCCGCAGCTTCGCAGCAGGTAAGTGACGGCAACATCTGGATTCAGTCCGTCGGATTGGACGGTACGGCGGCCACGAATTCTGCCGGTTGCACGCAGTGGGTAACCGCCGCACTCACGGATGCTCCCGACGGTCAACTGGCGGAAACGCCGGGCGGCGGGCTCGCGCTGCGCAACTTCAGCCTGCATGGCGAGTTTACCCGCGATCACATGATGGCGATGGCGCGCAACTTCGTTCCCAGCAAGTCTCTGCCCGACGCGCCTTCGTACACGCCCATGTCCTCCCGGGAAAAGTTTGAGGGCTGGGCGCACCACACCTACTCTGCCGACATGCTGATGGGCACCGTGTTCGACACGCTGACTCTTCAAGCGACCGGCGCATTTCGCGACTACGGCGGGGGCATGCAGGGATTCACCAAGCGTTACGGCACGCAATTGCTGTCGAATGAAGCGGGATCGCTTTTCGGACGCTGGCTCTTCCCGACCATCCTGCATCAGGACATACGTTACTATCCTTCGAAGCAAACCAACATATTTGATCGCATGGCCTATGCGGCGAGCCGCGCGATTATCACCCGCAACGACAATGGCAACAACGTCTTCAATAGCTCGCTGTTGCTGACGCTGCTGGTCACCTCGGCCCTGAACAACGGCTACAAGCCGAATTACGACGAGAGCTTCCAGGCGACCATGGCGAATACCTTCGCTGGCCTTGGCGGCGCCGCACAGATGAACCTGCTGAACGAATTCTGGCCCGACCTGAAAGACCTCTTCACCCATCACCAACCCGGAAAGTCCATCACCCGCCAGGTCTCACACGAGATGGATCGCTTCACCGCCGCAAGCAAGAGCGACAAGCCGTAAATGAGAGCTCACGTCGCTGGATTTGTCCCTTCAACGCCATGCCCAATTGCTCGCGGGATGACAAGCTCGTGCCTGGGGAGTAGATTGGCAGAAAGACCGTAATTCGGTGGGTATTATGGCTGACGTGACCGTTCAAAAGGCGGAAAACCTGACTCCGGCAGTGAGATCTGCATTGGAATCTCTTCTGGGCCGGCCTTTGGCGGCGGCGGAAGAGATCAGTGTTATGGCTCTCCGCTCTCACCAAGCTCCTCGGGGAGCCGCGCGCAATCAACTCGCTCAAGAGCTCAAGCGGCAGATGGATAAAATGTCGCAACGCGCCCGAGACGCTTCGGATGAAGAGCTAGACGCGATCTTGGACGAAGGCATGAGCTCGGTGCGTCCTTCTTATCGCCCCGTGAAATGAGGGTTGTCCTCGATACAAACATACTGCTCCGCGCAAATCCGTTTTACTCCTTGTAGTCACAACTAGCTTCCTGATGCTGCGCGCATGACAATTGTCACGCGCTCGCGCTGACATTGCGCACTTTTGCGGTTCCTCAAGACGACCGATGATGTTGTTGGACCATTACGAAACTCATGGCTGTGAAATCCATTCCGATTGACGAGCCAGCCCTTCCAAACCCTCAGGAAGGATGCGATTCTATAGGCATACACCTACAGGAGAGCCGTTCCACTGGTATGCGCGACCTGAAAGAAGAGCTGGCATCCCTGCGTATCGAGCGCGATCGCCCACCGCGTCGCTGGGGAAGAATCATCGGCTGGCTTTTGGTGCTCGCGGTAATTGCCGCCGGAGCTCTCTACTATGTGCGCGCCAATCCGCTAGCCACGCTCGAGGCCGTTGAAGTCGAAACCACTCAGGCTAGCGTTCAGAACAGCGGCGGTCCCAGCGGTGGAACCCCCATTCTCACCGCGTCGGGATATCTGGTCGCACGCAAGCAGTCCGTCATCTCGTCGAAGATTCAGGGACGCCTGTCGGAATTGCGGGTGGAAGAGGGAAGTGTTGTCCATGGCGGTGAGGTCATCGCGCGTTTGGAGGACGCTGATTACGTTGCCGCGATTGCCAAGGCCAAAGCCGATATCGAATACGCCAAGGCCAATCTGGCGGAGATGCAACGCCAGGCCCGCCTGCAGCAAGGACTGTTCAACGGCAAAGTCGTTTCCCAGGATGCTGTTGACGCTGCCGACGCGAAGGTGCGCATCGCCCAAGCCGAGGTCGACCAGGACGATGCCAACCTGAAGGTGCAGCAGGCGCTATTGGAGTTCACCAACATTCGCGCGCCGTTTGACGGAGTGGTCATCAAGAAGATGACCGAAGTGGGCGAGAGCGTGGCGCCGATTCCGCCGGGGGTGAACGTCTCGACTTCGTCAGGAGCCATCGTCGCCGTCGCCGACATGAATTCCCTGGAAGCCGAAGTTGATGTCAACGAAGCCAATGTGGCGCAGCTCAGTTCCAATCAGCCGGCGACAATCTCGGTGCAGGCGATTCCTAATCACCCGTACGAAGGCCGCTTGCGGCAGATCATCCCCACCGCCGATCGCACCAAGGCGACGGTCACGGTGAAGGTCAGCATTCTCGACAAAGACAAGTATCTGAAGCCGGAGATGAGCTGCAACGTGACCTTCCTGGAACCGAAGAAGGCGTCGCAGCCCAACGCACCGCCGCAGCGCATCGTGACCATCTCGAAGGATGCAATCACTACGCGCGACGGCAAGTCGGTGGTGTTCGCGATCGACGACCGCAAAGTTCACATGGTTCCTGTCACCACCGGCAACGATTTAAATGGCCAGGTGATTGTCAGCAGCGGTCTGGTCGGGTCAGAGACGCTGGTCACCAATCCGCCACAGAAGCTGAAAGACGGCGACATGGTGAAGATTAAGAGCTAGCGAAGATTCGCGTCAGGGCACGACTTCAGCCACGCCGTAAGCCCGAAGGGCGTGTGATGACAGCCCAGCGTGGAGCGAAGCGGAACGCTGGGTAAAGCGCGTATCAGATGGAGGAGTCCCTTCAGGGACGACACAACTACAGATCCCTCGACCGCTAACGCGTTCTCGGGATGACACGACTTCACGAGGTCCGAATGAGTGCAACTACCATCCCCGAAATCACCACCAAGGCCAGCGCCGTGAGCGTGCAGAACGTTCGCAAGATTTACCAGCGCGACAGCCAGCAAATTACGGTTCTCGACGGCATCAATCTCGAAGTGCCGGCCGGCGAATTCGTCGCGCTCATGGGACCTTCCGGCTCAGGCAAGACCACGCTCCTGAACCTCATCGCCGGCATCGATCGTCCCACCTCAGGTCGTGTCGTCGTTGCCAACACCGATCTGACGCCGCTCTCGGAAGGCGAACTGGCCAAGTGGCGCAGCCGCAACATCGGCTTCATTTTCCAGTTCTACAACCTCATTCCGGTGTTGAACGCCATCGAGAATGTCGAGCTTCCCCTGCTGCTCACTTCGCTCTCCGGCAAGCAGCGCCACGATCGCGCTATGACCGCATTGCGAATCGTTGGCCTCGAGGATCGCTATAAACACTATCCGCGTCAGCTCTCCGGTGGCCAGGAACAACGTGTTGCCATCGCGCGCGCCATCGTGACCGATCCCAGCGTGCTGGTTGCTGACGAGCCCACCGGCGATCTCGACTCCAAGAGCGCAGAAGAAATCCTCGACCTGATGCAGATCTTCAACAAGGAATTCGGCAAGACCATCGTCATGGTCACCCACGACCCTCGCGCCGCCGTGCGCGCCCACGTGCAGCGTCATCTTGAGAAGGGAGTGCTCAACCACTGACATGAAATACGCTCCCCTGGTCCTCAAGCATCTGCGCAAAAATTGGATTCGCACAGCGAGCACTGTGCTGGCCATGGCTGTGTGCATCTTTCTGTTCTGCGTTTTGCGAACGGTGATCGCAGCGGTTGACTTCGGCCTGCACTCCGGCAACACCAACCGATTGGTTACCCGCGACGCCGTTTCCATCGCCAATCTGCTGCCCTTGAGCTACAAGCAGAAGATTGCGGCCATTCCAGGCGTGAAAGATGTGGTCATCGTGAACTGGTTCGGCGGTGTTTATCGCGATCCCAAGAACTTCTTCGCCAACCTGGCGGTTGAGCCCGAAGCCTTCTTGCGTATTTATCCCGAGATCATGCTGCCGCCCGATCAGAAACAGAAGTGGCTTGGCGATGTTCGTGGATGCATCATCGGCCGCAAACTGGCCGAGCGTTTCAACTGGAAGGTTGGCAGCACTTTCCAACTGGAAAGCTTCATTCCCTATTACCGCGTAGGCAAGCCCTTCGACTTCGTCGTTGATGGAATCTATGACACCGATGAAGCGCGTTATCCGGGAACCAATCTCGAGTCCATGTACTTCAATTTCAAGTACCCCTACGAAGCGACCGGGGAGCGGCTTGGAATTGGCACGCTCACTTCTTTGATCGACGATCCCAAGCACGCAGGTGAAATCAGTAAGCGCATTGATGAAGCGTTCGATAACAGTGATCATGCGACCAAGACTGAAACCGAGCAGGCCTTTCGCGCCGGCTTCATCGCTCTTGCCGGAAACCTTGCGCTCTTGCTGAATGGCATCGGTCTGGCCGTCGCATTCACCATTCTGCTTGTCACCGCCAACACTATGAGCATCGCCGTCCGCGAGCGGCGGCAGGAGATCGCCGTCCTCAAAACGCTTGGCTTCTCCAGCGGCCTGGTCATGGCGCTCATTATCAGCGAGGCGCTGCTACTGGGAGCGCTCGGCGGCCTCATCGGGGTTTTGCTCTCCCGGCTGATGATCTCCGTACTGGTCAATGCTCCCTTTATTGGCGATGTGCTACGCTCTTTCCCTCACCTGGGACTTTCGCCGCAGATTGCAGGCTTCGGCCTGAGCATCGCCCTGACGCTCGGATTCCTCTCGGGTTTCATTCCCGCACTCATGGCCTATCGCGCCCGTATCACCGACGCTCTGAGGCAGGTGTAGCATGGGACTCCTTCTCCGCTACAACCTGCGCAATTTGCGCGCCCGCTGGAAGGTCACGCTGCTGGCCGTCTTCGGAATCGCTCTCGTCGTAGCTGCCGTGGTGGTCATTGCATCCATGTCCGCCGGGTTTCAAATCGCGCTGAGTTCCACCGGCTCCGACAACAATGCCATGATCGTGCAGCGCGGCTCGCTCTCCGAGCTGACCTCGTGGATCAACATCGGAAACGTGCAAACCATCCTGAGCGATCCACGCATCGCCCGCGACGCGCAAGGAACACCGCTGGCGTCGTGCGAAATCATCGTGATTGCCGCCAAGCCGAAGAAGGCCGACAACCAACCGGCGAACATCACCCTGCGCGGCGTCACGCCCATGGCCTTCAACGTCCGCAATAACATCAAGGTCGTCGAAGGCCGTATGTTCACTCCCGGACTGTTCGAGGTGATTGTCGGCAAGAAGATTTCTGACCGCGTCAAAGGCCTGAACATCGGAGACACGCTTCGCGTGCAACGCAAAGAGTTCAAGGTGGTCGGTTTGTTTACCGCCGACGGCAGCTCATTCGAGAGCGAAGTCTGGGGCGACTACAACGCACTCGGTCCCGCGGTGAACCGCAATGGCGGATGTGACTCGCTCACCGTGCGGATGACGAACCCGGCGTTGATCGGCGCCTTCGACAAGGACCTGCGCGCCAATCCGCAAATGCAGGTGCAGGCCGAGTCGGAGCGCAAATATTACGAAGAGCAGGCTGGCAGTCTCGGCATGGTTTTGAAGATCCTGGCAGCCTTCGTCGGCATCGTCATGGGCATCGGCGCGGTTTTCGGCGCTATGAATACCATGTATGCCATCGTCTCGCAGCGCACCCGCGAGATCGGTACCTTGCGCGCGCTCGGCTTCGCGCGCGCCACCATTCTGTTTTCCTTCGTGACCGAATCGGTTTTCCTGGCCGTGGTCGGCGGAGCCTTAGGCTGTGTGCTGGCTTTGCCCATGCAGGGCTTCACCGCTGGAACCGGACAGACGCAGAGCTTCAGCGAGCTGGCATTCGCCTTCCAGATCACCCCACCCATTATCGTCACCGGAATGATTTTCGCCTTGATCATGGGCTTTCTCGGAGGCCTGTTGCCCGCCGTGCGTGCCGCCAGCATGCCGATTACCAAAGCGCTGCGCGAGGCGTAGGGAAGTTGTCAGTTGTCGGTGGTAAGTGGCTAGTGAGTAACGGTTAGCCGAAGGTTAATCGGTAAGCGCTTGTCATCCTGAGGGAGGAGCGCAGCGACGAGTCGAAGGACCCCTATGGCAACGATAACCGCGCGGGAGCCCCGTCCTATCTGTGGCTTTGGAAAAAGGTACAAGACAACAGCCCACTCGGCCAAGCCAAGGCCGCAGTCCTACTCAGCGCGGAGGTAAGTGCAAACGAGAGTCGCGCAGGCGCCTTACAAACTGTTTCCCTGATTGCGGAATCGGAATCGATATCTTGCGCAAGTATTCGGCCACGCAGGATGGTGAGTGTAATCGCCTGATTGCGCCAATTACCCTCGGCAGTTGAGAAATGCAACAGTATGGGTATTAATTCTCACTACAGCCTGCGTGCTGGCAACTCGGCTGAACAGCTCACATCTACTCTGGAGAGGTTCTCGGATTTCCAAGGAGTGCTGCGATGCCCGTCATTTATCAGTCCCCCAATCAGCCTCCCAGTCTAACTGCCGCAACTCTGACACGACGGATTGCTGTTTGCCTGGCGCTGCTTTTCGGCCTTGCGGCGGTGTCGGCACAGAGTCAGACTGACGCGCATTACAAGATTCTGTACAGCTTCACAGGAGGTCAGGATGGAGGATTTCCCCAATCAGGCCTCAGTCTTGATGCAGCAGGCAATTTGTACGGCATCACGGCGGCAGAGCCTACGCATGCCAACGAATGCGCCTTTGGACAGGCTTCTTCAGTCGGATGTGGAACGGTGTTCCGCCTGAAGCGTCAGGGTTCCGTATGGGCTTTCGAGACTCTATACCGGTTCCGGGCGGGAAGTGATGGATGGATTCCGTTTTTCTACGGCTACAACTGGCTGGGCGCTGCTGCACCTCTGACCATAGGACCAGATGGTAGCGTATACGGCACAACTTTCGCCGGTGGAGACAAGGATTGCCAGTGCGGCATTGCCTTCAGGCTCACACGCGATGGCGGGGGCTGGACGGAAACAGTTCTTCACCGGTTTACGTGGGCTGCAGCCCATCCCAATGCCGGAGCTCTAGTCTTGGACAGTGCAGGTGACCTGTATGGGGCAACTTACTACGGCGGACAAGGTGGGGGCGTCGTGTACAAACTGTCACACTCTTCCGACGAGTGGACTCTGAGGACCGTCTACGATTTTGCTGGCACTTGCGCGTCAAACAACTCGGGTGGGGTCGTAATGGATAGTGCGGGTAACCTATTCGGCACTGCATTAAACGCAGTTTACGAGATCACACCAACTCCGTCGGGCTGGACCGGGCAAATCCTGCATTGTTTCACCGGCCCGGATGGCTCTGGTATCTACGCCGGGCTTGTTGTTGATCGTAACGGGAATGTCTATGGCGCGGCCAGCGCGGATACTCTCGCGGGCGGTGGAAATGTCTTCAGACTCGCGCCTTCGGGTGAGGCTTGGAGCTTCAGCATACTTCATAACTGGGTAGCATACCCTGGCGTTCCTGGCTTAGGGCCGCTATGGAGGCTTTCAACGGACGAGGAGGGCAATGTATATGGAACCTTCGCTTCTGAGCATAGCTTCGGGTACAACTCAGGGGTGTTCGAGCTTACTGCTGGACCAAATGGCGGGCAAAATGGCCAATGGGCGTATCGGGAGATAGAAACCCTCGCTCCCCCCGAGCTTCCGTCAGGTGTGAGTTTGGACGGCAGCCACAACCTGTATGGAACGATGGAGTTCGGTGGCGACCATCAATCCGGAGCCGTATTCGAGATCACCAACTCACACTGATAGCTGTTGATAAATCGCCATTACACAAGTAACAGTTCGGACCACCGAGGCGTCACACTGACCTGTGACAAACTCGCTTGGTCGACAAGCGCAGAGTTGGATACAATTAGCGGCAATGAGGACGAGGGAGAGCTGTCTTTCTCCGAATCTTGTTCTTGACGGGGATGTGTGACGCGATCAGTTCGTCATAGCTTCTGTTGGCCTCTGTTTACCACTTCTAAAACAATCCAACCCATCCGACTCCCGAAAATGACAATTAAGTCTTTCTTTTGCAAGATTTTGCCTGTAACCCTCACGCGCTCAAGATTTTGCGCGGCTTTCTTCAAAACGACTCAATCATTTCAAGATTTTGCATATGGGCAGGGGGGAGGGGGTATCCCCATCGTCTGCACCGAAACAGGTGCAGTCGAAGATTTGGCCGATTGTGTCACCAGTCGAATAACACTTGTCGTCCCGACGGGACTCGAGGTTTTTTTGCAGCTGACCCAGCCCTGAAGCTCTGGGCTAAGCTCTGCTGCGCCTACGGCGCGGGACTCGCTGCGATACTCGTTCTCTTCGCCTCTGCCTTCGGTCAAACCCCCGGGCCCGCCGTCGTCACCGATCCCACCAAGCTCAAGAGCCAGACCGTTGTCGACATGCAGAACTTCGCAATCGATAAGCTATACACCACGCGCAACCTCGGGGGCAGCATCTGGTCGCCCGATGGCAAGCAGGTGGCCTTCGTCACCAACATCAGCGGACGAAACAATATCTGGATTGTCCCGGCGAATGGCGGCTGGCCCACGCAGTTGACCATCAGCGATCAGCGGCAGAAAGAGCCGGTGTGGTCGCCTGACGGCAAGTGGATCGCTTACGCCTCCGACTACGACGGCAACGAGCAATGGGATGTATTCGCCGTGTCTCCCTCGACCGGCGAGGTGCAGAACCTGACCACTACCAAGGACACGTCGGAGGATTCGCCCGTCTGGTCGCCCGATAGCAAGTATCTGGCCTACGTCAAAAAACCGAAAGGCGGCTCGAGCTACGAGATTGACCTGATGGAGTTCTCCACCCGGCAGGTGAAGCACATCACCAGCGACACGCCGGCGGAGAAGAGCAACTTCGCTCCCAGGTTCTCGCCGGATGGCAAGTTCCTCATCTACACCCAAATGGATGCCGGCGGACGCAACGGCAACATCTTCCTGGTTGATCTGAGGTCGATGAAGGCCACCAATCTCACGCCGCACCAGGGCGAGCAGAGATATTCCGCGGCTGGCATTTCGCCCGACGCCAAGACTGTGCTCATCACCTCAAACGCGCAGAACGGATACGACAATATTGCGATTGCTTGATATCGCAACTAAAAAAGTTAGCTGGGTGACCAACGATAAGTGGGATGCCCGCGCCGGATTCGTTTTCGACCGACGGCGCGACCGTAACCTACTCGGCCAATGTGGAAGGCAACACCAACGTTTACCTTTACAACGTTGCCACCCGCAGTACCCGGATGTTGGCGCTGCCCGCAGGAGTCAATTCGCCGGCAGGCAATCCCACAGCGTTCTCCTCCGACGGCGCGCGGCTGCTTTACTACCACAACGGCCCGACGGCGCCGAACGATCTGTGGAGCTATAGTCTCAGGACCAACGCCTCTGAGCAACTCACCCACGCCTTGGTCGGAGGCTTGCGCACGTCTGATATGGTCGAGCCCTATCTGGTGCACTATCCCAGCCGCGACGGTAAGTGGACGATCTCAGCGTTCGCTTACATCCCGAACAACATCTTGCGTAACGAAAAGTATCCCGCGATCGTGTACATTCACGGCGGCCCGACCTCGCAGTTCATCAATACCTTCAACCGCCAGATACAGTACCTGGTCAATCAGGGCTACCTGGTCATCGCGCCCAACTTCCGCGGCTCGACCGGCTATGGCAAAGAGTTCATGAAGGCCAATTATCGCGATGAAGGCGGAGGCGACCTGGCTGACATCGTCGACGCGGCCGCGTGGATTGCGAAGAGCGGCTTCGTCGACAAGAAAAAGCTGGTCTCGATGGGCGGCAGCTACGGCGGCTATCTGACGATGATGGCGGTGACCAAGTATCCCGACATGTGGGGCGCGGGCGTTTCGATTGTGCCTTACGTGAACTGGTTTACCGAACTCTCGACTGAGGACCCGGCAATTCGCGCCTACGACATTTCCATCATGGGCGATCCGGTACAGAACAAGGCGCTCTACGAAGACCGCTCGCCTATCAATTTCATCGACCGCATCAAGGCGCCGATTCTGCTGATTGCCGGCGGCAACGACGTGCGCGATCCCAGCAGCGAAGCGCAGCAGGTGGCCGACGCCATCAAGAAGAAAGGCGGCGTGGTTCAGCTAAAGATTTATCAGGGCGAAGGACATCAGTTCTCGCGCATTGAGACGCAGATCGACGAAATGAAGGCCATCTCCGACTTCCTGAAGGTGCACGTGCCGTCGCCCGGATGTGGTTGTTCGATCTATGAATGACACTTTCAGGATTGCCATCCTGAGCGAGGACGCCGAGCAGAGCGAGGGGGGACGAGTCGAAGGACCCCTACCGCGGCACAAATGCTACTTCGATTGTTCAGGCGGATCTTATCGGTTGGTCTTTGGAGCAGCGGCAATAATCGCATCCACCAGTCCTTGCATGGTGTACTCGCGCGCCGCGATGTTTACGGGAAGACTAAATTCGCGCAACGTCGCCGAAGTAACTGGACCGATCGAGGCGGTGTGAACACCAGCTTTTATGGCCGCGCGTGCGCCGCGCAAGCCGAGCAGGTCAACAAAGTTCTTAACCGTCGAGGAACTGGTAAAGGTGATGGCATGAGGTTTGCGGTTGCTGGCGAGCACCGAACGCAAGCGCCGTACCGAAGACTCAGGCGCGATCGTTTCGTAAGCCTCGATCACGTCCACCTGCGCTCCTGCTTTCCGCAGCTCACGTGGAATCACGTCGCGAGCGACCTTGGCACGAACCAGCAAGACGCGTTTGCCTTTCACTTTGCTGTGAAGCGCAGCCACCACCGACTCCGCGATGTACTTCTTCGGCGTTACAGCAACTCGCAGGCCGTGCTTCTCGATAGCACTCTTGGTTGCCGGGCCAATTGCCGCGATCTTCAGATGTTCGAGGTTCGACGGCTCGACCTTCTTCTTCCCCATGCGCTCGAACATGGCTTCGACGCCATTTACGCTGGTCAGGATCAGCCAGTCGTAATCGGCGATATTCTTCAGAGCCGCATCGAGCGGTTTATACGAGCTGGGCTTGCGAATCTCGATGAAGGGAATCTCAATCACCTGGCACCCGAGTTCGCGCAACAGGGAAGAAAGCTCTACTGGCTTGCTTCTTTGCGCGCGAAACCAGCACGCGGCATCCGGAAAGAGGCAATGCTTTGGCAGTTTCGCTCACGGCTGTTGCGGAGCGGCCGCTGCCTCTACGTATACATCTTGGAGAATTTGAGTTGCGCCGCGCTGCAGAAGCACATCGCCCACCTGCTCGCCCAAAGCAACTGGATCGCTGCCCTGCTGCTCTTCGCGCAGCACCTGCGAACCATCCGGTCGTGCGACCACTCCTGTGAGATGCAGCACGCCGTCCTTCACCTGCGCGAAGGCGCCGATAGGAACCTGGCAGCCGCCGCCCAATTTGTTGAGCAATGCGCGCTCGCAGATGGTTGCTGCGCGTGAATCGGGATCGTTCAAGAACTCAAGATGCTTGCGGGTTTCAGCGTCGCCTTGGCGAATCTCAATGCCCAGCGCTCCCTGTCCCGCTGCCGGGCACATGAAGCTCTCGGGCAGATACTCGCGGATGAATTGCGTCTTGCCCAGTCGCGTCAGTCCGGCAGCTGCAAGGATGATGGCGTCGTACTCGCCTTCTTCCAGCTTGCGCACGCGCGTATCGACATTGCCGCGCAAAGGATGGACGTCGAGGTCGCTGCGAAATGCTTTCAACTGTGCCTGCCGGCGAAGGCTGCTGGTACCCACACGCGCGCCTTTTGGCAAACCGTCGACGGAATCGTAATGCACCGACAGGAACACATCGTGCGGATTCACCCGCTTGGTGATGGCAACCAGTTCGAATCCCGGAGGCAGTTCGGTCGGCAGGTCTTTCAAACTATGCACGGCAAGGTCGACGCGGCCGTCGGCCAGCGCTTCTTCGATCTCTTTGGTGAACATGCCCTTGGTGCCGACCTTGGCAAGCGCGACGTCGGTGATCTTGTCGCCCGTGGTCTTGATGATCTCCAACTCCACTTCGTGTCCGCGCTCGCGCAGCAGGTCGGAAATATGGTGCGCCTGCCAAAGCGCCAGTTGCGAGCCGCGCGACCCAATTCGCAGATGGGCCATCAGCGTTGCACCTCGACTTTGTCGGTAGCCTGTCCGGTCGTCTCGCCGGCTGCGGCCGCTTTCTTCTCTTCGCGCAGATTGAACAGCTTGCGTACAAGGTCAATCACGGTTGTGGCCTCCGAAGATTCCCGCGCCGCCGTTTTCAACGTGGTGATGGGCGTGTGCATGATTTTGTTGATGATGCCTTTGGTGAGCGCATCGACCGCCATTTCCTGCTCGGGCGTGAGCGTGCCCAGGCGGCCGCGCAGGCGATCGATTTCTGCCTGGCGCACGGTTTCAAGATGCTCCTGCAACGAGACGATGGTCGGAACCACGTCAAGCGTTTGCAGCCGCGCCAGGAACTTGTCGACTTCGTTTTCTACGATCGCTTCGGCGCGATCGGCCTCGACCTTTCGGTCGGACATGTGCGAGGTGACGACCTGTTGCAGATCATCGATGTCGTACACGAAGATGCCGTCGAGCTTGTTCATCTCCGGGTCGACGTCGCGCGGTACTGCGATGTCGATGAAGAACATGGGGCGATTGCGCCGCTTGCTCAGGAACTTCTCGCCGTGCTCTTTGCGGAAGATGGTATGGGGCGCGCCGGTGGAACTGATGACTATGTCGGCGAGATCGATCGTGTCGTACAGCTTCTCAAAGGGAATCGCCTCACCGTCGAACTTCTTGGCGAGAGCCACGGCACGTTCGAACGTGCGATTGCCGACGTAGATTTTCTTTGCGCCATGTGCCAGCAGGTGTCGCGCGGCCAACTCGCACATCTTGCCCGCGCCAACGAGGTAGACGCTTTTGCCGTCAAGGTTGCCGAAAATTTTCTGTGCTAAGTCGACGGCTACCGACGCGATGGACACGGCTGACGTGGCAATTGATGTCTCTGTTCGCACCCGCTTGGCCACGGCGAAAGCGCGCGACAACAGCGCATCGAGTTGGGAGTCGATCGCGCCGACGGCTCTGGCCGTTGCGTACGCTTCCTTAACTTGCCCCAGGATCTGCGGCTCGCCGACGACCATGGAATCGAGGCTCGATGCGACGCGAAACACGTGCTTGATGGCATCGCGATCGCGGTACTCATACAGGTGTTGCCGATACGGAGCCGGATCGATGCCGTACAGCTCGCGCATGCAATCGCGAATGTCGGCCAGACCATCTTTCGTACGCGCCACCAGTTCCACGCGATTGCAGGTAGAGACGATCATCGCCTCTTCCACGCCGGGATGCGAGGCCAGACACTTCACCGCTTCGGGCAGCCGCGCCTCAGGGATCGCGAACTGCTCGCGCACCTCCACAGGAGCTGTCTGGTGGTTCACGCCGATGACGATCAGGTTCATGATCGGAAGCTATGCACCCGGCTGAAATAGTTCGCCGCCCATGCGCCCAGCGCTACTACGAACGCAATGGTGGCGAGCATGGCCGCGCGGCGACCGCGCCATCCCGAGCTCCAGCGCATATAGAGCAAAAGCAAATAGACGATCCACATCACGAACGACAAGAGAATCTTCGGGTCGTAGAAGAACAGCGGCCCGTATTTATCGATGGCCAAAACCGATCCCGCAGCCAGGCCCAATGTCATGAACGGGAAGCCGAAGAGCAGCGAGTTGTAGCAAATCTCGTCAATGGTTTGCAGCGGAGGCAGCCAAGTCAGCAACGACGCTTGACGCTTCGATTTCAGCGAGCGCTCTTGCACGATGTAGAGCAAGCTGGCGCCAAAGCTGAGGAAGAGTCCAGCGTAACCGGTGAAGATCAGCACCACGTGTACAAATACCCATCCACTGCGCAACAGAGGAGAGGTCAGCGTAACTGGCTTCTGTCCGACAGCCGACGCGAGCGTCAAAAGGAATACGATCGGGAAAATCACGACACCGGGCGAAACCGTTCGGTATCCGACGAAGAAGACAAAGAACACCACCATCGCCAGGAATGCCAGGATCGACTCGGAGTTGTGGATGGACGCGAGCGAGAAATGGCCCGAAAGTACGAAGGACTCGACCAGAGAAACAAAATGAAAGATGAGTCCGAGTCCGACGGCGGGCTCTACCACCTTGGCCAGCAAGTTACCACGCTTGCTGAGCAGCAGGATGGAATAGACCAGGCCGACGCTATAAAAAGCTACTGCGACTCGAAGCCAAATAAGCGGCATATACCCCAATGAGCGGATCCACAGAACCGGTCGCGCTCTCGTAATGTAAGTATAAAGGCCTACGCTGCGGGACAGAGTGTGCTAATCACGAGGGGGTGTGACCTGCGTCACAAAGGGGTTGGCTTTCTGAAGCCGTGCCCTTTCAAGGCCGATTTTTGACATAGCTTCCGCTTTCACGGTTTCCATCCTTCCTGGCCAACCAACGGCACAAAGCGACACAACTCCCGCTTGGTAGTTACCGCCTCGCCATTGATCTTGCGTATGTGATGAATCTGCTGCTCGCCGCGACTGCCGATGGGAATCACCAACGATCCGCCCTCGGCCAGTTGGGCAATCAGACTTTCGGGAACGGCGGGCGCTGCGGCGGCAACAAGGATCTTCGGATACGGCGCATGTTCCGCCAAACCGAGAGTCCCGTCGCCTTCGACCACGTGAACGTTGTCGTATCCCAGTCGCGCTAGAGTTTCCTGCGCCTTGCGCGCCAGTTCAGGAACGCGCTCGATGGTCCAGACCTCGGCGGCGATTTCGCCCAGGATAGCGGCTTCGTATCCGGTCCCGGTGCCGATCTCAAGCACGCAGTCGGAAGGCTCAACCGCGAGGGCTTCGACCATCGAAGCCACAATGTAAGGCTGCGATACTGTCTGGCCGGCGCCGATTGGCAGCGGGTAGTCGCCGTAGGCTTGCGCTAGGCTATCCGCTTCGGCGAACTCCTCGCGCGGTACTTTGGACATGGCTGCCAGAACACGCTCATCGCGGACGCCGCGGGCGCGCAACTGGCCATACACCATGCGCAGGCGTTCAGCGGAGACAGTCGCCGCGGTTTCTTTATCCAGCCAATGTGTGGTCACGTCAGACTCTGGTTTTGGAGCGGCTGTGCGGAGAGGTGTCTCACTTCTTCCGTTTTCGAATCAGAAAGTCGAAGCTCACCACGCCATTTTCATCCCGTATAGCGGTGATGGTGTAGTCGCGCGTGATGTTGTACTCAAGCTCCAGCACCTGCTGGGCCGAACGAGCCAGGTTAGTGATGTAGGTAATGGTGACATCGCTCGAGACTTGCTGCTCGACCGTAAGCCGGGCGTTGGGATTGTTGTCGACGCCACCGACCGCGGGATTGATTCGTATTGCGCTCACCCCGAACAGACGGGAAACGCGATTGGAGACGAGTTGGTTAATGGCAGCGCCAATCACCGCGTTCCCGGTCGCTTCTCCGAGATTGGCTCCTCCGGTGTTGGTCGCTTGGGAATAGTCCTGCTGGGTACGCCCAAGCGTAAGCAGCGAAATGATGTCCTCGCTGGAGAGTGGCGGATCGGAACGGTAGGTGGTGGAAAGTCGCTCCAGGGTTCCGTGCAGGCCGATGGTGATATCGAAATCACGCACCCGGGTCTTCGCTTCCACATCAAACACGGGATCGATTCGTACTGGGTTGGCGAAGGTGAGGTCGCCGCGCTCCAGAAAGTATTTCTGTCCGTTGATTTTGAAATCTCCCTGAGCGACGTTTACGCGGCCCAGCAGAATCGGATTGAGTGCCGTTCCCTTCAGGCGTAAGTCGACGTCGCCGGAGAGCTTGGCCAAGGACGTCTGCACGGTGAGTTCAGGAGCGGAGCGCACGTGAACGTCAAGATGCAGATTGTTCAACGGGGAAGTGGCATTGGGAACTGGCGCTGAGGTGTTGGCAAAAGCTGCCGCAATATCGGCGGAAGGTATCTGCGCAAAGCGGGTGATGGTGATGTCGCCTGAGATGCTGGCGTTTCTGGGCGTGCCCTGCAGTTTCAGCTCCTGATTCGCAGTGACGCTGAGACCGGAATAACGGAAGCGTATGTCGCTGCCTTCCGAGGTCATGTTGAAAGTGAGCCCATTGGCGTAACCGACATAACCGGCGAACTCGACCGTGCCTCCACCGACGTGCCCAGCCAACTTCTCGATTTCCAGCCGGCTCTGATTGAAGATCAAAGATCCGTTCAGGTCAGAAAGAGCAGCGGGCAGGTCAATGTCGGAGACGGAAACGTTGGCCACCTGCACCGTGCCGGTGATCACCGGTTTGGGGATCGTTCCTCCAACTTGAACGTCAACCGTAGCCTTCCCGCTGGAGGTCAACTCCCGATTGAGGGTTTGCAACAATGCTATGTTCACTGAGCCATTCGCCTGAAGCTGAAGCTGCCGCGCCCCGGCAAGCCGGACGCTGCCTGCGATCTTCAGTTCGGTACCCGCACTGCTCATTGCGAAGCGGTCGATGTTCAGTGCGCCTTTGGCGAGGGCAATCTCGATAGGCCCGTCAGTCTGAAGTGGGATCTTGTCGAACTCCGCATGGAAACTGTCAATCTTCAGGCCTCCACTCAGCTCTTCCGGACGGCGAAATGGGCCTGCCAGATGTACCTGGCCTGCAACCGCGGAGTGCGCAGTAATTTGACCCTTAATTTCTTCGGTGAGGAAGGGATCAATATCGAGATCGTGGAACTGCACGTCGAGCGCACCAGGCAGATTATCGTGCATGCCGACCGTTCCATCGATAGTCAGAACCGCGTGCTCGAAATTGGAGCGTCCGGTGATGACCATCTCCTGCCCATGAGTGACGGCATCGAGGGTCAGTGCGCCAACGTGCTCCTGGTTGAGCACCAGTTTGTCCATGTGTACATGGGCATCGACTGCGGGATTCTGCGGCGTGCCTGATGCGTGCAGCTTGAAGTTAGCGACGCCGGCTGTACTCAGCTTTTCCAGTTGCAGCTCGGGAACATGTGCAAGCTGAATGTCATTGCTGTGCAGGTCAGCAAGCATTTGCTGTGAATCCAGGTTGTAAGCCCCGGAACCGACGACCGATCCACCGGGGGCCTTCAACTCTGCGTTAGTGATCTTCAGCTCTTTGCCTTGCAATGAAACATCACCAGAGAGGGAATTGATGGGACGTTCGTAGAGCGTGGCTTTGGTGAGGGTAAGCGTGCCGTGGCCGTGCGGCATGTCTTTTGTTCCGGAAGCCTGCAGCGTTAGGTTCGCTTCTCCGGTCAGCGGATAGTCGGTGCCGAGCATCTTCTGAATGCTTGCCACGTCCCCGTTGTGCATAACTGCGTGAAGCTGGAAAGCGGAGTCGTTGACAAAGTTTCCATTTTCGAGCCCCGCCGATCCATCAACGTTCAGGCTCATTGCAGCGGTATGTACGACTGCCTGATTGAGAGCGACCTTCGAGCGCGAATAGGAAATATCGCCGCTGAAGGAATCCACGTGAATCTGCTGCGGCTGCGAGGGCGCAGCGCCTTCCGACCGTGCAGGTGTATAGAGATAAGAAAACTGGCTGGCTTTTAGATGGCCGGCGATCTCCGGATTGCGAAGTTCGCCTGCGACGGTTCCGTGGAAGCTGGCCTGTCCGGCAAGTTGTACGGGCAGAGCCGGCTGTCCGAAAACATTCAGAATGTCGTCAATCTCGTGGAGATTCGTGGTTTGCAGGCTCGTGCTCAAGCTGGCAGTACGCGTACCGATGCGACCCGAGGCATCGATCTGTGTGGACGGGGTGGAGAGTTGCAAAGGTTGGAACTCCACGACACCCGACTTCAGATCGTAGGATCCGTGAATAACGCCCGCCAGCGGAAGTTGGTCATCCGCGGGCTGCGCCGGAGCGCTGACGCGAAGATCGAAATTTGCGAGGCCGCGCGATGGTGCGCCCTTCCATGTCACGTTCAAGTCGCCGTCCAGGCTGCCCGTGGGCTTCAACTTCTCGAGCGGCATCGCCCGCGTGGATAGCAGCCGTGCAGCCTCGGCCAGAGAAACGCCGGCAACCCTGAGTTCTGCCAGCCCTCGCTCAGGTGCGCCGTTGCTGGTTTCCGCTTTGCCTGTGACCACTCCGCCCAGCAAGTGGCCGGCAATGTCGTTCAGCTTGATGCCCGTATTGTTGGCCTGGAAATTGGCGCTCAGACTCGCATTGCGCAGTTGTAAGCCGGTAGCTTCGTCGTCAATATCACGAGCGGAGAGCTTGCCCGAGGTCGAATATTGCGCAGGCGCAAAGCTGCCGTTGCCATCGAGTGTGGCCGTGCCTTTACGAACTCCGCTTACCCGTGCGATGGCCGCGGCTTGTGGCAGATCAATGGTCGCCGAATAATTAAAGCTAGTTTCAGGGTTGTTGAAGTTGTTAATCGTACCGCTGAGCTCAGCGTGAGAATTTTGCGATCGCAGCGCCAGTCGCTTGATCTGTGCGTGAGTCGGCCACACGCTGAACTCGCTTTGTGCAGCGAGAGGCAGGTCACGGTAATCCTGGTACTTCGCATTGATCTTCCCGAGAGACAGGGTGCCGTCGTAGCGCCGATCGCGGCGGTCGAAGGTGGTTTCGACGGTAATGTCATTGGCCGAGAAGTCCAGGGGTAACTGACGGTCGTTGATCTGAAGCTTTCCGTCACGCAACTCCGCGCGTCCGATGGCAAGATCGAATAGCTGTTGCACCGGATCGGAGGTGCTGTTCGCTTTCGGCTCAGGCAGATTGGTTTTCCCGTCAGGAGCTACGATCAGGTTAATCTGCGGGCGGTCCAGTTCGAGATACGTCAGGTCAACGCGTTTCTGCAGCAGGGACACAACGTGGGCGCGCACACGAACGGTCGCGACCTGGGCCAGGGGAGCCGCTGTTGATGACTCCAGCCCGTGTACGGTGAGATTGGTGGCTTCGAATTCGAGGCGGCGAAGATTCCAGTGGAACGAGCTGAGGTCAACGCGGCCGCCAGTCGCGTCCTCGATGGATGCGACTACTTTCTGCCTGACCAGATCGTTGAAATGCGGACTACGCAGGTACACCACGAGTGCGAGAGCTCCCCCGAACAGCGCAGCGACCACAACGCCGGCCAACAGCAGGCGCATGTACAGTCGTGAGCGCTTCTTCGCGGCAGCGTTTTGTGTGTCGCTTTGTACCGGAGGCTTCGTCTTAATTACCTCCTGGGGAGTTCGCCGAGCCGAACCAGGCGTTCATCGTCGGCAGTGGGATGAGCGTCTGTATATGCGATTGCTGGCGCAGATTGTGCAGCCAGGCTTCGAGCATCTCGTCCATATGCTGCTGTACCAGCAGTTCGCGAATTTTCGGCGCTACTTCGTCGAGCGGAATCTGCCGCGCGCCATTCTGCTTCAAGTCGGGAACCAGCTTTGCCTGGTAGTAAGCCTGTACGTCGGCATCCTGAATGCGAACGTTGGGGCGGAGTTGCACATCGATGAAGTTCATCACCTGCACTTCGTCTTTCAGATGTGCCGCGATAACTTCCTCTGTCAGACCGTACGTGTGCATCAACGCCTGCCAACTCGTATCGTCGCCGGCATGAAATTTGTCGCGGAGTTTGACCACGTCTTCTTGAACTTCCGAGTCTGGCGGACGCACCGCCTTCTCATCCCCCATTTGCGCGTCCAATAGTTCGCGGTCGATCAGGCGCTGGAGGGCCGCGACGCGCTCCTGCTCCGATATGTCCACCAGTTGCTTCTGGTGCATGAAGGCTTCGAAGCGCACTGCCTCATCCCATTGGCTGCGCAAGACAGGGTTGCGATTAATGGTGGCCACTACGCCGTCGATGACCTCGCCCGCAAACGAGAGCGGAGCGATTGCGAGGAGTAAGAGAGAGCCGAGAAGTGTGGCAATGTAACGTCGCATTAGAAGGTTTGTCCAATACTGAAAAAGAAGTTGAAGTGACGCAATGACGTCACGCTGTTGGTTTCGCGAATGGGATAGCGAGTCGGGTTGAAGTTGTAGGCAAGGTCCAAACGTATGGGCCCAATGGGTGTGTTGTAACGCACCCCGGTTCCGATCGCCTGCGGGTTATAACTGAAGTTGCACGGAATCGTGCTGGTCGGGGGAGCGCAGTCGGCCAGCGACGGCTGGTGTATACGAACAATTCCGCTGAGAATGTCGTTGGTGCTGGCGAACACGTTTCCCATGTCGTGAAAGAAGACAAACCCCACGCCGCTAGGGATCATGGGAAGCGCCACCGTCGGAGTACGCAGCTCCAGGTTATTCACGAACAAGCCCTGACCGCCGATGGAGTAACCGCTGTCGGGATCGCGTGGGCCGGCCTGATTGATGGAGAAGCCACGCAGCGAATTGCTGCCTCCGGCAAAGAAGAGTTCCGGCAAGGGAATAGCCGTCTCAGGATTGCCGGTGCCGTAGAAATTCTTCCCGTACGGGCGCTCCAGTCCGATCTGCGTGCGCCGTGCCAATACCCATTTCTTCTTGATCGTGTAATAGCTGGAGTTCTCGACCAGAGTGCGGGTGAAATTCGATTGCGAGCCGAGCGCGCTGGTGGCGACCCCGACGTCCCACGCGGTATAGCTGCCGCGCGTCGACTCGATAGGATTGTCGCGCCGGTCGCGAATATAGGTGAAGCTCGGCATCGCGACCAGCACCGGCTGCGAGTACAAAGGGATGAGATTGGGATCGATGATTAGGCTATTCGGGTCGACCCGCAATCTCTCGTAGCTTATGCGATACAGTAGCGTGGTGAAACGGCTATAACGCTCTTCCACTTGCATGCTGCCTTCCAGGCGCTCGGAGGCGAAGGTGTTTACGTCAGCCGTGTTGTCGTAGAAGGCGCTAAAGGTCACGCGCCAATTCTCTCGACGAAACAGACGGGGCGCGTCATAACTGATTAGTCCACGCCGGGTGAGCAGGCCAAGGCGCCCACGCATGGTGAGCGTCTGGTCTTTGCCGAACATGTTCAGGCGCGTGATCTCCAGTACGCCGTTGGGACTGACACCTGTCTTGCCCTGAGGATTGCTGGTGCTGGGCAGATTGCCGGTGGCGAACTCGATTCCGCCGCCGTAACGGAAGGTCCAGCGTTTCGCTTCGGTCAAATCGAAGAGCACGTCTTTTTGTGGCACCTGCCCATCGGGATTCTGTACCGCAGTATTGACCTCGTTGAAGATGCCGAGGTTATAAAGGCGGCGCTGCGAGTTGATCATCGAAGCCTGGCTCAGTGGGTCACCGTCGTGTATCCGGAGTTGCCGGTCGACGATATAAGGGCGGGTGTATTCAAGACCGGTCACCACCGTGCGATTCACGTCGACTTTGCTGCCTTCGGTGATCTTGTACACCAGGTTTTCACGCAATCCATCGCCTGTGGCCGGGGTCGGTATGGCGTCAAACTGAACGTCGGGATAGCCGTTGTTGTAGTAGAAAAGCGTAATCGCGTCGCGGTCGTTGATGAGATTGGCTTCGCTGTAGGGCTGTCCCGGCAAGTTGGTGATGAACGACTCGAGTGTGCTCGTCCTGAAGCTGTTGTTGCCCGCCAGTCGCAATTCACCGACTCGTGTCTGCGGACCCTCGTCGATATCGATCTTGACCGCGATGTCTTCCTTTTTGCCGCGATAATCGCTAATCAATTGCGAGTCGATCTTGACCGCCAAAAATCCGTTGTTGAAGTACAGCGCCTTGATATTGGCCACGTCGTCGGTCAACATCTTCTGGCTGAAGCGGCCTTGTAATTCGACCCAAGTGGCCGGGGTGATGCTCAGCCGCTCGCGAATCGTTGTGGCTGTGAAATATCGGTTCCCCGTGATTTCGATGGCGGCAAGCTTCTGCCGCTCCCCGGGATTGATGGTGTAAACAATGTTGACCAGGTCGCGCTCGGGGTCTTCGTTGCGAGCTACGTCGACCGTCGCGTCGAAGTAGCCCTTGGTCTGCATGTAGGTTCGCAGGTTGCGCCGGCCTTCGTTCAGCAGGTCTTCGTCAACCGTGTTCTCCTGATACACGGGAATCAGCTTCTTGAACTCGCGCTGGCTGATCTTCTGGCCCTGGGCCGTAATCAAGACCTTGGCCCCTTCGTCTACGCTGAAGTTGTAATCCAACCGGTTGGTATCGTCGTGATAATCGCGGCTGGCGAGGCGCACCTGCGCTTCCAGATGATTGTTTTTCTGATAGTAGTTGCGCAGCCGCTCCATGGCCCGCGATAGGTGCTCGTTGCTGACTTTGGCGCCGCTCTTCAGCTTGGTAAGTTTTTGGATTCGGGCAGGATCGATGCCGGTGTCATCGTGAATCGTGACTCTTCCCACGCGGGCAAGCGGCCCTTGATCGACCAGGAAGGTGATGCCCATCTGGCGCGTGTCCTCATGAGGAGTCAACTGGTAGGTCACGGTCGCTTCGTAGTAGCCGTAATCGGCCAGCACCTTCTTCATGCGCTGCAGGCCGGCTTGCACATCATCTTCCGAGAACAGCTCGCCGAGATCGAGGCGCGTGGAGTTGATCAGATCGCTGGGCCGCGGTGAGCCATTGTCCTTCAGCCCGAGAACGCGTATCTGGCCGTTAAAGTAGTTCTCTTTGCCGACATAGGTCAGGGCGATACCGCCAGATACCGTGTCGGCCTGCACCTCGAGTGTGGCGAACAGGCCGGTGGCATACAGAGTTCGCAGGCTTTGCTGAAGGTTCTCGCGGGTAAGCGGCTCATTCTCGCGGATAGGCAACAGGCCGCGCAGCATGGTTGTATCGGTCCCGGCGATGCCGCGGAAATCGATCTGTCGTACTACGCGACCTTCGTAGCGTGAGAGCGCGCTTAGGTCATAGGCGGGGCTCAAGGGAGCGTTGAATTGGTCTTGCGAGGGGATTGTCTGGCCCAGCGCGAGCGACGCAGACGTCAGCAATAGGGCAAGCCCTAAGGCGAGTCGGAACTGAGCTGCGGGCGCTGGCTTCATGAAGGTCACACTGTTCTCAGGTGCAGACAATCAAGCTTTCAGAATGGGTGCCCGAGGGCTATCACACACTGCCTGCTAGGCCGGGAAGCGGTTTTGGCCATGCCCCCCTCGAACTGAAGTGAAGTTCCTATAATAAACAAGCAGGCTTCTGGAAAGCAGGTCGATTGTTGGATTTCTCAGAGCGATACTCCCGGCAGGTTCTATTTCCGCCAATCGGAGCGGAAGGTCAGAAGCGGCTGTCAGCCGCCCGCATTGCCATCGTCGGTTGCGGAGCAACGGGATCGGCGCTCTCATCCCTGTTGGCTCGCGCAGGAATTGGCTATCTGCGTCTGATCGATCGCGACTATGTCGAGGCCAGCAATCTGCAACGCCAGGTGCTTTTTGACGAAGCCGATGCCGCTGAGAGCCTGCCCAAAGCCATTGCTTGCGCTCGCAAGATTGGCGCGTTCAACTCCCAGATCGTAGTAGAGCCACACTCAGTCGATTTAACCCCGGACAACGCGGAAGAGTTGCTCGCTGGCGTGGATATGCTCCTCGACGGCACCGACAATTTCGAGACTCGATACCTCATCAACGACTTCGCGGTGAGCGTCGGCATTCCCTGGATCTATACCGCAGCGGTGGCAAGCTATGGCGTGACCCTGAACGTCCTGCCCGGCGAGACGGCGTGCCTCGCCTGCGTCTTTCCCGAATCGCCGCGAGGAATCGTCGAGACCTGCGACACCTCGGGCATTCTCAACTCAGCGGTCAATCTCATGGCGTCGATTGCCGCGACCGAGGCGATAAAGCTGGCCATCGGCGCGCTCGACAAGCTGCGTCGGACACTGCTCTCCTACGATGTATGGTCGAACGATCATGCCGAGATCGGTGCCGCCCACCCGCGTCCGGATTGTCGTGCCTGCCAGCAGCGCGACTTCGTACATTTGGCCGGAGAAGGGCGACCGCACATCACGCTTTGTGGACGGAACTCGGTGCAGATTCATGAGCGCCAGCGTCCGGTAGATTTTGCCGAGATGACTCGTCGCCTCAGCACGCACGGCACGGTGCGACACAACGACTTTGTGCTGAAGTTCTGGCGTGACCCTTACGAGATGACCCTCTTTCCCGACGGCCGCGCCATCATCAAGGGAACAACCGACACGGCCATCGCGCGCAGCCTCTACGCACGGTTCGTGGGGTCGTAGAAGCAACCGAAGTTAAGCGTTCCAGGGATTCACGACAGGTATCGAAAGGTCTTCGAAATGGGCGGTGTTACGCGTCGCGAGCGTTGCACGATGCGCGAGCGCGATACCGGCAATCATCGTGTCGCGCATGTCGACCGGAGTGCCTTTGTTTCGCCGGACAGCCATCAGCTCCGCTGCCTCGTGCGCCGCGGCAGCATCGAACGGCGCGATTCGGCCGCCCATCATCACGAGCGCTGCGTCGAACGCGTCGACCAGAATATTCCTTCGTCTGCCCTTTTCCATGATGTGCAACCCAAAACGGATCTCGAAGACCGTTACCGCCGTGGTCCAGATCGAGCTGCGTGGCTGCCGACCGAACCACTCAATCACGAGGGGGTCTTTGGGAAGCTTCATGAGGGCGGAAAGAACGTTTGTGTCGAGAATGATCAAGGCTCAAATGACGGCGGCTTAAGTACATACCCACGCAATTCCGGAATGTCTTCCTTCAAACCTATGCTTCGAAACAGTGCGGCGATCTCGCTGCCCAGATTGCCAGCGGCGGAATCTTCTTCACTAGCGACATTCCGCAGGATGTCACGCACTTCCTCCTCCATGCTTCGGCCATGCCGACGGGCACGCCGTTGCAGCTTGTTCTTCACTTCATTTTCGAGGTTGCGGACCACCAGTTGCGCCATATGCTTCGACTCTATAATAAACGATATCATGATATCACAACACAACTTGGAGTTGCTCCCTGTCACCGTCTGTTATCTTTTCCCTTCGCTTATTTACCGCTCACGACTCTGAGGCCTGAATGTCAGAAGCAACGTTGGTCGTTGACACCCGTCCCGAGCCCAGCAAGTTCTTTCGCTGGCTGGTGCTGCTCGTGGTCAGCATTCCGATCTTCGGCAACTACTACGTCTACGACTGCGTTGAGCCAATTGCCGATCTGCTTTCCAAGCAACTGCACTTCTCCGACTCGAACATTGGCCTGCTGCAGGGTATTTACAGCGCTCCCAACGTGATTATGGTGTTGATCGGCGGTCTGATCGTCGATCGCATTGGCACGCGAAAGGCCTTGTTCTTGTTCGCCACTCTTTGCCTGATCGGCGCGATTGTGACCGTGACCGCTCCGCATCTGGCTGTGATGGCCACTGGCCGGCTGATCTTCGGTCTCGGTGCGGAGTCGCTGATCGTCGCTGTCACCACGGCGGTTGCAAAGTGGTTTCGCGGCAAAGAGCTGAGCTTCGCCTTCGGCATCAACCTGATGCTGGCACGCTTCGGAACCTTGCTGGCGCAGACCTCGCCTACATGGGCGAAGTCAGCATACGCAAGCTGGCGTACGCCGCTGCTGATTGCGGTCGGGTTTGCCGTCGTTTCGTTCCTCGGGGCGATCGCCTATTGGATTCTCGAAGCTTACTCGGAGCGTAAATACTCGCTCGGTGAAGGCTCGACCGACAAGGTTGTGTTCCGCGACATCTTCAAGTTCGGGGTCTCGTACTGGTACATCGTCGCGCTCTGCATCGTTTTTTATTCGGCGATCTTTCCCTTTGAAACCTTCGGCATCAAGTTCTTCATGGACGCGCACGGCGCCTCGCGGCAGTTGGGCGGCAACCTGCTCGGCATGCTGACGCTGTTCACCATGTTCGGCACTCCGCTGTTCGGATTCTTCGTGGATCGCATCGGCAAGCGCGCGCTGCTGATGATGTTCGGTTCGGTACTGCTCATCCCGGTGTACCTGATGATGGGCTATACCAGCGTGAGCCTGTACGTTCCCATGGCCATGATGGGATTCGCCTTCGCCCTGATTCCGGCGGTGATGTGGCCATCGGTGGCCTACATTGTGGGACAGGAGAAACTGGGCACCGCCTACGGCCTGATGACGATGATCCAGAACATCGGGCTGTTCGGCTTCAACGTACTGATCGGCTGGGCCAACGATCACGCCGGAGCAAGCGCCATGAACCCGCAGGGCTATCGCCTGGGGATGCAGATCTTCTCGATCCTCGGCTTCCTGGGACTTATCTTCGCGTTCCTGCTCCACCAGCGCGAAATAGGCCCGAAGGGCCATGGACTGGAGACGATCACGACGGCACATCCTGCCGCCTGAGTTCTTAACCACAGAGGCACAGAGACACGGAGATCTAAGATTCAGAACTGATTTGTCAATCCTCGGTGTCTCAGTGTCTCCGTGGTTTATTCCTATCCCCCGATCATCTGATCGCAATCGGGTAGATCCGAAAATGCCGCGCGTACCAGTGCCCGCTCGTCAGCCGTTGGCTGAAGCTTCTGCATCTCGAGGCAGGCCTGTTTCCAGGTTGATTCGTGTGATCCCTTCTCGGCCTGGGCCATGTCGACCGCTGCTTTGTACAACCGGCCTGCGTCGGCGTAGTTCTTCTTGAGCAGGAAGACTTCGCCCACCGTGGCGGTCTTCCAGTAGTCGCCTTGAACCGGTTCGGTCCCAACAATCTTCTGTACTTGGTCCGCCAGCGTGCCTCCACGGTCGACATCAGTCGGCGTGCCCAGCAAGACGCTTTTCGCGGCAGCATTGATTCCGGTGTAGTAATCATCAGGCGCACGCTGGAAAGCCTCGGCGTACATATCGCGCGACTGTTTCAGGTCGGAGAGATCTTTGGATTTGTTATAGCGATCCATCCACGTACGTGCGTAGATGCCCAGGGTCTCGGGATCACGCTGGCCGTCCTGATACAACCGGCCAAGGATGCGCTGCGCCTGCTTCAGGTCGTCTCCTGTGCCGCGCCGAGCCAGCGCCAGGGCGTGCAACTGCCACGGCCGAATGGCGCGTGGGAATTGGCTCTCGATCTGCCCCAACATGGCGATGGCCTCGTCGTTGTGCTTCAGCTTGATCAGCCCTTCAGCGGCTTTGCAGGCCAGAGCTGACGAAGTCTGCCATGCGACTCCTCCCACCTTGAATAGCTCAACCAGTTGGTCGGGATCTCGGTTGAAAATTGCGGCGCCTACATCATCGGCGGCTTGCCTTGCCTCATTGTCGAGCTTCAATGCGAACTCCGCCGCCTCGTGGCTCAGCGGCACGCCTGCGATTCCGTGCAGCAGCCGCATCAAGTCGCTTCCATTGGGCCCGTCGGGATACGAGCTGAAATCCAGGTAGACCCGGTTTGCGGCAAATGGCGGCAACGGGGAATTGTCCAGCCGCACCGGTACAAAAAAGAAATTGGGGTCGTTCATCGCTCGCTGCTGCAGGAACTGGTATTCGTTGCTGACCCACTTCGAATCGCTGGTTGCGGCGGACCAGATGAGCACTCCCGACTGGCTGGCCTGTAGAGCGTCTTGCAGTCGCGTTAACAGCTCACTTCCAGATGGCAAGGCGGTTTGGTCGATGTAGGCTTTGTACCCGTGTTGGGCCAGCACGTCGTAAAGATTCATTGCCCAGGGGCGGTTAACGGACCGGTAAGAAATGAAGACGTGCCACTGATCCGTGCCACTCAGTGGACGAGGTGCAGGCGAGAGTTGACACCACTGTGCGAACAACGAAGCAGTCGAAGCGGCCATGGTTAGCTCCTGTGATCGTTTTCTGCACAGGAAGTCTATCCCAACTCCGGCGGGCTGCATGGCAGATTTGTTTGGAATTTAAAAATGGGGTGCCGGTTAGACTTCTCGCCGTCCCTCGATGGCCTTCTGCATGGTGACTTCGTCGGCATAC
Source organism: uncultured Acidobacteriaceae bacterium (assembly GCA_963846795.1). Lineage (GTDB taxonomy): Bacteria > Acidobacteriota > Terriglobia > Terriglobales > Acidobacteriaceae > CAVVDY01. The sequence continues at coordinate 51,579 of CAWJXJ010000007.1, forward strand.
TCGATGTCGCTGCCGGCAGGAACTCCGGTGGCAATGCGCGTGACCTTCACGCCTGAGCCGCGAAACATGCGTGAGAGGTAGGTAGCGGTGGCTTCGCCTTCGACGGTGGGGTTCGTCGCAAGGATAAGCTCGTCGAGGCCGCCCGATTCCACACGGCGCTCGAGGTTGGCGATCCGTAGCTGCTCCGGGCCCACTCCGTGCAAGGGTGAAAGCGCGCCGTGCAACACGTGATAGACGCCGTTGTAGTTGCGAATCTTTTCAATGGCGGCAATGTTCGTTGGCTCCTCAACGACGCATACCAGGCGCTGGTTGCGAGTCGGACTGCTGCAATAGACGCAAGGCTCGACGTCGGTGATGTTGTTGCAGATCGAGCAGAGATGCAGGCTGGCCTTAACCTGGCGGACGGCGTCGGCGAGCAGTTCAGCGTCTTCGTCGCTGGAGCGCAGGATGTAAAAGGCGTATCGTTGCGCCGTCTTGCTGCCCACTCCGGGCAGCTTCTTCAGTTCTTCGATGAGTCGAGCCATAGGCTCGGCGAAACGTGACAAGCGAGGCTCCTTACAGTCCCGGCAGGCCCATGCCGCCGAACATTCCACCCAGGCTGGACTTCATTGCCTCATCGACCTTTTGCGAAGCCTGATTGACGGCGGCGATGACCAGGTCCTGCAACATCTCAACGTCGCCGGACTTCACGACCTCAGACTCGATGACCACGCTGAGCAGCAGCTTCTGCCCGTTCATCTTCACGGTCACGCTGCCGCCACCCGACGAAGCGTCAACCACGATCTGCTGCATCTTTTCCTGCAGCTTGCCGGCCTGCTCGCGCGCCTGCGCCAGCATGTCTTGCAAATTGAAATTACCCATAAATTTCGTGCCTCTTAACTGCGCTCTTTGAGATCGATGACGGTACGTATCTCGGCGCCGAAAGTCTCCTGCATCTGCTTCACGACCGGATCGGACATGGCTCGGCTGCGCGCACTGGCTCCGTTGCCGCTGCCATTGGCCGCACGAGGGGCCGCCGACGCCGGGGTGAATTGTGCGCCACCGGGCTCCATCTTGAAGCGCAGCGGCTTGCCGGCCGCCTGCGTTAGGGCAGCCTGGATCACCCGCCTGGGTCCCTCGCCGAGAGCCAGGTCGATCATCGCCTGGGACAGGCCGACTTTCGCTAGAACTTCCATCCCGCGCAGCGCCCACTCGCCCTGCTCCAAATTGTGAGCCAGCACCTGCTGTCCAGAACTTTCGAGGGCATCGAGAACCGCTCCGCGCAAAACGTCGAGCGTGACTTCCTGCTCAATGGCCGTGGTGCTCGGCGGCTCGGGTTCGACAGCTACCGCTGTTGCGGTGCCAACGCTGCTTGCCCGAGCCTCATGGGAAGCTTCGCTCTTCATCTCCGACTTGCGGCTGCGGTCCGATTCAAACGGCGACGGCTTGGCGAACGGCGAAGCAGAAGCTACTTCTTGGACTCGCCGTTTCGGCCGAATGTGCGTTTGCTGATCTTGATGGTGATGCTGCAGGTCGTGGCGCGGGCAGGGAACTGGAGCCGCCGCGAGATGGCGCACTTCCGGCGGACTTCACCGGCTCGCCGCTCAACAGCTCTTCCAGCGGCAGCAGGCGTTGCGCGTGTACCAGCTTCAATAATCCAAGTTCAAGATGGAAGCGCTGCTCCTGCTTGTAACTCAGGTCGTTGTGCGTGCGCAGCATGATTTGCAGGAAGCGCGCGAGGTCCTCCTCGCTGAACGCTTCCGCCACGCGTGTGACGCGCTCCCGTTCGTCGGTCGAAATCTGCAGAACGTGCGTGTCACTGCCCGCCACTTTCGCGACCAGCACGTTGCGCAGGAAGCGCACCATCTGCCGCGCAAAGTGCTGCGCGCTTTGCCCTTCCACCAGCAGCTTGTCGACGATGCGCAGCACATCGGGGCTGCTGTTGGCCGCGACCGCTTGCATCACGTCTTCCAGAGTGTCGGATGAAACGGTGCCAACCAGCCCGCGCACCACGTCGGCGCTGAGCGTGGTGCCGCAGCAGGCGATCGCCTGGTCCATGATGCTGAGAGCGTCACGCATCGAGCCGTCGCCCACCTCGGCGAGCATCGACAGCGCGGCGTCGTCGGCCTCTATGCCTTCCTGCTTGGCGATGTCGCGTAACTGCTGCACGATTTCGTCGAAGCGCACCGCGTGAAAGCTGAAGTGCTGGCAGCGCGAGCGAATGGTCTGCGGAATGTCCTCCGGCTGCGTGGTTGCCATCATGAACACCACATGGCCGGGAGGCTCCTCCAGCGTCTTCAGCAGCGCGTTAAAAGCGGCGTCGGTGATCTGGTGTGCTTCGTCGAGGATCCAGATTTTGTAGCGATCGCGAGCCGGGCGGTAGCGCGCGGCGTCGCGCAGTTCGCGGATCTCATCGATGCCGCGGTTGGTGGCGGCGTCGATCTCAATCACATCCACGGCGTTCCCCGCGCGAATCTCGCGGCAGGAGTCGCACACGCCGCACGGCTCAGGTACAGGATGATCCTGCGACTGGCAATTCAACGCCATCGCCAGAATGCGTGCGATGGTGGTTTTGCCGATGCCGCGGTGTCCGCTGAAGATGTAGCCGTGGGCGATGCGTCCCTGCTCGATGGCGTTCTTCAGGGTGCGGGTAACGTGATCCTGCCCGATGACTTCGGAAAATTTCTGCGGCCGATATTTGCGGGCAAGGACCTGATAGCTCATGGAAGGAAACTTCGATTATACGGCGCGCGAGCTGTGGATGTTTTCCGAGCGGCGGTTGTCATCCTGAGCGAGGGCGCCCGTCTTTGGCGACTGAGTCGAAGGACCGCTATAGCTCGCAAAAAGTCGAGGTAAGGTAGGGGTCCTTCGACTCCTCACCTCGCCTGCTCGGTGTCGTCGCTCAGGATGACAACGGAAAGTGGATCGCGACCCTAGCGCTGAGTTGCTGCGCTGCCATTGGCTTTCGCGCGCGACCCTGCGTTTAGCCGCTTTCTTCAATTGCTTCTGCTTGCGAGCTCGGCGTTTGTTTTTTCAGCTCCGCCGGAGAGTACATGCTGCCGCGGCATTTCTTGCTGCCGCAGTGGCAAGGCGCCTCGTCGTCTCCGTCGTAGAGCCAGTAGTCGTACACCAGTTCCTCGCCCGCCTTGATGTTGCGGATGGCGGTGATGTACACCCGTCCGCCAATATCGTCGGTTTCGCAGTTCGGGTCGCAGGAGTGGTTGACGAACATCGCCATGCCATGTCCGTCGATAACGATGTCGCCCTTGCCGATGCCGAAAAGGTAGGTGAATGGGCGTCCCTCATAGCGCAGGTCGCCTTCGTCTTTGGTGATGCGCTCACCATCGTATTCCAGCAGGCGTGCGCCTTTGGCTATCGGTTCGAGGGCAAAACAGCCGGCAGCATGAATGTCGGAGCTGCGAATGATCAAGCGAGGATAGATGGGAAATCTCCTGAGCTTCGCAGTATAGCGCAGCCGGTGGAGTACGCCTTCACAGGCTGCGGAAAGAGTCGGATTTCGGGTAGAGCTGGCCTTCAGGCCAGCGTCGATGCCGTTGAAAATACGCGTGGGCTTCAAGCCCCTGAGGTACTTCGAAGGGATTTTTTCGGCAGCCCCTTCAGGCGTACAAAAGCCGAGCTGTCGCACAGGCCGGCTTTAGCCGCTGAGGTAAATTGGTGTGCTCAACCGCAGCGCCCAAAGCCTTCTTACATCACGAAGCATCAATGCATGCCTGAAGGCGCGCTCCACCCTCATGAAACACCGCCAACCAGGGTTCTCCTGGGGTATGAACATCAGATTGTGCGGAAGGTCACAGAAAAGTGTTCGATGGGGAGTTCACAATCGGCGGACAATTGCGTATCGTGGTAAGGCGTTCTGGAGGCATAGATGGTGCACGTTATTATCCGCCATAAGGTTGCCGATTACGGGCAGTGGAAGCAGGTGTTCGATTCTCATCTAAGCGGCCGCATGGCTGCGGGCGAGACCGGCAGTCGCGTTTTTCACTCGGTGGATGATCCTCGCGACGTCACGGTCTTCTCCGACTGGGACTCGGTTGAGCATGCGCGGCGTTTCCTGAGTTCGAATGATTTGAAAGCCGCGATGAAGAAAGCCGGCGTGGTGGGCGATCCTGATATCAATTACGTGCAGGACGCAGTCACCATTCGGCGAACCTCGGCGGATTGATCGTTGTCTGACCGATTGCATTCCTTTTTGGCGTCTGGGGATAGGCTGCAGCCAGGCATTCAGACCAGGAGGGCAATCGGGGGACGCGGCAACCCTGTGCAATCCTCATGCAGCGCGAGGGTTCGCACCCGGTGCATTCCGTCAAAACATTTTTTCGTGTCGGGTACTGAAAGAACTTTGCAAAACGTGTCGTAGAATCGTTGACAAAGCTCTCCGACCAAATACAATACCGCCTACTTACTCCGCGACAGGTTGAGACAACAAGACGTGACACAGTCAGAAATAACTAATAACGTACTCCTCCAAACCGATTTCCCCGATCTCACTCTCTACGCTAGCGGTAAGGTGCGCGACATTTACAAAGTCGACACTGAGCACCTGCTGTTCGTCGCCACCGATCGCATCTCGGCGTTCGATTACGTGCTGGCGACCGGCATCCCGCAGAAGGGGAGAGTGCTCACCCAGCTCTCGCTGTTCTGGTTCGATTTCCTGAAGGACATCGTCGCCAATCACGCCGTGACCGCTGACGTCAGCAAGTATCCGCCCGAGCTGCAGCGCTATGCTGACCAGCTTCGTGGCCGCTCGATGCTGGTGATTCGCGCCAACATGGTGAACATCGAATGCGTGGTGCGGGGATATCTCTCCGGATCGGGCTGGAAGGAATACAAGAGCACGGGTGCAGTTTGCGGCATTAAGCTCCCAGCGGGCTTGCGCGAATCGGACAAGCTGCCCGAGCCAATCTTCACCCCGTCCACGAAAGCCGTGAGCGGTCACGATGAGAACATTTCGTTCGACGAAATGGTGAAGATTGCCGGCCGCGACTTGAGCGAGAAGCTGCGCGACCTGAGCCTGAAGGTCTACACCAGTGCGCGCGATTACGCCGAGACCAAAGGCATCATCATCGCCGACACCAAGTTTGAGTTTGGCCAGACCCCGCAGGGACTGGTCCTGGCTGACGAAGTTTTGACTCCCGACTCCTCCCGGTTCTGGCCGGCCGACAAGTATCGACCCGGAGGAGCACAAGAGTCGTTCGACAAGCAGTACGTTCGGGATTATCTGGAATCGATCAAGTGGAACAAGCAGCCGCCGGCCCCCGGGCTTCCGCCGGATGTTGCGCAGAAGACCAGCGAGAAGTACGTCGAAGCCTACACGCAGCTCACAGGGCGGCCCTTGCCTGTTTAGAACCGCACAATGACACTGGGTCTCTCCATTCTGGATTGGGGAATCGTCTTTCTGTTGTTGATCTCCATTCTGAGTGCGGCGGCCCAAGGATTCTTCTATGAGCTGTTTGCTTTAGCGGGAGCGGTCATCGGCTACCTGGTGGCGGCGTGGGAATATCCGCGACTCGCCGTCTGGTACATGCGATATGTGAACTCGGCGTGGGTAGCGGATATCGCCGGGTTCCTGACGATATTTCTCGCGTTTGCGCTGCTGGGCGGCGTAGTTGGACGAATCGCGCGCTGGGCGATTCACGGAGTCGGGCTGCGCTGGTTTGATCGTGTTTTAGGCGGCCTGTTTGGAGCCATTCGCGGGGTTGCAGTTTGCGCCGTGATTGTCATGGCGTTGGCTTCGTTCATCCCGACTTCGTCTTACCTGCAGAATTCGCGGATTGCGCCGTTTCTGCTGGTGACGGGCAGGGCGTTAATTTGGGCGGCGCCGGCCGAGTTGCGACAGCGTTTTCACGACGGCTGGAACCTGCTGCGGTCGGTTCCGGAGCATGTCGAAGGCACAAGATAAGATTGCAGGCGCGCAAACATCGCCGCCGCGGACGAGATGCACAATAAATTCTGAACGCATTCATGGAAGAGGCGTTGTGAAAGATCAACTGGAAGCTCTAATCATGCAGATGTATAAGAGCGGCATTCTGTACAACGAAGCAGTCCGCGAATTCAAGAAGCGATTCATTCTCACCGTGCTGCAAGAAAATAAGGGCAACCAGTGTAAGGCCGCCCGCCAGCTCGGAATGCATCGCAACACGCTCAGTCGCACCATCGCCGAATTAGAGCTCGATATCAAGAGCCTGCGCGGTGTCACCCGGCGCCCGCCCCGCAGTGCCCGTCCCTACAGCCTGGAGAAGCGCGCCGCTCGCTAGCCGCAGCGCAATGCCGACATCAGCCGTTCTGGCTGTCATTCTGAGTCCGCCGCGGCGGGCGAAGAACCTGCTTCCCTTGCCGCTTACCCAACCGAGCGCGCCGTGCAAAGCTCCCTGTCGAGGCACGGGTGGAGTACGCCTTCCGTGTGCCGAACCAGTAATTCGGAAATAGGCCCGAAGCTCCGCGTCAGGGCACGACCTCCGGTCGTGCCGGTCAGCTCCAACTTCCTGGCTGTCATTCTGAGCACAGCGAAGAACCTGCTTTTCCCTCCGCCCCGGCATAACTCTCGCGTTGCGAGGATACGCCTCAAGCCACGACAACCAAATTCGTGCCTCGACGCGAATCATCACAAGCGGGAGTTTGTTGCTGGGGACAACGAAAAGCAGGTTCTTCGCTGTGCTCAGAATGACAGATCAGGAAGGTTGTGCCCGGACGCGAATCGTCACAAGGGGAATTTATTGCCGGCAATAAAAAACGGGAGCTTCCGCTCCCGTTTCCCATTCCTAAAGCAGCGTTACTGCGACTTCTTGTGCGTCGTAGTGTGGTGGGCCGGCGCTGCCGTCGAGATCGGGTTGCCGTTCTTGTCGAGCAGAACGCCGTCGCTGAAAGTCAGCACGAACGGATTAGGCGTGTAGCTTGCCGCTGTGCCCTGGAAGAAGATCTGCGTTCCAACCTGAGGCACGAGCTTGGCGGGAAGGGGCTTCTCCATCGAAACCGTGATGTCGGCCTTCTTGGCGTCGATATCATCTTCACTGCCGGCAAGCTGCAGGCTGCTGGCGCTGGCACTGATAACGCTGGCGCCAAGCTTCACCGCCTTATCCTTGATCGTGTTCCACACGGTGTCGGCCGCGGTCTGATTCCCCGACGACAGCACCAGTTGCCACTCAGCAAAACTCATCTTCTTGGGATCTTTGCTCTTCACCAGGTCGGCTGCCTGTTCCGCAGGAGACGGTGGCGGAGGCGCGGGAGCAACCGTGAATCCCTGCGGCGGCATGACACTGGCATTGCTCGTGGCGTCGTTCACCAGTTCCTGCCAGCCCTGTTCCGAGCCGTGATAGCGAATGTACTTTTTGCGTCCGTAGTCGAGAATCTGCGCCTTGCCGTCACCCTGCGCCAGATTGGCCGCCTTGATGATGAACCAGAAGCCCTCCGGGTTCACGGGCTTGGCTTCCAGGTCAGCCTGGGCAAGAGGATAAATGTCAGCGATGTTGGGCTGGCTCTCCTCGGAAACCGCCTGGCGAAAGTCCTTGCCAGAGTCCGGGTAGTTCTTGTTCTGCAGAGCCACAAAGCCGAGCCCGCCTTCGAAAATGGCGCCCAGCTCGTTGTGCAGCTTGGTGAAATCGGCGTCGCTCATGCCTTCAGACTTGGGCATGTTGGGCAGCGCCTGTTCACCGCGCGTGGCGTACTGCTGAATTAATGGCAGATTCTGCTGCAGATTCTGAGCCGTCGTCGTGGCCCGATAGGTGTAGGTGAGGATGGCCAGGGCACGAACGTTGTTTGGATCCATCTGCAGAATCTGGTTGGCGGCATCGAGCATCTTCTGCGCGTTACCGGCCTGCTGATACGCCGCCATCAACTGCTCGGCGGCATCGATCTTCATCACACTGTTCGGATAGGTCTGAATAAACGCTTGCAGAGCCTGCGCCTTGGCAGTGGGGTCATGCTGCTGAATGGCATTGACGTACGCGTTGTACTCGGCCGGGTCCTTGATCTCTTTCTTTTGCGTCGCCTGGCCCGCCGCCGCAGCTTGACTCGATGCTTGCTGTACGAATCCCGTGGCAGCCACAATCAGCAACATTACTAGCAGAATCTTCTTCATTCGCTTGGCTCCTTCGATCTTAGGAACAGATGACGACCTTAACCCAACCGCATCCCTTTTGTTGGCGCGTTCTTCCTGACCTGCACAAATAACTCCACAGGGACGGCCCCACGGCCGTGAAACATTTACAGATTTCGCAGGAACACCGGGGCGCAGAAAGCGGGATTATAAGTTTGTACTCCGACTAAGGCAAGTTACCGACATTTGCACCTTTGTTCCGGCTTCTACGATGCCGGGCAAACTTAGTCGGATGTGCGCCTTACCAAAAGCTGATCCGTGATCAAGAAATCGTAACACGAAACTCCTGCTGGGTTAAGTCTCAGCGCTTCCCGCCCGAGCCAACGCTGGGTAACCAGGCTACAGAAGCTGCTGAAAAACCCGAATTTCGGGTAGAGCCGGCCTTCAGGCCAGCGTCCAGGCCGTTGAAAATGCGTGCGGGCTTTAGCCCCTGAGGTACTTCGAAGGGACTTTTTCAGCAGCCTCTACAGCCGCGAGTTCCCGGTTATCGACGAAACCCGTTCTCTGTCATGCTGCGCGCAGCGAAGTTGGAGCGATTTGCGGGCGTGTGAGCTCGCACCCGAGACGCTGAACGACGTCGAAGGGGATCGGCCTTTCGTTCAAGCGCAACGAATGTTACCTCTCGCACGATTGCTACCTCTCGCACGATGTACGTTCCACCGCGAACCAGCGCCCGAAGAGCGTGCGATCACAGCCCAGGATGTAGCCGCAGGCGCAATCCTGGGTACGAGTCGGATTGAAACTCCGAGTCCCCCGAGGACGACACAATGAGCCATGAGTGCAATACCGCTGTTACGTCAGCCGCCGCGCTTCCTTGCGCGACGCATTGCGCCAAACGGCTGTCCCGTCCTGCCCGAGCCATTGGAACTATGGAGCGACACTCTGAGCTTTGACAAATATTGCGCCCTACTGCAACGATTGCCCCTGCTCGACCACCAGCTTGTAGGCTATGTAGTACTTGTAAATATTGCTAACGTACTGGACTGTCGTTTGTCCCACCCTTTGCGACACCAGCAACTCGACGTTGCCAAACCACTTATTGGGATCGAGCCCCTGGGCCGGTGCCTCCTTACGAAGTTCCGCTATCCGATTCGGGCCTGCGTTGTACGCCGCGAATGTAAGTAGCAATCGGTTCATCGGATCAATCTTCGGATCGCCGAAATACTCGGTTGCTATCGAATTCAGCAGTTTGACGCCGGCATGAATATTGTTTTCGGCGGTCCCGATGTCGGGGATACTGATGGGCGGCGCCGCCGCCGTCGACGGCTTGACCTGCATGACCCCAACTGCGCCTCCAGGACTTCTCGCCGCCTGGTTGAGCTGCGACTCCTGGTAGCCCTGAGCCACCACCATCAGGTAGTCGAAACCATATTGCGATGAATAGGTCTTGAAGAAATTCGCGAGCTGGTTAAATTTCCTGATCTGTTCGTCATTCGTTGGATTCGTGATCCACTGATTACTCTCCAGGTATCGCCGCAGCAGGGTGTTACCGAACGACGTTCCGGCGGCGTGGGTCCTGACGAATTCATCCACCAACTCTTTGAACTTCGGATTGTTCTTGCGGACTGCCCATGCCAAGTCCTCCTGGTTCGCAATGACGATATTGGGCTGAGGAGTGATGTTATGAAAAACGCTAGCCCACAGCTTGGCGCGCTGCGTGATGGTAACGGTTGCGGGAAGTATGCCAGCGTTCACCATCTCCAACAGGTCTTCGTCCAACAGGTTATTGTCGGCGCTCTCAATCAGGATGGGCTTCTTCCCCTGCTTGACGAGTGAATCGCTCACTTTCTGCAGATTCCCGTAGTACGTGGTGACCGGATTGACGAAGACTTTCTTCCCGCTCAGGTCCTGCAACGACGCAACTGAACCGAAGTTCTTTCCGGTCACAAGAATCTGCTTCACATCCGTTTCAAGCGGAACCGTAAATGCAACCTGCTGTGCGCGTTCCGGAGTCATGGCCACCGGGTACGCGATCAGGTCGCCGATGCCTTCGTTCAAATACGATTCAAGTTGATCGGGACGCACCGGAATAAACGTAACCTGGATGTGTTGCCGGGTGCGCAGCTTCTGATTTACAAACTGTTCGAAGTATTGCAGCGCCTCATAAGAAATGCCTTCCGGCTTTCCATCAACGTAGAAGAAGCCCGAGCGGCTATACAAGACAAGGGCGCGAATACTCCCGCGCTTCACCATCTCATCCAGGTCGCCGGTATGGCGCTGGAAGGTCAGAGGCAACCCGCTGACGCCGGACTGAGCTGGAGGCTTGTCCGTAGAGGGCTCGCTCTGCTGCCCAAATGCCAGTACGGCCGCAACCAGAACAAAGAATAGCGATAGGCGAGAAAGTCGTTTCATCCTTCCAAGATATTCCAGTCTCATCGCTGGCCGCCGGCGCGAGGGGCCTTCCTCACGCAAGACTCCGTTCAACGCCACTTCCGTTAGTAAGGTCGTGGCGGCCCGACCAGCGGCACCTTCACCGGCTTCGCCATTCCGTAGAACACCACCACGCCCTGACCGGCGCCTTGAGTTTGTAGTGCTTCATCAACCTTGCCCATGGCATCCTGATACACCTGCCAGTTGTTGGTCACCCAGACATCTCCGGCGGGGCCTATGCCAACGTCAACCATCAACTGCAATCCTCCGCCGACGTAGCCACCTGGAGGCGAAATGGCGTCTCCTGTCTTCACGCCCGGCGGGCAATGCTCGGTGCGGAAGCCGCACAATTCCACGATGCCGGCTGACGGTGTGCTGAAGTTGGAGATCCAGATGTTGTCGTTGCCATCCACGGAAACTGCCCACGGGCCGACAATGCCCTTTCCGTACACCGGCGAGAAAGATGCTTCAGTTCCGTCGGGACGCAACACCGTAAGGCTGCCCCCGTCATGGCCCGATTTCTCCTCGCTCATGGCAGGCACCAGCACCTTGGTCGCTCGTGCTCCGGCGTCTGGGTCGTTGTCGAAGTTGAATTTGAAGGCAGCCAGCATCTCGGCAAACTTCACCGCCCCCTTGGGAGAACTACCCAATTTGTTTGTTACCCAGACGTTGCCCAGACTGTCGATTGCGAGACCGCTAGCGGAATATCCCACCTTGAAGGTCTCAAATTTGCTGGGGTCGGAAGCGGGGAAACGAACCACGTGGTCGGTGACGGCGTTGGTAACCCAGATGCGGTCCTGCTGGTCAATGGCGAGGGCGAACGGCCCGACCAGGTCGCAGGGGTTTTTCAGCGGATCGCCAGTCTTGTTCTGGCAGTAGAACTGCACCTTGGACGGGTCGCCTTGCGGAAGCTTCACGACCTGGCCCTTGATCAGGTCGAGGGTCCAGATATCCCCACTGGGCGTCGCGATGATGCCCTGCATTTGACTGATCTGGCGGTTGAAGTTCCACCCCTCGGGGGGCGACAGAGGTTTGCCGCTCTTGTCGAACTTGGTGATGTTCTGTCCGGTGAAGCTGGTGGCCCACGCGTTGTCTTGTGCGTCGAGAGCCAAGCCGAAGCCGGGGCCTGCGATGCCTCCGCCCCTGAAGCCCAGAGGGCTGGGCGAAAGCGCTTTACCGTTGGGAGCGAACTTGGTGAGGCCGCCGGTCCATGAGGCATCCTGGTTTTCTGCTCCGACCGTGAAGTTGTCAGCAACCCAGGCGTTGCCTTCGCTGTCGATCATGAGCTTGCCGCCGCCGCTGTAGCCACCGCCGGTGAACTTGAGCGGGAACACGAAGGCGCTGGGAGCAAACGTTAAATATGGAAGGTAAGGCGTATCCCGCATGAGCTTGCCGGGAGTTCCCGGCTTCGGTAGCGGATAAAACTCATCGAGCAGCGCGAAAATCTTGTCTGGATTGTGCCAGGGAAAGAAGGCGACGGCCTCGGTCGCCAGCAATGTGTCCGGCGGAGGCCCTCCGCTGGGAGGTGTAGTCGCCGCGAGGAATTGGCCGCAGGCATCCGGTTTCACCCGCGTGATGCAAGCGGCCATCACGTCGGCGAGCGTGCCAAAGTTGGCCATCGTCGGTGTCTGCGCGCTGTTGAGGCCGTCGAGAATCGCCGCCCCCCAGGCGCCCGTCTCCAGATCGACGAAGTTAGGTACGTTGTTCGCCGCAATCCGTAGCTGGAGCGAGGAGCCTTTAATGGTCGTATTGTCGATGAACTGGGCATGAGTAACCACCGAGGCAATGGTGGTGAACTCGTTGATGACGACGCGTGCCGGAGGTCTGCTGCCCACGACGGCCAATAGCGCGATGGCCGGATTGTTGCCGCCGCCCCGAGCTTTGGGTTCACCACCCGTCGCCACCAGATAAAGACTGGAATCCCCGGGTGCTCCAGCGGTGCTGACTTCGAAGCCGCCTTCATCGTCGGTCTTGGTTTGCGCGAGCTGCTTGGGTGCGTCAGAACTTGCAGCCCAAAGTGTCACCGTGGATTGAACGACAGGCGCTCCTCCGCCCATTACCTGACCTTTTATGTCGGCGGCGGACGCCCGAGTTACCAAAAACATGCCTGAAATGGCAAGGGCTGCCAAAGTCAACTTTGCAGCGGTTGTCTGAGAGTGCATCCTTTTTCTCCTTCAAGGCAAGCGACCCGGGTGCCGCTGCGATGACCGCAGGCGCGACGAGGTTTGCATGGCCGGGACGGTTTCGCGACAATTCTACGTGAGTTCTGCCGCAGGGCGGAAGGATAGCTGGCGCGAACAGACCATTACACTCACAATTCCAGGCTGGTGCCATCCCCACAGAACTCGGAATCGTTGTGACGATGTTGCCCAGCATTCCTCCTTCGGCTCCATGCTGAGCTACAGTATGCGCTCCGCCTCGCGGAGTGGCAGTGTCGCATCGAAAACGTTCCGCCGACGAAAACATCTTACTCATCGCGATTTCAAGGCCACTCGGCACCTGCGGCTTGTATAACTATCAAACTTTATTATGATGGTTATACACGAGGAGGCCTCCTATGAACGAAATCCAGCAGCTTGTCGAACGATACGACCAGACCATGAGCGGTGATGCTTGGTACGGCGATCCGGTGTGGAGGATTCTGCAAGGCATCGATGCGCGGTGCGCCGCGGCGCAGTTGATTCCGGGAACGCACACCATATGGCAGTTGGTTATGCATATGGAGTTCTGGGAGCGCATTGCCGCTCGCAGGTTATCGGGCCCGGCTACGCCGGACGAAGCGGGAAATTTTCCGGCTACCCCGGCTCCAGACGAGGCCGAGTGGCAGAAAACTCTGGAGGGCTTCCGCGCGTCTAATCGCGAGTTTCGGCAGGCGATTTCGCAGCTCGACTCCAGTAGCTTGGACAGCAACACGGCCGGAGGACAACGGACGTTCCGCTACGAACTGGTTGGTGTAATTGAGCATCACATCTACCACGCCGGGCAGATTGCCCTGCTGAAGAAGGGGTATTCGGTGCAACCAGGGAAGGTTTGAAAGGGCCCTGCTTCACCGGCTGCGGAAAACTCAGTTTGGCGACCATTCGCGTCAAGGCACGACCTTGGTCGTGCCGACAAGGCGTTTATTTTTGCTGTCGCGAGCAGACTTCAGTCCGCGAGCGACCCTCGCTTTCAACTTTTCAGCAGCCTCTTCGGCTGTGCCGCACACAGCCAACAAAATTCCGGGGCCTTAGCCCCTACGGGATTCTAATGAGATGTCTTCCAGCAACGAAGCCTGAATCCCACGCGATTCAGGCTTTTACATCGCGCTATAATCTCGGGATGCGCTTGTAAGCGGAATTGCTCGCCGGGCGTAACGACAAAGCATGACTGAACATATCAAGAGAAAGCTCGAACAGGAGATTCAAGTCCTGGAGCACGAGCTGAACCACGAGTTGCCCAAGGAATTGAAGAAGGCGGTTGCCATGGGAGATCTCAGCGAAAACGCCGAGTATCACATGGCCAAGCAGCGGCAGGAATTCGTTCGCGCCCGCCTCGGCCAGCTCAAGAAGCGTATGGGCGACCTGTCGATGGTCAACATGGCGAACATCCCCAGAGGATCGCGCGGCCATCGGCTCGACACTCTTGGTTTTCGATTCCACAAAGAATGAGGAAATTGAGTATAAGTTGGTTACCAGCGAAGAGGCCGACGTAACCAAGGGGTTGATCTCCACCTCTTCGCCGATTGGGCGTGCCCTGATGGGCAAGAAAGTTGGAGACGTGAGCGAGGTCGTTACTCCTACCGGCAAGCGCGAACTGGAAGTTCTGAAGCTCGTTACCATCCACGACGAGGCGTAGCGGTTATGACGTGGACCAGCGCGGTTGGAAGATCCTGCAAGTGGCTGTTGTACAAAATTGTCCACGGCCTGGCGCTGACCCGCATCTCGCCCAACGCGCTTACGTTTATCGGACTGCTCATCAACATCGGTGCCGCGCTGCTCTTCGGATTTGCCAATGCAGAAAACCAGCGCCGCTTGTTCGTGTATGCCGGTCTGGTGATTATCGGCGCCGGTATCTTCGACATGGTCGACGGGCGTGTCGCTCGCGCTACGAATCAAGTAACGCAATTCGGCGGATTCTTCGATTCCGTCATCGACCGCTACAGCGACGTGGCGCTGTTCTTTGGGCTGGTGGTCTACTACGCTCGCGCGAACCGGTTTCTCTATGTCGTGCTCACGGCGTTCGTCATGGTCAGCTCCGTCCTCGTGAGCTATGCGCGCGCGCGCGCCGAGTCGCTCATTCCAAGTTGCAAGGTTGGATTCATGGAGCGCCCCGAGCGCATCGTGCTGATCATCATCGGCGCGCTGTTCAATCGCATGGGTCCTGTGCTCTGGATCATCGCAGCGATTAGCACCATCACCGTCATTCACCGCATCCGCTATACCAAGCAGCAACTCGCGCTGATCGAGCCTCCGCCGATTCGCACCCGTCCTGATCCCATGCGGTTTGAAGAGATCGTCGGGTAGGACGTCTTGACGCGCGGCTCAAAGCCGGCGAAATTCGCCTCTTTTTGCATCGAAAACGGCCTCGGTTCGTGTTGGAAACCCCGGCTTGCCTCCCCTCGGCCGGCAGCTCCGGACCGCCGAGCGTCATGCGCTTCGTGGCGGCTGCACTATGTTGCAGGTCGGACGAAGAAGATGGAACCGCCGAATTCGCGCTCAAGAACCGTGCAGACCAGGGGTTTTGGTATCAAACTGAGCGAAATCAGGCGGCTCTTTTAAGCAAATCCTGGAACACTCGCTTCATGCCGGATTGGCAGCCGATGGAGTTCCTGACGGCGCGGTCGCCTGGCCGCAGAATGGGCAGCAGGCGTAGTTGTTCCTGATGGGCTGACCGCAACTTCCGCAAACCGGCGCCAGCGCGTAGCGGCAGCGGGGACAAAAGCGGAAAGAATCGTTGACCGTGAAGCCGCATCCCGGACATTGCGTCGGCAGCGACTTGCGCAGCAAGAAGTACAGAATGAATCCGATGAGGTTCGGCACGAACAGGCAGATCAGCGTCCACAGCGTTGGACTCATGCCGCGTCTCGCCGCGTCGCGATTGACATAGCTCAGCAGCAGGACGAAGCAGACGACAAAGGCGCCGCAGAGCGCGAGCAATACCGGGATCATCGGGTGTGGTACGCCGCGGTCGTGTGACGCCGGAAAGAACAACCCGATGGCAGTGCAAATTCCAAGCGTGAATGCCAGAAACCAGCCAAACTCGGGGATGACGGACAACTCAGTGTGAAATGTTGATTTGTTTTCACTCATAGCAAATCTTCCTTAACGCGCGCCGCCCACCAGTCACTGTGCGTGGAACGCGATAGCGGATGGTAGGCGAGGAGTCCGACGGCAATCGCGACCGCCGGCGCCAGCCAGAAAACGACGAACCCTGCCGCGATGATCCACGACGCCACGTGAATCTTGTCCGCCAGCCAGCCGCTGAGCCTGAAGCCGACAAAGGCTGATCCCGCCGACCACAACAGACCGAGGCAAAACGAAATCCCGATCAGGAAGTTGCGTGCCTGCTGATCGCGAAGTTCCGCCGCGCGCTGGCGCACTCGCATTTGTGTCGCGCTCACCAGCGACACCGAAGCCGTCACTGGTATGCTGCGCAGCGCGCGCTCCGCTAGCGCAAGCTCCTTCGCGAAATCGGAGCACTCGGAGCAGCCTTCCAGATGCGACGTGAGCCACAGCGGCTTCGGCGTTGCTGATTCCCTCTACCTCGCGCAGCAGCACGAGTTCGCGCGCGCGTTCGTGATAGGAGTTTGTCATTCCGCGTCTCCTTTCAGCGCCGGACGAAGCGCCATCACGCCGCGGTACAGGCGCGTCTTCACCGTCGCAACGGGTATGTGGATCAACTTTGCGATCTCCTCAAGCTTCATCTGTTCGTGAATGCGAAGCGTCAACACTTCCCGGAAGATAAGCGGCAAGTGTTGCAGTGCTGCTTCAAGGTGGGCGCTCTCCTCGCTTGCCGCGGCCTGGTCGAAAGGAGACGGTCGCTCATCCTCGACCTCGAATGGCGCGCCATCTTCGCTGTCCCGCATTTCGTCGAGGCTTGCAGGGGAGCGGCGGCGCAGGTGGTCGATGGCCACGTTGTGCGCGATGGTGAGCAGCCAGGTCACGAACCGGCTCTTGCCGTCGTAGAGATGGCCTTTCTCCACCACGCGCATCCAGGTTTCCTGGAAGAGGTCTTCGGCGGTGGCGCGGTTGCCGGTGAGGTGCAGCAGGTAGCGCAGCAGGCGATGCTGATACTGCGCGATGAGGGCATCGAGCAGGTCAGGATCGCGACGGCGCAAGCCACGAGCTATGCGGGCCTCTTCGGTCTCCATCGAAAGCAGCGCACTGAAGGCGGTGGCAACCATGCTATCCGGGTATACGGATGAGGGGGAGAAAAAGTCTCAAAGGCCGCTATTCGCTATTCGCTATTCGCCATTCGCCAGAAGTGCCGCGCTTGATTCGGAGCGACCGTCGTTCGCAGCGCCAGCAAACTGCAGATCCCTCGGCTACGCTCGGGATGACACCCTTCAGAGGCGAAGAGCGAAGGGCGAAGAGCGCACGGCGCCCTTCTGGCGAATGGCGAATGGCGAAGAGCGAATGGCGAACAGCGGCCCTTCTGCTTCTTTCCTCGTTTACAATCATCTGTTTGTACAGACCCTGAAATTTCAATCTGTAAGCGGAGCATTCGATTGCCTGACACCATTTTTGACGTAGCCATCATCGGCAGCGGCCCTGCCGGATACACCGCGGCCATTCGCGCCGGTCAGCTTGGCCTGAAGACCGCCCTCATTGAGAAGGACGCTTATCTTGGCGGCACCTGTTTGCACGTGGGCTGCATTCCCACCAAGGCCCTGCTGTTTAACGCCGAGGTCTATGACCACGTGAAGGAAGGTCCTGAGCTGGGGCTGGAGAACACGGCCGGCGTCACCGTGAATTGGGATTCGATCCAGAAGCGTAAGCAGGGAATTGTGGACAAACACGCCAAAGGCTTGCAGTTCCTGATGCGCAAGAACAAGGTCACCGTTATTGAGGGCTACGGCAAGCTGACTGGGCCGGCGAAGAACGGAATCCATACGGTCGACGTGGAGTCGAAGAACGGCAAATCACAGGTGCAGGCGAAGAACCTTCTCCTGTCTACCGGTTCAGTCGCGCGCATGTTGCCCGGAATGTCGGCCGACGAGCAGATCCTGACCAACATTGAGATCCTCAGCCTCAAGGCGATTCCGAAGTCGCTGATCGTCATCGGCTCGGGAGCGGTGGGCGTCGAGTTCGCCAGCATCTACAAATCGTTCGGAGCCGAGGTGACCATTCTCGAGATGCTGCCGCGTTACGTGCCGGTAGAGGATGAGGAAGTCTCGAAAGAACTGATGCGTGTCTATCGCAAGCGCGGCATCAACGGCTTCGTCAATGCCAAGGTCGAGAAGGTGGAGAAGACAAAAGAGGGCGTGAAGGTTACCTTCACCGCCGATGGCAAGCAGCAGACGCTGGAGGCGGAGAAGGTGCTGGTCGCGGTCGGTCGCGCTCCTCGCACCGAGAACGTTGGGATCGAGAAGACCAAGATCGAGGTCGAGCGTGGCTTCGTCAAAGTCGACAAGTTCATGCGCACCGCAGAGCCGGGAATTTACGCGGTTGGCGACATCGTTGCCGGATATCCGCAGCTTGCGCACTCAGGCGGCATGGAAGGCATCGTCGCGGTGACGCATATGGCAGGGAAACCGGTGAAGCCGATCAACGTGCTGCGCATTCCGAATGCGACCTATTGCCATCCGGAGATCGGCAGCGTGGGCCTGACCGAAGCCAAAGCCAAAGAGGCTGGCTACGAGGTGAAGGTGGGCAAGTTCCCGTTTACCGCGAACTCGCGCGCCAGCATCGTGGGGGCGCACGAAGGCTTTGTGAAGATCGTCGAAGATGCGAAGTACGGCGAGATTCTGGGCGTACACATCATCGGCCCGATAGCGACGGAGACTGATTGCCGAATCGGTGGTGGCTATGGAGATGGAAATGACCGCCGAGGAATTGGCGAATACCATTCACGCGCATCCCACATTGTCAGAGGCAATGCTGGATGGGGCGAACGCGGTGTTCGGCATGGCGATCAACGCGTAACCCCATCTTCACCACAGGGACACAGAGACACGGAGAAATTCTTTTCCTATTTCATGTCGCGTGCGATAACATTGCGGGGCAGCTAGAGCCAGCGCCGTAGGCGCGGGATAGTTTGGCCCACCACGCAGCGTAGCGGAGTGCCGGGTGAGCTTCTCCAAGACTATGCCGAGCCCCATAGGGGCGGCATG
This sequence comes from uncultured Acidobacteriaceae bacterium, assembly GCA_963846795.1. Taxonomy (GTDB): domain Bacteria; phylum Acidobacteriota; class Terriglobia; order Terriglobales; family Acidobacteriaceae; genus CAVVDY01. The sequence goes on from CAWJXJ010000007.1 coordinate 70,352, forward strand.
GTCTGGTTTTGAGCGTTATCGCCTGTTATCGACAGTTACGGCTTGCGATAGTCTTTTCCAATGAGCTATACCCTTGCGCCACATGAAGAAGCGGCCATTCGTGCCTTCATCGTGAAGGATAGACGCGAAAGGTTTCTCGAACTTCTGCCCAACCCGAAACAGCGACACAAAATCACTGAGTCACTCGCTCATCCAAATCCTGCGTGGTTCGACTCGCGCTGTGTGAGGCCGATTCCGCCAGCACACAGCGGTGGAGCGGCTATCGCGAAGCTGCTTCACGCCAAAGGAGCTGGGAAATCGTGCTGGGTCATCTCAGAAAACCGTAGATTCGATGGACGGAAACTGGAGCTTGATACCGTTCTGCCCGCACTGGTGGGCTACGGAATGGGGGCAATGGTATCCTACATCGCAGGGAAGCTCGCATTTGTGGAAAGTGAGAACGGCAGATTCATTCTGGAGAAGTGAGGCCGCTGGGTTGAAGAACAAGAGGTTTTGGACTGTCCAACTGGTTACTGCATTGGCAGTACTCTTGCTTGTCGTGTGGTGCGCGGCCGGAAATCTAAATGCGCGGTTGTTTGCGATTCTCTGCTTGGTCGTAGTCGGCGTATCGTTCATTGCCTGCACTAGAGTTCTGCGGTCAGAACCGTTCGTCGTCGCACCTCAGGCAAACACCCCACTGCGCAAAGTGTTCTACTACGTGAAGATTGGCGTTGTCCTTTTCCTATTGTGGTGCGAGCTTTGGGGTCCAAAGGGAGCACCATGGACACCGCGCATTGTCGGGGCTGTTGTGCTGCTGCTCTTTTTATTCGGCATCGTCGTGCAACACCGGAAAGCCTCCGCGAGATAACTGGCGTAACATCCCCATTACACTCACGAACAGAAATCTCTGCCGTCCCTACGGGAATCGTGTCGTCGGCTGAAGCCGACTCTGGATTTTTCTAAGCACGTTTCCCAGCGCTGAAGCGCTGGGCTAAGCTCTGCTGTCCCTACGGGACAGACGCATGGTTTGTGCCACTGTCGTGGCTCATCATGAGTTTCGTAACAGACTCTGAATCGCTGGGCTAAGCTCTGCTGCGCCTACGGCGCGGGTGGGCTGGTGATCTAGTATCTCGTTGCAGAAATCAGCGTACGGTTTCCGGGCCTGAAAACATTGGCGAAACATCACGAAACGCCATACGCGAACTAACGCAACGAGGTACTAGCCGGGTGCCCACACGTTCATGTTTTCGAATGTGTGGGACAGGGGCTGATGACTAAACGTGCACAGTCTACAGCGGCGAGCGATGTTCTCCCACTCATTCCAAACGAAGGAATGAGTAGGGCACCCGTCGAGATGGTAACGATAGTAGTTTGGAAAGTGTTTTAGACTAATCTCTCCGGCGCCCAGACCAGGACTTTCAGTTCGCGCGCGAAGTTGGCCAACTCCGGCTTTTGCGGCAATTCGATGCCGGCGACGGAAGCCATCGTGTTCTCCTCGATCTCGTACTCCGCCTCTTGTAATGACCACGGCAGGTGATGGATGTTCGCGCGATAGAGCCGTCGGCGATTGAAAGCGTATAGGCAATAGCGTTCGGTGAGGAAATGGCGAATGGAGCCGGGCACGGCGTGAAAGGCCGGTCCGACGGGACGATACGTCGCGCGAAACACCGCCGGCTGCGGACCGTGCTCGCGTTTGGAGGAGTACTCGATCTTCTCCGAGCCGCGGCCTTTCACTTTCATCGAAGCCTTCCAATAAGGCAGGCGATAGAAGATTCGCGCGCCCCAGACGGCCGAGAGATTTCCAGCATCGAGACTGAAGAAGAACACACCCGGTTTGCCGTCGTACGTCACGTAGGTTCGCACGTTGAGCTCAGGGAAGCGCGAAACGACGGGAAGGCGCAGACCTCCATGCGGGCGAAGCTGATCCAGCACGAATGGTGTGATGGAGAGCCACGCACGCTGGTCGTAAGTGTCGAGCGTCAGCGGCTCGGGTATTAACAGCCGCAGAATTTCCGGCGCAACGGCATAGTGCAGAAAGAGCAGGTCGTTCCAGCGCTGGGTCATTACCCACGGCGACATTGGCGGAGGCCATGGGCGATGAGCGGTGGCGAACAGAATCGAGTCGCTGCCGAGCCAGCGGGTTTGGGACTGGTCTGTGGCGTCGGTGCTTGTGCCTGCAGGATGTTCCATGGCCGGGTAGAGCGGCGCTCTAGGATCGCGTTGATGCTCTGCGGTCTGAGGATACATCCCGTCGCAAGACAGTTGTTACGAAACATATGTCGTCGGCTGAAGCCGACTCTGAATTTCCCACTTGAGCCCTCCCAGTGCTGAAGCGCTGGGCTAAGATCTGTCGTCCCTGCGGGACGGAAGCATCGTTTGTCCCACCGCGTCGAAGGAGCAACGAGTTTCGTCACAGACCCAACGCAGTGGGATGTATAGCGTTGCTTTTGAGACGGCGGTGGAACGCGGCGCTGAATGAAGCGCCGCTCTAGCCGTACCCACCAAATCCAAATCCAACTCAGTCCGCGAACACCGGGGCTTCTTCCTCGACGGCCTTCTTCTTACGCCAGGGAATATGGCTCAGCGCCCAATCCTGCAGGCGGTCAAGGTAGATATAAACCACGGGCGTCGTGTAAAGCGTCAGCATCTGGCTGACGATCAGGCCGCCGACAATGCTGATGCCCAGCGGGCGCCGCAGCTCCGATCCCATGCCGTGGCCGATGCCCATAGGTAGCGCGCCGAACAAGGCAGCGGCGGTGGTCATCATGATGGGACGGAAGCGCATCAGGGCCGCTTCGTAGATGGCTTCGGAAGCAGTCCTGCCTTCGCGCTCCACTTGTAGCGCAAAGTCGATCATCATGATGGCGTTCTTCTTCACGATGCCGATCAGCAAAATGATGCCGATGAGAGAGATGACGTTCAGCTCCATGCGGAAGAGGAGCAAGGCCAGAAGTGCGCCGGTTCCGGCTGACGGGAGGGTCGACAGAATGGTGATGGGATGGATGTAGCTCTCGTAGAGAATTCCGAGCACGATATAAACGGCGACCAGAGCGGCCAAAATCAGCAGCGGCTCGGAGGAGAGCGAATCCTGGAAGGCTGCGGCTGTGCCCTGAAAGCTGCCATGAATGGTGGCCGGAAGCCGCATCTGAAATTCGGTCTGTTCGATGAGGCGTGTGGCTTCGCCCAGGGCAGCCCCGGGGGCAAGATTGAAGGAGATGGTGACGGAAGGGAACTGTCCCTGGTGATTGACCGTCAGCGAGGTAGCAGCGGTTCCGAAGTGAGCGAACGCCGACAGCGGCACCTGTGCGCCACTGGAGGTGATGACGTAGACGCTCTCCAGCGCGGCGGGCGTCATCTGGTATTGAGGATCGACTTCGAGTACGACGTAATACTGGTTGAGCGTCTGGTAGATGGTTGAGATCTCGCGCTGGCCGAAGGCGTCGTAAAGAACGTTGTCGATTTGCGCCGGGGTGATGCCGAGCCGCGCCGCGGTGTCGCGATCGATGATGACGTTCTGCTCCAGACCGCTGACCTGCTGATCGCTGTTAACGTCCTTCAACTGCGGAATCGTTTTCAGCTTCTCCGTCAGGCGCGGCGCCCAGGTATAGAGTTCCTGCAGGTCTTCGCCCGACAGCGTGTACTGATACTGGGCATTGCCCATGCGCCCGCCGATCTGGAACTCCTGATAAGCCTGGAAATAGGCGGTGGCTCCGGGCACATGTGCAAGTTTGGGGCGCAAGCGGTTAATCACCATGTCGGCAGTGACGCCCTTACGGTATTTGAGGTCTTTCAGGATCACCCAGATGCGCGCCTGGTTTTGTGCGCCGCCGCCGCCGACGGAGGCCAGAACGTGCTCGACCGCCGGGTCAGCCTGCACAATCTTGATGTATTGGTCGAGCTTCTGCTTCATGGCGTCGAAGGAGACATCCTGATCGCCCATGACGATGCCTTGCAGACGCCCAGTGTCCTGCTGCGGGAAGAAGCCCTTGGGCACGATGACGTAGAGATAAACGTTGAGCACCACCGTAAAGATGGTGACCGCCAATACGAACCGCTGGTGCCGCAGCACCCACCCCAGCGATGTTTTGTAGAAGCGGTTCATCCACACAAACCCGCGTTCGCTCATGCGGTAGAGCGCGCCATGAGAGCCGGGATCGTGCGCCTTGAGGAAACGCGCGCACAGCATGGGCGTGGTGGTGAGCGACACTACCAGCGACACGGTGATCGCCGCGCTCAAGGTCACGGCGAATTCGTGGAACATGCGGCCCACGATGCCGCCCATCAGCAAAATGGGAATGAAGACGGCGATGAGCGAGGTGCTCATCGAGACCACGGTGAAGCCGATCTCGCGCGCGCCCAGCAAGGCCGCTTCGTACGGCGGCATGCCTGCTTCCACGTGGCGCATGATGTTCTCAAGCACCACAATGGCGTCGTCGACCACGAAGCCGGTGCAGATGGTAAGGGCCATCAGCGACAGGTTGTCCAGCGAATAGCCGAACAGGTACATGATCGCGAAAGTCCCAATGATGGCCATGGGAACCGCGACGCTGGGAATCATGGTGGCGCGGAATTCGCGCAGGAAAACGAACACCACCAGCACGACGAGGATCACCGAAATCAACAGTGTCCGTTCAACATCATTGACCGATGCGCGGGTGGTGATGGTGCGGTCGAGTCCAATCTGAAGATGGATGGACGCCGGCAGAGAAGCTTGTAAGAACGGCAGCGCTTCGATAATGCGATCTGCGGTATCGATGATGTTGGCGCCGGGCTGGCGGAACGCCACAACCAGGACGCTCGGTTTTCCGTCGAAGCTGCCGGCGTTGTAGATGTTGGAATACGAATCGGTGACGGTGGCGACGTCGGACAGCCGCACCGGAGCGCCATTGCGGTAGGCAATGATGAGGTTCTGGTAGTACTTCGCCTTCTTCAGTTGGTCGTTGGTATGAACGATCCAGCTCTTGCTGTCGTTCTGAAGCAAGCCAACAGCCTGATTCACGTTTTCGGCAGCAACGGCGGTGCGCAGCGTCTCCAGCCCAACATTTAATTTGTTCAGGAGATTGGGATTGGCCTCAATGCGCACTGCGGGTTGTGACGATCCCCAGACGAAGACCTGTCCTACGCCGTCGATCTGCGAGAGCTTCTGCCCCATGATGGAATCGGCGGCGTCATACATCTGGTACTGCGTCATGGCGTCAGAGGTCATGACCAGGATGATCACCGGCGAATCAGCGGGATTGATCTTGCGATAGGTCGGATTGCTTGGCAGGTCAGACGGCAAATAACTGCGGGCTGCATTGATTGCCGCTTGCACGTCACGGGCGGCGGCATCGATGTTGCGGTTCAGGTCGAACTGTATCGCAATGCCGGTCGAGCCAAGCTGACTGCTCGAGGTCATCTGATTGATGCCGGCGATGCGTCCGAACTGGCGCTCCAGCGGCGTTGCCACCGAGGACGCCATGGTCTCCGGGCTGGCTCCGGGAAGCGATGCGCCGACCGAAATTACCGGGAAGTCGATTTGCGGCAGTGGCGAAACCGGCAGGTGAGCATACGCAAGAGCGCCCGCGAGCAGCAACGCCACGGTCAGCAGCGTGGTTGCGATGGGGCGTTCAATGGCCGGCTTCGAGATATTCATCTCAGTCCCCGAGAGCTTCCGCAGGTTTGTGCGACCGCATGCGACGCAAGGCTTCACCCAGGCGGTCGAACCACAGATAAACCACCGGCGTGGTGTAAAGCGTCAACAACTGGCTGACCAGCAATCCGCCGATGATAGTTACGCCTAGTGGACGTCGCAACTCTGACCCGGTTCCGCTGCCGAGCGCCAAAGGTACGGCGCCGAACAAGGCGGCCAGCGTGGTCATCATGATGGGCCGGAAGCGCAGCAGGCAAGCCTCGTAGATGGCGTCCACCGGCTTCTTGCCCTCGCCGCGCTCGGCTTGCAGCGCGAAGTCGATCATCATGATGGCGTTCTTTTTAACGATGCCGATGAGCAGGATGATGCCGATCAGCGCCATCACTCCCAGGTCCATGCGGAAGAGCAGCAGCGAGATGATGGCTCCGACGCCGGCGGAGGGTAATGTCGAAAGAATCGTGATGGGATGGATATAGCTCTCATACAGCACGCCCAGGACGATATACACGGTAATGATGGCAGCGAGAATCAGCCAGACTTCGTTGGCCAGCGATGCCTCGAAGGCGCGCGCCGTACCCTGGAAGCTGCTCTGAATGCTGGGCGGCAATTCGATCTCGCGCTCGATATTGTTGATGGCCGTTACGGCTTCGCCGAGAGAATAGTTATTCCCCAGGTTGAATGAGATGGTGACCGCAGGGAATTGCCCCTGGTGGTTCAGGGCCAGGGCGCCGGAGCTGGTTTCAAAGTGAGCGATGGCGCTCAACGGGACTTGGCCATTGGCTCCGGGGACGTAAATGTCTTTCAGCGCATCCGGATCGTCGCGGTATTGCGGATCAACCTCCAGCACCACGTGATACTGATTGAGCTGGGTGTACATGATGGAGATGAGGCGCTGGCCGAAGGCGTCGTAGAGCGTGTTGTCGACGGCGGAGGCACTGATTCCCAGGCGCGACGCGGTGTCGCGATCAATGACCAGGCGTTCTTCCGTGGCCTCGTTCTGTTGGTCGGTTGCTACATCGCGCAACTGTGGTAGTGTCTTCAGCTTTTCAACCAGCTTCGCCGTCCAGATTCCCAGCTCTTTCGGGTCGGCGTCTTCCAGGCTGAACTGATATTGGGTGCGGCTGACGCGATCTTCGACCGTCAGGTCCTGCACCGGCTGCATGTACAGCGTAATGCCTTCAACGCCGGCGACCTCCTGCTGTAGTCGCTTGATGATGGTGGTCACGTCATCGTCGCGGTCATCGCGCGACTTGAGGTTAATCTGGATGCGCCCGCTGTTCGGCGTCGTGTTGGTCCCATCCACGCCGATGAAAGAAGACAGGCTCTCGACGTCTTTGTCTTTCAGGATGGCTGCGGCCAAGGCCTGCTGGCGCTCCGACATGGCGGCGAACGAGATGCTTTCAGGGGCATCGGTAATGCCGGTGATGACGCCGGTGTCCTGCACCGGAAAGAAGCCCTTGGGCACGATGATGTACAGCCAAATCGTGGCTACCAGGGTGGCAATGGTAATCAGCAGGGTCACGGTCTGGTGCTTCAATACGAACTGAACCGTGCGGCCATAAAACGCGATGGTTTTGTTGAAAGCATTTTCCGACCACTCGTAGAAGCGTCCGTGCCGGGCTTGATCGCGTTGCCGCAGCAGCAGAGCACACATCATCGGTGTGAGGGTCAGGGAGATGAGCGCGGAAATGAGAATCGTCACCGCCAAGGTCACGGCGAACTCGCGGAACAGACGTCCGACGATGTCGCCCATGAACAGCAGCGGGATCAACACGGCAATCAGCGAGACCGTCAGCGAAACGATGGTGAAGCCGATTTGCGCGGAACCTTGCAGGGCTGCTTCGAGAGGCGTGTGGCCTTCTTCGATGAAGCGCTCGATGTTCTCGATCATCACGATGGCATCGTCGACTACGAAGCCGGTCGAGATGGTCAGCGCCATGAGCGAGAGATTGTCGAGTGAGTAGCCCAGCAGGTACATCACTCCAAAGGTGCCGACCAGCGACAGTGGCACGGCAACGCTGGGAATGATGGTGGCGGAGACGGTCCGCAGGAAGACGAAAATCACCATCACCACCAGCGCGATGGTCAGCAGCATCTCAAACTGAACGTCTTTGACACTGGCGCGAATGGTGTTGGTGCGATCGGTCAGCACGGTTATTTTGACCGAGTTGGGCAGGTTCGCCTGAAGCTGCTTCAGGCGCAGCTTGATGCTGTCGACCACCTTAATAATGTTCGCGCCCGGCTGCCGCTGAATGTTGATGATGACGGCGGGAGAGGTGTTCATCCAGGCCGCCTGGTTGGCGTTCTCAGGGCCTTCTATGACCTTCGCAACGTCGGAGACGCGTACCGGAGCGCCGTTTTTGTAGGCGATGATGGTATTGGCGTACTGCGCAGGGTCGAAAAGCTGGTCGTTGGCGCCAATGGTGTAGGCCAGCCGATTGTTCTGCAACTGGCCTTTTGCCTGGTTGACGTTGACTTGCCCGATGACGGTCCGCAACTGCTCCAGGCTTAGTCCATAGGATGCCAGCGCGGTGGGATTGGCCTGGATGCGCACCGCCGGCTTCTGTCCGCCGCTGATGGTGACCAGACCAACTCCAGGTAGCTGCGAGATCTTCTGCGCGAAGGTCGTGTCAGCGAGATCCTCAACCTGAGGCAGCGGCATCGAGTCGGAGGTCATCGCCAAAGTAAGAATTGGCGCATCCGCCGGATTGACTTTGCTGTAGATCGGCGGTGCCGGAAGATCAGTCGGCAGATACAACTGGGCGGCATTGATGGCCGCCTGCACTTCCTGCTCGGCGACGTCGATGTTCTCTTCCAGGTTGAATTGCAAGGTGATGACCGAGGCCCCGAAGGCGCTGCTCGAAGTCATCTGGCTTAAGCCCGGCAGTTGGCCGCACTGCCGTTCCAAAGGTGCAGTAATGGACGAGGCAGTAACGTCGGGGCTGGCTCCCGGGTAAAACGTGACAATCTGGATAGTTGGGTAGTCGACCTGGGGAAGCGCAGAAATGGGTAGCTGCCGGTAGGCGACAACGCCCACCAGCAGCAGTCCAGCCATCAGCAACGAGGTCGCGATCGGCCGGATGATGAATGGCCGGGAAATACTCATGATTGCGAGCCTGTTTCGCCAGTGACCTGCGCGTTCCGCGACTGGCCGCCCTGCTGCGGCGTTTGAGGAGCCACTTTGCTGCCGGCCTGCAACTTCTCCTGCCCGTCGGTGACCACGCGTTCGCCCGCCTGTAATCCGGAGGCGAGCACTACGGTGTTTCCTTGTGTAAGCGCAACCTGCACCGGCTGCATCTTCACCGTGTTGTCCTGGTCAACCAGGTAAGCGAATGTTCCTTGCGGACCGCGTTGCACGGCCGCTGCCGGGGCTGTAATGGCGTCCTTGCGCGTCTCGAGCAGCAGATGCACGTTGACAAACTCGTTGGGCCACAGCATGTTTTCCGGATTCTCAAAGATTGCTTTCAGCTTCGCAGTTCCCGTCGTGGGATCGATTTGATTATCGATGGTGAGCAGCTTCCCGGCCGAGAGCTTCGTCTGGTCATCGCGGCCATAGACATCCACCTGCATTGGCCCTTTTCGCATCTGCTGTAGCACCGCCTGCAACTGGTCTTCCGGCAGCGTGAAAATCACGGCAATGGGATGCAGTTGGGTGATGACCAGCATCGGGGTGTTTGAGGCTGCGGTTATGTAGTTGCCGGGATCGACCTGTCGCAGGCCCACACGGCCGTCGATCGGCGAGGTGATTCGGCAATAAACCAGGTTCAGTTTCGCGCTGTCGATCGCCGCTTTATCGGCGGCGATTGTACCTGCGAACTGCCCGAAGGAGGCTTCCAGAGTATCGAGGTCTTGCTTGGCAATAACTCCACCCTCGTACAAAGCCTTGTTGCGCTCATATTGCGCTTTGGCATTGGCCAGTTGCGCCTCGTCGCGCTCCAGATTGGCTTGCGCCGTGGCCAGGGCAACCTGGAATGGACGCTCATCAATCACGATGAGCAGGTCGCCCTTGCGGACGTCCTGACCCTCCTGGAAATTGACCTGCATGATTTGCCCGTCAACCCGGCTCTTCACCGAAACGGTGTTGAAGGCTTGCACCGAACCAAGGCCCGTCAGATAAACCGGGAAGTCACGCTGCTTGACCGTAGCCACGCCTACGGGAACAACCTGCGGCCCGCCAGCATGAGCGCCTCGGCCTCCTGGGGTACTGGCACTATTTCCTTTTTGGCAGGCGGCCAGAACTGCGCATATGAGAATGGCGACCGCAAAAGCGATTATTCCGCGACGCTTCAACTTTCCTCCTAGAGGTTCACAACTTCCAGCGATTGGGGGACACTTACCTGGGGGCGCATAACGGCTCTGGAAGCAAACCCGGTCTTATCAATATTATTGCCTTAAGCGTTCGACTGGGGCCCCGGCATCTTTGCCAGTACTCATTAGACCGGAATAGCTAACCTAAGGGCGGTTAAGAGAGGGTGAAGGAAGGTAAAGATTTGTGAAGAGCACTCGCGCATCTCGAAACACTTCTTCACCGCAAACAACGCCCGAAAAAGGCACAATGAAAAGCATGAGGCGCCTTCTCATCGTCGACGACGATCAAGGGCTGGTGAACCTGCTGAAGCGCTTCCTGGAAGCGGAGGGCTTCACGGTCGATACCGCCTATGACCATGCTGGGGGTCTAAAGGCGGCACTCGCTGGCGATCACGAAATTATCATTTTGGATGTGATGTTGCCGGGTGGCTCGGGGTTCGAGCTGCTCAAATCGTTGCGCCAGCAGTCTGGCGTGCCGGTACTGCTGCTCACGGCACGAGGCGAAGCGGTGGACCGCATCCTGGGCTTGGAAATTGGGGCCGACGATTACCTGGCGAAACCTTTCGATCCGCGCGAACTGGTGGCGCGCATTCGCGCCATTCTGCGACGTACGCAGGAGGGTGTTCCCGGTTCTGCGCGCGCTGACGCCGACGAAGTTTTGAACGTTGGTGGCATTGAGATGTCTATGGCCACCAGGACTGTCACCTGCGGAGGGCAACCAGTCGATCTGACTTCAGTGGAGTTTAACGTGCTGGAACTGCTGCTGCGCCACGCCGGTAACGTGGTCACGCGCGAGCAAATCGCCGAAGTTGCTTTGGGACGCCCGTTGAATCCATTCGACCGCAGCGTTGACGTGCACGTCAGCCGGCTGCGCAAGAAGCTGGGCAATTTCGCGGGCAGCGATGATCTGATCCGTCCCATTCGCGGCATAGGATACTTCATGCCGGCTACAGCCCCAGAGCGGAGCCGGGCATGAACCGTCGGCTGTTCTGGAAGATATTTCTGCCTTTCTGGGTGGCGCAGGCCCTGCTTCTCGGCGCGTTGTACCTGCGTTTGCATGTCCGTCTGCATTCCGAGCGTCCATGGTGGACTCAGCCCTCCCGTCAAGTGATGCCGCAGCTCGGACTCGACGCGGCGCTTGATTACCAACGCAGCGGTCAGCCCGCACTCGACGCTTTCCTGGATGCCATTTCGATCAAGGACAGAGCGGCGTACTGGCTGCTCGATGGCGAAGGTCGGGAAGTGGGCAATCGGTGGGCTCCTGACGGTCTTCAGGCGCACGTGATGCAGGCACTGCAAAGCGGCGGGGCGCTGCGGCTCGAGGACTCGTCGATCGTGGTGAACCGAATCAGCACGCCGCAAGGGGAGTATCTGCTGGTGGCCGAGTTTGTCCCGCCGCCGCTCTCCGAACGTGTTCCCGGCGACATTCTGTGGACATTGAAGCTGGGTACGATTGTGTCTGCATTTCTCTGTCTGCTGATCGCGCATTACCTCAGCAAGCCCATCGAGCGGCTTCGCACGGCCACCAACGAGCTGGCGCGCGGCAATCTCGACATTCGCGTGAGTCATTACATCGGGAACCGGCGCGATGAGATCGCCGAACTCGTCCGCGATTTTGATTCCATGGCGGATGAGTTGCGCAAGCTCATCCAGAGCGAGCGTAACCTGCTTAGTGGCGTGTCGCACGAGTTGCGCTCGCCGATTGCGCGTATTCGACTTGCCTTGACTTTGGCACGCGGGGCCGACGCCCGCGAGCGTCGCGAGATGCTCGACCGTATCGAGCAAGACACCATCCAACTCGACTCCATGCTGGAGAAGATTCTTACCGTCGCGCGGCTCGAAGGCGGCCAGCACAAACCCAAATTTGAAGACGTTTCTTTGTACGACATCGTCGAGAATGTTTTGGATGATGCCCGCTTCGAGGCCACCGCGGTGGATGTTGACATCCGCTTCACCGGCAGTACGGATGTCAACCTGAGCGGCAACCCTGACCTGTTGCGCAGCACGGTGGAGAATATCGTGCGCAACGCGATCTTCTATTCCGGAGCGGGCGGGCAGATCGATATCAGCCTGCGACGCGATAACGGCACTGCGTTGCTTTCGGTGCGCGATAACGGTCCGGGTGTGCCTGAGGAATCGCTGCCCTTGCTGTTTAAGCCCTTCTATCGCGTCGACAATTCGCGCGGCGTCTCAACCGGAGGCATGGGCCTGGGGCTCGCCATTGTGCGCAACGCGGTGCTCGTGCACGGAGGAACCATCACGGCCCAGAACGTCGTTCCGCACGGGCTGCAAATCGACATCTCGTTGCCGATTGCATCCACTGCGCCGGGTAACGTGCCGTCGCCGCACCTGCTCACGCCTGCGAAAAACGGGAAGTAGTCTGCGTTATACCTCGATCAGACCGGAATAGATGGCCATCCCGACTACGGCGTCGATACCTAGTTCGTGCAATGCGTCGATCTCTTCGCGGCTGCGAATGCCTCCTGCAGCGATGAATTGGCGACTGGTTTGGCGGCGGAGTTCGAGAACAGGATCGAGTGGGATTCCCTGCAGTAGTCCTTCCGTATCGATGTGGGTATACAGGAAGGCTGCGCAGTAGGGCTCAAGCGCTTGCATCATCGCCGATGGAGTTATGGACGTGATCGTCTTCCATCCGTGAATGGCGACATGTCCGGCGCGCGAGTCGATGGCGCAGACGACATGGTCAGCTCCTACTCTGTCAGATAACCCCTTTGCGAAGTGGAGGTTGACCTGGCTATCGTGCAACAAGGAAGAGCCGATGATGACTCGCTTTGCGCCCGACTCGATCACTTCGGCTGCAGAATCAGCGGTACGAATGCCGCCCCCGACCTGGCAGGGAAGCTGGTGGCAGAAGCCGGTTATGAGTTCGCGGTTTGAGCCTTTACCCATGGCGGCATCGAGATCGATGACCTGCACCATGGGATAACGCGAGAAGCGCGCGATCCATTCGGCGGCGTTTGTAAACTCCAGCGCCTTGCGCTCACCTTGCACAAGTTGAACGATTTTGCCATCCATGAGGTCGATGGAAGGAATCAGCACGTCAACCTCACGGGAATACCAGCTCTGTGCATCTCCTGCTTGATCGCGTTCACTGATTTGAGTCCGAAGTGAAAGACCGAGGCTGCCAATGCAGCATCGGCAGCCCCTTGTTGGAACACCTCCACGAAATGATGCGGCTCGCCGGCTCCGCCGGAGGCGATGACCGGTATGCGCACAGGTTGGGCGATAGCTCTGGTAAGAGCACAATCGAAGCCCGACTTGGTGCCATCGCGGTCCATCGAGGTCAGTAGAATCTCGCCGGCGCCCAGCTCTTCCGCTGTCTTCGACCACCGCTGAGCATCCAGTCCGGTCGGCTTACGCCCGCCCCAAACGTGCACCTCCCACGATGTAGTACCTGTTTGTCGGGCATCGATAGCAACTACCACAGCCTGGGAGCCATAACGGTTGGCGATGCGAGTGATCAGCGATGGATCAGCCACAGCGGCTGAGTTAACTGCCACCTTGTCGCAGCCGCAGTCGAGGACAGCCGCGGCGTCGTCGAGCGAGCGGATACCGCCTCCCACAGTGAAGGGGATGAAGAGTTGGGCCGCCGTGCGCCGTACTGTGTCGAGCAAGGTGTTTCGAGAGTGAGCGGTCGCGGTGATATCGAGCAGCACGATCTCGTCGGCGCCTTCAGCGCTGTGAGCGGCAGCGAGCTCGGCTGGATCTCCCGCGTCGCGGATTCGCTCGAACTGAATGCCTTTCACCACGCGGCCGTTGTCGACATCCAGGCACGCGATAATGCGCTTGGCTAAAGTCTCAGAGGGCACAGAAGTTCTCCAGTATCTTTAACCCGGCGGCTCCTGACTTCTCCGGATGAAACTGCACGCCAAAGACATTGCCTCGTTCGGCTGCCGCCGTGAACGGCTGCTCATAAACGCAGGTGGCGACCGTGTCGGGGCATATCGGTGCACGATACGAATGAGTGAAGTACATGTACGTGCCAGAGGGAATCCCCTGGAGCAGCCGCGATCGCGGCTCGACGTCGATCCGGTTCCATCCCACATGTGGGGACTTCACCGCTTGCGAGAATTGGCTGCACATCCCGCTGAACGTTGCCAGCCCTTCTTGCTCTGGGGCCTCATCGCTGCCCTCAAACATCCATTGCAGGCCGAGACAGATCCCCAGCAGCGGCTTGTCTTGCTTGACGGCATTGCGCACGGCTGTAGCCAGATCACCATTGGCTAGCGGTTGCGTCGCCTTGAAGTTGCCAACGCCGGGGATGATGAGCTTGTCCGCTCGAGCGACCTCATCAGCAGCGGAGGTCACGACGCAATCCGCGCCGAGATGCCGAATCGCCTTCACTACCGAGGCGAGATTGCCGGCTCCGTAATCGACAACAGCAATCACAATGTCATCCTGAGCGAGGTCGCCTGCCGTCGGCGAACGAGTCGAAGGACCTCTATAACAACCAAACGTTCTCTCCGCGTTGAGCTATAACTCACAACAAACCTTTCGTGCTGGGCAACATGCGGCCAAGCTGGCGGTCCTTGGAACATGCAACGCGCAGTGCGCGGGCGAAGGCCTTAAAGACAGCCTCGATCTTGTGATGGCTCGAGCGACCGTACAGCACCTTGGCGTGGATGTTGGCGTTTGCGCCGCGCGAGAATCCGTCGAAAAAGTCGGCGACCAATTCGGTTTGCAGATCGCCGACTAATCGAGTGCGAACCTTGGTATCGACGATGGCGGCACTGCGCCCTCCGAAATCGACGGCAACGACGGCCAGGGTTTCATCCATCGGCATTACGAAATAACCGGCGCGCAGAATGCCGCGCTTGCTGCCCAGCGCCTGAGTGAACGCCTCACCTAAGGCAATACCCGTGTCCTCCACTGTGTGATGCTGGTCGACGTCGAGGTCTCCCTTTGCAGCAAGCGTCAAGTCGAATGCGCCATGCCGGGCGACCAGTTCCAGCATGTGATCGAGAAACCGGATACCGGTGCTGACTTGAGCACGACCGCGACCTTCGATGGTGACCGTCACGCTGATCTCAGTCTCGTTGGTTTTGCGATCAACGCGCGCTCGTCTCATCCCGTTACCGCCTTCGAGAGCCCAAGTTCCGTGAGGACCTGCACCATTGCGGGTAACGCCTCGTCCATCTGCGCATGGGTGCCGATGGTGACGCGCACGCAGCCGTCGCATCCCGGATCAGCGGAGCGATCGCGGACGAGTATCCCACGCTGTCGCATAGCAGAAACGAAGGCGCGATGCTGCTCCCCAACGTAGAACAACACAAAGTTGGCCTGCGAAGGCCAGTATCGAATTCCAAACCGCTCCAGGGCTTCGCAGACACGGTCTCGACCTCGCTTCACCTGAGCGACATATGCGGCGACGTGTTCACTGTCTTCCAACGCCGTCGGCACTGCAAGCAGAGCTACGGCATTCATGTTGTAGGGAGACGAAACGCGTCGGACCGCCTTCATCTGTCCGACATCTCCGGCAAGAACGCCTGCGCGCAGCCCCGCCAATCCGTAGGCTTTGGAAAATGTGCGCGCGACGAACAGGTTCGGCCGGTTAGAGATGTCTCCCAGCACGGTGTAACCGTGAAACTCGTAGTAGGCCTCGTCCACCAGCACGGCGGCATCAGGGGCTTGATCACAAATTCTCAGTATTTGCTCGCGAGTTGCCGCCGTTCCCGTAGGATTATTTGGGCTCGCGATGGCAATCAAACGGGTCCGTTCGGTAATTGCCCGCAGAATCTCGTACAGCGGAAAGCAAAAATCTTCCTCGCACTGCACACGTACCACACGTGCCCCGGTCGCTTCCGCAAGAACCTCGTACATTCCGAAGGTTGGAGTCACGATGACCGCTTCGTCTGCCGCGTCGAGATATGTCTCGCACAGCAGATGAATGGCTTCATCGACTCCATTTGTTAGTAGTAGCTGTTCGGCAGCCAGCTCTAAACGGGAGGCAACAAATGCTTCAACCGGTTCGCGCTCGGGATAACGCGCAAGATCTTCGGCGGTGATCTGTCGAATGCGTTCCAAGACGCGCGAAGAACAGCCCTCGGTATTCTCGTTGAAGTCCAGCCGCAATCCAGTTCGTCCGGCCAGCGGAGGATGGTACTCTCGCATCTCTAATACGGCTTTGCGCGGGTTAAGCATTGCCGCACCTCAACCGCACCGATTGGGCGTGCGCGACGAGACCCTCGGCCTCCGCCAATGTCGTAATAGTGGGAGCGATACGCTGCAGGCCTTGGCGGCTGAAATTCTGCACGGTGATGATCTTCAGGAAGTCGTTGACGCTAAGGCCACCACGGACGCGAGCTGCACCCGCCGTGGGCAATACATGGTTGGGACCAGCCGCGTAGTCGCCCGCCGACTGAGGCGAATAGTCACCTACGAAAACAGAACCGGCGTTCTGCACCTCGCCGAGATCGCGTTCAGCAATCGTCAGGTGCTCTGGCGCAAGCCGATTGACCCAGTCCATCGCCTGCTGTCGCGAGAGGGCAACCAGACCGTAACCGTTGTTATGGATGGCTTGCCGGGCGATAGGATTATCACGGCTCAATAACTTGACGAAATCCCTCATCTCCTCGGCAATGTGACGTTTAAGAGTAATATGAACTACCACAGCGTCAGGGTCATGTTCGGCTTGTGCCACAATGTCAGATGCCAGAAATGTTATCTCACCATCATCGCAGAACACTACCGCCTCGGTGGGGCCGGCGAAGCATGTCGATAGCACAGTCGAAGCTCACCAGCATCTTGGCCGCCGCGACATAGGAGTTGCCTGGGCCGACGATTTTCTGGACGGGACTTACGGTTTCCGTACCGTAGGCCAGCATGGCGATAGCTTGTGTCCCGCCGCAGCGATAGACTTCGCTGATCCCCAGCAGAGCGGCTGCAGCAAGCGTCGCGGGCTGTGGCCGCGGTGACGTGACAACAATCCGCCGTACCCCCGCGACTTGTGCGGGAATAGCCGTCATCAGCAGGGTTGAAGGTAAGGGATAACGTCCCCCGGGAACGTAGCAGGCGACAGAGCTGATGGGTCGTAGCAACTGGCCTAACTCGCCACCATCTATCTTTCGTCGCCGTTCTCGGGGCATTTGCCACTTGCAGAATCGGCGGATATTTGCCGCTGCCTGCTTTAAGGCCAATCGTAGCGGCCGAGGGGTCTGGCTCCATGCTGCCTCAATCTCTTCCGGAGATACGCGCAGAGCCTGGTTGGTCGCAAGGCTATCCCACTTTGTGGCATATGCCAAAACGGCTTTGTCGCCGTCGTGACGAACGGCAGCGATTATTTTCCTGACCGAAGGCTCGACGCTTGCCAGTCGGGAGCGCCGCCGCTCGAGGTTGCGAACCGCTTGCTCAGCCGCCCTGCCTTTCAGGATCCGCATCACACCACCACCTTGTTCAGGGGGTACTCCACAATGCCGGTGGCGTTGGCGGCCTTCAGACGGGGGATTATCTCCCAGCAGAGGCTCTCCTCAATGATTGTGTTCACTGCCACCCAAGTCTTGTCGCTTAGCGGCGAGACGGTTGGGCTATTCAATGCCGGAAGAACATCGAGAACACCCTGCAGATGTTGAACCTGCACATTCAGCATGAGGCCCACGCGGCCCTGGGCTTCCATAGCGCCCCGCAACATAAGAGCAAGGTTCTCGATCTTCTGCCGCTTGGCCGCGTCAGCCCACGCCAGTTTGTTCGCGATGATTTGGGTGTTGGACTCGAGAACAGTATCGATAATGCGCAACCGATTTGCCTTGAGCGAGCTGCCCGTTTCTGTAACTTCGACAATGGCATCCGCCAATGTGGGAGGCTTTACCTCGGTTGCTCCCCAGGAGAACTCGACTTTTACGGTGATACCGCGATCCTGGAAATAACGCGAAGTTACCGCAACCAACTCCGTCGCGATCGTGGCGCCTTCCAGGTCTTCGGCTTTTGTGGCTAAGGAATCTTCAGGAACGGCGAGTACCCAGCGCACCTTGCCGCGGCTCTGCTTGGCGTAGATCAAGTCCGTCACAGCTACGACATCAAGGCCGCTTTCCATCACCCAATCCAGTCCGGTGAGGCCGGCGTCGAGCGCCCCGTGCTCAACGTACCGGGCCATCTCCTGCGCGCGTATGAGCATGCACTCAACACTCGGGTCGTTGGTGCTCGCGAAGTACGATCGCGGACTGACGAACACCTGCAGCCCGGCGCGAGCCAGCAGTTGTAGCGTAGCCTCCTGCAGGCTGCCTTTAGGGATGCCGAGACGCAGCTTCATGCCTGGCCTCCGGCGGTCGCGACATCAAGCGTGGTATTGAAGCAGGTGCGCGTGCCGGTGTGGCAAACGACGCCCTCTCCTTCGACCTGGACGCGACACAAAATCGTGTCAAGATCGCAATCGGTAGCCGCGCTCAGCACGCGCAGACGATTGCCTGAGGTGTCCCCTTTGGTCCAAAGTTCGTTGCGCGTGCGGCTGAAGAAGGTCACATATCCGGTTTGCAGAGTTTTGTCGTAGGCCTCGCGGTTCATGAAGCCGAGCATCAGGACCTCGCCGCTATCGGCATCCTGTATGATGGCCGGCGCCAGGCCCATCATCTTGTCGAAGTCGATCTCAATTGCCATCTTTTCTCCTAAAATGCAAAACCCGCTGATTTGAATCAGCGGGTCGGAGTAGCTTGAAACTAGTTGAGTGCTAGAAGACAGGCTCCGCCGACACGCTCGCCGCATGATGATGATGGCGATGGTGGAGCGAAGCACTCATGCTAGAAAACTACCGGCTGACGCTTGCTCTTGTCAATCACACGGTCGTGTGACGAGCGGCGTGCTCGCTTCGAGGCGACAACCTTTCGGCGCGTCGGCTACACTGAATATCTACTTATGGCATGGTTTAAGCGTGAAAGCGCCGAGCTCGACACCTCGGGTGAGAGAAAGGTCAAGACCGAAGGCCTGTGGGTGAAGTGCGACGGCTGCCGGCAGATCATCTGGAAGAAAGACCTTGACCAGAACCTGAACGTCTGCCCGAAATGCGATCGGCATTTTCGCATTGACGCCCGCACCCGCTTGGCACAGTTGCTCGATGACAATCGTTACGAAATTGATGACGACAATTTGGTCTCGACCGATCCCCTGACGTTTACCGACTTGAAGAAGTATGCCGACCGCCTGCGACGCGCGCGCAGCGAAACTGGTCTGAACGACGCGATCATCAACGCGCGCGGCAAACTCGACGGCAAGCCCGTGTTGGTGAGCGCCATGGAATACGCGTTCATCGGCGGGTCTATGGGCGCCGTGGTGGGCGAGGTTCTGACCCGGGCCGTGGAACGTGCCACCGATCAGCAAACACCGCTCATCATCGTGTCTGCTTCCGGCGGCGCACGCATGATGGAAGGGGTCGCCAGCCTGATGCAACTGGCGAAAATCTCTTCCGCGCTGGCGCGCATGGACGATGCCGGCGTGCCGTATATCTCGGTGCTCACCGATCCCACTACCGGTGGCGTTACCGCCTCATTCGCCATGTTAGGGGACCTGAACATTGCCGAACCCGGCGCGCTGATTGGCTTCGCTGGACCGCGCGTCATCGAGCAGACCATCCGCCAGAAATTGCCCGAAGGATTCCAACGAAGCGAGTTCCTGTTGCAGCACGGAATGCTCGATGCCGTCGTGCATCGCCGCGATTTGAAGCCGTACATCTCGCGTGCGCTGGACTTCATGTCGGTCACGAAGCAAGAACCTGCGGGCGCCTGATTCGCTTGCGCGTCGGGTGCGGAATTGCCGATTCGCTTGGCGGGCGGTGCCTAAGGAATATTTAGGCCTCTTAATCTTCTTTGGCGCGCTTCGTGACACAGCACGCGCGAACAGGTTATGATGAATTGCTTCCGATTCGAGAGGGCGTAGCGCCTTCTCGCCGCGGAGAGGTGGCCGAGTGGCTGAAGGCGGCGGTTTGCTAAACCGTTATACGGTCAAAAGCTGTATCGGGGGTTCGAATCCCCCCCTCTCCGCCAGATTTCCAAACTGTTGAAAATAAGGCATTTACTGAGTCCTCCGCCACGAAATGTCGGAGGATTCTGCGCGCCGCGCTCTCCCAAGGTGCATATTAGGTGCATTTTCGAGAGATCGCATCGCCGCGACCGCATCAGCGTGCGCAGTTTTGATGTAGCAGTTCTGGGTGACCGCCACCGTCGAATGGCGGAGAATGCGTTGAATCGTCTCGTCCGGAACGCCAAGGTGATGAAGATTCGTTGCCAGACCACGCCGGAAAGCATGCCAGCCGTGCCAAGCCAATCCAGCCTTTTCTAACGCAGGCCGTATGACATCCATGGCCAGCGCGTCTACGTTGATTGGTGTCCCAAGAGGACTTGGGAACATCAAACCGACCTCCGGATTGCCGGAGAGTTCGCGATGCAATTCAAGACGCTCAGCAAGCTGGGAAATCACAGGGACAGGAGCCTTACTCTTTCTTGTCTTCGGCTCCTGGACGTGATTGCGCCAGTAGGACTGCGAGATCCTGATCTGTTCGCCGTCGAAGTCCTCCCAGCGAAAACCTCGAAGTTCTCCCTTGCGAGCACCCGTGAAGGAAGCAGCAGCCACAATCGTCGCCGCCGGTTCGGGCAGGACGTGCAGCATCTGAGTGATCTCCTCGAGCGAATAGGCATAGGTATCCTCTGCCGCTTTGGCTCGTGGAAGAACAACATCCCTCATGGGATTCTCCGAGTTGAGGACCCCTTGCCGCTTGGCGTACCGGAAGATCCCGGAGAGGAACGCTTTGACGTGGCGAAGGGTGGTGCTGGTCAGATCGTGCGACTTCGCGATATCCGAAAGGATTCGTTCTCCGTGAGGAGTTTTGAAATCTCGCAAGGCAATATCACCCAGCGGCTCCAGGTATCGCTTCCAAAGGTTCCGGTACCCGTGATAGGTACTGATTCGTTTGTGCAGTTCGATAAAGGGCAGATAGTGGCCTTCAACAAACCGCCGGAGTGACATGATGCTGTGCGGCGTCGTTTTCCCGTTGTTCAAGGGCGAGAGAAACTCATCCGCTAAAACGCGCGCTGCTGCCTTAGAACGATAGTCCCCACAAGCTTCGACGAGTTTGTGGGCTTTCTGCACGCGTTCAAATGTTCCGTCTGGCAATTCCCGTTGGTCGTAATATCTGATCATCCAGAGATTGCCCTTCTTGTAGAGATAGCCTTTCTGGTGGCGGGTTCCCTTCATTGGAGATCCTTTCCGAGAATCCGCCCCGCTTTCCTGTTGCCTGCAGAGATAATACGCCGCTCCATCCACGCCTCAAGCTCAGGGCTGCCCCAGCGAAAACGGACGTACTTGCCCAAGCGAACGTGTGGCAGCGGATCGCTTGACCTTGCACGAACCTGCTCACGAATCCATGACTCCGGTAAGCACCATCGGGTGGCAAGGGTTCCGCTATCGATGAACTCGTATTGAATCCGGTTCGACTCACCGGACTGTGGGAAACGTTTGGTCGCTTCGGCCTTCTGTTCTGGAATCATCTGCTCACTCATTGCCAGAAAAGCCAGCGGCCCCGAATCTAGCGGCGTCCGACCAGTTCACCGAAATCGAACGCCCCGACTCCGAACCCGTAATCTGGCGTTACGGGTGAGCGGCATCAAGTGGGCAGCAGCCCACGCGACGCGCCCGTCGCTGTCAGATATGAAGAAGTTCTAGAAGTGCAAATACTGATTGCTCGAAGGAAGCGAGCCGGGAGGAAGCAAACGACGCTCCCTCCGCGATTCGCCGAGCGGACCATTCAAGGCCGCACTTAATAACCTGCGATCCGGAGATGCAGGTGAGCAGTCAACATCTTTGAGCAGATTGAAGTGAGTACCAGAGTCGAACAACGTGAGCGTTTGGTGCTCACGGGACAGGCCGAAAGCCGCGTCATGCTGCAGCCTCCGGGGGAAGAATCGAAGTCACGGTGCTCCGTGATCGTCAACTCTTGTGCGCAACACTTAAAACGATTTTGGGTTCGAACGCAAGAGAAAAATTGCAGTTGCGCGCAACTTTCGAGAGTTGCTGGATTCCGGGTCTGTGGGAATGTTCTTTCGTGCCTTTCAATTTGCCAAGCCCGGCGCTTCTGTCGTAACGTGCCCTTCGCGATGAGTAGTCGAGAAGTCAACATCAGGGCTCTTCAAAGGCCATGGGCACGGCAGACGAAGTGCGCCGTCCCTCTTCCACTGCCTTCCAATCCTCAGGCCCAGTATTCCTGTCCGACCTGTGGAAGCGAAAACACCCAGCGGCTCTCCACTGTGCATATGGCGGGCGTTTCGAAGTTTTCAGCGGTAATAAGCGGGTGTGGGTGGGCGGGGGGACCCGCTGGCGGCTGTGGGTGGCTCACTGGAGTATCTCAAACGCAAATCTCTGAGATGGCGGCGCCGCCTGCAAAGAAGCGCTATCGTGGAGCAATCCTCTTACTGATTAGCTCTCCCTTTTTAGGCCCTGCCCCATTTGCCTTGCTGGAGAGCCTTTATGGTGTTCGCCCAGTTTACGAAAGCGCGGCTGTCGTTCTGGGAACGGGGTTCTTGATTGCGGCATTGCTTTGGTTGGCCTCAACCTACGCCTACAACAGGCGGGTTTGGCCGAAACGCTGCAGAGAATGGCATAGGCGCTTTCTATGTCTCAGGTGCGGGATGATCTTTGTATCAAGCTGACTTGTTATCGTTCGACTGTACGAAACCGAAAACGATAGGAGTCTACATGGCCAAGAAAACTCGTGCCGGTGCCATTTCTCAATCGGAGACCCCGGCTTGGCAAGTTCTTCAAGAAAGAATTCTCGCCGCGATAAACGACTATGCAGAAGAGAACCCTATTGTCCCCGACGCCCTGTTGCTGACGGGTTCAGGGCTCGCCTATGTGACCTTCGCGATTACCCGTTACGGCGACGATGCATATCGAAATGTTTACGACAATCTGCGATCCATCGTTCAACTGTTCCAGCGCATCATTGATGATGAGAAGAAAGTCCCGCCTAAGTCCCGGAGAAGGGCGGGTCCCGACGCTCAGGACAAAAGAAAAATGCTGGAGAAGAAATGGATGATTCTCGAGTCAATCCGAGTCAAGCTGAATCAGATGGTGGAACAAGAAATCGCTCGCCTGCAGGAAAGTCCAAAAGCGAACTAGCCGAAGCATTCTCGACCTGCCGCTTCAGGAGATACATGAAAAGGTTTTTCTTTAGCATTGCAATTTTAGTGGTCCTTGCCGCTGCGGCTTGCCGCAAAGATGAACCAGCCGTGCCAACCGCGAAAGACGGAGAGCAGGTCTGGCACAACAAGTTCACCACAAACGGACTCAATAACCAGGTCGAACTGGTTAGCTTCAAGAAGACGAACGGGCAGCTTGAGGGCGACCACTACATTCTCTATTTCGAAGCCCAAGAGCGTTACCTGACAGACAATCTGAAACCGAAAGGCACGGTGGCGACCGTTAAAGCGGCGTACGAGTTTCAGAAAACGGAAAACGGTTGGCTGGGACCAGACAAACAGATTTACGAACCGACCAAATAGAGGCCGACACTGTCGGCGGCTCGCTAGGGCTCTGCTGCTCACAAGAAAGTTTGACGTAACTCAGAGACCCTC
>CAWJXJ010000008.1:0-128345 GCA_963846795.1 uncultured Acidobacteriaceae bacterium
CTACGACAGCTTTGAGCAGGACTACGAGCTTGACATGGCTGAGACCGCCAGCTTGCGCGTCGAGGTTCCGGAGGAATCGGAAGAACAGAACATCGCGGCTGCCGCTACCTCGGAGGCGCAGGCGGGCGACGCAGCCTCCACGCTCGAAGACGACAGCAGCGCGCCTGCAACCGCTCCCCGCCGCCCCAGGATGCTCAAGCTGCGCGACGAGGATTTCCAGCTGCCGCTTCAGCTGACAGAGGAGCAGTATCTGCAGGCGAAATGCGCCATCTTCCAGTACCGCATGGACCACAACATCGATGCCAATGACGTCCGCAATAAGGTCATACCGCAGCGCCCCGCCATCAGCCAAAGTATTCTCATGGGCGCTAGAAAGCCAGTGGCTTCGGTGGGGGTGGAACAGGAAGAATGCGCGTCGGTGGCACCCGGCAATGCGTAGAGCTATGAACCGTATCGATATCCCACCCAAGCGAACAGCAGGTCCTTCCCGCCGCGGCGGGCTCAGGATGACAACCTTGGCTGGGGCACCGGCTATTTCGGGGCAGCTGCGCTCGCGGCATCAGCAGGAGGCGGCGCTGGGGAGCTCGTCTTGGTTTCTGTCCACCAGAGTGGTAGTGCCTTCAGACCTCGTTGCTGTTCGGCTTGCAGCCGAGGTTCGATTGCCTCCCACAGCTTGAGCGGCGTTATGCCCGTCAACCAGGCGTTATTCAATGCGCGGTCCGCGAAGTCTGGCGAAGCTCCGCCTTTTATCATCTGCCGATGGACGTACTGCAACAGGCGTTGCAGGCGGCCGCTGAAGCTGGCGATATCCTCGCTGGCCCACTTGCGCGAGCCGGGATCCATGGTCAGCAGCATTCTTCGCCTGAGGTAAATGGCAGACATGGTGAAGCAGCATCCCACGACCGCGTGGAGCGGGTCGCTTTGATCGATGAACGACCGTCCGCGGACGCAATAGTCCAGTGGCACGAGGTCCCGCAGGAACTTCATCTGCTCAGGGGTTGCTTTTGCCGGATCGAAATCGAGATTCAACACGGGCATCGGCCAATCAGAGCCGCCCAGGGTGATCTGAGAGTAGCCAAGCGCCACCAGATAGCGTTCAGCCATTTGTATATAGGTCCCCAAAGCCTCTTGTATTTCGACGCCGGGAGGCGATGTGGTAGATGAATCCGGACGACCTTCTGCGATGTAGCGGCGCACGCTGCGGAACAGACCATCGCTGAGTTCAGGCTGGGAGCGGATCTGGTCCGAGACGGCGGCGAAGTCGAGCTCGACCATGGCGTGATCATCCTGATGGTGCAAGGTGACTTTGGAAGCCGACATTGAGACCTTGATCAGTTGATACAGGAAGTCGACAAACATCGCGTCGATGACCAGCACCTTGCATCCCGATATGGAGAGAACGATCCATGGCTCGGCCAGGTTGGAATAAATAATGGTGCCGATGATAATGGCAGGCCGAAAATCAGGCGTTGGCTGCACCTTGCGGAGATCGTCGTGGATGATCGCCTCGATAGAAGCTGCCTGCAAGGCAAAAGGGCCCATGTCGTTTGAGACCTCGTACGGGCCTGGCCGGCTGCGTTCCAGTATTTCCTCAGCCCTGCGAAATTGGTCGAGTTGGCGATCGGTTTGGGGACCTCGCGCAGCCTCCACTTCCCTTTGCTCAAGGTACTGCCGGGCTTCATCGAAGGCCGACTTTGTGGGACTCGCGTCCTGGTTCACCGAGCCACCTAATGCAACTTCCTGGAGCCGGGAAAGGAACTTTCGACCCTGCACCAGGGGCGTGTGCTCGAGGTCAGAGAGGGTCACGTCATTGTCGGCCGTGAGTTCGCGCAGTTTGCCTTCACGACATCGCTTTAGATGATCAACGATGCGATTGGCGGCGATGACAACATCCTTCTGTAGGTTGTCGCCACCCAGGTCACCGCAGAAGTGATAGCCGAATTCCGGGTACTCTGGGAGACCGGTGGTGAGTATGTATTGGGTGCCCAGAACCCAACGATAACGCCTTGCGCCTCGAGGGTTTGCGGCCCTTCATGGATCAGGAAAAAGGTATGTGCGCTGCATTGAACCGTCCAACGGATCTCGTTGGTGACGTTTTCACTCTGGTCCCGCATGTCGAGTGCGAAGGCAACCATCTCGGCGGAGTCGATGGCCTCGTGCAACGGAGCACGCCACCCGATGTCGGTCTGCGGCGTGCCACCGAGGGTGAACCAGTCCACCTGCGTATGCTCGTCGTAGGCGCTGGGGTCGGCAAGGATCTCGCGATCGTAGGTTACGCGCATGCCGCGGCGGCGGAGTTCTTCCGCAAGCGCACTTACATAGTTCTTAAAGCGGCCTCGGTAGCAGAGGAGAATATCAACCGACTTTTCCATGACAAGTACCTCCGAAGAAGAGGTCTGGGAGAGTTAACGACGGAAGAAAAAAATAGTGTCTCTGACTGAGGACTCTCGCGATGTCGCCTCAAAGCTTGACCCCCGCAGAGTAGCAGAAATTTGCGTTTGTAATTGGGGAAAAGAAACCAGGCGGAGACCGTACTTGACAGCGCATAACCCAGCGGCCTGGTTTGTCACTGGCTCTCTGTCTGATTGGGAAGAGTCCGCAAAAGAACCCGCCGCATTTCGTTTGTCGTCTGCGCAGACGGAATCAGCGGTTGCGCCAGTGACGCATGTTATAGCCATACATTCCCAGACAGAACAGGTTGGCGGGAACGAATCCGAATTGCGAGGTCCGAATTCCGATGACGCAGATGATGGCGCTGTTAGCGCCGGCGACGATCCAACCCTGCCATTTGTGTTTGCCGACCAGGTACGTCGAGAGCAGGGTGAGCGCGCATGAGATGTAATCGAGGCGAAACAAATTAATAGAGCCCATCCAACGACCCGCCATCGAGCTGCCCGTCGCTGGTCACGAATTAAGGTCGAGTCCAGTTTAGTGAGAGGCGCGTTGTAAATCGGTGATGGGAATCACAAAGGAAGTTAATTTACTGGCGAACTGCTGGTCCCCTTCACGTTTACGCACTAGCCTACCGCCCACTCGGGAGGACGCATCAGTTGTCGGTGGCCAGTAATCGGGAAAATTCAGAACTGTTCGCATGCGGGTGATAAAGGGTTCACGTTTCTGCGAACCCTTCTATCCGTCGCGATAGGCACTCTATCCGTTCGGCTAGATTGCGCGCCGCACAAACACTACGCGCGATCGAAGCGTCAACCATCCTTCTCATCTGTTTGCAGCAGCTTACCGAGACCACGCGCGTATGCCGTCACACTGGCCGTCAGATTGCCATAGGAAAGACAGCCGTTCGGTGATGCAAAAAGCGAGTATCCCGCACTCGAAACCGAAGGCTACCAACACCCCGCCGGACAAACAGAGTAGTGGAAGTCGGCCAAATCCCGGCCAGGGCGATGCCCGCCAAGGCTGTCTGCCAGTGCTCGTTCTGAGTAAGCCTTTAGAGAGAGAAAGGAAAAAGACGATGAATTGCAGTGTGTCTATATCTCGCAACGAAGGAAATCGAGCTATCAGCACGATGGTTTTGGCACTTCTCCTGGCGAGCGCCTTCACCCTTCCGAAGTCCGCTAACGCTCAAAACTCGGCGCAGAATTCTTCGGGGACCGCGCAAGCCTATGAGGCACTCAAGGCCGAACATCCGGGCTGGGTGCAAGTTCCAGGACAGTTGATTCGACCTGACTGCGTGCACGAAATTCCAAACGGCGCACGAGTCGAAATCGGGCAAGATGGCAACGTAACTGGCGATGTCACCTTGAACGGCCAGGTCATCGCTCACTACGATCCGTGCTCCGAAGCTCCTATTCCTACGCGGCATCTGAATGCGAGCAAGACTCTGAGCAACAATCCCGGCTGGAATGGCTGGGTTGAAGCTTCGCAAGAGGACGTCTCGCTGGGTTCGAACGACAACATCGATTGGATGAGCGGATATTTCTATGTGCCCAACGCTCCCAGCATGAATGGCGGGCTAATCTATCTGTTCAATGGCATTGAGCCATCGAGCCAGAACTGGATCCTGCAGCCAGTGCTGCAATACGGTTCCAGCCCTGCTGGCGGCGGCAACTACTGGGGAATCGCGAGTTGGCTAGTCGGCACCGGTGGAGCCTGGCATAGTCCGCTGGAGCGGGTGAACTCGGGAGACAGGCTGTGGGGCTATACCGAGCAGACGGGAGCTAACAGTGGCACGCTGTACTGGACCTCCGAAGCCTACGACCTGACCACGAACGCGTATTCCTATATCACCGCCTCGACCTGGGGCTTGCACTGGACCTGGGCCTATGAAGGCGTGCTCGAAGTCTACGGCGTCAACTATTGTTCGCAATTGCCGTCGAGTGGTTACGCTTACTTCTATACCAGCTACGTCGATCACGGATACCCCTACTACTACGGTGTGTCGCCGGCGTTCTACGGAGCTGTCTATCAGTCTGGCTGTAGCGACTGGGTCTACACCAACAATACCTCTAACTACACGTACCTCTTCTACTGAAACAGGTAGTTGAGGGTCGCGCGACAGCAAGAGCACGGAATTTAGAAATCTAATCGAGTGCTCTAGCTATAGTTGGGTTCCGGTCGTGCCGCGCAGGGCAAACCGGAACCCGTTTTGTGCGTAAGCGATCAATCAAAGTTCCGTTAACCCGCTACTCGGGGAGCCGTCACAAACTCCCCGAGAGCGGGTTAACGGCGGTGGAGAACTAGAAGTTGTACTTCATCACGAGCACAACATCACGTGGATGGTTGGTGAATACCTGGTTCCATTGCGCGAACGTCGGGGAGCCAGTCAGCAGCGATCCGCGAACCACACCACTGGTGAAGGTCACGGGCGCGACGTCGCTGATATTTCCGGGCACGTATTGCGCGTGATTCAGTACGTTGATCGCCTGGAATGAGAACTCGACCGACTGGCGCTCGGTGATGTTCACCCGCTTCATTAGAGCGAAGTCCCAGTTGTTGATCACGTCCCCATAGAGCGAATTGCGTGTAGTAGTAGCCAACGCGCCCGGCCCGGCCTGAATGTACTGGGCCGTCGGGTTATTCGCCAGGTAGGCTACGGTCGCCCCAGCCGAGTTCAGCAGGGGAGTTACGGTTGAAGAAGTTCCCGGAATGCCCGAGTTGTTGAACACGGCACGATCGGTGGCCGAGTCGCCGTTCAGGTTTGAGTCGGCGCCGCTCTGCACTGTGACCATTTCAGGCGACTGATAGGTGTAGATTGGGGAAATCTGCCAGTTGCCGACGATATTCTTCATGAACCAGTTGTCGTTTTTGAAGAACGGCATATCGTAGGTAACGGCCAGCGTAGCGCGCTGACGGCGATCGAGTGCCGACGAGCTGTAGTCGCATGCTATGCAGGAGAAGTCCTGCGGACGCCGCGGCGTCAGCACCGTGGAAAACACCTCGGCCGTCGAATTGTCGAAGGTATGGCTCCAGGTGTAAGCAGCCTGGAATTGCAGGCCATGGGTGAAGGTCCGTTTCAACGACGCCTGCAGCCCGTTGTAGTTCGAGGCACCCCACGGTTCGTACGCGGTGATGTTGCTCAGGAAGCCCGCGTTGGCGAATGCCGGCACCTGGCTTCCGATCGCAGTCAAGCCGTCGAGCGTGGTAGTCAACGAATTGAGTGTGCCCTGGCTCGGCATGGAGAGGAACGTCGGCAGGTTTTGGGTGGCCGTTACTGGGCTCGTCACGTTCAGTCGAGTCTGTACCGGAAGTCGAATACCGCGCGTTCCCACGTACCGCACTTCCAGCGTGTACTGGTTGTTGAAGACGTGCTGCACGCCTGCCGTAAACGTCTCCGAATAGGGCAGCATCTGGTTGGGAATATACGCACTGGTGGCCGCACGGGCCGTTGCCGGATCGGTGATAGGCACCGGCGTGTTAGGCAGGCCGCCGGCACCCAGGAAGTTGTTTGCCGAGTAGGGGCAAATTTGCGGCGTGCCCGGAGCGGTCGTATCGCACGTCTGCTGCACCTGCGGTGGCAGAGACAGGATATTCAGATTGTCGAAGCTGACGTCGTTCGCCATGGCGAATCCGACATTGACGGACGTATTCGGATCAGGCGACCAGGCAACGCCCACGCGCGGCATAAAGTTTGTCTTCTGTGCGGCCGGACTGCCGAACGTGATCAGGCCAGGCACGTTTGAGATCGAGTTGAGCGATTGCAGGCCTGCCGCTTCCGGCTCGCCCGTGTACTCATAACGCACTCCGCCGTTGATGGTGATGGTCGGGGTGATGCGCCACTCGTCATTGATGTAGCCGTAGACAGCTTTCTTGTTGCCGTAGTAAACGACATTGCCGGAAGAGCGTTCGCCGAAATCACCCTGGTTCGGATTGGGCGCGACGTTGTTCAGGTAATCGGAGAGAAAGCTCCACTCGTAGTCACCACGCAGACGTTGCGTAAATGTTTGCGGGCTGATGATCCAGCGGAACTCACCACCGAAGCGGATGTTGTGTTTGCCCTTCACCCAACTCACGTTATCCACGAACTGATACAAGTTCTGGATTGTCTCCTGCGGGGCGTTGGGATTGGGACCAAGCTGAACCCCGTTCAACTCGAAGACCTGCAGGTTGGGGAAGTTTCCGGGGCCGCCCAGTCCGGGGAAGCTGGTGTCACCGTTTGACAACACTGTGTTGAAACGGTTGAAGCCAAAACGGAATTCGTTATTCACATTGGGCGAGAAGTTGTGGTATTCGCTCAACGTAACCAACCAGAAATAGGTTGGATTAACCGTCCAAAATGCAGGAATCTGGGCGGTTGTGTCATAGGCGGGGTTCTTGGTGTAGGCAAGACGTCCGCGTAACTGATCCTTCTCCGAGATGTTGTAGTCGATGGAGTTGGCAGTGTTCAGAAAATTCTGGTAGCTGGAGCCGAGGAAGCCCACATCTCCCACCGGGATGTTGACCGCCATATTGTTGAAGTTTGGATTGGTCGTTGCCAGTCCTGGAGCTACCGAGACGGTGTTGGCTGCACCGTTCAGTCCGCAAACCGTCGGAGCCGAGCTCGCGGCGGGAACATATTTCTGGAACTGCTGAAGGTTGGTGTTGTTGGGAAACAGCGCGGCGAGTGCAGCATAGCCCGCAGGCGTCGGCGCGCAGGCCGTCGACGGAGTCGCGGTCTGGCCGATGGAGTTGTATTCCCAGTCGGTGAAGAAGAACAGCTTGTTCTTCAGGATCGGCCCACCAAACTGGCCGCCGTAACGATTGTTGTCGAACCGCGGATTGGAAGGCGTCATGCCATTGCTGACCTGCGACAAGGCAGTCTGCGAATCGATCGCGTTCAGGTTGCGATTCTGGAAGTACTCGTAGGCGCGGCCATGGAATTGGTTAGTGCCGCTCTTGATGGTCTCGTTGAACTGCCCTCCGGAAGAGTGACCGAACTCCGCCGAAAATTGATTTTGCAACACGGTGAAGCTATCCACCGCATCGTTGGGAACCACCATCAGGGGACCAGTGGTGGTGAGGCTGTTGTTGTCGACACCTTCCACCGTGAAGTTGTTATTCCGAGGGCGTTGTCCTCCGACGGAAGGTCCCGTGCCTACGCCGACGCCACCTGAGCTGGCTACGCCGGAGTCGAGCAACGACAGGTTCAGCACGCCGCTGCCGGTGCCGCCCGTCCCGGTGATGGGTGAGTCTGCTACCTGCTTGGCCTCAAAAGTCGTCGAGATAGTTGGCGTTGTCGTGTCGATGGCGACCGCCTGTTCATTAACTTCTACCGTGGTACTTCCGCTCACGACGGCTGTCGTGATGTTCGCAGTTGCGACTTTGTTGAGCACCACTTCGACATCGCGATAGCCGCCCTTCATTCCGGGGGCACTCACATCGATGGAATAGTGCCCGGCCGGCAGATTGACAAAGTGATATTCACCTTGCGCATTGGTTTTGAGATCCTGCTTAAAGCCCGTGCCCAGGTTTGTGACCGTGACATCGGCATCGGGTACATAAGCCCCGGTTGCGTCCTTCACCACGCCCGTCAAGTCGCCACTGATTGCCTGCCCGAACGAGAGTACGGGCAGTAGCAAGACGACGCTGAACAGGATGATGAGTGTGAAAGTAAATCGATTCATCACACACTCCATTCCTCTGGTCGATTCTTGCGTCGCGCTTGATGGTTCGGCGCCGACTTACACCAAAAAACAACGCTGCCACGGGAAGTGCACGAGTCTGGCCAATCGCGATGGTGAGTATTTACTTGGGTTTGCAGCCGGAAGCTAAGCGCGAGGATATGGATTGTGGAAAATTACAACTCTCGTTTCGTGACGAGTTATATGGAACTCGCACTCTGTTTCACGTAGATTCGTCACGGCAATCTGCAGCCATGTCACAGGTGGAAGCTCAATTTCAGCATTTACCAAAATCAGAAGAGATATTGCCGAGCGCTCCGCTCAGAAATGGGATCACTGGCCGGGTGCAATGGGTGGCAGCGTCAGAGCTGGATTTCACACATGCGAAAGAAATGAATGTTTGTGCCATCCCGAGTGAGGATGTAATAGAGTCGGGTACCGAACTCACCCACTGCACGGTCTCCCACGTCTGTCAGGACGCCGGGCGTGCTCGGGTGGAATTACTTCGCGAAGTCCCGAACGGAATCTGATCCGGCAAGTTTCATTGGTGCGCCGGAGGGATAGTAAGCGACAAATGTCTGGTGCCGGGAGGGGGGGTCGAACCCCCACGAGGTGATAAGCCTCGGCGGATTTTGAGTCCGCTGCGTCTGCCAGTTCCGCCATCCCGGCTTGGGGTGGCAACATCGGTGGCAAAACCAGTATCGCACAGGGCGGCGGTGTGCTTCTATCCCAAGGACGGCATTCGCGCTGGTTCCAAGCTAAGAGCAAATTAGCCACGGATTGACACGGAGGAACACGGATCGGAGTCTGGATTTCTTATCTCGGATATCTCTTCAGATCCGTGCAAATCCGTGGCAATCTGTGGTTGACTGGTTTTTCCGCACTTAGCCTCCTCTCTTGCGCCTCGTGCATCCGGCTGCATATACTTTGAAGGTTTGCCCGCCGAATCTGTGGTGCCCGCGTCGAGCCTGCGGCTCGTCCCCCACTCGCGCCCGCAAGCGCAATCTTTTTGGAGATAGTATGGAAACTTCTTTAATGCTGGAGCAGGAAAAGAATCCCTGGGAGCAGCAAGCTGCCCGATTCAACCAAGCTGCCGAAAGGTTGAAGCTCGACGAGGGGCTGTGGAAAGTGTTGCAACAGCCTAATCGCGAAATCATTCTTCATATACCGGTAGCGCTGGATAGCGGAAAGATCGAGGTGTTCACTGGCTATCGCGTGCAGCACTCCATCGCTCGCGGTCCGGCCAAGGGCGGTGTTCGCTACTCCCCCGACGTCACGCTCGATGAAGTGCGTGCGCTGGCGAGCTGGATGACGTGGAAGTGCGCGGTGGTGAACATTCCCTTCGGCGGCGCCAAGGGCGGCATCATTTGCGATCCCAAAAACATGTCGCGCGGCGAGCTGGAGCGTATGACCCGCCGCTACACGGCTGAGCTCATCGAGTTCATCGGGCCGGAGAAAGATGTGCCCGCCCCCGACGTCAACACCAACGAGCAGGTGATGGCGTGGATGATGGACACCTATTCCATGCACATGCGCCAGACCGTCACCGCTGTCGTGACCGGCAAGCCACTGAACATGGGTGGCTCACGCGGACGTCGCGAAGCCACCGGCCGCGGCGTGATGATTATCTGCGACGAGTCGATCAAGCACCTCAAGATGGCGAAGGACCAGACTCGGGTCATCATTCAGGGATTCGGCAACGTAGGTTCCAACGCGGCCATTCTGATGCACGAGGCGGGATACAAAATCGTTGGCATCGGCGAGTGGGATGGCGGATTGCATAACGCCAAGGGCATTGACATCCCCGCCCTGTGGGCGCATCGGCAGAAGGAAGGGACCATCCACGGCTTTAAGGGCGCGGAGAAGGCCAAGACCGAGGACCTGCTGGTAGCAGATTGCGACATCCTGATTCCGGCGGCGACGGAGAACGTCATCACCTCCGCCAACGCCGATCAGGTGAAAGCCAAGGTGCTGGTCGAAGGCGCCAATGGTCCGACCACGGCGGCTGCCGACGACATCCTGGCTGATAAGCATGTGTTCGTCATGCCCGACATTCTGGCCAACGCGGGCGGCGTTACCGCGTCGTACTTCGAATGGGTGCAGGATCGCCAGGGCTACTTCTGGAAGGAATCCGTGGTCAACGAGCAGCTCAAAGACATCATGGTTTCTTCGTTCGAAGACGTGGTTCGCTACGCGGATACGCATCACGTGAACAACCGCATTGCAGCCTATATGCTGGCGATTGATCGCGTGGCGTTTACGATTCGGCAACGCGGATTCTACGCCTGATTACTGATTTGTAACATTGATCGAAGGCCGGCCCTCATTGCGGGGGCCGCTTTCTTTTTTCGCAAAATAAATTTCGGGAACGGCGCAGATTCCGAATTGGAACAGGAGCATAATGGACAAAAGGCGCTCTCGCGCGTGTGGTGCAGTTCCTGAGGATGAGCAATGGTTCGCCTGGTGTACAGTCTCCGGCTTCTTGCGGTAATCGTCGCTAGTCCAATTCTGCTGCTGAGCGTTGTTATTGCCAGCCTGCTTCATCCCGTGGAGACGTTTCGCCGTCCGCTGCAACGACCGTTGCGTCAGCTCATGAATGCCGCCGATTGGGTGAAGGGCGTGCCCGTGGGATATAGCTATTGGGAGCGCTATCAGGCGCCTGCCATGCTGGATGAAATCGCGGTGCACCACGAAGACAGCGCCACGTAACGCAAACCGTCTACCCCTCGGACGCATCCGACCTACATTCCTGGGTTGCTTTGCTTCTTCCGGCTGAACGATAATCAGTAGGGCGGCGCGAGCTGGCATCCTGCCTAGCTGGTTTTGTGAACCTTCCGAACTACATCACGTTAACCCGCATTGCCTGCATCCCGGTGCTGATATGGGTGCTTTCCAGCAATTACTTCAGCTCAAGCAACGGCGAGCGGGAGCTGATTGCGTCCTTCATCTTTATAGCTGCATCGATCACCGATGCCATTGACGGCTACCTGGCCCGCAAACGCGCGCAGGTCACCACCATGGGCATGCTGCTCGATCCGGTGGCCGACAAGCTGCTGATCGCGGCTGCCTTCATCACCCTGGTGCAGTTTAATCCCCGCATCGTGCCCGCGTGGATGGCCGTCATTATCATCGGTCGCGAGTTCCTGGTCAGCGGGCTGCGTTCCATTGCCGCGTCGGAAGGTTTCACCATTCAGGCCAGCGACCTGGGCAAAGCGAAGATGCTGGTGCAGATTGTGTCAGTGGTGGCGGCGATCGTCGATCATCACTGGGCGCATCTCCCCTGGTACTTCCTCAACCTGCCGGTACATCCCATTGCGGTCGCCTTCATCTGGGTCATGGTTGGATTGTCACTGGTCTCGGCTGCCGATTACTTCATCGCCTTCTGGAGCAAGATCGACCGCACAGCGGTCAAGCGCCGTCGCCGCCGGTCGTTCGTCCTAAGCCGGCGCAGGAAGCGCAACGATGTCCCCGCCGTCTGATGGTTCGGGTTCTGCAGTTGTCGGCAATTTAGCCGAGTATTCGCCGAAAGAGCGGCGGATTTTGCTCGAGCTGGCGCACCGCTCGATCGAGACCGCACTTGCCGACCAGCCAATCGACAACACTGCTCCGACCGAACACCTGGCGCAGCCGCGAGGAGCGTTCACCACACTTCATCTGTTTGGAGCGCTGCGCGGTTGCATTGGATATGTTTTGCCTACGGGATCGCTTTACCAGACGGTTGTCGAAACTGCGCGCGCGGCTGCTTTCGACGACCCGCGATTTCAGCCGGTGACAGAGGACGAAGCGCCGTACCTGAAAATCGAGATCAGCGTGTTGTCGATCTCACGGCCGATTCGCCCTGAGCAGGTGGAAGTCGGCAAGCATGGTCTGATTGTCACTGCGGGAATGCGTCGCGGGCTGCTGCTGCCGCAGGTTCCGTTGGAGTGGGATTGGGACCGCGAGACCTTCCTGTCGCAGACCTGCGTGAAAGCTGGGCTACCGCCCGACGCCTGGCTGCGTGGCGCCGAGATTCAGGCGTTTACCGCGGAAGTGTTTGGGGAAGAGTAAGCTGCGGCGACACCTCAGGGTCATTGGGGAAGACAATCTACGATCATTGGTTTCCAGTTTCTGGTGTCCAGCTCTTGCGCTTTAATCAAATCGATGTTGCTCCGATTGAGTCTCCGACACAATTTCAGCCCGGCGCGGAAGGCTTTTACGAAACTCCCGATTGACAGAAGTTGATGGGACAAGTTATGCGCCAGCCGCTTCGCGGCGACAGGTGAGAGCCCCGCGATTCATCGCGGGGAAAGCGTAAGTGGGAAATTGATAGTCCGCTTCAGCGGACGACAGGATTTTCGTAACAGCCTCGGAAGCGCTGGGTATGCGATCCGTTTACGTCAATGAGCCGGTTTCAACCGGCGTCAGACCCGGGCTGGCGCTGTTCGCATCCGACCGCAATATGCCGTCCCTGAAGGGACTCAGGGTTCACACAGACGCGGTATACCCAATGCTTCCGCATTGGGCTCGAA
This sequence comes from uncultured Acidobacteriaceae bacterium, assembly GCA_963846795.1. GTDB lineage: Bacteria > Acidobacteriota > Terriglobia > Terriglobales > Acidobacteriaceae > CAVVDY01. The sequence continues at coordinate 12,563 of CAWJXJ010000008.1, forward strand.
TTGTTTTGCAGCTCGCGGGCAGGTGACGGCTATTCCACAAACCATGCCGGATCTGTGCTGATAATGTCGTGCGCGGGATTGTCCAGTGGTTGGCAACGTTGCTCCATGTTTCATCTGGAGTTCCGGTCGCTCATGGCGGCCAGGGTTTGCGTTCTTCTAGTCTGCGATCGAAACCAGCGAACAACGCAGACGCCGGTTAGTCCGCACGCAACGCCTTCATTGGATCCACAGACGCTGCACGATGGGCAGGCAGCCAGGACGCCACAATCGCGAGCGCCAGAACAAAGAGCACAGCGACCGAGAGCGTCAGCGGATCGAAGGCGCTTACACCGAACAGGAAGGAATGCAGCAGGCGCGACGCCGCCAACGTGCCGAGCAGCCCGATAGCACAGCCCACGATTGCCAGCTTGACCGCAGAGGCGAACACCAGGTTCAGGATGCCCGAGCGCTGCGAGCCAAGAGCGATGCGCACCGCCATCTCCTGGTTGCGAAGCGCCGCCGAGAACGCGATTACGCTGTAGATTCCCAGCGCTGCCAGCAAGAGCGCCGCGCCGGCAAACGAAGCTATCAGCCCAGTGTTGAAGCGGCGTGGTGCTTCGCTATCGGAGACAGCATGTTCCATGGTCTGAACCTGCGACAGCGGCAGTTGCGGATCGATGGAGCGCACCGTCTCCCGCAGCAAGTTGGTCATCTGCTCGGGCGGTAGCGACGTGCGCAGGGCGATGTAGCCGGAATCGCCCTCCAGGTCGGTGGGCGAAGCCATTGCACCGGCGGCGGCTTTCGCTTGCGCGACCGGCTGATAGTACTGTTGTTTATCAGGAACGTCGGGTGAGCCCTCTTTCACATCAGCAACTTCGCCAATAACCGTCATCCAGGAAGTCGACATCTCCGGCGTACCGATTCGAATACGCTTGCCAAGAGGACTCTCGGCTGGCCAGTAGTGCTGGGCAAACTTGTGGTTAACAATGACGACCAGTTGCGAGGTCGCAGTGTCGGACTCGGTGAAGAAGCGGCCTTCGAGCAGCGGAACTCCCATCGCCTGGAAGTAGTTGCCTTCAATCTGTATGGGGGACGCCAGATTCATGCCTTCGCCCTTGGAGGGAACGTAACCATCGACGACGAAAGTACTGTTGCTGTCTCCCCCAATATCAGGCAGCAATGACGTTAGCCCGACGGACTGCACGCCGGGAAGCGGTTGCAGGCGATGCACCAGTTCGTGATTGAACTCGTCGATCTTGGCCTGAGTGTCGTACTGATTATGGGGCAAAGAGTAAGTGGCCGCCAGGGTGTGATCGGGACGGAAGCCCAACTCCACCGCGCGCATTTTCTCGAAGCTGCGCAAGAGCAGACCGGATGCGGCGAGCAACACCAGAGCGATCGCAATCTCACCGATGACGAGAGCGGAGCGCAGTCGCGCATGGCCACCTGCGGTGCCGGTGCGCCCGCCCTGTTTCAGCGTTTCATTGACGCTGGTGCGAAGCGCAGCAAAGGCGGGAGCCAGACCGCACACAATTCCGGTGAGCACGGCAAGCAGAAATGCGAAGCCGACAACTTTCCAGTCGACGCCGATCTCGCCAACCCGGGGCAGCGTTTCGGGTAGTAGGTTCTTGCCGATGAGTAATCCGAGCGCGGCGACAATCAGGCCGAGAACGCCTCCGGCCAGGCTGAGCACCAGGCTCTCAAGAATGGCTTGACGCAGCAGCGCTCGCTTCCCAGCGCCCAGCGCGAGACGCACCGCAATCTCGCGGCGTTGGCGGATGGCACGCACCAGCAGAAGTCCCGCCAGATTGGCGCAGGCGATCAGCAGGACGACCGAGATTGCGAGGAACAGAATGCGCAGCAGCGATCGAGCTTCGCGAACCGTTTCCTCATGCAGCGAGTGCACCACTGCCGAGATGTGCAGGCTCGACATGAACGCCGGGTAGCTGCGCATGGTCGCCTGCGCCACACGCTCGGCATCGTCGCGGGCCTGTTGCGCAGTAACGCCCGGCTTCAGGCGGCCCACCATGTTGTAGCTCCACGAGGCGGCGCCCGCTGGTCCCAACTCGTCCGGTCTGAAGCTCATGGGCAGCCAGAGCTCAGTACGGTCAAGTTGGCCGGGCCTCAGCGGGAACTCGAAGTTGCTCGGCATTACGCCGATCACCACGTAGGGTTTGCGATCGAGCAGAATTTTGCTGCCCAACACTTGAGGATCGCCATGGAAGCGCTTTTGCCAGAGTGCGTAGCTGAGCACTACGACTTGTTCTTTCTGCTCGTCCTCCTGCGGGGTGAAAAAGCGGCCCATCATGGGCGGGACGTCGAGAGCGGGAAAGACGCCGGCAGTCATGCGCGTAGCATCAACCTGCGCCGGCTCGCCCACGCCCGACAATTCGAAGCCATCGCTCCGGTAGCCGCCCAGACTTGCGAAGCTGTGCGTGTCGCGCGTGTAGTTCAGGATGTCCTGCGGAGTGACGCCGACCTCATCGTTGCCGCCGATCTGAACCCCCTGCAGCGTGTCAGATAGCACGACCAGCTTGTCGGGTTCAGGGAACGGCAGTGGGCGTAACAGTACGCTTTCAACCAGGGAGAAAATGCCGGTGGTAGCGCCGATTCCCAGGGTCAGCATCAATACGGCTGCGATAGTGAAACCGGGAGCTTTCAGTAACCGGCGAACGGCAATACGCAGGTCTTGCAGGAACATAGGCGCTTCCGATGACGACTGAAGTCAGACAGATGGCGAGCTGTCACCTGTTCCATACGTGGATTCGGGAAAGTTTGTTCCGCAGGAAATCGGGTTTCAGGGCGCGGGAAGCAGACCTGCTCGACGGGGACGCGTTGAGGCGGACGAGCGCAGAAATCGCTGCCGTTGCAGGTTCTTGGCAGGCACGCTTCCTAGGTGGTGGTTACTCGCGGATGCTGCTTGTTCCACTTCTTCGTAGCTTTGTTCTGCTGCTTGATTTGCTTCTTTTGGGCCTTCTGCTGCTGCTTGGCGTACTTGTTCGCCGCCTTTTGCGAGTTCCTTTGCCCCCCGGCGGCGCTAGTGGTGCGAGCGTAGACGGCGCTGGATGCCGCGAGCGTTAAGAAACTCAGCAACAGGAAAGAAATGACACGACGTCTGAACATTTGAATTCCACTTCTCGAGGGTACAGTTTCAAGTTTCGGATTTCAGGTTGCCGGTGTCAACCTGAAAGTAATGGCCTAGCATAGGGGACCTTAGACTCGTTGTCCGCCGCGGCGGGCTCCTCGCTCAGGATGACAGACTAAAGTGGGGCATTGTCCTCAACGCTCGCAATTCTCAACTCGCGGCTGACATCTGACAACGGTTTCGTTACCTCCCCATCCGGTTCACAAAGTAGAGCACCAGCGACAGGATGACACTTAATACTATCGACGTCATGAGCGGAAAGTACACGGTGGTGTGCTTGCCGCGCCAGGTAATGTCTCCCGGCAAGCGGCCGATGGGCAGGTTCATCTTGCCCGCGAGAATCAGCACGACCCCGAACAGCAGAATCAGTCCGCCGATCCAAACCAGCATGCGACCCAGGTTACCCATGGCAACTACTTTAGCGCGGATCGCGTTCGGTCCCTCGCTAACTTAAAAGATTGAGGGCCGTCTGGTGCTGTGATACAAGGGTGCCCCCGAGGTCGGTATGCGTGTTCTGATGGCGTTCTTATCGGTGGTCGCAGCCACGGCTTCGGCCATTGGCCAAACCGCTCCTCCAACAGATTCGTCATCCTCCGATGCTCTGGCAATCCTGCGTGAGGTCACGCAGAAATATGCCGATGCGAAGTCGTATCACATCGAAGCCACAGAAGAATTTATACGCAGCAATGAATTAGGCCGCGACTGGCGTAAAAGAATCCTGTCGATCAGGGTTGCTCCGGATCACCGGTACCGCTATGAAGGTCACGGGGCATTTGGTTCCGCGCTGCTTGTCTCCGATGGCAAGACGAGCTGGATCTACCACTACGACGAGAAACTGTTTGCCGAGAAGCCCGTGGGGGCGGATATAGACCTTGGCAATAGCATCGATATGCAAGAAGATGCGTTGTCACAAGCAAAGTCTCTGCGGAAGGTCTTGGCCGATGCGGCGAAAGAGCTGAGGTCCGCCAGTTTACTGCCGGAAGAAAGTGTCTCCATCGACGGAACACCGCACCGTTGCATCGTGATCCACTTTAGCCCAGCAGACATGAAGATCGACAGACCGCAAACAAAAGAAAAGCAGGAGTCGGGCACCTACTGGATCGACCAGACCCAGATGGTGATTGTGAAGATGGAGCGTCGAAGTAAGAGCTTTATGGGACCACCGGCACCGGGCCGCATCACCTTCCAGAATGACGTAACGACAATCTTTCCAGTGGTGGACCTGAATGCGCCCATAGCCGCCGCCAGCTTCGTCTTCACTCCGCCAACTGAGGCAAAGCTGACCGATGAATTCCCGGCACGAACGAACTTTGAAAAACGGCAGGCAGAGATTGTCGCCGCGAAAAAAGCCAATGCCGAATTGCTCGGCAAAGTCGCCCCTGATGTGCAGTTGAAATCCGCGGACGGCACAGTTGTCAGCCTGAGCTCCTATCGCGGCAAGCCTGTCCTCATCGACGTGTGGGCGACCTGGTGCGGACCCTGCGTGGCCATGGTCCCAGAGTTGAAGAAGCTCAATAGCGACCTGAGCGCGCACGGCATTGTTCTCTTGAGCGTTGACGTGGAAGACGATCCTGACACCGCAGATACGTTCCTCAAGCACGAGAATGTAAGCTGGCAGAATCTGCACGAGGTCGATGACACGATGCGATCTGCATTTCATGCTTCCACTGCGGTGCCGTGGCAGGTTTTCATCGACAGCGACGGCAAAGTTGCTTTTTACCGCCGCACAGAAGATGTCGGCGAGTTGCGTGCGGCGGTCGCGGCGCTTGCTCCGCAGTACAGCAGCATCGCAGCTGCGAATGCGGAGAAACCTCACTGATATCTTCATCGATCACGCCGGAAAGTTTCTTCTGTTATGCTTTCGAGTTTGTCTCCTATCCTGGTGATCCTGGCAGGTCCGATTGAATGTGAAACCGATGATGCTGGTCCACGGCGGCGCGTGGGCCATTCCCGATGACGCAGTCGAAGCGCATCTGCGTGGGGTGCGAGCCGCTGCTCATGCCGGTTGGCAGGTCCTTCGCGATGGCGGTACTTGTCTCGACGCGGTCGAAGAAGCTGTCGTCATCATGGAAGACGACGAAACCTTCGACGCCGGACGCGGCTCGTTCCTCAATATGGACGGACGGGTGCAACTCGACGCCTGCCTCATGGACGGCGCTACGCTGCGTGCCGGTGGTGTGGGATGCGTCGAGCACATCCGCAATCCGATTCGCGCGGCCAAGAAGATCCTCACCGAGAGCCCGCACGTTTACTTCGTCGGAAATGGCGCCGAGCGATTTGCGCAGCAGCACGGCCTGGAGTTGGTGGCCAACGAAGATCTCATCATCGAGCGCGAGGTGCAGCGCCTGAGCGAAGCCAAGAAGCAGAGCTATTTAAGAATGCCGGAGGAATTCGGCGCGGCTTCGCATTATCACGACACGGTGGGCGCGGTTGCGATCGACGAAAAAGGCGACATCGCGGCGGGAACTTCTACCGGCGGTACGCTGAACAAGGCTCCGGGGCGGGTCGGCGATTCTTCACTGATCGGTTGCGGTTGCTACGCCGATGTTCGCAGCGCCGCCGTTTCAACTACCGGCTGGGGCGAACCGATGATGAAGCTTGTACTCAGTAAATGGACGGCTGATCGCGTGGAGCAAGGCCTGCCGCCGCAGGAGGCTGCCGAGCGCGCGCTGGCGTACCTGAGGAAGCGGCTTAATGGCCATGGCGGCATCATCGTGGTTGATGGCCAGGGACGCTATGGTTTGGCACACAACACTCCGCGCATGGCATGGGCGTTGGCCTCGGAAGAGCGGCATGCGGTGGGCATTGATTTGGGTGGCGCAAGCGGCGGGCTGTAACCGTTCCTAGCCTCTGGGCTCAGGGGCTAAAGCCCACCACCATTTTCAGTGGCATGGACGCTGGCCTGAAGGCCAGCTCTGCCTGACTCATCCTTCTCGGTTCGGCACGCCTGAAGGCGTGCCCTTTCAAAGTTCACTACCGCTGCTTCCCGCTACACGTCTGTATGGTCGGCACCGTCGTGTAATAACACTGCTGCGTCGATTGCATGTCGTGCCTGCCGAACTGCAGGTTCCATGGGCTGTGGCTGCTGGTGTCGTAGCAGCCAGGAGTCGGTGGCAATCCATTTTTCGGGCCTGTGGTAAATCCAGCCGTGGTGATGAACGCGAAGCCGTAGCAGCCATTTTCCGGACAATCCACATCTTTCGAGGCCCAGCCCGTGCAGACGCCGTTGGGACAATCGGGATCGGCGCCGCTAGAGCAGACGTCCTTGCAATCCTTGTATAGAGGATCGTTAGGCGCCAATGCGCACCCGCAGGCGTTGCCGTTCATAGTGCAGAAACTTTGCGGCTCACAGCGCGCTGCTTTGCTGGCGTTGTAGTTGTTCTGGAAGTCGGTGAAGTCCATGTTCATGGTGACGGTCAGCACGCCCGTGTTCGCGTTGTAGCTGGGCGTCCAACCCCAACTTGAGGGTAGGGGCATTTCGTCGAACGAAATCGCGTTTCCCTTGCCATCGCCGGTCTGATGCATGCGAACACCCAGCACGGTGGTTTTGTCGAAGCCAGGTCCTACGTACATGGAGTACGTCTGGGTTGTGCTCGGCTTGGCAAATAACAGGAACACGTAATACTTCTGATTTGCCTGGAAGATGTTCTTCCAGGGGAAGCTCTGCTGATCCGTTGGCGTTGTGGTGGTGTCGATGTAGAAGCTTCCGTTGTTAGGCGTGAGATTGCTGCGCTGGCCGATGGCTTGCGATGCCATGCGAATGAAAGGCTTGGTGCCCAGCTCATCCTGGTTCACATATTCGCGATACAAGGGAACGCCAAAGCAGGCCGGCGTAGTGCAAGGAGCGGTCCAGATCGACTGGTTGCATTGCTCGCCGCATGACGGATAAACCACGGTGGTCACGTAGTCATAGGGACTGGTCTTGGCCGTTGGGTAGATGGGCTCCGTCGCTCCCTCTCCACTCGGGATGTTAGAGGCGCACTCATCAGTTTCCACCGGAGCCCTGAAGAAGGGGTCTTCGTTCACTGAAATGGTTCCGCCCTGTAACGGAACGTTAGTGGATTTCAAGCCGGTAAGCGAGCCGTCATCGTCGTTCAGTTCGGTTTGGCGGTCGATGTCGCTGAAGCCGGTGAACAGGCCGCCGTTCCCGTTGCCATCAGGAATGGGATAGCCGCAATAGCGTGGAACTACTTTGCTCTGATCAGTCTGATAGGTTCCCGGCAGGAACTGTGGCTCGATGACAAAGTGCCGGATGGTGACATTGCTGTAGAACAGGTTCTGAGAATGAAAGGCCGGCGGGTAGAAGAAACCATTGGGCTGCTTCCACGCGATGGCCGCGTTGGGCAGATAGCACGCACCGGTGAGGTCTTTGGCGACGCCAATCGACAAGCTGCTGGCTCCCCAAGCGTCGCCGCAGTAGCCGTTGTTACATCCGGTAATGCCCGTCGTCGGGGTTATGTCGAGAAATGCGTTCGACGATTCATAGGCCGGGCCATCATAGATATTCAGCAGGCGCTGATTGTTGGCGAAGGCGCCGGTCTGCAGCGCGACGGTCTCTTCCAGTCCCTGGGGATCACGCACCAAGCATTTCGAGCCCGAGGTGCCGCCCGAGTTCAGCTTGGCGCAGCTCAGACCGGTGTTCGGCGTGACGGGGCCGGCGTTCGAGGCATACTTGCTGCCGCCGAGTTTCGGGTTCTGCGTGTTGCCTACGAAAACATCCTTCTTGGCCAACGCCCAATGGCCGAAGATGCTGTCGGATTCTGTATACCCGCCGCCGGTCACGATGGTCAGGCCGCCGTTTTGTACATCCGTGAGAGCACTGTTGATGTACAGGTACCACTGGGGACGGAACCATACCGAGCCGAAATTCGTCTGTGCCCAACTGAACGAAGAGGTGAAGTGATCCAGGATGGTTGCCGCACAGTTCTGCTCCTGGCCGTTGTCGCAGCGCTTGGTCACATTGCTGCAGTCGCCGTTCGGACACTCGGTTGCGAAGCGCCCTCCACCGCCTAGCACCTTGGGATAGTAGGCATCGGCCTTGGGATCGCTGATCGCAGGCGCGGGACTGGGTACCGGGATCAGATGCGGCTCGTTTGTATTGGCCTCGTTCACCACTCCGTTGCAAGGCGACGTGTCGCCAACGGTATTGAACGACAACATCGCCGTGGAACAGGAATTTCCCACGAAGCTCTTCAGCGGCGTGGTGGCTCCCATGTCCATCGAAAATTGCTCGCCCGCGTATCCTTCCCACTTCTGGCTGCGCGATGCGCCGCTGATGTAGGCGGGCACCAGCCAGTAGCACAGTCCACACGTGCCGGCTCCGGCCATGTGGTTGTAGCCGAAGTCGTTCCATCCGTTGGTGATCCAAAAGTCGGTGGGATGGTCAACGTCGCTGTGATAGGGTACCTGCTCTTGCGGCTGGGCGCTGCCGCCCGCAGGATACGGCGCAGCCAGGATGCCCGGCACGTGACGCGGATTGTATTTCTCTGCCGAGTTGTTAGACGCCATCACAGCCGCGCGCGCGAAGATGCCGAGGTTGGAATAGAACTTGTTATAAGCTTCGGTGCCGTCTTCCAGGTAGTAGCCGTGGCCGATCGACTCCCAGCCGACATTGCGGGCTACCGTGACATCTTGAGTGGAGTGGATGACAATCCAGCGCGTCATAGACTCGTTGATGGAAGAGTCCAGTACATAGGTGTTCGCGGGATTGGTAATGCGTGCCATGTGGAAGTGCACCGGGTAGTGCATGATCTTTCCGCCCTGACCCAACTGCGCGAACTCCACGCCCTGGATCTCCACTGCCTTGAAGCCCTGCCGGAACAGCGTATGCCCGCCGAAGTAGTAATAGGTGGAGGGCGCCGGAAAGGGTGCGAGCAGCGTGTCTCCACCGGAGACGATGCGGATGCTGTGCGTCAGCAGTCCAACCGCAGCGCGGGTATCGACGCAACGCAAGCTGGGCAACTGCGGATTACATGGGGGTAGATTTGGGTCGGGATCGGGACCGATGCCTGCCGGTACGGTTGCTGCAATCGGGTATTGCTGGCCGTTGTGCGGATACTGCAAAGTTTCCTTGAATCCGATCACCGAGTAGGTGCCCATTACCGTATTGGAGGTGACGGTGAGTTGCTCGGAGTGCCCAGGCAGATAGTCGGTTGTTGTCACAACGATCTGGTCACCATTTTTCCAATCCACCACCCGGTCCAGAGTCAGAGTATTGCTGGTCGTAGTGACACTCGCGTTCAGTCGCGCCCAACTCGTGCCGGAGCTTGATATCGGCAGATTGGAGTAAGTCGCGCCCTTGGCGCCAAACAGCTCCAGCGTTCCGCCATACGAGACGGCCAACACCTTGTACCCGAAGTAGGCCTGAGGGTTGCCGTCGTCATAATCGATCGGCATGTACTGATAGAAGTAGTCGAGAATGCCGTCGCTGCAGTTCTGCTGCACTCCATTCAGGCAGACTTTCTCGGAGCCGTTACTGTCCCAGATGTTGTCAGGGATGCCGCACTGACCTTTATCGTCGCTGACACACGCAACGCCCTTGCCGCCCGGGCCCTGGTCCGGGCCATAGAGATGGATAGTGAGTGATCCGCCATTGGTTCCGACGGGCATGGTAGTGCCCGCCAGCAGACTGCCGTTGTTCTCGACCAGTATGTTCTTGGCCCAGAAGTCGACCTTCACATCGTCGAAAGTGAGCTTCCCGTTGGCAATGATGTTGACGTTGCCGTACTGATAGAGTCCGTTCGGCGCCGATCCGTCAACCGCACACGACACGCTGATGACGATGTCTTGTCCTGTTCCCGGCGGCAGTATTCCGTTGGGGCAGTCGTCGGCCCAGGCTATTTGGCAAATGGTGAAGAACAGGAAGGCAAGTCCAGTAAAGCAGGCAGAGCGAGCAGGGGCGCGCATAAGAATCTCCGTTGGGAATAGCTAGATTCGAACTGAAACCCCGGGCCACTTACAACCAGAGGCTCAAGGGGACGCAGTTGAGGGTTAGCAAAGAATCCTAAAACCAGAGCTGGATGTCAAGTTAATAGGAGCGATGGTAGTGGTGCAGTTTGGGTGTCATCCCGAGCAAGCCTCATTTGCGCAGCGAGGGATCTAGGCATGCCGATTCGCGCCGGCGCGCGAAAGGCACGCATCCCTATTCGAAACTGCACCACTACCGAAGACGGTGATGACGACGGCACTGTAGCTCCGGGACAGGGCGTACGAGGTAAACGCGAGAAGCGTTGCAGCAGTTTAGCCGGGAGAGCGGCGGGTTGCCAACGGCTCACGGGAGTTTCTTTGCCGAAGACGCCGAGTGCTTACCCGTGGCCTGAGCAGGACTAACGGATTTGCAAACTCATTCGTATGCCTTGACCATGCGCTGACCGGCGTTAGGATGCCGCAGAGGTGAGTGCAGCCTCGGAAACCGTCTCCGCACTTTTGCGAAGAGCAGACATGATAAAAGTGACTTCCCGACTGAGGATGTCCATGGCCTGGCGGCAAAGGTCAGGCTCAGCCTTCATCAACTTAAGAAACGTCTTTTCACCTACGTGCACGACGTCACACTCGGTCGCCGATACCGCGGTAAGGCTGTAAGGCTTCTCCGAGAACGTCGAGGGCAACCCCAACACGGAGCCGGCGGAGAAAGTTCGGGTGAGTTGCGGCACGCCCGGTACCTCCAGGCACACCTCACCTGAGCAAACAAGATACACACCGGCACATTCGTCGCCGATATGGAACAGCACAGAGCGGGACAGAAAATGCTCAGTTTTCCCGATCTGAACCAAGGCTTCTCTCAGCCGGGCGGATGCCGACAGGGTTTGACAGAGACTCCCCACTTTTTTCATGTAGGTGGTTGTATCAGGCTGAATCCCGCGTATTCAGTGACCGCAATCACGGGGTTTTGTGACGGGCAGACCGCGCTGGAAAGACGGCGGAACGGCGGGGATGGGAGAGAATCACGGGCCAATGACGAAGAGATTCGATGGTCGGGGCGAGAGGATTCGAACCTCTGGGCCCTACTAGGAAGTTTGCGGGCGCAGGATGCGGATCTTGCGTTCGGTGGCAACGACAAAACAACCTTCCCATCCGACGACGCTTTCTCGTTGGAATAGTTCAACAATCCGATCGACCAAGTTTTGGCGATTAGGCGAATGGAGGCGCACGAGCAGGATGCCATGATGCGAACCGGGAGCAAATCTCCGAATGTCCGAGAAATCGATGTCCTGGGTAATAAGGAACCTGGATTCCTTTTGCGCCGCATCCCAAATTTCGCTGTCCTGGTGGCCGATGAGGCTCTCATCATGCACGGTGTGAGCTTCGTGACCAAGCTCTTTCAGCAGGCTCGCAAGGCGCAGGGGAAGATTCTCGTCCAACTTGATTTTCATCGAAACTGGGGAACTTCGGGAAGGGGCAGGTTCTCTTCGGCGGATGCGGCGGCAAACGCAATGGCGGCTTGGATGTCCTCAGGTTTCAGGCTGGGAAAATCGGCGAGGATTTCCTCCGCAGGATCGCCCACCGCCAGACTCGCAAGGACGGTACGCAGGGTGACCCGGGTTCCCTTGAATACAGGTTCCCCGCCACAAACCTTAGGGTCGCGGACGATGCGTTCTGCGTAGGTTTTGAATTTGCCGAATGCGCCCATAGTGTTTCGCCGCAGGTCGAATTACCGCAAGCGGCAACGCGTGGCTTGTTTGGTCGGGGCGAGAGGATTCGAACCTCCGACCCCCTGCGCCCAAGGCAGGTGCGCTACCAGGCTGCGCTACGCCCCGACGGAGCCTTCATTATATCAATGAAGGGCCCAGCTCATTTGCTGCGAGGCTCACAAGCGGTTGCGTACATTGGCGCAACTCACGGCTTCACTCACGGGTTATAATCACTGACGCATGATCGGGCTTCAGTACGCGGCTGTTGCGTACGTACGCAACCCAGTGGGAATGTTCGTAGAGGAACTTCGACGGGAGCTTCATCCCTCCCATACCCACGCCGACGCCCATATCACCATCCTTCCTCCGCGCCCGCTCATGGGAAGCGAAGAACACGCCATCCAGATGTTGCAGGAGATCTGTGCCGCTACGCAGCCATTCGACATCACCATGGGCGATGTCGAGAGCTTTGTTCCTGCCACTCCGACCGTGTTCATTCGGGTGGCCTATGGTGCTTATCGCATGCGCGAGCTGCACGACCAGTTCAATGTCGACGGGCTGGAGTTCTGCGAGCCATGGCCCTACATGCCGCACCTGACCGTGGTAAAGGCCGACACCGAAGCTGAAGCCGAGCAGGTCCTCAAAATTGCGCGTCGACGGTGGGAGAACTTCAAGGACGGCCGCAAGATTCGGATTGACTCCGTCACCTTCGTGAAGGGCAGCGGCGAGCGTTGGGTGGATGTTGCTCCGCTTCCTCTGGGAGAGATCAAGCTGGTTGAGAGATAGGCGGTCTCTTATACTCGGTTGCTACTCACTGACATCTTCCTGGGCCGCTTGATGCTGTGCACAAAGGTTTATCACACTCCTGAAGGCTTGTTTCGCCGGAAGTCAAAGCCTGCAATTGTGCTCCTGCAAGTTGTTCGACTTCCTTATGTCCGCAGGATTTGGCGCTTTCGGCAGCAGCCGCAAAGCAGGTGATGGCTAGTCCGCGATGTCCACCTGAGCTAAGCAGCTTAAGGTGAGCACAGCCCAGGTTGTATTGCGCCAAAGCGTTGTAGAAGCCGTATTCGTCGCCATTCCAAATTTCCAGCGCGCGCTCGAAATGGCGCACGGCATAACGGGCGTGACGCGCTGCAGTCAATCCATCTCGGCCGGGATAGCTGGTGCAGGCGTTGCCCAGGTTATTGCTGAGCTCCGCAAATTGCGTGCCGGAGGTTTGGGATTTGTAGATTCGCCAGGCCCGGCGATAGCAGCGAATCGCTTTCAGCACATTCTGCTGCTTGTCCCCGGTCGGCAACTGCCGCCATGCGGTGCCGAGATTCATCATCGCTGAGGCGTAGGCTTGCCGATCATGGGTTCGGGTGCGAATTCTCAGCGCATTCTCGTAATGCTCAATCGCCCGCGCCCACTTATCCGGAAACTGCCCTTGCGGCAAGTCGCACCATATGCCTGCCTGGTTGAATTCCTCTCTTGCCCATGCGTCCCGCTGACCAATGCCAGCGTAAAGCTTTGCCGCTTCGTCGTGATATTCAATCGCCTGCCGGAGCTGGGCCGCATCGGCTGCGGAGCGGGAACAGACGTTTCCGAGCGCGTTGAGGATCTTTGCCCGCAGCAAGCGGTCGGAACCGGTTCCCACCAGCAGCAGCGCGCGGCGCAGGTATGCGTCCGCCAAACCGAGATCTACCAACGGATGCTGATTGCATCCTCCAGAGTGGCAGAATCCCAGATGAAAATAGATCGCGGGATCAGACGGCACGATGCGATTGGCTTTCTCCAACAGGCTGATGGCCTCATCGCATTGCCGCTGGTCGCAGCGCAACAATGCCTGATCCATCGCATCCGCTAAATCCGCTTCGAACTGGGTAGTTGATAGCACGGATCCTCGCAAGCTTTTGCAGCAAGGGCGCTATCTGGGAATGGGGTGGGTGGAGGGATTCGAACCCTCGACAGCCGGAGCCACAGTCCGGAGTTCTACCACTGAACTACACCCACCGTGGCAAGTCGGATTATAACATTCGCAGCCGCTCTTTTGACCCTAAGGAAACGATGCCATCCTCGTCGCCATTCGTGGATAATGGCGGGACAATGCTTCGTTTACGACCTCGGTTCGATCTCGCCCTCGGCTTGTTGATCCTCGCCTGCCTGCTGGCTTCGACGCGGCTCGCGGCTTGGCAAATCGATCCCCTCACCATTGCGACGGCATCGCTGCCCAACGCCGAGGCCGGCATTCCGTATCACGTTTCACTGCAGGCTCGCGGAGGCGTCAACCCGTACACGTGGCAACTGGCGGAGGGCAGCCATCTTCCGCCCGGATTGCATTTGCACCAGCACAGCGGACACCTTGCTGGAACGCCGACCGCTGCGGGCACATATCATTTCACTCTGACATTGTCAGACGTCAACGCTCCTCCAACTCAGGTACAGCGCGAGTTCACCTTAGCCATAGTTGCCGGGCTTACCGTGGAGTGGAAACGCCCGCCAAAGGTCAGCGGCGCATGGATCGCCGGTTCCGTGATTGTGGCCAACCATACCGATGAGCCGGCGAACTTGACGGTGATCATTGTTGCAGTCAATCAGATTGGACGGGCCACTGCTCTCGGCTATGAGCACTTCACGATCCCGGCTCAAGCAGAGCAGGAAATTCCGTTTGGTGCCAATCCCGGCCCGGGAAGCTACCTGGTGAGAGGCGACGCTATTGCCCACTTTCCCGCCGGCAAGATCACACTCCGCGCCCACAAACAGACCGGCGAAGGGGAACTGGTGGTGCAGCAGATCTGAGCAGAATGAGCTGAGATGGGTGTGAACGCCCGAGTAACTGACTAAGAATCAGCGAATTAGCTGAGATCGGCCACTCGCGGCAAGCCCGTCGTATCGGCGTCATTCCGGGAACCACAAGCTGGCTCCCAGTGGCATTTCATTTGTATTGCTGGCCTTGTCGTGCCATTATCCTAAGCACAACTGCCTCGCAAATACGTGCGGGATGTGCGCTGGCAGTTCTCATCTTCCCAGGCGTAGTTGTTTGAAAGGAGGAGTGCGCATGAGGCGCTTGCTTCCGCTACTTCTTGTACTGGCTTTGAGTTGCACGGCCGGAGCAACCATTATCTTTGACAATCTTGGTGGCAGCAGCAACGGTGTCGATACCATTGCTGGTTTCGGTCCCCTGTCGGATTCGTTCTCCACCGGCGCAAATGGCTTTAGCCTCACCGAGGTTGGACTGAAGATGGAAGACATCGGCACGCCCACCGGCTCGTTCACTATCGAGTTGCTGGCCGACAACAACATCAACCCTGGAAATCCCATCTACACCATTGCGACGGTGCAGGACAGCTCGCTGACCAATTCGTTGCAGGATTACTTTTTCACTTTGTCACAGTCGCAGTTGCTGGCTCCGAACACACGCTATTGGATCGGCTTGAGTTCAACCGACAATAGCGTCGCATACTGGTCATGGACGGTGGACACCAGCGGCGTTGGCGTCGATGGCGAATACTTCGCTAACCAGAACGGCGTCTTCACCAACAACAATGGCGCCTACCAGATGCAGATCAGCGGTGATGTTGTGCCGGAACCGGGAACGCTTCTGACTATGGGAACCGGTATGGTGGGCTTGCTCGGCGTGTTGCGCCGCAAGCTCGGCTAGCAAACTTAGCGCAGACTTCGAATCAACGGCCGCCACCAGCGGCCGTTCTCGTTGTCAGGCTGCCGCTTCACTGGCGTCCGCCTCGGGCGCGGGCTGGGCTCGCTTGATCAGCAATGACGTGACAATCCCGGCCAGCGAAGCAATCAAAGCGAACCAAATGATATCGCGGTAATTGCCGCTGCGGTCCACCAATAAGCCCGCGATGGGTGGTCCTACCGCCGCTGCCACCCCGTACGACAAGAGCAGGAAACCGAGCAGCTCGCCGATGCTTTCCAGGCCGAAGAGCTGAATTGCTACAGCCGGTGTGAGTGACGCCACTCCTCCGTACGAGATGCCCATCACCACAACGAAGACGATGAGCGCAGGATACGAGTAGGCAAACCTCCAAATAACGCAGGCCACTGCCACCAAAACGCAACTGAACTGAAAAGGCACGATGGCCCCAATCTTCTCCGCTGCCGTGTTCAGGCCAATCCGTGACAATAGGCTTCCGGCTCCGATGTAGCCGACCAACGCAGCCGCTGAAACAGCGCCGACGCCTTCTTTCGTCGCCAACGCCGGCAGGTAGACCATGGTGACGAATACGGGAATGCCGCTGAGCAGCCGGGAGAGAAACACCATCAGAAACGCGCGGCTTCGCACCTTCGCCCAAACTGCGCGGCTGCCCTTCTTGCTTTCCACTTTGACCGGCGGCTTGAACATGAAGAAGCCACTGAGCAGCAGCAGCGCGCCGCCTGCGAGGCCCTCAATGGTCAGCGTGTTGCGCCAGCCATACTCGCGCACCAGCCATGCACCCAGCGGGGCGGCTACCAGCGTGCCGACTCCAATTCCGCTGACCGCGACGCCAAGTGCAACATCACGCTCTTTCTTGAACCATTCGCCGACGGCTGCCAGCGAAGGAACGTAGACAGACGCCAACCCCGCGCCAACTCCGATGCCCAGACACGGAAAGGCCACCAGGAAGCTGGTGGCGTGAGCCGTAGCGATCACTCCGGCGGTGAAAACTACAGCGCCCGCCATCATTACCTTGCGCGGACCGACATGGTCGGCCCAATCGCCGGTGAGCGGACCGAGCAGGTAGCCGGACAGGCTCATGCATGAGAACAGCGTTGCCATCACAGCATGACCGACGCCCAGGGCCGATCCCATCGGCCTGAGGAAGACGCCAAAGGCATAAAGGAAGCCATAGGCAACGAAGCTTGCGACAAAGGCCGCACATGCGACAACCCAGGCACGTGTGGAATCGAAGGCGGGAGACGATGAATTCTGCATTTGGCCCAAGGAGTGGAAACTCAGCGTTTCAGCAGGATAAGGGGGAAATTATCGCATTGCCAACAATAAATGCCGTGCCAGATGAAGATCGCGTTGTCGTCCCGGGACAGTCTCGAGCGATAGCGAGTTCTGAACCTCGAACTGTTTATCAGCGTTCGCGCACGTCAGGGCCACCATTTGGGCATAGAGCTGCTTCGAAGCCCGCAGGGCGAGACAATTCCTAGCCCAGCACGTGAGTGCTGGGTGGCGAGGACAATTGCTAGTTGAGTCCGGAGGACGGCACTACTCGAAAACAGTTGAAGGATCAAACACGATTCGTCCGCGGGTTAACAAAGCCATGAATTCATCTTCAAAGCTTTGTTTTGCGTGATGTCGAGGTTGATTGCGGATATACCGGCAAACTGCTCCAAGACTTGAGATGCCTACGGAGAAGGAGCCATAGCCTTCCTGCCATCCTTCCCATCTGCCGGACTCTCGCAACCAGCGCGATGAGTTTGCTTTGATCTTCTGCGCCGCCTGCGCCACCGCAATATGAGGCGGCAGTCTCAGCAGCAGATGCACGTGGTTTTGGGTTCCGCCGATCGAAATCGATTCCGCACCAATGTTCCGCATTATCCCGGCTGTATAAGCCCAGAGTTCGTCCGGATTTAAGATCGCATTATCCCGGTGTTTCGTCGCGAAGACAACGTGAAATATGTTTGCGCTGAAGGTATGTCCCATGTGCCGTCCTTCGGACTCTCTGGATTAACGAACCCAAGCACCCAGCACTCACGTGCTGGGCTAGGAATTGTGCTGCCCTGCCGGGCTGAATTGAGAAGAACTTACCCAAAGCTAGCTGCCAAATCCTTGCCTCGTCTGTGACGAAACGCCGGAAGGCTTGTGATGAATCGCCAATGTCGTTCCGTCTACAATTCCTTTGATGGACTTCTCTGCCCGGCAAAACAAATTTGGCCAAACCCTCGCCACCGAGCGTCTCGACGGCTTCGTGGTCACGCATCCCGCGAACCTGCGCTACCTGTGCGGATACACCGGCAGCAATGGGCTGCTGTTGTTTCTCAACGGACGTAAAACGTTCTTCACCGACGGGCGCTACACCGTTCAGGCGCGCGAAGAAGTGAAAGGCGCCCGCATCGTTATCGCCAAGGGCGCGCTGATCAAAGATGCCGCCGCGCTCATGGGCAAGCTTCGCTCTGCCAGCATCGGCTTCGAGGCCGATCTCACCACCGTCTCCACTGCCAGTCAGATGCGCGAGCTCACGCCGAAGCGTATCCGCTGGAAAGAGACAACGGGTCTGACCATGCGGCAGCGCATCATCAAAGATGCTGAGGAGTTGAAGCTCATTCGAGCTGCCGTGAAGCTGGGCGCAAAGGTGTATCTCGATGCACTGGAATCCCTGCGGCCCGGCATCTCAGAAGTCGAAGTCGCGGCGAGACTGGAATACGCCGCGCGTCAGGGCGGTGCGGATGCGATGTCTTTCGAAACGATTGTCGCCGCCGGTAAACGCGGAGCGCTGCCCCACGGACGTGCATCGAGTGCTGCCGTCCCGCGGCGCGGATTCGTGGTCATCGATTCCGGTGTTATACTGCGCGATTACTGCTCTGACATGACGCGCACTGTGCACGTCGGCCGCGTCGGTCGGGTGGAGCGCGGTTGGTACCAGGCGGTGCTGGACGCACAGTTGGCTGGCATCTCCGCCGTCCGTCCCGGCGTAACCGCAGGTGAGGTCGACGCAGCGGCGCGCTCGGTCCTGCATAAGGCCAAGCTGGACCGGTACTTTACCCATTCGACGGGGCATGGCGTAGGTCTGGAGATTCACGAGCCGCCACGGCTGGGCAAGGCTCAGCCGGAGACATTGCAACCGGGCATGGTCATCACGATTGAGCCCGGTATTTATGTGCCCGGAAAGGGCGGCATCCGGATTGAAGATATGGTGGTTGTGACATCGAGGGGAGCCAACATACTAACCCCGGTCACCAAGGAATTGATCGAAGTCTGAAGCGGTCTTTAGTGAGATAGCCTGTTTTGAAAGGGAAACCCTTCAGGCGCGCCATCGTCGAGATCACAGGCTGCTGAGAAGTTGAATTTCGGGTAGACCTGGCCTTCAGGCCGGTGTCTACGGCGTTGAAATCACGTTAAGGTTTTAGTGTTTGCGTGAGAACTGGAGTTTCGCGTTGCCGGTAGAATACAACGGCCAGGAATCCCGCGCCGGAGGCGCAGCAGATCTTAGCCCAGCGCTTCAGCGCTGGGTGAAATGGGAAAAGAGCCCGAGTCCCGTAGGGACGACAGAGGTTCTCACGCAGACACTTTAGCCCCTGGGGTACTACGCAGGGATTTTTTCAGCAGCTCTCAAACCGTGCCCTTCACAGAAGGAATGCGATGAATCAGAAAGAACTACGAGAACTCATCGAATTTTTGGTGGAAAAGGACATTGCCGAGTTCGAGATGGAACGCGGCGACCTGAAGCTCCATGTCAAACGGGGTGCGGGAGCGCCAATGTTTGCACCGCCGGTTCCTCAGGCCATCAGGTTTACGCCCGTTTCTGAGCCGATGGTAGCGCCGCCTCCTCCGTCGCCGGCCGCGGCGCAGAGTCCCGCCGCACCGGCTGCAGCAGCGGCGCCATCGGAGGATGCCAATCTGCACATCCTGAAGTCGCCCATGGTTGGCACATTCTATGAAGCACCCTCGCCCGGTGCTCCGCCGTTCGTCGCTGTCGGCTCGTCGGTGAAAGAGGGCCAGGTGCTTTGCATCATTGAAGCGATGAAGTTGATGAACGAAATTGAGGCCGACGCTACTGGCGAAATCGTGAAAATGTTCGTCAGCAATGGCGCACCGGTCGAGTACGGTATGCCGCTGTTCGGCATTCGCAAGAGCTAACATTCTCCATTCATGTTCAAGAAGATCCTCATTGCGAATCGTGGCGAGATTGCCCTGCGCGTCATCTGCGCCTGCAAGGAACTTGGCATCAAGGCGGTTGCCATTTACAGCGAGGCCGATCGCAACTCGCTGCACGTGCGCTTTGCCGATGAGGCCATCTGCATCGGCCCGCCCCGCCTGAGCGACAGCTACCTCAACGTTCCTGCCGTCATCAGCGCTGCTGAGATCGCCAATGTTGACGCCATCCATCCCGGCTACGGACTGCTGAGCGAGAACGCCAACTTCGCCGAGGTGGTGCAGGCTTGCGGCATCAAGTTCATCGGACCTCCGCCGGAAGTGACGCGCATGATGGGCGAGAAAGAAAAAGCCCGCGCTGCCATGAAAAAAGTCGGCGTGCCGATTCTGCCCGGCTCCGACGGCATCATCGACTCGGCGGGCGAGGCCGCAGAGTGGGCGCGCACCATCGGCTATCCGGTTATCGTGAAAGCCTCGGCCGGCGGCGGTGGACGCGGCATGAGAATCATTCGCTCCGAACAAGAGCTGCCCAACCTCTATCACGGCGCGCAGTCGGAAGCCGCAGCGGCATTTGGCAACGGCGATCTCTATATGGAGAAGTTTATCGAGCGGCCGCGCCACATCGAGTTCCAGGTACTGGCTGACGAACACGGCAAGGTGATGAGCCTGGGCGAGCGCGAGTGCAGCATCCAGCGACGGCATCAGAAGCTTGTGGAAGAGGCGCCGTCGGTGGTTGTAACGCAGGAGCTGCGCGACCGCATTGGCGGAATTCTGGTGAAGTCGCTCGGCGAAATCGGATACGTGAATGCCGGCACCGTCGAGTTTCTGATGGACGAAGACGGTAGCCTGCACTTCATCGAAATGAACACTCGCATCCAAGTTGAGCATCCGGTGACCGAGATGACCACCGACGTCGACCTGGTGAAATCGCAGATTCGCATCGCCGCCGGCGAAAAGCTCGAGGACGTCATCCTGCACAACGTTTACTTCCGCGGACACGCCATTGAGTGCCGCATCAACGCCGAGCATCCCGAGAAGTTCACCCCATCGGCAGGCAAGATCAATGTCTTCAATCTGCCGGGTGGCACTGGCATTCGCGTGGATACGGCAGCTTATGCGGAGGGCGTCATTCCTCCTTATTACGATTCACTCATTGCGAAACTCTGCGCCCGCGGCCGCGACCGCGAAGAGGCTGTCTCGCGCATGGCACGCGCGCTGGACATGTTTGTAGTCGAGGGAATCTATACGACCATTCCGCTGCACAGGAAAATCATGGCCGATCCTGAATTCCGCTCCGGCCAGATCGATACCAAGTTCATGGAGCGCTTCTTCGCGCGGCAGCAAGAGGGCACAAAATAGCTTCCGTGGCTGACCTTCGCTTTGTAGTACCGCGTTTGTACGCCATCCTTGATGTAAGTTCATTGCCGGAATCTCAGCGAACGACATCCCACATTGTTGGGTTTGCAGAAGAGCTAGCAGCCGGCGGAGTCGAACTCATCCAATACCGCAACAAAGATGGCGACGCTCGCACCATGCTGAGCCATGCCCGCGAGCTGCGACGTGCGCTGGACCGCAAAGTTAAGCTCATCATGAACGATCGCGCCGACCTGTGTCTCGCAGCGGGATTCGATGGAGTGCACGTCGGGCACGATGATCTGTCGCCTGAGAGTGCGCGGCGAGTGGTCGGTCCCGAGAGGATTGTCGGTGTTTCAACCCACAATCTCGAACAGTTGAAGCAGGCCGATGGCAGCCCCGTCGACGACATCGCCTACGGGCCGATCTTTGCTACATCCGCCAAGCAAAACCCTGATCCCGTTGTAGGGTTGGAAGGATTGCGTGCTGCCCGCGCCGCGACCAGGAAGCCGCTGGTAGCCATTGGCGGCATCACCCGCGCGAATGTCTGCTCGGTAATAGACGCAGGCGCGGATTGTGTCGCGGTGATTTCCGACCTGCTAGACTCGCCACGACAGGCAGCAGAGGAATTTCTGCGGCTGATGGTGTAAATTCATGCGAAACGTCCTCGGCTGCCCGGTGTTTCGGTCTGCAGCTGCAGGTGGGGGTAGGGGTCCTTCGACTGCGTTCGGTCGCTGCGGCGACCTCACTCCGCTCAGGATGACAAACTGGATGACAGCCTATCCCACGCAACCCGAGGCTTCTTGAGCGCCGATACCAAAACCATAACCACCGCACCGAACGCCGATAGCGAGTTCGTAAAAGGTCTCGGGCTTACCAGCGCGACCACGCTGGTCATGGGCTCCATGATCGGCTCCGGCATCTTCATCGTCTCCGCCGACATCGCCCGCCTGACGTCTTCGCCAGCGCTGCTCATCGGCGCGTGGCTGGTGACAGGCTTTATGACCATCACCGGAGCGCTTGCGTATGGCGAACTGGCGGCCATGATGCCTCGTGCCGGCGGCCAGTACGTCTACCTGCGCGAATCGCTCGGGCCGCTCTGGGGATTTCTCTACGGCTGGACGCTCTTCCTCGTCATACAGACCGGCACCATCGCCGCCGTCGGAGTCGCGTTTGGCAAGTTTCTCGGCTACTTTTTCCCGGCCGTCTCTTCGACCCACTGGATTCTGCACTTGTGGAAGGTCCCGCCCATCCCGCTTCGGTCCCATGGTGCTGGGCAACATGGATGTCGGGCTGAACACCCAGAACCTCGCCGCCATCCTGGTGGTCGTCTTCCTCTCAGTGCTGAACATCTTCGGCGTTCGCACTGGCGCGATGGTGCAGAACGTCTTCACCTTCGCCAAAACAGCCGCTTTGCTTGCACTGGTACTGCTCGGGCTTTTCCTCGGTCGCAATGCTGACGCCATCGCCGCCAACTTCGGCGCCAATTTCTGGCGCAACGCCGGCTGGAGCGCGCTGCATCCAGTGCAAGTTGGAATCGGCGGCCCGATTGCAATGGTCGGCATGCTCACCATCCTCGCGGTTTCGCAGGTGGGCTCGCTGTTCTCGTCCGACGCCTGGAACAACGTGACCTTTACCGCCGGCGAGGTGAAGAATCCCCAGCGAACCCTGCCGCTCTCGCTGGCGCTGGGAACCGGCGCCGTCATCCTTCTTTATGTGCTGGCGAATGTCGTCTACCTGAACGTGTTGCCGTTGCACGGCGCCGCAGACGGGGCGACCATCGTGGCGCGGGGCATCCAGCACGCTTCGGAAGACCGTGTCGCCACCGCCGTCATGCAACAGATCTTCGGCTCGGCCGGTGCAGGCATCATGGCCATCGCCATCATGATCTCCTGTTTCGGCTGTGACAACGGGCTGATTCTCGCTGGTGCCCGGGTCTATTACGCGATGGCGCGCGACCGTCTGTTCTTCCGCCGCGCGGGAGAGCTACATCCCAAGTACCGCACCCCAGCGCATTCGCTTTTCATGCAGTGCATCTGGACTTGCGTACTCTGCATATCCGGCAGCTACGGCCAGTTACTCGACTACATCATCTTTGCGGTGCTGGTGTTTTACATCCTCACGATCGCCGGGCTGTTTGTGTTGCGTGTGAAGCGGCCGAACGAGCCGCGACCCTATCGCGCCATTGGCTATCCGGTATTGCCGGCGGTTTACATTTTGATGGCTGTGTTCATTGATGTAGTCTTGTTGCGGTACAAGCCCCAGTACACATGGCCGGGATTGATCATCGTGCTGCTCGGCATCCCCGTGTATTTCATCTGGTCGCGACGCGGCAAGGAAGCAACTGCAAGGGTTTGATCTCAAGGAGAGACACTCTGAATGGCGAATATCCTGAAGTGCAAGCCGCTGGGCATGCTGATGGAGGAAGCGTCCGATACCAGCGAGCATAGTTTGAAGCGGGCTCTCGGTCCCCTGAACCTGATTACGCTCGGCATTGGAGCCATCATCGGTGCGGGCATTTTCGTCCTCACCGGATCGGCCGCAGCCATGTACGCTGGACCGGCCATCGTGCTGTCCTTCATTTTGGCTGGATCGGGCTGTGTTTTCGCCGGGCTGTGCTATTCCGAGTTTGCCTCGCTTATTCCGATTGCCGGCTCCGCCTACACCTACGGCTACGCCACCCTGGGAGAAATTTTCGCCTGGATTATCGGTTGGGACCTGGTCCTGGAATATGCCTTCGGTGCCGCCACCGTCGCTTCGGGCTGGAGCGGCTACTTCGTCAGTCTGTTGCAGGATTTCGGAATTCATATACCGCCGCAACTGTGCGCCACGCCATTCACTCACGTCGCGAACCACTGGGTACCCAATGTACTGGTGCAGTATCAGGGACGCTGGGAGCTGTTGACGACGATGGCTCCCCTGCTGAAACAGAATGGAATCGACCCCGCGAGCTTGCCGCAGGTGACGGGCGTGTTTAACCTGGTCGCCTTTTTGGCGATTTTCGTGATCACGACCATTCTGGTCATCGGCATTCAGGAATCGGCAAACTTCAATTCGGCGATTGTGATCGTGAAGGTCACCATCGTTCTGATCTTCATCGGAATCGCGGGTGTGTTTGTCGCCAAGCATCCCGCCCTCGCAGTGGCCAACTGGCACCCGTTCATTCCGCCGAATCAAGGTTCGTTTGGAGAATATGGTTGGTCGGGAATTGCGCGAGCCGCGGGCGTAATTTTCTTTGCCTACATCGGCTTTGATGCGGTGTCCACAGCCGCCCAGGAAGCGAAGAATCCTCAGCGGGATATGCCGATTGGCATTCTGGGATCGCTGGTCATCTGCACCGTTCTTTACATCCTCGTGTCCGGCCTGCTGACTGGGATTGTTCCTTACTCGGCGTTGAACGTGGCCGATCCGGTTGCGGTGGGCATCGATGCCACGGGCGTGGTTTGGGGCTCGATCCTGGTGAAGCTGGGCGCAATCGCCGGCCTGGGCAGCGTCATGCTCGTCATGCTGCTGGGACAGTCGCGTGTGTTCTACTCCATGTCGCGCGACGGCCTGTTACCCGCCTGGGCAGGCGCAGTTCATCCCAGGTTTCGTACTCCGTGGATCTCCTCCATCACCGTCGGAATTTTTGTAGCAATCTTCGCGGCGCTGGTGCCGATTGGCATTCTGGGCGAACTGGTCAGCATCGGCACGCTGCTGGCCTTCGTCATCGTGTGCGCTGGAGTCTGGGTGCTGCGGGTACGGCGGCCCGACCTGCACCGGCCATTCAAGACTCCGCTGGTGCCGCTGGTGCCGATTCTCGGCATCATCATCTCGTTTGCACTGATGGCCAGCTTGCCATTTGATACCTGGCTCCGCTTGTTCATCTGGCTGATCATTGGCATGTTTATCTACTTCGGATACGGCCGCCATCATAGCCGAGTCCAGCAGATGCGAACCGAGGACGTGAAGGTGGCAGGGGACTGAGTCTCACGGTGGAAGCACCACGCTTTAGCGCAGGGTTGTGGTGGAAGCACCACGCTTCAGCGTGGTGAAATTAGCGGCATCTCTGAAATCGGCTTCAGCCGCGGGAGGTTCGGAAGCGCTTTCCCATTGCCGAGGCCGAGCGGCGCGAGCTTCGATGATCCCGCGCTGAAGCGCAGCTTCTACATCCCACTGCTTCCCCCGCATAAATGCGGAGGCTTCCACCCTTCGGCGCTACAATAGTCGGTTGCGCATTTTCGCCGTTCCCCCGGAGTGAGTTTGCCTATGCCAGCCACACAAACTGAATTGCGTCTTGCGAAGCGGATGTCCCGTCTGGGCACCGAAACTGCCTTCGAAGTTCTGGTTCGCGCCCGCGCCCTCGAAGCGCAGGGAAAGAACATCATCCATCTCGAAATCGGCGAGCCGGACTTCGATACTCCTGCCAACGTTGTGAACGCCGGCATCGAGGCGTTGCAACAGGGCTACACCCACTATGGGCCGGCAGCCGGACTGCCCGAATTGCGGCAGGCCATCGCCGATAACGTCGCCAAATCGCGCGGCATCAAGGTCACTCCCGATGAAGTGGTGGTCGTTCCCGGCGGCAAGCCGATTATGTTCTTCACCATGCTCGCGCTGATCGACGAAGGCGACGAGGTCATCTATCCCAACCCCGGCTTCCCCATCTACGAGTCGATGATCAACTTCCTGGGCGGGAAGGCTGTGCCCATCCCGATCCGCGAAGAGCGCGACTTCAGCCTCGACGTCAACGAACTCAAGGGCCTGATCACCGACCGCACCAAGCTCATCATCATCAACTCGCCGCACAATCCAACCGGAGGCGTGATGGCGCCGGGCGACATTAAGGACATCGCGGCGGCGATTGGCGATCGCGACATCATGGTGCTGAGCGACGAAATTTATGGACGCCTGCTGTTCGAAGGCGAGCAGTACAGCATCGCATCGGCTCCCGGCATGAAGGAGCGCACCATCATCCTCGACGGCTTCTCCAAGACCTATGCCATGACCGGGTGGCGCATGGGCTACGGCGTGATGCGACCCGACCTGGCGGCCCAGATGTCGCGACTGATGAGCAACTCGAATTCCTGCACCGCAACCTTCACGCAACGTGCGGGCCTCGAGGCGATTAAAGGCGACCAGAGCGAACCGGAGCGCTTTAACGAAGAATTCAAGAAGCGCCGCGACGTGTTCGTCAAGGGCCTCAACCAGATCAAGGGCTTCTCGTGCCGCATGCCGCATGGCGCGTTTTACACCTTCCCCAACATCAAGCAGACGGGTTGGCCGTCGAAGAAGCTGGCCGACGCGCTGCTTGAGCAGGCAGGCGTAGCCGCGTTGTCGGGCACGGCCTTCGGCGCGTATGGCGAAGGCTACCTGCGCTTCAGCATCGCCAATTCAATGGAGAACCTGAATAAGGCTCTGGATCGCGTCGATCAGTGGACGAAGAAGAATTTGTAGTCGGGTGGAGTGTTTCGCATCGGAATAACCTCCCGAGCAGTTATCATCGCGAAGCCCCGGGTGGAAGCACCACGCTTTAGCGTGGTGAATAGCCTGATGTCAATCTCACGGCTTCAGCCGCGGCGGAAGTTGTTCCGGGCTGAAGCCCGGTCCGTTTAGAAGTGGAGTCCGGTGCGGCTTGCGGAGACTCCCCACACGATTGCCGCCAGAAGGGCCATGGCGAACCAAAACCAGCTCAGCAGGCTGATCCGCTCTTTCCAAAGAGTTTGAGCGGCGAACAAGATCAACAGCAAAGACACCGACGTATCTGCGAGTAAATGCGTTCCGCCGTGGCTGGATCTGTACCTTCCATACCAGAGCCCAGCAACCATAAGCAAGAATAGGATGGCCCAAGTCCACCATTCGCGCGCGGCCGGTGGGGGACCCGGTTTATTCCGCCCCCCGGACTCAGGCTTCAAAGACTCCATCGCAGGGAAGCTTGTCACTTTAAAGTTGCGGTTGCAAGCGCAAAACTCAGGCCGACGGAAGCTCCCGGTTGAGCCAACAGCAGGGCCTCGCCCCTTCCCCTTATAATTGTTCTCCGGCCTCGCAGCAGTCTGCTTTTGCACCCGGCAATCGTTTTCGATCATCACAGCCATTGGAGGAAGAATCAGCATGGCATTCGAAGTTCCACCGCTGCCGTACGACTACTCAGCCCTTGAACCCTATATCGACACGCAGACTATGCATCTGCATCACGACAAGCATCACCAGGCCTACGTCACCAACGTCAACGCCGCGTTAGAAAAAGCTCCTGAGCTGCAAAAGCTCAGCGCCGAAGAGCTGCTCAAGGGCCTGGACAACGTTCCTGAAGCGATTCGCACCGCCGTGCGCAACAATGGTGGCGGCCACGTCAACCACTCCATGTTCTGGACCATCATGGGACCCAACGCCGGCGGCGAGCCGACCGGAGCCATCGCCGATGCCATCAAGAGTATGTTCGGCGACTTCAACAGCTTTAAAGAAAAGTTCAACGACGCCGGCCTGAAGCAATTTGGCAGTGGCTGGGCCTGGCTGGTACGCGACAATGGCGGCAAGCTGCAGATTATGAGCTCGCCTAACCAGGACAATCCCATGTCGCAGGGCTTTTATCCCATCATGGGCAACGACGTGTGGGAGCACGCCTATTACCTGAAGTATCAGAACCGCCGCGGCGACTACCTGAAAGAATGGTGGAACGTGGTGAACTGGCCTGAAGTAAACAAGCGCTTCCAGGCGAAGTAGTTGTCAGTTGTCGGTGGTCAGTTGTCAGTAAGAATTGAGATGCCCCATCCTGTCCGCTGCGGTTGCGGACAGGATGGGATTTCCAAGTTCTTCACCAAAACTGAACTTCTAATGAGCATTCGCCTTGCGTCGATGTTGCTTTTGCTAGGGTTGGCGACCTGCTGCATGGGACAAGCGCAGTCTGATTGTCCTCCGCGAGTAGTAATCGACAATGGTGTCTGCGTTCTCGAGGGTGGCAAACCATGTCCCCACACGCAATTGCAGTCGCCTCTTTGCAACGACATTGAACCCGCCTATACGGTCGAAGCGGCCAAAGCGCACGTGAAGGGAACTGTCCTCCTCTCGGCCCTCATTGGTAAGGACGGCTGCGCTCACGACATTAGCGTTGTACGCCCGCTTGGGTACGGCTTGGATGAGGCGGCCGTGTTCGCTATGGAACGCATGCGATTTCGGCGGCCCACCGATCCGCACCGGATTGACATGGAGATCAACTTCAACCCGGACTACGGCGGCATCAAGGCACCTCCGACTAACCCGACGTGCACTGCATTTCGCTCCGCTGAGATACCCGCTGCGAGTCATTACTGAAACTCGGTCTGGAACGGTTCGCACTTCACACGGCATCACCTCTCCACAAACGCCTTCAATCGTCCCAGCGCCTGATCCCACTGTTCCGAAACCGATTCGAGATACGCTTTTAGTCCCTCAATCGGTCGTGGATCGAGTTCGAACAAGCTCTCACGACCTTCGCGCACGCCACGCACAACTCCCGCTGTCTCCAAGACGCGAAGATGCTTGGTGATCGCCTGCCGCGTCAGCTTCGAATCCGATGCCAGGTGAGTGATTGAACGGGCCTCGCCGCCAGCCAGCTTCCTCACCAAAGCCAGCCGCGTCTCATCGCCCAAGCGCGGCAAACACCAGCGCATGGTTGAGCCGCGGGCGAGCGGAACTACGGTTGGCTCGCGACATGCTTTTCGATGTTCTCCATCTGCTGCGTCCAGCCGCCATCGTTCCTGCGGAAGAACTCCTCGCGCGTGTCGGCGGGCAACTTGTCAAAGCCAGATTCGGTAAGCAGAGCAGCGTCCCGTCTTTCGTCGGCTCAAGCCTGAATTCCACTAGGGTAGTCGGGGCGTTCGGGTCGGGTGAGTACGTCTCCTTGTCCATCGACTTGATATGCCCCCAGTTGAATGAAAAGAGCGTTTCGGGCGCCATTCTCTGCACCTTCGCTTCCCATATGACGTGCTCGTAGCCGGGCCACGTTATCCGACCGCGCGACATCTGGCCTTCGACGAACGGTCCCTCCAGCTTTACCCGAAACCACTCGCCAAATTCGCGATAGTCGGTCAGCGCGCGCCATACCCGCGAAACCGGCGCCTCCAGCTCAATCCGCTTCTCGATACGATCTGCCATATAAGTGCAACCTCCAGGTTGCATAATACCGCTCGTTTGCAGAAAATGCAACCCTACGGTTGCATATCAAAACTCGTGTAGAATCGGCGGAATTGGTTGATGGAATACTTTTTATGTCGAACTCCAGTGCTCAATCCCTGCTCCCAGCGCTGCTCGATTCCTGGAACCGTAACAACACCATCCTGATCAACCTGCTTCGCGCGCTGCCGGAAGATGCGCTCACGCTCAAGTCGATGGAGGGCAGTCCCTCGATCGGCGAGCTATTCGCGCACATCCACTACGTCCGCCTGGTCTTTGTCTCAGAAGATGCCCCCGAGTACGCCCGCCCGCTTCCTGACGAATGGGTTCAGGTATCCGATCGCGATCGCATGGCCGAGATGCTGAACGAAAGCGCAAAGGCAGTTCGTGACGCGGTGCAGGGCAGATTAGAGGCAGGCCGGCAGATGGAGCTCCATTTCGACCATCCCATCTTGCTGCTTCAACACATGATCTGGCACGAGGGCTACCATCACGGCCAGATCAAACTGACGCTGAAGCTGGCCGGGCAACCCCCCGCCAACCAGGAAATCGGACCCTTAACGTGGAGAGTATGGATGAACAAGACGAAGTAGCCGACGGTCCACGATCAAACAGAGCAGAGATTCTACTCCACCGGAAAGCAATCGAGATCGTTGGCGAACGTCAGCGGCCCGGTATACCGTTTTCGGATCTCTGCCTTGGTCTGATCTTCTTTGCCCAGCGTTCGCAGCATCCGATGTGACAGCACCAGGTTCTTGACTTTCGCATCGGCTGCGATTTGCCCAATCACCGAGGGAGGCATGTGCAGCTTCCGCTCGACTCCCGTGGCGCCTTCCGGAACGGCATTATGCGCGACGAACAAGTCGGCGTTCGTCGCAAGGCGAACCAGGCCGTTGCCCTCGCCATTGGTGTCTCCACTGAAGACAATGCTCTTGCCGCCAACCTCTACCCGCCAGGCTAGCGCCGGAACGCCGCCGTGAATAACTCGAACTGCGGAGGCGGTGAGATCGCCGCTGTGAAACACGGCCACCGGCATCGAATCGGCAGTAACGTTGTGCGGCTGCATCAAGTAATTGCCTCCTTCTCCCGCCACCAGCAGTTCACTCAAGTAGCGATACGCCCCGTGGTCGCCGAAAAGGTCCGATACAAACTCTGTGGTCGAAGGCATAAAGTCGTTGCCCGGAGGCCCATAGATCGGCAGAGGTCGTTTGCGATCTTCGAACCACGACGACTTGATGAGCGCCGCGAAATCGCCGCTGTGATCGACATGGAAGTGGCTGAACAGAATCACGTCCAGTTGCGACATCGTGGCGCCGCTCTCGCCAAAGCGCAGTGCGCTTCCCCCGCCGGCGTCAATCAACACCCGCGCCCGCCCGTTCTCCCACACCAGATAGCTGCTGGAGGCTCGCTTGTCTTGCAGCTCCGGGCCGCCGGAGCCCAGCACCTGAACCGCGATGCCCTGCGAGCCGCAGGATTGCGCTCCGGCATAAGGCAGAACGACGAAGCTCAGCAAGAAGCTAAGAATTGCGGTCAAACATGACGATCTCAACCGAGGCCGCATCATATGCTCGTCCTTATTTCCTGCTGTTCTGCGAGCGACGCTATATCCACTTCCGCTCGCGATAGGCTTTCAGTCCGATCTTCAGCGCCGCCTGTATATCTTTCTTCAGCGCGGGGGTGAGCCGCTTGAAGTGAAAGCAAGCTCTGCCATCCAGATGCTTCAACAGTTCGGGCGATAGCCGCGCCTTCAGCTCATCGCAGCAGTACACCGGAAAGAAATAGAAGCCGACCGAATCTTTCTGCTGGATCAGGCCGGCGAAATACATCTCATCGCGCTTGCGCCCGTCGATCACAACCGGCTTTTCGCTATTGAGCTGGTAGTCGCGCTTATTCTTGACTTTGCCGGTGCGTTCCGCTAGTCCCACAGCGTGGGACATTAGGATCGCCTTCAGTTCATCGAAAACAGAATCAAGGGATGACGCTTTGGCGGCAACAGCTTTAGTCGGCATAGGGCAAACATGATAGGTCAGGTTGGCCTGAAGCGGGGGGACTAATCTACGCATCCCCCAACTGTCAAGCCGTTGCTGCATGTCGCAGTTGCGGCCATGCCCAATTCGGGAGTATTGTCGGAGGGCTTGGCTTGGCCTGCAGAACAGCGTATCCGCTCGCCAGTCACGTTCCGGCGTGATAGCGGTCACCGCAAACCCACCCGGGCAGGACTGAAATACTCTGTGGCCCAAGGCCACTCCTGTAGCCTCCTGGGCCCGGCCTTAGTAACAAAAGGTTCCTTAAGGAGGACCTTCTTATATGCCAGTAATGACCACGGCGATCAAAACGCCAACCGATTACATCACCGATGTTATGGCCTTGGTGAAAGCGAAGAATCCGGCCGAGCCGGAATTCCACCAGGCCGTGCAGGAAGTTTTAGAGTCGTTGCGTCTGGTACTGGAGCGGCACCCCGAGTACATCTCCGCCCGCATTCTCGAGCGCATCACCGAGCCCGAGCGGGTGCTGATGTTCCGTGTTCCGTGGTTCGATGACCAGGGCAACATCCAAGTCAACCGCGGCTTCCGCATTGAGATGAACAGCGCCATCGGCCCCTACAAGGGCGGACTGCGCTTCCACCCCTCCGTCAATCTCGGCATCCTGAAATTCCTGGCCTTCGAACAGGTCTTTAAGAATTCGCTCACCACCCTGCCCATGGGAGGCGGCAAAGGCGGCAGCGACTTCGATCCCAAGGGCAAGAGCGACAACGAAGTCATGCGCTTCTGCCAGAGCTTCATGACCGAGCTCTGCCGTCACATCGGCCCCGACACCGACGTCCCGGCCGGCGACATCGGCGTAGGCGGACGCGAAATCGGCTTCATGTTCGGCCAGTACAAGCGGCTGCGCAATGAGTTTACCGGCGTTCTCACGGGCAAAGGCCTCGCCTGGGGCGGCTCGCTGATTCGTCCGGAAGCTACCGGCTACGGCTGCGTTTATTTTGCCGACGAGATGCTCAAGAGCCGCAAGCAGACGCTGGAAGGCAAGCTCTGCCTGGTTTCCGGCGCGGGCAACGTCTCGCAGTACACGGTCGAGAAGCTGCTCGACTTCGGCGCCAAACCCATCACCTTCAGCGACTCCGACGGTGTGGTATACGATCCCGACGGCATCGATCGCGAGAAGCTGGCCTGGGTCATGGAACTGAAGAACGTGAAGCGCGGCCGCATCCGCGAGTACACGGACCAGTACAAGAAGGCTGTCTTCATGCCGGCCGATGTGAAGCTGGGCTACAACCCCCTGTGGAACATCAAGGCCGACTGTGCGTTCCCCAGCGCCACCCAGAACGAAATCAACGCCAAGGACGCGCAGAACCTCATCAACAACGGCTGCAAGGTGGTTGCCGAGGGCGCCAACATGCCGAGCACTCTGGATGCCACCAAGCTGTTCCTCGAGGCGAAAGTCCTCTATGGACCGGCCAAGGCTGCCAATGCCGGCGGCGTCGCGACGTCAGGTCTCGAGATGGCGCAGAACAGCGCCCGCCTGAGCTGGACGCGCGAAGAAGTCGACAAGAAGTTGCACAACATCATGATCGCCATCCACAAGAACTGCTTCGAGACGGCCGAAACCTACGGCACGCCGGGCAATCTGGTGAACGGCGCCAACATCGGCGGCTTCCTGAAGGTCGCCAACGCCATGCTGGACCAGGGCCTGGTGTAGCTGCTTTGAAAGGGCACGGCTTCAGCCGTGCCGGTGGAAGCACCACGCTTTAGCGTGGTGAAACGGGTGCCCCGGGTTCGCCCTTCTTTTGGGCTAACCCTGGGGAATCCCAGGAGTGCAAACAATCACTCCGGAGCTTCCCAAATCTACGTGCAGTATCGCCAACGGGGTGGGCGTCAGCCCACCCCGTTCGTGTGTGTAGACTTAGGTTATGTACTCTTTCCGTTCGAAGGAGCTTCTGCATGGGCCTAACGTCTGTTGAAGGCCTGCTGACCGGCCCCACCGGAAAACAGGCAAAGGTAAACTTCCTTGTGGACAGCGGCGCAACCTATACGCTGGTGCCCGCTGAGGACGTGCGAGTGCTTGGCCTGCAACCAAAACGGAGCGTCACCTTTAGCCTGGCTGACGGAACTACCATCGAGCGCCAAGTATCCGAATGCCATCTCTCGCTTCCACAAGGGGAGGGACACACCCCGGTCATTCTGGGCGAACCGGGTGACGAAGCACTGTTAGGTGCGATCACTCTGGAAGAATTCGGTCTTGTGTTGAATCCCTTTAACCGAAAGTTGCAACCAATGCGAATGATGCTCGCCTGACTTTCAACATCGGCGGCTCATTAAGGCTGCCGACGCTATGTTGGACCTGGGACTGGTCTAACCGGACTGGACTGGAACTCAGGTGGAGTAGTTAAAGCGGGGTGGGCGCCAGCCCACCCCGTTTTCTTGTGTCGAGTAAAGTTGAAAGTTAGATGAACCTGATATACACGTCAGTCGGCAATTTCCAGACGCTGGAATCCCAAGATTTTGTTCGGGAGGCCAGATGGAGGCGACACATCGTCGAAGTCTTGCCGATGGAGAGAATAACCAGCTATCTGCGATTTGAGACTGGTAGCGCCCTTGCGCAGATTGACGCCGTCGTCTGTGCCGCTGATACAGACCTCATCGCCTTTTCTCCCATAGACCACCATCCAGAGCTGCAATTTCCGCTGGCGAAGGCTCTTCGACTGGCCAACGATGGATCAGGTCAGAGACTACGCGAGATATCTCGGCGATTCCCGTAATACCGAAGCTCTAGTCTAATCAAATCGTTAGGTTATGTTCCTCGGAATCCCAAACTCGCGGTCTTGATCGGTCGCAGCCCAAATAACGATGCCGACAAGAAGACTTTTGAGTTGCGGAGCGGAGAAGTCGGAGTAGAGATTGTGACATACGACGAAATATTCCAGACTCAATCCGATCAGATATCCTATTGGTAATTTGGGCGGTGGTCGGGGCAAGGGCGGTGCGCCGGCCAAGCATTCTGATTGAGCAATATACACGAGGGTGTCACATCTAGGCTTCGGTTGGGTGGGTGGCGGGGCATGGTTCAACGGGAAACACCCGCCGCGTTGTATGCGGCCAAGCCGCTCGCTTCATATAACTGAATCCCGCTGTCACTTGGATTATCGGGCCTGGTTCCGCTCAAAGCCACTTGATAGGTTACTGTCTGCTTTACCCCTGGCCGGACGAAGTACCATTTGTACCGAGACGGCACGATAATCTGCCGCGGGAACAAGGTTCGATCGAAAATCTTCGTGCTCGGTTCGATAGTGCTGGCAAGGCGCTCTGACGAAAGCCCGTGAATCGAGAGCGATAAGTCATAAAGCCGATGCTCGACGAAACCCTTGTTTTCAAAAATCAGTGAAACCTCGGCCAAATAACTGTTTTGTCCCACTTGGAGTGTAAGGAATCGGCAATCAACGTCAAACTGGATTCTCGGCTTAAACTGCGTCGTGTAGAGAAACCACCACGCGCCGCCGACGATAGCTGCGGCAGTAGTAACCTGTGCCGCCACTTCAGACCAGTATTTAACCCCATCGCACGTCCAAATCATAAGGAGGCCATGATAACAAGATCGGTAACGATGAAAACGGTTGGTGCCGGGCAGCCTGGTGCTCCAGGTTCGCCCGTCGTTTGGGCTAACCCTTCGACAAGCTCAGGGCAGGCTCTGGGACTTGCCTACTCCAGCTCGAGTGCGATCCTCAGAGCAGTTTCGATTCTCTGCATCGAGGCCACGGTAAGCGTCCCCAGCGGTGGATAGATCGCCAATTGTCTCTCCACCGTCGTCGGATGGTCGCACTTCACCCCGCCACTTATGTTTTCAGCTTGTGGTCGCGATCGGGCGGGTGGTCAGTCTTGAAGAGCGTTTCGAAGACTTCTCTGAGCTTGTCGGTAGCTTGCCTGGAGCACAATCCTGCGAGACCGGCGATTGCGGCGACACCATAGGGGCTGAGGCTGTCCGCACCGGTCGAAGCCGAGACCAGTCCTCCTCTAACACCGAAGTAGACAAGGATGGCGAGCGCTACGCCGATAAAAGGCCGCAACAGATACCACCAGGACCAGCTCTTCACGAACGTCCTGTTGCCTATGAAATCGGCGAACGATGTTGCAGCGTGGATGTAACTGCCAAGCGCTCCCACCACTATCACGATGAGAAGAAATCTTCGCTCCAGGGACATGGCAAGGGGATGCCGGAAAAGGCTAACCATGTTCGCCGACTTGTCTGCCGGAATCTGGTCAGGCCATATCTTCACGAGAACATAGATAAGCAGAACCTCCATTGCGATCATGTAAACGCCGAACAAGACCTGAATGATCCTGTGCGTCGGCTCTGCAGGCACTACATCCAGAATGGGAGCCCTGGCTGGAGCGGCACTCACAATTCATTTCCTCCGTTCAGAAGCTTCCGCAAAGCGCTGCTCGTACGTGCGATCAAGCCCGAAATCGAGCAGCTATTTTCGCACGCGAGGGTAAAGGGTAGATACGGAAATCTCCTCAAAACGCGAAGTTGGGGCCTGGTGCCACAGGTTCGCCCCCCTTTGGGCCACACCCTTCGACAAGCTCAGGGCAGGCTCTGGGACTTGCCTACTCCAGATCGAGTGCAACTTTCAGTGCGGTTTCGATCCTCTGCATGGAAGCCGCTGGCAGCGTCCCCAGCGGAGGATAGATCGCCAATTGTTTCTCCACCGTGGTTGGCTGGTCACACTTCACCCACGAGTCGTGATTCAAACCACCCTCTCCGGCCTTCAGCCTGGGACGCAAGGAAAACGCCTTATGCTCGGCGGTCGAGATGGGCAGGACACAAACGTCAAGAGAATATGCGTTCAAGCTGTCGTTCGAAATTACGAGGGCCGGTCGTTGCTTGTCGAGCTCGATCAGGCACACCTCACCCCGCCTGGGATACCATTTCGCAGGCTTGGTTCCTTTTCGCCAGGCTGTCATCGGCGTGACCAGGACTTAATCGCCGCCTTCTGGAATGCCTGCCGCTCGGGACGGTCGTCGGGCGCGCTGCCGAAAAACTGCGCCGCCTCCAGGTAGAGGCTGGCCTTGCGCTCGGTCTCCAGAGCATACTTCAGCAACTGATTGACCCGTTCGCTGGCTGAAGCACTTCCCTTCGTGCGCTCGATCTCTGAGAGCAACTCCGGCTCGAGCGAAAAAGACCGCGTTTTCCTGACAGCAGATCGCATGGACGTTGTTCTCATAAAACTATTGTGATTCCTATTAGGTTTGCTGTCAAGATTCCAATCCTTATGATTGAGTGAGCGACACACCCGGGTGCCCCGTTCCGCCATCATTTGGCGGGGGATTTCATTTTCCAAATGCCGATCCGATTCCGAGTCAGGCCTGCGTGATCTGCGAATCTCTCAAACCCACTCTGCTCAATCAATCTTGGGATTGCACGGCTGAGTCTGGCGGCTGTTGGATGGGAAGCATATCTCGAACGGGTAGCCACTCGAATTCTGCGCGATCACGGCTCCGAGATTTACATGAACTGCTGCCCACGGTGCGGAGAAATCACCGTCACGCCCCGATCCAAACAGTGCCGATACTGCCGGCATGATTGGCATAACCTGATTGTTCCCATTTCGAAACTCGCCCACCACCTTCGTAACCTGCGTGGCGGCTTTTTCTAGTGCAAGTCACTTCAGCAACTCGTAAACTTCACCCGAGGACACCAAGGGTGTCCCGCGGAAAATAGACCCGCTAAGTTATTTGAAATGAAATATTTACGTGTAAGTCCTTGGGGCTCAAATATTTGCGACAGAAAAGTAGTCCAAGTTGTTGAAAACAAAATATCGCACATACAATTTTTTTGTGATGTGCGAACGTTTTTGACGCGCACAGGTGACCTTTTGCCGGGCGTCCCGACTGAGCAACACGGGCGAGAGGTGCTCCGTTCAACTGCCGCAATATAGGTGTGAATTGCGGTGTGAAGCGCCGCTCACCCTCCTCCGGCAAGAAAGTCGGCATCCAACGTATCTAACGCGGATCGGCTACAGTGTTACCCGTCCGCAGAACCGATCTTTCTCGGAGGAACTCATATGGCAAAGCTGGATCAAGCCGAGCGCGACCGCATCCCCGACACTCAATTCGCCTTTCCAAAGCAGCGCAAAGAGCCACTGGAAAACGCCGAACACGTTCGCAATGCTGCGGCGCGTTTCAATCAGGTGGAAGGCGTAAGCCAAGAGGATCGCCACGAAGCCTGGAAACGGATAGAGGCTGCCGCCAAGAAGTTCGGCGTGGAGTTGAGGGAGTCGAAGTAAGGCTGTTTGTCACGCCAAACGGGTGGAGCGCCTTCAGCGTGCTTTGAAGTGCGACCGTGGATCCATCTGGGGTTCAGGGCATTAGGACGCTTGCGCGGCCCCACTCTTTCTAATCCGGCATGAACTGCAGCGCTAACAGGGTTTCCCGCAGGCGGGGAGTGATGAACCTGTGTGGTGTTATCCTCGATCCCGATTGACGCTAATGGGTCTATACTGAGCTTGTTCGCTTCGCCCTCAGCGAGCGCGAAATCGGCGATTGCCGGGCGGGTCTGCAACAAAGGCCCGATGCGTCGTTTTTGCTGTAGCCGGGCGAACCCTCTGGCCGAGGAGGATGCAATGAACCGAGCCTCTCTGCTCCGCGTATTCCCGTCACTTGTTGTATCTCTCCTTCTTCTCGCAGCTCCGGTTTGCTTTGCCGGTCCGCATGGCGGCGGCGGCTTCCATGGCGGCGGTGGCGGTTTCCACGGCGGTGGTGGTGGTGGATATCACGGGGCGAGCGCAGCGGGTGCATACCATGGTGGCGGCTGGGGTGGTGGCTATCACGGCGGTGGATACTACGGTGGTGGCTATCACGGTGGCAGCTATTACGGTAGGGGTTATTACCGTGGCTGGCACGGCGGTTATTATCCCGGTTACGGTTGGGGTGGTGGCTGGGGCTATCCCGGATGGGGCTTCGGCATCGGAGTCAGCTTTGGCTGGGGAGGATATGGTGGCTGGGGAGGATACTGGCCCGCGTATCCGTACTCGTATCCGTACTATGGATATGCGCCCCCATGCTCTGCGTATTACCCCTGTTATCCGTATTACTCGTACCCATCCCCGTACTACTCTCCGGTGAGCAATCCGCCGGTCGCTCCCGCAGCTTACGTGAATACCGCACGCGCGGCGCAGCCAGCTCCCGCACAATACAGCGCTCCCGAATACCAGACGGTGCCGATGCCGCCGAGGTCCAACGCGGTCACCGTGATGAACGTTTCTTACCGACGGGGCGCTTCGTCGTACTCTACTGCAAGCTACAGCCCACCAAAACACACGAGTCCGCAGGTCAGCGAGCAGCGTCCCGCGGTTCAGAACGTGATTCGTGCATTGCGGGCTATGCCGCCTGCTGCCCGCGAACGGCAGCTCGTATCGGGTCGTTACAACGACTTCTCACCCCAGGAGATGAGATTCGTGCGCTCCGCTGCGGAGATTCCGTCAGCGGAATAGTCAGGTGGGTTTCTGAAAGGATGACGAAGCTCTGAAAAGTGCTTATGGGGTGCAGGCCTGTCCCATGTCATTGACCTGAGTGCGGCTGACGAACTGCATTTTGCCATGCTTTTCTTCGCGAACAGTACGCAGCCATCCGCAACCGCCGGGTAGCTGCAGGCCCAAATCAGCCGGCGCCACAGATTCTTCGCGTACGGGGACAAGTTGGCCTTTCGACCAGCGATAGCTCTCGCGGTGATAGCAGATCGCGCAGTCTCCCTTGATGTAAGAGATGACGTGGTGAGTCTTGGCATCGGTGCTGGGATTTGCGAGCTTCGACAACGCGGGCGAGGCGACAAACTTGTTTGTCTTCGGGTTGTAAAGCCAAATGCAGTAGGACGCATTGCCGTTCTTGGCCGCGACTTCCAGTGCCAGGTCATAGTGTCCGTCGAAGTTGAAGTCGGCTGTATCGATGGTCCCAACCGGACTTTCACGCGGCACCGGAGAAGGCGTGCAAACCTTCAACGCCTGCACCTGCTGCTGCCCGTGGTAGATGAGCAGTTCGGCAACCTCGCCGGTGGCTGAGTCTAGTCCTAGGTCTACACCGTAGCCGGGTAGTCCGGGTATGGGAGA
Source organism: uncultured Acidobacteriaceae bacterium (assembly GCA_963846795.1). Classification (GTDB taxonomy): domain Bacteria; phylum Acidobacteriota; class Terriglobia; order Terriglobales; family Acidobacteriaceae; genus CAVVDY01. The sequence continues at coordinate 51,697 of CAWJXJ010000008.1, forward strand.
ACCCGTGACGGGCGGCGACACTTGTTGAGCCTGGGAAAGAGTTAGGGCCAGGAGCAATATACCTGCTGGGCCGCAAAAGACTATGGTGGGGTGGCGCATTTGAGTAAAGCGCCATTTTATCTCCCTGTTATCGGAAGATTCCCAGTCCTATATATGTCGCGGCACAACCTTTTGATGCCGGGGCTCGACTGAGCTACCTTCCCGGCATCCCAGGCAATTCAACAGTATCGCGACAGACACTACCTTGCTGCATTGTCCGGCGCGGCAGTTTGTTGGCGAGCGGAGTTGCAACCGGTTACTAGAGACATTCGCTGCGTGGGAAGGCTTTGGCCGCGAGTCGTGGTGAACTTGGCGATCCGAACCTATAGCTTGCGGCGCAGCAGGCGGTCGAGACTATAGGGTCCAGCGCCATGGGCGATTACGAATAGAAAGAAGAAGCAGTACGCCACCGCAAGCTCGCCCTTATTGATAATCGGCCAAAAGCTATGTGGAGCGTGGACGGTGAAGTAAGCCACTGCCATCTCACCGCAGGCGATGAAGGCTGCGATCCGGGTGAACAGTCCGAAGGCGATCAGCAAGCCGCCGCCGAACTCGATGATTCCAGCGATCATCATTTTGGTGTGGCCGAGTTGCGAAGTGCCTCCCAGAATGCCGAAGAGCTTCTGCGCTCCATGACAGGAGAACAGGAGCCCGATAATGACACGCGCGAGGGTGAAGGTTAAATCCACAAGGGCGCTGCGACCGTTTGCCATAATCGGTCAATCATACCCGAGCGGCAGAAGCGAGTTCCCTTGGGCTCATAAAGCTTTGCAAATCCTGCTTGCCGATTCGGCGATATCTTGTCCAACCAAGTCTTCGCCTTCCTACTCGAATTAGGGTGAGTCAAACAACAGGTGTTCATCCCAGGAGGGAACCATGGCAGAGCTAAGTAAACCAGAACGCGATCAGTTGTCGGAAACACAGTTCGCTTTTCCCAAGCAGCGCAAGGAGCCGTTGGAGAACGCCTCGCATGTGCGTAACGCAGCGGCGCGATTTAACCAGGTGGAGGGCGTCAGCGAAGAAGATTGCCGTGAAGCGTGGAAGCGAATCGGAGCTGCCGCGAAGTAGTTCGGGATTGAGCTGAACGGAAATAACTAGACCCCGCTCTTCTGCATTTTTGTCCTATTACAATGCGCTTCGTGGTTCGACGCACGCATTCCAAGAGGATAGTGTGTCCACGAAAGTACCACCTTACCTACTACAAATCTCCGACAGGTACAGGTCTTCGGTTGCGTCCGAGCCACTTGAAAACGAGGTGGCCAAGGTAGAGCCATCCAACAAGGAATAGGCACATGAAGCCGACGATCCACCAGCGCAGATGGTGAAGCACCTGGGAATAAGCACTCCACTCGTTAAAGGTGGTCCACTCTTCCACGATGCGGCCGTTCACAATGCGAAAGATGGTAATGCCACGGAACTCCAGGTAGGTGCCCGTAGGGGGGAGACCGCCGTACCCGTACCGAGCATGGGTGCCGCGGAAGATCCAGAGAATGGTGACGAGGTCGTTCTCAGCAACAGTTTTCACCACCGTCATGTGCAGGTCGGGAAAGGCCTGGAGTTCGCCGCGCGCCCAGCTCTGATCTACCTCGAGCGACGAATCTCGGTGAAGGCCATGGTTGCGAAAGTCAGGAGAGTATATGTCCGCGGCGACCTCAGGGCGGCGTTGATTGAAAATCTCCTCAAAGACACGGAGGGTTACGGCACGATTTCGGTCGGCAAGCGACGGTGCGGTCACGTCCGATGCGGCAAGGGGCTTAGCAGCAGCAGTGGATTGGGCTGAGACGAGGGACGCACTGGCGAAAAGCGCCAGCACTGCAGCTACAACTGATCTCATGCGCAAAACATCACCTGACGCTTTCTACCGTTCCAGCGCGTTGCGGTCCCAATGTGCCAGATCGGCCGCGGCAACGTAGGTGCTTTGCAGAAAATCCATAAGTGCCTCGCGCGGCGCGAGAGCCTGTCTTACATCGTCGTACATCAACAGAAATTCCTTCATCTCTGGATGATAGAAGGCCTGCGAAGGCTTGACCTTCTGCTCGGCAAAGCCCTGCGGCTCGGGCGCGGCATAGGAATAAAAGGCCGGTCCGGTGATCGCCCCGCCTCCAGGCCACAGGCCGGCGCTGCTGACTTCGTGCGAGTAGGCTTCGCGGGTGATGCGGTCGGCTCCTGGACGCTCAGGCGCACGCCGTCCCGAAAATCGCGTAACCGCCAGATCGAAGCTTCCCCAGAAGAAATGCACCGGGCTCGATTTGCCGATGAACCGCGCGCGAAACTCTTTCAGCACTGCGTCGGCCCACGAGAAGATGTGCCAGAACTTTGTGACCGCATCGCGGTCGTACGAGTGGTGCACTATATCCTTCTCAAATGCGATGGGATTTTGCACTTCGACTGGCACTGGCCAAATCTTGACCTCGACGCCCAGGTCGCTGAGCGCCCGCATGACCTCGTGATAGAAGTCGGCGACAGTCTGCGGACGCAAAGGCAGCACGCGCGTTTCGCCCTGGCTCGTGACAATCACGAGGTTGTGCTCGAGGAAGTCGAAGATGATCTCGAGGGTGCCGCCCGCATAGTGCAGGGCCTGCGTCTCCATTCCGCGCGCCGTAAGGAGGAAAGTTACATTCCACCAGTGATTGACCAGCGGCGTTAGAGCGAGCTGAACCTTGCCGATGATCTGCATCCACATGTGCAGCGTGGCCTGTGTGTCTTTCCAATCAGCTAATGGCAGCGGCGGAAGTTCGAGCGCATTGGAAGTTTGCATACTGTTTCCTTCCATCCTCAGATTTGCAGACCATGATTAGACATCCGTGACAGAGGCGATGACAAGTGGTACTCGATACCTGAGCAAGGCCGGGCACGGGAGCTGCGCAGTCCAGCACAACCTGAAGTAGCGCGACTTGCGTCTGATAGGACAGGAGGCTAGTTCTCATGGCAACAGCACGCAAGAAAAGCTCATCGCGCAGTAAATCGAGTTCGTCATCACGATCTCACAAGTCGCACTCGTCGTCTGCCAAGAAGAGCGGAAGCAAGTCATCGGGCTCGCATCGCAGTTCGTCGCGAGCAAAATCTTCGGGCAGCTCGTCGAAAAGGGAGTCTTCCAGCCGCGGCCGGAAATACAGTCCCAAGGCGCAGAAGAGCGTTGAGCGCGAGATGCACGAGTTCAAGCGCGGCAAGCTGAAGAGCGGACGCAGCGGCAAGAAGGTGACCAATCCGAAGCAGGCGATCGCCATCGGACTGTCAGAGGCGCGGCGCTCTGGGGCCAAGGTGCCTAAGAAAAAAGCGGCCTAGCATTCGAAGCATTTTGCCGACTGACACCGGCTTCGTGCCGGTGTTTTCTTCTTAGTTTCGAATATTGGAAACTATGTTTGAGCAACGTCCCCGCGTTTTTCTTGTGGGCATTTCTCGCCTAATCGAGCGGCGACATTACAGACGCTCGATCCACTCGCTGGTGGGCAGCACTTCACTGAACCGCATCTGCTGCGTCACCAGGATGGCGCGATGCAACTCTTCGCCCGAAACCTTTCCCGCTTCGTTCTGAATGTCGAGCGTGCCGGTCGCATCCGAGAGGAACTCAACGCCAAAGCCGCGATGCATCGCCTGCCGCGCTGTCGTATCGCAGCACATCTGCGTCATGTAGCCGGAGATGACAACCGTCTCGATGCCGTGCTCGCGCAACCACGGCTCAAGCTCCGTTCTGGTAAAGCTGCCGGGCAGCGACTTGGGAATCAGCACATCATGTTCGCGCGCCACTATCTCAGGATGCAGCTCCCATTCCTTGCTGCCCTTGCGGAAGACCGCGGAGTCGAGCTGCGGCGCCGCGTGCTGGATCGCGACCACCGGAACATTGTGCGATCGCGCAGCATCCATCGCCGCCAACACGTGACTCAAGCTTCCCGCGGGATAACTCACCGGCAGCTTACCCGTGAAGTACTCGTTTTGAACGTCGATGACCAGCAGCGCGCGTTTCGGTTTGTCGGACATGATCTCTATTCTAGTCACTCCTCCCACTCATCCTCGCCAACTCCGCCAAGCGAGATGCCTCCCATTTCGACCCAAGTCCCGATTTGTTACGCCTGTAAATACAGTAGGTTACCGTCGTGTTACAAAACCGCTTGAAGCAGCAAACCTCGTGTGCTAGCGTTTTTATCGCAACATTCGGAGGTCCGCTGAATGGCAGCACAGGTACGTGATCAGCTTCTTGCCAGCAACGACGAATTTCGCCGCCTGGCCAGCCAACATTCGCAGTACGCGCAGCAACTCGAGTCGCTCATCCAGAAAAAGTATCTTTCGGAAGAAGAGAAGCTCGAGGAAGTGCGCCTGAAGAAGCTGAAGCTCCGCCTGAAAGACCAGATGGAAAGTTTGGAACAGCAGTTCCGCACCAACCAGCCGGTCGCATAATTAACCTCTGAGCCCGCCAGCCCGGCGGGTGAGCGGCGATTGGGAGCCGTTTCCCAACTGCCCCGCCCAGTCCCTATCTTCCTGCCGCCAGAAATTCACGAATCAGCGCCAGTGTCTTCTCCGGTGCCTCGACCATCGGTGAATGCCCCGCGCCTTCCACGATGGCCACTTGCGCGCTTCCGAACTGGGAACTGCGGCCTCTTCCGGTGTCATTCCGAGCCCGCCGCAGCGGGAGGAACCTGCAGTTCCCGCTGCCAGCCACCAGCTCCCAGCAAAACCCGCCGGCGCTGATCTCGCATCAGGTGTCATTCCGAGCGGAGCCGGAGGAACCTGCAGTTCGCTCTCCCTCCCTGGCTTGTCGCTCGGGCCTGGCGAACGGCGAATAGCGACAATTGGTGATGCACATCACCAAAAATTTTGTGTGCGCGATATTCTATTTTCAACAACTTAGCGCACATTTATCGCGCAAATTATTGAGCCCCAGCCACTTACAGGCAAATATTAGATTTCAAAGGACTTAGCGGGACCGATCCCGCAGGGACACGCTTCTGGTGTCCTCGAACGTAGTTTAAGAGTTGCTGAATTAAGAAGCAAAAGGAAAACGCGGAGGTGAGGTTACGAAGGTGGTAGAAGTTCCCGAAATGGGGATGGGCTTGGGTCAGTTCTTGATCTAAATGAAAAAGCAGAGGAATTATGCAGAAGCCAAGCCCACCGCAGTTGGCAAGATTGCCTGATAACTCGTATCGAGTTCTCGGCTCATCAGCAGGATCGCCGCAATTCGTCGAACCACCTCTGCGAAGTAGGCCGCCTCGTCCGCCCGCAACGCTCGACCCAGCAGATCAAACTCACGGTAGCTCAACCACTTCTTGAGCACCTGATATCCGCCCAGAGTGTAGTTCCAAACGTTCACGGGCACTGCTGACCACATCGAATCGCCATTTAGGCACACATCCACACAGGTGTCGCCTAGCAGCGTCAGGGCATCTGCCAGTGTAATGGTGCGCGCGTTTGCCAGCCTCATAACTTTTCCTCGCTCCTCATCTGTCCACGCACGCCTGAGTGACCTGCCCGGGGCGGGCATCACCGTGCTCCCTTGGCCGCGCCTGCCCCAGTCTGCCGTGATCTTCAGAGATTCGGTAAGATCGGAATCCCGCGGCAATTTCAGAGCTCCGAGGAACGTCCACTCGGTTCCGAATTGGACAGCCGACTCGGCGTCCAGCAGTTCTGCCAAGCGGCGGCCCAATGCAGCAGAGTGGGTAAGCAGGTCGGCAGCCGTAGGCAGCGGAATTCGCGGCCAGTCGCTGAGCAGCGCTCCCGCATTTTCGATGCGATATAGGGGAGCGTGCATGATAGCAGCCACGTGAAAGAATAGCTCTCGCGATGTTGTACACCGAAGCGTTCGGAGACGAAGCTGCTTCGCGCCGCAAGACTTTGGTTCTTCGAAGCCTACCGTCTTGTAACAGAGTGCGGCAGATATGAAGCAGCTCTGCAGGAAAACAACTGGCGCTGCGATCGAGAAAATCAAGGCAACCAACGGAACTGAATTGACGAGCGGACGCAGATCCGCCCGCGACTGATCTGCTGGCTGACGAGGCGGGGGCAGGGAACCAACATTGCTCACGTACTCCTCGACCTTTCTCGTAGAAGAACTTGTCTCGGGCTCCCAATACATCCATCGAGAATCAAACGGCCTGTACGCATACCTCAATACCTCCCAACTCCGGAATCCCTCTTCGTTGCAATGAGTCGCGAATTTGGCGCGATTTAAACATATGCTGTCCTCCATCTCAGCGGGCACAATCGCGCCATCTACTTCATGGAGATCTGTCCGAAATACTGCCTCATGCGTGATTCCAAACGATCCCGATCGATATCAACAACAAGGGATCGCGGCTCGTTTTAATCCCCGGAAAACAAACTCGAAAGAGTTCTGGCAGACGGGGCCAGATGTAGCGATCCATTTTGAACTGTCTGGCTTGAAAGGAAAGCCAAGGCTGATGTTCTGCTCAAGGCTCCGAGTACGCAGGTCGGTTCATTTGCAGGGACTGCAGGAGGGACTCGCGGCGGTCGGAAGCGCGAGCATCTTCGAAGTCGCGATAGTTGACTGTCCCAACTCTATCGCGGCGTCCCGGTTTCCTCACCAATGTGCTGATCGCCGTGCCGAGACGAATTCCCGGGCTGCTTCCCGGAACCGCGAAGACCGTTTCACTTGGATCTGACCATCCGGCGCGTACTCGCTGATTTTGCGGTCGCCATGCAGGTTGTCGACGAATAGATGTGATCAAAGGTTCGTAAATAATGATGCCGCATTGTCGGATGCGAAAGACCATCGAGCCACGAGTAATGTTGGAGATAAAACTAGACGACCCCTTGTCCGTCTCTGTTTTGCGCGATCCGCCGTTCCGCAATACGAAAGAACCGAATATACAGGTCGTTTAATCCTTGTCCTTGGGGGGCGGTGCAGACCATCAACTGGCGAGCGATAAGCATTCGTCAGAGTCCCGTTCTTCCTCGATCTTCGCGATACCCGCGTACCCGTTATACGGTGGGTTGCCCAGGATGACCAGAATCGTCCCGTGCTGCTTGATGTTCTCCGAATCCTCGCGTTCCCGACGAAACTCCTCGAAAATAACTGATTGCGGATGCCGCTCGGGCACCCACCCCGTCAGCGCGTTGGTAAGGTAAATTCCAGCCCGATCCGTGTCGGCCAGCGGCGCCTGAGCGTCTTCCAGCAGTGAAGCAATCTGCAAATGCGAAATCACAAAAGGTGCCGGCATAATCTCGAACCCGAAAGACACGGGTCAAGGCCGCCGTTCTCAATTCGTTTGGCACAAGAGCGGTATCGTCGCCCGCGCTCTCCAGCAGTGTTCGGTGAATGTGCTGTAGGACAGCCGTTAGATAAGCGCCCGTTCCGCAACAGGGATCGAGTATTCGAACCTGCTGCGAAGCCAGGCCCATCGGCTGCCCCAATTCCGTCCGCAGCAGATGGTCCACCCGCTCGACCATGTACTGCACAATCTCCTTCGGTGTGTACCAGACGCCAAGGTCTTTGCGCAGTTGCGGATCGAATGCTTCGAGGAACGGTTCGTAGAAATACGCAACCGCCTCATCCTCGCGGAAAATTTCGAAAAAGCCCGACTGCACCCGATTCAGCGCCTCTCCCGCGAGGTTCAGGATTTCTTGAAGGTGAATCGAGTTCAGTGCTCCTGGGTCGGACACCTCGCCGAACAGCTTCCGCAGCACTGGCACTCGCAAGTAGTGCGCCGACACGCGCCAGTCGAATCGTACCCCCGCCATTCGCGACTCGGGGCTTCGTCGCCAAAGAATCCAAGCAGAGAAGATTCCGTAGAACAGCGTCTGCACTAGGGTCGAACGGAAGAAGTGTTCTCCCTTCTCACCCTCGAACTCGATGCCGAGGGATTGGGTCAACGCGCGTTTAACGGTCTCAAAGCTCGCCAAGGGATGGTCCTCTGCGCGGGCACGTGCTTCGCGCGCATAGGACGCCAGCACCCAAGCGACGTCCTTCGGCTGCACCAAAGGTGCTTTGTACAGCATCACTCGCGCCAGAAAATCCGGCAGCAGGTCTTTGTGCTTGGCGAAAGAGGCAACCGGAGCCGACCAGAACGTCTCCGCCGTCGGCGACAATACGTAGCGCTCCAGCACGAGCACCGCGCCCGCTTCTAATCTGAGCAATCGGAATTCGCGCAGGTTCGTGATCAGAACCAAGCCGTACTGATCTAAATACCGCCGGATCTGCTCATCGTTCGCGAGAGTGTCCAAGCTCCGTTCGGCTGGCTTGATCTCCACCACACCGCGCTCGGGGTTGTTTAGAAGCTCTGGCTCCGGATTGGCACGCCGCGTCCTGCGAGATGGCTTTGGAAAGAACCCGCCATCCGGCGTACCAGCCCCCTGATTTCGAAGTTGGGTTGAAAATAGAATTGCCGGTCGCAGCCGCTCACCCGAGGCATTAAAAAGCTGCGAGAGCGGTGGGTAAAAGGAAGTTTCTGCTGTGGCTGAGCCTGTAAAACGTATTGCTCGCAGATCGGTAATGTATCGCTCAACTGTGTAAACCGAAGGCATAGCTCCCGCCATATTACACGGCGATGTCTGAGGGAAAGCGGAACATGGAACAAACTGATGATGGCGGCAGGGGGGCTGATGCGAAGCAAGTCCTAGATCGTGCCTGAAGATCGGCTCTGCCAAACGATCGAGCTCCCACATTTCCCAAACGATGGAAAATGCGGGCCACCCGCCGTCAGCTATCAGCTATCAGTGGTCAGTGAAAGCTGGGCGTCAGGTATCAGGTATCAGGTGTCAGCGAAAGACAACTGCAGGTCCCTCCCGCAGCGGTGGCTCGGGAGGACACCGGAGGAGAAGCGGGTCCTTCACTTCGTTCAGGATGACAACCCAAAATCCCCACCCCGCCAACGGAAGGCGGAATGGGACACCCAGCGAAAGGCGAGAACTGCAGATTCCTCCCGCCGCGGCGGGCTTGGAATGACACATTACGGGGAGGGAACCAAGTGCCAAGCGCTAAGAGCGAAAAGCAAAATCCCCACCCCGCCAAAGGAAGGCGGAATGGGCACCCAGACAAAATCCCCACCCCGCCAAAGGAAGGCGGAATGGGGCACCCGAAATAGCACTTGGCCGTTAGCACTTAGCACTTGGCCAAATGCTAAATGCCAAGTGCCGCCATTCGGGACACTCCCAACCCTTAAGTGAAGGCGGAATGGGTACCCAGCGAAAAGCGAGAACTGCAGATTCCTCCCGCCGCGGCGGGCTCGGAATGACACATTAAGCGGAGCGCCGCAGCTTGAGGCTCCAAATGGTCACGAACGCAGCTAAGCCCATGCCAAGATCCAACAGGATGCCCGGCTCTGGAATCGGGCTGGGCACGAGTGGGAGCGGCCTGATCGGCTTCAGATCTCCTCCGGTGGAGAGCCCATTACCGCCGTACTTGGTCCCAGGCAGGCCCGGCGTGCCAGCCGACAACGAAGAAGTTGAGTTGATCTGTGAGGCGATCGAGCTGGCTTCATGGCTCACAGCCTGAGGGGAGCCGCTCGAGGTGAGAGCGTCTCTTTCCCCACCATTTCCCGACAGTTGGAGATTTGCCACCGGGCCGGCGTAGGCGGAAATCGCGACGCTCAAACAAATCACGAGCAAGCCGAAGCGCACGTACAGCGAGGGTCTCATCGTCCTGTATCCTCCCCCAACCAGACTGGCATTTCCGAACCGAACTCGCGTGAATGCAAGCCGGATTCCAAGGCGGCGGCGCGGTGAGGTGCTGAACTTGTGGTTATGTTCGCCGACTAGCTGCCCTTTAGGTGGACCAGGTGGCCACGAAGGCTAAACTCAACAATCGACGGCAGTAGGACCGCGCCGATGCTGAACTCCTGCCAAGCCCTGGATGTTTGAGTCGCGTGTGCTCCGCTTCAGTCTCACTTCGCTCCACGGGATGCTTGGGGCCGCCTGCGCTAAACGACAGGCATTCTCTATAAGCTTTGAGAAAATTTCTACCATCTCAATCAATAAAACTATAGTGACTCAAAGATTGAGAATGACACGGATTCCACCAGCACGCCTCGCGCGTGGTCCACATTTGCCGTCGGTTGGCAAATTTGGGGCCAAGAGAAGACACGAAGAACACCCCGCACGGGATATGTCGCATTCATCACTGCGGTAGAGAAATCAAAAGGTTGGAGAAGAAGGATGCACAGCCTAGACCCAGAAAATTGAGCTCCCACATTTTCCAAACGATGGAAAATGTGGGCCACGCTCGAAGGCTCCTATCGACTTCGTCTTCGTTTAGGGCTTCAGCCTCTGGCCGCGCAGGGGCTGAAGCCCGACTCGTTACGACGCTTTTCGGCACGGCTGAAACCGTCCCCTGATACAAAGCAAAATCCCCACCCCACGAACCCAAGGCGGAATGGGGACCCCAGCGAAAAGCGAGAACTGCAGATTCCTCCCGCCGCGGCGGGCTTGGAATGGCACCGGAGGAGAAGCGGGTCCTTCACTTCGTTCAGGATGACAACCCAAAATCCCCACCCCGCCAAAGAAAGGCGGAATGGGGCACCCAGACAAAATCCCCACCCCGCCAAAGGAAGGCGGAATGGGGCACCCGAAATAGCACTTGGCCGTTAGCACTTAGCACTTGGCCAAATGCTAAATGCCAAGTGCCACCGTTCGGGACACTCCCAACCCCTTCAGAGGAAGGCGGAATGAGGCACCTGAGTTCGACTCTCCCCCGAGTTCTATAATCATCCAATATCGGAATGGTGCGAGACGGCTACTATTACGGGCTGGCGTTTGTTGCGGTGGCGGTGCTGGTGGGCTGGTTGACGATTCCGGCGCTGGGCATTGTGCCGCTGCTGTTTGCCGCGTTTTTCCTGTGGTTCTTTCGTGATCCTGAGCGCCAGATTCCGGCGTTTGAAGGCGCGATTGTCTCTCCTGCCGACGGCAAGGTGACCGATATCTCGGTGGTCGAGGTCGATGGTGAGCCGCGCACCCGCATCAGCATCTTCCTGAACGTCTTCAATGTTCATGTGAACCGCTCACCCGCGGCCGGAACCATCACCGGCGTGCGCTATCAGAAGGGCAAGTTCGGCAATGCCATGGGCGCGGTTTCGGCCGAGGCCAATGAGCAGAACATCGTCACCATGCAGACCGAGTACGGCACGATGGTCTTTAAGCAGATTGCCGGGCTGCTGGCGCGGCGCATCGTGTTCACCAAGAAAGTTGGCGACCGGTTGGCGCGGGGAGAGCGCGTGGGGCTTATCAAGTTCGGGTCGCGCACCGATTTGATCTTCGCTACCGATGCGCAGATGAAAGTCCAGGTGGGCGACATGGTAAAGGGCGGAGCAACCGTGCTGGCCATCGCGCAGCCACGGGCTTCTATGCAGCCCCGGCGCGAAATGGTGGAAGCGCAATGAGCACATTTTCGGAACGTCGCGCGACGGACGAAAAAAAGCGACGCCCGCGCAAGGGATTGTTTATTTTGCCCTCGGCGTTCACTGCGGCCAACATGGCGGCGGGGTACTACGCCATTTCGCAGTCGATTCTGGGGGCGACGGCCGGCGCAAGCCACTTCAATCATGCGGCACAGGCCATCGGCATTGCCATTGTCTTCGACTTTTTCGATGGCGCGGTGGCGCGGCTCACCAATACAGCCAGCGCCTTCGGCCGCGAGTTGGATTCGTTGGCCGATGTAATAACCTTCGGCGTGGCTCCGGCGGTGCTGGCGTGGATGTGGGGCTTCCGCATGCTGCCGCTGAACTTCGATCCCGATGCGCGGGCGCGGGTGCTGCAACTCGGTGGCGTGGCGACCTTCGTATTCCTGATGGCGGGAGCGTCGCGGCTGGCGCGCTTCAACATTCAGGTCAACCCGCAGCCGCTGAATCCGGGACGGCCGGGGCGTAAATATTTCGTGGGCATGCCGATTCCGGCTGGCGCGGGCGCGGTGGCCGCGGTGGTCCACCTGGTGAACGGGGAGCCGCTACAGTGGTGGCCGCTGGCGATCGGATGGGCGCTGTGCGTCTTCCTCATCTCGTTCCTGATGGTGAGCACCTGGCGCTTCTTTAGCCTGAAGGGGATCAACTTCCGCGAGCAGCAGAACTTTCGCTGGCTGATCGGGCTGGGCGCGCTGATTGCGCTAATCTGGTTCGCGTCGCAGTACGCTCTGTTCGTCTTGGCGTTGGTGTACATTCTTTCGGGAGTGCTGGCGCGGCTTTCGTTTCTGTTCCGACGGGGCACGGCGTCACGTGCTCCTGCGCGAGACGAGGCCTCGCACGCATAATGAAGAACGATCCTAAGACTCCTGTCAGTCGCCCGGATGCCGGCGCCCGGGGAGACGCCTTTCGCCTGGCGATTGTTGGCGCCGCGACGTTGAAGGGCCGCGAGTTGAAAGAGGTGCTTGCGGAGCACAATTTTCCTGCCTACGATACCCGCCTGCTGGACGACGAAGAGTCGCTGGGGCAGGTGGATTCGGTCGGCGATGAGCCTACGTTTATCCAGACCGTCATGCCCGAGCACCTGGAGAACGTGGACTTCACCTTCTTCACCGCTGACGATGCCTACACCCGCAGCAGCTGGCAGATGGCGCGTACTGCCGGTAGCGACATCATCGACCTGTCGTATGCCTTGGAAGGCCTGGAGGGAGTGAGCCTGCGCGCGCCTTGGGTGGAGCGCGAACTGGGGACTACGCCTTCCATCGACTTCGGCGGTGCGCCGGTGGTGGTTGCGCATCCCGCAGCGATGGTGCTGGCGCTTCTGCTGTTACGCATTCAGAAGGTGAACCCGGTCAAGAGCGCGGTGGTTACAGTTTTCGAGCCGGCGTCGGAGCATGGGCGGCGCGGTATGGATGAACTGCACGAGCAGACCGTCAACTTGCTCTCGTTTCAGCAACTACCACGAAGCGTTTTTGATGTGCAGGTAGCGTTCAACCTGATCGATCGATTGGGCGAGAAGTCGCTGCCGCCGCTGGCATCAGTAGAAGAGCGCATTTTGCGGCACTTCCGGGCGATTGTCGGGGACAAGGTGGTGGTGCCGTCGCTGATGCTGCTGCAAGCTCCTATCTTTCATGGCCACGCTTTTTCGGTTTACATTGAGATGACGAATCCCATGAAACTGGAACAGGCCAACGAGGCGCTCGCCGGCAGTCACGTTGAGATCACGCAGGGGTTCGAGGATGCTCCCAGCAATGTGAATGCAGCCGGTCAGGAACAGATCCAGGTGGCGCTGCGGAAAGATCCTGGGCACAGCAATGGCCTGTGGCTGTGGGCGGCCTCAGACAATCTACGGGTCGGAGCGGTCGCGGCGGTCGAGTGCGCCGAGGGCTTGATTGGCGGGCGTCCTCGTGGGAAGGTGCAGTGAGGCGCGTGCGCCCGACGTGCCTGGCGCTGGTGACTGCGTTGCTGCTTGGCTGCGCGAGTTGCGGCTATCACACCAGTGGCAAAGCTGTGCGTTTGCCACAGAACGTGCGCTCCATCTACGTGCCGACGTTCACCAACGAGACGCATTCTTTTCGCGTCGAGCAGGTCCTGACCGCAGCGGTAGTACAAGAGCTGCGCAGCCGAACCAACCTCCAGGTCGTGCTCTCAGATAAAGAGCCGGCAGACGCTATGCTGAACGGCGTGGTCACGCTTGTCCAAACCTACCCGTTGACCTACGATTCGCAGACCGGCAAAGCGTCATCTTCGATGCTGCAAGTGGGGATGAGGGTATCGCTGCTTGATCGCAACGGCAAAGTTTTGTGGCAGAATCCGTCCTACCTCTTCCGCTCACAATATGAGCTATCGCAGGATGCGGCCAGCTTCTTCGAGGAAGAATCGCCGGCATTGCAGCGCATTTCGCACGACTTTGCGCAAGACATGGTGAGCAACATCGTGGAGGCCTACTGATGCGCAGCTTCGCCGTGTCAGACCGCTTCGTCTCGGACATGAAGTCGCGCAAGCTGGCGGCGGGATACGTCTTCATCGGTGACGAGGCGTTTTTCCGCAAAAAATGCCGGGAAGCGATTCTGCAACACCTGGTACCGGAGGACGTCCGCGAGCTGAGCCTCTACGACATGGACCTTGCAGAGGTGGACCTGCGCGAGGTTCTCGACCGCGCACGCACACCGTCGCTCATGGCCCCGTTCCAGGTCTTCTTCATTCGGGGGGTGAAGAACCTCTACGGACGCGGTAAGCACGACGAAGAGTTTAAGGCCATCGAAGAATACTTCGCGAATCCGAATCCCGACGCCATGCTGGTTTTCGTCGCCGACCATATCAGCATTCCGGCTGACGTTCGCCGCATGGACATGACGGACAAGGAGCGTTACGAGCGCATTCGCGAGACCCTAGGCGAGTACTGCCAGGTTCTGGAGCTGGCGAGGGTAGAGGAAGGCGACGCGGTGAGCTGGGCCATAGAGTCGGCCAACGCCCAGGGCGTGAAGCTCGATCCGGATGCGGCGCGCGAGTTGGTGGACTCGCTCGGCGGCGACATGATGATGATCGCCAACGAACTGGAGAAGCTGGCGCTGTTTGTTGGCGAGAAGAAACGCATTGGCCTGGGCGATGTGGAGACGATGGTGTTGGCGGCCAAGCAGCGTTCGTTTTACGAGCTGACGGATGCAATCTCGGCGCGCGATCGTGAACGCGCGCTGGAAGTGCTGGACGCCATACTCAGCTCCGGCGATGGAGACGAAGCAGCCATCGGACATCTCTACATGCTGTCGCGCACCTTCAAGCAGATGCTGGTTATCTTTGAGCGCAATGTGCGCGACTCGCGCGCGCTATGGCAGGCGCTGTGGCAAGGTTTCCGACTGCCGCCGTTCGCCGCCGAAGACGTGATTCGCCAGGCAAGACGCTATAAGTCGAGGCGCGAGCTGACAAGTGCAATTCGCAAAGTCGCCCGCGCCGATCTGGCGCTGCGTTCCAATGCAGTGAGCAAGCGACTGGTGCTGGAAAACCTGGTGCTGGAGTTGACCGCCGAGCCAAAGCTGCAGGAGGCCGGCTGGCTGCAAGATGAACTGCCGGTATAAACATGGATGTCGACGCCTATTGCGAACGTGTTGGATACGACGGACCCCGCCTGCCTTCGCTTGAAACTTTGCGAGGCCTGCACCGCAGTCATCTGTATACCGTTCCATTTGAAAATCTGGACATTGGTTCAGGTGTTCCCATCATCCTGAATTCCGATCGCCTGTACGACAAGATCGTCGTGCGGCGCCGCGGCGGCTTCTGCTATGAGCTGAATGGGCTGTTCTGCGAACTGCTGCTCGCGCTGGGCTTCCGCGTGTCGATGCTGTCCGGTTGCGTGCGGCGCGACGACGGAGGCTTCGGGCCAGAGTTCGACCACATGCTGCTGAAGGTGGAGCTTGATGATCCCTGGCTGGCGGATGTCGGATTCGGCGAGTCGTTTGTTGACCCGCTTCCGTTACGGGCGGGCGCGGAGAAGGCCGAGGACGGTCACCTCTTCGGCGTAACGCCGGAGAATGGCGGCTGGGAACTCTACCGCCGTGACAGTGATGGAACCGAGGTTCCGCTGTACCGGTTCTCCGATGTGGCGCACCAGCTTTCGGAGTATGTTCCCATGTGCGAGTATCACCAGAGCTCGCCGGAATCCAGCTTCACCCGGCGGCGCATCTGCACCATGGCGAAACCGGACGGGCGCATAACCCTGGCGGGCATGCGCCTCATCGAAACCAGCAACGGCTCTCGCCGCGAAACCTTGCTCACCACCGAAGCCCAGTTGCTCCAGTGCCTAAGAGAGCAGTTTGGGGTGGAGATGCGACCGGGACTCGACTTTGCAAAACTCATCCACTGAATGGAATCCATCCTTATTATCAGTGCTTGGGTAGCTTCTGCATCATTCCGTCGTCTCCTATGATCACCTTGGGGTCGACCGATCCACAGCTGCACGCAGCGGACTTACAGACGACATCGCAGACGAAAAGGTCGTACTTGAAACAACTTCCCGGGCTGGCGCCGACTGTCTCCGTGTCAGAGTAAGAGGTATTTCCCGCAATAAAGGTGCGAGAGGCAGCGGTCCACGGAGACAAGCCGCCGAAGTCTCCCACGAATTGTTGGTTGACCGTTTTCGCCGCTGGTGACGTCCATACGATCTGGGTCCCCTGTTTTGCGCATACATATTGTTGCTCGCCAGGTGTCGGAGTTGTTCCGGATACAGTGGCAGTCGCGATGCTACTGCTGCTCGTGTTGCTGGCAAGCACAACGGTGCAAGTACCGCCGGTACAAGTATTGTTGTTCGTGCAGTTGCTCCAGCCATCGGTGCACGCGCCCGGGACTAAACCTAGTTTATGTTTCTGATCGTCTACCGGCTGCCCCGATCCGGCCGTACCGCCTGCTGGGCCCGAGGAGGCCGCAGGACCCGGAGTTTGATTGTCCTTTGGATTACAAGCGACCAGCCCGATCAGCACACTAAACACAAGGCAAAAAACCGCGATTTTCACGACTCCCTCCCTCGCAAATCAACTCTTGGAATTAGACTGCTGGGCCTGTTTGAGCCAACTCTGGTATCGCGAATCACTCCGGAGCGAACTTAATTCGGGCTCCCGCTCGATTTCAGTGAGAGGGAATCCTTCCTTCCACGACTTATCGAGCGCCGTAAGTGCCTGTTTGCGGTTCCCGATAATCTCATAAACCAAAGCCGATGTAAATAAAACGTCGTTGTCTTCTGGATAACTGGATAACGCACGGCTCACGTAGCTTTCGGCTTGCTTGTTGTGGCCGAGATGAGCTTCATACAAGGCTGCTCCTGCCAGCGCATCCTTTTCTGCGGGATCGATTTTGAGCTCCTGCTGAGCGGCCGCCAGCGCGTGCTCGTAAGCTCCTGCTGCCTTATCTTTCTGGGAAGGAACTTGCCTGTAACTATCGCCCAGATTGCGCCAGATCACATGGTTATGGGGCGCCAACTGCGTCGCCTTCTCCATAGCATCGACCGCTTCCGGATAGCGCCCGACATACATCAAAGCGGACCCCAGATTACTGTACAGGGTTGAAGTCTGCTTCAGTTTCAGCGCGGAGTGTAGAAGTTCTATGGCCTGGTCATACTTTTGCTGGGCCATCTCAGCGGCGGCGAGATTCTGGTAGCCCAGCGGATTGTCTGGGGTTATATCGATCACTGTCTGATACTGTTTGCCCGCAGCTTCAAACTTGCCTTCCTTCATGTAAAGGTTGCCGAGCGCAAGATAACCGGAAGAGAAGCCGGGCCGGCTGGCAATCACACGCCTGTACTGGGCTTCCGCCTCGGCGAACTGGGACTTTGCGGCATAGATTTCGCCGATCTGGCGCGAGGCAACGATCATGCTGGGGTCAAGTTCAAGGGCCTTTTGATACTCACTTAAGGCTTTATCCGCTTGCCCGGCCCGTTCATAGATACTCCCCATTGCAAAGTGGACGGGGGCCAGCTTGTCATCCAAATCGATGGCGTGCTGCCCGTTCCAACTGGCTTTTTCGAACCATTGCGGATCTCGAGTGAACCAATACTTCTTGCCGTAGGCACGTCCTAATCCGGCATAGGCCAGAGCGAAATTTCTGTCCTTTTGCAGGGCCTCAGTGAACATCTGGATTGCATTGTCGATATCTGAGGAGTCAGAGTGTACGCGTTCGAGATACCCGACACCTTGCATGTAGAAGTCGTAGGCATTGGGTTGCCGGGTGTCTTGTTTCGCGAGTTCCGTTTTGGCTGCGGGACTAACCTGCAGGTCAATCATGCTGGCCGCTTGTTCCCACGCCCGGTCCTGCAGAGTGTCAAGCGTTCCCATGGACGCCGTCATCACCCGCGAGGCAATCTGCTTGTGCTTTTTCGCGTCCACAAGATTGATCGTCAGTACTGCGCCTTCAGAGGTGCGCTGCACGCTACCCGTAATGACAAGATCAGCGGCTAACTTGCGAAAGGCTTCATCTGGGTTGTGAACAGTCCGGGCGTCATCAGCGGGAACGACCCAGAGTTGGTTTTGAAAACGTTCCAGTTGAGAAAGCTTGCTACTTAGGCTGTACTGCACGCCATCGCAAAATGCCTGGTTTGCCGGGTCGTCGCCCACATTGTGGAAGGGCAACACCGCGATGTGCTTGGGCTGCGGCAGCGGATTGAACCAGCGTCGAATGGCCTCGCGGTTCATCCAGCCAGCCAAGCCGAGGGTAATCAGCAGTGCTACGGCGATTCCGGCCAGGGTTTGGCGTGGTACCTGAAGTGCTCCCGACTTGCGAGCACCCGATCTTTCCTCGCCGTTGAGCGCATTCCAGACGTCCTCGACCGTGGCATAGCGGTCAGCCGGCTCGTAGGCCATGCACTTCTGGACAACCGGACGCCACTCGGCAGGGATATTCTCCATGGCGGCGCTGGGCTTGCCATCCGGAGTTTTTTGTCCGGTGTTGCTGCGGTGCGGCAGCTTGGCGGTGAACATCTCGTAGATGACAACGCCCAGCGCATAGATATCGCTGGCGGTACTGGAATGCCCGTGGAACTGCTCAGGCGCCATGTAGTCCGGCGTACCCCAGACTTCGCCCTGAAACGTGGTCTCCATGCCATCGACGCTGCGGGCGAGTCCGAAATCAGTGACTTTGAGGATAACCTTGTGTGCGGGCTCGCCAGAGGAAGACGATGCTGAGGCATTGAGCGGCTGCTTATTTCCGGAGTCTGCACTCGATCCGGCCTTCGCACTGGAATCGGCAGAAGCTGACGAAGCTGCGCCCGAGGGCGTGCTCAATCGGTCCGAACCCGAAGCGGCCTTGGCATCGCAGAGAATCACGTTGCCGCTCTTGAAGTCGCGGTGCGCAATGTTGAGCCGATGAGCGGCGGCCAAGGCGTGAACCATCTGCTGGATCAGCGGCAGCGCATCCTCTTTCGTCAGCGGCCCTGCGGTACGGACGCGATCGGCGAGGGTCGTTCCTTCCAGGAATTCCATGGTAAGGAACAGAAGGTCGCCATGATCGGGGTGTTCGTGATGGCCGATATCGTAGATTCGGCAAACGTTGGGATGGGTCACCTGGCGTGCCAGCAAAATCTCGCGGCGAAACATCTCCGCCGAGTTCGGTTTGGCGGCTGACTTCAGACTGATTACCTTGAGTGCAACCCGGCTATGCAGCTCCAGGTCGTGTACCTCGTAGACCTCGCCCATGCCTCCCTTGGCGATTTTGCGGAGAACGCGGTACCGTCCGGCAATCAAGTCGCCGGGAGAAAAGATGAAGCTGTGGCTGTGCGTAGGTGCGAAGGCGGGAGCGGCGGGAACCTCCTGCGTGTCGGCGGTTGCCTGGTCAAGCATGCGCTGTACCTCGGCAAGCAACGCGGGGTTTTCGGTGGAGATTTGCTGGAGGAAAATACGGCGCTGCTCCGGCTGCAAATCGATGGCGTAATCGTAGATGGCTCGTGCCCGTTCCATGTTGCAAGATCCAGTAGTGAACTAGACTCGAAACCTGGCCTGCGGGTGACCTGGTTCGCGCTGCCGGCGACCGTGGGGCCGTGGTTGCCCCTCTCACACATCTTAGAAGCTGCAAGATTATACTGCAAAATCACCTCGCGGCGCTGGGCCGGCAGGTAGATTTCACGGCTTTGATCAGAAGAAATCGCGCGAACTCGCGTTCAGATACGGCTTGCAGCGCAGCTCCATTGTTCTACAAACGATGGAGCTCGGGGGGAGAGACGAAGCGGGCAATTCTCAAATAGCGCGGCTAGGTCTACGCGGCCTTTGGTCCAACCACTACGGGTGAAGCAGTCTCCGTCCGCGCATCACTATTACGGATCAATTTCATGGCCTTCCAGTCGTAAGGAAATTCCTTGCCGCAATCCAAGCAGACCACATATGTACCGGTAAGTGAAGCAGCCGGGGAACGCCGCTTTGCGCCGCGAGTACTCATTGGGAAACTGCACCGCTTATGCGAACAGCCGAACACCAAGTCAAATAAGCTCATAAGCTCTCCTAGGGTCAGGGGCCCGAGTGGAGGCTCTATAACTGTGGGAACACGCCTCCAGAGACTTAGATTCGTAGCTGGAAAGAAAGGTTTCGTAACTGCGGGCCTAGATACCCAAATCGGAACTAGGCCAAAAAGTGGGGATGCTGGCTATTAGCAGAGCCGGTCAACTTTTGACTTTTTCGGGACGATGAAACATTTCGACCGCAATCTCCTCTCGCGTCAACTGCTTGCGGGTACGGTAATCGTACGCAGCCTTAATAAAGGAGCGAAAGAGAGGATGGGGCTCAAGTGGCTTCGACTTGAATTCAGGATGGAATTGGCAGCCAAGGAAGAAGGGGTGCTCCGGAATTTCTACAATTTCAACGTAAGTACCATCGGGAGTAGCTCCGCTGATGCGTAAACCGGCAGCGGTAAGCAAGCTTTCGTACTCGCGATTGAACTCATAGCGGTGGCGATGGCGCTCGCTGATTTCCGCCTGCCCATAAGCCTGCTGCGCCAGCGTGCCGGGCTCTAACCGGCAAGGCCACGCGCCCAGCCGCATGGTGCCGCCAAGTTCCTCCACTCCGCGTAGCTCGCGCAGCTTGTAGATGACGCGATGCGGGGTGGCGGGATCGAATTCGCTGGAGTTGGCCTGCTCCAATCCGCAAACGTTGCGCGCAAACTCGATGCAGGCGGTCTGCATTCCCAGGCAGATGCCGAAGTACGGAACCTTGTTTTCGCGGGCGTAGCGAATGCCCTTGAGCATGCCTTCGATGCCGCGCTTGCCGAAACCGCCCGGCACCAGGATGCCGTCAACCGCCTCCAATTGCGCCTGAACGCTCTGCTCTTTTGACTCCAGTCCCTCGGCCTCGATCCAGTCAACCCTGAGCTTCAGGTTATAGGCCAGTGCGCCGTGGACCAGGGCTTCCTTGAGCGACTTGTACGAGTCTTCGTACTCCACGTACTTGCCCACGATGCCGATTACGACCTCGTCCTTAGGGTTGTAGACGCGCTGCACCAGGTCTTCCCACCGGCTCAGGTCTGCTTCTTTTGCCGGGATGCGCAGGTAACGAAGTGCCAGTTCATCGACCTTCTCGTGGGCGAAGACCAGTGGGCATTCGTAAACGGAAGCCACATCTTTGGCGGTGATCACAGCTTCATTTTCAACGTTGCAGAACAGAGCAATCTTCGATTTGAGATCGTGGGAGAGATAGCGGTCTGTCCTACAGAGTAGGATGTCGGGCTGAATGCCGATGCTTAGCAGTTCCTTCACCGAGTGCTGAGTAGGCTTGGTCTTCAACTCACCGGCGGCGGCGATATAGGGCACGAGCGTCACGTGCACGAACAGCGTATTCTCGCGGCCCAGCTCCTGGCGCATCTGGCGGATGGCTTCCATAAACGGCAGCGACTCAATGTCGCCCACCGTGCCGCCGATCTCGATGATGGCAAGGTCGACGTCCTGCGCGACTTTCTTCATCGCGCTCTTGATCTCGTTGGTGACGTGGGGGATGACCTGCACGGTCTTGCCGAGATAGTCGCCGCGACGTTCTTTGGCGATGATGGTTTCGTAGATGCGGCCCGTGGTCCAGTTATTGTCGCGGCTGAGCTTGGCGTGAGTGAAGCGCTCGTAGTGTCCAAGGTCGAGGTCGGTTTCGGCGCCATCGTCGGTAACGAAGACCTCGCCATGCTGGAACGGCGACATGGTTCCGGGATCGACGTTGAGGTAAGGATCGAACTTCAGCAGCGTCACCTTGAGACCGCGGCTTTCCATGAGGCAGCCGATGGAGGACGCTGCCAGTCCCTTGCCAAGAGAAGACACAACTCCGCCCGTCACAAAGATGTACTTTGCTGCCATTCGTTCCTCTGATTTGTTGGATTGTGCTGCCGGGACTTCGGCTCCATGAGCCCCGAATTTCGGGGAGCCTGATGCGCCGTTGCGGCAGCGCGATCAGGGTGGAGCCTGTAGGGGTGCACGATCAATTATGGCGGGATTTTGTCCGGCTGGCAAGCGGAGTTGAAGGGCATCAGTATGCCCTTGTCACACTGGGCTCCGCGCCGTCTTTCGCAGAACAATACGCTTGACAAGCAGAGTACCTTTGTAGTGTCGGCTTCGTAATCCTCGCTCTTCGAGGTCTGGCCATGCGACGTACTGCACTTGCAATGTGTCTCGCCGCAGTTCTGGCATCATCCCTGGCTCTTCACCCGGACCAACCCAAAGACATGACCCCCGCGCAACGTAATTACGTCAACGCGATGCTCATGTTGCTTTCCGACGACGTCGTCAAGCATTACTACGATCCCGCGCTGCACGGGGTCGACTGGCAGGCGAAGACGGCGCACGCGCGGGACCAGATCAAAAACGAGAAGTCGATGAACATGGCCATGTCTCACGTGGCCGCGTTGCTCGACAGCCTCAACGATTCGCACACGTACTTCATTCCCCCGCCGCGCGCGTACTTCCTCGACCACGGATGGACGCTGCAGATGGTCGGCAACGCGTGTTACGTCACGCGGGTGCGTCCGGGCGGCGATGCCGACAAGCACGGGGTCAAACCCGGAGACCAGGTTATTTCTATTAATGGTTTCCGGCTGGGCCGCGGGAATCTGTGGAAGATCGAGTACACGTTCAATACGCTTCGTCCGCTGCCGCAACTCACTCTGGCTTTGCGCAATCCCCAGGGCGAAGAACGCAACGCCACACTGGAGGCAACACTCGAGAAACACCAGAGCCTTCAGCACCTGGAAAACGGTGACACTTTCCAAACCATAGAGCTGAGCGAGGAGGAATGGGAGAAGCGTCAGCGTATCCAGATGCAGAGCTACGGCGATGACCTGCTCATCGCGAAGCTGCGGTCATTCATGTTTGACGAGGGAGAGGTCAATCGGCTGATCTCGAATGCGCGCAAGCATAAGACGCTGATTCTGGATGTGCGGGAAAATCCCGGCGGTAGCGTGGAAACCTTGAGGCTGGTGGTTGGCGGTCTGTTCGATCACGAGGTCAAGCTTTACGATCGCGTCGGACGTGAGTCGCATAAGCCTCTGGTGGCCAAGCCCAATCACCATAACTACGAAGGCAAGGTGATTGTGCTGATCGACAGCAAGTCGGCGTCGGCTGCCGAGTTGCTTGCCAAGGTGGTGCAACTGGAGAAGCGCGGACAGGTGATCGGCGACTTGAGCTCAGGAAGCGTAATGGAAGCCAAGCAGTACTCTCACCACGCAGGCACAGACATCGTGACCTTTTTCGGCGCATCCATCACCGATGCAAACTTGCTGATGACAGACGGAAAGAGTCTGGAACACACCGGAGTTACGCCGGACGAGATAAGCCTGCCCTCAGCCGATGACGTCGCCAAGGGCCGCGATCCGGTGCTGTCGCACGCCGCAGATTTGGCCGGAGTGAAGCTCAGCGCCGAAGACGCCGGTAAGCTCTTTCCTTATGAGTGGCCGAAGTACGATGCGTTCTAGTCTTTGCTGACGGTGTACGCGTTGAGCAGAGTTAACCGGTGCCCCAGCTTCGCCCAGGTTAGGCCAACTGATGGCCGAACCCGGGGCCCCCGGCCAGCGGCTGCTGCCGGCAAGAAATACTGCTTCTTCAATAGCCACGGATCGGCGGCCAATTATGGTACCCTGAAGCTGCAAACTTCGGGCATCAGCCAATACGTCATCGATCCGAATGGCCATCTCTCGGGAGCAGATGGCTACATCATTTCTGGAGGGGGTACCGGAGACGCAGGGTGCCTCGAAGGCTTAGACAGCTCCACTTGGCAGTTCTATTCATACAAGGGTACCTGGACTTCATTTTAGGAGAGGCGGCTGGTTTCAGCCAGCCGCTGCACGATGCTACAGTAGCTTGCGACGTATAGCGGTAACAGCTCCTAAAATTCCGGTGCCCAGCAGCATCATCGACGCTGGCTCCGGCGTGGTGAATTCCAAATCGACAGCCCAATCAGGCGATAGGCCATAGCCATCCCAAGCGTTCGCAAACAGGTTATCGAACCCGCTGCCGTTGTTGAAATACGCGAAGCCGTTCAGATACTGGTTGGCCGAGCCGTTTGAGATATAAGCGCCTCCATCGGACTGCAGATAGAACTTCGAGGCGCTGAGGAACATGACGTACTGTTGGCCGGTATTCACGAACAGATTGCCGGTGTTGAAGGTCAGCTCTTCGTTGCCGAGGTTGTCGTAATTGAGCTGGCCGCTGTCGTACAGCAGGGTACCAGCGTGGGTTCCGGTCCAGGTGGCGATGTAAGCGCCGGTGATGATATTTCCGTCGTAGTATGGATCGCCCATATAGAACGAGAAGCTCGTAAGAAAGCTGATGCCGGCAGGCGCAGTGAAAATCTCCCCATACGTTTGGGTGGAGCGGGCATCTCCCCCGAAGGGCGCCCAGCCGTCGTTGTAGCCGGTGAAATTGTTGATGGATGTGTCAGCGAAGCTGCATACCGCAAGCAGCAGAACAGCGGACAGAAGCAAAGCTTTTTTCATAACTCCTCCCAGAGTCAGGTGTGAGTCGCAGACCGGCGGGGCCTAAAAGCATACCACGAAAGGCCCGTTCACCGGCGCCGAAACGCCTCTTCCGTCACCTCTTTTGCCGTCAGAAAAACCTCTTCGAACATCTGCGCCGTCAGCTTGCCGGTGGCCGTGTTCTGGTTGGACGGGTGGTACGACGCTAGCAAAGTGATTCCATTCGGCATGGCGTACACAGCGCCGTGTCCGAAGACATAGCTGGAGCGGCTGGCGATGACGCCATCGCGTTTGAGGAAATTGAGGTAAGCGTCGAAGGCGATCTTGCCCAGCGCAACCACGACTTTCAGGCTCTTCAAAATTGCCAATTCGCGGTCGAGATACGGAGCGCAATTCGCCAGCTCCGAAGGCAGAGGCTTGTTGTCGGGAGGAGCGCAACGCACCGCGGCGGTGATGTAGCAGTCGATAAGCTTCAGTCCATCGTTGCGATCGATTGCAGTGGGCTGCGACGCGAATCCCAACTTGTACAGGATGGGATACATGAACTCGCCGGAGCGGTCTCCGGTGAATGGGCGGCCAGTGCGGTTCGATCCGTGTGCGCCGGGCGCGAGGCCGAGAATCAGCACGCGCGCCTGGGGATCGCCGAAGCCGGGCACAGGACGAGCCCAGTATTCATGCTCGCGGTAGGCGCGGCGCTTCTCACGGCCGATCTGTTCGCGATAGGCGACGAGTCGCGGGCACTTGGTGCAGTGGATGATCTCGTTGTTAAGGGTCTGGAGTTTAGAGGACATTAACGACTCTAGGCCAAGGCGCAATTGTTTAGCTCGTACGCCCCAGAGCCGGAAGGAAGTCGATGCTTAACGCCGATTGGCACACTTTGAAATCGAAATCCGAGGTAATCAGTGTGGCCCGGGTTCCCCTCGCCAGCGCAGCGGCAAAGCAATCAGCATAAGCGATAAGATACCGCTCCTTGAACTCGGCAGCCGCCTCGGCATCAGCCTCCCTGGCGTCCACAATCAGCAGTGGCAGGGAGCGCAGACTTCTCGTTGTCACCGCTGCATTCCGGTGGTCCAGCTTACGCCGTAGAACGTATAGCACTTCACCCCAATTTACGGCGGAGATGAGCACTTCGCAGGCTGCGTTTCTCGCATCTTGCAGAATACGTTCGACCTTCATTGCGCCCGGACCGTCCTCAACATAACGAAGTACCGCACTCGCATCTAGAACATAGCGAGTCAAATCCGTTCCTTCCGATGCTCGCGTTCCCAGAAGGCGCTCAAGCCCTTGCCCTTTGCCACTCCCCGCAATTTGCGGATGAACTCGGCGGTTACGGGCCGCAGAAGCAGCGTGTCACCTTCGACTTCGAGAGCCACCCGGGTCCCGGGCTCCAGTTTCATTTGTTCGCGTACTTCAGCGGGGATCACGATTTGTCCCTTGGTAGAAATCTGCGCAAATCGCATCATGTCTTACATTATAATCCGCGTAAGACGAAATGTGTATCTGTAGGTCGCCGATAGCCCCGTAAGAAGGCCGGAGGGAAAATGCAGATCCTGAAATGGATTGGCCTGGTGGTACTCGTGCTTGGAGGCGCGGTTGTGCTCATGGCGCTGGTCGGCGCCAGCCTGCCGGTGCAGCATACCGCCTCGCGGAGCGCCAGCTTCAAGGCCACGCCGCAGCAGGTATGGGATGTCATCTCCGGTCCACCGACTTGGCGGCCGGAGGTGACTCGCTATGAAGAGCTGCCGGCGCGCGATGGGCATAGGGTGTGGATCGAGTACGGCAAAGCCGACAGCAAGATGACCTACGAGGTGGTCGAGTCAGATCCGCCGCAGAAACTGGTGACGCGCATCGCCGATCCGCATCTCCCGTTTGGCGGCACCTGGACCTATGACCTAGCGCCTGCTGCCGGCGGCGGCTCAACCCTGACGATCACCGAGAACGGCGCGGTCTACAATCCCATTTTTCGATTCATCTCGCGTTACGTGACGGGTTACAACGCGACCATGGACCGATACCTCAAAAGCCTGCAAGATAAGCTCGGCGCTAGCCAGCGTTGAGACAGCAATAGGCGATTTGAAACAGTAGCTGCCACTTTTTCAAAACGGGCAGCTTTTCTGCGCTGTCACGCGGTATTAACACAGTATTCAAATAATCGCGTGCATGAACAGCATCCCACTTATTGGTTTCCTATGCGGTGGGTTGTCCTCCCGCAAAAAAATTCACCAGGAAGGTTGCAATGCGATTTCGTCTATGGTTTCTCCCCTCAGTCATCTCTATTTTGGTTCTCGCTGGATGCAGCAGTTCGAACCCGGGCAACAAGCTTGCGGGAACTGGCGCCGAAACCACCCAGATTACGGGCGCGGGCAGCACATTTGTTTATCCCATCATGACGCAGTGGATTCAGCAGTTCGCGCAAGAGAAAAAGGGCGTGCAGATCAATTATCAGTCGATCGGCAGCGGCGGTGGCATTCAGCAGCTCAAGCAAGGCGTGGTTGATTTCGGGGCCTCGGACATGGCGCTGGACAACCAGAAGCTGCAGGAGATGCCGCCGCTGGTGCAAGTGGCCGAGAGTGCGGGGCCGGTAGCCATCACCTACAACCTTCCAGACTTGAAGCAGCCGCTGAAGCTGAGCGGCGAAACGCTCAGCGACATCTACATGGGAAAAATCAAGAACTGGCAGGATGGACAGATTCGCAAGGACAACCCAGGCGTCAATCTGCCCAAGTCTGACATTGTGGTAGTCCATCGTTCTGATGGTAGCGGCACGACGAATATCTTTACCACCTATCTTGCAGCCGTAAGTCCGGAGTGGAACAAGAAGGTTGGCAAAGGCCTATCGGTGAATTGGCCACTCGGTCTGGGCGGCAAGGGCAGCGAGGGCGTGACCGGAATGGTAAAGCAGAGTCCGGGCGCGATTGGATATGTTGAGCTGTCATACGCGGTGGAGAACAAGCTGCCCATGGTTCAAGTCCGCAACGAAGCCGGCCAATATATTACGCCCAGTGCGGAAACCACCAGCGCGGCCATCGATGCCTTCTCGAGCGAGCTACAAAAAGATGTGCGCAATCCCATCGTGAACCCGCCGGCCTCTGCGAAGGATGCATATCCGATCAGCGGGCTGACATTTCTGCTGATTCCTAAAACTCCCAAGAGCGGCACCAAAGGTACCGACGTAAAAGACTTCGTGGAATACATCATCACGAATGGGCAGTCCATGGCTGACCAACTGCATTACGCGAAGCTTCCCGATTCCTTGCAGCAGATCGACAAGAACCTGCTGCAGCAGGTGCAGGGGGCAAATAGCGCGGGCGGGCAGCCGGGGAGTGAATGA
The DNA here is from genome assembly GCA_963846795.1 of uncultured Acidobacteriaceae bacterium. Taxonomy (GTDB): domain Bacteria; phylum Acidobacteriota; class Terriglobia; order Terriglobales; family Acidobacteriaceae; genus CAVVDY01. The sequence continues at coordinate 79,318 of CAWJXJ010000008.1, forward strand.
GCTATCAGTTGTCAGCCGTCAGCTATCAGTCACTACTTAGTAGCACTGTCCATCTTCTTAGCTCCTGCGCTGCATGAATGCCGGGATCGAAAGCAATTCACTGACGGCTGATAGCTGACAGCTTTCTTCCCAGGCATCCTTCAGAGCTGCAACACGCTTCCAACAACCGTCTGCAACTCGCGATTCCGAGGACCAACACAATCGCGCATGCAGCGACTGCAAGGAGGCAAACCGAATGTCAACCATACTTCTGATCATCCTGATCCTGCTGCTGATTGGCGCCTTTCCCGCGTGGCCGTACAGCCGCGGCTGGGGCTACTACCCGACTGGTGGACTAGGTCTGGTGCTGATCATCGTCATCATCCTGGTATTGATGGGCCGCATCTGAGTGCGTAAGGTTTGTGGGTGGACGCGGTGGCTGCCGCTGCTGCTGATGTGCAGCTTCCTGCTGGCGGCAGCGCCGCGTTCCGTTGCTTATTCCGTGCTTACGCACGAAGAGATCATCGATCTGCTGTGGGACCAGCAGATCGTTCCCCTGTTGAAGGCCCGCTTTCCAAACGCGAGTCCGGATGAGCTGAAGACGGCTCATGCCTATGCCTACGGCGGATCGGTCATCCAGGACATCGGTTATTACCCGTTCGGCGACCACACCTTCAGCGACCTCACGCACTACGTGAGGACCGGCGATTTCGTACAGGCGATGTTGTCCGATGCTCAGGACTTGAACCAGTACGCGTTTGCCATCGGGGCGCTGTCGCATTACATCGCCGATATTCATGGCCATCCATACATCAATGAGTCGGTCGGAATCGAGTACCCCAAGCTGGCCGCAGAGTATGGCCCGCTGGTTCCGTACGACGTCGATCACCATGCGCACATCAGGGTCGAATTCGGGTTCGACGTGTTGCAGGTGGCGAAGGGCCGCTACGCGTCTGAGCAATATCACAACTTCATCGGCTTCGAGGTTTCGGCGCCGTTGTTGGAGCGCGCCTTTCAAGACACCTACGGCATGCCGCTGACGGCCGTGATGCCGCATGAACAGCTGGCGGTGAATACCTATCGACGCAGCGTCAGCCAGCTCATTCCCGAGATGACGAAAGTAGCGCTGCTGGTAAAGGGCGATGAGTTGAAGCGCGAGATTCCGAACTTCAATCGCGAGCATTTTCTCTATCACCTATCAAAGGCTGACTACCGGAAGTCGTGGGACGGTGACTACGAAAAGCCTGGCCCAGGAGCGCACGTTTTGGCAGCAGTTTTCAAGATTGTTCCCAAAGTCGGTCCTTTTAAGGACATCGATTTCAAGGAGCCGACGACCCGTACCGAGAACCTCTATTTCAAGAGCGTCAACGAGACCGTCGACAATTTCCGCAACGCGCTGCGCGGTGTGAAGAACGGCGACTTAAAGACAGCCAACATCAATCTTGATACCGGCAATCCGACTGAGCGCGGCAAGTATCCACTGGCCGACGCCACCTATCGCACGCTGCTCGATGATCAGGCGGCCGACAACTTCGACGGTACAGATGAGGGATTGCGCGATAACATTCTGCGGTTCTACTCCGGCTACGCCTTTCCTTCGACCGAACATGGACGGCTGGACAAGTGCGTGATTGCACGCTGGCGCCAGACCTTCACCGAGGTAAACGCGCTCAAGGCGGAGCAACTACTCGATTCACTCAGACAGGCCGACGTAGCATCGAACTCGGGGCGGGCCACGGTCGCAGCCGGCCGCGGCTCCTTAAGCCGAGAAGCAATAGCGAGACGATGAACACGGAGTCGATGTTGGCGGCGATGACCTGCTCTTCGACTCCACGCCCGGCAAGCTGGACGTCCGGCCCGAATTCCATCAAAGTCACTTCGATTCTCCCAATGCGCACACGAGTGGCGTAGGTGAAAAGTGAAGGAATGGATAGGCTGTCGCGGGAAAACTAATCTGGAGCTAATTCAAAAGCGAGGCAGACCTATCCGCAGACTTGGCAGTCGTGGCTTGCATAGGCGCCTCCTGAAAACGTGTCGCGCTGGTCGCGCGAGTTGATTGTATACACCTAGCCCAAGGCGGGCAATCGGAAAGCCCCCGTTAAAGGCCCCGCTACTAACCGCGACGCAGTCTCCTCCGCGCTTCGGCGCCAACTGCGAGCAGCCCCGCTGCTAGCATGCAGAGCGTGGACGGCTCGGGGACATTTTGCGAAAGAGCGTCCGGGTAGCTTGTGTTGTCCGAACCTAGGGCGCTTATCGTGAGGAACCATGGTAAGGGAGTACGGACCTGAAACTCGGACCCGTTCCAGTTCCCGTCCCGCTGAACGACTGCGAAGCGCCATTGGTGGTAAACGAAAGCAAGTTCGTCACTGCAATGCAACCTGTCACACAGAAGGCTTACGGTAGTAGACAACGTGGATCACCAGGGTAGTACCGTATACGGAATAATAGGTGCCGGGTAGCTTGCTAAGACCTAGTGAGCTGATCTGCAGTGATCGTTGGCTGAAACATACTCATATAGAGTTGGAGAGACACACTCGCAGCCTGGTAGGTGACTGGAGCAACAGTGCCAGAATCGGATTGAGTTGGAAATCCGATTATAACAGAGCCTGAGTCGTGACCGTAACCGGCGCGCCGCTTGTATTAACACTCCATTAATCAAATTCAGCGCTGCATAAGTTCCCGGAACCCCATTGGTGAGGCCAACTATCGTGAGATCTCAGTGTGGGCAGAGCTTATTGAAAGCTTTAGCGCATTGGCACCGAACCCGCCCACGGAGGTAGACGTCAGTCCCAGTGATACTCAGGTTGTTCGGCAGATTCAGGAACCCGTCTGAGCCGGAGGCGGTACCACTATTCATGTTCCAGTTGCCAATTGCTAAGTTACCGAATTGGATCTGTCCAGATCCCCCGTCGTCAAAAAGCACAGAATTCCCTCCGCAGCTACCAGGCCGTGTGTCACCGCTGGTACAAAGATTCAGTTGCATGTCCGTGCCATCGAAAATGCCGACTTGTGCGGCTCGGGCTGCGATCGGCGCTATCAGCAAACTGCATGCTAGCAGGGCCAGCGAGACTACATGGTATTTGCCTGTCATGAGTTAGTCCTCCAGTCCCAGGTTGTGGATTCGGTGCCTCTGGTTAGAGATGCAGGAGTACTTAGAACGTGCACTTCTGTTTCCAAAACGAGGGGCGCCCAAGAATCGACATATAGTGGTCCCGACCTGTAGCCCTGTCAATAGGATTTCGAGATCACCCAATGAAAATGATCTGGACCTCCCAAATGATCATGACCGGTTGGAACACTGGTGCTCGCCACAAAAGCGGGGTTCATGCCGCCATGCTGGTAAGCGGAGATTAACTCAATAGCGGTTCTCGATTGGCACAAGCACAAGAGCCCAGCCCAGCATTGGCGGTGGGACACTTTTTCCCGGCCGTGTAGCTAACCCCGCCCCCGGTTTGACCGCCCACAGCCCCCCTCTTACACTTAGATTGGATAGCCCCGCTGCGCCGACACGGGCGCGAGGCGCAAGTTCTACTCCCGTCGCGCCGCATCCAATGCGCGACGGAAGCTGATTCGCAATTCTTTCTGAAGGCAATTTATTGACAAGCGAAACGAGCACGACTGAAAACAACAATCCGGAAACCGGTGCTGCCACCGAAACCGGCGCCGCGACTGAAACTGCTGCCACCGATACCAGCGCCGCGACTGAAACTACTGCCGCCGCTGAAACCAGCGCCGTCGCCGAAGCTCCCAACCCCTGCCAGCGCGAGCTGACCATCGAGATCCCCGCCGACGTAGTGAAGGCTGAGACCGAGCAACTGATTACTCGCTACACCAAGGTTGCGCGCATCCCGGGCTTTCGCATTGGCAAGGTGCCGGCGACCCTCATTCGCAAGCGCTTTGCGGAAGACATCAAGAACGAGATTGTCGAGCATCTGGTGCCGCGGTACTTCCGGGAAGAGGTACAAAAGCAGGGGCTTGCCCCGGTGTCGCAGCCGCGGGTTAGCGATCTCCACCTGCAGGAAGGCGAGCCGCTGAAATTCACCGCACACTTCGAGATTTTTCCTGAGTTCAAGCTGGGGCCCTACGACGACATCAAGGTCCAGAGCATCGACACCAACGTCACGGATGAAGACGTCGAGACCGCGCTCGAGAACCTACGCCAGCAGCACGCCACTTACACTCCCGTGGAAGAAGATCGTGCATTAGCTGACGGCGACTACGCGACGGTCAGCTTCAAGGGAACGCCGAAGGAACCCGAAGCCGACGCCGACCCCGAGGCCAAGCCCGTCGAAGTCGACGACGTGATGGTCGAGATCGGTGGAAGCAACACGGTTGCCGAGTTCTCCGATAACCTTCGCGGCGCCAAGCTGGGCGAGACTCGTACCTTCGACGTCAGGTATACCGATGACTTCAGCGACAAGCGGCTGGCCAGCAAAACCCTCTCCTACGAGGTGAACGTCAAGGGCATTAAGCAGAAGAGCGTTCCTGAGCTGAACGATGACTTTGCCAAGGAGCTAGGGGCCGAGATCAATACCGTCGACGAATTACGCACCCGCCTTCGCGAGAACATGCAGGCCGAGAAGCAGCATGAAGCCGAGAACCAGGGAAAGGACAAAATCCTTGAGGAGCTGGTGAAGCGCAACGATTTTCCAATTCCCGAGTCGATGCTCGACAGCCAGATCGATATACGGCTGGAGCGTGGGCTGCGGGCCCTCGCCGCTCAGGGCATGACGACCGAGCATATGAAGAAGATGGATTTCGGGCGACTGCGCGCCGGTCAACGCGAAGGAGCATTGCGGGAGCTGAAGGCGTCACTGATCCTGGAGCAGGTCGCCGATAGCGAAAAAATTGAGGTCAGCGACGAAGATATTGATCGCGAGGTCGAGATGATGGCGATACAGGCGAAACAGCCCCCCGAGAAGGTGCGCGCTCGTTTGACCGAGGATGGAGGGCTGGATCGAATTCGGCATCGCCTGCGCAACGAGAAGACACTGGATTTTCTGTATCGCAGGTCCGCATAGGGCTTCTCCACCTCCCATATCAGTTCCCGCGAAAGCGGTGCGACAGGGCGGGTGGAGTACGCCTTCACAGGCGTACATTAAGAATGAAGGATCGAGATTGTCGGCTTCAGCCGCTGCGACGTCTTCGAAACCGTGCCTCAGCGGCTAAAGCCACGCGAATGGAGTCGGCGGAAATGCACGCCTGAAGGCGCGCTCCACCCGATCCAGCAACTGACTAAAGGAGACGAACACAATGCTTGTGCCCATGGTGATAGAGCAGACCAGCAGGGGCGAGCGGGCGTACGACATTTATTCCCGGCTGCTTCGGGACAACATCATTTTTCTCGGCACTCCTATCGACGACAATGTCGCCAACCTGATCATCGCCCAGATGCTGTTTCTGGAGGCGGAGGATCCGGAGAAGGACATTTCGCTGTACATCAACTCGCCGGGCGGGTCGATTACGGCGGGCATGGCGATTTACGACACCATGCAGTTCATTCGGCCGGACGTGACGACCATCTGTATCGGGCAGGCGGCCAGCATGGCGGCGCTGCTGCTCGCGGCAGGCGCTCCAAAGAAGCGATTTTCGCTGCCAACCTCGCGCATCCTGATACATCAACCATTGATGTCAGGACTCTCGGGGCAGGCGACCGAGATTGACATTCATGCGCGCGAGATTTTGCGCATGCGTGAGATCACCAGTCAGTTGATTGCCAAACATTCGGGTCAGCGGTTAGAGAAGGTGGAACGCGACGTAGAGCGCGATTTCATTATGAACGCGCAGCAGAGCAAGGAATACGGAATCGTCGACGACATCATTTTTAAACACAAGTAGCACCTTCCCGGCAGAACTCTGCCGGGCCATGGTATTAAGGCGTAAAAAAGCTATATCTCTGGTTCCAAAGTTGTACCGAATATTGCACCTATGGTGCGCCACGCGAAGCAGAGTTGTGGTTCAATAGGGCTCATAAACGGTGCGCAAGTACCGATGGCTTACGAGGGCGGATTCGCAAGTTGGGAATGAGCCTTCAAAGGAGCGGCACGGCTCCTCCGGAACGGGCACCGGATAAGCGGCATGGGGCGAGAACCTGGCTGGCGCGTGCAGAGTAAAGGAGCCACTTGTCTGTGAGAACCAGAAACGGGAATGATGAAGTACTTCGCTGCTCGTTTTGCCACAAGTCGCAGGACGCCGTTGCCAAGCTGATCTCATCGCCCACCGACTATCCCCGCGCTTACATTTGCGACGAATGCGTTGGCGTATGCAACAGCATTCTGGAAGACGATCGCAGTGAGGCGCATCCCTCCGCCACTCCCACACAACTGCCCAAGCCGCATGAAGTGAAGGCATTCCTCGACGAGTACGTCATCGGGCAGCAACAGACCAAGAAGAAGCTGGCCGTCGCCGTCTATAACCACTACAAGCGCGTCTACATGAACCGGCAGCGCGGCGGTGAAGTTGAGCTGGCCAAGTCGAACATCATGCTCATCGGCCCGACCGGTACCGGCAAGACGCTGCTGGCGCAGACCCTGGCCAAGATGCTCGATGTGCCGTTTGCGATCGTGGACGCGACTACGCTGACCGAAGCCGGCTACGTGGGCGAGGACGTCGAGAACATCATTCTTAAGTTGTTGCAGGCCGCCGAAGGCGATGTTGCCCGGGCGCAGACCGGCATCATCTATATCGACGAAATCGACAAGATCGGCCGCAAGGACGAGAACCCGTCGATTACGCGCGACGTCTCGGGCGAAGGCGTGCAGCAGGCGCTGCTGAAGATTCTTGAAGGCACGGTTGCCAACGTTCCTCCGCAGGGCGGCCGCAAGCACCCGCACCAGGAATTCACCCCGGTTGACACCACCAACATTCTCTTCATCTGTGGCGGCGCGTTTGTCGGCCTGGAGCGCATTATCGGGCGGCGCATGGGCAAGCGGGCGATGGGCTTCCGTACCGATGAGAGCAAGGAAGCCGCTTTCACCGAAGCACAGAAGCGCGATACCGAATTGCTGGCTCAGGCAGAGCCACAGGACCTGATCAAGTTTGGACTGATTCCCGAGTTCGTTGGCCGCTTGCCGGTGGTTGGCGTCCTGAGCGACCTGGACGAAGACGCACTGGTTGAGATCCTGACCAAGCCGAAGAACGCGATCGTGAAGCAGTATCAGCGGCTGTTCGAGTTTGAGAACGTGAAGCTGCGTTTCAGCGAGGACGCCCTGCGCAATATCTCGCGCGAGGCCATGCTGCGTAAAGTAGGCGCACGCGGCTTGCGCATGATTCTGGAAGAACTGATGCTGGACCTGATGTACAACCTGCCCGGCCAGAAGCGCGTGAAAGAGTTCGAAGTCACCGCCGAGATGGTGCAGAATCGAAATGTAACGCTGCCGCTGATGGAGAAGGCGGGATAGTTTCTAAACCAGAAGATCTTCGTCTACGGCGCGGCTTCGGTCGCGCCGATTGTTTTACATTTGCAGCGTCGTCTGGCGTCTGCAATACCGCAAAAGAAAAACCCACTCATCGGTTGTCGCCGGTGAGTGGGCTTTGTTTTTTCGATCTACTGCGGTTGCTATTTGAACGTAGCGTTCGTCCGGAAGAGGTAGTCGCGGTGGGCGGTGAAGTCCACCATCGACCCGAATGCCGGTCCGTCCAGCGGACTTGCCTTCAGCATTTGCTGCAGCCCCTGGTTGACCTTGTCCAGTCCCTCAGCATTGGCAGCGGTGTAGAAAAGCAGGAACGTGCCCGGCGCGTCGGTGTGAATGGCTTCGGTATCGATGTCGTATTCCACGATGGCACCTTCCGACATCATCTTCTCCAGGAAGGGCACGAGAAAGCTCTTGGACAGCAAGGCCACTGCATCATCTGGCGCGTCGGCCTTCAACTTGTAGGTCGAGCCATGAGTGTACGCGCCCTTATAGGTGCCGGCCTTCCAGTTGTAGTGGCGGCTGACGTCGATAGAGTCTTCGTGCCGAGTGGCTGAGGTCAAGACGGGCGACGCGCTGCTGCCCGCCTTGTAAAACTGGTCCAGCATGTTGAGGACGCCGGCCATCGAAGTCGATACCCACCAATCGTCATGAGTGTAGCCGTCGGGCTGGTGCACCAGATTCACGTCGGAGCCATAAGCCACGAGAGTTCCGGCGGACATGGCGGATTGCAGCATGGTCTGGTCGCTGGCTTCAGACTTCTCCATGTCGGCCCACTGCGCGCGAGGAATACTCCACTCGCTAATGTAAATGTAGATTGGCGATTTCTCTTTCATGTCGTTCTGCGCCATAAGAGGTGTCGCCATCGCGATCACCAGCAGACCTGCAACGACCCACAACGGTCTTTTCATAATCTTTCTCCTCTAGGTTGATGAAGCCGTACTGCTGATGAATCCGCACGGAGGTAAGCGCAGCGAGACGTACCACTGCGTCTCACGACGACAGCGTCTATGACTTGGGGCTATATTTCAAATGAGTGAACGGATTATGAAGGCAAGGCGCCGGAAACACAATCGAACAATCGTGGTTAGCCGAAGACCCCGCTTTTTGGCTATACGCCCGCGTTGTTCCGCACTTGCGTGCCGTTAACAGCCCGACCTTCCGGCTCGCGACCCGATCGAAATCGCGGTGCCTGGTTGTCAGGATAGCTGTATGAGTTCGGTGGTGTGCTTCAACTGGCCGCAGGCGGCGTAGATGTCACGGCCGCGCGGGCGTCGTACGTAGGCCGGAATGCCCGCCTTGATCAGGATGTTCTGGAACTGGGCGACACGCGATGGCTCGGGCGTAGCGAATGGAAGTTCCGGGCCAGGGTTGAGCGCAATGAGATTCACCTTGGCGCGCAAGCCTCGAACCAAGTCCACCAGCTCGCGGGCGTGCGCAGGTTCATCATTCACGCCTGACAGCAGAACGTACTCAAAGGTGAGGCGCTCGCGTTGGCGCAATGGAAAGTCGCGCAAGGTTGCGATCAGCTTCGCGATGGTCCACTTCTTTGTTATCGGCATGATCTGCGTTCGCAGCTCTTCGCTGGGAGCGTTCAGCGATACCGCCAGCTTGGGACGCACCAACTCCTCGCCGAAGTCGGCGATGCGCGGCACAATGCCGGAGGTGGAGACCGTCATGCGCGACGCCGGTATGCCGGCCTCTTCAGCGAGCAGACGCACCGCCTGCATGAAGTTGTCGTAGTTCAGGAAGGGCTCGCCTTGTCCCATGAAGACCAGGTTGATGCGCTCACGGTCAATTTCAACCTGACGATCGTTGAGCACCGTGAGTACTTGGCCGATAATCTCGCCTGGGCTGAGATTGCGCTTGAGTCCGAGCAACGCCGTCATGCAGAAGGCACAGTCGACGGCACAACCAACCTGGCTGGAAACGCAGATGGTGGCGCGATGCCAATCGTTGGATTCGCGCGCGAGAGTGCCGGTGATAGGGCTCCTTCGACTTCGTTCGTCTGCTAGGGCAGTCTCACTCCGCTCAGGATGACAACCTTCCAAGTCGCGCAGCTCCGCGTCGCCAACTTCTGAGCCGTCGCCGGCTTCGCCGCCATCGCCTTCCGGCATCCAGACGGTCTCAACGCTCTGCCCATCGGAGAATCGCAGCAGGTAGCGGACGGTTCCGTCGACGGACACAAACTTGTGTTCGATCTCAGGTAAGCCGGGCCGGTATCCGGAGTCAGCGAGCTGCTGCCGGAAGGTTTTCGGCAGATTGGAAAATTGCTCCAGCGCCGACCACCTCTGGCGATAAAGGCCGTCCAATAATTGCCGTGCCCGGTACGAAGGCTGGCCGAAGTTCTCGACGAGCTTCGTAAGCTGCTGATTCGAAAGGCCCAATAGTTCGGTATGTTGCAGGGTGGTCATGCATCTAATAGGCTATTCAGGTTGGTTCTTTCCGCCTGAATCAATCCTCGCAGTCCTGGTAGAGGTCGGAACGCGACAGCGGCCTACTTCATTAGAAGCCGATGCGAGGTGGTTCGACGCGCTTTTCATCATAATCGAATCCTGAGTTGAGGCTCCCGGGCTCAGTAGGAATTGTCCGTAAGAGGTTCGTGTATCCGTGTCATTTGGAACAGCAATGGTAGAAGAACTTCGCAACATTCAGCGTGAGGTCTTGCCCAACGGGTTGACCATCATCACCGAGCAGATGGATCATATCCGCTCGGTGTCGCTGGGCATCTGGCTGAAGTCCGGCTCTCGTCATGATGACGCGCCGGTCAACGGCATCTCGCATTTCATCGAGCACATGGTCTTCAAGGGGACCACCAGTCGCAGCGCGGAAGATATCGCCCGGCAGGTCGATTCCATTGGCGGCAACATGGACGCCTTCACCGGCAAAGAGACCGTGTGTTTCAACATGAAGGTGCTCGACGAGCATCTGCCGGTAGCCATCGACATCCTGAGCGACATGGTGCTCAATCCCGTGTTCGCGGCCAGCGAGATCACTCGCGAACGCGGCGTCATCCTGGAAGAGATCAAGATGGACGAGGACAATCCTGACTATCTCGTTCACGAGCTGTTCACCCAGAATTTCTTCAAAGACCACCCTTTGGGAAAACCGATCCTTGGTACCAAGGAAACCGTCCGGCGCTTCGATCAGGAAGCGATTCGTGCGGATTATGGGCAGAAGTTCGTCCCTGGAAACATCATCATCTCCGCCGCGGGTAATATCCAGCACGACCATGTGGTCGACTTGCTGCGCCAGCGGTTCGAGCATCTGACGCCGGGGTCGAATGGATGGCACAACAATCCGCCGAAGATATCGTCGCGCATCACGCTGCGCAACAAAAAGTCGCTGGAACAGGTGCAGATCTGCCTGGGAGTGCCGTCGTATGAAATCAGCCACACCCGGCGCTACGTTTCGTATGTCTTGAACACTCTGCTGGGTGGAGGCATGAGCTCGCGCCTGTTTCAGAACGTGCGCGAAAAGCAGGGACTGGTTTACTCCATCTTCTCTGAGCTGAATCCTTTCCGCGATACGGGATGTTTATCGGTATATGCCGGAACGTCGCTGCAGTCGGCGCCGAAGGTTGTGCAGTCGGTGCTACAGGAGTTTCGCAACTTCAAGGAAGTTTCGCTCTCCGAAGAAGAGTTGAAGCGCGGCAAGGACCAGCTCAAGGGCGGGCTGATGCTGAGTCTGGAGTCGTCAACCGCGCGCATGTCGAACCTGGCGCGCCAGGAAATGTACTATGACCGCTTCGTCGGCATGGATGAGATTATCGACCGCATTCAAGCGGTAACCGCCGAAGATGTGCAGCAGTCTGCCAGGGAGTTGTTCCGGCCCGAGGCGATTGCGGTGACGGTGCTGGGCAACCTGAACGGACTGAAGATCACTCGCGATTCGCTGGCCTGTTGATTCCCGGAAAGCTCACCACGGAGACACGGAGAACACGGAGGAATTAAGGCAATCGCCCGGGAATTCTGAGTGTTCGCTCACCCGAAGACCGTAACGGTAGTCCAACAGGTAGAGAAAATTTGACCGTTGGCATAGGGAGTGGCCGACCAAACTGCAAAGATCAAGATCCTCGAAAACCTCCGTGTACTCCGTGCCTCCGTGGTGAAGCGATTTTTCGCGTCTTTGACATTGCTATGTCGCTGCTCAATAATTTGCCTGTCATCCCGCGAGAGGAGTTTTCCATGCGCAGCCGTAATCGAGATCGCGGATTTACCCTGATCGAACTGCTGATCGTTGTCACTATCATCCTTATCATCGCCGCGTTCACGATTCCGAAGATCACCAAGGCGCAGATCCCGGCCCACGAGGCTTCAGCCATCGCCAGCATCAAAGCCATCAATGCCGGTGAGATGATTTTCTCCAGCAGCCACCCCGACCAGGGCTTTACGGCCGAACTGGCAACGCTGGGCGGGACCGCGCAAGGCGGCGGCGAGCAGACCATTGACAACAACCTGGCCAGCGGACGTAAAAGCGGTTACACCTTTACCTACACGCCGGGAGAAAAAGTGAACGGCGCCATTCGCTCGTACACCATCACGGCGGTTCCCGATCAGGTGGGCAGCACCGGGCAGCGGCGGTTTTTCTCGGATGAATCGGGCGAGGTCCATTACAACGGTTCCGGCCCGGCAGACGCGACCAGCCCGGTGATTCAGTAAAGCTCATGAAACGCGATCAGCCTTCTCGGGTGAGGCTGCTACAATATGCTATACCTGTATAGCGGAGGGTTAGTGTGTTAGCGATACGTCTTCCTGACTCAATCGAAAAGCGACTCGCGAGGCTCGCCAAGCGGACAGGCCGCACTAAGACCTTTTATGCACGTGAAGCGATTCTGAGGTATATCGAGGATTTGGAAGACGTTTACGACGCGGAACGAATTCTGGAGCGCATCCGCTCAGGTAAAGAAAAGACAATCCCGCTGGAAGACGTAATGAAACGTTATGGCATGGAAGGTTGAGCTTTCTGCCCATGCTGAACGCAACTTGGACGATCTTGATGCCCAGCCGAAAAAGCGAATTCTGAAATTTCTATTTGAGCGTTTAGCCAGGCTGGATGATCCGCGCGGAATCGGACAGGCTCTTCAGGGACAGCAGTTCGGTGAGCTGTGGAGATACCGGGTCGGGGACTACCGGCTCATATGCGAGATCCAAGATCAGCGCCTCGTCGTGGTAGTCGTCAAAATCGGTCATAGACGTGAGGTCTATCGTTATTGAGCATTCGTAAGCCGCAGCTCTTCGTTTTGGTGTTGGCGTTTGCCATCAGTTATCCCGCCCTCGCTGTCCAGGATCTCCATTCCCTCACCGACGCAGTTGATGCCCGTTATAACCACCTTCACACGCTGGAAGCGCAGTTCACCGAGACCTACTCCGGTTCGGGAGCGACACGTACCGAGAGCGGAACGCTACTGCTGAAGAAGCCGGGCCGCATGCGCTGGGACTACACCGAGCCGCGTCCCAAGATGTTCCTCACGGATGGCTCTACCGCCTGGTTCTACGTACCCGGCGAGAACCAGGTGCGCCGCATGCCGGTGAAGCAGCTCGACGACCTCCGTTCACCGTTGCGATATTTGCTCGGCAAAACCAAGCTGGAGAAAGAATTCGACGATCTACACATCGCCCTCAATGAAAAACCGGTGAATGCAGGCGACGTTGTGCTGGAAGGCATTCCGAAAGGCCTGCGCGAGCGGGTTGCACGAACTCTGCTCGAGGTGACGCCCACGGGCTATATTCAGCGCATCGTAGTGGAGGAGTTGGACGGCTCAGTTACGGAATTCCGCTTTCTTCAGCAGCGCGAGAACGTCGAAATACCAGACGCGAAATTTCAGTTCACGCCGCCGAAGGGGGTAGAGATCGTCAGCGGGACGCTGGAGTGATGTCGCTATTCGCCTTTCGCCATTCGCTATTCGCCAGATCTGGAGCGACGTTCATGGCCGGGAAAGGAACCAAGCAGTGTGCGACGAACGATCCGGCAATGAAGCTCTTGAATCTTGCATATCTGGCGAAAAGCGAATGGCGAATGGCGAAGAGCGAGATCAAAGATGCTGCAACCTTGACACCCCTTTCCGAATGCTAGACTAGCTCTAAGTCCTGAGGATTGTTGTCACTACATGGCCGAGTACACCGTCAGATTAGCCGATGAGCGCGGCCACCTGCTGGAGCAGGTGGAGCAGGGCGGCTCCGAGGGCGAGATTCGCGACCGTTTCGCCCAGCAAGGTTACCTGGTCTACTCGGTCAAGCCGCGCGGGATACTGGCTGGTGAGGCCGGGCTGCCCCGGCGTCGCAAGATCAAGTCCGAGCAGTTCCTGATCTTCAATCAGCAGTTTTTGACGCTGATTCACGCCGGACTGCCGATTATTCAGGCGCTTGAACTGCTGATGAAGCGGCAACGGAACCTGTACTTCCGCTCCGTATTGCAGAACGTACGCGACCGGGTCCGCGGAGGCGAGCTGCTTTCTCAGTCATTTGAGGCGCAACGGGCGTTTCCCAAGGTTTACACCACCACCATCCTGGCGGGCGAGAAGAGCGGCAACCTGGAAGAAGTGATGGGGCGCTACATCGCGTTCCAGCGCTTGGCGGTGAGCTTCCGCAAGAAGCTGACGGCGTCGCTGGTATACCCCGTGCTGCTGGTGACGATGCTGGTAGTGATGATGATTTTTCTTATCACCTACGTGGTTCCGCAGTTTGCGAACCTTTATAAACAGCTCGACACACCGTTGCCTGCGATGACGCTGGTCATGCTGTCGATTGGTACGCACGCGCAGCAGTACGCCCCCTATGTGGCACTCGGGCTGATCGTCGCAGGCTTTTTCCTGTGGCGCTGGATGAAGAGCGACAAAGGTTCCACCTACATGGATCGGGTGAAGCTCGGGATTCCGCTGATTGGCGACATATGGCTGAAGTACCAGGTGGCGATTTTCGCGCGCATGTTGTCGACCTTGCTCTCTGGCGGATTGCCCCTGGTGCCCGCACTGGAGACCTCCAGCGAATCGATGCAGAGCCGGCTGATTTCCCACGGAATTGACGGAGCAACCCTGCGCGTTCGTGAAGGGCAGGCGCTGGCCAAGAGCTTGGAGGCGCAAAAGGTCTTTCCGGAAATGTCGGTCGAAATGATCGAGGTCGGCGAGTCGACAGGTGCCTTGCCGGCCATGCTTAACTCGGTTGCTGAGTTCTATGAAGAGGATGTGCAGACGGCTTTGGCTACCGCTATGGCTTTAATTGAGCCGTTAATCCTGGTGGTGATGGGCGTAGTCGTAGCCTTTGTGCTGATCTCGCTTTATCTTCCGATCTTCAGTCTGGGAGCGGGAGCGATTCATTAGAGCAGTTGTCAGTTGTCGGTTGTCAGTTGTCAGTAAATCCTGGCCAACTGACACAGCGTGACCGAGATAGTGGTGGAGTATCCGGTCCGACAACCGACAACTGACAACCGACAACTGGTTTAGAAATGGCAGATAAGAAGTCACTGTTCGTAAATGGTGGTACCGGCTTTCTCGCAGTTGCCGATGAAGCGGAGCACGCGCAAGAGCTGGCGCGCCGCTATCGCTGCGAGTTGGTCGATCTGAAGAGCTTTCACATCCAGCATGAGCTGTTCCGCAAGATCAAAGTCGACCTCATGTTTCGCTACAACTTCGTCCCGCTGCAGGAGACGCAGGACGGACGCATGGTCATCGCCATCGCCGATCCCAGCGATCTTCCCTTGCTGGACGAAATTCGCGGTCACCTGGGGCGGCGAATCATCACGCGCGTCGCCACCCTGACTCAGATCAGCGATGTCCTGAAAAAGAGTGAGCAGTCGCAACGCGTGCTGGAAGAAGCCGGCGAAGACTTCGCGCTCGACGTCATTCGCGAAGATGAAAACTCCGACGAGACCATCTCCATCGAAAAGCTGACGGGCGAGACGGACATCAGCCCGATCATTCGGTTGGTGGAGACTACGATCTTCACCGCCTTACAGCGGCGTGCCAGTGACATCCACATCGAGACGCGCGATGCCTCGGTGGTCATCAAGTACCGCATCGACGGCGTGCTGCAGCAGGCCATGCAGGAGATCGCCAAGGAGCACCACTCGACCATCATTTCGCGTATCAAGGTCATGAGCGAGCTCGACATTTCCGAACGCCGCGTGCCGCAGGACGGCCGCTTCCGCGTGCGTTACAACGCCCGCTCCATCGACTTCCGCGTGTCCATCATGCCGTCGATCCACGGAGAAGATGCCGTTCTTCGTGTGCTCGACAAGGAGTCGATGAGCGAAAAGTTCCACAAGCTCACGCTCGATGTCGTCGGATTCGCTGACGACGACCTGAATAAGTTCCGGCGTTATATCAAAGAGCCCTACGGCATGGTGCTGGTCACGGGGCCTACCGGATCGGGCAAAACGACGACCTTGTATGCCGCGCTGAACGAGATCAAGAGCGACGAAGACAAGCTGATCACGATTGAGGACCCGGTCGAATACCAGATCGTCGGCATTACGCAGATTCCGGTCAACGAAAAGAAGGGCCTTACCTTCGCTCGTGGATTGCGTTCGATTCTGCGTCACGATCCTGACAAGATCATGGTGGGCGAAATCCGCGACACCGAAACCGCCCAGATCGCCATTAACGCCGCCCTTACCGGACACCTGGTATTCACCACGGTCCACGCCAACAACGTAGTCGATGTGATTGGCCGCTTCCTGAACATGGGCGTCGAGGCCTACAACTTTGTCTCCTCGCTGAACTGCATTCTGGCCCAGCGCCTGGTGCGCCTCATCTGCGAGTTCTGCAAGAAGCAGGTGCATTACTCAGATGAAGAGCTCGAAGCCAGCGGTATGGATCCGGCGGCGTGGCGCAATATTCCCTTCTACGAAGGCGAGGGCTGCATCGAGTGTGCCGGCACCGGCTTCCGCGGACGAACCGCAATCCACGAGCTGTTGGAGCTGACCGACAATGTGCGCGAGATGATTCTCGCTAAACGCCCGAGCAGCGAAATTCGGCGTGCTGCCCGTGAAGAAGGAATGCATTTCCTTCGCGAATCGGCACTTGATAGAGTGAGGCGAGGCCTGACCACGCTCAAGGAGATCAATAAGGTCACCTTCATCGAGACGACCCGTTAAGCAATGGTGAACAACAACATCCCAAGGCCGCGTGTGGCCTGCGAAGTGAGCATGGAGCGAGTGGTCGCTGCCCGCGCCGGCGATAAGCAGTCGGCTCTGGAATCAGCCACTGCCCAGACGCTGCCTGCGGGCGCACTGGTTCCCGGCTTGCAGCAGGCGAATCTGGCGGCGCGCGCGGAGGTGGTCGACGCGCTTCGCGACTCGCTTGGCATTGTGGCCGGGCGCTCTCGCGACGTGGTGCTGGTGATTCCTGACGCTACCACGCGTATCATGCTGCTGGACTTCGACACTCTGCCCGATAAGCTCGGCGATGCAGAAGGTGTCGTGCGCTTTCGACTGAAAAAGTCGCTGCCGTTTGACATCGATCAGTCAGCCGTCTCGTTCGACCGCCAGGTTGCTGCCGACAAAAGCTTGCGCGTGATCGCCGCGGTTACCCCGAGAACGGTGATTGAGGAGTATGAATCCGCGGTGCGCGAAGCCGGGTACAACCCCGGAACCGTCATCCCCTCGATGATCGCCGCACTGGGGGCGGTCGATGCGACAGCACCGGCAATGATTATCAAGGTGGAGAGCGGAATAACTTCGTTCGCTATCGTTGACCAGAATCACTTGCTGCTCTATCGCGCGCTGGAAAACGGCGGCGCAGTCGTGACCGGTGAATCGCTGATCGACGACGTGAACACCTCGCTGGTCTACTTCGAGGACCGCTATAACGTGGCCATCGATCGGCTGCTGGTTTCGGGAGTGCAGTCAGGACAGGCCTTGCAGGCGGCTTTCAGCGATCGCGCGATCAAGGTCGAAGAGCTGGTTCCTGCTTCGCTGGCTGGTGCGGCGGCGAGCAATGTGTCGCGCTCGGCCCTGGCGGGTGTAGCGGGGGCCCTGGTTTCCTGATGCGCATCAACATCAATCTCGCGACCGAACGCTACGAGGCGGTGCGGAAGTATCTGCAACGCATTCGCACGCTGGTCGTGCTGATGGCGCTGGTAGCGGCGGTTCTGGTCGGCTACATCCTTTATCAGCGCTCGCACACACGCGCCATTGATGCCAAAATCGCGACAGCCAAGCAGGAACTGAGCGAGTTGAACAACGAAAAGGCCCAGGCGCAGGCCATCCTCAACAAGCCGGCCAATCGCGGCATTGCCGACCAATCGGAATTCCTCAACGAGCTGTTCGCCCGCAAATCGGTGTCGTGGACGCGCATCTTCTCCGAGATGGAACGCATTATGCCGCCCAACATTCACGTGGTTTCCATCAAGCCCGACTACACTGTAAATAACGAGCTGGTGGTCCACATGGTGGTGGCGACGGACTCGCGCGATCGCGCGGTCGAGCTGGTCAAACGCATGGAGCAGTCGGTCCGCTTCCACGCGCCGCAAATCGTGGCTGAAAACGTTACCGCGAATTCCTCCGACCAGAGTGCTGGGCAGGGAAATATTCAGTTCGATATCGCGTCGGTCTACGTTCCCCAAACCGGCGCTCCGGAAACCGACGAGGAGAAGCCGGAGGACGAAAAGAACGCGGCTCCGGCGAAGTCGGCGAGCAAGCATCCTTCACCTCAGCCGGCCACTACCAACGCAGGCGCAGCTACCACAGCACAGAATCAGCAGAGGCAGCACTGATGGCGACCATTCGTGACGTTCGCAGAGCATCGATGCCGGTGATTGCCATTCTGGCGCTGCTGATCATTGGGTGCGTGGTCTATATTTTTTCTCCCGCGGGACGTTCGCGGCAGACGCGTGAGCGCGAGTACCAGGACCTGCAAACGGAAGTTCTGGCCAAGCGCGAGGAGATACTACCCACCCGCGGCATGGATAACAAGCTGCAACAGGCGTCGACGGATATCGACAGTTTTTACGGCAGCCGCTTTCCGGCCGAGTACTCAACCGTCGCCGAGGAGTTGGGCAAGGTGGCCGGCGATACCGGAGTGCATCTCGCCGCAGTGAAGTATGACGAGAAAGACGCCCTAGTCGAAGGTGTCCGCAAACTCAGCGTTGAGATCACCCTCTCCGGCGACTACCTGCAGGAAGTGAAATTCATCAATGCGCTGGAGCGCGACAAGATTTTCTTCCTCATCGACGGAGTGGCGCTGGGTGAGCAGCAGGGCAATGTACGCCTGCAGTTGAAGCTGGAAACCTACTTGCGTAGCGGAGTGGTGCCGTCGTGAAGCTGGGATTAGAAAACAAGACGAAGACAATCGCGGCCGCCGCGCTGGGTGTCCTCGCCATTTTCATGCTGGTGCGCGCCTTCACCGGCGGCGAAGAAACACCAGCGCCACCGCCCAGCACTCCATCAGTTGCTGCGAAAGCACCGGCTGCGAGCAGCACTCCGGCCAAGCGCAAGCCGGCTGCGGAACGCGGCAAGCATCAGCCATTGCTGGCGCAAACCCTCGACCCGACATTGCGCTTTGACCTGCTGAAGTCCAGCGAAGATGTGACCTACAAAGGTTCGGGGCGCGACATCTTCAGCTCGCAGGCTCCGCCGCCAGAAGTACCGAAGCCGGTAGTAGACCCGGTAGAAGCGCAGCGGCGGCAGGCGCCTCCGCCACCTCCGCCCATAAACCTGAAGCTGTACGGGTATGCGCAGCGCAAGAATGGCGAGGCCAAAAAGATCTTTCTCAGCTCCGGGGATGACATTTTCGTTGCCAAAGAAGGCGATATTGTTAACCGGCGCTACAAGATATTGAAGATCAATAACAACTCGGTCGACGTGGAAGACGTCCTAACCAATAACCGGCAGACGCTGTATCTGCAGCAAGGGTGAAGAAGCAATTAGCAACTAGCAATTAGCAATTGGCATTTGGCACTTAGCATTTGGCACTTGGCACTTAGCATTTAGCACAGCGGTGCTTTAAGAGCCCTTAGAATGAGTAAAGGTCGAATTGCTTTGCTGACCACTAAAATAAATTGCAATCAACATTAACTGTCGTTACTCCTTATTATATGCTAATTGCTAATTGCTAATTGCTAATTGCTAATTGCTGTTTTCTCGATGTTGACTCTCCCCAACGCGAATCCTATGCCAAGCCGGCGCCGCAAGCTGCGCGATTCCGGCCATCTCCTGCTTGCCGTATTGCTGATGATGGCGCTGATGGTCATTGCCGCAACCTATGAGGCGCCTCGTGTCGTTCAACAACTCAAGCGCGATCGCGAAGAGGAGATGATCCATCGCGGCACCGAGTACGCACGCGCCATCAAGAAGTACTACAAGAAAATGGGGTCGTATCCCAGCACCATCGAGCAGTTGGAGAACACTAACAATATCCGCTTCCTGCGCAAGCGCTACAAAGATCCGCTCACCAAAGACGGAAAGTGGACGCTGCTGCACTACAACGACGTCATCAACACGTTAGCCACTACCGGTGGCCCCGGCATACCGGCAGCAGGACTCGCCAGCCAGGGACAGCAGGGGCTGGGAACACCGGCGGGGCAGCAGGGTTCGTCGGCCTTCGGGTCGAGCTTCGCACCGGGAAGTACCTCCACTTCCGGCGGATTCGGAACGTCAAGTTTTGGCGGTTCTAATACGCAACCGGGGAATCAGGCCGGAAGCTTCGCGCCGGGGCAGCCTGCGTCCGGCAGCGGACAACAGGGGACGACCGACTCAAGTGCGGGAAGTTTCGCCCCGCAAAGCACAGGCGGGGATACCGGTTCTTCGAGTACAGGGAGCAGCCTCTTCGGAAACACCTCCGGCGCCGCAACCAGCTCGGGCGGCACCGCTGGACCGAATGGCTCGACTGCGGCGCTAGGCGCGCAGCAGGGCTTGGGAGGCCAGACCTTCGGAGCCGGCGCCATCATGGGCGTCGCCAGCAAGAGCAAAGATCCGACGATCCGGGTCTACAACAAAAAGAAGACATACAACGAATGGCAGTTCATCTACAACCCGGTGATGGACCAGGCCAACGTGCTTCTCAAAGGTCCGTATTCGCCAAGCACGCTAACCAGTTCCAACATCGGCACCCCAGCCGGACAACTGAATCAACAGAACCAACAGCAGAGCCCCTTTGGCCAGCAGGGCAGCGGATTCGGTAGCCAGCAGCCGGGTGGATTCAACAATAATCAGCAGACCCTCACCCCAGGTGGCCAGCAGTTCCCGCCGGATCAAAGCCACTGATGACGTTGGTAGTTGGCACTTAGCACTTGGCACCTGGCAAGGGCGTGTATTGAGTTGTGGCTTTGAGGGCACTTAACGTCATTGCGCACGATCACCCCGACGAACGGCTGATTTTGCCAAGTGCCAAATGCCAAATGCCAAGTGCCAACTGCTAAGTGCCAGATGCTAATTGCTAGTTGCCATCGGCTGATGTAGCATTCCCGACAACGTCCAAAGAAAGCCCAAAAATCAGGATCGTTGCGGCGATTTTGTGACTGGAATCACAGATTGTCGTGACCCTCGCACGTCATGCTGAGGGGCTGAAGCTGCTACAACTTCTAAGTACACCAGCAAGCTCAGCGCGACCCGGATCGTGCAAGTGCCAACCCCGGTGTGATGGCAGGATACCCTGCCAGAGAGGCATTGAATGCCCGAGGAAACCAAAGGGCCCGAACCAGTCTCCCCCTCGCCAGAGGGCGCAGGAGAATCCGCGCCAAAGGCTGTTCCGGCGAAGCCCGAAGCTCCGGCAGCCAAACCTGAAAACACCGCAACGGCCGCACCTGCGAAACCGCCAGCCTCTGCGCCAGCGGCGAAGGCAGCCGAGGCGAAACCTGCCGCACCCGCACAAGCGAATCCGGGGTCTCCAGCCGACGCGAAACCTGCCGCTCCAGCTAAGCCCGCAGCACCGGCGGCGGCTAAACCTGCCGTTCCGGCCAAGCCCGCTGGGCCGCAACCAGAGCCGTGGAACTCCGATCTGGTAGCCAAGCTCAAGAAGCAGTACGGATCGGGCATTCGCGAGGCCAATACTTACGTCGGCCAGAAATACCTGCTAGTAGACGGCAGCATCGTCTTCGAAGTCCTCACCCGGATGTGTAAAGACGAGCGATACGACTACTGCGTCGATATCACCGCCGTGCATTGGCCGAAGCGCGAGCAGCAGTTCGACATCATTTACATTCTCTATTCGTTCCAGCACAACGAGCGCGTACGCATCAAGGCGCATATCGCTGAAGGCCAGCATCTGCAGTCAGCGGTCAACATCTGGCCTACCGCGAACTGGCTGGAGCGCGAAGTATTCGACATGTTTGGCATTGTTTTCGACGGACATCCCAACCTGAAGCGCATCCTCATGCCTGACGAGTGGAAGGGCCACCCCCTGCGCAAGGACTACGACATCCTGCTGCAGGACAAGGAATGGGTGCAGATCAACCTCGGGATCGAGAGTGGACAATGAGCAACGGCAGCTTTAACCGGCCCGATCTCCTCGACCTCGATACCAAGCAGGACACCTTCCTCGATACCACCGAAATGGTCCTCAACATGGGACCACAGCATCCGTCGACGCACGGTGTGCTGCGCGTCATTCTCAAGCTGGATGGCGAAAAGGTGCTGGGGACCGAGTGCATCATCGGCTACCTGCATCGCGGGGTCGAGAAGATCGCCGAGAACCGCACCTACACCATGTTCAACCCCTACGTCGACCGCATGGATTACGTCGCGGCGGTCTCCAACGGGCTGGGCTACTGCGAGGCGGTCGAGAAACTGTTGGCGGTGGAAGCGCCGCCGCGTGCGCAGTATATCCGCGTACTCATGACCGAGCTGTGCCGCATTGCCAGCCACCAGGTTTGGCTGGGTACGCACGCCCTGGACATCGGAGCGCTGACGCCAGTCTTCTACGCCTTCCGCGATCGCGAAGAGATTCTCAAGATCTTCGAGAAGTATTGCGGCGCGCGACTTACGACCCACGCCTTCCGCATCGGCGGATGCATCTACGAGACCTACGAAGGTTTCGAGCAGGATGTAAAGGTTTTCTGCGAGAAGTTCATCCCTAAGCTCGACGAATACGAAGAGCTGCTCACCACCAACCGCATCTGGGTATCGCGTACCAAAGGCATCGGAATTCTGAACGCGGAAGACTGCATCGCGCTGGGCGTGACCGGGCCGGTGCTGCGCGCCGCCGGGGTGGAGTGGGACCTGCGCAAGAAGCAGCCGTACGAAGCCTATAGCAAGTTCCAGTTCGATATCCCAACCGGCACGAATGGCGACACCTACGACCGGTACCTGGTTCGCATTCAGGAGATGCGGCAGGCGGTGCGCATCCTGCAGCAGGCCGTAGAGGACATTCCCAGCGGGCCGATCATGGCCAAGGTTCCCAAGGTGATCAAGCCGGCGCCGGGTGAGGTTTATCACTCGATCGAAGCGCCCAAGGGCGAGCTCGGCTACTACATCGTGAGCGACGGCTCGACCCAGCCATACCGCGTTCGCGTGCGGCCGCCGTCCTTCGTCAATCTGCAGGCGCTCGACAAAATGGTGCGCGGCATGTTGATCGCCGACGTAGTCGCGGTGATTGGCACGCTCGACATCGTGCTGGGAGAGGTGGACCGGTGAAGCAGTTGTCAGTCGTCGGTTGTCAGTTGTCAGAAAGAGAGCGGAAGGTTCGGGCCTTGACTCGGTGAATAGCGTTCAGTTTGCTAATTGCTAATTGCTAATTGCTAGTTGCTAGTTGCTCATATGCTTGACGCAATCAAAAGTTATCTAAGTTCCAACGTCACCCCGGGCGAAGCCGGCAGCTTGTTCTGGGCCACGATCTATGTGCTGGCCATCACCGTCGGCGTGTCGCTGGCTGTGATCGCCATGAACTGGCTGGAGCGCAAGATTCTGGCGCACATGCAGATTCGCCTCGGGCCTATGCGCGTAGGACCGCACGGATTGCTGCAGCCCTTTGCCGACGCCTTGAAGCTTCTGATCAAGGAAGACATCATCCCCGACGGCGCCGACAAGGTGGTGTTCTGGATCGCGCCGGTGTTTGTGATGATGACGGCGTTCACCGTCTTCATCGTCGTGCCCTTCGGACGCACCTCGGCTGTGACTGATATGAACATCGGCATCCTGTTCATGCTAGGTGTGTCATCGCTGGGCGTGCTGGGTGTCATCATGGGCGGATGGGCGTCGAACTCGCACTATCCGCTGATGGGCGCGCTGCGCTCGGGCGCGCAGATGGTGTCATACGAAATCGCTATGGGCCTGACCATCATCTCCGCGGTGCTGATGACCAGCCTCGGCGCGACCGGCACTGGCACCTTGAGCATGATCGGCATCGTGCAGTCGCAGGCCGAACAGCACACCTGGTTCATCTTCAACATGTTTCCGCTCGGACTGATCGCTTTTGTTGTGTTTGCCATCGCCATGGTCGCGGAAACCAATCGCGCGCCGTTCGATCTTCCCGAAGCTGAATCAGAGCTGGTCGCCGGCTTCATGACCGAATACAGCGGCTTCCGCTGGTCGCTCTTCTTCCTGGCGGAATACGCAGCCATGCTGGCGGTTTCGTCGATCGCGGTCACCATGTGGCTGGGTGGATGGTTGCGGCCGTTTCCGAACTGGCTCAGCGGCTCGGCATGGAGCCTGGCCTTCTCGTTCGTGCCCGGCCTGGCGTTCCTCGGGCTGGCGGCGATGTGCTTTTTCGGAACGGTACGGATGCCGAAGATCCCGCAGTTCAAGATTCAGACCGTCGGGTTAGGAGCATTCGGAGCACTGCTTGCCTTCGTCGGCCTGCTGCTGCTGGTGCCCGGTGTGCGCGAGCGCTCGCAAGACGCCTTCTGGTTTGTCGCTAAAGTTGCTTGCTTTATGTACTTGTATATCTGGTATCGCGGGACGTTTCCGCGCTACCGCTTCGACCAGCTCATGAAAGTCGGCTGGAAGATACTGCTGCCCGTCAGCCTGGGCGTGCTGATCGTTACCGCGATCGTCGGCGTCCGGCAAGAATTGTGGGCGGCACTTATGGGAGTGACACGATGAGCTTGTCTCCACTGCTGCGCAAAGTCTTCCTGGTTGATCTGCTCAAGGGCATGGGCGTGACCTTCCGTAATCAGTCGGATGAGCAACGCGTGACCGAGCAATATCCGCTGGAGCGTCCTGAAGTTTTTGAACGCTTTCGCGGCCAGCCGCGGCTGAAGGTGAATCCGGATAACGGCGAGTCGCTATGCATTGTTTGCAATCTGTGCGCGCTGGCCTGCCCCGAGCAGTTGATTGTCATTAAGGGTGATCGCAACCCGGTGACCAAGCGCAAGTTTCCAGTTCAGTGGACGTACGACCTGAGCCGCTGCATGTTCTGCGGTCTATGCGCTGAGGCCTGCTCAACCGACGCGTTGGAGTTGACGCAAGACTACGAGATGGCGCTGTACAGCCGCGAGGGCATGGTGCTCGACCAGGCGGCCCTGGAACGCGGGCAAGAGCCGGTGAAGTACGCGAAGTAGTTTTGAAAGGGCACGGCTTCAGCCGTGCCGCCAAACGGCCAATTTGATGTAGAGCCGGCTTTAGCCGGCGGCAGAAAAACATGACCCCGATTGCTACAACATTTTTCTTCTACTTCCTGGCGCTAACGGCGATCGTTTCCGCCATCGCGGTGATCACGCGCCGCAACCCGGTGCACGCCGCGCTGTCGTTGATCGTGACGCTGCTTTCGCTGGCCGGGCTGTACCTGATGCTCTACGCCCCGTTCGTCGCTGGCGTCCAGATTGTGCTCTATGCCGGCGGCATCATGGTGCTCTTCCTGTTCGTCATCATGCTGGTGAACCTGGAGAAGAACATTCGCGAATACCAGTGGAACAAGCAATGGATGGTGGGCACCATCGCCGCGCTGGCGTTGGGCGGACTATTGCTGTTCGTCTTCCATCGCGGCTACGACATCTTCCCCAAGACCTTCGCCAGGTTACCGGAGGCACAAAACACGCAGCAGATCGGCATCTGGTTGTACGGCAATTACATGCTGCCGTTCGAGATTGCCTCGCTGCTGCTACTGGTGGCCATCGTGGGCGCCGTGGTCATGGCGAAGAAAAGGATCTGACATGGGCGAGATCACTACACTGCATTACCTGGTTTTGTCGGCGGGATTGTTCATGGTCGGCACCATCGGCGTGCTGACCCGCCGTAACGTGATCATCATCCTGATGTCGATCGAGCTGATCCTGAACGCCGTGAACTTGAACCTGGTGGCGTTCTCGCGGCTCTACGGACTGCACGGCCAGATCTTCGCGATTTTCGTGATTACCGACGCTGCGGCTGAAGCGGCGGTCGGGCTGGGCATCATCATCGCCTTCTTCCGCAACAAGGAGACGGTGAACGTGGACGAGGTTGATTTACTCAGGTGGTAAAGCAGCAATTAGCAATTAGCAATTAGCTAAACCAGTCGCTGGATGCTTGCGATGAGTGTTGGGGGATGCAAAACCAAGTCCCGCGAAGCGGGACTACAGAGCTTAGCCCAGCGCTTCAGCGCTGGGTAGGTGACGAATAAAGAGCGAAAGTCCCGTAGGGACGGCAGAAAAGCAGGTCCTTCGCTTCGCTCAGGATGACAAGGTTTAGCTGGTAGCTGGCGGCTGGTAGCTGGCAGCTTCAACGGCTGAGAGCTCAAAAATGTTCTTTCTTGACCACATATGGTTGATACCGCTGTTCCCCGCGTTCGGCGCGGCGTTCATGTTCTTCTTCGGACGCCGCCTGCAGAAATCCATGGTCAGCGGAATCTGCGTTGGCATGGTGGTACTCGCGTTCGCATGGGGATGTCTGGCGGTCTGGCAATACACCGGCTATGCGGCTGCGAACCACAGCCAGCCGTTCGAAAAGATCCTCTTCACCTGGCTGGGCACGGGCAGCAACAGCTTGACCTATGTTGCCGAAGGCGGACGCCTCGCCCAGTTCCATGCCGACTGGGGCTACCTGCTCGATCCGCTGTCGGCTATCTGGCTGCTGTTCGTCACCGGCGTGGGCATGCTGATCCACATTTACTCGATCGGCTACATGGCCCATGAAGGCGGCTACTACCGCTTCTTTGGCTACCTGAACCTGTTCATGTTCTCGATGCTGACACTCATCCTGGGCAACAATTACGCCCTGATGTTTGTCGGCTGGGAGGGCGTGGGCCTGTGTTCGTACCTGCTCATCGGGTTCTATTTCCAGCGCCACTCCGCCTCGACCGCCGCCAACAAGGCATTCATCACCAATCGCGTGGGTGACGCCGGATTCCTGCTGGGCATGTTCACCATCGCCTGGTACTTCGGCACCGTCCAGTACACGCAGGTGAACCTGCTGGCGCGCAGTGGCAACTTCCTAATCGGCGACAAATGGATTACCGCCGCCTGCCTGCTGCTGTTTATCGGAGCCTGCGGCAAGTCGGCGCAATTCCCCTTGCACGTTTGGCTGCCCGACGCGATGGAAGGTCCCACGCCGGTCTCGGCACTCATCCATGCCGCAACCATGGTGACCGCGGGCGTGTACATGGTGGCGCGTTCCAATGCGCTGTTTGTGCTGGCCCCGAATGCAATGAAGACGGTCGCCATCGTTGGCGCGCTAACCGCGATCTTCGCCGCCACCATCGCCCTGGTGCAGAACGACATCAAGCGCGTGCTGGCGTACTCCACGGTTTCGCAGTTGGGATACATGTTCCTGGCGCTCGGCGTTGGAGCCTTTGCCGCCGGCGTGTTCCACGTCTTCACCCACGCATTCTTCAAGGCGCTGCTGTTCCTTGGCTCGGGCTCGGTGATTCACGCCATGAGCGGCGAACAGGACATGCAGCACATGGGCGGCCTGCGCCACAAGATCAAGACCACCTTCGGCACCATGCTGGTCGCCACGCTGGCCATCGCCGGCATTCCCGGCTTTGCGGGCTTCTTCTCGAAGGACGCGATCCTGTGGGAGACCTGGTCGCGCGAGGGCGGCGCCTATCGCTACCTGTGGTATATCGCGTTCTTCACCGCGCTGCTGACATCGTTCTACATGTTCCGGCTGATGTATCTGACGTTCTGGGGCAAGCCCCGCATGTCGCACGACGTGGAGCACCACATCCACGAGTCGCCCAAGTCGATGACGATTCCGTTGGTGATTCTGGCGATCTGCGCCGTCGGAGCGGGCTGGCTGGGAATGCCGCACAGCCTCGGCGGCTCAAATCGCTTTGAGAAGTTCCTGGAGCCGGTGTTCGCGCAAGAAGCGGTGGTGCTGCAAGAGAGCGGTGCTGCCCATCAGGTCGCAGCGGGCGAGAAGCAGGTCGAGCACACCGATCCGCTCGAGTACGTACTGATGTCGCTGTCGGTAGGCGCAGCAGTGCTGGGCTGGTGGCTGGCGCGGCGCGCATACGAAAAGGCCGACAAAGGTTACAAAGAGCCGATCCGCGAGATTTCACCGCGCTTCTACAAGACACTGTTTCGCAAGTACTACATCGACGAGTTCTACGACTGGTTTGTTACCGGCCGCGACAAGATTGCCGGCGTTCGTCTCGGAGCCATGGGACTCGGCGACGCCTTGTGGAAGTTCGACGCCAAGGTAATCGATGGAGCCGTCAACGGCGTGGGCTGGTCCACCAAGGAGAGCGGCACTCTGTCGACTTGGTGGGACAAGTGGATCATCGACGGCCTGTGCGTGAACGGTGTAGCCATCGTCACGCGCATGGCGTCGTACCCGGTGCGCGTTATTCAGTGGGGACTGGTGCAGTGGTACGCGCTAGTGATGGTCGGCGGGTTGGTGGGCTTTGTTGTGTATTACGTCGTGAGATGGTGAGGAAGCAACCAGCAATTAGCGACTAGCTAGATGCCTTGATTCGGGTTCTTTGAAACTGGGAAGTGAGTCCCGCGAAGCGGGATGACAGAAGAAAGCTCAGCGCTTCAGCGCTGGGTGAGCGGGGAAGAAGGCGAGAGTCACGTAGGGACGGCAGGAAAGCAGGTCCTTCGCTCCGCTCAGGATGACAGAAGATTCTTGATTGCTCTTGCGAAATGCGAAGAGCGAAGAGCAGATTTTGATTTAGCTGATGGCTGACGGCTGATAGCTGACAGCTGGAACGCTGAGAGCTTCATAAAAATGTACAACCACATACTTTCGATCGTGCTGTTCACGCCGCTGGTGGGCGCCCTCCTTCTGCTGTTTATGCCGAAGGAGAACAAGAACGCCATCCGCTGGGTCGCCAATATCTTTGCCATGCTCGGGTTTGCGGTTTCGTTGCCGCTGGTCCCGTGGTTCTGGGCGCTGAAGGACCGCGCCGGCTTCCAGTTTGTCGAGGGCGCGCCCAACAACTGGATCCCAACCATCGGCGCCGGCTACGTGCTGGGCATCGACGGCATCTCGTTCCTGCTCATCATGCTGACCACGCTGCTGGGCGCGATCTCCATCCTGTCGTCGTGGGAAGCCATCCAGGACCGGGTGAAGGAATACTACGTCTGGTTCCTGGTGCTGCAGACGGGCATGCTCGGCGTCTTCATGTCCAATGACTTCTTCCTGTTCTTCGTTTTCTGGGAAGCCATGCTGGTGCCGATGTACCTGCTGATCGGCATCTGGGGCGGCCCGCGCAAGCTCTACGCCGCCATCAAGTTCTTCCTCTACACGCTGTTCGGCTCGGTGCTGATGCTGCTGGGCATCCTGTTCCTGTACTACCATCACCACGCACTCACCGGCGTTTATACCTTCTCGATCACCGAGCTTTACCAGACGGCCCCGAAGATCGCCGGACCCACGGCGGTATGGCTCTTCTTCGCCTTCTTCCTGGGATTCGCCATCAAGGTCCCGATGTTTCCGTTCCACACCTGGCTGCCGGATGCTCACGTGGAAGCACCTACAGCCGGCTCGGTCATCCTGGCAGGCGTCCTGCTGAAGATGGGAACGTACGGCTTCATCCGCTTCTCGCTGCCGTTCTTCCCTGGCGTGGCAATGACGCCGTGGGTGCGTCAGTTGCTGATCACGTTGTCGATTATCGGCATCGTCTACGGCGCACTGGTTTCGCTGATGCAGAAGGACATGAAGAAGCTGGTGGCGTACTCCTCAGTCAGCCACTTGGGTTTTTGCACACTGGGTATTTTCGCGGTGAGTCCACTGGGGTTGAGCGGCTCGGTTATTCAACAGATTAACCACGGCATCTCCACCGGCGCGCTGTTCTTGATCGTCGGCATCCTTTATGAACGGCGGCATACCCGCGAGATCTCGGAGTACGGTGGCATCTCGAATATCATGCCGGTTTACGCGACCATCACGCTGATCATGTTCATGTCGTCGATGGGCCTGCCGCTGCTGAATGGCTTCGTTGGCGAGTTCACCATCCTGCAGGGCACCTTCATGGAGAACAAGATCTGGGCCGCCTGGGCGGTTCCGGGCGTGATTCTCGCTGCTGCGTACCTGCTCTGGCTTTACCAGCGAGTGTTCTTCGGCAAGAACGAAAATCCCGAAGAACCAGCACCTGAAGGACCTCTCGGCACGCGAGCTGGCGACGTTTGTTCCGCTGGTTGTGCTGGCCTTCGCAATCGGCATTTATCCCAAGCCGCTGTTCCAGATATTGGCTACGCCGATCAACAATCTGGTTGCGACCGTGCGGCCGGATTATCCCGGCTTGCAGAAGCCAGTTGTTGCGGCCCAGCCGGCGGTGACAGCACAGCCCGAGGTAGAAGGTCGCTCTTCGCCATTCGCCGTTCGCCATTCGCCAGAGAGTGACAGCAATGCGATGAACAGAGATTCCGGTGAAAAGCAAACGGTTAATAGCGAACAGGGGAGCCCTCAGAGTGTGGCAGTTGCGCGACCGGAAGGGAAAAAGGCGCAATGAAGAATTACGAGGAGCTCGAGGTCTGGCATAAGGCACATGCTCTCGCTTTGCAGTTGTATCGGGAGACGGAGGCATTTCCGCGCTCCGAGATGTTCGGTCTCTCTTCGCAGATTCGCCGCGCCGCAGGATCCATCGGCGCGAATCTGGCTGAGGGCGGTGGCAAGTGGAACGAAGTCGAGCTGGCTCGTTACGTCCAGATCGCAATGGGATCGGCCAGCGAACTGCAAAACCATCTGAGATTGGCCAAAGACCTCGGCTTTTTGAATGAAACGCATCACGACCCGTTACTAAAATCGCTGACCGGCGTTCGTCAAATGCTGACCGCGCTCTTGCAGGCTCTTCGAAAAACTCGCAATACTCCGGCCGCGTCTCCGGCGAATAGCGAACGGCGAATGGCGAATGGCGCGATCGCGACCGGCGACTTCGCGAATAGCGAAAGGGTTCAGCTGTGACCACCTCCATCACCCAATATTTCTCGCGAGCAGATTACGTACTGGCGATGCCGATGTTGCTGCTGACGCTGTTCGCGCTCGGTATCCTGCTCATCGACCTGCTGCTTCCGAAAGAATGGAAGCGGCTGAACGCCATCACAGCGCTGATCGGACTGGCCTTCTCGGCGGCGGCCGTTGGCAATCTGCATTATGCCTATCACATCGCCGAGGCCAGAGGCGCGAGCGTGGCGGCGTTCACCGGGTTCCTTGGTTCGCTCATGATGGATCGCTTCGCGATCTACTTCTTTTACCTTTTCCTCGCGGGAGCAGCGATCGCCGTACTGATGTCGGTTCGCTACCTCGAGATCGAACACGAAAACCACGGCGAGTTTTACGCCCTGCTTCTGCTATCGGTTGTCGGCATGATGTGCATGGCCGCCGGATACGACATCGTGTTGCTGTTCATCGGCCTGGAACTGATGGCGATTTCGACCTACGTGCTGGTCGGCTTCCTGCGCCGCGATAAGCGTTCGAACGAGGCCGCGCTGAAGTATCTGCTGCTGGGGGCATTCTCCTCCGGCATCTTCGCTTACGGTTTGTCGTTGTTCTACGGCGTTAGCGGCAGCACGAATCTTGGGCAGATCGCTCTGAAACTGCAGCAGGACCTGGCGACGCGACCCAATGATCCAATTGTCATCTTCGCGCTGCTGGCGACCGCCACTGGCTTGCTCTTCAAGATTGCCGCTGTGCCCTTCCATCAGTGGGCGCCCGATGCTTACGAAGGCGCCCCGACCTGCATTACTGGATTCATGTCCGTCGCGGTGAAGGCTGCGGGATGGGCGATGTTGTTGCGCATCTTCCTGGCCATGCTCTACCCATTGCGCTCGATGTATGTGCCGCTGCTGATCTTCGTTGCTATCGCCACCATGACCGGCGGAAACCTGGCGGCCATCACCCAGACGAATACCAAGCGACTGCTGGCGTATTCCTCGATCGCGCACGTTGGCTACATGTTGCTAGGGCTTGTCGCGAGCGATGGGACGAACAATTCCACCGGCATCGTCGCAATCCTTATCTACCTGCTGGTCTACACCTTCATGAACCTGGGCGCATTCGCAGTCATCACCTCGCTGCGGCGCCGCAATATCATTGGCGACCAGATCGACGATATCGCCGGACTCTATTTCAAGGCGCCGGTCGAAGCCGTGCTGATGCTGGTCTTCCTGCTGTCGCTGGCGGGTATTCCTCCGCTCGCGGGTTTCTGGGGCAAGTACTTCATCTTCCTCGCGCTGATCCAGACCGGACACTACGTGCTGGCTGCCATCGGAGTGCTGTACTCGGTGATCGCGTTGTATTACTACATGCGGATCGCCAACGCTATGATGATCAAGCCGGCCGTCGATCCAGAACCGGTGAGGCTCACGCCCTTCATGCAGCTCGCCCTGGGATTGACTGCTGCAGGGACGATCGGCATCGGCGTCTTCCCGAACTTCTTCATCGGCGCGGTGAACTGGTCGCTAGGATTGACCCAGGCTTCGCACGTGGCGAGTTTGTTGCGGTAAGGGCCGCTCCGCGGCTGTGAGTCTCGATACAGCGAAGCTTCGAGTCAGGGCACGACTTCAGTCGTGCCGACAGGGATACTTGGTACGAACCCGAGTCCCTTCAGGGACGACATAACAGCAGGTCCTTCGGGGACTGAAGTCCCCTCAGGATGACAAGACCAGTCAAAGCGGCGTGATTGGCACGACCGAGGTTTTTTAGCCTGCCCTGAGCGCAGCCGAAGGGTGCCCTGACGCGAGGCCTTCCAATGCCGAGCTTCGCACAGTCTCAACACCCCGCGCCGCCTACTTCGCCGCCTGCACCGGCTTCAGCACTATCACCAGCACTCGCCCGTCGGACTTGATCTCGCCCCCCGTCGCGGTATGGGTTTCCTTGACGCCGTTGGGCCGGTCCATGTACGACATGGCTTCCACCCGTCCAGCCTGTTGCAACGTAGCGCCGATGAAGTCGCGCTCCTTGTCCACATCAGGATCGATCTTGTGAGTAATCGCGTTGGCGCTGCGTTTATCGCGCTCGATGCCAATATCGTGGGTTCCGGCGCCCGCCCATAGCGTCTGTTTCTGCGGCCCTTCAAATGGCGCCTTCCAGATGCGGAAGTGGTTGCGCTGGTTGGCCACCTCGACGGCTTGCGCATTCTCATACCCGAAGTCCTGCGGCCGGCCAAACAGATACAGGATGCTCATGGGCACGGTGACATAGACGTTTTTCTGCAAGGTGGCGAGCAGCGCACTTACGACCGCGTCCTGATCGGTTTTGTCGGCGACCACCCAACCCGCGGCTTTGAGCGCGTTGGTGACCTGATCCTGCGTGCCGACAAAGACAAAATTCACCAGGTCGCCAGGATTGCCTCCCTCCGGCTTATCGGTCACCCGGTTGGGCAGCTGCTTCGCCAGAGTGGCAAACACCGGCTGAAAATCGTACTTGGTGGCGACGGCTGCCGCACCGTTTGCGACTTGCGTCGTTGCCGGGGTGCGCTGGATTTCTACCTGAAACTTGCCGCTGGTCGGCTTAGAAAACTCCCCTTGATTGACTCCCAGGAACAGCCGCCCCGCAACCGGAACCGTGACGGTTCCATCCGCACCAATAAAGAACGGTAGCGCAGCCGGATCACTTCCCACTCTTCCGACCAACGCTCCCCGTCCAGCACTCGCCACGCTGAGCGCGAGTATCGTATCCTTCCATCCCCGCTCTGCGCCGGCAGGCGCGACACCAGTCTTATCGGCGAAATCGACCGTGCCCTTCGCCGTTATGTGCAATTTGTCACCGGGCGTCACGTCGATGCCGGTGTCGGTCCATGGAACGTTGGCCGGAACAGTGACGCTCTTGTTGCTGCTGGTGGTCACGGCCCAAACTTCGACCGGCAGGCCGGAACTGCACAGCAGTAGCGCAATTCCAAGCAAGACGCTCAGACCCACATTCAGAGTGCTTCGCTGCAACTTCGTCAATTTACCTTTCATTGTCTTAAACCTCGATGACGAAACGAGGTTGCGCGCCATCAACGCGTAGCTTCGCTCAATGCCATTTTGCCCAGGTACATGGGATGTGAGACCTTGGGCGTGTCGCTTGGTCCATACACCGGATACGGGGTATTTTGCGAGGGCATGGGGAATCCCCAGACATCGCCGGTGCGCATGTCCACCGCAACTTTACCCCAGGTTTGCGTCCCGTCAGATTTACGCAGCGTCACCACCCCTTGCATGATCTGGAAGGGATAGCCCGTACTATCCTGCGCGAACACCGGTTGCGGCTGCACCACAGGGCGAAATACGAGCACGCCGAGAAAGACGACGATTGCCAGGAGAAGGAGTTTGGTTATCCAGTCGAATCGCATGGGACCTCCGGTGACAACAGATGAATACAGTTCTTCTGCCGCCCATTGTAACCGGGAAAGCCGCCGATTCAGATACCTCGTTGCACGCTCAGACAGCTACTTGAGCACGGCATCATTCAGCATGAATCTGCCCAGGTACATAGGGTGCGACTTGGGCGGAGTTGAACTCGTCGGATTCGCCGGGTAGGGATCGGTCGTGTTGGTCGGGAAGCCCCAGACGTCTCCCGTGTTCATGTCAATAAACACCTTGCCGTACACCTGCGCCGTCCCGTCCGGCTTGCGCAGCAGGCTGGTTCCTGGTTCGACATAGAACTTCTGTCCTTGGTCAGCCTGCGCCATTACGGGAGCCGGCTCCAGCAACGGCCGAAGCGCGATCATACCCAGGAAGAGAACCGCCGTCGCCAGCAGAATCTTGATTGTCCAATCCAGTTTCATCGTGAGCTCCCAACGTTTTGCAGAAGACAGAATGTGCGCGCCGGGCGTTCCTCGACCCCCTCGCGCAAAGTTTCAGCTAAACGTAAATCGATGGAAAGAGAGAAGCCAGCGCAAAGTCGGCTCGGCGTGCCGCAAAATGAGCCTGCGGAACCAAGCTGGAACTCAGGATCAGCGTGGGAACAGGAACTGCAACATGGGAGCGACACGTTGTGCCCAGGCAACTTCGTTGTGTTCGCCACCTTCGGCCTCCATGTAGCCGAGGTTGTCGCCGTCATGCCAGCCCTTCCGCTCCAGCGCTTCTTTCAGCAGGCGGACGTCGGGAAGCGCCCGCTGGCTCTCGTTGGTTCCAATATCGAGCCAGATACGCTGGCCGGTGTTGTGTCTCAGTTGCGAAACCGTCTTCACAATAGCTCGCCCGTGCCACCACACCGACGGCGACATAATCGCCAGCTTGCCGAATATATGAGGATAACGAAGCCCGAGATACATGGAAACCAGGCCGCCGAGTGACGAGCCGCCCATACCGCAGTCGGCGCCCGATACGATTACGCGGTACTTCTGCGCTACGAACGGGCGCAGCTCCTCAACCAGCATCTGTCCATACGCGTCCGCGTGGCCTCCGCCCAGGCGGCGGTCCTCAACTGGGGTGTATTCGTCGATGCGGTGCTCGCCAGTGTTGTAGATTCCGACCATCACCAGGGGCTCGATCTTGCCCGCCAGGATGAGTTCGTCGGCGGTCTCTCCCAGCCGCCAGTAGTTGCCCTTAATGAACGAAGTCTCAGGATCGAACAAATTCTGGCCGTCCTGCATGAACAGCACAGGGAACAGGCGCTCCTGCTCCACGGCGTAACTGGGAGGCACATAGACAATGAAATCGTGCTTGTCGTCGATCAGTGACGACCGGAACTGCTCATGCTTAAAGAGGCGCGATTTCAGGTCGCTCGCCGCTGCGAAGGCCTGCGCCATCGC
The DNA here is from genome assembly GCA_963846795.1 of uncultured Acidobacteriaceae bacterium. Classification (GTDB taxonomy): domain Bacteria; phylum Acidobacteriota; class Terriglobia; order Terriglobales; family Acidobacteriaceae; genus CAVVDY01. The sequence continues at coordinate 114,679 of CAWJXJ010000008.1, forward strand.
AGCACTGGGGTCGGAGAGGATCGGTTCGGTAGCCATTCCTGTAATATTGTTTTTTTCTTTGGCAACGACTGATCCGGCGCGACGGCTGGGCCGCCGGGTTCGCGAGCCAATGCTTTGTGATTTCCGAGGCACCCTAGTTCAAAAGTGGTGTCTTAGATTAGCAGACGCAATTTTCGTTTCAACACAAACTTTCGTCCGAGGCTTCAACGTGAATCGCGAATATCACCGCTGGTGGTCGAAAGACCTGAACCGCGACATGGAACTGCTCTGTTTCGGCCACGCCGGAACCAAGGTGCTCGTCTTTCCAACTTCGATGGGACGGTACTTTGAATACGAAGACAACAAGATGGTTGCCACCCTCGCCGACCGCCTGGAAAACGGGCAGCTCCAGATCTACTGCGTAGACGGCATCGATCTGGAGAGCTGGTACAACAAAGGCGCCCACCCCTACTGGCGCATTCAGCGGCATCTGCAGTACGAGCAGTACATCATCAACGACGTCTTCCCGCTGATGTGGAACAAGAACTGGACCCCGCGGACCATCGTCACGGGGTGCAGCTTCGGCGCCTACCATGCCCTGAATTTCGCCTTCCGCCACCCGGAGATGGTCACCGGCTGCGTCACCATGGCCGGCGCCTTCGACATCAAGCGCTATATGAACGGCTGGTATAGCGAAGACGTGTACTTTAACAACCCGGTTGACTACCTGGCCAACTGCACCGATGGCTGGAAGTACAACCACATCCGCACCGTGCTCAGCACCGGCGAATGGGACATGTGCTGGCAGGACAACGAGCAGATGGCGGCCATCTTGCGAGGGAGCGGCATCCGCCATGAGCTGTATGTCTGGGGCGACCGCAGTTACCACGACTGGCCGGACTGGCGCCCCATGGCCCGGGCGTATCTGGAGTAGGGGACGGGGCAGATTGTGCAGCACCCCCAAGTGATGCGCATCACCGCAGAAGATGTCGCTTCAGAGTAGATTCGCGTCTGGGACCGACTAATCGGTCTTCGAACTGCCAAGTGTCCGCGCTTTGACGAAGCACCGCGTCAGGGCACGACCTTGGTCGTGCCGGTACGGTTCCCATTTAAAAAGGGCTTCAGCCCCTGATTGCTAATGGCGAAACCATCAAGGCCTGCCCTTTCCGAGAAGCTGAAGGCGGGCGTTCGCACTTTCTTCGTAACTACCCGAACGGCCGAAGGCAAGTCGATACTGCAGACCGACCGCATGGCTGACCTCTTCGCGGACGTGCTTCGCTCCTATATACGGGCCGGAAAGTTTAGAGTCCATGACTTCGTGGTCATGCGAAACCACGTCCACGTGCTAATCACGCTGGACGAGGCAATGACGGTTGAAAAGGCTATGCAACTCATCAAGGGCGGATTCTCTTATCGCGCCAGAACCGAGTTGGAGTTCAAAGGGGAAGTATGGCAGCGCGGTTTTTCGGACGTACGGGTCAGGGATGAGGAGAGTTTTTGGCGCCACCAGAAGTACATTTACGACAATCCGGTAAGAGCAGGTATGGCGAGAGTGGCTGAGGAGTTTCCTCATTGCTCGTTGTATCTGCGGAAGCAAAAATCTCAGGGGCTAAAGCCCTCATTTGAGATGGCGCAGTTCGGCACGACCAAGGTCGTGCCCTGACGCGGTGTTCTTCTCAAACCGTACGATGCGGTGATTCGAAGACTGGTCCGTGCTCCCGGCCCGTCTCATCGTCGCTAACCAACCGCGATGCCACCCTGTGTTTCCGAATCCCGCCCTCCTCCTCTACAATAATTAGAGTTTCAGTACACCCAGTGCTGCTTCGCAGACGGCACTTCTCAACCCATCGAGCATCCATCAACAAAGGGCGCCGTTAGCAAGCAGCTATTTCGAGTTTCAGGAGCTCCCGTGAAGAAAATCGGGGTCATTTTCGGGATGGAGACCACCTTCCCGCCGGCGTTGGTCGAAAAAATCAACTCCATGGGTGAGCCCGGAATCCACGCTGAACTTGCGCAGGTGGGCGAAGTCCGCATGGCCGAGCCCTCGGCCTACCACGTCATCGTCGACCGCATTTCGCACGACATCCCTTTCTATCGCGCCTATCTGAAGAACGCGGCGCTTAGCGGCACCATCGTCATCAATAATCCCTTCTGGTGGAGCGCCGACGACAAGTTCTTCAACTTCGCACTGGGGGACAAGCTGGGCGTGGCGATTCCGAAAACCGTGCTGCTGCCGCACAAGGAGCATCCCGTCGGCACCACCGATCGTTCCATGCGCAACCTGCAATTTCCCCTGCCGTGGGACAGCATCTTCAGCTACGTTGGTTTTCCCGCGTTTCTGAAGCCGTTCGATGGCGGCGGCTGGCGCGACGTCTACAAGGTGAATTCGCCGGAAGAATTCTTCGCTGCCTACGATCAGACGCGCGATCTGTGCATGACCTTGCAACGTGGCGTGAAGTTCAAAGAGTACTTCCGTTGCTATGTGGTTGGGCAGGAGAAGGTACACATCATGCAGTACGATCCTTCGGCCCCCTTCCATGAGCGCTACGTGAAGAATCCGCCGCCGGTCGATCCCAAGCTGCTGGCGCGTGTCGAGCGCGACTGCCTCACCCTGTGTCGCGCCTTGGGCTACGACCTCAACACGGTCGAGTTCGCCTGTGAAGACGGAATTCCTTACGCCATCGACTTCATGAATCCGGCGCCCGATGCGGATGTGAATTCGGTAGGGCAGGCGAACTTCGAATGGATCGTGAATACTGTCGCCGAGCTCGCAGTTCGCAAGGCGAAAGCGCACACCGGCGAAGTACGCGAATACCGCTGGAGCAGCTTCCTCAGCGGCGAACCTGGACGGAAAGAGCTGGCGAAACCTGCGGGAAAGGGCTAATTGCAATGAGTCGGCCGAGCCTCAGTATCGGTATTGAAGAGGAGTACCAGACGATTGATCCCGAAACCCGGGACCTGCGTTCGCACATTGCCTCGGAAATCTTGCCCAAAGCCAAGCTCGCGCTGAGCGAAGCGGTCAAACCCGAGATGCATCAGTCGGTCATCGAGGTCGGCACCCGCGTCTGCAAGAGCATTCAGGAGGCTCGCGAGAACATCCTCGAGTTGCGGCGCGAGATGATTACGCTCGCCAGCGAGCATGGCATGGTGCTCGCCTCCGCCAGTACGCATCCGTTTTCCGACTGGAAGACGCAGGAGATTTATCCCGACGAGCGCTATCGCCAGGTCGTAGAAGACATGCAGCTACTCGCCCGCGCCAACCTGGTATTCGGACTGCACGTTCACATTGGGATTGAAGATCGCAATACCGCGATTCACATCATGAACTCGATGCGGTACTTCCTGCCGCACATCCTCGCCTTGTCGAGCAATTCACCCTTCTGGATGGGGATGAACACCGGCTACAAGTCATATCGCTCGAAAGTTTTTGAGCGCTTTCCCCGAACTGCGATTCCAGACGTCTTCGCCAACTGGGCCGAGTACGAGACGTTCGTTAACCTGTTGATCAAGACCCATTGCATCGACAACGGCAAGAAGATTTGGTGGGACATCCGGCCGCATCCCTTCTTCAATACCCTGGAAGTCCGCGTCGCTGACATCCCGATGAGGCTCGACGAGACGGTGGCTATCGCTGCGCTTATTCAAGCCACCATGTTGATGCTGTACAAGCTTCATGCATCCAACAAGAGCTACCGGATCTACAGTCGCGCGCTGATCATGGAAAATAAATTTCGCGCATCGCGCTATGGCATCGAAGGTAAGCTGATCGACTTCGGCAAGGAAGAAGAAGTTCCACTGAAAGATCTGATGTTAGAGTACCTGCACCTGATCGATGCTGAAGTCGAGGAATTAGGCTCGCGCAACGAGATCAACTACATTTACAAGATACTCGAGATGGGAACCGGCGCGGACCGCCAGATCAAGGTCTTCAATGAGACCGGAGACCTGAACAAAGTGGTGGATTACATTGTCGCCGAGACCCGTGTAGGCGTTTTTGAGACTACTGCTGCCATAAAGTGAGTCAGCTTTGGAGTGGAGCCGGCCTTTGGGGTAGAGCTGGCTTTCAGGCCAGCGTTCGAGCCGTTGGAAACAAGTGAGTCGTTTTGGTAGAGCTGGCCTTCAGGCCAGCGTTAAGGGCGTTGGAAATAGCAAAGGGCTTTAGCCCGGGGAACTCCGGTGCAAAGCACAAGAGTACAATCCTAGAAGTTTGAGCCGCTGTATCTCCTGTTGGTATTCCGTTTGTGGAAAGGTTATCGTTTGAACCAGACTGCTACTGATCTCACCCAGATTACGTTCGATCAGGAACTCTCACCCGGCGCCTACAACGCAGTGAACACCTGCCTCCGCATTCAGCCTGCGGAGAAGGTAACGCTCATTACTGACAATGACACGCGCGAGATTGCGGCCAGCCTGGTACAGGAACTGATTGCCGTCGGATCGCCTTTTCACACCTATGTGCTCGAAGACGTCGCACCGCGGCCTCTGGTAAGCTTGCCGGCCGAAATCGCGGAAGACATGGAGACCAGCCAGGTCAGCATCTTCGCCGTCCGTGTGCAGCGCAATGAACTGAAGTCGCGCATGGAGATGACCGACATCGTCAACCGCCGCCGCATGCGCCACGCCCACATGGTGAATATCAACCACCAGATCATGTTGGAAGGTATGCGCGCCGACTTCAATCACGTCGATGCACTCAGCCGCAAGGTGATGGACATTGTCACGAAGGCGGATAAGATCGTCGCCAAAAATCCCGCTGGAACCGATCTCACAGCCGACATGAACCGTGACTATAAGTGGATTAAAACCAGCGGCATCATCAGCCCTGATAAATGGGGTAACCTTCCCGGCGGTGAAGTCTTTACTACTCCCGGCGAGGTGAATGGAACCTACGTCGTCGATGGCGTGGTTGGCGATTACCTGTGCGAAAAGTATCAGGACCTGGGGAACCAGCCGCTCACCATCCGCATGAAGAAGAACCGGATCACCGAGGTGCACAGCGATAACAAAGAGCTTGAGCAGGAGTTCTGGGCTTACACCCACACGGATGAAAACAGCGACCTGGTGGGCGAGTTCGCCATCGGCACCAACCTCGGGCTGAAGCACGTCATCGGGCAGATTCTGCAGGACGAGAAGTTCCCCGGCGTACACATCGCATTCGGCAATCCGTATGGATTCCACACTGGCGCCAACTGGTATTCCAGCACCCACATCGACGTTGTGGGCACCCACTTCGACATCTTTGTCGATGGCCAACAGATCATGCAGAAAGGCGAATTCCTCATCGAGGCATAAGGATGATTCCCGCGCTGCGCGAGGAGTTCAACCGCAATTTCACCGCTGCCAGGTACCGGAGCCTGCTTGAGTCACTGAACCGACTTTCGGAGACGCAGATCGAATACCGCGTCTCTGAAACACCTTGTTTCGTTCCCGAGTCGCTGGTCGATCAGATGTCGGACTATGGCCGCGACCTCATCCTTCAACTCGTCAACAATCCGAATTACCGCAAGCTGTCAGACGTGAGTGTTCCCGCGAAATACAACGTAGCGAACGAGTCTCCACGTCCCATGTGGATCGCCGTGGATTTCGGTCTGGTACGCGATCGTAACGGCGAGATCGAGCCGAAGCTGGTTGAGCTGCAGGGCTTTCCTTCTTTGTACGGATATCAGCCGATGATGGCCGAGCAGTACATCGAGACCTACGGCCTGAGCAAAGACCTGGGCGTTTATTTGTCGGGCTACAACCACGAATCTTACTGGCATCTGATTCGCAAGCTCATCGTTGCGGAACACGATCCCGAGAACGTCATTTTGATGGAGGTCGATCCGCAGCATCAGAAGACGCTGCCCGACTTCAACATCACACAACGCAAGCTTGGCATCGCGGTCGTCGACATCCTGACGATGAAGAAGCGCGGCAAGAAGCTGTACTACAGCAAAGACGGACGAGAGATCGAAGTTCGTCGTATCTACAATCGGACGATTGTCGACGAACTAGAGCGCAAGAAGATCACGCTGCCATTTGATTTGCGCGATGAGCTAGACGTTGAATGGGCCGGGCATCCCAACTGGTACTTCCGCATCAGCAAATTCTCGATCCCTTATCTGAAGCACCGCTGTGTTCCTCGAACTTGGTTCGTTGATGAAAATCCAGTCGTTCCCACGGACAACCATAACTACCTGCTGAAGCCGCTGTACTCCTTCGCCGGCGTCGGAATCAAATTTGCACCGACCGAGGCTGATATCGAGGCCATCCCCGTCGGCCAGCGGCACGACTACATCTTGCAAGAGCGCATGCGCTTCGACCCTGTCATCCAGACACCGCATGGGCCGACGCAGATGGAAGTTCGCATGATGTACGTCTGGCCTGAGAGCGGCGAACTCACCCCCGTGCTGCCGCTGGTGCGCATGGGACGCGGCATGATGATGGGCGTCGACCACAACAAGAATCTGGAGTGGGTGGGCAGCTCAGCCGCGCTGGTGGCGTGATGCAGAGGTGCGTCAGCGAGAAGCGTTCGTCCAGGGAGTCAGGATAGACTTCAGCGTAGTCTCAAAGTGAGAGGCGTTGCGGGTGACCAGCGTTAAGCGATGGACGTGCGCAGTGGCGGCAATGAACGCGTCGCGGGCTTCAATCGGTCGCCCCAGCGACTCGGTTCGCGCGACCAGTCTGCCGCAGGCGTCAGCTACAAGCGCGTCTACAGGCAGTATCCTACCCTCGAACCTTTGAGGCAGCTCGTGCTCCAGCCAGCGGTCGAGCTGCTTACGGCGCCGCCCCGGAGCCAACCGCTCCAGACCGTAGCGCAATTCCGTCAGAGTAATCACACTGAGAAAAACGCTGTTTTCGTCGACGCCATCGAGCCACGCCATAAGACCGGCATCCGGACGCAGCTTGGTCGATTCTGAAACGACGTTCGTATCCAGCAGGAAACTCATATCTCAGGATTCTCGAGCTTGATATTGAGCCGGCCGGCCTTGAGTCCTGCACCGCGCAGCGGAGACGAGGCGAAGAACTCCGCAAGGCTGCCTTTCCGCTTGGCCTTCCTGTCCCACTCTTTCGCTGCGACCACCATGGCGGTGGTGCGTCCGTGGCGGGTAATTCTCTGCGGACCTTCGTTTTGCGCTCTGTCTAGTACTTCACTGAATTTTGCCTTGGCCTCTGCCACAGTCCAGGTATGCGTGCTCACAATCGCCCTCCAGCCCCGCTAACTATTATGGTCATAATAGTCATTATGGATAAGCGGCACAACTTTGTCGCAGGAATGCGGCCCTGGTGGGAGCCCCCGCATTCATGCGGGGGAAGCAAACGACCTACAAAGACACGAGCGCTTTAGCGCAGGGGTTTTGAAGATGTATCGGAGCGGCATCAACCTCTTGCGTTAGGCGCGCAGACGAATACGGCCACTCATTGGCTCGCGCTACCAGGCCCGCTTTCACAGGGTTCATGCACGTATACTCGACGTGCCTGGCATAATCCGCGGCATCCCGAATTCGGTGCTCGTTAAATCCTTTCTGCCAGACCTCTGCTCTGAAACCCAGTTCCTTGCCTGCGCGAAAAGAGAAGCCGCCTTTGATGAACTGGAGCGCCTTTTCCAAAGATACTTCGCACACTGGTGTTAGCAGGAGATGGACATGGTTTGGCATGAAGACGAACTCGTGCACTTGCATTCGGTTCTTCTCTCTATGTGTGCGGATGACATCCAGGAGAAGTTCGCAAAGACGATCCGATTGCAGGAGGCACCGGCGTTCCGCAGTAGAGAACGACACAAAGAAAGTTCGAATTTCTTGCCGCGCAAGTCCCAGGGCTAGAAGCCCTCCTTCAACATTGAAATGCTTTCCCCCCGCATGAATGCGGGGGCTCCCACCGAAAAATTAAGAGGTGCAAGGCCCAGGGCCAAAGCCTTCCTTCAATGTTGAAATGGTCCCAACATCAATGCGGAGGCTCCCACCGAAAAAGCTGCGATTACGTCGTGGCCGCCGGCGTCGCCGCTTGGATCTGCACTCTCTCTACCGTCGGTCCCATCAAGTACTCGTGGATGGCCTTTGCTGCCGTGCGTCCCGCGCCCATAGCCAGAATCACGGTCGCGCCGCCGGTCACGATGTCGCCACCGGCAAAAACGCCCGGCTTCGAGGTCAACAACGTTTTCTCATCAGCCAGGATGTAGCCGCGTTTCGTGGTCGCCAATCCTGGCGTGGTGGACTGAATCAGCGGATTCGCCGTCGTTCCCGCCGCAATCACTGCGACCTGGCAGGGATGCACGAACTCGGAACCGGGAATCGGCACCGGGCTGCGCCGTCCGGAATCGTCAGGCTCGCCCAGTTGCTGGCGGCTGCAGCGTACGGCGGTGAGGTTGCCCTTCTCGTCGCCCAGGAATTCCACCGGGTTGACCAGCATTTCGAAGTGAACACCTTCGTCGTGAGCGTGATGCACTTCTTCCACACGTGCCGGCATCTCGGCTTCGGTGCGGCGATACAGAATGCTGGCCGTCTTCGCACCCAGACGCAACGCGCTGCGAACGGCATCCATAGCGGTGTTGCCGCCGCCGATGACGACCACGTCACGGTCCTTGCAGGGATACAGTGGCTCGTCGTATTCGGGGAAGCGATAGGCGCGCATGAGGTTCACGCGCGTGAGGAATTCATTGGCCGAGTAAATACCGTTGAAGTGCTCGCCGGGAACGTTCAGGAATCGAGGCAGTCCCGCGCCAGTTCCGATGAACACCGCGTCATAGCCTTCTTCCTCCATCAGTTCGTCGATGGTCACACTTCTTCCGACAACGACGTTGGTTTCGAACTCAACGCCGCGCCTCTGCAGCGTCTCGACTTCAAAGCGGACAATGTCTTTGGGCAGACGGAACTCCGGAATGCCATACACCAGCACTCCGCCCAGTTCGTGCAAGGCCTCGAACACACGTACTTTGTGGCCCCATTGAATCAAGTCGCCGGCACATGCCAGGCCTGCTGGCCCGCTGCCGACGATGGCAATCTTCTTCCCCGTAGCCGGCTTGCTCTTGGGCAATCCGAACTGGCCGGAACTGCGCTCCCAATCGGCGACGAAGCGTTCCAGATACGCGATACCAATGGGCTCACCCTTCTTGCCCAGCACGCATCCCGACTCGCATTGATCTTCGACCGGGCACACGCGTCCGGTGATTGCCGGGAGCGCATTGTCTTCCCGCACCTTGGCGGCGGCAGCGAGGTAATCGCCCTGCACAATGAAATCCATGACGGCACGCACGTCCACCGACACCGGGCATTTCTGTATGCAGCCAGGCTTGGGGCACTCGATGCAGCGCAGCGATTCCTGGTGCGCCTGATCAGGCGAGAAGCCTGTATTCACTTCCAGGAAGTTGCATGCACGAACCTGCGCGTCCTGTTCGGGCATGCGCTCGCGGGGCAGTTTCGCGCGCTCTTTGTTGGACAGCGGATTGTTGCTCATTCCTTAACTCCTGCGGCGTCGGCCGCGCACTGGTGGGCGTGCATGCATTCGCGAACGCGGGCAACTTCGGCCTCAGGATTCGCCTGCAGCCGCTCGATGCTTTGCCTCTCCTGCTCGCGATACATGCTGTTGCGCTGCATCAGCACGTCGAAGTTCACCCGGCTGGCGTCGAACTCCGGCCCGTCAACGCAAGCGAACTCGCTCTTGTTGTCGACCAGCACACGGCAGCCGCCGCACATCCCAGTGCCGTCGACCATGATCGAATTCAGGCTGACCATGGTCTTGATCTGCTTGGGAGCAGTGAGGTTCGCGACCGCGCGCATCATGGGAACCGGGCCCACGGCGAGCACATAGTTCACGTCGCCCTGGGCGACCAACTCCTTCAGCTTCTCGGTCACAAAGCCCTTGTCGCCGTAGCTGCCGTCGTCGGTCAGGATGTATGTCTCGTCGCTGACCTCGCGCACCTCCTGCTCCAGGCAGAGCAGGTCCTTGCTACGTGCGCCGACGATGGAAATGACCTTATTCCCCGCCCGCTTCAATGCGCGTGCAGTCGGATAGGCCATCGCAGTTCCCACGCTGCCGCTGACGACCACCGCCGTGCCGAAGTTCTCGATCTCCGAAGGTTTGCCGAGAGGGCCAACGATATCGAGGATGGAGTCGCCCGCCTCCAACATGCTGAACAGCATGGTGGTTTTGCCGATAGCCTGAACGACGATAGTGACGGTCCCGGCCTCAGGGTTAGAGTCGGCGATGGTCAGCGGAATGCGTTCACCGCTGTCATCGAGCCGAACGATGACAAACTGGCCGGGCTTCTGTTTGCGCGCGATACGCGGCGCCTTGATGACGAATAACTTGATGCCTCGCGCCACTGGGCGCGCTTCGACGATAGGAAACACAGGTCGCCTCCCATGTCGATTCTGCGGAGGAGCGACCCGCTAGTCTGTGGCATACGTCACAGGGGCTTGGTTATAGCTCACAAAAGCGCCGAACACGCTATTCGCCATTCGCCATTCGCCGGAATGCCGGAATGCCGGGGAAAACACAATATTTCCGACTCTAGCTTGGACAGGCTGATCCACAAGACCCTTTGCATGGCGGACCGCTACTCCGGCGAATAGCGAAAAGCGAATAGCGGCTTCTCCTACTGCGGCTCGGTCTTGCCCTCCACCTTGGTAGCACCTTCGTCCGTCTTCTGAGCGCCTTTGTGTACCACCTTCTTTGTGGTGTTCTTCGTGGCGGTGCCGGTTTTCTTGGCTGCCGTCTCGGTGCCGTGGCCGACGTCTTTGGCGGCGTTCTTGGTTTCGTGACCGGCATTCTTCATGTCCTGTCCGGCGGACTCCTGCGCCGCGGCAGCACCGGCGATAAGACCCAAACTCAAAACCCCACCTGTCACTAACATGGCGATCTTTTTCATTTTCTTGCCATCTCCTGATTGCGTGATGTAGCGTCCGTAGTGAGATGCAGGTTTCGCGTTTCAGGCACTCGCCACCGAGCGACAACAAATGCCGACTGATAGGGTTTGGATTGGCGGCAGAAAGCCGCATAGCTGAATCAAACAGCGGGCGCACTTACGACGCGAGGATGGTCTATCAACTCATGCCAGTAGCCTTCGGAGCCTGCTCTCGTACAGTTTCCGTGTACCCCGCACTCCTGCCGCGTGCAAGATGGCTTTTCGCCCTCACCCTTTTGCTGGCCCTCGCTGCTTCGGCCCAGCAGCCGGCGTTGTTGACCACTGGCGTGAGCGCACCGGCGCTATGGGATGCGCTGCCCGATGCACCTTCGAGCTCGACGCAGGTTCAGTCCAGCTCCTTTGGCAAGGAGTTGGGCCGTGGTGCGCTGACCATCGGCAAGGACGAGCTGACCTTCATCAAGGCGCCGTTTCAGAAGAAGAATTTGAAGTGGGATGTGCTGTTCGTCGCCGCGCTCACGCCCTTGATCGCCACCGATGAGCACGTTGTGCAGCAGGTGAATCCCGCGTGGCACGACACTGGCATCGCCGCTTCGAACGCTATTCTCGGGATCAACGTGGTTACAGCCGGCAGCATTTTCATAACCGGGCTAGCCACCGACGACACGCATGCCAAGGATACCGGGGTGGCCACGGCACGCGCCGTTGCCGACAGCGTGATCATGTATGGCGCAATGAAGGCCATCTTGCAGCGCGAACGGCCTTTCAGCGGCGGAGCTGAAGGCAAGTTCTTCTCCGGCAACTGGAGCGATGGCTCGTTTCCCTCCGGACATTCCATGTTCAACTGGACCATTGCCTCGGTCATCGCGCATGAATACCCGAAGTGGCCTGTGGCCGTAGTGATGTATGGGCTGGCAACGGCGTCAAGCACCTATCGCGTGACGGCAGGCGTTCACTTCCCGTCAGACGTTGTAGCCGGCGGAGTGTTCGGGTATCTGATCGGCCGTTACGTCGCCAAGCAGGACAATCATCTTCCCGGCGACTCGCCCATTCACCCAAAGAGCAAATTGCTGCGGGCGGAAGACGCGGTCTTGTCGCACGTCAACATCGGCATACAATAGCAATCCTCGATAACCCTGCTGCCAACCTTTGCGGTGAGGCCGCGTCTATAACGTGACTGGCATTGACCATTGCCCTAAGACGACATGCCACAAGCAAGCTCTGGTTCTTCCATACCGCTAAGGCCGTTTGGCAAGCATTCGGACGTGAAGGTGTCAGCGCTCGGTTTTGGCGGCCATCACCTGGGTGATGCACCCGACGAGCCGACTGCGGTGCAGCTCGTGCAGGAAGCCGTCGATGGCGGAATCACCTTCTTCGACAACTGCTGGGAATATCACCTGGGCAAGTCGGAAGATTGGATGGGCAAAGGCCTGAAGGGACGCCGCGACAAGGTGTTCCTGATGACCAAAGTCTGCACCCATGGACGCGACGCCGACATGGCGATGAGCATGCTCCACCAGTCGCTCAAACGGCTGCAGACCGATCACCTCGATCTCTGGCAGATCCACGGGGTGTCATTCGAGAACGACCCGGAGCTGTTCATTCGGCCCAATGGCGCAGCCGAAGCCCTGCGCAAAGCCAAAGAGCAGGGTAAGGTGCGCTTCGTCGGATTCACTGGGCACAAAGATCCGCAGATTCATCTCGCCATGCTGAACACGGGCTTCCCCTTCGATTCGGTGCAGATGCCGCTGAACGCCTTCGACGCGCAGTTCCACAGCTTCGAGCAGCAGGTACTTCCCGTGCTCAACCAGCGCGGCATTGCGGCGTTAGGAATGAAGCCTATCTGCGGCCACGGCGACCCGGTGAAGCATGGCGTACTCACGGCCCAGGAGGCGCTACGCTATGCCATGAGCCTTCCTGTGACGGTGACCATTACGGGCATGGAGAGCCTGGATGTGCTGCACCAGAACCTCGCTGTCGCGCAGCGATTTCAGCCCATGTCGCCGCAGGAGATGCAGGCGCTTCGCGACCGCCTGAAACCCGAGGCCGCTGACGGGCATTTCGAACTCTACAAGCTGTCTCTCAAGTTCGACAATCCCGAGGCGCGGCTGGCACACAACTTCCCAATTGATATGCAACAGGCTGAAGTGAAAGAGATGGTGAGCGCAACCAAGAACGATGGCCACCCCTTCCCGACCGCGAGCTAAGCAGGTGATGTAATGGGCAACTTTCACGACGAGACCCGCCGAAGCATCATGAAGGGCGCAGCCGTTCTGGGAGCGGCTACTCTGGCGCGAGGTGTGAGCTTGGCAAGTCAGCAATCTTCACCGCCCGCTGAAACCCATCAGCCGGCGAATTCCGGCGAGCAGGTGCCGCATCGTCCATTAGGCAAGACGGGCATCACAGTTTCAGCCATCGCGCTAGGCGGATATCACCTCGGCTCGACTAAGAGCCAGCAGGAAGCAAACGAAATCGTCGCCAAAGCGATGGATGCCGGCGTCATCTTCTTCGATAACGCGTGGGATTATCACCAAGGCCACAGCGAAGCCGTACTCGGAAACGCGCTCAAGGGCAAGCGCGATCGGGCGGTGATCATGACGAAGGTCTGCACCCATGGCCGTGGCAAAGATGTCGCCATGCAGCAATTGGAACAGTCCTTACGACGATTGCAAACCGACCATCTGGACCTCTGGCAGATCCACGAGGTCATCTACGAGAACGATCCGGAGCTGATTTTTCGCACCGGTGGAGCAGCGGAGGCCCTGCTGCTCGCCAAGCAACAGGGTAAGGTGCGCGCCATCGGTTTCACTGGCCACAAAGATCCCAGCATCCACTTGCGAATGCGTAG
>CAWJXJ010000009.1:0-1100121 GCA_963846795.1 uncultured Acidobacteriaceae bacterium
TTCGATCCCGACTAGCTCCACCAAAATAAGATACAGAAAATAAACAACTTATATTTTCGCCTTCTGTGTCAACTTTGTGTCAGTTCTGCTCATAACCCCGAGGATCGGGCACGCCAGAAGATAGATCAGCTTCTGGAAGTCTTGCTGTGGTTGCGGGTTTCAAGGTCGTCGCAGAACCAATTGCGAGTTCAAGTCCGCTCTCCCCAGGTCGCCACAAAAACCGCGCGTGACTCTACGATCCACCGGAGGTAATGCTGTTAACCGCCGCGACAGCTTTGTCAGAAACCGACGAGGGAAGCGGAACATATCCCACTTCCGTTGCATAGCGCTGGCCATCCGTGAGTGACCATTGGAAGAGGTCTTTGAGAGCGGCCACCGTCCTGGCATCTTTGTAAGACTTGTGCAGCAGAACCCACGAGAACGTAGCAATCGGGTAGGAATCGGCCCCGGTAGGATCAGAGACAAACAGGCGCAAGTTGTCGGGCAATTGCGCGTTGGCGAGCGCGGCGGAGCAGCTCTGCTCGGAGGCCTTCACGTACTTGCCTTCTTTGTTCTCCAGCGTAGCGCCATCGAGTCCGATGCGTCGGGCAAACTCATATCCTACGTAGCCGACAGAGCCGGCGGACTTCTCAATCAGTCCGGCGACGCCTTCGTTGCCCTTGGCACGCATCGCATTGCCCGGCCAGTTGACGAGAGTTGCCGGACCGAACCGCCCGCGCCACTGTTCGCTGATGGCGTCGAGGTTACGCGTAAAAGCGTAAGTGGTACCGCTGCCGTCCTGGCGCACGGCTGTAACGATCGTCAGGTTGGGCAGCTTCACCCCAGGATTGCTTGCGGCGATAGCCGGATCGTTCCAGTTCTTGATTGTTCCCAGGAAAATGCCGGCGTAAGCATTGCGCGACAGTTTCAGGTCGCCCTTGAAGCCGGGAAGATTGTAGGCGAGCACGACGCATCCGGCGGTGGCGGGAACCATGAGAACGTCATTGCTGGCCTGGTCAATCTGCGCGTCGGTCATGGCGGCATCACTCGCGCCAAAGTCAACCTGTTCGCCTTGGTCGATGTTCTTGCCAATGAAGCGCTGCACGCCTTCCCCGCTGCCTACGGCCGCGTACTTGATGTAGGTGTCAGGATGGGCGGAGTGGTAAGCGGCAAACCAGCGTTTGAAGATAATCGAGTCGAAGGTAGATCCCGCGCCCTTGAGCAGCAGCGCGCCCTCAGGAAGCTTCATCTCGGGCTCGCCAGCGGAGGCCTCGACGACCTTGGGCGGCGTGGAGCTGGTACACGCACTGAGCGCCAGCAGAAGCAGAGATGCGGGGATGAGACGAAATTTTTTGGACGCGATCATGGGTGCACGCTTTAGCTGAATTCGCCGCGGATGTATTCCTTCGTGTGTACTTGCTTGGGGTCTTCGAAGAGTTGCTTACTATCGCCGAATTCGACCAGGTATCCGGTGCGTCCGCCTTGCGAGGTATCGACGTAGAGGAAGCCGGTCTTGTCGGCAACGCGCTGCGCCTGTTGCAGGTTGTGGGTTACGATGGCGATGGTGTAGCGCTGCTTCAGCTCCAGCATCAACTCTTCTATCCTTCGCGTAGCAATTGGATCGAGCGCCGAGCAGGGCTCATCCATTAGCAGCACCTCGGGATCGGTCGCAATGGCGCGGGCAATGCAAAGCCTTTGTTGCTGTCCGCCGGAGAGCGACAGCCCACTGTTATGTAGCTTGTCCTTTACCTCGTCCCAGATGGCGGCGCGCTTCAGCGCTTGCTCGACCTTTTCCGTCTTGTTGCCCTTGAAGTTGTTGATCCGCAGGCCGAAAGCCACATTGTTAAAGATGCTGGTCGCGAACGGATTCGGCTGCTGGAAGACCATGCCGATATAGCGACGCACCGCAACCGGATCGATTACAGGATCGTAGATGTCCTTCCCGCGATATCTCACATGACCAACGAAACGGAATCCGCGCACCAGGTCGTTCATGCGATTGAGGCAGCGCAGCACCGTACTTTTGCCACAGCCTGAGGGCCCGATAAACGCAGTGATGGAGTTCTTCTGGATGGGAATCTTAGTGTCGCGGACTGCCTTGAACGTTCCGTAATAGAGCTCTTTGAGGTCGCAGTCCATTACCGGATCGCCGTTAGCGTGCGGTTTCAATGTGCTGGCCGGAAAATGGTTCGGACTTGCGCCCGGATTTGAAACTGTGCCTGTCGACATTGCGGCGTACCGTCCTTATAGCTGAACCTGTTGTCGCGAGAAACTTTGTCCTATGAGGTTGGTGATAAGTACCAGCACCACCAAAACCAGCGCGGCTGCCCAGGCCAGCTCTACCTGGTTCTTGAAGGGCATGCCAGAGAAGTTGTAGATCAGCACCGCCAGTGAGGCGGTGGGCTGCATGAGATTGAAGTGTCCGCCGCTGTTCAGCCAGTAATTGCTGAACAATGCAGTAAACAGGAGCGGAGCAGTCTCGCCTGCTGCACGTGCGATGGCCAGCATCACTCCGGTGAGAATGCCGGGCGCGGCCGTCGGTAGCAGCACCATCCACACGGTCTGCGCGCTGGTGGCCCCCATGCCGATGGAAGCTTCCTTCATCCTGGCCGGAACCATTGAGATCGCACTTTCAGACGTGAGGATGATAGTCGGGAGCATCAGTATGGAGAGCGCGATAGCGCCCGCAATCGCGGAATAGCCACCGGTCACCAGCACGATTGCTCCGTAAGCAAAAACTCCGGCGAGAATCGAAGGGAATCCGGTCAGGACTTTGGCCGAGAAACGCACTCCTCCAGCGAGTTTGCTGTTGTTAGGAGCTTGGGCGAGGAACAGGCCGGTGAGCACGCCGAGCGGTACGGTAATGAGCGTCGCGATCACAACCATGACCACCGTGCCGAGAATGGCGTTTCCGAATCCGCCGCCCTGCTCCAGCGGCGCGGGCGGCAAGGCGGTGAACAGTTCAAGACTGAGCTTCTTGCCGCCTCGCCAGATGAGCATCCACAGCACGGCGAACAAGGGAACCAGCGCGGCAATGGTCATGAGCGTGACGATCCAGGTCAGAAGTGCGCTGAACGCGGTGCGTGGACGATAGAGCGAGATTTCGAGGTCCTCAAAGCTAACGCCCTCAAAGGGATTCTTCTCGGCCTGCGCTTCCATCTTGTGGATGAAATCGCTGCCCTCCTCAGGGCCCTTCACCGGTATCGGCCTCAGATCACTCATTTCGCTTCCGCCTTCCCGGCTGCGCGTTCGAGCACCAGCGCGCCGAACATATTCACCACCAGAGTGATCGCCAGCAACACCAGGGCGGCATACATGAGAACCGGAATTTCTTTTGCGCCCGCTTCGGGGAAGTTATTGGCCAGCAATGCAGCCAGCGTATCCGCCGGAGAGAAGAGCGAAACCGTGAGCCGGTTCGCGTTACCGACCAGCATGGCCAAGGCCATGGTTTCGCCCAGCGCGCGTCCAAAGGCGAGAACAACGCCACCAAAGATCCCGCGTGAGGCGGTCGGTAGCAGCACGCCAAGAATCGTCTCCCACCGAGTAGCGCCAAGACCGTAGGCTGCCATACGAAGCTTAGGCGGAACCGACACCAGAGCGTCACGGCTGATGGTAGTGATGGTGGGCAGAATCATGATCGACAAAACAAACACCGCGGGGAAGATTCCCGGCCCGCTGAGGTCGGTGGAGAACAGCGGGAACCAACCCATGTGATTGTGCAGCCAGTTGCAGTAAGGCCGAATCAGCGGGATCACAACGAACAAGCCCCAAAGTCCATAGACCACGCTGGGAACCGCGGCTAGCAGTTCAATCAAATTTTTCAACAGCGCCTCCAGCCGCTCTGGTAGCTTTCCCCAGAAAGGATGGAAGTGCAGGTTGAACATCTTTAGAAATCTGAAGACTGCTTCGCCGAGATAGCCTTCGCTGAGAAACAACGCGGCGGCGACGCCGAAGAGCGTCCCAAAGAACAACGCAAGCAGCGACGTGTACAACGTTCCCCAAATTTCAGGCAGTATGCCGAAAACGCCTTTGCTGGGATCCCAGACGCGGCCCGAAATGAAGCTCAATCCGTACTCTCGGAGCGCCGGTACGGCTTTGATAGCGATCTCCACAACCAGCAGCGTAATGAGTACGATCGTGAAGCCGGCGAACACATAGGTCATGCGCCGGAAAAGCCTATCGAAGAAGCGCTGGGCGGAACTTGGGGGCTGCCAGATCGCCTGTGGGTTCCAAGCCTTGGCCTCTTCCTGGGCTTGTAGTCGGGTTGTCTTCGGAATCGATGCCACCAAACCTCCGCCTTAAGTGGAGCTGCCTACCAGCTAAAGAGCCTTGATGACTTCCTGCCCCTTGGAAGCAATAGAATCCGGCAGAGGGACGTAGCCCAACGCCTCGGAGTCTTTCTGCCCGTCGGTGAGTCCGTAAATCGCCAGAGCTTTCAAAGCATCCAGCTTGTTCTTGTCTGTGTACTGCTTGTAAAAGCACATCCAGGTGAAGGTGACGATGGGATAAGAATCGTTGCCCTCGGGATCGGAAACCCAGACAATCATGTTCTCGGGTAGCTGGGCCGAAGCCAACGCAGCCTTGGCGGAATCGGGTGTGGCTGCAACGAAGTTGCCGGCTTTGTTCTGCAAGCTCGCCGTGTGCAGGTCCTGGCTCTTGGCATAACCGTACTCGACGTAGCCGATGGCACCGGGAGTTGTCGTGATGCTTGCGGTTACGCCTTCATTGCCCTTCGACTTGGTTCCCACTGGCCAGTTCGGCGCCTGGTCGACGCCAACGGTCTTCTGAAATTCGGGGCTAATTGCGCTTAGATGCTTAGTGAAGACATAGCTGGTTCCGCTGCCGTCGGCGCGCACGACTACATTGATGGGCTGATCAGGGAGTTTGGCGCCAGGATTGTCCTTCGTGATGATAGGGTCGTTCCACTTCTTTACTTTGCCGAGGAAAATGCCGGAATACGCATCACGCGACAACTTAAGGTTGGGAACATCAGGCAGGTTGTACGCCAGTACCACCGCGCCGGCAGTCATCGGCACCAACTGCACGCCGCCATTCACCTTTGCTATCTCGTCAGGAGTCATGGCGCGGTCGCTGGCCGCGAAGTCGACCGTCTTGTCGAGAAAGCTCTTCACGCCGCTGCCGCTGCCTACTGATTGGTAGTCCACCTGCACGTTGGGGTGCTGTGCGCCGTAAGTCTTAAACCACTTCAGATAAAGAGGAGCCGGGAAGCTTGCGCCCGCTCCTTGCAGTTTGATTGCGTTTTCCTTGCTCCCGCTGTTGCATGCGGAGAGGAAGCTCAACAAGACAGAGAGAAATACAACTGCGCAATGTTTCGGTTTCATTTAGAGGATCCTCAGTTCGCCCTGTGGGTCCCGGCGACACGAAAACATCGTTCTCCGGGATCGAGAGAAACTAGGCTTCAAGTTGCGCTCAAAATCTAGGTGAAGTGTGTCTAAACAAGATTGCAGGAGCGTTAAGTTCCGATGAAAAATAGGCGAACGACTTGGATATGGTCGTTCCGCGACTGTGGCGGGGATCCTGCACGGCGGCGCTGCCTTCGGCCCCGAGACTTCAGTGGCCCCGGCTTTCCATCCAGCCAGACAGCTTCGATCGTGTCTCCGGAGACGCGCTTGCCCAGCCCGTGAGCGATGCTTTCGACTTCGGGAAGGTTCAGGGATACAGAGGCAGACTTAGACATGGCCATGCCGTCACAGCTCGGTGAAGAACCTGCTGGCGGTATCGAAGGGACTGGCCGTGCAACTCTTTGTTAAATCTCGTTAAACAAAAACTCGCCTTACTTTTACTTGACCTTTGTGGTGCTATGATGCGGCACATCAATCGCTTGCCAATCTGTTCACTTTAAGATTAAAGGATAATCGTGGCCACCACTCCCAGTTCGCAGCGCTCGTTGAGGATCGAGCAAACCATCTCAGCTGACGGCACCCCCACGCTGATCTGCAAGGGCAGAATCAATCTGGAGAGCGCGGATGCTTTCCGCACCGAAGTAAAGAGCCTTTCACCCACTCATGCCACGGTGCTTGCCGATTTGAGCGGAGTGGATGCGGTCGACAGCTCGGGGCTAGGAGCTATCCTCGGCACCTATGTCTCCGCCAAGAACGATGGCTGCAACCTTTTCCTGATCAACGTGAATTCTCGGGTAAAAGACTTGCTGAATATCACGAAGCTGGCGTCGGTGATAGGGGTGCAGTAGGCGCCTTCCAACATACTGCGAGCGAGGGGCGTGCCTTTCGGCCTGCCACGCCAGCAGAACGCTTTGCGCATGCGGCCACTCGGTGATTAGCCTACAGCCTGCAGAGAGCCGGCCCGGCAGCAGTCACGAAGAACTGTGGGGCTCCGTGTGCCGGCGGAAGGATGGACTCGTACTCATGTTGCCAGCGACGCATAAACTGATTGACGGCATCGCGGGCGACAAGAGCCCAGACGCTACCGCCGAAGCCGGCGCCAAATGCCGATGCAGCGTGGGCACCAAGCTCGCGTGCAGCCCTCGCCAGCCAGACGGTCTCGCGAACCTGATTGCCCAGCAAGTCTTCTGCTGCTTGCTGCGATTCGTCAACGAGCACACCGAATCCTTTCAGGTCTCCGCGGACTAGTGCATCAGAAGCTGCCGGGATGATGGACTCCGATTCCGAGCAAAACTGAGTAAACCGCCGAATCAGCAGGTCGCAATCGGCGCTCGTGGAGGCAACTTGACGAATCGCCGCGCCAATTTTCTCCGGTGCATCTTCCGAAGAGCTTGCGGCTGCCGCCAAGGTGACGTTTTCCGTTCCAGTCACAGTTCGCCAGCACCGCAGGATCTCCTGCACTCTGAGAGACGCCAGGTTATAGCGCGCTTTAGCAGAACCAGTTTTATCGGCAACTACTCCACTGACGCCGATCACGAAAACGCATTCTTGCGGCAGTTGTATGGTCCGTTCATGGCGCACAGGACAAAACGAATACTGCTTCAGATGGCCCGGTTCGCTGGTGAGTATGGCGGTGTGGTCCTCGCTGCCGCCAAAGGTTCCGACTCCGCCCGCGCCGACAAGAGACCGGTAGGTCTGCCCGTTCTCAATGCAGCCCAGGTATGCCGCCAGATCGAATAGGGTCTGAAGGTTTGCCTGGTATTCTCTGCTTTCCGAAAGCCGGTTAATTTCACTCAGGACGGTGAAGATTGCCACTACAAGCGCGCTGGAACTACTCATGCCTGCCGCGGATGGAAGATCGCTGGCCAGACATATCTCAGCCCCGCGCAGGCCGCCAGGGAAGTTTTGTGCCAGGCGACGGGCAACCACCGACGGATATACGGTCCAGCCGGACTCGGGAATTTCAAGGTCGGGGGAAATTTTGCACTCGAAGTTGGAGTGGCGAACCACGTCGGTGATCCGAAGCAGCGCGTCGCATCGAGGAATGGCAGAGACACAGAAACCACGCTCGGATGTACATAGCAGGCTACGACCGCCGGCATAGTCGGTGTGCTTGCCCAGGACCTCGATCCGCCCCGGGACGAACCAGCGTAGCGGCTCGGAATCGCGCGATTGCTTGAGTTGCTGAGCAACCGCGGCGAACAATCGAGCTTTGCTCTGCGCTTCCACCTCTCGCATCCCGGCATCTGACAGTGCCTGCTCTACTGCGGAGCTCATAACTCGACCCTCACGTTTTTCAATCGTTCCGTTACTCCAGCAATGTCGCTTCGACGCGAGAGATCCAGCACTCCGGTTTGGCTGATTGCGACCTTCAGCTTATGCCCGCGCTGCAGTGCCAGCTTTGCCGCCGAAGGTAGTTCGTATTCTCCGCGTGGAGAAAGCTGAACGTCACGGCACGCGGCAAAAATCTCTGGGCCGAAGCGCCAGCAGTTCATGCTGACCAGCTTCGTGTGTTCTGCCGGTACGACATTCGCTTTCTCTACGATGTCTGCCAGGAAGCCGTCAGCATCAACGACGCAAGACGCAAACGCATCGATTCGATCTTCTGGAATGTTGCCGCAAGCGACAAGGGCTGCGGCATCGAACAGCACCGCACCGGGCTGACCTAAAGCCTGTACTTGCCGCAACGCCTCTGCAGGATAGTAATTGTCGCCGTTGAGTACACCAAACTCGTCCTGGCCGGCAAACTGCTCCGCCGGCGATACCGCGTTTGCGGTACCCAGCGGGTCAGGCTGCACGGCAAAGCTGATCTCGACACGACCGGGTTGTAGCCGCCGGTAATAGTCCTGAATAAAACTGTGCTCGGGGCCGATGACAAGGCAGATTCGCCGAAGCCCCGCGTCGGCTGCAGCGCTTAGCACGTAGTCCAGAAAAGGCCGGCCCACCGGAATCATGGCCTTGGCTCCAAGCTCGGCCACGGCAGATTGACTTGCATCGAGACGGGCACCGGGATCATCTTGGCGCATGCGAGTACCCAGGCCGCGCGCCAGCACAACGCACTTTTCGATCAGTGGAGAGGCACTCATGCGCTTTGATCCAGTCTAAAGCAGCGGCGAAAATCAGCTCACTTGGAGCGATGAATTACAATCACCGCGACATGAATGCCTGGTACTACTTCTGGGTGGCCAATTTTGTAGTGTCCGGATCGGCCTTCGCCATCATCACTCTCATCGTTCTGGTGCGCGGATTGCGGGATCTGCGCGAAATGTTTGCCGGTTTGCGCGCTGAGGCGCAGCGGCCTCGATGATCGCCACACACTTCTCGGGCCTCGACTGGTTCATCGTCATCATCTATCTTGCCGCCACCCTGGCGACGGGACTCTATGGGCGCCGATTCGTTGGCGGCATCGCCGATTTCCTGGTCGCGGGTCGCGAACTCGGTCTATACCTTGCTGTCGCCACGCTTGCTGCCACCGAGATCGGCACCATCACCTTCATGTACTACGCAGAGCTCGGCTACAAGACTGGCTATGCCTCGTTCGTGAACGGGCTTATCGCTGGGTTGGTCATGATCTTTCTTGGACGGACTGGGTTCATCGTCAAACGATTGCGCGAAATGCGACTGATGACGGTGCCGGAATTTTTCCAGGTGAAGTTCAGTCGCAACCTGCGCGTCTTCGTTGGGATTCTCGTCGCCACCGGCGGAATCTTGAACATGGGAGTGTTTCTGCGGATTGAAGGCACATTTCTCGCGATCATCTCCGGCATCTCGCTCAGCCACATCAAGGCAGTAATGACCGGCATATTGCTGCTCGAGCTGGTTTATACGGTTCTCGGCGGAATGGTGTCGATCGTCATCACCGACTTCATACAATTCATCGCACTGAGCCTCGGAACGATTCTGGTGACCATCTGGTCGGTGCATTCGGCGGGCATGTCGCGCATGTACGACGCTGTGCGCCAGACGATGGGCACGGGCGGCTTCAATCCCTTCAGCAATCCCAATTACGGCTGGTCATACGTTGCGTTCCAGGTTCTGCTGATGCTGGCCGTACACACGTGCTGGCAGACCACTGCCATGAGGACCTTCTCCACGCGCAGTCCGGAAATTACGAAACGGTTGTTTTCGTGGGCGGGATTCATCTTTCTTGGGCGCGGCATGATGCCGATGATGTGGGGCATCGCGGCGCTTGCCATGTTCGGCGCAGGACAGAATTCTCTCGAGGCGATGCCTCGCATGTTGGCGACAATCCTGCCGTCCGGTGTGCTGGGATTGGTAGTTGCAGGCATGTTGGCCGCCACAATGTCGGTCAACAGTTCTTATCTTCTGGGCTGGAGCTCGATCATCGCGCAGGACATTATTCTGCCGTTGCGTAAGCGGCCGCTTAGCTCTCTGCAACAAGTCATGCTGAACCGGGGCGCCAACCTTTTCGTCAGCCTCTTCGTTATGGTGTGGGGACTATGGTACACGCTACCCGGGCCGACGTACTTCTATCTGAACATGACGGCGACGATCTATCTTTCTGGAACGCTGGTAGCTGTAGTCGCGGGGCTGTTCTGGAATCGCGCATCGACGCTGGGCGGTTACCTGGCCATGGCCGGTGGTGCTATAGCTACCATCGCATTCTTCTTTTTCAAAACGCCAGCCAGCTATGCTGGTGCGGGAGCTTTTGCCCTGGCGGCTGTCGGCATGGTGGTGGGCTCGATGGTGAGCCCGCGTAAGCAATCGATACTGCAAGCCGCACCCGGCACATAAATTGAACCAATGAACAACTCTCTCTGGCGGTCCAGCTTCGTCATTCTTTCGTTGGCTTTTTCTCTCGCCTCTTTGGCGCAGGACACGCCGGTCTACTTCTCGCCGCAGCCCGGGCTGGCAAACGTTGAGCTTCAGCGAGATGGATTTACCGTCAAGAACAACGTTCTCTCGTTCCATGTGCAGACTTCAGCAGGACAGGTGAAGGTGCTACAGTTCCGCAATTTGATGTCGCGTGACGCAGCATCAGTGCCAATACTTCCCTTCGCGCTGCTGCTTGGCGACGGACGCATCCTCAGCGGACAAGAAATGAAGATGACGACAGTGCCAGCGGTCACGCACCTAACCGCGGACCCAAAGGCTGCTCGGTTGTCGGAGCGAATTCCTGGCAAGGCGGTCGTTACTGAGTTCGAGGATGAGGCCGCTCATTTGAACGTCACCTGGCGGATGATTCTGCGAGATGGCTCGAACTACGTTCGGCAGGAGGTCGTACTGAAGGCGGGTGCAAACGATGTTCCCATACGCGAAGTACGCTTGCTCGATTGGCATTCGCTGTCGGCGCATGTCACCGGCACGGTCAAGGGGTCTCCTGTCGTAGATGGGCTGTGGTTTGCCGGCTTTGAAGATCCGCTGTCGTCGTGTGCGGTCGCCGCAGCTCGCGCACGCTGCTGGATCGAGCGCGAGCTGCCTCTGAAGGTGGGCCAGTCGGTCACATATAGTTCGGTCATCGGTGTTGCTGCCGATGGCCAGATGCGCCGCGGCTTTCTTCGCTATGTAGAGCGCGAGCGAGCGCATCCCTATCGCACTTTCCTGAACTACAACTCCTGGTATGACCTGGGATACTTCAGCAAGTACACCGAGGCGGACGCGCTCGGCGTCATCAACACCTTCGGCACCGAACTCACGCGCAAGCGCGGCGTGCCGATCCAGTCATTTCTCTTCGACGATGGCT
Source organism: uncultured Acidobacteriaceae bacterium (assembly GCA_963846795.1). Lineage (GTDB taxonomy): Bacteria > Acidobacteriota > Terriglobia > Terriglobales > Acidobacteriaceae > CAVVDY01. The sequence goes on from CAWJXJ010000009.1 coordinate 11,047, forward strand.
GGGATGATCCTGCCACACTGTGGCACTTCAACTCAGGCTTCCCTGACGGCTTCACCAAGCTGAAGGAAACTGCCGCGCAATATGGAACCGCGCCGGGTGTGTGGATGTCTCCGTGGGGCGGCTATGGCAAGCCGAAACAACAGCGCGTCGCCGCGGGGAAAGAGGCTGGGTACGAAGTTGTCAACAATGGCTTTGCGCTGTCCGGCCCCAAGTATTACGAGGCGTTTCGCGATACCTGCGTCAAGTTTATCCGCGACTATGGTGTGAACCAATTCAAGTTCGACGGCACAGGAAATGCCGACCGTGTGGTCCCGGGCAGCTCGTTCGACAGCGACTTCTCGGCTGCGATTCATCTTATTGGTGAACTGCGGGCTCTGAAACCCGACCTGTACATCAACCTGACGACCGGCACATATCCCTCACCATTCTGGTTGCGTTATGCCGACTCGATCTGGCGCGGCGGCGAGGATCACGATTTTCTGGGAGTGGGCTCGAAGCGCGAGCAATGGATCACCTATCGCGACGCCGATGTATACGAGCATGTAGTGCTGGGCGGGCCCTTGTTCCCTCTCAATTCGCTGATGCTACATGGCATCATCTACGCCCGCTCGGCGCATGACCTGAATACCGACCCGCATGGCGATTTCAAGAACGAAGTGCGCGACTACTTCGGCAGCGGCACCCAGTTGCAGGAGATGTACATTACCCCGCGTCTGCTTTCTCAAACAGACTGGGACAACCTGGCCGAAGCGGCAGCATGGTCACGCGCCAACGCCGACGTGCTGGTCGACACGCATTGGATTGGCGGCGACCCTGCTTTGCTGGAGGTTTACGGTTGGGCGTCGTGGAATCCGCAGAAAGCAGTTCTCGTGCTGCGTAATCCATCGAACAAGCCGCAGAGTATCGAGCTTGATCTTGCGAAGGTCTTCGAACTGCCGCCTCACGCAGCCCATGCTTACGGATTACACAGTCCGTGGAAAGAGGATCGCGGCAAGCCGGTGATTCGAGTTGCAGTCGGCGAGCCGCACACGTTTAGTCTAGAACCGTTTCAAGTGATCGTGCTCGAAGGTCGCTCTGTGGACTAGAGGCTATGGCGTGCAGCATTCAGTTGGTCACAAGATACTGGCCGGCCAACCATTCGGCGGCTGCAGGAACAGCTCGACTCACCGCATCTGACAATCCTTGGTATGCCTGCTCAGGTAATGGTCCGGTCTGACAGGCGAGCACTCTGACGTTAATTCCGCAGCTCTCTTGTAATTCACGGAGCAGATTCGAAGTCGGGATCTGGTGCAGAGAGAAATCGTCGAGCTTAGCGACGGGAATCTCCGCAGGATCGATTTCGAACACGTCACCTGGTGTGCGACCGGCATCGATGGCATCGATGATGATGAGTTTGGAAGGACGGATCGGACTCAGGCAGAGGGTGAACAAGAGCTTCCGGACGCCGGTACCCACGTCCAGCAGTCCGACGCGGTCAGGTACTTCATAGTACCTTTCTACATAGTCGATCACCGCGCAGCCGAAGCCGTCATCGCCAAAGAGTGTGTTCCCGCAGCCAAGCACGAGAATCGACTTTTTACAAAAATCGGGGAGATCGCTCTGGTCGATCTCCCACGCAGTTTCACCGATCGACATAAATCAATTCACTATTGTATCGAGCAGGTTGCCATCGACATCGAAGATTTCAAGCTTCACAGAAAGCTTTCCATCCATTCGGTGTGTCGCACAGGACAGGCACGGGTCGTAGGCGCGGATAGCCATCTCAACCTTGTTCAGCACGCCCTGATCATACTGTCCGTCGTGAATCAGGCTCTTGGCAGCTTGGGTGACAGACATGTTGATAGGAGCGTTGTTGTGGGTGGTGCCCACAATCATATTGACGTTGGTGATCATGCCATTCGCGTCGGTCTCGTAATCGTGGATCAGGGTACCGCGAGGCGCTTCCACGCAACCGACTCCACGGGCAGCACGAGGCGTCACCTTCACCCGAGTCTCCGTGCTGGTAATCTCCGGATCGTCGAGTAAACGGACGGCGTTTTCGGCCGCATAGAGCAGTTCGATCAGGCGCGCCCAGTGATATAACAGCGTTAACTGAGCCGGACGCCCAAACTTCTCACGGAACTCCTGCAGTTCGGCGTTCGCAAGCGGAGTATCAATGTGGTCGCATACGTTGATTCTCGCCAGTGTGTTCGCACGATAGACGCCCTTGGGATTGTCCACGTCCATCGAAAAGCCCTCGCCCCATTGCTTGGCATACGGGAACTTGAGATAGCTCCAGTTCTCAATGTGCTCGGTGATGTAGTTGGTGTAGTCGGCGTATGGGAAATCCTGATAGGTTCCGTTTGTTGCCATCAGGCGCAGCTTGCCGTCATATAGGTTCAAAGCGCCGTCGTCTTTGACGGTGCCGATGAAACCTGTGTTGATGACGCCAAGTGACTTCACCACGTCGAGGTACTTGGGGAAAATGCTCTCTTTGGCAAATGCGATCGAGAATTTCGCCAGTTCCAGCGCCTCGTCCGCCTGCTTGCGAAGCTGATCGCGCTCCGCCGGAGCAAGCGGCTTGCTGAACCCGCCGGGCACAGCCGCCTGCGGATGCATGGCTTTGCCCGCCAGCACTTCCAGCATCTTGGCGGCCATGTGGCGCACCTTCACCACCCGCCGAGCAATATCGGGCGCGGCCTGCAAGATGCCAATCACGTTGCGCACAGAATAAGGAGCGTCGGGACCGAGCACAAAATCGGCTCCGGCGAGGAAATAGAAGTGCAAAATATGCTCTTCCATGTAGGCAATGCTGTTACACAGCTCGCGCAGCTTCTTGCCCGCAGGAGGCGGCTCGACGCCAAATACCGCATCGCAAGCTTTGGCCGCAGCAAGGTGATGCGACCACGGGCAGACTCCACAGATGCGTGGGGTGATGCGCGGCATGTCTTCTACCGGGCGGCCGATACAGAAGCGCTCGAAGCCACGAAGCTCGATGACATTTACCCGCGCGGTGTCTACATTGCCCGCGTCGTTGAGTTGAATCGTCACCTTAGCGTGACCTTCAATGCGGGTGACAGGTTGAATTACAAGTGTCTTCGCCATAGCTCACCTCTTGGGCATCGGGCGCAGACGGCCGGCGCCGGCAAATCGGTTGAAGGTTGCGGCCCGATCTTGAATCTGTTTGGGATCGAGGCCAATCGAGGACAGCGCACCCATCATGTCGACCATGGGATTGGCTTTTTCGGTCAGGGGACCGAAACAACCTTCACATGGCATATAGGCGCGGATACAGCGAGGTACACCATCGCTGCCGCCACACCCGGAACGCGTTGCCGGCCCTAAGCACAGGAAGCCCTGCTCCATCAGGCAGCGCATGATCAGCTAACGGCGCTCCCGGAGTGAACTCCGCCGGCTCCGTACGGCGCTTCAACGTGGAAACAGCTTTCTTCTCGCGCTTGGTCGGACATTCATCGCAAACGCTCTTGGTAGCCAGTTGTGGCAGGGGCTTGCCGGCGAGGAGCGCGGTGAGCGCCTCGGCCACCATCTCCGGCGTGGTGGGGCAACCGGGCAGATAGGCATCAACCTTAACAACTTCGTTGACTGCATATACCCGGTCAGTGAGGGTTGGGATTTGCTGGTTGGGTATTCCGTTGGCCTCGGTGGTAACGCTGCCGCGATACACCTTCTCGAGCATGTCCTCCAACGTGTACTGGTTAGCTAGAGCGGGTATACCTCCCGAGCAGGCGCAGGTGCCCAGCGCAATCAGGATCTTGCATTTCTTGCGCATCTCCAACGCCAGCTTCTTGTGCTCGTCGCTGCGAATTCCTCCCGCGAGTAATCCGACATCGGCTTCCGGGATTTCCATCTCGGTGCCTTCGCCAGTCTGACCGTACAGCTTGTGGTCCATCAGAACCGGCATATGAACAATTTCAACCTGTTTGAGTATGTCGATGAGCGGCTCGCCAATATCAAGGATGGTTACTTCGCATCCTCCGCATATCGCAAACCACTCCTCGGCAAGCCGAGCTGCCATGCTTCACCCCCGTTGCTTAATGATGACTGCTAAACTTTGGCCCTTGCCGGATCGAGCGTCGCACCTGTTTCACATCTTGTACGGACTCGCACCCAGCTTCTGAATCTGCGCGGTAAATTCCCGAACGACCTCGGCAAACCGTGGTCCTTCGGCAGCGGAAACCCATTCCAGTCGAAAACGCTCTTCCTCGATTCCGAAGTCGGGCAGCATCAGCCGAATGGCTTCTGCCCGCTTCTCGGCTTTGTAGTTGCCCTCCTGGTAGTGGCAATCTCCAGGATGGCAGCCGCACATCAGCACGCCATCCGCTCCCTTGGTCAGCGCGTCGATGACAAGGTTGGGATGGACCATGCCCGAACACATGACGCGAACAATCCGAATGCTGGGCGGGTACTGGCTTCGTGACACACCCGCCAGGTCCGCGCCTGCATAGGAGCACCAGTTACAGCAGAGGGCGATGATAAGCGGCTCGAATGTGTCTTCCATCAGTTCACTCCCAAGGCGGCATGTATCTGTGCCTCGATTTGATCCAGCGTGAATCCGCGCACAAATATGCCTTTCTTCGGGCATGTGGCTTCGCAGCAGCCGCAGCCTTTGCAAGTGGTTTCGTCTGCATCCACCACTTTCTTGACCGATCCCTGCCACATGTACTCGAGCAGCGTGATGGCCTTGAACGGGCAAGTGTCGACGCAATAAGCGCAGCCGTCACAGCTCTCGTCGACCACTTGCGAAACATTGGCCTCCATCTCGATGCTGTCCTGCGTGAGGATGGTGGCAGCGCGCGAGGCCGCCGCCTGGGCCTGCAGGATCGACTCCTCGATAGTCTTCGGCGCGTGTGCGAGCCCGCAGAGGAACACACCATCCGTCATGAAATCCACGGGCCGGAGTTTCATGTGCGCTTCCAGGAAAAATCCTTCACTGGTCAATGGCACCTTCAGGAACTGCGCTATTTCGTGGTTGCCTTCGTTCGCGTGAATGCCCGCGGATAGCACCACAAAATCAGCCGAGATGGTGAACGGTAATGCGAGTGTCTGGTCGGTGACGGCTACTTCCAAGGCTTGGCCGTTTGTCACCACCTGAGGCTTGTTGTCTTCGTCGTAGCGCACGAAGATGACGCCCCGCTTCCGCGCTTCGGTGTAGTAGCTTTCCTTGAAGCCATATGTCCTGATGTCCCGGTAAAGGATGTACACCGCCGTGTCCGGCGAGAGAGTCTTCACCATCAGCGCGTTCTTGATTGCCTCGGAGCAACAAACCCGTGAACAGTAGGGATGGCCATCCTCTCGCGAACCCACGCACTGGATCATCACAACGGTCTTCGCATTCTTTGCAGTGCCACTCAGGAACTCCGCGCCTGACGCCAGCCGCTCCTCTAACTCCCGTTGCGTCATCACTCGGTCGTCCTGTCCGTACAGGTATTCCTGAGGCTGGTACTCCTTCGCGCCCGTCGCGACAACGACGATGCCGTGCTTGATTTCGGCACTGTGGCCATTGGCAGATATCTTGGTGGTAAAGTCGCCGATGGTGCCGTCTATACCTGCTACCGTTGCTCCGGTAAACAGGTGGACCTTTTCGTTTTCCGCGATCCGCTTCCGCAGCCAGTTCAGTTGATGCTGCGGTTTATCGCCGTTGAAGAGATACTGGATGTGCCGCAGATTGCCACCTAGCTCCTGTTCCCTCTCGACCAGATAGGCATCGAAGCCCTGGTCGGCCAGCGACAGCGAAGCCGTCATGCCCGCAACCCCACCGCCGATGACCAGCGCGGATTTGTTGATCTTCACGGAGCGCCTGGTCAGCGGCTCCAGCAAGCGGGCTTTGGCCACGGCCATCCGCACCAGGTCCTTCGCTTTTTCAGTCGCCTTTTCAGGCTCATGCATGTGCACCCACGAGCACTGGTCGCGAATGTTGGCCATTTCGAAGAGGTAGGGATTCAGTCCGGTTTCGCGAAGCGTGTTGCGGAACAGCGGCTCGTGGGTTCTGGGCGTACAGGAAGCGACGACCACCCGGTTCAAGTTGTGCTCGAGAATCTTTTCTTTGATCAGTTCCTGGGTATCGTTTGAACAGGTATAGAGGTTGTTCTCAACGAACACGACGTCGGGCAGCGCCTTGGCATACTCCACTACCGCAGGAACGTTGACCACGCCTCCGATGTTGGTGCCGCAATGGCAAACGAAGACGCCAACCCGCGGCTCCTCGTTCTTAACATCCCGCTCCGGTGGATATTCTTTCGGGGTTACAAGCGTGCCTCGGCTGTTGCGCAACAGGGACATCGCCTTGGCTGCCGCTGCCGACGCCTGCATCACGGTTTCGGGGATGTCTTTCGGCTCCGCGAATGGACCGGCGACGAAGATGCCATCGCGCGAGGATTCAGCCGGCTGAAACAGGGTCGTTCCGCAGAAGTTGAATCCATTCAGTGCCACGCCGAAACGCTCGGCGATAGCTTGCACGTTCTTGGGGGGCTCCATGCCGACCGACAACACGACCAGGTCGTACTCTTCCGATTTCGGCACGTCACCCTCGCCGAGATACCTCACGATGAGATTGCGCGTCGAGGAAACTTCCTGGATTAGAGGCACTCGGGTCCTGATGTACCGGACGCCCAGATCGCGTGCCCTGCGGTAATACTGCTCGAAGCCCTTACTGAAAGCCCGCAGATCCATAAAAAAGATGTCGCACTGCAGGGCCTCGCCAATATGCTCCTTGGCGATGATGGCTTCCTTCGTTGCATACATGCAGCAGACCGACGAGCAGTAGTCATGCTCGGCGTCGCGTGACCCAACGCACTGGAGAAATGCGATCCGCCGCGGCTCTTTGTGATCGTGCGGGCGCAGGATGTGTCCTGAGTAAGGACCGGAGGCCGACATCACTCGTTCGAACTCAAGCGAGGTAAGCACATTCGGATAGCGCCCGTAGCCAAGCTCCTTCTTGGCATGGGCATCGAAGACCTCGTATCCGGGCGCGAGAATAATTGCACCTACGTTGAGTTCGATTTCCTGGTCACGCTGGGTGTAGTTGATTGCGTGCGCCTGGCAGGTGGTCTCGCAGAGGTGGCAGTCGGAGCAGATACCGCATGCCAGACACCGCTTGGCTTCCGCCACCGCCTCTTCCTGGGTGTAGCCGGCACTCACCTCGGCAAAGGTTCTTCCACGTGTCTTCGGGTCCAGCGCCGGCACAGGTATCTGCCGCTGCATGAGAACACCAGCGGTGTCCACGATGTATTCGGTCTTGTATGGGCCTTCCTCCTCGCGTCCGCTTCGCAGGTCGTGCTGGTTGAGCATGCGATCGATGGAGATCGCTGCCTTCTTGCCAGCCAATTCAGCATTGATGACGACATCGGGACCCGTGACACAGTCGCCACCCGCGAATACTCCTGGCAGCCCGGTTTCCAGCGTGATGGGATCGGCGGCGAGCGTGCCCCATTTGGTCTTTTCCAGACCCAGCTTCTCACCTAAAGCATCAACGTTTGGCGACTGTCCGATGGTTGCGATAACGGCATCGCAGGGAAGCACGAAATCTGAGTTCTTGATCGGCTCCGGCGCCGGACGTCCGCTGGCATCTGGCGGACCAAGCTTCATCTTCTCGCATACCAATCCCGCTACGCGGCCATCGGATCCAGCCTTGAACTCCTTGGGGGCGACCAGAAACATCAGCTTGATGCCTTCGCGCTCCGCGTCTTCCACTTCACGGAAGTCGGCTGGCATTTCCACACGTGTGCGGCGATAAACGATGGTTACTTCTCCGGCGCCGCCGCGCAGGGCGTTACGCGCCGCATCGAGCGCGGAATTACCACCGCCGATGACGAGTACGCGCTTGCCCGGGCTTTCATGCTTGCCGAGGTTCATCCGGCGCAAAAAGTCCAGTCCGCCGATAACGCCGGTGAGGTTTTCTCCCGGGATTTTCAGCTTGCGTTCCACATGCGCGCCGATGGCGATGAAGATGGCAGCGTAGTCCTTGCGCAAGTCTTCGAAGCTGATGCTTCGCCCGATGGGGGTGTTGAGTTTGATCTCAATCCCGATTTCACGCAGCCGGTCGATTTCTTTTTCGAGGAGCCGGCGTGGCAGGCGGAACGCAGGGATGCCAACGGCCAGCATCCCGCCGGCGGTTGACAGGGCTTCAAAGATGACGGGCTTGTATCCCCGCTGTCGCAACTGATATGCGCAGACCAGTCCCGCAGGACCAGAACCAATGACGGCGATCTTCTCCGGGCGATCTGGAATGATGGGCTGAGGCAGTTTGTAATCGGGATAGTAGTCAGTAACAAACCGCTTCAATGCCGGCAGATTCAATGGGTCGTCGACCTTGCCGCGGGTACAGGCAGTGGCACAAGGATGGGTGCAGACGCGGCCGCATATCGAAGGCAGCGGGTTGTCGCGCAGAATCACCTTCAGTGCCTCGTCGAATCGCCCTTGTGCAATCAAGGCCACATACGCCTGGCCCTCCTGGTGTATGGGACAAGCGGCATGGCATGGAGCAGAACCACGACGCGAAATCGTGAACACGTTGGGAACTGCCTGCGGAAACGGACGGTAGATTGCCTTTCTGTCGGCCAGGCCCTGGTCGAATTCGGACGGCAATGTGATGGGACAAGCCGTCGTGCATGCGGCACAACCGGTACACTTCGACTCGTCGATGTAGCGCGCCTGCTTTTTGATGGTGACCGTGAAGTTACCTGGAACGCCCTCGACCCGCTGCACCTCGCTAAGGGTGAGGATCTCGATGTCCTTGTGACGCCCAATTTCCACCAGGCGCGGAGCCAGGGTGCACATGGCGCAATCGTTGGTGGGAAAGGTCTTATCAAGCTGCGCCATCACTCCTCCGATGGCCGGCTTGCTCTCAACCAGATAGACCTTGATTCCAGCACCGGCCAGGTCGAGCGCGGCCTGCATGCCACCAACTCCACCTCCAACCACGAGCGCTGCGCCAACGGATTGAGACTTGGAAGAATCAGATGGCATTCGGAATCGCCTCCGCTGCGGGTGCCAGTTTTGCGGCCCTCTGTCTTACATCCAGGAAGTAAAGCGCCAGTGGCCGGTAAACCATGTGTGACCACTTACCGAATGACATCTCGACCAGCAGCAGCGGAGTTGCGGCAAGGATGTGAAGCGCGTAAGCGTAGTGACAGCCGAGTTCGAAGCCGCTGTAGCGAAGGGCGTGTGCGGCGAGTCCGGTGAGTACGACAAGAGCCATAAGCACCGGGAATACCAGGTCGCTGAACGTGGTCTCTTTGTATATCTCCTCTTCCCCGCGCCATCGCCCGCCTACAATGTTGGCAATTCCGTACAGGATGCAGATAGCGCCGATATACCCAACCCAGCGTTGAGGGTTATAGATGGGATAGATCGCATCGGTCTGGAACCAGCGCAATCCAAAGACCTTGATGGTCAGCATCAGAACGGTGCCTGCTGCCAGAAGATAGTGGCCGAGCCATCGTCCTTTTTTCGGGCACTTGCGCATCAATCGGTGGCTGGCCGATTCATACAGGTAAAACCAGGCTTCTCTTACATAAATGGAGAAGGGGATCTTCGGCTGCCCTCCCGACTTCATGGTTAGTTCCCAGACCCGGTGTATGCGCGATGCCAGCAACGCCAGCGGAACCAGAATCACGACCAGTGTGTAGTAGAGGATGATGGGAAACATGTGATCGAGGCCCAGCGCCGTTCTCGCGAAATCACCTGGCGCCATCTTCACGTACCAAAGGTGATAGCCGACGATCAGCAGCAAGGTAAACACGGCTACTCCGATCAGCGCACCCAGATACCAGGCCTTGGACTGCAGCAATCTTGCAGAGATGCCGCTCCAGTCGTACTGAGCCGTCAGAAAGCGTCGCAGCGTAGCCATCGAAAGTCTTGGCTCGGCATGACGCGGACAGACGTCGGAGCAATCGCCGCAGTCATGACACACCCATGGTTCCAAGCTGCCGAGCAAAGGAGCCCGCAGCCCTAACAACGCATGCCGGATGCTCTTCCTGGGAAAACTCGCATCCGCGCTGACCAGATCACAAGAAAGCGTGCAACTGCCACACTGGTAACAGGCGGAGCTATCGAAGGTCCCAAAACGCCGAATTTCGGCGAGCAGCGTGGGATCGCTGACCACCGGAACGGCCCTCACAGCCATCAATGACCCCCTTGCGCGGGAGATTACTGGGGCGCTGTCACCACGATTTCCTTCACCGCTCTTCTGGTGTAGACGAGGTGCTTGTCGCCTTGCTGCAGCAGATGCACTTCGAAGTTGTCTTTCTTGTAGGCTTCTGCCTGGCTCGACGCTTCGTCGTAGGACTCGAAGATGCAGCCATTCCATAGGAACTTTCTTCCGTCTACGAGAAGCGAAAGATGGGGATGGTGCGAATCCTGTATTTCGACTGGCATGCTCTGCCGCCTTGGTCCACCGCGGGGCCAGCTTGTCAGCCCTGCAATTCGTGGAAATCACGGTACGCTCAGGTTCGAACAATCGTTCGAATCCCTTTGCGCCGGTTGCGGAGTTTTTATCGCGAGGAGGCTGGAAAGGTCTGTGACGCCGCTCACCGAACCGCGTGACTCGATGCCCCTGCGGCGTCCTTTCCGCAAAAATATGCGGCGTGACATAAGTCATCGCCTGTCGCTACGCGTGCTTCTATCGTGAAAGGCGAGGGAAAAAACATGAGTGAACTGATCGATAATCGAGCCCGGCGCATCGCCGCACTAAAAGACATCATCCAGCATCTTCATAAGGGAGAAGCCACTGACGCAGTCAGAAATCAACTCCGCGAGATCGTGCGCCAGACCGATGCTTCGGAAATCATGGCAATGGAACAGGAACTTATCTCGGGCGGCATGCCGGTTGAGGAGGTCCGCTCCATGTGCGACCTGCATTCGCAGGTCACGCGTGATGTGCTGGTGCAACTTCCTGCGCAACCAGTCCCGCCGGGGCATCCTGTGGATACGTTCCGCCGCGAGAACTCGGCTATCAAGCAGGTGATCGACGAAATGCGATCCACTATTGCACAAGTCGCCGCACTGGAAGAGTCTGCTGATTGCGCAAGCCAGTTGTTTCAGTTACGCCAGGGCGCAAACGAATTGATGGACGTGGACAAGCACTATCAGCGTAAGGAACATGCGTTGTTTCCTTTTCTCGAGCAGCACGGCATTACCGGGCCGTCAAAGGTCATGTGGGCCAAAGACGACGATATTCGAGCATTGTTGAAGGCGCTGAATGAAGCTGCTCATAACTGCCAGCCGGTGGCCTGCGATTGCAAGCTGGTCTGCAACATATTCGCTCAGCCGGCGCTGGCAGCAGTGGAAGAGATGATCTTCAAGGAAGAGAACATCCTTCTCCCCATGTCGCGTCAGACCTTCACAGAAAACGAATGGGCCGAAGTGTGGGCTGCGTCGCCAAAATACGGTTGGTGTCTGGTTGAGCCGCAGCAAGGGTACAAGCCGCCCCAGAGTGCCGATGCCAAAACTCCAGCGGTTCCCAGCGATGGAACCATCATGATGCCTACGGGCCATGTCACAGTCGAGCAGCTCACATCCGTGCTGTCCACTCTTCCCCTTGATCTGACGTTCGTGGACGCAGACGACCGGGTCGCGTTTTTCAGTGAAGGTCCGGACCGCATCTTTGCTCGCAGCAAAGCCATCATCGGACGTAAGGTACAACACTGCCATCCACCCAGCAGTGTTGATGTTGTGGATCGGATTCTTGAGGATTTTCGCGCTGGCCGCAAGAACGTAGCCGAGTTCTGGATCGATTTCCAAGGAAAGTTCGTGCACATTCGCTACTTCGCCGTACGCGACCGCGAGGGGAAATACCTGGGAACCGCCGAACTTACGCAAGACCTTGCTCCACTGCGGAAGCTGGAGGGCGAAAGAAGACTGCTGGAATACTAAGCACCTGTTGCCCATCGACTGCCAGGCATCCTCATAAGGACGCGAGATTCGTAAACTCCGTCACCTGTCTGGTGCGAGCGAGCCACCCTGCTCGGCAATCGTCAGCACAGCAATCGACAATTTCAGTGGATGCGGCGTTATCGCTCCCTTGACGATACAAAGCCGGGATGGTTGACATCACAGCCCGGAGAGTGAAACAACCGATAGCGACAGGTGGCGATTCGCAATGAGGTGGCTTTCGGACCAAGAGACACAGCCGGTGTTGGCCTCGAAATCCGGGCACAACCCCTGCGGCCATAGCGAGAGAAACAGGCGCACGGACGCACTTGGCCCAAACAGTCACGGCTGACCCGGAGGATGACGTCGCTGAATGCCAGTTCGACGCAAAGATACTGGCGGCGAGAGCCGATGGCCATTCGAGTCAGAAGTGGCGTCTAACGTCGTACCCGGGACGGTTCGGAGGTCGGGCGATATCGGAACCTGTCAATCCACGTCATTCGTGAGTAGACCAGTGAGCAATCTCTTTACACGCAGGAGTGCAGGTAAGGTGCTCGGGTGCCTACTGTTGTGCGGCACCGTGCTACATGGTCAAGCGGCCAAGAACCCTGCGGCTCCCCCGGCCACCGGGCCGACAAGGGGCGGCACAGCGACCATAAGCTTGACCTTGGCTGATGCTTTGGATCGCGCCAAGGCAAACAGTCCGGTCTTCCAGGCAGCTCTAACCCAATATGGGCTGGCGAGAGAGGATAGAGTCCAGGCGCGAGCGGCGCTGTTGCCGGGTATCAATTACAACAACAGTTTTATCTACACCCAAGGGAATGGCACGCCATCCGGTGTCTTCATTGCCAACAATGGGGTGCACGAATACATCAGCCAGGGAATCGCGCATGAGGCTCTCGGCTTTGGCTCGTTTGCCGATTATCACAGGGCGGTGGCTATGCAGGCGTTGGCGCAGGCAAGAGCGGAGATAGCCACTCGTGGCCTGGTAGTGACGGTGGTGCAGAACTTCTACGGCGCGTTGGCATCACACGATAAGACAGCGAACGTTGCTCGTGCCACGGACGAGGCGCAGCGCTTTCTCGAACTCAGCAAGAAGCTCGAGGCTGGCGGCGAGGTGGCACACTCTGATGTCATCAAGGCGCAAATCCAGGCCAATGATGCGCAACGCTTGCTGCAGGACACGAAACTGGCAGAGCAGAATGCGCGCCTGACGCTGACTGTGTTGCTCTTCCCTGACTTCTTTCAGGACTTCACCTTGGTCGACGACCTGGCAGCGGTCCCTGCTTTGCCCGATCGTGCCAACGCCGAGCAGTTAGCCAAAACTAACAATCCCGAGTTGCGCGCTGCATTGACTGTCGTTACCGTAGCTAACGAGGAACTGACCGTTGCCAGGGCAGGGCACCTGCCCTCGCTTACGTTGGACATGTTCTACGGTATCGATGCCAATCAGTTCGCGACTGAGGACCGCAACGGGTTCCGCTACTTGGGCTACGCAGGCGCGGCAACACTGAACATTCCAATCTTCAGTTGGGGTGCAACCCAGAGCAAGGTGAAACAGGCTGAGTTGCAGCGCCACCAGGCGCAAGTAGAGTTGAGCGCGGCACAACGTCAGGCGCTCGCCGACTTCGAAGCTTTCTATGCTGAGGCTGACACCGCGCGTGGACAACTCGATACGCTGCGCAATTCTGCCACACTGGCGGCCGAGAGCCTGCGGCTCACCACGTTGCGCTACCAGGCCGGTGAAGCTACGGCGCTCGAGGTGGTTGACGCGCAAAATACTCTTACTGCGGCAAACACTGCGCAAAGCGACGGAGAGGCCCGCTATCATCTCGCCATCGCTAATTTGCAAACGTTAACGGGATCATTCTGATGAGAGGACGCATTTTGAAGCGGCACATCGTTGCAGGCAGCTTGGCCGTAATAGCTCTATGCCTCGGTCTTGCCTGCTCCCAGAAGGAGAAAGAGGAGCAACCCCAAGTAACGGTTCAGGTCGCACCCGCAGAGCGTGGCAAAATCGAACAAGTCATTAGCTCCGAAGCCGTCCTGTTTCCCATCGACCAGGCGGCGATAACGCCGAAGGTAACGGCGCCGGTGAAGGCGTTCTATGTCAATCGTGGCAGCAAAGTACACACGGGAGAGACGGTAGCCGTTCTGGAAAACCGAGACCTGTCCGCGGCTGTGGTGGACAACAAAGGTGGGTACGAACAAGCGCAAGCCGCTTACGGAATTGCGACCTCGTCGAGCCTTCCCGAAGAGTGGCAAAAGGCGGAATACGATTTGAAGGCCGCCAAGGCCGACTACGAGGCCCAACAGAAGATCTACGACAGCCGCAAGAACCTATACGAGCAGGGAGCGCTACCCCGCAAGGACTACGATCAGTCGGCCGTGGCCGTGATTCAAGCCAAAGCTGCGTATGAGATCGCGGAGAAACATCTCGCTGTCCTGGAATCATCGGGAAAGAAAGATCAAGTCAAGGCCGCCAAAGGTCAGCTCACATCGGCAGAGGGCAAGCTTGAAGCAGCGTCGGCACAGCTTTCCTACACGACCATTACTAGTCCCATCAACGGCGTCGTTACCGATCGTCCTCTTTATCCCGGCGAGACTGCGGCGGCGGGAACGCCGCTGATGACCATCATGGATACGTCGACGGTGATTGCCAAGGCCCACATTCCGCAGAGCGAAGCACAGACACTTAAACCGGGCGATCCGGCAACCGTCATTTCTGGCAATACAACCGCGAGTGGAAAAGTGACTCTGGTCAGCCCGGCGCTCGATCCTAACAGCACGACCGTCGAGGTCTGGGTAAGCGTGCCCAACCCGGAGAATACTTTGCGTCCGGGTTCCACCGTCACCCTGAACATGACGGCGCGCACTGTCGATGACGCGATATCCGTACCGTCAGCCGCTTTGCTGAAAACACCGGAAGGCGCGAATACGGTGATGCTCGCCGGCGAGGACGGCAAAGCGCATCAGGTAAGTGTGGAGACCGGAATCCGCGAGGGCAACCGAGTGCAGATCACGAGAGGGCTGAGCGGCGATGAGAAGGTGATCACAACCGGAGCCTATGGTCTGCCAGACGGCACAAAGGTCAAGATCGAGACCCCAGCGCCCGAAGCCAAGCCTGGTGTGGATGAAAAAGCGGGCGGAGCCGAGAAACCAGCGGACGGCAAGGAAAAGGACTAGCGGGCATGAATTGGCAAACCATGCTCCAGCGTGTCCGCACGTCAGTTCCGTCCGGCACCACGGACAATCGTTATTGGTTCACGCGCTACTCGAAAGCGTTGATTTTTCTCACCATTATTCTCGCCATCGCAGGAATTTACCTGGCTTTCAGCATTCCGCTTTCAGTTTTCCCGACGACAGATTTCCCGCGCGTCATCATCGGCGTGGACAACGGCGTTATGCCGATCGACCAGATGATGGTCACCATTACGCGTCCCATCGAAGAAGCCGTCAACAGCGTACCCGGACTGCAACAGGTGCGCTCGATCACCAGCCGTGGCTCGGCAGAAATCGATCTCTTCTTCGACTGGCATGTGGACATGGTCACCACTTTGCAGTTAGTTGATGCGGCGCTGTCGCATATCCGGACCGACCTGCCGGCGACTGCGACACTTCAGACGCATCGCCTCACCTTTGCCAGCTTTCCCATCATTGGCTACAGCGTGACGTCAGATACGGTTCCGCAGACGCAACTGTGGACAATGGCGAACTATGAGCTGAAGCCACGCCTTAACCGTCTTGACGGCGTGGCAACGGTCGTCGTGCAAGGCGGACAGGAGCCAGAATTCCAGATCACGCCGGATCCCGCAAAATTATTGGCGGCAAACGTGACGGTCCCTGATGTTCTCGACGCAGTGCGCCGAACGAATCTCATCGACTCTCCCGGGCTGCTGCAGGAGAACCACCAACTTTACCTGGGCCTGGTGAACGGTCAGGTGCTGGATCCGGAACAGCTGGGTGAGATTGTCATCAAGAGCACCCCAGCAGGCGTTCCCGTTCGCATTCGTGACGTGGCGATGGTGGGTCCCGGGGTCAAGCCGGTCTATACCGTCGTGACGGCGGACGGCAAACCGGCCGTCCTGCTGAACATCAGCCGGCAGCCGGACAGCAATACTGTCGATGTCGCCGACGAAGTGCATGCAGAGATCGCCCGCATCCAGAAAACACTACCTCCCGGCATTGAGCTTGCGCCTTTTTACGACCAGTCGGAGATCGTCACCGAATCGATCAAGAGTGTGCGCGACGCCATCCTGATCGGCATCATCCTGGCGTCGCTCATCATGGTGCTTTTCCTGCACGACTGGGGCACCTCGCTAGTCGCCGTGCTGGTCATCCCGGTCACAGTGTTTGTGACTTTCATCATCCTGAAACTTCTTAACCAAAGCTTTAACCTGATGACGCTGGGAGGCATGGCTGCTGCAGTTGGACTGGTCATCGACGACGCTATCGTCGTGGTTGAGAACGTGGCGCTTCACCGGGACGCGGGACAGGGCAGGTTGGGAGCTATCAGCAGCGCTCTCCGCGAGATCACGACTCCACTCGTGTTTTCGACGGTCACGCCGATCGTTGTGTTCATTCCGCTGATTGCCACTACGGGTGTAACGGGCGTCTTCTTTCGCGCGCTCGCCATTACCGTCAGTGCGTCGCTGTTTACCTCGTTGGCGCTGGCGCTCACCTGGACGCCCACGCTCAGCCAATACTTCATTCGCGATCGCAAAGATGCGCATGAGGTGATCGACGAGAATATGAGTGAGGCGGACCGCCTGCTGGCGGCGGAAGAGGCTTCCATCACCGGCCGCTTCCGCAAAATTGTCGACTTCTACGAGCGCTGGTTGCGATTTGCGCTGGAACGACCGCTATGGATCGGGGGCTTCGCCGTTCTCCTCATCGTTGGCTCGTACTTCTGCTACACGGGGCTGGGCTCTGACTTACTGCCCGCGATGGATGAAGGTGGCTTTGTGCTGGACTACATCATGCCGCCGGGCAGCTCGCTACAGGAGACGAACCGGGTCATCAATCACGTGGAAGCAATGGTGCGAGCGATTCCCGAGGTCGAGGGATATTCTCGACGCACCGGGTTACAGCTAGGGTTGGCGGCGGTGACTGAAGCTAATACCGGCGACATCGCAGTGAAGCTTAAGTCCAAACGCAGCCGCGGTGTGGACGACATCATGTCGGAGCTGCGGGCCGAGATCAAGAAGCAAGAGCCCGCGCTGGACGTTGAATTCACCCAGGTGCTGCAGGACATGATCGGCGACTTGTCGAATGCTCCAGAGCCGGTCCAGATCAAGCTGTTCTCACCCAATACCAGCGACCTGGACACGTGGGCGCCACAGGTTGCCGACAAGATTTCGAAGGTGCCTGGTGTCGTCGACATCCTGAACGGCATCGATAATACGATCAGCAATCCAGCCACCGTGTTCCAGGTGAATCCCACGATAGCTGCGCGCGCCGGCTTCACTCCGGAGGAAGTGGCGATTGATGCCAGCGCCATTCTGGAAGGCGAGCCTGCGGCCACTCCAGTCATCGCCAACGACATCGCCTACACCATTCGCGTGCGCTATCCGGACGCCAATCGCAGCTCGCTGGATGCGATGAGCAACACGTTACTCAATAGCTCAAGCGGGCACACCGCAACCCTGGGTTCGTTGGCGGAAATCAAGAACCTTCCCGGGCAGACTGAGATTCGCCGCGAAAACCTTCAGCGCGACGTCACCGTGACTGCCCGACTGGAAGGAACGGACCTGGGCACCGCTATGAGGGAGGTGCAGAAGGCGGTTGAAGACATGCATCTGCCACCGTCGATCCGCGTAACCTACAGTGGGACCTACGAAGAGCAGCAGAAATCTTTCCACGACTTGATGCTAGTTCTTGTGCTCGCGATCATCCTCGTCTTTGTTGTACTGCTTTTCGAATTCAGGACTCTGGCGGCGCCGCTTGCCATTCTGGCTTCTGCACTTCTATCAACCTCGGGAGTATTCCTGGCACTGCTCATCACCGGCACAGAGTTCAACATAGCCTCGTTCATGGGACTGATCATGGTCATCGGCATTGTTGCCAAGAACGGGATACTGTTGCTCGATGCCGATCAGAAGTTCCGCGCCGCGGGCTTGAGTGCAGAAGAGTCGATGATCCAAGCCGGAAGGCGGCGTCTTCGCCCGATTCTAATGACCGCGCTGGCCGCCGTCGCCGGAATGTTGCCGCTGGCCCTGGCGCTCGGCGCCGGCTCACAGATGCTGCAGCCGCTCGCCATCGCCGTGATCGGTGGCCTTACTATTTCAATGCTGCTCTCACTGATCATCACCCCCGCGGTTCATTACTATCTGAGTCACGAGTCTGCTTCAGTCCGCGGTTAACTGACGAAGCCTTTCGTAGGTGGTATCGGCGCGGCTAACGAGATCTCGCACGGGAATATAAGATACTTGCATGGCGACCAATACCGCCAACCCGAAAACCGCAACCGCATCGGCCTTCGATCAGTTTCTGAGCCGCTACCCTGAATACGCGGAGACCGATCTACTGGACCAGCTTCGAGCTACAGAGTACCGCCGATTAGATGAGCATGGACAGGTGTACCTCGACTACACCGGCGGATCGCTGTACGCCGAGTCGCAACTGGCGCAACATCTGGTCACTGCTGCAGTCCGGCGTCTTTGGCAATCCCCACTCGACCAATCCAACCTCGACAGCAACCACCGACCATGTCGAGCGTACGAGGAAATTTGTGCTCGAGTATTTCGGAACGACTGCAGCCGACTACATTCTGGTGTTCACTGCCAACGCCTCTGGTGCACTGAAGCTGGTTGGCGAGTCGTTTCCGTTCACGTCAGGTAGCCGACTGTTGCTTACCTTCGACAATCACAACTCGGTGAATGGCATTCGCGAGTTTGCGCGTGCTAAGGGCGCCCGGGTCAGCTACTGCCCGCTTCGCAGTCCCGATCTCCGGATCGCCTCTGACCGACTCGACGAGCTTCTTGATGAGGCCGACTCAAGCTACGAAAATCTGTTTGCCTTTCCGGCACAATCCAACTTTTCCGGCGTCAAGCACCCACTCGACCTTGTCGCTAAAGCGCAGGCAAAGGGATGGCGTGTGCTTCTCGACGCTGCCGCATACCTTCCTACAAATCGGCTCAACCTATCAGAGGTCCGGCCGGACTTTGTTTGCGTTTCGTTTTACAAGATCTGCGGCTATCCGACTGGAGTCGGCGCTTTGCTCATCCGAAAGCCCGACTTCAACGAACTAAAACGACCGTGGTTCGCCGGAGGCACGGTTAACTTCGCGTCAGTCCAGGCGCAGGCACATGTCCTCGCCCGCAATGAAGCGGCTTTCGAAGACGGTACACTAAACTACCTCTCCATTCCTGCAGTGGAAATTGGGCTTCGGCACATTCAGTCAATCGGCATCGAGCGCATTGCTAAAAGAGTTCGCTGTCTCACCGGATGGATGCTGGAGCAACTGCTGGCTTTAAGACACAGCAATGGCCATCCCATGGTTCGGATCTACGGACCGACGACGACCGAAGGTCGTGGCGGAACGATAACGCTGAATCTCTACGATCCGAACGGCCACCTGCTTGACTATCGACGGGTGGAGGAATTAGCCGGAAAGCGCGGAATCTCATTGCGCAGCGGATGTTTTTGCAACCCTGGCGCGGGCGAAATCGCCGAAGGCTTGACCGAAAGTGATATGCGTGCCGCCTTTGTCCTGGGCGACGAGGCAAACCTGATGAGCTTTACGCGCCTGATGCAGGATCGTGGCCAGAAGAGCGCTGGAGCGCTTCGCGTTTCGCTCGGTTTAGCCAGCAACTTCGCCGACGTCCAACGTTTTCTGGAGTTCGTCACCGAATTTCGCGATCAGACGTCGCTCGCCATCGGAGCCGTAAGCTTCGATATCGAATCGTGCCGCGTTATTCGGGACGGCAGCTGAACACGCCGCCGCCCCGATCGTGATGTCAACGCAAACTGGGTTCCTCTGCCCGTGTAGCCACGTCCTCACCGCGGGATAGCTCATGATGCCCAACGGCATCCAGTGCCTGGCGCAGGTCCGCTATCAAATCTTCCACATCTTCAATACCGACCGAGTAGCGCACCAGTCCATCGCTGAACCCGGCAGAGCGGCGGTCTTCGGCCGACATGCCGGCGTGAGTCATCGACGCGGGGTGCTCAATCAGGGTCTCAACGCCTCCCAGTGAAACGGCAAGAGTCGCCAGTTGAACGTGGTCCATCAGGATGCGACCGGCTTCCAAGCCACCCTTAAGCTCGAAACTGATCATCGAACCAAAGCCACTCATCTGGCGTGCCGCGAGCGCGTGCTGTGGATGCGACTCCAGCCCGATAAAACGAACGCGACTGATCTCCGGCTGTTGCTCCAACCAGCGGGCAATCTCCATCGCGCTCTTCTGTGCCCGCTCGACGCGAATGCCCAACGTCTTCAGACCGCGCAGCACCAGGAATGCCTGATGCGGATCCATGTTGCACCCGGAGGCGATCATCATTCGGCGCAGCTTGTCGTACAGCTTGGGTTCTTTGGCCACAATCAATCCACCGACGACGTCAGCATGTCCGTTTAGGAATTTCGTAACTGAATGCAGCACTACATCCGAACCTAAATCAAGTGGCCGCTGCAGGTAGGGGCTGGCGAACGTATTGTCTACAACCACGACGCAACCATGGTCATGGCCAATCCTTGCAGCGGCTTCGATGTCCGTCACCTGCATCGTCGGATTGGCCGGGGACTCGATGTACAGCATCTTTGTATTCGGCCGCAGCGCGCCGACGACCTGGTCAAGATCACAGGTATCGACGTATGTCGATTCGACCCCAAATCGCGAGAAGTCTTTTTCCATCAGGCCACGACTAGGCCCATAGACTGAGGCCGTGCTGACGACGTGAGCACCGGCCTCTAGCAAAGCCAGGTACACCGCACAGACGGCGCCCATACCGGAGCTTGTGGCAATGCCGCGGTATGCGTGCTCTAGCTCCGCAACCGCTTCTTCCAAAGCGTTGATTGTCGGGTTTCCGATGCGGGTATAGATGTAGCCATCATTCGAGCCGGCAAACAATGCGGCTCCGTGTTCGGCATTGCGAAACGCGAATGTCGACGTCTGGTAAATCGGGACGTTTACTGATCCGGTCGAGTCCGGCTTATGACCCGCATGAACCAGCTTGCTATTAGTGCCAAGAAGCTTTGTGTTCAAGGAATTTCCTTTCGCGTGATCGCGTCGTGTATGCCGCGTCGAGCCGTCAGTTATCGACGCAGCGCAAACTCTTGAGTGTCCGCCAGGAGCCGTTCTCGGTTCAGTGACGTATGCCACAACTCGCCGTGACCGGCATGCGCGTTCGAAAGTCCAGGTAAGGTGTAGGCGACCGACCGGTCGCGTGCTAAGTCCCTCAACGGAAGCGGCCCGAACCGGAGTTACCACATCCACCTGTGGAGAAGGTTGAGATTAGCCGTTCGATTCGCTCCGCCCCGCAATTAGGGCAGCGGACCTCGCAATCATCATCCGAAATGCGGCGCAGCTTCTCGAAGGTATTGCCGCACTCATAACATACGTAGTCGTACAGAGGCATAGAACTCGAACGCTCTCGGGGGTTGCTAGCCCAACCCTCGATCATACCTTTACAGAGTCGGAGTGCAATCCGTCAGTTGCCCCTGCGACTGAGAGTGTTCCCGTTACGGGAAACTTCCTGCGGAAAAGCTGCAACAAAAACTCGCAGCTCGGGTGTTCATCCTAGTGCAGCGTTCTATGTGTAATAGGGCCTATCTCGATCAGGTTGTAACTGCCGCGTTCCTCTTCGCAGAGAGTGCCCGTTTACGCAGATTTCGCCGGGCCTGTTCGTAGCTCTTCAGCAGCTCCTGCCGCATGACCGCGGCCTTCTCCGGAGGGCACTCTACCTCAAGAGACCGACACTGCTTGACCACCTTTTCCAAGTTGGTGAGAAATGCCTCACACGGTTTGCAGTCTGACAGGTGTGCCTGCATCTGTTCGCACATGTCCTCGTCAACAGCCCCGTCAAGATAATCCGAAAGCGCAGCAAACAGATCGCGGCAGTGTTTTGGTTTAGGCTTTTCGTCGGGCGCTCTGTGGATCGGCATCGAGTGCCTGCCCACACCTGACATCTCCCGCCGTAGCATCAGCCGTGCGCGATGCAACCGGACGCGGACCGTCCCTTCCTGCAATCCAGTTACCTGGGCAACTTCAGCGGTGCTCAATCCCTCCATGTCATGCAGCACCAGCACAAAGCGATACTGCGGCGGGATCTTCAGAACGGCCTGGTGCAGTCGATCGGCAGCTTCGTTCTTCAGTACCTCCGACTCAGGATTCGGCTGCGAGCTATCCATCAACTCTCTCAGCTCGCGCCCATCGGGCATCAGTTCTTCCAGCGAGAGGTTCACCTTGGGGGAGAACTTCTGACCACGGCGATTCGTCAGGCATCGGTTCCGGGCGACTTTGTAGAGCCAGACCGAGAGCGCCTGCGCATTTTCGAACTTTGGCAAGTATGAAAGCGACTTCAGTAGCACGTCCTGCATGGTGTCTTCCGCGTCCTGCGGATGGCCGCACACCTTCATGCTGAAGGAGAACACAGTGTTTTGAAGGAGTGCGAGGGCCTGCTCCATCGAAGACGACTCATTGTTGTGGATCAGTTGTAGAGCTTGCTCAACCTCGGCTCGCATGCTTCTTCTAAGATAGCCGACGAACAAGCCTTCGCCAACTCTAACCTGCTAACTGGCAGCTTCGTCCATAATCGCGAAGATCTCGCGCTCGATCTCGGACGCTAAATCCTCCACCCCGCTGAGCCCGGTGGCTTTCATCAGGTCGGTTGGTTTCACAGTTGCGAGAACGAACTTGTCGCCTTCTCCAAATACCGAAATGCGGCAGGGGAGCACCGTAGAGACATTCATGTCGTGCCCCAGGGCTGCGGAGGCTGCCTGCGGATTGCAGACGTCATACACGCAGCAGGCGCGATTGAGATTGATCCCCTTGTTGCGAAGCGTTTGGCTGATATCGAGCACGTTTAAGACGCCAAACTTGTGGCGCTGTGCCGCACTGCGGATGGCCTGATCGATTTCCGACAGAGACTTCGAAGAACGTATTGCGTGAACCATGACCTACACCCCCGATGAACAAAATCAGCCAACTGTGTGGCGGCCGACCGGCCGACTATTTCGCTCCTCAACGGAAGCGGCTCAAACCCGAATTGCCGCATCCGCCCGTCGCAAAAAAGGTGGAGAGCAGACGCTCGACGTGCTCGGAACCGCAATCCGGACACCGAACGTCATCATCTTTGTCGCTCATTGGGCGTAGCTTCTCGAAGGTGCTGCCGCACGCGTAGCAAACGTAATCGTACAGAGGCATCGCACTTTCTCTCAGGAGGAATTCCCTTTGTATAGATAAATGCGGCTCAGCGACGGATTGTTACACCTCCGAAGCGATGTTGCGGAGAAAGCGACAGAAGAATCTTTTGCCGCTGCATTCCTTTTGGTCTTTTTGGACTTCACTAGGAACATCCCTTGCCTATTTTGAGCTTTTTCTCCTGCTGTTTCTGCTCGGGCTGGCCCGCCGGCGGCAGAACGACCGGTGCCGCTGTGGAAGGCACTATCACGCTTTTGTTAGTTGAAGGCGAGTTTCCCATGAAGTAATCCCTTAGTTGTCTGGCCTGCTGGTAGCCTTCTGGGCTGGCCGACTCGGAGCGCAGGCTGGTCGGCGTGATTACCTGGTCCCACCAAGCGGAGATGCCTTCGCGCAACGAGAACGCGTTATAGCCCTTGATGCTCAGCAAAAGCTGGGTCTCCGCAGCGTGCCCGGCGCCAAGTCCGTAGACCACGATCTTTTTGCCACGATCCAGTTGCTTCATATTGCCTTCCTGGAAGAACTGCGACAGCGGCACATTGACGGCTGTGGGTATGTGGTAATCGTCGTACTGCCAGGGCTGACGAATATCGATAAGCTGATAATCCTGCTTCTTTTCGATGATCCACTGCGCCAGTTCCACCGGTGTGACGTGATCGGTCTCGGCGACGATCGATTGCACGAGGGCAGCGTCGTTAACCGGGCCCGCACCACCGCCGCGCGCCATCGTTGCCGTCACCGCCAGGATAATGGCGAGCAGTACGAGTCCAAGAGCCGCCAGCATCTTCCCCGTGACTGTCAGGTTGAATTTCATTGCTGCACGTCTCCTTCCAGGCTCTTGCCGTAGGTTTTGTTGAACAGGGGCCACGGGCCTTCGCTCTTCTCCGCCGCCCAGAAGGCGCCGACCGCCGCCAGCGTGACAGCGAGAGCCACGACGCCGGTATTGACGTTCAGCCACTGCGGAATGGTTAAGGCGCCGAGCGAGCCCGAGAGGTAAAAGCTCTTGATACTCGACACAACGAATCCAAAACCAAAGGTGCCAATAGCAACTCCGATCACGAAGAGCAACCCGTCGATCTTACCGATTGCTGCCGCGACCACCGAAGTACCGGGACAGTATCCGCCCAGGATGAAGCCACCCCCGAGCAACAATCCACCGAATAGTTGTGGCCATAGGAACGTGCCGGGCACGTAAACTTGTCCGAAGTTGAGCCAGCCGAGGAACGAAAAGTAAGCGATGCCCAGCATGGCCACGATGATCGCGGTAAACATCACCTTCAGGACGGAGAAGTCCTTGAAGTAGAACTGGTCGGTCAGTTTCTTCGCGCTTGAGAAGCCCGCTCGCTCCAGGAAAAATCCAAAGAAGAAGCCGATCAGAAGACTCAGCAGCACAAAGCCAAAGATTGACAGCCCTTCGACATAAGGGGCATTCATAGCCAGTTCCTCCTCACCAGGTATGCGCCGATAAAGCCGGCTGCAAACACGCTCATCATGAACACGAATGCCCCGACCGACAGCACCGCGCCGCCGGAGAGCGCCAAGCCGCTGGTGCATCCGCGCGCCAGTCGGGCGCCAAAGCCGGCGAGTATGCCTCCGCTGAGGGCAAAGGCGTAGCGCGCGGCCTTGGAGATGCGCGGTCCCTTATCCACGCTGACCTTCAACCTCCCGGAAAGCCAGCCCGAGACGAAGCCACCGATGGCCACACCAATGACCTCGAAGACGATGAAGTCGAACAGCGGAGACTGGCCGGCATTGATGTAGTTGCTCCAATACGGACTATTTGCAACATAGTTGGGAGCGATCTTGTCGAGTCCCCAGACGCTCAGGCGTGTGAATACGCTTGAAGCTCCCAGGCCCTGCCCCATGATCACGAACGATGCCAGCAACGTAAGCCCGAGCCCGAAACCGGCGACGTACGGCGGCCAATAATCATACGTCCGCAGTGCGCGCGTCAGCCAGCTTCGCTTCGCAACGGATGTTGCTGGCGTCTGGCTCACAACAGTTGCAGGTTCGGCGACCCCTGACGCCATCGCGTGCTCGAATGCGGCTCGCTCCACGGCCATCTCCTTCCACCACTTGTGATGATGGCGGTATGCATACAGCTCACTCACCGTGCCCGTGATCATCGAGAAGAAGGCAGGCTTCTCCTCCGGGAAAACCGCTCCCATGTACACGTGAATCATCAGCCCGGACACGACCAGCCCCACGGCGAAGAAATGAATCATGACCGACCATGCCACCACGGTAGTGCTGATCAGGTGAAAGCTCATGATGACCCCGGTCACCATTACCACAGGAATCATCATGTAAACGAGAATCGCGAACAACTTCTGTCCGGCATTGTACGAGCCTTGCGGAGGCAGCCGGTCCTTCCTGCCTCGCAGGATGTTGCTCACACGCACAAACAGCCATGCAATGTCGTCCCAATCCAAACCAATTTCTTTCTGCACCACTTCTTTGCGCAGGTAGTTCTGGAACCCGAATGTGCCATAAACAAGGAAGATCGTCGTCCACGCCAGCCCAAGTGCGATGTGGAAGTGCAGCAGGTTGGCCCGCGATCCGAAGAAGCCCTCGACGATACGCACATACCATTGCGGCGCGAATCGGAAATACGGCGAGCTGATCAGGGCCGCCCCGGTCCCGAGTTCCAGCATCCACGTAATGGCGTTAAACCAGTGCAACAGGATGATGGCGACATGGTGCTTCTTGATCTGGCGCTGCGAGAGAGCGTCGATCTCTGACTCTGTCAGATGCGCCGGAATGTGCGACATTGTGGGAGCACTCATCTCGACTTACTCCTCAAAATCTTTCTCGCCCTTATGCAGCTGGTAAAAGAAGGCAATCGCCTGGCCAAAGAAGGTCGCGCCTACCGCCGCTAACACGAGAGGTTTCACCAGCCTCTTCCAGACCTCTCCCGGCCGAATCAGACGCGACGCTCTCGGCCCGAATTGTGCCTGCACTAGTTCGAGGCGCTCTGGCTTGCCAAGGTAGTACACATTCGGCCCCGGCGCGGCCAGGGAGTTCTCAATTCTGTGGGCGTGCTTCTCGTAAACCGCATTGAAGACGAAGCCTCCCGTGTCTTCGAGATCTCCAAAATACTTTGCATGCGCTGTGCAGGTATTCACGCAGGCCGGCTGCTGGCCACGCTCCACACGGCTGGAACAGAAATCGCACTTATCGACTTTCTTGGTGCGCTCATTGACATAGCGCGCGTCATAAGGACACGCTTCGATGCAATAGCCGCAGCCGATGCACAGGCTCTGGTCCACCTTCACAATGCCGTTCTCCGCCTGATAGGTGGCTCCCGTGGGGCAAGGCAAAACGCACGGAGGGTGGTCGCAGTGATTGCACTGCGCCACGTGAAACACCGACATCAACTGGGGAAACGTGCCCACGATGCCGGTGGAACGGATGTGGGTGCGCGCTTCGCCGATAGGAACTTCCCATTCTTCACTGCAAGCGACCGAGCACGCCTGGCAGCCCACGCACTTGTCGAGGTCGATCACCATTGCGTAACGGGCCATCACGCACTCTCCCGCAGTATGCGGACGAAGTTTACGCGCATGCCGGTGCCGCCCATGATGGGATCGACTTCAACGTGCGTCATAAGCTGAGTGTCGGAGGCGCCCTTGTGATAGGCGCGTTGCAGTTTGGGCGACTCGTGTCCAAAGCCGTGCACCATGTAAGCGCAGTCGGGCCGAATACCTTCGGTGACCCGGATCTGCACAGGCAGACTTTTCGCCCCTTGCTGATTCTCCAGCACCACGCGCTGGGCCTCGCTAAAGCCCATGTTCTTCGCGGTCCGGGCGTTCACCCAGACTTCGTTCTCCGACATCAGCGAGTCAAGCCGTGCGTTGTTCTGTGTGCGCGCGAAGGAGTGTACGGGAGAACGTCCGTAGATCAATCTCAGGTATCCAACCGGAATTTCTGCTGACGGCGTGTAGCGCGGCAGCGGATCGAATCCCAACTGCTTCAGCATGGGCGAGTAGAGCTCGATCTTGCCGCTTTGTGTTGGAAACAGCGGACCGTCTTCCGGGATGCGATCTTCGATGTATGGACGCCCCGGGAACGCCACCGCACCTCGTACCCGCAGTACCGAGGCGTCGATGCCCAGCGGCTTAATCACCGTGTCCAGGTATTGCTCGGGGTTATCCCATGGGAAATACGCTTCGAGGCCCAGGCGAGCCGCCATCTGCTTGGCAATCCACCATCCAGGTTTCGTGTCGTACATCGGCTCAACCGCAGGCTGGCGAATCGCGATATAAGGTTGCTTGGCTGAGCTCACGATGGCCGGCGTGTCGAAGCGCTCGAGATACGTTGCTTCCGGCAAAACCAGGTCGGCGTAATTCACCTGATTCATCGGCAGGATGTCCACAACTGCCATGAACTCGAGCTGCTCGATCGCCTTCAGCGTCTTCTGCTGCTGCGGAATGCTTTCCAGCACGTTCTGTCCGTAAACCACCCATGCCTTGATGGGGTAAGGCTTGCCCGTCAAGGTTGCATCGATCAAGCCATTGGTTACCCCCTGCTCTTCAGAAGCCAATGGGAAGCGCGTTCCCGCTCCGTCGGCACGGCCACGTTTGCTTTCGGGGAACGGCGGCAACGCGAACTTGCCGGCCTTAATGTGAGTCGGCAGGAATATTCCGCCTTTGCGGCCCCAACTACCGTTGAGTGCGGTGAGGATCGCCATCGCTCGCGCCCGCTGCGTGTCGTTGCCGTACCAGGTCACGTGACGGCCGGGATGAAGCGCTACCGCAGGCTTGGCATCACCCATGGCACGCGCAGTTTCGCGGATTATTTTCGCCGGTATCTCGGTGATCGGCTCAGCCCACTCCGGCGTGAACTCGCGAACGTGGGCCGCGAGCTCAGAAAATCCGTTGGCGTACTTCTCGATGTAGGGCTTGTCGTATATCCCTTCCGAGATCAAAACATTGATCCATGCCAGCAAAAGAGCGGTGTCGGCCCCCGGCCTGATCGGCAGCCAATAGTCGGCCTTCGCCGCTGCGGTCGAGAAGCGCGGATCGACCACGATGAGCTTGGCGCCTTTAGAAAGCCCTTCGGCGAACGCCGTCACCTGCGAGGTGAAAACGTTCTCGCCAATATGCGACCCAATCAGAATGATGAGCTTTGATTCCTCCAGATCAACCGGCTCGGGCGAGCCCAGGCCTTCGCCGAAGGTAAGCGCATAGCCGACCTCGCGAGGACCACGGCACTGCGCGAACGCGGGCTCGGCGCTATTGGGAGTGCCATAGGCCTTCATCAATGTGCTGAAAAATCCCGAGGCTACACCGTGCGGAAAGAACGCGACACTCTCCGGCCCATATTTCTGTTTCAGCTCGGTCAGTCGCTGCGCAAAAAGATCGAGCGCCTGGTTCCAACTGACTCGCTGAAACTTGCCCTCGCCTCGCGCGCCGGTCCTTACCTGCGGATACTTGAGCCTGTCGGGATCGTAAAGAAGTTCGGGGCCTGCATTGCCTCGCGCACACAAGCGGCCTTTGGTCAGGGGATGGTCGGGATTGCCGGCCACTCGAAGCAGCTTGCCGTTGGCGACTTCGGCCACCGCTCCGCAACGCCAGAAGCACATTTCGCAATTAGTGGCGATCCGTTCGACACGCTGGCCGTCGGCCCATCCGGTAGGATTTTGTGCGGCTTCTGCCTGCTTTGTACTCGCACCAAGCGCGGCAGCAAGCGAGGTGAGCTTTACGAAATCGCGCCTGGTCAGTTTTTCGCTCATTGCTCCGTGCCACCGGAGTCGCTGCGCTCACCCTATGAGAATGGCGACTCCCGGCGGTTTACCCGTAAATAGAACAAACGCAAGGAAAGTTGGATTCGTTACAGACTTTCGGCTGCATAGGCCATTTCTGGCCCGTGGCGCCCTCTGCTTAGCTATGCTGCGGAATGCTCCTGCAGAGATTCCTTTCCCCTATTAAACTGTTTGTTTATGACAACGCTGACCATTGCCGCCATCCTTGTTCTGGGCTTAACGACTCTGCCGGCGCAGGCTGCCGACGCGCAGTTCGGACCCCAGAACCCGTTTTACTCCCCCAGCACTCTTCCCTTCCATGCGCCGCCCTTCGACAAAATTAAGGATTCTGACTATCAACCGGCGATCGAAGCGGGCATGGCCGAGCAGAAGAAAGAAATGGAGGCAATCGCCAACAATCCCGACCCGCCGACGTTTCAGAACACCTTCATCCCGATGGAGAAGTCCGGCCGACTGCTACACCGGTCGGCAGCGGCTTTCTTCGCGGTGAGCGCGGCCGACACGAATCCTACTCTGCAAAATATTCGCTCGGCGATTGCGCCTCAACTGGCCGCCCATGCTGACGCCATCCATCTCAACCCGAAGTTGTTTGCGCGCGTGAAGGCGATCTATGACGAGCGCCAGTCCTTGAAGCTGGACCCTGAGTCGCTCCGTCTGGTGGAGTACACGTATGACGAGTTCGTGCACGCCGGCGCGAATCTTTCAGACGCTGATAAAACACAACTGAAAAAACTGAACGAAGAGATCGCCAGCTTATCGACCGAGTTCAGCAACAAGCTGCTGGCGGCAACCAAAGCCGGCGCTTACGTCACGACCGACAAAGCTGCTTTGGCTGGATTCAGTGATGCGCAGATTAACGCCGCCGCCGAAGCCGCGAAGGGCCGCAAGACTGAAGGGTATGTGATTCCGTTGCAGAACACGACCCAGCAGCCTGACCTCGTCAGTTTGAGCAATCGCAGTACCCGCCAGCAGCTATTTGAGGACTCCTGGAACCGTGCCGAGAAGGGCGATGCCAATGACACTCGCCAGGTCATCTCGAAGATCGCACAACTCCGGGCTGAGAAAGCAAAACTGCTTGGCTATTCCAGCTTCGCAGCCTGGAAATTGGAAGATCAGATGGCCAAGACTCCGGAAGCGGCCTTGAAATTTATGTCGCAACTGGTATCGCCCTCGACAGCAAAGGCCGCGGCAGAGGAAAAAGATATTCAGCAAGTGATTGACTCTCAGAAGGGTGGCTTTACCGTCCAGCCCTGGGACTGGGACTTCTACGCCGAGCAGGTGCGGAAGGCGAAGTACGACATCGACGAGTCGCAGGTGAAGCCTTACTTCGAACTGAACAACGTGTTGTTGAACGGCGTCTTCTACGCGGCCAATCAGCTCTACGGAATCACCTTCAAAGAGCGCCACGACATCCCGGTATACGCCGACGGCGTGCGCGTGTTTGAAGTGTTCGACGCCAACGGCAGCTCGCTGGCTCTGTTCTACTGCGATTACTTCAAACGCGACAACAAAAATGGCGGCGCGTGGATGAACAACCTGGTCGAACAATCAAAGCTGCTCGGCACCAAGCCAGTTGTCACCAACGTGGGCAACTTTGCTCCACCCGCGCCCGGCGAACCTGCCCTGCTAACGGCAGACGATGTCAACACCATGTTCCACGAGTTCGGACATGCGCTGCACGGAATGTTCGCCAATTCCGAGTATCCGAGCCTTTCGGGCACCAACACGGCCCGCGACTTCGTCGAGTTTCCGTCGCAGTTCAATGAGCATTGGGCGACGTATCCGTCGGTGTTCCAGCATTATGCCAAGCATTACAAGACCGGCGCACCCATGCCGGCGGATCTATTGGCCAAGATCGAGAAGTCCAAGACCTTTAACAAGGGATACGACACCACCGAACTTGTGGCGGCTGCAGAGCTCGACATGCAGTGGCACTCCTTGCCGGCCACCGCTCCGCTCCAGAACCCGGACGAGTTTGAAACCGAAGCGTTGAAGAAAACCAACCTGCTCATCAGCTACGTTCCGCCACGCTACCGCTCCAGCTACTTTGCTCACATTTGGGGCAGCGGCTACGCGGCAGGATACTACGCTTATCTGTGGACGCAGATGCTCGATGATGACGCGTTCCAGTGGTTCGTGGAGCACGGCGGATTGACTCGTGCCAACGGCGATCGGTTCCGGCAAATGATACTCTCACGCGGCAATACCGAAGACTTAGCAAAGATGTACGAAGCCTGGCGCGGCAAAGCGCCAAGCATCGAGCCGATGCTGAAGTATCACGGGCTGGAGTCGAATAGCGCAAAGTAATCCGCAAGCCCATCCGGCCCTGCTGGATGGGCCCTTTCGTCAATGTCGACATTGCCCGAGCTTCTCTCCAAACAGAAGCCCAGATGCTACCTTCGTGTAGTCGATTTGCTTGCAGAGCTCCCATAAAATTGGACTAAGCACCACAAAAGCTTCGTGTACGAGACCCTCAGACTTTCGTTATGTCCCGGAGGGTTTTTGTTTATCCACATAACACGCTATCAACTCACACGCCAATGCTGCACGGGAGCACGGTAGCGTGAGACTATTGCTCTGGGTACTGTTGCCGACGCGTCTGGCAATCTGGAGGACGCGATGGTTTCGACCGGATCGCAATACCTCTTCGGCAAAACGGGATTCCATTATTGTTTTTCGTCTCGACGCTCTCGGCGATCTCGTACTCACGACTCCGGTATTTCGCGAGTTGAAGCGCGCCTACCCGAGTGCGCGAATCACGGCAGTGGCTCAGCAGGCGCATCGTTCCATTCTCGAAACGAATCCGCACATCGATGAGTTGCTCTGTGTCCCCTCGATCGGTAAATCGCGTCGACTCAGGACACGTCCGTTATCTTCTGACCGTCCTGCTGTTCTACTGGCGCGAACTTCGCCACCGGCGCTTCGACGTTGCCATCTCTCCCCGCTGGGATACCGACGAGCATCTCGCGACGTTGCTGTGCAGCTTGACGAGAGCAACGACGCGCATCGGCTTACAGCGAGCGGGCGTCTGCGGGCAAGCAGCGCTTCAACCGAGGCTTCGATCAGGCATTTGATATCTGCCTCGATGCTGGTCCGCTGCGCCACGAAGTTGAGCGCAACCTCGCCATCGTCGAAGCGCTCGCGGGCAACGTCCACGACACCACAACTGAAATCACACTAACCGTTGAGGATCGCGAGTACGCGAACCGGGTGCTGCACGGTGTTGCCGCAGATCGTGTCCTCGTGGCATTGGGAATTGGGGCGCAATCGCCCGGACGGCGCTGGCCGTTGGATCGCTACTCCGCTGTCATCCGCGAACTATCGAGCGAATTTCCCGTACATACCGTTATCACCTGCGCTCCCTCAGAGCACGAGCAGGCGGCTCATCTGGCCGGCGCATTGCCCGGCGGATCGACCATCTCTGACAGCGCCGCCATTCGCGAGACCTGCGCCATGCTCGAGCGTTGCGATCTTTTCATTGGAAACGACACTGGCGCTGCACATCTGGCTGCGGCAATGAAGTGCTCAGCCATAGTGATCTCGCGGCATCCCAAGCGCGGCGATCCCGATCACCCCAACAGTCCCGCCCGATTCGCTCCGTGGGGCGTACCGGCCTTCGTGCTGCAACCCGAACGTGGACTCGATGACTGCGACACTCATTGCCGGCAGATTAGTTGCCCTCACTGCATCCTGCAGATTTCAGTTCCGCAGGCAGTCACCGCTGCCAAGGGAATGCTGATGCAGCGCAGGCAGGTGCGCGATAAGCTAACAGCGAGCTCTAGGTTGTGACCACCTCACCCATCGGATCAGAAAGACCGGAAGCCGCAGACCAGCCTCGCAGCCGCCTGGCTCTGGTAAAGGATGGGCGGTACCGCCGCATCGTGACTGCTGTCGTGTCCGGTGGCGCGGCTCGCGTGTTGTCGTCATTGCTGACGCTGATTTCGCTGCCGCTGGCGGTGCGCTACCTGGGGGCCGAACGATATGGCGTTTGGGCCACGGTGGCGAGCGTGGCTGTATGGTTCAATCTCCTGGACCTTGGCATCGCAAACAGTCTGACGAACCTGATATCCCAAGCCTACGCGCGACAAGACAGGACTGAAGCTGCACAAGCCTTCAGCAATGCATTGGCGGTGACGATCGGAGCCGTCGGGCTGGCAGCCTGCATCCTTGGCTTCTGGTTGCCCCACGTGAACTGGATCGCTGTATTCAATGCCAGCCCGTCACTTCAGCCCGAGGTTCGCACGACCATTCTCATAGCCGCGATCCTCATGCTGGTTGGGCTTCCACTGAATCTCGCCGGCAAACTCTTTGCCGGATATCAGGAGCTAGATACTTACAACAAGACACTCGCAATTGGAGCAGTTGGCAGCGTTGTTGGCCTGGCGGCCGGCATCTGGCTGCATGTCTCGATGCCGACGCTGTTCCTGCTCTCATTCGGAAGCATCACGCTAGTCGCGATGGCGACCTTGCTTTGGCTTGTTCTTTGGCACAAGCCGTGGCTTAGACCGCGGTTCAAGTTGGTTAGCCTGCGGGGGACCCTCGATCTGCTGAGCACGGGGTGGTCGTTTCTGCTGATCCAGGCGGCGGCGCTGGTGGTGTTCAGCACCGACAACATCATCGTCAGCCACTATTTGGGTGCGGCCGAGGTTACACCCTACAGCGTGACCTGGCGTGTGGTGGGACTTGGAGCGGTGCTGCAGGCGCTGGCGTTCCCGGCGTTGTGGCCTGCGTACGCCGAAGCCAATGCGCGCGGCGACGTCGCATGGATACGAAAGACCTTCGCCATCGTGATGCGAGCCACAATCGCCTTGAACGTGGTTTGGGCGGTATTTCTTCTTGGATTTGGTCGATTCGGCATTCGCTTATGGGCGGGGCCCGCTGCCGTACCACCGTATTCCCTGTTGTTCTGGATGGCGCTTTGGAGCGTTATTGCAGGCTTTTGTACGGCCCAGTCATGCCTTTTGGGAGCGCTGAACTACACCCGGGTGCAGGCGGTCGCATCGGCCTTGGCCGCAATTGTTAACCTCGCGTTGTCCATTGTGCTGGTTGTTCGCATCGGTTCGGTTGGCGTGATCTTGGGAACAGTAATTTCTTACGTGGTGGTACTGGTTGTGCCCCAGAGCTTCGCGGTCGTCGGCGCGCTTCGCAAATTAGGACGGGAGGGCGGCGTTCCCGGCACGGGCGCCGAGTATGCAAGCATCGACATCCAGCCTATGGTGTAGTCAAAAACGGATTGCTTTCGCGTTCCTCGGCGATGGTGGTGAGCGGACCATGACCGGGAACAACGATGGTTTCGTCGGGCAGCGCCATCACCGGGCCGTGCAGGGATTCCATGATTTTCTTGTAAGATCCGCCGGGGAGATCAGTGCGCCCGATTGAGCCGGCAAAAAGCGTGTCGCCGGCAATCAGCTTTTTGTCCGCCTCAAGGTAGAGGCAGATGCTGCCTTCCGTGTGCCCCGGCGTGTGCAAGACGTCAGCGACGACATTCCCCGCCGTCACCTTGTCGCCCGTGCCGATACTCGCATCGATTGCAACATCCCCGGGCGAACGCATTCCGATCCACGCAGCCTGGGTATCGAGCATCTTGAGCAGTGCATAGTCGTTCTGGTTCAACAGAATTGGAGCACCGGTCGCCTGCTTCAGCTTCATGGCACCGCCCACGTGGTCGATGTGAGCATGCGTGATGACGATCTGCTTCACCGTCAGTCCATGCTGCTGAACGATGCTGAGGATGTGCTCAATCTCGTCACCGGGATCGATGACCATGGCCTCGCGGGTCTGCTCGTCACCTATCACCGAGCAGTTGCACTGCAAAACACCAACGGGAAATATCTCGTGAATCATGGCCACAGATTAACAAAGAATCTTTACCACGGAGAGGTAGAGAATGCAGGGACGACCTGAGTCCGGACATTGACGACCCCTTGGCAAGTGAAACGGTCTACGATCTCTTATTTGTGTTCGGTAGCCAGCAGCAGTACCAACTCATCAATTCGCGGGTAGTGGGTCAGTTTGAATATGGATGCGTGCCTTTCGCGCGCCGGCGCGAATCGGCACGCCTAGATCCCTCGCTGCGCAAGAGAGGCTTGCTCGGGATGACAACCAAACTGACCCACTACCAATTCGCGGCATAACTCTGCCACGATGGGCGTATGATGAGAAGAACCAGCTTTGTGGCCGCGCCGCAGACAGTTGAAGCTGGATTGCATCCGAGGGTAACAACACGAAAACCAATAAGAAACGAGAGACGGAAAGGACCGAAGACACGTTTCTCGTATCCTTTGACGTCGAACCGTACCATCAGGGGACGCGCCATCATTGGACAATCTGCCGCTCGCAGACTCCAGACGAAATG
The DNA here is from genome assembly GCA_963846795.1 of uncultured Acidobacteriaceae bacterium. Classification (GTDB taxonomy): domain Bacteria; phylum Acidobacteriota; class Terriglobia; order Terriglobales; family Acidobacteriaceae; genus CAVVDY01. The sequence goes on from CAWJXJ010000009.1 coordinate 46,391, forward strand.
GTCTCTTGGGGCCATGCTCCCACACGTGAACTCGCCGAGAGTGCCGCTAACAAGGAACTCGAAGATCTCGCGGCCGGAAGGACGCAGGGCGGCCCGGTTGCCAGCAGCGTGAAGCCCTACACGCATCGCATTGCCAATCGGAATTACTGAGCCGCCGCTCGCAGGCCGGTAGTCTGCGCTACCGGCGGGCGACGAGAATCGTGCTGCTAAAACGAAAACCGGCTAGCGCCGTTCGTCCGAGCTCGTGCGGGCCTTTTTGCGCGCACGCTTACGTGCCAAAGCTTGTTTTACCCGCTTCTTCTCGCCCGGCTTCAGGTAAAAGGAATGACGCTTGACGTCCTTAATGATGTCTTCGGTTTGAACTTTACGCTTGAAACGACGCAGGGCGTTCTCCAGCGACTCGCCCTCTTGCAACCTAACCTCTGCCAAATAACCCTCCACGATGTGCCGTAATCGGCAATCTTAAGTTTATATCATCCGGCAGATATGCGTCTCTGGTTCGACCTTGGCAGGTTATTGGCAAAGGCTCGTCGGTTCCTTTTTTGCCGAATTGCTGGAGATCGGCGGCAAACAGAAAAGCTGTAACACTTCCGGGCCGTAACGCGTTTCTTTTGTGTGGCGGATCGGCTATACGCCCTCGGCCACACGGAGAACGGAATGATATCTGCCACGGTTACTCTTACTCAGCCCCAAGGCACTCATCGTCAATTTGTAGCTACCAGCGGAACCGGACACCACCTGCTTATCGACGACGCTGCCGGCAACACCGGATCGAAGCCGATCGAATTGGTTGCTATCGCCCTCGCCGGGTGCACCGCATTTGACGTCATTAACATCCTGCGCAAAAAACGCCAGCAGGTGACCGGCTACGAGGTAAAGGTCGAGGCCGACCAGGTGTCCACTCCGCCTCAGGTCTTCACCGCGGTGCGCATTCATCACGTTTTATCCGGCGTCGAGGTTTCGCCGCAGGCGGTCGAGGACGCGATTCGACTATCGGAGGAGAAGTACTGCTCCGTCGGAGCGATGGTGCAAAAGAGCGCCGAGTTCCACACCACCTTCGAGATCGTGCCCGTGATGGACGCTGAGTTGGTTGAGGCATAGGGATGATCGTGTCTGACAATCGGCCACCCAGGTTGGCGGCCGGCCGAACGCGGCGAGGGATGACGCTTGTGCTGACAAAGCTGGCTCTCCTGGCGACGATGGTCGCAGTCGCCTGCTCATCCACTTTGGGACAGACCACGGCTCCGCTGACGTTACCCCAAGCGGTCAGCATGGCTTTGGATAAGAATCCGCTGCACAAAGCAGCCCTGGCCGATATCCATATCGAAACCGCCGCCATTGGCGAATCACGCGCTCCGTTGATGCCTAAGGTCACCTTCACCGAGAGCGCGGACCGCGGCAACGATCCGGTGTATGTCTTCGGATCGCGGCTGCGGCAGCAGAACTTCACTCTGGCTGACTTTGCGCTAAACCGGCTGAACACGCCGACGCCCATCAGCAATTTCTCCAGCCGCTTCTCCGGCCAATGGAGCTTGTTTGATGGCCTGCAAAGCTGGTATGGGGTAAGCCGCGCCAAGTACATGAAGCAGGCGGCAGAGCAGCAGCTCGACCGTAGTGATCAGGAGCTGGTGTATCAGGCGGTACAGGCCTACTACGGAACGCTTTTGGCGCAGCGCCAGGTGGAAGTCGCCAAAGCCGGACTGGCCACCGCCGAAGCCATCGAGGCCAGCAGCCGCGCCCGCGTCGAGAGCGGCATGGTGGTGGAATCGGACCTGCTCAGCGCCGAGGTGGCGACCGCAGCGCGTAAGCGGGAGCTGATCTCCGCGCAGAATGCGCTGTCGCTGGCTCGCACGCAATTAGCGCTGTCCATTGGCATGAGCTCCGACAGTCTGCCTGAGCCACAGGAGGCGATGGCTGATCGCCCGTTCACGACCGCGCCGCTGGCCGATCTGGAAACCGAGGCCCTCGATAAGCGGCCTGACCTGAAGCGGGTCGAATCGGAGCGCAGCGCACAGGCGAAAAACATTTCCATGGCGAAGGGCGCATTTGCGCCGCGGCTCAACGTGTATGGCTCCTGGGAGACGGACAGCCCTAGCCCGGGATGGAACGGGGGCAATAACTGGATCGCCGGCGCGGAGTTTCAGTTCGACATCTTTTCCGGCGACAGCAAGCGAGCCAATCTTGCCATGCAGAAAGCGATGCAGGAGAAGGCGACTGCCATGCGCGACAGCTTCCGCGATCAGATTCGGCTGCAGGTGCGCAAGGCCTATTACGACTATGACGCGGCACAGCAGCAGGTCGACGTGGCGCGCAGCGCAGTCGCGCAGGCCGACGAAAGTTTGCGCATCAACCAGAACCGCTACGACGGCGGATTGGCGACGATCAGCGACCTGTTGCGCGTGCAGGAGGCCACCCAACGGGCCAAAGTGGATTACTGGGACGCGGTATATCGCGCGCATACCAGCTATGCCGGGCTGGAACTGGCGACCGGCACACTTAGCGCAAGCTCTCCGGCGGTGACGCAATGAGACAGGCCATGTGCAGTTGTGAGAATTCTGGTAGAGCGGCCCTTGAGGGCCGCGTTACGCCGCATCCTTTTAGTGACAGCCGGGCTTCAGCCCCACGATGCTTCTATCGTGACGAACAGCAGGCCCCTCGCGGGCCGAGGCCCGCTCGGGATGGCGGGAGGGATGGGTCGTCGCGACGCGGGCCTAAAGGCCTGCTCTACCTGATGATCATCGCTTCTCTTCTTGTGTTGGGTGCCTGTTCGAGTGAGAAGCCCAACACCGCTGTCGCACCCGAAACGGTTTCCGGGATCACGCTTCTAACCGCGGCGCGCACGACTGTGCCGGACTACGTCGAGGCAACCGGAACAGTGCGCGCGGAGCAGTCGGCGCAGCTCTCCAGTCAGGTGATGGGGACCATCACCCGCGTCAACGTGCATGAAGGCGAAGCCGTACACCGCGGACAGGTACTGATTACCATCGACGAAGCGCAACCGCGCGCCGCGTATCAGAGCGCGACGGCTGGATTGCAGGCTTCACAGCAGTCCATCGCAGCAGCCGATGCCGACTACGCGCTGGCCCAATCGACCATGCAGCGCTATCAGATGCTGTACGACAAGAAATCGGTCAGCCCGCATGAATACGACGAGGTCAAGGCAAGGCTCGAAGCCGCCAAAGCCCGCCGCGATGCCGCGCATGCCAACAGCGCTCAGGCTGAAGCTGCCGTCTCGCAAGCCAACACTACGGTTGGATTCACTAGAATTCGCGCCCCCTTCAATGGCCAGGTCACCGCCAAGCTAGTCGATGCCGGCGCCATGGCTGCGCCCGGAGTTCCTCTGGTAGTGGTCGAAGATCCCAGCCGCTTCCGGCTTGAGGCCAACGTCGACGAGAGTCAGATCGGTGTGGTCAAGCTGGGAACAACGATTCCTGTGGTGCTCGATTCGCTTGGCGCGCAGACGCTCAACGGCAAGGTAGTTGAGATTGTTCCTGCCGCCGATCCCGCGAGCCGGACATTCACCGTGAAGATCGACCTGCCGACCGGTCCGCAGATTCGCAGCGGACTATTTGGCCGGGCGCGCTTCCCGCGAGGAGAGCGTGAGGCCATGATTGTGCCCCAGGCTGCGCTGCTGCATCGCGGGCAACTCGATGCAGTCTACGTCGTCGGCAAAGATGAGATTGCCAACCTGCGATACGTCACACTAGGCAGGCCCAGCGGGAACGACATCGAAGTGCTCTCAGGCCTGAACAGTGGCGACCGCGTAGTAGCTCAGCCCTCGGACCGCGAACTGGCGGGCAAGAAGGTGACAGCGCAGTGACGACGCCCACCGAGAACAAGTCGCACCTGCGTGTTGCCGGACTGGTGGCGCGTAGCTTCATCAACTCCAAGCTGACGCCGCTGTTTATCGCCGCTTCCCTGTTCGCGGGCGCGTTCGCCATTCTGATGACGCCGCGCGAAGAAGAGCCACAGATCATCGTGCCCATGCTCGACGTCTTCGTGCAGATGCCAGGCGCCACACCCGCGGAGGTCGAGCAGCGAGCAAGTCTTCCCATGGCGCGATTGCTGCGCGAGATTCCCGGCGTCGAGTACGTCTACACCATCTCGCAGCCGGGCATGAGCATGCTCATCGTGCGCTACTACGTCGGCACGAAAGAAGAAGACGCCGTCGTCAAGACGTACAACAAGCTGTACGCCAACGCCGACCGCATTCCGCAAGGCGTTTCGCCACCGATCATTAAGGCGCGCTCCATTGACGACGTTCCCATCATGGCCCTCACGTTGTGGGGCCCGAACTACGACAGCTATCGGCTGCGACAGGTTGCAGGCGAACTGGCCGATCAACTCAAGCAGATTCCCGATGTCTCGGAGACGAAGATCATCGGCGGGCTGCCGCGTCAGGTTCGCGTCGTGCTCGACACGCAAAGGCTCGCGGCCTATGGCATGACGCCCGGCGCGGTCACGGCGCAGTTGCAGGCGGCAAATGTGCGCGCCTATGCTGGCGGCTTCGCGCGGGACAATCAGGAATTTGAGGTGGAAGCCGGACGCTTCCTGGGAAAAGCCGACGACCTGAAGCAGGTTGTCATTGGCGTACATGACGGCCACCCGGTTTACCTGCGCGACGTGGCGCTCGAGATCACCGACGGCCCATCCGAGGCAAGCGACTACGTTCTCTACGCCAATGCTGCGGGCGCGCCCAAGGGAGCTACACAGGGCGATTGGCCAGCGGTGACCATCACGCTCGCCAAGCGCCAAGGAACCAACGCCACCGTCATCACCGAAGAGGCGCAGAAGAAAATCCAGGATCTACGTGGCTATCTGTTGCCGCAGGACCTGAATGTCACAGTGACGCGCAACTATGGCGAGACGGCGAAAGACAAGTCCAACGAACTGCTGGAACACTTATTCATCGCCACTCTCTCGGTCACGCTGTTGATTGCGCTGGCGCTGGGCTGGCGTGAATCAGGCGTGGTGCTGATCGCAATTCCGGTGACCCTGGCGCTCACGCTGGCCATCTTCTACTTCTTCGGCTATACCCTGAACCGGGTAACGCTGTTCGCGCTGATCTTCTCCATCGGCATCCTGGTCGACGACGCCATTGTTGTGGTGGAGAACATTGTGCGGCACTTTCGAATCCCGCGGACGGATAAATCAAAGTCGCTGGCAGAGATCGCTGTCGAAGCAGTCGACGAGGTCGGCAACCCCACCATTCTCGCCACCTTCGCGGTCATCGCTGCCATTCTTCCCATGGCATTTGTGCGCGGGCTAATGGGCCCGTATATGCGCCCGATTCCAGTGGGCGCGTCGGCGGCCATGCTGTTCTCGTTGATCGTGGCTTTCGTGGTGTCGCCGTGGTCGGCGTTACGGCTGCTTCGGCATTATGCTGACCGTCCCAGTGACGAGCACGAAGCCGAAGGCTGGAGCACACGCTTCTACCGCCGGATCATGAACCCACTGATCAATAATTCCGGCCGGCGCTGGATGTTTCTGGGGGGCATCGTCGTTCTCTTGCTGGCAGCTTGCTCGCTTGTCGTGTTCAAGGTGGTGCGGGTAAAGATGCTGCCCTTCGACAACAAGAGCGAGTTTCAGGTGATTGTCGACATGCCGAACGGCACCACACTGGAGCAGACGACAAGCGTGGCGCAGGAGTTGGGGCAATATCTCGGGCAGCAGCCGGAAGTGGAGAACTACCAGATTTATTCCGGTACCTCCGGCCCCTATAACTTCAACGGACTGGTGCGGCATTACTTCCTGCGGCGTGGCGCCAACCAGGCTGACATTCAGGTAAATCTGCTGAACCGCCACGATCGCAGCGAGCAGAGCCACGCCATCGCCAAGCGCCTGCGTCCGACGCTCGATGCGATCGGCAAGAAGTATGGCGCGCGCATCAAGGTCGCGGAAGTTCCTCCCGGCCCGCCGGTGCTCGAAACGCTGGTTGCCGAGGTCTACGGACCCAGCTACCAGGAACAGATCGAGATGGCCAAGAAGGTCAAGCAGATCTTTCAGACCACGCCGGGCGTGGTAGACGTTGACTGGTACGTGGAAGACCCGCAGGTGAAGTACAACTTGAAGGTCGATCTCGACAAGGCTGCACTGCATGGGGTTTCAGCAGCCGATGTAACTCGCACCGTCCAGATCGGACTGGGCGGCGCCGACGCCGGATTGTTGCATGTCCCGCAGTCGCGCGAAGATATTCCCATCCGCGTTCAACTGTCGCGCGCCGATCGCTCCAGCATCGACGGATTGGCAGCGATGCGGCTGCCGGGTCCAGGCGGTGGACAGGTCTCAATCGCTGAGGTCACCGACCTGGAAAAGAAGACGATCGATCCCACGATCTACACCAAGAACCTGCGCCCGGTGGTGTACGTTCTCGGCGACGTGGCGGGCGAAGCAGAGAGCCCGGTCTACGCTATCGAGAAGATGAACGCCGCCATCGACAAATTGCAAACGCCGGGTGGCTATCACCTGAAGGTATACAACCTCGCGATGCCCACCGAGAACGACCGGTTGACCATGAAGTGGGACGGAGAGTGGCATATCACGCTGGAGGTCTTCCGCGATCTCGGACTGGCGTTCGCGGCGGTGTTGGTACTCATTTATGTGCTGGTAGTCGGATGGTTTCGCTCGTTCGTCACGCCATTGGTTATCATGGCGCCGATTCCGCTGACCCTGGTCGGCATCCTGCCCGGCCACGCGCTGATGGGAGCGTTCTTCACCGCAACGTCGATGATCGGCTTCATCGCCGGCGCGGGGATCATCGTGCGTAATTCGATCATCCTGGTAGATTTCATCGAACTGCGCCGCGAGCAGGGGATGTGCCTCGAAGATGCCGTAGTCGATGCCGGCGCAGTACGCTTCCGCCCCATGCTACTGACCGCAGCGGCAGTTGTCGTGGGCGCCAGCGTGATACTTTTCGATCCAATTTTCCAGGGGCTGGCCATCTCCTTGATGGCCGGCGAAGTGGCATCGACTGTGCTTTCAAGGCTGGCGGTGCCGGTGCTGTATTACATGGTAGAAAAACGTAAGGCCTGCCGCGTCCAGCCTGCTGGTCGCGCGCCGGAGCCTGCTGGAGCAAGCGTATGACAATCGAACGTGGATTGCGGATGATGGCGGGAGTATTCGTTCTGCTCTCGCTGGCACTGGGACACTACATAAGTCCATACTGGTATCTGTTCACCGCATTCGTTGGACTGAACCTGTTGCAGTCAGCTTTCACCAATTGGTGCCCGGGAATGTGGATGCTGGGCAAGTGCGGGCTGAAATCTTCGGATCAAGTAGCTCGAGGCGCCGCTGCGCGTTAGCGTGTGGCTATCCACGTATCTTGCGTGCAGAGTGTTAGTAGTTCGGGAGACAGAGAATGCCAACTTGGCTATCGTTAGTTCTATTTATTGCGGGGTACCTGCTGCTGACGCAGTGGCTTCTCCCCAAGCTTGGTGTGCCCACATGACGAACGGCTCCACGGCCCGGTGGGTCGCGAGCGAACCAGACCACCTGCGAAATACCGCCCTCCAAAGTAACGCCAGCCGGCGACAAGCACTGAGCAGCGCCTGACGGTGCGGATGTATTTCCAGAAGGATCTGGCTTTACAGGTTTGACTCGGGCAGAAATTACCTACCGCCGAAGTGTATGAGGATATGCTTCAGCAGCAGCGACGCCATCGCGATAAACATAGGCCAGCAAGCCCTGCAATTCCATGCCTTCGTATTCCGGGCGGCCGTATTCGGGAAGGGCGCTGGGAAACAGATACAGTGGTCTTGCTTCCGGCAGGTATTCGTGAAATTTGCCGGCAATGTGAACGATTCGGTTGAGATGAACGTCATCAGAGACCAGGGCCGTCGTCATCCCGCTAACCTCCGGAGGCGTCTGAAAATTTTTTACCTGGTCCGCTGTCGTCTTCCACTCCGGCTCGCCCGGGGCCGGCTCCACGATGATGAACTTCTCCGGCGGGAAACCGTTGCTGGAGCACAAACGCACTTTCTTCGCCTCATCGTTTTCCTGAAAGAAGCCGCCAAATGTGATTAGCGGGCCATACTGCCGCATGGAGTCGCGGACTGCTTCGGCGCGCTTGCAATCTTCTGCAGATTCGCCGATGAGATTGCCGGGAAGCTGCTTCCCGCTGCGCGCTTCGGCGATGCGTTGGGCGACCAACATGCCGTGCAGAAAACGCCGCCGATTGCCCCACTGGAGAAATTCCTTGATCAGGGCAGGATTGTCGGCCTTGTAATTCTTCTCCGGGTTTGGCTGCTTCACAGGTGTTCGCAGCGTGCCAACGCCGGAGAAGATCCAAACATTTTCGATTCTCGCTGCGGTCTCCCGGCTGATCTTCAGCCCATTCGCTCGATCACAATCCGCCGCTGCCTCGAACAACTTCATGCGCTGCAGTGCGGCGCCGAGCATCGCAAGCGCTTCGGGCTTATCTATAGCGTCGAGGGCAGCCCGCGTCCTGCCATCATCATTCTGATTGCGCGCCCGTTCCCAGATAGTCTCAAGGCGAGACTCGTGCAGAGTTCCCGGCTTCACGAGCGGAAACTCGATCGCGGACATCGCAGTTATCCTTTTGAGCCGGACAAGTCCGACCCATTCAGTTCCGCCATCACCAGATAACCATATTGGCCGACGTGCTGCGAAACCACATTTCTGCAGCCTTTGGTGTTCAAGAAAGACATCACCAATTCGCTGGAAATGCGATGCTCCTGCGGCGGCCCGGGGGGCGGAGCAACGTCGTCTCTCCAGTCCAGAATTGCGATCTTGCCTCCCGGGACGGAGATACGCAGAGCTTCGGCGAACGCTGCGTCATGGTTCTCAAGTTCGTGCCAGACGTTCGCGTAAAACGTTAAGTGTGCGCTGCTGTCAGGCAGAGGAAGGTGTGAGGCGTTGCCTCGATGTAAAGAGATGTTGCCGGGCGCGCCGTCCTGTGTAAGCTTCTCCCGGAGAAAATCAAGCATCTCCTGTTGCAGATCAACGGCATAGACTTCGCCCGACTCGCCCACGACCCGAGCCATAGGGATGCTGAAGTAGCCGGTACCGGCGCCGACGTCCGCAATTTTCATTCCGGGCGTCAGGCCCAGGTGGCTCAGTATCTCCGCCGGCGGGAGCCAGCGCAATCTTTGCGGATCTTCCAGCTTGTGCGCTTGCGTGTGGCTTAGAACACGATCATTCATTAGTAACGATTCCTTAAATTCAGTTCTTATCGCCAGGTTCACTTCGGCTGGTGATGACTTTCCAGCGTAAACTCCCAGCCGCAATATTTGCCCTCCGGCGTCTCAGGTGGGCAGTGAATACAGCGAACATGAATCCTGGGATCAACTGTCCGGGCGAACATTTCAAATTCCACGCTGCCAACGCTCTTGCAGGGGAAATCGGGCAATCCCTTTCTACGACGGGCTTCTTGGACCCGGCAAACATCCATAAAGAAGCGCAACTGTTTGCCATCTTCAGACCATTCGGACCGCTGCGCGTTGATCAGGCTGTACTGACGCAGGTTCAGCGCCTTTTCCAGCGCCGCCAGCCCTCCGCCAGATGGAATGTTGAACGTGCTCATGATGCGGTTCGCTTCGGTGACGGCAAAACGTCTCCACGCAGCGGTGTCCAATTTGATAGCTTCTTCCATGCCGAGGCTCTCCTCGGCGGCGAGAAACCAGCAGCCGTCATGCGCCAGCCAGTTCTTGGCGAACATCTCCAACGCTCGCAGCAGGTCTTCCCGGCTCATGGAGTGAAACCCGCTTTGGCCACGCTCCGCTAGAACATCAATTACATTCGACATGTCACGGAACCTCGATGTCAGAAAATTGCGCTTGCCACGGCTTCGATCTGACCGACGACGATTTCCGGTTGCAGCTCGATCTGGCTCTTGACCGATCGCGAAATCAAACACGCCCGCTCAGCTTTCTCCAGTAATCGAAGCGCGCGCTCCCGGTCACCTTCCGACGCAATGGTGAGGATCGGCTGCACAATCACTTTGGTAAAGCTATAGCCGCCTTGTTCTTTTTCCAGGATGGCTTCTACTTCCACCTGCAGGCGCTCATACTCAAACTTCGAATACTCCGCAACGGCCTTGAAGGTGGTCACGAAACAGGCCCCCAAAGCTGCCGCGTAGAAATGCTCCGGCGTCCAGGTGCCCGCCTCCCCTTGAAACTCCGGCGGCGCGCTGAACGAAATGGCAGCCGGAATACCTTCCGCCTCCACCACTCCCTTGCGTCCCTCTGTCCAGTGCGCACTGACGTAATAGCGGTAATCAGCCATGGCAGCTCCTTCTTCCCTCACGGAACAAACGCGACATGCGCCCGAATCGTTACCGGCATTGTCACCGTAGCCGGGTAGCGCACAATTTGCGGTGACCATCGTCACAGAACCTAGCCAACGCCTCATGCATGGTTGTGTGTAAGGGTGCTGAGTCGATGAACTATCCCCTCTGGCAAATTGGAATTCCCGGCGGATTACTGATTGCGTTCGTAGCGGTGGTCCACGTCTTCATTTCACATTTCGCGGTGGGCGGCGGAGCCTATCTGGTCCTGCTCGAACGCAAAGCGAACCGCAGCAACGACGCGGGGCTGCTGGACTATGTTCGGAAGCACTCAAAGTTCTTCGCCCTGCTGACGCTGGTTACTGGCGCGGTCACCGGAGTTGGAATATGGTTCACCATCGGCCTGGTGAGCCCGGAAGCTACTTCCTCACTCATTCATACCTTCGTCTGGGGCTGGGCCATCGAGTGGGTATTCTTCTTCGTCGAGATCGCCGCCGCGCTTGTCTATGCCTACGGTTGGGACCGTCTGGATCGCGCCGCGCACATGGCAGTCGGCTGGGTCTACTTCGTTGCCGCCTGGGCGAGCCTTGTAATCATCAACGGGATTCTCACCTACATGCTGACGCCCGGCCGCTGGCTGCAGACGCACGCGTTCTGGAACGGCTTTTTCAATCCGACCTACTGGCCTTCTGTGGTCGTGCGTTGTGGGATGGCCGTTGTGCTGGCGGGAATGTTCGGGCTTGCGACCGGATTGCGTATGTATCGTCCCGTACGCGAGCGAGTGCTGCGCTACGCGGGACTGTGGATCATGGTGGGCACGCTCTTTCTGGTGCTGCCACTGCGGTGGTACTTCGCCGACTTCCCGCCTGAGTCGAAAGCATACTTCGAGGTCATCCTCCCCGCAATGCGCCACATGGTGTATCTGGGCGCGATTGCGGCGGGGCTCAGCTTTCTGCTGGCTGCCGTGTTCGCCGTCGCAAAACCGGCATGGATACGAAGCTCGATCGTAACGGTGATTTTGCTCTGCGGTTTTATCCTCATCGGGACCGGCGAGTACGCCCGCGAGGTTGCACGCAAGCCTTACGCCATCGGCAGTTATATCTATTCCAACGACCTTCGCGTAGCGCAGATGACGAACCTCGACGCCAGCGGCTTCGCCAACACTGCGAAGTGGATGAACGCGCAGCAACCTGATCTCGTCCGTGGCAGGCAGATGTTCGCCATGCAATGCGGCGTGTGCCATAGCGTTGACGGCTACCGAGCGATGAGACCCCGGGTGAATGGCTGGGGTACAGAATTCGCCACTGACGTCCTGCAACATCTTCCCCTACTGCGTGGGACCATGCCTCCGTTCGCAGGAAACGAGCAGGACCGTGTGGCTGTAGGCACTTACCTCGCATCCTTGTCGCCGGCTGCGATCGACCTGCAGTTGCCTGCTGCGGAGCTGGGGCGCCAGGTCTTTGGGCAGCGCTGCGCGATGTGCCACACTGTGGGAGGCAAGTTCCGGCCTCTGTCATTGGCCGCTATGGATCCCGATTCCATTGACGGCCTGCTCACGCAACTGGATTCGCTTAATCCTGAGATGCCCAGCTTCCATGGAAATGAGCGTGAGCGAAAGGCCCTGGCGGTGTTCCTGCAAAGTGGCGCACCTTATCAGCCTGCCAATGCGCAAGGAGGAACTCGATGAGCAGCCTCGTCCCGATACCGTCGCCCGATCCCATGCCGCTTCCCGGCCCCGTATGGCTGATGATGACCCTGCTGCTGCTCACCTTCCTGCTCCACCTTGTGGCGATGAATCTTACCCTCGGGGGAACAGCAATCGCTCTCACCTGCGCCGTGCGACCTAAGAGCGACACATTCGCCAGGCGCCTCGCCGGCGACCTCCTGCGGATTCTCCCGATCTCTCTCGCGTTCACCATCACGCTTGGCGTAGCGGCGTTGCTCTTCGTGCAGGTCCTGTACGGCAACCTGCTTTACGCGAGTTCAATTCTCATCGGCGCGTTCTGGATCGCTGTCATTCCGGCTCTGATCGTGGCCTATTACGGCTTGTATTACAGTAAGTCTCACCCCACCAGCGCAGGGCCGCTCTGGTTATCGTTGCTCTTGCTTCTGGCCATCGGCTTTGTCTACGTCAACAACTTCACCCTGATGCTGACACCGCAACGCTGGCTCGCCATGTACCGACACAGTACCGCCGGCGTGAATCTGAACTGGAGTGAAGCCAGCCTCGTACCCCGCTATCTGCATTTCGTTCTCGGCGCCCTCGCCGTCGCCGGATTGGCGGTGTTCCTCGCGGGCGTTTGGAAACGCTCGACCGAATACGGCCAGTGGATGCTGCAGCATGGGTCACGCTGGTTTGTGGTTCCGACAGTCCTGAACTACGTCGTGGGCATGGTGTTCCTCATGGTCCTACCTCGCACTGTGTTGCTGGATTTATTTGCCGGCAATCCGCTAGGGGCATCTTTCCTGGGGGTTGGAATGCTGCTGCCACTCGCCGCTGTAGCGCACGTGGTTCTCTCCGCCCGGACGGAGAAGACGCTGCTGCATGCACGTCTCGCCGTCATCACAACGCTGCTGACGGTCATCGTGATGGTAGTTATCCGGCAGCTTGTACGGAATGCTTACGTTTCACCGTTCGTGCAACTTGACACTCTTCGGGTGCAGCCACAGTGGAGCGTCATCCTTTTGTTTGTAATTCTATTTGTCACGGGCTTGGCGACGCTCTACCTGATGCTGCGGCAGGTGTTGATCAGCCGCCCGGAATCCTCTTTGGTTGCCAGGGCTAGCTCAGCGCACTGAATCTTGAGACGCCGCGAGCTGCGAGCCTGCCCTGTTCTGCCTTCCTCGCAGAAAAGAGTTGACGTCGAGGAATCTCTTATTATTTAATTAATGCATTAATTAAATGCCACGTGAAAGCAAACCGCATTCACCTAAGCGAGCGCCCGGCCGTCCGGCCGCCAGTTCGGCGCAGGATGCACGCGAACTCTTATTGAGTGCCGCGACCGAGCTGTTTGCGGCGCAAGGAGTTGCTGCCAGCACCTTCGCGATGATCGCAGCCCGCGCCGGGCTGACTCCGGCCATGCTGCACTACTACTTCAAGGACCGGGACCAGTTGCTCGATGCCGTGGTGGACGAGCGCCTGGTTCGCGTGGTTTCGAAGGTTTGGGACCCGGTGGCACCAGGAGCCAATGCGGCCGACACGGTTCGCGGCATTGTTGCCCGCCTGCTCGATGGCATCGAGGAGATGCCGTGGATTCCTTCTACCTGGATGCGTGAGGTGCTGAACGAAGGCGGCCTATTGCGCGAGAAGATGCTGCGCCGCCTGCCGTTCCAGAAGATCAGGATGGTAGCCGCGGCAGTCGCACAGGGGCAGTCCCAGCACGGCTACAACGTTGATCTCGATCCTGTGCTCTTCATTTTTTCCATGCTGGGGCTCGTCATGATGCACATGGCGACTCTGAGCTTTTGGGCCGAAACATTCCACCGTAAATCCCCGAACAGAATTGCCGTGCAGCGCCATATCACCGGGTTGCTGCTCAATGGCCTGTGCCACTCTCCTGCTACGAAGCCCACGATCGCGATTGGCAGGAAGAAACGATCAACGAGGCAGCTTGTATGAAGAGCTATCGAAAAGTGCGCCTATCATCCCTCCTCCTGGCGGCACTTCTGCTTTCATTTGCCGGATGCGCGCAGAAGCCCACCAACACCTACCAAGGCTACGTAGAAGGCAAGTTCGTTTATGTAGCCTCGCCCGAGGCGGGCCGACTCGATCGTCTGTCAGTAGCGCGCGGCGACACCATCGCCACAAACCATCCGTTGTTCGCACTCGATGATGAGCCGGAAGCCTCCACCGAAGCGCAGGAGCAGGAGTTGTTGCGCGCTGACGAAGCTCGTCTGGCTGACCTGCGCACTGGCAAGCGTCCGCCAGAGAAAGAGGTCATCGCAGCCCAACTGGCCGCGGCGAAGGTCGAACACCAGAAGGCGGTCGATCTGCTCAAGAGCTACGAGTCGCAGTATGCCGCTGGTGGCGTACCGATGACCGACCTGATCAATGCGCGCGCCGCCGTCGACGCCGATGCTGCCATCGTGCAGCAGTATCAAAGCGACCTGGCCGTCGCAGCCTTGCCGGGCCGCGACGAGCAGATCAAGGCGCAAGCCAATCAAGTCGCTGCCGACAAGGCCGCGCTGCAACAGGCAACGTGGAAGCTGCAACAGAAAGAGATTGCTTCTCCGCGTAACGGCCTGGTCTTCGACACGCTTTACCGCGAGGGCGAATGGGTCTCCGCCGGCAATCCTATCGTTCAGATACTTCCGCCAGAGAATATCGAGCTCCGCTTCTTCGTCCCCGAACCGGTTGTGGGCAAGCTGAAGGTCGGCCAACGAATCACCGTGCATTGCGACGGCTGCACTGCCGACGTGCCCGCCGCCATTTCGTTCATCTCCAATCAAGTGGAATACACGCCGCCGGTGATCTACAGCAATGAAAACCGCGCCAAACTGGCGTTCATGGTGATCGCCAAGCCGGAGCCGGACAAGGCCACCGCGCTGCATCCCGGCCAGCCGCTTGAGGTCGCGCTGCAATGACCGCGCCCGCCAAATCCGAGTTCGCCATCGACGTGCAGAACCTTAACAAGCACTTTGGCGACAAGCACGTGGTGAACAACGTCTCGTTGCGGGTGCGCAAAGGCGAGATATTCGGCTTCCTCGGCCCCAACGGCAGCGGAAAGACCACAACCATTCGCATGATGTGCGGGCTGTTGAAACCAGACTCCGGCGACGGCACCTGCTTGGGCTACGACATCATTCGCGAGGCCGCCGACATCAAGCGCAACGTTGGCTACATGACGCAACGCTTCTCTTTTTGGGACGACCTTACTATCGCGGAGAACCTCGATTTCGTCGCCCGCATTTACAAGCTTCCCCAACGCCGCGACATTGTGCGCCAGACGATCGGCGCCCTTGGTCTTGGCGGCCGCGAGAAGCAACTCGCGGGCGAACTCTCCGGCGGATGGAAGCAGCGCATGGCGCTGGCCGCATGCATGTTGCACGATCCTCAGCTTCTGCTACTCGACGAACCTACCGCCGGGGTCGATCCAAAAGCACGCAGGGATTTCTGGGATGAGCTGCAGGCGCTCGCTGCTAAAGGCATCTCGGTCCTGGTCAGCACGCACTACATGGACGAAGCTTCGCGCTGCCAGAAGCTTGCCTACATCGCTTATGGCAAGTTGCTCGCCCAAGGCAACGCTGCTGAGGTCATTGCCAGCCAGCACCTCATTACCTGGGCCATCTACGGCGACCGCTTGATCGACTTACAGGAGCCGTTGCGCAAGAGTCCCGGCGTAGCGCAGACGGTGATCTTCGGCGATGGTCTGCATGTCAGCGGAACCGAAGCCAGAGCGCTGGAGCACAGCGTCCGCGATGCGACAACCGGCAAGAAGCTGCGCGCCGAGCAGATCGACACCAGCCTGGAAGACGTGTTCATCTACATGATGAGCGAGACGCCTGACAACTTCGGAGGCCGCTCATGAACGGCTTCTCGTTCTCTCGCTGGTGGGCCATCGTACGCAAGGAGTTCCTGCAACTCAAGCGCGACCGCGTCACCTTCGCCATGATCGTCGGTGTCCCGATTTTGCAGATGGCGCTATTCGGCTACGCCATTAATACCGATCCCAAACACCTCGATACCGCGATCATCAACGCTGATAACACCGACATCACGCGCAGCTTCGTCTGGGCGATGAAGAACTCGAAATACTTCAAATTTGTCGGCGAGTTACCTAACGAAGCCGCCGGACGTGAAGCGCTCTCGCGCGGCAGAGTGCTGTTCGTGGTGAACATCCCTGCGGGATTCACCCGTCAGCTTCTTCGCCACGAGCGCCCTAACCTGCTGATCGAAGCCGATGCCACCGACCCGAGCGCCGCCGCCAACGCCATCTTCGCGCTGAACGGGATTGTGCAGGAGGTGGTCCAGAAAGAACTCACCGGGCCGCTGGCTTCGCTGGCAGGCACTCCCGCACCCTTCAATGTTGAAGTACATCGCCTCTACAATCCCGACGGCATCACGCAATACAACGTAGTGCCGGGACTGATGGGGGTCATCCTGACGCTGACCATGGTGATGATGACCGGGCTGGCCATCACTCGCGAGCGCGAACGCGGCACCATGGAGAACCTGCTGGCCATGCCCGCCACGCCGATCGAGGTCATGACCGGCAAGCTGATTCCCTACATCGGCATCGGGCTGATTCAATCCACCATCATTCTCCTGGCCGCGCGCTACGTGTTCAGTGTGCCCTTCTTCGGCAACATTGGAGCAATCTATCTGGTCGCGCTGTTATTCGTTGCGGCGAACCTGACCGTCGGCATTACGCTGTCGTCGGTGGCACAAAACCAGTTGCAGGCGGTGCAACTCACCATCTTCTATTTCCTGCCTAACATCCTGCTTTCCGGATTTATGTTCCCGTTCCAGGGAATGCCGCAGTGGGCACAGGTGCTGGGCGATCTTCTACCGCTCACGTATTTCAACCGGCTCATCCGCGGAATCATGCTCAAGGGCAATGGATGGGCCGACTCATGGCCCAGCGTGTGGCCGCTGATCGTCTTCACGCTGGTGGTGATGACCATTGCGGTAAAGACGTACCGCCGGACTTTGGATTAGAGGTTTCAGTTATGAGCACTCTTACGAAATCGAACTTGAGAGTGAAGGCCGCAGTCGCCGGATTGTCACTGGCATTGCTTGCGGGATGTACGGTTGGCCCGCACTATCACACACCGGCGCCGCCGACGGTCGAGACTTACGATGCGCGACTCCAGCCGTCATCGACAGTCAGCGCGCCCGGTCCGGGTGGCGCTGAGCAACAGCTCAAGCCTTCCAGCGAAATACCCTCCCAGTGGTGGACTCTGTACCACTCCCCGGAACTTGATCGCATGGTGCGCGTGGCACTCGATAACAGTCCAACACTTGCGCAGGCCATGGCGCGATTGAAGCAGGCGCAAGAGGAATCGAACGCCCGCACTGGACAGACGAAGTATCCCGCGTTAAGCGGCACCATCTCTGCGCAACGCGAGCAGGTTGACTTGGCCACCTTCGGCGTTCCCTTCCCTAGCCCGCCGCCGTTCTCGCTGCTGAACGGCTCCGTCGCCATCTCCTACGCGCTTGATTTGTTCGGACACAATCGTCGCCTGATCGAGGGATTGAATGCCCAAGTTGCGTATGAGAACTGGCAACTTGAGGGAGCGCGCCTGATGTTGGCCGGCAACGTAGTCTCTGCCGGGATTCGCCAGGCACAACTGCGCTCGCAACTCGAACTCACTCGCCAGATGCTTTCTATTGAGGAGCTATCGCTCGCAATCGCTGAGAAGCGCTATCAGGCCGGAGGCGTTTCACAGTACGACGTGAGCAGTCAGCGCTCGCTGGTGGCACAGACGCGCGCTACCCTGCCGGCGCTGGAGCAGCAACTCGATGTCATCGACCATCAACTCGCCTTTCTCCTGGGTAAAACTCCGGCTGAAGCGCACTTAGAAGTCATCCATCTCGACGACCTCACGCTTCCGCAGGATCTGCCGGTCAGCCTGCCATCTTCTTTAGTTCGGCAGCGTCCCGACATTCGCGCCGCTGAATCTCTAATGCATGAAGCAAGCGCCAACGTGGGAGTGGCTACTGCGAATCTCTACCCGCAGATCGTGCTCTCCGCAAGCGCGGGGCTTATTGGCACCAACTTCGCGAATGGCAGCGACGTGTGGAATGTCGGCGCATCGTTGTCGCAGCCCATCTTCAATGGCGGCGCGTTGCGGGCAGAAAAGCGTAAAGCGGTCGCAGCCTACGAGGAGGCCGGAGACGTTTACCAGCAGACGGTGCTTCAGGCGTTCCGCGAAGTAGCTGACGTGCTTCGCGCCATCGATCACCACGCCCAAGCCCTGCAGGCACAGACTGAAGCCGCCACCCAGGCAGAAACCGCCTATCACATTGCGTCACAGCGCTACGCCGCCGGAGGCATCAGCCAAGTGGCGCTCCTGGATGCGCAGCACCAGCAACTGCAAACCGCGCTGGACCGGGTCGCCTATCAATCCAGCCGATACGCCGACTCCGCTACCTTGTTTCAGGCGCTTGGCGGCGGATGGTGGAACCAGAAGCAATCCGCAAAAACAACTGCGAACCCGTAGCAAGAAACTCGCCCGATGCAGACTTTCGAACGCCTCACGAGTGAAGTAGTTTGAACAAGGGACTCACCGGGCAGGAAATCCCGGCACTGTTAATCGCAAGCGCTGGTCTGCGGTCTCTCCGAAAGCTCTAGTGTGGAGTCTCTGCGAATGGGCTACCATCGGGCATGAGCAAATTTCATCCCATATCGCCTGCCGAAATCACGGCTTGCATAATCGCGACCGACTGCCTCATGGCTGGAGATTCAGAAGACGAGGAGGAGGATGACGAGGAGGAAGTCAAAAAGCAAAGAGAGGAAGAGGATAGCGAACGGCAGGACGAACAGAACGGCTACTCGGAGTGACCTTCGTCTTAGCTAAACAAAGGTGTAATTTGCGCTCGCAGCCTGGATCCAAGGAGACACATCGTGGAACATCAGTACGAGAATCCATTCGAAGAGGTACACCGGAAAGTTAAGGCTCTCAAGGATCGCGATCGCGAGCTTAACAAGCGTGACGCAGAGAATCGCGAAATCCTATCGGCGCGGGAAGCCAAAGAAATAATCGACAGAGAATCCAGGTAGCTTGGGTCAACGGTGCTGCCGATCGTCATCGGTCGCGATTGCGATCGCGCGCGAGCTTTAATGGCTTGCTCCGAGCGCATTGAGCGTATGATGAAGGTAGCGGCAACATACCCGCATCCGGCTTGCGCGAAAACGCTCAGCATATCTGCCGGAGGCAACCTCTCACCAAGAGCGCAAAGTCAGAGAGCAGGAACAGTTTGACGAAGTCAAGTGTCGATTCATTTTCCCTGTCGTTTGAAGAACAGTCCTTGAGAAACAAAAAAACGCGCTATCACTGGATGATTTGTTCAACACGAAACCCCGACTTGTTGGTGTCGTGGGGTTATGCACCTACTCATGAAGTAGCTGAGATCGAGGCAAGGAATGAGCTCGAAGACCTGGCTTCCGGGCGGACTGAAGGTGGGCGAGTGGCCAGCAGCATCACTCCATTTAGCCGTCGCAGGCTAGCGCACTTTAACCTGGCCATGCCATCCCCCTCAATCCTTGTCCCCTCGCGTTCCAAGAGCCTCTATTAGGGAACACCCTCAGAGCTCATCTATGCGTCCTTCCCACGTTCGCGTTGTCATCCTGCTTTTAGTCTCATTAGCGCTGATCGGTTGGGCAGTACCGACGGCTGCCAATTTCCTCGTTGAATACAACTGGTGGAAAGAGGTCGCGCAGGTCAACACCTGGGTCAGCATGATGTGGTACAGCGTCGTCCCGGCAGCGGTAGGAGCCTTGCTTGCCTTCATCGCACTGTATCTTGCGCACGCGCGCGGCTTGCAGTTCGCGGGCATTCGTCAGGGCGATTTCCCCGTTTACTCTCGAGTCGTTCCCGTCGGTCTTGCCCTGTTTGCGATCATGTTCGCGTCATCCGCCATTGATTCCTGGACGATCATGCGATTCGTCGGGTCACGAGGGCTTAGCGCGCCGGTCGACGCATGGCGAGACCAGGTTTTTTCACACAAGTTGCCGTTTTACCTGTTCGACTTGCCCTTCTATTCGGACCTGCTCGGATTCCTGTTTTCGCTCGCGATACTCTCCGCCATCCTGTTCTGGATCACCGCCCGGGGATGGCAATTAGTTGAGCGAGTTCGGTACGGGCGGTTGCTGGATGGACCAGCAAGGCCATTGGGCTTAGGGGAATACTTGCGGCTGCCAGGGGCCGCGCGCGCACCTTTCATCCGCATAATTGCCGTGATTTTGTTGCTCGGCTTCGCTGTCTGGATTTATCTCGGAAACTATGAGCTTCTGTTCAACACTCACGCCTTTATGACAGGCGCTGATTATGTGGATGAAAAGGTCGCTCTCCCACTGCGCTGGCTGCTCATCTTCTGTGCGATAGCAGCGCTGCCGCTGGTCTGGATGTCGAAATTCAAGCGGGCGGCCGTCCTTGTGTTGTCCGGTTTCATCCTGCAACTGGCATTACCTGCCATCATCCGCTCCGTTTATGTGCGGCCGAATGAGATATCCATCGAGCGCCCCTATATAGAGCGCCATATTGAGGCTACTATCTCAGCTTTCGGACTAAACCGGAACGCTGTAGAACGCCCTTTCACTCCTTCCGGCCAGGGCACCGTCGACCCTGTGCAGGACGCGACGTTACTGGCAAACGTTCGGTTGTGGGATCTGCGAGCCTACGACGCAACCATCACGCAGATTCAGGCACTGCGTCCCTACTACACCTTTCCTGACACTGACGTTGATCGCTACTTTGTTGATGGCCGCATTAAACAGGTACTGCTGTCTCCACGTGAACTCGATGTCACTCAGCTATCGGCTGAGGCGAGCGAGAGCTGGATTAATCCTCGTTTCATCTATACGCATGGCTTCGGCGCGGTAGTAGCAGAGGTCAACAAGATTACTCCCGATGGACTGCCGGTCTTGCTGGTTGAAAATGCTCCTCCGGAGACCAAATCGCCCGCCTTTCAACTCTCCCGGCCAGAAATCTATTTTGGAGAGAAGACTCAGGATCCCGTTTTTGTTCACACCGCGCGCGAAGAATTCGACTATCCCTCGGGTGATCAAAACAAGTATTCGACCTACCAGGGCAAGGGCGGCTTTCCGGTTGGCTCGTTTGTGATGAAGGCTGCCGCTGCCATCTCCCAGGGCGAGGCGAATATTGTCTTCACCGGCTACCTAACCGCACAAAGTCGCATGATGATTTATCGCAATGTGCAGGCAAGACTGAACCACCTGGCCGGTTTCCTGCACTGGGACCAAGACCCGTACCTGGTCATTACGGATGACGGCAGGTTGGTTTGGATCGTCGACGGCTACACGACTTCTCTTTCTCATCCTTATTCGGCGCCACTTCCCGTGGCCGGACTGGACGGAGGCGCGAACTATATTCGCAACGCGGTGAAGGCCACCGTGGACGCGTATACCGGGGAAGTGTCTCTATATATTTTTGATCCGAGCGACCCGATAATACAGGCCTATCAAAAATTGTTTCCACAGCTATTTCAGCCGGCATCAGCTATGCCAGCCGATCTTCGACGGCACACTCGTTATCCGGAGGATCTGTTTCGCACGCAGGCGGAGGCGTATCGCATCTTTCATATGCGCGATCCTCAGGTGTTCTACAACAAGGAAGACATCTGGGAAATCGCCCGCGACTTGTTTGGCCAATCGGGGCAGCCGGAGCCGGTAGCGCCTACTTATATCGTAGCGACTTTGCCGGGAGAGAAAGATCCCGAGTACCTCCTGATTCTGCCTTTCAGTCCGCGAGGCAAAGACAACCTGATCGGTTGGATGGCCGCTCGATGCGACGGCGACAATCTCGGGAAACTCGTGTTCTATCAACTGCCGAAGCAGCAACTGATGTACGGTCCAATGCAGATTGAATCGCGTATCGACCAGGATCAGAATATCTCCAAAGACCTTACCCTGTGGAACCAGCAGGGCTCGCGCGTATTGCGAGGCAACATCATCGCTCTTCCGGTATCCGGTGGATTCCTTTATCTCGAATCCATTTATATTCAGGCGACCGAAGCCCGCATGCCTCAGCTAAAGAAGGTAGTCCTGGCTATGGGGGACCGGCTGATTTACCGGGACACATTCGATCAGGCCTTGGCGGATCTGACAGGAGCGCCAGCGTTGGCCGCAGTTTCCCCCGTTACCGCTGCGGCCGCCCCTTCAGCTCAGCCAGCTCCAGCCTCGCTAGCGGAGCGCCTCCGGCAGCTCCGAGATCAAGCCGAACAGCTCACCAGAGAGCTGGATAAGCTGCAAAAGGACGCGGCCAAGAAGTAGATTCAAAGTTGGACGTCGAACTGGCTATGCCACAGCAACCAGAAACGCCAGCGGTGAAGGAACTATTCCTACTGACAGGGATACCGTCTGGCGTCCTGATTCGTGCGACCGAATTGTCGTGCGTCGCGGACGAGCGAAAGTGAAACGTAAACTGTTCCGCAGCGCCGACCGAAGCCCCTGCTATGCTCACATTACCGCCTAAAGAGAGCTGTTCGCCGTGCCGCCGATTCTAAACGCACAAGGAATCTCGAAGACCTACGGGGCCACGCCGCTCTTTAGAAATATCGCCTTCACCATCGCCGAAGGGGAGCGCATTGGACTTATCGGGCCGAACGGCTGCGGCAAATCGACGCTTCTGCAGATTCTCTCCGGCGCCGTCGAGCCCGACAGCGGAGAAGTCGTGTTACGCAAGCGCGCCCGTCTCAGCCTCGTGGAACAGGAATCTCAGTTCGCCGGCACCTTGACGGTGCGCTCAGTGATCGAAGCCGCTCTTCAGCGCTCCGCCGTTCCTCCGAACGAAAGGCAAGCTCGCCTTGCTGAGACCCTCGGGCGCGCCGGCTTCGAGGACCTGGATGTCCAGGCAGAGTCGCTCTCCGGTGGATGGCGGAAGCGACTCGCTATTGCCGAAGCACTGGTGCAACAACCCGAAATCCTGTTATTAGACGAGCCCACGAACCATCTCGACCTTGCCGCCATCGAGTGGCTGGAGGAGCTTCTCCAATCTGCGTCTTTTGCCTCCGTCGTCGTCAGCCACGACCGCTACTTCCTGGAGAACGTCGCGACTGTCATGGTCGAAATGAACCGCGCGTATCCGGAAGGACTCCTTCGCGTCACTGGCAACTACAGCAAGCTCCTGGAGGAAAAAGAAGCCTTCCTTCACGCCCAATCCAAGCACCAGGAGGCGCTGGAGAATCGAGTGCACCGCGAGATCGAATGGCTGCGGCGGGGGCCCAAGGCCCGTACTTCGAAGTCCAAAGCTCGCATCGACAGAGCGCAGCAACTCATCGGCGAACTGGCCGACTTGACGGCGCGCACTCGTACCGCCAGCGCTGGTATCGATTTTTCCGCCACCGACCGCAAGACGCGGCGGCTGATCGAGTTGGATCACGTCAGCTTCGATATCGGCGGCCGAAAGCTCTTCGAGGATCTCGACTTCGTCCTCACCGCCGGCATGCGTGTTGGCCTTGTCGGACCCAACGGCAGCGGCAAGACCACTCTACTGCGGCTGCTCTCGCGAGATCTCGTGCCGTCAGTCGGAGAGGTACATACCGCCGATGCGCTGCAGGTCGTCCACTTCGATCAGAACCGCGTGCTCGATCCTGACGTGACCCTGCGTCGCGCGCTCGCGCCTGATAGTGACTCAGTCGTCTATCTAGGACGCGTGATTCATGTCGCCTCTTGGGCTGCCCGCTTCCTGTTCGCCGGCGAACAGCTCAATCAACCGGTCGGTCGCCTGTCTGGAGGTGAACGAGCTCGCGTGCTGATTGCCAACCTGATGCTGCAGCCGGCCGACGTGCTGCTGCTGGACGAGCCCACCAACGACCTCGACATCCCGACGCTCGAGGTATTGGAAGAGAGCCTGCTTGAATTTCGTGGCGCGCTGGTATTGGTCACGCATGACCGCTATTTGCTGGATCGCGTTTCGACCACCGTTATCGGACTCGATGGCTTGGGCGGTGCGGGACGCTTTGCCGACTACTCGCAGTGGGAAGTCTGGCAGGAGGAGCAAAAAAGTTCCTACAAGACATCAGCAAAACCCCTTCCCGGTGAAGTCGCTTCAGGCCGTTCAGCAGTAGCGACTGGTATATCGAAGAAGAAGCTCTCTTACCTGGAAGCCCGCGAGTACGCAACGCTCGAGGAGCGCATAGCAGAAGCCGAAGATCAGCTCAAGGCAGCGCACGCCGCATACACGGATCCTTCCATCGCCAGTGATGCAGAACGATTAATCGCCGCACAAGGTGGGCTATCCGAAGCGCAGAAAAGAGTCGACGAACTATACCTCCGTTGGGAGGAACTGGAAACCAAGATCACCTGACGGTGCCGCACCTTTTGTCTCAGTTAGATAAGTTGGTGGAGGCGGCGGGAGTTGAACCCGCGTCCGAAAATGCTGCCAGCAAAGAGCCTACATACTTAGTCAGTTCACGCGGCCGCCGAGGCGACCACTCTCACCCGCCACGCTGAGAACCAACAAGAAACGCGGCCGGCCAGCCTGAAAATCTCGCCTCGAACTCCCAGACGTAGAGTTCAACGCCAGCTCACTGTATGACGCCCGCTCTCAGCCCATGAGCAAAGCCGAGGAAGGCGGCAGCCTAACTAATTAAGCTGCGTATGCCAGCTGTTGATTGGCAATTCTGTTTTTGCACACGATTACGGATGCATGCACTCCGGTATGCCTCTTTGCCGCAATCACTTCCGTCGAAGCCGTGACGCCCCCACGTGTGGTTGGAACGGTCAACTTCACTGTACCATCGCTGGTTGGCGAAGCCAAACCACTACATATATAGATGCGGGCGAGGTTCCGGCGAACCAGACGCGCCACCTGGCGCATTCAGCGACGCAGGCGGGACCAATCGCTGCATCATTGAGCTTTACGAGACATCAAACGTTTTGCGCTCCTGTTAAGCTCAAGTTGAGGATGGATGACTGAGATTCTTCCCAAATCGTGTTGCTGTCGACGGGAGTTCATGGCGTGATCCCCGACTGCATCCCGTTCAGCTCCATCCCGCATACCACCAAGTTGTTTTCCGATTACCTTTCGCAAGCGCCAGAAATCCGCAGGTTTTACCCGCACTCCTCAGACGTGATCGCCTCTTTAGCAAGCGTGGTGCCTTCGGGAACCGAAACCCACCGCCGTGTAGCGGCCGTACTTGAGCGGCAGAACCGCGCCTGGGGAGCATCGGAAGCGGTACTCCGCAATATTCAGCGCCTTCGCGAAGGCGCACACGTTGTCGTCACGGGCCAGCAGGTAGGACTATTTGGTGGCCCCGTGCTGGCGCTTATGAAGGTCGCGTCAGCGCTGGCTCTGGCGCAGCAAGTTGAAGCCTCGGGCGTTCCCTGCGTGCCTGTCTTCTGGATGGCCAGCGAAGACCACGACCTGGCAGAAGTTAACCAGGCGCTATTGCTCACCCATGACTTCAAACTTGTACCGTTTGAAGCTGAAACAAAGGGAGCTAAGGGATCTCCCGTTGCCAACATCGGGCTCGCGGAAAGTACCAGCGATCTCGTCGCGCAGGCGGCCAACATCCTCGGCGATTCGCTGGCCTCCGACTACCTGCGCCAGAGCTACCGCGAGGGAGAGACTCTTTCCAACGCTTACGCCCGGCTCTATGCCCGTCTATTCGCCGATCATGGCTTGATCATTCTCGATCCCGCCGACGAGGAACTGCATCGCGTAGCAGCACCCTTGTTCGTGGAAGCCATCAGGCGCGCCCCGGAGCTGGATGTAGCGCTGCTGGCGCGTAATCGCGAACTGCGCGAAGCCGGATATCACGAGCAGGTGAAGGTGACCGATCTTTCGACACCGTTGTTCGCTCTCGTCGAGGGCGCTCGGGTACCTGTACACCGTGCGAACGGCCAGTTTTCGATCGGCACGGAGCGGCTGTCATCGGACGAACTGATTCATCGCATCGAAGCGCGGCCACAGGACTTCAATGCTAACGTCCTGCTCCGTCCTGTGCTGCAAGACTATTGGCTGCCAACGCTGGCCTACTTCGGAGGTCCGGCTGAGGTCGCCTACTTTGCGCAGGTCGCAGTCGTTTACCAGAAGCTGCTGGGCCGAATCACGCCGGTTCTGGCGCGTATGAGCGCCACGCTGATTGAGCCCCGCATCGAGCGCCTGCTGGAGAAGTATGCAGTTCAGCTTCCCGAACTGTTTCACGGCGAATGCGAGCTGCGCGAATGCATTGCGGCCCGTTCCCTTCCCGCCCAATTGAAAGACGACTTTCTCAAAGGGAAGCTGACGGCGGAAGAAGCCATGCAGCACATCTCCGACTCGCTGGCGCGCCTCGACCCTACCTTGGTTCGCGCCTCAAACCGTGCTGCGAGCAAGATGCTGTACCAAGTCAATCGACTGGAACGGCGGGCAGCCGCAGCCGAGCTGCGTCGCAACGAGATCATCGGCCGCCATGCTGCGCAGATCGAGAACTCCCTTTATCCTCGCAAAACGCTTCAGGAACGCGAAATCAGCGGCATCTACTTCTACGCCAAGTATGGGCCGAAGCTAATCGACACCCTCATTGAAGCCGCCAACGCCCGCTGCCCGGATCACCGCGTCATTCGACTGGGCTGAACCTCGGCAGTAAAGCCCGTCAGCATAAAACCTTCACCCCAGGGGTGCAATGCGTGTAAGCTCATTGCGCTGAAGCAGCACTACGTCTGGTTTCACCTGGAAAATCCCGTGTTTGGTGATGCCCTCATCATCGGCGCCTGTATCCTTGGGGCTCTGGTGTTCCTGCTTGTGGTGACTCGAACCTCGGCTGCGCCTGCGCGCAAAGAGGCCAACGACTTCACAGGCGCGGTGGTGGCCGTCATCGGCACTACGTATGCGGTGATCCTGGCCTTCATGCTCTCGGGCGTCTGGAACATGTTTCAGCAAGCCCAGGCTAACGAAGAGCAGGAAGCCAATGCCCTGACCAACATGTGGCGCATCGCGAGCCAGTTGGAACCGCCCACGTCGACGGACGTGCGGGCCCTGTGTTTAAAATACGCGCGCGAGGCTGTCGATAAAGAGTGGCCCGCTCTGGCGGAAGACAAGCCTGCGCCCCCCGAAACGTCGCAGACGGTCGACCAACTCTGGACAGTCGCGGGCGAAAGCCAGTCGCATCCGGGCAACAACAGCATCGCGGTCTACCAATTGGTGGAAGAACTGCGCATGTTGACTGAATATCGGCGAATAAGAATGATGCAGGCACGTGAGGGGCTGCCGGCGATTTTGTGGGCAGTCCTTATAGCCGGAGGTGTGATCACCGTGGCGGCTTCCTGCTTCTTCGGCGTTCCCAGCTTTCGCTTTCACGTGCTGCAGGTGGTCGTGCTGACATTCTTGATCGCGCTCGTGCTGGTGGCGATCAACGACATCGATCGTCCCTATCAAGGTGTCGTGACCGTGCAGCCGGAAGGCTTCTCATTCTCGCTGGAGACCTTCGACTCTCAACGCAAATAGGCTACTTTGCCAGCCGATTACGATGCGAGCGGATGTTTGCTTTTAGTTTTGATTCTCCTTCTGGCGGAATCCCGGGTCGAGCTGATCTTACGTCTTCCCCTCCGGATTGCAGCCGCTGTCATCGGCGAGTTGGTTGTGACCTTCTGGCTCTCCGCTGTGCTCTTCGTTCTGGCCGGCCTCGGGATAATCGCTGTCACTCGACTTGAGCAGCGGATCCTGATCGCGATGCCCGCTCTGTCCCGTCATCGATACATTAGTTGGCTGGCCAGGACGGTCCTGCTCGACTGCTCCCTTGGCGGAATCTTCATCACGCGTTTCGTGGTGCTGCGGCATTGCATTGGCCTCCGTGTGGCTTGGGCATAGATGCGATGACGACAGGAGTCAGTTGCCAGTCTTAGCTCCAGTCCACTCTCTCCGCTTCTCTGCTTCCACTTTCGTAAACACGCCTGCAATGCGCGTGCCGCAATTGGTGCAGCAGCCGTTCTTCAGCCGGTTCGACATCACCGAATGCCATGAGCGCGTGATCACCACCTGTTTGCATCCCGGGCAGATGGTGTTTCCGCCATCGGAAAAGATGTTGCCTTCGTAGACGTACTTCACTCCCATCTGCATCGCCAACCGTCGCGCGCGATGCAGCGTCTCCGGCGGAGTCGCGGGCTTGTCAGTCAGCTTGAAGTCCGGGTGGAAAGCGGTGAAGTGCAGCGGGACATCGTCGCCAAGATTGTTGAGCACCCAATCGCACAGCTCTTTGAATTCCGCGTCATCATCATTAAGCGTGGGGATGATGAGGTTGGTCAGCTCGAACCAAACGCCGGTCTCATGGCGCAGCCACTTCAAGCGTATCGAGCACCGGCTGCAAATGCGTGAGCGTGATCTTGGCGTAGAAGTTTTCGGTGAATGCCTTGAAATCGATGTTCGCTGCGTCGATGTAGCGATAGATGTCGAAGAAGGCCTCGCGCGTGATGTAGCCGTTGGAGACCATGACGGTGTTCAGTCCGGCCGCGTGCGCCTCGCGCGCGATGTCGATGACGTATTCGCCCCAGATGGTCGGCTCGTTGTAGGTGAACGCGAGGTGCGGAGCGTGATACCGCTTCGCAACTTCGACGACATCTTCCGGGCTCAGCTCGTGCGCATTGACCTGGTCGGATTTCGCCTTCGAGATGTCCCAGTTCTGGCAGAAGAAGCAGCCCATGTTGCAGCCGGCTGTTCCCATCGACAGTATCTTCGTCCCGGGGAAGAAATGGTTCAGCGGCTTCTTCTCGACTGGATCCATCGCGATCGCCGCAGGCCTGCCGTAGCCGAGTTGCACCAGTCGTCCATGCTCGTTCTTGCGGATGAAGCAAAAGCCGTGCTGCCCTTCGCCGATGTGGCAATGCCGCGGGCAGAGATAGCAATGCAGACGGCCATCTGCCATCGTCTCCCACCAGCCGGCTTGGTGGGCATTGCGGGTTTCGGGTTCTAATACTGTTAACTGCATGGTAAATATCTCTTCTTATTCTAACGCCGAACGAGAACCGATTCACCACCGAGGCGCGGAGGACACGGAGTTTGTAATTTCACAAAGGCCGAGGACACCGGGACTTCGGCCCAGCGAATCCGGCCAAATCTTCAGCCACAATATTCCATTTTGAACCTGTTCTTTACTCCTTCTTCCTCCGCGCTCGCAGCCTGCCCTGAGCGGAGCCGAAGGGTCCTCCGTGGTGAATACGATTGCTCCTCCGTGACGAACCTCACAAAAAATAGCGATGCGCGATACCTTGCTTTCAACAACTTAGGCAACATTTCACATGCAAATGATTGAGCCCCAGCCACTTACACGTACTTAATAGATTTCAAAGAACTTAGCGGATGAGTTCTCGCACGGACACTCTGGGGGCGTCCTCAGAAGTAGTTTAAGAGTCGCTGAATCATGAAGCACGAGAAAAGTCTGGTTGTGGAGTTACGAAGGTGGTAGACCAGTTTCGAAACGGGAATTCTTCGAAGAAACTTGAATCCTGTAGATGCGGCCTTCAGGTGCCCTTCCGGGTTGGTTTTGCCCAGGTGGCTCCTTTTTGACTTGTCTAAATCGGGACGTCCTCAGGTTTTCCCAGTAAAGGTCCCACCCCGGCAAAGGATGTCGGAATGGGCACCCGCTCTCACTTGAGGGATGGTGGAAGCGACGTGGTACCCACCATTAACGTTCCGCTCACCTGCGAGCCACCTGCCGTCGCCGTGATGGTTACCGTTGTGTTGCTTTTCACCGGAAGAGTATTCACGGCAAATTGCACCGAACTGGCGTTTCCCGGAACGAAGACGAACGCCGGCGGATGCGCCACGCCAGGATGATCGCTGCTGAGGGCTACTGTTACTCCTCCCGGAGGCGCGGCCGCGCTGAGGGTAAGCGTTCCCGCCGATAGCCTGCCGCCTTTTACATAACTCGGTTTGAAAGTTAAGGAAGTGAGCGTGACATTGCCAGGGGCGAAAGTGGCAGTCACATTTTTCGCGCTCGTCATGGTGACCGAGCAATAGCTTCCGTCCATGTTGTCGCAGCCGGTCCAGCCAGCAAAGGTATAACCGGGAGCAGGAACGGCGCCGAGGGTTTCCTGCGCACCCCAGTTGTAGCGTGTAAGAGCACATCGTCCCACAGTAAATCTTCCCGTCACCGCCGCTAACCGTGCCCATCCCCGATTTGGTGACAGATAAGCCGGCATAAAGGACTAGGCGAAAAAGAGTGCCACTATAGTTTGTGCCGCCGCTACTCGTCGTACCGTAGAGAATCCCATCGGTGCTCTCCAGCATCCCGGCATAGGAGAGATTGCCATCGGAGTTATCAAAACTATGCAAGGACGTGAACCCTCCCTGCGGAGTGATCCTGAACACGGTGCCGCAGCCCAATTGGCAGTAAAGGCCACCCTGATAGGTTGCTCCGTAGAAGTATCCATCAGACGCTTGCACCAGCGGCCCATAAGGTAATCTGCCGTCAGTGTTATTGAAGCTATGCAGGCTGGTAAAAGTGCCGTCAGGAGTGATCTTGAAGACTGTACCGTAATTTTGCGCGCCGCCCAGGGTTGTGGTTCCATAAAAATTGCCGTCATTGGCCAACACCAATCCGGCATAAGGGAAAGCGCCGTCACTTTGATTGAAGTAGTGCAGAGTGGTAAGGGTGCCATCGGGCGTGAGCTTGAACACCGTACCGCAGCCACCATTGCCCGCACAGTAGGGACCGCCGGCGCTCGTCGTTCCGTAGAAGTTGCCGTCGGAGGCTTGTACTAACGTACCTCTGGGAGCTTGTCCTTCGCTGCAGTCTCTATTGGGACAAAAGCTATGTACAACCGTTAGTGCTCCCTGAAGGCTGATCTTATAAACAGTACCGCCAATAGTATCTGTCCCACCGTAGCTGGCTACCCCGTATAGATAGCCGTCTGTGGCTAGTATCAGCGTCCCACTTGGCGGAACGCCATCCCAACCCGCGAAGCTATGAATCTTCGTGACAATTCCGCCGGGCGTCATTCGATATACTATGCCTACGTCATACCCTCCACCTTGGGAAGTTGTTCCATAGAAATTACCGTCGTTGGCTTGCATCAGCCCTGTAAAAGGCTCGTTACCACCGGAGTAGCTGAAGCTATATAGAGTGTTTAGTACGCCGTCGGGAGTAACTTCGAATATTGTGCCGACACTATTGTCCCCGCCGTTGCTGGTTGTGCCGTAGAGATTTCCGTCAGATCCGAGGACAAGAGTTCCATTAGGGTATATGCCATTAGTTCCGCCGCCGAAATTCACAAGGGTGGAAAAAGCCTGAGAAGAGCAGGCGACTGTAGCTAAGAAGCAGAACAGAAGAAGACCAATAATATGGCGCATGGGAACTCCGATCCGACACACTAACAAAACCTCAACTTGATCTAGGCTATCTCTCAATAGCATCGCCATGTCACAACGTTGCGTTCGTAAAATCTTTTCCGCATCTCCGGTTCATCTCAGCGACGGTGGATTAGCGATTGTGCCAACGGTCAACTTGGCGCTGACTTCGGAGGCGCCTGCGGTCGCCATGATGGTCACCGTCGTGTTGCTCTTCACCGGGAAAGTATTCACCGCAAAGTTCACCGAACTCGCATTTCCGGGAACGAACACGAACGATGGCGGATGCGCCACGCCGGGATGATCGCTGCTGAGCGCAACCGTGAGTCCGCCCGATGGCGCAGATTCGCTAAGCGTTAGGGTACCCGCCGACAACTGGCCGCCTCTCACATACGCGGGATTGAACGTCAGCGAGGCGAGTGTGACCTGCGTTGCAGAGTTGAAAGTGGCGGTGATATCCTTCGCCGTCGTCATCGTCACCGAGCAGTAGCTGCCGTTGACGTTATTGCAGCCAGTCCAACCGCTGAAGGTGTAGCCGGGAGCGGGAATGGCGCTCAGAGTGATCTGTGCCCCTTTCAGATATACATATGAGCAGGCAGTTCCACAATAGATGTGGTGATCGGTACTGGAGACGGTCCCATCAACAGCTTTGGCGACGGACAATATGGGGAAGAGGCCGGAGTCAAAGCGAAACGCCGTGCCGCATCCGTTCCAACTAACACAGTTGTTGTTGGGACCGCCTTCCAAGGTCGTGCTGTAGAAAGTGCCGTCCTTCGCCTGAACCAGCGCCGCGTACGGGTCCGAGCCGTCGCTCTCATTCAAGAAGTTATAAAGGGTAGTTACCTTGCCCGTAGGAGTCATCTGATAAATAAAGCCGGCATTCTCGGAGCCACCACCCCTCTCCGTGCCGTAAAAGTTGCCGTCAATGCCCAGGATCGGAGATGTCCCAGGACTCAACAGGCAGGACTGCCCGAAGCAGTAATCGAAAAGCTTGGTAAACATCCCGTCGAGAGTTATCTTGAAGCTCGTGCCCCAGTTGTTAGCGCCCCCAGAACTTGTGGTCCCGTATAGATAACCATCGTTCCCTTGCACCAACCCGGTATACGGTGTATTTCCGTCAGTGCAGTTCTTCGCTGTGCAGAAGTTGTAGATGGTGGTCAGGGTGCCGGCGGGAGTGATCTGGAAAACCGTCCCTAGTTGCTTGCTTCCACCCTGACTGGTTGTACCGTAGAAGTTTCCATCGCTTGCCAGTACCAACCCGTTGGGGTACGCCCCATCACTCACATCGAAGGTATATAAAGTGGTGAATGTGCCGTCGGCACTTATTTTGTAAACGGTGCCCACATCATTGACGCCTACCCACGATGCTCCGTAGAAGTCGCCGTCCGCCCCCTGCACGAGTGCGCCTGATGTCCCATCACCGTCCGTGGCGGTGAAGTAGTGCAAAACTTGAAAATCTCCCTGAGCGTTGACCTTGAACACTACGCCATTGTAGTTAGGGCCTCCGCGTGTGGTGGTTCCGTAAAAATATGCGTCCTTCCCTTGCACGAGCGGCGCCCGCGGATGAGCTCCGTCGGTGGCATTGAAATTGTGTAAGATGGTGAGGGTACCATCCGGAGTCATTTTGAAGACGGTTCCGTCGCTGTTGTAACCTCCATCCGTAGTCCCGTAGAAGTTCCCGTCCGAACCTTGAATAAGACCACCAAACGGTGTACTGCCATTAGAGCCGTCGAAATCCACCAACGTGGTAAGAATCTGGGACGGCGCGACGATGGTGACCGACACGCAGAGGATCAGTATGGCAACAACATTACGCATGAAGACTCCGGCGAAATGCACAGTGGAAAATGAGCTCAAGCAGCACTATTTCTGAGCCCGTACGAAAGAGTCAAGGCATTTCTAGCGCTTAGCCTCGCCGGTTCCCGTTTCGGAAGTGCCGAGTACTCCAGCCATTTCTGCACGTGCAGTGGATGGGAGAACAAGCGCCGTAGACTAGGGAAAGTCACTTGAGCGCTGGCGGAAGTGGCGTCGTGCCCACGGTCAACGTTCCGCTCACATGCGACAAACTCTCGGTGGCTGTGATCGTCACCACCGTGTTGCTCTTCACTGGCAAAGTCTCCACCGCAAACTGCACCGACTTCTGCCCTCCCGGAACAAAGACGAACGCCGGCGGATGCGCCACACCGGGATGATCGCTGCTGAGGGCAATCGCCAGTCCTCCTGAGGGCGCGGACACATTCATAGTCAGCGTCCCCGCCGACAACTCGCCGCCTTTCACATATGAGGGCTTGAACGTCAGCGCGGTGAGAATGATGTTGTTGACGGAAGCAAAAGTGGCAGTTACATTCCGGGCACTTGACACGGTTACATAGCAGAAGCTGCCATTCGCGTTGTTGCATCCAGTCCAACTGCTGAACGTGGATCCAGCAGCGGGAACGGCGCTCAGTGTAACCAGTGTTCCATTCATGTACGAATAGGAGCAGGTGCTCCCGCACGAGATGTGGCCATCGATACTGCTGACATTCCCGTTGCCGGTCTTGCTGACGGTCAGCGGATATAGAACCTGGAAGGTCGCGGTAGCCGTGCGGTTGGCACTCATCACTACCAGACAGACATTCGAGTTGCTCTGGTCGCAACCGCTCCAACCCGCAAAGCCCCATCCCGAGTCTGGCGAGGCGGTTAAGGTTACCAGGGTGCCGCTCAGATAGGTATACGAACAAGTCGATCCGCAATTGATATGGTTATCGCTGCTCTTGACCGTGCCGTTGCCGGTCTTCGCGACCGTGAGCACATACGTGGGAGTGAAGCTTGCCGTCACAGTTCGAACCGAGTTCATCGTGACGGTGCAGACATTGCCGTTCACCTTGTCGCAGCCGCTCCAACTGGCAAAGACCCAATTCGGATCTGGCGATGCCGTGAGGACCACGACCGTGCCATTCCAATAGAGGTGTGAACAAGTCGAGCCACAGTTGATGTAGCCGTCGTTGCTCGTCACCGTCCCGTTGCCAGTTCTTAAAACCGTAAGCTGATACGTGGGAGTGAAGACTGCGGTCACGTTGTGGGCGGAATTCATCGTGACCGTGCAGACGTTGTTGTTTACGTTGTCGCAGCCGCTCCAGTAGGCAAACGCCCAGCCCGAGCTAGGAGTGGGCGTAAGCGTTACCTGTGTGCCGCCGACGTAGTTATAGGAGCAGACACTGCCACAGTTGATATTGTTATCGCCGCTGGTGACGGTTCCGCTGCCGCTCTTGTAGACCGAGAGGGTGTAAGTAGGAGGCAGGCTGAGTTTGAAGACGGTGCCCGAGCTATTGCTCCCGCCTGCCTGGGTAGTCCCGTAAAAATTGCCGTCGCTGCCTTGGATCACCCCTCCAACGGGATTGGCGCCATCAGCGCAGCCGGCTTGAGAACAGAAGTTGTACAGCGTGGTCAACGAACCGCTGGGGGTGATAGAGAACACCGTGCCCTGGTCATGCGACCCGCTTTGGAAGGTCGTCCCGTAGAAGTTCCCATCGGTGGCTTGTACCAGACCCGCTTTAGGGTACGAACCATCAGTGCAGCCCGCTTTAGAGCAAAAGCTGTAAAGCACGGTCAGTGTGCCGCTGGGAGTGATTTTGTATACCTCGCCCACGTTTTGAGGCCCGCCGTTGAGGGTGGTCCCGTAGAAGTTCCCATCGCTGCCTTCCACCAGCCCTGCCTGAACATCGTAGCCGTCAGTGCCGCTGAAGCTATATAGGGTGGTCAGTGAGCCGCCGGGTGTCATCTTGAAGACCGTGCCACAGCCGTAGCTACAGTTGTTGCTGGTTCCTCCACTGTATGTTGTCCCGTAGAAGTTCCCGTCGCTGCCTCGCACCAGGCCCGCCTGAGGGTTCTTGCCGTCCGTGCCGTTGAAGGTATGCAGCGTGGTCAACGTGCCGCTAGGGGTAATTTTGAACACCGTGCCAGCGGTGTATGGGTTGCTTGGGGTTGTCCCGTAGAAGTCCCCGTCGAGCCCTTGCACCAGCCCGGCCACGGAGCCGACGGATTGCAGCACCGTGACCGTGCCGTCGGAGGTCATTTTGAAGATCGCGCCAGGGCCGTCACTGTCCCCCTCACCTACGTTTGTCCCGTAGAAGTTTCCGTCGCTGCCTTGCACCACCGGGGACACAGGAAACGCACCGTCGCCGTAGTCGAAGGTGTGCAGCGTGGTCAACGTGCCACTGGAAGTAATCTTGAAAACAGTGCCACAGGGATTAAAGCCACCCTCGCAGCCATTGACGGTTCCACCATACTGGGTTGTCCCGTAGAAGTTCCCGTCGCTGGCTTGGATGAGGGATGCAGCGGGAGCGCTACCGTTGGTGCCGTCAAAAGTCGCTAGCGTGGTGAGGGTCTGAGCGGACAAGTTCACCGCCGCCGCAAGAGAGACAATCAGAAAACCAAAGATGATTCTCGCGCGCATGTAAAATCCCCTTTCGACTGCACCTCGCAAATGACTGCGGCGGCTAAGCTGATTTGCGCGTGACTTTGCCGAGAGGAAGGCATTGAGAGGTTCTCTTGAGACAAGAGGCGCAAACCACACATGGACGAATCTCCGGGGGAGGAGGCTGGGATATATATTTTCGACCTTCGATGCGGGTTCGTCAGTGAACGCCATCACCCGTTGCTGTGATAGTCGGGTGGGGAGCAACCGGGTGGAGCAACCGGGTGGAGCAATCGGGTGCCCCATTCCGGCATCTTTTGCCGGGGTGGGGCTTTTGGTATGGGCTACCAAACAGCTTCGGCGTGGAGAACAAAAATCCCCACCCGGGCAAACCCAGCCCGCATCGGGCACCTACCCGGTGGATGCCACCGCATTCATGCGGGCGAAAAGCGTGGCTTTCGGGAGAACGCGCTTTAGCGCTGGCCGGGGCTGAAGGCCCACCGTCGGGAGTGCGCGACACTTCTCTCGGATAAATCCGAGGGCTTCCACCCAGACCCGAAGTGCTCTCATCTGGGCGACGGCGGAAGCGACGTCGTACCGACTGTCAACGTTCCGCTGACCTGCGATGCGCCTGCGGTAGCGGTGATCGTCACCGTCGTGTTGCTTTTCACCGGAAGAGTATTCACGGCAAACTGCACCGAGCTTGCGTTTCCGGGAACAAACACGAACGACGGCGGATGCGCCACCCCGGGATGATCGCTGCTGAGGGCGACAGTCACTCCTCCGGGAGGAGCAGCGGCGCTGAGCGTAAGCGTTCCCGCCGATAGCTGGCCGCCTTTTACGTAGCTTGGTTTGAAAGTTAAGGAAGTGAGTGTGATGTTGGCAGTGGTGAAAGTGGCGGTTACATTCTTCGCGCCTGTCATCGTGACCGAGCAGTAGCTGCCGTTCATGTTGTCGCAGCCAGTCCAGCCGGTGAAGGTGTAGCCGGGAGCTGGGAGAGCGCTCAGAGTTACCTCGGTACCTTCTCCATATGGATACGAACACACGGAGCCACAATAAATGTGCCCGTCGACGCTGGTTACGGTGCCTGTTCCTATCTTCGACACCGAAAGCGGGTGAGTGATGATTGTGAATGTAGCGGTTACGTTGCGTGCGTTGTTCATCGTCACCATGCAGACATTCGCCTGCGTCTGATCACAGCCGACCCAACTGGTAAATACCCAATGCTGGTTCGGAGTTGCGGTCAGCGTTACTTGGTTACCGATGAGATAAGTGTAAGAACACGTCGCGCCACAGTTGATGTATCCGTCGGCGCTGGTGACGGTCCCACTGCCTACCTTGATTACCGATAAAGCCTCGGACCGTGCATCAAGACTGAACACTGTGCCCGAGTTACCGCTGCCCAACGCAGATGTTGTCCCGTAAAATTTCCCATCTGTGGCTTGCACCAGACCTGCGAGAGGCGCGGCGCCATCAGCGCAGTTCATTTGGAAGCAAAAGCTGTATAGCGTAGTAAGCGCACCCTCGGGAGTAATCTTGAATGCTGCGCCATAGCCACCGACCCCGTTTTGGGTGGTTGTCCCGTAAAAGTCTCGGTCAGTGCCTTGCACCAGCCCTGCATAAGGGTAAGCGCCGTCCGCGTTGCCGAGACTGAAGCTGTAAAGCGTGGTCAGTGCGCCTTGGGGAGTGATTTTGAAGACTGTGCCGGCGGCAAGGTTAACATTGCCGCCGCTCTCGGTTGTCCCGTAGAAATTTCCGTCGGTGCCTTGCACCAGCCCTGCATAGGGGTTGGCGCCGTCTGTTTTCTGGAAGCTATGCAGCACGGTCAGGGTGCCTTGGGCAGTAATCTTGAAAACTGTTCCGTAGACAAGAGAACTGCCGCCGCTTTCGGTTGTTCCGTAGAAGTTACCGTCGGTGCCTTGCACCAGTCCTCCCCAAGGGGAAGCACCGTCTGTACAGGCTGGCTGAGAACAAAAGGTATAGAGGATAGTCAGCGTGCCCTGAGGGGTGACTTTAAAGACTGTGCCACCGTTGTGGACCCCGCCGCCTTGCGTCGTCCCGTAGAGGTCCCCGTCAGTAGCTTGCACCAGCCCTGCATAGGGGTAAAGACCGTCGAGGTAGCCGATGAAGCTGTGCAGAACGGTCAGGGCTCCCTCGGGGGTCATCTTGAACACCGTTCCTCTGTCGCCAGCCCCGCCTTCCCAGGTAGTCCCGTAGAAATCTCCGTCAGTCGCTTGCACCAGCCCCGCCCAAGGAAAAACGCCGTCTAAGAGGGCGAAGCTGTGCAGAGTGGTGAGCGAACCCTCAGGCGTGATTTTAAAAACTGTGCCGGCGTTGTAGGTCCCGCCGAAGTGAGTTGTCCCGTAGAGGTCCCCGTCTGCGCCTTGGATAAGAGGGGCGGCAGGGGTAGCACCATTCGGTCCATCGAAACTCACGAGCGTTTGGAAGATTTGCGCTCGCGCAACCACGTCGAACGACAGGCAAAGCAGCGCGCCGAGGAGAAGACGCCGTGGCAGGGGCATCGGGTACCTTTCGTTATTGCAACTTGCGAGGCCCGGGTCTGCGCGACATCCAGTTTTGATACAGCTTGGTCAATAAGCGGAAAGGGCCGAGTTCTTACAGACCCAAAATCTCGTGGAGCATGGTAGCACTGTTTCGCACGCTATTCATTGCCAATTCATGGCAATAGTTAGTGATTCGCGGATGGCGCGTAGCACTTGAGTGCTCTCGACCTGTTCTTCTGCCTCTCCTTTTCTAGGATCTTGCAACCGAGGCGGGTGTTCGGGATTGTATCGTCCCTACTCAGACTCCGTCGCCCGCGCCCTTCCCCGCCCGCTTCCTTCTCTGCGCCGGGTGGACGAACCAGGCGATGGCGATGCTCACCAGGTAGAGCACGATCATCGGTGCGGCGAAGATGCACATGTTCATGATGTCGGTGGTCGGGGTGATGACCGCCGCAATAATGAAGATGACGAGGATGGAGTAGCGCAGGTTGCGCCACATCCAGCCCGCGGTGAGGATGCCCATCAGCGACAGGAAGAAGACGAGGATCGGCATCTCGAAGACGATGCCCAGGCCGGCGATGATGGTGAGAAACAGGTCGGTGTATTCGCTGATGGTCACCATCGGCTTGAACTGCGAGCTCCAGCCGATAAGGAAGTCCAGCGCCGCCGGGAAGACCATCTTGTAACCGAAGAAGCCTCCCGCGAGAAACAGTCCTACGGTGCTGAACATGAAGGGCAGCACATAACGGCGCTCGTTGCGATAGAGTCCGGGCGAGATAAACGCCCACACCTGGTACAACACGAACGGCGAGGCAACGAACACACCCGCCATGAACGAGACCTTCAGATACATGTTGAAGGCGTCGGTGGGATTCAGGTAGACCAGCTTCTGCTCCAGCCCGTGGGCGGCCAGCGCCTGGATGATGGGCTTCTGCATCAGGCCGAAGATCCACTCGTGATACCACCAGCAGACGCAGAATCCGCCGACGATGTAGAGGAAGCTCCAGATGATGCGGCGGCGCAGCTCCTCAAGGTGATCGAGGAAGCTCATCCCCGTCATTTCTTCGGAGGCGCGCTGAGTGGCTTTTTCTAAGACGGGGTTAGGCATCGGGGACAACCCGCCCATTGCCGTTCACGGGAGTTTCCGCGGGCGGAAGTGCGGCCTCGGTAGCCGCGGCTGAGGTCGCCTCTGGCTCCGGCTCGAACGACTCGCGGCTTACGGCGCCGGGTGCGGGCACGATGACGGTCTCATAGGGCTTTTCTGGAGGCAGTATCCGCTGCGACTCGGCGGCGTCCTGCGCCACTTCCTGCTTCTTCACGCGTTCTTCCAACTCGATGTTCATCATCTCGACTTCAAGCTGGTTCTTGAACTCGTTGCTGGCCTTCTTGAACTCGGCGAGGGCTTTGCCCAATTGCCGTCCCAATTCGGGCATCTTCTTGGGCCCGAAGATGACCAAGGCCAACAAAAAGATGAAGATCATCTCTGGCATGCCGAGATTCATAAAGCTAATGATACCCGAAGCCGACGCAACGCTTCTGGGATTTCATCCCGCAATTGTCAAAGGTTATGCCGAGGGAATGCCGAATCCGCGCCAAGCTTAGGAGGATCTGCGGCTGATGGCGGGTTTGGCCAAACCAAGGCTGAACCCGGGGCACACGAAATGACGTTCCCCCGGCCGCGCCACCAAAACGCCGGCGGCTTCGCTCGGGATAACACTAAAGGACGGGTTGCTTTACGGGGCAACCTGCGCTCACATCAAGCGATGGGCCGCGTCTTACGTTAGGGGCGAGGCAAGAAGTTTCGCACCCTGAAAGGCAGCTCCGCATCCAAGAACCTAGGGCGTTTAGCGCATTGGTCCCGGCGTTGAAAATGCTATACTTTGCTCAATTCTCGCTGCGATTTGCGCTATTGTTGAAGCTGCACTTCCTGCCGGTTGAAGGAAAAACATAATGGCAAGTAGTTCCCGCCGCTCCGCCGTACTTGTGCTCGTCATCGTGATCGCCTGTGGTTGCGCAGGCATGTTGTTTGGCCAGCGTCTGACCTCTACCGCGATTCCCAGCGACGGAGATATTCGCGACAGCCTGCACGAGTTCACCTCGGTCTACGAGGTGGTGCAGCAGAACTACGCCGAGCCCGTCAGCCCCGATAAGGCCGTCTATAACGGCGCCATTCCCGGCATGCTGCGGGTGCTCGATCCGCACTCTAACTTCTTCGATCCCAAGGCCTACTCCGCCCTCCGCGAGGAGCAGCGCGGCAAGTATTACGGCGTGGGAATGCAGGTCGGTCCCCGTAATAATAAGGTCATCGTGATCGCTCCGTTTACGGGAGCGCCGGCCTACCGCGCGGGCATTCGCCCGGGTGACGTCATCATCGCCGTCGACGGCAAGCCGACCGACAACATGAGCACCAGCGACGTTGCCGAGCTGCTCAAAGGACCTAAGGCCACCACGGTCAAGATCACCGTCCTGCGCGAAGGCACTGACAAGCCGCTGGACTTCAGCGTGGTGCGTGACGAGATTCCCCGCTACAGCGTTGACGTCCATTTCATGATCAAGCCGGGCATCGGCTACATGCACATCTCCGGATTCCAGGAGACCACCGAGCACGAAGTCGCCGAAGCGCTGGACGAGATGGGTCCCAACCTCCAGGGTCTGATCCTTGACCTGCGCCAGAATCCCGGCGGCCTGCTGAGCGAAGGCGTCGGCGTAGCTGACAAGTTCCTGAAGAAGGGACAGGTCATCGTCTCGCATCACGGGCGCGCTTCAGCCGAGAAGGTTTACAAAGCTGCGCATGGCAACGGCGGCAAGGATTATCCCCTGGTAGTGCTGGTCAATCGCGGCACCGCTTCGGCGGCTGAGATCGTTGCCGGCGCGATTCAGGACCACGATCGCGGGCTGATTGTCGGCGAGTCGACCTTCGGCAAAGGACTGGTTCAGACCGTGTATCCGCTGTCGGAGAACACCGGCCTGGCGCTCACGACCGCCAAGTACTACACGCCCAGCGGACGCCTGATTCAGCGCGACTACAACGGCGTCTCACTTTACGACTACTACTACAACAATCGCGACGCCAGCGGCGACGACGAGAGCTCCATCGCCAATCGCGAAGTCAAGATGACTGACAGCGGCCGCACGGTTTACGGCGGTGGCGGCATCAATCCTGATATCAAGATTCCGCCTATCAAGACCAATGCTTTCCAGGACGAACTGCTGCAGAAGTACACCTTCTTCAACTTTGCCAAGCACTACGTGATCAATCACAAGGTAACCAAGCAGTTCGAAGTTGACGAGCAGGTCATGCAGGAGTTCCGCAAGTTCCTCGATGATCAGAAGACTCCTTACAACGAAGCCGAGCTGGCGCAGAACAACGACTGGCTGCGCTCGAACATCAAGGCCGAGTTGTTCATCAACGAGTTCGGACAGCAGGAAGGCATGAAGGTCCACACCGAGAACGATCCTGCG
Organism: uncultured Acidobacteriaceae bacterium; assembly: GCA_963846795.1. Taxonomy (GTDB): domain Bacteria; phylum Acidobacteriota; class Terriglobia; order Terriglobales; family Acidobacteriaceae; genus CAVVDY01. Next base: position 87,945 of record CAWJXJ010000009.1, read on the forward strand.
GTTGCGAAAGCGCTTGACCTTCTGCCCAAGGCGAAGGAACTGGCCGACAACGCCAAGAAGACGATCGCTGCCCGCAACAACGCACGCCTCACGGCCGGCCAGCAGGAGACGGCAAAGGCCACCAGCGCCACGACGAATCGGTAGTTCTTCTTAGTCTTTAAAAAAAAGCTCGCGCAAGCGGGCTTTTTGTTTCTGGTGACAGAACTCATGATCTTGGGTGCCACCAGCAGCCCCAAGTTTCAAACGGCTTCAGGACTACTTCCGCTTTTCTCTCGCCCACACCTGCCACCACCTAAGTCTCATTGACATTCCGGCGTTCGGGGATAACATAGCGACACCTCTCACCCGCAGTTAGGTTTGTCCCCGTAGTAGGCCACTTCCACAAAGTAACCGTACACGTCGCTGTGTCTTCCAGCGACTCGCGAAGTTGTCACGAAAAGGAGTCCCGCCATGAGCGATACGCCGAATCAGCCATCCACTTCGACAAATTCTTCAGACTTCAACAATCCCGACTTCCAGGCAGGCCTTAAGGCATTACTTGCGGTTTACCAGCCCTTCATGGAGAACGACCTGAAGCTAGCGAAGAACCCCGACGAGTTGCAAAGGCAAGCGGAGGCCTTGTCATCACGTACCTGCGCGCAGGAGTTCGAAGAAGCCTACGCCATGTTCAGCAAGTTTCTTAATGAAGATACAGCGCTGCGCCTGCTGCCCCCGCAGGCGAGAGAGCTACTGGGACCGGTTGAGCAGTGGCGGTGGTGTTTGCAACACATTATCTGCTGCATCGTGTTCGGCTGGCTGGTGTGCCGCTGGCCGCGCACCTTCCGCGGCTACGCGTATTACCTGTACGAATTCTGGCGCTGTGTCCGCCAGGTCATCGGCAACCCGGTACACCAGCCGCCAACCGAAGAAGAGCGCCGCGACTTCGGCGTTCTGGTCAACACGTTGGCCGCCGCGTTCAAGCCGTATCTGACCGACCAACTCGCGACCGTGGAATATCCCGCCGGCGTTCCGGAGGAGATCTTCAGCCGGCAAGATCGATTGCCTGGTCGATGAGCGCGAGGGTTGCATCATCTTCGAGCGTCTGCTGACGACTGAGGCCGCACAGGCGTTGTTGGGAGAGGCAGCTTTCAAGGAACGCAGTCGGCTTCCCTACTTCTGGTTCTGCCGCTGCTGGTGTCTCTGTGCTCTGTGCTTCGGCTGCTGCCTGGCGAGAGCGCGCAATCTTCCGCAAGTCAATCTCTGCTTGCGCGAGTACTACCTTTGCCTGCGCAATTGCTTTCGCCCGCTGACTTGCGACATCACCAGCCCTACTGCCGATTCCTGCGCAACGGAGCAGTATTACCCCAGTCTTGGCGTATGGGGAATCGAGATCGTAGGCACCGCGGCCGGCGTTTCCTGCGACCACTACATACTGGAGTGGAAGGACCCGATCGCATCTCCCCTCACCTACACGCAGTCGTTCATCGTTTACCCGCCTCCTGCGCCGTTTACGGGCCCAGGCGCTTGTGGCGTTACTGGCGGTCCGCTGGGGTACCTTCAAACCTACGGGACTCCCGTCCCCAACGATGTCGAGATTCGACTCACTGTGTTCAGCTCACAACCTGGACAGGCGCCGTGTGTGTTTGAAGTTTCGTTCCAGATATTCGAGCAACGCGTCAGCATCGAAAATGTCGCGGGTGTCAACGTTCCCGACTGGAGCGATCCCACCTCACAATTGGGAGCCCCGGCGCAAGTGTTGTCCTTTGGCGATGCCATGCAGATTTGGGGACACGCCTGGGTGGGTGGATGTTCCGGCGATCAAATCAAGCGCTACACACTCTCCTACCAGCCGGGCTTCGTAACCGGCACCGGAGGCCCATGGACCCAATTCTGGGAGGTGGATTACAAGAGCGCGCGGGAGCAGGCCGTGGCCGGGGACAATTACATGGATCTGACCAGTCTTTGGCAGTTCGTGCAGATCTGCTTCCCGCCTATCCCGCCTTGCCCGCGTCCGGTGCCGCCCTTCGTCCAGCCATATCCCATTGAGTATGACCGGCTGAATCCATCGAGTTGGTACAGCGGAGTGGAGGCTCCCTGCAAGCCTGGTCCACAGGCGCCGCCGTCGCAGGGGCCGTTCGCCATCGATCCGGAACTGCCGCTGTCGGGTGGAAACATCTGGAATTCGCAGACGCTGCCTGTAAGCAACTGCTACTCGGGTCAGTACACGTTGTTGTTGACCGTCGAGGACACGGGCGGAGCCTTCTATTACGATACGCAGCAAGTCTGGTTCGACAATAAAGCCGTTTACGGCGAAATCACCGGGATATTGGGTGTACCTCCCTGCTCGATCATCAACCTGAGTCAGTTACCGAATGCAGGCGACTGCAGCAAGGTCTGGCCGATGGCGATTGAGGGCATTGCCTACGATGAGTACATCATCGAAGGGAACATGACTGCGCCCAGCGACAACTTCGGTGGCTACTGTATGACGCTGACCAGGCAAGGAGGCTCCGAGTCGGTTTGTACGCCCGTGAGCCTCTCCGTTGGTTTGCCGATCCCCAATCCGACCAGTCCGTCGACCGTGGGGACGCAACGCGTAGGGGACCCCGGCGTGCGATGCGGCAACGCCTCGCCTCCGCCGATGCCCCCTCCCACGAAGTCCACTAACGCTCTCACCACGATGGATGCAAGAATGTTCGACTTCTGCTGTGCCTCGCAGGCCTTGCCGGCGCCGCCGTCGGGCTTCGCGTTGAAGCGCGGGGATCCTAAGAACAACATCCCCGGCGAGTGCTGCTCGTTCTTCTTCACCCTGGCGGTGTGGGATAACACGGTTTGTGAATTCCTGTCGGGAGGTCGTCACTACGCCGATGCTCCGTGCGTTCTGATCTGGCCGGTTTACATTTGCAACGACCTGCCGCCCATGCCAGGCTGCTGATATGAGATCCGGTCCTCTTCGCAGAGGACCGGGTATTTAGACCATGAACAGCTTCAATCTTTGGGCGCGATTGGTAGTGGCCGTCCTCGCGACTTGGCGGGTGACTCACCTGTTGGCCAACGAGGACGGCCCCGCTGACATAATTGTTAGGTTTCGAAAGTTATTAGGCCGGAGCCTGACGGGACAGTTGATGGATTGCTTCAACTGCCTCAGCCTCTGGATAGCAGCCCTGGCGGCCCTTTTTGTCTCGCGACGCCCGCTGGAATGGCTCATGAGTTGGCTGGCTGTTTCCGGCGGTGCGTGTCTGCTGGAACGGCTGGGGCGTGAGCCGGTCGTCATTCAACCGCAGCCGGAAGTTTCGGAAGGAGATTCGAACAATGTGTTGTGGACAGAACCGCGCGGCAGTGAAAGCAGCTCTGACACCAACGGCGAATCGGAATCCCGCGCCGAGCGCACCCACTAGGCATGGCACCTATCCGCCGTCTATGTCTGGGGTGATGCAGCGCACCTCGGCTAGCGTCGCATCGCCATCGGCAGCAAGGCAGCAGCAGCAGCCGGCAGCGGCAGCTCATGCTGCGGGAAGCTCGGTGATTCAGCTTCGTTACTCGGAGACTTCGCCCATTCAAGTGCGCGGACCGGCTACGGGAGCCGTTTACCAATTTTCTCGTGCACAGCCGCTGCAGGCGGTAGATTCGCGCGACGCGCCCGCCTTGCTGGATACCCGTTTCTTCCGCCGGGCGTGACGAGGGGTGAGTTGTGAGATAGTCGTTCGCGATGAAAGCTTCCGCCAAGACAAAGACTTGCAATTCGTGCCACGACTGTGACAATTGTGCTACGCTCCTCTGCAGGGTGACTGTCTATGGGGCTTTTGCGCGCCGGTCTTGCCATCGATTCCGACTTATTGAACCGCTTTGACCGATATATCCGGGGTGAAGGCTATCAGAACCGGTCCGAGGCCATCCGTGACCTGATTCGCGACCGCTTGAACCAATCCAGCCTGAAGCTGGATACCGCGTTTGTGGTCGGCACTATCACCCTGATCTACGACCATCATTCCCGGCTATTACCCGACAAGCTGATGGAACTTCAGCATCAGTATCACGATCTCATCATTTCCACTGTGCACTCTCATCTGGACCACGATATGTGTCTGGAGGCGGTGGTAGTGCGGGGGGTCCTGAAGCGCGTACAGGAACTGGCGGACCGCTTAATCAGCATTAAAGGAGTGCAGCACGGCAAGCTGGTCATGAGCTCTCCTGAGGCCTACGGCGGCGGCCGCCGCTACAAGCGTAGCCAGCACTCGAATCATAGTCATAACCGGTAAGAGCGGGGACTGTTCCGAAAGCGGGGACTCTCATGCAACTGGGTAGCACGAATTGCAAACTAGTGCCACTGATTTCGTGGATGGCATTACTTGCACTGATGGCGGCCGCCCAATCCAACCCGGCACAAATCAGCGGACATACACCCGGCCCGCAAACTCATCCCGCCACCACAAGCGAAAAGGGGCAGCCGCCTCAATTGTCGGGAACCATCGTCGATGCGTCTGGCGCAGTGATTGCCGGGGCGAGCGTGATGATTCGAAGCGCAAACAGTACCGTAGAAAAACTGGCGCAGTCAGACAGTAACGGGTCCTTCAGTATTTCCGGACTCCCGGAAGGCGATTATCAGCTTGTGGTGTCGGATCCCGGTTTTCAAACCAAAGAAATACCGGTCACGCTGGGGACGGCCGAGGGAGTGGCCCCGTTGCGAGTCTCTCTGATTGTGAGCACCGTGAGCACCAATGTAGACGTACAGGGCCGCGAGGATAGCCTCATCGGGATTGCCGATTCTGCTACCCAAGGGACGATAGGCGCAAAGGAAATCGAAGATCGTCCGATCCTCCGTTCGGGAGAAATCCTCGAGACGATTCCGGGCATGATCATCACGCAACACGCCGGCGGCGGTAAAGCGAACCAGTACTTCCTTCGCGGCTTCAATCTCGACCACGGAACAGATTTCGCCGTCTTCCTCGACGACATGCCGCTGAACCTGCCGTCACACGCGCACGGCGAAGGTTATGCCGACATGAACGTTGAGATCCCGGAGTTTGTGCAGCGGCTCAATTTCGAGAAAGGTCCTTATTACGCAGAGGTCGGCAACTATAGCTCGGCAGGATCGGCCAATCTGCAATCCTTCAAGACGCTGCCCCAGAACTTTCTTCAGTTGGAAGGCGGCATGTATGGCTATGGACGGGCCGTTTTCGGCGTATCGCAGAAGGTGGGCTCAGGCACTCTGCTGTACGGCGGAGAAGCGTATCACGATAATGGCCCATGGAAGCATCCGGACGACTATTACAAGTTCAACGGCCTTCTAACCTATAGCCAGGGCGACGCCACCAGGGGATTCAGCGTCACAGCCCGCGGCTACCACGGAAAATGGAACTCGAGCGATCAAATCCCCGTTACCGCTGTGCCGCTGGTTGGCTCCTTCGGCGCACTGAACCCGACAGACGGCGGCAACTCGCAGCGTTACAGCTTGCAGGGTGAATGGCATCGCCAAGGCACGAATTCCGCGACCACCATCATGGGCTACGGATTTTATTATGATCTCGATTTATTTTCCGATTTCACCTACTACCTGGATGACCCGACAAAGGGCGATCAGTTCGAACAGCAGGATAGGCGCTGGGTCGCCGGATTCGATGCCGCGCACACGATTTTCAGCCAATGGTTTGGCCGCAAGGTGGAAAATACCTTCGGCCTGCAACTTCGCAACGACTGGGTTCACAACGGACTTTTCCGGACAGAAGATCGTGTGCGCACCGACAAGAATGATGGGAACGCCTGCAATGCCGAACCCATCTCCGAATGCGATAGCAATCCAGATCTGATTGCGGTGCTGCCCGCGGCCACGGATTTGAATAAATTTACGGATACGATGGTAGGTTTCTATGTAGAAAATAAAACTCAGTGGGCAGCAAAATTCCGTTCGGTCCTGGCCCTGCGCGGCGATGAAGCTATCTATAACATCACCAACTTGACTCCTTCCTATGTCGCCAGCGAATTGCCCGGCGCTCCCCTCATCAACTTTGGGGAACTGAACTCCGGCACCGCCAGCCAGTTCCTGCCCAGCCCGAAAGCGAGTTTGATCTTCGGCCCATGGGGCAACACTGAGTTCTATCTACAGGCTGGATTCAGCTTTCACAGCAACGATGCGCGCGGCGCGGTGCAAAGGATTGAACCGATTTCGCCGGACTATCCTTTTCCAACGCCCTCCGCGCCAATTCGCCCCCTGGTCCCAACTAAAGGAGCGGAGGTCGGCGTACGCACTGTGGCCATCCCGCATCTGCAAAGCACTCTTTCGCTCTGGTATCTATATAGCGCTTCCGAACTGCAGCAGGACGGTGATACCGGAGGCACAGTTGCTTCAGCATCTCCGAGCAATCGCTATGGCATCGAATGGGCGAACTACTACACCCCAGTGGAGCATCTGGTTTTCGATTTTGACTTCGCGGATTCCAGGGCCCTTTTCACCGAAATCGACCCCGATGACGCCGCGCCGGGTAGTCCGGGTGGCAAGTGGGTGCCCGAGGCGGTGGGGCTGGTGATTTCATCGGGCGTCACGGTGCAGGATTACAAAAACTTTTGGGGAAGTTTGCGCCTGCGCGCCTTTGGCCCGCGCAACTTAACCTCCGACGCAATTTACCGTTCAAGCTCAACCGTCCTGCTCAACGCGGAGGTCGGTTATCACATCAACGACAAATGGCGCGCGTCGGCGCAGCTTTTTAATTTGCTTAACCGCTACGATCACGACATCGATTACGCCTACACCTCCCGCATAACGCCAACATCGGCGGCGGAATTTACCGACGTCTTCCATCCCGTTGAGCCCTTACAGGTGCGATTCACCCTGGTAAGGACCTTTGGCGGGAAGTAAAGCTCGCTTTCATCGGTTCGCGCCGCCGTTGAGATCTTAGCCGATCTGTTTACGGTAACTTGCCCTGAGCTCTTCCACTATTTCATTCGCAGCCCGGCGAGCTTCGTCAAACTTGCCCGGAGGAAAAGATATCGCGCCTACTCGCGCGTGGCCCCCACCGCCGTAGCGCTCGCAAATCTTCGCCAGGTTTTCCGTGGGCGCAATCGGCGCCCAGGGGTTCGATCCGACAGAAACCTTGGTGCGAAAGGTACTCTTGCTCAGTCCCACACTGTAGGTGCCTTCGGGATGCAGGTAATAGGGTATGAACTTGTTGTATCCCTCAAGCTCGTGATCGGTGATGTCGAAGAAGATGGTGCCGTCTTTACAGCCGGAGCGTTCGCGCAAGATTTCCATCGATTGCTTGTGCCGCTCCATCAGCGCGGGCAATCGATCGGCGACCATTGGTTCATGGATGATCTCGCCCAGCGACCGGTATGCGAGCATCGGAATGAGTTTCGGAAGCAGCTCCGAATCCTGGGTGGTTTCGATCACCATGGTCAGCTTCATGGCAGGCTCGCCCATTTCCACCGCAGTCTTGGCGTCGGCATAGAGGGCGCCATCGATAATGTCGGCCCATTGCAGAACTTCGGCGACGCTGTCCTTCTTGAATCCAAAGCGGTTCTCTGTCACATCGGCGATGAACTTGGTACACGAACGGTAATCGGGATCGTAAAACTTGGTATTGCTGAGCGTGCTCTCGTAGTGCTCGGCGTCCTCGGGCGTCAGGAACGCGCTTTCGTGGTGGTCGAACCACCAGGTGATCTGCGGCGACGGCGAATATTTGAAATCGACGATTGCGTTCTCGTCGCCGGTAAATTCGCTTTCATCGAACAGCGCGCCGGCGCGATGCAGCAGGCCCGAGTATTCGAACTCCGCTTGCTCGCGGATGCGCTCGCGATAAAAACGGCTGAATACCGCCGCTGAACATGCCCCATCGAAACAACGATCGTGGTAGAACACCTTGACCCGCACAGCTTTCGCATCGCTCCCTTCGGCCGTTCGTCCTCACATGACGTCCGGCGCGACCTGCTACCGCCCTGATTCTTTCGAAAAGTGAAAAGTAAATAGAAATGACATGCTGGGCAGGGCTCTGTCAAGTGGTGGGTCCCTTCAGTTGCACAATATTCATGAATGTTTGAAAAAGCACTGCTCCAGCCGTGACGCCAGGAGCGGAGGCGACCACTGTAGCCGCTGAGTATCTGCCTCAGCGCTCCAGAGGGTGGGCTTCCCTTACGCCCACTCTTCTGCCACGTCGCCCACCACCGGCAGCTTAAACCGTTCGCGCTGATACGCCTTGAAAAGCAGCAACAGCCACAACGTGAGCTCCGCCAGAACCAGCAGCCCGTAGAGAGACAGTACCAACAATGGCATGAGTTTTCCAAATACTGCGAGCGCAAACTGTACCACGATCAATATGCCGACGGTTAACAGGCATTGAATACTATGGAACCTGACGAAGCGATTATGCTTAAACGGCCGAATCAACAGAAAGACAATCGCGGGCAAGATGAAGTATGCCAGCATGCCCGCAAGATTATCGGGAATGCGCATTGCGACGTCTGATGCGGTGAATTGCTTTTCGCGGGCTGCGGCCGGAGCAGCGCTTGCCACTGCAGCAGGCGCGGCGCCCACTGGAGGTGCAGCGATGCTGGCGCCGCAGTTCGGGCAGAAGTGGGCCGTCTCGGCAACTTCGTGATTACATTTGGTGCAGGTTGGCAACAGCGTTAGGCCTTGGCGCTCGCCACCGGCTGGCTGACGACCGGCAAGCCTGCTTTCTCCCAGGCATCGAAGCCGCCCACCACGTTGACCACGTTGCGATGACCGGCGCGCTGCAGAAAGCTGCAGGCAATCATGCTGCGGTAGCCGCCCTTGCAATGCACCGCGACCGGCGCGTCGGAAGTAAGTTCCGGCAGTGCGTGCTTGAAGTTGTCCAAAGCATGCCAACTGGCGCCTTCCACACGGCCTGCGCTCCACTCGCCTTCGCGACGAACGTCGAGTACGCGAAGCGCTCGTTTGTCCAATTGAGCTTTCAGCTCCTGCACCGTTACCTGAGGAACTTTTGCCAGCGGCAAGCCAGTGCCTGTCCACGCTGCGATGCCGCCTTCCAGATAACCGGCGACGTCTTCGATGCCCACACGCGCGAGTCGCAGCCGTGCCTCGGAAATCTGCTCCGGGGTTGCGCCGATGAGTACCGGATCGGCAGACAATCCCAGGACCGCGCCCGCCCAGGAAGCAAACTGTCCTCCCAGTGGAATGCTGATCGAGTTGGGCACGTGCCCGGCGGCGAACTCATCCTGATGACGAACGTCTACTGCAGTCACACCTTGCGCGATGCGATGTTGCAAGTCTGCTGGCGTTACAGGTGTGAGTGATGGAAGCTGGTTGAGCGCGGGGGCGCCTTCACGATTGATGGCCGCGTCCTGTGCGAAGTACTCGGGACGCGCGGGAAGGTTCGACGTCATCTGGTCGATGAAGTCCTCGCGCGACTTAATCTGTAGCGCCCAATTCGTCAGCCGTTCGGTGCCGATGGCTGACGAGCTCTCGGCGCGCATCTTGCGCCCGCAAAGCGAACCCGCGCCATGCGCTGGATAGACCAGCGTTTTATCCGGGAGGGCCATCAGCTTGTGGTGCAGCGAGTCGAACATCATGTCGGCGAGTTGCTGCGGCGTGTGCGTGGGCGAAAGGTCGGGCCTGCCCACGTCGCCGATGAACAACGTGTCGCCGGTAAACACCGCCCACGGCTCGTCTCCGTGCTCGCAGTCGGTAAGCACCAGTGAGATGCTCTCGGGCGTGTGGCCGGGTGTTTCGAGCGACGTCAGGCAGATGTCGCCGACCTGCAATTCAAAGCCGTCGCGCAGCGGCACATGCTCAAACTTCGCCCCTGCGGCTGCGCCAACATAGATCGTTGCGCCCGTCCGCTGCGCTAACTCGCGGTGGCCAGAGACGAAGTCGGCATGCAGGTGGGTCTCGAAGATGTGGCGAATCGTGAGGCCGTTCTTCTGTGCAGCCTCGAGGTAGATTTCAACATCGCGCTGCGGATCGATGACTACCGCGTCGCCCTTCGATCCCACCATATAGGAGGCGTGCGCCAGGCAGCCAAGGTAGAACTGCTGAAAGAACATGATTCCTCCCCCACCGTGAGGGGAATCATACGACATGGCGCAATATTTGCGGTAGTGATTTGCAGAGTGGCGAATGCGCAAGAAGAGCGATCAGCTTTCGACGTTAGCCCGGAGTTTTAGCTCCTGACTGATGGCTGAGAGCTGATGGCTGATGGCCAGCTATGCCGCTTCGCGCGACGAGTCCTTCGGCTCCAGTTCTGGGACCACTTCCGGGCGTCCCACACTGTAGTAGATGAAGCCGGCCTTCTCCATCTGCTGGGGCGAGAAGAGATTTCGGCCGTCGAGCAGAATGGGCTGCTTCATGCGCGCTCGCAGCCGCTCCAGATCCAGCGCCGCGAACTCTTCCCACTCGGTCAGCACCAGCAGCGCATCGGCATCGGTGGCCGCGGCGTATGCGCTCTTCGCGAAGGTGATCTCTGCCCGCTCGGGAAACTCTTTTCTTGCCCGCGCCGTGGCCGCTGGATCATACGCAGTAACGCGGCATCCTTCTTTGAGCAGCCGGTGAATCACCGCAATAGCTGGCGACTCGCGTATATCGTCGGTGCCGCCTTTGAAGGCCAGACCTAATACTCCGAGCCGCTTCCCCTTCAAAGTCCAGAGCGCCTGCCGAACTTTGCGAACGAAATTAGCGCGCTGGTCCTCGTTGATCTGCATCACTTCGTCAAGAAGATGGAAATCGTAGCCGCTCTCGTGGGCGACAGCGCGCAGGGCCTTCAAATCTTTCGGGAAGCACGAGCCGCCGTAACCGATGCCGGGCTTCAGAAACTTACCGCCTATACGCTGATCGCTGCCGATACCCTCAACAACTTCCTCGACATCGGCGCTATTCGCCTCGCAAATGTTAGCAATTGCGTTGATGAATGAAATCTTCATCGCGAGAAATGCATTGGCCGCGTGCTTGATCAGTTCGGCGCTGGCGGAGCTCGTCACCACCACGCGCGCCGGTATCTGGGCATTATCCGGAGCCGGAATCGCACTACTGGAAGCCGCGTAGCTGCCGTCGAGCAGCGGCTGATAGGCGCGGGTCAGCAGGCCGGCGCTCTTCCGGCAGTTGCATCCCAGAACGATGCGGTCGGGATAGAGGAAGTCGGCAACAGCGCTTCCTTCGCGAAGAAACTCGGGATTCGACGCCACACGATAACACGCCGGATCTGCACCGTAACGCTGTAGAACGCGCGCAATCCAGCGATTGGTGCCGACGGGCACCGTGCTCTTAACCACCACCAGCTTAAAGCCGTCTACCGAACGCGCAATCTCGCGGCAAAGAGAATCAAGGACGGAGACATCAGCCTCGCCGTTCGCGCATGGCGGTGTGCCGACCGCGATAAAGATGATGCTGGCGCCGTTCAGTCCCTCAGAAAGGGAAGTGGTGAATTGCAGACGCTCGCCCTTGTGACGGGCAATTAGCTCGGGAAGAAATTCTTCGTGGATGATGGCGTCGCCCCGTTCGAGCGCCGCAACCTTTGCCTGGTCTTTGTCAATGCAGACGACTTGGTGCCCGATCTCTGCGAAACACGCCGCTGCCACCAATCCGACATAGCCAGAACCGACGATCGCAATTTGCATTTCGAAGGCGTCCCCAAGAAAGCTTTGATGATTGTTGTTGAACGTGAGCTGGTGCGCCAACTCACGCCGCCGTTTCCAGCTCTTCAATCGTGAGCGGACGCTGATCCTGAATATCACTGAACCCTTTATCGCCGAAGAGCGACAAGTAGTATCGGTGCGCGCGCTCCCACGCTTCATCGTCTGGCGGCATTCCAAACGTCTCGACATAGCTCGGACTGCCGGGGAATGGAAACATCGGTACCGGCTCACTCACCCAAACGCCACGCGCTTTCAACTGCTCCTGCCAGCGGCGAATCTCGTCCTTGTCGTCTTTGTCGGTCAGGATTAAATTCGCTTGCACCCAGGGAATTCGCTGGCGCGCGTAGATCAGCAGCTCGGTAATGCGCTCGGTAGAGATGCGGCAGTTCTTGTTCAGCTCGTCGCGGCCCTCGTCGGTTATCGACTCGATGCCGCACTCCATCGAAATGCACCCAGCCCGTCCCAGCAGGTCGAGCGTGTCTTCGTTCCACAAATCAATCCGCGTCTGAAAGCCGATCTTCACATCGCGCTCGGCGAGACCTTCCAGCAACTTGAGCACGTTCTTGCCAACGCCAAAGATTTCATCGATGAAGTAAAAGTAATCCACTCCGCGCTCGACGAGCCGATCAACTTCCGTCAGAACAGCTTCGACCGTGCGCTCGCGAAACTTGTTGCGAAACAGCGTCTTGTTGCAAAAGCTGCAAGCCCAGGGACATCCGCGAGCAAACTCCAGCTCGGCTCCGCGTCCCTCGCCGCTAAAGACATGATGCCGATGCTGATGCCGCTCGACGTTGTAATTGTCAAACTCGAGTGGAGCAAGAGCTTTCATGTCAGTCACTCCCAGCCCCGGGTTTAAGCGCAGGGTTCCGTCAGGCAAACGATAGCAGCAGCCGGTGATGTCCTCCCATAGTTTGCTGGCCAGCTCGGGAATGGTTTGATCCGGCTCGCCGCGCAGCACCACATCGCAATTCAACTTGCGCAGGGTTGCTGCAGGAGTCGCTGAACCGTGCGGACCAATTGCAACCTTGATTGTTCCGTCGCTCAGCGCCGCGAACCATTGCATGGGAACCCGCAGCTCCGGCTGAGGACAACGCCAGAACAAATACGACGGCGCCGTCGGAATCACAAGAAAATCAGGCGTGAAGCCACGGAGTTCGCGACGGACCTGTTCGATCGTAAGATCGTCCACCTGGGCATCGATGAGGAGCGGCTCGTGCCCGGCAGCCCGGAGCTGGTCGAAGGCGAACAGCAACTCCAGCGGGTAGTGCGAATCGCGACAGCCGAAGTAGGTTGAGCCTTCGAACGTCCAATTCGGATTGACCAAGGCAAACTTCATCATGCGATCCGTGGGATGGGGACTGGCGTGGATAGCGAGGGCATTTCCACAACCCGCGCCGGAACGAACAACTCGCGATTGTGCTTCCACCAGCGCTGAATTCTGCTCAGCGTCTCTGGTACACGGATACTTGGGTTCCACCCCGTCTCGCTTTGCAGTTTCTGCGTGTTGCTGATGTACACCGACTGGTCACCGGGCCGCACTGCATCGAAGCTGGTGTCCAGTTTGCGGCCGGTGAGTTCCTCAATCATGCTCATCAGCTCAAGCAGGGACACGGAATTCTCCGGGCCTCCGCCCACGTTGTACACTCGCCCTTCGGCCGACGGCTCAAGGTTGCGGACGGCTTCAAACGCACGCACCAGATCGGCGACATCAAGCACGTCGCGCACCTGCAGGCCATTGCCGTAGATGGTCACTGGCTTGCCGTTCAAAGCTGAGTACAGGAGGTGCGCCACCCATCCCTGGTCTTCATTACCGAACTGGCGTGGGCCGGCAATGCACGACATGCGAAACACCGTGGTGTTCAAGCCATACATACGAGCGTAATCGCGCACATACTGGTCAGCCGCTCCTTTGGAACAGCCGTAGGGAGAGTGAAAGTCCAGCGGTTGTGTTTCCGGTGTTCCCTCGGGATTGGAGCAGCCGTAGCGCGTCTTCTCCGGCCAGACCTCGCCACTGCTGGCGCTGCCATACACCTTATTGGTGGAAGTGAATAGCAGGAAAGGCTGATTGCCCGACTTGCGCGCGGCCTCCAGAATGTTGAACGTGCCCAGGAGGTTGACATCGAAGTCGAGTCGCGGCGCCAGTACCGATGTAGTGACCGCGACCTGCGCAGCGAAGTGATAGACCTCGGTGGCAGGACGCATCGCGCGCTCAACCATGTCGGCATCGCGAATGTCGCCGACGGTGATCTGAAGGCGGCGCGACCTACCGCTGAGGGCCTCCAGCGCACTCAGGTTGTGGCGAACACCGTGGCGTGAGAGATTGTCGAAGATATGAATCTTGGCCTCGGTGTTCTGTAACAGCCACTCCGCCCAATTGGAGCCGATGAAACCAGCCCCGCCAAATATGAGAACTGACCGAAAGGGGTTTCTCTTGCCCGTCATTGTCCTACCTGTCGCTGTAGCACCCCGCTATCCTGGTTTGCCCGTGAAAGGTAAGTAGATGCGCGGTGCAACCCGTGTAGTTTGCTCGGATAAGTCGCCAATGATTCGAAATCGAGAGCTGAGAAAAACAGCTTCTGGACAAAGGCTCGAAACTCGGAAGGAAAATTACTTTTGAATCGGGCCGCAAAAAAACGCAAGAGCCCGTGAGCCCTTGCGTTAGCGTTTCGATGTGTACTCAGCGGCCCGGTTTCGCTCCGGGTTGCGGCAGCACCTTAGTGCGTGGTTGAAGGGACGTTTTGCGGTAGTTGGAATGAGTACAGGTTCCCATCTCGGGAGCCGACGTACACTACTCCGTTAACCACGGCCGGCGATGAATCGACCTCATCTCCCGTCGTGTAGTTCCAAAGGAGCGCTCCTGTCTTAGCGTTTAGCATGTATAAGTTACCATCGCCGGAACCGACGTAGACCACGCCGTTGGCCACGGTCGGCGACGAGATGATGTAACCCGACGTTGCATACTGCCAGAGAAGTGCTCCCGTCCCGGCATCCAAAGCATAGATGTTGTTATCGAGGGAACCGATGTACACCACGCCATTGGCTACGGCGGGAGAAGACCAGATCTGATTCCCCGTTGCAAAGCTCCATAGGGGCGTTCCGGCTATGGCGTCAAAAGCATAGAGGTTGTTATCACGCCCGCCGACATACACAATGCCGTTGACCACGGCCGGCGAAGAGTAGGGGGAGATGTTGCTCCCGGAACTCCAGACGAGCACATCCAAGCGTGTGTCAATGGCGCACAGAGCATCGGGACACACGGCGTACGCCAAACCGTTAGCCACCGCCGGCGAAGCTTCTGACGCCTGGCCGCCCACCGGGAATTTATACTTGAAGGCCCCGGTGTTAGCGTTCACCATGTATAACAGCCCGTCCCCTGATACCACGTAGACGTAACCGAGAATTACCGTCGGCGAGGACCAGATTTGATTGCCCGTCGGATAGATCCACCGGAGTGTTCCCGTCTGGGCATCCAACGCGTACAGGTTGTAATCGTCAGACCCTACGTACACCATCCCGTTGGCCACTGCCGGCGAGGAATGCACCATCCCGCCCGTCGTGTACTGCCACAGGTAATCTCCGGTCACGGCGTCGAGGGCATACACGTTCCCGTCGTCAGAGCCGGTGTACACCACGCCGTTTGCTGAGGTCGGTGAGGCATAAAAAATAGGAGCGCCAGTCGTGTATTGCCAGGCAGGGACCAGGGTTCCAACATTGCCGGTGTTGAGTATATATTCATACGGGTTGAAGCCACTGTGGCAGGGGTCAAAACGATACTGCGCCTTCCACCCTAAAGCCACTCCTCCCCATATCGAGTCACACAAGTTGGGCGGTTGAATATTCCTCGCTCGTAGAGTGCCGGCGCCCACGCTCAGGGACAATACCAAACAGCAGATGATTTTAGTCTTCATATCCTCGTCCTTACCGAGCCAGCAGCGGGCTGCTACTGCGTTGTCGTGAAATTCAGGTAATTTCCCTGCAGGTTGTTGGTTGGATCGACGGCTGAAAACGCGTAGTTATTAGCCGCGTCGGTCCCGCCTGCTCCGAAGTAATACAGCGTGTTGGGGCTGAGGCCGGAAATATTGCAGGTATTGATCCAAACGTTGTCGTTGTTGGTATAGACACTGGGCCCGCAATTGGTCGCCATGTTGATGTTGTTCGGATCGGTACCGACCATCACCACGGTGCTGACCGCCTGCTCGAAGGTGTACCAGGTAATGGTCGCGGTACTATTGGTGATGTTCCCGGCTGTCGGTTTAGCCGGATAGGCTCCTGAAGGATACGGCCCAATAATGTCAGGGTATGGATCGCCTAGCGGATTATGCGTTGGCAGCACATAGGAATCGGTACCCGGCAGTGTGCCTGAACGCCAACCCACATAGTTAGAAAAGTCCTGGAAAAGCTGGTTGAAGTTCTTTGCGTTATAAGTGTAGGCGCCCCAGGCGTTCGAGTATAGCTGATCGGCAGCATCAAAACACTTCACTCCGCTGGTCGGCAGCTTACACGAGTCGCCGTAGACCGCCCCCAGCCAGGCATAAGCGGGCGCTACCAACCCATTCAAACTTCCCAGACTTCCCGACACTCCGCAGTTCTGGCTAAAAATAGAACAATTATACGGAACAGCCCACGGCTGAGATGGAAATGCATAATCATTGCCCATTAAATTGAACTGGGTTGAGTAGAACCAGTCCAACAGCTTCATCAACTCGATCGGAATCCTCGCATCGGGAGTGGCATTCATGTAGGTCTCAACGTCGTAAGTGCTGATCAGAGACATCGCCCATGGACCGATGGTCCAGTCCGCCGTGCTAAAACAACATATATATGCACTGCCCGGGCCGGAAGGATTGTAATTGATGGCTTCCGCAATAGTCTGGATGAGAAGATCGACTCTCTTGTTGAGTTCATTCGTGGGCTGTACGCCAGTTTCCAGCCAGTTGACTAAAAGAAGATTCGTGTTGTACGGCAGGCCGCGGATCAAGCCAGTCTGGTTTTGATAATACGTATACGTGAAATTCTCATCGTTGAATCCGGGGGCTGGATAGGTAAGTATATTAGCGCCGAGCCTGGTGTTCGCCATCGCATTCAGCCCGGAACAGGTCGGACCCCCGTCGCAGTTCTCGTTGAGCACGTCACCCTGGCGCAGGTAATCCATGTACATCCCCCAGGGGAAGATATTCCACTCTTGAGTGTCGCTCCATTTTGCGACGTTTACCGCCCAGTTGAGATACTGCATTCCGATAGTTTCGGAGCATTCCGTATAGTATTCCTTATTCGCGGCATTAATCCAGGTCAGGCCCCAGTCAGGGGTGTAACCACCAGGCTGTGAATTGAAGGTTGGCGGGTTATCACCCGATTTACCAGACGAGTAAACCATCTGGGTGAACCCACCGCTTACTATGATGTCTCCTTTTGTGTACTGATGGTCCGGCTGCCACGTTCCTCCGGTGACACCATCCAGACGCTCTGCCGTTTCCTTAAATACGCGGTTGCCGTCATAACTGTAAATATCCCACGGGCTGTAATTTGACACATCTGCACCAAGATCAGCATTTAAGTAAAGCCCGGCTTGATTATTGTTCTTTAGCGCCTCGCATAGAGTTGTGCCCGCGGTTCCCGCTGTGTAGGTCGCTCCCACCAAATTAGGAATAGGCGGAAAGACCGTGGGAGGGGTTACCGTAAACTGAGGTGGCGTAGCTACCGAAAATTTGTAGGTTAACGGCACCGGATCGCCTATTGGGATGCCGTTGTGGGTGTAATCGAAAAGCTGGAATAATAGCCGCAGGGTGTGCACGCCCAGAGTCAACGGGTGGAACTGAGTCCCAGTCCCCACCACGATCCTGGCTTCCATTCCAGGCTCTTTGAAATAGTTGTTCCAACAATAGTAGTTACCGGAATAAGGCGGCGATCCCCAGATCCCAACAGGATAGTTATCGGTCGACGGCTTGACTACTTCGCGCGAGTTAGTGCATAGCATCGTAAGCGAGACGCCGGTATTGCCACACCCGGCGCCGAGTCCCGTTCCCGGCAAACACGACATGCCGTCAATGCTTGCCTCCGTAACCATCATGGCGTAGTTGTTACTGAGTAATCCGGACTTCTGCAGCAAGCTGATGCCGACGTTAATTCCAGAGCCCTGATAGACGTAACTGGGACCAAACGCGAACGCAGAAAACGCCATGGGCCCGCTGGTCGAATCTGCGGTGGTGAAGGTCGGCGTTGTAGTGGGCCACGGTGTCGAGCTCCAGTTGGTGTCAGTTATATTGCATTGTTTACCGCCAACCGGATCGGTGCAGCTCGCCACGGAATAGTTATATTGCGTACTGGGCTGGAGATTCTTCACTACCACGCAATGGTTGGTTGTAAGAGTGGGATCATAGGCCTGACGAATGAAGTCTTCCTTCCAGCCGATCATGACCAGAGAGTCGCTCTGATTGTGCGTGTTCCAGCAGAACTGGGCCCAGCTTACGTTATTGGAATAAGGATTGGTGACATCGATGTTGTAAGGCTGATCGTTCCCTGCTCCCGCAATCGCCAGCTGGGTTGCGGATAACAAAATCGCGAATATCAGAGTTGGGTATCGCATACGTATAATCCTCTGCTGCCAACGGACCGACTCCAAGCCTCACGCATGCGAATTGCGGCGCCGGCACCGAGTCGAGTTCTGCCGCCTCGCTCACCTTCGACAGTTGCTTGTGACTTTGGTAGTCTTAATCTTTAGGTTCAACGAAGTAACTTACCTCCGTCAACTGAATTTCAGCACCGGAAGCAGTCAAAGGTAACCGCACTATAGGCAACTTAGTGCCAGTTCTCAGGCAGTTACCCGATATTGGCAGATTTATGTGCTTACTCTTGGGGTAATTAGTCCAGCAGGAATCGACCAAATTTCTTTTCTTTTTGATTCCAGGCCCGGAGCAGCGTGGCCCTGTCTAAGCCGACTTATGTCATATGCCGGGGTATTTTCCCCTAACCTGGAAGACAACAGCCCGGATACGGCGCCCTGACGCGTTCCGCAGGAATTTGATCTGCCGCCCAGAATCCGTACACCTGATATTACGAATTCAAACTTCGCCAGCAGCCGACGAGTGACGGGCTCGAATCCAATCGGCAGCTCTTCATCGCCTTGGAGACAGTTCCGTGGCGACGAGACGCGTCCCGAGGCGCAGCGCAGATGATACAGGGATGAGCCACATCCGGTGGCCAGTTATGGCGTGATCGTTCTACTGGTCGACTTCCGACACCGATTGCCACAGCGTTCCGATACAAGTCGCTCTCGGCGATCGTGCGCGCAGCGAATAAGAGCTGTGTGGTGTGGTAGGGAGGGCCGGGAGACACCTGTGCGGTGTGTCTCCCCGGCACATACTCTTGTGAAGATTCATTAGGCCGGCGGAGAGCTTCGCTCTATTTAGCCTCGCCTGAACTCAACAGCCCGAAGACTACAACTCCGTTCGTCATGCCCAAATAAACTCGTCCGTTCGCCACCAGCGGCGTAATGAATTTGTTCCCATCTCCAATGAGGTCGCGATTACCGGATTGAGTGGTGTTGTATATCTCACGAGATAGATCGGACGCATCGAACGCATGAAGCACCTCACTCGAAAGCCCCGGGACAGTGTCTTCAGAGGATTCGAACGCATGAAGCATCGCATTCGAACGCACTAGACCGGTATCTTCGCAATTGATACACTCCGGGGCCCATACAACTCCGTTGGATGTTCCGTTAGCACTAATCGTCACAGAGCTTCCTCGCAAAGGAAAGCGATGAGTGCTTTGGCTGCTGGGAGCTGTAGCAAGATACCCACGGCCAACAGGGAACGCCGTGACTAGGCCATATTCAGGTCCAAAGTACATTGTATTATTGAAAAATGCCGGCGCCGAAAACATTCCGAAGTTCACAACGCCGTCCAGCTCTTGATAGATATAGTTCTTAATGGGATTCCATTTACCCATGTCGTTCCTGTTTAAGACGTATATGTTTTGGTCTTTCCCAGTAACAATTACCAAAGGCATTGCTCCAAACGTGTCGACTACAACAGGACCTCCTGAACCTAGGTCGAGATCCTGGACGTCCTCCCACAAGTCATTGGTCATCGCGAAGTAGTCAACGATAGACATTGGACTACCTACACCCGGCTTGATTTTAACCGCGGAGTTGCCGAAGTCTCCCAGCGTGGGAAAGCCCCGGCTATTCAACTCAGTGTCAAATGCCCCATTTGCCGTTTCAACGTAGATAAAGCCTTGTGAGTCAGCCGCTGGCCCTGCTCCTCCCATCCATAGTGCGGCCTGACCGCCACCAGGGAGATTGCCGTTAGGGGCGAAATTCAATAGTGATGTCTGCTGCAATGTTGCGGCTTGGTATTCCATCAACCAACCAAAATATGGCCGTCCATCGCAGTGCGATCCAAATCCGATATAGATGTATCCGTTTAACTCCAATAACGCCGGTCTCTGCAGGTGCCGACCTGGGTTAAAGACTGCCGATTGACCTTGTGATCCCCGGAATGTACCGCGTATCTCCCTCGGCGGCAGTAATGACACTCCGGCAGTCAATGACAATGCGTACAGCCGCTGATGATATGCATTTGAAGCATCTTGTGTAGCCGCTACAAAGTAGATGGCATTGTTTGCCCGGTCAATAACTGGCGTTCCCGTAATCCCGATTTCTGGACTAATAGAGCCGCAGTTTAGATAGCTGCTAACATGCTCACCGGGGGGAATCGCGCTCGTCCGCCATAGTACCTGACCGCTTGCGCCATCAAACGCGTATATGCTGTCATGCTCTGTTACGACATATACAACGTCATGCGTTCCACCGCCAATTGACAGTCCTGACACAAATAGAGGCATAGCCACAATTAACCCGTCCGTCGGCCAGAAGCCGACCTTGCCGAATTTCGTCGCGGTGACATTCGCTGGAGTCAACGTAGTCTCCTGGCTGTTAACCGCGGTTCGCTTATTGTCGTTGTGGTATGTCGTTACATCAGATGCCATGCCGTAGGCGAAACAGCCCAGAAAACATAGAGTCGTATAGAGTATCTTTCGCATTGTCGTGCTCCTTTGCTATCGCTAAGGGCGCAGTAATTCGAACGAAATGGCGAGAGCGCTATGACGGCGTCGGAAGACTACGCCAGTGTAGAGCGGTGAACGACCCACCAACCGGCAGCCGTCTCAAAAGAGATATCTCAGAAGGTTGCTCGGGAGTTTAACACGCCGCCGCGACTGCCCGCAAACAAAAACTCTCGACGCAGGCGAAAAAATACCGCGATTTTTCAGCCAACTCAGTAATTGCAGCGATTGGTTACTACTGAAGAGAGAAGTTCATCGACAGTGATCCGGCCTAATTGATGGGACAACCACCCCGCCCCATGCAGCAATTTTCTGCACCACAGCCAGCCGCCGAAGAGCTATTCGACTTCGTACTAACTGCGAATGTGGATAGCTGCTGCTCCAGGTTCTGCGCGTGACATTTCGGACATTCAGGCTTTTGCTCGCCAAACAAAATGGCCTCAAACTTATTCCCACAATCTTCGCAGCGATACTCAAAGATAGGCATTCTTTCTCCTAATCACCTGGTAGCCATTATAACGACTCATCACGTTACTGCACGCGGGACCGCGGCCTCACAGTAAGCTTCAGCAATTGCGTGCCGCGGACCACGTCCACCTCGCAGGCTTTGCCATTGCGCTCATCGGTAAGCAGCCGATGCAAATCGTCGACCCCCATGATGTTGTGCCCGTCAAACCGAATCATGACGTCCCGTTCGCGAAGCCCGGCCAGATACGCCGGCGAGTCTGCCACCACGTTCAACAGCAGCAGGCCCGACTCGACCGGCAGGTCGTAATAGCGAACGATCCTGCGATGCAGAGTAACTCCCTGTCCCATTACGCCGATGTTGCTGCGCTTCACCCGCCCGTCGCGAATCAGGCGCGAGGCAACAAACTCGGCGGTGTCCGCCCCGATGGCAAAACAGATTCCCTGCGCTCCCATAATCGTGGCCGTGTTGACACCGACCACCTGACCCTGTGAATCCACCAGCGGTCCGCCTGAGTTGCCGGGGTTCAAGGCCGCGTCGGTCTGGACGACGCCATCGATCAGATGCCCCGAACGGGAGCGCATGGTGCGTCCCAGAGCACTGACCACGCCTGCCGTTACGCTGTGCTGAAAGCCTAGAGGATTGCCAATCGCGATTACCAGTTGCCCCACCGTCAACTTGCGCGAGCTACCCAACGGAACGGAAATCGCACTACCACTGCCGCGTACGACTGCCAGATCCGTGTCCGGATCGTCGCCGACCAGTTCGGCCGGATAGCGGTCGCCCGATTCCGTGGTGACAAGAATCTCCGACGCGTTATGCACCACGTGGCTGTTGGTGAGAACGAAACCGTCGGGAGTAAACAGGAAGCCCGAGCCGGCGCCTTCGGCTTGCCGACCGCGACCCTGCTGCTTCACCTGGATGTGTACGACCGCGGGACTGACGCGCTGCACCGCCCCCACCACCGCACGCGAGTACGCATCGAGCAAACTGCTATCCGGATTGGCAGTTAGACCGTTTCGCGAAAATGTCTCAGCAGCGGCATCCTGAGCGAGCCAATGAATAGATCCCATGACAACCTCGAAGCATGTGGATGCTCATCGCGGCGCTCAGGATTCGGCTGTGGATAGAGTCAGCGCTGCGATTCGTCCAGCAACTGCTTTAGATATTGCTGCCACAGCGCGGCCCAGGTGTGCGAGCCGTGGCCATGCGTCTGGTCCGACGCCGGAATCAGTACGAACTGTCCCTTCTTCACTTCTTTGATCTTTTCCTGCGCGATACCCAGCTCGGGCGGATTGATAAAGTCATCCGCCGAATTGACATACATCACGGGCACCGTAATTTTGCCCAACTGCGCTGACGGATCATAGTTTCGTGAGGAACTTACGGCGTACAGGAGGTCGTTGGCATCGAGATCGGAATAGTGCTTCTCCGCTACGCCCAGATACTTCTCAGCCGCCTCTGGAGTGGGATAGTCCTTCTGCAGCAGGATGGGAGCGCTGCCGGCAATGAGGAGCATGTCGACTGCAGTCTGCATGCCTGCCCGTGGCTGCGTAGTGTACTCTCCGCCTTTCCATTCCGGATCCTGCTCAATGCCGTCGATCAGCATCTCGCGCCACATCCGGTTGCGTCCTGCAAGCGGCACCGGCAGGCAAGCCAGGGGCATCATGGCATCCATGTAGTCGGGATAGGTCTCGCCCCAAACCCACGAATGCATGCAGCCCATCGAGGTGCCCATGATGAGGCGAAGATGGTTCACGCCCAATCCTTTTTCGACCAGCTCATGCTGGGCCTTCACCATATCGTCATAGTCGTAGTGAGGAAATTTCGCGTGCAGTCCGTCGCTAGGCTTGCTCGACTTTCCGTGGCCGATGTTGTCGGGCAGGATGATGAAGTAACGTGTAACGTCCAGCAGTTGGCCGGGACCGAAGAGCACGTCGGCAAATTGCGGCCGAAGGAACTGATGTCCCGTGCCGCCGGTCCCATGCAAGATCAACACCGCGTTAGTCACGCGACCTGACGAGTCACGCGTCGGCTTCCCCAAAGTCGTGTAGTGCAGATTCAACATGGGCAGAGTCTCGCCCGACTGGAAGTGAAAATCACTGATGACGTAATCGCCTTCCTGGGGAGAAAACTTATTAGCAGTCTGCTGAGCCAGGCACCCACTTACCAGAGCGAGTAATAAGAAGATGAAAGAAATAGAAAACCAGCGTCGTTTCACTCTTTACCTCCCGTCGTTACAGACAATTTCCTGGAAAGCGAGGATTTCCGGCCCAAGTCGCTGACTGGCATGTCTTGAAAGGGCACGGCTTCAGCCGTGTCGCCAGAAGCGCAAATAGGTCCCGCCTTCAGGCGCTGAGGGGACGCCTTCCCTCGGCGGCTAAAGCCAAGCTCATTACTCCCGCGCTGCGGCACGCCTGAAGGCGTGCCCTTTCAAGACGGTTTACCGCAACTCCGAAAATGTTGTTTGCCCAGATACTGGCAACCCGCAATGGGGCCCGACCGGCAGGTGTTTACTGGGCTTTCTGCTGCAGTTCCATGCATTCGTCGTGCAACTTTGCATCATGCGTCATGCCATCAGCGATCATGCACTCGTCGAGCGCCGATTTGGGATCGGAGGTCTTGAGAATCTCCAACAGGACGAGGTGCGGCGTCGGCCAGGTTGGCGATAGTCGCGCTGCCTGCTTCAACTGGGTGATGGCGTTCGTAAGGTCGTGCTTGTTCTTGTAGGCAATGCCGAGATTGTAGTGAGCGTTAGCGTTTCCCGGTTGCAGCTTGATGGCCTGCGAGTACTGGGTAATGGCTTCATCGGTTCTGCCGGTCACGTCCAGGGCCGTCCCCAGATTCATGTGAATATCGGCGTTGTTGGGCTGGAGCTTCAACGCCTCGGTGTAGTCCCGTATAGCGCCGTTGAAGTCGCGCCGGGAATATAGAAGGTTCCCCAGGTTGCTGTAAGCCGATGCCATCTTAGGATTCAGCCGCACGGCCTCGCGATACTGCGCCTCCGCGCCCACCCGGTCTCCCATCTTCTTATAGGCGTAACCCAGGTTGTTATGCAGCTCGGCGTCGTTCGGTTTCGACTGCAATGCCTCTTTGAACTCCTTGACCGCCTCGTTATAAGCACCTTTATCGAGCAATAGATTGCCCAGCCGATAATGAGCATCGGCGTATGCGGGATAGTCCTTGATGGCATCGCGATATTCGGCGATCGCCTCCTCGGTCAGCTTGTCCCTTTCGTTGAGTATGCCCTGATGGTAATGACGTTCGGCTGACGCCGGGATTATCGCTGAAGGGCTGGTGGGCGCGGGTGCCGCCGCTTTACCAGTGTCGGTCGAAGACGGAGCACTGGGGGTTGGTGAGGCACTAGGTGCCGTTGCACCGGATGCTCCAGGCTTTACGTCGAAGGGAGAGCGCGCTGCCGGCTTGCTATCGCTGTTAACTGAGCTGGGGGTGTCGGGTGTCGGCTGCTGGTTCGCCTGGGCGAGGCTCACACCGGCACTCATCGTCAGCGCCAGAAAACCACCTATGAGTGGGGAAAACATGTCTAGGACGAGTATAGCTTTGGTGCGGGTAGAGCGGCGCTCCAGCGGCCGTGTCGCACGGTACTCAAATGACTAAATTCGGGTAGAGCCGGCCTTCAGGCCAGCGTCTACGCCGTTGAAAATAGCTGAGGGCTTTAGCCCCTGAGGTACCGCGGACGGCCTTTTTCAGCAGCCGGCGTGAAGGCCCGCTCTACCCAGCTATCCCTTCGCTTCTTCCGCCACCACGCGCAGATCGTGTCCGGTCATTTCCTTCGGCTGCGGGATACCGAGTATCCCCAGCATAGTGGGAGCGATGTCTTGCAAAGCTCCATCAGGTTTCAAGGTGAAGCGTCGTCCATCGCCCTTGAAGCCGGCAGGAGGCACGGCGTGCTCCGCCACCACAATGAACGGCACAGGATTGGTGGTGTGCGCCGTCTGCGGCCCTCCCGTAGCAGGATCGATCATCTGCTCGGCATTGCCGTGGTCGGCGGTAACAATCATTGCACCACCCGCTCGCTTGAGTGCCGAGTAGATCTGGCCCAGGCAGTCATCGACGGTTTGCACTGCGTCGATGGTCGGTGGAATCTTGCCCGAGTGGCCCACCATGTCGGCGTTGGCGAAGTTCACCACCATCACGTCGAAGGTCTTGTCCTCAATCGCCTTGACCACAGCGGTGGCGATGCCGTGCGCGCTCATCTCGGGCTTTAGATCGTAGGTGGCAACCTTGGGCGACGGCACCAGCACGCGGTCCTCGCCGGGGAACGGCTTCTCAACTCCGCCGTTGAAGAAGTACGTCACGTGCGCGTATTTCTCCGTTTCGGCCACTCGCAGGTTACGCAGGTTGCGATCAGCCATCACATTCGCCAGGATATTGCCCAGCGACTCCGGCGGCGACACGACCGGCAGGGTGAAGTGCTTGTCGTACTGCGTCATGCAGACGTAGGTCAGGTCTTTCGGAACGCGGTCGCGTGGAATCGTGTTGTCGAGGTCATCTGCGCCCTCCAGTTCCCGTCCGTCCTGCGCAGTGAAGTGGCTGTTGCGCCCGAGGCAACGCGTGATCTGCCGCGCGCGGTCGGCGCGAAAATTGAAGTTGAGGCAAACGTCTCCGTCACGAATCGTTGCCACCGGTTCGTCGCGCTCGTCAACCACGACGAACGGTAGGATGAACTCGTCCGTGACTTCCCTGTTATACGATTCGCGTACACCCTGCACCGGGTCACGATAGCGGCCACCCTCGCCGATCCCATCCACCATCGCGTCGAAGGCCTTTCTTCTCGCGCTCCCAGCGCCGGTCGCGATCCATGGCGTAGTAACGACCGCTCACGCTCGCGATCTTCCCGATCCCGTACTCGCGCATCTTCTGCTGAAGTTGCTCGACGTAGCCTGCGCCGTTCGTGGGCAGGGTATCGCGGCCATCCATGAAGGCATGAACGAACAGGCGCTCCACACCGTTTTGCTTGGCCATGCGCAGCAACGCGTAGACATGGTTCTGGTGCGAGTGAACGCCACCATCTGACAGCAAGCCAAACAGATGCAACCGCCGCTCGCCGGTGCGTGCCTTTGCCATCGCGTCGAGCAGCACAGGATTCTTCTCAAACTCACCTTTCTCGATCGTCAGATCGATCTTGGTAATGTCCATGTAAACCACGCGCCCGGCGCCGATGTTCAGGTGGCCAACTTCGCTGTTGCCCATCTGTCCCTTCGGCAGACCAACAGCGCGTCCGCTGGTTTGGATCAGCGTGTTGGGAAACTGCGCCATTAGCTTGTCGTAGTTCGGCTTGCGCGCCAGCGAGATGGCATTCGCCGGCCCCGGCGGAGCATAGCCCCAGCCGTCAAGGATGATGAGAACGAGAGGTTTGGGTGGCATAAGCAATTAGCTCCCGAAGAGGCTTCGATCCAGGTCGGCTCGGGATATCTCAAGATAAGCCGCAACTTCAGTTAATACGGCGTTCAGAGTGCCGAGCTTAAGCTGCCGATGAGCAGGGACAGTGACGTGGTGTTCAACTCCGCGATATTGAGATGTCAAGCGGATATGGCTGCCCTTTTGTCGGGTGATCTCGTAGCCGAAGCGAGATAACAGTTTCGCCAGCTCGAAGCCGCTTAAGTCGCGCGGCAGCTTCAAGCCGAGATAACCTCATCGTGAACAAAATGTAATCGAATAACTGCTGGCATTTCGTTCTCTTCAAAGTGGCAGCGTACCGCATCGCGGACAATCTGCCGCAGTTCGTCGACCGACTCGGCCTGCGTGAAGATTGGGTGGCCAAGAGCATGGGCCTCATAACCGCCCTCGGTCGACTCCTGTACCGCGAAAATAATTTCCGATTCCCTCATCGCTTTCGAATTATAGCCTCCGGCAGCGGCCCCGCACGTTCTACGGACCGACTTCTAACCGTGGTTCCCACGGCGACGGCGTCGTGTGGATGATCAAGCCGAATGGCCGGTTTGCAAGCCCGCCGCATACCGCGTTAGGATTTTGAGGCTCTCCGGAGCCCCACGGGTCTGCTTCGGCGTGCGGTGACGCAATGCGTAGACTCCTGGTGCACCGTGCTGTTCTGCTGAGCTCGTCATTGCTGCTTCTCGCTTGGGCTGTGTCACTACACGCCGCAGAACCGCTATCGCAAACGCTGAACTCAGGATGGCAATTCCGCGCGCTCGAATGCTTCTGGCCATCCTGAGGTCACGGGCTGGCAGGCAGCACAAGTGCCCGGCGTTGTGCAGACCGACCTTCTCGCGGCTCACCTCATTCCCGATCCTTTCTACGGCGACAATGAGTCGCGCCTGCAATGGATCGGCCTCACCGATTGGGAGTACCGCACAACATTTCAGGTTGACGCAAGCACGCTCAAACGCGAGCACATCGATCTCGTCTTCGATGGACTCGACACGTTTGCCGAAGTGTTCGTCAACGATCGGCAAGTCCTCACCGCCGACAACATGTTCCGCCGCTGGCGCGTCCCCGTGCGGCCGCTGTTGAAGCCCGGGCCCAACACACTGCGCATTGTGTTTCACTCGCCGGTCACCTCGATGATCCCCAAGGTGAAGGCGCTGCCGTACATTCTGCCGTCGGTCTCGACCGCCAACGAAGGCAACGAGGAGAACGTCGCCACCGCGCCCTACACCCGCAAAGCGGCGTATCAGTATGGCTGGGATTGGGGCCCGCGCTTCATCACCATCGGCATCTGGAAGCCGGTGCGGCTGGAGGCATGGGACAGCGCGCGCATCGAAAACCTGCATATTGAGCAGCAGAAGGTGACACGCGATTTGGCGGAGCTGGTTGCCAATATCGAAGTCGAGTCGAGCAAGCCACAAACCGCAACCATCCGAGTGAAGATGACGGATCCATCCGGCAACGTGGCGTTTGCGTGGGAGGACGCGAAGTTTCCACTCGACAACGGAACCAATCTCATTCGCCAGCCGGTGCGCATCGCGTCACCCAAGCTCTGGTATCCGGCCGGCTACGGCGCCCAAGATCGCTATCGCGTCGAGGCCGAGGTGCTCATCAACAAGGTGGTTGTCGCGCGAGCTGCGTTGAAGACCGGCCTGCGCTCCATTGAGCTGCGCCGCGTGTCCGACCAGTGGGGCAAGAGCTTCACCTTCGTGGTCAACGGCATCCCGATCTTCGCCAAGGGAGCGAACGTCATTCCCTTCGACAGCTTTCCCAGCCGGGTCACGCCCGCGCGCTATCGGCAGATTCTCCAAGCCGCGCGCGACGCTCACATGAACATGGTGCGTGAATGGGGCGGCGGCATTTACGAAAGCGACGACTTCTACGACATCTGCGACGAACTTGGCCTGATGGTCTGGCAGGAGTTCATGTTCGGCGGCGACATGGTTCCCGGCGATCTCGCATTTCAGCAGAACGTGCGTGAAGAGGCGGTGCAGCAGGTAAAGCGCCTGCGCGATCACCCCAGCGTCGTGCTGTGGTGCGGCAACAACGAGATCGAAGCCGGATGGCAGACCTGGGGAGACCGTCTCGCCTTCAAAGAATCCATCACCCCGCCGCAGCGCGAGCGCGTCTGGCAGGATTATGTCGTGCTCTTCCACGACATAATCAAAAGCGTGGTCGAGCAGTATGGCGCGCCCACGCCGTACTGGCCAAGCTCGCCCAGCGCCAATTTCGAAGCCCCTGCCGGTAGTCAGGACAAAGGCGACATGCACTACTGGGGCGTGTGGCACGCACTGGAACCCATCAGCAACTACAACCTACAGGACCCGCGCTTCATGTCGGAGTTCGGCTTCCAGTCGTTCCCCGAGATGCGCACCATCAGCAGCTTCGCCGCGCCCGATCAGTTGGCCATCGATTCGCCGATCATGATGGCACACCAGAAAAATCATGGCGGCAACGAACGCATTCTCACCTACGTGCTGCGCGAATATCCCGAGCCGAAAGACTTCGCCTCGTTCGTCTATCTCAGCCAGGTGCAGCAAGCCGAAGCCATCAAAGTCGGAGCCGAGCATCTGCGGCGCAACCGGCCGCGCACCATGGGCGCACTGTTCTGGCAACTGAACGATTGCTGGCCGGTGGCATCGTGGTCGAGCATCGACTACTTCGGCCGCTGGAAGGCCCTGCAATATTACGCCCGGCGCTTTTACGGCGACCTGCTGGTCTCGCCCTATACACACGATGGAGCGGTCGACGTGTACGTCGTCTCCGACAAGCTGCAAGCGAGTGATGGCGAACTTCAGGTGAGGCTGCTCAGCTTCGATGGCAAGACTTTGGTCGACAAGACACAGGCAGTACATATTCCGCCGCAATCGAGTTCCGTTTACGTGACGCTGTCGGACGCAGACTTATCGACCGCGCAGAAGCAGGGCTCATCCGGTCCCGAGAGTACGTTTCTGGTGTTCCACTTGAAAGTCGCCGGGCAAACGGTTTCGCAGAATCATCTCTTCTTCGATCACATGCGCAACCTCAAGCTGCCGCTGAAGCCCGCCATTCAATCCGAGATCACCGGCAGCGGGCAGGAATACACCATCACCCTGCGCTCGGCCACGCTAGCGCGCGACGTGTATCTTTCATTCGGCGATCTCAACGTCACGCTCTCTGATAACTACTTCGACCTGCTACCGGGGGAAGCGACGGTCGTGAAAATATCGGGGGCGGTCGATCTCGGCCAACTTCAGCAAGCGCTGAAGATCACTTCGCTGACCGACGCATTCTTCGACGACAGACCAAGCTATCGTGACCATGTGCGATTCGAGGGTGATGATAGAACGGCTGCTGAAGCCCCGAAAGAATGACGGCAGAAAACTAGAGAATTACAAAAACCCGGGTACGTCGTCTGGATGATCAAGCCGTAGCCGCACTGCCTTCAGGCGATCCCATCCCCAGATGAAATGGGTTATACTTTCGGTATGAAAACGGCGGTTTCAATTCCCGACGACGTATTCGAAAGGGCGGAGCGGCTGGCCCGCCGTACCAAGCGTTCTCGCAGTCGAATTTTCAGTGATGCTCTCCGCGAATATGTGGCCCGGCACTCGCCAGACGAAATCACCGAGGCTGTAAACCGCGCCTGCTCCCAAATCGGCGAACTGGAGGATCCATTCGTTACCGCCGCAGCGCGCAGGATTCTTAAGAGAAGCGAGTGGTGATCTCACAGGGGGAAATCTGGTGGGCAGAGCTGGGACCGCCCAGAGGATCAGGCCCGGGACTTCGACGACCGGTGTTGGTGGTCCAATCCGACTCTTTCAATCGCGGCCATATAGCTACGGTCGTATGTGTTCTCTTGACCAGCAATGTGAAATGGGCCCTTATGCCGGGCAATGTTCATCTTTCAACGCGCAGCACCGGTTTGCCAAAAAACTCCATTGCTAATGTCTCGCAGCTGATCGCGGTCGACAAGGCTCTTTTAATTGAGCGCGTGGGCCGACTCCCGGAATCGAAGCTGGACCTTGTATTCGCTGGAATCGAGTTATTGCTGGCGAGAAGAGGATGAATTGGGAGCGTTGTAGCGGGGCACGCGCTCCAGCCGGGCTGCACGCCATGCCTTGATCCTGTGAAGGTTGCATCAGGGCCATGTTCCCGTTGGTTGCAAACAACCGCACGCCGGAGGCGTGGCAGAGCTAAACTCACGATGGGGCAACCACGGTGGGACAAATTATGCGTCCGTCCCGCAGGGACGGCAGAGCTTAGCCCGGCGCTTCAGCGCCGGGAACGCGATCATCAGAGATCCAGAGTCCCGTAGGGACGACAGAGGACCTGTGCTCCCCATCACAGCGCCGATTACATAGCTGCAATAGTCTTAAACCATGTCCCACACCTACGTCTGCAATTACCTTCATTGCGTCTTCAGCACAAAGGATCGCGCGAATCTGATCCGCGACCCACAACGATTGTGGACGTACGTCGGTGGCCTCACACGCGCCAAGAAAATCCCATTGCTCGCGGCGGGCGGAACCAAGAATCATCTTCATGTTCTCATTTCTCTACCCTCAACGATAACAATCGCAGGGGCAATGCAGACCGTCAAGGGAAGCACATCCCACTGGATGAATGAAGGCTTTGGCGCCTTCGCCTGGCAGGAGGGATATGGCGCTTTCAGCGTAAGCCAGTCACAGCGTGCCCGGGTGACGCAATACATCGACGGGCAAGAGGAACACCACAAAAAGTGGAGCTTTGAAGAAGAGTTTGCGTCTCTGTTGCGGAGATACGGCGTCTCTTATGACGAGCGATACGTTTTAGGTTAGCCGCTGTCGTCCCTTCCGGGACTCAGATCCTTTCATAACCCTCACCCGGCGCTTAAAGCGCCGGGCTAAGCTCTTGCACGCCTACGGCGTGCGCTCCTCGGCTGCGGGTGCTCCACACATTAGCGATCTTCTGTGTTGGATCGCCACTTAGAGCCCGTCCTACGCTTTTGCCTTGCTCACCAACTCCCCGCGATAGTTCAGCGCCTTCAGCCCGTTGAAGCGAGCAGCCGTGCCAAGCTCTTCTTCGATGCGCAGCAACTGGTTGTACTTGGCGATGCGATCGGTACGTGAGGCCGAGCCGGTCTTGATCTGCCCTGCGCCCGTGGCCACTGCCAGGTCGGCGATGAAGGTGTCTTCGGTTTCGCCCGAGCGATGCGAGATGACAGTGGTATAGCGATTCTCGCGCGCCAGGTTGATGCAGTCGATGGTTTCGCTGACCGTGCCAATCTGGTTCAGCTTGATGAGGATCGAGTTCGCCACACCTGAATCAATGCCGCGCTGAAAAATTTCAATGTTGGTCACGAAGATGTCGTCGCCCACCAACTGAATCTTGCTGCCCAGCTCGTCGGTCAAAATCTTCCATCCATCCCAATCGTTTTCGGCCAGCCCATCTTCCAGCGACACGATGGGATACTGCCGCGCCCAGTCGGCGTAAAACTTCACCATCTGCTCGCTCGAGTGCTCGCTCTTGTCCGACTTCTTGAAGACATACTTCTTTTTGTCGCTGTCGTAAAACTCGCTGGCTGCGGGATCGAGCGCGATGGCAATCTGCTCACCCGGCTTGTATCCCGCCTGCGTGATGGCTTCGAGAATAACCTCGATGGCTTCACTGTTCGACTTCAACGACGGCGCGAATCCGCCCTCATCTCCGACAGCAGTGTTGTAGCCCTTCTTCTTTAACACGCCTTTGAGCGTGTGAAATGTTTCCACACCCCAGCGCAGCCCTTCGCTGAACGAGGGCGCTCCCACCGGCATGACCATGAACTCCTGGAAATCGACGCTGCTGTCGGCATGAGCGCCGCCGTTGAGGATGTTCATCATCGGCGTCGGCAGCAGGCTGGCCGTGAATCCGCCGAGATACTGATAGAGCTCCACGCCCAGGTGATCGGCCACTGCCCGCGATGCCGCCATTGAAACGGCAAGGATCGCGTTCGCTCCCAGCTTGCTCTTGTTGGGTGTTCCATCCAGCTCGCACATGATGGTGTCAAGCTCGCGCTGTTCGCTGGCATCGAGGCCCTCCAGTTCGGGCGCGATGACCTCTTCAATGTTCTCAACCGCCTTCTGCACGCCTTTGCCGAGATAGCGCCCCTTGTCGCCGTCGCGCAGCTCGACCGCTTCAAGCTCGCCAGTCGAGGCTCCGCTGGGAACGGTAGCGCGGCCCCGGGCGCCGCTTTCGAGAATGACATCCGCTTCAACGGTAGGATTTCCGCGGGAGTCGAGGACCTCGCGGGCAAGAATCAGTTCAATTTCTGTCATGGTATGAGTCCGATCGTCCGCCGTTGGATTGGCTTGCGCCCCGGCGAAGTGGGTAAAGGGAAATTATACGAGACCTACGATTTCACCACAGAGGCACCGAGGAAAAGCCTAAAAACGGATCACCAAGGTCACGCAGATTAACAGGTTATTAGGAGTATCGAGTTAACAGGACGTTGAGCTGCAACTGCCGCCGACGATAAAATCAGACGATTCTCTTACCTCCGCGTTCTCCGTGCCTCCGCGGCGATGATGTCTATTGTGGGCTCGAAACAATTTCCGGATAGGCGGGTTCATCACAGAGTTACAAAGCCACAAACGGCATTCTAAGGTTCTTTCCATGTTTGGAACTAGCGGCGACAGGGATTATTCTGTGTGCATTGAACTCGCCAGCGTCTTATTCCAAGGGTACGGGTCGGAGTGTGTATGAATCGCAACCGGTTTTCTTGCTGTGCTGCGGTAATTCTCTTTTCGCTGATCGCTGTTTCCTTCGCATTCGCCCAGTCCAGCGTCGCACCGCGCATCACGCGCTCGGTTAGCGACTCGGATGTCGCGCTGCTGCCGGGCGGCGTTCATCCGCATGTCGCGCGCTCGGTCGACCAGGGCAGTGTTTCGCCCAGCATGCCGATGCAGCGAATGGCTATCTTCTTTAAGCCCACCGCCGCGCAGCAGACCGCGCTCGACCAGCTTCTGCAGCAACAGCAGGAGCCCAACTCGCCCAACTATCGCAAGTGGCTGACGCCCGAACAATACGGCAACCGTTTTGGCATGAACCCGAGCGACCTGGCCAAGGTCACGGTATGGCTGCAGTCGCACGGCTTCCGCAACGTCACCGTTTCCCGTAGCCACAACTCCATCGCTTTCGACGGAAATGCCGGACAAGCTTCTGCCGCGTTTCGCACGCCCATTCACCAGGTCCAATATCAGGGTGAGACTCATTACGCCAACATCGCATCGCCGCAAGTCCCGGCAGCGTTTGCCGGCGCGGTCGCGGGAATCACTTCGCTCAACAATTTCCGGCCGCGGGCCAGGCCCATCGCACACTTCACCTCCAGCGTTTCCGGCAATCACTTCCTGGCCCCCGGTGACGTCGGCACCATCTACAACGTCAACAGCCTGTACAACTCGGGGATTAAAGGTGATGGGGAGTCGATCGCGGTGGTCGGGCAAACGCTGCTAACGCAGAACGACGACGGCACTCACGCGGACATCGACAGATTCCGCTCCCTCGCCGGCCTTCCCGCCATCAATCTGACATTCAAGAAAACGGGCACTCCGACCTACAGCGCCGCTGACGTCGACGAAGCCAACCTTGACCTCGAATGGAGCGGAGCCGTTGCCCCCAACGCGCAGATCTTCTTTGTTTATTCCGACAACGCGCTCTTCACCTCGTTGCCATACATCGTCACCAACAACCTGGCGCCGGTGATCAGTATCAGCTACGGAAACTGCGAGGCGAACTTCGACGCGTCTTCGATTACAGTGCTCACCAACGTTCTGCAACAGGCCAACGCGCAGGGCCAGACCATAGCCGCCGCTTCAGGAGATGCCGGCGCTGCTGACTGTGATACTGGTGATCCCGCGACGATGGGCCTGGCCGTCGACGTACCTGCTTCAACCGTGTACGTGACCGGCATGGGAGGCACCACTTTCACCGGCGACACTGCGGGCGCGGTTACCTGTAACTCGCAAGGTCAAAACTGTTCCGCCGCTTCCGACCCTCCATATTGGAACGGGTCTACCAGCGTGAGCGACACAAGTTCCACAGCGCTCGAATACATTCCTGAGACAGCCTGGAACGACTCCGACGCCCAAACCATCTCAGCGACCGGCGGAGGCGTCAGCTCGCTTTTCAGTAAGCCTTCCTGGCAAACCGGTACCGGAGTTCCCGCCGATGGCCAGCGCGACGTGCCCGACATCTCGCTTAGCGCCTCGCCGAATCACGACGGCTACTTGATCTGCTCGCAAGGAAGCTGCGTCAACGGCTATCGCGCAGGCACTTGCTCGACCGGCACCGATCCCGGCTGCGTCCTCGACGTCATTGGTGGCACCTCCGTCGCATCGCCGATCTTCTCCGGCATCGTTACTCTGCTGAACCAAAAGCTCGGAATGCGCCTCGGCAACGTGAACCCGATGTTGTATTCGCTGGCGAGCAGCACACCGTCTGCCTTCCATGACATCACCACCGGCAACAACATCGTCCCATGCCAGACAGGAAGCAAAAATTGTGGCTCGAACGGAATGATGGGCTACAGCGCCGGAACCGGCTATGACCTGGTTACAGGTCTGGGTTCGTTCGACGTAGGCGCGCTGACGGCGGCATGGACTGGTGGCGCGGGCGCCGACTTCACCATTTCTGCCAATCCGACTTCTCTTTCCATAACCCATGGCACCAGCGGAACCTCTACCATTGCCGTGACCGCGACCGGCGGAGCACTCTCAGGCAGCATCGCTCTCACCTGCACGGTATCTTCAACGCTGGGCGCGACCACCTGTTCGCTCAATCCCAACACGGTTAACGCGGGACAAAGCGCGACCCTCACCGTAGTCGCAACCAGTTCCTCGGCTCTCCGTCCGTACGGCCTTCCCGGCCACATGGGAATCGATCTCAGCTTCGGCCTCGCCGCGGTTTGTTTCATTCCCTTCGGACGGCGCAGGAGAACCCTTTTCGGACAGCGAGCACGAAGCGCAGCCATCCTTCGCAACGTTATGCTCTCCGTGATGGGATTAGCTTTGGTTCTGGGCATGCTCGCCTGCAGCGGAGGCGGCTCCAACAACAACAACAATAACTTCACTCCGCTGAGTGGCACGGTCACGGTTCAAGCAGTCAGCGGCAGCCTGACCCACAGCGTCAGCATCCCAGTGACGATCGACTAGCGACGACCTTCGATCTACGGTTCGGGTGCCCCATTCCGCCATCTGTTGGCGGGGTGGGGATGTTTCGGGGTTGTCATCCTGAACGAAGTGAAGGATCTGGAGTTCGACGGGGTGCCCCATTCCGCCTTCCGTTGGCGGGGATTTTCGGGTTGTCATCCTGAACGAAGTGAAGGATCTGCTGTTCGACGTGGTGCCCCATTCCGCCTTCCGTTGGCGGGGTGGGGATGTTTCGGGTTGTCATCCTGAACGAAGTGAAGGATCTGCTGTTCGACGGGGTGCCCCATTCCGCCATCTGTTGGCGGGGTGGGGATGTTGATTGGGTGCCCCATTCCGCTTCCTTTGGCGGGGTGGGGATTTTGCCTTGTATCAGGGCCCGACTTCAGTCGGGCCGAAAAGCGTCGTAACGAGTCGGGCTTCAGCCCCTGCGCGGCCAGAGGCTGAAGCCCCCTAAACCAAGACGAAGTCGATAGGAACCTTCGCGGCATCGCTCAAGCTCCGCTGTCGCTCCCTAGACTGAATGGCTATCACAGACGCGGCCTCCGACGGCGCGAGGTCAACCGTGTAATATCCCACTATTCCAACCGGTGGAATGAGTAGGGACCCGGCATCACTGATGGGGCAGATGGAAGGAATAGAGATACCCGTCCCAGGACTCGACGAATACCATGCCGTTGGCTACCGCCGGCGACGAGGAGACATAATTTCCCGTGATGTACTTCCACAGGAGTGCTCCCGTGCTGGCGTTCAAGGCGTATAGGTTATTGTCATCGGACCCGACGTAGACCACGCCGTTGGCCACCGCCGGCGAAGAGACCGAAGCACTCCCCGTCGTGTACTTCCACAGGAGTGCTCCCGTGCTGGCGTTCAAGGCGTACAGGTTACTGTCATCGGACCCGACGTACACCACGCGGTTAGCCACCGCCGGCGAGGACTCGATATACCCTCCCGTCGCGTACTTCCACAGGAGTGCTCCCGTGGCGGCGTTCAAGGCGTACAGGTTACTGTCATCGGACCCGACGTACACCACGCCGCTGGCCACCGCCGGCGAAGAGACCACAGCACTCCCCGTCGTGTACTTCCACAGGAGTGCTCCCGTGCTGGCGTTCAAGGCGTACAGGTTACTGTCATCGGACCCGACGTACACCACGCCGTTGGCCACCGCCGGCGAAGAGACCACAGCACTCCCCGTCGTGTACTTCCACAGGAGTGCTCCCGTGCTGGCATTCAAGGCGTACACGTTATTGTCCACAGACGCGATGTACACCACCCCGTTGGCCACCGCCGGCGAAGAATAGACAAAGAGGCCGGGCGTGTACTGCCACAGGAGTGCTCCGGTGGCGGCGTTCAAGGCATACAAAGTGTTGGGGAAGGCTACGGACGCGATGTATAACACACCGTTGGCGACCGCCGGCGAAGAATAGACGTTGCTCCCCGTCGCGTACTCCCAGCGGAGTATTCCGGTGCCAGCGGTCAAGGCGTACACGTTACCGTTCCAAGACCCGACGTACACCACCCCGTTGGCTATCGCCGGCGAAGACGCACCGGAAGAATTCCCCGTCGCATACTGCCAATCTAGAACGAGGTTGCCGACGGTGGCGGGACTCAGAATGAACTCATACGGGTTGCAGCCGCTGTGTTTGGGATCAAACCGGAACTGCGGCCAGTTAACGGAAAGCGTTGGGGGCGGGGTAATTGTTGGACCGCAAGGTACTTGTGCAGTGCTTTGCTGGACCAACGGAAGCGATATTGCCAGCACGGCCAGCGCCGAGTAGAAAAGCCTTCTTATGCTCATTGTCTTTCTCCCTTCCTGCCCGAACCTGAGGACGATCTGGTACACGGTTGCGGCGAAGCAGGATTCGTCGTCAAGGGTGAGTAACAATAATCGGACTTTCGGCGGTGCCCCTTGCTAGGCCACGGTCGCCTGGCCTTCAAACGGAATATGGCCGACCGGAGCAACGCCAATGCCTAACCCTGCGACCCAAGCTCTCTTAGCCAGCCTGGATACCCTTTAGAGGCCTCTTCAGAATTCCTTGTCGGCATTTCTGTTTTTGCGAAGAGCCCAGGGACATTCCCACTTTCACTAGGGAGTCCGTGGAGCGGTCCAACAGTAGGTCAACTTCGAAATGGGATCAATGGTCGGGATATAACTTCTAGGTAACCGTGTAATGCCGTCCAATCACAGGAGTTGACGCTGCAGATAGCCAAACCGTAGCACCAACGAGCCGGGTGGCCCGGGCGGGCAACGCATTCTCTTCACCAATCCAACTCCGCCTGATGTTAAGGGTCACAAGGGAACTGCACGATCACTTCGAACTGGAGACTTCGATGGCGTATAGCCTACGACGGTCACATCGTCGAAGGCGGTGGCCCGGGCAACACTCACGGGGTGCCCCATTCCACCATCCGTTGGCGGGGTGGGGATTTTCGGGTTGTCATCCTGAACGAAGTGAAGGATCTGCTGTTCGACGGGGTGCCCCATTCCGCCTTCCGTTGGCGGGGTGGGGATTTTCGGGTTGTCATCCTGAACGAAGTGAAGGATCTGCAGTTCGTCTGGGTGCCCCATTCCGCCTTCCGTTGGCGGGGTGGGGATTTTTCGGGTTGTCATCCTGAACGAAGTGAAGGATCTGCTGTTCGACGGGGTGCTCCCTCACCGGTTGTGGCTCCCCCGCCCTGGTACTAATTCAGTTCGAGCCTTGTACTTTATTAAGTTGCCTTAGCAACGCCTGAGGACTAGACTCGCCGCACCTTTTCAGGACATTTCACTGGTGCCCGCTCCATGTGTGCAGAGCGGATTTCGTCGCCGTGTATCTCATCGGTCCGGCCAGTGAGGCTCTCCGCGGTGGAGATTCGCAAAATTTAGGGGTGTGAGGAAATCCTATGGATCTGGGAGCAGGCGTCCGCAATCTTGCCTTGGGGACTCTCGCGGTCTCAAGTTTGTTTACCGGCGCGGGTGTCGTCGCGCAGCAGGTCACGGGCACGTTGGGTCAGCCCAGCGCCACCACTACCATCAAAGGCAATCAAATTCCGGCGCCAGCTCCGCCATTCGGCGGCGTGATCAAGGAAGACGCGAAGGATTCCACTCCCTGGTGGCCGCCGCGCGTGGTGCCTCCCAAAGGCGCGCCCAATGTGCTCCTCATCATGACGGACGACCAGGGCTACGGCGTCCCCAGCACCTTCGGCGGCATTATTCCAACGCCCAACCTGGATCGGATTGCCAAGGCGGGTCTGCGCTACACCGAGTTCCACTCCACCGCACTCTGCTCGCCAACGCGTGCTGCATTAATCACGGGACGTAATCATCACTCAGTAGGTTTCGGCGTGATTGGTGAGCTGGCCACCGGATACCCTGGCTACGACTCCATCATCGGCGTTGATAATGCCACCGTCGGCGAGATCCTGAAGGAAAACGGCTACGCGACCTCGTGGTTTGGCAAGAACCACAACACGCCAGGTTTCCAGTACAGCAGTGCGGCTGGTCCCTTCGATCAATGGCCGTCAGGCATGGGCTTCCAATATTTTTATGGATTCATGGGCGGCGAGACCGATCAGTGGGAACCTTATCTGTTTCGTGATCACACGCAGGTGTTTCCCTGGGTCGGCCACCCGGGCTACAACCTCATCACCGACATGGCAGACGATGCCATCCGCTACATGCGCGAGCTGAACGCGTCGGCGCCAGACAAGCCGTTCTTCCTTTATTACGTGCCTGGCGGCTCACATTCGCCCCACCAGCCGAAGCAGGAGTGGATCGATAAATTCAAGGGCAAGTTCGACATGGGTTGGGAGAAGATGCGCGAGCAGATCTTCGAAAATCAGAAGCGGCTCGGCGTCATTCCACCTAACACTACGCTGACCCCGTGGCCCGACGGACAAGCCGACTATGGCGGAGCTAAGCTGCCGAAGTGGGACTCCCTCAGCCCGGCGGAAAAGAAGATGTACGCCCGCGAGGCGGAGGTGTTTGCTGCCTACACCGCTTATACCGATTATGAAATTGGCCGCGTGATCGACGAAGTCCAGAAGATGGGCAAGCTCGATAACACGTTGATCATCTACATCGACGGCGACAACGGTACCAGTGCGGAAGGCAGTCTTTACGGCACCTTCAACCAGTTGACCGCCTACAATGGCATTCTCAACCAGCCCGAGGTCAAGCCCGTTCTGGCCTACAATGCGTTGCACTATAACGACTGGGGCTCGGACAAAACTTACCCACATATGTCGGTCGCTTGGTCGTGGGCGTTTGATACGCCCTTCAAGTGGACCAAGCAGGTGGCCTCGCATTTCGGCGGTACCCGGCAGGGTCTGGCGATCTCATGGCCCGGCCATATCACAGACCCGGGCGGGATTCGCACCCAGTTCCATCACGTGATTGATATCGTTCCGACGATTCTCGAAGCCGCCGGCATTCAGGCTCCTGACATGGTCAATGGCATCAAGCAGAAGCCGATTGAAGGCGTCAGCATGGTCTACACCTTCGATTCGGCCAATGCCAATGCACCGTCGAAGCGCGATACTCAGTATTTCGAAATGGTGGGCAACCGCGCCATCTATCACGACGGTTGGATCGCCGCTACCACGCCGCCTTCTCCGCCTTGGGAACTGGGAACAGGCACCATGCCGCCCATGAACCAGTACAAGTGGGAGCTCTACAACATCGCCCAGGACTATTCGGAGGCCAACGATCTGGCGGCCAGCAATCCCGACAAGCTGAAAGAAATGCAGGCGCTGTTCCTGAAAGAGGCCGCGGCACACCAGGTCTTGCCGCTGGATAACTCGGGCTTCGTGCGCTTGCTTGCGCCGAAACCCAGTGCTACCGCGGGCGTCACCGACTTCACCTATACCGGCGTGAATCCTGGAATTCCAGTGGGGAACGCTCCCAGTATTCTCGACCGCGACTACATCATCACCGCCAACGTCACTATCCCTTCCGGTGGCGCAGAGGGAGTAATAGCTACCCTGGGCGGGCGCTTCGGCGGTTACGCGCTCATGCTGAGTCCGAGTGCCAGTTGGATATTCAGCAGCACATTGTTCAAGTACATCGGCCTGGGATTGTTGATCTTCGGCATTCTTCTGCTGATTGTCGGACGCGCAGGCCGTTGGAGAAAGCGCTTCGGCTACGCTCTGTTGCTGATCGCGCTACTCGGACTACTTCTGTCCTTCGCCACCGATCTCTTCCACATCGGCCGTGGCCGGCCGGTATTCGTTTACAACTTCCTCGACCTGGAGCGCTTCCGCTGGCAGGGGCTGTCTTCGTTGGATGAGGGCAAGCACACCATCGTCTTCGACTTCAAATACGATGGGCCCGGTCCCGCGAAGGGCGGTACTGGCGTGTTGTCAGTGGACGGCAAGGAGGTCGCGCGCAAGAAGATCGAGCACACGATTCCGCTGCTGATGTCGATCGATGAGACCTTTGACATCGGGCTTGATACCCGCACTCCCGTGGACTTCAGCTATGAAGTGCCGTTCGCATTTACCGGGACCATCGACAAGCTGAACTATAAGCTTGGGCCGTCGCAGTTGTCGGCGGAAGACCAGAGAAAGATGGACGACGCCATGGCCAGAGTCAACAACTAGGCGGCGTGGCGTTGTTGTATCAAGATTGGGTAGTGCGGCAAGCTTGGGTAGTGCGACGCTTCAGCGCCGCGTAAGGTGGCTACACTCGTTTTGAGGATTGCATCCCGCTGCAAAGAGGCTGTTACGAAACTCTATGCTAAGTTGGCGCGGTCGGACAAAGCAGGTTCCAGCCGCATCGCGGCGACACAGGATAGCCCAGCGCTTCATTCAGCGCTGGGTAAGCGTAAGTGGGAAACTCCGAGTCCGCTTTAGCGGATGGCACGAGTTTCGTAACAGCCTGCAAAGCAGTGGGACGCAAGCCCAGCCTTGGGAATAACTGGTATCCGCCGGCCTAAAGGTCCGCACTATCAGGGCACACGAAGTGCGAAGTTGCCTTAGCCAGAGGGACATACTTCGGCGAGAAGACTTAACTCCGGGAGCGCTGATGATAGGAATTCTGGTGATGTTGTCCTCCGCCATCGAGGCACTGACCGGCATCGCCTTGATCGCGGTGCCGGCTGTGGTCGGGCGCCTGCTCTTAGGTGTCGAGCTCCCGGGCAGCGGTCTGGCCGTCGCCCGGGTAGCTGGATTTGGATTGCTTGCCCTTGGCGTCGCATGTTGGCCGAAGGGGAACAGGCCCGCAGACCAAAGCGTTCGGGCCTTGTTTACCTACAACCTATTGGCAGGACTTTTTCTCGGCTATCTTGGGGCGGGCGGAGACTTCTCCGGATATCTGCTCTGGCCGGCGGCTCTTCTCCACGTGATCCTCGCGCTACTGATGGCGCGTCCTGCACTTAAAACATTCCAGCCGTAGATTCGATAAACCGGCGTCTCCACAAACGCAACGTGGAGCCGCGGGTGCCCCATTCCGCCATCCGTTGGCGGGGTGGGGATTTTCGGGTTGTCATCCTGAACGAAGTGAAGGATCTGCTGTTCGTCTGGGTGCCCCATTCCGCCTTCTGTTGGCGGGGTGGGGATTTTCGGGTTGTCATCCTGAACGAAGTGAAGGATATGCTGTTCGACGGGGTGCCCCATTCCGCCATCCGTTGGCGGGGTGAGGGATTTTCGGGTTGTCATCCTGAACGAAGTGAAGGATCTGCTGTTCGACGGGGTGCCCCATTCCGCCTTCCGTTGGCGGGGTGGGGGATTTTCGGGTTGTCATCCTGAACGAAGTGAAGGATCTGCTGTTCGACCTGGGTGCCCCATTCCGCCTTCCATTGGCGGGGTGGGGATTTTTCGGGTTGTCATCCTGAACGAAGTGAAGGATCTGCAGTTCGTCTGGGTGCCCCATTCCGCCTTCTGTTGGCGGGGTGGGGATTTTCGGGTTGTCATCCTGAACGAAGTGCAGGATATGCAGTTCGACGGGGTGCCCCATTCTGCCTTCCGTTGGCGGGGTGGGGATTTTCGGGTTGTCATCCTGAACGAAGTGAAGGATCCGCAGTTCACCCTGGGTGCCCCATTCCGCCTTCCGTTGGCGGGGTGGGTATGTTTCGGGTTGTCATCCTGAACGAAGTGAAGGATCTGCTGTTCGCCTGGGTGCCCCATTCCGCCTTCCGTTGGCGGGGTGGGATTTTTCGGGTTGTCATCCTGAACGAAGTGAAGGATCTGCTGTTCGACGGGGTGCCCCATTCCGCCTTCCGTTGGCGGGGTGGGGATTTTCGGGTTGTCATCCTGAACGAAGTGAAGGATCTGCTGTTCGACGGGTGCCCCATTCCGCCTTCCGTTGGCGGGGTGGGGATTTTCGGGTTGTCATCCTGAACGAAGTGAAGGACCTGCTGTTCGACTGGGTGCCCCATTCCGCCTTCTGTTGGCGGGGTGGGGGTTTTGCCTTGTATCAGGGCCCGACTTCAGTCGGACCGAAAAGCCTCGTAACGAGTCGGGCTTCAGCCCCTGAGGCTGAAGCCCTAAACCAAGATGAAGTCGATAGGAACCTTCGAGGCACCGCTCAAGCTCCGCTCTCGCTCCCCAAGGCTGAATGGCTATCAGAGACGCGCTCTCCGACGTCGCGGGGTCAACCGTGTGATATCCCACTCATTCCAACCGAAGGAATGCGTATGGCACCCGGCTACGACCTCGC
Source organism: uncultured Acidobacteriaceae bacterium (assembly GCA_963846795.1). Lineage (GTDB taxonomy): Bacteria > Acidobacteriota > Terriglobia > Terriglobales > Acidobacteriaceae > CAVVDY01. The sequence goes on from CAWJXJ010000009.1 coordinate 131,239, forward strand.
TCTACTCGAGTATCTTGAACGAATAAATCTTCCCAGCCGAGGCGGTATTCATCGAAGTGAAGGCTCCGGGAGGTATGAATCCATACTCACCTTGCGAGTTCCCAAGCCTGACGGAATATGTGCGAGACGAGACCTTTGTCCCATCGAACGCCACAAGATCGCGAGTTGCACCTCCGGAAACATGAAACACGCCGCCAGTCACTGTCCGGAACTCCCGGCTACTGCCGTGTTCGTGAAGCCTTACTAACTGATATTCAGTGATAGCGTCGCCTTCGCGTGCGACGATCAGGAATTCAACCGGCGAGGTCACATGGTTTCTACTGCTCGACCCGTTGACATGACCGTTTACATCCCCCTTCACTATCCCGGCCGTCGCAATGCTCTTCGTAACGCCACCAGTTTTCCAATTGACTACCTCGGGAAGTATCTCCGTCCACCTTCCCTTCTGCTGGGCATACACCCCGATCTCCGTCGGTAATGCGGCCGCAGTCGGTTCCGCTGTTCGGGCTGGTTCGAGTTTGTTCGGCGATGAAGCTGGCAGAGCCGCCGAGGGGGCGGGCTGCGAGGTCACCGAAGCAGTCGCGGGATTAATCATGAACTGGATGACTTTTTCACTAACCGAAGCCGTCTTCAATTGGAGAAGCTGATCTGTTGAAAGATTAAAGCGCTGACCGGTTTGGCGGATCTGTTGAATGATGAGGTCATCACTGAAGCCAGCCTTCGACAACTTGATGACATCCTGAACGGTCATCTGCTTGGGCTCGGGCGGAAGGTTCAGTACGTGAGTCTGCGCAATACAGGAGCCGCAAACACTCAATAACATGACAAACCCAACTAGATTAGTTTTGAAGTTATTCATGGCGCATTTCCTTGTGTGAGTTCATTGTGGCGACAACGCGGGACTTGCAGTCAAGAAAATTCGGTGACGCCCCACGTTCGTGTAGCTTGAAATGTGCGGGATGGGAAGTCTTACGAGAGGTCTGAAAGTGGGTCGGGTGGCCCACATTTCCCATCATTTGGGAAATGTGGGAACTACGATGCTTCCTGATCGAATGATCGTGCTACAGCCTGCTTCGTTATCCCATAATTGCCAACCGAAGGCAATTATGGGCCACCCGCGGCGACACAGATGTGGGTGACTGTCATCACTGACCATCATCGACAAATTATAGGACACTGACGGGATATTGCCACGTATGGCGTCAATTCGAGAACGTGAAACTGTGAAACCCGCCATCATATTCCTGATAGTCCTGTTCAGCCTCAACGCTACAGCCCAACGCTGGGGATTCAAAGAGGACACGCTGGGAGAATCCCTGCAAGAGTTCCAGAGCAGGTATCCACAAATTGACCCCGTTAAGAGTTGCGAACGGCCACTGCCAACGAAGCACCAAAAACACGAATCGCAGCAAAAAGGGCAATTCGGTGGATTTGACAAGTTCGAAGATTGCCTAGCTGCGCAATCAAAGGTAATTCCACGATCGTTGGGATGCTTCCAAACGATAAATCAAACTAACTGCGCACTACTGACTACGATTCTAGGCGTGCAAACGGCAGCTTTTTATGAATTTGTGAATGCAAGGCTCTACAGGATTCAAGTGCCATTTGGCCGCTCGGATTTTGAAAACGCCGTCGGGGCAGCAGTTGAAAAATATGGCAAGGCTTTCGAGAATGGCACGAAGGAATATCAGAATCGTTTAGGTGCACGCTTTAGCGGTCGGTATTCTTTCTGGACACAAGGCACAGATTTTATAGCTATTAACGAAATTAGAGGCGATGACCTGGCGGTTGCATTTAGTGGGAAAATCTTGTCTGAAATGGGCAACTTGTTCCTACTCCCTCACGACCCCCTCGAAACATCAGTGATACTGGTGGTCGACTCAGCAAAGACAAAGGAACTGGCAGGACCGAAAAACCCCTCCGATTTCTAGGAGTCTCAGCGGGCGGGACTGGTTCTATAGAAGCATCCGACCGCGTCTTGGGCGGGTGCCCCACTCATTCCATCGGTTGGAATGAGTGGGATACACGAAGCGAGAACTTTCACGGACAAGGATCAACCTCGGGCGGGTGGCCCGGGCAACACTCACGTGGGTGCCCCATGCAACCTTCGTTTGGTTGCATGGGGATTTTCGTCTGCAGTGCCATTGGGTTCAAGGCTTAGGATACTTCGCGTCCAAGAGCAACGAAAGTCAAAATCCCCGCCCAACCAACCGATGGTTAGCCTGCCCTGAGCGCAGCCGAAGGGGGGCACCCACGGGTGTCTTCATCTATTCAGAATGCTTGCCCGGGCCACCCGCCCGTCAACTTTCTACTCTTCCGTGAGAAAGGTCGTGTTTTGGCGAACACCGAGATGGTGGCGAAGATAGGAAACCCGCACCGGAAACAAGCAGCTTAGGCGTTAATTTACGCTGAACTGGAATAGACAGTTTCGCATGACGGAACTCGCGATATACTTGGCAACCAATCGCCATGGACAGCCGTAAGACTCCCTCCGAATCCGAAATCATTGCGCAGATCACAACGCTGCTCGATAACCTTCCTCATGAAGGTCCCCGTGAGGCAACGTGGCGCACCACAGATCAGCTTACCAACGAACTCGTGCGGCGGGGCTTCGAAGTGGACCTGGACGATGTCGACCAAGCTCTGACTCGCCACGAGGCGAGGTACCGTAAGCAGTTAGAGGATGGCCTTCCTGCAGAGGCCCATATCCGTCGCGCGACGTACCCCGATCGCAGAACTGCATTGGCGCTTTGGGGTAGCACCAACGTTCACCGCGCTCCTTGGCCGAGTCAACCGGCTTCCGAACGACTCGACTCGCCTCAAACTCTTACTTCCGCCACCCACGTTGATGAATCGGCGCCACGCGCATTTTTGTCACACACCCACAATGATGCCGTGCTAGCAACTGCGATGGTGTCTGCTTTGGCGAATATGCAAATCGGCGCTTGGATGTTCGAAAGCGACATTGAGTATCGACGGCCAATCGCCAAATGTGTCCGCGCAGCGATCGAGCAGTGTGCCTGTTGCGTTGGGTTGTTAACACGTACGTCGATCGCTTCGTTGTGGGTGCTGACTGAGTTGGACACTGCGCTCGAATGTAAGAAGCCAGTGTTGTTGGTCATCGATGTAGCCGACGAGCTGCTCCTTCATCTGCTCGCATCGGTTCGCTTTCAGAATCCCAAGGGCCCCTTCGACTTCGGGGTTCAATACTGCCAAGAGGTCGTCGGCAAACTTCACGCGGACTACTGCTTGCGTGAAAGCGAGAGCCGGGCAAATCGGTACTTGGGCCAGGTGCGGGACTTCCTGGCGTCCCTACCGACATACCTAGCTGGGCGATGCGCGCTGGGCTTCCCCTGCGCGCCACCGACGTGGTCCGGTAGCTTCGCGGTGCAGGGCATCGAGACATTGATGGACCAAGTGCAACAGCGCGGTTCTAAAAACCTTTCGGCCGCCAGTCCGGAGTGACCGGCGGGGTGCCCCACATTTCCGATCTGTCTGTCGGGAAATGTGGGACCTGCCATGCTCCCCGGTCGAATGATCGCCGGGTGCCCCACTCATTCCATCGGTTGGAATGAGTGGGATTCACGAAGCGTGAACTTCCACGGGCAAGGATCGACCTCGACCAATTCCTGTCGGTGCTCAGTTGTCGATGGTCAGAGAAGAGAACGGATTTCGTCTTCCGATCTGCGCGCAGTGCAACACCCCGAGTTCGAAGAACGGAACAATCTGAAGCCCAGGATCCTTCGACTTCGCTCAGGACAGGCTCCGCCTTGGGTCACGGCAATTCCAGGAATCAAGAGTCCCTTCAGGGACGACACACATTGTGCCGCCCCTAAAGGGGCTCCAGAATATCCAAGAGATACCCGTCACCCAAGACTTCCGTCTTGGGCTACAGGTTGTTCCGTCCTGCGGACTGAATCTTCCGCTCTGCCGAAGGCCCGGCGCGCAGCATCGCGGAGCGCACAAAGAACAGATCCCTCGGCCAAAACACGGCCTCGTGATGACAAATCGAAGCGGCGAAGAGCCAAGCGCGCGCGCGAACTGCAGGTCCCTCCCGCCGTGGCGGGTTCGGGATGACACACTGGAAGCAGGTAGCAACGAGCAAAAGCTGAGTGCCAAATGCTAAGTGCCAAGTGCCAAGTGCCAAGTGCTAAGTGCTAAGTGCCAAGGGCTAAGCGCCAGCAGGTCCTTCCCGCCGTGGCGGGTTCGCGATGACAGTCGTAGGTATAGGGGTCCTTCGACTCGTCGTCCGCCGCGGCGGACTCCTTGCTCAGGATGACAAGGAGAGATTGCTGAGGTGCTGCTCTACCCAGGGCACCACCCATTGCCCCGCCACCTCTTCGGGCAGCGTGCCGGAGCTGGCGTCGTGCATCAGGATGTCGCCCGCGCGCCTGGCGCCGAGTTCGGTCAGCAGACGGTCGAAGCGCAATCCGCCCTGGCAGTAGGTGTCTTTATAGGTGCGATCGCCGAGCGCGATCACGCCATAGGTCACCGACGACAGGTCGGGCCGCTGCGCCTCAAGGCTGTTGAACAGCGCCTGCGCGTTGTCGGGAACGTCTCCCTGGCCGTAGGTGGAGGTGCAGATAAGGAATGGGCCGGGGTTGGAGAACGCGCTGGCGTCGAGGCCATCCATCATCTGGATGCTGGCCTGGTGGCCGGCCGCCTCCAGCGCGGTCTCGACCTCTTGCGCCACCATCTCGGCGGTGCCGGTCATCGTTCCCACCAGGATTGTGATCTTCAGCGGCAAATTGTTATCTCACGCGAGCCATGGGGTCGCGAGCCAAGGGGTCACGAGCCAAGGTCGCGACCCGAGGCGCTTACCACTCTGCGCTCGCAAGAACTACGCTGCGTCGAGACCCCGGCCCAGGCGTTCCGATTGGCCGCGGCGGGCGAAAGAGCTGCCCTGATGGAGCCGCACCAATCGCATGGGACGCATCCCTCGATCACTCTGCGATTCCCACTTTGAAACTCGCAAAAGGCCAATCGGAAGTATAATGCATATGCTTGGCCCGCGGCAAAACCCACGGTCATACAGGAATAGGGTGGGTTGAGGCGGGGTGGAGGCCAGCTTCGGAGGCACTTTCGCCCCCGGTTTCGCTCCCCTTTTTGCCGCTTTTCTGTCAGTTGGAAGGGGTTTTTGCACATACCAGATTGGTTGCACAGTTGCGCAAGTTGCGATTCACGATTTCGGCGCAAACCAGCGTCGCGTTCCCGCGGTTTGAGTGCTCGCACGGAGCGCTGACGACTGCGGCTTGCACCTGCTGAAAATATCATGCTGCGGAGAGACAGCACAGAGCCCGGCGCACGCTACCTCGAGAGCACGTTGCTGCGGCTCGTGGGAGAACGGGTGCGCGAGGCGCGGGCCCGCCGCGGCATGACGCGCAAGATCCTGGCGCGCGACTCGGGTGTCTCGGAGCGGTACATCGCGCAACTCGAAGCCGGCCAGGGGAATCCTTCTGTTCTGGTGCTGCTGGAGATTGCGCTCGCGCTCGATCTGCCGATCGAAAAGCTGGTCTACAACGGACCTGAGCTGCCCATCGACCTGCTCCACTTGACCGAGTACCTGAAGACCATGCCGCCCGAGGCGCTGGCGGAAGTGCGCCAGCTTATCGTGGCGCATTTCGGCGGCGTCGATCTGTCGTCGCGCAATCGCCGCGTCGCGCTGATCGGGCTGCGCGGGGCAGGAAAATCAACCCTCGGAGCCATGCTGGCAGCGCGGCTGGATGTGCCGTTCCTCGAACTGGACCGCCTGATCGAGCAGGAGAGCGGAGTATCGCTGAGTGCCATCTTCGATTTGTATGGACAGAGCGGATTTCGTCGCCTGGAGCGGCGCTGCCTCGACGATGTCATCGAACGCTATCCGCGCTTTGTGCTGGCGACCGGCGGCAGCCTGGTGTCTGAGCCGGCGACCTTCGAGCGCCTGCTGACCATGTGCTACACCGTGTGGCTGCGCGCCACGCCGGAGGATCATATGCAGCGTGTCATCGCGCAGGGTGACATGCGGCCGATGGCTGACAATCGCGAAGCGATGTCGGACATGGAGCGAATTCTGGCCGTCCGCGAGCCGCTGTATCGCAAAGCCGACCTGACCGTCGACACCAGCAAAGAGACGGTGCGGGGGGCGACCGAGACCATGGTGAGGGCCATCCTGAACGCCGCGCGGCAATCGGCTCCGCGCACAGATGGCGGGAACGGAATCGGGTAAAAACCGGGAAAACAAGGGAAACCGAATCAAAGCAGAAGCGAGTTGAAAATGCGGGGCGAAAGCGGGGGCGAAAGCCATTTAAACCGCCCGATTTCGTATCCGAGACCCCCCTAAACCCCACTGTATTGGCACCCAATCTGAAATGACTGAAATGCACTATAATGCATCTCATAGTTTTGAATGTTTTTCCGGCCGCGTGGGGTGGCCCGGCACGCTGCACCACAGCGCCTGCCCTTTCGTCCCCCGTATTGAGGAGAGCCTATGCCTGACGTGCTCGACGCACAACAGATGATTACCTTCGATGTGCCCGGCGGCGAGTATCGCCACTGGAAGCTGGCCGTCGACGGCCGCATCGCCACCATATCCATGGACGTGAACGAAGATTGCCCACTGAAGCCCGGATACAAGCTGAAACTCAACTCCTACGACCTGGGTGTCGACATCGAACTGCACGATCTGCTGCAGCGTATTCGCTTTGAGCATCCTGAGGTTGCGTGCATTGTGTTGACCAGCGCCAAGGAGCGCATGTTCTGCGCAGGCGCCAACATCTATATGCTGGGCTCGTCATCGCACGCGTGGAAGGTCAACTTCTGCAAGTTCACCAACGAGACTCGCAATGGTATGGAGGACTCCAGCCGGCACGATGGGCTGCGCTTCGTCGCCGCGTTGAATGGAACTACGGCCGGCGGAGGTTATGAGCTGGCGCTGGCCTGCGACGAGATTCTGCTGGTCGATGACCGTTCCAGCGCCGTCAGCCTCCCTGAGGTTCCACTGCTCGGCGTCTTGCCCGGAACTGGCGGCCTGACGCGAGTAGTCGATAAGCGCAAAGTGCGGCGCGACCTCGCCGACGCGTTCTGCACCAATCCTGACGGCGTGAAGGGCGAGCGCGCTCGGCAATGGGGCCTGGTTGACGAGATTGCTCCTCCCGCAAGGTTTCAGGAACTGGTACGCGCGAGGGCTGCAGCGCTGGCAAGCGATTCCACACGCGATCCGAAAGCGAAGGGCATTAAGCTGACTCCGATCCAGCGCCGCATCGACAATCTGGGCTATCACTACAAATACGTAGATGTGGAGTTCGATCGCGGGCAACGAACAGTAACGCTGACCGTACGTGGTCCGGAAGGTCTCCAACCGAAGGAACCTGCGGCGATTCACGCGGAAGCCGATCAGTGGTGGCCATTGCGAATGGCGCGCGAGCTAGATGACGCAATCCTGATGCTGCGCGTCAACGAACCGCAGCTGGGGCTACTTCTGATGAAGACCTCCGGCAGCATCGATGCCGTGCTTGCCTCCGACGAGGTAATGCTGGAGCATCGCAATGACTGGCTGGTCCGCGAGACCATCGGCATGTTGCGGCGAACCTTCGCGCGGCTGGATGTGTCTTCACGCAGCATGTACGCGCTGATCGAGCCGGGCTCGTGTTTTGCCGGCACGCTGTATGAGCTGGTGCTGGCGGCCGACCGTAGCTACATGCTCGCCATCGATGAAGCGGACGGCGACGCTCCCAGAATTGCTGTGAATGTATTCAATTTTGGATTGTTGCCTGCGGTGAACGACCTCACCCGACTGGAGGTACGCTGCAGCGGAAGAGCGCGTACTCAGGCCGCCATCATGGAAGGTATGGGCAGGCCGATCAGTACGCAAGATGCTCTGAAGCTCGGCCTGATAACGTTTGCGCCGGATGAGCTCGATTGGCAGGATGAGGTACGCATCGCCATCGAAGAACGTGTGAGCCTGTCACCGGATGCGCTCACCGGCATGGAGGCCAGCCTTCGCTTTCCCGGCGCCGAGAGCATGGAGACGAAAATTTTCGGCCGCTTGTCGGCGTGGCAGAACTGGGTGTTTATCCGCCCCAATTCGACCGGCGAACATGGCGCGCTGAAGCTGTTCGGCTCGGGGTCGAAGGCGAAGTTTACGTGGGACAGGGTGTGAGAAAAGCCGCTTTTCGCCATTCGCTCTTCGTTTTTGAGTTTCGATGATCGGGAATGAACGTCACCGTGAGGTTCAAATCGCTACGCGTTCCTGTGAAATCAGGCTGGCCGCGGGTCGAGAGACAGAGCGCGGAGGGCAGCCAGAATGATAAGCCAGCGTGAGGCCGCAGGCGGAATGCTGGGTAGAGCACCGATATAGGTTTCGAGTCTCTTCAGGGACGACACAAAAGCGGGATCCCTCGCGGGCTAAAGTCCGCTCGGGATGACAAATAAATATGAGGCGGTCAGCACGACCGAGGTCGTGCCCTGACGCAAAGCCGTTCACGCTCAGGTCAATATCTGGCGAAGAGCGAATAGCGAAAAGCGAATAGCGAGGTTTTTCCATGTCTATCAATTACACCGAACGCATTCCTAACAACGTCGACCTGGGTTCCAATCGCATTCTGCAGCGCGCGCTGGAGCACTGGCAGCCGGAGTTTCTGAACTGGTGGACGGAACTCGGCCCGCGCGATTTCCAGGTCGCCGACGTGTATCTGCGCACTGCGACGTCTGTGGATGCCAAGGGTTGGGCGACGTACGGCTTCGTTCGCATGCCCGAATATCGCTGGGGAATCTTTCTGGCTGATCGAGATCCGAATCGCAAAATCGGATTCGGCGACAGCTATGGGCAGGACGTCTGGCAACAGATTCCCGGTGAGTACCGCGCCACATTGCGCCGGCTGATCGTCACCCAGGGCGACACGGAACCGGCGTCGGTTGAGCAGCAGCGCATGCTCGGCCACACCGCGCCCTCGCTTTACGACTTGCGCAACCTTTTTCAGGTGAATGTTGAGGAAGGCCGGCACCTGTGGGCGATGGTGTATCTGCTGCATGCCTACTTCGGACGCGATGGCCGCGAAGAGGCGGAGGAGTTGCTCGAGCGCCACTCCGGCGATGCCGACAAGCCGCGCATCCTGGGCACATTCAATGAACCTATCCGCGACTGGCTCAGCTTCTTCATGTTCACGTACTTCACCGATCGTGACGGCAAGTTCCAGTTGAAGTCGCTGGCCGAATCGAGTTTCGATCCGCTGGCACGTACCTGTTCGTTCATGCTGACCGAAGAGGCGCACCACATGTTCGTGGGCGACACCGGCATCAATCGCGTGATCAAGCGCACGCTGGAAGTAATGAAGGAGCTGAACACGGATGATCCGGTAGCGATTCGCCACGCCGGCGCGATCGACTTGCCTACTGTGCAGCGTTATCTAAACTTCTGGTTCTCCTCGTCGCTCGATCTGTTCGGCTCGGAGCAATCTTCAAATGCCGCGTCGTACTTCGCAAACGGCCTGAAGGGCCGCCCAGATGAAACGCAGTATGAAGACCACATTGCGCGCGACACAACCTATGAACTTGGAGTTCCTAACGGCGACGGCGGCGTGAGGACAGAGCAGATCGCCATGCGTAACGCCATGAATGAAGTTACGCGTGGCTCGTACGTGCGCGACTGCGACCTGGGCGTGAAGCGCTGGAACCGCCTGATCGAAAAGGCGGGCCACAGCTTCCGCCTTTCGCTGCCCTCGACTCGCTTCCGCCGCAACATCGGCGCATGGGCGGGGGTGCCGACCGACTTGCAGGGTAATCCGATTTCGCAGCAAGAGTTCGATCAGCGCAAACCCGGCTGGCTACCCAGCGAAGCCGACCGGGCCTACATCATGAGCCTGATGCATGGCGTGTACGAGCAGGGCAAGATGGCGGCGTGGATCGCGCCTCCCGATCGCGGGATCAATAACAATCCAGTGAATTATGAGTATGTGAGGATGGCGTAGCGCGCGGATCGCTATTCGCCATTCGCTCGTTCGCCATTCGCCAGAGGCTCTCGACCTTGGCTATTTAGCATTTTGGCTAGATGAAACTTGAAAGCTACAGCAGGACCGATTTTTGATAGGAAACAGCCTAGGCAATGAAGTGACTTTGCCATCGAACTCTGGCGAAGAGCGAAAAGCGAATGGCGAATAGCGGCTTTCTGGCGAATAGCGAAAAGCGTATCGCCATCATCGGCTCCGGGCCGGCCGGATGCTACGTTGCCGAGCATCTGCTGAAGCTGCTGCCGGATGCGCGCATCGACTTGCTTGAGAAGCTGCCGGTTCCCTTCGGTCTGATTCGCTACGGCGTTGCGCCGGACCATCAAGGTACCAAGGGAGCGGCGCGCGTACTGGATCGTACGCTGTCGCGTGATCGTGTGCGCCTCTTCGGTAACGTTGAGGTCGGCAAAGACGTCACGCTCACCGAACTTCGGTCGATGTACCACATTGTGGTACTGGCGACAGGAGCACCGCGCGATCGCAAGCTCGGGGTTCCGGGCGAAGATCTCCCCAACGTTATAGGTTCCGGAGCGTTTGTCGGCTGGTACAACGGACACCCTTCCCGTGTGACTCCCGATCTGCTCGATGTCCGTTCGGCGGTGATTATCGGTAACGGGAATGTCGCGCTCGATGTCGCGCGCATCCTGGCGAAAAACGCTGACGAGCTGAAGGGTTCCGACTTAACACCTGACGTTTTAGAGGCTTTGCGTTCGCAGCCAATTGAGGACATTCATATCGTGGGCCGCCGCGGCGCTGCTGAGGCCAAGTTCAGCGAACACGAACTGGAGGAACTCGGAAGTCTGCAGCGAGCCAAGCCGGTCGTCCGAGACCCGCAACAACTCTCCGGTGAAACGCCGGTTCAGAAGGTCTTGCAGAAGTTCGCGGCGAATGAGCGCATCGGTAGTCCGGTCACCATTCACTTCCATTTCGGACTTGCGCCGGTCGCGTTCACGGTTTGCGAAAAGAGTGGAAAAGAGGAACCATCAGGGACTGAAGTGCGTGCAGGTGGGCAAGAAATGCATGGCTCATCGACACAGCGAAGCAGGCTGCTGAATGCGACCGCGGAAGATACCTCAGGGGCTGAAGCCCCCACCTATTTATTACCACCGCAACGCTGGCCTGAAGGCCAGCTCTACCCAAGCCTGCAGTCTGTTCTCTTTCGCACCGCCGCAGGCGAAGAGATCGAGATTCCCGCGCAGCTCGCAGTGACGTGCATCGGATACGAGGCTGTTCCCTGCTGCTCGGCTAACCCGACGAATGGAGTATTCGCGAATGAGGGTGGCAAGATCGATGACGGACTGTACGTCGTGGGCTGGGCCAAGCGCGGCCCTTCGGGTACCATCCCGACCAACCGCGCCGAAGCGCTCGAGGTTGCGCAGAAGATTGCAAGCGAAATTGCCCAAACGACCCCGAAAAGCCGCTACCGATCTCACCGAAGTATTGCAGTCCCGGGGCATTGTTTGGGTTGACTACGCCGGCTGGAAGCGAATTGAGGAGTCCGAACGGGCGGGCGCCTGCGATGAGCGCTGTCGTCTGAAGCTGCTGCGAGTCGAACACATGATGCAAGTGGCGCAGCAGGCAGAGCTGCAACTGAAGAAGAATTGACTTACCGACGCTGCTCACGAACAATTAACCAACATCTGTCGAAAAACCTCGTTGGCTATCTGTGCTTCCAATCGAGAATAGTTAAGATGTCGCAGCGTAAGCATGTTCTGAGTGGGGCATTTGGTTCACAATAGCAACATAGCCGAATTGAAAGAGCTACCCCGAAACCGTTGCGAGGCCGTAGCCCACAGCTCAGGTCACAAGAAGGGCTTGCGGGCGGTTGCTGTGTTGGAGGCCATCAAAGGCCTGCTGGCTATCGCCGCCAGTTTCGTTTTCCTGGAACTCATCCGCAAGGACGTTGACCTGGAGGACGCTGCCCAGAACCTTCTCTATTACCTGCACATCGATCCCGACCGTCGCTTGTCGCACATGTTCGTGCACGCCGCCGGCAAGGTAATGGACGCGAATGTAAAGCTGGTGCTGGCCATCGCATTTGTCTATGCCGCGGGACGCTTTATTGAGGGCTACGGGTTATGGCGACAGCGTGTCTGGGCAGAGTGGCTGGCGATTATCTCAGGTGCCGTGTACCTGCCGTTCGAGTTGTATAAGCTCATCCGGCATCCCAATTGGATTCATTGGACGATCCTGCTGGTGAACATCGCAGTCGTGCTTTACATCGGATGGGTGCGCTGGGACGAAATCAGCGCGCGACGTGCGGCGCGGATGCGACTGGCGGGAGAGGGGAACTGAAAGACAGTTGTCGGTTGTCAGTTGCCGGTTGTCGGTACGGCCGCTCTTAGCGGCAGGTTGTGCGACAGCACCTATGCCACGTTTTCTCCCCTCATCATCGGCGGAAGAGTATCACCAGGTAGAGAAAGGTGCAGTGATTTCGTTGCGATTTCCCGGCGTCCTGAACCTAACGTGCGCGAGAGCAGGGCCGCGCGTTGCTAGAATGAATCTGATGGCAGAAGGCAGTGCACCACGCCTTACCGAGATGGTCAAAGCCGCGGGTTGAGCCAGCAAGCTAAGTCCGGCGGTGCTGGACTCGGTGCTTGGGAAATTAGCCCGGCAACATGACCCCAACGTGCTCATCGGCTTCGACACAGCCGACGACGCGGGCGTGTATCAACTCACGCCCGAGCTGGCGATCGTGCAGACTGCCGACTTCTTCACACCGATCGTGGACGATCCTTACGTCTTCGGGCAGATTGCTGCAACGAATTCTTTGAGCGACATCTACGCCATGGGAGGCAAGCCGATCAGCGCGCTCGCGCTGGTGTGCTTCCCGGAAGACGGCGATCCGTCACTGCTGGAGCAGATGTTGGCGGGCGGCCTGTCGAAGATGGTTGAGGCCAACTGCACCGTCATTGGCGGACATAGCATTCGCGACCCCGAAATTAAGCTGGGCTACTCGGTCACAGGAACGATTCACCCGAAGAAGATTCTGGCCAACAGTGGAGCGCGCGCCGGCGATCGTTTGATTCTCACCAAGGCTCTCGGCACGGGCGTTATCTCGACCGCGATCAAGCGGAACAAAGCAGACTTGGTCTGGATTCGCGGAGCGATTCGCTCGATGACCATGCTCAACAAGGCTGCGGCCGATGTCATTGCCGACGGATTCGAAGTGCACGGCATGACCGATGTGACTGGGTTCGGCCTCATCGGCCATGCGCGCGAACTGGCGCGTGGCTCAGGGGTGAGCCTCCGAATCTTCGCGTCGAAAATTCCCTTGCTCGAAGGCGCGCTGGAGTGTGTGCGCCGCAGCTATATCCCCGGAGGCCTGAAAGCCAATCGCGGTTTTGCCGAGGGCTGTGTTGAGTACGCTAACGGCAAGTGCCGGAAGATGTTCGCACTCTGCTTTACGATCCGCAGACGGCGGGCGGGCTGTTCATCTCCGTCGCTGCAAGCGATGTTGATCGCCTCGTCGAGAAGCTCACTGAAGCCGGAGTTTGCGCAACAGAGATTGGCGAAGTGCTAGAGAAGCAAGCGCCGCTGATTAGGATTGAAGCTTGAGGAAGGCGCAGGGGCTTAAAGCCCCAATGTATTTTAATGTCATAGACGCGGGCATGAAGGCCCGCTCTACCCAGCTATTTCGCTTTTGCGGCTTTGGTCGTCTTCTCGGGAGCTGCGGCTCTCAATTCTCGTGTCTTAATGCGAAGCTTGTCCCTTTGGGCACGCAGCCGATGAGCGCGTGAGCGGTCGCCGTTCTTGAATGACATGATTTCACCTCAGGTGGAATTCTACTACCACCCGTCGTAAGCTACATCTCCACTTCCACCGGCTTCGGCTGCGGCGGCGGAATTACACGTAATGCCTCGACCATAGCGTCGGTAAACTCCGTGGTGCTGGCGCTGCCGCCAATGTCGCGCGTCAGGTGCTTCTTTTCCCCGAAGACCTTCTCAATTGCCGCGCGGATGTGGTTGGCCGCGTTCTCTTCGCCGAGGTGCCGAAGCATCAGAATGCCGGAGCGCAGCACCGCCGTTGGGTTCGCTATGTCCTTGCCTGCAATGTCAGGCGCCGAACCGTGTACGGCTTCGAAAATGGCGCACTCGTGGCCGAAGTTCGCGCCCGGCACCAGGCCGAGTCCGCCGACCAGACCAGCACACAGATCGGAGACGATGTCTCCATAGAGATTTTCCAACAACAGGATGTCGTACTGGTACGGATTCATCACCAACTGCATGCAGGTGTTGTCGACAATGTGCTCGCCATAGGTGATCTCCGGGTATTCCTTCGAAACATTGCGCGAGCAGCGAATGAAGAGGCCGTCGGACATCTTCATGATGTTAGCTTTGTGGATGGAATTGATTTTTTTGCGCTTCACGCGGCGCGCGTATTCAAAGGCAAAGCGCGCGATGCGGGTTGAAGCCTTCTCGGTGATGATCTTCAGACTCTCGACCACGCCGGGCACGACTTCATGCTCGATGCCGGAATACAGTCCCTCTGTGTTCTCGCGCACCACGATGAGATCGATCCCTTGGTAGCGGGAGAGAACCGCCGGAAGGCTGCGAATGGGCCGGAAGTTCGCAAACAGCTCAAATTTCCGCCGCAACGCTACATTGATGCTGGAGAATCCGCCGCCGATGGGAGTGGTGACTGGGCCCTTGAGTCCAACTTTCGTCCGCTCGATCGAGTCGACGAGTTCTTTGGGGATGTACTCGTGGTATTTTTCGTAAGCTTCGGCGCCCGCGGCGTAGCTTTCCCAATCGAACTTCACACCGGTGGCTTCTAGAATACGCACGGTGGCGTTTACGACTTCGGGGCCGATGCCGTCTCCAGGAATAAGGGTAACTTTATGTGCCATTGTTTTTTCAGTTGTCGGTTGTCAGTTGTCAGTTGTCAGTAAAAGGTTATCAATGCCGGTTGTCAGGACATGTTGTCAGGCATCAGTTCTCAGTTGTGACCCAACCGATCACTTGCCTTTCACAGGCGCGTGCTCTTTCGTGTCCAGCAAATCTTTCAGCTCCGACATGAACTCGCCGACATCTTTGAAATCGAGATAAACCGATGCGAAGCGCACATAAGCGACCTTGTCGATGCCCTTCAACCGGTTCATGATAAGCTCGCCGATTTGGCTGGTCGTGCGCTCGCGTTCCGCTGAGTCGATAACGAATCCTTCGGCGTCGTTGACGATCTGCTCCAGCCTGCCCATGGAAACAGGACGCTTCTCGCACGCCCGCAGCAGCCCCGCTAGCACTTTTTGTCGCTCAAATTTCTCGCGGCGCCCGTCCTTCTTCACCACCATGTAGGGAATTTCGTCGATGCGTTCGTAGGTGGTGAAGCGCCTTTCGCATTTCAGGCACTCGCGGCGGCGGCGAATCGATTCGCCTTCCTTGCTTTCGCGCGAATCGACCACCTTATCGTTTTCAAAGCCGCAGAACGGACATTTCATGGATGAGAGAGAGCGGGCATGGCCCGAAGTTCGATTCTAGCAGGCAAAAAGAAAACACTTCACCACAGAGGCACGGAGGACACGGAGAGCACGGAGAAGAAGGACGCAAGAGGGTGTGGGGATTCTCGCAGAAGACACATCCTGCGATTTACTGGGGCACCGGTTTCTCACATCAGAAGAACAAGGGCATCTACCACAGAGACACAGCGGCACGGAGCAATGAATGATTTCATTATCCTCTGTGTCTCTGTGGTGAAAAACCGTCTCAGATTGTCGTGGTTGTCGTCGACCACCAACACGCGCGGCCGATGTTTCGGACTCAGGATTTCTCCCATGTCAAGAGGTGTGAGGGGGTTGGTATTTGTAGAGGTTGCATGTAAGTCAGGCTTTGCACTTCAGAATGTGCGTTACCAAAGTCACTTGCAGGTTTTCGAAAGCAAGCTGTAGCGTGGAATTAATGCGCAGTGTTTTTGGATTCACCGCGTTCGTCATAGCACTGGCCATGACGATGCCTGCCTGGAGCGCTTCCAAACCCCACGTCATTTTTTTAGGCAAACCTCAAGCCGTCAAAATCTTCATGGGGCGGGACGAGGGCCAGTCGGCCACCATCAGCGTGCGTCCGCTGTACGTTGACACCAAGCTGAAGGACTACACCACCGGCGATGTCCATGATGTGACGGACCGGCAGTTCGTGGTTCAGCGCGCCTATCGGCTGAACGATTCGCTTCCCGAAGATCCGCCCAAGCAAAGCAAATGGATTTGGCGACGTGGAGACTGGTTGTTGGTCGATCGCGTCAGCGGACATATCGCACAGCTAAAGTTGCCCGACTTCGATACGGCAATTTCACACGTGAGCTGGTACCGGGATTACGCAGCCTATTGCGGCATATCTGACAGCGGAGCGCGATGGAACGCGCTGGTCGCTCAGGTCGGAGTGCGGAAGGCGCTGTTTCGCAAAGAACTCGCAAAAACAAGAGCGGATGACGAAGCGCCCACCACAGACTGTCCGCCGGCAAAATGGGAGAGACATCCCGCCCGCGTCACCTTTTCGCCCACTAGTGGCCAGCCATTCACGGTGAATGTGATCCCGCATCATGCGGAAGAGCTCGCGGGAGACAGCGATCCCGAGCAGTAAGGCAATTTTTCCGGAGTTGTGCAATCGCCTAATCTAGAATGAAGTTACAGATGATGGCAGACCTTCCTCATTCGAGTTCGCTTGACGCTTTGCTGCGCGAAGCGGAAGTTGCTCACGGTCATCTCTGCGCTGGACAGGTGCTGGGCGTGCGCATGGCCATGCTCGGCCTGGAGCTGCTGGGAATCGAGGATCCCAAAGGCCGCGACCGCAAACGCCTCATCACCTTCGTCGAGATCGATCGCTGCATGACCGACGCTATCGGCGTGGTCACCGGATGCCGCCTTGGGAAACGCGCGCTGAAGTTTCGCGACTGGGGCAAGGTGGCCGCGACGTTCGTTGATTTGCAAAACGATCGCGCGGTGCGCATCGCCGCCCGCGAAAGCTCAAAAATGCTGGCGCGGCAGATGCATCCTGAGATCGAGAGCAAGAACCAACAGCAGATGCTGGCGTATCGCGAGATGCCGACCGAAGCGCTGTTCGATGTGCAGTGGGTGAAAGTACATCTGCCGCCCGAAGAGTTCCCTGGCTATAAAGGCGAGCGCATCGTCTGCGCAAAGTGCGGCGAGGGGATTAACTTTCAGCGCGAGGTGAGACATAACGGCGAGACGCTGTGCAAAGCGTGCGCGGAAGGAAAATATTACGAGCCGGCGTGAGGGAACATTGCTTTTGGCTTTTGGCTCTTGGCTCTCGGCGATGTGAGACGACACGCCACGGTTTGTTTTCGCCGGTGCCTGGTGGCTCGCAGCTCTTTCTGATACCTGAAACCTGCTCCCTGACACCTCAAGTATCACTGACCCGCCGCATCTTCATTGCTATACTTTTTTCTCCATGCTCAAGGACACACTCGAACAAGGACGCATCTCGACCGACGAAGCGCTGGAGCGCCTGCTGCCTCCGGCGACGCAATATCCCTCTTCCATCCATCAGGCGATGCGGCACAGCGTGTTTGCCGGAGGCAAGCGGCTACGGCCCATCTTGTGCCTGGAAACCGCGCGCATGGTCTTAGCTCGCGTTCCGCCGGGTGTGGAAGAGTTGGGCGCCGCGCTGGAGATGCTTCACACCTATTCGCTGATTCACGACGATCTGCCCGCGCTCGACAACGACGACCTGCGCCGCGGCCGCCCTACCTGCCACAAGGTTTTCGGAGATGCCATTGCCATCCTGGCGGGAGATGCTCTGCAGACGCGAGCTTACGAGGTGTTGGCCAATTTACTGTGCCCCGCGGTGTCACGAGCAGCCATCATCGCTGAAATCGCGCACGCCACTGGAACCATCGACGGCATGATCGGCGGGCAGGTGATGGACCTTGAAGCTGAACACACGCGTCCCGACGCTAAGACGCTGGAGTACATTCATCGCTCCAAGACCGGGGCGTTGCTCACGGCCAGCGTCGTCAGCGGAGGCATGTATGCCGGCGCCGGTGAATCACAGGTTCAACAGTTGCGCGACTTTGGCATGAATATCGGACTGGCATTTCAGATTGTCGACGACGTTCTCGACGTGACCCAAACCTCGGAGCAACTCGGCAAAACGGCGGGCAAAGATACGGCGACAGAAAAGGCGACATACCCGGCACTGTTCGGAATCGAGGCCTCGATTAAGAAAGCGGATGAGTTGATCGCAAAAGCCGATACTGCGCTCGACGTCTTTGGCGAACGCTCGCAGACCTTGCGCGAGATTGCTGCGTTTCTGGTGGAGCGGAAGAAGTAGGTAACGGAATTAGTCCGAAGCTGAACTGATATCCGTTTGGGAGAAATCATTTCCCTTGAAAAGCAGTGGCTCCCCTCGGTCCCGGGCAAGCGCATAAGCGAAGCAATCGCCGAAGTTCAGTTGCGCCGGATGACCACTGCCCTTCCCGAAGTCGCGATAGGCCTCGCGGGCAATCTTGGCCTGAGCTGCGGTTACGGGCTCGACCGAGATATCAGCATTGCGGATTAGCTCGTCTAACCTGCGGCTCACGATCGGGTTGTGAGCCGCGTCAAGTACGATTGCGGCCTCCAGATAATTCGCGGCAGAGATGCAGCAGTCGACGGTCTGCGCTATCAAGTCGCTAAAAAGCCGTGCCTCTGGCTCAAGAAACAGAATCGCTATAAGGGCAGATGTGTCTACGATCACTTGGGTAGGCCATTCTCGTCATAGAGCAGGTCACCATGTGGGGTCGACTTGAGCGACTCAGGGATTAGCGGAGCCGTCTCCCTGGCAATCTGCATCAACCTCTCGGCAACACCCTCTTTCTTTTTGTGCCGCTTGGTTTTTTCCAAACGCTCTTCTACAGCTTTTTCTATAGCCTCCGTCATGTTCTCGCCGGTAAGCTGCGCTAGCTCCTCAACCAATGCACAAGTTCTTCCGTTCTTGATGTTTAACGCCATTCCTATCTACCTCTGTCGTCTACCATTCTACACCGTCGCTAAACGGATTGCACCGGTACCGCCAACAGATCGTCCACCAGCCCGACCTCTTTCTGCACAAACGGCTCGGCGTATTTCACTCCGGCGAGTACTCCATAAAAACCGGCCATGTGCGCCAGCTTCTCGCGAATCTCCGCCTCACGCGGAAAGAGTCCGCTGCCCGACGCCTGGTCGGAATACTGCGAGCGATAGGCCAGCAGTGATTGCAATCGCGCTTCGAACTGGTCCGTGATGTCGACAACAAACGTGGGTCGCACCTCTGCATAAAGGCTGGCATAGATGATCTTGAACGGACGATGCGCCGGAAAGCCGAGGTCGAGCTTCGCCAGTCCTGCTACAAACGCAGATTCGTAGCCAAGGACGCCTGCGGTGTAGTGGTCGGGATGGCGCGCCTGCCAGTACGGCAGAATGAGTACACGCGGCCGCAGCTCGCGAATAACGGCGGCCACTTTCTTTCGGTTCTCGAAGGTGTTTTCCACGCAGCCGTCGGGAATGTCGAGCGCCTTGCGCCACCAGACACGCAAAATCTGGCGCGCATCTTCGGCCTCGCGCGCGCGGTCCTCCATGGTGCCGCGCGTTCCCATCTCGCCGCGAGACAGGTCGAGGATGGCGGTGGTCCGGCCCATCTGCGCCATCTTCAACAGCGTACCGCCGCAGGTCTGCTCAACGTCGTCGCGGTGGGCGGCAATGGCAAGAATGTCGACTGATTCAGGCATGGCGAGATGATAGCCGATGCAATCCTCCGACGCTCCGGTGTTAACGACGGCGCTATAGCTCCCTCAAGGTGCCTCAGAATCAGCCTCGGAATAACCACTTGTGGGTCTCTGGCATGGCAACACATTGGTGAAATATCAAAATTCGCTCAGGAATATCTTTGAATTGTTGTGTCCGCAAGTTATATTGCGATGCTGTTACAGATGGACTGTTGAAACACAAGTGCGACTGGAGAAACGATGAAGACAAGAAACCTGCTATTGAGTTTGTTTGTGTGCTTGTTCGCAATGGCGATGTATGCCGCTGACAATCCGAACATGGGTACATGGAAGCTGAATGAAGCGAAGTCAAAGATTCCGGCTGGCGCTCCGAAGAACACTACGGTCGTCTACAGCGCCGACGGCGACAACGTGAAAGTCACTACGGATGGAGTTAACGGCAAAGGCCAGCCGGCCCAGAGTGAATGGGTTGGCAAGTTCGATGGTAAAGACTACCCGGTAACCGGCGGCGCGGCCGGAACGACGCGTTCCTACAAGGTAATCAACGAGCGCAAGATGGAGTTAAGCAACAAAGTCAATGGCAAAGAAAATCTTCACGGCACAATCGAGGTCGCGAAAGACGGCAAGAGCCGCGTTGTCGAGCTTGAAGGAACTGCGGCTGACGGGAAAAAGATGAAGTCAAAAGGGGTTTACGATAAGCAGTAAATTGCAGGCGGTGGTGCGCGTTTTGCTTAACGTCTGGATCTCAGAACAGTTCAATGGCGCCCGCATGAACAGGTGCCGATGCTATTCGAGCATCACGCGTGATAAGAGTCGCGCCCAGAGCTTCCGTGAGCGCGACGTATACAGCGTCGTAGGCTGACAAGTTGTCGCGATACTGCCAAATGCGAGATAAGAAAATGTAGTGCGGGTATCGAATTACTCTTAGAGCGACCAAGTCTGCGAGTAACTGCTCAGCGCGGACGGCCGGAACACGCCCTGCACGCGTGAGCCGTCGGAGTGCGTTTGTTATCTCCAGATCGAGAATATGCGGCGCGAACCTCGTTTCACCAGGTGCGTAAACGCGTGCCTCGATCTTGCGTCCGACCTCGTTTTGGAAAAGCATTTCGAGAGTTGCAGACGCATCCAGCACAATCACCGGGAGTCGCGCTCCTCCCGTATGAGGCGTGCTGTATCAATGGGAGCTAAGATCGGTTCCCGACTGTGTAACCGCTCCCTCAACTCTTCATCCGTAGGACGCGCCGCGATTTCCTTGATCTCCGCCAACAGGTAGTCTGAAAGCGACATGCCCGCCGTGGCAGCCCGCGCTTTCAGCTTGCGATGCAGAGCGTCGGGGACGTTGCGCAGTTGAATCATCTTTGACATGTGCTAAGCATACTTTCATGTGCAAAACATGTCCACTTGTCTCGAGGCGACACTTACAGAATCACCCGCTCGTCCCCCACTCTCTTCGTCACCCGCTCGCGGTCGAGATATTCGAGCAGTGGGATCGCATACTTGCGGGTAATTCCAAACAGATCTTTGAATGCCGCAACGTTGAGCTTCGGCGTTTTTGTCTTCTGTGCAGCGATTTGCTGCCGGAGCGTTGTCAACGCGCTTTGGTGGAACACAAGATCATCGCCCAACTTCACCAGCACGCGATCGCGCAGCAGCAAGGTAACGATTTTCTGCGCGCGCGCCTGGTCAATGCGCACCGACGCGAGTACATCCTTTAACAAGGGAACCTGCAATCCCGCCTTGGCGAAGGCCTGCTCGATCTTCTGCTTCGATTCCGCTTCGTCGTCGCGCATGACAACGCTGCGTCCCGCGCCGCGCACCTGCTCACCTGCGACTTCGATTTTCTTGTCGGCTACGAGCGATGCGATCGCCGCGCGGTACACCTCCGGGCCTAACCCGAGTTGCTCGCGAAGCTGCTCCTGATTGAGACCGGCGACCAGCGGATTGGCTTTGTGAAATTCCTCGATCGCAGCAACAGCGCCGGCGCGCGCACCTGCGAAGTCGTCGGCCGACAGCAGCAGGTCACCGGCCTGCACAATCTTCTTCTCCTGCTTCAACGCCGCAGCAAGCTCATCGATGCGCTGGCGCAGGCATCCCGTTTCTGCGACCGCCTCAGCCGTCGACAATCCCGCATTTCCTCGTCGCATCACGCGCGCAAGCAACGCCTGTTCGGGAGTGGCCCCCGACACCCTCTGCGCGAACGCCAGCCTCTCGACAGCTTTCATGCGCCTAGCGGGTTCCAGTCGCATCCAGCACCTGCCCCCCGCCGATGGTGATTACCGGCGAGAACTGGCGAATGATGAATCGGTCTCCCGGCAATAGCAGCAGTGGATTATCAAGCTTCAGGCGCGCATACCCCGAACCGCCCGGCCTCACCTGCTTGCCTTCCAGCAACTTGATCTCGGCTACGGTCTCAGCGGTGAAGGCGTGGAAGTGTACTCGCGCCCCATCGCGCAGCGGCTTGGCCGAGGAAAGCATGTCCAGGCTCACTGTCAGACGTTCGGTCGGCCGGAAGAGACCCGCATCGGTCAGCATCATGCCGCGCTCGAGATCGGCCTTCTCCACCCCGGCGAGATTCAGCGCGGTGCGCTGTCCGGCGATGGCCCGCATCGCCTGCTCTCCATGGACCTGCACGCCTCGTACTCGCAAACGTCGGCCTTTGGGGTGAGCTTCGACCTCCTGCTCAGGTGCCACGCTGCCGGCGATCAGCGTCCCCGTAATCACCGTGCCGAATCCCTTCATGCTGAAGACTCGATCGATCGGTAGACGAAACGCGGCTTTGGAATCCTTTGCCGGAACTTCGGCCGCCAGTCGCGCCAGCTCGCGCTTCAGTTCGTCGAGGCCCTCACCTGTCTTGGCGCTGACGGCGACGATGGGCGAGGTCGTTGGGTCGAGAAACGATCCCTTCAGGTACTCGCCCACTTCCATGCGGACTACTTCCAGCGTCTCGCGATCGACCAGGTCTGACTTGGTGAGCACTGTCATTCCTCGCCGCACCGACAGTAGCCGCACGATGTCGAAGTGCTCGCGAGTCTGCGGCTTGATCGACTCCTCGGCCGAGATCACCAGCAGCACGAGATCGATGCCGCCCACGCCCGCCAGCATGTTGCGCACGAAGCGCTCGTGACCCGGAACGTCCACGAACCCAATGCGCACCGGTTCTCCCGAAGGCGCGGTCAGGTCGAGGTTGGCGAAGCCGATGTCGATGGTGATGCCGCGCCGCTTCTCTTCTTCCAGGCGGTCAGGGTCGGTGCCGGTCAGGGCGCGCACCAGTGCACTCTTGCCATGGTCGATGTGTCCGGCGGTGCCTACGATTACGGCCTTCATTGCACACCAGTTTACTGGTAGTGCGTCAGTTTGCATGTCATCCCGAGCCCGCCTCTTTTGCGGAGCGAGGGATCTGGGCGTGCCGATTCGCGCCGGCGCGCGAAAGGCACGCATCCATATTCAAACTGACGCACTATCGTTTATCGAACGGATTCTGGAACTAAGGTGGGCAGTCCAGAGAATCCTTTATAGGTATATGTGTGCGAAAATAAAGAAGAACGATTTGTCGCTCGCTGCCGGGTTAATTTCTTCGCGCCATCCTAGTGGACGGGGTTGCCCAGCCACCAGTTCCCTGGGCGGGTTGTAGCTTAGCGCAGTCGAACATACGGATGGCCTCCATTCTTAGATCGCCCATCGGGACTCCTCCGGAAGAGCCAACGCCGCAACGCTGGAATTCGGCGTCGGCGGAAGCCGAGTTCCTCACCCCGCATCTTCTGCTGCAATTGGAAGACGAGCTGGAACGCGTACGCCGGCGCGAAGCTGCGTGGATCTCCATCATGGTCCACCTGCTGGTCGTGCTGATGCTCGTCAACACTACCAGGCTCTTTCCGAGTCTCAGAGGCCCGATCATCGCTTCGGCTGCCGACCTGATGAAAAACCAGCAGCTGACATACCTCGATCTGCCACCCGATCTGCAGAAGGAGCCTACGAAGCCGCCGCCGACCAACGTCATTTCCGACAAGAATCGGACCGCTGAGAGCCGCCATCCGCAGATCGACAAGAAGACGCTGGAAGAGCTGCGCCGCGCCGGCCCGCCGGGCGGAATGCGGGCGCCAGCGCAACAGGCGCAGGCGTCTCCGTCGCAACAGCCCGGACAGCAGCCGCCGCAGCAGGGTCAGCAGCAGCAGATGGCGATGAACAACCAGCCCGTTTTGCAGGATCCACGGCTGGCGGTGCCGCAGCAGGGTTCGCCGAAGTCCACCGTCGATTTTCGCAGCATGATGTCGCCCGGCCAGCAGATCAGCCAGGCTGCGAACAATGTTGCTATGGGCCGCACCACTCCCGGGGTGGGATTCACCGGAGCGGTGGGAGGCGGCGGCGACTACGGCGCGGGCAGAGGCGGAGCCGCTCGCGTTCAAGGCAATCTTGAAGTTCTGAGCGATACCCAAGGCGTCGACTTCGGTCCATATCTTTCGCGCGTACTGCAAGCCGTACGCATGAATTGGTATGCGATCATTCCCGAGTCGGCGCGGCCGCCGTTGCTGAAACGCGGTAAGGTATCGATTCAGTTCGTGATCCTTCCCAACGGGAAAGTTGCAGGCCTGACATACACCGGGTCTTCCGGCGACATCGCGCTCGACCGCGCAGCCTGGGGAGGTATTACGGCGTCCGATCCTTTCTCTCCCCTGCCCAGCGCATTCCACGGCCCCTACCTGGCGTTGCGCTTCCACTTCTATTACAACCCGGAAAAGGGCGACCTCCAGTAGGGTCAGTCGTCCAGTTTGGTTGTCATCCCGAACGAGCCTCTTTGCGAAGTGAGGGATCTAGGCGTGCCGAATCGCGCCAGCGCGCGAAAGGCACGCATCCTTAGCCGAACTGACCCACGCGCGCGACTGCGCGCGCATTCACTGGGATAAAATGAATTCACGATGATTCTTCCATTCGTTCGCGACCTCTTCGCGGACGTGGAAAACTCTCCTATTCTGGCGCGCGCAATAGCCCATACCAAGGGCGGCGCGGGGCGGCTACGTGTCTCTGGTCTTACTCCTACCGCGAAAGCGCTGTTCACCGTGTTGCTGCAGCGCGGCTCAACCCGGCCGCTGGTGCTGATGGTTTGCGACAACCGCGCCATTGACGAGTTGCTGCCGGTGATTCGCTCGCTCGCGGACCTTACCGGAGCGCTGGCGCCTGAGTCCGTCATTGGCCTGCCCGCCTACGATGTCCTGCCCTTCGAGAGCCAGTCGCCGCATCCCGAGATCCAGGAAGTGCGCGCGGCTTCGTTATGGAAGATTGCGACCGGGGCGGCTTCGATCGTTGTCACCACGCCCAATACCACCGCCCGGCACATGCGCGGCGCGGACTTCTACGCAGGCCTGGCCAAGGTCATGCGTCGCGGCGAGATGGTCGATGTTGAGAAGACGGTCGAGCACCTTCGCATGGTCGGCTACAGCCAGGTGGACGTGGTCGAGATGCCCGGCGAGTTCGCGCATCGTGGCGGCCTTCTCGACGTTTACGCGCCCGAGTCGGACCGGCCAGTGCGCATCGAGTTTTTCGGCGACGAGATTGAATCGATTCGCAAGTTCGACCCGACGACACAGCGCTCGGCCGCCAGTACCGATGACATCGTTTTGTTGCCGCTGACCGAGACGCCGATGGAAGAAGAGACGCTCGCGGCGATCAACGCGCGGCTCTCGGGCGAGCGCCTTTCCGGAAGCGAGGAGTTGATTGAGCAAACTGTCCGCGCCACTGGCGTCGCTGTTTTTCCTGGATGGGAGTTGTACGCGCCAGTCGCTGGGGCCGACCAGACATTCTTTGATCTGCTGCCCAACGCTCAAATCATCATCGATGAGCCCGAGCAGCTTGCCGACGCCCACGAAGCTTGGTGGACCAGAGTTGAGGAGGCGCACGAGCGCAGCCTGGTCGGCAACCTGGTTCGCCCGGAAGAGCTCTATCTTTCGCCCGAGCAATGGAGCCAGCGCCTGCAAGCGTTCCCGGTGCTCAGCATTGAGCAGCTTGGCATTGAATCGAGCGATGGTGTCGAGCACTTGATCTTTCAGTCGCAGCCGACCACGCGCTTCCATGGATCGATCGCCGCGGTCGCCGAAGAAGTTGGTCAGCTCGCGAAGGATGGCAAGCACGTCATCTTCGCGGTCGCGAGTCTCGGCGAGGTCGAACGACTGGCCGACGTCTTCAACGAGTACAACCTGTCGTTCCGCATCGGTAGCCGCACGCCGAAGCCGGGCCAGGTGTATGTCGATGAGTCGACCTATTTTTCTGAAGAGATTGCCACCACGACCATCGTCAAGGCCTATGTGCCGGAAGGCGTGGTGCTGCCTGAATCGAACCTGGTTCTGTTCGGCTCGCGCGATCTCTTCGATGAAGCCGATGTCTCCGCCGGACGGCCGCAGCAACGCAGATCCAAGGTCTCGGCCTTTCTTTCAGACTTTCGCGACTTAGCAATTGGCGACTACGTGGTGCATGTCGAGCACGGCATCGGTCAGTATCAGGGGCTGAAAGAAGTTCCTCAGGAAGACGGCGCCGCCGCCGAGTTCATGGTTCTGGAATACGCTGAGGGCGCGCGCCTGTATGTTCCGCTGACGCGGCTCGATCTGGTACAGAAATATCGCTCATCCGAGGGCGTGAAGCCGGTGCTGAACCGCCTGGGCACGCAGCAGTGGCAGAAGACCAAAGCGCGCGTGAAGAAGGCCATGAAAGACATGGCCGACGAGTTGCTTAAGCTCTATGCGGTGCGCAAGAGTGCAGAGGGCCATGCCTTCGCTAGCGATACCGAATGGCAGCGCGAGTTTGAAGACTCCTTCGAGTTCACCGAAACCGAAGACCAGTTCGACGCTATCGCCGACGTGAAACGCGACATGGAAGCTTCGACGCCGATGGACCGCCTGCTGTGCGGCGATGTCGGTTACGGCAAGACCGAAGTCGGGATGCGCGCGGCGTTCAAGGCGGTCAGCGACAATCGCCAGGTCGCCGTGCTGGCGCCCACGACGGTGCTCGCGTTCCAGCACTACAACACCTTCCGTAGCCGCTTCGCCGCTTTCCCCATCAAGATCGAGATGCTCAGCCGCTTCCGCACACCGAAGCAGCAGAAGGAGACCATCGCCAAGATCGAAGCCGGGCAGGTCGACGTCGTAATCGGCACGCATCGCGTGTTGTCGAAAGACGTGAAGTTTACCGACCTGGGTCTCGTCATCGTCGACGAAGAACAGCGCTTCGGGGTGCGCCACAAGGAGCGGCTGAAGCAGTTGCGCAAAGAGGTCGACGTGCTAACCATGTCGGCTACGCCCATTCCGCGCACGCTGCACATGTCGTTGCTCGGCCTGCGCGACATGAGCGTGATCGAAACCCCACCCAAAGATCGCATGGCAATCCAGACCATCGTCGCCGCGTGGGATGAAAAGCTGATTCGCTCGGCCATCGAGAAAGAACTGGAGCGCGGAGGGCAGGTCTACTTCGTACATAATCGCGTCGAGAGCATCTATGACATCGCAGACAAGATTCGCGAGATGGCGCCGAAGGCGAAGGTCCTTGTCGGCCACGGCCAGATGCCGGAGAGCGAGTTGGAGAAGACGATGATGGCCTTCGTGCGCCACGAGGCCGACATCCTGCTGGCCACGACCATCATCGAGAACGGGCTCGATATCCCGTTGTGCAACACCATCATCATCAATCGCGCTGACCGTCACGGCTTGTCGGAACTGTATCAGTTACGCGGACGCGTCGGTCGCTCCGATCGGCGCGCTTATGCATATCTGTTGATTCCTCCCGATCGCGACTTGACCGAACTGGCGCGGCGCCGTCTTGCAGCCTTGAAAGAATTCAGCGACCTGGGCGCAGGATTCAAAATCGCCGCGCTCGACTTGGAATTGCGCGGCGCCGGCAACCTTCTGGGCGGCGAGCAGAGCGGCCACATCGAAGCCGTGGGATTCGAGCTCTACACCACCATGCTCGAGCGCACAGTGCGCGAACTGAAGGGCGAGATCAAGGAAGAAATTCCCGAGACGCAGCTCAATCTCGGGCTCAACATTCGCATTCCGGCCGATTACATTCACGAGGAGAACCAGCGGCTGCGCATGTACAAGCGCATTGCGGGCGTCGAATCGGAAGCACAACTCGAAGATGTCGCCGGAGAGCTGGGCGATCGCTACGGTACGCCTCCGCCGCCAGTTCGCAATCTGCTGGAGTACGCCGGCCTGCGCCTGTTGTCGCAGCGCATCGGTGTCGCGCAGATCGAGCGCCGCAAAGACGCCGTCAGCATCCGCTTCATGGAGAAAGCCACAGTCGAACCCGACCGCCTCATGCGCTTCGTCGCTTCCGAGTCCGGCGCCCAGTTCACGCCCGCTGGCATTCTCAAGTTCTCGCTCAAAGAAAAGCAGCCCGAGCACGTGCTGGGGCGCCTGAACTCACTGCTACAAGAGCTGGCGGGGCAAACGCAAACGGTCTAGCGTCCCACCAACTTCTGCAACTCCTCCGGATAACGCGCCCCCTGCATCGGAATCTTCGCAACCGCCTCATCGATCTCGCGGAGGTCGTCGGGCGTAAGCTCGATGTTCGCGGCCCCAAGATTTTCGTCAAGTCGATGGATTTTCGTCGTCCCGGGAATAGGCACAATCCACGGCTTCTGAGCCAGCACCCAGGCCAGCGCAATCTGAGCCGGTGTCCCATGCTTCTTGTGCGCAATTTGGTTAATCAGTTCAACCACTGCATGATTGGCCTTGCGATTTTCTGCGCTGAACCGCGGAACGATATTGCGGAAGTCGTTGGCAGCGAATTGCGTCTCCTCGGTAATCTTGCCGGTCAAAAAGCCTTTGCCTAAAGGACTGAACGCTACCAGCCCTATCCCAAGTTCCTCCAGTGTCGGAAAAATCTCAGCCTCCAGCTCTCGCCACCACAGCGAGTACTCGCTCTGCAGCGCTGCTACGGGCTGAACGGCGTGCGCACGGCGAATCGTCTTCGCACCGGCTTCGGAAAGCCCGAAGTACTTGACCTTGCCTTGTTGAATCAGCTCCTTCACGGCTCCCGCAACGTCTTCGATGGGAACTTTGTCATCGACGCGATGCTGATAGAACAAATCGATTACATCCGTCTTCAGGCGCTTGAGAGAAGCTTCGGCAACCTGCTTGATATGCTCCGGCCGACTGTCCAGCCCAGCTTGTTTGCCGTCCTCGAACTTAAATCCGAACTTTGTAGCGATTACTACGTCGTTACGAAACGGCTGCAGCGCCTCGCCGACGAGCTCTTCATTCACGTAGGGCCCATAAATCTCAGCCGTATCGAAGAACGTGACCCCACGTTCCACCGCCGCGCGAATCAGCGAGATGCCTGTCTGCTTGTCAACCGGCGTCCCCAACCCGAAGCTCATGCCCATGCAGCCCAGTCCAATCGCTGATACTTCCAAATTGCTCTTTCCAAGTTTGCGCTTTTCCATCATTACCCTCTCGCACTTTCCTGTCGCGGCCGATTTGCGAAACCTTAGTACAGCACAGGCATTCATTCGATGCCTCGCATAATCGATACGGTATTCGATTTTCGGTAGTGTCTCAGTTCGAAATCGGGGGATATGGCGGGAAGTCGCTGGATGTGGCGGGATGTAGCCATGCCTAGACGCTCAAGCAAGAGCAAAGACCACGACTTCGCAACCGTCGCCCGACGGGTTGTGGAACAAGCCATCGGGGAGACGCTGACTGGCGAGACGCTTCCCGACCCCGATGCTGGCAAGTTTGACCGATCACGTGTGGGACATCGAAGAGTTAGTTGCGCTTCTGCCAGTTCCCATCGCAAAGAAGCGCGGCCTGTATAGGAAGCGTTTGACGTAGCAATCGCTTTGTTTTAATATAGTTACAAGTGATATGCACAATGAAACCAAATGTATTGGGCGCTCATCACATAGGGTGCATAGTGAGATATGGTAACATTCCTACCGTTTTAGAAAGCGAGTCATGAGCAGCCGAATAAAATCTGATTTCCTCTTCGCGCAGCCTTCGTTTGCATCGGGTGCAGCTCGCATTCTTGATCTCTGGGGTCAGTTTGACGATTACAACATCAGCAACACTCCACAAGAAGCCGACGAGTCAGCAATCGCTGCTGATTGGATTATCGTTGGTCAAGACCTCTGCTATGCCATGAAGGGTTTATCCAATCAGGAATAAACACCGCCTAAAGGCAATGTGAACGGAAAAGACGATAAGGCAGAAAAGAGCGCCACAGCCTTGATGAGGGTTGAGGCGACCTTTTCTGGCCCCCTTCCGCCTCCCAGCCTACTTGCAAGATACAGCGAGATAATCCCCAACGGCGCTGAGCGTATCATGGCAATGGCGGAACGGCAGAGTGAACACCGCGAGAAATTAGAAGCTCGCGTGGTGAATGGAAACGTAGCCAGCCAGACGCGTGGCTCTTGGTTCTCGTTCACCCCTGTGCTTGGTTGCACTTGTCGGTGGGCTCTACCTAATAGCCACAGGTAAGAGCGTCTCAGGAATTGTGTCGATTATTGCTAGCCTCGGAACGATTGGCGGAATCTTCGTCTATTCAAAGCGGCAGCAGACGCGCGAGCGCGTCCAAAAGTCTAATGCGTTGCAGAAGCGCAAGCAACGCTGACCAGAATTTCAAACTGAGACACTACCCGATTTTCATCCCATTTGCACTTTCCCCTTCCCTCTGTTATCTCTGGCGTGCGACCCTCATGAGCCGCCGCTTCGAATCCGAGCAATGGGTGCCCGCGCCGCTGGAGCGCGTGTTCGCGTTCTTCGCCGACCCGCACAACCTGGCGCGCATCATGCCGCCTGCTCTGGGCACAAAGCTGGTAAAGCTCAACCTGGTGCCGCCGCGCTTCTCTGCCGGAAAGGTACCCCCGGGCACGCTGCGCATGGCCGGAGCCGGTACGGAGATGACGGTCGCCTTCCGCGCCATACCCTATTTACCGGTGCATGAGCGCTGGGTGGTGAACATCGCCGAGTTCTCGTTCAACGAATACTTTCAGGATGTGCAGAAGCAGGGACCGTTTCGTCATTGGCAGCACACCCACAGCTTTGAACCGATGCTGCAGGGCGGAGTTGAGGGGACGCTGATTCGCGACGAGGTCGAATACGAGGTAGGCTTCGGCGCGGTCGGCCGCGCGCTGGAGATGGTTATTTTCCAGCAGGTCTTCCGTTCCACCTTCAACTACCGGAAACGCGCGCTGGAGCGAATTTTTGGCAGCGCTGAACGAAGTAGCGAGCAACTGGCAGCTAGCAGCTAGCGATCCGGAAAACAAGAGATGAGCTGTAGCTAATTGCTAATTGCTAATTGCGAATTGCTAATTGCTAAATCACATGGACCTGTTCGCTCTAACTCGCAAGCTCATCGACATTGAGTCGATCACCGGTAACGAAACCGCCGTCGGCGAAGCGCTCGCCGGCGAATTGCAGCAGCTCGGCTACAACGTCGAACGCATGCCGGTGGAGGGTGCTCGCTTCAACATCTGGGCCACATCACCGGGCACTCCTAATCCCGCCGTCGTGCTTTCGACCCACATGGACGTGGTGCCGCCGTTCATTCCGTCGTCGGAAACGGAAGATCGCATCTATGGCCGCGGATCGTGCGATGCCAAGGGGATCATCGCCGCACAGATTGGAACAGCGGAGAAGCTGAAAACCAATGGCATTCACGTTGGATTGTTGTTCCTGGTCGGCGAAGAGCGCGACAGCCAGGGAGCGCAGGTCGCAAATCAGCAGCCACGCGGCGCGAAGTTTCTCATCAACGGCGAGCCCACGGAGAACAAGTTGGCGCTGGCCTCCAAAGGCACGTTGCGGGTTGAAGTCGTCGCCGAGGGAAAGATGGCGCACTCCGCGTATCCCGAGCTTGGCGAGTCGGCGATTGAGAAGCTGCTTGACGCCATGGAGCGCGTGCGCAAAATCGAGTTGCCAGTCAATCCGAAAGCCGGTCCCTGCACCATGAACATCGGCCTGATCGAAGGCGGCCGCGCGCCCAACGTCATTCCCGATCATGCCGTCGCGCATTTGTTGTACCGGCTGGTCGGTCCGTCTGATGATCTGCGGCGCACAATCAGCGAAGCCGTCGCAGGCAGGGCACAAGCGCACTTCCCGCTCGAGATCCCCTATATGGAGATGGCTACCGTTCCGGGCGTCGAAACGATGATCGCGGCATTTACAACCGACATTCCAGCGTTAACGAATTGGGGCAGACCCGTGCTCATCGGCCCGGGCTCCATCCACGTGGCCCACACTGAAGGCGAGTATATCGAGAAAAAGCAGTTGCTGGACGCGGTGGAGCTGTATGCGACGATCGCACGTGGACTGTTGGAGAAATCGTGAAGCGTAAATAAGCGTGTAGAACAAGAAAGTACCTGTCATCCTGAGCCGCGCGAAGGACCTGCTTTCCGCTCGCGCATGGGGAACAGCCTCATTGAGCGATGGCGGTTGTAGCGCGCAAACTGCAGATCCCTCGGCTGCGCTCGGGATGACACCCCGTTTAAGAATGCCCAACCCCCTTGTCTGTCCTTCTCGTTTCTGCCACCATACCTAGCGCCAGTCTTTCCCGAGGTGCCCATGACAGCAAGCGCCACTCCATCAGCCGCCCGGCCTCAACCCGCCCCCTTCACCATGCAGCGTGGATCCCCGATTCCCTGGGGCGCGACGCCGTTTCGGCGCGGCGTGAACTTCGCCATCTTTTCCAAGCACGCCACCTCATGCACGCTGGTGCTCATTGATCCGGCGACGCACAGTACCTTGGCCGAACTCGCGTTTGATCCTGACCACAATCGCACCGGCCAGGTATGGCACGCTTTTGTGGAGAACGCCGATCCCGGGATGCATTACGGCTATCGCTTCGACATGCAGCCCAATCCCGACCCCACGGTGTACCGGTTCAACCCTGCCACTCTCCTGCTCGACCCTTGTGCGCGAGTCATCGCAGGTGGAGGCGAGTGGGGAACACATACCGAGGCCACCAATCCGCAGCGCGTCGGCGTCATCAAGGATTGGGGCCTGTCAGACTGGCAGTACGATCAACCACTGGACACACCGCTGGTCGACAGTGTCATTTACGAGCTGCACGTTCGCGGATTCACCGTGCATGAAACCTCGATGGTCGCGAATCCCGGCACCTTTGCCGGACTAGTCGAGAAGATTCCCTACCTCAAGCAATTGGGCGTCACCGCGGTCGAACTGCTTCCGGTAAATGAATTCGAAGAGGCCGACACCGATCGCGTCAATCCCTTCACCGGCCAGCAGTTGCTGAACTTCTGGGGATATCAGCCACGCGCCTTCTTTGCACCCAACACGGCCTACTCCTCAAAGCAGGGCGATGGCGAGCAGGTAACCGAGTTCAAGCAGATGGTGCAGGCCTTTCACGAAGCGGGCATTGAGGTCATCCTCGACATCGTATTCAATCACACTGCGGAAGGCGACGAGCACGGTCCTATGTTTTCGTTCCGCGGCATCGATAATCCCACCTATTACATCCTCAACCAGGACGGCGCGTATGAAAATTTCACCGGCTGCGGAAACACCGTCAACGCCAACAATCCCGTGGTTCGCGACTTCATCATCCAATGTCTGCGCTACTGGGTGATCACCGCTCACGTTGACGGGTTTCGTTTCGATCTCGCCTCGGTGCTTGGTCGCGGCCAGGATGGCTCGGTGCTCGCCAATCCTCCGCTGCTGGAGAGCATGGCCTACGACCCGGTGCTCGCCAACAGCAAGCTCATCGCCGAAGCCTGGGACGCGGGCGGCCTGTATCAGGTGGGAACCTTCCCCTCCTGGGGACGCTGGGCGGAGTGGAACGGCAAGTTTCGCGATGACGTGCGCAAATTCGTGAAGGGTGACCCCGGTATGACCTCAGCGCTGGCAACCCGCATGCTCGGCAGCCCCGACTTGTACGAGACCAGCGCGCGCGAGCCTTACCACAGTATTAACTTCATCACCTGTCACGACGGCTTCACCCTGAATGATCTCGTCTCTTACAACGACAAGCACAATCTCGCCAATGGCGAAAACAACTCCGACGGCGGGAACGACAACAACAGTTGGAACTGCGGTGCGGAAGGTCCAACCAGCGATGGCGGCATCCAGGATTTGCGCGATCGCCAGCGCAGGAACTTTGCAACCATCCTTCTGATGGCGCACGGCGTGCCCATGCTCACTGCGGGAGACGAATTCGAACGCACGCAACTGGGCAACAATAACGCGTATTGCCAGGACAACGAAATCAGTTGGCTGAACTGGCACATGGCCGACGCCAACGCCGATCTCGTGCGCTTCTTCCGATTGCTGATTGAGTTTCGCAAGCGTTGTTCTCTGCTGCGCCGCTCGACCTTCAACTTCAGCGGCTCCGACGGCTTCCACGTGACTTGGCACGGTGTGAAACGCATGCAGCCTGACTGGAGCTCCGACTCGCGCACCGTCGCCATGCAACTCACGCAATTCAATTCCGACGGCTCGCGTCACGACATCCACTTCATCGCCAACGCACATTGGGAAGACCATGAGTTCGAGTTGCCTCAGATCGGTGAATACGAGTGGTTCCGGCTGCTAGACACGTCGTTGCCCTCGCCGCACGACATCGCCGACGACGGTCAGGAATTCCCGCTGCTCTCGCAGGAGAGCTACAAGGTGAGGGCGCGCAGCGTGGTGGTGTTCGTGGCCAAGTGAGGAACTGGGACGTCCCGGCACGTACCTGGGGCGCATCCAGGAAGCTGATGCGGGTGCGAACCCCGCTGGCGTGCCTTCTCAGTGCTTCAACTTGGCGTTCTTTTTGGCCTGCGCCGCCATCTCGTAGTCGTCAGGCACTTCGATGACGCCATTCTTCTTGACGTACTCGGCGTAGTCGGCGGACATGCTCTTCACGCGGTCAGGATCGGTGGCGGCGAGGTCTTTCAATTCCGTGGGATCGATTCGCAGGTTATACAGGTGCCATTTGCGATCTCCAAACGGAGGCATATTCCGCACCAGCTTGTAATCGCCCTGATACACGGCCGCATTGCCCGAGAGCTCCTGGGAGATCGAAACATCGCCCGCGTAGAGTTGTGCCGACGCTCGTGAGAGCAGCGCAACCATGCTGCGACCGGCCAGTCCCTGGGAGGAAGGAGGCTTTACGCCGGCATACTGCAACAGCGTGGGGACAACATCGATGACGCTGGCAAAGGCGTCGGTGCGCTGGCCGATGGGCACGGCCTTGGGATACGAGATGATGAGAGGCGCCCGGATGCCGCCTTCCGAAGATGATGACTTGAAACTGAAGAACGGCGTCATCGAAACCTGCGCCCACTCCGGGCCGTACTCGACATAGGTTCCCTTCTCGCCCATGTTCTGATAGTTGCTGTTGAAGTTCTTGGAGTAGTACTCCGGGAAGTGGTCCATGAGTTCGCGAGCCTCGCCGCCGTTGTCGCTGAGGAAGACGACGATGGTATTGTCGAGCACGCCTTTCAGTTTCAGGTGCTCAAGAACGCGCCCGATGCTCATATCCATGTATTCGAGCATGCCGGCGTAGACGGCCATTTCCTTGGCGTCCTTGCGCCGGTCGTCGTCAGACAACGAACTCCAAGCCTTCAGGCCGGGTATGGTCGCAGGCTTCAGCCCCGAGGGCATGATGCCTGACTCGACCTGCCGCTGGTAGCGAATCTCTTTCATCTTGTCCCAGCCGGCCTGATAGGTGGAGATATAGCGGCTGCTATATTCCGCAGGGACCTGCAAAGGCATGTGGACGGCCTGGAAGGAAAGATAGCCGAAGAAGGGCTTGCCGTCGCTGAGATTGGAGTCAATCCAGCCGATCATCCTGTCGGCGTAAAACTTGCTCGAGTAAAAGTCGGGGGGAAGCTCGGCTTCCTTGAGCCCCTCGAAGAAATAGACCTTGGGATAGGTGGGAGTGTACGACTTCTTCTCGTAGTTATCGGCACCGCCCTGGGCAAGAACGAAGGAGTCCTCGAAGCCCTGCGAAGCCGGCAGGCTCTCCTGCGTGTAACCGAGGTGCCACTTCCCAGCCATGTAGGTGTGATAGCCGGCATCGTGCAGCATGGTGGCGATGGTGGACGCACGGCCGTTCAGCCGGCCTTCGTAGCCCGGCTTGCCACGCTGATTGTCAGACAACAGTTCGGCCATGTTGCCGAGTCCCACAATGTGGTTGTCCATGCCGGTCATTAACATGCTGCGCGTCGGCGCACACATCGCTCCGACGTGAAAGTTGAGGAACTGGCTTCCCTGGTTCGCCAGTCGGTCGATGTTGGGGGTGTAGATCTCGCTGCCGTAGACACCGGCATCGGACCAGCCCATATCATCGGCAACGATGAGAAGAATGTTCGGTCGTTCCGCAGCACGCGCGCGGGCGGAGGCAAGGCTCAAGAGGGCTGCGAGCAAGGCAATAGCAAGAAGGCGAACTTTCATGGTCCCCCGGTCAGCGGCTTACTTTGATGAGTGGCTAAGAATTATCACATACTGGGCGGCTTTGTCAGTTGAATGTTCATCACTTGCGCGAGAGATTGGGACTCAGTCACGGCATCTGTGAAACCGCTTCGGGGATGACGGACAATTCGGAAACAACATTGCCGTCCTGATTGGCGATGATCGCTGTAAGGTCACAGTCTCCGCTCGGCCCGCGATGACGCTCTACGTCGAACTTCCCTGACGGCAAACGTGGCACGGCTTGAGGCGCCTGGAATGAGAACTGTGGCAAGTCTCGCGCCCTTCTACTCTCGTTTCCTCCGCTGTTTCCCTGTTGCTCATCTGGGAACCTGCTCGGCAGCCGCATAAAAAGCGGGCCAAAATCACCCCTCCTGTGGAAAACCGCATAAAATAAGGCTGAAAATGCTTTGCGCGCGCTCGCCGTTGGTATAACATACCGTTCAATTGAGCGTCATGATTGGCTCAAATCTTCAAGGAGGTAGTTCGAATGGCAGCAGGTATGACAAAAACTGCTCTGGTGCGGCACATGGCCGAGCAGCATGAAATGAGCAACAAGCAAGTCGCCGCGTTCCTCGATGCGCTGGCGGAAATCGCAATCAAAGAGACCAAGAAGAACGGCGTATTCGTAGTGCCGGGCCTTGGCCGTCTGGTGAAGTCTGCCCGCAAAGCCCGCATGGGCCGCAACCCGCAGACCGGTGAGGCAATCAAGATTCCTGCCAAGACCGTGGTGAAGTTCCGCGTGGCCAAGGCAGCCAAAGACTCGATCGCGCCGAAGAAGTAAACTCGCCGCACATCGCGCGCTGCAATTAATTTTCAACAAAGGCCGGCTGTATGTCGGCCTTTTTACTTTGCGTTCTATTGCTCTGTTAGTTTCTGCCGGAGTGAATTGCCCAGACGTAAAAAGCCGGAGCTCTGAAGGCTCCGGCTAGTGGAATTTCGCGAGGAAACAGTTCTACAGCATCAGCTTGCGGCGGAGTACGCCGGCCAAGCCAAGAACGCCCGTGCCCAGCAGGATCATGCTGCCCGGCTCAGGAACTTCGGAGAGGCGGAGACCGATTTCAGCCGCGCCATTGCCGCTGAAAACCGGAACGCCGTAACCGCTGTAGTTATCGTTGCCGGTAGTGATGGCGGTCAGGCCGTTGTTGCTGTAGTTGATCGGCGGGAAGATGTAACCATAATCGGCGCTCGAGTCAGAAATCACGCCGAAGTTATAGGTATTTCCTGCCTGAAGGGTGAAGTTCACGGGAGTGGAAACCCAACTCATCTGCTGAATCGGATCCACATGGAACGTTGTCAGGAACAGCAGGTTAGTGTTGGTGCTGTCGTAGACGAAATACTTGAAGTTGCCGCCATTCGGCGAGTCCAGGAAGAACTCGACGTCGCTGAGCGTCTGCGTGGTCTGAACGCTGACGCCCTGGCCGGTTCCGTCTCCAGCACCACGGCTCGTTGTACCGTTTGTCGGGGAAAGGTCGAAGACAATGTTGTCGGCGAAAGCTGTGGTAGCTAAGCACAGAATCACCAGCATGAACAGCAGGGAAAATTTGCGCATCTTTACTCCTCCCAAGTTCAGTTAACCGAACAACAGATGCAGACAGCGCACTTCTGTCTGCCAGGTTTAACCGATTAGCCCGCTTACGCAGGGGCCATAGCCGCGCGGCAATACTGACCCAAAATCCTGCGTACCCGGTTGCGCAAGAAGTTTAGTCGAATCTCTCCTCACCGCCAAGTAAAATTTCAATTATTAGCGCGTCGCGCTACATCGCCTCCGGCCGACTAGCACTTTTGGGTAGTGGCCTAAAGGTGCCACCCAGCACAACTCGTTTCGATTGCGCCCGTCTGACTCTGACGATTATGCTTCTCGAAATCACGGATCGACTTCTATGCCAAAGCTTTATACGCCGCGCGACGCCTCTCAAGTGCTGGGAATCAGTTACTCCTCTCTCAAGCAGTGGATCTACCGCGGCAAACTGAAGACAGTGCAAACTCCCGGCGGGCATCACCGCATCCCCGAGTCAGAGATCGACCGCTTCCTGCCGCGGGTGACCGTATCCGGCTCCCAAGCGAAAAGGCGCCGTAGCTTTCGCCGCATCAGCGGAAGAAACCAGCTTGTCGGCCGCATCACCGATATCAAGATCAGCGGTCTGCTGGCGCAAATCACGTTGTCGATCGGCGAGCAGCACATTACTTCCATCATCACCGCCGATGCGGTGCGCGAGCTGCGCTTGAAGAAAGGCCAGATCGCCGCTGCGCTCATCAAGTCCACCGAAGTGATGATCATCCTGCCTGAATAGCCGGTCAGCCATAAACGTTTGACAGTAACGGTTTGCTTCGATTTAATCGACTGACCGCGACATTTCCGCGGTTGGGGTGAACGTGCGCCTGTCTTCCCTGCTCTGCCTGTTCGCTGGGCTGGTTTTTTGCAGCCTCTTCCCCTGTGCTGCCCATGCTCAGGTCTCAGCCGCTATGTCAGGACGAGTCAGCGATCCGACCGGCGCCGTCATCGCGGGAGCAACCGTGACCGCCAGGAATGAAGAGACCGGGCTGTCGCGCACTACGTTGACCGATACTGCGGGCCACTATGAACTGGCAGCTCTTCCCGTTGGCCGATACCAATTGCGAGCGCTCAAAAACGGATTCTCGGAGCACTTGCGTAGCGGAATCTCGCTGGTCATCGGGCAGGACGCAACCGTAAACCTGACTCTCGCGGTCGGCAATGTCCATCAGGAGGTCAAGGTTTCCGGGAATGCCGCCCTGGTGAACGCCACCACGCAAAACATCTCTGGCTTGATTTACTCGCAGGAGATAAAAGAGCTGCCGCTGAATGGCCGCAGCTTCGATCTGCTGATGACGCTAAATCCGGGAATCGTGAACTTCACTGCGGAGAAGACGGGTGGCATCGGCGTCTCCAACTCAACCACGGGCAATAACTTTTCAGCTTCCGGCCAGCGGCCCCAGCAGAATATGTTCCTGCTCAACGGAGTTGAGTTCACCGGCGCGGCAGAAAACAACATGCAGCCCGGCGGTCCCAGCCAGAACCTGCTGGGCGTCGAAGCGGTGCGCGAGTTCAACGTGCTGACCAACAACTATGGAGCCGAGTATGGCAAGCGGCCCGGCGCGCAAGTGAGCATCGTGACCCAGTCGGGGACCAATCAGTTTCACGGCTCGGTATACGAATACCTGCGCAACAATGCGCTCGACGCGCCGAATTACTTCGATGTCGACTCGGCGCCGCCGTTTCAGCGCAATCAGTTTGGCGCGGCAGTTGGCGGCCCTATCGTGAAGAACAAGAGTTTCTTCTTCGCGAATTTTGAAGGCTTCATCCAGGACCTGCACCAGACCTCGGTCGCGTTCGTACCCGACCTGGCCTCGCGTGCGGCGGCCGCGCCCAGTGTTAAACCGTTGCTGAACTTGTGGCCGACGCCGTCGGCTTCCGATCCCACCTTTAACGGAATCGCCGCTGTCTCCAGCAGCCCGTTACAGACCATTCGCGAGTACTTCGGCAATGGACGCTACGACCAGGTGTTTTCGTCGAAGGACAACTTCTCGCTGATCTATACCGCCGACAGCGGCAACGACAACACTGCTACCACGCTCAACCCTTACAGCACCGACATTCTCAGCTTGACCGAGCAGGTGGCGACCCTGGAGGAGACGCACGTCTTTTCGCCGACGCTGCTGAACACTGCGCGCTTCGGCTATTCCCGCGCGGGATACTTCTTCACCGGCGAGCCCACACCCGGCACTCCGGCGGCTGATGTTCCCGGATTTCTCACCGGCCTTCCCGTGGGAGCGGTAGTAGTCGGCGGAAGCGCCGCCTCGAATCCGCAGGCCCAGTTGGGCTTGGCAGGCAGCAACAACGGCAGCAATCTTCGCGTGGCGCGCAATCTTTACACCTATACCGACCAGGTCTCCTGGACCAGGGGCCGCCACCAGTTCGAGTTCGGCGCGTGGGTGCAGCAGTTCCAGTCGAACGAAGAACTCGCGCTCAGCCAGTACGGCCAGGCGACTTTCGCAAGTTTGCAAACGTTTCTGCAGGGAACGACCAGCAGCTTTCTTTACGATCCCGCTCCGACCGAGTTGAACTGGCGCTCGCTCTTCGCCGCCCTCTACGCGCAAGACACGATTCGCGCCACCGACAGGCTCACCTTGACGCTCGGCTTCCGCTTCGAGTCGTCGCCCGGATGGAATGAAGCTCACGGACGCGCTGCGAACTACACCTTTGCCGACAACGTCATCTCCACCCAGCCGCGAGTCGCCAGTAGCTCCTTCACCACTAATAACGCGAAATTCCTGCCCGAGCCGCGCCTCGGCATCGCTTATGCGCTTCATCCCGAAACCGTAATACGCAGCGGCTTCGGAATGTACTACGAACTTCAGGACGCTCTCGGCTACCGCATGGACCAGAACGCGCCGTTCAACCCGACGTACAGCATTGCGTCGCTACCAGTTTCGCAACTGCCGCTTAATCCGAATGCTGCGCCTCCTGCGAAGGCTCTCCTGGTGCCCGGCGGCGTGCAGCCGAACCTGAAGATGCCGACCCTGATCTCTTGGACCCTTGGCATAGAACAGCAGATCACGCCGACCACGACCCTCTCGCTGCGCTACGTGGGCTCCCACGGGTACCACGAGATCGTCGGCGTCGACGCCAATACTCCAGTCCCAACCATCTGTCCCGCGGCGCCATGTCCGGCGGTCTATCCCAGCAACTTCCCTGTGGGGCTGGCAGGTACTCCAGTGCCGGCGGGCTCGTATTACATTCCTGCCGGAACGCCCAAGGCGAATCCCAAGCTGGCGAATACCTGGACCTGGTTCGGTGTCGGCGACAGCCTGTACAACGCGCTGGAGGTCGACTTTAACCGGCGCTTCAGCAACGGCCTGGCATTGCGTGGCGTATACACATGGGCGAAGGCGCTCGACGATGGCGACTCGGTGAACGGCACCACGTCCGGCAACGCGCCGGGACTGGTGTCGAATCCTTATGACATCAAGGCCGATTGGGGGCCGGCAACGTACGATGTGCGAAATATGGGCGTGGTGAGCGCCGTGTACGATCTGCCCTTTGGACAAGGCAAGCAGTTCGGCAGCGGGCTGCATGGCTTTGGCGGCACCATCATCAGCGGGTGGAGCGTCAACAGCATTCTCACGCTACAAAGCGGCTTCCCCTTCACGGCGCAGCTCAGCTACAACCCCTCAAACAACGGCGACACGCGAAATCCGGTGCGGCCGTTCACCAATCCCAACTTCACCGGAAACCCGATTAACGGCAGCCCACAGCAGTGGTATAACCCGAATGTCTTCTTGCAGCCTCCGCCTAACAGTGGATTCTTCGGCAATGCTCCGCGCGACAATCTGGTCGGCCCCGGTCTGGCAACCTGGGACTTTTCGACGATCAAGAACACAAAGTTGCGCGAAAGTTTGACCCTGCAATTCCGCGCCGAGATCTTCAATCTGCTGAACCGCGCCAACTTCAACACTCCGGCCCTGATCACCTTCACGCCCTCCGGAATCTCGGGCACCGCAGGCGCGATTACGAGCACTGCAACCACGTCACGCCAGGTGCAATTCGCACTTAGGCTGCTTTGGTAATAGGGACGGTCTCTTTACGGTTTGACCATCGCCCGCCACGCCGAGCACGGACCGAAAATCCCGACACTTCATTCGTGTCATCCCGAGTGGAGCCGAGGGATCTGTAGTTTGCGCGCGCCGCGAACCTTTCCCGTTCATGATGACGTCATCCTGAACGAAGTGAAGGACCTGCTTTCGGTTCCAGCTCGTCAGTTGCGCCCCTCCAGGTGGGTCGTATCGAGCGAACGCTCCCCGCGCTCAACCCGCCCGTCTGTGACGCAAATCACAGCCCGTAGTACATTCGATAGCCGACAATAACCGCACATTTCCAATGAGCCGAGTCTTTCCGTCCCTGTGTGTACTAGTATCCCTGTTGAGGTCATTCAATGGATAGCGCACTACTCATTCACCGTTTGCAATTCGCCTTTACGGTGACGTACCACTACCTGTTTCCCCAGCTCACCATGGGACTGGCGCTGCTCATCGTGGTGCTGAAGACCACCGCCCTGCGCAAGAACGACGAAGCCTACGATCGCGCCGCCCGATTCTGGGCAAAGATCTTCGGCATTAACTTCGTCATGGGCGTGATCACCGGCATCCCGATGGAGTTTCAGTTCGGCACTAACTGGTCGCACTTCTCGCGTTATGCCGGAGGCGTGATCGGTCAGACGCTCGCCATGGAAGGCCTGTTCGCGTTCTTCCTTGAGTCGACCTTCCTCGGCCTCTTCCTGTATGGCGAGAAGCGACTGAGCAAGACCATGCACTGGTTCTGCGCCTTCATGGTGTTCTTCGGCTCATGGCTGTCGGGTTACTTCATCGTCGCCACCGATGCCTGGATGCAGAATCCTGTGGGCTACGAGAAAGCGGCCAACGGCACCCTGCAGCTCACCAGCTTTTGGCAACTGGTGCTGAATCCCTGGGCTCTGGTGCAGTACGCGCATAACATGAGCGGCGCCGCGGTCACCGGCGCATTTGTGATGGCGGCAATCGGGGCCTTCTACCTGCTGATGAAGAAGCACACTGAGCAAGGCCGGATCTACGTTCGTACCGGGGTTATCGCCGGACTGATCTTCAGCCTCTTCCAACTGTTCCCTTCGGGCGATGAAGCCGGACGCATGGTCGCCCAAAAGCAGCCGGTCACACTGGCCGCTATGGAATTGCTATTCAACACCCAGGAGGGCGCGCCGCTGGTCATCATCGGCCAGCCCAACATGGTGACGCAAACCCTCGACAATGGCATCCAGGTGCCCAGAATGCTGAGCTTCCTCACCTATCGCCGCTGGCACGCCGAGGTCAAGGGCCTGAACGAAGTTCCGCAGTCCGACTGGCCGCAGAATATTCCTCTGCTTTACTACGCCTACCACATCATGGTCGGGCTGGGGACAATGTTTATCGCGATCATGCTGCTTGCAGCCTTGCTGCTGTGGCGCGGCGCGCTCTATAACGCGCGTTGGATGCTGTGGGTCCTGCTGCTGGCGGCGCCTTTCCCCTACATCGCCAACACCGCAGGTTGGATGACCGCCGAGTTGGGCCGCCAGCCGTGGCTGGTATATGGCTTGATGCGCACCGTCGATGGCTACTCCAAGATGGTCTCCGCAGGCAACGGCTGGTTTACCTTCCTGGGATTCGCCGGCATGTACACCGTGCTGTCGATCCTGTTCCTGTTCCTGGTGCGGCGTGAGATCGAGCACGGGCCTGAGCCGGGCGTCCCGGAGAAACCTAAAGTGCTGCAGATGACTTCCGTGGAGGTGCGATAGCCATGCCGACACTCTGGTTCATGATTGTTGCGGTCATGGTGGCCGCCTATGTTCTGCTCGACGGATTCG
This sequence comes from uncultured Acidobacteriaceae bacterium, assembly GCA_963846795.1. Classification (GTDB taxonomy): domain Bacteria; phylum Acidobacteriota; class Terriglobia; order Terriglobales; family Acidobacteriaceae; genus CAVVDY01. The sequence continues at coordinate 174,694 of CAWJXJ010000009.1, forward strand.
ACCTGGGCGCGGGCGCGGTTCATCTTTGCATCGCGAAAACCAATGACGAGCGACGCACGATTCTGCGCGCCATCGGCCCGGTGTGGGATGGCAACGAAGTCTGGCTGCTGGCCGCCGGCGGCGCGCTGTACTTCGCCTTCCCCCTGCTCTATGCATCCAGCTTCAGCGGCTTCTATCTTCCGCTGATGATGGTGCTGTGGCTGATCATGCTACGCGGCATCGGCATCGAGTTCCGCACTCATATCGACGAACCGATATGGCAGGGATTCTTCGATGTTGTCTTCAACCTGTCGAGCATGTTGCTGGCGATCTTCTTGGGAGCGGCGCTGGGCAACGTAGTTCGCGGCGTGCCGTTGAATGCCGACGGCTACTTCTTCGAGCCACTGTGGACCAACTTTCTTGTCGGCAAGAACAACGGCATCCTCGACTGGTACACCGTGCTGTGTGGCGTCATTGCACTGGTGACACTGACCATCCATGGCTGCCTCTATCTGTCGATGAAGACTGAAGGCGACCTGCAGCAGCGCGCGCGCAAAGTCGCGTCGTCACTGTGGCTGGTGCAGGTGTTGCTAACCGGATTGAGCCTGATCGCCACGGTCTATGTTCAGCCAAAGGTATTGCACAATTACGAGGACTGGCCAATCGGCTTTGTGATTCCGCTAGTCGTCGTCATCAGCCTGCTGTACATGTTCCTGGCCATGAAGAAGAAGAACGATTTGGGAGCATTCCTTGGCTCCTGCGGATACATCGTCGGCATGCTGGTGGGAGCGGCGTTCGCGCTTTATCCCATGGTGCTGCCTGCGAGTACCGATCCGGCCTATAGCCTGACCATCGAGAACACGAAAACCGGCGCGCATGGAATGGCTGTCGGCTTCGTGTGGTGGAGCATCGGCATGGTCTTCGCCATCGCGTACTTCGTCTTCATGTTCCGCATGTTCCGCGGCAAGGTAAATCTGGCAGAAGGCGGAGAGCACGGGTACTGAAGAGCAATAGCAACTAGCAATTAGCAATTAGCAGTAATTAGCGACTAGCGATTAGAAAGCGATTGGCGACCGGCGTTAGCATTGGTCGCCATTTCTAATGCGTTCAAATCCATGTTGTCATCCTGAGCGGAGTGAGGACGGCGCAGCCGGAGGAACGCAGTCGAAGGACCCCTATCGCCAACCAATTTTCGAAGTGAGGCAATACACGAAATTGCGAAATCCATTTCCCATTTCGGGACTCTCCACCACCTTCGTAACCCTCTCTCCGCAGTTTTCCCGTGCAGGTCACTTCAGCAACCCATAAACTGTTGCCGAGGACACCATAAGGGTGTCGCTGTACCCCAGCTTCGCTTTCTGTTGGCTAAGCTGGGCCCGCTAAGTTCTTTGATATCTAATATTTCCGTATAAGTCCCATGGATTCAAAAATTTGCGATGGAAATGTGGTCTAAAGTATTGAAAACAAAATATCGCGCATACAAATTTTTTCGTGATGTACGTCACAAACGAACCGTCCCAATCACCTATAATCGGGCGTTGCTGTTCTCCCCTGAACACCCAAAATCCTAAATGAGCCGAGTCCTACTGATAGCCCTTATGACACTTGCCGCCGTCTCCTCTGAAGCCCAAACCGTCAACCAGCCGCCTGTCGCCAAGCAGGTTCACACCGAACGCACCCTCAACGGCGTCACCCTGACCGACGACTACGCCTGGCTGCGCGAGCGTGACAATCCCGACGTCAAGGCGTACCTCGAAGCCGAGAACGCCTATGCCGAGCAGATGACCGCCTCGTTGGCGCCAGTCCGGCAGAAGCTGTACGACGAGATCGTCAGCCACATCAAGGAGACCGACGACACCGTTCCCTACCTGAAAGATGGCTATTACTACTACACGCGCACGGAGAAGGGTAAGCAGTACGTAATTCTCTGCCGCAAGAAGGCCGAGGTGCCCCAGGTTCGCGGCCCGGTTTTGGACGCTAACCTGGGCGGGATTCCACTGTCGCCAGGAACGCCCGAAGCTATCGCCGCACCCGAGCAGGTGCTGCTCGATGTGAACCAGATGGCAGAGGGCCAGCCGTTCATGTCCGTGGGACCTTCGTCGGTGAGCGACGACGGCAACTGGCTGGCTTACACCACCGACAATGTGGGATTCCGCCAGTACCGGCTGCACATCCGCGATCTGCGCACCGGCAAAGACCTGCCCGATACGGCAGAGCGCGTGACCTCCGTCGCATGGACCTCGGACAACAAGACGCTCTTTTACACGGTTGAGGACGAGGTGCAGAAACGCTCGTACCGGCTCTATCGCCACACCGTGGGCACCGACACTGCGAGGGATCCGCTCATCTATGAAGAAGCCGACGAGCGCTTCAACATCGACACCGGCCGTACCCGCAGCCGCGAGTTCGTCACGCTCTTCATCGGCAGCCACACGACGACCGAGATGCGCTTCCTGCCGGCCGCGAAACCCGAGGGCGAATGGAGAACCATTGAGCCGCGCCGCGACAACATCGAGTATTACGCCGATCATCGCGGCGACCAGTTCTACATCCGCGTCAACGACACGGCCCAAACGTTTCGCGTCGTGACCGCGCCGGTCGCAACACCGGGCCACGAACACTGGAAGGAACTCATTGCTGCGCGCAAGGACGTGCCGGTCGAAGACATCGATGTCTTCCAGAATTTTTATGTCGTTACTGAACGGCTGGGTGGGTATCCCGCGTTTCGCGTAGTGCAGTTTGCCGACGGCTCGACCAAACAGATTGAGTTCCCCGAGCCCGCGTACTTCGCCGGAGGCCACGCCAACGCCGAGTTCAACACCACGGCGTATCGCTATCAGTATCAGTCGCTGATTACGCCGCCTTCGGTCTACGACTACTTGGTCGATATGCACCGTTCGACGCTGCTGAAGCAGAACGAGGTGCCCGGCGGATTCGATCGCAACAACTATGTTTCGGAGCGCGTCTTCGCGACGGCAAGCGATGGTACGAAGGTTCCCATATCGCTGTTCTATCGCAAGGACGTGAAGGACAAAGCCAAGGCGCCTCTGTACCTGTACGGCTATGGCTCATACGGATACCCGCTTCCGGCAAGCTTCAGTGCGGCTCGGCTGCCGATCGCTGATCGCGGCGTGGTTGTGGCGCTGGCGCACATTCGCGGCGGGGGAGAGTTGGGCAAGCCCTGGCACGACGCCGGCAAGATGATGGCGAAGAAAAATACCTTCACCGACTTCATCGCCGCAACCGAGTATCTGGTAGCGAACGGCTATGGCGCGAAAGACCGCGTCGCTATTGAAGGCGGCAGCGCCGGCGGCCTGCTGATGGGCGCCGTCACCAACATGCGTCCCGAACTGTTCAAGGTTGTGCTGGCGCAGGTGCCTTTCGTTGACGTAATGAACACCATGCTCGATCCTTCCCTGCCCCTGACGATCCCGGAATATGAGGAGTGGGGCAATCCCGAGCATGAACCGGCGTTCCATTACATGTTGTCGTACTCGCCGTATGACAACATCGCGAAGAAAGCGTATCCCGCGATCCTGGTGCGCACCTCGTTCGATGACAGCCAGGTGATGTACTGGGAGCCGGCGAAGTTTGTTGCAAAGTTGCGAACAATGAAGACCGACCAGAATCCACTGGTGTTCTACACCAACATGCATGCCGGGCACGGCGGCTCCAGCGGACGCTACGACCGGTACCACGAGGTCGCCTTCGACTACGCATTCATGCTGTCGCAGCTTGGCGTAGAAGAGCCGGCCGGCAACGGACAAGGTGCTGCTTCCGCCAAGTAGAGTTGGAATGATGACTTCGATTTGACGTCTGGGCCACGCATTCGGGCGTACAATCCTGACAAATGTGCGTGCCCAACGCGCACTCTGGGGGCTGTATGATCCGGGTTCTCGGGCCGTTCGCGTTAGTTCTTTCCTTGCTGCTCGTTGCGGTCGCCCTGCCAGCGCAGCGCCAGCAACAGGAACCTCCCAAAACCCCCCAACAGGGTCCTACGACCCTGCAGGTGCATGTCGTTTTCGAAGACAGCCACCGAGCGGCCGAGCGTTTGCAAGTCGACCTGACAAACGGCGGCGGCATTCCCATCGCGCAAGGCTTGACTGACGGCACCGGTGAAACGATGTTGCAAGCCCCAGGTGGTGGCAGCTATGTGCTCAAGGTATCAGGCACGTCCATCCAGAAGGAGCTTACACAATCAGTCGAGGTCAATCCTTGCGGGGAGGCGCTGTGTACGCAGTCGGTCTATGTGCCGGTGAAGGCCAAGGCTGAAGCTCAGGCAACACAAAGCACCGCGAAGGGAGAGAATGCAGCGGTAACCTCGGCGGCGGAGTTGCGGGCTCCGCAGAGTGCCCGCAAAGCGTTCGACCAGGGGATGACAGCCTGGCAGAAGAAGGATTATCAGCAGGCCGCCGAGATGTTCGAGAAGGCGGTAGCCGACTACCCTGAATACGATAGCGCTTACAACAATCTGGGAGTGATGTACGCGCACCTGGGCCAGGACGACAAGGCAATAGCTGCCTTCAGGCGCTCGGTAGAGTTGAACGATAAGAATGCGGACGCCGACCGCAACCTGGCGCGCATGCTGATGCGCCAGAAGAACTATTCGGAGGCCGAAGAGCTGCTGAAGAAGTCACTCTCGGTCGAGCCGACCGAAGCTGAAACGTTGACTATGCTGGTAATGGCCGAGGTCCAGGACGGCAAGCCGGACGAGGCCCTCAAAGACGCGCAGAAGGTACATGCGCTGCCCCACGACGGGTACTCGGTGGTGCACTACATCGCGGGAGAGGTGCTGGAACAGAAACATCAATACGCTGAAGCCCGTGCCGAATACGAAATGTATCTGAAAGAAACTCCCAACGGCCCGGTTGCCGAACAGGTTAAAAGCGCGCTTGCGAGGCTTCCCAGTTCGGCTGCTGTCACCACGCCGAGCACGCGATAGCGGGTTGGAGCCAGATCATCGGCGCGTTTGCGTTGGCGCGTCGTACGCGGATACGTCTTGCAGGCTTCAAACGAAGCTGCTACAAGGAGGCAACGAGCAACTCTGCTCTCATCCCTTGAGCTGCCGTTGGCTGAGGTCATCTTGGAAGTCAATTCGAATGTGGAGTACGCGCATCGTGTGCATGAGTCGGCGCACGAGGAACATTTCGAGCCGCTCGACCAGCGTCACCAGTGGGTAGCGATCGCGGAAGCGATTGTGCTCGCCATCGTGGCTGTAGCGACCGCCTGGAGCGGCTATCAGGCGGCGAAATGGGACGCATACTCGGCGCAGCAGTACTCCTCGAACGCCAACACAATGATTCAGTCGCAGGAGCGTCTGACGGAATCAGGGCAGTATCGCCTGTTTGACGTGCTCACGTTCAATGGCTGGATGTTCGCCAAGACGCGCAACGATCGCTCTCTGACGGATTTCTACGAGCGCCGTTTCCGGCCGGAGTTTCGTATCGCGTTCAATGATTGGATTAAGCTGGATCCCTTTCACAACGAGCAGGCTCCCGCGGGGCCTGGCTTGATGCCCAGCTTCAAAGATCCGCTAGCCGATGAAGCCGCGCAGTTATCCAAGCAGGCGAAGGTGTATTTCGAGCAGGCCGTGACTGCGCGCGATACCGGCGATCAGTATGTGAAAGTGACGGTGCTGCTGGCCACCGTACTCTTGCTGACCGCTCTCAGCCAGCGTTTCAAGTCGCTCAGTCCGCGCGTTGTGGTTGTTTCTGTCGCTCTGGTACTGCTGCTGATAAGTGCTTTTCAACTTCTGAAGCTGCCGAGAACATGAGGCCGATGACGTAATCCGAAGCCCGCCGAGAGTTTGGCCGATTTGTGACCAAAGTCATATCGCGGAAGCAGATCGTGCAGCTAGCCTGATGTTTGGAGAGTTGCGTGGTCGCACAACCGCTTATCAGTCAGCCCAGTTTGCCAACACTGCAAGAGCGCCAGACAAATGGCAGCGCAGCAGCGAAGAAGAAACTCATTCGACGTCAGGACCGCGATTACTCGCAGCAACTGCGGCTCGGCGTTCAGCTTGCCTTTCTGCTTCTCAATGTTTGGATCGGAGTTCAGTTTTATCTTTGGGTGCGCTGGGCAGAGAGCGGAGGCAAGACGCTCTCGGTATCCAGACCTGCGGGAGTGGAAGGCTGGCTACCGATTCAAGGCTTAATGCAACTCCGATACTTCCTGGGCTCGGGACAACTGCCAGCTATGCACGCGGCGAGCTTCTTCCTGTTTGTGGCGTTCCTGCTGATGTCTTGGTTGCTGCGCAAGTCGTTTTGCGCCTGGCTCTGCCCGGTTGGAACGCTATCCGAATATCTCTGGAAGCTGGGACGCTTCATCCTCCGACGCAACTTCCGCCTGCCGCGTTGGCTCGATCTTCCGCTGCGTTCGCTGAAATACATACTGCTGGGCTTCTTCGCTTACTTCGTGGCTGCGATGTCAGCGGCTGCCGTCGCGGATTTCATCGCGAGTCCGTACGGGCTCGTGGTAGATGTCAGGATGCTCAACTTCTTCCGCTACATGGGAGGCACCTCAGCCTACGTCCTACTCGGACTTTTCGTCGCATCTCTTTTGGTGCAGAACTTCTGGTGCCGGTATCTCTGTCCATACGGTGCGCTGTTGGGACTGGCATCTCTAGTCAGCCCGACTCGCATAGTTCGCAGCGAGTCGGCGTGCATAGATTGCGCGAAGTGCGCCAAGGCATGCCCGGCAGCATTACCGGTCGACAAGCTGATGCAGATACGATCTGCCGAATGCACGAGTTGCCTGGAGTGCGTCGCGGCTTGTCCAGCCAAGGATGCGCTCGAGGTACGAATCGGCGCTCCGGCAATTGGCCGCGGAAAGCGCCTTCCGTCCTGGGCCGTTGCCGCTGCAGTAGCAATCATCTTCATAGGTCTGGTCGGCTACGCCAAGTTGAGCGGCCATTGGGAGACACACCTGCCCAACCAGGTGTACTTCCGACTCGTACCCGCGGCGAGTGAGCAGCAGCATCCCTAGCTAGAGTGGCGCTTCAGCGCCGCGTTAACGCTCACTTCGTTGGGGTTGTGGAATTGCACCGCAACGCAGGCCTGAAGGCCCGCTCTACCAAGTGCTATCCTCCTCCTGAACGCTCATGCGGATTACTACCCGGACCACCACCATCGCATTCTTCATCACGCTCGGCGTTCTCATCGCCGCGGTCGCGGCGGTGCTCAACATCGGGTGGGTCATTCTTAACTGGCGTGAAGTTGTCCCGCTGGTTCTCGGGATTATTTTCTTCCCAGTGATCATTGCGGGTGTAATCCTGAACACGATTTTCCTGGTGCGCGAAGTCCGAAGAAACGAGCAACAGGACAGCTTCCTGAACGCCATCACTCACGAGTTGAAGACCCCGATCACCTCGATCCGGTTGTATCTGGAAACTCTGCAACAACGACCGATCGATGACCAGCAGCGCCAGGAGTTCTACAAAATAATGCTCGCCGACACGCAGCGTCTGATAGGTACGGTCGAGCAGGTGCTTCGAGCCGCACGTGTAACGCAGAAGAACGCAGTGCTGAACCGAACAGAGGTCGAGGTCGGACCACTGGTACAGGACGCTGTGGAGTTGGCGCGCGCGCGGCATCATCTTTCTCCGCAGGCGCTGATTTGGGACTTGGATGGCCAGCCTGCCGAGCGACTGGTCACCTTCGGAGACCGCGAAGCATTATCCAGCGCGCTTTCCAACGTTCTCGACAATGCGGTCAAGTATTCGTCGCCCGATCCGGAGATTCGCGTCGACGTAGTGACGCCGGACTTGCAACACGTGCGCATCTGCGTGAAAGACGATGGGGTCGGCATTCCGCGTGGAGAGCTGAAGCGAATCTTCAAACGCTTTTACCGGGTCGTCGCCTCTCCCGCGCTGCAGGTGAAAGGCAGCGGCCTGGGCCTGTTCATCGTCCGCACCATTGCGCAGCGCCATGGCGGACGCGCCTACGCAGAAAGTGAAGGCGCAGGCAAAGGCGCAACTGTTACCATCGAGCTTCCCAGGCACATCGCATGAGCACTCGCATCCTTCTGGTCGAAGACGAAGAACACCTGGCTGCGGGTTTGAAGTTCAACCTTGAAGCCGAGGGCTACAAGACCCAGGTCGCCGGAGACGGCGAGTCGGCGCTGGATCTGCTGCTGAACAAGCGCGAGACCTTCGATCTGCTGGTACTCGACGTTATGCTTCCCGGCAAAGACGGCTTCACCGTTGCATCGGAGCTGCGCAAGGAGAACCAATACATCCCTCTGCTGATGCTAACGGCGCGTGGCCAGCCGCAGGACGTGCTGAAAGGATTCGCCTCAGGCGCCGACGATTATCTGCCCAAGCCGTTCGATCTGGCGATATTGCTGGCGCGCATTCGCAGCTTGCTACGGCGGCGCGAATGGGCTGGAGCTCTGCTATCGGATCCACCGACGGACGCGCGCATCGCCGAGGCCAAGCATCACAATCAGCCACGCGAGTTCGATGTCTATCGCTTCAGCGGCAAGGAAGTAGATTTCGGAATGCTGGAGCTGCACACGGACAGCAAGAGCTTCCGCCTGACACTAATGGAGGCGGAGCTGTTGCGTTTTCTGATTGCCAATGCGGGAAAGAATGTCTCGCGCAAGCAAATCCTGGAGCAGGTCTGGGGCCTGCACGAGGATACCGACACCCGCGCTATCGACAACTTCATCGTGCGGCTGCGCAAGTACATCGAGCCTGATCCCGCCAAGCCACGCCACCTGCTGACGGTACGCGGCGTGGGTTATCGATTCCTGCCCGATCCGCAACCGCCGCAGAAAATCTGATGGGGCTAGAGCTGGGCAGCTAGCCGCGGAGTATCGGCCGTAGGTTTTAGAGTGGGAAGAAACTGCAGATCCCTCAGCTACGCTCGGGATCACACCGTAAAGAAAAACCCCCAGTGATTCTCACGTGCGCGCCAGCACCAGCTTCTCATTGTCGATTAGCACCACTCTTTCATTCAGCTCTGCATTTTGTAAAGAGCGATATCATGGCGGGAACCGAAGTCCGGGGCGAGAAGGAGACAATATGAAATCGCGAACAACGACGTTGATCACCCTACTCTGCTGGTGTGCCAGCCTGCCTGTTTTTGCACAGCAACAACAATCGAAAGTTGACACTGGGAATGCATGGGGCCAATTCAAGGTAAGCAGCACAACCTTTAGTGATGGAGGCAACATTCCTCTCATCATGGTGTACAACCAGTGCTCTTACTATCCAGGGGGCGGAGATCAATCACCTCAGCTATCGTGGAGCAATGCCCCACGCGGCACGAGAAGTTTTGTCGTCGTGGCCTACGATCCCACGGCATCGTTCACCCACTGGGGGATGTACAACATCTCGGGCAGAGCCACTGGACTTCCGCAGAATGCAGGGGTTCCGAACAGTCAGTACGGGCTGCAGATCTCGAATGATTTCGGCGACCTGAACTATGACGGACCGTGTCCGCCGCCGCAGTACAACCCTCCAAACCATACTTACGTTTTCACGGTGTACGCTCTCGACACCGTATTACCAACCCTCCCAACCTATGGAGATTTTCCCCCCGGAGCGGAGGCGCTGTATCACGCGCTGATTGCCGCAGGACGAGGTGATCACATCCTGGACAGCGCGAGTATTGTGGGTTATTTCCCCACGAAATAACCACGAAATTTGAATGAAGCTACGGCCGAGCAGCTTGGAACTCAACGCGCGCGGGCCAAAACCAGCGTCACGTCGTCCGGCTGCTCGGCGCCGCCAATCCAGTCGGCGACTGCGGTGGTCACGACTTCGCTGATACGTGACAGCGGCTGATCGCGGTGTAGTTGGATGAGCTCGATCAGGCGCTCTTCACCGAACTCGCCAAACTCATTCTCAGGCTCGGTCACGCCGTCACTGAACGCGATGAAGATGTCACCCGGCTGCATGGGGACACGCGCCTCGGGATAAGACATCCCGTCAAACAGACCGACAACGGTTCCCGAAGTATCAAGGCGACGGACTCCACGATCCTGCGAAAGCAGAATCGGCGGCAGATGTCCGCCGTTGGCATACACCAGCGCCTGCGCATTGGGATCGTAGCAACCGAGAAACATGGTCGCGTACTTCTCCGGCGGCGTAGCGCGGAAGAGTTGATAGTTGAGCGTAGTCATCAGGCGGCCGGGAGCCAGTTCCTCATCGCGAGATCCGTTGCCGCGGTAGTACAGATCGGTGCCACCGGAAGCGGTTGCTCCCGCCATCAGCAGGGGAGCCAGCGCCAGATCAGGCTCCAGCGAGTAGGCGCGGACGAACGCGTGTACCGTCGCCATCAGCAACGCGGCAGAAATTCCCTTGCCGCTGATATCGCCCACGGCCAGCACCATGCGTTCGTCGGGAAGCCGAATGAAATCGTAGTAGTCTCCGCTGACCGTGCGCGCCGGCCGGCAAACGCCGTGAACCTCCAACGTTGGCAAGTCGCTTACATCGCGCGGGAAGAGCAGCTCCTGTACCTCGTGCGCAATGGCAAGCTCGTTCTCCATCCGTTGCTTGTCCTTTTGATCGGCCATGAGCCGGGCAAGCGAGGTGGTCATGGAGTTGAATGATTGTTCGAGCGCAGCCATCTGGTCGCGCGACTCAACCTTGATGCGATGCGTAAGGTCGCCGCGGTTTACGCTCTCAGTAGCTTTGTAAAGTTCGGCGACGGATTTCGTCATGCTGCGCGTGAGCCGTGCGCCGATAATCAGAGCAATCAACTCGATGACACCGAAGAATATGGCGATGGCCACCAGCGCCTGAATGAAGATGGTAGACTTCTCGCCCAGCTTGCCAAAGAGCACGTTGTAAAGAAGCGAGGGCCGGGTACTGACCATGACGGCGCCAGTTTCCTGGGAGCCGGTCAGCCAGTCGGTCGCATTGAACAGCGTCCAGAAGTTGAATTCACGGTCGAAGCTGTTCATCGGGGGCGGGACTTTCCCGGCTTCAACGTTTGTCGCAGCGCCGGTCAGGTCTTGCCCGGCAATGGTCACCGTGGAACGCGAACCGCCCAAATCGATGGTGACGCTGTCTTGGGGATTCTTCTTGCGGGTCTCGGGACGTTTTGCGGCAGTGGAATCCGTGCTTTCAGCCTTGGGCGGGTAGAGGTAAATGGCACCCACCATCGATGCGGCCCGTTGCAGCAGTCCAGAGTTCACCGGCACGCTAGAGATCACAACCAACTGCGTGCCGCCGGCATCAGCGTGTTTCACCGTGCGCAGGTACAAGCGGCCCTGATCCATGGTGAAGCTGCTGAAATCGCCCTTGATCGCTTCGGGCAGCTTCACTTGCGTTTCCTGGATGCGGCCGCCCGGGCTGATAACGTATCCCTTGTCGCCCTCCAGCACTGTGACCATGCGCTGGCGGAAGTTTTCCTCCGAGGCGCTTGCGATCTCCGCCGCGAGCTGCGGGGTCAAGGTATTGTTGCGGGCCAGGGAGCGGAACTGTGCTGTCAGCGCACTGTTGGCTGATTGCAGGTGATCTAACTCGGTCTGCAGATCGGAGAGCGCGATATAGGTTGCGAATTGGCCTGCAAATAGGTATCCGGCCAGCAACCCCATCGCGACCAGCAGAAGAACAGGGATAACGCCGATAAAGACGTAGGTGACGATCAGCCGGTTCCGCAGCCGCCACAGCAGCCGCTGCCGGACCCAGCGGAATCCTATCAGCAGAAGGAAGAACAGGAAGAGGAACGAGAGAAATTGCGACCACCCGCTGAGCATGGTGCCGGATGCGGGGTGCACAATCAGTTGCAGAATTTCCGCGATGCCGGCGAGCACGCCAAACCAGAGCGTGGTTTTGCCCAGCTTGGATTGGGGGCGCAGAACGCTCCGTAAGCGGGCTTTGATCTCGTCTGCGGCAGGCAACTTCATAGATTTAGCGCATGCATCGCGCCCGGGCGCGGCAGTCGTAAGGCTATGGTATATCGAATCGCACGCGGCCTAAGTGTCCGCGCTTCGAGCGGGGCCGGGTCAGATTTCAGGGTAGAGGTCGAAAAATGCGTCGACGCTCTGACGCAACTGCTTTTCTATCTCTTCTTTTGAGCCTTCGATGATGTGGAGCGTGACGTGGGCTTCGCGGCCGTTCTTCAACCTGACGGCGCCCTCCCCGACCTCTTCCACTTCCTCTGCGGGTAGCAGACGCATTCCGTACACCAACGTGAGCTTAGCCATAGGAAGATTCTAGTCGAACTGCCGCGGTTCGCTCTTCGCCATTCGCTCTTCGCCAGACACCGATCATGGGCATTGGCAAGCATTATCTCTCCCTAAAAGGCCTCAGCCGGTTGTGGGCGGAATGGCGACCTGGCAGTCTCGCGCCAAAAAATAAGAGCCAAAGCCGATCGCGGCGACTTCTAGCTACCGGCTAATAGCCAAGAACTACCTTCTTGCGTCTCCGGCGAATGGCGAATGGCGAAGAGCGAAACCCGGGTAGCGAAGAGCGAATGGCGCAGAGCGAACAGCGGCTGCTAGAATCCCTTGTGCTTCCTAATGCTGTAGATTGTTGAGCTTGTGGCCGCTGCATCTTCGGCCGATTACAGGAATCTATCTCCTTTCGTATGCCAGAAAACATAAACAATGTAGTGATCATTGGTTCCGGATGCTCCGGGTTGACGGCTGCGATCTATGCCGCGCGCGCCAACCTGAAGCCTATCGTCATCGACGGCCACGAGCCCGGCGGGCAACTTGCCTTCACCACCCTGGTGGAGAACTTCCCGGGATTTCCCGAGGGTATCCAGGGCCCTGAGCTGATCGAGAACATGCGCAAGCAAGCGGAGCGCTTCGGTACGGAGTTCCGTCACGGCCATGTCACCAGGGTCGACATGAGCCAGAAGAAGCTCGATATCGGCAAGCAGCCGATCGAAGTTGATGTGGGAGAGGACAAGCTGCTGACCCGCACGCTCATAATCGCCAGCGGCGCCTCGGCCCGATGGTTGGGTTTAGAGAGCGAGCGGGCACTGATCGGTCACGGCGTTTCATCGTGTGCGACCTGCGACGGGTTCTTCTTCTCCGGCAAGGAGATCACCGTAATCGGCGGCGGCGACTCAGCCATGGAAGAGGCACTGTTCCTGACGCGATTTGCAACCAAGGTGACACTCATTCATCGCCGCAGTGAATTTCGTGCGTCGAAGATCATGCTCGATCGCGCGCGCCAGCACAAACAAATCGAGTTCATGACCGACACCGTTGTCGAAGAGGTGCACGATGTCACGGCCAAAGAAGTCACCGGCCTGCGCTTGCGCAATTTGAAGACGGGCAAGGTATTCGATTTCCCGACGAGTGCCATGTTTCTGGGAATCGGCCATACGCCAAACGCAGACTTTGTCGGCGACCAACTCAAGCGCGATGGCGAGGGCTATATCGTTCCCGAGGGCTACGTCTGTACCAACGTTCCTGGCATTTTCGTCTCCGGAGATGTCGCGGACCGACACTATCGCCAAGCCATTACGGCGGCAGGTACTGGCTGCATGGCTGCATTGGAAGCGGAGAAATACCTGGAAGAGATCGGCAAGTGAGGCGCTGGCGGATTCACAATCGTCTGTAATCGGAGGCGGATCTCTTGAATACGATCACGATGAGGATGCTGCGCGACTTCATTGGGAGCGCCCGCGGCCAGACGCAGTCCGAAATACTCAAGTCGTTTCTGCGCTGGGTGGTCTTCAAGAGCGGATTGTCGGAGTCGGGCTCCATCATGATCTGGGACCGGACCGACGGCAAGCTGCACCTCTTCAATGAAGATAACTTCCTTTTCACAGAGGGCTATCTCGACCCCAGCAAAGAGTGGAAGACCGTATTTGAGAATTGGGAAGGATTGGCAGGACATGCCTTCGGATCGGAGCGCCTGCAGTACAGCGACGATGTTTCGAAGGATCCGCGGTTTGCGTTTTTCAGCGGTCACGACCCGATTAGAAGCATGGTCTGTGTACCGATCCTGGTCCGCTCTCTGGAACGGCGTTTTGGCGTGGCCTCGTTTCACAATGCGTCCGATGTGGTGCTGGATGAGGAGAAGCGAGACATCATTGAGGTCGCTGTCGGCGCCCTCGGCCTTGCGCTGGACGCATCTGCCGCCAGCTTAACCAACCGAAGCGTGTTCATCGTGCATGGCAGAGACCTGGGCGCTCTAGCCATCCTTCAGAAGATCCTGAGCGAGCGCGGAATCGATTCATTGACTCTTGGCGAGCAGGCCAGAACCGGGGAAACCATCTCGCAAAAGCTAGACAAGGTGGTTCAGTCCTGCTGCGCGGGATTCATTTTGGTCACGCCTGATGACCGAGGACGCTTCAAAGACGAGAAGAAGATGCAGAATCGCGCGCGCCAGAATGTGGTTCTGGAGGCCGGACTGCTGCTGGGGCGCTTCGGGGCGCAACGAATCTGCTTCGTAAGAACGAGCCCTAAGATTGAAATGCCCTCTGACATTCGAGACATTTTGCCCGTCGATCTCGATATCAAGGACCTGACGCCAAATGCTACGGGGATTGAGAAAACCCTGAAAGAGTGGGGTTTCAAGTGGAAGACAGAATCGAACGCTTAGCAGTCTCAAGTGGCGATTCGGCTTGATTGAGTCACACGGCACTGCCAGTATCCCCGCTTGGTCTACTATTCCTTTGAGAATTGCGATGAAACCTCGTTTCAGTATTTGCCTTGCGTGCTGTTTGCTTACCGTTTCCTTGTTCGGCCAATCTGACGTCGGCAAGTCCAAAGCGAAGCAGATTGATCTTTCCACCAGCAAGCAGTTGCAGCAGCCGATCATCGGCCAGCCGCAGCGCACCAACAGCTTTCCGACCGCGCTTGCCCTCAGTCCGGACGCGAAATATCTCGCTATTCTGAATAACGGACGTGGCACTGCGGAATCGAACTATGACCAGTCGATTGCGATCCTGAATTTGTCTACTAACGAACTTCGCGATTTCCCCGATCCGCGGCTCAAGGTGAACGCACGGCAGACGTACTTTCTGGGGCTCGCCTGGAGCAGCGATGGCAAGGAACTCTACGCCTCCATAGCTTCGCTTACCGATCCGGAAGGAAACGCGGTGGATGCCAAGGGCGAGAAGCTTGGCGGCATCGGCAACGGCATCGCGGTTTACAAGTTTGCTGACGGCGCGCTCACGGCGGATCGCTTCATGAAGCTCCCGATGGCA
Source organism: uncultured Acidobacteriaceae bacterium (assembly GCA_963846795.1). GTDB lineage: Bacteria > Acidobacteriota > Terriglobia > Terriglobales > Acidobacteriaceae > CAVVDY01. The sequence goes on from CAWJXJ010000009.1 coordinate 189,792, forward strand.
CCGCTGCAGGCTGGGAAAGAATTCACCTATAGCCACGAGAACGTTCGCGCCGGATATGCCGTCCCCTACCCTGCCGGGCTGGCGGTTGTGAAAACCGACACCAAGGGCGACGAACTGCTGATCGCCGAGAACCTCGCGGATGACGCGGTGCTCATCAGCGCCCTTGACGGCAGGGTGCTGAGTCGTTATCCGCTGAGCACGAACAAATCCGTTCCTAGCGCGTTGCCGTATGGCGCGGTGGTTACGCGCGACGGCAAGACGGGCTGGGTGGCGTTGTGGAATGGCTCAACCGTTGCGAAGTTAGACCTCTTCTCAGACAAGGTATTGCAGAAGGTTTCACTCGAACCGCCGCAAGTGAAAACAGAGGCTTCTTCGCATCCTACGGCGATGCTACTGAGTCCCGACGAGCGCCGATTATACGTAACGCTAGCCAATCGGGACGCCGTTGCCGTCATCGACACGGCCGCGGCTAAGGTCGACGGCTACCTTGATACCAAGCTCCCGGGACAACAGTACGGCGGCGGCTATCCGCAGGCACTGGCCCAGTCAGCCGATGGCAAGCGACTGTTCGTGGCGGATGGGGCCTCGGACAGCGTCGCAGTGTTTGATATGGACACGGCCGGTCAAAGCGAGTCGTCACCTCCTCAGAAACCAACGTACTTCATTCCCACAGAGTGGTACCCAACCGCGCTGGCACTGCATGGCAACGAACTCTTCGTCGCCACAGGCAAGGGTGTTGGCGTAGGGCCGAATTCGGCGCTGCTGCCGCACGACAGCCATGCGCGCCACGGACACCCTTACATCGCATCGATGATCCACGGCTCGGTTGCGCGAATCAACCTGAAGAAGGCCCATAGGCAGCGCGACAAGCTGACTCAGGAAGTACTCGAGAGCAACCGCATGAGCGGGCAGGGTGCGCAGTTCGCGTTTAAAAATGGGCAAAGCCCGATTCACCACGTCATCTACATCCTGAAGGAGAACCGCACCTACGATCAGATCTTCGGCGACATAAAAGAAGGCAATGGCGATCCATCCCTCGTCATGTACGGGGAGCCGATTACACCGAATGAGCACGCGCTGGCGCGGCAGTTCGGAGTGCTCGACAACTTCTACGACAGCGGCGAGGTTTCGGGTAACGGACATCCATGGTCCACATCGGCGACTAACACTGACTACGGTGAGCGGACGTGGCCTATCGGCTATCGCGGACTCGAACGCGATTACGACTCCGAGGGTACGATTGGCGACAGCATTCCGCTGGTCGAAGGGATACCCGACGCCAACGAGCCGGCCACCGGTTATCTGTGGGGCAATCTCGCAAGGCACGGCAAAACCTACCGGCATTACGGCGAATATGTCGCGACCACCTGGTGCCGCGGGCCCGCGACGGTGGACGAAACGCCAGGTGCTCCCTTCGAGAAATGCGCTGTCCCGGAGATCACGCCGGGTGGTAATTTGCCCGACGAATTCGGCGGCGGTCCCAACCCGTACAAGTTCGCCATTCCCATGCCGGCAAAGAATACGCCGACTAAGCCTGAGTTGCGCGACCATCAGGACCCGAAATATCCCGACTTCAGGGTGGAATATCCCGACCAGTTCCGGGCGAATGAGTTTCTACGCGAATTTGCGGGCTTTGTTGTGGCCAAAAAGAGCGGCCAGGGAACTGAGCTTCCGAACTTCTGCCTGGTGCGTGTGCCCGACGATCACACCGCGGGAACAAAGCCTGGCTCGCCTACTCCGAACGCGGCAGTGGCCGACAACGATCTGGCGGTCGGGCGAATTGCCGAGGCGGTCTCCAACAGCCCGTACTGGGACGACACCGCGATCTTCGTGGTTGAGGACGACGCGCAGGATGGCGCCGACCACGTAGACGCGCATCGATCCATTGCGCTGGTTATCAGCAAGTATTCCCCGCGCCAGTCGCGTCCCTTCGTTGACCATAGCTTCTACACAACGGTAAGCATGATTCACAGCATGGAAGCGCTTCTGGGTTTGCCGCCGATGAACAACAACGATGCGTTGGCGCCGGTCATGGCTCCGTTGTTCAGCACCTCCGGCGAGCAGCCGCCGTTTCAGGCCGACTACCGCAATCGGGACAATGGCATGATCTACCAGGCAAACACGGCGGCGTCACCGATGGCGAAGCAAAGCTCAGAGCTGAATTTCTCAGTTGCCGACGCCGCCGATAACACGGTGCTAAACGCTATTCTGTGGAAAGCAGCTAAGGGCGATGTGCCCATGCCCCAACCTAAGCATCAAGTGTTCGCCGGGTCAGATCCGGATTGATTCCGGTCGCGTGCGCTCGCTAGGCCAGCGCGAGCCGCACCTTGTTCAGAAATACCTGTGGGCCTTTCACGCGCGGGATGACTTCGTCGGGGCATTCCGAATCAAGTTCCGATTCGTTCCAGGTAATGACTGCTACGCTCATGTCCGGCTGCTCAGCCTTGATCTCTTCGCAGAGATGGATCGCGGCGTCGTAGTCTTCTTCCGAATCGACGATGATCAAGTCGCAATGCAAATTCCGGCAAACGACGCGCGCGGTTTCGACGGTGTGCACAGCTTGCACTTTATAGCCCTGGTGTTCCAGTAAAGCCTTGCGAGTGTCGATCAGATACTGATCGTTCTGCACCAAAACGATTCGCTTCTGTGGTGTCATCGCCAGTTCCATAAGCAAGGCGGAGTGGATAATGGCGTACGCTGTAGAGCGATCCGCCCCCGCTTGGGGTTGTCCAGCACAGCTACGTTAGAGAGCAGCTCTCGACCCTAAGGTTGTACGCATCAACGGCGGATGTTGCGGAATAGCAGCAGGTTAGGGTACTAAGTAATTTAGCTTACCCTGAACATCGGTCACCTCTGCGAGTGTGACGCACAGCACAAAAAAATGTAAATGCGTCATATTTTGTTTTCAACACTTTAGACCACTTTTCCTATGCAAATATTTGAGCCCGTGAGACTTATACGGAAATAATAGATTTCAAAGAACTTAGCAGGAGGTTATTCCTACGGACACCAATCAGTGCTTGCACGCAATGTACCTCGCTTGAAGGCGCAGCTTGCACGCATTATCTCTCTCGTGCAGGTTACGAAGGTCGTAGAACATTCCCGAAATGGGAAATCCCTCGTCTTAGTACATCACGATGCGGGCGAAGCCTTTGGGGTCGAGGCTGGCTCCGCCGACTAGCGCACCGTCGATCTCTTCTTCCGTCAGCAGCGCCGAGCAGATGTCGGCCTTAACGCTGCCGCCGTACAAGATGCGAAGGTTGTCGGCAAACTCCTGGCCGAAAGCCTTGCCTGCCTCACCGCGAATGACGATGTGGGCATCGACCGCCATCTCGGGCGTGGCAGTCTTTCCGGTTCCGATGGCCCAGACGGGCTCATAAGCGACGACCAGCTTCGCAGCTTTGCGAGCGGAGATGCCGTTGAACGCGCGCATGCACTGGCGGCGGAGAACGTCTTCGGTCAGCCCAGCCTCGCGTTCTTCCAGTACCTCACCGACGCAGACGATGGGCGTCAGTCCGTGTTCGAGAGCAAGTTCGAGTTTGCGGTTCACGGTGTCATCGGTCTCGTTGAAGTACTGGCGGCGCTCGGAGTGACCAAGAATGACGTGGGTCACGCCGACGCTCAACAGCATGGGCGCAGAGATCTCTCCGGTAAACGCACCTTCGTTCACCCAATGCATGTTTTGTGCGCCGATGAAGACGTTGGAGCCGGCTGCGGCAGCCACGGCCGCGTGCAGATCAACGAAGGGAACGCATACGGCGATCTCGTCACGCTCATGCGAGGCAACTAGAGGGAAGAAACTCGTTGAAAAACGCAGTGGTCTGCTCGGGGGTTTTATACATTTTCCAGTTGCCGGCGATCAGTTTTTTGCGAGCCATGTATGAGTCCATCCTCAGGTGTCAGAAGTAGTCAGTTTAAGTGTATGCGCAGCTTGCACGAAGCACTCGCGAGTGCCGGAGTCATAGAGAACGAAGCGAACTTCGCGAAGGTATTGCGCGGAATCCAGTGCTTCCCGCGCGCTGCTCAGAGCGATGGGAGCAGCCAGCTCAACCGGATATCCAAAGATGCCGGTGGAGATGGCGGGAAAAGCGATCGATGCGAGTTGCAAGTCGTCAGCTACGCGGATCGCCTCACGATGGCAACTTGCGAGTGCTTCCGGTTCGCCGTGATTTCCTCCCGACCACATGGGCCCGACGGTGTGAATCACATGGCGCGCCGACAGTCGGCCGGCCGTGGTGGCCACGGCTTGTCCCTGGGGAAGCGGCCCTTGCTGCGTCACGATCCGACGGCAGTGCTCCTTGATCTCTGGTCCACCGGCGGCGTGTATTGCACCGTCAACACCACCGCCGCCCATCAGCGAAGAATTGGCGGCGTTCACAATGGCGTCAACCTTCTCGCGCGTGATGTCGGCGGGACCGGTGATGACCAGCAATCGGCCTTCGCGGAGTTCAATGCGCAGCGGATTGGGGGAGGTGGTCAAAGTGGGGTATCAAACCGCATTCCATTTGATGATTGTCATCCCGAGCACCTTCCTTTGGCGCGAGGGATCTGATCTCGGGTCCAGAAGAGCAGGTCCCTCGTGGGCCGAAGCCCACTAGGAATGACAATAATATGGGCTCCTCGGCACGGCTGAAGCCGTGCCCTTTCAAAGCGGCGGAAAACCCTATTTGTCCGTCAGGGCCTCAACGCCCGGCAACTTCTTGCCTTCGAGAAACTCCAGTGAAGCTCCGCCACCGGTAGAGATGTGGGTAATCTTGTCGGCCACGCCCGCCGCCTTGACTGCCGCAACACTGTCTCCGCCACCAACGATCGAAACCGCTGCCCCGTTGTCAGCGACAGCTTCAGCGAGCTTGCGTGTGCCTTTGGCGAACGCCTCGATCTCGAAAACGCCCATCGGGCCATTCCAAACTATGGTGCGAGCAGTACCGACTTCAGAGGTGAACAGCTCGATCGTCTTGGGACCGATATCAACTGCAATACCGTCCGCGGGGATTGGCTGGCCTTCACCAATGTGCTGAATGTGCGCGCCTGCCTCAACCTTATCGGCAACAACATGATCGACCGGCAACAGGATCTGCACATGCTTTTCCTTGGCATGCTGCAACGTCTGCTTTGCTAGCTCGATTTTGTCGCCTTCGAGGAGCGACTTTCCGATCTCGTGCCCCTGCGCCTTGAGGAAGGTATAAGCCATGCCGCCACCAATGATGAAGGTGTCGACCTTGGTCATCAGGTGCTGGATGACGCCAATCTTGTCGCTCACCTTGGCGCCGCCGAGAATCGCCACGAACGGTTTCTGCGGATGGGTGAGCGCCTTGCCGAGATACTCCAGCTCTTTCTCCATCAGCAGGCCGGCTGCACTCTTTTCCACGAAGTGCGCGATGCCTTCGGTTGAGGCGTGCGCGCGATGTGCCGAGCCGAACGCATCGTTTACGTAGAAGTCGCACATCTTCGCGAGCTGCCGGGCGAACTCCTGCTCGTTGGCTTCTTCTTCTGCGTGGAAGCGAAGGTTCTCCAGTAGCAGCGTCTGGCCCTGCTCCAGCTTGGTGGCCATTTCTTCCGCCTGCAGACCGATGCAATCGGGCGAAAAGCCGACGTTTTCGCCGCGACGCAACACGTCGTCCAGCAGAATGCGTAGCCGCTCGGCCACCGGCTTCAGGCTCATCTTGGGATTGGGCTTGCCCTTCGGCCGCCCAAGATGCGATGCCAGGATCAGCCGCGCCCCATGGCGCAACGCATATTCAATGCTGGGGAGTGTCTCGCGAATACGGGTGTCGTCCATCACCCGGCCGCCGTCCAGCGGAACGTTAAAGTCCACCCGCATGAGGATTCGCTTGTTATTCAGGGGGAGATCACGAATCGACAACTTCGCCATAGGAAGCCACCTTACTAAGTCAGTCTTCACCACCGAGGACATGCACCAGAAATTGTAGAAGCCATCTTATGTATGGCGAGCCCAAATCCCTCAGGGGCTAAAGCCCACGTTTTTCATCCGCGTAACGCTGGCCTGAAGGCCAGCTCTACCCGAACAGCGAAGAAAGTCCATAGAAGCACGCGGCACGGAAAAATCAGAATCGAATTTCTCCGTGACCTGCGTGCCTCCGTGGTGAAAATGGCCTAAATACCCTTCTGCCCGATGTAATTGATGAGGTCGTGTACGCGGCAGGAGTATCCCCACTCGTTGTCGTACCACGAGATCACTTTAACGCAGTTGCCGGCCACGACGCGCGTCATGGGAGCATCGACGATGGACGACCGCGGATCGCCACGGAAGTCGATGGAGACCAACTCATTCGTCTCGTAGCCCAGATAGCCCTTCAGCGGACCGCTTTCAGAAGCAGCCTTCAGCGCGTTGTTCACTTCCTCGACCGTGGTCGGCTTCTCCACCCAGACGACCAGATCGACAACCGAAACGTTAGGCGTGGGCACGCGCATGGCAAAGCCGTCGAGCTTGCCCTTCAGCTCGGGGATCGCCAGATAGACGGCCTTGGCGGCGCCGGTAGACGTGGGAATCATCGATAACCCAGCCGCACGAGCACGGCGCAGGTCCTTGTGCGGGAAGTCGAGAATCACCTGATCGTTGGTGTAGGAGTGAATGGTCGTCATGGTTCCGGCGACGATCTTGAACTTGTCGTTCAGCACCTTGGCAACGGGAGCCAGGCAGTTGGTGGTACAGGACGCGTTGGAAATGATGTTGTGCTTGGCCGGGTCGTAAGTACCCTCGTTCACGCCCAGGACCAAAGTCACATCTTCGCCGCTCGCCGGAGCGGTGATGATCACCTTTTTCACCGGACCGCGCAAGTGTGCCTTGGCGAGCTCGGCTTTGGTGAACTTACCGGTGGATTCAATGACAATCTGGACACCGAACTTTTCCCAATCGAGCTTGGCCGGATCCTTCTCGGCGAAAACGTGGATCTTCTTGCCATCGATGTCGATGGAATCGTCGGTAGCCGTGATGTTGTTCGGCAGATTGCCCAAGATGGAGTCGTATTTAAGAAGATGCGCCAGTGTCTTGGGACTGGTAAGGTCGTTCACCGCGACGATGTCGATGTTCTTGTCGTTAAGAGCGGTGCGAAGAACGTTTCGGCCAATTCGTCCGAATCCGTTGATGCCAACTTTGATTGCCATAACACCTCGTGAATTTAGTACTCGTTCATTTGATTACCTGCCGGGCATTATGACTTCATCATCCGTCATAACTTACGCCACGACCGCAAATCTGTTCCAAAACAAAAAAGACTAGCACCCGCAGGCGGGTATGGCCAATAGTAGACATCACAGGTGCGGGCTGGTTAAATCACAGACTGCCGGCTAGGTAGTGGGTCAGCTTGAAAAAAGGAAGCGCTCCTTTCGCGCGCCGGCGCGAATCGGCGCGCCCAGATCCCTCGCTACGCAACTGAGGCGTGCTCGGGATGACAAACTGACCCATTACCCACCCGGCAGATTGCTCCCGAACTGGTAAGCGTGCTACAAGTGCTACATGCGCAGATGGATGCGCGACCGCGGCAAGCGGCGCAAACAACAACCGAACGAGCAAGCGACACAGGAGAAGACGGAGCCATTGCAGCCGCGTTTTCCTGATCACAAAGATAACAACGAGCTGCCGCAAGAGGCCGCGCCAGAGCCTTCGCCTGAAGTCGCGGATGAAGGCGGCGGCATGGACGAGCCCTTTGCGCCGGAAGCCACTGGCGGCGATGAAGAAGCCTCAGGCGAGCAGCAGCAGGGTACACGCGCCCAGCGCTCTCGCAGGCGTGGCCGCCGTGGACGCGGTAAGGCCCCGGCACCTCCTGCTCAAGCTCCAAGATTGCCATCTCCTGGAGGCCCGACCGGCGAGGCAGCGGAAGCCGAAGCGCCAAACGAGTTGAGCGAGCCGGCTGTTACGGCACCACCTCCAGCGCAGTCCTCGGCGGCCGCAAAGTCCAAGGGAGCAGTTGTGCTGTCCATTGGCTTGCCGGGCTCCGGCAAAAGCACGTGGTTTAAGCGGCACAACATACTTCCGCTATCCAGCGACATGGTCCGCATTCTGCTGTTCGACGACGTGACGGAGCAGCGCTATCAGGACCTGGTGTTTTCAACGCTACGCTCGATGCTGCGAGCGCGTCTGCTGGCCAAGCAGCCCTGGAATTACGTGGACGCAACCAACCTCTCGCCGCATGAACGGCGGAGTTGGGTCAAGCTGGCACACGACTTCGGCTACGAAGCGCACGCGGTATTCTTCGACGTTCCCGCAGAGGTCTGCATGGAACGCAACAAGCGTCGCGACCGCAATGTACCGGAAGACGTGATGCGTCGCATGGCCGGCAAGCTGCGCCCGCCGAAGTTCGAAGAAGGCTTCGCCAAAATCACAGTCGTCCGACTGAAGAGGAAGGACGGCGAGGGCGAGGGTACTCCGGCGGCGGACGAACCCCGGGCGGAGGGCGCGGCTGAGCCCAACCCTAACGATGTCCCGAAGGTTGTCGATTCGGAGTACTGACAGCGACTAGAACGCGCCCGGAGCGGCAACCCGGGCGTGATATCCCTTGCGTGCATGCACCTGCAGGTGCGATCCATCTTTTGTGGCGGTCACGTTGATCGGGCGGTATTTTCCGTTGGGCTCGAAATCGGCGGGCTTGTACGCGATTAAATAGCGGCTGCGGATGATATCGCGCAGCTTATCGAACGAGTGATGCAGACTCTCGTTGTCCTGGGGAAAAAACGCCTCTCCCCCGCTTCGCTCCGCCAGCGCCTCGAGAATATGGTCGGCATCCGTCTTGTCCCCTCCTGTATCCTTCGTGCTGATGGCATAAATTGTCACTCCGCTGTTCTCCGCGTCGGTGATGGTGCGCCGAAGAGTCGTATGGCTGGAGTTATCCTCGCCGTCGGTCAAGACCACCAGGACCTTCGCAACCCTGTCACCCTCGGGATACGCTGCCAGCTTTCCGCAGGCAAAAGAAACGGCGTCAAATAACGCTGTCCCGCCTCCGTTGGTCAAACTGTGGATACCCTTTTCGAGCGCGTCGTGATCGGCGGTGAAATCCTGCGCAACTTCTGGCGAATTCGAGAAACCGGCCACGAATGCGAGGTCGGAAGGGTTGGTCAGCAACTGCTGCAGAAACCTGGTGGCTGCGTGCTTTTCGAAGCCAAAGCGGTCCTGCACCGAACCGCTGGTATCCACCAGCAGGCCGACTCGTAGAGGCAGCTTCGATTGCGGGGAAAACAAGAGAATCTTCGCCGGAGGCCTGCCATCGTCTCGGATCTGTATCTGCGAGAGCGTCAAGTCATCGACCATGTGACCATGGCTGCTCACAGCAAAAAAGAGCGCAACTTCATCCACGACCTTGCGGATCGTCCATGAATTGCCGGACGGCAGCAAGGGAATGTCGGGCAGATCGGCACCGGCGTTGCTTGCTACTTCGGTTGGGCCGCCATTGGGCGCGTGGGTTCCACAATCGGAGCAAGGATCGCTCGACCCACCGCCAAGAGCGTTCAACTCATCCTTCAGGTGCTGGTTGTTGGCTTCTACTGCTGCCGCGACTTGCGCCTTCTGCGAAGCCAACTTCGCCTGTTGGATAGCAATCTTCTCCCGGTTCTCCGCCAGCCGGCGAAGATCCAGTTGCGCCTCGGGAGCCAGAGGGTTCATGGGATCTTCGTCGAGGAAGAGCTTCAATTCCCGTTCGAAGGTGTCGCTGTCCTGTAGCGCTAATGCTGCGGCTGCTGCGACGTAATGCGCGTTCCCAAAGCCGGCGTGCGGTAGCTTGTGAATGCGCTCCACGACCTGAATCGCCTGTCGGTATTCACCGACGCCGTTCTGCGCATAAGCCATCGCAGTCAGTGTTTGAACGTCAGTCGGGTGAATCGCAAGTGCCTTGCCCAGGCTCTTCTCCGCGGCGGCATAATCCTGCTGCGAGATCGCCAGCCGCCCCAGATTGAGCAGCGCACCGGGGAACTTGTCGTCGAGCTGTACCGCGGTTTCAAACTCGCTGCGGGCCTTTGCGTTGTCGTCCATGTCACTGTAGGCCAGCCCAAGCGTGTTGTGAGCGGAAACGAATTTTGGATAGACGGCAATGGCCTTCTGCAAATGTGGAATGGCTTTTGCTGAATTTTGCGACCGCATCTGCCCGATCGCGTCGTTGAATTCCTGTATGGCGCTGGCCGGTGCGTCCAAATCAAGCGCCGAGATAGCGCCGGAGCTTACGAGCTCCTGGTTTTCCCGTCGACGCTTCTCAGCCTCTTCACTGTTCTTAGCCTGCTTCTGCAACATGATCTGGGCGAAGTCGAGAGCAGCGACCTGTTGTTCAATATTCCCGGGGCCGCCGCCAACCGTAATGAGCTGGGGGCCGACCCCATTACCTCCTGGGGTGGGCACCTGGCTGATAGCAGGAAGAGAGAAAACGCACACAAAAACGATGGCCCAGATGATCCGGATGTTCACCGTCAGCTCCCCAATCTGGTAACACCTTAGCAGCAAAGCTTAGTCGCTGTCATACCCCTTCATACCCCTGGAATCAGAGCCCTTGGGACAGGGCTTCACGCGATTCTGTAGTTTCTTCCCCAATTTTCTAGAGGCGAGGCGTCCGTGACTCTCGAACTACAGGCTGAATCATCGGGGGTACGTGATAACATGCCTCGAAAATGGTTTCCCCCCTGAACCATGTCCAAACTATTGGGAGGGCCGTCTGATGGAAATTAACGTCAACAATCTAATGCAGTCGGGAACGGCGCTACTGCTGGCGCTGGGACTCAAGCTCTTAGAAGCGTTCGCAATCTGGATCGTGGGTCGCTGGCTCATCAGTATCGCCACCAGCATGATTGGCAAGGCAATGACCAAGCAGAAGATCGATCCGACGCTCATCCGCTGGATCCAGAATGCCACTGCGGCGCTGCTGAACATCGCCCTGGTCGTGGCCATCCTTGGGTTCTTCGGCGTGCAAACGACGACCTTTGCGGCCCTGGTGGCTGCTGCCGGTGTGGCGATCGGCATGGCGTGGAGCGGCCTGCTGGCGAACTTCGCAGCCGGCGTGTTCATGGTCATACTTCAGCCCTTCAAAGTCGGGGATTTTGTCGTGGCCGGTGGAGTCATGGGCACGGTGCATGAGGTCGGGCTGTTCGTAACTTCGATCGACACCCTCGATAATGTCCGTAACGTCGTGGGCAACGGCAAGATCTTCAGCGACGTCATCCAGAACTTCTCTGCCAACCCCTATCGGCGTGTGGACCTCACGGCGCAGCTTGCGCATGGAGTTGATGTGCACGTCGCGATGACGCTGCTGAAAGATGCGCTGGCGAAGATTCCTAACGTCTGCCCGACGCCTGCGCCCGATGTCGAGATTCTTACCTTCACGCTGGCTGGCCCGGTGCTTGCGGTTCGTCCTTACTGCAACAACAAGGATTACTGGCAGGTGTATTTTGACAGCAATAAAGTCATCAAAGAGACGGTCACTGCCGCCGGCTTTGCGGTTCCTGAGCAGCATTACGCGGTCCGCGGCTCGGCTGGCTCGTTCGCAATGGCGCAGAACGCCTGATGCTCTTGCAGACTGACACGGGAGAATTCGGGTCGATCTGTGAATGTTAGGGACGTTGCGATGACTCTTACGCCATTGCAACGTCCTTATACTTAGCTTTGCTGCTGTTCGCGGTCGCCTCGAAATCTAATCTGTCAGGTTGTCGGAAAGGAATCGCTCGTGAAGCCACAAACCGCGCTGGCAATTTGGATTCTGGTGGTCGGAAGCACCATGGCGTACGCCCAGACCGGGATTTGGATGGGAGTGGGGCCGCCACCGCGGTCCCATGCGGTCAAGAATTCCCCATTTTCCGCCGACCTGGTCACCACTAACGATCATGCGGCCGGTCAGCCCGGCATCAACACGAAATTCCACGGAAAGGTGGCGCGCAATTCGCAGGGTGAGTCGTATTTCGCGATGGAGTTGATGAGGCCCACGCCGGATCCCACTCAGCCGATGCGGGTGACGATTACCGACCCAGCGGCAAATACGGTAACCACATTAGATCAACATGCGAAGGTCGCGTACGTCAGTCATATAAGACCTGAAGCCTTGAACAAGGCGCCGACGCTTACTCCGAGCAATGCTCCCACGGCAGATGGCCGACCGGCGGGAGCCGTGGACGCCAGTGGAGTTCTTGCGACGAATACCAAGACCGAGTCCCTCGGTACAAAGGACATCGCCGGCCTGCAAGTCGTGGGAACGCGCGCGGTTCACACGAACCCGGCGAACGGTCCGAATGACAAGCCCTTTGTCTCGACCGTCGATACCTGGCGCTCCCCAGAGCTGAAGGTGACCGTAATGATGGAGGTGCAAACCTCGAACGGCGATCACCATATAACCCGGCTGGAAAACATTGTGCGCACCGAGCCCAGCTCCGCCCTGTTCCAGGTTCCGTCCGATTACAAGGTGCGTGACAACATGCCGCTGGCGACGAACATACACTGACCGTAAGTTCAATCGGAAAGGCAGCCTGCGGGCTGCTTTTTCGCTTTCTTGGCTTATATTGTCAACAGCGGCTCACTTAACCCGCTTTTCGCCATTCGCGTTTAGCTATTCGCCAGAGCCTTCTTTCGTACGATCTGGCGAAAAGCGAATAGCGAATAGCGTCTAACGGCAAGCATCTCTATCGCGTCGCCCAGGATGGTGTATGAGCATCAAGGTCAGCACTCGCATGGTAGACGGCGTTGTAATCGTCGACCTTTTCGGTCAACTGCGACTTGGCGAAGGCACCAGCAGGTTGCGTCAGGTAGTGCAGGAGCTCCTCGCTGAAGGCTACAGGAAACTTCTGCTGAACATGGAGAATGTGTTGCATGTCGACAGCTCAGGGATCGGTGAGCTGATGGGCTGTTATACATCGGTGAAGAACAGCGGCGGCCAATTGAAGCTCTTGCAGCTTCACAAGAACGTTCGCAATTTGCTGGAAGTTACGCGCCTTTACAGCATTTTCGATACGTATGAAGACCTGCCGTCAGCGGTCAGGGCCTTTAGTTAGCGACTACGAGCAGGCCGAAAGGCTCTGCTAGAATGAGGCAGATTTGAGGCGGCTTCATGGCGTTCAGTGCTAATCCATCTTGCTATCTCGCTATTCCGACTGACGACCAGTTCGCTCCCGTGCGGCAGGCCGTCCTGGAAGCTCTCAATGAACTCAATGTTGAGCCGGTGGAAGAATCGGATGCCTCGAGAGGATCGTCGCCTCGTGAGGCGCTGGAGCGGGCCGATTTTGTCATTGCTGATGTAACCGGCTCCTCGCGGTGGGTTCTTTACGAACTAGGCGCTGCCAATGCTTTGCGTAAGCCGGTGTTGATCGTCTCACAGGAACACAGCGACGTTCCGTCGGAATTGAGCAAAATGCAGGTCATCCTCTACAACCTGCAGCAGATACGCGAACTGGGGGAATATGTAAGTTACTGGATTCGGACTACACTGCGGGCGCAGCGGAACAGGTACGTACCGATAGTAAATATGTAAGCCTCTTATGAAGAACTGCTTCGTGGTGATGCCGTTCGAACCGCAGTTTCATTACACTTATCTCTATCTAAAAAGACATATTGAGGAAAGATTTCCGGGAGTCGTCTGCCGACGCGGCGATGACGATGTGTTCACGCGTCCGTTGCTGGAGACCTTGGCTGACTACATTCGGCAAGCCGATGTGGTGATTGCCGACTGTACGGGCCGAAATCCTAACGTCTTTTACGAGTTGGGCATGGCACACGCTCTGGACAAGCGGGTTATCCTGGTCACCGCTGACGCGGTTGAATTGGCCCCCGCCGATATCCGAGCTTTCGTGTTCCTCCGATTTGCTGAAGGTCCCCAAGCGTTTCTCGATAAACTCGATCGTGCCCTTCGCAGGGTCTTGGGGAGCGAGTTCGACGAACTGTATGACCGCGCTTCGTCCCTGTTTGACGAGTTCAGGGCGACGAAGCAGGTTCAGGTGGCGAAATGCAGCAAGGACGACTTTTCAATCAACGCAGCCGAGATCGCCGCGACCTCAGGCGTGCCGCGACCGGGAGATGATAAAACCGTTGCTGAGCTATATCTGGCTGCCCTCATTCCGCCCCCAGCAAATCTTAAGCTGATGACAAAGCTGCGTGAGTGGATTGATGAGAAGTATGGATCGTAAGCAGAACCGTGCTGGTCAGAGTGGGACCGTGACGCTATTGATCTGATCGAGAATCTCGTCAGCCACTCTCCGAGGATTAATAGCTTCGGTTATCGGCCTGCCCACAACCAGTCTGGTCGCTCCCGCTTGAATCGCCTCTGCCGGAGTCAGCACCCGAGCCTGATCTCCCACGGCTGAGCCTGCCGGCCTCACCCCCGGCGTAACGATCTCGAAGCCATTCCCCAACTCCAGGCGAAGCTCGCGGGCCTCGTGCGCCGATGCTACCAGTCCGCCGCAACCTGCCGAGCGGGCTAGTGCCCCCAGTCGCAGCACCTGCGTCAGCACGTTCCCGGAGACGCCAATTTCTTGCAGGTCGGAATCGGACAGGCTGGTCAGGACGGTTACAGCGAGGACCATCGGTTGGGACGCCGATTGCCCCGCAGCCTCAACCGCCGCCTTCAGCATCTTGCTCCCGCCCGAGGCGTGGACGGTCAGCATGCTCACGCCGAGTTCAGCTGCCGAGCGAACTGCCGCCGCGACCGTGTTCGGAATGTCGTGGAACTTAAGATCCAGAAAGACTTTACGGCCGGAGGAGACGAGATCGCGAACGATCCCGGGCCCCTCGGCCGTGAAGAGTTGCTTGCCTATTTTGTAAGTGCTGATTGCTTCGCCGAGAGTTTGGACGACTTGGCGAGCGTGCGCGGCGCTGGGTACATCCAGCGCCACGATGAGCCTATCTCGTGATTCGAGCATCGGCCTCAGTTTAACCCAACTTATGAGAACGCTTAGTAGATCTGCGGTCCCACGATCTGGGCTACGGTCGGAATATCCATGATGTCCAGGCGTACGGAGCTGATACCACTGCTCCCTAGACCCAACACCTTGGCAGCGCCGTAGGACAGGTCAATAATCCTGTTCTTCTTCACCGGTCCGCGATCGTTGATGCGAACCATGACAGAACGGTCGTTGGTTAGATTAGTGACCTTGACCCAGGAACCGAGCGGTAACGTTCTATGCGCGGCAGTTAAGTCGTTCATGTCGTACGGCTCGCCACTGGCGGTTCGGTGATGCTGAAACACCCGGCCGTACCACGAAGCCTTTCCCACCTGGAACTTCTTGGTCGGAATTGGCTTTAAGGTGTCCTGAGTCTGCCCTGGGATACCTTGTTCCGAATCCGGTGTCTGAGTGTTTCCGGGTGCTGCTCCCAGCGCGATGGCCAGAGCTACAGCCAACGCTGTCTGGTTGAGTACTCGTGACATTCAAATACCTCGTTTCGTAATTTAGGGCCCTCCCTGACAGGTTCTGTAAAGTGTACGGACAGGGAGTGTTAAGAGTCAAGCGACGAAGGTGGTAGATCGCATTTTTTGCTTGACAGTAAGAGCGAATTGTGATCTCCGACTTTACTCGTGCGGGCTCCGCGTTTGTCCGACTCATCTGTCCCAGCAGGATTGGTATTTGGATGGGCTTATCGGTCTTCAGGTTGGAAGTTGCTAACTAGTTGTGCAGTAATGACTTACATCGCACACGCGGCCGCGGCCGCTGGGATTCCTTCCCCGAAAGAGCCTATCTCCGTCGCTCGAGACAGCCGGGTGCGTTACATTCTAGTTATGCCGCCTCCGCCAGTAGTCCTGAGCATCGCTGGATACGACCCTTCCTCGGGGGCGGGGGTGACGGCCGACATCAAGACTGCGGCAGCCTTCGGATGCTATGCGGTGACCTGCATAACAGCCCTGACGGTCCAATCCACCCAAGGGGTCTTCGACGTCGAACCCATAGCTCCTCACATAGTTCGGGAGACCCTGAGCCGCCTGCGGCAGGATTTCGACATCGCTGCAACTCGAATTGGAATGCTCGGCTCGGCCGCCGTGGCCGCCGAAGTGGCCAGTTTCCTGGAAAAAGCAGGGTTTCGCAACGTGGTTTTGGATCCGGTGCTCCGGTCGAGTTCAGGGGCTTCCCTCATCGACCCGCCCGGGCTCGACCTCCTGCGGAACAGGCTTTTGCCGCTGGCCGACCTGATCACTCCCAATAGCGACGAGGCCGCCGGGCTGGCCGGGCTGGATCCACTGCCGCCCGGAAGCTCGTGGGGCCTCGCTGAGCCTCGTATCAGAGAATTCGCCGCCCGCCTGCACGCACTCGGCGCTCGCGGGGTTCTCATCACCGGAGGCCACCTCGCCGAGCCCGTGGATCTTCTCAGCTTGCAGCAGGCCGACGGTAATCGCCTGGTGCGCGAGTTTGCCGGTGCCCATCTGGACTCCCGCTCCACCCACGGCACCGGCTGTGCACTGGCTACGGCACTGGCATGCCTGCTGGCGCAGGGGACGGAAGCTTCGGCTGCGGTTGCTGAGGCGAAAGCATATGTTCGGGAGGCCATCCGGCAAGCTGAGCCTTTGGGCAGAGGGGTGGGGCCGATACATCATCTACATCGCCGATAGGCAGCCCGGCGGAGCAATTAGCAGCTATTTCACATCGCGGATCAGACGTTGAGCACACAGTCCAAGTCGTTCTGGGTTCTGTTTACCATCCTCAGCCTGGGTGCGGTTTGGCTGCCGATGGGATGGGCGATCGCAGAAACCTTATTGGCTCTCGTCGTCAGTTGGTGGGTCATCTACCGCACCGACTTGTTCTAACCCCGAGCTGCCTGGATCGCAAGAACTGCGCCCACGACGACCAATCCTGCATAAACGTACCGAACGAAGGTGTCGCCTCGCAGCTTGCGATTCAATACCCCACCCAGCAGAATGGCAATCACCGCGCACGGCAGGGAGAAGAGGTAGTACCTGGTCACTTCGCGGCCCAGCAGTCCTGCCAAGAAGTATCCGACCATGCCCAGCAGACTGGCTGGCAAGAAATATCCCTGGAGCGTTGCCCGAAAGCGCTGGGCTGACCAGCGTCGCATGGCGCCATAGATAGCCAGGGGAGGGCCGTTCATGCCGAAGGCACCTCCTAACACGCCCGCGCAGAAGCCGCATCCCAGAAGCCAGGGGAGGTTGTCGGCGGCTAATGCCTGGACCTGTCGTCGGGTGAGGGCGTGCAGGGCGAATGCGATGATGATGACGCCCAATCCCGCCGTGAGCACCCGGTGATTGCCACGCGCCAGCAGAAGAACCCCCAGGGGTATCCCAAACACCGACGCGCCCAACAACCACCCAGCGCTGCGAAATTCGACATGATGCCAGTCTTGCAACACGATGATCAGCGCCACTGTAACGGACATCAACACGGCTAATGGAGCGGCGGTCTTTACCGGCAGGCGTAGCGCCAGCAAAGGGACGGCGACCAAAGCCTCACCGAATCCGAAAACTGACCGGATCAGCGTAGCCACGAAGATCACAACCAGGACGTAAATAGTTACACCGTCCATCTTCTCCCGCTGTCCGTAATGAGAAACGCAACAGAGTGCCCGAACTCGGGTTGAACCGGTTGTAGCAGTTGAGCGCTTTCCTCTTTGGCTTGGGCCCCGGATTATGATCTGGGGCCCTATTTGTTCAGCCCGACTTGTGTTACGAACCTACCGCAATTCTGCTAGAAGTGGAACCCTATTTGTCCTGTAATCGCCCGCGGCGACACGTAGTGCGTGCCGCTGAAGGTCGACAGGAAGTTATAGAGTGAGTAACTGTTCGTCAAGTTGATGAATGTGACCTGCGCGCTCAAGTGGTAGCGGTCGTGTCCAAAGTTGTAAACTTTGTCGTCTCCAATGGCCAAGTCAAACAAGTTACGCGGCGCAATGCGGGGAGGATTGTGGTCGTCATTCTCCGTGCCGGGAGCCGGGACCTGTGTCAGCGTAGAACCGAATTGCGATGCCAGACAGGTAAACGGCAGCGCAACCGTCGGAGTTGCATGCACCCCATTGCAGGTGAAGCCGGCCTGAAACTCCTGATCGGCGGTAAATGGGATTCCACCCGGATCGGTCATGGTGACGGCGGGCTGGCCGCCAAGGGTTGTCGATTGCGGACAGTCGTTGTAATCAGACAATCCGTAACAAGGCACTGTGCCGGCAACCAATCCGCTGTCGTAACGCCAGTTGAAGCCAAGCCACGGACCACGTTTCCACGGGGTCTGGTATTGCATGTGAGCGGTCAAGTTAAAAGCTTCGTCGTGGTCAATGCGGAACACACCAAGAGGTGCTGAGGGAGTTGCGCCGGCTCCGGCAAGCTGCGGAGTGAAGAAGCGGGCTGCCACGCTCGACATGACCACCAGTGCGCTGAAGCCGTGATAGACCGGCACGCTGGCTCGCAACGCGAAGCCCGGGATCTTCGACTTCTGCCATTCAATGGGAAAGGTGATTGGGGTATTCCCCAGCACACTGAAGTCGTAGGCGAGGTTGGTGTACTTCCATAGGTATTCGGCATCGATGACAGCGAATTTCCCGATAGCTTGTTGCAGGCCGACGTGAAATTCGTTGCGCGTGCCGGGCGTCAATGGCGTCGTGGTGGTCGAGGAGCACGCCAAAAGAGGGTTCAGCACATCGTTGGCGCATCCCACGCTGGAGAGTACCAGGTTCTCATTGAATGGTGTTTCCAAGGTGCGCGCGTAGGAGAAACGAAGAACCGTGTTCGTCTTCTGGATGTTGTAGGAAACTCCCAGCCGCGGCTCGGCCTGACTGGCCACGGCAAGTCCGTTGTACAGGTCGCCGCGAATTCCCAGGTTGAAGCTCCAATTCTTCACGGTGATGTTGTCCTGCACGTACAGCGCGAGCTCTTTCACATCGGTGTGGCCATAGAACGGGAAGAGAGTCCCTCCGCGTGTCAGGTCGTACGGCAGCAGCGTACTGCTGAACAACGGATAAAGGCCGGAATTGGGAGCGTTCGGATTGTCAGCCGTGTTGGGTTGGTATCCCGCCCCGGCGCACTGCGCGGGATCGGTAAAACCGTTCACCGGGACAGCATTGCCATTCAAGCAAGGCGCGTTGAATGTTGGATCAACGATCCCCAGTTGGTCATTCTCATTCAGGAGCGTCTGCTCGTAGGTGATTCCGGCCTTCAGATTGTGAATGCCCTTGGTGTAAGTGACGTTCGCAGTCGCGCCGCCGTTGAGCAACGAGCGTTGTTGGGCCACTGTCTGCCGCTGAAGGTTTAACGGTCCAAGATCATTGAAAGGATCATCGCTGGGATAGTAGTTGTAGCCGTCGCGTCGCACATAGCCCGTGACGTTCAGCACCGCGTTGGGACTCAGCGTGTGTGTCCAGGTGGGCGCGATATTGAAGGTGAGAATCTTCGAGCGCTGATCGGTCGGACCTAGCTGCACTCCGGTCAGCGGATTCAGTACCGGAACGCCGTCAAAGTCGTGATACTGCTGGTCGTAGGCATTCGGCGTCTGAAACCACGACCGAGTGTATTGAAAATTCAGGTGCAGAGCGTTTTTGTCGGAGAAGACGTAGTCGAACCGGTCAAAGAAGTTTTCCTCATTTCCGTGGGCGTGGAACACAACGAACTCCGGCGGATCGAGGAAGCGGCCGGAATTCAGCCCATTCACCGCAAGAAATTCTCCCCACTTCTCGCCGCCGTAAGAGAAGTTGGCATCCAGATTCGAAGTGCCAAACGTTCCATAGGAGGCAGTTATATTGCCGTGAGGCGTGGTCGAGCCTAATCCGGTGCGGGTGGTTACGTCGATTACCAGCGACGTCTTGTCGCCGAACTCAGCCGGTGGCGCGCCGCCAATGACGGTCATCGACTGCACCGCGTCAAGTGGAATCTGGTTGGAGAAAACCTTGCTCTGCTGGTCGGTGATGGGCTGGCCATCGAGGGAGAATGAATTTTCCGCGTGGTCGCCCAATCCGTGAAACAGGCCGTTAGAATCGGCGGCTACTCCCGGGGTGGCCAAGGTCACCAGCGAACTCAACGAAGATGAGGGGCTTTCCAGAGGAAGCTTGTCGAACAACTGCCGATCCACATCAGTGTGAAACGTGGGATCATTCTCCAAAATGTCGCTCGCTTCGCCTGTGACGGTGACGTTTTCGGCCGACCCGGCGATCTGAACCGCGATCTTCAGGCTGAGCGGCACCGCGGACTTCACGTCGATGT
Organism: uncultured Acidobacteriaceae bacterium; assembly: GCA_963846795.1. Lineage (GTDB taxonomy): Bacteria > Acidobacteriota > Terriglobia > Terriglobales > Acidobacteriaceae > CAVVDY01. The sequence continues at coordinate 209,891 of CAWJXJ010000009.1, forward strand.
CCTGCCTATATGGAGCGAAGCCAGACACAGTGACCGTGAGGTGGTAAGGATTAAAGGGGATGTTCGCAAAGCTGAATCGCCCCGCGGTGTCGGTCTTTGTGGACCGGTCGAACTGACTCACAGGGTTATGAATCTCGACCGTAGCGCTGGGCACTACGGCTCCGGTCGGATCGCTGACCACACCGCTCAGCGATGAGCTTCCTGTGGTCTGCGCCAGACAGATTCCGCCGCAGAGCGAAACCACCACGACCAATGTTGCGAGCGTCCACCGATAACCTTTCGCCAAGCGAAAGCGAGGAGCCGGCGGCTGATCCAAAATGATGCTGCAGACCCGCTGACGGCGGGGCGCAATGCAAGCACTCGACATAAATCCTCCAAAGCGTTGTGTCCTATCGCGACAGAGACGAGGCACGACAGGGTGTCCTAAAGCAATGGCAACCGTTGCGCCTGACGCGCAACGAGACCGCATGATTTTGGGAACGCTTAGAGGCTCGGTGGAGGACGGATGGAGCTAACCGGAACCAGCAGTCGCGAATGTAATTGTGGCTCGGCCGAGGGTAACGAAACGAAGTCAAGGACCGGCGCAGGCGCCGATCGCGCGGCCGTGACTACTGCCGGAATGTGGGAGAGAACGCAGAGGGCGCAATGAGTATGGACCGCGCCAGACGGGTCGACGCCCTCGTGTAGATGGACGGACTCAACGAAGCCCAGGCCGGCAATGAGCAGCACAACAAATACGGCTGTCAGCCGCCGGCACAGTGAGTTCTCGAACTTGGGCGCCAACTGCATTCTGACTGCTACGTACTATACCCGATTCAGCTTTCCCGCACCTCGGGAGCTGAAATTAATCATTTACCTTCGCACTGCTCACAACACCTCGAATTGTCGGATTTCAGCAACACGATAATCGCATTTTCAATTCACGCTTCTGTCACCACTTCGGCGACCGGGAATGGAATTCCGTCGGCATTGATGGAAGCGCGTAAGCATGATTCCGAACCTCCGGCGTTGCTTGAGATTGCGAATGCGAAAAGCATGGACCTGACCGATCCCGAATCGGCTGCTGGGACGAAAGTAATTCAGATTGTGCTTCGATTTATAGAACTCAGTTGGAAAATAACTGCGTGACAGTGGCGTCAGTGATCGACGCAGTTCCGGCCAACTCCATCACACTGACCCTGTGATGAGTGGACTTGTGCCGTTCCCTTCGAAGGCTAGACTTAAGCTGATCAGACGGCGACGAGTCGCAAGCCACACCGACTCTCCCGGCCATGTAAGCGGAGCGCCCGGCGAAGCGGCTCTGATGCCGATGACGTGGGGGGTTTATATGCCGCTCAATCAGCTTCGCGCTTTTCTCGACCAGCACCACATTCGCTACATCGTTATCTCTCACTCCAAAGCTTTCACGGCTCAAGGTATCGCTGCTCTGGCGCATATCTCCGGGAAGGAGCTGGCTAAAACGGTGATCCTCAAACTCGACGGCTCACTGGCGATGACGGTGCTGCCGGCGTCGTACCAAGTCGACCTTACAGCCATCAAGAAAACAACCGGCGTGCGCGTCGCCGAACTCGCTACCGAAAAGGAATTCGCGCAGCACTTCCCCGACTGCGAGACCGGCGCCATGCCGCCTTTCGGCAACTTGTACGGCATACCCGTCTATGTCGACGAGACGCTTACTGAAGACGAGGAGATCGCCTTCAATGCCGGCTCGCATTACGAGCTGATTCGACTGTCTTATCGCGATTTTGAGGACCTGGTGAATCCGCTGGTGATGGACTTTTCATCGGCTCACAAACGGGAGCAGCACGAGAGAGTTCTTATCTCGTAAAGCGGAGCGACCGATACGGGGTTGACCGCAGGAGAGAACTCAGGTCTCCAGGCGGTGGCTGGCGCAAGACATCGCAGGCACTAACCAAGCGCCGTGAGGAACCGTTCGGCGAAGCGATGCACATCGCCGAAGGTGTTGTACGAGGGGACTGGTGCGGCTCGCAGAATGTCGGGCTCGCGCCAGTCGCAGAGAATACCTTCGGCGATGAGACGGTCCAGAACCGCGCGGCCATTCTGCTGTATACGTATGGATAACTGCGCCCCCCGTTTCTCTGGCTCGCGCGGAGTGATGACCGTGAACTTGTCTGACTTAGCCTGATCGAGCAGAAACTCCAGATAGCCCGTTAGCGAAACGCTCTTCTTGCGAAGCTGCTCGATTCCTGCAGCGGCAAAGATTTCCAACGAAGCTCGCAATGGAGCCAACGCCATAATCGGCGGATTACTCAATTGCCAGCCCTCAGCTCCAGGCATGGGCTGAAATTTCGGTCCCATCCGGAACCGCGTGTCCTGATCGTGTCCCCACCACCCAGCAAAGCGCGGCAGATCGTGCGCATGCGCGTGCCGTTCATGAACGAAACATCCGCCAACACATCCCGGGCCGCCGTTCAAATATTTGTATGTACACCAGACAGCGAAGTCGACGTCCCAGTCGTGCAGCCGGACGGGAACGTTCCCCGCCGCGTGCGCGAGATCGAACGCCACTACGCTTCCCTGGGCGTGTCCCGCTCGCGTAATCGCTTCCATGTCGAATAGCTGACCGGTTGCATAGTTGACGCCGCCGAGCATGACGAGGGCAATGGACGAGCCTTCATGCTCCAGCAGGGCCTCGATGTCCTGCTGCCGGATGGTTGCCTGAGAAGGGCGAGGCTTAAGTTCAATCAGCGACTGCGCCGCGTCGAGTCCGTGAAAACGAAGCTGCGACTCGACAGCGTAACGGTCTGAAGGAAATGCTCCGGCCTCGATGACAATTTTGTGTCGCTGTGCCGTCGGACGATAGAAGGAAACCATCATCAGGTGAAGGTTCGCGGTCAGCGAATTCATGACCACCACTTCTTCCTGCTGCGCTCCCACCACGCCGGCCATGTTCTCCGTCAGCAGGCGGTGATAGGGCATCCAGGGGTGACGGCCGTGAAAGTGGGCTTCCACGCCGAGCTTTGCCCAATCCTCCAGTTCCTGCTCGACGTATGCGCGCGCTCGTTTCGGCTGAAGCCCGAGAGAGTGACCGCAGAGATAGACCGAAGGGCTGCCATCGGGCGCTGGCGGAATATGAAACTCGTCGCGAAACCGGGCCAGCAGGATCGCGCGCATCCATCTCGGCGGCGAAGCTAGCGGATGGGTTGAAAGCAATGGCCGCCATTTACGCTCCTGCCAGCGGAGTAAGTTCCCGCTGCACCAGCGCTTCCGCCTTTGCCCAATCGATGTCTTCTACTCGCTGCACCGAGTCGCAAAGCTCGCCGAGTATGCGGTCCTGAATGGCTCCGCGTGAGGCGGCGACGGAGTACGGCGTGCGATGGAAGGTCACCATCGCGTACTTGGGTACGAAGAGACCGGGGTACTTCTTCTCCAGCTCCAGCTCAATTTTTTTTCGGAAGAGGAAGCGCGGATCGGCGACCTTATCGCGCATCTCCACGAAGTTCTCAATTGCGAGATCGGCAATGGCGTCGGTATCCGCCTTGCGCGATTTCTCGAACTCGAGGAACAGAGTCTCCCAATCCAATTTATGCTGATCAATCAGTTTAAGAAGATAGCTACAGTCCTCGAAGGCGCAATTCATCCCCTGGCCGAAGAACGGCACGATTGCGTGCGCCGCGTCGCCCACGAGTAGGGCTTTGCCGCCGACGTGCCACGGCGAGCACTTTATTGTGACCATCGCTCCGGTGGGATTGGCAAAGAAGTTCTCTACCAGGTTGGGCATGAGTTCCAGCGCGTCAGGAAATTGCGCTTGGAAAAAAGCGAGCACTTTGGCTTCGCTGTCGAGCGCAGCAAAGCTGCTTTCGCCTTCGAAGGGCAAGAACAAAATGCAGCCGAAGCTGCCGTCGATATTGGGGAGCGCGATGAGCATGAAGGTTCCGCGCGGCCAGATATGCAACGCATGCGCTTCCATGACGTGATTGCCGCTAAGGCCCACAGGGATGGTCAGCTCCTTGTAGCCGTAATCCAGATACTGCTGCGAGAAATTGAAGCGCGGCAGATTTCAGCATCTCGCTACGGATGGCGGAGGCAGCTCCATCGGCCCCGATCACGACGTCCGAGCGCGATAGATGTCTCTGCACCCGTCTCTTCGTTCCGCAGCTCGACTGCTCCGCTCCGCAGATCAAATCCGGTGCAACGCTCATTGAAGTGAAGGGTCGCTCCGCTCTGCTCGGCGGCGTTCATCAGCGCGATGTTCAAATCGGCGCGCGAGATCGAATTGATAACCTCGGTCTCGTCTTTGCCGTATGGCATGAAGGTAAGTTCGCCCGCGACAGAGTGCATCATGCGACCGCGCATGGAGATGATGATTGGCTCGACGACGTGCCACACTCCGGCTTCGCGCAGTGCATGAATGCCACGCGTGGAGAGCGCCAGGTTGATGGAACGGCCCGCGCTGATATATACACGGCGCATGTCGGGCCGGCGTTCGTACAGCCGCACGGCGAAACCGCGCTTCACCAGCGAAATGGCGAGCAGCGGGCCTGTGAGGCCGGACCCGACCAGAGTGATCTGCTGGCGTTCCCGGCTCATGCGTGTGCTGGATTTGCTTCGGGCTGGTGCAGCATGGTTCTAGCCTCCCACAGCTCAGGAAATAAGCGCTTGCCTAGCGTGGTCCGCAGGTAGGAGGCGCCTTCTGAGCCGCCGGTACCGCGACGGGCTCCGATAATCCGCTCCACCACCTGAATGTGGCGCAGCCGCCAGGCGACCGTGAGTTCGTCAAACTCGGTCAGCCGCTCGCAAACATCGATCCAGTCGCGATAGCTACGCTCATCCTCGTACACGCTGCGGACTGCCTCGGCACGTTGCTGAAAGCGTTCTTCTTCTGAAGCGCTCTGCGGCAGTGGGGGCAGCTTAACGATGGTCGCCAGCGCTTCAAAAAACACGTCGTGCAGCGATGGCTGCGTGCAACCGGCTCTCCAGTCGGGCGTAGGCTTCGGGATCCTGCGCATGATGGCGCAGGATCTTTTCATCCTTGAGCCCGCAGAGAAATTCGATCTCACGAAACTGAGCTGACTGGAAGCCACTCGCAGGCTCAAGCCTTCCGCGAAACGCCATGAAGTGGGTCGGCAACATGGTTTCCAGAATCGTGAACTGTGTAACCAGCACGCGCATGATCTCAGTGCAGCGGCGAAGCAGGCGTGCGGCCTCGTACACCTGGTCACGCCATTGTCGTGAAGCAACAGCCGCGAGACTCTCGACTACAGCATCGAGGTCGTGCAGTAGCTCCTTGAACCACAGTTCATAGGTTTGATGAATGATGATGAACAACAGCTCGTCGTGTGTAGGCGGCGACGAAAGCTGGTTTTGCAGCTTCAGCAGATCGTTAACTCTCAAGTAGGAGCTGTAGTTGAGCAGCGTGCCGGAGCCCACCTGGGGATCGGCGGCGGCGCGGCCGAAAGGACAGCCTGCACTTTCCCCGGCCGGGGTCTGTATCACATTGTCAGGCTGCTCCACATTGTCAGACTCGCTCCTACTCTGTGGTACGTCAATTCGGAACAACTCTGCAGCATTGCCGCCCAGCATCTTCGCTTTGGCCTGCGCCGGCAAATCGCTGCCCCGGATCAGTGCGCCAATGTGCTCTTCGCCCAAAGGATAGGGATAATCCGAGCCGAGAAGTACCCGGTCTTCTCCCATGATTTCGACCAGAAGTCTCAAAGAACGCTGGTCGAAAATCGCTGAATCGACCGAAAAACGATCGAGGTACTGCATGGGTGGAAGCACTGCCGCTCCACGCGCCAGCGGCTGATGTTCCCACGCGTTCTGCATTCGGCCCAGCAGGAACGCAAAGCTGCCGCCACCATGGGCGAAGCAAATTCGCAACGATTTCGGCAGGCGGTCGAAGGCGCCGCTGAGCACAAGAGCCGCCACGGCAAGCTGCGTCTCAGCGGGCATGCCGACGGTCCACGGCATCATGTATTTCGGCATGCGCTCGGGCGCCATCATGTCCCAGGGATGCACCAGCACCGCTGCGCCTTCGTCTGCACAATGGTGCAGGAAGGTGATAATGCCGGGATCGTCGAGATTCTTGGACCCAACGTGATTGCCAATCTGGACGCCGATGTGTCCGGCCTTCATGCAGCGCGTGAGCTCTGCGCACGAGGCGTCGATATCTTGCAGCGGCACCTGGCAAAGTGCCCTCAGCCTCCCATCGCCACGGCTGCACAGGTCCAGCGCGGCATCATTGAAGATTTTCGCAACTTCTAATGCCTGTTCTGCCGGACGATGATATGAAAACAGAACAGGAGTGGCAGAGATCACCTGCAGATCAACGCCCTGCTGGTCCAAATCTTCGAGGCGCGCCGCGGGCTCCCAGCAAAGATGGTTGATGCGGCGGAATTCGCGGTTGCCCAGCATGACCATGCCTTCCCCGCCGCCCAGGTGTTTGAGCCAGGGCCAATCGGGCGTACCGAATCGCGCAGCCAAATCAGGCCACGATTCAGGAAAGAAATGGGAATGGATGTCAATCGTCGGCATGAATCAGGATCTCCCGGGGTGGACTGTGCCGCATGTCTTACAACGTCGGAGTTCCTCGCTGGCGGAGAACTGTTCGAACAGCGGCGGAAGGTCTTTCACGATGCTCTTCAGCCGGACCTCCGCCCGATGTACCAGGTTGTGGCATTTCGGGCAGTACCACTCGAAGGCGTCCATCGCGCCTTCGGGCCGCGGCATTTCGATAACAAGTCCTACAGTGTCAGACTGCCGCTGCGGCGAGTGGCGCATGTGCTTCGGCAGCAGAAAAACCTCGCCCTCACGGATAGGAATTTCCTTCGGCGGTTTCCCGGGTTCTTCCATAATGCGCAGAAAGATGTCGCCCTTCAGCTGGTAGAAGAATTCCTCGGTGGGATCGTCGTGATAATCGCGCCGCTGGTTAGGGCCACCGACCACGGTGACCATGAACTCGCCATCCTCCCACACCTGGGCATTGCCGACCGGCGGCTTGAGTTTGTCACGGTTCTCGTCGATCCACTTTTGCAGGTTGAAAGCTCTTAGCGAGCTGATGGATGCCATCCTATTCCTTTCTCGCAATCGGCTTGTAAGCGATCGCCTTCATCTCAATGAGCAGGTGCGGATGCGGCAACTGATGCACGGCCACGGTGGTCCGGGCCGGGCCATCGTGGTCGAAATATTCGCCATAGACCTCGTTGTAGCCGGCAAAGTCGTTCATGTTCACCAGGAAGCTCGATATCTCCACCACGTCATTCAAATCCGCGCCCGCGCTGGCCAGTATGTCGCGAATGTTTTCGATGACGGCGCGGGTTTGCGCACGGATGTCGAGACGCGTTGTACCCATCGCGTCCACTTCCGCGCCGGCAATCGTGTTATCCGGTCGCCGCGAGCTTGTACCCGAAACGAACAGAAAATCTCCAGCGCGCTTGACGTGCGGATAGCGGCCACGCGGCGTGGCCTTTCCCTCGACAACTTTGGCTTTCATCCCGCTGCCTGCGGACAATATTTATTCCCCACGTCAGAGCCGAATGCAGATGTTGTTCAGCTCCGAATAAAAATTCAATGAGTGCAGACCGCCTTCGCGGCCGATTCCGGAGAGCCCCACGCCTCCGAACGGCGTGCGCAGATCGCGCAGGAACCAGCAGTTCACCCAGGTGATGCCCACATTCATCTGGCGCGCCACGCGGTGCGCCCGCTTTAAATCATTCGTCCAGATCGAAGCCGCAAGACCGTACTCCGTGTCGTTCGCCATCGCGACGGCTTCCTCTTCTGAATCGAAGGCGGCAATATGACACACCGGGCCGAAGATCTCTTCCTTCACGCAGCAGCTTGCTTCCGTCAACCCGGTCAGGATCGTGGGTTGCACATAAAATCCGTCATCGCGCGTATCGCCGAATTGCGGCACCCCACCGCCAGTAACTATGGTAGCTCCGAGCTCGCGTGCTGCGCGAAAGTACGATAGCACTTTCTCCCGATGCGTCGCAGAGATCAGCGGCCCCAGGTCTGTCGTCTTGTCCGATGGCCAGCCAATATTCAGGCTCTCGGCTTTCTGCTTCATCGCCGTCACGAACCAGTCAAACATTGGACGCTCAACATAGACGCGCTCGGCACACAGGCACACCTGGCCGGTGTTGAGGAAGATGGCGTCACTCATCTGCTGAACCGTTTCATCGCGATCACAATCGGCGAATATGATGGCCGGGTTCTTTCCCCCCAGCTCGAACGAAACTGGCTTCACCCCTGAGGCGCAGGCTTTCATTATCGCTGCGCCGGTGCGCGACTCGCCGGTGAACGTCACGGCGTTCACTCCCGGATGGCTCACCAGATGCTCGCCCGCCGAGCCCTCGCCGAATCCATGCACCAGGTTGAACACTCCTTTAGGTACGCCGGCATCGCGCATCACTTCCGCCAGCAGGGTGGCGCTTGCCGGAGTCTCTTCCGACGGCTTTACCACCACGGCGTTGCCGCATGCCAAAGCCGGAGCGACCTTCCACGTCAGCAACAAGAGTGGGAGATTCCATGGCGTGATGATTCCGACTACCCCGATCGGCTTGCGCACGGCATAATTCAGCGCGTGTTTGCCGTCGGGCGTTTCCGTCTCGAAGGCCTCGAGTGGCGCAGTTTTGATGATGTCGGCGAAGGCGCGAAAATTCGCTGCACCGCGAGGCACGTCGAGGCGCGAAGCCAACGCGATAGGCTTGCCGGTGTCCGCCGATTCCGCCTGAACGAATTCGTCGAAGCGCGCCTCGATGCCTTCGGCGATCTTGTACAGCATCGCCGCGCGCTGCCGCACTCCCCAGTTGCCCCACTCACCCTTCACCACTCGCCGTGCCGCCTGCACGGCTGCATCGACAATCTGCGGGCCCGCTTCCGCGACGCGCGCAATGACAGTACCGTCAGCGGGATTGATGTCGTCGAACAGGCGCTCGCTGGAGACGAACTCTCCGTCTACAAAGTTTTTCAACTGTTGAACGCGAGTGGCTGGACGCTGCGCAGTTGCTTCCGAGATCGTTCGATTCTGTACAGACATTGCATTTGGAATTCTAACCTCTGGGACGCCATCCGCCTTAATAGAGGTCACAGTTCAGCACCTGCTGATTGGGAGCTGAAGTCCGATCTAAGCAGAGCCGAATGGATGATGAGCTTACGTTGTCTTCCCGTGCATCGGTCACCACGCCTTATGACCTTCGTCACAGAACCGTGTGCGGTCGCCGAATAAAAATCAGAGGTTAGGCCGGAGGTAACTTCAATGGCGACGAGTGTGGCAAAGGTCCAGTCCGAAACCCTGCGAACGCTGCCCGATGACAGCGTTCGTCAGATTATGTGGCGCTTCTCGGATCGATACGAGCTTCAGATGCTGGTCCAGTCGGCCCGTGAGGTGGCGCGCGGTACGGTAGCTCGACTCGTTGCCGAGGGACTTCGCGCCACACACGAATGGAACGACAAGAAGGCCGTCCTGCTTGAGGCTTTTGACCAGTCAGGGATCACCGGAGTCTTCGCCGATCCTGAACAGGGTGGATACCTTGCCGGCCCCAAGAACCTGGCGCTGGCGCTGATCGCATTTGAGCTGGCGTGGGTTGATGCGGGAGCGGCAACCGGCAGCCTGGCCGGGTGCCTGGCGCTGGCGCCGATTCACGAGCGCGGCACCGACGAACAACGCAACCTTTATATGTCGATGTCGGTGCCTCCGGCACCGGGCGAGGATCGCGAGATCTGGCGTGGCGCGTTTTGCCTTACCGAGCCGCTGCCTTACGTCGGTGTCGATACCGGCGTGTTGAGCGGCAAGGCGCGGGTTGCGGAGTGGAAGGACGGCGAAGAGCCGATGCTGCAAGTGGAGAAGCGAGGGCGCTTCATCACCAACATGGGGTTCGCGAACTTTGTAACCGCTGCGGTGGATTCCGGCGACGAGCGCATCAAGGGCTCGTGCGTCGTGATTCTCGAACAAGGCGATCCGGGAACTTTCGACCGCGGCTCGGCAACGCGCAAGTTGGTCCACCAGCTTTCCTCGACCTGCGATCCCATCTTCAACTTGACGGTGCCGGCAAGCCGCATTGTCGGCGGCTACACCGTGAAGGACGGAATCATCGTTCCTAACTACAGCCACAGCGAAATCATCGAGGCAGTGTTCAAGCGCACCCGGGTGACGGTGGCGCTGATGACCTCGGCTAAATTGCTGTCGGCGGTCGAGCCGGTTATTCGCTACCAGCGCGGACGCTTCCGTGGTTCGGCGCAGGCGAAGCCGGGCGGAATTCGTTACGAGCTGGGAATTCAGCAGCGCCAGGACGCTCTGCATCGCCTGGCGAGTTTGTGGGCGATCGGCGAAGCGGGCGCATCTCTCGGTTTCGCAACGGCGAGGCTATACGACGAAGTCGATCCGCTGGAGCGCCAGAAAGACGCGATCCTCGCTAAGAAAGGCATTGGTGGCGGCCGCGCTGAGATGAAGTTCTTCCGCGAAGTGAACGAGAAGGCGCTGCGTATTCTGCGCGAAGATCGTTTGCCCGCCGAAAAGCGAAGCGCCGATTACGAAGCGGTGAAGGCCGATCCCCTGGTCGAGTTCGCGTTGAAAGATTCGGTGGCCAACGTTTTGTGTCCGGCGGCGAAGCTGTGGAATACCGGCACCGGCGCCAACGCGATGCGTGAGGCGCTGAGCCTGATGGGAGGCTACGGCATCACCGAGGACTGCCCGGGCTTCCTGGCCTACAAGTGGATGGACGCGCAACTGGAGGCGACCTACGAAGGACCGGAGGCGGTGCAGCGGCGCAACCTCAGCGTGACCATTAATAACGAACTGTTCCTGGCGCAATACAAGCAGTGGATCCAGGACATGCGCGCGGTTGCGGAGCATCGTCCGGGAACCGGCGCCTGCACCATCGCCACCGCGATGCAACTGTGGCTGTGGACGTACGAGCACCTGCAGGTTGCCAAGGACGCCGATGGCGATGGCCTCTACCAGAGTGCGCGGCAGGGCGTCACCTTCCCGCTGACCGACGCACTGTGCTGGCTGCTGGCGGCACGGCAGTTCATCCTCGACGTAATTGAGCTGGAGGAGAAGGGGCCGGAGAATCCGATGCTGGTCGAGGGCATCGAGGGAACGCTCACGTTCTTCGCCGATCTTTGCCACATACAGGCAGCGCGCTCAGCCGGAGAAGCCGGACGTATTTGCGCCGAGCTGGTGTTTGGATACAACCGCCATCCGGCATGGGACACAGAAGGTTACAAGGGCTGCTACCGCAGTGACGAGCTCGATTCGCTGGAGGGACTCATCCCGGGCATCAGCGCCTGCGCCAGTGACGTGATTGGCGAAGACGGCTCGCACCCGATCAAAGCTGGACCCTGCGCTTCGTGCAAAGGCCTGGAGAGCTTCCAGCGCATCCGGACGAAGCTGGATGGATGCCTGACCGGTGCGCAGTTAGCGAAAGACCGCGCGGCGGAGGCGATTGCGAAAGTGATGATCCCCGAGGCACTCGATTATCCGAGATAGAGCGTAATAGATAAGGACACGGATTGATTACGGCGGAACAAGTTGCGTTGGAACGCAGCAGCATTGAAGTGGACATCGCTTGCGTCGGATTCGGCCCAGCCATGGGCGGATTTCTGACCACGCTGTCGCGTGGCTTGATGAACCCAGACGGCACGCCGGTGGTTGAGAGCAAGGTAATGCCGGGGATGCCGCTGCAGGTAATCTGCTACGAGCGCGCCGACGACATCGGCTTCGGCGTGTCGGGCGTGGTGACGCGCGCGCGCGGCATTCGTGCCAGCTTCCCTGATTTGGACCCCTCGCAAATTCCCATGGCCGCCGCGGTCAGCAGCGAAAAGCTGGTCTACCTGCTCGATCCGATTAGCGCCAGCCGACGGTCGTTGGCGTTGCGTTTTGCCGATGGCGTGCTGCGCGCCGGGCGCAAACTGCTGAAGGTCGATCACCACGCTTACGAGATGCCGTATGTGCCGCCATTCCTGCACAAGAATGATGGGCTGGTTTTGTCGATCGGGCAGTTCAATCAGTGGGTGGGCTCGCAGTTGATGTCGAGCGGAACGGTGCAGATTTGGCCCGGAATGCCGGCCGGTGAAGCCCTGATTGAAGACGACCAGGTCTGCGGAGTTCGGCTTCTGGATCAAGGCGTGGATCGCGCAGGAAATCCCGAGGCAGGATTCACTCCGGGCATGGACATTCGCGCCGCGCTCACCGTGATTGGTGACGGGCCCGTAGGTGCGATCAGCCGCGACATCGACGCGCGACTGGGCATGCCGGCCGGTAACGGCGTTCACGATTGGGCTGTGGGCATGAAGTTCGTCATCGAACTTCGTCCCGAGGTGGATTGCAAGCCGGGAATGGTCCTGCACACGTTCGGCTTTCCCGAGCCAGAGATATTTGGCTTTCTCTATGTGCATCCCGGAGGCGTGGCCTCGGTCGGCATCTTTGTCCCGTCATGGTTCAACAGCCCGGCGCGTACCGCATATCGATACTTGCAGCACTACATCCAGCATCCTTACTTGTGGCGCTATCTCGAAGGCGGTAAGTTGCGCTCCTGGGGCGCGAAGTCGCTGCAGGAGTCAGGCAAGCGCGGCGAGCCGTACCTCAGTGGCAATGGATACGCGCGTATCGGTGAGTGCTCGGGCAGCACCAACGTTCTCACCGGCTCCGGCGTTGACGAGGCGTGGACGACGGGTGCGCAACTGGCCGAGGCTGTTCTGGACTTGGCCAAGGCACGGAAGCCGTTCACCAAAGAAAATCTCGCCGAGTATGAAGTTCGCCGCCGTTCCAGTTGGGTGGAAAAAGAAGCTCGCGTCGCCGAGAAGGCGCGCGATGGCTTCCATCGCGGCATCGTGAGCGGCTTTACCGGCATGATGCTGGCCGCGCTAAGCAACGGCAGGTTGTCGCTGGGCAACCCTCCCGCGAGCGCAAACGAAAATCTTTCGACCGCCGAGACCTTCTATTCCGGAAAGCTGAGCGCCGCTGACATTGCCACAATCAAGAAAGAATGCAAGTCGAGTGGCGCTTCGCTGCACGATGCCTTGATGGCGCGTTGTGGGTGGCCGGCCATCGAACACGATGGCGCGCTGCTGGTCTCGCACCAGGATGTGCTGCTGATGGGCGGCAAGGTGCAAGCGCCTGCGGGATACGCCGACCACGTCATCTTCCGCGATCTTGAGGTGTGCGGCCGTTGCAGTTCGAATTTGTGTGCCGAGATGTGTTCAGCGCAGGCGATAACGCGGAGCCTGGAAGGCGCTCCCAACTTCGATCGCGAGAAGTGCGTGTTCTGCGGGGCGTGCCAGTGGAACTGCTCTGAGTTTGTTGGCGACAAGCCTAACCTGGAGTTCCGCGCCGGTGCGGGCGGACTGCACTCTGCTGAGAACTAGATCCTACATATGCAGGTGAACAAAAGATGAGTCAACCGTTTCACGTAGTCGTGTGTGCCAGCGTAGTTCCAGACCCGTTGCAGACGCTGGAGCCGATTACCGGGCCAACCGGACCGGCGCTGAAGAACGAGATGATGCTGCCCGCCATTCTGGATCCCTGGGCGTCGCATGCGCTCTACGAAGGCGCGAATCTGGTAAAGCACGTCGCCGGCAGCAAGCTGTGGCTGGTGAGCATGGCTCCCAAGGCCAAGCTGCAACAGGTGATGATGACGGTGGCGCAGAAAGTTCCGCTGCAACTGGTCGCACTCGATGGCCCGGCGGGCGGATTTGTCGACGCGCACCAGACAGCGACGGCGTTGGCGAATGCGATCCGCAATATCGCGGATCTTGATCCGACGCGGCTGCTGCTGTTCGGCGGATGGGAATCGGCCAGCCGAAGTGCGGGTGTGACGCTCCAACTGGTTGGCGAAAAGCTTGGCATCGTTGATCAGTTCCAGGGCGTGGACGTGATTACTCCGAAAGACGACGGCTCGTTTGAGATTCTGGAGCGCGTGGAAGGAGCGCGTCATCAGGTTTCGCTTTGTGCAGGACCGCCGGCAGTGCTGGGCTGGGCAACGGGAAATCTGGGCGAGCCGCGCAACGATCCGCAGGTCGGGATGGCCAACATGAGGACGATCATGCCTGCGCTTCAGCGCGCGGTGGCCAGTCCGGTTTCGCAGGACGGCTTGCACTATGTCAGCGTCGCGACTCCCAAGCAGCAGCGCGAAACGCAGATTGTGAAAGACAAACCGGCCAACGAAATTGCGCGCGAGATCGTGCAATGGATCAAGGGGGAGTAACAGCGATGGAAACCATTCTCTTTCTCGCACACACCGAAGCCGGCGGAAGCCTAGGTAAAGTGGCGCTTGAAACACTGGGTGCTGCGGTCGAGTTGAGCCAGTCACTGGGGGCAAAGCTGATCGCTGGGCTCTACGGCCCTGACGTCCAACCTGCTGCAGATTCCGTCGCGACCTGCGGCGCTCAACAATTCTTTGCGGTTCAAGGGCCAGACTTCGAGAACGCTCGCTACGCAACCGATGCCGCCGCTTGCGAGGCGCTGGTGCGCGCGTCAGCGGCGACCATCGTCATTGCTGCAAATACTTCGCGCAATGCACGCGTGATGGCCGGGGTAGCGCAGCGAGTGGATGGGTGTGTCGACACTCATGTCAGCGGCGCTGTTGCCGCTTCGGGAACGCTGCAGATCAGTCGCTGGTTCTATCGCCAGCGCATTGAAGGCTCGCTGACGCGCAAGCATCGCCCGTGGATTCTGCTGCTCGATCCCGGCTCACACGCGCCGTGGACCGGCGACGCGGGCACTGTGCAGCTCGAGCAAATCGAAGTCAGCGTGCCTGACTCTCTGAAACGTACAACGGTCAAGGGCTTCGTCACCCCGCCGGCGGATCAGCAGACGATTCGTCCCGACGCCAATCTGCTGTTTGTCGCCGGCGCAGGCTGGACGAAAAAACAGAAAGACGGACAGGTGCACTTACCCGACGCCGAGCGGCTCATTCTGGACTTCCTTCGCAAATCGAAGGCCTCGCTGGGCTCGAGCAAATCGCTGGTTGATATGAGCGGCGAAAATCAGGCATCGCTCGGCTTCCTTAGCCATCTGAATCAGGTGGGACAGACCGGAGCATCGCCTCGGCACCCCAAGGGACTTTCCACCTGCTGCCATGGCGAGGAGCCACACACCGTGGGATGGCGCTTCATTGGCGAGCGCCGCGCCATCAACCTCGATCCCAATTGCGGCTGGTCGCGCGGGAAGGCCGACGTGCTTTACGTAGCCGACGCCTTCGAAGTAATGTCGCAGGTCAACCTGCTTCTCAGCGAATCGTAAGGGCGCCACTCAATATCTCAAAGACCACTGAAAAGCGGGTCACGTCTGCCCGTGACCTCTGTCCTACCGCATTCGCAATCCCGGGACTACATTCGCTGCGGAGAATCCCGTGAGCGCGGTAGCCGAAGACGTGCCGAGTCTGCAACGCGAAACCTCGGTTGTTCTGGATTGAGACTGTTGCGGGTGATCTAAACTGAGGCTTTCGCCGTGTAGAATCCTTCACCTAAAGAAACGCCAATGAAAATTCCAACATTGCTGTTTTGCGTGCTCTTACTAGCTTCTGCACTACCTGCCACGGCCCACGCCGTCCAGCCGGCCACCATGCGCCTGGACTACTACCACACCGGCAATGCAACGACCGAGACATTTAGTTTCGACCGCGTAGTGATCGAGCCGCTGCCCTGGCCCGGCAACATGTCGAAGACCATCGACAATACCAACCTGGGTAATTACCTCTTCGAGGTGCGCGACGCCGCCAGCGACAAGCTGCTGTACTCGCGGGGATTCGGCTCCATCTTCAGCGAATGGTCCGAGACGGACGAGGCGAAGAAGCTCAACCGCACCTTCTCCGAGTCGCTGCGCTTGCCCGCGCCAGACGCTCCAGTAAAGATCGTTTTGAAGGAGCGGCGCGAGGGCAAGGACGTCGATTTCCACGAAGTCTGGACCACGACCATCGATCCCAAAGACAAGTTCATCGATCGCGCCAAGCCGCCATCTCCCGGCCCGCTGCTGACGCTGCAGAAAATGGGTGAGCCACAGACCAAGGTCAATCTGCTGATGCTGGGCGATGGATACACTGCGGCCGAGCGTGGCAAATTTGAGAAAGACGCGAAGCGCGCAGTGGAAATCCTGTTCTCGCGTTCGCCGTTCAAGGAACATCGCAACGACTTCAACGTGTGGGGGCTGTGTCCAGCCGCTGCTGAGTCGGGAATTTCGCGGCCGTCGACTGGCGTCTATCGCGACTCGCCGGTCGGCGCTTCGTACGACACCTTCGGCAGCGAACGCTACCTGATGACCACCAACAATCACGCGCTGCGCGACGTGGCGTCGTACGCGCCGTATGAATTTATCGAGATCCTGGCGAATGCCGGCACCTACGGCGGAGGCGGCATCTTCAATCTTTATGCAACAGTCGCCATCGACAGCCAATGGGCGCCATACGTTTTCGTTCACGAGTTCGGCCATCATTTCGCCGGACTGGCAGACGAGTATTACACCTCTGACGTGGCCTATGAGTCGCAATCGCAGCGCATCGAGCCGTGGGAGCCGAACGCCACTGCCCTGCTCGACCCCGCAACCCTGAAGTGGAGAGACCTGGTCGAGCCAGGAACGCCGCTCCCTACGCCGTGGCGCAAGGCGGAATTCGAAGCTTACGAGCACGACATCCAGGCCGAGCGGCACAAGATCCGCGCCGAGAACCGGCCTGAATCGGAGATGAACGCTCTGTTCGAGAAAGAGAAGAAACATGAAGACGAGTTGCTGGGGACAGACAAGTACTCGGAGAAGGTGGGCGCCTTCGAAGGCGCGAACTACGAGGCGCGCGGGTACTATCGGCCACAGGAAAACTGCATCATGTTCACCCGGTACGAGAAGTTCTGTGCGGTATGCCGACGCGCTATCGAACGGATTATCAGCCTGTACGCAACCCAGTAAGCGACCGGGACGCGGGCTCGCCCATTCGGCACCAGGTCGCTTATCACACCTCCCGAAATACTTTGGGAAAGCGCCGCTGCCCGCGCCCTGGGGAGTGGCCGTCCTCACGTTCTCGCGTAGCTTGAGGATGCTTTGCGGATCAATTGGTGCCTGGATCCCACGTTCTGATCGTTCTGCTCACCATCGTTTTCTCTGTAACTTCTAACCTTCTCCCCGTCAATTTGGCTCTCCTCATGCAGAGGTGAATGCGACGCGGCGCCGCAGAGGCGTGATTCCGAAGCAACCAACGCACGCGCTGGTGTGGCCCGGCGGCGACGACGCAAGGCTTTCTATGGACACGGAAATACTGCAAGACTATCTGCTGGAAGCGCGGGAGCTGCTGGAAAAAGCTCAGGAAGAAACCTTGCGTCTGGAAGTGGAGGCCGAGGACAAAGAAGTTTTGGCTTCCCTGTTTCGTGCCTTCCATACGATTAAGGGCGGCGCAAGCTTCCTCGAGGCGACCAACCTGGTCAACTGGGCACATCACCTGGAAACGCTGCTCGATCGGCTCCGTTCGCACGCTTTACCGGTTACGTCGGCCCGCATCGATGCCATCCTCAAGGGTCTGGATGTGATCGATGGCATGCTGCAGCAACTGGCACAAGGACAAAACCCAATCCCGGGGCCGGCCGATCTGGGAGCCGTAATCCAGCAACTTGCGAAACCAAGCGAGTCACCGTCTTCAAGAGATGCTGCCGTTCCGCCGATGGCAGCAATATCCGTGGCAACGCCGCCTGAACCGATGAAATCGGAGAATGACCAAGCTGAGCGGGAACAACCCGTGGCAAACCCGGCAAAGGACGCCGGGCCATTGGCCGTGACAGCAGACACTGGGCCCTCAGCGCCGGCACTTGCCCAAGAGGCCCGAAGTTCCACGACAACAACAGGGATGCCGGCGGGTAAAGCGGCCGAGGTGGTCGAGAATTCCCTTCGTATCGATGCTCATCGCCTGGACGCGGTAATGAATCAGGTCGGCGAGCTGGTGCTGCTGCGCAACCGCCTTGCCTCGGCCGTTGGAGCGCTGGGCAAGGACAGTGAAGCCATGAGCCGCATCGCGCGGGAGATGGACCTGACCGTCAACGACCTGCAGAACACGGTCATGCATCTGCGCATGCAGCCTTGCAAGCGATTGTTTCAGCAATTGCCTCGGGTGGTGCGTGACGTCTCCCGGCAGCTTGGGAAAGATGTGCGGTTGGAGATTGTGGGCGAAGACGTCGAAATCGACAAGACGGTGGTGGATTCCCTCTCGGCTCCGTTGACCCATCTGATACGCAACAGTCTCGACCATGGCATTGAAACCCCGGGAGAGCGGACAGCAACCGGCAAGAGCCCTACCGCTCTGCTGCGTGTGTTGGCCATCCATTTGGGGGACAAAGTTCGCATTGAGGTCTCCGACGACGGCAAAGGAATTGATCGGCGAGCGGTCACGCAGAAGGCAGTTGAAAAGGGCGTCATCACACCCGAGCAGGCGGCCAACCTCTCCGAACAGGACGCCCTGGAGTTGATTTTCCGGCCCGGCTTCTCCACCAAAGAGACGGCTTCCGATCTCTCCGGCCGGGGCGTGGGCATGGACGTGGTAAAGCAAACCACCCAGAAGTTGCGCGGCAGGATCTTTATCGATACCCATCGCGGCCAGGGAACTACCGTTGCCATGGAGTTTCCCCTGACCATGGCGGTGCTTCCGGTGCTTTACCTGCGGCTCCGCGGCGATATCTATGCCCTGCCGATCGCTTCCATCGATAGCCTGATCGATCTGGAGGACCACCGCATTCATCGCCTGGCGGGGCGGGTGACCTATCGGGTGAGCGGAACTCAAACCGTGCCGCTGGTCGACCTTGGCGCCGTGTTGCAGGACCGGCCATTGCGCGTCGGCAATGAAAGTATCGAAGGAGTGCTCACCGAGCGCGGCCTTTTCATCGTCTCCGAGGTCTTAGGGAATGAGGATTCGGTGGTGAAGCCGATCGATTTCCTTAACGGCCAGAATCTTTACCAGGGAGCTACCATCTCCGGCCGGGGCAACGTCGTGCTTATCCTCGACGCCGGCGCGCTGAGCGAAGCCCAGATGGCGGCGGTGGAAGGGAGTAACTGATGGACGTACGCCGCATTATGAAGATCATGGACGCCTCCTACCGCACCCGGCGAACCATCGAAAAGTCGCTGCACGAAATCGACCGCCGCGCCCTGAACGCCATGGTGCTGGTGAAGCGGCACGGCACCAAGCTGGCGGGCTATGGGGTGATCGCCGAGGCCTTCCGCGAGCAGGCCTCGAGCCTCAAAGAGTCGGCGGCCCCGCTGCAACAAGCTATTGACCCGCTGGTTCGTGCCCATATGCGCATCTTGCAGTATCAGCGGTTCAGCGAAATGCAACGCCGCACCACCGCGGCCATGCTCAGCAACGGAAGCTCGGGGGGACTCAGCTGCCGGGCCGAGGCGGAATGGAACAAGGCAATCGCGGCCGCCGAAGCCGATGCTCTGAAGGTCCTCCGCCGTCTGGTGGGCACAGTGGTTCGCCTGCAGGAAGGAATTACCGAGCAGGAATACGTAGTGACGAACGGCCGCATTGAAGCCGCGCTTTCGGAGAACAGCGGCGCCCCGCTTATGCGGGTCTCGCACGAGATGGGAGTCGCAGTGGCCAAAGTGCGCGATGCCATCTGGCAGTATCGCGGCGAATTGGAGGAAGTACTCAATGAAAGCAGCCCCCGTTTTTGAGGCAGGCGACCATCGCTGGTGGATCATCTACGAGCAGGAAGAGCGCAAGGTCATCGATTCCAACGTCTACGTCGTCGAGAGCAACGGGCAGAGCCTGGTGCTCGATCCGGGCGGCTATGAAATCTTTCCCCAGGTGCTGGCGGCCATGGCCGGAGTGGTACAGCCGTCGACAGTGCACCACGCGTTCGTCTCCCATCAGGACCCCGACATCGCTTCCAGCCTGCCGCTGTGGAATGCGTGCAACGGAGCGATTCGTTGGCACATTCCCGCACTGTGGGAGGGCTTCATCCGGCACTACGGAGCCCTGGACGCCAAATTTGACAACATCCCTGACGAAGGCGGCAGCATACTTCTGGCCGGCCGCAAGCTGGAGGTGATCCCCGCTCACTACCTGCACGCCTCGGCAAATTTCCATCTCTACGACCGGGAAGCCAAGATCCTTTTCTCCGGTGACGTCGGTGCCGCTCTATTACCCGGCGGGCACAACCTGTGGGCCGGCGGAGTGGGCGGCGATTCCGGCAAGGCCTTCGACGAACACATCCAGTATGCGAAGTATTTTCACCAGCGCTGGATGCCCTCAAACTCCGCCAAGAAAGATTGGCTCGACCGTGTCCGCCAGTTGGAGATCGACTTTCTTTGCCCGCAGCATGGGGCGATCTACGCCGGCGAAAATGTACAGCGATTCCTGAACTGGTTCGACGGGCTGACCGTCGGCACCGTTTTTGTTCATTAAAGGAGAACTCAGAATGGCCAGCATCGTGACCAGCTCGAATCTACACACCCCTCCCCCGGTTCTTGCCGCGGCAGCCGGCGCGAAGCTGCTGCCGCGAAACAGCCGGTTGAGCCGTAAACGCCAGTCGGCCTCTCCCGAGCTGCCGGCCTCCAGGAACGGAGCACAGAAGAATGCCAGTGCGCGTCAGGAGAAGCAACAGCTTCTGGAACACGCGCAGAACCTGCTGGCGCCCCTCACCACAATGGAAATGCTGTGCGACGCGGACGAGAAGATGGAGAACGTGATCTTCTTCATGAACCGGGCCGCGGTTGAGAGCCTGAAGTTCAATCACAAGCGGCTGAATCCGCTGCTGCGGGGAGCCGATGTTCGTGCCGCGCTGGGCCACTCGATCCATCAGTTCCACAAAGATCCGGAACGCATCCGCAATATCTTTCGCGCCCTGTTGGCCGGCAGCGTGCGCGAGCACAAGACGGAACTTACCCTGGGAGGAGTGACCTTCAGCCTGAACTTCACGCCAGTGCGGAACTCGCAAGCAAAGGTCATTGCCTTTCACGCCTCGTGGCGCAATGTGAGCGACGCCAAGCTGGCGGAGCAGGTGATTGCCAGCATCGGCAAAGGAGCCGCCGAAAACGCCGCATCCCTCATGACGGTGGCTACCGAAACCGATCGCGCCATGAAGGACGTGGGGGGGACGCTGAACGGTCTTGCCCAGTCGGTGGCGCAGAGCTGCAAGGCGTCACAAGATCTGATTTCGCAGGTGGGAGCCATTGGCCGTATCGCACAGTCGATCCGGGAGATCGCTTATCAAACCAACCTGCTTGCCCTGAACGCAGCCATCGAAGCCGCGCGCGCCGGCGAGCATGGCCGTGGCTTCGCGGTAGTGGCCGACGAGGTGCGTAACCTCTCCAAACGAGTGCAGAAGGCCACGGAAGAGGTACAGAGCAATATCACCGACATCGAAGGTTCGGCGCGGGCGATTGAAGAAGCCAGTCACGCTGCCGAGCAGACCGCTCACTCGGCTGAATCGGTTACCAGTTCGCTGGGGGAACGGGTGCATTCCCTGCACGGGCTGGTTGGACTGATGAACATCGAGTCCGCCAAGAACGAGCACAAGATGCTGGTGCGCAATGTCCTGGCGGAGATCAGCGAAGAAGGTTCACCGAATTCCGGCAGCCAGGGTGCGGATTCCGAGCCGTGCATGTTCCGTCGCTGGTATGAAGGCATTGGCCGCGAATCGCTGGGGCATTTGGCTGCCTTCCAGGAACTGGAAGGACCGCATTCGTTGCTGCATCAGACTGCGCGTGCGGTTCGCGAAGCGTTGCAAGCCGGCGACCGTGACGAGGCGCTTCGGCAAGGGATGGAGATGTCCCGCTTCTTGCAAGAGGTCATCAATAAGCTGGATGCGGTGAGCGCCGCGATCACCAAGAAGGAAGTTCGCCATGACTGACATGATGCAGGAAGTTGATGAGCGCTCAAAACTTGCCGGCACCAACAAATTCGAACTGCTCATCTTTCGTCTGGGAGAGGACCAGACCTCGCGCGCACGCGAGAGCTTCGGGATCAATGTCTTCAAGGTGCGCGAGGCCCTTATCATGCCCACGATCACGCCCATGCCGGGGGCGCCGAAGCATGTGCTCGGGGTGGCCAACATTCGCGGCCAGATCATCCCGGTCATCGACCTGCCGTCGGTCGTCGGATGCGTCCCGACGGCGCGCAACATTCTGCTGGTAACCGAGTATGAACGCTCGGTGCAAGGCTTTGCCGTCGAGGAAGTAGAGGAGATCGTGCGCCTGGAATGGGGCCGCGTCGTCTCTGCCGAGAGAGCGGCTGTGGGCGGCATGGTAACCAGTCTGGCGCGACTCGACGAACAAGACGACAAGGCCCGGCTGGCGTTGATTCTTGATGTGGAAACCATCCTGCGAGAGGCGCTTCCCTCCCGCTTTCGCACCGGCAAAGAAGCCATCTTGCAACCGGTGCTCGCGGTTCCTGCCGGAGCCGTTGTTCTCTATGCTGACGATTCCAGCGTTGCCCGGGGACAGATCGAGAATGTCTTGACCCGCCTTGGACTGAGCTTCATCAGCACCAAGACCGGCAAAGAGGCCTTGGCTCGTTTGAAGGCCCTGGCGCAGGAAGCGCGAAATTCCAACATTCCTCTTCGGCAGAAGGTAGCGCTAGTGCTTACCGATCTGGAGATGCCGGAGATGGACGGTTTCACTTTAACGCGCTCGATCAAAGAGGACGACGCGCTTAAGAGTGTTCCGGTGGTGATCCATTCTTCGCTCTCCGGTTCGGCTAACGAATCGCACGCCCAGAGCGTAGGAGCGAACGGTTACGTTGCCAAATTTGTTCCTGAAGAGCTGGCGCGGGAAGTGAGCAAGATGTTGACGGCGCAGTAACCAAACGGGATTCCGGGAAAGCGGAGAAAACATCGCTCACGAGCCGCATGCGACCTTCTCCCGGCATCAGATCTGGAAACAGGAATTTCCCATCTGTACGCCGACCGAAATCGTATGCGTCTTGAGTGTCTTGAGATCCATCAACATTCCCCGCGCACGCGGAAGAGTTGCGCCAGGGGGATATGTCACCACACCCGACACCACCGCTGAAGATGGCGATGTATTCTGAGGAGCTGCGCTGAACCCAACAATCACGGCCACCGCCAAGACGCACAACGAATTTCGTGCACGCATTCCTCAGCTTCCGTTTGCCGCTTCCCCCAGCACCTCGGCCAACAACTGCGGCTCGACGTTGCCGCCGCTGATAATCGCGACCGTCTTCTTTGCCTCGGGCAACTTCTTCTGATGAAACAGCCAGGCCGCGAAGGTCACCGCTCCACTGGGCTCGGCCACGATGCGCGCGGACGTCACCGCCCGTCGCATGGCACTACGAATCTCGTCTTCTGTGACCGTAACAATGTCGTCGACGAACTTGCGAATGTGCTCGAAATTCAGCGGTCCCACTGACTGCGTGCGCAGGCCGTCGGCCAAGGTACTCGACACGCGTTCCGCCGGAAGCTGCACAATCTCTCCCTTGCGAAAGCTCTGCTGCGCGTCATTGGCCAGTTCCGGTTCGACGCCCACGACCTTCGCCTTCGAGCCGCTCAACTTGATCGCACTGGAAACCCCACTGATCAAACCGCCTCCGCCGACAGGCACCAGCACTAGGTCAACATCGGGACAGTCTTCAAGAATCTCCAGCCCTACCGTCGCCTGCCCGGCGATGATGAAGGGATCGTTGTACGGAGGCACAATCGCGTAGCCATGCTGCGCCGCGAGCTCTTCGGCTTTCGCCATGCGCTCGGCGCTGCTGCCACCGACGACGAAAATCTCCGCTCCCAGCGCGGCGGTCGCATCGACCTTCACCTTCGGCGCGTTGCGCGGCATCACCATCACGCACTTCAACCCGAATGCTCGCGCAGCGTACGCGACTCCTTGCGCATGGTTGCCGCTGGAATACGAGATGACGCCGTTCTTGCGCTCACTCTCGCTCAGCGATGCGATCTTGTTGTAAGCGCCACGCAACTTGAACGCGCCGATGGGCTGCAAGCTCTCCGGTTTGAGCCAGAGTTCGCCGCGAGTCGCACGCTTCTGCGAAGGATCGCCAGGTGGCGGGTAGTAACAAACCAGAGGCGTTCGCGCAGCAATGCCGCGCAGTTTTTCTTGCGCTGCTTTGATGTCATCGAGGGTTATCATGGGGGACAAGTTCCGGCTTTACCCTGGCGAGAACACCCACGCTCCAGCGGGCAACTCTGCCGACTGAGCACGCGGCGCGTTTCGAGCCAGGCGAATCAGTTTCTCCATCCAGTGTACAAGGGCGAACTTCTCGCGCAGGCTCGCCTTGTGTCCCACCTCAACGTGCGAAATAGCCGGACTCTCCAAGGCTCCAGCCAGATACTCTTGCGGAACCCTCTGCTTCAACCACAGCAGCTCAGTGGGCGGGATGACCGTGTCATCGGAGCCGTGCAGCAGCAGCACAGGCGCATGAAGAAAGTTGAGCCGTCCTGCAGGTGACGCCGCCGCCAATTCGTCGCGGTCCTTTTCGATCTCGCCGAGAATCGCCTGCCTGAAGCTGTCGAGCTGCTTGTGATAAATCCGCTGCATCACCTTCTGCCCGGCGGGAGTCAACTGCGCCATCAGCGCCTCCGACTCTTTGCCTTTGTCGGCCAGGACTAGCTTGATCGCCTCGGTGGCTTTGGCGGCATCCTGAGGAGGGAAAAAATCGCCGGGACGATCAAGCACGACGATCAGCGGCCCATACTCATGCGGTGTCAGCTTCTCGAAGGTTCCGTCGGGGCGCTCGGCTTCGCCAGTCGCGAAAAAGTGCAGAACATGCGCCAGATCGTAGTACGCCCCAACTGTCGCGATCCATGCGATCGAATTGCTGTACTGCGGATCGGTCGCCGCAACCAGCGCCAGCCCGCCGGAGAAGCTGATGCCCAGCACTCCCACGCTTCGCACGTCGAGCTGGCGGGCAAAGAACTGCGCTGCCGTACCAATCACAGCGGCTGATTCCGCTTCCACGCGATAATCGGCGATGCCCTGCACCTCCGGCGTCATGACAAAGAATCCGCTGGCTGCCAGCGAGCGCGCGAAGGCAACCAGACGCGGCTCATTGATGCCCAGGTAATGCATTCCATGAACGACGACGATCCCCGGCGCAAAGCCGACACCGCGCGGCGAGTACATGCGCGCCGGTGTCGCGTTGCCGTTGAACTCAAATGTCTCGTCACGAGTGTCGACGGGATGAACGTCGTAGTTGGCAATCCATCCCTTGGCATTGGGATCGCTGATGCGCGAGAGCAGCGAGGCCGCGCGCAAATAGTTCTGTGCAATGGGGTATAGCAAGACAACAACTACAGGAACCAGCAGCAAGGCCCAAGCCAACAGGCGGGATTTGTGCGACGAAGAAGGCATGAGTGAAGGAAGCACCGGCCTTCAGGCCGGTGTGGTACTCAGCCAAGTTATCAGAAGAAGCGAGTTGGACTGCGCAGGATGCACCTACAAAGTCAGAGCGGGTGGAGTACGCCTTTCAGGCGTACAGCTTTAACCATTCTAGAAGTCGTGCGCTTTAGCGCCTGAGGTAAGCTTTCTTGCCTCAGCGGCTTAACAGGCTGCTGAAAAATTCGTCCCAGTGGAAAAAACAGCAGATCCCTCACCTCTAAAGAGGTTCGGGATGACAAAAATACAGGACTTTATGGCGCAGCTAAAGCTGCGCCCCTTCCAAAACGGCGCCCTGCAGAGTTTTTCAGCAGCCTGTTAAGCCGGATAATGGAAAGCTGCGTCACTGCGCCGCTGAAGCGGTGCTCCACCCAAAGTCACACTTCCAGAATCACCGGCATAATCAATGGCCGTCGCGAGGTGTTCTTCACGATGTAGCGCTTCAGGTCCTGGCGGATCTTCTCCTTGATCATGCCGTAGTCGCCCTTCTCCTCGTCGCTCGACGCGTTCAGCGTATTCATCACCGTCTGGCGCGCCTGCTCGAGAAATCCATTCTCGGTCAGGCTGCTGCTGAAGCCCCGCATCACGATCTCCGGCGCGCTCTCGACTTCGCCAGTGAGTTTATTGATGGCAATGATGGGCAGCACAATGCCGTCTTCGCTCAAGTGACGGCGGTCGCGAATCACCAGGTCCTCGACCACATCGCCCATTGAGTTGGAATCGATGCAGATGCGCCCCACCGGAGCCTTGCCCGCCTTGCGCGCCCCCAGTTCATCGAACTCCAGAATGTCTCCGCTCTCCGCCAGAATCACGTGGCCTACCGAGCCGTGCATCGAGCCGGCCAGCTCCGCGTGCAGCTTGAGCTGCCGATACTCACCGTGAATCGGAATGAAGTACTGCGGCTTCACCAGGTTGATGATGAGCTTCAGCTCCTCCTGGCTGGCGTGTCCGCTGACGTGTACCGGCGGCGAAGAGCCGTCGTCGTAAATCACGTGTGCGTCGCGGCGGAAGAGGTGATCGATTACGCGGTAGATCGCCTTCTCATTGCCGGGAATGATGCGCGACGAAAGCACAACCGTGTCGCCCGGAGAGATGCGGGCATGCTTGTGATTATCGACCGCGGCGCGCGACATCGCCGACATCGGTTCGCCCTGCGTGCCGCTGATGAGCACGCAAACTTTGTTCGGCGGCAGCTCCCTCACCTGCGAAGGATGAATAATCAGACCGTCAGGAATGTCGAGGTAACCGAGGTCCTGCGCAATCTCCGTCGACTCCATCATCGAGCGCCCAACCACAGCGACCTTGCGGCCATTCTCAAACGCCTGCTCCATTACCAGCTTGATGCGATGGATCGACGACGAAAAGCAGGCGATGAACAGCTTTTGCTCGGTGCGGGCGAAGATCTCCTGGAATCGCGCGCGCACCGCGCGTTCGCTCGGCGTGTAGCCACGGCGCTCAACGTTGGTCGAATCCTGGAACAGCGCCAGCACTCCTTGCTTCCCGTACTCGGCGAAGGAGTGCAGATCGAACAGCCGATTATCGGTGGGCGTGGGATCGACCTTGAAGTCGCCGGTGTGGATAAGAATGCCCATCGGCGTATGTATTGCCAGCGCCACGCAATCCACCAGGCTGTGGGTAACCTGGATGGGATGCACGGTGAACGGCCCGATCTTAAAGCTGTCGCCGGGGCGAATCTCGTTGAGCTCGGTGTCGTCCAGCAGCCCGTGCTCCTCGAGCTTGCCTTCAACGTACGCCAGCGTGAACTCGGTGCCGTAAACCGGCACATTGAGCTCCGACAGGATCCACGGCAGTCCGCCGATGTGGTCCTCATGCCCGTGCGTCAGCACGATGGCGCGCACATGCTCGCGGTTCTCCAGCAAATAGCGAATGTCAGGGACAACGATATCGACGCCGAGCAGCTCAGATTCGGGGAACATGAGTCCGGCGTCGATGACGATGATGTCATCGCCCCAGCGAATTGCCATGCAATTCATGCCAAATTCGCCGAGACCACCAAGAGGTACAACTTGTAGCTTACCCGCGGGCATCAGCAAACTTGATGCTAGCAGGAAAGACCGTCGAGTGCGCAGAAAACCAATCAACCACAGAGAACACGGAGTGCATGCACGGAGAAAATCGTAGGTAAATCTCTCAGATTTTCTCGGTGTACTCCGTGTCCTCCGTGGTAAATAGCTTTTCGCGTCCTATACTTAAATCAATGCCTGACTCCGAACCCAAGTCGCTGACCCGCCGCGTCCTCGAAGCAGCCATCCGGAAAGCTTTCACCCGCGCCTATCACACCATCAAGGTCGATCCCGAAAAATACATGGAGCACCTGCGCATGGCCTATGGACTCCCGGCCCTAAGCTATGACGGTGTCTTCGGAGTCGCGATGCACCGGCTCGACCACATCGCCGAAGAAACCATTCGCTCCAGCATGAAGATCGCTGCCGCCGAGGGCGCAGGACTCGGCATGGGCGGCATGTTCACCGTGCTTCCCGACCTCGGCATCCTGGCTGCGATCACTATGCGCATGATCCAGAAGCTGAGCCTGGTTTATGGCTTCCCCTATAACACGGAAGAGGAAGAAGCCGAGCTTTGGGTCGCGGCCGCCAGCGCTGCCGGAGTAGACATTGGCCGCGAGATTGTCGAGAAGCAGGTAGTCTCCAAATTCGTACCGCGCATCATCGAGCGAATCGCTGCCAGGGCTAGCACTGAGATCGCGGAGAAATGGGCAGCCCGGCTGGTGCCGGTCGTCAGCGGAGTGATTGGCGCAGGCCTGAATTACTACTTCGTGCGCGTCTGGGGAGAGCGCGCCCTGGGCCACTTCCGCCAGCGCCATCTGGCAGCGCGCCAGCAGCACGAGCAAGCGGAGGCCATCCCGCTGCCGGCATCCAGCGCCTCGTGAGAGCGAATTCACCACAGAGGCACAGAGACAGGGAGGTTTTTAATCCTGTCATCCTGAGCGAAGTGAGATCGCCGCAGGCGTTCGAGCGCAGTCGAAGGACCTCTACCTATCCGAGATTGTCATCCTGAGCGGAGTGATCCGCCGTAGGCGGAGAACGCAGTCGAAGGACCTTTACCCTAGCTGAGAATTTCATCACGAGGTCGCCCTGCGAGCGAGGGATCAGCTCTCGCTTGGTTCGCCAACACCGCACGCCCCATGTCTTGAAGCTCAACCGAGCAGATTCCTCGCGCCAAACCAAGGCGCGCATAATGACAATCTTGAAATAAGCGTTCTCCGTGTCCTCCGTGCCTCCGTGGTGATCTTTTCTGTTGTTCAAGAACGAACCGCTTCCACCACCACAGCCGACGGCCGCGCCACCTGAAACTCCCCTTCACACTTCGCCATAATGACCGATGCCAGACAGTTACCCAGCACGTTTACGGCGGTCCGTCCCATGTCGAGTAGCGGATCAACCCCCAGCAGCAGAAACAGCGGAGCGCTGGGCAGTCCGACCGATGTGGCGGTTGCCATCAACACAACCAGTGATCCGCGCGAGACGCCGGCAATTCCTTTACTGGTGAGCATCAGCGTCAGCATGATCATCAATTGCTGCCCGAGCGAAAGGTGAATGCCCGCAACCTGGGCAACGAAGATCGCGGCGACGGAGAGATAGAGCGAGCCTCCATCCATGTTGAAGCTGTAGCCGGTAGGAATGACGAACGCCACAATCTGCCGCGGTACGCCGAGCGCCTCCATTGCCTCCATGGCGCGCGGCAGCGCTGCTTCAGAGCTGGTGGTCGCGAAGGCGATGGTCACGGGCTCGGCCACCGCGCGGCTGAAGGCGCGTACCGGCACGCGAAACAACTTCGCGACCGTCAGCAGTACCACAAAGATGAACACAAGCAGCGCAGCGTAAAACGTAACCAGCAGCTTCGCCAGGCTGCCCAGAACGCCGAAACCGGTTGTGCCCACCGTATAAGCAATGGCGGCGCCCACACCAATGGGCGCAAACAGCATGACGATGTTGGTGAACTTGAACATCGTTTCCGCCAGGCTCTCGCATAGCGTCAGCAGCGGTTTGCGTTTCGCATCGCTGATCATCGCCAGCGCAATGGCGAAAATCAGGCTGAAGACCACGACTTGCAACACAGCGTTATCGGCAACGGCTTTGGCAATGTTCTCGGGAAAAGCGTGGAGGATGGTGTCTTCGGCGCTGAGCTTCGCGATACCGCTTGTCTCGGTGCTGGTGATCGCGGGAAGCTGAACTCCGATGCCGGCCTTAGTAAGGTTGATAGCACCCAGGCCAAGGAAGATCGCGACCGTGGTGATGATCTCGAAGTAGATGATGGAACGCAGTCCCAGCCGGCCGACCTGCCTCAAATTGGAATGTCCGGCAATGCCCACCACCAGCGTCGCGAACAGCAGCGGCGCGATGATGGTCTTAATCAGACGCAGGAAAATCAGTGCCAGAACGCGCAGGTGGGTCGCCACATTCGGAAGATCGTGCCCGACCTCGGCGCCGATCAGCATGGAGACAAAGATCCAGGCGGTCAGCGAACGCCTGTTCAACGCGTAGCCAACGGAGAACGCGAGCGCCACTAAACGCGCCCCTTGACTAAAATCCGACGGCCCTGAAAATCTCCAGAGCAGCAAAGCGACAAGACCTGCTCCCACGGCGCATATCAGCAGGAAGCGAGCGCGATCTATTCCGGAACGTGGGGTCATTGGATTCAGTCCCTCGAAGCTGTGTCATCCCGACCCCGAGCGTAGTCGAGGGGCGACGGATCTGCAGTTCGCGCCGCAACGGACCATTCATCAGCGCAGGATATCTTCCAGCTCAACTCCGCGATCGGTGCGCTCATCGCGATATTTCACAATCACCGGCGCGTACAGCGACAGCCCCCACTCAGCGGCTTTGCCCTTGGTGATTGCGCGCGAGCCCGGCACCACGACTGCACCTTCCGGCACTCGCAGCGGCTGATCTTCCGACGAGCGATAGATTTCGCCCCTCACCACATCGAACAGCGGAGTGGAGCGCGTAAGAATCACGCCTGCTCCCAGCACCGCGCGCGCGCCGACCTGCGTACCCTCATAAACACCAGTGTTCCCGCCCAGCAGAACGTCATCTTCGATGATCACCGGCGAAGCGTTGATCGGCTCCAGCACTCCGCCGACCTGCGCCGCCGCGCTGATGTGCACCCGCTTGCCGACCTGCGCGCACGAGCCCACCAGCGCATGCGAGTCAACCATCGAGCCCTCGTCAACATACGCTCCTGTGTTGATGAACATTGGCGGCATGCAGACCACGCCGGGCGCAACGTAGGCTCCGGCGCGAACCGATGAGCCTCCGGGCACTACGCGAATCCGATCTTCCGCCGTGAAGTGCTGCAAAGGATAGGTATCTTTATCGACAAACGAAAGCGCGCGCGCATCGCCGCTCTCGGCCAGCTCGCCGATGCGAAAGCCAAGCAGGATGCCCTGCTTCACCCAGGCATTGGTGCGCCAGGTGCCGTTAATTTTCTCCGCCGCCCGAACCGTTCCCGACGACAAGGCGTCGCGAAATTCCAGAAAAGCCTGACGCGCCTCTGCGTCACCGACTGCGGCTGAGCCCGCGGCATAGAATCGTTCTATCGCTGGTTGCAATGGGTGCATCTCGCGGGCAGTATATATGGTCGGCTGCGGTGCTCCAACGCATTCGGCAGCGGGAGCTCCGGCGGCCTCGAAAATCGATGGCATGGATTAACGAATTACTGGGACGAACCCTGGTGCTGGTAGCGCACCCCGACGACGAATGCATCGCTTTTGGCGCTTTGTTGCAGCGCATGCGCGAGCCCATTGTGGTGTTCGCCACCAATGGCTCGCCCCGGGACCCCTACTTCTGGCAGCAATACGGATCGCGGGAGGCCTATGCCGGGTTGCGCCGCGAAGAGGCGTTCGCCTCGATGCATGCCGCCGGCGTGAAGGACGTCATCTTTCTTCCCGACCTTACGGAAGGCGAGAAGCTTGTCGATCAGGAGCTGTTCCAGCATCTACGTCCGGCGTACGAGCTACTATCCGAACTGGTGCACCGTCGCATGGTGCAAGCGCTGCTTACCCTGGCCTACGAGGGCGGCCACCCCGATCACGACTCCTGCGCCTTCCTTTCAGCGCAACTCTCCAGGCGCTTCAACATCCCCTGCTGGGAGGCGCCGCTGTATCATCGCCTGCCCGAGGGCGGTGGTGTGTTTCAGGGCTTCATAGGAGACACCAGTGAGGAAGTGGACGTAAAACCTACGCCGCTCGAACTCGAGGCCAAGCGCACAATGTGCATGGCCTATCCATCGCAAGGAGACTTCCTTGCCCGCTTCGACGCAAGCCGCGAGACTGTGCGTCCTCAGCCGGCCTATGACTTTACCAATCCGCCGCATCAGGGAAAGACCAACTACGAAGTATGGCAATGGAGCATGACGGCGTGCGAGGTCTGCACTGCCTTTGCCGAATTTCTGCGCGAAGAGGACAAAAATCCCCAGGGCTAGGCGGCACCGCGCTCGCTGCGAACATCTACTCTCTTCGGCCCAAGCTCTAACTGGCTTTGAAGGGGCGCAGCTTCAGCTCGCCGATGCCCATTTAGATTGTCATCCTGAGCGAAGCGAAGGACCTGCTTTCGTTGATTGAACGAGGGGTCCTCATCATTGCGATCCTGAACGTTAAAAGGGTGCGCATTATGCTGTCCGAGCCACTGCACGACTCCGCCCCACCACTGCTCTCCATCCTCTACATCTCTTATCCCTTACTCGCGATCTCCGATGAGAGCGCGGGCGGCGCCGAGCAGATGCTGCTCACGCTGGAGCGCGAGATAGTTCGCGCAGGACATCGAACGACGGTTGCGGCTTGCAATGGCTCGCGCGTCGATGGCCGGCTGCTTGCCACCGGAGCGCCGGCGAATGTTGCGGATGCGTTCGAGCAGCGTGAACGCGAGCACTGCGAGCGCATTCTCGATTACCTAAGCGATCATCCCGATGAGTTCGATCTGATTCACGACGAGAGTGGTAGCTTTGTTCGCCATGCCGAGCGATGCCCGGTTCCCTTGTTAGCGACGCTGCATCTGCCGCGCAGCTTCTATCACGAGGAATGGTTTTGCGGCGCGCCCAAGGGTGCGATCTTCAACTGCGTCTCGCAGTCGCAGGCGCGAACCTTCGCCGACCTGCCTAACCTGACTGGCGTAGTGCAGAACGGGATCGCTGTCGAACGATTTTCGCCAAGTGAGCGTAAGCACGACTACCTGCTTTGGATGGGGCGCATCTGCGAGGAGAAGGCTCCGCACTTGGCGATTGCCGCAGCCAAACAAGCCGGCGTGCACTTGTTCGTCGCAGGACAGGTCTACCCCTTCAGCTATCACCAACAATATTTTGCGCGTGCGATTTGTCCTTCGCTAGGATGGGGCGTCAGCTTCGTAGATTCGCCATTATTCGGGGACAAAGTTGCTTTGTTGCGAAACGCGCGCGCGCTGCTGCTGACCAGCACCGCCGAGGAAACCAGTTCGTTGGTTGCGATGGAGGCGATGGCCTGCGGAACTCCAGTGATCGCGATGCGGCGCGGCGCCTTTCCTGAAATCGTGGCGCACGGCGAAACAGGATTCATCGTCGATGACGTGCAGGAGATGGCAGCAGCCGTGGCCGAGGTACCTGAGATTGATCCTGCAGGGTGTCGCCGGCACGTTGAGGAGATGTTTTCGGCTCGGCGCATGGCGGGAGACTATGAGACGCTCTATCGGCGCGTTATTGTGGAGGGCCGTGTGCGTGCGGCGGCGTGAGGTGGGCAGACCGTTCGCCGTCCGTTGGGAGCGAATGCAATTCTCGATTGGCGACGAACGCGCACAGTCAACACTCTGAGCCCGGGAGGGGCGACCAGCATGATAGCCCAGCGTGCAGCGAAGCGGAACGCTGGGTTACGCGCGCTTAAAATTTCGAGTCGGCTTCAGCCGACGACACAGCACTCAGGATGGCAAAACCGGCGGTTTCGCGATGCGAGCGAAAGCAGGTCCTTTACTTCGTTCAGGATGACAAACGAGAGAAGATGCGCTTTAGCGATGGCCCGGGGCTAAAGCCGGGCTGTTCAGAACGAAGATTATCCCCCGGATGAATCCGGGGGCTTCCACCGAGATCGGCGATCCAAACGGCTACCGCACCGCTGCTCGCCCTTCCAGCAGACCCAACTCGCTGACCACCTTCTCCAACTTCGCGCGCGTCTCTTGCTTCATCGGCACCAGCGGCAGGCGATAGATCTCTTCGATCCTCCCCATCATGGCCAGCACGGCCTTCACCGGCCCGGGGTTCGACTCGATGAAGTTGACCTGCATTAGCGGCAGATATTTGCGGAAAATCTCGCGCGCCGTGTCCCACTTGTTGGCCAGCGCGGCCCGCGTCATGCGCGTCATCTCGGCGGGAATCTCGTTCGAGCACACCGACACAATGCCTGCTCCACCCAGTCCGATCACGGCGAGCGTGACCGCATCGTCCCCCGAGAAAACTAAAAAATGCTCTGGCACTGTGCCGCACACTTCGGCAATTTGCCCGATATTGCCGCTGGCTTCTTTCACGGCAACGATGTTCTCGATCTCCCCCAGCCGCAGCAGTGTGGGCGTCTCGATGTTGGTGCCGGTGCGGCCCGCGATGTTGTACAGCATCAGCGGTTTTTCGCTTGCCTCGGCAATGGCCTTGAAGTGCTGGTAAATGCCTTCCTGCGTCGGTTTGTTGTAATACGGCGTTGCCGTCAGTACAAAGTCCACGCCTTGGCGCTTCGAAACTTCCCTCGCCTTCGCAACCGCCTCGCGCGTGTTGTTCGACGTGGCACCCGCCATGATGGGCACGCGCCCAGCATTGACCTCGATCGTCGTGTCAATCACGCGCAGCCATTCATCGTGCGTCAGCGTGGGAGTCTCACCGGTGGTGCCGCAGGGCACCAGAAAATCGATGCCCGATTGAATTTGCCATTCGACCAGGTGACGCAACGCCGTCTCGTCGACGCTGCCGTCCTGCTTAAAGGGGGTGATGATGGCGGTGCCGCATCCGCGCAATTTCATAATCATTACCTCGTGTAGAGCAATTCTAAAAGAGTTTCAGGCGGGCCGCGCGAGCGAACATATTAACCACGGAGGCACAGAGACACGGAGAACAAGAGAATAAGAAAAATAATTCTCTGTGCCTCTGTGTCTCCGTCGTGATCAGGCTTTTTCCAGCGACGCTGCAAACGAATCGAGCGCCAGGCTGCGCAGCAGGTTTCGGCGCATGCCGCTCTCCAACTCACCCAGCCGCTGCGTTGCCGACACGATCCAGTCGAAATCAACCTGCTCGCTCATGCGAGCGAACTCGGCCAGCATGTCGGTGTTGCGCACCATCTCCGGCGTGCCCGACTTCACAAATAACAAATCTTCCAGCAGCGAATACAGCACGCGAATCGTGGCGTCCAGCTTCGACTTCCCGTCGGCACCCCCGCGATAGCTCTCTGTAACCTTGAACAAGTCAGAATGATCGCGCGCTCCCATCGCCGGAGCCAGCAGCGCCAGCGCATCCTGCCGCGCCGCAAGATACTGCGCCAGGTCGAAGCTGCGCGCCCGGCCCAGTCCGCCGCCGCACAAGCGAGCCACCAGGCCACGCTCGGGAGCCTTCCACTCAGGACGAACCTCGGCGAGATAGTCTTCCACTTCTGCTGGAGACAAGGCAGCCAGCCGCAATGTCATGCAGCGCGAACGAATTGTCGGCAGGAGCGCCGAAGGATTGTCGGTGAGCAGAAAAATGGTCGCGAAGTCGGGCGGCTCTTCCAGAATCTTAAGCAACGAGTTCGCCGCCTCTTTCATGAAGTCGGCTTCGCTAAAGATATAGACGCGCTCGCGTCCATCGGACGGCCGGTAATAGATTTCGCCAATGACGTGCCGCACCTGATCGACCTTCACCAGCATCTGCGGCGGATCAGGCGGAATGATCATCACGTCAGGATGCGTCTGCACGAAGATGCGGGTCTCGCGTTTGTCGGCGTCGCGCAGGTTCTCCCGCACCTCAACCGCCTCGGCGAAAGCGAGTTTCCAAATCGTCGGCTTCGGCGATGCGCGTGCAGTTCGCGCAGCGTCCGCAGAAATCAGGCAGGCCGTCGCTCGTCGGACGCTCCAGGCAGTTCATCGTCTTGGCGATCATCTGCGCCAGCGTGAACTTGCCCGAACCCTGCGGTCCGGAAAGGATCACCGCATGAGGAAAGCGCTCGTGCGCCAACATCTCGCGGATGGTGCGAACGACTTCGGGATTGCCGTGAAAGTCAGAGAAGGGCATTTTTGGATTCTTTAGAGCGCCGTCACCATTTTACGAATTGTCATCACGAGTACCGTTTTCAAGGTTTGTCATCACGAGCCCGCCGCGGCGGCCGAGGGATATGCTCTCGTCGGTTGTGCCGACGCGTTGCAAGTAAGAACAGCAATACGGGGGGCAGCGGAGAGCAGGTCCTTCGCTGCGCTCAGGATGACAATCCGAAACTATTGCGCTGACACATGCGTTGTTGCCTGCCCCATCAGCCGCTCCCGCACCGCACCCACAATCTGGCGATGCACTTCTGCAATCGGAGGCCGCGCATCAACCATAACGACGCGCTGCTTCTCGCGCGCTGCGATCTTCAAATACATCCTATGCACGCGATTGAAAAACCCCGCACTCTCGCGTTCGAAACGGTTTTCATCCGGAGCATCGCCGGAACCTGCAATCTTGTTACGCCGTCTCGCTCGCTGCACGCTGTACGCGACATCGCTGTCCATCAGGATCGTCAGCTCCGGCCACAACCCGTGGCACAGCACCTTGTGCATCTGCAACACAGGCCTGCTGCCCAGCTTGCGGCCTCCGCCCTGGTACGCCACGGTCGAGTCGGTATAGCGATCGCACAGCACCCACTTCCCTGCCTTGAGCGCCGGGTCAATTACCTGCGCGATGAGTTGCGCACGCGAGGCGAACATCAATGCCATTTCCGCCCAAGGATCGAGGCCGGCCGTCCGCGAGTCGAGCAACACCGCTCTGACTCGTTCGCCAATCTCAGTCCCGCCCGGCTCGCGCGTAGTCAACACGTCAATGCCTTCCGCGCGCAAGGCAGCAGCAAGCTTCTCCATCTGCGTCGACTTGCCGCAGCCGTCGAGCCCTTCAAAGGTGATGAATTTTCCTGCTGACGCAGCCTGAGCCACGAGCTAATCCTAGCAGC
This sequence comes from uncultured Acidobacteriaceae bacterium, assembly GCA_963846795.1. Classification (GTDB taxonomy): domain Bacteria; phylum Acidobacteriota; class Terriglobia; order Terriglobales; family Acidobacteriaceae; genus CAVVDY01. The sequence goes on from CAWJXJ010000009.1 coordinate 246,322, forward strand.
AACGACAATGGGCGCAGCAAACTGGATCTCACGATAAGCCTCACCACGGAGGCACGGAGGACGCCGACCTCTTTGATTTTTCTTTCTCCGTGGACTCGGTGGTGCAATCCCTATTCCCAGCCTGCTTCTATAATGAATATTGCATCCGGCACACTCATCTAAAGTTTATTCCGCGTGCGCCCATGCGGCGCGATCGCAGCGGACTTATTCATGATTCAAACTTTATTCGGCAGCACAGAAGAGAAGCCCAGTTTTCTTAAGCGCATGAAAGAGGCGGTCACGCGCACGCGTGAGAGCCTGAGCGAACGCATTGAAGACGTCGTCGGCCTGCGCCCCGAGATCGACCGCGAGACGCTCGACGATTTGGAAGCCTCGCTGATCGCGGCCGACCTGGGCAGCGCCACCACCAACGTCGTGCTGGACGCGCTGCGCGAGAAGGTCGACCGCAAGCAGATCGGCGATGCCAACGAATTGAAGCGCGTCCTGAAGCAAGAACTGCTCAGCATCCTGACCAGCGCCGACAAGCAGCCCGTGGCGCGGGTCGATGGCGAGCCCGAGGTGATCCTCGTTGTCGGGGTGAACGGCGTCGGCAAGACAACCTCGATTGGCAAGCTGGCGCACGTGCTGCGCGGGCAGGGCAAGACGGTTTTGATGGGCGCGGCTGACACCTTCCGCGCCGCCGCCATCGAGCAGCTCGAAATCTGGGGAGACCGCACCGGTGTCGAGGTCATCAAGAACAAGCCGGGCGGCGACCCTTCGGCGGTGTTGTTCGATGCACTACAGGCCGCGCGAGCGCGCAAAATCGATTACGTTATCGTCGATACCGCCGGTCGCCTGCACACCAAGAGCAATTTGATGGATGAGCTTTCGAAGATGCGGCGCACGGCGCAACGCTTCATCCCTTCGGCGCCGCACGAGACGTTGCTGGTGATGGACGCCACCACCGGACAGAACGGATTGCAGCAGGCGCGACTCTTCACGCAGTCGGCAGGGGTGACCGGTATTGTGCTAACCAAGCTCGACGGCACGGCGAAGGGCGGCATCGTAGTGGCCATTTCGAAAGAGCTGGGTCTGCCCGTGCGTTACGTCGGAGTCGGAGAAAAGGTTGGCGACCTGCTGCCGTTTAATGCGCAGGATTTCGTGGATTCGCTGTTCGACTAGGGTGCTCCATTCCACGGGTGGCCCATCCCGCCTTGGTTTGGCGAGGTGGGGCTTTTAGAACCAAATATCCTATGCCACTTGCCTTCAACGATCAGAAGTACATGGAAGAGGCGCTGGAGCTGGCGCGACAGGGAATTGCGCTGACCTCGCCCAACCCGTGTGTGGGGGCGGTGATTGTCGACAGTGCGGGCCGCATCATCGGCCGCGGCTTCCACGACTACGATCGCCTGAAGCACGCCGAAATTCTTGCGCTGGAAGAGGCAGGCGATCAGGCACGCGGCGCGACCATGTATCTAAACCTGGAACCTTGCTCGCACACTGGCCGCACCGGTCCGTGCGCCGATGCGCTGATAAAGGCAGGCGTGAAGCGCGTTGTCGCTGCCATGCGCGATCCCAATCCGCTGGTGGCCGGCAGCGGCTTCGACAAACTGCGGGCGGCAGGCATTGAGGTTTACGAAGGACCGCTCAAATCCGAAGCGCGCAAGCTCAACGAAGGTTTCGCCAAATACATCCGCCACAAAATTCCATTCGTCACGTTGAAGACGGCGATGACACTGGATGGCAAAATCGCGCCGCCTCCGCTGGAGACGGTGTTGCCGGGAGAGCCTGTACTAGCGGCAGCGAGCGGTGGCTGGATTACCAGCGAGGCCGCTCGCGCACACGTGCATACGATGCGCCATGCCAACGACGCCATCATGGTCGGCGTAGGCACTATCATCGCCGACGATCCGCTGCTCACCGATCGCTCTGGCCTGCCACGTCGCCGTCCGCTGCTGCGTGTCATTCTGGATTCACGCCTGCGTATACCGATGGAGTCGCGGGTAGTGAAGACCGTGCATGACGATCTCATCGTCTTTTGCTGCTTCGCAGAGGAGCACAAGCGCCAGGAGCTCGAGTCGCGCGGCGTGCGCGTAGTGCAGGTCCCGATATTCAAGGCGCTGGAGGATGGCACGATCCCTTTCCCCAGTGGCGCAACGCCCGACGGACGCCCCGACCTGCAGCGTGTGCTGGAGGAGCTTGGCCAGAGCCAAATTACAAGCCTGATCATCGAAGGCGGCGCCATGGTGAACTGGACGGCGCTCTCCACCGGAATTGTCGACAAAGTATTTTTTTTCTATGCGCCCAAAATTCTGGCAGGCTCGGGATCGATTCCGTTTGCGCTCGGGGCAGGATATCAGCGGCTGAGCGACGCGGCGTATGTGAAGAACGTTACGCTGCATCGCTTCGGGGAGGATTTTGCAGTCGAAGGGCAGTTGAGGGATCCGTACGAGTAAGGCAGCAATTGGCAATTAGCACTTGGCCAAATGCTAAGTGCTAATTGCTAAGTGCTAAATGGCCAGGAAAGCTAAGGGCCCTTAGCCGAAATGGAGTTCATCATGTTTACTGGACTTGTAGAAGAAGTTGGAACCATCGCATCTATCGTTGCTTCGGGCGACAATCACCGCATCACCATCAAGGCCCCGAATACCGCGCGCGAGCTGAAAGAAGGCAACAGCGTCGCCGTCAGCGGAGTCTGCCTGACCGCGTTGAACATCACGCCCGATTCCTTCAGTGCCGACCTGGCGAAAGAAACCTGGATACGCACTTCGTTGTCGCGTATCACCTCGGGCGCGCAGGTCAATCTGGAGCTGCCGCTGAAAGTTGATGGCCGGATGGGCGGACACATTGTTCAGGGACATGTTGACGGAGCCGGCAAGTTTGTTGGATTGGAGCCGATTCCCAATGCCAATGACTTCTGGATGCATATTGATGTGCCGGAAGATTTGGAGAAGTACCTGGTCTTCAAAGGATCGATTGCGGTCGAAGGCATCAGTCTGACGGTTGCGAAACTTGAAGGTCTCCGCCTGACCATTGCGATCATTCCCCACACCATCAAGATGACCAACCTGGCATCGCTAAAGCCTGGCGATCCAGTGAACCTCGAAACCGATATCGTGGCGAAGTACCTGGAGAAGTGGACCAAGCGCGACGAGAGCGCGGGTGGGCTGACGGTGGAGGGGCTGGCGGCAAAAGGCTTTTAGGGTACCCGAGCGGCTGTCATGCTGAGCGGAGTGAGTGAGCGGCAGCGATCGAACGAAGTCGAAGGACCGCTATAGCTGCAAACAATTGTGTTAGATATAGGGGTCCTTCGACTCGTCGTCCACCGCGGCGGACTCCTCGCTCAGGATGACAGCGAGATTTGATGTCTTTTTTCGTCCGCTTTTTCTGATCCGTGAGATCCGCGATAATCCGTGGCTGCTTTTTTACGTTCTTGCCGTGTGCGGCGGGCGTTGCTCCCCGAAGTAGGCTTCGAAATCCAGCGAGTCGAGTTCGAGAAACTCCTGCACGATTGGCTCATTGGACCGCGCCATCTCCGCAAACGTTCCAAAAAAGATGACGCGCGCCTCATGCAGAAACACCAGTCGATCGGCCAGCTTCTTCGCCAACGCCATATCGTGCGTTACTACAATGCTGGTCAGCTTGAGCTGCTTCTTCAACTTCTTAATCAAGTCTCCGAGCAGGTGGGCCATCAGCGGATCGACCATGGTGGTCGGTTCGTCATAGAGCACCGCATCCGGTTGCGCCGCCAACGCGCGCGCGATGGCGACCGAGCGCTTCATCCCGGTCGAGAGGTCCGACGGCAAAATGTCGCGGAACTCGCGCACGCCCACCATGTCGAGCAGGCCGTCGATAATCTGGTAGATCTGCTCCTCTTCCAGTCCACCGCGCTCACGCAGCGGAAATGCCACGTTCTCGCCCACGGTGAGCGAATCGAACAAGGCGCCATTCTGGAAGACCATGGTGACTTTCTTGCGAATGCGCTCCAGTTCGTCCTCGGGCATATCGGTGATGTCCTCATAAGCGACCCAGACGCGGCCGCTGTCCGGCTTTAGAAAACCCATGATGCTGTGCAACGAAACTGACTTGCCTACGCCGCTTCGCCCCAGGATGCACACGGTCTCACCGGGCATCACATTGAAGCTGACATCGTCGAGTATGACCTTGTCGCCGAAGGCCTTTGAGACATGATCGAAATCAATGTAGGGCTTACCGCCGTGGTTGTCGTGGTTAGTCATGCCGATGCCCAAAAACCGTCTGCAGCAGCGATTCGTACTCTCCCGGCGTGTTCACGTTGGTGAAGATGGAAGGCTCGAATCCCGCGGCGCGAATCTCGCGTTCTCCGATAATACGCGTTGTGGTGCGCGCGAACAGCCGTGTCACCTTCAAGTCTCCCTCTGCGAGCGCCTCGTCTGCGAGCGAAACTACCTCGCGATGATAAATCGCACACAACGGCTGCAAGCGTCCCTGCGCTTCTGGCGCGGTAATGCGCTGTTCGCCCGAGCGCGCCCGCTGCAGGAGCCAGACGAGAAACTCAGGGGTCATGAGCGGAAGGTCTACCGACAAGATGAGGTTCAAGTCGGTTTGCGTTGCGTGCAGTGCCGCCTGAAGGCCACTCAACGGACCTAGCCCCGATTGCGCGTCTTCGATCACATCGCCCAAATTCCCGTATCGCTCGCGAGAACCGCTGATGAAGACCTGCCCGCACACCTCTCGCGCAATCGCAAGCATTCGTTGAATCAGGGTTTCACCAGCCCAGGAGAGCAGCGCCTTGTCCGATCCCATGCGCGAGCTGCGTCCGCCGGTGAGAACGAAGGCTGTGGTGTCGTTCACGGAGGAATAATACCGAATTGTCATGGAGCGGTCGCGTCCAGGCGGAAGCACCGGTCTTCAGGGCGGAAGCACCGGTCTTCAGGGCGGTGAAAAAGCAGCCCATCTGGATGGCTTTAGCCGCGGCCAGTCGCGACCGTCACATCCCAAGGCTAAAGCCCGTCGCGGAGCGGGAAAACAGTCACCGGCCTGAAGGCCGGTGCTTCCACCGAATTATCGCGAAATTCAGCCGCCCCCTACGCCCTGGCTGGCCGAAACGTCGTGGTGTGCGGGATGCAGCCGTTGATCTCGACGGCAACGATGCGGCCGGCATTGTCGAGCTCGAGGGTGCCGGGAGCTTCCAGCACCGCATCGCCGCTGAGGCCGGGGATGGAAACAAACACCCGGTTCTCCACGCAGGTCACCGAAGGATCGCGCAAGAGGAACGACATGGCGAAGTCGCTGCGGCACGCCTTGGGCAGCATAAAGCTCAGGTCGGCAATGTCGCCGGTTTCGGTAACCGACACCCCAATCTCGAGCGAGATGCGCGAACGAACTTCGTCCCCTTCCACCTGACTCTCGGGCTTGAAGCAGATGTAATATTCAAAGCCAGATTCTGGATCGAACGCACTACGGTCAACCTGAAATGCCATGGGTCAGTCGTCTCCCAAGGGAAGTTGAACAACATACTCGGGCCGAACACACATTCGCCTCGGCGGGGACGGTACAAGCATACTAAATTTGTGCCAAATCGACGATGCCCGGCTCAGCGAAAGGTTCCCCTCGAAGCTAAGTTTCAACCTTCAGCATACTGAGGCAGACACTATACCTGATATATTGCGATTGCAGCACTAGAGAAAGGTACATGCCGGTCTTTTCACCCGTAGAGATTGCCAAGACGCAGGTTGTCCAGGTCCAGGATTATGCCAAACTGGCGTGGCGCTCGATCCTGAACCTTTTCGGTCATCCGCGCTACTTTGCCGATACCGTGATGCAGGCCGACTTAATCGGCGTCGGTTCCCTGCCCATCGTCATCCTCACGGGTTTCTTCACCGGAGCCGTGCTGGCGCTGCAGACCTCGAACACGCTGGAGCAGTTCGGCTCGCTTTCACTCACCGGGCAACTGGTGTCATTCTCGATGGTGCGCGAGCTAGGACCGGTGCTGACGGGCCTCATGGTCGCCGGCCGCAACGCCAGCGGCATGGCCAGCGAATTGGGCTCCATGAAAGTGACCGAGCAGATCGACGCTATGCGCGCCATGGGAGTCGATCCCACAAAGAAGCTGGTCACCCCGCGCGTGGTTGCCAGCACCGTGATGCTTTTCTTTCTCAGCATCATCTCCGACCTGGTGGGACTGGCGGGCGGCTGGACCATCTCCCGCTTCATGCTCGGACTCGACTCCAATCAATACTGGACCACGGCTTACCAGTCGCTCAAGTTTGGCGATGTCTTCATGGGACTTTCCAAACCGGTGATCTTCGGCTTCATCATCGCCAGTGTCGGTTGCTACTATGGGCTTACGGCAAAGGGCGGCACGCAGGGCGTGGGCCGCGCCACCACCCAGGCCATGGTTGCGGCATCTGTACTCATCGTGGTCAGCGATCTGTTCATCACAAAACTCCTGATGGGATTGTTCCCGTAGAATGTCGAGCCTCGCACCCCCGGTCGAGCAGTCGGAAGCTTTTGCCTCGCGGCCTGATGGCTGCGTGTTGAGCTTCGACCGCGTCTCTATCGCGTTTGAGGCGCCCGTGCTCGACGGGATCTCGTTTCAACTGCAGCGCGGTGAAACCCGGGTTCTGCTGGGCGTTTCAGGGACGGGCAAGACGCTGATCTTGAAGCTGGCACTGGGGCTGATCAAGCCCGACTCCGGTCGCATCACCGTGCTGGATGACGAAATCACCTCCATGCGCGAGGAAGACCTCAACCAGGTGCGGCGCAACATCGGCATGGTATTTCAGGAAAGCGCGCTGTTTGACTCGATGACCGTCGAGGAGAACGTCGCCTACCGGCTGATTGAAGAGACCGGGAAGATCACCGACGAAATCCATCAGCGCGTGCTGGAGGTTTTGCGCTTCGTCGAACTGGAAAAAACATGGCCGCTCTCTCCGGCTGAACTTTCGGGTGGAATGCGCCGCCGCGTGGCCATTGCGCGCGCCATCATTACCCAGCCCGAGCTGCTGCTCTACGACTCACCGACTGGCGGGCTCGACCCCGTGACCTCTGACAGGATCATCGAGCTGGTGGTGAAGCAGCGCGATGTTTACCGGACCAGCTCTTTGCTGGTCACGCATCGGTTGCAGGATGCCTTTACTATGGCCAGCCACTACTTCGACCAGGAACAGAACAAGATGGTGCCCGTCCCGTCCGGAAAGACGGTGGATGTTCGCACCAGCTTCCTCATCCTGCGCGATGGGCACATCATCTTCGAGGGCACCGCGCCTGAGTTGCTGCGCTCGAAAGACCCTTACATTCGGGAGTATCTGAGCTAAAAGAGGGCGCATGACTTCAGTCATGTCGCCGCGGCTCAATTTCCTGATTGTCATCCTGAGCGGAGCGAAGGACCTGCTTTTCGTCCGAGGTGCAGAACAGCAGATCCTTCGGCGATGAAGCCGCCTCACGATGACAAATCAGAGAGTTGGCTCGCATGATGCTGTATCGCTAAAGCGGTACTCCACCCTGTTGTCGCCTACCGCCCTGCTGTCGCCCCCGCCACCGGCTGCCGAATTGAGGCTTGCAGCTTCTGCATGTTCTTCAGCCGCTCGCGTGTTTCGGGTGAGCTGTCGACCAATTGCTGCGCTTGCTGCAGGAACTGTTGCATTCCCACCGCATCGCGATAGCCCTGCAGATAAGGCTCGATTTTGGCGTAAACGAAGAAAAGCTCGCCGAAGTTGTCGAGCGCCAGGTCGCGGTTGAGCGCTCCCCGGTTTACGAAAGAGGCTGCCATCTCCCAATAGCCGGTGATCTGGCGGAGGTATGCGTTTTCCTTCGACCCACGATTCCTGGCGATGGCCAGCACGTCGTCCAGCGACGTGGGCCAGAAATCGGCCACGAAGCGTCGCGCCTCGCGCATCACAGGCTCGCGGCGAAGGTCATACAGTTTCAGAATTAGTTCAGCATCGTGGTGAGAGGGCAGTTCGCTCATGGTAAACCTGCTTTCAAGGGAAATTGGTCCGGAGGAGGACAGGCAACGATTATGCCACGGCGTGATGAAAGCAATCTTGCGACATTGGGGTGGGTGCTAACTCCCCGGTCGTTCGAGGTCAACTCACTTCGTCGATTCCTAGTTTTGGCCGTGCTGAGAGCGGCGGTATAGCATTCGGCGTCATAGGCTCCGAGGCTCCGAGGTTCCGAACCCCTCCACCCGGCTCCGGCTGGACCCAGCCTGATCGGCGGACTTGGCGCGTTTCGTCAGAAGCTGATATAAGTGGCACGGATCATCTGCCCGATTACATATCCGGCGGCGGACGACCGCTTATGTAATCGCCTCCGGCGCAGTCCGCTGTGGGTTCATCAGGAGGAATTATGAAACGGTTTCCTGTGCTGATTTTGGCCGTGCTCGTGATGTCCCCAGCGGCGTTCGCTGACACAACGTTCTATCAACAGAACTGGGATGGCGGGACCACCAGCAACTGCGACATGAACACAAGCGCCTGCGGTAGTACGGGCTGGATCGTCTACGACGGCCTTAACGTTCCGGGCCATATAAACGCGCTCACAGGATTCACCTACGTGGACCAAATTGTCCTGGGTTCGTGGTCTGACTACAAAAGTACCAACTGGTTTCTTTTTGGTCCTAATGCCCCCAACCCGTTTGGCGCGCCAGTCGCCTCGGGAACCGCGCAGGGCACACTAACCGATCTAGGCGGCGGCTACATGATGATTGCTGTAACTGGGCTGAATCTTGCGCTAACGCCAGCAAACAACTTCGGCTGGATCCTCGGTTTCCAGAACAATATGTCGCAAGATTCGGATATCACTGCGCGCGCCGCGGGAACTCCCGGTGACGGTATTCACTGGCAAACCGACAATCCCAAGATTGATCAGGTCACATACGGAGGCGATACCGCACTCAGCGTCATAGGCAGTGAAATTCCGGAACCGTCAACCCTGCTGATGCTGGGAACCGGCCTAATCGGCGGGCTTGGCGCCCTCCGTCGGAAGCTGATATAAATCTCCACCGCGGGCTCACGCCCATGTATACCGCATCGGCACTTCCGCGCCTCAGAATCGCTGGCGGCTAGAACGAATTCCCAGACCCGACGCATTGCCATCGCGCAACGATTACCGCCCCACAACGATCCACAATCGCGCCGCTGTACAATCGCGCGATAATCGGTGCACCGCCCACAAACCACAATCGCGGAGCGATGTTGCGCTGTTAGCCCCACGCGTGGGCGTCGGGTGAACGCGCTCGATCAACGCGCGGCCGCGGAGCGGCGGTTTAAGCCCCAGATAACACGAAACGTCTACGCTACCGCCTCGCGTGGCGGCGTGTCGCCGATGCGCTTCGAGAAGTCGCACTTCACGGCAACCGCTGCGGGCGCCTCTTCCTTCTTCTTTTTCCCGCGACGCTTGGGTTCAGCGGCCTCGGCGGTTCGTTTGTTGTTGGGACAAACGAGATACACGCCGTCCTTCAACGTCTTCTCCAGCAGGTAAGGGCTGCCGCAGTCAGGACACTTCTCTGCCACTGGCTTATACGCCGAGGTGAACTCGCACTTGGGATAGTTCGAGCAGCCGTAGAAGATGTTTCCGCGACGAGCTTTCTTCTCCACCAGCTCGCCATCGGCGCACTGCGGACACTTCACGCCGATGAAGTTCTGCTTTACCCACTTGCATTCGGGATAGCCGCTGCACGAGACAAACTCGCCGAAGCGGCCGTGACGCAGCAGCAAACCGCGTCCGCACTGCGGGCACTTCTCGTCCAGCGGGATGTCGGGAATCTTCTTCGCCTGGTCGAGCCGCCGCGTGGTCTTGCAGTCGGGATATCCGGTGCAAGCCATGAACTGGCCGAAGCGGCCACGCTTCAGCACCATGGGACGCCCGCAGTTTTCGCAATACTCCTCCTGCGTCGTCTCCTGTACGTCGGCGGAATCCAGATCAGGAAGATCGATCGGATTCTCTTTCGTAAATGTGCAACTGTTGGGATCGGTCTTGTCGTAAGAGCTGCAGGCGAAGAACGACCCGTGCTTGCCCCACTTGATGACCAGCGGAGAGCCGCACCGCTCGCACTTCTCGTCGGTGGGCTTCTCCATGCGCTTCACATTCTCCATATGCTTTTCGGCATAGTGGAGCTCGCGCTCGAACTTCTTGTAGAACTCGCCCAGCGCGTCGGTCCAGCGCTCTTTGCCGTCTTCGATCTCGTCGAGCTCTTCTTCCAGTCGCGCGGTGTATTGCGGATCGAAGATATCTTTAAAGTTCGCGACCAGCAGATCGGTGACGACAAACCCGATCTCCGTCGGTATGAACTTGCCTCCGGTCTTCTGCACGTACTGGCGTTCCTGGATGGTGCTGATGATGGCCGCGTAGGTCGAAGGCCGTCCGATACCGCGCTCTTCCAGCTCTTTCACCAGCGACGCCTCGTTGTATCGCGGAGGCGGCTCGGTGAAGTGCTGCTCGGCGTCAATTCCCTTCAGCGTGAGCTTCTGGCCTTCGGTGAGCGCCGGCAGCTTGTGCTTCAGCGCCTCGTCTTCTTCGTCCTTGCTGTCCTTCGCTTCTTCATAGACCTTCAGGAAGCCTTCGAACTTCAGCACCGATCCAGTTACGCGGAAGCGATAGCTCTGGCCGCCGCTGTTGGCATCGATGTCGACCGTGGTCTGGTCAAAGATCGCAGGCATCATCTGCGACGCGACAAAGCGCTGCCAGATGAGCTTGTAAACCTTGTATGCGTCCTCTTCCAGATACTGCTTGATCGTGTCGGGATGACGCATCGCCGAGCTGGGACGGATGGCCTCGTGCGCATCCTGCGTGTCTTTCTTCGACTTGAAGGTGTTGGGCGACTCGGGCAGAAATTCTTTGCCGTACTCCTTGCCAATCCATTCGCGCACTTCGCCGAGCGCCTCGTTGGAGACACGGGTCGAGTCGGTACGCATGTAGGTGATAAGGCCGACCGTGCCTTCGTCGCCCAACTCGATACCTTCGTAGAGACGCTGAGCGATCATCATGGCGCGCTTCACGCTGAAGCGCAGCTTGCGCGAGGCGTCCTGCTGGAACTTGCTGGTGGTAAACGGAGCGGCGGCGCTGCGGCGACGCTCGCGCTTCTCAACCGAGCGAACTGTCCAGTCAGCTCTATCAAGAGCAGCCTTAATCTTCTCGGCTTCTTCGCCGTTGGGAATCGGCGTCTTCTCGTCACCAATACCGACAAAGCGCGCCGCAAACTGCGGAGGCTTCGTCCCCAGAAGATGAGCGTCGATAGTCCAGTACTCTTCTTTGACGAAGGCCTTGATGTCGCGCTCGCGCTCGACTATCAGCCGCAGAGCGACAGTCTGCACCCGTCCGGCGGAGAGGCCGCGGCGCACCTTGTCCCACAACAGCGGGGAGATCTGGTATCCGACCAGGCGGTCGAGCACGCGACGGGTCTGCTGCGCATCGACCAGGTTGCGATCGATGTCACGCGGTTGGGCAAAGGCCTCCTGCACCGCGCGCTTGGTAATTTCGTTGAAGGTTACGCGGCGAATGCTCTTCGCGCCCGCCTTGGCTTTCCTCTTGCCGTCGATGGAGTCGCCGCCAAGTTCCTCCGCCAAATGGGCGGCGATGGCCTCGCCTTCGCGGTCCGGATCAGGCGCCAGGTAGATGGCGTCAGCCGACTTCGCCAGCTTCTTCAGCTTGGCTATGACCTTTTCCTTGCCGGGTATGACTTCGTATTCGGTGGAGAAGTCGTTGTCGAGATCGACGCCCAGTGACTTCTTGGGCAGATCTTTAATGTGGCCAAACGAAGCTTCCACCTCGTAGCCGGTGCCGAGATATTTTTGGATCGTCTTCGCTTTGGTAGGCGACTCGACGATGACTAAACCTTTAGACAATGTTGCTCCGTGTTATGAGGACGGGTATTGCGATATTCAGTATGAAGCTAGCACGTCGAGGGCGAAGCCCCGAAATGAAGCTATCAGCCGCCAGCTGCCAGCTACCAGCTAAAACTCTGGAAATCTGCGACTTACAAACTATGCCGAATCTTGGGCATGTGTACTCGTCGGCCGTCGTATGGTCTTTAGCAGCGCGTTCAGCATCCGACGAACCTCTTCCACCTGTGAAGACAGCCGCCGATGGCTGTCGTCGGCAAGCAGCGACAAGTCGCGCGCCAAGAGGAGATGACACTCCACCTCGCAATTGGATCCCAGCGCAATCTGGATGAACCTCGCAAATTCTGCCTGCGTCCGACCGCAGCCCTCCGCCAGGTTCGCTTCGATGGACGACGCAGCGCGCCGAACCTGGCTCGTCAGACCGAACATTTCGGAGCGAGGAAATCCTTCAGTCGCCCGATAGATATTCAACGTCAGCTGGTGCGACTTTTGCCAAACCTGGAGATTTTTGAAGTCTCTCATCTTGCTCCTGTTCCGGCTGGTAGCTGGTAGCTGGCGGCTGGTAGCTATCAGACGCTGACAGCTTTAGAGCGGCTCCGCCGCTCACAACGTCCGCACATAATTCTTCCCCGGCAACACGCGTATCCGGCTCGACAATTCCAGTTCGAAGAGAGCTGTAAAGATCTCGGACGACGACAGGTGCTGGACCAGTCGTTCGATGATTTCATCGATATGTGTCGACTCATCCGCCCGGAGAATTCCTAACACTCGCTTCTCTGCCGGGCTCAAATCAGGCGCGTCAAACAATGATGCTGTCTGGGGGGCATCGGATGCAGGCGCCTCCGGCGGCGTCAACGCCAGGCGGACGTCGGCGGGCAGGGCCTCCCACACGTCCTCCCAGGTCGCAACCAGCGCAGCCCCCTGTTTTATCAATGTGTTGGGGCCCCAGGAGAGCTTGTTCGTGACGTTGCCGGGGACGGCGTAAACGTCCCGCCCCTGCTCCAGGGCGCATCGGGCTGTCACCCGGGTTCCGCTGTATTCGCCGGCCTCGATCACCAGCACGCCAATCGACATGCCGCTGATAATCCGATTGCGAATGGGAAAGTTCTGCGGAGCGGGAAACGATCCCAAGGGAAATTCGGAAACGATGGCGCCGCCCGAGCTCACGATCTGATCAGCGAGCTTCTGGTTTTCCTTGGGATAGGTAACGTCGACGCCGGTTCCCCAGATGGCGACCGTCTTGCCGTGAGCGTTGAGGGCCCCGCGATGCGCAGCGGTATCGACCCCACGCGCCATGCCACTAATTATGATGAGCCCGCGGGCGGCCAGGTCGCAGGCAAGGCGCTCGGCGACGCCAACGCCATACGGAGTGGGATGGCGGGTTCCAACCACCGCAACGCCGAATTTGTCGAGGATGTCGGCATCGCCACGAACATAGAGAATCAGTGGCGGATCGTAAATCTCTAGCAGCCGCGCCGGATAGCGAGGATCGGTAGGAACAATCGCGGTGGCACCCAGTTCGCGCAAGCGATCCAGTTCTTCTCCCGCCAGCTCCAGCGACTTTCCCAGCGCGATACTCTGGGCCGCAGCAGCGGGAATTCCAGCAGCTTCCAAGTCGGTCAGCGAGGCGGCGAAGATGGCGTCGATCCCGCCGTAGTATTCGACCAGCTTCTTGCCGCGCCCCGCGCCAATGCCGGGAGTCATGGCCAAGCCGAGCCACTTCAGGGATTGGTCAGTTGCGGGTGCGGCGACGGTGCTTACAGGACGAGTTGGGGCCAAGGGAAACTCCGTGGGCGAAAGGGTAGTCGAAGCGCGAGAGTAACCTTGGAATCTGGTTACCGTCAATGAGGGGCGTCACTGGAGGGTGTGCTTTCGCCGGTTTTTTCTGATCCGTGTAATCCGCGTTCATCCGCGGCTGCTGGCCTCGCCGTTTGTTAGACTCGAATTTCATGTCTGGCCTCCGAATTTCGGCCATATCGTTCCTCAACACGGCGCCGCTCATGTGGGATTTCGAACACGGCGACGCGGCCAAAGATTTCGAAATCTCCTACACCATTCCCTCCAAGTGCGCGGCTGCTTTGGCCGCCAACGAAGCCGACATCGGGATCATCCCCGCCATCACCTACGCCGAGATACCCAAGCTGGTAATTCTTCCGAACATCGCCATCGCCGCGAAGGATCACGTTCGCTCGATCCTGCTGGTCAGCAAACGACCATGGGAAGAGGTTTCGACCGTCGCCGCCGACACGTCTTCGCGAACCTCGGTGGCCTTGGCGCAGGTTTTGTTTGCGAAGTTTCTGGATGGCCCGCGGCAGTTCACGCCGCACGAACCCAATCTTGAGCAGATGCTGGCGCATTACGACGCCGCCCTCATCATCGGCGATCCAGCGCTGGTGATCGCCTCAGTCCAGCCGCCCTACTATCTTTACGATCTTGCGCATGAATGGCGGCAGCGAACCGGCAAGCCGTTTGTGTTCGCCTTCTGGGCAGTGCGCCTCGACGCGCTGAATCGCCTGCAAAAGGGCCTTTGTCTCACGAAGATCTTCCAGCAATCGCGCGATCATGGCTTGCATCCAGAGAGCATCGCGATGCTGGCGGAGGAATGGTCCACGCGGCTGGGACTGACCGAGGCTGAAGTGACCACCTATCTCACCCAGCACATCCACTACTACCTCGACCAGGAAAGCCATTGCGGGCTGCAGCTTTTTCTGCGATACGCTCACGAGCTTGGCCTGATCGCTCAGTTGCCTGATCTGAGGTTCCTTGGCCCAACCGCCTTCAGCAGCCCCAAGCGGTAGTCGTTGACCCGACAACAAAAGGCGCATTGATAGATTCTTGCGACCCGGTTTCGCGAACGTGGAAATCTGCTTCTAAGACGGTATACGTTTCAGCTCAACGTTAGCAGTCAATCACGATGATGCTTCCCTACGCTATCTTCACCCTCAAGCACATAGCCTGGCACTGGATTCAGAAGCTGGGCGGCCCAGGCCTGATCGTCGTCGGCATCATCGACAGCTCGGTCATTCCCTTCCCCGGCGGCATGGATTTCTTCACCATCCTGCTCGCCATGTCGCACCGCGAGCTTTGGTGGTACTACGCCATCATGGCGACGATCGGTAGTGTTATCGGAAGTTATTTCACTTACCGGGTTGGCGAAAAGGGTGGGGAAGAAACGCTGGAGAAGAAAATTTCCAAGAAGCGGGCGGAGAAAGTCTACAAGATGTTTGAGAAGCGCGGATTTCTGGCGGTGGCCATCGGGGCTGCGCTTCCGCCTCCGGTCCCGATTGCCCCTTTCTTCGTAGCGCCGGGAGTACTGAAGTATCCGTTACACAAGTTCCTGTCGGCAGTGGTAATGGGCCGGGCCATCCGCTATGGGGTCCTGGCTTATCTGGCGTCGATTTACGGACATGCCGTATTTCACTGGATGTACCGGTATTATCGGCCCATCCTGTACGGGCTTCTGGGATTAGCAGTAGTCGGAGCCTTAGTGGGCTTGTATTATTGGAGACGTTTTAAGCGAAATAAGAAGCGTGAAGCCGGGGAACCAGCGCCCTCCCGTAAAGCTGCGTGATCATCGCTTCCTACCACGACAGGAGAAGAATCATGAAATTTCGCAACTATTGCCTGGCGCTCGTCGCCGCGTTGCTTCTTTCCGCACTTCCGTTAATGGCCCAGAGCTCGGGCACGACATCGGGCGCAGCCGCTCCGGCGAAGTCTTCCACCAAGAGCACTTCCAGCAAGTCGAGCAGTGCTTCGCCTTCCAAGCTGGACATCAACGCCGCGACCGCCGATCAGTTGAAGGCGCTGCCGGGAATTGACGCTGCCACGGCGCAGAAGATCATTGCCGGCCGGCCCTATCACGCGAAGAACGATCTGGTCAGCAAGAACATCATCAGCAAAACCGAGTACGACAGCATCAAAGATGAGATCATCGCTCACCGTGCGTCGGGAGCGTCGGGAACGAGCAGCAAGACGGCGGCGACGAAGTAGCGCGCAGTCTATTTAAGTGGGTGCCCCATTCCGGCTGGGTTTGCCGGGGTGGGGCTTTTCATTCAATCCACAGAGCGTCGGCGTTCGTGACGAAAATCCCCACCCCGGCAAAAGATGCCGGAATGGGGCACCCACGAACTGGAATGGGGCACCGCAATGATGGCGCACCCTGCATTCTGGCTAAGTGCAAACCACCAAGGGCCAACAGCGGCCTCCCTCACAACGAGAAGTAAAATGTCGCCCCTTGCTCCACCGCGCCTACGGCCCAAATATCTCCGCCGTGGCGGGCGATGATGCGCTGCACGGTAGCCAGGCCAATTCCTGTGCCTTGGAATTCGGCCGGGCTATGCAGACGCTGGAATGGCTTGAACAGCCGGTTGGCGTAAGCAGGATCGAAGCCGGCGCCATCGTCGCGAACATAAAACACTCGGCGGCCGAGCCGGCTCTCGCAACCTACTTCGATGTGCGCCTGCTGGTGTCGCGAGGTGTACTTCCACGCATTCCGCAACAGGTTTTCCATCACGATCCTTAGCAGGCGGGCGTCGCCTTCCACGGGCCCGCAATCGTGAATGGTGAACTGCACTCGGCGGCTGGGCTCCTGGCGGCAAAGCTGGTCGGAGATTTCTTTGGCGATGCGGCTCAAATCCACGCGCTCCTCGTGCATGCCGGTCGTGGTCACCCGCGAGAGGTTCAGCAGGTCGTCAATCAGCTCGGCCATGCGCTGGCTGGCAGTCTCGATCTGTTGCACGCACTCCCGCGCCGCAGCATCCAGCTCAGGCCCGTGTTCCGCCGAAAGGATATAGCTGAAGCCGTTGATGACTTCCAGCGGCCCGCGCAAGTCGTGAGACACCGAATAGGAGAAGGCTTCCAGTTCGCGATTGGCCGCGGTCAGCTCCCGGGTACGATCGTCGACCCGGCGTTCCAGTTCGGCCTGGGCCGTTTGCAGAGCCGCGTCGCGCTGTTGGATTTGCGCCAGCATGTTGTTGAAAGAGTCGATCAGCACATCGATTTCGTCGCGCCTGCCGGTCGGGTTGGCGCGGACGGAATAGTTGCGTTCTTGCGAAACCAGGCGCGCCGTATCGGCCAAGTCGACAATCGGCTCGGCCACAGACCGGCGGAAAATCGCCGACAACAGTAGCGCCGGCAATAGCGACAAGAGCAGCACCATGGCCGCGATTCCGCCGTACTGCACCAGCCGCTGGCCGGCTTCGGTCACATCCGAACGAATGAACACATAGCCCAGGCGTTTCCCTTCAAACAGGATCGGCTGACGGACGATGACTTCGTCTCTGCGAAACGTCGCAGTCGCCTTGCCGCCAGCATCACCGGGATTCGCCAGACGCTCGCCCGAGTTCCGGGCGTACTGGGCGAACAGTTGACCGTCGGCGTTGAAGATAGCTGCGGTGATGATGTGGGGAAGATTACTGAACGCTGATAAAGTTTGTTCCGCAGACTGCGGATCGTTAAACGTCAAGGCCGAGATGCTGTTGGAGCCGACGATCTGCGCCTCGGCGGAGAGATTGCGAATCAGGCTCTGCCGGAAGGTGTACTGATCGTAGGCGAGGAAGGTTCCACAGGCGACCATAAGCGCCACCGCGCTCACCAGGACGTTCATCGTGGTGAGCTTGCGAGAGATCGGCGAGTGGCGCAGGTCAGACACGACTAGTCGCTCCCTCTGCCGCGAACTACCTCGACTGCGACCTTCAGCAGCTCCGAACTCATCGCCAGACCGTTGCGTCGCGCAGGCGCGAGATTGACCTCGAAACGCACTCGTCCCTCGCGCAAGACGAACTGGATCATGCCTCCTTGTTGCACAAACTCAGGGATGTCGCTCACCGTGAGCACCGGGGCCTCTTGGATAACGGAAAGTATTTTGCTTAGACGCGCAGATTCGGAACTACTGATGTACAGAATCGAACAAGCCGTCGCATCTTGCGGACGCGCGATGCGTTTGTCCTGCACCGGCCTGCCTCTCAGAGTTTCACCGGCGATGGTCCGGTCCAGGACCGAACCAAAAGGATCCTCGCCAAGTACGCAGATCACAAAGGAAGCGTCGGTTTGAGTTCCCGGCCAGCCAACAAACTTTCCGAACTCGAAGAGATAGGCTGCTTCAACTTCGAATTCCGTGGGCTTGGTTTCAGGTGCGGCAGGCCCTCTGGCATTCAGGAGTGAAGACAGCAGCAACAGACACGTCAACCATGCCCCCAGGCGAAGGGTGATTGTTCTTCGCCGGGGAGCACGACAGATCGCATGATGGACCGGCTGCTGCATTCAGTTCGGTAAAACGTATTTGGCTCAAAGGGGCCCTTACTGCACTTGTAATGCGGACGAAGGCGCTGAGAGCACCCTACACTGCCGTTGAATTTTCAAGCTACTGCCCCCACCGCCACGTTACCCTGCCGAAAAACGCTCGCATAATCCCCACCGGACCGCGCGGGTCATAGGAGTATTCGTAATGCCAGGGCTGAAAAAGATTCTGTCCTGTCGCCGACAACAGTACCTGCTTGTTCACATGCCAGCCCAGCGAAACGTCACCCGTCGTGTACGACGGGATCATTAACCCCGGCAACGAGCTTACATACCGAATCTGAAAATCGGCGGTGACGGATTTCGGCAGGTCCAGATTCGATTGCACCAGGACCTGATGCTGCGGGCTGGAGCCTTGCGTCGTCAAAGGCGAACCGACGTTGATGGCGTTAGGGTTCGCGATTTTGATATGCATCTCCAGAAACGAATACGATCCGTTGAGCCGCCAAAACTTCGTCGGCTGCCATTCGGCCACGATCTCGCCGCCTTCGGTGGTCGCCTTATAGCTGTTGCCGAACTGCGCGGTAACGATCACGTGTTGCGGCGGAGGCATGTCTTCAATGGCCGGGCCGCCGGTCAGCTCCTCGCTAAATAAGTTGCTGTACTGGTTAAAGAATGACGCTATGTCCACATACAGCGTCTTCTTCACCATGCGACGATAGCCGAGCTCGTATCCGTTGAGGTCTTCGGAGGTAAAGTTGGGATTGGCGTTGAACCGTGCAAAAAACGGCAATCCGTTAGGAGCAGTACCGAGGTAGCTTGAGAGATAAAAATCGCGCTCGACGTCAGCCGGAGTTCGTACCGCGCGCGTGAACGCCGCCCACAGCGACTGGGTGGCCGTCGGGGTATAGAGCAAGCGCGCGGTTGGCTCGGCCAGCAATCCCGTGTAGTTGGTCTTCAGGACTTTGCTACCCAGAATAAGCTGAACCTTATTCGGTTTCAGCGCGATCTCGTCCTGGATGAACCCGGTATAAAGCTGATCGGTTCGACTCTGGGGAATAAAGTACAGGCCTTGCGTAACCATCGGCTCAAAGCCGTGGCTGATGTCAATGCTTGCTCCCCAGGAAAGCTCCTGCCGAGTAAACGGCCGCCGCTGCAGATAATCAACGTCGTAGGTATCGCGCAGGTCGCCGAAGTTCAGCTCGTGGCGGTTGTCGCGGGCGTAGTAGGCATCCAGCAAAAGGCTCTTGTTCTCGCCTTGCTTTCGTTCCCAGCGCCATAGGATGTTGCCGCCTGAGAGGCTGGCCGTTCCGTCCTGGATGTAGCTTTCGGGCGGCTCGTAGTTGGTGATGCTAACGCTCTCGCCAAAGGCCTGATTGTAGAACGTGCCTTCGAGCGTGAAATTGTCGCGCGTGTTGCGAGTCCAATCCATGCGAAAACCGGCGTCACCACCTTGCCACGCATCGTAGTTGTGCCCGTCAGCGTGATACTCGGGTGCCCAGGCAAACGCCTTGCCCCACACCCGGTAGGTGAAATCCTTGCCGTGCGCACCGCCGTAACGGGCTTCGCCCAGACCTTGCTGAACGTTGCCGCCTCCGCCGGAGACGAGTCCGCCCTGCGTTTCTTTGCTGCTTTTGGTGATGATGTTGATCACACCGTTGACGGCGTTTGGTCCCCAGATAGTTCCACCCGGCCCGCGGATGACCTCGATGCGATCGACGTCTTCGATCAGCATGTCCTGCACTTCCCAGTAGACCCCGGCGAGCAGCGGAGAATAGACGCTGCGTCCGTCAATCAGCACCAGCACCGAGCGTGACAGGCGAGTGCCAAAGCCGCGAATGCCAATGGACCAGGTATCGGCGTTGATGCGCGCCACTTCGACGCCGGGCGCAAGGCGCAACGCTTCGGGAATGTTGGTGGCGCCGGAACGCTGGATCATTTCCTGGGTAATGACGTAGATCGCAGCCGGAGTCTTCCAGACCTCCTCGGGCGCCTTGTTGACGGAGGTGACCTGGATATTGCCGAGTTGTTCCAGGCTCATTTGGGTCAACTGCTTTTCGGCTGCGTCGGGATTGTCGACAGCACGGAGGTTCGAAGAGAAGAAAGCAAACACCCCGAAGAGCAAGGCGAGACTACATCGACCCGTAAACTCCCTGAAACCTTTGGCCATTGCGCACACAGCTCAGCGTGAAGGGTACCGCTGCAGCCTTTTCGGGGGTGGTGCGGGAGATAGCTCTTGGTCCAGACTAAGAGCGCAGTGACCTGTGATGCAGGTTGCGGGAGCTCAGGTTGTACTCCGGTTGTACTCCGGTTGTACTACGGTTGTACTACGGTTCTGACCCACGGTTCATGCCTGAATCGTGTTTTTCGCTTTTGAAAGTAAAGATTTGTATTTTTGGTAACCGAAAAGAGCTCTGGATGTATACTGCAACTCCACTCCGCTCTGCTTTGGAGGGCCATTATGCCGACCGTGTTAATCGTGGACGACGACCCTTCTCACTTGAAAATTTATTCCTGGATTGTTGAGCGCGGCGGCTATCGCACAGTTCCTGTGCTGGCCTGGGCACAGCCACTGGCGATTCCAGAAACTGAATCCATCGACCTTGCGTTGGTCGACTACCGGCTGGGGGAGAGTGTTTCGGCTCCCGTGGTCGCGAAGCAGGTACGGTCTGCCTTTCCCGCGGCACCAATCCTGGTCTTGTCAGACATGATGTACATGCCCGAGGACATGGCCCCCCACGCGACCGCCTTCGTGCGTAAGGGAAATCCGGAGCAACTGCTGCAGACGCTGGATTCATATCTCAAACCTAGCCCTGCGGTGGCGTCGGATGCGAAAGAACCAGCAGCATAGGACGTCGGTGGAGTAGGCCTTTCGCAGGGCGCAAAAACTCTACTTTGCAAGGGTTCGCGTCAGGGCACGACCTTGGTCGTGCCGAAGAGCCTGATACAGACGCGAATCTCTCCGACACCGAATTCATGAGTCACTCGGCGTCAGATCCTGTCGAGTTATCTTTGAACCATGTTCTCTGGATCATTCCAGGTTGCGGGGTTAGCCTGCTCTCAGCGGCGTCGTGGGGCGCAGGCGATTTTTCCGGCGGGATCGCCGCTAAGAAAGCAGACGTCTTCCGCATCGTCGCCGTAGCCCATGCGTTCGGCTTGTTGTGCATGCTGCTGATGGCGTGGCTCGCCCATGAGAGCGTGCCGCCCAGAATCGACCTGCTCTGGGGAGCCATCGCCGGATTGACGGGAGCGTTCGGCATTGCCGCGTTGTACAAGGCGCTCGCTGTCGGACGCATGGGAATCATCGCTCCGGTGGCAGGAGTGATTACAGCAGCACTTCCCGTGCTGGTGGGAATCGCAACGCTGGGCCTGCCTCCCGCGATTCAGCTAGTAGGATTTGCGCTGGCGCTGGTCAGCATCTGGCTGGTCGCGCGTCCGGATGGACATATCGATACTCATCGCGGATTGGGGCTGGCGGTTATCGCCGGCATTTGCTTCGGATTATTTCTGGTGAGCGGCAAGCAAGCTGGACTTCACACCGTTTTCTGGCCGATGGTGGCGGCGCGCGCGGCGTCGGTCATCGTGATGGGCGCGATTTCTCTGCTCTTCGTGAGTGATGCGAGGCCACTTCGCCCGGCGATTCTTCCCATCCTGCTTTGTGGACTGCTCGACTCCGTCGGCAATGCGCTATTTATCGCGGCCACGCGCCATGGACGGCTGGACGTAGCCGCGGTTCTGTCGTCGCTCTATCCGGCCTCGACGGTGATACTTGCGTGGCTGGTGTTGAAGGAGCGAGTGTCTCGGATGCAAGGCTTGGGGATAGCTGGCGCGCTGGTGGCGATTGCGCTGATATCGGCGTGAGATGAATTGCCCGGATCGATTTTCACCACGGAGACACAGAGGGCACGGAGGGTTTCCATTCGGTTTGTTTTCGGACGCGCGTGGACGAATCGCACGCACTAAATTAGAACCACTTCGGCGATTTCTATTATTCTCCGTGTACTCAGTGCCTCCGTGGTGGGAATGTTCTTTTTCCGGCTATTTCGACTTGGCAACGCCGTTCTTCGCGACGCGTTACACCCTGAACCACATGGAGCTGGACTAGCAGCAGGCGAGAATCAGCCTGGGGTATTACGATGCCGGACACATGATGTACATCAAGTCGAGCTCGCTGGACCATTTGAAGCAGGATGTGTCGGGGTTTTTGGGGAGGGCGTTGCAGTAGGAGGCGGAGCAACAACGACATGAAACAGATTCGATTGTCGGCGCACGCAAAAGAACAAGCGATTTTTCGAGGAACCACGCAATCGGAAATCGAAGACGCCATTGCGAGCACAACGTGGGGGCCGGCTTCGAATGGGAGGCTTGAATGCAAAAAGAACCTTCCGTTCGACTCCACTTGGAACGGACGTTCCTATTCCACTAAGCAAGTGCGGCCGGTATTCGTTGATGAACCATCGGAAATCGTCGTCGTGACGGTTTACGTGTACTATTTCTGAGAGGGTTAAGCTATGCGCATTACGTATGATCGTGAGGTTGACGCGCTTTACATTCGTTTCCAGGAGACCAGCGTCACGACACAGCATTTGGCTGATGGCATTGCGGCTGATTTCGACGCTGAAGGGCGATTAGCTGGGCTGGAGATTCTGGATGCGCAGAAGCGCCTCGGCGGGCCGGACGCGTTCAAGCGTGTCACATTGGAAGAGCTTGCGATCGCACATTGACCGCGCTGTGCGCATTCGCTAGCCGAATGTATCATCCTTTTTCGTCGCTCGGGTTCACGCCCTCGCGGAGTGTCTCCGGTTAAAACCAACTCGGAGGCGTAAATCCAGCCTACTGAGGGCCCTCTCGTAAAATCATCGCCTTAGAGTTGTCATTCTGAGCCCGCCGCGGCGGGAAGAACCTGTTTTTGTATGCATCGCCGCGAGGACCATCTAACGCGTATCAGACTTATTCGCAACTCACCGAAAGCAGGCCCTTCGCTCCCCGCGGCAACCTCAGGATGACAAATCCAAATGTGGTGCGAGTCGCATCACCGCTGCGATGGATGGCCCACGTCGCAGCGTTCCAGACAATTCCTTCGCCGTCTTGACCTGAAGCGCCGGATATTCTTCCACCGTCGAAGCTTCGTGTACTTCGGTGGTATCCAGTGAGATCACGATAGGTGTGCCGGTGAGTTGAACGTCTCGGCCGACATAAGAACGCATCGCCTTGTTGTTGCCGGTGAGGTTATAGACTTGGCCATCGTCGCCGATCAGGAGGTAGTAGAAACCGGCGCGATGAAGGCAGCCTTCGATGGTAGCGGGATAACTTGGCGTCTGCCACACGTCGGCACCGGGATCGCCCTCTTGCGCCCACAGCCAGCCGGTTGCGGCGAGCAGCGCAAGAACGAGCATCAATACTCTGCGCATGAAGACGGTTCCTGATACCTGAGATATTAGAACGTCCAATTACGGTTGCCTGAAATTTCAGGATCGCGCCAGCGCCGCACCTCTTCCTTTCAAGTCCTCGTGTTACAACAGAGCTTCGCTCATGCCAGCTCACAAACTACCTTTCGGTGCCGGGATGCCTCAACTCGCGGCGGCACTCCTGCTACTGATTTTCCTGGCGCAATGCATTTGGGTGATCGCGTATGTGCCCATCAGTTCGTTGGAAAGCAGCTATATCGAAGATGGCCTGGTGCAGTTGGGCAACATGGCCGAATCCGGTTCGCCCGAGCGCTCTCCACTGGTGCCACTGATGGGAGCGATCCCGGTGAAGCTCTTCGCCGGCAAAATCACCTTCGAAGGGCTCGACCGCTACCGTTTTCTGATTCGCTTGCCCTTCGTATTCTGCGGCCTGATGCTGGGAGCCTCGCTGTGGTACGTCGCGCGGCGGCTCTACGGCAATTTCGGCGGCTTCATCGCGCTTGCGCTGTATACGTTCTCGCCCATCATCATGGCGCGAGCCAATCAGGTAGGGGAGGACGTCGTCGCAGCATGGGGCGCCTTCGGACTCATATTCACCGCTATTGCCGTCGCCCACACGCTGTACGCGCCCCGCGAGGTGATTCTGTGGAACTGGCGGCGCATTCTGCTGCTGGGGGTTTCGATCGCGCTGTGCATCGGCGCGCAGTTTCCGATGTGGATCGTGCTGGTTCCCGCGATCGCCTTTCTGTTATGGGTCGGTCATGTGCGTCGCGGAGCGGCGCTGGTCATCTTCGCCACCGCGTGCGCAATTGCTGCGCTGCTCCTACTGGCCTTCTACGGATTCCATGTGGCGGCCTTCGCGCATTCGCTACGAGAGGCGCAGTGGTTTCAGTTTCTGCCGCGACAGCTCGGCTCGAGTTTGAACTACCGGCTGGGCTTTGAATTCTTCCTGCAGGCCGGACTGGGGCCGCTGGTACTGGTTGTGGGAGCTCTGGTCACTTTCGTCCTATGGCCCCGAACCCGTTTTTTTGGCACGGCTGCGCCGCTGATTACGGCCGCGGTGCTGCTCCTGGCTGCCCTGGGAACGGAACAGCTTTCCGCCCTGCTTTTTCTGTTCGTCGCCCTTCCTTTTCTGATACTGTTCGTCTCAGGAGTAGCCATCGACCTGCTGGAAAGCCGGTACGGGATCCTCGCGAACGCCTTCGTAGTAGGGGCCCTCATCGCCAGCGCCATGCTCGACGTCTACGGCCTGTTGCAGCTTCGACATATGGGAGTCCGGTAGGAACTTCGCGGCATCCAATGGGTTGAATGTTGGTAGAGGGTTGTATGGCGGAACACATCAACTTTCGAAAGCTCTTCGGAACGTTCAGCCAGTTTGCAACTATTCTCGGCGTGATGTTGCTGGGCGTGTTCTCAGCTTCGCCCTTGAATGCGCAGATTCACGGCATCCCGCCGTCTGTCACCTCGATTCCGAATCACGTTCCGCCGTATGGCGTGCCCAATATTCCGCCCAGCGCAACCTCGCTTGGGCCATACGGATACTGCTGCCAGGGGCCATCGAATATTCCTTATCGCAATCCGGCGTTCCCCAATCGCTATAACCGGCGCGGCAACTATGGATACGGCAGCTACGGATACGGATACGGCTATGCGGTACCGTACAATTACCTGTATCCGTCCGACGATTCTGGCTACTACGGTGGCGGCGGTGGACCTTATCTTTATTCTGGCCCACCGCAGAGCGGCGGAGCTCCACCTACGGATCAAACGCTGCATATTATCGTCGACTCGGCTCCGCAGAGGACCGCGCCGCGCGACGAAGTCGCCGATGCCCAGCCTGAGCCGGCACGTACCATTCCCGATGCCAAGCCGGGAGAGCCAACCACGCTGGTCTTCCGCGATGGCCACAAGCAGGAAGTGACCAACTACGCCATCATGGGCCAGACGCTGTACGTCTTCGACAACCGCACCAAGAAGATTGCGTTGGCTGACCTCGATGTTCCGGCGACGATCAAAGCCAATGACGATGAGGGCGTGGAATTCCAAGTCCCCAAGGCGAAGCAGAGTTCCAAGCCTGCAAAGCCCGGAGTGCCCCGACAGAGCGCGCCTGACGACTCGCCGAAGACGTCGAGTTCGATGAGCACGACGCCGTAATACATCAACCAATCACCACCAAGGCACGAATGAACACGGGGAATCAAGGGGTGGAGGAACGCCCCTGTACTCCATCTGCTGCTTAATGTCCCGGCAGGTAGGTAGCCGTCGCCGTCGCCGAAATAAACGGTCGGGACCTACGACAGCGGCGGAAGGCCGGCCTGAGCAACCAACTGCCGAAACGCCGAATCGCCATGCAGATTCACCAGAGCCTCGTGTACCCGTATGGCGAGGAAGGCTACTTCATGCCGTCGGAAAGAGGTTCGCAGATAACGTAGGGCCTGCTCTTTGTCTCCCATTCGCGCGTAACTCGTGGCGACAGAAAACGCCGGCATCTTTTCAGCGTCGAAATAGTGTTTCTGCGCGAGCACCATTATTTCGAGGCCCTCAATCGCGATTTTCGCTACCAACTTACTTCCGTGGGATCGCCCCAGCCGCGCTTGTACATCGCGCGCGAGGTGAAGGGCAATCGCTTCAAGATTTCCGGCGGCCGAGCCGACGGGAAGGTCTCGTGGCAGGTCACCGGCGTTCGTCACGATGCCTGGGCGAATTCGCACCGTATTCCAAATGAAGAGGACAAGCCAGTAGAGGCACGTGGCACGTATCTGTATCCCGAAGCTCATGTGTACAGCGCGAACAAAAAACCGGCAGCCGTCGCCAGTTCAAAGCACTGAGGCGACGGGCGCTACCTCATTTCACTACAATGCCCTTGCCAGGCTGGACCGGCTCATTTGCACGGGTCAACCGGGCCGCGCTGCGGCCCGAGAGCAGATGCCTCGCCCGCCGCCACGGACTCGTAATGACAATTCGTAAATGATTGATATCCAAGTAGTTATGCATCGGCCATAAGCATTCATCGTGCTATAATAATCAGTGCTCCTTTAGGTGGGAACTCCTCACATAGCAGGTACTGAAGCGGCTTACGAGTGTAGCTAAAAACTACCTTCGGAAATGCGCCGCCGACAGCCTGCTCCACAAAGAAGCAACGACAAAGAAAGAGTTCGGCTGCAAGCTGATGGCTGACAGCTGACGGCTAAATATGCCTGACGACCAGAACCCACAATTACCACTGCCTCCTGACGGCGGCCGCCCCAACGAAAATATCCAGCCCATCAACATTGAAGAGGAGATGCGGCGTTCGTATCTCGACTACTCGATGTCGGTCATCATCGGGCGCGCGCTGCCCGATGTGCGCGACGGCCTGAAGCCGGTGCATCGCCGCATTCTCTACGCCATGCACGACATGGGATTGCTGCACAACCGCAAGCATGTGAAGTGCGCCAAGGTAGTCGGTCAAGTGCTCGGCAATTATCACCCCCACGGCGATACCGCGGTTTACGACGCGATGGTCCGCATGGCGCAGCCGTTTTCGTTGCGTTATCCATTGATTGATGGACAGGGCAACTTTGGGTCGGTCGATGGCGATCCTCCGGCGGCTTACCGATACACCGAAGCGCGCATGACCGATATCGCCGAGCAGTTACTGGCCGACATCGACAAAGACACGGTGGATTTCGTCGCGAACTTCGATGGACTTACGGTAGAGCCGGTGGTGCTGCCGACGCGCATCCCCAATCTGCTGGTGAACGGCTCCAGTGGAATCGCCGTCGGCATGGCGACCAATATCCCGCCCCACAACCTGACCGAGATCATCGACGCCAGCATCACGCTGGTGAATAACCCGCAGGCCACGCTGGTCGATTTGCTGAAGCACGTGCAGGGCCCCGACTTCCCTACCGGCGGATTCATTCATGGCCGCAGCGGAATCATGGAGGCTTACCGCAACGGCCGTGGCCGCTTCATGATGCGCGCCAAGGCGGCGATTGAGCACCTCACGAAAGAAAAGCAGGCCATCGTCGTCACCGAAATTCCCTACCAGGTCAACAAATCGAAACTCATCGAGCGCATCGCCGAACTGGTGAACAACAAGGTCATCGACGAAATTTCGGACGTGAATGACTTCAGCGATCGCGACGGCATGCGCATCGTAGTCGAACTGAAGCGCAGCGCCGAGCCGCAGATCGTGCTCAACCAGCTCTTCAAGCACACTTCGATGCAGGAGAGCTTCAGCATGATCTTCCTGGCCGTGGTCAATGGCCAGCCGAAAGAGATGGGCCTGGTTCAGGCGGTAAAGCACTTCGTCGATCACCGTATCGACGTGGTGCGCCGCCGCACTGCCTACCTGCTGATGAAAGCGCGCGAGCGCGAGCACATCCTGGTTGGATATCAGGTTGCAATCGACCATATTGACAATGTGATTAGGATTATTCGTTCGGCGGCATCGAGAGCGGAGGCGCGAGAGAACCTGTATGGCCATTTCCAAGGTCGAGAACTGCAGGTGAAATTTGCCGGTCGCGAGCAACTTGGCGTTGAGAACAGATTGGGGCCATTCAAGCTCGCTGGGGTCAATCTCGACCCGAAGCGATATGGAATCGCCACAGATGCTCGTTTTGTATTGAGCTATAAACAGATTGACGCGATCCTTGATCTCCAGTTGCACCGTCTGACCGGATTATCGGTGGACGAGATCTTGAAGGAATTGGCTGAGATTCGCGAGAAGATCGCGGAATACGAGTCAATCCTGTCGAATGAGAAGAAGCTGCGCGGCGTCGTCACCAAGGAACTGGAAGAGATCAAAAAGAACTACGGCGACGAGCGGCGCACGATTATTCAGGACGAAAGCGCCGAGCTGGCACTAGAGGACTTGATTGCCGACGAGCAGGTCGCCGTCACCATCAGCCACTCCGGCTACATGAAGCGCACTGCCATTTCCACCTATCGCCAGCAGCGGCGCGGTGGCACCGGCCGCAAAGGCATGAGCACGCGCGAGGAGGATTTCGTCGAGAATTTGTTCGTGGCTTCGACGCACGACTACATCCTCGTCTTCACCAACACTGGACGCGTGTACTGGCTCAAGGTGTACGAGATCCCGGAACTCAGCGCGGCAGGCAAAGGCAAAGCCATCGCCAGCCTGGTGTCGTTGCAGCCAGGTGAGAGCGTGCGCACGCTGATGCCGGTCCGCGATCTGGAAGAAGAGGGCAAGAACATCTTCTTCGTCACCCGCCAGGGTACGGTGAAGAAGACGCCGCTGAAGGACTTCAGCAACGTGATGTCGCGCGGCATTATCGCCATCGGCATCGACAAGGGCGATGAACTGGTCGCGGCAAGCTGCACCGACGGCAAGCAGATCATCTTCCTGGCGTCGCACGAGGGCATGGCGATCCGCTTTGGCGAAGAAGACGTCCGTTCCATGGGACGCCCGGCGCGGGGGGTGCGCGGCATGGACCTCGACAAGGGAGACTACATCGTCGGCATGGCCGTGACCCCGAAGGACCGCACAAAGCGGAAAGGCGGCGAGACCGACGAGCCCAGCCTCATCCTGTCGGTAACCGAGCAGGGCTACGGCAAGCGGACCGACGTAGACGCGTACCGCCTGCAATCGCGTGGCGGCAAGGGCGTGATCAACGTGAAGACTACTGCGCGCAACGGCAACGTCGTCAATATCCTGCTGGTGAGCGAGAAGTCGGAGCTGATGGTGATCAGCCAGTACGGCAAGATCATCCGCATTGACAGCGCCAACATTCGCGAGGCCGGCCGCTCCACGCAGGGCGTTCGCCTGCTGCATCTGGAGAACGGTGATCGCGTGGCTGCGGCATCGGTCATTCCACCGGAAGAGGCCGTCGAGAACGGCAACGGGGAGACGCCACCGCTGGTGCAGTAATATGTGGAGTCCCGCTCATCGGAAAACCGCGGATGAGTGGGACACCCCAGCGCTCACGGGAATCCTGGTGTGTTCTTTATTTCGAGTGCTTGGCACCCTACGACCAGCTAGGGCGTGATCTCGAAGACAACGCCATAATCGTTGAGTCCGCCAAATACAGTGACGCCGTAGAGGTTGCCGTTTCCGTCGAAGATGACGCTGCTATCGGGTGAGTCTCCGTCAGCTCCATCGAAATCATGCAGGCTGGTATAGATCCAGCCGCCGCTTCCGTTGGGTGAAAGCCTGAAGACATTTCCATGGTCATACTGTCCGTCTTGCGCAGTGGTGCCATAGAGATTGCCGGCTGCATCCCGGGTCAGGCTGGCTTCGGGACCATACTGCCCAGCGAGCACATAGATCTGAATAAAGTTCCAGTCGCTGCCGGACGGCATTAATTCAAAAACCGCGCCACCAAAGTCGCCAGGGAGAGATTCCAGAGTCGTGCCATAGAGGTTGCCGGAGGGATCACGAACCAATCCACCGGCAGGAAATGCTCCGTCACCCTGGTTCGCAAAATTATGCAGAACCTGCTCCGTCCAGCCCGACCCTGAGGAGGTCAACTCATACACAACGCCCTCATCCTGCGAGCCTCCGCCGTACGTCGTGCCGTAAAGATTGCCGGCATCGTCGAGAATCACGCCGCTGTAAGGATTGGCGCCGTCAACTCCGTCGAAGCTGTGAAGAATGGTTTTGGTCCACTCGTTACCCGAGGGCGTGAGCTCAAACACCGTCCCTTTGCCGTTGGCTCCGCCAATGTAAGTGGTGCCGTACAAGTTGCCATTATGATCGAAGACCAGGCCATTCGGCAGTTGCCCGTCGGCTCCGCCCTGAAAGCTATAAAGCGTGGTTTTCTGCCAGGAGCAAACCAGCGTGGCGCACACGTGAACCGGCGGCAGAAGTTTGAAAATGGTGCCGCAACCGTAGTCGCAGCCTTGGCCTCCTGCCTGGGTTGTGCCATAGAGGCCCCCATTCGCCCCGAGGATGACTCCGGAACTGGGCCGCCAGGTGTCGTCGGGAAAGGTGTAGAGTACAGCAAGCTTCCAGCCGGAATCATGGTTCGTCAACTGGAAGACCGTACCGCCCCCCACCTCATTGTCGGAGTAAAGAGTCGTACCATAAAGCGCGCCCGCGCTATCGATGGTCAGGCCGGTGGGTATCTCCGGGCCGATACCAGAAGTGTATAGAAGGCTGAATGTCTGGGCTTGCGCCGCCAGGGTAGTGGCAATCACCAGCGCAAAGGCAATCGTAATAGCTTGCGCGGTCGGAAACATCCTGCCAATGTCTTGTCTCATTCCAGTACTCCTTTTTAATCGGGCCGGGGTTGATCATGAGTCGGGCGATTAACCAACAAAAGATACGTCGCATGGGAAACCAAAATCCCCCGTCGCCCATGTGGTGCCATTCTCGTAAAACGTTGCTCTGGCCCTCCCTCGCATGGTGTCACCGTCAAGCGTGCTTTCTACGCTTGCCAGGGTGCGAGCAGCGGGCCGTCAAGCTACTTTCGGGTTCCAGCAGCTATCTTGGCGGGTGAAACGGTTTTATACGTAAGTCGAGCCATCAGCAGCGTCAGAATCACGTGGAGAACAGATGCCCGCCTCCTGAAGGGTGCCCGTTTTGCTATTTTCGTGCGGGATGCCGCGGTGTCCACTCCTCACATATCCCTGTGACGAACATCACTTCGGCTCGGGCATTGTGTAGGCCAGAATCGAAACATCGTTCGGTAGTCTCTCTTCTCAAGTTCAGGTGAGTTCAACCGCAACGTAAGTTCACTCGCGATGGCGGGCGGGTCTCTTATAACTCCTTCTTCCCGCTCGCCCCGCACTAAAGGAAGCTCAACGATGGCCAAAGGATCGGTGCAAATCGTAGTCGAGCGATGTAAAGCTTGCGGATTCTGCGTAGAGTTCTGTCCCACCAAAGCCCTGGCGCTTTCCTCGGCATTCAACGCCAAGGGCTATCACCCGCCATACCTGGTTACACCGGAAAAGTGCAGTGGCTGCGATTTGTGCGGCATGTACTGTCCCGACTTTGCAATCTTCGGCTACAAAGATCAGGCAGCAGCCAAAAAGGCAGCAGCCGAAAAAAAGCCTGCTGTGCCGGAAGCGGCCACGGGAGAGGAGGCGACAGATGCACGCTGATCCGGCCGGCGTTTTAACCGGCTCACATTTTCTCGACGGCGATCACGCCTGCTGCGAAGGATGCCTGGCAGCAGGAGCGCGCTTCTCCTCGGGATATCCCATCACCCCTTCGACGGAAGTGGTCGAGCGCTTCGCTCAACGCGTTCCCACCGTCGGCGGCACCTTCATCCAGATGGAAGACGAGCTTGCCGCTTCGATCACACTGCAAGGCGCGGTATGGGGCGGAGCGAAAGCCTTCACCGTCACCTCGGGCCCCGGCTTCTCGCTGATGATGGAACACATCGGCCTCGCGGCTATGACGGAGACACCGTGCGTGTTTGTCAATGTGCAGCGCGGCGGCCCATCCACCGGACTGCCGACACTTCCCGCGCAGGGCGACATGATGCAGGTGAAGTGGGGCTCGCACGGCGACTACGAAATCATCGCCCTGTGTCCGAACTCGCCGCAGGAATGCTTTGACCTGACCATCACGGCCTTTAACTACTCCGAGCAGTATCGCTGCCCGGTGTTCGTCATGATGGATGAAGTGGTCGGCCACATGACGGAGAAGGTGGTTATCCCCGAGGCTGAGCAGATCGAAGTCACGCCTCGCCGCTACACCAAGCTCTCGCCGGATGAGTTCCTGGCGTTTGAGCCGAAACAGGACCTGGTACCCGACATGCCGCATGTTGGCCAGGGCTACAACGTCCACGTGACCGGCCTGACCCACGACGAGCGCGGCTATCCCAACATGACGCCTGCCGTCCAAGACAAGCTCGTACGGCGGTTGCAGAACAAGATCCTGAAGAACATCGACAAGATAACGCTATACGAAGAAGAGGCAATGGACGGCGCCGACGTCGTCGTGGTCTCCTACGGGATCACATCGCGAGTGGCCCAGCGCGCCATGGAGATGGCGCGGGAGCGGGGGATCAAGGTCGGCAAGTTCCGGCTGATTACCGCATGGCCTTTCCCGGAGAAGCAGATTGCTGAGATAGCCGCCAAGGTAAAGGCCATCGTCGTGCCCGAGATCAACCTGGGGCAGATGGTGCGCGAAGTAGAGCGGGCCGCAGCCGGCAAATGTGTTGTCCGGCTGGTGTCGCATGCCGGCGGCAGCGTCCACAATCCTGAAGACATTCTCAAGACCATTCTGGAGGTGGCTCGATGAGCTCGACGTTAAATGTAATTAACCCGACGAACCCGGTCGAGCCGTTCCTGCGCACTGACCGCATGCCGCACATCTGGTGCCCGGGATGCGGCATCGGCACCAGCGTCAACTGCTTCAGCCGCGCCTTGATCGACTCCAAGGTTGACCTGAAGAACGTATCTATCGTCTCCGGCATCGGCTGCACCGGCCGCGTCGCCGGATACATGAAGCAGGACTCGTTCCATACCACGCACGGCCGCGCGATTCCGTTCGCAACTGGATTGAAGCTGGCCAATCCCAAGTTGAACGTCGTGGTGTACTCGGGTGATGGAGATCTGTTCGCCATCGGCGGCAATCACCTGATCCACGCCGCCCGCCGCAATGTGGATTTGAAAGTCATCTGCATTAACAACCTGATTTACGCGATGACGGGCGGACAGACCGCACCGACTACTCCGAACTCGGTGATAACGTCTACCAACCCTTACGGCACCTTCGATCCGGCATTCAATCTGCCCCACCTGGTGGAAGCCGCGGGCGCAGTGTATGTCGCACGCTGGACGACCTTCCACGTTCGTCAGCTGGCAAAGTCGATGCAGGAGATTTTCAGCAAGAAGGGCTTCTGCTTCATCGAGGTGCTGTCACCGTGTCCAACGCTTTACCAGCGCCGCAACAAGATGGGCGATGGTCTGGACACGATGGTCTACTACAAGAATTTCAGCAAGATCAAGAACGGCATACCGACCAGCGAGCTGGCTTTGGGCAAAACGGGCGAGATCATCGTCGGCAAGTTTGTCGATCGCGAACGTAACGACTATCGCGACCTGATGCACGACAAGATGATTGAGACGCTCGGCGACCGGTATGTCGAGAGGGAGGCATGCGAATGCGAAATCTAACAGAAATCCGCATCTCCGGATTCGGCGGACAGGGCGTCATCCTGTCGGCCATCGTCATCGGCAAGGCCGGTTGCATTTACGAGGACGGCTACTCGACCATGACCCAGGCGTTCGGCCCGGAGGCGCGCGGCGGAGCTTGCAGCGCGCAGGTCATCCTGGCGAATGAGCCCATCCTGTACCCCTACGTGACCAAGGCCGACGTCCTGGTCACTATGTCGCAGGAGGCGTACACGCTGTTCACCCCACAGCTCAAAGAGAACGGACTGCTGATCATCGAACAGGACCTCGTACGCGTCGATGCGTTGCCGCCGGGAGTTCGGGTATACAGCGTCCCCGCCACTCGGCTCGCGGAAGAACTGGGCAAGCGCATGGTGCTGAACATCGTGATGGTCGGCTTCTTCGGAGCAGTCAGCGGAGTGCTCAAGCGCGATGCCCTCCGCAACGCCATCGCCGACTCGGTGCCGAAGGCGTTCGTTGAGCTGAATCTGAAGGCCTTCGACAAAGGGTACGAGTACGGTCTGAAAGCGCTCAGCGGGCCGGTGGAAGTGGAAGAGCCGGCGGTCGAGGTCGGGACCCTGGAGGGATAAACATCGCGAACAGCCTCGGGGTGGAAGCACCACGCTTTAGCGTGGTGAAACAAGGTCGCACAAAACGGGCTTCAGCCCCGGGGCTTCCCCACACCCGCTACTGACATTCCAATCTGCGAATTGGGAGCACCGGCAGTCGATGCCCCCGTCCTGCTACCACACTTGAGGACTCGCAAGTCGCACATTCGAAGTAGCTCTGCCGTGGCTAAAGCCAACATTGCAGATCGATCCAGCTCACCACGCTAAAGCGTGGTGCTTCCACCAAAGCGCGGCTTTTTCACAGAGCTTTGCTACACTCGCCTGGTGAGACGAATCCGACGCATTGCCTGGATTTTCGCCTGCACATCGGGAGTTCTTCAGGTCCTCTGCTTCCCGAAACCGGCTCTCTACCTCTTGAGCTGGATTGCGCTGGCTCCTCTTATGTACGCCATCCTGAGGTGTCGCGAACAGGATGTAAGCGCGGTGCTGGCGGAAGGTGGACTGTTCCTGGCGCCTGCCGGCGCGTGGCAGGGATTTCTGCTGGGATATGTCAGCGGCATTATCTGGTACCTGGGAAGCTGCTACTGGGTGTTCAACACCATGCACGAGTACGGCGGACTGGGCGTGGCAACTTCCGCTCTGCTGCTCGTCGCCTACGCTCTGTATCTTGGCCTGTATCACGGCATCTTTGGTTTGCTCCTTGCGCTGACTGCCGCACGCCGCAACGGATACAGTCTGCGCGCGCTGCTGTTCGCGCCCTTCATCTGGGTCGCGGTCGAGCTGGCGAGAACTTATATCACCGGTTTTCCCTGGGACCTGCTGGGCTACACGCAGATCGATAACATTCCGTTGACGCGCATCGCTACGTTCACCGGGGTTTACGGCCTCTCATTCGAGATCGCGCTGGTGAATACTGCGGCCACTGCGGCGTTCCTGGTGCCACGACGAAAACAGCCGTTGCTATTCGCGGTGAGTGTGGCGGCGATCATCCTGCTCCATGCCGGCAAGCTCTATTCGCCGCCTGCTGTCCCCACTACTCAAGGCGTGACGCTGGTGCAGTCGAACGTTCCCATCCTCGACGAGCCTTGGAGCCTCGACTACGAACTCAACACGCTTCGTGAGCTTAGCGCGCTGAGTGTGCGTCCGAAAAAAGAGTCCGCGGGCACACCCGGGTTAATCGTATGGCCGGAATCACCGGCGCCGTTTTTCGTCACCGACCTGCACGTGCGTACCACCATTGCCGACATTGCCCGGCATACGAACTCGTCGATCATTGTCGGCACCATTGGCATTCGCGGCTTCGACGATCCTTCCGGTAAGCGGGAGATCTACAACTCCGCATCGGTAATCAGCTCCAACGGCGCGTGGAGCTACGAGTACGACAAGATTCACCTTGTGCCCTTCGGCGAATATGTGCCCTTCGCCGATTTGCTGGTGTTCGCCAACAATCTAACGCACGAGGTGGGAACGTTTTCGCGAGGCACCAGCCGCCAGCCCCTTCCGCTCGACGGATCGCGAGTGGGAATCTTCATCTGCTATGAGTCCATTTTTCCTAACGAGGTCCGCCAGTTCGCGCGCAACGGGGCTGAGTTCTTCGTCAATATCTCAAACGACGGTTGGTATGGAAACACCAGCGCTCCGTTACAGCACTTGAACATGGCACGCATGCGGGCGGTCGAGAACAACCGCTGGCTGTTGCGCGATACCAACACCGGCGTTACTGCCGTGATTGATCCTTACGGCCGTAGAGTCGCTGAGGCTCCGCGGTTCCAACGCACGGCTCTGCAGGGCGCATACGACCTCGAGCAGGAGACCACGTTCTACACCCGCCACGGCGATTGGTTTCCGATTGCGTGTGCGATGATGACGTTGCTCGCACTGCTGCTGCGGGTGAGAAAGCAGTTGGCAGTTAGTAGTTAGCACTTAGCAATTAGCACTTGGCATTTGGCACTTAGCGAAGCGCAGGAAGTCGTTAGAATGGTGATAGACCCTCAGAAGGAGAATCGGATTGAAGGACTTTCGAGGGTTAAGTGTCTGGCAAAGAGCACACTCCGTCACGCTGAGTGTTTACCGGTGCACCAAGGGTTTTCCTCGCGAAGAGACCTACGGCATGACCTCGCAGATGCGGCGCTGCAGTTCGTCTGTCGCCGCCAACATCGCCGAAGGCTGCGGACGGCGCGGCAATGCTGAATTCGCGCGGTTCCTTGGCGTGGCCATGGGATCGGCGAGCGAGTTGGAGTACTTTCTATTACTGGCGAGAGATTTAGAATATCTCGATCCCGGCGCTTACGTCGCCTTGGCCAAAGATGTTGCCTTGATGCGGCGAATGCTGAACGCCTTGATTTCAAAGATTCAGGACGAACATCCTCGCCGTGAAGTAAGAGCCAAGTGCTAAATGCCAAGTGCTAACTACTAACGCTGAATAGAGGTATAACTCTCATGGTCGAAGAACTGGAACAGGAATACGCCGCATTACGCGACAAGGTGCACGATCTTCAGGAGTATCTTTGACGCGCCTCGTCTGCGCGAAAGGCTGAGCGAGGTCGAAAAGCAAACCGCCGACCCAACGCTCTGGTCTAATCCCGAAAAATCTCAACAGGTGATGCGCGAGAAGAAGCGCCTGGAATCCGCGTTGGCGACCGAAGCTGATCTGTCGCGTCGCGCCGGCGATATCGCTGCGTATTTCGAACTGTCGCATGAGGGAGAAGACGTATCGGCCGATCTGCGTCGCGAGATTGACTCGCTGCGCGCCGTGGTCGACAAGCTGGAGATCGAGACCCTACTCTCCGGTGACAACGACGATCGCAACGCCATTGTCACGATTCATCCTGGTGCCGGGGGAACGGAATCGCAGGACTGGGCCGAGATGCTGATGCGCATGTACCTGCGCTGGGCCGAGCGCGAAGGATTCTCCACCAGCCTGTACGAATATCAGCCAGGTGAAGAGGCGGGCATCAAGTCGGCCACCTTTGGCGTGAACGGCGAACACGCATATGGCCTGCTGACCAGCGAGATCGGCGTGCATCGCCTGGTGCGCATCTCGCCCTTCGATCAGGCGAAGCGCCGCCACACCTCGTTTGCGAGCGTCTTTGTTTCGCCGGAGATCGATGAGAGTATCGAGGTCGACATCAAGCCCGACGACATTCGCATCGATACCTACCGCTCCGGCGGCAAGGGCGGACAGCATGTGAATACCACCGACTCGGCGGTTCGCATAACACATATGCCGACAGGTATCGTGGTGGCCTGCCAGAACGAGCGCTCGCAGCATAAGAACAAAGAGAAGGCGATGAGCATCTTGCGCTCACGCATCTACGAGTACGAACTGGAGAAGAAGAAAGCGCAGACGAGGGTGATTGAAGACTCGAAGCTCGATATCGACTTCGGCTCGCAAATTCGTTCGTATGTATTGCAACCGTATCGCATGGTGAAAGACCTGCGCACCCGAGTGGAGATCGGCGACGTCGATCGCGTGCTCGATGGCGACCTGGACGAATTGATTCGCGGGTATTTGCTGGCGAGACGGAACGAGCAGAAGGGATAGGCGACGCAGCGCAGAAATGTCTCACGGAAAGTCCGCGAGCATCTCTTCCACTTCTTCGCTCGTCAGCACCGGAGCACCGCGCCCCAAAGTTAGAACCGGCATCCCGGTGATTTTGTCGGTTACGATCCGGGCCTTGCTTCTACTCTTCCTCTTGATTGCACTAATTGCGATTCGAATGGTATTTACGTCGATCTCAACCGAATCTCCGGGTTTCATCCCCAGTCGTTTCACAATCGAGCTGGGCACCACGCACGTACCCCCGTTCTGATACCCGGGATTTCATGATTCTCGATCCTTTCAAGATGACCTTATCTTAGCAACGAACAATCTCTATCACCATAGAACTCTGAGCCCGAAGGGCGTGTG
Organism: uncultured Acidobacteriaceae bacterium; assembly: GCA_963846795.1. GTDB lineage: Bacteria > Acidobacteriota > Terriglobia > Terriglobales > Acidobacteriaceae > CAVVDY01. The sequence continues at coordinate 284,321 of CAWJXJ010000009.1, forward strand.
ATGACAGCCCAGCATGGAGCGAAGCGGAATGCTGGGTAAGCGACGAAATACCCGCCGAGTCCCCCCTGGGGACGACAAAGATGCGATTGTGCCGCCGGCTGAAGCCGGCTCCGTACTTCAATTTATAGGCATCGTACCCAGCGTTCCGGTCGCCGCGGCGACCTCCACGCTGGGCTATCATGTTGGTCGCCCTCCGGGCTCGGCGTTTCGATAAACGATGCCGCTTCGCAGCATCGGCGACCAACGGCCGGCAAGGCGCGCCTCGGCCCATGAAATTGTCGCCGGGCCTATTTGCGTTGGTGGCCTTCGGCAACCGAATCAACACCGCGCTTCCCGGTTGGCCGAACCGCACCGCCTCGTCTACCATTCCCTCATGAACGACGACTGCCTCTTCTGCAAAATCATTGCCGGCAAGATTCCTTCCAAGAAGGTTTATGAAGACGAGAAGGTCTACGTCTTTGAAGACATCAATCCAAAAGCGCCAACCCACGTGCTCATAATTCCAAAGCAGCACATTGTTGGACTCGACAAAGCCTCACCTCAGGATTCCGAAATCATCGGCTACTGCCAGCTTGTAGCCGCGAAGATCGGACGCGAGCGCGGCATCGAAGATGGCTATCGCACGGTCTACAACGTCGGTCCGCGCTCCGGCCAATCGGTTTTTCATCTGCACCTGCATCTGTTGGGAGGACGCGACCTGACATGGCCTCCCGGCTAGAACGACAGCTACCAGGAATTAGTGTTTCACGGCTGGCAATTGGCAACCGGGGAAGGCGAATACAGGGTGCCTGGCGGTAAATGGTGGCCCCTCGGTGGGTTCTGGAGCGCAGAAGAGCGCCGGATTGGAGTCAGCGCCGGTTGCTGATTGCCGATTGCTCTCTTGTGGCGCGGTCAACACCGTTCCGTACGGATCCAGCACCAAGCCCGTGACTTCGGCAGGAGCCCGCAGGGTGAACTGTGTCGAATCTCCTTCGGCGAAGACGCGACCGAGGTAAATCTGCTTCTCGCCGGCGACGCCGTATACCGGAACGCTGCTGACCAGATCGAACGGTGCACCGATCTGTCGAATGGTCGCACTCACCCGGCGCGATGCACCCGCGCCGGTGAACTTTGTGCCCTTCAATTCAAACTGGGGAAACGCCGTCCCGTTCACCCAGCCATCGAAGAACCAGTCCAGCGATTGATGGCCTTCGAACCAGAGTGAGCGAGGCAATACTTCTTCAAATGCCTTTTCGAACTGCTCATTCGTCAGTTCGCTACCGCGATGGCGCTGCACCAGGTTGCGCAAAATAGACAGGAACACCGTGTCGTCGCCGTCGGGATTTGCCGGCGAGCGCGAAGCGTCGCGCAGCATCGTTCGCAGCATGTGAATCAGCCACGTACCACGTCCGTAGGTGATGATCTCGTAGCCCTCAGGAAACTTCGATGACGAGAGACGCACCCCGAGTGTCACCGGCCCGGCTTCGACATTCGCCTGACCATCTTTCGATTTTGCCGCGAGGAACGAGCGGTAGGTTTCCAGCATGAGTTGCACATCGGCCGGCTTGCTGCGCTCCAGCAGCAGCAGAGCACAGTAGTTCGCCAGCGCCTCCAGCAGCCACTGTTCGTGATAGCTGGACCACGAGACCTGATCGCCATACCACTGATGAGCGAGTTCGTGCGGCATCATTATTTCCCCGAATAGCACGTTATCGCCAATAGGTAGTTTCAAGGCCGCGCGCTGCTCGGCGGTCAGATAAACATAGCTGGAGAGGAAGATCAGCCCCGGCCAGCCCTGGCTTTCCATGCCCGGCCGCTGAGTGAGCGACAGCGTGGAGTAGGGATATGGGCCAAGCATCTGCGCGTATGCCGTCAGCGTCTCAGCGGCTTTGTCGGCCAATGGCTTCAGCTCTTGCACAGGATCGGGCATCTCCCCAAGACCTGGCACTATCTCTGACGTTGTAGGACTCGGCACCGAACCCTTATCTGGCGGAATCGCGAGTTTTCGCGCAACTCCCATGTCGCGCTCGACCCCTCGCGCGGCGTAGTCGAACACTTCGATGTTCCCCGCCTTAGCGCTGGCTTCAGTGTACTGTCCGAGATTGAAGCCGGCGATGGGAAGCGGCTGCTCGCTCACCCAGTGGCCCACAAAGTCTCCGCCTTCGCGCTCCAGAGAAACCTGTTTGCCGGTGGCAATGAGCGTCCAGTCCTGAGGAAAGCGGAAGGTCAGATCGTAGTTCGACATTGCGATGCCGCGATTGGGATACCACGTACCGCGCGCGCCCACGTAAACCAGGCCGCCACCCGCGTCAGAGAGCGCCGCTCCCGCGTAGGTGAAGTGCAGAACGAAGTGCGAACCAAGTTTGAGCGGCTCAGGGAACACCACCGCCACCAGATCGTTGCCACGGCGTGCCAGTTCACTGCCCTCGACGGCTTCGTTTTGCAGAAATTCGAGCGGTACGCCATCCATGTCTACGGACTTCACGCGCAGGTACCGCGAGAGCTCAAACAGAACGATGCGCGCGCCACCCTGCCGGGCTTCGACGTCGAGGGTGGCCTCGGCAGACAAATCTGTCGGCGGCCTGACTGTACCCTTCACCGTGTATTTGGTCACCGTGATGGCATCGCGCGTCCAGGTTGGGCCGGTCGGACCATGAAAACGTGATCCGCTTACAGGCTGCTTGCGCAGCGAACTCATGACAAAACTCATCCACAGGTCGTAATAGACCTGCTCGCCTTTGGAAGAGGTTTTGCCAACCATGATCTGTTCCGGGCTGTGAGTGTCGAAATAGACATCGAACACGCCCAGACGGTCGCCTGCCACTCGCGCATGCAGCAGGCGATCAGGAAGGGGAGGCGGCTCGCCCCGAGCTACCGTGGTAGGACCGCTGGTGAAGGAAATTGCCAGCCGCATCGCATCAGCCGAAGCCAGGTTGCGCGCGACCGAGTCGTTCTTCTCGACAAAAGCTGTGGCATCATCCGGAGGACGCAGATACGGTTGCAACTCCGCCGCGGTATCGTCATTAAAACGCAGGTATGCGCTGGAGAATTTTTCCTCCAGCACGCCTTCGCCGGTGAAAAGCCCGAGGGACGCGCGCTCCCGCCGGTCGGGCGGCCGGATAAGCACTTCGCCATCGCCTTCAAAGAACGCGCCCGTGATGCGGCCATCAACGGCTTGCAGGAACGAGATGGTGCCATCGTTCATCCACAGGTGAACGTCTTCGCGATCCAACGCCGCCTCGCGAATGTGGTACGTCTTCTGCGGATCGAGGCCGACGTCCTGCAGTGATCGGTAGAGCGGGATGACGGATGATGGCTTGGCCGGAGCTTGGGCAGACAAAGTTGCCGCGACCAGCACAACGGACGCGAGCAGGACCGCGAGGCGCCAATCGGCATGGGGCCGCAGACTCATGGAAAGCTGAATAGTATCGTACTGCGCGAGAGCGGCCGGAGGCCAGCGGTGGGATACACGATGCGAGCCACGCGGGAATTACTAGATAGCCTTCGAACGCAAACTGATGTCGATTCCGTTATCTGCTGACCGCGGTTGACGGCGCGTGTATCCTTAGTATTTTCAGCCTGTCCTGCCAGTTACCGATGAAGAAGCGGGATAGCTCACCTGATGGTGAAGAAATCTAAATCCGTGCATGGAGGCCGTTCCATGGCAACTCAAGCTACAGCAGAACCTAAAGAAAATACTGCAGTCCTGAAGAACAACTTCGAATCCGATCTTGCGTTGGAGTTCTTGCGTGTTGTGGAAGACGCGGCGATCGCCTCAGGAAAAACCATGGGCCAGGGCGATCGTAAGCTCGCCGACCATGTCGCAACCGAAACTATGCGCGGCGTTATGGATTCGGTTCCCATGGACGGCACCATCGTCATCGGTGAAGGCGAGCGTGACGAAGCCCCCATGTTGTACATCGGTGAGAAAGTTGGCAAGCACGACGGCGGCACCTATCCGGAAGTCGACATCGCGGTCGATCCACTGGAAGGCACTAACCTGTGCGCCCTCGGATTGCCAGGCGCCATCACCGTGCTGGCAGCGTCGGAGCGCGGTGGCCTGCTGCACGCGCCAGACTGCTACATGGAGAAGATGGTCGTCGGCCCATCGTGCCGCGGCATGGTCGACCTGGAAGCTCCGGTAACGCACAACCTGGCGGTGATCGCGAAGGTCCTCGGCCGCAGAGTCGAAGACCTGGTCATCGTTATACTCGATCGCCCGCGCCACGAAAAGCTCATCGCCGACGTACGCCGGGCAGGCGCGCGCATCCGGCTCATCTCTGATGGCGACCTCTCTCCGGGCGTTGCCGCGGCCATGCTTGGTTCGGGCGTTCATGCCGTCATGGGCGCCGGCGGCGCTCCCGAAGGCGTCATCACCGCGGCCGCTATTCGCTGCCTCAACGGCTACATGGTCGGCAGGCTCACCGGCTACACCCCGGAGCAGGCCGAGCGCATGCAAGACATGGGCATCAAAGATCCAAAGCGCATCTACATCGCAGAAGAGTTGGCGCCGGGAAAGAACATTGTCTTCGCCGCTACCGGCGTGACCGATGGCCCGCTGCTGGAAGGCGTGCGCTTCTTCGGTGACGGCGTGAAGACCAAGTCGCTGGTGATGAAGCTCAGCAACCGCAAGGTGCGCTTCATCGAGACCGTGCATATGACCAAGGGCGCCGAAGCCAAGGTGCGCGTCCCGTAAGGGGTGGAAACAAGTAAACCAATGTCATCCTGAGCGAGGAGTCCGCCGCGGCGGACGACGAGTCGAAGGACCCCTATCGCATAAGACATTCTCGGTTCCTATAGGGGGCCTTCGACTTCGTGAGTCCCGGCAAGCCGTGACTCACTCCGCTCAGGATGACAGAATCAAACGGGCAGCGATTTACGCCTGAACAGGTTGCGGAAAAACTCTGCAGGGCGCCGTTTTGAGGGGGCGCAGCTTTAGCTGCGCCATAAAAGTCCTGTGTTCTTGTCATCCCGAACCTCTTTAGAGGTGAGGGATCTGCTGTTTTTTCCACTGCGAAGAATTTTTCAGCAGCCTCTGAAGGCGTACTCCACGCAACTGCTCCACCCAAGTACTTCACCCAAGCACTTCCCTACTTCGCCCCTGCTGCTCCTCCGCCTGCTCCCCCGCCAGCACCTTTCTCCAGCACACCGGCCGCGCGGTTGATCGCGTCCGTCAGCACTTGCAACTGCTGTTGCGTAGTGCCCAGATCCTTGCGATCGATCGACTCATTCACTCCCGGAATAACCACCGCCGCGTAGCCGGTGTACTCTCCCGGAGCATAGATGGCGTGCTTAAACCACTCGCGGCCCCCCGGCAGTCCATCGATCACGAACCCGCGCTCTGCGTTAATGAGCGCGCTGTTAATGCCGGCCGTATCACCGTTAGCGCCAGCCTGCGCCTTTAACATCGTCGCTCCGGCTTTCTGCATGCGCTGTGCTGCCTGCTGCGCTGCGGCGAACGACGGCGACTGTGTACCGAACGTTTCCTTCGACTTCTCCTCCGCCTTCTTCAGATACTCCGTGATTTCCTTCGCGTACTCTTCGTAGTTGAAGGGCAGCACATCGGCATCGGCCATGCGAATGGCCTGGATGCCAAATACCTGCGCCATCTCCCGCTCGTAAACGAAGGTCGGATCGCCAAACTTCGTGAACCACGCAAAGTTGTCGAATACCGAGTGGTACACGCCGTAGGGCCGTGCGAGCCCATGTCGGTTGACGGAACTCCGAGGTGTTGCAGGAACGGCGTGAAGTCCGAGCCGCTGCCCAGGTCGCCGACGTTCACATCCTGGTTGATCTTGGCATTAGGCTCGCGAGGACTGCCGCCCAGAGCCGAATTCAGGCGGCTGCCGCGTTCTTTCTCTTCCTTGTCCTGACTGATCTTCCACTGCTCGTAGACGCTACCGCCCTTCGGACTGGGCACGCCCTTCGCAACCTCGCGCTCGTACTGCTTTAAGCTCGGCACTGCCGACGCGCCGAAGCTCGGCCCGGCAACAGCAACGTCCATATTGAAGTACGCCACCGCGTTCTTCAGTTCATCGGCATGCTGCTCGGCGAACTCCGTCGAGCCAATGAGGCCCTCTTCTTCTCCATCCCAACTGCAAAACATCAGCGTGCGCTTCGGACGCCAGCCGTTCTTCAGCAACTCGCCAACACCGTGTACGGATTCCAGCATCGCCGCCGTGCCGCTGTTAGGGTCGACGGCGCCATACACCCACGCATCGCGGTGATTGCCCGAGACCACCCACTGCTCGGGAGCCTCCGAACCCTTCACCGTCCCGATGACGTCATACATGGTCGCCCAGTGATAGTTCTGCTTCAGCACCATGTGGACCTTCACCGGTCCCGGCCCGACGTGATAAGTGAACGGCAGCGCGCCCTGCCACTCGCGCGGCGAATCCGGCCCACCAAGGTTCGCCATGATAGGCGTTGCGTCCTGATACGACAGCGGAGTCGTCGGTACCTTGGTCAGGTCAGTCGCCTGGTTTGGCGGAGTACGTTTGCTGTCGGGCAGATCGGGCACCGACGCGATGCCGGGCGTAGTCGGGTCGCCGGGATACCGAAATAGATATTGAATCGAGCCACGCTGAACGCCTGTCGCCGGACGCATCGGACCCGTGGGATAAGGATCGCCCTTGAAATATCCGTCGTCCCACGGATCGGAATAGATGATGACGCCGGCCGCTCCGAACTGCTCGGCAACATAGGGCTTCACTCCGCGAAAGTTCATCCCGTAGCGAACGATCACGATCTTGCCCTTCACATCGATGCCCATCTCCTGCAGCTTCTTGAAGTCTTCCAGGCGGCCGTAGTTGGCATAGACCACATCGGCGGTGACATCGCCCGACGGCGAATACTCGTTGAACGCCACGGTCACGCGCGGATCGTCCTGATACGGATCGTCGCTCACGTGCTCCGGGCTGGGCCCATGCATGGTGACGCCCTGCGGCGCCACGACATCGACCTTGATGTCGGCCGGCAGGTTCATCCAGACCTTGTACTCCTGGATGTAGGCGTCGAGACCGGCCTCTTTAAACTTCTGCAGAACGTACTCTGCCGTTTTCTTGTCCTCGGGCGAACCCGCAATGTGCGGGGCCGAGGTGAGGATCCGCAGGTGCTCCTTCGCCAGATCGGCATTGGGCACGGCGAGAAACGTTTTCTCTGCCTGCAACTCCGCGCCGGCATCCCGGAAACCGGTAATCGACGTTGGCGCCACAAACGGAGCGGCTGCGGGATTTTTGGGTTGAGCGTAAACGGCGGGTGGAGTGTTGAGAGCGCAGATCAGTACAGCAGCCAGTAGACTTCGCAAAACTTTGGTTTCTCCTTCGCGAACTGCGAATTCATCAGATTACAACATCGCCATCTGACCACGCGCCACATTTCCGCTGGATCTGATCATTCCCTGTCTGTCATTCTGAGGTCGCCGCGGCGACCGCAGACCCTGCTGTTGTGCGCAGCTCCCCACGCGGTGTCATTCCGAGCGCAGGTCGCCGCGGCGACCGGAGACGAGGAACCTGCAGTTCTCGCTTTTGGCGGGAGAATTTCGGGTAGAGCTGGCCTTAAGGCCAGCGTCCAGGGTCCGAATTACATGAGGGCTTCAGCCCCCCGATGATTGTCGCCGGGTGCCCCGTTCAAGCGAAGCTTGAGCGGGAGCGGGGCCGTCAGCAGTTTGATGCTGATATCCTGATACTCTTGAACACGAGCTGCGAGGGAAACATGAGCACTCCTCAAAATTCGGCGTGGAAAACACGACTGGTGGAGGACCGCTTCCCCGATCGTTCTTTTGATATCGAATTTTGGCAGGAGCAGGGGGATGACGCCATCTTTGCCGCCGCCTGGGAGCTGGTAGAGCTGGCTGAGGAAGTCAAGAATGGCAGAAAACCCACCCTACAAAGAACTGCTGCAACTCTTAAACGACTTTGATGTCGAGTACCTGATTGTGGGCGGATTCGCAGTAATGAAGTACAGCGAGCCGCGTTATACGAAAGATCTCGACCTGTGGGTGCACAATTCAAGGCAAAACGCCCCGCAGGTTATCGAAGCGCTCAAAAAGTTCGGCGCTCCCCTCCAACACGACAACGTCACCAGCGAAACCTTCACCGACAAGCAAGGGCTATCAGATCGGAATTGCGCCGGTGCGGATTGACATTCTCACCGAAATCACTGGGGTCAAGTTTCCTGCGGCATGGAGCAACCGGGTCGCCGGCACCTTCTTCGGCGTACCGGTACACTTCATCTCCTTCGATGATCTGGTAGCCAACAAACAAGCCCTGGGTCGAAGCAGCGACCTCGAGGACCTGAAGAGGAGTTCGGGGACCTCGGAGCCGGAGAGATAGGGGGAGAGGCTGCCGGATCGCTTTTGGCTCTTGGCGGTTCGCTTTTCGCCGGAGAAGTTTAGCTAGAGCTGGCCTTCGGAGCCTGCCCGGAGCCTCTCGAACGCCAACGTCGAGCGCCGGATTTCGGGTAGTGCGGGCCTTCAGTGTTTGCGTGAGAACTAGAGTTTCGCGTTGCCGGCAGAATACAACGGCCAAGAATTTCGCGCCGGAGGCGCAGCAGATCTTAGCCCAGCGCTTCAGCGCTGGGTGAAATGGGAAAAGAGCCCGAGTCCCGTAGGGACGACAGAGGTTCTCACGCAGACCTTCAGGCTAGCGTTACGCGGTTGAAAATACGTGGGGGCTTTAGCCCCCTGAGGTACTTAGAAAGTACTTTTTCAGCTACCAGCTACCGGCCATCAGCTATCAGTAAAATCGCTGGCGCGTTCTTCACTTCTTGTCATCACGAATCTGCCGCGGCGGACGAGGGATCTGTTCTTGATCGCGCCAGCCGGCAGTTCCCCGGTTGCCAAACTATCTTGCCCACGAATCTTGAGCTGGCAGCCGATGGCTGGTAGCTGACCAGGGTTCGCGGAACGCATGAACATCTCCTCCACCGATTCCAGCCGCAGGAAGGAGTGGGGCAAACGGCGCGATCATTCGGCGAGAAGCATCTCAGCTCCCACATTTCCCAACCGAGTGTTTGCAATTGTGGGATGGCGAAGGAGGCTGTAGCGCGATCATTCGAGCAGGAAGCATCGTAGCTCCCACATGTCCCAACCGAGGGGAAATGTGGACCACCATCTACCCAAGCTCGAAGAGCGGAACAATCTGTAGCCCAGGGCGGGAGCCCTGGGTCAGCGATCGCTTTTAATATTCCAGAGCCCCTTTAGGGGCGGCACAATCCTTTCGTCGGGTGGCCCGCAATTGCCATCGGTTGGCCCGCCGCGGCGGGTGGGATGGAAGCTGTAGCGTGACCAGTCGATCCGGGAGCCTCTGAGCACCCACATTTCCCAACCGAAGGGAAATGTGGGCCACCCGCACCCGAGCTCGAAGAGCGGAACAATCTGTAGCCCAGGCCCCGTTCGACCTGCTCAGGGAGCTCCGTCCTGGGTAAGCGATGCCTTTTAATATTCCAGAGCCCCTTTAGGGGCGGCACAATCCTGTCGTCGGGTGGCCAGCAATTGCCATCTGTTGGTCCGCCGCGGCGGGTGGGATGCAAGCTGTAGCGTGATCAGTCGATCCGGGAGCCTCTGGCCCCCACATTTCCCAACGGAAGGGAAATTTGGGCCACTCGCGGTTCCTTATGTCTCGTCATGTCTCGTCATTCCGGAATGCTATGTGCTATGAGTCTGCCGGACTTGGAACTCTCCACGTAATCAATGAGTTCAAGCCGTTTTGTTTCGAGATTTATGCAGATCACGGCCTGGTAGTACGGGCGATCCAGATATTCGATTAGGGTCATGGTCTTCGTCAGGCTGTCAGCACCATTGAGCGTATAGTGCTTGTGCATAAGCTGCATGAAGCGATCGGTTGCAAGGGAAAAATCCTCAGAAGTTATCGCCTTCGGAAACAAGAGAATCACTTCGCCCTCGTCATTTCTAAGCGCTCTTAATGAGACTACAGCTGAGACGATACTTTGTTTTACTTTTCCACTGGAGCTGACAATATTGTAGGTGACCTCAGGCTTCGGTCCGAAGACTTTGTTCCAAAGCCTGCGTATACCCGCATCAACTGCCTCGGCATGTTTTTTCCCGAGTGTCTTCGAGAATTCTGTCAAGTAGGGTTTAGCTACCCAGAGAATAATTGCCGTGGGAATCAACCATTCAAGGAACGCATAAGGTCCTTCGGGCGGACGCTTCTTAAGCTCAACCTGGGCACCACCGGCACCGAAGCCTTCTGCTATATCCTCAAACGTGCGTGCTTCGAAATCACTCGCGAAGCTTAGCTCGAAATCCGGCATGTTTTCCTCCGGGCGGAAAGGGTATCACACGGCTTCGGGGACATAGAAGCAGACTGTGGTGCGATCAGTCGATTGGCACTGTCTTCTCTCCCACATTTCCCGACGCAAGGGAAATCTGGGCCACCCGCCCGCCAATTGACAACACGAAACTGCGGCTCTACCCTCGATTGTCCGCACAAAGATGTACCTTTCTTACTCTGTCGAGGGGGCTTCGTCTGAACGAACCGGAATCAGCTTCCAAGACGCTCCAATTCCTCGGTCGAAATTGGGGGAATATAGCGACTGTCCTCGGTCTGTTTTTCAGCGTTTTGGCGGCGATATTCGCCAAGAGTGCGTCACGGGCGGCTGGTCAGGCTCGCAAGGCCGTGCTGGCCACAACACTTGCCGAAGAAGTTAATGTTTCGGAGAAGGTCGCAGCGGAGATGACGAATCTGATCGAGCTCGGCAAGCTTGAACTTGTTCGTCTTCGTTGCAGTGATCTTCATGACCATACTGTCGCATTATTGACTAGGTGGAGCGACTCGTTGCCGGTCGAGTCCAAAAACAACTGTTTGAGCGCGAAGGCGCAGCTTGAGGCGCTGCGAAGCGAGATTTCAAAACTAACGACAAGCAATGCGGTTCCCTCACTCCGGCAAGTGACGCGGATGCAGGAATCGTGCCGCAACATCAGGGATACCTTTGTTAGGGAACGTGCATTGGCAATGAAAAGGAACGACGAGGCTGGTAATGCGTGATCAAAAAGCTTTAAACCTATTTCAGCAAATCCTGAGGACGACCGAGGATGGGAAACTTTCCTGGCAGCCGACCGCAGAGCCGGATTCTTACGTAACAACGTTGCTTGGTAAGCTCACGGTCCAAGTCAGACCCTACACAAGCACACAGCCTTGGGGAGAACCGCTCGGTCCGCCGTCAATGCTAGTCAAGGATGACAACAATAATCTCTTGTTGGAAGTGAATAACTCAATCGAGGGAATCCAAGATGATGATCTGAAGGCTCTGTTGGTATTCGCGCGGCGGTCTGCATTGGACGCGGACAAGAAGATAGACGAACTTCTTGGCGAACTGAGGAAGTTAGACGAAGATATTCCCTTCTAACCATTACTGGTGTCGGAAAGAGTGGGATGAAAGAGTCATGGGCTCCATTCGAACCTCTGGTAAGGGGCCGATCCCAGATATCCGAAATACGCGAATCTTTGGGTCAATTGCTCGCACGTTTATCCAGAACGGCTAACACCTTATATGTCTCGGACTCTCGCTTCTTCCCGTCTAAACTGACGACCCATTCTAGTTTGGCTTTGCCGCCGCGGAACTCGGCTTGAATATTGTTCACAAGCGGTTGTCGACAGCTGCGATGATTTCCTGAAGGACCAGCAAGGCGCTCTGCGAACTTGCTCTCACAGTTGACAACGGCGAGTCGCCCATCGGGCAACTGAAGCGTAAGAGTTGCGCCGCGAACATGTAAGGAAACTTCCTTCGCTGGCGTGGTGAATCCTGTGGTCTGCGTCGAACCGGTGCAATTCAGGTAGCTGTCGGTTCCGCTGCAATTTGCATTGGAGTTGGAAACCGATGAGAACGTAGCCAGGAACCACGTACGTGTACTCAGTTTGATTCGACTGACGATTGATTATTGTTACGTCGAATTTCTGAGCTAACGCAAACAAGGGACAAAGCAGAATCACAGCGGCTATCGCGAGCCTCATGAGGCCTCCCAGCGGCGCAAACGGGATGCGATGGTACTTGGGAGCCATTCTACTCCAGCGAGGACGAGTGGCCCGCAATTGCTTTCGGGCGGCAATTGTAGGATCGCGAAGCAGGTTGTAGCCGATCCTTTGGGACGGCACATCTTCTGTCGTCCCTGACGGGACTCGTGATCGTTTTAAATACCGCGTACCCGGCACTCCCGAGTCATACGAAACTCGTGCCGTCCGCTAAAGCGGACTCGGAGTTTTCTACTTACGCTACCCAGCGCTGAAGCGCTGGGCTATCATATGTCGCCGCGATGCGGCTGGAATCTGCTTTGTTCCACCGCGCCAACTCAGCATAGAGTTTCGTAACAGCCTCTCCGTACCGGGCTACAGGTAGTTTCGTCCTGCGGACTGGACGGAGCGCCGAGTTGCGAGGTCACGACCCGGAAACCGCTAAGGTCTCCAAACTTACCGGCGACTGAATCACACACATCTGTGACAAACTCGCTTGGTTGTCATCACTAAGTTTCGTAAAATAGAAACGTTTGAGGACGAGGGAGATTTGTCTCTTGCCCAATCGCGCCCACTAATTGGGAGGCGTGACGCGCAACAATCGTCATAGCGCCTGTTGGCCGCTGTTAACTACTTCTGAAACACTCCCACACTTCCATCCTCGAAAAATCGCTCCTAACTCCTTATTCTGCAAGATTTTACCTCTAAGTCTCACGCGCTCAGGATTTTGCGGAGCTTTCTTCAAAACAGCTCAATCGTTTCAAGATTTTAGAGGTATACCGGGGGGAGGGGGTACCCCCGCAGTTGCACTGATCCGGGTGCAAACGGCCAAGACCGGAAATCGTCGCAGAAGCTTACCATTCAATACACATCCGCCTCGCGGGTCGATTAGGACATTCTCAGCCCCGGCGCAATCAGACAGCTTTGTATCATTATCAGAGCCTGGCTTCAGCCGGGCCGAAAGTGCGCTTATCGACGAGGGCCTCAGCCCCTGCGGTGCCGGACAGGGGCTGAAGCCCAGGTTCCCTTGCAACCGGCGGTCGGCCCGTCTAAAGCCGGGCCCTGATAAAGCCGAGTCTGAAGACTTTTGTTCTCCAACCCTCCGTGCCCTCGGTGTCCTCGGTGGTGAAGATTCTTTTCCGGCCGGTCGAAAGGCGCGCTGCACCTGGTATCCCACTCAAGCCAAACCACGGCTTGAATGGGGCACCCGCGACGGAATGGGGCACCCGCGCCCGATTTCCGGAGCCAAGTGCCAAAAGCCAAGTGCCAATGGCCGAATGCGATACGATGGAGATTCACACTTATGACTGATTTTGCGGAGGCATTTTTATGGCTACTTTAGAGCAGAAGGCGCGCACTGAGACGGCGATCGCGGTCGCGAAGGCGCCGGAGTACAAGAACTTCATCGGCGGCGAGTGGGTCGAGAGCCACACTGGCGAGACCTTCGCCAACCTGAATCCGGCAGACACGCGCGAGGTGGTCGGCACCTTCCAGCATTCGGACAAGCGCGACGTGAACGATGCCATCGAGGCGGCCAAGCAGGCCTATAAGAAGTGGCGGCTGGTACCGGCGCCGCGGCGGGCCGAGATGTTGTATAAGGCGTCGGAGATCCTGATCGCGCGCAAGGAAGAGTATGCCCGGCTGATGACGCGCGAGATGGGCAAGGTCATTAAAGAGACGCGCGGCGATGTGCAGGAAGCCATCGATTGCGGCTACTACACCGCCGGGGAGGGCCGCCGCCTGTTTGGTCCGACCGTTCCGTCGGAGCTGCCGAATAAGTTTGCCATGGCCGTGCGGCAGCCGCTGGGGGTGTGCGCGATGATTACCCCGTGGAACTTCCCCATGGCGATTCCGTCGTGGAAGCTCTTTCCTGCCCTGGTCTCCGGCAACACGGCTGTGATCAAGCCGGCGCAGGACACTCCGCTGTCGACGATAAATTTTGTGCAGGCGCTGAGTGACGCGGGGATTCCGGCGGGCGTGGTCAACGTGGTGACCGGATTTGGCGGCGAAGTGGGCACGCCGATGGTGGAGCATCCGGAGGTGCGCGCGGTGTCGCTGACGGGATCGACGGCGGTGGGCCGCATCGTGGGACAGGAAGCGGCGAAGACGTTTAAACATTGCTCGCTGGAGTTGGGCGGGAAGAATCCGATGATCGTGCTCGACGATGCGAACCTCGACCTGGCGCTGGAAGGCGCGTTGTGGGGAGCGTTTGGCACGACCGGGCAGCGCTGCACCGCGACCAGCCGCATCATTGTGCAGAAGGGCGTGTACCGGAAGTTTGTGGATTCGCTGGTGGAGCGCGCTAAGAAACTCAAGATCGGCAATGGGCTGGACGAGAGCGTGGATATGGGTCCGGCGGTGAACAAGAACCAGATGGAGACCGACCTGAAGTACATCAAGATTGGCCAGGACGAAGGCGCGAAGATGCTGTGCGGCGGACATCGGCTGGAGGGCGGAGCGTACGAGCATGGGTGGTTTGTGGCTCCGACGGTGTTTGCCGATGTCGATCGCAAGATGCGGATTGCGCAGGAAGAAATCTTTGGCCCGGTGGTGTCGATCATTCCGTGCGATGGGCTGGAGAACGCGATTGATATCGCCAATGACATCGAGTACGGGCTGTCGTCGTCGATCTATACCAAGGACGTGAACAAGGCGTTCACCGCGATGCGCGACTTGTATGCGGGCATCACGTACATCAACGCTCCCACGATTGGCGCGGAAGTGCATTTGCCCTTTGGTGGAACGAAAGCCACAGGCAATGGCCATCGCGAAGGCGGTATCGGAGCGATCGACTTCTATACCGAGTGGAAGTCGGTGTACATCGACTACTCCGACAAATTGCAGAAGGCGCAGATCGATCGGCCGGAGTAGGAGCTGAAAACCGCGGATTTACGCGGATGAACGCGGATCGGAAGAACTGAAGTTGAGATCGGTTGAAGGCGAGTTCGTCGGCTTAGGTTCTTTTAGCCTTTCTGATCCGCGAAATCCGCGTCGATCCGCGGTTTGTTTTTCAAGCTGCGCCGGTGACCGACCGGCGCTGCATTGCAGGATCGACCGGGTTTCCAGTAGAATCAAGTATTCGGCTCACGTCGAGATTCTTACCTTAAGGAACACACCAAAGTATGGCGAACCATTTTTCGGCGCTGAAGCGCGCCCGTCAAACCGACAAGAAGACGGCGGCAAACCGCGCCAACAAGTCGCGCCTGCGCAGCGCGTTGCGCTCACTGCGCGAAGCAATCGCTAAGGACGATAAGGAAGCTGCCAAGAAGGCTTATAACAGCACGGCATCCATCGTCGACAAGGGCGTTCAGAAAGGCGTTCTGCACAAGAACACCGCCAGCCGCTACAAGTCCCGCTTGAGCGCTCGGCTGAAGGCCGCCGGCGCCAGCAAGTAGCGTTCGGGTTCAGATCCGAAGCGGGCCGACGCGCCCGCTTTTCTTGTGTCTCGGAACGTCTGCTGGCGCGCGCCTGTGACTACCGGCTTAGTAGGCAGTAAGTGAGCCACGTCACAGGGTCGCTTCTACCGTTGCGATATTATTGTCAGTTCCTCAAATTACTGATCCCGCTCTCGTGGATGCGTCTGCCGAGCTGCGACCGGGATGCAAAGGTGATTCGCTATGAAGGGTGACAAAAACGTTATCGCGTTCCTGAACGAAGTTCTCAAGGCCGAGCTGACTGCCATCAACCAGTATTTCCTTCACTCCGAGATGTGCGAGAACTGGGGCTATGAGCGCATGGCCAAGCTGATTAAGAAGGAGTCCATCGAAGAGATGGTTCATGCCGAGAAGCTCATGGAGCGCATTCTGTACCTCGACGGTACGCCGAACATGAGCGACTACTTCAAGATCAACGTCGGCGCGACCGTACTCGAGCAGATCAAGAACGATCTCGAGCTTGAGTACGGAGCTGTCAAACGCCTGAACGATGGTATCCAGCTTTGTCTGAAGATGAACGACGGCGGCTCGCGCGAGCTGGCAGAGAAAATCCTGAGCGATGAGGAGCACCACATCGACTGGCTCGAAGGGCAATTGCACGCCATCAGCGAGATGGGAATCCAGAATTACCTGGCACAGCAACTCAAGAAGGACGAGGACTAAGAACTGCGGCTCTTGGCTCTTCGCTCTTAGCTCTTAGCTCTTGGCTTTTAGCCGGATTGCCGCTCATCGGGCGGCGGAGGAGTTTGCAGCGTTAGCGCGAGTTGCAGGTTTCTAGTTCTGGGCGAAGTTCGAAGGGAATCGGATAGAAGAGCGAATGGCGAACAGCGAATAGCGGGTTTCGCTGCGTTACAATGAACGTGCTGACGATCTAGCGCCCTTCCGCAGCACGCTTCCCGAACGGAGAGATGGCCGAGTGGCTGAAGGCGCACGCTTGGAAAGCGTGTTTAGGGGAAACTCTAACGTGGGTTCGAATCCCACTCTCTCCGCCATTGTCAATTGTTAAGCCTGATGTCCAGTGTGCCCAACCAGCGTGACTGCGACATCGCCTGTCATGCCGGCTTGACACACTCGGCTTTGGTGCGCCCTGCATCTTTCATGCGCCCACAAAGGCACTCCTCTTGGTACGTCTGTATAATTCCACCACTTCGACTCTCCGAGACAAACCTTGAAGACACGATATCAACTGGCTTCTCTCATTGCCCTCACCGGGTTGCTGCTGGCCAGTGTGATCGGCCACGCACAACAAACCAGCTTCGATTTTTTGATCACAGGAGCCCGCATTGTTGATGGTACCGGCGCTCCCTGGTTTATCGGGGATATCGGAATTGTCGGCGACCACATCGCGGCGATTGGAGATCTCCAACATGCTGCAGCGAAGCAGCGGATAGATGCTAAGGGATTAGTGGCCGCGCCCGGTTTCGTCGATGTTCAGGGCCAATCGGAATTCAATGTGCTGGTGGACAATCGTGCAGCCAGCAAAATCACACAAGGCGTGACGACCGAGATCACCGGTGAGGGTACTTCCATCGCTCCGCTTAACGATCGACTGCTGGAGGACCTGCAAGACAGTGCTAAGAAATACGGCGTGGCGCTGGATTGGCGATCGCTTGACGAATATCTGCGCCGCTATGATCGTGCCCGCCCAGCAATGAACCTGGGAACCTTCGTTGGCGCCGGCGGCCTGCGGGAGTACGTAATCGGCAAAGACAACCGCCCAGCAACAGCCGCGGAGCTCGAACAGATGCGCCAACTAGTGGCTCAGGCGATGGAGCAGGGCGCATTCGGACTAAGTTCGGCGCTCCAGTACGTGCCCGACTCTTTTGCCTCTACTGACGAAATTGTTGAGCTGGCCAAGGTTGCGCAGCGATACGGTGGAGTCTACTTCACGCACCAGCGCTCCGAAGGAGACCGCATTCTTGAGTCGCTGGACGAAGTGTTTGCGATCGCGCAACGGGCACGCATTTCCGCAACGATCTGGCACCTGAAGACCGCCTATCGCGAGAACTGGGGCAAAATGCCTGAAGTTCTGAGCAGGATCGAAGCTGCCCGTGCCCGCGGAATTGATGTGGCGGCCAGTGTTTATCCGTACACCCGCGGTTCCAATGGATTGGTCGCATGTTTCCCGAGCTGGGTATCGGAAGGCAGCACAGACAAAATGATCCAGCGGTTGAACGATCCCGCTCTGCGCGCTCGTGCTCAGAAGGAAATGGACGAGCCAAGCACTACGTGGGAGAACCAGTGGCGTGGATCCGGTGGCGGCCAGGGCGTAACGCTAATTCAAGTCCTGAACCCAGAGTTGCGCAAGTATGAAGGCATGAACTTCGAAGAAATCGGACGCCAGATGGGAAAAGATCCGAGAGACGCCGCCATGGACATCGCCATCGCCGATCGCGGCCAGAGTGAAGTCGTTATTGCCATCATGCAAGAGGCTGATGTACGGGCTGCGGTCTCGAATCCATTGGTGACTTACGGCTCAGATTCTCCCGCGCAAGCGTCAGATGGACCGTTGAGCACGTCCAAAGCCCATCCCAGGGCTTTCGGAACCTTTCCTCGCATACTGTCTGAATACGTGCGTACCGAGCACGTTATGAGCATGGAAGAAGCCGTGCGAAAGATGACCTCGCTCGCCGCCAGCCGAGTCGGACTCATGGATCGCGGGATCCTGCGTCCGGGGATGATGGCGGATATTGCGATCTTTGACCCGGCGACGATTCAGGATGTTGCCACTTACCAGGATCCTCTTCGCTACTCGGTGGGAGTTAAAGATGTTCTCGTTAATGGCAGGCCGGTTGTGCTTGACGGCAAGATCACCGAAGAGCGTCCCGGAAGAGCCCTGCGCGGGCCGGGCTACAAGCCGGTTCACTAGTCCCAACCTTACATAAAGGATGATTATTCGGTTGTCCCGGAACTGGCCGTGAACGACCGCTAGGTCGAAAGACCTCGTCGTTGCTCGAACGCAGTTATGTGGGCTTCGAGCATCAGTGTCAGCCCGATCTCATCAAGTCCTTCGAGAAGGCGCGAACGACGCGAAGGATCGATGGCGAAGCTGATTTGCAATCCGAAATTGTCTGTGATGGTTTCGGCTTGCAAGTCAATCTCGAGTTCATATCCCGGCTGCTGGCTTCTGTTCCGGGTAATTGCTTGAACGCTTCTTTCGGGAAGCTCGACCACGAGCAGGCCGTTGTTTCCTGCATTGTTGCGGAAGATGTCGGCGAACGACGGCGCAATCACGGCCCGAAAGCCGAAATCCATGAGGGCCCAAGCGGCGTGTTCGCGCGATGAGCCGCAGCCAAAGTTCTTGCCGGCAATGAGAATGCTGGCCTTGTGCTCCTGTGGTTGGTTCAGTACGAAATCGGAGCGCGGGGAGCCATCGGGAAAATACCGCCAGTCGGAAAACAGGAAGGGGCCAAACCCGGTTCGTTCGACCCGTTTCAGATGCTGCTTCGGGATGATCTGGTCGGTGTCGATGTTCTCCCGGTCCAGGACCGCGACGACTCCGCGATGTGTGATGAAGGGCTGCATCAGACTTCCTTGTAGTGCCAGCCGCGGACATCGATAAAATGCCCGGCTACGGCCGAAGCGGCCGCCATCGCCGGACTGACGAGATGAGTGCGTCCGTCGCGTCCTTGCCGGCCTTCGAAGTTGCGATTGCTGGTTGAGGCGCAGCGCTGTCTGGGAGAGAGTGTGTCGGGGTTCATGCCCAGGCACATGGAGCATCCCGGCTCCCGCCACTCGGCGCCGGCTTCAATAAAGATGCGGTCGAGGCCCTCGGTCTCGGCTGCGCGTTTGATGGCCTCCGATCCGGGAACCACCAGAGCGGTGACTGCAGAATCGATCTTGTATCCACGCAGTACCCTGGCCGCGGCCCTGAGATCTTCGATCCGTCCATTGGTGCATGACCCGATGAATACGCGATCGATTCGGATGTCTTCGACCATAGTATCCGGCAGCAGTCCCATGTATTCGAGCGCGGATTGCATAGCTGTGCGCTCGGAGGCGTTACGAGCCGCATCGGGTTTCGGGATGCATCCTGTTATCGGAGCCGACATTCCGGGATTCGTGCCCCAGGTGACAATCGGCTCCAAGCGCGAGCCATCAAGAGTGAACTCGTTGTCGAACCTCGCATTGGTCTCCGTCGGCAGCGATCGCCAGTGGGCGACGGCTTTATCCCATGCCTCGGGCCCCGGAGCATAAGGACGTCCCTTTAAATAAGAAAACGTGGTTTCGTCGGGGGCGATCATACCGGCGCGTGCGCCGCACTCGATACTCATGTTGCACAAGGTCATGCGCTGCTCCATATTGAGCGAACGCACAGCATCGCCCGCATACTCCAAGACGCATCCTGTACCCCCGTCAGTTCCGATTTGGCGGATGAGTTCAAGGGCCAGGTCTTTGGCGCAGGTACCTTCCGGCAGTCTGCCTGAAATCGCGATGCGCATGCTGCGGGGTTTGTGCTGAGGCACGCACTGCGTTGCCAGCACATGCTCGACCTCGGAAGTGCCAATACCGAAGGCCAGGGCTCCGAATGCGCCATGCGTGCTGGTGTGACTGTCACCACACACTACGGTCATGCCCGGTTGAGTCAGACCGAGTTCGGGCCCGATCACGTGAACGATCCCTTGCCGGCCCGAGCCGACGTCGAATAGAGGAACGCCAACCTCTCGGCAATTGCGGCGCAAGGTCGCAATCTGCTGGGCGGCAACCTGGTCCTTGATATGAAAGCGCTCGTCAGAGGTGGTGGGAACGTTGTGGTCGACGGTGGCGAAGGTCAGGTCCGGACGCCGCACCTTGCGCCCGGCCAGGCGCAAGCCTTCAAATGCCTGGGGCGACGTCACCTCATGCACAAGATGGAGGTCGATGTAGAGGAGCGAGGGTTCCCCGTCGCGCTCCAGGACCACGTGCGCGTCCCAAACTTTATCGAATAGCGTCTTGCCTGTGTTGTTCATACCATCTCAGACTGCGTGATAGGCGACCTGTTGCTGGAGTACATCGGCCAGGGTTTCGACAACAGCCTCCCCAATCTCGTCGGTCTGGCGCGGAATCCGCCTGCTGCGTCCGGCTAAATCGGGAGTGACCAGTCCGCCCGCTAGTGCCTGCTCAACGCACGCGGCGACGCGGTCGGATTCCTCATGCAGCCCTGCCGAGTAACGGAGCAGCAGGGCAGCGGTTTGAATCGCACCAAATGGGTTCGCCACCCCACGGCCTGCGATATCGGGCGCTGAGCCATGCACGGGTTCATAAAGAGCAACGGGGCCCCCGATGCTGGCGGACGCAAGCATTCCCAGCGAACCGCTGATGACGGCAGCTTCGTCGGACAGGATGTCGCCGAATAAGTTCTCCGTCAGCACGACGTCAAATCGCGCTGGCGTGGTGATCATCTGCATCGCGAAAGAATCGACGTAGGCATGCTCGAGTTCCACACCAGGATAGTGCTGCGCGATCTCGCTGACCGTTCTCCTCCAGAGTTGCGAAGTTTCGAGTACGTTCGCTTTGTCTACAGAAGTGACGCGTTTGCGGCGCTGCTGCGCCTCCCGGAACGCGACTTCGGCGATACGCTCGATTTCTCTCACCTCGTAGCGCATGGTGTTATGGGCTGAGCCTCCGTCCGCATCAATTCCACGGGGCTCGCCAAAGTACAAGCCGCCCAGCAGTTCGCGGACAATAAGCATGTCAGCGCCGAGTACAACGTCTTCGCGCAGCGGGGAACAGTCGGCAATTGCAGCATAGGAGCGCACCGGGCGAAGGTTGGCGTATCCGCCCAGCGCCTGCCGCAAAGCCAGCAGCCCAGCTTCAGGCCGCATGCTGCCAGTGCAGTGGTCGTATTTGCGCGCACCGACTGCTCCCAAAAGGACGGCGTCGCAGTCCAGGCAAGCCGACAAGGTGCGCTCCGGCAGTGGGCTTCCGTCTTGTTCGATGGCCGCGCCGCCGATGCGATGAAACTCGAACTGGAAGTGATAACCGCAGACATCGGAAACGGTCTGCAGCACGGCTACGCCATGGCGCGTTACCTCCGGACCGATACCATCTCCGGGAAGGACAACGATCTTCAACTTCATGAGGTCCTCATTTCCGGTGACCCTCCCGTTGGACGGATGGCCGAGCGTTGCGCGAAAAGCAAAGAGAGCAGGTCCTGATCGTAAATGTGTTTCTTGCGGTCAGCCAGGCGAGTGAACTCGGGGTAAAGCATGCCTATTTCTTCGCCCGACAATTCGTATCCCATCTGCTGGAACTTGTAAGTCAGCGCGTGGCGCCCCGAATGCTTGCCCAAAACGATGCGGTCTGGTGGGAGGCCGACGGTCTCCGGCGTCATGATCTCGTAACACAGCGGATTGCTCAGCACGCCGTGCTGGTGTATGCCGGCCTCATGAGCAAACGCATTGCGGCCGACAATCGCCTTGTTGGGCTGCGCCTCAAACCCGAGAATCTTTGATAGCAGCCGGCTGCTGGAGTGAATCTCCTGGTGCCGGATACCGGTCTCGACGGGATAACGGTCCTTGCGCACATGCAGCACCATCGCTATCTCTTCGAGTGATGCGTTGCCGGCACGCTCGCCGATTCCGTTTACCGTGCATTCCACCTGGCGGGCACCCGCCTCTATGCCGGCAAGCGAATTCGCGACCGCTAAACCAAGATCGTTGTGGCAGTGCACCGAGATGACTACCTGTTCCGCACCGCGTAGCCGCTGCCGAATGGTGCGGATAAGGTTTCCGAACTCCAGCGGCGTCGTATAGCCCACAGTGTCCGGAATGTTCAACGTCGTGGCGCCCGATTCCACTGCGGCTTGCAGAACTTCGCAGAGAAAGTTCACGTCTGAACGAGTCGCATCCTCGGGCGAGAACTCTATATCCGCACACCGTGACTTGGCGTAAGCGACCATCCGTGCGACCTGGCGCAGCGCTTCGTCGCGCCCGATCTTCAGCTTAAAAGCCAGGTGGATGTCCGAGGTCGCAAGAAAAGTGTGGATGCGTGGGCGGGACGAGCACCGCACAGCCCCCCAGGCAACGTCGATGTCCTTCTCCACGCAACGCGCCAGCCCGGCAATGATTGGACCCTCGATCTCTGTTGCAACCCGCTGTACCGCTTCGGCGTCTCCGCTGGAAGCAATGGGGAACCCGGCCTCGATGATATCCACACCGAGCTTCTGCAGCTTGCGTGCGAAGGCCAGTTTCTCCTCCGTGTTCATGCTGCATCCCGGCGCCTGCTCGCCATCGCGCAGCGAGGTATCGAAGATGAGTACGCGCTCCGTCTCCATAGCTTTAGACGAACACACGCCCCACTGATTAGTCCAACTAATAATTGTTGTTACAACATTAGCAATTGTGATTAAATAAAGATTCTTTTTGACTCTATAAGCGGCGGTGAAACATGGACCTTTTTCAACTGGAAACATTCCTTACAGTGGCGCGTGACCAGAGTTTTTCCCGTGCCGCCGTCCGGCTGCACCGAACCCAGTCTGCGGTCAGCCAAACCATCTCCAAGCTCGAAGAGAGTCTGGGCGAAAAGCTCTTCGACCGTTCCTCCCGTGGCGGCACCCTTACCGACGCCGGGCAATTGCTGGTCGCGTATGCCGAGGAACTGCTGAACGTTCGCGAGGAAGCGCGCGAGGCGCTAAAAGAGATGAGACAACTGAATCATGGCAAGCTGTCACTGGCTGCCAACGAATTCACCTCGCGATATCTTCTGCCTTTGCTGCATCGCTTCCATCGAACCTACCCCATGATCCGCATCGAAGTGCGGCGAGGATTGGCGTGTGAGATACCGTCCAGTGTGCTGAATCATGAGGTCGAGTTCGGCGTCCTCTCATTTCGGCCGGAAGGCGATGAACTCACCTCACTGCTGCTCTATCGTGACGAGCTGGCGTTGATCGTCTATCCACGGCACCCGCTGGCCAAGGCCCGCAAGGTTAGCATTCGAGACCTGGGGGCGGAGTCGTTCGTGGCGCACAGCGTAGTGTCGCCCTATCGCGAGCGCGTGATCCAGGCATTCAAGAAGCGCCGTACTCCGCTGCACATGAGCATCGAACTTCCAACCATCGAGGACATCAAGCAATTCGTGCGAATGGAAAATGGCGTCGCGCTGGTACCACTGATCGCCGTGGAAAATGAGCTGCGACGGGGCGACCTGGTACATGTTCCTGTGCGCGAGCTTTCCTTCGAGCGCAAGCTTCGAATCGTACATCGCCGCGGCGCTGTTCTGACGCATGCAGGACAAGCCTTCCTGCAAACCAGCCGCGCCCTGGCACAGGAACCGCAAGCACGTTATATGCTGCGGACAGAAAACTAAACTAGTCGACGCAAGTTGAAATGCCTGTAACTTGGGATTCAATTCCCTTGCTTCCAAACGTCGCGTTCTCGTTACTTTTTCCTCGACCCCCACCAGAGGGCAGCGCCCCCAGCTAACACTAACCCGGTAATCAGTCCGGCTCGCGACATCGATTTCCGCTGCGCTGCGGCGCGCTTGGCCACCAGGGTTCGTTCTGGATACATCCACAGAGCGCCTGCATCTTGCTGATGCAGTGCCAGCTGCATGACTTCGGCGAGATGCAGCGCATGACGCGGCGTGTCCTGTTCGATCTGCTCCTTGCAACTGAAGCCGTCGGCCATCACCAGCGTTGAGAGCCCGGCGTTGCGTACCGCGGGAAAGAGCGCTCGCTCGCCGCAGGCCACCGACACCTCGTATTTGTCGGCCTCATACCCGAAGGAGCCTGCCATTCCACAGCAGCCCGAATTCAGTATCTGGTAATCGAGTCCCATTTTTTTCATGACGGTCTCGTCATTCTCCAGGCGCATGATGGCTTTGTGATGGCAGTGTCCCTGCACGATAGCTTTGCGCTTCAGCTTGGGCGGATCATAGTCCCTGACCTTCTTTTCGAGGAACTCCGCCAGTGTGAAGGTGTTTTCCATCAGGCGATGCGCCGCTTTTGAATCGGGCATCAGGCCGTTCAGTTCGTCGCGAAACACCGAGCAACAACTGGGCTCAAGCACAACCATGGGAGTTCCGGCCTCGATCTCGTCTGAGAGTACATCGAGATTCCTCTGCAGGTACTGCTTCGCTTCTTTGAGAAATCCATAGTCGTAGAGCGGACGGCCGCAGCACAGGTGCTGCATGGGAACCTGGACGTCATACCCGAAGTGCTCAAGCACTTCAACTGCAGCCTGCGCCGTTTCAGGGAAAAAGTAGTTGTTGAAGGTGTCGGCCCAGAGCGTCACCCTGGGCCCGCCTTGATTGCGCGGCTCGTGCTGACGAAACCATTGGCGGAAGGTTTGCGCCGCGAACGCAGGAATCTGCCGCTGCGACGGAATGCCTGCTGCCTTTTTGGCGATCGAGCGAAGCACGGGAAGCTGGGTAAACAGATTGACGAATCCCGGGACAATCGACGCAAGCCGTGCCCAGCGGTCGATAAGCCCGAAGGCATAGGCGTAGCGCGGGCGCAGCCTGCCTTCCCAATAGTGCGAGAGGAACTCCGCCTTGTACGTCGCCATGTCGACATTGACTGGGCAATCGCCCTTACATCCTTTGCAGGCGAGGCAGAGATCGAGCGCTTCCTTCACGTTGTCATCGTGCCAGCCATTCGCGATGACATTGCCGTTCAGCATCTCCCACAGGTGATGAGCGCGGCCGCGCGTGGTGTGCCGCTCTTCGTGTGTGACCATGAAGCTGGGACACATGGTACTGTCTTCCGCGTTGGTACCATCTTTTCGGCGACACTTCCCTATGCCAACGCAGCGCAGGGTTGCATGCGCAAAGCTTCCGTTGTCTTCCGGGAACTGAAAGTGTGTTTTCAGCTCCCGCGGTTTGTAATCGACGCCTAGCCGCAGGTTCTGGTCGATGCGATAGGGATCCACGACCTTGCCCGGATTCATCTTCCAATCCGGGTCCCAGATCGACTTGAACTCGCGGAAGGCCTGAATCAATTCCTCGCCAAACATCTTGTACAGAAATTCGCCGCGCGCCTGACCATCGCCATGCTCGCCGCTTAGGCTTCCGCCATACTTCACGCAGAGGTCCGTCGCCTCTTCCATGAACGAGCGCCACTTCTTGATTCCTGGCTCGCTGGTCAGGTCAAAGTCAACGCGACAGTGGACGCACGCCTGTCCGAAGTGCCCGTAGAGCGCGGGATTGTACTCATATTTGTTGTAGAGCGAGCGCAGCTCGCGCAGATAGCCGCCCAATTTGTCGGGTGGAACTGCCGAATCCTCCCAGCCGGGCCAGGTGTTCGGTTCGCCGGGAACGAACGCGGTAGCTCCCAGCGCGGACTCGCGCACCGCCCACAGATGCTCCATATCAGCCTTGTCGGTGAAGAGCTTCATGTGTGGAGTGCCAGGCTTGCTCTTCAGCATCTCCATCGCGCGATGCGCAATGTCGAGCGCCTCCACGTGCGTATCGGCGCCGAACTCCGCCAGCAGCCAACCGTTGCCGTCCGGCAACATGCGGATGTACTTGCGATGCGGGCCGCCTTTCTTCTCTATGTTGTCGCGAAGGCGATCGTCGATGCCCTCCAGCGCCGTTGGGTTGAACTGATCCAGATCAAGTACGTGGTCGGCCGCCTCGTACACATCGGGATAGCCGAGCATGAGGATCACTCGTTCGGCTTTGGCGTCGATCAGGCGACACTTCGCTTCCAGAACCGTGACCAGCGTTCCTTCGCTGCCCACCAGCGAGCGCGCAATGTTGAAGCGGTCGTCTTCGCCAGGCATAAGCTGGTCAAGGTTGTAGCCTGACACGCGGCGCGGAATCGGTGGGTAATTCTTGGAGATAGCCTCTGCGTAACGGTCGCGCAACGAGCGCAGATTGCGGTAAAGGTCGCCCACGCGAGCGCCCTGTCGGATCTTCTGCTCCCATTCCGATTCATGCATCCAGCCGACGGTCATGCGCGTTCCGTCGTAGAGCAGAATCTCGAGTTCTTCGATGTTGTTGTCGGTCTTGCCTGACATTTGCGCGTGCGCCCCGCAAGAGTTATTGCCAATCATTCCTCCGAAGCAGCAGTGATTGTGTGTCGCGGGATCAGGCCCCCAGACCAGCTTGCGATTGGACTGCTTTAGCGCCTCTTGACGCAGGTCGTCGCACACTGTGCCCGGCAGCACACGCGCCCAGCGTTCGTGCAGGTTGAGATCCAGCACGCCGTGCATGTACTTCGACCAGTCAATCACGACAGCAACGTTGCAACACTCGCCGGCAAGGCTGGTGCCACCTCCGCGCGAAAGCACAGGTGCTCCGAATTTGCGCGCGGCGGCAACTGTTTGCACGACGTCTTCTTTGGACTTCGGGATTACCACCCCAATCGGCACCTGGCGGTAGTTCGAGGCGTCCACCGCGTACATGGCCTTCGTACCGGCGTCGAACCGAACCTCGCCTTCAATGTTCCTGCGCAGCTCGGCTTCGAGCCCAGCAGCATCGACGTTGGACACGGTCGTCCAATAGGGATGCCGGGCTTCCACCTTGTATTTCGTGAGTTCTTCCGGCGCGATCAGTGGAGATCTGTTGGCAGACATCTCTCTTCCTTAGCTCAGGCGGCGAATTTCTGTGCGTCGGCGCGCTTCAACTCCAGTCCCATCCCTGGCCGTGACAGGTCGGGACGGAGTTCCCCATCGACAATCTCTGGGAAGCCGTCGAAAAACATGCGTTCGATGCGTACATGGTCGTGAAAGTATTCGAGGTTCTTGAAGAGCGGCACTGCGCACATGACATGAGTGTGGAGCGCCGGAGCGGTGTGTCCGGAGAGCGGCAGGTTGTGCGCCTGACACAGTGCTGCAACCTGCAGAATTCCAGTCACACCGCCGCAGCGCGTAAGGTCGGCCTGCTGCACGTCCACCGCTCCGGACGCAAGCATCCGGCGAAAGTAAAAGATGTCGTAGCCGTACTCGCCGGCGGCGATGTCCATTCCCGCGGGAGCGCGGTCGCGAATCAGATTAAGGCCAGCGAGGTCGTCGGATGAAACTGGCTCTTCAAACCAGCTCACGCCGTAGTTGCGAGCGAAAATCTCGGCTTGCGAAAGCGCTTGTTTCCGCGTGTACGCGCCGTTGGCGTCTACATAAAGCTCGACTGAAGGACCGATCGCGTCACGTGCAACTCGCACGCGTTCGACGTCGGCTCGTGCATCGCGGCCGATCTTCATCTTTACCCGCGGGATACCTTGCTTCACCCAACCTCCCAGTTGCAACGCGAGTTGCTCATCGGAGTAGGAAGTGAAGCCGCCGCTGCCGTAGATCGCCGCTCCCGGCCGTAGCTGACCCAATAACGTGACCAGTGGCGCGTCGAGCAACTTGGCTTTCAGATCCCAGAGAGCGCAATCCACGGCCGAAATCGCCATCGAGCAGATGCCCGGCCGTCCAAGGTTGCGGATGTGTTCCCAGTTCTCCGCGTAGACCGACGGCGGCGACATGGCGTCAGCGCCAACCACGTGCTGTCGCAACGTGTGGTGGATCAGAGTGGCGACCGCCTCATTGGCGTAGGTGTAGCCGATGCCACTCTCACCTCCGGCAGCAACTCGCACCAGCACCATGGTTGTCTTGTTCCAGCTCAGAGTTCCGTCGGATTCGGGAAAATCTGTTGGCATGGTGTAGACAGCTACTTCGAGCCGCTCGACCGGAATTTCCCCAGAAGCGTGTTTCATCGCCGGCAGTTCCTGCTGTTGAAGGTGAGATTGCAGTGGGAGAGCATCGCCTAATGGTAGGGATGAGCCGAAAGTGCAAGAGGTTATCTTGCTCGTTGCGCAATGCCGCCGGAATCATTTTTCTTGATTCAAAGTTGCGAGTTGCCGAAACATTCGCTGCTCCTCGCTGCTTCGAGCAAACAGGATTTGTGCCCCGCTGCATCCAATCTAGCGTTGCCAATCTATCTACCCAATTGAAGCTCAGCAGAAAGGATACGCAAGCTATGAATGCGTCAGATGTGCTCGTGGAGTGCCTGATCGACTGGGGTGTCGAAGTAATCTTTGGTTTGCCCGGAGACGGTATCAACGGCGTGATGGAGTCATTGCGCACGCATCAGGACCAGATCAAGTTCATCCACGTCCGGCATGAAGAGGCGGCGGCCTTCATGGCATGCGGCTATGCCAAGTACACAGGCAAGCTGGGAGTGTGTCTTGCGACCTCAGGGCCGGGCGGCATTCATCTGCTCAATGGCTTGTATGACGCGAAGATGGATGGCGCTCCCGTGCTGGCCATCACAGGATTGCAATTTCACGACCTGATCGGCACTCATACCCAGCAGGACGTCGCCCTCGACAAGCTGTTCATGGACGTCTGCGTCTACAACGAGCGCATCATGGGCCCCACTCATGTGCACAACATTGTTGACTTGGCCTGCCGCACGGCGCTGTCCTACAGCGGCGTTGCGCATGTCACCATCCCTGTCGACTTTCAGGATGAGACGGTTCACGGGTGGGACCGCTCCAAGCGCAACATCAAGAACCACACCAATGCGGTGCGAACCAGTACGTACAAGATTCCCGAGCGCGACGAACTGCAGCGTGCGGCCGACATCTTGAACGCAGGTAAAAAGGTTGCGATCCTCGCCGGCCGCGGTGCCCTGGATGCGACGGATGAACTCGAAAAAACGGCGGAAATTCTTGGCGCGCCCATCATCAAAGCTCTGCTCGGCAAAGCCTGCGTACCTGACGACAGTCCCTACACCACCGGCGGAATCGGACTGCTCGGGACCGCGCCTTCGCAAGAGGCTTTGGAAGAGTGCGACACGTTATTTATGGTCGGAAGCTCCTTCCCCTATATCGAGTACATGCCCAAGCCGGGACAGGCGCGTGGCGTGCAGATCGATATCAACCCGGTTCGGCTTTCCCTGCGCTACCCAATGGAAGTTGGCCTGATCGGCGACAGCAAGACAGTGCTGCAAACCTTAATTCCTTTGCTGAAGAAGAAGCAGGACCGAAGCTTCCTCGAAAAAGCACAGAAAGGAATGAAGGAGTGGTGGGAAGTTATCGAAACGCGTGCCACCCGTATGGATAAGCCCATGAAGCCGCAAGTGGTAGCGTGGGAGCTTGGCAAGCGGCTGCGCGATAACGCCATCGTAAGCTGCGACAGCGGCACCATCGCCACCTGGTGGGCGCGTGAAATTCCGGCGAGGCGGGGTCAGAAGCATAGCGTGTCGGGAACGTTGGCAACCATGGCTCCGGGATTGCCATACACGCTTGCGGCACAGGTGGCGTATCCCGAAAGGCAGTGCATCGCATTTGTCGGAGACGGCGGCTTCTCCATGCTGATGGCCGACTTCTCGACCGCAGTCAAGTACAAGCTGCCCATTAAGGTCGTCATCATCAAGAACAACACACTCGGGCAGATCAAGTGGGAGCAGATGGTATTCCTGGGCAATCCCGAGTACGGAGTAGACCTGCAGCCCATAGACTTTGCCGCTTTCGCGCGCGCTTGCGGCGGCGTGGGCATCTCCGTCGATGATCCGAAGAACTGCGGCGATGCCCTCGAACAGTTCCTCAACACGCCTGGTCCCGCGATTCTGGAGGCGGTGGTTGATCCTTTCGAGCCTCCGTTGCCCGGAAAGATCATGGCGAAGCAGGCGCTCAAATTCGCGGAGTCGCTGGCGCGCGGCGAGCCCAACCGCAGCGAGATCGCTCTCACCGTCGCATCCGATAAAGTTCGTGAGCTGGTGTAAGGGCCCAGCCGCGCAGAGATACGAAACCGGCGGCAAAGTGAGGTGAACAAGTGTCCAGTACCGTGGGTGTGAAAGAGTGGGTTATCGCCGAGGGATACATCCCTCGCGAGAGTCACGGACCCGAGCCGCAGATGACGAGTCACGAGACGGTTTGCATCCTGAATACTTCTGACCGGGATGCGCACGTCGAGATCACGATCTACTACTCGGACCGTGAACCCGCCGGCCCGTATCGCATCACGGTGCCCGCCCGGCGCACGCTGCATCAACGCTTCAATGAGCTGCGTGATCCTGAGATAATCCCGCGCGGCAAAGATTACTCCAGCGTGATACGTTCCGATGTTCCCATCGTGGCGCAACACACCAGGCTTGACTCGCGGCAGGCTGAGAATGCGCTAATCACCACCATCGCCTACCCCAATGCAGCATGATCGAAGCCGCTCAGGGCCGCGGACAGAACTCTTCAGCTCTTAGGCGAGCGAAACTGATCCCGCTGCAGTAGCGAACTTCTCGATGATTGCGGTCGAGGAACGGGCCACTCAGTTATGTGAGTGGCCCGGATAATGGTGAGAGACACTGACGCGCGCGATTGCAATCTCTTCCAGCGACGCTGTGAGCGTCCGCGGCTGAGAGATTACACATCGCCATCGACCTTATCTTAACTAGTGAGCAAAAGATCCGACGGCGACAGCCTCGTCGTCTTTCACGTCGAAAACGGTGTACAGCTTTGTGATCTGAAGCAAGTCATGCACCTTCTTGGTCAGATTCAGCAGCTTCAACTCGCCGCCCTGCCGCTGTACCGAGGTGAAGGCGCTGACGAGCTCGCCGATTCCCGAGCTGTCGATGTAGCTGACGTCGCCCAGATTCAGCAGGATCTTCTTGCTCCCCTTGCCCAGCAAGTCCTTGATGGTGTCGCGCAGCACCACGCTGCCTTCGCCCAGGGTGATACGCCCGCTCAAGTCCACAATCGTGATTCCATCAACTTGCCGGGTGCTCGCTTTCATGCCCACGTCGACGCCTCCTTGCGCGCCGGGTCACTGCCCCGGAACACGCTTGATCAAAGTAATTTCAGTTCCGGGCTCAAGATTGCGGAATTTGACATCATCCATAAATGCCCGCATCAGGAAGATTCCGCGCCCAGACTGTTTCATTAGGTTTTCCGGCGCCAGCGGATCGGGAATCTGCTCCGGATCCAAGCCTTGGCCTTCATCCCTGATTGTAATAACAAGGTTATCGCCGGACTGCTCAAAGCTCAATTTGACGCGCTTATCGGGACTGTATCCGTTGCCGTGCATCACGGCGTTGATCATGGCTTCGCGGACCGCCATGGATATTCCCCCGCGCGCATCCTCGTCAAAGCCAGCTTGTGAAGCCGCTTTGTCGGCCATCTCTTCGGCCTTATTCACGCTTTCCAGCGTGGATTCCATGGTATGCGATACGGGTGGCTGCACGGTCATCAGTACGCTAATCCCGCCTCATCGCTTCGCGATTGCCCGTCGCAGAACGAATCAGCAAGATTCTGCAGTTTGCCTTGTCGGACAGACACTTGTCAACGCGGGATTACAGACCGTGTAATTCAGCCGCAATTGCCATTGCCCCATTTCCGGGCCGGGTTGCGACCAGAGGACCGGTTGCGATAGAATTCGAACGAACGTTCGAATAAGCGCCGCAAACCCCATGACGACCACCCTGTCTCCATCCTCCGACACGACTTCCGCGACCGAGACCCGTTTCGATCGCCGGCTTTCGGAAATTCTCGACTTCGCGACCGAGATTTTTGCCGAAAAAGGCTATGAAGGCGCGTCGATGCGTGACCTTTCACGCCTCAGCGGTATCTCGCTGGCGGGACTCTACTACTACTTCGATTCCAAGGAGAAACTGCTCTACTCCATCCAGAAGCACACCTTCACTACCATCCTCGACCGCTTGCGGGAGCGCTTGAGAGCAGAGCACGATCCCGAGCGGCGTCTGCGCATTTTCGTACACAATCACGTGGAATACGCGCTCGCTCGCCACAATGCGATGAAGGTGCTCTCCCATGAGGATGACGTGCTTAAGAATAGCTATGGCGCCGAGTTGGCCGCCATCAAGCGCAGCTACTACCGGATCTGCATGGGCTTGGTGGAAGACCTCGAGAGCAAGGGGTGTGCTCATCCAAAACCGCGCCGCATCGGTACGCGCAGCGCCGTAATGTCGCTTTTCGGCGCCGTGAACTGGCTCTACACGTGGCACAATCCTGAGTCCGATCCCGATGCCGAGACCCTCGCCCAGCAGATCGGCGATTTATTTCTGCGCGGCCTTTCAGGTGGTACCAAATCAGGTCGCATGGGAAAACGAATCGCCTTACCGGCGCAAAAGACTAGACGATCGGCGCGCGAATTCAGCAGGAGTGCGCATGAGTAACACATTGGCGAGTGCGGTCGACAGTCGCAAACTTGTTGCATATCGAGTGGACGCAGGAGTTGCCGTCATCGAGTTGAACGATCCTCCCGCAAACACATACAGCTATGCGATGAACCGCCAACTGGATGACGCCATTCTTCAGGCCCGCATGGATGAAAGCGTGTACGTCGTCGTCCTTACCGGCACAGGCGACAAGTTCTTTTGTGCGGGCGCCAACATCCAGATGCTCACTGAAGTTACTCCCACATTCAAGTACTACTTCTGCCTGCACGCAAATGAAACTCTGTTGCGTTTGGAGAACACACCCAAATTGGTGATAGCCGGCATCAACGGACATTGTGTAGGGGGCGGATTAGAAGTGGCGCTGGCCGCCGATATTCGCGTTGCGCGCAGGGACGCCGGCAAGATGGGGCTGCCCGAAGTCAACCTTGGCGTGCTGCCTGGCACCGGTGGCACCCAGCGACTGTCGCGAGTACTGGGCAAATCCAAAGCCATTGAACTGATGGCCGAGGGTAAGACCTTCGATTTCGAGCGCGGTCTTCAATTGGGCTTGATCAATCAAATATTCGAGAGCGCGAATTTCATGGAGCAGGTGATGGCCTATGCCCGTCGGTTCTGTCCGCCGCACAAGGCAGCGAAGGCGGTGGGCCGCATGAAGCGCTCTGTGCAAACCGGTTGGGAGATCAGTCTGGAGGCTGGGCTCGCGTTGGAGCGCGAAAATCAGCAGCTCCTTTTTGAGAGCGAAGACGCCAAGGAGGGCTTGGCCGCCTACCTGGAGAAGCGTCCGCCGGTGTTCAAGGGGAAGTAATATGTTTAGCTTTTGTCATCCTGAGCCTGCTTTTCCTCGCTGTCATCCTGAGTCCGCCGCGGCGGACGAAGGACCTGCTTTTTCTTCGCTGTCATCCTGAGCGACGGCGCCGAGCAACGCGAGGTGGAGGAGTCGAAGGACCTCTATAGCGACCGACATTTTGACTATTGAATCGATGACGAATCCGCCAAAATCCGCTTTCACCCGTATCGCTGCTGACCTGCGACCGCCGGCGGCCCGTATCACCTTGCAGAATCCGCCACTGAACGTGATCGATGTGCGAATGATGGAGGAGCTTCGCGCTGCGCTGGAGCAGATTGAAACGCGTCCCGAGATCAGCGCCATCGTCTTTGCGGGATCGGAGCGCGCCTTCTCCAGCGGGGTCGAGATTGCCGAGCACACGGCCGACAAGATCAGAAACACGCTCGCCGCATTTCACAGCGTCATTCGCTCTGTGGTGGCTAGCAAGAAACTGACCGTCGCGTGCGTGCGTCGGCATTGTCTGGGCGGAGGCGCCGAACTGGCACTCATGTGCGACGTTGCTTTCGCGTCGCCGGACTCGGTGTGGGGTTTTCCTGAAATCAAGCTGGCCTGCTACCCGCCGGTTGCGAGCGTGGCTCTATCCGCCATTGTGGGACAGAAACTTGCGGCGGAAATGGTCCTGACCGGGCGAACTCTCAGCGGGCAAGAGGCGCTTGCGGCCGGTCTGGTGAACGGTATCGCCGACGACCCGGAGACGCTGGTACAGGAATGTATTCAGCGGGTGGCCCAGTTGAGTTCGGCGGCGCTTGCGGTAGCCAAGAAGGCCTTTTACGCATGGGACGCCATTCATTTCGACAAAGGACTGGCACGGGCCGAACAGATCTACTTCGACGAACTGATGAAAACTGCCGACGCACAGGAAGGCATTACCGCACATATGGAGCGCCGCCGTCCGGTATGGACGGGCAAGTGATACAAGGCATGGATTACGAAGTCTCTGACACTGAACTGAAGTCTTTGATCGACACCGACGCTGGCATCACGCTGCTGGACGTACGTGAGCCGTGGGAATATAACGCCGCTCGGATCGCCGGGAGCAAACACATCCCCATGGCAGAAATCCCAGCACGATTCAATCAGGAGCTCGATCCGGACTCCCACATTGTGGTGGTCTGCCATCATGGCGTGCGTTCGATGAACGTCACGGCATGGCTGCGTCAACAAGGTTTCGAAAAGGTGCAATCGCTTCGTGGAGGCATCGACCGGTGGGCGCGAGAGGTCGATCAGAGCGTACCGCTTTACTGAACAGGGCTGATATGAAGAAGCAATTAATCGAACTTCGCGTGAACGGCCGCAATTACGAATTGGCGATAGAAGCCAACAAACTCCTGCTTGACGTGCTTCGTCAGGACCTGGATCTGACCGGTTCCAAGCGCGGTTGTGACGATTCCTCGTGTGGGGCGTGCACGGTTCAGGTAGATGGCATCCCGATGCTGGCCTGCACCATGCTCGCGGCCAGCTACGAAGGCCATGAAATCACAACCGTCGAGGGTGTTGCCGGCAAAGCGGGACTCGCCGCTCTACAGAAGGCCTATGGCGATTTCGGTGGCTCGCAGTGCGGATACTGCACTCCCGGTTTCATGATGACGATCAAGTGGCTGCTGGCGAACAATCCCGATCCCAGCGAGCAGGAAATACGCGATGCCCTGAGCAGCAACCTGTGTCGCTGCACCGGCTATACACAGATGTATCAGGCCATTCGCGCGGCAATTGAGGCGGAACAGAAGAGCACTCAGCAAGAACCAGTTGGAGCTGCGAAATAGTATGCGGCAGGACGGCTGTTTCGATTGTCATCACGAGTCCGCCGGAGGCGGGCGAGGGATCTGCTTTTCCTAATTGCTAATTGCTAGTTGCTAATTACTGGTTTTCTTATGTCTGACTTTTCCATCATCGGCAAATCCATCGCGATGGTCGACGCTGCTGGTAAAACCACCGGCGCCGGCAAGTACACGGACGATCTCAGCCTGCCCGGCATGCTGGTCGGCAAGATTCTTCACTCGCCTTACCCGCATGCCCGCATCAAGCACATCGATACCTCTCGTGCTCGTGCGCTTGAGGGAGTGGTCGCGGTTGTCACCGGCGCAGATGCGCCGAACCAATACGGCATCCTGCCTGTAGGACACGATGAAACCGCACTCGCGGTTGACAAGGTCCGCTACATCGGCGACAACGTCGCGTGTGTCGCCGCTATCAGCGAAGACATCGCCGAGCAGGCACTTGAGCTCATTGACGTCGAATACGAGCCGCTGCCGGCATATTTCGATCCCGAGCAGTCGATGAAGGCAGAGGCCGACCTCATTCATCCTGAGCGTCCCCACAACATCGAAAAAGATTACCACCACGTTTTTGGCGATCCCGATGCCGGATTTGCGGAAGCCGATTACGTGCACGAGGCGCGCTACATCGCCAACGAAGTAACGCACGCCGCGATGGAGCCACATTCCACGCTCGCCAGCTTCGAACTCGATCCGCATACTGGGCATCTCGGACGTCTGACAGTGTGGTCCTCCACCCAGGTGCCTTACTACCTGCAGCACAAGTTGTCTCTGGTGCTGGAACTGCCGATGTCGCAGATCAGGGTCATCAAGCCGCTGGTTGGCGGCGGATTCGGCGGCAAGAGCGAAATCATTCCGCTGGAGATCATCGCAGCGGTCGCTGCCCGCGCGGCCAAGGCACCCGTCAAGATCACCTACACGCGCGAAGAAGTCTTCTGGGCGCATCGCGGACGGCCGCGTACCATCGTCGACCTGAAGACCGGCGTGAAGAAAGACGGCCGCGTCACCTCCGTCGCCTGCAAGGTGATTCAGGACGGCGGCGCCTACTGCTCCTACGGTGTGGTAACCATCCTCTATTCCGGAGCGCTACTGGGCGCGCTTTACGATATTCCGAATATCCGCTACGACGGCTACCGCGTGCTGACCAATAAGCCTGCTTGCGGCGCCATGCGCGGCCACGGAACGGTCAACGTGCGCTTCGCCTTCGAGTCGCAGATGGACGAGATCGCTGCCAATCTTGGGCTCGACCCGGCAGAAGTGAGGCGCGTTAACCTGCTCAAGCCGCCGACGGTCACGGTCAACGGACTGCGAGTGCTGAGCTACGGGTTGCCCGAGTGCATCGAGCAGGTGGTAACACGCTCAGGCTGGGATCGGCGTCGTAACAGGATGCCGCGCGGGCGAGGCCTTGGCGTGGCTTGCAGCCATTATGTAAGCGGAGCGGCGAACAGCATCATTCGCTCCGATATGCCGCACTCGACGGTGAACATCAAAATCGACCGCGACGGCGGAGTGGTGGTATACACCGGCGCATCAGAGATCGGCCAGGGTTCCGATACCATGACTGCGCAGATTGTCGCCGAGGTGCTCGGTTGCAGTTTGGCACGAGTAAAGGTGATTGCCGCCGATACCGATCTCACTCCTATCGATCTCGGCTCATACTCCAGCCGCGTCACATTTATGGCTGGAAATGCTGCGCTACGGGCCGCACAGGATGTGAAGAAGAACATTGTAGGGGCCGCGGCAAGGCGTATGGCCTGCTCTGCCGAGGAAGTTATTATGCGTGACGATCATGTTTGGCGTACGGGTACCACAGAGTCAGACAATGATCCCACAGCGTCAGAGCTTCTGGAACAGATTGATGCTCCCCGCGGCCGCGTTGACGGCCAGATCCTACGTGGATCGGTCTTACAAACCCGTAAAGAAGAGGGTCCTAAGCAGCACATGAGCTTCGAGGAAGCAATTGTATCCGCAATCGACTTCCATGGGGCGCTTACCGGCACCGGTTCCTACGCGCCGCCCATCGAAGCGCGTGGTGGTAAGCATAAAGGCGGAGGCGTCGGCCCGTCGCCAGCGTACTCCTATTCAGCTCAAGTGGCGGAGGTCAGCGTCGATGAGGAAACGGGCGAAGTGACCGTCCATAAAGTGTGGGCAGCGCATGACTGCGGTCGGGCGCTAAACCCGGTTGCCGTCGAAGGCCAGGTGGTTGGTTCCGTCTGGATGGGCCTCGGCCAGGCCATGCAGGAGGAGATGGTGTGGAAAGACGGCCTGATGATGAACCCGGGACTGCTGGAGTATCGCAGCCCGTCGTCGGTCGAGTCGCCGGAAATCGAGACCATCATCGTCGAAAGCATCGACCCCGAAGGCCCGTTCGGCGCCAAAGAGGCTGGAGAAGGTTCTCTGGCGGCAACGATTCCCGCCATCTCCAATGCGATCTACCACGCTGTGGGAGTCAGGTTGCGGGAAGCACCTTTTACCCCCGAGCGCGTGCTGTCGGCCCTACGAGTAAAGCGGGGAGACAAGAAGATCGAGATGACCGAATCGGTTGATCCTACAGCCCCCGCAACATTCCGCGAGCACGGTGGCTCGCTCTGGTTCAACGGCAAAGGACCTATGCGACATCCTCTCGACCCGGCACGGCATAAGGTATCCCGCAATGTGGGAGGTCAGCAATGAGCCTGCCCAGCTTCCAACTCCTGCGCCCCCGGACTGTCGACGAAACCATGAGCTTCTTGGCCAAATACCCGGATGATACGAAGATTGTGGCGGGCGGCACCGATTTGTTGCCGTCTATGAAACAGAAACTATTCACCCCGCCGTATCTTCTCGACCTGCGTAGTGTCTCGGAGCTTAGCGGCATTTCGTCTGGCGCAGATGGCATAGTTATTGGTGCGCTCACGCCGCTCAGCGTCATCGAGCATTCGTCTCTTATTCGGCGCGATTACCCTGTGCTCTACGAAGCTGCCAAGACGGTTGCCTCGCCCGTGATTCGCAACATGGCAACGCTGGGCGGCAACATCTGCCTTGATACACGCTGCCTTTGGTACAACCAGTCATTGCTGTGGCGGAAAAGCTGCGGCTTCTGCTTGAAGAAAGACGGCGATCTTTGCCACGTCGCGCCCGGTGGCAAGTTCTGCTGGGCAACGTTCTCCGGTGATACGCCTCCGGCGCTGCTATGCCTCGACGCCGACATTGAAATATCAGGGCCAAGTGGAACGAGGCGAATTGCTATGCGCGACTTTTACGTGAACGATGGAATCGTGCGTCTGCATCTCGCACCGACGAGATCGTGACTCGCGTGTTTCTTCCAGTTTCCTCGGCAGGCTGGCGTGGCAGCTATCAGAAGCTGCGCGTGCGCGGGAGCATCGATTATCCGCTGGCCGGAGTTGCCGTCGCCCTTCGCGTCGAACCGAAATCCCGGCGCATCGAGGATGCACGTGTGGCAATTACCGCGGTGAATCCCGCGCCTCACCTGGTGAAAGATGCTGACGCGCAACTCATCGGAGCAATCGCTGACGAAGGCATTGCAGAGCGAATTGGCGAGATGGCAGCGAGGACCGCCAAGCCTCTGACCACATCGGCGCTCACTCCGGAGTATCGTCGCGAGATGGTGCGGATATTCACCAAGCGTGCGGTTATGGCCGCCTCGAATTAGGCGGGTCGTTGCAAGATTTCCGGCAATAGGGGTCCTTCGACTCCGTTCTCGCCTGCGGCGATTCACTCCGCTCAGGATGACAATAGTTTGTTTCTCGGGTACAACTGACAACTGACCACCGACAACTGACAACTTCCCATGATCACCGACTGCCATATCCACATACAGCCGCTGAACGAGTTCAAGCCCGAAGCGCTGGCGCTGATGAAGAAAACGCGCAAGGACTTCGCTCAAATTGAGGAATACTGTCGGTCCCCGAAAGCGTTTCTCGGTTATATGGATCGCATCGGTATCGATCGCGCCGTGCTCATCAATTACGTCGCGCCCGAAGTCATCGGCTTTACCCCGGCGGTCAACGAGTGGATCGCGAACTACGTCAAAGCCGATCCCAAACGACTCCTACCTTGTGGGAGTCTGCATCCGCGGCACACACGTAACGTGCTGGCCGACATGGAGCAGATTGTCCGCCTGGGCATTCGGCTGATCAAGATTCATCCGCCGCATCAACTGCTCTATCCCAACGATTACGTGAACGGCGTCAAGGAGCTGGAGATCATCTACCGCGCCGCCGAGGCGAACGGCATTCCCATCATGGTGCATACGGGAACGTCCATCTTCCCCGGCGCGCGCAACAAATATGGAGATCCGATGTACGTTGACGATGTCGCGGTAGACTTCCCAAAGCTGAAAATCCTGCTGGCACATGGCGGCCGGCCGCTTTGGATGGACACTGCATTCTTCCTGGTGCGCCGGCATCCCAACGTTTACCTCGATATCAGTGGCATTCCACCCAAATCGCTGCTCACCTACTTCCCTCGCCTGGAGGAGATTGCGCACAAGACGCTGTTTGGCACGGATTGGCCCGGCCCGGGCGTGCCCGAAGTCGAGAAGAACCTGAAGGAATTTCGAGCTCTGACATTGTCAGACAGCGCACGCGAGCAGATTCTCAGCAAGACTGCACTCGAAATTTGGCCCGCTTGAAGCGGTTATCCGTTCTATTACCGGGTGCCCCATTCCGCTATCTTTTGGCGTGGTGGGGTTTTTCGCCTGTGGGCCATTGTGTAGCGATCTAAACAAAATCCCCACCCGGGCAAGCCCAGCCCGAATGGGGCACCCTATTCATCTTTGGTGATCCTGTTTGGTGACCCAGTTCTTTCGCACCACTACGTCCCGGTCGGGAGCATCGGCTCAGCACCGTGGTCGTCCAAGCGAACCGCCGAGCGGATGGCGCGCCACAACTCATCCTGACCGATACGGGCCTTGGCCGAAAAGGGCACAATCTGATCCATGTTGACCTGCAGTTGCTCGCAAAGCTTATGCAGCGAAGAGCGGAGCTGATTGCCAGAGATACGATCGGCCTTGGTCGCAACAATCAGGAAACGTCGATCAGCGTGGCGCAGCCACTCCAGCAACTGAATATCAAGCTGTTGTGGCGGGATGGTG
The DNA here is from genome assembly GCA_963846795.1 of uncultured Acidobacteriaceae bacterium. Lineage (GTDB taxonomy): Bacteria > Acidobacteriota > Terriglobia > Terriglobales > Acidobacteriaceae > CAVVDY01. The sequence goes on from CAWJXJ010000009.1 coordinate 324,454, forward strand.
ACATCAACCAGCGACAGGCAGAGCGCGAGGGACGGACGCTTCTCAAGATAGGGATTGATGAATTCTCCCCACTTAGCCGTAATCTCCTTCGGAACGCGCGCGTAGCCGTAGCCGGGTAAATCGGCAAAAATGAACTCAGCCTTGGGCTTGCCGTGACGCCTCACTTCGAAGAAGTTGATCGTCTGTGTGCGCCCGGGCGTGTTGCTGGTCTTGGCAATCTTGCTGCCCACCAGTGAATTGATCAGGCTCGACTTGCCGACGTTCGAGCGGCCCAGGAAGGCGATTTCCGGCGCGCCCGGCGGGGGGAATTGCCGCGCATCAGCGGCGGAGATGACAAAGCGCGTCAGTACCTTCATCTTCCAAATATGGGGCGAAGTGGGAAAAATCGCAAGTTACAAAGTGTGGTCTCGGAATCACCGCCATAAAGAAGAACCCATCGCAAGGAGACTCGCGATGGGTCGTAATGTCTTAAAACAGCTTTACTGGTGTGCCGTCGGCGATTGCTCCTGAGCCGGAGGCAGAGCCGCGATGCCCGGCGTCTCATCCACGACTTCAGGCAATGGGCGCTCCAGCGCGCGGGCCAGCACTTCATCCATGGTGTTCACGAAGTGCAACTTCATAGCAGAGCGCAGGTTTTCCGGGACCTCGGCAACGTCCTTTTCGTTGTCCGCCGGGAGGATGACTTCCATGATGCCTGCGCGATGCGCCGCCAGCAGCTTCTCTTTCAGTCCGCCAATGGGCAGCACCTTGCCGCGCAACGTGATCTCGCCGGTCATGGCGATGTCGCGGCGAACGGGAATACGGCTGAGCGCGCTTGAAATTGCCGTGGCTATGGTGATGCCAGCCGATGGCCCATCTTTCGGGATAGCGCCCTCCGGCACGTGTACGTGGATGTCGAGGTTGCGATAGAAGTCACGAGGCAGTCCCAGGCGATACGCGCGCGAGCGCACATACGACATAGCAGCTTGGGCCGACTCCTGCATCACGTCGCCTAGTTTTCCGGTCAGAGTCAGCTTGCCTTTGCCGTCGACAGTGGCGACTTCGGTCACCAGGATCGAGCCGCCGACCTCGGTCCACGCCAAGCCGGTAACCAGGCCAACTTCGCTGCGCTCATTCGCCGCCATATCGCGGAACTTGGTCACCCCAAGGAATTCGTTGACGTTCTCGGCGGTGAGCGTGATCTTGTACTTCTCGCCTTCCTTTACCACCTTGCGCGCGACCTTGCGACAGATATTGCCGATCTCGCGTTCCAGATTGCGCACACCAGCCTCGCGCGTGTAGCTGCGAATGATGACCTGCAAAGCGTCATCGGTGAAGAGGATGTTGTCTTCTGTCAGACCGGTCTGCTGGCGCTGTTTGCGTACGAGGTACTGCTTGGCGATTTCGACCTTCTCCGGCTCGGTGTAGCCGTGCAGGCGCAGCACTTCCATACGATCCTGAAGCGCAGGAGGGACGGTGTGCAGCACGTTCGCGGTTGCGATGAAGAAGACCTGCGACAGGTCGTATTCCACGTCGAGGTAGTGATCGACGAACATGAAGTTCTGCTCGGGATCGAGCACTTCGAGCAGCGCCGCCGAGGGATCGCCGCGGAAGTCCATCGACATCTTGTCCACTTCATCCAGCATGAACACAGGGTTCTTGGTGCCGGCCTTCTTCATCATCTGGATGATCTGGCCCGGCAGAGCGCCGATGTAGGTGCGGCGATGTCCGCGAACCTCAGCTTCATCGCGCACGCCGCCCAGCGACATGCGCACGAACTTGCGGCCGGTCGCCTTGGCGATGCTCATGCCCAGCGAGGTCTTGCCGACGCCCGGAGGTCCGACGAAGCAGAGGATCGAGCCCTTGGGATTCTTCACCAACTGACGGACAGCCAGGAATTCAAGAATGCGCTCCTTGATTTTCTCGAGCCCGTAGTGATCTTCGTTGAGCACCTTCTCGGCCAGGTCGATGTTGCGAATCTCTTTCGAGCGCTTCTTCCATGGCACGGCCAGCAGCCAGTCAAGATAGTTGCGCGAGACGGTCGACTCGGCCGACATCGGCGGCATGGCTTCCAGCTTCTTCAGCTCCTGTAATGCTTTCTCGTGAACCTCGCGCGGCATTCCGGCAGCGTCGATCTTCTTCTTTAGCTCGTCAAACTCGCTCTTCTCGCCGCGGCCGAGCTCTTTCTGGATGGCCTTAATCTTCTCGTTGAGGTAGTACTCTTTTTGCGCCCGCTCCATCTGCCGCTTCACGCGCGACTGGATGGTGCGATCCATATTCAACTTTTCGATTTCAACGTCAAGCACATCGGCTATGCGATTCAGCCGCTCGGCGGGATCGAAGATCTCCAGCAACTCCTGCTTCTCTTCGATGGAGAGCTGGAGGTTGGCGGCGATGGTGTCGGTCAGTTTGGCCGGATCGTCGTTGCGAACTGCGGCGATCATCGTCTCGTAATTGAGCGACTGGCAAAGCTTCACGTACTGCTCGAACAGACCGGTGACGCGCTGCATGGCAGCTTCAACCTGCGGCGTCATCTCGGCTCCGTACTTCGCAGTGCGGACCGTGGCTTCAAAGTAGCCGTCGGTATCGACCACCTGGAGGATCTTGCCACGCTCCAGGCCTTCGACCAGGACTTTGATGTTGCCGTCGGGCAGCTTTAGGCTCTGTACGATGTTGACGATGGTGCCAACCTGGTAAATTTCGTTGGCCTTGGGCTCGTCAATACTGGCGTCGTGCTGGGTGGCAAGAAATATCTTTTTATCGCTGGCGAGCGCTTCTTCCAATGCGCGAACGCTGGACTCCCGGCCCACGACGAACGGGGTCATCATATGCGGGAAGATGACAACGTCGCGGATGGGCATCATGGGAAGCTTTTTGGTTTCGAATTTCTCGCGCTGACTCACTAGGAACCGCCTTTGTAGTTACGAGCGCAACCGCGCTCTGGGAAGAAGAAAATGTCGTAGCCTCTGCTACTTAGCATGGCACAGGCCCGGTCTGGCGGCCTCTCTTATGGCAAGAATATCATGCGGCTAAGCTGAATTTCGCGGTTTCCGGCCACGGTCGAAGCACAATGCTCTTCATCATCAATAACTTTGGGAATACCGTCCAAATTGGGCTTTGTCGGTGCAAGTTAATGCGTGTTCATATTGATGCAAAGCCCGCCTGTCGGATGCGGCGGAACAACAATCAAACCTGTTCACCACAGAGTACACGGAGGGCGCCGGAGGTGTATTGGATTTTCCGCTTCTGCCTCTGTGCCCGCCGTGAACTCGGTGGTAAAACGTTTGGTGCGGGTGAAAGTGGGGTCAGCATCGTTCGGCCGACTGGATCCTGATTAAAGCAATGCGCGCAGAACCCTTCTCCGATTTTTCCGACCCTGAAGCTCCGGTGCGCGGGACACTTCACCGCGCCGACGACGGGCCGGGAGACTTCCTGGTGCTGACGCATGGCGCCGGCGGGAACTCCAATACTGCGCTGCTGCTGGCGCTAGCCAATGCCTTTGCAGAAGGCGGAATGAGCGTTTTGCGTTGCGACCTGCCGTATCGCCAGCGCAAGCCGAGCGGGCCGCCATCTCCGGCTGATGCCAAGCGCGATCAGCAGGGACTCAAGCGCGCCGTCAGCTTAATGAAGCAGCAATTTCCCGGGCGAGCGTTCCTCGGCGGCTCGTCTTATGGTGGACGGCAAGCAAGCCTGCTGGCTGCATCCGAACCCGACCTCGTTGAGGGATTACTGCTGCTCTCCTACCCGCTACATCCCCCGGGGAAACCCACCTCGTTGCGGACGCAGCACTTGCCTGAGCTGCACACGCCGGCGCTCTTCGTCAGCGGCACACGCGACGCATTCGGAAGCATCGACGAGCTGCAAGCGGCGATTAAGCTGATTCCGGCCAGAACAAAGCTGGTTGTGGTCGAAGGCGCAGCGCACGGGTTGAGTGACAAGAAAAGGCAGGCCGAAGTCGTGGGTTTGGTGAGTGCCGGCTTCCAGGAGTTTTAGCTTTAGATATCAAACCCGTCGTGCCATGATCGCGGTCACGAGCTGACCGGTTGCGCCTCTGGCTCCGAACTCATTCGCAATTCCACATCCATCGACCTGGGCTGACGGGCATAGAATCTCATTGGCGCGCCACTGTTCTTCGTGGCGTATTCCAGTGCTTGCGAGAGACGAACCCGATGCGTAAGCCTCTCATAAAAGTCCTCCACCCACTGCGCCATCATTTTCGAGCTCACCATATCGCCCGTCGCCACGATATGTGCAGTTTCAATCAAGCTCAGAAGCAGCTTGCTTGAGTCACAACTGGTGATTACAACCAGCTGCGTTCCTGCCTGCTGCAACAGACTGGCAAGCGCGTCAGCTGTGATCTTGTCGGCGGGGGTTTGGCTGGATGCACCGGTTTGAAGATCAACCTCCGAGAAATAAACATCTCCCGTACGCGGACATATGTACGTGGCCAGATGAACGACATGATATTTGGTCCGCATCACCTCGTCTTTGAGCACTTTCGAGTCCAGCACACGGGCATGTTGCACGGTGGCGGGGAATGCGTCGATGACTGTTTGCAGCTGATTGCTAAACCCGATTTCCATAAATTGTGGGCTGGAGATGCAAAGAACATTGGGATACTCCAGGATTTCCGGTGCCGCATCGGCGGTAGGCGCTCCGCCAAATTTTGCGAGCGTCGCCTCCTGTTTGCGGAATGCAGTTTCAAGCTGAGCGATTTTAGCTGCGTAGTCCGTAAATCCAGCTTGAGGGATGTTTGTTCCGAGTTCGTCAGAAATAGTCTTGTATAGTTTTTGCCATCCTTCTGGAGTTGTAATGCCCAGCCACTCATACATCGCGAATGGTATGGGCAATTGTGCCGGGGTTAAGCTCCGATAGCAAAGTGGAACGATGGGTATTCCTCGAACACGGGCCGCCCCGGCTTCAAAGTTGATCCATGATCGTGTTATCGCCTGCGCACTACACAAAACCAGGTGCAGATCTGATTTCTTGAGCCCTTCAGTAAGCTGATCTAACCACGCCTGGCCGGCGAGGGTATTGAAGGTGTTGGAGGAATTGAACACCTCCACGAGCCCCAGGAAATCCTGCGTTATTCGTTCGTGCAAGAAATCGGCGACCAGGGACTCGGTATTGACATGGCTACAGAACACCTGGAGTCTAGGAATCGGCATAAGCTGCACGGGATTCTACACCGGTCAAAGCCATTGATCCAACGCCTTCATTGACCTGGTTGCCACGTTGCATAGCCAAGTCGTATCATGCCGCTTCAATCTCGAGGTGCCCAATGCTCGATCGCCGGCAGTTTCTCTCTCGTAGTGCTGGACTGGCCGCCAGTCTTGCTTTCGCCGAGCCGCTCCTGGCTCAGCTTGCGAACTACCCTGCTTCCCTGCCCGATCGCAGCCAATACGCCAACAACGAAGATGCCTATTGGGCCGAGCTGCGCAAGCAGTACCTGATTCCGGCTGACGAGATCTACCTCAACAACGGAACCGTCGGCTCCAGTCCCGCGCCGGTGCTGCGCGCCGTCTTCGACCAGTACAGCAAAGAAGAGCAGATGGACCAATCCGATCCCGAGGATTACCCCATCTGGGGCTATGGCCCGTGGAACGAGTACCGCGATCCGCTGGCCGCGTTTATCGGTTGCAATCGTGATGAACTCGCGCTGGTCCGCAACGCCACCGAAGGAAACAGCTACATCGCCAATGGCGTCGACATGAAGGCCGGCGACGAAGTGCTGATGACCGATCAGGAGCATCCCGGAGGCGAGCAGCCCTGGCAGCTCCGGGCCAAGCGCTACGGCGTCGTAGTAAAGAAGGTCAAGCTTCCTCTGCCGCCGAAGTCGCCCGACGAAGTACTCAACCTGTTCAATGATGCGATCACCCCACGCACGCGTGTGATTTTCTTCAGCCATATCACGACGGTGACGGGAGTCGTTCTGCCGGCAAAACAAATTTGTTCGCTGGCCCGTTCCAAGGGAATCCTCTCAGCCGTCGATGGCGCGCACGTGCCGGGCATGATGCAGTTGAACGTGCATGAAATCGGCGCGGACATGTACTCCGCCAGCCCGCACAAGTGGCTACAGGCGCCAAAGGGCACAGGCTTTCTCTACGTGCGCGACGAAACCATTGACCGTGTCTGGAACACTCTGGCCACCGAGGGCTGGGACGAGCCCAAGCTGCGCGCGGAGCGCTTCCAGCGTTTTGGATCCTCCAACGTGCCCACGCTTGCCGGACTTCGCGCCTCCATCGAGATGGCCAATTCCATTGGTATGGATCGCATCGAAGCCCGCCAGCGGCAGCTTGCCAACTACATGCTGCAGCAGATGACCCGACGTGGCGCGACCTCGTGGACCTCGCCCGACGCAACCATGCGCTGCGCCATAGTGACGGTGAACGTTCCGCCGATTCAGCGTATGAAGCTGGAAGACTGGATGTGGAAGACGCAGAAGATTCGCATCCGCGGCGGCGAGCCGTCAAAGCTCCGGCTCTCGACTCCCTACTACCTGCAGACGAAGGACATCGACCGGTACTTGGCAGCCTTCGACGAGTACAAACGCGCCAATGCCTCGTAGGGTCAATATCGGAACATGTGCATCGAAAGTTGTACACGACGGTAAATAGCTCGCAAAGATTCGCACTTCTTCGGCTCGGGGCGGTATCCTAATCGAGCGCTTTCCCCGCACGCATCTCAATGGCATCGAACCAGACCCTGCAAAGACCAGCGGTAAAAGTCTTCGTCGCCACTACGGTGATGTTGACTTTCATCTCCTTTTGGCGTGCTGCCGCCATCGTTCTTTCTGACCTGGCTTCCTCCGCGTACTACGTCGGCGGTGACGCCGAAAAGGTCATCGGCAAGAGCGCTCCCTGGTTCGTCCTGGCGGTGATGCTGTTCAGCTATGCGGTGCGCGCGCTGTATATCGAATCGAGCGCGATGTTCGTGCGGGGCGGCGTGTATCGCGTGGTGAAGAACGCGCTCGGTGGAACACTGGCCAAGCTGTCGGTCTCGGCCCTGCTGTTCGACTACATCCTGACCGGCCCCATCAGCGCTGTATCCGCCGGACAATATCTGGCAGGCCTCATCACTGACACGATGGGGCGCTTCGGCCACCCGGTGCACTGGACCGACCCACAAGTCAACCACTTCTCCGCCCTGTTTGCCGCGCTGGTCACGGTTTACTTCTGGTGGCAGAACACCAAGGGCATTCACGAATCGAGCCAGCGCGCCATACAGATCATGCGCATCACCACGGTGATGGTGATCGTGCTGATCACCTGGTGCCTCATCACCATCTTCAAGACCGGCGCCCATCTGCCGCCGCTTCCCCGGACGGAAGGCATTCCGCATACCAAGGAATCTCTGGGCTGGCTGCTGAATACCTGGGCGGCAAAGCTCCCGCTCGTTCTGCTGATGGTTGGCTTCGGACATTCCGTGCTGGCCATGAGCGGCGAAGAATCCCTCGCCCAGGTCAACCGCGAAATCGAACACCCCAAGCTGAAGAACCTGGAAAAGACCGGCTTGGTGATTTTCATCTACAGCCTGCTGTTCACCTCGCTGGTCTCGTTCTTCGCGGTCATGATCATCCCCGACAAGGTGCGACCCGACTACTTCGCCAACCTGATCAGCGGTCTGGCGATGAACGTGGTCGGCCCCTTCACGCTGAAGCTGTTCTTCCAAGCCTTCGTCGTGGTCGTCGGCGCGCTGATTCTCTCCGGCGCGGTGAATACAGCAATCGTGGGCGCCAATGGCGTGCTCAACCGGCTGGTGGAGGACGGCGTCCTCACCTCCTGGTTCAAGAAGCCCCAGAAGCGGTTCGGGACCTCATATCGTGTACTGAACCTGATCGCCGGATTGCAACTGCTCACTATCCTCGCCAGCGGCGGCGATGTTTACCTGTTGGCCTCCCTCTATGCGTTCGGTGTCATCTGGAGCTTTTCGTTCATGTCGCTGGCGGTGCTGGTGCTTCGCTATAAGCTGCCGCAGCACCGCGAATGGAAGGTTCCCGGCAATCTGAAGATCGGGGGAGTCGAGATCCCGGTCGGTGTGGCCATCATCTCGGTCATTCTCTTCGCGACTGCGCTGGTCAATCTGTTCACCAAAGAATTGGCTACCATGGCGGGCGTCAGTTTCAGCGCGGTGTTCTTCCTGGTCTTCACCATCACCGAACGGGCTAACGCCAAGGAACATTCGAAAGGGGAATCCGAGCTCGAACAGTTCCGGGTGTCGCCGCAAGAGGAACTCACGGCCGAAGCGGTGGACGTGCGTCCCGGCAGCATCCTGGTTGCCGTGCGCGATCCGAAAAATCTCGCGTATCTCAAACAGGTGCTCTCCGAGACGGACACTACCCAGCGCGACGTGGTGGTTATGACGGCGCGCGTCTACCATCGCGAGCATTCCTTCAGCGGCAACGAGCGGGTAGACAGCTCTGATGTGTTCGAGCAGTACGAGCGCGAGTTATTCACCGCGGTGGTGAACCTGGCGGAGAAGGAGGGCAAGCACGTGTCGCTGGTGGTCACGCCGACCAACGACGTGTTCGAGGGAATCATGGCGACGGCCGCGAGACTGGGCTCAACTCGCGTGGTGTGCGGGCTCTCGAACAGGCTCACGCCGGAAGAACAAGGCAAGCTGACGGGCGATGCCTGGGAGCGGCTGCCCGACCCCAAACCGCGCATGCGCCTCGAGGTCTATGCTCCGGACGGCCGCAAGTGGGAGTACATCCTTGGCCCGCACACCCCACGCATGCGGCCGCAGGACCTCAAGCTGATGCATGATATCTGGCTGCGCCTCACGCGTGACCGCGACTTCAACCAACTACACCACTATCATGTGGTGGCGGTGGCTCTGCGTGAGTTGAATGAACGTCTAGAGGGCCCCGAACGTGAGCAGGCACTGGAAGATGTCAAAGAGGAGATCGACCGCGACGACTTCACTTAGGCGATAGCCGGTCGCTATTGCTCACTCTTCCATCCCGCGGAAGCAATCGAGCCGCCGCAGTATCTGCCATGGCGGGAAACTGGCACTTTTGGCGCTAATTTTCCGCTTCCATCTGCCTGATTCGAAGTCTTTTAATTTCTAAATAGACGCCTAAAAAAATCATGAAGAATTCGTAAAGATGCGGCTGTCACCACCGTCGGTGGGACTATCCTAAAAGAGCACCTCTGTTTTATAACTCATGGCTTCACAAAATACCCTGCAAAAGCCTGCCGTGAAAGTCTTCGTCGCCACCACGGTGATGTTGACTTTCATCTCCTTTTGGCGCGCTGCCGCCATTGTCCTTTCCGATCTCGCATCATCTGCTTACTACGTGGGCGGCGACGCCGAGAAAGTCATTGGCAAGAGCGCTCCCTGGTTCGTTCTGGCGGTAATGCTGTTCAGTTACGCCGTGCGCTCCATCTACATCGAGTCCAGCAGCATGTTCGTTCGGGGCGGCGTGTACAAGGTCGTCAAAGAGGCGATGGGCGGCAACCTCGCCAAGCTGTCGGTCTCCGCCCTGCTGTTTGACTACGTGCTGACCGGCCCGATCAGCGCCGTATCTGCGGGACAATACCTCGCCAGCCTGATCTACGACTTCATGGGCCATATCGGGCATCCGGTAAATTGGGGCGACGCACAGATCAACTACATCGCTGCCGCATTCGGCGTGCTGGTTACCATCTACTTCTGGTGGAAGAACATCCAGGGCATTCACGAGTCGAGCGAAAAAGCGCTGCGCATCATGCAGATCACCACCGTCATGGTGGTGCTGTTGATCGGCTGGTGCCTGGTCACCCTGATTATGCATCCGGCGCACCTGCCGCCTTTCCCCGGTCGCGCCAACATAAAGATGGATCACGAGTCTCTGGGCTGGCTCTATCACTCGTGGGCGGCAAGTCTGACCTGGGTGCTGCTGCTGGTGGGCTTCGGACACTCCGTGCTGGCCATGAGCGGCGAAGAATCGCTGGCCCAGATAAACCGCGAGATCGAGCATCCCAAGCTGAAGAACCTGGAAAAGACCGGCCTGGTCATCTTCGTTTACAGCCTGCTGTTCACGTCGCTGGTTTCGTTCTTCGCGGTGATGATTATCCCCGATAAGGTGCGGCCCGACTACTTCGCCAACCTGATCAGCGGCCTGGCGATGAATGTCGTCGGGCCCTACACGCTGAGACTGTTCTTCCAGGGATTTGTGGTACTGGTCGGCGCGCTGATTCTCTCGGGTGCAGTGAACACCGCGATCGTGGGCGCCAATGGTGTGCTGAACCGCATCAGCGAAGACGGCGTGCTCACCCCGTGGTTTCGCCATCCCCATCACAAATACGGAACCTCGCACCGCATTATCAACTTGATCGCCGGGTTGCAGGTGCTCACCATCATCCTGAGCCGCGGCAACGTTTATCTGCTGGCTTCGCTTTATGCGTTCGGCGTTATCTGGAGCTTCGCCTTCAAGTCGCTGGCGGTTCTGGTGCTGCGATTCACCGAGCCGGAGAACCGGCAGTGGAAGGTCCCGGGCAACATTCGCGTCGGCAAAATTGAGCTTCCCATCGGACTGGCGCTCATCTCGCTGCTGCTGTTCGCGACTGCCATCGTGAACCTGTTCACCAAGCAGCTCGCGACCATCTCGGGTGTGGCGTTCAGCCTTGCGCTGTTCGGCATATTTACTGTCTCAGAGAAGCTCAGTCTGCGCACCGCCGAAGGTAAACAGCATGACCTCGAGCAGTTCCGGGTAGCGGCCCGCGAAGAACTCAGTGCCGAGGCCATGGAGGTCAGGCCGGGAAGCATCCTGGTCGCGGTACGCGATCCAAAGAACCTCGCATATCTGCGCAACGTGCTGGCGGAAACCGATACCACGCAGCGGGATGTGGTGGTGATGACCGCACGCGTCTATCATCGCGAGCACTCCTTCAGCGGCAGTGAGCGGATGGAGACATCGGAGGTTTTCGAGCAGTACGAGCGGCAGTTGTTTACCGCGGTCGTAAATCTCGCCGAGAAACAAGGAAAACACGTCTCGTTGCTCGTGACCCCGACCAATGACGTGTTCGAGGGAATCATGGCGACTGCCGCGAGGTTAGGCTCAACTCGCGTGATCTGCGGCTTGTCGAACCAGTTGAACCCTGAAGAACAAGGCAAGCTGACGGGCGACGCCTGGGAGCGGCTGCCCGATCCCAAGCCGCGCATGCGCCTCGAGGTCTACGCGCCAAACGGCCACAAGTGGGAGTACATTCTCGGGCCGCATACTCCGCGCATGCGTCCGCAGGACCTGAAGCTGATGCACGACATCTGGCTGCACGTCACGCGCGACCGCGACTTCGGCCAACTGCACCACTACCACGTGATTGCGGTTGCTCTGCATGAGTTGAATGAACGGCTGCGCGGTCCGGAAAGACACCAGGCGCTTGAGGACCTCAAGAATGAGGTCGACCGCGACGACGACACGTAAAGGGGATTTTGTCGCTGTCATCCTGAGCGAGGAGTGCAACGACGAGTCGAAAGACCCCTATCTACCGCCAGGCATTCTTGACCAGGTAGCGGTCCTTCGACTGCGTTCGCTCGTCCCGCAGAGCGGGACGTGGCTCACTCCGCTCAGGATGACAAGCGGAAAGTATGGAACGACTTGCTATTTCTTTTCGCGCGTGCGGGTGTCCACTTCGCGCAGGCGGGCAGCTTTGCCACGCAGTGCGCGCAGGTAATACAGCTTGGCGCGGCGAACGTGGGCTGAGCGCAGTACGTCAATCTTCTCGATGACCTTCGAGTTAAGCGGGAAAATACGCTCCACGCCCTGGCCGAAGCTCATCTTGCGGACGGTGAAGCTCGGCTGATTGCCAGCGCTCTTCGCGATCACCAGTCCTTCAAAGGCCTGCAGGCGCTCTTTGTCGCCTTCCTTGATCTTCACTTGCACCCGAACGGTATCGCCCGGCTTGAACTGGGGCAGATCGGTACGCCGCGTCTTGGCAATCAAACGGTCAATAATCGGTGAACTAGACATTTTCTTTTTCCTTCTGTGTTTACGCGCCTCGCGGCGGCCTAAAATCGTTTGTCTTTGAAGGGGCACGGCTTTAGCCGTGCCGTTTGCTGCATAACGAGTGGGCTTTCAGCCCCTGAGGGAATTCGCAGTCGTCTCAATGCTGAGAGTTTCCCCAGCGGCTAAAGCCGTCATATTCACAGCCGTCTATGGCACGGCTGAAGCCGTGCCCCTTCAAACATGCGTTCTCCGCTACTTCTTTGTTCGCGCGTATTCACTCGCGCCCATGAAGTGCAACGAGACATACGGCTCGTCGCCAACTACCCAACTGTCGTGTCCCGGCGGAATGTAAAACACATCGCCGGCTCGCATCTCAATCACACGACCATCATCCATGGCTGCGGTTGCAACGCCGGCGATCACCATGCCGACATGCTCCACCTGGCAGCTCTTCGCGCCCACCGCCTTGCCGACATGCTCTGACCACTTCCAACCGGGCTCGTAACTGGCACGGCCAATGGTCATGCCGCCGAGCGAGACCAGTTCCAGCTTGCCCTTCTCGAACACGCGGACCTCGTCCGCATTCTCGAAACGCTTCAGGATCACGTCCATCATCGCGTCGCTACGCGGCGCTAAAGCGCCGCACTACCCTTCTCCGTTTCGATTTCGGCCAGCAGCTTGCGATCTTCCTTGCTCAACTCGGCGCCGTCCAGCAAATCCGGACGCGTGCGCAATGTCTTCTCCAGGGCCCTGCGCCGCCGCCACCGCCGAATCTCGTCATGGTTCCCATTGACGAGCACCTCCGGCACTTTCAGCCCGGCGAAATCGGCTGGCCGCGTGTAGTGCGGATAATCCAGCAGCCCGCCCGACGCACAGGTTGAACTCGGCGGCTCTCCTGCGACTGCTATCGGCGCTTCAGCCGTTCCCGCCGTAAACGATTCCTGCTGCGACGAGGCCGCATTGCCCAACGCGCCGGGAATCAGCCGCGTCATGGCATCGACGATTAACGCCGCGCCAAGCTCGCCTCCGCTCAGCACAAAGTCGCCGACGGAGATCTCGCGGTCCGCCAGGAACTCGCTCACGCGCTCGTCTACACCTTCGTAGCGTCCACAGATGAGCACCACGCGTTCGCGGCTCATCAACTGCTGCGCTACCTTCTGGGTGAACAGCTCGCCCTGGGGCGACAGCAGAATCACCGTCTCCTTCGCACCGGCGCTCAGCCGCTGGTCGCGCGACGAAACCGCCAGCGATTCGAGGCATTCAAAGATGGGCTCCGGCTTGAGCACCATGCCTTCGCCGCCGCCAAACGGCCGGTCATCGACGGTGCGATGGCGATCGTGCGTGAACGCCCGCAGGTCGTGTACGCCAATTTCAATGAGCCCGGCATCACGCGCCTTGCGCACGATACCGTAATCCAGCGGCCCGCGAAAGAAGTCCGGAAAAATGGTAACGATCTCGAACTTCATCTTGGGTCTACCCCGTTTGCGCCTGAGCGCAGGGGACTGCAACCTTTACGATCTGTCATTCTGAGGTCGCAACTGCGACCGAAGAACCTGCTTTCGTGCGAGCCGCGAAAAAGCAGGTCCTTCGTCCGCCGCGGCGGACTCAGGATGACAAATCAAAATCTTGCGCAAGTGTGTTCAATGCCGCTTCTTGCGTTCGCCCGCCGCCCGGGCCTCATCCGCTTCCCGCTTCTGCCGCTGCTTCTCATCCGCGCTAAGCGGAGCCTGCAACTCCAGCAAGCCTTCCGGCAGCTTCATCTGTATACGTCCGCAAGCCAAATCGGCGGACTGCAAAAACTCTTCCGCGTACGGCACCAGGTATTCCTGACCCTCCGCGTTTCGTACGACCAGCAGCGGAGCCGCGCCGCCGCTCAAATCCACATCAGCGATCTCGCCGAGCAACTTATTGTCAGGCTCAGTTGCAATCCAAACTTCGCAGCCGACCAACTCGCTGACGTACGCCGCGCCTTCTTCCAGCTCGGCGCGTTGCTCGCGCGGAATCTGCACTTCCCATCCTGCAAGCTGCTCGGCATCGCTGATCGAATCAACCCCGGCAAACTTCAGGACGATTCCGCCCTTGTGGAACCAATGCTCTTCGAGCTGCAACTCGCGCCGTTCGCCATTCGTCGCCAACCCTGACAGCTCGCGCCGCTCGTCGAAGCGTTCGGGAAAGTCGGTGTGCAGCTCGGCCAGCACCTCGCCGCGACGGCCCTGCGGCCCCAGCACGCGCGCGATGGTGACGTATTCGCTTATTCGACGATCTCCAACTCGTAGCGCTTGTGCGTACGCAACGCGGCGGCGTTCATGATGGTGCGCAGGCTCCGCGCCATGCGGCCCTGTCGCCCGATCAGGCGGCCCACCTCGTCTTCCGCTACTTCCAGCTCGATCACTTTGTGGCCGGGTTCGTCGAATTCCTCGACGAATACCTCGTCGGGCTTCTCGACCAGCGACTTGGCGAGAAGTTCCATCAAAGAAACCAGATTCACCGCGGAAGGGTTAGCCATTGCGAACTCCTAGTTCCCGCTAGCTTGCTTACGTCCGATAACGATAATCGTTGAAAAAAACGTATTTGCGATGTCTTATTTTCAACAGTTTAGCCCACATTTCTATCGCAAATAATTGATTCCGCGAGACTTACAGGCAAATATTAGATAGCAAACAACTTAGCTCGCGAAAATTCTACGCCACAGCCGGCGATTCCGGCTCGCTCGCCGCCACGGTCGCCGGAGTAATGGGCTCAGACGAAGCCGCCGGAGTAACCGGAGCCTTGGCCACGATTTTGCGAACGCGGTCCGACAACTGCGCGCCCTTCGACACCCAGTGGTCCACGCGATCACGTTTCAGTACGATGGTGGCGGGTTCGGTGCGCGGGTTATAGGTCCCGACGACCTCAACCGAGCGGCCATCGCGGGCGCGATCCTTTTCGATAACGACAATACGGTAGTGGGGCTGTTTGCGCGCGCCACGGCGCGACAGACGAATCATCAGCACAGAATTTGTTCCTTTCCTGCTTGTCAGGTAACGGGCGCCTCATGCGACGACCGTACAGCTTTAACCAAATTGGCGGATGCTCCAGCGAACCCTTGTTCGCTCCACATCCCAACCCACGCCTGGATTGGCACAGGTCAGACCTCCGCTGTTAGAGGCGAAGCATTATTATCACTGAATCAGAGCCAGTTTAGCAACCTGAGCCGAGAACGACCGGAGGTATGGCATGAGCGCAGGAAAATGGCGTCACAGTATGTGTCTCAAATGCTTCCGTAAGCGGTGGCCCCGTCGCAAGATATGGGTTTGGCAAACTCCCGAGAGATTACGGATCTGGGAGATATGCTGCTTCTGCGGCGCGAAGCACAAAGACGGCATTCACATGAAGAAAGACCCTCGTAGTCGCGAACTTCGGTGTGGCGTCGCGACTACTGCCCCAAAGCAGGCCACACTTAGTCGTGTAAGCGGTCGCACTTTAGCTTCGGTCATCCTGAGCCGAGTTCCTTCCTAATCTGTCATTCTGAGTGTAGCGAAGAACCTGTTGTTTCCAGCCATACGCACAAAGTTCTACTTGCGAAGAGCTTTTTCAGACGAACAAGGGCGTGCGCTGACGTCCGTGGTCGTTCTATCCGGCATAATGGCAGGGCGTACGAAAGCAGGTTCTTCGCTTCGCTCAGAATGACAGGAGAGAGGTCATTCGCCGCACGGCGGAAGCCGTGCCCTGATACAAAACGATTTGCTAGATTGCTTGCAGTGAACTAGGTCGCGAGAGTGCCAAGACTTCTCTGCATCACCGCTCATCCCGACGACGAAGCTGGCGGCTTCGGCGGCACGCTGGCTTTGTATGCTGAGCGCGGAGTCGAGATCAGCGTCATCTGTCTGACGGCGGGCACGGCGGCGCGCAATCGCGGCGGCGCAAAGACAGACGCCGAACTGGCCGAGATGCGCACGCGCGAACTGGGAGACTCCTGCCGACTGCTTGGGGTAAAGCATTGGGGGGTGCTTGGCTATCAGGACGCGCACCTCGATCGCACCGATTTGTACGAAGTGGCCGGCGAACTGGTGAAGCGCATTCGCGAAATACGTCCGCAGGTGATCATCACCTTTGGCCCCGACGGCGGCATGACCGGACATCTCGATCACGCCATGGCCGGAGTCTTCGCGACGGTTGCATTTCAATGGGCTGGAAGATCGGATCGATATCCCGATGCCGGTGCGCCCTACTCTTCGCAAAAGCTGTACTACCTCACCAGCGGATACAAGCTGGCTGACCGGCAAGCCATCGCGCCGCCGGTGATCACCGCCAGCATCGACATCGGTCGTGAGCGCTTCGAGAAGAAGATCCTGGCCTTCATGCAGCACAAGACGCAAGAGCCGCTGTTCGGCCGCTTACGCAAAAATATCGACCGCCCGCCCTACGTCGAGCTGTATCACCTCGCCTGTACGCGCGAACCGCACAAAATCAAGTTCGAAACTGATTTACTCGACGGACTGGTGGAAGACTAGAGACCATCCCAACATAATCATCGATCGCTCAGCCGAACTACTCACCGTATCCTGATCAGCTCGATGTCGAACACCAGCATTCCATAGGGAGGATTCTTACCTTTGTAGGCAAGTTTCTCCGGAATCCAGAAGCGCGCCTTCTCGCCTTCCACCATCAGCGGTATGCCTTCGGACCATCCGGCGATGACGCGGTCGAGCGGAAGCGTCATGGGTCCGTCGTGCATGTAAGAGCTGTCGAACATCTTGCCGTCGGTGGTCCAGCCGGTGTATTGCACTACGACTTCGTCGATCTTCTTGGGGTGGCGCTGACCGGCGCCGGGTTGCAGCACCTTGTAGTACAAGCCGCTCCTGGTTTCGGTAGCGTCCGCAGGCGGACCCTTCACATCGGCAGGAGCTCGCAGCGGCATGGCCAGCAGCGTTACGTCGAATGTCACTTGCCCCGCTGGTTTTCCCGGTTGACCTTTGAAGGCCAGCGCCTGCGGAATCCAGAGACGGCGCGTTTCGCCGACCACCATCATTTGTATGCCTTCGCTCAAGCCAGGGATGAGGCGGTTGAGAGTCAGCGTGCGCGGGCCGCTTTGGGCCGTGCTGTCGAACATCTTGCCATCGCTGGTCCAGCCGGAATAATCGACCACGACGACTTCGTCCGCGGCCGGATGGTCGGTGCCCGTGCCCGGCTTCAATACCTTGGTCGCCAAGCCTGACGGGTCCTTTGTGGCATCTGCCGGAATCGATGCGACATCCGCGGGCGCAGTGGTAGCTGTGGCTGGTTGCTGAGCCGCCGCCACATGGGCGAGACCGGCTGTAAGCAGAAGAATGAGAGCTGCGTGAAGAAGCCGCATATCAGGATTGTATTGGACGGAAAGCGAGTGAGCTTGAGCCGAGGCTTAGACGGATCGCGGGCCTGCGGGAGCTCGCGGCCTCGGCGCTGGTTAGCGCCGGGCGTGGTGAGGATGGAATCCGTTCCGTTCTAACTACTCGGGGTTACGTTTCGCTTTGTTATCTGCTGTTTGTACTATCGTTGACCCGACGCTTCCTGCTACTCGATTCAAAAAGGTGGAGCGCGCTCACTTGTCCCGCGAACTGGACGTGGGTCGGTAGATTAATTGGATGTGGTGCAGCCGGGCCGTGCCTCAACCGCTTGCAGCGGAATCGGCGACTTTCCAGCTTTCGGCTCAGTGACTAGTATGGAGCGCACCCAGCGCCAATTTCGTACGCCTACGCATCGCAGAACCAAAGTAAATCAATTGCATAACTATGTATGTGATTACCATCACAGTTCTTGGGACAAATTCTGAACGAAGGTGGATTACTTTGGTGCTATGCGACGGGGCGAATATACGCAGGCTTGTATCAGGGCCTGCCAATTCCGCCCGCTACTTGCCTTTCCCCTCGGCTATCTGGTGTAGAGTGTTGCCCCGTAACTCGAACTTCAATGTCCCGCGAGAGGTCGTGATTTCGACGTGAGAGCTGTCGGTCCAGGTTACCCGTGAGTTGTCCGGCACGTCGGCTGGCAAGTCTTCGCGAACGACCTCGCCCTCGGGGCTGACCAGCACGAGATAGCTGTCCTCGGTGGGATGATCCATCTCACCAAACGACACCCACATATCGTCGGGAGACCATGTCAACTCCCCAATGTTGCGATAACCAGTTTTCGGCCAGGGTTGCGGATACACGAGGTGATCGCTGTTGAACATCAGCCCATCGCCTTCTTCGTGACCAAGGTCCGAGTTGGCGGTGCGCTACCCACTTTCGATTATGCGACCAGAGGAAATCGAAGCCGTCACGCAGCCTCTGCACGACCTTTCCAGATTCGGCGTCGACAATCCAATAGAAACAATTAGCGTGGCCACAGTACATTGCACCAATGCGATGATCGTCGATCCATTCGACCTGGGAGAAGTCTTGGCAGCAAGCTTCTTCGAATCCGATTTTCCAAACCTCCTCGCCGTTGCTCTTCGCGAGAACCAGGAATTTGTACGGCGTGTTGCCAGAATGAGGAGTGTCAAACAGTGGATTGCGTTGTGCGTAAACGACGTGATTACCGTCTGGCGAGGCAGCTACCGGGCCTGCAGCGAGCGCGTCGTAGAGAACCTGCCGACTTCCGCCGTCGGTTTCCATCCAGACTTCGTGATTTTGCACCCACGCCTTGTACTTCGGCGGGGCGTCAAGGTCAGGAAAGAAGCCTAAGACGAGCAGCAGGAGAGCAGTTAACATGAAAATCATCAATGGCCCTGTTTAGTTCAGGGGCTAAAGTCCGCGCCATTATATTTGCCGGCTCGCCGCCGGCGAGAACTGCAGGTCCCTCGACTGCGGTCGCCGCGGCGACCTCCGCTCGGGATGACACGATAAGAGTGATTGCTAATTGCTTCTTCTCACCCACACTTCCCTGTTCCATGACAGGCACGCGAAGCTGACGAGCAGTTGCCCGGCTCAGCCAGCATGCCGTCGGGACCGATGCAGGTTTGGGTGTGCAGGCACCAGAACAAGCCATCATTCGTCGGAGGCACTGTGGGGTCGTGCGCGACTCCGATGAACTGCTGCTTCCAGCGCAGCGCGGGGCATAGTCCTTCGCAGGTGGTATCGAAGCGCTCTTGATCGGGAAGCATCATCATGCGGCACCTCCGGTGAAAGCAGATCCCTCGGGAGCTAAAGCTCCCTCGGGATGACAAAAGGTCGGGGCGACGGTTATGGCGCAGCTAAAGCTGCGCCCCTTCAAAACCATCATGCGGCACCTCCGGCGTTCAACACGGCGCGTTTCACCGCGGCCTTCGCGAGTGTGACTTTGTATTTGTTCATGCTGAGCGGCTTGGCGTGAGTTACCGACGCGTTGGCCGCTGCCATTGCAGTGTCAGGCGTGATCGTCTTTCCGATCAGCGCCGCGGCGGCTTCGTCGGAAACCCACGGAATCGGGGCAACGTGTCCCATGACGATGCGCGCGCTCTTGACCGTATTGCCGTTCATCTGAAGCGCGACAGCCGCCATGGCGAGCGGCCAGTCGAATGCCGCCTTCTGGCGAACTTCGTAGTAGCCGGTCTTCAGGTTCTGCGGCGGAGGAGGCACAATCAGCTCGATTACCATCTCGTCGGGCTTGAGATCGTGCTCGCGTTCGTTCGCCGACTTGGGAGTTCTGAAGAAGCGGCTCAGCGGTAGCTCGCGCACTCCGCTACCTGCAGCCTCCGCCGAGTAGATGCGGACCTTCGCGCCATAGGCGATCAGCGCGGGTGCAATCGTCGAGGGGCTAACGAAGTACGCGCCGGTCTGGGTGCCAAGAATCGCGGCGTAGCGATTGTCGCCGGCAACGACCATCGACTTGCCGTCTTTGGTCTTCGGCATCAGGCCCAGGCCGCTGCGGAAGTACCAGCAGCGCGGACGCTGGCAGATGTTGCCGCCGATAGTTGCGAGGTTGCGAATCTGTGGACTGGCCGCCTCGTTCACCGCTTCCAGCAGCATGGGATATTGCGCGAGGTCTTTCGACTCGATCAGCTCGGCCAGGGTGGTCAGCGCGCCGATGCGCAGCCCGTTGCCCGGCTGATAGCTCGTCCCGCGCAGTGCCTCGATGCCTTTGACGTTGACCAGCCGCTTGGGGGTGACCACATCGTCTTTCATCAGGGCCAGCAGATCGGTGCCGCCGGCGAGGATTGCTCCCTGCTCCCACGAGGTGCCGAGCAGCGCAGCGACTTGTTCTTTGCTGTTGGGGCTGGCGTATTCAAAGGCTTGCATGGGCGCCTCCGTGAAACGGGTGGAGCACGCCTTCAGGCGTGCATGAGCTTGGCAATAGGCTGGCGGTTCTGTACGCCTCGAAGGCGTACTCCACACGATTGGCGCAGCGAGGAAAAGCAGGTCCTTCGCTTCGCTCAGGATGACAGGAACTAGAGAGCGCTTTCGGCACGACTGAAGTCGTGCCCTGACGCGGACCATTCCAACCCGACCTTTCCAAATCAGGGAAGCTTGTGCCCTGACATGAATCTTCGCAGACCAAACTCCGATCCGTGTTCATCCGTGTAAATCCGTGGTTGATGCCTCTCATGCGCGGCCTCCCTTCTCCAGCGCATCGATGACACGCGCGGGCGTGAGCGGCAGGAACGGCACACGCACGCCGATGGCGTTAGCGACGGCGTTGGAGATGGCCGCTCCCGGCGAGACTACCGGGGGCTCGCCCAACCCGATGACGCCGCGATCGTCGTAGCCTTTGCCGGTCATCATGTGGACCACCAACTCGCCAATGTCGTTCAGCCCGGCGATGCGATAGAACTCCAGGTTCGGATTGAGCACGCGCCCGGTCACCGGATCGAGAATCTTCTCCTCATACAGCGCGTAGCTGATGCCCATGATGAGCGCGCCCTTGACCTGACTCTCGGCGGTTTTGAGATCGATGATGTAGCCGCAGTCCTGCACCGCGACCATCTTGTTGACGCGCACGATACCGGTTTCGACATCGACGGAGACGGCGGCCATCTGCACGCCGCCGACGCCGCTGTTGGTGAGGTCGGGTGGCTTGGATTTGTCGGGATTTTTTCCGCGTACTGTGAGAGGTACGGCGCCGATCTTGGCGCACGCGTCTTTCCAGCTCAAGCTGCGCGATTGATCGGCCTTCACTCGCACCACACCGTTTGCAACTTCCAGCTCTTCCGGTTTCGCCTTCAGTGTAGGCGCGACCTTTTCCAACAGTGCGTCGCGAGCATCGACTGCAGCGCGTCGTGCGGCTGAGCTGACGCCGCCAACCGTGGTACTTCCGCCGCTGCCGCCGGAGGGTGGATAGCGGTTGTCGCCGATGTGCACCGTCACCATCTCCAACGGAATGCCGATCGTGTCGGCGATAACGATGGCGATGATGGTGCGCGTTCCGGTGCCCAGGTCCTGGCTGCCAACCTTGAGGTCGACCGAGCCATCTGGGTTGATGCTCAGGTCCTGATCGCTGTTGTGGCCACGGCCTCCCCAGGTGTGGATCGACAGTCCCAAGCCGTGCTTCACCGGGCCGGCGGTTTTGTCTCCGCGCGGATGCCAGTTCTGCTTCCAGCCCATTAGCTGCTCGGCAATGTCGAGCTCTTCAGCGTAGACCTTGGCGCGAGGTCCGAGGATGTCCATGTTGGCGCGAAGCATCGCCGCCGGATCCATGTTCAGCTTGGCGGCGAGGTCTTCGAATGGACACATGGTGATGACGGCAGCTTGCGGGTGATTGGGCGCTCGCCAGGCGCGCGCGCTGCCCTGGTTGGTGGAGATCGCGGTGTGCTGCTTGCGCTGATTGGGAACATCGAAGATGTACGGAATCGGCGGCGTGCCTCCGCCTCCCATTCCGCCGGTGCCCCAGGAGTTCGACTGCCACGCCACCAGCTTGCCACTTTTATCGGCGGCGATCTTGACGCGCGCGAAGGCCGACGGTCTCATGCCGGCGACCTGGAATTCTTCTTCGCGCGAAAGCATCATCTTCACCGGCTTGCCGCCGGCAGACTTGGACAGTTTCGCCGCGATAACGTCCCAGCGATCAGCGGCGAACTTGCTGCCGAATCCGCCACCGATGTTCTGCTGCAAGACTCGGATGCTGGCAGCGGGTGTATTCAGCGGCTCGGCCATCTGCGCCGCAATGCCTGAAAGATTTTGCGTCGAGATGTGGACCGTCAGATCGTTGCCGCTCCACTCCGAGGCGGAGCCATGCGTCTCGAGACAACAGTGAACGATGCACGGAATGCCATACAATCCCTCGTGCGTAGCGGCGGCCGAGGTAAATGCCTTGTCGGGATCACCCTGCTTCTGCTGCGCTGTGCGCTTGTACGGAGACTTCTCAGCCGAGGGCGGCAGGACTTTGGCAGTCTTCAGCGCTGCAGTCACCTTGGGATCAACGCCCTCGCCTTCCATCGCCTTCATCCACTTCTCATCGGGCGTGAAGCTGATGCCACGGTGCTTGATGGCGGCGATGACTTCTTCATCGGGGACCTGGTTCTCCTCCAGCGACTGGAAGTCGTCCTGGCTGATGGGCCCGGTCGTGGGCGCGATGTTCTTCGGCGGCTCGGCATCGGAGACGAAGTGCGGCAGAACTTCGTACTGCACCTTGATGGCGCGCACGGCGTCTTCGGCTGCGCTTTCGTCGACCGCGGCAACGCCGACAATCTCATCGCCCGCCCAGAAAATTTCGGTGCCGGGTTTCTGAATCACCTCGACGGCCTTTACGCCGGACATCTTCTCGGCCGCGCTAGTGTCGATGCTCGTGATCCTGGCATGGGCATACGGACAGCGCACCATGTTGCCTGCGAGCAGGCCGTCGGGATTGTAGTCGTAGGTGTACTTGGCACGGCCGGAGGACTTGGCCGGCCCATCGAGCCGCGAGATTCGTTTGCCGATCAGTGGCTGGGTTGCGTGATCGGGCCATTCGTATTGGCTCATGACTGTTTCCCTCCCGCGTGCGCCATTGCCACCGCGCGGATGCCGTCATAGGTACCGCAGCGGCAGAAGTTGCCGCTCAGGCCGCGGCGGATTTCGTCCGCGGTCGGCGTGGGATGTTGCTGGAGAAAGCTGGTGGTGGCGACGATGAAGCCGGGGGTGCAGAAGCCGCATTGCTGCGCGTCATGGGCGACGAAGGCCTGCATGACTGGGCTCAGAGCATCGCCCTGGGCCATCGATTCAATGGTCTTGATGTCGCGGCCCTGGGCGTCAATCGCCAGAACCGAGCAGGCGTAAACCAGCTTGCCGTCCATGAGAACGGTGCAGGCGCCGCATTCGCCGCGATCACACACCCGCTTGGCGCCGGTCAGGTCGAAGTTGGCGCGCAGCGCGTCGAGCAGCGTGACCCGTGGCTCAAGCTGGGCGCTCAGCTTCTTGCCGTTTACCTGCAAGGTGATGGGGACCTTGCCCGGGCCCTGGATTGAAACGTCCTCTGCCGCGGCGTTCGTCGCCGAGCCCAAAACAACAGGCACGGCGACGCCGATCGCCGAAATCTTCATGAAGTCACGCCGCGTTACGCCGGATTCGGGCTCCGGTTTGCGACGCTCATCGTCTGGCATACTCACCTCCGTTACAGGAGACAACGCGAACAACCACCATTCACCGAGTCCGACGTGTACGGCACGTCAAAGCAGGTTGATGAGAACTCACCGTATCGAGCTTTGTATCAGGGCACGGCTTCAGCCGGGCCACTTTGGGCAAATAAGAACGCGGCCTTTAGGCCCTGAAGAGTAATTTCAGGGGCTAAAGCCCAAGTCTTTCGCGCCTTGGCGGCCCGACTAAAGTCAGGCCCTGATACAAAACCGTCCGATAATGAATTCCTCAGCCGCCGTGCCTTGCTGTGACGCGAAGTATCTACAAAATAGCGCTTGTAACGAATAGCGTGTTCCTAGCGTATTCGTACGGGAGTATAACTCCGCAGACGCGTTCAATGCAGCGAGAACAGAGAAGGTATGTGAGGCACTGCGACAAGGAGGAAATTTGCGGCGGACTGGGCGCTGTCCGTCGCGTAGATTGCAGGCTTCAGCGGTTACTTCAAGCTCTTAACATAACCGGCCAAGCCCTCGATCTGAGCATCCGTCAGCTTGCCCTTATAGGCCGGCATTTTGCCTTTGCCGTTGGTGATTGCGCCGGCGATGTCAGCAGCGGACATCTTCTGGACATCGGGACCGTTGAGCGGCTTGCTGCCCATCATCGACTTGCTGCCATCGGCGCCGTGACACATGGCACACTTCGCTTTGTACAGATCGGCCGGCTTGTCCTGACCGAAGGCAGGAACCACCATCATCATGGCGAGAACCAGCAACACAGCAGTTAAAACTTTCATTCCTTTTTGCTCCTTCACCCCGACGGAGTCGTGGGTGTTGATGTTAATAGACTTCGTGGGTAAATCTACTACCCCGACCAGCAACCCGCCAACAGAATTTGTAACGGGGAATATCACCCTGCCAAGGGGGTCATATGCCACAAAAGCTTCGCACCAAACCCGAAGGCAGCGACCTACTCAGCAAGTAACCAATTCAGGTTCAACGATTTAGATACGGGAGGCCCAGCTATGCGGTTTGGCACCCATACTGCCTTCACATCTACGGGATACGTCTTTCCCGGGGGCACACTTTGGAACCCACGCTGGCAGTGATCGGGCTGAACTTCCGGACTTCGACCGTCGCCATCCGCGAGCGGTTCTGGATCGGCGAGTCGCGCCGCAGCGACGCGTTATACCACCTGGTACGGTCGGAGGGGATCGACGAGGCAATGGTGCTGGCGACCTGCAATCGCACCGAGTTCATTCTGTGGACCAGCGATGTTGCCGCCGCCGCCGACTCAGTGCTCCGGTTTTTGGCCCACGAATATGCGCTCAAGCTGTGTGAGTGGTCGCATTTTTACCGGCTGATGGACGACATTGCGCTCGCCCATCTGTTCCGCGTCGCCTCCAGCCTGGATTCCATGATTCTGGGCGAACCGGAGATTATGACGCACATGGAGGAGTCCTGGAAGAATGCCAAGCAAGCCGGCTGCACCGGCCGCTTCCTGGATTCCATCGTCCAGAAAGCACTGGGCGTGTCCAAGCGTATTCGGTCGGAACTGGCGATCACAGATGAGACGATCTCGATGCCTTATGCCGCCGTCGAGCTCTCGATGCAGGAGTTGGGCGACCTCGCCGGCCGCCAGGTTCTGCTGATCGGGGCCGGCAAAATGAGCGAAACGGCCGCCCGCTGCCTGATGAGCGCAGGCGCTAAAGACGTGGTTATCACCAGCCGAACTTCGGCGAGCGCCGAGGAACTGGCAGCCCGGTTAAATGCCCGTCGCGTTCCCTTTGAGGAGCGCCAGAAGTATTTCAAGACCGCCGACATTGTCGTGAGCACGACCTCGTCTCCTCACTATGTGATTACTTGCGAGCAAGCCGAAGCGGTGGCGCACGCCCGCGAGCATCGGACGGTGGTATTGATTGATATGGCGGTGCCACGCGACATCGATCCCGGGGTGCGTGAGATTGAAGGCATGCGACTGTTCGACATCGACGATCTGGAGGTAGCAGTGCGACGCAACACCGGCGAGCGCCAGGCCACCGCCGCGGCAGCGGAGAAGATCATCTACGCCGAGGTCAGCGGCTTCCGTCGCAAGCTGGCAGCGGAGCAATCGGTGCCGGCATTTGCCGCCTTGCGTCATTACCTGGATGAGCTGTGCCAGGAGGAAGTGGAGCTCCTGCGCAAAGAGTATGGGCCATTTACCGCCGACCAGGACCAGGCGATGACCGCACTCGCTTCACACATAACCCAGCGCGTGGCGAGCTCGCTGTCTCGTGAATTGAAGGCGTCGTCGGAGGTCAGCGATGCCAACGCGCTGAGTACGGCCCTGGCGCGCCTGATCGGCGTGGAACAGTTACAGGAAATCGCAACCGAAGTAAAAAACTGACTGTAAACATAAGGAGTACATGATGACTGAAACTGCGCAAAACCAGAAGAGCAACACCGCCGCCTTTACCAGCGTTCAGGCTTATACGCTGGCCGTAATCACGCTGGTCATTGGAATCGCGGTGGGGTACTTCGCCCGCGGCTCTGCGCCTTCCACGGTTAGCAACGTGCCCGAGAATGCGCAGGCAGCGATGTCGACGCCGCCCGCGAGCATGCCCAGCGGTGGAGCAGCACCGGCCAACATGGCGCCTGGACAATTACCGGGAAGCACGCCGGCGAATCAGGCCGCCTCTCCCGAGACGCTGGCCAAAGCGGCCGAGCCTCTGCTGACGCAGTTGAAAGCCAATCCCAATAACGCCGGGGTCCTGGCACAGCTTGGCAATTTGTACTACGACGGACAGAGTTTCCCGCAGGCGATCGACTACTACGAGAAGGTGCTGAAGATCCAGCCCAATAATCCCGACGTTCGCACCGACCTGGGCACGGCCTATTGGTACACCGGAGATGCCGACAAGGCGTTAGCCGCTTTCCAGAAATCGTTGGCCATTCGTCCCAATCATCCGGGAACGCTGTTCAACATGGGCATTGTGGAGTGGCAGGGAAAGAAAGATCCCAAGGCCGCTATTTTGGCCTGGGAGAAGCTGCTCGAAACCAATCCTAACTACCCCGAGAAGGACCAGGTACAGATGTTGATTGAGCGCGCGAAAATGCACGGGGCCGGCGCCGCCAAGGGCTAACTCCTGCAGCGATTGCTCACCCCGGAACGAGCCAGCGCAGAGCTTGTTCCGGGTTTTTTGCACGCCAATGCGAGAAGTCTGAAGCCTTGCATGGGGCACGCCCGACTCTTTGTCTCTGCAGCGCGAGGCCGCGTGACTGATCACGCTACAATGGCGTGTGAAGAAACTCCTCCTCGTCGTTGTTGTCGTTATCGTGCTGGCGGTCCTGTTTTTTGCGGCTCGTTCCGCCACTCCGGTTGTCACTCTTCCTGCTTCCATCACCACGCTCGGCCAAGCAACTCCTCTCTCGGTGCAGGTGCATGATCCTCGCGGGGTACGCAGTGTGCGCGCCTTTGTGGAACAGAACGGTGCTCGTTATCCGGTGTTCACGTCCGATCAGAAGCAGAAGCCCCCCCAAGCCACGCTGAGCTTTACGGCGGGCGTGAAGACGACGCCGCAGTTGCAGGCCGGGCAACGCGAAGCTAATCGTCGAGGCGACGTCCGAATGATTTGCTGCGCAAGACCGGACACGCCGAGCGCGATGTGCAGATCGTCACACAGCCGCCGACCATCAGCGCCGATTCCGAGCAGCACTACCTTTATGTCGGCATGGCGGACCTGGCGACGTTCACCGTGTCGGGCAGTTACACGGAAGCGGGCGTCCGCGTAGGCGATGAGAAGTTTCGCGCCTGGCCAATGCCCGGCGGCAAGCCCGGCCTGTTCTCGCTGTTCGCTTTCGCGTGGAACATGCCCACCGATACGCTGCCCCTTGTCTATGCGGCGAACGGCGCGGGCAACGACGTGACCACGCCGCTGACCGTGGTCTTCCCCAAGAAGGAGCAGCCGCATTACACGACCCATGATCTGCAGGTGAGTGACGGGTTCATGCAGAAGGTGGTTGGGGAGCTGGATCCGAACGGCTCAGGCGACATGGTGGCGCGCTTCGTAAAGATCAACAGCGAGATGCGGCGCGCTAACAACCAGACGCTTTCCGATCTGCGATCCAAGACCGCCGACAAGTTCCTGTGGTCGCAGCCTTTCATCCGGCAACCACACTCGCAGGCCGAGGCGCACTTTGCCGACGTGCGCAACTACATCTACCACGGGCAGAAGATCGATCAGCAGGTGCACCTGGGCTACGACCTTGCCGTGACGCAGCATGTAGGCGTCGAGGCGTCAAACGACGGCAAGGTGATCTACGCAGCGCCGCTGGGGATCTACGGCAACTGCATCGTGGTGGACCACGGCTACGGGCTGCAGACCATCTACGGGCATTTAAGCCGGATCGACGTTCACGTAGGCGACATGGTGAAGCAGGGGCAGGTAATGGGCCTGAGCGGCATGACCGGCATGGCCGGAGGCGACCACATCCACTTCGCGATGCAACTCGACGGCGTGCAGATTGACCCGAAAGAGTGGTGGGACCGGCACTGGATCGAGGACCACATCGCGAGAAGAGTGGAGCTGCCGGGATTCAGCAAGTGAGTATTGTGAGCTACGGGTTTCCCGCATTTGCCTGCGGGTGCCAAATGTAAAAGTGCAAGGAAATCACTTGCAGCGTTCCTTAACCAAGCTGCTCACCGTGCCGTCCAGCCGGCCGTTGTTCTGCTGCTGGAGGAGATCGTCGAGGAACGCATACTCGGCCGCAGGCTTCTGTTTGAGGATGGCCTGGTAGGCGCGCAGCGCCCCCTTCACCCCGGCGAGAAACGCGGCATTCCAATCGGTGGCTTTTCCAGGATTCTCCAAAATGTAAGCACCTTCCGAATAGGTCACCTGTTGATAGAGTTCCTTCCCATATTCATAGGGCTCATGATTTGGGGCATCCACCAGGTTGCAGGGCCGCACAACGATGTCGGGAATCTCATCCCACCACGTACTCAGCCAGGCGCGTGCGGCGGTGGCCTCGAGTGAAAGCGGGTCCTGTTCCAGATGTCGCGTAAGCAGAATGGCATACTTGCGCTCCTCGGGAGTGGAAGGACTGCGCGACGGCTGTGGGCCGCGCTCTACCGGCGTCCAGCTCTGATAGCTGAAGTGCCCCGGGGTTTGCTCCATCGCGTCGGGATGCTCGACCGCCCAGGTATTGGCTCGCGCATCGGCCATGTCTCGCTGTGCCTGCGTAAGGTGCGGTTTCATCGCCGCCAGTGCGTCCTGGCTATCGGATGCGCCCATCCTGGCGCCGATGGCGAACCACATGTAGGCAGTCACCGGGTCAGCCGGCACACCCCGCCCATCGCGATAGATTTCGCCCATTTTCTGAATGGCACCGGAAACGCCGACTCGGGCGGCGCGTTCGTAATGGCTGCGGGCCTGCGCCAGATCGACCGGAACACCTTGCCCGCTTTCGTACATCGCTCCGAGATATTGGTCCGCCGGACCATAATCGTCAGCCGCAGCGACCTTGAACCACGCCATGGCCTGGGCGTAGTCAGGCGCACTCAGGTAGCCTTCACGATAAAAGCGTCCGACCTGGAACTCAGCATACTGATCGCCTCGTTGTGCGGCGGCGCGGTACAGATTGAACACCAGTTGCGGCTGCAGCGGGACACCGCTTGCATTGGTGTACATTTCGGCCAGCGCAAGCATGGTTGGCACATGCCCCTGTGCCAGCGCCATGGTCAGCCACTTGAGCGCTTCGTCGCGATTGACAGCGACTCCTTCTCCCTTCAGATAAATCTCGCCCAGCTTCCATTCGGAGTGGGCAAAGCCTTGCTCGGCGGCGCGCCGATACCAAATGAGGGCCTGTTGCAGGTTCTGTTGTACTCCCTGTCCGTGAAAGTAGGCGGTCGCGACATTATGTTGCGCGACCATGTGTCCGCCCTGTGCCGCTTTGAGCGCCCACTTGAAAGCTTCCGCATGGTCCACCGCGACTCCGGCACGGCCGAATTCATAAAGCGTGCTCAACACCCACTCACTTTCGATACTGCCTTGCTCGGCAGCCATCCGCAGATATGGGAGTCCGTTACTGGCATCTTTGGGAACACCGTGACCGCCCGAGTACGCCAGCCACAGCAGCACTTGCGAGGACAGATCTCCAGATTTCGCCTTCTGGA
Organism: uncultured Acidobacteriaceae bacterium; assembly: GCA_963846795.1. Lineage (GTDB taxonomy): Bacteria > Acidobacteriota > Terriglobia > Terriglobales > Acidobacteriaceae > CAVVDY01. Next base: position 353,974 of record CAWJXJ010000009.1, read on the forward strand.
TCAATGAAGGAATTTCTTCGGGCTGGAGGCGGGCGGCGCGATCTTCATACGGCTCCTGCGAGACAGCGCACGCACACGCCAGAACGGTGTAGAGCGCAAGACGTATAACGATGGTCCGTCTGAGCATGGCTTTCCGTTATGAAAGATGACAAATGGTACACGATCCGGCTAAACAACAAGGATATTTCGTGATGACATTGGATCGAGAGCGAGTGACGGGCAAACCCGAGGTTAGTTCACCCAAAAAAATGCTCCGGGGAGGAAACCGGAGCATTCTGCTTTGCTGTCCGTCGAAGTGGCTATTTCGGACCGCCGTGGCCTCCGCCGCTAGCGTGGCTACCACCACCGCCGGTCCCATGTCCGCCGCCAGGACTCATCGCATGCGAAGTACCCATTGCCGGTGCGGCGCCCATGCCATAGCCAGTGCCGTAGCCACCACCCATGCCATAGCCTGCGTAACCTGACGCCATACGCGCCGGTGGTGCGAAGACGTGTCCGGAGCGATAAACATTACTTCCCGCGTACTGCCCGTAGCTGGAGCGAGTGCCAGCCGCAGTGGCGGCGGCAGGCGTTGATCCAGCCCTCCGCGCAGTAGGTGCTACGAAGGCAGTCGCGCCACGTGGCACGTTCAACGCCCGATCGGCGGTTGCCGGAATCACGCTACGGAAGTTCGGCGCCGCGCGGCCTCCCGGAATAACCGGCGTCAGGTTGCCAATGGTCCCAACCCTCACCGTCGGCGCGTAGGACGAGGCTCCTACAACTCCGACGACGGGTCTGGTTGGGGGGACCCATCCGGCGGGACCATGCACCACCGTTGCCGGCTGAAAGCCGTTGGAGGACCAGCCGCCGTTGCGATAGACATTGCCTCCGCCGGGAAGCCAGAACCAGCCGCCGCCGCCCAGGTAGGTCCACGAGCCGTAGTGATACGGTAGCCATCCCCAGGGATAAGCGGAAGCCCACGCGTACCCCATCCCGGGATAAAACGACCACGCGCCGGCGAGATACGGGTTCCAGCCCATCCAGTTGGAAACCCCATAAGGCTGCCATCCATAGCCAACACCCGGGAGGTAGGACCAGCCGCCGTAATAGTTCAGGTCGGAATAGCCGTAGCCGTTCAGCCCGGAGCTGACGCCGGTGTTGTTGTACGAGTAGGCCTGCTGATAAGCAGAGCGCTCGTTGCTCCAGCGATCCAGTGGCTCGGCATCGACGCCTTTGGCGATCTCGTATCCGGAAGCGCTGTTGGGATCGACGGTAAGCGTTTCCTTCTTGCTGACCTTCACTTCGCGCTGCGCTGTCTGCAGCTCAACTTCGCCCTTCAGAACCGAGACCTTTGCGTTGCCGTCATCGTCGTCGGTCAGGCGAAGCTGGGTATCACGATTCACCAGAAATACGGAGTTGTTGACGGTGGCACGATAGATCTCATCTTTGCCGCTCTTGGTATCGAAGTACGCAGTACCTTTCAGCAGCGTCACCTCGTTGACCTTATCGCCGTTGTCATTGATCAGCAGCTTGGTGAACTGTACCTCGGAGTCTTCGCCGAGTCGTATGGTGCTGTTGTTTTCGAACTCCACCTCGGCCAGCCCGTTATTGCCGGTGGACAAGCGCGCGCCTTCGGTCACGGGCGTGTTCAGGATGGCCTTTTCCATTCCCTGCCCGGTGGCGCGATCCATCTCGACATGGCCATCAATGTAACTCAGTCGAATGATACGGACATGTGATTCGGCTTGTGCGGCGATACCGGCCAGGACGAATGCCATGGCCAGAACTGCTGACAATGCGTTCCCCGTGCGCCTTGCCATATAGCTACCTCAGACCCTTTCCCCGGTTGGTCGAACGTCTTGGTTTGGCTGGAAATGCCGCCGGGGCCACTTCGGAGCCAAGTCTCGCTACACGTATTTAACACCGTTTTGATGCGAAGTTGCTGGAAATCGGTGGTGAGACAGCATTTGGACAGCGATTCAAGGTTGCGCGCTGTCCGATTTGGCGGCCGATCCGTCGGAGTTTGCCGATTTCAGAAGCGCTTTGGCCTGGCTGCGCGTCATGTGCATGACGCCGTCATCGTCGGCGATTTTGCGCAGAATGGGTTCAATTGCCAGCAGCTCTTCCGCCTCGCCGCCGGCGTGTAAATCGACCAGTTCTTTTAGCCGGGCATCCATCCCAAGCTTGTCAAAACGGTACTGGAATGTAAGCTTGCGGCCATAGTCGATAGTGGTTGCGATGGCGTGAAACAAGTCGGTGAGCTGCTGGATGTTGGGATTGGGGGAATAGTTATAGGTGGTCGAGGTATTGAGCGAAGGACTGTGAAACTCCAGTGTCTTGGCGCCGGTTTTCGCGACGTTTCTTGTTTTGGTCTCGAATTGACCCTGGAAATAATCGGTAGCCTTCGCCGCCTCAAAGACCTTTTGCCGGTTGGCTTCCGACATGGTGAAGTCCTGCTCAAAGGTGTCGTCATCGCCGCCGTCTGCGGGATTGGCAATGCCTTTGAAATGGGTCGCTCCATTCTCGCTGACCGTGAACGTGTAGTCGGACCAGGGCAGACCTTTGTCCCAGCTCAGCTTGAAGATCACAGTCGGAAGCTGCGGCGGACCGGCGGGCTGCTGCGCCTGTGTGCAAAGGCCAGCCAACAGCAGGCAGATTGTGATGAAAGCAGTGCGGAGAGGCGGCATCTTCAGCAATCGATTCTAATCGATGCCGTAATTAGCGGCCCGCTCCCGCAGTTTGGCGGAGCAAGGTGGCCGCGGTGTGCAGATGACAGATGGCGATGGCCAGTGCGTCGGCTATGTCGGGAGATTCAGGCACCTTGGGCAGGTTCAGCAATCGAGCCACCATGTGTTGCACCTGCGCTTTCTCGGCCCGGCCATATCCAACCACGGCCGACTTGACCGACAGCGGCGAATAAGCCACGACCGACAATCGGGCCTCAGCCGCGGCCAACATGGCAACGCCGCGCACGTGTCCGAGCTTGAGCGCCGACTTGACATTCAATGCGTAGAAGACGTCTTCAATAGCCACGAGTTCCGGATGATGCAGGGCGATGATTTCGCCTAGACGATCGCTGATCGACTTCAGCCGAAGCTCAAGCGCATCGCGAGAAGAGAGGTGGATGGCGCCACTGCAGATATGGCATAGGCAGCCGGCGTCGTCCTGCTCGACAACGCCGTAGCCGGTGTACTCGCCGCCGCAATCGATGCCCAGAACTCGCATGGCCCTGAGTGAGAGTGTAGCAAGCGCGGGCTCGGACGAGACTGGCAAATCGCGGGTGGAAGCGGAGGCGTAAACCAGCGGCTCGCGGGCAACGGAGGAGCAGTTCTCAGCATCGTTAGCTTCAAATCATGCTAAAGATCCTTGTATCGCTGGCTCTGGCGCTGGGCGTTTTGCCATTGTGTGGCCAAGACCAGGCTGCTCCCCGGATCACCAACGGCCCGGTCGTCGAGTCTGTAACGCCCACTACCGGCGTTGTGGCGTGGTCAACCAATGTCAGCTCGGGTTCGGTCGTGAACTACGGCACCTCGGAGGAGCGCCTGACACAGCGCTCGGAGATGCCTTGGGGCGGATACACGCATCGAGTGACATTGCAGCAACTCCAGCCGGACACGACTTACTTCTTCCAGGTGAGCTCGCCGAATGCAAAGGGTAGTGGCGAGATGGTGCGAAGTCAGGTTAAGCAGTTCCACACGCCCGCCGTCCGACGGTGACGCTGCTCCCATACAGAGCCCAGGGAAATAAGAATCCATCGGTTTGAAGGAAAACAGAGCCTTCCTTGAATTGTCATCCTTCGGTCGCCGAGGCGACCTCAGGATGACAGTTCAAAATAGCACTCTCTACTCTGGCCGACCTGCCGCAGTCCGCATCCGTTCTTCCAGCTTGCCACTCAACATCAGTCCCAACATTCGGAAGTCGCTGATGAACGACCACAGCGGATGTCCGAATGATGCCGGCTTGTTTTTCTCGACCAGGAAGTGTCCGGTCCAGGCCAGTCCGTAACCAACGGGAAAGAACAAAAGTGCGTACAGCGGTTTGCGGGCGATGAGCGCCCCCGCCACGACTCCCACTCCCAGCATCGTTCCCGCGGCATGAAGCGCGCGGTTGGTTGGATTGCTGTGCTGTTGCAGATAGAAATCGAAGAATTCGTCGTAGCAAGAAAACTGCTTGTCGTTCACAGCATCTCTCCTCCGGGGCATACCCTGCCCGGTGTGCGCAGTAGTGTACTATGTCGCGACGACTAGTTCTGGCGCAAGGAATGAGCACGTGGTCGCCGAGCAAGGAGTTGCATCGCCTCGCGCTTTGCGTCAAGCTTCTGGTGCTACACCCGGACTCCAAAAAAATGCAGCTCTGCAGAAAGTTGCTCTTGGTTGCGCTGCTGTTAGGCCCGTCGCTGCAGTCGGCAGCGCAGAGCCCCTTCGCCCCGAAGGTCACCGGTCCGCTTTCGCAACGCGTTGTGGCTTACGTTATCGATGCGAAGTACGATCCTGACAAGCACTCGGTTGACGCTACCGAGACGCTCACCTACCACAACCTGACCGGGCAGCCGCTTGACCGCTTCCCATTCCACCTTTACTTGAACGGCTTTCAGCCGAAGGCCACCTGGGTACACGAAGCCCATCGCGACGGAAATTTCCGCACCAGCACATTCGAGGACGCATGGGATCCCAAGGACACCGGATCGAACGATGTCACGTCGCTGGAAGTAGTCGGCATGGGAGACCTGACCAAGCAGATGAAGTTCGTCTCTCCCGACGACGGCAATCCCGACGACAAGACCGTTTTCGAGGTGCAGCTTCCCCGCCCTGTTGCGCCCGGCGAGGACGTTGTATTCAAGATGAAGTTCCACGCCGTTTTTCCTGAGGTGATTGCGCGCACGGGATACAAGCGGACATTTTTGCTCGCGGGACAATGGTTCCCCAAGGTCGGTGTCTGGTGGCATGGAGCGTGGAATTGTCACCAGTTCCACGCCATGACGGAGTTTTTCGCCGACTTCGGCACTTACGATGTGAAGGTCACGCTGCCCAAGTCGTATGTGATCGGCGCGACCGGCGTGCAGACCGGCGAAACGCAGAACGCAGACGGGACGACGACAGTTGCCTTCCACGCGGAAGACGTCCACGACTTCGCATGGACCGCCGATCCAAACTTCAAAGTCGTCAACAGCCAGTTCGATGGCAGCGTCGGCGGCGTGAAGATTCGGCTGCTTACCTATGAGGGCCACAAGAGTTCATGGGACCGCTACATCACGATCATGCAGCGGACGATGAAGCGCTTCGACGACTGGTATGGGCCGTATCCTTACGCGCAAATCACTGTGGTTGATCCGCCGCACGGTGCTACGGAAGCCGGCGGCATGGAGTACCCCACGTTCATCACCGGCGACACTGCGTGGTGGGCGTTTAAGGGCCAGTACTTGTTTCCCGAGGGTGTGACCGAACACGAGTTCGGGCACCAATACTGGTACGGCATGGTCGCCACCAACGAATTCGAGAACGCATGGCTGGACGAGGGCATCAACAGCTATACCGAAGCCAAGGTGCTCGACGATATCTATGGTCGCGACACCAGCGTGCTTGATTTGCTCGGCGCACAATTAGGTGAGCCGGGCTTGCAGCGCGAGCAATATCTCAGCCGGCCCGATTTCGATCCGCTGTCGCGGCCGAGTTACACAGATATGAGCTTCGGCTCGTATGGCGCCATCAGCTATGGCAAGACGGCCAGCATGCTTTTGACGCTCGAAACCGTCGTCGGGGAGAAGACCCTGCGCGACGCGCTGCACAACTACTTCATGAAGTATCGCTTCACCCATCCCACGCAGGAGGACTTCCTGCGCACGGTGAACGAAACTGCACAGCAGGACCTGGGCTGGTACTGGCAGCAGGCGGTTTACGGGACGCAGATGCTCGACTATGAAGTCTCGCGCGCGGAGTCGACTCCGGTGAACTGGTACGACCCCAAGCTGGACGAGAAGAAAGGCGAGACGGAGTACGAGACACAGGTCGTGCTGCATCGCAAAGGCGATTTCGTCTTTCCGGTTGAGGCGGAGATTAAATTCGATAACGGTGAGTCAGACCGCGTGCGTTGGGATGGACGCGATCGATGGGTGCGTTATGTGTACACCAAGAAGGCGCAGGTTGTGTCTGTGCAGATCGATCCGGACTATCGGGTGACCATGGACCGCGATTACCTGAACAACAGCAATAGCGACAGCGCGCACCATCTCGCCGTCGCTAAGCTCACGACGTACTGGACGTTTTTCACGCAGTTCCTGGGACAGATGCTTGGCTGGCTGACGTAGGAGATTTTTGTTTCTTGTGAATGGCTGGAGGAGTCCTTCAGGCGTGGCTTGAAGACTGGGACTAGAGAAGATTTGCGTCAGGGCACGACCTTGGTCGTGCCGACCAACGCTTTATTTAAATTATCCTGAGCCGACTTTAGTCGGCGACACGAACGGTTTTTTCGGGATTTTTTCACGCGGCTGAAGCAATTTTTCTGCAGTTTGCCGTTCTACACGCCTGAAGAGGCGGCTGAAAAATTTGACGCCCGAGTCGCTCGCGATGTAAGAATAGCGGGCTTTTTGGCACGACCGAGGTCGTGCCCTGACGCGAATCGTCGCAAAGCAAAGTTTTTCTGCGGCCCCTGAAGCTCACCCGATTGGATGTTTTAGCAACGACAGGAAGACAAATTGCCAAACGGAGACAAAGGCGTTTTGGGTTCAGGCTTCTCGCTGGTAGTCCGCCATCAGCGCATCTTCTGGTGGGTGTTCGCCGTCAATCTCATCCTCGGCGGAGTGGGAGCGAGCGGTGCAGCACGAGCGCTGGGCGGCGCGCTGCACCACAGCCTCGCCGGCGAGCGACTGACCACACACTTCGATCTTGGCATGTTTGCCGAGTTGGTGTCGCAGCCCGACGTTAAGCTGTTCAGCCACTCCGGCGGGGTATTGCTTTTCGCGGGTTTGTACTTTCTTTTTTTGCTGTTCATCACCCCCGGTATCATCTCGGTTTATTTCGAAGACCGCAGGCTAACGACTGGCGAGTTCTTCGGAATCGCGGGCACGTTCTTCTGGGCGTTTGTGCGGCTGGCGCTTTGGTCGTTGATACCGTTCATTCTTGTCGATCTGTTGTACGAGGGCGTACACGGCGCAGCGAACTACATCGGTGACCGCGCGGTTGCCGACCAAACCGGCTTCTACATCCTGCTGATCGGCTCTGTACCGGTACTGCTGCTGTTTGTGTGGGTGCGGCTGTGGTTCGACCTTGCACAGGTGCGAGCCGTTGTTCTGAATGAACATAGAACGCGACGCGACGTAGCTCTCATGTTCGGGCCGGCGCTGCGTCGAACTTGGCGGGTTTACTGGAGCTACATCTTCATTGGCGTTTTTGCATGGGTTATTACGGTGGTCGCGCTGCTGATCTGGAGCAAAGTCCCCGGTCGCGCAGTTCCGCTGGCGTTCCTGCTGCTGGAAGTGATAATGCTGGCCCACATCTTCGGGCGGCTATGGCAGAAGGGATGTGCCACAACGTGGTACAGACTGAATCCCGAGCCGGTGCCGATTGAGCCAGAACTCACGCCTTACGAGCCCAGTCCTCCGGCGGCTGCGGACACGCCGCTAATTCGCGACATCGATGCGCCAATCGCGACGGACGTCGAACCGGCGCAGGAGCCCACGTCTGATCCTGAGCGTCGCAACGACGGGGAATAAGCAGTTTCAGGGTAGGTGTAGTCAGGGTGGAGCACGCCCTTCAGGCGTGCATCATTGCCGCCTTGGATCACGCGCGGCTTCAACCGCTGAGGTAAGGCGCTTGGGCGGTGCCTCAGCGGCTGAAGAGGCTGCTGAAAAATTCGTCGCAGTGGAAAAAACAGCAGATCCCTCACCCGCCGCGGCGGGTTCGGGATGACAAAAATACAGGACTTTATGGCGCAGCTAAAGCTGCGCCCCTTCCAAAACGGCGCCCTGCAGAGTTTTTTCAGCAGCCTGTTGAAGGCGTACTCCACCCAATTGGGGCTACACCAACTGCAAATCTGCTTTAGTCTTCCCGCGCGTAATCGCAAACGGGGCGCATGTGGCGCGCCCCGCGTGTATCACTCGGCTTGGTTTTGTTTACTGGAGTCTTAGTCCACTGCTCCAAATGTCTTCAGGTCTTCCGGAGCATCTTTGAGTTCCACTGCTTCTTTACCCTGAACCATGACCCGCACATTCTCCACTACGTCAGGATTGGCCAAGGTAGTGACATCGCCGGTATTCAGGTTATTGGAGATGGCCGCGAGGATGCGTCGCATCAGTTTGCCGGAGCGCGTCTTCGGCATGTCCGGAACAATCAGAATGCGGCGTGGACGGGCAATCTTGCCAATCATGGTTTCGATGACGTGGTTGACCTTTTCCAGAATGGCCTGATGCTGGTTCGGCAGTACGTCCGGCTGTAATACGATGTAAACCTCGGGCACGCGGCCTTTGATTTCATCGACTACCGGCACCACCGCCGCTTCTGCCACCTCGGGAACCGTCAGACACGCAGATTCGATTTCCTTGGTGCCCAGGCGGTGGCCGGCCACATTGATGACATCATCGACGCGTCCGAGAATTCGGAAGTACCCGTCTACCGCCAGCACGGCGCCATCGGCCGCGAAGTACGGCCAGTCCTGCCAATTCTTGCTGTTGGTATCCCTACAGTACTTGCTGTAGTACTGGGAGACGAAGCGGTCGTTATCGCCCCAGATGGTTTGCATGATCCCGGGCCATGGGTTGCGAATGCAGATATTGCCGGCCTTGCCCGAACCAGCGTGTACCTCCTCTCCCATCTCGTCGATGATGATGGGATAGATGCCCGGCATGCCCGGCCCCGCGCTTCCGGGTTTCATCGGATCCAGTGCGGGCTTGGTGGTACACAGGAAGCCGCCGTTTTCAGTCTGCCACCAAGTGTCCACAATCACGGCCTCGCGTTTGCCGACGGCGTCGTAGTACCAACGCCAAACCTCGGGCTCGATGGGCTCTCCTACGGTGGTCATGTGCTTGAAGTGATAGTTGTACTTGGCGGGTTCGTCGTGACCCGCTTTGCGCAACATGCGGATGGCCGTGGGCGAGGTGTGGAAGATGTTGACGTCCAGGCGCTCGGCGATCCGCCATACCCTGCCGGCGTCGGGATAGGTCGGGACACCTTCGTAGATGACGCTGGTGGCGGCCAATGCCAGAGGTCCATAGACGATAAACGAGTGGCCGGTGATCCAGCCAATGTCGGCCATGCACCAGTACACGTCTTCGGGATGAATGTCCTGGATGTACTTGGAGCAACCAGTCACGTAACTGAGATAGCCGCCGGTGCGATGTTGGCAACCCTTGGGCTTTCCGGTGCTGCCGCTGGTGTACATCAGGAACAGCGGCGCCTCCGCATCCATGGGAACGGGGGGCACAACAACACCCGAGAAATTGGGAAGGACTTCGTCAACCCAGAAATCGCGCCCTTCTACAAACGGCGAAGCCGACGCGCTCTGACCAGCGTGGCGCCTCCAAACCAGCACCTTCTCGATTTCCGTACCCCCCTGTTTCGCGGTTGCGACGGCGATGTCGGCCCCTGCCTTGTGGTCGAGCAGCTTGCCGTTGCGATAGTAGCCGTCCATGGTGATCAGCACATTGCTGCCTGAATCGGCGGCACGCAGGCCGCAGGCCTCGCCGCTGAATCCGCCAAACACGACCGAGTGAACGATCCCGAGGCGGGCGCAAGCCAGCATGGTGATTGGCAACTCCGGCACCATCGGCATATGGACGGTGACGCGATCCCCAGCCTTTAAATGACAGAAGTCGCGAAGCAGCGCCGCAAATTCGTTCACTCTGACATACAGATCGCGATAGGTGACGGCTACCGGCGCTTCCGATTCCGGCTCGGGAACGAAGATCAGCGCGGCTTTATTTTTGTATTTCGCAAGATGCCGGTCCACGCAGTTGTACGAGGCGTTGATCTTGCCGCCCACAAACCACTTCCAGAACGGCGGATTGCTGGTATCGAGCGTGGTGTGCCAGTACTCGTCCCAGGTCAACATGTCGGCGTACTCGCGGAAGCATTCCGGAAAATTTTCTTCGGCAAAACGTTCGTTGATGCTGGGATCGCTCACGTTCGCCTGGCCAATAAATTTTGCGGAGGGGTAATAGTATTCTTCCTCTCGCCAGTGAACTGCGATCTGGGCCTCGGTCACACCACTCTGCTGCGGAACATTCTGAGCCATATCTCCATCGCTCCTTCGATTTATTAACTTGCTGGCAAATGTGCGTTAGTACTGTACTGCATTGAACTGTCGCCGTGCTTGACGGGTCGCGGCAGAGCGAGCCGCAGCTCTAAGCGGCTCGATCTGCCTGATCCTGGGCCTGCACAGCGGATACCTATTGCTCCAACGTAGACAAATCGCCGATCTCCGCTCCCGTCTCCTGCGCCTTTAGCAATCGGCGCATGATCTTTCCCGAGCGAGTTTTCGGCAGTGCAGCAACAAACTTAATAGCCGACGGTGTCGCGATCGGTCCCATTTCCCGACGTACGTGGTCGATAAGCCCGGCGAGCAACGTATCTGAAGCATTGTGGCCGGCACGCAACTGCACGAAGGCAACAATGGCCTCGCCCTTCAGCGCATCGGGTATTCCGATTGCCGCCGCTTCAGCTACCGCCGGATGAGAAACCAGCGCGCTCTCGACTTCCGCGGTGCCGATGCGATGGCCGGCAACGTTGAGCACGTCATCCGCCCGGCCGATCACGCTAATGTAGCCGTCGGGATCTTTGATCGCAAGATCACCGGTTACATAGGTGTTCGGAATTTCCTGCCAATCCTTCTCGTAGCGCGGCGCATTCTCCCACACCGTGCGCATCATCATAGGAGCAGGACGGGTCAACACCAGACGTCCGTTCACACCTGGCCCAACAGGCTTTCCATCAAGGTCCACTACATCGGCTCCCCACCCGGGCAGCGCCACGCCCGCCTTTCCGCCACGCATCGGCATCGTACAGGGAGTGCCCAACGCCGGGCCGCCTAGTTCGGTCTGCCACCAGTTGTCGACCACGTAGCCCCACTGCCCGTCGCCCGCAAGATAGGTCTGGGCCCAGCGCCAGGCCTCGGGATTCAGAGGCTCGCCGGCGCAGCAGATCAGGCGCAGGGAACGCAGATCGTGTGCCTGCGGATGCTTCTCGCCGTAGCGCATGAACATGCGCAGCGCGGTCGGCGCGGTGAACATCTTCGATACGCCATACTTCTCCACGATCTTCCAGGCGATCGAAGGATCGGGGTAATCGATGGCGCCTTCGCGGAATAGAGTGGTGACGCCACCGCATAGCGGCGCATACACGATGTAGGAGTGGCCAACGATCCAGCCGATATCCGAGGTGCACCAGAAGACGTCAGACTGATTGATGTCGAAGAATGATGTCAGATAGTAGGTGGTGCCAACCATGTACCCGCCGTGGACGTGTACCACGCCCTTCGGCTTGCCGGTGGTTCCCGAGGTATAGAGGATGAACAGCGGGTCCTCGGCATCCATCTCCTCGGCAGGACACTCGGGCGGAAACTTCATCAAGGCGCGGAAATCAACCTCGCGAGGGCTAGCCGGTTCGAAGGCTTTGGAATCGCGAGTGAAGACGACGACTTTCTCGACGATCTCCAACCCATCGAGCGCTTCGTCAACGATTCCCTTGAGCGGCACCGGTTTGCCACGACGAACGCCGGCATCACCGACAATGACGACCTTGGCCTGCGCGTCTTCAATGCGGTCGCGCAGCGACGTGTGCCCCAGACCGGCATAAACAACGGAGTGGATTGCACCAATGCGCGCGCACGCCAGCATTGAAATCACGCCTTCCAGCGTCAGCGGCATGTAGATGACAACGCGGTCGCCTTTTTTGACGCCCAGCGATTTCAGACCGTTCGCAAAGCGGCAAACATCACGGTAAAGCTGGCCGTAGGTAACCACTCGCTCGCTGCCGTCTTCTGCCAACCATATAAACGCAACTTTGTTTCGGTTGTCGGAGTTGGCGTGCCGATCGAGAGCGTTGATGGTGATATTGGTACGGGCGCCGAGGAACCATTTATGATGAACGCCATCCCACTCAAAGACCTTGTCCCACGGCTTGCTCCACTCGAACTGGTTTGCGATGTCTGACCAGAACCCGTCAGGATCGCTGTCAAAGCGCGCCTTTTCTGCGGACCAATCTTTCAACAGGGCCTGCTCTTTTACGATTTCCGGAGCCGGGTAATCCTCAAGGGCCGTCGCTGCCCCTGGCGTCGGTGGTGCTTTCGTTGCGGTGGCCATCACATGCTCCTATATATAAAGTCTTTGGTATAAAGTCGTTGCTTTAATGATCCGTATGATTTCTGAGCCTTACCACGGAAGCGCAACTGCATATACCGGGCGAAACGAGGAGATTCGGTCCAGGTTTCCAGCCCGGTAATAAGCAGCAGTTGCCCAACGGCAGCACGAGGAATTTTCGCGCAGTCGCCTCTTAACCAGCGCTCGAGCTTACGACAGCGGAAGAACCTTCCTGCCGTAAACCGTATTCGCCAGGGTCGCCGTCGCGATATACCAGGCGAGCAGCCCTACGATGAAAATCTCCCAACCTGCCAACTTAGGAGAAACAATTCCCAGCACCACGCCGTCGAGCAGGATGAACGCCAGCAGTAGCAACCAGAACAATGCGGCCAGGAACTTCCCAATTCCCTGCACTGCGATACAGAAGCCCAGGGTGAATAGAGTCCACAGAAGGAAAAAGCCAAGCTCCTCGTGCGGGCCTGCCGGGATGCCGGTTTTCGGCTGCACGTAGAGCAGCACAAAGATTGACCACCAGAAGGCGCCGTAACACATGAAGGCGGATCCGCCGAAAATGCTTCCCTTGCGCAGATCCACGACCCCTGCGATGAATTGCGCCGTGCCCCCGAAGGTGATTGCCAGTGCCAGGGTAATTCCGGCACTCCAGTAGCCCACGTTGTGTAAACCGGTTGCCATGGTGGTAAGGCCAAATCCCATCAGGCCGACGACCGCCGGATTTGCCCACCACTCCTTGTGCATACCCGCCGACTTCAGCGCGAGCATGTCCTTGTACAGAGCTGTAATTTCTTCGTCCGCCATTCTGTCTCCCTTTTCTCAGTAATATTTCGTTGCTTCCCTCTGCTCAGGAACTTAATGGGTCTTTTCGGGCCCTTGACGTTGGTGAGGCGCTTTGCCAGGAATTCAGCACTCGGCGCGATCAACGCCATTACCGCAGCGGTGTAGAACGCCATCCCGGTTGAGCCCCGTGCCGCCAACTGCTAGCCAATCAGTACTGCGCACAGCTTTTGCAGTCATCTAATTTCTCTCTTCGGATAGCGGCGAGAACCATAACATACGGCGTTTGTGACAACAATTTGAAATTTGACAAAAACCTACAACTTTAGGTAAGGGGCTGCTCTTTCGCCTTCGTCCTGTTTTTGTGCCTACAACCAACTCCCTGCACGGATTGACACCTTGTTACGAATCGCGACAGTCTCTACACTGGGCTGCAGCCAAGCGGCATTACCAAGGGCGGGAAGCGTTTGGGGTAGAGGAGAGTGGTCAGGTTCGCCGCTCGCTTCGCTGCAAGCGCAGTCCAGAGTTTTAACTCCGGCTCCCGAGTCTCGACGGAGGTCAGAGACCGGGCCCTGCGTAGCGGCACAAAGACCAGCGCTTCCCGCCTTTCTTGAGCCGTTGTGGGCGTGATTTTCCTTCGGGAGATGGACAGCGGTCTGTGATGCCGAATACCGGCCCTTGTGATGGGGGTCACCAGGTATCGGGTTATGCAAAGCAATGAGGACGCGGGATGAAGCTCAGTTTCATCTCACCTTGGCATATATCATCTGGTCGAGAATGACCCCATTCTTCACGGCGCTGCGCCGCAGAATGCCTTCCTGCTGGAATCCGGCTTTCTCGAGCACACGGATGGAAGGCACATTGTAGGCAAACACCAGCGCGAATACGCGAGTGAGTTTGTATTCCGTAAAGGCCCATTCGGTGACCGCTTCGACTGCGCGCGTGGCAAATCCGCGACCCCAATACGTCTCGCTGATCCAATAGCCGACTTCAGCGCTCACTCGTGAGATGTCGACGCCGATTTGAAATCCCAAGCCGCCGATCGCCTCGTCGTTATGCTGGATGGCGAAAGCGCGCTCCGGCCTCTGGTCGCGCACAAAGTTCAAATACTCGATGCCATCGCGGCGGGTGTAGGGGTGAGGAAACTGGTCGCGAAGATTAGCCGCGATTTTCGCGTTGTTGGCATGGCGCACCAGAGCGTCCAAGTCGGACCTGCGCCAGGAGCGTACTTGCAAGTCTTCCAAGTCGAGCAACATCGAAAGTCATGTTGCTGTATTGCCGCCGATTGTGCAACCCACCCACGGAAAAAGGAGCGCGGGTGCGCTCCTTTACGATGCTTCAGAATTGAATTCTGCTACACCTGCATGACTTCCTTTTCTTTCGCCTTGGCCATCTCTTCCATCTTCTTAATCTCGTCATCGGTGAGCTTCTGCATCTGCTCCATCGCACCGCGCTCTTCGTCTTCGGTGATTTTCTTGTCCTTCATCGCCTTCTTGATAACTTCGTTGCCATCGCGGCGAATATTACGCACGGCGGTGCGATGTTCTTCCAACACCTTATGCAGGTGCTTGACCATGTCTTTGCGACGGTCCTCGGTCAGAGCAGGAACCGGTACGCGCACCAGCTTGCCGTCGTTCATCGGATTCAGCCCGAGATCCGCGCTGCGGATCGCCTTCTCGATCGCGCCGATCTGGCTGACATCCCAGGGTGCCACGGTGATGAGTTGCGGCTCAGGTGCGCTGACGTTCGCAAGCTGGTTCAGCGGCATCTGCGAGCCGTAGGCATCGACGGTTACGCTGTCGAGCATATGAACCGACGCGCGGCCGGTACGCTGGGAAGCCATTTCCTTGCGAAAGTCTTCTACCGCTTTCTCCATTCGAGTTTTAAGCTGCGAAAAACTGTCTTTCAATGCTGGAATTGCTGCCATCGAGACTTGTGCCATAGCTAGGACGCCTCATGTTAGGATCGCAAACCTGTGATTATAAACCTGTGTGCCCGGATATCTTCACCACGGAGGCACGGAGGACACGGAGGAACAAGAGAAAAAGACAAACCGGCTTGAGCTACACGTCGGGCATTCTGGATATTTGCTTCGTGTTTGATTGCGGATTTCGAGCGACGCTCTTTCGAACGAGAATCACAACAAAGACCTATTCTTCTCCGTGTTCTCCGTGCCTCAGTGGTGAATGGGGTTTTAGCCTTCGTTCACGAGGGACCCGATCTTCTCGCCCATCACCACACGCCCAATGTTTCCGCGCTGGTTCAGGTTGAAGATGACGATAGGCAGGTTGTTCTCGCGGCACAGCGCGATAGCCGTGGCGTCCATCACGCGCAAGCCCAGGCGCAGCACGTCCATGTAGGTGATGGTCTCGAACATAGTGGCGTCCTTCACCACTACGGGGTCCGCCGTGTAGATGCCGTCTACCTTGGTCGCTTTGAGGATGGCATCAGCCTTGATCTCCATGGCGCGCAGCGAAGCGGCGGTGTCGGTCGAGAAGTAAGGATTGCCCGTACCCGCTGCGAAAACGACGACGCGGCCCTTTTCCAAATGGCGGATGGCGCGGCGGCGGATGAACGGCTCGGCTACCTGGTTCATCTCGATGGCGCTCATCACGCGCGTCCACACGCCTTGCTTCTCCAGCGCATCCTGCAGCGCTAGAGCATTGATCACAGTCGCCAGCATACCCATGTGGTCGGCCGAAACGCGGTCCATGGTTTTGGCCTGCTCGGCTACGCCGCGGAAAAAATTTCCGCCCCCGACCACGATGGCAATTTCAACGTCCATGCGATTGACTTCGGCGATCTCGGCCGCGATCTCGTGCACGCGAGTGTTATCGACACCAAAGCCCTGGCCGGCAGCCAGCGCTTCGCCGGAGAGTTTCAGCAGAATTCGTTTGTAAGCAGGAGTAGGCATGAAGGAGCGTCGTCGTACTCGCAATCCAGTTTAACAGGCGAAGTTGTGAGAGCATTCCGCAGAGGCGAGGGCGTTTACCTGCTGCGGCGGGCAAGGAGTTGCAGCTCAGGCGCGGCCAGGTTTCTTGCTCAAGTCCCGTTGCATTGCCTCACGCAAAAGAGCGTTAATCCTCGTGAGATGGCCTTCGCCCTTGGATTTTAGCCAATCGAGCACGTCAGCATCGATGCGGGCGGTAACAGGCTTCTTAATGGGCCGAAAAAACTCCTCCCGGCGTATGGCGTGCGCCCATTTCTCCGGGGGAAGCTGCCGCGCCTCGGGGTCATTGTCCAGGTTGCGGTCGCGCTGTGCGTAGAGTTCCCGAGTTCGACGGCTGATTTTGATTCCGGTTTTAGAATTGATCGCTGTACGCTGATTCTTCATAAGCAACGGCCTTCCTGGCTGAGATGATATGAACCCTCTCGCGGTTTCCGCTTGACCTGTCAATGGGAACGACTACCAGCAGAAGGTGCGGCACCGCATATCCGATGGCGTGATAGCGCATTTCGCCGTGCTCGTCTTCGCAATCCTCCGCGATGAGCAATTGGGGATCAGCGAACACGTCTCTGGCAGCGTTGAAATCAATCCCGTGTTTTGCCAGATTGCGCCTTGCCTTCGCGGCATCCCAGGAAAATTCCATCTCATTGATCGATATTGTACATACATAAATGTATTACGCAAGGCGATTTCTGGACGGCACTCTCTCCTCGGACGCTGTGAGAACCGGCCGGTATGCACAGAATAATTCCGCAGGTCCAAAGACGGAAATAGTAATCGGCGGCGCTGAGAATTCCACGTCCGGCTTGGGCTCCGACACCATAAACTGTATGTAGTGCCTGACCAGCTCACAGCCTCCCCAGCCACGAGATCCGTTGACCGGCTCCTCACGGAAGCGTTCCGCCTGCCGCAATTTCGTCCGCGACAGCGCGAGGTCATCGAAGACGTGCTGGCCGGCCACGATGTTGTTTGCGTTATGCCAACCGGAGCCGGCAAGAGCCTCTGCTATCAGCTTCCCGCTGTCGTGCTCGGCGAACTGACGGTCGTGGTTTCGCCATTGATCGCACTCATGGCCGACCAGGTACGTCAGCTCGACGATCTCGGCATTCCGTCTCTGCTGCTCAACAGCTCACAGAATTCCACCGAACAGCGCGAGATTTTGCGTAAACTGCACGCCGGATTCAGCGGCATTCTTTACGTCGCGCCTGAACGCTTCGCCGCTGCTTCCTTCCGCGCGCTTCTGCCGCAGCTTCGGCCACGTCTCTTCGTGGTCGACGAGGCGCATTGCGTCAGCTTCTGGGGACACGACTTTCGGCCCGAGTACATGCGACTGGCAGAGATTCGCGAAGCCCTGGGCTCGCCCGTTACCATTGCGCTCACCGCCACCGCGACGCCACAGGTCCGCAGTGACATTGCCACGTTTCTGAAATTGCGCTCGCCGAAGTCGCACGTCACCGGATTTGACCGTCCGAACCTGCGCTACGCCGCACGTTTTTTTCGCAACGACGGCGAGAAAGACGCGGCGTTATTGCAAGGCCTGCCGCTCGCGCCTGGCACCGGTATCATCTACTGCGCCACCCGTAAAACCGTGGAAGAACTCACGGCGCTGCTGGAACAGAAGTTTCCCGACCGCACGATCTGCCCCTATCACGCGGGCATGGAGCAGCCGCAGCGTAAGTCTGCTCAGGAGCGTTTCATGCACGCGCCTGGTGCCGTGATCGTCGCAACTAATGCGTTTGGAATGGGCATCAACAAGCCTGATATTCGTTTTGTGTTGCACTACAACCTGCCCGGCAGCGTCGAGGCTTACTATCAGGAAGCCGGCCGCGCCGGCCGCGATGGATATTCTGCGCATTGCGTTCTGTACTACTCCCCGCGCGACTTTGGGATTCAGGAATTCTTCATCCAGAAGATTGGCGAGAACAACGAAAAGCTGCAGAACGCCGACATTGCGCGCCTGCAATCCAGCGCGGGCCGCAAGTTGGAAGCGATGATGCAGTACGCCAGATCGCGACGATGCCGCCGCTGGGCCATCCTCAATTACTTCGGCCAGCCTGCCTTCATTTCGAATTGCGGCTGCGATGTCTGCCGGGGAAAAGTGAAGCGGCCGCCGGAGAAGTCTTTGGATTCGCCTCCACGCAAGTCGCGCAAGAGCAAGCCGGCCAACTCAGACGAACAGCTCGACCACGCTGCGGAGGCGCGCTACGAGGCCCTGCGCGAGCTTCGAAGCAAGATAGCCAAACGCGACAACATCGTCAGCTTCGCTGTGATGCACAACTCGACGTTGCGCGAAGTCGCCCGCCGAGCGCCGACCAGCATCGCTGGTCTGCTCAACATTTCCGGGATCGGACCAGTCAAGGCGGAGAAGTATGGGGCCGAGTTGCTTGCGGCCTTGCAGAAGCTGCCGAAATGAAAAGCGGCGGGAGTTTGCTCGGAAGGGTCCCAATTTCGGAGCGCTTTCATTTGTTGTCATCCTGAGGTCGCCCTCGCGACCGAAGGACCTGCTCTCGGTCACACTCCCACAATGCATGCTAGGCGAGCTTCCTCCAGGGCGCGTCGTAATTGGGCTTCCGCAATCTACGTTGTCGCACCACAGAGAACAGGTCCTTCGCTCCGCTCAGGATGACAAACCGAAAGACGAGTGGATCTGGTGAGGAGCATCAGTAAAGGTGATGCGAAACAGTATGGCGAGTTCAACCACTTATCCGAGTTCGATCGCCACCTGCCTCAAACATATGAGAAAAGGGCGAGAACTTGTCCCGCCCTCGTTTGCCTTCGATGGATTGAGCTTTACTCGGCTGCCGCTTCTTGCGCGTTGCTGACGGCGACCGTCTCGCCGACGTCGCCGACCTTGAAGCGGGCGAAGCGCTTCACCGAGATGTTCTCGCCCAGGTTGCCGATCACGGACGCAATCAACTGCGACACCGTCATGGTCTGGTCCTTGATGAAAGGCTGCTCGTAGAGGCAGACCTCTTCGTAGAACTTGCCCATCTTGCCTTCGACGATCTTCTCGACCACCGGCGCCGGCTTGCCGGTTTGGGCGGCCTGAGCGCGAAAGATTTCCTTCTCTTTCTCGAAAGCTTCCGGCGTCACGTCTTCCTTGCGGATGAAGCGCGGATCGGTGGCGGCGATGTGCATCGCGATGTCGTGCACCAGGTTCTTGAAGTCATCGGTGCGGGCGACGAAGTCGCTCTCACAGTTCACTTCCACCAGTACGCCGATCTTGCCGCCGGCGTGGATGTAGTTGGCGACCGAGCCCTCGGTAGTGGCGCGCGTGGCCTTCTTGGCCGCCGTCGCGACGCCCTTCTTGCGAAGAATGACGATTGCGTCCTCGATATTGCCATTCGCCTCGGTCAAGGCCTGCTTGCACGCCATCATAGGAGCGTTAGTCTTGTCGCGAAGTTCTTTTACTTGTGCTGCGTTAATGTTCACGGATGTAGTGCTCATTCCTGTATATCCCTCTCGTTGCGTAAGCCGTCAGCTATCAGCCATCAGCTTTCAGCTAAATACTCAATTGTCAGACCTGCTCTCTTATGAATTAGATGAGAGCGAAGCAATGGCGGTGCATGTGCTCCAATTTTGCGCCGGCATGCTCAGGCTGAGAGCTGACGGCTGATAGCTGTCAGCTTCTTACAAAAAAACCCGCGCCGTCAGCCAGCGCGGGTCACGAAACCATTCGAACCTTCCGCTGCTCTTATACGCGTGAGTCGGAAGCGGCGCGGCGTCCGCTCTTGCCCAGCACCTCTTCCATGCTGACTTCTTCCAACTCGCTGGCATCGAGGCCCGGCGCTTGACCTTCGGCGGCCTCGCCTTCGGCAGGTGTCGCGGCGACCTCTTCCGCGCCTTCAGTGTGTGCGACCGCAGCGAAGATTTCGGCGCCTTCCTTATCGGTCGCGGCCTGCGAACCTTCGATCACCGAGTCGGCGATCTTCGAAGCAAACAAACGAATCGCGCGCAGCGCGTCGTCGTTGCCGGGGATCACATAATCCACTTCCGTCGGATCGCAATTAGTATCTACAACGGCGACCACCGGGATACCGAGCTTACGGGCTTCCTTCACCGCAATCTGCTCTTTATTCGAGTCGATCACGAAAACCGTGTCGGGCAGCCGGTTCAGGTTCTTGATGCCGGCCAGATTGGCCTGCAGGTGCTTGCGCTCGCGCTCCAGCTTGATAACTTCTTTCTTCGGCAGCAGCTCGTAGCGGCCATCGGTGGCCATTTCATCGAGTTCCTTCAGCCGCTTCACCGACTTCTGCACCGTCACCCAGTTGGTGAGCAGTCCACCCAACCAGCGCGAGTTGACGTAAAACATGCCGCAACGGTTCGCCTCTTCGGCGATGGCGTCCTGTGCCTGGCGCTTGGTGCCGACGAACAGCAGCAGCTTGCCCTGCCCGGCCATCTCGGTCACAAACCTCGACGCCTCTTTGAACATCTTCAACGTCTTCTGCAGATCGATGATGTAAATCCCGTTGCGTTCGCCGAAGATGAACTCCTTCATCTTCGGATTCCAGCGCTTCGTCTGATGCCCGAAGTGAACGCCAGCTTCGAGCAACTCCTTCATCGTAATGTTTGCCAAATGTCCTCCGATTGGCGGTGCATCCTTCGCGGTTGGGTGTCTCACTCTTGTCGCCTGCTGTTGGCGAAAGGGTGGGAAGACCCGGTGGTTCAGGATTACTTCCCGTACCCCGCCCCGTTGCCCATGTGGTTCAGCGGGTGCAGGAAAATTCGTTCCGGTTGTTACTTGCAAGTGGTCAGTTGCCAGTTGTCGGTTGTCAGTTCGCAAATGCGGCTGACGTGCTTCCCGATAACCGCTGACTGCCCCTTGCCACCTAACTCTCGACCCCGGAACCACAAGAGCGAGTTGTCGGTTGTCAGTATTCAGTTGTCAGTTAAACCGCCAGATGCCAGTCATTCACTGACACCTGACAACCAACAACTGATAACTATCTCTTAGAGAACTGGAAGCGCTTGCGAGCGCCCTTCTGACCGTACTTCTTGCGCTCCTTGCCGCGGGCATCGCGACGCAGGAAGCCTTCAGCTTTCAACTTGGGGCGCAGCTCAGGATTGAACTCCTGCAACGCGCGCGCAATGCCCATGCGCACCGCGCCGGATTGTCCGTTGACGCCGCCACCATCGGTCGTGACCACGATATTGAAGGTGCCGACTGTTTCGGTCAGCACCAGGGGCGATTTGGCCATGATGCGCTGGGCTTCCGTCACGAAGTACACATCGAACGGCTTGCCGTTAACTGTGAAGTCGCCGTTGCCGGGGCGCAAAAACACGCGCGCCACGCTCGACTTGCGGCGACCCGTACCGTAATACTGAACCAGTTCTGCCATTGACTCTCTCTAGCTGTCAGCTCTCAGCCGTCAGCTCTCAGCTAAAAACTCTTGGGTGCCCCATTCCGGCATCTTTTGCCGGGGTGGGGATTTCTCTGCCTCAGCGCCTTAAAGCCGCTTTGGAGTTAGCACTCGGCACGGCTGAAGCCATGCCCTTTCAAATCGCTAAACCACTGCCGCGATCGCTTCCGGCTTCTGCGCCAGGTGCGGATGCTGGTCGCCCTTGTACACCTTCAGCTTCTTGGCCATGGCGCGGCCCAGCTTGGTGTGCGGCAGCATTCCGATGATCGCCGCTTCCACGACTTCTTGCGGCTTGCGCGCCAAGCGCTTCTTGTATTCTTCGGCGCGAATGCCGCCGGGGAAACCGGTGACCCGGTAATAAATCTTGTCGTCCGCCTTCATGCCGGTAACACGAACCTTATCGGCATTGATGACGATCACGTGATCGCCAGTATCGAGGAACGGCGTGTATTTGGGGCTATCTTTGCCACTGAGGATGCGCGCCACACGAGTCGCCACCCGGCCCAGTGTCTGGCCCGAGGCGTCGACAATAAACCATTTGCGCGCAATTTCCCCCTTGGGGAAATACGTTGACATCTTGCAATCTCCCAGATGTGTGAAAACCGCGAAAGAGCCGCTGAGTTCGGGGCGCTGAAACGCGCAAAGAACCTCTAGACGGGCAGACGCAGAACTACCAAAGAACTATCAAAGGTCTAAGAATAGACCAGCAACACCGCCGCTGTCAACGAACCAGCGCCACTGCAACAGCTTGCGGTTCATTACAACTGTTCCCTGTTATTGTACCGCATACACCGCCCTCGCCCGGCCGAACGATGGCGGTCACGCGTTCCCCAACAAGTCTTCGTCTCGTCTACCTGCGAATCGCCGGTTTCGCCCGGTGCTGGCGGCAAACCCGGGCACTATCTGCCCGGCTCATTGAGGCACGCGTTATACCTAAGGTCATTTTTCCATTCAAAAATTGTGTTCTCTTTTGAAGAATACTTTTAAGATATTCAGCACTCTATCGGGCAAGCGTATTGCGGTTCATGAGCCGGAACCAACAGCAGATGCAATCCTGCTCTGCCTGATAAGTTAGTCGCCTGCGAGCAGGTCAAGCCCGGCCGCAACGATCTAAGGCCGATCCCAAGCGTGAATACGGCACGCTCGATGTTCCTTCGAATGCGCCTCTATCCCCAAGGAGGGTAGGAAAATGATCAAGTATGCGGTTACATTCGCCATGGCGGGAGCACTCGCCATGTTCGCTCCCAGCAAGCCTGCCTCGGTAGCAGGTTCGTGGCAGGTAGATGCTCATCACTCCGACGCCAAAATCACAACCGACGGTACCACCGACTTCGGCAAGCAGAAGATCGACATCGTTCTCGGCTTTGGCAGAGTCAACGGCGTAGTCAAAGTCGACGAAGCAGACTTGAGTAAGTCTGACGTTCACCTGCACATCTATCCCGCGACCTCTATGCAGCCGGTCCTCGGAGAGGACGGACAATTCAAAACCAAATGGCTGATGGATCCGGCGAACCAGACCCTGGTGTGTTTCCACTCCAAGCAGGTCACTAAGACAGCCGACGGCAGACTGCAAGCTACCGGCGAGTTGCGGCTGGTGCGCGTCGACCGCAACGTTCAGGTGGATCCCAGCGAAGCCTATTCCGGTCCGGTATACGGCCCACCCATACTCCATACTGTGTCGCGGCAGGCGACCTTTGCGTTCGACCTTCCAGGAGACTCCAAGACGCAGAGTGGCGCGCTGGTCATGGCGGGATCGACCGCGATGACGAATGAGATGTTCCCGCAACTGGTGAAAGCGGTGGTGAATACCTATTGGCCGCCGCTGGTTCAGGACGCAAATTGCGTGGCGCCTACCAATGGTGGGTCGGAGGACTATCGCGGTGGCATGTGCACCGGGAAGGTGCTGCAGGCACCGGCGCTGCCGCTGGGGCCGTACTCGGGCGCGAGAGAGGATTATCCCGGGCCCGGGGATTACAACGCGGTCTCGGGGAATAAATTGAGCATCGTGGTTCACGTGCATCTGCTGCCGGCGGGCTCGGCAGGCTCAGTAGCAACTGGCGATTAAATGGATGTGATCACTGCTAAGCAGCGATTCACCAGGAACCTTGGCTAATGGCTGATTGCGCTTCCATAGTTGCCGTATCCTGTTTGAAAGGGCCCGCCTTCAGGGGGGCCGCACAGGTGGACGAAAAACCGGCTTTAAGCCGCTGAGGGCGAGCATGTCCTCAGCGCCTAAAGGCGAAGTCCATGACGTGTTGTGGCGGCACGGCTAAAAGCCGTGCCCTTTCAAAGCCGGGACACAGAAACACTAAAAAAACTCTGGTTGCCAGCCGGTGATTGCTACGGCTTGCCCAGGTAATCCAACAAGCTCAGGCCGCTGGCCTGGGCGGCGGCGGCAAGTGCAGCATCCCGCGCGGTCTGCGCATTGGCAAGGTTGGTGGCGGCAACATCCATGTCCACACCAACGTTGTCATTGGTCGATTGCGCGAGCTGCACGTTCTCGTTCTGCAAGAAGTTCGTGTCCGAGAGAAGCTGGTCTTCCGTCGAGCCATAGAAGACACGGCTGGTGGTGAGCTGGTCGAAGGCGGTGCGAACCGATTCAGTCGCGGTGTCGATACCGGTGCCGCTCTGTAACGCGGTCGCAAGATCAGACAGGGATTCAAAGACGTTGGCACCCGCTGCGGAAAACAGCTGCGAGCCGGGCATGTTCATGGTCACGCTGCATCCGCTTTCGACCTCAATCTGGTTGGTTTGATCGTTGCCCTGGTATTTCACGCCGCCGGGCGAATTGGGATCGAGCACGTAGGGGGTTTGCGAGTCGGCGGTGCCGGCAAACAAAAAATGGCCGTTGTAGTCGAGGTTGGCGATACCCAA
The DNA here is from genome assembly GCA_963846795.1 of uncultured Acidobacteriaceae bacterium. Classification (GTDB taxonomy): domain Bacteria; phylum Acidobacteriota; class Terriglobia; order Terriglobales; family Acidobacteriaceae; genus CAVVDY01. The sequence continues at coordinate 378,212 of CAWJXJ010000009.1, forward strand.
CACTTGGGTGGAGATACCCTGCACTTCGCTGGCGATGGCGTCGCGGTCCTGTTGCGAAACGGTTCCGTTGGCGCCCTCCACGCCAAGATTGATGGCACGTTGCAAGGCGCTCACACAGGAACTCAGCGCCGAGTCGGCCGTCTGCAGCTCGCAACCCACACTGGAAATGCTGCGCTGAAACTGGTCGCCGGCAACCGTCTGGTTCGAGATCTGCACCTGCAAGGCCGCCGCTGCGGGATCGTCGGAGGCGACGTTGACCCGCTTGCCTGTCGTCATCTGTAAGAGCGCGTTTTGCTGCGCCTGATCGGCAGCGTTGAGGGCATTCAGCAGAATTCTCGAGTCGTTGGCAGTCAGCCTCATTGTTGAGTTCCCATGTTAATGGCCGTCTGCAGCATCTCATCGACAGTGGAAATGGCTCGCGCTGCAGCCTGATAGGCGCGCTCATAAAGCATCAGGTTCGAGGCTTCTTCGTCGAGCGAAACCCCGCTGACCGATGACTGCTGCTGTTGCAACTGCTGAAGAACGTTGGTGCTGGCGGTCAGATCGGCGTTGGCGTTGCTGATGGAAGAACCGACCTGGAAGACCAGGTTGCCGTAGGTTTGAATCGGCGTCATGCCGTTGGACACAGCATCGTTGGCCACGGCGGTCAGGTTGGCAATGTTGCCGTTGCTGCCCGAGCTGCCGTCGGAACTTGCGGCGATCAGATTGGGATCGGTGATTGCCACCGACATGCCAGCCGCTGCGCCGGTACCGGTGAGCGGAGTAAACAGGTTCCCGCCTTTATCACCATTGAGGTCATAACCAAGCTGGTTCGCGCTATTTAGATTGGTCACCATCGCCGAAGCCAGGGTATCGAGCTGACCCAGCACCGACGGGATCTCTTGATCGCGGGCCTGCAGCGCGCCGCCCAGCTTGCCGCCGGAGATGGAACCGGTGATATCGCCGGCTTGGGCGTAAATGTGCTGCGTCCCATCGTCGGAATCGAGACGCGTCGTCAGATTGAAGCTTTGACTGTCGACCACCAGCGCTGTTCCCTGCCGCGTAGTGAGGGTCAATGAGCTGCCTTGCTGCAGGACGGAGACGTCAATCAGTCCCGACAACTGCTGCACCAGCGCATCGCGCTGATCGAGGAAGCTACCGTATTGGCTTCCGGTGCTGCTGACGCTGGCGAGGGTTTGATTGATCGAGGCAATCTGCGCGGTGATCTGGTTCACCTCCTGCACGTCCTGCTGGACGTTGAGGTCGAGATTGCTGCGCGTCGAGTCGAGCTGGCCGGCCGTCTCGTTGAAAGATGTCGCCAGATTGTTGGCCGCCGACAACACGCTCTGACGCAACGAGGAGTCGGTAGGATTGGACGACAACGAGTTGAGGCTGGCGAAGAAGCCGCTGATGGCTGCGCCTATGCCCGAGGTATCGCTGGGAAACAGCGGCTGCAACTGGTTCATGGTGTCGACGTAGGCCTGCGACTTTGACTGCTGCTGCATCTCGTCGGCGATCTGCACGTTCAGCAGACTGTCGCGCAAGCTCTCGATACCGGTGAGCGATACGCCATTGCCAAAAGCCAACTGCCCCTCGATTGTGGGGTCGGCTTCCTGCAACACCGGGCGTTGCCGCGAATAGCCCGGCGTGTTCATGTTGGCGAGATTGTTGGTGGTCGTCTCCAGGCCTGCCTGCTGCGCCTCGAGGGCGCCGACCGAAATCGAAAGCGCGCTATACAGGGATCCCATTCAACACCACCGGGAAACTTCGGCTTCGTCGCCGGCAGGAGCGTCGCGTCGCAGGTCCATCAAGTTACGCCGCAAACAAAGGCTGCGCCGCCAGCGCCGTAAGGCCGCGAGATAAAAGGCCCGCGCTTCGAGCACAGGCAGAAGAATGCGCCGCCGCCGCTGCTCGCACTCCACCGACGTCAGTCCATTGCGATTGGGAAACAGTTCTCCGAACGACGGCCGAAGATTCACCGCGCCGCTGGCCAGCTCGTTGCAAGCTTGCTGAACTTCGACAGCATCGCCGGCACCAAGCGCCTCCGCGCCCCGCAGCAAGAGCAGCCGCAGGCTGTCCAGTTCCACCCCGAGCCCCGAGCTATCGGAGGCCAGGCCTGCGGGTGCAGACAATGCGCCGATGCTGGTACTGGTCACAACCGGGTCCTCCTAGAGCAGGTCATCCAGAACATGGCTCTCCTGAGCGTCATCCTCAAGCGCTTCGTCTTCCCGTTCCTGGCGTAATGCGCTACGCCGTCGCATGACCGCCGGCCGCAGCTCCGTGGCCGTGAAACGCGACCGCTCCGCCGTCTCAGTGACCGGCGGAAGCGTCTCGGGAATGCCGTCGAGCGTCACGGAAGCCGTCCATTACCGTAATTTGCTGGTGGCTTGTGCCAGCATGGACTGGGCAATCCGGTCCGGCGATACCTGATAGGTACCCTGATCCACTGCCTGGCGCAAAGCCTGCACCTTGGTCGCACGCACCTCCGGCGCGGTGTGTACCGCGGCAGCAAGATCGCTGATCGCAGGGGCGAGGCCGGAGATGTCAGCCGTATCAGCCCCCCGGGCAGTACGCGAAACGCCGGCAGTTGCGGAGGACTGCGCCGCAGCACCGCCCGGCTGAATCTGCGCCGCGTTCGAGTCATCCTGCGGCTCCATCTTGTTCGGCGGTGTGCGCACCCGTTGCGCGTTAGTTGAAGCAGCGGTTGCGCTGGAGTAGCTGTTATCAATTCTCATGTCTCAAACCTCGGACTAGGGAGTCTTACTTAGAAACCTATCGGCTGTGTCTGGCGGAACTTTAGTCCCGCTGAGCTCTTTTTTTGCGCCTGCCAGCGTCTTCGGATCGGCGCTCGCGCCCGGCTGCGTCAAATGGTGAAGCATGAGCTTAGCGATGCCGATTCCGCCCCGGGCCGCCAGCGCCGAGGCAATCGCCTGGGTACCCATCGAGGCCAGCGTGTCATGCGCCGGGTCCGAGCCATCGTCTGTCCCGGAGAAGCTTGCCTGCATCTTTTCCAGCCAACTCGAAAGCAGGATGGATTCAAACTCCTGGGCCGCTTTCACCAGCTTGGGAGAGGGAGCCTGTCCTTGAGCTGCATTCGCCGCCGACGAGAGAACTGCGACGGGATTCATCTAGATCACCTCCAGATCCGCATCCAGCGCGCCCGCGGCTTTGATCGCTTCCAGGATGGCCACCACGTCCCGCGCCGAAGCCCCGATAGCTTGCAGTCCATGCACCAGTTGTTCAACCTTGGCGCCTTCGGTGAGCTCGATCTTGCGCACCGGCTCATCCTTGCTCTCCACCGCAGTCTGGGGGACGACCTCAGTGTTGCCGCGATTGCTGAACGGCGCCGGCTGCGAGACCTGATATTGGGTCGCAATGTCGATCGAGAGGTCGCCATGCAGGATCGAAACCGCGCTCAGGCGGACATCCTGGCCCATGACGATGGTACCGGTCTTTTCATTCACCACCACCTTGGCACGGGGATGGGTCTCGACCTTCACCGCCATGACTCTGGCCAGCAGCGCCGGAACATTCGGCTCCGCCGAGGCCTGCAGCTCCACCCGTCTGCCATCCACCGCATTGGCTATGGGCCGGCCCATCTCGGCGTTGATGGCATCGGCAACATCGTGGGTGACACGGAAATCGGTGTCGCGCAGCGCCAGCGCAATCACCTTCTGTTTGCTCAGGTCGACGGCAACGTCCCGCTCCACCAGCCCGCCGTTGGGAATGCGCCCGGCCGTGGGGTGGTTCACCTGCTTGCTATTGCCTCCCTTGCCGGCGGTGTATCCGCCCAGGGTGAGTGCCCCCTGCGCCTCGCCATATACCTGTCCATCGGCGGCATAGAGCGTAGTGAGCAACAGGGTGCCCCCGGCTAAACTGGTGGCGTCTCCGATGGAAGAAACGGTGACGTCGATCTGCGTGCCGGGGCGAGAGAACGGCGGCAGCGACGCAGTGACGAAGACGGAGGCAACGTTCTTCACGCTGACCGATTTCACCGGAATCGTCACTCCCATCTTCTGCAGGATGTTGCCCAGCGTCTGGGTAGTGAACATGGTCTGCTGGCGGTCGCCGGTGCCCGCCAATCCCACGACCATGCCATAGCCGATAAGCGGATTCTCCCGCACCCCTTCTACCGTCATCAGGTCGCGAATGGCAGTCCGCGCCGTATCTGGATTGTCCTTCGCCCTCATGGACAGGCAACTCAGCCCGGCGAGCAGTAGCAGCAGCGAAATTGATTTCAGCTTCATCAGAACCCCACGATCTTCCATAACCAGCGCATAAAGAGATTAGGCTGGCGGGTGGCGTCGGTCACCACGCCCTTTCCTTTCAACTCAATTTCCAGGTCGCTCAATGCCGTCGAAAGCACCGAGTTATCGGAACCGATATCGACCGGCCGCACCAGTCCACGCAGGATCAAGGTCTGGCTCTGCTGATTGAAAGCCACCTGGTGCTCGGCCTCAACTACCAGATAACCGTTCGGCAGAACCGCCACCACCCGTCCGGCAACGCTGGTCACCAGTTGTGACTGGCTGTTGGCCGTGCCCGTTCCTTTGAGATTGCTGGTGGAGTTCAGTCCCAACAACGGGTTGAGATAGGGGAGGTTCTGGCCACCCACGCCGGTGACGGCAGAACTCGCGGCGTAGGCGCGCTGCGCCGCCACTGATCCGGTCGCCTGCGCCAGTGTGTTCTCCACAATACGAACCACCACGATGTCATTCAGTCCGCGCGCCTTGGTATCGGCTGCCAGATCGGTTAGCGGACCGCCGCTCAAAGGAAAGAGGCTGCCGGGAGAGAAGGTTGGGGTGATCTGCTGACCGCGCACCCGCTCCACAAACTGCTGCAAAGTGGATGGCTGCACCGCCGGCTTCGCGGTTTTGGCTGCCGCCAAAGTGGCCAGCAACAGCAACCCACAAATTCCCGCGCTACGCAGCATCAGTTCTCCACCGCAACTTGTGCGGAGGTACGCACGCGCGCCAGTACAACCCGGCCTGACGACAGGTTGCGCACCCGAATTCTCTGCCCTATGCCTCCCGCCTGCAGACAAACCGCGGTCACGCTCAGGCGCATACCGGAGACCTCCTCTGCCAGCCGCACCCGTTGTCCGGCACGCACCAGGGGAGCCGGAATATCATTCACGGGAACCGCCGGCGCAGACATTGCAGGGATACCCGGCGGAGTCGACGGTGGTTGGCCGCGGGTTCGCAGCAGCACTTCGAACGGCAGACACTCCAGGCGCGAGCCGCACTCCAGGCGCAACAGCCAGTCGTCCGCTTGGGCAACGGCATGCACGCTGGTTACCTGCAGGCGGGCTTCGTGGGGCACATCGCACCTCCGGCCCCAGGATCTGTAAAACCAAGTTCGGGCTCGCCGCCTGCAGGCTGATTCCCAGGTCGCGGGTCACCGCTCTGGCTACCCGCGTCTGCAAATCCTCGCTCTGCGCCAGCTCACTGCCGGCGTACAGCAGAAGTGCAATCACCAGCCAGCCGGTTCCGGTTCGCATTCCGTCCTCCTAACGCGACAAGCTGTTAAGCTGCTGCAGCATCTGGTCGGCAGCGGTAACCACCCGCGAATTGGCTTCGTAGGACCGTTGCGCCAGGATCATTTCGATCATTTCCTGCACCACATCCACGTTCGACTGCTCCAGCGTCCCCTGTTGCAACGTGCCCAGTCCATTGGAGTCGCCTGGGGTGCCCACGATGGGATCGCCGGATGCCGTGGTCGCCAGGTAGAGGTTGCCGCCCACACTGTTCAGACCGCCAGGATTTTGGAAGGTCGCCAGTTGAATGGTGCCGACTTGCTGGGCCTGCACCTGCCCCGGCTGAGTAACGCTCACCGTCCCGTCGGAGCCGATAGTGATATTGGTCGAGTTCGCCGGGATGGTAATCGCCGGATTCAGGGGGTTGCCGTCGGCAGTCACGATATTGCCCTGATTATCGAGATGAAACATACCGGCGCGGGTGTAAGCCGTCTCCCCGTTGGGGAGCGTCACCTGAAAAAAGCCTGAACCCTGAATGGCGAGATCAAGCGGATTGCCGGTGCTGGTGAACTCACCCTGTACGTGAATCACCTCGGAAGCATCGGGCCGCGTACCCAGCCCCACTTGCAGACCAGAGGCCACGGTCGTGTTCTGCGTGGCCGCCGCTCCCGGCATCACCGTGCTCTGGTACAGCAGGTCTTGAAACTGCACCCGGCGGCGGCGAAAGCCGGCAGTGCTGGAGTTGGACAGATTGTTGGCAATGTTGTCAAGGTTTAGCTGTTGCGCAACCATTCCGGTCGCCGCTGTGTTGAGTGCGCGAAACATAAGCCTCCATCAAAGTCGCGAGAGTTCCTGGGCCGCGATGCGATTCATCTCCGAGTGAAATACGGTCAACGCCTGTTGCAGCAGGCCCATGTTGCGCTGCAACACCACCAGGCCCACCGCCGCACTGACGGGATCGACATTGCTTCCCTCCAGCGCTCCCTGCACCACGTTAACGGCATTGCTTGGCCGCTCGGCACCGGCGGGGGCGGAAAACGTTGCTGCCCCCTGCGGGGTCAGGTCGGTGCCGGAGGCGAAGTCCACCACCTGCAGCTGGCCGGCTACTGCTCCGTCCACCGAGATGATGCCACCGGCGCTTACCGCCAGCTTGCCCGGGGGCAGCAGGATGGGGCCTTGCGAACCCAGCACCAGACTGCCGTCGGCCGTGGTGAGCTGACTCTGCCGGTTGATATGAAATGCTCCGTTGCGGGTATACAGCCGCCCACCCTGGGGATTCTGCAAGGCGAAATAGCCGCTACCCTGGATGGCAAAATCCAGATCGTTGCCCGTCTGTTCGATCGGCCCCTGCTGCAGATCGAGGCGGCTTTCACCCAATACCCCGAACTCATCGACGGCGCGGAAAACCGCGTTGCTCACCCTACCCGTCCCCGCTCCCGCCAGCAACGAGGCGAAGCGCGGCACCTGCCCCTTGAATCCCCCGGTATTCACATTGGCCAGATTGTTGGCGGCCAGGTCCAGGGCCTGGGTCCGCGCCAGCAGTCCGGCACAGGCGGCATAGAGTCCGTTGTTCATCGACGTGTTCCAATGAGTTCTTAAGCAAGAGGAGGGCCGCAACTGAAAGAGGAACAACCGCCAGTGAAGGACTTAGCAGAGGAGGAGATTAGAAAAGATTCAGGACAGCGTCAGGATTGCAGCTCGAGATGAAAAACTACTGCCTCGCCGTCGAATTCCATGACAATACTGAAGCAGCAATCGCAAGCCAGGCAGCGCACTTCGTAATCGACCCCGCGCACCACTGTGGGGGTCGACATCATGCAGCCCGCGCCGGCATCCGGCAACCGGGTTTTCACCGATCCCGCAACCATGTTGCAGATCTCCCCCAGCGCGTCGCCAACCTGCTCGGAGGCCAGTTCCTGGGGGCTCGATCCCAGCATGCGGGCGGCGATATCGGCCGCTGCATCCCAGGAACAGCGGACGCTGAAAACGCCGGTTGGCGCTCCTGCGAAGCCAAGCATGGCGGTGACACCGGCACCGCGTTGCCTGTCGGCGCTCGCCGGCGTCAGCTTGACGGCAACCATGAGTTCGAAGACTTCCTGGGCCGCCTCCACAATCAATCGGGTCCATTCCACTCCCGATGTCGTCTGGCATTTGCTTGCGGTTTGCATGGGAACCTGAGTCAATGTCATGATCGGGGCTCCAACAGAGGCAAGACATGCTCCTTGACCTGCTCCGGCGTAAAAGGCTTGCGAATATAACCGCGGGCGCCGCACGAGATGGCTTCCACCACGTGAGACTCGCTGCCTTCGGTCGTAATCATCACCACGGGAACTCCGCGGGCGTTTTCCACTCCCGCGAGCTGCCGCACAAATTCCAACCCGTCCATGACCGGCATATTGATGTCGCTCAACACCAGGTCCACCTTTTGCCGCCGCAGCACATCCAGGGCGTCGGAGCCATTGCCGGCTTCCAGCACCTGGTCGAGCCCGATGCCCGCCTGCCGCAGCGAGCGTTCCACGATTTTTCTCATCACCGCTGAGTCGTCGACTATCAACGCCCGAATACTCGCCATGTACTCCCCGCCGATGGTGCGCGAATGATTGCAATGCAGCCCGGCACTCTCCCCTCTCTGCAATACTGCGGCGCTGCTGCCACCGCCGGGATCGTGCCGGGCTGCGAAAGCTGTTGATTTCATCGGCACCCAATCGGGGTTCTTTAGTTGAAACGTAAACCGCAGAGGCGGTGTGGGTCTGGCAGGGTGCCACTCTCGGGGGCCACACGGAAGAGCAGGTCGAGCGATCGCAGATCGCCGTACAGCCGGGTCCAGAGATAATCTTCGCAGCGAGCTATGGCGCAGGAGCTGGCCCTCGCCTGCTCGGCGTATCCGGCGATGGCCCGCGCCATCTCTGCTGCCGACTGGCGCTGCTCGATCGAAATCGATTCGCCGCGCCCCTCGGTCTCCCATCGCGCCACCGCCGAACCACAAAGCTCTCCCGAGACGATGCAGGGCTCAAGGCGGCAGCGCACCAGGTGGGCGGCTGCGCGCAGCAACGAACGGTTGAGAGGGCCGGCGAAGCCAAGATAAAGCGTGTTGGCGGCGGAGCTGAAGTACACCGGCACGCCGCCATAGCGACGAATCAGCGGCGCGGGAAACTGCATGGCCCCCGGGAAACTCTCGCTCGACGTCCGCGAAAAAACCGGGCAGTTCTGCTGCACCGCGAGCGCGTTGGTGATGTCCAGCGCGGTGGCCGCGCCAAGCCGTATCAACCACTCTCCGATACGGCCGCTGGCCGCACCGCGCTGGCAGGCCAGGGCTTTCTGCAACTGCTCCTCGGCGATGACTCCCTGCTCCAGCAAAATCAAGCCCAGCGGAAAGCGTGGCTGCAACCGGCGCACTCCGGCCGGCGGCCAGGCCAGCGCCTCGACCCGTGTCACCAGGCCCACGGCAAAGCATTCGGCAGAGCAATACCAGTTCTGCTCGAAATGTAGGCCCTCATGGCGCGCCCACCAACGCTGCCACAATGTGGGAGGCCGCAAACAGGCTGGATTGGCGCATCGCGGCAAGCTGAGAATCGCCAGGCTGGCGGGAAGCGATTGGGTAACACGCGAAGCAAAAGAAGCCACAGTCACTCCTTGTTTTTCCTGCGCCTACAGGTTGCGCAATCTCTGCTCAGGCGAGATTACGTCGGTAATGTTCAATCCGTAATTGCCGTCCACCACCACCACGTCGCCGCGGGCGATCACCCGGTCGTTGAGCAGCAGGTCGACCGGCTCCTGGATCTCGCGATTCAGCTCCAGCACCGCCCCGGGAGACAGCTCCAGGATTTCGCGCAGCGGCGCCCGACGGCTGCCGAAGCGCAAGGTCACGGCCAACTCCACATCCAGCAGCAGATCGAGATTACCTTCGCGCACTAGCTGGTCCAGGCTGGCGCGATTGGCTTCGGGTACGATTTGCGCACGCGATCCCTGACGGCGGTCGAACTGGTCCATCAGTTCGCTGTCCATCTCCGCCCGCAGGCTCAGGCGGCGTTCACCCGAGGTCAGGTTCAGCAGACGGCCTCCCATAAGGCCGGCAGGAGGGCTGCTTTCCGAAATAACTTCGACCGCAACCTCCCCGAACGTCGGCTTCAACTCACTGGCCGCAAGCCCCGCCCATTGCCGTATTAGCTCGGTCAGCGCTTCACTCTGCGACGCATCGAGGGGGCCAGAGATTTCCGCCTTTTCGCCGGTGAACAATTCCAGCAGCAGCGCAGAGTCGGATGGGCTCACCGAGATCCAGAAGCAGCCGTGAACGCCCTTTGTGAGCTTGAGGCGCAGTGCAGCCACCGGACTGTAGTCTTCAGCCGGCCCGGCTCCGGAGAACGACCAGGTGCCGGCGCCAAGCTGTGAGACCAGGGTTGCCAGCGTGCCCGACCAGGCCTCCAGAAACGCTTCGATCTTTGCTGCCGGTGGATTCGCCACTCAGCCCTCCTTCTCTTCCGGTTGCGCAATGCGCTCCATCAACTGCGCGGCCCGGCGGCGCGTGCCACTTTGTACCGGTCGCGCCAGCCAGTAGTCACGCCCACCCAGGCGCAGGCTGGCCGGTTCTTCCACCGACCGGCATAATGGCAGCACCTGGCCGGGACGCATGGCCAGCAGACGACCGAGTTTCACCGGCAGCAGCGGCGTGCCTAGCACCAGTTCGACCGACGAGTCCAGCAGCCTTTGCCGGATACTGGCCTGTTGTACCGGCGATTCCTTCCGCCGGCGATAGACCAGTTCGGTAGAAAGCTTGCGCAGCAGCGCATTCGACACCACGGCCGGCACCGCGATATTCAATACCCCATGCGAATCGGGCATGGTGACTTCGAAGCTCAGGGCCAGCGTCTTCTCCTGCGCGGGCATGATGCGCACCATCTGCGCTCCGGCCTGGCGCTGCTCGAATTCCACCTCCACTCCCAGGGGCTGCCACACCGTCGCCAACTCGCGGCAGATAATGTTTCCCACCCCCTCAAGGATCAGCTCCTCAATTTCGCTAACCTCGCGATTGAGCGTGTCGATGTGTCCCTGTCCACCCAGCAACAGATCGATGATGGGAAAGGCCAGGGTCAGGTCCAGTTGCAACACCCCGGCGCAATCGGCCGGTTGCAGATGAAACGAGGCGTAATAGGTAACGTCGGGCACGCGCGCCAGGAACTCGCGATAGGCCAGCTGCTCGACCGAGACCAGCGCCACTTCAAACTTGTCGCGCAGGTAGGCGCCGAGGGAGTGCGAAAGGTTGCGGGCGAAGCTCTCGTGCAACTGGCTGAGGGAGTGCAACTGCTCCTTGCGCAGTCGTCCTGCCTCGTGCAGGTTCCAGCGCTCCATCTGCGGCGTTTTGCCGCCCTCGCCGGCCGACTTGCCGGCTCCCCAGGCGGCCCGAAACAGAGCATCAATTTCCTCTTGCGTCAGGACCTTTTCCATGTGCCCTCATTTCTTGCCGAAGGCGCTGACATCGCGGCCACCCGCGCTTTGCCCATATCGGCCAGAATGGTTCGCAGCCGCGCCACCGCCAGCGAGTGAATCTGTGAGACGCGCGATTCGCCCACTCCCAGCACTTCCCCGGTCTCTTTCATGGTCAGCTCCTCCTGGTAGTACAGAGCCAGCACCTGTTGCTCACGCGCCGGCAACTGGGCAATGGCCTGGGCCAGCATCTGCTTGCGCTCGCCCTCTAGAAAGATGTGCAACGGATCGAGATTGCTCGGTCCGGCAATCATGTCCGCCAGATTGGTCTCGCGACCGTCTTCCAGCGATTCCACCTGTAAACTGCCCAGGTCGAGGCCGCGAATTTCGTCCAGCAGGTGCTGAAACTCATCCAGCGACAAATCCATCGCCTGCGCCAGCTCAGGTTCCGATGGCGCATGGCCAAGCTGTCCCTGCAACTGCTGGATCAGCTCTTCCACCCGTCGCGCCTTGCGCCGCAGATCGCGCGGGCTCCAGTCCATCGCCCGCAGGCTGTCGAGGATGGCGCCGCGAATGCGAAACTTGGCATAGGAGGCGAAGCGCACGTTCTTGTTGGCATCGTATTTATGCATGGCATCGATAAGGCCAACGATGCCGGCATGTACCAGGTCTTCAAACGGAACGTGCTGCGGCAGACGTTCATGAATGCGGCGCGCAATGAACTTCACTTGCGGCAACTGTTCCATCAGCAGATCGTCGAACTCTTTTCCGCCTTGGCTGATTTCTTCATAGGTTTGGGCTGCGATCATGGTTTTCCCTTCTCAGCGGATCATTCCTACCGACTGCACCTGCACCACCGGCGGAACCTCGGCCGGCGATAACACCACCAGCTTGGGCAGAAACGGCTCCAGCATGCGGCGCAGATGAAAACGAACCGGACTGTTACACAGCAGAACCGGGGTAGCGAGGCGCACCTGCTCCCCGGCAAGTTTCTTCAGACCTTCCAGAATGCGGCGAACAAATGAGGGCTCAAGCGATGCCCCCGAGGCCGGCGCCTGTCCGCTGAAGGCGCGGCCTAACTCTTCCTCGATGCCGGCATCGAGCGTGACTACCTGCAATCCACCGTTGTCCGACAGCAAAGGCCGCACCAGCGCCCGGCCCAGCGCCTGTCGCGCCGCCTCCACCAGCAGCACCGGGTTTTTACCGGTCGCCGCAACTTCCAACAGGCTTTCCAGAATGCTCGACAGGTCGCGAATCGAGACCTGCTCCCGCAGCAACTGCTGCAACACCTTTTGCACTTCGCCCAGGCTGAGCAGCTTGGGCACCAATTCCTCCACCAGCTTGGGATGGCTCTCGCCCAGCAGGTCGAGCAGGCGCTTGGTCTCCGCCCGGCTCAACAGCTCATAGGCGTGCTGCTTGATGATCTCGGCCAGATGCGTGGCCAGCGCCGAGGTCTGGTCGACGACGGCGTAGCCGAGCCCTAATGCCTGTTCGCGCAGTCCGGGCACGATCCAGCGCGCGGCCACGCCGAACGCAGGTTCGTGCGTGATGGTTCCTGCCAGCTCCGGAGGCGTGGTCTCCGAGCTGATGGCCAGCAGGCAGTCGTCATGCATCTCCCAGCGCGTAATCTCGACCCCGCGCAGGTTGATCACGTATTCCCGCGGCTTGAGCTTCAGGTTGTCGGTGATGTGTACCGGAGGAATGATGAAGCCCAACTGCAGCGCCAGATGACGGCGCAGCGCTTTTACCCTTTGCAGCAGCTGTCCTCCACGCGCAGCGTCGACCAGCGCCACCAGGCCATAGCCGACTTCGAGACTGAGATCGTCGAGCTTCAGCAGGGCTTCGAGTGCTTCCGGCTGCGAAGCCGTAGTGCCTGACCCAGCTCCGCCCGGCGAGGCGCTGGCGGTTCCGTCAGCAGCTGTCGTCTGGGGCGCATCTTTCGCCCGCCGCGCCAGAAACGCGACGCCGCCGGCGATGGCCAGAAACGAAATCTTCGGCATTCCGGGAATCAACGCCAACGCCGCGATCACTCCGGCGGCGATCCACAGGGGACGGCTGCGGGCAAACAACTGCTTGCCCACATCACCGCCCAGGCTGTCGTCCGACGAGGCGCGGGTTACTACGATGCCGCCTGCCACCGAAACCAGCAGCGAAGGAATCAGGGTCACCAGACCATCGCCGACGGTGAGGATGGTGTAAGTCTTCAGCGCATCCTGGAAAGGAATGCCGAGCTGAAACACCCCGATCAGAAATCCGGCAATGATGTTGATGGCGGTGATCAGGACGGTGGCCAGCGAGTCGCGCTGGTTGAAGCGCGCGGCTCCGTCCATGGCGCCGTAGAATTCGGCTTCGCGGCCTACGGCTTCGCGGCGCTGTTTCGCTTGCTTCTCGTCAATGAGCCCGGCGTTCAAGTCGGCGTCGATCGCCATCTGTTTGCCGGGTAACGCGTCGAGGGTGAAGCGCGCGGTCACCTCGGCGGTGCGCACCGAGCCGTGGCTGACCACCAGGTACTGAATTGCAATCAAGGCGAGAAACAGCACGAAGCCGACGACGTAGTTGCCTCCGACCACGAACTGCCCGAAGGCTTCAATTACCCGCCCGGCCGCCGAGGCGCCTTCGTTGCCCTGCAGCAGAATGCGCCGGCTGCTGGCCAGATTGAGCGCCAGGCGGAACAGCGTGAGCATGAGCAGCAGGCTGGGAAAAACGGAGAACTGTACCGGACGCAAGATATGCAATGCGCACAGCAGTACCAGCACCGAAGCCGTGATACTGATGGCCAGCAGCAGGTCGAGCACGAACGACGGCACCGGCACGATCATGACAAACACCATCGACACGGCCGCCACCGGCGCAATCCAGTCGAGCGAGGCGCGTTTCACGGGTGACTTCGGCTTGGCAGCTTCAGCCATGGCTTACCCTCGTCCTCCTGCGGCCGCCTGTTGGGCTCGCATCTGGGCGCGGTAGAGATAGGCCAGCATCTCGGCCACCGCGACGTAAAGCTTGGCGGGAATGGTCTGCCCCACTTCGACGGTGCGGTACAGCGCCTGCGCCAGCGGCTTGTTTTCCAGCACCGGAATCTCGTGCCAGTAGGCAACGCGTTTCATCTTCTCCGCCAGCAGGTTGCAGCCTTTCGCAACTACTACCGGCGCCGCCATCTCCGGCTTATACTCCAGCGCGACCGCGAAGTGGGTGGGATTGGTCACCACCACGGTCGCGTGCTCCACCTCCTGCAACATGCGGCGGCGCCGCAGTTGCCGCTGCAGGCGGCGTATACGCGCTTTGATCGAGGGATGACCGTCCGTCTCCTTGTATTCCTCGCGAATCTCCTGCTTGCTCATGCGGAGGTCGCTTTCCAGCTTCCGTCGCTGCAGCAGATAATCGACCGCCGCCCACAGCAGCAAGGTCAGCGTCGACTTCCAGGCAATCTCGAAAGCGTCGCGGTACAGCAGATTGGCCATGGCCATCCGCGGAAGGTTCGCGGCATAGCGCCAGCGTTTCCCAATCGCGCAACAGCACCGAGCCGCCGAGATAGAGCAGGATGGAAAACGGGATCAGCGACTTCGCCGGCGCACTCAGGCCGGCAACCGAGAACATCTGCCCCAAGCGACTCGCCGGACTCAGTCGCTCCAGCTTAGGGATCAGCGCTTCGCTGGCAAAGACGAAGCCGCCCTGCGCCAAAGTGATCGCAACGGCTGCAGCCCAGGCGACCGCCAGTGGCGGCAACGACCAGCGCAAGGCCAGCAATGCGGCCTTGGTCGCGATTGGCGTGGCTAAGTTGAAATCGGAGCTCCACGCCAGATCCGTCCACTGTCGCAAGTCGGTGCGCCAGGTGTTCAGCGAACTCTCTGCCAGCCACAACGCAACCATCAACCCGGCAAAGCCAGCCACTGCCGATGGCAGCTCGCGGCTGCGGGCAACCTGCCCTTTTTCACGCGCCTTCTGCCGTCGCCGCGGTGTTGCCTGTTCGGTCTTGTCGTCGTGGGCCATCGTTCAATGAACCAGGTGCAGCATCTGCTCGGCGCTGCGGGCCGCATGATTGAACTGCTGTTCAAAAATCCCGGGCCAGTACTTCAGGGCAATCGCCAGCACCGTCAGTCCGGCCAGACTCTTCACCGAGAGTCCGAGAAACAGCACCGGCAATTGCGGCGAGGCCTTGCCCAGAAAGCCCAGCAGAAAGTCCGCCAGCAGAGTGGTGATTACAAGCGGTGCAGCGATCTGGAACCCGGTCAGGAAAATGCCGCCCGCGGCCCGCAGCAGCTCCTGCGCCACGCTGCCCGGCAGCGAAGTCGCGCCCGGTGGCAGGTAGGCGAAGCTGGCAGCCACGGCGCGCAGCAGGCAACGATGCATGCCAAAGCGCAGGAAGATCAGCATGAGGATGGTTTGCGAGAACAGGGACAACACCGGGGTATCGACCTGAGTGTTGGGATCGAGGATGTTGACCAGCGAGAAGCCGACCTGCACTCCCATAAGCTGGCCGGCGAACTGCGCCGCCTCAAACGCGAACTGCGCGCTCAGCCCGATCAGCACGCCGACCAGCAGTTCGCCCACCGCGATGCGCAAAATCCCGGAGCCGCTCAACTCCAGCCCGCGCGGGCCGCAGACGGGATACAGCAGAGCGGTGACGGCCACGACCAGTCCGATCTTGATTCGCGGCGCGATGGCATCGCTGCCGAAGAAGGGCGCAAACAGCAGCAGGCCCGAGATACGCAGGCCGACCGACGCCATCCCCAACACCGTGTTGTCCAGGTTCCAGTCCATGGCGCTTACTGCGTCCAGCGTTGAAAGTCGCCGAACAACTGAATGGTGAAGACGCCCAGCTTGCGCAGCATCCAGGGCATCAGGACGATGCTGGCCACGGCCGCCGCCAGCAGCCGGGGCACGCTGGAGATGGTTGCGTCCTGCAGGGAGGTCAGGGTCTGCACGATGCTGATCACCAGGCTGATGACAGCCAGCACAATCAGCAGCGGCGCCGCCAGCAGCACAGCCATCTCCAGCGTCTTCTGTCCTAAAGCGACAATCACCTCCGACGACATGCCACTTCCCTTTCTTTCCCTCACGAAAAACTCTTCATCAGCGAGCCCACCAGCAGGTTCCAGCCATCGACCATCACAAACAGCAGGATCTTGATCGGGGTCGAGATCACCACCGGCGGGAGTTGCAGCATGCCCATTGACGTCGTGATCGAGGCCACCACCAAATCGATCACCAGGAAGGGCAGGAACAGCACTGCGCCAATCTGGAATGCGACTTTCAGCTCCGAGAGCATGTAGGCCGGAGCCACCACGCGCATCGGCAGCTCCTCGGGCGACGACGGCGGCGGCAATTTGGCCAGCTCGACAAACAGCGCTGCATCTTTTTCGCGGACGAACTTCAGCATGAAGTGCCGCAGCGGCTCGGAGCCGCGATCGAGCGCCTGCCAAACCGTGATCTGCTGTGCCTCCAAGGGCTCCCACGCCTGCTGGTAGATGGCCGCTCCCACCGGCTGCATCAGGAAGTAAGTCAGCACCAGCGCCAGTCCGACCAGGGTCTGGTTGGTGGGCACCGTCTGCGTTCCCAGCGCCTGTCGCAGGAAGTGGAAGATCACCAGCAGCCGCAGCAGCGGCGTCATTGCCAGCAGCAGCGCCGGCAACAGCGTCAGCAATGTGAGAAGAACAACGATGGTCCAAGGCAGGCCGCTCCCGGTTGGGCCTATACCCGGCAGCCCCTGATGGGAAGCGGGAGCAGCCAGCATTGGCAAGCTGCGCAGGCAGAAGGCCACCAGCCAGGCAGCCCTCCACCCGCGCGTCGCTCTCTTCACCGTCACCGCTGCCGCTCGCACCACTCTGTCAGCACCTCCGCAAAATCGGTACCCTCGCCCAGCCGCGCCAGCAAATTGACTGACTGCGCTCCCCCGCCGATCAGAAACTTCTGGGTTTCGAACTCGACCACCGCAACGAACCGTTTCTCGCCCAACGACAGGCTTTCCGATACCCGCAGGCGGCGGACCTTCTTCAGCGTCCCTGCCTGTCGCCACCACGTCGACATCCAGTTCCAGATCGCCACCAGCATCGGTTGCTGTTTCACGCCGCTCTGTATGGCCACATTCATAACCCCTGCCTAGGTCAACTCCGTGACGCGGACTCCAATGTGATCGGCCACCGGCTCAAACTCAGCCCAGCCGATCAGCTCGCCGTTGGCGCGTAACGGCATCTCCGCGCCCCGGCTGTAGCAGGTCTCGACCACCGCCCCCACCTTCAATTGCAAGAGATCGCGGACGCAGAAGTGCGCCACCGGCAGGTCCAGCGTGAGATCGCAGGGCAGCCAGCTAAGCTGGCGCCATTTGTCTTCTGCTGGAGACGCCGGCGCCACACCTTCGCGGGGCGCAGATTCTGCTGGTAAGAGGCCTTGTGTCATGTGAGAGCCAGCGGGTCGAAACCGCTCATGGTGAAGCACTGCACGAAACTGGCCGATTAAGTTTCAGAAGTGATTAATGAATGGAGATCGCCTAGCTTGACTAAACCGTTGAAACCGCAGAGCTGAGGTTTACCAGCCCGGGTACGCGGACCTTTCACGGCCGGCCTCGCTGGCGGGAAACAGACAAGGGAAATGAAAAGATAAGAAGAGATTAATGAGGCAGTTCTGCGAATGGAGGATTCTTCATCTTGGCGAAGGCCGGCGACACGGCCCGGAAGCACCGCGCCGCCTCACTTCGCACCTACTTCACAATGGTTTTATCGTCTCCGTCAGCCCGACACTTTAGGCCTGCTTCAGATTGATCGTGTCCTGCATGACCTGGTCGAAGGTGGTGATGGTTCGCGCGTTGGCTTCGTAGCCGCGCTGGGCCACGATCAGCGCCGAAAACTCCTGCGCGATATCGACGTTCGACAACTCCAGCGAGCCGCCGGAGAGGGTTCCGCGTCCTCCTGAATCGGGCGCTCCAACCACTGCTGCCCCCGAAGCCAGGCTGGCGGAGTAGTTGTTGCCGCCATCGCGCTGCAATCCCTGGACATTAGCGAAATTGGCCAGCGCGATCTGCCCCAGCACCGCGGTACGCCCGTTGCTGAAGCTGCCCATAATAGTGCCGTCGGAGCCGACGTTGTAGTCGGTCAAGGTTCCGCTACTGTATCCGTCTGCCTGCGTGCTCGAGGTCGTGCTTGAGCCCGCCACCTGGCTGAGCAGCCCGGAGCCGTTCGAGTCAAATAACGACCAGGTGAAATTCAGGGCCTTGGCACCGTCCTGCAGCGTAGGGGAGGCGATGCCGGTGATGTCGCCGCTGGGCGAGGTCAGCTTGCCCGAGCTGTCAAAGGTCAGAGCGCCTCCGGTGATCGCGGTACTGGTGTCGGCGGGCAATGACGTTCCCATGTCCTGCCAGGTGGCGCCGCCGTCGGTGACGGTTGAGCCGTCGGTCGGCCAGGTGGGTGCGCCGGCTCCCGAGCTTCCCGCCACGGTGCACTGATAATAGTGACCGTTGCCGGGCGCCACCAGGTTTCCAGCCGCATAGGGCTGCGAAGCCGCCCAGTTCGACGGACTGGCCAGATCGGAAGTTGGCATCGAGAGGTTGTAAGACCAGCTGTTCGCGCCGGTCTTCTGGAAGTTGAACGACATCACATGTCCCGTACCCAGCGAGTCGTAGACCGTCACCGGAGTGGAATAGGGCGTGCCCACATTTGCGCTGGCGTCGAGATTGGTGGTTAGTTGAACATCGGTGCTGGCAGCGGGGGGATTGATTTGCCCTTTATTGATCTGTAGCGCCGTCAGCGCGGACCCCGGAGGGATGACGCCGTTGACTGCGGCAAAACCCATCACCTGGTCGCCGTCCTCGGTGGAAAAGTTGCCGCTGGAATCTACCGTGAAGTTCCCTGCACGGGTGTATTGGGTGGTGCCATTCTGCTGCACCACGAAGTAGCCGTCGCCCATGATGGCCACATCCGTCGCCACCCCGGTGGACTCGATCGAGCCGGCGGTCACGTTGGTAGTGGTGGAGTCGACCATGGTCCCGGCGCCGACCTGCACCGGATCACCAGAACCGTTGGTGCCTACCGTCTGGTAGAACAGGTCGGAAAACTGGGTATGGCTTCCCTTGTAGCCCACGGTGTTGAGGTTGGCGAGATTATTGGCGATCGTCGACATGGCGGTCGAACTGGCGGTGAGCCCGGAAAGCGGGATGGAAAACTGCGGCATTTAGTCGCCTCCTGAGGAAGAAGTGGTGGTGGTGCCGCCCAATGTGTTCTGCAGCAGCTGATTGATCTGCGTGAGCTGATCGAGGCTGGTCACCTGCGACAGTTGCGTCACAAAGGTTGATGGATCCATGGGCGACAAAGGGTCCTGGTTCTGCAATTGAGTAATCAGCAGCTGCATAAACATGGAATCGATGCTGCTCGCGCTGCCGATAGTGGAAGTGGTTCCGCTATCGGTTGTGCCATTGGTCGGGGTAGAACTGGTCACTGGATTGGTTGTCATAAATACCTCCTTCAAGCACGAACGTCGAGCCGGCGTCCTTCGGGAACGATCGGCGCAGCCCCAGCCGACTGCGCTGGCTGCGGGCGACCCGCCGGCCAGGCGATAACCCCCGAAGGCCCGGCACGAGGCTGCTGATGTTCGTTATTTCCGAAACTATTGAAGTTTGAATTGGCCGAGCCGCCGCCCACACTGACCGAATCCAGGCGCAAGCTGTGCCTTGCCATCGCCTTCTCCAACGAAAGCGCTTCCACCAGCAGAGCGTCGCGCAACCCAGGATGCGAGGTGCTTACCACCGCCCCTACCTGATCGCTCGACACACTGGTGTGCAGCCGGATGGCGCCAAAATCCGTGCTCTGCAACCCGATTCGTATCTCCGCCGTGTCCATGCGCTGCAAAACCTGCGTGGTTTGCAGCGTGGGCGGCGGGGGCAAAGCGGCAGCCTCGTGCGCGGGGCCCAGTGTGCTGGTGTGCTCTGATGGTGCCGGCGAGCCAGGGTTAGAGTGTGGCATTGGCGCCCCAGCCGCCTGACCCGTCTGCGCTACGACCGGTGCCGACGCTGTGCTCTGCGCTATGCCGGGGAAACCATCTTCGTCGGGGCCGCTCTGCTCGGAAGGATCATCAGACGAACTGCCTCGCCTCTCTCGCGGGGACCGGTCTGCCCCCGCTGGCTCGACGCCGAGTGTCGTATCCGAGGGGCGCGCAACTGCCGCTCCAGCGGCGCCTGCTGCTGAGGTGCTCGCGGCCGGCTTGGCAATTCTGGTGTCGGTGTTCTGCCCCGCCGCAGGACTGGTGATCGAGGCACTCGGGGAGGCTGAATCAATCACTGTAACGCCTTCGACTCTGATCGTGTCCGAGGCCTGGGCAACTGGTGGCAAGGCTGCTGCGGCAGATGTGACTGGCTCGCCGCCTTCTGCCACCTCGGGCGTTCCCTTCCCCAACTCGGTTTGCGAATCTGAGGAGCCATGCCTGCGCGGTGAGGTGGCTGTCGTGCCAGCATGAGCTTCGTGTGAGATGTTCTGTGCGGCCGAAGCTGACAGAGGATCGACTGTATTCGCCCCTGACCCTCGCTGTGGCTGAAGGCCGTCGCCAACTGCAGGTGTCATAGCGTCGGTGTCGGCTCCCGACCCGTTCGCGTTGAGAATGTCTACCGCTGAGGTAAAGTCCTGGACGCCCGAAGCCGCCGTTGTGCCGGTACCGATTGTGCACGCGTCGGCATTAAGATTCGGGATCGGGGCTCCCCCTGCTGGCGCGTCGGAACCAATCGTCACGACCGAGCTGGCATCCTCCGCTCCCACGTTATCCGACGCTGGAGGGGGACAGGGACTGGGCGCCGAAACGGGCATGGCCAATGCCGCCGCCAAAGCATGCAGAACGCTGTCAGAATCGGCGGAAGAACTGGCTTTCGGCTTGCTTTTGTTGCCGGCACTGCTCAGCCCATCCGGTCCTGAACCGCGTTTCAGCGAAAACCGCACATTTTGGTTAACGTCTGCTCCCGGCAAATCCTGTGATGCGCTGGCGAACAAAGATTGAAAACCACCCGCTTCGGGGCTGGACCGGGTGTCCGGCATCATGGGACTGCTCGGCGACTGCGCCGTCGGTGATAGTTGTGCATTCACGCTGGGTGCTCTGACTGCAGTCGGCTTGCCAGAAAGATGAGAGAAGACAAAGGAGCGGTGACCGCACCCGAGAGCTAGCGCAAAATTTGTATGTTGTCATGGGTCAGATGGGGAAGAATCCGGCGTCACTTCCCCGACATCCAAGCACTTCACCTTGTCGCGGAGGAGTTATGGCGAAGTGTGAACACGTGAAAAATATCAATCCCAAGGTCCAGGCTCGAACCCAGGGATGCGAAGAATGCGAAAAAACCGGGCAGAGTTGGGTAGCTCTGCGTAAATGCCTGACGTGCGGCCACGTCGGTTGTTGCGATTCGTCGCCGGGCCGGCACGCCGACGCTCATTTCCGCGAGACGGGACACGCCGTGATGCAAGCGCACGATGGCGGCGACTGGAAGTGGTGCTACGTTCACACGGCATATGTCTGACGGCGCTACATTTGTATACTGTTTGCTTACTTCTGGACTGTTTTCACCATCGATGAAATATCCCGCTCATCATTCACGCCTGTCCGGGCGCGCCCGGCGGACATTGTGCACCGCCCTGTTTCTCGTCATCTCCCTGACTTGCCTGGCCCAGGTTCCATCACCTTGGGTCGATACCGCACCGCTGCCCATCGACGAGGGAATTACCGGACTCAAGCTGGTGATTCGCCAACTTCATACCACGGCGCGGCTGATGCACACCGTGGCTCATCCTGACGACGAAGACGGAGGCATGCTGACCTTTGAAGCGCGCGGCCATGGGGTCACCGCCTTGCAGTTGACGCTGAATCGCGGCGAGGGCGGTCAGAACATCATTGGCAGCGATCTGTTCGATGAGCTGGGAATTGTTCGCACGCTGGAATTGCTCGCGGCCGATCGTTACTACGGCGTCGAACAGCGCTTCACCCGTGTTGCCGACTTTGGCTTCTCCAAAACGGCGGCAGAGACCTTCGAGAAGTGGGGCGGCCACGACATCGCGCTGGGCGACATGGTTCGCGTCATCCGCACCTTTCGTCCCGACGTCATCTGCACCCGCTTTCAAGGCAATGCGCGCGACGGGCACGGTAATCACCAGGCCTCGGGAATCCTGACCCGCGAAGCGTTTCGCGCCGCCGCCGATCCCACGCGCTTCCCTGAGCAGATTCGTGAAGGCCTGGAGCCATGGCAGGCGAAGAAGCTGTACATGGACAACGTTCGCGCCAACGAGGAGTGGAACGTTGAGCTGGAAACTTCGCAGGTAGATCCGTTGCTGGGCGAAAGCTATGTGCAGTTCGCCTTCCAGGGATTGCAGCACCAGCTCTCGCAAGGCGCCGGAAACTGGCACCTCACCGAAGGCCGCCGCACCAGCTATTACAAGCTCATCGACTCGGTCTTGCCTGGTGTGCCCATCAGCGACAAGCACGAGAAAGACTTCTTTGATGGCATTGATACTTCGCTACCCGCACTGTGGTACCGGCTGGGTGAAGATCGAGACAAGAATGCCTGGTTGCGCGTCGATCTCGACTGGATCCAGCACACGATCGATGATGCCACCGCGGCGGCAGATAAATCGCCAGAAACCGCTACAGTCCCGCTGCTTCGCGGCCTCGTTCTGACCAAGAAGCTCATCGCGAGAGTCGAAGCCTCGCAACTCAGCGCCATCGAAAAGGCCGACGTGCTGGCCGAGTTGCGGACCAAGCAAGAGCAGTTCGAGCATGCCGCGAACCTGTCGCTAGGGCTGGAACTCAGCGCCGGGCCGGGCACGCCCGACGGCCGTCCCATGGCCGAGGAGTTTGCCACCTCGTCCAACGGACCAGTGCTGGGCGCAGTCATCACTGCCGGCAAGACTTTCCTTATGGTTGCGAAGTTTCGCAATGGAAGCGACTCAGGCTTGGCCATCAAACAGCTCGCCTTGGACGTGCCGCAGGGCTGGAAATCGGAACTGTTTATGGATAAAGTGCCCGCCTCGCTCGGGCCGGGCCAGGGCTGTTCGGTCACCTTCCGCGTCACCCCGCCGGCAGACGCCCAGATCACCAAGGCGTACTTCCATCGCAACAATCCGGAAACCGATTCGGTATACATCATCGACGAGCCGCAGTACGTGACGCTGCCTTTGCCGCCACCGCCGGTGAGCGTGCACGTGGTCTATGCGCTCGGCGAACGCGAAGGTGAAATGACCGCCGTCGTCCGCACGCCGCTGCACGACGATCACGGTAAGGCGTGGTCGATGCCGCTGGCGGTAGTGCCGCCGTTCTCGATCCATACCATTCCTTCTACGCAGATCATCGCCGCACAACCGAATCCCGTCGTCGAGCTGAATGCGCAGGTTCGCTCTACGGCCGATCACGCGACCGGCGACGTCCGCGCCGAAGTTCCCTCGGGCTGGAAAGTGCGACCGAACTCCGAGGCTGTCGACTTCGCCAAGCAGGGAGAGCACAATACCGATTTCAAAGTTCTCCCCGATGGAGCGAAAGAAGGGCGCTATCGTGTTTCCGCCCTGGTCGAAGCCAACGGACGCGACTTCCAGCAGGGCTACCACCTCGTCACCCGCCCTGATATTGGCGGCTTCTTCTACTACCAGCCGGCCGTGCAACGCGACAGCATCGTGGATGTGAAGGTCCCGTCCGGACTGAAGGTCGGCTACATCATGGGTGCAGGCGACGATATTCCTGACGTGCTGCGGCAAATTGGTCTCGACGTGACGTTGCTGACTCCGGAGGATGTCGCCGGCGGTCATTTGCAGAGTTTCGGAACTATTGTTCTTGGCATCCGCGCCTACGACACGCGCGAGGACGTAAAGAAGAACAACCAGCGTCTGCTGGATTACGTAAAGAACGGCGGAACGCTGCTGGTGCAGTACAACACGCAGCCGACAGACTTCAACGCCGGGCATTACACGCCGTATCCCGCAACCCTCAGCCATAATCGCGTAACCGTGGAGCAGGCGCCGGTCACGTTGCTGCAGCCGGAGAACGAGGTGTTTCATTACCCAACCAGATCACCGAGAACGATTTCGCCGGATGGGTGCAGGAGCGTGGGCTCTACTTCATGGACCAATGGGACCCGCAGTTCACGCCGCTGCTGGCCTCGAACGATCCCGGCGAGCAGCCGCAGAAAGGTGGACTGCTGGTTGCAAAGTTTGGAAACGGTTATTACATCTACACCGGCTATGCGTTCTTCCGCCAGTTGCCGTTCGGAGTGCCGGGCGCGATTCGCCTCTACGTCAACCTGCTGAGCGTGGGACATGCTCCCCGATGAGAGGCGCAGCGGTCCAGAACTGATTCGCGGCGTCGGCCTGTGGCAGGCCACCACGCTGAACATGATCGACATGATCGGCGTGGGCCCGTTCATTACCATCCCCCTGATCATCAGTGCCGCCGGGGGGCCGCAGGCCATGCTGGGCTGGATTTGCGGCGCTTTGTTCGCGCTCTGTGACGGACTGATATGGGCCGAGCTTGGCGCGGCCATGCCTGAGGCCGGCGGCTCGTACTTCTATCTCAAGGAAATCTACGGCCCGCAGAAATGGGGACGTCTGCTGTCGTTCCTTTTTATCTGGCAGCTTTCGTTCAGCGCGCCGTTGTCGATCGCATCAGGCTGTATCGGGCTGGGAGATTATGCATCGTTCCTCTGGCCCAGGTTGAATCACACACTCCTCGAGCGCACCCTTCATCTGGCGGTTCCTGTCCTCGGCCCGCTGGAGCTAAGCCTATTAATAAAGACCAGCACATTCGTTGCGATGGCCGCATGTCTGCTCGTTGTCGTCCTGCTCTACCGGCGGATCACCGCAGTAGCAAAGCTGGCGGAACTGCTGTGGGTCGGCGTCGTCCTCGCCATCGTCTGGATCATTGCCGCCGGGGTAAGTCATTTCAGCGCGGCGCGAGCGTTTGATTTCCCGCCCGGGGCCTTTCACCTCTCCCACGGGTTTATCGTCGGGATGGGGTCGGCCATGCTCATCGCGACCTACGACTACTGGGGCTACTACAACGTCTGCTTTCTCGGCGGCGAAGTGCGCGATCCGGGACGCACCATTCCACGCGCGCTCATCATTTCCATCTTCGCGGTTGCAGCTATCTACATCGTGATGAATATCAGCGTGCTCGGCGTGATGCCCTGGCGCGAACTGACGCAGTACACCGAGGCGCACGGCGGGTTCGTGATGTCGGCGTTCATGCAACGGATTTATGGCACCTGGGCAGGCCGCGCCATCGCGGTGCTCATCATCTGGACGGCATTCGCGTCCATCTTCTCGTTGCTGCTGGGATATTCGCGTGTGCCGTACGCCGCAGCTCTCGACGGCAATTACTTTCGTTCTTTCGCAACTGTCCATCCCAAACACCGATTCCCGACCGTTTCATTACTGGCACTGGGTTTGGTGGCTACATTGTTCTGCCTGCTCCGCCTGGCTGATGTCATTGCCGCGCTGGTGGTGATTCGCATCTCGCTACAGTTCCTGATTCAGGCGATCGGGTTGATTGTCTTTCGCATTCGCAGGCCCGAGGTGCCGCGGCCGTTTCGCATGTGGCTTTACCCCATTCCCGCGTTGCTGGCGATTGCCGGATTCATCTTTATCCTGTTTGCGCGCGTGAACTCGATGAAGGAACTGCGATACGCCGTCGTCATCTCCGTTATAGGAGCGGCGATTTACCTCGTCCGATCTGCCAGGCGGCGGGAATGGCCTTTTGAAGGGGCACAGCTTTAGCTGCGCCGTTGCTCCCTGCATTAAAATACCCAACACTGTCTTTCGTGCAGACAATTCGAGGAGGAACCATGAAGCGGTTATTCCCTATCGCCGGCCTGATGTGCGCCATCGCGTTAAGTAATGCGGCATTCGCTGCGAACCCGCAGGCGGCCAACGCTGCCCAGCAGAAGCCCACATTTGCCCTGATCTACGACAAACTGATCTCGAGCCACCGAGAAAGAAGTGGTCGATGCCGCCAATGCCATGCCCGAAGATAAGTTCAATTTCGCACCCAGCGGTCCGGGCGAGTTCAAGGGCGTACGCACCTTCGGACAGCAGGCCAAGCACATCGCCGCTGTGAACTACATGGTCGCCGGCGCACTGCTTGGCGAGAAGCCACCGGCTGATGTGGGCAAAGAATCAGGCCCGGCGAACATTACCTCGAAGGCCGACATCATGAAGTACCTCAAAGATTCGTTTGCCTACGCTCACAAATCCGTGAAGGGCCTGGATGCGAACACTCTTCTGGAACAGGTGAAAGCTCCCTTTGGCGATCGCCCGATGACTCGCCTGTCGCTGGTGACCATCATGATCTATCACCCCTACGACCACTATGGACAGATGGTCGAGTACTTGCGCATGAACAGCATTATTCCTCCGGCCAGCCGGAAATAACTTTCACCACGGAGGGCACAGAGGTCACGGAGAACAACAGGAATTTAGATTCTCTGTGCCCTCCGTGTGCTCCGTGGTGAACGTCTTTCCACCTGATTTGTACCTAGCAAAATCTTGCCCCGCCCTCTTCCGCTACAATGGCCAGCATCGTTTGAGAGCTTCTTGAGCTTCGGAGGAGAGTATGAAGAAGTCACTGTTACTCGCGTCGTTGATGATTGCGGCGTGCAGCACGGCGGCGTTCGCCGCGAATCCGCAGGCTGCCGGCGAAGCCCAGGAAAAGCCCACCTTCGCGTCGGTGTATGACCACGCACTCAGCAACATCGAAAAGGAAATCGTCGGAGCCGCTGAGGCAATGCCTGAAGACAAGTTCAACTTCGCGCCGACCGGGCCGGGCGAGTTCAAAGGCGTGCGCACCTTCGCCCAGCAGATCAAGCACGTTGCTGAAGCGAACTATGCCTTCGGCTCCGCCATTCTTCAGGAGAAGCCCCCGGTGGAAATGAAAGGCCCCAACGGTCCCGACAGCATCACCTCGCGCGCCGATATCCTGAAGTATCTAAAAGATTCCTTCGCCTATGCCCACAAAGCGATGGGCACAATCAATGAAAGCAACATCCTGACGCCGACCAAAGGTCCGTTCGGCGACCGCCCGACGACGCGCCTCGCAATGGCGACCAGCATCTTGTCGCACCCCTTTGACCACTACGGACAAATGGTTGAGTACTTGCGCATGAACGGCATCATTCCACCGGCAAGCCGCAAGTAAGAGCTGGATTCACCACAGAGACACGGAGGACACAGAGAAAGCAACAATTGGCAACTCTGTTTTCCCTCCGTGTCATCTCTGCTCTCGTGGTGAAGGATTTCTCTTCTCAAAGCGCATCTCCAGAAAGCCGCTCCGGCCGATTGCACCACCGAGAGCACGGAGAATACCGAGGAAATCAGGTCTTTGGAATTCTTGGCCCTCGTTGTTCTCGGTGCTCTCGGTGACCTCCGTGGTTAAAGTTCTTGCCGAATCCCGCTAAATCTCTTCGCCCGTGTCTCATTGCTCCCCGAGACGTAACAACGGTACACTGAATCCCATCAGGGGTTCCCATGCTTATCGTGATGAAGTCCGCCGCGACCGAGGAGCAGGTGCGCGCGGTTTGCGAAAAGGTCGAAAAGCTCGGGCTGCGCGCGCATCCCATGCCCGGTGCAACGCGCACCGCAATTGGCATTACCGGCAACAAATCTGACATCGAAATTTTCACCTTCGACGAGATGCCGGGCGTCCAGGAAGTCATTCATGTAAGCAAGGCTTACAAGCTGGTAAGCCGCGAAGTGAAGGACGAAAAGACCGTCGTGCGCTTCCCCATTGGCGATGCCAGCATCGGTGGTAGCGAAGTCGCCGTCATCGCCGGGCCTTGCGCCATCGAGTCACGCGAGCAGGCCTTTGCCGCCGCTGAGTGTGTAGCTCGCGCTGGTGCGAAATTCTTCCGCGGCGGCGCTTATAAACCTCGCACTTCGCCGTATGCATTTCAAGGCTTGGGCGAAGAAGGCTTGCGCATCATGGCCGAGGTCCGCGACCAGTTTGGCCTGGTCATCGTCACCGAAGCTGTCGACAACGAATCGCTCGACCTGGTCGAGAGGTATGCCGACGTAATCCAGATCGGCGCCCGCAACATGCAGAACTTCTCGCTGCTGAAGCGAGCCGGACGCTCCCGCAAACCGGTACTGCTGAAGCGCGGCATGTCAGCCACATTGGACGAGTTCCTGATGGCGGCTGAGTACGTCATGAGCGAAGGGAACTACCAGGTCATTCTGTGCGAGCGCGGGGTGCGCACCTTTGCCGACCACACGCGCAACACGCTCGATCTTAGCCTGGTGCCTGCGGTGCAGCGGCTCAGCCACTTGCCAATCATCGTCGACCCCAGCCATGGTACAGGCAAACGTAATAAGGTCACGCCGCTCTCGCGCGCAGCGGTTGCGGTGGGCGCCGACGGCCTCATGGTTGAAGTGCATCCCGATCCCGAGAAGGCGCTCAGCGACGGCATACAATCGCTGTTCCCCGAACAGTTCGACCAACTCATGCACGAAGTCAGGCAAATCGCGGCGGTGCTGGGCCGCTCGGTGGCCGGACCGGTGGCGCATCCTGCGGTTCCGGCGACAGCCGCCGCCCGGTGATGCCGCCGAACGATTTTGAAGGGGCGCAGCTTCAGCTGCGCCGTTCACAACCGATCTCACCCGCCTTCCCGAGCGGAATTTATTCCGCGAGGGACTCGGTTTTCTGGAGTTTTCAAAAACCCGGTCTTTCCCTGTGCCTGCTACTTCTTTTTGCGCTCGCAATGACGGGCTGCCGCGAGCGCAAGCCGATCAATCCCGGCTATCACGAGTACGCCTACGTTTCCAACGGCAAGAGTGATTCGGTCAGCGTCATCGACGTGCTTTCGCTGCGCAATATAAAGACCATCGCAGTAGGGAAGAATCCCACCGGCGTTGCCGCCAATCCGAAGAAGAACGAAATCTACGTCGCCAACACCGAGTCGAACAACATTACGGTCATCGACGCCGAACGCAACCAGGTGGTCTCGACCATTGGCGTGTATCGCGCTCCCTATTTCGTGTCGGTATCGGCAGATGGCAAGCGGGCTTATGTGGCGAATTCGGGCTCATCGAATGTTTCCGTCCTCGATCTTGACAGCCGCAAGGCGATCGCTGCTATTCGCGTGGGCAACGCTCCTGGCATGGCGCGCGTCTCCGCCGACGGAAGCCTCGTCGTAGTCAGCAACCGCACCGACGACACCATCTCGATCATCGACACCGCTAAGCTGGCGGTCCGCTCAACCCTACCGGTATGCCACCAACCGCAGGACGTTGTCGTGTTGCCCGACAGTTCAAAGGCCTTGGTCGCCTGTCCCGGATCGAACCAGGTGGCCTCCGTCGATTTGAAAAGCGATCGCGTTCTCACCTTGCTTGAAGTTGGCAAGACTCCCATCCAGATGGCGCTCAAGCCTGACGGCGGCGAGCTGTTCGTCAGCAATTTCGACTCGAGTAATTTCTCGATCGTCGAAGCTTATTCGAACGAAGTGGGAGGAAGCTACCTGATCGGAAGTAATCCCGCGCACGGGTTAGTCACTTCTGATAATTCGCTGCTTTACGTGAGTAATTTCGGCTCCGACACAATCAGCGTGTATGCCATCGATGAAGGCCGCGTAATCGGTTCGGTGCGGGTTGGAAATCGTCCTGACGCGCTGGCGCTGGCCCCCAACGAGCAACACCTGCTGGTCGTCGATAGTGGATCGGGCGATGTGGCGGTGGTGCGGACGGTCAAAACGAAAGACAACTCGAAGTTCAGCGCCGATCGCGCGCTGGTGAATGTCATTCCAGTCGGCAATCAGCCGAACGACATCGTCATCAAGGCTTTTGAGGTAAAGGCGGCCGCGAGATAGGCTGGTAAATCTTGCATTGTTCCTGCCCGGGCACGGTGATGGTAAGCCCTTCCTGCAGCTCGCTGCGATGCTGGTTTGCCGACATCCAAACCGGGTCACCCTTAAACGCCACGATGTAATCAGCCTTCCGCGCGGGATCGAGCAGCGCCCACTCCCAATCGGGATGGCTGACCTCACTGATGACGTCCTTCAGCGGAATACCAGCCCGTTGCAGCGCGCCCACGTGCGAACCTTCATACATCAGAATGGTTGAGCCTTTCGGAATATGCGAGAGGAATTGCGCCAGAGCATCCTCCATCGCGAGCCGGGTACGCGAATTCGCTCGCGCCTCGCGCAACGTAATCGGCACGACCTCCCACGCTGTCAGATAGCACCAGGAGACACAGGCCAGCAGCAGCGCCCATGCCACGACCAGCCGCCCGCGCGGCAATCTTTCGGCAACAAACGTGGCCAGCACGACGGGAAAGACCGCGAACACAGGCAGCAGTTCCAGCCCATATCTGACGTTGTAGTACGAGAATGGCCACCATGTAGGGATGAAAATCGGCACGCTGCCGTAGGCGAGGGATAACGCGTAGAAGATCAGCGGGAGCCAAAGCAGCAGCGATACCTTATAGCGGCGAAATCGCCAGATCGCTGCAGCCGTGCCCAGCAGCGCTAAGGCCAGCAGGGCGGGGCCCCATGGCACATTTCCCATGTTCAACTGCGCGGCTTTCAGGAAATACTGCGCAGCCGCAATGGGTCGCTCCTGCCCCGGATACAACGGGGCTCCTGGCGGAGTAGTACGCGCACTGATTGCCTTGGCCGAGTAAGGGCCGTTTGCCCAATCCATGGCTCGGCCCGAAACGCGATGGTTATAAGCCAGCCACAAGACGGGAATCAGAGCGCTCAGCAACAGAAACTCGATGAGTGACTTCGCCAGTGCCCGCCGCCGCCCGGCGCTCGACTCTCTGCGCCACCAACGCGCGGCAACGACAACGACGATTACGCCAACGACTGCCCCGGTGAACCATCCGTCGTAGCGTGTCCACGCCCCTCCGGCCAAGCAGATACCGCAATGCTCCATCGCGCGCTCGCGCGCAGTTCGCCGGCCGCTTTCTCCTGCAGCACCATCAGCGGCGTCAGCGTGCAGCATCTCCTGCAAGTACACTAGCGCCCAAATGAAGAACGCGATGTAAATGGGCTCGTTCATCGCCGTGGTCTGCAAGTACAGCAGGTTGGGATTGAAGGCGTAAATCGCGGTGGCAACAGAGGCTGGAAGAAGGCTCGCAGTGGGTGCCCCATTCTGCGCCGTGTTTTGGCGCAGGGTGGGCGGCAGGGGTGCCCCATCCTTCGATTGTGGTTGGCGAAGGGTGGTGGAAGATGTGGGTGCCCCATTCTGCGCCTGCCGTTGGCGCAGGGTGGGAGCCATACCGCTTACCAGCCGAAATATCCCCATTCCGCCGAGCACGTAAGCGATCATGCTCGGGATCGATCCCGCGACCCCGGTTTGCCACAGGCGGTTGTTCCACACGAAGGGCAGCATGGCTACATGCTGCAACGGCAACCAAACAGTTCCCAATTGAAAGGGTGACGATAGCCACGAACGGTTGTCGATCACGCGCCGCGCAATGTTGATGTGCGCTACCGCATCGCCGTAAAGCAGCAGTTCGTTGTGCGAGTAGTACCAGAAGAGCGAGACGAGCGAGAGGATAGCTAAAATCAGCAAGACCGGAGCGTCATACACCCGCTCATTTTGCTGAACCTCTGATGCTCTCATTGCCGTGGAAAGAACATCTTGCCTCCGAGTCTTCATACCGACACGTCGACCACATCGGCACCTTCAAGCGTCGCGGCATTCAGCAAGGCGCGGTCGGAACAAACGAAAAGAGTCGGCGAAACTTCACCGAAAACTTTGAGAGTGAGGTATGCGGCGAGTTGGAGAGCGTCGTATCCGCGCAGGACGTGGCGATCGACGATAGCGCCCGCCAGATCAATTACCACCGGCGAGACTGCGAGAAGGGTGTACTCCTCTCTCGTATGGATCTGAAATAGGTCGATTAAATGATCGGCGATTCGGACTGGCAGATCACCATTCTTCTCGCGACGCCGGACCGCCGACCGGAACTCTACCTGCGCGACCGATAGAATAGCGAAAGTATGGTTGGGATCGCGCAAGAGGGACAACGTTCGTTCCGTACCCGGCTCTCTGATGTACCTTTTGACCAGAGCACTTGTCTCGAAGTAGCAGAGCGCCAATCCTCAACGCCTTTCGCGCATTACCGTCGAAGACATCGGTTCTCCCTTGATCTCGACTGGCGCAAAATCGATATCGGAGCCAGTCGTAGCACCGGGGTTGGCTTTGCGCTCCAGCAGCTGGTAGTACTCAAGCAAGCGGCTTACCGCATCTTCCAGAACCTCGTCCTTCGGACGATGCATGCGCTCGGCTAGATGGGCCAGCTTCTCTTCGGTCTCGGGTTTCAGCGTCGTTGCCATGGCAAGAGTTTACCTTAAAGGCACTTCACGGGTGACTTTACAATGTGTGAACTCTTAATCCTTCGTGTCCTCCGTGGTGAACCTTCCACTCAGTCCAGATGCGTCAGTTCGCGAAACGTATTGAATCGCTCATCGATCTCTTCGCGCGTGAGACTTTGCATCCGTTCTGTCCCAAAGCGCTCCACCGCGAACGATCCCATGACACTGCCATAAAACATGGCATGCTTCAGAACTCGTCGCGTGACTTCGCCTTGCGAGGCGATGTATCCCATGAAGCCGCCGGCAAAGCTGTCGCCGGCACCGGTGGGATCGCGCACCTCATCCAGCGGCAGCGCCGGAGCGCGAAATGGATGATGCCCGCCGGCAAACTCGCCATCGCGGAAAAAGATGGTCGCGCCGTATTCGCCATGCTTGATGACCAGCGCCTTCGGTCCCAGTTCCAGAACCTTGCGAGCCGCACGCGGCAGGCTACCGTCGCCCGACAGCATCTTGGCCTCGCCGTCGTTGATGAGCAAAATATCAACCCGCTTCAGCATCTCGCCGAGATTCTCGCGCTCGATGTTGATCCATAGGTTCATCGTGTCGCCGCCGACCAGCTTCACTCCCGGCATGCTGTCGCGAACCTTGACCTGCAACGCCGGATGGATGTTCGCCAGGAACAAGTATTCCGAATCCATGTAGTCAGCCGGAATCCGCGGATCAAACTTCTCGAACACATTGAGCTGCGTGTCGAGCGTCTTGGCTTCGTTCACGTTGTCGCCGTATTCGCCGGCCCAGAAGAAGGTCTTCCCTGCTGCGTGCTGAATGCCGCGCGTATCTACGCCGCGCCGCGTCATCACCGATTCTTCTTCCGCAGTGAAGTCTTCGCCGACAATTGCTACCACCCGGACATCGGTGAAATAGCTGGCCGCGAGCGAAAAGTGTGTGGCCGCGCCACCAAGAATCTTGGCTCGCGTGCCGTAAGGAGTTTTGAGGGAATCAAATGCGACCGAACCAACGACGACGATAGACAAGGGCTAGGCTCCCGCTTTCTTTTCAGATTCGAAGTACTTCCCCACCAGCAGCTTCAAGCGCTCCAACGTAGCCGGTGGCACCGATTCTTTATGCGTGATGATGGCGTGACTCAATGCCGAACCGCATTTGCAACTGCGCTCCCTGGGCAGAACTGCCACGGCCTCGCGCACTACGTTGCAGGCGTTCTCGGCATTCTTCATCAGCACGCCGACAATCTGCTCAACCGTCACATGGTCGTGCTCCGGATGCCAGCAGTCGTAGTCAGTGACCATCGCAACTGTCACGTAGCAGAGCTCGGCCTCACGCGCCAGCCGCGCTTCGGTCAAGTTGGTCATGCCGATCACATCCAGTCCCCAACTGCGGTACAGGTTCGACTCGGCCTTAGTAGAGAACTGCGGCCCTTCCATGTTCAGGTAGGTTCCACCATGCTTGGCGTTCACTCCGGCGCGACGGCAAGCCTCTTCCACGAACTTCGCCGTCTCCTCGCAAACCGGATGACCAAATCCGACATGCGCCACCAGGCCATCGCCAAAGAAGGTGTCCACGCGATGCCGGGTACGGTCTATGAACTGGTCGGGGACAACGAAGTCCATCGGCTTGTGTTCTTCCTTCAGCGAACCGACAGCCGACAGCGACAGTATGCGCTCAACCCCAAGCTGCTTGAGGCCGTGAATGTTGGCGCGATACGGCAACTCGGTCGGCATCAGCCGATGTCCACGCCCATGGCGCGCCAGGAACGCCACCTTGCGGCCGCTTAACGTTCCCAGAACGTAAGCGTCTGAGGGTTTGCCGAAGGGTGTCTCCAAGGTGATTTCGTGAATGTCGGTTAGGCCAGGCATGGAGTACAGACCGCTGCCGCCGATAATTCCAATCTCTGCCTGCTGCAAGATGATCTCCTGAGGAATTCTCGATTATACCGAGACGGTGTCTCCGCTTGAGGGCAAAGGACCGGTACGGGTGAGGCTCGCACAGCAGATAACGGCTGCAACCACGCCAATCCGTGCGATAATCTCCGCTGACTTGCGGTTAACGTCCGCCTTGGGACATGAGCAAAATTTTCATCAGCTATCGCCGGGACGACGCGGATGAGGCTGCCGGCCGCCTCTCCGACCACCTCGTCAACCAGTTCGGTCAGGACAGCGTCTTCATGGACGTCGACGGTATCGCGCCGGGCCGCGACTTCCGCAAGGTCATCGAAGAGACGCTCACGAATTGCGATGTGCTGCTGGGTGTGATGGGCCGCAATTGGCTCGACATTAAAGATGAAAGCGGCCACCGCCGTCTAGACAACGAATCGGACTTCGTGCGGTTGGAAATCGCATCCGCCCTGCGTCGAGATATTCCTGTGATTCCGGTTCGAGTGCAGGGCGCGTCGGTTCCCAAGCCCGATTCCCTGCCCCCAGATCTCAAGGACTTCTCGTATCGCAACGCGGTAGAACTTACTCACGAGCGCTGGAACTCCGACGTGCAGTTGCTGGTGGAGAAGATGCGGCGGCTGTTCAACGAACCCTGTCAGCCTGTGGCCAATCCCATCCCGACACCCACGGCACCTCCGCCGATAAACCAGGCTGCATCTTCGGCGCCTCGGGCGGCTGGGGTCCAGGCTCCGCCACCCCCCGTATCCGCTGATCTCGCCCGTAGACAACGCACGCGGAAGATCATCAAATGGTCTCTGGTGACGATCTTCACTCTGTCAACCTTCAGCCTGATGGCTCAGGGAGATGCGAACGGAGTGCTGGGCGGGTTCATCATAGTCCCCTTCTTGATCTGGGATCCCTTCAAATGGTTCGTGGTTAAGAGCTGATTTGGGTGTGAAGCTGTTAGATCGGGAAGTGACGAAGTCTCGCCTCAAAGAATTCGATCCAGCACTAATACTTCAAATTGCTTAACTCGTACAAACGCCGGATCATTAGTAAAGAACCCAGTCGCTTTGGCGTGAACTGCAGTAGCAGCCTGCAACGCATCGGGCGTACGCAGGCCGTGTAGTGCCCTCATTTCAGCGGCCTTATCCGCAATCGGCAAGGTTGCGGGAATCCACTCTAGATTGGGGTACCTCGAGAACAGGGCGTAGAAATCGTCAACTTGCTCCGGATTTTTGTTCTTATATGCCGGCACCAGAAGCTCGGTCATAGTGACCGTGGAGGTAATTCCGCAGATATGGCCTTGTTCTAATGCGGAAAAGACCAAGTCCGTCATTGGAAGATAGCGAGGGTTACCCTCAATCTGGTAGATGAAGATGTTGGAGTCGAGCGCAATGCGGCGATTCCTTCGCAGGAATGATCGCAAAGCTTCTATTCCCAACTTTCACGTTCCTTTTTTAGGTAGTCCGGCCCATACAAATTTGGGGCAATTCCGCGTATAGCCGCACTGTAGGATTTTGGTTTTGGAAGCAGAATGAGTGTCGACCCGCGAACGACCACCAGGAGTTGGTCGCCTGTTTTGAGATGCAGCGCTTCTCGCGCCTCGCGTGGAATCACAATTTGATTCTTACTGGAAAGCTTCGCTGTAGCCACGCTTTACATTATAGCATTTTGTAAAGCGTACAGACACCAATGATTCGCGCCCGCAGTGATCTCATTCTCCCGGCCACGCCCGCAGTGCCGTCTTCGCCACGCTTTCCAGGGCCGCGCGAGTCGCTCCGCCGGCTGCCTGCACCGACATGCCGTGCATCACGGCCATGTAGAAACGCGCAAGATCGGCAGGATCAGCAGTAGCAGGAAGCTCGCCGTCCTGTTTCGCTTTCTTCAGGCGTTTGCGCAAGGCAAGCTCTCCGGCAGAGCGGCGAGTCGCCAGCTCCTTTCGCATGGCGCTGGACTCATCGCCGCAGGCCAATGCTCCCTGAACATATAAACAGCCACGTGGAGATTGCGGACGACTCAGCACGGCGACGGTGCCCTTCAGCATTCGCTCGATCGCGCCACGGGCTGTAGGTTCATTCAACGCGTCTGTCATGTAAGCAACGGGGCCGTGCTCGTAGCGTTCCAGCGCCTGTCGAAAAAGCGCTTCTTTATCGCCGAATGCCGCGTAGAGGCTGGGGCGGTTGATCCCCATTGCTTCAGTCAGGTCCGATAGCGACGCGCCCTCATAGCCTTTTTCCCAAAAAACGCGCAGAGCCGCATCGAGCGCGCGCTCTTTATCGAACGAGCGCGGACGCCCGCGACCAGCCGCTTTGGGTTTTTTAATCACCTCTTCATATTAGATAACAATTTTTCTGTACCGGACAGTAAAGAATTATGAATCCCTCCCTGGCTAAGCGCAATCTGTATCGCAAGGTACAGAACTCGTACCACCGAATTTAGCAAAAGAAGGAAGGAAGCACATGGGTAAGCTGCAAGGGAAGGTCGCAATCGTAACCGGAGCCTCCAAGGGCATCGGCGCCGGCATCGCAAAGCAACTGGCGGCGGAAGGCGCAACTGTCGTCGTCAACTACGCGTCGAGCAAGCAGGGCGCAGACAGCGTCGTCAAAGAAATCACCTCCAAGGGCGGCAAGGCGGTCGCAATTCAGGCCGACGTGGCCAAACAGGCTGACATTGAGCGCCTGTTCGCCGAAACCAACAAACAGTTCGGCAAGCTCGACATCCTGGTCAACAACGCCGGAGTTTACGAGTTCTCGCCCATCGAAGGCGTGACCAGCGAGCACTTCCACAAGCAGTTCGATCTCAACGTGCTGGGACTGGTCCTGGCATCGAAAGAGGCCGCCAAGTACTTCAACGGCGACGGCGGCAGCATCATCAATCTCAGCTCGATCGTTAGCGTATCTCCCCAACCGAACGCGTCGGTATACAGCGCTACCAAAGGTGCGGTAGATGCCATCACCAAGTCGCTGGCCAAGGAGTTGGGACCGCGCAAGATTCGAGTGAACTCGATCAATCCCGGCATGGTCGTCACTGAAGGCGTACAAACCAGCGGGCTCGATCAGAGTGACTTCCGCAAGGACATCGAATCGCGCACCCCGCTCGGCCGCATCGGCAAAGTGGATGATATTGCTCCCGCAGCGGTCTTCTTCGCCTCGAACGACTCAGCGTGGATCACAGGAGAGACATTGGTGATCGCCGGCGGATTGAGCTGAGCGTCAGTTCGATCTCAGTCTTCGGCTGTCATCCTGAGCAAAGTGAGTCGCGTCCCGCCAGTGGTGGACGGGACGAACGGAGTCGAAGGACCCCTATCCCATCAATCGAGGTCCGTCGACTCCTCGTCCGCCGCGGCGGACTCGTCGCTCAGGATGATAAGAGCTCGAGTGCAGACGGTGCTAATCTAGACAGCACTGTATGGAGTTCGCCATGAATCTCCGCCATCGCTCGCTCTTGGTTGCCGCCTCTGTTTTGTTCATCACCGCCGCGGCTTTCGCCGCCGACACGCAGCCGCCAGCCGACTGGCAAAAGGACTTGCTGGCGTGGCATTCCGAGCGGGCCAAGAACCTGCAAGCCCCGTACGGCTGGCTGTCGCTGGTTGGCTTGGATTGGCTCAAGCCGGGTGACAATTCCGTCGGCTCGGCTGCCGACAACGCCCTCAAGCTGAAGTCGCAGGCTGTACCTCACTTGGGCGTTGTGCGCCTGGGTAGCAACTCGATCGAGCTCTTGCCGCCGGCGGGTGGTTATCCCAAAGAGCTTCGCGTCGATGGGAAGGCTCCAGCGAATCCTCAGCCACTGGCTGCTGACGACCAGCCAAAGCCATCGAAGATAACTTTCGCAACTTTGCAGGTCACGGTGATTCATCGCGGCGATCAGTATGGGCTTCGTATCAAGGACTCGCAGTCGCCAACGCGTGTCGGCTTCCATGGGCTCAAGTGGTATCCGCCCGATCCGGCGCTGCGCGTGAAGGCCGAGTGGACGCCCTACAACCCGCCACTGAAACGCAAAGTGCCAACCGTCCTCGGCACTGAGATCGAAGCCGATGTACCGGGGAAGGTCACGTTTACCCTCAACGGCCAGAGCCTCAGCCTGGAGCCGATCCTGGAAGACCCTGGCGACAAAGAGCTGTTCTTCATCATCAAGGACACGACCACCCAGGACAAAAGCTACGGCGCCGGACGATTTCTTTACACGCCGTTTCCAAGTCATGGCCTGACGCAGCCGGGAGAGCTCTGGCTCGACTTCAATCGGCTCGAGAACCCACCGTGCGCCTATACGCCTTACGCGACGTGTCCGCTGGCGCCGCCGCAGAATCGTTTGCAGGTCGCTTTGCCGGCGGGTGAGCAGCGCTATCACGACTAACTACCGGAAGGAGTCTTCGCGCGCAGCCACTACAAAAGCTTCACCACGGAGGACACCGAGGACACGGAGGACGGAAATTCGAAATCAAAAAGTCTTTCGGATTACTCAGTGCCCTCCGTGTACTCCGTGGTTCATGATTTTCGGGTTCTTCACTCATGCTCCTTGACGCTCTGCATAAAGTAGCCAACCACGGCTCCTCGCTCACCCGCGACGAGGCCCGTACGGTCATGGCTGAAATCCTGGGCGGGGCTGCTACCGACGCGCAGATTGCCGCACTGCTGGTGGCCCTGCACATGAAGGGCGAGACGGTTGACGAGATCGTCGGATTCGCACAGGCCATCCGCGCCGCGGCCACTCCGCTTGAAACCGAGGACGGTCACGCTCTCGACCTGAGCGGCACCGAACGCGATGCCCTGGTCGACACCTGCGGCACCGGAGGCGACACCAGTGGCACCTTTAATATCTCGACCGCGACCGCCCTGGTAGCTGCCGGCGCCGGAGTAAGAGTTGCGAAACATGGCAACCGTAGCGTGACCTCGAAGTGCGGCTCGGCAGATGTGATGGAGGCCCTCGGAGTAAAAATCGACCTGCCGCCCGCCCGCCTTGCCGCGTGTCTCGAGCAAACCGGAATCGCTTTCCTCTTCGCGCCCGCGCTGCATTCCGCCATGAAGCACGTGCAGGTGGCCCGGCGTGAGTTGCGCTTGCGCACCGTGTTCAACTTGCTCGGCCCGCTGACCAACCCGGCGCACGCTTCGGCGCAGGTGGTGGGCGTCTACTCCGCCGATCTGGTGGAGAAGCTCGCCGAAGCTCTGAGCGAGTTAGGACTGCGGCGCGCACTGGTAGTCCACGGGCGCGACGGCCTTGATGAGATCACGATCACCGAAGCGACCAAGATCGCCGAGGTGCGCGATGGCCGTGTGCGCTCGTATGAGGTAACGCCGGAAGAGTTCGGCCTCCGCCGCGCGCCTCTGAGCGAGATTGCCGGAGGCGACGCGCAGGAAAACGCCGCCGTCATTCGTCGCGTTCTCGATGGCGAACGTTCCCCGTGCCGCGATGTCGTGCTGCTGAACGCCGCCGCGGCGCTGGTCGCAGCCGGACAGGCCGATACCATCCAGGCGGCCGTCCCTGTGGCCGCTTACGCCATCGACTCAGGCCATGCCAAACAAAGGCTCCAGTTGCTGGTGGAATTTACGAATAGCACTTAGCAATTAGCACTTAGCGCTTAGTCGAAGAACCGGAGTTCGATCTGCGGAAGGCCTCTTCAGGTGGACACGAGCGCCTATCGGCCACATCGTTCCTTGCTTGGGGTATTCCTTCGTTTGGAAGCGCGAGAGCCAAGTCATTGCGGTTCCACGACAGGACGCGATGGTAATATCTCAGTTTGATTGTCATCCCGAGCAAGCTTCTTTTGCGCGGCGAGGGATCTAGGCGTCCCGATTCGCGCCGACGCGCGAAAGGGACGCATCCTTATTCAAACTGAGACACTACCGACGCGATAAATCGCTTGCATCCTTCACCCGAGTAGTTCATCATATGTGTATCAGGCTAAGTTTGAACGAAAGCGAACTAGAGCTGGTCCCGCCAACGCGTTACCCACTCCAAGCAGCAAACGATCTTCTCAGCAGGAAATTTAAAAATACAGGTACAACACAATGGAACAAGGAACAGTAAAGTGGTTTAACGACGCGAAGGGATTTGGCTTTATCAGCCGGCAGAACGGCGAAGATGTCTTCGTGCATTTCTCGGCCATCGCTTCCAGCGGATTCCGCAGCCTTCAGGAAGGCCAGGCCGTTCAATTTAACGTGACCAAAGGCCCCAAAGGCTTCCAGGCCGAGAACGTTCAGGTTCTGTAAGCATTCAGGTTCTTCAAGAGAATCAGTCTCCGTAAGCTCGGAACCCAAAGTTCCGGGCTTTTCGTGTTTCTACCCAGGGTGCCCCATTCCGCCATCTCTTGGCGGGGTGGGAGTTTTGACTTCACTCGTTGTAGGTGCCGAGTGTCACTCACTTGCA
This sequence comes from uncultured Acidobacteriaceae bacterium, assembly GCA_963846795.1. Taxonomy (GTDB): domain Bacteria; phylum Acidobacteriota; class Terriglobia; order Terriglobales; family Acidobacteriaceae; genus CAVVDY01. The sequence continues at coordinate 418,593 of CAWJXJ010000009.1, forward strand.
ATGAGTGGAAGACCACATCGGCGGCATGGCTGGTACTTCGCGACGCTCGAAAATCCCGAGCCGTTCTTCAGCTTGGGTAAGCGAATGCTTGACCTTAGGTGATAGTCAAAACCAGGCTGCCACTGGTTCCGCCGCTGTTGCACCCAAGACCCCCCGAGTTCCCACTCGGAGTATTGACCGAGACCTCTGCTGTTCCAGGGCCCGTGATCAATGTGGTCGTGAGAGTGACCTGCAACTCTTCGCTGCTGACCACCGAAGTGACCGCTGTCGTCCCATTAATGAGCACCACGGAAGCCGAAACAAAGTTACTGCCATTCACCGTGAGCACAGCGCTCTGTTGTACCTGTGAAAACTCAATCGTCGTCGGAGAGAGGGACGAGATTGCAGGCGCTGGTCGGGCGCTTCCGCACAAGGGATTTAGAGCGTTGCAGCCGGGGAAGCATAACAACCCCACAAAACACCAAAACGCAACCAACGCTCGCAGCCAGCCGAAGGCACATTGCATGGGCCATCGTACATGGCCATATCTTCACAGTGAACACAAATCGGCGGGACGTGAACGTAGGGCCCCAGCCACCCGTTCGAGACACAACAATCCGCACCACCTGAACTCAGAACAATTCCAGCCCAGTGCGGAAGCACTGGGCAAACGCGCCCCAAATGAAACCCCGAGCCGGTTTCGACCAGCGACACCACGAGGGCGCGCCGGAGCCTAGTATCAGGGGCCTGACTTCAGGTTTGAGGCTGCCCTGAGCGAAGCCGAAGGCCACTCCATACCCTCCGACGCTTTTGCTCTTGTCATCCTGAGCGTAGCGAAGGACCTGCTGTTCGCCGCCTGCACTACTCGTCACCGGGTGTCATCCTGAGCGGAGCGATCCGCCGCAGGCGGAGAGCGCAGTCGAAGGACCTGTAGTTCGGTGCGTGCCGCAGAACCTGCCCTGAGCTTGCCCAGGTTAGACCAACCGATGGCCGAACCTTCGGCACCCGGCACATTTAGAATGTCGTGGATCGTCTCGTGATGGAGCCTCAGGGACAAATGAAGACAATCAGCCTGGAATCGATGGACGATTCTTTCTTAGCTTTTTGTTGGCGCAACCTGCATCCCCGCGATCGAACCAAGATTCTGGGGGACGCAAAGCGGACGCTTTGGATTTTTGGTGCCGGTGCATCCCACCATTACGGCCTGAGTCGCTATGGAGTGCTTACGCCATTGGCAACGGGATTCTTCCAAGCATTCCACCAACTCCCCACGTCACAAGGCTTCGCCGCGCATGTAGGACCGTTCATCTCGTTTTTGCAACACTACAGGGGAGTGTCACCTACTGAGGTTTATAAGTGGGATGAAAACATTGAAGATTTCATGACTTCTATCGAAGAAGAGTTGACACACCTGCAACAAAGCCTGATGGGAGGTCGTTTAGAAGGCAAGGATTTCGAAAAGGCGTTTTCGTTCGGAACTGTTTTTGCAAATATGAATTTCATATTTGCGAATGTATTAAACGAAGCGCAAAATGGACCTTCAGACTCGCTTTACCGGGAGTTGCTAGCGTTTTGTGGACCAAACGATGCCTTCGTAACATTTAACTGGGACACGCTGTTAGACAGAGCACTCGTCGACTCAGGTGGATGGAGCCCGAATCAAGGATATGGACTCAAGTTCGGGGCTATTCTCGACGGCACGTGGAAAGCGGCCGTTGAAAATGAGCCGCAGTTCCCGACCCATTGGAAGCTATTGAAATTGCATGGCTCGACCAATTGGTTGGTTCCATACATGGGTGTAGATCCAAAGACGCTGGTCTACCAATCTATTGTTCCGGATTCAACCGAGGTCTTTCTGTTCTGGCAGTCCACGATGCCCTACCTAACTCATCATGGGCGTTGGAGAGGCGGTTACCCAGCCACTTGCTATTGCTATTACCCCCCAAACATACCGGCCAATTTTTTTGCCGTGGAACAAATAGCCGCTCCCGAGGGGCACATCTTCACCAGTTTTACACTGAAGCTGTTTTCTCCCTTTTCAGAACCATCGGATAACGGCGTACCGTCGTCGCCTCTTTTGATTACGCCCGTACGCCAAAAGAGATATGAGAGATACAAGTCGACGATTGGGACCTTATGGGATCAGGCGGTCGACCTACTTGAAGAAGTGGACAGGATTGTCATTGTTGGCTACTCATTTCCGGTCACTGACTCTCGAACGCTGGACCTGATCAGAGGGGTCTTGAGCAGCCGGGCTGGCAGCATTGAACTGGAGGTTGTTGCACCTGGCGTGAGTGAGATTGCGGCTCGAATCGGAGAAGATGCGCTGTCAAAAGCGAAAAGCGTCACGACTCATGACAAAACGTTTGAAGACTATATGGAAGTGTTGGCAGAGAAAATGCCTGGGTTGATGAGGAATGCGGCGGAAAACGATGCCGAGGTGCGTAAGTGGCTTGAAGTCGTCTACGTGATGAAGGAAATTTCCTCGCACCTAAACATACCGCCAGGTGAGATTGAGTAATCAGTTGTGATCATGCGCAAGACTGTCAATGAACTCGGCTGTACCGGCCTCACTCCATCGGCCTTTGCTGCCTAGCGGCCCTAGCTTTGGCCACTCTGTCGGGCATGACATATACATAGTTGAAAAACTCTTCAAGGAAGGCCTGCGCCTCATTTGCAACGGCCTCGTCGGCCTCCTTGAGGTTATCGTTTTGCGGATGAGCACCCCAATTGCCAAAAATCCGGATGTTGTGGGCCCAATCCTTGATCTCTTGGGTAAGGAATACGGCTTTGTTGATTTGCTCAATCAGGTCTTGTTTGGGATTACAACCGCGTTCGAGTAAGGCCGACTGCAATGCTCTGCGAAACATTGCGGTTGCCGCCCGTACACACTGATTATGTAGGCAGATTACGCCCTCCGCAAAATCGTCGAGCACTTCCTGGGGAACCGTCCCCTCAAATTTGCTGGCGTATGTGATCTCCACCCCAGGGAATTTGTCGAGCCATGCTTCTCCCTCGAGATTCTCCCTCCCGTCGAATTGGTTTTGCCGAAACCGATATGTCTTAAGTACTAGCTTCTTGCACGGAACGCAGCGAAAGAGTGCATAGAACACCAGATCACGGTTATCAGCAAGATAGGTTTCTGAAAAGGTGAGGCTAAGGTGCGCCCGCGCGCAACAATGAGGGCAGGTGTCAATGAGGTCAGCGACAGCATTCTGAAAAACCTGCTGCGCTTCAGCTTTATTCATTGCCAACTAGCTATAAACACACGTCCGCGTGTAGTCAAGTCGGACAGGTGCCCACCTCGTTCGATCCTCTGGGACGAGTGGAACAATATATCGACCGCACGGTCCGGTTACCTTCGTAACTTGCGCCCTCCCTGCTCCTCTGCTACGTTCGCCTTGGTGGGCGCGGGAGTTGTGTGCCCATGCGCGCCGGGGCTTCCGGGCGCGGCGATTTAGGACGTTTGGGTAATGCCGCAAGGCTTGCTTCAGGTTGACCGTTTCGTTACTCCTCAAAACCTCTTCTGCATCGTGTCTGGCGCAATCAATCGCGCTAAGTCCAATTTCCGGAAGATTTTGCCTGTAACTCCCACGCGCTCAAGATTTTGCGAGGAAAAGTTTTTGGTGGCTCAATGGAATCAAGATTTTAGCTGTACCAGGGGGGAGGGGGGTATCGCAAGTTTTCGGTTGTCAGCGGCCAGTTGTCAGAGAACGTACTGGATACACAAACAGTTAATACTCGGGAAGCGCTTTCGGGGGCGCCAGCGAACTGCAGATTCCTCGGCTCCGCTCGGAATGACACCCGTAACGTTTACTGAACTGGGTTTACTGAGAACTGACAACCGACAACCGACAACTAGACCGGCGGCTGGCGGCTCTCTAACAGGTAAAATGTCACTACGAGCCGTGATCCCTTATGTCCCTGAGCAAAGCTGAAGCGCTGGAGCTGTTTCGCTCCGATGACCTGATCGGCATCGGTATGGAGGCCGACGCGGTGCGCCGCCGCCTGCATCCCGAGGGCGTGGTCACTTACATCATCGACCGCAACATTAACTACACCAACTTCTGCACCGAGTACTGCACCTTCTGCGCGTTTTACCGGCCGCTGAAGGGCAAGCTGGCGGCCGAGGGATACATCCTCGACTTCGACACCATTTATGACAAGGTGCGCGAGACGGTCGAGTTGGGCGGTACCGGCGTGCTGCTGCAGGGCGGCCTGCATCCTGACCTGAAGATCGAGTGGTACGAGGCGATGCTCAGCGGGATGAAGCAGCGCTTTCCGCAGGTCCATCTGCACTGCTTTTCGGCGTCGGAGGTCATCTGTATAGCCGAGGTCAGCGGGCTGTCGATCGAAGACACGATCAAGCGGCTGCGCGATGCCGGGCTGGATTCCATTCCCGGCGGCGGCGCCGAAATTCTGGACGACGAAGTGCGCTACAAGATCGCGCGCCTGAAGTGCCTGACCGAAGACTGGCTCAACGTGCATCGCACGGCGCACAAGCTCGGCATGCGAACTACGGCGACCATGATGTTTGGCGTGGGCGAGACGGTGGAGAATCGGGTGAACCACTTCCAGGCGATCTACGATTTGCAGGAAGAGACGGGCGGATTCACCGCGTTTATTCCGTGGTCGTTCCAGCCGCAGAACACGGCGCTGGGCGGACGCGGATGGGACGAAGCGACCGCGGTCGAGTATCTGAAGACGCTGGCGATTGCGCGGCTTTACCTGACGAACTTCAAGAACGTGCAGTCGAGCTGGGTGACGCAGGGGCTGAAAGTTTGCCAGATGGGATTGCGCTTCGGCGGCAACGATGTGGGTTCGGTGATGATTGAGGAGAACGTGGTGCGCGCGGCCGGCGTGCGCAATTGCACGACAGAAGAAGAGTTGCGGCGGATTATCCGCGATGCGGGTTTCCGTCCGGCACAGCGGGATACGCTGTACACCAAGTTCTTTCTCAATTGAGCTTTGAAAGGGCACGGCTTCAGCCGTGCCGAAAAGGCGAGCATCAAAACGGCTTCAGCCGCTGAGGTTCATTGAATCTGAATTCCCTCAGAGGCTAAAGCCGACGAAAGCTGGCAACACTTCGGCACAGCTAAAGCTGTGCCCTTTCAAAGCCGGCTGGATTGTTACGGCACGGCTGAAGCTGCGCCCCTTCAAAAATGAAGCGCCTGAAGGCCTACTCTGCCCGACGACTACGAGGCGAACAGATCGGTCAGCTTTGTGGTATGCAGCAGCTCTTTTACCAGCGGCGAGAAGTTGCGCAGCTCAAGGCTGGTATAGGCTGCCGATGCCGCCGAAACTTTCAGTCCGACCAGCGTACCCAGGCCGGAGCTGTCGATGAACGACACGTCGCTCAGGTCGAGTATGATGCGCCGCACTTTGGGGATCATTGGCTTGACCAGTTCCTTCAGCTCATTGGCTGTTCCGGCGACGATGCGCCCGTGACATGTAATGGTAGCGGCGTCGCCTGACATCTCTACTTCGTAGGAAAACGGAGTTGATGGTGCGGTCTCCACGGTTCCTCCTCAGTGAAGCGAATGTGCCACATTGTACTGTGGCGGCGTTCGCCGGTAAACGAAGATCGCGGATTACCGTCTGTAAGTTGGTCGATCATCGCTGGAAAGGAAGCACATGGCAAAGGAAACGCCCGAACAATACAAGAGCCGAATCCTGGGTTTGATGGAAGGCAGAGACGCCATCGCGGTGCAGCGCGAGACGGCGGCCAAGCTGGCGAAGCTGGTGGATGGCGCGTCGCGCGAGCATCTCGCCAGGCGTCCCGCGCCCGACAAGTGGTCGGTGTCCGAGATCCTCGTGCATCTCGCGGAGGCTGAGGTCTCGTGCTTCTGGCGCTATCGGCAGATGATCGAGCACAACGGCTCCGCGATAATCCCGTTCGATCAGGACCTGTGGTACAAGCTGGGCGACTATGCTTCGCGCGATCCGCAGGAATCGTTGCATTTGTTTCGCATGATGCGGGATGCGAATTTGCGTATGTTCGACCACCTGACGCCAGAGCAGTGGCAACTCGGTGGCGTTCACGCCGAGCGCGGCCCGATGACGATCGCCGATCTGGCGCGGCAGATGGCTGGACACGACATTAACCACCTCGCGCAAGTCGAGAAGCTGGTGGGAGACAACGCAGGCAAAGTGCCGGCTTAAAGCTGGTATCCCACATTGTGGGATTACACTTTGGCTAATGGGATTTCTTAGGTACTGGCTTGCCTTGCATCTGCTGGTCTTGCATGGTTTCGCCCGGTTTGAGCAGCGATGGATGGAACGAACTGCTGGCGCTTGGCTCTGACGCTGCCGTCGCAGGATTGGCTTGAGGCTTGGCGTCCGCCGGCGCCGCGGAACTCGGCGAAGTAGCGGTAGACGCAGTTTGCAAATTGGCTGAGGACGTCTCCGAAGCAGCCGTAGCGCTCGGCGTCGCGGCAGCCGATCCGCCGGACTGCAGCCCAGTATCTGAGGTTTTAGCTTTTGCAGTTGCTGTCTCGATCACCGGCTCGGGATCGAACGCGGCCTTCGCGTTCATCAGTTGGTGCAGCTCGGCATCATGCGGAGCTGCGAAAAAGAAGCTCACCAGATAATTGCGCTGCGTGGTGAGCGCCAGCGCGACCGACACTCGGCGCGACAGGTCGTCGCCGTCTTGGTGATAGGCGACGACTCCATCCATCAGGATGAACGTGCGTCCATCATGCTCAAAGGCGCGCGCTCCTTTCATGTCCTGGATGATGGGATGTCCAAGACCATACGCAACCATGAAGTTAGTGAGCGACTGCTTGCCTTCGTGAACATCGGGGAATTTCACATTCGGGAAGCAAGCCAGCGACATCGCCGAGATGGTGACTTCGCCGAAGTCTTCATAGGCGATTTCGCCCGTTTCCTCGGGCATCTTGCGCCAGGCAGAAACCAGTGTCCGCTCGCACGCCTTCAGCAATGCCCGTTGAGCTGGCGAGACCGCAGGCCGATCATAGTTTTGCTCGCGACTGCGCTCCACTGCCGGCATGACAGCCGCTTCCGTTCCGTAATGCCAATCCTTGGGAAGTTCGTAGCCGAAGCCGAGAAACGCATTGTCGTACACGTTGCCCGATACCTTGCCGTCGCCCAGCTTGCGCGCCGGCGGATCGGACCTCAGCTCCTCGATGAGGTGGGTCGGAATCGCCGGTCCACTGTAAGGCGCCGCACCAACGCCGGCGTAATCGCCGATCGACCCAGGCGGGAAGAAACGCATGTGCACGACCGCTGCCTCGAGCTGCTGCAGCAGCTTGGGATCGCGCCCAGCGGCAATGAAACGAAGCGCGTATCCGTCGAGGTCGGTAGCGTAGATGGCATGCTGATCGATGCCGCGACGCGTTTCGTAATAGAAGAACGAATGTCCGGCGATGCTGGTTTTGGTCAGCGCGTGCAACTCTTCTACGCCAATGGTGAGCTCGTCATCGAGCTCGCGCCGCAACAGCAGCCGCGCCTTCGGCCCTTCGTCGCCGCAAGGATAGGCCGATATCGCCATGACCGATCGGTGCGGCGGCGAGCCGAGGGTTTCCAGAAGGGCGATGCTGCCGTCGGTCGGGTTCTGCGAAGGGATCGGTCGCAAAGTGGCGTCGGCGGGCAAGTCAATTGAGAAGCCGAAGAACGCGTTGGCGTAGCGATAATTCGAGAGCAGCCCTTCGTCGGGATAGTGCTTTGCAGGCTGCGCCGTCTTCGAGCCGGACGCAGGCTGGTCTGCGGCGAAGGCACATGCGCCTGCGCACAATGACAACAAAGTTAGCAGCACAACAACCCGAAACCGCATGGCCTCCCCAGCGACATTATTCTTTCGCCTCGCACGCCAAAGGTCAACTTCATAGGAGCGGTTTGTCGGCGAGAGTGGCACCTGAATCAGCAGTACTACTCCCGCTTTCGCGGGATGCGTTGGGAAATGGCTCAGGTACAATCAATCGGTTCGATGAGTTTCCTAGCTACAGCGTCACGCAGACTTGCGTCCGGAGCGCTGCTCTGAACACCGTCCTGTATTCCGTGGGTCTCGCGCTGCTGGAACCACACGGGTTCCGCCATTACTTCCGGACGCATTTCCTCGACAAGACCTTTGTGGGCCTGTATCGCGCCAACGGCTTCGACCTGGCGTTGTTGATTCCCTACTTCATCGTCCTGACCACGCTGGCGTTTTACGGAATGCACCGCTACCGACTGGTATACCTCTACTACAAATATCGCAAGAACAAGGTAACCGACCCGACTTCGCGCTTTGCCGAGCTGCCCAAAGTCACCATCCAGCTCCCGATCTTCAACGAGCAATACGTCATTGATCGGCTGGTCGAGTGCGTCTGCAAGATGGACTACCCGCGCGAGAAGCTTGAAATCCAGGTGCTCGATGATTCAACGGACGAAACCGTGCAGGTTGCTTCGGCCGTCGTCGAGCGCTATGCCGCGATGGGATACAACATCAGCTATCACCATCGCACCAATCGTGAGGGATATAAGGCGGGCGCGCTCGATGCCGGGCTCAAGAAAACCGACAGCGAGTTCATCGCCATCTTCGATGCTGATTTTGCGCCGTATTCCGATTGGATACAGAGAGTCATCCATCACTTTGCTGATCCACAAATCGGGATGGTGCAAACGCGCTGGACGCATCTGAACCGCAATTATTCATTCCTCACCGAAGTCGAAGCCATTCTGCTCGACGGGCATTTCGTCTTGGAGCATGGAGGCCGCTCGCGCGCCGGCGTGTTCTTCAACTTCAATGGCACGGCCGGAATGTGGCGGCGCAAAGCGATTGATGATGCCGGCGGCTGGGAACACGACACGCTCACCGAAGATACCGACCTTAGCTACCGCTCGCAGTTGAAGGGCTGGCAGTTCCGCTATCTGCAGGACGTGGAGTGTCCGGCGGAACTGCCCATCGAGATGACAGCCTTCAAAACCCAGCAGGCACGCTGGGCAAAGGGCCTGATTCAGTGCGCCCGGAAAGATCTGCCGTTCGTGCTGCGCGCCAAGGTTTCGCGACGCGAGAAGATTGAAGCCTGGTATCACCTGACTGCGAATATCAGCTACCCGCTGATGATTGTGCTCAGCACGCTGCTGATGCCGGCGATGATTATTCGGTCCTACCAGGGCTGGTTCCAGATGCTCACTATCGACCTGCCGCTGTTCCTGGCATCGACGTTCTCCATCTCCAGCTTCTACCTGGTGTCACAAAAGGAACTCTTTCCCAAGTCGTGGCTGCGGACTTTATGGTATCTGCCTCCGCTGATGGGATTGGGCATCGGGCTGACCATTACCAACAGCAAGGCCGTGATCGAGGCGCTGGTAGGACATCAGACTGCTTTTGCGCGCACGCCCAAGTACCGCGTGGTCAGCAAACAGGACAGGACCATTGCTGCGAAGAAGTATCGCAAGCGCCTCGGGTGGGTTCCGTATCTTGAGTTGCTCATCGGCGCCTATTTTGCCGTGACCATCTGGTACGCCATGTCGACGGAAAACTACTTCACGGTTCCGTTTCTTTTTCTGTTCGTCTTCGGATATTGGTACACCGGAATCATGTCGCTGATGCAGGGTCGTTTCGATGCCTTCGGTCAGGCGCGCTCCGCCGAAGAGCACAGCGTGAAGCCGTTTCCGGTGGGAGTGTAGGTATTCTCTTGTTGTCATGCTGAGTGAGGAGTCCGCCGCGGCGGGCGACGAGTCGAAGCACCCCTACTCAGCCCAAGCGTTTGAATCACAATAGGGGTCCTTCGACTGGGTTCGGCCGCCGTGCGGCTTCACTCCGCTCAGGATGACAGAATTGAAAGAAATGAAAATTCATCAACGACTCCTGATTATTGTTGGCGTTGTTCCACTGCTTCTTTGCTCTTCCGCATTCGCCCTCGACCGCCAGCCCAACGCCGACTATCATGCTCGCCGTGTAGCGCTGGCGCAGAAGCTCAATGGTGGAGTGGCTGTAATTTTCGCGGCGACAGAGGCTGAGGGGCCGAACGCGACATTCGGATTTCGCCAGGACGACAACTTCTTCTACCTGTCCGGCCTGAGGGAACCGGGAGCGGCGCTATTGATCGCACCAGCGTTCAGCAAGGACCCAGCGCAGCAATACACCGAGATCCTGTTCCTTCCCGGGCGCAACTTGACACAGGAGAAGTGGACCGGCCCGAAGCTTGGGGCAGACGATCCGCAGGCGACAGCGATCACCGGCTTCAATCGCGTCGCCAACCTCGACACTCTGTCAGCCGAACTCGCCAAACTGCTGGCTGTCGGCCGCCCGGCGCTTTACCTCGACATGCCGGAGAGTGGTGAGCAGAACGCGGCGTCCAACTTCCTCGACTGGTCGCGTCGGGCCAACACGCTGCCACTGCGGACTGGCGTAAACGACGTGAAGCCTGCGCTGGCGCAGTTGCGCGTGATCAAAGATGCCGGGGAGATCGAGCGCATACGTCACGCAACCGACGCCTCGATCGCGGCACATCTTGCGGCCCTGCAAATGATCAAGCCGGGGCTGAATGAGCATGATGTTGAAGCGCGCATGCAGTACGAGTTCATGAAGGGCGGTTGCGAACGTCCTGCGTATGCGCCCATTGTCGGCTCGGGCTTCAACTCCACCGTGCTGCACTACTCAGCCGATGACGCGCCGATTCGCGATGGCGACGTGGTGGTAATGGACGTGGCGGGCGAGTACGCCATGTACGCGTCGGACATCACGCGCACCGCTCCCGCGAATGGCAAGTTTACCGATCGGCAGCGCGAGATCTACAACATTGTTTTGGGCGCGCAGCAAGCCGCGATGAAGGCATTCAAGTCGGGACAGTACTCACTGACAGGCATCAATTCGCTCTACAAGGTGGCTTACGACTACATCAACACGCACGGAAAGGACCTGCATGGGCAGCCGCTCGGTCAGTACTTCATCCACGGCCTGGGGCACTATGTCGGTCTGGAAGTTCACGATGTCGGCGACACTACGGCAAAACTTGGTCCGGGAATGGTATTCACCATCGAGCCGGGAATCTACATTCCTGAGGAAAAGATCGGGGTTCGCATCGAGGATATCTACTACTTTGACGCGCAGGGGAATCTGATCGATTTGACAGCTTCCCTGCCGCACACTGCCGAAGAGGTAGAAGCGGCAATGGCGGGAACGTACAAGCCGAAGAGCTAAACTTCTGAGCAGTGCACCTGTCACAGACGGTGTACCTCAATCTGATATCCTGAGTGTCTGTGGTGATCAAGGTTCTTTTTGTCGTCCTCATAGTGAGCACCGCAGCGATGGTAGCCGTGGGCATTGCCATTTTTCTCCGTGTGCGACGTCATCTGGACAGCGGCCACCCGGAACCGGAGACGACGACGGCAACCACAAAAGAGTCAGGTCAGGACGACGAAACGGGCTTCCGTAGCGGAAACATCTGAGGGACGCGACCATGGCGACGACAGGGATACGTGAAACTTCGGCTGAACGTTCTTTCAGCGGATTACGGCAAATTGCCATTGTGGTTTGCGCCAGCGCAGTCATCGCAGTATGTGCGCGCCTGGTATTGCCGCTGCCTTTCACGCCGGTTCCGCTGACGCTGGCGAATTTTGGCGTGCTGCTGGTCGGCCTGACACTGGGTAGCAAACGCGGCTTCGCAGCCGCGGCTCTGTACTTAGGCTGGGGCGCGATGGGCTTACCGGTGTTCAGCCCTGCTGGTCCCGGCGGGCTCGCACAATTGCTCGGTCCTACGGCTGGATACCTATGGGCCTTTCCCCTCGTAGCCTTCTTCGCCGGATTGATCACCGAGCGCGGAGTTCCGAGTTTTGTGCGCAACCTTTTCGGAGGAATCGCTGCCGAGGTTTTGCTGTTCGCGAGCGGAATCGCGGGGCTTTTCATTATCACGCACAATTGGCAGCATGCGGCGGCATTCGGACTGTATCCCTTCCTTGCTGCTGAAGTGATGAAGGTGATGTTGGCGGCCGCTCTGGCGCGCCGTTTACAGCGGAGTTTTTAGCCGTTCGGCTGTTTCGGGTTTTACAGGGATCTCCTCGAAGTCGTGTCTCGCAGTATCAGGCGGTCGATTACCTATGAATAGCAATTCTGGCCCTCAACTCCGGGAAATCACAGTCGCGCACAGTCCTGACTCAGACGACGCCTTTATGTTCTACGGCATGGCCACCCACAAGGTGCGCGTCCCGGGAGTGAAGTTTACGCATTCGCTCTGCGACATTGAGACCCTGAATCGCAAGGCGCTGGATGGCTTCTACGACATCACGGCTATTTCGTTTCATGCTTATCCCTACCTGCAGGACAAGTACGCGCTGATGCCCAGCGGCGGTAGCGTTGGTGAAGGCTACGGGCCGATGATCGTCGCCCCGCGCCTTATACCGAAGGACGAACTACCCAGCGTAACCATTGCCGTACCGGGCACGATGACCACGGCGTATCTCGCGTTGAAGTTATATCTGCCGGAGGCCAAAACTGAAGTCGTGCCCTTCGACCAGATCATCCCGCGCGTGCTCGAAGGCAAATACGATGCGGGTCTCATCATCCACGAAGGGCAGCTCACATTCGATCGCGCAGGCTTGCATCGGATTGTGGACATGGGAAAGTGGTGGCGCGAAAAAACCGGCATGCCGCTGCCGCTCGGCGGGAACGCAATACGTCGTGAACTGGGCGAGGAACTGATCAACGCGAGTTGCCAGGCGCTGCACGACAGCATTCAGTACGCGCTTGAGCATCGCGAAGAAGCTCTGCAGTACGCCATGCAGTTTGCCCGTGACCTGGATGCTCAGTTGGCCGACAAGTTCGTTGGGATGTACGTCAACGAACGCACTCTTGATTACGGCAAGGATGGCCGCGAAGCTATCGTCAAGCTACTCGACATGGGCTACGCGGCGGGAATCATCACTCAGAAGCCGCAGGTCGAATTCGTCGGCAACGCGGCGATGTCGAAGGTAAGCTAACGCAGACGACGATGCCGGTCGCGCTGGAGCAGAAGATTCCGCCCGGACAGAATCTGCTCATCGACGCCGACGACACGCTCTGGGAAAACAACATCTACTTCGAGCAAGCGATCGCTGACTTCATCGGCTTCCTCGATCACAAAACTCACACCCCCGATGAAGTTCGCCTGGTGCTGTGGGATGTGGAACGCGAGGTCATCCGCCAGCAGGGCTACGGCATGCACAGCTTCGCCAATGCGCTGGTCGGATGCTTCGAGCGGCTGTCCGTCGATCCCGTGACCCCGCAACTGCACGAGCAGATCAAGGCTATCGCGTACAAGATCGCGGAACATCCGATGGAACTCATGCCGCAGGTGCCGGAGACACTGGAAGACCTGGCGCAGCGGCACCGGCTGTTCATGGTCACCAAGGGGAGCCACACCGAGCAAATAGGCAAGCTTGAGCGCTCGGCATTGAAGCTGCACTTCACCGGCGTCGATGTCCTGGGTGAAAAAGACACTGCGGCCTACCGCGGACTGGTAGAGAAGTACGGTCTGGAGCACGACAAGACATGGATGATCGGCAATAGTCCCAGCTCCGATATCAATCCATCCCTCGCGGCCGGCTTGCACGCTGTTTTTGTTCCTCACCACGACACGTGGGAGTTGGAGCGCGGCGAAATCGTCGCACCTCCGAACGGACGAAAATTGCTACACGTCGAGAGCTTTGCGCAACTGAGAGATATTTTCTAGGGCGATGTTGCGGTCCGCTAAGCTTGTCCTCACGAGCTCGGCCGCGGCGGGCGAGGGACCTACTCTCCGTCGCTTCATGACTGCAACTGCCGCGACTTCAGCAACTTTTTCCCGCCAGCTCTGGATACAAGCCGCGCGGCGAGACGGATTCAGACACCTGCGGCTCCGTGCATCTCACAGCCCATGCCTATTGCGGACCGGGCAGAGGTGATGAGGGCGGTGGAACACTGACCGGCTGCGGCTGGCTCTGCGGCCCAACAGGCACCATCACCGTATTAGGATCGGTATTGGAAGGATTTGCGGCCTCCTCTCCCGGACGCAGCAGCGTAGGAGCATTCGCCGGCTTGGGCTTCGGCTTGTTCTGGGCGAGTTCGTCTTCTTGCGACTTGAGATCGATTTCCTTCTCGGTCTTGACAATCTTCTGGCCGTCGACGGTCATAATCTCCAGCCGCGCGACCTCGTTTCCCTTGAAGCGCACGAAATCGACTTCTTGCGGAGGGGTGCCGTAGATCCACTCTTCGTAATCCTGGCCCTTATCATCTTTGTCGCGGATCTTCTGCGGCGCACGACCCTTGGCATAGACCACCATTTCCTTGTCCATGCCGACCAGGACCTGGTGATTCTTGATCGCTTCCTGCACCTTTGGTGGCAGGGTTTTCTGGTAGGCTTCGGCAGTGGTCAGCGCCTTCCAGTCAAATACAGGATCGAGCAACGCGCGCACTTGGTCGCCTGTCATCTCGGGTACGTACTTGTCGAACTCAAGCTTCACAAGCGAGCCGTGCGCGTCCAGGCTCTGAGGAGTGCCGGTGGCGGGTACCGGGCCACCGCTCATGCCCCCGCCAAGTTCGATTCGCTGATACCACTTCGGCCCTTTGGTCGGACCGCCGTTGATCTCGAAGATGATTTCTTTCTCCTTCACATCAACGCCGCTAATGATGCAGCGATCACCGGGTTTGGCTGCGGCGCCGTTGTCGGCTACCATCTGCGCCACACCCATCTGGCTCGGGCTGATCACGCCATTCTTGATCGCCAGACCTTGCTTGCCTTGGGGGAACAAGACGCGCGAATACACACGCTCTGACTGCAAGCTTCGAATGATCTCCAGCCGCGTGCGGGGGCTGAGCTTGGGTGCGTTAGGATCGACAATCGGAGGCGCAGAGCTTACGCCTGGCTTTGATTTGGTATCGCTCGCGGCAAGAGGGCGCGCGCAGACGGGCACGATGAGCAGCAACGCTGCAAAGCCAACCACAGTGGAACGACAGGCAGGCATGATTCCCCGTTGCCTCCGATTATAAGCCCAGCCGCAGGACTGCCGGCGAACATTAATTTTGGATGCCGGGAGCGCTGTCGAGGTGTTCGTCTTCCGGTCGCGAAAATGTCAACGGTTTCCCCAATCGCGCCAGCGGCCACTTCCAGACGACCAGTAACCCCACTACGACGGCGAAGGCGCCGGGAGCGCTTGCCTCGACCCCATAGCTGCCGCCGGTCAGCCAGCGCGGACCTGTGGCAGTTCCGCGAACGACAACGTTGAACAGGCGCAATCCGCTGACGGGCAGCCCAAAGAGCAGCCCCAAGGCGGCGTTCCAGCCAAAGTGAATCCCCCAGCACAGCCACAGTGCGCGAGTACGAAGGTACGCGAGTGCCAGGACGAGCCCGATGAGTACGGTGTTCAGCAATCCTAGCGGGCTGGCGCCAGGATTCGAGAGGTGGACGAGTGCGAAGAGCACCGAGAAGACGGCAACCGCCCCGACCGGGCCGATGGCCTGTTCTAAATGCTGAAAGGGGTAGCCACGGAACATCAACTCTTCGGCGAGAGCGCCGAAGATCAATACAACGAGCACGACAGCGGCGCGTCCCAGGCTGCGGGAGCTGATGTGGATATCCAGACTGGTGCTAGCCCAAATCGCCACGGGAATTACTGCGAGTGAAGCCAGTATGCCGCCGAGGATGCAGCCTGCCCCGAGCTGGCGTTTCCAGCCTCGGACAATGGGAAATCCCAAAACCGCCGCGCGCAGTTCTTCCACGTGGTCAGCGATGGTCAACATCCAGACATAGATCGCGAACAGCGCCGCCGCCAGTAATGGACGAAAAATCGCTTCGAAGCGCAGAACATGCTCGCCCGCAACCATTCCGGCGATGAACGAACAAGCGACAAACGCCGCGACCGAGAGCGCGACCGACAGTAGGAAGCTCCAGACCGGCTGCAGTCGTCCGCTGGGAGAGGTGAACATGGCTACGCTTTGGCCGAAGTGCGCTCGCTGCAATGAAACCGCAGCCCTTCGGACACCACGTGAAAGTCCAGCGGTTGACCACCCTCTTCGCGGATCGCGGCGGCGACACGTTCGCGACTTCCCTCTTCCACGAGAACGATGACGCAGCCCCCGCCGCCGGCTCCGCAAACCTTCGCTGCGCGCCCCCCATGTCTGCGGGCCGTGGCGATGAGCGAATCAATCAGCGGCGTGGTGATGCCGGGAGCGTTGCTGCGGCGCAGCTTCCATTCTTCCCGCAGCAGGCGCTCGACGTCGTCCCATGCAGCCGATTGCAACGCGCGACGCATCTGCTGCGCGATTTGCGATATCTGCTCGAAGTTGCGAATGACTTTCTTGTCGCCGTCAATGTGCTGCTTGAAGACCTCCCAGTTGTTGATGCCCGACTGCCGCGGCGCCCCCGTGTAGAAGAGCACGAAGCGGCGCGTCATCTGGTCGGTCGCGATCGGAATGGGCTCGCATCGCACGCCCGCCGGAGAGAGATGAATGGCGTTCACGCCACCATACATTGCGGGATAGTAGTCCTGGCAGCCGGTTGGAACTTTAATCAACTGCGCTTCGACGTTCTGCGCGATCACGCGAACCTGCTCGATATCGAGCATCTGGCCGGTGAAGCGCGCCAGCACCGCCGTGGTCGCAATCATCAGCGCCGACGAACCGGAGATGCCCGCGCCAGCCGGAGACTCGGAGTGCGTTTCCAACGTGAAACCTTCCTTGGGCTGGAAGAAGCGAATGAGGTAAGCCGCAAGCGGGTGCTTGTAAGCCTTGGCGCACATCAGCTCGTCGAGCGAAGCGAAGCGCTCGGCGCGCCCGGTGTCATGCGAGATGAGCGAAATCGGTTTTCCACCCTGGGGCGTGAGTTTGCAGCTTGTCAGGATCGAGAGCGCCATGTTGACCGTGACTGCTCCGGGATGGAAGAGGTACAGCGGCCAGATGTCGTAGGTACCACCGGCCAGATCGGCGCGGCAAGGAGCTTGGGCAGAGAGAGCTGTGGAATTTGATGTGGCGCTCGATTTCGGCACGAGAAGAGTATCGCAGAAGGATGATTTTTGGTTCTGCAATTACCTTGAAGGCTTGTCATCCTGTCGATAAGGACGTTGGCGTTGTCAAGGCAGACGAGGGGAGCCGACGCACCAAAGATGCACCATTTCGTTCGATTAGAAAACTGAACGGCTTCAACCAGGGGCTCGTCTCCAATCAAGCTGAGACACTACCCCCAGGCCAGCGCTGCTGGATGGGCAGCACACAAATCGGCGCGGATTGCCGAATCTTCCATAAATTTGTTTTGCCGGTCATTTCCCCGCGCTAGAATGGGCATTCTCTCAGTTGTGACAATCCACGAGAGAGTCCCAGGAGGAAACATGCATTCCGGTCATACGTTGATCCGCATTCTTGTTCTGCTTGCAATTTTGTTGATGCTCTCGGGCCTGGCGCTGGCCGGAGTCTACAACGGCGTCGTGGTATACGGCGACAGCCTGTCGGATAACGGAAATCTCTACGGCGCGATCGGTTACCCGCCGCCGCCGTATTGGATGGGCCGCTTCTCCAACGGTCCAGTTGCGGTCGAACAACTTTCCAGCACTTTGGGTGTGCCGCTGACAGATTGGGCTTGGGGCGGAGCCACGACAGGAATCGGAAATGTCTCCGACGGAGGTACCGAACAGAACCTTGGCGTTCTCGGTTTGCCCGGCATGACAACCACCTATGATCTCACCGTCGGCAGTATTACACCGCAGATGGCAGCCAACTCCCTGTTCATGATTTGGGGCGGCCCCAACGACTTCAGCAGCAACGGCCTCACTATGCAAACCGCCGACGCCGCAGTCGGCTACATCATGAATATCGTAGATGGGCTGCAAGCGATCGGGGTGCAGCACATCTTCGTACCGGGCATGCCTGATCTGGGCAAGACGCCTGACTATATCAATCACGGGTTGGGGACTCTCGGCTCGCAGCTCTCTCTGTACTTCAACTCAGAGCTGGTTAAGGCGCTGCAGGGTAAAGGCGTGGCGTACTTCGATACCTACTCGCTCATGGATGACGTAATCGCCAATCCCGGAAAGTATGGGCTCACCGACGTGACTGATCCCTGCTTCGACGGCGTGAACGTCTGCTCCAATCCTAACCAGTATCTGTTCTGGGATAGCTTCCATCCCACGACGTATGCCGACAGCATTCTGGCGGAGAACTTCTACAACACGGTGGTACCCGAGCCGGCAACCTTCGTCATGCTGGGGACGGGAATAATCGGCGTCTTCAGTTTCGCGCGCAGCAGGCTTTCGTAACTCAAGCTAGCTTTCAACGAGTAGGCCGCTCGCGTGAGCGGCCTTTGCTGCCTGTTCTACTGGCGATTGATCAGCGCCATCATGTGCGGCGCGTATCGCTCACCAGCCACTGCCTCTGGCGGGAAAATCTCTTCCAACTCCTGCACCTGCCCGGGCGAAAGCTGAAGGTCCATGGCCGCGGCATCCTCCTCCAGGTATTTGCGACGCTTCGTGCCCGGTATCGGCACCAGGTCCTCACCCTTCGCCAACACCCACGCCAAGGCGAGTTGGCTAGGAGTGGCGCCCATCTGCTTCGCCATGTCTTCGACTTTGTCGACCAGTTGCAGATTGCGCTTGAAGTTCTCACCTTGAAATCGCGGATTACTGCGGCGAAAATCATCCGGCTCGAAGTCGTCTGGACTCTTGATCGCGCCGGTCAGGAACCCGCGTCCCAGCGGACTGTAGGGCACAAACCCGATCCCCAGCTTGCGACACATTGGCAGCACCTGAGACTCGGCATCCCGCGTCCACAGCGAGTATTCCGTTTGCAGCGCGGTAATAGGATGCACGGCATTCGCCCGTTTTAAGGTTGTTGCCGAGGCCTCCGACAATCCGAGGAAGCGTACCTTGCCATCGCGCACCAGGTCCGACATGGCGCCGACCGTGTCCTCGATAGGAACGTTGGCATCGACGCGATGCTGATAGTAGAGGTCAACGTGATCGACTCCCAGCCGCATGAGGCTGCCGTCAATCGACTTCTTGACGTACGCTGGTGTGCCATTCACCCCGCGCGCGCTCGGATTGGCTGGATCGCGCACGATGCCGAACTTGGTGGCCAGAAACACCTGCTGCCGCTTGCCCTTGATGGCGCGCCCCACCAGCTCTTCGTTGGTATGTGGTCCATAGATATCGGAGGTGTCGAGAAAATTGATTCCCAGTTCGAGCGCGCGATGAATGGTCGCAATCGACTCATCGTCGTTGCTGTTATGACCGGAATAGAAATCACTCATGCCCATGCAACCCAACCCGATGGCTGAGACTGTCGGACCGTTCTTGCCAAGACTCCGCGTTTTCATTGCTCTTCCTTTCCAGCTATTTTGAAGACGAGTGAGATTGAATCAGGGTTTCATTCCATACTGCGCGTGGCGCAGGCCGATTCTGTCATGGTTTGCGCCGACTGAATAGAATACTTGGAGGAGACTTCACGGCCCGGTATGACGCGCGTTAACAAGCTGTTTTTCCCAATACTTGTTGTGTTCGCTCTGCTGTCCATTTCCTGTTCCAAAGCCCCGGTAGCAACGAACGATTCGGCAAAGCCTTCAGCGAACCTGTCGCCAATCGATCCGGCGACGACCGCGACAATCAGTGGAACTGTGAGCTTCGCGGGCACGCCGCCCACGCCAGAGAAGATCGATATGTCGGCTGATCCCGCCTGCAAGGGCGACAACTCCTGGCGGCCAATCATTTCCGACAACGGCCGGCTTGCCAACGTGCTGGTGTATGTCAAGGACGGATTGGGCGAGCGCAAGTTCAATCCGCCGCCGGCCAAGCTTGTGATCGAGCAGAAGGGCTGCACCTATCATCCGCACGTCGCTGCGGTCATGGCGGGACAGCCGGTCGAGTTCCTTGATGATGACATGACGATGCACAACGTCCATCCCAAGACCAAGAACAACAAGGAGTGGAACGAGGCGGAGCAAGCCAACGGCGGTAGCGTGACGCGGAAGTTTGAGAAGCCAGAGTTGATGATCCCGGTGGGATGCAATCAGCATCCGTGGATGAAGATGTACCTCAACGTGATGCCGAACCCGTTCTATGCCGTCACCGGCACTGACGGCAACTTTAGCTTGAAGGGACTACCGCCGGGAACCTACACGATCGCCGCAGTGCAGGAGAAGCTCGGAGAGAAGACGCAGACCATCACCCTCGGGCCGAGGGATGACAAGCAGAGTGTGACGTTCGGGTATTAAGCTTTAACACCGTTTGGGTTTTGATTTGTCATTCTGAGCGGAGCGAAGAACCTGCTTTCGGTGGCACTGTTACAAGGTTTTCTGAGTTGTGATCCTAATACCCCATCGCTTTCCCCTCATTCCTTCCGTCGCTGGCGCCCAGACGCTCGCCGGTTTTCGGATCAACGGCAATACACTCCGCATCGCCCCAAAACGATTTGCGAACGTTAATCTTGTGTCCCATGCCCTCGAGAATGCCAATCGTGTCCGGTGAGAAGCCGATTGGCTCCAGCAGTACTTCGTCGGGCAGCCACTGATTATGGAAGCGCGGCGCGTTGACCGACTCCTGAATGTTCAGCCCGTAATCGACGACGCCCATTAGGATGTTGGCGACGTTGGTTGTAATCGTCGATCCGCCTGGAGTACCGAGCACCAGAAACAGTTTGCCGTCTTTCAAAACGATAGTCGGCGTCATCGCCGATAACGGCCGTTTGCCGGGCCCAATTGCATTCGCGGGACCTTGAATCAGGCCATACATATTCGGCACTCCCGGCTTGGAAGAAAAGTCGTCCATCTCGTTGTTCATCAGGAAGCCGAGCCCTTCGGCGGTGACTTTGGATCCGAAGCTGCCGTTGAGCGTGGTGGTCACTGCCACAGCGTTGCCATCCGCATCGACGACCGAGTAGTGGGTTGTATTTTCGGGTTCGGTTCTGGTTCGAGGTTGAGCATGCTCTTTCGCGTACTGATCAAGCTGGTTAAACACCGCCGGTCGCTTTAAATCGCCGGCTGGCGTGGCGCGACGAATGACGATGGTCTCGCGCCAGGCATCGGCGTAACGCTTATCGATCAGTTGCGACACCGGAATCTTGGAGAAATCGGGATCACCCATGAACTCGGCGCGATCAAAGTACGCGCGCTCGAAGGCTTCTGCTGTGAGATGAATGCTCTCGGCCGAGCGGTTCCCTTCCTTCGCCAGGTCATAGCCTTCGAGAATGTTCAGGCTTTCCACCAGTGCCACGCCACCGGCCGATGGCGGAGGCGCGCTGATGACCTCGTATCCGCGATAGGTGCCGCGAATCGGCTGGCGCTCTTTCACCTCGTACGCTGCGAGATCTTCCGTCGTAATCAGCCCTCCGCCCTTCTGCATGGCCGCTGCCAAGTCGCGCGCCATTGCACCGTGATAGAAGTCGTCGGGATTCGCGGCGATGCGCTCGAGGGTCTTGGCTAATTCCGGCTGCTTGAAGACTTCGCCCGGCTGATAGTAGTTGCCATCACGCTGGAAGATGCGCCGCGATTCGGGAAACTTCGCCAGCCCCGTATTGCGCAACATCATCGCGTCTGCATAATCGAGCGCGAAGCCGTCACGCGCGAGGCGAATCGCCGGCTGCATGACCTGCGCCAGCGTCAGCTTGCCCCAGTGTTTCTCGGCGTAAACCATGCCCGCGACCGAGCCAGGAACTCCGATCGCCTTGTATCCCAATGTGCTCATGTCTTTGACGACGTTGCCGTTTTTGTCGAGATACATGTCGGCGGTCGCCTTGGACGGCGCCTTCTCGCGGTAGTCGACAAAATGCACGTCGCCGTCAGCACGCCGGAAAAGCATGAACCCTCCTCCTCCAAGATTGCCTGCGTCGGGGTAAACAACCTCCAACGCGAATCCCACAGCGACAGCGGCATCAACCGCGTTGCCGCCTTGTTTCATGATGTCAACGCCCACCTGCGACGCCTCGCGATGCACACTGGCCACCATCGCCTTGGGCGCGTGCGTGGGCTGGACCATGTTCCCGGCCTGCGACGGAATGCAAACTAAAAGGATCGCAAGCGCGAAGCCAAGACTAAGAGCGTCGCGTCTGATTTTGATTTTGAAGTTTCGTGAACTTGCAGCGGAAGAGATTGGGCGAGATTGCATGCGGTCGTCGGTCCTTGTTAAAAGAGGCTAGTCCCCCCTCTCCGAAGCCGTCAAATTGTCACAGGTGCAACAGGCCGGAAAAGCCAACCACGGATTGGCACGTGATCTACACGGATCAAGAAAGCCGAGGATGGAAGGATTCCGAGCCCCAACTCCGGGCCCCAACTCCGATCCCTGTTCATCCGTGCGAATCCTGGTTCAAGCTTTCTCTTCCCCTTTGCGTCAGCCCGAGAAGCTGCATTACCATGAGCGCAATGGCTTCCCGTTTTCCCAACGACATCGTGAACGCCTTCTGTATTGACTTGGAGGAGTGGTTCCACATCTGCGAGGTGAGCACGCCATACGACGACCCCAAGACCTGGGAGACGGCGCAGACCTGCATCGTCAAGGACACGGAAGTCATTCTGCGCCTGCTGGACGAGGCCAAAACCAAGGCCACGTTTCTCGCCGTCGGCTGGCTGGCTGAACACCGTCGCGACCTCATCAAGCGCATCAGCGATGCCGGGCATGAGATCGGCTGCCACACCCATTTTCATCGCTTGGTGTACGAACTTACGCCGGAAGAATACGAAGCCGACCTCACGCGCGCCTTGGGAGCTTTGCGCGAAGTGAGCGGCCAGCCAGTCAGCGTATTCCGAGCACCGGGATTCTCCATCAAACCATCATGCTTCTGGGCTTACCCGATCATGCGGCGCCACGGCGTGATGGTCGATGTCTCGATCGTGCCCGCGCCGCGCGACCACGGCGGTATCGATGCCTTCGCGCGCGACCCGTTCATCCTGCACACCAGCGAGGGGACGATGAAGGTCTTCCCCATGTCGATCATGACGGCCCTCGGGCAGCGCATTCAGTTCTCGGGCGGCGGATACCTTCGGCTCTTCAACATGCCGATCGTGCATTACGGATTTCGGCAAAACCACCGCGCCGGCCGCCCGGTGATGACCTACATCCATCCACGCGAGGTTAATCCGCAACAGCCGCGATTGCAATTGCCTAGGCTGAAGAGCTTCAAGTATTACGTGAATATGGACACCACCGAAGACAAGCTCCGCGCCATGCTGAAGAGTTATCGCTTCGGCACCGTGGCCGATGCGCTGGCGGCCGTCACGCATTACGACGAGTACGAGATGGTGGACGGCGATATCGTGCCGATGCGGGAAGCGGTTCCGTATAGCTCGGCAAATCTGGCGCAGGGTGCCGAGTGAGCGCGAATCGGTAACTCTGCTGTGGTACATTCAACTTGAAATGTCCTGGGGTGTCATTGCATTCGTAGTGAGCGCGGCCTTTGTTTTCTATGTCATGGCCGGATATCCACTGCTGGTCGCGTTGCTTGCCTTCTTCCCTGCCCCGGAAGTCCAAATCCGCAAAAATGTTCGCAGCGTCAGCGTTCTGATTCCAGTTCACAATGGCGAGCGCTGGATTCGCCGCAAGCTGCAATCGCTTTTCGCGATGGATTACCCGAAGGAGCTGCTGGAGATCATCATCATCTCCGACGGCTCGACCGACGGCACCGAGGCCATCGTCTCCGAGTACGCCGATCGCAACGTCAAGCTGGTAAAGGTGCCTAAGGGCGGCAAGCCTGCAGCGCTCAATGCGGGCATGGCGCAAGCCACTGGCGACGTAATCTTCTTCACCGATGTGCGCCAGGACGTCGATCCGATCTGTTTGCGCTGCCTGGTGGAGTGCCTGGAGGATCCCAAGGTGGGCGCCGTCTCTGGCCAGCACGTGATTCTCTCCGGCGAGACCAACGAGGAAGAAAGCGTTGGCCTGTACTGGCGCTTCGAGTGGTGGGTGCGCGGCAACCTGAACCGCGCGACCTCGATGATGGTGGTCACGGGCTGCGTCTATGCTATGCGTCGCAGCATGGTGAAGCCCATCCCTACAGACTTGCTGATCGACGATTGCTATCTTCCCGTTGGTGCGCTGCTCAAGGGCTATCGCATCTTCTGGGACGAGCGCGCCAAGGTCTACGACTTCCCCACCGCGCTCGATGCTGAATTCAGCCGCAAGGCCCGCAGCCTCGCCGGATTGATTCAACTCGTTGGCTACTACCCGCGCCTGCTCTTCCCGGTCTACAAACATTGGTGGCACTTCTGGTCGTACAAGCTTTCGCGGCTGCTGTTGCCGTATGCGCTGATCGCGGTTTTTCTGAGCAGCTTTGCGTTGCCCAGCCCGTGGAAGTGGATCGTGCTTGCTCCCCAGGTTCTCTTCTATGTGCTGGCCGCACTGGATCCCCTGGTGCCTGAGAAATTCCCGCTCAAGCGGGCATCGGCGTTGGCGCGAACCTTCTGTGCACTGATGCTGGCAACCATTGCCGCCGGGCGCATCTTCTTCGTGCCTGCTGAGAAGCTTTGGAAACCCACGACAAAAGTTCGCCGAGCTGTCTCTTCCCCAAGGAAAATGTCCGCTTGATCAAATACGTCTTCATCCAGGATGAGCCTTATTTTTTGCCCAAGGTACTTGACAAGTACCTGCGCGAGTTTCACGATTCGACCGCCGGAGTAAACATTCAGTCGGTCGCGCAAGGCAAGCGCACCGTCTTCGAGACGGCACGAGACCTCTACAAGCTTTACGGTTTCCGGTACTTTCAATGGAAGCTGCGACAGGTCGCGAGCTACAAGATCAGGGCGAAACTCTTCAACGATATCTTGGGCTCGACGCGCACCTGCTACTCAGTCAAAGCGGTCGCCCGCAAGTATGGTGTGCCGGTGACGGAGCAGGTAAACGTCAATTCCGAAGAATTTCGCAAGCACCTGCGTGACGCCGGAGTCGAGTTCATCGTGTCTATCTCGGGCACGCAGATGTACCGCAAAGACCTGCTGGCTCAAACACCCAAAGGAATCGTGAACTGTCACGGTGCGCTGCTGCCCAGATATCGCGGCCTGATGCCCAGCTTCTGGACGTTAGCCAACGGCGAGAAGGAAGGCGGCGTCAGCGTTCACTTCGTCGACGCCAAGCTCGACAACGGACCAATCCTGGTGCAGAAAAAATACCGCATTAATCCGCACGACACGCTGGAAGACATCATGGCGCGCTCGAAGGATTTGGCTGCGGAGGCCATCGTCGAGGCGGTGCGCCTGGTCGAGTCCGACAATTACGAACTGATTCCCAACGACGCCTCACAGGCCACGCATTTCAGCTTGCCAACGAAAGAGGACTTCAAGAAGTTCGTCGCGCAGGGAAGAAGGTTGCGCTGATTTCTGCCAATTAGTTTGAACTGTCATCCTGAGCGAAGCGAAGGACCTGCTTGCGCCTGCCGCGAAATCGTTGCGGTTACAAATGTTGTATGCCGACCAACCGAATTGGACTTCCCAAACTTCGTCGCGGCGTCAGCGAAAGCAGGTCCTTCGGTCGCATTCGCGACCTCAGGATGACAATCCCAAAATGTGACGCGGCCCACTACACCGCTAATCCTTCCGCTCGGTCCACTCTTTGTTGAGCTTCTTCTCGGCGGCGAGCTTGTCCTGCTCCTCGAGCGTATCGCGCGAGCTTTGGGCGCTGTCGCTGACCGCTTCTTTGGCGTTGGCCAAGGCGAACGAATACTGCTGAAGCTCTTCCGGCGGAGACTGGTCCTTCAACTGGCGAAGCTGGAGCTGCCATTCGCTGTCCGCCTCAATCAGCAGCGTGAGCCCCTTGCGCATGTCGGTCTTATGCTCGTCGTACACCCCGATGTTGTCGTCCATTTCATCGAGCAACGAGAGAAAATCTTGCAGCAGATCGTGAATCTTCGCCGCACGGTCCGGCGGAATTTTTGTAGCGGCGCGCAAATCATCGATGCTCTTCATGCGACCGCGAGCAAAACCGATCATCAGCTCCAGCCGCTTGTTGGGAAAGTCGGCGGTCTCGCGCATCTGGTCCACTTCCTTCTCGGTCAGTGGATCGCGATTTTTCACCTGCGCACCGGCTAGCGAGATGAGGCTGGCGAGAAGTACCGCGCCGAGCGAGGCTCGTTTCAGCATCGTCATGACTTGCCTTTCGGTTCGGCCTGCGGCCCGAACATGGCAGTCAGCAGCCCCGCGCGTAGTTGTTCGATTTCATCCACCGACTTCAGCACCGGCGGACGATCATCCAGGTTGAGACTTTCGGCGATGTCCTTCATGCGCTTCTCCAGCTTGCGCAGCTCGATTTCGGTTTGCTTCAGCCGCTTACCTGAAGACTTGGCCGCGCTGGTTGCCTTGCGCACATATTCCATTACGCTGCTTACTGCCGATTGTGCCTGATCTACATTTCCCTGGGTAAACAGGTCGTTGGCGTGCTCCAACTCTGCGTGGGCGTACTCGATGGACAGTTTGGCCTCGTCGCCTCCGTGTGCATTATCCGCGCGTGTCTTGAGCTCGTCCAGGCTCTCTGTTTTGCCAAGGCCGAAGCAGCACAGCAGCAACACCATCGCCGGGATTTGCCACCAACTCCGCATATCACTTCGGGGACTCGTATTTTTTCACGTTTGCCGGATCCAGTGCGATCAGGCGATGCCGGGCCTGCCATTCCATATCTGGCTGCTGCCCCGCATCAGCCTGAAGGAACTGCTTGTATGATTCCACGGCCTGCTTTGTTGCCTTCAGGTTGTCATACGAAGTCGCGCGGAGGAAATAGGTCGCAGGGGTCTCCGGCAGCAGCTTGGAACGCGCATCCAGCGCGCGGATCGTGAGCTGATAATCCTTGTTCTCTGAAGCCACAACCGCCAGGTTGCCATAGGCTTCTCCGAGATCGGGCTTGAGCTTCACCGTCATCAGCAGCTCCTGCTGCGCCTCAGGATACTTCTTTTCCTGCATCAGCACCGAACCCAGGGCGTAATGAGCTTCGGCGTCCTGCGGCAGTTTTGCGGCGGCGCTGCGGAACAACTGCTCCGCATCAGCATACTTGCCGGCTTTGACGTAGAGCGTGCCCAACTCGAGCGCGGCATGAGGATCGTCAGGAATCTTGCTATCCCCCGCTCCCAACTCTTTCGCTGCTTCCTCGTTCTTGCCTTCGGCAGCGAGGATGCGTCCCAGTTGAGTGCGCACAGTTTGGTTCTGCGGATCGGCCGCGAGCAACTTGCGCAGCATCGTCTCCGCCTGCGCGTACTTCTGCTGCCTGGTGTACACCACCGACAGCGCTACCACCGGCTCGAGCGACTTAGGATCGAGCGAGGCTGCCGTCTCATATTCTTTGGTGGCCGCGTCGAGCTGGTTCTGCTTCTCCAGCACCTGCCCCGCCGCAAAGTGAACTTCGAAGTTGTCGGGCTGGAGTTTCTCCGCCTCAGCGAACGCAGCCAGTGATTGTTGCGGATCATCCGCCGCGGCAGACACGATTCCTATCGATTGCCACGCACGCGCCAAGCCTTCGTCGACATGGGCGGTCGGCTTCAGTTGTGTGGCCGCCTTCAGATACTTTACGGCGTCAGCATTGTTGCCCTTCCGCGCCAGCAGAATTCCGAGATTGAGGTTCGACTCGAAGACGTCGGGCTTGGCTGCGATCGACTTGCGATAGGCGTCGATAGCTTTATCAACCTGGTTTGTCGCTTTGTACACATAACCGAGGTCGAACCAGGCCACGTAGTCGTCGGGATTCGCGGCGACATATTTCTCCAGCAATGTTTGGGCAGTCGGATAGTCGGCTTTCTGAATGGCGGCTTCGGCCTGCTCGACCTCTGGAGAAGCTTCGGTCGTGGCTTCCTGCACCGTGCGATGGCGAACAGTAGGCTTGCTCTCCTGGGCAAAGGCGTAAGACGGCAGTACGAAAAGCGCGACAAACAGAAAAAGACACCTCCACCACGGAGAACACAGAGGGCACGGCGAGTAAACAGCTCTGAAGAAAGAAGAGAAACCCAGATTTTTTCCTTTCCGACCTCCGTGTGCTCCGTGCCCTCCGTGGTGAAGATCTTTCCGGCTTCCGTGCCCCCCGTGGTGAATGTTTATTCCTTGCATCGCACACACGTTTATTGCGCCGTGAGTTGGCCGTCGCGCGATAGGATACGCGCGAGCCACTGCCCGGTGTAGGAATTGGACGCCTCGGCAATCTTCTCTGGCGGACCGACGGCAATCACTCGTCCGCCACGCTCGCCGCCTTCCGGGCCAAGGTCGATAATCCAATCAGCGGTCTTGATGACGTCAAGATTATGCTCGATCACCACGATGGAGCCACCCGCCTCGATCAACCGGCGAAACGCCGCCAGCAGCTTGCTGACATCGTCGAAGTGCAAACCGGTAGTGGGCTCGTCGAAGATGTACAACATGCGCGGAAGCCGCAGATCGCGCTCCTTGCGCGGCTTGCTCAAATCGCGCATCCGCGGCTGTAAATGGGCCGCCAGTTTCATGCGCTGCGCCTCGCCACCGGAAAGCGTCGTCGCCGATTGCCCCAGACGCAGATAGCCAAGTCCGACTTCCTCCAGAACCCGCAGCTTCTCCACAATCTTCGGTACACCGGAGAAAAAGTGCAGCGCCTCTTTTACCGTGAGGTCGAGCACCTCGTGGATATTCTTGCCGTGATAGCGAATCTCCAGCACCTCAGGCTTATAGCGGGTTCCTTTGCACTCCTCGCAGATGAGTTCGACGTCGGCGAGGAACTGCATTTCGACGGTGACGGTTCCATCGCCCTGGCAGGTTTCGCAACGCCCTCCGGGAATATTGAACGAGTAGTGGCCGGCAGCGTAGCCGCGCTTCTGACTCTCCGCCTGACTGGCGAAGAGCTCGCGAATCGCGTCGAAGGCCTTGATGTAGGTCACCGGGTTGGAACGCGGCGTGCGCCCGATCGCAGATTGATCGACCAACACGACCTCGTCAATCCACTCTTCGCCCTCGACGCGGTCGACCTCAGCAGTGGGGCCGCCGGTAACCTGTCCCTTAGCGGCGGTCAACGCGTTGTACAACACATTGTGCACAAGCGTCGACTTGCCCGACCCAGAAACGCCTGTGATGGCCACCAGCATCCCCAGTGGAATGGTGACATCGATCTTCTTCAAATTGTGAGCGCGCGCCCCGAAGAGTTGGATCTTTCTGCCGCTCCCATTGCGATGCGTATGCGGAGCCTGAATGCGCAACTCGCCGGCCAGATAGCGTCCGGTAAGCGATGCCGGATTGTGCAAGAGGTCGTCGTACGTACCATCGGCGATGAGTCGGCCGCCATTCTCGCCGGCCCCCGGTCCAAGGTCGAGCAGGTAGTCGGCCGAACGCATGATCTCCGCGTCGTGTTCGACCACGAGGATGGTGTTCCCCAGATTGCGCAAGTCGTGCAAGATGTTGACCAGTCGCTCCGTATCGCGACTGTGCAATCCGATCGAGGGCTCATCCAGCACATAGAGCGTTCCGACCAGCCGCGAGCCGAGCGAGGTTGCCAATTGAATGCGCTGCGCCTCGCCGCCGGACAAGGTCGAAGCCAGGCGGTCGAGCGTGAGATATTCCAGCCCGACATCGTTGAGGAAGCGCAGCCGGTCGCGAATTTCCTTGAGCAGCATCTCCGCGATGTCGGCCTCTTCCCGCGTCAGTTGCAGCTCAGCGAAAAACCGCGTCGCCTGCTCGACCGTCAAAGCCGAGACCTGGCAAATGTCTTTGCCACCGATCTTCACTTGCCGCGCTTCGGTGCGGAGGCGCAGCCCGCTACACTGGGAACACACCGCATATCCGCGATATCGGCTGAGGAACACTCGCACGTGCAGCTTGTATTTCTTCCGCTCCAGATGCTCGAAGAAGCCTCGCACCCCCCAGAACTTATCGTCTCCTTGAATGACCCAGCTCTGCTGCTCCGGTGTTAGATCGGCGTAGGGCACATCGAGGGGAATGCCCGCCGCCCGTGCGTAGCGCCTCATCTCCGTGGCCAGCGGTTTGTACTTGGGCTTCGTCCACGGCTCGACCGCGCCCTCGCCCAATGTAAGGCTCTTGTTCGGGATGACGAGATTCAAATCAAAATCGATAGTGTTGCCGAAGCCCTGACACTTGGGACATGCGCCATAAGGATTGTTAAATGAGAACAATCGCGGCTCGGGTTCGTCGTACTTGATGCCGCAGTTCTTGCATTCGAAACGCTGCGAGAAGCGCAGCCGCTGCGGTGCCTCACCTTGGGTCGGAGCACTCTCGAATATGACTTCGCCAGCTTCGCGATATCCCTGCTCGACGGCGTCAACGATTCGCGCGCGCACGTCCGGCGAAACCGCAATGCGATCGATGAGCAGGTACACCGGCTCGGCGAAGTTCACATCCAGCAGCGACTCCGGCGTGGAGAACTCGAAGACCTGCCCGTTCTGATACAAGCGATTGAAGCCGCGCTTGCGCAGCTCGAACAAGCGTTCCTTGAGCAGCGCATCTTCCGCAAGTTTGGCTGCTTTCTTCTTCACCTTGGGAGCGCGACGGCCCTTCACCTTCTCCGGCTCACTCGGCTTAGGTGGCGGCTGTAGCGGAAACAGCACCTGCACCCGAGTGCCCTCACCGAGCGCGAGAACGCGATCGGCAACTTCGTCGACCGTATCTTTTTTGACCTCCTGGCCGCAATTGATACAGAACGTACGGCCCACACGAGCGTAGAGCAGGCGAAGGTAATCGTAGATTTCAGTCGCAGTGGCGACAGTCGAGCGCGGATTGCGAGTGGTGTTCTTCTGCTTGATAGCGACGGCAGGAGCGATGCCGTCGATCACCTCGACGTCCGGCTTTTCTATGCGCTCCAGGAACTGTCGCGCATAGGCCGACAGCGACTCGACATAGCGGCGCTGGCCCTCGGCGTAGATGGTGTCGAAGGCGAGCGACGACTTTCCCGAGCCCGACACCCCGTGACAACCGTGAGCTGGTTGTGCGGGATATCGAAGTCGATGTTCTTGAGGTTATGGACGCGTGCGCCCCGTACAACGATGCTGTCGGTGAACATTGCTATAACGACTCGGGCCTCTCGGGCAAAGAACTGCGCGCATCCCTACAGAACGGCTCAGAAACAAGGGCTGAAACCTCCGATTATAAATGGTTGCGAGCGGAGGATATCGCGGGCTGGCGAGATGCGAGACTCAAGGGATTTGTATCACTTCGCCAGGCCTAATGGTGGAGAGGGCGGCTAAGATCGCGGGGACGTGAGGTAGCAGGTCGGGCAGACGGTTTGACTTGGCACAGATAATGGCGAGCGAAATGGTTCCGTCCGCGAGATTTTGCTGGTAAGGAATTCCCCGGTCCATCGTTAAGAGAACCTGCCATCCGGACCGTTCCGCCAGCGCCAGCAATTCGCCGTTCGCCTTGCCCGCTAGACCCGCCTGCGGCACCGTCTGGCAGTCATGCCCGGCCAGATGTCCCCGCAGGTCCCTGGGCAAGCATTCGTCCAGCAGAACCTTCAACCGATCCTCGTCAAGAGAGATTCCTTTGCGGTTTCCAGCGCTTCGATGGCCATTTGGCGACTAACGGTTGGGAATTGCTCCAGGAATTGATCCAGGGTGTCACCCGCTTCGAGGTAATCCAGCAGGTTCTGAAAGGGAACACGCGTTCCGCGAAAACAAGGGACTCCGCCCAGAATTTCGGGATCGCGCACGATGATGGTGCCGGCCATGACGGACTCCTTGACTTATATAGTAAGGTAAACTGCCTATCGCTCGCCATTGCTTCAACCGCTCACCGCGCCCAAGGCGCGGGACTGAGGGCATTCCCGCCAGCTAGGGCGTGGATAGGTGGTTGCCTATCGCGCGAAGTAAAGCAACCCGAATACGTACACCCAAAGCAGCGCCATGAAGTGCCAGTACCACGCCGTCACGTCAATTACGATACGACGTGTCTCGGGAGGGCGGCGGAGCCATGTCGTGGCCCCGGCGTAGAGCAGGGCCAAAATGCCTCCCATCAGGTGGACCGCGTGCACGCCGGTCAGCACGAAGAAGAATCCGCTGCTGATGCTGCTGCTCAGGTTCGAATTAATAGCCACGATTCGCTGCCACGCATAGTACTGGCCACCCAGAAAAGCCAGTCCCAGCAACATCGTCACATAAACCCAGGGCAACGAAGCCCGGGTGCTTACGCGAATGCCCGGCATGTTGGCAATGGGTGCCAGAGCAACGTCAGCCTGTGCGCGACGGCGAGCGAGTTCAAGAGTGAAGCCGCTGAACAACAGGATGAACGTATTCACCAACAGCACCTTCACCGGCAATGTAATCGGGACCCAATTGCTGATGTAGTCATTGCGCGCCGGGTCCCACACAGCGCCGGCTTTACGCACCACGTAGGCCGTGGTGAACGAGACGAAGAGCATGACGATCGAGGTGAGGCCCAACAGCACGCCCATGCGATAGCGGCGCAACCGTTCGCGATAAGGCAGGTCGTCTCCGCCGCCACGGCCCCCGGGACCACCACCGCCGCCCGGCCAGTAATCGACCGGCGGACGCCCGCCGCCACCGTTGGAGGCCTTAGGATCGTGAATGGCACTTCTCAGACTCAAGCAGTCAAATCCCCGACTGAATGTAGTGATTCGAGGAGGCATGGGCCCGATTCTGCCACCGGCCTTACCGTTCCCCACATCACAGGCTCATGTGACATTATGATGCCCGCAGAGCCGCGAGAACTCAACCGTTCTCTTAGGGCATTTTTGGAAGCGGAATTTGCCCGGGCGCCCCTGAGCCCGCTACTCTCAGTCGAGATGATGAAACGTGGTCTGATTGCCGTGGTAGCGCTGCTAGCCGTGATTTATCTCGGGGACTACGGCTGGCTGGCCTTGCGCGCGCGCCGCAACCAAAACGCTTTTGGCAGCGTAACTCTCGATACCTACTACTCGGTGAAGCTGAAAAGCGGCAAGACGGAATTCGACTACGCCGGCCCGCAAGTTGTCGAATGTGTTAACTCTCTGCTGCCACACATGGGTGATAAGCCTTGCTGGTACGCGAGCCGAAAAAAAGAGCAGCAAATCGATATTGATTCGGGCGACCCGAATAACGTTCACGTCTTCTGAATGTCCGCGTTTGAAAGGACACGGCTTGAGCCGTGCCGAAAACCGCTCTCTAATATTTCAGCCCGAGCGCCTTGGTGGTGAATTCCACTAGCGGCGCCATCTTGCGGCACTCGCTGGCAAATGCGCGCAGAAACTTGCCGCCGCAGATTTGCTTCTCATCGAGTTCCACAGAAGCCACGTAATCCTTCAGCTTGAGGTCTTCGATAAACGGATGCTCGGGATCGAAGCCGCGGGGAGGCTTCTTCAGCTTGTCCCCCTCAAGCGACAGCCGTCCGCGCGCCTTCTTCCATGCATCAGGCTGATTCACAATGGCGGTGCGAATCTGGGTCAGCGCACGATTATCAGGATGCCAGATTCCCGCTGCGACAAAGCATCCGCCCGGCTCAAGGTGCAAGTAAAACACGGGCGCATGCGCATCCTTTCCTTTGGAGTGCGAAAAGTGAATGCCAATGTGAGTCTTGAACGGTTTCTTGTCGTGCGAGAAGCGCGTGTCGCGATAAATGCGAAATAACGAGCCGCGAGTGGGCCGTGCATCAGCCAGAAAATGAGGGCTGATGTCGTTCAAGTGCGGCGCGAAGGCGTCGATGAATGCCAGCGCCGGAGTTACAACGCACTCTTGGTAGCGGTCTTTATTCTTGGCGAACCATTCGCGATCGTTGTTGCGCTTAAGCTGTTTCAGGAAAACGAAAATTTCGGAAGTGAAGAAAGATGTGTCAGGCACGATGTGGACCTCGGAAATTCCAAGGGTAAACCAAGCCGCATAGAAAATCATTGAACCATGGATTTACACGGATGAACACGGATCAGATGAAATCTTCCGTATTTCTTGACGATTGAAAGTCGTGTCGCACGCCAGAGTAGAAACTCGCGCCTGCCCCCGCTGCGAGATTCCCGGCCTCTGCCGATCCGTGAGGATCAGTGCCCATCCGTGGCTCGTAAATTGAATCCGGAGCTACGTAGCAGCGGCTGCGTCGCCTGAAATACCAGCTTAGATTGCCACAAAGGATCAGGGTAATTCAGGTTCGACAGGTTGATTCGTTGGTGTCCGATACGCCCGCCTGCGCCAGAGTTTTCCCGCAAAATCCGCAACCCGCTATCGCTTTACAATAACGCGCGTCTTACCTGTCGAACCATTCGGGCCCAAACCGCCATCCAACCAGAGTTGCGCGGCCAAGACGGCTTTCTTTTTTTCTTCAGGTATGATTCTGTGAATCCAGTGCAGCAGGAAACCAGCGACCAGACCAAATTGCAGGCTGAGAACAGCTCCGCCAGTGCCAGCGCCACCTGGTACAAGGACGCGATTATCTACGAGCTCCACGTCCGCGCTTTCTATGACAGTGTGATGGACGGCATGGGCGACTTTGGCGGGCTGACGCAAAAGCTCGATTACCTGCAGGATCTTGGGGTCACCGCCCTCTGGCTCTTGCCCTTCTGCCCCTCCCCTTGGCGGGACGATGGTTACGACATCTCCGATTACACCGATGTCCACCCGACGTATGGCACGCTGAAGGACTTCCAAAAGTTTCTGCGCGAGGCGCACCGCCGCGGCCTGAAGGTGATCACCGAACTCGTGCTCAATCACTCCTCCGATCAGCATGTCTGGTTTCAGCGCTCGCGGCGTGCCGCTCCAGGATCTCGCTGGCGCAATTTCTATGTCTGGAGCGACACCCCGGAGAAGTACCAAGACGCCCGCATCATCTTCAAGGATTTCGAAAACTCCAACTGGACCTGGGACCCCGTAGCCAAGGCCTATTACTGGCATCGCTTCTACTCGCACCAGCCCGATCTCAACTGGGACAATCCCGAAGTCAAAGGCGCGATGTTTGCCGCCATGGACTTCTGGCTCGACATGGGCGTGGATGGCCTGCGACTCGACGCCGTGCCCTACCTCTACGAGCGTGAGGGCACCAATTGCGAAAATCTTCCCGAGACCCACCAGGCTCTCCGCGAATTGCGCAAGCACGTCGACGAGAAATATCGCGACCGCATGCTGCTGGCCGAGGCCAATCAGTGGCCCGAGGAGGCTGTCGCTTATTTCGGCAACGGCGATGAATGTCACATGGCGTTTCACTTCCCGGTGATGCCGCGACTCTTCATGTCACTGCGCATGGAAGACCGCTATCCCGTCACCGACATCCTGAAGATCACGCCTGCCATCCCGGAGAGCTGTCAGTGGGCGATGTTCCTGCGCAACCACGACGAGCTCACGCTCGAAATGGTGACCGACGAAGAGCGCGACTACATGTACCGCAGCTACGCCCGTGAGCGCGAGATGCGCATCAATCTCGGGATTCGCCGCCGCCTGGCTCCCCTGCTGGAAAACGATCGCCGCCGTATCGAACTGCTGTATGCGCTGCTGTTCTCGCTGCCCGGCACGCCCGTCATCTATTACGGCGACGAAATCGGGATGGGCGACAACATTTTTCTCGGCGACCGCAATGGCGTTCGCACTCCCATGCAATGGAGCGCCGATCGCAACGCCGGCTTCTCTCGCGCCAATCCCCAACGGCTGTATCTGCCGGTGAACATCGACCCCGAATACCATTACGAAGCGGTCAACGTCGAAACCCAGCAGAACAATTCGCACTCCTTGCTCTGGTTCACCAAGCGCCTGATACTGCAGCGCAAGCAATTCAGCGTCTTCGGTCGCGGCTCGCTGCAGTTCCTCTACCCCAGCAATCGCAAGGTGCTGGCGTTCATTCGCCAGTATGAGGACGAGCGCGTGCTGGTGGTGGCCAATCTGTCACGCTTTGCGCAGTCCTGTGAACTCGACCTGTCGCAGTTCAATGGCAGGGTTCCGGTGGAAGTATTCGGCCATAGCCGATTCCCCAACATCACCGACCAACTGTATCCTTTGTCGCTCGGCCCGCACGCGTTTTACTGGTTCCATTTGCAGCCGCGCGAGGCGGCCGAGGCTCTGAACATCGACATTACCTCGCAGCCTCCACTGACCCTGTCCGTGAACTCCATGGAACAGGTTTTCTCCGACGAGACCTTGCAGATCGTGAAGCGGGTGGCACCGCGCATGCTTCCGAAACGGCCCTGGTTCTTAGGCAAGGGACACACCATAACCGCAGCCAGGGTGCACGATATCGTCGCCTTGCCAAACACCGCTGCGCATTTGCTCTTCCTCGACGTCGACTACGCCGACGCGGATTCCGAGACCTACCTTGTGCCCTTGAGCGTAGCGGTTGGAGACAAGGCGGAAGCCATTCTTCGTGAGCGGCCGGAATCGGTGTTGGCGCGACTGGACGGTCTCCCCGAACACCCGGAGGCGTTGCTGTTTGGGGCGGTTGCCGATCGCGACTTCAGCGATGCTCTGTTGCGAGCTATCGTGCGCCGTAAACGCATTCGTGGCATTGGCGGCGAAATCGCGGGATCGCACACGCGCGATTTTCGCAAGGCATGGATCTCGGTTCGCTCCAACCTCGAGCCCTGTCCTATTGCCTCCGAGCAGCCCTACAGCGAGATCGACTATGGCGACGATTTCCTGCTCAAGCTTTATCGCAAGCTGGAGGAGGGCCCGAACCCGGGCTGCGAGGTTCCCGAGTTCCTCACCGAGCAGACGGATTTCGCGGCAACGCCGCGGGCCCTCGGTTCACTGGAATTCCGATGGAATGACGCTGAGGGTGACATCCACGCCGCAACCATTGGCAGCCTCAGCAGCTTCGTCCGCAACGGGACCCGTGGCTGGGACTACACCCTCGACCACCTCGGGCTTTACTTCGAGCACGCCCTGGCTATCCCGCAGGATGACATAAGCCTGCGCGAGTTAGGAGTGCCCGACCCACTGGCGGAGAGCTATCCCGACATTCCGGCACTGATGACTTCGCTGTTCGGCAGCTTCGTCGATGTTGTCAAAGCGCTCGGCCACCGCACTGCCGAGATGCACCGGGCACTTGCCAGTCGCCCCGATGTACCCGCTTTCGCTCCTGAGCCCTTCACCGAGTTCTACCGGCACAGCGTGTATCACGGCATTCTTGGGCAACTGAACCGCACCTTCGACGCGTTGCGTACGCGTATGGCATCGCTCAGCGGGCAGGCGAAGCAGGAGGCAGAGCAGATTCTGGCGCGCGAAACCGACGTCCGCAAACAGCTTCTGCAGCTCCGTGACCAGCGAGTTGGCGGACTGCGCATCCGGCAGCACGGAGATTTCCAGCTTTCCAACCTCATCTACTCCGGCAACGACTGGATCATCACAAATTTCGAAGGCGACGCCTTCCGCTCGGTCAGCGAACGTCGCATCAAGCGCTCGGCTCTGCGTGACGTCGCCAGCATGTTGCGCTCTCTGCATTACGTGTCGCATGCCGCCCTGTTCGGCGACGTCCCTGGACTTACCCCCAGCCGTGAAGGCCACCCCGCTATCGAAAAGTGGGCGCATATCTGGTATCGCTGGACCAGTTGCATTTTCCTGAAAGAGTATCTGAATACCGCTTCGGGAGCGGACTTCCTTCCCCCACGCCCACAAGAGCTCCGTATTCTGCTTAGTTCCTATCTGCTGGAACGTGCGCTCATGGAGATTGAGCACGAACTGCAATACCGTCCGCAGTGGATTCGTATCCCGCTGCACGGCATCCTCGAGCACCTGAATTCTGAATAGCTGCTGCCCTGAAGTGTTTGGCCGAAATGTCGATAAGACAGCAGAGGGAGACTGGCCATGCCTTTTGCGAGTTGGAATGATTCCTACAGTGTGAAGGTGCTGCGGCTCGATGACGAGCACAAGCAATTGTTCTCAATCATCAACCAACTACATGAGGGCATGAAGGCCGGCCAGGGAAGGGACGTCATGCAAGACGTTCTGGACCAGTTGCTGCACTATACCGAAGAGCACTTCCGGGACGAAGAGGCATTGATGCAGGTAGTTAGATACCCTTGGCTGGTTGCTCACACCGGGTTGCATCAGCGGTTCGTCAATAAGATCCGGGGCTTCAGCAAAGACTTCCATTCCGGCGCCGCACCCATTTCCGTCGACATGCTCGAGTTCTTGAGGAACTGGCTCGCGAAGCACATTCTGGGCGTCGACCACCAGTATGGCACAGCCCTGAGTACCGCTGGCATTCGCTGATCCCCACACATCTGTCATCCCCGAAGGGCTTAGAGTAGGTTAATCTGAGCAGTATCGGCTGCCGCCCAAAGGGATTGCACGTGAACCAGCGAAGGCTCGGAAACTCGGAACTGCAAGTCTCGGAAATCGGTCTCGGCTGTAACAACTTCGGGTTTGTCAAAGCCCTCGACGTAAACGAAACACGCCGCATCGTCCATCGTGCCTTCGACTGCGGGATCAATTTCCTCGATACCTCCGACAGCTATGGCCATTCCGAAGAGTTCCTCGGCCACGTCCTCGGCAGTCACCGGTCGGCGGGTCGTACTGGCCACCAAGTTCGGATCGCAGTTGGATACCGAAGGCAAAAAGAAAGGCGCCTCGCAGCGATATATATTCTCTGCCGTCGAGGCCAGCCTCTCGCGCCTGAAGACCGACTGGATCGACCTCTATCAGTTGCATCGTCCCGATCCCGACACGCCAATCGAAGAGACCTTGCGCGCCCTGACCACGCTGGTGCAACAAGGAAAGGTCCGCTGCATCGGATGCTCAAATCTTTCGTCAGAACAACTGCTCGAAGCGCACGAAACCGCAGAGCGTCTCGGGCTCAAAACAGTTTGTTACCAGCCAGGACGAGTACAGCCTGCTGGTTCGGGACATCGAAGCCGAACTGCTCCCAGCCATCGAGAAGTTCGGAATGAGCGAGCTGCCATACTTTCCACTCGCCAGCGGGCTGCTGACAGGAAAATACAAGCGTCAGGAAGAACATCCGGCAGACAGTCGGCTCGCGCAGAAGCCTGCGCTTGGTCAGCGCTATGCCACTCCTGATAACTGGGACAAGGTTGAAAAGCTCTCCGCCTTCGCAGGCCAACAAGGCCATACCCTTCTCGAACTCGCCTTCTCCTGGCTGCTATCGCACAAGGCAGTAGGAAGCGTAATCGCAGGAGCGACCAAGCCGGAACAGGTGGAAGCCAACGCAAGAGCAGGCAACTGGAAGTTGAGTCCCGATGAACTGACGGAGATCGACCGTATCACCAAGCCAGACGCCTCATAAAAAAAGCCGGAGCACTTCGGCTCCGGCTTTTGTCCAATAATGCAACTGAATAACTAAACGTTGAATTTCCGGCGCAGTCCAGCAGCCGCAGCCACAATGCCGCTGCCCAGCATGATCAGCGTGCCCGGCTCAGGAACGCCGTCAACCTGGAAGCCGGAAACGGTTCCGCTGTAGAGGTTCCACGGGCCGTTGATGCTGCCAACCTGGTTGAAAGCGAGGTTGCCCGACTGGTCCTGATAGGCATACATCCATGCCTGCTCGGTGTTGGGATCCTGCTCCCAGGCTGTGAGCCAATACGGCGTGCCGGCACTAATCTGTCCGCACCCGCTGCAGGTGAAAGTAATCAAGCTGCCGCCACTGGTGAACGGCTGGATGGTGCCCTGCTGAGTCAGTGTCGCCAGGGTGGCGCCCGGCATGCCACCGTTGTCGGCCTGAAGATAGAGGCTTACAGGGCTGTTGCTTCCGGCATAATTGCCGAGAGCCAGCACGGCGTCGGCCAAGTTCTCGGTCGCGTTTGGCGTGAAGGCCATAGAGAGGACCTGGTTGTAGTAGTTCGACCCGTCAACGAAATAGCCGCTGCTGGTGTCGTACTGGCCGCCCGGACCCAACGTCGTGTACAGCACATCCGTCGCACCCGCGGTAGCGCAAAGCAACAGCGTCAGCGCCGCAACGACGGTCAAAAGAGTGAACTTCTTTGTCAATGTTTCCTCCTAGCAGTAGGGATACGCTGCGCACTTCAGCGTGGCCGAAAGTTTACTTCCCATTTTGGCAGTTAGCAAGATAAATGTGCGAATGTCGCAGATTCAACTATATTTAACTTTATAGTTAACAAATGCGCGATACTAGGTACTGTCTAGTTATGAGCTAAACCTATGGGTCACAAGGCCCCTAGAAACCGAGCCGCCACCTCTTTGGCGTCTTGTTTGTTTCCATCCACGGCGTAATTCATCCTTCGCATCTCGTCGGCGGTGATTCGTCCGGCCAACTCCGCCAAGGCCTCGCGACTGGCCGGGAAATGCTGCAGCATCTGCGGCCTGACGATCGGCACCGCGTCATAGGGAGGAAAGTAATGCTTGTCATCTTCCAGCACCACAAGCCCCAGTGCTTCGATCAAGCCATCCGTATTGTTTCCCGCGACGATATCGACCGAGCGATTTTCCAATGCTCGATAGAGTAAACCCAAATCCATCACCCTGGGATTCTCCGCAAATCTTAGGTTATAGGTACGTACTAAGCCTTGATAACCATCCTTCCGCTCAAGAAATTCATAGCCGACGCCAAGTCTCATGTGCGCGGCATACTGCGACAATTGTGACAGTTTACTAATTCCCAATCGCCGCGCATCCTCTCCTCGGATCACCATGGCGAATGTATTGTTGAAACCTAATGGCGCCATCACTTCGAGATTGAAGCGCTGTTTGTACGCAGCCTTCACCCGCGCATACACCGATCCTGGATCTCCCGAATAGCTTTCCTTCAGGACGGCTGACAGTGCCGTTCCCGTGTACTCGACATAAGTATCGATGCGTCCCGACAAGATCGCCTGCTGGCAGATGTAAGTCCCGGCAAGATAGAACCGGCGCTCGATGGGCGCGGAGCACTTGCGACCCAACCATTGCGCCAGCAGTTCACCAAGAATGAGTTGTTCGGTGAAGTTTTTCGATCCGACAATGATCTCTTTGCCGCGTGGTGTACAGCCCGCGGCCAGCAGCGCGAGGCCCGAGGCGATGAAAACACGGCGGTCCATTCTAGTGCCGCCGCCGTGCGAGATACTTTTCCAGCGCGCCGAGAGCGCCGTCGGCAGCCAACGCCAGCGCCGCAGCCGGAAGTGCGCCCGCCAGAATCACACCGTTATCGACCATGGCGATGCCGCGAAAGATGAACTCGCCCAACCCACCCGCGCCGATTGCGGCCGCAATGGTTGCGACGCCGATGGTGATCACTACGGCCGTCCGAATACCGGCGAGGATCACCGGAGATGCCAGCGGCAATTCGACCATCATCAACATCTGCCGCGACGTCAGCCCCATGGCCAGCGCCGACTCGCGCACCGGAGCACTCACCCCGTTGATGCCCACAAACGTGTTGCGCACGATGGGCAACAGCGCATAAAGCGCCAGCGCCACAATCGCTAGCCGGTCAGCGCGCGCTCCCAGCCAGGGCAGCGGCAGAAGCAATCCGAACAGCGCGAGGCTAGGAATGGTCTGGATTACGTTGGTGCTGCCCAGCACGAACGCCTTCATTTTCGGCCTGCGGGTGAGCAGGATCCCGAGCGGTACCCCGATGGCCACCGCGATAAGCATCGAGATGCTCACCAGCCAGAGGTGTTCCGCCGTCAGGGCGGCGACTTCGCGGGGATGGGTAAGGATGAAGTTCATCAAAGCTTTGGGTAGTGCGACGCTTCAGCACCACGTCAAGTGTCGATAATTCTTTAGGATTGCACCCCGCTGGTTTGCAGCGGAATGCAATCCTGGCGAAAAGGGCCGGCTTCCGCGGGCCTGAAGGCCTGCACTACCCGGCCACCCCAAACTATGTGCAGCATCAACTGCTCAATCGTTGCTGCGTCGCTTCGACCACTCGTTTGTACGCCTTTGCCAGCTCGTCCTCCGACTGCCAGAATTCCTCCGCAGTATAGAGACCTCGCAGGCGTCCCGATTCCATCAAACCAATGCGGTCCCCCAGCATCAAAGCCTCGCCCACGTCGTGCGTGACAAACACCACCGTCTTCTTCAGCCTCTGCTGCAGCTTCTGAAACTCCGTCTGCAGCTCTGCCCGCGTGATGGGATCGAGCGCGCCGAAGGGCTCATCCATCAACAGAATCCGCGGTTCCGCCGCAAGGGCGCGCGCCAGCCCAACCCGCTGCCGTTGTCCGCCCGAGAGTTCGTTGGGATAGCGATCACCGTATTGCTCTCTTGGCAGGCCCACCAATGCGAGCACCTCCTCTACCCGAGCGTTGAGGCGCGCCTGTTCCCACCCTTCCAGTTTGGGGATGAGCGCAACGTTTTCCCGGACCGCGTAATGCGGAAACAAGCCGACGTCCTGGATGGCATAGCCTATCGAGCGGCGTAGTCGAATAATGTCCCACTCCGCCAGCGGCTTGCCCTCGACCAGCACCTCACCCGACGTAGGCTCAAGCAGCCGGTTGATCATCTTCAGGCAGGTCGTCTTGCCCGAACCGCTGCGCCCCAGCAGCATCAACGT
The DNA here is from genome assembly GCA_963846795.1 of uncultured Acidobacteriaceae bacterium. Taxonomy (GTDB): domain Bacteria; phylum Acidobacteriota; class Terriglobia; order Terriglobales; family Acidobacteriaceae; genus CAVVDY01. Next base: position 460,787 of record CAWJXJ010000009.1, read on the forward strand.
CTCGCCACACTTGACCTGCAGGTTAATGCCATCCAGCAGCAACCGCTCCGGCGTGATCCGGTAATCGACGTTGCGAAACTCAATGGAAACCGCTGGCACAGTCATTGGCGTTTGTAACGACACGGTCAATCAGCGTATCAGAAGGTATACTCAAAGGATTCCGATGGCCAGCAAACTGGACGAGATCATAGCTGCAACTCGCGTACGCGTGTCGCAGAGCAAAGCAGCAGCCGACCTCCGCGCGCTCGAACTGAGCGCCGCCGCCCACCAGCCACGCGGGTTTCGAAGCCGGCTGAAGGCTGTCAGCAAGACTGGCCCTGCGATCATCGCCGAGTTGAAGAAGGCATCTCCCTCGAAGGGTTTGATTCGCGCTGCTTTTCCTGTACCTGAGCTAGCCCATGAACTGGAAAGAGCCGGCGCAGCAGCGCTCTCGGTGCTCACTGATGAGCAGTTCTTTCAAGGCTCGCTGCGCAACCTGGAACTCGCCTCGCAAGCGACATCACTTCCCTGTTTGCGCAAGGATTTCATCGTCGACGAATTTCAGTTGCTGGAAGCCCGAGCACACTGCGCCGACGCCGTGCTGCTAATCGTAGCTGCGCTGACCCAAAGCGAGTTGACGGATTTCTTGCGACAGGCCCATGCTTTCGAACTGGATGTCCTGTGCGAAGTTCATGACCGTGATGAGTTGCAACGCGCTCTCGATGCCGGATGCGACACCATCGGCGTGAACAATCGCAACCTGCATACCTTCCGCGTGGACCTGAACACTTCGCTTGACCTCGTGCAACGCATTCCGCCACACATCTTGAGAGTCGCCGAGAGCGGAATCGAAACCTGCGACGACATCACCAGGCTGCGGGCAGCGGGCTTTGCAGCGTTCCTGATTGGCGAATCACTGATGCGCGCTGCCCGTCCGGGTGAGGCACTGGCAAGTCTTCTGTCGAAAGCGCCGGCTACCGTATGACCTGGACGAAGATTTGCGCGACTACGACTTTGGCCGACGCGAACCTCGCCGTCAGCGCCGGGGCCGATGCGCTGGGATTCATCTTCGCGCCGAGCCTACGGCAAATCCAGCCGGAGACGGCTGCCGCAATCATCGAGGCGCTGCCCGATGGTGTTGCGAAAATCGGTGTGACGGTAAACCAGTCGCCCCAGGCGGTGGCTGCACTCGCGCACGCCGTTGGCCTCACCGGAATCCAGTTACAAGGAGATGAGCCCGCCGACCGGCTTTGGGTTTATCGCTCGGCGCTTGGGTCGCACAAGATCATCAAGGCGCTGCAAGCGCGGCACCTGCTCGCCGGAGGAGACGATTACCTCTCTCGCTATCTCGGTGTCTGTGAATTTTTCGACGCCATTCTGTTGGATGCGGGCGTCCCCGGGCAGCCAGGCGGAACCGGTGTGCCCTTCGACTGGAACGCACTGCTGCCCATCGTCGCGCGCATCAAGCAGTTGAAGCCCGTGATTATCGCCGGCGGCCTGACTGCAGAAAACGTGCCCGACGCTGTACACAAGTTCGAACCGTGGGGCGTCGATGTCGCTTCCGGCGTGGAAACTGAACCCGGCCGCAAGGATGAAGCGAGGGTGAGAGCGTTCGTTCAGGCCGTGCGGATGGCCTCCGCATCGCAGGAGATTGTAAGTCGCTGACAGCCTGGATAGCGGCGCTCTGATAGCAACTCAGTTGTTTGGAAGTATTTTATGGAACCCGTGTCGCAGAACCCATCCAGCATGCCCGCACCCACGCGACCCAAGCCGCGGCGCCCTCGCTCCATCCCCGGCCGCTTCGGGTCCTATGGCGGACGCTTCGTTCCTGAGACGCTGATGTCGGCGCTCGAGGAATTGGAATCGGCCTATGACAAGGCCCGCCGCGATAAGGATTTTCGCAAGGAATACCATCGTCTGCTCGAGGAGTATGCGGGCCGGCCGACACCGCTGTTTCGGGCCGACCGGCTCACGAGCGAACTTGGCGGCCCGAAGATCTACCTGAAGCGCGAAGACCTGCTCCACACCGGGGCGCACAAGATTAACAACTGTATTGGCCAGGCGCTGCTGGCGCGCCGCATGGGCAAACACCGCATCATCGCCGAAACTGGCGCCGGTCAGCACGGAGTGGCAACCGCTACGGTGTGCGCTCTCTTCGGCATGGAGTGTGTCGTCTACATGGGCGCCGAAGATATGCGCCGCCAGGAGCTGAATGTCTTCCGTATGCGACTTCTGGGAGCCGAGGTGCGCTCCGTCGAGTCAGGCTCGCGAACCTTGAAAGATGCCATCAACGAAGCCATGCGCGACTGGGTCACCAACGTTCGCACCACTCATTATCTGCTGGGGAGCGTGTTGGGCCCACATCCTTACCCCACGATGGTTCGCGACTTTCATCGCATCATCGGGCAGGAGGCGCGTGCGCAAATCCTAAAAGCCGAGGGCCGACTGCCCAGCGCCATCATCGCCTGCGTCGGCGGAGGCTCGAACGCCATCGGCGCGTTCTACGAGTTCATTAAGGATCGCGAGGTGCAGTTGATCGGCGTCGAGGCTGGAGGCCGCAGCCACAAACTCGGCGACCATGCCGCGCGATTCGAGGGCGGCGGGCCTGGCGTTTTGCAGGGAACCTACTCCTGGGTGCTGCAAGACCAGTCAGGACAGATCGCGCTGACCCACTCCGTATCGGCCGGGCTTGACTATCCCGCGATCGGGCCGGAACACGCCTGGCTGCATGATCAAGGACGCGCGGAATACGTTTCAGCAACAGACAAAGAAGCGCTCGATGCTCTGAAGCTGCTCGCGCGAACGGAAGGCATCATCGCCGCACTGGAGTCGGCCCACGCCGTAGCGGAACTGATAAAACGCGCACCACAGATGCCGAAGGACAACATTGTCATCGTGAACATCTCCGGCCGCGGAGATAAGGATATCGGAATATTGCGGGAGAATCTGGCGTTTTGAAGAAGCAGCGAATTTTTCGCCTACGAGCTCCATCGATGCGATGAAGACCAGCCGCTATTTCACGGAGCAGGTGCTACGAAAGCGTCCATACATTCGGCAGGAATGGTGCGAACGCATTATCAGAGAACCATTGGCGCGAGCGGTTCAGTCTGATGGCCGCATTCGTTATTGGGGCGCCGTGCCAGAATTGGAAGGTCGGATACTCCGAGTAATAATACTGGAAGATGGCGAGACCCTGCATAACGCTTTTCCTGATCGCAATTTTCGGCTCACCGAAAGCAAACAGGAGTGATCGATGAAGCTGCACTATTATCCCGAGACGGATTCCCTGTATATCGACTTGAATGCCAGGCCGAGCGCTGATTCTCGCGAGATCAGCGAAGGGTTGGTGATTGATTTCGATGGACAGGGCAGGGTTGTAGGAATTGACATCCAACATGCCTCGGAGATCATGGATCTTAGGACTCTTGAGACCGAGGAGTTCCCTGCGAGGAAGACGTTGCTCGCCTAAACGGTATCGTTGTCTCTTGTAACTAGTTGCTAATTGTTCCTTCGCCATGCCCATCGCCTTCAAGCACAGACCCGGCCTGGTCGCCTATATCACCTGCGGCGATCCTTCGCTCGAGGTGTCGCGTGATGTCGCACTGGCCACCATTCGAGCCGGGGCGGAAGTCGTCGAGCTAGGCGTGCCGTTCAGCGATCCGGTGGCCGATGGACCGGTCATTCAGCGGGCCAGTGAGCGAGCGCTTCGCCAGGGCACGAATCTCGACAGCGTGTTGCAGGTAGCGCGTGAGATTCGCGAGCAGTCGAACGCGGGCATCATCATTTTTTCTTACATGAATCCCATTCTTCAATTTGGCATCGATCGCTTTTGCGCGTCGCTTGCCGCTGCCGGAGCAGACGGCGCGCTGGTCACCGACCTTCCCATCGAGGAAGCGGGTGACTATCTGCGCGCCATCAAAGGCCGCCGGCTGGCGCCGGTCTTTCTCGCCGCTCCCACCAGCACCGACGAGCGGCTACGCGCGATAGCCCGGCACTCGCGAGGCTTCATCTATGCCATCTCGCGCACCGGCATCACCGGCGCCCGACAGGAAGTCGCCGATGACGCGCGCCTGTTGGTGGCTCGCCTTCGGGGATTTACTCAACTGCCCATCGCAGTCGGGTTTGGGATATCGAATGCCGATCAGTTCGCCGAAGTTGGCAGCTTCGCCGATGCCGTCGTCGTAGGGAGCGCCATTGTGCGGAGAGCGGAAGAAAACCCCGGGCGGGAAGCGGAGGCGGTTTCGGAGTTCGTATCGTCACTGACCGGCACTGGGCGCCATAAGGGAGTTTCTGGGTAAGGCCGAAGGCACGGCGAGCATTTATGGATATCGCGGATTGGCGTCGCCAAATCGACGAGTTAGACCGCCAGCTTGTGGAGCTGATTAATAAGCGTGCGGAGTGCGCGCTGGAGATCGGTCGACTGAAGCGCAACTCCGATATGCCGGTCTACGAACCCGATCGCGAGCGGATTATCTTCGACAACATCGCGCGCAATAACGCCGGCCCGCTCTCGACGATGCAACTACGCCAGATTTTCGAGCGACTGGTCGATGTAATGCGCCAGATCCAACGCGACGAGATGGTTGCCGAGAACGCAAAAGCCATCGCCAACGGTGTGGCTGAACTAGAGCCAAAGGATTGAAGAGAGCTGCCAACTGCCAGCTATCGACTGTTTAGAGTTGCGCAGCTCGGCCAAATAGCAATGGTGGCTTGTAGCTTAGAAGCTGCGGTTAGCGAAGGTCCGCGTTTGGCTGGCGGCTGGTAGCTGGTGGCTGGCAGCTTAGAACTAGGGCTAACGGCTGATAGCTGAAACGCAAGAACCAGGAGACCCTAACGCCTCATGATTGTCGCGATGCTCGAACATGCCACCGAAGACCAGATTCAGGACGTCACCGACCACCTGATGCGCATGGGATTTGCGGTACACCGCACTACCGGCGCGCGGCAGTCGGTGCTGGCCGCCGTTGGCAAGCGCATCGACTTCGATACCCGCGACCTGGAAGTGCTTCCCGGGGTTGAGAAGGTACATCGCATCAGCGCGCCCTACAAGCTGGTCGGCAGGCAGTTCCGCGGGCATGACACTGTCGTCAAACTCGCGAACGGAACCGAAATTGGCGCTAAAGAAGTTATCGTCATGGCCGGCCCTTGCTCGGTCGAATCGCGCGAACAAATCTTCCTCGCCGCAGAGCAGGTGGCGAAGGCTGGAGCGAAAGTGCTGCGCGGCGGAGCCTTCAAACCCCGCAGCTCGCCTTACACGTTTCAGGGCATGGGCCTGGAAGGATTGAAGCTGCTGCGCGAAGCCGCTGATGCGCACCATCTGATGGTGATCAGCGAGGTCATGGAAATTTCGCAGATCGAGCCGATGATGCCTTACCTCGATATCTTTCAGGTGGGCGCGCGCAATATGCAGAACTTCAACCTGCTGCGCGAACTGGGTAAGGTGCGCAAGCCGGTGCTAATGAAGCGCGGCATCGCCGCCACCATTGAGGAGATGCTGCTCTCGGCGGAATACATCATGTCGGGCGGAAACTACGACGTCATACTTTGCGAACGCGGCATTCGCACCTTCGAAACTTACACTCGCAACACGCTGGACATTTCAGCCATCCCGATTGTGCATAAGCTGTCGCACTTGCCCATCACCTCCGATCCGTCGCACGGGACCGGGTTGCGCGATAAGGTCGCGCCCATGGCGTGTGCATCGGTGGCTGCGGGAGCCGATGCGCTGCTCATCGAAGTGCATCCCGATCCCGACCATGCTCTTTCCGACGGCGCACAGTCGATGTTTCCGCAACAGTTCGCCGATCTGATGGAGCAGTTGCGCATGATCGCGCCGGCGGTGGGACGTACGATTGGGTAAACGTGATCGCGTTAAATTTGTCATCCTGAGCGGAGCGAGGTCGCACGGCGACCGAGTGCAGTCGAAGGACCTCTATCGAGAGAATGGTCTCCAGTTATATAGGGGGCCTTCGACTCGTCGTCCGCCACGGCGGACTCCTCGCTCAGGATGACAACCGTAATACGTCATGCCTATCCACCAAATCACGATCGTCGGCACCGGCCTGATCGGCGGGTCGGTCGCGCTGGCTTTGCGTGCGCACGGCTTCACCGGCAAAATCGTTGGCTGCGATAAGCCTCCGGTTCTCGATCAAGCACTACAGCACGGAGCCATTGATCGTGCCGAGGCCGATCTGGAGCGCGCCATTGCGGGCAGTGACGTCATCTTCTTTGCTACGCCGGTCGGCTGCATCCTTTCGCAATTTGAAATGATCGCGCCCCTGGTCCCGCCGGATACCCTCATCACCGACGCTGGCAGCACCAAGCACCAATTCGTTGAACGTGCCCGCTTGATTTACGGATCCGACGCCAGCAAACGCGTGCTCCCCGGCCATCCCATGGCAGGTAAGGAGCACAGCGGCATCGAGCATGCCGACTCCGAACTGTTTCGCAACGCAGCTTGGCTGATCACGCCGATTGATCCCGACGCTCCCTACACTGCGCAGCAGCAGGAGTGGCTCGATCTTCTCGCGAGCATAGGCGCGCGTGTTATCGCCATAGACACGGAGCGGCATGACAAGCTTTGCGCCTGGGTGAGCCATCTCCCGCAGATGATCTCGACCGCATTCGCGACGGTTCTACGCGAGGAGTTCGGAGATGACGAGGCCGTAGTTCAGGTCGGGGGCCGCGCTTTGCGCGAGATGACGCGCATCGCGCACAGCCCTTATTCCATGTGGCGTGATATCGCGCTGACTAACAGCGCCAACATAGAAGAGGCGATTCTCCGCTTCGAACAGCAGTTGACCCACCTGCGCGAAAACCTGCGCGGTCCGGCGTTGCGCGAGTTGTTCGAAAGCGCAAACAAGTTCGGGCGGGAATAGAGCTTGTTGTTCCGGGTGGAGCACGCCTTTTAGGCGTGCATTAAATGCGCAAAATATGAATGGCCCGGCTTTAGCCGCTGAGGTGCTATCGCCTTGTTACTTCAGCGGTTAAAACCGCAATTCTTGTTGGATCGTGTGCTGTACGCCTGAAGGCGTACTCCACCCAGCTTCACTTGGCGTACTTCTTGAGATGAATTCTGGCACCCTTCTCCAAAGCCTCGATCGCTTCCTTCGCAGTGGTGTAAGGGCCTTGAGTTCTTCCCTTCTCCAAGTCTGCGAGCGCTGCAGCTATGCGATCGACGAGCATCTGTTGTTTGGGTCTGATCTTTTCCTTCTTCACCACCTCACCGCCTCCCCGCCGGCGCCATCTCGCTCTCCGCATACAGTGTGTCGATCTCCACGCGATAGAGTTCTTCCACCTTGCGGCGACGTAGCTTCATGCTTGGAGTCAGCGTCCCGTCAGCAATGCTGAGCTCGTTAGGCACGAGCAGGATCTTCTTCAGCTTTTCATACTGCGCCAGGTTCGCGTTCAATTCGTCGACAATCTCCTGATACAGCGTCCGCACCTTTTCCGCGCGAACCAGTTCTTCACGCGAAATCGTATGCAGCCCATGACCTCTTGCCCAATCTTCCAGCACTGTGAAGTTGGGAACGATCAGCACCGCTGGGAAGCGCCGGCGATCGCCTAACAGCGCCACTTCCCCGACGAACATATTCACTTTGAGTGCGCTCTCAATCGGCTGCGGCGCAATGAACTTGCCGCCGGAGGTCTTAATCAGGTCCTTCTTGCGATCGACGATCGAGAGAAATCCGTCATCATCAATCGCGGCGATATCGCCGGTCTTGAACCAACCGCCGTCCTCAAACGCGGCAGTCGTTTCTTCCGGCATCTCCCAGTAGCCTTTAAAAATCGAAGGCCCGCGCACCAGCAATTCGCCATCGCTCGCCAGCCGAAGCTCGAGGTTCTTCAGCGGTCTGCCGACGGTTCCGATTTTGTGGCTGCCTGGAACGTTGATCGCTATCACCGGCGAAGTTTCCGTCAACCCGTAGCCTTCGTGAATCACAATGCCGATATCGGCGAACCACGACGCCAGATCGATGCCCAGGGGCGCACCGCCGGAAAGGAACAGGCGCACCCGCCCACCCATCTTCTCGATCAGCTTGGAAAACACCAGGCGATCGGCCAGCTTCCAATCCATCGCCTTCGGACGGCCACCGGCGAGCACCGTGTCACGATGCTTACGCCCAACTTCCAGGCACCAGTGCAGGATCTTGCGCTTCACCCCCTTGGCTTTGAGCTGCACCTGGTTGCATAGCTTCTCGTACACTCGCGGCACGCCGACAAACAGTGTCGGTTTGGTTTCGAGCATGACCTCAGGAAGCTCGTCGATCACCGGACAGTAAGCGATCGTCACGCCGCGATAGAACAGCAGATAATCCAAGTGCCGCGCGGTGATGTGCGACAGCGGCAGGAACGAGATGCACACGTCGTCCGGACCTACATTCACCAGGTGCCGCGTCATGCTCAGGTTCGAAGCGACATTTCCGTGCGTCAGGATGACGCCCTTTGGAGTACCCGTGGTCCCGGAGGTGTAGATCAGCGTCGCTACGTCATCCTGCCGAATACTGCGAGCGATGCTCTCGAGCTCCGGATCGGGGCCGGGCTTGGCATCGTAAAGCATCTCCGCCATCGGGATAACATCATGCAATCCGCTGCCGTCATCCATGATGACGACGCGCTCCAACTGGGTGAGTGGCGTAATGGCGGCGATCTTCTCGTACTGCTTGCGGGTTGACACGAAGAGCACACGCGCATGCGAGTGCTGCAAAATGTGCAGGCATTGCTCGGGCGTTTGCGTCGCGTAGATGGGTACGTCAACCGCACCCAGCAGCAGCGAGGCAAAGTCGGCGATGGCCCACTCCGGGCGGTTCTCGCTGAGGATGGCGACACGGTCACCTTTGCGAATTCCCCAATCCCTCATGTGCCGCGCGGTGGCGTACACGCGCGCTTGCATCTGCTCCGCCGTAATCGGCTGCCATGCTCCGGGTTGCCGGGTCAGAGCAACACGACTGCTGCCGCGCTCCGCCACGGTAAAGAAAACATCATTCAATGTGTCGGGTGTCATTGCGAGCCTCGCCGTTCTTCGCCCGAGAGCCGCGGCTCGGGCATGCGATGATCTGACGACCGCATTCCGTTCAGCAGAATGTCCACCACGGCATCCGCCGCATTGGCCAGCGGAAATTCATGCTCGCTCAACACCCACGAGGTCACCATCTCGTCGAGTGCGCCAAAGAAGCAGTTGGCGGCTATCTTGTCGGGCAAGTCTTTCCTGAACGCTCCGCATTGCTGCCCCTGCTGAATGGCAGCCCGCACCAGGCTAAAGTACTCGACCAGGTGTTGATGCGAGAACTCCGAAAGCCGCGTGCTCTGCCGCAACTCCATCTGGAAGACAATGGCGGCATTGCGGTTCCCTCCCAGCGCTTCCAGGTGCAGGCGCGCCAGCGTGCGAAGCCGCTCTACCGGATCGGCAATCTTCTCCAACTCGGTCCGCGCGTTGTTCATGAAGGTCTCGAACGCAGTGGTGATTGCGGTAGCGAGAATCTCATCCTTGTTTTTGAAGTAGAGATACACAGTGCCGTCGGCAACGTTGGCGCGGTCGGCAATGTCAGAGATGCGCGACACGAAAAATCCTTTTTCAGCAAACACAGCCAGCGCAGCCTCAAGAATGCGGTCGTACTTCTCGGGATTGCGCACTACAGGGGCGATGTCTGACGATGTGACTTCGCGCTTGGGCAAGTCTGCAGCCTCGCTCTGGAGTTTCAGCGCAAGCTCAGGATTGGCAACCACTTACGCTGATTTTTTTGCTCCGAATGAATCCTCATTCACTGTAGAACCAGCTCGGGAAATCTGCAACGAAATCGGCGAAGTTTTGCACATCTGTCCCAAATTGCAACGCCGCGCCAAGTAGCGCCACGGAAAATCGCTGCCCTCCTTGCGGCGAGATGCATGTGCGCTCACCGGTTACGCGACATCTCTGTTTGCCGTCCTGTGTCACAATGACCGAACACCCCGCAAGAGGAACGAGGAGAGAACAATGAAGCAAATCTTCCTGGCGGCGCTGCTGGCGGCGAGTTTTATCCCCGCCTTGAACGCTGCCGATCAACCAGCGCAAGCGCCGCCGCAGCCTACAGTCAAAGTCGGCGACGTCGCTCCTGACTTCACCCTGACCGATCAGAACAACAAGAAAGTTTCGCTGCACGAGTTCCGGGGCAAGAAGAACGTCGCCCTGGCGTTCTACGTCTTCGCCTTCACCGGTGGTTGAAGCCAGGAGATGCAGGCTTTCCAGCAGAACCTCACTAAGCTGGAAGCCGCCGACACCCAGGTTCTGGGTGTAAGCATGGATTCTCCTTTCTCCAACAAAGCGTGGGCAGAAAAGATCGGGGTTACATTTCCGCTGCTGAGCGACTGGGGCGGCGACGTGACGAAGGAATACGGACTCTACAACCCGAAGTACAAGGCGGCGCGTCGGGCGACGTTTGTCATCGACAAAGACGGCAAGGTCGTCGACATCAAGCTCGACAAAGACGCTATCGATCCGACTAAGACCGTGGAGGCCTGCCAGGCGAGGAAACTGAACCGATAAGGAATTCAGCGGCCGTGGGCGCGAGGAGACCCTACATGATTTCGTTTCGCAGGCTCGGCCTCGCGCTCATGCTTTTGCTGTTTCTCATGGTTTGCATTGTGCCGGCTTTCTGCGCCGAGGACGGCGATTTCGCTTGCACCGGAGGCAAGGTCTATCCTTCACCGACCGAGCCGCCTATTGAGAATGCAACCCTGCTCGTCCACGATGGCAAGATCGTCGCGGTGGCTCCTGGGTACAAACTGAAGAACAAGTTTCCCCGATCAGCGGTGACGATCGATTGCAAAGGCAAAGTAATTGTCGCCGGATTCTGGAACAGTCACGTTCACTTCACGACGGGCTGGGATGATGTGCCCAACACCTCGGTATCTGCCCTGAGCTCGCACATGCAGCACATGCTGACACGTTGGGGCTTTACCACAGTGTGGGACCTGGGTTCGGAACCGAATAACACGCTAGCCCTTCGCCAGCGGATTGAATCTGGCGAAATCCCCGGTCCACATGTCCTTATGGCGGGCGACATCTTTCCTGAGCATGGCCATCCTGTGTATCTACCGCCGGAAATGAAGTTGCCGGAAGCGGCCACGCCGCAACAAGCGACTGCCATGGCGAAGCAGTATCTGGAGATGGGACTTGACGGCATTAAGCTCTTTACCGGCGCCTTCATGGGCGACAAACCGACGATCAATATGCCGGCCGACATCGTGAAGGCTGCTGTTGATGTCGCTCATGGCGAAGGCAGGCCGGTGTTCGCGCATCCTCAGAACCGTACCGGAGCAGACAACGCTTTGGCCGGCGGCGTCGATATTCTTGCGCACACGCTGCCTATCGAGGGAGGCTTCACGCCAGACGAACTGGCCCGCATGAAAGAGCAGCACACCGCGTTGATTCCGACGTTCACTCTCTGGACGACCGTGACTTCGAATCCGCGTGCGGTCGAACAAATTGAGACGGCAACGGTGGCACAGATGAAATCGTTTTTCTCCGAAGGTGGAACGATTCTCTTCGGCACCGATGTTGGGTTCATCACGATATACGACACGACCAGGGAATTCGAGTTCATGGGCAGGGCTTTGGGCTGGCGTGACATTCTGGCGTCGCTGACAACCAATCCCAGCGACTACTTCAAAGCGTCAACCAAAGGCCGGGTGGAAAGAGATATGGATGCCGATCTGGTCATACTCGATGCCGATCCGGCTACCGATGTCAAGAACTTCGCCAAAGTGGCCTACACCATTCGCGGCGGGCGGGTGATCTATCAAAAATAGTCCGCGTGAAATCTACTATTTTTTCAGGAACCGTATCACTGCCACCGTGATGTCGTCGGCTGGTTGGGTATCACCGAAAAATCCATGGACGGCTTGCAGTGCGTTTCTCACCATCGTCTGAGCGGACTCCCTGCGCGAAATTTCAAGACACGAGATCAGCCGCTCATCTCCGAATTCCTCGCCTTCGCGGTTGCGCGCTTCGGTCACCCCATCGGTGAACATCACGACCGTGTCTCCGTCGTGCAAGTGCAGGGTTTCTTCCTCGTAGGTGGCTTCAGGCAGTCCCCCGACCACAAGGCCCCCCGTATCGAGTCGCACAACCCGGGCGCCGGTAAGCAAAATCGGTGAGTTATGTCCAGCGTTGCAGTAGGTGAAACGCCCGTCCGGAGTGAGCACAGCGTAGACAAGGCTCGCGAACTGCGCTGCCAGGCGTCGCGCCAACAGGGCGCGATTCAAGCGAGACATAACGGCTGCCGGACTGGTCTCATCCTGCGCTTCAACCGCCAGCATCCCTTGCAGCATTGAAGCCAGTAAGGCTGCCGAGGGTCCTTTGCCTGCCACGTCTCCAATCGCGATGGCGAGACCGCCGGATGGCAGTTGCATGAATTCAAAGAAGTCTCCGCCGATCGTACGGCATGGAGCCGAATCGCCAATCGCTTCGTAGTAGCTGCCGGTGCGCACGGCTCGCGAGAGCAGCGACGACTGCACCTGTGCAGCGGTCTTCAGTTCCTGCTCGAGTCGCACCTTTTCCAGCAAGCCGGTCACTGCGCCGATGTCGTACATCCGCTCTTCGCGAACAACTTTGCCGTCTTTCAGCGTCAGCAGCAGAAGATTGCGATAGGTAACTCGTTCTCCGGTCGCAGGCAGCCCAAACCAGCCATTGTTATCGGTGAAGGAATTGAATGCGATAGCAAGAATGCGGTCGCCGTCAACCAGTACATCCACGCTGCCCACCGTCCAGTCTGGGAAGGTGGTAAACATCTTTTCCCAGGACGCGGCAATCGCCTCTTTGCCGTGCATCTCGCTGAACGCCGGACTGATGACCGTCGCATCCTCCGCGTAAAACGACAGAATGGTTGCCGCATCCTGGCGGTTGACGGCGTCAGCCACACGATTGAACAGTGCAATCGCTTCTTCGCGGGTAATTGCCATTTTCAATAGTCTACCGACCGCTCACTTCAAGTGCTTCGCGAAGAATTCTGCCGTTGCCCCGTACGCCTTCACCCACGTCCTGTACATCAGGTAATCGTGAATCTCGTCGGGGAATACCAGCACCTCGACGTTCACATGCTGCTCGCGTAATCGCTGCGCCAGATCAACCGTCTGGCTGAAGGGAACGTTGCGGTCATCATCGCCCTGAATCAACAGCACCGGCGACTTCCATAGTTGCACCGAAGCATTAGGCGAAGATTCATAAGCCAACTTTCTCGCTTGTTCCAGATCGGGCGCCGCCGGAGTGTTGGCATCCCAGCGTGGCAGGAAAACCGACCAGTCATGCACGCCATGGAAATCGACGCCTGCAGCGAATAGATCGGAGTTGCGCGCCAGTCCCAGCGCGGTCAGATAGCCGCCGTATGAGCCGCCCCACAAGCCAATCATCTTCGCATCTACGATGGGCAGCCGCTGCAGGTACTTCGCCGCTGCGGTGATGTCCTTATATTCGGAAGCTCCACGCCAGCCGCCATCGGCAGGCTCGCGAACGCGGTGCCACAGCTTAACATTTCACGGATGCGTCAGCGTGCTTCGTATCAGGGTCCGACTTCAGTCGGGCCGTTAGTGCTTTTCGAATGTCATCCTGAGCGAGGAGTCCGCCGCGGCGGACGACGAGTCGAAGGACCGCTATTGGCGCGAACAATTGACGCTAAGATGGGGATCCTTCGACTGCGCTCGAACGCTTCGCGTGCTCACTCCGCTCAGGATGACAAACCAAGAAGAAGTTGCTGATATCGGCAGAACCGAGAGCCCGCCCTGAGCGAAGCCGAACGGTCGGGCCCTGTCGCCCCTCTCTGCACCACCCAGCTATTCACTCTTCGACCACGTGCAGCCTCTCTTGTACAATGCCGCGATGCCCAAGCTGACGGCCTTTCCACGCATTGTCCTGCTGATCGCATTAGCTGTCTCCACCGCATCCGCCAAAGACCAGTTCACGCCCGTGGTCGTATCGGCGCTCACATCTACCGCAACGCCGGTGCTCGGTACCGACAACCAGCAACACATCGTCTATGAACTGATCATCACTAACACTAACGCCACGCCGGCTACGCTGAATAAGGTCAGCGTGCTCGACGCGTCGAATCCGAGCGCCGTCATCGCCACCTTTGAAGGCACCAACTTGCTCTCGCGACTGCGCATGACGATTGGCGGTACCTCGAAGAGCTCAGTGATCGAGCAGGGCAGCACACGTCTGTTCCTGATCGATATTTCCCTGCCGGCCGATGCGGTGATTCCTTCGCGCCTGGTACATCGTCTCGATCTGCTCGCCGGACCGGGGCCTGCGCCGGCACCCGCGGTTGCTATGGATTACGTGGTTGCGCCGATAAGTATCTCGCGCGCCCTGCGCGTCATCGGGCCACCTTTGCGCGGCCAGCATTGGGTCGACACGAATGGCTGTTGCGAGCCACGCGGCGCACATCGTGCCGCCGGTCTTGCAATGAATGGCGGTATCTACTACGCGCAGCGCTTCGCCATCGACTGGATGCAACTCGACAGCGAGGGCCGCCTGGTCCATGGCGACTCGGCGGACGTAAACAACTACACCTGCTATGGGGCCGACATTCTGGCCGTCGCCGATGGCACAGTGATTGCAACGCAGAAAGATCTCGACAATCAGAAGCCCGGCACGTTGCCCGATCCAAAAACCATTACCGTCGAGAACGTTGATGGCAACCACGTCATCCTCGATCTAGGTGGCGGCGTCTACGCCTTCTACGCGCACATGCAGAAGGACGGCGTGCTGGTACACCTGGGCGATCACGTGAAACGCGGACAGGTTCTGGGCAAGCTCGGCAATACCGGCAATACTTCCGCCCCACACTTGCACTTTCAATTGATGGATGGACCATCGGCACTGGGCGCGCAGGGCCTCCCGTACATCATCGATTCGTTTCAACTCGCCGGCGAAGTCAATAAGGCGCAGTTCGACGCCGCTCCCGGAATCGAAGGCGACTGGAGCAAAGGATTGCTGCCGATGCCCAGCGAACGTCAAAAGCAGTTCCCCATGGATTTGAATATTGTGAACTTCTGAAGCGGAAAATACTTAGTGCGAAGGACGCAACAAACCTGCCAGCACCAATACCACAATCGCAAACGCGAATTAATTTCCGTTGCGTTTCGACGAGGTTGAAGTCGACCGTGACTTGTGCTCTCCGCTTTTCACGGGGGCAATCTCTTCCTCCTCGTCATCGCCGGGCGAGAACAGAAAGTCCTCGATCTCGTCGATGCGCTCGTTGGCATCGTGGTACCCAATCTCGATGAGGTCGGTGGTATATCGCGACGCAAACAGCAGATAGCTCATCAGGTCAGCACACGACGCTGCATCTCTCCCCAAGCCGCTGACGAAATATTGAATTAAATAGGGCACATCTCGCTGATGCTGCTCTGCGAGTTCACTCAGATTCACCGACGGAGTAATCAACAGCGGTGTTAGCCGGCGTATCTTCTCGCATCCATCGACCTTCGATTGATTGAACTCGGCACAGTCAAGCAGTTGATTGAGCCGCTGCAGGTGCTCGATGTCGGTGGAGAGGTGATCGAGAAACATCACGTTGAACAGAATTCCCAGAATCTGGGCCAACGACGGCTGTTTGTTACCAGCAGCCGCCTCTTCCTGGTGCTCGAGGCCATGACCACGCACGCCGATCGCGAAGAGTTTATTGGCGCCCAGCCTTATCACCGGGCTCAGAGGCTGCTGCAGGCGAATGCATCCATCGCCGAAGAATGCTGTTCCGCGAGGGGTCTTCAACTCTACCGGTTGAAAAACCAGCGGAATGGCCGCCGAGGCACAGATATGGTCAACCGTGATCTTGGTCGCCAGGGTGACGCGTCGGCTGCGGTTCCACATGGGGTGGCCCTTCGCGCCCTGAATAAAGAGATAGCTCTTCCCCGAGTTGTAGTTAGTGGCGGAAATCGTCAACGCGTAAAGATGCCCGCGCTTGATGTTGTTCTGGATCAGATCGCAATCAAGCTGCTGATGGAGGAAGTGCCGGAGCGGCGTCGCGTCCAGAAACGATCGGGCGTTACCTCCTCCCAGTACTGCTCCGAACGAGAGGTCCAGTATCCAGGTGACGGAATTACGCGCCTGGGAAAGGACGTCGCAGCGAAAAACATCCTGTGGCCGCAAATTAGACCAAAGATGCGCCAGAACCTTGGTGGCCAACGGGAAGTCGTCGCAGCCCATCGCCAGACCCGCGCCATTGATCGCCCCGGCTGAGGATCCGCCAATGATAGGAAACGGATTAGGCCGCCCCTGAAGACGTGGTATCTCTCCAATCCTTTTTAAAACGCCTGCCTGATAAGCTCCCCGTGCCCCACCGCCCGTCATTACCAGGCCGAACGTGCTTGCCATTCCCTTCCCCCTGGATTCGCTTCGCGCAGAAGATGCGACGCATCACATTGAAAAATTACCACGATGTCTGGGCGATCTGATGATTATGCCGGGCCGGCCAGGCTGAATGGGCGCCGTCGTTGGGCCCAACCCAACAGTGTCCTGCAAATCATTTCTTCTGTCAGTGAGTTGTATCACGCCGCGTCTGCCGGGTCATAGTCGGGAGCGCCGCCTGGTCCCACAAGAATTAGCATTCTGCAGGCAGTTCCCAGACGCTCGCGGCAGATGGGTGAGCCGCTTGTTCTCTGATAGTTATGCGGTTTCCTTGCGCCGGCCCCGTCAATTCGTCGATCGCGGCTTGGACCGCAGCCTCGGCTGCCTGGCGTCCGACGCGGGCTCCAATCTCCCCCGCCTTCTGCTTAACTTGCTGAGCTGCTTCGGCGGCCTTCTGAGCGGGAATTTCCGAAAGCTGGCGTGCTTTATCGGCAAGCTGAGCTCGTGTCTGCTCGCCTGGCGCCGGCGCCCACAACCTGCCCAGGCACTAGCCGATGCCGAGTCCTAATAAGTAACGCATAGATTGCTTCCTTCGCAGTATGCATAGCTTCGATGCCCTTAAGCAATGGAGAGCTTTCCCCTGGCGCTCGGCACACCAAAAAATGCCGGGAGCTTTCGCCCCCGGCGGGTGGAGAGGACTTGCTTCAGGTTTAGAAGTTGAGACGAGCGCCGAATTCCATCTGACGCGGGCTGATAGAAGTCACTGTTCCGGGTAAGGTACCCCAGCCAGCGCCGTTGCTCGTGTCGAGATAGTCTCCGCTCGGGTCGCCGAATTGATCATGATTGAAGAGGTTGGTGAACACCGCCTGGAACTGGGTGCTGAACCGCTCCGTGATCTTGAACGTCTTCTGGACGCTCAAATCGACGTTCCAGTAGTTGAGTCCGCGCGCTACGCCGAAGCCGCCGTCCTTGGTGTCATAACCAAGAATCGGCTGGCGAACGTCGTTCCACGTGGCAACCGGGTTGGCGAAGAGGTTCACTCCGTAACCCGCAGTGCCGATGCCATTGGATCCGGGCACGTTGTTGTGCCGCGAGCCCGAAGGCAGCGGAGCGATCGGAATAGCGTTTTCCGAGACGCCGTAACCGAAGAAGTTCAGTGAGTCACCTTCGCCGAAGGCTTGGCCGCCACCGTTGATGGTGCCCAAGGTGATCGGCAAGCCGGTTCCGGTGGTGAAGATCGGCGCGATGTTCCAGCCGCCCAGCAGGTGCCCTACGAAGCCCGACTGCGACTGGTACCACTTCGGCTGATACACGGCGAACATGTTGAACACCAGGGTGCGATCGAAAGGCTGCAGACCGTATCCGGCATTAATATCGAACGGGTTGGGAGCTGTGGCTTCAGACGTCGCCTGTACTTCGGCGCCTGTACCAAGCGCCTTCGACCAGGTGAAGTTCGACTGCAGGCTGACGCCGTTCCAGTCGGAGGTCTTCACGCTGACGAACATGGCATTGTAATTGCCATGTCCTACGCTGGCGTTCATGCCCACGCCGCTGGTGAGCTGACCAACGGCGCCATTCGGGTCATTCGGTATGGGCGTGTTCATCATCACGCGCGGGAAGTTGAAACCGCCGTTATCCAGATCGCTGAACAGCGACCAGGCATTCGCAATGGCCAGGTTGCCGGTGCCGTTCAGACCTTCATTGGCAATGACAGCCTGAGTGCAGTTGGCGTAGCCATTACAGTAGCCGGTGCCCGCCAGCGCTGTTTCAAAAAAGGGCTGAGGAGCAACCTTACCTGGAGTGCCAAGGCAGTTTCCACCACCCAGGTTGTTGACACTGCCGGCTCCACAGTACCCGATGACCGTGTTGGCGTAGGCCTTGGCGAAGGTCTGGCCGCCCTTGGTCATCATGTACGGAACTGCGTTCAAGTTAATCGGCAGGTATTCGTTGCTGATGATGCGGCCGATATAACCAGCTTCCAGGCTGATCTTGTTGGTCAACTGACGCTGGAAAGTAAACGTGAAGGAATCAACCACGTTGGGCCGGAAGTTAGGATCGAGGGCCTCGCCAGCGCCCGCAGCCACGCCGTTCACGCCCGGATAGAGCGGCTGAGGTAGGGTCTGGGAAGCCTGCGGCAATGGCGCGGTCAGACCATCGACTCCGATACGGAATGCATTGGCTGGAGTAGCGCTGCCGCAAACACCGCCGATCGTGCAAGCATTGCCTTGCACAGCCTGAATCAGTCCGGTACCCAGTAGCGGCACCAGCACCTGATCGACGCCATTCAGACGCCCATAGGTGCGGCCATAGCCGCCGCGGAGGACCGTACGGCCATCGCCAAACACGTCCCACGCTGCGGCAAGACGCGGACTCCACTCACCGTAGTAGGGGTTATAGGGGTACTTGGATGGGTCGGCCGTGTTTCCGATTAGAGTAAAGCCAACCTGGGGGTTGTAGACGTTGCCGGCCAGCGCAGCCTGTTCGCGAGCATTCAGATACTGCGCTGTGCTAATGGGCTTATTGTCGGGGCCGACAAAGATAACCTGGTTGCCGTTCTTTTCATAGGGCGGCATTTCCACCGTCCAACCCAGGCCATAGGTCAGGGTGAACCGTGGCGACATGCGCCAGGTATCGCTGCCGTAGAAATTGCCATAGGGGATGCTGACGGCAGTGTAAGCAGGTGTCAGCGGAGGATTCAGCGTCAGGTTCTTGCCGGTGCGGGTATAGGCAATCTGAGAGGTCGAGACGATGCCCAGAACTGATGCATAGTCGCGGCCGAACTGGCTGGTCGAGGCGCCGGCGGGTACGTATGAGCCGATGCCCGAAATTCCCGCACCGCTGCTGGTGCCCAACTGATACACGGTCTGGTAGTTGATGCCGCCGCCGTTATCAGTACGCTGGTGCTGGTCGTAGTTGTTCTGGAACATTCCGCCAAACTGGATGAGGTGCTTGCCATGCAGCCACGTCACGTCATCGCGAAACGATGTTGTCGTGACCGTTCCAGTAGCGGGTACGGGTCTGCTGCGTGTTGACGTTGTAAGGCGTCAGCGACTGGGTCGCGTTTTCGCCGCCTGGTTCCAATGCTCCAGCGATTCCAGGCAACTGCGGAGGATCGCCGGCTGTGCCCCACGCCCAGTAGTTACGCAAGTAGTTATAGGTGAAGTTGTTGGTGATGTTGTTGCTCAACTGACCGGTAAGTCCGGCAACCAGGTACCACGGCTGCTGGGGACGGCTCGACAGCGAGGCCGGCGTTCCCAGTGTGTCGCCCGGAAAGGCGCCGCCAATGTCAACCTGGTCCGAGGTGGCGCGGGTCAGGTTGTAGTAGCGGTAGCTGCTCATGAAATGCCACTTCGCACCGAAGTCGTGGTCGAGGCGAGCTACGCCGAAGTTGTCATTCTGCGGGATCGAGACGTTCGCCAGGTATCCCAGAATGTTGTTGCCGTCGCAGCGTGACAGACCGCATCCAGTTGCAGACTCATTGGAGAGCGGCATGTACTTGTTCCACATCTGCTGC
Organism: uncultured Acidobacteriaceae bacterium; assembly: GCA_963846795.1. Lineage (GTDB taxonomy): Bacteria > Acidobacteriota > Terriglobia > Terriglobales > Acidobacteriaceae > CAVVDY01. Next base: position 480,604 of record CAWJXJ010000009.1, read on the forward strand.
ACCAGAGGATTGATGCCGATGCCACGCGGATCGCAGGGACCTGCGGTTCCGCAATTCGAAGGTGCGTAGGTCGTACCGTTATACGTGACGGCAACCGGGTTCAGGTTATAGGTTGTGCCGCCGAAGGTCAGAAGTCCCAGGCGCATTGCGGCGGAGGGAACAGCGCGTTCCACCGTCGTCGCGTTGGGCCAGCGGAAGCCCTGGTAATTGGCGAAGAAGTAGGTCTTCCCGCCCAGAATGTTCTTGTTGATGATTGGACCGCCGATGGCTCCGCCGAAGCGGTTGTAGTGGTAACTGGGAGTCCCTACGCCAACCAGGTTGTTCTGCCAGGTGTTGGCGTTCAGATTGTTATCGAGGTAATACTCGTAAACCGTGCCATGCCACTGGCTGGTGCCGCGCTTGGTCGCAATCTGCACCTGCGCGCCCGCCGAGCTGTTGAAGTCAGCGCCCTGTCCTGCGGTGCTCACCTTGAACTCTTCCACCGAGTCCGCGGGAGTTGGCATAACACCGGTTGCACCTGCGGCCACGCCGTTACTCTGGTTGGCTACGCCGCCCGTGGGATCACCGGCGTAGCTGGGCGTGTACACGCTCATACTGCCGTCCATGTCGTTGGTGTTGTTGCCGCCGTCGAGTTGGAACGTGCTCTGGTCGACGACCGTTCCGGCCACGCTGCCGTCAGGACTGATGCCGGCCTGCAGCGTCAAGAACGTGCTGGTGTCGCGCGCGATGCTGGGCAACGAGTTTAGCGCGATGCCGCTGACCGTCGTACCGACGGTGGCGTTGTCGGTCTGCAATTCGACACCGGTGGTCGCAACTTCGATGGTCTGACTCTCGGAGCCAACTTTCAGCACCGTGTTGGCGGTCGTTACGAGTCCGACTTGAACAATACTTCCTGACATCGTGGTCTTTGCGAATCCCTGCTTGGTGATGGTGATGTCGTACTTGCCCGGATTCACGTTAATGAAAACGTATCTTCCGGCGCTGTTGGTTGTGGTGTTTCGCGTTTGTCCAGTCGAGGTGTCCTTCAGAACCACCTGCGCATCTGGCAACACTGCATTGGTGGAATCGGTAACCGTTCCATTCACAGTGCCCAGAGTGGTTGTTTGCCCAAACACTGGCAACGCGGTGCAACACAGCAGCAATGCCAAAAGCAACGCCGCTGCTAAGTAAAACCGTTTGCACGTTGAACGCATCGTTCCTTCCCCCTTCGAGTTCCTGCTGTCGGACGGAAATGGAGATAGCGCTGCAGAACTACTAGCCCTGTAGTCGACTACCTCAAAACCATTTAGGAGGGGTCTTGTGCGACACTCACCCCCCGACGACGTCGCTCGTACCCATTAACAAGCGACTCAACCCACTAGATGGTTGAGAAATCTAGACCTCCGACCCCTACTTATGCAATAGCACAAACGTGCCTATGGATTCCCGCCAAAAGCGCCCTAACCCGGTACCTGCCATTCACTTGCAGGAAAAGGGATGGCAGAGGCGGCCAGACATCGGCAATTAGGCGCATACTGACACCTCCGCAGGTCATGCTCCTGCCCCACTTGCGCCTCTCCGCCGCTAGCAAGTACGATTACGCCGATTGTTAACATTCGAGGAACCTACTGATGTCCCGACGTTTCTGCCTTACGTTCGCCCTTGTTTTGTCCTTTGTACTCACGTCCTACGGTCAAGTTGATCAATCCCTGGTTGGCGGTATGCAGTGGCGGCAAATCGGCCCCTTTCGCGGCGGTCGCGTGCTCGCCGTAGCCGGAGTTCCCGGCGACCCTAACACTTATTACTTTGGAGCCGTGGCCGGCGGGGTTTTCAAAAGCACCAACGGTGGCATGACCTGGACACCAACTTTTGACAAGCAGGATGTCTCGTCCATCGGAGCCATCGCTGTTGCCGATGCTGACCACAACGTCCTCTACGTGGGAACCGGCGAAGCCTGCTTGCGCGGCAACATCTCGTATGGTGACGGCGTCTACAAATCCACCGACGGTGGTCAGAGTTGGAAGAACCTCGGACTGAAAGACTCGCGCCATATCGGCGCATTGATCATTGACCCGCGCAACCCTGACATCGTTCTGGTGGCTGCACTCGGCCACGCCTGGGGACCGAATGAAGAACGCGGCGTGTTTCGCACCGCCGACGGCGGAAAGACCTGGCAGAAGGTTCTCTATAAAGACGAGAACACGGGCGCTATCGATGTAGTGTTCGATCCGAAGAACTCCAGCATCGTCTATGCGGCGATGTATCAAGTGCGCCGTCAGCCGTGGACCTTCACCAGCGGCGGTCCCGGTAGCGGACTTTATAAATCGACTGACGGTGGACTCACCTGGAAACATCTCGAAGGGCATGGTTTGCCGGAAGGCGAGTTGGGCCGCATCGGTGTTTCAGTTTCGGGCGCGAATTCGAATCGCGTGTACGCGCTGATCGAAGCGAAGAAGGGCGGCCTCTATCGCTCCGATGATGCCGGTGCTACCTGGACGTTGGTGAATGACGATGAGCGCTACCGCCAGCGCGCGTGGTACTTCACCCACGTCTTCGCCGATCCGCAGCAGCAGGACACGGTCTACGTTCTCAACACCGGCGCGTTTCGTTCCAACGACGGTGGCAAGACGTTTGAGTTGCTGCCCGCGCCGCACGGAGATCATCACGGGCTGTGGATTGATCCCACCAATCCCAAGCGCATCATGAACAGCAACGATGGCGGCGTCACGATTTCTACCGACGGCGGAAAGACATGGACGCAGCAGAACAATCAGCCGACGGCGCAGTTCTACCACGTAGTCACCGACAATCACTGGCCCTACCGCGTCTATGGCGCGCAGCAGGACAACAGCACGGTCGCCATCGCCAGTCGCGGCGAAGATGGCGTGATCGCGCGGCAGGACTGGTACGAAGTGGGCGGCGGCGAAAGCGGATACATCTCGCCCGATCCCAAGAATCCCGACATCGTCTACGCCGGGTCTGACGCCGCGATCATCACCCGCTACGATCACGCGACCGAACGGATGACTGACGTGTCGCCGTACCCGCTCGACACCTCGGGCAACGGAGCTGACAACCTGAAATATCGCTTCCAGTGGACCGAGCCGGTGATGGTGTCACAGTTCGATTCCAACGTTATTTACACCGCGTCGCAGTACGTATTGAAGAGCAACGACCAGGGGCACAGTTGGAACCCGATCAGCCCCGACCTCACACGTAACGACAAGAGCAAGCAGAGGCCCTCAGGCGGCGACATCACGCTCGACATCACCAGCGTCGAGTACTACGACACCGTCTTCGCTTTGTCTGAGTCACCGCTCAAACAAGGCATGCTGTGGGCCGGCACTGACGACGGACTGATCCAGCTCACCCGCGACGACGGCAAGAATTGGGAGAATGTCACACCCAAGGACATGCCGGAGTGGAGCATGGTGAGCATCATCGATGCCGGACATCATGATCCCGGAACGGCATACGCCGCCATCGATCGTCACAAGCTCGACGATTTCAATCCGCTAATCTACAAAACGCACGACTACGGCAAGACTTGGACGCGCATCAGCAACGGCATCCCGGCAGGATCGTACGTGCGCGCGGTGCGCGAAGACCCTAAAGTTAAAGGATTGCTATACGCCGGAACTGAGACGGGCGTGTATTTTTCGACCGATGACGGCGCGCATTGGCAGTCGCTGCAACTGAACCTGCCGACCACGCCGATCCATGATCTCGCCCTCAAAGACAACGATCTGATCGCTGCCACCCACGGCCGCGCGTTCTGGATTCTCGACGACGTCACGCCGCTGCGGCAGCTCAATGCCAATATTGCCAGCCAGAACTTCCATCTCTTCGAACCGTCTCCGACGGTGCGATTGCACTACCCCGACGACGTTGACCGTCGCCGCCCGGTCGGCGACAACCCGCCCAAGGGAGCAATCATTGATTACTACCTGAAGGCGAAGCCGTCCGCTAAACAAGAGATTGTGATGGAGATTTTTGACGCCAACGGCAAGCGCGTCCGCCGATTGTCAAACCTGAAGGAGGACAAGAGCGAGCAGCCGCCCGAGTGGCCCGATCAGGAGAAGCCGGTCAACCTGCTGCCCACCAATGCCGGCATGAACCGCTTCGCCTGGGACCTGCGCTACGATTCGCCAGTACAGATTCCCGGCGCGTTTTACGCCGGCGAACCTTCGCGCGGCCCGCTGGTGATTCCCGGCACCTACCAGGTGAAGCTGACGGTGAACGGCGCGACCCAAAGCGCTCCGCTGGTGGTCGAGCTCGATCCGCGCATCACCAACTCTGTCACGCAGGCCGACATGGAGAAGCAGCTTGAGCTGGCGCAGAAGGTGCAGGCGGACATCGACCAGTTGCACCGCGCGGTCAATCAGATTCGAGACTTGCGAAACAATCTCGGCCTGGTACAGAAGTGGGCGGCTGCGGATTCTTCCAACGGCGAAGTCATCGCCGCCGCGAAATCGCTGGACCAGAAGATGGTTCCCGTCGAAGCCACATTGATGCAGGTTAAGGTGAAGAGTTCGGAAGGCAACCTGCGCTATCCCAACATGCTGAACGAGGAGTACTGGAGCTTCAACGAGCTGATCCAGTACAACGACTCCGCACCTACCGTGCAACAGTTGGAGGTTTATGACGGGCTGCACCAGCGGCTTCAAACTCAACTGGCACAGTGGCAGGAGATCCAGCGCACCGAGGTTCCGGCGCTGAATGCCGCCATGCGCAAGTCGGGAGTGCCCACGTTGTCAGTCAGCAACGGAAGCGCCGAACAGCCGGCAACCGAGCCGGGCGGCGAAAAGGAACGCGAGCGCGACTAGGGCGAGCAAACGGTTCTACCAGTTATCGAAAATCTTCGAACCGCGAAACTTTTCTTGGTTTGAGCCCGGAGGGCGTGCGATGACAGCCCAGCACGAAGCGCAGCGAAGTGCTGGGTTGCGAGATTTTGGAATCGTGCGAGTCCCCCGGGGACGACACGCCTTTTTTTGTGTCACCCGGCTGAAGCCGGCTCTGGGCTAAAAACAACGGCACACCCAGCCTTCCGCTTCGCTTCAGGCTAGGCTATCATCGCACGGCCTTCGGGCTTTTCGGGTGAACGCTCCAGCCGTTTCGCTTCGTCCGACAGAGCATAGCCGGAGCTGAAGAGCGCTTGACGAACCTCCCAAAAAATGCGGCCGACACTGCTGCAACCTCACTCTTTATACGAGTCCCCCAGACTCGCGATGATCTCGCGCCTGATTTTCGCCTTGGCAAAGAAGGCGATGAAATAGGGACCCGGCCAGAGAAAGGCGTGCAGCATGAAATCGCTCTATCTGCGAGACAAAGACGCTGCCCAGCGTACGCAGGCGTCTTTGGAGCAGCTTCACGATCTTCGCCAGCTCCGAGCTGTTCATTTGCTGTCGCACCGGACGATCAATGGTTTCCTTAGCAGTCCCACAGAGTGGGATGATCGGAATCCAGACGTCTTCATCGTCCGTAGCCGGGGGGAGAGGCACGCTACCGTCTGCGCTCATCGGTCGTATCGCGGAGTAATCACCGGGCGGCTTGCGACCGAACTCCTTTTTCACCGCGTCCCAGGTTGTCTCATCCCGTCCCTGTTTGATGATCGGGTTGCCGCTGGGCAAAACGAAACGCGTATCCAGAAATTTCTGCGCATTGCGGCGGCCCAGAGCGTAATCATGGGCGCGGAAGCCGCGGCTGAAGAATCCGCCGAAAGCTCCCAAGGTCGCGCATTGCAGTGCGGGAGCCTGTTGCTGTGCCGGAACCTTCCGCTCCGCGTAGTGCTTGGCTAATTCATCGTCGGAGGGCACGATCACGTAGCGATCAAAGGTTGTGCCCTGCATGATCGCGCTTAACGACTCACCGAAGAAGCGCGCCTGCCCAATCAAAGCATTGAACAGCCTGGGCAAAGCGGCCAAAACAGCGGAGGTGGTTTGCGCGTTGAAGCTGGGATCGAAGGCGTCAGTCGTAGGAAATGGCGCGATGCCGATAACCGAGCGGTCGACCTTAAACGGGTCCAGGAAAGACATGCTTCCGTCAATTGCGGGATCAAGCGAGTTCAGATAGTCATGCGCGTAGTTAAACGGATCGTTGTTGGTCACTCCGCCGTCTACGTTGAGCGTGACGTAAGGATGTCCGTCCTGCGGAGGGATAGTCGGCGTAATAGGAGGCGGCGTTGCGCTTATTGCCGAGAGCACCGATTCCCATCCCGGCGGGACATATTCGTCCAAGTCACGGTCCAGAATGCGCGGCTTCAGAAAGACTGGAAACGCTCCCGTTGCCATGGCAGCAGTCTTCAAAAGCTGCCAACCCGGCGTATTCCCGTCGCTCAAATCCAGCGCATGCGCCGCCTGCGACTTCACTGGCGCGCTGCCGTTGCTGACTGTCTGAAAACGAATGCGATCGCCATAGAAAAACGTTGTCTCTTCGATCGACCCGGGCGCTTCTCCATTGAGCGAATACGGCACTCCTCGCAGGTTTGTCAGCGACAAGAAGAGCGTCAGGGTGGAAGAGACATACGGGCGCTGTACCGGCGAGGTCGACGGCTTCAACACAGTATCGGCGATGCTGTCGATGATGTTCGAATTGAGCAGCGAATCGACTGCTGCGCGCTTGGAGAGATCGCTCGTCTCCAGCAGCGGGACAATGTCGATCCGGTTAACCCAGCTCTCGTAGAAGATATTGTTGGTCTTCTGCTCCGGGATGGGATCAAGCACATGTTCGAAGTTCTGATACAGCATGACCGACGAGATGGCCGCGCACATGCCTCCGGCCGAGGCTCCGGAAAAAACTTCGATCGAGACCTCGTGCATAGGCACAGCCTCGCCTCGCTTTTTGGCGGCATACCATTCATCGAGCGCCTGGGTCAGAAAATCAAGCACCCCGGCGGTGTACGCTCCGGCCGAGATTGCGCCGGCCATGTTGATTCCGATTTTGTACGACGGCATCGCGAAGACTCCATGGCTTTCCGAAATGCCAACGAGCGTACCCCAGGAGCCGAGCCGACGAAAAGTATCAACTCAGGTGAAAGCATTGCGCCCGGTGGAAGCACCACGCTTTAGCGTGGCGAAACAAGCTCCCGCACGAGCAGCCCCCGGTGGAAGCACCACGCTTTAGCGTGGTGAGACAAGCTCGAGCACGATCGCGGGCTTTAGCCCCGGAGATACTTCCAGCGGACTCCTTCCCGCCCATCCATCACACCCCCGAGTGATGAAACTCACGGCCATCACAACGGAATGGTCCTACGCTCATTACAGGTGCTGAAATGATGGCTGTTTCCCGAATACCACTGAGTGGCTTCGAGCGGGTTCTCTTTCGAATAGCGCTTGTGCTGGGCGCAGCGCTTGTCTTGTTTCGCTTGGGCGCCATGATTCTTCTGCCCTATCTGCGACACGTCCGGTAGTTTCGAAACTTTTTCTCCCCCGCCGCCAGAATAGACTCCTGCCGCTGATTATGAATTACAATTGCAACCCTGATTCGCGTTGCGGTTTCGCGCGCGGCAATGCACGCATTGAAGCTAAAATTTCCCCCGAGGGCTTGCGATGTCCTTTCGATCGGTATTTGTTGCGGTGGTAATCGCCTTCGCCCTGGTCATTGCAGCGTTCCTGCTAAATCGCGCTCGCCCCAAAGTTGAAACCGAGCAGCCCAATGCTGCGTACGTCCGCGCGACCGGCAAATGTGCCGAGTGCCATGCCCGGACCCAGTACTCCGTGGTACACGAATACGAGATGAGCGCCCACGCTCGCAAAGGGGTAAATTGCCTGGACTGCCACCAGCCCGCCGCCGGGCAGGAGAAGAAGGACCACCACGGCTTCGTCATCTCCACCAAGCTCACCGCCGGTAATTGCCGTAGTTGTCACGAGAACATCTACCAGCAATTTCTGCACAGCCGCCATGCTGCAACCGCCTGGGCAGCCGTCTACGGAGAAAAGGGGCTTACCCCGGAACAGGTCAACTTCTCTGAGCAGTACCAGCCCGGAGGCACTCGCCGGCCGCCAAATGCGCTGGCGCAACTCGAAGGCAACTCGGCCATCGCCGGCGGATGCGAACAATGCCACAGTGTGGGACGGCCGAATACCGATGGCACCATCGGCACCTGCACCTCCTGTCATACCCGGCACGACACTTCGGTGAGAACCGCCCGCCTGCCCAGCACCTGTGGGCAGTGCCACATGGGCCCCGACCACTCGCAGATCGAAATCTACGAGGAGTCGAAGCACGGGGTGATGTTCCAGGCGCAGGAACATCTGCTCAATCTCGACGCTCCGCCCAAGACGCTGACGACCCGCGACATGTTTGTCCCCACCTGCGCCACCTGTCACATGAGCGGCATCAACGGGCTCGGCATCACGCACGATCCTTCAGAGCGGCTCTCGTACTATCTGGCCAATGCCATCAGTGAGAAGCGCCCGAATTACGCGCAGGCGCAAGCCAAGATGAAGCAGCTCTGCTCGCAATGCCACACCCCCGCGACCGTCGATCAGGTTTACAGCCGGGCGGAGCTGGTAGTACAAAGCACGAATGCCAAGGTGAAGACCGCGCAGGACATCATTGACGGCCTGCATAAGGACGGCTCACTGACCGGGCCGCCGTTCTCGCAGCCCATTGACTTTGTGTACTTCAATCTGTGGCACTATGACGGGCGCACCAGCAAGCACGGAGCCTTCATGGGAGGGGCGGACTACGTGCAATGGCACGGCAATTACCCGATCCTGGAAAAGACGGTGGAGCTGAACTCCATGGCTGCTGAGCTCAGAAGAGAGCACGGCCATGGCCACTGAGCGCTGGTGGGATGATCCACAGCTTTGGATTGAGGGGTTCGCCATCCTGAACATCGGATTCCTGACCTTCGACATCTACATGGCCCACTCGGTCAATGGGTTTCGCAACCCTAATGAGTACGTGCCGCTGTTCTTCTCCGCCACCGCGCCGGCGGTGCTGCTGGTGGCGCTCTGGTTCCGCAAGCGAACGCCAATTCTCTGGAAGCTACTTGGCCACATCGTCGGCGGTTCTGCCGTGCTGGTGGGGCTCACCGGAGTGGTTCTGCACCTGGACAGCCACTTCTTCTATGAACGCACACTGCGCAGCCTGACCTATTCCGCGCCCTTCGCCGCGCCCCTGGCTTATACCGGACTGGGGTTTCTGCTCATCATGAATCGCATGGTCGATCCGGAATCGGTGGAGTGGGCGCAATGGGTGCTGTTGTTCACCCTGGGCGGCTTCATCGGGAACTTCATATTCAGCCTCGCCGATCACGCGGCGAACGGCTTCTTCTACCCTCTGGAATGGACGCCCGTGGTGGCCAGCGCGTTGGGGGTAGGGTTCCTGACGGTGCCGCTCATCCTGCGAGTCTCGCGGGCGTTTATAGATCTCTGCGCCGCAATTTTGCTGCTGGAAGCAGCCGTGGGATTGTGGGGATTTATCCTGCACGCCGAGGCAAATCTGCAAGGGCCCTCGACTCACGCGTTTGAAAACTTCGTCTACGGCGCGCCGCCGATGGCTCCCCTGCTCTTCCCGAACCTGATGGTGCTGGGGATTATCGGGCTCTGGCAGTTGCGCAACAATGAGATTTTTGTCGCCAGCATCGCTGCCACGGTACCGGCCGATTGACAGCGGAAACGCCTACGATGCGCGCTCCGCGGCGAGCGAAGAGTCGACCGGGTTGGCCAGCACCGGCTCGCTGTACAGGATACCGCTCAGGCTTATTCCCGACTCCGCCGACACCATCAGTCCGTCGAGTTCCAGACGGTATTGCTGGCCGCGCCAGGTAATTACGTTTCCGAAAAAACTGCACAACCAGAAGCCAAATCCCATCAAGTCGCGCAGCGGATAGAGCCAGCAGAGACGCAATGCGTACTCATCCCCGACAACGCTCCAGCCAGCGACCAGCGCCATCAACACTCGATTCAGAACGGCGACGGCAAGCAACCCGACGCCCAGTATCGGCCGACCAATGGCCATAGCCGCCAAAAGTCCGAGCAAACCAAAGGGCATGGCGAAGCTGAGAACGCTCGCCGTATGTCCAGCCGGACGCGAGAAGCGAGTGCTTTTCATCCAGCGAATCTGGTGCAGCAACGAGGCCCGTAGCGAACGATTAACCACCACGTGATCGATAACGTGTCGCGAGAGAACGACACGCTTCCCCGACTGCGCAACTCGCTGGCCCAACACGTAGTCGTCGGCGCAGTAGACGGCTAACGGCCCGAACCCGCCGACCGCCTCCAATACTTCACGCTTTATCGCCATGGTCGGCCCTAAAGCGAATTGCATTCCTTCCAGCAGGTCCGCGACCAACACGCCCGAGGTCATTTCGACGCTCATGCCGAGTGCTTCCAGGCGCGACCAGAGACCGCCGCCGGTGGCTCCGCGATACAGGCACGTCGTCATGCCGACCTCGGGATTAAGCAGGTCCGCCACCACTTCCCGGATGTAGCTGGGCTTCACCTGCACGTCGCTGTCGCTGATGATCAGGTAGTCGTAACGTGCGACCGCGTACATCTTCTGCAGGGAGCAGATCTTCGCGTTGGCTTCGGTTGGTTCGCCGGAGATGACGACCTTCACCGCGACGAAAGGATAATCCTTGCGAACCTCCTCCACCACAGCCAGAGCCGGATCATCACCGCTCCGGGCCCCAAAGATGATTTCAAATACGGGGTATTCCTGGTCGAAGAAGCTGGCGATATTGCCCCGGAGATTCGGCTCATTGCCGCATAGTGGCTTCAGCAACGTCACCGGCGGAAAGTTATCCGCAGCAATCTGTGGAACTCTCTTGCGCCGGAAACGGGAACTTGCGACAAGCAATAGGCTGAGAAAGCCAGTGCAGGTTACCAGTCCGACCGCCGCTACCATCAGCAGCACAAAACCAACGTACATTCGATTCTCCAACGAGATGGCCCGGGTTGGGCAAGTGCCTGGGGATGGAAGTTCTAGGATACAGGAAGCTGTTTTTCAAAAACAGCTATTCCCCCGTTTCGACCGCGACCCTCCAGCTTGGCGGTGACCTTTGCCATGCCACTGTGACGCACCGCACTGAGGTTTATCCTTAGAGGGGTAATGATTTAATTTTCACCGCAATCGTACGGAGGTTTCATGGTCACTTCAGGAAGCAGCGTCGCCGTAAGCGACGAAATCTCAGTTCATCCCCCCCAGCGGTTTCTCTTTGGTCCCGGCCCCACGCAAGTTCACCCGCGAGTCTACGAGGCGATGGCGCAGCAGGTCGTCGGACATTTAGACCCATACTTCTTCCAGGTCGCCAGCGACAACGAGCGCATGTTGCGCACCGTATTTGGCACCAAGAACCAGCTGACCTTCGCGATTTCCGGAACCGGCAGCGCCGGGATGGAAACCGCCATTACCAACTTCGTCGATGCCGGAACCAAGGTCGCCGTCCTCGCCAACGGATACTTCTGCGATCGCATGACCGAAATGGCCAAGCGGCAGGGAGCGAACGTCGCCCGCCTGGAGAAGCCTTGGGGAGAGTTCTTCACCGAGGACGAAGGCTGCGAGTTCATCCGCCGCGAAAAGCCGCAGGTGGTGATGTACGTGATGGCCGAAACTTCCACCGGCGTCTTCGAACGCGGCGAGGCGATCTGCAAAGCCGCGCACGAAGTGGGAGCTATCGTCATCGCCGATTGCGTCACCTCGCTGGGCGCAATGCCGGTCGAGGTCGACAAGACCGGAATCGACGTCGCTTACAGTTGCACGCAGAAAGGGCTGAGCTGTCCTCCGGGCCTGGCGCCAATCACAGTCGCGCAGCACGCGGTTGAATTGCTGAAGCAACGTAAGTCTCCTCCGCGTACCTGGTACTTCGATATCGGGCTCATCGCCGACTACCTGCTCGAGTCGCACCGCTATCACCACACCGCCTCAGCAACCATGTTCTATGCGCTGCACGAAGGCCTGACCCTGATCGAAGAAGAAGGCCTGGCGGAGCGCTGCAATCGGCATCACAAGGCGCATCATCAGTTCGTGAAGACCATCGAGCGCATGGGACTCCAGATGCTCGTGCCCGAAGGCCATCGCATCTGGAACCTGAACACGGTTCGCGTGCCTGCTGGAGTGGACGACGCGAAGGTCCGCAGCATCCTGCTTAACGAGCACGGAATCGAGATCGCCGGCGGCTTCGGCCAGCTCGCAGGCAAGATCTTCCGCATCGGGATCATGGGCCCCCTCGCAACCCCGGAACACGTCGACGACTTCCTGAAGAAGTTCTCCGACGCGCTGGGGCGGGCGGGATACAAGGCGTAGCGAGATTGGGTAGAGCTGGCCTTCAGGCCAGCGTAAACGGAAACGCATTGGGTAGAGCGGGCCTTCAGGCCCGCGTCCCCTATGAATTGTCATCCCGAGGCGGCGTCAGCCGCCGCTGGATCTGCTCTCCGTCGCTGTCCGATCACCCGGTCAATGGCACGACGACGACATCGCAACACCGCCAAATTCCTACGCTATAATGCGACCATATTGTCGATTCAATTCGAATCCGCTCGCCGGTTGAGCCTGCTCAAAACCGACGAGTTGTGGCCAAGTTTATCCCGCACGTCATGATGGCTCGTTCTCCTCACCCAATGCCTGAATCCCAATCAAGGAGTGATCACAGCCCGAAGCGGATTTTCGCCTCCGGCGAGATGGCGGATCGCACCCGCGAGTTTGATTGGGAAACGAGCACACTGGGGCCAATCGAGCGCTGGCCGGAATCCCTCGTTGTTACGGTTAACAATCTGCTGGCCACCAAACATCCCATGTTTCTCTGGTGGGGTCCCGATCTCATCCAGTTTTACAACGATGCCTATCGCAGAAGTATCGGCTCCGACAAGCATCCCTCCGCGTTGGGACAGCGCGGAGAAGAATGCTGGCCCGAGATTTGGCCCATCATCGGTCCACAGATCGCCCAGGTCATGTCGAGCGGTGAAGCCACCTGGAATGAGAACCAACTGGTACCGATCTACCGCGACGGCAAGCTGGAAGACGTCTACTGGACTTACAGCTACAGTGCGGTGCGCGATTTGGACGGATCGATTCAAGGCACACTCGTCACCTGCACTGAGACGACAACGGCCACGATTGCGGCAACCACGTTGCGCCGCAGGCTTGCCTCTTTGCGGGAATTGTTCGAGCGCGCTCCGGCGTTCTTCGCTTTGCTGCGAGGCCCAGACCATGTCTTCGAATTGACCAACCCGATGTATCAAAAGCTGATTGCGAATCGCGACGTCATCGGAAAGTCGGTACGCGAAGCCGTGCCTGAGGTTGAAGAACAAGGGTACATTCGCGTTCTGGACGAAGTTTATGCGACAGGTCAGCCCTACATGGGCAGGGGTGTGCCAGTAACGTTGGCCGTTGAAGGTTCGGAACGTCTGGAAGAACGCATACTCGATTTCGTTTTTCAGCCGATCGGTGATGTCGACGATAATCTTCCCGGAATCCTGATATTCGGTGTCGACGTGACCGACGCCAAGCGCACCGAACAAACCCTGTTACGCTCCGAGAAACTCGCCGCCGTTGGGCGACTGGCGAGTTCGATCGCGCACGAAATCAACAATCCTCTGGAAGCGGTGACCAACCTGGTTTACCTGGCGCAGAAATCGACGGACGACGAAAAGACCACTGGCTACCTGAATGCCATAGAGATTGAGCTGAGACGAGCATCGGCCATTGCCAATCAGACGCTTCGCTTTCACAAGCAGTCGACTGCGGCCACCAGTGTCACATCTGCGACCCTCATCGGCGATACCTTGTCTCTCTATCAGGGAAAGCTAAACAACTCGTCGATCACGGTAGAGACGCGAAACCTGGCGCAAGAACCAGTCGAATGTTTTGAGGGAGAGATAAGGCAGGCCCTGGCCAATCTTATCGGCAACGCCATCGACGCCATGCAACCCCGTCCCGGCAGGCTCCTCTTGCGTTCACGCAAAGCTACCGATTGGGCGACCGGGCGAAAGGGATTGCTGATTACTGTGGCCGATACCGGCTCCGGCATTCCCAAAGAGGCCTTTCATCGCCTGTTTGAAGCCTTCTTCACCACCAAGGGCCACGGCGGCAACGGCCTGGGTCTTTGGATCACCAAAGGGATCGTCGCCCGCCATGAAGGTAAGCTATCCCTGAAAAGCAAAGCAGGAAAAGGAACCGTTGCTACGTTATTCCTTCCCTTTCGGCGTTCGGCACAACCATCTGCACGCTAGCTCTAATCCCCTGCTGGTGCCCCACTCATTCCTTCGGTCGGAATGAGTGGGATCCATGAACGTCGATCTGTGAGGCACGCATCTCCAGGTGTACCGATCCATCAACACATGCCTCCACGCGACTTCGCATGAACTTCCGCTCTGCCTCATTCCGCGCCAGCTTCAACGCCGCGCGGAAATGTTCGCTGGCCGCTTCACTGCGGCCTAAACGCAATTCGAACTCGCCCATCGCTGCCCAATAGAACGGATAGCGTTCCAACCGCTCGGCATCGGCAATCTGGCTGATCTCTTCCAGTCCGCGCGCGGCGCCGTCACGTTCGGCTATCGCGATGGCTCGGTTGAGCGCTATAACCGGCGACGGACGTGCATTCACCAGCAGGTCGTACAACGAAACGATGCTGCTCCAGTCCGTCTCTTCTGCCCGTTTCGCGATGGCATGAACACGCGCGATGCCGGCTTCAATGTGGTACTCCGTCAACTCGCTTCCCACCGCCGACAGATCCAACAGCCGAATCCCTTCCGCTATCAATCCCTGGTCCCACTGCGAACGGTCCTGCTCGAAAAACGGACTCAGGTTCCCGGATGCATCCATCCTTCCCGGCAAGCGCGCCGCGTTGAAACACATCAGCGCCGCGAGCGCGTACGTTGGTGGAACCGCGGCCACAGGATTCTCCAGCAGCACCGCGGTCAGACGCATCGCCTCATGGCAGAGATCGGCACGTATCGCCGACTCAGGCGACGCACCGTGATATCCCTCGTTAAAAAGTAAATACAGCGCCCGGTGAACCGACGGAAGCCGCGCCGCCACATCTTGCGCGCGCTCCACATCGAAAAGCTTCTTTGATTGCGCCAGTACCTTCTTGGCGCGCGCGATGCGCTTCTCCGTCGCAGCATGAGTACTGACGAACGCGTTCGCAACTTCTCCCACGCTGAAGCCGCAAAGAATATGCAGGATAAGCGTGACCTGCGCTTCCTCCGACAGGCGCGCCTGGCAGCAGGAGAACATCATCCGCAGCAGGTCATCTTTTATGGCTTCCGTCTTGAAGAGTTCCGCAACCGCAGGAGCCAGCGTCCACTCGCTTTGAACGAAGCGGCTCAGTTCAGGCTCGAAGGTGCGCACCGTACGCTCGCGGCGCAAGGCATCGAGCGCGCGATTTTTCGCGGTTGCCATCAGCCACGCCGACGGATTCTCCGGCACCCCGCGCAGCTTCCAGACTTCAAGGGCGCGGCAGAAGGCGTCTTGCACAACGTCTTCTGCCAGCGCCAGGTTTTGCACGCCGAAGATGCGCGTGAGCGTGGCGACCATGCGTCCCGCTTCTTGCCGGAATAGATGGTCGCTCAGTTCCATGGTTTACAGATTCATCACCATGATGGGACGGACTTCGACGCTGCCATCCTTTTCGAAAGCCGGACATCCCTTTGCCAGTTCCGCCGCCTCATTGATGTCACGCGCCTCGATCAGGGTGAAGCCGCCGATAATGTCCTTGGATTCGGTAAACGGGCCGTCGGTAATCGTCTTCGCTTTGCCCTTCACCAGCTTGCCGGTGGGCTCCAGCGGCTGGCCTTGATCTTTCAAGTGTCCGCTGTCTCCCAACGACTTCAGCCAGGTCATCCACTTCTGCATGGTCTGCTGGGCCTGCTCCGGCGAAGTTTCCCGGTTGTTCGGATCACCGCGATACAAATACAAAAACTGAGCCATCGTGAACTCTCCTTTTTATAGTCCGCTTGGACTTGATGTTTTGGCTTCCCTCTCGGGTTCCGACATAAAGACGTATGGGCCCTCGACGGCCGGACATGAATTTTGATTCCAGGCAGGAAATAGTCAGAGCGGACTCTCACGGTCCGGTCGCGCCGTTCGGTTGATCATAAGCTGGAGCGGCCGCGAAAGGGATGTCGCCCCTGGTTAGGTTGGTTGGTATTCGGCGGGTCGATGCCGTAGAAAACCCTGCCCATTGCAAACGAAGCAATGGGCCGCGTGAAGTGTCTGCGCGAGACTTGTTTCGGTAATGCGAGTGTGAGTACGACGCACCAAAAACAGCCGCGAAGCAGCGTGATGCTTTGAGACCGGCTCGTGAGAGGCTGTTACGAAACTCGCGCTTGAGCGACGACGGTGGGACAAACGATTCCTCCGTCCCGTAGGGACAGCAGAGCTTAGCCCAGCGCTTTCAGCGCTGGGAGGGCTCAGGTGGAAAATTCAGAGTCGGCTTCAGCCGACGACACATGTTTCCCAAAAGGCTCCTGAGCGCCGGGTGAGTTGGGAAAAACCGAGTCGCGTAGCGACGGCAGCCTTTCTCACGCAGACTCTGATACCCCTCTCACGGCGCCCCAGCTTACCGCGTCGCCCGATCCACCATATACAGATACGAGCGGTAAATCTGCCCGGTTGCGCGTGACATGCCGATCTCGCAGGTGCGACTGCTGGAGTAGCACTCGTCCGGTTGGCTGGCCTTGATCTGTGCAGCTTCCAGCCGTGTGGCCGCGCGGGTCAATTCCGGAAACAAAAATCCGCGGTCGCCGGCGAATCCGCAGCAGCCTGCGTCCAGCGGAACGGTGACTTCTTCGCTGCAAGTGCGAGCGATGGCCTCGAGCTTGCCGCCAATCCCCATCTTCACCACCGAGCACACCGGGTGCAGTCCCACGCTGTGGGACTTTCGCTTCACCGTGAGTTTCGGCAGAAGCGTATCGTGTACAAACTCAATGGAGTCGAGCAACGTCAACTGATCGAAGCGGCGCTGGTTCTCCGGCGTAAGCGACGCCCGCGCTGTCTTGAACCCATAGGTACAGGGACTGGTGTCGATAACGATCGGCAACCTGCCCTGTTCGCTCCACCGCCACATGCGCTCAACCGCGCTGTTCACTGCGACGGCGTGGGCTTCGCTGAATCCCTTCGAAGAAAACGGCGTTCCACAGCACGTGCCCTCTGTATCTTCGGGAATGCGTACCGGAACCCCGGCCCGCGCCGCCAAATCGACCAGCACTTGCATCGGCGAGCGGTCCGGCGTTTCGCCCGGCAGAGCGCCCATGGTGCGCGAGATGCACGAAGGAAAGTACACCGCCTGTGCCTCGCCGGCGGTTGTCTTCGGTACTCGATCCGCTGCATAGGGCACGTCACCCATCCACTGCGGCAGCGCTCCATCGCCGAACAAATTTGAAAAGAAAGCGCTCATGAAACGCATTCTCGGCAGTCCAATCGCGTTCTGCGTCGCGTGTCCCATTTTCAGGGCCAAGCGGACCGCCCGCTCGACGCGCGCGAAATTTTTGGCCAGCCTCACAGCCCTCGCGTGTGCCGCCGCACTCGAGCGCGCGCGCCGGAACCGCTTCACCAGCTTCCCGGTATCGATGCTCACCGGGCATGCCGTCGCGCACAGCCCGTCAGTCGCGCAGGTTTCGAGTGCCATGTAGGGGAACTCACGCTCGAGCGCAGCCAATACAGCGGCCTCATCCGTCCCCCCGCATGTTTCCAGGCGCGCCATCTCGCGGCGCACCACGATTCTCTGGCGCGGTGACAGCGTCAGCTCGCGACTTGGGCACTTGGATTCGCAGTAGCCGCACTCAATGCACTTGTCGATTTCTTCCTCAACCGTCGGAAGCTCCTTCAAATTCTTCAAGTGCACCTGGCGGTCGGGATTGATAATCACTCCCGGGTTGAGCAGGTTGTGCGGATCGGCCAGCTCTTTCAGCCGTCGCATGATCTGGTACGCTTCCCCGCCCCACTCCGTCTCCACAAATGGGGCCATGTTCCGTCCGGTTCCGTGCTCGGCCTTCAGGGCGCCGTCATAACGCTCAACCACCAGTTGAACTACATCATCTATAAAACGGGAATACTGATCGATTTCTGTCTGCTGGTTGAATCCTTGCGCGATCACAAAGTGCAGGTTGCCGTCCTTAGCGTGCCCGAAGATGATGGCGTTGTCGTACTCATGCTTGTGGAACAACTTGGTGAGGTCGGTCGCAGCATCGGCCAGCGCCTCAACCGGGAACGCCACGTCCTCGATGATGACGGTGGTGCCGGATTTCCGCACCGAGCCAACCGACGGGAACAAGCCGGAGCGAATCTTCCATAGCAGCGCCTGCTCCCCCGCGGCGTGCGTGAACCGCGCCGGCTCGCACACCTTCAGCCCGCCAACCGCCTCGGCGGCAACCTTCTCCAGCAACCCCCGCTCCGCCTCATCGGCCGACTGGAACTCCGCCAGCAGGCCCGCAGCGCCATCCGGAAGTTTACGGATGGAAGCCGGTATCCCCGCCTGGTTCTCCACCGAGCGCAGCGAGGCGCGATCCATGATCTCCAGCGCTTTGGCTCCGGCTTGCCGCAACGGCACAATCGACGCGGCCGCGGCGTGAAGGTCCGGAAACAGCAGCAGCCCCGTGTATTTCACCGGCAGGTCGGGCACGGTGTTGAGCACCGCCTCGGCAATAAACGCCAGCGTGCCTTCCGAGCCGATCAGCACGTGCTGAAAGATGTCGACCGCCTGCTCGAAGTCGAGGAACGCGTTCAGCGAATAGCCGGTAGTGTTCTTGCTGCGATACTTGCGGCGAATGCGCTCGCGCAGGGCCGCGTCCGACTCGATTCGCGATTTCAACTCCAGGATGCCGCGCGCCAGTTCCGGCTCGGCGGCGTGGAAGCGTGCGTCCGCGTCTGCCTCCGCGGTGTCAATCACCGTTTGTGAAGGCAGCACGAAACGCAACGATGCCAGCGTGTGATAAGCGTTCTGTTCCACTCCGCAGCACATGCCGCTGGAGTTGTTCGACAGAATTCCGCCGATGGTGCAGGTCGCAATCGAGGCCGGGTCAGGACCGATCTTGTATCCACAGGATGCGAGCAGCTGATTGGCTCGCGCGCCGATCACCCCCGGTTGGCAGCGGATCTTCCTGCCGGCCTCCTCCACCTGCGCGTCACGCCAGTGCCGCGCCACCTCGACCAGCAGGCCATCGCTGATGGACTGCCCTGAGAGGCTCGACCCAGCGGCGCGAAACGTCATCGGAATGCCATGGGCTTGGCTGAAGCGGAAGACGCTACGCACTTCCTCGATGCCTTTCGCCTGCACCACCGCCCGGGGTATAAGGCGATAAAAGCCAGCGTCGGAGGCATACGCGATGAGGTCGATGGGGCGGATCAGGATTCTCTCGGAAGGCACTTGCGGCGACAGTGCCGAACAGATTGCTTCCGAGTTCCAGGGCATGCAAGCGGGGGATGTTGTGGCCATTTGTCAGTTCACCGTCGAAGAGCGGCTATGGCAATGACCGAACCGTCGGAACGTCTTCGGGAGGTTGCCCGCCGCCACACTTACCAAGGTAAAGCTGTCAAGGCGAGAAGCGGCGGAGCGACATCACACAGGGTTGTGATGTGCCACACAATCGCAGCTACCCACGCGTGCCGTTCCCGCCACCTTATATTCTGAGACGTGAGCCCAACGCCCAAGCCGCCGTTCAAACTCCGGTTGCGGAAACCTTCCCTCCGCTCCTTTCTTCTATGGCTCGTCGTCGCAGTGCTGGCGCTCTGGTCGGTGGCCGCGCTGCTGCTGGTTGCGGCGCGCTTCGTCGATCCACCCACCGACGCGGTGCAGATCGAGCGCCGCTGGCAAGCCTTGATTCATGGCAAGCGATACCAGAAGCGATCTGAATTCGTTCCGCTCAATCAAATCTCGCCCGAGCTGCAGCACGCCGTCATTGCCGCCGAAGATGGGCGCTTTTACCAGCATCACGGCTTCGACTGGCACGAGATTCAAATCGCCGCCCAACAGGACATGGAAGGCGAGCGCACTCGCGGAGCCTCGACCCTTACGCAGCAGCTCGTCAAGAACCTCTTCTTCGGAACCAGCCGCTCCATCCTCCGCAAGGGCGCGGAGGCCACGCTGGTACCGGTGGCCGAGCTCGTCCTCGGCAAGCGACGCATTCTGGAGCTCTATCTCAACCTTGTCGAATGGGGGCCGGGCGTTTACGGCGCGGAAGCGGCCAGTCGTTTCTACTACCACGTGTCAGCGCGCAACATCGGCCGGCAAGAGGCGGCCCAGCTCGCCGCAATTCTTCCCGCTCCACTCAGGCGACGCCCCGAGCGCATGACCCGCTACCCCGAAATCATCCTTGGCCGCATGCGCCAGATGGGTTGGTGAGCGCGAGCAGTGCCTAAGGTCGCGAACACCCAAGTTGGTCCCGATCTGAGCCTGCGGTCGACGTGAGATGACGCGCAGCGGCAGTTCTCGCCCGGCGTATGATTCTGATGGAGGCAGTTGTGGACAGCGGATTCAAGTACCGCGTTCTGCTTGCGGACGATGATGCCGCCTCGCTGGCGTCAGCCGCTGCTCTTCTTTCCAAGGAAGGTTATCTCGTCCTTACAGCACGCGACGGTTTTGAAGCGCTGGTGGAGCTTCAGGGTGGTGTACCCGAGATCATCGTTTCAGAGCTCAGAATGCCCAACATGTCGGGGTTTGAGTTGCTTGCCGTGGTTCGGCACAGGTTCCCGGGAATCGGCGTCATCGCGCGAAGTGCTGACTTCCGCCCGGCGGACGAGATGCCGGAGGGCGTGCTGGCTGACCGCTTCATCCCTAAGGGAGAAAACTCTGACTTTGAACTGCTCGAAATGATTCGTGAGCTTTTGTCCCGGCTGCCGATACGAACGGCTCACGTCAAGCCTGAAGTTGCACCCATTTGGATACCGCGTACCGCCACCGGATACGTGGTGATCACCTGCCCTGCCTGTTTGCGCTCATCTTCGGTGCGGGCAAGCGATGTGCACGCCGAAGTGGTGCAGACATCGTCCTGTTTACATTGTGGAGCGGACATCAGCTACCGTCTCGACCGCACACTTAGCAAAGCCGGCGAAACCACCGCCATTGAAAGAGCCCTGGCACGCTCGGAGAGCGGTCACCGAGCCGTCGCCGAGAGCCAGAAAGCGATTACGGAATCAAACACGCGCATGGCTAAGACATCGGGATAACGCATCGATATCTCTCCGGCGGACCCGAATCACGCATTAAAGATGCAGGCCGTAGGGTGCGAAAATGATGGCGAAAAGCACAGCCGAACGACGGAGTGATTTGCAAGTGAGGTTTCAAGAGCTTCGGGAACAAAGCGATACGCTTAAGGCAAAGTGTCAAGCACTCCGCCAGTTGGATGTCGAGGGAGTCATGGTCAGAGCCATCAAGACCGATCTGAAGGTAGGGTTGACATTTGCCGGTATCGCTCTGCACACACGGGATGACCCAAAGCGGCAGCGGAACAGGAACAAGGCGCGAACGGCATACGACACCGTCAGGCGCTTCTGCAGGATTTTACATTTGTCTGCTGACGACAGAGTTGAAATCGAGGTGCGCGAGGCTGAGCTGAGGGCCGCACTGCAACAACTCGGCGAGTCCGTGTAAGTCGAGAGCTTCGCGCCGGGCGCACCATTCGTCCCGGTAGAGCAGGCGTTCACGATCTGTGTCGCAACCTGTTCTCGATTTGCCAAGTGGAATTTGAGTCGGCACTGGTACTAATACGAAGCGTAAATGCGCCGCGAAAAGCACCTCCCTACCCACACAAGACTCCGCCCGAGCCGAAGCCCGGGCGGTGATCACCTCGAAACCAACGCGAACAATGCGAAGCTACTTGCCAGGAATGTAGCTCAGGTCGGGGCGGAACTGAATGATCTCGCTGGTCTCGCTCATGACCGATGAATCGATGAGGCTAATGATAGAGTCGGCCTCGGCCTGTTTCCGAAGGCTTCTTTGACCATGTCGTGAATGGGCTTGACATTGGGCTGATCCTCAAAGCCGGCCCAGTTGTCGTGAGGAATCACCAGCACCCATTCGCCTTCCTTGCCGCCATTCGCCAGCTCATACCACTCAAAGTTGGCCGGCCATTTGCTCTTGGTTGCCGCGTCATGAATGCGGCCGATGGCGCTGCGAAATCGGATCCTTTGCCGTACCGCACGTGGAACACAACGACTTCCTCGTACTTCAACGGCAACTGCGAGGCGGGTGGATTGCTGAGCTTCGGCATGAACTCGTAGTAGCGGATAACCAGCTTCTCGACGTAATTGCCGATCACCTTGTTGAACTCGGCAAGATCCTGATCTTCGGGTATGGACGGCTTGTCCATATCCGCCCAACTCTGCGGTGGCTCTCCCACAATGTAGGTGTTGGTGTCGTCGCCACTGATGATCTGCCAGACCAGCAGCGGCGTCTTGTCATTCTGCTGCTTGTGCCAGGCGGCCTTCTGCTTGCGGCCGTCTTCGTACTGCGGAATCATGCCGTTCTTCGGCGTCTGGAACTCGAGTTGAAGAATGGTTCCGGGATTGGACTGCGCTATGAGCCCGGAAACCGACAATACGGCGAACGCAAGAGCTGACAACAGGCGCAATGCTTTCATCTCTTCTCCTATGTCTCAAATTGTGGAGCAAGCTCGGCGTGAGTGGCCAAGCGAACCTGGGAAGTACGCGGCCCGTGCCGGAGAGTGCAGGTGCTCTTCGGCGAGTAGTGCATGGGAGAGGGTAGCTTTGGTGGGTAATCATGGTATGGATTGCGGCGGGCGTCAACACATTTTTGTCTGCCGCGGGCTGCGCGTGGAGTTAACAGGCTGGAAACCCCTGCATCACAAAGGCTTGTGATGATGTGATGGCGCGTGCGATATCATGAATCTATGCCGGAAGTTATGCCGCACGCTGGCTCAGCACATTCGAAACAGCTTCATCCCTTCCAGACGGACGACGCGCGCCTGCGCCCCATTCACGACAAGGTGATGGCGCAGCAGCGGCTGTCTCCGGAAGACGCTCTCGCGTTATATGCCTCGGGCGACATTCTGGGCGTCGGATGGCTGGCAAACTACGTGCGCGAGCGGATGCACGGAGACACGGCATATTTCAACGTCAATCGACACATTAACTATACGAATGTTTGCGTAGCTGCCTGCCGCCTGTGCGCCTTTGGACGCAAGAAAGACTCGCCCGGTTCCTACACCATGGCGCTGCAGGAAGCGTGGGACACGGCAGCTACCGGCTACACCGAGGCGGTGACGGAGTTTCATATCGTCGGCGGACTGCATGCCGACCTGCCGTTCCAGTACTACCTCGACTTGCTCTCTGGGATTGAAAGAGCGCTTTCCGCAGGTGCATCTGAAGGCCTTCACCATGGTGGAGATCGCGTTCTTCGCGCGCATCGGCAAGACCACCCCGCGCGAAGTGCTGCTGAAACTGAAAGATGCGGGACTCGATTCTCTGCCCGGCGGTGGCGCGGAGATCTTTTCCGATCGCGTGCGGCACATCATCTGCGATCACAAAATCGATGGCGACGACTGGCTGCAGATCGCGCGTGCAGCGCATGAAATCGGGCTGAAGTCGAATGCGACCATGCTCTACGGTCACGTCGAGAACGACGAAGACCGCGTCGATCACCTGCTGAAATTGCGCGCGCTGCAGGACGACACCCACGGATTCCAGACGTTTATCCCGCTGGCGTTTCATCCCGAGAACACGCCGCTGCAACATCTGCCAAAAACGACCGGCATGCTCGACCTGAAACAGATTGCCGTATCACGTCTGGTGCTCGACAACTTTCCGCACATCAAATCCTACTGGCAGATGATGACGCCGAAGATCGCGCAGATCTCGTTGCGCTTCGGCGCCGACGATATTGACGGAACAGTGGTCGAAGAAAAGATCTACCACGACGCGGGCGCGACTACGCCGCAAGGCTTGCGCCGTCAGGATCTGATCCGCCTCATCACCGAAGCCGGCCGCGTGCCCTTCGAGCGCGACACCTTGTATCGGCCGGTGGTGAGAACGGAGACCACAGTGACGGTCGCGGTATAAGGATCACCTTATAGGCCGGCAATGTGGCCCTGTTTTCTCCTGACCTCATGCCGGAAAACATGAGCCGCAAAGCGGCGACTCCGTTTTTAGCCCCGGTCGCAAGACCGGGGTAACGGGGCAATAAGAGCGAGCCAAGCCGCGAAGCGGCCTAGTCGAACAGATACTCGGGATCGTACGTCACGCCCGCTCGCTCCAGCATCGAGGTATATTCTTCCTCAAAGCTCCTGCCCGCGTGATGCGCCTTTTGTCTTTCGATATACCGTTTCACCGAAGCAATCGCCGATGGACTTACGCTGATAGAGCCATACCCATCCTGCCACGAAAACACTCGATTCCACTTCCGAATCCGCAATGACGAGTTGCATTTCAGCTCGCGCATGACTTCACTAACCGTTCGCGTGGATGGAATGGAAATCAGTACGTGCGCGTGATCGGCCATTCCGCCGACAGCCAGTGCTTTGATCTTCGACGCCCGCGCTACTTCGTGGATCGTAGCCCAAACTTTTTCTGGCTCAGCGATCAGTGGCAGACGACGCTTCGTGCTAAAGACGCAGTGGACATAATTGATGTTGTACGTGTGTGCCATAGGCGTGGGCCGCTACGCGGCATTGAGAGCTTATTATTCCCGCTCACCCCGGGCTCGCGCCCGGGGCTAACCCCGGAGTCGCTGCTTCGCAGCTTGTTTGTTGCAACTGTGAATAGCTTGCCTCAAAGTGCCGCTTGCAACCCCTGTTTAGCTTTGCAGGTGAGTTGCTTCTACGCGGTGACTGTGGTCACGAGCGGCAGTGAGCTAAAGTCCGTTCACAGCGTAATGACAGCGAAGTGGCTGGGATGTAAGGCCCACGTATGAGCAAAGCCATACCTGCTCAAGCCTGAACCGCAAAGCGGCGACTCCGTTCTTAGCCCCGGTCGCAAGACCGGAGTTAACGGAGCCATGAGAACGAGGAAGCCGCGCAGCGGCCTACTTTTTCTGCTCCGGTGCCAACCGTTTTCCGCCCGGCATCGGAGGCCAGCCCAACGACTGCCCTTCGATCAGCGCGACGGCGTTTTCGTAGCGCTTGCCTTTTTCATCGATGACGGCGAACCTTCGCGGATGATTTGTCGGGCCACTCCATAGTGACACGCCTGCATACGCGCCATCGCGTCGCAGGATGTAGAAGCTCATATCGACGTACTGCAGCTTTTGCATGTTGCCGTTGTAGTTGCGCACGATGCGCTTGAGCGCATCCATGCCTGCATCGCGAGGTGACATGCCGTGACGCATGTTCTCGACAATGGTGTGCGCGCCGCAGATTTTGATGTTCTCCTCGCCGTTGCCGGTCGCGCCCGCCGAGCCCACATCCTGATCGGTATAGCTGCCCGCGCCGATGATCGGCGAATCGCCCGCGCGTCCCGAGATCTTCCAAGCCAGTCCGCTGGTAGTCGTCGCGCCCGACATCTCGCCCCTCGCGTTGACGCTTGAGCAATGAATGGTTCCTGTCGGCGGCTTCAGCACACGCTCGATGGCCGCGATGCGAAAACTAGGCTCGATGCCGATCTTCGTCGCCAGCTTGTACATGTGATCGATTAGTGGATTGTCGATCTCGCTCAGATTGCCGGCTTCGTCGGGGAACTTGAAGTTCGGGCTCGCAAGTCCTGGTCCCCACCAATCGTCGTTCGACATGGTCTCGCGCCACAGTTGCCACGTTTTGCGCGAGCGCTCGGTCAGCAGGTTCTCCTTGGGAAAACCCATCAGCAGGCCGAAGTGGCTGGCGCCCTCGCCGACCAGCATCACGTGGCCGGTGTGCTCCATCACGGTCTTCGCCAGCAGCGAGACGTTCTTGATGTTCTCAACAGCGGCGACCGATCCCGCCATGCGCGTGGGTCCGTGCATACAGCAGGAATCAAGCTGCACCACGCATTCTTCGTTGGGCAGCCCGCCGAGTCCCACACTGTCATCGTTGGGATCGTCTTCCGGCCCGGTGATGACTTGCATCACCGCATCGAGCGTGTCGCCTCCGCTGCTGAGCACAGCGTAGCCGCGGTCGAGATAGTTGTATCCGTTGGCGGCGGAGATGATGACGGGTGCTTTGGGCTTGGTGGTTGGAGCCTGGTTCTCTGTCTGATAATTGGGAGCTGCGGTTTGCCCGCGCAGATCGAGCGCGAGCGAGGCGGACCCTAAAGCAGTAGTGGCAACGAACTCACGGCGGCTGAATTTCATGATGGCTCCTGCGAATACGACGAACGGCTACGCAGGATAACACGTGCGCAGTGGTTAGTAGACAGATAAGAGTCTGGGTGCCCCATTCCGGCTTCTGTTGCCGGGGTGGGGTGTTGAAATCCCACCCCGCCAAACGATGGCGGAATGGGGCACCCGCATTCTTGTTGTTGTTTTTACGATCCTGTCAAGAAGTTGATGGCCAGGTTTCCCTTCACGCAGACCGCGTTCGGCTGGTCGGCGTTCTCCGGCGGACTGACTCCAGTCGCCTAACCTATCCACTTGCGCTGATCGCCGATGCGGCGCTCACGTTCATTGGCGAATCGCTCCACGCCGGCCAAAATTGAATCGGGATCGAGGTGCGCTTCGGCAATGACGTCCGGTTCCAGGCCTCCGGTTCTCCAGGCATTGTCGAAGTCGGAGGTGAGTGAGTACTCGTCGGTCAACGGACCGAGGTTGCGCAGCGGCCACACGCGACGCGTACCCGTGGATACCACCATCAGATCGTAACGAGCCTCGGGTGGCAGCACGGAATCCTGATACGCTTGCGGCTGGCGATCGAACAAATCCTCACTGATCGCCGCGATTACCTTCACGTTCACGCCCGCAGCTTCGAGTTTCGGCAGCACTTTCAGCAGATTCACCGTCGAACTTGACCCCTGCGCGATGACGTAACCATGCCGCGGCTTACCGGGCGCGAAGTCGCGAATTACATACAATCCCTTAGCCGCCGCGCGTACATCGGAATCAGCGAAATGGCTGCGGTCGGCAACCGGAAAGTCGGGACGCGCTACTTCCAGCGTGATGATGCCCACGTGCGGATCGCGCGCCGCGATCTCCGCCGCCGCGAAATAGCCGGGCGCAACATCGTTGTAATCCCAGAAGCTCAGGTTGATCACGTGACCGCGCGGGAACAGCTTCCACACTTGTGGCGCGAAGATACCGAAGTGAGTGCGGCCATCGGCCGCGGTTTCAGGCCCGGAGTGCGCGGTGAGAATATGCAGCACGCCGACGCGGAACGGGCTGTCCTGACTTTGCTGGCTCCAGACACGCGCCGGGGTGTACATCAACGGCGTGAAGGCTCCGTAGGTGCCGCTCAAAGCCCAAACGCCGGCGAACTTCTTGGGATCGAGCGAAGCGCTTTGGCTCACCAGACCGATCGCAGTGGAAACATTGCCCGCTTCCTGAATCGGCGCCTTCAGACGAGTGCCCAGCGGATTGGCGGTGGGACTGTAGTGTCCCCACAAGCTGCCGTGCTCCACGTTGATCGACTCGGAAAGGTCAGCGGCCACCGTGAAGAACCGTCCGTCCGTGACGTAGTTCATCCACTTGATGATTTCAGAGATGGCGCGTCGCGCTCCGGCCTTCTCGCCCGGCTTTTTGAACAGCGCGATGCTGACTTCCTTCTCCACGCCGGAAATCGCATTGCGAATCGAGACCTTCTGCGACTCTTCAGGCAGTGCCGTGACGCGCAGGCGATCGTCGAGGAACGGATCGCTCGTGGCCGATATACGTAGCTTCACGTCGTCGCGCACCGTGTCGCCGATTTCCACCAGGCGATCGGCCAGACGATCACCCAATCCGTTGCGGTCGAGCAGCGACATCACCACATCAATGTTCGCTTTGAACTGGATCAACCGCTCGCGCTCGTCGGCGACCGGGCCCTTGCGAATGCCTTCGAACTCCACGCCGTACTGCTTCTCGAAGGTCTGCGCCAGCGCGAGGAAGTATTCCGAATTCATCTTCAGCGCGTAGGGATGGCTCGGATAGCTCACTAGCTGATCGCCGTTGTAGCCGGGGATCTTCCCCTCGACGGCCGCAGGCCACCAACCCTTGATGGTCTTACCGATGGCGACAACGGGACGCCGGTCGTCCGGGTCAACTGCATCCATCGCTTTCAGTCCCGCAACTACATCGCCGTAATCGTTGCCGTTCGCCAGGGTGAAGACGTTCCATCCATACGACGTCCACTGGCTCACCAGGTCATAAACATCGCAAAACTGCTGAGCGATGACCCCGCCAATCTTGCCACCCACCAGGCAATCGTCGATGCCGGCGTTGTTGTCGGAGACCATCACGCGCAGTCGCTTTCCCACTTGCAGCGCGAGCGCCTGCGTCTTCAACTCCTGTGCGTGACCTTCGGTGAGCGCAAATTCGCCTTCCAACGCGAATATCTTCGGCGACGCTGGCGCGCCGGCAACATCCCAGAACGCAGCTTTGCCGGCAGCGGTCGCGATGCCGATGCCCGAGGGTCCACCGTTCACATCGTTGGTGAGATCGGTGCTTTCGGCGTGGCCCGAGAGCGCGCGAATGCCGCGGCCTTTCGCCTGCGCAAATAGCGGATGGTCTTCCAACCCGGTATCGTGCAGCAGCGTTTTCATGGCGCCCGCACCGCGCCGGAATCCCAAGGCGTCGATCGGCAGCATGGCCACGTGCGGGTCGACCTGATAACGCGGATCGCCGGTCTGCTGATGTTTGCGATACAGCGCCTGGCCGAGGATCATCCACAGCGCATAGCAGGTGGGGATCGAGTGTCCCGCCGCGAGCATGAACTTGTCGGAGTAAGGATGCTTGGGCCGGCGATAGTCGTAGCGCAATCCACCGTTCTCGGGACCAGCCAAATGAAGCGCCACGTTGTACGGGGTATAGGCGAGCGGTCCGCCGAGATGCCCGGTCTGCGCATAATTTCCCAGCAGCACCAAGGTCATGCAGGTCATGTATCCGATGTCATCGAGCAGCGGATCGTAAGCCAGGTTCGATTGCTGGGAGGGCGAAGGAACTGCGTAAACGGACGATGTCATAGATGTTCTCAAAAAGAGCTACATCATAATATCAATGACAACTGGAGCGGCGAAGGTTCAGGCTGGTGCCGTTTTCGAGATTTCGTTCCTCTACGGGCGCAAGGCGACTTCACCGCGCTCAGCGGCGCCAGCACGCCCGCTGCCACGGTCACCGAGCATTCTGCCGCGGCAATCACTTACCATGACACCCCCGGATACAGACTCGGTACGCGATAAGCGCGGTAGAAGTCCGAGTCTGAGGTATCCAACTGCCAGGTTATTTGAGGCGTGGACGCACTTGTCACCTCGATGCTCCGCGCAGTGCCCCCGTTGACGGTGCTGGACGTCATCTCAACACTGCCATCCCCAAGCACCTCGACACTACCTCCCCAGAAGGAATACCAGCCGGGCCTGTATTCCCACTCAATATTGGCTGTGAGCTTTGATTCATCCACGTCCAGAATCACTGCGCGGCTGTAGCACGTAGAGGAGATTTCGCACGACTGCCCGTTCTGATCAGGCCGGGCATCGCCGTTGTCGAAGAGGATCAAGCGCGTCAAACCACCAGAAGAAGGCAATAACACCGGAAAGTGCTGCGCGTAGAACCATTCCGCCGGGTCCGAATTCCCCAGCGTGAAGTCACCTCCCGGCCCCAGTCGCCACAGCACGTCACCGTTTCCGGCTCCATTGGCGTAGTTGATCTTGAGCACCCAAAACTGGTGCCGCATCGAAATCAGCAGGTTTCCGTCGCTGGTAAGCACCAGCGCGTTGGCGTGCGTCCAGTCCGGAAAGCCATAAGGATGCCGATTGACATCGAGATGGTCAAAGGCTCGCCACACCCACACGGGCCGGTTGTTCGCGTCCAATTCTATGACGTCGTCCCCCAGCACCGTAGTGGTGCCTGGATAGCCGGGCAGGTCCTGGAAATCTTTGTTTTCGTCCACCAGCACCAGCCAGTGCCCATTGGGAAGCCGCATGAGGTCGTGGTGGAACACCAAAGCTTGAAAGGAATATCCGGCGTTTGCAAGAGCGGTGTTGAGCTGACTCAGCGTGATACTCCGCAGTATGTTGCCTTCCAGATCGACCTCCCTCACCTCCCCTTCCAAGTTGACCAGAAAATTCCCGTTGTCGAGCAGTCGTAATGGGAAGGCCAACGGACTCGCGGCATCGTAGTAGTACCATAAGATGCTTCCATCCGTGTCCAATACCTCGCCACTGACCAAAGCGCTGGAGTTGAGACTGGAAACAATGTCCACCCCGCCATTCTTTGAGTACCCTGACGGTGTAACCGTCACTGTCGGAAATGAAACCTGTGGCAGCGCTCCCGTTGTGAAGAGGTGGTCGGTGTCGTACATGGTTTTGCCATCGTCGAAATCCACGCGCGCGCGCATATGGTAGGCCGTACTCGCCTTCATACCGGCCACCAGCAGCGAGGCTGTCCCACCGCTTGTCACCGCCTGTGCCCCAGTGGTCCGACCATAGGACGTGGTCGGCCCAAACTCGACCCGCACTTGCCCGCTTGTCCGAATGCCCACGGAATAAACCGCCACCAGGGGATGCTTGCTGGCGCTTACGGTGCCCGGCTCAAGCAGCCCGTCGGTGGGTGTTTGTGTTTTTGTACTTGCTGATGGACTGCCGCAGCCAGCCCAACTCAGGACAGCAACCAGAATTAGTATCGAAACCAATTCACGTGACGGCTTGCTACCACGCGAAAACAGACACATCCCCGGACCCCCGCAAGGAAGTAACTGCCACCGATGGCTGAGTCCGAAACTTGCGCTATTGAGATGGCGCTACGACTCGTGGCGAAGATCAACCATAGGATGTTCCGCTAGCACTTCCGGAACATCCCAGTCTAGTCAATGACTTCCACATTGCAGCAACAATTCTGTAATGGTGGAACCAATCCGGGAACCTTCAGCAGTCTTGAAAGCAGCAGCTTTAGGACATAACTGAACGGTAGTGTCCTAAAACAGCAGTTTTAAGACATAACTCAACCTTCCATTGGCGCACAACTTCGCGGCTTATGATGATTATTTAGTCCGTCAGCCGAGGTGAGCTGTGGGTGGTCGTGACTCCCGAACCGTGCAATGCCAGAAACCCAGTGGATGGGTGGGACGGCTGCTTGCACGCAGGATGAATTCAGGCCATTCCAAGCTGACGGATTGGGGACTGTCGCACGTTGCGGTAAGAGAGAACGACATCGTACTCGACGTGGGTTGCGGTGGAGGCAGGACCGTGAGTAAGTTGGCGGCGATGGCCGCGCAGGGCAAAGTCTACGGCGTTGACTTCTCGCGAGACAGTCTCGCCATTGCGCGTAAGGAAAACCATCGCCTCATTGATATCGGCCGGGTTGAGCTGCGCCAAGGCTCGGTTTCTGAGCTGCCCTTTGCCAACGATACTTTCGACGTTGTCACTGCGGTGGAAACGCACTTCTGGTGGCCCGATCTGCCGAACGGCCTTCGCCAAGTTCAAAGGGTCATCAAGCCCAGCGGCCATTTCGTCATCATCGCCGAAGTTTACAAGGGTGCAGTCACCAAAATAGCCAAACTCGCGGGCATCTACGCTGCGCATACCGGAATGCACTTCCTGGATCTGGATGAGCATCGCCGTCTGCTTGAAGACGCTGGTTTCTGCGACGTTCAGATTATCGAGCGCCGGGAAAAGGCCTGGCTTTGCTGTGTTGGACTGAAACCGCGCGGGTAAAAACAAGCAAAGACAAGAAATCGTTAGGCCGCTCGTAGCCTGAAGACGCTCAACTGCCTGCTGAGTGAGATCAGGTGGATCGTGAGTGATATGGGGATTTCGCGATTCGCCGATTGGTGCCGTGCCGTAGATAACGCGAAGGCTACGCGGTTGCTTCCTTCTCGTTCTTGGGAGCTTCCTCCCGCTCCTCACGCTTTGCGCGAACCTCCGCTTCTTTCTCCCTGATCTTGCGGGTGTGGTCCCTGGCAGCGAGGGCCTTCTTGTGTACGTCTTCGAACGGATTTACGTAGGGTTTGTCTGTCATAAAAGGTCCTCCCCTCTTCAACCGCGACTTCAGAGGGTATCGTCCGCTGGCGCATCGATATAGCAATGTCCCGCCGCGACAAGCTGAGCGGTTTCGGTCGCGTTACTTGTCCACGGCACAGGCCCAGCACTTCATCTCCCCCGGCAACGCTCCTTCTAATTCGCTCTTGCTTATGGTAATCAAGTGACCACAAGCAAGATAGAAGTGAACAAAAGTTGTTTCTGCAACCGAACGCAACACCCGTTGAGAGGTCGAAACAGCTGCATTCGCCTTTGAAGTTTCGCCAAGCTTAAACTTCTGGTCCACGTTTTCTGGCTCAGCCGCAGGGACATGGCTGTTATTGCCATCTCCGGGTTCGGTTTTTCGTCTCATGGGATACGTGCTCTTCAGCATGGTTGCTCTTTCACTCATCCTCTCGTTGCCCACTATGCTTCCGCCAACAGCGAGGAAATGGCGCCGAGCAGGACATCTGGCGACTCACCCTTCGACAAAAAGCCGTCTGCAAACTCCAGACCAGGCGGCTCTGCCATGGCAGCGGAGAGGATGAGAATACGGACTTCGGGCTTCAGTCGTTTCATTTCTCTGGTGATCTCTGTTCCTGACTCGGCACTTAGAAAGTGATCTGCGATCACCAATACCACGGGGTTCTTCTTGAAAAGCTTGAACCCATCTTCGGCTGTGGTAGCGGTTAGCACCTCGTAACCGACGCTCGCGAGTAGCAACTTCCGCACCCGCAGACCGACCTCGGAGTCGTCGATACACAAGATGAGGGAATGCGGTACAGGAATGGATAAAACTGCCACGGGCGCACCTCAAGGCCGGAACTTACAGCTCCGCTGCTGATCTATCGAGGAAGAGGAACGGGGCCGTGAAGGCTTGTTATGAAACCTGGGGGCAGCCTGCACGGAACCCCACATAGTAATGCTGTGAACTTAGGCCGGACGGCCTTCGACTGTCTGCGCAATATTGAACACTTTTGAAAAAATGGCGGTTGAATCCGAACTCAGCAGTTCTCGAATTTACCCTGTTGTCTTTTGACTAGCGAGGGCTAGACTCGTCGGGCTAGAGCGGTTTCCCAATTGCCGTATCCGTGGAGCTCGGGTAGAGCGGCGCTTCAGCGCCGCGTAACGCAGTCCTCCCTGATGAGGCTTTTCGCCCACTGCACCGCAGTGGGCGAAAAGCCCGACCCTTGGGGCAGCCTGGACGCGGACCTAAAGTTCCGCTCTACCGGATACACCTACCCTGAAACTGCTCTAGCCGGTCTCTAGAATTCAAACATTCCCTAAGACGAATCGCCTTCTCGCAGAGCCGCACAGACCACGGCCTCCTACTGACAACTGAATTGGTCGGGACGGCCAGATTTGAACTGGCGACCCCTCGCACCCCAAGCGAGTGCTCTACCAGGCTGAGCCACGTCCCGATTCAAGGAAGCATCCGGCCATCTCGCAGCCGGAGGGGTACTGGAATCACCATTAGTCTATCACCACCAGGGCACCGACTCGGATACGCGCAACGGGAAGTCGGTGTCTAAAGCTGCGTTGCTTGCGTCAGCGCGCATTCCCTGCCGTGGGCGAGTGGTCGCAAGCGGAGACGACTGCTGAGTCTTACGAGAGGGTACAGGTTGCGAGGATCAGACTTCGTCATGGGTGGCGTGAGAGAACTCACGCCGAAACTGGTGGGCGCTTTTGGATGGCGTCTCCGCTTTGGACCTCACGGTTGTTAGAACAACAAAGTATCAGCAACTGCGTCGCTAAACATGCGCCAAATAGCGCCTGGCAAATTTTGTCGGAATCGCTGAACTGTCATACAACTACAGCGTCCCCGCCAGCATCATCCGACCTGCGCCGGAACAGCGGTCCAGGGTCAATCCGCTGCTGCGGCAACTCGCAGCTTCGCGACGATTTGTAAATGTTGATATCCTTTCGGCATCGTTATCGGCGGAATCGCCTTCAGAAGACACATGAGCCCAAGCCAGCCACATTCCTGCGACAGCGTAATCTCGATCGCCGACGAGCCCAAGCATCATCTGGAAATCGACAACGAATGGGTACGAGCCTACGCCGTCGAAATTGCACCGGGCGAAATCACCCTTTGCCATCTGCACCCGTGGCCCTACCTGATGTATGTCGCCGGCGAGGCAAACATAATCAGCACGCCGCGTGGAGGCCAGGCGGAGAATCAGCGATTTGCCGCCGATTATTGCGATCTTCATCCCGCCGGGCTTGAGCACGTCGTGGAGAATGTGAACAGCGCGACCTTCCGCGCCATGATTTTTGAGGTCCTTCCCGCTACCCAGAAACTGCGCCATCCTAAGCCGTCGTCGGGACAGGCAGCCGGCGTGCGCATGACGACGCTCTATTCCGGCGACGTCATCTGTGCCCAGTTGATCGAGCTGCAGGCCGGCTCGCAGGCCCAGATCGCAGGCGCCAGCGTTCTGGCCACGCCGTACGAGGACACCGTGGAGTTCATCAGCCCAGAGCACGGCACCCGCAAACTGCAGCATTATCGCCAACTGGAATATCTGCCCAGTGGCTCGACCGGATTGCTGCGCTGTGAGTCCGGAGGCCCGGCGCGGGTGCTCGTCGTCGCCCTGGGGAGCGAGTGACGCCGGCACCCGGCCGTCGGCCTTCAGGCATTCACTGCGATATTTCCCGACGCCGACGATGCTGTCGTACCCGACGGGTCCCAGGACTGCAGTTGCTGCTGCAATGCGGTGTAGGCCTGCTGTGCTCCGCTGAGACTGCCGGCTTGCAACTGCTGCCCTAGCTGCTGCAGCATTTGGCTCAAGTCGTTGCCTCCGCCTCCTCCACCGCCGCCGTGGTGATGATGGTGGTGCACCGAGCCGGAAGCCGTGGCTGATACCTGCTGCTGGATCTGCGTGTAATCCTGCTGTGCCGCGGTTGTGTTACCCGCCTGCAGGTCGGTGCCTAGCTGGTTGAACTCCTGCGCGACGGAGCTGTTGCTCTGGCTCGAAGTGGTGGACCCGACCTGCGGGGCCATCTGTTGCAGGGTCGCGAAGTCCGACTGCGCGGCTGACAAGTTTCCCGACTGAATATCCTGCCCGAGCTGTTGCATGCTTTGCTGAAACTTCTGCCGATTGCTCTGCATGGTTTGCCCGGTGTAATGCAAAAGGGTACTGCTTGCGATACTTGCGATGGACATAATCAAATCACCTCCGGTGAAGCGCTCTCTTCCCGAGTTACGTTGCGGATCGCGCTGTTTCCGCACTACAGTGACGGAATGGGTGCAAGTAAGTGGCCAAGCCTGTTGTGGGCTGCATCTGCAAACTACTGAATTATGGGCTTCTCCGGGTCGGACCTTCTGAGACGTTTTTAACCTAAGCGAAAACTGATGGTGTCTCAGTTTGAATAAGGATGCGTCCCTTTGTCGCGCCGGCGCCAATCGGGACGCCCAGATCCCTCGCCGCGCAAAAGAGGCTTGCCCGGGATGACAATCAAACTGAGACACCACCCGGAAAACTGGATGGCTGGTGCAGTTATGCGACAATCAATGTTATGCAGAAATTCTCATCACTCCTCTCTTGTCTGGGCCTTGCCCTGTGCCTTGCCGCCGTGGCCTCGGCACAGCAAACCTCTACTACACCGGCCAAGCCGGCCAAGCCCGCCGCTTCAGCATCCGCCGGCACGGCGCAAGCCTCTCCCTTCGCTACCGATAAAGAGAAGGCCAGCTACGCCATCGGTCAGAACATCGGAAACTCGCTGAAGCGTGACCAGCTCGACGTGGATCCGAACATCGTCTCGCAAGGCCTGAAAGACGCATTGACCGGCGCGCCCAGCAAGCTCAGCGAGGCTGACGCCCAGGCTGCGATGAAGAGCTTGCGCGATAAAGTGATGGCGCAGCGGCAGGCGGAGCAGCAGCAGGCCGGCGAAGCTAACAAGAAGGAAGGCGACCAGTTCCTGGCAGACAACAAGGCCAAGCCAGGCGTCGTCACTTTGCCCGACGGCTTGCAATACAAGGTGCTGAAAGAAGGTACCGGACCCAAGCCGAAGGCCACCGACACGGTGACGGTGAATTACCGCGGAACGCTCATCGACGGCAAGGAGTTCGACAGCTCGGAGAAGCACGGCGAAGCTGCGACGCTCAGCGTGGGTCAGGTCATCAAGGGTTGGACCGAAGCGCTGGAGTTGATGCCCGTAGGCTCCAAGTGGCAGCTCTATCTTCCTCCTGACCTTGCCTACGGAGCGAACGGAGCGGGCGGCGTAATTCCTCCCAACTCGACGCTCATCTTCGATATCGAACTGCTTTCCATCAAAGAGGGTGGTCAACCTGCAAGCGCTCAACCTGCAGGCGGCGAAAAGAAATAATTCTGCATGGCGGTGGAGACGCGGGGCTGGAGCCCGGTGAGAGCGCACTGATAAGAATGTGACTTGGAAGCCGCTGAAAAACCCTGCTTTGTGACGTGTCGCGTCAGGGCACGACCTCGGTCGTGCCGACAAGGCCTTTATTCTTTACCTCGAGAGCGGACTTTAGTCCGCCGACGAGTCGGACATCTAATTTGTTCAGCAGCCTTCGTTTCGGCATGGCGGAAGTCTTGCCCTTCCGCCGGCTCGCGATAGAAACTTCATGACGCCCGCACCTCCCTTCAACTGGCGCGCCTGCGACGCCTATCTGTTCGACATCGATGGCACGCTGCTCAACACCAACGACGGCGTGCACTACGACTCGTTCCACACCGCTCTGCGTGAGGTGTACGGCTGCGCAGGCCGCATCGACGACGTTCCGGTACATGGCAACACCGACATCGGAATTCTGCGCGCTGCGCTAAAGCTTCACGCTCGGCTTCGCGATGGCGAGTTCGAATCCCGCTTGCCGCAGGCTTTGGAGATGATGCGCACCGAGGTCGAGCGCAATGCGGACCGCCTCCGTCCTGAGCTTTGCCCGTCGATCGCCGAACTTCTGGCCGCATTGAACAACGACGGCAAGCTGCTGGGCGTGGTCACGGGAAACCTGGAACGCATCGGCTGGCGTAAGTTGGAGCGAGCAGGTATCCGCAAGTATTTCGACTTCGGCTCATTCAGCGACATGCGCGAGAAGCGCGAAGACATCTTCCGCCACGGCGCCGCCCAAGCGCGCGAACTGCGCGGACCCAACGCAACCGTCTGTTTCGTCGGAGACACTCCCGCGGACATTCGTGCCGCCGCCGCTATCGGACTGCCGGTGATCGCCGTGGCCACCGGAATCTATTCTCGCGAGCAGCTAGCCGAGCATGGGCCGCCACTATGCGTGGGCAGCGTGGCGGAGTTGCTATAAGCTCGGCCTTTTCATCCGCGAACCACTGGTTTCGCATGATCTGCGACGTTGCGCTTGCTTTCAAACGCATGAGAGCATGGCAGGCATGAAATCGATTCGACTCGGATTCATCCTGCCGGCGTTCCTGGTTGCGGCACTCTTTATCGGTAAAGGTCTTGCCCTGTCGGGATCGCCGAATTCGCAGGTCTCGGCCAGCGCATCAACCGCCACGCAGCGAGACGGATCTCACGATTTCGATTTCCTCATCGGCGATTGGAAAGCACACGTTCGTCGGCTTCCCGAACGCTTGAAGGGTTCGAATGTCTGGGTCGAATACAACGGCATCTCGAATCACAAGAAGCTTCTCGACAGCAACGCTAATTTCGAAGAGTTCGACGTCTCCACTCCCGATCACAAGCTCCGTATAAAGGCGCAAACGCTCCGACTCTATAACCCCGAATCGCACCAGTGGAGTATTTACCTGCTGGATCTCGACAAAGGTACTCTCGATGTGCCGCCGGTGGTAGGCCAGTTTAATGGCAAGCGCGGTGAATTCTACAACCAGCAAATCTGGGAAGGCCGCGCCGTCCTGGTGCGCTATGTCTGGCTCGACATTTCACCTAAATCATCGCGAATGGAACAGTCTTTTTCCGCGGACGGCGGAAAGACTTGGGAAGTTAACTGGATATGTGAGCTCTCCCGATAAATTCGCTAGATCCCCGCTCGTTACGGCTTGATCATCCACACCACACCGCAACCCAGATAGCCACAGTTACCGCCGCCTCCGTAATACGTTGTGCCGTACAGGGTGCCATCAGTGTCGATTGCGACTTGGCTCTGCGGGTCTGAACCGCCGAGGCCCCCAGGGAAGTCGTGCAGCGAGGTGTACACCCACCCGTTCGCTGTGTTGGTCAGCTTGAAGACATTGCCTCCCCGATATGCGCCGTCACCGGCTGTGGTCCCGTAAAGATTGCCGGCGGCGTCTATGGTGAGAGATGCGTAAGGTCCTCCACCCCCCGAAAAGCTGTAGAGCACGTTGAATGTCCAGGTATCGCCCGCAGGCGATAGCTCGAAGATCGTTCCTCCGTAGGGGCCGTTGCCGCCGGAAGTCGTCGCGCCGTATAGGTTCCCGGACCTATCCGCTACGAGCCCTGCGTAGGGACCGTATCCATCGCCCTGCGATGTGAAGTTGTGAAGAATGGTCTCTGTCCAATCATTGACGTAGGTCAACTCGAAAACGGTGCCATAAAACCCCTGCACTCCCCCCTCTTCCGTGGTGCCATAGAGGCTGCCGCTTTTATCGACAATGACCCCGTTCGGAATTCTTCCGTCGTTCCCCATAAAGTTGTGAATGACGGAATATGTGTTCGTCCCAGGATTCATCTGGAAGGCGGTACCGTAATCCCCGCTTCCTCCCCTGCCGGTGGTGCCGTAGATGTTCCCCTGCTGATCCCAGGCAAGGTCCCCACTGCTGGGAGTAGATCCGTCAGCGGGCTGACCGAGGAAGTTATGGAGCACGTTTTCCTTCCACAGGCAGCTTAATGTTTTGCAAATCGCAAGCGGGGGTGTGAGGGCAAAAACGACACCGTTTCCTGTGCTCCCGCCAAAACTTGCCGTCCCGTACAGGTGTCCGTCCGGGCCGAACACGACTCTGGCGGTCGGATTGGCGCCGCCGACCCCGTCGCCCCGAAAGAAGAAGATCGGGGTATAGATCCAGTCGGATCCTACATGCGTCATCTGGTAAACGGTGCCAACCCGATTACCGGGGCCGCCAATACCGCCGCCATAAGTCGTTCCATAGAGAACGCCTCCTCTCAGGGTCACTCCCGATTCCGGGTTTGCCCCGTCTCCTCCGCTGCCGGTGAAGGTGTGGATCACGCTGAAGGTTTGCGCACGCGCCACCGGGACAGCGACGAGCGTCAGCACAATTGCAAGCGCGGAGAACTGAATTAACGAGGGTACGGCTTTGTCCATGGTGAAACTCCTGAATTGCCTGGGGTTCGCCGTCTTCATGGTGTCCTCCTTGGAGGTTGCTCCGAGCCAATACTCGCGACACCCTTCCGTTCTTCACTGACCCAAATGGAAGGCATACAGGGCAGAGGAATTGCTATCAAAGCCGCCGACATACACTACTCCGTTGACCACAGCAAGCGAAGGGTACGGGTAGCCCACACCCACAGGGTAGCTCCATAGCAGTGCTCCGCTATTTGCGTCAAAGGCGTACAAGTTGGACTCACCGGTGGCAGAACCGACGTACACCACTCCGTTCGCCACGGCTGCCGAGCAGTTGATTTGTCCCCCAGTCGAGTATGACCAAAGGAGTGCACCCGTATCGGCGTTCAGGGCGTAGAGGGAACTGTCCCACGATCCGATGTACACCACACCGTTGGCCACGGCTGGTGAAGCAGTTACAGCGTCATACATCTGGAACTGCCACAGGAGTTCCCCGGTACTGGCCTGCAAGGCATAGAGAGTTCCGGCACCGCCATATGCCTCGGTTGTGATGTAAAGCTTACCGTGGAACACTGCGGGCGATGACGCGATGAAACTGTCCGCTTGGTACGTCCACAGGAGTGCCGCGGTGACGGCGTTCACAGCGTAGACATATGGCCCGGACGCAAAATACACTACGCCGTCGACGACGGCTGGCGAAGAATGAATGGCTCCGGTTGCCGAGTACGTCCAAACTGGCGCCCCCGTCCTCGCGTCCAAGGCGTAGAGATTACCGTCGTCAGACCCGACATACACCAGGCCGTTTGTTACTGTCGGCGAAGACTCCACCCAGGCTCCCGTGGTATAGCTCCAAACAAGCGCTCCGGTAGCGGAGTTCAAGGCATACACCTCATGGTTCCCGGCCCCGAAATAAACCAAACTATTTACTACTGCGGGTGACGTGAAAGGACCGGCGCGGGATCCTGCCGAAAACGCCCAAAGGTGCGTTCCCGTACGCGCGTCCAAGGCGTAGAAGTTACCATCCTCAGTTCCGAAGTACACCACACCATTCACTATTGCTGGAGAAGACGATACTCCATACTGCACTGGATACTTCCAATCCAGAACAAGGTTGGAGACGTTGTCAGGGCTCAGAATGTTTTCGTACGGGTTGTAGCCCGTGTGGCATACATCGAATTGAAGGTTTGGCCAATTAACAGAAAGAGCGTTCGTCGGCCCGCCACAACGGGTGACGTCTTGGGCTGAAACTAGCGACCCTGTGAGCGTCAGCAGGAATAGAAAGAAAAGCTTCCCTATCTTCATGGTCTCCTCCTTGAGTGCTCTTCGAATTAAGATCACTCGTTCCCATGCGCAGAATGTGTAAGCCGCCTTTCGGATTACCTCCAAATACAACGGCGGACGGCAGCGGCAGCGGCGACGAGACCGGAGCAGAACATAATCAGGCTGGACGGCTCAGGGACCTCGGTTCCAAGAACGCCACTGGAGAACGTCGGGAAGATGCCTTCATTGTCCGCATTGGTGAAGTTCGCTCCGCAGCTCGAGCAGTTGAAAAACTGCCGGTCGCTAATCTGAGTACCCACGGCGTTCAGTGCTTCCAGACTGTTGCTGTTGAACGAACGAGCTTCGCAGGTCCTGCAGATCGGAACCACGGCTTCCCAGTACATCCCGGCGGACAGCGTGACGTGCAGACCATCAACCTCGTTGTGACGCTCCGGGAAGCCGAACCCACCACGGCCAGTCAGCGCATTGGTCACCGGTCCGGTGCCGGTGGCAATCAGGGTCCCGCCATTACCTTCCGAGACGCCTTCGCGGATTTCCCAGTAACCCGCGGTCGGGACCAGGTAGCTCAAGTTGTTGGTAAACAGGCCAGTGATGTTCCATGTCTGGCTATTGACGAAGTTTTCGTAAGTGGCATCCCCATAGGGGTAGCCGCCTACGATGGCGTCATTCTCGTTCGACAGACCGTTCGCATTCGGATTATTCGCATCGAAGTCGCCGCCGTAGAACAGGCAGCCGCTGGGACATTGCGCATTCGCCAAGGTGCCCGTTCCGAAGAACAGCATCGCGAGCAGGGACAGCAAAGCAAGTTTCTTCATAGTTTCCTCTTTGGCCTGTTGCGGACAGCAGCGGCAGCCGCAACCAGTCCGGAGCCGAGCATGATCAAGCTGGACGGCTCAGGAACCGCGGTTCCCAGAACGCCGCTGGAAAACGTCGGGAAGACGCCGAAGTTGTCAGCGTTAGTGATTTCGCCGAAGAACGAGGCGTTCCAGAACTGCTGGTCGCTAATCTGGGTACCCACGGCATTCAGTCCTTCTAGACTGTTGCTGTTAAACGACCGGCCATCGCAGGTCGGGCATGCCGGAACCATCGCGAGCCAGTACATGCCGGACGGCAGGTTGACATTCAGACCGGTAACCAGGTCGGTGTACTCGGTGTAGCCGAATCCGCTGCGGCCGGTTGGTGTCTGTGAGAAATTGCCGCCCGATTGCGTACCGGAAGCGATGAGTGTTCCGCCATTTCCTTCCGACATTCCGCTGCGAATTTCCCAGTAACCGCTGGATGGCGTAAGGCCACTCAAGTTGTTGGTGAACAGGCCGGTGATGTCCCATGTCTGGCTATTGACGAAGTTCTGGTAGGTCGCAGCGCCGTATGGATCGCCCCCCACAATGGCGTCGTTCTCATTTGCCAAGCCGTTGGAGTTGGGATTATTCGCATCGAAGTCGCCGCCGTAGAACAGGCAGCCGCTGGGACATTGCGCGCTCGCCAATGTGCCCGCTGCGAAGAGCAGCACGGCGAAGAGGGAGAGCGAAGCAAGCTTCCTCATTTGCTTCCTCCTTCAATTCTGGCCAAACATTATGCACCCCGCTGGCGGCTCAGCGGCACATTAAATTCGCGTAAAGCGAGGCAATCCACCCGCCCGAGAAGACGTGAACGGTCGTGAATCGCGCTCGTTCCAAACGATGGAACGAAGGGCACCCGCCGATCTGAACGGAGTATTGCAATCTCACAGCGCCAATCCAGCCAAACAGCAAGCGCTGCGGCAAAATTCAGCAACCCGGTTACCTTCGTAACCTCACCTCATCCCATTCCGCTTCTCTGTGAGTTCGGAAAACCCTAAACTGTATCGAGGATCCGAGAGGTCTTGCGTGCGCCTGAGGGGCGCGCGGCAAAGTACGTTCTTTGAAATCTGGATTCGGCTCAGCGTTCTCGGACCGCGCGCAAAAGGTGGCATCTAAGTCTTTTGTTTTCTAATATTTCCCTGTAAGTCGCCCGGAATCAATAATTTGCACCATAAATCGTGTCTAAATCATTGAAAACAAAATATCGCACACACAATTTTTTTGGTGATGTACGTCACATTTCGGACACGAGGAGCAGGAGGTTGCGGCTACTAAGGCGGTTGTCCCTGATGCGACAATCTCCCGCCCCGTGGCTTACAATCCCTTCAGCAATGCGCTTTGTCTCTGGGCTTCTGATCCTCTGTTTCTTCGCCGCTTCCCTGCCGGCGCAGCAGCCCGCAAGCACGTCTTCGCATGCTCCGGCAGGGGCGCAGATACAACCCACGCCCGCCCAGGTATCGGAAACGAAGCCCCTCGGCACCGTGATCCTGAATCCCGAGTCGCCCAAAGACCTCGCCGACGCCAAACACGCTTTCGAGTCGGGCGTGAAGCTGAAGAAATCCGGCGAGTTGGAGCAGGCCTACGACAAGTTTGAAGAGGCCGCGAAGCTCAACCCGCATAGCGTGGATTACATCACCGCGCGCGAGATCACCCGCGAAGAGCTGGCCATGGATGCCATCAATCGCGGCAACAAGGCGCTCGACGAGCAGAAGGAAATCGTGGCCATGGCCGAGTTTCGCCGGGCGCTCGAGTTCGATCCGCAGAATCAGTTCGCCACCCAGCGGCTGCGCGAGTCGGTTTTCCGCAACGACCCGGGCAGCTCCTCTTTGCGAATGGCCGACAGCTCCGACGAGATACTGTTGCAGCCGAATCCCTCGCACCACGATTTTCGCTTTCGCGGCGACGAACGCTCGCTGATGACCGAGGTCGGTAAGGCTTATGGCATAACCGTGGAGTTCGACGACTCGGTCAAAACCACACGTACCCGCTTCGATATCGACGACGTGAACTTCGCCACCGCAATGGAGGCGGCCACCAGCGTCACCAAGACGTTTTGGGTGGCGCTTGCCCCCAAGACGATTCTGGTGGTCGCCGACACCGCCCAGAACCGCACCACCTTCCAGCGAATGTCGATCCGCACCTACTATCTGCCCGACGTCATGACTGCGCAGGAACTG
Source organism: uncultured Acidobacteriaceae bacterium (assembly GCA_963846795.1). Classification (GTDB taxonomy): domain Bacteria; phylum Acidobacteriota; class Terriglobia; order Terriglobales; family Acidobacteriaceae; genus CAVVDY01. The sequence goes on from CAWJXJ010000009.1 coordinate 524,031, forward strand.
GTCGAGCTGACCAATCTGCTGCGAGTCGTGCTTGAGCTGCGCTTCGTCACGCAAGATCCGACGGAGAACAGTATCGTGGTCCGCGGTCCCCAGCCGTTGGTCGAAGCCACAACCCAGTTGATCGAGAACATTGTTCAGGCACGCCCCGAGGTGCTGCTGGACGTCAGGGTCTACCAGATCAGCCAGAGCCTGCTGCGACAGCTTGGGGCCAACCTGCCGACTCAGTTCGCGATGTTCAACATCAGTCCGGCGCTGATCGCCGGTCTGGGGTTGGGAGCTCAGAATCTCATCAATCAGCTCATCGCGTCCGGCGGAATCAATCAGGCGAACTCGCAGGGCATCCAGGCCCTGCTCGGACAACTGGCGCAGAACACCAACGCCAATTCGCTGCTGCAAATGCAGCCCTTCGCAACCTTCGGCGGCGGCCTCACTTTTTTTGGCCTGAACGCCAATCCCGCGGGCGTCGGCTACACCTTCAACCTGAATCAATCGTCGGTGCAGAATCTGGAGAACGCACAACTCCGCGCCTCGCAGAACAACGCGGCCACCTTGTTGCTTGGCGAGCGATATCCAATCGTGAACGCGACCTTCGCGCCTATCTATAACACTTCGGCGATTTCCAGCGTCATCGGCAACGGCAGCTACATCGCGCCGGTGCCCTCGGTGAGTTATGAAGATATTGGGCTGAAGCTGAAGGCCACGCCGACCATCCACACGGATTCGTCGGTGACCATGAAACTGGAGCTGCAACTACGCTCGCTGGGTTCGAGCACGAATAACGGCATACCTATCATCAACAACCGCGAATACTCAGGCACGATTACGGCAAAGAGCGGGGAGTCGAGCGTGGTGGCGGGCATCATCGACGAGTCAGACTCGCGTAGCGTGAATGGCTGGCCCTTCCTCAGCCGTGTTCCCGGCCTGACCTACGCGGGAGCGCAGCACGACACCACCGTCAATGACGCCGACCTGCTGATCGTCGTAACACCGCATGTGCTGCGGCTGCCGACGCATGAATCGGTGGCCATCGCGCTGCCGATGGGGCATTGAAGAAGTGGTCGGTTATCAGTCGTCAGTCGGTCGGTTGTCAGTATCCTTTGTCATCACGAGGCCGTCTTCGGTCGAGGGATCTGTTCTCGTCAACAGTACGAATGCTTTTTCATAATGAAGAGTGCTCGGGAAGGGCGGCGCCGTTCGGCTTCGGCTACTTCTTTCTGACAACTGACAACCGACCACTGACAACGTTATTTCAAGTCGTAATCCACCATCGCCTTCACCGCCTCATACGGCGTATTGACGAAGCCCGAGACCTTGCGGCCATTGATGAAGAAACGTCGGAGTGCTGTTCACGTTCAGTTTGTCACCGAGAGTAATCGAGTCGTTCACGCGCTTCTCGGTTTCCGGCTTGGCCGCACAGGCGCTCACTGCCGCAGGATCGCCGCCCGACTCTTTCACGAACTCTTTCAGCTTCTCCTCCGCATTCTGCTCGTTGACCTCGCTTTGATGGTCGTAGGTCGTGGCGATGAACTTCCAGACGGCGTCGTTGTTCTCACGTCCCATGCAGTCAAGGTACTTCGCGCCCAGCATCGCCCAGGGATGGATCTGCGCCAGCGGAAAGTTCTGGAAGATGAGCTTCGCCTTAGGTTCCTCGCTCATCAGCTTATTGAGGTTTTCCTGAGCCTTCTTGCAAGCTGGACATTCCAAGTCGCCGAATTCGACGATGGTCACGGCTGCGTCCTTCGGGCCATGCTCTGGGCCAGTTACATTCTTCAAGTCAGCACGTGCCGCGGCGAAGGGATCGGCCCCGAACGGCACCAGGTCTCCGGAGAACGCATAATGCTCATCGGGCGTAACGTAGATGCGCTGCACCGCCTGTCCTTCCGGCGTATTGAAGACCACCGTCACCTCTGCAATGGTGGGCGCCTCGGACGGCTTGATGCTGACCACGTGCCATGCCAGGTTCTGGTTCCAGCCAAACATATGCTTAAGAAACTCGTTGACCGTCGCTTCGCTGGGAAGCTTGCTGCTGGTGTTGGCGGATGCGGCCGGCGCAGTGGCGTGGGTCTGGGCAGGAAGGTTGAGGCTGCAGAACACCAGTCCAGCCATGAGGAACAGGCGCGACAGAAATTTCATTGATGCCTTTCTAACTGTGATGTTGAACCTATACGTTGGTTTTCGCTGCGATAGGATAGCGCCGGCCGAAGCCAAACGCCTTTTCCGATATCTTCAGCCCGGGCGCAGACTGCTGGCGCTTGTACTCGCTGCGGTCGACCATACGAGCGATGTTGCGCACCAGTTGCAGATCGTAACCGTGCTCGTCCGCAATCTGCTGTGGCGAGTGATTGTTCTCCACGTAATCGACCAGCACGGTATCCAGTATCTCGTATGGTGGAAGGGAGTCGCTATCCTTCTGGTCGGGCCGCAGCTCGGCCGACGGAGGCTTCTCGATCGTCGACTGAGGAATGCGCTCGCCGTTGCGATTCACATAGCGCGCCAGCCGGTAGACCAAAGTCTTCGGTACATCAGAGATCACCGCCAGGCCTCCGCACATGTCGCCATACAAGGTGCAGTAGCCTACGCCCAGCTCCGATTTGTTTCCGGTGGTAAGCACCATAGACCCAAGTTTGTTCGACAAGGCCATCACCAGCGAGCCGCGAATGCGCGCCTGAATATTCTCTTCCGTAACGTCGGGAGCGCGGTTCCCGAAAGCTGGAGCAAGTCCCGCTGTGTAGGACTTAAACATATCGTCAATGCGGATGACGTCGCATCTGATGCCGATGTTGTTCGCCAGCGAGAGGGCGTCGTCGATGCTGCCTTGCGACGAGTACGGACTCGGCATCGCGACTCCCATGACGTTCTCCGCGCCCAGTGCATCGACGGCGATGCACGCCGTCAGCGCCGAATCGATGCCTCCGCTGAGGCCCAGCACAACCTGTTTGAATCCACACTTGCGCACGTAATCGCGGGTACCCAGCACCAGGGCCGCATAGGCGCTGCCCTCTTCGCTTTCATCGCGCTTGTGCATATCACCGGTCAGCGTGTCGCTATCGAAGAAGATGAGGTCCTCTTCGAACGACTTCGCTTGTGCGATGACGTTGCCGTCGGTTCCGAGCACCAGGCTCGACCCGTCAAACACCAGGCTATCGTTGCCGCCAACCTGGTTCACCAGAGCTACGGGCACGCTGTACTGGCGCGCGATGGCCGCCAGCATATCTCGCCGCAGCTCTCGCTTGCAGAGATAGAATGGCGAAGCCGAAATGTTGAGCAGGACCTTGCCACCGGCGCGCATCAGGTCCTCGACCGGGTCGACTCCGTACAATCGGCGGTCCCAAAAGTTCTTGTCGTTCCACGCGTCTTCGCAGATGGTGAGCGCGACCTCGCTGCCAGCGAGTGCGAACAAGTGCTGCGAGTCGGCGGGCGCGAAGTTGCGCATCTCGTCGAAGACGTCGTAGGTAGGCAGCAGGCGCTTCGATTGAATGAAGGCAATCTTGCCGCCGCACAGCAAGGCCGCTGAGTTATGGACGGTCTTACCCGTGCCGTTTCTGGTAGGAGTCACGAGCCCAACGATGACCGCTATGCCCGCAGTCTTGCGAGCAATTTCCTCGGCCGTTTGGCGATTGTGCTCCACAAACCAAGGCCGCTCCACCAGGTCACGCGGTGGATAGCCGCAGATCGACAACTCGGGAAACATCACCAGTTCGGCGCCGCCGCTGCGGGCGCTCTGCGCATAATCGATGATTTTTGCGGAGTTTCCAGCGAAGTCGGCGATAGTAGTGTTGATCTGCCCGAGTGCAATCCTCACAATTTGAGTGTAAAGGCGGAACGGCATGCCCGCCAAATCGCACTCATCAGCATTGGCAACGTCCAGCTCTGACCAACGCTGCGGCGCAAAATGCCATCTAACTACGATGGTTCGTTTTACAAATATGCATTGCTCTTCCAGCTTTAAATCTGGCCGGTGCGGATTCTTTCTTCCCCTCGCCGCGCTCGCTCTCCTGACAACCCTCGCGTGCAGCCATCAGGCGGTGCATCAGCCGCTCGCCATGAATCACTTCATCGACGGCAATAACGACCCTACGCTGCTCGCCGACTATCAACCTTGGTTCGGCCAGCCCAGCCACATCGACGTTGGCTACTCGTCGGTTGATCGCGTGAAGATCGAGCAGCAGATCGATCACGCCAAGCAGCTCGGCATCGCGGGTTTTGTCGTCAACTGGTACGGCGCACGCCACGGCTTCGAAGACGAGGCGTACACCCTCATGCAACAGGCAGCAGCCGAAAAGGACTTCAAGGTCGCGCTGATGTATGACGAGGACGACCGCAATCCGGCCAGCAGCACCGACGCAGTCATCGTCGATTTGCAATATGCATACGACCGCTACATCGGTCCGCACGCCATGATCTCGCGCAACTCGTACCTGCGCTACGAAGGCAAGCCGATGATCTTCATCTTTCCCAAGGGCGGACATACCGACTGGAACCGGGTGCGCCAGACCACGAACTCGTGGGGAGATCCTCCGCTGCTCATCTTCAAAGATATCCACGCGAGTCTCGCCAACGACTTCGACGGCTTCTACGCGTGGGTCAACCCCGGCAAGGCGGGCTGGAACGCGAACGGCAGCAACTGGGGCGAGGATTATCTCGACAATTTCTATCAGACGATGATTGCGCAGTATCCGAACAAAATCGCCGTGGGAGCGGCGTGGCCTGCTTTCAACGACTCACGCGCGAGCTGGAGCCTGAACCGACACATGAGCCCGCGCTGCGGCAAGACCTTCGACGACACACTGCGCCTCTTCCGCCGCTACTACAACGAGCAGCGGCCGCTTCCCTTTTTGATGATCGAGACCTGGAATGATTACGAGGAAGGCACTGCGATCGAGGGCGGCGTGACGGAGTGTAAGTAAAGCGGCTTGCGGCTTTTGGCTTTTGGCCAGAAATGAAGACATGGCCACGGATTCACACGGACGAACACGGATCGCCAGAAAGGCAAAACGCAAAGAGAAGGGCAACGGGAGCTCGGCGCGGCTCCGTCCCTGCCCCTCTCCTCATTTCCTGATCCGTGACAATTGGTGAGAATCGGTGGCTGGCAGCGCTTCGTTCTTTCTGGCCAAAAGCCAACAGCCAAAGCCGTCTTACTTCAACCGAATCGCCTCTTCGCCCAACTGCTCGTTGATGAGCCGGCCAACGAGCTGCTTAATTGTTTCGCCGGTTTTGCTTAGCACGAAGTCATTCTTCTTCTCTGACCAATCGAGCTTGAAGCTGGTGGATAGCGCGGAGATCCATATCTGGCGAACCGGGGAGTTGGGCGACACCACGAATTTTCCGGGCGGCTCTTCAAAGACAATGTGCAGCGCCCCGGCGTTCTCTTCTACTTCGAAGTCGGCTTCGCCCTCTGCTTCGTAAAGGCTGCGTTTCAAGGCTTCGAGACTTGCGTCGGCGTGGCGGCGGAAATCCTGTTCTTCCATCGCTCGATTATATCCAGCGGCAACATTCAATTTCCGTCCACACCAAAGTGGCTACGTTTGTAAAATTTTTCGAAACTGGACAAACCTACCGTGAATCAGCCCATCTCCTTGGATTACACTCATTCGAACCATCCAGGAGGCCAGTCCATGCGTTCCTGTACAGCCGTTCTCTTCACCCTGCTCGTGCCAGCCGTTCTGCTCACGTCAGTCGCGGCGCAGAAGCGCACCAATGCGGCCGCCGAGCCAATCAATGTATTCACCTATCACGACGACAACATGCGTACGGGACTGATGCCGCTGGAAACGATACTCACGACGGCAAACGTGAATTCGACAAACTTCGGGAAGGTGAATTTCCTCACGACCGACGGGAAGGTAGATGCTGAGCCGCTCTATGTCTCTAACGTGATGATCAACAGCGTCATTCACAACGTCGTTTACGTGGTCAGCGAGCATGACAGCATCTACGCCTTTGACGCTGACACAGGAACGCAGCTATGGAAGACGACGGCGCTACTGCAGGGCGAAACCACCAGCGAAGCCGTCTTCGGTTGCGGGCAGATCAGCCCAGAAATCGGAATCACTGACACGCCCGTGATCGATCGCAATCGCGGCGGCAATGGCGCGATGTATTTCGTGGCCATGTCGAAGGACGCGAACGGCGGATACCATCAGCGGCTGCACGCAGTTGATCTCACCACCGGGGTTGAGCTTTTCGGTGGGCCGGTCGAAATTCAGGCCAAGTATCCCGGGAACGGCGACAACCACCAGAACGGATTTGTCGTCTTCGATCCGAAGTATTACGCCGAGCGCGCCGGACTTCTCGAGCTGACCGGCAACATCTATCTGGGATTCACCTCGCACTGCGATGCGCGTCCCTATACCGGCTGGATCATGCAATACAGCGCCTCGGATCTGACACAGGTTTCAGTGCTCGATGTCACTCCCAACGGAAACGAAGGTTCCATCTGGCAGGCTGGCGCCGGCATCGCTGCCGACAGCGACGGCTTTCTTTATTTCCTCGACGCCAATGGCACCTTCGACACTACGCTTGACGGCAACGGCTTTCCGATCAACGGCGACTACGGTAATGCCATGGTGAAAGTTTCGACCTCAGGCCCGCTGGCCGTGGCCGATTACTTCAACATGTACAACACCGTGCAGGAGTCGAACTCTGACACCGATCTTGGATCGGGCGGCGCGCTGGTGCTGCCTGATATCTCTGTGTCGCTTGGCAAAAGGGTTCACCTGGTTGTCGGCGCGGGGAAAGACGGAAACATCTATGTCGCGAACCGCGACAACATGGGCAAGTGGAACCCGAACAATAACAACAATATCTACCAGGAATTATCGGGCGCTCTGCCTAACGGCGCATGGTCGATGCCGGCCTATTTCTTCAACACCGTCTACTACGGCGGAGTGGGTGACCACGTCAAGGCCTATCCCATCGTGAATGGGAAACTTGCAACTTCCCCCAAGAGCCAAACAGGCGCAACATTTACATTTCCGGGCGCCACGCCGAGCATTTCGGCCAATTTTTCGCAGAACGGAATTTTGTGGGCGGTCGAGAACACCTCGCCCGCGGTGCTGCACGCCTATAACGCGCTTGATCTGACACAGGAGTTGTACAACAGCAATCAGCAGGGCTCGCGCGATCAGTTCGGCAACGGAAATAAGTTCATCACGCCGCTGATAGCGAATGGCCGCGTGTATGTTGGGACACCGACGGGCGTAGCGGTGTTTGGGTTGTTGCAGTAAGGCGAGCTATTTCGCCAGCTCTCGTTCGATGTCGCGGGCGATGTTGTCGGGAGGCGTTAGCGGAGCATAGCGATCGACAACATTTCCCTGTTTGTCGATCAGGAACTTGGTGAAGTTCCATTTAATGGCATCGCCCAGCAGCCCGCCCTTCTCGCTCTTCAGGAATTTGTATAGCGGATCAGCATTGTCTCCGTTGACTTCGATCTTCGAGAATAGCGGGAAATCGACGCCATAGTTGGTCTCGCAAAAGGACTTGATGTCGTCGTCGCTGCCTGGCTCCTGATGTCCAAACTGATCGCAGGGAAAGGCGAGGACCGCGAAGCCACGGTCCTTGTAGTTGGCATAGAGTTCCTGCAGGCCCTTATATTGCGGGGTAAAGCCACACTGGCTGGCAGTGTTGACCACCAGCAATACTTTTCCTCGGAATGCGCTCAGCTTCTTAACCTTGCCATCGTTGAGCTTCGCGCTGTAGTCGTAGAAGGACATTCCAACTCGGGTAACAGGTGGATTCAGGGGCTAAAGCCCTCACCCATTTTAGCCCCATGACGCTGGCCTGAAGGCCAACTCTGCCTACTTCGCCGCCGCTTTCTTCTGCGCGATCCAGTCGTTGATCTGCACCTGCAGGACGTCGAGCGGCAGCGCTCCGGAATCGATGATCTGGTCGTGAAATTCGCGGATGTCGAACTTACTACCAAGTTCTTTTTGAGCGTGGGCGCGCAGATCAAGTATCTCCAGTTGTCCCATTTTGTAGGATAGCGCCTGTCCCGGCCAGGAGATATAGCGGTTCGTCTCCGACTGCACGTTGGGCTCGTCTACGGATGAGTGATCGTGGAAGAACTGCACCACCTGCTCCCTCGTCCAGTGCTTGTAATGCAGACCGGTATCGACGACCAGGCGGATGGCGCGTAGCATCTCGTCCTCCAAGCGGCCATAGTCGCTATACGGGTCCTGATAGAAGCCGACCTCTTTGCCCAGGCGCTCGGAGTACAGTGCCCAGCCTTCGATATAAGCGCCCCAGTATCCGTGCTGGCGGAAGGGCGGCAGCGTGCCGACTTCCTGCGCCATCGACAATTGCAGGTGATGGCCCGGTACACCTTCGTGATATGCCGTGGACTCAATGTCGATGGTCAGCCGCTTCTCGGGATCGCTGGTGTTGACCATTACGTGGCCAGGACGCGAGCCATCGGGAGTGCCTTCGACGTATTCGGCGCCAGAGGCGTCCTTTTCGCGATACGGCTCGTCAGCCATGACAATCAGCTTGGCCTTCGGCAGGTGGCCGAAAAGTTCGGGCAGCTTGGGTTCCATCTGCCCTATGTATTTGCGATACAGATCGAGAATCTCCTCACGTGAGTGAGCGTGCAGATTGGGGTTAGTGGCGATCGAAGCAGAGAAACTCTTCAGGTCCTTATAGCCGAGCTTTTGTGCGATAGCCAACTCCTGCTTCTCGATCTCGGCAACCTGCTGCAATCCGATCTCGTGAATCTTTTCAGGATCAACATCCGTCGTAGTCGCCTCGCGGACCATAAAGCGATAGATGGCATCGCCATTGGGAAGGGACCAAATCCCGACTTCAGTGCGGCCTTTGGGAGCGTAATCGTCTTTCAGGAACTTGGCGAGCTTCTGATACGCAGGCACGACGTCTTTCTGGATTGCGTCGTAACCCTCTTTCTTCAGCCGCGTCTTGTCAGCGTCAGAGAAGCTGGCTGGAAACTTGTCAAAAGGTTGCGCAAACGGCGACTTATCGATTGGAGTGTTAGCGAGGTCATTGGTCTGGTCGACCGCCTTTTCCAGCAGAAACTTCGGCGGCATCATGCCGTCGGCCATGCCAAGGCGCATGTTGTCCATGGTCTCGTCAAAGATGCGTGGCAACTCGTGCAAACGGGCGATGTAGTCGGTGTAGTCCTTCAGCGTCTGAAACGAGAGAAGCGCTACCAGTTGCGGCGCCTCGATATGAATGCCGCTGATCTGGCTGACCGGCATCTGCCAGAGTTTGAGTTCGTAGAAGCCAAGGCCGCGCTTTAGCTCGCGAATCTCCAGCTCCTTGTTGAGCTTCTCCTGCGTGGGGAAGCCGGTGGTGTCGATAGCTTCAAACTTCGCCAGGTACTGGCGATCGATATCAGCTTCCTTCTTCAAGAAATCCGCCGAGGTGCTGCCAAGCTGGTCGTTGTAGCGCTTGTCACCGATGATCGATGCGAATACCGGATTGGTTTTGAGATTATGCTCCCAATACTGGGCAACCAGGTCGTTCAGTTGTTTCCGGCGAGCATCAAGAGTGTCGGCGGCGAACATTTGGCTGGAAAAAACAAGGCACAGAGCCAGTGCCAGAAATCGCATGCAAACTCCTCGGAGAACAAGGTATCAGGTGCAAGCGCGCCGCGCGAACGGGGCGCTCTCAGTTTAGGTACGCGTAGGAGGAGAGAAAAGTTCGGAAGACAAAACCCTTCACCACGGAGGCACGGAGGACACGGAGTAAAGACAGCTTGGATTTGTTGAATCCGGACCTGTCGGCCTTTGCTCAGGGCAAATATGGATTCGTTTTTCTCGGTGGTCTCTGTGTCTCCGTGGTGATGCTTTTCTATAACGCGATCAGCACATCGTCGCCCTCGACGCGCAGCTCGTAAACCGCGACGCCGCCGGGGCCAGTTACGGCTTTGCCGGTCTTGGCTTCGATCTCCCAGCCATGCCAGGGGCACACGACCTTGGAGCCATCGACGTAGCCCATCCCGAGCGGGCCTCCCTCGTGAGGACAGACGTTGTCCATGGCGCAGTATTCGCCGTTTACGTTGGCGACGCAGATGGTGCGGTCGCCTACCGTGAATTCGGCGGCGGCATCGACCTCTGGTAGTTCGGACTTGGTCGCGATCTTGATGAATTCAGACATGGCTTTCATAGCCTATCGCAAATCGATTGTCATCACGAGCGTAGCGGGGGATTTGTTCTCGCTCGCAGCGGGAGGTATTTCCCTTGCGGCAGCAGCGTAGTTATTCGATGGAGAGCAGATTCCTCGACGGCTGAAGCCGTCTCGGGATGACAAATAATTGGCGGCTTGTCGGCGCGACCAGGGCTTTTAGCCTGCCCTGAGTGGAGCCGAAGGGTGCCCTGACGCGAATCTCCCAGGTTGATCGTTACCGCGGAACCACGACTCCATTCTGCGCCGGCTGCACGAGTTGTTCAGGATTGGCGAAGTTGGCCTGTGCAATCCGAATCTGTTGCTTGAAGTTGTCGACCATATCTTCTTTCAGACGCACTTCGGTCGGCTTCTTGGCGATGCTCATCTTGTCGATCTTGTCCTGCAGGCGCAGCAATCCATAGAAGAGGTTCTCCGGACGCGGCGGGCAGCCGACGATGTAGACATCTACCGGCACAATGCGGTCGACACCCTGCAGCACGGCGTAGGTGTTGAACGGGCCTCCCACCGACGAGCATGCACCCATGGAGATGACCCACTTGGGATCGGGCATCTGTTCGTAGATACGCTGTACTACTGGCGCCATCTTGAGGGTGACAGTGCCGGCGACGATCATCAGGTCGCTCTGGCGGGGGCTGGGGCGAAAGACTTCGGAGCCGAAGCGCGCGATATCGAAGCGCGCCGTCGAGGCGGCGATCATTTCGATGGCGCAGCAGGCCAGGCCGAAGGTCATGGGCCAGATTGCCGATTTGCGCGCCCAGTTGAAGACATAGTCAACCGTAGTTATTAGGAAGTTCTTCTCAAACCGATTATCAATCCAGCCCATGCGCTACCTCGCGACTTGCCTTATCAGCAATACTATCGTGCGGCATTCGATTCACCAATGGCTGTGATGCGGGTCACAGACGAAAAAAGCAACGAATTTCGGTCCAAGCAAGCCGCTAAACCGTCGCCAACCCGCCCGCGGAGACGGTTTTTGACATGCCCCTCCGGTCAATTCGCTTGACACCAGAGGGCGATAAAACGAGAATGCGTGCAATACATTTGGCCCTCGCCTCGGCTTTATCTACAGTCCTCCCCCGAGCCAGGCACTCCCGGCGAAGGAGCCGGAATTTAGGACGTCCTATCGGACGAGACAAGGAAGCCGACCTCATGCATTTGGCAAAAGTGTCTACAACCAGACTACTCGTGGCCGTTCTGTTTCTCGCCACTTCGGCCGCGGCCCAGCAGATAACGTTTGAGGATTTCTCCAGTATTCAGAACCTCGATCTCAATGGCCGCGCCCGTCAGACGACGTGGAATGAGCAGTCGGTCTTGCGGTTAGCCGACGGCACTCGAATGAATAGCAACACTTATTCCGGCAGCGTATGGTTCGACATTCAGCAGCCTCTCAATGTCGGCTTCACCACCTACTTTGCTTTCCAGGTGCACACGCCTACCTCCTGCTGTGAGCCGGGAGACGGCTTAGCCTTCGTGATTCAGAATTCTTCGGCGACGGATTACTGCGGTAGTGGCGCGGGCAAAACGGCTTTAGGAATTCCCAGTGGCGGCGTAGGCTATGCCGGCATTGAAAACAGCTTGGCCGTCGAATTCGACACCACGCAGGACGCTTGGGACCCCAACGGCAACCACGTCGCGGTGCAAAGTTGCGGGACACAGGCCAACAGTGCGGCCCATATCCCTGGCACATTCCCCATCTGTGGCGGCAAATATACCATGAGTAATTGCCTGTTCGGCAATGCGATCGACTCGGGTAACGACCTGCCGCATCTGGGAGTGAAATGTGGCGACAACGGCTGCTCCGACGGTGACGTGCACCAGGTGGTCATCGAGTACACAGGCGCGATGAACGATAACGCCGGCAACGTTAAGATCTACGTCGATCCCCCGTTCATGCAGGGCACGCACACGCCGGCCGCGAATGCGGTTCCGCAGATCAATGTCCCGCTCACCATCGAGCAGGTATTGTCGCTGAACAACAACGCCGGCTATGTCGGCTTTACTGCTTCGCAAGCCAGTGAGAGTGAGACCATCGACCTGCTGGCCTGGGAATTTACACCGCATCAAGCGACGAAGATTCAGGAGTTGCTTCTGGGGGGTGGCCAGCAGAACACCTTTGCCTATGGCGGGCACTTGTATGGTGTGATGTATCCGGCAGACTTCAACAACCCGGATATGGATTACATGACGGTAGATGCCATCCCGATCGATAAGCAGACGTTCTACCTGACGCGTTTGGCCGGCACTCAGTTCGCCAACGAGCAGTGCCTGACTTATCTGGGGACCGGCGGCAACTGCGTGGTTTACGAAGTCACCTGTCAGAAGAGCGACAAGATGACACAGATACCATGCCCCAATCCCGACAACAATCAGCTCATCAACGTGCTGACCAGCTATACCACGTCGGACGATGTGAACGCGCAGAACGCCGACTATATCAAGGCTGAGATTGGCACTAATAACTGGTGCTCAATCTTTACCGGATTCAGTCAGAACTTGATTGATCCCACAACTTCAGGACACGGCAACAACTTCTCGGACTTCGTGGCGACCTTCAAGCCGCATGGCGGGAGCGATCCGCAATGCAACACCGGGTTGCTGCGCACCAAGTAACAGGACATCGCATTCGCTGTGCGCGACAAAGCCCCGGGCAAACCCCGGGGCTTCGTTATGCGCTGCTAGCCTGAGTTGCTACTGTCCGCCCTGGTACGACTTCAGCGCGTCCTGATAAATGCCTTTCAGGTCGGCGCGGTCGAGCAGGTGCCCCACCCCCGGCTGCTTGCTGATGGATTCCAGGAGGTTCACCGTGTCGCGGAACTGGAACCCCAACTGCTTCTCTTTGCCACTGACCGTAGCCAGCTCACCCATCAGGTAATGCGCTTGCGCCTGTTCGACGATCAGCCCCAGTTTGTCAGCACGATTCAGTGCGTGATCCAATCCCTGCTCGGCTGGCTGTAGCTTGCGCGCGGCAATCTGTGCCTGGGCGAGATAGATCGACGCTTGCACCGACAGAGCTTTCAAGCCCACGTTGTCGGTCTCATCCACCAGCTTCTGCAGGATGGGAATCGCTGTATTCCCGCGCCCCTGCAACACGTCCAGACGTGCGAGGCCGAAGCGTGACAGCGCCGCCTGTTCGCGATCTTTGGCGCGCGCCGCCGCAGCCGCAGCCTTGTCATACTGCTGTTTGGCGTCAGAAAATGCCCCGGCATAGGTGTAGCTGTCGCCGAGCCAGGTCAAGGTTTGCGCAACCCAGGTATCGCTCTGGGCCTCGGTCGCAATCTTCAGTGCGTCCTGCAGCTTCTGCTGACCTTCTGCTTCCCTGCCGACCATCGACAGCACGTTACCGTATCCACCCAGCGCCGCCGCCATGAGACGAGTCCGGTCGTTGGTAGCCTGGAATCCTTTGACTGCTTCCTCATAAGAACTCAGCGCGCGGCTGTATTGTCCCTGGGTGGCGAAGAGTTCTCCCAAGCTGGTCGATTCCAGCGCCACGCGACCTTGATCTCCGGCGGCACGAGCGGTATCGATGGCCTTCAGGTATTGGCTGATGGCGACGTCGTACTGGCCCAGTTTGCGGTTAGTGTCGGCCAGGTTGTGTAGCGACTGGGCAATGCCATCCGATGCCTTCAGTTTTTGACTGATGTCGAGCGACTGCTGGTAATAAGTCAACGCTGCTTGAAAGTTGCCCAGCCCAAACTCTGCCGTCCCAATATTGTTCAGGCACGTGGCTTGCGCCCCCTGGTCCCCCAGATCGCGGAATTGCGTCAAAGCTTCGTTCAACGCTTTCAGTGCGTCGTCGTATTTCGCATGATCGTTGTAGTACGAGCCCAATTCGAGCAGGCCGAGCGCCATGCCGTTCTTGTCGCCGATGCTTCTGCGGATATCCAGCGATTCCTTGAAGCTGGCGAGCGCCGCGCTGCTGTCGCCCATCTGGGCCTGCATTTGACCGATCTCATTCAAACTAGCGGCCACCGCGCTCTGCAAGTTGAGCGACTTGCCAATCGCCAGCGCCTCCTGATAATTTTTCAGCGCCTCTTTCGGCTGATGTAGCAGCTTGTAGGCGATGCCCTCGGCCTGCAGGATATTTCCCTTCAGCACCTGGTTATTGGTTTGCGTCGCCAGGTTGTAGGCCGAGCTCAGGAAATTGAGGCCATCCTGCGGTGTGCCGGCTTCAATCTCGATCCGGCCGCTGTAATACAGAACATCAGGATTGTTCTTGTCCTCACTGCGAACTCTCGCCAGACGCTGGCGAGCCGCATCGTAGTTCCCTGCCTTCCCGTAGAGCTTGGCTAACGCAAACTGCGCGTCAGTGTCGTCGGGATTGGCGGTGGTCAGTTTCTCGTAGGCCGCAATTCCTTTGTCGGTGTCACCGGTCACAACCGCGTTATTCGCCTGGATCAGGAACTTCTCGTTATCCGGCAGATTGTCGCTGAGGGTCACAGCTCGTCGCGATGCCAGGTCGGCCTTATCGTCGAAATTCAAGGCCTTGTAGGTGAGCCCCAGGTGCGAAAACGCCAGCGCAAACGTGGGATCTTCGCCGGTCGCTTCTTCGAACTTCTTGGCCGCTTCGCTGTAGTTGTTCGCCCGAGCCAGTTGCAGTCCTTCGTTATAGGAGCGCAACGCGGGTACCGACTGCGTCAGGATGAAGGGAGCGCGCGACTGCAGCGCGTCCAGCATTGCCGGACTGGTGGCGAGCTTCGCGCGCACATCTTGTGCCAGCGCGGTGATGGAAGCCAACAGGTTCTTGTCTCCGGCAACGTTGGTGACAATATCGAACTGGCGGTCGCGTTTCAGATCGTAAACCGTGGAGTTGATCTGAATCTGATCGCCGATCTTCACGTATTTGCCCGTGACCACGGTGTCGGCATTGGTGAAGTCAGCGATGCGTTTGAGCGTCGAGAGATCGAGCTGCTGCTGTGCCGAGATATTCAGATCGCGAAGCACCTGCTGCAGGCGGCTCTGCGAAACCAGCCGGATGCCTACCGATGGACCGATATCGGCGCCCAGCGTCTCCGACAAGCTGGACGATAGCCAATCGATACTCGTCTCGCCGGAGGCATTGTAGTAAGGAATGATGGCCAGCGACATGGTTGCCGCAGGCGACTCAGAGCTCTGGCTGGTCGGGTGCTTCTTGAAAACGAAATAGCCACCCGCGCCGAGTACCGCGACCAGCACAGCCGTCGCCAAAACCATCCATTTGCGCGGAAGTCCGGCCTGGGGCGCGATCGCGGGCTGCGGAATGGCCGGTGACGGAGCGCCTTCGGTTAGAGCATCGCTGCTAAAAGCGCTCTGCCGCAGCGCCGAACGCCCAATCCCGCTGGAGCGCGGCCGCTTTCCCTGCGCGACATCGAGATCGTCAAGCAGTTCTTGAACCGACGAATACCTGTTCTTGGGATCGCGCTCCAGGCACTTGCCGACGATCTGGCTTACCGCGTGTGGCACGGCGGGATCGACTTCATGCAGCGGGATAGCGCGTTCCTGCGTCCGTTTGACCAGGCTGGCAATGGCACTCTCCGCCCGGTAGGGCATGTTGCCGGTAATCAGCTCGTAGAAGATCAGCCCGATGGCGAAGATGTCGGAGCGCGCGTCCAGGTCGGAGCCCATGGCCTGCTCGGGCGACATGTACTCCATGGTGCCGATCATCATTCCGGTCTGGGTCATGCCATCGCTGGCGACCGTCTTCGCCAAGCCGAAATCCATGATGACGACGCGGCCTGCACCATCGCGCATGATGTTGCTGGGCTTCAGGTCTCGGTGTATGACACCTTCTTGGTGCGCGGCTTGCAATCCCGAACATGACTGACGAATGATGCCGATAGCTTCATCGGGCGTGAGCTTGCCCTGGCGCGTCAGGATGGTGCGCAAGTCCTCACCTTCGATGAACTCCATGGTGATGAACTTCACGCCCTCGGCTTCGCTGAGGTCGTAGATGCGAATGATGTTCTTGTGCGTGACCTGGCGGGCTAGAACCAGCTCCTGCTTGAAGCGCGCAAGGATTGCGGGATTTCCGGCAAGGTCGGGACGAATTACCTTCAGTCCGACAGCGCGATCGACCTCCAGATCATGCGCCTTGTAAACCGCGCCCATGCCACCCATGCCCAGCAGCGCTTGTATTTCGTAGCGACCGCCGAGCACGCTGCCCACTTCGAAGATAGTCGCGCCGATGGAAGCGAAGACCTGCTGCGCGGCTCCGGAGCTTGGGTCACGCGGTTTGCGGGGCTCGGCCATGGTGACATCGTTCGAGGGATCGCTTTTCGGCTGCGCGACAAGCTTTGGCGAACGGGATATCGGCACCGGGGATACGGCACCTTCGGGGAGGGTGGCCTCAAAGTCAGGCCCGGAGCGAGGTTGTCCTTCCGAGTTCAAAGCAGCCGGTCGTTGGGCTGCCGAACTCTCTCCGCTGGAAACAGCCGTGCCTTCGGGTGCTCTGCGAGCTGCGCCGTCGGGATTCACTTCTTACTCCGCACCGTACTGGTTGGCGGTTGACAGAGTTAGACTTACCACAAACCTGCCTCACCGCACCTGGTTGTCAAGAAGTATACCTTTGTTTCCGAATTTGCGGATATGGCGAGGCAGAATCTGGCAGATGTCCCCCAGGGTGGAAGCCCCCGCATTCATGCGGGGGAACTAGCGCAAGAAGTCGAAGGCTTTTAGCCCCGGCTCTCCCCGCGCCCGGCGCTAAAGCGCTTTCTTTCACTGCGTTTCATTTCCCACGCATAAATGCGTGGGCTTCCACCGAACTGCCATCCGACTTGTTACCCACAATCACAGAGGTAACCGCGAATCCTCGGGACACTCCGAATCACCTAATATCGTATTGTGTCCCAATCGAACTTTGAACTGAACTTCGCCACTCGGCGCCAGCTCGGCTACGAGCTGATTGACTTAATCAACGACTACTTTGAGTCGCTGGCTACCCGGCCAGTGCAGGCGCCTGTTGAGCAGCGCTCGTTTGCGCCGCTACGCGATTCCATGCCGGAGACTGGCGTTCTTCAGCAATCCGCCGACCACTGCGGCCTGAACGGCAATGCTCACGAAGAGCTGACAGCATTCCTGCGAAAAACGGCCACCGAGATGACCGACCGTGGCTTTCATCTCAGCTCGGCCAACTACTTCGGCCTGATGAACCCCACTCCGACTTATGCCGGCGTTCTGGCCGAGGCCCTGGTTGCCGCGCTCAATCCGCAATTGGCCACAACAGGACGTTCGCAGCTCGCGACCAAAATCGAAGCCGAAACCATCCGCTGGATTGGCGAGCGCTTCGGATGGCAGCAGCCCTTCGACGGCTCTTTCACCAGCGGAGGCAACGAAGCCAACTTCAGCGCGCTGGCTCTGGCGCTGGCAACGCATTTCCCTCAAGCAATCGAGGACGGCGTGGCGTCGATTGGAGCCCAACCCGTCGTCTATGCCTCGGCGGAGTCGCACCATTCGCTAGACAAGTCGGTTGGCCTGCTCGGACTGGGACGTAAGGCTCTGCGCCGCGTTCCGCTGAACCACCAGTTCGCCTTGGACGTCACTGCGTTGCGGCGAGCAATTGCCGACGACCGGCGCGCGGGGCGCAAACCGTTCTGCGTCGTCGCCACTGCCGGCACCACCAACTCCGGCATCATCGACGACATTCCAGCAATTGCGGACCTCTGCCAGCGCGAAGGCCTGTGGCTTCATCTTGACGGCGCCTACGGAGCAGCGGTTACGTTCAGTGATCGCTCCCGGTATTTAGTGAACGGCATCGAACGCTGCGACTCCGTCACCATCGATCCGCATAAATGGCTGGCCGTCCCGTTCGTCGCGGGAATCATCCTCACCCGCCGTCCGCAAGCCATGCAGGCGGCATTCGGCGTGACTACGCCTTACATGCCGAAGCCGGTTCCGGGCGTGCCGCTCGACAATTTCAAAGTGTCGATGCAGTGGACGCGACGCATGAACTCGCTGAAGCTATGGCTCACGCTGCAGATGCATGGACGCGCAGGTTATCAGTCGCTCATCGATAGTCAACTGCAGTTGGCGCGTGAGTTCGCGGAGTGGGTGCAGTCCAGTGATGCGTTCCAACTGGCGGCTCCGCAGGTATTGCCGATACTCAATCTTCGACTGAAGAATGCCGGCGAAGGCGATGAGCTTGCCCAGGCCCACATCGACCTGGTTGATCGGGTCACACGCGACGGTCGCCGCTGGATATCAGAAACCAGGGTTGGCGGGCGTAGCGTAATCCGAATCATGATCGTCAGCTATCTCACCGGCCAGGCGCAGATCGAAGAACTCCAACGCGCTCTTGTCGAGGCGATAAAAATGCCCCTCTTTCGAGGGGCGGAGGTAGGTTCAGGAGAGAGAGGACGATGAGAGCTACTTAACAAGCAATTCACGAACCCGCAAACGGGCCTGATGCAAGGCGAGGCGCGACTCGCGTTCCGTAATACCGATTAACCGTGCAGCGCGATCGCAATCGTATCCTTCGACATCGTGCATCAGGAAAACGAACTTCTCGGTAGGCGGCAACTCAATGACGGCGAGTTCCAGTTCGGTGCGGAGGATGTTGCTCCTTACGTTGCGAACTTCGCGAGACGGCACGCAGTCCAGGGTGAACACCGGCATATCAAAGGTCTTTTTCAACTCGCCAGCCAGTGCCCGGTCGATATCTTCGACGCTGGGGTTCGGGGTAGCCAGGAACGCTTCGCGGAACGTATCGCTCATCAGGTCCTCAGCCGCGAGTTCGTTGCCGGTCATCCAAAAAGCGACCGCATAAACGTGATGGCGATTGCGCTCGAAAACCTCTCGGCGCTGCGATGCGGCAACCGTCGTCTGGGGCGAAAATCCGGTAACCTGGGTGCGGGCTTCCTGCATGGTGTTCAACATCTCGAGTCCTCCTGGGGAATGCTGCAACTTGTGAACGGGAACCCTGAACGGCGAAACAGACTGTTGCTTAGTTCTTGTACTTTGATTTGAAATCGTGTTCGCGTCGCTCACACCCAGAGCAATGCAATCACGTAACCCATCCCGGCAGACTGACTCCTAAATCTTGAGGATTCCCTGTAAACAATTGAAAACAAGAGGCATCAATTCCTAGGCAGGAACCAGTTCTTGCCCAAAGGAACTAAGGTGATAGAACTAACTACGTCGCCGGACGACGAAATTGTGGTGTGGCATGCCTTCAGTTGGCATCGGCATACCACTCCCCTGGGAAACAGGCCATGTAATTTTGGCGGCAGGCGTGAAACTTCAACTGCGGCCGGGGTGAAAGGCTGTCGTATCCAGGGGCAAGAGCCGCGCCAAATTAGCCGATGTGAATAGTAGCGTCGGCGAGTACAATGCAACTCACGCAGGATTGAGAAACGTGTCCATAACGGCCGAACCGATACTGATTCTCGACGACGAAGAAGCAATTCGGCAGTCACTCGCGGATACTCTGCAGTCGGCCGGCTATTCCGTGGAGCAGGCCTCTTCGGTGCAGGCAGCCATAGCCACGCTGGCCACAAAGAGATGGTCGCTAATTCTGACTGACCTACTTATGCCCGGAACCAACGGGTTCAGCCTCCTGGACTACGTACGCCGTAGCCATCGCGACGTTCCGGTGGTGATGGTTACAGGAGTTCACGATATTTCCGTGGCCTTGGAAGCCATACGTATGGGCGCCTACGATTACCTGCCCAAGCCTTTTCAACGTGAGCAATTGCTGGCAGTGGTTGCGCGGGCACTGGAGAAGCGCCGCCTAGAACTGGAGAACCTCGCCTACAAGAACGAGTTGGAATCCCTGGTAAAGGCCAGAACCGATCTGCTTGACGGAGCCATGGGGGACTTGAAGCGGGCCCTTGCCGACCGTGAACGTGCCATGGCTGAGTTAGAGCGCTCCTACGACATCACGCTCGAAGCGCTGGGCAATGCGCTCGACCTGAAAGACGCCGAAACCGAAGGCCATTCCAAAAGAGTGACGGCGTTTACTATGGCCATAGCTCATGCCCTGGGTTTGACCGACCAGGTTCGCAAGGTAATCGGGCGCGGCGCGTTCTTGCACGACATAGGCAAGATGGCCATACCGGACGCGATCCTTCGCAAGCCGGGCCGGCTCACTCCCGAAGAGCAGGCAATCATGCGCGAACACTGTCTGCTGGGCTATCAGATGCTGCGCAAAATCCCTTTCCTGCATGAGCCGGCGGAGATCGTGTACTCTCACCAGGAGCATTTTGACGGCAGCGGTTATCCACGAGGTCTGCGGGGCGAGCAAATCCATCTAGGAGCGCGCGTGTTTGCCGTCGCTGATGCCTTCGATGCCATCACCTCCGATCGCCCCTACCGCGCAGCTCAGTCGATGCCTTCAGCGCTGCGAGAGATTGAGAAGCACTCAGGAACCCAATTCGATCCCAATGTTGTAAACGTGTTTCTTTCCATTTCAACTGAATTCTGGATCAAGTTGCGCGACCAGATCAGCGATGGTGGGCGTGGGAAGCGCGCCCGCACGCGCCATTTCTCGTCAACCATCAATTAACAAACCTTCGGCACCAGTTTCCAGTATCATTCCTCGTCGGAGAAGCGCATGAGTGCTGTGCTGAGTGGAGCGGAATTAAACCAGGCGCTCGCTGGCCTGACGGGCTGGACCGCGCATGGCGACACCATCGAGCGGGTATTCGAATTTCCTAATTTTGTTGAAGCCATGGGGTTCGTAAACCGCATTGCTGAGGCCGCGGAGGCCATTAATCATCATCCCGACATCACCATCAATTACAACAAGGTGAAGCTCTCGCTCACTTCGCATGACTCGGGAGGCGTTACGCAGCGGGACGTCCGTATGGCGGGAAAGATCAACGAAATCAGCGCCGGATAAGCGGGCGACAGAAAGAGCGGTGCTACAGAATAAGTGGGTGCCCCATTGGAATAATGGGTGCCCCATTCCGGCTTCTTTTGCCGGGGTGGGGCTTTTTAGAAACTAATGCTTACTGCCCCAGTTCCGTTCGCGGCTGCAACGATTCGGCAATCGCACTCAGGGCCGACTGAATCTCTTGCAACTCAGCCTCTGCCCCATCGTTCCATTCCAGCAATCCCTCTGAATTCCAGCGCACGTATTGACCTGCCCAACGCAGGGCTCTGCGACCGGGTTCACTGAACAGAAACACTCCCAATCCCCCGATGCTCGCAACTGTCAATGGCACATACCATTTGCGCATAACGCACCTTTGGAGAGGCCAGTTTCGGCCATCAGCAGCAACTTACCTCTTTAATCGGCAGTTTCCAATAGTTAGATGACTACAAGCCGATGACGAATGAGTTTCGTCCCCCCATCTATGGGGCTTGCACCAGTTACGATTTTCGGGGCGTTGTGGCAAACTTGCATCGGCTCGGCTATGATGCGTCCGGGCGACGAGGCCACGCTCCATCGAGCGAGTTCCGCTCACTGTCACAAACCACGCCCGTCTGAGTACATCATGCAAGAACGCAAAATGTGGTTGCGGATGTTTCTGGCGCTTACGCTGATGTTCAGCGCCATGGCAGGTATGGCGCAAGATCGCGAGCGCGGGATCATAGCTAATACTGTATTCGTCGGTGCGGACGGCAAGTTCGAAGCCGACCCGGATACGGTGCTGGTAACCTTCAACATCTCCGCGCAAAACGAAACGCTGCAGGCGGCGAGTGATCGCGCCAAACAAGCGGCCGAGCAGGTACGCGACCTTCTGCGCAAAAACGGTCTTGATCCCAAGCTGGCGCAGATCGGCCAGTTCGTCGTCTCGCCGGTGTATGACTACAAGAATCCCAAGCGTAAGCTGGTGGGCTATCGCGTGAACAGCAGCATCAGCATCAAGTTCAAGGACTTCGCCAAGGTTGGTCCGCTCACCAACGATCTCTTCAGCCTTGACGTTACCGACAGTCAAGCTGTGAGCTACATCCTGGAGGACATGGATGCGGCCAAAGTGAAGGCGGTAGAAGACGCGATGCGCAAGACCCGACAGTTGGCGCAAGCCGTCGCGCAGAGCAGCAGCCATACGTTAGGTACGCTTTCTTACGCCTCGGTCGACGTCTCCGAGCCAGGACCGATTATGCGGCCCATGGTGATGAAAGCCTCGGCCATGGAATATGGTGCCGCGCCGCCGCCTCCGGCGACCGAAGAATTTACACCGCAGAAGATCACGGTAAATTCTCACGTGAATGCTCTATACAATCTTCAGTAGCGCGACTTCGTCCGACTGCTTGCGTTCAAGAGAGTGAACATCTGAGTTGGGGAGAGTTATGAAGCATAACTTCATGCTGGTTGCGGCACTCGCCGCCGGTGCACTTCCGGTCTTTGCGCAAGATCAACCGCAGATCACGCCTCGTGTGGCGCCGACTGCCAGGGAGTCGCGGATTGATCAGCCGGCGACACCCCAACCATCACAGACGTTGACGGTGCCGGCAGGAACAAAGATCCCTTTGACCCTGAAGCAGGCCATCAGTACGCACAGCGCCCGGGTGGGGGATCCCGTTTATGCGCAGACAGCCTTCCCCATCGTCCAAAACAACCGGATCGTGATTCCTGAAGGCACCTTCGTTCAGGGCACGATTCACAGCATCGTTCATCCGGGGAAGGTGAAGGGACGCGCGCAATTGAACATGACCTTCACATCGATGATTTTTCCCAACGGCTATACGATCCTGTTGCCCGGGGCCGTCGAGGGAGTGCCGGGCTCGAACAACAGCGCCATGAAGGACAATGAAGGCACCATCGAGCAGTCTGGTTCCAAAGGTAAGGACGCGCAAACCATCGCTGTCTCAACCATCCCTGGCGCCGCAATTGGCGCCATCGCAGACGGCGGTAAGGGAGCAGGCATCGGCGCCGGAGTCGGGGGCGTGGTTGGATTAGCTACAGTGTTACTGACGCGCGGACCTGACGTTGCGCTCGGTCCGGGAAGTTCGGTCGAAATGGTCTTGGAGCGAACCATTGAGATCGATAAAGCCAAGACCCATAATCAGTGATTTCAACCTGGACAATCTAGGCTACAGAATGCTCCGTGCTCACCGGGAGCAGATGGTGTTGCACCCAAAAGCCAGACTCCTCTATTTCTGAGACCCGCTGCCCATCGAAGTCCAACCAAGTTAGAAGCCTCATTTTGCCTTGCTGGCCAAACGGAAAACTCGCTAGCTGAAAATATCCTTGGCGCACGTCATCGTCGCGTTTTTCCGAAGTGGCATTCAGGGGAGCTCGATGCTCCACAAATTTTTCCCCGTCTGGCCAAAGGACCT
Source organism: uncultured Acidobacteriaceae bacterium (assembly GCA_963846795.1). GTDB lineage: Bacteria > Acidobacteriota > Terriglobia > Terriglobales > Acidobacteriaceae > CAVVDY01. Next base: position 547,365 of record CAWJXJ010000009.1, read on the forward strand.
GCCACACCTGCTCAAAGATCTTCCCGGGTTCTGAATCAGAAACGTCCCAACGCGTGAAGATAAACCATTCTTTGGGAAGCGTTGCATATTCAGGAGGTGTGACAGGAACACGCACATCCACATTTTGCAGGACGCTGATGAGCGAAGCAGTCTCATTCTTGTCGAAAACGACCTTCTCGCACGCACAAAAGATCGGACATTTCATGCGGTTCGCCACTCGGACGTGTATCGCTCAATTGGCGGAGAACTCCAAGCGCTCCATTCATATGACGGTACAACCGGTACTAGTCCCGCAATTTCCATTTGTTTCCAGGCATCCCAATCGTACGGGCGAGCAACCACTCTGCTTTGCCAAACTGGTCCTGCAGCAATCCATTTGCTTCTTAGTTGCGAATGGGTCTTCAGCACGTCGTGATAGCCAAACTCCGTACCGCAAGACGGGCAGATGTCATATTCATTGGGAGGAGCATCCGGCCAACCGGGGTATCCGCATACAGGGCAGAAAAACATGGGATCTAGTTACCTACACTTCCGCAGAAAGTAATCCAAGTTTGTCGGTAGGCCATGCACCGCTGGATCGGGCTTCATAAAGGTCGCTATGAGCCCATCCGCGGTAACGGCTCCGTATTCGTTACTTAGTTCATTGTAACGGCAATACCCACCCTGAGGTCGCAAGCATTCTCGCACGTCTAAAGGGCACGCGCCCATTAAAAAGCGCTCAGCCAGCAGGAGATACTCTTCTGCCGTGGTGACACCAAATTCATGCCCATGGGCGCTGAGGTGCTCCAGCAGTTTTGCTTCGGTCTTGAACGGCACGGCAACGCAGAATACCATGTCCGTCAGAGCTCGAACGTGTTCTCAGTAGATCAGGTACTTCGCCCTGACCTGCATGAACTGATCCAAGCCATCGCGCCAATCGTCGGCGATGCGGCGCGGATCTTCTCCGTTCTGCAATGCTTGCACGACCGACTGATTTCCAAGCGAATCCGACAGACGCGTCATGTCGAAGTCTTTCGGATACAACTTGTGCAAAGCCGCGGCCAGTTCGATCCCCAATTCCGCAGGGTCGAGCGTCTCGCGATCGATGACCATGATGTTCACACCGCCGCATTGCTGCCGCGCATGTTTGCCCAAAGCGGGAGTGAACTGGACGGGAAGAAAGCGCACACCTTCGATCTTGCGTTCGTTAAGGTACTCGGCAAACTCGACCGCGTGTATCCAGGGCGCACCCAGCATTTCATAGGCGGAGTTCGCTCCCTTGCGTATCGAGATGTCCGTTCCCTCCAGCAGGGCCACTCCGGAGTAGAGCAGCATCTGCTGCACATCCTTGATATCGGGCGCTGGATTAACCCACAGCAACCCTGTTGAATCGAACCAGTCGCCGCGTATCCATCCCTTCATTGGAACGACGGTAAGTTTGGCGTTGATGTTCCGTTCCGCATTCAATAGCTTGGCAAGTTCGGCAACTGTCAAACCATGCCGCGGAGGCAGCGACTGGTAACCTGCGTGTCCCGCGTCCACAACCGGCCCCTGCACGTAAGCTCCGTTCAGCGGGTTCGGACGATCCAGGATCACGACAGGCTTACCCGCCTTGGCAGCAGTGTCGAGAAAAGCGGCCAAGTCCAATGTCAGAGGCGAAACCCGAGCACCGGTGTCCTGCACATCGACGACGATCACATCGAAGTTGCGGAGCGCGTCGATTGATGGACGACTTCCCGCCTGGTCCCCGCCAAGACCGTAGACGGGGACGCCGGTCGCAGGGTCTTTCGAAGCCGCGCTCTCCGCACCATCGACGTCAAAGACGCCAGCCAAATGCAAGCCACTTCCATGTGCCAGAACGTCGATCGTCCGATGGCCAAGGCTGTCGACCGCAGCCTGATTGGTTAGCAGGCCGATGCGTGGCTTGTTGGTTCCGAACTGGCGCAGCGCCTCGAAGTCGCTGGACTCCAATTCATCAATCCCGAGCAAGACTCTTCCGTTCCGGGCGACGATTCGCCGGCTGGCGGCTGCGACTTCGTTGTACCCTGTGATGCGCGACAACCGGTACTTCTGCTCTTGCGGCACGCTCAAGTTCAGGATCGACGCCACCGCGGTCGCAACCTCGGTTCGCAGAGCGATGACCGTTCCTCCCTTCAGGTGAACGGCGTTAGTCAGCAAAATGATGTAGCTGTCGGTTGTGGGATCGATCCACAGCGACGTTCCGGTGAACCCCGTATGGCCGTAGGAGCCTACCGGCAACAAGTCTCCACGATTCGATGAGAACGGGCTGTCGATGTCCCAACCCAGGCCACGCACAACCGTGAGATTCGGAGGCTGCTGGGGCGTTGTCATCTTCTCAACAATCTCGCGCGACCACACCGGTGCGCCACCGTTGAGCATCGCTTGCGCGAACTTCGCAGTGTCATCCGCGGTCGAGAATAGTCCCGCGTGACCAGCGACTCCGCCCATGGCGCGAGCCGTGGGATCGTGCACCACTGCCCGCAGCACCTCTCCCGTTTTTTCGTTCACCTGGGTAGGCGCCGTGCGTGCCAGCCAAGCCAGTGGCGGAAGAAAGCGCGTCGTGTTCATGCCCAGCGGGCCGAAGATGAACGTTTCCGCGTACTGGTTCAGCGTTATGCCGCCCACCTTCTGCACCAACTCACCAAGCACGATGAAATTGATATCGCTGTACAGAAACGTCGAACCCGGGGGGTTGATAAGCTTTTCCGCGTTGGCGCGGCGATAGCCTTCTTCCATTCCACTCCACGTCGGACGCAAGTCGAGGTCGGCGCGCAGCCCGGAATAGTGCGTCAGCAACTGGCGGATAGTGACGTCCTCTTTTCCGTTCTGTGCGAAGTCGGGAATGTACTTTGCCACCGGATCGTTCAGCTTAATCTGCCCCAGTTGCACCATGCGCAGGATCGACCCTGTCGTCGCCATAACCTTGGTCAACGACGCCATATCGAAGACAGTATCGACCGTCATCGTCTCCAGCATAGGATTGACCGAGCGAAAGCCGAATGCCTTGCGATAAATGACGGCGCCATTATGCCCAACAATGCAGACCACACCCGGCGTGAGCTTGTTGACAACCGCAGTTTGCAGTATCAGGTCGAGGGGCTGAAAGCGATCAGGGGCGGGTTTGGCTGCGGGCGCAGTAAGCTGGCTGAAGCCAGGAAGCACACCGGCGAGCAAAACAAGCACAGTGACCAGCGAACGGAACGGGCAGACACGCTGTTTCAAAACGGAAGAAGTTCCTGACTTGCGAGCAAGATATGGTGAATCGCGCTTGAGTATCGGGCTATCATCATCTCGTATTATAAGGTCTAGCTCTACTGTTCCCGCCCGCTCTAAAGGTGTACTTGCACAGTCTGCCCACAACGCAGGTGTCTCTCCGTCCCGATTATCGGGATCAGCAGAAGCAATTCGCGCGCGCTTTCGCCATCCTGCGCGATGCCATGGAGCAGCATGCATTCCCCGGCGCATCGCTGGCGGTGGCCCATCAGGGGAAGCTGATCGCCTCCCACGGATTTGGCCGCTTTACCTATGATGACAGCGCTCCTCAGGTGACGGCTGACACGGTGTTCGATATCGCTTCCATCACCAAGGCTGTGGCGACCACCAGTGTCGCGATGATTCTATTCGAGCGGCAATCTCTTAAGCTGGAAGCGCCGGTCGCGCAACTGCTGCCTGAGTTCGTCAACCTTAGCCCGACACATCAGAAACAAAAGCGCGAAGCCGTGACCGTCCGTATGCTGCTGGCACACTCCAGTGGACTTCCCGCCTACGAGAAGCTCTTCGAGTTCGCGCACAACCGAGATGAACTGTTGCGCGCTGCCATGACGACTCCGCTGACAGCCGCGCCCGGCACTCGCGCCGAATATAGCGACATCGGATTCATCCTGCTGGGCGAAATTCTCCAACGCATTGCAGGAGAGCCGCTGGGCCAATTCGCACAACGCGAGATCTTCGACCGGATTGGCCTCACCCGAACCTGGTTCGTACCTCCGCTCGATCTGCGCGCGCAGATTCCTCCCACAGAACACGACCGCACCTTCCGCAAACGAGCAATCCAGGGTGAGGTCAACGACGAGAACGCCTGGGTGATGGGCGGCGTCAGCGGTCACGCCGGCATGTTCGCCTCGGCAACCGACCTCGCAATCTTCGCCGAGTGTATGCTGCGCGGAGGCGCACCTCTGGTAAGGCCCGAAACCTTGGCGCTGTTCACCCGCCGCGAAGAATCGCCGCGCGGGACATCACGCGCCCTGGGCTGGGATACGCCATCTCATCCTTCTTCTTCAGGCACACGCTTTGCGCCGACCTCCTATGGACACCTGGGCTTCACCGGTACCTCCCTGTGGATCGACCCGAAGCGCCATCTCTCAGTGACGTTGCTGACCAACCGCACCTGGCCCGATCGCAGATCCCAGCTCATTCGTGAAGTCCGGCCGCAGCTGCACGATGCGATTCTCGAGACCATTGAAGGAACCTAACCTCAGGCTGCCACGAACCTCTGGTGCAGCATGCATCGCGTCAGGGCACGACCTTGGTCGTGCGACAAAGCTCGATCCTTAACCATTGTCATCCTGAGCGAAGTGAGGTTGTCCCACAGTGTGGGACAACCGAACGGAGTCGAAGGACCTGCTTGCTTGGATTTAGGCAACCTCTCTGGAAGCAGAAAAGCGGCGTTCCTCGTACAATTGTTACAACGCGCTCGCAGCGCGCGCTCCTACCATCCGTTTGTCATGGATAAATTAGTTATTCGCGGCGGCAGTCCGCTATTAGGCACGGTGCGCGTGAGCGGCGCCAAGAACGCTGCGTTGCCCGCCATGGCGGCTGCTCTGCTCACAGAAGAAGATGTCATCCTCGAGAATGTTCCTCAGGTTCGCGACATCGAGACCGAGCGCAAGCTGCTGGCTGCTATGGGCGCCGAAGTCGAACTGGGCTACGGACGCGCACAGCATCGCACCACCATCAACTGCAGCAATCTCGCCAAGCCCGAAGCTTCCTACGAGTTAGTCAAAACCATGCGCGCCTCAACCCTGGTGCTGGGGCCGCTGGTAGCGCGCATGGGGCATGCCCGCGTCTCTCTGCCCGGAGGCTGCGCCATCGGCGCGCGTCCCATCGATCTCCACATCAAGGGACTGGAAAAGCTCGGCGCGAAAATCACTCAGGAACACGGGTATATCGAAGCCCGCGCTGATCGGCTTAAGGGCGCGCGCGTCGTATTCGAGAAGATTACAGTTACCGGCACCGAAGACCTGCTGATGGCTGCGACTCTCGCCGAGGGCGAAACTGTTCTGGAAAACTGCGCGCGCGAGCCCGAAGTCTCAGATCTGGCTGCCTTGCTGAACAAGATGGGCGCGCGAATCGAAGGCGCCGGGACCCACACCATTCGAGTGCAGGGAGTTGCGAAGCTGCATGGAGCGCGTCATCGCATCATCCCCGACCGCATTGAGGCGGGCACATTCATTATTGCCGCCGCTCTCACCGGAGGAGACCTGATGGTCCAAGGCTGCGATCCGCTGCACCTCGGAGCGCTTCTCGAAAAGCTGCAGGAGTGCGGCGTCACCCTGCGCAGCAATGGCGAGAGTGTGCGCGTGATGAGCGATGCACCGTTAAAAGCCGCTGACATCACAACAGAGGAATTCCCCGGCTTCCCCACTGACATGCAGGCGCAGTTCATGACGCTCGCTACGCAGGCCGAAGGCGCCAGCATCATCACCGAGAACATCTTCGAGAACCGCTTCATGCACGCTCACGAACTGGTGCGCATGGGCGCCAACGTCAAGATCGACGGCCGGCGAGCGGTGGTTCGGGGAAAAACTCCGCTGAGCGGAGCGGCGGTGCTGGCCAGCGATTTGCGCGCGTCGGCATCGCTGGTGCTCGCCGCACTCGTGGCCGATGGCGAAACCATCATCGATCGTGTTTACCACATCGATCGCGGCTACGAGCGCATCGAGGAAAAACTGAAGGGCGTGGGAGCACAGATCCGCCGCATCGGCGAATTGCTGCCCAGGCGCGCGCCCTTGTCGGCGACCAACGCCGTGGGTCAGTGAAACAGGTTCTTTATTTCCCACGGCTCACCCGACAGATTTTTCTCTGTGATGAAGTTCTCTGAGATATTCCAGCCACCGACATTGCTCGACAAGATGAGCTTCAGCTCCATTTCGCGCTCGACATCCTGCCGCGCAATGCTCTCACTACGGAACCTCGCAGATGGTAGAATGAGAAATAATCTCCTAGTTGCAACATCGTTGCAACTGATAATTGCAATAATACTTGCAACTTGGTTGCAAATAGCTCATATCTATTAGGCAGCATCTGGAGTGAGTAGCACAATAGGTTCGCCTCGTAATTGCGAGATTTGGTTGCACGTGGGTTGTAACGGTCTGCAACCGATGTGGGAGACGTGGGATGCCATACGCTGAAACTGCCGCCGCTGGCGCCTTGCAGAATGTGCTGCTGAGCCGCGGAATCCGCCTGACCCGCCAACGTCGCATCATTCTGGAAATTATCGAGACGGCTAAGCAGCATCTCGACGCCGCACAGATTCTGCGCAAGGCCTCGAAGGTCGATCCCACGATTAACCGCGTCACCATCTATCGCACTCTGGCCCTGCTGAAGCGGCAGGGATTAGTTGACGAGTTGGACTTGCTGCACGTGAAAGGTGAGGGACACTTCTATGAGCGCAGGCCGCAGCGCGACCACATGCACATGACCTGCCTGCGCTGCGGCAAAGTCCAGGAGTTCGAGAGCGACTTATTCGATCGCGTAAAAGGTCAGGTGGAGCGCGACTGCCACTTTCACATTCTCATCGCGCGCTTTGAGATCGGCGGCTACTGCGCCAGTTGCAGAAAATGATCGATGTGTAAGACCGAGCCACCAGTTACGAGCTTGTCATCCTGAGCGGAGCGAAGGACCTGTTCTCGCTTGCCCCCCACCCGCAACCGTGGCTGCCTTTTTACATTCCCCGGTCTAAGACGCAAGAAGATCGTTGTATTCCGGGTGCCGCTGTAAGTACGACGCTACGAACGGACAACGAGCCACGACTTTCAATCCATTCTCGCGTGCGTAGTTGAGGGCCGCTTTGGCAAGCTGGCCACCAATCCCCTTCCCTTCCATCTCCGCCGGAACCTCAGTGTGAACCAGGTAGATGGTATCGCCCTCTTCTTTGTAGGTGAGCATGGCGGTTGCTTCTCCGAGATGGAGGGCGAAGCGATGAAAATTCTTTTCGTGCTGGACTTGCGAGTCCATTGCCTCTTCTCCTGATACGAAAAGGCGCGCATTTCGCGCGCCTTCCCTGAATGAATTGTGCTCGCCTTACCGTCCTGCCGCCGCGGGCACCTCATAGATGCTGTACCACGGTGTGGCAGCCTTCAACGCATTATTCACGTTGTTGATGTTGGCAACGCCCTCCGTCTCCAGCCACTTGCGGAAGGCATCGACGCCTTTCTCGGCAAAGATCGGAATGCCGTCTTTCCATGTGGCGCGGCCGCACAGCACGCCGTTGAACTTCACGCCCGATTCCGCCGCGAACTCCAGGTCTTCGATGAACTCTGGATTGCTGACGCCCGCCGACAGATAGATAAACGGCTTGCTGGTGGTAGCAGCAGCGGCGCGATAGTGATCCAGCGCCTCAGCTTTGGTGTAGGCCTTCGTTCCCTTGAAAGACCTCGCGCCTTCGACGAACTGCAGGTTCACCGGAATTTCCACCTTCAGCACATCGACGCCGTAGCGGTCTTTCGAGAACTCTTCCATCGACTTGGCGACGACCTCGGGCTTCAACTTCGCGTACTCCGCGCCCTTCTCATCGAGACCTTCTTTGTATCCCACCAGTTCGAGGAAGAACGGAATGTCGTTGGCTTTGCATTCATCGCCAATACGCTCGGCCCAGGCATGCTTGTGATCATTGATCTTCGCGTCGTCGAACGGCGTGTAATACAGCAGGATCTTCACGCAATCAGCGCCGGCTTCCTTCAGGCGCTTCGCCGACCACAGGTCGAGCAGGTCAGGCAAACGGCCGGGAAGGGTCTTATCGTAGCCGGTCTTTTCATAGGCAAGCAGCAGGCCCGAGCCCTTGGCGCGCCGCCGGGCTGCCGGCAATCCCCACTCGGGATCGAGCAGGATGGCGCTGGCATGCTGCGTCAGCACCTCGGTTACGTTGATCTTGAACTGCTCGAGACCATCATCAGTGGCGTACTGGCCAAGCGCCTTCTTCAATGAACCGCGCTGGTCCATGGCTGCGGCGGCGATCACGCCACGATCGTTCGAGACATTTTTGATGCCGGTTAATTTTCCAGGGGTAAGCTTCACCGCAAAAACCTCCTCGGGCTGAATTGCCCGTTATGAATTTGTACGACGCGCAGAATGGCAGGTCCGAAGACCGCCGAACCTTTGATTCTAAATGATGGCTCCGGCGCGGCGAACGCTCATGTTCAAAGCGGACTACGGTGGGCGTACGTGCTAAGATGCCGCCCTGCGTCTGCTCCCATGAGATACCTACGCAATTTCGCACGGAAACCGTTCACCTTCACGTATGGCAATCGCTGCGCGGCTACGCTGGTTTGTCTGCTGTTTCTTGCCGGCAATCTGGCGTGGGCCACGAATGCCGCCAAACAGAAAGTGCTGGTCGCCTCTGACATTCACTTCAATCCCATGGCTGACGCTTCGCTGGTGCCGCAGCTTATGGCCGCCGAACCTGCGCAGTGGGAAGCCATCCTCAACCAGACAGCGCCGCACTCGTTCAGTCCCTACGGGCAGGACACCAACTGGTGGCTGCTGCAATCGTCGCTCGACCGGATGCGCAAGACCATGCCGCGCCCTGCGGTATTTCTAGCGCTGGGCGACGTGCTGGCACACAACTTTCCCAAGATGTTTCGGGACGTCACGCACGATACAGATCTCCAGCACTACCGAATGTTCGTGCTAAAGACGATTCAATTTATGGCGCTGCAATTGCGGCGGCGCTGGCCCGACACACAGATCCTGCTCACCCCCGGCAACGACGACGATGTTTGCGGCGACTACACCATCGAAGCGGGCGGACCATTCCTGGCAGATACCGCAGCTACCATACGCGAGCTGGCAAAGGCCGACCCGCAAACCGCTGCCGATTGGAAGGCGCTGGGCAGCTACGCGCTGCAGCCAGCCGCAATTTCCGGGGTAAAAATCGTCTCGCTCAACAGCGTTTTCTTCTCCGAGAAATACGAGCCGCAGAGCTTCCAGCAATCGTGCGCGGAGGTGCAGACCACGGCCCCGAGTCAGGCATTTGCCTGGCTCGATCAGACGCTAACCGCCGCCAAAGATGCGAATCTGAAGGTCTGGCTGATGTTTCACATTCCGCCCGGCATTGACGGCTATGGCAGCACGCACAACCACGAAGGGTCATGCCAGGCCGACATCGTTCCCATGTGGGTGCCGGAGTGGACGGTCAAGTTCGACAGCCTGCTGGTCAACTATCAGGAAACGATTGCCGCCAGCTTCGCAGGACATACCCACACCGACGACTTCCGCGTGATTCGCGACGGCAGTACGGCAAAAGAGTTCGTGCTGATCGACCCGCCGATCTCGCCGGTGTACGACCAGAACCCGGCGTTCCGCGTTTTCGATGTTGTTGGCAGTGAACTGCGCGACCAGACGACGTACTACCTTACCAATCTCACGAGTGCCGGCGCGAAACAACGCGGCAAATGGAAAAAGGAATATGTCTTCTGGCGCGAGTGGCAGACGAAGCAATTGGATGCGGCTAGCCTCGGCAAGATCTACGACAAGATTGCTGCGACCGACGCCTCCCGCGCCCAATGGCTGAAGCTGTACAACGTTTCCAGCAGCGCCGCGCACATCAAGCCCGATCAGGTACGCGGACTGTATTGCGCCATTGAAGGATTAGGCGTGGGTGCCTATGGAAACTGCGCGTGCGCGAGCACTCAATAAGTTTGTCATCCTGAGCGGAGCGAGACGTCCTCTCCCTATGCCTTGGCGCTGTCGGCCTCTTCCGGAAACAGCAGCCGGTTCTCCACGTCTTCATCGCGCCAGTCAGGAGCGTCAAGCTGGCGCGCGCTCTTGTCGATGGGCTCCAAGTCCGGAAGCGCTTCGGCCTGCAACGAGGAATTCAGCTCCGCGACCTTACGCCCGGCGGGAAATACCGATCGCTGCATGGAACCGATAGTCGAGTTGTAAGCATCAAGTGCGCCACCCAATTTCGAGCCGAGATTGTCGAAGTGGCGAGTCATCGTACACAGCCGCTCGTACAACGTCGTACTGGCTTCGATCAGCTTGCGAGCGCTCTCTTCCACATTTCGCTGATTCCATCCGTAAGCGACAGCCTTCAGCAGCGCGATTAGCGTGACCGGAGAGGCAACAACAACTCCCTGACTTACGCTTTCTTCGATCAGCTCAGGATAGGCGTCCCACGCAGCGCGGAAGAAAACTTCGCCCGGCAAGAACAGGATGACGAACTCGGGCGTGGCTTCGAACTGTTGCCAGTATCGCTTCGATCCCAAGCTCTCGATGTGCGCCCTCACTTGCCGGGCATGATCCACCAACAGCAGGTTGCGCGTAGCATCATCGGGCGCCTCGAGCGAAGCAAGGTAAGCCATGATCGGCGCCTTGGCGTCGATGACGATCTGCTTATCTCCCGGCAGCTTCACCACCACGTCAGGGCGGATTCGCCGGTCTTCTCCGATCACCGTGACCTGTTCATCGAAGTCACAGTACGCCAACATGCCGGCCATCTCGATGACGCGACGCAACTGCACCTCACCCCAGCGACCGCGCGCCTGCGGTTCCCGCAGAGCTTTCACCAGGTTGCCGGTTTCCGTCTGCAACGCCCGCTGTGTTTCCAGCAGCGATGCGACTTGCGTCGATAAGGTGCCGTAGGCGTGCGCGCGTTTCTCCTCCAGCGCCCGCACCTGCTCATCCACCAGCTTCAGGGATTCGGCAATCGGTTTGACCAGCGTCTCAACTGCCTTTTCGCGCTTCTCCAGTTCGCCTTTCGCCTCGGCCTGCTGGCGCTCCAGAGTGGCCTTCGCCAGGTCGAGAAAGTTGGCGTTGTTGTTCTGCAGAGCGCGCGCTGCCAGCGATTCGAACTGCGCTCGCATTTCGTCACCCGCATGGGTCAGCAGTTGCAGCTTCTCTTCGGCATTGCGGCGTTCGCTGGCAAGCGTGGCTTCGAGGCCAGCTTTGGATTCGAGCAGGTCGTTATGTTGCGCCCGCAGGCTTGCCGTCTCGCTGCGAAGGATGGACGCGTCATTTTCCAGAGCCGAGCTTCGCTCCGCCAGCGCCGCAGTCTTCGAGCGCGCCGCCATTGCGGCAAAACCGGCACCAAGCGCTACACCAACGACCAACAGCAAGATTGCTAACGCAAAGCTCATCCAGGCCCCTCGCCGATGACGTATTGTAGCGCAGGCGAAGATTTAGCGAAAGTGGAAAACTGGGCACCATTCTTACTGCAGGATGGTTTCGCCCTCCCGTTGCAAACGAAGGGATGTGCGTGGCGCAATCACCGAAACTGCAAACTGGAGCGACGAGATCCCAGCCTACTTCTTTCGTACTCCTTGCCGTAGCGCGTCCATCATCGCGGCAATCCGCCGCTCGCGGGTTTCCTCCTTCTTTGCATCCTCGATGGCGCGGATGTACTCCTTCTGATGAGTGAACGAAAGCTTGGCCCAGCGCTCTTTCGCTTGCGGATCGCTGCTGATGATCTTCTTCAAATAGGCGGGCACCTCGACTCTGCGCTCTTCGTCGTCGAGATCCATTACGACCTTCACCGTGTCTCCCGCCTTGCACTTGCCGCCCGCGCGCAGTTCCGCATTCACCGCCATCATGTGGCCGTCGCCCATGTTCATCAGCGAACTGCGAAATGGAAATCCATTGATGGTGCCCTTCACCGGCACGCGGCCCTTGCGTCCGAAGACCTCTACCACATCGAAGGGAGGCTTTAGCGCCGCAACCTGCGAACCTTCCTGCCCAATCAGTTTGGTCGTGAACTTGAGCGCCATGCAATTGCTCCTCACCTCAAAGTCGCCGACTAGTGTATCGCCTAACTAGAGAAGCACCACAAAAGCCAACCCAATCGAGACGGATCGTGAAGAGGCTCTGCAAGTGCCAACATTTGGGCAGAATGCCGAAATCAAGGCAAGCAAGGACTCGCCGGAGCCGGGGCCCGACTTGAATCTCGAGCGACAACCGTTCTCGCAAGCGCTCGCTCCAGATTGTCATTGCGGATGTGCTTTCGAGTGATGCCGGCGCTTCATGGAGCGCAAACGACTGACAGTTCAACTGCTTCTGAATAAACAAAAGGATAGCGACTATCTCTTTCGCTACCTAACGGTCATTGCGAATTTCGACAAACTCGACCATCTCCACCGAACTTGGCCCTTGATTCGCGCCGGCGCTCAATACTTTCGTATTGGTCCGTTTGGAACCCCTGTTGCATCGATATCTGGTGTGATGACAGGGATCTGCCGAAGAACCTTGTCAGGAGGAGTAATCATGAGGGTGGAGAATGCAGGGCGCGCCACGCGTCGCATCACCGGAATAATCATTCTATGTCTCGGTCTGCTCACCGCCGAAGCCTCTTTTGCGCAAGCCACGCTTGCGACCAGGCCGGGCAATGCCGGGCTCGCGACACAAACCAATTGCGTGATCCTGGAACGCATGGGCACGGTCGGTCAGGTTACCAGCCGCGTGATGTCATTCGGTGTCCGCGGAAGCGAGTTTCAGTTCGTCGAAGGCAAATTGCCTGAAGGAACCACCTTCCACAACAAGCTTACGGAACGCGATGTGCGCAACCTGCAGGCGAGTGGCGCTGACGTAGTCATCCTTGACTCCGACTATATGCCAACCGCTCTGATGGAGGCTCGGGAAGGCTGTCTGAAAGCAGCGCGCAGAGCGAACCTGCAGGCCAGTGCGGCAAGTCCCACTCAGGTTGAGATCGCCTCCAGCCCAGCCGGCAGCGATATTGAAATCGATGGAAAATTTGTCGGCAGCACGCCGTCGCTAGTGAGAGTCGCCGCGGGAGAGCACACGGTGAAGCTCACCAAAGATGGTTTTGAGGTGTGGCAGCGAACGCTGACGACGATGTCCGGCAGCGTGAGGATCTCGCCGGACCTGCAACCTCTGGCGCCGGCTACGGCCACGGTTCCAGCTTCGGCATCGGCCGAAGAAGGCGCCACGACTCTCGATACGGTCGCCAACCGGTTCTGATGCGCGAAGGGCGGCCTTTCGGCCCGCCTACTTCGGCATGAAGGAAAGTAGCCCGACCACCGCGCCGCCCGCCACGAGCAACGCCGGGTTGATCTTGTACTGCAGAAGAATCAGCATGGTCGCCACAACGATGGTTCCCGTTTCTAAGCCAGTAACTGCACCCTTGGCCATGGTGAAGCATCCGGCCAACAGCAGGCCGATAGAAACCGGAGCCAGCCCTTGCTGAATCGACGTTCTCCAAGGCCAGTTTTCCAGCTTTTTCCACCCTTTGGCGACCACAAACGCCAGCACAGCCGTCGGTCCAAAAAACGCGACCAAGGTGGCAATGGCTCCCAGCAATCCTCCCGCCCACTGGCCGATGACCACGATCATCATCATGTTAGGTCCGGGCGCCATCTGTCCCACCGAGTAGATGTGGATCAGTTGCGGGAAGGTCAGCCACTTGTGCACCTCCACCGTCAGCACCTTCATCTCGGGGAACGCCGCCATGCCCCCGCCGACGGTGAGAATCGAAAGGTAGGAAAACACGCGAATCAGTGCGCCAATCTGGTTCATCGCGTGACCTCCGATTTCTCGTGGTGTCCTTTGGGCCGGTGAAACAGAATCGCGAGAATTCCGACAATGATGAGCGCCCGCGGCACCGACCAGTGCAACCGGTTGACGGCCAGCACGGTCGCCGCCATGAACACGAAGTCGAAGTTATGCGACAACGCTTTCTTGCTGAGGCTCACCACCGTGACCAGGATCAGTCCCACCGCTGCCGCCGCAACTCCCTTCAGCGCGGCCGTGGTCCACGGATGATCGCCGTGCAGGTGGTAGAAGATACCGACGGCAAACATCAGCGCTCCGCCCGGCAGACACATTCCTATCAGCCCGGCGATGGCTCCCATCGCCCCCTGCAGCTTCTCGCCGACCAACACCGCCATGTTCGTCGCATTCAGTCCGGGCAGCGATTGACTGATGGAGAGCATCTCCACAAATTCCTTGTCATCAATCCATTTGTTCTTGATCACAAGGTTCTCGCGCAGATAGGGCACCACGCCGCCGAAGCTGGTGGCGCCAATGATCAGGAACTGCAGAAATATCTCCCCTATCGAGACCCGGGGGGTGGGCGTCTCCGCGACCTGCAATGCGGGCTTGGCAGCAGCATCACTCATGATTAAAGCCTCGTTCTGTGCGCGTCGTTACTCGTGCGACTTTGGCGGATTACCCAGCAGCCGGTACACCGTTGCTGTCTTCGTGCAATTCAGCGCAATGTACTCTTCTGCCGAATACTGCAGCGAGACAAAGAACGCCTCGGCGCGACGCAGCGCATCCTTGCTGAGCGCATTACGGTCGTTAAATTTGAACTGATAGGCGAACTCTCCGATCAGAGGACGATGTTCTCCGCGGGTGCGCCAGATGGCCACGTTGGCCTTACACGACAGCCCATCACCAAAGTCGAGCGTCCCGATGTCCTGCAGTACCTCTTCCACAATCGTGTTGCTGACCAGGTGTATCTTCTCTCCCGGCGTCTTGCGGACTCTGGCGAGCACCGGCAGTAATTCGATCAACTGGTCCATGTTGTCAACGTTTTCTTTGCCTATGCCGATGGCAGAGCGATAGAACTGCACGTTGTGCGAGAACAACATGCGGACCCCGCCCAGACGCTCCTTGAGCGGCATAGCCTGAACCTTGAATTTCACGCGGTGGTCACCAAGGATGCTCGGCCGAACATCTGTTTCCGCAGCCATTTGCAAGTCCGTGTGGCGGAACTTGAAGACGATTTCGGGCTCCCCAATAGGGAATCCATCTTTGTAAGCAATGCGCCGGCGCAAAATAAACGCGTTGTTGTAGAGGCGGAAGTCGTCGGTATCGATGAACAGAACTTCGCGAAGCTTCACCGGCTGCGACTCGAAACCGTCGCTGGCAAACTTCACGCCATGCTCTTTCGCGGGCGCCTTGAACACCTTGCCAAACTCAAAAAAGCTCTCGCGCGAATGAAACTTATTAGGCCGCAAGATGAGCTTGCAGCAGATGTACTGCGGCGCATGGATGGGCATCCCGTCGGCATACTGCCCGGGTTTCAGTTGCGGCACCCGGCCCACCCAGCTTTCGGTTACCGGCTCATGCTTGGGCAACACGGTAGCGGGCTTGGCCGGAGTGCTTTTGGCCGGAGTGCTCTTAATCGGACTTTTGGCAGTTCCTGTGGCGGCTGGCATACTTTCTCCTGATCCGAGGTAGGTCCCTAGTTCGTGGAAATCTGCAGGGAGGATAGAGGAAATGTTAATAAATTGCGACTGCAGAATTACTAGGATATTACGGAAAACCGCTTGCGTGCGGAGTCCCGTAGGAAAGAACAGAGATCGTGACACACTCTCTTCAGGCCTGTTCTACCTGACGCAGACCTGAACTGATCTAGCCGTCGCTTCTAGACTATTGTCCGCGACTGTCGCTATATATCTCATCGACGAATCCGCGCAGGAGCTTCGAGTATTCCTCTGGCCGCTCGAGCGCGGCATAGTGTCCTGCTCTGGGGATGACGCGCAGGGTGCTTCCAGCGATTCCGTCGCGCATCAACTCTGCTGCCCTTCGCGGCGGGATGTCTTCTTCACCCGCAATCACCAGCGTCGGGACGTCGATCATGCTCAGCGTGCCAGTGGAGTCCGGACGGTCAGCCATCCCGCGCTGTATGCTGGCGATGTCTTCTGCCGACATCGCTTGCATCATGCGGCGCGCGGCTTCAACCACCTCGGGACGCTCCGACCATGTGGTTGAGCCCAGCAGCTTTCCCAACATATCTTCGATGAACGCCCCAGTGCCGTCGCGCAGCACCTGATCTGCAACGCGTAAGCGATTCGCGCGGCTCTCTTGATCGTCGGCGCTGGCGCGCGTGTTCGACAGCACCAGCCCGGCAAACTGTTCTGGGCGGCGCCGCCAAAATTCGAACAGAGCGTATCCGCCGATGGAGACACCGACAAACACTGCTTTGTTCACTCCTTCAGCTTCACAGAGGCGCAGCAGATCAGCGGCGTGCTTCTCCATCGTCGCCGTCCCATCCCCAAGCTCCGAATCACCGTAGCCACGCAGATCGGGAGTGATCACGCGATAGCGGTCACTCAAAGACGGCACAATCGCATCCCAAAAGTGATGATTCAGCGGAAACGGGTGTAACAGGACTACATCGGGGCCGGAGCCGGAGACGTCGTAATAGAGAACAGCATCATCGCTTCTTAATGTCGGCATACGGAGATCTCCGACGTCTATTCTGCGCCAGAAACAAAAGGACGCACCCGAAGTGCGTCCCTGTAATGCTTCAATTCCTGCTCGTCACGGGTGCTGATACGGCTGCACGTTCGCCGGCGGCGCCGAGACGACTACCTTCGGGCCCTCCGGGATGACGATCCACGCCACGATGTAGGCCAGCAGTCCCGTCCCGGCGCAGAAGAGCACTAGCAGCCACACCACACGAATCACCGTCACGTCCAGATCGAAGTACTCGGCAAAAGCCGCGCAGACACCTGCGATCTTGCGATCAGGGCTGCCCTTTGGCGGGCGCAGCAGCCGCGTTCGTCCGGCTATGGGGCCGACACGCTGCCCGCAGTAGGCGCACACGTTCGCATCATCCTGAATCACCTTGCCGCAATAGTTGCAGTACATGCTCCCCTCCCACTAGAGATACGAATGACGCCACAAAAGGTTCCCGAAGGGAACGGCCTTTAATCCGTCCGCAATCAGACCTTCCCTACCGCTCCACCGCAAGGGCAACAGCGTTTCCTCCACCCAGGCAGAGTGCCGCGATGCCCTTGTGTACATCGCGACGCGCCATTTCATAGAGCAACGTCACCAGGATTCGCGAACCGCTCGAACCGATCGCGTGCCCCAGCGCGACTGCTCCACCGTTGACGTTGACCTTATTCAAGTCGATCCCCAGTTCGCGCGTGACAGCGATCGCCGCCACCGAGAACGCCTCGTTGATCTCGTACAGATCGACCTCTTCATTCTTCCAGCCGGTCTTCTTCCAGATCTGCCGAATCGCATCTACCGGTGCCATCATCACCCATGCCGGATCGAGCCCGCTCACCGCCTGCGCTACGATGCGCGCCATCGGCTTCAATCCGAGTTCCTTCGCCTTTGCCGCCGACATGACGACGACCGCCGATGCTCCATCATTCACGCCGGGAGCATTGCCGGCCGTTACCGTACCGTCCTTCTTGAAGGCCGGCTTAAGATTGCGCAGCAACTCGATTGATGAATCCTCACGCGGAGACTCGTCCTTAGTGAAGAGCTCGGGAGGAGCACCTTTTTTCTTCGCCGGCAGCTCGATGGGGACGATCTGGTCCTTGAAGCGACACTCCTTGGCCGCGGCCGCCGCCTTGCGATGCGAGTTCAGCGCGTACTCGTCCTGCTCTTCGCGGGTAATGCCGTACTTCTGGGCCACGTTCTCGCCGGTGTTGCCCATGTGATAGTCGTTGTAGGCGTCCCAAAGGCCATCGTGCACCACGGAGTCGACGATTTTGCCATCGCCCAGGCGGTATCCCTTGCGAGCGTTCGGCAGCAGGTAAGGAGCATTCGTCATGCTCTCCATACCGCCGGCGACCACGATTGTGGAGTTGCCGGTCTGGATTGCCTGCTGCGCCAACGCGACCGACTTCAGTCCCGAGCCGCACACCTTGTTGATGGTAGTGGCCGAGACAGCAGAGGACAATCCGCCACCCAGCGCCGCCTGTCGCGCCGGATTCTGCCCCAGCCCGGCCTGCACCACGTTGCCCATGATGCATTCGTCGACCGTGTTCGCATCGATGCCCGCACGCTTCACCGCCTCGCGCACAGCAATAGCGCCGAGCTGCGGCGCTGTAAAGTCCGATAACGATCCCTGAAACTTACCCACCGCCGTACGCACCGCGGAAACGATTACCACATCTTCTAAGGAAGCCATAATTACAAGACCTTTCAGGAGGGATAGGAAACCTAACATTATAAGATGGACGCTCGGTGAGCCTCGACCCACAAATTCCGCAGCCGGCGTCACCGGAAGCCCGGCTTGCGCCGCAGCCCAGGCAACGCCGGTTGCTGGCGCCGGTTTGGCACACGGCGGTCCTGGTCGCCGTCCTGCTTCTTGGCTCAATCAGCGGCTCCGGCGCGCATCATTTATTGGCACGCAGCGGTAGCAAATTGCCGCAGTACATCTGGGGCATGACATGGGAATGGATCCTCGCCGGCTTCGTCTGGCTGGGTATTCGCAAACGCTACCGCCTGCGCGACATCATCGGAGGACGATGGGCCAGCTGGGATGATTTTTTCGTCGACATCCTCACCGCTGCCTGTTTCTGGATCTTCGCAGCACTGGTTCTGGCGGCGGGAGCGAAGCTGATGCACCTCGACCAGGCGCAGAAGCTCGATGCCATGCGCCGCCAACTCGGTTTCCTGACACCGAACACCCGGCTGGAACTCGGCGTCTGGATTCTGTTGAGTTCCACCGCCGGCTTCTGTGAAGAGTTCATCTTCCGCGGTTATCTGCAACTGCAATTCGCCGCCATGACACGTTCCATGCTCGCCGGTGCGTTGCTCTCGGCTGTCGTTTTCGGAGCGTCACACGGCTACGAGGGTGGCGCGCGCATGATCCTGATCGGAATTTTTGGATTGCTCTTTGGGCTCCTCGCATGGTGGCGCAGAAGCCTTCGTCCGGGAATGATCGCGCATGCGTGGCACGATGCATTGAGCGGTGCCGTTTTACGAATGCTGAGATAACCAGCGTTTATGCGGGTTGCGCGCACTCGCGATCTCTGTTGCCCTGGAGCTAGAGTTGCGATTCTATGCAACCGAGGAATTTGCTGCTCCATCGGCGCTCGTCCGCGCTCACAAGGTACATACAACATCGCGCGTTTTTTGCTTGACTATTTTTTTCGCTGACTCTATACAAAGAACAAATTGCGACGATGTGATGTCGCAAGCTTCCATGAAGAATGGAAAAGGGAGAATAGAAAATGGCAACTAAGAAGGCTGCAAAGAAGGCGACCAAGAAGGCCGCGAAGAAAAAGAAGCACTAAGCTTTGCAATGACCAACCGAAGGGGACGCGCCAGCGTCCCCTTCGCTTTTTGGGTGGAAGCCCTCGGCTTCAGCCGAGGAGAATGGGTCGTGTATCGTGAGAGGCCCTCAGGCCCGGCCTGCTCGCGAAAATGCACATCACATTTCCAGAGCTAAAGCGCGACTCTCAAGATGAAGCTTCTGTCCTCCGCATGGATGCGGCGGCTTTCCACCCGGTGCCTAAGGGCGCGGCTCCGCATTTCCCTTCGGCGACCGATTTTAGCCCGACGGGTCGAGCGAAAACATCACCCCTTCACCAACTGCTCCATCGCGTCTTCATCAATCACGCTGACGCCCAGCTCCCGCGCTTTGTCGAGCTTCGAACCGGCGTCCTCTCCCGCCACCACGTAATCCGTCTTCTTGCTCACCGATCCGGAAACGCGACCCCCGGCATCTTCGATTAGCTTCTTGGCTTCGTCGCGCGTGTGTCGCGCCAGCGTTCCGGTAAGCACGAACGCTTTGCCCGCAAGCGTCGTCGCGCGCTCCTTCTTTACGCCTTCGAAGCGCAAACCCGCTGTGCGCAGCCGCTTTATCAGCTCAACATTCTTCGGCTCGTCGAAAAACTCGCGCACTGCCGCCGAAACGCGTGGCCCGATTTCGTTCACCTCTTGCAGTTCTTCTTCGCTGGCGCTCATGAAGGCGTGCATGGCGCCAAAGTGCTCCGCCAGAAATTGCGCGGTGCGCTCGCCGACAAACCGAATGCCGAGCCCATAGATAACTTTTTCCAGCGGCAGCTTCTTCGACTGCTCGATCTCCCGCAGGATATTCTGCGCCGACCTCTTGCCCATACGCTCGAGACCCAGCAACTGGGCCTCTTTGAGGTCGTAAATGTCGGCAACGTTCTTGACCAGCCCTTTGTCGACGAGCTGATTGACCAGGGCGTCGCCCATGCCTTCGATGTTCATTACGCCACGTGAGGCAAAGTGCCGGATGCTCTCGCGCAGCTTGGCCGGACAGTTGGCATTCACGCAGCGGTGGTCGGCTTCGCCTTCGGCGCGCACCACATGACCACCGCACTCCGGACAGCGCTCCGGCATATGAAACTTGCGGGTTCCGCGGGGCTTGTCCTCGTCAACTCTCACCACCTTCGGAATCACGTCTCCGCCGCGCTCAACCACCACCCAATCGCCGATGCGCACCCCCAGCCGCTCGATCTCATCCATGTTATGCAGCGTGGCGCGGCTTACGGTCGTGCCTCCGATGGGCACCGGCTTCAGCGCGGCCACCGGCGTGAGCTTTCCCGTCCGGCCAACCTGCACCAGGATGTCTTCAATCTGCGTCTCGCCCGAGCGCGCGGCGTACTTGTAAGCGATGGCCCATCGCGGAGCCTTCCCCGTATATCCAAGCTCCTGCTGCAATGCGACACGATCTACCTTCACGACAATGCCGTCGGTTTCGTACGGCAAGCTTTCGCGCTTCCCTTCCCACTGCGTGATGAACCCCCAGACTTCATCAATGCTGTGGACCAGGCGGTGATTGGCATTAACCTTGAACCCCGCCGTTTGCAGTGCCTTCAGCGCCTCCGAGTGGCGATCGAAGATGGTCTTGCCGTCGGCGAGTAATCCATAAGCAAAGAAATCGAGGCGACGGCTTGCCGTAATTCTTGGATCGAGCTGACGCACGGTGCCTGCCGTCGCATTGCGCGGATTGGCAAACCTCGGCAGTCCTTTCTGCTCCTGCTCTTCGTTCATGCGTTCGAAGGATTTCGTGGGCATCAGCAACTCGCCGCGTACCTCGAAGTCTTTCGGTAGTCCGGCCTGTTTCAGCTTCTGCTCCGAGACATTTAGCGGGATGCTGCGAATAGTACGCACATTAGCGGTCACATCCTCGCCCGTAGTACCGTTGCCTCGCGTAATGCCCAACGACAGCGCTCCTGCTTCGAAGCGCAATGCCATCGACATGCCGTCGAGCTTCAGCTCGCAAACGTAATCGACCTTTGTCGTGCCGGTGAGCTCGTGCACCCGCCGCTCCCAATCGCGAAGCTCTGCTTCACTCGTCGTCTTCGCCAGCGACAGCATTGGGCTCGAGTGCGGCACGCTGGCAAACTGGCTGCTCGGCTTTCCGCCCACGCGCTGGGTCGGCGAGTCCGGCGTAATCAGCTCTGGATGCTCTTTCTCTAGGGCGATCAACTCGTCCATCAGGCGGTCAAACTCGGCATCGCTGACCTCCGGATCATCTAATACGTAGTAACGGTGCTCGTGATAGCGGACCTTGTCGCGCAGCGTCTCCAGCTTGCGCATTAGCTCTTTGGCGCTCGTCGGCATGCTGCAATTATAGGTAGCACTGTGGCAATCACCGCAAAACCCCGGCTCGTCCCGTAAAATCGAGCATTCCGGTCAAAAGCGTCTTGAAAGCATTCATCGCCAAGTGGATTCATCACATCGCAGCCGTCCTGGGACCTCTGGGAGTCTGGGGCGTCATGGGCTTCGCCTTTATCGACGCGGCCATGTTCGGCATGCCCATCGACGCCATCGTCTGCGGATACGCCTACGCTAAGCCCAGCCATCTCCTTCTTTACGCATTGGGAGCCGCTGTCGGCTCAGCCTTGGGTAGCCTGGTGGTCTACGCCATCGGTTACAAGGGCGGCGAGGTAATGCTCAAGAAGCGAATGGGGGAAGCCCGCTTCAACCGCATCACGGCGTCGTTTGAGAAACGCGAGTTTCTGCTGCTCACGGTGATCTCCGTATTGCCACCTCCGACTCCATTCAAATTGTTCGTTCTGGCGGCCGGGATGGCCGAAATGCAGCCGTTGCGTTTCCTGTCAGCCATCGTTCTGGGAAGATTCATGCGCTTCACCATCGAGAGCATTCTGGTGGTTCGCTTTGGTCCGCACATCATCGCGCTGCTGGCCGAAGTGCTTCGCCATCACCTAAGTTACGCGATCGCCTTCGTCGCTGCCATCGCGGCTCTCGCCTGGTGGTTCTCGCGGATCACCAAACAGCGCAAGGTTAAGGCGGACATGCGGTGAACAAGTCACCATGGAGGGACAGATGACACGGAGAGAATTCTGATTTAGAAACTCCGTGATCTCCGCGTCTCCCTGGTGAACAATCGTTTTAGAATTCGAGGGTGATATCCATGGACAACATTCAGACCGACTCACAAAACGGTGTTTTACATCTCATACTTAATCGACCGGAAAAGAAAAACGCGCTAACCTCAGCCATGTACACGTCTCTGGTCGAGGCGCTGAAACAGGCGGACTCCGACGATTCCATACGCGTGATTGTTCTCCGCGGCAACGGCGATTCCTTCACTGCCGGCAACGATATCGAGGATTTCGTGCAGAAGCCGTGGAAAGGTCAGTCCGTCCCGCCGGCAGAGCAGTTTATTCGCGCCGTCGCCTTTGCCCGCAAGCCGGTAATAGCCGCCACCCATGGCCTTGCGGTCGGAATCGGCACCACGATTCTGCTGCACTGCGACCTGGTCTATGCCGCCGAAGAAACCAGGTTCATGATGCCGTTCATTAACTTAGCAATCATTCCGGAAGCCGGATCGACATTACTTCTGCCCAGCATGATCGGCCATCAGCGCGCTGCCGAACTCTTTCTGCTGGCGGAACCGTTCTCCGCACAGCGGGCCTATGAACTGGGTATCGTGAACCGCGTCGTGCCGGCGGGTGAACTGCTATCAGTGGTCGATGCCGCCGCACGGACATTGGCCGAGAAGCCTGCAGCTGCAATTCGCATCGCCAAGCAGATGATGAGGCAACACCTACGTGCCGACCTCGACCGGGTCATCCGCGAAGAGGTCTTGGCCATCGCGGGTCAACTCGAATCGCCGGAAACAGGAGAAGCTTTGAGCGCATTTCTGCAGAAACGCAAGCCCGATTTTTCGCGGTTTCGGTAGAATTTCGTTTAATAAGTAACTTTATTAAAATTACTCGCTTGACGGAATTCCGAATCGCGGATAACGTTCTGTTCACGCGAGCAAGCGCCCAAAACTGTGACTCACATCCTTGTAACCGCTGACGTATACGAGCGTCTGCAAAGAGCCATGAGCTCCGATCCAAATGGCTTTTGCGAGCTCTACCGAGATTACCTTTTAGATGCCCGGCAGACGCTGAGCCATCTTTACTTCGCTTGCGATAGGCAAGACGGCGAAGAGCTTCGCTTCAAGGCTCACTACCTGAAAAGTAGTAGCTTGATCTTAGGCATAAATCCGGTCGCCAACATTTGCGCCGAATTGCAGGACGCCGGTCGTGCATCGGACTTCTCCGCGGAGCGCCGGAAGTTGCAGGAACTCGACAAACTGCTTAGCCTTGTGCAGGAGGAACTGGAACAAAAGCTGGGGCCGCAGGTGATTCCAACCGCGGCGTAACCCACTGGCCACAATGGCAGATTCCACTCCAATCCGGCTTCTAATCGCCGACGATCATCCGGTGGTGCGTGTCGGGCTGCGGAACATGCTGCTTTCCGACAGCCACTTTGAGGTGGTGGCTGAGGCTCGCGATGGCGCTGAAGCCCTGGCGCTGGTAAGAAAGCTCCAACCGGAAATCCTGCTGCTCGACTTGGCCATGCCCAATATGCCCGGCATGGAAGCCCTTCGCGAGCTAACCACGCACGAGACCCAGACGCGCACCATCGTGCTGACCGCCAAAATCGAGAAGCAACAGATCCTTGAGGCCCTGCAGCTTGGTGCCCGCGGAGTCGTATTAAAGGACGCCGCCGTCGAGCACCTCGCGGCTTGTATTCGCGCCGTCATGCAGGGGCAGTACTGGCTCGATGGGCGACCGGTGCAGAACCTCGTCCAGGTGCTGCGCGAACTGACAGCCCAGACCGCGCCACCTCCACGCAAAACGTACGGGCTCACCAGCCGCGAACTCGAAGTGGTGACGCTCATCACCGAAGGATGTACTAACAAGGACATCGCAACCCAGTTCGGCATCAGCGAAGAAACGGTCAAGCGCCACCTCACCAACATCTTCAACAAGCTCGGCGTCGGCAATCGTCTGGAGCTGGCGCTGTTTGCGCTCAACCACCATCTGCTGCCTCCCGCACCCGCTGCGTAACGCCGAGGCCTTTTCTCCGCGTGTCATCCCGAGCGGACCCCGATCGCAGTCGAGGAGGCGGCCGAGGATCTGCAGTCCTTCCTCCCCGCCTAAGACGCGTCCCCCTACATTGATTCGGCTTCCCTGTGTTACCCTTCGCAACGAACACATATTTCAACCCGCTCTGACGAGGTGGCCAATGAGCCAGCACCAGAATTTTTGTATGGATTACATCGAGTTTCCCGCAACCAATGTGGAAGCAACTAAGCACTTTTATCATGAAGCCTTCGGCTGGGACTTCAAGGATTGGGGTCCAGGTTATACCAGCTTCCACGATGGCCGTATTGCCGGCGGATTTACCACCGAAGCGCAGGTCGCCAGCGGCAGCAAGACCACGGGCGTGCTGGTGGTCCTTTACGCGAAGGACTTGAACGACACCTACAACAAGGTGAAGAGCGCGGGCGGACGCATCGTGCGCGAAAGCTTCGAATTTCCTGGCGGACGCCGCTTTCATTTCGCTGATCCCAACGGTAACGAATTGGCCGTGTGGAGTGAGTGATTTGAAGGGGCACGGCTTCAGCCGTACCGGAAGCGCAAAACCAGTTCGCGGCTTCAGCCGCTGAGGTGATTCTCGTTGCAGTTGCATCCACTCGGTCCTATTCATAGGTTCCCCGATTCAAACAATCCATCGTCCGGACAAGGCTGGAGCTGGCGATGGCCCGCATAAACTCCTTCGTCCTCAGGGGCACCGTCGTCGGCGCCCTTGGTGGTCTGTTGTTCGGTTTCGATACCGCTGTAATCGCCGGAACCGAGCAACAGCTCATTCAGGTCTTCGGGCTCAATGACCGTCAACTGGGAATCACCGTCTCCATCGCCTTGGTTGGTACTGTCATTGGCGCCATCTTCTCCGGCGAGCTGGGCGACAAGATGGGCGGGCGCGAGGCGCTGCGCATCCTTGCCGCTTGTTACGTCATCTCCGCCTTCGGATGCGCCTTCGCCTGGAGTTGGCCGGCACTGCTCGTCTTCCGCTTCATCGGCGGCCTGGCGATTGGCGGCTCGTCGGTGCTCGGGCCCGTTTACATTGCCGAGATCGCTCCGGCGCGATGGCGCGGTCTGCTGGTCGGAACGTTCCAGATCAACATCGTCATCGGTATTCTCGTCGCCTATCTCTCGAACTATGTCGTATCGTTGTTTGGCTTGGGCATGAACGAGTGGCGCTGGCAACTCGGCATTGCCGCTGCACCGGCGCTGCTGTTCTTCGTCATGCTGTTCACCATTCCGCGCAGCGCGCGCTGGCTGGTGCTGAAGCATCGCTTCCCTGAAGGCCGTGAGGTCATTGCTCTTCTCGGCTCGGAAGAGCCCGACGCTGAACTTAAGGAGATCGTTGACTCCATCCACATCGAGGGCATGTCGCACTCCGAGCCGCTCTTTCAGCGCAAGTATCTGCGACCGATGTTCCTGGCAGCGACAGTCGCCGGCTTCAGTCAGCTCGCGGGCATCAACGCAATCCTCTACTACTCGAATTACATCTTTGAAAAGGCGGGCTTCAGCAAGAGTTCGGGCCTGCTGCAGTCGGTCGCGCTGGGCGCGACCAACCTGGTGTTCACCCTGGTCGCCATGAGCCTGATCGACAAGGTGGGACGCAAGACGCTGTTGCTCATTGGCAGCATCGGCATGGCCATCTGCCTGGGCGGCGTTGGGATGGTGTTCTACAGCGAGCAGCACCAGAACCTGCTGATCATCTTCCTGGTGGCTTACATCGCGTGTTTCGCGATTTCGATTGGCGCCGTGATCTGGGTGTATATCAGCGAAGTGTTTCCCAATCGCGTGCGCTCTAAGGGCCAGAGCCTGGGCAGCTCGGCGCATTGGATCATGAACGCCATCATCTCTGGCATCTTTCCCGTGATGGCGGCGAGCTCGCGTTGCGTTCCCTTTCATCTTCTTCTCCGCTGCCATGGTGGTTTACTTCTTCATCGTTCTGTTTACCTATACTGAAACCAAGGGCGTCACTTTGGAGGAGATGCAGCACAAACTGGGGATTGAGTACTGATCGACATCTACGCCCGATATAGCAAGTGTTGTAATTTGATCTGTCATCTTTTTGGATCTGTCATCCTGAGCGAAGCGAAGGACCTACTTTTCTCGGCGTCAACAAACAACAGGTTCTTCGCTCCGCTCAGAATGACAGCCACGAATATCCCATCATGAAGACATATAATCGGTGCCTCGTTCTTGCCTTCCTTCTCGCCGCAACCCTGTTCTCCTTCGCGCAACAACAACCCACTCCTCCCAATCCTTACGCCGCAACCCTCGATCGCCTGAACGAGATCACCGCGATCCCGCTCAGCGGATGGACGCAGGTTCCCGGCGACATGGCGCATGGAGAGGTTCCTCCCAACACGGCGATGACCATGAACGCCTCGGCGCTCAACCTTGGCGGTGACTTCATACCACCGGTATGGCTCTATCGCGAGGTCGAAATCCCTAAGGAGCTTCGCGGATACGAGGTTCGCGGCTCGACGCTCAAACTCGACATCAATGTCGGCGGCAACGAAGGCCTGATGATTACGACCTTCGCCAATGGCAACATGATCGCGCGTACCGACGAAGACGGTCAGGTGCCGATCACGCTCACCAACAACGCGCAGCCGGGCGACAAGATCGTCATCGCGCTGCGCGTGCTGCCGTCTGCCAGCGTCGGGTGCTGCGGCGGGCCACCCCAAGCCAAGCTCGAACATGCGCAACTGCTCATCACTCCGCCGGTAAACCGTCCTGACCCCGCGGTGCTTCGCCTTGAACTTCTGTCGGCGCAGCTTCTGGTCGCGGCCTATCCCGATGGCAAAGCCGAGCGCGAGCAGACACTCGATGCCGCAGTGAAGGCCATCGACCTCAAAGCCCTGGACGATGGCGATCAGAAGACCTTCGACGCTTCCCTTCGCGCATCGCAGGCGAAGCTCGATGCGCTGCGGCCGTACATGAAGCAGTTCAGCATCAGTGCCATCGGCAACAGCCACATCGATATGGCGTGGCTGTGGCCGTGGACCGAGACCGTCGAAGTTGTGCGCAACACCTTCGGCACTGCACTCGACCTGATGAACGAGTATCCCGACTTCAAGTTCACCGCCTCCACCGCGCAGGCTTACACCTGGATCGAAGAGAAGTATCCGGAGATGTTCAAGCAGATCCAGCAGCGCGTGAAGGAAGGCCGCTGGGAGGTCATCGGCGGCATGTGGGTCGAGCCCGACCTCAACATGCCCGACGGCGAATCGCTGGTCCGCCAGATTCTCTACGGCAAAAACTACTTCAAGGCCAAATTTGGCGTCGATGTGAAGATCGGCTGGAACCCCGACAGCTTCGGCTACAACTGGCAGTTGCCGCAAATCTACCGGCGCTCGGGCATCGACTATTTCGTAACGCAGAAGCTGCTTTGGGCGCACGAGTTCACCACGTTTCCCTACCGCCTCTTCTACTGGCAGTCGCCCGACGGCAGCAAGATGCTGACCTACTTCCCCAGCGACTACGCCAACCAGATCGATCCGCTGAAGATGGCGCGCGACTCGTCGGTCTACGGACCTGCCATGTACAAGTACAACGGCGGTACGGACTCGGCTCCTGCCGATGGCTTGCGCATGATGTACCTCTACGGCGTTGGTGATCATGGCGGCGGCCCGACGCGAGTTGATCTTGACACTGCGCTGCGCTGGCAGAAGGCCGACGTCGTTTATCCCAAGCTCCAGTTCTCGACGGCAACTGACTTCTTCGCCGACCTGAAGCAACACCAGAGCGAGCTGAAGCTGCCAACGTGGGATGGCGAGCTCTACTTCCAATATCACCGCGGCGTGCAGACCACGCAGTCGGAGACCAAGAAGGGCAATCGCAAAAACGAAGTGCTGATTCTCAACGCCGAGAAGCTGGCGACAATAGATTCGCTCTCTGGCGCGGCGTATCCGCAAAGCGGCTTCAACACAGCGTGGGAGAAGATCCTGTTCAATCAGTTCCATGACATTCTTCCCGGCTCGGGCATCGGCATCAACTACGTAGACGCGGCGCGTAAGTACGCTGAGACCTCGCGCTTCAGCAACGACACGATACGTGCTGCGCTGAACGACATTGCTTCGCACGTGAAGTCTGATGGCGTGAGCGTGCTGGTATTCAATCCCCTGTCGTGGGCGCGGACGGAAGAGGTTGAGGTCGAGGCCCAGATGCCCGAGGCATTCAAAAGTATCGAGCCAAAGAACGAGAAAGGGGAATCGGTCCGGGCGCTGATCGTCGATGACGATACTTCGAACAATCGCATTCGCCTGCGGCTGCTCGTACCGGATGTTCCGGCGATGGGCTACACCGTCGTCACGCTCAGTCCGACGGCAACCGAAGGCGTGGACAACCCAAGTCCGCTCGTCGCCACAGCGACATCAATGGAGAACGAGTTCCTTCGCCTCACTGTCGATCCCGCGACCGGATGCATCATCAGTCTCTTCGACAAGCGCAGCAAATCCGAAGCCCTTGCGCCCGCGGTGCAAAGCGTTGGCGCGCCCCCCACATTGTCAGATGGCAAGCCTTGCGGCAACCTGCTGCAAGCTTTCGTCGACAAGCCCAAGCGGTGGGACGCGTGGAATGTTGATGCCGATTTCATCGAGCATCACACCGACCTGCTGCAAGCCGAAGAGGTAAAGCTCATCGAGAACTCGCCTCTGCGCGCCGTCATTCGCGTGCGCCACAAGTGGCAGAACTCGGAGTTCACCCAGGACATCACGATGTACCCGGGCGTGCCGCGCGTTGACGTTCACATGCAGGCCGACTGGCACGAGAGGCACATCCTGCTGAAAGTGGCGTTCCCGCTGAACGTGCGCAGTGACAAGGCGACGTTCGAGATCCCTTACGGAACGGTCGAGCGGCCGACGACGCGCAATACGCCTGCCGAGAAGTCGCAGTTCGAAGTGCCGGCGCTGCGCTGGGGCGACATCTCCGACGCGACCCATGGCTTCTCGCTGCTTAACGACAGCAAGTACGGATACGACGCGAAGGACAACGTGCTTCGCCTGTCGCTGCTGCGCGCGCCGGAGTGGCCTGATCCCAATGCCGACCAGGGACATCACGAGTTCACCTACTCGCTGTATCCGCATGCCGGAACCTGGCGCGAAGCGATGACGGTGCAGCCAGGGATACGACTTGAATTATCCGCTGCTCGCCGTTACGACCACGCAACATCCGGGAACGCTGCCGGCGCAGCATTCGTTCTTCAGCACGAAGGAGGACAACGTCGTCATCACCGCGGTGAAGCAAGCTGCGGACGGCAGCGGGACGATCGTGCGTTTCTATGAATGGGCCGGCAAGAAAGGTGATGTTCACCTCACC
The DNA here is from genome assembly GCA_963846795.1 of uncultured Acidobacteriaceae bacterium. Lineage (GTDB taxonomy): Bacteria > Acidobacteriota > Terriglobia > Terriglobales > Acidobacteriaceae > CAVVDY01. The sequence goes on from CAWJXJ010000009.1 coordinate 576,965, forward strand.
TTGCCTCAAGCCGCAACCGCAGCGTGGCAAACGAACCTGATGGAGCATCCGGAAGGTTCGCTTGCCATTGCGAACGGCGGAAGCGAGGTCACGGTTCCGACCGGAGCTTACGAGATCAAGACGGTGAAGGTCTCGTTCAAGTAATCCGTGTCAAAGAGCGTTTGAGCGGCGTAGGTGCTGGACACGATGCGTGCATTTTCGAGTCGAAGGAGCAAGGCGGCGGATTTAGACCACGAGAATCTAAATCGCGGCTTTGGGCACGTTCGGCTCTTCTTCCTCGATGTCTTCGCTGATGCCCGCGCCGCGATAGGCACGCACGATGTCATCTAATGAGAGCACCCCAAGCAGTTGCTGGAAGTTAGCCCGGTGCACCACCGGCACAAGTGGCCACGGGCCGATAATTCGCAGGGCCGTATCGAGAGTAAAGTCGGGATGGACGTAAGGAATGTGCTGCAGCAAAGCCGAGCGAAGCGGTTGGTTGGAGTCTGGCATCGCGAGTAGCTCGCTTCGGCTGACACCTCGCCAATCCGTGCCTCCCAGGCCCACGACGAAGAACTCCTGGGCTGATCCTTTGACCTCTTCCAGCGCTTTGTGTATCGACATGTAGCGCGACAGGATCTGTCCAACCGGGGGGCGCATAGCATCTTCCACGCGCAGCAGCGGCATCTCACGCTCTTCCTCCAGCGACGGCAAGTCCATTCCGTCCTGCCGTGAGAGCATGTCGAATACCGGAGTGGGCTCGAAGCTCCGCGAGATGACGTAAGCGATGGCATTCGAGATGATCACCGGAACAATGATCGTGTAGTTACCGCTGACCTCAAGCATCATGAAGACCGAGGTCATGGGCGCCCGTAAGATGCCCGCGAATAGCGTCCCCATTCCGACCAGAGCATAAGCGCCGACCGGGATTGCAAGATAAGGGAACAGGTGCTGCTCAACCATCCCCACGGCACCGCCAATCATGGCTCCCATGAAAAGCACGGGAGCGAAGAGGCCGCCTGGGGTTCCCGAGCTGAACGACAGTCCTGTGCCGAAAATCTTAAGCCCGCCCAAAATGAGCAGCACCTGCCAAGTGAACTGCTCGTGCATTGCCTGATCGATATAGGTGTAGCCGGCGCCCATGATCTGTGGATACCAAATGCCAACCACACCGATGATGAGCCCGGCAACCGCGGGTTGCACCCAATGCGTCCACGCGGGCAGTCGCCTCAGGCGCGGGCGCAGGTAGGCAATGTACTTAATGAAGACGATGGAGGCCAGGCCTCCGATGACACCCAAAACAGCGTAAGCCGCAAGCTCGCCGACGTGCTCCAGGTGGTACAAGGGAATTCGAAACAGCGGTTCGTCGCCGAGAAACCACCGGGAGACGATCGCGCTGGAGATTGCCGCGAGCACGACGGCCCCAAGAATACCGGCTGTCCATCGGCCAATAACCTCTTCAATAACGAACAGCACGGCAGTTATGGGAGCGTTGAACGCTGCGGCCAATCCCGCGGCCGCCCCCACCGGCGCGATCAGACGCAGCTTCTCTCGCGACATGTGCAGTCTTCGGCCAACGGCTGAGGCGATCCCCGCCCCAATCTGCAACGAAGGATCTTCCGGGCCTAATGGCGCGCCGCCGCCAATGGCCAGCCCCGCGGTGATGAACTTACCGATGATGGTCGAAAACGGGATGAAGCCGTCGTAGATATAAAGCGCGGCCTTGGTCTGGTTCACTCCGCTGCCGCGAGCCCGGGGGAAAAACAGGATAACCAGGGCTGCCACAACCAGTCCGGTCAGGGCAGGAGCGAGAATTACGCGAGGAAACCCAGGATGCAGCCCGCTTCCCAGCAGCTTGATGCGTGCCAGATCAATGCAAATCCGAAAACATACGACAGACAGTCCGGACGCGATTCCGATCATCACTGCCACAACGAGGAAAAACTGTTCCTCGCGGACGCTGAAACGCTCAGGCGAAAGCATTCCCCGCAACGCATCCCAATACTTGCGGCGGGTTGGAGTCGAAACCGCGGGCTTGGCGGTCGGAATGGTAGCAGCCGGCGGTGTTTCTCGAGGAACGGTGCTCATGACTGACCTGCGCTCTCATGTTGTGCGATGAGTTGCAGGGCGCGCTCGCGCAGGTTCCTGGGTGGACAGGTGTTTTCTGTCGCGCGCATAACTTCAAACACGAAGTCCATCGTCGGCGACATTGCATCAGGATTATTGCGCAATGCCGGTGCTGTGGCGGAAGGCGCCTTTTGCGTTCCACTGTCGTACAGAAGCTGCAGCGAATTGGGCGCAGTGGCCTGTGGAACGATGGACGTCACATACCCATTTTGCTTGCTGGGCAAAGTTGTGGTCGATTTCTTGGGAGCAGTAGCCGCAGGCTCGGGGCTCAAGGCTATGTTCTGTTCCGATGAGCACGACCGCAACCGTTCCATGGCGAGATCGAAGGCTGCCGCAACGCGGTTAGCTCGCTGAGTGATCGTCAGATTGCGCAGGTACGGGTCGATATCGAACGCCTCGCGCGCCAGCGCCAGTTCGTCGGCTTCGGGACTGTTGGGCTTGGAGCCGGTCAGCTCATCAGCCCTGGTCAGCAGGCGAACCGCTTTGGGGTAATCTCCCATGGCAAGAGCAGCCTGCCCGGCGCCCACGAGACCGCCAACATCCTTCTCGTTCTGCTTTAAGACCGCGTCGAACGACTTAGCGGCACGCGCGTTCTCTCCCAAGGACAGCAACAGGTTGCCTATTTTCAAACTTACCGCCGGATCGTCGGGCGACTCCGCCTGGATCTCAATCAGTTCGGCGGAGGCTCGTGCCTTGTCGCCGCGCTGCATCAGGTAATGCACCAGTTCCATTCGGGCGTCGAGCCGGCGCTGCAAAGGATCGCTGGCCCACACTCCATCGATTGCCGCACGGTAATACCGAATGGCGAGTTCGGGTTTGTTCTGCTCGACGTACACCTGCGCCAGGTCGAGATTCAACTCAGCGTTCGCCGGTTCTTGCGACCAGAGAGTCAGCAGGTTAGCCCGGGCTTCGGCCAGGCGGCCTTCTTTCAACAGGGCTTCAGCGAGCCCTAGCCGGTATTGCCGATTGCCTTCGGCATATCCGATTGCGTTTCGATAATCGTCGGCGGCAACGGAAGGATAGCCTTTCAGGAGAGCTTCGTTGCCCCGTTCAAACCAGCGCTGCGCCAGTGATGACTCCAGACCTCTCAGGTATGAAACGTAGATCTTGGTGACACCGAAGCCGATTAGGATGACGAGGACAAAGCCAATGAAGACCAGCCGAACTCCCACCGTTGCATTCAGCTTGCCGCAGGAAGGGCACCAGTAGGCACCTTCGGGCATCAGCCTGCCACAGCGTGTACAACGAACCTCGGCGGCGGCAGGCGCTTCTACTGGCATTAGGGATATAGAGTTCTGCAATATTCGGCAGTACTCCTACTGTAACAAGAGATGCTGAATTGCAGCGGGGGTACCGGGCAAAGCGCCTCGGAAGTTTTGCTTTAGAACACGCAAGCTGAAGATTCGCCCGCGCTACATGATGATTTCTTTGGCCTGCTGCGTAATCGGATGCTGCAGCTCTTGCAGATCGCTCTTCACCAGGTTCAGGCCGTAGACGCACGATTCAAATTCGTGCGCCAATTTTGCGAATAACGGAGCAAGCTTCGTATACTCAAACTGATCGAACTTCGAGACGATGTAATAGCTCTCCTTACCCGCCTTCAGGAAGTCAACAAAGTTTTCCAGCCGCGCCCTGCGCAGACGAAAACAATTGATGCTCTCAGGAAACATGCCCGACAGAAAGAGCGTGTAGTCGCCGATATGTTTGCGTACCTGCCGCTCGCGATCGAACGACGGCGCCGGCCCATAGACCGGATCGGCTTCCAGCAGCATCTCGCCGACATCTTCCAGCGCACGGTCATTCGTGTTGCGGATCTTAAATAACTGGTCGCGCTCACAAAATTCAATCAGGATATTGACGACATAATCCTGCACGGCGCTATCGTGCAACCCAATCTCCCGATCAAAATGATGGTGAACTAACCCACTGAAGAGTTCCTGCAGCGGATGCGATTCAGAAATCATGGTCTGGTGTTCGTTCCTCCAATCCCGCAAAGGGTCTGCCCACAACGACCGTCGCAAATCTTGTCCGTGTTCTTTAATCCAGTTCGCGTCGCTACGCAAGCAAATCCGTTGCCACGTATCCGCAAAGATACTGTTGTTGCAGAACGCGTGCAGAGCCCGGTGAGCTATGCCGCCTTTGCTTATTTCGAACCCAGTTTCTGAGTATTGGTTTCCTGCGAGCGTCGAAGTTGGCGAGTGGACAATCATTCTGGCCGCAATGTACAACGACTGCCAGCACTCTTCGCAGATCATCGGAAAGGAAACCATGGAGCGACAGAACATCGCAGGCAACTCGCCGTACGAAGGCACAGTCGGCTTCTCGCGCGCGGTAAAGGTTGGACCTTTTGTTACCGTGTCGGGAACGGTGGCCACCGGCGCTGATGGAAAAATCGTCGGCGGCAACGATATGTACGCTCAGGCCGTACAGACACTCAAGAACATTGGAAGGGCGCTGGAGAAGGCGGGCGCGAGCTTTCGCGACGTGGTGCGGACTCGAACCTATGTGACCGACATCAGCCGCTGGGAGGAAGCCGCGCGAGCACACGGCGAAATTTTTGCTGACATACGACCGGCGGCGACGATGCTGCAGGTAATCTCGTTTGTATCGCCAGAGATGCTGGTGGAGATCGAGGCTGACGCGATCATCGCGGCAGAGCTGAAGTAGGCGGACACCGAGATTGCTGTAAACAGCAAAGGTGGAGCGCGCCCTGGGGCGTGCATTTACGCGGCCAAGGTTTTATTCGGCTTCACCTGCTGTGGTATCCCGAAACGCACCGCAGCCTCTGAAGCCGATTTCTTTTATCGTTTGCGCTTTGGATGCACGCATGAATGCGTGCTCCACCCGGCCCTATGCCCTTTCTTAAATCCGCTACGTCCGCTCAGTCACCACGTGGAACGACAGCACCGAAGCGGTAACCTGGCTGCGCCCATAAAACAGGAACAGCAAGACCCACAGGCTTTGCAGGACGAGGAACACGGGGAGCTTCAACAGCTCTGAAAGTCCGAGCGCCAGATCGGGCGCAGGACCGCTCGCCGGCAACAGAAACGCAGCCGCTGAGAGATACGCCAATGCAACAAGACTCATGACCTGATATACCGAGATCCGGGTATGGCCGCGATGGTCGGCTCGCAAATTCTCAGCGATGGCTCTCCATCCCCAGGTGCCTATCATTGGCACCAGCACGGCGAGTCGCCAGTACTGCATTACGAAGAACACCAGCCCTGCCAGTCCCGACAGGGTGAAAACTACTGACGTCAATGCCTGCACCGGAACCAGCGGCTCATCCTGCAAGTGCGACGCGTAAGCCGCTTTCTTCGTGTCGCCGTGGAACACGGTGTTGAACCGGCGGAAGAGTTTCGCTAACCGCGATGACGCGTCGCGCAACGGCATGCCATAACAGCATCCGAAGCTCATGCACGCCAGGCGCCCAATTGCTTCTGCCAGGGCATAAGCGATGGCCGCGGCAGCGAGCGTGGGGACGACGTACAACGTCACGCCCCTTCCAGCGAGTAACTTCGCGCCAAACCAAACCAGTGGTGGCAGCAGTATGGCCGCAACGAATGCAGCTCCTGCGATGGTGTAGGTATTGCTCTTCCTCTCGACCATGGCGGCAACCAGTCGGGAAGCCGGCATGCAGAGCAGGACCAACCCGGCGACGAGAATCACAGCCAGGAGCGTAGAGACATGTACTGACGCGAGCAGCAGCAGCGCCAGTCCAATTCCAAAAACGCAGCCGGTGGCGCTGAAGAATCCGTAAAACGTCAGGTTCATGCCACGCCATTCACCATGGCGATTTTTCGCTACGGGCACGGCGGCAATCATCTGCCACCGTTCTTGTGGAAGCGCTTTGAAACCCCAGACGAAAAGCGCGACCATGAGTGCGGCAAGGGTTGCGATGAAGGCAGCGTCGATCATAAAGTTCTCCTTTTTGCAGGCAAGGCCAGCAACGAACGAACTGCCACATCCGTCTCCACTAGCGCCTCCCCGAACGCACGCGAGTAGCGGCTGCGGACCTCGCTGCGCCGCTGATTGCGCACTAAGTCCTCGGCGAAGCGAATTCGATCGCGTTGGAATAGCAGGACGACGGTGCTGCTCCCCGGGCGGAACAGCGCTTTCGGTGTTCCCATGCGCAGCATCATGCCGGGCACAATCGGCTGCGGGTCGCGATATTCGTCCTCGCTGTAACGCTGATCGATTTGCCCGATCATCAGCGCCACGACTTCGATCATCGCGACGTAACCAACGCCCGTTCCGCCGGCGCAATTTGTGTCGACGATGGTGATAACGCGCTTGTTCTTAGAGTGCGGCGTTATCAGCTTGACTGTCGCATTGGGATTGCACGAGTGATAACGGCCATTGACTGCATAAAAGTCAGCGACAACGCCTTGCACCGGCACGTGGGTGTAGTGGTATTTCTCGGGAGTCAGACGAAATACCGCGTAATCTCCCTCCTTGAACTCCTTCGTCCAGCGATTACGGGGTCCGCCCAGCAACTCCGGAAACGCGAAGAATTTTTCTTTGATCAGCAGCTCCGACGTGGTGGACATCGAGCCAACTGCCACACGCGAGTCCGCCGGACACACCACGCAAGGGCTTACCTCGGGCAGCGGACGGCACTCCCAATAACGAATCTTGCGCTCGAACATCTGGCGAGCGGTAGTCAAGGACGCAGGCTCTCGACAATCTCCGATAGGTCGATGCCGCTCTTCTGCAAGAAGCGCTTCATGCCCGACGCGCGTGACGAGAGGCGGTTGTCGTAGTTGAGGTAGCCGAGCAACTCGGAAACCTTTCGGCTCGACGCCAGACGCGAAACCCAGGCTGCGTTCTCCAGTTTGGGCGAGTACAGCGCGCGCACCGTTTTATCCCCGACCAGTCGCTCAAGTTCGATCGCACCCGTTTCTCTGACGATGTATTCGTGCATCATGCTCTGTTGACCACCTGCTCCGTGCTCACGCGCTCGCTGCCGCCGTGTTCGACAGCCGAAAAAACCAGCAATAAATTCAGAAGCGATTCCAACTCCGCAGACGAAAGCTCTTCTCGCAGCACACGGTCGCCGATGGCATCGAGGAGGCGCGCTGCATCCTGCACGCGCACGCCGCACCGGATTAGCGCGCGCAATTCCTCGTCAGCTTTGATCGGGGATTCAGCTACATCCTCCCGCAGATAATTCAGCGCCTCCCTCAACTGGGATTGCCGCAGGTCATCGCGATAATGCTTTTCCGCCGCGCGATTGAACTCAGCCGCATTCGTCCGCATCGCATCCTGCTCGCCACAGCCGTTCACAATTTCTGCAACTAACCGTTCGGACGAGCGCATGCGTTTATCCGCCAGTCGCCACCGCAGATCGCCCAGCAGCAGGTTCGCCTGAAAGTCCTCGATGACGCCGGTGGCGGCTTCGTCCAGAAACGCCAGCAGCGCATGACAGTAGTCGTTGAGGGAAACTCGCAAATAGTCCGAGTGGCGCCAGCTCGCACGGGTCTTCTTCGAGTGACGCAGGATACGGCGCAGCAGCTCGTTCCGCGTACGCTTGTGTACGTAAAACGCCGGCAGACCGGCGGCGCGGAAGAAGAATGGCTGGCGTCGTTCGCTCTCGGACGTGGGGTCATCTGGAATATCTTCGTGACCCACGACTCCCTCCAGCGCCATGCGATACGAAGCTGCCAGAAGCAGTTGTTGCAGATCGGTCGCCGGCGCCATGTCGCGGTCATAGCTGGGAAACAAGCTGTAGTAGCGCGCTTCGAAGCCCGAATAGCCGCACGCGCCGAACTGGCGCAATCGCAGTGGCATATAGAACGACATACGACGGTCGACGATGCCAAGCTGATCCAACTCCCCCGCCAGACGCCCAGTGTTTCCCGGCTCACCGTCCAAGGCTGACGCGTGCTCGGTCGACAACCATGCCACGGGATAGTTGAGAAGCCGGTAGTCAGGCACCAGGTCTCCACGCAAACGGAAGATGCCCGAGATGGCGCGGTCGAGCCAGGGCGGCCCATAGGGCGTCGCCGGCCGGCCGAGAATCTTCAACTTGGCTTTTTCCTTCCACTCGCGCCACATGAGCCGCAGATGCGTGAAGTCGAGCTCATGCGGAAGGAACGCCAGCAACACCTCAGGATGAAATTGCGCGAAGTCGATGCGATAAGGCGCCGCCGAATATGTGCCCACAAACAACGGCAGAAAATGTTCGAAGATCTTGATCGCGAGATCGCCCAGCCGCTTCTCTTCCCGGAGCGCCGCTGCGGCGTCTGCCTCTTCCAACGCCCGCGTCAGCGAGCGGCTTCCCATGCTCACGTGAATCCCGTTGTTGGCCAAACTCACGTTCGATGGGCTCGGCAGCACAATCAGGTTGTTGGCAATCAGGCCGGCTTCGCGTAGCTTGGCGACGGAGTTGAGCTGGCTCCGGCTCAGCACCTGATGGCATAGGTGCATGTACTCGGCCTTCGCTTCGCCGTCGTCCCATCCCGAGAGACACGGGCTCATGAACAGCTCGCGGTAGAACGAGTCGGAGATGCACGACGACAGCTCAGTCTGTCGCACCGGCGGGTGCGGGCCGTGATAGACCATCCCCTGCTGCCCGTTTTCCTTTAAGCCGAATCGAAGGTTGGCCCACGACATCAGCAGGGTGGTGAACAGGAAGCGGCGTGCCGACTCGCGCGCGATCTGCTCGCCTGTCGAGCGCTGTTGCGTGGCCGATACTACGTGGAAGGAAGTTGTTTCCGGCGAAGTATTGTCGTTGGAGAAATGTCCCAGCAGGCGCTCGGCCTCAATTCGTATGCGTTCAGGCGCGCGCGGTTGCGCGCCCATGAGGTCGGCCAGCGCCAGCTTCAGTCCGTAGCTGATGGGCACACGCAACCATGGCCGGCCTTCATGCGTGAAGCTATAGCGATGGCAATCGTTACGAGTTGCTTTGAAGTCGTTCCCCGAGTGCAGTCCCAAATCGGCGCGAAGCGTTTCCAGAGCATGCGCGCTCAGACGGCCCTCGGGAAAACGTATCCAACTGTTCTCCCAGACCTCGCCGGAGTCGCTCAGGAACTTTTCGATTTCGAGATACGTCCGGCGCGGGGCCTCGCCGCTGAAGATGCGCTTGGTCAGGTTGCGGAAGAACCTCGATTCACGGATGGCGATCGGCAGATCGCAGAAGGCAGACTGCCCGGCGACGACGGCCTGCAACTCGTCCTCACTTCCAGCGGTCACATCACCCGGTCCAAAAGGAAGCTCACTCAGCGCTAGTCGATCGCGCTCTCCCTGCAAACGGGTTGGCAATGCTTCAGTCCGAATGAGCATGCGCTCCAAATACCGCCGGCGGCGGAAGTTCTGGATGTTCCGATTGTGACTGTGTGTAGTGACTCCCTAGTTAATGCCTCGTGAATTGTGCATAAATCTGCAGCCGGGAACCAGCGTGGCAAACCGGTACGAGAAACAATCTTCAAGACATTCCCCGACAGCGCCGATGAGCTATAGGTGCAACGGCATGCAAATTCCGTTGGCCCCGTCGCGGGCGTGTACCCAACGCGATCGCCAGCCTTGACGATGAGCTCGAAGCTCCTTCGCCTCGGCCATCGCAGCGCCGAGGGGGTTGCGGTCGCAGCCCATTGAACTATGCGTGTACTTGACGATCTCTCGCTCGGCCGCAAGCTGGTCATCATCATCACCGGCATCAGCGGTACTGCCCTTCTAATCGCCTGCCTTCTGATTATTAGCTACGACATCCATCGTTTCCGCGTAAATCAGATCGAGCAGCTGAGCTTGTTGGCCGACGTGCTGGGGCAAAACAGCGCGGCTGCTATGGCCTTCCACGACCGGCAGGCCGCATCGGAGATCCTGACCTCTTCCCGATTCGCCTCTTCGCTCATGGGGATCTGCCTCTATCTGAACGACGGATCTGCCTTCGCCCGCTTTGCCCGCGATCCGGCATGGAGCTGCGACTCGCCGCCGCCACCCGATGGTCTGTTGGCCAGCTTCGGCGAGCTGACGCTGATCCGCCCGGTAGTGGCGAATGGTGATCGCCTGGGAACAGTCGTCGTGCAGTCGCATCTCAGCGAACTGAACCCGCGACTGCTGCGCTACGCCGCAATCATCTTCTGCGTACTGCTGAACTCGTCCTTGATCGCTTTCTTTCTGGCCACGCGATTACAGCGGGTTATCACTCGTCCGGTTCGCCGGTTGCTGTACATCGCGCGCGCCGTCTCGCGCACCGGAGACTATTCCCTGCGCGCCGAGGTTGAAAGCGAAGACGAGATTGGGCAACTGGTCCTCGGCTTTAACGAGATGCTGATGGAGATTGAGAGTCGGGACCGTCAACTCGAAGCCAACCAGGACATCCTGCAGCACGAAGTCGCGCGCCAGACCGCAGACCTGCGGCTGTTGAATGCCGACTTGCGGGCCGCCAAGGATGCTGCCGAAAGCGCCAGCCGGGCCAAGAGCGAGTTTCTGGCCAACATGAGCCACGAGATTCGCACTCCGTTGAACGGCGTCATCGGCATGCTGGAGCTGGTGCTCGATTCCAGGCTCACGCCGGAACAGCGCGAGTACCTGTTGATGGCGATGGGCTCCGGCGAAACTCTGTTGCGCGTCATCAACGACATTCTCGATTTCTCCAAAATCGAGTCCGGCAAACTCGAATTGGAAGAGATCGACTTTGACCTTCCGGAACTGGTTCGTGAGGTAGTGAAGATGATGGCGGTACCTGCACGCCAGAAACGACTGGAGCTGGTTTGTAACCTTCAGCCGGGTCTGCCGGCGATGGTCAGCGGAGATCCGGCGCGGCTGCGGCAGGTCCTCTTTAACCTGCTAGGCAACGCCATCAAGTTTACTTCGGCTGGCGAAGTGGTGATTGAAGTCAGCCATTGCGGATCATCCGAAGGCAAAAGAGAGATACTGTTCCGCGTGGCCGACACCGGAATCGGGATTCCCCACGAGAAACAGGGCGCCATCTTTCACCCTTTTTCCCAAGGCGACAGCAGCACCACTCGGCGTTACGGCGGCACGGGCCTGGGTCTCACCATCGTGTCGCGACTGGTCTCCATGATGGGAGGCCGCATTTGGCTGGAGAGCGAATCCGGTAAGGGCAGCACCTTCTTCTTCACGGTAATGCTCACAGCGGTGCAGGTACCCCAGCAAGCCAGCGAGTCCCCTGCCGCCCCCCCGCTCTTTGGAATGCGGGTTCTGGTGGTCGACGACAACGCAACCAACCGCCGCATCGTGCAGTCCTCGTGCGTGGCATGGGGAATGCTGTGCGAAAGCGCGGCCTCGCCACAAGCGGCATTGCAGATGCTGCGGGACGCGAAGTCGACAGGCGCGAGCTACCGTCTCGCCATCATCGACTCCCACATGCCAGAAATGGATGGGTTCGAACTGATCCGTCGCATGCGCACGGATTCGGCCCTGGCTTGCACCAGCGTAATCATGCTCAGTTCGGCAGACCAGCAGGGAGATACTGCGCGCTGCCGCGACATCGGCGTGGATTGCTATCTCGTGAAGCCCGTTCACAACAGCGAGCTTCGCAGTGCAATGGAGATCGTCTTGCAAAAGCCCGGTTCGCTTCCTGTAAATACGCTTCTCACGCGTTCGGCCATTCCTTCGGCGGCTTTGTCCTGCCGCATCCTCATCGCCGAGGACAATGCGGTGAACCAAAAATTCCTGCAGCGTCTGCTGGAACGCATGGGGCATGTCACCGCGGTCGCCAACAACGGAACTGAGGCCGTCGACTTCTTCCGCACGGGCAATTTCGACCTCATCTTTATGGACGTACAAATGCCTGAGATGGACGGCTATGCCGCGACTGCAGCGATCCGTGATTTGGAAAACGGCACCGACAGGCATATTCCGATCATTGCCATGACCGCGCACGCCCTCACAGGAGACCGGGAAAAGTGTTTCGCGGCGGGCATGGACGATTACCTGAGCAAACCTGCGAGATTAACGGAAATTGAGCAGGCGCTCAATCACGCCATGCTGGCGAGCACTCCTAAAGAGGAGCGTGGAGATGCGCCGTCGAAGCCAAGTGTTCCCCAGAAAGCTGTCTGGGACCGTGCTGCCGCACTCGACCGTTTGGGGGGCGACGAGTCGCTTCTGGACGAATTGATCGAACTCTTTTTCAAAGACTATCCGGTGCTGGCCCGACGTCTCACCGAGGCCTTGGAGCGCGGCGATTTGGCTTCCCTCCGCGAGCCCGCACACAAGCTGAAAGGCAGCTTAGGAGCGATTGGGCTGCCCGCGACGGCCGGTTTGGCCAGGGAGATCGAATCGGCCAGCGAGGTTGAGGACGCTACCGCAGCCGTGGGTCTGATCGACCGTTTCATGGCGGAAATCGAAATGCTGGAAGATATGATGCGGCCAAAAGCCATGGCCGGCGGAGCGGCTAATGGATGACGCCCCCCAGACAGAGGCGCCGCTCACTCCTGCCATGCCAAGAGAGATCCTGGTCGCCGAGGACGACGCCATCTACCGCCATCTCCTGCAGACGCTGCTGCAGCGTGCCTCTTTCTCGGTCAGAACGGTTGCCAATGGCCGGGATGCTCTGCGCATAGCGCAGGCGCAGGACGCCCCGCGACTCCTGATTTTCGACTGGATGATGCCCGGCTTGTCTGGAATCGAACTATGCCACCGCCTACGCCAGGAACGTGCGACGCGACTTTATCAGTACATCATTTTGCTAACGTCGAAGGATGCTAAAGCCGACACTGTCGCCGGCCTCGAAGCGGGCGCCGATGACTATCTCACCAAACCGGTCGATTATCAGGAGCTGCTGGCAAGATTGCGAGCCGGCACACGCATTCTGGAGCTGGAAGACAGGTTGCTGAATGCACAAAAAGAGATGGAATACCTGGCCACGCACGACTCCCTCACCGGGCTTTGGAATCGCCTGGTGTGGAAAAAACTGCTGGCCGCCGAGTTCGAGCGTGCCTACCGCAACGCTACCAGCGTTGCCGTGCTGATGATCGATCTCGACCATTTCAAATCGGTGAACGACACCTATGGGCACTCTGCCGGCGATGCTTTGCTAAATAAAATTGGAGACGTGTTGCAGTCTCTGGTGCGTGCTTACGACCATGTAGGTCGATACGGTGGAGAGGAATTCATCGTCCTTGCTCAGGAGTTGTCGCGCGATGCGGCGCTCGATTACGCCGAGCGAATTCGCAGCACATTGGCGCAAACTGCCGTCATGCACGAGGGATCGCCAATTTCCGTGACTGTGAGCATCGGCCTGGCGTTCGCAGACATATTGCAAGAGCGCTCGCCTGACGCGATGGTGCGCACGGCAGACCGGGCACTTTACCGGGCAAAAGCCCGAGGCCGTAATTGTGTCTTTCTGGATGCAATTTCGAACCCGGCTAATGTCGAGCTTCGCGAATGCCAGCCAGCCCACATCACTTAGCTCTGGCCGCCACCTATCCTCCGTGAGTTGTTCATCGCCCCAAAGCTACCTGGCCTGAGGAGGCGCTCCTGTTAAACTTGGCGATTACCGGAACCCGGAATCAAAAACTTGAAATGCGAGCTCTTCGCAACATCTTTCTGGCATTTCTATTCTGCGCTTGGACGGCGGTCGGCCTCTTCGCGCAGGCCCTTCGGTTTGAAACTACGGTTCCCGTTCGCGCCCATGCTGCACCGATCACCGGCCGCGTCTTCGTCATCCTGAGCCGCCACGAGAGCGGTGATTTGCTCAAAGACATTGGATCCTGGGAGCAGGAAACTCCGTTCTTTGGGGCTGACGTCTCCAATCTCGCGCCAGGCAGCGCCGCGGTGATCGATGCCGATACCCTCGGCTACCCCCTCAAGAGCTTGCGCGAAATTCCCGCCGGCGACTATTACGTACAAGCGCTGGTAAATGTCTACACCGAATTCCATCGCTCCGACGGGCACACCATCTGGGCGCACATGGATCAATGGGAGGGACAGCAGTTCAATCGCTCGCCCGGCAACCTCTACAGCGACGTACAGAAGGTCCATCTCGATCCTGCTGCCGGATACGATGTGCACCTCGAAGCCGACCACGTTATTCCTGCGATCAAGATGCCGGCCGACACGCGCTGGGTGAAGCATGTCAAGCTACAAAGCAAACTGCTGTCGCAGTTTTGGGGGCAGCCCATCTTCATCGGAGCGACGGTGCTTCTGCCCAAGGACTACGACAAGCATCCAGATGCGCATTATCCCGTCATCTACGAGCAAGACCATTTCAAGCTCGACCCGCCTTTATTCATGCAGACCGAAGCTCCCGGCGATGGCAACCGATGGACAAGCATGGGCTACGCGGGCTTTCAGGTGTGGAGCGGCAACAACTTCCCGCGCATGATTGCTGTCACCTTCCAGCACCCGACGCCATATTTCGACGATTCCTACGCCGTGAATTCGGCCAACAACGGTCCTTACGGCGATGCACTGATGCAAGAACTGATTCCCTATCTGGAGGAACATTTCCGCATCATTCGCCAGCCCTGGGCGCGCGTACTAACCGGAGGTTCGACCGGCGGTTGGGAGTCGCTGGCGCTTGAGCTTTATCATCCCGACTTTTTCGGCGGCACGTGGACGGGCTTTCCCGATCCTATCGATTTCCATCACTACCAGCTCACGGATATCTACAGCGACCCGAATGCATTCGACGTCCCCGGTTACGAGTGGGTGGCACGCGAGCGTCCGCTCATGCGCACCGCCGAAGGCCAGGTCGTTGAAACGGTGCGGCAGATGAGCCAACTGGAAGAAGTGCTCGGATCGCATGGCCGCTCGGGCCAGCAGCTCGAAGCCTGGGAGGCGGTGTATGGCCCGGTCGGCGCTGACGGCTATCCTGAACCGCTGTGGGACAAGCGTACCGGCGTCATCGACCAAAAGGTTGCCGATTACATGCGCGATCACGGCTATGATCTTCGCGAGTACGCAAAGAAAAACTGGTCGACGATTGGGCCCATGCTCACCGACAACATCTTCATCTGGGTCGGCGACATGGACAATTTCTATCTCAATCTCGCGGTGTATGACATGCAGGATTTCTTCAACCAGCACCCTGAAGCCAAGGCGCACTTCGAGTACGGGCGCCCGGAGAAGGGTCACGGCTGGTTCCCTTGGACCATCGCAGAATTCGTCAAGATGATGTCCGACCATATCGCCAATCATGCGCCCGCAGGTACCGATTTGAAACCCTGGCACTACTGAAAACATGACGGTAATCCTGTTCACTGCTCTCGTAGGATTTGGATCACTGCTGGCAGGCTTCCTGGGCGCGCTCACTGGCTTGGGAGGCGGCGTGGTGGTCATTCCCATGCTCACGCTGCTGTTCCATGTGGATATCCACTATGCCATCGGCGCTTCGCTGGTATCCGTGATTGCCACTTCTTCCGGTGCAGCGGCGGCATACGTGCGCGAGGGATATTCCAACATTCGCATCGGCATGTTTCTCGAGACCGCAACCACCATCGGAGCGGTGGTTGGCGCTTTCGTCGCCCTGATTGTGTCAGGACACGCAATCGCCGTGGTCTTCGGACTGGTGCTGCTCTACTCGGCTTATCTTTCCGGCCGTCACCGCGAGGCCGATGCGTTGGCGGTCAAAGCATCGCCCCTGGCCAACAAACTGCGGCTCAACGGCAGCTATCCCACCCCGCAAGGCATTGAACAATACGAGGTCACCGGGGTTGCGGCAGGTTATGGACTGATGTTTGGCGCCGGGGTGCTCTCCGGATTGCTGGGCATTGGTTCGGGAGCCGTGAAGGTGCTGGCGATGGATCAGGCGATGAAGATTCCTTTCAAGGTCTCAACCACCACCAGCAATTTCATGATCGGTGTAACTGCCGCGGCCAGCGCTGGACTGTACCTCAGCCGGGGATACATCTCTCCCGGAATCGCCATGCCGGTCATGTTGGGGGTTCTCACCGGATCCTTGGTCGGAGCAAAAGTACTGGCCAAGGCACACGTGAAGGTGCTGCGCTACGTCTTCGCAGTCGTAATTGTAGCGTTGGGAGCTGAAATGATCTTTAACGGTCTCACGGGGCGCATATGAGCGCAAAGGGTTGGACCGATCAGGGCATGGAAGTCATCATCGGCGTGCTGTTGCGGACGGGAGTGTTGCTGGCTGCTTCCGTGGTCCTGATCGGCGGTGTCACATACCTGGTACGCCACGGTGGCGAGAGGGCGAATTACTCCAGTTTCCATGGTGAACCGGAAGGCCTGAAGAGCATTCCAGGCATTGCCAAAGGCATGGCAGGTCTTCATGGGCAGGCCATCATCCAGTTCGGCCTGCTCCTGCTGATTGCCACGCCTGTCGCCCGGGTCGCATTTTCGGCAGTCGGCTTCGCCATGGAGCGTGATCACATGTACGTCGTCGTCACCTTGATCGTGCTAGCCATATTGCTCTACAGCTTGTTCGGATCAAGTGGTTGATGAGATTATTTGTTGCCTTTGTTTCGTCTAACTCAGGAGAAAGTCATGGCAGGAGTAACGTTGGCAGATGCGCGCCGCGTGATTGCGGCAGCGGAAAAGAAAGCACAGGAAATCGGTCAGCCGATGAACATCGCCGTCGCCGATGAGGGCGGCAACATTGTCGCCCACGTGCGCATGGACAACGCGTGGATCGGCAGCATCGATATCTCCATTAAGAAGGCGTACACCTCGCGCGCCTTCGATATCACGACCAAAGACCTGGCGCAGCATTCGCAGTCCGGCGAGCAGTTCTTCGGAATCCACGTTTCGAACGATTGCAAGATCATGATCTTCGCCGGAGGCATTCCGCTGAAGCGCGATGGCAAGGTCGTGGGCGCCATCGGGGTCAGCGGCGGCTCCGGCGAGCAGGACCACGCGGTCGCCGAGGCCGGCGCGGCCGCGTTTTAGCTGGCGTACAGGACCATTTTCTGGGAGTGAGACGAATGAGTCGCGCATGGGATTCGTCTCATGCAGCGTTGTGTCAGGCACGGCCAATACGTTTGAATTTGCGAAGCACCGCGTCAGGGCACGACCTCGGTCGTGCCGACCATGGCCACTTTTTTTGTCATCCCGGGGGGCTTTAGCCCGCGAGGGACCTGCTGTTGTGGACTGGTGCATCTCTGCCGCCGACTAATGGCGGCTCACGAACCAAAAAATGCGCGTTCGGCACGACCCAAGGTCGTGCCCTGACGCGATGTATCCCTCCGCCGAGTATTTTCTGCGACTACCATTCGCGAACCTAGGGGCCCGCACTACCCCGCTTCAGCAACTCCCTAATTACCTTTACCGCCTCGCGCAACTGCTCCTGCTCTCGGACGTTGATGCCGGCGATCAGTTCTGCCAACGCCTGCACACGTCGTTGACGCGCGCGTAACATCAATTCACGGCCACGGGCCGTCGCGGAAATTACAAGCCTCCGGCGGTCCTGCTTGTCTGGTTTCGTGACTAGCAGCCCTTCCTGAGCGAGAGCTCGCACAATCCTCACCATGGTCGGTGGCCTGACCTGCTCCGCGGCAGCAAGATCGCCCAGCGACATACTCCCGCCGAATACCAACACCGACAACGCTGAGAGTTGAGCAGGCCCTATCCCCGACGCAACGTCCTGCTTGCGTACTCGGCGGAGCAGATGGACCGCCGCCGAGTGCAGCGCATCCGCCAGTTCAACCGCATCCTTGCCAGGTTTTTTCATTTGCTTTCCGCCGGAAAACAAGTTAGCTTATCGCAAGCAAAATTAGTTAGCAATGCTAATCAATTTCCGCAGGAGAGAACACCATGGCAAACGAAATCTTCGAAGCCATTCGAAACGGCGATTATGAACGAGTAACGAGCTTGCTTGCTGCCGATCCCGCCAACGCCCAAGCGCGCGACGAGAAAGGAGTCTCTGCAATCATGCAGGCGGTTTATCATCGCCAACAGTCAATCCTCGACCTGCTCCGCCGGCAGATCGGCGATCTCGATATCTTCGAAGCGGCTGCCCTGGGGGACACGAGCCGCCTGCGCTCGCTGCTGCGCGATCATCCCGACCTGGTCTGCACCTACAGCGCCGACGGCTTCACGCCACTGCATCTCGCCAGCTTCTTCTCGAAACCCGCGGCAGCGGAAGAGTTGCTGAAGAACGGCGCTGATCCCAATGCGGTCGCAACCAACGGGAGCAAGCTCGCCGTCATCAACAGCGCCGCAGCTTCGAATAGCGCCGAGCTGGTGAAAATGCTGTTGCGTGACGGAGCCAATCCAGATGCGCAGCAGCAGGGAGGATTCACGGCACTTCATGCGGCCGCGCAACACAGCAATCCCGAGATGATTCAAGCCTTGCTGGATTCCGGTGCTGACGCTTCTCTTCGCTCTGCTGATGGTAAGACTGCGGCTGACATGGCCGGCCCGGACGTGATCAAGCTGCTGAAGAAGGATTAATCGGCCGACGTTTCGGCTTGCAACTGCGTGCGCAAAGAATGCGTGCGCAAGATCACCATGCCCACCAGCACGGCGCATCCCAGCAGCAGCACGCGCAGGATGTTGACGTGCAGCACCTGATCGCCCATCACGATGCGCACCAGCCCGAACGAAGCGCTTCCGGCGCACAGCGCAAAGTAGAGCTTCTCTTTGCTGCAGTCGGACGCTTTCAACAAGACGAGCAGCACTGTGGTAACCACGACGTAGATGCCGAGCAGGATGAGACCGCTGGTGGCCCTTGATCCGTGAATGGCAAGTGGCTCAGCGTGCGAAACCGCAGCCTGAATTCCTGCCACCGTAAGGAAGACGACGGTGTGGACGAGCGCGATCACCGCGCGCTTACGACTGTTCAGGATTGAAAACGATTCCATGATGCTGATTCATGATGCCCGATAATCAAACCCTCAGGCTGTGACGGAGGTCACACCCGGGCGAGTAAGACATTCACCACCGAGGACGCGGAGTACACAGAGAAGTCCAAGGGAATCCTTGGGTCTTCCTCAGTGCCCTCCGTGACCTCTGTGGTGAAAGCATTTGCCTCACAGTGGCGAATCCACAATCGGAACCGCCTCTCGTTGTCCAATCGCAATCACTATCCCGGAAAACCGTCCCAAATTGGAAAGCATCCCACCTCCGGTGTAGCTCAACAGGTCGAAACAGCTTGCTAACAGCGAGGTAAATCGTTTATTGTCAGTGATTCGCTGGGTTGTTTCGGTGGTGTTTGGCTGCCGGGCACAATTTAAACAATGCGCATTCCGATCTGGCCGAAGTGGACTAAGAAATCTCGCTCTATGCGAACTCTGCTGTGCGCGGTCTTCGTGCTGCTGACGGTGGTCATCACCCAGCCTGCCTCTGCTATCACGCACACACGCGTGCATAAAGTGCACCACACGGTTCGGCCCACCCATCGCTTTGCCCTGCATTTCAACCCTGTGTTTCCCGGCTCACACGAGCTGCTGGTACAGCAGAACGTAGAGCTCGACAAACTTCAGTTGCCGCGCATCAATGACGATTACGAGCTGATGAAGTACGAACTGTCGCAGGACCTGGTTCCGGTGTCTGAGTCCGATGCGCTGAAGATTGCCGCCAATCTGCCGGACAATCGCCGCTACTGCCGTCCCTGGACACGCGACTTCCTTGAAGACTTCAGCCAGGCTTTTTACAACGAGTTTCACCAACCGATCCAGGTGAACTCGCTGGTACGCACGGTCGAGCAGCAACATTCGTTGCGTCGCCACAACCGCTTTGCCGCTCCCGAGTTTGGCGATACGGCATCGACCCACCTGACCGGCGTCACTGCGGATCTGTCGCGTCGCGGCTTCACCAAAACGGAATATACATGGGTTCGTGCTTACCTTATGCCACTGCACGAAGCCGGGTTGGTTGATCCCATCGAGGAGAGCCAGCCGGTACTGCACATCGTCGTGTACGACCGGTACTCGGTCCACAACTCCAGTAGTGAAGCCAACCTGTCAGAGGCCAGCGAACCCGGCGAGTTTCCGCTGAGTGCTCCCGCTGCCAAAGCATCCGACTCTCGCTCGCAAGGGCGTCCGTAAGCCGCAGCTTCCGATTTATTTTGCCCGCGGCATCCGTAGGCCACATTTTCGATAATCTACAGCAATTCCCCCTGAACATCTGCCCTCTATCGAGAAGAATTTTCACGGTTGTCGATTAGAGTATCTTGGCAAATCGAAGATTTTAATTGACATTCAGTTTGGAAAAGTGCTTGCACTCCACTGAGAGCCGCCGCACGTCGGAGATGCGGCTATGCGTAATCCGAACCCTCAGTTACTACTTCCCCGAGGAAGAGAAAGCGAGGCAAGAGTGGTTTTAAAGCGCAAGGAGATTCTCTGTGTATGCCACGACGAACTGACACTTCAGGTTCGCCAGATGCTGCTGGAGCATTTTGGCTACAGGGTCTTGATTACCGGCTCTGTAGCAAGAATGAATGCCATTTTGCGCCAAGCGTGTCCCGATATGCTACTGCTCGATACCAGCGATCCTGAACTTGACTGGCAGGAAATTACCGACACGGCCAAGACGATTTGTCCCGATATTTTGGCAGTCGTACTCACGGCGGATTACGGATGCCTCAACAACGACCACCAATCGGTCGACCGCTTTCTCCGCCTCGACGGGCCACGCGAAGAGTGGATGTCGGGAATCGAAACCCTGTTCGCGCAGCGTTACGGAGGGAGCGAAGCCTCCGGCACAGTTCTTTAGGCGACGTCGCTTCCCCGCTTCCCGATTTGAAGTCCCATTCTGAAGCTTTTCTCATTTTGGAAGCCGGCGGCGTCTTGCGGCCCTCTTCGCTTTTTATTCGCAGGCCTTTGTAGCATAACGACTTGTCCTCTCATGAGACACCTGTTCGCAAAGTGGCAGTCCTCCTGCATTTAGCAAATGCACAAGCAAGCAAATCTGGCACTACGTTGCGAGGAAATTTCCGATGTCACCTACTGCGTCGCCGTTCCAGCCACCAACTCGAAGCATTCTTCTGGTGGAAGATGAGGATTCCGTCCGCCACGTTACGCGCCAAGCGCTGGAAAGCGTCGGGTATCTGGTGTTGGAAGCCTCGTGCGCCGAGCAAGCGGTGGCTGCTTTTCGCCGCTTTGAAGGCTCGATCAACCTCCTTCTTACCGACGTAGTGATGCCCAGCATGAGCGGCACGGAACTGGCAGCGCAGTTGAAAGTGATGCATCCGGGCTTTGCAACCATATTTATGTCAGGCTATGCGGGAAGCGCAGGGCTGTCGCAAGTCGTCATTGGAGCGCCGAATTATTACCTTCAGAAGCCTTTCAGCATCGCCATGCTGCTCTCGCGCGTGGCGGAAGCTCTGAGCCTTGGGCCGAGTCCGCGCGAAGTATCGATCGGCGCACAACTTCCGGTTTGAGTCAGAAATATTTCGCGCTCAATGCTTGGCAGAGATCGGAGCACCGGACGACGACGACGCTGCCAATGTGATTGGATTCGCCGCAATCGTCTGCGGCAGAACTACGATATCAACCCTGCGGTTCAGTTGCTGGCCGGCCGCCGAAGAGTTGTCGGCCACCGGATGGAACTCTCCATAACCCGCAGCCGAGAGGCGCTCGGGGGCGAAGCCCTCTTGCTCGATCAGTAGCTTCACCAGCTCTGTCGCGCGCCCGGTGGACAGCTCCCAGTTGGAAGCGTACGACGCAGTATGTATGGGTATATTGTCGGTGTGCCCTTCGATGCGTAGCATGCAGTTTCGCGCCTTCAAGAATTCGGCAACGCGATGCACTGCGCCCATGGCTTGCGGTTTGATCTGTGCCGAGCCGCTGTCGAAGAATCCTATTTCCCGGAGGCTGATTATTAGATCATCTGGCTCCAGCCTGAGCGCCACCTCACGCCGTTTGATCTCGGGAGACAGCAGCTTTTCCAACTCCTTCTGAATGGCCGCAAAATCCTCAGGCTTGTGGTTCACATCGCTAAGTCCCGGCTTTGGCGTCGGAGTCCTGGCCAGCGAGTCGGCACGACTCGGCGTGGAGTTTGGCTTCGCCTGAGCATTCGCTCCCATTTCCTGAAAGCCCGACTGGATCGCACCGGTAAGCTGCGACATTTTCGCTTTGTCGATCCGCGCCGACGAGAACATCACCACGAAAAACGCGAACATCAGGGTGATGAAGTCGGCATACGATACCAGCCATCGCTCGTGACTCACGCGTGGGTTGTACCGCCTGCGACAGCTCATCGCCGGCCTCGGTCGTCCTTCGGCTTCTCCGGCTCCTCCTGTAAGAAGCCCAACAGCTTTGTCTCCAGCATGCGGGGATTCATACCTTCCAGGATGGAAACCACGCCTTCCAGCGTCATCTCACGCACGACCTGCTCTTGGCGCATGCGAATGCGTAGCTTGCCCGATCCGGGCAGGAAGAAGAGATTGGCCGAGCCGACACCGTACACCGTGGCAACAAACGCAACCGCGATGCCGCGGCCGACTTCGTCGAGATTATCCAGGTGCTGCATTACCTGGATCAGACCCAGCACGGCGCCGATGATGCCGATGGTTGGAGCGAATCCTCCGGCCGATTCGAATACGCGGGGAATGTTGTCTTCGTATTCAGCCTGATTGTCCAACTCCAACTGCATCATCTTTCGCAGTTCGTCAGGCTCGGTGCCGTCCACTGCCAGCATCAGGCTCTTGCGCATAAAAGCATCGTGGATGTGCGGCAGCTCCGAGTCGAGCGACACAATGCCTTCTTTGCGAGCTTTGTTGGCGAAGTTCACCAGCTCGCGAATTACCGCCTCAGGCTTCAGCTTGCGTTCGAAAAAAACGTTGACCAGACGGCGAAACGCGGAAATAACCACCGGGAGCGGGAACTGCAGCATCACCGCTCCCAGCGTTCCACCAAAAACGATAAGCGCCGCCGTAGGCTGCAGGATCTGCGAGAGCTTGCCGCCTTCCATGAGCAGGCCGGCAACAATTCCGCCAACAGCAAGAATCAGACCGCCGAAACTGCTTTTGTCCACAGCTTATCCCCCGGATTCGGCAGACACATTGTCCTGGGAGGACACAGCCCTGGCGTTCTCGGTAGCCAAGCGAAAGACAGGATGGGCGCCGCAGAGAATCGAACGACGAAACTCACATACACGCTCGATCACCTCTGCGACGCCTTCCCGGACAACGACCTTTTCTCCGGACACCAGGGTCAATACCGTATCGGGGGCCGCTTCCACGAACTTGATGAGATCAGAATTGATCGCCAGCCGCGAATTATTCAAACGCGTCAACTGGATCATTTACATCCTTCAGCCCGGGGAAGCTTGAGACAACTTCCTCATCGGCAATCGTGCGCATTGCTTGAAACAGGGATCGCCGAGGAGGAACCTGCAGTCCGCTTGTAGCTGCCAGCTCGCCTCTCCGACGGGTGTCATTCCGAGCGGAGCCGAGGAATCTGCAGTTTGCTCGCGCTACCAATTACGCTTCCCGATTGCTAACTGTTTGGATAACCAAACCTCCCGACTGGCCACTGGCCACCAGCCACTTGGCCACTGCTATACCCCCTCCCCCCTCTGTCCACCTAAAATCTTGATTCCATTGCCTCAGAAAAAACTTTCCCTCGCAAAATCTTGAGTGCGTGAGAGTTACATGCAAAATATTCCGGAAATTGGACTTAGCGCGATTTGTTGCACCAGACACGGTGCAGAAGAGATTTTGAGGAGTAACGAAACGGTTAACTTGAAGCAAGCCTTGCGGCATTACCCAAACGTCCTAGATCACTGCGCCCGGAAGGCCCGGCGCACGATGGGCACACAACTCCCGCGCCCACCAAGGCGAACGTAACAGGAGTTTAGAAGGTGCGCAAGTTACTAAGGTAACCGGGATCCGGTGATGGAAGCGGAACGACTTGGGCGACCAACCGAAGTCGTCCCGTTGTTTGCGCACCCTTATACCCTTGACGGAATATCCCCTGCAGGGTATATTTTATTAATGACATGGAACGTTGAGGCCAGCGATGAGTTCACCGCCTGGTACAACGGGCTGGACGATGATGAAACCGACAGCGTGGACGCGGCCATCGAGCTTCTGGAAAAATACGGCCCGATCTTGGGCCGGCCGTATGCCGACGTGGTTCATCAGTCGGGTTTCCCCAACATGAAAGAGTTGCGCGTGCAACATCAAGGCAGACCGTATCGCATCCTGTTCGTCTTCGATCCCCGGCGGTGCGCTTACCTGATTCTGGGAGGCGACAAAACCGGTAACGACAGGTGGTACGACGAATGGGTTCCGATCGCAGACAGGATTTACAAGCAGCATCTGGCCGAGACTAGGAGTTGAAGAGCATGGCACAGCGGTGGAGAGAAATTCGTAAACAGCGCTCACCTGAGCGTGAAGCGCGAATCAAAGAGCGCGTTGCGCGCGAAATGAATCGCATCGAGGCGTCACTCGCCCAGCTCCGTCATGCGCGGGAACTTACTCAGGTACAACTGGCACGCGCGCTCAACGTGCCACAGAGCACCATCTCCAAAATGGAGCACCGCGCCGATGTTTACCTTTCCACCCTGCGTAGCTACATCGAGGCGATGGGAGGGAATTTGGAAATCAGGGCTGTCTTTCCAGATATGGAGATTGTGGTTACACAATTCCAGCAGCTTGAACCAGGCAAAAAGAATCAGCAGGAGCCCCGGGAACAGGTTCTCGTCCGGGCCTGAACAATGATGCCCAGGTTAGCCCAAACGAAGGGCGAACCTGGGGAGAACCCGGCAGGAGCGCGCAATGCGTCCTGCTTGGATCGTAGCCAGAGAAGTTAGTTGATGATTTACTTCAACAGCCGCTTGGCGAACGGAACTGCACCGCCGATGGCGGAGAGCAGCATAATAAAGGTCCCTGGCTCTGGCGTGGTTACGCCAGTGGCCGTGCCTTCCAGACGTACGGCTTCAAAGTTGTTGTCGTTGTCGGTGATGGTGATGGAAAGCGTATTCAGACCCTGGACAAACCAGCTGGAGCCGGAGGCGCTGAAGTCGTGCAAGGTGCCCCACCCGCCCGAACCCTGGGTGTCGATGGTCTGGCCGTTCAACTGCAGTACGCCGCCGTCGTCGATCGCCCACGCTCCGGTGATGCTGGCTGCGCTTGGGTCAGCGGCGTAGAAGGTGGTGGAGAACGTGTAAGACCCGCCGCCGTTACAGCAGTTGAAAGCGTTGCGGGCAATCCAGTTGGAATTGGGGCCATTGGGTAGCCAGCCGCCGTACCAGTCGGCGTCCCCGGGCATTACTACCTGGGCGGGGGTGTACTGATCGTTGGCCTGCTGGACGGTCCAGTGGGCATCGTAGCCGCCGTCCTGGGTGATGAGGTTGTAGTTGTTGTCTAAGCCAGTCGCGACGTTAAGCGTGTCGGCAAAGGCGGCGCTGGTCGCCGCCAGAAAGGCACAGCACAAGACAAAGTTGATGAATTTGCGCACCATTTTTCTCCTCCACAGAATCCCCGAAATCCAGTTGCGTGCTCTTTTTAGGGTGTGTCATATTCTCCTGCTCATTCTGAGAGGTCAAATAACTTTAAATCATTGTTCGATAACCCAATAAAGCGTTTATTTATATATACTTGCGTCAACTTCTTACCGGTCTCGTGAGCCTCTATAAAAGGCCAAGATAGTGCTATACTCTGGACGCTCGCGACACGCCACGGAGGAAGACTCATGGATAGCCGGAAAGAGTCAGATGGAATCTTCCGGTTCGGCGTCTTCGAGATTGACTTAGGTTCAGGTGAGTTGCGCAAGAACGGCGTAAGGGTCAAGGTGCAGGATGTCCCCTTGCGTGCGTTGCGGCTTTTTCTGTCGCGGCCGCAGGAGGTCTTGAGCCGGGAGGAATTACGCCGCGCCCTGTGGGACGAAAACGTTTTTGTCGATTTCGACCGCTCGATCAATACCGCCGTCAACCGCCTGCGAGAGACCCTGGGCGATACGGCAAGTAATCCGCGGTTTATCGAGACCGTCTCCCGTTCCGGCTACCGTTGGGTCGCCCCGATTCAGGTGGTACCGAGGCCGAAAGAAGAAATTCCCGGTGCTGAGGAGTTACCCGTATCCCTGCCAGCAGGCATCGGGGGTGACTTGTCTCAGGTGGCCAGGCCCTTGCGGGAACGATATATCGTGCTCACCTTGGCCGTCGCGGTAGCCGCGATTGGACTTGGGTTTGGTCTTCTGCTGATGAAAGGACGGGCAACGCCGAGGGATTCATCCACCCGGTCTGCAGCGCAGTCCATTACGTCGTCGTCAAAGATCAAAGCACCGGTGGAAAGCGCCCACGATGCTGAGGCCCAGCGCTTGTACCTGGAAGGACGTTTCTATTGGGACAAGCGTACTCCCGAGTCGCTGAACAAGGCGGTTGACTTGTTCACCCAGGCGATTGTTCACGACCCTAATTACGCGCCGGCTTACACAGGTTTGGCCGATTGCTACAACCTGCTGCGCGAATACGGAACCATGCCGGCCAAGGAAGCTTATCCTCGGGCCCTGGCGGCGGCCCGAAGGGCGGTTGAGCTGGACGATTCTTCCGCGCAAGCGCACCTCTCGCTGGCCTTCGCCACATTTTATGGAAACCTCGATGCTCGAGACGCCGAGCGGGAGTTTCACCGTGCGATAGAACTCGATCCAAGATCGGCTACCGCTCATCACTGGTATGGGACGTTTCTCTGCGCGCTGGGACGCTACCCTCAGGCTGAGGAACAGCTGGAAATTGCTCAGCAGCTCGAGCCGGGCTCAATTTCAATTCTGGCGGACAAAGCATTCGTTCTTCTGTACTCGGACCAACGGGAGCAGGGAATCGAGTTACTTAAGCAATTGGAACAAAGCCAACCTGAGTTTGTGCCTACCTATCGCTACCTGGAAACAGTCTGCCTCATGAACAAGGACTATCGCTGCTATATGGCTGCCAGGCTGGAGGTTGCTAAACTTACGAACAACCAGCAGGAACTGGCGATCGCGAAAGCCGCCAAAACGGGTTACGGCTCGGGACAGCAGCAAGGCATGTGGAAAGCCATCCTGAAGAAGCAACAAGAGTTCTACGGCGAAGGAACGCTGCCGGCGTTTGACCTGGCAGCAACCTATAGTCAGCTTGGGATGAAGCCGCAAGCGCTCCACTACCTCAACGTAGCGTTGGCGAATCACGAACCCCAGATCGTCGCTCTTCATGACTCCACGTTGTTTGCTGGGCTTCGCGAGGAGTCGGCTTTTCAATCCTTCGTGACTCGGCTTGATTTGCCATGATTCGGCGCCTGCAGTCAGACGATCGACTCTTTTTGCAGCTCTTTCATGATTAGCTTCGACAGCGCGGCGATGACCTTGTCAGCCGACTTGGGATTGAAAGTGTCGCTCACTCCTGTCCAAACCAGCTGTCCCTCGCCGGAGGTGACGGCGTAAACGTTGGTTTCGACGCGGACGGTGGTGTCCTCCCGCAAGTAGTCCGGCGTATAAACCATGGGATATACCGCGCCATAGTATCCATAGAAAGAGCCGTAATACGGGTACGGCATGTAAGGCTGGCCGGGAACATAGGTGATGCTCTTATCGACCTTGACCAGCCGCGACACGATGACCGCATCGATTTTGAAAGTCTTGACCTGGCTCTTCAGATAGTCGATGTCGAGCTTGGTGCCTTCGGGGCGCAGCAGGATGGTATTCCCCGGAATCGCCTCAACGCCTTCACGCGTCACCAGTTTCGATAACGCATCTTCAAAGTCGGCACGAACGCCCGGCTTGGCGCTCATACCAAGCACGAGAATCCGGTGAAAGGCCTGGCCGGAGTATTCAGGATTCTTCCAACTGGTTACCAATTTCGTAGATTTGCCATCGGCAAGTGTTGCTGCCATCAGGCAGAGGACGAGTACCAGGAACGGTTTCTTCAATTGTTACCTCTCCGGTCGCTTCCGCAGAACCAACATGCCGGAAGTGAAGATCCTACCAGCAATGGCCGACCCTGCGATGGCATCCGTGAGTGTAATGGGGGCTCACAGCAGTTGTCCTTCGTCCGCCGCGGCAAGCTCAGGATTACAGAAAAGAGTCTCGGAGGGAATAGAGGTCCTTCGACTGCGCTCTCCGCCTGCGGCGGATCGCTTCGCTCAGGATGACAGCCTATAAGAGGGTGCCGGGACGCGTCGCTGAAGCGCCGCACTACCCATCCGCTCAAGCTTGACGCGGCGCTCAATCACCCCAACCAGCGCAACATCGACGCTGGGTGGAGACCCCATGCAGCCGCCGCTCTACCAGCCCTCGATAAAAGCGAACTGCAGATCCCTCACCCGCCGCGGCGGGTTCGGGATGACAAATCGAAAAAATCAGTGCAGCGGGCAGGCTAAGAACTGCAGGTCCCTCACTTCGTTCGGGATGACAATCGATAGAGGGTAATTCCTTTCCTCCGTGCCCTCCGTGCCTCTGTGGTGAAAACTCTTTCCTCCGTGTCCGCAGCCTGCCCCGAACGCAGCCGAAGGGTGCCTCGGTGGTGAATTCTTCTTTCCGTTAAAGCTGTTCCTGCTGCCGCCGATGAACACAGTGAGCAAATTCGGTTCCGCCAGCAAAAACCCCCGGCAGCGCGGCTGCGGGAAATCCGGGCTCTTGCCCAATCCGGTGGAACGAAAAAGGAGCTGTCCCATGGCAATGAGTATTCTGAACAACATTCCTTCCCTGGCTGCGCAGAACCAGTTGTCGATTACGCAGATGAACCTGCAGAAAACCCTGGAGCAGTTGGCCTCGGGTTCGCGCATCAATTCCGGCGCGGACGACGCTGCCGGCCTGGCGATTGCCGACGGCCTGCAGGCCAACGTAACCGCACTGACCCAGTCGGCCTTAAACGCCAACGAGGGCATCGGCAAGCTGCAGGTCGGCGATGGCGCGTTGTCGCAAGTCACCAGCCTGCTGAACCGCGCCGTCACCCTGGCAACGGAGTCGGCCAACGGCACCGTAAGTGATGGATCGCAGAGACAGGCGCTGGACGCTGAGTTCCAGTCCATCAAGGCTGAAATCGACAATATCGGCAGCAACACCACTTACAACGGCACCGCTATCTTTGCGGGCGGCTCTTCCAACTTCAATCAGATCGACGCTAATCTGGGTACCGCCGCCGGTCTGCAGACCGCGGTCAGCGGCACGCTGACCATCGAGACCGCCGGCACGGCACCCACCTCGATCTACACCACCAGTGCCAACGACGCCACGGTGGGCGATGTGATCAGTGACATCAACAACTCCGGCAAGGGCCTGGTCGCCGCTCTGGATAGCAACGGCCACCTCATGGTCACGGACGCGGAAAACCGTGGGAGCTCGGCGGCAACAGCGCTGGAAGCGAACACTACGACCGGCAGCTTCAACGTTGGCGTTGCCCACCAGTTCCAATACAACCAGGAGACCAGTGGCACCACCACCGCTACCCTGGCATCGACCGTTTCCGGAACCATTACCATCACCCCGCACACCGGCACGGCCTTCACCTCCAACGCCAATGACAAGACGATGGCCGATCTGGTCAACGACATCAACACCAATAGCGGATACAGCGCCTCTCTCGATAACGGCGCGCTCATCGTTACTGATCCCAGCCTGGGAAGCTCCACTGCGAACCCGCTGGCGGTCACCAACAACACCTTTAAGATCGATGGCGCGGCTCCCACCTGGGCGGCGGCGGATACCCAGCCGATGGGTAACACCACCAACTCCAGCACCATGAACGTGTTCCTCAGCGACTCCACGACGGCGGGCAGCAGCACCATCGGGGTGACGCTGGGAACCTTCAGTAGCGGCAATATGAATGGTGTCAGTTTCGCCAATGACGATCTGCAAACGGCAGCAGCATCGCAGACGGCGCTGGCCGACATCAACGTTGCGATTGCACAGGTCGCGGCGCTGCGCGGTTCCATCGGCGCCGGCATTAACCGCCTGCAGGCAGCGACCAACGTCATGAACAACCAGACGCAGAATCTGTCTTCGGCGGAAGACGGCATTCAGGCAGCCGACGTCACGCAGACGGTGGCTGACTTGACCAAGTACCAGATCCTGAGCCAGACCGGCATCTCAGCCCTGGCCCAGTCCAACCAGATGCAACAGAGCGTACTGAAACTGCTCCAGTAAGTTGGCAGCGGGCGGGCCGACGATAACGACATCGGTCCTGCAGCGCTTTGCACGGGGAGAAGGTGGGGCCTTGCCGGTCCCCCTTCTCCCCATTTCTTAACGCAGGCTCAGAAAAGTGGCGCGACATTTGCACGCTGAAACCGCAGGAGCATTCCAGTGAGTACCAGTTCTTCCGGCCTCTCCACCGTTCTTAACAACGTCAATAACGCTTTCAGCGGCAAGACGGACGGCATCGATGTAGCCAGCACGGTGGCCGCGCTGATGCAGATACAGGATGCGCCGCTGACCCAGTTACAGAACCAGCAGTCGGGGGTGCAGACCCAGATCAGCACGCTGGGAACAATTGCCTCGCAGCTTAGCCAGCTTCAGACCGCTGCCGAGGATTTGAGCGACAGCTTCGGATCGCTGAGCGTAAAGACGGTGAGTTCCTCCGACCCGACGTTGCTTACGGCGACGGCATCCAACTCTGCCAGCGCGGGAACTCATGCTGTGGTGGTAACGCAGATGGCAACAACGTCGTCCAGTTACTCCGCCCCAATCGCCGATCCGACCACGCTTGCCGGTACCACGCTGACCATCAACTACGGTGACCCAAACAATCCGGGCAAGACCGATACGATCGCGCTGCCCAGCACTATCTCCACTTTGCAGGACGTAGCCAACGCCATCAACAGCTCGGCACAGAACACCGGTGTCACCGCTTCCGTTATGACCGATGCGACAGGACAGCGACTGGCGTTGATGAGCAAAAGCTCCGGTGCCGCGGGAAACCTGACCGTGAGCGGCGCAGTGGGGTTTCAGCAGGGTGAGGGGGGCCAGGACGCCCTTCTGAATATCGATGGGATTCCATACGACAGCGCCACCAACACGGTGACGGACTCTA
Organism: uncultured Acidobacteriaceae bacterium; assembly: GCA_963846795.1. Classification (GTDB taxonomy): domain Bacteria; phylum Acidobacteriota; class Terriglobia; order Terriglobales; family Acidobacteriaceae; genus CAVVDY01. Next base: position 607,877 of record CAWJXJ010000009.1, read on the forward strand.
GCGGCCTTACCTATACCATCGCGGGAGCCGACAAGAACACCACGATACAGATCGGCGTCACTCCCGATGCGACCACCGCGGCCACGGCGGTGACCACCTTTGTCACCGATTACAACGCGGTCATACAAAGTATCAACGCTCAGTACACCACGGATAGCTCGGGCAACTACGGGCCGCTGGAATCTGATGCCGCGTTGCGCACTCTGCAATCGCAAATGCTCGACCTTGCCGGCTATTCGGTGGGCGGCACCGGGCAGTACGTGAATCTGCAGTCGCTAGGCGTCGAGATGCAGGATGACGGCACGCTGCAGCTCAACACCGATACCTTGCAAACCGCGCTGGTCAACAACTATTCCGACTTCCAGAATTTCTTCCAGTCAACCACAGGCTATGGTCAGGCCATTGGCAAAATGCTGACGCAGATCACCGATCCCACGCAGGGCACCGTTTCTCTCGACGTGGCGGGATTGCAATCGGAGAACACCGACCTCGGCAACCAGATCACTGATATGCAGGACCGCATGAATACGGTGCAGCAGCAGTTGACCACCCAGTACAGTGAACTCAACGTGCTGCTCCAGCAGTATCCGTCAGAGATCGCCAATATCAATTCGACGCTTGCGTCATTAGACCCGAGCAGTAGCAATGGTTAAATCGCACATGAAGATCCCCAATGCCGCATTGGCTTATCGTGAGACCGCTTCGCTGGGCGCAAGCCCGGTGGGAGTCGTGGTATTGCTGTACGACCGGCTGGCGCAGGACATCCACGCCGCCGTTGCCGCCAGCAAAACCAACCAGGTGGAAGCCCGCACGGCAGTTTTGAACCATGCCCTGCTCATCCTGCAGCAACTGCAAGGCAGGCTCGACTTCGTCGCTGGCGGAGCGGCGGCCCGGCAACTGGACGCCTTCTACAGCCATGTTCGCGCCAAGCTTCTGGAAGCGCAGATTCGCCAATCGCCTGAGTTGCTGCTGGCGCAGGCACAGGCCATCGCACAGGTTCGCGAGAGCTGGGCCGAAGTGGAACGCAATGCCTCGCAAGCGGCGGCCACTGTCCCGCCGGGCGGCCTCGATAATCTGTCTGCGGAGAGACCCCCGCTGAATCTGGGTGCGTAGAAAAAGTTGAAGTCTCATCTTGGTAAAGGCGAGGGCTCCCGACCAATCGGCTTGTCCGACCAGCTCCATTCCATTGTTCGTTCAAAACCAAAACCCAATATTCATTTCAGCACTCCGGCAGCCTACGATTGGAACGCGCCGTACGCGAGCCTGGATGTTTCCACGGTTCCGGAACCAGCGAGCCTGGCGCTGCTGAGAGGCGGGATACTGGCGCTGTGGGGAATGCGGAAGCGGAACGGTTAGCGAAGAGGAAGTTCGTTAGTCAAGCGACTCCCATTCTTCGGCATCAATATGTGCCTGGCTCAAAATACTTCGTAGTGTGCCAATAGGAATCTCGTGTTTTCGTGGGACGATAACTGTGTCAACAGCTGCCCCTGAGCGACGAACAAACTTGACGTGACTACCCTTCTGAGTGGTCTCCACAAATCCGGCGAGTTCCAGTCGGCGTTTAATTTCACGGAAGGGCAACGGCCTAAGCCGCCCCAACTTCGACCTCGATGGTTCTCACCTTAGGGGGACGCGTGGCAGTTGGCGGCTCGAAGTGAAGTTCCAAGGCTTCCTTCAGATTGGCGAGCGCCTCTTCTTCGGTTTCACCCTGACTGGCCACATCGATTTCCAGACACTGCGAGACGTACCAGTCGCCCTCCCGCCAAACCGATGCTGCAAATGGACGTTTCATAAAGGTATTTTGACACAATGGCCCACCAGCGAAGAAGTCCGAAACGCGTGCGAAGAGAGGATCGGAAAGCCCGCAGGGCGTGTGATGACAGCCCAGGATGGAGCGCAAGCGGAATCCTGGGTTCGGGGCGCCGACGATTCCCAAGTCCCTCGGGCACGACACAAATTGATGGTGGGACCGTTTAGGCGGGTGTCGTCGGCTGAAGCCGACTCGGAATTGAAAATTGACGCTTACCCAGCGTTCCGCTTCGCTCCACGCTGGGCTGTCGTCTTGGTCGCCCTGCGGGCTTGGGGCGTTGACTTATTGCTAGGTTAGCGCTCAAACACGGGAATTCGAGCCCAGCGCACCGGACGATCAAGTGTCCGTTTTTTCTTTAGCAGCTATGCTGAAAAGACCCGCGGCCAATATTAGCCACAGAAGAAAGACCGTGGCCGCTGGCCAGTTCTCTCTGACGGTATACACAACGGCACCTGGTAGAGCGACCACAATCAAACACAAGCCCACAAACTTAATCACTTTGTTGGTCCCTTGCTGACTTTAAGACTTGGGTCGCGGTGTTGTATAGAACTTTGAAGCAGGTGACATCTGCCTCAGAAATTCTTGAAACTTGGGGCTGTTGTAACTCTTTAGAGAGTTGTGGGATAAGAAGAACTCATAGCCAGTCGGCGTATGCACAGCACACCATTCATGGTATTCGTTCTGTGGTAGCGCGTACAGGACTCGCAAATAGCGAATAGGAATTTCTCCATCGGATTGCGGAGAGTTCCCGAGAGATGCGGCGGCTTCCCATCGGGCCTTCTTTCCTCCCTTCTGAACACTCACCGTTTCTTCAAGCCACTTGCGAGAATATTTGAGGACTAGGCTGTGGCTTGCGGGAATGTAACGGGAACGCTTGTCGTTTAGGTTTTGAACGGTTCCACAAACTTCAATTGCAATCAAGTCACAACAGACGTAGTCGTTGAAATGAACCCAAAGCCCGTCTGGTTGAGTAGTGAACAGTTTTGCTCCAGGCGACGCGAGTGTCGGATACTTGGCCTTGCCATCAGTCGGCTGTGCACGTATCCAGAATCCGCTCCCGCCAGGAGCCGTCCAGAGCTGCTTGGTACGTGCGGGCCACTTCAGAAGAGTCTGTTTGGCTTCTTTGTCTGTTAGCTTGTCGACCATCGCTTTCCACGCAGGCAGAACCAGACCCGCGGGATACATAAATCAAGCGAGGCTGGGCAGATAATCAAGAATAACCGGGGCACTGGCAACTACTTGATCGCTACCAGCTTGTTCATCAGCTCCGAATAGTCCTTCTTCTCCACTCCGTGCACCTGGCGGTTGTATTCATCCACCTTCGCCGAGTAGTTCATGGAGCAGAACTTCGGACCGCACATCGAGCAGAACGCCGCTTCTTTGTAATAGGCGTCGGGCAGCGTCTCGTCGTGCATGGCGCGCGCGGTCTCAGGATCGAGTGACAGCGCAAACTGCTTGTCCCAATCGAAGGTATAGCGCGCGTAGCTGATAGCGTCGTCGCGGTCGCGCGCGCCCGGGCGATGCCGAGCGACATCGGCGGCGTGAGCGGCAATCTTGTAGGCGATGATGCCGTCCTTCACATCTTTCTCGTTCGGCAAGCCAAGGTGCTCTTTAGGAGTGACGTAGCACAGCATTGAGGCGCCATGCCATCCGATGAGCGCAGCGCCGATAGCCGATGTAATGTGGTCGTAGCCGGGAGCGATATCGATGACCAGCGGCCCCAAGGTGTAGAACGGGGCGCCGTAGCAGAGCTCGACTTCCTTATCGACCTGCTCCTTGATCTTGTCGAGTGGAACATGGCCGGGGCCTTCGATCATGACCTGCACATCACGTTCCCAGGCTTTCTTGGTCAATTCGCCCAGCGTCTTCAGTTCGGCGAACTGCGCTTCATCGCTGGCATCGGCAATACATCCGGGACGCAGGCCATCACCCAGCGAGTAGCTCACGTCGTGCTTCGCCAAAATTTTGGTGATGTCGTCGAAGCGCTCATACAGGAAGTTCTGCTTGTGGTGGTGCGCCATCCACTGCGCCAGAATCGCGCCGCCGCGGCTCACTATGCCGGTGATGCGCTTGGTGATCAGCGGCAGATATTCAACCAGCACTCCGGCGTGGATGGTCATGTAGTCGACGCCCTGCGCGGCCTGCTCTTCGATGACCTCGAGCATGACATCGGCATTAAGGTCTTCAATGCGCTTCACGCGCGAGACCGCTTCGTAAATCGGCACCGTGCCGATGGGCACAGGCGAATGCCGCAGGATAGCTTCGCGAATCTCGTGAATGCCGCCGCCGGTGGAGAGATCCATCACCGTGTCGGCGCCGTAATGAACCGAGGTGTGCAGCTTGCGCAGCTCCTCGTCAACGTTGCTGGTCACCGACGAGTTGCCGATGTTGGAGTTGATCTTGCACTTCGAGGCGACGCCAATGGCCATCGGCTCCAGCTCAGGATGGTTCACGTTGGCCGGGATGATCATGCGGCCGGCAGCCACCTCGTCGCGAATGAGCTCGGGCGAAACCTTCTCGCGGTCGGCGACGTAGAGCATCTCTTCCGTAACCAGGCCTTGGCGGGCGAAGTGCATCTGCGACATGTTGGTGTCGCCGGTCTTCGCGGTGTGCTCTCGGCGCTTGGCAATCCATTCGGCGCGAGGTTTGGGTTGGAAGGCGGCGTCGGCGTGCGCTCCGTTGGAACCGTTTGTACCACTCATGATGGTCTGGGTCATCCTCTCAGAGATTAACCCCAATTATAGTGCCGCCCCATGTTGAATGTGGGAGATTTGAGGCGCGCGGGCCCTCACCGGGGCTTGCAATGTTTCCAGACAGTAGCTTCGATGTCTTCTACAGGACGTGCCGCTCGGCTTATGCCCTTCTTGGCCCGCTCAGGACGCGCGCAGGAAGCATGATGATGGCGCGAAGCAACTCGAGCACACCGTCAACCGCGATGCCGAGAATTCGGAACGGCAGCAGCAACAGCCATACGATGGGATACAGGAAGAGAAACAAAAGTGCGATAGGCCAGCAAATGATCAGCAGAATGACCCACAGCAGAAACGTGAACATGGCTTGATCCTTCTATTGAATGATACGAAGAACAGAGCCATGTTGTTCGGTTAATTGAGGCGGCCGTGCCAATGCGGGAAAGGCGGCGCATGGCGAAGGTGACAAAGAACGGACTTGTATCAGGGCGCGGCGTCACAGGCTACTGAAAGAGGTCGTGAGTTCGCTTCTGCGCAGCGCAAACGACCTTCGCTGATAACTATCCTTATAGAACTGTCATTTACAACTGTCATTGTGAGCGTAGCGAAGAACCTGCTTTCGTCGCGCGCTACGAAAGACTGCGTTCTTACACCGAACGGTACCTCACGTCCCATACCGTTTTTCGACTGGCCCGGAACAACTTACCGTGTGATGAATTCTCGGCAGGGGACATCGGATGTCCTGTCCTGGCGCGGGTGCTCGTAATCGCAAACCTATGCCGGCGTGAAGCAAACAGCAGGTTCTTCGCTACGCTCAGAATGACAGTTCTACCCAAAATCCGATTTTTTCAGCTGTCGTCCAGGGCCTACGGCCCACGAGAACTCATGAAAATCACACAAGAAGGCCGAGCGCATTTTCAACGACTTACGGTGTATTTTCGACCCAGCCTGTTCAGCCATGCCGCAAGCTGCACAGAGAACGATGGGCTGGGGAATCTGCACGCTTGTGCGCATTCCCCAGCCCAAATCACTTTCGCACGCAACGGCGCAACTGAAGCTGCGCCCCCTCAAAAGAGGTCGGCCTTTGCTAACTGCTAACTGCTAATTGCTTCTTCTCAGTACAGCCGGAAGTTCACTTCGACGTTGATCTGCACCGCCACCGGCTTGCCGTCTTTCATGGCGGGCTCAAACTTCCAGTTGCGTACCGCTTCGATGGCTTTCTGGTCGAGTCCCATTCCCAGCGCGCGGGCAACTTTGATATCGCGCGGCTTGCCGTCGGGCCCGACAATCAGCCACAGAACAACCGTTCCCTGATACTTCGCTTTGCGGGCTTCTTCGGAGTATTCCGGATCCGGAGTATCCAGCGCGCGCGGAGCCGAAACGCCACCGCCGACGCGGAATACGCCACCACCAATTCCGCCGCCACGACCCGGACCAACGCCCGGCCCCGTACCGGAGCCTACGCCACCACCGTATCCCGAACCGATTCCGCCGCCTGCACCAGTGCCGTTAGAGGGCGGTCCCGAGGGAATGCTCGACATTGGATTGCCCAGGTTCGGCATGTTATTGGCGAGCTTAATCTGCGGAGGCAAAACCACCGTGGGCTCGACCGGGAGCTTGGGATCAGGGTTGCGGATCACCATTGCCGGAGGGGTGATCTGCTCCATGGCCGACTTGGGCAACTTACCCTTGGGAGCTTGCAGCTTGTCGCGATCACCGCCGCCTCCGCCGCCAGCCATGGTCTGGTTCTTCTTCGGCGTAATCGGAAGCTGAGGGGTGTCGTCCGGCGCAATCAGCGTAACCGTCTCTCTGGGCTTCTCCGTGACCGCTTTGACGCCCCAAATGGACAGCGTAATCAAACCGGCGACGAACAGGATGTGCACCACCAGCGAGACGCTGGCGCTTTGTTTCTTGTAGTTGTATTCGCCCCAGATGTCGCGCACCGCGACCGGTCGTGACGTCAAACGCAGGGGTGGAAGCTTTTCCGGAAAGTAAACGGCCCGAATATTGTCGCGCAACGAGGTCCACAGGGACTCGTTAATGGTGGTGCGCGGAAGCAGGTGCAACTCGTCGTCTGGCTGCGCCATGCCGTGCTGGGCCACTTCGTCTTCCCGCCGCTCGGGAGGTGAAATCAGAGCCTCATTCGCCATAAACTCTTTGCTTCCTCAAAATCCCAGTTTGGAGCCTTGCTTGATCAACCGAAGCCGGTGCTTCGCCAAGTTATCCATACTTAGAACCCGCTGGATGCGCTAAGGTTTCGTCTCTTTGCAATCTGTGAGTCGCTGAACCTGTCACTCACTATTCCCAAAGTTAGATGCAGAGCTTCCCACACCGTTGTAAATCGTCTGGTGAATCGTTCGACGAATGCAACCCATAAAGGCTAGCCATCGGCAGCGATGGCGAACACCTTAGAGCCACCCTATAATGAAGAGATACGTGTATTCATTCTACCGATTCTTGTAGGAGATGGAGAACCCCAGAGTGCCGTTGGACCTGAAAGCGACGCTGAACCTGCCCAAAACCGCCTTCCCCATGAAGGCGAACCTGCCGCAAAACGAGCCCAAACAGCTCGAAAAGTGGGAGGAGATGCGGATTTACGACCGCATCCGCGAAGTACACAAGGGGCAGCCAATCTACGTCCTGCACGATGGGCCGCCGTACGCCAACGGGCCAATTCACCTGGGCACCGCGCTGAATAAGATTCTGAAGGATTTCATCGTCAAGTCGCGCACCATGAGCGGTTTCGATGCCCCGTACATCCCTGGCTGGGACTGCCACGGCCTGCCTATCGAGATCAAGGTCGACAACGATCTCGGCCGCAAGAAGCTGGAGATGGACCCGCTCGCCGTACGCGAAGCCTGCCGCGCTTATGCGCAGAAATATCTGGACTTGCAGCGCTCGCAGTTCAAACGGCTGGCGGTGTTCGGGCGTTGGGATGACCCGTATGCCACCATGTCTCCGGACTACGAAAGCTATGTGCTGGAGACGCTGTACGGCTTCTACGAGCAGGGCCTGGTTTACAAAGGATTAAAGTCGGTTTACTGGTGCTGGCATGACAAGACCGCCCTCGCTGAGGCGGAGGTCGAGTACGAAATGCACTCCAGCCCCAGCATCTGGGTACGATATGCGCTCACCAGCGATCCCGGCGCGATTGACCCTGCGCTCGCGGGAAAGAAGAACGTCGCGACCATAATCTGGACGACCACGCCGTGGACGCTTCCCGCGTCAATGGCGGTAACTTTCGCGCCCGATCATCCCTATGTCGCCCTCGATACCGGGCAGTGGATCTACATCGTTGCCAAAGAACTGGCGCAGCAGACGATCGAAAAGTGCAATCTCGGCGATGCCAAAGAGATCGCGACTTTCTCCGGCTCTAAGCTGGAGCGCGTGACCTTCGCTCATCCGTTTCTCGATCGCACCATTCTCGGCGCGCTGGGCGACTACGTCACCATGGACACCGGCACAGGCGCGGTGCATACCGCTCCCGCACACGGTGCCGACGACTTCAACACCGGCGTGAAGTACGGTATCGACCTGCGGTGCGACGTGGACGACGCTGGCCGTTTGCACAACGGTTTGCCTGAGTACGACGGCCTGCAGATATTCAAGGCCAACCAGCCGATCGTCGAGTTGCTGAAGAGCCGCGGCGTGCTGCTTGGTTACGAGAAGATTGAGCACTCTTACCCGCATTGCTGGCGGTGTCACAATCCCGTCATCTTCCGCGCAACCGAGCAGTGGTTCATCGCCATGGAAGGCAAGATTCCCGGGGGTACTCTGCGCAGCCGCGCGCTGGAAGAGGTCCAGAAGGTGAAGTGGGACCCGGCGTGGGGCGAAGAGCGCATCTACAACATGATCGCCACGCGGCCGGATTGGTGCATCTCGCGCCAGCGCATCTGGGGCGTGCCCATCGCCGTGTTGCAATGCGAAGGCTGCAAGGAGTTCCTGAACGATAAGGCAGTACATCGCGCGGTCGTCGAACTGGTGCGGCGCGAAGGCAGCAACGCTTGGTACAAGCGCTCCGCGGAAGAAATTGTTCCCCTGGGAACCAAGTGTCCCAAATGCGGCTCGGGAAAGTTCCGCAAAGAGATGGACATCCTCGACGTGTGGTTCGAGTCGGGCTGCAGTCAGGCTGCGGTACTGGGCCATGACCCTGCACTTCCCTGGCCCGCTGACTACTACCTGGAGGGCGGCGACCAGCATCGCGGATGGTTCCACTCTTCCATGCTGTGTGCTGTCGGAACCAAGGGCGCTGCGCCCTACCGCGGCTGCGGAACCGCAGGCTGGACGCTCGATCCCCTGGGCCGCGCGATGTCAAAGTCGCTGGGCAATACGGTTGACCCGGTCGACATTGCCAATAAGCTGGGCGCGGAGATCGTTCGCCTGTGGGTGGGCTCGGTGGACTTTCGCGAGGACGTCATGGCGTCGGACGAGCTGATGCAGCGCATCGCCGACAGCTATCGCAAGATTCGCAACACCTTCCGCTACATCCTGGGAAATCTCGAAGGCTTCGATCCCGAACGCGACAGCGTTGAGTTTGGCAAGATGAATCCGCTCGACCAGTTCTTTTTGCTGCGGGCGGCGGACCTGACCGCCGACGTTCGCGGTCACTACAGCACGTTCACCTTCCAGCGCGTGTACCAGCGGCTGAAGGATTTCTGCATCGTCGATCTGAGCGCGATCTACTTTGACATCCTCAAGGACCGGCTCTACACCGCAGCTCCCAAGTCGGAGGCACGACGCTCCGCGCAGACGGCGCTGTATCGGCTGGGCGATGCACTGGTGCGGCTGCTCGCTCCCATTACGACATTCACCTCGGAAGAGGTGTGGAGCTTCTTGCCGCAGATGCAGGGACGTCAGACCAGCGTCCATCTAACCGAATTTCCAGAGCCCCGGGATCTGACGGGAGCCCTACCGTCCGGCTTCGACACGGCAGAGCTTGAGGCCGACTGGGACGTGTTGCTGAACGTTCGCAGCGAGGCGTTGAAGGCGCTCGAGGAGGCACGCACCGAAAAGCTGATCGGCGGTGGTTTGGAGGCGCAGCTTCATATCGTGGCTCCGCAGAGTCTCTACCCGGTGCTCGACCGTTACCGCGGCGACTTGCGCTACATTTTTATCGTGTCGGATGTCGTGCTGGAGAAGGCTTCAGCAGTAAATGGAGACGCTCCGCTAAGGATCACGGTGGCCAAAGCGCCCGGTGAGAAGTGCGAGCGTTGCTGGAACTACTCCACTCACGTCGGCGACGATAAAGAGTATCCGACAGTGTGCGAACGGTGCAGCGCGGTGTTAGGGGAGATGGAGTAAGACAAAGACGCCGTTCGCTTTTCGCCGTTCGCCAGAGAGGGCGGATTTTAGTCCTTAACAGCCAATAGCCGATTTGGAGAGTCGAAGATGCCCGGAAAGCTCAGAAGAGGAGACTATCGGCTGACTGGAAGAAGCGAAGAGCGAATGGCGAATGGCGAACAGCGGCCTTTATGCTCCTTTCCCCGGGGGCATTGCGTCTAACAATGGGACAGAGCACCGTATGCCCCGTGAACAGCGTTTCAAGGTCTTCGATTTCAGCATGAGCCAGCACGCCCACCGCAACTACGCGTTACGCAAGTACTTCTTTCTGATCGCGGCGCTGCTCGTTTTGCTGGATCGTATCAGCAAATGGGCGGTGGCGGCCAGCCTGCCCTTGCACGATTCGCTTACCGTGATTCCGGGCTTCTTTCACATCACTCACGTCGAGAACACGGGAGCGGCATTCGGCCTCTTCGCCGAGTCAACCGCGCACTGGAAGGTTGCAGCGCTGGTGACGTTCTCGCTAATCGCGCTCATCATCGTAAGCGTCCTGCTCTGGAAGAACAGCCATTCCGTAAGCACCATGACCGTGGGCCTCTCGCTTATTTTGGGCGGAGCGTTCGGCAACCTGTGGGACCGCGTCGTCGACGGCCACGTTGTCGACTTTCTCGATTTCCACGTCGGGACCTACTACTGGCCGGCCTTCAACGTTGCCGATAGCGCCATCGTCATCGGGGCGATCCTTCTCGTCGCCGAAATCCTCTTCGCCAAACCCAGCAGCGAAGCCGTGAAGAGCAGCTCGTAAGAGAAGCCGTCAGCTCTCAGCCATCAGCTCTCAGCTTAAGAGTTTGGGTGCCCCATCCCGCCATCTTTTGGCGGGGTGGGGATTTCTGCTGGAGCGAACCCAACCCGAATTCCGAGAGGAACCCACCCGAGCCAACCCGGCCCGAGTGGGGTACCCGTTCGCGTTTCTTCCCGATAACTGACCACTAACAACCAACAATTTTCTACGCCGGGGAGTATCTCATCTTCTCCAAGTCGGCGATGAGAGTCGGCCCGGTTGGCTTCCAGCCCAGCTGTTCTCTCGTCTGCTTGCTGGAAGCCGGAATGTCGATTCCGACAAACATGCCCAGCCAGCCGAAGTGTGCGGCCGCCTCGTCGGGTGCAATGGAGACCACAGGCACCTTCAGTCCGCGGCCAACGACCTCGGCGATGTCTCGCACCGGAACACCCTCTTCGGCAACTGCGTGGTAAGTGGCCCGTCCGTTCGTCTTCTCCAACGCAAGCCGATACAGGTGAGCCGTATCCAGCACGTGCGCTGCAGGCCAGCGGTTCAAGCCTTCGCCGACGTAGGCTGAAACCTTCTTCTGGCGCGCCACCTCGACCGCATACGTTACCAGGCCTTGCTTAACGGTGTCGTGGACCTGCGGGAGACGTACCACCGCCACGCGAACGCCTCGTTCCGCAAAGGCATTCGCTACTTCTTCCGAAGCCGCACGCGGCATGACTTTCGAACTCACCGGCGGATCGTTCTCATCGGCAAGATTGCCCGATCCTGGTTTCGTGATAGCAACCCCGGATGTGACAACCAGCAGTCTGCCGGAACCTTCGAACTCGGAGCCTAGAGTCTCGATAACCTTGCGATCGGCCTCACAGTTCGCCACGAATTTCGAAAAGTCGTGATTGAACGCGAGGTGAATCACAGCATCCGATTTGGCGGCTGCTGCACGCAAGTTCTCGAGGTCGTTCACATCGCCGCGATGCACCTCTGCCCCGGCGGCAGAAAGCGATTTGGCACCCGCATCCGATCGAGCGAGTCCGAGTACCTGATGTCCAGCGTCGAGCAACTCCCGGACAAGAGCAGAACCGATGAAGCCTGTAGCACCTGTTACAAAAACACGCATGTCGATCCTTCCTTCTTTAAGCTGGTGTTCTAAAAGCCGGCGGGGTGAGGCTGAACACCGGCCGAGATTGGGATTACAACTTGTTTCGCAAGCTGGGCGATAACGCTGGCGGTTACGCGACGCCATTCGCGAGGCGAAGCAGGCAGAGCGCGGCTCTCTTCCACCTCGTGCAGCCAATCTTCGGCTGAGAGTTCAGCTTGTTCTGCTCCAAACAGTTCGGTTACGGCTTTGAAGAATGCTGCTAACTCTCGTTGCGCCATATTCACCAGTTCGGAGCAGACGCCGTCACGATTCAGCCGGTAATTCAGTGCGGGTTGATTCATGCTTCACCTCTAATAAGGAACGCTTAGTCGCCGATTCCGCGTGCTCCTCCGACCGTGTCCAACTCGGCGAGCACCTCGATTGGAATCTCAAGCGTCGCGGCCTGCAGGTTCTCGCGCAGATGCGCAACAGAAGATGTTCCCGGAATCAGCAGGACGTTAGGCGAGCGCCGCAGAAGCCATGCCAGTGCAAGCTGCATCGGAGTAACTCCGAGCGATGCTGCCGCCTCGTTCAGTTCCGACGATTGCAGCGGCGTGAATCCGCCCAGCGGAAAGAAGGGAACGTACGCGACACCCTTCGCCGCAAGGTCGTCGATAAAGCCATCGTCTTCTCTGTGTGCAACGTTGTAGAAATTCTGCACGCAGACGATGCCGGTGATCTTCTGTGCCTCGGCAAACTGAGTGCTACTGACATTACTTAGGCCTATCTGCCGTATCAGTCCTTGACGTTGCAGATCCGCGAGCGCTGTCAACGGCTCCTCGATCGAGCCCTCAGTTGGTTCCTGAAAGCCTCCGACGCGAAGATTGACGATGTCGAGCGCGTCGAGACCAAGGTTCCTCAGATTGTCATAAACCCCATCTGCCAAATCCTGGCGTGACAGGGCGGGAATCCAGGACTTGTCGTCGCCCCGGCGCGCCCCCAGCTTCGTCACAATCACAAGACCATCAGGATAAGGGTGCAACGCCTGCTTGATGATCTGATTGGTCACGTGCGGGCCGTAGTAATCGCTGGTATCGATGTGGTTCACGCCAGACGCAACGGCCTCGCGCAACACCGCGATGGCAGCATCCATGTCACGCGGCGGTCCGTATACTCCGGGCCCTGCAAGTTGCATGGCGCCGTAGCCCATTCGGTTCACGGTCATCGATGTACCGGGGAAGGTGAAGCTGCCGGCGAGACTCGTTTGAGTTTGCATTCTGTACCTCCTGGTTCGCTGCGAAATTCCATGCGCTCCTGGCGCCGTCTAACATTTCTGCGGTCGTGGGAATGTTAAAAAGATTCTCCCACCAGCTCTTCGCTCTTCTTCCAGAGTGCCTCTGCGTTATTGGCATCAAGTGCATACCCACGAACTCCTTCGCTCGTCACGGTTATAGTCACGTCATCAGGCACGATGCGGCCCACGTGGCAGTTCTCGCAGTAACGCCCGCCGATCTCGTCAGCCGCAGCAACGACAGCAGCCCACACCGAGGTTGCGGCTCCCTGAGGAATCGTCTTCCACTGGTACGGTCCCTCCCCTTCGGCCGCGAGTTGCTGATTGATCTGCTCCAGCATTTTTTGTAATGCGCCGTCATCCAGGTGGCGCCCCAGCTCGGTCGGAATGCCTCCCGGATGTACCGCCGCTGCGCGCACGCCACGACTCCGGTGCCGTTTGTCGAAGCCCACAGCAAACAGAATGTTGGCCGTCTTCGACCGCCCATAGGCGATCCAGGGATCGTACGGTGCGCGTTCAAAATTGGGATCGCTAACATCGGCGTTAGAGAAGCGATGACCGGACGACGACAAATTGATCAGCCGGCCTCCATCTCTGATCAACGATGCAATCCGATTGACGAAGACAAAGTGTCCCAGATGGTTGGTGCCGAACTGCGTCTCGAACCCGTCAACCGTATGCCCAAACGGTGTGGCCATCACGCCGGCGTTCGCAATCACGACGTCGAACGGCTCACCCTTTTGCAGCAGGCGATCGGTGCAAGCCCGTACGCTTTTCAGATTGGCAAGGTCGAGTTCGATCAGTTCGAACTTCCCGCCATTGGCTTGCGCGTCCTTCTGAACCTGTGCGGTTGCGCGCTCAGCTTTGCTCAAGTCGCGGGCCGCCCCTACTACATGCGCGCCGTGCGCAACCAATGATCGCGCCGTCTCGATCCCCAGCCCGGCGGAAACACCGGTAACGAGAATCCTTTTGCCGCGAAGATCGACGCCTGCTAAAACCTCGTCGGTGGTTGATGTTGCTCCGAATAATTGCTGCGTACCCGCAGTTGCTTCAGTTAAATTCGCCATTATCTTTTTCTCCTTACGCTCGCTCGCAGGAAACTTCGCCGATATTGACGAGTTCCTGCTGCATCTAATAAAACGGAGTCTGTCTCCGTATCTATAGCATCAGATAACCGGAGACTTTCTCCGGTTGCAAAATTATTTCGTATGGTTCGGAAAATTTCAAAAACGGTGGCGGGAAAGCGACAGCCCCGAGCTGATGCTCAACGCAATCGCGAGCGCATTCTGGAGGTCGCGAAAGAGGCGTTCTCCCGTTCGGGTGTAAACACCAGTCTGGACGATATCGCTAAAGAAGCGGAGGTCGGGCCGGGAACTCTGTATCGCCACTTCCCTACTCGCGACGCGCTGCTTGAAGCGGTATACCGCACCGAAGTAGAGAAATTAGCGGCGGCGCAACAGAAGTTCGCGGAGACCATGCCACCGGTTGAGGCGTTGCGCGCTTGGATGCTGTTGTTCGTTGACTACATCGCCGCCAAGCAGATCATCGCGCCTGCGCTGAACACGCTGGTCGGCGGCCCATCAAAGCTGTTCGAGGGTTCGCGCCATCACGTCGTGGGCTCCATCAACGCTCTGGTGGATCGCGCCGTGGAGAGCGGCGACATTCGTGAGGACCTTGAGCCCTTCGATTTGTTGCGGGCGTTGATTGGCGTTGCAAATGTCGCGTCCGGCCCGGGCTGGCAGCAGAGCGCCAAAAGGCTGGTGGACATATTGATTAGCGGTTCGCGGCCTGCTTCGTAATTTGGGATCGGCGCCGATCAGGCGTTGTGTTCTGCTTCCTCGTTGCCCAACATCTCCTCAACCGCCGCCCTCACGTGAATCTGCGTGGTATCGAGTAGCGCCAGTCCGGCGATTGATTCGGCGCGCAGTATCAGCGGCAACTCCGTTCCCGCGAGAACGATGCCTTCGATCCCGTCGCGCTGCTTCATCGCGGCAATGATCTGTATCAGGCCTTCGCGAGTTTCAGGAAGAAATGTGCCGCGCAGCAACTCGTTGACGTATTTGTCGTGGATCCAGGCTTGCTCTTCTGCTGTGGGTGCAATCAGTCTTAGGCCGTACTTCTTCGCAACATCGAAGTAGAAGCGCCCGGCCATGGTGAACCGTGTACCGAGCAGCCCGACGGTCCTCAGTTGCTGACGACTCACCTCTACGCACGTTGCCTCGACAATGCTGATCAGTGGTATCGGCGAGGCTTGGCGTAGCTCGTCAAATACGATGTGCCCGCTATTGGCTGATAGCAACGCGAAATCCGCCCCGGCCGCCGCAAGTTGACGAGCGCCGCTTGCGAGATACTCGGCCATCTCCTGCAACTGATTCGCGCCCAGTAGCCGCAATCCTTTGTCGACATCGAGGCTAACGATGACGAGCGGCGGGTAGCCCTCGCCTCGCTGTCTTCTCGCGATATAAAGCGATGATCGATCGGTAGTAGTCGATGGTCGATTCCGGACCGAGACCGCCGATGATGCCAAGGGTCTTCATAGAGATATGCCAGCCGGGTTACAATCGCAACGGGACAACGGAAATGCCAACTTTCGAACCGGAAGATTTCCTGGCCGCGCTGCATCGCCTTTATGAGCAGCAGCTAAAGCACGATGAGCAGATCGCGCACAACTCGGAGCAGATCGCGCAGAGCTCGGAGCAGATCGCGCAACTGGCAGAGCAAGGCAAGCAAACCGACGAGCGATTGTCAAAGCTCATCGCCATAGTAGGTGACCTGACGGCAATCGTACGCTCACATGAGCAACGGCTTGAGGGCCTCGAAGGTCCAGCGTAATCTGGCAGGACTTACCGTCGTTGCTTAAGCTTTATTCCCTTTTCGGCGCCGCACCTAAATTGCGCACTTCTCACGCTTTAGATCCACTGACAACCGATCACTGACAACTACTCACGGCGTTCCGTATACCCTTTTATAGACCTCCGCATTGCGCACGATGGCCTGCACGTATTCGCGCGTCTCGGTGAACGGGATAGACTCAACGAACTCGTCGATATCGCGATAGGTACCGCTGCTGCGCCATTCCTCGACGCGATTGTCGCCAGCGTTGTATGCGGCCAGGGCATACTCAACCTGGCCGTTGAAGTGGTCGACCATCTTGCGGAAGTAGCGCGTGCCCAGTTCGATGTTGACGTTGGGATCGAACAGCGAATCCTGGTTGTAGCCCTTGAGTCCGATCTGCTTGGCTTCACCCTTGCCGGTCGAGGGCAACAATTGCATCAGACCGAGCGCATTGGAGTGCGAGACGGCGCTGGGATTGAACTCCGACTCCTGCCGAATCAGCGCCGATACGAGGTAAGGATCGAGACCGTTCTCATCAGCGTTGCGTCGCAGCGAGTCCCAGTAAGGCCGCGGGAACAAGCCCTGCCAGTACTCCGCGGGAAGCTGCCTGACATCCATTGCGAAGTATCCAGACACGCAGTGCTTTAGCGCCTGTAACGCGCGGAAGTATTCGCCGGCGGCGGTATACATGCGCGCGACTTCTACCATCTCCCACGAGGGGCCGTCATTAGTTCCATTCAGCAGCTCGCGGACGGCGAGGTCGAGCGCGCCGGCGTTCTCCAAAATCTTGGCACGGCTGTAATGCAGGTCGTCGGCTGGAGGCTTGGTCCGCAACGCGTCGCCATCGTATTCCTTGGCGGCAGAGATCTGCTGTAGTGCCACGACGTTCGCCGGGGTCGCGGATGGTATCAGCGCCAGCCGCTTGCGAGCCAGCACGCCGTAATAGTAGTTCTTGTAGCGCTCTGAGAGCTTGGTGTAATAGGCGCGCGCCAGCGCAGTATCGTGATCGTCTTCCGCCAGCCGCGCCCGCCAGTACATCGCGTTAGGCACTTCCGCGCTTGCCGGATAGAGCTCTACCTGCCGAGCAAAAGCCTTCTTCGCTTCGTCATTGCGGCCCTGGCGATAGGTCAGCCAGGCATACTTCCAATGCGCATACGACGCTTTCTCGCCTTGCGGGAAGCGCTCCTGAAGCTCGCGATAATAATCGATGGCGCGGTCGTAATCCTTGCGCAGCAGATACATGTTGCCGGTCGACATCAGCGCCGATTCCAGCCACACCGAACGCGGCGTGTTGGTGCGCATGTAGGTCAGGATTTCCTGGATCTGCCCGTCGTCCTGGGCAGTGCGCGCCAATTCCAGTCGCTGATACCACTTCTCTGCCGAAGCGTCGCTGCCATCATCGGGAATCCGGTCAAGCACCGATGACGCCTCGCGATTCTGCCCCGTCTTGATCAGCGAATTCGCGTACTTGATCAGCACGTCGGAGCGCAGGTTCGCGGGTGCCGTGTCGACCATGGCTTTGTACTCGGTGACGGCTTCGTTGTAGTGCCGGCCCTTGTAGAGCTGCTCGGCACGCTTCTCGTGATCAGCGAAGGTCGGCGGCGGAAGAAACTCGGCTTCGGGAATCTTCCTCAGTTCCGCCCCGGCCGGATCGGCAAGATAGCTGGTCGCGTAGTCGTAATAGATGTGACGGAACAACTCGGCTGCTTGCCGGCTCTGGCCGCTAGCGTCGTACGCCTTCGCCAGATAAAAGTCGGCCTCCACGCCGGTGCCGCCGTAGCTCTGCAATAAGTGCACCGCTTCCGCCGGACGATTGTCCGCGAGCAGCGCTTTGGCATGCGCGATAACGGCTTCGTGCGCGTAGATCGAGTCTGGATAGCGAGCCGCAAAATCGCGCAGGTAGGTGAACGACGCTTCCGGCTGATTGCTCAGCACATACGAGTTGCCGATGAAGAACGCGGTGTAATCGCCCAACTCGCCCATCTTCGGTGCAGCCTTCTGCATGGCCGCGATCGCCGCCGGGTACTGCGCGTCAAGGTAGTGCGCGTAGCCGATGGCGAACCAGGCCAGCGCTCCCGCATTGCTGCCAGCGTGCGTATTGGCATAAGTTTGCACTCCCGCATAGGCAGCCGGCGTGCGGAACTGGATCAACTGCCGCGCCATCGGACGCAGATCGCTGGACTCGACGAATCGACGCTGCAGTTGTTGCGCGCGCGCCGCTGATGCTTTCGCGCGCGGCTTGTGACTCTTCGAAGCCGTGGTCTTTTTCTTCGATGTCGATGACTTCGACGCAGTAGAGGTCTTCTTCTTGTGCGACGTTGTCGAGTTGGCGGACGAGGTCGACGTATCCGTCGTGGTCGCAAGCGCAGGCAGCCCAAAGGCCTGGACCAGCAAACAGAACGTCAGGAAACGAGATAGAAGGCGGCCGAGGAAACTCACTGCAAAATCAGTGTAGCGCGATTTCGCCGGCTCGAATCAGGTGGCCGCGTTGACATTGAAGATTCATCCGAAACATCCAACGTTCGTTTTCACTCGTACCGGAAGCAGACAATATATGCCCGGCGTCAAACGTCTTCAATATCAGCAGGTGTGGGCCGACCGGATCTTGCCTACTGCTCATCCCCAAGACCCCGCGGCCTGTCCCAAAACCGGCCACAAACGGGTAGAATGGCAGCACAAAGTGTCGTGCCCTGTTAAAATCCTGAATCTGCAAAGAAATGGGAACCATCCAACCAAACGTAGAAGCAAAGACTAGCGACGAAAGTACGCTGGTCCATGCGGCAAAAGCCGGCGACATCAGCGCCTTCGAGGAGTTGGTGCGGCGGTACGACCGCAATGTGTTCAGGATTGCGCAGCACATCACGCAAAACCGCGAAGACGCGGAAGATGTGGTGCAGGACGCTTTTCTAAAGGCGTACCAAAACCTGAAGAATTTTCAGGAGCAATCCAAGTTTTATACCTGGCTGGTCAGGATTGCGGTGAACGAGGCGCTCATGCGCCTGCGTCGTCGCCGTCCTGAGCGCATGGTGTCGCTGGATGAGGACATCAAGACGGAAGAGGATTCCATGCCGCGGGAAGTGGCGGACTGGGCTCCGAATCCGGAACAGCTTTATGGCCAGGGTGAACTGAAAGAGATCCTGAGCAAGACGATTCAGGGTTTGCCGCCGAGTTTTCGGACGGTATTTGTTCTGCGCGACGTGGAAGGTCTTTCGACGGAAGAAACCGCCGACGCGCTGGATCTGAGCATTCCGGCTGTGAAGTCAAGACTTCTTCGCGCCCGGTTGCAGTTGCGCGAGCGCTTGAGCAAGTACTTTAAAAATCGTGCTGGTGGGGATGGCAAACAGTGATGGGAGACCGCGCCAAGTGACCTGCTCTGAGTTTCTGAAAGAGCTAACCGATTACCTTGACGACAGCATGGACGCCCAAACCAAGGCGGAGCTGGAAGACCATCTTCAGTGGTGCCACAACTGCTACGTCATCTGCAACACCACCAAGCGGACCATCGAGATCTACCGCGACCAGGACATCTACGAACTGCCAGATGATCTTCGCAGCCGCCTTCGCTCAGCCATCCTGACTAAGTGCCAGGCGTCGAAGGAAACTCAGTAAAGCCAATCTTAAAGTGGCGCAGCTTGAGCTGCGCCGTATAGCAACTTCTTCTTGATTGTCATCCCGCGGCGACTTTAATCGTCGAGGGACCTGCTGTTCCGTGCTACGCTTCGCATATGCCCGACGACAAGCGCGACTCGAATAATCTTCAGAGCACCGCCATCGCCTGGGCGCGCTACTCCGAGATTGCGTTTATCATCCCCGCCGCCGTTGTCGTCGGTTTGCTGTTAGGCAAGCTCGGCGACTATTTCTTCCACACGCACTGGCTCACCATCAGCGGCATCGTCTTTGGCGCCATCGTAGGTTTCGTGCAGTTGATTCGCACTGTCTTGCGCGAGAAGAGCTAGATCCTCAGAAATAAGCGCAGAGATCCCTCGACTTCGCTCCTGGGTTTCGCCTGCGGGCTCTCGCTTGCGCTCACGCCCGCAAATCGGCTCAACTTGCGATAATGGCTGTTCGAAAAAGGAGGGACTGTGAGCGACGAGCGCCGTACAGCGATGAAGGTGAAAACGCCTCTAGCCAGCGACACGGTTTTGTTCGCGTCTGTAATGGCCGTCGCGTGGGCCTGTGTCACCACCGCAGCCTGGGCGCTGCTCGCCTTGGTCTTCGGACGTAGTAGAGGAAATGGCCGGCTCCTGACGATGCTGATCATCGGTGCGGTGGTGGCTGCCTTCCTATGTGGCCACGCCTATCGCCAGGGATGGAAGAGCAGGCGATGATGACAGTGCCTCAATTTCGATCTTCGTAGCCACGCTTCTCTCAGTACACGTCCAAGTCGTGCGCCGAGACCACGGCTCCCGTATAGTGATCGCGTATCTGCTGCAACATCTCGCCTTCTGACACATTGTGAAACACCTGGTGATAGAGCACCAGCAGCTTCGGTTTGGCTTGTGTAGCGATAGCGGCCAGCTCCGTCGTCGAGGTGTGAAACGCTTTGAAGTAGGCCTGCCATTGCGGCGAATCCATCTCGCTATGCGGCCCGGAGGCGTAGACCTCGTGCAACAGGACATCACACCCGTTGCATGCCTTCACGACCGAATCTGCCGGTGAGGTGTCGCCCGAGATGACGATGACTCGATCGGGAGTTTGAAAGCGATAGCCGAACGACTGGTCCCAGGAACCGTGCTTTACGGGAAAGGCCGTGACCGTTACGTTTTCGTCTTTGTAGACGACGCCCGGCTCAATCTCATGCACGTCGACCCGGTAGCCGGTGGGGTTCCCATGCTCCAGTCCCTGCGTGCGAACCTCGATGTCTTTCTTCCACGCGGCAAGAATGTTCTTCGTCATGTCGGAGGTGCCGCGCGGACCGTAAACCGTGAGGTGCTCGGTGCGACCCAGTACCCAGGGCGTGAAGATCAGGTCGGGATATCCGAGCGTGTGGTCCGAGTGCAGGTGAGTGAGGAAAAGGGTAGTCAAGTTTTTCATCTCCAGACCTGGTACCCCTTCGCGCGTAGCGGCGGCGGCGCGGCGCACCATTCCGGGACCGCAATCGACGAGATAACTATGCCCGTTGACGATGACGGCGACCGCGGGCCCGGAACGGTCGGGATCGGCGTTCGGAGTACCGGAGCCTAGCACCACGACTTGAGAAACGGGCGGTGTGGCTGCTGACTTGGAATCTTGAGCCGGCACGGACTGCTGAGCGTTTGCCCGGAGCAGAAAACCCGCCGAGAGTAGCAGCGAAAATATGAGGCGCTTCATTCGCAGAATCATACAGCGGGCGATGGCTCGCCGATAAAACTGACGGCTCAAACCAGTTGCTGGCCGCCATCGATGTCGAAGGTGCCGCCGGTCAGGGCCGTGTTCGTCATAATGTGCAGCGCCAGCGCGGCCACGTCGGCTGGGCCGACCACGCGCCGGATCGGCAAAGTAGAGCGCAATTGCTCGCGCCGGGCCTCCAGTTGGTCGCCGAGGAGCTCTGCCGACAATGGTGTGTCAACAAATCCGGCTGCGATCAGATTGACGCGTACAGGCGCCAGTTCGAGCGCCAGGCCCTTGATCAGGGCCGGCTTCGCGGCCGTCAGAGCCGAGACGAGAGTAAGCCCTTTGACTGTGCGCCGCCCACCAACGCCACCGATGAAGAGCAGGGTCCCTCCCGGGCGAACCTTGCTTGCGACGTGTCGAGCAATTTGCAATGGGAGAAGCACGTGTGCCTCGATGTCGCGACGTGCGCGGTCGAAATCGAATTCAGCGAGTGGGGCATAGTACGGGCCCGGGCCAGTCAGCAGCAGATGATCGATAGGTGAAGGTATTTCGTCGAAGAAATGCGCGAGGCGCTCAAAGTCTGTGGCATCGAAGGCTGCAGTGGTCGCTGAGCTGAACTCCCTCGCTGCTTGCTCAAGCCGCTCGGCGTTGCGCGCTGCGAGCACGAGCTTCGCTCCCTCGGCATTCGCCAGCCGGGCGGTTTCAAGGCCGATGCCTGCGCTGCCACCGATTACAACTACGGTTTGTCCGGCGAGTTGGGACGCGGGCCGCAATGGTAAAGAGGTTGCGCTACTCATAATTCCTCCAGTAAGCAGTGTTCCCGATTTACGGTTCGAAAGGTATCCATGGTTTCCCACTCGGGCCGGTGTTGCCTTTTACCACCCCAGCCCGGCAAAGGATGCCGGAATGGGGCACCCGTAAGAATCCCCAGCCCGGCAAACGATGCCGGATGGGCCCACGATTCCAATCAGATGGAATTCACGATTTACCACCCGGCTTTTTGTTCCAGCCGTGGAAAGCCGACAGGTCGCCCTTGTCCCAAGCCTCGCGCAGTCCGGGCTTACTCAGGTCCCAGTCGGGACGAATCTCGCGCGTGACTTCGCGCAGGTCGTGCCAGAGGTCAACGAGCGATGGGCGTCCCCAGAACCAGTAGCCGTTGTAGACACTGTGAACCACCAGTCCCGGCTTGAGCACCAGCGTATGCGGGATCATCGGGTTGTGGTCAGGATCGGTGTACTCCGCGATGTCGAGGTCTTTCTGCACCTTGCGTTCAGGGTCGGAGAGGAACGGCCATTGCGCACCGACCGATGCACGGAACTCCTGACTGGTGTGGTGCTCGTCGGTCGAGATAGTAGCGATCTGCGTATACGCCACCGCAATCTTGGGATAGAAGGCCGCGAGTTCCAGATGCTGCTGATGCTCCTTGGGACAGTAGTGGCCGCGGGCGAGCGTGAGGATCAGCGGGTCGTCACCTTGTATCGCACTAAGTTTGCGCGGCGTATTCGTGTGGTCGGGCAGCTCGTAATCGGGGAATACGGCTCCGGGCACGATATCAGGACGCATGAGTTCTTTCCTCCTGGTGTAGAGATGCACGCTGTAGAGATGCACGCTGTAGAGATGCACGGCTGTCGCTCATCGCGGCAGAGACTCGAAGCACTTCGGTATTCGGCTTCACTGGCACACAGCCTCCTGTTCACGTTTGTCATCAAACTGTAACGATGGCACAGAAGAAATCCCTATCGACTCCAACTGTCCTAAAGCCCTTCGACAAGAAAAAGGGGCTGCTGCGCGTGGTTATCGAGACGCCCAAAGGTAGCCGGAACAAGTTCAAGTACGATCCTGATCTAGGCGCGTACCGTCTCAACATGGTTCTGCCGGAAGGAATGGTATTCCCTTACGACTTCGGTTTTGTGCCCTGCACCAAGGCGCAGGACGGAGATCCGGTTGACGTTTTGCTGCTGATGGACATTCCCGCCTATCCGGGAATCGTGGTCGAGTCGCGCATCGTGGGCGTAATCGAAGCGGAGCAGAGCGAGAACGGCGATAAAGTGCGCAACGACCGCATCGTTGCAGTGGCCAAGGATTCACGGGTCCACTCCGATATAAAGAAGCCCAGCGACCTCAATGGCAACATGATGCAAGAGGTCGAACGCTTCTTCACCAATTACAACAAGGAGCACGGCAAAGGCTTCAAGGTACTAGGTCTCAAAGGCGGCAATGCTGCCCGGAAGCTGATCAAGAAGTCGGCGACAAAAAATGGAAGCAAGTAGCGGGCGCGGCTATGGTGTGATCTCAAATACGACTCCGCATGCAGATTCTGCATTCTTCCCTAACTGACCACCGCCCACTGTCACACCGTACAGCTTCCCACCGGCACCAAAGGTAAGGCCCGCGAAAGGTCTGCCTCCATCCGCCTGTCCCGTGAAATCATGAAGCTCATAAAAGTTGTACGAATCTCCATCCCGCTCAAGTTTGAAGGCCGAGCCCAAACCCAGGAAGCCATCGCTTAACGTGGTTCCGTAGAGGTTGCCTTGAGCGTCCATAACCAGCGAATCCATCGGCCCATCCCCTCCCCACCATGCTCCCGTGTGAAAGGTCCATAAGAGCGTATAGGCGCGATGGCCATCGGTGTCAGGGGGTCCCAGTCTGAAGACCGAGCCGTCAGCGGGGACCTCGGCGGTAGTGCCATACAGATTGTTATTTTTATCGACCAGCACAGGCCCTACGATGTAGCTGTCGCCGGGGTCATAGAGGATTGTCTTCTGCCAATGGTCAGGAGCGGAATGAGATAGTTCATATACGGAACCATAGGAATCTGTCCCATACAGTTCTTCTTCTGTAGTGCCGAAGACCACTCCGCTGTCATCCGACCCGTCGTCACCAATACCGGTCGGCTGCCACACGCCATCGCCTAACGGAACCAGCTTGTAAATGTTGCCTTTCCAACCGCCATAGTGGGTCACGCCGATGATGTCGCCTTCCTTGTCAAAAATCAGCGCTCCGTTCGGCTGGCGCTGCCCGTAGAACTGGAATCTGTGAATGACCGTCTCATGCCACTCATCTCCACTGTCCGGCGTCAGCTTAAAGACAATTCCTCCGCCGCCCCACCCCGGAGCGCCGCCGTACCAAGTAGTTCCGTACAGCGCGCCATCGGGCCCAATGGTTAGGCGATCGGCAGGTTGCACACCATCCTCGCCGCCCTGAAACGAGTAAAGGGTTTTGAATTTCCATCCGCCTTCACTAGGGGAGAGTCGGAAAACAGTTCCGCAGCCATAGGTAGCGCACTCTTCATTATTGGAGTTACCGCCAGCCTGCGTGGTTCCGTACAAATTTCCCCTGCTGTCGGCGATCAGGCCTCCTCGCGGACTTGCGCCATCGCTGCCGCAGGTGAAGGTGTAGATGGGTTGGAAGGTCTGCGAATACAGCGCGACGGCGAAACAAAGTGTGAGCAGGAGAAGCGAACATCCGCAAGCTGTGCGGGCACGAGCCGCGAATTTGCATGAGCCCAGAGACATGGCGCACCTCTAATCCGGGAGCATAGCTGAATGGATGTAAGCTGCCGGACAGGGTTGCCTCCGCATCTGTCATGTATGCTTAAAGCGTCCTGATGCCAGCACGCCGTTCAGCCGATTTCAGCCGCTCTTGGCCGAAGAATCTCCTCGGTTTCATTCTTCTGCTTGCTGCGTTCGCGCTCCCCGCATGGGAGCAGGAACAGGCGCCTACTACTCCACCGCCGCAGGTTGGCGCATCACCTTCGCAACCCAGTCCTGCGCAAGAGCCGCCCGGTCCCAGCGCACCGCCCACGCCTTCGCAACCTGCCGCACCTTCGCAGCAGCAAGTGCCAGGCACGGGGATCTCCGTCCAGCAGCAACAGCCACCATCTGGCCAACCTGGCTCGGGAGAACAAGGAAAAAACGCAGGCCCCATCACCAAGCAACAGGAGAAAGAGCTCTTTCGTTCGGTCAACCAGATCCTGCAATTCGCGAGCACCGATACCGGGCTGCCCATCCGGCATAAAGTAAAGCGCAAACTCATTACTCGACAGGCGGTCGCCAAATACGTCGAAGACCGGATGAAAGAGGACAAGGATACGCAGCGGCTCGAACGCTCGGAAGCTGTCCTGATTAAATTCGGACTCCTGCCCCCGAACTACGATCTGCACACCGAGTACCTGCGTTTGTTGCAGGAACAAGTGGCTGCATTCTACGACCCCAAAAGCAAGAGCGTGAACCTGCTCGACTGGGTTCCTCCTGACCAGCAAAAGCCGGTGCTGGCGCACGAACTGACGCATGCACTGCAAGACCAGTACATCGGACTCGACAAGTGGGAACTAGCAGGAGGTAACGAGAACGACGCACCGCTTCCCGATAATCAGGAAGAGGTGGTGGAAGAGGCCCAGGCTGCTCGCGAGGCGTTAGCCGAAGGTCAGGCGATGATCGTGTTCATCGACTACTCCCTGGCTCCCCTGGGTACGAATGTCCTTAAGACGCCTGAGGCGGTGGATACGATCCGCGCCGGCATGGGTGATAGTCCAGAGTCGCCAATCTTCTCGGCTGCTCCGATGTACCTGCGTGAGTCGATGATGATGCCGTACACCTTCGGCACTGAATTTGTGCGGGACGTGCTGCAGAACAGGGGTAAGGATGCAGCTTTTGCCGGCATGTTGGAAAAACCTCCCGTGGACACGCGGCAGGTCATGGAACCGGACACGTACCTCAAAGGCGAGACGGTCGAGCCTTTGAAAGTTCCCGACCTTGACAAGCTAGTCGGACCAGATTACGAGAGATACGATTTCGGCGGAATGGGCGAGTTCGATGTCTACCTGCTGGCCAAACTGTACGCCCCTGAGAAGAATGCCAAAGACTTCTATTCAAATTGGCGCGGCGGATACTATCTCATAGTTCACGCCAAGGGTGCGCCGAGCGACCAGGTAGCCTTACTCTACATGTCCCGCTGGGACGCGCCGGAGGCAGCGCAGGCATTTGCGACGGTGTACGAGGACTATGTACCTAACCGTTATCCACGGTGGTCAAAAGAAGAGAGCACGCCGAAAACGCAAACCACCGCAGGCGCAATCTCTACTTGGTGGGAGGGCCCGGAATCAGCACGCGTGCAAGTCTTACAAGACAATAGCGACCTGTTGATCCTCGAAGGCTTTGATCAAAGCGTAGCCCAGCGTCTAACTTGTGCACTGCTGCAATGCAGTGCTGTTTACGAAGGAAACAGACCTTCCACGCACGCGGCCTCTCCCAACTAGGGCGCGAATCAGGGTGGAATACTTCACCCAGTTTTCAAGCGGCGGCATTGGCGACACCAAATTCTGATTCCTTCTCCTTCTGATCTTCGGACGCATTTGGTTTTTTACCGAGGATTTCAGTCTCAGCTTGCAACCAATCGTCCACATCATGTCCGGCCTGCCGGCCCCGTTGTTCGTAAATTTGGTAAGCCCGCAGGCGAATGTACTCTTCAGTCAACTCAACAGAGCCCTGGTCGAGGGCAATCCGACGGAAACTGAAAGGTGTGTTGTTCATGGTCGCCCTCCGAAGGAAACGTACGGTGGGCCAGGTCAGAGCATTGCCGGAGAAGCAAGAAACATTTGCCGCAGCCGCTGAACTGGCTTCGTCAAGACGATGCTAGCTCGCGAATGTAGCCGGAACAAGACTTAGTCGCGGAGGGCGGCACCGGCAGTTCCAAAACGGGAAATACGACTATGCAAAAGGGCGTTTCTACGTTGCTTGAGAATGAACCGACACGTTAGCCGCACTCCTGGTTTTCCGCCGCATCGCCGGTCAAGGAGAAGATGTTCTGATAAAATGGTAGTACGAAATGGGTTGAACCCATTCTTTAATACCATTATGAATGCGCGTCTCATCCTCGACAAAGCTGGCCGCCTTGTAATTCCGAAGCCTGTCCGGCAAGAGCTTCAGTTGCAAGCTGGAGACGAACTGGAGATGGAGACTGCCGGCGAGCAGATCACGCTGCGCCCGGTTCGCGGTGCGGGTCCTCTCAGCAAGGAGCATGGAGTGTGGGTTTTCCATACGGGACAGCCGTTGGCGGCCTCGGTCACGGACGAAGTTTTGGAACAGGTGCGCCAAAAACGCGATATGGATAACCTTGGTCGCCACAAATGAATGCGTTCTTTGACACGTCGGTCCTGGTAGCTGTGTTTTACGGCGATCACATTCACCACAAAGCCAGCCTGCAGCGGTTCATTCAATTTGATAAATCGACCGGATGCTGTGCGGCGCACACTCTGGTCGAGGTGTTTTCCACGCTAACGCGTATGCCTGGCAAATACCGTATCAGCGGCGAGCAGGCCATGCTGTTCATCGGTAGCATTCGCGAGCGCTTATCGACCATTGCTCTCACCACGAACGAGTATGCCTCAGCGCTACAGGCTTCTTCTGATCACGGCGCCGTTGGAGGCGGCATTTATGACGTGATACTTGCGCATTGCGCCCTCAAAGCTGCGGCAAGAACAATTTACAGCTGGAACACTCGCCATTATCAAGCATGTGGACAGGAAGTGGTGCAGCGCCTGCGTACCCCGTAGGCAGACTCAGCGCAGGCCGTGGCCCGGAGATTGCGCCTCCCGCGCCGAAACTTTACACTGATCAAAGCTGTTTCCCTGCCCAGATTGCTTCAGGAGGCTCGTCTGAGCTTTTCTCTCCGGACATTGATTTTCGCGTTGATGGTGACGGCGCTGCCCTGTGCTGCCGAGGGTCCGACCAAAGCCTCACTGGATGTAAGTGAAACGCTATTCAGCATCGTCTCCGCCGCGAACGTATGCGGATACGATCAGGACCTCGCGGCGTCTTCGCCCATCCGGCAGCAGGTGCGTTCGGACCTGGTGAGGGCCAGTGAGTCGGCCCAGGTTGCAGCCGCCGCACAGGCGATGTGCCGCTTTTATCGCGAGCACAAGCAAGACGACGCAGCCCACACCCTGGCACAGTATGTTTCCCTGGCGCTGAACGTGGGCGACCCTCCCGACTTTACGCCCAAGTGGCAGGAAGCCGATATGCCCGATGACGCGGCTTACGTGCTCGGATTCATACCTCTGCTGAAGGACTATGCGGCGGCGGCGAAGCTGCACTCAATCTGGTTGAAGTACCAGCCGCAATATGAAGCGCTGATTGAGCATTATCACGATCCAGTCGAGAAGATGATCACCGCAACCGACGTGTATCTGCGCATGCCCCTGGCCATCGATCCCGGGCGCAGCTACACCGTATACCTGGAGCCCATGCTCTCCCCCGGGCAGGTCAACTCGCGCGACTATCGCGACGAGCTCTACTACATGGTGATCTCGCCACAGGGCGACAACATCCACATCGAACAGCTTCGCCATGCCTACCTGCACTTCGTCCTTGATCCACTGATCGCCAAGCGCGCCACCGCACTGGATCGCATAAAGCCGATCCTGGACTCGGTAAAGCAGGCTCCGATGGCGCAGATCTACAAGGAAGATGTCGGACTGCTGGTTATTGAAAGCCTCATTCGCGCCATTGAGGCACGTACGCCGCTCAACTCCAAACTGCCTGAGCAGGATCGGCAGGCAATCGTTAAGCGCGCGGAGTCCGAGGGCTTCATTCTGACCGGCTACTTCTATGATCAACTGCGTTCTTTTGAGAAGCAGGAAACAGGACTGAAAGACTCCTTCCCCGATTGGCTGCATGGAGTCGATGTGGGGGAAGTCAAAAGGCACGTGGCAGGGATTCAGTTTGCTTCATCGGCTGAACCCGAGCTGATGCAAGCCAGCAAGCCTGCAGCCCCTTCGACGCTTGATCAGGCCGAGCGGGCGCTCGCCAGCGGAAACCCTACCGGAGCCGCGCAACTGGCAAACCAAGCGCTGGCGGCCAACGAGGATGCGGGCCGAGCTTACTTTGTGCTGGCACGCGTGGCTACTTTGAGCGGCAACCTCCAGGATGCAAGAGACAACTTCGCCAAGGCGATGCAATCTGCTAAAGATCCGCGGGTTGTCGCCTGGTCCCACATCTATCTTGGTCGCATTCTCGATTTGCAGGACGATCGCGAAGATGCACTGGTTCAATACAAAGCCGCGCTCGACACCGGCGACACATCAGCCGACACCAAGGCTGCCGCCGAGCGTGGGCTTAAGGCTCCCTATGAGCCTCCTGCAGCCAAGCCGCAACCGCAATAAGATAGGAAGACCATGAGATTTCGATTGACGATTGGTGCGGTGTTGCTCGCGTGTGCCGCAACCCTGGCGCAAACCCCAGCCGCGCAGCCCGGAACGCCGGCGCAAACTACTGCGGTGCCGGCACCAACGACTCAGCCCGCTCCTTCTCAGGTTGCGACGGCGTCCAGACCGCCCCAAGCCAAAACCAAAGAGGAGTATGACACCTACAGGGCAGCAGCGGCATTCACCAGCCCGGACCAGGTACTGGCAGCAGCAGACCAGTTCGCCCAGAAGTTTCCCGACAGCGAGCTGAAGGAACTGCTCTACGTGCAGGCGATGAACGGATTCGCTCAGCAGAACCGCGCCGATCAAGAGATCGAGGCTGCTCGGAAGGCGGTGGCCATCGATCCCCACGACCCCAATCCTCTCATCCACGTAGCATCGGCGTTGGTTGAGAGTACAAAGGAGAACGATCTCGATAAAGACCAGCGTTACACCGAAGCTCAGAAAGATGCTCAAGCCGCCATCGACAACATCGATACCGGCATGCACATCCCGACCACCGCTTCGGCCGAGCAAGTGCAAGCTGTGAAGAACAGCATTCTGGCGCTTGCCTACGAGACGTTGGGTGTCATTGCCATGCAGAAGCAGGACTTCGCCGCTGCCGAGACAAACTTCCAGAAATCCGTCGACGTCTCGAAGGCGGAGCCAATGGCGCGGGTTTATCTTCGCCTCTCGGTAGCGCAGGACAACGAAAAGAAATATGCCGAGGCGCTGGTAAACGCCAACAAGGCTTTGCAATATTCGCAGCAGGGCAGCGTCGAACAGACCCTGGCCAAGCAGCAGCAGGCGCGCTTGCAGAAGCTCGTTGGTGAAGGAGCTGAGCCGAGTGTCCCGACGCCGGGAGCCACACCGCCCGCGGCGAGCACCAATCAGCCCGCGGCACAGCAGCAGCAACAGCCGCCGCAGCCGCATTGAGGAAGGCAGCACTTGGCATTTAGCACTTGGCATTTAGCACTTGGCAATTGGTAGTTGGATAAGAAACGAGTCGTCCTAAGGACGGCATATCTTTAGCCCATGACGTACTCGTCGTGTGAAAGCGCAGTCTTTGCAGCAGCGGTGGAACAACGACGGGCCTGAGCCTCTTGGGGACGACCAACATGACAGCTCAGCACCGAGGTCGCCGCGGCGACCGGAGTGCTGGGTGTGAGTGGAAAAGGCGTTCGAGTCGCGTAGCGACGGCACAGCTCTCACGGAGACTCGAAGTCCTGAGTAGGCACGTATTTCGATTAAGAGTCCCTTCAGGGACGACACAAACTGCAGATCCCTCGACGGTGAAGCCATCTCGGGATGACAATCAAGAATAGGACGCTTTTCGGCACGCCTGAAGGGCGTGCCCTTTCAAAACGATTTGACCGAAACCTGACACCTGATGCCTGATACCCGAGACTTCTTTACTGACAACTGACAACCGACCACTGACAACTCACGAATGGATTTCCACACCACTAACTTGTCGCAGCTAGAACAAGCTCTCGGCCATCGCTTCCGGCGGCCAGAATTGCTGCAACAGGCACTCACCCATTCATCCTTTGCGCGCGAGCTCGAATCACAAACTGCGAATGAAGCTGATGCACACCCGGCGAGCCAAGACAACGAGCAACTCGAGTTTCTAGGCGATGCGGTGCTGTCGTTTGTCATCAGCCAGGAGCTCTTCGCGCGATTCCCGGAATATGGCGAAGGTGAACTGTCGAAGCTGCGGGCCCATATCGTCAGTGAGCGCGAACTCAGCCGTCCGGCGCGGCAGTTGGAAATTGGCAGTTACTTGCGTGTGGGTAGAGGAGAAGAAAAAAGCGGTGGCCGCGGCAAGACCACGCTGCTGGTGGATGCTCTCGAGGCTGTGATTGCGGCGCTGTACCTCGACGCCGGAATTGAACCCGCTCATCACTTCATTGTGCAATGGATTCTCGAACCGGAGCTCAAGCACTTGCAGGAGCTCGGCGGAGGCCGG
Source organism: uncultured Acidobacteriaceae bacterium (assembly GCA_963846795.1). Lineage (GTDB taxonomy): Bacteria > Acidobacteriota > Terriglobia > Terriglobales > Acidobacteriaceae > CAVVDY01. The sequence continues at coordinate 639,112 of CAWJXJ010000009.1, forward strand.
CTCCCGATTATGGATTACAAATCTGCGTTGCAGGAATCCGCACATGCCCATGGGCGGCCGCAACCGCGCTACTCGGTAGTGCACGAGCAGGGTCCCGAGCACCGCAAGCTTTTCACCGTGGAGGTCCACATCGGGGGCACAAACGGAAACCCAGGCTTCATCTGCCGCGCGGAGGGAAATTCTAAAAAAAGCGCCGAGCAAAAAGCGGCACAGCAGGCCTTCGAGCGCCTAAAATTAGAAGAGAGAGGTTCCGCGGCGGACGCCAGTAGTCCCAGCGCCGAATCGTCCAGCCACGCATGAGCGAAGTCCGCACCGAGCCCGAAGTTACTGCCGTCACAGAGCAGCCCCGACCGGTTCTAACCGCGAAACCACGCTTGCACGTTCAGCACGTGAACACATTGCAGTCCTTGGCCATCACCGTCGTGATCGCCGTGTTCGTCGTTACCTTCATCGTTCAGGCGTTTCAGATTCCCTCGGAGTCGATGGAGCGCACTCTGCTCGTTGGCGACTATCTGCTGGTCGACAAAGCCCATTACGGACACTCGAGGGTTTGGGGATGGCTGCTTCCCTATCGCCCGGTGCAGCACCAGGACATTATCGTTTTCCGCTACCCGGTTAACCCCAAGCAGCATTTCGTTAAACGCGTGGTTGGCCTTCCCGGTGATCACATACGATTGATCAATAAGCACGTCTATGTGAATGGTGAACCGCAAGCGGATTCCTTCGCCCAGTTCAACTGGTCGCAACACGATAAGTTTCGAGACAACTTTCCCAACAACGGGCAGTTCGGTGATCGGACCACGACGAACTGGTTTCTGGAGGGCAGGAAACTGGTAGAGGACGACCAGCTTATCGTGCCGCAGGGATACTACTTCGTTCTGGGAGACAATCGCGACGACAGCTACGACTCGCGTTACTGGGGACTGGTTCCGGCGGAGAACGTCGTCGGCCGTCCGCTAATCATCTACTGGTCCATGCCACGCGACCGGTCTGCGGACGACGGAGGCGCGCGGTCTGATAGACTTTCCACTTTGGCCTACAGTCTCGTTCAATCTTTCAAGGGTTTACGCTGGGACCGCATGTTCCACGTTCCCCACTGAGTCGCCGACAAGGACAATAGAAGTCACATGGCAAGAACAACTCTGCCCGCCGCCAAGAAACCTGTTGCTACCGCCGCGGCTGACAAACCGGCCAAGCCCCAGAAGCAGAAGGAAACCACCCCGGAATTTATTGCCTCGATTGCCGTTGTCCTGGTCACAGGACTGTTCATCATTACCTTCATTCTTCAGGCGTTCGAGATTCCTTCCAGTTCGATGGAGAACACGCTGCTCATTGGCGACCACGTCTTTGTAAATCGCGTCATCTTTGCGCCGGTCACAAAGTGGGCCAGTTCGCTGCTGAAGTATCGCAATCCGAAACACGGAGACATTATCGTCTTCGTCTCGCCCTCCGAACCCGGGCTCTATGTCGTGAAACGGGTGATTGGAACTCCTGGCGACCGCATTCACCTGGAGAACGGCGTGGTGTATCGCAACGGGGAGAAACTCAACGAGCCTTACGTCATCCGCCAGGGCGACTACAACACCTATCGCGACAACTTCCCTGCCGTTCCTGCCGGCCCCTACGATCAGTTGAGTCCGGAATGGCGACTAACACTGCCCTCTCACATCGAGAACAACGAGTTGGTCGTACCACCCGAAAGCCTGTTCGCCATGGGTGATAATCGCGATGTCAGCCTCGACAGCCGCTTCTGGGGCTTCGTTCCTCGCGAAAACGTCATCGGCACGCCCATGTTCATTTATTGGTCATTCGAAACGCCTCGCGGCGAGTATCTACGCACATCGTTGGCCGATCGCATCGGCTTCTTCTTCCAAATCGTCGTCCATTTCTTCGACCAGACACGCTGGTCCCGGATGTTCCACGTGGTGCACTAGTGGCTACGACGAGCGCACCGAAGCTGACCACCGCGCGTACGCGCCGGTACGGCAGCATCGTGCTGTGGGCAGCGGTTCTCGTTTTGCTGATCGCTGCGCTGGTTCCGCCATGGATCAACGTCGGCCGCTACCGCGTAAGGGTGGTGGACTCGATCGGCCGGGCACTGGGGCGTAACGTCTCCGCCTCCGGCATCTCACTGCGGCTGCTTCCTCGTCCAGGGTTGGTGCTCTCCGGCTTTGTTGTAGCCGACGATCCGGCGTATGGCGCTGAAGCAATGCTGCGCGCCGAAGAAGTTGCTGCTTACATCCGCCTTTCCTCGTTGTGGCGCGGGCGATTAGAAATTGGCACGCTTGAACTCAGTAATCCCAGTCTCAACCTCGTCCGCGGCCCTGGCGGCCATTGGAATGTCGAAGAGCTGGTCCAGCGAACGTCCCAGGTATCCTCGGCTCCCACTACGGCCAGGCACGCTGAGCAGCGCCCGCGATTCCCTTACATCGAAGCGACTGGTGGGCGTATCAACTTCAAGCTCGGACAGGTGAAGAAGGCATTCTCGTTCACCGATGCCGACTTCGCCTTATGGCGTGATTCGGAAACCGAATGGGGACTGCGCTTGCTGGCCAAACCCATGCGCACCGACGTCGAGATCAGCGACACCGGAGTGCTGCGCGTGGAGGGCCGCTTCCAGAGCGCGAATCAGCTTCGCAACATGCCCGTAGTGTTGAAGGCGGAGTTCACGAAAGGCCAGCTTGGACAGGTAACAAAGCTTATCTATGGTCGTGATCGCGGCTGGCGCGGCGGCACCAGCGCCACCGCCAACCTGACCGGCACACCCGCCGCCCTCAGCGTTGTGCTCGACGCCACTGTTGACGACTTTCGCCGCTATGACATCGCCTTAGGGCAATCCCTCCGCATGCACGTGCATTGCACGGGAACCTTCTCCACGGACGACGATTCATTGAATGACGTCTTGTGCGAGTCGCCTATCAAGCCCGGCACTTTGCGTGTCACCGGCACCGCAAAAAATTGGGGCGCGGAATCGTATCAGATCGCGCTCACCGCGCAGCAACTACCAATGGATCGCCTGGTGGCGTTTGCACGTCATATCAAGAAAGACTTGCCGCAGGATCTGAACGCGACGGGAGAGGCCGACGCTGCGTTTGAAGTGCGTAAGACGCCGGACGAGCCCGCGCGATGGGCAGGCGGCGGACGGACCAGTCACGTGGCACTGCACTCTGCAGTGCTGGGAAATGATCTGCAAATCGGAGAGATGGTGTTCACCGTTCCAGGCACCGCCCCATCTAATTCCCCGGCGCCATCGCGAAAACCGAAGGGAAAAATGGCAAGCTCCCCACCGCCGGGATTTGCGCTGTTGGTTAGTCCCTTCCCTCTTTCCATTGGAGGAGAATCGCCGGCCGTGGTCAGCGGCTTTTTCGACGAAGAAAACTATCGCACCACGATAAGCGGCGATGTCGAACTCACACGACTGTTGCAAGTGGCACGAGCGTTTGGAATCGGCCCTCCCAGCATCGGACTGGCTGGAGCGGGCGACGCAGAACTTGATCTCGCGGGCGCGTGGGCTGGGTTTTCGGCTCCCGTCATCTCGGGACAACTACAGTTGCACAACGCCTCGGCTGAGCTGCAGGGTCTGAATGAGCCGCTGCACATTTTGTCCGCTCAGACGACGGTGTCTAACCAGGCCGTGAATGTCACTTCGTTCTCCGCAGCCCTCGGTTCGGAGACCGTTATCACCGGAAGCGCCAGCTTCCCGCTGCACTGCACCACTCCCGAAACCTGTGTCATACACTTCGATCTGCATGCCGGCGAGCTGTCCCTGGCAAGGGTTAATCAGTTGCTGAACCCAGCAGCCCACTCCCAGCCCTGGTATCGTCTGCTCGCCATCGGTGAACAGCGTCAGGACGCTTTGCTGAAACTTCATGCTGACGGGAAACTTGATGTCACGCACTTCCAGTGGGGACGGCTGATAGCCGACAACTTCCAGACGCATATTGTGATGAATGCGGGTAATGTCGAGCTCGATATTCTGCGCTCCGACTTGCTCGGAGGGCATCACAGCGGCAGGTGGACCGGAGACTTCACCGCGTCTCCACCCAGATACACAGGTGGCGGCGTTTTGCAGAAGATCTCCATGGACCAGCTCTCCACCTTCATGCACGAGAATTGGGCGACCGGCCAGACATCAGGCAAGTATGCGATTTCCATGCAGGGTAAAGATGCGGCTAACTTGCTGAATTCCGCGACCGGATCGGCCGACTTTACTTGGACCAACGGCTCGCTTCGTAAGCTTGCGCTCGAAAACCGGCCCGCGCCGCTCACGTTCTCCAGCATGGCGGGCATTCTCAATCTCGGAGGAGGAAAGCTGAGTTTCGACAACTGCGCTCTGAAAACTGCTGGCGGCGTGTTCAACGTCAAGGGCGCTGCGACCTTCGACCGCAAATTGAACTTCAGCTTGGAACGTTCCGGAGGCACGTCCTACACTGTGGCAGGTTCGCTGGACCGGCCACAAGTGACGGCGGTCTCGACATCAACGACGCAGGCGCAACTGCGATGAGAACCTCGCCAACACTCGCCGCATTACTCTTGCTTCTTGTGAGCATGCTGCTCACCGCTCAAAACCAGGCTCAGCACAGCGCTGCCTACCGCGGCATGGAGCAGAAGGCCGCCCATCTGAAGCAGAATGCGGCTCGCGAGCATCCCGATTCCAAGCCAACCGAGATCACGCAGGACGAAGCCAACGCCTACTTCGCTGAAGGCGGCGTGAAGATGCCGAAAGGTGTTAGCGGCCTGAAACTCTCCGCCACGCCGGGCATGCTCGACGGACACGCCAAAGTGGATTTCGACGCAATCACCGAGAAAGCACGGTCGAAGAATCCGCTGCTGGGCGTTTTCACCGGAGTCCACGACGTACACGTCATCGCTCAGGCGAGTGGAGCCCACGGCACCGGCACCATCACCGTACAGAAGGTCGAGCTCGACGGAGATCGAAATCCCGCAGATGATTCTCCAGCTCTTCGTTGACCGCTACCTGAAATCGAAGTACCCCAACGTGGGACTCACCAGCACCTTCAAGCTGCCGCTGCGCATCGACACTGCCGCCGTCGAGACGGGCAAAGTCGCGCTGGTGCAGAAGTGAGTTTTTTATGAGCATCGATGAGAAACGCGAGCCTGAGCAAATCGATATTCGTGACTACTCGTTCGATCGTTTTGTAACGTTCATCTTCGACCGGGATGCTTCGGGCGATTCATCCACTGATTGGTACTGGCAGGTAAACGTTATTTTCGACCCACAGAGCGTCTGTAATTATTACGCTGAACTATTCACCCACCCGGATTTCCTTCGGAATGTGTACTCGAAGCCTCAGCTTGATCAAGGATTTTGGGCTTTACAGTCAGGTACAGATTTCTCCGTGATGCGGATTATCTGGGACGAACGACTGCCGTTCGCACACAGAGAACAACTTGTGCGAACAATGTTCGATCTGTTCCGTCAATTGTTCGCATCTGAGCCACTGGATACGGCGGTCTACATGTGGTGGGATTCTCTCTGCTACGACTGGCACTGCGGGAACCGGAAAAGGGAAAATGGCGGGGAAGACTTGAGTATGCAGGACGTGATGTTTGAGACGCTGTCGCGAGTCTTATCGCTCGACTCGGAACACTGCCGCTCCGCCGCGCTGCACGGACTTGGACACTTGCGTCATCCGCTTACACGCGATCTGATCGTGCAGTTTTTGGCGAGCAATCCCACTCTGAACGAAGAGATCAAAACCTACGCTCTGGCCGCCGCAGAGTTCAAAGTGTTGTGAGCCCGCCGCGAAATTCAGGGGCAGTCTCTGCGCGAAACAAAAACGGCGCCCCGCAGGCGCCGCTTCTACACATCGTTCGAACTTAATCCCCGCTGTATGCCGCGGCCAACGCCTGCTCTCTGACACTGTCCGTCTCCACCGGCTGTACCCGCGCCGAGCGCAGCTTCGGCAATTTCACATCCCAGATCAGCCCCATCTTCGACAAGGTCTTGATCGCGTACCAATTCAAGTCGAATTCATACCACGCCAGCCCATGACGCGCCGATTGCGGATGCGCGTGGTGATTGTTGTGCCAGCCTTCGCCGAAGCTGAGGTAGGCCACCCACCACAGATTGCGCGAATCGTCATCGGTGGCGAAGCGCTTGGAGCCCCACATATGGGTTGCAGAATTCACGAACCAAGTCGAGTGCAACAGGAAGACCGTCCGGAAGCAGACACCCCACATCACCATCGGCCATCCGCCAATCGCCAGCAGGCCGAGCCCGAGTACGATCATCGGCACATAGTGATATTTGCTAATCCACATGTGGAACTTGTCTTTGCGCAGGTCGGGAACGTAAGGCAGCAACTTGTCGCCATTGGCATTGTGCAGGCTCTCGCCGCTCATGATCCAACCCATGTGCGCCCAGAATCCGCCATCGCGCGGCGAATGCGGATCGCCCGGCTTGTCGGTAATCTGGTGATGCAGCCGATGCACCGCCACCCAGAAGACCGGGCCGCCCTCCAGCGCCAGGGTTGCGCAAACGGTTAAGAAGTATTCGAGCCACTTCGGGCACTTGAAGCCGCGATGCGTCAGCAGGCGATGATAGGCCAGCCCGATGCCCAGGCTGCCCGCGACCCAGTATAGAAATAGCGCAACAAAGAACGCCTTCCAACTGAACATAAACAGCGCGACAATCGCGCCGATGTGAAACAACGCCATAACAATAACGGTCGAGGTATTGAGCTTTTCTATACGAATCATGTTTTCCCTGAAAATGTTTTTGAGCGGGCGCTTGGACGCCCCTTCCCCACAAGCATCCTCAGACTAACAACTTAAGCGGGGCGGGACTGTAATACTTTTGTCAGCGAATTGTGACCTGTCCGGAGCGGTGACCATGGGCGGCCGCAAACCGTATCATCGTGTTATGAAGATGCCTGCAATGCCGATGTTCACCACCGACTGGGCACAGATCGAGCCCACCCGTCATGCCGGCGAATCCGGTTTTGCGCTATGGCGTACCGTCAACTTTGGCGAAATTCGCGTCCGAATTCTTGAGTACTCGCCCGGATACCGCGCCGACCACTGGTGCTCCAAAGGGCACATCTTGTACTGCCTCTCCGGCTCACTCGAGGTGGAGTTGCAGGACGGCCGCCGGTTCTCTCTGCGCCCCAACCAGAGCTACCAGGTGGGCAACGGCGATCCTCCCCACCGCTCCCAAACGGAACAAGGCGCCACTCTGTTCGTGGTGGACTAGTTCATGGTCGCTTGATCATCGAACGATGAAGTTGCGGCAATTCGTACTCTTCATTGGTTGCGCCAACAGATGCATCCAGGGCAGGAGGGTAGGGAGCGCATAGCGATCTCCCTTCGAAAGTAACGGAATAAGGAAGGCAAATATGAAAAGGTGCGGCTAAAGACGTAACCAGCTAGCTACTAATTGCTAGTTGCTTCTTTTCACTTCCCGCCCAACTGAACCTTGCGCCCATTCAGCGGCTGCACCGGCCGAGCGTCATCGGGATCGAGTACTATAAAGGCTGCGATCTGCTCTTTCGAGGCCGTCATCTTGTGCGACATGACCAGCCATGTCACGCCTTCGGTACACGGCGGCGTGGTCAGCGAGCCGGGAAATGTATAGTACTCGCGGTTATCCGGCAGAAGCTGCGAGGCGTTTACCTTCACTCCGCCGGGTTTGTTTTCATTGACCGCGGTTTTCGGCATGTTGGCCCAGACTGTCGCAATCGCTGGGTTCTCTCGTCCTTCTTCGAAGAAGACCGCGACTACCGCTAGTTTCCCGTCAGCACTTTTATGGACCAGGTGCCCTTCCAGCGGAAAATGCTTCCCATTCACCGTGTTCTCACTCAGGTGATGGAAGTGGAACTGGACTAGGTTGTAGGTCTTGCCATCGATGGTGATGCTGCTGCCAGGTTCATAGTCTGACTCGATGGTATGTCCATTATTGATGACGTCGAGCGAGGATGGCTTGTAGTCGAACTCAATGACGGGCAGCTTAGCGTGCTCGACGTTCGTGATGTCTACCGGTGACTGCTGCTTACCCTGGCTGCAAGCAGAATACTCAGGACTCAATTCACCCCAGTGCGCCGGGCCCGTATCGCCGGAGTAGCTCCAGTGCTTCCCCTCATCTGCAGCGAAGGAGATTGTCGAGAAGCTCAGTAGAACAACCACGAAAGGAATGAAGAGCTGTTTGGGATGCAGGCAACGTTTGAACACACGAACCTCCGAAAATTGATTGGGCGCAGGAACTCAAACCGATTGTATTCGGCGCACCGTACGCGAATCCAGAAAGTTTGCTTTGAGCAACTGCCCTTCACCTTTGTCATCACGAGCCCGCCGCAGCGGGCGAGGGATCTGGTCTCGTCTAGACTACAATGCTGTCCCGACATTGCTCGCTATTCGAACCAGAGCAGATTCCTCGTCTGCCGCGGCGGACTCGGAATGACAATTCAGATTTGTGCACAGAAAAAAATTGGGAGTGGCGTATTACGTTCCTCCCAAGCCAGTTGCTAATTGCTAGCTGCTAATTGCTTCTTTACTACTTCACAGCCTTCGGCCCTGCGTTCCTGATCTCTGCCGGCGCGTCAAACTGCTCGAAGTTCTTCGCGAAACGTGCGGACAGGTCGGCAGCCATCTTGTCGTAGGCTACTTTGTCTTTCCAGGAATTGCGTGGATTCAGTAGCTCCGAGGGAACTTCGGGAACCTCTTTCGGGATGCTAAAACCGAACGACGGCTCAATCTCGAACTGCACATTCGCCAGCTTGCCTTCGACCAGCGCATTGACCATGCAGCGGGTATACGGAAGGCTCATGCGCTTGCCGACGCCGTACCCTCCGCCTTGCCATCCGGTGTTGACCAGCCAGCACTGCGCTCCGTGCTCGCGCAAGCGTCGGCCCAACATCTCGGCATAAACCTTGGGCGGCAGCGGCATGAAGGGTGCGCCGAAGCAAGTTGAGAACGTCGCCTGTGGTTCGGTAACCCCGGCTTCGGTTCCAGCGACCTTCGCCGTGTACCCCGACATGAAGTGAAACATCGCCTGCTCAGCCGTGAGCTTCGAAACCGGCGGCAGCACCCCGAAAGCATCGGCAGTCAGGAAGACCACGTTCTTCGGATGCCCACCAAAGCCTGGGATCACCGCGTTCTCGATGTACTCGACCGGATACGCCGCGCGGGTGTTCTCGGTCTTGCTGTCGTTGTCGAAGTCGGGATAGCGCGTCATCGGGTCGAGCACCACGTTCTCCAGCACGGTGCCGAAGCGAAGCGCGTCCCATATCTGCGGCTCGTTCTGTTCAGAGAGGCGAATGCACTTCGCATAACAGCCGCCTTCAAAATTGAAGACGCCATCGGCGCTCCAGCCGTGCTCGTCGTCGCCGATGAGCCGGCGCGTCGGATCGGCCGAAAGCGTTGTCTTGCCCGTACCGGAGAGCCCAAAGAACAACGCGGTCACGCCATCCTCGCCGATGTTGGCCGAGCAGTGCATGGGGAACACATCACGTTGCGGCAGGAGGAAGTTCATGATGCCGAAGATCGACTTCTTCATCTCGCCGGCATACTCCGTGCCACCGATGAGCACGATTTTGCGGGTGAAGTTCACGATGATAAACACTTCCGAGTTCGTGCCATCGCGCTTCGGATCAGCGAGGAATAGCGGAGCGCTGACGATGGTGAATTCAGGCTTGTGAGTCGCAAGTTCATCCGCCGTCGGCCGGATGAAGAGCTGATGCACGAACAGGTTGTGCCAGGCAAACTCGTTGATTACGCGGATAGGCAACTGATATCGCGGGTCGGCGCCGCAGAACAGGTCTTGTACGAAGAGCTCTTTACCCTGCAAATATTCGATCACGCGGTCGTACAGCGCATCGAACTTCTCCGGCGGAAACGGCTGATTGGCCGAGCCCCACGCGACTTTGTCGGCGGTAATCGAATCTTTCACCGTGAACTTGTCTTTGGGAGAGCGGCCGGTACGCTTGCCGGTTTCAGAGACGAGACAGCCGCGGGCGCTTAATTCTCCTTCGTTGCGCCGCAAAGCGGCTTCGACCAGCAGAGCCGGAGAAAGATTGCGATGAACGTTCGGCTGCTCGAGCAATTCGGAGAGTTTCGGCGCCTGGACGGCAATCGACATAAAATGAGAGCTCCCGAAGAAAGTTTATTAGTGCTGGATCCTCGTCCAGCACTCCCGCCGAAGCAGGCGAGATATGGCCGGAGCGCAAAAAAAAGCCCGACTGGGTTTTATCGGGCGACTGCTTCCCGATGGACTTCCTGCATGATCCGATTCAGGTGATCAAGTGTTTCCTCGACGGTGAGCGCATACATCTCGCGTCCGCTATCTTCCCCCGACTCGATGGCCCACTTCAGGTAATGGCCTGCAATCTGCACCGCCATAGGGTCAGTGATGACTTTCCCGGTTTGGCGGTTGTACTCCACCCAGGCTGGATGAGGGAGCGCGATCCAAACCGGTCGCTCATCGACGAGAAATTTTATGTCGATCGCGTCCGCGTGACGGGTGGCAATGGCAACGATTAATGCCTGATACTGACAGTGAACCTGCCTACCGCTCCAGCGATCGACCGCATGAAAGTCGTCATACATACGTCCTAAAATCATATCTGAGCAGAACAGGCCCCGGCAATCTCTAGATGGACTAGCTCAACTGGCCAGTCTGGCGGACCCCGGTTCGGTCATTCTTTATGCGGCACGCTCCTTCGCGGGTACTACGGATTCTGAGTCGGCCTGATGATCTTCCGCCCGATTGCTGTGACGAGAGCGGCCGCGATGAGGACGATGGCGGACCGACCACAGCGATCACGCGATGGTCGAAGCCAGTCCATGCCGAAGCCAGTCCATGCCGAGCATTGATGCCGAGCGCAACCCCGTTGCTGTCTCAGTAAAGCAACTCCGATCCGAGCTGCTCAGCCTTGCAAATGCTCATGCTGCTCCGTGATAGCTTGGAGTTAGCCCTTGTATGACTGCCCCTGAGGCCGCCGAAGCGCCAGCCAGTTCCCAAGCCCAGCCCGCACGCGCCGCGATTGTGGGCTGCATGCTGGCTGGCATGTGTACCTTCCTGAACGTCTACGACACGCAGCCGCTTCTGCCTTATCTACAGCGGCTTTACAACACTTCAGCCATGGCGGTCAGCCTCACGGTGAGCGCCACGATCCTCGCTGTGGCACTGGCTGCGCCGTTCGTAGGATTGCTGGCTGAATCAGTCGGGCGCAAGAAGGTGATCGTTCCATCGCTGTTCGCAATTACCGTGCCGACACTTCTGGCAGCCACCTCGCAGAACCTGCAGCAGCTCGTCTTCTGGCGCTTTATGCAGGGCCTTTTCGTGCCCGGCGTGATCGTAGTCATCATCGCCTATATTGGCGAAGAGTTCGCCGGCGGCAATGTCGGCAAGGTGATGTCGTCCTATATCTCGGGAACAGTACTCGGCGGATTTCTGGGACGCTACGTTTCCGGCCTCATAGCCCATCACCACGACTGGCGCGGCGCATTCGTCGCCATCGGAATCATCAACCTCGCCGGAGCTTTCTTTGTTCGCGCCACGCTGCCCGCAGCGAGCCATTTCGTGCGTGCGCCGAACATCCGGCATTCGTTTGTTGAAACCTTGCGTCACTTGCGCAACCCTCGAATGCTGTCCGTGTTCGGGATTGGTTTCTCGGCCCTGTTTACCATCGTCGGCGCGTTCACCTACGTGAACTTCTATCTCGCACGTCCGCCGTTCGGGCTCAACTCTGAACAACTCGGCGCCATCTTTTTCGTGTATATCCTGGGATTCTTCATTACGCCGCTCTCGGGACGCGTGCTCGACCGCTACGGAACGCGGGCGACGGCGGTTCTAGCCTGCTGCTTCAGCGTCCTCGGACTGGCGCTGACCATGGTACTCAAACTACCGGTGATCATCGCGGGACTCGCGCTGTTCTCGACCGGAGTGTTCATCTTCCAGGCGATCGGCACGGTGCAAACCGGGGTAGTTGCGGGACGCTCTCGTTCGTCAGCGGCGGGATTGTACGTAACGTTCTACTACATCGGCGGCACGCTGGGTGCGACGGTCACAGGCTGGATGTGGGTTGCGGATGGCTGGCGCGCGTCTGTGCTGCTTCTGATGGGAGTATCAGGCTTGGCGTTGACTTTCGCATGGGCAAGCAGCCAGCAACGAAGCGCGCCTTTCATACCGCTGGATTGATATTCCCCCTCTTCCCACATCCAAAATAGAAAGGCGGCCATTTTCAGCCGCCTTTTCTAATTGCTAGTTGCTAATTGCTAGCTGCTGCTTTTATGTTCCTTCGTTCCAGCTTGCCAGGTATTCTTCCTGCTCGGGGGTGAGGCGATCGATCTTGATGCCCATCGATTCGAGCTTCAGTTTCGCAACCCGTTTATCGAGGTCTTCGGGAACGGGGAAGACTTTCTTCTCGAGCGAAGCGTGGTTCTTGACCAGGTACTCGACCGAGAGCGACTGGTCGGCGAAGCTCATGTCCATCACTGACGGCGGATGCCCTTCAGCCGAAGCCAGATTGATGAGGCGGCCTTCGCCGAGAAGGTTGATCTTGCGGCCGTCGCGCAGCGAGAACTCCTCGACAAAGTTGCGCGTGGTGCGCTTCGACGAAGACATCTTTTCCAGCGCGGGGATGTCGATCTCAACGTTGAAATGTCCGGAGTTGGAAATGATGGCTCCGTCCTTCATCAGCTCGAAATGCTCTTTGCGCAGAACGCTCTTGTTGCCGGTGACGGTGCAGAAGACGTCGCCGATCTTCGCAGCTTCTTCCATGCTCATTACGCGGAAGCCGTCCATCACGGCCTCGATGGCCTTCGTCGGATCGATCTCGGTGATGATGACTTCGGCTCCGAGACCACGCGCGCGGCTGGCTAATCCGCGGCCGCACCAGCCGTAGCCGGCGACGACAAACTTCGCGCCTGCCAGCAGAAAGTTGGTGGCCCGCACGATGCCATCGATGGTCGACTGGCCCGTTCCGTAGCGGTTGTCGAACAGGTGCTTGGTGTCGGCATCGTTCACGGCGATGATGGGGTACTTCAGCACGCCCTGCTTCGCCATCGCGCGCAGGCGGATGACACCGGTCGTGGTTTCTTCGGTACCGGCAATAATGCCTTCCACTACATCTGTGCGCTTGGTCAGCGCAATGGTGACGAGGTCAGCGCCGTCATCCATGGTGATGTGCGGCTTGTGATCGAGTGCCGACATAATGTGCTGATAGTAGGTGTCGTTGTCTTCGCCTTTGATGGCGAACACCGGGATGTTGTAGTCGCGCACCAGGCACGCGGCAACGTCGTCCTGCGTGGAGAGCGGGTTGGAGGCGCAGAGCGCGACCTCGGCGCCGCCGTCGCGCAGTGTGATCGCCAGGTTCGCCGTCTCGGCCGTGACGTGCAGGCAGGCTGAAATGCGCATGCCTTTCAGCGGCTGGTTCTTGATGAACTCCTTGCGGATGATCTGAAGGACCTTCATCGACTGGTTCGCCCAGTCAATGCGCTTCTTCCCAAGATCAGCCAGTTCAATGTTGGCGATATCGCCAGGGATGCGTGCTGTAGTGGTCGACATAATCTCCTGAACAGTTGTCGGTTGTCGGTTCTCAGTTGTCGGTTGGGATGGAGTACGCCTTCACGCGTACAGTTCAATGCACCCCAAAATTTTTGTCATCCTGAGTCCGCCGTGGCGGACGAAGGACCTGCTGTCGCAGACACCCGAACTTGGTGCTGGCGAAGAAGAGCAGATCCCTCGCTTCGCTCGTGATGACAAATCCAAAAAGCCAAAAGCTAAAAGCGAATGGCCAAAAGCGGCTCTTCTACTTCGCCGCTTTTGCTGCGTGCTGCTCTTTCGCCAGACCCGCCTGCTCGCGCAGAGCGCTCGCTTTGTCGGTCTTCTCCCAAGTAAAGTCGGCGTCGTTGCGGCCAAAGTGCCCGTATGCTGCCGTCTTCCGATAAATCGGGCGCCGCAGATCGAGCGACTCGATAATTCCCTTCGGCGTCAACTGGAAGTTCTTGCGAACCAGATCGGCAATCTTGGCTTCATCGATCTTCGCCGTGCCGAAGGTCTCAACCAGTACGCTAACCGGATCGGCCACGCCGATTGCATACGCAAGCTGCACTTCGCAGCGATCTGCCAGTCCCGCAGCAACGATGTTCTTCGCGATGTAACGCGCCATGTAGCAAGCCGAGCGGTCAACCTTTGTCGGGTCCTTGCCGCTGAAGGCGCCGCCGCCGTGACGTCCCATGCCACCGTAAGTATCGACGATGATCTTGCGTCCGGTGAGTCCGGTGTCGCCCATCGGGCCGCCGATGACGAAGCGTCCCGTCGGATTGATATGGTACTTGGTGTCGGCATCGAGCATGTCCGGCGGCAGAGCAGCCTGAATAACGTGCTTCAGGATGTCGGCTCGCAGCTCCTGCGTGCTTACCGTCTCCGAGTGCTGCGACGAGATCACGACCGCATCGATGCGGACCGGCTTGTGGTTCTCGTCATACTCAACTGTGACTTGGGATTTGCCGTCGGGCCGGAGGTAAGAGCAGGTACCATTTTTGCGAACTTCGGTGAGCTTCTCAGTTAGCTTGTGCGCCAGGAAGATTGGCGTCGGCATGAAGTTTTCGTTCTCGTTGCTGGCGTAACCGAACATCATGCCCTGGTCGCCGGCGCCGCCGGTGTCAACTCCCATAGCAATGTCGCCGGACTGCTTATTGATGGACGAGATCACGGCGCAGGTGTTCGAGTCGAATCCATACAGCGCGTTGTCGTAACCGATGGAGGCGACTACGCCGCGCACCAGCGTCTGGAAATCGACGTATGCCTTGGTAGTGATTTCTCCGGCGATGACTACCAGTCCGGTAGCAGTCAGGGTTTCGCAAGCCACGCGGCTGTAAGGATCTTCCTTCAGGCAGGCATCAAGGATGGCATCGGAAATCTGATCGGCAATCTTGTCTGGGTGACCTTCTGTGACCGATTCGGACGTAAACAGATAACGCTTCTTAGACAATGTAGTTAGCTCCTTCGATCAGTGCGCGATTCGAGCGCGGGCGACTTTGGCTGGCAGGATTCTGCTGCGGCCTTGAAATCTACTTGAGGATAACAACCGGGCCTAAGTCTCCCAATATTTTACGGTTAAGCGGCAAAATAGGCCAGCCAACCGGGATTTGGGGCATTCGAGCGGGGACGCGCCTTCAACCGCTCATTTCTTCTCCTCGTGTCATTCCGAGCCCGCCGCGGCGGGCAGCGGAGCCGAGGAACCTGTAGTTCGCGCCTCCCTGCAAGATTTCGCATTGGTCGGATTCGCAAGGGCCGTCGATCTTTGCGACGTGAGACAAACTGCAGATCCCTCGACTCCGCTCCGCTGCGCTCGGGATGACAGGCGTTATAGGCGCCTTTCTTGCATCTGCCCGCGCAACGCGTTTTGAACTGCAATCAATTGATCAAGCACTGCAGGCAGCAGCTTCAAATCCAACGCATTCGCTCCATCGGATTTGGCGCAGGCCGGGTTGTCGTGCACCTCCATGAATATGCCATCTACTCCAGCAGCAACAGCCGCGCGAGAAAGTAGGGGAATGAACTCGGGCTGCCCGCCGCTTATGGCCGAACCGCCATCGCTCGTCGCCGAAGGCAGTTGCACCGAATGGGTCGCGTCAAAGACGACGGGCGCGAACTTGCGCATGATGGCCAACGAGCGCATATCGACCACAAGATTGTTGTAGCCGAATGACGCTCCACGCTCGGTAAGAAACACGCGCTCGCCTCCGGCCTCGCGAACCTTCTCGACCGCATAGCGCATGTCCCACGGCGAGACGAATTGACCTTTCTTAATGTTTACTGCGCGACCGCTCTTACCTGCCGCTATCAGTAGATCTGTTTGCCGACAGAGAAACGCCGGGATCTGGAGGACATCCACTGCCTCGGCAACACGTGACACATCGGCCGCTTCGTGGACGTCGGTAAGCACTGGAACCTTTACCCTATCGGCGACCCGGCGCAAGATGCGCGTGCCTTCTTCCAGCCCCGGTCCGCGAAAGCTCTTGATCGAAGTTCGGTTGGCTTTGTCGTAAGACGCCTTGAAGATGTAGGGCAGATTCTTTACTCCGCGCTATCTGCGCGATGGACTCAGCCATCTTCAGCGCGTGCTCTTCGCTTTCGATGACGCATGGCCCGGCGACGAGGAAGAGTTGACCTGAGCCGATGGGAACGTTACCGACTTGGAAGGGGTTGGTTAGCAATGTATGTGCGCTACATCACAAAAAAATCAGATGTGCATACCTTTGTTTTCAACAGTTTAGACCACAAATCTATCGCAAATATTTGAGCGCGTGAGGCTTACAAGCAAATATTTGAAATTAAAGGAGTTACGGGCACAAATTTTCGCCGAGTATCCCGACCTCAAGTCTCGCATGGATTGCCGGAAACTTGGAGGCTGGGCGAAGACACAACTCCCCCTCGTCCTCTGTGCGAATTTTACGCGTCTGAACGCAGAGGCGCCAAGCGACTTGGTCATACATGCGTGTGATGGGAACCCGCGTAACTTAACGAGCGAGTTGTTTGCAACTGGACACATCACCGTGCCTCGCTATCCCGGAAAAAGAGCTCGACTCGGTCTGTGGTCCAAGTTGGGATTCCGCTGCCGAAGAAGTCCTGGTCTTCGGTCCAAATGGGCAGGTTTAGCAATAAGGCTACGGCAGCAATCGGCCAGTCGTCGGGATCGCGTTGACCGACACGTTCCCGTGCGACTTCTTCATACTCTTCATAAAGACTCGCATCGACCAATTCCACAATCTCGCTTATTTGATCGAGTACGGAGACTGCCAAGTCAACGTCGAGGTGCTTTCGCGACGAGATGTCGGGGATGTACTTGCGCGCTTCTTGAAAACAATGATCCGGGCTGTAGAAGTTAGCGCGCCGTTCGTAAGCTTCTAGAATTTCTCGAACCTTTCGCCCAAATACGGCTCGCAGAAGGATGTTGGCACCGAGAACCAAGCCCTTGTGCGCCGTCATTTTCTCGTGCTGCGGCGCCAGCGCTTGAAATCAGCCAGAACTTCTTCTTCGGAGATCCCTTCCGCGGCAAGCATTTCCTGAAGGCGGGACGCGGCTTGTTTAAGAGCCGCCCGGTCACTCTCTTCGCGCTTGCGGCGCGCAGGGATGTAGTAGCCCACCGTATCCCCATGTCGGGTGATGGCGACTGGACCTTCGCTCTCCAAGAGATAGGTGGTTAGCCTCTCACGAAATTCCCGAATACCTATTTTCAGCGCTTCCATATTGCCTCTGTGTACACTTGCGTACACAATCATAGCATCTCTTTGAGTATCTAGGCCCGGCCGGCGAACTCTCGCGTCTCGGTCGACACTTTCACCTTCTCGCCTTCCTTGATGAACAAGGGGACGCGGATTTCCAATCCGGTTTCCAATTTGACGACCTTGGTGACGCTGCCTGCCGAATCGCCGCGTGCGCCCGGCTCGGCGTAGGTGACAGTGAGCTCAACCTGCAGCGGCAGTTCCAGACCGATGGGATTCCCGTTGTATTTATGCAGTTCGATCAAGCTGCCGTCTACCAGGAAGTCGAGCGCATCGCCCACCATGTCCTGGCTCAGCGTGAGGGTCTCGAAGGTTTCCTGGTCGAGGAAGTGGGAACCGTCTCCGTCGCTATACAGGTATGAGGCCGGGCCGATCTGGAGGTCGGGCTCCTTGAACTTGTCGCTGGCTTTGAAAGTCTTGTCAAAGACGGCATTGGTGAGCAGGTTGCGCATCTTCAGGCGGACCAGCGTCTGCGCCCCACGCGCGCTGGGGGTGTTTACCTCTGATTCCAGGCAGCAGTAAGGAGTGTTTTCGAACTCGAAGAACATCTTTCGTTTCACGTTGATAGCGTCGATCAGGGCGGCCATGCATTCGATTATAGAGTCCGCCGTCCCTTGAGGGGGTGAGCCTTTGACCGGGGTAGATGACGCTTTATGTCGTCCTATTGGGAGTAAGCGCACTCAGTCCTCCTCTGCCAAATCGCCCTGCAATTTTCATCAAAAAAACCGTGGCCTCCAGTCAACAGTGGTGCTACTCTGTCTGGCGCAGTGGGAAGTGCTCCACTATGTGTGCTCTAAAAGGAGGAATTTCCGAATGAAAGTCGTGCGGATTTTTGTCCTCGTCGCGTGCGTCGCCTTGGTCGCAACTATGGCCAACGCGACTGTCATCCTCGGCGGTACGAATGACACCTACATCGCTCAAGCGTTGCAGACGCTCAATGTGCAGTACACCGATGACAGTGGCGGCTTTGTGAACCCGGCCGGCTTAGGATCCGGGGACACGATTATCATGTCGTTCGATGGCGGAGGCGACGGCGCATTCGATTACACCAACTTCCTGAACGCGGGCGGACACCTGATTATGATGGGTGGCAGCAACTATGATCCCTACCGCGCGTTTGTTGGAAATTACTTCAACATCACCAACACGCAGAATGGCTGGTACCAGGATGGCGCCTGGCACAAGGACGGAAACTACCAGCAGACGCAGTACATGCCCAACGATTACTCGTTCAACAACTCGAGCAATGACGTACCACATGCTCACGTTCCTGCCCACGCAGAACACCCTTTTGCTAGGGCATGACGACGAGCCGGCAGACATTGCCGCTTTCCGCACCTATGACAATGGCGGTTTCTTCTACTACATGGCGTTCGATCCCGGGCCGTACTCAAGCGATCCGGGCGATTTCAACAACTGGACCGTTCCATTCATTCAAAGTGCGCTGGACGCACAAGTGCCTGAGCCGAGCACGCTGTTGATGATGGGAAGCTCGTTGCTAGGTCTGGGAATCTGGCGGCGCCGGAAGTAGAAAGTCCTGTAGTACCAAATCAACGGGATGCCGCCGGGCATCCCGTTCTTGTTTTCCCAGGCCTGTTGTACGTCGAACTCCCGCTATTTGTTAATGTCCTGTTTCTCTTCGAGCTGCTTCTGCAGCGCTTCCAGTTGCGGCTTGATGTTGTCCGGAGCGCCGTTGAACGACTGCTTGATCTGAGTGACAGCCTGATCGTATTTGCCATCGCCGGTATCCAGCCGGGCCTGAGCCAGGTGCGACACCCACGCATCCGGATACTTGTTGATCAACTGGTGGAATACTGCGAACGCCTCCTGCGGCTTGTGGTCCACCTTCAAGAGTTGCCGACCATAGCCATACAGTTGCAGAGCATTTCCCTTGGCTAATGCCTCGTCGCGCGCGGTTTTGGCCTCGGCGGTCTTGCCCGTGGCGTCGAGCAACTGCGACTTGGTCATGTAGTTCTCGAAACGCTCTTCGTTCTGAATCGACTGATCTACGTCTTTAAGGCCCTGCTCATAATCAAACTTGGCGGTGAGGAAATACTGCGCCGCGTCATTCCACGCCTGCCAGTCGTACTGCGGCAGTCCGCGGAGCTGCTTTTGCAGGCTGGCTTCGACAGCCTTGTTTACATCAACCGCGATGTTGACGGGCACCGCGACTTTGCCCCAGCTCATCGTAAGCACAGCCGCGTCGGGCTTGAGCTGGTCGAAGTCGTAGGTCAGCGCGTTGTGTTCGTCGGCCGTCGCAGGCTTCACGTTTACGCGCAGGGCATCTTCGTCCTGCTTGTAGCTGAAGCTGCCCCAGGCGGTGGACATGTTGGAGAAGATCACCGTCCAGTCGCCGCTTTCACTGGGGATCATGTGCAGCCCATAGGTGCCGGCGGCCAGCGGCTTACCCTCGATGGTCACAGGATCGCTGAACTTCACCGTGGTGTTTTCGTTGGCTCCGGCGCGCCAGACCTGTCCGTAAGGAACCAAGCCACCCCAGAGCTTGCGGCCATTCGCAAGTGGACGATGATAGGTGATGGTGATGTCGGTAATGCCAAGGCGCTGGGTCAGCACCGCGCGCTGGCTTTGGCGCGGCAGGTTCAGCTCCTGCGATTGCGCAAGGCAAAAGACGGGCAGCAGAGATAAACAGATCAACCCCAGGGACAGACGCAGATTTCGCACGATGTGTCTCCTTATTGGGAAGGCGTCGCAGGCGCGGGCCTTCAACCGTGGAATGTGATGGAGGTCCCCCAAACAGCAAACCCGGTAGTTTGAACCCGGGCCGGGCAAAAGGTGAGCAGGGATGGGATGTTGGCGGTCCAGAGCGCTACGAATACAGGAAGGGTGGGGATGGCCCGCAACCGGGATGAGGGCAGCCGGTGCCTGGACCAGTCACTGCTTCGCCCCCGGGTAGGGCTTTCCTTTTTGCGCACTTTCGAGAGCCTGTTTGAGGTCCGGGTGCTCGGCCAGCACCTCGCTCATGGCCTCGGTGCCGAGATGCTGTCCCCAGAGCTTATCTGCCTCCTGGCTTTCGGAAACGACCCGGGGCGATTCCGCGATTGCTTTCTTCCCCACGGGCGTTTCGTAGAAGGCGGTCAACTGCTTGATTTCGTCGTCGGTAAAGTGCTGGTCGTAGATCGGAATCACCATCGTAACCAAGCTGTCGCCGGTGGCCTTGGAGCGAAATCTGGCGAGACACAAATCGATGAGTTTTGAGCGGTATTCTCCGGGTGGAAGGGATCTCTCCCAGCTCAGTCTTAAGGTCGTTTCCAGGCTTTGCATCATCCGCAGTCCGCGGCCTGCGGCACCGCTAACTTCCATGAACCGGCGAATGTCGGCGGCCTTCTGCGGATCAATTCTGCCGCTTGGCCGGACCGCAACCAGACCTGAAGGAGGCGCGGGTCTTGTGTCTGAAGTCTGGGCATAGATTTGGCAGCTGAGGGTCGAGATGACTAAAGCAAAGACGGCCAGTTTCATAAGCTATCCTCGCTGCGGGGTACCTAAGAGTACACCTGTTTTGCAAGAAAACCGCAGGTCCTAAGGTTTTTTAGCCGGGCTCTGTCAAGTGCTCCTTTTCCTGCGGTTGCCCATCTAATAACCAGCAGCAAGTAACCCGCAACAAGTATTTGGCTGGCGGTTGTAAAAGTACCGTCAATTGCACTCCCCGAGGGCGCAAACGGCATTGACTCCTAACCCGAACGGCGCTACGCTAGCCGCCAATGGTAGTCTTTCGCTTCGGCGAACATCCCGGCCGCATCGCTTTCACCACTCCAGCACATTGTTACGCATCAAAATTGTCATCGCGCCCCGGAGACCTTACCGGCAGGCGCTCAACGGCCTTGGAGGGTAGCACCCGACCATAAATGAAGAAGAACATCGAGATCAGCCCCAACATCGAAACCCTGTTTGGTACCCGAGACGAAAACCTGCGCCTGCTGGAAGACGGCTTGAACGTCACCATCGTGCTGCGCTCCGATTCGATCGAGATCGAAGGCGAAGCCAGCGACGTGGGCCGCGCCCAGCAGGTCTTTACCGACTACGAACATCTGTTGCGCAACGGATATACGTTTGTGAACGGCGATCTGGGCGCGATGCTGCGCGTGTTGACTGCCGACTCGAAAGCGACCTTGCGCGGACTGGCTGAGGCGGGCAAGCAGCGCTCGTTCGGCAAGCGCAGCGTGCAGCCCAAGAGCATCAATCAGAGGCGCTACCTTGAGGCCATCGAGAAGCACGACATGGTATTCGGCGTCGGCCCGGCGGGAACGGGCAAGACCTATCTCGCTGTGGCGATGGCGATCTCGGCGCTGGTTTCGAAGCGCGTAACCCGGATCATCCTGGCGCGTCCTGCGGTCGAAGCCGGCGAGCGGCTGGGCTTCCTGCCAGGAACGCTGCAGGAGAAGGTCGATCCCTATCTTCGGCCGCTGTACGACGCTTTGTATGACATGCTGGAACCGGACAAGGTCGATCGCTATCTCGAAAAAAACATCATTGAGATTGCGCCGATCGCTTTCATGCGCGGCCGTACGCTCAACGACGCGTTCGTGATTCTCGATGAAGCACAGAATACGACGTCGGAGCAGATGAAGATGTTTGTCACCCGCCTGGGGTTCAATTCCAAAGCGGTAATCACCGGCGACGTGACACAGATCGATTTGCCCAATGCACACCGCAGCGGGCTGGTCGAGGCTAACGATATTCTGAAGAACGTGGAAGGCATCCGCTTCTGCTACTTCGATGAAGGCGATGTGGTGCGCCATCACCTGGTGCAGCGCATCATCCGGGCGTACGAAGACGCGAAGGGCCGCAACGAACAGCTTTCGCTGGCGTTGGACGCGCGAAGCGGCAACGGCTTCGCGCCGGTGCGTCCTATTGAACAGCCTGCGATTACGGAGACGGCTGACCGAGAAACTCCGCTGGTCGAAATGCCGCCGACTGTCGATCCTGGACTTCCGGATCGCATTTCCGAGTAGAAGCTTGTTACCATGGAATGGGAGGGCCAGTTGCCCTCCCATTTGTTCTTGAACGAAGTGAACGAGATCGAACGCACATCGGGACAAATCAGCCAGCGCGAGCTGAGCTTGTTTACCAGCAAGGCTCGGCGCGCCATCGGACTCGAAGGCGAGCTGAGCGTCCGCATCACCTCTGCACGCGAGTTGCAGGAACTCAACCGTCGCTTCCGACACAAGAACAAACCTACTGACGTGCTGTCGTTCCCGTCAGGGATGGGCACCGGCGGCGATATCGCAATCGCGCGCGAAATTGCCGCAAGCAATGCCGCCGCTCTCGGGCACTCACTCACGATAGAGTTGAAGATCCTGATCCTCCACGGACTGCTGCACCTGGCGGGATACGATCACGAATCCGACGATGGCGAGATGACGGCGCGCGAGTCGCAGCTTCGCCAGCAACTTGGGTTGCCGTTCGGGCTGATTGAGCGGACAGAAACTCATGGTGGTCAGGGTGTGGAAGAAAAGCAGGTCCCTCGCGGACTAAAGTCCGCTCGGGATGACAATTCTATAAATAATGACAAATCTAAAAGGGCCCACACGGCGCAGCTAAAGCAGCGCCCCTTCAAAGCTGCGGGTGGTACGGCAGCGCTAAAGCTCCGGCCCTTCAAAGCTGAATCCCTCAGTTTGGAAGCGAGGCGGCAACAGAAACCAGGGCAGACTTCCAAGCGCGGAGGCCACCGCGCATGACCCTTCCGTTATCCGTCGTATTGCTGGTTCTGATGGCGCTGCTGGCGCTGGTCTCCTATGTTGACCGCCTGTACGCCGAGATGGGCAAGTTTCTGTCCCGCGAGTTCCAGGAGAACATCGAAGCTTACGAGCAGCATGTTGAGCCGCGGCTGAAGGTATCGTCAGAACGTGCTGCCCTCTCCATGGCCATGCTGACCCAGCTCTGTGTCGCAGGCATCGGGTTGATCATCGGTTGGCTGCTATTTATGGAGCGGCGCTGGGTGGCCCTCGACGTAGTGCAGGCGGTGGTCAGTCTGGTGTTCATCATTGTGCTCTTCAATCGCCTGCTGCCGTACATCTTCTTTGTCCGCACGCGCGGCGAATGGCTGATGCATTTTGTACCGGTGTTGCGTGTACTCATCTGGATTGCCATGCCAGCAACCCTGGTTCTTGGCTTTGCCCTTTCTGTGGCATCGCTAACGCGTGAGCACGCGGAGCAGGAGCCGGAGACTTCAGCCGAGGTAGTTGACGCGCTGATCGAAGCCGGACAGGAGGAAGGAGTTCTCGAAGAAAGCGACCGTGACCTGATCCAGTCGGTCGTCGAATTCGGCGACAAGACGGTGCACGAGGTGATGACGCCACGTCCCGAGGTTATCGCCGTGCCCCTCGACACGACTTTGCAAAATCTGGTGGAGCTCATTAACCGGTATCCTTATTCGCGCATTCCGGTGTATGAGGGCGACCTCGATCACATCATGGGAATTGTTTTTGCCAAGGATTTGCTGCAGCTCACCGACGAAGAGGCAGCCACCAAGACGGTGCGCGACATCATGAAGCAAGACCTTTTCTTCGTTCCGGAAACTAAGCTGGGCAGCGATCTGCTGCGCGAGATGCAGCGCGACAATATCCGCATGGCCATCGTGGTGGACGAGTATGGTGGAGTCAGCGGCCTGGTAACGATTGAAGACATGGTCGAGGAAATTGTCGGCGAGATTCGCGACGAGCACGAGAAAGGCGAGATTGTGAAGGAAAGTGACACATCCTACGTCTTCAACGGCAACATTGACCTCGACCTGATCGAAAAGCTGCTCGGCGTTCGTCCGGAAGAGAAAGATGCGACGACGGTTGCCGGGCTGGTCAGCGAACTCGCCGGGCATATTCCTCGGCCTGGGGAAGTATTTCAAGAGAACGGCCTGCGCTTCGAGGTGCTCGAATCGACGGATCGCCGCATCGATCGCGTGCGCATCAGCCTCGAGGCGAGCCATTCCGCACAGGTGAAGGCCTGAGATGGCCTTTCACTCTGGCTTCGTCTCCATCATCGGTAAGCCCAACGCAGGCAAATCGACGCTGCTTAACTCGCTGGTAGGCGAGAAGGTGGCCATTGTCACCCGCAAGCCGCAGACGACACGCAATCGCATCCTGGGCATGGTGAATGTCGAGCGCAAGCCCGGGCGGCCTGCCGGGCAGATTGTGCTCATCGATACCCCCGGCATTCACAAGCCCATTAACTCGCTGAACCGGCGGATGATGAAAGAAGTCAACGACGCGCTGGAGGGTTGCAACCTGCTGCTGCTCATCGTCGATGCGACCGGCAAGTTCGGGCCCGACGATCAGGCGGTGCTCGCACTGGCAAAGAAGACCGGGCTGCCGGTTTTTCTGCTGCTCAACAAAGTTGACGCCGTCGATAAGCAGAAGCTGTTGCCGATGATTGCGCAGTACAAAGAACTATATGACTTCGCGGAAGTGATACCCATTTCCGCGTTGAAGCGCGATGGGCTGGATACGCTGCTGGACCTCGTAATCAAGGCCTTACCGGAAGGACCACGCTACTTCCCCAAAGACCAGATTACCGACCAGCCGGAACGGTTCTTAGCTGCGGAGCTTATCCGGGAGCAAGTGCTGATGAACACCTCGCAGGAGGTGCCGCACGCTACCACGGTGCTAATCGATCAGTACGAAGAAGGCGAGAAGCTGACACGTATCGCCGCCACTATCTACGTCGAACGCGCCGGACAGAAGGGAATCCTGATCGGCAAACAGGGCGCAACGCTGAAAAAGATCGGGACTGCCGCGCGTCTGCAGATCGAGCGTCTGCTCGACCGGCGTGTCTTTCTTGAGCTGTTCGTGAAAGTCCAATCCAACTGGCGCGAGTCGCGTGCCTTTGTCGAAGAAACCGATTGGCGAAAGCAGTTGGAGAAGCTAGGGGAACCGGAACGCTAGTTTCGGCCGACGAGCTTCGAGTAGCGAGTTCCTCGTTGTGCCCTTGGCATTTTCTCCAGCAGCAGTATTCGCTAAATGCTAGGTGCCAACCGCTAACTGCTCTTTCTCTCCCACCGCAACAGAAACATCTCCTCCACCTGCGATTGCGTCCGATGTTGCATGTCGGCCTCATAACGCGTCAGTTGCCGTGTCTGAAGCTGTTCCAGCACCTTACGATCGAGTCGACGGCGAAGCAGCACCGCCTGTTGGCGTTCGATTTGTTGCGATAGGGTTGTGACCGAGGCATTTAAGCGCGCGACTTGAAGGTCGCAGGCTCTTCGGCGCTGTACGGCAAACTGCATCTCGCTGCCTGACAACGTCTCATTCTTTAGCAACGCATTGAGTCTGTCTCCAAGCGCAGCGCGCGAGGCGATTGTCTCGCTGATTCGTGTTTGCAGTTGCGCGCGCTCGGAGAGCAGACTCTGCAAGCGCAAGCGCTCGCTGTCTTCGAGACTGCGTCTGAGGCGCAGTACTGTTTCCAGGCTGAAGCGAAAACCCATATCAGCCGCCCAGCGCAAGGAATCGATCGAGGGTGCCGGTCATGGATGAGACCTCGTCGGGTTTTTGCCGAAGAAAGCCGTCCAGTTGCGGCAGCAAGGCGATGGCGCGATCGAGCTGCGGATCGCTGCCCCGGTTGTAGGCGCCGATGCGGATGAGGTCCTCGGAACGGCGATACGCCGCCAGCAGCCCGCGTAACTGATAAGCCTGCGCCAGATGCTCGGGCGAAACCACTGCCGGCATTAAGCGGCTCAGACAGTCGAGAATCGCGATCGGAGGGTAGTGGCCCTGCGCCGCCAATGCGCGATCCAGAACAATGTGTCCGTCGAGCAGCGAGCGCACCGCATCGACCAGCGGGTCCTGCAGATCATCGCCCTCCATCAGCACAGTGTAGAAGGCGGTAATACTGCCATGAGACAGACGTCCCACCCGCTCGACCAGCCGTGACAGAAGACTGAACACGGAGGGCGTGTAGCCCTTCGCTGTGGGTGGCTCACCCGCGGCAAGACCGATTTCCCGCTGCGCCATGGCAAAGCGCGTGAGCGAGTCGACGACCAGTAATACGTTCTTTCCTGCCTGGCAGAAATACTCCGCCGCCGCGGTCGCAGTCAGCGCCGCCCGAATGCGCAGCAGCGGTGACTGGTCAGAAGTCGAGACCACCACGACCGAGCGCGCTCGTCCCTCATGCCCCAGTACTTCGAGAAAGTCGTTGACCTCGCGCCCTCGTTCGCCGATAAGCCCCAACACGGTCAGGTCGGCCGATGTGCCTCGCGCCATCATGCCGATCAGGGTGCTCTTGCCCACACCGCTCCCGCCGAATATGCCTACGCGCTGGCCGCGCCCACAGGTTACAAAAGCGTCGATGGCGCGGATGCCGCAACCCAGCGGATCGCGAATGGGTACACGCTCCAGAGCCCCGGGTGCAGCTCGGTCAAGCGGATGCCGCTCTGGCAATACCATGCGGCCACCACCGTCGATTGGGTTCCCTTCGGCGTCAATCACTCTGCCGAGAAGCTCTTCGCCGACACCGACGTGCGGACGCACTCCGAGCGCATATACCGGATCGCCAAAACGAATGCCGCTCGGCTTCTCCAGTGGCATCATCAGGACCGAGTTTCCACGGAAGCCAACTACCTCGCCGGAGTAAACCTGGCCGGCCGAGTCGCGCGCCTCGCAGCATTCTCCCAGACAGCAGGGTGGACCCTCGGATTCCAGCAATCCGCCTGTCACCTGGCGTACCTTACCCTGCCATCGCAACCCGGGAGTGGCATCGACTAAATGGTGATATTTCGACAGGAGCGCGCTCATGGAAATAGCTTTTCGTCGACGCGCAAGAGGTCGAGAAACCCACTCTCAATTTCCTTGAGCTGCTCTTGGAGACTGATCTCTGCCTTACCGGCCACCGTCTCCAGCACTACCCTGCCCGTTTCGACAGCTTCGTCCGCCGTCAGCGTAATCTCACAGTTGCTTTCCGGAAGCGTGGACAAGAAGCCCTGCCAGCCCTCCCGCTCGAACGGCGAACATCGCAAGACCACCTGTGACCCAGCCTGGATTTGGTCCAGAGCCACCCGCACAATTCCGCTAAGCAGCAGCGGGTCGATCTGCGCTTCGCGGTGCAGCAGTTTGCGGGCGATAGCCAGCGCAAGGGTTACCACATCCTTCTCTACCTGGCGGAAGTAGTCACGCCGCTCTTTAGCAAACTGTTCGACAGCCTTCAGTAGGGTCTGCCGTTCCTGTTCCAGCCGTTGTACCATCGCAGCCTGGGCCTGCGTCTCCCCTTGCCGGAAGCCGCTTTGGCGCGCCGCCTCGATCGCCGCAGCTTCCGCACGTTCGATTCGAGCGGCTCGGTCCGCTTGTGAAGCAACGCGGGCGGAAGCAAAACCGGCCGGAGCGATCTGTGGATATTTGAAGTTCCAGACGGTGTCGTTACTCTGGGATTCAATTTCCTCCGCGACAGCCGCGTTACACGACGTATTCATCCGCACTCTCCGGTTTAAGCACGATCTTCCCTTCCTCCTCCAGCTTGCGGGCAACGGCAATCGCCTCTTGCTGTGCCTTGCTGATGTCGCGAGCGCGTACCGGGCCGAGGACCTCCATGTCTTCCTTCAACATCTCCACCGCGCGGGACGACATGGTCTTGAGCAGATGATCGCGGACTTCTTCCGACGCGCCCTTCAGCGCCAGCGCCAGAACTTTCTTATCGAGCCGCGCGGTCAGCTCACGGATACCCGCCTCGGGCACGCTCAAGAGGTCGTCAAAGGTGAACATCAGGTTGCGGATGTTCAGCGCCGTCTTGGCGTCTTCCGATTCGATCGTCTCCAGGATCGCCTTCACCGTATTCGGTTCCAGCCGGTTCAGCATGTCGGCCACGCCTTTGAATCCGGCATAGGCGCGGCGGCTCTGCTCGCCGAGTGACTGCAATTTCTTGTGCAACACCAGCGAGACCTTCTGGGCCATCTCGGGGGAGAAATTGCGCAGCATGGCCAGCCGCTTGACCGACTCAGCGCGCAACTGCTCGGGCAGCTTCATCAGGAGCGCCGAAGCCGGCTTGGAATCGAGATGTGCCAGAATCAGCGCGATGGTCTGCGGGTGCTCGCCCTCAAGAAAGCGCGCTAATTGCTGAGGATCGGTCTTCTCCAGCGAGTCCAATTGGCTGGCACTGAGCTGCTGCGCTCGTTCCACCTGCTCCATCAGCCCCTTAGCGCCGTCTTCGCCGAACGCTTTGACCAGCAGATTGCGGGCGTAGGAGTCGCCGCCTTGGGTGAGATAGTCCTGGGTGAGGCTGAGGCGCTGGTACTCCTCGAGTATGTTGGCCGCGGTCTCCGGATCAATGCGGCTGAGTTCAGCGATCTCGCGTGTGATCCGTTGCACCTGGGTTTGGCTGAGGTGGCGATAGATCGAGGTGGCAGCCTCTTCGCCCAGCAACACCAGCAGGACTGCTGCCTTACGAATGCCGTTCAGTGCATGCGAGCCCGAGGGCATCTTTAGTCAACTCCCCCTTCCTGCAACCAGTTCTGAATCAGCCGCGTTGCACTCGTCGGTTCGCGATGGACCTTTTCCGCCAAGTGCTTCTTCAGCACCGAGATCTTCTTCAAAGCGGCATCTCCGTCCCCGGCAGACTGGCCGAGGATGCCTTCCAGCTCCGCGCCGCTCGGCACCGCGACGCCTTCGATTGCTGCTGCGGCGGCGTTCGTGGTCAGGCGCTTGGGAAGCTCGCGGAAGGTCGCCAGCAACTGCTTCTTCAGTGGCCGAAGCAGCAGCACATAAACACTGGCGAAGAGACAGGCTAGCGCAGCATAGCGTAAGAGCCAGGTGAAGTTACGCAGGATGCGTTGAATCTTCTCCGCACGGCTCGGCGGAGCCGGGACCTCGGGCTGCAGTGTTTGGAATGACAAGTTCTCGACCGCCAGCATGTCACCCCGGGCAGTGTCCAAGCCGAGTGCAGCGCGCGTCAGGCCCTCGATCTGCTTCATCTCTTCCGGCGTGCGCTTCCGCCGGGTAATGGTGCGTTGGTTATTGCGCATCTCGGTGTCGGTTGCATCGTCAACCAGCACGGCCGCAGCGATGCGCTTGATGCGCCCCGCCGGCTCAATCAGGTGGCGCAACGTATGGTTTACGGCGTAGGTGCCAGTCTCGGTCTTGGTGGAATGACTCTCGGCGTCTGCCTTGGACGCCGGCGGCGCCTTTGCATTGGGAAGATTGCTGCTGGTGCCGGGAACTCCAGCCGGCGAGCCGCTTCCCATCTGCTCTTCGCTGCGCGTCATGCTGATCGCAACGGAGGAATTCGGATCATAGGTCTCCGATGTCTCGTCCCCCGAGGTCGGATCGCGCTCCACGTGAACGCTGGCGCGCACCCCTTCGGCGCCCACGACCGGCTCCAGCGTAGCGACCACCCGCTTGGCCAGCTCCTGGTCAAGAGTTTGATCTTCTGCCCCGGCCTCGCCCGCAGGGCCACCAACTGGCAGTTGAGTGTCGGCGTCGATCACTACCACGTTCTCCGGGGTCAGCCCATCGACGGCCCCGGCCACCAACTGGCGAATAGCTGCTTCCGAGCGTTCCGGCAGGCGTGCCGATCGCAACTTGACCATCACTGACGCTTTCGCGGCATGCTGACGCTCGGTGAACAGCGATTCTGCAGGCATCACCAGGTGAACTCTTACGGCTTCCACTTCGCTCATCGAGGCCAGGGTACGTTCCAGCTCCGCCTCGAGCGCCCGTTGATAGTTGACCTTTTCGCTGAAGTCGCTGCCCGCCCAGTTCGGCTTGTCGAACAACTCAAACCCCATGCGGCCACTGCCGGGGAGCGGCTGCGAAGCAACTTCGAGGCGGGCGCTGTCCAGTTTGTCGGCCGGGACCTGCACGCTCGCGCCGTCTGGGCTGATTTCAAAGGGAATCTGCTTTGCCTTAAGCTGCGCGCCCAGCGCCTCGGCATCGCGCGGGTTCAATCCGGAGTACAGCGTCTTGTATTCCGGTTTGCCGATGAGCTGAACGAAGATGTACAAGGTAGCCGCTACCAGCAAGCTGCCGCCCGCAACCAGCGCTCTCTGTTTCCAGCTAAGGCCGCGAACGAATTCCAGACCCTGCTCCCGGACCAGCGTCAATGTCAGCTTGTTGCCGCTCACCGCAAATGCCCTCAGAACTGCATGCGTTCAATTTCTTGATAAGCCTGTACGACCTTGTTCCGCACCTGCAGCATGAGCTGAAACGACAGGTCGGTTTTCTGGACAGCGATCATGGCGTCGTGCACATCCGTCCCCCCGCCTGCGAGCATGCTGTTCACCTTGTATTCCGCATCCTGTTGCTGCAGATCGATGCCGGATACGGCGTTCTCCAATTGCTGGCCGAAAGTTTTCTCCGAGCTGCGGGCGGCGCCTGCGGAGCGCAGCGGCGCGTCGGCCGGCAGTATGCGGAGACCCGGAGTTAATGCATCGACTGTCATGGCCATTCAACCTCTTGCATCGCCTCGTGCTTTCAGCCCGACCCGCAGGCTCAGCGCAATATCTGGATCGACTGCTGGATCATCTGCTTGGCCGCCGCTATCGCGCTTGCATTCAGTTCGTAGGCTCGCTGCGCCCCCATCAGGTCGACTACCTCCTGCACCGGATTAATGTCGGGATACTCAACATAGCCGGAGGCATCGGCATCCGGATGTCCGGGATCGTACTTGCGAATAGCGGGCGCTTGGTCCTCTACAACCTGCGAGACCCGAACTCCGCCGGAACTGTCTAGTCCGGAATTCATCGAGCCGGTGCCGGCCATCAGCAACTGAAACGACGACGAGCTACGGCTCTCGAACACCGCCATCTTGCGCCGGTATGGGCCGCCCTCCGGGGTGCGGGTGCTCTCGGAATTGGCCAGGTTGCTGGTGACGACCTCGGCCCGCAGCCGCTCTGCCGCCAAAGCCGAACCGCTTACCTGAAACAGACCGAACAGGTTCATGAGTTGCTGCCTCCGCTGATCGCCAACTGCAGGCGGCTGAACTCCGATCGCAGCACGGCAACGCCGGTCTGGAACTGCAACTGGTTTTGCGCCATCAGCAGGCTTTCGCGATCGATGCTGACGTTGTTGCCGTCAGGCCGCTCCTCCAGACCGCGCAAGGTACGCACCTGGACCGGCACAACAGCCGCATCGTCTTCGTTCTGACTCAACGCCCGTTGGAACTCGCCGGCGAAATCGATGTCGCGCGTCTGGTACCCCGGGGTGTCAATGTTGGCGATGTTCTCGCTCACCACTCGCTGGCGCAACGACGTGAGATCAAGCGCGCGCGTCAGGCTGTGAATCAAAGGTGTATCGACCAGGCTCATGTCACCTCCTGCGTCCGTTTAGGCGAAGTAGCTGCCGGCTGCCACGCCGCAGATCAGCCCCAGATGCTCGGGCTGTATCGGCCCATCTTCGGCCAGAATCAACGCCCGTTCGATCACGTGCTGCAGCTCGCGAACGTTTCCCGGCCAGCTGTGCCGCTCCAGCGCACAGCGGGCTTCGCCAGTAAGGCTTCCATGGCCGGCACCAAGCTTCTGCACAAAGTGCTCCGCCAGCAAATCCACATCGCCACGGCGCTGCGTCAGAGGAGGCAGCTCAATGGGGAATACCGCCAGGCGGTAATAGAGGTCTTCGCGAAACAGCTTCTGCCGCGAAAGCTCCGCCAGGTCCTGGTTGGTTGCCGCAATCACCCGGGCATCAACGCGGCAGGTATCGGAGCTGCCCAGCCGCTGGATCTCGCCGCGATCGATGAAGCGCAGCAGCTTGGCCTGCATGCCGAGCGGCATTTCACCGATCTCGTCCAGGAATAGCGTGCTGCCTTGGGCGGCATGGATTCGTCCCAGGTGCGCCTGCACCGCGCCGGTAAACGCGCCGCGGTTATAGCCGAAGAGTTCTGCTTCCAACAGCGCCTCAGGAATTGCCGCGCAATTGATCGTCACCATGCGCTTGCCGGCGCGCGAGCTCAACTCGTGAATCGCATTGGCAACCAGCTCCTTGCCGGTTCCGGTGGGGCCGGTCAACAGCACAGGAGTGTCGTGGCGCGCCACCAGTCGAGCCATGCGGTGCACCCGGTGCATCGCCGCCGAGTTTCCCACGATACCTGGCAGCGCCTCACCCGGTGCTGCTTCAGTTTTGGCTGCATCGCTGGCCGGCGACAGTTGCCAATGAGAAACCGTGTGAAACAACTCGCGCGCGTCGGCGCTGCGCCACTCGCGCGGGACGAGAGGCTGGCCGGTCTCGTCCAGCATAAGTACATCGATTCCCGGGAATCGCGAATGGATAATGCGCATCAGGTCGCCGGTGTCCAGGTCGGGCAGCTTGCCGTCGAGCAGCAGAAGCCGGCAGTCCGTCGCTTCGAGTTGGCCGATGGCGTCAGCTCCGCCACAGGCCTCAGCCGCTTGAATCTGCGAAGAGTGGAAGGTTTCAAGAATCCGCTGCCGGATGGCCGCGTTGCCGCTGGCCACGATCACGGCCGGATCGGGGGTGTAATAGCTCTGCGCTGCCGTTGTCATGCTTCGGTTTTACCGGCAACAGCTTAGAAGGCAATTAATTGAGGATTAGAAGTTACTCAGGACACCTGTGGAAAAACCGCGGTTGTGCCGATAGCAGCCTTCGCAGGTTTCTTTCTCGCTGCCTCTTCGTATAAGTCGAGTTGCGCCTGCGGCGTGCGCAACAAGACGCGGACCATCGCATCATTTCCCGCGAAACAAAAGAAGACCAACCCCCCGCCCGCTGACTCAAGAATTTCTTTCGCGATCTCCAGTTGCGACGCCAACTGGTCCTTGCTCGCATTGCGGCGGAGCACGAAACGTAAGAAGCGCACTACAATCAACTCCGCCTCGCGCTCAACGCATACCTCGGGCGGGTAAGGCGCCGGTTCATCCACCGGGCTCAAATTTTGCAATATGTGCAGGAACGCGCGGAGCAAGCGGCTACGCTCGCCGCAAACTTCGATGTCATCGCACCGCAGGCCCGGCGTTGCTCCTGCCATTTCAAACAGCGGTGCAACTTCGCTCAGCGCCTCCTGCAGCACGGATCGCAATTCGACCCGCTGTGCACCGTCACCGGGCTTTCCGGCTTCCGCGACTTCACGGGCCAGCGACAATCGGCACCGCAGGCGCTCGGAATTTTCTAACGCCGCCTCGATCCAACTTCGACACTGTTCGGGATCTTGCAGCGTGTTCAAGGCGAATTCGAGCGAGCACTGTAACGCTGTCATGGGCTGGCTGATCAGGTGAAATACGTTCGACAGAAGCTTTTGTTCCTGCTGGCTCTTCGGCCCTTCCCCGCTCATGCCTGATACTCCGGACGGGCGCCCAATTCGTAGCCCACGCCTCGTACGGTATGAATGAGGCGGGGCGTGAATCCGTCATCCACCTTTCTGCGAAGGTAGTTCACATAGACATCGACGATGTTGGTCGAAGTATCGAACGACAGGTTCCATACATGCTCGATGATCATGGTGCGGGTGACGCGCCGGCCTGCGTTACGCAGCAGGTATTCCAGAAGCGCAAATTCTTTCGAGGTCAGCTCGATGTGCTTGCCGCCACGTTTCACCTTGCGTTCAACGCGGTCCAGTTCGAGGTCGGCGACCTGCAAGAGGGTTTCAATGGTGCGCGGGCCGCGCCGCAACAGCGCGCGAACCCGCGCCGATAGTTCGGTGAACGAGAACGGCTTATTCAGGCAGTCATCAGCGCCGGAATCGAGCGCTTGCACCCGGTCCTCAATGCGGCTGCGAGCGGTCAGCACGAGAACTGGCAAACTTGTCTTCTTGACTCGGAGGGAGCGCAGAACCTCAAGGCCATCCAGCTTGGGCAAATTCAGATCTAGGATGAGCAGATCGTAGTCGCTTTCCAGCGCCATGCACCGCGCCTGCTCTCCGTCGCCAGCCGTATCGACCGCGTAATGCTCCGCCTCAAGTCCCTTTCGCACGAACGTGGCTAGGGGAGTGTCGTCTTCGACCACGAGAATTCGCATAAGTCCTACAGATTTCCGCAAAAAAGCGAGTAATAACCAAACGTAACACTTCGAAGAGTACTTCGCTTGCTAAAACGGAATGAGCCGTGATGTTGAGTTCTGAAACGGGAATTGTCGCGGGTTTCGGGAAACGAAATCGTCGCTCGGCCTCGGCCAGTTGCAGAGTTTCCGAACCAAGTATCCGAAAGCCGCTGCTGGGCGCTGCCGAACCGGTATAATGATGGTATGGCACGCGGTTGGGAAAGTAAGTCAGTAGAAGCGCAAATAGAAGACGACAAATCCACATCCCCAGATCAAACTTTTCTTAAGCAGGTTTCACCCGAAGAGGTCCATCGCAAGAGCCGGAAGGCCAATCTGCACCTCTCACGTCAGCGAATCTTGCAGCAACTGGAGAGCAGCACCAACGAACGCTACACGGAAATGCTGCGCCGTTCCCTGGAGGAGTTGGACGGGCAACTCGGTTCATTCTCCTGATGCCGCGTCCCACGCGAGCAGCAGGAGCCTGGTCTGGCTTCACATGACAGAGTGATTGCGGTCACAGAAGCGATGGTCATACAGCCTCACAATGCTGGTGAGGTGAAGTATGCCAGTCCTGGTAATCGCCGTCGTCTTTTTCGCCATTTTCCTGGTGATGGGAGTCATGGGGATTTCCGCCATGGTCTCCGAGCACAAGAAGGGCAAGCTGTTTAGCGGCACCTGGAGCGACTACCCGAAAACCAAGGGAAGCTAGCTGGAACTTGTCTCCATAGGGGCATCGCGCCGGGCCACGCCTGAAGGTGTAGCGAGAAATACCCGCACAATTCCGCCTCCCAGGCAGCGACAGGCGCGCACCTGCTTGCTCAAGAAACTTGAGTGGGCTTCTTCGAGATAAAGTGCTTGAAACCTTTAGACGTCAGCCGCTGTCGCAATGACTGATTGGCTGGCATCACTTCTTCCCATCAGACGGGCGGGGCGGGGGAGAGAGGTTCCCATCCCCATCCACGCCTATATCTCAGCGCGCCACCGTCGGTGACTGTAGCTGTTTCTTCTTCGCGGTTCTTCCATTCCGCCGTGGTCTGACACGCGCACTTTTTACACTAGTATTCACTTGAAAGAGCGGCTGGTCACGGAGCAGCGCCTGCCTAAGCAGGTCAAGTGCTTCTCCCGTCTTTTGCCGGGTTGAGCGGTTCGCCGGAACGAAACGCAGTCGCCCCATCGACTCTCTGTATTCGGCGTTGACTGCTTCATGTTGCGCCAAGGTTCGATCCAGGGCCGCGAGCTTACTTGAGTTTTCCTGTGTCTGGCTCGCTATGTCCGTCAAAAGTGAAATTAACTGTTCCACCGATTCTGCATTCATAGAACCTCGTCGTCCTGCTCAGATCTGGCGCGACGAACGCGCTCGCAACACCGTTAATCATTCATGATCGAAGGATTTGTACCGGCTCATCTGTGACCTGGGCCACAGATGCTTGTGCCGTGTGCACAACTGAATTGGCACCGCTAAGGTCGGCTCTGGACTTTGCTTCGCATCCACCCAGCACTCACGAGGCGGTTACGAAACATATGTCGCCGGCTAAAGCCGACTCTGGATCTCTCACTTGAGCCCTCCCAGCGCTGAAGCGCTGGGCTAAGCTCTTCTGTCCCTACGGGACGGACGCATCCTTTGCCCCACCGCGTCGCATGAGCAACGAGTCTCGTAACAGCCTCTCGCGTGCTGGGGCTAGCATTGTGCGCTTCTCGGTCGTTGCTACAAAACTCCAATCCGATCCGCGCACATCCATGTTCATCTGCGGCTAAACCTCCATCGGCACTGCTATAATCCGCGCATCCTCACTCCGCCCTGCTTTGCGCGATGACCGAGCCTTCCACGCCGCTGATGCGGCAATACGCAGCCATCAAGAAAGAGCACCCTAACGCGCTGCTGTTCTTCCGCCTCGGCGATTTCTACGAGCTGTTCTTTGAAGACGCGGTAGTTGCGGCGAAGGAGTTGCAGATCACGCTCACCTCGCGCAACAAGGAAAAAGGCATTGCCATTCCCATGTGTGGCGTGCCCTATCACGCGGCGGAGAACTACATCTCAAAGCTGATCCGCAAAGGATTCAAGGTCGCCATCTGCGATCAGATGGAAGACCCGCGCGTGGCCAAGAAGATCGTCAAGCGCGAAGTGACGCGTGTGGTCACGCCGGGTACGGCAGCCGACTCGCAGCTTCAGTCGGAGGAGAACAATTTCCTGGCGTGCGTAGCCAAACATGGAGACCAGGTAGGCTTCGCGGCGCTTGATCTCTCGACCGGCGAATTTCGCGCGACCGAGTTTCGCGGAGCCGATGCCGAGCGGCGCGTACGCGATGAGTTGGTGGTGTTGCGTCCGCGGGAGGTGTTGTTCGCCTCTACACTGCCGTTGTTTGATCAACCGTCTTCCCACATTAACGTCCAAAGGACGGACGTGAATGTGGGCCACCCGATAGACCCTTCGACAGGCTCAGGGCAGGCTGTGGGACACCCGACGTCCCACGTTGATGTCCAACAGAAGGACATGAACGTGGGGCACCGGCCGCACATGGCGTCAATTGAGAATGCATCGTGGGCTGAGACTCCGCTGGAAGATTGGGTGTTCGCGCCAGACTATGCGATTCCGCTGGTCGAGAACCACTTCGGCGTGCTGTCGCTGGAAGGCTTTGGCCTGGCTGGTCGATCGGCGGCGGCAAGCGCGGCGGGCGCGATTCTGCACTACGTGCGCACCACACAACGCGGTTCGCTCGACCACATCGACCGCATCGGGTACTACGAGCGGCAGAACTGCCTGGTGCTTGACGCGGTCACAGTTCGCAACCTGGAGTTGATCGAGCCGTTGTTCTCCGGCGCGGGCGAAAGTGTGACGCTGTTCCGCTGCCTGGATTGCACGGCCACTCCGATGGGCAAGCGACTGCTGCGCTCGTGGATTCTGCGACCGTCGATTGAGTTGAACGAGATCGAGCAGCGGCTGAGTGCGGTCGAAGCGATGGTCAGCGACCTGATTCGTCGCGAAGAGCTGCGGCGCGCGCTCGATGGCATGCTCGACCTGGAGCGGTTGCTGAGTCGAGTAACGCTGGAGTCGGCAAATCCGCGCGACCTGCTGGCGCTGGCGGTTTCGTTCGCCAAGCTGCCGGCGATTCGCGCTGCAGTCGCGTTCTTCAATGCCGGGAGATTACAGACTCTGCACGCGCAATGCGACGAGCTGAACGATTTGCATTCGCGCATCGTGTCCACGCTGGAAGACGAGCCTCC
The DNA here is from genome assembly GCA_963846795.1 of uncultured Acidobacteriaceae bacterium. Lineage (GTDB taxonomy): Bacteria > Acidobacteriota > Terriglobia > Terriglobales > Acidobacteriaceae > CAVVDY01. The sequence continues at coordinate 676,494 of CAWJXJ010000009.1, forward strand.
GCTGACGTTGAGTGACGGCGGCGTGATCCGCGGCGGAGTCGATGTGGCCCTGGATGAACTGCGCGACCTGAGCCGCAACAGCAAGCAGTACATTGCGCAGATCGAGCAGCGCGAGCGCCAGCGCACCGGCATTGGCTCGCTCAAGGTGAAGTTCAACTCGGTGTTCGGTTACTACCTGGAGATTTCCAAGGCCAACCTGCACCACGCGCCAGCGGATTACGAACGCAAGCAGACACTGGTCAATGCCGAGCGCTTTACCACTCCCGAGCTGAAGGAGTACGAAGCCAAGGTGTTGGACGCGCAGGAAAAGATGGTCGAGATCGAGCGGCGACTGTTTGCCGAGCTACGCGTGGTCATCGCGGCTGAGGCACGCCGCATTCGCCAGACGGCGTTGGCGCTAGCGGAGATTGACGTGCTTGCGTCGTTCGCGACACTTGCAGCCAACCGCAACTATTGCCGGCCGCAATTCGTCGAGGGCGGTGACCTTGAGATCGTTGCCGGGCGGCATCCCGTGATCGAGCAGCAGGACCTGAGCGGCGTCTCCGACCGCTTCGTGCCTAACGATCTTTATCTGAACGGCACGACGCACGCGGTGCTGGTTATCACCGGCCCGAACATGGGTGGCAAATCGACCTATCTGCGTCAGGCGGCGTTGATTGCGTTGATGGCGCAGATGGGCTCGTTTGTTCCAGCGCGCTCGGCGCGTTTGGGATTGGTCGATCGCGTCTTTACCCGCATTGGCGCCAGCGATAACCTGGCGCGCGGGCGCTCGACCTTTATGGTCGAAATGACGGAGACGGCAGCGATCCTGAACACGGCGACTTCGCGCTCGCTCATCCTGCTGGATGAAGTGGGCCGTGGCACTTCGACCTACGACGGACTGGCGATTGCCTGGGCGGCGATCGAATACATCCATGCCAACACGCGCGCCAAGACGCTCTTCGCCACGCACTATCACGAACTGACCGAGTTGGCCGACCGGCTGAGCGGGGTGAAGAACTATCACGTCTCGGTGAAAGAAAGCCACGGCGGAATCGTCTTCTTGCGCAAGGTGGAGGAGGGCTCGGCCGACCGTAGCTACGGTATCGAAGTGGCGAAGCTGGCTGGGTTGCCCAATGATGTCATCGTGCGCGCGCGAGAAGTGCTCGTCGAACACGAAAGCGCCGAGCGTAACGCAGTCAAGCATCTGGCCAACGAAAGCGAAGCTCAGCCGGGACCAATGCAGTTGACCATCTTCACTCCGCTATCGCAAAAAGTTGTCGATCGGCTCAAGGAGACGGACCTTGACCGCATCAGTCCGCTGGAGGCGCTGAACCTGCTGCACGAGTTGAAGAAGCAGGTGGAGTGAAGAAGCAATTAGCAATTAGCAACTAGCGTGTTGAAGTAGCAGATCGATGTAGATAGAAAGGCGAAGGCAATGAAGCCGATACTGTTGTGTCTGCTTCTCTCGGTACCACTCGGCGCGCTTGCGCAAGGAAACGTGCAGACATTCACCAGCGTCGATGGCGTTTACCAGTTCACATATCCCGCCTACTTTGTGCGCTGTTCACAAGACGTGGGATCGAACTGGGTACCTAATGATTGCGTGAGCATGATGCCGGTGTGTCCGCAGCCAGAGAAAACAGCGAACGTCGCCTGCGTTGCTTATCCCAAAGCCCGCTACAAGGAATATCCCGAATTCGAGGCCGCTGCGTTCTCGGTGGCGCAGCTGCAAGACCTCACGACTGAAAAAGATTGCTTGAAACTCTCGGACGCCCCGGGCGTGCCACAGGACGGCAAGAGAACAGTTGTGATCAACGGAATCAGCTTCAAGGTTTTCGACGAGGATGGTGCGGCTGCGGGTAGCGGCTTTGACGGACGAGCCTACCACGCGTTTCACGGCGGGCAGTGCTACGAATTGGCGACCGGGGCGGCATTCGGCGGTACCGGCCTCGAGGAGCCGATAAAACACCTCACCAAGTCTGACTGGAAGAAGCTGGACGAGAGCTTGTGGCAGGTGGCGGCGTCCTTCAAGTTCCTGAAGTAGAATTTCGACCCGCTAAAACTGGCGCCGTCTGCACAAGCGCAGCCAAAGGTACTATCGCGCTGTTCATGGACGTTTGAAGAATCTGAAGTAGAAGGCTGCAAACACCAACACCATGCCAACATTCACGGCCAGCCGTTCCCACAATCGGTTCCTAAAGAACGCGACATCTACGCCGACGATGACGGCTACCATCACCAACACGTAGAGCGCGACAGCTAGTTTGTTCATCTGAGTAAGACCTCGATTCTGGGTTGGATTCTTCATGCCTCTCTACAGATGCTGTGAGCCTACGTTAAGTACATAGGACTTGGCGCTTGGCTCTGTGCCACTCGGGCCGAACTTTGCTCGGGTGGGGGGGTGGCCTGAGCTTCCGCGATATTGCCAGATGGGACAAACATCCCCACCCCGGCAAAAGAAGCCGGAATGGGGCACCCACGCCGTGCTGGCTCCCACGCCGTGCTGGGACAACCCATGGGGGCCCACGGCGAACGCGTAATCCGGGTCCCTTGAGCCGCAGCACGCATCCGCGTATCCTTTTGATACCGTAACAATCGGGTGGAGGAATACGACGTGGTTTTATCCCGGCGCTGGAAGCACGCGCTGCTGACTCTCGCAGTTGTCCTAATCGGCTCACAACTTCTCTTTGCACACGCGATCCTGATGGATTCGACTCCCAAGCAGAACTCGACTGTCAAAGGTCCGGATGTGGACATCACGCTGCGCTACAACGTGCGCATCGATGGCGGCCGCTCGCGCGTGGAACTGGACGCTGCTGACGGAACGAAATCGGACCTGAAGCTCGACAAACAGGCAAAGCCCGACATCCTGCAATGCAAGGCCAGCGGCCTGAAGCCGGGCGCTTACAAGCTGATCTGGAACGTGCTTGCCTCGGACGGACACATGAGCAAGGGCGAAGTTCCGTTCACGGTGCAGTAGCTCCAACGAATGCGGCAACTCGTCGATCTCTTCGAATTCCTATCGGTAATCCTGCGCGCGGGAACGCTGGTGTTCCAGTCCCTGTTGCTGGGCGGAGTGCTGTTCATTCTGTGGGTCTCGCGGAATGTACCCGGCGATCCGGCGCAGCGGCAGCGCGTGGAAACTGGTTCGTGGACGCTGTTGCGCATCAGCATTCTCGGGCTGATTGTGATTCAGGGGCTTTACCTGTTTGTCGATTCATCGGTGCTGATGGCCAGCGCCGAGATTGGCTTCGGCGACGTAGTTGGCGCGAACTTCTTCATCTCGGGTAGTGTCGTGCTGGGCGCCGCGCTGGTGGCGCTCATCATCTCCGTGTCGCGCAGCAAGCTTTCCTCCTGGGCGCTCATTGCTCCGGCGATCGTGGTGATGGCCGCGTCGCTCATGACCAATCACGCAGCATCGCGACTGGAGGGGCGTCCGCTGCTGGTCGCCTTGACCGCGACCCACGAGATAGCAACGGGATTCTGGATCGGCGGGCTGCCCTACCTGGTGCTCGCCCTGTTTCGCGATAAGGATTCGAGCGCGCGCTTTTACGTGACCGAGCGCTTTTCGCGATTGGCACTGATCAGCGTCATCCTCATCGTGGTCAGCGGCCTCACCATGAGCGTGGTGTACATCGGCTCGTGGCAGGCGATTTTGGGAACTGCCTATGGCGTGATGGTACTGGCCAAAGCCGTGATGCTGGGGGTGCTGGTGCTGCTGGGCGGCATCAACTTCCTGATGCTGCGCAATATGAGCCGCGACCAGGTGATGCCGCGCTTGCGCCGACTCATCGAAGCAGAGGTTGGCATTGGAATCACTGTCATCCTTACCGCTGCTTCGTTAACTTCACAGCCGCCAGCCGTCGATCAGCCAAACGATATCGTTTCATTCCATCAGATTGTTCAGCGCTTCAGACCGACGCTGCCGCGGCTCACTTATTCTCGCGTGGAAGCGGCAACGCCGGCCGCAAGGCAAAGCGATGAGAGTGCAGCGCAGCAGCCGATAGCCTATAACGCCGATGGCGAACTGATTTCGGCGCGCATGGTCGCCAACTCCATGGAGTCGGAGGCTAACCATCATTGGATGGGAGTGCTGGTCCTGGGTATGGGCGTGCTTGCACTGCTGGCGCGCACCGGGAAGGCGCCGTGGGCCGAGTATTGGCCGCTGCTGCTCATCGGCATCGCTGTCTTCATCATCTTGCAAGCCGACAGCGAATGCTGGCCGATGGGATGGAAAAGCGTGGGCGCCTGCTTCGCCGACCCCGAAGTGTTTCAGCACCGCATGGCTGCGCTGGTGTGCATCGGCTTCGCGATTTTTGAGCTGCGGGTGCGCAAACGGCAGCGAGACAACGATCCCATGGCGCTGGTGTTCCCGCTCATGTGCGCCGCAGGAGGCGCAGTATTGCTAACGCACCAGCACGCCATCGCCAACGTGAAAGAGAACCTGCTGGTGGAATTGACCCACGTGCCGATGGGAGTATTGGCAGTATTCGCCGGATGGGCACGCTGGCTGGAGCTTCGCCTGCCTGCCGAGAACCGCAAGATTCCCTCATGGGTGTGGCCTGTTTGCTTCGTTCTGATCGGCGCTGGACTTCTGAACTACCGCGAGATGTAGCATCTTCGGCGGCGGCGCAGACAAGTTTCCTACCCAAGGTCAGAATCGGATTCCCACTTTGGGAAGAATTCTCAAAGATATTGCGAAAACAAGGCTGCAGTAATCGGATGGACGTTACTCTTAGAATGTCGATTCTGATTACCCTGGAGCCCTTGCATGAGGACCGCTACCCTTGCCGTAATTTTGCTGGCCGCGATTGGAGCCTTCGGAGAAGCCACCGACTGCCTGAATCCCAGCGTCGTTCAAGCCGATGACCGGCTTGTCATATCGCAGTTCGCGGGAACCTCCAACGGGCTCAACCCTACTTATTGGTATGCCTTCTATGGTCAGGCAGGCCACTCTTATTCGGCAGAGTTCGTCCCGACGGTCGACAACGAAAACACCACCTTTTCGATCATATTCATTGACCTTTATGTTTGGGGACCCAATGACATCGGCGGGTTGCAGCAGAACGGATGTTTCGGCGGTTCCACCGTAGCGTATTACGCCACCCAAACATATTCTCCGGTGTTGGCAAAAGGAAAGTATGGTGCCGGGCAGCGGATTTCTTTCATTGCTACTACTGCGGGCTTGAACATCGTCTCCGTCACCAATCGCTCGGCACAAGGAACCTACTCCTACCGTTTCACCGACACCACGCTGTTCAACCCTCGTTGGAGCACCTGGTCAGGCTACGATACATCGTGGGGCTTCACCAACATGTCTGACATGCCGATAACGGGTACCATGTATCTGTACCTCTCCAACAATCAGCTTCTGGAAGCCGTGCCCATGACCCTCAATGCCAACCAGCAGGTTTTTCGTAGTACATACTCTTACGACTTGAACCTGCATCGGAACCAGGATGGATATGCGATTTTCGCGCACAACGGCCCGCCCGGCGCCATACTGGCGGACGCAATCCTGCAAGGTCCTAACAGTAGCGTAGCTGTGCCTTCAAAGTTCGAGAGCCGGTACACACACTAGCGCTGGTGGCTGGGCAAGGATGCGTGTGTAGAATCGCGTTAGCCGCGCGTGAAGACTGTCACCATCATTATCCCTGCACTGCATCGTCCCGAACTGACGCAGCGCTGCATCGAATTTGTTCAGGCGCAAACACTGCCACGCCCGGAGTGGGAGATCGTGGTAGTGGAGAACGAGGCGCGCAGCGAGAGCATCCTGCCTGATCCTCTGCCTGAGAACACAACCCGTATCGAGCTGCCCACCAACGAAGGCACCACGGGATCGATCAACCGTGCGGTAGCGGCGACCTCGTCGAAATATCTTCTGCTGCTGAACAACGACATCGAAATGCAGCCGGACTATCTCGAATTGCTGGTCCGCAGCCTCGACGCGGATTCGCAGCTTGGGTTCGCGGCGGGCAAGCTGCTTCGCGCCACGAAGCGGACACATCTCGATGGCGCGGGCGATGCCATGCTCATCGCCGGAGGCGCTTATCGGCTGGGCAGCGGGGAGGAGGATCGTGGACAGTTCGAGCAACCGACACCGATTCTCACCGGGTGCGGCGCCGCCGTGCTCTACCGGCGCGAAACCTTCGACCTCTGTGGCGGGTTAGACGCTGACTTCTTTGCCTATCTCGACGACATTGATTTAGGGCTGCGGGCGCAGCTTGTGGGCTACGGCGGAATGTACGTTCCGCAAGCGGTGGCGTTTCACATCGGGAGCGCGACGACGGGAGCGGTGGTACATCCTCGCATTCTTGAGCTGGTTACACGCAACCAGCTATGGCTGCTGGCAAAGGACTATCCACCTGCGATCGTGGAGCGATACCTGTCTCGTATCTTGCTGTTTCAGGCGCTGTGGCTGGCCTACGTGATTCGCAATCGTGGTCTGGGGGCGTATCTTCGCGGGATCCGTGGCGCAATTGCAAAACGGTCACTCATGCACAAGAAGCGCGATGAGCTCAGGCAAAAAGGTATTATCAGCGACGCCGCATTCGAGCACCTGCTCATCGAATCGGAACGCCAGGTTTGGGCTTGGCATTCTGCGCGTCCTGCCGCAGCGCAGTCCGGATTGCTGAAGGCCTACTTCCGCATCTTCGGCACGCCATCGAAGTTCAATAACTAACGAAGATACAAATCCGCCTGGATAGTGACCTACCTCACAGACCTCCTCTGCAAGGAATCCTATGTTGGATACTCGGGGTATTCCCCTCTTATTGAAAGGGCTTTCATGGCGACTGCTACCTCCACTACTAACCGTGTCTTGAATAAGGAACTGGCCAAGAAAATCATGAGCGCCGACGAGGCCGCAGCTTTGATTCGCTCTGGCGATCAGGTCGGCATGAGCGGCTTTACCGGTTCGGGCTACCCCAAAGTCGTGCCGATCGAGCTGGCGCGCCGCATTGCGGAGGCGAACTTCCGCGGGCAAAAGTTTCAGGTCAGCGTCTTTACCGGCGCTTCCACCGGTCCGGAGCTGGACGGCGCGCTCGCCATGGCGGGTGGTATCAACCTGCGGCTGCCGTATCAGTCAGACCCGGAGACGCGCAAGCGCATCAACGCCGGCGAGATGGATTACATGGACGTTCACCTCAGCCATGTGGCTCAGATCGTGGAGTATGGATTCCTGGGCAAGCTGAATGTTGCCCTGATCGAGGTCGCTGCGGTACTGGAAGATGGCCGCCTGTTACCCAGTTCCTCGATCGGCAATAACCGCACTTGGATCGACTGCGCCGAGCGTGTCATTCTGGAGGTGAACTCGTGGCAGCCGGAAGCCTTGGAAGGCATGCACGACATCTATTACGGCTTGCAGCCGCCGCCGAATCGCGGGCCCATTCCACTGACGCATCCCGGCCAGCGCATCGGAACGCCGTACCTTCAGGTCGCGCCCGAGAAGGTGGCTGCCATTGTGTTAACCGACGCGCCCGACCGCAACAGTGCGTTCAAAGCGCCGGAGCGGGGATCAAGACGCATCGCCCAGCACATTTTGGAGTTCCTGAGCTGGGAGGTTCAGAAAGGACGCATGCCTGCCAACCTGCTGCCGCTGCAGTCGGGCGTGGGCAACATTGCCAATGCGGTGCTGTTCGGGCTGGAGGAGGGGTTGTTCGAGAATCTCACTTCCTATACAGAAGTCATTCAGGACGGCATGATCGGGCTGCTCAGGTCGGGCAAGCTAACATTCGCGTCGGCGACGGCGTTCTCGCTCAGTCCGGACATGATGATACAAGTTAACAAAGACATGGACCGCTATCGCGAGTGCATTGTGCTGCGGCCGCAGGAGATTTCCAATAGCCCGGAAATTATCCGCCGCCTTGGCGTCATCGCCATGAACGCGATGATCGAGGCCGACATCTATGGCAACGTCAACTCTACCCACGTGATGGGCTCGCGCATTCAGAACGGTATCGGCGGCTCGGGCGACTTCGCGCGCAATGGATACTTGTCGATCTTCATGGCCCCATCGCTGGCGCAGCAGGGAGCAATCTCAACCATTGTGCCGATGGTGTCGCACGTCGACCACACCGAGCACGACGTGCAGGTGATTGTTACCGAGGAGGGATTGGCCGACTTGCGCGGACTGTCTCCGCGCCAACGCGCGCACCTCATTATCGAGAAATGCGCCAACCCGGACTATAAGCCACAGTTGCTCGATTATCTGAATCGCGCCGAGCGCCTGTCCTATGGCAAGCACACACCGCACCTGCTGACAGAATCGCTGAGCTGGCATAGCCGGTATCTGCGGACGGGGAGCATGAGGCGGGGCGAAGAAAACTAGAGAGCACCGGCTAGGCTGAGGCTGATGTGGGGCTTTGCCGCGGTTTGGCAAATGGCCCCACGCCCAGGTGCTTCACACGCCGGCATGGAAAACCATGCGACAGTGGTCATACGTGTCCACCTTCTTTACGGTGCGAAAACCGACTTCCAAGAGCATAGCCTCTACGGCCAGCGGGTTTGGCCCCCAAAAATTGCTTGGATCGTCAGCAAGCGTCTTGCCGGGATAAAAAACCATTGCCGGACGCGGATAATCCAATGCGTCAACATGGGTTTCAATAACCGCTAAGCCCTTGCACAATGACCTGACCACGCGCAGGTATCGCATGGGATCCTCGGCGTGATACAAAACTCCCAAAAACAAAACAATGTCGAAGGTACCCAGCACTTCTGGAGTCAGGTCCTCAACTTTAGAAACGAACTCCTCCACCTTTGAATTCAGCGCCTGCTTGGCAATGTCGAACCCGGTTTTTGCGTATTGCCAGCAATACCAATCCGATGCCACAACTCGCTGGGCTCCCCGACGCTCGCATTCAAATGAGAAAAAGCCGTCCCATGCCCCGATATCGAGCACGCTGAGCCCGTCCATCTTCTTCGGCAAGTGGCAGCGTTTGAGTTTTGCCGGCGAATTATCACGACCCGGCGTGACAATGCCATTTCCCAGGTCAATCCGGTGCCACCATCCCGGGTAAGCCGCTACTTGTTCAGCAATGTTTGTTTCCATAGCTATCCGTAAATTTGAATCCGGGAATCTGTCCTTCCCTGGTAGAAAAATGCGTTTTTCAATCAAGTCACCAAAAAAAATAACGAAGGTTCTGTGGAGGAGGTGGCTAGCTCACTTTTTCATAATACTGTGCCATCTTACGGAACTTCTGATAACGCGTCTCGAGAAGTTCTTGCAACGGCTTCTTCTCCAACTCGCCAAGATTCTTTTCCAGTGCCGCGCTAAGGCCCGCGGCCGCGGCATCCCAATCGTGGTGCGCGCCGCCCGCAGGTTCGGGAATGATCTCGTCGCAGAATCCCATCTCTAAGTTATCTTTCGCCGTGATACGCATCGCCTGGGCCGCGATCTCACGTTTGCTGGAATCACGCCACATGATCGACGCGCAGCCTTCAGGCGAGATCACCGAGTAGACGCTATTCTCCATCATCAGCACGCGATCGGCGACGGCGATGGCCAAGGCGCCTCCGCTGCCACCTTCGCCCGTGATCGCGGCGACGAATGGGACCTTCAGCCGCGCCATCTCGCGCAAATTGTGGGCGATGGCTTCCGCCTGGCCACGCTCTTCGGCCCCAAGGCCGGGATAGGCGCCGGGCACATCGATGAGCGTAATCAAGGGCCGATGCCACTTCTCGGCGAAGCGCATGACGCGCAGCGCCTTGCGATATCCCTCAGGATTGGGCTGCCCGAAATTGCGGTAGATGCGCTGCTTGGTCTCGCGCCCCTTCTGGGTTCCCATCACTACAACTTCCCTGCCGTTGAAGCGGGCCATGCCGGTGATAATGGCGGGATCATCACCGAAACTGCGATCACCGTGGATTTCGCTGAACCCAGTGAAGATGCGCTCCACGTAGTCTAGAAAATGCGGCCGCATGGGATGGCGCGCCAGTTCAGTCCGTTCCCACGCACCGAGTTGGCCCGAGACCTGCCGGCGTAATGCATCTACACGCTGATGCATGTCCTGCAATTGGCGGCGCGCCTCTTCGTTGTCGCCGGCGGCGGCCTGCAAATGTTCGATCTGTTTCTCGATGCGCTCCAGCTCAGTCTGGGCTTTCGAAGCAGCTTCCATGATTATTGTCAGGGTCTCTCGCTAAACATACTGAAGGTTAATGGAAAGGTTTGCGTCAGGGCACGACTTCAGTCGTGCCGAAAATTACCGAAACCAGTATCTCCGAGTCCCTTTAGGGACGGCATCGGGACCCCTCCGCGGGCTAAAGCCCGCTCGGGTCAAGCGACCTAGATCCGAAGCGCTCGGCACGACCAAGGTCTTTAAGCCTGCCCTGAGCGCAGTCGAAGGGTGCCCTGACGCGAATTTTTCCCGACCCCGCGTTCGTGGATGCCCGCCGCTATCTAGTCGATTACGCGCACGCTACCGCGCCCGCAAAGCTCTTCCACGCGGCTGATGAAATTACGGTCCGGCAACACATTATAGCCTTCCGCCTCCATCACCACAGTGAAGTCACCCTTGCGTTCAAGGTCAAACAGCACCTTGGCTTCACCTTTGCGCTCCTGACATAACGCGTGAAGACCGGACACGGTGTTCTCTGAAACGCTCTCCAGCGGAATCTTGATGCGCAAGCTGCGCGGCAGCTTGGGTTGCGCCTGCTCCAGCGGGATGATGTCGCCGACCAGGATTTTTGTGTTGGAACCTTCTTCAACCTTGACGCCGCCCTTCACCAGCACCGGGACATCGAGCTTCAGCCGGTCACCCAAGCGGCGGTAAGCTTCGGCAAAGCACAGGATGTCAACCGAGCCGTTCATGTCCTCAAGCTGTCCGGTCGCATAGAGATCGCCTTTCTTCGACTTAGCTACGCGGACGCCTTTTAGAACGCCGCCAATAAGCGTGTCGTCTTTGCCGGTTGACGACTTCATCTCGGCAATTTCAGCCGTGGTGAGAGCGTGGAAGTCGAGCAGCTTGTCGCTATACTTCTCCAGCGGGTGGCCGGTGATGAAGAAGCCCAGGATTTCCTTTTCATATGCGAGCCGCTGATGCTCATCCCAGTCAGGAATGTTGGGCAGCGGCTTCTCTTTCGCCTGCGTTTCTTCGTCGGCGAAGATGCCGAACAGTCCGTGCTGGCCCATGGCGGAATCGCGCTGCGTCTTGGCAGCGTGTTCCATGGCGTTGTCGACGACTGCTATCAGTTGCGAGCGGCGGCCAAGCTGATCCATAGCGCCGCTCTTGATGAGCGACTCCATGACGCGTTTGTTCAGCAGCCGGAGGTCAACTTTTTCGCAGAACTGAAAAATCGAGGTGAAGCTGCCAAGCTCGTTGCGCGCGGCGACGATTGACTCAATCGCATGCTGGCCAACATTCTTCACCGCGCCGAGCCCGAAACGAATCGCCTCGCCGTGCGGTGTGAACGACAAGGCGCTGACGTTCACATCCGGCGGCTCGACCGCGATACCCATCTCGCGGCATTCGTTGATGTACTTCACTACGTCGTCGGTGCTTGAGGAAACGGATGTCAGCAGCGCGGCCATGAACTCAATGGGATAGTGCGTCTTCAGATACGCCGTCTGATAGGCGAGCAGCGCATATGCCGCAGAGTGTGACTTGTTAAAGCCGTAGCCGGCAAACTGCTCCATCAGGTCGAAGATCTTCTCGATCTTCTTGGGCGGGAAGCTGCGCTCCGCCGCGCCCTCGACGAAGCGCTCGCGTTGCTTCGCCATCTTCTCCGGATCTTTCTTGCCCATGGCGCGACGCAGCAGGTCGGCTTCGCCGAGGGAGTATCCGGCGAGCAGGTTGGCGATCTGCATCACCTGCTCCTGATAGACGATGACGCCGAGCGTTTCTTTCAGCACAGTTTCAAGTTGAGGCAGCTCGTATTCAATCTTCTTGCGGCCGTGCTTGCGGTCGATGAAGTCGTCGATCATGCCGCCCTGAATCGGACCCGGCCGATACAGCGCGTTCAAAGCAGTGAGGTCTTCAACCGTTGTCGGTTTGTAACGACGCAGCACGTCGCGCATGCCATGCGATTCAAACTGGAAGACGCCTGAAGTTAATCCGGTGTGGAAGACGCGTTCGTAAGTTTTGGCGTCGTCAAGTTCCAAGCGCTCCAGGTTCAGTCTCTCGCCGCGCGTCTGCCCGATCAGCCGTAGCGCCTCGGCGATGATGGTAAGCGTGGTGAGCCCGAGGAAGTCCATCTTCAGCAAGCCCAGCTTCTCCACTGCCTTCATGTCGTAGGCGGTGACGATTTCCTCGTTCTTGGTGCGATAGAGCGGGACGAGATCGGTGAGCGGTTGCGGCGAAATCACTACTCCGGCGGCGTGTACTCCGGAGTTGCGCACCAGGCCTTCCAGCTTTTTCGCGGTGTCGATCAGCTCCCTGGTCTGCGGCTCGGACTGGTAGGCGGTTGCCAGCGGCGGCGAATCCTTCAGCGCGCCGTCGATGGTAATGTTCAGCGTCGGCGGCACCATCTTCGTAATACGCTCGACTTCGGCGTAGGGCACATCCATGGCGCGGCCGGAGTCCTTGATTGCGGCTTTGGCGGCCATGGTTCCAAAGGTGATGATCTGCGCCACTTGGTCACGGCCATACTTGCGCGTGACGTAATCGATGACTTTGCCGCGACCGTTCATGCAGAAGTCGATATCGATGTCAGGCAGGGTGACGCGCTCGGGATTGAGGAAGCGCTCGAACAGCAGCTCATTTTGCAGCGGATCGATATCGGTAATGCCTAGCGAATAGGCAACCAGCGCGCCAGCGGCAGAACCACGGCCGGGACCGACGGGAATGTTGTTCTCCTTCGCGTAGCGGATGAAGTCCCACACGATGAGAAAATATCCGGCGAACTGCATCTGCCGGATGATGCCGATCTCGCGGGCGAGACGTGCTTCGTAATGTTCCAGCGGATGCTTCAACCGGCCCATAGTTTGCAATTCACGCAGCAACGTGAGGCGGCGCGCAAAGCCTTCGCGGGTTACGTGCTCGAAGTAATCGTCGAGCGAAAACCCTGGGGGCACATCGAACTTTGGAAATGGCTCGCGCACCTTTTTGAGTTCGACATTGCAGCGCTCAGCGATCTCCATGGTGCGCGCCAGCACACGCTCGTAGCCGGAGAAGACCTTTGCCATTTCGGCCGGACTCTTCACGAAAAACTGATTGTTGGCGAATTTCAGCCGGTTGGTATCGTGGATCGACTTGCCGGTCTGGATGCAGACCATCACATCCTGCGCGTGAGCGTCGTCTTCGCACAGGTAATGGCTGTCGTTGGTGGCGACCAGTGGGATATTCAGCTCCTGCTCCAGCTTCAGCAAATTGGGCTGGATGCGCTTCTCTTCCGGCAGTCCCTGGTCCTGGATTTCTAAATAAAAGTTGCCGTTGCCGAAGATGTCGTTGAACGTTACCGCCGCTTCCAGCGCCTTCTCGTACTTGCCTTCGACCAACTCTTCTGCGACCTCACCCTTCAGGCAAGCCGACATGCCGATCAGTCCCTTGGAATGCTCGGCGAGAAACTTCTTGCTGATGCGCGGCTTGTAATAGAAGCCGTGCAGCGACGCTTCGGAGACGATCTTCACCAGGTTGCGATATCCCTCATCGCTCTCGGCCAGCACGATCAAGTGGTTGTAACTGTCGCCCTCCGGCGAGGCGCGATGATCTTCCTTCTTGCAGATGTAGAGCTCGCAGCCGACGATAGGCTTGACCCCGGCCTCTTTCGCGGCGTCGACAAACTCGACGGCTCCGAAAATGTTGCCGTGGTCGGTCATGGCCACGGCGGGCATTTTGAGTTCCTTGACACGCTTGACGAGGTTCTCGGTCGAGCACGCTCCGTCGAGCATGGAGTAGTCGGTGTGCAGGTGCAGGTGAACGAATTCAGGCATGGAGTTGATATTTCTATTCTATTGGCCCGAGTAGGTGCGTGCAGCCGGTGAAGAATGTGGAAAACCCAGCGCAATCAGCCCAACATCTCCGCCGCCGTGAGCGCATAGATCGCCGCGCAGTCTGCGATATTGCGGACAGGGACGAACTCGTTGGGCCCATGGGAAACCGTCAGCAGCCCTGGGCCGTAGGCAAACGCCGGTATGCCACGAGCGGCATAAAACCTGGTTTCGAGCAGGCCGGGGCACATTTCGAACGCCGCTTCCCTGTCAGTTACGGTCTTTATGTGACGCGCCAGCGCCAATCCGAGCGGATCGTTGGCAGCAGTTGCCGCCGCGGGTTCTTCCTGGAGGATTTCGATCTCAAATCCTTCAAGCGCAGCGCACAGCCGCCGCTTCTCTTCATCCAGACCTTCTTCCGGATTGATACGGCGGTCGATGGTGAAGGAACAGAAATCGGGTGTGACGTTGAAGTTCGTTCCGGCCTCGACTTGTCCACCCAACAACAGGATTGAGTGTCGTGCTGCAGCGGGAGCGATGTTGTAGCTGGTTTGGCGGAGCTCGACTTCTCGTTTGAGTTCGAGGATCTGCATCATCGTGGGCAATGAGTGCTCGAAGGCATTCACGCCTTCAAACTGGCGGCCGACGTGGGCGGCCTTTCCGCGCATGGTGGCACGCACAGTGATGGCGCCACGATTGGCGTTCCATATGACGCCGCCGGTCGGCTCCGGTGTCAGCATGCCGACCGCGTCGCGTCCCAGAATTCCCCGCGCCACCAGATCGCGCGAGCCACGGAGGCCTGCTGTTTCTTCATCCGGCACAAGGATAATTCCGATGCGACCACCTTTCAAAAGACCTTCGTCGCGGACCGCAGCCGCGGCATGAATCATCGCGGCCAATCCGCTCTTCATGTCTGAGGAACCGCGCCCGAACAAATTCGCGCCTTCCACACGGGGCTGAAATTGCTCCCGGCACTGGGCAGGAACAACGTCATAGTGACCGCTGAAATATAGGGTTCGCTTACCGGCTCCAACCGAGGCGAGTACGCATGATCCCTCCCGCCGTATGTCGTCGAAGGCGAGTCTTGTCAGTTCATCCAGGAGAATGCGAACGCATTCCTCGTAGTGATTGCCGGGCGGATTTTCTGACGGGACGGCGACCAGGCGCGTGGTCAGGTCCAGCATCGCCGGCGTGGAGAGGCGTTGGCGCAGGCGCGGCAGCAAAAGATGATGATTCAGGCTCCCCACAGTTAGTTTGTCACTCCGGTCGCGGAACGTGTCCCGTCGATCCGCCGGGATCGACTAGCCGTCCACCAGTGATGACCTGCCCCGGCGGTGTCTGCTGCGGAACCTCAGGCCGGCCACGGCTCTTCGCCAGTCCGCGATAGGTGAACACGATGGCCAACAGTGGCGCTGCGATGATGAATCCCCAAAATCCCAACAGCATGCTCAGCAGGATAGGAATGAACAGTGACGCCCAGATGGGTACGCGCGTCTGGCGGCGCATGATAATCGGTTGCAGGATGAGGCCGTCGACGACCACGATGGCGCCATAGAGGATGAGCACGTACAGCGCGGTATCCCAACCGACGAAGGCGGCGGCGATGAGTGGGCCGATGATGCTCAGCACCGGCCCAAACTGCGGGATGAATTGGAACAGCGTAGCCAACAGCGCCCAGAAAATCGCGAACGGCACCTGAAGAAATGTCAGGCCAGCCCACCACAGCAGTCCCACGCAAGCGGAGTCGTAGCACTGGCCGATAAGCCATTGCTTCAGCGCCGAGCCGGTGATGTGGATGTGCCGCGAAACCTGCATGTTTATTGGATGTATGCCGCCCGATCAGAGCTACAACGTCAATGCTAAACTGAAAGTATCCCCTCGGAGAACGCTCTCGCTATGAAATTTGGCGTCATCATTTTTCCCGGATCCAATTGCGATCACGATGCCTACTGGACTGTCGAGCAGGTCGAAAAACAGCCGGTCGAGTTCCTGTGGCATGATTCGCCCGATCTGAAGGGCGTTGACGCCATCATCGTGCCCGGAGGCTTTGCCTATGGCGACTACCTGCGCACGGGAGCCATCGCGAAGTTTTCACCAGTCATGGAATCGGTGCGAAAGTTCGCCGCCGATGGTGGGCTGGTCTTCGGCATCTGCAACGGCTTTCAGATTCTCTGCGAGTCGGGCCTGCTGCCCGGAGCGCTTATGCGCAACGCTGGACTGAAATATGTCTGCAAGCCGGTGCATGTGCGCGTCGAGTCGACGAATACTCCTTACACTCATCAGCTCACGAAGGGCGAAGTACTGCAGATTCCCATCGGACATATGGAAGGCAACTACGTCTGCGACGAGCGCACACTGGCCGAACTGAAGGAGCAGGACCGCATCGTGTTTCGCTACGTCACTCCGCAGGGCGAGGTCACGCCAGGGGCAAATCCCAATGGCTCGCTCGACAACATTGCCGGCATTTGCAATGAAGGCCGCAATGTTCTGGGCATGATGCCGCATCCCGAGCGCGCGGCCGAGCCTGAGCTGGGCATGACGGACGGCGCAAAGATCTTCCACTCGCTGGTTGCAGCGATGGTGGCGAAGTAATCGTTACCCGACAATAAATTACGCCGCACAATTGACAACGTCTTTCGAGCTGCTGCACAATCAGGCACCTTCGCCGCTGGTGCGCCCAAAATTCTCTTCGCTTCTCCCGGCGAACCGCTAAGCGTCTCTATGGAGAGTTAGTCGAAGCACACTTCAGCAACGACCAAACTCAGGAGAAACGATGAAGAAGCTGCTCATAGCAGGTGCGGTTGCGGCGGTACTCTGCACTGTCGCGCTAAACAGCAACGCCGGATCGGGTAAGAGTTCGGCCGACAAAAGCGCCCTGGTCGCCCACGGCGAGTACCTGGTGAAAGAACTCGGCCAGTGCGGAGACTGCCATACTCCGATGAACGAAATGGGTCAGTACGTCCAGGGGAAGTGGTTGCAGGGAACGAAGCTGACGTTCGCTCCCACGGTGCCGGTGCCAGGTTGGGCGGACACTTCCGCCAACATTGCGGGACTTCCCGGCTGGGACCACGCGAAGGCGATGCAGTTCTTCATGACCGGACTGGCGCCCAATGGTCAGCCTGCGCGACCGCCAATGCCGGCATATCACATGACCAAGGCTGATGCCGAAGCGGTGGTGGCCTATCTGGAGTCGTTGAAGAAGTAGGGACAAATAAAACAGACCGCGGATTGCCGCGGATTTCGCGGACCAAAGAAATCTAACCCGAGTTTTGTCCGATCCGCGATCATCCGCGTAGATCCGCGGTTCAGGCTTTTGAATTTTCTGACCCCGCGCACAGCCTCCATCGCGAACAGGCCGTTTGTGCTCTCTGTCCTTGCCGCGCGGCCTACGCTTCTTTATCCTCGACGCTTATGCCAGCACTGGTCGAATGTGTTCCTAATTTCTCTGAAGGCCGCGACAAGGCCAAAGTCGACGCCATCATCGAAGCCATGAAGATGGACGGCGTCTATCTTCTGGATCGCGAGATGGACGCCGACCACAATCGCTGCGTCATCACGCTGGTTGGCGACCCCGTAAGGGTTGAGGAAGCTGTCATTCGCGGCGTCGGCAAGGCCACCGAACTGATTGACCTGACAAAGCACACTGGCGCGCATCCCCGGCTGGGTGCCACGGACGTGGTGCCGTTCATCCCCATCGAGGGCATTGCGATCGAGGACTGCGTGGCCATGGCGCGTCGCGTCGGCGAGCAGATATGGAAACGCTTTGGGGTCCCTGTTTATTTGTACGAAGCAGCGGCGCAGACACCAGAGCGGCAGAACCTGGAGAACGTTCGTCGCGGCCAGTTCGAAGGCATTCGCGAAGAGGTAAAGACCAACCCTGCGCGCAAGCCTGACTTCGGGAACGCCGAGCTTCATCCTACGGCGGGAGCGACGATCGTGGGCGCGCGCAAGTTTCTGGTTGCCTACAATGTTTACCTCAACACGCCTGACGTAGAGATCGCGAAGAAGATTGGCAAGGCGGTGCGTTTCTCCAACGGCGGACTGCGCTATGTAAAGGGCATGGGGGTTCCGGTGCGTGGACTGGCGCAGGTTTCCATGAACCTGACCGACACCGACCAGACGCCGATTGCGCGCGTCTTCGAATATGTGAAGCGCGAGGCCGCGCGCTATGGCGTGATGCCGCTATCGAGCGAGATCGTGGGATTGATTCCGAAAAAGGCGCTGGAAGACGCCGCGGAGTGGTTCTTACAGATCGAAAACTTCGATTCGTCGCTGATACTCGAGAACCGTCTGGCAGCGGTAATCAGCGGCAAGATGACCGTGGGTGGGCTGCGTGCCGGGGTCGAACCGTTTGTTGAGCAGCTTGCTGCGCCGACGGCGGCGCCCGGCGGTGGCAGCGCATCGGCGGCAACTGGAGCCATGGCGGCTGCTCTGGGCTGCATGGTGGCGGGCATGTCGCGCGGCAAGAAAGCTTACCTGCAGTATGAGGCACAGCTAAGTAATGCCATCGCTCGCCTGAGCGAGCTGCGCGAGGCGTTCAAGGCGGCGATCGACGCCGATGCCGCTTCGTTTAACGAAGTGATGGCGGCCTTCAAAAAGGCGAAGAATCAGCCCGAAGCGCAGAGCGAGGTTGAAGCCGCGCTAAAGGGCGCGACGGAGATTCCGCTCAAGGTCGCTGAGCAAGCTGCGGAAACGGGCAGGATTATCGACTCTTTGCGGCCGATCACAAATCCAAGGATGGCATCGGACCTGACGGTCGGAACCGGGCTTGCCAAAGCGTCAGCCGACGGTGCGCTGGCCAACGTCGAGATCAACCTGGGCGATATCGGCGATGCGGGGTTCGTGGCGCGGGTACGGGACAGAGTTGCAGCGGTGCGAGGGTAGAGCAGGTCCCTCGGGGACTGAAGTCCCCTCGGGATGACAGCATAAACAGCGCTCAATGGCACGGCTGAAGCCGTGCCCCTTCAAAACGAATTTTTGAGTCCCGCGAGACGCGGACCTGAAGGTCCGCTCTACCGTCTCAGAACTGCTTCTTCGAATCGATCAGGATCGTCACCGGGCCGGAGTTCACCAATTCGACCTGCATCATTGCCTGAAAGACTCCGGTTTCGCAGCGCACTCCCAGCGAGCGAACACGATTCACGAAGTATTCATACAGCTCTCGTGCGCGCTCCGGCCGGCCCGCAGCATCGAACGACGGCCGCTTGCCCCGGCGAACATCGCCATACAGAGTGAACTGTGAGACCGCCAGGATGGCTCCGCTCACATCGACCACGCTGCGATTCATCTTGTCTTCGTCGTCCTCGAAGATGCGCAGGCCGACAATCTTCTCGGCGAGGTAGTCCGCGTCAGAGTTCTGGTCGCCGTGCGCCACGCCCAGCAGTACCAAAAGCCCGCTATCAATCGCTCCAACAATAGAGCCTTCAACGCTCACCGTCGCCCGGCTGACCCGCTGCACCACCGCTCGCATGATGATTTTCTATCACGAACGGAAAAGGATGCGGCCTTTCGTGCCCCGGCACGAATCGGCACGCCCAGGTCCCTCGCTGGCAAATGAGGCTTGGCTCGGGATGACAATTCAAGGTTGTTTAACACTTGCGTTGACCATTGGTAAAGCTGGCGTTTAGGATGAGTCGAGTCTTGCGAGCGGGGTGCGCCGACTCCCGCGACACTCGCGATTCTTGATAACGAGTCCGCATTCTTTACAGAGCTTCCCGGCGACAATTACACTTATAAGTTTCCGCATGACGCGGCAGGAGAGGCAATAATGGCATCGACCGAAGAGCGGGTTAAGCAGATCATCGTGGAGCAACTCGGAGTAGACGAAGGCGAAGTGACCACTAATGCTTCGTTTGTAGACGATCTTGGCGCTGATTCGCTGGATACCGTCGAGCTGGTCATGGCCTTTGAGGAGGCTTTTGACATTGAAATCCCTGACGAGGATGCGGAGAAGATCCGTACTGTGCAAGACGCAGTGTCGTACATCGAGCAGCACGCGAAAGCAAGCAAGTAAAGCTGTCTCTCAAATTCTGCCAACGTCCGGCACATTCCAGGAAGGAGCCTTGCAAACATGGCATCCGTAGACGAGCGGGTAAAGCAAATCATTGTGGAGCAACTGGGAGTAGACGAGGGCGAGGTCACGGCCAATGCATCGTTTGTCGACGATCTGGGTGCCGATTCCCTGGACACGGTCGAGCTGGTAATGGCCTTCGAAGAGGCGTTCGATATCGAGATTCCCGACGAAGAAGCGGAGAAAATCCGCACCGTAAAAGACGCCGTCGACTACATCAACGCACACGCGAAAGGATCGAAGTAATTTGCCGCGTCGCGTGGTCGTAACGGGCATCGGACTCATCTGCGGCGTCGGCAATAGCGCTCCCGAAGTTTGGCAGGCGCTGCTCGCCGGCAAGAGCGGCGTGGAGCGTATCGCCAGCTTCGACGTCACCAACTTCGCGTGTCAGATCGGCGCTGAAGTTAAGAACTTCGATCCCCTGCAATATGTCGAAAAGAAAGAAGCGCGCAAGATGGGGCGCTTCATTCACCTCGCCATCGCCGCAGCCGACGAGGCCCTGCAATCGGCCAATTACAAGGTTGAAAACGAAGCGATGGCCGAACGTACCGGGGTCTCCATTGGCTCAGGCATTGGGGGGTTCGATATCATCGAGCGCGAGCACTCCAACCTGCTGACCGGTGGCCCGCGCAAGATCTCACCGTTCTTCATTCCTTCGGCCATCGTGAATCTCGCGGCGGGCCAGGTCAGCATGCGCCATGGCGCCAAAGGTCCGAATGAGGCGACGTGCACGGCCTGTACCACCAGCGCCCACTCCATTGGCGACGCCTCGCGCATCATCAAGTACGGCGATGCCGACGTGATGATTGCCGGGGGGACGGAGGCTGCGATCACGCCCATGGGGGTGGGAGGATTCGCCGCCATGCGCGCGCTGTCGACGCGTAACGATGATCCTCATCACGCCAGCCGTCCCTGGGACCGCGACCGCGATGGCTTCGTCATCGGCGAGGGC
This sequence comes from uncultured Acidobacteriaceae bacterium, assembly GCA_963846795.1. Classification (GTDB taxonomy): domain Bacteria; phylum Acidobacteriota; class Terriglobia; order Terriglobales; family Acidobacteriaceae; genus CAVVDY01. The sequence continues at coordinate 697,362 of CAWJXJ010000009.1, forward strand.
GCAGGCATTCTCATCCTCGAAGAACTGGAACACGCCAAAAGTCGGGGCGTTCCGATTCTCGCCGAGGTGCTGGGATACGGCATGAGCGCCGACGCGTATCACATCACCCAGCCGGCGGAAGATGGCGACGGCGGATTCCGGGTCATGCGTAACGCCATGCGCGATGCCGGGATTCAGCCGGAGCAGGTCGGGTACGTCAATGCTCACGGAACTTCGACGCCTCTGGGGGATGAGATCGAGGCGACGGCGATCAAGCGCGCCTTCGGGGAGCACGCCTACAAGATGCTGGTCAGTTCGACCAAATCGATGACTGGACATCTGCTGGGCGGCGCCGGAGGGCTGGAGGCCGGCATCACGGTGATGGCGCTGCAAAATCAGATTGTGCCGCCCACCGCCAACCTGGACAATCCCGGCGAAGGCTGCGACCTGGACTTTGTTCCCCGCACTGCGCGCAAGGTACAGATGGAGTACGCCATGTCGAACTCCTTTGGCTTCGGGGGAACCAACGGCTGTCTGGTGTTCAAGCGGTGGGAAGGGTAAGACTCAGTCATCAAAGGGGAGCATTCTCCAGCGACACGATGAATTGAATGCCGGGAACGGTTTTGTTCCGCAGTCGGGTGTCGTTAGTGATGAATAAGTCCGCTCCGAACGATCCAGCACATGCCAATTGAACAGCGTCTGGAGCACGCAGGGTACGGTCTCGACGCAAAGTCGCATACAATTTCGCAGCTTTCACATCGAGAGGAACAACCACCGAGCTCACAGTGATAGCGTCCTCATACCGTGCACAAAGAGCGGAGTCGCCTTCCTCAATTGGCTTCACCAGGACCTCGCCCAGTGTGAGAGCGGATGTAACGAGCTGGTCGCCCCGAATTAGCATGCTAGCTCGCAAGCGCTGTACTCTTCGGGAAAACTCACCATAATCCTCAAGAAGATAGATGAAGAGGTTGGTGTCCCAGAAGATGCGGCTCATTACCACCCCTCGCGCAATCGCTTTACATAGTCATCGGCGTGTTCGGACCGCCACAGAGATCGGCCGCTGCCGACCAACGCCAATAAGGGATCTTTTTCTGCAGCCTGGCGCGCCGCATTTTCTGACCATCGCTTGTACCACTCCAGCAGCTCGCGATACCTATCTGGCAGATCATCTGAGGAGGGCGTTATCTTCGCACCCTGGCGCGCTGGGTGGTACGGATCTCCTTGACGATAGAGTCGGCGATCGCCTTCAGGAGTCTCGAACAACATGCGATATCTTCCCGGGTTCGGTGGCCGGTTCGCGACACAATGCTGCGCTACATGGACATAAACGCTCGGCCGCTGAGGCTTCACCAAACCTTCTCGGGCAGCACGGTCCACTATCTCTTCGACGGAGAACGAATTCCGCTTGGGGTTTTCGCGGTGCAGCAACGCGGTCGCTACCCATACTTCATCCGCAACCTTTACTTCGACCTTTGACAAAACAGCCATGCAAAATTTCTCCTTATCCGAAATGTAAGGTTATAACCTATATTACTTGGTAATAGGGAACTGTCAAGAACGGCTTGTCTCAGAAAAAGGGCCGCTGATTACTCAGCGGCCTGAAGTGTTTTTGCCAGCTAACGGTTAGTCCTCATCGGGGCCGGGCACCGGAACCGTTCCCGGATGGATCGGGTACCTGTGCTCGAGATCGTAATACTGCCAAACACGAGTGCCCTTGACTCCCGGAATCGGCTTGTCCTGCGCGGCGCTGACACGGATGCCGTTATTGGAGAAATCTGAGGTGCGGTTCAGCGTGAACATCGATTCGCGGAATGGCGTGCTCAGGTTGATCTGCGGATAGGCCAAGGCGAAGACGGGGAAGCTCTTACCGTTAGACCACACGACTGCGGTGTAGTCGGCGACCATGCGTCCCGAGAAGGTATCGGGTAGCCACGCAAGCTGCATGGGGCCACCAAGCTGTGCGGCCGAGAACCAGGTCTGACCGCCGTCGTTGGATTGGATGTATCCCTCGCGCAAGCTGCAGCTGTTGCCGCAGTTCCCGTTGGGATAGAAGTAGTAGTTCACTCCGATGTGGGCCGAATTTCCCGCTGTATTGGGATCGATTCCGATGCCATGAATGAAGTGATCGACTGTGCTGGTGACCGGATCGATGGGAACACGTTGTTTCGCGCTCCAATGCGTGCCATCGGTCGAGGTGCTGTAAACGATGTCGTTCTCCGCGCATCCGCTGCGGAAGCCGCAATCGGGCCATGACATGTAGATGGTGCCGCCGCCGTCCTGCGCGGCTGAGGGCAGGCCGGCGCTGCGCAAGTCGCCGTCCTCGCCACGGCTCGGTGCGCTGGAAATGGTGATTGAAGAACCCCAGCTTGCGCCACCATTGGTCGAGGTGTAGGCGCTCATGCCGCCATTGAAATCGGCGAAACTTACGACGACCGTGCCGTTCGGCAACACCAAGGGCTGGCCACCAATGCCGCCGACACTGTTGGCACTTGTCTTGGCCGCACCCCACGTCGCGCCGCCGTCGCTCGAGGTGCTCATGTACATGAGATCGCCGAAGCTGGGGCTGTCCCACTGGGTGTAGCAGTTGCCGTAGTAGGGGCTGCTTGGCCAGTTATCGCAGACGATCCAGTTCTTGTCGGAGTCGATGCTGGTCGTGACATAGACCGGGTTGGCCCAGGTCAGGCCGTCGGCCGACCGGCTGGAAGCTACCAGATCGTTGTTGCCGATAGGCAGCGTCGAGATCAGCCAGTATCCGTGCTTGGCGTCGTATGCGACCATGGCATCGCTGGCAGCCGAATTGCTCCCGCCTTGATACCACTGTGTCAGTCCCGGAAGCGAGCCTTGCGTCCAAGTCTGGCCGCCATCTTTCGAGGTTGCGAAACCAATGTCGGCGCCTCCACCGCTATAAATGCGGGCCACCTGGAACGCTGTGACGATGGTGTTGCCGGAAGCGAAAGCTCCAGGCTCGACTTCACTCTGGTGCTGGCTGGTTCCATTGTTGAAATTATCGAAACTGAGCTGAACCAGGTTCGCGCTCTGGGCAAACCCGGAGGTCACACTTGCAAAGCTGAAAACAATAAACAACAGCAGAAAACTGCCGCATGTGAGAAGACGAGGGACGACTTTAAGCTTGATCATAAAAGCACTTTTCCTTTGCTTTAGAAAGTGGTTTGCAGCAATGAGCGGACGAACCTCACATGCTGTTGGAGCTTTCTCCAAGATAGGGACCTGGATGAGCAGAGTAGTTGAGACGATGGAACTGTAGCGCGCCTGGCCGCAGCACGTCAACTATTCGTGTAGTACGAGTTGCGACTCTGAGCCACAATGGAACCGCTATGGCAACGGCTCCCGTTCGGCGGGTGGCTCCCATAGCTCGATTCGGTTTCCCTCCGGATCGATGATCCAGCCAAACTTGCCGTATTCGTGGCTTTCGACTTTGTCGTCGACCTGTACGCCTTCGGTGCGAAGGGCGGCCAGAAGCTGCTCCAGATTTTCGACGCGGAAGTTCATCATGAACGGCGAGGGGCTGGGCTCGAAATACTTTGTGTTCTCGGGAAAGAGCGCCCACATGGTGATCCCCGTGTTCTCAGGCTGTTCGGCATCGCGCCACTTGAAAGACACGCCTCCGTGCTCGCGTGTGACGCCCAGGTGCTTCTCGTACCACTCGTACATCGTTTTGGGATCTTTGGACTTGAGGAACACTCCGCCCAGTCCGGTAACTCGCTTCATCTCACCTCCTGAATATCTGCGGGATTATAGCAAGCGCACTTGCGAATCCTTGCCGCCGGGCATAGGTTAGTGTCAAGTTTCGGGGGGACCGTGTTCGACCTGAGTTTTGTGTTGGTAGTGGCCGGCCTCGCTTTCGGCGGCTTCATGGCCCTGATCGGGTTCGGCGGATTCCTAACCGCGTGGTTTCATCGCTCGATGGGATCTCCCCTTCCCTTGCCTACGCTGCATAACAACCGTGAGAGAAACTGGTATCTGGGTGTCGCCGCCGCGGGAGTAGTGGTGTGGGGTGTGGCCCTGCTCGTCAGCCTGCGCATCGCGCCCTAGTCAGCCACAACATCCCTTCACCGTTGTCATCCTGAGCGGAGTGAGAGAGCACGAGCGAACGAACGCAGTCGAAGGACCCCTATCTCCAGCAAATCATCCGAAGAGTTTCGGCTGTTCATCCTCTTGGCCCGCCAACTTAGACATCTGCTGTATGTAACTGTCAGCGTCGAACTTCTTGCGTGCCGCGTCGCCCGACATGTAACGGATGGTTCCGTAGATAGGCCGCTCGAACCATGGGCGATCGAACTTGCCGGCAATTGCCCAGGCAATTCCGGCATAGCCATTTGGATCGCGGCCATCGAGGAAGTACTTGTCGTTGAGGTAAACCGCAGTCTGATAAGCCACCTGCGGCGATGGGCTCCATTCCAGAATCTTCTTCGCCCAGTACATGCGCATGTAGTTGTGCATCCATCCGGCGTGCAGCATCTGCTGTTGGGCTGCGTTCCATAGGTCGTCGTGGGTCCGGGCTGCTTCCAGTTGCTCGCGCGTATAAACTACTGGCCGCTTGTCTCTGGCGTGTTTGGCAAGCGTGCGATGGGCCCAGTCGGGTGCGCTCTCAATGGAGTCGTATAGCTTATTAAAGTGCGCGAAGTTGATGGCCAGCTCGCGCCAGGTGATGAGTTCATTGAGGTAGGCGTCTTTCGCCGCGCGCGGAGCTTCGGGCTTCTCAACCGCCAGCGCGACGGTGATGGGACTGATGTGCCCGAAATGCAGATAGGGCGAGAGCCGACTGCTACCATCGACCTCCGGCTTCCCATGGCGCTCGGGATAGTGCACGAGCTTGTGGGTGACGAAGTCACGCAGCAGCTTCAGCGCTTCGCCCGTTCCACCGCGAAATGAGTCGACGGGCGCAACCGAGCGATCGAGCTCCTTCCAACCCTCTGTGATATCGAACGAGCCATTGTCGGGAAGCGATTTCAGACCTTTCGGCTTTTCCCATTCAACTTTGGCTCGCGGGTTGTTCTGCGGCTGTAGAAACTCCTCGAACTTCGCTTGCAACCTGGGGCGAATGGTTCGTGCGGCATATTGCTCTTTTCCCAGCAGCATCGAGGGAACAATTACATCGGCATCGACGGTCCAGAGCGGAACGGTGAGTTTCTTGGCCGCCAGTTCGCGCCAGTGATCAGGCTCGCGCAGCGGATTCTCATCACCGATAACAATTGACGCGTTCACTTCTCCGCAGAACTTAGGCAGACGGTGATCGGGATAGTGGCGCAGGACAAATCCGATGCCGCGCTTGCGCGCGCGTTCGGCGGTGTCAGGAATCCCTTGCGCCAGAAATGCATAATGCCGCAGGTTGGCGTGCGGATAGAACGGCACCGGGGCGAAGAAGATCACCAGCGGTTGATGCAGCGCATTGGCAACTTCCACTGCCACGTCGAGCGCAGGATTATCGAGCGCGCGTTGTGCGCGCTGCATCCAGTAGACGACAACCTTGCCGGAGAGATCGGGTGCGCCCTGCCGTCGCACTGTGACGCGTGGATCCGAAGCCAACTGCTCAAGCGTGTTCATAAGTTTGTGATGAGACCCGGACGGGCGCGCCAAGACAATTCGCGTGGGGGGACGCGTAGATTTTAGATGCAAACCTTCAGTGCGCCTTGGCTTCGTACCAGGGCTGCTCAGCCGATTGCAGATTTGCTGGCCAGAATCGCATCTGCGACTGCGGCGGCCTCGACGGACTCTTTCACATCATGCACGCGCACGATATTCGCTCCTTCCAGAATACAGGCGACCATCGCTGCGAGCGAGCCATTCAGCCGCTCGCCAGCAGATACTTCGTGCCCAACCCGCTGCGCGATCGCGCGTCCGATGAATGACTTTCGCGAGGCTCCAGCCAACAGCGGAAAACCCAGCCGGCGGAACTGCCGGAAATTGGCCAGCAAGTGATAGTTGTCCTCGAAATTCTTGCCAAAGCCGAACCCCGGATCGAGCACGATGTGCTCCCGTCGCACACCCGCCTCGAACGCCTCCTGCACACGATTAGCGAGGTCATGCTGAACCTCGGAAACAATATCGAGCGCCTTGTCCAGGTTGCGCCATTCGGTGGGGCGGCCGCGCGTATGCATCATCACGACTCCGCAGCCGAGCTCGGCGCAGGTCGCAGCCATGGCGGAATCCCATTGGAACGCGCTGACGTCATTCACAATCTCCGCGCCCGAGCTAACCGCTGCTCGCGCGACCACCGACTTGTAGGTGTCAACCGACAGCACCACACCCGGACGCTCTTTGCATATGACTTCCAGCACCGGTAACAGGCGGTCCATTTCTTCCTGCGGACTCACAGAAGGCTTCGGTCCAGTCTCGCCGAACAGAACCGTGCCAGGTCGGGTTGACTCTCCGCCGATGTCGAGGATGTCAGCGCCTTCATCCAGCAACCGCAGTGCATGTGCAGTGGCCGCTTCGGGTCGTACGAATCGGCCGCCATCGGAAAAGGAATCGGGTGTCACGTTGACGACGCCCATCACGAGCGTACGGGTTCCGAGCTTCAGGGCTCTGGTCCGCAGCCGCCAGGTATACACGGGGCGCATGTGCGAGATTGTAGTCTCCTTGGGAGAACAGCAAGCAAGCTCTATATTGCTGGCCGATTTGCCCCACGAAAGTAATAGTTCGTTCTTTCGCTGCAGGCCCGTAATGGACTATTTTTCCCCCTTAAGCTTGAGCGAAATGAACCCAGAGAAATGCCCACGTAGCGCGCAATAAACCCGGTGTAAAATCCGAGTAGAAGGTCCATGTCTCCGGCCCGCCAGTTCGGCGCGATCCTCGTTCTCCTGCTACTGACGCAAGCGCTTGCGTTCGGCGGGAAAAAGCCGCCGTCTAAACCCGAGCCCCAAAAGCTCGCACGCGATATTGAGCAGATACTCTCCGACCCCGATGCCGCGCGCGCCTGGTGGGGAATCGACGTTGTTTCGCTCGACACGGGCAAGCAGGTATACGCGCTGAACCAGGACAAGCTGTTCACTCCGGCATCGAATGAAAAGCTGTTTACCACCGCCGCCGTGTTCGCCCTGATCGGGCCGAGTTATCGCTTTAAGACCACGGTGGAAAGCACCGGTACGTTCGATAAATACGGCCGCCTCGATTCGGATTTGGTGCTGGTAGGCCGCGGCGATCCGAACCTCTCAGGCCGCACCCTGCCTTACAACTTGAAGACGGAGCGCAAGGTACCACCCATCCAGGTATTGCAGGATTTAGCGGATCAACTGGTACAGAAGGGCTTGAAGTTCGTTGACGGAGACGTGGTTGCCGACGACTCGTATTACGTCTTCGAGCGCTACGGCGAGGGCTGGTCACAAGATGATCTGGTGTGGGAATGGGGCGCTCCTGTCTCTGCGCTGACCATCAACGACAACGTCATCTTCGTCAATATTCTGCCCGCGGACCATCCGGGCGAGCGCGCCTTCCTGAATGTCACTCCGTTCCCGGAGTACTACCGTATTGACAACCGGGTACTGACCACGCCACAAGGCACAGGGCCACGCAAGATCTACATCAACCGCGAGCCCGGCTCGAACCAGCTCACCATCTGGGGAAACATTCCGCAGGACGATCCCGGCGCGGGTGAGGCTTTGGCCATCGAAGATCCGGCTGATTTCGCCGCCAAGCTGTTCCGCGAATTGCTGGAGCAGCGCGGCGTGGTGATCTATGGCCGCCCGCGTACACGACACACGGACTTGTCGTCCCTGCAGACGTTCTCCGTGACTACCATAGCGTCGGGCGGAGGCGGTGACGAAGCTCGTCGCCTCAATCCTGCGCCACTGGTGCTGGCTAGCTATCAGTCGCAGCCAGTGCTGGAAGATTTGCGCGTCATCAACAAGGTGAGTCAGAACCTGCATGCCGAGCTCATGCTGCGGCTGCTGGGGAAAGAAAAGGGTACCTCGGGCTCTATCCAGGGTGGGTTGGAGGTGCTGCGCGGCTTTCTGATGACCGCGGGCCTGAGTCCCGAAGATTTTGTCTTCTACGACGGCTCCGGTTTATCGCGCGAAGACCTGGCAACTCCCGCGGCCCTGGTGCAATTGCTTGTCTATGCACACAAACAAAGCTGGGGCGAGTTGTTCGAAGACACACTACCCGTAGCCGGCGTGGATGGCTCCCTGGCCGATCGCTTCAAGAACACACCCTTGCAAGGCGCAGCGCGCGGGAAGACCGGTTCGTTGACCCACGTCAATTCACTGTCCGGCTACGCCACTACAAAGAGTGGCGATCACATCGCTTTCTGCATCGTAGCCAACAATCACACCATGTCCACGAAGAAAGCGCTCGACACCATCGACCGCATTCTGCTGAATATTGTCGAGGACGGGAAATAGGGGCGCTGGCGGTTTATCGAGGCTACATCAGATTTTTCAGTACTGAGGAACCTGCAGGAGAAGGCCTTCGATCATTGAGAAGTGTTTGCGATTCCTCGTCACCAAGGTAAGGTTCTCCTCCATTGCCGTAGCCGCAATCAATGAATCAAAAACGTGCAAGCCGTGTGACTTTGCGTACTTCTTAAGGAGCTCGTAGGCTCGTACGCCGGTCGAGCCTTGAAGCGCCACGACTATGTAGTGTGCGAGGAAATTGTCCGTTCGAGCGAGCTCTGCCTTATTCCTGGCACCTACGATGAGTTCCAAGGCTGAAACTTGCGAGAGTGCCCATGCCTCGGGTAATGCGTCGATATACTGTATACTGTCGGGCGCGGACATCGCCGCGGTATACATCTATCAGCACATCGCTGTCGACTAAGTAGGGCATGCAAACCGATTCGGATTGGAGAGCGCTCAGCCGCGAAGGTTACGACGCAGCGAGTTGACATAGTCCACGCTGTCACCGATATCTGTACGGTCACTCCACATACCGAAGATCTCAGAGCCTTCAATCGGAGGGGACTTTTCTTTCAGGCGATCGGCATATGAAGGGACGCGCACCTCAACTATGGTTCCTTCATGAATGTTGACGTCTTCCAGTGGCCTGAAAACGCCGTGTTCATACCGAGCCGTTATCGTCATGGCTTTTATAGATGGTACCACCAGATAGGTTCAGGTTCGTGGCAGGCCGTGAGAGCTCCATTGTTCTTGATAACATCGTAATGTGATTCCTACTTCCGACGTTCGCGTTCGTTTTGCTCCCTCGCCTACCGGCCAACTGCACGTTGGCAATGCTCGCACCGCGCTGTTCAACTGGCTCTTTGCCCGCCAAAAGCGCGGGACGATGGTCCTGCGCATTGAAGACACTGACCTCGAACGCAGCGAAGCCCGCTATGAAACGCAACTGCTCGACGACCTGAAGTGGCTCGGCCTCGACTGGGACGAAGGTCCGGACGTGGGTGGCCCGTATGCCTCTTACCGGCAAAGCGATCGCCTCGAAATTTATCGCGAGCATGCCGAGCGCCTGCTCAGCGAACACAAAGCTTACCTCTGTTTCTGCTCGCAGGAGGAGTTGGAGAAGGACCGTGAAGCTGCGATGGCTGAGGGCCGCTCTCCACTCTATCCCGGCACCTGCCGTGGCATTGATCCGGCGGAAGCGCGGCGCCGTCGCGCATCGGGAGAGCAGGCAGCCATCCGCTTGCGCATTCCTGAGCACCCAATCCGCTTTCACGACATGGTGCGTGGGATAGTTGAATTCCCCAACGAAGCGGTCAGTGATCCCATCATCCTGCGATCTTCGGGGATTCCGGTCTACAACTACGTCGTCGTGGTCGATGATGCGCTGATGAAGATCACCCACGTGATTCGCGGCGACGATCACCTTTCGAACACGCCCAAGCAGGTTGCGCTCTATGAAGCGCTGGGCTGGCCGGTACCGGAGTTTGCGCATCTGTCGACCATTCTCGGCAGCGATGGCAAGCGGCTTTCGAAGCGCCACGGTGCGACCTCGATTGCAAACTTTCGCGAGATGGGAGTACTGCCGGAAGCGCTGATGAACTATCTCGCGCTGCTGGGTTGGGCGCCCAGCGGCGGCACCCGCGAGATATTCTCTCCCGACGAACTCACGAAGGAATTTCGCCTGGAGCGCGTCACCCCGGCGGCGGCTGTCTTCGATATGGAGAAGCTGTACTGGCTGAACCGGCATTACATCAAGCAGAGCCCGCCGGAGCGCATCGAGAAGCTCGCGTTGCCGTACTTCACAGAAGCGGGTTATCTGCCGACGGAGCCGAGCGAGGATGTTGCAAAGTGGTTCAGCAAGGTCGTTGCGTTGCTGGTGCCGTCGGTAAACAAGTTTGATGAATTGCCGGCCAAGGCTAAGCTCATCTTCCACGTAGACCCGACCGCTGCTTTGACTTCGCCTGATAATGCTGAAGTGCTCACGTTACCGAAAGCAAATGACGTGTTGTCCGAGTTCCTGCAGCATGTCGAAGGCGACCTTTCGCCGATGACGCCGGAGCGCTTCAAGGCGATCGTCAACGAAGTTAAAGAGAAAACCGGAGCCAAGGGCAAAGAACTTTTTCATCCCATTCGCATTGTCATCACCGGTTCGCATTCCGGGCCTGAGTTCGACAAGCTGATTCCGATTCTTGAAGGAGGATCCGTGCTCGACCTGCCTACCCACGTCCTGAGCATACGCGAGCGGGTAGACGCGTTTCGCGCGGCTTTATCGGCTAAAGCAGTTTCGTAATTGCTGTATTTGAAGCTCGGGTAGAGCGGCGCTTCAGCGCCGCGTAACGCAGTCCTCTCTGATGAGGCTTTTCGCCCACTTGCACCGCAGTGGGCGAAAAGCCCGAACCTTAGGGCATCCTGGCGCGGACCTGAAGGTCTGCTCTACCTTGCAGCGGCAGGAATGAGTGGGCACCTACGTCCCGGTGCTACCATTTCGTTTCTCATGCCAAAGCCCACCACGCACACCAGCTCTAGAGCTTCGATCGGCTTCTACGGGGCGGTCAAAGATCCTCGGGACCGCCGCGATTTTCGCTACGCGCCAGAGGCTGCTCCGAAGAAGCTTCCGGCGAAGGTCGATCTGCGGCCCCTCTGTCCCCGTGTGCATGAGCAGGGGCATCCACTCACATGCACCGCGCATGCTCTCGCCGGCGCTTTTCAGGTTCGAGCAGCGACGTCTCGGCTTGAAGGATTTCTCTCCGTCGCGGCTCTTCATCTTCTACAACACGATTGCTTACATGCGCGCGAAGCATGCCACGAAGAAGGAAGGCGCCAACCTGCGCGCAGCTCTGCAAGCGGTTGCTCGGCACGGTGTCTGTCCCGAGAAAGACTGGCCCTTTTCACTGACGAAGGCAGCGATGGCCAAGAAGCCGAATCGTCGTGCTTACGAACTAGCTGAGCACCACAAGATCACGCGCTACGAGCGCCTGGTGATGGGCAAGCGAACGCGAACGGAGTTTCTGCGGCTGATGAAATGCCGCCTGACAGAGGGCTTCCCGTTTATGTTCGCCTTTCTCGTCCACGAAAGTTTTGAATCGGCGCATGTCGCCAAGACGGGCGTGATGCTCATGCCCAAGCGAGGCGAACGCCTGCGGGGATGGCACGCCGTCATGGCTGTGGGGTACGACGACCGTAACCAGCGCATGCTGGTGCGCAACTCGTGGGGCTGGAGCTGGGGCATCAAAGGCTACTTCTGGATGCCGTACGAGTACATCAGCAATCCCAGGGTGACGGCGGATTTCTGGACGATTCGCGGTGTGACGCCGAGGATCGAGCCCAATAGCACGACAAGAAAAACCTAGCCACGGATTGCACAGATTTCAGGGATTGGTGTTGTTTTCCGATTCTGTGAAGACGCTTGTGGTTATTCCCGTGAAATGGCCACGGGGTGAGGCGGATTGTTAGAAAACTCTAGAGCTGGGGTGACCGCGGACTGAAGTCCGCTCACGATTTCAAAATAAGTGGCTTTTCGGCACGACCAAGGTCGTGCCCTGACGCGGATTTACGCGCTTCACTTGCACCGCTGAAGCGGTGCTCCACCCGCTCTACTGGATCCGCGACAGCTCTTTGGAATACAGCTTGTTGTCGGGAAATTCGGTGGCCAATCCAGCGAGCAAGGTCTTCGCTGTGTGAGTATCTTTATCGCGCAGCGCCGCCACCGCAAGCAGCAAGCGCGCGAACGGAGCGAGGTAGTGACCTTTTTCGGCGACGATGCGAAGCTGCTCAATCCCCTGCTGCTTGTCGGTCTTAGATCCCGTCCAACTCAGTACCCATCGGACAGGCGCGGGATTGGCGCCCAGCAGGTAATTCTCCGCTCCGAGTGACAGGTAAGCATCGTAGCGCGTCGGGTCAATGGCTAGCAGTTGTTGCGCCTGGACGCGAGCGGTCTTCATATATCCCAGGCTCGCGATGTTGCGCTTTTCGATCAGCGCTGCATAGTCACAGCGCAATCCGTTCGCCAACACCTTGGCGAATAGCGCATCGGTATCCTTTGGATTCTTCGCCAGCGCACTATCTGCCAACGCGTCGGCCTTCGCCAGATGCGAGTCGAATTCAGCCTTGAGGTTTGGATCGGGCGTCAGCTTGTGCCGCGCCTCGAAGTGGCTGTCATCAATAAAAAGGTCTGACTCCAACACGTGGAGCCGCTCAAACTCCGAAAACAGATAGGCCGCGGCATCGGAGACATAGCCCATCGGGTCGGCAGGGTTCCCCTGCTGATACTGATGAAACGTCGCGTGAGCGCCGATGAAATCGAGGTCGTACATCTGGCGATAACCGCTATCGAGAACGAGGGTGCTCGCTACCGCCGGCATGACGAGGCAGAGCAGCGTCGCAAGGAAGAGTGCCAGCGAAAATAGCCGGGATTGGTATAAATGCTTCAAAATTAGTTTCTGCCTCGGCAGCCCTTAGTTAGATGCAGCCGGAGCCACGATTCTAGTCTTCGTCTGCTTCGAATTGCACTTATGGTTCAGACTTCGGAAACGCCCGAAAGTTGCGGCCGACTTGTAAACGATACGTAAACAGGGCACATTATGGCAGCCACTGACACGTAATTGGCCTGGCGTTACCTACCCAGCACTGTCATTGAATCTGTCCGGTCGACGCGGTAAGCTGCTCACTCACACCACTTTCTCAGGAGAACGGGATGATTCGGCAAATAGCGGTTCGTCGCGCAGTGCTAATCGGGCTTGTACTCGTGTTCTCAATCTGCGCCTTCGCTAAACAAGACCCCGCTTCGTCGAGCGATCCTCGCCTCAGGAACGCATACAGCTTCGAGCGCGCGGGATGGGTCTACGTTCATCTGGAAGGCTCTCCCTCAGAAATCGGCTTTCAGCATGGATACCTGCTGGAGCCGGAAATCGTCGACGGCCTGAAGGCCATCCAGCTCCTGTTTGCTCATGACACCAAGCGCGACTGGAGCTTCTATCGCGACACCGCGCAAAACGTACTTTGGCCGCACATCGAAGCCGAGTATCGCGAAGAACTGCAAGGCATTACCGACGGACTCAGAGCACGTGGTGCTTCGCTCGACCTGTGGGATGTGGTAGCGCTGAATGCCAAGGAAGAACTGCCTGACTACTATCTTCCGACTCTAGAACGGCAGCAAAAAGGTTCGGCGGCTGCAAGCCTTAAAGCCCCTGGCCACTGCAGCGCCTTCGTCGCCACAGGCTCATGGACCAAGGACCACAAGCCGGTCATCGCGCATAACAACTGGAGCCCCTTCCCTGACGGCTCGCGCTTCACTGTGATCTTCGACATCGTTCCCGCCAAGGGCTACCGCATGCTCATGGACGGCTTCCCCGGAATCATCGTCAGCGACGACGACTTCACCATCAACTCTGCCGGGCTGACGATTACAGAAACCACCATCACCGGCTTCTCGCTCTATGATCCGAATGGCGTTCCTGAGTTCGTTCGGGCGCGCAAGGCCATGCAGTACGCGAATTCCATAGACGACTTCGTGCGCATCATGCTCGAGGGGAACAACGGCGGATACGCCAACGACTGGTTGCTGGCCGACAACAAAACCGGAGAAGTTGCGCGCTTTGAGTTGGGACTGAAGATGCATCGGGTTTGGCGCAGCAAGGACGGCTACTTCGTAGGCGCGAACTTTCCCAGCGATCCAGAGTTCATCAAGAAGGAAACTAACTTTAATCCCAACGATCCTTCCAGTTCGATGAATGCGCGCCACAAGCGCTGGGACGAACTGATGGCGCAGAACAAGGGCCAGATCGATGTGGCCCTGGCGCAGCAGTTCATCAGCGATCATTGGGACAGCTATCAGAACAAGCAGGAAGCCAACGAGCGTACGTTGTGCGGGCACCTTGAAGATTCCCCGCGCGGCATGCCTGCCTGGGGCCGCACTCCGTACTACCCCGACGGCGCCGTTACCGGCAAAGCAGCGGATAGCAACATGACGAAGAACATGTCATTCGTGGCTCGCGCCGGTCATCCCTGCGGCCAGGACTTCATTGCAGATACATTTCTCACCGCGCACCCCGAATATAGCTGGATGCGCCCCGCGCTGAAGGACATGAAAGGCAATGCTTGGGCAGAATTCAAGACGGGCGATAAGTCTCAGGTGGGACAATAAACTTATGGGCGATTACGAGAACCTCTGGACAACGAAAATCCGGCAGCATCCCGAGCGCGCCGTTCCCGATCGGGCGCAGGAGTTTCTTGCGTCGGGACAGGTAGCCCACGTCGGCTTCGAATTTGAGGGACGACCGTATGTGATCCCGATGCTTTACGAATATTCGGCGAAGCGGCCCGATCGTCTCTACCTGCATAGCGGCCCCGCGAGCCGTATGCTCAATGCGCTTGCTACGGGTATTCCCATGTGCGCGACCGTCACCCAGCTCGATGGACTCGTCTACTCGCGCGATGCGAAGTATCACTCGGCAAACTACCGTTCCGTGATGTGCTTTGGGCGAGGACGCCTACTGGAAGACGAAGAGGAAAAGCGGCACATCTTCGAAGCGATGACGCTGCGCTACTTCCCCGGCCGCACCGCCGGCCGCGACTACAGCCCGGCTCCGCCTGCGCATCTGCGCACGACCACGGTGATCGAGATCGTGATCGAAGAGATGACGGCGAAGACGCGCGAGGGCGGCCCCAAGGGACCGAACGACGAGAACGATGACGCGCTCGGCACCCGCGGCGTAGTTGAGTTGTGAGTGGACGCTGGTAGAGCGGACCTTCAGGTCCGCGTTAACCAGCGGTTCTCGACTGGCTTGGGACTGACGTTCCGCAGGGAGCGGAACTTCAGCCCCCAAGGTATAAAATCGCCATCGTGACGCGGCGCTGAAGCACCGCTCTACGACTGCTGCTACTCCGATTCCAGCACCAGATAGGTCATTGCACCATCGCGCTCGATCTGCAAAATGACAGATGCGCCCGGTTTGACGTCGCGCAGTTTCTCGCGCAGTGAGGCGACGTCCTCAACCGGCTGGCCATTGACACTGTGAATCACATCGCCGGGTTCGGGACCTTCTCCCAGCAACGCAGCCGCCTGAGTCTTGGCAGCGACTACAACTCCACCCGGTATGCGCAGATCGGGCAGCATCTGCTGCAGCTGGTGGTCCATGGTGATCCCAACTATGCCCAGGCGAGGTATAAGATTGTTGGGCCCGGTCACCATGTCGGCGAAGCGCTGGGGATCGTCTGAGCGCTCAATCAGTTTGACGGAATAGGTGAATTGTTTCTTACCGCGCAGAACCTCGATCTGGGCGGTTTGTCCGACCTTGTACTCCAGCAAATCGAGCGAGAACTGGCGCACGTTGGTGACCGCCTTGCCGCCGACGTTGATTACGACGTCGCCGATCTTCAACCCGGCTTTGTCTGCCGGCGAGTCGGGCGTGACATCTTCCAGCAGCACGCCGCGCGAAGTCGGGAGGTTGAGTCCCTCCAGCAAGTCGGGAGTGATGCTGCGCACCGCGACCCCAATCTCGCCGCGATGCACATGGCCTTCCGTGCGAAGTTGCTCGTAGACGGTTTTGACCACGTTGCTGGGAATGGCGAAGCCCAGACCTTCATTTCCGCCCGATTCGGAGATGATAAAGGTGTTGATGCCCACCACCTTGCCATCGACATCCACCAGCGGACCGCCGCTGTTGCCAGGATTAATGGGCGCGTCAGTTTGGATATAGATCGCAGGACTGTCAGGATCGATCTGGCGTTCGGTTGCGCTGACCACGCCCATGGTGACGGAGTTCTCCAAACCCAGTGGGCTGCCGAAAGCGAAGACGATTTGGCCCTGCTTCAGCAGGCTGGAATCGGCAAACTCCAGTGCGGGAAGATCGTGGGCGTCAATCTTGAGGACCGCAACGTCAGAGAGCTGGTCGACTCCGACAAGCTTGGCTTCGATAGGCCCATGTGCGTCGTCCTGCTGTTGCTTTATGCCCTGCAAACGAACGCGAATGCGCCGCGCGCCTTCGACTACGTGCGCGTTGGTGACGATGTAGCCATCGGGAGTCATGATGACGCCCGCGCCGATTCCGCGTTGCGGAGTCAGGTACGCGCTCGTGGTTCCGGTCTTGTCGCTATCGCTGTCGTTGTCAGAGCTGAGACCGTAGCCAATCGTCGCAATCTGCACCACCGACTTGGTCACGGCGCTGGAGAGCTCCTGCACTGACTGGCTGAACACGTGAAGCGAATCAGTTTTGAGGGCCTTGACCGGGGCAGAGGGTTCCGCAGCTTGCTCGTTCTGGGCGATACCGCCGACGCCAAGCAGGAGCAACAAGATGACGCTCACGACAATCGAGCGAACACGAACAGGCATGATCATGATTGTAAGCTGGGCTTCGAAGCGGCTGGGGCTACGTATTGATTCACTCGCCGCATAACTAAGGTTCCATTTTCACCGGCCTATCTCGTCATCTGCCAACGCAACCCCACTCGCACCAGGATCGGTTGGCCTAGATTGACATACGGCGTGCGGGCAATCTCGTAGCCGCTGTTCGTAATGTTATCTCCGGCGACGAAAACATCTACAGCTTTGTACAGGGAATGCGAGACGCTGCCACTCAGCACGAAATACGAACCTAGAGGCAGCAAGTTCTGGTCGTCGTCGTATTCGTTACTGGCAGCTCGCCCTTGCAGAGCAACCAGGAAGCGTCGAGGGGCCTGCCATGTAGCTTGGAAGGTCACGTTGTTGCGCGGTACGAGAGGAATCAAGTTCCCCACCAACGCCGGGTTCGCAGGATAGGACACCACCGTCGAGTCGACGAACTGATAGGCCGCGGAGAAGTTCAGGGTCTGCGTGATGCGCAGGTTCGCTCCCACCTGGAATCCCGGCGCCTGAAGCTTGCCAAGATTGTCCCTCTGGCGAAGGATGAGTGCAGGGGTCACTATTAGCGTGACGTTCTCGATCGGTGACGTCACGTATCCCCAGAAGAAAGTCCCGTTCACTTGCAATCGCTGATGCACTAGCGAGGCCCGCACGCCGGTTTCGAATCCGGCAAAATGTTCGGCCACGAGATACGGATTCGCCAACGTCTGAACATTGCCGACCCGAAAACTGCGGTACAGCTCATTCAAAGTTGGCGCGCGAAACGAGCGATAGCCGGAGCCGTACAGCACCGCCCCGTTGTCGAAGCGATAGGAGAGCGTCGCGCGAGGGTCGAAAGAGTTCTGCCCGCGCGGGGGATAGTAAACGGTCTTCGCCCCACCGCCGATTGGAGTGCGGGAAGAGCCGGCGTCGAAGTTGCTCCATAAGTCTTCGCGAGCCGAGGCGGAGAGGGACAAGCGCTGGGTGAGCCGTATGATTCCTTCGACGAATGCACCCAGCGACTGCTGGCGCCCTCCGTTGGCAAGATCTGCCGTGGCTTTGCCGAGCGCGTAGGACGTTTCCAAGCTCCAGCCCTGCACGTCCTGGCCATCCAGTCCGGCCAGCAGACTAAACTTCGAACTGATTGCCTTCGACCACTGCCCGATAAATCCCATCTGCTGCACCGGCACGTGTTGGTCGTTCGTCAGCGACTCCGAATTGCGATTCGGCGCAATCGAGGAGAACGTCTGGTGATAATTTTCCGTACCACCGAACAACCGCAGGGTGAATATGCCTGCCCGCGCCGATTGCCAGTCGGTGCCGAAGCCAAGCTCCCGCAAAGTAGTGGCGTTGATTTGCAGCGGAGTGCCATTGTCGCGGTGCTCACCATACAGCGATCCATCCAGAAACATGCGCCCGCGATCGCCGAAGAAGCGCTCGACCTTCACGTCTCCGGCGGCGTGCTCGGAAGATACCGGAGTATCCACCGACCCGCGAATGTTTGCCGGCACATCGATGTAGCCATCGGTATTGAATCCTTCGGCACTGCCCGAAACGGCCCACTGTCCCACGCGTACCCCGCCGTAGGCCGAGCCGAATGGAGTGTTGTTGTTGCCGAAAGACCCTTCCATGGCAAAGTTGGTCAGCACCGAAGAGCGGGTCTGGAGATTGATAACGCCGCCCAGCGCGTCGTTTCCATACAGCGACGACACACCGCCCGGTACCACCTGGGCTTCGTCGAGCGAGGCTACCGGTACTCGTCCCCAAAAAATCCAGCTTCCGTATGGATCATTGAGGGGGATGCCGTCGTTCAGTACAAGAGCACGGCTGGCGCCATTGGCTCCCAGACCTCGCAGCGAAACGCCTTGCGACGTGGGATTCGCCGTCATGCTGCCCGAACGACGTAGTAGCGAGAACCCCGGCACCTGGCGCAGCTTGTCGTCTACAGTAATCGCTCCGAATTGTTGCAGCGTTGCAGATTGGAGAATCGTTGTGCTGGGTTGCAGCTCAAGATCTTCGCTGCCGGTCGGCAGGATGGTAGTTCGCGTGGCGGTTACGTTCAGCATCTGCTGGATGGCGGCAGGTGGTAAAACGATCACCAGCGGCTTGTCACCAGATCTCCACGTCTTGGTGACGGTAGAGAATCCGACAGCCGAAACCGTGAACTCGCCCGATGTTGCGGATACATCAGAGAAGCTGAACGCCCCCGAAGTATTGGTCGTCTGCCGCAGCGCAGGTCCATTTGTATTGAGAACGACCTGGGCAGAAGGGATGACGGCGCCGCTGCGGTCCTTCACCGTACCGGAAACGGTTTCGGCCGCTAAGCACACGAGTTGTGCGGCCATCACGAAGAGAGCCACTAATACGGCAACGCGAACACACCTGCCGTGGCGAGCTAAAGCCGCACCCCACATCCCACAGCGAGTCTACTGTGAAACCTGAGTATCCGCTTATTGCAAACCAAAACTGAGTCTGCTTCGGCTGCCACCCCGGTTCAGCACTTCCGAGCAGACCGACGCGATCACTGGCAATCAGAATGTCCGGCTGTCACCGCACCCTTTTGGGCAGCCCATTCCAGGAAGCCAGACGGTGCATTGTGAACATCCTGCAGGATTGCTCCTTTTACGCTTTTGATATTCTGCCATTTGATGCCAGCGAGGTTGGTATTTCCCAGGTCGGCGCCGTCCAACACTGCCCCCGCAAAATTCGCATCGCTGAAGTTCGCATAACAGAAATCGGCCCCAGCAAGATCGACATCCGGAAACTTCGCCGAACTGAAGTTGCTGTGGCGAAAATTTCCCGAACGCAGGCTCGCTCCCATAAAGTCCGAACCCTTGAAATCGCTGATGCGGGCATCTACCGCGTTGAAGTTAGCGCGTCCCAGTAGAGCATTACGTAACCGTAACCCCTGCAGGAACGCTCCTGAAACGTCAACGCCGACCAGGGGAACGCCGTCTTCGTCCAACTCCTGAAGCGCTTCGATACGCCCACCACTGCCGCCTTTGTCCTGCGCCGTGTTGATGACCTGCCATGCCTGATAGTGCTTCTGCTTCAGGCGGTCGCCCGACTCGCTGAAATAAAAAATCACTGCGATGAGTATGGAGAAGCTACCCAGATAATCGAGAACTTCGAGGAACGACCAGCGGCTGAGCGCATATGCCAGCCAATCAAACGGATACTCAATCGCGAGCAGTATGACCATCCCCTTTCCCCTTGCTGCGACGCGGTATTCCCGCCACGTCTTAGGGCGCTCCCTGGCTGCGTGCAGTATCATCGCCTGACTACTCCTCGTTTGCTGCCTTGATTTGATTCGCTTCGCACGATTTGGTAACGGCCCATACCTTTGTAAAAAATTCGAGCCTCCTGTAACTTCCGGCCTCGGGCCACATCTTACAGCGCAGTAAGACGGAGTGGTACATTGCCGGGCACCGGTTGACCGCTGGTGCGCGGGTGGTGGCCACCTAAGTGGGGAATTGTAGGGAAACCTCGAACGAAAAAACATTTGCCTTGCGGGAATAAATCCCAGAAGATACCCCGCACGTAATCAATCTGGGTGAGGCCGCCTCGACAGTGGCCGCTCCAACAAAACGGTAGAGGAGATTAACAAATGACGAAGTCAATGAAGTCCCTGATGATGGGCGCCGCGCTGGCTGGTTTCATGGCCGGTGGCACCCTCGTCGCCCAGACCAACTCCAGCAGCAACACCGTCTCGTCCGCGGACAACGGTTCGTTCGCGGCTGATTTCTCCAAAGACAAGCACGCCTGCAAGGGCCAGAACTCCTGTAAGGGCAAGGGCGGCTGCAAGTCTGGCGACAACGGCTGCAAGGGAAAGAACTCTTGCAAGGGCAAGGGCGGCTGCGCGACTGACGGTTCTAAACCTCCGTCAGAGTAACTTCGGTCACCTAGTATAGGGGCCGGAGCCAACCAGCTTCGGCCTTTCACCATTTCTTAGGATATCTGCGACCACAAGTCTGGAGTCATGCCTGCCAATCGCTTCAACGGTTTCACCGAGTACGGAGTCGGGATCGGACTGCGCATTCCGCACTATAACCACATCCTGGAGAAGAAGCCGGTCGTCGACTGGTTCGAGATTATCTCCGAAAATTTCATGGTCGATGGCGGTCGTCCGCTCTATATCCTCGACCGGATTCTCGAGCAATATCGCGTTGTACAGCACGGAGTCTCGATGTACTTCGGCTCGGTTGAGCCGCTCAATCGCGAGCACCTGAAGCGCCTAAAGACGCTGGTGCGGCGCACCAATACGCCGTGGCTCTCGGACCATCTCTGCTGGGGCAGCGTTGATGGCAGCTACTCACACGACCTGCTGCCCATGCCCTACACCTTCGAAGCAGCGGAGAAGACCGCACAAAAGATTCGCGAGGTGCGCGATTTTGTGGAAGTTCCGGTGGTTGTCGAAAATGTCAGCAGTTACGCCGAGTTTCACGCCTCCGAGATGACGGAGTGGCAATTCCTGACTGAGGTAGTGGAGCGCGCCGACTGCGGCATTCTGCTCGACGTCAACAATATCTACGTTTCCTCACGCAATCACAGCTTCGATCCTTATGATTACGTGAACAGCGTGCCCCATAAGCGCGTCGCACAGATCCACATTGCCGGGCACTCCAAGTTCGAGAAGTACATCCTCGATACACACGATCATCCCGTGATAGATCCGGTTTGGGACCTGTACGCGCGCGCTATCGAACTTATCGGCCCGACTGCGACTTTGCTGGAGTGGGATGACCATATTCCTTCGTTCGACGAGGTACATGCGGAGGCGCTGAAGGCTAACCGCTACGTGGCCGAGAAGGTAGGCGCCTGATGTCGCTCGACCATATTCAGCGCTCCATGTTCGATGCGATCCGCCAGCCTCTCACCGCAGAAGAGAACATGCGTCGGCGCTCGCGCGATGGCAAATCTCTTCGCGCCGTGGCCGACGAAATCATCAAACCGAATGATCGGCTCACTTCGTTTGAACGGCTGGAGATTTACAACCGGCAGTACTGGTTTCGTATTCTGTCGGCCCTGTCGGAAGACTTTCCCGGACTGCGCGCAATCATCGGCGAAACTGCTTTCGACAAAATGGCGGTCGAGTACCTTTACGACCGTCCTTCGCAGTCGTTCACGCTTCGCAACCTGGGCTCGCGCTTAGAGTCGTGGCTGCGCCAGCATCCCGAGCACGTCGCCGGCAACGAGCAGATCGCGGTCGACATGGTTCGCCTGGAGTGGGCGGAGATCGAAGCTTTCGATGAAGCTGCGCGCCCTCGGCTCAAGGAAGCCGACCTGCCGGCGCTGGGACCCGACCCGCACTTCCAACTGCAACCGCATATTCGCTTGCTCGACTTGAACTATCCCGTCGACGACCTGCTGATCAAGGTCCGCAGTGAACTGGAAGAAACAGACATTGTCAGCAATGCGGTCACGGAGCGAACGCATTCGCGGTCGCGGCGTCGTCGACTGCCGAAAGCCGAGCGCATTTTCCTTGCTGTCCATCGGGCTGACAACATGGTCTACTTCAAGCGAATCGACCACGAAGCCTTCACTATTCTTTCTTCGCTCCGCGATGGTATGACGCTTTCCAACGCAGTTGACGAGGTCGATTGGAGCGGGCGCAATATCGATGAAGCCATGGCCGACGTTCAGAAGTGGTTTGCATACTGGTCCGCAGCCGGGTGGTTTTGCAAGTAACTTTTCAAGGGCCTCTGAATCCTACGTTTGCAACCTGATGTGAGGATCTGAACTATGAATGCCCTCCGCAAGCTCTATGGCCTGTTAATAACGGGCGCAACCTCATTGCAATCGCTGTTCCTGCTTTTCGTACGCCTCTACTGGGGATGGCAGTTCGCGGTCGACGGCTGGGGTAAACTGCACAACCTCGGGAGAGTGACCGAATACTTCGGTACTCTGGGGCTGCCGGCACCTGGCGCGACGGCGCTGTCTATCTCCGTCCTGGAACTCGTCGGTGGGATTCTGCTCGCGATTGGACTCGGAACTCGTTTCATCGCCCTGCTGCTCGCGGGCAACATGACCGTCGCCTATATCACGGGCGATCGCGAAGCCGTGATGTCATTCTTCTCCGATCCCGACAAGTTCATCGCGGCTTCGCCATTCTCGTACTGGATGGCATCGCTGATCATCCTGTTCTTCGGTCCGGGACAATACTCGCTCGACGCTTTGATCGAGCGCATGAGCTCTTCTCGCGCATCCAATCTAGATGCTGCGAATTCCAAACTGGCGGCTTGACCGCTCCAGGCCGTGGGCCGACAGGTATTCTCTGAGGTTTCGAAGTTTATTGACGATTCCGGCCTTCGCCGCTGCTGTCGCCCTGGCAATTCTTGTGTCCTTACCCGCACGTTCGGCGATTTCTACGCAGAGCATCACCGCATGCGGCTCGAACATCGACATCCGATTCGACAACGATTCCAAAGGCGTCAGCAACGACGTTCTGCTGAACTGGATCAAGCGCGCTTCGGCAGCGGTCTGCATCTACTACGGAAAATTCCCTGTCCCACAACTCAGGCTGCAGGTGCAAGTGCGCGGCGGCGAGGGCGTACATCACGGAGTTACGTATCCGTCTGACAATGGAGGACTCATCAGGATCTCGGTCGGCGCGACTACCACAGAGTCAGACTTGGATTCGGACTGGATGCTTACCCACGAAATGATCCACCTGGCGTTTCCCTCGATGGCGGAAGACCATCACTGGATCGAAGAAGGCATCTCGACGTACGTCGAGCCAATCGCCCGCGTGCAAACCGGACAGCTCTCGGCTACCACAATGTGGCATGATGTGATACGCGACATGCCGCAGGGAGAACCCGAGTCCGGAGACCGCGGTCTCGACCACACACCAACCTGGGGGCGCACCTACTGGGGAGGCGCGATGTTCTGCCTGATGGCAGACGTGCGCATCCGCGAGCAAACTCATAACCGCAAGGGGCTACAAGACGCGCTGCGTGGGATTTTGAACTCCGGCGGAAACATCACCCAGGACTGGGAGATCGAACAGGCCTTCGCCGAGGGTGACAAGGCAACAGGAACCCACGTGCTCACCGATATCTATCAAGAAATGCGCGACAAGCCCATGCCTGTCGATCTGGCCGCGTTGTGGCAGAAGCTCGGCATTCAGCGCGCGCCCGACGGCTCAGTCGAATTCAATGACAAGGCCCCTTGGCGTCGATTCGTGAGGCCATCACGCGTCCGAAGCAAGTAGCAGATCTGCGAACAGCAGCAGGGAGCGGTTCAGCATCCGCTTCAGCGGTAAGCAGGAACTACAGAGGCAAATTACCTAATATCGCCCTGATTCCCGCACTTTCTGTTGACGCAGGCTCCGGAGCAGAATACGATTCCAACAATCAAGGGGTTGGAGGGGAGAGGAAAGCAGCTTTCCCCAATGACGACTCTCTTTACCCGCCACCATTTCGGCGGCCAACTTGACGACGAACTCTCTTTCCGGCGAATTCTTCCCCGCCTCCCGCACTTCTTCGCTAATGAAATCGTCCACCGTTATTCTCCGGCTCTCGTAACCAGGTCTACGCAACAGTCTCAACGGCACCTATCCCGCTGGACTGAGGCTTCCCTGGCCTCAAGCCTCGCTGCGATTGCACGGAGGAGCCTGTGACCGAGGTCGTTCACGACGTCTCATTGCTGGTCGAGCAACTGAACAATCGCGTGGCGGAACTGGAACGGCGTGTCTCCGAACTGGAGTCAGCCAGAGAAGTAGCGCCGCAGCAACCAGCTCTCACACTTCCTCCTCTGGAAACGCCTAAGCTTCCTGCCACGCGGAGAGGCTTTCCACCAGCCGAACAGCCGGCCAGAGTTGTCCCGGTTCTGGGCAAGGCGGTACTCGCCATAGCCGGCGCCTACCTGCTGCGGGCCATCGCAGAATTGAGCGCCGTGCCTAAACTGCCGGTCCTCTTTGTAGCCATTCTTTACGCGTTCTGGTGGTTGATCTGGGCGGCACGAAAACCGCAAGGCCAACGATTCGCGAGCCTCGCCTACGCAATAACATCAGCGTTAATCCTCTCGCCGCTGCTGCTGGAATCCACCGTTCGCTTTCAGGCGCTCTCGCCCGCAGTCGCGGGAGCCGTACTGGCGGCCTACGTTGTCTTGAGTCTGGCAGTCTCGTGGCGGCGTGATCTGCAACTGATTCCTTGGGTTGCGACGCTCGTCTGCGTGATCACCGCTTTCACGCTCATCGTCCAGACGCGCGACCTGGTTCCCCTTACTGCTGCGCTCTTGTTCGTGGCATTGGCTTCCGAACTCAGTGCTTGTGTGGGACATCGATTCAGCGCGCGTGTGGCTGCTGCCATCGCTTGCGATCTGGCTCTGGCCTTGCTGGTTGTCATGGTGTCCTCGCCGGAAGGGGTAGGCGAGGGCTTTCATCCCGGTAGCACCGCCGTGGTCACGGCGCTATGCATTCTGCTGCTTGCAATTTACGGCGGCAGCATTGGAGTCAGAATACTACTGGAGCGGCAGCGCATCACGATCTTTGACATCGTGCAAGGTCTGCTGGCCTTTTCCATCGGCACTGCGGGAGCGCTGATCGCAACCGATGCTACCGCAGCCCCAGCGCTCGGAACGCTTTTCCTGCTGCTGGCGTCGTTCAGTTACTGGGGAGCACTGTCGCGATTCCTGGATAAAGACCACACCCGGAATCGTCGCGTATCTGCGTCCTGGGCTGCAGCTCTGCTTATCGCCGGAAGTTTGCTGCTATTTCCTACCGGGCTGGCGGTTGTCTTCCTTTCGGCCGCTGCGATTGTCACCGCCATCCTGTACTTCCGCAGTGGAAAGATCAGCCTCGGCCTGCACGCTTCGTTCTTTCTCGTGGTGGCCACTGCGCTTTCTCCGTTGCCCGCCTACGTGATGAACGCGATGGCCCTGACGGTTCCTGGTGTACCGCTCTGGCCGGTCTGGATGATCGCAGTCTCAGCCGCGCTGTGCTACTGCATCGGATCGCGCAGGCAAGAAGAGAAACGCAATCGACGCGCGCTTTGGACAATTCCTGCGCTGCTTTTCGGCTTTACCGCCGCGGCCCTCATCGTGACCGCCGCTGTGTGGATTCTTCCCGGGCGGCTGGATATGAGTCCCTCGCGGCTTTCTGTCGTCCGCACCGTGGTGAATTGTGGCTTGGCCGTCACCCTTGGTTATCTCGCAATGCGTTTCAAGCGAGTGGAGTTGGGCTGGGTAGCTTACACCGCGCTTGGGTTCGGCACATTGAAGTTGTTATTTGAGGACCTGCGTTTTGGGAACACTGCCTCTCTCGTGGTTTCCCTTCTCTTCTACGGATCAGTACTGGTTCTGCTGCCGCGGCTGACACGACGAAATGAAAGTGAGGTGGACGAAATCGAGATTGTCGTTGAACCGGAGCATTCCGAGGCTGCCGGCGTGGGCAGGTAATAGTCGTGAACAGCATCACGAGGATTGTCGGCAGAGTGCAATCGCCGTATTTTACGGCTTGCTGTTTGTCCTAAAACGCGCGCCGATCTGTAACATTTCGGCTCCCTCACGCGTGGTATAACCCCCGGAGGGGACTGCATCATGAAAGTATTCGTAGCCGGAGCAACCGGCGCGATCGGCCAGCCGATCATCGCTGAACTCATACGCCATGGCCACACCGTGACCGCCATAGGACGATCGACCGACCGACTCAACGGCCTCTCCAAGCTTGGAGCCCGCGTGCATGCCGTCGACGTTTTCGACAGCAACGCTCTGG
Organism: uncultured Acidobacteriaceae bacterium; assembly: GCA_963846795.1. Classification (GTDB taxonomy): domain Bacteria; phylum Acidobacteriota; class Terriglobia; order Terriglobales; family Acidobacteriaceae; genus CAVVDY01. The sequence goes on from CAWJXJ010000009.1 coordinate 723,727, forward strand.
AACAAGCTCTACATGATTCGCAGGCGGAGGCCGTTATCGACGAGCTTACTTCGCTTCCAGCCGATCCCGCCGATCTTCCAAAATCGCTGCCCAACGACCGCAAGCTGCGTATCGAGGGCGGCGAGAACCTGCTGCGTGCCGCGATGGCTGCCGGCGTGCGCCGCTATCTGCAACAGTCGAGCGCATTCTTTCTTGAACCCGGAAAGGGGCTGGCTACTGAGGACGCAGGATTTGCGATTGGCGCCAGCCCAAACGTCTCGTGGAGCGCAAAGACCTATGAAGAGCTGGAGGAGCGACTTTTCGATTCATCGCTGGAGGGCGTGGCCCTGCGTTATGGATTCTTCTACGGCTCCGGCACCTGGTATCACCGTGATGGAGCGGGCGCCGACCAATTCCGCAGGCAGGAAATCCCGATCATCGGCAAGGGCAACGGCGTCTGGTCGTGGGTTCATATCGACGACGCTGCAAAAGCTACCGTGGCCGCGCTCACTGCACAGCCCGGTATCTATAACATCGTCGACGACAATCCTTCAGAAATGAACGTCTGGGCGCCAGCCTTCGCGAAGTTCGTGGGTGCTCCACCTCCGCCGCACGTTTCGGAAGAACAAGCGCTCGCCACGGCAGGTCCCGACGCCGTCTATTACCAGACGAAGCTGCGCGGTGCTTCCAACGAAAAAGCCCGCAAGACTATCGATTTTCGACCTCGTCCTTTGGAGTGGCTGAGCTGAGTCAGGAACACAGAAATCAGGCCATGTCGCGATTAGGCAGCGACCCTGCGCTTGCCGAACCAATAAAGCGCCGCTCCTCCAAGCACCAACGCGGCACTCAAGAGAACGACCTTCACCACTGCGAGAACTTTGTTGGGTTCGCTCGCATCGGGAATCACGGAGCCGATAACCACCAACACCGTCGCAGTGAACCCCACAATCGCGATTGCCGTTGCAACCGGTTTGCCTCCTGGAATGCGCATCACACCGGGCTCGACTGGCTCACTTTGCAAGCGAATCAGCGCGGCAAACATGAATAGGTAAGGAAGGAAGGTGGCGATTACGGTGGTGCTCACCAATATCTGATAAGCGCCGCGGATACTGCTGCCCGCCTGCCCCATAACCGCGATTAGCACCGAGAAGAGCGCCTGCACGATCAACGCAACGTACGGCGTGCCCCAGCGAGGATGGACACGTGCAAACGCTTGTGGCAGGTAGCGGTCGATGCCGGCGACAAACGGTATCCGTGCGACCGCCGCCAGATAGGCTCCGACAGCCCCCAAGTTTGCTATGCAGATCAGCAGGGCTACGGCAGGTCCGAGCCCGCGCCATCCTACGCGCGCGCCGCTCCAAGAGATCGCCTGCATAAGACCTTCAAGACTGTTGAGCTGCTCGCGCGGAACCACCACGAGAATGGCGAGCGTGCCCAGAACATATCCGGCCACAATAAGAAAGCCTGCAACGATCAGCGCACGTGGAATGTCGCGGCGCGGGCGCTTGATCTCGCTGCCCATGAACGACGCCGCTTCGGCCCCTGCGAAGGCCGAAAGCATGGTCGCCCAGATGCCGCAATTCGCAACCGTCAGGGTGGGCTTGAAGGACTGCGTTGCGAAGCTGGTGGCAGGACCGAATCTAGACCACACCAGAAATGCAAGCGCGAAGAGCAGGGCTACGGGTATCCATGTGCCGATCGCGCCAAGGTTATTAAGCCACTTCCCGACGTTCAGTCCGACCAGGTTCAAGACGAGCGCGAGCGAAAGCCCGACAATTGAAAAGCCAATGAAGAACGACGGACTGCTTTGCAGGGCATGCCAGCGCGTACCGCCAACATACAGTGCATTGCTGGCGGCGAAGTACAGCAGCACCGGGAAATACGGCAGGTTGCTGGTCCAGTAGATCCATCCGGTAAGGAAGCCCGCCGAATCGCCGAACGCGCGCTTGCTCCAGACGTACATTCCGCCTTCCTGCGGGTAGCGCGACGACAGCTCCATGACGCACAGGGCGAGCGGAAGAAACACGACTACGACACCTAGCAGCCAGATCACGATGGTGCTGGGCCCCGCCGCAGCCGCCAATGGCAGCCAACGCAGACTCAGCGTAACCACTACGTAGAACAGCACCAGGTCGCGCAAGCCCAGTGCGCGACGGGGATGTGGGGCGGTGTCGTTCTCGGCTACCGCAATGCTCCCGGGGCGGTCGTACTGGTCCGTTGTCATTGTTGAAAGGTTCGCATCATTTGTACTCGCAGTCCCGCTTTTCGCAAAATCGGGCAGTGGTCAGTTTGATTGTCATCCCGAGGAGCCTCTTTTGCGAACGAGGGATCTTGGCGTGCCGATTCGCGCCGGGCCGGGGTCCCCGGAATGCGCTGCGGTTGCGCATTCTGGGGTGGACGCTGCGCGAAAGGCACGCATCCGTATTCAAACTGACCTACTACCCAAAATCCGTTGACTTTTGGAACTGAATAAGTCAATGATGATGCCCCATGAAACCTCGCCTGTTTGTGGTGTTCACGGGCACACTCGTGCTTCTTCTGGCGGCCGCGCTGCTCGCAGACGATCAGCTCAGCCCCAAGCAAGAAGAGGCCGCTGAACTGGGCGCTTGTGCCCATTCCGTCGCCGGCGGCTTCCTGCAGATCGCAGCCACCCGTGATCAGCGTTTTCAAGGCAAGGTCACCGAACCGACAGCTCGTTGCCGCGGAGGTATGAACGCCGTTAACTTCCGCTTCACTCCCTGGGTCGACTGGTCCAACTACTGGGGAACAGGTGACACCTCGTCGCTTCCGGTCGGCTTCCTCTCCGTTTCCGGCCCCAAGCTGCGTGGAGTGTCAGGAGCGCTGCTCGATCTCGAGTATGAGCGCATCGAGCTGATCAAATTTAATCTGTTCGACAATTCCGGAACCTACCAGGCGTACGTGATGGGCAATGCCGGCGGAATTCCGGGGCCCGTGGTGAAGACGTGGCCGGAGATGCGCCTGCCTGCGAGCAATCCTAATTACGCGGCAGTCGGCGGAGCCGGCCCGCAAGTCTGCAGCGGCTCTCTCATTCGCGCGCGCACCCTGACCGGCATCTGCAATGACATTCGCAACCCGCTGATGGGCTCGACCGGAATGCCGTTTGCCCGCAACGCCGAATTCGCTACTACGTTCCCTGATCTGGAGCAGACGACGCTCACCAAGAACCGTCACGGTGGCCGCCTCGGTTTGCTCACACCCGACCCGCAACTCATCAGCCGCAAGCTCTTCACCCGCGTGCAGTCGAATCCCGCCGCGTGCAATCTGGGGTTCGGCCTACCCAACAATTCTGTCGACGCGAACTGCGATTACCAGAAGGCGCCGTTCTTCAACGTGCTCGCCGCTTACTGGATTCAGTTCATGACGCACGACTGGTTCTCGCACATGGATGACGGCCACAACGCTCCCGGAACCAGCATGGAGGTTGGCTGTAAGACCAAGCTGGTGAATGGAGTTCAAACGCCGCTCACGCCCGAGGAAGTGCAACAACTCGGCTGCCGTCCGCAGGATCAGGTGGACAAGACCTACGTGCTGGACGATTCCGCCCCGGGCCAGTTCACCGCCAATGGCAAAACTTACCTCACCCGCGCACCCAAGATTTACGCCAACAACAACACCGCATGGTGGGATGCATCTCAGCTCTACGGCTTCGACGACGTCTCTGTGAAACGCGTGAAGCATGATCCAAACGATCCCGCGAAGATGCTGCTTGAACCGGTACAGGGACTGGCAGGCGGCTATCTGCCCGTGCTGCAGGCGGGCGATCCCTTTCAGCCGCAATGGACAGGACAAGAGTCGGTGGCATTTGCCGACAACTGGTCCGTCGGACTCAGCTTCTTTCATAACCTGTTTGCCCGCGAACACAACAGCTTCGTCGATGAATTCCGCCGGCAAGCCGCTCAGACGCCAAACGCTGACAGCGGACTGCGCGATCCCTCCGATCCCAAGCGCGTCATCGCCTATAAAGACGTGAGCGCGGACGAGCTTTTCAATGTAGCGAGACTCGTAATTGCGGCGGAGATTGCGAAAATCCATACCATCGAATGGACCCCGCAACTGCTTTACGATGAGCCGCTGTACAAGGGCATGAACGCCAACTGGAACGGCCTGCTCGGCACCGGCGATCCCGATGCCTCAAAGGCTCTATCTGACATTGTGGTACACGGCTTCGGGACTTCGACCAACGCCAAGAAGGGAACGCAGTGGTACTCCGTATTCGCGTCCGGCCCAGGCATCCTCGGCCTCGGCAGCACTGTGCCTCACTATGACATCACCAACCCCGACAACGTCAACGGCGGCGTGAACCACTTCGGCTCGCCTTTCAACTTCCCCGAGGAATTCGTTACCGTCTACCGGCTTCATCCGTTGGTTCCCGACCTCATCGAATACCGCGAGGTGAAGGACCCGAATAAGATCGTCGAGAAGGTTGCGGTAATCGAGACCTTCGAGAGCAAAGCTACCGCGGCCATGCACTCCGGCGGAATGGCAAACTGGGGCTTGAGCATGGGCCGCCAGCGCCTCGGCCTGCTTACCCTTAACAACGTTCCGCAGTTCTTGCAAAACATCAAGCTGCCACGCCTCGACACGCCGACCGGCCAACTCGATATCGCCGCGCTCGATCTCATTCGCGATCGCGAGCATGGCGTCCCGCGCTTCAACGAGTTTCGCCGCCAGTACGGGCTGCGGCAGATGACCAGTTACGACGATTTTGTCGATCAGCGACTGCCTGCCGACTCGCCTGAACGCAAGCGGCAGATGGACACCATAGCGCAAATCCGCGAGATCTACGGCACGCACGTTTGCGACGCTTCGAAGATCATCACCGATGCGCAGCGCAATCCTGATGGCTCGCCCATCAATGATTGCCTAGGACATCCCAACGGATCGGTGGTCGACAACATCGAAGACGTGGACACCATCGTCGGATATCTGGCCGAATACACCCGGCCACACGGCTTCGCCATTTCTGAAACTCAGTTCGTAGTCTTCATCCTCAATGCCTCACGTCGTCTGTTCAGCGACCGTTTCTTCACCTCCAGTTTCCGGCCTGAGTTCTACACGACGCTCGGCATCAACTGGGTCAACCACAACGGCCCAGGGCCGATCATGATGGAGGTAGGTGCGCCAAACGGTCACGCTCAACCGGTGTCGCCGCTGAAGCGCATCTTGATGCGCAACATTCCGGAGCTGACGCCAGAGCTGCAGCACGTGACCAATGCCTTCGATCCGTGGGCACGCGATCGCGGCCAGTACTATTCGCTGGACTGGAAGCCGCGCCCGGACGCAGCGGCTGATCCGGCATTCAAGCAATAATGAACTAATGGATTCCACTCTCCGCGACATCCTCGCGTCGTACGACGATCAAGCTCCGCTCGACCATGCGTCAACTATTCCTGCCGTCTGGTACACCGACCAGCGCGTCGCACAACTTGAGCGGAAAAATCTCTTCGGCCGCACCTGGCAGGCGGTCGCCCGCGTGGACCAGGTCGCAAACCCCGGGCAGTTCGTCACCACCGAACTTGCCGGCGAGCCGCTGCTCGTCGTTCGCGGCAGTGACCGCCAACTACGTGCCTTCTTCAATGTCTGCCGACATCACGCGGCTGCCGTTGCTACCGAGGAGCATGGCCACGCGAACATCTTTCGCTGTCCCTATCACGGCTGGAGCTACGGTCTGGATGGCTCACTGAAAGGCGCGCCCGAGTTCGAAGGTGTGTGCGACTTCGATCGCGCGCAGAACGGACTGGTTCCTGTAAGCGTCGACACTTGGGAGCAATTCGTTTTCGTCAATCTCGATCCTCAAGCAGCTCCGCTACTCGACTTCCTGGGCGGACTGGCGAAGCGTATCGCCCCGCTCAACCTCAGCTCGCTGCACTTCTTCGAGCGCCGCACCTATAGCCTCAATTGCAACTGGAAGGTCTTTGTCGATAACTATCTCGACGGCGGCTACCACGTGCCTCATCTGCATAAGGGGCTGAACAGCGTCCTCGACTATCGGCAGTACACCATCGAGTGCGAAGACCGCTATTGCCTGCAGTCGAGTCCCATGGTTACGACGACTGACGACGCCAACGTCGCTGCGACCCGCACGGGCGATCGTGCCTGGTACTTCTGGCAATACCCGAACTTCATGATCAACCTCTACAGCGGCTACATGGATACCAACCTCGTGCTGCCAGACGGCGTCGATCGCTGCAAAGTGATCTTCGATTTCTACTTTGACGACGTGAGCGACACAGCCGCCGAGCGCAATCGCCAGAGCATCGCCGTGGGCGAACGCGTCAACGATGAAGACGTCGGCATCTGCGAGCCCGTCCAGCGCGGCTTGCACTCGCGCGCCTATGGAGCGGGACGGCTGTCCGTCCGCCGCGAGGCCGGAGAGCATCTGTTTCACCGGCTGTTAGCTCGGTACCTGAAGCAGGAGTAGATAGAACCTATCCGGCTGCTTTCTCGGCTGCTTCTTTGGCGAGAAGATGCTTGGCTTGAACATCTCCACCAGCAGCTTCCTTGGTCGTCTGTGCTGCGGTCTCCGTCATTTCCTGCATGGCCTGAGCGGCAGCGCTGATTTGGATCGAATCTGCCTTGACTACAGCGGCCGGCTTCGGAGTCGGCGGCTGCGGCGGCTGAGTGTTATTCTCGTTGCGCACGGCAGCCGGCTGGGGTGCGGGTTGAGGGGTCGCTCTGGGCGGAACTTGGTTGATCACTTTGGAGTCTCCTTACGGGAACTTTCGGCATAAGCACAGATGAGCATTAGCTGTCGTTGACAAGGGAGATCAGGCAAATCGATGAATAAAGCCCGCCGGAAGTGTTGTGCCCGCACCTTCGTTCTCATCATTGTCGGCTTGGTTGTCTTTGCCTCCGCCGCGTTCGCCCAAGCACCGCAATTCTCCATCTCGTTCCCTGCCAGTCTTAGCCCCCAGGCGCTGGACGGCCGCATGTTGCTGTTGCTCTCCACCGATCCATCGGAAGAGCCTCGCATGCAGATCGATGACACGCCCAAGACGCAGATGGTCTTCGGCGTCACGGTCGATGGTCTCAAGCCTGGCGAGCCGGTCATCGTCGATGAGAAGGCCTGGGGCTATCCCATCCGCAGCTTGCGCGACGTGCCCCCCGGCGACTATTACGTGCAGGCGCTGCTCAATGTGTATGAGACCTTCCATCGCGCTGATGGCAAGACCATCAAGCTTGCTCCGGATCGCGGCGAAGGCCAGCACTGGAACCTCGCGCCCGGCAACTTGTACAGCAAACCGGTGAAGGTTGCGCTTGGCCGCAGCAGTACGCTCATCAAGATCGTCCTCGACCAGCAGATTCCGCCCATCCCCGCGCCTGTCGATACCAAATACATTCGCCACATCCGCATTCAGAGCGATCTGCTGACCACGTTCTGGGGACGGCCAACGTTTATCTCAGCAATCGTTCTAGTTCCCTGGGGATTTGATGAACACCCGGATGCGCGATACCCGTTGCTGCTCTTCCATGACCACTTCGTTTCTGACTTCGATGACTTTCGAACCGAGCCGCCCGATCCGAACCTAAAGCCCGACTACAGCGAGCGCTTCCACATCTCGGGCTACAACCGCATTCAGCAGGAAGAAGCCTACAAGTTTTATCAGCAGTGGATTTCGCCTAACTTCCCGCGCTATCTCGTGGTGAAGCTGCAGCATGCGAATCCGTATTACGACGATTCCTACGCGGTGAACTCGGCGAACCTTGGCCCTTACGGCGACGCCATCGAGACCGAACTCATGCCCGCACTGATGAAGATGTTTCGTGCTATTCCCGATGGGTGGGCGCACTTCACCTATGGCGGTTCAACCGGCGGATGGGAATCGTTGGCGGTGCAGATCTTCTATCCCGACCACTACAACGGCGTGTTCTGCGCCTGTCCCGATCCCATCGACTTTCGCGCCTACACGCTGATCGATATCTACAAGGACCCGAACGCGTTCGTCCTGGAAGGTGCACACAAAAAGATCGAGCAACCAGCCATGCGCAATTATCTCGGCAATACCCTGATCACCATCAAGGACGACAACGCCTACGAGCTTGCTCTGGGAGATCATGGCCGCTCGGGCGAGCAGTGGGACATCTGGCAGGCGGTGTTTGGGCCGGTTGGAGCGGATGGTTATCCGCGACCCATTTTCAATAAAGAGACCGGCGAAATCGATCACAACGTAGCCGAGTACTGGAAGGAGCATTACGACCTGCGCGCCATCCTGGAGAAAAATTGGGCAACACTCGGTCCTAAGCTACAAGGGAAAATTCACATTTATGTCGGCAGCGCCGATACCTATTTTCTGAATGACGCCGTCTATCTCATGCAGGATTTTCTGGAGAGCACGAAGAATCCTGCTTACGATGGCGAGATCAAATACGGCGATCGCGCCGAGCACTGCTGGAACGGCGATCCCAATCTGCCGAACTATCTTTCACGCCTACACTACAACACCATGTATTTGCCGAAAATTCTGGAGCGCATCGAAAAGACTGCGCCTGCGGGAGCGGATTTGAAGAGTTGGAGGTACTAGGGGGCACCGTTTGCATTCCACTCATCCGAAAGGCGTGGATGATTGGGGCACCGGTGCAGCAATTCACAAAGTGAACACAACCTTTCTTAACACACCGTCGAAAAACATCTTTCGGAACCAAGGGTTTCTGCCTGTGCAATTGAAATGTAGAGGCGGACCAGAAGCGTGTATAGCTCGTTCCTCAAGAAGTTCGACGAAGTAGTAATACTGATGGCAACCTCGGGCTCGCCCGGTTGGACCCTCACGCTGTATATTCTGGCAGTAACGTTTCACCCTTTATTTAAGGAGTTTCGAATGATGAAGAAGTTTCTCGTACACGGTGCGCTGGCGATGGCCGTAGTCTGCGGCGGAGCTACAGCTTACGCGCAGATGGGCGGCCAGGGCGGTGGCGGCGGAATGCATGGTCAGCATCAGCCCCCTTCCCCCGAGCAACGGCTGAAGATGCTCACGCAGCAGCTCAACCTCACCAGCGATCAGCAAGAGAAGGTCAAACCAATTCTGGAAGACGAGTCGAAACAAATGGAGTCGTTGCGCTCGGACAGCTCGCTCACGCAGCAAGAGCGCCGGAGCAAGATGCAGGAGATACGGCAGAATACGAATAGCCAGATCAAGCCGATCTTGACATCCGACCAGCAGACCCAGTGGCAGCAGATGATGGACCAGCGCGGACGCCATGGCATGCAGCAGCCGCAGCCGCAGTAAATCGATCGCATCTCGTAAATTGCTGCGCGATGCCTAGCTTTTGTTTTTATCCGTAGTCGGTCCCAGCATCTTGCTGGGATCGACCACGCGATCGAACTCTTCCTCGCTCACGTAGCCAAGCTGAAGCGCGGCTTCTTTCAGCGTGAGGTCGTGGTCCATAGCGTAGTGCGCCAGATGCGCTGCCTTGTCATAGCCAATCACTGGAGAGAGCGCCGTCACCAGCATGAGTGAGCGCTCGACATGTTCGGCAATTCTCTTCCGGTTGGGCTTGGTGCCTTCGACCAGGTGCTGGCGGAAGTTTGTGCAGCCATCGCTGAGCAGCGTAATCGACTGCATAATGTTGTGGATCATCAGCGGCTTGTAGACGTTCATCTCCAGGTAGCCGCCTGCTCCGCCGAAGCCGACTGCGACATCATTCGCCATCACCTGGATGGCAATCATGGTCAGCGCCTCAACCTGCGTCGGGTTCACCTTGCCCGGCATGATGGACGAGCCCGGCTCATTTGCGGGAATGTGCAACTCACCGAGGCCGGCGCGCGGCCCGCTCGACAGCAGGCGGATATCATTCGCAATTTTGTACAGCGAAATCGCTAGCGTGCGCAGCGTGCCTGAAAGCTGCACCAAAGCATCGTGTGCTCCCTGTACGGCAAATTTGTTGGGTGCGCTCACGAATGGCAGTCCGGTGATCTTTGCGATCTCATCCGCAGCCGCTTCGGCGAAGCCCGCGGGCGCGTTGATTCCTGTGCCTACCGCCGTACCTCCCAGCGCAAGCTGGTACACACCCGGCATGGCTGACTCGATCCGCTGCAAATCATCGGCGAGCGTCGCGGCGTATCCCGACCACTCCTGCCCCAGCGTGAGCGGCGTCGCATCCTGCATGTGCGTGCGGCCAATTTTAATGATGTCTTTCCACTCTTCGGTTTTATCGGCGATCGCGTCATGCAAAGCTTGCACCGCCGGCATCAACCGCTGTTTCACGCCAACCGCTGCAGCGATGTACATGGCCGATGGGAAGTTGTCGTTCGACGATTGCGACATGTTCACGTCGTCGTTGGGATGCACCGGATGCTTGGAACCCAGCGGCGTGCCCGCAAGCTGGCAGCAGCGGTTGGAGATGACTTCGTTCACGTTCATGTTGAATTGCGTGCCGCTGCCCGTCATCCACACGTGCAGAGGGAACATGTCCTGGTGCTGCCCAGCCAGGAGTTCATCACACACTTGCGAAATCAATGCGTACTTTTCCTCTGAGAGATGGTGCAACTGATGATTCGCCGTGGCAGACGCCCTCTTCAGCACGGCATACGCGGTGATCATCTCGCGCGGCATCAACTCGGTGCCGATGCTGAAGTACTGCAGTGAGCGCTGGGTTTGGGCTCCCCAAAGGCGCTCTTCGGGGACTTCGATTTCGCCATGGCTATCGGATTCCTTGCGCATGACGACTATCAAACCACTTTTCGAGAGTTCTTGCAGAGAAAGACGCTGGGAAGAGACACGCTAATGCATCCCTCCGCCATTCCAGACGACCTACTGCTGCGGCGTGGGACTGGATTGAGGTGGCTGCCCGGACTCCGGCGGAAACTTGCCCGGGAACGGCCGCGAGTGCAGAGCCCGAGTCGGAGGAGGTGGCGCAGGTTGCTCAGCCGTCGGAACCGGTGCGGTTCCCTTGGGCGCATGTCCCAGGAAGACAATGGCCGTGGCGCTACCTTCCGCCGAGCGCGAAAATTCGTAGTTGACGTCGGTGCCTTCCACTAGCTTTGCGATCACCTGTCGCAACGTACCGTCTACCGACATCGCCGGTCCGCGATAGCTCGCCAGCGTCTCCGTGCCGGTGCATTTCAGCTTCTGCTCCTGACACAGCGTTGACATCACCGTGCTCAACGGCGCCTGATCGGGAACTTTGACTTCGAGCTGACTGCCGCGCGCCGTCACCTGCACCGGCGCTGGAGCCGCGGGCGTAGTCACGGCAGGAGCACTCGCATTTTGCGGAGCAGGTGCTGCGCTCGGCGCGGACTGGGCGAGGCAGACGTTCATCGCACCGGTGACTAGAACCAGCAGAGCATTCACAATGAGGCGGCGATGGTTCATAGGAACCTGAAACATTAATTCAGTCTAGCGCGGAACGTGGTTGTAGCAAAATGAATGTCGCCGCATAGTCACTCACCGCTGTCGCTGCAACGTGATGCGGAGAAAAGCAGGTCCTTCGCCCGCCACGGCGGGCTCAGGATGACAGTCAATACTCTTTAATCTTTCCACTTGCTAAAAAATCTATTTCCCGAGTTTCTCCCGCACTTCGTCGATGCTCCACTCCGGAATCGCGCCCGGCTTGCTGGCCACAACGGCACCGACCGCGTTTGCGAAACGGCCAATCTGCTCGATGTTCCATCCCTGGCTCAAGCCATGAACGAACCCGGCGGCGAAGGCATCGCCCGCACCAACCGTATCAATGATGTCGACGCGAAAGCCAGGAACCTGCGTAAGCTGCCCGTCTTTCAGAATTGAGCAGCCGCGCTCGCCAGAGGTGACGCACACAATTTCAACATTGAAGCGGTCTGCCCAGCGACGGGCGAAGCTCGCAATTGATTCGTGTTCACCTTCCATATCGAAGGTCGCGTCAAGACACTGGGCCTCCCAGTCGTTGAGCTTCACCACCGTCGAATGAGACGAGAGCTGTTCGACCGCGGTCAGATTCCAGTTTTCGTCGCGCAAATTGATGTCGTAGAAACGTTGCGCCGAAGGCAGATACTGCAGCAGGCGAAGCGTGGAGCCCAGCGCTGCGCTCGAAGTATGGAACAGTGTCCCGACATAGACCCACTGCGGGTCAAGCCTTGTCAGAACCTGGATGTCTGCTATCGAGAGCTCGACAAAATCATAGGCGACGGGGCGCACGATACGGAACGTCGGCTTGCCGTCCAGGTCGAGTTCAACTTCGGCGGTGCCGGTTGGTTGGTCCGCGAGCACACGAATAAACTCGGTAGAAATACCGCGCCCGCGAATCAGATCCAGCGCGCGATGTCCACGTTCGTCATCCCCTACCGCACTCAGCGGAAACACTTCGTGTCCCAGCGTTTGAGCGTGAGCTGCGAAATTGAGCGGCGCGCCGCCCAGGTGCTCGGTCGGGCCGATGACGTCCCACAAAATCTCGCCCACACTCAGGATGCGCATTGTTCCGATCTATTCCGATCCGCGTTTTCCACGTTCATCCGCGGTTACTTGTCACTTCCGCTTCCAGCGCACGCCGTCCTTGGTGTTTTCCAGGATGATTCCCTGCTCAGCCAGTTGATTGCGAATCTCGTCGGAGCGCGCGAAGTTGCGGACCTTGCGCGCCTGCGAGTGTTCGGCGACCAGGCGCTCGACCTCTTCATCGGACAGCGCTGCGGCTTTGGCCATCTCGGCTGCCGCCGGCGTGATCTTGTCCTGCAAGCCTTCCTGCTGCGCCCATTCGACAACGCCGCGCACCTTGCCCGCATCGTCGTCGTTGAGCACGGCAAAGATCTCATCGAATTGGCTCAAGGCTTTCAGAACCCGAGCGACATCGACCTTGCGAACGTCGCCTGCGTCCGCGGCAGCGTTCACATCGCGCACCAGGTCGAACATCGTTCCCAAAGCGCGCGCGGTGTTCAAGTCATCACTGAGCGCGGCAGTCATATCTGCGGATGCCTGCGCCGCCATTTCGGCAATCTTGGGATTGGCGCCTTCCGGCCACTGCGTCGTCTCCAGCCGCAGCTTGAAGTTGCGCAATCGTTCAACCGAGTTCGCCGCCTGCGTCAGCCCGTCGAAGGTGAAATTGAGCTGCTTGCGATAGGGGACCGACATCAGCAGGAAGCGTATCGACGACGGCTTGTGCCCCATCAGCACCAGGTCGCGGACGGTGTAGAAGTTGCCGAGCTTCTTCGACATCTTCTCGCCTTCCACCAGCAGAAAGCGCGAATGCACCCATGTATGCGCGAACGGCTTGCCGGTCTTCGCCTCCGATTGCGCAATTTCGTTCTCGTGGTGCGGGAAGATCAGGTCCTCACCGCCCGCGTGGATGTCGAAGGTCTCGCCCAGATACTTCATCGACATGGTGGAGCACTCGATGTGCCAGCCCGGCCGCCCCGGCCCTATCTCGGTATCCCACTGCGCCTCGCCCGGCTTAGGAGCCTTCCACAGCGCAAAGTCGCGCGCGTTGTCTTTTTCGTATTCATCAACGTCGACGCGCGCACCGTCTTCCATGCCGGTGAAATCCTTCTTCGACAGCTTGCCGTAGTCGGGAAACTTCGCAATGCGGAAGTAGTAGGAACCATCGTCCGTCTCGTACGCAAATCCTTTGTCGCGCAGGACGGCGATGAAGTGCGCCATCTCGTCGATGTGATCGGTCGCATTAACGATCAATTCGGGATGCTGAATGTTCAGCGCATCGGCGTCTTCCAGAAACGCCTTCTTGTATTTCGCCGTGTACTCCTGCACCGTGACGCCATCGCGCGCGGCATTGCGAATAATCTTGTCGTCCACGTCGGTGATGTTCATGACGTGCTTCAACTGGTAGCCACTCTGCTTCAGGAATCGGCGCAGCGTGTCGACGACGATAAAGGTGCGGAAGTTGCCGATGTGCCCGTAGTCATACACCGTGGGACCGCACGCATACATGCGGACCAGGTTGTCTTCCAGAGGACGAAACTCCTCGACCTTCCCCGACAGGGTGTTGAATAGCTCGATTGCCATGAAGCCTTTCAGAACGCGATGAAAGAAACTCGATTGTAGGGTTGAGCGAGAAACAGGGTCAACCGAGGGGGGACAAAAGCGGTTCACCACGGAGACACGGAGGAAGGTGATTTTCAGGCTTTGCCAGCCTCAGCGCCAACTCTAACGAATTGTCATTCTGAGCGAAGCGAAGAACCTGCTGTTGGTTGCTCACGGCAGGCCCTCGCTTTGCGAACCGGTCTCAGATGTCAGGTCACATAGGCGCCGTAGCGGCATGGTGGGCAAACCTAAAAAGGGCGAGGTGCACGGCACCCCGCCCAGCATGTCCCTGTTCAGGACATCGCTCTCATCCTACATGAAACGACGACGGAACGCGCCCGCAGCCACCAGCAGCCCGGAGCCCAGCATGATCAAGCTCGACGGCTCAGGAGTGGCGTAGAGCACCCCGCCGGAGAAGATGTTGAAAACTCCTTCGTTGTTGGCGTTGGTGTAGTTCGCGCCGAAGAACGCGCTATCGAAGTACTGCAGGCCGCTAGTCTGGCTGCCGATGCTGTTCAGACCGTCGGTGTCGCTGTTGAACGAACGGTTGGCATTGCCTGTATCCTGCGGAACAACCGCGAACCAGTACTGACCGGCGCCAAGGAACGTATTCAGATTCAACGCGGCATAGCTGTACTCGTTGAAACCGAAGTCAGCGCGGCCGGTCGCCGTGGAGGAGAAGTTCCCGCCGGAAGCGGTACCGGAAGCGATGAGGGTGCCACCGTTTCCTTCCGAAACGCCAGTGCGAATTTCCCAATAGGCGCTCGCTGGATTCAGGCCGCTGAGATTGTTCGTGAAGAGACCGTCAACGAGACCGCCGCCCCAGTTGAAGTTCTGGAAGGTGGCAGCGCCGTACGGGCTGCCGCCGACGATGGCGTCATTCTCGTTCGCCAAGCCGTTCTGGTTCGGATCATTCAGGTCAAGATCGCCAGCGTAGAAAGAGCAAGCAAAGTTAGGGATGTTCGGGCACTGCGCGGTCGCGAATGTGGCCGTCAAGGCAAATAGCATCGCGAAAAGGGAAAGCAGAGCAATCTTCCTCATTAATTTCCTCCTAAGACCAGGAACTGCTTCGTGGAAGGCGAGCAGTCCTTAACAAGTGCGTTAAATGTTTCCCGGTGCGCACCGGGAGCCCAACAACACGCATGCGTTGGTAAAAGCAGTCTTGTTCTCTGTCGTGTTCGGTTTGCGCTCGATCTGTGGACCGAACGAACTTGCTCAGAACATTGGCTACTCTCTTAAATGGGAAGACAGGTCCTGCATCTGCTTCTCGGTTTCTTCGGGCAACAGGGGGATAGTTGGGCCGAAGTGGTAGGTTCCAATGCCCGCCGCTATTTTGCGTCTGGCGGTTGCGCTTGTCTGTGACATACAACCCCACTGCGTGTGACAAGCCGAAAACCAGGGTCTGCACCCCTTATGGCGTGCCAAATCGGAATTTGGGCCCAGGAAATATATCCGGCTTCGCCCGGAATTCAATCAGATATTCAAAGCTTTGGCGGATTGCGCTACTCTGTTGGGGTGAGAGTGGCTGGCCATAAGTTCGGGCTATCTCTGTGGGGCCAAGTGGTTACGCTGCTATGCGCCACACTGGCTGGCCAAGCCATCGCCGCGGGTCAAACAGTTGCGGCTGCCACGCCCAAATTGTCGGCTCGAACCACCTCTACAGGAACTGCCCGGGTGAGCAGTTGGCCCGCGCCAAGTGATGCCCTGCTCCCCTTGCCTGCTGCCGGGGTGCCTGCCGGGCTGGAGCCGTTCTTCGAACTCAGCAGCTCCGACATCAAGTTTTCATTCACCCGGCTGACGGAGATCCTGCGCGACAAGAAGCATGAAGGTTGGGTGCTGGCCGCTTATCCCGATCCCAAGACCAGCGACCCGCTCATCGGCGCCGGATTCACCTTGAGCCTGCCGGCGCGCTCGCACCTGCAAGGCGACCCGCTGAACCCGCACCCGTTTCTCGAGCCTTCGTCTGAGCAGCTATGGCTGGCGGCGGGACTCGACATGCTGCGGTTGCAGTCCATACTCACGGATTACGAGGCGAACCTGGAGGCATGGGGCACGCGCAAGTACCGCAAGAAGATTCGTCAATTGCCGCCGGCGGTTACGGACGACGAGGCGCTCGACCTGCTGCGCGTTGCCGAGGTGCAGGCGATCCATAATGCGCGCGCTTATTGCCGGGGCTTCGATCAGTGGACCGGCTCGCAACAGATGGCGCTGACTCAACTGGTCTACCAGATGGGCGTGAATCTGGAAGAGTTCTCAACCTTCCTCGAGCTCATCAACCAGGATGCACGTTTGGAAAATGCATCCTACACTGTAGGAGCAGCAAGCGACCTTCAGTACTGGCAGGAGGTGCAAGCCAGCCTGATTCACAGCCAGTGGGCGCGAAAATACTCGACCCGCGCCACTACCGTGATTGCCATGTTCGACCCTGATTACGCGGAGAGTCCATCAGCCGCCGAGCGCCGGGTGAAGGCTACGCTGCGACCCGCACGGCATCACCGGAGCACGAAAAGCAAAAAGAGTAAGACGCGCACAGCCAAAACGTAAGCGCCCAGCCGCCCGACCAACAGTTCGGCGCGTCAATCTCCCGGTAAGTGTATTCACAAGCCAATCTCAAAATGCGGCCACCCCAAGCTGGCGGCTGATAGCTGATGGCTGGTAGCTCTTCGCTCACTGCAGCTCCGCCGTCCCAATCGCCAACTGCCCAGAATACTTCTGGTTCACCAGCACAGTCAGGCTTTGGCCATCCTGGAAGCAAGCCACCGCTCCTGTGAATTGCGGCCGATAGGCGCGTATTAACTGGCCGGTGCCCGCATCGTACAGGATGTAAGTGATGGCGTCTTTGGGATCATCGGCTTCGCCTTCGTACGTCACCAGCATGCGTCCGCCGGAGACCCATACGCCAGTGGCGAGGCCTTCCTGAAACGGCTGCTGCAACATCATTTCCCGGCGGAAGCCCCCTGTCTGGCGATAGACGCGCACGCGAGTGTTAGTACCAGAGAGCAACACATAGATGTCGCCATCATCGCCCAGGGTTACATGGCCGCCTTGCGCGAGCGCATCGTCGGTGTCGGTGGTGGACGACGGATTGGCATTCGCCCCCGGCTTAGGCGGCGAGCCTTGCAGCCTGGCGATAAGTTGGGCGTCGGAATCGAAGATGCCCGCCGCCGGGACCTCTGCGACGTCCTCCACTCCCGAGAGCTTCTTCATTACCACGCCGGCTGCGAAGAAGTCGCCGCTGGGCAATGGCAGCAGCATCGCAGGAATGAACTCGTTCTCGATGCGCTGCCGGGAGCGAAAACTGCCGTCAGCATCGAACTGCAAGAAGTAGATTGCGGGAGAGTCGCTTCTGTCGGTGCTGTCCCATGCACGCACAATCTCATCCACAGCTCCGCCCTCGGAGGTGGCAATGGCGAAGGTATGGCTGTCGCCAAATCCCGGAACTGCGGCGAGTTCGATCTGCCTGGCGCTGCCATCCGGCGAAACCCTGGCAAGGTCCCAGGAATTGTCGTCAGCGGATTCATGCCTCATGTAAATTGTGCCGTCAGGGTCGCACTGCGGGTCGGCGAAGTTTGAATACGCGGGCGTCTGCACGACAGGAGGGTCTTCGTCTAAGGTCAGCGGAGTTGGTGCAACACTGAGCTGGGCAAAGCCGGCCGCGTGCAGGCAAAAAACGCACACCGCCGCCAAGGTAAGCTTCACGACTCGGGACATCGCCACTCCAGGTCTCAGGCAGAAGAAGCACTGCAACCCGGGGTTCGTGTCTTCCAGGCCCTAACTTAGCCGCCCGCCGCATGTTTGTGAACGGGCGCACTTGCTGAGAGGCGGGAACAACGTCGAAAGTTGTAACGCAGTGAGGTGCCGGTCAACCCAGCACCTCTCGCGAGAGCACCTCAGCGGGCGAGCGTACAGATCGGGCGCAGCTGTGAGAGTTTCTCGTCAGAAGATCGACGGTCCGGCCGCCTTCTTGATTGAGACAATCCACACCCGGGGGTCGCCATCGTTGGTGAGCGTCTGTCCCAGGTCCTTGCGAACGTTGGCAAACATCAACGCGAACTGCGTATAGATGTCGTGGTTCAGGTCAGGGCTCGCCCCGTGAGGATTGGTTTTCGCCTCCATGTCCAGCGTCTTGCGATCGTTAGGAATCAGAGTGTTTGGCGGCTGCGGCCCTTCGCTCCGCTGGATACCGGTGTTGTAGTCGCGGTCGATGTGGCGCGGGTAGAGGCTGGGAATGTAGTCGGGGGCCAGCCGGTCGAGGAACTCATCTTTATTACTGCACCATTCGAACGGGACCTTCTTTGAAGTCTGAGCGTCGGACCACACGGTCGCGTTCAGCTTCCAACAATGCGAGATGATGCTTCTTCCCTGCGCACTTGCATCTGTCAGGTAGGAATCCATCCAGCCTGGCGGCGCATAGTCTACCGTGATCGCAATGTGCGGAAACTGCTCCGAGAGCGGCTTCTCCGGGTCCCACTGCGGCAAGATGTTGCGCAGGCCGGCGTAATCGATCACCGACTTCCCCTTGAACGGATCAAGGACAGAGCCCAGTCCGTTGCCGTGCCCTTTGTACTCTGTCGAATTCTTCGATGATGCGGTATTTGAGTTCGAGGGCTGGGTCGCGGATGCTGATTGCGATTGCGGCGCCGTGGTCTGGGCAGATGGAGTCGTGGTCGAGGTCTGCGCGCCGGCGCTAGCTGCACCAGGACCGGACTCGATCATCGCCTTCATCAGCGCATCGCTGGCCTTGGCATTCTTGAGCCGGACCATGTCGTCGGAGCTCAGATCAAACGTTTGCCCGCTCTTGTGGACCTTCTCGATGATGATGTCGTTGGAGATGCCCGCCTGAAGCATCGCGATAACACCATCGACAGTCAATGCAGATTTTGGCGGAGCACTCGCGGTCGACGGAGTTGCTGCCGCCGCAGTGGAGGTTGGCGGCGTGCTGGCTTTATAGCCGACGGCTGCTTCTCCGCCTGAGTCCTTCCAAGCTTGAAACGCCTTCTGCGCCTTGTCTGCCTCGTCGCCCGTAACCGTAAGCAGGAGTTGCAGGTCGCCACCTTGGTCGAGAATGGTGCCGATGACGTGATTGCCTGAATTGATAACCTGGGCCATGCGATTTCCCGGCAGAAACTTATAGGTGTAGTCCTGCCACTTGATCTCAGTGAACCCGGCCCCACTCTTGCGTCTGAATTGGGCGTGGACCGGCGATGGCCGGCCGCCTGCAAATATGATCACCATGATCAGAAACCAAAGGGCTGGGACACGGAACACACTCATCTCTCGCCTCCATCACTAAATCACACGGCCGGGAATGCGCCTCACCTGCACGAACTGCGCCTGTAAATGACCTGGGATTACCAGCTCTGCCTGAAGGGGAGCCACATTTTACACGCGTTCTGTCGCAATCCTGTGTCGAAATTCTGCGAATGATTGCGGTTCCTGTAGACTTTGTCTTCCGCCATGAACAGCAAGAACTGGGGTTTTACTCCGGCAGAATTGCGCAAAATCCGCAGCTTCAAGGAGCCACACGGAATCCAGCGCTTTCTCGACGACCTGCCCTACCACCTCGAAGACACGGCATGGTCGCCCCGCCGAGTATTGCGCGAGCAGACAGCGCATTGCCTGGAAGGGGCGTTATTTGCCGCGGCGGCGCTGCGCGTGTTGGGACATCCGCCGCTCATCGTCGACTTCGAAGCCGAGCACGACACCGATCACGTGGTCGCTGCGTTCAAAGTGAAGAACCATTGGGGAGCGCTGGCCAAGTCGAACTATACGGGATGCAGGTATCGTGAGCCGGTTTACCGCTCGTTGCGCGAGCTAGCCATGAGCTACTTCAACACCTACTTCAATATGCGCCGCGAGCGCACAATGCGAACCTTCTCGTGTCCGGTAAACCTCGCCCGCTTCGACGCTCGTGAGTGGATGACGACCGAGAAGCCGATCTGGTTCATCCCTATCTATCTGTTCGAAGTGAAGCACTACAAGCTGCTGACTCCGGCGATGATCAAGCGCTTGCATCGCGTGGACGAAAGGCTGTTTCAGTCAGAGGTACTGGGCAAAGCGAAAAAGTGAGAGCTTCACCACGGAGACACGGAGGAATGCGGTCAAACCTCGAACTTTAGTGTGTTAGCGACATTCGTTGGCACTCTGCGCAAACAGCAGGTCCTTCGCTTTGCTCAGGATGACAACTCAAATTCCTCCGTGTCTCCGTGACGAATTCCTAATTCTCCGTGCCTCTGTGTCTCTGTGGTGAAATAACAAGACCTTCTTCCTCTCCGTGTCCTCCGTGCCTCCGTGGTGAATGGGTTTCTTCTACAATCCCCTCTTATGATCTTTCGCTCCGACAATCGCTCGCTCGAACAGATGCGGCCGGTGAGCATCGTGCCCGACTTCATCTCCACCGCTGAAGGTTCCTGTCTCATCGAACTGGGCAACACGCGCGTGATCTGCACTGCCACACTGGAGAACACCGTCCCGCAGTTCCTGCGCAACAGCGGCAAAGGATGGGTCACGGCCGAGTACTCGATGCTGCCGCGCGCCACGCTGACCCGTACGCCGCGCGAGGTGGTGAAAGGTCATCCCAGCGGACGCACGCAGGAGATTCAACGACTCATTGGCCGTTCGCTGCGCGCGGTCACCGAGATGGACAAGCTGGGCGAGCACACATTGTTTCTCGACTGCGACGTCATCCAGGCCGACGGTGGAACGCGAACTGCATCGATCACGGGAGCGTTCGTCGCCATGGGTTTGGCCATGATGCGCATGGTGGAATCGGGCGCAATCACCGTCGCTCCTATCCGCGATTATGTCGCCGCGACCAGCGTCGGTATTGTCGATGGCGAGGTTATGCTCGATCTGGCCTACGAAGAAGATTCCCGCGCCGACGTCGATATGAATCTGGTCGTGACGGGCAGCAAGCGCATCATTGAAGTGCAAGCCACGGCAGAGAAACGTCCGTTTGACGACGCCCAGTTCAATAAGATGATGGCCCTGGCCCGCAGCGGAATCGAGTCGCTCATCCTGAAACAGCAGTCGGTGCTGAAGGGACTGCTGCTGCGGCAATGAGTTTCATGAAAACTGAGTCGCACCTTTCCATTTCTCCAATGAGAGTGAGGATCAGGATCCTCTGCTGCTATTGCCTGCTCCTGCTGGTCAGCACCATTGCTCTGGCACAGCGGAGGCTACTTCCACCGCCTGATCAATCGTGCGATGGCGCCAGCGACCTAATCCAATGGGGATCGCAGTTTCGCTTCAATTCGTGCCACACGGGCTATAACCCGTATGAGGTCATACTGGGCCCCGCCAACGTCGGGAACCTAACTCTGGATTGGCAATACAGCCCGGGAGGAGCCTCCTATTCCGCACCAGCGGTGGCGAACGGCGTCGTCTTTGTCGGGTTTATCGCCTCCGACAACAGTGTGCAAGCCTTGAATGCCACGAGCGGCACCATGCTGTGGAGGTTCCCGACCGGCAACCAGGTGCTCTCGTCGCCCGCGGTTGCCAATAGTGTGGTGTACGTCGGATCGACCGACAACAATCTGTACGCGTTGAATGCCAACACCGGCGCGCTGTTGTGGAAGTACACCACCGGCAAGCAAATCCTGTCGTCGCCGGCGGTGGCTAACGGCGTGGTGTATGTCGGATCGGTGGACAACAACCTGTATGCCCTGAACGCCAACACCGGGACCCTCTTGTGGCAGTACACAGCCGGAGGCGGCATCGCCTCTTCGCCGGCAATTGCTAACGGAATCGTGTACGTCGGCTGCCGCGATAACAATTTGCATGCGCTGAGCGCCGCTAATGGAACACTGCTCTGGAGCTACGCGACTGGCGGCTTGGTCGAGTCGTCGCCGGCGGTCGTTAACGGCGCGGTCTATGTCGGATCCTACGACGGAAATGTCTATGCCCTGAACGCCGCAACTGGAGCGTTGCTCTGGAAGTACACGACTGGCAGCCCTGTCTATTCGTCCCCAGCCGTTGCTAACGGCATCGTCTACATCGGGTCTGAAGACAATACTGTCTACGCGTTGAATGCCAGCACGGGCTCGCTGCTGTGGAAGTACACCACGGGCAGCATCATCCTTTCCTCAGCCGTCGTGGCGAACGGCGTGGTCTACATCGGGTCCGCCGACAACAATCTTTACGCGCTGAATGCCGCTACCGGCTCGTTGCTGTGGAGCTACCCGGCCGTGGCTGTATCGGTGCCGACGGTGGCTGCCGGCATGGTCTTTGTCGGAGCGTCGAATTTGCTCGCCTTCCATCTCCCCAGCCACTGAAGAGCAGCGCAGGTCACGATACAATCTCTGTGGTGCATCTAGAGACGCAGGCGCAGGCGACAACCCGCTACTCCAGCTCGCCTGTCGCCAATTTTCTTTCTCTCGCAATTTTCTTCTTCTTTGGCCTGTTCGCCATTCTGCTGCCGTGGTCCATCAAAGGAGCGCGCTATGCATGGCTGGCGGCCTTCTGTATCTGGCTGGTCTCGCTGATCGTCGAACGCAAGCGTCTGCGCCCGCAACCTCTCGCCCTGCCATTGCTGGCCTACATCGTACTGAGCGGCATCTCCTGCGCTCTGTCGTACGAGCCCTACATGAGCTGGCCGCACATGAAGCTCGTATGCTGGACGGCGCTGATCGCCACGCTCTTCGCACAGAGCCTGGGACGGCTGTCGCAAGTGCGCACTCTCATCCTGCTGCTTCTGTTGTCGGCGACCGCCGTCGCAGGCTTCACGGCCTGGCAGTATCTGCGGGGAATGGGCTTGAAGATTGCTTTCATCGGCCCCGGCACACCGCTCTACGACGCAGGCCTTCGCCCTGAAGATACGATCGTCGCCATCCACGGCCAGTCGATTCACACGCCAAATGACATTATTCATGCGGTCGCCGGCATCTCGCCTGACTCGACGATTCCTGTGCGATTTATGCGTGGATCTCCGGTTCGCTACAAGGAGACGTTCGCCCGCGCCGGAGATTTCGCCGCCAACGGCCAGGTCACCCCCACGGTTCTGCTGGTGAAGTCAACTCCCTATCGTGCCGCAGGTACTCTCGGGCATTATGGGAAGCTGGCTGAGGTCTTCGCTCCGCTCGCGTGCCTCGCATGGGCGCTCATGCTCGGTACTCCGGCCCGGAAACGCTGGCGGCAAATCCTCTTCGCGGTGATGTTTCTCGCCATTACGGCTACGGTATTCGCCACTCAAACGCGCTCTGCCCTGAGCGGAGTGCTGGTCGGATGCATGATCGCCTTGTTCCTGATGTCGGCGCGGCGGGTCCGTCTGTGGTTCATTTCGGCTTTGGCGATTCTCGCGGTCGCGGCGGTGCTTTGGATCCAGCACACCCGCGGTCTCAAGTGGGTGGACGTGCGCGACCCCGGAACGCAATACCGCCTGCTGATGTGGAACGATGGCGTTCGCCTCGCGAGGCAACATCCTCTGTTCGGCGTCGGCATGGATTCGATACAGAACCGCTGGCCGGAATGGAACCTTCAAGGCTTCGCGAGATTTCAGAAGTTCTGGAACTTTCACTCTGACCTGGTACAGCTTGCCGCCGAGCGAGGCTTCCTGACCCTTGCTGCGTGGCTTTGGTTCGTGGTGGCCTACGTCATCTATCTATTGCGCCTGCTGCCTCGGCTCCGGCTGCGAACGCATTTCGGCTTCGCCGTCGCCACCGGCATCTTCACCGGGTTTGTGGCCTTTCTGCTTACTTCACTGGTCGAATCTTCGCTGGGTGACGACACGCTGGTCATGCTGGTGTTCTTCTGTGTCGGTGTGGCGATCGCGATGGAGCACATGCTGAATGTGCGCGGCGCCATCGATGTGTCGTGAGGAAGGCCGCTCTTGGCTCTTGGCTTTTGGCTTTTCGCTACCCGGTTCCTACCGTTTGGCTCAAACAATAAACGGTGTCATCCCGAGCGGAGCGCAGCGGAGCCGAGGGACCTGCAGTTTGCTGGCGCCGCGAACAGCTCTAATTGGGCAGGGACCTTGATCTGTCATCCTGAGCGGAGCGAAGGACCTGCTTTCGAACGTTCCACCGAGTACCCTATGATTTGCTATTGGGACTCTGACCATCAACGCCACTCCCAACTCGCGCCTCCGCCTCATCCCCTGCATTCTGCTCGCACTGTTCGCGATCCAGTCCCTCTGGTTCATCAAAACGCAGTCGCTGACCTACGACGAACCGGCGCACATCATTGCGGGCTCGGAAGCGTGGCGTATGGGCCGATTCGAGCGATGGAATGATCACCCCCCGCTCGGTCGACTCTGGCTGACGCTTCCTATTGCCACCACCCCGCTCGAGTACGAGGTGCAGTTCACCGACCGCGACTTCCTCGTCACGCGCCTGCAGCCTGGCCCGGAGTGGCTTGCCTGGCGTACGCGGCCCATGAACACCCTGCTGGGTATCGCGCTCGGTATCGCGCTATGGTTCGCTACTCGACGAATCTTCTCGGAAGGCGCCGCCAATGTCGCGCTGGCGCTGTTTGCGTTTACGCCTTCGCTGATCGCGCATTTTTCGGTTGCAACCACAGACGGCATTGGCGCGCTGTTCATCTTTCTCATCGCGGTGCAGCTGATCCGATGGCGACACCGTCGAACCGCAACCCAGACCGCGCTCATCGGATTGCTCCTCGGCGGTCTTCTGCTGTCGAAGTTCTATGCGCCTCCGCTGGTACTGCTGGCTTTGCTCTTGATGCTGTTCATCAGTCGCGATCAGACTCGCCTGTTCTCTATCCGACTCAACTGGAGGCCCGCTCTGGGCGCGTTGGCCATCGCCGTGTTGGTTCTGTGGGCCGGATATTTCTTTCACGTCTCGCATCTCGAGATCGGCAACGGCCAGGTTCGCGCGACTTTTCCTAATCGCGAGGCGCGCATTTGGCCATCGTCCACCGGGCTGCACCTGAGCACCATCGTTCCTGCCGGAGAGTTTGTCGAGGGTCTGCGCGAAGTTGGGCGCAACAATCATCACGGCAGACCTGCGTGGTTTCTGGGGAAGATTTATCCGCAGGGAGGGATCCTCGCGTATTACCCAGTGGCCATGGCGCTCAAGTGGCCAACTGTCTTGCTGGTCTTACTTGTCGCCAGCCTATGGCTTCGCATCTGGAGGCACTCCGACTCGCCATCCGATCTGCTGTTGATGCTGATCTTTCCCTTGGTGTTCTTCGTGTTTGCGCTGAACGCCAAGTACAACATCGGCGAACGCCACATCCTGCCGCTATATCCGTTCGCGCTGCTGGTCGCGGGCGGGATTTGGCGATCCCATCCTTCCCAACACAAGGGAAGGATGGCCGACCCGAGCGCTCACGGATCAAACCTTGCCAAGGCGCTCATAATCTTCGCGCTCTGCCTGAATGCCGCCGACGCACTGCGTTACGCGCCCGACTATCTTTCGTATTTCAACGTCTTCGTCCGCCCGCAGAACAGTTGGCGGCTGCTCACCGACAGCAATCTCGATTGGGGACAGGGACTGATCGCGCTGCGCCATTACCAGCAGCAACACCCGAATGAGCCACAGCAGCTCGCTTATTTCGGATCTGTAGACCCGGCGCTGTACGGAATCCACGCCATGCCGCTTGCGCCCCACAAAAAAGTGAAGGGAACGGTCGTGATAAGCCCTACCCTGCTTTCCGGCCAGAACCTGCCTGACACCGACGCCTTTCACTGGCTTTGGCAGTACAAGCCCGAGCAGCTCATTGATCACTGTCTTTGGCTTTACAACCTGAAATGAATCGCCGAATTCGAAAGATTTAAACAATCCGAACGCCCCGGGGCTGACATCTCCTGCGCTGCCGTTCTAAGATAGACAGTGCCGCCCACCGTACCGCCGCGCCCAACCTTGACTTCATTCGTAGAAAGAAGGATTTATTCATGAATAGTTTTGGCAGCCGCTCAACCCTCCGCGTCGGCAACCACGAATTTGAGATCTATCGCATCAACGCCCTCGAACAGCACGGATGTTCGGTCAAGCATCTTCCCTATTCGCTTTGCATCCTGCTCGAAAACCTGCTGCGCCGCGAAGACGGTAAAGCCGTGAAGGCCGACGATATCCGCGCCTTGGCGTCCTGGTCCGCGAAGAGCACCCCGGTGCAAGAGATCGCTTTCATGCCCAGCCGTGTGCTGTTGCAGGATTTCACCGGCGTGCCGGCGGTAGTCGATCTCGCGGCCATGCGCGACGCCATGAAGGCCCTCGGCGGCAACCCGTCGCTGATTAATCCTCTGCAACCCGCCGAGTTGGTTATCGATCACTCGGTGCAGGTCGACGAGTTTGGAACCGCACAGGCGTTGCAACTCAACGCCGAACTGGAGTTCGTGCGCAACAAAGAGCGTTACGCCTTCCTGCGCTGGGGACAGACTGCCTTCAAGAACTTCGCCATCGTGCCGCCCGACACCGGCATCGTTCACCAGATCAACCTGGAATATCTCGCGCGCGTCGTGTTCGTCGGCGCGAACGGCGAGAGCGGCAAACCGCTGGCCTATCCCGATACGTTGGTCGGCACCGATTCCCACACCACGATGATCAACGGACTTGGCGTGCTCGGCTGGGGCGTCGGCGGAATCGAAGCCGAAGCCGCCATGCTCGGCCAGCCGGTGTCGATGCTCATCCCGCAGGTGGTCGGCGTGCGGCTGCGCGGCAGACTGAAAGCGGGCTCGACCGCCACGGACCTCGTGCTCACCGTCACCGAGATGCTGCGCAAGCACGGCGTGGTCGGCAAGTTCGTCGAATACTTTGGTCCCGGACTGCGCAACCTGCCGCTGGCCGATCGCGCCACCATCGCCAACATGGCTCCTGAGTATGGAGCGACCTGCGGCATCTTCCCCGTCGATCACGAGACGTTGAAGTACCTGCGCCTCAGCGGTCGTCCCGAAGAACTGGTCGCGCTGGTCGAGGCCTATTACAAGGCGCAGGGGCTCTTCCACGACGAGCACACGCCCGAGGCCGAATACACGCACGTGCTCGAACTCGATCTCGCAACTATCGAGCCCAGCATCGCCGGGCCCAAGCGTCCGCAGGATCGCGTGCCGCTATCGCAGGCCGCCGAGTCGTTCGACAAGGCGCTGCCCACGCTGCTCAAGCCCGGGCAGCAGGTTCCGCCAAAGCAGGGCTCGCGCTGGGAGGCCGAAGGCGGACGCGCCGCCGGCATGGACTCGCAGCAGGACGGCGTCGAAGAGCACGTTCAGCTCAACGGCGGACTGCATCACGGCAGCGTCGTCATCGCGGCCATCACCAGTTGCACCAACACCTCGAATCCATCGGTGCTGATCGGCGCCGGCTTGCTGGCCAAGAAAGCGGTCGAGAAAGGCCTGACGGTTCCGGCCTGGGTGAAGACCTCGCTCGCGCCCGGCTCGCTGGTCGTCACCGAATACCTCACTCGCTCCGGCCTGCTTCCCTTCCTCGAGAAACTGAAGTTCAACGTCGTCGGATACGGCTGCACCACCTGCATCGGCAATTCAGGCCCGCTGCCGCAGGAAGTCTCGAATGTCGTGACCGAGAAAGACCTGGTCGTCGCCTCGGTGCTCAGCGGTAATCGCAACTTCGAAGGCCGCATCAACTCCGAGGTACGCGCCAACTACCTGATGTCGCCGCCGCTGGTCGTCGCCTACGCACTGGCTGGACGCATGGACATCGATCTCTACAAAGAGCCGCTCGGCAAAGCCAACGGCAAGCCGGTTTTCCTGAAAGACATCTGGCCGACCGAGAAAGAAGTCGAGGACGTCCTGCAGAAGTTTGTCACCGGAGACCTCTTCCGCGGCGCCTACACCGACGTCTTCAAGGGCGACGAGCGCTGGCGCGGATTGAATGTCCCACAGGGTGAGACCTTCACTTGGGATGCCGAGTCGACCTACGTGCAGAATCCACCCTACTTCGAAAACATGCCCAAGAAGCCGGCTCCGGTCGGCGACATCAGCGGCGCGCGCGTGCTTTGCTTCCTCGGAAACAGCGTCACCACCGATCACATTTCGCCTGCCGGATCGATCAAGCACAACAGTCCCGCCGGTAAATACCTGATCGAGCATGGCGTGAAGCCGGCGGACTTCAACTCCTACGGCTCGCGTCGCGGCAATCACCAAGTCATGATGCGTGGCACCTTCGCTAACGTTCGCCTGCGCAACAAGCTCACGCCCGAGCGTGAAGGCGCCTACACCCGCCATCTGCCGCAGGGCGAAGAGATGTTCATCTTCGAGGCCTCGGAGAAGTATCGCGCTGCCGGCACTCCGCTGATGATTCTTGCGGGCAAAGAGTACGGCTCAGGCTCGTCGCGCGACTGGGCGGCCAAGGGACCGCGCTTGCTCGGCGTACGTGCTGTGCTGGCCGAAAGCTTCGAGCGCATTCACCGCTCGAATCTGGTGGGCATGGGAATCCTGCCACTGCAATTCCTCGATGACGAGAGCGCCGAAACCTGCGCCCTCACCGGCGAAGAGACGTACGACATTGTGGGACTAACCCACGTGCTGGAGAACTTCGCGCCGGGCAAGACGGTGAAGGTCAGGGCAAAGAAAGCTGACGGCTCCGTGACGGAAATCGATGCGACGGTTCGCATCGATACTCCGCAAGAGGTGCTGTACTACAAGCACGGCGGCATTTTGCAGTATGTGTTGCGGCAGTTGTTGCAAGACAAGGCGGGCGCGGCCAAAGCCTAAGGGTTCTTAATAACTCCCAACCTGCCGTCCGGGAAGCGGGATGACAAGGGCAGGACGCTCATGGGAGTGACAACAGAAGGGGAAAGGCCCTAATATCTAGGGCACAAGGCGCAATCAATGAGCGTAGAGATTCCGTCGGAGATAGAGCGAGACATTCAACGGTTTTCGGTGCAGGAGCAAGTCACGCACATGAAGCCGTTTTGCCCCTCATTGAAACCGCCTCTCCGTCCGGAAGCCAGGTCGGAAAACGGTATTCGAGCAAGGCCTTGGTTTTTCGGAAGTCCCGAGGACTCCGCACTGCTTGATGAAGTGGTCTCTCTTCTTACAAAGAAAGACGGCGGCCATCGAAAACGTGTCAACGCTATAGACGATTGTAAATCATCCTGAGATACGGACATCCTATTAGAACCCGGCCACCACTAATTTTGACGTCGATCGCTACATAGTCGAGAACCAGCGAAATGTGCGGCGACGGAGCATCACAAGTGACGACCAGATAGGAATGGTTGGCAGCGACGGATTCGTCATTGTTGGTGATATGTGGAAGCACGTTCCTTCGTCGAAAAGGCAATGGTTCGGATATGTCGGCACATAGCTCGTGATCAGCCCTTCTCGTAAGTCGTGGCCGCAGTCGCTCGCGATGTTGATGTTGCTTCCGATGTGGCCACAGAAATATTTGCTCAACTAGAGAGCTCTTCCGAAGGCAGGATCGACGGGATAAAACATCTTTCGCCGCGCGATGCACAAGGCGACGAGATGGAGGGTTTCGTCATATTCACTCAGCCGCTAGCCTGAGATGTACTTCATCCAGAAGGACAAAAGTGGCCCCACAACATGCGAATTGATGTATGGTTGCTATCCGCTCGGAGACGCGGGAAACCCCGCCTATTATTGGACCATGCGTTACTACGGTGCCGGAAAGACCGTGGATCAACTTGTACGCATAGGTGCACTTACCAGGATTGAAGCGGCTAGGATTGACAACGCAAATTCGGCGCTTGAAAAGGTAGTCAGAAGGGCATGGCTTACGAATCTGGCCGCAAAGAAATGATGCGCTGAAATCTGAAATTGACGTTCTCGAAAGGAGGATTAGTGCGCTTGTTCAAGGAACACCGCAAGTCCCCGTAGATGATTCGCAATCCTTGCATCCGTCACCGGAGTGACTCGCTGGCCTGAGTATTTCTAGCTGCAGTATCCCAGCAGTTCTTAGCGGACTTATCATCGTGGGAGTAGTCGTTCCAAGCACCCGTGTTGTTGTTGTGCCACAATGCCCTTGTGAGCTGTAAACCATTTGGTCCCAGATCATATTCGTATCGATAGTGCCAAGGCGCGGTGCCCGCCAGTTTGAGATAGGCTGGATATGCGACATTTTTCCAGGCTTTGTGCGCCGCTGAGTCGGGCACCCAAACCTGAGGATAGAGCGCGAACTCGACATAGCCTAGGTATGGCGCGCGCACGGAGCTACCAGCGATAACATCCCAAAGGACGTTTGCGGGGGGTAGTTCGTACATCCGTACAATCTCGTCCTTCTTCCCGCCCCACTTAACTTCACTCATCAATAGTTTCGGGCACTCGCCAATCCTTTGCGCGATCATCCGCAGCGTTTCCACTGCAGGCTTGCTGTCTTCGCTTATCGGTGCATGCGTCTGAGGGGGTTCTACAACGGGATTGACAGGTGCAGTCTGTAACGGGCTTTGGTCCGTCGCTTTTTGAATGTCGCGTTTCTGCGCGGGAGCTTCGCGAGCGGGTCCAGGGTTTGCGCCCGCGCTTCCGTTGTATGCCACGCAGACCCAAGTCCAATAGCTTTGGCCGTTGCTGTTGGTTACACACTGCGGCGTAACGTCCGTGCAGCCAAGTGGAGGAATGGGCTTGATCGGCTTTATCGCGCACTGAGCTGAGGCAAACTCAAGAAGAGCAGGGAACGTGAACAATAGAAGGGCAAGCGACGCAAACCGAGACTTTCGGCGCAACGGCATAATCTTTCAAACGCCAGAGAGTTAATGCCCTGGATATAGGCAAAGACTAAGCCGAACATCGAGGGATCGCAAGGATTACTGCATGTGCCCCGGGTCGCCTTTCTGTTGGACTAACCTGCGCCACCCTACTTCGTAATCACCCCGCAAGCAATCCGATCCCCGGCATTCCCTGCCGGATCGCTCTTCATGTCGTCGGCCTTGGCGTGAATGACCAGCGCCGTCCCGCCCTTGGCAAACAACGAGTTCGGCTCGGAGCCGTCGCCCAGTGTCACCGCGTCATTCTTGATTGTGGTTTTCACCGTCCCATTGGACGCGACCGTGATGTTCATCATGTCGCCGGCATGATGGCCTTCCGGATTCAGCAAACCATGCTTCTTGCCCGTGGGATTGAAATGCGGACCTGCCGACTTGAAATCCGGCGGATCGCACTTGGCGATCTGGTGAATATGGATGGCATGCTCGCCGGGCGGCAGATTCTTCAAGTCGAGCTTTAACTCGACGCCGGTCTTCTCGGCGTGGATGGAGGCATGGCCAACGCTCTCGCCCTTGGCGTCCTTCATCTCGACCACGACCTTCTTCTGGCCGAAGCACAGAGAGGTTGCCGCCAGTAAAAACACCAAAGCGCCAGTGAGAGGGATCAGCTTGCGGATTTTCATGCCGACCTTTGTACCACAATCCCATGGAAGGGTTGCTACAAAGATCGCGGTTCTTTCGCGGCGGTTCGCGGCGACCCATGCTTGATTTGTCGTTGTTTCAAGTCCAAGTTCTGTACGCTCGATGTCCAGATTCTGGACATCCTGGTGCGATGGTGCCTTCTCTGCGACCACAAAAGCATACCCTTTCGCGGATATTCACCTATCGTTTTCCAATTCCGCTATTGGCCTGAGAAGTGCACCTACTTCCTGTCACTTCAGCCGCTATACGCCACACGCCGAAGTGCTGCCCCAAGCACGACAGCAATACTCAAATCCAATTTTTCCCCACCAGAGAGCAATGGGACTGGCAATGGCGGAGCCACACGCAATCCTGGTTGGCCCGCAAGCGATAACTAACTCGCAAGAGGACCCGCAGCCCCGGCATTGGATCGCCGCTTATACGCGGTCGCGCCACGAACTGGTGGTTGCCAGCCAATTTCAGCAGAAGGGCTTGGATGCACTGCTCCCGACCTATCGCCGCCTGACCCGGTGGAGCGACCGTATTCGCCGCACCGACGCTCCATTATTTCCCGGATATGTGTTCGTTCGCATAGCTGAGGGCGGACATCTGCGTGTCTTGCAAACCGGCGGAGTGGTCAGCATTGTTTGCCGCAGCGGGAAGCCGGTTCCGTTGACGGACGCGGATGTAGAAAAGCTGCGGATTTGCACTGCGAATCCCTCGGCAGTCGAACCCCACCCCTACTTGCGGGTCGGGCAACGGGTTCGCGTAAAGCACGGGCTCTTTCGCGGATGGGAAGGGGTTCTGGTGGAGAAGAAAAACTCAACCCGTCTGGTATTGGCGGTCGAGCAGATTATGAAATCCGTCTCTATAGATATCAGCGGTGCGGATGTTGAGCCACTGGGTTAGATATTTGCGGTCATACATGACGAGCTTCGATTTGAAACATTCATTCCACGAAATCCTCCCCCAGGATGCCGGATGGGAATTGTAGTCCCCTTTCCTCCAGGGACCGCTGACGGACAGGGACGCACCTTGGCCGTCAGCTCCCCCCGCCGGCTTCCATCGATTCTTGCGGTTTTCGAACGCCTGCTCGACTGGCTCGCCGTGGTTTGCGGAGTATTACTGCCGGTCGAGATTTACGGACTTCGCCATCCCGAGCATCTCGCCGGTTTGTCGAGGGCAGCGGTCGTCGAGGTTGCCGCGCTCTTTGGTTTGATGGTTGTTCTGCTGCTGGAAAAGCACGGCGAATACCGGCCTTACTTGAGCCTGTTGGCGGTTCGCGAAACCGAGCGCTTGCTGAGGGTAGGCGCCGAATGTCTCCTCATCGCCTTGCCCGCGGTTCTGCTGGCTAGACCTTCTATACCCAAGGCGCCGGTGTTCGCCTGCTTCTTTGCTGTTCCCTTGGGGCTCGTGGTTGAGAAGTCGGGCCTGTGGATCGCAATCGCGCTGCTGCGAGGTCTCGGTTGCGACAACCAGAAGGCGATCATTCTCGGCGGCGGTCCTTTGGCGAAGAACATCTACTCGGCTCTGTTGCGCTCTCCCAAACTCGGCATCCGTCCGGTCGCCATCGTCGACGAGGAAGCGGCGATGAACGGCAAGGAGATTCACGCCAGCTCGTACCGGCAACGCAAGCCGGCGTTGCTATTGGCCGGGCCCCTATCGGCACGTCTGTTTGAGAACATGCAGGCGTCGACTCTGATCATTGCCGACCCCAGTATCGACAATGCTGAGGTTGTCGACATTACTACGCGAGCAGCTATGCTTGGCGTGAATACATACATCGTGTCGCGCGACTATCTTGAGCCGGGCTACTGGCTGGAATACTCCGAGATCGACGGCATGATGCTGGCGAGCCTGACCAGCGGAAACCGACGTCGTGTCAGCGAATGGGCCAAACGATGTGTTGACGTTGTTATTGCCGTTATCGCTCTTTTACTGCTCGCCCTGCCCTGCGCCATCATCGCTTTGTTGATACGGCTGACGTCACGTGGACCAGCCATCTTCTGTCAGCTTCGGGTGGGACGTCACAAGAAGCTTTTCTTCCTGTACAAGTTCCGTTCCATGCATGTCGACAGCCCCATGTATGCCTTCTCGCCTGAGACGGGATTCGATAGCCGCATCACTCCCATCGGGCGCTTCCTGCGCCGCACTTGCCTGGATGAGGTGCCGCAACTATGGAACGTCTTGCGCGGCGAGATGTCGCTGGTCGGGCCCAGGCCGGAAATGCCTTTCATCGTCGACCGCTACACCCAACTGGAGTGCAAGCGGCTCGCGGTGAAGCCCGGCATTACCGGGCTATGGCAGTTGAGCGGAGACCGGCGCTGCCTGATCCACGAAAATCTGGAGTACGACTTGTATTACCTGCGCAACCGCAACCTGTTTATGGATTTCGCGGTGCTGCTGCACACAGTCGTCTTCGCGGCACGGGGCATTTGAGAGTGGAATGCATCAGATATGGATCGTCAAGTTCCAGCGCCATTGGACAGGGTGTTAGTTTGCCTCCACCGAGGGGGACCGTTGATTGGCTTAATGGACGTCTATAATGATTAGTAACTCTGTGGCCTCGCAGCGGATAATGTCTGCGTTTGCGTTCGTGGCTGCAGCCCACTCATGTCGCGAATTAGATCGTCATACGCACCTCAGGCTACGCCTTAGAGCGGAGGATGTAATGTCTCTGGGTAGCAAGTCATCTGGTCGCGGTACAGGCGCACACAATACCGAGGACTCGGTTGCAATTCCGATTTTGTGCAAGTTTTGGAGCGAGGACGGAGTGTGGAACGGGGTCGCGGAGCCCCTGCCGGTGGCGGTTTTTGGGGAAACTTTCGAGGAAGCGAAAGACAATCTCCGCAATGCGATCGCAGCTCACTTAGAAGCAGTTCGCGAAGTCGGTGATCTTGATACGACGGTCAAGAATCTCCTTCGGAGTGCCAAAGACTTTCTCTCAGTTCAGGACATCCCGACCGGGCGCACGTATGCTCGCATTGAGGCTCGCGTAACCGGCGATCGCGTGTGTGCCTTTGCCTAGATGCCTGACCTTCCGAATACCGACTCGATCGCATATTGAAGGGCATCCATCGGCTGCGGGAATGAGGGTGAGGATAGGAGAATCGGGCCTTCTACGGTGATGCCAGAATTTGATTCTGCAACCCACGTTAGCCATTCGGCAAAAACCTGTTGTTTCCCGCTCGCCTTGGCTTGCTGGGATTTGGAGAGAGCCTCCTTGACGAAGGCCTGTAATACCTCCGCGCCGCCTCCGTCCGGGGCCAGTCCGGCGCTCATTTCGGCGAGGTCCGAGGCGAAGCCGACGCCGACATGCTCCCCCGGCAATGCAACTGTGTCGCTAGTCCCAAGCTGCTCCAGAGTCCGCAGGCAGACTCCGAAATCTCTAAATTCTCCACTCACGATGTTCGGAACATAACGAAACACGAAGTATTCGTAGCCAACAATCATATTTCTTGCCCGTGTACCCCCAGAATTTGACGCAGGAGTCGTACCAAATGCACTTTCATCTCAAATCATAACCAAGGACTCCGGAATGCCACTTCCGCCAGACTTTCAGAACATCACTGCGACCGCGCTTTGGCCGAGGCGCGCCGCGTCGCTGTATAGCGATCGACTAACAGGACGAAGGAGCTCAGTCACAGCATTAAAACACATTCGCAGAATGCGCGGGGGGGCCCAGAGCCACCTGATGCTCTGCGACGACGGCAACTATTATGTCGTAAAGTTTCAAAACAATCCACAGCACACGCGGGTGCTGGCCAACGACTGGCTAGGCACACGGCTGGGAAAGCTCATCGGCCTGCCCATGCCGGAGGTGTCGGTGGTCGATGTCGACGCCTTGCTGCTGGAGCGCACGCCGGAACTACGCATGGAACTGTGCGGGCACAAAGTGCAGTTCGCGCCAGGACTTTCGTTCGGGTCGCGATATGTGATCTCCCCCATCAAAGGACAGGTGTTCGATTATCTGCCCGAGACGATGACCAAGAAGGTTCGCAACATTCGTGACTTTCCAGGAGCCCTGGTCCTTGACAAGTGGACGTGCAATGCCGATGGAAGGCAGGCGGCATTCTGGAAGAGGTCGACCGAGCGCAAGTTCACCGCTGCATTCATAGACCAAGGATTTTGCTTCAACGCGGGCGAGTGGGACTTCCCGGACGCCCCACTGCGGGGGGTATTTCCTCGTAACGATGTGTACGCGCCGGTAACCGGGTGGGAAAGCTTCGAGCCGTGGCTAAGCAGAGTCGAAAACTTTCCTGAGAACCTGTTGTGGTCGTTGGCCACAGAGATTCCACCAGAGTGGGACTGGGAGTGCGATGCGGACGCAGTCGCCGGCTTGCTGGGCCGGCTGCTAGAGCGACGCTCTCGAATCCGCGAATTGATTTTGTCCTTTAAGGCGTCCTCAAGAAACCCCTTTCCGAACTGGACTTCCAGCTGATGGGAGAGCATGTGGCGAAATCAAACTTCGACATACTGATAAAGCATCTGCCGCCCGAAATAAACTTTTACACGGCCTATCCCACCGACGTGTATCTCATATTGGTGGATGTTGCTGCAGAGAGGGGAATGACATTCGGGCGCCTGCTGGAGGAAATTCTAACGGACTATATTCGCAGCATTACCGTCACGTTGCTTAAACCCACGCAAGGGATCGCCAACCGCCCTGCCCGAAAAATTCGCGACCAAAGCCATCATTCACGCACTCCAGCGGCCCGTTAGCCTGCATCATCCGACTGGTGCCCAAGTCACAGCGCCTTGAAATGCGCCTAATCGGGAATCTCACTTTGGAATCAATCCCAAGACGGAACGCGGCATTTGGCGAGACTGCCTTTTGCAAGTCTTATTTTGCAACCACTTGCCGGACAGACGCGTCGGTGAATCTATGGAACCGAGGTTGCTCTTTAGGATCTCTGATACGACGCTCCTATGAGGGCAGCAGGGCGAGGTGCCACTTCGGTATGCTTAAATTCAATGCCCGCTTAAATGCGGAGGGTTACTCCTCCCACCTGCTGCACGGAGCGCCAGCCCTAATACCGTCGTCCAATTTCGGCGTGGCGTGCTCATTAGCGAACCCTAATCGCCCGGTGCAACCAACGTGCATAGATGCCTCGTTAAGAGGGATCTATGGGTCGTGCTTTTATAGCTAAGGTATCCATCGTCGCTTTGCTTTGGACATCCACTTTGTCCGCGGAATGCATTGATGTGATTAAAGATTTCAAAGCTGCATGTGACGGGAAGACCGACGATTCCCTGCAACTGCAGGCAGCAGTCAACGCGGCAGAGACGATCCTTTACAACAATTCAGTTGCCTGTGTTTTTGTCACGCCCGGAAGAACGTGCTCCTATAGCACAACCCTGGAGGTTCTGAACTTCGAGCAGCAGTTCGGGCCCGGCAGCCTCTCAATTTACAGCTTGGGTGATGGAGCCATGATGTACGGCGGCGGTATTCTCTCGTACACCGGTACCGGCAATGCAATAGAGGTCGACAATTCCGGGGTGGGCAACGGGCTCGCGTTTGCTCTATACGGCCTCACGGTCACGTGTCCAGGGAATGAGTGCGGCGCCCTGGTGAATATCGGTAAGGCCTTCGGACCGATAACGATTCATAACAACTATATGGACGGCATGCACAACAGTGTGTCCAGCGGCGGGGCAAGCGATGGCGTTGTTTGTAATAACTGCGCCATACAGGTTCAAATCGAGAACAACCACATATTCAACATGCGTCACTCTGCGGTGACGGTCCTGCGCGGAACCAACATTACTGTGTCGGGTAACCAGCTTTTTGATACTCCGTACGGTGTTTACCTCGCAGGTGCTGGTCCGGTCTCAATCGACCATAACTACTTCGAGCAAATAGAGGATGGCATCAAGCTCAGCAACGATGAGTATTGGACCTACAACCTGTTAGACATCTATGACAACGAATTTAACCTGAAGAAACTTCCCCCATATTCCGGAGGGGCGGACACCGGAGGCCAACGCTGTCTCCTAATTGCTAACGATGCGTCTTCGCTGTCTATGGGTCTGAAGGTACACTTCCACGACAATAAGTGCGACGAGTCCGACGGATACGTTTTTGGTAATCCGGGACACGCGCCCTACGGCGTGGAACTGGGGCTCAACGAGTCACTCTGGTTTACGGCCGATGTCGATGTTGAAAACAATTTCTTTGCCGGAATGACCGTCAGCGCGATCTACTCTAATTCCAGCCGGGCCAACGTAACCTACGGCAAGAATTACGCGTCATCGAGCTACCCGGCGGACGGTTATGGGAATCCCATCCCCGAGTTCTCGGGGGCACAGAGTCACTCACTGCCGCAGGGCGGACACAACTTCATTAAACTCCCTGCTGCGATTCAACGATCGGTCCCGCCTGCCGGTGATAGCACTCAAGGGGTGGAAGATCCGAGTGACCCTCCCGCACAATGCAAAGATTCAGGCTCGCGATGCGACCGGTCCCGCTAAAACGGAAGTCCAGACCGGCGGCAATCCTCACGTTTCCGTGAACCTGCTCGAGAGCGCAAGCCAAACCGTCACCGTTCTTGGCGAGGTCAAGAATCCGGGCAGCTATCCGCTGTGGGGCCTGCAGCACGTGGCCGATGCAATCGCCGCGGCTGGCGGACTCACCGCCAACGCCTCGCACACAGCAACCCTTACCCATAAGAGCTCCGATGTTGGATCCACTATTGAGTTCGATGGTACGCAGCAGAAACCGTCTGCGAACGACATCGTCCTGCTTCCCGGAGACCGGCTCGTGGTCAACCGTGCGGGGATTGTCTACGTCCTCGGCGATGTCGGCAAGCCGGGCGGATTTGTGCTCGATGACCGCGCTCCCATCACCGTTCTGCAAGGACTGGCGCTGGCGCAGGGCATGAACCGAACGGCGAATGTGCGTGGCAGCCTGATTCACCAGACGCCGCAAGGGCCGCAGCAGGATGTACTCGACTTCAAGAAGATCCTCGCCAATCAGACCGCTGATCCTATGCTGCACGACGGCGACATTGTGTACGTGCCGCTGAATGCCGTCAAAGACTGGGCCAACCGGGGATTGAATTCCATTCTGCAGATGGCGGTCGGGGTCGTCATTTACGGCAGATATTATTAGGTGGAAGCACCACGCTTTAGCGCGTTTTACGGTGGAAGCACCACGCTTCAGCGTGGTGGGTGGAAGCACCACGCTTTAGCGTGGTGGGTGGAAGCACCACGCTTCAGCGTGGTGGGTGGAAGCACCACGCTTTAGCGTGGTGAAAGAAGCTCCTTTAAGGAACGGGCTTTAGCCCCGGAACAACGATGCTAGCTCCGCAGCAAATCCGGACATTCTTCATCACCGCCGTGACATGGCAACGCCGTCCTATCTTCCGCGCGGAACCGATGGCCCAACTCTTCCTCGACACCCTTCAGCGCTACCGTAGCCAACGTAAATTTCTTCTCCACGAATTCGTCCTCATGCCCGACCACTTCCACTTATTGCTTACCCCGGCACCCGAGGTCTCGCTGGAGAAGGCCGTACAACTCGTTAAGGGCGGTTTCTCCTTTCGCGTGAAGAAGGAACTCGGATCGAATTTGGAAGTTTGGGAGAGCGGATACACCGAACATCGGGCGAAGGATTCGAGCGATTGTGAGCGCCATGTGGACTATATACGCGAGAATCCAGTCCGAGCTGGGTTAGCTGAAACTGCAGGCGCGTATCCGTATGGCTCCGCATTTCGCAAATTGGAGATTGATCCGATTCCGCCGTGGCTAAAGCCATCGTCGGAGAGAGCGCTCGTTTCACCACGCTAAAGCGTGGTGCTTCCACCGTAAAACGCGCTAAAGCGTGTTGCTTCCACCGTAAAACCTCGCAAAATCGTGCTGCTTCCACCGTAAAAGCATACTGAAGCGTGGTACCACCAGCTATAGAATCACCGGGCTCGCGCCCGAAATAGAAACATCACATCGTTCCGATTCATCTCACTTTGAAACCCAAGCGCACCACCAGATCCCCAGGCCTTTGGATCGCCCTCTATGGTCCCGATGGAGCCGGCAAGTCCGTAATGGCAGCGCGTGTCGCCGCTGAGCTCGCACCGTTATTCAACGGCCTCCAGCTTCATCACTTGCGCATCCCGCTGTGGCGAAGGCCACGGCCGAGCATTATCGTCACCCGGCCCCACGCTCAGCGGCCTCGTGGCGTTTTCCTGAGCTGTCTGAAGTTGTTTTACATGTTTCTTCAGAGCTGGATGGCTCACCTGCTTCGAACCTTCTTCTGGCTCGCGTCCGGAGAACTCATCATCCTTGACCGCTACTTCCTCGATTACGCCATCGATCCCAAACGCTATCGCCTCGCCGGCGAGAGCGTCAGGTTGGCGTCATCGCTAGGGACAGTTGCCCCGCAGCCCGACCTGCAATTCGTGCTCGATGTGCGTGCCGAGGAATTGCAACGTCGCAAGTGCGAGGTGAGTCTGGACGAATCACGGCGGCAGAGACAGGAATACGCCGCGCGAGTGGCCATTCTGCCGAATGCCATCCTCGTCAATGCCGACCGTCCTGTGACTGAGGTCGCGGCTGAAATCAGCACCCACATACTGGAATTGCTACGCCGGCGTTCGCACGCCGCGGCGCCGGCCGACTTTGCTCGCGTCTGAGGAAGCCAACGGCCACCGTACGGTTGCGATCTTCAGTTATCAACCATTGCCAGCTTCATCTTTACTATTGTCAGGCCGACCGTGATTGCATGAATATGAAACCGTATTTATCCAAAGATCAAGGGTAGAACCACAGTGGCCAAGGGCAAGCACCAGCACACAAAGAAAGCAGCCAGACAAGTTCTGGGTCCGGAGATCGCCGAGGGGGTCGCAACCTATCTCGACGGCGCTCCCATGGATAACATCACCTACCTGGAGGCCAAGCTTATTCTGAAGCCCGATCGCTTTACTTCGGTGGAGAGCTTCCGGCAATTCGGCAAGCTGGTACAGAAAATAGCAAAGAAGAACGGAGTGGATTTCATCGCCGACGCCGAATCGGGCCTGCGGCCGCAGATCCGTGAGATCACCTTTGGCGACACGCCCGATTTTCGCCTCTATAACAATGCCTTCATTCTGCGGCGCCGCATTTGCTACGTTGATGGCTTTCCCGTAGGCGACCCTGAGATCGTCATAAAGTACCGTCACCCGGATGAAAAGGTCGCTGCCGCAGTTGACATGCGACCTAAAATCGCCGGCAAATATCGCATCAAGTTCAAGGCCGAAGCCCTTCCCCTGAAAGACCGGGTCGGCGGCTATCGCATTCTCTACTCGCACAATTGCCAATTCGGCCAGAGCCAGATGCATGAGGAAGACCGGAAATTGAAAACTCTGGCGAGGGTGATCCCCGCTCTCACCCATATCAAGAAATGCGACGACGAACAGATCACTTTGGTAAACGAAGGTATCGTCGAGGAGGTACTGCTGCCGTTGGGTCAGCTCGATTTCGGCAAAGGCCTCGTCGGCAAGTGCGACATCAGCCTGTGGAGAACTCGCGGCGAGCATAAGTCGCTGGTGGGAGAATTCGCTTTCCAATTGAAGTTTGCCGGCCGGGAATCGATTGCGGCCAGGCAGAAGAAGCTGGTTTCAGGGTTCTATATGAATCTGCAGCACGAGGTTAAGGACTGGCTCGCGCTGGGCGTAACCAAAACCGCAATGGTGTACCGCCTCAAGGGAAACCCACCCCAAAGCCATGAGTGACCCTGCGACCAAGCCCGTCCTGGAAGCTGCTGCCGCAACGCCGAAAGAGATACCGTCGGCCTCGGTAGCGCAGGTTTTCCTGGAATTCCTGCTAATCGGGGCTACCAGCTTCGGCGGCGTCGTGCCCTACCTGCGCAATAGCCTGGTGACCAGTCGAGGTTGGATTGACGACAAAGAGTTCGTCGAAATGCTCTCCCTGAGCCAGTCGCTGCCCGGCCTGAATGCTACGAACATGGCGATTATGGTGGGAGACAAACTGCGCGGCGTCCGGGGTTCCATTGCCGCGATCATCGGCATGTGCTTGCCAGGCGGTGTGCTCATGTATGTGTTGGGCATGTTTTATCGCGAGCATGGCGATCGTGTCTGGGCTACCGCCGGACTGAAAGGTGTCGCCGCTGCCGCTGTCGGTCTGATTCTTTTCACGGTTGTGCAACTCAGCGAAAAGTCGTTATCCGGCAAATTCGATTTTGTCTTCATGGCGCTCACGGTGATCTGCGTCAATCGTTTGCACCTGGGCGTTCTGCGCACGCTCATCGGCGTCGGCATCCTGGCCATTCTGTTTTATCACCCCCGTCGTCGCGTAAAAGAGGGCGCGCAATGAACCAGATTGCGGCTCTCATCCGTGTGTTCTCTTACCTGTCGCTGCTCACCGTCGGTGGCGGCATGGCGGCCTTTCCGTCACTGAAGAGGCTTACCGTCGACGTCCACCACTGGCTGACCTTCACCCAACTGATTCATCTCTACAGCATCGGGCAGATGGCGCCCGGCCCCAACATGATGATGATTGTCTCCATCGGACAGTGGGTGGGAGGCTTCGTCGGCGCCGTCGTGGTCGTAATCGCGTTTTTTGGTCCGACCGCAGTCCTCGCCTTTGTGGTCAATCGCTTGTGGGAGCGCGAGGAAAAGTGGCCATGGAGGACCTCGATTCAGAAGGGACTGGCCCCGGTTTCCATTGGCCTGCTGCTGGCAGGTTGCTTCACCATGGCCAAAGGCGCTATCACGGGCACTGAAACCGCGGCTATGGCAACCGCTGCCTTGCTCGTACTGTTGCGATACAAGATCAATCCTGCATTGGTGGTTGCTGCAGGCGCGGTCGTAGGAATGCTGACACTCAGTCCGAAGTGATGAGGTTCGAACCGGTTTCGGCATAACCCATCGCGCTTCGCCGGCAATGCGACCCGTCAACCTGCGAATCGATTTGGCGAAGTTCAACCAACCGTAACCCCTTCAACTCCTTCTTCGTTCTTTCCAGAATGCAACCAGACAATCCGGCCTTCTTCGGGATGGGCCGGCCTGACAACCCGCGCTGGCTGGCTCCGGCGGGATATCGTCCGCGTGACGAATCGTTTCTCGGATGGCAGCCGTACCGCATTACCTCGCGCTTTGCCTGGGCTGCGATGAAGTCGGCGGTGCGTTGGGGCGCGGCTCCATTCGTGCTGCCGCCGGACAACTTCTACGTCCAATGCATCGCTAATCTCGATTGGAGAGAGCTTGGCTGGCGTCATCGATCGAACCCCGAGCCGCTGGCGTACCTCGGCACTCCCGGGCCAACCCGCAAAGCCGTGGTGCACCTGATCGATCCCATCTCGCACCGCTGCGAATTGATTGTGAAAGTGCCGATCGCGGAGGGCGCGAAGCGCGCGATTCGTCATGAGGCGCAGACCCTGCTCCAGCTACAGCACGAGGAATTCTCGGCAGCGCCAAGGTTGGTCGCTCTCAACCAAGCCGCCGGCATCGCATCGCAAACCGTGCTGCCAGGATCACGCGCGCCGCTGAAGTGCACGCGTGAAATTGCCGTCCTGCTGCAATCGCTGGAGCGTCACGGAGAACGCCTCAACTCACACGCAGTAACTTCTTCGCTCGAGGCAAAGTTGCGAGCGCTCGAGATCACGGCAGCGGATGCGGCGGTAATAAGGCAGGCGATCGAGCAAATAGACGACGGCTGCGACGTGCCCGCGGTGCGTATCCACGGCGACTTTGCACCCTGGAACATAAAGCAGCAAAACGGCGCCGCGACGTTGCTGGACTGGGAGAATTCAGAAGCTCGCGGCCTGCCGCTGCACGACGCCTATCACTTCGTGCATGTCGCGCGCTGCCTCTTTGGAAAGCGTCCCCGGCCCATGTGGCAAGAGCTGCGCTTCCGCTACGCCTTCGATTTGATCGCGCCTCAGCGCCGCAAACTCGAACTCGCATACCTGGTCGGCATGCTAGTCAGCGCATCCATGCGGCCCGAACAGAGCTACGCTTCCTACCTGCTCACAACTCTCCGCAGGGCTGTAGCCGAGCAAGCATGACGACGGATGAGCGCGAGCAAATCGAAATGATCGAGAAGCCAGTGACCCGGCAGTCGCGACTCAGCTTACGGCAACTCCATCGGGCGCGATGTTCGTGCCGCTCTGCGGCGCACCCTGTGGCTAGCGGTTGTGCATGCGCTCAATGCCTCGAAGCTCCCATACTGCATTCTGGGGGCGGCCCCCGGAGCACCCGACCTTGCAACTTCCGACGTGGACTTCGTGGTTCGGCCCGACGACTTTGCCGCTGTCCCGCAACTGCTCTCGTCAGCGGCGGCCAGCGTCGGCGGAAAGTTGGTCCAGGCAATCGATCACGAAACCACGGCGACATACTTCGCCATCGCCATTCAGCAGGGCGCCGTCGTGACCTATCTCCACCCCGATTGCACCACTGATTATCGCCGCCAGGGCCGGCTCTGGATGTCTGCGGAGGAACTGCTTCGC
The DNA here is from genome assembly GCA_963846795.1 of uncultured Acidobacteriaceae bacterium. GTDB lineage: Bacteria > Acidobacteriota > Terriglobia > Terriglobales > Acidobacteriaceae > CAVVDY01. Next base: position 767,362 of record CAWJXJ010000009.1, read on the forward strand.
GGACGGCGGCGCGTGCCGGGTGGCCACGTGCGTCCCGCGCCTGAGGTTGATTTTAAGTACTACCTGATCAAGCAGGTGCTCAAACGAATTGTCAGCAATAGCCAATGGGAAAAACTGACAGCTCTTTATCAAACCGCTGACGATCCACGGGAAACCTTGTCGTGGTGGCGGCTCGCTAATGCCGCCCAGATCGAGCAGACCCTTCGGCGCAATGATCGGGAAACATTCAGGGACCTGGTGCCGCAACTGCGCACTGAATTGATCAATACGCCCGTCCGCGAGAACGCTGTTGCGAAAGCTTCATCGTTCACCAGCAACGCGGTCCGTGTACTCACGCGCATCACACATCCTACCGGGCTGTTTGTCCAGATAAGCAATGGGAGTCCGGACGAACGCAAAGAGCTGGCTCACCGGTTAGCGACCACGCTGGCGCCCGCATTTCGCCGCTCGTCAGTTGCGGTTTCGAGCAATCCGGCCCGAGTGGTGCGCGCCTTGATCGAGTCCACGTTAGTCCTATCACCACAGGAAGTGATTCCTCTTCGCACCCTCTACGGCGGTATCGATCTTCATTGGCAAGCGAGCTTGTCGCCAGAAAAAAACGTCGAATGCGCCATCGCCGCCGTTCTTTCTTACTTGTCACAACGAACCATGCGCCGGCTGGAGTTGCAATCGGTTCCATCGCAACACTTGAATCTCAATACCCTGGCGGATACCACGGTCTACTGATGTCAACCATTCTGCTTTCTGCCTACGCATGCGAGCCGGGGAAAGGATCGGAACCGGCTGTCGGCTGGATGTGGGCCACAGAACTGGCCACCTCGGGCCACCAGGTCTGGGTCCTCACGCGTGACTCGAATCGCAGCGCGATCGAAGCTGGCATGCCTTCACCTGGACCGGCGTGCCTGCACTTCGAATATTGTGACCTGCCGCGTTACGCCCGTGGCTGGAAGAAGCTTCCCGGCGCGATTTACCTGTACTACTTCCTGTGGCAGGCGCTGGCATTCCGCGCAGCGCGAAGGCTGAATCGCGCGCACCACTTCGATCGCGTTCATCACGTGAGCTTTGTCAGCCTGCGCGCGCCGAGCTTCATGGGATGGCTAGGCATTCCCTTTTATTTCGGGCCGCTATCGGGTGGGGAGTGCGTCCCGCAAGATCTTCGCCGCGACATGACACGACGAGCCACGGGCCTTCGAGTTCGCCCGCGATTGCGCCAACTGGCTCACGCGCTTCGATCCGCTGATGCGGTCTGCGTTGCGACAGGCCGCGCGGATTTACGTAACCTCGCGCGACTCGCTCAACCTTATTCCGCGAAAGTACCACTACAAATGCGAAGTGCATTTGGCCGTCGGCATCACCCGGCAGCAGCTCGGCTTCAGCCGCCGCAAGCAGGTCGATGCTCGGCGCGAACTGCGCTGCCTCTACACTGGGCGTCTGCTGGAATGGAAAGGCCTGCACCTGGCCATATTGGCGATGCATCGCTTACAAGCGCACGATGCGCCGGTGCGGTTGACCATCATCGGCGACGGCCCGGCAAAGGCCGCGCTTCTGTCCCTGGCAAGTCGACTTGGCGTTGCCAACCGGATTACGTGGCACTCATGGCTGCCGCATACGGAACTCCAGAGCCGCCTGCACCAACACGACGTGTTCGTCTTTCCCAGCCTGCGCGACTCGGGGGGAATGGCCGTGATCGAGGCGCTGGCGCACGGATTGCCAGTCGTCTGCACCGATCTCGGCGGGCCCGGCGAGATCGTAAGCAACCAATGCGGGCGGGTGATCGCAACCACGAATAGATCGGCCGGCGACATCGCCAACAGTCTGGCCGCGCACCTCCGCGAGCTGGCCGAAAATCCTGGCTTGCGACAATCGTTAAGCATCGGAGCGCGGCGGCGGGCGTGGGAATTCGAGTTCCGGCGATTGGTGGAAGCAATCTACGAAGCGCCTTCCGGCGCCAATCCCCTAACAGAGAACGTGCCCGCGTGAGCGCTTTGACCCCGGCATGGGGCTCGCCGATCGTGATTGCTAACCCGGCAGTCACCGCTCAACCAACAGCCGTTGTCCGCGTTGCTCGAAGCGCTGTGTTGTTCTGCTTGCTGTGCCTCGTTTTTGTCACGGAGTACGAGCAAGCCGGCAGCACAATGGCGAAAAGCATCTTGTACAACCCGCTCACCGGCGGTTTCCGGCTGATCGACATATTCGTGCTGGCTCTCGGTCTTGCGCACGGCTTTGCGCTTGGTTGTTCACGCCAGCGAATTCGGGTTTTCCCACGCAAACTCACGTTGCTGATGGCCGCCTTCGGTATGGCAATCGCCGTCAGCCTGGTTTATGGATTCGAACGCGGCGGGAGAAACTTCTTCTTCGACTGGCGCGCTATGGCTGTTGGGGTCGCGTTCTATCTCATCTACCGCTTCTGGATTCAGAGAGTATCGGATGCTCGCGCCGCCATCGTCTGCTTTGGCGCTGTGGCCAGCATGCATCTCGTCACCATGTTTTATTCCTACCTGCACGGACAGGGCGATAGCCTGCTCGGGGTTCGCATCCCGTTGTTCGATGGGCCGTCCATCTCCGCCTTCGTCTTCGCTGCGTTACTTGGGCTCTCGTCGTTCGGAGGTGATTCCGAAAACCGAAGGCGCTGGGTATGGCTGATACTCAGCGCCGGAGCCATGCTTCTGGTCGCTCTGTGCTTTCGTCGCACCTACTGGGCTGAATTCGCGGTCGGGGTTGCTTTGCTGGTGATGACTGCTCGCGGCCATCGTCTTCGCACGCTCGCGCTGCCGCTCTGCATGGCCGTCATTGCGTTCCTGGTTCTGGGTAAATCGTTCACCGAGCGCCTCTCCAGCGTCGACTTCACGCGTGATGACGCGCCTTACAGCGAAGACAACTCCGACCACGTCGGCGATGTGCTCGACGCCTGGGCCCAGGTCCGCGCCGCTCCTCTACTGGGTATCGGCCTGGGAACCAGTTATCCCACCTCGCACATTCGCAACTGGAAAGAAGAGTCGGTGATGGTGCATAACGCGCCGCTGCACGTCTGGCTGAAGTATGGCCTGCTCGGGCTCGCCGTTTACCTTGCCTACCACCTTTCACTCTTCCGATGTTTGCGAATACACGGAAAGCGCTCACCGCCCCGACATCGCGCCATCGTCAACGCGGCGTTCGCATATCTGGCCGCGCAGTTCATCGTGTCTCTGGGATTTACCCCCTGGCCTTACTCAGCCGTGCAGTCCACAAATCTGATCGCATTCCTGCTCGCAGTCGCTTTCGTCTGGGAACCTTCATGTCACTTCCAAGCATTTCTGTCATCACCCCGAGCTTCAACGCCGCCGCTTACCTGGAAGACTCAATTTTCAGCGTAGCGCGGCAAAGCGGTCTCGCTGCCGAACACATTGTTATCGATGCGGCCTCGACCGACAGCACGCTCGAGATTCTGCAGCGCCATCCGCACCTGCGCTGGATCTCCGAGCCCGACCGCGGGCAATCGGATGCGATCAACAAGGGCTTCCTCATGGCGAGTGGCGATCTCGTCGGCTGGCTCAACGCCGACGATTACTACCTGCCGGACGGACTGCAAGCCATCGCTCGCGCCGCCGAGCAACACCCCGAAGCCGACGTGTTTTATGGCGACTGCATCTTCGTCGATCCCTTCGGCCGCATTGTGCGTTCCAAGGTCGAGCACGACTTCGACCCGCAGGTGCTGCTCTATTTCGGCTGCTACATCCCCTCGACTTCCACCTTCTTCCGCCGCCGTCTGATCGAGCGCGGACTGCTGCTCGACTGCGACTACCGCGTGGCTATGGATTTTGAATTCTTCGCCCGTCTTGCCCGCCTGGGCTGCTGCTTTCACTACGTGCCGCGCTTCATCGCTGCCTTCCGCTGGCACGAAGACAACATCAGTCTGCGCAACACCGATCGCCGGGACCAGGAGCGGCGACTGGTGCAGGCCGCGTTCGGTTGCGAGCAGCCGGCGTGGAAACTGGAGGGCCTACGTTATTGGGCACGCGCTCGCCGCCTGTTTCACAAGGTGACGACCGGCAACATCGTCCGCGAGATCCGCATTCGGCAGCGCACTGGCTTCGACACCAGATGGGTACGAGCTTCCGAACTGGCACTATGGCAAGACCTGGCGTCCTGGTAATTCACAACCGCTATCGCGAGCCCGGAGGAGAGGACTCGGTGGTCAACGCCGAGACCGCACTCCTGCGCAGCAAGGGACATCGCGTGCTGCAATACGCGCGCCATAATCGCGAACTTGCACAATTCAGCAACGCGCGAAAGGCTATGCTCGCGTTTACCACAATGTGGGACTACGAATCGTACGTCGAGCTGCGCTCTCTCATCCGCCAGGAGCGGCCGGCGATTGCGCACTGCCACAACTTGCTGCCTCTGCTCAGCCCGGCGGTGTATTACGCGTGCGCGGCCGAGGGCGTGCCGGTGGTGCAGACCGTACATAACTACCGGCTCGTCTGCCCGGGCGGCAACTTCTTTCACAACAACGAACGCTGCGACTCCTGCCAAGGCAGCCTGCTCAAGGCAGCGCTCCGCGGCTGCTACCGAGATTCAAAACTGGAGACCGGTATCGTCGCGCTCATGCTGGGAACTCATCGCATGCTGGGCACGTGGCAGAAGATGGTCACCACCTACATCGCGTCTAGCGAATTCTGCCGTGCGCTGCTGATCCAACACGGCTTGCCGGGGAACAAAATTGTGGTCAAGCCGCACTTTGCGCCCGAACGCTTTCCGCCGAGAAATGGCTTGGGAGACTACGCCATCTTCGTCGGCCGTCTTAGCGAAGAGAAAGGCATCCTTCAGCTTCTTGAGCTTTGGCGCAGTCTGGCGGACATTCCGTTGCTGGTCGTCGGCTCCGGGCCGCTGGAGCAGCGTGCGCGACAGTTCATTCAAGATTCGCAGCTCGCCAATGTCACCTTTGCCGGTCGCCTCGCGCATGATGAGACTCTAGGGCGCATTCGCAAGGCGCGTTTCCTTGTCGCGCCCAGCCGCTGCTACGAAACGTTCGGCATGACGGTGCTTGAGGCCATGGCCTGCGGCGTGCCGGCAATCGTTCCCCGAACCGGCGCTTTGCGCGAACTGGTATGCGACCGGCGCACCGGATTTCACGCCGATGTCGACGACGGCGAGCAGTTCTCAGCCGCAGCGCGCAGAATGTGGTCGCACGCACTGGAAACCAGCGAGATGGGCAGGGCAGCTCGCCATCGCTGCATCGAGCATTATTCCCCAGACAGCAGCTACAACAGGCTGATCGCAATCTACGAGGCGGCGCTGGACGCTCGCGAGTCGGCGCGCACCCTTGTCGAGTTGGGAACATTGGGTTCTGCCAAAGCATTGCCCTGAGCGAACCGGTGGAAGCACCGGCCTTCAGGGCGGTGAAAAGACGTTTCATTAAGCCTGGCTTTAGCCGCGGGCTCAGGAGACTTGCCGCTTCCAGCGCTAAAGCCCATGAAGCAGTGACATCCCGGCCACCGGCCTTAAAGGCCAGTGCTTCCACCGAAATTCAGCCTCCGTCACAGCCAATCGGCGACACCAGTTTCACCGCCGACAATTTCCAACTCACAACAATTTCTGTTCCTAACTCGTAACCACACACCACATTGATTCGCTATCTCACCACAGCTTCTCTTCCTGACTGTTACCGACACATCACTTTGAGGAAAAATATGAAATCACAAACTCGCGTTCTGGTTACCGGGGCCGGAGGGTTTATCGGCCACAACCTGGTCAAGCGGCTCAAGCTTGAGGGCTTTTGGGTACGCGGCGCCGACATCAAAGAGCCGGAGTTCGAGCCCAGCACCGCTGACGAGTTCGAACTGCTCGATCTGCGGCAATGGGCTAGCTGTCTGCAGGCTACCCGCGGCATTGATCAGGTCTATAGCCTGGCCGCCGATATGGGTGGCATCGGCTACATTACCGCCAGCCTGGCCGATATCGCGCGCAACAATATCCTCATCAACGCGCACATGCTTGAGGCAGCCCGCATCAACAGCGTGCGGCGATATCTGTATTCCTCGTCGGCGTGCGTCTACGCCGGATACAAACAGAACGAGCCTGACGTCGCTCCGCTGCGCGAGGAAGACGCCTACCCCGCCGATCCCGAGCCCGGTTATGGATGGGAGAAGCTCTTCACCGAGCAACTCTGCCGCTACTACTTTCACGACTATCGCATGGAGACGCGCATCGTTCGCTTCCACAACGTCTACGGGCCGCTCGGCACATTTGAAGGCGGCAAGGAGAAGGCGCCGGCTGCCATCTCGCGCAAGGTGGCGCTTACGCCGGACTGCGGCGATATCGAGGTGTGGGGCGACGGCCTGCAGACGCGCTCATTTATGTACATCGATGACTGTATCGACGGCCTGTTGCGTTTGATGGCGAGTACCTACCGCGAGCCGCTCAACATGGGGACTGATGAACTCATCAGCGTTGATGATCTGGTTGATCTGGTTTGCCAAATCGCCGGCAAGCAATTGGTGAAGCATCACGACCTGACCAAGCCCCAGGGCGTACGCGGCCGCAACAGCGACAACTCGCGGCTGCGCGAGGTGCTGGGCTGGGAGCCGCAGATCCGTCTGCACGATGGCCTGACGGTTACGTATAAGTGGATCGAGTGCGAGTTGCGCAAGGCCGGCCGGATTGCACCCGCCCTGTCCTATGCCGCCGATTAGCTTCACCGGGCTGCCACGCGCTAACGTGCTCGGGGTCGGCGTTCACGCCACAACCATGAAAGAGGCAGCCACCCTCTCCGGCTGCCTCCTACAGAGTGGGATACAGAGTTACGTCTGCCTCACCGGCGTGCACGGCATCATGGAAGCGCAGCGCGATGCGCAATTGCGGCGCATTCTGAGCGAAGCTGTGCTCTGCCTGCCCGATGGCATGCCTACCGTCTGGCTGGGACGCGCCCAAGGACATCGCCATATGGCCAGAGTTTATGGGCCTGACTACATGGCCGAGCTCTGCCGTTGGGGATTGGACCGGGACTGCCGGCATTTTCTCTACGGCGGCAAGCCGGGGGTTGCTGACGTCCTGCGTCAACGACTTGAACAGCGCTTCCCCGGCATACACGTCGTCGGAAGCTTCACGCCGCCATTCGGTGAACTGTCAGAAGCTGAGGAAGATGCACTCCGCCAGCAAGTAGCGAATTGCAAACCCGATATCCTCTGGGTCGGCTTGAGTACGCCTAAGCAGGAGCGCTTCATGGCCCAGCACGTCGGAAAGCTCGACGTCGCATTGATGGCCGGCGTCGGAGCGGCCTTCGACATTCATGCCGGACTGGTGACGGACTCGCCCGATTGGGTCAAGCGGTGTGGTTTGCAATGGCTCGACCGTCTGCGCAAAGAGCCGCGACGATTGTGGCGAAGGTATTTGACCAACAACCCCGCTTTTATCTGGAATACCGCGCTGCAAATCGCGCGGATACGGCAGTATCACGTCGGATGAAAGCGGAAAATATCGCAAAACATTAGCGCTAACAAACGTTAGGTCACTGCTTTTTAGCCAAGAACCGTCAATTTCTCTTGCATTTGAATATAACGAGAACTAGGATTGGCCTCTCCAGAGAAAGCGGCTAGAGGGGTGAGCCATGCGAGTGCTCGTATCCATCCTCTTTTCAGCAGCTGCCGTATTAGCGCAAGCCCCGGCAGTCCTCGCTCCAACTGCGCAGGTTCCCGAAAACCTTAGCATCCCAGCCCGGCTATCAAAGACGCTCGACACCAACAAATGCAAGGCCGGAGACCTGGTGGAAATGAGAACCCTGGAACCCGTGCTCATAACCCATGGACTGGTAATGCCGGAAAATGCCAAATTGCAGGGGAGAGTCCTCGGCGCAGGCTCCAGTCAGAACAATCAGCCTTCGTGGATGGTGCTGGTGCTGGAACGCGCCGAATGGAAGCAGCACAGTATTCCATTACATGCGTTTGTTTCCGCGCAGATAACCCTGAAGCTTCGGGCGGTTGGGCCAGGTGACAGTGCCTTTGAGAATCAAGTCAATTCTCGTAGCAATCTCCAGACGCGTCACGGGGCGGCCCTATCCAGCGCGTCTGGCAGACAAGTCCCGGGGTCGCCTCATGCGCTGCAAGACGCGACCGTGCAGAGCAGCGACGCTCAGCAATCGGACTATCACGGTGCCGACGATTTGCGGATCGCGCCAGGCAAAAACGGGATCGTGTTCCTGGTTTCACCGAAGCCGCACCTGAAGCTATCGTCAGGCGCGATGTTTATGTTGCGCAATCAAGCAACGGTCGACCAGAAACAATCGGAAGCGACAAAGGTGGCCAGCGCGCAGTAGTTTTATGGGTAGTGGTGCAGTTTGGGTGTCATCCCGAGCAAGCCTCATTTGCGCAGCGAGGGATCCAGGCGTGCCGATTCGCGCCGAGCCGGGGTCCCCAGGATGCGCTTCTTTTGCGCATTCTGGGGTGGTCGGCGCGAAAGGCACGCATCCCTATTCGAAACTGCACCACTACACTACCGTTTTATGAGCCAGCTTGACTTTGCGATCGCTTGCCGTCGCACCGCTTACTGCAGATGAGGCACTTTCGGCAGTTCTCTGTCGACTAGGCGGTGCACCTGCTCGGGGACGAGGCAACCTTCCAGCCGCTCACGCAATATTTCTTGTTGAGCCCGTGGCGCTGGCGTACTACGCTAACGGTAACTGTCCGGCCGGAGGGGTGAATGCGAATCCTGTTGCTCGTCCTCTTGTCCGCCCTCACCATCGTCGCTCAAAACCCGCAAGCGACGCCCCCTGCCGGCCGGCTTCCCAACAACCTCAGCATCCCGGCCCAGCTCGATGCAACCGTCGACACCAAGAAGTGCAAAGCTGGGGATGTGATCGAAATGCGTACCCTGGAACCGGTGCTCGTCGGCGGGGGCCAGGTTATGCCCGAGCATACAAAGTTAAGCGGCAGGGTTTTGGGCGCAGCGTCACGCCAGAACGACAAGCCTTCGTGGCTGCTACTGGTCATCGATCGCGCGGAGTGGAATGGCCACAGTTTGCCGCTGCGCGCCTTCATCATCTCGCAGATCACGGTGAAGGCGAGCGTACAGGCCGAGAACGACAGCGCCTTTCAGGGGGCCATCGACATGCCCGACGCGCTTTTTAATCGCCGCTCGCATGCCCAGCTCACCACGCAGGGCGATCCCGGCAGCAGTGGTCTCTCGGTTTCGGCGGCGCATCCACTGAAGGACGGAACCATCGAAAAAGGCCAAGCCCAGCAATTGAGCTATCAGCGATTAGACGATGTTCACCTTCTGCCGGCCAGCAACGGATCTATCTACTTGCTCTCCGCCAAAGATCACCTCAAACTGCCATCGGGAACGATGTTCATGTTGCGCAACCGTCCCTTACCAGCTTCCCGGCAATAGGACGTTCTACCTTCCGTCGACTGGCCGTATTCGTGCGCTTGTGATTCCGCTATTTCAGGGCTGGAACCGGACGCGCCGCAGCGGCGAGAAGATTCTCAAACTTCAGGCATCGACTCAAGCGGAACTGCGGATTCGAAGCCCGGGTCCTGACAAATTGCAAATTCTCGCAAGCCGAAGTTAGCGCCTCGATTGCCAATCCGCTGATTGCTAACTGCGAATTGCTAGTTGCTTCTTTCGTCAATTACACTAACTAGTCTCCATCCGTTAGCCATTCTTGTAAGGAGATAAGCGGCCAATCCGGCCGGAGCGGCGGAGCTTTGTAGCCTCCGCTCACCTTCATAAATCATGAAAATTCACGAGTATCAGGGAAAAGCCATCCTGGCGAAGTACGGAGTGGCGGTTCCTCGCGGGCAGATGGCCGAGAGCGTCGAAGAAGCTGACGCTGCGGCGAAAGCACTGTTCCACGATGGCGCCTCCGGAGTCGTAGTCAAAGCACAAATTCACGCCGGCGGACGCGGCAAGGGCGGCGGCGTAAAGATCGCCAAGTCGGCCGAGCAGGCGGCAGAGCTCGCCGGCAAAATGCTGGGCATGCAACTGGTCACGCACCAGACCGGCCCGAGGGCAAGAAAGTCCAGCGCCTGCTGATCGAAGAAACGCTGCCCATCGCGCGGGAGCTATACCTCGGCATCGTGCTCGACCGTCAGGTTGGGCGCAACGTCTTCATGGCGTCGGCTGCCGGTGGCATGGAGATCGAAGAGGTCGCGGCCAAGAATCCGGACGCGATTATCAAGGAGCACATCGTTCCCGGCATGGGCTTGCAGCCTTACCAGGCCCGCAAGATCGCGTTCAAGCTGGGACTCGACCCCAAGTATGTGAGCGGCGCAGTGAAATTCATGATGGCGCTGGCGCGCGCGGCCGAAGATACCGACGCCTCGCTGGTCGAAATCAACCCGTTCATTACCACCACTGACGGGCGCCTCTTCGCGCTTGACGCCAAGATGAACTTCGACGACAACGCGCTCTATCGCCATCCTGACATTCGCGATCTGCGCGACATCAGCGAAGAAGATCCACTCGAAGTCGAAGCCAGCAAATACGCGCTGAACTACATCAAGCTCGACGGCAACGTGGGCTGCATGGTCAACGGCGCCGGCCTCGCGATGGCCACCATGGACATCATTCAATACGCCGGTGGCATGCCCGCTAACTTCCTCGACGTAGGCGGAGGCGCCAATGAAGAGCAGGTGACGCACGCGTTTGAAATTCTGCTGGCCGACAAGAACGTGAAGGCAGTGCTCATCAACATCTTCGGTGGCATACTGCGCGTCGACACCTTGGCCAACGGCGTGGTGAGCGCAGCCAAGAAGACGAATATCCAGTTGCCTATCGTGTTGCGGCTGGAAGGAACCAACGTAGAGCAGGGCCGCGTGATCCTCAAAGATAGCGGACTGAATTTCATCGTGGCACAGACCATGAAAGACGCGGCCGAGAAGGTCGTCGCCGCCGCCAAGGGGGTCAAATGAGCATCCTGGTCGATAAATCAACACGTCTGCTAGTACAGGGATTGACAGGGCGCGAGGGAACATTCCACGCCAAGAATGCAGCCGCCTATGGAACGCAAGTGGTCGGCGGCGTGACTCCCGGCAAGGGCGGCACTACGCATGAAGGCTGGCCCATCTTCAATACGGTGAGCGAAGCGGTCGATAAGACCGGCGCGAACGCAACCGTTATTTTTGTCCCACCACCGGGCGCGGCGGACGCCATCATGGAAGCCGCCGACGCTGGCATTCCGCTCATCGTCTGTATCACCGAAGGCATTCCTGCTCTAGACATGGTCAAGACTTGGGAATTCCTGAAGACGAAGAACTCGCGCCTGATCGGGCCCAACTGCCCCGGCATCATCTCGCCCGGCAGATGCAAGATCGGCATCATGCCCGCGCATATACATAAAGAAGGTAACGTGGGAATCGTTTCGCGCTCGGGCACGCTGACCTATGAAGCGGTCTATCAGCTCACGACGCGCGGCATCGGACAATCGACGGCTATCGGCATCGGCGGCGATCCCATTATCGGTACCAACTTCATCGACGCCATCGACCTGTTCAATAAGGACCCGGAAACGGAAGCCATCATCATGATCGGCGAAATCGGCGGCAATGCAGAAGAGAACGCTGCCGAGTTCATCAAGGCCAACGTGAAGAAGCCGGTGGTCGGCTTCATCGCCGGACAGACCGCTCCTCCGGGACGCCGCATGGGCCACGCGGGTGCGATCATCTCCGGCGGCAAAGGCACCGCCAAGGAGAAGATCAAAGCCATGCAGGCCGCAGGCATTCACGTTGCCCAGTCGCCGGCAGATATCGGCGAGACGCTGGTGAAAGCGCAAGCGGCGGCGAGATAAAGACGCTCTTCGCCTTTCGCTATTCGCTTTTCGCCGGACATGTGTGTTCAGAAGTTTGGCAAGCTATGAAGCGAACGAGAGAGACAAAGAGCATAATTTGCGATTGAACGAATAGCGAAAGGCGAAGAGCGAATAGCGGAATCATGAAGACCCTGCAACGTACTCTATCCATCATCAAGCCAGACGCGGTCGTCAAAAATGCGACCGGCGACATCATTCACACCCTTCTGCAGAGCAATTTCCGCATCATCGGAATGAAGATGCTGCACATCAACAAGCACCAGGCCGAAGGCTTCTATGCCGTTCACGTGCATCGGCCGTTCTTCGAGTCGCTGACCAACTTCATGTCGAGCGGGCCGATTATCGTCATAGCGCTGGAGAAAGAAGACGCCATCGCCGATTACCGCAAACTGATGGGAGCCACCGATCCGGCGAAAGCTGACGAAGGAACCATCCGCAAGAAGTGGGCGTCGAACATCGAGCACAACGCGGTGCACGGCTCAGATGCCGAGGACACTGCGCGCTTTGAGCTCAGTTACTTCTTCGCCGGATACGAACTGGCGAAGTAGCTTTCGCTCGCGCGAACACGCATCCCTAATCGAAAGGCCGCCTGAACAGAGGCTGTTACGAAACTCACGATGGAGCAACGAGGGTGGGACAAGCTATGCTTCCGTCCCGCAGGGACGACAGACCTTAGCCCAGCATTTTAATGCTGGGTAGGCGTAGGTGAGAAATTGTGAGTCCGCTTCAGCGGACGGCACATGTTTCGTAACAATCGCCCGAACAGGCGGCCTTTTCTTATTACCTAGCAGACTCAAGATTTCGGCGGGTGCCCATCCCGGCTTCATTTGCCGGAGTGAGGTAGCGAAATCCCCACCCGGGCAAGAGAAGCCAGAATGGGCACCCAAATGTGCTTTCCGCTCAGCTTTACTGACGCTGCGACGAGCTGCCCATGCCGGAACCGCCGGACTTCTCGTTGGTGTTCATCTTCTCTGCCAACTGTAAGTGCTCCTGCAACGTCGGCAACGTTTGGTTGGCGAAGCTCTTCACCTGCGGATCGCTACCGGAGTCGGCCTCGCGCTTGAATTCCGAGATGTCTTTCTTGTGGTCGGCTACCATCATCTTCGCGTAAGCCTTATCGAAAGCGTCGCCATGCAACTTCGATAGCTTGTTGTATTCCGCCTGATCGTGCGAACCGGGCGACGTCGGCAACGACACATTCTGTTGCACCGCAACCTGCTTGAGCTCATCGTTGGCCTTGGTGTGGTCGGTGACCATGCGCTGACCGAAGTCTTTGACTTGCTGGCTTTGGCCGTTCTGCTGCGCAAGCTCGCCCAGTTTCACCTCTGCCATGCCGCCCTCGGCAGCTTTCTTCATGAAGGTATGGTCTTGCATCTGGCCGCCGGTTGTCCCGTTGGTTCCCATGGGATTACCCATGGTTCCCGCTTGTCCGGGATATCCTGGCTGACCAGGGTATCCTGCTGTGCCCGGAGCACCCATTGTGCCCGGCGCGCCGCCCATGGTTCCCGGCTGTGTCTGCGGATATGCGCCCGCCTGCGCGACAGCCATCGCGCTCCACAGCAGCAGGGCCACGCCGCTCGCCAGCCCCCCAAGTTGCTTGCAGTTTTTCATTGCTGATCTCCTTTCGTGATTGCCTCGCCGGAATCGCGAAACTCCGAATGGGCGTGCTTACGGCAGGCAGTACGCGCAACAGCAACACTCGTCCAGCGTGTCGCTTGCGCCCAGCCTGTAAGAGCGATGCGTGCAATGTTGGGTTGTCAGAAACGATCACAGTATCGGGAAGAAGATTGCGGTACTCCGCAGAATCACCGGGCCAGCAGCTTGGTCGCGCTCAGGCTGTGAGCTTTGTCATCAGAAACTCCGCTTGCGAGCAGCAGCACCTGGAACTTCTCTCCCATCTCCTCGGGTGAGAGCAGATGCCGCAATTGCAGAGCGACCTTGGCGCGCTCCTGCGGCAGCTTGCAATCCTGAAAGGCGTCGGCGAATTGCGTTTCTTCTCCGATGCCGAGCAGAAGCTGGGTTTGCGTGAGTAGCGCGATGTCATTCATGCCTGCATCGGTGGCGCGCGATCGCAGAGCGGTGAAGTTCACGTGGGCGGTGAAGTCCTGCTCACCGGGCGCTTCGTATGGAGATGGACTCGCGCGATGCTGTCGATACGTCATCAGGGTGTCGCGATGGCGGCCGGCAAGCTGCTCCTCGCGTGTGTAGCCGTAATCGACAAACATGGCAAAGCCGGCGCGATTCTGGAAGAGCTGCGCGATGCGATCCATCCAGTCGAGTGCCGCGAGTGAAACCTCGACGCGCTCGCCGGGCTCGGGATTAACGCTGTAGCGGTCGATGTAGGCGAGTTCCTCAGCCGAAGCAGGAACGAATCGCTCAACCAACCTTCCCTGCTCTTCCGCTAATCGCACCGACCCGCGATGATCGACGATGTCCACCGGCAGCGCGTCGAAGAATTCGTTAGCGAAGAGGATGAGGGGCCGGGATGCAATGCTGTCGTCGCTACGCGACTCGGGGAACTTTCTTGGCGCGTCACCCAGCATTTCGCCTTCGGCTTCATGCTGGGCTAGACTATGCCGCTCCCTTCGGGAGCTTGCATCTTCGTTGGATTTGCCACGTAGTCCGGGTTGCGAAGAGCCCCGCGCCGGAGGCGCGGCAGAGCTTAGCCCGGCGCTCTCAGCGCCGGGGAAGGCCGCATTAAAACCGTTCGAGTCCCGTAGGGACGACAGGCCGTCAGCCCCCGCGTTTTCCAACGAATCGCAAATCTTTGCCCTTCCCGCCCCGATATGCTCCGCCAACCGCTCCTGCAATCGCGCCCGCAAATGCTCCGACTGTTCAACTAACAAATACCGCAACGCGGGCGCGAACTCAGGAAACTGCTTTGCCGACCAGTCAAGAACATCCGCCGCAAACAGCCCGCGTCCGGGTCCGAGCTCGATCAAATCGATTCGTTCCGGCGCCCCCAGCACGCGCCACATCTCCTCAAACTGCCGCGCCAGCAAACGCCCGAACACAGCATGAACGTCACTCGAGGTGTAGAAGTCTCCAGCTTTCCCGAACTGTTCGCGCGGCCGCGCATAATAGCCGAGCTCTGGCTCATAGAGACACATCTCCATGTAGCGCGAAAACCGAATCGGCCCGCAGCGGCGAATCTCCTCGACGATGCGCGCGCGCAATGGATTCTCACTCATTCCAACCGCAGGATTGAGTGGAGCACCCGCACCCGATCGATTTTCCGGCGAGCTCACAGCTTGCCTTCGCGTTGCATCTGCGCGTTTTCTTTGCGGTGCTGTGGCGTGCGGATAAACATCTCGACCAGGTAATCGTGCAGGCAGTCGAAGATCTGTCGCTGGAAGGTCCACTCAAATTGCGAATCTTCGAGATCGCGCGGATGCAGATCGTAATAGTAGATGTGGACCTTGGGCTCGGTAAATCGCGGGCTGAGTATCACCTCAACGCCGTCACCCTTGGCCCGCGCGCTGAACGACACCAGCGGATGCTCATAGAGCTTCAGTTGATCGAGCACCTGGGTGAGATGGTCTGAGGGCACAGAGGAATTGTAGAGGACGAGCGGCCGCTGATGCGCACCACACCCAGGATGGCCTCACGCCGGAGTCATGGCCAGAGCATGGCTCGCGCTACAGATGAATGACAAAGTCGCGGATTGCCGAAATGTCATTCACCAGGCAGCCGGGTTCCTCTGCTCACTTGTGTGCCGTTGGCGACAACGAGTCCTGTGGGCCGCGATGTGCCCCGACGAAGTAGAGTGCTGCCCCCACGATCGCGAGCGGGACGCCGATGTAGAACAGCGGAAATCCCAACATCCACTGGACCCACAACGGTTCCTGGTCGAACGGTTTGGCGATCAGTACGCAGCCTATAACTGCCAGCCCTACACCGATTTTCAGCATTAGTGATCGACGCCCTGACATGATGCCTCCCCACGCGAGCCATACTCCCATGGTGGTCGTAATTTCTATGTCAAACATCGCCACCGTGTCTGTGATGTGCGGCATTGGTTCGTGTGAGGTGCAACCGAGCGCGGGGTTTAATCAAGCGCTCAAGAATGCTGCCTGGCGATGCCGGGGAAGTCTGCTGTGGACACCCGGGCAATGGAAAAGCACGAAGCGGCCTGCCAGAGCGTCGAATCGGTACAGGCCCGGAATTCGGTGGAGGAATCGCGTTTTGTAGCACCTTAGTGGTGTAAATTTGGGTGAGGGGCCTGAAAAGCGATTACGCCGTGTTTCAGAATACATCCAGAACGCGTAGAATCGACTTCTGAGCGCTTCATACGCCATCGGACAGCTCAGAGTACTTCCGGAGCGAAATAGCACCTCAGAACGAATCCTGGCGTCAAGTTGACCCGCAGACCAGAACCGTGGATGGCGAGTTGCCGACACTTTAGTGCCACAAGGATGTTAGCTGCCTCTTCTTGTGCGAAGATAACCTCCCATGACCGCAGTTCCGGTGACTATCGCGCGGCCCGCAACCTCTTCTCGCATCCAGTCGGTCGACGCGCTGCGCGGAGCCATCATGATGCTGATGGCGATCGACCACATTCGCGATTTCGTAGCGCGGAGCGCCATGCAGTTTTCGCCCACCGATCTCTCGCGCACTACCACGGCCATCTTCTTCACTCGGTGGGTCACCCATTTTTGCGCACCGGTATTTTTTCTAACCGCCGGCATCGGCGCATGTCTCTGGATGCAACGCGGCCATCACAGCAAGCCCGAACTTTCGCGCTTCCTGATTACGCGCGGGCTCTGGCTCATGTTTCTCGAAATTACCGTTCTGCGGGTGATCATGTTTTCGCAGGTCGAGTATCGCGGGAGCGTCGTCCTGCTATTCATCTTGTGGGCCATCGGAGCCGCGATGATTGCGCTTGCAGGATTGATCTACCTGCCGACTGCAGTTCTTGCGGCGCTGAGCGTTGCGATCATTGCGCTCCACAATCTTCTTGACGGCGTCTCGGCGAAACAGTTCGGCCCGGCCGCGTGGATCTGGCATGTCCTGCATCAGCCGGGGTTTATCAGGATCGGTGGCATCAACTTTCGCACCGCGTATGTTGTGCTGCCGTGGATCGGCGTAATCGCTGCCGGCTATTGCCTGGGCCCGGTGTTTACCTGGGACGCAGTGCGCCGACGTCGATTTCTCATACGCCTTGGAGCGACGATAACAGTTGCATTCGTGGTGATACGAGCCATCAACCTCTATGGCGACCCCTTTCCGTGGGAGCATCAGCCGTCAACGCTGTTCACTGTGCTTTCGTTTCTCAACACCACAAAATATCCGCCATCGTGTGATTTCCTGCTGATGACACTGGGCCCGGCGCTCATCGCGCTCGCTCTGTTAGAAGGCTCGCGCTTCTCGCCCGGCAATCCTCTGGTCGTATTTGGCCGTGTACCGTTCTTCTATTACGTGCTACACCTCGCTCTGGCGCACCTCATCATGATCGGGATGAACTTTGTGCGCTACGGCCGCGCACCGTTTCTTCTTCTGGCTCCGCCCTCGATGGGCAGTGACGCAAAGCTCTTCCCGCCCAACTTCGGATATCCGCTGTGGGCGGTGTATGTCGTCTGGATTGTCGTTCTGCTGCTGCTGTATCCAGTATGCCGCTGGTTCGCGCGCCTGAAGCAGCGCCGTCACGACTGGTGGCTGAGTTATCTGTAAGCAGCAATCACCTACAGCATCGTTTTCCACAGAACCGGGTTTTGTCTGTTACGTAGATCAAGTATGGGTACCCGAACCATCGGTCTCGCTATTCTGCTGCTCGCTGGAGTGTTCATCGCCTGCGCACAGGACACTGCGCCGGCTCCAGCGCCTTTCAATTCGACACCCTCGACGACTGCTAAAGAAGATAAGTCCGCTTCGCCTAACATCCCGCCCATCGACCTTACGCCCGGTCGCGACGGCAAGCTCTCGCAGGCGCAAATGCAGCAACTGTTTCGGGTTGTGGCTGACAAGGACCTCGAGAACGACAAGCGGCAACGTGATTACACGTACATCGAGCGCCAGGTGTCGCACACGCTCGACGGCAAGGGAAATATCAAGTCCACGGAGATCAAGACCTACGAGGTGCTCGAGGTTTACGGCGAGCAAGTCGAGCGGCTGATCGCAAGAGACGACAAGCCGCTGAGCGCCAAGGACGCTGCCAAGGAAGAGGAAAAGATCCAGAAGATTATCGACAAGCGCAAGAACGAATCGGACTCGGACCGCCGCAAACGCGAGGAAAAGGAGCAGAAGGAGCGCGAGGACGATCGCAGGTTCGTCAAAGAAGTGGCCGACGCGTACGATTTCACGCTGGTCGGCACCGAGCCCATCGGCGGACGCAAGGCGTGGATCATCGATGCCGAGCCACGTCCCGGATTTCAGCCGCAGTCCAAAGAGGCGAAGTTCCTGCCGCATTTTCGCGGACGGGTCTGGATCGATCAGGGCGACCTGCAACTGGCGAAGATGAATGTGGAGTGCCTCGATACCGTTTCCTGGGGCCTGTTCCTGGCGCGCTTTCACAAAGGCTCGCGCTTCACCCTCGAACAGACGCGCGTCAACGAAGAGGTTTGGCTCCCCAGACAGTTAGCCGTGAAAGCGGATGTGCGGCTAGCGCTGGTGAAGAATTTCAACGTGGATTTAGAGCAAAGCTACCGCGACTATAAGAAGTTCCGCTCTTCTTCCAGGATTGTCGGATTTGAGGAAGTGCAGCAGCCGAAGTAGGTAACATTCGGCCGCGCCATCGCGCGTTTCCGGTGTTTTTGGACGGCATCGCCGGAACGGACCACTCATTCCCTCGGTGAGGATGAGCGAGATCGACGCGTCCCACGTTGGAGCCCTCTCGTTCGGACGAATTCCCGCCCGCGCAGCGGACAGCACATCTAAGCCCAGCATTTCAATGCTGGGAAGGCGTGTTGATTGAGGCCTCGGAGTCCCGGCGGGACGGCATATGCCTCACTCGAACACAGACCTAGATGACCGAGCCCACCGCGTGACATTTGTTCTCGCCGCGGGCCCGTGGCAGCCGGTTAGCTTATCGCGTGGATGGCGCCCGGGTTCCCGAGCCGGGTGCGCTGCTGATGCTGGGTAGTGGCGTTGTTGCTGGGGTGGCAGCCGTTCGCCGTAAGCTCAACGTCTGAACATTCCACGAATTGATTGCGGAGCACCGGGGAATGCTCCGGCGTTTTCAATGCTATCGGCCTGTTTACATCGGACCAGCGCTAAAGCGCATCCCGTCTGCGACGTCATCTTTCCCCCGCATAAATGCGGGGGCTTCCACCGCTACTCGTATCGCAACGCCTCAATCGGATCGAGGCGCGAGGCCTTGATCGCCGGCAGCATTCCGCTGATGAGGCCAACCAGGCCGAGAATGACGGTTGCGATAACGACGATGGTTGGGTCAATGATAAGCCGGATGTCAGCAGCTTCAGCGTTCTTGGCAACGGCACTGTAAAACGTCAACCGTCCCACGGAGAACGAAATCAGATAAGCGATGGCGATTCCGGCAATGCCGCCGATGGCCGTGATGGTCAACGCCTCGGCGAGAAACTGAATCAGGATGTGGCTGCGTCGTCCGCCCAATGCTTTCTCCACGCCGATCTCGCGCGTACGCTGGGTGACCGACACCAGCATGATGTTCATCAGGCCCACACCACCGATGCCCAGCGTCAGCGTGCCGATGAAGCCCAGCAGAATCTTCAGTCCCATGGTGATGATTTGGAACTGGTGCAGTTGCTTCATCATGTTGAAGACGAAGACCGCGCGCTTGTCATCGGGCTTGAAGTTGTATTGCTGCGCCAGTACTCCGCGCACCTGCCGCTCGACTTGTTCGAACTGGTCGCCTTCATAGTCCAGCCAGATGCCGTCGAGGTAGTGCGTGTCCTTTAGGTCGCTCATGGTGGTGAAGGGCACGTAGATCATCTTGTTGATGTTGTCGTCGCTCTCCTGCATGCGCGGCGAAATGATTCCCACCACCTGGAAGCTGATGCCGTCGAGGCGAATCGACTGGCCGAGCGCGTACTCGCCCGAGAAGAGCTTGCTCTTGGCTTCCGAGCCGATCACGGCCACCCGCCGGCGCGAGGCCAAATCGTCTTCGCTGAAGAATCGCCCTTCGCCAATTTTGGTTGCGAGAATCTTGAACAACTCGGGGTTGCAGCCTTCGACCGGTAAGGTATAGGCGCGCACGTCCACCTGCGCATTGACTTGCTTGTCTACCGTCGGAGTGATGCGGCGCACCAGCGGCGCTGCGTTCACGATGCGATCGATGTCGTCGAGGGTGAACTTGATCTGGGTGCCGGCCTTCTGTCCTCCGGCCTGCTGCGAGGTGCGTCCGGGGAAGACGCCGATGATCGTCGTGCCCCAGTTGGCAAAGATGACTTCAATGGCGCGCCCGAATCCCGAGCCGTACGCGAGCAGCAACACAACCGTCGCGATGCCCCATGCCATGCCCAGCATGGTGAGCATGGTGCGCCGCCGGTTGTAGCGCATGGCCTCGTAAGCTTGAGCGAACAGATCGCGCATCATGGCTCTACTCCTGCCTCATGGCTTCGACCGGTTCCAGCATCGCCGCCTTGCGGGCGGGATACAACCCGGCGATGATTCCCGCCAGCGACAGTGCTCCAATCGCAACCGTAGCGGAGAGAAGCGAAAGCTTGGGAGGATCGAATCCTCCCTCACCCTGTATGCCGCTCAGCGCATGCATGAACAACGCCGCGCCTGCCATGCCGATTCCTCCGCTCATCAGAGTGAGAAAGGCGCCTTCGAGGAAGAACTGCAGCAGGATGCTGCGATTCGTCGCGCCCAGAGCTTTGCGCAATCCAATCTCTTTCGTACGTTCGCTCACCGAAACCAGCATGATATTGATGATGCCGATAGCTCCCAATCCAAGCGTTACCAGGCCGACTCCGCCCAGGAACAGGTCCATGACGTCGAAGATGACGCCAACGGTTTCAGCACTCTTTACCGTGTCCCAGTCTTCAAAGGCGTCTTCGTTCTTGGGATCGAAGCCATGATTGCGGGCAATGATGCGTCGCACTTCGTCGCGCGCTATGAGGTGCTCCTCGCGCACCCGCGGCCGGTAATTCAGGAATGAGATCGCGTCTTCCTCTTCCTCGCCCTTCATGGGGAAGTATTGGTGCATGGTCGAGTAGGGCATGAACACGCGATTGTTGGTGGAGTTATTGTCGCCATGGCCGATGCGCTCGGTCACGCCAACCACTTCGAAGCGCACACCATTCAGCAGAATCGTGGTGCCTACCGCGCTGACCGGCACCTCTCCGGGGTAGAGATTCTTCAGCATCTCGTCGCCGATGACGGCGACATTGCGTTTTTGTGCCTGGTCGGCATCGTTGATCCAGCGACCGGAGGCTATAGGCAAATAACGGATCTGATTGAACATGGGCGGTACGCCAACCACTTCGCCATTGGAATTGCCGTAATCGCTGACCTCGCGAATATCCTGTCGCCGCAGAACGGGAGCTACCAACCTGACGTGCGGTGCTTCGTTCTTTACATCGAGATAATCCTTGTAGGTTAGGCGGTATTCACGGCTGGAACTCATGTTGCCCGCGACGGCCGGAGCGCGTCCGGGAAACGTGAACATGATGTCCTCGCCAATGGAATTCAACTCGCGGCGATTGCCGGAACGAAAGCCCTCGCCCAAGCCGACCAGCAGCAGCAGTGAGCCCACTCCCCAGGCGATGCCGAACATGGTCAGGAATGAGCGCAGCTTATTCGCCCACAAGCTGCGCAACATCTGCCGAAGGATGTCGAAAAAGATCATGCTGCGGAGGCCTTCTCAGTGCTAAACAACTGGGTGCCCCATTCCGCCTTCGTTTGGCGGGGTGGGGATCTTCAAATCCCGATCACGAATCTGGGTGCCCCATTCCGCCTTCCTTTGGCGGGGTGGGGGGCCTTAGCTGTTCACTTCCATATACGTCGCGCGCCGCCAGGTTGTTCCTCGGATTCGGCGGCGCGACCGGGCTGTACCTATATTGGACACCTTAATCCGAGAAGTGGAAGCGCAATGATGTCGAGTTGCAAACTTGTGTTCCAGATTGCCAAAAGTTGTGGATAAACGCTGCCCTGAAACGCAAAATGGGCCGAAGTTGGTTATAGTGAAAGAACACCTTTCGGCAGCGACGAGAGTTGAGCGCTGACTGGGGTGAATCAGATTTTAGGGTTTAGGAGTGACGTACGATGCCGAAAGCAACACGGGCCAAAGATAGCCAGGAAACGCCGAAAAAACGGAGCCGCAAGACCCAACCCGCCGACGGGAACGGTACTGACGCGGTACAGCCGGTGACGACGGCGCCCGCCATTGCTGAAACGACACCGCAGGTAATTGCCCAGCAGGAACAGGAAACTCCCAAGAAGCGGAGCGTCAAAACCAGCCCCGTCGCAAGGACAAAGAAGGGTGCTGAACCGTTATCGCAGGTGAATGCCGAAGCCGGTAAAGTTGAAGTTATTTCGGAAGCAAGGGTAACCGAGAACTCCGTCGCGCCTGCCAGGCATAACGGGCACGTATCGGAGGAACTGGTACGGCGTCGCGCCTACGAACTGTATCTGGAGCGGCGCGGCCAGGGCGGCTCGCCCGAACAGGACTGGTTCCGGGCACTGCAGGAGATCCAGGGGCAGCACGTCGCCTAAACTCGCAGCAATTCGATTCGGCCAGGCCAACCGCAAGCAATGTCTGGCCGTCTCTCAGTTAGCCTGTTTGCCGGCTGGAATAGTAGCTGGTGCCTGCGAGTTCCGTGGCCAACGAGTCTGAAAGAGGGAAGCGCGTGAGCCAGTTGCTATTGATCGACGATAATGCCCTGCAATTAAGCGTGCGGGGAACCGTACTTCGCAACGCCGGCTTCACCGTCGCGGTGGCAACCACCGCCGACAGCGCGTTGGCTACCCTGCGGATCCTGGGTGACCGTATAAGCCTGGTCATCACCGATCACATCATGCCCGGACGCAATGGCGCTGATTTTGTGCGCGAGTTGCGGCAGGAGAACGACTGGGTCCCCGTTATCGTTCTCAGCGGCTTGGCTGAGGCCGAATCCGAATACGTGGGGCTCAACGTTGTGTTCCGCCAAAAGCCAATCCCTCCGCCGGAGATGATCGCGCTGGTTCGCAGCACCCTTAGGACCAACGGCAACGATCAGGCCGGAGCTGCGTAGGTCAGGTGCGCAGCTGGAAGTATGGCAAAACGTTAGAATTTAGAATTAGAAACAATGACGATCATCATCGACATCAAGCCCGAGGTACAGGCCGAACTGATCCGGCAGGCCGCCGCCCATGGCGTTGACGTTGGCTCATATGCGGCAAGCCTGCTCGAGGAAGCGGCCCTTCTGCCCATCTCATCTAAGGCGCTCAGCCAAAGCCAACTCGACAAAACGCTTCAGGAGTTCGCGCAGTTCTCCGACAAAATCCCCGTGCTGCCCGATGAAGCGTTCTCACGTGAGAGTCTCTACTCGGACCACGATTAATGGCAGGCATTACCTCCTGTTTGCTCGACAGCAATATTCTGTTGCGCATCAGTAAAAGCAATGATCCTCAGCATCACACGATTAGCCGCGCACTTCATAGGCTGATAGATGAAGGAGTGCGCCTCTGCTACACCTCGCAAACGCTTGGTGAGTTCTGGAATGTCTCCACACGTCCGCTCGACAAGAACGGTTTTGGTTTAACCGTCGTAGAAACAAACCGCTTGGCGCAAGTCATCGAGCGGGATTTTGAATTTCTGCCGGATATCCGGGAAGTACACCAACAGTGGCGTTTACTGTTAGTCACGAATGACATCAAGGGTGTGCAGGTCCACGATGCCCGGTTGGCGGCGAGCATGTACGTTCATGCTATTGGCCTATTGCTGACCACCAATGTTCGAGACTTCCGGCGCTTCTCCAACCTTCGGGTAGTCCATCCGACCGAATTCTCCGGGACGATATGAGCGCCATCCCGGGAATTCCGACCGTTTGTGACCGACATCACATAGCCGTGGGTTGCTGAAAGGTTTATGCTTACCTCATACGGGGTGCAGCTCGGTTTGCCTCCGTGCGAATCACCATGTCGGAACAATCTCGCAGATATTTGCGCTTCGGCGCAGTCATCACCGTAATTCTCGTGGCCCTCGGCTATCTCGCCTTCACCGGCGTGCAGGACAGCAAGAGCTATTACGTCACCATCAAAGAGCTCAACGGGATGGGCCCGAGCGCCTACAGCAAACGGCTGCGCGTTGCGGGGAACGTGGCGCCCGGATCCATCAAGCGCCAGGGAACCCATGCCGAGTTCCTGCTGGTTGAGCAGGACCGCACGCTGCCCGTGGTGTACTCGGGGACCGAGGCGCTCCCCGACACTTTCAAGGACGATGCCCAGGCGTTGGCCGAAGGAAAGTTTGGCAAGGACGGCGTCTTCCACGCGACTAACATTCAGGCCAAGTGCGCCTCTAAATACGCACCCAAACCGGGCGGAAATGCCCCTGCAACCGGCGAAAATCAGCAAAAAGCCGAGCTAAATGGGGCTCAATCGGCCTCGCCGAGCCGGTAAATTGGCGGCCAGCGACCCGGAAGCCGTGGCTCCCCACCCCCAGCCAGTCATTCAAGTCTCAAATCTGGTGAGGTTTTTTGGCCGTTTTGCAGCGTTGCGAGGCACTTCGTACGACTTTTTCGCACGAAATTTGTACGTAATTCTCGGCGATAACGGAGCCGGCAAGAGCACGCTGCTGCGCATCGTCGCGGGACTGATGCAGCCCAGCCAGGGTAGCGTCAAAGTGCTGGGTTCCGATTCGTTGCGCAAGGTCGCACAACGCGTCGGCTACATGGGACACTCGCCGCTGCTCTACGACGAACTCAGCGGCATGGAAAACCTTCGCTACTTCGCCGGCCTGTACGGAATCAGCGACGACGAAGTTTGTCGCAGCGCAATGAAGCGGGTCGGGCTCGATCCCGAGTTGCAACGCCGCGTCGGGCAATATTCGCAAGGTATGCGGCAGCGGCTGTCGCTAGCGCGCGCTGTGCTGCACAATCCCGACGTCATTCTGCTCGACGAGCCCTTCTCCAACGTTGATGTTCGTTCCGCGTCCGACATGGCAACCATCCTTGGACGGCTGCGCGATGCGGGCAAGACGATCTTGGTGATCACGCACCAGGCTGCGGTGATGCAAGATGTAGCTGACGCCTTCGTGCATATGTCAGCAGGACAGATCGTCTCGACTACGACCACTTCCAACAACCCCACCCCGCCAAAGGATGGCGGAATCGGGGCACCCGGACGGAATCGGGCACCCGGACGGAATGGGGCACCCAGCGGCGGCTGATGTTGCGACTGCGAGGCCGCGATGAGCACGCTGACGATGACGCGCGCCACGCTGGTGAAAGACCTGCGCATGGAGTGGCGCTCGAAAGACGCCATCAACTCCATGCTGTTTTTCGCGCTGCTGGTGGTCGTCATCTTCAGCTTCGCCTTCAATCCCAATGCGGAAGAGTCGCGACACATTGCGGGCGGCCTGATCTGGGTGGCATTCTTGTTCGCTGCCGTCGTGGCGCTGAATCAAACCTGGGCGCGCGAGCTGCGTAACCAGGTGCTCGACGCCTATCGCGTGTCGCCCGCTCCGCCGAACGCACTGTTTCTGGCCAAGGCCATCGGCAATTTCATCTTCGTAACCATTCTGGAAGCCTTGATGGCGCCGCTGTTCATCGTGTTTTACAACCTGCGGTCGGTGGGGCCTCCGTGGCAACTCGCGGTGGTCACCCTGCTTGGAACGTGGGCTCTGGTAGTCAACGGAACCTTTTTCGCGGCGCTGTCGATTCGCACCCGTAATCGCGAAATCATGCTGCCGCTGATTCTCTTCCCTATCTCCATCCCGGCGCTGCTGGCGATGGTGGATTCGACAACTTCGATCCTGACCGGCGATGCCTCGCCCGACTTCTGGATCAAAATGCTGCTGGTTTACGATGTTGTGTTCACCGCAGTGTGTCTTCTTCTTTTTGAAAGCGTGTTGAACGCCGAATGAAGCTGTTACCAAAACTCTTTGTCGCTCTTACGATAGCTGCGCTCGCCTACGCCGCGTATGAGGCGCTCATCGTCGCTCCAACCGAGCAGACGATGGGCAATGTACAGCGCATCTTCTACTATCACGTGCCTTCCGCGTGGACAGCGTTTCTGCTGTTCTTCGTCAACTTCATCGCATCCGTCATCTACATCTGGAAGCGCAATGCCGCTGCGGATGCGATCGCTGCAGCGACGGCCGAAGTCGGCGTCGTGTTCTGTACCGTAGTGCTCATCACCGGGCCGATCTGGGCGCGCCCAGTGTGGGGCATCTGGTGGACGTGGGATGCGCGGCTGACCACAACGCTGGTTCTGTGGTTGATCTACGTCAGCTACCTGGTGCTGCGGAGCTATTCCACCGGCAGCCAGACTGCGTTGCTGGCGGCGGCACTGGCTATCTTTGGTTTCGTTGACGTGCCGATCGTCTATATGACGATTCGCTGGTTCCGCACCCAACACCCATCGCCGGTAATTGGCGGCGGCGCGAACTCGGGACTCGACCCCAGCATGTGGCCTCCGCTGTTGTGGAACTGGCTCGCGTTTTCGATGCTGGCAATCATTCTGGTCAGCGTGCGCTACCGGCTGCAACGGATGGAAGAAGAGGTTGAGCAGCAACACGCGCAGGCGGCGCTCCGAGGAGGTGCAGCGTGAAGGGTGATACCGCACTCAAGGCCGCTTACATCGTGACCTGGGTGATTCAGTTGGGATACATGGGCTATCTGTGGAGCCGCTTCCGGCGCGTGCGCGAGGAACAGAAAGACTTGAAGCGCGGCAAGTGATGTTCCGCGGAATGAATATCTGGGTGCGCCATTCCGGCTTCGTTTGCCGGGGTGGTGATGTTCAAGCCCGGTGGAAGCCTCGCCTTCAGGCGATGGAAACGCGGCGTTCGTTAATGATGGGCTTTGGCCCAGGCGCACTCCGGCGCTAAAGCGCGTTTTCCTAGAGCTTCAGTTCCTCCGCATAAATGCGGAGGCTTCCACCCGGTTTGAATATCTGGGTGCGCCGTTTCGGCTTCGTTTGCCGGGATGGGGGTTTTGAGGTCCCCACCCGGGGCAGCCGGCATAAGCTATGAGTACATTGACAGGTTCCAAGCCGACCATCCGTCTCGCAACTGCTGGCGATCTGGAAGACATCGCTCGATTGTCTGGGCAACTGGGATATCCCGCGACACCGGACGAAACCATAGAGCGGCTTCGGGCGATCAACCGCTACCCCGAACACGCGGTCTTTGTGGCCGCAGCGGACGGGAAGCTGGCGGGCTGGATGCACGTATTCGTGCGTCCTTCTCTCACGACGGAGACATCGGCCGAGATAGCCGGCCTTGTAGTGGATGAGCACTGCCGAAGTCACGGGGTTGGGGAAGCACTTATCGGCGAGGCGGAACGCTGGGCCACAGAGCAGGGATGTCGCATGGTGACGTTGCGGTCGAATGTTAAGCGTCTCCGGGCTCACGCTTTCTATGAGAGGCTAGGGTACGAAACGGTTAAAACCAGTAAGTCGTTTCGCAAGGTCCTGGGCTAGTCGTGGCTGGGCGTGGCCGCAACTGCACTGCATGGCAGCTCTCAAGACCGGCGGAAGAGAGATCGCAATCTTAATGAGCCCGAAGGGCGTGCGATGATAGCCCAGCATGGAGCGAAGCGGAATGCTGGGTAGACCGGCAACCATGAGCCGAGTGCCCCGGGCACGAAATACTCGCGCTCAAGGCAGAAGGAGTGCCGTCCCCGAGGGACTCTCGCTCCCTGTTCGGCAAGCACCCAGGACTACGCTGCGCTTCGTCCTGGGCTATCATCACACGCCCTCCGGGCTTAACTGTCATTGGGTTCTTCAACCGCAAATCCGGCGTTCGTCATGACAATTCATCTGGATTCCATGCTTAAGCCTTCTCCGTGTACTCCGTGCCTCCGTGGTGAATCCGGGGATTGTTGCGCATGAATGAACGCAGCGGCACGCTGCAGGTCATCGCCGTTGCCTGCCTGATTATCGGCGTCATCCTGTTGATCTTCAGTGCGCCCTTCTACCTGCATCAAATCGCAGTGCTGCGCACCTGGCCCACAGCCGACGCGCAAGTCCTGCGCAGCGACGTGGTGGTCGATCGCATCTCGCAGCACGAGCAGTTCTACTCCGCCAAGGTCGGTCTGCTTTATACGGTCGATGGCAGGCCGATTACGACCGAAGTCACCAGCTTTCAGGACCAGGACTACCAAAAGACGCGCGCCCGTGCCAACGAGTTCCAAGTCGGCAGCCACCACGAAATCCGCTATTCGCCCAACGATCCTCTGCAAGCGCGAGTCGGGGCCGGATGGAATGCGTACTTCTTCGCCCTGCCGCTGATCGTATCAGGCGCCGGAGTGTTTTTCTGTTTGATCACCGCGGCGCTGCTCATCGTCGCGCGCCGCGGATGACGCGACAAGCGTTCGGCGGGGCGAGCCGCAAACACTGCAGGTCGTCCCTCGACTTCTCGCCTGCCCTCGACGGCCGCGCGGCCAGTTCGGGCAATTTGCGCGAGTCAAGAAACTGCAGGTCCCTCTTCCGCCTGCGGCGGACTCGGGATGACACACCTTAAGAACGAGATATCTTCCTGAGTGTCATCGCGACCTTCTTCGGTGTCATCGCAGCCTTCTTCGGTGTCATCCCGAACCGAGTGAGGGACCTGCAGTTTCTTCGGGGTCATCCCGAACGGAGTGAGGGACCTGCAGTTTCTCCACAGCGCCACGAACGCGTCCGCCAACGACATCACAGCACCATCACAACCCTACTCGCGGTTTGCGCTCGGAGCTGCGAAAATGTCGAACTGAAATACAAGAGGAATTTCCGAAGAACGCCTGCGTGTTCAGTTGAGCTGTTCGCCTCCGTGCTAAACTGACGCACATGCCTCGCGGCACCCACCCTCCGAACGTTCGCCTCGTCGGCTTCACCTGAGCTCGCTCCCTCTAAAATCGCGGGCCGATTTCGCTTAGATCACTAACCTGCTTTTACCGACCCATCTGGAGTTATCGCCATGAGACGGCTATTTCTCGTGTTGTTCCTGTTGATATGCGCTGCGTACACGACGTTTGCACAAAGCAGCCCTTCCGCCGATGCGAAAGAATCGTTCAGCCCGTCGGAGCGCAAGTTTGCATTCACCTACAGCTTCACCCTGAAGAATCTCCCGGCAGGCGCGAAGCTGGTGCGCATCTGGATTCCGGTACCGCCCAATGACAAGCATCAATCGGCGACGATGACGCGCATCGACGCTCCGGTAGGGTCACGTCTCGGCAAGGACGCCGAATACGGCAATCACATTCGCTACTTCGAGATCGCGAATCCCGGCGCTCGCGAGTACAAATTCACGGTCGTGTACGACGTCACGCGCCATGAGTTGTCTCGTGGAGACTTCGCGCAGTTGGAGCGCAAAGACACACCGCCCGGCGTTGTGCCCGCTTCGATGACGCGCTTTGTCGAGCCGGACAAACTGATTCCTACCGACGGCGTCATCCAGGAGCTGGCGCAGAAGGTCACCGGCAACGAAACCGGCACGGTCGCCAAGGCGCATGCGGCTTACGAATACCTGTTCACCACCATGAAGTACGACAAGAGCGGCACAGGCTGGGGACGCGGCGACGCGGTGTGGGCGTGCGATGCCAAGCACGGCAACTGCACCGACTTCCACTCGCCCTTCATCGGAATGCTGCGCGCCGACAAAATTCCGGCGCGCTTCGATATCGGCTTCCCGCTGCCGGAAGGCAAAGACCAGGGCGACATCCCCGGCTATCACTGCTGGGCTGAGTTTTACTCCAGCAACATAGGATGGATCCCGGTGGATATCTCGGAAGCCTGGAAGGCTAAGCAGAAAGAGAACTACTTCTTCGGATCGATCGATGCGAACCGGGTACAGTTCTCAACCGGGCGCGACATCACGCTGGTGCCTAAGCAGGATGGCCTGCCGCTGAATTACTTCGTCTACCCCTACGTCGAAGTCGACGGCAAACCGTACGACAAGATCGACAAGAGCTTCAGCTTTGTTGAGAAGAAGTCGCCCGAGCGGAACCACGCCGCATTGCGATCGCTGCCGGCAGGAGATTAGTGGGAGTCACGCGAAGGGGCACGCTGCCGCCGGGTGGTGTGCCGATCGCTTGCATTCAGAAAACCGAATCGCAAGCGCACGCCGCTACGTCAAACGTGCAGGCGTAGAATAGCCGTCAGCTAGATGGTTCCGTCAAGCATGGCGGAGGGGACCCCGGAGGTATTCCACCCTTGAGCGATTTTCCGCAGACCTTAGGCGAGCTGCGCCGCAGCCGCCATTTTTCCGAGGAGAGACTCAGGAAACGTCGCGTGAAAGACGAGATGCGCGAGAACCTGATGCAGCGCTTGCGCAGCGATGGCCCGATTTTTGAGGGGATCGTCGGATACGAAGATACGGTGGTGCCGCAGATCGTGAATGCGATTCTGTCGCGACACAACTTCATTCTTCTCGGATTGCGCGGGCAGGCCAAAAGCCGAATTCTGCGTGCGCTGACCACGTTGCTCGATCCCAAGGTCCCGTACCTGGGCGGCTGCGAGATTCACGACAACCCCTACGAACCCCTGTGCTCGCGCTGCAAGCAGTTGGTACAGGAAGATCCTGAGGGCGCGCAGATTTCGTATCTCACGCCCGAGCAGCGCTACGTCGAGAAGCTAGCAACGCCCGACGTCACCATTGCTGACTTGATCGGCGACATTGATCCCATCAAGGCGGCGAAGGGCGGGCATGAACTGGGCAGCGAATACACGGTCCACTACGGCCTGCTGCCGCGCGCCAACCGCGGCATCTTCGCGGTGAACGAACTGCCTGATCTCGCCGGCAAGATTCAGGTTGGCCTGTTCAACATCATGCAGGAAGGCGACGTGCAGATTAAAGGTTACCCGGTGCGCCTCCCGCTCGATGTGGCCCTCGTTTTCACTGCGAACCCCGAGGACTACACCGCGCGCGGCAAGATCATCACGCCGCTGAAAGACCGCATTGGATCGGAGATTCGCACGCACTATCCTGCGAGCCTGCATGAGGGTTTGGCCATCACTGCGCAGGAAGCATGGACGGAACGCGATGGCTATCAGTTGCAGATTCCTCCGTTCGTGAGTGAGGTCATCGAGCAGATTGCGTTCATCGCCCGCGAAGACAAGCGCATCGACAAGCGTTCGGGCGTGAGCCAGCGGTTGCCGATCAGCGCAATGGAGAACGTCATCTCTAACGCCGAACGCAGAGCAATTAGGTCGGGTGAGAAGATCGTAGTTCCGCGAATCGGCGACATTTACGCGGCGCTGCCGGCCATTACCGGCAAGCTCGAACTGGAATATGAAGGCGAGTTGAAGGGCGCCGACAATGTCTCACGCGAAATCATTCGCGCCGCCATCGCGCGCACCTATGACGGCTACTTCCACGGCAGTGGCAACATGAACCAGATTGTGCAGTGGTTCGACCTGGGCGGCGAAATCCAGATGCGCGATTCGGCCGGGTCCCAGGAGATGCTGCATAAGCTGCGCGGCATTCAGGGGTTGCTCGACAAGCTGAGCGCATTGAACCTGACCGGCAAGGAGCCCGCAGAGATGCTGGTCTCCGCAGCGGAGTTCGTTCTCGAAGGCCTGTACGCGCACAAGAAGATTGGCCGCAGCGAGGAGCGAACGTTTACCGCCGGCGAGAAACAGGCGCGTCCGCAGAAGCAGAGCTACCGCGAAGAGGATGAGGAGCGGGAGTTTCGCAAACAGAGAAGGCCGTTTAATTAAGTTGTCAGTGGCCAGTTGTCGGTTGTCAGTTAATTCGGACGACCACCTTAACGATTTGTCATCACGAGTCCGCCGCGTCGGACGAGGGATGACAATTCAAGAGAGGTCGCTTCAGGGTCAAACCGGAACTGACCGACAACTGACCACCGACAGCTGACAACTGTTTTATGAAGTTCATTAAATACAAAAAATACGTTCCTGAGCCCGCCTCCGAGATGAGCCTGGAGGACCTGCTGAGTGCGCTGTCGGACTACCTGCTGCAGAGCGGATTTCAGCAGCAATATCAGGATTACTACGACCTGAACGACGGCGAGCAGTCGCTGGAAGACCTGAAGCAGGCCATCGCTGAAGCGCTAATGAACAGCGATCTGCTGGACGAACAGATGCGCGAGCAAGTGGAGAACATGAACGGTGAGCAGATTGAACAGCTCATCGAGCAGTTGCTCGAGCGCATGCAGCAGGAGGAATATATCAGCATCGATCAGCCGCATGATCCGTCGCGGCAGTCGAGTATCGGCGGGCAGGTGGGCGAAACGCAGGCGCAGGCGAAGTTTGAGATCACCGACAAGAGCCTCGACTTTCTTGGCTTCAAGGCGCTGCGCGATCTGCTGGGATCGCTGGGCAAGTCGAACTTCGGCCGCCATGACACGCGCGATATGGCGACCGGCATCGAAGCCAGCGGCGCGTCGAAGACCTATGAATTCGGCGACACACTGAACCTCGACATCACGGCCACGTTGTCCAGCGCGATTCAGCGCGAGGGGCTGCACCTGCCGCTGAACATCGAGTACCGCGATTTGCAGGTACATCAGTGCGAGTATCAGTCGTCGTGTGCGACCGTGCTCATGCTCGACTGCTCGCACTCGATGATCCTTTATGGCGAGGACCGCTTCACGCCGGCGAAAAAAGTTGCCATGGCGCTGTCGCACCTGATTCGCACACAGTATCCCGGTGATTCGCTGTCGCTAGTGCTGTTTCACGATTCGGCGGAAGAGCTGCCGCTGTCGCAATTGGCGCGGGTCAAGGTCGGCCCATACTACACCAACACGCGCGAAGGACTGCGCATGGCGCAACGCATCCTGCAACGCCAGCGCAAAGACATGAAGCAGATCGTGATGATCACCGATGGAAAGCCCTCGGCGCTAACGCTGGAAGATGGACGCATCTATAAGAACGCTTTTGGGCTCGATCCGCTGGTCGTCAGCGAGACGCTGAAAGAAGTTTCAAAGTGCAAACGCGCGGGCGTGCTGATCAACACCTTCATGCTCGCCTCGGACCATGGGCTGATTCAGTTTGTGCAGAAGGTGACGGAGATGTGCCGCGGCAAAGCCTATTTCACGACGCCTTATACGCTGGGACAATATCTGCTAATGGATTACATGTCGAGGAAGACGAAGACGGTGCATTAAGCGCGCCTAGCCGGGGCTCTCCGCTCTTGTCATCCTGAGCGAGGACTTCAGTCCGAGTCGAAGGATCGCTACTCCCGACTATAATCGCGCCTATAGGGGTCCTTCGACTGCGCTCTCCGCCTGCGGCGAATCGCTCCGCTCAGGATGACGACGGAAGATGTTGCCATCACTGCGTGATCAGGAATCGCTCGAACACTTCATTCGACAGCAAACGCCCGCGCGTGGTGAGTCGCAGACGGCCATCGAAGTCCTCCAGCAGACCGCCTTCAACCAACTCGACAATCACCGCATCGAATTCCGCCACGCGCTCCGTTCCATATCGAGCAGCAATCTGCGACAGCGACACCCCCCGATTCATGCGCAAGCCGAGGAAGAACTCTTCTTCCAACGCCGCCTCCGAGTCGATCAGCGTGCGCGAAATCAGAAGCTGAGAAATGCGCGCGTTGCCGGGCTGCAACTGCATCGCAGCGGCGGAATAACCCTCCAGCGAATCGGGAGTGGCGAAGCGAATGGCTTCGATTCCCTTCTCTGCCAATTCAGCATCGGCCGGAAGCATGGAGTGGGCATCCACTCCAAAGCCGAGATACGGCTGACGCGTCCAGTACTTCAGGTTGTGGCGTGAGTCGCGCAGGCCAATTCCATGCGTCACACGCGAGCGAAGTTGGAAATCTCATACTGGCGCACTCCGCCGCACTCCAGCTTCTCGCACGCTGTTAGATACAGGTCAGCAATCAGATCTTCATCCGGCACATGATGCGCGTGGTAGCGGCTGCCTCCGGCCAGCAGTTCGTTTCCCAGGCGCGAATCTTCATCGACCTCAAGCATGTAAACGCTGGCGTGCGGAACGCCGGTGGCCAGCGTCTGGTTGAGCGAATAGTCCCAACTCTCAGCCGTCTGGTGCGGTAGCCCGGCGATCAGATCGATGCCGATGTTGCCGATACCCGCCGACCTCAGCCGTGCGATGTCGGCCAGCGTGATCTCGCGAGTGTGCAGCCTTCCGACAGAAGAGCACTCCTTATCGACAAACGATTGCACCCCCAGGCTGATACGATTCACCCCGGCGTTCAGCAAGGCATCGAGTATCGGCTCGGCGAGCGTTCCCGGAGCGCACTCGACGGTAATCTCCGCCGACCGTTCAACGTTAAAGTTGTCGCGTGCCGCCTTAAACAGCGCCGCAAGCTGATCGGGATCGAGGACCGAAGGCGTCCCGCCGCCCAGGTAAATCGAATCAACGCTGCGATCGAGGTGCGTTCCCAGACGCTCGGCGATTTGGCCAGCCGCGGCGATGTCAGCGGCGACCTGCTCGACATAGCGGTCGAAGACAGCGCGCGAGAACACGCCTGACGCAAAGTTGCAGAAGCTGCATTTGCTGCGGCAGAACGGTACGGAGATGTAAATTCCCAGTGACAAGGTCGCGACTTGCCTCAGACGAAAATTTTCGCCGCAGGATTTACCATTATTACCCAGGCTCAGCCAACAGTTTGCTGAGCCCGGCGATCTCCGGTTCCGTCGATGCGGGTTGAGGCATCTCAAGAAGGTTCATGAAAAAGCGAGTCGTTATTACCGGCATGGGTGTGGTCAGCCCCAACGGCATTGGCCGCATCAACTTCTGCCACGCCATTCTGGCGGGAAAAAGCGGGGTGAGGCGCATCAGCCGCTTCGACCCTTCTGATCTGCCGGTGCAGATTGCCGGCGAAATCTCCAACTTCGATGAGCTCGCGTGGATGGACGCTCACGAGCGCAAGCATGTCTCGCGCGTGGTGCCGCTGGCGTTGGCTGCTTCGTCCGAGGCTCTGGGGCAGGCAGGCGTCGACTGGGCCAAGCTCTCGCTGAAAGAGCTGCGCGAAATTGGCGTCGTGCTGGGTACAGGCGGCGGAGCGCAGGAGTTCTCTGAAGAGATGTACCGCTTGTATTTCGCGGGCAAATCGAAACAGGCCAGCCTCTACTCCATTCCCAGCGGCACGGCAGGGACTCTGGCCAGCGAATTGAGCATGCGCTTCGGCTTCCGCGGCATGAGCCACGTGATCTCGACCGGCTGCACGTCTTCCACCGACGCGTTGGGATATGCGCTGCGACAGATCCAGCATGGCTACCTGCCGATGATGCTGGCCGGCGGGGCCGACGCTCCGATCGCCCCGGGGATCATGAAGGGCTTCACGCTGATGAGGATTCTCACCTCGTCATGGAACGACGAGCCCGGACGCGCATCCCGGCCATTCTCCGCCGATCGCGATGGATTTGTTCTGGGCGAGGGCTCGTGGATGTTTGTGCTCGAGGACTACGAACACGCGAAGGCGCGAGGCGCGGAAATGCTCGCCGAAATCGTCGGCTATAGCTCAACCTGCGAGGCGTTTCACCGGGTGCGTCTGCAGGAAGATGGGGAAGAGCCGGCACGCGCGATCCAGATGGCGATGGAAGATGCAGGGGTTGCGGCGCCTGACGTGGACTATGTGAACCTGCACGGAACCTCGACGGAGTTGAACGATCGTATCGAGACGCGCGCGCTTAAGCTGGCACTGGGAGATCGCGCGTACCGCACACCCATGTCGAGCCTGAAGTCGCAAGTTGGGCACCCGCAGGGCGCGTCGGGAGCTGCGGGAGTGGCAGCTACCATCGTTGCTATGCTTCACGGGCAAATTCCACCGACCGTCAATCTGGAAAAACCGGATCCCGATTGCGATTTGGATTATGTACCGGAGGTCGGACGAAAAGCTGCGATTGAGCGCGCGGTGTGCAACTGCATCGGGTTCGGGTCAAAGAATTCGGCGCTGGTGCTGCGGAGAGCGTAGTAGCAAACGTCCGGAGACCGCGCAGCTCTTTTCCTCTGTCATTCTGAGCGAAGCGAAGAATCTGCTTTCGGTTGCAGCCGCAAAACTTCTCGGTCTTGCAAAGATATGCATCAGGGCAGGATGGTCATAGTGAGCGGAATGAGCCTTTGGCGCAACGGAACCAACGATGTCGGAGGACCGGCACTTCCGTCACCGCGAATTTGTTTTGGCGGCGGCAAAAGCAGGTTCTGAGGTCGCCGCGGCGACCTCAGAATGACAGATGTAAAAAAAATCGTGTGTACGCCTGAGAACGTACTCCACCCGAAAGCAGGTCCTTCGCTCCGCTCAGGATGACAGATCAAGAAGAGATGTTCCCGTACTCCTGAAGGCGTGCTCCACCCGCAAAAGCAGGTTCTTCGGTTGCCGCGGCGACCTCAGAATGACAGTTCAAGGATTATTGATGAAGGGCAGGAAGTAGCTACCCGATGAGCCGTCCCGCAATGTGGTAGGCCGCGTAGGCGGAGATGTAGGCCACCAGCGTCATGTAGGCGAACTGGATTGCGGGCCACTTCCAGCCGTTGGTTTCGCGACGCACCACCGCAACGGTCGACATGCATTGCATGGCGAAGGCAAAGAAGACCAGCAGCGCCACGGCTGCCGCGGGCGTGAGTTCCTGGCGCAGCGCGGTTTGCAGATCGGCGGCATGAGATTCCGGATCTACGCCGTGCAGCGTGCCCAGGGTCGAGATGATGACCTCGCGGGCTGCGATGGAGGTCAGCAGGCCGACGCCAATTTTCCAATCGAACCCGAGCGGGCGAATCACCGGCTCGATGCTGTGACCAACACTCGCAACTACGCTGTCCTGCACTGCCGGAGGCTTTCCGTTGTGCATGGGGAAATTCGTCGCCGCCCACAGTAGCAGCGAAACCAGCATGATCACGGTGCCGGCGCGATAGAGGAATGCTTTGCCGCGATCGACCACCCGCAAGCCGAGCGATATGGGACGCGGCCAACGGTAGGGCGGCATCTCCAGCACAAACGGTGTGTCTTTGCTGCGCAGAACGGTGGAGTTCAGCAGCTTAGCGGTGAACACCGCCATCAAGAATCCGAGTACGTACAGACCGAGCATGGCAACGGCGCGCGTGCCGAGTAACGGCCCCAAAAGCGGACGGTTGGGCAGGAAGGCAGCAATCACCATGGTGTACACCGGCAATCGTGCCGAGCAGGTCATGAACGGGGCGATCAAGATTGTCGCGATGCGGTCGCGCTTGCTCTCGATGGTGCGCGTGGCCATGATGGCCGGCACCGCACACGCGTATGCCGAAAGTAGCGGGATGAAACTCTTGCCGTTCAAACCCACACGCGACATCGTCTTATCGGCGATGATGGCCGCGCGCGCCAGATAGCCCGAGTCTTCCAGGATGCCGATAACCAGAAACAGCAGCAGAATCTGCGGCAGGAAGACCAGCACCGAGCCGGTCCCCTTCCACACGCCGTTGATGAGCAGCGAACGCAGATAGCCGTCGGGCAGCAGAGTGCCCAGGCGAGCGCCTGTGGTGTCGAGCACCTTCTGCAGAAAATTGGAGAACGGTTGCCCAACCGCGAAGATCGTCTGGAACACGGCGATCACTACCACAGCGAAGATCACCGCTCCCCAGATGCGATGAAGGAAGATGCCATCCAGGCGGCGGGTCCAAATCGGCGTTGCCGGGCGACGATACTTCGCATTCTCGCCGACCCGTACGGCCCATTCGCGGGTACTGCGGGTGTTGCCGACAACCGGCAGCTCCAGCGGCTCAGGAACCGGCGCCGCGGACGAGAGAAAATTACTGACGGCGAACAGTCCTTCGCCAGTCACCGCGCTCACCAACGCGACGGGAGTACCGAGCTGCCGCGCCAGCGACAACACATCTACATGGCCGCCCTGCTCACGCAGCTCGTCAGCCATGTTGAGCAGCACCAGCGTAGGGAGCCCGAGAGCGATGACGCGCGCCGCCAGCACCAGGTGGCTGCTGAGGTTGTTGGAATTCAGCACCAGAATGACGGCTTCGGGACATCCGATGCCGGGCATGTTGCCCAGCAGCACGTCGACCGCAACCTTTTCGTCTTCCGACTTCGGATTCAGGCTGTAAACGCCGGGCAGGTCGATGAGCGCAATCTCGTTGCCTACGGCGTCGCGGATATGTCCGGTGTGGTGCTCGACCGTAACGCCTGGAAAGTTGCCGACTT
The DNA here is from genome assembly GCA_963846795.1 of uncultured Acidobacteriaceae bacterium. GTDB lineage: Bacteria > Acidobacteriota > Terriglobia > Terriglobales > Acidobacteriaceae > CAVVDY01. Next base: position 805,308 of record CAWJXJ010000009.1, read on the forward strand.
TCTGGCGAAGCCCGGTGAGGCGATTGAAGAGGGTGGTTTTTCCGGAATTCGGCGGACCCACAACCGCAACCGTGCGAACTGCCGGTAGAGTTTCTTCGTCCGGGCGAGCCACGGTATGGCAAGTCATAGGTGCGACTCCGTGGCACGTGACTGCGAGAGGTTAGTCACCGAAGGCGGGCGCACCGAGCTGTTGCACATGAATATAGCGCGAGAGGTCGCGGCGCATGGCAATCTCGGTTCCTTCAACCCGGTAAACGCGCGGATCGCCGCCGGGACAGCTACGAGTAACCGTGACTTCGAGACCCGGTACCATTCCCAGGTTCATCAGATGTTCGGCCAACGATGGCGCCAACTCCAGGTCGCTGACAATGGCCCGCTCGCCGACCCTCAGATCGCACAAGCAACCCGAGCCAGAATGCCGATGCCCTTGCCGTTCCCGTCTGCGCTTACGACCGAACATGAAGTTGAAAATCATTTTCAATTACGAGTTCTATTCTAACCCTTTGCCGGGCAGGGGCAACGACCAAAGTCACACCTGATTGTGACAACTGAACATTACGCCCCATTCCGGGACGTTTCCTAAATCAATCAGCTTCGAGGCGCTAGCTGCCCCCACAACTTCACCATAGGACGGCCGGCGGTAACATCGCCAGCCCGCAACAGCCAATGGCAAAACCCAGCAGTGGAACGTCATGCCGTGAGGTCGAATACGGCTGGTCCATCCCGTCAAACAGCCTTGGATGCTCGGCCTAAGATGACGTTGCTTAGGGATTTGCATTAAGCGATTCGGCCATAACCGCAGCTAATCTCAAACATAAGAACTTTGAATTTCCGATTCCCTCCGTCGCATGCAAGACTCTGTCCCAAAGAACGGCCAGCCTGCGCAGATGGCGCGCAGGGTTCTACAACTTGAGTTGTAAATGGGACTCGGCCGCTGTTGCATTTCGGGTGCAACAAAATTTTCGAAGCGCGAATGATTGGAGTCTCGATGCGGATGTTTTGCAGATTTCTGCCGCTGATTGCCGTGCTGCTTCTCGTCGTCCCCCTTGCCGCACAACCCACGAGTGTTGACGCTGGCAAGCTTGCGCAACTGCAGCAGCAAGTCGCGGAGGCGAAGGGCTCGGCCGACAACGCATGGATGCTCACCAGCTCGGCTCTGGTGCTGATGATGACCGGCCCCGGGCTGGCGCTTTTCTACGGCGGCCTGGTACGCAAGAAAAACGTGCTGGCCACCATGATGCAGAGCTTCGCCATGATGGCGGTGATCACTGTGATGTGGGCGCTGGTCCTCTACAGCCTGTGCTTTGGCTCGGGAACCAGCTTCATCGGCGGCCTGAGCAACGCGTTTCTGCACGGAGTGGGCGCGCAGCCCGATCCCGACTACGCCGCGACTATTCCGTTGCAGACTTTCATGATTTATCAACTGATGTTTGCCATCATTACCCCGGCACTCATCAGCGGAGCCTTCGCCGAGCGCATGAAGTTCAGCGCCATGCTGCTGTTCATGGTGCTCTGGTCGATGCTGGTTTACGCTCCCATGGCGCACATGGTTTGGGGGAAAGGCGGGCTGCTCAACGCCAGCCTGGGTGGGCGCTTCCCGACTCTTGATTTTGCCGGCGGCACGGTGGTTCACGTCACCTCGGGAGTTTCGGCGCTGGTATGCGCATTGCTGCTGGGCAAGAGGCTTGGCTATCCCAAAGCGGTTGTGCCTCCGCATAGCGTAGTGCTCAGCTTTGTGGGCGCCTGCCTGCTGTGGGTGGGATGGTTCGGGTTCAACGCCGGGAGCGCGTTGAGCTCAGGAAGTCTCGCTACCAGCGCATTCGTGGCAACACATTTTGGAGCGGCCGCAGCGGCAATCGGCTGGGCGTTGGCCGAGTGGGTTCGTATCGGCAAGCCGAGCGCTTTGGGAGCGATTTCCGGGTGCGTCGCAGGATTGGTGGCGATTACGCCGGCCGCCGGATTCGTGGGACCGATGTCGGCGTTGGGCATCGGCTTCATCGCCGGTGTTTTGTGCTATTTCATGGTAGCGAAGGTGAAGGCCGCACTCGGCTACGATGATTCGCTTGACGCCTTCGGAGTTCACGGAGTTGGCGGAACCATCGGCGCGCTGCTGACCGGCGTCTTCGCCACGCGGCTGGTGAATCCCATCTTCAAGGATGCGCAAGGCAACGCACTCCCGGTTGGCTTAATCGATGGCAACGCTCATCAGATCGTGAACCAATTGGTCGGAGTGGGCGTGGCCATAGCGCTCGCGGTGGTCGGAACGGTGCTGGTTTTGAAGATCGTGGACGCCGTAATCGGATTGCGGGTTCCGGCTGAGCACGAAGTCGAAGGCCTGGATCTCACCCAACATGGCGAAGAGGGTTATGCGTGGGAGGCTGCCGCCGCTACAAGCGCGGGCGACTGATGATCGGGGTGCCCCATCCCGGCATCCTTGCTGGGGTGGGGTTCGGGTGAAGGCCCTCGAATTTATCCGAGGGAATCGTTTTCACCTGGATATGGCCTGTACTCCTTCTCTTTCTCTGTGCGAGCTTCGTTCAGCAGCAAAAGCGTGGGCTTGATCTCCGGCAAGTTCGCCGACATCGTAGCCGTTCCCTCCGATCCAATGCAGGACATCCAGCAAATCGGGTTTTCCAGTGATCGATGTCACAGACCGCTGGTTCGTCACTGGGGAGAATGAAAGATGAGGCAGCTCGGCGCCTCTAAGGAATACGATTCATGAAGTTCAAGCTGTTTGTGTTGGTCGTTATGCTGGTGGTTGCGCTGGTTTCTATGGCGCAGACTGCGACCCCCGCTTCACCGTCAACTTCCGCTCCTGACGCCAAGACCTGCGCCTGCTGCAATCACAATCAGTCCCAGGGTGATACAAAGACCGGGTGCGCGGGCTGCTGCAAAGATGGCAAGTGCCCTATGATGTCCGGCAGCCACGCGGGGATGAAATGCCCCATGATGTCCGGTGACTCAGCAGGCATGAAATGCCCCATGATGGCGAAGGACGGAAAGATGGCTGACGGAAAGATGTGCTGCTCGTCTAACAAATGCCCGATGCATGCCAAAGACGGCAAGGGCTGCTGTTGCGGTAATATGAGCGAACAAAAGCCTGCAGCAATGTAACAAACTCCGGGCCGTTTGGGAGTACACTGACAACCATGTTTTCGCCCCGCACATCACGGCTTCGCGTTGCCATTATCCTGGCGATTGCCGTGTTCGTAGGGTGCGATGCGGCCGTCGCCAGCTTCCTGTGCCCGCATATGTCGGGCTGCGAACATGGCATGCCCGCTGCTGATAAGTCGAATGCGAGTGGTGAAAATGCCGCCGCCCGAGGCCATGCCGTGCTGCCCGGTTAAGCCGGAAAGCTCGATGGAGTGCGGCAGCGGCGCGATGGAGTGTTGTGCCTGGCATGGCCGCGACTCCGATGTTCCCGCAATTCTGTTCGCTTCCGACCACCCGCGGCCCAAGCACATTGTCGCGGTGGTGCGGGCGGCCACTCTCACCGCGCCAAGCCTGATCGCGCACGCGCAACTTCCCGGCTCGGCCGACGATCTCCCTTACCTCAAGCCTGTCACTCAGAAGAAAACCGACCTCAGGATTTAGAGCGCTCTCCTGCAGATGCACTGCGGCGGCTATCACCGCTGCGCGCGCAGGCCCGCGGAGCCTCGCTCCGCCCTAGACACATCTTGAGGAAATGAAAATGAAATCGAAATTGCAAGCTGCATTCTGCATGGTCGCCCTCGCGCTGACCGTTGCCGCCTCCACTTTCACCTTCGCTGGAACTCAGAGCGTTTGCTCCTCCTGCGCGCAGTGCGCCGGAGCCGCAACGTGTTGTGCGGGAGCCCAAAGCTGCTGCAACGATTGCCAGTCCTGCTGTGGTGGCGCCGGCTGCTGCTGAACAGCACTCGTCCGGCAAAGCTGAACACCCCGGATCCGCAAGGGTCCGGGGTTTCAAAAGGCTTGTTGCCTTCAATCAGTAGCAAGTTGCAGGTTGGTGTGAAACCAGAATCGAGCCTCGCGTTCGCACTTCTTGCAACAAAATGCCTCGCCATCTCGCGCCCGGCTCGTTCCCTTTAGGAATTGGGAGTTACACCACAGACATACGGCGGCTGTGGAAGTGGCAGCATTGTTGTCCGGTTGCATCTTGGTTCTCCCGTTGGTGAGCGAGCATAGGCTAAGTCATCGCAGAAAACAATCATCAAAACTCAGGGTTTGCCAAATGGTTATTGCGATTCCTGTCACATTCTCTCTGGCCCCAGGAGGTCGTTGATGGTTTCGCGGCGTCGAATCAGTCGCGCCCGCTTGCCCTCGACCAGCACCTCAGCCGCGCGAGGACGCGTGTTGTAATTCGAAGCCAGCACCATTCCATAGGCACCCGCGTCGAGCACCGCCAACAGATCGCCTTCCTCGACGTCAGGCAGATCGCGACGGCGGGCGAAAAAGTCAGAGCTTTCGCAGATGGGCCCGACGATATCGGCAGTAATGGATTTGCTGTTCTGCGGCGCGATAACCGGAACAATGCCGTGGTACGCGTCATACAGCGCCGGACGCAGCAGATCGTTCATTGCAGCATCGGTAATCAGAAATAACTTCTTATTATTTTTTTTCTTGTAAATAACACGAGTGGCCAGTATTCCCGATGGCCCGACAATAGACCGGCCTGGCTCCAGCAAAAGATGAATCCCTAAACCTTTAAGCGGAGAACTAACCTCGGCGGCATAGGCCTTCACCTCGGCGGCGAAGTCGCTATCTTCCTCCGAGCGATAGCCGATCCCCAATCCGCCCCCGGCATCCACATAGCGAATGTCGTGTCCATCGGCGCGAAGCGCGAGCACGAGCTGTGCAATCTTCTCCATGCTCTCGCGGAACGGCGACAGTTCGGTAATCTGGGAGCCGATATGCGCGCTCACACCGGCGGCCTTCAGATACTTACTCGCCGCAGCAAGCTGATATAGCTGGCGCGCCTCGCGCAGTGGCACGCCGAACTTGTGCTCATGCAGGCCGGTCGAGATGTAAGGATGGGTTTGCGCATCAACGTCGGGATTGACGCGCACCGCAAAGGATGCGGCCTTGCGCAGATGTGCCGCCCGGGTTGCCAGCAGCTTCAGCTCGCTGGCGCTCTCCACGTTGAACAGCAGAATCGCTGAGCGCAGCGCCAGATCGATTTCGTGCGCCTGCTTGCCGACTCCCGAAAATACGACCTTCTTCGCCGCGCGCCGGTCTGCCGCCAGCACGCGCTGTAACTCGCCGGCAGAGACCACGTCGAACCCGGCGGCCATCCCGGCGAGCAGCTTCAGCACCGCCAGGTTCGAGTTCGCCTTCACCGAGTAACAAACCGTGTGTTCCTGCCCGGTGAAGGCGCGGTCGAACTCTTGGAAGCGCCAGCGAATCGCCTCACGCGAATAGATGTAGAGTGGCGTGCCATATTTCTTCGCGAGTGCGGCGACCGCCACTCCTTCAGCGAACAACTCGTGCCGGCGCAGCAATCCTGATGATTTGTAACTAAAGCCAGGAGGGCGTTCGGACAGGCGGCGCGCTTTCACTTCGCAAGAGACTCTTTGACTTTAAGGACGACGATGGTCTGGTCGTCGAACGGATCGACGCCTTCGGCGTGACGGCTCACGGCGCTGAACAGCTTATCAACAAGTGCTTCGGCATTGAGCTTAACGTTCTGGTCGGCAACTTTCTCCAAGCGTTCGCGACCAAACATCTCGCCCTTCGAACTGGTCGCATCCAGAATGCCATCGCTGAAAAAAATGAAAGCATCGCCCGGCTCCGCTTGCAGAGTAATCGCGTCATACTCCGCCTGCGGAAACAATCCCATAGGCAGGCCAACCACGTTGAGCAATGAACTGTGTCCGGCACGGCAGTGGATGGGGCGCGGCAGACCTGAGTTAGTGATTTGCAGCGTGCGCTGCTGATCATCCCAGATGGCGTAAATCATCGATACATACTGTCCGTCGATCGGGCGTTCGGCGAGGGACAGATTCACCGCTTCCAGCATGCCCGCTGCATCCGGCTCCTCAATGGCATGCGAACGCAGTATGCCTGAAACCAGCGCAGCGTAGATGGCAGCCGGCGCGCCCTTACCGCTTACATCGCCCACCGCGATTGCCGACAAACTATGCCCGGTGTACTTCAGAAAGTCGTAGAGATCGCCGCCGATCTGCCGCGCCGGAGCGAATCGCGTCGCGACCTCCGCGCTCTTGAACACCGGCAGCTTCTGCGGCAGCAGGCGAAATTGCAACTCGCGCGCCAGAGCCAGGTCCTGCTCCAGCCGCTTCTCCTGACGGGCGATGCGCTCGTAAAGCGTCGCGTTCTCGATGGAGATCGCGATCTGAGCCGCCAGGGTCGTCAGGGTCCGCACGTGGTCTTCGTTGAAGTAGTTGCGCCGGGTGTGTTCGATGTCGAGCACACCGATTACTTTGTCTTTATAAATCAGCGGAATCGCCAGCTCGGAGCGGGTCTCGGGATTGGCCTCGATGTAGCGCTTGTCCTTGCTGACATCAGGCGCCAGCACTGCCTGCTTGTGCTGGGCAGCGTAGCCGACCAGGCCGCGTCCCAACGGGATTTCGTGCTTTAGTTGCACACTTTCTTTAAATCGCAACGAGAAGCGATGGGTCAACACCTGCCCCGAAGCGTCGAGCATGAGAATGGAAAACATCTGGTAGTCGATAATCCGCGTCAGCAGGTCGGCAATACGCTTTAGCAACTGATCGACGTTCAGGATCGACGTAAGCTCGCGGCTTATCTCGGTGAGCAGCGTGAGCTGGCGCGCCTGGCGCGACACCTTGGTGTACAGGCGCGCGTTCTCGATGCCGATAGAGATGCGCGAGCCGAAGAGCGTGAGCAGCCGCACATGCTCTTCGTTGAAGGCACCGGGCTGCCCGGCTTCGACATCGAGCACGCCGATGACTTTGTTCTTCGCGATCAGCGGCACCGCCAGTTCAGAGCGTACGCCGGGGGCGGAGTTGATGAAATTTTCCTCCGAGCGAACGTCGTTCACCAGCACCGGCTCGCGCAACTCCACGGCTTTGCCGGTCACGCCTTGCCCCACCTTGATGTGAATACGTTCAGCTACATCCGGCGGATGGCCGACCTGGAAACGGACACGTAGCTCCTGCGTTCTCTCGTTGAGCAGCAGGATGGCGAACACTTCGTAATCCATCACTCGCTTCAGCATCTCGGCCACGCGCTGTAGCAGAGTGTTGAGATCGAGCGTGGTGTTCACCGCATCGGCAACTTCCAGCAGATAGTTGTCGTATACGTTCGAGACCAGCGGATTAGGGACAGCAGAACTCATGAGCGCCTGTCCATGATAGCAGCGGAAAGTTGTTAAAGACTGTCATTTAACAGCTTTCGCAAGCCAGTCGGACGCGACCGCAGCTGCCAATCTCCCGGAGTACAGAAACGCAGAGTGCCCTGATGCAGCGTGTCACGGCGCCTTGTCGCATACTATTGCCCATGCCTTCGCTAACCCCTGCACAAGTGCGACAATTCCGCCGAAAGCTTCTGGCCTGGTACGACGCCCACCGTCGCAATCTGCCATGGCGCGAGAGCACCGACCCTTATCGGGTGTGGGTGTCGGAGGTCATGTTGCAACAGACGCGGGTGGCCGCAGTGCTCGAGCACTATGCGCGATTCATGAAGCGGTTCCCGACCGTCACCGCACTCGCGAGTGCGCGCGAGCAGTCGGTGCTCGCGCTATGGAGCGGGCTCGGCTACTACCATCGCGCGCGCCGGATGCATCAGGCAGCCAAGGTGATCGCGCGGGAACGAGGAGGGCAGTTCCCTTGCCGCTTCGACGACTGGCTCGAGTTGCCGGGCATCGGCAAATATACGGCCGCGGCGATTGCGAGCATTGCTTTCGGTGAGCCCGTCGCGGTCGTCGATGGCAATGTCGAGCGCGTGCTGGCTCGGCTTGAGGCCTCGCAGTTGGGCAACGGCTCTGCATGGACGCGAGCCCAGGCGCTGCTTGATCCCAAGCGTCCCGGAGACTTCAACCAGGCAATGATGGAGTTAGGCGCCACGATCTGCACGCCGCGCTCACCGCAGTGCCTGCGGTGTCCCGTACGTACCTTCTGCGCGACACGAGGTGAGCAGCCATCGAGGAAGCCGGCTCCTCGAAAACGTCATCAACTCAACTATTCGCTGGTGGAGAAACAAGGTGCAGTTCTGCTGGTTCGTCGCGCGCCAGATGCGCGCCTGATGGCTGGTATGTGGGAGTTGCCGCAACTCGCCGAGGCTCCCGTAGATTCGGCGCCGCTGGCCCGCCTGCGCCACTCGATCACAGACACAGACTATGACGTTTTGGTATTCCGTCGAGCAGACTTGTCCATCGCGAATTCGCGATGGTTCACATCGAAACAGTGGCGAAGCGCAGCCTTGACCGGGTTGGCGCGCAAAATTTTGATGAAAGTCGCGCGGCAATCGGGTTGAGTCGCGACTGCAAGCTTTGTAATCGAATGAGTGGAGGTTCTGAATGCCCGCACTCGAAGCCGGGATTTTGGCTCCGGATTTCACGTTGCCCACTGTGGACGGCAAGCAAGTTTCTCTTAGCGATGTTTTGAAGAAAGGTCCCGTGCTGCTCGCATTTTTCAAGGTGAGCTGTCCGGTTTGCCAGTACGCGTTTCCCTTTTTCGAAAGAATTTTCCGGGCGAACCGTGGCGATAACGTCACCATTCTCGGAGTCTCGCAGGACGATGCCAAGAAGACACAAGCTTTCACAAAAGAATACGGTGTCACGTTTCCAGTAGCTATTGACGATGATTCGAAAGGCTACGCAACCTCGAACGCCTATGGCCTGACGAACGTGCCGACAGTTTTCTGGATTGCGCCCAGCGGCGAGATTGAGGTCTCATCGGTAGGCTGGTCGAAGGTTGACGTCGAAGCCATCCACCAGCGCCTGGCCGATTACCGGCATCAGAAGCCCGCCCCTCTCTGGCGTGCCGGTGAGGACGTTCAGGAGTTCCGCGCCGGTTGAAATTCCAAAAACTGATCTGCGGTTCGCAGATTGAAAACAGCGTGGGCCACGGATTTACGCGGATGAGCGCGGATCGGAATTGATGTTTCTGATTTTCACTTCTTGAATTTTTTCTGATCCGTGTAATCCGTGTTAATCCGCGGTTGCTTTAGACTAACCGCACAGCCGCAACATTAGTTGTAAGTGGCTGAATCCTGCGTTACCCTCCTTTGCGTGTCCGCCTCTGACGAGTTGTTCATGGAAGAAGCGTTGCGCGAAGCGCAGCGCGCGCTGGCGCTCGGCGAGGTGCCGGTTGGAGCGGTCGTCATACGCGAAGGCGAAATCATCGGACGCGGCTGCAATCGGCCGATTACTTCGAATGACCCGACGGCTCATGCCGAGGTGATTGCTTTGCGCGAAGCCGGACGGGCGGTGGGCAACAATCGCCTGCTCGATTGCGACATCTACGTGACGGTTGAGCCGTGCGCGATGTGCGCCGGAGCCATCACCCATGCCCGCATTCGTCGGCTGATCTATGGCGCGGACGATCCCAAGGCGGGAGCGGTGCATTCTGTATTGCAGGTGCTGAACAACGCGCGCTTGAATCATCAGGTTGATGTCACGTTCGGGGTGCTTGCGGCGCGTAGCATGGAGTTGTTGCAGGGCTTCTTTCGGGAGAAGCGGGCGTCGCGGACGACTTGATTCGATGCCTTGGCGTATCGGCGATTCCGGTGCAGCAGCGAAGTTGAACCGACGAGAGGTACGGCATTATGAAGAACAGACCCGACCCTGACCGACTGGACGATGAGAATCCCGAATGGACGGCTGAGGACTTCCGCCGCGCAATCCCGTTCTCCGACCTCCCAGCGTCTGAGCAGGAGAAGCTGCGTTCACTGAAGAAGCATCGTGGGCCGCAGAAAACTCCTACGAAGCAACTCGTCTCGATTCGCCTATCGCAAGATGTCGTCTCCAACCTGCGAGCGTCCGGCCGGGGCTGGCAAGCGCGTGTGGACGAGCATTTGCGCGCGTGGCTGCAGCGAAACAAACGCAAGCGCGCTTGACTGATCGTTGCAAAGACACCCGATAACGACGCCCCAACGGTTTGCTAAACTAACACTGCCGGTAACTCCGGCCAGATGCAACTTGAGGCGCTTTGCTGGCCTCGGAGCCCACAGCAGAAATCCTGAGCGAGATCGCCGCAGGCGGTTGCGTCGCAGGACCTACAATTCGTCGCCGTTCATGCGGAGAGGTGGCCGAGTGGTTGAAGGCACCCGCCTCGAAAGCGGACGTACTTGAAAGGGTACCGCGAGTTCGAATCTCGCCCTCTCCGCCATACCTTCCTTAGTTCATCGTCGCTAGAGATCCCTCACGGCGTTCGGGATTTCGCCTGCAGGCTCCCGCTCCGCTCACGCCCGCAAACCGGCTCAAGTTCGAATCTCGCCCTCTCCGCCATACCTTCCCGAGTTCATCGTCGCTAGAGATCCCTCACTGCCTTCGGGATTTCGCCTGCAGGCTCCCGCTCCGCTCACGCCCGCAAACCGGCTCAAGTTCGAATCTCGCCCTCTCCGCCATACCTTCCCGAGTTCATCGTCGCTAGAGATCCCTCACTGCCTTCGGGATTTCGCCTGCAGGCTCCCGCTCCGCTCACGCCCACAAACCGGCTCAAGTTCGAATCTCGCCCTCTCCGCCATACCTTCCCGAGTTCATCTTTACCAGGCAAATCGTTGCGTCTCCCTGCTGCCGGCCTGCAGGCGATATTGACCCGAACACGCAATCCCTTGTAGATTCGCCTCAACTTCTAAGCTCGTTAACGTTGTTCGCTGGGAAGTCCCAAGGGAGGCCACTTGTCCGCCATTTTCATCAGTTACCGTCGCGAAGATTCGGAGGACTCGGCTCGCGCGCTGTACGAGAGCCTGATTCGTGAATTTGGCAAAGAGCGGCTCTTCATGGACGTCGAGGCCATCGCTCTCGGGTCGGACTTTCGTACTGCGGTAGAGCATTCACTTGACGACTGCGGCGTGTTCCTGGTGGTAATCGGGCCGACCTGGCTCGACGTCAAGGCTACTGGTGACCCACAGGGCCAGCGCAGGCTGGACAATCCGAGCGACTACGTTCGACAGGAGGTGGCCACTGCCCTGAAGAGAGGCCCTGGGCTGCCGGTGATTCCGGTGCTGGTGCACGGGGCCGGCATGCCGGTGGCGGCAAACCTTCCCGATGACCTGAAGGACCTCGCCTATCGCAATGCGCTGGCCCTCAGCCATCTCGATTGGGATGGCAACCTGCAAAAGCTGGTCGCCGCTATTCGACCGCATGTGAATGACGGGAAGGCGGCCCCGCAGTCTTCATCTGAGGTTCAGTCCATCCTGAAGCATGGGGTTCAAGTGCAGAAGCTGCAGGCGGCAGGAGTGGATGTGCAGGCTTCAAGTGCCATGCAGGCTGGCAGTGCAATCGAGATTGGATCGGCGGCCAACGTCAAGGTGGGAAAGGGCGTCTTGATCGGCGTTCCAGTATTAGTCCTCGCTGCCATCGTCGCCTACTTTGTATTAAGGCCAGGACCCAGGCCGAATCCGAATCCCGGGCCCGCCGGGATGGCGATCACGATTGTGCGCAATTCGCGCTTAACCGGGGAAACCGGGCCGGTGAACTTCATGGTTGACGGCGAGCAGCAAGGGCAGATCCGATTCGACGATCACGGCAACACGCCCATCCAGATCCACGCTTCCGTAGGCGAGCATCAATTCACCATCAGCAATCCTCAGACGAAGGCGAACTGCGCAGGCACATTCCAGGCCACCGCCGATAATCCGAAGCTTGTACTCCGAATGCGCGACAACGGCACGGTCTGTTCGCTGCAACCACTGACGAAGGCGGATACGGACACACAGTAGCCGGCCACAGTTCGCCGGGATTCGTTTATCATCCGTGCTAAATCTCTTGCACTACTGAGCCGACATGAAGCTTCTCACCAAGTTCAACATCGTTTTGCTTATATTCTTCGGCGCGGGCAGCTTGCTCATCGCCCAGCTCGCCAAGAATTTTCTGTTGGAGAACGCACGCAACCAGGTGGTGCAGCAGGCCGAACTAATGATGGCCGGCGCCAAAGCCACGCGTGATTACACCGACAATCAAATCAAGCCTCTGCTGCTGAAGAACCCCGAGCACGAAGTTAATTTCCTGCCCCAGACGGTGCCGGCATTCTCAGCCATCACCGTCTTTGGCTCCATCCGCAAGAACTACACCGACTACTCATATCGCGAAGCTACCTTGAATCCCACCAATCTGGCCGACCGCGCAGAGGACTGGGAAGCGGACCTCATTCGCTACTTTGAAGATCACCCGAACGACAAGCAGTTGGTCAACGAGCGCGAGACGCCAACGGGTCGCCAGCTCTATCTGGCCAAGCCCATGCGTGCGGGTGCCAGTTGCCTGGAGTGCCATAGCGAACCGTCAGTCGCTCCTCCGGCGATGATTCGCAAGTACGGCCCGAACAACGGCTTCGGCTGGGGGCTGAACACGGTTGTGGCAGCGCAGATCGTTTCCGTACCGATGACGGTTCCCAATGGGATCGCGGAAAAGGCATATCACAGTTTGGTTCTGTTCCTGATCATTGTGTTCGTGGTGACCATACTTGCACTCGACAGCGCGCTCTACCTGCTGGTGATTCGTCCACTGCACACGGTATCGCAGGCAGCCGACCGTATCAGCCGGGGAGAGACTGATCTGGAGCCGGTGGAAGTGCGAGGACGGGACGAAATCGCCGATGTCACAGCTTCCTTCAACCGCATGCGCGTGAGCCTGGTGAAGGCGCTGAAGATGCTGGAGTAAGCAGCGGGGCGAGGCATTCATGTCGACTCTAATCGTGCCGAACCGCGTTTTTTGTTTTGTCATCATGAGCGAAGCAAGGTGCCTGTCCTTCTTTGCCGCGTAGACATGGTGGTGTGCGTCTCCACTACTAGGGCGGTTGCTTGGTTGCGCAAACAAACTGCAGGTTCCTCGACTCCGCTGCGCTCCGCTCGGAATGACAAACGAAATGAAAAAGAGCTCACGACGGCGCAGCTAAGGCTGCGTCCCTTCCGAGACTAATCAGACACTGGCGGCCAGCGGCAATCGACTTTGCCCAGCATCGACTGAGTCTTCGCGAAATTCGGCACCTTCCAGCCTGAGCAACAGAGCTTTCACCGGAAGCCCGCCACCGTACCCTCCCAGGCGTTTGCCGGACGCCAGCACGCGATGGCAGGGGACGATAATCGCGATGGGATTGTAATGATTCGCCTGGCCTACGGCGCGAAAACCGGCGGGCGAACCGACCGCACGAGCTATCTCGGCGTAAGTGCGCGTTTCGCCATACGGAATGCGCAGCAGCTCTTCCCAGCAACGTTTGCGGAATTCTGTTCCATGCAGATCCAGCGGCATGGTGAACTGCTTCCGCCTGCCCGCAAAATATTCTTCGAGTTGCGCCCGCGTTTCGGCAGTTCGCGATCGCGATTCCTCCCAGCGAACCGGCTCTCCGGCGATGCTGTCTGACAGCCCGCGATCGAATTCAAGAATAATGAGTGCAGTTTCGCTGGCGCCGATCAGCAAAGGCCCGGCGGGAGAAGACATGCGTGAGTAGAACAGAGTTTCCATGGCTGCAAACTAAGCTACCACCGTTGCGCGCACTCCAGCAGGAAGCCCCTCACTTTTTCGCGAGGGGCCAGTGGAGATCGGGAAGATCCGTTTCGTGTTACTGCTGTTGAGCTTGTGAACTGTTGGGCGAGGCAGAAGTACCATTCGACGCGAGCTGGTCGAGGTTGTTCTTCAACAGACTGACTTCGACCCGGTTTGGCGCCGGACGTCCGCTGGCCTTCGTGCTGCTGCTGCTCGTGTTCTCGTCCGTGCCGGTCTGTACTTTGGCGTTGCCCATACCCATCACGAAGATGCGATACACGGGAACGTTGTGCTCTTCGACCAGGTAACGAACCACCGCGTTGGCCATCGTCTGTGAGCTCTGAATGCCGGCCTGTCCGCGGCTGGGAGAGAATCCCTGGACCTCGATCACATAACCCTTCTGGCCGTTCAGATTCGACGCCATATCGTCGAGCGCAGCCTTGGCCTTGGGACCGAGGGCGGTCCGTCCCGCGGGGAAGCGAATCTCGGTTTCCGAAGTAGTCTGGTACTGATCGAGGTTACCGACGACCTGCTCCACCCTGTTCAGCCGATTGCTGGCCTGGGTCGCGGTCTGGTTCGCCTGCTGAGCGGTATTGCCGGCAGCTACGGCGTGCTGGTCGGCCTCATTGGCCTTCGCCGATGCCTGCTGAATCCCAGCCTGCGCGCGGGCGTCCACATCCTTGATCGACTTCGCGTTATCGGCGGTAAGTTCATCCAGCTCGTTCACGCGATTGCGAATCGGGCTCATCTGCCGCTGAACGTACTTCTTGCGTGCAAACGGATTTAGGTGGCCCCAGAATCCCTCGCGCGTCTGCGGCTCTAACGGCTGATGTGCCGACATGTTCTGATCGGACGCAGCGTTCGCCGAGCTGCTGCTCTGGTCGGCGCTCGAGAGAGCTCGTCGCCGCAGGCTGCTGATTGTCAGACGCTGATTGCTGCGCGACTACGGGCATAGCGAGAGCGGCAGCCAACGGCAGCGCGTATAGAATGCGAATCTTCATTTTCAGTTCCTCCGAGAACTCTGCCGGGAGCAACTCAACCGGCCCACTATGCAATGCAGTTGTGGTTCTTCGTTTTATGGTTACAACTTGGTTGCCAAATGCGCATAGCAGGTCTTGGCGCTGAAAACACGCCTCTTGCAGTCATTCCTTGGCATGGACTCACTTCCCGACTGGGTAGGAACAGCAAGTAAGCAGGTAATTTCTTCAGCCTTAGTGCTTTACGCGCTTTTCGCGGTGAGCCTTGGCTGAGGCATGGCGCTGCGTAACAGCGGCGCGACCGCACTCTCTACTTCGGCCTTTGCTGCAGGAATGGGCCCTGGAGGAATGATCGTCATGGTGCCCAGCAGCTCGGCCAGCCGGAAGTACGAAACACGGCATTCGCGCATGAAGTCGACGGGGTACTCCGGTTTTCGAGCCCGTGCTGCTTCCGGGTCGGCGTCGAGCAGATAAGCCACGTCAGGACGGGGGACGATCCATCCCACCACGCGTACAAACAGCCGCGTCAGCGGATTGGAGAGCGGCAGGTTGGCCAGCTCGTCGTAGATGTAGCGGTCGATGATGATGGCCTGAACCGGCAGCCGGCGCGCCTTGCTGATGACGGCTCGCAAGTGTATGGCGTCGGCGAGGTATAGAAAGTGCCGAGCCAGGTTGAGATACCACTTGCGTACGTTCTTGTCACGCCGGTTGACGGGACGATCGGGCGCACCAATTCCCTTTTCGCTGCCGTAAACCTTGTGGACGAAGCCTTCGCGATAGCGAGTACCCACGACCACATCGTCCCAGAAAGCCAGGCTCTGCACCTCTAGTCCACGCTCTCGGAGGTAGCGAGCGAGGTTCTCGATCTGAGTGCTCTTGCCCGCGCCATCGAGTCCTGAGAACGAGATCAGGAGCGGCTTCGCACGGCTTTCGTCCTTGAACGCATCCATTAGGGCTTCGCCGACGTGCCTTTCGACAAGGCATAGATGGTGCCGCCGGCAACTCCAATAGCGGCGATGGCTCCCAGCTTCAGCAGGAGCGAACGGCGCTGGTTTTGCTTGGCGGGCGCAATCGCAGCGCCGGCAGGACGCGAGGCTCCGCCGCCGACCGTCTCCACTCCCTCAGCCGTTGCCGCACCCAGTGGTTGCTGTTGCGGTTCGGCCAAGGTCTGCGGAGGCGGTGTTGCCGGCTGCGGATTCTGTGTAAGGTCGCTGTCCTGTCCGGGGTAGACGGTGCGCGGCGGTTCGGGCTCAGTCTGCGTCGGTACCGGCTGCAAAGGTCCCTTGGACGGATCAATCGTGGTGCCCGAGGGCTGCGTCTGCTGGGGGACTGGCGTGGCTTGTTGGGCCTGCAGCAACTCCGGCATACCGCAGAGCGCAAAGCCCAGAACCGGCACCATGCACTTGATCAAGAATTCATTACGCGCCTTCATGGCAACTCTCCATCTTCGAAATTCGGGGCCGGCGAATTCATTTTGAATTCGCAACTGGATTGCGGACCGCAACCGGCGTCGCTGTGACCTTGTCTGCTGTATCGTTTTGCGGGTTCATAAGGCGCTCCACATCGGCGTCACGGTCATAAAACAAATTGCGCGCGCGGTTTTTCGCATAGCGCCAGAGATTGCTCACATTGGTCTGGTACCAGCACGACTCTGACATGCGCGGCGAGAGACCACAGAACACACGGAAGCGGGAGCGCAAAATGTGCGGCGAGGCCAGCAAAGCCGCGGTCAGCCGGTGATTGCCCTCCAACACGGTGACCGGCTGAGTGTCATCAAGCCCGATCAATAGAACCGCACTGTCGTCGTCAGATTCGCGCAGCTTATAGCTCAACGCCTGTACCCGAGTCACGAAGTCACGGGTTTTTCCGTAGAAGCGCTGGCGCCTGATGTGTTGGGCTATGTCTTTGATCAGGAAGCTGCCGTTGGCAACTTTGCGCCACTGCGCCCGGGGAAACACGCGAACTCGATCCAGATCTTCGGGCTCAATTTCGACCTCCCACCAGGCGGTATCGATTGGGATTTCGCGCCACATGTGTCCGCGGCGGCGGAATAACAAAGCTCGCCGGAGTGCATTAGCGTCTTCATCCGACAAGTCAGGATTGAGGACCAAGTCTTCGAACTGCTCCCGGTCGTGGTGAAACTCCTCCTGGTAGAACTCATTTCGAAGGAATTTCGAAATGACCTCGGCTTCAGTGACTCGGCGCAATTTCTTCATGCAGCCTCCTGCCAGCTGTTACCCACGACCTCAGGAACGGGTATGAAACCGCGCATAACAGTAAGATCCGAAGTACCTCCTGCACCACGATTACCTCCATCAGAGTGGAATGGAAGCACGCAATTCCGAACACGATGAGCCCGCTTACTACGAGTTGCAACCAGCCAGTGTTAGCAATACGCCGGGACATCTCATACGTGATAAGAACCACGCTGATCGCGTAGATGCCGGTCGCCGCCGCATTCATGCTCAACAGCCAGTTCAATCCCTGGACCGCCGAAACGAAATGCGCCCCGAACAGCGTACGGAAAACCAGTTGTGGGAAGGCCGCCAGGAACAGCACGAAAGCTGCCGACATGCCCGTCACCATGAGCAGCGGGAACGCCAACAGCGCGGGAGTCTGGCGCTCCTCGCTGGTACCCGCCGATACCGGGAACATGGCACTGACGATCGACCATGCCCCGAAATAGAGAAGCCTTCCGACCAAAGCGATGGCGGCATACAACCCCGCCAAATCAGGCGGAAAGAAGTGCTTCACCATCAGGATGTCGATGTTGCTGATGATGACTTGGCCGACGAAGAACACGATGGCCTGAACCGTCTCGCCGAGTTGCATTTTGCCCGCGCTGCGGGCGGCTTTGCTGCGCAGCTCATGCGCTGCGTCGGGCAGGAAATAGGCAAAGATAACGGACCCGGAAATGGCAGCGACCGCACCCAGAACGCCGTAACCCATCTCGATGAGGATGATGGCGCCAACGAACTTCACCACCGCTTCGGCAACCATGTTCCAACTCAGGCCACGAAAACGGCAGGTTCCCTGCAAGCCTCCGCGCTTCACCCCAAGCGGGATGTAGATGGTCAATCCAATCGCGAGCAGGATGATCACCCAGGGACTGGAGAGCCGCAGATACGAAGCGAGTACCGAGCTCGCAAACAGCATGGCCGCGCCCAGGGCGATGCCTACCCACCAGGATTTCTTGTGCAGGAGCTGATAGACAGCCGCCTTGGCTTCTACCGTGTCGCTCTTGGCCACCAGCTTGGTGCAGACCAGTTGAAAGGCGAGGGTGATCGCCGAGACCAGCATCAGGATGGTAACCGCGGCGGCGGCATGGCTGAAATCCGCCGGGCCCAGCAGTCGCGCCACGCCGATGTTGTAGCCGAAATTCGCCAGGCTGACGAAGACCGAGCCGATGAGCATGATGAGGCTGCCGCCCAGGATCTTCGCATGGGCTGAGCGACCCAGGCGCAAATGCGCCAGGCCCTCACGCCATCGGCTTGCACTGGGCTCACATTCAGCGACGATGCCTTCCCCGAAGCTCATGCTGCGATGTCGGCTCCGTCACTGCTACCGACGAACGCTTCCGGGGTGATCATGGGCGTGACGTGGTGAGCTGGATGTGGATAAAAGTGCTTGAGTGCGTTAGGCAGGAAGCTGCTGAAGCTCTTCGCCGCCTGGGTGGAGTTGTCGTAGATCTCGAACAGGCGTCCGGTACGCGTGAGTTCCAGCACGACCGCCGCTTGCGGCGAAACCGACGCCAGCTTCAAGTCGCCGTCGTGCTTGATGACTTCACGCATGCACTGCAACAACACATCAATGCCGCCGGCATCGATGTGCCGCACCCGTGACATGTCAAAAACCAACTGGGGCCGGTCCGAGTTTAAAAAGGGTTCCACTTCTTTGAGGAAGTTGCGGGCCTGCTTAAGGTTCAAGGTCTCCGGCATTCTTTTAACTACAACGGGTCTACTAATGCTCTCCATATCTCCTCACGACCACGAAGTTGGCGGGGAATTCGCCTACTGCCTGGCCGGATGCCGGTTCGTTCACATCCGGGGTAGCTAAACTCGCTGCTGGCGCTTGCTGCGGTTCTGGCAGCCGGGCGGGCCTGGTTTTGCGCGCCCGGATTGAGAAACCGCGACACTTCCTTGTTAAGACGGCGAAAAACGCAGCAGTGCTGCCTAGGGTGCGAAAAACAACGCTGGGTAACGATGCTCCAACCAGCTTGCCGTCCTCCACTTCCACAGCAACATCGCGTACCAGATGAGAAATTCGTCGAAAGCCGACAATGGAATGCATCACGTCCAGACCTGCGCCGACATAGGTGTGCGGCAGGATGCTGGAGTTCTCTACCACCGTGCCACAGTCAACTTCAGCCTGACGTTCGATTACGCTGTTGCGCGTAACCAGCGACGCGGCACGAATTTTGCTGCGCGCGCCGATAAACGCCGGTGCCAGCACACGCGCCTTACGATGAATGTGGGCCCCATCGCCAACCCAGACTCCCGGCTTCAGTTCCCTGCCGACCGGGCGGACAGCGTTTTTCTCGAGCAAACCGTCAATGGCAAGACGGCGGAAATCACTAGGAGAGACCAGGAGATTCTTGTACCCCTTCGCAATAAACCGCTCACAGTCGTCGCGCACCTTTTGCAACCCGCTACGGAACAGCGTCGCGGCATCGCCGCGGCGGCTGGCATCCACAACAAAGATCCCCAAAGCTTCGCCGTCCGGGCCGGTGACGGTTGTCATACGACAGCGCTTGTTGATGTGGTGCTGGATGAGTTCTTCGTAGTCCAGCTCCACGTAAGGCCCCACGTTCAGAATCAGAACCAGATCGGTACCGCTCTGACGAAACTGCTCAAACGTGTCCTCCGCCGACTGCCAGAAGCTGTCGCCGGTTTCCGAAATCGCATCGAACCGGCCCTTGTGGATGGCGGCTTGCATGGAAGTTCGAGCCTCCGGGCCGACATCGCTGATGAGTGAGAGCTGCGAGATACCGCCGGCGCTCAGGCGTTGCGCAATTCGCTCCAGAACCGTAGCCCCCAAGACATCCAGGCAGGCGAATGGGACTCCAAATATCGTTCCCTGCGTGGCGCCATTTGCAACCGGAGCGCCGACCAAAACGAGCGCCTTCAGATCCATGGTTGCCACCTCGGAGCCGCCGCTCGAAAAATGGCCGACCGCGAAGGCACCCAGGAGGGTATCCGCCTGAAGCGCGAGATCGGTTCGAGAGCTCGGGCGCGCTGGTGAAGATCAAAAGAGCGCAGGTATTGGCGAATGATCTGGGGCATCGTCATGCGTAGCGCAGCCGAGAAGTTCTGCTCCGACATTTCGCGCATTTTCTGGTCGTCGTTGAGCAGAGCGTGCATCCGGTTGGCAAGGTCCTGGGCATCGCCAGTTTCATAAAACTCAATTGCAATACCTTCATCCCAGGCCATCTCGCGGAAGTCCTGTATTCCGGCTGAAACTATTGGGACGCCAAATTCGCACGCAAGGTGGGCTACCCCACTCGCACCAGTCGCAGAAGAATATGGGAGTACCAGGAAACTGGAAGTACGAAACAGTTTGGGAATGTCCTCTTCTGCCACGTACCCGGTGAACTCGACCCGCGGATCATCCTTCAGCGCTTCGGCGATGGACTCCACGTATCCCGGCGTCATGGGATGGTTCGAGCCCGCGATCACCAACTTCACGTTCGGCATACGCTCGGCAAGCTCACGGAAGGCTTCCATCAGCAATTCGAGCCGCTTGTAAGTGCCCCACTTGCCAAAGGCCAGAATGCGATGCTCAGGATTTCCGCGTTGGCTGAAATCCGGAGGCTCAGGACGCGCCGACAAAATGCCATGCGCGCGAAAATGCACATTCTCGCCACGGTACTTGTCGATCAGCGTTCGGCGATACGCGGGTAGCAGCACCGAGACGGAGTTCGCCATCAGCAGCATGCGGGTGGCTGTATTGCCCGCAGCCCGGTAAAGCCACGGGAAACGCACACCTGCGTCTTTGAGGTCGATGTTGTCCATCAGGTGATGCAGCGTGACGTGCGTGTAGCGACCCGTCAGCCGCGACAGCACCGGAACCGTCAGCCCGCTGAACGCCGCGAAGGGTTTGTTCCCAAACGTGGAGAACAGCAGGTTGAACCAGACGACATCGGGCTTGATGTCGTGGAGTGCTCGCCACAACTTCAGCGGATTGCTGAGCGAGTCGAATCGCCAGCAACGCACCACCTCGAAGCCGTCGAGTTCTGCCGCATTATCATCGGTTTCATCCGCCAGGATGGTTAGGCTGAGCAGCGGATCGCGGCCCAACTCCCGTGCGATGTGAAATCCGTATTCATTCAACCCCCGCCTGCTAGGCGGGAAGGCTGTCACCAGGCAAATCTTCATGACCGAGGGGCCCTAGAAAACCGTCACGCGAATAATTGGCCGCCAGAGCTGTACGCTCTTGGTCACGCCAGTAAAGTTTGGAAACTGCTCTGTCTCGATACCGAGCGAAAAACGCAAAGGATATTCCACCGGGAAAGTGCCGGCAGAGTCCGTTATGATGCGCCGGAACGGGCGCCCGTAGGAGACATAGAACGCGCTATAAAAGTTGTTGTACTCCTGCAAGACTTCGCCACGAGAGTAGGCAAACTCGCCGTTAACGCTCCAAGTATGGTTCGGCCGGAACTCGATTGTGCCGCCCGGACGCAACGCCTGTGCAATCGCCGTCAAAGGCCCTTGCACACGATACGAGCGAATGTATTCACCAAGCGCCGTTACCGTCAGCTTCTCGCCAAACTTACGAGTGATGCCTCCGTAGGTCGAGGTGGTGAAGAACTGGTTCGGCTGCGGACTGAAGGTGAGATTGCGGCGCGTATATCCGGTAACGAACGCCGTCTTGCCCCACGGCCTGCCGACCGTAAACTCGAGCTGTTCTCCGTTCTCGCTGGAGTTGAGGTCCTGGAGCGTGAACGGCCCGGCCTCGTGAAAGATGAAGCCACGCATACTGATCCAGTTGTAGAACGAGCTGCTGGAGAAATATACGAACTCTCGCAGCAAATTCTGATTCAGATTCACCGGGTCTTCGCTGTCGCGCCGGATCGTGAACTGAAGACCGGTGTTGAAGTTGATCGAGGCGTCTCCAATGTGCAGCGTGGGATTGATCGCGCTGTTGAAGTTGTAGTCGTTGGTGTTGCGATTGACGATCAATGCTTCCTGCGGCAAGGAGTACGGACCTTGCGCATTGCGGACCTGGAAGAAGCCGCTTATCAGCGGAAAATTGTTGAAGTGCAACCGGTATCCGGCCGTGGCCAGCGACTGAAGCTCAGAGCGCGGCGGCGGCAGCAATGGATTGTTGCTACTGAGACCGAAGATTTGCTGGTCCAACATATAGATGGTGGAGTCGTCATAGAGCCCGCCCATGGTGAAGTTCGCCAGTAAACTGAGATGGTCGTTTATCCGGTAACCCTCGTCGCCGGCCACCTGCTGCATCAGCAGCTCGGCATCCTGGGTCTGCGCACCCAATGCGTTAGCGCGAGACAGCACTTCTAAGGCGTTCACATCGTTATGACGCTGGCGGTAAACCACACTCTGCGCCAGCAAGTAGTCATAGTTGTCGTTGCTGGCCGGATCGCTACCCAGGGCAGCGAGTTCCACGTCAGCCGCGCGCGTCTTACCCTGCGCCAGATAGGTGTTCGCCAGTCCGATCCCCACCACTTCGTCAGCAGCTCCGGCTTGTTTCGCTTTCTCGTAGTATTCCGTCGCCAGATCGAAGTCATGCATCGAGAGCAGCAGATTCGCGGCTTCGATCAGGTTGTCTGCGGTAACCGGCGGAGCGTCTCCAATGCGGCTCTCGGCAAAACCAAGGCTGATTTGCTGCTTGGCATCGTCATCGTGGCCGTCGCGAGCCATGACCTTGGCAATGGCAAGCCGTACATTGACGCGGTTGGCATCGGGAGCGGCCAGCGCCTCAGCGAAGCGATCCATCGCGGCTTTCTGGTCACCCAGCGTCAGCAGCGCGTCGCCGGTATCGAGCAAAGTTGCTGAACTGTCGGATCCATACTGCTCAGCAGCCTGTACGTAGCGCAGCGTCTGCTCGCGATCGTGGAGCTGGGCATACGCGTGCGCCAGCTCGCCGTAAATCATTGGGTCGTCTGGCGAGAGCCGTAGCGCCTGGTTGAGCGCGTTGATGGAATCCTGGTAGCGCCGCATGAGATACAGGGTGTCCGCGCGTGCGAGTTGAAGGGGTAGATCGTCTGGCGCATACTTGAGCGCGGCATCGTATTCCTTTTCCGCACTCCCCAACAGCCGCTGCTGACGATACGCAGTCGCCTTCACCAGATGTGTCGCGCCCGACTCTCCCATCAGCTTCTGGGCCTGGTCTACCTGGGCCAACGCAACTTTGGGGCGGCGCATTTGCAGCTCGCTGAATGCCAGGCCCAGGTGCGCGATGCCGTTGTTCGGGCTCAGCTTCAGCGCGGTGTTGAAGTCCTTCGACGCCTGCTCCGCATCCTGCATGTCGTTTCGCACGTAGCCGCGGTTGACGTACGCTTCCATCATTTTCGGATCGCGCTGGATCGCGTCCGAGTAGTCGTTCACCGACTCGAACAGGAGCTGCGACTGCTTGTGGACGTGGCCGGCCAGCAGCGGGAAGTTGGGCTCATTGGGCAGCACGCTCTGGTACTTGTTGGCTATGCGCAAGGTTTCGTCATAGCGGCCCAGATTGTACAAATCGTACGCAAGGTAAACCGACGCGTTGCGATCCTTAGGCAGCTCCTTCAGCACCTTGTAGCCGAGATCCGCCGACTCCTGGTACTTGCCTTCGTGGAAGAGCCACCGCTCGCGCTCGCGCATCACGCGGGGATCGTCCATCGTCTTGCCCGTCGCACGATTCACCCACAAGCCTGCCAGCTTTATCTGCTGGTTCTCGATGGCAGCGTTCGCCGCGTTCGAGATCACCACCGCATTCTGCGGCGCTAACTTGTAAGCCTGTTCATACGCCGCGTTCGCTTTATCGAACTGCTTGACCTGCACAAACAAATCCCCCAGTGCGAGATAAGGCACGTAGTCGGTGGGATAGGCGGCAGCCAACTTGTTGAAGTACTGCTCCGCCATCTGCGGATTGTTCTCTTCGCGGTACAGGTATCCCATCGCTTCCAATGCGAAACGATTGTTAGGATCGCCGCTCAGAATCTGCTCGTAAATCTTGCGTGCCTCGTCCCCGCGCTTCTCTTTCCACAAGAGGTTGGCATACTGCAGCGTGATGTTCATGTTGTCGGGATCGAGTTGTTTTGCTGCGAGCAGGTCGGCCTCGGCGCCCTTGAAGTCGCTGTCGGTTGTTTTCAAGGCCGCGCGGATGCGCAGGAATTCCGCCTTTGCCGGCCCTTCCAGATGAAGCTGGTTGACCATGCTCTCGGCTTCGGCAATGGTCTGGTGCGCGGCTTGTTCGTTGCCGCCCTCGCGATAGAGGTCTGCCAGGTTCAGCCGAAGCTGAATGGGATACAAGTCTCCTTCGGGAACGGAGCCCTGTGGCAACGCGTTGATAGCGGCTTTGTATTCCGCAATGGCAAGCTCGTTATTGTTTTCCGTCTTCGCCAGCAGCGCCTTTATCGCATGCAGGCGATAGCTGTTGGGATTGAGCGCCGCCGCCCGGCTGATATAGCTCTTGGTCTTCTCCAGGTCACCGACTCGCAATTGCGACTGCGCTGCGCTGAGCTGATAGCCAATGTTCTTCGGATCAGCATTCGCCGCTTTGGCATAGGAGTCAGCCGCGGCCTGCTTGTCGCCCGCCAATTCGTAGCTATAGCCGAGATCGCCAAGCACCGACGGCGTCATCCTGGGCGCACGCTTCAGCATGTCGATGGCAGCGTTGTAATCGTGCTGCTCGCGGTAGAAAGTTGCCGCCGCCTGATAGATCTCGACGTTGCCCGGCGCGTGCTTGCGCGCGAGATCGAGCATCTGCCGGGCCTTCTCCGGCTGCTTGAGCTTGAGATACCCCATGCCGAGCATCAGCTCGATATGTGGATTCGGCTCCTGCGCTTCAGCACGCTGCAGAAGATCGATTGCCTCCTGTGTGTTGCCGGTCTTCATATACAACTGGCCGGCCACCAGCAGGTCGTTCGTACGATGAGGATTGGCCCGGATGACCTGTTGCAGAAGTTGCAGCGCTTGGTCGTTGCGTCCCATTGCCGCGTAAGTCTGCGCCAACCCGCTCATGCCGTCAGGGTTGCCGGGGGCATTCTGCAGTCCGTGCTGGTAGGCATCGAGTGACTGCTGATAACGCCCCGCCATGCGCGAGGTATAACCGAGCAGGAACCAGAGCTTGTTGTCTCCGGGCGCGGCTTGCACCGCGCGTTGCGCGTAATCAGCCGCCTGTCCGGGATTGCCATGACGCAGTGCATCTTCCGCGGCCCGGGCAAGTCGTCCGACTTCGATACTGCTGCCCCAGCCGATCCCGTTGTCACTGTTGGACCCGGCGGATGGTGCGTTCTTCTTCGCCCGCGGTTGCGCGCCGTTCGGTGAAGTGGCGGATGGCTGCGTCTGCTGGCCGTTGATCTCAAACGTCTGCGCCAGCGCCAGCGGCGCACACAGCACAACGGAACAGAAAATGACGAGAGCAGGATTCTTCTTCACTGGAAAATGACTCGCGACGAAGTGTGCAGGAACTTACCTTGCAAGCTGCGCACCTTCTGCTCCGATGCGAATACCCGCTGAATGGCTGTTCGCAGCTCTGGATTCGACAAGAGTTTGCCGCGAGTGAGAATCGCTGTTCTCAATATGCGATGTGCAATGCACAGGTCTTTCGGGAAGCAGCAGCCGCTCAGACAAACCCAGCGGCAGTTTTGGAATCAAAACAGCTCTGAACCCCCGTCCGGAGGCGACCTCGTGATACTGAAGTCCTCGACCCTGAATTCCAAAGCGCTGCCGCTGTCGCTGATCCTGCTGATCGCGCTTGCGGTGCATGGGCCGCTGCTGCTGATGCAGTTGCCACTTGGGTCGTATGACGCCAACGTTCACATCTTCTTTGCCAGTCACTACGCGCACCACTGGTTCAATCCGTGGAATGCGAAATGGTTTGGCGGCTTCTCGGAAACCACCTATCCACCGCTGGTACACCAGTGGATCGCGCTGTTTTCGCACCTCATGGGCCTGTCGATGGCATACATGTTCGTGCAACTCATTGCCATCCTGCTGCTGCCGGTGGGCATGTATCGTTATGCGCGAATTTGGGTGGATGAAGTTTCGGCAAGCTACGCTGCCCTGGGCTCTGTCTTCCTCGGGTCGCTGGGGATGCTGGTCTATCAATCAGGGCAGATCAACACTATTGCCGCAGCAGCTCTGCTACTGAATGCGCTTCCTTACTTTTACCGATGGCTGCGCTTTGCGCGATTCAGCGCGCTGCTGAAGGGAATTGTCATCGCCTGGGCAGCGGCCGCGGCGCACCACGTCACCATGATCTTCGGAGCGGTGCTGTTTGCTATTCCGATCCTGTGGATCGCGCTGTTCGACCGTGATGACGCGGTTGAGGAAGACGAGCGCGCATCGGTCGGCGGCGTGCTAGGACGGGCGGTAGTGTTTGGCCTGCTCACGGTTGGCGGCGTGCTTGTTGTGCTTGCGCCATACTGGCTGTCACTGCTGCGCAACCCGATCAACCAGATGCCCATCCCGCACGGCTCCCGCGATAACTTCCTGCTGAAGCCGATGAGCGGGATGAACTTCTTCATCATTCCCATGGGAGCGATGATTCTGGCGCTGCCGTTCATCATCTTCCGCGGTTCGGCAGAGCGTCGCCTGCGCCCACTGCTGTACTTCTGGTATCTGACGGCGATTCTCGGCCTGGGCGGCACCACGCCCGTCGGCAAACTGCTGCTGGGGCGCGCCTTTCAAGTATTGACCTTTGAGCGATTCACCTTCTGGGCCACGCTGATGGCAATGCCGTTTGTCGGTCTGCTGGCCTTCGAAATGATCGCGCGCTGGAGCCGGAAGGCCGTGGTCGCTCTGGCCATTTTGGCAGTATTCACCTTCTCGATGTCGGTGGCATGGATGACCATCCATCCCATCTATAGCTCGCCATTCTCGGTCGATCAGGTGATCGCGTTCCTCAACAATGGTGATCACGCAAAATTTCGCTATATCACATTGGGATTCGGAAACCAGTTCTCCAAGGTTTCGACCTACGCCGACGCCGACAGTGTGGATGGTGACTATAACTCCGCGCGTCTGTTGCCCGAGATGACGGCCTACGGCGCCGGTCAGCTCTACAACTCGAAGTATTACGGCACCGCCGGCATGGAGGCGTTGCGCGCTGTATTGAAGCATGCCAACCGCTACGGGCTGAAATACATCTTCGTTCGCGACCGCTACTACGAGCCGCTGCTGGCGTTCGCCGGATGGCGCCAGGCCGAGAGCTATGACAACGGTAACGTCACTCTGTGGACCAAGGAGGATGTGCCTCCGGCGCGCAAGATCGACTGGGGCCCGACTGTGATGCCTGCTCCGTGGGAGGGCCTGGTGTGGGGCACCCTGCCCATGGCCAGCAGCCTGTTGGCGATTCTGCTGGTTGTTCTTATGCCCGAGCGGCGCCGCTTGGCCCACCCGGTCGCATTCCCTGCCCCGGTCGAAACTGAGCCGGTCATTCTGCGGGAGGCGAAGTAATGAAGCGAACACTTCCCATTGTCCTGATCATTCTTACAGTAGTTTTGATTGCTGCAGCTACCATTCGCC
The DNA here is from genome assembly GCA_963846795.1 of uncultured Acidobacteriaceae bacterium. Classification (GTDB taxonomy): domain Bacteria; phylum Acidobacteriota; class Terriglobia; order Terriglobales; family Acidobacteriaceae; genus CAVVDY01. Next base: position 832,577 of record CAWJXJ010000009.1, read on the forward strand.
CGAGCGAGGGACCATCCTCGAGTTCGCCCGAAGGCGCGGTACACGCAATGTTGAATCGCGTCAGGGCGCACGACTACGCCGGCGCTTATAAGTATGTTGCGAAAGCGAGCAACGCTGATGAAAAGGACTTCGCCAGCGATCTTGCAGGCCGCGACGGCAGCTTGCGCACCTACTCGGCGCTGCAGCAGGTCGATACCAAGGTCTTGCACGAGACCGACAACCAGGCGCTGGTGCGGGCGACCTTGCAGTACGCGACGGCGGTCGGCGCCATCTACGACACTCGCGATCTGAAGGTAGTGAAAGGAAGGCAGCGACTGGAAGGTGGAATGGCCGGTTCAGAAAGAGCCGAATGTTCCGCCCCAGGTGATTCCGGTTAATTTCCTGCGCTGGGACATCGTCACACGTGGCAGCAATGACGATTGGGGAGCGCAGAACGTCGAGGCTCCGCGCGTACGCATTGTCTCGATGAACGCGGTGGACCACGACAATACGACTACCATCATCGGCGAAATCGCCAATGAAGATACGGTGCCGGGATTCGTTTCCGTCGGCGCAACCCTCGTCGGCAAAAATGGTCAGGTGATCGGCGAGGAAACCAGCTTCGACAAGATCTCGCACACTCTGCTGCCCAAGGAAATTTCGCCGTTCCGCATCGACTTCCCGAAGGTGAAGCTGGCGGACGTGAAGAGCGTACGGATGCAACCGAATTCCATGCTGGTACCGGCGTCGGCCGACCCGGTCATCGGCGTTATGCAGCAGCAAATCGTCACTGACGCCCGCGGGCAGCACGTGCTCAAAGGCGAGTTGCTGAACGAGAGCGGCCAGACCGTGAACATCCCGCACGTACTGGCGACCTACTACGACAACTCGGGCAAGGTCATCTGGGTTTCGGATGGATACGTCGACCAAGCCTTGCCGCCGCAAACCCCGGTACCCTTCACCGTCGCACTGCGTGACGACATCGCCAGCAACGTTCACAACACTCGCGTAACCGTGAACCAGTATTCACGGGACCGGCAGGAATAGGGTTTTGAATGGACACGACCATTAACAGGCTGAGCGCGTTGAAAGGCACCGCGTCAGGGCACGACTTCCAGTCGTGCCGAAACAGCTCTTCAACGACTTGGGCTTTAGCCCCTGCACGCAAAGTCACAGGGGCTGAAGCCCACGCAAAAAATCGCCAGATGCGGCACGACCAAGGTCGTGCCCTGACTCCTTCTTTCGCCAACACGATCGCCCTTCTCGTGACGCTTTGTTTTGCCACATTCGCCTTCGCCGCCGATCTCAACCTTCCTGCCACGACAACCGCCGGCAACCCCGTCACCTTCACCGCTCCCGGTAGCGGAGACGCAACGCTATACGTCTCTGGCCCGGGGACGGCGATCAAGCGCAAGGTTCAACTCGGCCAAATCACCATCTCCGCTGACGAACTGAAGAACGCCGGACGGTACATAGTCGCGGTTGAAGGAGTCGGCGACGGTTCATTCTTCGTCACCGCGAATGAGGTCAGTTCTATTGCCTTCCTTGCTCGGCCTTCGCGCGTGCCGGCTGACACCCACGACGTCATCAGCGGGACGGCGTTTCTTTTCGACCCATACCAAAATCTCGTCATGACGCCGCAGCCGGTGAAATTCGAGTTGAGCGTCAATGGACAGAGCATCACTCGCGACGAGATGTCGAAAGACGGAGTCGCTTACGTCAAGCTGGACTCTTCCAAGAAGGAAGGACCCGCGCAGTTTGTGGCTTCCAGTGGCTCGGCTTCGGTGCGGCGCGTGGTGCAGGAGGTCGCCTCCGATCCGTGCAGCATTCGCATGAACGCCCGGCCAACCAAGGAAGGCATTCTGGTCAGCACTGATCCCATCCACGACTGCTCCGGGAATCCCGTGCCCGACGGAACCATCGTGACCTTTACCTCAACCGACGCCAATGGCAGAAGCACCGTGGATGCTCGCATCAAACGTGGCACTGCGCAGGCCATCCTGCCGGCGAGCAACGAGGCAACCATTTCCGTCGCATCCGGCGTGGTGATTGGAAATGAAATTCACTGGCGAGGTGGCATGTGAAGCGCGTCCTTGTTGTTAACTTCGCGGCGGTGCTTGCGTTTAGTCTTTTGTGCTTGGTTCCGGATCCAGGTCCTTCGACGGTCCTCGCCGCTAATGCTCCCGCCGTAACCCTCGACATCCAAAACGCTTCTCCCCGACAGATTGAGGACGCCACCGAAAAGGCAGTCGCCCGCGACTACGCCGCAGCATGGCAGGCGATGGCAGACGCCCTGGACCAGAACCGACTCGACCTTCTGAGCGCGAATTTTATTGGAACCGCCGACGATAAATTGACCGAAACCATCCAGCAGCAGAAGAAGGCGGGACTTCATCGCCGTTACGTTGACCGCGGCCACAAAGTGCAGGCAACGTTTTATTCCAGCGAAGGCTCGGCTATGGAATTACACGATACCGCCCAGTTGCAGATCCAGTTGCTCGACGGCGACAAAGTGGTGGCCTCGCAGGAGGTTACCGCCCATTACGTCGTCCTGATGACGGCGGCGGAGAATTCATGGAAGGTCCGAGTGCTGCAGGAAGTTCCGGCACTTTAACCTTTAATTTCCCGCTACGTCCAACCATTTCCTGTGTTTCAATAGGAGTGGGTAAGAGGGTGCTTTCCCCGCAGTTTCCGTCTTGACCACAAACCATTAAAATAGAAAGACCTTTGCGCTTATGCGTCGCATCCAATGGCCTGAGAGTTGCCGGTTCACTCAATGAATTCGAATTTCTTTTGTAAAGTATCGATTGCCCTGCTGCTGGCTGCACCTGCCAGCAGTTTCGCGCAACAGCCCTCCTCATCTGAACCGGCGTCGGGCGTAGAAACACCGGCCCCTGCTTCCGAGCCGAAGGCCGCGCCTGATACTCCTGATACTAAGGACGCGGCTCCGGATGCAACCGCTGCGGCCAGCGACAGTGAGGCCAAGCCGCCGGTCAAGCCTGACAAGGCGGCTGCCTACTACCATTTCATGATGGCGCACATGTACGAGGAGATGGTCTCCACGTACGGCCGGGCTGACTATGCGACCAAGGCCATTGAAGAGTACCGTGCGGCAATCGAGAACGATCCCGACTCCGACTACCTGAACGCGGGACTGGCAGAGCTATATGCCAAGACGGGCCGCATACGCGATGCGGTGCTGGAAGCGCAGGACATTCTCAAGCGCGACGGCAACAATCTGGAAGCGCGACGGTTGCTGGGCCGAATCTATTTGCGGTCGCTCGGCGACATGCAGGCCAACAATCAGTCGCAGGAAGTGCTGAAGCTGGCTATCGAGCAGTACGAGGCGATCGTCAAGCTCGATCCGAAGAGCGTCGAGGACCACCTGCTGCTTGGCCGCCTGTATCGCATCAACAACGAGCTGCTGAAGGCGGAGAATGAATTCAAGACCGCCGTGACCCTGCAGCCGCAGTCAGAAGACGCCGTCACCACGTTGGCGATCCTCTACAACGAAGAAGGCGACACCTCGCGCGCATTGCAGGTGCTGAACGCCATTCCTGAGCAGGCGCGCACCGCGAAGGTCTACTCCACGCTGGGTTACACCTACGAGCAGAGTAAGGACTATGGCAAGGCGGTTGACGCCTACCGCCATGCTGTCGATCAGGACAAAGATAACCTCGACTACGTTCGCGGCCTGGCACAGAATCTGTTAAACGATGGCCAGACCGACGCCGCACTGGAGCAGTACAAGTTCATCGCTGATTCCGATCCATCCGACGCGCAGACCTACATGCGCATTGCGGAGATCTATCGTCGGAACGGCAAATACGATCAAGCCTCGGATGCCCTGAAGAAGGCCACCGCGATTGTGCCTGACTCGCTGGAACTGCAGTACAACATCGCTGTCATCGACGATTCGCAGGGCAAGTACGACGACGCAATCCAGATTCTGAATACTCTGCTGACCAAGACCGAGCGTCCTGACGGTCAGTATGAGACCTCCGATCGCAACAACCGTTCGGTGTTCCTTGAGCGTTTGGGCACGGTCTATCGCGAGGCCAACAAGCCACAGCTTGCCATCGATACTTTCAAGAAGATGCTTACCCTGGGCGACGACAACGCCAGCCGTGGCTACCAGGAAATTATCGAGACCTATCGCGACAACAAGAATTGGCAGATGGCTACTACCACGGCGGATGAAGCTGCCAAGAAGTTTCCCAACGATCGTGGACTTCAGCTCATCGCTGCGTCGCAGCAAGCTGACATGGGCAATCCTCAGCAGGCTATCCAGCGCGTCCAGGCCATGCTGAAGAACAACAGCGACGACCGTGAGGTTTATATCGCGCTCGCCCAGATGTACAGCCGCACCAAGCAGTGGCCCGAGGCGGAACAGAATATCGACAAGGCGAAGGAGCTCTCAACCAAGCAGGAAGACAAGGATTACACCGACTTCGTCGCCGGCTCGATTTACGAGCGGCAGAAGAAGTATGAGCTCGCGGAAGAAGAGTTCCGCAAAGTCATTGCCAGCGATCCGAAAAACGCCATGGCGCTCAACTATCTCGGCTATATGCTGGCGGACCGCGGCACGCGCCTTGACGAGTCACTCGGATATATCCGCCGCGCCGTCGCCCTCGATCCTAACAATGGCGCTTATCTCGACTCGCTGGGATGGGCCTACTACAAGATGGGCAATTACGATCTGGCGGAAGAGAACTTACGCCGCGCCTCAGAGCGCATGGGAAGTGATCCCACGGTTCAAGATCATCTCGGAGAGCTGTACCAGAAGACTGGCCGCCTGAAGCTCGCCGCTATGCACTGGGAGCGCGCTCTGGAAGAGTGGAACAAGACGATTCCCGCCGAAGTCGACAGCGACGACGTGGCCAAGGTGCAGAAGGAGCTCGAATCCGCCAGGGTAAAGCTAGCGCAGCAGAACGCGGGAGCAGCAACTAAGCAATAACCCGAAGGTCGTTCATGAGTGGGCTGCTGCGGCGGCCCACTTTTTGTGCGACGGCAGCATCTTTGGTTGTTACAGCCATGTGTGCCGGGGCTCCTCTGCCTGGAAAATCCGTGCTATCTTCCTTGCACTGTTTTATGCGGCGGCAGCGATGAGGATGGAACTCGCCACTTTGCGCAACACCAAATCCCGTCCGCACCCGTTCGACGTCGTCTCCGCATGGCTATTCGCGCGTTCCAAGCTGTTCAGCGGCGGCTGGGGCGACGAGGAACTCCTGGCGCGCGTTACCGATCTGCGGGCATGCATCGACGCTGCCTCGCAACCTGCCATCAACTGGTACTCCTGGAGCCAACAGCGTGAGCTTCTTGTGCTCGACGGCAGCTTCGTTTCGCCGCTCGACTTGCTTCCCGAGCAGACAGCCGTAGCCCATGTGCGCGCGTGGAAGCGTCCCGGGAACGACACAGCTTGCATCATCCTCGCCGCTTCGCGGGATGAAGGTTATAAAGTCCGCGAGCGTATCTTCGGCTCGCTGGTTCAGCGCGGACTCGATCTCTACCTGCTGGAAAACGCGTACTACGGCTTGCGCCGGACCGGCTGCGGCCAATCAGTACGGACGGTCAGCGACCATATCCTTATGATCGCCGCCACCCTATGCGAGTCACGGGCGCTGCTGTCGTACCTCAAACACAGCTACCCGAAGCTGGTGGTGGCAGGCTACAGCATGGGTGGACATGTGGCCGCGCTGGCTGCGGCGAGGTCCCCTGAACCCGTTGGCTGTGCTGCACTGGCCACCGGCGCGTCGGGCGCCGCTGTATACACGCGCGGATTGTTACAGTGGAGCGTCGACTTTCGTAATCTTCCTCCCGAATCTCCGGGAGACCGCAAAGCTCGCGAGCGTATGCAGCAGCTGTTTCTGTCGGCAGATATCACACAGTACCCCGCGCCGTTGCGTGTCGATGCCGCGGTAATCGCCGGGTGCAAGCGCGATGCATACATCCTGCAAAGTGAAACGGAGCGCCTGCACACACATTGGAAGGGCAGCTCGCTCCGCTGGCTTGATACCGGACACTTCTCTGCCCCGCTCACCTCACGTCGTGCTTTGTGCGACTGCGTGGCCGAGGCCGCAGGAAAGCTTTAGGGGCTTATCTACCGCTTTCCGAACACCCCTTCGGTCATGCGCCGCATGAAGTGGCCGCCGTACGATCCGGCGTTGGCGGCCAGCAGTTGCAAAAAAGCTCCCCACACCTGGCCGCGGTCGTGTGGCCATTTAACAATCCACTGGTAATAGGCGAGCACCAGCGGCACGCCCACCCACACCAGTAATCCCCATCGCCAAGGACGCCCTGGCTTCCAAGTGCCCATCAGCATGGTGAAGCCGAGCACACATAGCGCAGTCAACAGCGCGTCATCGACCTTCTGATTGACCCAGCCGGTGATAAGACCGAATACGATGGCGATGAAGTACGGCAATCAGCCTCTCACTTTGCTGCGTCGTAGGTGTAGAAACCGCGCCCCGACTTGCGGCCCAGCCAGCCGGCATCGACCATCTTGATCAACAGCGGACACGGCCGATATTTCGGATCACCCAGTCCAGCCAGCATCACCCGCATGATATCCAGACAAACGTCGAGTCCGATGAAGTCCGCCAAGGTCAGCGGGCCCATGGGATGCGCCATGCCGAGTTTGAAAACCTCGTCCACTGCTGCGGGCGTAGCTACGCCTTCCATCACCGCGTACATCGCCTCATTGAGCAGCGGCATGAGCACGCGGTTGGAGACGAAGCCCGGAGCATCGTTCACCTCGACCGGCGTCTTCTCCAGCTTTTCCGCCAGCTCTTTCACCGTGGCGTAAGTCTCGTTCGACGTTGCCAGCCCGCGAATCACCTCAACCAGCTTCATCATCGGTACAGGATTGAAGAAGTGCATGCCGATGACCTTGTCGGTGCGCTTGGTGACCGCGGCCAGCTTGGTGATCGAAATGGAAGAAGTATTGGAGGCCAGGATCACCTCGGGGCGGCACATCGCATCGAGGTCGCGGAACAGCTCTGTCTTGATCTCGAAGCGCTCACTCGCGGCTTCGACGATGAAGTCGCACGCCGCGAGCTGCTTGCGGTCCACACTCGACTGTATGCGCTTGAGCGCCTGGTCACGCTGCTCAGGGGTGATCTTCGACTTGCTGACTTCGCGCTCGAGATTCTTAGTGATTGTGCCGAGCCCGCGGTCGAGGAATCGCTGCTCCACATCGACCAGCGTGACGTTGTACCCGCTCCTGGCGAAAACGTGGGCGATGCCGTTACCCATAGTTCCCGCGCCAATCACACCTACGTTCTTGATCTGCATGACAATGCCTCGAGAAGGTTATCAAGATTGCTGGAAAAACATTCGAGTGTAGCAGAGGGGGCGAGCCGGCACAGTGACGTCGCGAAAAAGTCTTCCTAACAGCGCATCTTCAAGCGGCGTCCTGTTCAGACTTGATCAGTTCGAACTCGGCAATGATGAGCAGAAGGGAGTGCTTCAGGTGCTGGACGGCTGGATCGTTCGGGTCGTTGTTCCGCTCCAGGTGCTCAAGCGTCTTCCCCAGAATACCTACCAGCGCTAAGGTTGCCTGATCTCCCATTTTCCACCTGCGCCATATGATGCCATCCCCAAAAGGCGGGTTATGCAGGCAGCTCTCGAATTGTTCAAATGCGCCTCGCAATTTCAGCTTTTCTGACTGGAGTCACACCGGGGCCTTAGACTCCCAGAAAAAACCTTAGTCGCGGAACTGCAAAACGCACGGGGGTTTAAGATGCAAAGTTTCTTTTGTAAACGAATGTTGAACGGGCGCGTCGCCGCGAAAGCGGAGCGTGTCGCGTGGCTTCTTAGCTTCGTGTGCTACACCGAGAAATTATTTTTGAGGATTGTTGCCGTTGAAGTTTCGTACCCCCAACAGCAAACACGTGGCGTTGTCTTCGCCGCCGCCTTCGATGGCAGCTTCGACCAAAGTGTCGCACGCAGCCTGAAGCGAGGGAATCTGCGACAAGATGGCTTTGATTTCGCTGTCCTCCACGTGCCGCATAAGTCCATCGGTGGTCAGCAGCAGGAGATCGCCTTCCTGAGCCGGAAACTCAGCCAGGTCAGGCGGGCTATCGTCGCCAGTTCCCAGAGCGCGGGTGATGATGTGCTGCGCGGAAGAGTGTTTCGCTTCTTCCACCGTCAGAACACCGCGCCTTACCTGCTCCATGACAAATGAGTGGTCTTCGGTAAGCTGAACCAGTTCGCCTTCACGCAACAGGTAAATGCGGCTGTCGCCGACGTGGGCGATGGTGAACTTGCCATCATGAAACCGCGCCGCCACCAAAGTCGTACCCATTCCCGCGGTGGCTTCGTGCTCGTCGGCGTACCGGAGAATCGATTCGTTGGCCTTATTGACCGCATCGGCCAGAAGTCGCGCGCCAATAGGAGCGTCGATGAGCGTCGCGTCGGCCGCCATGGGTTCCTGGTCGCGAAAATAAGCAAGCACACTGTCGACTGCGATCTGGCTGGCGATCTCCCCGGCGGCGTGGCCTCCCATGCCGTCGCAGACCACGTACACGCCTAATCGCAGATCGTAGCCGTAGCAGTCCTCGTTGGACGAGCGCACCCTTCCTACGTCGCTCCGTCCGGCGACTTCGACACCCAATGTCATCTAGGCAACAGTTTACGATGGTATTAAAAAACGTGCGAGTCAACCAAAGTGGGGTTTATCCGAACGTAACTGATGAGGCCGCTATCTCATGTTCGCTCAATCATCCTTATAGGTGAAAGCAGCCATCCGGCAACTTGAAGGCTTCTAACCATTGTGCCGATATCGCTTCAGGTGGTCTGGCTATTTCTACTGGCAATTCCTATTGCGTGCATCTCCTGGACCGTCACTCATGAGGAGGTGTTTCGTGAGCCGCGCGAATACTGCGTTCGCAAAAGTGAGGGTCACCCCAGCTTTTTCTGTCGCAAGTTCTATTACCTGTTCACCTGCGAATACTGCTTCAGCCACTACGTGACTGTTTTCTTCCTGCTGATCACGCGCTACAAGCTTCTGTACGATGACTGGCGCGGATACCTGATCTCGCTGTTCTCCTTGGTGTTCGTCGCCAACTTCTATATTGGAGCGTTCGGAAAGGTGAAGCTGGGAGTGAAGAAAGAGCGCGCCGAGATTATGGCCATCGAGAACGAGGTCAACGGCGGGCCGCAGATTCACAAGCCGGCAGCGTGAGAAGCGGCCGTGCGCAACAGCCGTCAGCCCAGTGCGGAAGCACTGGGAACAGGAGGGATCCGCAGGGTCCCCAGAGCCCCTTTAGGGGCGGCACCGTGCGATGTGGTGCACGTCACAGCCATCGCTTCGATGTCGGGTCGATGCTCGTACTCATGTCCCACTCGCTGTGCCGTGCCGTTTTCCATGTTGTGTTCAGCACCAAAGAGCGTCGAAACCTGCTGTCGCACAGCACAATCGATCGCACATGGGCCTACATTGCGGGTATTGGTCGCAATCACGATCTGCATGTGTATGCAATCGGTGGTACACAGAATCACATCCATGCCGTCATCGAGCTTCGACCCGACGTAGCGCTGTCCGACGCGGTTCGAACCCTGAAGTCAAACTCCTGCCGCTGGTTGCGCGAATCAGCTCCAGCCTTCTGCTGGCAGGTGGGATACGGCGCCTTCAGTGTGAGCCCGTCCCAAGTTGCGAGGGTGGTGAACTACATTCACAATCAGGAAAAGCACCATCGGCGAATGTCGTTCGAGGATGAAATGGATTCAATGCTGAGGGCTGTGGCGATGCATCCTTGTCCCCGCGTATGGTCGGGTACCGCCCCTGGCGGGGCTCGAGGAATCTAATCAATTCAGCGTTCCCAGCGCTCCCGCGCTGGGCTGAATTCTGTTGTGTAGCTGCGGGTCAGAACGAAATCTGATCACAAGCCAAGGTTTGCATCTCGAGATATCCCACGCGCCGCGCCGGAGGCGCTCACTGCACGCCCGTCTGACCCTATTGCTTCGGCGGCGTCTGTCCTTGCTGAGGCTGGGTTCCGTTCGGCTGTTGCTGGCCCTTGGAAATGTCCTGACCGTCATACGTGATCTTCACATTCGAGCCGAACCGCTTGTAGTCGGTGTATTTCACGATCTGCCGGACGTGAATGTCGCCGGTTGAAAAGTGCAGGATGTCATCGACCTTGGTGTATACCGGAAACCAGTACTTGCCGTCGATCTGCTGTCGCCACGTGGTGAAGGCGGGGAACAGATTCTCCTGACCGCCGCGCTTTTTCGTTCCCAGGTCGGGCACGTTCTTGCCGAAAGTCTTCACGATCTGGAAGTCGTGATCGTCGACCCAGATGCGTCCCTGAAAATAGCGTTTGTTCTTTTCGATCTGCTTTGGCGCGACGTCGAAGACGTAGGTCCCGAGTTCATCTTCCCGCTGTTTACCAACATAAAGAATGTTGTACTCGGGAATCTCATCGCTGGTCAGCACGAACGGCATGCGCCGGCGGATATCATCGAAATCCTCCTTCGTCATAAGGATTCCGACCAGCGTCGATTCGGGAGCGAACACCACGTGCTCGATGCGGTTACCGTTATTGTCAAAGAGCACGTCTTCTACTTCGCGGAACTCGCCGTTAGGCGTGTCGCCGTCGAGCGTTTGCACCAGCAGATCCTGCCGATATGCATACTGCTCGCGCGCAATCTTGAACTGCTTTTCCTTGGCGGCAAAGCGCTGGATGATCTCATCGGTCGTGATACCCGTGGGCTGCGACGGATCCAGCTGCCCCTCTCCGCGATCGGAAGCAGCAAACAGTGGAGTTGCGAGAAGAAGAAATGCCAGTGCAATCAGGGCGAAGCGACGATGGGCGAAGCAATTGGAATACATCAGGCGTCCTGTAGGGATTTTAACGGAAAGCCACACTCCTGGTTAGACGAGGCGAAGGCGCCAAAGGTAGGAACGGGGTTGGAAGGCCAGAGTTGCGGAATATCGCAGGCTACTCTCGATTGAGTTTAGCTGGCCTCGAGCTTTTTCACCCGATCATCCAGCGCTTCCATTTCCGTATCGATAGCGCGCAGAGCAGCGGCATGGGTTCGCTGGCGCATTTCGACCGGCGATGCCCATTTATGGAACTCAGTCAGCAAAGCGGTTTCAGTTCTTTCGATCCGCGCCGCTATGCGCTCCTCGCTGGCGGCGATTTGAGAGGAGACTTGGTCTGCGATCCACTGCTTATCTTCTTCGCTAAGCATACAAAGATTTTACCCTAAGCTCATTGCCACACCCTCATTTAAACTATCCGGTTTGCAGTATTGCGGGCCCGCCCAACATCTTGCGGCGGCTCGCGGAGGCTTATGCTTCGTCGCATCTTTGTAGCCCTCTTCCTGTTCTCTCTCTCCATCGCAGCTTTCGCCCAGGCCAAGCGCCCCTTCACCTTCGAGACAATGATGCAGCTCAAGCGCATCGGTGAGCCGAGTGTTTCTCCTGACAGCAAATGGGTCGCCTTCAGCGCTGTCGATGTCTCGCTCGAAGCCAACACCCGCACACCGCATTTATGGATCGTGCCGGTCGCCGGCGGCGAAGCTCGACGCCTCACGCCTGCAACTGGTCCCGGCGAAGATCGTCCACGCTTCTCGCCTGATGGCAAGAGCATCATCTTCGAATCGTCAAAAGACGGCAGCTCGCAAATCTGGCTGCAGAATTTCGACTCATCCAGCGGGGCTCTCGCCGGAGATGCGCGCAAGATCACCAGCATCTCGACCGAAGCTTCAGGCGCGACTTGGTCGCCCGATGGCAAGAGCATCCTGTTTGTCTCCGACGTCTATCCTGATTGCAAGGACGATGCCTGCAACAAACAGCGTGACGAGGATAAGGCTAAGTCGAAGGTGAAGGCGCAGATCTTCACCTCATTGCTATACCGTCACTGGACGAAGTACTCCAACGGCAAGCGCAGCCATCTCTTCATTCAGGCAATCGAAGGCGAAAATTCCCACCCCGGCAACGGAAGCCGGAATGGGGCGCCCACGCCTCTCGACCTCACCCCCGGCGACCACGATGTGCCTCCCTTCTCGCTCGGAGGCCAGGACCAGTACAGCTTCTCGCCCGATGGCAAAGAGGTCGCTTACACCAGCAATCTCGACAAAGTGGAAGCCACCAGCACCAACAAGGATGTTTTTGTTGTCCCGGTGACGGGCGGCGCGCCAAAGAAAATTACGACCAATCCCGGTAGCGATGACACGCCGATGTACTCTCCTGATGGCAAGTACATCGCCTATCGCTCGCAGTTCCGCGCTGGATATGAGAGCGACCGCTTCCGCCTGATGCTTTACGAGCGAGCGACCGGCAAGATCACCGATCTGACGCCGAACTTCGATCGCTGGGTCGATTCCGTCGCGTGGTCGCCCGATTCGAAATCGATTTATCTCACCGCCGGTAATCAGGGCGAGAACCCAATTTACGTTCTAAACATTGGGCAGCCGAATCCGTGGCCGCAGGAGTTGATCGACGGCTACAACGACAGCCCCACGCCGACTCCCGATGGCAAGACACTGGTCTTCGACCAGATGTCGGTCGCCGCGCCCAACGAGATCTTCACTGCGCCGCTCAACTTCCCGGCATGTCGCATGGCAGTTCCGCCGAATTCGTATAGCGTTCCTGATTGCCTGCAGTCGAAGGCGAAGCCGCTCACCATGCTGAACGACCCGGTGCTGTCGCAGATCGCCATGCCGCCGATGGAGTCGTTTTGGTTCAACGGTGCGTTAAAAGAGAAGGTGCAGGGCTTCATCATTCGACCTCCCGGCTTCGATCCGAAGAAGACGTATCCGTTGAAGTTCCTCATCCACGGCGGACCTGAAGGCGCGTGGGGCGATGACTGGTCGTATCGCTGGAACCCCGAGCTGTTCGCAGCCAACGGCTATGTCATTGTGATGATCAACTTCCACGGCTCGACCGGATACGGGCAAGCCTTCATCGACGCCATCAACGGCAACTGGGGAGGGCCGCCTTACGACGACCTCATGATGGGCCTCGACTACGCCGAGAAGAACTATCCCTTCATCGACAAGAGTCGCGAGTGCGCCCTGGGCGCCAGCTACGGCGGATACGCCATCAACTGGATTGAGGGCCACACCGACCGCTTCAAGTGCCTGGTCTCGCACGACGGCATGTTCAATACCGAGTCAGCCTACGGCACCACCGAAGAGCTGTGGTTCAACGAGTGGGAGTTCAAAGGCACTCCGTGGACAAACCGCGAACTGTATCGCAAGTGGTCGCCACATCTGTTCGCAAAGTATTTCAAGACTCCGATGCTGGTCGTACATGGCCAGCTCGACTACCGGCTTGACGTGTCGGAAGGCTTCCAACTCTTCACCACATTGCAGCGCCTGGGCATCCCTTCAGAGATGCTCTATTTCCCCGACGAGGGCCACTGGGTGCTGAAACCGCAGAACTCGCAGCTCTGGTGGCGAACCGTGACCGATTGGGTCGATCGCTGGACGAAAACCAACCAGTAGCGCGGTAAGAAAGCTAGCCGCGGATTAACGCGGATCTCGCGGATCTGATTTCTTTCTGATCCGCGAGATCTGCGCTAATCCGCGGCTACTTTTTTTCTGCGAGTAAAATCCGCCGAACTTGGGTTCCAACCTTCAACGGGGGTGGGGTTGCTGTGAGCATGCGCTTAGTGTCTCTTCCTGCAGCTATGGTGGCGGCTGCGATTCCCAGTGACGTGATTTGGTCATATCTCGCGTTTACGCTGGTCTTTGTGGTTGGCTTGGTCGCGATTTTTGTTCGCGGCGATTGGCAACGAGCGCGAGGCTTCGACAAGCTCATTCTCTTCGGACCCATCTTCTACGCCGCGCCACTTGCTGCCTTCGCCACCGAACACTTCACGCAGACCAAAGAGATCGCATCGATCGTTCCCAAGTGGATGCCCTGGCATTACTTCTGGGCATACTTTGTCGGCACATGTTTTCTCCTCGCCGCGTTCAGCCTTGTAACCAGAATTCAGGCACGGCTTGCCGCGAGCTTGGTCGCCCTGACGATGTTTCTGTTCGTCACGATGATGTACATTCCGGCCACGATACGTCATCTGGACAACCGGATTTTTCCGACGATTGCGTTACGGGAGACGTCCTTCAGCGGTGGCGCCTTGGCCTTCGCCGCCAGTCTTAGCGATGCATGGCGCAGACGTGCCGCGCGTGTAATGGCCACGATCGCGCGATACTTTGTCGCCATTGCCGTGCTGTTCTTCAGCTACCAGCAATTTCGGCATGGCGATCACGTGCCCGGCGTTCCGCTGGAGCCGCTGACCCCCATGTACGTCATCGGTCACGCCATTTGGACCTATCTTGCCGCAGCGGCTTATGCAGTCGCAGGCGTCATGTTGCTGATTGGCAAGAAAACCCGCGCAGCCGCGACATGGCTGGGCTTGACTGTCCTCTTCATTGAGCTGGTTGTCTATGTCCCGATCGCTATAGTCGAACGCGCGAGCCTCGACAAGGGCCTGAACTACATGGCCGACACGCTGATGTTCTGTGGAGCGGTTCTCCTGCTCGCGAGCGCCATGCCGCGTGCGAATCAACTGTAACCGCCAAGAAAAAGCGAGCCACGGATTTCACAGATTTCTTTGTGCTTCCGATCCGTGCTATCCGTGAAAATCCGTGGCTAAGTTTTTTCTTCCCTACCACACCACGCATTGCTTGTCCGGCGGGCGAACCATCGGCGAGCCCGCCTTGCACGAGAACGCCTGCGCGAACGGCGGGAAGTTCGACAGCGGACCGATTACGCGGTACTTCGCTATGGGATGCGGATCGCCCTCGATCATCTTGCGTTGCGTCTCGGGGCGCGTTTCATCTCCGCGGAACTGCCCCCACGCGATGAAGAACTGCTGATCGGGAGTGAAGCCGTCGATGGTCGGTTGTGGCTTCGCCTTCTGGTCTTTCTGGAACGCTAGATACGCGATTTTCACCCCGCCCAGGTCGCCGATCGACTCACCCAGCACCAGCTTGCCGTTGTGATGGATGCCGGGCTCGATGTAGTAGTTGTTGAACTGATCGACTACGCATTGCGTCTTGGCGTCGAAACGCTTGCGATCTTCCGGCGTCCACCAGTTGTTAAGCCGGCCCTGCGCGTCGAACTGTGAGCCTTCGTCGTCGAAGCCGTGGCTAACCTCGTGCCCGATGACGACCCCGATCGCGCCGTAGTTCACCGCATCAGCGTAGTTCATGCTGAAGGCGGGCGGTTGCAGAATGCCCGCGGGGAAGGTGATCGTGTTTATCAGCGGATTGTAGGATGCATCGGAGGTCGGCGTCGTCATGTACCAACGATTGCGATCCGTCGGCTTGCCGATCTGGGCGATGTCGTCCGTCACCTGGAATTTCGCGGCATTCATCACATCGGTAAAGAATGAGCCGCGCGTGATATCGACCTTGCTGTAGTCTCTCCACTCGTCGGGATAGCCGATCTGCACGTTAAAAGTGGAGAGCTTCTCCAAAGCCTTCTTTTTGGTTTCGGGCCCCATCCAGTCGAGGTTCTTCACCGTGTCGGTCATCGCGCCAAGGATGTTGGTCACCATTTCCTTCGCGCGAGCCTTGGCCGCGGGCGGAAAGTAGCGCGCCGCGTACTCCTTGCCCAAAGGATCGCCGAGCAGGTTATCGGCGGCTTCCGAGCACTGCTTCCAGCGCGGCTTCAACTCCGCACGCCCTTCCAGGTCTTTCTGATAAAACGCGAAGTTCTCATCCACAAACGGCTGCGACAGGTACGCCGCCGCTCCGTGTAACAGTTGCCATGTCAGATAGGTTTTCCAGTCAGTCATTGATGCGCCGGTGAGCTGCTTATCAAACTCCTGCAGGAATGCCGGTTCTTCGACGTTAAGCCCATCGCGCGGAATCTTCGCTGACTCGAAATACGTCGCCCAGTCGAAGTGCGGGGCGAGCTTGGTCATCGCATCGAAGCTCATCTCGTGATCGAGTTGCTGCGGATCGCGTTTGGCAACGTTGTCGAGCGAAGCCTTGGCCAGCGCCGTCTCAAACTGCATCACGGTGCCGGCCGCCTTGGTCGCATCCGCCTGGTTGTAGCCCGCGAGCTTGAAGATATTGGCAACGTGGACCAGATACTTCTCGCGCGCATCTTTGAAGCGCTGCTCCGGCTTCAGGTAGTAATCGCGGTCGGGCAGCCCCAAGCCGGCAGCGCCGATGTCTGCGATGGTCATCGAGGGGTTATGCGGATCGGGATACGAACCAAGCGCGAACGGAACGTGCAGCGACAGCGCCTGCAACTCGACAATCATCTTCTGCACGCCCGCGACGTCGTGGATGGCGTCGATCTGCTGCAGCATGGGCTTCAGCGGAGTCACCCCAGCGGCATCGATCGCCGACATGTCAGTGCACGCGGCGTAGAAGTCGCCGGTCAACTGTGTGGACGAGCCCTTCGGCTGGTCGCGCTTTGCCGCGGCTTCTTCCAGAAGCGTTTTGAGCTGTTCTTTATTGGCTTCACCCGCAGCCCAGCGACGGCTCCAGCGATCCATGGAGGCGGGAATCGGATTCTGCGCCCGCCACGTGCCATTGGCATAATCGTAGAAATCGTTGCAGGGAGCGACCTTGCGATCCATATCGCTGACTTCGATACCCTGTTGGGTTTGTGCAATGATTGGTGTCGCAAGCGCGAGGGCGCAGAATAGGAGTAAGGTTTTTTGCATCATGGCTCGCTTTCGAAGAAACGAAACAAACAGTATGCTAGGCGCTCGTGCCTTTCGGCAAACCCCCTGGTGCAAGATGGAGGCAAAACGAGATGAGTGACACTGAGGTCACCGATATCGGCACGCTTTATCTGGACGAGGCGTTTCGCTCGTTGCGCGGACACAAGCGAATGGCCGACGTCGCCATGGCGCAGCTGAGCGATGAGCAGTTCTTCGCCATGCTCAGCCAGGAGTCGAACAGCGTCGCCATCATCGTGAAGCACATGGCGGGCAACATGCGCTCGCGCTTCACCGACTTCCTCACCAGCGACGGTGAAAAGCCCGACCGCCGGCGCGATCAGGAATTCATCGCGTCCCAGGCTGAAAGTCGTGCTGAGGTGATGCGCTCGTGGGAGTACGGCTGGCAGCTCGTGCTCGATACCCTGAATTCGCTCAGCTCCGACGATCTCACGCGCACGGTGACCATTCGCGCTGAGCCGCACTCCGTGTTGCAGGCCATCAATCGGCAAATCGGTCACACGGCGCAACATGTCGGGACAAATCGTCTTTCTCGCCAAGCATTGGAAGGGCGCCGACTGGCAGACGCTGAGCGTTCCTAAAGGCCAAAGCGAGCAGTTCAACGCGAAGAAGATGGCGGAGCAGAAGAAAGGATAGGTGCGATATGGTACGGGTTCATTCGATTGGCGTGATGTCCTGCGCAAAGCTGTGCGCCGTGGTACAAGGCGCAGTTGGCGTTATTGTCGGCATCATCATTGTGCTGGCCGGTTTGCTTGGATCGGCGCTCGCGCCCTTTGGTGCAAGAATGGGGATTGCGGGCTCTGTCGCCGCGGCCGTAGCGATAATAGTGGGCTACGCCATACTTGGCTTCATCGGCGGAGCGATTGGCTCGGCGATTTACAACTGGGCGGCACACGCCATGGGCGGCTTGGAGTTGGAGTTGGTAAACGTCGTTTCATCTCAAGCGCAACCGCCGGGTAGCTATCCTGCGGCTACGTAACCGCACAGCCACGACATTCTCCCCATGCTAGAATCGCCTGTTTGCCCGACACATTTATTCCATTCCGGGCTATTCATCCTACGCCGCGCTTCTTAGCGGCCTGCGAGTCATACTCATGTCAAATACCATGCTTGCTGTCGTAAAGCCGGAGCCCGCTCCCGGCACAGAGATCCGCGAAGTTTCCGTTCCCACATTCGGTCATGACGAAGTCCTGGTAAAAGTCGAAGTCGCGTCCATTTGCGGCACCGACCTGCACATCTATCAGTGGGACCAGTGGGCGCAGCGTCGCATTCATCCCCCGCTCATTCCCGGACACGAATTTTGCGGCACCGTCGAGGCCGTCGGTAAAGATGTCACCGCCGTGAAGGAAGGTGACTTCGTCTCCGCCGAGATGCACGTCGCCTGTGGCAAGTGCCTGCAGTGCCGCACCGGCGAGGCGCACATCTGCCAGCACGTGAAGATCATCGGCGTCGATGCCAACGGAGCCTTCGCCGAATACGTCGTCATCCCCGAGAGCAACATCTGGAAGCTCGACCCGTCCATCCCGCGCGAGTACGCGTCGATTCTCGATCCCCTGGGCAACGCCGTACACACCGTTCTCGCCGGCGATATCGCAGCCAAGAGCGTCGCCATCACTGGATGCGGCCCCATCGGCCTATTCTGCATCGCGGTGGCGCGTGCCTGCGGAGCGACACAGATTTTCGCCATCGAGCCGAACGAGCATCGTCAGAAAATTGCGAAACAGATGAAGCCAGACTTTGTGCTCGACCCAACCAAAGACGACATCTATGACGTCGTCATGCAAAACACCGGCGGCACGGGTGTCGATGTCGTGCTCGAAATGGCGGGCCGCAGTGATGCCATCCGCACCGGCTTCAAGGTTCTTCGCCTCGGCGGACGCATGTCGCTACTGGGCATCCCCTCTCGCCCGGTCGAGCTGAATCTGGCGGAAGAAGTCATCTTCAAGGGCGCGACGGTCCAGGGCATCAACGGACGCCGCATGTTCCAAACGTGGTACCAAATGACCGCGCTGCTCAAGGCCAACATGCTCGACCTGCATCCCGTCATCACTGACCGCATTGCGATGAAAGACTTCGCCAGCGGCATGGAGCGCCTCAAGACCGGCGAAGCCAGCAAGATCCTGATGTACCCGAACGGGACGAAGTAGGGCGGCCTTTGGCCTTGGCTCTTGGATTTGCGAAGATTGAATCCCGTGCCTTGAATGGCGCTTCCGGAACAGCGAACATCCTATGGCCAATCGAATCACCTGGGACAAGCGCATTCAACGAGCTGAAGAGCTGCTCGAACGGAACACCTCAACTGCCGAAGTGCTGGCGTTTTACTTACGTGTCCTCGCGCTGCAGCAGCAGATGTCGGAAAGTCTCGCATCGCCGGCGTCGCCGGAACCCACGGAGGCCGCTTCCCTGCTTGAGCAACTGGATGTGGACCTTGCGCTTCACTGGCTGCCGGCTCTGCTGGAGCTAGCGCAGAAAAAAGGTCCGGCGAAACTGGCGGAAGAAGCCGGGCGCATTCGCGCTGCCGGACAAGCACAGCAACGGCAGCAACTTCTAGCGTTCTTGGACAACGAGAAGGCCGGCTCGTACGCGCCATCTTCTTTCTTCGCTCGGATCCTCTTTCAGACTCAGGCACAATCGCTGGCTTCCCGGCAGAGAATGCCGGCGGACTACTCCGGAGCTATTTGCCCTCTGTGTGGCAGCCGGTCCCAATTCGCAGTGCTGCGTCCTGAAGGGGATGGCGGAAAGCGCCATCTGGCTTGCTCGCTGTGCCTCGCTGAATGGGAATATCGCCGCATCCTCTGTCCGGTGTGCGAGGAAGTTGATCCCTTCAAGCTTCCTTATTATTCCCCCGAGGACCCAATTGCAGTTCGGGTCGAGGCTTGCGATACCTGCAAGGCCTATCAGAAGTCGTTCGATCTGACGGTGGACGGCCTCATCGTTCCAGACGTGGACGAGATCGCGACCGTCGCACTCGACCTGTGGGCAACGGAGCATGGCTACCACAAGATCCAGCTAAATTTGTTGGGGTTTTGAGTACCCTTCTCGATGTTCACCCTTCGGCGAAGGCGCCATTTTTCGCATTGACCGGCTGTCATTCTACGGTGTAATCTTCCCTGCATTCCGCGACGATGTGGGTTCGCGGCCGTTACCACGATGGCCGACGACATCATGAATCGCAAACTACCGGTTCGTACGGTTATCTTCGTTAGCTCTTATCCGAGCGCCCTCTCCCGGCTCTCATTTCTACAGATTGCTGTCCCCACGGAACCCCCCGGAGGTCTCACCTATGGATGTGTCTAGACGAGCATTCTTCAAGACTGGCATAGCCGGAGCGGTCGGCATCACCGTCTTCGGCTTTGATGCGCAACCGATTCTGGCCCAAGCCGACAGCCTCAAAATCTCCCGCACCACCGAGACGCGCAGCACCTGCCCGTACTGCGCGGTGAGTTGTGGAGTGATTATCCACACCATTGGCGACAAGGCCAAGAACGTGACGCCGCAGGTGGTGCATGTCGAGGGTGATCCCGACCATCCCATAAACCGCGGCACGCTCTGTCCCAAGGGAGCGTCACTGCAGCAGGACATCCAGAACGAGCGGCGCCTGCTGAAGCCGCAGGTCCGGCGTCCCGGTTCCGATCACTGGGACGACATCTCCTGGAACCAGGCTATAGACGAGATCGCGCAATGGACCAAGAAGACGCGCGACGCGACCTTCATCGAGACCGATACCAAAGGCAACACGGTGAACCGCCTGGAGACGATCGCCTTTACCGGCGGCTGCACCGATACCAATGAGTTCAACTACCTCGCCGTGAAAACGATGCGAAGTATGGGGGTGGTGCGCCTGGAAAACCAGGCGCGTGTTTGACACGGCCCCACGGTCTCAAGTTTGGGACCAACTTTCGGACGCGGCGCCATGACCAATGGCTGGATCGACATCAAGAACACCGACATGATGTTGATCATGGGCGGCAATCCAGCCGAGAACCATCCCTGCGGTTTCAAGTGGGCGGTCGAAGCCAAGCGTAATCGCGATGCGAAGATGATCGTGGTCGATCCGCGCTTCACCCGTACCGCTTCGCAAGCCGATCTCTTCTGCCAGATTCGTGCCGGCAGCGACATCGCCTTCCTCGGCGGCGTAATTAACTATGCCGTCCAGAACAATCGTGTTGCGCACGAATACCTGGTGAACTACACCAACGCCGCGTTCATCATTAAGGATGGATTCAAGCTTCCTGAAGACGGACTGTTCTCCGGCTTCGATCCGGAAAAGAAAACCTACGACAAAGCCACCTGGAACTATCAGGAGGGCGGAAACGAGACCGGCAAGTTCGTAGCAGCATCCGCTCCGGCGACTGAAGGTGCGCCAAAAGCTCAACCGGCGAAGAGCGCTCCCTCCCCCTCCAGCGGAGAAAAATCGCCGGAAGGGCACGGTTATCAGGCACGTGGCCCGGCGGGCGCAGCCGGGTTGGGCGCTGGCCCGGGTGCTCCTCCGTCTCTGCCTCCCAATGTCGCGTACGACTTGTCGCTGCAGAATCCGCGCTGCGTCTACCAACTCCTCAAGCAGCAGTACTCGCGGTACACGCCGGAGATGGTGGAGCGCATTACAGGCATCCCTAAAGATCAGTTCCTGAAGGCCGCTGACCTGTTCACCTCCGTCCGCAAGGATGGCGACATGAAGAAGGTGGCGACAGTCATTTACGCCGTCGGCTGGACGCATCACTCGTTCGGAACCCAGATCATTCGCACCGCCGCCATGCTGCAACTGCTGCTGGGCAACGTCGGGCGCGCCGGTGGCGGGGTGAACGCACTGCGCGGACACTCCAACATTCAGGGTGCGACCGACATGGCCGGGATCTTCGACATCCTCCCTGGCTACCTGAAGATGCCGTCGCCGGCGGACAAGGACCTGAAGACCTATCTGGAACGCGTAACCCCGAAGCCATCGAAGCCCGGCGAATGGGAGTCGTTCAATTACTGGTCGAACACGCCGAAGTTCACCGTGTCGTTCCTGAAAGCGATGTATGGTCCGGCAGCGACCAAAGAAAACGATTTCGCATTCCATTACCTGCCCAAAATCGATCGCAAATACTCGTGGGTAGAGAACTGGAACGACATGTACGAAGGCCACGTGAAAGGATTTTTCGCCTTCGGCATGAACGGGGTCATGATCGGTCCCGACTCCAAGAAGAACATCGACGCTTTGAAGAAGGCCGACTTCCTGGTGGTCTGCGAGATCTATCCCGACGAGACGAGTGCGTTCTGGGAGGCGCCGGGCACAACGCCGGAAGAGATGAAGCAGATCAACACCACCGTCTATCGGCTCCCGGGCGCGGGCTTTGCCGAGAAAGACGGAACGATGGTCAACTCTGCGCGCTGGCTTCAGTGGAAGCACACTGCATTGCCGCCGCCGGGACAATGCAAGCTCGACCAGGACATCCTGGCGCAGATCTTCCTCAAGATTCGCGAGCTCTATAAAAAGGAGGGCGGCAAGTTCCCCGACGCCATTCTGAATGCGACGTGGGCCTACACCCTACCTGCGAGTCCATCGTTGGCAGAGGTCGCGAAGGAGATCAACGGCAAGGCATGGGCCGACATCAACGATGAGAAAACGAAGCTCTCGCTGAAAGCGGGCCAGCAGATACCGGGCTTCGGAGCCCTGCGCGACGACGGCACGACTTCTTCCGGCAACTGGCTGTATTGCGGATCATGGACGGAAGCTGGACCGCTGATGCAGCGGCGTGGCACGGAAGATCCCTCCGGTCTGGGCATCTATCCCAACTGGGGTTGGTCGTGGCCGATGAACCGGCGTGTGCTGTACAACCGCGCCTCTTGCGATTTGACGGGCAAGCCCTACGATCCTTCGCGCAAGCAAGTGTGGTGGAACGAGACGGCCGAGAAATGGGTCGGCAACGATGTTCCCGACTTCAAGCCTGACTCTAAACCCAGCGATCACATGGGCCCCTTCATCATGAACCCGGAGGGAGTGGGGAGAATCTTCGTTCCCATCGGCGCCGTAACCGACGGTCCGTTCTCCGAACACTACGAGCCCATCGAGAGCCCGATCGCCAATCCTCTTCATCCCGACCAGTCGAACAACCCTGTGGTGAAGAAGTTCAATACGCCGCTCGACAAATACGCCAAGCGCGATGAAGGCTACAACATCGTCTGCACGACGTATCGGTTGACCGAGCACTATCACTACTGGACCAAGAACAATCCCATGAACGTTGAGTTGGTGCCGGAGCCGTTTGTCGAGATACCCGCCGAACTCGCCAACGAAATGGGCATCACCGGGGGCGAGAAGGTGAAGGTCAGCAGCATTCGCGCCGACTACATTGCGAAGGCGATGGTGACCAAGCGCATCAAGCCCATGCAGGTTGACGGCAAGAAGCTCTACCAGATCGGCGTCCCCATCCACTGGGGCTTCAAGGGAATCTCCGAAAGTGAGGGCAGGACGTCGCTCATGCCTGCCAATCGGCTGACACCAACCGTTATGGATCCCAACGCTTACACACCGGAGTTCAAAGGATTCCTGGTGAAGTTGGAGAAGGTCTAAAGGAGGGCACGAGATGGGTGATCGCGGAACACTTCGAATCCAGCAAATCTCGGCCCACCCCGGGCCGGTCGCCGGCGAAGGCACACAGCGGCAGGACAAAGTCTGCAAACTGATTGACACAACAACCTGCATCGGATGCAAGGCCTGCGAGGTCGCATGCGTGGAATGGAACGATATGCCGTTCCAGACAACGCACTTCGACAACACCTACCAGACCATGCCCGACACCGACTGGAACTACTGGAACCTGATCAAGTTCAACGAGGACCAGCACGAGGACGGCAGCTTCGCCTGGCTGATGCGCAAGCATCAGTGCATGCACTGCGCCGATCCTGGATGCCTGCGCGCCTGTCCGGCCGACGGCGCCATTGTGCAGTACTCCAACGGCATCGTCGATTTCAAACAGGAGAACTGCATCGGCTGCCGGTTCTGCATCTCGGGCTGTCCGTTCAATATCCCGAAGTTCAACGAAAGCACTAAGAAGGTTTACAAGTGCACGCTCTGCTCTGACAGAGTAGGAGCTGGCCTTGAGCCCGCGTGTATCAAGTCGTGTCCTACGGGCTGCCTGCACTTCGGCACGAAAGAGGACATGAAGTTCCTCGCCGAAAAGCGCGCCACCCAGCTTCGTGATGTCTCGGGATTCAAGGATGCCGGCGTGTACGATCCCGAATCCATTGGCGGTACCGGCGTGATTTACGTCCTGCACAACATCAACAAGCCTGAGTCTTACGGAGGGCTGCCCAAGAATCCGACCATCCCGGTGGCCTTTACCGTGTGGAAGGACGTGTTCAAGCCGCTCGGCCTCTTTGGCGCCATGCTGGGATTTGTCGCCGTAGTAATGCACTACGTCTTTGAAGGCCCGCGCCGGGTACAGCCAACTCCGCCCATCAAGCGGATCGATCCGCCGCCGGCGTCTGGCAGAACTTCAGGAGGAGACTAAATGGCGACCTCCGCTAACACCTTCCAACACCGCCCCAATGCTATCGACCGCCTGGGCAAGACCGTGGTCTATGCCGGCGAGTTGATGCGCCATCCGGTCTACACCCGTTTCCTGCACTGGATGGTCGGCATCTTCTTTTTCCTCGCCCTGTTGTCGGGCTTCGGGATTTACCTGCCGTGGATCTTCCGCTTCTTCACGCCGTTGTTCGGCGGCGGAGCCATGACGCGATTCCTCCATCCCTGGTTCGGGCTGGCGTTCGTCTTCTTCTTCGCTCTGCAGGCAATCAACTGGTTGCAGCCGATGAGATGGACTAAGTCCGACTCGCGCTGGATGAAGCACATTCACACTTACGTCACTCGCACCGATTCGATCGAGTCGCCGGAGACCGGCTTCTTCAACGGCGGACAGAAGCTGATGTTCTGGGAGATCGTGGTGGGCTGTATTGCCTACGTGATCACCGGCTTCATCATGTGGTATCCCACGGTGTTCGGGCGTGGGCTGGTGTCAATTTCGTATATCATCCACGACCTCTCCGCGCTCATCATGCTGTTCGGGATCTTCTTCCACATCTATCTCAGCACCTTCGGCGAGCCGGGCACGATTCAGGCGATGACCCGCGGCACGGTAAGCGAAGCCTGGGCATGGACAAATCATCCGGCGTGGTACAAGGCAGTGACCGGAGTCGATGCTCGGGATGCCTTGGCCCAGGCGGAGAAGACCCCACCGGCCGGCGAGCCACCGACGCTGTAGAGTTCAGAGTAGCGAAGATTCGCGTCAGGGCACGACCTCCGCGGGCTGCTAATAAAGTCGAATGTCGGGTAGAGCTGGCCTTCAGGCCAGCGTCTATGCCGTTGAAAAACGTGAGGGCTTTAGCCCCTGAGGTACTTCGAAGGGACATTTTCAGCAGCCTGCTCCGGTCGTGCCGATGCGCACTTCGTTTTGTCATCCCTAGCCGACTTTAGTCGGCGATACAGAAAAACTCCGCGCTTCCCAACAGCTAGCTGACCTGCCCCGGACTCAAGGTTCGGGGCAAATCATTTTGGCTCTCTACGCTATCTGCCAGCGCGATCGCAAGCTGTCCCGCTGTTCTCGACAGCGCCATGAAGTCCTTCAAATGCGCAGAAGATGCCTCCCCGGACGCGCGAGCTTCCTCCTCCAGGTGATTTAGCGCGATAGGCAGTCGATCACCCGTCGTAACTGAGTCGCCTTCCAGCCGGTTCGCCATGTCGTCAAGCGCGTCGGATAACGCGCTGTCGAATTCTGCATGTGCAGCCGCCATGCCCTGCGGCAGCTCGAATCCTGGAAGCTCAAGCCGATAGCGAATGGCCGCGCCCCGCAGCAAAAACAGAGCCCGCAACTTCGGCTGCCAGTCCTTGATTCGCTCACGAAACGCCAGATCACCCGAGCGCCTGGGACCGAACTCAAAGAGCACGCCATCCGCGAGCGCCCGCGTCTGGTCAAAGTTCGTGTTGATGGTCTGCCCTAGCGCGTACGCACGTCGTATGGACTCGTTGCGATCAGCAACATCGGGTTGGCGAGCGAGCTGCGCTAGTTCACGAATGCCACCAATAAAGGACCGCCTCATCTCGACCCCGGCGGGACTTCCCCACAACTGGTCGAAGATGAGCCACATCGCGAACAGTCCCAACAAGACACCGACCACGCGGTCGCGGCCGGCGACGAGGGACGTTTCAAACTTGAACGCTTGAAGATGAATAAAGTAGAAGGCAACGGCAATCTGCACTCCGAAATACGAAATGCGCGGGCTCGCTGTCATAATCCACGCAGAGATCGCAGTTACGATAACGAAGAGCACCGTGAATCCAACGATGGTGTCGATGTAGGGCAGGATAAAGATCTGCGCGCCCAGTCCAAACCCAAATCCGCCGACCATGGCGCCACCAATCCTGAGGACCTGCTTCTGGCGCGAAGCGCCTATGGTTGTCAGGGCCGTGAAAACACACGTTACCGCTGATGTGCTTATGCCCGGCCAATCCACCGCGGTATAGAACATGTAGCAGATCATCGCGGCCAGCGCGCCCTTTACGCCGAATTGCAGGTGTGCAGGATTCGAGAATGCATCGTGGGCGAACAGCGAACCGGCGGTTGGAATCCTCTCTTCGTCGGGTTCAGGGGCAGGCGTCGCGAAGACCTGCGGAATGAGCGCGACCGTTTGCTCTAACTCGCCCAGCAGCGGCATGCCTAGCGTCTGCGAGTCCGCATCGTTGAAGGTAATGAGCGCAGGCGTCTGGCGAGCGAGGAACTCGCTGCGCAGTTGCGCAATCTTGTCGGCCAGTTCGCCTGCCTTCCGTTGGTCGCGCTCGTCGGGCCTGACCGCAAGCTGCGTAAGGCTCGACGTGGTATCTACCAGCGTGCCCACCAGCCCGATAACGCCACCGGCCCGCGCAACATAAGGCAGGTTGAATCCCGAGCGAGCCGAGTAGCGCCGTGCCAGCGACGTGCCCAAAAGAGCGAAACGGTTGATTTGGCGCTGCGCATTGGCATTCACCGGCTCGCCCTTTGCATAGCAGCGAAGCACGCCTTCAACCGCCTCGAGACGTTCCGCCACAGTGAAGATGACGTTATCGCCGGGACGCAGGTGCGCAAAAGCGAGTTCCACGCCCATCGTGACCAAGATCCCCACTAGCGTCGACCACACTAGCCAGAGCGTATCGATCACGTTCGCTTCCGCCGTTACCGGGCGGTCCCACAGCGGAAGCGCCACAGCGACTACTACGGAGAACAACAACACGCCGATATAGTTATTGACTGTGTTCAGCGCAAAAAACACCACAAACAGTGCGACGCCAACCCAGATGAAATGTGGAATCGGACCGAAGGTAAAGAAGGGTGCCGTCCCCAGCACGAACATTGCACCCAGCAAAGTCGCCACACTCATGGTGACTACTGATTTCAGCGTCGCCTGCGTGCTCTCACGCGAAACAAACAGCGCCATGATCGGCCCCTGGAAACCGAACGGAATCCTAAAGGCCATGCTGATAACCATGCTGAGCGTCGCGGCCAACACCATCCGCCCCACAAGCTGTGTGCGGTGCGGATATGGCGCCAGTTCCTCGCGCAGGAATTCCCATACCCAATTCGATGGCTTCGAAGTGACAGCGGGAGTTGTTACGATGCTGGCCACATCAATATCCGCGAATGACAACCACGGCCGTTTCGCCCAGACGAAGCGAATCCGAAGCAGGCTCGGTAATGTGAACGCGGACCGGGTAGCGCGATGCGAGATGCACCCAGTTCAGTGTGCGCTCCACATCAGGCAGCCCGTTTCCAAGATTGCTGATGACCTGGCTGGAAGGTGTCACACCATAGCCGACGCTGTCGACGATGCCATGAAAGCGCACCGTGGCGCGAGACAACACATAAACGTCAGCTTTCATTCCGGGAGCAATATGTCTGAGTTGCGTCTCACGAAAATTTCCGATGGCCCACCAGTTGCGCGCATCAATCAACGTGAAGATCTGCTGGCCGGTATGCGCATATGCTCCTTCGGAGAGGATGAGGTTGGTGACGCGCGCGTCGAACGGCGCGTACACCTTGCAGTTGTTCAGGTTGTACTCGGCGGTTTGCACCGCTGACTGGCGCGCCCCGCGTTCTGCAGTCAGCGGCTCCAGCGTGGTCACCGCGTGTTGCGATTGTTCAAGCTGGGCCTGGCTCTGCGTGACCATAGCCTTGGCGCGCTCGTACTGGGCCCCGGCCGACTGCAATTGTGCCTGTGCCAGCTTCAACTGTGACTGCGCCTGCTTCAGCGCCTCTGATCGCGCAACTTCCAGCGTGCGCGCCTGGTCCACCGCGTCAACTGTGACATATTGCTTCGTCAGCAGCGGCTCCACGCGATGCAGATTGTTACTGGCATATAACCATTCGGCGTTGGCCCGGTTTACTCCCTGCTCCGCATTGGTTACGGCGGCCTGCGCCTCATCGACCGCCGCCGCATACCGATTCAAATCAGCCTGCGCACTGTGTGTGTTGGCCTGCGAAACTGATACGCCGCTTTGCTGCGAGGCGATGGTACGGCCCTCGTCAACAATTTGTCCCTCCAGGGTTTGTTGTTCTGACTTGGCGCGCTCCAGCGCGTATTGATACGGACGCGGATCGATCTCAAACAGCAGGTCGCCAGCCTTCACGTATTGATTTTCGCGGACGTAGAAGTGGGTGATCGGTCCATCAACCTGCGGCGCAATGCCGATGTAATTCGCGAACACCACTGCGGTGTCGGTCCGGGGATAGTAGTTGAGGATGTATACCACCAGCATCCCGGCCAGCGCGGTCGCAATGATGATCACAATCCTCAGTCTGCGGGCTAAAGAGTCAGACGCGTTGGGATTCTCATCCATCTCAACTACCTCAAGTTCGAAAGAAAATCAGCCAGAGTGTAAATGTGAAGAATGCGGTCAGGCATGAGTACATCAGCAGCGGCGGATCGAGCGCTGCGGCGAGGTTGCGCCGGCGGAGAAAGATCCGCGCCACCACTGTCAGAACCATGCCCATCACCAGACAAAACAGCCACGCCGGAAAATACGACCCAAGCACATTGAACGCAGGCGCCTGCTGGCATCCCGACAGCAGCAACAGCGGCGCGCATAGCAGCGCAACCCGAAGAATCGTTCTTCCCCCAGCTTTAATCATGGCTTGACCTGTTTCATAGGCGTGTTCAGCAAATCTCCCGTGCGGAACGCCAGTTCCGCGAGACTCGTCAGCACCTGCGTTTGGGCCGAGATGTCGGAACTTCTCGCCTGCGCCAGCGCACGCTGTGCCGCCGTGACGTCGAGCAGATTGCGCACACCATATTTGTAGGCCTCCAGAGCGGCGTCATAAGACTGTTCGGCGGCCTGCAGTAGTGCGGTCGCAGCTTCACGTTGCCGGAAGGCGGTTTTCACGTTGGAATACGCGCGCCAAACTTCGTCGGCAATCTGGTTTCGGGTGACGTTGATTTGCGATGTAGCCGCCCGGCTATCCGCTTCGGCGCGCGCCAGAGCGCTGCGGCGTGCGCCGCCATCGAAAATGGTCCAGTTGAGCGTGAGGCCCGCAGAACCGGTGAGCAAACTGGTTTGCGCCGCCGGGAACTGTTCCTGAAAGCCGTACAACGCTTCCGGTCCTGCCAGGATACTGGTGCTAAGCGTCGGATAATATGCCGATTTCGCTTCCTTCTCGGCCGCTTGCCTGGCGCGAAGATCGGCAACTTGTTGCATCAGGTCAGGACGCTGCTGTAATGCACGGTCAATCAGTTGCTCTACTGTTCCCTCGACGCTGTTCGGAGTTTCGAGTGAAGTAATCGGCTCGACCTTAACGGAGATCGTCGCCGAAGTTCCCAACGCAGTCGCCAGATCGCCGCGAGCGATTTCTGCCGAACCAATCGCCGATTGCAAGTCGAACTGCGCCTGCGCCGTCGCGCTGCGGGCCTCGAGCACATCCGGCAAAGTCGCCAGCCCGTTCTTCAGCCGATCCTCCGCCGATTGCTGTACCGTCTGAGCGTTGAGCAGGCTTACCTCGGCCGCCTGCTGCTGCGCTGCCGTGCTGAGCACACGATAATAGGCTTCCTCAACCTGGTAGATGATGCGGCGATGGGTGTCGTTGAAACCGAAGTCGGTGGCGAGAAGCTCTGCGCCGGCGGCTTCTACCCGCGCCGAGCGTCGCCCGAAATCAAGGATGGTGTAATTGAGCATCAGGGCAGGCTGCGCGTCCGAGACCGTTTGCCGAATGAAGTTGGTGTTGAACAACAGCGCAAACCGCTGTACCTGCGCCGCCGCTACCGCACTCAAGACGGGATACCATTCACTGCGCGCGATTCCCAGCACTGCCGCCTGCGACTTGGCGCGCTCCCACGCCAGGCTGGTCGCAGGATTGTGCTGTTCGGCAAGATCGACCAGTTCCGGTAAGGAATATGCTTTGTTGGGATCGATAGTGAATGGTGGCTGGGGAACGCTGCTGGAAAAGGTGCGAATCTGCTGCGCGTCAGGCGAGGTCCACGGCCGATCAGGCGTCGCCGGCGCCGCCTGGCCCAGAGAGCAGCCGCAAGCCGCAACCGCGAACAGATGGCTAAGGAGCCACTTGTGGGCAACTTTCACTAGCATGAGCGACTCGCGACCACCGCCCCTCTGTCAACAGGTACACCACAGATAGAGAGCATCTGTCTGTTCCGTGTGACAGATAATACTGATTGCTACTGCATGCTGGAAATTAAGCTGTGTGGAATTTTAGAACGTTCTGCTCAGGAATGCAGCGTGAATGCGAGGCCCTCTTCAGGCTGAAGATCCGCAGCGCCGAGTAGTCCTATCCTCCTGGCCAGTGCGGCATTGGCCAAGCGAATCTGAATCGCCTACTACGGCGCCCGAAGTTCTTCAATGACGGTGAGGGTTTGACAGTTGCAGTATCGGTGTTCCAGTCAATGATTACGCGAGCTTCTTCTTGCGATAAACCAGCACCGACGCAATAATGACGAACATTGCGCCCGCCACAACTCGAATCACGATAACTGTATCCATAGGTCTCCTTTCAGATGTGTTCTCAGGTAGCGATTCGCGCTAGTCGAACAGCCCTCCAAGGTTGTGCATGATGTTCAGCACCGCCGGCCCGATCAGCACGATAAACATGCTGGGAAAGATAAAAATCACCAGCGGAAACAGAAGTTTGATGGTCGTCTTTGCGGCCTGCTCTTCCGCTTGCTGCCGCCGCGCCGTACGCAGCGAATCCGCAAAAGTGGCTAACGCACGCACGATAGGAGTGCCAAACCGCTCACTCTGCCACAGCATGGCAACGAAAGCCTCGGTCTCCTCCAGCTTGGTACGTTGCGCCATGCTCTGCCATGCTTCTATGCGTGGTTTGCCGGCGCGCTGCTCTATGTTGATCTGCGTAATCTCCTCGCTCATGGCTTTGTGACGAATCGCCAGTTCCGAGCCCACGCGATTCAGCGCTTGATCGAGCCCCAGTCCGGCTTCAACGCAGATTACCAACAGGTCCAGCGTGTCGGGCAAGCCAAGGCGAATCCGCTCGCGGCGGCGGTGAATCATGCTGTTCAACCAAAGGTCGGGCACCAAGTAGGCCACGAATACCAGAACCATGGCTCCAAACCAGCCAAATCGCGGCAGGAAGGTGCTTGCCGCCAAGGCCAGCAAGGGAAGTAGCAGACGACTGGCCTGATAGGCACCCACGTTCCATTCCGTACGAAAGCCGGCGAGACGCAGATTCTCGCGTGCCTGCGCGTGGTTCAAGAAGCTGAGGTTCACCCGCATCCAATTCAGGATGCGCGCCGGCAGCGGGCCCGTGGAGGTGCCGTTCGCCTGTTCGCCTTCGCGTGCCGCGTTTTCCAAGCCCCGGCGAATACGCTGTTGCGACGAGCGGCCGCGCAATAACACATAAGCCATGCCTGCCACGCAAAGCAGCGAGATCATGAAGGCAATGGCCAGCAGTGCCGGTGAACCGATCACAGCTTCACCTTCACGATTCTGCGAATTACTAGAAACCCCAACAAGATCTGCACGGCGCAGGCCGTCAGCAGCTTCTGGCCGATCGGGTCTGTCGTCATCACCCGCATATACGCCGGGTTCGCGAGACGCAGCATGATGTAGAGGAAACCCGGCAGGAGCCCCAGGATCCATGCTGTCAGCCGCCCCTGCGCGGTGTAGACGCGCACCTCACCTTCCAGGCGGATGCGGTCGCGCATGACCTGATTCGTACGGTCGAGGATCTCCACCAGATTGCCGCCGGTCTCCCGCTGCACGATCATGCTGGTCACCGTCAGTTGCAGGTCAGGGGAGGGTACGCGCTCGAGCATGTTCAACACCGCTTCCCGGAACGGCATACCGAGGTTCTGCTGACGGCAGAGGGTACGGAATTCGCAGCGTACCGGCTCCGCCGCCTGCTCGCCAACGATCTCCAGCGCCGCGCTGAGCGCATGTCCGGCGCGCAACGAGCGGGCAATGATATCCAGTGCTCCGGGCAGCCCGCGATTGAACTTCTTCATGCGCCGCTCGCGCTTACCACGCAGAAACGTCCAGGGCACGGCAGCGGTACCCAAGGCCGCCGCTACCGCGAGTGCTCTGATGGGCAAGAAGATCGAACAAATCAGGTATCCGGCCAAACCGGCCACCAGCGAGCCGAGAATTACCTGCCCGACGCTCCACGAACTGGCCGCCTGAGTAAGCAGTTTTTGCAGCGCGTGCGCCGCCGGAACATTCTGCAGGATGGCGTCGACCCAGCCGACCTCGCTGAGTTTGGTCTGCTTGAAAATGCTGGGAGCACCTTCGCCCAGGTACCCGTCGTCCGAGACATTGATCTGTGACAGGCGCGAGTCAATGACTTTCTCCGTAGTCGACTGCCGGGTCATCAGCAGCAAACAAACGAAGCTGATCACCAGAACCAGCAGGAACGCTGTAACGATCAGGAACATGGGGTGCTAAATCTCCAGCGAGTGCTCCAGCAGCACTGGCGAAAACGGTACGCCGGCGGCCTTCAGCCTTTCCGCGAACTTAGGCACGATGCCGGTCGAGTGGAAACGTCCCAACACCTTGCCGTTTGGGCCGACACCGCGTTTTTCAAACAGGAAAATATCCTGCAAGCTGATGATGTCGCCGCTGGTGCCCGTCACTTCGGTCACATGGGTCACGCGGCGGGAGCCGTCGCTCATGCGGGAAATCTGGATAATGATGTTCACCGCCGAAGCGATCTGGGCGCGAATCGCTTTATCCGGTAGATTGATGTCGCCCATCAACGACATGGTCTCAATGCGGGCAATCGCATCGCGCGGGCTGTTGGCGTGGACGGTGGTAATGGAGCCATCGTGCCCGGTATTCATCGCCTGCAACATGTCGAGCGCTTCTTCCCCGCGCACCTCGCCCAGCACAATGCGATCGGGACGCATACGCAAGGCATTGATGACCAGCTCGCGCTGCCGGATAGCACCCTTGCCTTCGACGTTGGGCGGCCGGCACTCCAGCCGCGCCACATGCGCCTGTTTCAGCCGCAATTCGGCGGAATCTTCAATGGTCACGATGCGTTCGCGATCGGAGATGAATCCCGAGAGCACGTTGAGAAAGGTCGTCTTCCCTGCTCCTGTACCGCCGGAGACTACGATGTTCATACGAGCTCGCACTGTCGACTTCAACACATCGAGCATCTGCGGCGTGAGTGCACGGTTGGCGATGAGGTCCTCTTCCGTGAGCGGCGTATTACCGAAGCGCCGGATGGAGAGCAACGGGCCATCCACCGCCAGCGGAGGAATGATGACGTTCACGCGCGAGCCGTCCGCCAGGCGCGCATCGACCATGGGCGACGATTCGTCGATCCGCCTGCCTACCGCGGACACAATCTTGTCGATAATGTGCATCAGGTGGGCATTGTCTTTGAATGCCACGGTGGTGCGTTCCAGGACCCCGGCACGTTCCACGTAGACGGTGTTATGGGTGTTGACCAGAATGTCGTTGACGGTTGGGTCCTGCAGCAGCGGCTCCAGCGGCCCCAGTCCAAATAGTTCGTCGAGCACCTCGCGCGCCAGCCGGTCACGCTCGACTACGCTCAGCGGCGTGTTCTGTTCGCTCAATAGTTGATGAATCATCGCCAGCAGACTTTGCCGGGCGCGCGGATCCTCAAGGAACTCGAGCTTCTCCAGATCGATGCGCGTCAACAGCTCGCGGTGAACGGCCGATTTGATCTCCTGCTGCGCGCGACCCAGCAACAGCTTCTGCGGCCGTGGTTCCGGCGAAACTGTGGTGCGACGGGGAACAACCGTTTGCGTTGCCATGGTCTGCTCCTTAGCTGGCCACCTTGACCGAGCTTAGAAATGGAATTCGCCAGCCGCTGCGGACGGGCGCTTCCGCCTCGGTTACCGCCGCCCCCGGGACCAGCGACGCCGCCCACTTGCGTACCTGCGACACAAACTCTGATTTGCTCTGAGCCTCCAGCGGCGTGCCGGTGTTCATGGCGCGAATGAGTTCGGCGGAGCAGTTGGGAATGGTGATCGAGATGGGCTGGCGTATGGCCTTCTCGATTTGCTGCAGCGTGACCGCACCCGCCGAAGAGTAGCGGTTCACCGCCACCTTCAATTTGCCGGGCGAGATGTTGCACTGAATGAGACGATCGACGCAGCGTGAAAGGTCGCGTACCGCGGGCACATCCGGAGTGGCAATCAGGTAGAGCTCGTCGGCATGATCGATGACCGCCAGGTTGGCGCCGCCGAAGCTGCGCTGGCAGTCGAAAATCACGTAGTCGTAGAGTCCGCGCAGAAACAGCAGCGCGCGCTCCGCATCATCCACCGCGGCCTCGACGGCGGTGTCCAGCACGTCGGGCGATTGCAGAACATCAACGCCGCTTTCGTGGTGAGCCACAAAGCCGGAGAGCAGAGCGGAGTCGAGCCGTCCGACATTGCGCACCAGTTCCGGGAAGTCATAACGGCTGCCGGGCAGACCGAGGTACAGTCCAACGTGCCCCAGTTGCGCATGAAGATCGACCAGCAGCACTCTGCGCTCATGCATGCGCGCCAGGAAGGTGGCAATGTGGACCGCCAGCGTGGTTGCGCCGGCGCCCCCGCGCGTTCCCAGAAATGCCAGCACCCCGCCGCGCAAACTCGACGCTTTCTCGCTGCTTGACCAGCGGCTTTGCAGGCGCACCAGGGAGTCGGAAAGCTGCTCAATCCTCACCGGCTTTACCAGGTATTCGTTGCAGCCGGAGCGCATGGCATCGAGAATCAGCGCCGGGTCGGCGCGCTCGCTGAGAGCGATCATGGTGATGCTCGAGCCGAACATCTGCTGCAGCGCCTTGGCGGTCTGCACCGCTTCCACCCGGTCGCGGTCGAAGTCAATCACGCAAAGACAAGCATCGCTGTCCTGTGCCCGCTGCAGAATGTCGAGGTTGGCGGTGCGATTCAGGTAGTCACTCAGGCCGCCGACATACTGCGCCGCAAACACCTGCAAGGTTGCGCGCATGACATCGTCGATGGTTGCGGAGTCGGCACAGACGGTCAGAACGCAAAGCCCATTGTGCGACGCATTGCAATTTTTACTGCTCACGCCATCTCCTGTTTAGTGTTCCGCAGCCGGCGGTGTCACTTGTTCCTTCGGCGGCTCGCCGGGAGACTTGAGCGCACTGTCGAATTGTCCGGGGTTGAGATTAGTCACGGCTTCTTTGGGCAGCGGTGGTACCGCGACCGGACTCTTCAGCGGGTCAACCAGCACCGGCGTGATGATGACCACCAGATCGGTCAGCGACTTGTTGATGTCGCGCGACTTGAACAGCTCGCCCAGAATCGGAATGTCGCCGATGCCCGGCATCTTGCCCAGCTTCTCCGTGGTCCGGCGGTCGAGCAGTCCCGACATCGCGAAGCTCTGCCCGTCTTGTAACTCAATCTCGGTTTCTGCACGCCGCGTCGAGATCGCCGGGATGGTATAGCCCGAGATGGTCACCGCGTTGGTGTAGTCGAGCGCGCTGACCTCGGGCGCAACCTTCAGCCGAATGGTGTGGTCGGGATTCACTATCGGCGTAAAGTCGAGGCGCACGCCGTAAGGCCGGAACTGGATGGTGATGCTGGTAAGACCACCCGACGATCCCTGGATCACCGGGAAGGGAAATTCGCCGCCGGAAAGGAAATGTGCGGTTTGTCCGCTGAGCGCCGTGAT
The DNA here is from genome assembly GCA_963846795.1 of uncultured Acidobacteriaceae bacterium. GTDB lineage: Bacteria > Acidobacteriota > Terriglobia > Terriglobales > Acidobacteriaceae > CAVVDY01. The sequence goes on from CAWJXJ010000009.1 coordinate 868,331, forward strand.
ATTGGGCTCGGCCAGCACCTGCAAAACCTGGTTTTGCGTCAGGTCCTTCAGGATCGCACCCAGGTCAATATTTTTGTTATAGACGAAGATGTTGAGCAGGTCCGATAGCCCGAGCCCGCCGTCATCCTTCATCTGTATCCCTCCGAATTGCTGGGTCTGGGTGACCGCTGTGGTCGTGCCTCCGCTGAGAATGTTGATTCCGAACTGCGTCAGCTTGGTGCGATCTACCTCGGCAATACGTACCCTCAGTTGCACCTGTGGCGGGTGCAATAGCAGGACCTGCGCCGAGCTGACGACGTCTTTGGAATACGAGGCCAGCAGCTTGAGCGCGGCATCGATTACCCCCGCTGAGCTGGCCCCGCCGGTGAGCAGCAGCCGTCCTCCCTGGCTCTCAACCGCGACATGCTCATAGGGAAAAGCCAGCCGCAGGGCTTTGGCGGGCTCGCTGAGATCGAGATCGGCGACCACGTCGTACAGACTCGTGGCTCCATCTTCGGTCCACACCGCGACGCTGCTTGCGCCGCCCGCCTTCGCCGTCAATATGAGCTCGTGGGGACTAGCGGTTATGGAATCGACTACGTCGGGATTGCTGACATACACCCGCCGCAGCCGCTGTGAAGTGCGAAGCACGGTCGAACGCCCGACCATCAGAACCAGCGGCACACGCTCGGCCTGCGGCAACGGTTGCAGACCTGAGGGATTGCCGGCCGGTGCGGCGGGCAGCGGTGTACTCTGCGCCGGCTGTGAATTCTGCGAAGCCGGTGGCGCCGCCGGGGGAGCCTGAACTGGTTGCGCTGCCGGGGGAGCCTGGCAGAGGACATCCAGAGAAGCCGCCAACAAAAGGGCTGGCATGAGAAGAAGCTGCACGAATTTGGTTTTGCATTTCACGGGGTTGCTCACGGCTGGTTATTGAAGCTCGCGACCTGCCGCTTGTCTCCGGCAATGGTCTCGACGTTGTAGGACCTCACACGCGTGGCCGCGGCTTCACCGCTTCTGATTGGAGCGGGAGGTCCGCCTTTCCCTCCCGAAAGCTCGCGCAGGTCGAGAGGAGCATCGGCTACCGTGTCGTGATCGGCCGAGTTGCGAAGCACAAACTGCACGCTGCCCTGGGTACTGGCCAGGACCACGCGTTGTGCATCCTGGGGGCTGAGCAGGAGCGTCACCACGCTGACGGTTTCGGGCTTGCCCTGGGGATCAGGTTCGATCTTCTGGCCCGCCGTCAGCACCTCCGCGTCCTGCATCACGATCTGCGTCATCGGTAGGGAAGAAATTTCGTTCTTATAGGTCACCAGCACATCGACATGCGATCCGGGATACAGGAACCCGGCGACGCCGATGACTTCGTTCGACTTCAACGCAGTGGCGCGCATGCCCTCGGGAATCTTGGCGGTCAGGCCAATACCCGATCCAGGGGCTGCGAGAAAGCCGGCCAGTACCGGCTGGCCGGGGGCGATGGCATAAAGCGCCGCTCGGCCTGTGACCTCATCGATTCGCGCAAATCCGCCTTGCAGCGATAGGTTCACCGGCCAGTCGATTAGCGCGAGATTGTCAGCCGTCAACATTTCGCCCGGCAAAACGGGTTTTTTGACGCTGACGTAAGGCTGGGTCTGGGGACGGCCTGCGGCATGACGCATCACGCGCCGCGCCAGAACGAACGTGCACAGACCGGAGATCAGCAGGGCCAGCAAAAGAGCTACGGCGATGCGGCGAGTATTCATGAGGCAAGCACCCCGCTATAAAAAGTGAGGAGTGCCCCAACTGCAATGGGCACTCCGTAGGGCAGATACAAACGGGCACGTGGGGGAGAATCGTTGTGTGACGTACGGGGGAAACACCAGCCGCCAAAGAGGCCGCGCAGGATGTCGCCTAACGCACCGCGAATAATGACCACAGCCAGGGCGAACACACCTCCTGCCAGCGCGGTCGCCAGCAGCAGTTCGGGCAGGTGGGCCAATCCGGCAAATGCAGCAATGGCGGCCATGAGTTTCACGTCGCCGCCGCCCATCCCGCCCATGAAGAACATGATTGCGAATGCCGCGCCGGCGAACAGGCAGGCAGCCAGCGAGCTGGCCAAGCCTCGCACTCCACCGATCAATGTGTTGACGGCTAAAGCGATGAGGAGGGCGGCCCCGGTGAGCCGGTTGGGGATGCGGCGCCAGCGCAGATCACAAGCGGCACCGGCCAGCGCGAAGCAGACTCCGCCGGCAAGGGCGTACGGGTTGGAGGACGGGGGCATCATGGCTGACCTGCTTACCGCAAAATATTGGGCGATCTCCTTGCTCTGATGGGCACCAGGTTTGCGGAGGGGCCACCGCGAATGGCATGGCCCTCCCCAAACCGCGCCCTTGAAACTATGTTACGGACGCGTTTAGATGGCTCGACACCTTGCTGAACGCAGTGCTCAGCGAAGTCGCCAGTCCCTGCATTGCGACGATGGCTCCTAGCGCGATAAGTGCCGCTACGAGCGCATACTCGATCATGTTTTGCCCCGACTCATCCCGCAGCAGTCTGCGCCAGGCAATTGTGGCCTTGCTCAACATGCATCTTCTCCCTTCACTCCGGCGGCTGCCCCGCCGTGAGCTTTCGTGCCCCCGGTTTCCCGCATGGGCCTGTCGCGTCTATCGGCAAACCTGACAGGAGCATGAGGGATATCCGCTTTTCGCTTTTCGCTTTTCGCTTTTCGCCATTCGCCATTCGCCAGAAGATCAACATCACTACAAGGCACAGAAAGCACCAGGTGGTTGATTGGAAGAACTCCCCACCGGTCATGCCTGCCTGCTGAACCGACAGCGAATTCCGAAAAAATACCGACCAAAACGGTCTGGCGAATGGCGAATGGCGAATGGCGAACAGCGAAGCCCGTCCTTAATCGTCTGCCCCAATTGCGCCGATGAGCGCAGTGATGGCTGCTTCCGACACACTGGACCGTCTTGTATCGACCCACTCAAGCACCCAGGCACATGTCTGGTGGCGCACGTTGGCCGGCTTTCCCGCGGTGCTGGCCGCGGCGCTGGTAACTACGGTCGTCATCTTCGCCAATCGCAGCATTGCCGATCCCGACATCTGGTGGCACCTGCGCAATGCCGAGGAGCTGCTAAGCACTGGCCACTTCGTTCGCGCCGATCACTATTCCTACACCGTGTGCGGAGCCCCCTGGATCAACCACGAGTGGCTGGGAGAGCTTCCCTACTACTTCGGCTGGCGCGGCTTCGGATTGCAGGGTCTGTACCTGGTGATGATCGTTGCGCTGGCGGCCATCTTCCTTTTGCTTTATCGACTGGCCTATTTGCGGGCGCGCGATTACCGGGCGGCTGCTCTCGCCTGCGGAATCGCCATACCGCTCGCGACCGTCTCGTTTGGTCCACGCACGCTACTGTTCGGCTGGATCTTTCTTCTTCTTGAGCTGCTGGTGCTGGAAACCTGCGATCGCCATCCCCGACGCCTGTGGCTGCTTCCGCCGCTGTTCCTGCTGTGGGTCAACACCCACGGCTCCTGGCTGATCGGGCTTGCGCTGCTGATCGCGTTTGCCTTGGCCGGATGCTGCAACGTTCACGCCGGCCGAATCGATTCCAATCGCCGCACTGCTGCCGAGTTGAAGCAGTTGGCCGCAGTCGTCATCGCTTCCGCCGCAGCCCTTTTTCTGAATCCCTACGGATGGCGTCTGGTGTTTTATCCCTTCAACCTGGCTTTTCGGCAGAAACTTAACGTCAGCCACGTAGAGGAGTGGCAAAGCCCCGATTTCCATGCCATTCGCGGAAAGCTGCTGCTGGCGATGTTGCTGGGCTTTCTGGTACTGGCGTTGGTACGCCAGGGCCGCTTCCGGCTGCATCAGGTTCTGTTTGTATTAATCGCCTTCTATTCGGCGCTGACCTATACCCGATTTCTGTTTCTGGCGGCGATCATCGTCGCTCCCGTGCTTGCCGCCGAACTCAGCCTGCGTGGATTGGGAGGGCCCGCAACCAGCGACAAGCCTGCCCTGAACCTGCTGATGATCGGCGCCATGGTTGCGCTCATGTTTTGGCAGGTGCCCTCCAGAACGCAGCTCAGCACAGGAATCATCGAGGAATACCCGGTCGCAGCGCTGACTCATCTGAACTCAGTTCCCAGCGGCGCCCGGATACTCAACGACTATGACTGGGGCGGTTATCTGATCTGGAACGCGCGGCTCCCCGTATTTGTGGACTCGCGGGTCGACATCTTCGAGTACAGCGGCATCTTTGCCGACTACCTCGACATCATGGGCCTGAAAAACTCGCTGGAGTTGCTGCGCAAGCACGACATCCGTTATGTCCTGTTTGCGCGCGAGAAGCCCCTCACCTATCTGTTGCGCAACTCGAGCGGCTGGAAAGTTTTGTACGAAGACAACGTTGCCGTACTGTTACAACGCACAGACTAGAAGCTTGGCGACAATTCGCGTCAGGGCACGACCTTGGTCGTGCCATAAGCTCCTTGCTTTTTTCTCGTGAGCGGACTTTAGTCCGCGGGCGCCATCCCCGGCGAGTCTTCGGCTCCGTTCAACCGCCCCAGAATTCCGAATCAAGCTTTCTCGCCTCCCTGCCGATGAGCCACATAGATGACCAGTTTGCATATACAGCGGCTGCGTTTACGCGACGACGGCGGCGCCACCATGGAATTCGCCCTGGCCGCGACCATGCTGTTCACCATGATGCTCGGGTGCTTCGAGTTTGCCTGCCTGATGTATGGCCAGCTCACCTTGCAGAACGCTGTGCGCACCGCAGGACGCTATGCCATGACGGGCAATCACTTGCCCGATCCAAACAATCCCGGCCACAGTCTTTCGCGCACCGCCTCTATCACCCAGGTTGCGCAGCAGACAGCGATGGGACTCGATGTCTCCAATATTCAAATCACCAGCTTGCAAGGAGGATCCGACAACGCCGGCGGCCCAGGCGATACGGTCACTATCTCGCTGACAGCTAATTTGCCGCTGATGACCGCGCTGGTTGGACAATATTTCGCCAACGGCACCTACACAACCACGGTCTCTGCGAGCTTCCGCAATGAACCTTTCCCTCCCGGCAATAGCAACTGACGAGAGCATCATGTCCTCGCGATGCGCTAAAAACCGTCGATCTGGAAAACCCCCGGGAGACGACTCCGGCCAGGCGCTCATGGAATTCGCTCTGTGCGCCTCAGTGCTGCTCATCATCCTGTTCGCCGTCATTGACGTCAGCCGCGCACTGTTCGTCGGACAGATCGTCGTCAATCTCACGGGAGAAGGATGCGCACTGGCCTCGCGTGGCACCAGCCTTCCCGACAGCGCAACCGCGGTGATGAACGCATCACCTCCGCTGAGCTTCGCGACCAACGGTCGCGTTATCGTCTCTTCCATCTACAACAACAACAACACGCTGAAGCTGACCGGCCAATCCGCACTCGGGGGCCTGGCTGCGACCAGCCGTATTGGAAGCACCATCGGAAGCTCGGTCTCGCTGCCCGCCAATGCGACGCCGCAAGTCGGTCAGACCGTGTTTGTCACCGAGGTCTTCTACACCTATCACTCGATTACGCCGGTGGGAAGTTTCCTCAACGCGACCGTCGTTCCTTCGCAACTGTATGACGTCGGGTATTACTGACATGAGCATCAATGTGAAACGCTGGCCCAAGCTCAGCCGACTTCGCGAGGAGCGGGGACAGACCCTGGTCCTCTTTGCCCTGGCACTTTCGTCGCTGGTTCTGGCCCTGGGCCTGGCGGTCGACCTGGGATTCGCATACGTCACCAAGGCCAAGCTCTCGAAATCGGTCGATGCCGCCTGCCTCACTGCCATGCGCAACCTGGCACAGGGACAAACTACCGCCACCACGCTCGCTACAAACTCTTTCAATGCCAACTATCGCGCGACTTCGCTGGACGCAAATCCCCCAGCGCTAGCGATCAATTTCAGCACCGACGTCAACGGACAGACGTTCGTCACCGTCAACGCTACCGCCACCATCAAGACGCAGTTCATGGCTTTGCTGCCGGAATATCTCACCTTGCCGGTGAGCGATAGCGCGCAAGCCACCCGCGGTAAGCTGGTCATGTCGCTGGTTCTCGATCGCTCTGGCTCGATGCAGAGCAACGGCGGAGCCTCAGCGCTTCCCCCCGCGGTGGGTACGTTCGTCAACTACTTCGACAATACGAGTGACGAAGTCGCAATGGTGAGCTTTGCCTCCAACGCCACTGTGGACGTAGGCATCGCCACCAACTTCATCACCCCCATCACCAACGCCGCCAACGCTCTTAGCGGCCATTTCAGCGGAGGAACTTTTGGCCCAGGCGGGCTGACCTTGGCCAAGTCCCAAAACGAGAGTGTGCCGGTTATTCCCGGGCAAAACGTGGTCAAGGTCGCCGTGTACTTCACCGATGGCTACGTCAATGTCATTCAGGACAATCTCTCCTGCTCCGGCACCATGACCCTGTACAACTATGGCGGCTATGACAGCGGCAATAGCGTCGACTTCTTCGATCCCACCACCGGAAGCTCTCTGGCAACCGCAACCTACAGCCACAGTTCGTTTACCTGGAGCCCGTCGACCTTCTGTCTGAAAAACCTGGCGGGATTCACCTCGCAGACCGATGGCACAACCAAGACCTTCACCCGAACCAACGTCACCGCCGACGCGCAATACCGTGCACTCGCAACCGCTAACGCCATGCGCGCCGAAGGCATGTACATCTACGCTATCGGACTGGGTTCTTCAGTAGACGACACTTTTCTCCAGCAGATCGCCAACGATCCCGCCAGCTCGAGCTACAACTCCGCGCAACCGGAAGGCATGGCGGTGCTCGTCCCCAACTGTCCTTCCTCAACCTGCTCCTCCGATCTTCAGCAGGTCTTCCAAACCATCGCCGCCCAAATCCTGCTCCGCCTGACGCAGTAGGTGCGTCGCCAGGCGGTGTTGTGCTTTTCACGGTTTGTCATCACGAGGTCGCCGCGGCGACCGAGGGATCTGTTCTTACCGACAACTGCCAACTATCTTACTGACGGCTGATAGCTGAGAGCTTTTAACTGGATGCCCCATCCAAGCCTTCGTTTGGCTTGGGTGGGAGTTCTACAAACTATCACTGAGACGAATAAGGGGGGCATCAAGCTGAAGTCCCGTTGTACACTGTGCCTTCCATGCAACAGCTCAACCTGAAGCCCACGCACAAGCTCGTGAAGAACTACTACGAGGTGCTGGGCCAATTCGGCCAACTCAGCATTGATCACGAGATGGCGGTGCGCAGTGCCTTCCAATCGCTGCTCGCCGGCTGCGGCCGCCAATTCGACTGGACGCTCGTCCCCGAATACGCCATCAAGCGGCCGCCCGCCAAGCTGATCAAGGTTGATGGCGCCCTGCTCGACACCTTCCGCCTGACGCACGGCTTCTGGGAGGCTAAGGACGAGCACGACGACTTGGAGCGGGAAATCCGCCGCAAGCTGGACCGCGCACGATCGTTTTTCGAAGCGCGCCGAGAAGCTGGTTCATCACGTGCCACCATCGGGCTGTAGTGCTAGACTCGTTGCCAATGACAACAGCTTCCAAGCGACGCGATCCTGAAATCGTGTCGCGGTCGATGCGCTCGGTTCGTTCACGGGCAACCACCGTGGAGCGTTTGATCTCCGCGGAACTGCACAAGCTTGGGTATAAATTCGAGACAAACGCGTCGAATTTGCCCGGTAAGCCGGATTTCGTCTTCCGCCGAGCGAAACTAGCCGTCTTTGTGGACGGAGATTATTGGCACGGAAGACAGTGGAAGCTGAGGAGCTTCACGAGCCTTGAAGGACAGTTTCGTTCCGTAAACAATAGCAAATACTGGATTGCGAAAATCAGATCGAACATTCAACGCGATCGGCGGGTTAACCGCCAACTTCGCAGTTCAGGTTGGCATGTTGTGCGGATTTGGGAATCAGATTGGAAGCTAAATACTACCCGATGTCTCTCCAGGATGCAGAGGTTCCTACAATAGAGTGATGAATGAGTCCCTAGAATTCTTCGCTGGCATTGGTCTTGTCAGAATGGCGCTCAAGAATGCTGGCTGGAATGTCGTGTTTGCCAATGACATCGATCCCAAGAAATTTGAGATTTACAAAGCAAACTTTGGGCATGAAGAGTTTCAGCTAGGTGACGTGAGTCAGATCAGAGCTGCGAGCCTTCCACCGGCGAGGATTGCTACAGCATCATTTCCTTGTATTGATATTTCGTTGGCGGGTAATCGCGCGGGACTCAACGGTCGACACTCGTCAGCCTTTTGGCAATTTTATCGACTATTAGTCCAGCTCCGCAAAAAAGCACCCCGTTTCGTCTTAATCGAGAATGTTACTGGACTCCTAACTTCAAATGCCGGGAAGGATCTTAGAGCGATAATCGAGTCGCTCAACGAGCTTGGGTATTTCTGTGACCTGTTGGTCGTGGACGCCGCCGCATTCGTTCCGCAGAGTCGCCCTCGACTTTTTATTGTCGGCGACAAACAGCCAGAAAGTCCGGTTCACGACTTACTGGATGAACATCCCGCTCGCCCACTGTCCGTTAGACGCTTCACGTCATCATTTCCAAAGCTAAAGTGGTATCAAACCCTCTTGCCCGCCCTACCAAAACGGGAGCTGCAACTTGCGAACGTGCTGGAGCGTTTCGAAGACAGAGATCCCGTCTGGTGGACGCCCGAGAGGCAGCTACACCTATCCCGTCAAATGAGTGCGTCACATGCGCGTCGTCTGCGGCTTTTGTCCCATTCTAATGAGCTTTCTTTTGCGACAGTATACAAACGAGTTCGGCCCGACGGCTGTCGTGCAGAGCTGCGTTTTGACGGCATCGCCGGGTGCTTGCGAACGCCAAAGGGCGGGAGCAGCAAGCAATTTGTTATTCAGGCCGGGTATGGTTCCTGGCGGGTCAGAAATATGACAGCGCGGGAATACGCACGTCTTCAGGGTGTTCCAGATTCGTTTAAGATCGATGTGCCATATAACCAAGCGCTTTTGGGCTTCGGAGACGCGGTGTGTGTACCCGCCGTCTCTTGGATTGTAAAAAGCTGCTTTAATGGCAGGCCCCAGTGTTGAGACGTCGTAAGTTAACTCCATCAGATCTCGATTTTGAGAAGGCGCTGATGTATTTTCACGCCTACATGTACGGACCGTTGCAGGGAAAATTGCGTCTATACAACGCTCGTGGCGTGAGGTCTGCTGGGAAAGTCATTTCCTCAGACTGGGAAGTGTTCGCTTCTATTCTCGTGAAAGACGTGGGAAAGAAACTGGGAAAAGGAGTGGATCTGTCACACCACGAGGTAAAGTCGGCAGAGAACGGCGGCGCTTACGAATACCAATATCACAAGGATAGCGGAAAACAGAAACTCAAAGATGATGCCAAAGCAGCGCACTTGTTTTTCGCCCATTCTGACAACCTTCGAAAGGTGGAGCTTCGGTATCTCGATGGCCGACGCTTGAATGAAGAGTTTTTCTCCAAATGGCTTCGTGAGTTTCCCGATCCGTACCAACAGCGCTACAGGCGCTCCGTGCCGTTCCGTTGGGTCGAAGAAAATGGCGAACTCCTGATGCGTTTGGAGAACGGCGAAGTGACGCACCCGCCGACCGCCAGCGTTTCGCCAGTTGAAGCTGCAGCCGGCTTAAAGCCTGAGGAGAGCTAGTCAGAACTCTGGCAAGCGGTCGTCGCAAGCTCTCCAACCGCCGCGAGAACATCACCGACTGGGCGCTGAACGAGTTTCGCAAACATTACAACGACCCGAGCATCACCAAGTGGGACATCTTTCATTACGTCTATGCGGTGCTGCATCATCCCGAGTACCGCAGCCGCTACGCCGCCAACCTGAAACGCGAGCTGCCGCGCATCCCGTTCGTGGGTACGGCTCACACCGGTAGAGCTGGCCTTCAGGCCAGCGTCCCAGCCGCTCCCCCATCCTCCGGAGTCGGGCTTCAGCCCGACGGCACCGCTCCTATCGCCCCCACAGTCTTGGGTAGCCCCGGCCTTCAGGCCGGGGAAAACGACGGCGCGCTCGGCGCGCCTTCCCTTCTGCCGAAGGCTAACGCGCAGCCGCAGGCGGAGCGTCAAGAGCAGATCCCTCAGGGGCTGAAGCCCCTTCGGGATGACAAATCATTGGGTGTGCCGGGACGCGGCGCTGAAGCGCCGCTCTACGCAACCGATCGTGAGGTCTTTCACGCCTTCGCCGAAGCCGGTCGCAAACTCGCCGACCTTCACGTGAACTACGAACAGCAACCGGAATATCTTCTGGAACGCGTCGAGAATCCCAAAGAAAAGCTGAACTGGCGCGTGGAGAAGATGCGTCTGAGCAAAGACAAGACCACGCTCGTCTATAACGACTTCCTCACCCTCAAAGGCATTCCTCCCGAAGCTTTCGAATACCGGCTCGGCAACCGCTCGGCGCTGGAGTGGGTCATCGATCAGTATCAGGTCTCGACCGACAAGCGCAGCGGCATCGTCAATGATCCAAATCGCGCCGACGACCCCGAATACATCGTCCGCCTCATCGGCCAGGTCATCACCGTCAGTCTGGAGACCATGAAGATCGTGAACGCCCTCCCGCCGCTTGTCATCGACACAGAGACCCCGGCCCACGCCTGATTTCCCATTTCGGGAATTCCTACCACCTTCGTAACGTCTGCCCCGCAGATTTCTCGTGCAGGTCACTTCAGCAACTCATAGACTGTCTCCGAGGACACCGAAGAGTGTCCCTGCGGGGCGAATCCCGCTAAGTTCTTTGAAATGTATTAAGTACCTGTAAGTCGCTGGGGGTCAATCATTTGGGCATGAAATGTGGCCTATAGTGTTGAAAACAAAGTATCGCGCACAAAGATTTTTTGTGATGTGGGTCACGAAAGGTGGCAATTGGCATCGAGTCCACCGGAACTGCAGATCCCTCGGCGGGCTCGGGATGACACCCGGGAGAAATCGGCGGGCTCGGGATGACACCGGCGAGAAAGCAGTAACTGGCAACTACCATCTGGGAGCTGGCAGCTGGTGAGCTGGCGGCTGGTAGCTGGTGGCTGGTGAGTGGCAGCTAACTTCTTTGAAATCAAATATTTGCCTGTAAGTCGCTGGGGCTCAATAATTTGCGCATGAAATGTGCGCTAAGTTGTTGAAAACAGAATATCGCACACACAATTTTTTTGGTGATGTAGGTCACAGAAACGCGGCTATTGGCTCTTGGCCCTTGGCTGTCTTGAAAGAAGCTTCGGTCAGAAAACTGCGCCATCTATCGCTGCTGCCACAGAGTCGAGTACGGACGGGGAACCGCTTCTGGCCAAAAGCTAAGAGCTAATGGCCAGGAGCCAAGTGCCAGCTGCTTCCTCACATCCCGTCGTAGTTGGGGCCGCCGCCGCCTTCGGGGGGGACCCAGGTGATGATCTCGTAGGGATCCATGATGTCGCAGGTTTTGCAGTGAACGCAGTTGGACGGGTTGAGGTGGATCTGCAGGCCGCTGGGAGTATCCGCCGCTTCGACCATTTCGTAGACATTGGCGGGGCAGAAGTTCTTGCAGGGGTTGCCGAACTCGCGCACGCAGCGCTCGTTGCAGATGTCGGTGTCGTGAATGACAAGATGCGCGGGCTGATCTTCTTCGTGCTTGGTGCCGGAGTGGTAGAGATCGGTCAGCTTGTCGAAGGTCAGCTTGCCGTCGCCTTTGGCTGGGCCGAGAATGTTGGCCTCTGGACCGCCGTCGGCCGGCAGGTTGGCCAGGTGCCGCAAGCGGCGATGCCCGGCATGATTGGTGTAGCGCTCGCGCAGGCCGCGTCCGCCGGTGAACTGCTGAATGCCGGCGTGGAACATGCCAGAGAGAAAACCGTTCTCGAAGCCCTGATGGAAGTTGCGCACCGGCCAGAGTTCAGTTTTGATCCAACTGTTGTCGACGCGGTCCTGATATTTTTCGAGGACACTGAGCGAGAAGTCGTCTCTTGCCATCGCGTCGTAAGCAGTCTCCGCAGCAAGCATTCCACTCTTGATAGCAAGGTGAATGCCTTTCAGCCGCTGCGAATTCAGGAAACCTGCCGAGTCGCCGAGGATCAGCCATCCGTCGCCGGCAACGGGAGGAATCGCCCACCATCCACCGTAGGGCAGCGACTTGGCGCCGTAGCGAATCATCTTGCCGCCTTCGAGCAGCTTGGCGATGAATGGGTGCTTCTTGAACTCCTGCAGAACGTGTTGCGGGTCGAGGCGCGGATCGCGATAATCGAGTCCGGTGACGAAGCCGAGGGAGACGATGTTGTCTTTGGAGCCGTAAATCCAGGCGCCGCCGTACTCACTGAACGTCAACGGATAGCCCATGGTGTAGATCACTTCACCGGCGGCAATGCGGCCAGAGGGGACTTCCCAGAGTTCCTTTACGCCGACACCGAAAGTCTGCGGATTGCGGGCCTGATCGAGTTGGAAGCGACCTATGAGCTGCTTGGTAAGCGAGCCGCGTGTACCTTCGGCAAGAATGACGACTTTGGCGCGCAGATCGTATCCGGGCTCGAAGTTGCTCTTCCGCTCGCCGCTCTTGTCCACGCCTTTGTCGTCGGTGCGCACGCCCACTACCCGGCCCTGTTCAAAGAGAAGCTCGGAGCCGGCGAATCCTGTGAAGACGGTGATACCCGCCTCTTCCACCTTGCTGCCCAGCCACTTCACGAACCTGTTGATGGAGATCACGTAATTGCCGTGATCGCGCATGGGCGGAGGAGTAACCGGAAACTTGAACTGGCCGCTCTGCGTCAAGAAGTAAACCGACTCTTTAACTACTGCGGCGTCCAGCGGCGCTTCCTTCTCGAAATCGGGAAGCAGCTCACGCATGGATCGCGGATCAAGCAGCGCACCCGAGAGGCAATGTGCGCCAATGTCGCGCGCCTTCTCCAGCAGGTAGATGTTTTCTTTGGAAAGCGGCAGCTCAGGGTGCCGGGCGTTGTGTTCGTCAACCAGTTGCGACAGCCGCAAAGCGCAGGCCATGCCGGCGGGACCTCCGCCCACGATAACGACATCGGCTTCCATCACCGGGCGGTCAATGTCAGGCAGTGGCTTACGAAATACGATCATGCATCTTCCTTGATGAATAATACGCGGTCACGTCCGGCGATCTCGGAGACTGGGAGATGTTCATAATAATCCGTGGCATCCCGTTCTCGCAGGACTGTGGACTGCGGATCAGTTTAGTTTCAGCGATGCAGACGCAGGGTAGCTAAAGCATGCCGGCGAACAAGTGTGGTAATCGGGTTTACGCGCCTTTTGCTTTCTTCACTTCTTCGATCAGCGGCGGCACAATCTCGAACAGATTGCCAACCACAGCGATGTCGGAAATCTCGAAGATCGGAGCCTCTGAATCTTTGTTGATAGCAATGATTGTATGCGCGCCTTTCATTCCAACAACGTGCTGGATGGCGCCACTGATGCCCAGCGCCAGGTACAGCTTAGGTGCGACGGTCTGGCCCGACGATCCGACCTGCCGGTCCATGGGCAGCCAGCCGGAATCGCAAATCGGACGCGAAGCCGCGATCTCACCGCCGATTGCATCCGCCAACTGCTTGGCCATTTCGATGTTCTTCTGCTCCTTGATCCCGCGCCCTACCGCGACAATGATCTGTGCCTGGGTGAGATCGACCGCCTGCTTGGCTTCTTTGAAAGGGGCCTCGGGCTTGTTGCGCACCACCTTATCGCCTATCTGGACCTGCACCGTTTCGACCGGGGCAGGCGCAGAGGCCATCTCAACCTTGTCGCCGCGAAAGGCTCCGTTCTGGAAGGTCGCGAAATACGGCGGATCTCCGGCGAACGACACGTCCGCTACGAACTTGCCCTGGAACATCTGCCGAGTGAACACCAGCTTGCCGTCCTCGTATTTGTAGCCGACGGCGTCGCTGATTAGTGAGCGGTCAAGACCGGCCGCCAACTTGGGAGCGAAGTCGCGAACCTGGTAGGTATGCGGCATCAGCACCAGCTTGGGCTGCTTCTGGTCGACTAGCTGTTTGAGAGCCGCGACGAATCCGTCCGGAGTGTAAGGTTCAAGCAGCGCGGACTCGACGTCATACACTTTGGCGACTTTGACTTTCGCCAGTTCAGCGGCAATTTCAGACACGCCGCTACCAACCACCGCGGCTTCCAGCGTCCATCCAGTTTCAGCGGCGATAGCCTGCGCGCCGGTAAGCGTTTCGAAAGAAACGCGATTCAGTTGTCCTTGCCGTTGTTCCGCCACTACCAGAATTGTGTCTGCCATAAAAGGGTCTTCCTATCGCTCTCTTCAGAAGCGGTTGCGCGCGCGAATGCGTGAGCCAACCAGATTCATTAACAAACCGATAACTGCCAGTGCTCCTGCGATGATCTCGATTCCTATGTGCCCGCGCTTGATCGCAGCGGGGTTAAAAAACATCACCAGGAACGCGAACAAAACACACACCCAGCCCATCACCATAAGGGCTGAGCCATTCTCACGACCTTCTTCTGTCGATGGCATACCGCCTCCAATCTGCGACTGCCACCCTCCCTTACCCCAAAACTCTTGCCGGCAAACCACGTCAACTATGCGACGCGTTTCTGTTCTGCCTCTTCGCGCCGTTGCTCGCGTTCAATGCCGGCGATGTCGCGCTGTCCAAGCCGGGTTTCGCCAATCATCCTGCGATAGCGTGTCCCCGCCATCACAAGTGCGAACCCGACGATTCCCTGAATCGCGACCCATATCGGCCAGAACATCGAGCCATCGCGCAGGCTGATGAAGAAAAAGACCGCCAACATCCCATCGAACCACAGCAAGATCCAACCTGCTGTCAACATCACCGAACCCAGTCGGCGATTCTCGACCGTGTTGTCGATTGCCATCTGGTCACGCTCAAAACCTGGCATTGCTTAACCTCCTGCAAGCATCTCAGAAAGTTAGATGCCGGCTGCGCACTTGGCATTTAGCAGTTCGCATTTGGCAATTGGCCTCAGTATTTACCATCCAGCGCCTGGAACACATCCGGCCGCGCTATGGATGCCCGACAAGGAGCGGTCTTGTGGACTATTTTCCAACGTTAGCAATTGATTGCCAATGGCCAAAGGCCAATTGCTGCTTTTAGATCACGCGAACTTCGTTGCGCAGCTTCTCCACCAGTTTCTTGGCAACCTCTGCCGGCGCTCCTTCTATCACTTCCGTCTTCTTGGTTTTCTGCGGAACGTACAGCCGCTCGATTTTCTGCAAATTTCCGGCCAGCGATGACTTGACTTCATCGAAGCTAACCTTCTTCAGCGGCTTGTTCTTGGCCTGCTTGATTCCGATCAGTGTCGCATAACGCAATTTGCTGATTCCCGACTGAATCGAGAGCACCGCCGGCAGCGGCATATCGATGAACTGGAAGAAGCCGGCCTCCAGCTCGCGCTTTACCCGAACGCCCGAATCGGTCTTCTCAATCTGCATAATGATGGTCGCGTGTGGCCAGCCCAGCAACTCGGCCAATACAACGCCCGTCTGGGCAAAGCCATAATCGTCGGACTGAAGCCCGGTGAAAATCAGGTCGAAGTTCTCATCCTTCGCAACCGCAGCAATCGCCTTCGCCGTATTGAAGGCATCCAGCATAGCGAATTGGTCGCCCTCCAGATGGATGGCGCGATCGGCGCCCTTGGCCAGCGCTTCGCGCAGGACCTGCTGCGCCCGGGCCGGCCCGCTGGTCACCACCACAACCTCGCCGCCATGCTTCTCTTTCTGCTGAAGGGCCGCCTCCAGGGCGTAAGCATCAGGCTCGTTCACTTCGTACGAAACATCTTCCCGAATCCATGTGCCGCTCTCGTTCAGCTTAAGCGGCGCATCCTTCTGCGGTACCTGCTTCATGCAAACTAGGATTTTCACAAAGGTTCCTCAAAGCTACGCGGAGGTCTCAGAACGATACGTTCTCCGCGTGGCAAACCTTCGAGTATAAATGAGCGAACAGCAGTTGAGAACGGATGGTAGCGTCACCGGTGGCCCATTTTGGGCCAATCGATGTAAGTGACCGGATACAATGGGTTCAGCGACTCGGATGATTGTCCTGCTTTGACCGGTTTTCAACGTTCGTAGATCTGTACCATCTCTTTCAATCGCGCTGCCATCTCCGGCAGCAAATCGCCACTTCGAAACCGCCAGCGCCAATTCCCCGACGCCGTTCCCGGCAAGTTCATCCGTCCCTCGCTGCCCACGCCGAGAACGTCCTGCAACGGGAACAAAACGGTATCCGCGACGGATGCCATCAGCGTTCGTATCATCACCCAATTGATTTCGCCGCCATCCGTATTCAGATAACGTCGCGCATAGTTCATCTCTTTCGCAACATCTTCCTTGGTCCGAATGCTGTCGCCGGCGCCGGTGCTGTGCCACCATCCCACCGCTGTGTCGTTATCAT
This sequence comes from uncultured Acidobacteriaceae bacterium, assembly GCA_963846795.1. GTDB lineage: Bacteria > Acidobacteriota > Terriglobia > Terriglobales > Acidobacteriaceae > CAVVDY01. The sequence goes on from CAWJXJ010000009.1 coordinate 884,656, forward strand.
GCGTGCCAGTATAGGCCACCCGGTGATGCGGATAGTTATGCGGCTTAAAGTCAGGCGCCTGAGGATCGTCGCCGAATGCAAACTGCAGGATCGCCATCCCCGGAAAGCCGAACCTTTCACGCAGAGCCTCCACCTCCGGCGTGATAACACCCAGGTTCTCGGCGACGATTGGCAACTGTCCCAGCGCAGCCTGCAGCGCTTCGAACAGCGGAGCACCCGGCCCTTTCACCCATCGCCCATTCACTGCCGTCTTCTCATCACCGGGGACTTCCCAGTAAGCCTCGAATCCTCGGAAGTGATCGAGACGAATGATGTCGAGCATCTCCAGTGAGCGGCGAAAGCGCGTGATCCACCATGCGTAGCTTTGCTTTGCATGTTGCTCCCAGTCGTAAATTGGATTGCCCCAAAGCTGGCCGGTAGCGCTGAAGTAATCGGGAGGAACGCCGGCGATGACGCGCGGGCTGCCATCAGGCTGCAACTCGAAGAGCTCCGGATGCGCCCAAACATCGGAACTGTCGAGCGCTACGTAAATCGGGACGTCGCCCATCAGGCGGATGCCATTGCTTGCGCAATGCGCTTTCAGCTCCGTCCATTGCCGCTGGAATTCGAACTGGATAAACCTCTGGCACGCGATCTCATCATTAAGATCACGGCGAGCCTGGCCCAAAGCTGCCGGGTCGCGCAGCGCGTATTTCGCCTCCCACTGCGTCCACATGACGAACTTATGCCGTTGCTTCAAAGCCATGAATAGCGCGAAGTCATCGAGCCACCACGCATGACGCTTGCAGAAATCGTCATAGGCCGAGCGGTCGACGCCTGAGTTCACTAAGCCCTCATACGCCTTGGCCAGTAGCGGCAGCTTCCACTCGATCACTCGATTGAAATCGACGTGGTCAGAGGGAAAGAGCGGACGATTGTCCAAATCTCGCTGATTCAGATATCCCCGTTCCACCAGCACATCGAGCGACAGCAGCAATGGATTACCCGCGAACGCTGAGAAGCACTGATACGGCGAATCGCCGTATCCGGTGGGGCCTAGAGGCAATACTTGCCAGATCTTTTGTCCCGCGTCGCGCAGGAAATCAGCGAAACGATGCGCCTCAGGCCCGAGCTCGCCAATTCCATGTGGTCCCGGCAGGCAGGTGGGATGTAGAAGAATGCCGCTTGATCGTGGAAAGGTCATGATCGGTCTGATGCGTGAACAGACATGCTAACCGCAGAGGGCCACGGAGGTGAAGAGGACAGCCCCTTAATCGCAAAGCTACCGGCATCGCCTGCGGACAATTCCCACAGCGGCTATTAAACCGGAGGCAATCATGACTAAACTTGACGGCTCGGGAACAACCGTTCCGACTACGCCGCTGGAAAAAATCGGGAAAATACTCAGGTTGTCCGCGTTGGTGAAGTTGTAACCGAAGAACGCCGAGTTGAAATACTGCTCATCGCTGATCTGGGTACCAATCGAGTTCTGGCCAAACGTATTCGTGTTCGACGACCGGCCTTGCTGGCCCGGAGCCTCGGGCACAACCGCGAACCAATACATTCCCGCTCCGAGGCTGATGTTCAACCCGTTCGCGGTGTTCGTGTATTCGTCGTAGGGTCCCTTTAGCCGGTAAGAGTCAGTGCCCGCACCCGAAGCTAGTAGGTTTCCGCCGTCACCTTCGGAAACGCTGGTCCGGATCTCCCAGTACGCCGAACTCGGAGCGAGTGTCATGATGTCATTACTGAAAAGAGCGGTGACGTTCCAGGTCTGGCCGTCAGGAATCACAAAGTTCTGGTACACCGCCGAACCATAGGGATCGCCATGCACGGCTGAGTCATTCTCGTTCGACAGCGAGTCCGAATACCAGAAACTGGGGTTGAAGTCGCCGCCATAGAAGAGAATTTCGGCGTGAGCACCTGCGATGAACAACAGAGAGGCGAGCAGGGAGAACGAGAGACTCTTCATTGCTCCTCCGGTTCCAATCGGCGTAATCGTACTGCGAAAAAGCGCTGTGAGCAACAAAGCATGCTTTCGGTGGAAGCCCTCGGATTTATCCGAGGGAATGCGATTGCCCGTCAGTTTGGGGCTTCAGCCCGGGCCGGCGCTGAAGCGCTTTCCCATAACCACGCTTTCACCCCCGCATGAATGCGGAGGCTTCCACCTTAAGAATCCCCTTGCTAATTGTTTCCTCACTCTGCCCGCATGACAGCGCTGGGATCGATGCGCACCGCGCGCAGCGCCGGAGCTAACGCTCCCAGTAGTGTCGTCACCAGGCACAGGGCGGCAGCGATGGAGAATGTCATAACATCGCCAGGTGCGACGCCTGCCAGTAGACTCTGCAACAGTCTCGCCGCGAGATACGCTAACGTCAGTCCCGGAATCAGGCCGCCAATTGCCAGTTTGGCGCCCTGTCGCAGCACCATGCTTGAGATGTCTCCTCGCCGAGCGCCGAGGGCCATGCGGATGCCAAACTCCTGCTGGCGCAGCGAAACAGTAAACGACAGAAGCCCGTATATTCCCAAGCCTGCAAGCACAATGGCAAGTGCTGTGAACGTTATCAGAACCCGCATTTGTACCGAGCGCGACTCGGTTTGGCCGGCTACGATCTGTTCCATGGTGCGAATGTTCGAGATGGGCTGTTGCGGATCGGCATTGGCGATGATGCGCCGCACGGTGGGCACAAGACTCTCGGGGGCCTGCGATGTGCTGACCACCAGATCCTTGGGCACATAGCCAATCAGCCAGCCATCGGGCACCTGCTTGTAAGGCAGATAGACTTGCGGCTCGCTCCTCTGCTCCAGCCCGCGCACGTGGATATCGCTCACAACGCCGACAACTTCGCGATCATGCAGTCCAAATGTGAAGTGTCGTCCGATCGGCTGTTCGTCAGGCCAGTAGCGCTTGACCATCGACTCGCTCACCACGGCAACCCACTGCCGCTCTGCCGTATCGCTATCACTCAATGCGCGACCTTGTTTGATCGGAATCCCAAGGGTCGAGAAGAAATCGGGCGTAATGAACCGCAGGCTGGCAGAGTTTCCCGCGGAGCGATTCTGTTCCGAGCGGCCGTCCACGATGACAGGCCAGATGCCGCCCATCATCTTCATGGGAAGCCCGCTGGTGTAAGCGGCGCCGGTCACGCCCGGCAAGCTGCGAATATCGCTCAGCACTTTGTTGTAGAACTGCTCGCGAACACTGACTTTTTCGTACTTTGGCGACGGCAGTTCAGTGCGCAAGGTGAGAATGCCATCGGTGCGGAATCCCGGATCGGTGGACTGAACCTTCCACAGCGCGCGTATCAGCAATCCGGATGAAGTGAGAAGCACAACTGAGGTAATGACCTCGGCGATCACCAGGGCCGAGCGTACCCGATGATGTCCAGCGCCACCGGTGCGCACGCCCTCACGAAGTCCACTGAGACCTGCACTTCGCGAAGCGCGCAAAGCAGGCGCAATTCCGAACGCGACGACTGTGAGCGCAGTGAGACAAAGCGCAAACAGCAGCATGCGCAGGTCGAGCGGCGGAACCTGCGCGATGGGAAGAGCGTTGGGAACCAGTCGCGAGAACAACGGCAGTGCGGCGAAGGCCAGCCCCACGGCAGCAGCGCCGCCGATGATCCCCAGGATCATGCTCTCTGCGAGCAGTTGCCGCACGATGTAGCGACGGTTCGCACCGAGCGATATGCGGATGGAAAGCTCTTTCTGCCGCGCCAGCGAGCGCACCAGAAGAAGATTAGCAAGGTTCGCGCACGTGATCACCAGCATGCACAGCGCCGCGCCGCACAGCGTGAGCAGCAAGAGGCGCGATTGCGTCGACAGCTCGTCCCGCAAAGACACGACGTTTGCGTCGACGTTCTCGTTCTCTTTTGGGTATTGCTGACGCAATCGCGCGGCAATCAGGCCCATCTCCGTGCGCGCCTGTTCCATCGAGACGCCGGGCTTTAACCTGCCGATACCGACAATGTAGTTATTGTCGCGTTCCTTGTAAGCGTCCTCATCAAATCGGAAGGTCGTCCAGAATTGCGTCTCGCGGTCGGGGAAGTGGAAGTTGGCGGGCATCACGCCGACAACTGCATAGGGCTCGCCGTCGAGGAAGATGGTTTTACCCAGAACTCCGGCATCGCCGCTGAACTCGTTTTGCCAAAGCGAGTAGCTCAAAACGACTGTTCCGGGAGCACCGGGGGTGTCGTCGTGCTCGGTAAAGCTTCGCCCAATCAAGGCCGGCTTTTGTAGGACCCCAAAGAGATTCCCCGTCACCTGGGCGCCGTCGATTCGCAGCGGCTCACCTACTCCAACTAGATTCTTGGAGTTCAAGTTGGTGTACGCCCCCATACCCTCGAATGAAGTGCTGGGCGTTTTGAGGTCGCGATAATTAGCGGGCGAGAGCTCCATGTGGGAGTAGCCCCTGTGCTTCTCCCAAAGTTCCACCAGACGCTCGGGATGCGGAAACGGCAACGGGCGTACCAGGACGAAATCCGCCAGCGTGAAGATTGCAGCATTGGCTCCGATGCCGATGGTGATCAGCAGCAGCGCGGTTATGGTAAACCCGGGCGAGAGCTTGAGCGAGCGTAATGAATATGAGATGTCGCGCCGGGCGATCTCCCACTGCACCACGGCTGCATTTGACACCACGTCGACAACCGCCGCCAGCCACAGCCAAATCTTCGACAGCACGCCGCTGCTGAGGCGAAGCTCCTGCTCGAAGTCGGCGCACATCTCGTCGCCATAGTCCGCGCGATAGGACGAGGGATACAGGTGCAACAGCAGGCGATAGAACTTCATTACGTCGTCCTCGGCACCACCCCGCAGGAGCGCGCCATCTTCAGCAGGTCGTGCAGCCGCCTCACCTCCGCCTGCGCCACCGCCTTACCCAACGTGGTGATGCGGTAATAGCGGCGACGCTCGTCATCTTCTTCGGGGGCAGGCCGGGTCCTGGTCTCGACGATCAGTGCCTGCTCTTGCAGTCGCTGAATGGAGCGATACAGCGTGCCCGCACTCAGCTTGATCTCGCCGTTGGTGCGGCGTGCAATGTCCTGAATGATGGCGTAGCCGTGCCGGTCTTCATCCGCCAGCGACAGCAGGATGTGAAAAGACGTCGGCTGCAGCGGGAGAAGAGCGTCAATGGATTCCTTGTCGGCCATGCCTTCGCATTATATGCACAATGCATATAGTTGCGACGCATAGAAGTGACGAACAGCTATTAAGACGTGGCGAACATCGGTCCACAACGATGCCCTGCGACTTGCAGGATGATCTGGTTTTGCTAAATTGCTAGTTGCTTTCTATTCGACCGTGAACACCGCTTTGCGCGCCGCAGTCGAATGGCCTGCGGAGTCCGTGGCACTCAGCTCTACGACATACGTTCCAGGTTGCAGGTGATCGAGAGGCAACGGCACTCCCATGGGTATCACCGGATTGCCCGGCACAACAGAGGCTGCGGTGTTCGAAACTCCTGCTTCGAGCTCTGACTTTCCAGTCTTTTCATCTAGAATGCTGAGCTTCAGTGAAATCTTGGGCGGACTCGAATCAGCGCTTGCTGGTTCGTAAACTTCCAGGTAGACGGCGGCGCGCTCCGACTTCTTGAACCTATTTTCACCAGCAGGAACTATCTGCAAACCTTGTGTGATGAGCGGCGTGCGGTCCTGCAGCAACATCGCATCCAGGTTCTCGGACATGTCGCTGACCTTGTGAAACTCCTTGCTGAGCGCAAGGCCGCTCATGCTGAACTGCGATTTATCGTAGGGATCGACCACCAGCGGAACCTCAAATTTGCCGTACTTGTCGCCGGTGTTCACTGCGAGGTTGAGCTTGTATTGGCCGCTCGCGATGTAGAACTGGTTTTCGTAGTGGTAAGGTTTGCTCGCGAAATCATCAAGCTGCTTTTTATCTAATTCCAGATCGACGGCGTCGCTGAAGCGGGCTGCCACCGTGCCGTCGGCCTTAGTCGCCACTCCCAGGACGTTCAATGTCGCGTGGTACTTGCCCTTTTCCTTGTTGAACTTTATCGAGCTGCCCGCGAGGTCAAGCGCCAAGTTCACGCGGGCGGTTTCCGGCGAGGTATAGAAGAATGGCGCCGCCAGTGAGCCGGTAATGTCACCCGATTGGGATCCGAGCGCGTGCGCTTCCAGTTGCTTGGCAATCGGCTTATCGGCCAGGAAGTCCGGCGGACGGACCGCGCAATAACCGGTACGCGCGCGCACCTGCGCTCCTGAACGATCCACCTTTACTTTCAGCGCGTGGCAAGAGCCATCCTCGGACGTCGCAGGCGTATATCCCAGCACGTAATATTCGCTAGACTCCTTGCCGACCTTCTCCAGTCCAGCCAAAAGATCATTGTTGTTGGCGATAATGAATCCGCCCGTCCCGGTAGCGACCGAATAGAGTACCTGCTGCGTAGTCGACGCCGAACCCTGTAAAGGCGGCAGTAGGATTGTCCCCGGTTGATTCACGGGGTTGGTGAATGGAACTGGATTAAAGGGCTGATTGTAGGTGCCTTTTCCGGGGTTGCCGGTTGGATGGCCGCCGGTGTTTCCGGTCGTTCCTCCGCCTGGTTTACCTCCGCCGGCCCCGCCGCTTCCTCCCTTCTGGAATACGTACACCAGCCGCGGAGCGCCGTCACTATAGCCCTCACTGTCGGTGGAATCGAGTTGCGCGTAGACAAGCTGCGGTCCGTGCCTGCGCAACGGTGGCCGGCTTTCGCCAGTGAAGATCGCTCCCGATAATCCCCGAACATCGAGAGGATAGACGGCAACATTGGCGCGATTGCAATCATTAATCAGCGCCGTCATCTCGGCCTGATTATCGGGAGTCATGGGCAGGCCGGACGTTAGCCACACCAGGCTCTTGCGTCCAGGAAGAGCGCTCATGCTGCGGGCCACGCTGCGCAGCGCGAGCAGAACGTTACGGTTGCTATAGGCGTCGTAGCTGGCGAAGAAGGGGTTTCCCAGCGAGGCATTCAGGCTTGCATCGGTCGAGAGCTTGGGCTGGCTTACGACCTGCTTCAGGTGCACTACGTCATCGGTGAAGTTCTGGGTAACGCGCATCGTCCCGGCATAGTCAATAATTGCGAAGTAGCGGCCCGGCCCGGCGTTGGTGTCCAAAAACTTGGCGGCAGCAGCACGTGCCCGGCTCTGGTCTGCCGGCTGCATGGAATCATCATCGAAGAACAGCACCAGATGACGTTTCGTGCCTTCGCTGGGAGCGGCGCCTTGTTCGAAGGAGAAAGTCTTGATCTTCTGCTCCTGGTCGTCTTCCCATACCTTGAAGTCCTTCTGTTCGAGATTGTTAATGTAGTCGCCCTTTTTGTCGGTGACGATCACATCAACCAGCACCAGCCTTGTCTCGGCTTTGATCGTGGTTGTCGCCGTCGCAGGCTGCGCGGTGGCTTGCTGGGCCAATGCAGGGCGCGAGACAGAACAAGCCGCGACCAGTAGGGTAACGATTGCTGTCCAGAAGAAACGACGGGACTTCATGGGGACCTCCAAGAGGATGCGTTCCTTTCGCGCACCGGCGCGAATCGGAACGCCTGGATCCCTCGCTGCGCAAAAGAAGCGCGCTCGGGATGACAATGGAATGACGAACTACGGAATATCAACTACTTCGTTCTGCGTGAGCATCTTGCCCTGTTGATCCCGGGCAACAATCCGCACCAGATAATTGCCGGGATTCACGTCGAAGTTGCTCTTAACTGTAATCCCCGAATCCAACTTCGTATCCAGAGTTTCATCCTTAATATGCATTTTGACTGTACTGCTCTTCGCGGTCACCAGATTGGCGTTGCGGTCGAAGAGCGCCGCAACCACCGTCAGCTCGTTCAGATTACGGCCATCGGCCTTTTTGAACTGCATGTGACGCACATCGACGTGAACCAAGACGAAAACCTTGGCCGAATCATCCCCGGAACGGAAGAACTGCGTCTGCACCCGCAGCGGTAATTCGTGGATTTCATCCTGCGCGAAGACCGCCTCGGCGATCTCACGCTTCGCTTGTTCGCCGGAACCTTCCGGCAGAGGAGCATAATAGCCTTTTCGCGCCTGCACCGTGTAACCGAGCAGGCTGCTTCAGCTCGACTTTCAAGGTGTGGAATTTGCCGTCGTTCTTCAGATCTTGCGGGTTGAACGCCAGCAGATAGGAATATTCCGGCGGCGCGCTCAGACTATTAAGGCCACCGGACAAATCGTTGCTGTTGCGGAAATTCTTGCCCCCGGTTGCATTCGCCATCTGCAATCAGGGGGTCGGATTGCGCCGAGCTCAAACCCTGCTTGTACTTCAGCATATCGACTCCCACTATCGCTGTGCCTGAAGCCTTTTCGCTTATGTCAGTGCCGAATACCGGGCTGGGGGCTGCGCCTCGCAGGTCAACTGTGTTCACCACCACACCGGACTGAATTGCGCGATTCAACGCATCAGTCAACGCTTGCTGCTGCGGCCTGCCTACGTAGAACCCAGGTGACAGAAACACCAAGGTGCGTTGCCCGGCGAACAAACTGATGCGCTGCACAACGTCATTGAAGGTATGCAAGGCGATGTTACCTTGCGACTCTCCGAGACTCACTTCGCGGTCCGCGGCCGCACGCGCAAGGCTTCTCGCCTGCTGGTTGTAATGGCCGTCAAATTGGCAGGCAAGAACCTCCGCCGTGACCACATCGAGAGCGCGGACATCGCTGTAACTCACAATTTGGTCGGCGATGTAGTAGTCAATGGGAGGACAATCGCCCGGACGCGATCCCGGACGCGGCCTGGGGTGCAACTGCCGCACCGCCGCTCGCAACACCGACTTGTCGTCAGTGAAGTCCTGCGCCACTTGACCGGACAACGTATAGATAGCGAGAAGTTCACCGGGAGCTAGCGAGTCGATCGCATGGTTCGCAGCCTTCTGGGCGTTCACAACATCGTTGGGAGTGGAGTTGAAATCGTCGAACAGGTATGTCAGGCGCCACGACCCGGCGAGATGCGAGCGAACTTCACCTGCCGTGCCCGAGGCCGGCGATTGCGCAGCCGCTGGGGCCGACGGCGCCTCGTATCGCTCGACGGCAAAGCGCGTGATGGACTGCGGCTTCTTGTCGTCGAGCACGACGAAGTCTTCTTGCTTGAGATTCCCCACGGCTTTGCCGCTGCTGTCACGCACCACAGTCCGAATCTCAACCAGATTGACCTTGACCTGGAAGGACGGGGTCTGCTCCTGGGTGGAGATTTCCGGCAGGTCGGCCGTATTCGTGGCATTTGGAGTTGCCTGATTTGCTGTGCCAGGCGAGGTCTGGGCGAACATCGGCACCGAGGCGACTACAGCGAGGAACAACGCATTGCGCAGCTTCGCGAGAATCATGATGGCCCGCCCGCTGCGGGGGACTAGGACAGCCTACTGCTAAAACCCTCGGTTGTCGAAGTAGTTGTACCAGGGGGGGACGGCAAACCAATTTCTTCCGATCGGTTTGCTCCGCATAACGCCGTAGCGCTCAAGGAGAACCCTCCTTTGCAGGAGGGTTCAGTGGTTGGCGCTAATTGCAGTCTTCGCTGTCCGAAGTGGCGCGACGAAGACTGCCGTCGCGGAGACTTTCTAAACAGCGCGCACGACGTTAGCAGCCTGGAAGCCCTTGGGCCCCTTGGTAAGATCGAACTCTACCGTCTCGCCCTCGTTCAAGCTGCGGTATCCGTTTTCCTGGATCGCCGAAAAATGAACGAAAACATCCTCGCCCGTGGACCGCTGAATGAATCCGTAGCCCTTGGCCCCGTTAAACCACTTCACTGTACCTTTCTCTCTCACAACCTACTCCTTTCGCACTTTATCGCCAGAGATACCCCTGCTCGGCGGACGCACGCGCACCCTGAGAAGAACGCGCGAGAGACGTCTCGACGTCGCCGGGAAAACGTTTCCGTTTAAACAAGGGTTGCCGCTCAGTTCGCAGCACTTCTGCAGTGGGGGAAGGACCGGGAACATGCCGAAGGGAATGATGCCAGGCATCAAGGCGTGCCCTGTAGTCCGTACAATGCGAGAATTTTGACTGCTGACCAGAAACATCAACCCAAATCCGCATTCCAGCCGTTGGCGGCTGAAAGCCTCCCACTCGTACCCGCGGAGGGGGAAGCAAAGCATAATCGCAGGAACTCAGGATTTTCGCAAGTACCTAGTTCACAATCGCTTGTGAGCAGGACCGTTTCGGGATATCTTAAACCGGTAGGCAAAGGGCGGAGAGGTTCAGCTTATGGCTTCCTCAGCATTCAAGCTTGCCGTCGGATTCCTCTTAGCTGCCACATCCATCTGCAACGCTCAGCAAAATAAGACGATACGGGTCTGCGTGAACGTACAGACCACCACCTTGGCTGGAAGCATCAATAACTCGCCAACGGTCAATCCTATTTTCCTGAAAATGCAAACCAAAGCGTTGAGCGAACGAAAACCTGACAAGAGTCATCACTTTGTGCTCGAAGGCATCACCGTGCCTGAGTTGGGAATGCCACCCAGCGGCATCCCGGACCGCAGCCCGTATGAGAAATACGGACGCCAACTGAGCGATGAAGACCTGAAGCTTGCCCAGGAAAAATCCTGCGACTACGTTCTTTTCAGCCTTCTCTCTACCAACGCGGCGCAGTTCGGTGAGGTGCCGCATACGGCATTTCCCACGCCGCAGCAGAGCATCGGCGCGCCCTACGGTGGTGCAGATACGCGAGCCCCTGAAGTGAACTTCCTCGTCATTTATCGCCTGCACCAGATCACGCCCAGAGCTCCGGTGATCGAAGGAACCGTTTCAGCCCGTGATACTGCGCCTGGATATGGGCTCACGATGAGAGCGTTCGACCTGGTAGCGGCCCAAGTTTCCACAAAAATCGCAAATAATCTGACTATTCCGACCCATGCTCCGTAATGGTCGCTCGTTAACCGGATCCACACTGCTCGAACGCAGCCACCCTGCTAGCATTGATGTAAAGAATGAGTAATCAGCCCGACGTCACCGCCAGCGAGACTCTTAATGCCAGCTCATTCTCTGAGTCAGCGACCGCCAGTGATGCTTCGCGGGCAGCCGGTGCCAGCATGGCCGAGTTGAACTCTGATGTTTTACAGACGGGTGTGGCCGCCAAGGGTCTGCTCGAAGCCGACGACGCCGAGCATCGGGACGAGGTTGAACCATCCTCGGTCAGCGTTGTGGGACGGACGCGCCGTTATGGTTTACCTGCGCTGCGTTATCTGCTGAAGACTGAAGTCCATACCTACGCCTTCTCGGTCGCCGCCAATGCCATCCTTTCGTTTTTTCCATTTATCGTTCTCCTGTTGACGGTCACGCGCCGGGTATTTCACTCGGCCGACATGTACAACATCGTTATCGAACTGGTACGGCAATACCTGCCCAGCAACCAGGATTTCGTGATCCGCAACCTGCAATTTCTGGCCAGCGTGAAGGGCCGCGGGCAGATCCTGTCGGGCGTTATGTTGCTCATTACCTCGACTGGTGTCTTTCTTCCGCTCGAGGTCGCACTGAACAGCGTGTGGGGATTCAAGAAGAATCGCAACTACTTGATGAACGGCATAGTCGCCCTGGGACTTGCGGCGACGTGCGGAACGCTTGCGTTGCTATCGGTTGCGGCAACCGCGACCGGCCTGAAGCATTTTGCCCTGACCATGGGAAGCGACAGCCTGGTTTTTGCCGGCGTGCAGTTCCTGCTGCTGAAGATCGCAGCCATCGTTTGTAGCGTTGGCATTTACTTCGTGATTTACTGGCTGCTGCCGAATGGCCGTGTGCCCATCCGCGCCGTGCTGCCCGCCGCCATTATCATGGCCCTGCTTACCGAGGCGGCGAAGTACGCTTATGTCTGGTCGCTACGCTGGCTCAATTTTCCGGAAGTCTACGGTCCATTTGCCGTATCCGTGACGCTGATGTTCTGGGCCTATATCAGCGGCATGCTGCTGCTGGTCGGCGCATATCTGTCAGCGGCCAACCACAGCGACCGGATGAAGGCGAAGCAGATGCAGGCTGCGAACTCCTAGCGCTTTCCTTTCGGTTCGTTGCGCGCGCGGTTCTTGATCCAGATCGGAGCGCCTACAAATCCAAATGCCGCACGAATCTGGTTCTCCAGAAAGCGTTCATACGAGAAGTGCAGCTTCACCTGGCGATCGGTAAAGAGAATGAACGTCGGCGGCGCGACATTGCTTTGCGTCATGTAGAGAATCTTCACCCGCTTCGACATCGGCACCGAAGCGCGCTCGAAATCAATGTGGCTAAGGAAGCGATTCATCTCGCCGGTGCCGATACGCTTGCGCCGCTCGCGGGCGACCAGTTCCAGGGTCGAGTAAAGCTTGGCCATGTTCTGTCCGGTTGAGGCCGAGACAAATACCACGGGGGCATACGAGAGAAATTTCAGATGCCGCCGCACCTGCTCTTCATAGATCGACCGGTCGGCGGGGGGCTTGCCATCGGTTCTAGCCGTGGTCACCAGGTCCCATTTATTGATGATAATGATGACGGAACGCCCGCTTTCGTGCGCATAACCCGCAATTGTCGCATCACTTGAAGTTATGCCTTCCACCGCATCCATGACTACAAGTGATACATCCGCAGCCTCCAAATGCTTCCGGGCCATCACTACGGACAGCTTTTCGGCCATTAATTCGGTCTTTCCCTTGCGCCGGATGCCTGCCGTATCGATAAAACGATAGGTTTTGCCATCGTGCTCGACCAGTTCGTCAACAGCGTCGCGGGTGGTGCCGGCGACAGGAGAGACGATGGCGCGGCCAGTTCCGGTCAGCGCGTTCAGCAAAGTCGACTTACCGACGTTGGGGCGGCCGATGATCGCGACCTTGGTTTCGCGCGGCTCGGGCTCGTCACTCTCGCCTTGTTGCTCGGGCTCGAGGTCGGATTCCACCGATGCGTTCTGCTCGTGTTCTTGGACCTGCGGCGTTTCGGGCATGAATTGCAGCACATGCTCCAGCAACTCGACCAGGCCATTGCCGTTCTCCGCCGAGATCGGGATCAGTTCCTTGATGCCAAGGCGACGAAATTCTTCGGCGTACGGATCCATCTTTGGCGTATCCATCTTGTTGACGGCGAGCACCAGCGGCTTACCCATGCGCAGCAGAAGACGCGCCAGTTCCATGTCGGGCGAGGCTAACTCGGTGCGGCCATCGACTACCATCACGATGGCGTTGGCATCGTCCAGCGCGACCCGGGCCTGGCGAAAGATTTCCGACGGGATCAGTTCTTTATCTTCGGGAATAATGCCGCCGGTATCGACGACGCGCATTTTCCGGCCATTCCACTCGGCTTCGCCGTAGAGGCGGTCGCGCGTGATGCCGGGCTCGTCGCCCACGATGGCGCGCCGCGAGCCGACCAGCCGGTTGAACAGCGTCGATTTACCCACATTGGGCCGCCCAACGATGGCCAGTAACCCCAGCGAGCTGGTGCCTTGGCTATTGCTATCTCCGTAGTGTTTACGTGGAGTCACGGGACCTTTCAACAGCAATGTTCCGAACCGCTATTATAGGGACTACCGCTCTCTCACCGTGTCTTCCCCATCCCAGTCCGCCCCGGCGATGCCGACCCTCTACCAGTTCTTCGGTCCCGGAGGCCTGTTGGCGCGCACCCATCCCGCCTACGAGTTTCGCCGCGGACAGTTGCAAATGGCTGAAGCGGTTGCGCAGGCGATCGAAGAACGCCGTCACTTGATTGTCGAAGCCGGCACCGGAACGGGAAAGACTCTGGCCTACCTGTTGCCGGTGATTCGCTCCGGCAAGCGCGTCATTATTTCAACCGGCACAAAGACCCTACAAGAGCAGCTCTACTTTAAGGATGTCCCCTTCCTTTCACAGCACATGGGCGAGCTGCGCGTCTGCTACATGAAGGGACGGGCAAATTACCTCTGCCGCAAGAAGGTCTACGATCTTGCCGACCAACCAGTGCTTAATGGGTTGGAAGAAATCAGCCATTTCAAAATTATCAGCGACTGGGAAAAAATCACGGTCAACGGAGATCGTGCCGAACTGGCTGAACTGCCGGAGTCGAGCCAACTGTGGGGCAAGCTCGACGCGCGCACCGACCGCTGCATCGGCTCGGAGTGTCAGCAGTTCGACCGCTGCTTCATCACCGAGATGCGCCGCCGTGCCGCAGAAAGCGACATCATCATCGTGAACCATCACCTCTTCTGCGCCGACCTGGCGATCAAAGCGGGCGCCGATTTCGCCGCCGATGCCGGAGTGCTGCCCGAAGCAGGCGTTGTCATCTTCGACGAGGCCCATGAACTAGAAGACGTGGCCGCTGATTACTTCGGCATCTCGGTCTCGAATCTTCGCGTTGAAGAGTTGCTGCGCGATGTGGATGGGACATTACGCCGAGCCAATGTTCTGGCGGTCGATGTGTTGGGAGCATGCAGCCGGGTGCGGGAGCGGTCGCAGTTTTTCTTTTCGCTTATTCCGCCGGGCGAAGGACGATTTGCCTTTGAAAATCGTGGCGAATTTCTCGAAGAAAACGGTGATGAGTACCTCGGCTTCCAGAACACGCTCATGCACCTTTACACCGAGCTGCAAGCCATTCCCAACAAGCCGGATGAGGTTCACAACCTGTCGCGCCGGGTGGAAGAGCTGCGCGTGCAACTGGGATTCATTCTGGAATCGAACCAGCGCAACACGGTGTTCTGGATCGAGCGCAGGGGAGATCGCCGGGGATTTCGTAGTGGCGGGCAACAGAATGTTTTTCTGCAGGCCACTCCGATTACGGTTTCCGACATTCTGCGGACAACTCTGTTCGAGAATCTCAGCTCGGCGGTGCTCACCTCGGCAACGCTGGCCGTGGGCGGAGGCTTCGAATACATACGCGGACGCCTTGGCCTGGAGCATGCGCGCGAGCTGATTGTCCCTTCGCATTTCGACTACGCCAGCCAGGCGTTGCTCTATGTGCCGCCCGACTTGCCCGATCCGCGTGAGCCGCGATTCGTCGAAACCGCCGCCGAGCGCGTGCGGCGGCTGCTGGAGATTACGCGCGGACGTGCATTCTGCCTGTTCACCAGCTACGCGCTCATGCATCAGCTTCATGAACGGCTGCTGGGCGAGATTGAATATCCAATGCTGCTGCAGGGCAGCGCGCCCAAAAACGCGTTGCTGGAAGAATTTCGCATGACCCCCAATTGCGTGCTGTTCGCGACATCATCTTTCTGGCAGGGCGTGGATGTGCAGGGCGAGCAATTGAGTTGCGTCATTATCGATCGCCTGCCGTTTGCCGTGCCTAACGATCCGGTGGTCGCGGCGCGCATCAAAGCGATCGACGAAGCCGGCGGACATGCCTTTTTCGACTACCAGGTTCCGAGCGCGGTCATTTCGCTGAAGCAGGGATTCGGCCGCCTGATTCGTTCGCTGCACGACCGAGGTCTGCTGTGTCTACTCGATAACCGCATTCTGAAGAAGCAGTACGGGCGCATCTTCCTGGATAGCCTGCCGAAATATTCGCGGACGACTGAGTTAGCGAAGGTAGAGGAATTTTTCGGGGTGGAGACCGGGTGAGGCTTGGCAACTAATCCAAGATTGTCATCCTGAGCGAGGAGTCCGCCGCGGCGGACGACGAGTCGAAGGGCCTCTATAGTCAGAACGAACTCGGCGAATGTGGGGGTCCTTCGACTGCGTTGGGTCGCATACGACCTCACTCCGCTCAGGATGACAACCTGAAAGCACGATCATTTCCTCTCGAAAAACCTCTTAATCTCCGGCCAGTACGTCTGCACGATGAACTCCGTCCTGCCGTGCCCTCCCCGCGCGAATAGCTTCAGCTTCACACCCGTCGTTCTCGCAAAGTTATCAACCGATCGCCACGGAATGCTCGGATCGTCTTTGGCGTGGAACATCATGATCTTTGAAGGATCGATTTCATCCGCATGATGAATCGGATTGAAGAATGTGCCACTGTGCAGCTTGTTCCAGTTCTTCTCTGCCAGGCGATAGCCATGACCGAATGCGTCGCGAAGGTAAGCAAGGTAGCTAAGATTCGTAGTCTCGGCTCGCAAGGCGCTGCGCAGAAGCGACCAATCCACGACAGGGCAGTTGGCGACGACGCGCTTCACACGTGGATCAAGAGAGCAGAGGATAGCCGCCGTTCCTCCAAAGCTGCCGCCGATGATGAAGATCTCATCGGACTCAACATTGAACATCTTTCCAAACGCCGCGTCGCGAATTGGCCGATTCAAGCCGCTGATGACGTCCAGAATGTCTTCATGCGGTGAGCGCGCAAGAAACTCGCCACCACTCTCCCACGCTCCCCGATACCGCGGGTAGAAAACCCAATAACCCTTTTTCGCGAGCCAGTCGGAGAGCGGCTGCTTGCGCGGTATCCCCGGCATTCCATCGCAAAGAATGATCACCTTTTGTAGTTTGCGAGGGCGCAAGGGAGGAAGAAATTCGGCAACAATATCTTTTGCGAATCGTGTGCGAAACATGCCTCAGCATAGCAGCGAGGACATAGCCATCGGATAGGTCGTCTTCAGAAGAAAAGGCGCGATTGCTCGCGCCTTTCCCGGGGCTGATGCCCCGATTCTTTATTGTCACCTTCTCGGCACGGCTGAAGCCGTGCCCTTTCAAAAAGCTGAGAGCAGACGGCTGAGAGCTGACAGCTCCTAGTCGTGCACGCCGTCCATAAACGCGCGCAGCTTGCGCGAGCGCGACGGATGACGCAGCTTGCGCAGCGCTTTCGCCTCGATTTGGCGGATACGCTCGCGTGTGACCGCGAACGACTGGCCGACTTCTTCCAGCGTGTGCTCGGAGCCATCTTCCAGCCCGAAGCGCATCTTGATCACCTTCTCCTCGCGAGCAGTTAACGTGCGCAGGACCTGCGCTGTCTGTTCCTTGAGGTTCACGTTGATCACGGCTTCGGCCGGCGAGACCACGGCGCGGTCTTCGATGAAGTCGCCCAAGTGCGAATCTTCTTCTTCGCCGATCGGCGTTTCCAGCGAAATCGGCTCCTGCGCGATCTTCAGCACCTTGCGCACCTTGGCCACCGGGATGTCCATGCGCTTGGCGATCTCTTCCGAAGTAGGCTCGCGTCCCAGTTCCTGCACCAGCTGGCGCGAAGTCCGGATGAGCTTGTTGATGGTCTCGATCATGTGCACCGGAATGCGGATGGTGCGCGCCTGGTCGGCGATGGCGCGGGTGATGGCCTGACGAATCCACCACGTCGCGTACGTCGAAAACTTGTAGCCGCGACGATACTCGAACTTGTCCACCGCCTTCATCAGGCCAATGTTGCCTTCCTGAATCAGGTCGAGGAACTGCAGTCCGCGATTGGTGTACTTTTTCGCAATCGAAACCACCAGTCGCAGGTTGGCTTCGATTAACTCGCGCTTGGCGTACTCGGCATCGACGTCGCCCTGCACGATCTCGCGCTGGGTGCGCTTCAGCTCAGTGAAGCTGGCGCCCGCGTCCTGCTCCAAGCGCTCCAGGTCGGCGCGAATCTGCCGCGCCTGTCGCTTGTATTCCTTCTTCTGGTCGTCGGAGCGGGTCTGCTCGGCGCGCTTGTCGAAGTTCAGCGCCTGCTTGTCGAGCCCGCGCATGCTGTCGACAGCCTTGTTGACGCGGTCAATCAGCCGCTTGCGCTCTACATTGGTGAAACCCAGCGTGCGGATGACCTTCGAGATCGCGACCTGCTCGCGTCCCAACTGCCAGCGCACCTTGCGATTCAGCCGGGGGTTCTTTCGCTGCGGAGTGTCGGCGAGCTTCTCGACCAGTTGCATCGACTTCTTGTAGTGCTTGTTCAGTTCGTCGATGCGACCGGTGATATCTTTCATCCGGTTCAGCAGCACCTCTTCGGTGATTTCCTCGTCGTCGAAGAGGACGATTTCCTTGATGGAGCGGACTCCGCGCTTCAGATCTTCGCCGATGGCGAGGATCTCGCGAATCACGATCGGTGAACGGGAAAGTGCCTTCAGAACGCGAAGCTGTCCGCGCTCGATGCGCTTGGCGATCTCGACTTCGCCCTCGCGCGTGAGCAACGGGACGGTTCCCATCTCGCGCAGATACATGCGGACGGGATCGTTGGTCTTCTCCATCGTGCCGGGCGTGAGGTCCAGTTCCATGTCCTCGCCGGCTTCGAGCTCACCGTCGAACTTTTTGTCGGATTTGGGGCCCTCGAGCACATCAATGCCCTGCGTACCGATGGTGGTAATCAGGTCATCGAGGTCGTCGGGCGAGTGGACGTCGTGCGGGATGAGATCGTTTACCTCGTCATAAGTGAGGTATCCCTTCTCTTTGCCCACATCGATCAACTTCTTAATGTCGTCGTACTTATCGTCTAAAGCCAAGGCAGAATTTCCCCTGCGTGGCGCCTGCTGCAAGGCGCGCGGTTAGGATGCACACGTCTGGCGGGAGTGGTACCGAGATACCGGCATATGCAGAAACCTTCGAATTTTAGCATAGGCCAAGCCCGCTCTCCTAGCCTTTTTTCGCTTACCGTCGCCCGAGGTGGGCGTAACCGATGGCGCGGAGACACAAAGCTCACGCGTACATATACTTAGATGTCGGATGTAAGGTGTTGGCTTCAGCTATTCTCTTCAACCAGTTACGAGCCGGATGCCTCCCCTGCCGCCCGGTTGGCCTGTTTTAGCCGGAGTCGTTCCTGGGCTAATTGCACCCGGGAAGCGAGGTCCTCTTTTGTCTCCAACTCCTTTACCCGGCGCTGCAGTTGCTCAAGTTCGCGCTGCTGATGTCGGCGTTTCAACGATCGCAAGGCGCTCTCCAGCAACTCAGGGGTAAGTTCTTCGTTGGCTTGCATCAAGATCGACGCAAGCAGTGCGCGATGCTCTTCGCTCACGGGAAGAGACATTGCGTCGGTACCCTCTTCCACTCCGGTCAGCAACGTATTGATGAGTTCTTCGGCGCCACAGCCGACGTGCACCGGATCGTCGCTTAGCGCAAAGTGGGCTTGGCGAGCAGCGTCGAAGTCGAGATCCTGCCCTTCACGCTGGCTAATGGGAGCATGCGCCAGATCGCGGGAAGCAAGCGCGCGGATGAGCACGCGTTCGGCATCGGTACATGCGGAGATCGCCGGCGACGTGACGTGCTGCGTGGACCGCGCGGTGGCAGCGCGCCTCAACTCCTGGCGTAGCACCGACGACTCGATCCCCAACCGGTGCGAGATTTCGTTTGCCAGCTCGTCCCGAGCGATGCGGCTAGGGACGCGCTGGATATGCGGCAACAGGAAGTTGACCGCCTTAACCTTTCCCTCGGGCGTGCGGAAGGGAAACTGTGCTCGGGCGCGCTCGATCAGGTAGTCGAAGTAGCGCGCCGAGTGGTGCAGCGCATCGCCATACGCATCCTTGCCCTTATCGCGGACGTACAGGTCAGGGTCAAAGCCGGTCTCCAGCGTCAGCACCTTGATTTGAAAGTCCTCGCTGACCAGCAGAGTAAGCGAGCGCTCGGCAGCCGCGGCTCCGGCGGTGTCGGGGTCGAAGTTCACCACAATGTTCTTGCTGAAACGGCCGAGCAGGCGCGCTTGCGGCTCGGTGAAAGCAGTGCCTGAGCTGGCTATGACATTTTTAAATCCGGCGGCGTAGACGGAGATGCAATCCATCTGGCCTTCGACCAGGATGGCGTAATCGAGTTGCCGAATCGCCTGCTTCGCCTTGTCGATGTTGAACAACACGCGCGACTTGGAATAGATCGGCGTCTCCGGCGAGTTCAGATATTTCGGTCCGGATTTTTCGTCGGCAGCGAGGGTTCGGCCGGTGAACGCGATGACCTTCCCCTGCTCATTAGTGATGGGGAACATCACGCGGTTGCGAAACTTGGAATACAAAGTTGTCAGTTGTCGGTTGTCGGTTGTCGGTTGGCCTGCTCCCGCAGGGGTCTCTGCTGTTTGATCTTTTTCCTTCCAGGAGAAGAGACCTGAGTCGCGCATCAGATCTTCATCAAACTGACGGCCCAACGAATCGCGCAACTGAAAACCTCTCTCTGGTGCGAAGCCGATACGGAACTCGGCGATGATCTCCGGGGTCAAGCCGCGCGATTTGAGATACTCGCGGGCGTGTGTCGACTCGGACTTGCGTAGCTGCTCCTGAAAGAAGACGCAGGCGCGTTCGTTAATATCGAGCAGTCCGCCACGCTGTTTCGCCTGCCGCGCCTCTTCCTCGGAGGCGTACTGCATTTTCGGCATGGGGACGCCGAGTTTCTCAGCGATCACCCGCACGGCTTCCGGGAAGGTGATGTTCTCGATCTTCTGGACGAAGCTGTAGACGTCGCCTGAGACGCCGCAGCCGAAGCAATGGAAAAACTGGTTGGTGGCGTGCACCGAGAACGATGGCGTCTTTTCCTGATGAAACGGGCACAGCCCCTGATAGTTCTGCGCTCCGGCCTTGCGCAGCTTCACGTATTCGCCGATAACGCGCACGATATCGGCCTGCTGCTTGAGCGTCGCTGCGAAGTCGCCGGGGGTCGCCATTAGAACAGTGTCCGCGACCGGGCGTCGCGCCGCAAGCGGTCAGCATCGTCATGTTGTGGATTCCCTGTGGGTCGCCGCAGAATCCGGTGGAAGATGGGGGTTTTATCGGTACGCCGTCGTACGATTGCATCGGTTGTCGGCAAGTCACGATGGAACGTCTGTTCACAGAGTGATAATTTTTCACCGGCATTTTTGGCGACGACCACATGCACATATTCAGGTGCATTCGGCGGGGTACCCCCCTCCCCCGGTATACCCCTAAAATATTGAAAGCATTGGGTCGTTTTGAAAAAAGCTCTGCAAAATATTGAGCGCGTTAGAGTTATAGGCAAAATATTGCGGAATAAGGAGTTACGGTCGATTTTTTCCGAGTGGAAAGATTGGACTGTTTCAGAAGTGGTTAACAGCGGCCAACAGGCGCGATGACGATTGTTGCGCGTCACGCCTCCTCATCGAAAAGGAGCAGTGGGAGGAAGACAAATCTCCCTCGTCCTCAACAGCTCAATTCTAATGGACTGAGCGTCGCCAACAAAGCGAGTTCGTCACAGGTGTTTGTGACAGGATCTCCAGCGGCATCGCGGCGAAGCTGCGCCATCAAAGTCGGCGCTTTAAGGTGTTTCATGCAAGGTGCGGCATGCAAGGTGCGGCGTCTGCTCCTCCGGGGGCATCTGATAGCTATTCTGTTCGATTTGTACGCTGTTCATTTACGACTCGCGTTGAGTGCCGGTAGAAGAAGTTTCAGAAGCGCTTCGTCAGAGAACGGGTTCTGGCCTGAAATCAACTCGCGATCTTGCAGGACATAGCTCCCCCATGGAGCGACCACACTTACGTCACCGCCCGCCGTACGCAAGGCGAAGTCGGGGTAGAAGAGAACCTTGCCGCCAATCTCAAGCGGCTCCCGCTGCTGCTCTTCCGCTGTCGAAAAGATAGTCATCTTATAGCCGGAATAGATCCAACCTTTAGCCTTTTCATGCGCTCCAGCGGCATCGCCCGCCGCCAGCGCGGCGACCACCTCCGTCGAATTCGGAAGAGCTGAGAGAAGTGAAATCGGGCCATGGCAGAGCACTGCCGTAGGCTTGGATGTCTTATGAAAGTGTCTCATCACTATGCCGGCATTGGGGTCATCGAGAAGATCGATCATCGGGCCATGGCCGCCGGGGACGAAAACGGCGTCATATTGATCCAGGCCTGATGCGATGACATCCGCGATGCGGGTTGGATCTCTGAGCCCGGTCAGGCCGTCGCGGAATATCATATAGTCCTGAAGCTTGGCCGCATCCCCGCCAAAGAAATCGGCGACCTCTGAATGCACATCCACTTGGGGCGCGTTGCCTTTGGGGTTGGCGAAAGTGATTTCGTAGCCCTCCTTCATCAGGGCGCGAACCGGAACCGTAAGCTCGTTGAGATAGTAACCAGCGCCGGTATAAACCTTGCTATCTTTCAAGGGCAGGCCACGACCGCTCGAGACTAGCACTAAGACTTTTCCTTTAGTTGTCATTATTGTTCTCCTTTTTGAAATCGATTCTGTGCTCTTGAATGTGAGCTAGCTCATCGTCCGCGGCTTCCTCCAAAGTGCGTAAGGACCGGCTACCGCGGTGGATGTGAATTATGCTCCGGGGAACCCGAACATCAACCACGACTGATTGGCTACCCAATGCGGGTATAGCTCCGTCATCTGATCGAACAGCGCATGGTCGGACGTCGCGGTTTTCTGCAGCCGATCGAAGTCCTCGAGGTAACGCTTGGTGTCCTGGATCGTCGAGGGAGAGTCGGGCGCGCCGGTCTTCTTGTGACCGGCGACGACAATCGTGGGATTCAGGGCCGCTAAGCGATCCAGGTCCGCGATCCAATTCTTTCGGCTCTCGGGGGTGGTGTCGCCGACGTACATGCGGCATTGGTTGTACACAACGTCGCCAGCGACGATCAAGCCGATCGACGGAACATAGAGCGAGGTCGAAGCGGGACTGTCGGTGCGGCCCTGCTCGATGATGCGCAATTCGCGGCCTTCGAGAGTGAACGTGTCGTGCACATAGGGCTCTGGTGAAACCAGCTTAGTGGCCACCTGCCCGGGAAACATCCGGCGGGCTAACCGCTCCACCGTGGGAGTGAAAGACATCTGCATGGCCTTCACTGTCTTCGGCGTTGCAATCGCCCGGGCGCCGGGGAAACGGTCGAGCAGAACACTTAAACCGTAGAAATGGTCGAAATGGGCGTGCGTTATATAGATGGTCTCGAGGTTGCGGTTGTGCAGAGCCACCCAATCCGCGAGAGCCTTGGCCTCAGCCACCGTCCCCATTGCGTCCACCAGCACCGCGTCGTACTCGCCGAAGATTAAAGTCGACGTGATCGGGTCAAAGGCGAGCGCTTCGCCGAAGGGCTTTGGGCGCTCGCCGACCATGGCCTTGCCCGGCGCGGTAAAGACGTTCACGCTCAGCGTGTTCGACGCGATAGGCGTGATCACGCGCGTGCTCTCTTTCATTTCATTTGTGCCGCCCATCTGGGACTCCTTTCGATGTCAGAGCGAGTGACGGTTCAAAGCAAAATTGGCAGAAGTGCGAGGATGAGGCACGCAGAGTCGGCATCCCATCCGGCCCGAGTGTTAACCGTAGGTGAGGGTAGTGCTCTGTCCGACTTCGATGATATAGCCGTCAGGATCGCGGATGTAGCAGCGTATCTCGCCGTACTTGGGTATCGGCTGCGTGATGAACTCGGCTCCCCGACTTTTCCATAGTTCATAGCACGCTTGAATATCCGCAACGCGGAAATTCATAAAGCTGTTGATGTGATTCGGGTCCGGGACGCTGAGCGTTACCGCCGGCTTATCCGGGGTCGGCCCGCCTCCAACGTTCAGAATCATCCAGATATTCGCAAGCTGAAGGTACGCAGGCGCGTTGCCGTCACCCATGCTCAAAATGTGAGCGCCGAAGACTTTTTCGTAGTAGCGAGCCGATCGCTCGATGTCGGCGACAGTAAGAAACTGCGCAATGCTGATTCCTTCCTTCGGGGGCATCTGATAGCTATTCTGTTCGATTTGTATGCTGTTCATTGACTCCTCCAATCCAGATAACTAGTGCTCATCCAAGTACTCATACCCGTTGCCGGGGTTAAGCCTGACAAGGAAAGGCAAGACAATTGGAGTAAGGTATCGCGCGACACTTTGGTATCGCTTTCACCGAGTTGCCCGATAACCTTGTCAGAGGCTCGAATCCCGAAGTGAGGACGAGTTCGCTCCCTAGATGCATGTATCGGGCGGAAAGTCGCAGCAAGAGGCTTACCGAGGCCAGAAGTCGCTTGTTGTAAACAGGCCATTACACTCGCAATCCTGAACCGGTAGCCCGGACAGGGCTTGCGAGTATCCATGCCAGCCGTAATTTGTCATGAATTTGCTAATTAGAAGAATCAACCAGCTTGGCCAACAACTGCGGGTGGATGTTGCTACCGGTCAGGATCGTCGCAAGACGCTCGCCCGGAAGCTCATGCCGGCGAATCGCGGCTAATCCGGCCGCGCCAGAAGGCTCCAGTATCAACCCGAGCGTGGAGAGGGACAGACGCATCGCGTCGATGAGCTCGTCGTCATTGACGAGCACGATGTCGTCCACCAGGTCCTTCATCATCTCCAGCGACTTTCGGACCACCACATGCGTCTCGATGCCATCTGCGATGGTATGGGCAGGTTGCTTGGTGTCCATCCCAGGAAGCGAGTTCCGGCCCCGCGCTGAAGACGGCTGAGGCACTTCTGGTACCGGTTGCATCCCTCGCGCCTCCCTCCAGGCATGCAGCATAGCCGGAGTAGCCTCGGGGCACACGCCGATTACCCGCGTGTGAGGCGAGCGGTATTTGATCCATGCGGCCATGCCGTTCATCAGAGCGCCGTCTCCGAGAGGTATGACAACCGTATCGATCGCTCCTGCGGCAAGTAATTCGATGGCGATGGTGCCGGCGCCCTCGCTGACTGACTCCTCAGCGCCATCTTCAACGAAGACGCAGTCCGGATGCTCGGCTGCCTCTCGCCGCGCACTCTCTTTGGCGACGTCGAAATCTCCGTCGCACACCCTGACCGTGGCGCCGAGTGAGCGCATGCGCTCTGCCTTGGCCGGGTTCACGTCCTTTGCAACGAAGACCTGAACGGGGATACTCCGGGAGCGGCCTACATAGGCCATGGCCTGTCCGAAGTTGCCGGCGGAAGCGCACACGATGGTTTGCTTCGGGTCGAGAGAGCGGGCGAAGTAGTCGGAGCCTCGGCCTTTGAAGCTGCGTATAGGATTGGCAGTCTCGACTTTGACGAGAACGCGGCGTCCGAGCGCGGCATTGAGGGTCGCGTCCTCGTACTGCGGACTATTCAGGAACACAGGATCGATCAGCTGCGCGGCCTTCTCGATGTTGGCCAAGTTCAAGGCACTTTTGGGCACTGTGATCTCCAAGGAAAGACTTCGTCATCAACGAAGTTTTGAGTCTCAACCATTGCTGATCTATGCGCGTCGTTTCGAAAAGAAGACGGTGCCGAGAAAGTAGGCAAACGATGCCAGCCCGGCATAAAGGAATCCGTTGGCGAAGATGATGGTTCCTACCGTCATGATGAGTGCGAGGGTGTTATCGACGGTCGCGTCAAAAATGCCAGCCAGGAGAAACGGCGGACAGATGGCGATAGCCGCGACACGGGCCTGAGGGCTGTAGACGTCAGGGTGGTAGCGCCACACCACACACAAAGCCACAGCCACCGCCAGACCCAAACCAAAAGCAAGAAACAGGACGGTCAGGAACGGCTTGTTTTTATCAGCAGAGGTAGAGCTCATGGAATTCCCGTGATCTGCCGATAAGCAATGGGAGCGGGAAGAGCTCCGGCGATCGGCTGGTAGCGCAGATAGCGCGCCGGCGCGCGCCCCGCTCTCGTGATTATGACCAAAGCTATCGTATTGCTGCTCGGCATCCTGTTCTTCCGCGCCGCGCTTCCGCGACGTCAACGGCGCACCAATACCACAGTCACTCCTTATGGAAGTGTATTCGATGTAGCGGTACCGCACGACTTGGCGTGCTCGGATTTGTGTTCCGCAGAACCGTCTCGCTTGCGCTGAAAATAAAAATGGCGGCTGGCGCCGCCTGCGTAATTCTTCTACCAATGGTGAGCCCGGCAGGAATCGAACCTGCGACCCACGCATTAAAAGTGCGTTGCTCTACCAACTGAGCTACGGGCCCACATCTTTCTAATGTAGCACGTAGCAAACGCCCTATCACAGCTTCCGAACCCGCTCGCGCGCGGGCTTTTTCTGTTGCTCGTTCCACTTCGCAAACCGAGAAAAGGTTGCGAAACAATCCCTGATTACCGCGTCTTGGTTCGTCCCAGATGGCACAGCTGAAGTTGTGTCCTTTCAAGGCCCACATGCGCGCCTGAAGCTGTGCCTTTTCAATCCAAATGCAGGCAGGCAATTTACACAATCGTGACCAACACTCGACCACACCTTAACGGCGCTGCGACGTCCTCTTGAAGAGATCTTGACTACAACTTGACTGTCTTTCGACCTCCTGATGACAGCACTGCGACGCCGCCAGCCGACAATTCAAGACGAACCCCAAGTTCACACGGAGGAACAATGAGCAGCCTTAACCACCGAACAATCACTTCAATTCTTCGACTGGCAGCGTTTTCTCTCGTTGCGATCACACTGCTGAGCCTTCCCGCGACCGCTCAACTCTTCACCGTCACTAATCTGACATCCGATATATCCAACGTCGGCACCCAGCCCACCGATCCTGACCTGAATAACCCCTGGGGAATTGTGGCCAGCAGCAGCAGTCCTTGGTGGGTCTCAGATAACGGAACCGGCAAGTTGACACTTTATGACGGAAATGGAAAGAAGCAGGGACTCATCGTCAATGTTCCGCAGTGGGACAACAGTCCGGGCGGCAATCCCAGCGGACAGATTTTCAACAACACGCAGGACTTTAAGCTCCCCAACAACAACCCCGCGGCGTTCATCGTGTCAACCGAAGATGGAACCATCCAGGGATGGAATGGCGGCACTACCACGACCATTGTGGTGAATGGCTGGCCTAACGCTGTGTACAAGGGACTGGCGCTGGGCTCAGCCAATGGCGCGAACTACATTTATGCGGCGAACTTCCGGGCAGGCACAGTTGACGTATTCGACGCGACGTTCCAGCCGCATTCATTCGGGCAGAATGCTTTCGTCGACAACACGCTACCGACCGGTTATGCACCGTTCAACGTTGCCAATATCAATGGCAACATCATCGTCAGCTATGCGCTGCAGGACGACCAGAAGCACGATGACGTCGCCGGCATCGGTCATGGCTACATCGACGTCTATAGCAACACGGGAACGCTGCTTCAGCGCCTGCCCCACGTGTATGCATTGAACTCGCCCTGGGCCATGGTCGTAGCGCCAAGTGGCTGGAATCAATTGAGCGGCAAACTGCTGGTGGGTGAATTCGGAAGCGGCGGCATCGCTGCGTACGATCTCGCCAACAATCTCTTTTTGGGAGTGCTGCAGGACGATCAAGGTCTTCCCATCAGCATTAACGGTCTGTGGGGTCTCGCCTTCGGCAACGGTTCGGGATCAGGCCCAACAACAACCTTGTACTTTACCGCTGGAGCCTTCGACGAAGCGCATGGCTTGCTGGGCACCATCACTTTGTCCAACAGCAATTCCGGACGTACGCCCAACGCACGTCGCAAGTAGTCCAACGAAGTTTCTCGTCTTTCGGTCGCAGAGGGCTCTCCTTCTGCGACCGTTTTCGTTTATAGCGCGCGCAAAATAAAAAAGCGGTGCCGAAGCACCGCTAGCTTAGTCGCGCGCCGCTTTGCGAGGCGCGCTAGACTGAGGAGCGAAAACTACTCAATTACTGCAAATCGAAGAACGGGTTCGCCATCGCTGGACCATTCGAAACCCGAAGCCGGTGACTAGGTCGAAGCTCCGTCCCGCCTGATGGCCGTTATACCCGCTCGTCACGTCGGATTAGACATAGGGACAGTCGCTCAGATCAGAAGCCCGAGGGCTTGATCGGGCTGCCCAAGCCGGTGCACTGGTCCCATCCTGTCACTGCCGCATGACCGTTGCTGCCGGTCGTGATGTCACGGTAGTACGTCTTGTAGGAGTTGAGGGACAGGCCATACCACTTATACTCATCGCCCAACTGAGCCACGCTATTATTGCGGAAGTTACCCGCGTTGTTGACATAGGCGGCCAATAGTGGCGAAGCCACGCTCGTCCCTCCGACCACACACCACCCATGGCAATAGGGGGTGTTATACACGGCGACGCCAGTAGCTGGATCCGCAACGGCCGACAGGTCAGGAATGCCGCGTTTCAGGGTGGCAGGCCGAATAATGCGCTGATAGTCGGGAAGCGGCTCATACAGACTGATTCCGCCGCCACTGCCACTCCAGCACGCTTCGGTGCCCAGAAAATTGCCGTTACCGTCGCGGTTGACGTGCGTACCACCGGCGCAATTCACATTGGGCGAGATGCATGGATAATTCACTTGCGCCCCAGCATCACCCGCCGCAGCAAAATACACAATGCCGGGCTGAGCGAACTCAGAGTCGTAACCCAGCTCACAGTTGCCGGAGCCGCACCAGGCTTCCCCGTCGTTGTAGGTCCAGCTATTGGAGACTTCGCCCGCCCCGTAGGTGCTGGCCATGAGCGCAGCAATATTCTGTTCGGCGTTATCACCCAGAGGATCGCTGGTGAACTCCGCAATGTAGATCTGGGCATTCGGCGCGAGGGCATGGGCAATCTGGACATCCAGTGCTGTCTCCAGGTCCCAGCCGCTTCCCGAGTTGTTCGGGCACGTCGGACCCGGATAACAGACGCTTATTAACGTCTGCGAGGGCAGGCCCCACTGCGCATTGTAGGCGTCGAAGTCACTCTGGACAGTGGGGTACCCACCGTACTCCACCACTGCGATGGCCTTTGCGCCGCCGGTGGAAATCAAACTGCCACTCTTGGGACAGCCACTGGTGGGCGGAACCACGCCATAAATGCAGGCCACCGAGGCTGGGGTCTCACCGTTGGGAATGGCCGGATTCGCTCCTCCTTCGGGGATGTAGACGAACAGGTGAGTGTGCACCATCCCGGGCGTGTTCAGCAAGGTGCTGGGAGGGGCAACAACTCTGGCGGGCTGAGCATAGACGACCATGCTGCTGATCGTGATCAGTAGCACTACAAAGAGTGTTCTTTTCATTTGTTTCTCCGTTTCTTATTTTCGAAACTGAATGAGGAAGGGGACGAGGCAAGTTGCGTTTCCTCCGTTCCTCTTCGGAACGCGTTACCGCAGGTGCCAAGAGGGTGATTGGGGAGACCCGCGCTCATCATAGCGCCGCGAAAATTTCTGTAAAGTAAAAACGTCGACTATGGACGGTAGTATGTGCTCGATAGTTTATTGACGGTAGTACGTGTTCGATAGTTCCTAATGTCAGGAAACTACCAGAAATAGGAGGCGAATATAAGCAATCTGAAACAATGTTTTCGCCATCTATGCAGGCGAACACTAGCTCGGTAGTAGGCGGCAGTGGGGCAAGCTAGTCTAAAACGAATCGAACAAGACTTTTACTAGTGAGGGGAATCGATCGTTGGGAAGTATGTTGAGAGTACCAGCAATAGCAGCAGCTAGCTGCCAGAGCCGTTGCCGTCGCGGCCTTTTCTCTTAATTTCGATACTCAGGCGCTTGATTTTCTGATTGAGGGTAGAAAGAGGAATCCGGAAACGGTCAGCGGCCTCAGTCTGGTTCCAGTTGCACTTCTCCAGCATGTCGCTGATGATACGCCGCTCGCAATCTTCCATGATCTCGAACAATGAAGCGTCGGGACGATGCTCCATTAATGCGAGCTTTGCAACGCGGCCGGCGATATTGTCGGGTAGCAGGTCAACCGTAAGTGCCGGGCCATTCGCCAGAACCACCGCGCGCTCGACGACGTTTTCTAATTCGCGTACGTTGCCCGGCCAGTCATAGTCCATTAAAGGACGCAGCACTTCGGGCGTGATTCGCAAAACAATCTTTTCGTTTTCGCGAGCGAATTTGTCTGCGAAGTGATAAACCAGCGGCGGAATGTCATTCTTGCGTTGACGCAGCGGAGGCAACTCAATGGTGATGACGTTAAGGCGATAGAAAAGGTCCTCGCGGAACTTCCCTTCCTTCACCTGCTGCTTGAGATCAACGTTGGTGGCGGCGACGATTCGCACATCCACCTGCACTTCACTCACGCCGCCCAGGTGCATGAAGCGTCGGTCCTGGAGCACGCGCAGGATCTTCGCCTGCGTCTCGAGCCCCATAGTGCCGATTTCATCGAGGAATAGAGTCCCGCGATCGGCAACCTCGAACAGGCCTTTCTTGCTGGCGATAGCGCTGGTGAATGCTCCTTTCACATGGCCAAACAACGTGGATTCCAGCAGGTCCGCGGGAACCGAGCCCGTATTGACCGGAACGAATGGCCGGTCGCGGCGGGTGGAGTTCATGTGAATCGCCTTCGCGATCAGTTCCTTGCCAGTCCCGCTCTCACCCTGCAGCAGAATCGTTGACCGGCTGGGCGCCACCTGGGCCACCAGGTCGAAGATGCGCAGCATGGCCTCGCTCTTGCCGATGATGTTTTCGAAACTGTAACGCTGTTTGAGCGCGCGCTTCAGATGGACGACTTCTTCTTCAGCACGCCGCCTGCCGACAGCCGTCCGGATATCGGCCAGCAATTTCTCGTTATCCCACGGCTTCTGGATGAAGTTGGTGGCGCCTGCCTGCATGGCATTCACCGCGTTCTCCACGGTTCCGTAAGCGGTGATCATGATGACGGCGAGTTCGGAGTCGCGCTCCCGGATGTCCTGCAGAATTTCAATCCCGTTGCGCTCGGGCAGAGCGAAATCGAGCAGTACCAGATCAAACGGGCGCTCAGCGAGACGCGCCAGACCTTCGGCGCCATCGCTTGCGGTCTCCACCTCGAAGCCTTCGATCTCCAGCAGAGTCTGCAACGATTCGCGGATCGCGGCTTCGTCGTCAATAATCAGCACAGTGCCGGGCGAAGTGGTTCCGTCGTGATGATTGATGACGCGGCTCAGGGCTGCTTCAGGCATTGACTACTTTCCTAATCAGGGGAAATTCCATGGTGAAGGTTGTGCCCTCACCGGGCTTGCTATTCACGCGGATTTTGCCAGCGTGCTCCTGGATGATGCCGTAAGTAACGGACAGGCCCAGGCCTGTCCCACCGCTATGACCGGTCTTGGGCTTGGACTTGGTGGTGAAGAACGGATCGTAGATTCGCGGAATATGCTCCTGAGCAATACCAGTGCCGGTGTCGGCTACCGTCACCTGCACGTGATGCCCATTATTGGTGGTAACCATCAGAGTACCGCCGGACGGCATAGCATCTTTCGCATTGAGGAACAGGTTCAAAAACACCTGCTGCAGCTTGCCGGTGTTGCCGTAGATCAGCGGCAACTGTGGTTGCAATTCTTGTACAACCTTGACGCGTGCCACCTTCAATTGATGCTCCAGAAGCATCAAAGTGTCCTGAATCACGCGATTGAGATCAACGCTGGCGAACTCGGTGCTGGAAGTACGCGAGAAGTTCAAGAGGCTGTTGACGATCTCAGAAGCGCGGAAGGTTTGGCGCGTGATTTTGTCGAGCAGTTCTGATTTTTTGGCGTCACCGTTGACCTGTTTGGCCAGCATCTGCGCGTACGACGAAATCACCGCCAGCGGCGTGTTCACCTCGTGAGCCACCCCGGCAGCCAGCAATCCTATGGACGATAACTTTTCTGCCTGCGATAGTTGTCCTTCCAAATCCACTCGTTCCGTGATGTCATCGACGATGATCAGCCGCCCGATGATGGTGAAATCCTTGCTCACCAGCGGTGCGATAGCGATGTTGGTGGTGCGGGTGTCGCCAGCCGTGGTGTTCAGCTTGAACTTGTAGAGATTGTGTATGCCTGAGCCTTGCCGAAGTCGGTAATACTCCTCCAGAAATTCTGCGGGGAAGAAGTGGCCCAACCCCTTGCCCATAACGTCGACCCTGGGCTTGGCGAACATCACTTCCATCTGCGAATTCCACGACTCGACGCGATCTTCCAAGTCGACCGCCAGCACGCCTACGCTGATCGATTCAACGATGTTCTCGTTAAATTCCTTCAGACGCTCGTACTGTTCAGCCTTGTTCTCCAGCGACTTGTAAAGGCGCGCGTTCTGGATAGCGATACCTACGTAGCCGGCCAGCGTCTCCAACAATTGCACGTCTTCGGTCGACAGGAAGTCGCCTTCCGAAGTCTTGCCCAATCCAAGTACCGCGATCATGCGGTTCATCACGGTGCAGGGTAGGTAGTAGTGCAGGTCCAGCTTACGAATGGCTTCCTGCGCCTCGGGAGTTTCGCGCATGGCATGGACGGTGTTGTCGAAGAACAGGTGTCCCGCCTCCCACTCCGGCCGTGCGAGGTTGAGAAAGGCCAGATCGAGACCACGCGTATTCGAAATCCCGTATGACTTCACCAGCGTGAACTGTTCTGACTGCTCGGGATTCGAGAGGAAGATCGCCATGCGATCGACCATCAACGTACGCGACAGCCGATCGATGATCGACGTGAGCATGTGGTCGAGGTCCGTCTCCGAATTCAGATCGCGACCGAATTCGATCAGCGTTCTTCGATAGTCGTAACGCTTACGGTAGAAGAATTTGTCGAGATAGTCCTGTACCCAGTTCTTGAAGGGATCGAACAGCAGCGCGGTCACCGCGATGGCGATGGCTACACCGATTGGCCCGGCGCTGGGGTAGTGCCGGTTGAATAGCGCAGAAACACCGCCGATTACGCCGAAGTACGCTGCCGTGATGGATCCTGCGGCGATGGTGTACGCCATGCCGCGTTTGAAAATAAGGTCCACGTCCATCAGCCGATAACGGAAGATGGCATAGCCGAACGTGAGTGGCAGGAACACCAGCGACAGGACCGAAATCTTCATCGCTGTCGACGGAGTGGCTCCGCGCAGATACGGGATGACGTAGAACCCCACGAATGGCACTACGGCGAGAATGGTTCCACGCGTGACCCACTTCATTTGCTGACGGAGAATGGCCGTGGTGGTTCGACGATAGCTCTGCCATAAGACCAACATTGCCGCGACGAAATAGGCGGCGAGGTACACCATCTGCACGCGATCAAGGTTCCAGCGCAGGCTCTCGCTGGGCTGTGCCCACGTAAGTAGCGCGATGTCCACCGCCAGCAGGATGGCTCCCGGGAGGTACACCAGCGGAATCAACCAACGCTGCCGATCGACCACGGCGCGACGTGCAGGGAAGGTCAGCGCAAAATGCAGGAACAGCGCAGGCTGCAGCAGCCATGCGACTACGTTGGCCCAGTAAATAATCCAGTCGAAATCGTTCAGCTTGCCCGTGTAATGGAACGAGTAGAAGATGAACGACACCAGACAGAACACGTAGAAGTGCGTGCTCTTCGGGGCGGTCCAGCGTCGCAGCAGCACATAAACGCCAATGCCGAGGTAGACCAGGGCAATCAGCCGCAAGCCGAGATTGAGAGAGCGATCCGATGGGATCAGGATCAGCGGCGCTTCCAGCGTCACGCCCTGGCGCTGCAGCGAATACGCCGCTTTCGACCAGATGCCAACGCGATAAAGCTGCCGCTCCAGGCTTCCAACATTGGTGACCTGGTGCCCGTCGACGGCGAGCAGTAGGTCGCCCTTTTTTACGCCCGCCTTCTCGCCCGGGCTGTCCGGATCGACGCGCTGTGCTTGCAGATGGCTGCCCTGCTCGAGCCACCAGATACCGTCGGTGGGAGTGGGGAAGCCGTTGCTCTTCTGGAAATTGATCGCGGCAAACGCGACCGCAGCCACGCTGACCAGTGCCAGGAAGACAGCGAAGAATCGTGTTTGCAGGTCCTTCGGCATCGGTTGCCGTTGCTGGCGTGGCTTGCCTGTCTGCTGGAGCACACCAGCCCTTGCCACCATTTCCTGCAACTCAGATGCCACGCAGTCGGACCTTACCCTTACGCTAAGTACTGCGGAATCATTGACATCCTAAATTGTAGATCACATTACCATCCCGAGATATGAATTTTGGTATTGTGTTGTGAAAAAAGGTAGGCGGGGCGCGTCAAGAACGCTCCTGACGCGCAAGTTACCTGCCCTCAACGAGGTAACCTCGTGGCGAGAGGCAGTCGCGACATCCGTTCTTACGGAGTGCCAAACTGCGCCTCACCCGGGCCCGCGACATCGCCGCTTGCCCGGGGAATAGGGTCGGGAAAACCCTAACGTGCTATCAAGCCGCTAGCTGACCCCGGAAGGTTGCCTACGGCACCCGCGGGACTCAAAGAGCCATTCGACCGCGATCGCGAAGCCTTGGATCGAACTCGCTCCCGGCGTTAGGACGTACACAAATCGCGAGTCATTGCTGACTGCCGCATCGACCGGACCGCTTCCCGAGCCGGTGTTCGCGGCGACCGAATTGAGTAGGTTCAATTCCCCGTCAAAGCCTAGCCAATAGGAAGATACTGATCCGCTGGCGGTGTTGGTGGTATACGCATAACGCCCATCGGCGGTAAGCACTACCCAGCATGGGGCGCTCTGATTATCAGCAACCGTCCCACTGATGGTGTGCAGTGCGCCTGCGCGTGACACGGAATACGATGACATGGCTCCGGCATTCTGTGCTCCTCCAAATGCGTCAGAAACGAACACCTGTCCGCGCTTGCCGAATGCGAAGCCGTACGGCGTCTGGCCGGCAGAGGGGAACACATTCGGTCCGGAAGCCACGCCGCTGTTGTCGACGGTGAACACGTCGATGTTGTTGGTTGCTTTCTCAGTAACCATGAGCAGGTCACCATCGGTGTTGAAGCTGATCTGAGCCGGACCTACGGACGCTCCGCTCAGGTGAAGCTGACTGACGAGCGGAGTGAGCTGACCGTTTTCACCCACAGCGAAACCGGCAATGGTATCAGTGTCATTGACTGCTCCGCCATCGTTGAGCACGTACAGCACGTCGCGTTTTACAGTGAGGCTGACCGGATTTTTTCCACCCGACGGGACAACGCTCACCAGTCGCAATCCGAATTCTGAAATTTCGAAAACCGAAATGCTGTCGGAACCCGCATTAACGGCGAACAGGAATTGGTTTGCATCATCGATGGCCAGGGCTCCCTGGGTGCCTAACCCTGTGCCAGTTCCCGCACCTCCGGTGGGAAACGCTGCAGCAGCAGCAGGCCAAAGCTGCCCCGAGTCAGAGCGAACATATACCTTGATGAAGTTGACGCCGGCTGAATTGCTCTCCGTGTATACCGCGCCGGCAGCCGCGTAGGCTGACGCGGCAAGGATAGCAATTGCAAAAACCAGCGAAATTGCGGAGCGTAACTTCAAGTTCATCGCAAGTCTCCTTTCAAATCTGTTAGCTTGGGGGGTTAATTTTTTGGCTAAGCGTGCCGATGGTGCTTAGTTGTCCTGCGCCGACTTCGAAGCAGTTGTGTGGATAGTCGTGAGCCTCGAATAAATCCCCCGCGTGCGCGGCATCGTCGCATGACTTTTTACAAGTCAATAACAGGAGAATTGTGAGCTCGACTAAGCTGCTGACAGCCATATTGCTTCTGCTGGCCTCCGCTGTTGGACTGCAGGCGCAGGTTTATGTGGGTGCTCTAGGCGGGGTTGCAACTCTCTCGGGAGACAATCACTCGACGGTTGGAGTTAATTCGAATTTCTCTTCTTACGATCCAAAGAATGGTCCGGCGGTAGAGTTCGTTGTAGGTAAGGACCTATCAGACTACTTTTCTATTCAGGGCGAGTATATCTGGAATCGAAATACTCTGATATTGACCTCAGCACAATTTAACGACGGTACACAGGTGGGCTACACGGAAACCAGAAATAGCTCACAGCAGAGCTTCATTGGTGATTTGCTCATTTACTTCCGAAAACGCAATAGCAGGCTGCGGCCCTTTCTATCCGTAGGTACGGGATTTATGCACTTTTACAGTTCAGAGCAGAGTATCGACACTATCATAGGTAACCCGGTACTGCCGCCGCAGCACTTCAGCTCGAACCACGCAGTGTTGCACGTTCCCGTTGGGCTCGATGTAAAGCTGAAAGATGGTTGGAATTTTCGATATTCCTTCAGCGAGACCCTGAGTGGCAATCCCATAAGCTCGCAGTTGTCGCCGCCCGCTACACACAACCTGCAAAACTTTCAGAATTTTTGGGGAATCGTGTATCGGTTCTAGCTTTACGCTTTTCTTCAACTGCACATAGGGGCAACCGGGCCAGAAAATCGGCGGATTTTCAAGATTCTCGGCCAGGACCCTTGCGTGGCAAACGCGACAGAAGTTCAACGACTTCACGCTTTCGCCCATCGGAGCGACACGTGCGATCTCCTCGAAAATACAAAGCTCCTGACCGGCAGCTTTACATTCAGTTACGCTCATGAGCGGTCCACTGGCGGACTCCTGCTGCATGAGCGCCGAATAGATCCGGGCCTTGAGGCGCGACGGCGCAGACCCCGGCTCGGTCAGCTCGACTTCGCCTGCGATCCGCTCGAAAATGTCGTCCTTATCTTCGGCCACTCTCCCACCTCTGACGAAATTCCTCTCTGGCACGTGCCAGTAGCCGTTCTATCGCTTTTTCCGTCTTCCCGGTCTTGAGCGCCATTTCGCGCGCCGAAGCCTTCTCCCAGTATCGCCATATCAAGGCCAACCGGTAATGCTCGGGAAGCTCGTGAAGCACACCCCGAGTTTTGTCACACAAGTTCTGCTGCTTAATAATCTCCCGCAGATCAAAGCTGGGCTCCGTCTTTGAGTGGTCCGAATCACCTTCGTCGAGAGACTCCGGTGCACGCATGCAGTGGCGATAATAATCTTCCACTTTGTGCCGGGCAATCGCGCACATCCAGGAGCGTAGCGGGCCGTCTCCGCGATACTGAGGAAGACTTCTCCACGCAGCCAGAAATACTTCCTGCACCAGGTCGTCTATCTGATCATAGCGGGGTGCCAGCCGCGAGCGGACGTAGGCATAGAGATCATCGGAAAAGCGACTCACAAAATCGGCGGTAGCTTTGCGGTCCTTGCGCAGCACGGCTGCTACCAGGGTCGCATCGCCCCCTTCTGCCTCAGCCTGCGTTGCGCCAAGGGCTGCTGCTTCCCGATGGATTACCTCATCTCCCATTAGGTCGTGGATATGAAGATAGTCGTTCAGAGTTGCGAAATCCCCCGCAGTTTATTCCAACTGAGGTGCGGATGTCCGGGCCTGTTCAACCCAGCTAACGAACGGTGGGGAAAGCGTCGGTTCGCACGAAGCAGGAGCAAATTGCAGGACCACAACGCAAGGCGCCGCAGAAGAAACCAGGATAGCTATCTTGCGAGGTGGGACTTAAGTCGCTCTTCGATGGCTGCCGGGTCAAGCTTTTCGCCCCGGTTCAGCTCACCCAGTATCTGGTCGACGACCTGCTTGCCTTCCTGGCGCTCGCGATACAACAAAAATCCGTCGAAAATATGTTCGCCGCGCATGGCGTCGGCGATCTCGGTGTCTTTGTCGTGCTCGCCCAGTTCGGTGAAGTACACGACCTTGTACTGGCCGGTCAGCGACGTGTCGCGGTAAATCTCGAACATCACCTTCTTGGTATCGGAAGTAAGAGGCATGGCGTTTGAAAGATTTTATCGTGTCGGGACGGGTACGGGCTACCTAGGTTTGTCATCCTGAACGGAGTGAGGCCGCGCAGCGACCGAACGAAGTCGAAGGACCCCTACCTCAGTAAGGCTTGTCCTGAGCGATAGCGGTCCTTCGACTCGTCGTCCGCCGCGGCGGACTCCTCGCTCAGGATGACATTCGTGAGGTGACAAATGATCACTGACAACTTCGCTAGTCGTTGGCCGATGACAGCTCCGGCTGCGATTGCGGCTCTATTCCAACCAGCGGCACCATTTCTCTTTCCTGACGCACTGACTTGTGAGTCAGGCTCATGCGCAGCGCGCGTTCGTACTCCACCAATTGCCGTTCCATTTCCTTCGCGGCATCGGCCTTCTTCAGCAGGTCCTCGCGATAGCGCTTCAGGAAGTAATCGATCGTCTCAACGCGAATCTTGATCGAGCCCGTCGGCTTGTTCTCGTCGAGGTCCTTAAACGCGAAGTACGGCGTACCGGAGTTCTCGATGATGTCTTCGACCACCGTGTAAATCGGCGCGTCATGCCCGCACTTGAAGTTGCTGATCTCCAGGGCCACCAGGTTCGGATGCCGCGCGGTAAACTTCGCCGCCCAAATCTTCATGTTGGTGCTGGCGGAGTAGGCGTTCTTCCACACGTCCTTGATATCAAGCGCGTGCGTGATCGTGCCGGCGCGGACCTCGTCGCCGAACAAGCGATCGAGCATGTCTTCGTCCATCGGCAGGTGGCTCTGCGAGAACACCGGGTACCCCAACTTCTGGAACTCCTCCATGATCTCGTGGTTGAGTCCCGGATCGTGGTGATACACGCGGCCGAGCATCACGATGCCGAGGCGGTTCTCGCGCTCCAGCGTGTCGAGTACTTCGCGGGCTTGCTTCTTCAGTCCCAGGTCGTAGTCATCCAGTGCTTTGTAAGCGACCGCCATCGCCCGCTCGTTCTCGTCTTCCGAGATTCCGAGAATGGGTCCCCAGCACTGCCACATCTGCAGCCCGAACAGCTTCGGATTGTCGATGTTGAGCAGCGGATCAAGGTACTTGATCCCGTTCTCGGCAAAGACGTCGCTCTCCTTGGTGAACGCCGCCTTCACCGCATCAGGCGTCGCCGTCACCGTAGGACATGCGCTGCTGGCGCTGCAATTCTTCAGCGGCTGATGCAGCGTATCGATCATGGGGAAGAAGATGGTGTTGAGCGGCTTCTTCGCGTGCTTCTGGAAGACCAGGTTGTAGACGTGCGGAATGCCGATCTTCGACGGGAAGCAGGGATCGATGGCACCGCGGCCTGCGCCCGTGCGATAGAGTTCCTGCGACGTGAAGTCGGAGTAGATGATGTTCTCCGGCTGCAAGCCCAGGCTCTCGAAGTAAGCGGCAAACATGGGCGCGTACAGGTACATTTGCAGCACCTTGGGCATGCCGACGCGATGCGTGGCGCGAGCCTTCATCAACTCGATACGCTGATCGACCGCCGCCTTGTTGAAGATCGATGACTTCCACGAGCGGGTGGGCATCGGATCGGCAACGCTTGGCGAATTGCGCGGGCGGAACGCCTCATGGGCAGCGATATCGACGAAGTTGGGATTCTCCTTCTTTATCGCGTCCAGACCGGCCTTAATGCCGCGCATCGCGCTGACGTCTTCGACCTGGCCTTTTTCGCAAGTCGAAATAATCAGGCGGCGCTCGCCAGTCTGCAATGGCACCTTCGACTTGAACACGGGAAGCGGCGTGGAGGTATCGAGCTTTTCCTCATCTCCGGTTTTCACATCGATGAACGTGCGCAAGCAATTGTTCTTGCAGAAGTAGCAGCGCGTCTCTTCACTACGAGTGGTGCGATAGCCAATCTTCATCACCGCTTCAATACCGATGAACGAGGTACGATGGCCGTTCTTGTAGAGGCGCACTGCTTCGACGCCCGCGCCGATAGCGCCCGACTCGCCGCAATGCTCGTGAACAATCACTTCCGGCCCGTGGTCGACGCCGTGGAAGTGCGAGCGAATGAAATCAACTTCCGACTTCACCGCCGCGAGGTTCTTCTGCGTTCCGCCTTGCAGGATAAAGCGCGAGCCCAGCTTCGCCAGGTTCGGAATCGCCGCGACGTACAGGAAGATGTTCTTCGGCAGCACCGCCGCGAGTCCGGCAAGAATCTCTTCGCCTTTCCAGCCCTGGCGCTGGAAGTTGACGATGTCGGACTGCATGAACACGGCGCAGCCATAGCCGAAGACCGGCATCGTGTTCGCGCCGAACGCGATGTCCGCGTACTCCTCGACCTTGTAGCCGAGCGCCTCGGCCGTGCCTTGCAGGAAGTATCCGTTGCCCGCCGAACACTGTGTATTCAGCTTGAAGTCTTTAACGCGGCC
Source organism: uncultured Acidobacteriaceae bacterium (assembly GCA_963846795.1). GTDB lineage: Bacteria > Acidobacteriota > Terriglobia > Terriglobales > Acidobacteriaceae > CAVVDY01. The sequence goes on from CAWJXJ010000009.1 coordinate 924,033, forward strand.
ATCTTTGAGGACGATGAGCTTGATGTCCTGGCCGCCGACGTCAACGATGACGTGTGGATCCTTGTAGAACTTCATCGCCGATTCGGTGTGCGCAACGGTCTCAACCAGCGCGACGTCGGCTTTGAGCACGTCCTTCAGCACGTCCTTGGCGTAGCCGGTGGTGCCCACGCCGAGCACTTCGAGCTTTCCACCCTGCGACTCAACCTGCTCGCGTATCGCAGCGAACATGTCGATGGTGTCCTGAATCGGATTGCCATTGGAAAGCTGATATGCCTTGCACAGCACGTCGCCGTCTTGAGACATCAGCACGGCTTTCGTGGAAGTTGAACCGCCGTCGATACCGATGAACCCGCTAATGGTTTGTCCCTGTTGGAAGGTAGCGCCCTTGAACTTGGGAATGGTGTATTCCTGTTTGAACCGCGCCAGCTCTTCATCGGAAGCGCTCAGGCCGGCGGCGCCTGACTTTTCCTTCTCGGCCTGGCGCCCAACCGTGATGTAGTCCTCGAGACACTCCGTCCCCATGTAGATGCCGACGTCCGGGTCTTCATCTTTGCCGAACTCGACCGCGCCGATGGCGGCAAAGTACTGCGCGTTCTCGGGAACCTTGATCAGATCTTCAGGCTTCATTCCCTCCGGAATTTCAACCTTGCGCTCTTCCCACATCCGGGGAATGTTCTGCTGCCAGGCTTCTTTCATGCCACGAATAAAGCTGTTCGGACCACCCAGCAACAGCACATGCGGACGCAGTGTGTGTCCGCGCGTCAGTACCGTGAGGTTCTGCAGCACGATCGCGTCGAACAACGATGCCATGAGTTGGTCGGGCGGAATGCCCTGCTTCTGCAGGCCATTGATGTCGGTCTCGGCGAACACACCGCACTTGCCCGCGACAGGATGCAGCTTGATTCCGGTGTAGCCCTGCTCGCCAAGCTCTGCCGTAGGAATTTTCAGCTTGGCGTTGATCTTGTCGATGACCGCGCCGGTACCGCCGGCGCACTTGTCATTCATCGACGGGATTTTTTTCTTGCGACCGGTAGCCTCGTCCTCTTTGAAGACGATGATCTTCGCGTCCTGCCCGCCAAGCTCGATGACCGAGTTCACTTCCGGGTGCATCTTCTCCACCGCGAGCGAAACGGCCGTGACTTCCTGCACGAACTTCGCGCCGACCAGGTTCGCCAGCGCGCCGCCGCCCGATCCGGTGATAAAGATGCGGCAGTTGTGCGGCGCAATGCCGGCTTCGTCCTGCATGCGCTTCAGGAACTCCAGCGTCTTCTCCGGCTGCTTGGTTTCATGGCGCTGGTAGTCGCTCCAGATGATCTTGTCCGTTTCAGCATCAACGACAACGGATTTCACGGTGGTCGAGCCAACGTCCATGCCGACCATGTAGACCATCTTGTGTCCGGATCGCGCAGAAACCTCACGGGATTTGGCCAGGATGCGGGCAGGCAGCGTGTCCGGTGACGCGCTCTTGATCAGATCGTTGAGCTGAACATCGACCCTGGTCGCGCCGGTACTGCATGATCCGTGCTCGTGCGAGTGTGAACTCACTTAGGCCTCCTGAGTTCGTGGTAGAGCTGGCCTTCAGGCCAGCGTGTTGCCTTTTAGTTTGGAGTGGGCTTTAGCCATCTCCTGTTTAGAAGGGGCGCAGCCTTAGCTGCGCCGTCACCAAACGCCGCGTCAGGGCACGACTTCAGTCGTGCCGATGAGCGACAACTTCTCCTGTTTGTCATTCTGAGCGGAGTGAGTCCCGGCTTGCCGGGACGAACGCAGCGAAGAACCTGCTTTTCGCGCGCCACGCCATATATTCCCGAATGAAAAGCAGGTCCCTCGCGGGCTAAAGCCCACTCGGGATGACAAAATCATTAAGAAAGAGCATTTCGGAACGACCAAGGTCGTGCCCTGACGCGAATCCTCGTAACGCCAAATTTTCCGCACGCAACCAACGCCGCAGCCTTAACGCCGACCAGAAGGTCGGCTCTACCAATTTCATCTGCCGTGACGCGGGCCTTCGTGGCCCGCTTTACCTAATCCTCGAAGTTCCCTTCCATTCGCTGGAACCCAACCTTGGCGTGCTTCCAGAGCCACTTGATGACGCGCTCGTCGTTGTAGCAGAACGCCAGGATGTGATTCAGCGTCGAGAAGCAGGTCTTCTGACATTCCTGCTTCATGTCGGCCAGCTGCTTGCGCTCGAACTTGTGGTTCTCGATCGTGCCCCAATCATAGCTGGCGTTGTACATGGGGAAACACGGCGCCAGCGTGCCATCGACACGCACGATCAGCGAATTCATGCCCGCGCGGCAGCCCCAGTCGTGCAAGTTACCTTCGATGAACTCTTTCATCTGCGCCAGCCGCTTCACCGAATTCACCATCTTGTAGCCGGAATTCTGCTTGTCGATCAGCCAGTCAATCAGTTCAGCAACCACTGGGTGGTCTTCTTTGCGAATGAACGTTGGATTGCTCTCGTAGTGCTTGAACGCCGGCTGCTCCGTCATGGGAGATTCGCAAATGTGGTAGTCGGTCGCGATTCCGTTGTCGTGCGCCAACTCGGTCAACCGTCGCACGTCATCCAGATTGTTGCGGCAGATATTTATATTCAGGAAACACGAGTAGCCGTACTTGTACTGCTTCTTCACCATGTAGTCGAAGTGCGAGCGAATCGGCACCATCGCCTTCGGCAACCCGCTGCCCGGCACATCGTCCCATGCATCGACCGCGAGGTTTATGGTGGCAACGCCGGCGTCGGCGACCTTGTCGATCACCTTCGGCCACAGCAAACGGCCATTCGTGGGCAGGTAAATCCAGAAGCCCTTCTTCGCCGCGTAATAAATAATTTTGTGCGCGAAGTCGGGCCGCAGCAACGGCTCGCCACCCATCAATGCCAGTACACCAGCGCCGGACTCGCGCAGCCAATCGACCGACCTCTTGGCGATATCTTCGCTCATTCCGCGCACGGTGTTATCGAAGGCCCAGCAGTAATGGCAGTCGAGATTGCACTTCCACTCGTTGAACAGGTAGGCGATCATTGGGTGAAAATCGCCTGGCATCACCCGCGAACGAATGAACGGAAAGGCCCAGCCACGCATGGCGCGATAAATGATCTTGCTGCTGTACTTGCGCCTACCCGGGGTGGGGAAGAAATCCTCGTCGGGCGCTGTCAACAACTCGGGATACTGCGGGAACACAGGCTCGGGCAGCGTCTGCTCCGTCCCGTCCTTGGGGGCGGGAAGCAGGGTGCGCGCGTCAGGCGGCTTCATCAACAGATCATGAAGCTGTACGTCCAGACGAAACGTTGGAGTGGAGGTAGAGCTTTCTGTGGGTGAAGCGATAGGCGTTTCCACCTCGGGCATTGACTGGCTGTCCTTTCTTCAGTCGTTTGTACAACGCCAGCATGGGGCGAAGCCGGATTGGACTTCGCAATGACATTTTAGGCCTGGAGGAACGAACCTTGAACCTCCAGGCCGCTGTCGAAATACTATGCGATGGCCAACTCCCGCTCCTGCACCTCGCGCTTCGGCGCCGGTACGCGCTTGAGGCGAGTCTTGCGGTCCATCAAGTCGCTGACATGCAGTACGAAGTGCGCTGCAGTGCCGGTCACGCCATGGACGTGCGGCACCGGGTAGAACAAGTTACGCAGCTCCGGATGATCGGCGACATACTCCTTGATGTCTTCCAACCGCTTGCCGGTCGACTGCAGTACCTGGTCGAACTCCATGCGGGCCTTCACCTTGGCTTCGCCGAGCGCCATCTGCACGCGGCTATGCGCATTGATCTCGCCTTCGCCGGAGGTCTCAATCGGCAGGAAGATCATCTCTTTGAAGTGATTAGCCACACCCGACTGGACGCCATCGGACTGCGATGACGGCATGCATCCGAATGGCTTCAGCGCCAGTACCATGTGGCACAAGCGGTTCTTGGTGTAGTAAACGTTCTTGCCCACTTCGAGGTGGCCTTCCCCGCCGCGCGCAAACTCGTTGTAGAAGGGGTTCGCCAGCTCCGCCAGCTCTTTCTGGTCGACCAGTTCGTGAGCAATGTTGCCCAACGCTTCCACCACGCGGTGGTACTGGCGCGCATAGATGCGCTCACCGATGCCGATCATCCACTGCTTCTTTTTGAAGTTCAGCTCGTTGAGCGCCAGCTTGTGCAACTCCCACGGCTTCACCTTCTTGTATTTGGCTTCCAGCGGACGCTTGGCCAAGTTGCGCGCCTTCACCTGGTACATCATGTACATGACCCAGGTGCCGATGGGCTCGACAAGCACCTGAGCACCTTCCCGCTCCAGGAAGTCGAACATGTGGAAGTTGCCGTCACCCTCGGTGGTCTGCGCCCAGAACTCGCCAATGATCTTCACCACCGGTTTCACCTTCAGGCGGTCGACCTCAATGGCGCCGAGCTGATCGTGTACTGCCTGCAGAGCTTCCTTATATGGGTCGCCGTACAGCTGCTCGCGCACCTTCAGCAGCGAATTGACCCACACTTCCCACTTCGCACCCTTGCTGGCGCGAATCTTTTTGGCCATCCATTCCGGTAGGTCCTCGTGGTCCTCGAACGGCTTGCGCTCACGCAGCATGGTGCACAGCGTGTCGACGGCTTCGTGGAATACACGGTCGGTCTGACCCTTTTCGACTTCAAAGGGACGCACGCGATAAATCATCTCGTGCATGATGTCGCCCAGGTTCAGAGCATTGAACATGCCGAGTCCGAAGTCGACGGTGAACTTCAGTCCCGCTTCGCCGGAGGCCGCCTTCACCCCATCGTTCTGCTGGAAGAGCAGGACGCGGAAGCCTTCGAATCCGGAATTCTGCAACGCCAGCCGATATTCCGCCTCGTACATTCCGAAACGGCAAGGGCCGCAGGAGCCAGCGGTGAAGTACACGTAGTTGTCGATGATCTGTTTCTTGGTCAGACCCTGCGCTTCCAGGCCTTGCAGATACTGCACCAAGTTGCCGACGGTGAAGTAGGTCGGATTGCACTGGCCGTTGTTTCCGTATTCCTTGCCCAGTTGGAAGGCCGCTACGTTGGGCACAGGGGTAATTTCGCAGTTATAGCCGCAGCCTTTGAACACCGCCTGGATGACCTTTTCGTGTTTCCAGGTCAGCCCGCCGAACAGGATGGTCACATTGCCGCGTTCCTCGGCGCCAAAAGGACGCTCGGCGGGACGACGGAAGTGACGGACAGGGCCGCTGTCGAGCCCCATCATGCTGGCGAGCCGTGCGCGCTCATGGGCGAGTTTGCGCTGAATCTCTTCTTCGCTGTTCGGAGAAGCGACTAGGGAATCGAGTGGAATATCGATGCGAGTCACAGGCATATGTTATTTCCTTTGCGCAGATTGAGATTCGCAGTGCTATGGTGTGTTGCCTTGATTGTTAGGAAATCCCGAAAACAGGCACACGTCACGTGAGAACGGAAGGAACGTTGATTACAGCGGGTGAAAACTCTCACGTCGAGATCACTCGGTGAAACCTTGAGCTAGTTGAGCCACATTTAGGGAGATCACGGCTCAGACTCTCCCCACTAATTGCATTTCATTATGCAACTTGGCGGCGCACTCGGCAAGGCGACTGGCAGCTTGTTGCGAAATTTTAGTAAACGTCGGGGTTCGCTAATGAATGAGCTTATGAAAAACCAGCGAAAAAGCGGCTATCCAGAGATGAGAAGAGTAGACCGACCCCCAGGCTGGCACTTAAGTCCTGAGGGGCCAGTCCGGTGACTGCCTTACCAGATGCCTTTGTCGCTGCCGGTTAACCTGTATGCGACCGCCGCTGCCGAAGCCAGTGGGGGAAGCAGTGACAATCGCAAGGTAGCGGGAACATCACCGCGCATGGCAGTTTGAGTGACCTGACGCGCGTATAACCTTGCGCCATTGGGCATGATGGGGACGCGTAAAAATCTGCCGCCGACATACACGGCCTCTCCGCCGAACTGCGCAGCCTGCAGGACCTCTGGTAGTAACTGGGGTGCGGAGCCGCGATACTTCTTGACGTAGTCGCAAACGATCTTCAAGTAAGTTGCGACCCCATTCCATACTCCGCCCACGTCAGCAGCACGCCTCAGTTCGAAGAAATCAATTTCACCTGCATCCAGCAGCGCCGCCGTGTTCACGATGTCGCACACGCGAAAATAAAAATGCCGGTACATCCGCTGCAAGGTGGCGACGATTACGCGTTCCTCTGGAGCAGGAACCAGAAACGTGAAGCCATCAACTGTCTTGGGAACGCGACGGCTGACGAACCGTCGTGCCATCTGTGTCTGTTCGCCGGTCTGTCCCAGCCTCTGCGCGTGGACCTCGATCAACTCGGGCAATCCAGGAATGCAAAAATTCCACTTGTTCGCTAAACGATCTCCCCAACTTCGCGTATCAATTTCCGCGCCCAATCGGGTGGTCATGGTTTGGGTGACCTGCTTTTCGCCGCCAGTCGTATATAAGTCCAGATCGTTGCCCAAGTCGGGCCAATGGTCCAGCGACTTCATTACTGTCGTTGGGCATCCGGCGTTCTCCAACTCGCTGCAAATGCGCTGCAGGATCGGGAGCGCGTTTTCGATGCGCTGCTCCTGCCGGGCAATGACCTGGCGGGCCCAGGATGCCAGATCGGGTGCCCCATTCAAGCCTTCGTTTGGCTTGGGTGGGGATTTCTCGTCTCTCGCCAAACCAGCATCAAATTTCACCAGCGCCGCCTGTAGCGCCCTCACGACCACGTGGTTGGAGTCGGCGACAGATTCGAAGTGCTCCCGCTCCTCCGGGTTAAGTTTGCCGAGATAGGCGGTTACGTCCTGCGCATTTGCAGGATCGAGCGTGAGTTGCAATAGAGAATGAAGTAGCGCTGTGTTGTCAGAGTTGTTGGGCATCGGTAATGAAGTTGTTTCGCCTGTAAGGTTTGCTAGCAAAGAAACTTGGATGTGAGCTGCGCGAACCGAGTTGGAAGGTCTGGATTATGTTGTCATCCTGAGCAAGGAATCCGCCGCGGCGGACGAAGAGTCTGAGGACCCCTACCCCGCCAAGGCTCAGCCCGAAACGGCTAATCATGTCTCCCATGAGCAGGCCTCTATAATCGTGAGTTACTAAACAGCGCCCGCAAGTGAGGCAGACTTGGCCTATCAGGACCTGAGGGAGTGGATCTCCGCGCTCGACCGCGCTGGAGAGTTGAAGCGCATTAAAGCCGAAGTCGATCCCATCCTCGAAATTACCGAGATCACCGACCGCGTCTCGAAGTGGGGCCCGCGTGGCTCGCACGGGCCGGGAGGTCCTGCGTTGCTCTTCGAGAACGTCAAGGGCTATCCCGGTTCGAAGGTGCTCATCAACCAGTTCGGTTCCGAGCGCCGCATGAAAATGGCGCTCGATGTCGATTCGCTGGATGAAATCTCCGACCGTATCAAGTACTTCATGGACGTGAAGTCGCCCGAGGGCTTGCTCGACAAAATCAAAATGCTGCCCATGTTGGCCGACTTGGGCAAGTTCTTCCCCAAGGAAGTGAAGAGCGGGCCCTGCAAAGAGGTGATCCAGCACGACAATTTTTCGCTGCTCGACTTCCCTATTCTTCAGTGCTGGCCGGACGACGGCGGACGCTTCATCACTTTGCCGTCGGTGGTGACCAAAGACCCGGCCAAAGGCAAGCGCAACGTAGGCATGTATCGCCTTCATGTTTATGACGAGCGCACGACCGGCATGCACTGGCAGCGCCAGAAGCAGGGCGCCGAGCACTATCGCGAGCGCATGCGTCGCGCCGCAGCCCACGACGAGGCCCAGCCAATCACGGCCGCGCTCGACATGATGGCGCGTTCGGGCGGCGGCTCACGCATCGCCGAAGGTAAGCAGGTGGGCGGCCGTATGCCTGTGGCAGTGGCGATCGGAACCGATCCCGCCGTGACATTCTCATCGATTGTTCCGGCACCGCCTGACATCGATGAGTTTCTGATTGCCGGCTTCTTACGCCAGAAGCCCGTCGAACTGGTGAAGTGCGAAACCGTCGATATTGAAGTGCCCGCGAATTCCGAGATTGTTCTTGAAGGCTACGTACAGCTTGATGAGCTGCGACCGGAAGGCCCGTTCGGCGACCACACCGGCTTCTACACCATGGAAGACCTCTACCCCGTCTTCCACGTCACTTGCGTCACGCATCGCAAAGACCCGATCTACGCGACTACGATCGTCGGCAAGCCTCCGATGGAAGACGCATGGATGGGTAAGGCCGTCGCGCGCATCTTCCTGCCGCTGATGCGGCTGACCATTCCCGAAATCATCGACGTGAATTTGCCGATCGAAGGCGTGTTTCACAACCTGATGATCGTGTCGATCAAGAAGTCGTATCCCGGACAGGCGCGCAAGGTGATGAACGGAATCTGGGCGCTGGGACAGGCGATGTCCACCAAGTGCATTCTGGTGGTCGACGAAGACGTGAACGTGCAGGACATCGGCGAGGTGACGCTCAAGGTGCTGAATAACATCGATCCTGAGCGTGACATTCAGTTCACCCTTGGCCCGGTCGATTCGCTCGACCACTCTTCGCGTCTGCCGGACTTCGGCTCCAAGATGGGCGTCGACGCTACCCGCAAGTGGCCCAGCGAAGGCTTCACCCGCCCCTGGCCGGACGAGATCGTGATGGACCCGGAAACAAAAGAGCGCGTGACGAAGCGGTGGAAAGAGTTCGGGCTGGGGTAAGAGAATTCGTTCGTTTTTGTTGTCGGTTGTCGGTTGTCGGTTGTCAGTTGTCAGTTGTCGGTTATCACTGGTCAGTGGTCAGTTGTCAGAGAACGAAGTTGACGTTACCCGACTGACGATTCTTCACTGAGATTGTCATGACGAGCGCAGCGAGGCATCTGTTCTCGCCGGACGTACCGAACAGGCTGTGTTGGCGACAAATATAAGTCCTGCAACAGACAAAGCCCGAAGGGCGTGTGATGATAGCCCAGCATGAAGCGAAGCGGAGTGCTGGGTAGGCACAGAAAAAGAACGCGCGAGTCCCTCGGGGACGACATACGCACTGCGATCGAAAAACAGATCCCTCGCTTCGCTCGTGATGACAATCGTGAATGATGTACGCTGACAGGTTCTCGCGGAACATTCATGCTCACCCTCCTCGCCGCCGCCACTCAAATCCGCACCCGCAAGCTCTCGCCTGTCGAACTCACCCGCGAATGTCTCGCCAACATCGAGCGGCTGAATCCCACGCTCAACGCCTTCATCACGGTCACCGCCGATCTCGCAATGGCGCAAGCGCACCGCGCCGAAGAAGAAATCGCCGTCGGCAACTATCGCGGTCCGCTGCACGGCATCCCCATCGCGCTTAAGGACAATATCGATGTCGAGGGTGTCCGCACTACCGCCGGCAGCAACCAATACCGCAATCGCATTCCCAGCGAAGACGCCGAGATCGTACGCCAACTGAAGGTCGCAGGCGCGGTCATCGTCGGCAAGAACAACATGCACGAGTTCGCCTTCGGCGGCAGCGGCGTCATCAGCGCCTTCGGACCAGCGAAAAATCCTGTCGATCCGAACCGAATTACCGGAGGCTCTTCGTCAGGATCGGCTGCGGCCGTCGCATCCGGGATGTGTGTCGCCGCTATCGGCACCGACACTGCGGGCTCCGTTCGCTGTCCGGCAGCACTGTGTGGAGTCGTCGGCCATCGTCCCAGCCAGGGAGTGTTGAGCAACGCGGGCATTGTGCCGCTGGCGGAATCTTTCGACACGCCCGGCCCGATCACCCAATCCGTCGCCGATGCGCACGCCATCCTGCAAGCTTTGTCGCCTGTGGGATGCCCGACGATGCTCCCGCCGCAGCCGTTCGATATGACGAAGCTGAAGATCGGCGTAGCCCGCAACCTCGCCGACGATTTGGAACCGGCTGTCGCCGCCTGCTTCGAGTCCGCAATTCAAATTTTGGTTCAAGGGGTTGCTTATGTAGAAGACATTCGCGTCGAGGTGGAACCCGCATGGAACGTCCGCAACTTCGAGATCTTTCACTACCACCGGCAGATGTTCGAGCACACGCCTGAGCTATACGACCCGCGAACCCTCGATCGCGTGCGCAGCTCGGCAGGCGTGAAAGAAATCGACTACTTCCGCGAGCGCGAATCGCTAAAGGCGGGCAGTCCAGTTGATTCAACCTTCGACAAACTCGACCTGATACTCTCGCCCACCATTCCTGTCTCAGCTCCGCTACTCAGCGATCTCGAAGCGATGGAGTCGGCCACGTTGCGGGTCTACGAAGTGAAGTCGCTGCTTCGCAACACCCTGCCCTTCAGTTTTCTGTGGTGGCCCAGCGTCTCGGTGCCCTGCGGCTTCACCAACACAGGCCTGCCAGTCGGGCTGCAAATTTCTGGGAGACCCGGTGACGACTGGCGCGTTCTTCAGTTGGCCGAGGCATACCAAGAGGCAGTGACATAACCGTGCGGGGGTAAGCTACTCCAAATCTCAGAAGCCCACAAACACCGGTTCGGTCTGAAGCTCGATTCCAAACTCCTCCCGTACCTGCGCCTGTATTTCGTTCTTCAGCGCGACAATCTCAGCCGCAGATCGCTCCCCCGCAGATTCACCAGCGCCAGCGCATGGTGGCGCGAAATTCCGACCGCGCCCTTCGCGTAACCCTTGTGAAATCCCGCCTGCTCCACCAGCCACGCCGCAGGAATCTTGCGGCGCTGCTCGTCCGCAGGATAGCTGGGCAAACGCAACCCGCAAGCGGCTAACCGCTCTGCCAACTCGGCGTAATGTTTCTCGGTGATCACCGGATTCTTAAAGAAAGATCCGACGCTGCGCGAATCTGAATCTCCCGGCGTGATCACCATGGCCTTGCGGCGGCGAATCTCCAGCACGCTTTCGCGTGTCTCGGCCAGCGTTGGCTCGCCAGGATGATCGGCGAAGTAGCTTTGCAAATCGCCGTATACCAGCTTCGGCTCACCGCCATGCTCCAGGCAAAAGCTCACATTGGTGATGACATACTCACCGCGATCTGTCGTGTTGAACCGGCTGCTCCGGTATGTGAACTGACATTCCTCATTCGTCAGCACGACGCTTTCCAGCGAAGCGATATGCAGTGCCCTCACTTCGCTGATGGTTCCGCTAACTTCCTGCCCATACGCGCCAACGTTCTGGATCGGCGTTCCCCCAACTGTTCCCGGAATTCCGCTCAGGCACTCCAGACCGGCACATCGCGATTGCACGGTTCCGGCGACGAAGGCGTCCCAATCTTCGCCCGCAGCCACCTCGAATCGCACGCGACCGGCGCCAAGGCTCCGCTGCGCAATGCCTAGAAGCGCAACCTTCAACATCAGTCCTGCAAAGCCAGCATCGGCAACCACCAGATTACTGCCGCCCCCCAAGATGAAGACCGGCAGCTCACGCTCTCGTGCGAAGACAAGCGCCTCGCGGAGGTCCCTCTCGCTGTGCGCCTCGCAGAAATAGCGCGCCGGGCCACCCACGCCAAGAGTGGTCATCGGAGCCAGGGGGACGTTTTCAAGAATTAGCATTGGCCCGTTATCAACCCGCAGCCGAGGCTCACTACCGTACACACGGCGGGCACCCCGAGTGTCGCAGTTCGCTTCCGCTTCCCACAATTTACTCCGCGCTCCTCTTTGGCTGCTCTTTGGCTGCTCTCTTGCGGCGTCCAAACAGAGTCAATTTCCGCGGCGGAGCCGCTTTGTTACAATCCGCGCAACCGGCAATGCACAACTTGAGGCGATTAGAAGGCGTGAGCGCCAGCGGGAGCCTTCTGCCGAAATCCCGAGAGTAGCGAGGGATCTCTTCTGTCGGAATCACTATCTGTTGCCTTGGTGCCGGAAGGAGGCACTTGAACTTAATCGACGTCGTGTGGCTCCCTGCATGGGACCCGTTCAATACCCACTCGGCGGTGAGCTTCGAGCGCTTGCTTACCGCAGCGATACTCGGCGGCGCCGTGGGTTTGGAGCGCGAACTCAAGCATCGCCCCGCCGGACTGCGGACCAACATCTTCATCTGCTTCGGTTCAGCCCTGTTTACGATTCTCTCCGACCGGCTGGCCGGGCCCGATGTTGCCGACCGCACCCGTATCGCCGCACAAATCATTACCGGCATCGGCTTTATCGGTGCAGGCACAATCTTGCATTCGAAGAACTCTGTTTCCGGACTGACCTCGGCAGCTACGATTTTTGTCGTTGCCGGCATTGGAATGGCTGCGGGTGGTGGCCTGTATGGTACTGCCATCGTAGCCACCGCGCTTGTCGTTCTGGCCCTGATAGTGCTCGGACAGGTGGAGGCGCGTTTCAATCTCAAACCCGTCATCGTCTCTTATCAAGTCATCGGCAATGATTGCAACAAGTCCGATCAGGTTCTGGCTGCGCTGAATCAGGCGCTGGAACAGATGGGACTTAGCATGCAGACGGTGACTATGACGGTGTTAGACGGGCAGTGCCGCCTGCAATTCGCGGTTGAAGCTTACCGCTCCAAGCAGAAAGAGCTTTCGGAGCGGCTCAAGGCGCACCCGTTGGTCTCGACTCTGGCGGCGACTGCCGAAATGGAACAAGACTGAATGCTTCCTGTTCCTTTTGTCAAAGCCACGGCCTGCGGCAACGACTTCCTGATCATTGACGCGTCGGTCTGGTCGGATGACATGCACTCATTTACCCGGGCGGCCTGTGATCGGCATTATGGCATCGGCGCCGATGGCATCGAATGGATATTGCCTTCGCGTGATTCCGACTTGCGTATCAAGCTGATCAACGCCGACGGGTCAGACGCCGAAATCTCTGGTAACGGAACTCGCTGCGTCGCCGCCTGGTACTGCTTCCAGAATCCCTCCACCACGGTGCGGATTGAAACCGATGCCGGAGTGAAGACCTGTGAACTGATCTCGCGCGATGGTACGGCGTTCGAGTTTCGTGCCGCTATGGGCGAGCCTAAGGTCGACAACGAGATCGCTGTCGGACTGAGCTACGACGAGGCGAAGGGCATTCCGGTGTCTATGGGCAATCCCCACTTCGTCATCTTGGTTGATGAGTTCAGGCCGCAATGGAAAGAACTCGCAGCCGAAATCGCCGTGCATCGCGATTTCCCCAACGGAACCAACGTTGAGATGGTGCGGGTGGTTAACGAGCATGAAATCCATGTCCGTATCTGGGAGCGGGGAGTGGGTGAAACCCTCTCCTCTGGTACGGGCTCGAGCGCCTCGGCAGCCGCGGCAATTCACATCGGTCGCGCGAAATCACCAGTTCGCGTGATTACGTCGGGAGGAGCACAGACCGTAGAGTGGACTACCCAGCTATACCTGACCGGGCCAGCCACATTACTCTGCCGGGGCGAGTTTTTCGGTTAAGATGACGTTTCCTGATGCCTTCTTCAGCACAGTCAGCACAGAAGGAACGCGTTCTCCCGCCGACCCTGCGCGCCGGAGACACGGTCGGCGTAATCGCGCCGGCCGGCCCGATCACCGCTGAGGCCCTCACGGTTGGGCTGGCCGCCCTTGAACGCCGCGGATACCGCCCTATCCATCTGCCGACGATTCTTGAGCGCGATCTTTATTTTGCCGGATCCGTTCAACGTCGGGTTGACGAGTTGCATCGGATGTTCGCCGACCCTGAGGTAAAGGGAATCGTCTGCTTTCGTGGCGGATATGGCAGCAACTACCTGCTGCCGCACATTGATCTTGAGTTGATTCGTCGCAATCCCAAGTTCTTCTGCGGCTGCAGCGACATAACCACGCTGCTGATATATTTCTGCGACCAAGCTGGGCTGGTTGTGTTCCACGGGCCGATGCTGCAACGAGATGCTCAGCCGGACGGAGTGGACGAGGAATCGTGGCACGCAGCGACCTCGAGCGCGCCCAGCGTTCGCGACTTTGGCGAGCAGGTGCAAGTTCTCGTGCCCGGGCACGCGCAGGGAATGCTCTACGGCGGATGCCTCTCGCTGCTGTGCGCCTCGCTGGGAACTCCGTACGAGATTCAAACGCGCGGCACGATCCTGTTTATCGAAGATGTTGCCGAGCCCGCATTTCGCATCGATCGCATGCTGATGCAACTGAAGTTGGCCGGCAAACTGGAGGACGTACGCGGAATTATCCTTGGTGAAATGCTCGATTGTGCCCGCGGTGCCCAGGATTACACCCTGCAAGAAGTTGTGCTGCGCGTGGTGGGCGACTTAGGCGTGCCGGTCGTCTATGGACTGCCTTCCGGCCACGTGACACGCAGGAACATCACAATCCCGCTCGGCGTTGCAGCTCAGTTAGACGCCGGCGCCACGGTGGTATTGCGGCATGCCGCTGCCGCACGTAGCGCAGGCGCAGCAGTTCCAATATCCAAATGACGAAACAAATGCATGCCCACTTGATTGGCATATGCGGTACCGCTATGGCCTCACTGGCCGGAATGCTGCAACAGCGCGGTTATCGCGTGACCGGCTCCGACGCTGCGTCATATCCTCCAATGTCAGAGTTCCTCGCCAGGCTTGGCATAACGGTAGCCCAGCCTTTCAGCGAACAGAACCTCCTGCCTCGCCCCGACTTTGTCGTGGTAGGCAATGCCATCTCGCGCGGCAACCAGGAATTGGAGGCCGCGCTCGATCAGCGTCTTCCCTTGCGCTCACTGCCCCAGTTGCTCTACGACGAATTTCTTTGCGGCCACGAGCGTTTGGTGGTGGCAGGCACGCATGGCAAAACAACCACGTCCTCCCTATTGGCCTGGCTGTTTTCTGCGGGCCAGCGTGCCGCCAGTTTTCTTATCGGCGGGATTCCGGAAAACTTTGGCAGCTCGTTTCAGCTTGGTAGTGGGCCTGAATTCATCCTCGAAGGCGACGAATACGACACCGCGTTCTTCGATAAAGGACCGAAGTTTCTACACTATTTCCCCGATGCCCTGATCCTCACTTCGGTCGAGTTCGACCACGCCGACATCTATCGCGACATCGACGAGGTGATAACCGCATTCAAACGGCTGGTAAACCTGGTTCCTCGACGCGGCGTGCTGGTCGCATGGGATGGCCACGCCAATGTTGACCAGTGCGTCGCTCGCGCCCTGTGCAAGGTCGAGCGCTACGGCTTCGGAGAGGAGTCGACATGGCGCGTTGCCGATATCGAGTACCTGCCTGACCTGACTCGCTGGAGCGTGTTGCATGAGGGTCGGCCGTGGGGAGAGTTCGAGTTTTCACTCGCCGGCGAATACAACGTTCTGAACGCCACCGCCGCGGCCACCTTGGCGTCTAACTACGGCATTAGCCTCGATCAAATCGCCAGTGGCTTACGAACCTTCCGCTCGGTGAAGCGCCGCCTCGAGGTGCGCTCCGAATCCTACGGCGTGACTATCATTGACGACTTCGCGCATCATCCCACCGCGATCGCCGAGACTCTGAAGGCGCTGCGCGCCCGCTATGCCGGACGCAAACTGTGGGCCATCCTCGAACCCAGGTCCAATACTCTGCGCCGCCGGGTCTTTCAGAAGGAATTGGCGCAGAGCTTAAGCATCGCCGACCAGGTCGTGATGGCTGGCATTTTCAAATCAGAGGCCATTGCTGAAAACGAGCGCCTGCACCCGGAGGCCGTCGTCGAAGATCTGCAGCAGGCCGGAACCCCGGCACAATTGCTGCCGACAGCAGACGCCATCGTGGACGCCGTTGCTCCCACATTGAGGGAGGGCGATGTGGTGGCGATTCTGTCCAATGGCGGATTTGGCGGTATCTACGAAAAGCTGCCCGCACGGCTCAAGCAACTGCATGAGGTCACTGCCTAAGCGTGAGGAGCCATTGCACTTCCGCCCTGCGGTGCTGGTTTGTACTCGCGCTGCTTTCTTTTGCGATTCCCTCTCAGGCTGCAACTCGCGTTACTTGCGAGACGCCGACTAGCCCTCAGACCGTGCCAACCGAGTACTTCGTCTCTTTGGCCGACGCCGCGACGCATACGGCGCACGTGACGCTACGGCTGCCCGCGCTCGATCGAACCGTCCGGCTCGCCATGCCGGCCTGGAACGCCCTGTATCAGCTGCGCAACTTTGTCGTGCACGTAGAGAATGTGCGCGCGCAAAGCGACAGCGGCTTCAGCCAGCTCCTACAGACAGGTACCAGTACGTGGGACCTGCACGGGGCACCCGGCTGTTCCCTCGTCAGCTATGACGTCTACCTTGACGCTCCCGGCCCCTTCGGCAGCGAACTCGACGCCCAGCACGGCTTCTTCAACTGGGCGATGGTGCTGATGTACTCGCCTGAGCTCCGTAGCAAGCCGGTTAGCATTCGCCTGCTTGACGTACCGCCAACCTGGGAACTGCGCGATACCCACGTTTTCGGCAGCGTTCCGGCCGCGAAAGTCAGCGACGCTGTCGGGGTGGCAGACAATTACGACATCCTGGTGGACAGTCCGGCAGCTCTAGGCACGCTTCAGCAGTACAGCTTTCAGCAGAGTGGCGCAACCTACCACATTGCGGTACATGCTAATCCAGCTGACTACGACAGTGTGAGACTCCAGGACGTCCTGAAGCGCATTACGCAAGCCACGGTGGACTGGATGAACGACCGTCCATATACCGACTACACGTTCCTGTTCGACTTCCCCCACGGCCCAGGTAGCGGCGGCATGGAGCACGCCTACGGCACGGCGATCTCGGCCAACGCATCAGCCGGCCCAATCCCGATCGACTCTCTGGCCAGCATTAGCGCTCACGAATTCTTTCACCTGTGGAACGTCAAGCGCATCCGCCCTCGCTCGCTCGAGCCCATCGATTATCAGAACGAGCAGGACACGCGAGCGCTATGGTTCAGTGAGGGCGTGACCAGCACCGTCAGCGAGCTGATGCTTTCGCGCGCCGGGCTGATCGACGAGCATCGCTATCTCCAGGACCTCGCAACCGAGATCACCGAACTGGAGAGCCGCCCCGCGCACGAGTGGCAATCAGCCGAAGAATCCAGCCTCGATGCATGGCTCGAAGGCGATCCCTTCTACCGCACTCCGCAACGCAGCATCAGCTATTACAACAAAGGCGAAATTCTCGGCGTTCTGCTCGACCTGCACATCCGCCAACTAACAGACGACCACAAGTCCCTGCGCGATCTCTTCCAGTGGATGAACGATTTCTACGCGAAGCGACACTTATGCTTCAACGACCGCTTCGGCGTGCGCGAGGCGGCCGAGAGCGTTACCGGGGGGCAGGATTTCGCTGACTTCTTCCACGACTACGTCGCCGGAGTGAAGCCGCTTCCCTACGACGACTTCTTTCGTTTCGTTGGACTTCAACTTGCAACCGAAAACGTCACTGTTGCCGACGCTGGATTCGCGTCCACCGCCAACCTCGACGGAGAGACAACGGTTACCGCGGTGGCGGCGGGCGGCGATGCTGCGCGCGCGGGCCTGAGCGTGGGCGACCGTATTCTCGAAGTGAATGGCCAGCCCGCCACCTACCGGCTCGATCGCGTGCTCGCCCGCATGATGCCCGATCAAACCGTGAAGCTGCGAATTTCGCGGTCCGGAAAAGAACGCAATCTGAAATTCAAGGTCGGCGCTCGTCAGGAACAGCAGGCCGTGCTCGCCGACGTGGTCGGGATCACCGCCGAGCAACGCGCCCATCGCGCCGCGTGGATTCACGGCGACGACGAACCCGGAGGCGCACATTGATAAGCGCCCCCATCATGCTGGCATTCTGGGGATTCTCAATTCTCCTTGTCGGTCCATGGCTCTTGCTTTACGCCTTCCTCACCAAAGACGTTCGGCCGCTCTATCATGTCGCTACCTTTCTGGCTATCACTGGAGTTCGGTTGGCAGGCATCAGGATTCGCGAAGTCGGGAAGGAGAACATCAAGCGTGGACAGAACTACATCTTCATGTCCAATCACGCCTCCAACCTGGATCCACCGATCGAGATTCCCCGCATCCAGCAGCGCTGTTCGGTGCTGGTGAAGAAGGAGCTGTTTCGGGTTCCCATTCTCGGCACAGGCATGCACCTGGCGCAGCTGGTGCCCGTCGATCGCAGCAACCGTGAAGCCGCCATCGAAAGCGTGCGCGAAGGGGTGGAGGTGTTGCGCACCGGCTTGAATATGATGATTTATCCAGAGGGAACGCGCACGCCCAACGGCAAGCTTCTTCCGTTCAAAAAAGGACCGTTTCATCTGGCGATGGAGTCAGGCGTGCCGGTGCTACCTATGACGATTCTGGGCACCTATGAAGCGTGGCCCAAGCATCGCTTCGCGCTGAAGTCGGGAGTTGTTACCGTTATCTATCATCCCGCGATCGATCCCAAGAGCTACGCGGATCGAGACGCTTTGATGGCAGCAGTGAGGGAATCGATAGCCAGCGCACTGCCCGAAGGCAAACGCTAAGGAAAAGCCGGGGTCGGTGCAATCTGTTTTGAAAGGGCACGCCTTCAGGCGTGCCGCACATGCACGTGATCACCCGGCTTTCAGCCGCTGAGGAAATGCGTCTCCTCCGCGCCTAAAGGCAGGATCGGTGGGGCGCATGAACGACACGGCTGAAGCCGTGCCCCTTCAATGCCTATAAGGCAACTCTTAATTTGCTTTAGAAAATTCGCGCCTGCCAACTCCTGTTCAGACCTGCAAGCCAAAAGCGAATGGCCAACAGCCGTCCTACTTCTTGCGCTCCTGCCTAACCAGAATAGGCTGGCGCACTGGCACGAGGGCGCCGCGTTCGGCGTCGGCTCCTGCCTGCTGCGCGCGCAACATGACTTCGTTGCGCACATAGTTCACAAAGTCGGCCATCTGGCGCTGCATCTCGTCCATGCGCTCGCGCATTTGCAGAATGATGGCGATACCCGAAATATTCACGCCCAGGTCGCGCGCCAGTGACAGGATGAGTTCCAGGCGCTCCAGGTCTTCGTCGGTGTAAAGCCGCGTGTTGCCTTCGGTGCGCGATGGCTTCAACAGTCCTTCACGCTCGTAAAGGCGCAAGGTCTGCGGATGGATGCCGTACATCTCGGCCACCGAACTGATCATGTACGCGCCTTGCTTTTTACGTTTGGACATAAAACTCCGTTAGTTATCAGCTGTCAGCCATCAGCTATCAGCCATCAGTTGGAGCTGCCAGCCACCAGCTTCCAGCCGCCAGTCAGAGAACAGCGCCGATGCGTCTTGTATTACGCCATCGATCGCCGGCCGTCATGCACGCCAATACACTCCCTCGTCCGAAATCCAAGCTGACCGCTGACGGCTGACAGCTGAAAGCTTCTTTACCCCACCTGCTTCCATAACTCTTCCCGCGGGTCTTGCGCGTTCAGCTTCGCATATTCGCGCAGAATCTCCTTCGAACGCTCATCTCCCGGAGCAGGAGCGACGATTTTGATTTCCACGATTTCGTCGCCCCGCCAACCTTCCTTGACGGCAGAAGTCACGCCCTTCTCGCGCAAGCGCAGCTTTTGCCCCGAAGCCGTACCCGGCGGAATCTTCAGTAGCGCGCGACCATCGATAGTTGGCACTTCGACTTTGGATCCGAGCGCCGCTTCGGTAAACGAAACCGGAATCGTCAGGTAAATGTCGTCGCCATCGCGGCGGAAAATCGGGTGCTCGCCCACCTTGATCACGATGTAGAGGTCGCCCGGCGCACCGCCCAGCACGCCGGCATTGCCGCGACCAGCAAGCCGAATACGCTGGCCATCGCGCGTGCCGGCTTTGATGCGCACCTCCAACGACTCTGTCTTTTCCGTGCGGCCCTCACCGTGACACACATTGCACAGCGTACGGTTCTTGCCGCTTCCCCCGCAGCGCGGACAGGTGACGTTGAACTTCATGTTGCCGCTCTTCTGCGTAACCGTGCCCTTGCCGTTGCATTCAGGACAAACGCCGGGGCTCTCGATATAGCCGTTGCCATGACAGTTGGCGCAACTCACCAGATGCGGAACGTTCAGCTTCATCGTGGTGCCGCGAATCGCGTCCCAGAAACTGATGTTGACCTGATACTCCAGATCGGTGCCAGGCTCCGGCTGGCGCGTGACTTCCTCGCGTCCGCCGCCGCGAAACATGTTGGAGAAGATGTCGCGAAACCCGCCGGTACCGGCCGAGCGGCGGCCCGCCGCTCCCGCGCCTTCAGCGAAGTCGGTGAAATCGAACCCGCCAAAATCAAACGGAACTTCCTGCGTATAGGTCTGCGCTCTTCCGCCGCCGCCCTGCGCGGCGTTGCCAAATCCACCCGCGCCAAATCCGCCGCCCCTCGCATAAGCCTCAGCCGTTGCTGGATCGATGTTGTCGGAGTAGAAGCCGACCTGGTCGTAAATCTTGCGCTTCTTGGGATCGCTCAGGACATCGTTGGCCTCGGAAAGCTTCTTGAACTTCTCCTCGGCGCCTTTGTCGCCGGGGTTGACGTCGGGATGATATTTGCGCGCCAGCTTGCGGAAGGACTTGCGGATCTCTTCCGCCGTGGCCGTCTTCTTCACTCCGAGATCGGCGTAATAATCTTTTTGGGTAGTGGGTGACATTTGTAAGAGTTGTTAGTTATCGGTTGTCAGTTGTCAGTAAAACCGACTGTCATCCTAGCGAGGCGAGCCATCGAGGACCCTGAGCGCGAAGTCCGATTTAGCACCCTTGGTTGCACCCAGAGTCATAGAGCACTCGGACCCGTCTAGATGGCTCCTCGCTCACGATCACTCACTCATTGCGTAAGCTCATCGTATTTCATGCCGAACGTTCAGAGCCTCCACTGATCTTGGAATGACGGCTATGACCTCAATCTCCCATTGAGCTGCGTATGATTGCCTTGATTACTCGTGCGCCTGCCTTAATCTCAATTTTCTCAGCACTCGGGGTGAGAGCCAGTACTCGAGAACAACACGTCGATAGAACTCCCATGCGCTAGAGTTCTCATCACGAGTAGTTGTCCGTATCCCAATCGCGTAATACGGAAGCATCCCGAATTGAGCTCCACGACGTCGATAGTCGAGAGTCGCGCCATGTCTTTCATATCCCAGCGAACTGACAATGCTGCACGAAGCACGGTTTGTAACAGGATGCGCCGCCAGGGCGATGTGACAGTTCCCTCAATGAGTTCCGTGCATCGGAAGCTTCGTAAGCAGCCGCTGCTACATGGATCATTACGTACGCGACATGTTCTCACAGCTTAGCATCGTGAGGCCTCGCCACAAATCCTGTCGCCGGCTGAAGCCGGCTCGGGTGTTTGTGAAATCATGCCTACCCAGCGACTCACGTGCTGGGCTACTCAATTGTTCCTGCCCTTCGGGGCTGGCCCTGATCGATTTGGGTTCGAATTCCATTCCCCGGTCAGCTCGAAACCGGAAACTTCTTTCTGACAACCGACAACTGGCCACTGACAACTTAATTCACTACCGCCGGCCCTTCATCTCCCATCGGCACGACGATGTTGGGGATGAAGCCCGCCGCATCGTCGATTACTGGGATAGCTTTCACACGCCCATCGATGCCGGGCGTCAGCAGATACCAGCGCCCTTCGTTGGGGTTGAAGCTCAATACATAGGACTGGCCGTTTACATCAAATCGCAATTTATGTTCCTGCTTCCTTGTAATGAAAGCTGCCAGCTTCCAGCCGCCAGCTTCCAGCTAAAACCAAATCCTCTTTCGTCAGAAGTATCTCCGCAGATGCATCCATCAAACTGAACCGTCGCCAAATACAAAGGGGCGCTTTGCGAGCACCCCCTGTCTTTAGCTGGCAGCTGGTGGCTGGAAGCTGGGAGCTTTATTTCTTCTCATCCACGTCCACGTACTCCGCATCGATGACGCCTTCATCCTTCTTCGGCTCAGGCTCAGCGCCGCCGGCGGCTGGTTCACCGCCCGGTGCCGCGCCGCCCGTCGGAGGCGTCTGCGCCTTGTACATAGCTTCCGCCAGCTTGTGCGATGCTGTCTGGAGCTTCTCGCGCGCCGAGTTCATCGGAGCGGCGTCAGTTCCTTCCAGCGCCTTCTTCGCGTCTGCCAGCGCGTTCTCCACGTCGCTGCGCTCCTGGCCACTGATCTTGTCGCCATGCTCTTTCAGCATCTTCTCAATGCTGTAGACCATGCCGTCAAGCTGGTTACGAGCTTCCACTTCATCGCGCTTGGCCTTGTCTTCGGCCGCGTGTGCATCGGCGTCCTTCGCCATGCGCTCGACCTCTTCCTTGCTCAGACCGGAAGACGACGTAATCGTAATCTTCTGGTCCTTGCCGGTGGCCATGTCTTTCGCGTTGACGTTCAGGATGCCGTTGGCATCAATGTCAAACGTCACCTCGATCTGCGGCACGCCACGCGGAGACATCGGCAGTCCGGTCAGGTGGAACTTGCCAAGCGTGCGGTTGTCGCGCGCCATCGGCCGTTCTCCCTGCATCACGTGCACTTCGACCGACGTCTGGTTATCCGCAGCGGTCGAGAACATCTCCGACTTCTTGGTCGGGATGGTCGTGTTGCGCGGAATCATCGGCGTCGCCACGCCGCCCATGGTCTCAATCGACAACGTCAGCGGAGTCACGTCGAGCAGCAGCAGGTCTTTCACCTCGCCGCCCAGCACGCCACCCTGAATCGCCGCGCCAATCGCGACCACTTCGTCAGGATTGACGCCCTTGTGAGGCTCCCGGCCGAAAATCTTCTTTACCAGCGCCTGGATCGCAGGCATACGCGTCTGTCCGCCAACCAGCACGACCTCATTGATCTTGCTGACATCGACGCCCGCGTCTTTGATCGCCTGCTCGCACGGACGAATGGACCGGTCGATAATGTCGCGAACCATCTCTTCCAGCTTGCCGCGAGTAAGCTTCTTCACCAGGTGCTTCGGACCGCTGAAGCATCGGCCGTGATAAACGGCAGATTGATTTCGGTCTCCATCGTGGTGGAGAGCTCGATCTTGGCGCGCTCGGCTGCGTCACGCAGACGCTGCAACGCCATCTCGTTGCCCTTGGCCCGCAGGTCAAGACCTTCGTCTTTCTGGAACTCCGCGATCAACCAGTCAACGATGCGCTGGTCGATGTTGTCGCCGCCCAGGTGCGTGTCACCATTGGTCGACTTCACCTCGATGACGCCTTCGCCCACTTCCAGGATCGAAATATCGAAGGTGCCTCCGCCGAAGTCATACACGGCGATGGTCTCGTCCTTCTTCTTGTCGAGCCCGTAAGCCAGCGCGGCCGCCGTCGGCTCATTGATGATGCGCTTTACTTCCAGGCCCGCGATCTGGCCTGCGTCTTTTGTCGCCTGGCGCTGCGCGTCGTTGAAGTACGCGGGTACGGTGATGACGGCTTCCGTCACCTTTTCGCCAAGGTAATCCTCGGCAGCCTTCTTCAGCTTCTGAAGAATCAGGGCCGAAATCTGTGGCGGGGTATATTCCTTGCCCTGAGCCATGACGGCCACGTGATCGCCCGACTGCACCACCTTGTAGGGCACCATCTTCATCTCTTCGTTCACTTCGTCGTAGCGACGCCCCATGAACCGCTTGATCGAATAAATGGTGTTTTCCGGATTGGTGATGGCCTGGCGCTTGGCGACCTGTCCCACCAGCCGCTCGCCGTTCTTGGTGAATCCCACGACCGACGGCGTGGTGCGGCCACCTTCCTCGTTGGGAATGACCTTGGGCTCTCCGCCTTCCATGACGGCGACCACCGAGTTGGTGGTACCCAGGTCAATGCCGATAATCTTTGCCATTGCAGCCACCCTCCTTAGGGTTTAAAACTCGTAAGTCAATGATTCCAGGTGCTTTGACTTACACAATCTCAGCTATTATAACAACCTGACTATAGAACTTGAGTGAATCATTGTCAAGTTTTAGATGGGATTGGGAGGGCTATAGTTGCAGGAAAATGGGCAGTTGAGAACATTCAGAAAGCGAGTAGATTACTGCGTATGAGCCCGATGGATCTTTGCCGAGCGATGTGGATCACCTGGGCCGCGATCTGGATTCTGTTCGCCCTACGCACCAAGCGCGCTCAGACTCCGGCTGAAGTCGGCGGACGCGCTCATCTACATGCTGCCGACTGCTCTGGGGGCCTATCTTTGCCTGGCCGACTCCCGCGTCTTAGGCCGAATAGGGCTGTGGCGCCGCGACGTCCCGCCGGTCTCTTGGCTGATGTGGACTGGGGCGGCCCTGACGCTCGCTGGCCTTCTCTTTGCCATCTGGGCCCGGCTGTACCTGGGCAAGAACTGGAGCGGACTGGTCACCGTCAAGCACGATCACGAACTGATTCGCAGCGGGCCCTATCGCTTCGTGCGCCACCCGATTTACTCCGGCATACTTCTGGCGCTCGCGGGGACAGTCGTCTGCCGCCGCAACCTCTGGGGCTTTCTTGGAGTCGCGCTGGTATGGCTGGGCCTCTGGCTCAAGAGCCGCATGGAAGAGCGCTTCATGGTCGAGACCTTCGGCGCACAGTACGAAGACTATCGACGCACGACGGGAGGAATCCTGCCGCGCTTGCTTTAGGAAGAACTCAGATGCCGGGTGTTCTGCGGAAGGGTGGAAGCCCCCTCATTCATGAGGGGGACAAAAGTGCCCCGATGAACGATGGGCTTCAGCCCTGGAACCGCCCGCCGTCTAGTAATAGGATTGCCCGGCGCTAAAGCACGTCTGGTTCCTAGGCTCCATTCCCCCTGCATGAATGCAGGGGCTTCCACCCGCAGAACAGCCAAGTTCCCCAAACCCTCGCTTCGTGAAATGATGACCACAGGAGTGTAGCCGAATG
Organism: uncultured Acidobacteriaceae bacterium; assembly: GCA_963846795.1. GTDB lineage: Bacteria > Acidobacteriota > Terriglobia > Terriglobales > Acidobacteriaceae > CAVVDY01. The sequence continues at coordinate 948,576 of CAWJXJ010000009.1, forward strand.
TACAGATGTGTCTGCCTCGCGCTGCTTACCGTATTCGCCGCTGGCTTAGTCGCTCAAACCCCCAGCCAGAGCGGCGTAGCTCACGATGCGGCCACCGATCCCGCAGGTCTGTATTCGTTCGTGAAGGAAGGCGAGTCGGTGCAGATTACGCTGGAAGATGGCCAGCTCTCCGGCTACATCACCCGATTCGGCGAGAGCGACAACGACAAAGGCCAGCTCATCGACCAGTTCTTCAGCAAAGGCGCACTCAAGAACAATCACCTGACCTTCGCCACCAAGACGGTTCATGGCGTCTGGTACGAGTTCGACGGAACGGTGGAGACACAACCGGGCAAGGCGCCGGGAGTAGAAGGCTATCGCGTGCTCAAGGGCACACTGAAGCAGCACACGCAAGACGCCAAAGGCGCCGACAAGGTCCGCGAACGCACGGTGGAGTTCAAGTCGTTTCCCGAAAGCGTGAACAGGTAAGCAAACTCCGCAACCACGGATTGGCGCGGATGAACACGGATCAGATCTGTTCCTGCTGCGTCATAGCGAGGTCGCTGCGAGACTGGGATAGCTGCTCTTGCTCGGCACGCCAGAGACGCGCACTGAGGGCACGGTGTTCCCTACTCGATCATTGCTCCCGCTACGGCACTTGTAGCTCCCCAGGTGAACCCGATCCAGAAATCTTGCCGTCTCACACGCACGCTCCTTCCTGGAGATTGGAGCGGCGATGCTCAGGGTGAGGTTGCACCGCCGCAGAGCCTGCGGGCAAGCCGTTCGATGCAACTCGCGGCAAGTACGTCGAGTTGTAAAGCCGCGAGCAGACATGAGCAAAGCCCAGCGGATTGGCAAGAGCGTGATCATCGGGTCGGTGAGCGGGCTGGCAGCCTCCTGGGTGATGAATCAGTACTGGGCGGCCGAGTCCAAGCTGAAAGAGAGATTGCAACCGAAGCAAGGGGATCAGGCCAGACAGCAGCAACAACCGTCGAATGAGAATCCCACGGTGAAAGTGGCGGACAGCATATCTCAGTCAGTAACGGGACATTTCTACTTCGATAACGACGATTCGGGCTACGCTCCCCGCAATGCGCTGGAGCTGAAGCAGTTGGTAGGGCAACTACGCTAGACAAAGAACGACTGCACCATGGCGGCGGCCCGCCGACCCTGTTCGCGCCCCGCGCGGGCCGCTGGCACACGAATGGAAGGGTCGAGCAGATTTCCGCCGACCGAGGCAAATGCCGCAAGCGATGCTTCGTCCGGATGGATGATACCGACGCGCGCACCGTTGCGCCTGAGCGTATTGACGGCAGCATCGAGTGATGCAATACAAAGCGGCGGCACACGCGCTGGCAGCGTCAGGATCAGAACGTGCTCGCATCCCGCGGCCAGATCAGCGTTGTCGATGGAATACATGCCGCCGTCCATGTACCTGCGGCCACGGAGCGCAACAGCCGGCCAGATCCCGGGCACAGCACCACTCGCAGCTACAGCGTCGACCAGATCGACTCCGCTGGAATCATCGAAGGCGAACCGTTCGCCACTTTCCACGTCGACCGCCACAATCAACAGGCGGCGCTCGGGCCAGACATGAGTAGGCAGCGCCGCAGCGATCATGTTCCGCCGCGTGTCTTGCAAATCCCGCGGCCCCTGTAGCGCCATCGTACCGAATCGCTTGAGCACCGTTATGGCATCTCCGGGGCCTTCTCTGGCTCGAACGAAATCCGCTCGCCATTGCGTAAAGTCGACCGGTGGCGCCGGCTCGTTCGTCTGCAGATGTGGATCAACCTGCCGCTGAAACAGTTCTTCTAGAGCCAGATGACTTCTTATTTGAACACCGACCCGCGCACCGGCTGAGGTACCCACAATTAGGTCGGCATCGCGAAGTTCCACTCCAGCATCCGCCATGCCGGTGATCACCCCGAGCTCCCAGGCAGTAGCGGCGTGTCCGCCTGCCCCGAGCACCAACGCACGCTGGTACATATTTGCGCCTCTCAGATCCGCCTTCTGTTTAGGCTAACGTAGGTTGCACGACTCAGAAACCTGACTATTGCATTAACAATTCTTATCCATAGCACCTTCCACGTTTGTATCTGGAAATAGTAGATTGAGAAGAACATCTCAGCTCATTCTCTCCCGATGCGGAATCCCCTGACGGGTGCATCTGCCGAGTCGAGCTTCGCGTCGGCGGTGAGGATGCGCTCTAGGTATATACATACGTTCCTGTTGCTGTTCGGGTTGATGGTGCCGCGGTGGGCGACCGCTGCGCCCGTACCATTTCCGCAAGCCTCCACACCGGCAACGGCCAAGGTTGTCGGAACCATTCAGTCGCTGGCAGGGAGTAAGTTGGTAGTTAAATCCGACGAGGGAGCCGATCGCAACATCGCTGTTCAAGACAACACCCATTATTTACAAGTCAATCCTGGCGAGAAAGACCTGAAGAAGGCGGTCCCCATCCATCTGCAGGATTTGCAGACGGGCGACCGTGTGCTGGTTTTGGGCAAGGACGCACAGGACAAGGCGATCGCGGCCAATTACGTGATCGTAATGAAGAGGATCGACCTTGATGCCCGGCAGCGCCAGGAACAGCAGGATTGGCAAAAGCGTGGCATTGGCGGACTGGTTTCGGCGGTCGACCCTGCCAGCGGCGACATCACCATGGCGATCACCACGCTCGCCGGCAAGAAAGTCGTCACCATCCACACAACGAAGGCAACGATCATCCGCCGTTATGCTCCTGACTCCGTTAAGTTTGACGACGCTAGACCCAGCACCCTTGCGGAAATTAAGCCTGGCGATCAATTGCGCGCTCGCGGCGACCGCAATGAGGACGGCACCCAATTCACCGCGGAAGAGATTGTCAGTGGAAGCTTCCGCAATATTGCCGGCAGGGTAAGCGCCATCGATACCGCCAGCGGCACCATGACTGTGGCTGACAGTATCAGCAAGAATACTGTGCAGGTTAAGGTGACTTCCGAATCGCAATTACGGAAGCTGCCTGTTCCCATAGCACAGCGCATCGCCATGCGCCTGAAAGCAGCGTCAGCCGGAGACGGCGGACCAGGAGCAAATTCTGCGGCTGGTGGAAGTGCGAAACCGGCAGCACCATCGAACGCGACCGGCACAGCAAGTCCCGGCGCTGAAGCTGGTCCGGGACACGGCGCAGGCGGAGACTTCCAGCAGGTGCTCAGTCGCCTGCCAGCCTCGGCCCTGGCCGACTTTCAGAAGGGCGATGCGGTCATGATTGTCTCTTCTGAAGGCACGGGCGAGGCAGTCACGGCAATCACTGTTGTAGGCGGAGTTGAGCCTATCCTGACTGCAGCGCCGAAAGGTGGCCGGGACATGGTGCTTTCACCTTGGAGTCTCTCCGCGCCGGAAGGTGGCGGTTAGGGAACTACGTGACAACTCTAAGTTAAGGTCGCGGGAAGACTATGTTGCTGTTGCCAATTCGTCGATGCGTGCTTTGCTTGTGTGTATTCGCGGTAGCGCTACTTGCGCTGCCCGCGAATGCACAAAGCGGCACCGCCTATTTGCACGGATTGGTAACCGATCCCTCAGGCGCGGCGGTCGTTGGCGCTGACGTGCAACTGACCGCTCCCGACGGAGCCACGCTAAGGACCAAAACAGGCAAGGACGGTACCTACCAGTTCAAGGGCCTTGCTCCCGGCAAGTACTCGCTCAAGGCGCAATCCAAAGGTTTCGCGCTGTATGAGGTCGATGATCTTGAGATTGCGTCCGGTCAATCACAGAAAGCCGATATCGGCCTCTCCATTCTGGTCGAGCAGCAAAACCTCAACGTAACGGAACCAGGCGTGGGCGTGGGCACGCTTGACATCTCCAACGACAGCAATGCCTCGCAAATCGTCTTGAAAGGCAAGGACCTCGACGCGCTGCCTGATGACCCTGACGATCTTGCCGCCGATCTGCAAGCTCTCGCGGGACCCTCGGTCGGCCCCAACGGCGGGCAGATTTACATCGACGGCTTTACCGGCGGCCAGATTCCGCCCAAGTCGTCGATTCGCGAGATCCGCATCAACCAGAATCCGTTCTCGGCGGAGTATGACAAACTTGGTTACGGTCGAATCGAGATCTTCACCAAGCCCGGTACCGACCAGTGGCACGGACAGGTATCGGTAACCGGCAATACCAAGGCTTTCAATGCCAAGAATCCATTCGCCGAAGAGGAGCCCGACTACAACTCCGAGTTATATAGCGGCAGCATAGGCGGGCCGCTGAGCAAGAAGACCTCATTATTTTTCTCGTTCGACCGGCGAAACATCCAGGACGTTTCGGTAGTCAACGCCTTCGTATTGGATTCAAATTTCCAACAGGTGCCCTTTAACACCAGCGTCCTGGTTCCACGCACCCGTACCATCCTCAGCCCGCGTTTCGATTTCCAGATCACGCCGAATAATACCCTGACGGTTCGCTATCAGTATTGGCACGACACCGACCAGAACGCCGGCGTGGGACAGTTTGCACTGCCCAGCCAGGGTTACAACAGCACCGAAACGGACAACTCGCTGCAACTAAGTGATACGCAACTGTTCGGAACAAAAGTCGTGAACGAGACGCGCTTCTCGTATAACCGGACTCGCAGCCAATTGAACCCTCTAAGCACCGACACCACGGTCAACGTTATCGGGGCGTTTCTGGACGGGGGTAACAGCTCCCAATTTGTCCACGACGACCAGGACAACTTCGAGTTCGACAATTACACGTCCGTGCTCACCGGCAAGCACCTCATTAAGTTCGGCGCGCGCATACGCGACGGCCGCGAAGCCAACTATGCCACCAGCAATTTCAACGGAACCTTCACCTTCGACTCGCTAAACGCGTACCAGATCACCGAGCAAGGCATCGCGAATGGTTTAACACCAGAACAGATTCGTGCCCAGGGTGGCGAGCCCAGCCAGTTCTTCGTGGTTACGGGCATCCCTTCCATTGCTGTTAACGAAGTCGATGTGGGCCTCTACATTCAGGACGAGTGGAAGTGGAAGCCGAACTTTTCCATCAGCGCCGGCCTGCGCTATGAATGGCAAAACGACATTCCGCACCAGAATTCAGTCGCGCCACGAATTGCCTTCGCCTGGGGCTTGGGTCGTAGCAATAATCCTTCACCCAAAACCGTGCTGCGCGCCGGATGGGGCATCTTCTACGACCGTTTTGACAAGATGTACGTGCTGATCGCCGACCGGCAAAATGGAATCAATCAAACGCAGTACATCGTCAACCAGCCAAACTTTTACCCCGACATCCCGCCGGTCAACGAGATCAACACCGGGAAGATATTTCCGACCGTTTACCAGATCCCGCCGAATCTGCAGCCGGAGTACACGGAGCAGGTCGCCATCAGCCTGGAGCGGCAGCTTACCAAAGACGCGAACATGGCGGTGTCGTATCTGGATTCGCGCGGCGTGCATCAGTACCTGACGCGCAACGCCAACGCGCCTTTACCCGGAACCTACAATCCCGACGATCCCACTAGCGGCGTGCGTCCCTATGGCGATATCGGGAACATCTATCAGTATTCCTCGATCGGCGACTTCAAGCAGAACCAACTGATTGTGAACGGCAACTGGAGGCAGGGCGCGAGGCTTACGCTGTTCGGCTGGTACGTATTGAACTACGTCGACGCCAACACCAGTGGCGCCAGCAGCTTCTTGTTCGACCAGTACAATCCGCAATTGAGCTACGGCCCGGCGGCTTACGACGTGCGCAACCGGGCCTTCATTGGCGGCACGATCGCGGCGCCCAAAGGCTTCCGTCTGAGCCCGTTTTTCATCATCAGCTCCAGCCAGCCCTTCAACATCACGACCGGTCAGGACTACAACGGCGACTCGATCTTCAACGATCGTCCTACCTTTGCTACCGGACCGGGGCCTAACGTAGTCGTGACCAAGTACGGCACCTTCAACACAGCCCCGCAGTCCGGACAGACCTACATTCCGCCTTACTACGGCTATGGTCCTGGGCGCTACTCGCTGAACCTGCGCGTGAGTAAGTCGTTCAACTTCGGGCCGGAGACTGCTAGCTCGCGCAATACCGATAATATGGGCGGTCCACCGCACGGTCATGGTGGTCCCGGCGGCGGTCCCCACGGACGCGGTGGAGGATTTGGTGGCGCCAGCAGCGGTCCTTTGTCGCTGAATAGCGGCACCTCACGCCGCTACACGCTGACACTCACTGCGATAGGGCGCAATATTACCAACCACGTAAATCTCACTCCGCTGGTTGGCAACCTCTCGTCGCCGCTCTTTGGCGAAGCCAACGCTCTGGCCGGCGGAGCCTTCGGTTCCGCTGCAGCCGGCGCGGCCAACCGGAAAATCGATTTCCAGGCGGTGTTCGCCTTCTAACCGGCTTTCACCAAACGTTTACCTCTTCCGACGAGGGCGGGACTCTCAAGATATCCACGGGTTGATAAGGTCCACGCCCATAGGTTGAAAATCTTTTGTATTCCGCGTCACGACTGAGAGTCCGTGTACGAGCGCAGTGGCCGCGATCAGCGCATCGCGATCGGATCGTGGATTTGGCACATGGAGAGCAGCGCATCGCTGTGCGACAGCAGTGTCAACCGGCAAAATATGGCCAGTGAAGGTGGGCAGAACCTGCTTATCCATCCAGGCGCGCAGGACTTCGCCCTGCTTTCGATCGCGCCTTGCGATGAGCAGAACGCCTATCTCCAATTCCAGAATCGAGATCGCAGACAGGTAGAGGCTGGCCGTCGGCAGACCCTGCGCCCACCTTCTGACACCTTGTTGCGCCTCCCTCGCTTTTCTTAACTCGGAGACCACGTTGGTATCGAGCAGGTACATCAGGCCAAATCCGCCGGCTTGTGGAGGCTGCCACTCAGGCGAGGCGGCTCAAACGGAATGTAAGCCGCTTCTGGCATAGCCAGCAAATCCGCTGCGTTCTTTTGCCCCTGAGTGATCCTCTGATATTCCTCAGCCGTGAGCAATACGTGAGACAAGCGACCTCGGTCCGTGATGTACACCGGACCCTTCTTTGCCGCTCTTTTGGCTCGGCTCGTGTCCTGATTGAACTCCCGGCTCGATAATTTTGTAATAGCCATAGGACCACCCCTGATGTAGTAACGTAGCTACATTATAACGATCCAAGCCGCGACAAACAAATTCCCCTACCTCGCTGTGGCACTGCGTTGAACTCCCAACGCTTCATCAATGGTCGCGATGTCCACCAGTCCGCGGCAACCGTAAATCGCGGGCAGCACCTCATTCGCAGGATGATTGCGCCGCAGCTCCGCCACCTTCTTCGTCCCGGCGCGATAAGCCGGCAAATACATTCTTCCCAGCAGCGGATGTCGTCCCCATGCACCTGACAGCTTGTCGGCTCGCTCGGCGCTGACCAGGAAATCGCGGCGCAGCGTCTTCGCCACTTCGTCCTGTGCAGTGCCCTTGCCCCAGGTCAGATACGACGACTGGTTCTTAGCATCGTCTTGCAGCAGTGCCAGCAGGACGCCGATTTGCATGTCCTCATCCGGCAGTTCTTCTACTTCTTTTATGCCGTATGCCATGAGGATGGCGTTGTTCGCCAGGCCCTCGAACAGACCCGCAGCCCGCGTGTTCATGGTCAGCACGGTGGCCTCGAATCCCAGCAGCTTGCGGAAATATAAGTTTTGCAAGTAAGCAAACGTTGTTACATGGCCGGGCACGACTTCGTGACTCACGAGCTGCTGAAATTCGGGAAACGAAATCTGCAGCGAGGCATTGATCTCATAGGTCGCCTCGTATCTCGGAGAGCCATCAGCGTTGCGCGCACGGCCGACGTAGTTCATCGAGCCCGAAAACCACGCGTTCTTGATGGCCAGGAACTCGATGTTGGCGCGCGGCACGTTGGTGAATTCGGAGGGCAAATAGGGAAGGAGATTCGCCGCGCTGAGCGCGTCGAACTGCGCGATGACGGCTGCTCCCAGCGCCTTCACCGAGCCCATGGGAACGATGCGCTCACGACGCCACGCATCCACGCTCTCCAGCAGAGATTCACGCGAGGTCGAAGGATACCCAGCGCGACTCAACAGTTCAGCCACGCGCTCGCGCTTCTTCTCGGGAGCAGACGGCTCGGGCGCGCGCGCCGTCGAAGCCAGCACGCAGCGCTCATACGGAACTGCCGCCCCCTTGCCCAAAATTTCCATCGCCAGGTCCCACATCACCTCGAGGGAGTCGGCCAGACCCACGAGATATGCCTTCTCCAGTGCAGTTTGTGACGCAGCACTCTGGCGCACTCCGGCGATTGCTGCCGGAAGGTCCACCGCTCGCAGATATTCGTCGACCGCGTTGCGATCAATGGTTTTGCCGGAAACGCCTCCGCTCTCACGCAACCGCGCTGCCGAGGGAACGTTATACGCCGGTGGCAGCGGCTCGTCGGAGAACCATGAATCGGCAATGAAACGTCCCGTGCCCGACGGACACATGACGTCTCCGCCCCAAAGAGTATCGATGCCAAGGATTGCATCAGCAACATAGCTGTGTAGTTTGTCCATTAGGCGGCCTTCTTTCCTCGAACTGAGCTGAACCATAGATAGAGACACAGTCCCACAAACGCAATGGCGGAAACGGTCTGCGATATGGATTGGTTGTTATAGAAAGGAGTCTGGATCATCTCCTCCCGATAGCTTGGCAGCAAACGCAACGCCGCGCCAAAGACGCCGCCCAGTGCTCCGCCAGCCATAAGTCCTCCAGCGACGATAACACCACGCTCGCGGATGCTGCGACCGTGTTCGGCCTCGCTCTTGTCAGCGCGCTTGTTGACGAAGTGCGACACAAAGCCGCCGGCCAGAATCGGCGTGGTCAGTTGCAGCGGCAGGTAGATGCCCAGGGCAAAGACCATCGATGAAAGCCCAAGCATCTCCATGATGACCGTGATCATGGCGCCGATGCCAAACAGAATATATGCGACCGGCTGTCCACTCATGAAGCCTTCGACTACCGCCTTCAGCGCCGAGGCTTGTGGCGCGACCAGCACTTGGCGCAGGTCGCCCGGGGCGGCCTCTCCGAACTGAAATGCCTTGGCCAGCAGCACGATCGTCAAGCCAGTAGTGACAGCAGCGGCGATCACGCCGATGAACTTAACCTTCTCCTGCGCTGCAGGGGTTGAGCCGATCCAGTAGCCCGCCTTGAGGTCAGTGATGAACTGTCCCGAGGCGCAGAGCGCGACGCAAACCATGCCGGCCAGCGCCATCACAAAGAACATGCCGGTCGTCCCCGAGAGCCCAAACTTCAGCAGCACGACGGCCGAGACAATCACGGTAAGCAAGGTCATACCGGAAGCCGGATTGTTGGCCGTTGTTGCGATGGCGTTTGCCGCCACGGTGGTGAAGAAGAAGGCGAACAGCAAGGTCAATCCCAGGCCGACAAGGATCACGCTCCAGGTGACATGCAGTTGCCCGTAGAAGATCGCTACGGCGAGCGCTCCCACGACCACGCCCAAGAGTATGCCGATGATGGAAATGTCGCGGTCGGTGCGTTCCATGTGCTGGGCTTCGCCATGACGAAAGGCATGCAGCGCGATGCCGAACGATCCTGCCACCACCCGCAGCGACTTGAGAATGCCCACCAGTCCGGCGGCCGCGATAGCGCCCACGCCGATATAGCGCACGTAGAAGCGATAGATCTCAGCCGCGCTCATGTGCGAGATGGGAGTGAGGCCCGGATAAACCGTGACGTCGCCCATGTGGCTGCCGATAAACCAGATCGCCGGCACCAGAACGAAGTTGACCAGCACGCCGCCCGCGCAAAAAATCATGGAAATCCGCAATCCCATGATGTAGCCAAGCCCCATGATGAAGCCGATGGCGTCGAAGTTGAACACCATGCGATGGCGATCGGCCAGGTTCTTCATTACCGGGACGAACTGGAAGTTCAGGTACTCCTTCCAGACGTGAAAGGTGGTGACGAAGAAGTCGTACACCGCGGCAATACATGTGGCTTGCAGTAAAAGCTTGGCCTGCGATCCGCCTTTCTCGCCCGTGACCAGCACCTCGGTAATCGCTGTGGCTTCGGGGAATGGCAGCTTGCCATGTTGCTCCTGCACGAAGTAACGGCGCAGCGGGATGAGGAAGAGAATGCCGAGGCAGCCGCCGGCCAGACAGATAAAGACGGTCTGCAGCGGATGCGGATCGAGGTGAAGGATGTAGAGCGCCGGAAGGGTGAATACGGCTCCGGCGACCACGCTGCCTGACGCGGCTCCGATGCCGGTGATAATCACGTTCTCCAGCACCGTGGAACGGCGCTTGTAAACGCGAGCCAGGCCGATCGCCAGGATGGAAATCGGAATCGCCGCCTCCATTCCCTGGCCGACCTTCAGCGCAGAATAGGCTGATGCGATGCTGAAGATGACGCACAGCACTACGCCCCAGACGACCGCGCGCCAAGTCATTTCGGCGACGCTGGCGGAGGCGGGGATGATCGGCTGGTATTGCTCGCCGGGTTTGAGCGCGGTGTAGGCGTTCGCGGGAAGGGACTTCGGTTCGACTTGCTCAGCTTGGATGGAAGCAGTTGCGGCAGTAGTCATGCGGCGCTCCGGGCAGAGTAAGCCCCTAGGCATTGTATGCCCAGGCAAATTTGCGGGACTGTGACCTTCGTGACCGGCGCACGTGACCAGCGGGAAGTAAGTCGAAGGGGCACTCCTTCAGCCGCGCCGAAAAAACGACCTCCAAAATTGCACGGGCCGCCCACAAATTCCTTCGATTGTCGAAGGCTAACTTCCCGGGTGCCCGCGATTTTGGTGGACCGCGTGGAGTGCCGATCCTTGACTATGGCGCTTGGTGATTTTTCTCGACATCAAACACGATGAGCGTAGAATCGCCCCATTCAGCCGGCGCCACTTAGTTAACGCTGCGCCCCATCTTCGGGATGGGTGGCCCTCGATAAGGATGAAGGCTTTGTCAAGGGCAAAGTTATCGTGGGCGGCGCGCGAGCGCCGCTGTTTTGTGCTTCGGCGAGAGAGGTGTTATGGAAGTGAAGCTGAACTCTCGCGCTGAATCACTACTCGGGGGACGGTCTAACCGTTCCACCAACCATCGATACGGCCCACAACTTCGGCCCATGATTCTTCTATGCGAACCTCCAGTCGCCGTAGCCGGTGCGAAAGTGGAAAACGGCTTTATCGTTTTCCAAGGCCGCAGGCCGTCTTTTGCACCGGCCTGACTGGAGGCGAGAGCGCCCAATCAACATTACGGTCTGACCTTAGTCGACCAGGGCCACCCGCGGGCTGCTCTCGATACGAACGATCTCCGGATATGCCGTCTGGGTGCGCATCATCCAGTAGAGTCGTACGGCTAATCTTCTTGCTGCCGCCACCTTGGCTACGCCTTTTGCCATGCGATGGCAGCGCTGCTGATACTGTTTGCGGAAACTTTCATCGCGACGCGTCACCGTTTGTACCGCTTCCACCAGCAGCATGCGTACAAAGCGGTTGCCTTGCTTGCTGATCGCGCCCAGCTTCTGTCGCCCACCCGAGCTGTGCTCGCGGGGAATCAGTCCCAGATAGCTGGCTACCTGCTTGCCGCGACGAAAGCGCGTGGCATCGCCGATAGTCAAGGCAAACGCCAGCGAAGTGATCGGACCCACGCCCGGCTGCGTCATCAGCAGTCGAGCCTGAGGATGCTGTCCGGCCGCCGTTTCCGCTGCCTGATCCAGTCTCCCGATCTGCTCATTCAAGCTGGCCAGTAGTGAGAGCAGATCCTGCCGCCGCTGTGCGCTCCAGCCTTGCAGGGGAAGCTCGCGCAACGCTTGTTGTCCGGCCTGGCTCCACAACTTATTTTTCTTCTGCACTCCACGGTTCAGCATCAAGTGCTGTAACCCGTTCTTCACTCGCGTGCGGATCTCCACCAGCTTGTGGCGATGAATCAGCAACTGCCGCAGGTCGCGCTGCTCGGCCGACGGTGTCCACAGCCGCGGGAAGCGGCCTTCCATCAGTAGTTGCAGAATGTGGGCCGCGTCCCGGCGGTCGGTTTTCTGCCGCCGCACATAGCTGGCCCGAATCTGCGCCGCATCACCAATCCACACTTCGTGCCCCAACCGCTGTAGCAGGTCGACGAACCACTGACTGTTGCCACAGGCTTCCACACCGATTAACGACGGCACCGGCAATCCACGATAGAACCGCTCGGCCTCGCCGTCGCCGTTGACCAGCTTGCGTTCGCCGATCTCACCCGTCTCCGGATCAAAAAAACTTACCTGTTGCCAACTGGGATGAAAATCACAACCTATAATCCACATCGAAGGCTCCTTCTGCCCAGCGTCTCACTTCCATAACAAAGCAAGACTACCGGGTGGCTCGAGCCTTCGTCCTTATCCAATCAATATTTCCCATCGGTTGGGAAATGTGGGATTGCGAGGAGTAGACTGGCCCACGCGATTCAATCGCTGAAGATCTGCTCAGCGAAGAGTTGTAAGCAGTGGCATGCCATGGCAGCAGAAGCAAGAGCGCTCTGGCAGAAACGCTATTACGACCGAAATGTAAGGGGCTAAGAGTTCATCGAGAAACTAAAATACATTCCCGGAATCCAGTGAAGCGCACCCTAGTAGCACGTCCAGAAGACTGGAAATGGAGCGGCTACTGTCATTACCTCACGGGAGAGGATTGCGGAGTGGAGATCGAATGCTGGAGAGAGCAGGACATACAGTGTCCCAATCCCATAATTGCCAAACGATGGCAATTATGGGCCACCCGTCCACAGGGATGCTTATCTTTGGTTTGGGTGCGATAGGCGCCATCTCGACGGGCTCCACAGATCACTACTTTGCACCATTCGGTGGAAGCAGCAGCGTGACAACCACGCTGGCAAATGCGCAAGTGGCTGTGCCTCGGGCGATTACCGTCAAGAACTTGCACTGCTGGGTCGTCGCGTGCCCAAGTACCTCGGCCACATTCGAGGTGTTCCAAAACGGTGTTTTTCCCACGGGAGGCCTGACTAAGACCATCCCATCTGTTTGCATGCCTAATACTGACTATTCCGATACTACTAATATGATGTCTTTTATGCCCGGCGACACAATCGAACTAGACGAAAATCAGAGCAGTTCCCCTACTGGACCAACGGTCGCCTCTTGCACAGTGGAGCATGATTAGAGCGAACTGCCCCCGTAAGGGCCAGCGAACGAGTTCGAGACGAGTAAGCCGGGATTCGACCGAATATTTCGAAGGAGATGGTCATGACAAATCTTGGACAGTTCAGAGTTTGCCGCGGGTCGGTCTGTAGTGGGATCACCACGGTATTGCTGCTGGTGCTTGTTACGGAGTACGGTTCTAGCGTCGGCTGCCAAGCCCAGACGCTCACCATGATTCATGCCTTCACGGAGTGAACGGGGCGGCGCCAGATTCAGGAGTAACTATCAGAGCTGGTGTTCTCTATGGCACGACACTGTGCACACGCATACTGTAGTGGTAACGGACCGTATACCAGATAATCCACGTGGGATCGAACTGGACTCTACACCCCGATTTCATTCTTTTCGGCGGGTGGACGTCTTCCCGAGGCCAGAGTAGTTTTCGGCCCGGATAATCACCTCTACGGCACAACCACTCTTGGGCGGTGCTCAGGACTATGGCGTCGTTTTCAGTCTCACACCCCTAGCCACGATTTGCAAAACTGCAAACTGCTTTTGGACGGAGAAGGTGCTGCATCAGTTCACGGGCAGCCCTGACGGGGAGGGGCCTGGCAATGGCGACCTCGTATGGGATTCGATGGGTAACATCTACGGAACCACCAGATGCGGAGGAACCTCCGACCTCGGTACTGTCTTTCAGATGACAAAATCGGGAAACAACTGGACAGAAACGCCAATTTACAGCTTCACGGGGCCGGACGGGCTAGGGCCTGCGGGCGGCGTTATTCTCGACAGCAACGGCAACCTGTTTGGCACAACTGTTGAAGGTGGCTTGTACGGCTTCGGGACGGTTTTCGAGTTGACCTATAACGAAGGTTCGGGCTGGACAGAGACCGTGCTTTATAGCTTTCAGAACCAGAGCGATGGACGATTTCCTTATCGCGAGTCTGGTGAGGACAGCGCCGGAAATCTCTATGGCGCTACCAGCGACGGCGGCAGCGGCGGCGGTGGAACCGTGTTCGAGTTGTCGCCGATGGGGAACAGTTGGGCTTTCACACTGCTGTACAGCTTTACAGGACAACAAGGGAAGCAATGTGGCCCGCAGGCGTCTCTGTCATTGGACAGTTCAGGCAATCTGTACGGAACAACGGTTTGCGACGGTGCCAATAGTCTGGGAAACGTTTTCAAGCTGACCAACACGCAGAACGGCTGGGAGTACACCTCGCTTTACGACTTCACGGGCGGCTCCGATGGCTCATACCCCGTCAGCAACGTGACGATCGACACCGACGGCAATCTCTACGGCACTGCCGAGGGCGGTGGCAGCCTAACCTGCAATCCTCCTAGGCTGCGGCACCGTGTGGATGATCAAGCCGTAGCGGGATCGTGGTCGCTCGTCACACTAGACCTGTGACGAACTCGCTTGGCGCCCAGCCCTCGCTTGCGTAGAATTGCAACGTTGAGGACGAGGGAGAATTGTCTCCCTCCGTATCTTGCTCTTTGATGAGGATTCGTTACGCAACCAGGCCGTCATAGCACCTGTTGGCCGCTGTTAACTACTTCTAAACTCCTCCCATCCTTCCATCCCAGCAAAATCGCACCTAAGTCCTTATTCCGGAATATTTTGCCTGTAACTCCCACGCGCTCAAGATTTTGCGAGGAAAAGTTTTTTCCTGCTCAATGGAATCAAGATTTTAGAGGTGTACCGGGGGAGGGGGGTACCCCGAATCTAGCGTCTAGTTGCCTGTCGCCAACCATCAATGGATATTTTATCGATGAGTTAACAGGATGCCACCCGCCGAAGCCCCTTGGCTTCAGCCGGGGAAATGGTCCTCACTTTGAACAGGGCGTCGGCCCGCCCGGTAACCCATCACAACCTCCGGTGAGGTCCGTCACAGCCCGGCTGTGCGCTTCGGGCTGAAAATTTAGCTACTGATGAGCCGGAGGTTTCCGCGCGGAGGTTGGCCATGTCAGAGGTTCACATGTCAGAAGACAAGCGGGACGTTCTCGATGTATTGCGCTACGAACTCAACTTCGTGGAGCAGGGCGGCTATGGCAACTGGTACAGCACTCCCTGGGGACCGGCCTCGATCTTTCAGGACTCGCAGAGCTGCCTGAATCACGGCGATCCGACGCGGCCGCACGCCTGCCACGAGTGTTTGCTGTACGACTTCGTCCCCGAGCAATTCCGGACGGAAGACATCCCCTGTCACCATATTCCGCTGAACCGGGAAGGAGTCACCATCGAGACTCCGCAGACCGAAGAAGAGCTGCGCGAAAACCTGAAGCACTGGCTGAAGCGCACCATCGCGCGCATTGAAACAGAGCGGGAAAAAGAGGCGAAGACGGCAGAGCCTGCCAGTAAGTAAAAACAAGCTGACCACAGAGGATACAGGGTTAGCTGCGGACGCGGCACTCACAAGCGCCGCTCTACCAAACGCCGTCCTGAAGGTCAGCTCTACCCGGTCAACGTATCCTGAGCCATGCTCTAGCCCGCCCTTCGACTTCGCTCGGGGACAGCTACGGCTTTGCTTTGGCCGGAGTGGAGCTCTCCGCTGGCCGCTTCCATTTGCGCAACGTGCTCGCTGGCTTCTTCCATGTGCTGCAGCGTATGCATGGGAACAATCTCCGACTCGCCGGTAATCAGCCGGGCTGAGCGCGCATAGGTGAGGTAGCTCCATGCCCATTCGAACATCACGGCGAGACGGTTACGGAAACCAATCAGGAAGAAGATGTGAATGAACAGCCACGACAGCCAGGCGAAGAAGCCGGAGATGTGAATGCCGAAAGGCAGGTCCGCGACTGCGGCGGCGCGCCCGATCGTCGCCAGCGTTCCCTTGTCGAGATAACGAAACGGCGCACGCGGCTTGCCTTCGAGGTCGGCCTTGATCTGACGGCCCACCCACTTCCCTTCCTGCATGGCTGCCGGAGCCAGTCCCGGCACTGGTTTGCCTTCGTCGTAGGTGATTGAAGCCAGATCGCCGACAACAAAAACCTCGGGATGGCCGGGGATGCTCAAGATCAGGCTCAACCAGCACTCGCCCTGCTCTGTCGGTGGGAGCGCCCAACGCTTTGCCCAGCGGAGAAGCGGAAACTCCTGCCGCCCACAGCACCACGGCTGCCGGAACGATCTCGTCTCCGATACGAATTTCGCCTTCGCGAACATCGGTGACCATCGCGTTTACTCGCACTTCGACGCCAAGCTTGTGCAGTTGGCGGAGCGCGCTTTGCTGAAGGTCAGGCGGAAACGACGACAGCACAGTGGGCCCGCCTTCAACCAGCAGAATGCGTGTCTTCGACGGATCGATGTGTTTGTATTCGGTACCGAGCGACATGCGCGAGATCTCCCCCACCGTCCCGGCCAGTTCCACTCCGGTCGGGCCGCCGCCAACCACGACGAAGTTCAGCGGCAGGTGCGTGCCCGTCAGCAACGCCTCGCGCTCGGCCAATTCGTAAGCCAGCAGGATGCGGCGCCTCATCTCCAGCGCATCTTCGAGGGTCTTCAGTCCGGGCGCCAGCGGCTCCCAATCATCGTGGCCAAAGTAGGCGTGAGTGGCTCCTGCCGCGACGACGAGGTAATCGTAAGCGAGGTCGTAACCGTGGAACTGCACTTTGCGGCTGGCGACGTCAATGCCGATGACTTCGCCCATTAATACTTCAACGTTGCGAAAGTGTCCAAGTATGCCGCGGATGGGAGCGGCGATCTCCGCCGGCGACAGGCCCGCCGTCGCAACCTGGTAGAGCAGAGGCTGGAAGGTGTGATGGTTCTTGCGATCAACGATCGTGATACGCACCGGAAGCTTGGCCAGCGCTTCGGCCGCTTTCAACCCGCCGAATCCGCCGCCAATGATTACCACCTGAGGAACACGTGCGTCAGGCATAGGTTTCTGATGCTCGGCTGCCCGCTTCCGCTCCAGCGAATTGTGATTATCGAAAATCGCTCTTCGGCTGTGTCCGATCGTTTCTCCCCCCAGAAAACTGCTCTCACGTTGCTGATTTTGCGAGCCGCGAGGTCCCCGCTAGAGCAGGTGTACGCTGAGGAACCACGTGCCCGCTGCCACCAGTGCACCTATCACAGCGCCCATCCAGAAGTTCTGTGCCCGGGTGTTGAGGGTCTGCATCACGCGACGGTTGTTGGAAAGCAGCAGAATAAAAATCAGAATGGGGATGGTCAGCATTCCGGCAAGCACCTGAGAGAAGTAGAGCGCCTTCACTGGGTTGATGCGGAAGAAATTCACCACGCTGGCGATGAAGAGCGCAGCGGAAATCAGAACGTAGAAACGCTTTGCCTCCCAAGGATGTTCACTGAGTCCCGAGGGCCAGCCCATGGCTTCGGCCACGCTGTAGCACATGGAGGCGACCAGGACCGGCAGCGCAACCATGCCGGCTCCGATAATGCCCACGGCAAACAGCCACACCCCCATGTACCCAGCCGCGGGGGTGAGCGCAGCCGCCGCCTGCCGGGTTGTCATATCGACCGGGTTCGGCAGGTGCAACACCATCGCGGCGGCCACCACGATGCTGTAAGAAAGGAGCGTTGAAGCAAAGGTCCCGGCATGGGAATCGGCGGCCACGTTGCGCCCGCGGCCGATCAACGCCTCTTCCCGGCGTGAACTGGTTTGCCAAACCAGTACGTAAGGCGTCAGCAGTGAACCGAACAGGCCAATCATCGCGGTCACGTATTCGGGCCCACGGCTTACATGCGGTACAAAGGTCCCAACCAGCAGGCTCCATGGATTCGGGCGCGAAAGCAGAGCTGCCAGCACGTAAAGAAACAGAGGTGCAGACAGCCAGAGCAGAATCCGTGTCAGCTTGCGGTAGTCGCGGAAGATAAGGAAATACCAGACCGTGAAGGCGACTGCTGCGACAAAAAAGCTGCGCTTCTGGAGCAGGATGATGCTCATGCCGTCACTGACGGCCATCAGGTCGGCAATGATCATTGCCATGTTGATGGCGACGATGGCAACGGCGCAAACGGCCGCGAGGTGGCGGCCGTAGTTCTCCCGCAAAAGATCGACCAGCCCTTTGCGGGCCTCATAGCCAATGCGGGCGGAGACGGCAAACACCGTCGAAAGAAACGGGATGCAGAGCACGATCACCCACAGTAGTGAAAAGTGAAACGCAGCTCCAACCACGGTCGCGGTGATCACGACCGAAGGGTCGATGTTGGCGATCCCGGTCAACAGGCCGGGGCCGACCGACCGCAGCAACGCCCCGGTTCCGCTGTCGTGGGGCTGCGGAGGCTCAGGCGGATGAGGCCAGTTGAGAACCGCGCGCCGTCCGGTCGCCTGTGAGTTACGGGATTCTTGGGAGCTCACGGCTCAAGTCTCGTTCGAGCGTTCGCTCGTGTCGCAACCGGAGAGGTCGCCAATAGGTGATGATCCCGAAGGCAGCGATCGCGGCCAGGAGCAGGAAGCTGCTGATTCCAAGGAAGGCGTTCGAGGCGTGAGTCTCGGCAATACTGGCGATGACTTCGGCATTGCGCGGCGTGATGACTAATGCAAACGCCAGCGTCAGCATCCCCATCCCGGCCAGCAGACTGGTGATGTTCTTCGCCCATTTACCGGTGGAGTGGTATTGCGCGAAGAACGAGAATCCATAAAAGACGAGTCCGGCGATCAGCAGAAAGTTCGCGGCTTCGACAATGTAGTTGCTGTCCAGCACCCTTGTTGGACGGCAACCAGCAACGGCAGGTTGGAACAGAGTTACAGGATTTGTGAGAAACCTGCTGAATGTGTCAGACGCGTGGGCTAATTTTCACCCGAGCCACTGGAACCTTAACCCGGTGCGGCGACGCAGTTCGGCAAACTCTTCCGACGTGGCACAGCCCAGAAGTGCATCCTGCCCGCCAAGATCGAGGTAGGTGAATCGCCGTGAAGTGTCCTGTGCCTCCAGTAGCGCCACAAAGCGGCTGAAGAGCAGCGGATCGATCCAGTGCTCGCGCAGGCGCGCCGGCCAGCCGAATGGTTCGCCTCGGAGCCGGAAGCGCAACCACACGCCACCTGCGGCCCAATCCAGCTCATCGGTGATATCGGTGATGGGCAAATCTCCCTGGGCGATGAGTGACATGCGCTGTGCGATCGCGGTGTAGTCTCCCGGTCCGCCAATGCAGCCGACTCGCAAATGCCAGACCTGCTGGGATAGCGGAACCGGTGGCAGGTCATTCGATTCCTCACCAAGCACCTTGAGCAATAGGCGAAAGGGATCAGTCTCGTATTGGCGCTCAGAGGAACGCGTCAATAGATCTGAGACACCGACTCCCGGGCGCGGCTCGATGCCGCAACGCGCCAACTGGTCTAGTTGCGCATAGATCGACATATTGCGATTTGCCAGCCGGCGAAGGAAGAGCACAGAGAATGTTCGCACGAATACGGTGGAAGCGACCGCTGGATCTTCGCATTGGACAGCTCTGGCAAGCGCGATGCACCGGGACAGGAGAGTCTGAGGTGTAAACTTCTGGGCAGTGACTCGAAAAACGAAACCGCCTAGTGATGACCCTGACAAAGGTCCCAACGGCTCCGGAATCCTGTTTCTGGTCGGAACTCCCATTGGAAACCTCGAAGACATCACCCTGCGGGCGCTGCGCACGCTGAAGGAAGTTGACCTGATTGCCTGCGAAGACACACGTCAAACGCAGAAGCTGCTGAACCATTACAGCATCGAGAAGCGGACCGTCAGCTACCACGAACATAACGAGTTGGAACGCGCTTCGGAGCTCATCGTCCACCTCGAAAAAGGGGAGAACGTCGCCGTCGTAAGTGATGCTGGTATGCCGGGAGTCAGCGATCCTGGGTATCGCCTGGTAGCGCTGGCGGTGCGTCATCATATCCGCGTCGTGCCCATCCCCGGAGCATCGGCATTTTTGTCGGCGCTGGTAGCCAGCGGCCTGCCGACGGATTCTTTTCGCTTCGGTGGATTCCTTCCGCCCAAAGCCGGTGCACGGCGAACCACGCTGGAGTCTTCCCGGTCATTTCCTCGTACGCAGATTTTCTATGAAGCACCGCACCGCCTGCGTGAAACCATGCAAGATGTTGTAGATGTCTTTGGTCCCGATCGCCGCGTGGTGGTGGCACGAGAAGTTACTAAGCTGCACGAAGAATTTCTGCGGGGACGGGCCGCAGAAGTGTTGGCCGAGTTGGACCGGCGCGAAGAGGTCAAGGGCGAGATTACTTTGCTGATCGCGAAGGAAGACGAAACAGCCGCCCCGCGAACTCAAGACGCGAAGCAGTCGGTGACGCAGCGAATTCGCCAGTTGATGCAGTCAGACCAGATGGAAGAGAAAACGGCGCTCAAGCAGGCGGCGAAAGAGTTTGGACTCGCGCGTAGCGAAGCCTATCGGGAGTGGCAACGCACGAAGTAATCGGGTAGTGTGAACCTTCGGGTCCGCGAAGACCAGAGCATTACAACAACCGCTAAGCAAGCGTCACGACGCTGCGCTGAAGCGCCGCTCTACCATCCCAAGTTACTGTTGTATCCGGCGCAATCGGCGGCCCTCCAGCAGCAAAGCCACGCTGTGAGAAAGGTTTTGTAGGGTGACAATCCCTACCAGCCGCAAATCATCCACGACGGGAATCATCGTCAGTCCTCGAGTACCCAGCTTGCGAAATCCTTGGCCCACGGAGTCGGTGCGCTGCGCGATTTCGAAGCTGCGCATCATCGCCGACTGCACGTAGCCGTTGCCTTCGCGACGTAGCGACTCGACGATCCGCTGCTTGTTGATAACACCCACCATCTCGCTGCCGCGCACCACCGGGAAATCGTCTTGCAGCGTATGAACAGCTTTGCGAAGGGCGTCCTCCAGAGTGTCACCCGGAGAGAGCACACTGAAGCCGGTCAGCATCACATCCTCCATGCTGACGGCATCTAACAGGGAATGGAAGAGCACACTGCGGTCTTCCATCTGCGCGCCGAGAAACAGGAAAAAGCCGATCAGCACCAGCCAGACATTCCACGCCAGCCCGGCCAGAATCATCACCATCGCCATCCCCTGCCCAATCAAGACAGCGCGGCGGGTCGCCAAAACGTAGTCCATGCGCTCGGCAAACAGCGCTCGCAGGATGCGCCCACCATCCATGGGATACGCCGGAAGAAGGTTGAAAAGTCCGAGGAAGATGTTGCTCCACACCAGGCTGCGCGGCAAGTTCCCGGCGAACACGAAAGGCTGGCTCCAGAGCTTTACCTGGGGGGCAAGGGCGAGAACCGCAACCGCCGCGATGGCGGCGATCACCAGGTTTATCAACGGGCCGGCCACCGCGATGCGGATGTCACGAGCGGGATTGGACTGTTCCGGTCCGGGCTCCTCCATCAGGGTCATACCGCCGATGGGCAGCAGGAGAATCGAGCGCACTACCAGCCCGTAATGCCGCGCTACCAGAGCATGACCCAACTCGTGCGCGACCACGCAGCCGAAGATGATGAGCACAAGCAGCAGTCCGCGGGCGGCTCCAGTGGTACCCAGTGCCGCCGATTGTGTGAACCACACGAACGCCAACAGGAAAAGAAACGTCAGATGAATACGAACATCGACGCCGAACACCCGCCCTGCCGGAAATGACCATCCTCGAAACACGTGCGCCTCTCAATGAAAATTCTATATCCTGCGAGGGTGCGAATCATCGCTGGACAATATCGCAGCCGTCCGTTGAAGTCGCTCCCCGGACTTGACCTGCGTCCCACTAGCGACCGGCTGCGCGAAACTTTGTTCAACGTACTGACATCGTCAGGCGAGCTGCAGGGGAGCGTCTGGCTCGATCTCTATGCCGGCACGGGCGCTGTCGGAATCGAAGCGCTGAGTCGTGGAGCGCGGCAGGTGTACTTCGTAGAGTCAGCCAAAAAGCACGCGCGTCTGTTGCGCGAGAACCTGTCAGCGCTGGGGATCACCTGCGGCTTCGAAGTGCAGGAGCGTGAGGTCGCTCAAGCCTTGCCGCTGCTGGAGGCCACTGGCGCGGTGTGCGATTTTTGTTTTCTTGACCCACCTTATCACCTGCGCGGAACTTATGAACGAACGCTCGGCTTCTTAGCGCAATCGCGCATATTGCAGCCGTCTAGCGTCGTGGTTGCCGAACACGAGAAACGCTTCGATCCGGATGAACGATTCGGCGCGCTCGTGCGCTACCGAAAGCTGGAGCAGGGCGACGCCGCGTTGAGCTTCTATCGGCTGGCATAAGCCTAAAAAAGGCCCGGCTCATCACCGGACCTTAAGTGGTTTGGCTGTGCACGCTGTTGGCTGCTTTCTCTGACAACCGACAACTGACCACTGACAACTTACTTCGTTCTTCCACCTTCGATGTTCAGCTCCGCACTTGCACCAGCCTGGGCAGCGGCCAGTCGAGCCGTCAACACACGGAACGGAGAGCACGATACGTAATTGAAGTTATTCTGCGCGCAGAACTCGACCGACGACGGATCGCCACCATGCTCACCGCAGATGCCGATTTTGATGGTTGGCCGCGCCTCGCGGCCTTTCTGCACCGCGATCTTGATGAGCTGTCCGACACCCTCGCGATCGAGCGTGGCGAACGGATCCTGCTTCAAGATTCCCTGTGACAAGTAGGCGGTCAGAATCTTGCCGACATCGTCGCGCGAGAAGCCGAACGTCGTTTGCGTAAGGTCGTTAGTTCCGAAACTGAAGAACTCAGCTTCTTTCGCGATCTCATCTGCCACCAGCGCGGCACGCGGCAACTCGATCATGGTGCCGACCAGGTATTCCACTTTCATTTCCTTCTCGTTGAAGACCTCTTCCGCCACGCGACGAACGATTGCCGCCTGGTTGGCCATCTCCTTCAGGCCGCTGGTGAGCGGAATCATGACTTCCGGCTTCACCTTCACGCCTTCTTTCGCGACCTTGACCGCCGCCTCGAAGATGGCGCGCGCCTGCATCTCGGTGATCTCGGGATAAGTAATGCCCAGACGGCATCCGCGCAGGCCGAGCATCGGGTTGACTTCGTGCAACTGCTCCACGCGATTGAGCAGCATGTGCAGTTCCTTCAGCTTGGGCGACTTGGGCTTGGTGATTTCCAGCTTGGCGATATCGACCATCAAGTCCTCGCGACGCGGCAGGAACTCGTGCAACGGCGGATCGAGGGTGCGGATGGTCACCGGGAATCCATCCATCGCGCGGAAGACACCGATGAAGTCCTGCCGTTGCATAGGCAGCAGCTTTTTCAGCGCGGCGCGCCGGTCTTTCTCGTTGTTAGTAAGAATCATGGCGCGCATGTGCGGCAGACGGTCTTCCGCGAAGAACATGTGCTCAGTGCGGCACAGGCCGATGCCTTCAGCGCCGAAGGCACGCGCCTGCAGAGCATCGCGCGGGATATCGGCATTGGCGCGGACACCCATGCGGCGGAACGGCTCAGCCCAGGCCATGAACTTCACCAGTTCGGCATCGTCGGGCGAGGCGGGAACGGTCTTGAGCTGCCCATTGATGACGCGGCCGGTAGTGCCGTCCAGCGAAATCCAGTCGCCGCCCTTCAGCACCTTGCCATGCGCGCGCATCTCGCGATTCTTCTCGCTGACCTCGATGTCGCCGGCGCCCGCGACGCAGCACTTGCCCATGCCACGCGTGACGACGGCAGCGTGGCTGGTCATACCACCACGCGAGGTGAGAATGCCGGCCGCGACTTCCATGCCGTGAATGTCTTCCGGCGTGGTCTCACCGCGAACCAGGATGAGCTTGGACTTGGGGTCCTTCTGAAATTTCTCGACCGCTTCGTCAGCGGTGAACACGATCTGCCCGACAGCAGCGCCGGGAGAGGCCGGAAGTCCCGTCGCCAGCACTTCGATCTTGACGTTCTTCTCGTCGAGACGCGGTACCAGGAAGTCGTACAACTGGTTCGGCTCGACGCGGAAGATCGCTTCTTCTTTGCTGATCAGTCCTTCTTCCACCATCTGGATGGCAACGCGAACCGCGGCGCGACCGGTACGCTTACCGTTGCGCGTTTGCAGCATGTAGAGGCGTCCGTCCTGAATGGTGAACTCAAAGTCCTGCATGTCGCGGTAGTGCTTCTCCAGCCGCGTGGTGATTTCGCGAAGCTGGTTGTAGACCTCGGGCTGGACCTTCTCCAGTTCGGTGATCGGCACCGGCGTGCGGATGCCGGCGACAACATCTTCGCCCTGCGCGTTCATCAGGAACTCGCCGTAAAACTCCTTCGCGCCCGTCGCCGGGTTGCGGGTAAAGCCAACACCGGTGCCGCTGGTCTCGCCCAGGTTGCCGAAGACCATGGCCTGCACGTTGACGGCTGTGCCCAGCATGTCGTCGATATTGTTCATGCGGCGATAGTGCTTGGCGCGATCGTTGCCCCAGGAGCGGAACACGGCATCACGCGCCATCACCAGCTGTTCATGCGGGTCTTGCGGGAAGTCGTGCTTGGTGTGCTGCTTGACCACCTTCTTGTAGTCGGCAATGACTTCCTGCAATGCCTTGGCATCAAGGTCGGTATCGAGCTTGGCTTTCTTCTGCTTCTTCTTGCCGTCGAAAACTTCTTCGAAGGCATGCTTGGGGATTTCCAGCACCACGCTGCCGAACATCTGGATGAGGCGGCGATAGGAGTCGTAGGCAAAGCGTGGGTTGTTGCTGCGCGCCGCCAGACCTTTCACCGACTCATCGTTCAGGCCGAGGTTGAGAATTGTATCCATCATGCCGGGCATGGAAAACTTCGCGCCCGAGCGCACGCTGACCAGCATCGGATTGTCGGCTCCGCCCAGCTTCTGCCCCTGCAACTGCTCGAGGCGGGCCAGAGCATCGTCCATCTGGCGATTTACGTCTTTGGATACCTCGCCCTTGCGCATGTATTCGCGGCAAGCTTCGGTTTGAATGGTGAATCCGGGGGGGACCGGCAGGCCGGCATTGGTCATCTCAGCCAGTCCGGCGCCTTTGCCGCCCAGCTCGTCTTTCATCTTGCCGTGACCCTCGGCATGGCCTTCGCCGAAAAAGTACACGTACTTCACCGGGCCTGCGCCGGCGGCTTTCTTACGCTCAATGTCAACCGTGGGTGTGCTCATGATGGAATCCTTTGCTGAATGATTACAGGAAAATGGGCTACAGAATGATGTTAAACCTTGGGAGGAGGTTCGTGCTGTACCGCCTCAGCGCTAGAGGCACGCATCCGCATTAGAACTGTCATTCTGAGCGAAGCGAAGAACCTGCTTTCGTCGGCCGCTACGAAATGCTGCGCTCTGCACCCGGCATAGATTCTTTTCGACCCTACCCCCAAACTAATCACAGGGCAAAATTGAATGAAGGCAGGTGCGTAACCTCGCAATGGCAAAATTGTGCCGGCGTGAAGAAACAGCAGGTTCTTCGCTTCGCTCAGAATGACAGTTCTTAATCGGAGCTTCAGCGGCAGTAAAGGCGTACTCCACCCGCCTTACGCCGTCTTCGCTTCGGTCACGATCTCGCTGAAGTCGGCGATGGTCGAAAACTCGCTCAGCAAATCGCGCAGCAGGGCAAGACGGTTCGCGCGCACGCGTTCATCGTCAACCATGACCATAACTTTCTCGAAGAAGGTGTCGACCGGCTTCCGCAGACGGCTGATCTCGGTCAGCGCCTGGGCGTAGTTTTTTTCTGCGCGCAGTTCCCGCACTTTCTGCGCGATCACGGGAATCTCAGCCGCGAACACCTTTTCGGCATCATCGGTGAGAGCTGCGATGTCGAGTTGTGGCGCGACGGCTTTCTTCGTCTCACCGGCCTGCCGCAGGATGTTCTTGATGCGCTTGAATGCGACTGAAATCGAAGCAAAGTCGTCTGAGCCGCGAACTCCGGTTACGGCTTCGGCCCGATCGACGGCGTCCACCACATCATCGCTGCCGGCTGCGAGCACGGCATTGACGACGTCATAGGCGTAGGCATGCACATCGCGAAGGTAAAACTCGAGGCGCTCATGCATGAAGGTTCCAACGGCTTCTTCGAAGTTGAGCTTCTTATCGAAGCGCTGCTCCGCTTCCGAGCCCACGATATTCGGCACGTGCATCGGCGAACAGCTTCGAGAGCGACAGCGGCAGCTTGTGCTCGGCAATGATCTTCACGATTCCGTTCGCCGCGCGGCGTAATGCAAATGGGTCTTTCGATCCCGAGGGAACCAGGCCAAGCGCGAACATTCCTGCGATGCTGTCGGCTTTGTCGGCGATGGCGAGGACGGCGCCTTCCAGGGTGCTTGGAACATCGTCGTCCATCGACTCCGGCTTGTACTGATCGTAGATTGCGTCGCCGATGGCTTCCGCCGTGGCCCTGGGCAAGATGGGATCGAGTTCCTGCACCTTGGCATAGAGCCCGCCGATGATTCCCTGCAACTCGGTGAACTCTTTCACCAGTTCGGTCGTGAGATCGGTCTTGGCCAGCAGCGCGGACTTGAATACCACTCCCGGGCGGACCGAAGAGCCGGCGTCGCGCAGCACTTCGCAGATGAGGCTCGACAGCTTCTGCACGCGGCATGGTTTTGTCGTAATAGCTGCCCAGGTCTTTCTGGAAGGTGACCGCCTTCAGCATGTTGACACGGTCGCGCAGCGTGATCTTCTGATCGGTCTGCCAGAAGAAGCGAGCGTCGTTGAAGCGGGCGCGCAGCACACGCTCGTTGCCATGGCGGATGAGTCCGTCGGGATCGCCGTCCGTATTCAGCACGGCGAGGAAATGCGGCAGCAGCTTGCCCTCGGCATCTTCCAGGGCGAAATACTTCTGATGATCACGCATGACGGTGACCAGCACTTCGGCAGGAAGCGAGAGAAACTCGGGATCGAAGCTGCCGAGAATCACCGAAGGGAATTCCGTCAGGTTGACGACTGTATCGAGCAGCGGCTTGTCTTCGCGCCAGCGCGCGGCGGGGATGGTTCGCGTCGCGGCATCGAGCGCCTTGCGAATGCGCTCTTCGCGAGCAGCGGTGGACGGGACGACCGATCCCTGAGAAATTTTGGCAACGTAGTCGGTCGGGGCTGTTGATCTCGACCGGGCCGGACGACAGGATGCGATGCCCTTGGCTGACGCTGCCGGCGCGAATGCCAGCGAATTCGACCGGCACAACCTACGCCGTCGAGGAGCGCGACCATCCAACGCACCGGACGCACGAAGCGCTCGGCTGACTTGCCGCGCCAGTACATATTCTTGGCCCAGTAGATGCCGGCAATTTCTTTGGGCAGCGACTCGGCGAGGATCTCCGACGCAGCGCGGCCTTTCTTCTGTACGGTGGCCGCGAGATACTCGCCCTTCGGCGTCGTAATCTTTTCTAACTTGCCGACCGGGACTCCGGCTTTACGAGCGAAGGCGTCGGCTGCGGGCGTCGGGGCGCCATCCTTGTAGGCAACTTTGAGCGAAGGCCCGGTGAGCTGCTCGGTGACATCGGGCTGCGATGGCAGAATGCCGGGAACCACCACCGCCAACCGCCGCGGCGTGGAATAGGCCTGCGCATCCGGAGCATCCGACAGGTGCTCGCGTTTGAGTAAAGCCCCAACGCGCTGAGCAAGCTCTTCTCGCGCGACGTCAATCATGCGGGCGGGAATTTCTTCGGTACCGATTTCGAGTAGGAAGTCAGGCATGGGTCGGGTATCAGGTATCAGTTTTCACGTGTCAGATAAAGCTCAACAAACTACGTTGTCATCCTGAGCGACGAGTCCGCCGCGGCGGACGAGGAGTCGAAGGACCCCTACCTAACTACTCGCGGCCATCTGCTCTACCCGCGTGTCCGCCTCCGCTGACGATTGTGCGTCCGCCTGTTGCTGGTCGACGTAGGCTTTGGCAACTCCAACCGCCAGCGCCCGGATGCGCGCGATCACGCCCACGCGTTCGGTCACACTGATCGCGCCACGGGCGTCCAGAATGTTGAACAGGTGCGAACACTTCAGACAGAGGTCGAACGCGCCGAGCACGGGAAAACGCTTGCGGTTCGAAATCTGCTCTTGGCTATTAGCGTTTGGCTCTTGGCCAGATAACGCAAGCTCTTGGCTATTAGCTTTTGGCTCTTGGCCAGAAGGGACAGCCCCCTTGCTCTTTTTCGACTGGCGCGCCTCAGTATCTACGAATTGCCGGCTGTACTCGTCCAATAATGCCTGGCACTCGGATTCGTAGAGCCGCAAATGCTCCCAGGCTTTCTCCACATCGGCACGCTCAAAGTTATAAACCGAAAACTGCAGTTCGTCCTGCAAGCGTATCTCGCCATATTTCACCGGGCGGCCATCTGGCCCGATCACCCACGTGATGTCATAAATGCTGTCGACGTCCTGCAGGAAGGCGGCGATGCGCTCCAGGCCGTAGGTGAGCTCAGCCGAGATGGGATCGAGATCGATGCCGCCGCATTGCTGGAAGTAGGTGAACTGCGTGATCTCTAACCCGTCGAGCATGATCTGCCAGCCGATGCCCCACGCGCCAAGCGTCGGCGATTCCCAGTTGTCCTCTTCAAACTTGATGTCGTGCTTGCGCAGGTCGATACCGATAGCGCGCAGCGAATCGAGATACAGGTCCTGCACATTGGCCGGCGGCGGCTTGAGGATGACCTGGTACTGCATGTGCTTGAACAGCCGATTCGGATTCTCTCCGTAGCGGCCGTCAGCAGGACGGCGCGAAGGCTGCACATAGCCCACGCGATAGGGCTTGGGACCCAGCACCCGCAAGAACGTTTCCGGAGCCATGGTTCCGGCGCCCACCTCGACGTCGTAAGGCTGTTGCAGGACGCAGCCATTCACCGCCCAGAACGTCTGCAGGCGGAGGATGAGTTCCTGAAAGGTCAGCGGATTTTGCGAAGGTGTCATTTTCGGGCTGAAGCCCTCAATCCATCTGTCGTCCCTAACGGGACTCGCGTTTATTTTCGACTCACCCAGCGCTGAAGCGTTGGGCTAAGCTCTGCTGTCCCGCGTTGCGGGACGGACTTGTTGGCTGGCTTACTGCATCGAGCCACGCCACGCTTGCTCTTTAGGTTGCGAAACCGATTTTGCTAATTGCTAGTCGCTAATTGCTATGCTTCTTTTCTCACAGCCTTTCCAGCATTGTCGCCGTCACCAGCTTCTTCTCCAGGTGGCGCTCGACGATTCGCACCAGAAACTTGCGCAAGTCTGCGTAAGCAGGCGCCCCACCCAACGTTCTTTTGGTTGCGTGGGAGATATCTTCTGCAGCCTCTAAGCCGTTTCCGTTGTCCGACGACAAACCGGCAAACGTCTCCACAGGAGCCCGAAACATGCGCCTCGCCAGCTCGCGCGATTCCAGTGTCAACTCGGATGAAGCAAGCCGCTTGTGCGGCAGGCACATCAGCCCATCTGCTAAAGCATGATAGAACGCGCGACTCCCAGCCAGCGACTCACCGCAAACCACGCATTCGTCCAGCTCAGGCAAAAATCCGATCAACCGCACCAGCCAAAGCTGGAAATAAGTTAGCGGAATCCAGATCGGCCCCGCCTCCAGGCAACGCAACACCGAATACGTCAGCCGGAAGATATCGTCGTTCGCTTCCCTCTCCGGCAGCAACTCGTCGAGCGTCTCGGCAATATGCTCGAGAGCCACGACGCGCGAGTAATCAAGCTCGTGCGACAAAGGCGAATCAATAATGTCGCAGGAATCCAGCCGCGCTAGTTCCTTGCCCTCGCGATCGTCGTAATACGCCCGCACCAGCGTCATCGGCTCAAGCGCCCCGCCGAAGCGGCGCTTCGACTTCTTGGCGGCGCGTGCAACACCCTTCACCTTGCCCTCGATGCGCGTAAACAGCGTCACCAGCAAGTCGGATTCGTGGAGCGGATACGTCCGCAGCACAATCGCGTCCGATTGCTTGAGTGGCATGGCGGGAGATCGCGTGAGAGTCTCGGCGCGACGAAACTTGATTCTACTGGGAGATGTGGAGGCAGTGCAAAGGAGTTGGCAGCTGCCAGCTCACCGCGACCGGTGTTTTCGTCAACTCCAGAAACTTTGCATATGGATGAGACATCCGACTCGACTTCGTGGCTGGAGGCTCGCGGCTGGAGGCCGGCGACTATAGATACACCCGCTCTGCCGCGCGCATTGCTTTATATCGCGCAAAGACTTTCCTGTCGGTCTCCAGGCCGAGCATCGAGCGCAAGCTGCTTCCGCGGAAGGTGTGGGCCAGCATCTTCGGCCAGTGGCGCAGGACGAACCAGGGTTCCTTGGCGATGACGGCGGGGATGTGCGCAACCTTCATCCAGCGCTCCCTCTTCCAGCGTTCGTACTCGATCTCTTCCGGCTCAAGATGCTCGGTCGCGACCACGGCGGTGGTGCCGTCATACTCTTCCATGTTGTCGATCTTGATCAGGTTGCGGGCCTTGAAGTCCTTGGTCATCGGCGTGCCCGGATAGGGCGTGGGGTGCTGGATGTAAGGCCAATCGACGTACTTGCGGGCAAACTCCAGGTTGGTGCGAATGGACTCCATGGTGTCATCGGGATTGCCCACGATGAGACCTCCGACGACATACATACCGTTGGCGTGCAGAGCTTCGATGGCGCGAATGGTGGCATTGTCGGTGCGCTTGCCGTTCTCGCGATAGGCGTTCTTGGCCGAGGCCTTGAGGAATACGAGGTCGTCCTCAAGGATGTTTTCGATTCCCAGGAAGACGTAACGGAAGCCGGCCTTGCGCATGAGCGGCACCAGGGTGTCGGCGTGCATCGCGATGGGAGAGGTCATCGCCTGCACGGTGTAGGCGATGTCGTTCAGCCCGGCATCGATGATGGCATGGCAGAGCGCCTCGAAACGCTTCACGTTCAGCGAAATATTGTCGTCAACGATGAAGATGGCGCGTGAGCCTCGCGTTTTCGCGTCGCGAATATCGGCGAGCACGCGATCGAACGAATAAGTATGAAAGTTACGACCTCGCATCTCGATGATGGAGCAGAAGCCGCAATCGAAGGTGCAGCCGCGCGACGTTTCGACCACGTCGACTTGCCGCCCGAGCATGGTGAATCCAGAAAGCACGCGCGCGCCGCGATTGGGCAAGCGAATGTCGTTGCCCTCTAGACTATGGACCGGGCGCGCCAGATTCTCGCGCCATCCTTCAGGTGATCGATAGGTGAGCCCCGCGATGTTGTTAAATCCGCTGCCGCCCTCCATTGCTCGCAGCAGTTCACGAAAGGTCAGCTCGCCTTCGCCGCGCACGATGAACTCCACGCCGCTGCCTTCGTGCATGTAAGCATCGGGGGCGAGGCTGGGATCGTAGCCGCCGCAGACAATGCGCGCTTCGGGACGAAGCGCGCGAACCAATTTGACGACACGAAATGCCGTTTTACGCTGGAAGGTCATCACCGACAGACCGACGACATCAGGCTGGTGCTCGTGGACTAATTGTTCGACGGTTTCGCGAACACGATCCTGGCGCAGGATTAAGTCGGCAGCGGCCACCCGGTGATGCTGATCGACATTGCCGGCGAGCGACGCCAGCGCGCCGTTGGGCATGCGCACCGCTACGGTGGGCATGTGCTCGAAGGAGTCCGGCATTGCCAGCAATAAAACGTTCACGCAACGGCTCTCAAGGTTGAGTTGCAGGCGGACGAGCTGCCATCCAAGGTTGCGACCATGGTACACCGATTCAGCCTCGCAGGTGTCAGGGGGCACGCCTGATGCGCCGGACTACCGAGTCAGGCAATAGAATGAAGTGCAGAATCAATGCACACCAACGCCACATCGGCTGCGCCGGCAAGAAAAGCCGGCCTAATGTATTGGGCGCAGCGCGTCATTGAGGAATGCGAAAACGCCAGCCATGACTTCGCAGCCGACCCGGTTCACGATCTGCGGGTTGCGATTCGCCGTTGCCGCTCGATGGCCGACGGATTCCTGTCTGTCGATCCCGATCCTGGCTGGAAGCAGATGAAGCGCATGGCCAAGCCGCTCTTCGCCAGCCTGGGAGATCTGCGCGACGTTCAGGTCATGATGGAGTGGGTCGACAAGCTGTCCAGTGTCGAAGACCCTGCGCGTCCGATTTTGCTTCTTGAATTGCAAGTTCGTGAGACGCAATTGAAAGTAGCGGCCCAGCAGCAACTCGGGAAGTTCGATCGTAAGGAGTGGCTGTCGCTCAATACGCTTCTGAGTGCGCGCGCGGAGCAGATTCCGCTGGGCGGCACTGTCTTTCAACTGCTCGCGCTGGAGCGATGGAATGACGCTCGCGAGCTACACCGAAGAGCGCTGCGCAACCGCTCCGGCGTCGCCTACCACCAGCTTCGTATCGGTATCAAGCGGCTGCGCTACACGGTGGAGAATTTTTTGCCAGCGCTGCACGAGCAATGGTCGAAGGACCTGCGTGACCTGCAGGACGCGCTAGGCGAGGTCCATGATTTCGACGTGCTATGGGCCATGCTGCGGTCCCATGGTGAAGTGGCTCCCGCAGTGCGGTCAGACTGGCACACGACCCTGCTGACCGAGCGCGACCAAAGGCTCGGACTATACCGCGAGCGCATGGTCGGACGACAGTCGCTGTGGCAGAAATGGCGGGCAGCTCTGCCGACGGATGAACAACTCCAGCGTGCCGGGCTGGAAAAGTTCCGCGCATGGGCAGCGTTTCTTGATCCAAACTTCGATCGTGCGACTCAGATCGCGTCGGTCGCGATGCACTTGTACGAGGGACTCTCCGAGCAGAAAGTGATTGCCGCCGACCGCAGGCAGCGCTGCATTCTCGAAGCTGCGGCCCTTACGCAAGAGGTCGGGTCGAGCAAGCATGAGAAAGGGCGCAGGAAAAGGTCATACAAATTGCTGCACAGTCTGGCGCCCCCACCCGGGTGGTCACCGCAAGACATGCGGGCCGTGGCCATTGTTGGACGCTATCATCGCGGGGCGCTTGCTCCGGCCTCTCACGCCATGTTTGCCGGAATTGCTGCCCGGTCGCGCATGCATCTTTTGCGATTGGCCGGAGTGTTGAGGCTGGCAAACGCCTTGGCGGCTGCAGCGCAATCCTCGGACCTTCCTTTGCGGCTCGCCTGCAGTGACGGCATCCTTACCATCACGGCTCCTGATGTCGACACCGGGATCGGTTCAGCGGGCGAGCGCATGGCGAGAGCCAAGTACCTGCTGGAAGCAAGTTGCGGTGTGGCCATCAGGTTAGAGAAGATACCCCAGCCATCGCAAAGAGAAAAGGCCGGAGTGCGAAACTCCAGCCCCTCTGCATCTTGAGAACTACAGTTTTTAAGTGCCTCGGGCGTTAAAGCCCTCACGCATTTACACCGCGTAAACGCCGGCCTCAAGGCCAGCTCTACCCCGAACTTACTTCGTTATCTTCTCGCCAATCGATTTTGCCTGAGTGAACAGGTACAGGTAGTCGGCGCCGCCGGCCTTGGAATCGGTGCCGGACATGTTGAAGCCGCCAAAGGGATGCGCTCCCACCATCGCGCCCGTGCACTTGCGATTGATATACAGGTTGCCGACGTGGAAATCGCGCTTGGCTACCTCGATCTTGTCATCCGACATGGTGTAGACAGCGCCGGTGAGCCCGAATTCCGTGTTGTTGGCGATGGCGAGTGCCTCTTCAAAGTTGCGCGACTTGATGACCGCCAGCACCGGCCCGAATATCTCTTCCTGCGAGATCGTCGCCATGGGCTCAACATCAGCGATGACTGTTGGCTGAATGTAATAGCCGTCGCCTAGCTCCGCCACGCGCGAACCGCCGGTGATGAGCCGACCGCCTTCGGCAATTCCCTTCTCGATGTATCCCAGAATGGAGTTCATCGACTTCTCGTTGATAACCGGACCCATCCCGGGATTCTCCGTCGGTTCGCCGACCTTGATCTTCTCTACCCGTTCACGCAAGCGCTGCAGGAAGCGGTCATAAATGCGCTCGTCAACAATGGCGCGCGAGCAAGCGGAGCACTTCTGGCCGCTGAAACCAAACGCGGAAACTGCAACGCCTTCTACAGCAGCGTCGAAATCAGAGTCGTTCTCGACGATGATGGAATCCTTGCCGCCCATCTCCAGAACGGTTCGCTTGATCCACACCTGGCCGGGCTGCTGCTCGGCCGCACGTTGATTGATGTGCAGACCGACTTCCTTAGAACCAGTGAACGCGATGTAGCGCGTCTTCGCGTGAGCGACAACCGCCTCGCCGAAAGTCGTTCCGCTGCCGGGGCAGAAGTTGACCACGCCGTCGGGCACGCCTGCCTCTTCGAGGATTTCCATGAACTTTGCCGCGATGGTCGGGGAATCACCTGACGGCTTGAGGATGACTGTGTTGCCGCAAACAATGGAGGCTAGCGTCATGCCGCCCATGATGGCCGCCGGGAAATTCCAAGGTGAGATCACCGCGCCAACGCCGAGCGGAATGTACCTAA
The DNA here is from genome assembly GCA_963846795.1 of uncultured Acidobacteriaceae bacterium. Classification (GTDB taxonomy): domain Bacteria; phylum Acidobacteriota; class Terriglobia; order Terriglobales; family Acidobacteriaceae; genus CAVVDY01. Next base: position 982,857 of record CAWJXJ010000009.1, read on the forward strand.
GATGGTCGTGCTCGCCCGGCAACTGCACCACGGTTTTAGCCTTGGAGAGGCGAACCGCTTCGTGTGCGTACATCATGCAGAAGTCGATAAGTTCGGCGACATCGCCGTCAGCTTCGGCATAGTTCTTGCCCACTTCAAAGACCAGCCATGCCATCAGCTCGTACTTGCGCTCGCGCATGAGGTGCGCGGTTCGGAACAGCAGGTTCGTACGCGTTTCCCACGAGGTGCGGCTCCAGCTCTCGAACGCCTTCAGCGCAGCTTCCATGGCGGGGGCAACTTCGGCGGCGCCTGCTTCCTGGTGAATACCGACGACCTGCGTAGGATGGGCAGGGTTGATCGACTCGTGCTTCTTCGCGGTCTTCACCCGGCGGCCGCCAATGACCAGGTCATATTCCCGGCCCAGTTCGTTTCTTACTTTTTCGATCGCGGTACGCATGCGCCGCTGGTTCTCGGGGTTAGACCAGTCGATCGAGGGTTCGTTGACAAATTTCTCAGGGATATGCAAGTCGATGTGGGTATCAGTATTTACGCGATTGGCCTCGCGTGCAGGATGGGTCAGCGTCGCCATAATAGCTTCCTCTCGGATGAATTGTTGCGGGACGGCTCTCTGAAAGTGGCTTCAGGAACCTACATTGTCCTAGATGCCGCAGAGCCTGACTCGACTCAGAAATGCCGGCAAACCCTTCATTTTACACCGCTGTGGCTGACGGCCCTTGCATCAGCTATCCGCGGGCCAAAGTGCCGAATTCACACAAATGCAACTTTGGGATTAAGGAGGAGCTAAGGTTTTTTAGCCATTCCAATAGGGCAAGACGCATAACTCGATTTTGAGGAATTGCAGCTACTCTGCCCCACATGAAGTATCTACTCTCGTTCCTGCTCATCGTTTCCGCATTGGTAGTTCCGGCGGTGGCACAACCGTCCTCCCACGTATTCGTCGTTATGTTGGAAAACCGCAGCGATTCCGAGGCCATGAAGTACATGCCCTACCTCTCTGGCTTGGCCAACCAGTATTCGCGATCACTCGAAGCCTATTCCCCGTCGCACGGATCATTCCTCGCCTATTTGGAATTGACCACCGGCGTCGCGCCAAAGAATGGATCGGCGGACAACGGAAATTGCAACGGCGACGGCTGTACCAACCCTTACACCAAAGACAATCTGGTGCGAGAACTGGCCAAGCGGGGAAAGACTTGGCGAGGCTACTTCCAATCATTGCCGTATCAGGGCTACATGGGATCTCAGGATGGAGAATATGTCCGTCGCCATAATCCATTCCCTTCTTTGAGCGATGTGTTTAATAGCTATGACCAGCAACAAAACATGGTTCCATGGACAAACAATTTCGCTCTCGATCTTGCTGCGGACAATGTCGCCAACTACACATGGCTGGTTCCAGACCTGACGCACGACGGACACGATCCGGGGGATGACACGCAGACGGCACTTCACAACGCCGACGTATACCTGTCGCAGCAATTGCCCTTGCTATTGCATTCAAAATATTTCCAGCCGGGCGGAGACGGCGTACTGCTGGTAACGTTCGACGAAAGCGATCTGGATGGCGACAATTCGTGCAGCGAGCAGCAGAAGCAAGGCTGCGGTGGACATATCTTTTTCGCTTTGATCGGTCCCGGCGTGAGGCGCCAGTACCAGTCCTCCACCCACATGATGCAGAACGACATGCTGCGTGGGACTTGCGACATGCTAGGCATCAGCCCGTGCCCTGGTGACGGCGCTTCGGTGCCTGGGCTGGCTGAGTTTTTCGCCGGTGTTACGGTAACGATCACCTCGCCCTACGACTACTACCCCGACTCGGGGCCGTACACAAATTTGCAGGCGACCGCTACGAGCACCAACGGGGCTATCAACGCCTGGGCAGTGTATGTCGATGGAGTTCTGTACAAGAAATATCCCGGATCTTCGTCACTTCAAGCCTGGGTGCCGACGCCCCTTGGCCTGCACATAATCGGAGTGAATGCGTGGGACATCAAAGGCGCCGTGGGCGTGAGCGAGGTACACGTTACGAGGACGTACTGACCGATTCGGTAGCGGATGCGGCGTCGAGCGCAGCGGCCACCGCGATGCCGATATCGATAACGCTGTCTATTGGAATCGGCCCGCGTCGAATCGTTTCGCGGAGGCTCTCGCCATCGAGCAGCTCCATTAAGATCACCTGACGCCCGTTGTATTGTGTGAGCTCGTAGACCGTACAGATGTTCGGGTGATCGAGGGCGGCTGCGGCACGTGCCTCGAGTTCACACCGGGCTACCGCCTCTTCGTCGCGGAGCAAGTTTTCGGCTATCACCTTCAGCGCGACATGGCGACCGAGAGCAGTATCTTCGGCCTCGTACACGGTCGCCATGCCTCCGTGACCGATCTCACGCAGCACGCGATATTGCGAAATAGTTTCCCCAACCAGGCTCATCGTAGTCGTGACAAGGCCAGCTTCGCTGCGTTGTAGCCGCACATGCCATGAACCCCGGCCCCGGGCGGCGTCGAAGCAGAGCACAGATACATATCGGGCGCCGACGTGGCATACGTTCGCCAGGTGGGGCGAAAGATAAACTGCTTCAGTGTAGACGCGCCTCCCGCAATGTCGCCGCCAATAAGATTCGCATCCATCGCCTGGAGCGCCGTAGGAGAAAGGACATTTCGCGCAAGTACACAATCGCGAAACCCGGGCGCAAAGCGCTCGACCTGTAACTCGATACGTTCCAGCATGTCGATCTCGCACCCGTTCGGGACGTGGCAGTACGCCCAGGCGATGTGCTTCCCCTCGGGTGCGCGCGTCGAATCGAACAGAGTCGGCTGCGACAGCAGCACAAATGGACGGTCGGCAACGCGTCCGTGGCGCGCTGCATGTTCAGATGCGGCAATCTCCGGCAGTGTCCCGCCGAGATGGATCGTTCCGGCGCGCAGGCACTCCTGCGCTTTCCAGGGTATCGGCTGCGACAGAGCATAGTCGATCTTGAACGCTGCTGGGCCGTAGCGGTAGCGGGACAGCTCGCTCTTAAATGCGGGGTTGAGCCGCTCGCCAGCTGCGTCCAACAACTGCTTTGGACTTACATCCCACACTGTCAGATCGCACTTTGGGAGCTCGGCCGCGCTGACGATCCTTGACGACGTTCTGAGGCTGCCGCCCAGGCTTTCGAGGTATCCGATCAGAGCATTGGTGATGGACTGCGCTCCGCCCCGCGGGATAGGCCATCCCACAGCGTGGGCTGTCACACTCAGTAGGACTCCAAATGTAGCGCTCAGCGCTTCGTCAAAGTCCAGGAACGAATGCGCCGCACATCCGGCAAACAACGCCTTAGCGCGCGCTCCGCTAAATACGCGATTAGCCATGGCGTTGGCCGAGGAGAGGGAAATCACTCCCAGCCGGGCCAGCAACCAGGGCGTCTTGGGAAACTGCGGGATGGGGCTGAGGATCTGCGGAGCCAGGCGTTCCCAATTGCGCGCAAAAGGCTCTATCAAACGGCGCCATGCGGCATTGTCATTACCCAGGTCGAGCTTCGCGAAGTCGCGCTCCAGGACCACCGCCGTTCCGTCGTCCAGAGGATGCGCTAACGGCGCAGGGGGCTGAATCCATTCCAGACCGTACTCGTGCAGTGGCAACGAAGAAAAGAAGGGCGAGCCGATGGCCATGGGGTGCACGGCAGAGCCGAAGTCGTGGTGGAATCCAGGAAACGTGAGCTCCATGGTGCGCGCACCGCCTCCCGGCTGAGACTCGGCTTCAAAGACCTGCACTTCCATTCCCGCCTGCGCCAGCACAATCGCCGCCGCCAGTCCGTTCGGGCCCGAGCCGACGACGCACGCCTTGCGGCCTGCGAATCGCGTTGTTGCGTGGGGAGGAGAGCTCAAGCTGCTTTCTTCCTGTGCGTAGGCTTCTTGTCGGACTCCCTCTCTTGCTCCACTCGTTTGTGCAGCAGTTCTTTGGCCTTCTTTAGTTCCGCCAATCGCTTGGCGTCGAGGTTATGCCCGGCACGGTTGATGTAAAAGGACAACATGCGCATACCGGATGCAGGTCCTTTTGGCGACACCTCAGGCGATGCGAGGGTCCGTGCAATAACGGCGGCGCTCTTGGTAAACAGTCCTTCCGGAGGATATGTGGATTCCGTGTGTACTTTCGCCGACCACTTGCGGCGCGGTGCGGCTTTCTTCCTGGTTGTCATCGAAGCCTCCAAACAGATAGATGCGGGGCCTATCCGTGCGGCGGTAAAGGCGCAGGCCACTGTACCACCTGCAGCTTTCCATCCGGGCCTAGTTGCAGGACGGGAGCATACAAGCCCATCAGCTCACGGCGCCACCACGTTCCGGTACTCCGCTTCTCCGCCAGAGTGGTAAACCAATACTGCCACAGCACAGCGCGCACCTGTTTGGGCGGTGCACTGGCGAAAGGATTGCCCGCAAACAGTTGCAGCACGTCGTGACTGTTCGACAACAGCCGCTCCTCCGTACTGGGAACAATGGGATTGTCCCGCCAGCTTCCGAGTGACGCAAACCACAAGTTCCAATCGAAGCGTGGCTGGTAAGGGGCGTAGATGCCCGGCGCCTTCGATGGATCTTGCGGCTTGTAGCGGAAGGGATAGGGCGTCCAGTTCTGGCCATCGTTGGAGCCTTGAAACTCGATCTCGTACCGGCCGCGTGTCATCACCGCAAACAGGCCGTAGCGGTTGGCAATGCGAAACGGATCAAGTGCCGCAACCGGCGCCGTAGGCAATGGAAGTCGCGGAGACAGCATCCACAGCAGTTGCACCGTGGTTGAATAGAAAATCCAGCTCAGGATAACGCTTGTCAGCGCCAGCTTCCAGGCGCTGAAGTGTCTTGCCGGCGTCAACTTCTGCGGTAATGGAGGTGAAGGAGGAGCATCGACAATCGATAGAACTGGCTCAGCCCTTGGCTGAGCTAGCTGCGGAAGCTGCGCTGCGGCAATCTTTGCGGTTGCTTCAAACTTGCTGCGCCACGATCGCGGCAGCACGCGTATGAGATAGCTATCATCGAGCAGCAGGATGCCCAACGACAGTACGAGATAGTTCAGGAACGCGTAGTTCGCCGTGAGAATGATCCCCGTCTGGAGCGCCGTGACGATGACGAAGCAGATGAGTCGCCAGCGGCGTGGAAGGAACATCATCCACACGATTCCTAACTCAACCGCGAAGGTGATAAACACTGTCGAAGCGTGAAACCAGTGCGGCAGGTGCTGCACGTAATAACCGATCCACGTCGGCAGCGGGCCGTTCTGGTAGTACTGGTCCATGGCGGTCCAGTTACGCCACTGCGGATCGCCGCTGGCCAGCTTCACAACTCCCGACTCGAAGTAGATGCGAAACCACTCCCACTGCAAGAGGAACAGACTCGCGCGCGACGCTGGATGGGTTTCTCCCCACCCGGGTCGAAATCCTGGCGACGCAAAGAACCACGCGATGAAGCCGGCTTCCAGAAGCATCCCGTCAGACTGATAGCCCGAGAAATCGCCGGCCGCCGATACAAATGCGAGAAAGCACACGAAGCAAACCACCAGCATGCCGCGCGGCCACAGGTTGAACACAAGCAGCACCGAGGCGAGCAGGCCGATCCAACAGACGGCCATCAGCCAGGCGTTTCCAGTCGAGAGCCAGAGTAGCGACGGCACGAACCAGAAGCGCGCCGGGCCGTACGAATGTGCGACCGCCTCAAGATACTCGGTTGCGGGCAGAATGCCATCGTTGCCGATGAGTCCACGAATTTGAAACAGCAGCGCGTAGAAGGCCGAGAAATAGATGAGGCCTAAGGCGCGCAGAAAGAGCCAGCGGGCGATCAGCCGATTGGAGGCTCCGTATCGCCAATCAAATAAACGCTGGATGATGAGTGCGGGAGACATGGTGGGTGTCAGGTATCAGTTTCAGGTATCAGTTGCCTGGCTCTATCGCTTCCATGCGGCCCAAGGCCCATGCTGCGGTCGCCCGGGTGTCAGGATCTGGATGGTGTTGCGCGGCATCGGCAACGGTCTTTACGGCATCCGGCGAACACAGGGCTGCGGGCCGGCCGATGTGCCCCAGTGCCCAAAAGACACCGCGTTCAATGCTTCCCGTCTGGAATACCTCGGGATCATGTGCCATAGAACAGATGAGGGGCAAAAAGTCCGGCTGCAATTCCGGTCGCGCCTTCAATACTGCCCCGATGGCTTCGGGAATTCCAAATGGCACCGCCCCGGATTCATCGCTTAGCCACCAAAAGAAACGGCGCAGCAGCTCGCGCAACTTGCCTTCGCTGAATATTTCCGGATCGCCGGCGATCTCTTCCAATGCCTGAATGACCTTTTGCCGGTTCGCATCCTCCGGGGTATAAAGCCGGCTAACCAAGAAGCGGACCGTCTTCGCCGATTGAGCCCTGGCAATGCGCCGCAGAGCGGGCCAGTCCTGCCGGGCAATCACTTCTTCAAGTTCGAGTTTGGGGACTTCCGCTGCCATGCTTCGCATAAGCTATCAATCACCCCGCACCAAAAGCCCCACCCCGGCAAAGGATGCCGGAATGGGGCACCCATCTCCGAGGCTCGGGTTTAGACCGGCGCGCGACTTCTATGATGCCTCCGGCTTAAAAATGTATCCTTCTCCGGTTTTGCCGTTCATGATGACGGAAAAGGGCGCGGCAAAGTGCAAGTGACGAACGCAACCATCTTCGCAGAACGCGGGCTGTGCGTTCAGCCACTCCCAATCAATAAAGCCCTCGCCGGCATCGGGGTTTACGGTGAAGTATCCGATCTGAAACGCGGTGAGGTTCTGAAAGAAATGACTGCCCTGTGACGGGGTGACGCGAAAATCGCGAAAGCCCGACTCCACAATCACGCGCGCACCTGAAATCTGGTCCCAGGCAACGGGAATTCCCAGCCACGGTTCATTCGAGCCCCAGCGTCCCACGCCGATGAGCACGTACGGCGTCTGCTTCTCCGAAAGCTTCGCGTTGAAAGCGGCGACACTTTGCGCCACCTCGTGACTGCGTGCGCGCTCGAAACGATGAAAATCGACCACAATAACGTCGCGCAACCCGTCCAACCGTCCGTGACCCAGCACCTGTGCACTCTGGCAGAGCAATGTCTCGCGCTCAAGCACATCGACGCGAAGGTCCTCTCCCTCCCGCGAGAGCACTAGAGGACGCATCTGCAAGAATCCGAAGTCGCTGGTCTCGGTGCTGTTCTTTGCCAGGCGCACCGCAAATTCAATTTCCACGGGACGCCCCAGACCCTCTTCGCCGATGGTCATCAACTGCTCAAGAATGGCGGGCAAAGGGAACATTCCATATTTCAAAATCGGCGCAAAACTTACGATGCGTGTCCCTCTACGGCTGAGGCCGTCGTAGATGGCATGGTTGTCGGCCGAGTAGGTGGAGGCCAGCAGGTTCAATGTGCCGTCCTGCTCGGCCAGAGGTATGGGAAAGGAGACCTCGCGCAGTCCTTCCGCGGCGGTGTGAGCCTCTGGGCGGCGATCCATAGGCAAGGCCCAGAACTCTGTCTGCGAGTTCGCGAGAATATCCTCGACCGACGAGAACTGCACCAGGTGTCGCGGATAGCGTGGACTGAAGGTGAGCGACTTGCCTCCGCCGACGACTGCCCTGCCCAAACCTAAGGCGACAGCCGCAAATCCATCTATGACCGTGACCGGCGCGACGGGATAAAAGTTTCGCGAGCGCACCACGCCGGAGAAATCGGGGTAATATCGCTCTCCATAACGCGCTCCCACGACCTGCTGAATCAGCACTGCCATTTTTTCTTCTTCCAAGCGGTAGGGGGTGGCACGCACATACGCCTTGGCGTGGCGGCTGAAAGTGGAGGCGTATACCAGCTTGATGGCCTCCATCAACTGCTCAAGCCGTACTTGCAGGCCGGCGTCGTGGTTCGCCAGCATGAAGGTTTCATATACGCCTGAGAATGGCTGGTATTGCGAATCCTCTAACAGGCTTGACGAGCGCACCGCCAATGGCGACCGCATCTTCTCGAGATATGCGAGCAGCGTGTCAATCAGGCTACTGGGCAAACGCGCAGATGCGAAGCGGTTTTGAACCTCCTCGTCGTCAGCACACTCGATGGCGAAATCCAAAAGCTCGTTGTCGGCGATGAACCGGTCGAAGATATCGGTGGCGAGAACTAGTGTAGGAGGTACGGTAATCTGAATGCCCGGGAACCGGCGTGACAGACGCTTCTGGTAAAGCAGGCTGCGGGCGAAGGCAAGTCCTCGTGCTTTTCCACCCAGGGAGCCGTTACCTATTCGCAGAAAGTACGATTGCTCAGGCTGAAAGCTTGCGGGATTGAAGTCGCCGATGTGCGTTTGGCTCTGTTCCTCGCGATAGCTGGCAATCGAGTCGATAATGCTTTGGCGGAGCTCTTCCACCGATGAGTAGTCCGACACCTTCCTCGGGCGTAATTTCTGCGCCAGCGCGAACTCAGTCCTGGTCATCAACCAATGCGAAAAATGGTTACGCTCGGCGTGATAGGCGATCGACTCCGAGGGAACCGTGTGCAGAAGTTGTTCGAGCTGATTCAGGTCTGAAGCGCGTCCAACTTCCGTCTGATCGGGGAGGCGAAAGACAAAGTCGCCGAACCCGACGTTTTCAATGAGGAAGTTGCGGAGGTCGCTGAGCAGCGTAGGCGAATCTTTCTGTACAAACGAGAAGCCCTCGCTAAATGCCCGGTCCATGTATTCGGTTCGACTTGACTGCAGGACGATGGGAACGTCGGGCACAACATCCCGGATGGTCTGGGCGAGATGAAAACCCGTCTCGGGCTGAATGGCGCCACCGCGAGGAAAGTCCACATCTGTGATCACGCCCAGCAGATGGTCGCGATAGCGCAGCATCTGCTCCTCGGCGTCTTCGTAGTTCGAGCACAGCAGTATCTTAGGGCGCGCGCGCATGCGCAGCAGCTTGTGCTGCAGGTTGATTCCTTCTTCGATCAGGCGCCGGGTTTGGGTCCAGATCTCGGTGTACAGCACCGGCAGGAAAGACGAGTAGTAGCGAATATCGTCTTCGACCACCAGCACGACGGGGACACTCATAATTTCGGCATCGTGCTGCACGTTACGCTTGTCCTCGATGTACTTGATCATCGAGATAAGGATGCGTCCGCTACCCTGCCAAAGGAAGATCCGCTCAATATCCGTCTGCGGCCAACGCGCAACGAACTCCTTGACCTCACGGTGATCGTAGGCGAGAACCATCACCGGAATATCGAGGCCGGCCTGCTTCACCTGGGCTGCCAGTTCGGCAGCATTCATGTCGCCTACTTGCACATTGCTGACGATCAGATTGAAACGAGGCTGCAATCGGGCGAGCTCCAGCGCTTCACTGCCGCTTGAGACATGTGAAATCCCAGGAACATTCTGTAGATGAAGGTCGAGCGACTCTTTGAGCAGCAGCTCGTTCAATCGCCCGTCTTCGCGCAAGATAAACGAGTCGTAGAGACTGGAAACGAGCAGGATATCGTGCACGCGAAAGGGCATCAGATTTTCGAAGCCCTCGAAGAGATTCTCCACCCCTACCGTTATTGGTGCATGTGCCGCCATTGTTAGCAGCCTCTACTTGCGTAGTGGGTCAGTTTGAATATGGATGCGTGCCTTTCGCGCCCCGGCGCGAATCGGCACGCCCAGATCCCTCGCTTCGCAAAAGAGGCTTGCTCGGGATGACAACCAAACTGATCCACTACGCCTACTTGATTTGCCTTGCCCTCTCATACACACGAACATACTCTCGCGCCGCAGCGTCCCAGGAATAGTCCTGCATCATGCCGTTTCGCATGAGTACTCGCCATGCTTCCTGATCGCGAAAAGCTGCAAGAGCGATTTGAACAGTTTCGAGCAAGGCCTCGCCGTTATACTCCCTGAACTTGAAGCCCGTGCCTTTGCGGGTGTTGGGTTCCCACTGCTCGACCGTATCGTCGAGACCGCCAGTTGCTCGCACAATGGGAACCGTTCCATATTTCAGGCTATACAACTGGTTTAAGCCGGCAGGCTCGTATTTCGAAGGCATCAGAAACATGTCGGCGCCAGCCTCGATCTGGTGGGCGAGCCGATTATCAAAGGCGATCTTCACCGCAAACTTCTGTGGATACTGCTTGTTCAACCGCCGGAACATGTCTTCATAATCGCGATCTCCGGTGCCCAGGGCAACCACGATCAATTCCTCGCGTGCCAGTCGATCGGACACTTGCTGAATCAGGTCGAATCCTTTTTGCCCGGCAAAACGCGACACGATACCCAGCACCGGCAGTTGCGTGTCCTCGGGTAATCCGAATTCCTGCAGTAGCGCCCGTTTGCATACAGCTTTGCCATTCAAATCGCCGGCACTGTAGTTGGCGGCGAGGTTGATATCGGTCTCAGGATTCCACTCGCCATAGTCAACTCCATTTAGAATGCCGGCAACTGTTCCCGAGCGCGCACGCAGAACCCCTTCCAGTCCAAACCCATACTCACTGGTTTGGATCTCCTGCGCGTACTTGCGGCTCACGGTAGTAATGAAATCGGCCGAGGTAATGGCTCCCTTGAGAAAGTTCACCTTGCCATAAAACTCCAGTTTAGTCATGGTGAACAGGTCCCAGGGAAGCAGCAGCAACGGCAATATCTCCGGCTGGAAGAGGCCCTGATAGCCGAGATTGTGAATGGTAAATACACAAGGTACGCGCTCAAACACGGGGTCTTCGACGTAGAGCGTTTTCAGCAGAATGGGTATCAGTGCCGTCTGCCAATCATGACAGTGAAGAATATCGGGACGGCCAAGAAACTTTGTGGCTTCCAAAACCGCGCGACACAGGAGAGCAAACCGCTCAGCATTATCCGGGTAGTCTCCGATGGCCGTCCCGTACAGTCCATCGCGATCGAAGAACGGCGGGTAATCAACGAAGTACATCTGCACCCCGTCGCGCAGGCCGCCATCAAGCACGGAACAAAAGCGATAGCGGTCATCGAACGGGACGGTGATGCTGGGAATAAGCTTGACGGGATTCTCCAGCCTGGTCTGTCGATAGCGGGGAACGAATATGCTAACTTGGTGCCCCAATTTCGCCAGGGCCGGAGGCAACGAACTTACGACATCGGCCAGTCCACCTGTTTTGGAATACGGTGCGCATTCCGATGCCGCCATGACAATTCGCATGAAACCTCCGCGCGTGCGACCGGTCTAAGACAAATCGGCTGTTGTCAGCCCAACGGCCAGCCGTCAACCCGTCGGGAAGAAAACTGCGGCTGCGTTTATGATGAACGCTTCAGAGAAACAGTTGAGTCTAACTGTCGAAAGAGAGAGGGTCAACGTTGCCTAGAAGCACGACAAAATCAGCCGACGGAAAGTCGACCCGCCACAAGCCTAAATTGGGCCAAAATTTCCTGGTCGATCACAGCGTCGCGCGGCGCATCGTCGAAGCATTAGGCGATGTGTCCAATCGCACAGTTATTGAAATTGGACCCGGGGAAGGCATGCTGACTGACTTGCTGGTAAACCGCGCGAAGCATGTCATCGGGGTCGAACTCGACCGAGTTTTGGCGGCGCAATTGCGCATGCGCTACGCCACCAGGACGAACGTCGAGATCCTCGAGTCGGACTTCGTGACCGTCGAATTCCCTTCCATGCTGGGACGCAGGCCCGGCCCACTTCACGATCTGCGCCCAACCAAGCCAGAAACGGTCGATGTCGTCGGCAACGTTCCATATTATGTGACCTCGGATATCGTGCTGCGCATTCTCGGCCTAAATCACCGGCTCGAGCGCGCGGTGATCATGGTGCAACGCGAGGTGGCCGACCGCATATCCGCCGCACCCGGCTCACGCGATTATGGGTTGCTCTCGGCCACAGCACAGCTCTACGCCCGGGTTGAGAATCTGTTCACGGTTCCGCCAGAAGCCTTCAACCCTCCGCCGGACGTTCACTCCACTGTATTGCGGCTCACCATGGCTCCTCGCCTGGAGGAGCTGCAAGTAGAGGAGGAGCCATTCATTCGACTTCTGAAGCTGGCTTTCGCACAGAAGCGCAAAACTCTGGCTAACAATCTGAAAGGCACATATTCGGATACATCGATCAAAGCCGGACTAAAGGCGGCTGGTCTGCGACCTGACGTGCGCGCCGAAGCCGTGCCGCTCGAGAAAATGGCTGCGGTGTCGCGGAGTTTACAACCGGCGTAAACTTGTTCAGGGAAGGGTCTTCCCATGAGCACTGCTATCCGTCTGCCAGCCGTTGCGGGAAAATTCTATCCCGCTGATTCACGCGAATTACGTTCCGAAGTCGAAGCCTTCACTCGACCAGCGGAGAGCGCGCCAGAGGCAAAGATTCCCGCTCTGGGCTGCGTGGCGCCTCATGCCGGGTATATCTATTCGGGTGGGGTGGCGGGAGCAGTTTATAGCCACCTCGAGTTACCGGCGCGCTACATCATCCTATGCCCTAACCACACGGGCCGAGGCGCGCCGCTCGCCATCATGAGCACTGGCGCATGGCGGACGCCGCTGGGCGACGTTCCGGTTGATGAAGAGCTGGCGTCGGAGCTGAAGGCGCGCTTCTCGTTATTGACGGAAGACGCAGCGGCTCACCGGTTCGAGCACGCGCTGGAGGTGCAGCTTCCATTCCTGCAGGTGCTGCTGCCGCAGTTCAGCTTTGTCCCCATCACCGTCGGAACCGGCCACTTCGAAGTACTGAGCGCGCTAGGAGTCGCTATCGCATCAGCGATCCGTGAGGCCGGTGAGCGGATCATGGTGATTGCCTCCAGCGACATGAACCATTACGAAAGCGATTCTGTAACCCGTGTGAAAGACCGCCGTGCGATCGATCAGATCTTGGCGCTTGATCCACAAGGTCTGTACGACGTGGTGCGGCAAGCGCACATCAGCATGTGCGGCTATGGGCCAACAGTGGCAATGCTTACCGCTGCGCTGAAGCTCGGCGCAAGTAAAGCCGAATTGCTTCGCTATGCCACATCGGGCGATGTTTCAGGCGACCGCGATACGGTTGTGGGATACGCCGGACTTGCCGTTTCGTAATCGCGACGGCACATGCAAACTAACCCTGCTGTGGACCTTGCTCTTCCTTCTTGACCGCAGCTTCCGCCGCCTGGAACCCGATTTTCGAGTGAGTTCCATCGCAGAAGGGCTTGTTGACCGAAGCCCCACAGCGGCAGAGGGAGAACGCCGGTTTCCCGGTCAGGTCGTAAACATTGCCATCGCCGTCGACCAGTTCGATCGACCCTTCTGGTGCTTCCACACGATAGGGCCCATTCTTACGAATCGTTATTTTGACTTGTGCCATGGCATCTCCTCCAAAATCCAGCGAAATTAAGAAAGGCTATTGTAACGGAGTTGCAATGAGTCGCTGATTGCGACGATTCGTCCGCAAGGAGTTCGGGGTCGCCTTCACTTTTTGAACGCGACGTTTACCAGCAGCTTCTCCCCTTCGACATCGACGACGTTGCAGAAGGTGCGCTGGCCCTGGCGCGAGAAATCGAGCCCAACTCGAGCAGCTCCGATTTTCAGATTGCGAATATGAAGGTGCTCAAGCCACTCCGGCAGGCAGGGGTTGATGATGTTCAGTTCTTTGCGTGGCGCGCTTGGCCGAATGCCCAGAACCGAGACGAGCATGAGGAACATCGCACCCGAGGCCCAGGCCTGTGGCGAGCACGACACCGGGTAATGTACAGGTATGTCATTTTCGCGCCGCTGCACGCCACAGAAGAGTTCGGGCAGGCGGTAGTCGCGGAAATTCTGCGCCGCCTGGTAGAGCGATGTAAGAACGCGTAAAGCGCCTTCGCGCATTTCGTTCAGCGCCATGCCGTGCGCGATGAGCGAATTGTCGTGCGGCCAGACCGAGCCGCGGTGATAGCTGAGCGGGTTGAACACGCGCTCCTCATTCGACATGGTCCGCCATCCCCAACCATTGAACATGTCGGGCCGCATGAGCCGGGTGCTAATGGTTCGAGCCCGCTCACGGTTCACGATCCGTGTGAACAGCAACTGCCCGGGATTCGAAGCTATTACCTCCAGGGGCTTCTTTTCCGCGTCCAGCGCCATGGCATAGAAGCCGCGGCTGGGCACCCAGAATGCGCGGTCGAAGCGTCGCGCTAATTCCGCCGCTTCGCGCTTCAGACGGTCGGCTGTCTTCACGTCACCGAAACTGCGTAGCAGCGACGACATCCGGTACTTCGCGTCGTAGACGTATCCCTGCACTTCGCTGAGCGCAATTGGCGGCTTAGCGATGGTGCCGTCGCGATGCACGTTGGCATCCCAGGAATCCTTCCAGCCCTGGTTCACCAAGCCCTTCGGCGAGCGGCGCAGGTACTCGACGAAGCCGTCGCCGTCGAGGTCGCCATATTTGTCGATCCATTCCAGCGCGGCGTAAGCATTGGGCAAGAGCTCTTCCACTAGTTGCTCGTCGGCTGTCCAGTTGAACGTCTCACTCAGCAGGATGAGAAAAAGTGGCGTCGCGTCTGCCGACCCGTAGTACGGGCCGAACGGCATCTCGCCATCGCGCGTCATCTCGCCGTTGCGATACTCGTGGAGAATTTTGCCCGGATCCTCATCCAGCCAGTCGTTTCGCTCTTTGCCCTGGTAGCGCGCGAGCACGCGCAAGGTGTCAACCGCCAGCTGCGGATTCAGCGAAAGCGACTGATAGGCCGCGATGATGGAGTCGCGGCCAAAAATCGTGGCAAACCATGGGATACCAGCGGCGATGATGTGCTCGCGACCCTCTGGGATCTGGAGTGCGTGGAAATCGCCAATGCCGGTCCCCAACAAAGCGTCAAACACTTCGTTGGACGATTCGTATTGCGTCGAGTCCTGCTGCCAGCGGGCGAAATTCGACCGGCGCTGACGAAGTTGAGCTGCGAAATCGAAGTTGTGGGCCCGTGAGTCGCGCCCCTCCACATACGGACTCACGTGTATCTCGATTTCAACTCTCTTCAGCGGCTCCAGATGAAGCCGCCAGGTTGCGACTCGCTCCCGGATTTCGTCTGGTGGCGGCGAGAACTTTATTCGCGTCTGACGCGTAACCTCGTCAAGCCCGCGATATACGAAGGTGATGCTGTCGGACTTCACCACCGGCGCATAATACTGCCCGTGCTTTTGCCTGGCGACACCACGCACCTGGAATACATCAACGAAATCCGCATCGAGAAACATTTCCAGCGTGAAATCGACATGAACCAGGTTGAAGTTTTCGAAGCTTAATCGATCGAAGAAAATTTCCGAAGCCAGCAACTGTTCGCGACGAATGTGTACGGTGTTCTCCGGAAGATCGAACGAGTCCCGGAGTGTGATGTTACCGGTGGTGAGTTCAATCTGCGCGGCGAAGGTCTTTTCCGTGGTCGACGACAGTACAACTCCGCGGTGCCCGCCGATTCGCAGCTCCAAATGGCTTAAGAAACGAGTGTCATCATGAAAGAAACCGACATCAGGCGAGCCCGGCGGGTAAATGTCTCCGGAGACACTGGTTGCGCTGAAGGTCTTGCCATCGATGAGTGTAAGGTTATCGACCTTACGAGGCTCAAGGTCCTTGTAGGCGACCCGTGGCTCCTCAAACGGGGACGGGATCGGAATCAGTTCGTCGTTACTGATGTTTGCAAATGTACTCATCTCGACTGCGCAGGCCGAACTCAAGGCTCGCGCTGATTTAACTTCGGCGCACACTGAATCCTCTCACTGGTGGGCTCGAGCGGGTCGTGCCCAGGGGACTAACGTCTCCAATCATCTCCTGGTACAAGCCAATATAGTCGCCAACCATGCGTTCGACCGAGAAATACTGGCACGCGTAATTGCGCACGGTTTTTGGCTTTATGGCAGCTAACGAATGCTGCGCGCGATTCCCCATGTCTTCGATGCTATTGCATACGAAGCCGGAAATCCCGTCGCGCACGACCTCTTCGACGGACCCACCGGGCAGCGCCAAAACTGGAGTGCCACAAGCCATGGCCTCGATCATGACCAGACCAAACGGTTCATTCCACTGAATGGGAAACAGCATAGCCATCGCATTGCCCAGCAATTCGTTCTTGGCATCGAGGTCCACTTCGCCGACAAATTCGATGAACTTGCCGTCGACATGCGGCTTCACCATGGAATCGAAATAGTCTTGAAAAATGGGCTGGACCTCGCCCGCGATCTTCAAGGGGATGCCGGTTTTCTTCGCCACGTCAATTGCTAAGTGTGTGCCTTTGATAGGGGCGATGCGCCCCAAAAAGGCAAGGTAATCCTGCTTGGTTTCTTTGAACTGGTAGAGCTTCAGGTCGACGCCGTGGTGAATGGTACGGAGCCGCTCCATTTTTTCCTGACGACGCTGGAACTCACTGATGGTAACGAACTCTACCTCAGGGAAGTTGGCGTAAAGGGCACTCATAGGTTCTTCGTGTACGTGGTGTACGGTGTACACGAATTGATTCTGCGCAAAGCGCGTGAACATCAGCGATGGAACATTGTGCAGATGTATGATGTCGCAATCTTTGCTGGCATCGCGAATTGCCCAGGAAGAATGATTCATGTCTTTGAGGTTGTCAAAGACCTCGCCCTTAATAGGCCACTGGGCATCTTTGTAGAACCACCTGGTTTCCACCCCGACCGTGGATTCGGAGATGGTGTAGACCACGACGTCAACCCCCTTTGACTGCAAGCCCTCGGCGAGTTGTGCAATGAACAGTTCAGTTCCACCGTATCTTCGGGGTGGCACAGGCAAAAAAGGTGGAGCAACCAGAGCAACTCGCATCGAGTGAGGTCCTTGTGGCGCAATTTGCGGCGCGCAGGCTTGCTTAGCGAACGGGATCATTTACAAAGATGCAAACAAGTCGGCAGGCGCTGCCTCGCCGATGTCGGCCGACAGGTAAGGAGCATGGGCGGTGAAGACGTAAACCTACCGTGATCCGATTTCCGCAGGGAACTCCGCGCGGGTGCGATTTGCTGGCGAAGAGGTACTCTCCAACTCTCTTTCAAACTCCCTGGCACGGTGCTCACTGGTGTGCTGGGAGAGTGCGCGCTCCTGTGCTCGACTTCCGATGTGGCGAACTTCTGAATCAGACAACTCCGATAGGTAGCGCACTACGTCTTCTGTGCCCGTAGGCAGGAGAATCTCTTCGTTCGGCGAAAGGAATGTATCCAAACCCGGCCAGTTATCGGAAATGATGGTGGCGCCGCAAGCCGCTGCTTCGAACAGTCGCACCGAGGGCGAGTAGCCGGCCATGACCATGTCGCGCCGTGTCACGTTGAGCGTGAAGCGTGAAGAGCTATAGAACTTCGCATGCCAGCGCGGATTGAGGTGTTTTATGCGCCTCACATTAGAGGGCCAATGCAGAGTCTTGGGATATTGCGGTCCTGCAACAATGAAACTCTTGTCAGGCAAGAGCCGCGCCGGGGCACTCAGCAGCTCGTTGATTTTTGGCTGACGGTCGGGTGCGTACGTTCCCATGTAACTCAGGTCACAGGCGAAACGGCGATTGACGCCGAATCGTTGGTACTGTTGCGAATCAAACGAACAATACAGCGGCACTGCCCGTCGCGCGCCGAAACGGGTTTCCAGTTCGCGGAGTATTGGCCCACCAGTAAAGCTAAAATATACGTCAAAGCTGGGGATCTGCCGCGCGTCGAGATAACTAGTTCGGCCGCCGGCGCGCAACGCTGCCACTGTGATTGGGGTGTCGATGTCGTAGAACGTCTTCGCAGCGACGTTCGAGTCCGCAATCTCATCGATCACCCGAACGCCTTCGGGGAAGTACGACCCGACCATCACTGCATCCGCGTCCCTTAGCTGCTTCCTCACAATCGACAGAACTTCGCGCCAGTTTTCGAACAGAATCACCTTGCAGAAGTCCGGCTCCGGGAGATCACGATTCGAAGCGTACCATTCGACATTCTTTTCGAAAAAGACGACGTTGTGTCCGCGCGCATGCAAGGCGCGTAGGAGGGCGCGAAAGGTGGTGCCGTGCCCATTGCCCCAGGTCGAGGTAATCGACAATCCAAATACGACGATCTTCATGCCGGTTGCCGGTACAGGTCGCGGTGGCCCGCGTTGAGAACTCCGGGCGAGCTCTGGTGAAGAATCTCTCGCACCTGCAATGCACGCATGCTATAGGTATGTTCTTGCAAAGCTCTTCGACGCATCGATTCGCCCAGTTCTTGCGCGAGCTTCGCGTCGACTGTCTTCAGCAGGTCTGTTATCTCGTGAGCATCGCGCGCGACCAGAATCTCGCATCCCGGGGCAAAGAATTCTTCGATACCGGCCCAGTAATCGGTAATCAGACAGGCTGCGGCGCCCGCCGCTTCAAAGACCCGTGTCGGAGGCGAAAATCCAACCGCGGCCATCGATTCGCGATTAATATTCAAAACCATGCGAGCCGAACAATTAATCCGGTTGTGGTCGCCCGTACGAACATGGCCGATCCAGCGAACGTTCGAAGGCAGCGGCTTACCTCCCCAACCTTCGCCACCCAGCAAGAAACTGGAACCCGGAGTTGCATCAGCCGCAGCAAGAAAGAACTCCTCAACTCTGCGTTCTCGATCAGGAAGCCGGTTACCGACAAAGGCGAGGTCGCAGGCGAATTCTGGATCTGCAGCAACCGGATAGTGCGTCGATGGATCGAGGGCGTTGTAGATGGGGTGGCAGGCACGAGCCCCAAGCTGCAGATAATGCTCGACCACAGGTGGTCCCCCGCCGTAGGTGAAGATGTAGTCGTATTCCGGAATCAGGGCGCGAAAGGGATTCAACGGATCTGCTTCGACCGAGGCCAGCGTAGCAGGCGCATCAACGTCCCAGAAGGCAACTTGCGTATTAGCAGAGCGGCAATCCAGGACGCATTCTTCAAGCAAAGCGTCATTCACTCCCACGCCGCTGTGCTTGATGACAAGATCGCTTTCCGACGCGCGCTGCAAGAGAAATGGAATGTCTCGAGGAGACTGATAGACGATTACCTCGGCGTAACTGAAGTCTTCGTTGTCGCGGTGCTGCTGACGACCATAGGCATCGGGCTCGGCGAAGGTGATGTCAAACCCTAGTCCCGCCAGGTTTTTGTAGATTCCACGATAATAGGTCGCAGCGCCATTCCAGTACGACGACGTCAGGCTCGATCCAAAAACAAAGACCCTCATTGCATTAACTCCCCGCAGATCTCGACCAATTGTCGGGCCCTGTGCGCGCAGGTATGCCTCTCGAGAACCGTCTGCCTTCCATTGGCGGCAATCTGCCGGCGCGCAGCATCGTCGCGAAGCAGCCATTGGATTGCCTGCTTCATCTCCCCTCCCGATTGAGCCACCAGATAGTCCTCGCCCGGTCGAAAAAGATGCTCGGCGTCTTCCCATGGCGCACAAAGCAGAGGCGCCCCGCATGCCAGCGCTTCGAAAACTCGTATGGTGGGTATGCCGCTAAGTCCATTCGCGTATAAGCGACGTGGAATGTGCAGCGACAAAGCGGCCTTCGAGTATGCGGTTGGCGCCATCAGGTTTGGCAGGTATCCCCGATATTCAATTCCCGCCGCAGCCAGCGCCGACGTGCCTTCCTCGGGATAACGCACGCCGTAGACAACAGTCTTGAGATCGCGAATCGCGGCAGCGGGCTCAATCAAAAATTCTCTCAGTTCACGCGTCCGCTCCTCGTCTCCCCAGTTACCGATCCAGAGCAGGTCAAAAGCCTGATCTTCGTGTCGTGGGGCGAAGTGGCCGATGTCTGCTGCCTCGTGAAATGTCCAAGCACGCTCAATTCCAAACCCGTCGACGTAGATGCGACGAATGGCTTCGCCGAAAGCCAGCACTCCGTCGAAGAGCTGGAGCTGAAACCGCAGCAGCTCGCCAGGATTGGTGTACGCGCGGTGGTGCGTATCATGCAGCAGGACGAGAAAACCCAGCTCGCGCTTAAGCGACAGAATTGTATTCACCACTTCGGGATCATTCCATTCGTGAATAACCACGATGTCGGCGTCTTTCAGCTCCAGCTTCAGCGTGTCGGCTAAATTAGAGTCCTTCTCATACAGCCGCACATCGAGGTCAGGAAACTCGCGTCGAAATTGCTCGATGGCCTGCTGCGCTCTGTCGCCTTCGTTATCGACCAGGTTGGTGAGCGACCACGAGCCGAACTGCTCATAACAGCCGACTTCGTGACCCAGGCGCTGCAATTCGCGAACCAGGCCGCGCAAAAAGTGCGCGTTGCCGTGGTTCCAGTCGGATATCCATGAGTGGGCGAAATAACGAAATCGAATGCCGCCGCTCAAGCCGCCATGCTCCTCTCCGGCACCAGCGAGCGATAGACAGACAAATACTCCTCCACCATGGCATCTGCGCTGAACAGGCGCCGCGCGCGCTGATAAGCCAGTTCGGAATGGTGCTTTCGCAGCGAGGGATCACTGCGCAGCGTTTCCACGGCGGCACGCAATCCGTCGGCATCATTCGCGGGAAAATAGACCGCCGTCGGTCCCCACAACTCTCGGAACGTGGGTATATCGTTGGCCACCAGCGCACATCGCGAGAGTGCGGCTTCCAGGGGCGCAAGGCCAAAAGGCTCGTAGCGCGAAGTGGCTGCATAAATGGAAGCGCCGGCCAGCAACGACCGTACCTGGCCGGAGGCTAGCTTGTCGCGAAATTCAACCGACTTACGGGAGCCGCTGGCGACTGAAGAGCGGCGCTGTTCGGGCGATTCCAGCGAACCGGCGATGGTTATCGGACACCTCACACCACATGCGGCGAGCACAGCTACCTGCTTTGCTTCATCCCAAAGCCTCCCGATAGAAACCACCCGGTCTTCCTTTTCAGCGTGCGGGTTGAACTGTTGCGGGTTGCGCCCGTTGTAAATCACCGTTGGATTACTTGGCATCCCGTAAATCTCTTCGATTTGCGAGAGCATCCAGCGCGAGGGAGCAATCACCGCATCGGCTCCCTGCAAGCCGTTGGCGACCGTGTCGCGATACCAAAGACTCCAGTCTGAAGTCGGCGGATCTTCTCCGTGTACGGCGTGCCACCAGCTCACAACATCACTGTGCGCAGTGACGATTTTGGGTATATCGACCGGCAGCGAGCCGTAGCAGTATTGGCTGAAGTGCAATAGATCAGGTTCGGTCTCGCGAATTATGTTCAGCAGGTACTGGGAAGAATCGTCGATATCGGACTCGGCGTCCTGCATCCATTCCAACCGGAATGGCGTAGGTCGAAAGTCGAGCCCGTGCAGCCCTTCTGTCCAGCGCATCTGGCTCAACTCCGGCATCTCGCCAAAGCTGACCAGTGTCACTTCCATCCCGCGGCGAAGCAGTCCGGTAACCAGCTCCTGGGCGTAGGTCCAGACGCCTCCGACCGTATCCGCCGTCAGCAGTATTCGCATAGAACAAAAATCTCAAGAAAACGTACGCGTGCATGTCTATCAAGCTGTCAGACCAAAAGCCGACAGCTCTCGTACCATGTCAGCGGCTTTATCCACGGCCGTCTGGGAACGAAGCCATGCCACCAGTTCAGAGATGCCATCCGAGAACCGGTATCGCGGCTGGTAGCCGAGGACCTTTCGCGCCGCCGTAATGTCGGCAAAGCAGTGACGAATATCTCCTACGCGATACTTGCCGGTTATCTCGGCAGGCATGCTCTCGCCCAGGCACTCCGACAACTGTGCCGCTACTTCGGCAATAGAAATGGGACTGCCGGAGCCAATGTTCAGCGCCATGCCATCAGCCTTGCTGCTCTCCATGGCCAGCAGGTTGGCCTGCACCACGTCGTGAACGCTGACGAAGTCGCGCATCTGGCGACCATCTTCAAAGATCATGGGAGCGTGCCGGTTCAGCAGGCGCGAAGCAAAAATAGCCGCCACTCCGGTGTACGGATTGGAAAGCGCCTGGCGCGTTCCATAGATGTTGAAGTATCGCAGCGCGACCACCGCGATTCCATAGGTACGGCCGAAGAGCAGCGTCATCTCTTCCTGATCTTTTTTGCTTAGAGCATAGATTGACGTGCACTGCAGAGGCTTTGCCTCGGTGGTAGCCAAGGGAGTCAGTTCGCGTCCGCAACTGGGACATAGCGTCTCCCACTGCTTCGCCTTCAGTTGCTCAAGCGGCCGCGGCCGCGGTGCAACTTCACCGCAATGCCGGCAAAGGTATTGTCCCTCTCCATAAATCGACATCGAAGAGGCGACGACAAGCTTGCGAATTTCCGCCTTGGTATCGAGGATGGCCTGCAGCAGATTGGCCGTCCCCTGCGTATTCGCCCCCATGTAGTGCGAAATCTCATACATCGACTGGCCGACGCCTACCGCCGCAGCCAGGTGTACGACCGTATCGACTCCGCGCAGCGCGCGCGAGACGGCATCGAGATCGCGCATGTCGCCAGTAACCAGCTCCAGCGATGAATCCAAATAGTCGGGCCGTCCCTGAGGATGGACCTGCGGCGACAAGCTGTCAAAGATCCGGACATCGTGCCCTTGTGCCAGCAATGCGTCTGCCAGGTGCGAACCCACGAATCCCGCGCCGCCAGTGATCAGAACGTGGCTGCTCATTGACGCGCCTCCATCGCCCAACCATTGACCGGCGCCTCCCGCGTCACGCTGTCGGCGTTCAACGTTGGCGCGTAACGGCTAACCATGCGACTGGCAAAATCGGCGAAGTCTTGAGGGCGAACAGGAGGGCTGGTGTAGTGCCGCTCAATTCCTAAATGTTCTGGGGTAAAGCAGAGCGTCAGGGTTACATCGAACTCGTCCAGTGCTTCCATCTGGCGGTCGAACCATGACTCGGCATCGGGACGAAACCAATCGGCCCAGCTCACGCCGGTGCGCAGGTACCGTACTCCCAGGTTGCGTAGCCAATGCACTGAAGAGTCGAGCCGAGGATCCTCGAAATGAAACCACTGACAGATACCCATGCCGGAAGGAAAACACTCAGCAGCAGGTTTTGGCGAACCATCCTGGCGCAGCAGCCCCATGTAGTAGTGCCGATAGTAAGCGCTGCCTTCCGCTTCTTTGTGCCGGGTCGTGGCCGTCCAGGTAGACGGCAGATCATGCAGGCTGTACCAGTGCACGCGCTCAACCGAACCGAGCAGCAACTCCGCCGTACGCTTCATGCCGAAGACCTGCACTTCTTCTGCCCCGAAGGACGACGCTCCCGCCTCAGATACCCAGACCGGCTTGCATGTCACCCGGCGGATTTCTTCGATCCTGGAAGGCCATTCGTGGATATTCCAGTGGTTCCAGTCGAGGGGAAATCCATGCACTGATACAACATCGACTTCGTCGATTACGCCCTGCGACGCCAGCAACCGAATGAACTGCGGATCAATCGGAGATATGCCGCCCAGCACGATTTTCAGGCTGGGATTCGCCGCTCGCACGGCGCGGGCCGCCAGTTTTGCTGTCTCGGCGAAGATTCTCCAGTCGGGATCGAGCTTGAAGTTCCAGTGAGACAGGTTATTCGGCTCGTTCCACAACATGACGGCTTCTACCATGCAGTCGCGATTCCTCTATTCTCCGGATTCCTACAGCTTGCCCTGCAATTCAAGTTCGAGGAGAGACTGGCCGTCGCGAATCGTGCTTTTCGGCGCGCAGATCCAAGTCTCCGGCTCGGGATGCTCCAAGATTTCTAATCCTGAGCTGCGCAGCATCGCCTCTGCAGCCGCGCGGTTCGGAATCCACCAGTTGGTGGGGTCGTTGGCATAGCAGTGCTCTACGAAATACATCGACGGCCAATCAGGGTCAGAGAATACGTTGGTTGTCCAAAACTGATAGTTTTCTTCCCAGCTTTTCGTAGCGCTCGAACCGCGCAGCATTGTCTGAAAGACCAGCTTGCCGCCGGGTGCGATTTTGGTGATCACCTTGTCCAGGGCGAATAGGGGATAACGAAGGTGATACAACACGCCCATGAAGAAGACGTAGTCAAACTCCCCGGCAATGGCATCCACCTGGTAGACAGAGCGCTTCTCAAATTCGATCTCTACTCCAAGCGTGGTCGCGGCAAAACGAGCCTGATTGAGATAGCGCTCGTCAACATCTATGCCAAGTACTCTGGCCGCTCCCCGGCGTTTTAGCTGGATTGAATAAAAACCGCCATTGCAACCGATATCAAGCACCGTAGCGCCATTGAGGCGCTCAGGAATGGCAGATGAAATGTGCTTCCACTTCACCGCCGGGAAATCGCCCAGGAAGTGATTGGGGGCAGTCGGAATCCCAAACAGATCGAGATTGTGGAACCACTCGCCCAAGTCTCGAATCTGATTCTCGAGTTCCAGCCGATCGAAAGGTGGTGCTCCCGATTTCAGCGAAGCTTGGCTTTCGGCTCGCGAGGTAGTCTCCATTGGGAACAAGGCGGGACACATCGCCACGCCAACCCCAACTTAGACGGAAGCTTAGCTACTTACGTTGCCTCCGGGACAATATTCAAGGTGAGTATGTCAAACCGACGGTGATCGTTCTTGCGGAAAGAGAACCGCAAGACGACTTCCCCAGTCGATTCAGGAAAGGCCCGCGCCGTCGGCGCAACAGATCTTAGCCCAGTGCTTGAGCGCTGGGAGAAGCGGGAAAACCTGAGTCCCGCAGCGGACGACAGAGGTCGCGACACACTCTCTACAGGCCGGTGCCGCTCCCCGGATACGCCTGAAGTGCCCAACCGCCGAAGCACGAGATATTTTCAGCTTGCAGCTCACACCTTTTTGCGACAAGCCGGTTGCAAGCAATAAAGACCCATTACGTACTAGTCCCGGCCAGCCGCTCACATTGCTGGGACTTCGAGTCTTGTGCGAATCTGCTCTGCCAGCCGGTGAACCGAGTTGATCCTGTCAGCAACGCGAGGTGGAATGGCGGACTCACGCAACGCCAGTTCGCTCGCCAGTAGAATGCCCGTCAGGTCGCCACGTAATTGACTCTGCAATTCGGTTATCGCCGACCGCTTTGCGCCGATGCGTTCGGCGTGCTTACGCGCCAAGCCCGCAATCACTTCGCTGACCAGTCTCTCCGTACGGTGCAGGCCTAAGTTGATGTAGATGGGCATTGCCATCCCGGCGTGATTGAGCAGCGCATTGACGGCGCCATCGTCAATCTCAACCAGGGATTCGTCGATGACCAGCGTGTCGTACTCGGTTCGCTGCAGTTTGGCCAGAGCTCGAGTTACCGACTGGGCCAGCTCGACCTTCTGCCGTGCGCTGGTTTCCAGAGCCGCGACACATTCTTTCGCGCGGGACGAAGCTGTAATCAGCAGAATCATATGGTCCTCTTCGCTTTCTTCTTCGCTCCGGCAAGCGGGCACACCTATCCCCGATCGCCAGAGCTGGTTGTGGCGCTTACTGCGCTAGCGTATGGCGCCGTATTCTTTCAGTTTGCGGTAAAGCGTTGTCTTGCCGATGCCAAGCCGGCGGGCCGCTTGCAGCTTGTCGCCATGTAGCTGCTCAATCGCCTGCGTGATGGCGCGCTTTTCCATCTCTGCGAGCGTTAGAATGCTGCCGCTCTCGGTGCTGTCCAGTGTTGGATAAATTTCATGTGCCAGGTTGCGCAGCCCGGTTGGCAAGTCTCCGATCTGCAGCGTTGCACTTGAGCTGAGAGTGCAGGCACGCTCCAGGCAGTTCTCCAGTTCGCGCACATTGCCCGGCCATTCGTAATCGAGCATCCGTCTAAGTGCATCATCGCTAATGGTCCGGTAAACCCCAGTGGTCCTGGCGACCCGCTCCAAAACGTGCCCCACCAGCAAGGGGATGTCCTGCTTGCGCTCCCGCAACGGGGGAATCCGCAGGGTCAGTACGTTGAGCCGGAAGAAGAGATCGCGCCTGAAGGTTCCTTGCTGCACCGCAGATTCAAGGTCTCGATTGGTGGCTGCCAGAATACGCACGTTGATCGGGATCGCCCGATTGCCACCCACTGGACGGATTTCCTTTTCCTGAATAGCACGCAGCAGCTTGGACTGCAGATCGACAGGCAACTCGCCGATCTCATCCAGGAAAATCGTACCGCCATCGGCCGTAGCCAGCAGGCCGTCTTTAGCTCGCATCGCACCGGTAAAGGCACCGCGCACATAGCCAAACAGCTCGCTCTCGATCAAGGTCGGAACCAGCGAGCCGCAATCCACGGCTATGAAGGGATGATCGCGATACGCTCCACCGAAATGAATTGAGCGGGCCACCAGTTCTTTGCCGGTACCGCTCTCGCCCAGGATCAACACCGGATGGGAGCTGTTGGAAGCCTTGGCGATAATGCGATAGAGCTTCTCCATTTCAGGAGCCCGCCCGATGAGCGATCCGAAGCCATGCTTTGACTTCATGGCATCGCGCAACATTCGGTTCTCGACCGCCAGCTTCAGTTGCGCGCTCACGCGGTCCAATACCAGGCGTAGCTCATCGAAGCTGAAAGGCTTGCTGATGTAGTCGTAGGCCCCGGCCTTCATCGCCTGAACCGCGGAGTGCACCGTGGCAAAGCCGGTCATGATGACGACTACCGCTTCTGGACGGCGGCGCTTGATCTCGCGCAGGACGTCGATTCCATTGTTGCCGGGCATCCTCAGGTCCAACAGCACCACATCGATTGCAGCAGTGTCGAGGATGTGAATGAGTTCATGAGAAGATTTCGTGGCGTAGGTAACGAAGCCCAAACTTTCGGCGACCTCCCGGCACGACTCCCGGACGGCACTTTCCTCATCCACGACTAGAAGGTTTAACGAGTCAGATTTCGGAGTGGTTTCGATACGCTCTATGGTCTCAGTTGTATCAGTGGCAAGCACGGGCCTAACCTCGGTTTCGACTGCAGGAATTGAATATCCTATCTGTCTGCTCCTATAATCTGTCCCTTTTTGGGAATCGAAAGCTAGTACACCAATCACACTCTCCTGTGAGCATCTGGCAACTGGGTAACAAAATCAGGGGCCGCATGTGCGGCTGCCGAAGGCGCAAAATCTATTCCGCCATCCGCGGCTGCATTCGGCCCCTGGCTTGCCACCACTACTGTGCGTTCAGCTACAGGAGGAACCATTCCCGACATGAATTCTCCGTTACACGTCCCGGTATCATCCGCGGGGAACCGGTCCAGCAAACGCTTGATCAGTGCCCCGCCCCGCTGTGCGCTGCGTTCAATCTCGTGGATGTAGCGTTTGGAGCGGCTGTACGAAGGCAATTTGCCGTCCAGTACTTGGGCGTTCATCACCACTGCAGCGAAGCTGTTGTTGAGCTCCTGCAGTAACTCGACGGAATATTCGGAAGCCAGTGGCGAGGGGTGCGGGTTTAGCTGCGCCCCCTCGCCACTCGACTGCCTGAGGGAGGCCACTCGCGAAACTTCAATCTGCCGATTGTGGGACTCTGGAGATTTCATAGCAGCTCTCGGGATGACATAGGGAGTTATGCAAAGAGGCTGCCAAACTGGGATTGGAATTCTTAAACGGCATTCACGAATCGTTACAAGTACTTAGGTACAACAGGTTAGGGATCTGTAGCCGATTGCGTTTCTGTTTCGGGAACGACACCGGTACCGCTCGGCTAAATGCCCAAATCTAAACCGACTGATTCGTTCCGTTTTGGGGTAGTGTCTCAGTTTGGATAGGGATGGGTCCCTTTCGCGCGTCGGCGCGAATCGGAACGCCTAATATCCCTCGCCGCACAAAAGAAGCTTGCTCGGGATGACAATCAAACTGAGACACCGCCCGTTTTGAAGACAACTGGACAGCAAGGGAAAATCGCCCTTGGCAAGCAGACGACTGATACCGCGCTCCGTCGAATCAGCGGAATCCTCGTCCTGGGCTTGATTACTGCTTGCTCGACAACGTTGTACCCGGGCTTGTACCGCTAGTATCTTTGGTTGCTGTGGCTACCTGTGATTTCTCTAACAAAAGCCCGTTGTGACTGGTCGCCGCGAGGATGCGTCCCTGATAAGTCATAGCCGCATGGATTGAGACCAGGGATGCCGGGGATGGCTGCCAGCTTTTACCGTCGTCTCTGCTCTCGAAGACAGCGCGCGTGTGCAGCCCGGTGGCCAGCAGACGCTGCGACCCGGCATCGTAGTGCACCGAAAGAATCTCGCGCGCGGGTAATCCGCCGAGCATATGCTCCCAGCTTTTTCCCTGATCGGAGGAGTGCAACGCGCCCTCCCGGGTACTGAGCCACAGAGAGCCGTCCGGCACCGAAGTCAGGCTATACACCACGGTGACGTACGAGGGTAGTGTGAGGCTGCTCCAGCTCTTGCCGGCATCATGCGACAGGAATGCCTGGGTGGGACTCACCAAGGCAAGGGTCTGAGCATCCATCTGCTGAATTCCTACTAGATCCAGTTGGCCCAGGACAGGCTCGCCATACCACTTCTTCCCCTGATCGTCGCTGACAAATAATCCTTCGTTGGTAGCGGCATACCACATTGTGTCAGTCGTCAGCAGCGCGCGAATGCGCGGCGCGATCGCGATGGGAATGGGAGTCTCGTGCACCGACTCCGTTTTCTTAGCCGCCGCTTTGCTGGTCGCAGTTCGAGAATGTGCGGCGCGTGAATGTGCAGACGCAGCTTTGGGTTGTGACGCAGGCTCGTCTTTCGTTCGCCACTCGGGAACCGTGCCGTGATACATGTTGACCGGCTCCCACGCGGTGTTCAGCGACTTCAGATAGAAAATGCCATGATTGGTTCCCGCGAAAATCTCGCCGCTGCCAGCCTGCCCGAGGGCGAGCACATCGCGTTCATTCAACCCTTTGTTCCACAGCTTCCAGTTCTTGCCGGCATCATCGGAGGTGAAAAACCCGCCGAGTTCCTTATCGTTGACAATGCCGACGTACAGCCGGCCGGGGTCTTTATAGTCGGTCAACACGGCCCCAATGGTACGGTGCGCGAAGCCCTGATTGGACGTGTCGTAGTCGTCGAAACCGTTGTTACTGGCGAGGACACCGCCGCGATCGGTTGCCAGCAGAACGCGCTCAGGATTGCGTGGATCGATAAGGATGTCGTTAACTGTGATATCGGCGGCGGAGTACAGCTCCCACTTGGCGCCACCATCAAAAGTCTTCCAAAGTCCGCCCGTTGTTCCCGCGTAAACCACCATCGGACGCTTGGGATCCTGCTTCAGCACCCGGGTGCGGATAGCGGAATGAGGAATGCCCTTGATACGCGCGAACATCTCACCCGCGTTCATGCTCTTATAAATACCGGAGCAGGCGCTGGCATAGACCACGCTGGGCATTTGCGGATCAATGATGATGCTGAACACGTCAGAGTCGTCCAGCACACCTTGGTTGATGCGATGCCAGTTCTTGCCTCCATCGTCGGTCTTCCACGGCAAATGAAATGTCCCGGCATAAATAACATCGGGATTCTGCGGATCGATCGCCGTCGACTCGATGTTCTTGAGACCGGGATGATCTTCCGGTGATATTCGTTCCCAAGTCGCGCCGGCATCTCGCGAGCGATACACGCCGTCGAGCGCGCCCGCGACCAGGAGGTTGTGATCACTGCTAGCCATGCTGAGCGTGCGCACGGATTTGCCATGAATTCCGCTCAGCGCGCGCCAGCTTTTTCCGCCATCATCGGAGCGAAACACGTCGCCTTCGTCGTTGCGAAAGAGGCTCCATCCGGCAACGTAAAGCGTCGCGGGATGCGTGGGATCGAACACAATATGGTCGAGCACGTAATCGTCGCCCGGCCCTAGATGCGCGAAGGGAGCCCAGGATTTTCCATCGTCCAGTGATTCGAATAGTTGGCCGGCACTGGTGCCGAGAAGAATGCGATCAGGATTGCCCGGATCGTACGCCAGGCTGCGAACATCGCCGCCCTCAGGGCCAATCAGCTGCCAATCTCCCGCCAGCAGCGCGGCAGGAGCAATCAGAAGAAGAGCAACGACCAGAATAGAAAAAACGAATTTCTGCATAGACATCGGTACGAGGTGAGTGGCTCTTTTCAATGATACTGCCAGTTAGAGCGGTTTCCCAATTGCCGCATCGGCGAAGGTCGGGTAGAGCGGCGCTTCAGCGCCGCGTAACACAGTCCTCTCCGATGAGGCTTTTCGCCCACTGCACCGCAGTGGGCGAAAAGCCCGAACTCTGGGGCAGCCTTGACGCGGACCTGAAGGTCCGCTCTACCCGATACACCTACCGATACTGCTGGTTAGACGTGCAAACGCAAACTTCGCCATTCACCAAGAGCAAGCCATCTCGCAGATTCACGACGAAGAAAAAAGCCGGTGAGAAGCCACTCTCACCGGCTGTAGTTTCACCTTGGGTTGCTACTGGGCCGGAGCCGCTGCTGCCTTGCGATGATGCCTTGGAGCAGCAGTATGCGGCATCGGGTATGCGTTGGTGCTGGGCTTCACCACCGACTCGTCCACCTGCGTCGTTCCCTGCAGGATTGGAGCGGTGTTGACATCGGCACCCTGCGGGATCCAGTCAATGTCGGCAGTTTCCGACTTGCCGGTTCCCTTGCGTACGTCGATGCGACCCGGATCGATGCCCTGCTGCTGTACCAGATACGCCTTGGCATTGACGGCGCGCTGTGCAGCCAGGTCCATCGGATGACGCTTCTTGCCCGTGCCTTCCATCGGAGCCTTCTCGCCATCGGCATAACCAACGATAGCGATCTTGGCATTCGGATCGGCTTTCAAGCGGCTCGCAACGTCGTCGAGAATGGCCTTTGCCGTGTTGTCGACGCGCCACGGACGCTTCTTATCCGGGAACTGGATGGAGGAGATGTTTGTCACCTGCGGAGCCGGCGGCGGAGCTTCGACCGAGAACGAGCAGGTGCCCGTACCGGTGAGGTTGCGCGCATCGGTGGCCGACACGGTGATGGTTACATTACCCGGCGAGACACCGGCAGTATCTTCGGTCGCGGTGTTACCCGTGCCGCTCACGTGTCCGCCAGAAGCCTGGTAGGACGTGCTGGTGATCTGCGCCCCATCCGGGCTGGTGACATTGGCCGTAATCGTGACCGGGCTGCCCGCCTGCACCGTGGACGGACTGACCGAGCAGGAAACCTGCGGCGGATTCATCGGCTTGGCCCTGACGGTAAAGTCTGCCGAACAGGTCGCTGAGTTGTTCTTCTTCTGCTTGGCGTCGGTCACAGTTGCAGTTGCCTTATAGGAACCGGCGGCCATGCCCGTGGTATCGAGCGTCGTATTTTGAGAATTCGACGACTGAAGCTTGCCGCCGTTGGCGGTCCAGGCATAGGTCAGGGTGTGCTTGGGATTGAAATTCGATCCCGTGGCCCCCAGCTTAACGGGTTCGCCCTCCATCACATCGTTGGGCTGAGCCGTACACGCAGCAGTAACCGGGGCCGAGGTGTATTCACCAAGGTTGAAGACCAGACCAGCCGACAGGCGAATCATGTTCCAGTTGTCGGAGGTGTGCATCGGGTTTTGCTCCCGGTAATAAGTCCAGATGTAGTCGAATTGCGCGATGCGAATGGAAACAGGTTTCCATATGCTCAGGTCCAAGCCACCGCCAACATCGACCGCAGGTTTCCACTCGGAGCGAAGAATGTCAGGATCCAGGTCTGCCGCGCCGACCATAACGCGCACAAACGGAGACAACTGGGAGCTATGGAACTTGTACTGCAATCCGCCCATAGCCAGACCCACGTTCGCCCCTAAGTTTCCATTGACTCCCTTACCGGCGTGGAAGCTGCCATCGGCAATAATGCCTAAGTTCCAGGCGTTGGGAAAATAATGGGTGATGCTGGCATCGCCACCGGCCACAATGTCGGGGACCTTCCCCCAATCTACATTTCCATTGGGATGCAGCCACGAATAACCTAAGTAAATTTCATTCTTGGGAGAACTCGTAGCCTGCGCTGCCGCAAATATCGCCGACAGGCATAGCACAGACGCAAGCGCGAGCAGCGCGGCGAAACCGCGCTTCGGGACTACTGCATAACGAGACATTCGTAATCCTCCGAAAACCCTTCAACACTTCGGCCTCAGTAGCTTCTTTTTCCTTCGAGCAGCTATTCACGAAGGTAGAAGAATTAGGCCTTCGACAGGCACGAATTCTACACGAATGTTTTGTTGCAATATTGCCTAAAAAGAAAATGGTCAAGAACGGTTGCCGAAAGTCGCAACACGCGCCTTCCAGGTTCTCTCCTCGTACCTGGAACTCTGGAAGGCGAATTGTGGAACTCAGACAGGTCCTACTTTCGGATTGTAGTTTCGGAAATAGCAGCAGCTTTCGCCGGGTTGGTTGCTGACTCAGCCCCTTCCTGTAGTAACACACCGTTGTAGGAAGAGGTGGCCAGAAGGTGTCCCTGGTAGGCCATCGCTGTACGGATAGTCACATCGGCAGTTTCGGTGTGCTGCCACGTCAAGCCATTGTCGTTGCTGAAAAACACTGCGTGCTGATGCAGAGCTGTAGCCAGTAGCCTCTGGCCGACAGGATCATAGTCCACTTCCAGAACATCGTCTTTAGGAAGGCCGCCCAGCACATAGCGCCAAGACTTGCCGCTGTCACTCGACTGTAGAGCGCCCTGTTGAGAGCTCAGCCACAAGGAACCACTGGGTACCATAGCTAAGCTGTATATTTTCCCGACGTAGCTTGGAAGAGTGAGCGAATTCCAACTCTTGCCCGAATCGTGCGAGATGAGAGCTGAATTGTGAGTGACCAGAGTGACAGTCCCATCGTCATAGCTCTTGACGTTGCTGAAGTTGTTCTGGCCCTCGATCGGCTGCCCATACCACTTCTTGCCCTGGTCGAGGCTAATGAACAGCCCCTGATTTGTCGCCGCAAACCAGGCTTCCTTGCCAAACTGTATTGAACGAATCCGCGGCGCTTCCGCCTCAGCGATAACGGGCTCGGCGGGAACCTTTATCTTCGCCTTGGCTGGAACCGGTTTCTTGTGGGCAGATGCTGTCGACTTTGACTTTGACTTAATCGGCGCCGGTTCCGGGGTCGGCTCTTTCGGCCTCCACTCGGGAGGAATGCCGAAAATCATGCTTGCCGGCTCCCAGGCATTCTTGGTTGGGGACAGAGAATAGATGCCGTGGTTGGTGCCCGCAAACAACTCACCCTTTCCCTTTTCCGCTTCTGCCTGTTGCAGGCTAAGGATGTCGCGTCCACCAAGGCCTTTGCTCTCTTGCCGCCAGGACTTGCCGCCATCATCCGATATAAAAACGCCACCCAGCTCGCCATCATTGGCGACGCCAGCATAGAGGCGACTGGGATCTTTGTGATCAACCACGACCACGTTCACCACGCGATGTGAGAATCCGCGATTTGAGGTGGTGTAGTGTGCGAAGGCGTCGCTGCTGGTAAGAATTCCCATGTGATCCGTGGCAACCAGCACGTGATTGGGATTTCGCGGATCGATGAGTACGTCATTCACAATAACGTCATTCGCGGTCACCAGTGTCCACTTGGCGCCACCGTCCGCAGTCTTCCACAAGCCTCCGGTGGTGCCGGCATAGACGATCGAGCTTCGCACCGGATCCTGCTTAAGGACTCGCGTACGGATGGCTGAGTGCGGCAATCCCTGCACGCGATGAAACAGCTCCGCCCCGTTGTCGCTCTTGTAGATTCCGGAACATGCGCTGGCGTAGACTCGCGAAGGCGTTTTGGGATCGATGATGATGCTGAATACGTCAGAGTCGTCCAGCATGCCATCTTTAACGTTGTGCCAGGTCTGGCCGCCATTGGTGGTCTTCCACGCGAGGTGCCGAGTTCCGGCATATATCACGTCCGGGTTTTGCGGATCGATCGCAACCGACACGAAGTTCTTCATCGAGGCGTGATTCTCGAGAACGTCGGGATTCTCCGGTGTAATGCGCTCCCATGTAGTACCGCCGTCGCGCGACCGAAAGACGCCTTCCAGCGCGCCAACCACAAGCAGGTTGTGATCGGTTGCAGCCATAGCCATTGCACGTATGGAGTGGCCATGCGTGCCCGGCAGTTCCCTCCACGTCTTCCCGGCGTCATCGGTGCGGAACACTCCGCCTTCGTGGTCGTTGAAGAGTCCCCATCCCGCTACATAGATCGTCGCCGGGTTCGTTGGGTCGAAGACGATGTGATCGAAGACGTAGTCACCGCCTACGACGAGGTTGGCGAACAACTCCCAGGAAGCTCCACCGTCATTGGAAGAGAATATCTGACCCGCGCTGGTGCTGAGCAGGACGTGCCCCGGGTTGCTCGGGTCATAAGCCAGACTGCGAGCATTGCCGCCATCGGGACCGATCATCCGCCAGTCGGACGCAACCGAACAACTCACCGCCGCCGCGAAGAATACAAGGATTACGCAAATTTGTTTGAAAGCTCTACCAGACACCGCTACTTCCTCCAGTTGCTGAACCATAAACACCACAGACAAAAGCTGTCTCTGATTGTAATTCGATGCGCTTCCCCGGGTCGTCCATTGCGTGCACCTGAGGCGTTGGCAAACCCGGTTCACTGAAAAAAGGCCGGTGAGGTTTCCCCCACCGGCCGAAGTTGAAGCTAGTTACCTGCTACTGGGCCGGAGCCGCAGCCGGAGCTGCCTTCTTGTGGTGCTTCTTCGGAGCAGGCTTCGCGTTACGTCCTTGCGGCTGCACCTTGCTCTCATCAACCGTCGTCCCGACTTCAGCCTGGCCACCGCAGAGGTCGCCCACAGGTACGAAGTAGAAGTGGGTTGACTTGGTGCCCTGGCCGCCTGCACGAGGCTGGATGGTGCCCGGGTCAAGCTTGGTCGGAGCCTCGGTCGTGAGGTAGTACTTCACGTTGACCGAGCGCTGCGCACCCAGCGTCTGTTCGTTGACGGTTTCCTTCTCGTCGGTGTAGCCAACAATGTCCAGCTTGCCGCTACCCAGGCTCTGCGTCTGGAGAGTCAGCTTGTCGAGGACGTCCTTGCAATCGTTGTCAACACGCCACGGCTTCTTCGGGTTCTTCTCAAACGTACACTCGCCGAGGTCTTGGATCATCACGCACTTCTGAATCGCAGGCACACTGACAGGGGCCGTGCAACTGGCGCTCTGAGTGACCGGGTTCCCGCCCGGGCGCTCAGTCGTCGCCGTGCCGGTCACGGTGATGGTGTTGCCCGCGTCCGCGCTTCCTGCTGTCAGAGTTGCGCTCGTGCCATTGGGAGACAACTGACCGCCGGTAGCTGACCAGGTGTACGTCATTGGCCAGCCCTGCGGGTCGGTGGCTGTCATCGTGATGGTTGCCGGCTGACCGACGCCGATCGTGGTTGGGTTGGCCGAGCAGCTTACCTGTGGCGGGAGCGGCTGCTTGACCGTGAAGTTCGCCGCGCACTTTGCCGGCGGGATGGGCTGTGGCGTACCCCAGATGTTTAGATGATGACCGGAGTCAAGATTCTTAAACTTAGGCCATGTGTCGGTAATGGTGGAATTCGCCGTGTAGTTGCCCGCCGCCACGCCCGTGGTGTCCACGGTTGCGTTCTGCGCGTTAGCATCAGACATCTTGCCGCCAGTGGTGGCCCAAGAATATGCGATCGGATGCTTCGGGTTGAAACCGGTGCCCGTAGTGGTGACCTTCACCGGGTCCGGCGCATAAACCGCGTCCGGCGTACCCGAGGCGGTGCAGGTAAGTGGCGGGTTATAGTAGCTGCCCAGATTGAACACTATGCCAGCCGACAGGCGAATCATGTTCCAGTTGTCACTCGTATGAGCAGGGTTTTGCTCGCGGTAATAGGTCCAGATGTAATCAAACTGCGCGATGCGGATGGACACAGGCTTCCAAATACTCAGGTCCAAACCACCGCCCACATCGATCGCGGGCTTCCATTCGCTGCGAACGATGTTCGGATCCAAGTATGCCGCGCCAGCCATGACCCGAACAAAAGGCGACAACTGGGGTGCGTGGTACTTGAACTGCATTCCTGCCATCGCCAACCCAACATTCGCACCCAGCTGATTGTTAGCGCCTCTGCCGGAATGGATGCTGCCGTCGACCACAATTCCCACGTTATGGGCCTGCGGCATATAGTAGGTGGCGCTGAGATCGCCGCCCGACACGATGTCAGGAACCTTGCCCCAATCGACATTCCCATTGGGGTGCAGCCACGAGTAACCAAGATAAATTTCACTCTGCGGCTGAACGTAGTCTTGTGCGACAGCGTAAGTTCCTGTTACGAACGCCAGTGCAATGAGCACGGCGAAAATGCGTTTTGGGACTACAACATTACAATACATTCGTAATCCTCCCGGAAACTCTCACAGTACCGCCCCTTTTGAGGTGGCGAACTCAAAAACGTAGAACGGAATTAAGCAACAGGCTTGTCGCCTGCCGTTTACTGCAACCCGACTTGCAACCAAAGCTGATTGTAATCAGCAACCCTGAAGTAAACAAGCTTACTGTTTGCAACACCGATTTGACAATCACTCTTTTGCTATTGACTAATTGTGTACGCTTCGCACTATTGCGGTTCTTTCTCCCGTTGCCGTCAGTCTACAACGGTGGCCCAACAGCGACGCGGACCGACCAACTCCGTCACACAGCAATAAGCATCGGCCTACTGCGGTTGCAGCCTTAATCTTTGCAGTCTTTGAGCAAGTTTCGCCATGTCGGGAATCGCGCCTCGGTCGGGACTCATGGTGCTCGATATGCTACGCGCTTGGCGTGGCGGCGACCGCAAGTGTTAACTTAATGGGTAGTTCTTTTCGCTCTCCTGCCACACGAAACGTCATCAGCTGAGACACCGCTCCCCTGCAAGGGAAAAAGCATCTAAGCGGCTGGAGAGTAGATTTACGACACATCGACCACCAAATCCGGAAAGGCTTCGTCCTCGATGACAACCGAAAGAGTGCTGATTGTAGAAGACGAGGAGAACGAACGCAGCGGCCTGGCTGAACTGATCCGCGCCTGGGGTTTCGACACGGAAACTGCAGTCGATGGATTAGACGCCTTGGATAAGCTCGCGGCCACGACTCCCGGTATTGTGGTCACGGATTTGAAAATGCCGCGAATGGACGGCATGCAACTGCTGGAGCGGCTGGCGGCGCAGCCGCAGCAGGTGGCCGTGATTCTGCTGACCGCGCAGGGTAGCGTTGAAGCCGCGGTGAGCGCCATGAAACGTGGCGCATTCGACTTTATCGAAAAGCCTGTCAATCCAACTCGCCTGCGGAATATCCTGCAAAACGCAGCCCGCATTCGCGGCGCCGAACGAGAGTTGGAAGCAAGTCGCCGCAAGCTGCGCGATGTCGGTGTACTCGGTGAATTGGTGGGCTCTTCCGCAAAAATGCAGGAACTGTTTCGGCTCATCGAGTTGGTCGCGCCCAGCACCGCATCGATTCTTATTACCGGTGAGAGTGGGACGGGTAAAGAACTAGTGGCGCGTACCATCCACTCTCTCGGAAGTCGCAAGTCGAAGCCGTTCGTGGCCATTAATTGCGCCGCCATTCCAGAGACTCTGATCGAAAGCGAAATTTTCGGCCATGAAAAGGGAGCGTTCACCGGAGCGCTGGAGCGCCGCACCGGGTGTTTCGAATTGGCCGAAGGCGGCACGCTGTTGCTCGACGAGATTGGGGAAATGCCGATTGCGACTCAGGCCAAGCTGCTGCGCGTTCTGGAAGACCGCAAGTTGCGCCGCCTGGGCAGCAAGACAGAAACCTCTGTCGATGTTCGCGTGTTGGCGGCAACCAACAAAGAGCCGCAGGAAGCAGTCGCGCGCGGCCAGCTCCGCAATGACCTTTTCTATCGCCTGAATGTCTTCAACATTCACATGCCGCCGTTGCGCGAGCACAAGGACGATTTGCCCGATCTGGTGATTGCACTGCTGCGCGATATGAACGAGAAACATGGGCGTCACGTGGCAGGTGTCAGCGACGCGGTGATGAATAGTTTTGCCGCACATGCGTGGCCCGGCAACGTTCGTGAGTTGCGCAACACGCTGGAGCGCGCCGTCATCGTCTGCGAAGCCGCCGTGATCGAGACCAGACACTTGCCACCGGGATTCGGTAGCGTTGCCCCGCGTCCGCCGGTGCAGGAGGCAAATGCCGTTCGGCTTGGCGTTGGAACCACGGTCGACGAAGCCGAACGCCTGCTCATTTTGAAAACCCTCGAAGCCACCCACAACAACAAGACAAGAGCCGCCGACATTCTGGGCATCAGCCTGAAGACTCTGCACAACAAGCTGAAGGAGTACGGCGCGCAACAGGCAGACGGGCAGAATGAAATCGCCGAAGCTGCGAGCTAAGCGTTTCCGCAGTCTAATTCACACCTGAGCGCCAACTTGTGTTCTTCTCCTGGCATCCTTGCAAGCACATCATTGTTGATGGGTAAGCCGACTCAGTGCCAAGGAGAGATTCCGGACTATGCCCTTTCTGCAAGACAGCGTTGCAATAGCTGGGGGCCGAATGCCAGGAGTAATCAAGCCGCCAGCTCGCGCTCTCTGGTCCGATCGTCAGGCGCGTTTCGCGCTAGGTGGGGGTGGCTGCTGCCAGGGACGCTTTGGCCGCTCTGCCTCGGGAAGGTCCCGGCCACGCACCCGGTCATACATGTAAGACTCGCTCACCGTCCCCAGAGCTTCGTTGTAAAGGCTGGTAGCGCCGATGCCTTCTTTCAGCTCCTCCGAAAAATCATGCAGCGCCGTGAGATGGTCGGCGGTCGCGGGATAATCGGCCTTGCTGGTTCTGAGCACCTTCTGATGGCCAAGGTCGACCAGCTTGGAAATTTCTCCTCCGATGACATAGCCGGGATAGGCAAAAATCTTGATCGTGCTATCGGGCGTCGGCTCGATAGCCGCCGAAACTTTGTATTTGCGCAGGAACACGCGATTGCTCGCGCCCGGTGCTTCTGTTACTTCAAACCCATTGTCACGAAACCACGTGACTGCATCTTGATACGATCTCTGCTTTAATTTCTTAGCCATGATTGTTGTTTCTTCGCGCTCCGTCGCGCTGTATGGACTTGTCGGTGCTTCGATATGCACAGCACACGACGGCGTTGCCCGGCTGGGCGATTGCCGGGTTTATGAACTCTCAATGTCGCACACTGCTCACGAATCGGCAACCTTGAGACAATAAAAGGTGGTGAATCCGATGCCAGCGTGTAATGTCTGTGGAACTTGAATTTCGGGTGGCACTGGCAGGTAGTGCTGGCTTTGGGAGCCAGTGGTGGGACAGACCTTGCTTCCGTCCCGTAGGGACAACAGAAGATAGCCCAGCGCTTCAGCGCTGGGTGAAGTGGAAGAAAATGCGCGAGTCCCGTAGGGACGACAGAAGTTGCGGCACAATCCCTCCGGTCCCGAGATAGTTCGAGCGATGTTTTTCAGCAGCCGAATGAGACTCCATCGTATGCCCTCAACCCAAACCAACTCTTGATACAAAAACAAATCACTTGACTCTTCATATCACCACCGCCGACTACGAAGCACTCCGGCAACACGCCGAGCAAGCCTACCCGGACGAATGCTGCGGAGCACTCCTCGGCAAGATCGTTGCCGGCGAACGGCACGTACATCTAATCGTTCCCTGTCAGAACACTCGCGTCGGCGAACTAAGTAAACGCTACGAAATCGATCCTGCCGAACTGGTGCGGGTGCAACGCGAAGCTCGCGAGAGCGGCATGGAGATTGTTGGTTTCTACCACTCCCATCCTGACCACCCCGCGCAACCATCGCCCACCGACCTCGAGCACGCCCACTGGATCGGCTACTCCTACGTGATCATCAGCGTCAAACGAGGCCAAGCGGCTGAGACGCGATCGTTCCTCTTGAGCGGCCTGCAAGAAGAAGACAAAAGCTTCACAGAAGAGGACCTGTCAATCGGCAGATTGGGACCTGCGAATGACAAGCTGAGCGCTGATGGCTGACATCTGAAAGCTACCTTCCGCTACAATCTTCTTTCTTATGCTTCGCTTCTCCACCGCCGGTGAATCGCATGGCGAGGCGCTGGTTGCGCTCGTCTCCGGAATGCCCGCCGGACTCCCCGTCGATCTCGAATTCGTCAATCGCGAGCTCTGGCGCCGTCAGCAGGGCTACGGCCGCGGCGGACGGATGAAGATTGAGCGCGACAGCGTTCATGTGCTCAGTGGAGTGCGGCACGGCAGGACCATCGGCTCGCCCATTGCCATGCTGCTGGCCAACAACGATTGGAAGAACTGGACCGAGTCGTTGCCGGTGGAGGAGGGCGATCCCGCCAAACATAAGCGCGTCGCTTCGCCCCGGCCCGGTCACGCCGATCTTGCCGGCGCGCTGAAGTATGGCTTCGAAGAAGCCCGTTATGTGCTGGAGCGGGCGTCGGCACGCGAGTCGGCTGCACGCGTAGCTGCAGGATCCATCGCTAAGCTGCTGCTTCGCGAGCTCAACATCGAAGTCCTGAGCCATGTGATCGCTGTCGGCTCGGCAAAGCTCGACAAGCCGGTGGATTTTGCGGCACTTCAGCAGATTGCTGCCAAAGAAGACATCTTGCTGAGTTGCGCCGATCCCGATTCCGAAGCTCGCATGAAGCAGCAAGTGGACATAGCATTGCGCACCGGCGACTCCGTCGGCGGCGTGTTCGAGGTTGTGGCGCATAATGTGCCGCCGGGCCTGGGTACTTACGTAAACTGGGATGAGCGCCTGGACACGCAGCTTGCCGCTGCTGTCATGTCGCTGCAGGCGGTCAAGGGGGTGGAGATCGGCGATGCCGTCGAGGCCGCGTATTCTCTAGGTTCGGCGGTTCACGACGAGATTGGTTATCAGGGCCACGGCTTCACCGGTTTCAGCCGCGGATCAAATCACGCGGGCGGACTCGAAGGCGGCATGTCGAATGGAGAAGACATCCGCGTGCGCGGCTACTTGAAACCGATTTCAACCTTGCGCCGTCCTCTCGCCTCGGTCGATTTCGCAAGCCGCGAGCCCGTGAAAGCGGCCTACGAGCGTTCCGATGTTTGTGTTGTGCCCGCAGCCGGAGTTGCCGCGGAAGCCATGGTGGCGCTTACAATTGCTCGCGCGGTGTTGGAAAAGTTTGGCGGTGATTCCATCGCTGAAGTGAAGAGAAATTACGAAGGATATTGTCAGCAACTTAGAAACTTCTAAATGATCTATCCCATCGTAAAATTTGGCGACCCGGTTCTTGAGAAGAAGGGCGCCATTATCACCGAGTTCGACGACGAACTGCGCAAGCTGGTCGACGATATGTTCGAGAGCATGTATGCCGCCCATGGAGTAGGGCTGGCCGCTCCGCAAATCGGCATCAGCAAGCGCATTGCGGTCATCGACGTCACCTTCAAAGAGGATCCCGCAGCGAAAATCGTGCTGGTGAATCCTGAGATCGTGCATACCGAGGGTCGTCAGGTCTCGAACGAAGGCTGCCTCAGCATCCCGGAGTTTCGCGAAAAGGTCACACGCCCCATGAAGGTCAAGGTACGCGCGCAAAACCTGCAGGGCGACACCATCGAGGTCGAGGGCGAAGAACTGCTCGCGCGCGCTTTGCTACACGAAACCGATCACCTCAATGGAAAGCTCTACATCAGTCATGTCAGCGCGCTCAAACGAGACCTGATCAAGCGCAAGATTCGCAAACTCGTGAAAGCCGGCGAGTGGTGAGTCGGCGATGATGAACCTGGTCTTTTGCGGAACGCCCCAGTTTGCCGTGCCAACCCTGCAACGGCTGGTTCGCGCAGGATTTCGCATCCGGCTGGTGGTTACGCAGCCCGATCGGCCCAGCGGCCGTGGCATGGAGCCGGCGGCGTCTCCCGTGAAGCGCCAAGCGCTGCATGATAATCTTCCGATCACCCAGCCGGAAAAGATCAAGAACAACCAGGAGTTTCGCGCGCAACTCGAAAGCATCCGGCCACAGGCGATTATTGTCGTAGGCTACGGACGCATCCTCCCGCAATGGATGATCGACCTGCCGCCCCTGGGCAACATCAATCTTCATGCCTCCCTTCTGCCGAAATATCGTGGTGCCGCGCCGATCCAATGGGCCATCGCCTCGGGTGAATCAATCACCGGCGTGACCACCATGCGCATCGACGCCGGCCTCGATACCGGCGACATTCTGGAGCAGCGCGAAGAAACGATCCGCGACGATGACACTGCGCTGACCCTGGCGCCACGCCTGGCACATACGGGGGCTGAGTTGATCATCACCAGCCTGGCTGGACTGGCAAAAGGTACGATTACCCCCCGCCCACAGGACGACGCGCGAGCCACGCTCGCACCGATTCTCACCAAGGAAGACGGTCTGATCGATTTCTCACGCACCGCAACCGAGATCTGGAACCGCCTGCGCGGATTTCAGCCCTGGCCGGGAGCCTTTACCCATTTTCGTGGCAAGTTGCTTCACATCTATCTGGCAGCTCCTGCAGCCGAGATCGGCGTGGTCGCTGCCGGACACTTCGCGATCGAGAATGAGCGTCTGCTGCTGGGCTTCGGGCACGGTACCGCGCTGGAGATTCACGAACTGCAGATGGAAGGCAAGAAACACATGAGCGCCCGCGACTTCATCAACGGCTACCGGCCGAAGAACGAGGAGCCAGTGGGATAAAGGGTAATTAGAAAATTCTCTTCGAGAATAAGCCGTGATGCCAACAGCAGCTCTAGGGTAATATCGCTTTCAAATGCTGACCCAAGCAGAAGCTGACCAACTGATGTCGATGGCGAAGCATTTCTTGCGACCACCCGCTTACATTAGTATTCCGCAAGGTTGCGATGAAAGTTTCGAACTTGCAGGCCCAAACGACCGAGAACGCTTTTTGCTGGATGTTTGGCGAGGCACAATTCGACTTACAAAGCTCAGATTTCAGAATAGAGCCCAAATCGCGGTTGTTTTGGTAAGGCTCGACATAGACGGCGCACCCCATACTAACCCTGACGGGGTGAATGTACCCGGTACCCACCTTCACGTTTTCAGGGAAGGTTACGACGATAGGTGGGCGTATCCTGTCGACCCTAGTCGTTTCTCTTTGCTGACCGACCCAGGCACCACGTTCGGTGAATTCTGCGCTTTCTGCAATATCGAAGCACCTCCGCCAGTCCAAGGAGTCTTGTCATGAATCGTGGCGAATGTCAAAGACTCATTGACAATTACGTTGCTTGGCTACGTCAGGGCCTTCTGGTTGAAGAAGTCGGAGAAGCATGCGAGCTTACTACGCCCTTTCTTGACCGTCACAACGACCATCTGCAGGTCTATGCG
Organism: uncultured Acidobacteriaceae bacterium; assembly: GCA_963846795.1. Classification (GTDB taxonomy): domain Bacteria; phylum Acidobacteriota; class Terriglobia; order Terriglobales; family Acidobacteriaceae; genus CAVVDY01. The sequence continues at coordinate 1,025,761 of CAWJXJ010000009.1, forward strand.
ACACGTCGAAACGGAAGCTTCGTCTTGTCCGACGATGGATATGTCCTTTCAGACCTTCGAACGAGTGGACTTGAGATCGATACACCCAAACGCAAAATGATTCTCGAAAGCGTGCTCAATGGTTTGGGGGTGCGCTCAGAAAATGATCGGCTGGTCGTAGAAGCTTCCGCAAGCAATCTCGGTCAACGCTTACATTCATTGGTGCAAGCGATGCTCGCCATCAACGACATGTTCGTGATGGCACAGCCGCGAGTTGCCAGTTTTTTCTTTGAGGACGTACAGAACTTCCTCGATAGCAATGACATTCGGTACACCGCGAGAGTAAAACTTGCGGGGAGAACTGGGTATGATCATGGCATTGACTTCTTGATTCCTAAATCGCGAAAACGTCCGGAAAGAATATTGCAGGCGATTGCCAGCCCTAAGAAAGAAAATATCTCCAGCTATCTCTGGGTTTTGAGCGACACTCGAGCTGCACGTACTGCGGCGCCCGAATCAGACGCCGAAGCTTATGCTGTCCTCAACGATCAGGAGCAACCAGTCGGTGGTGATGTGCTGGAGGCCCTGACAGCTTATGGTGTCATACCAGCCCTTTGGACACACCGCTCCGAATACGTCGAGGCCTTGGCATCCTGAGGCTACTCAGCGCCTCAATCATCCATGTCCATCTCTCCCGCACGCGCTGCCGCATTCGACATCCTGATGCGCGTCGAAACCCAGGACGCCTACGCGACCGAACTGCTGCACTCAGCGCGTCTCGACGAACTCTCCCCTCGCGACTGCGGCCTGACCACCGAAATCGTGATGGGCGTGTTGCGCTGGCGCTCGCGCCTCGACGAAATCATCGCCAACGCCTCCTCGCGACCGCTGAACAAGATTGACCCCGAAGTCGTAACGGCCTTGAGAATAGGCGCCTACCAGCGGTTGTTTCTAACCCGTGTGCCCGCCTCGGCTGCAGTAAACGAAAGCGTTGAGCTAATCAAGCGCGCGCGCAAGACCTCGGCTGCGCCGTTCGCGAATGCCGTCCTGCGTCAAATAACCAGGAGCGAATCACCGGCTATCGGATGGGACGTTGGCATGCATCCCGACAGACTTGCGACTGCGTTGGCCCATCCTCAATGGCTGGTCGAACGATGGGGGAAACAGTTCGGCCTGGAAGCAACGCTGAAAATCTGTCTGCAGAACCAATCCGAATCCGCGGTGTCAATGCGTTTGGACGCTCCGTCAGCCGAGGCAGAACTCGCCGCCGAAGGGGTCGAACTGTCCCCAGGAGGTATGCTTACGAGCGCGCGAACGCTCAACTGCCCGGTCAGCGATCTCACTCGCACCGCAGCTTTTCGCGAAGGTCGTGTCGCGATCCAGGATGAAGGTTCGCAACTCGTAGCGTTAGTCGTTGGCAATGGCACACGTCTGCTGGACTGCTGTGCCGCTCCCGGAGGTAAGACTGCTGTGCTGGCCGCGCGTAACCCGAATGCCGAGATCATCGCCGCCGAAATCCACCCTCACCGTGCCGACCTGCTACGCAAACGCGTTCGCGCCCCCAATGTAAAGGTTATCGAGGCCGACGCGACGCAACTGCCCGTCGAAGGATCAGTTCGATCGTGTCTTGGTTGACGTGCCCTGCTCCGGCACCGGTACCCTGGCCCGCAATCCCGAAATCAAGTGGCGCCTGAAACCGGAAGAGTTCGACGATCTGCACCAAAAGCAGGTCGCGATTTTGCGGGCGGCCTTGCAACACCTCTCGCTTGGCGGCCAAGCGGTCTATTCGACCTGTTCGCTGGAACCGGAAGAAGATGAGGCCGTCGTCGAAGAAGTGCTGGCCGACCTCCCCGGCTACCGTCTACTCGACGTCCGCGATGAACTCGAACACCTTCGCGCCTCCGGCGAACTGGCATGGCAAGACCTCGACTCGCTGGTCAGCGGTAAGTACCTGCGGACCATCCCCGGCGTGCACCCGTGTGACGGCTTCTTTGTCGCCATCGCCGAGCGCCAATAGCCGCGAGTGCCACCAAAAACGTCCCATTGGATAGTTGCTATAAACGTTAACTGAATCCACCGTAAACAATTGAAAACAAGTCATATACCTATAAGTACCTTTGGAGTCAATTATGTAGCGCACATTTGTTGCCTAAATCACTGATTCTAAAGAGCGAGAAATTCGGATTTTTTATGTACGTTATCAGATGGTTAACCCGTCTCGCAGTGGGCCCCGCCCCCTCCAACTAAATCTTTAGTTACCTTTCCCCACCGCCTTCGTCCAACTGTCACCAGCCAAAAAAGGCCAGCAAAACAGTGCCAGCAAAGACATCACCGACGTTGACGGAAGCCGAGCTGAGGCTGATGGAAGTGCTCTGGTCCCGAGGGGCCAGCAGCGTCCAACAGGTCGTCGATGCTCTGCCCGCTGACGCACCGTTGGCCTACAACTCGGTGCTCACGACCATACGCATCCTCGAGAAGAAGGGATACGTCGAACACGATAAGGATGGCCGGGCGCACATTTTCAAGCCGGTCGTGGCGCGGCAGGACGCCGCCCGTTCCGAGATTCGCAACCTGGTACGCCGCATGTTCGGCAACTCGCATGAACTGCTGCTGCTGAACGTTCTTGAAGAAGAACAGATCGACCTCGCCGAGCTGAAGCGCTTGCGCGAGCTGCTGAAGCAGGACAAGGAAAGATAGAGATGCCAGTTACCGCCTTGAATGCATTTGCGCAGAGCTCGGCCGAGCGGTTGGTTAACTCGGCCGTTGAAGGCGTGGTGCTCGCGCTGCTGGCATGGCTCATCCTCCGGCTGGCACCCCGGCAGAATGCGGGCACCCGCTTCAGTATCTGGATGGCTACTCTGCTTTCCATCGCGACCTTGCCGGTTGCCGAGGCGTTCGCGCGCGTTGACCGTCCGCTCGCCACCGTCGCGCCGCATGCGGCGTTGACTTTGCCTGCGAACTTGGGATTTGCCCTGTTCGCAACCTGGTCACTGATTGCGGCGTTTTTGCTGGCTCGGCTCGCTTTCGGACTCGTGCAACTGTTTAGTCTGCGCGTTTCGGGCAAGGAAGTCGACCTCCCTTCCCTGCCCGAACTGCCGCGCCAGACGCTTGCCGATTTTCAGCAGCACCGTCGCGTGTCTCTCTGCGTTTCTGATCGTGTCTCGGTACCGACGGCCGTCGGCTTGTATCGGCCCGCTGTGGTTCTGCCGCCGTGGACACTGGCTGAGCTGTCGCCGGATGACCTGAATTCTGTGCTGGTGCACGAACTCGCGCATCTACGTCGCCGCGATGACTGGACCAACCTGCTGCAGAAGCTGGTTCGCGCTGTGTTCTTCTTTCATCCTGCCGTGTGGTGGATTGAGAACCGGCTCTCGCTGGAACGCGAAATGGCCTGCGACGAGCACGTGCTGGCCAACACCGAAGATCCGCGCGCCTATGCCGCATGCCTGGTGTCGATGGCTGAAAAGGGATTTCTGCATCGCGCCGTCGTGCTCGCGCAGGGCGCAGTCCATCGCATGAAGGAGTGCTCGACGCGCGTTCGTCAGATACTCGCCAGCGGGCGTCCACGCACGGCAGGCGCATCGCGCATTGCGCTGGTAAGTGCCGCTTCCGGATCAGTACTCCTGCTGGCGACGTTTGCGCAGGCGCCAAACTTGATTGCCTTCAACTCACCGGCCGCAAGCAGCACGATTGCGATGGCTCATTCGCGTACGCCTGAACCAGCAATAGTGCCGGCAGCGTGGCATCCAGAATCATCGCAGATGAAGCCACAGATGACGCCTGCGGTTTACGTGGAGCGGCAACCGACGGTTAAGCAACTCAGCAAGCCTGCTCCCGAAGCAAACAACCAGGCGCATGTCATAAAGGCGTCTGCTCTGCAACACGACGCCCACGATGCTGCCCGCCCGAAGGTCTACCGCGCAGGCTTCACAACGCCGCAGACGAATGCTCTGCCGGCGACGTTCGTAATCGTAAAGCAAACGGATTTCTATAGCGACGGCGCTCACATCTGGGCTGTCTCGACCTATCAAATGACGGTCTTTAGACCGCAGCCCTCAACCCCGAACGACACTTCCCGGAAGGCAATCTAGATGAACTCATCCAAGGCGCTCTACGGGTGCAGCAGCAATAACTAAGGATTTAGTTTCAGCAGATCTCAACAGAGAGGAATTAGCAATGAAGATGTGGAACCTGAAGCAGTGGACCAACACCACCAAGCGCGGCATCGCGGCCTCGGCCCTGGCGCTGGCGTTGGCCGGATCGTTCACCGCGTACGAAGTAATGAAACCCGCAACCGCTACGGCGGCGACCACGCCAGCCAGCGCAGCAAGTCCGCTGGAAGCGAGCCAGGTCGACGCACTGCTCGCGCTCGATCACGCGATGGAGACTGTTGCCGCTCGGGTTACGCCCTCGATCGTCAACGTAGCGGTTACGTCGAAAGTATCGCCGCAGCAGGCGATGCAGGACCAGCAGGACCAGAGCGACAACAACAACCCGTTACAGCAGTTCTTTGGTCCAATGTTCCAGGGGCCCATGCAGGGACCATTCGGTCAGCGCCAACAGCCTCGCATTGAGCATGGCATCGGTACGGGCGTGATCATCTCGCCTGACGGCTACATCGTCACCAACAACCACGTGGTGCAGGGAGCGACCGACGTTCGCGTCACCCTGAACGATCGCCGCATTCTGCCGGCGAAGGTAGTCGGAACCGATCCGCTTACCGATCTAGCTGTCATTAAAATCGACGGCTCGAACTTCCCGTCCGTGCCCTGGGGAGACTCCTCGCAGCTTCATCCCGGACAGACGGTCCTCGCCTTCGGCAATCCTTACGGCTTGCGCTTCACGGTGACGCGCGGCATTGTCAGCGCGCTGAATCGTCCGAACCCTGAAGCCGACGCGCGTAAGCCTGGGCAGTACATTCAGACAGACGCAGCCATCAACCCCGGCAACTCCGGCGGCCCGCTGGTGAATGCACGCGGCGAAGTGGTGGGCATCAACACCTTCCTGATTTCGCCCTCGGGCAGCTTCGCAGGCATGGGTTTCGCCATCCCAACCCAGATTGTGCAGCCGACGGTTGCGCAACTGATAAAGAGCGGCAAGGTTGAGCACGGGTACATGGGAGTTGGCATCAGTGATGTCACGCCTGAGAACGCGAAGTTCTTCGACATGAAGAGTGCCAATGGCGCGGTGGTAACTGAAATCACGCCGGGAGCGCCTGGCGATAAAGCCGGACTGAAGGTTGGGGACGTCATCACTGGAATGAACGGCCAGAACGTGTCAACCGCCGGTGAACTTCAGATGAAGGTCCAGCAGCAGCAGCCCGGTAACACCATCAAACTCGCCGTCAATCGCAATGGCAACGAGATGACTGTGCCGGTCACGGTCCAGCAGTTGGGCGCCAAGGGAGCTACCGAGAGCGCCAGCGCAGAGAACGGCAAGCCGCGCTGGGGTATCGGAATTGGCGATCTCGATTCTGACGCTCGCCAGCAGATCCAAGCGCCCAGCGGGGTGCAGGGAGCTGTGGTGGAGAAGGTCACCCCGGGCAGCCCGGCTGATGATGCCGGTCTGCAACCCGGCGACATTATCCAGAGCGTGGACCGTAAAGCCACTCCGAACGCCAAGTCCGTTCAGGAGGCTCTGGGCAACATTCCCAATGGTGACAGCGTCATGCTGCGGGTATGGTCGAACGGCGGCAGCACCTTCCGCGTGCTGCATCCGTCGAACGGGTAGTCGAGTTTCCTCGAATCCTGCACCTTGGCCAGACTCCACGAGAGCGGAGCCGAACCCGGGTGCACGAGGAATGCATAACGGCGCTTGCATGTGGGCATGGAAGCGCCGTTCGTGCGTTGCGTAACTTCCGTCGGGTGCCCCATTCCGGCTTCTTTTGCTGGGGTGGGGGTTTTCGGGTGGAAGCCCTCGGATTTATCCGAGGGAAACGCCTCGCCCATCTGGACATGGGCTTCAGCCCCGGCCAGCGCTGAAGCGCCTTTCTTATCATGTGCGCTTTTTCCCCCGCATAAATGCGGGGGCTTCCACCTGGGTTCTGGCTACGCGAGCGGCCGCCGGCGCGTTCCCTTCACTGCGAACAGCGCGATGTACAGATAACAAAGCACCGGCAAAATGAACGCATGGTGGATTCCAATTCTGTCGGCGATCAACCCTTGCAGTAGCGGTATAACCGCGCCGCCCACAATCGCGGTATTCAGCAACCCAGAGCCTTCTCCCGTCAGCGGCCCGAGTCCTTCAATGCCGAGCGTAAAAATCGTGGGAAACATGATGGAGTTAAACAGGCCGACCAGGATAATGCTCCACATCGCAAAGTGGCCGGTCGTCGCCATTGACAGACACACCAGACTTGCCGCTACCAGAGCGTTGAAGGCCAACACGGCGCGCGGCGAGATCTGGCGCAGCACCCACGATCCCGCGAACCTTCCGACCATCGCTCCGAACCAATAGCCAAACGCGAGATAAGCGGCGGCCTGCTCCAACGTCAAGTTGCCGATATACGGTTCGTGCAGATAGTTCACCAGGAAGCTGCCGATTGCGACCTCGGCACCGACATACGTGAATATGCCAACTGCTCCCATCACCAAATTGCGATGGCGCCAGATGCTGTCGTTCGCGCCGGTCTCCGTCGCGTGTCCACCTTCGGCCTCGGGAATCTGCGGAAGCTTAAAAACCGAAATCACGATTCCCAGCACGACCAGAGCGATGGCAATAAACACGTAGGGCAGCTTCACCGTCGATGCTGCCTGTACCCGATAGGCGTGCAGCGCCGGAGCGCTCATCTTTGACAGTTGATCGGCGGTGTACGTGACTGCTCCGCCGAGGATCAGCGCAGCGCCTAGCCGCGGTCCCACCACGGTACCCAGCGAATTGAATGCCTGCGTGAGCGTCAGGCGACTTGACGCCGTCTGGGCCGAGCCCAGCACAGCGACATAGGGATTGGCTGAAACCTGCAAATCAGTGATCCCGGTTGCAAGAATGGCCAGCGCAACCAGAAAAAGCGGAAACGACGGCACCATGGCCGCAGGAACAAAAAGCAGCGAACCGAATCCCATGATGAGCAGGCCCGCCACCATGCTCTTTTTGTACCCGACGCGTTCGATGATAATGCCCGCCGGAATCGAGAACACCGCATACGCCAGGAAGAAGAAAAACTGGACCAGCATCACTTCGAAATAGTTCAGATCGAAAATCGACTTGAGGTGGGGGATGAGGATGTCGTTCAAGCTGGTGATAAATCCCCACATGAAAAAAAGTGTGGTGACCATCGCCAGCGCGCCGGTATAAGTCCCGGTCGTTTCAGCGGGGCGATTAGCGGTTGCGGATGGGTGGGTCGTCAACGCCATGATTAACTTCAGATGCCGACTTGGGCTTTAGTGTCCGTAGAGGAATAGCAGCGCATCGGGAAACCGCCGCGCCCACGCGTCCTCATTGTGCTGACCGCCCCCTTCGACGACCACCTTCAGCCGGCTGCTGCCCAGTCCCTTGTCCTTCAATATCTGCTCCATATCCGTGAAGTATTTGAGGATGAGTGCGTCGGCCTCCGGATTACCGGCTTCGTTTGTCCCAATTCCCATGTAAACTTTCTGCGGTAGCTGCTTGGCTTTCTTCACCTCGTCGATCACCTTGCCGTCACCCACCCACAGCGATGGACTCTCCAGCAGGAGCTTGCCAAACACTCCGGGATGATTCAGCGCGGTGGTTAGACTGACAATTGCACCATAGTCCGATCCGCCGATGCCGGTATTCTCCGGTCCGGTCGCGATGCGATAGCGCTTCTCGAGAAACGGCATCACTTCCTTGATCAGGAACTCGGCGTATTTCGTTCCTTCCAGCTCTGGCGGATTTGCGCTTTGAAATTGCGGATTGTGCGGGTCGGGATAGCTCAGGTACTCGGAAGCCCGCTGGTCTCCGGCGTTATCAATACCCACGATAAACATCGGGCGGACCTTGAATTGAGAGACGAGATGATCGACAGTTTCGTCCGCCTCCCATTCTCTGCCCGTGGAACTGGTGGCCTTGTCGAAAACATTCTGCCCATCTTGCAGAAACAGGACCGGGTATCTTCGCATTCGGTTATGCGGTGAGAAGTAGTTGCCGGGCATGAAAACCCGCAGCATACGCGTGTTGTGGAAAATTTGGCTGGTGAACGACACTACATCGAGCATGTCGGTAACACTGTGCTCGTGGGCAATCGTCTGCGTTGGGTCAGGCCCTTCGGGCTGATAGAACTTGGGCGCTTCTTTCGGCTTGGCTGACGGCTGCTGCGCTCCAGCAGGCGAGGCAGTCTGGCTCGAAGCAGACCCTGGTGCGGGCTGCGCGGCCGGTGTTTGAGACGCAGGCTGGGTAGCTTCCTGTGCCGACAAGAACCACGGCAGAAGAACGCAGACCGCGAGCAAAGGGATGAGTGACCTCATGGAAGCAGATTAGCAGGACAATGATGGAAGGGCTGTTGGCTAACACGCTGTACGCGAGATTTTTACTTCAGTTTCAAACTGACGAGCTGCATCTCGGGAGGATTGTTGTCCCAATCAGCCGAGATGTGGTCCAGCGTCATGCGCACGGTCTTGGTCTGGCCTGGTCCGATGGGAACGCGACTCAGTTCGACCAGGTCAGGGTAGCCGGCCATCTGATTCTGCACCAGCACGTGCAAGAACAGCGTCTCGGTTTGCACCACCTGTCCCATGGAATTCTTGAAAACGGCGCGCATTTGTGCGCCCGTAAGGGTCCTATCTCCGGTGTTGGTGATGTTGACATCAAGATACGTGACCGTGCCGCCAACGTAATTCTCCGCTGCACTCAGCTTCACATCTGAGAGCTTCAGGTTGGGCGAGTACGGGCTTGCCTGAGGTGCAATGCTGGCGGGAGCCCTGCTGGAAATGACCACGGCAGCGACCATTGCCAACAACGCAACGCCGCCAATGAGGAACGGCATCCAGTTGCGCTTCTCCTCTCGACGCGCGGAGCGTGAAAACGAGTTCGACATTATGCCTGATTTTACTCCCGCCCTATTGCGGAACAACTGGCTCAGACCGAAGCCTTCAGGGCCGCAGTGTTGCTTGCCGACTTCGTGCTCCCGTTGCATGTCAGCGAGACATCATTCGCGGCTTGCTTGCCCGATGCCAGATACAACGCCGCCAACCCAAACTGTGCCCGGGGATCGATGAACTTGTCTTCCTGCTTCTGCGCATCGTGCATGGCCGACGAAAGATCTCGCATGAGCCGCTGGATGTCGGGGTCCTGCCCGGTTGAGCCGGGCGGCAACTGGGCCGCAAGCTTCTTTGCCTTCTGCAACAAGGCCGCGTACTTGGCCATCGCCTCCGCCCAGTACGTCACCGTGTACCAGATGCTGTAGAGCCACATCACCTGCGACGCATTCTGCACGTTTCCGTCGAAACTTCCGTACCCGTGCAGGAAGGCCTGCACATAGCTGTTGGAGATCATCGCCGCCGAATTGCCGGCGGTGTTCAACTTAGTCCAGAGAGTAGGGTCTTTCACCGCAGCGTAGAACTTGTCGCCCGGCACGTACAAACTTGCGATCGCCGTAAGCGCTATCTGCACATAGTCAGCATTGCTTTTCGGATTGAAGTCGGGAGCTGGACCCACAAAGCATGCATCGGCGGCATCATGGTTGAAGGTCGAGCGGGCATCGAACTTAATGACTCCGGCCCAGCCGGCACTGGTCTGCAACCCACCCAACCCACAATCGAGCGACGCGCACAATGATGCGATCTTTTTCAAATCATCGGCTGAGGCGTTCCGTTCGTAGGTGAAGTAATTGCCCGAGATCGAAAGTTCAACTAAAGCGGGAGCGGCTTTGCCAGTCTTGAAAGCAAGCGTGGTTTGCAGCGCCTGCGCCAGGACCTTCCTGAAGCTCATGGGCTCGGCAATGCGGCCATCGGCGCTGGTCTGGATGCGGCTGGCCGTATCGTGGTCGGTGAAGACTACTCCATCCCCCGTCTGCAGCACTTTGGCTGAAGTCAGGAACTGGGTAACGCTCTCAAAGCTGAAGAGGTTCAGCAGATGGAAAGTGAAGGACTGTTTCGAAGTAGTGGCCTTCTCCAGCATGTCGCTGTAGTTTGTGACACAGGGGAGATCGTGCTGCCTGGCCAAGGTCCAGTTGCCGTGAAACAAGTCGTTGACACGGGATGTCATCTCCGCTGACTGGCTCGCTACCTGCAGGTCGATATCCAGCACGAACACGTGCGAGATGCTGTTAGACAGACTGGCCTCGGCATTGAGCGTCGCCGACAAGTGGGCGCAGACCGCGTCCTTCAGCACCTCCTGCAATTGTTTGTTCAACTCAGGATCGCGCGCCGCCAGATCGATTTTGTGGTCGGGAGTGATGGCTTTGAAGGCGGCATCAAGAAAGTCCTTATCAGCGATGCCCCCCGTAATACCGGCCGACGCGCTGAAGCTCACGTCTAACTCGGTTCCCGACTTTTTGTAGATACAAAAACGCGCGCTGGTGGCGCTTACTTTATGAACTCTGAAAATGAGTGCGCCACTTATTTCAAATGATCCCGACAGCTTAAGCGACGGGTTGGCAGCCAGGGTGAGTTTGTCCTTCAACACCGGAACGGTAGATGTCGCCAACGGAAGCGTCGAAGTAGGAACGGTGTAGCTTCCCGTTACGGTTACCGAACCGCCGGAGTCAAATTCGAAGATGGCGCCCACCGGGACAGCCATCAATGCCGCGAGATCGACCGGTGGCGTAGCGTTACCAAAGAGCGCCTCGACAGCTTTCGATAACCGCGGAAACGTGCCGGCGCTGTCAGGCTCGAAGATGTGATGGAATCCGAACTGTGCGTACGAGTTGGTCTTGATGCCGATGCCGAAGCCACGCACGCTTCCAGCCACTCCGACGTCCAGAGTGCCCTTCAATTGCACCCAAAGACAACACTTGTTCGCCAGGCTGACGGGCTGATCGAAGGGATCATCACTGCCGAACAGCGAGCCTGAATTCTGCCCTCCGATGGTCGCCGACTGGTTGGCGCTCACCGTCAGCGTGGAGCCGGCGAAAGGAAGTGGTGTATTGCCGGAGAATGAAAGCGCGCCAGGCCCCAGATCCTTAGGATTAATTTTGTTGATGGGATTATTCCAGTTTTCGGCGAGTTTCAGCCCGGTGACCGTAAGCGAGAGCTTATCGAGCAGCGAGCCGGTACCTGCCAGCTCGGCCTTCCAATTCTTCCCGTCCGTTAGTTTGATTGACATACCCACCTCCGTAGCCTGAGAGCAGCGCTAGAATCTTACGACATTGAGCAAGTTTCGGATATCAGCAGAGCGCGCACAGCGCCCATGATGATGTCAGACGGTAGCTTGCGCCATTGTGCTGAGAGCAACCTGCAAATCGCGGATCAGGTCGACGGTATCTTCTAACCCGATGTTCAGGCGCACGATGCGATGCCCGTACGCGGGACGACTGCTCCATCCCGCGAAATCGTAGGCCACTCCCAGGCTGGTCACGCCTCCCCAGCTATATCCGATCTTGAAAAGTTCGAGCGCGTTCACGAAGGCATGCACCTGAGCCTTGGAGAACTCTGGCCGAAACACGATGGAGAAAACGCCGGAAGAGCCTTGGAAATCGCGCGCCCAGAACTCGTGGCCGGGACAGGATTCGAACGCCGGATGCAGAACGCGTTCGATCTCCGGGCGCTCGCCAAGCCACTCGGCAATCTGCATAGCCGAGGATTCAATCGCCTGTAGACGCACTGCCATGGTCTTCAGTCCTCGCAGCGCGAGGCTGCAATCGTCAGGTGAGGCTGCAATGCCCACGACCTGCTGCGTTGCGCCGAGTTGTTGCCACAGCTTGGGATCTTTGACCGTAATCGAGCCCAGCAGTAGATCGCTATGCCCGCCGACATACTTGGTCAACGCCTGCATGGTGATATCGACGCCGTGGGCGAAAGCGTCGAACAGCACTCCCGCTGCCCAGGTATTGTCGAGCACCACAAGCGCGTTGCTGCGCATGAGCCGCGGCTGCGATGGCGGGAACGTTTTGCACTTCCATCGTGATCGAGCCCGGGCTCTCGCACCAGACGAGCTTCGTGTTTGGCTGGATCAGCGACGCGATGTCACCGCCAATGAGCGGCTGATAGTACGTGACCTCGACTCCGAACTTCCGGAGCACGCGATTGGCAAACGACCGGTTCGGCCCGTAAACACTCTCGGGAATGAGAACGTGGTCGCCTGCCTTCAGGAACGCCAACTGAATCAGCGAAATTGCACTCTGCCCACCCGGCGTAATGACCGTGCGATGGCCGCCTTCGAGCTCGCAGATGCGCGCGGCCAACTCCTGAACCGTCGGCGTTCCATACAGACCGTAGGTGTAACCGACCTCGTGCACATCCCATTGGTCAGTCACGGCCGCTGCGTCAGGAAAAAGTGTTGTAGAAGCCCGATAGGTAGGAACGTTGAGCGAGCGAAAGCCTTCAGGAATGCGTGCGTCGGAATGAATCAGACGGGTCTTCCAATGCTTCTGCATCAGGAGATTATAGGCGTTCACCGGAACCAGCAGTTGGGCGGCTTCTATGCTCCCAACAGCGTGCGCAGGCTTACGTTACCGGATTTCGAAATTGACGCAACGAAAGGGCCGCCGTTGGTGGAACACAGCCGACGCATTTGGTGGCAGGCATTCATCAGGGCTTTGATCAGCACGGTCTTGCCCATGTTGCCACTTGTGAAGACGAACTGACGCACCTTGTGGAGCTTGATCTGCTCTCGTTCAACATGACGACTGCGCTGACGCTGGTCTGTTGTTACGAAAACAAGCTTCTCTTTACCAACAAAGGCGAGGAGCGTCTGGTCATCAGCACCCGACTTAAACTTGTCCCGATGTCTCACATGGCGCACGCGTGCCGCGGTAAGCGCCTCAGAGACTTCATCAAAATCGACGCTCTCGTCAAGGAAAAGAGTGAAGCCCTTACGCGGCCTGCTTGGCTCTTTCCCATACGAGTGCCTTCACTCGCGCATTTCCTTTTCTTTCCGCCCATAGTCCTGCGCCAGCATGGGAATGGAGTCACCTCCGCGATACCTGCTGGCCAGGAAGCCTGTCGATATTCTGAATTGGCCAAAACGGGCATTCCGAACGATACGCCAGGATCTATAACCACAGTCCGAGGCGTCTCTTCATACGGCCGAAGCATATGCTTCTTTTGGAGGTACGGATAAAGCCTTTGAGCTAGACCTAATTTGTCGCGATGGACTCTTCGCAAGGAGCTACCGAGCACGTCTCGAATCGCCAACTGACCACCTTTGGACAAGTCGACGAGCAACTTGTCATCGAGGTACACGTGATCGCCGTGAGTACTTATAGCGTAGTCAGCAAAAGGATGAGCGGAAGGAAACTTTTCGAGTGCTATTTTGAGCGAATAGCGTAGCGTGCGCAGGTTCACGCCGTGCGACACTCTTATGACCTCCAGCACATAACACTCAACCAGATTCTTGAAGGACAAAAGAGGGTTAGGACGTAACTGTGCAAGTCGAACCAAAAGGGGGTCCGCACGGGTGCCGACAGCCCAATATCGTAGGGTGCTTACGGGCACGTGGAGATATACCGATGCTTCCGTAATCCCGTAATTTGGTAGCTCCCAGAGATTGGAATGCCGCTTCATTCTTATTTCCTAATAGCAGGATACACCCAGTAGCAAGGACATCTATTCAATCACCGCCAGCGCATCGCCCGCGTTCACGGTCGATCCCTCCGAAGTCAGTATCTTCTGTACCTTGCCGGCCTTGGGCGACTTGATCTCGTTCTGCATCTTCATGGCTTCCATCACCAGCAGCGGCTGCCCGGCTGTGACCTCGTCTTTTTCCTTCACCATGATGCGCACGATTTTGCCCGGCATGGCGGCCGTGATCTTTTGCGGACCAGCCTCACTCCCGGCCGCGGCGCGCCGAGTGCGCAATGAGCGCGGATCCTGAACATCAACGGCATAGCGCGCGCTTCCAATGACCATGTGCAGCTCGCCCTGCAGCGAGCGCTCGCGCTTGATCTCGTAAGCCTTGTTGCCGATAAGCAGTGACAACACGTCTTTTGCCGTCAGCGCAGCGTCGACCTCCACGGGCTCGCCGTCAACCGTGCACTGCCACGTTTCCTCGCCGCGCGTCAGCTCCAGGCGATGCGTCTTGCCGTCTACCACAACGTCGTAGGTCATCGCCTTATCTCTCCCTCATCGCTTCAATGCGCCCTGCACGTTTCCATGCCGAGACCTCGGGCTGCAAGCCGGCACCATTCCCAGACGACGTAGCGGCCGCGCCGTTCGCTCCCGGCAGCGTGGCCTTGGGCTCCAGCGTGGCGAAGATACCGGCCGCGATTGCAGCGATCATAGGATGATGACCGTCAGCTTCCTCTGCCGGCTTCGCCAGCAGCCGATCGAGAAACCCGGTGTCCAGTCTGCCGGCGCAGAAGTCCGGATCGTGAAGAATGCGCCGGAACAGCGAGATATTGGTCTTGATACCGCCGACAAAATATTCGTACAGCGCGCGGCGCAAGCGGTTGATCGCGTCATCACGAGTCTCGCCGTAACCCACCAGCTTGGCCAGCAGCGGGTCGTAATCGATTGGAACCGTCCAGCCCTCATACATTCCACTGTCGCGCCGAACACCCGGGCCCGACGGCTGAAGCAACCGCGTGATCTGGCCGGGCGAGGGGAAGAAGTGGTTGTCGGGATCTTCGGCGTAGATGCGGCACTCGATGGCATGACCGCGCAGCTTGACGTCTTCCTGGGTGAAGGGCAGCTTCTCGCCGCTGGCCACGCGAAACTGCAGGTGGACCAAGTCGTAGCCGGTGACGAACTCGGTCACCGGATGCTCCACTTGTAGCCGGGTATTCATTTCAAGGAAGAAGAAGTTGCGCTGCTCGTCGACCAGGAACTCGACCGTGCCGGCATTCTGGTAATTCGCCGCCTTGGCAACACGAACTGCCACTTCGCCCATGCGGCGTCGCATCTCTTCATCGACGATCGGAGAGGGCGACTCTTCCAGCACCTTTTGATGGCGGCGTTGAATGGAGCACTCGCGCTCACCCAGATACACCACGTTGCCGTGCTCATCGCCGAAGACCTGCACCTCGACGTGACGCGGATTGACAATGAACTTCTCGATATAAACTTCGTTGTCGCCAAACGACCGCTGCGCCTCGCTGCGTGCCGCCTCGTAGGACGAGCGCAGATCAGCGGGCGAGGTAACCATGCGCATGCCCTTACCGCCGCCTCCGGCCGCTGCCTTTAGCATCACTGGGTAGCCGATCTGTTCGGCCATGCGCTCGATGCCGTCGAATTCCAAGCCCTTCTCTGATCCCGGGACGAAAGGCACGCCTGCCTTCTTCATGTTTTGGCGAGCGCGTGTTTTCGAGCCCATCATCTCCATCGATTCCGCCGTGGGACCGATGAACTTCACGCCTGCCTCTTTGCAGGCCCTGGCAAACTTGGCGTTCTCCGAAAGAAATCCGTAACCAGGATGGATCGCCTCTGCGCCGCTGCGCCGGGCGACATCGAGGATTTTCTCGATGTTCAGGTATGACTCACTCGCCGTTGCAGCGCCGATGTGGTAGGCGTAATCCGAGTTGCGAACGTGCAAGGCGCGACGGTCGACGTCGGAAAAAACTGCGACCGACTCTATTCCCATTTCGCGGCAGGCGCGCATGATGCGGACCGCGATTTCACCACGGTTTGCGATAAGAATTCGTTTGAACATAGGGGAAGTCCTACGGGCGCGAATCTGGATTGTAGAACATGGAACACAGCCGGTAAGTGACATCGTCACAGGACGAAGTGACAGTCCTCTGGAACGGACGCACAGGGGTGAAAGCCCCCGCATTCATGCGGGGGAAAGAATTGCCGGTCAGCCCCGGGCGCTTTAGCGCTGGCGCAGCAGCATGACGGGACAAAGAAATGATTCGTTTAGTGAGGCTAAAGCCTGCCATCCCCCGGGCAATATCCCCCGCATAAGAGGCTGTTACGAAACATATGTCGTCCGCTGAAGCGGACTCGAAATTTCCCACTTACGCCTTCCCAGCCATGAATGGCTGGGCTTAGATATGCTGTCCCTGCGGGCGGATGGATGGTTTGTCCCACTGTCGTCGCTCAATCATGAGTTTCGTAACAGCCTCATAAATGCGAGGGCTTCCACCAGTGGCTGCGAAAAACAAAAGCCCCTCTTGGTAGAAGGGCTCGGCAACGCAAGCGTCAGCAATCAGCTACTGATTCGTCGGCTCCGGGGTTACGATTCCGGTAGGGCCGGCCTTCTCCGCCTTGGCCTTTTTGGTCGCCAGGTTCTTGTCCACCCAGTCGTCCGCCGTCTTCAGATCCGTCTTCCGAGCATCGGGGTTATCGCACTGCAGGTCGGCGTCTTCTCGATACATTAGGTTGAGGTAGGCCATCGCATCGTCGTAGTCAGGACGAATCTGCAGCGCCTTCTGCAGGTTCTGGATTCCGTCCTGCACCACCGGCTCGTTCTTCGCCTTGATAACACTGAGCAACTCGGTGCAGTCTTTGCCTTTAGGGTCATCGGTAGGCTTCAAACCCAGCTTGGCACGCTCTTCCATGCGCGGCTGGTAAGCCTTGGTCCAGTCGATGACGCCAATGGAGTAATACGCCTCGGGATCGTTGGGATCCAGTTCGGCGACTTTCAGGTGGTATTCGCGCGCCTGATCCATCTTCTTCATGTTGAAGTAGAGCGAGGCGATTCCCTTCAGCGCCAGCAACTTCTGCTCTTTGGGGGGATTGGTCTCGAGCACCTTCTTGAACTCGTCGATCGCTTCCTCGGCGTACTTATTATTGTCGGGCGAATCAGCGCCAGGGATGTATTGCTGCATGTAAGCCGTGGCTAGATAAAGCTGGGCGTTGATCAGCGTGGGATCGTACGCGACCGCGTTCTTGAAATGTTCGATGGATTCTTCGTAGCGGGCATTCTTGTAGGAATTTACACCCTTATTCAGTTGGTCGCGGGCGCGCAGCTTATTGCACCCCACCACCGAGAGAAGCGCGAGCAGCACAGCAAGTACGCTGAGTACTCGTCCTATTTTGTTCATGTTAGTTGTCACTCTCCGTTGCGTTGATCCATGTCCAGCAGGCCGGCGGGACATCGCACCGATGTCCCGCCCGTCCACGAGGAGGAGTGCTTCGCGATGAGGTACCAGCGGTTCGACTAGCCGCCAGCCTCGATCTTTGCCGTAATCAGGCCAACCTTGTCGACACCGGCGGCATGCGCGATGTCGATCACCTGGGCTACATCGTTGAACGGAAGATCGTTGTCCGCCTTGACGAACATCACCTTCTCAGCACGAGTCTTGTAGATGTCGTTGAGGCGTCCTTCCAGGTTCTCCCAGGTAACGTCATCCTGATTGATTTTCAGCGCCGGCTTGTCGCCTGCGCCCTTCTGAAGCTGAACGACGATAGTGCGGTCGTTGGGCTCCTGCTGTTTCTGCTGATCTTTCGGAGGCTGGGGAACCAGCGCATCCAAACCTTTCGGCGTGAGCGGCGTGATGACCATGAAGATGATCAGCAGCACCAGCAACACATCGATCAGCGGCGTTACGTTCATGTCCGCGGTGGGTCCGCTACCGGATCCGCCAACTGCCATTGACATAGAAAACTCCTATTGCGAACCCGCCGGACTGGTTACCGGAGGAGGTGCCGTCGTGGACGGATTCGTCTTATTCTGCTCAGTCAGCAACCCGACGTCATCGACACCGGCCGAACGCACGTTGTCCACCACATCGACCACAGCGCCATACTTCGCGCGCGCGTCCGACTTGATGAAGACCCGCTTGTCCACCCGATTCGCCAGCCGGTCCTTCACTTTCTCGGTGAGGGAATCGGCCGTCACCACGTCAGTGCCAAAGTAGATTTTGCCGTCCCGCATGATGGAGACGAGCAAGGCATCTTCCTTATCGGCATCCGGCATGGGCACCGGGTTATTGACTTTAGCCATATCGACGCTCACGCCCTTCTGCAACATGGGCGTGATCACCATGAAGATGATCAGCAACACCAGCATCACATCCACCATGGGGGTGACGTTGATGTTCGAGTTCACCGCCGAACCTACATTTCGTTTTGCTAATGCCATCTGAGTTCAACCTCCTACCCAGCCCTGCGGCCGAGCCAGGCTACTAACGGCGCACCGCGCTGCGACGCTTCAGGAAGTAGTCGATCAGCTCGCTGGAGCTGTTGTCCATTTCCACGTCGAAGGCTTCGACTTTGCCGGTGAAGTAGTTGAACATCATCACGGCGGGGATGGCCACGAACAGTCCGACGGCGGTGGTCACCAGCGCTTCGGAAATACCACCGGCGACGGCGCCCAGACCGGTCGCTTTCTGCGTCGAAATTTCGCGGAAGGCGTTCAGAATGCCGACGACGGTTCCGAACAGTCCCACGAAGGGAGCGGTCGAACCGATGGTCGCCAGACCTCCCAAACCGCGCTTCAGTTCGGCATGCACGATGGCTTCGGCACGCTCCAGGGCGCGCTTGGAAGCTTCGATCTGCTCGCCCGGAATGTCGTTGGACTCGCCGTGTGCCTTGAATTCCTGCAGGCCGGCGGTGACGACCTTCGCCAGGTGGCTCTTCTTGTTGCGCTCGGCCACTTTGATGGCCTCGTCGATTTTGCCTTCACGCAACGCGCCGGCAACGGCGGGAGCAAAAGCACGCGACTGGCTGCGGGCAGCGCTGAATGCCATGGCGCGATCGATCATTACACCAATCGACCAGCCTGACATGATGAATAGAATGACGACCACGATCTTGGCCAGAATACCCATCTGTCGCCAGAGGGAGACCGGATCCCAGCCGACGCCGCCTTCCTGGAACATCCAGGCAGCGACTGTAGGCACATGGCTCATCGCATAGGTTGCAAGGTTCGCTAAAAGCATGAGTCGAATTATCCTCCTCGGACTTCTTTGTCGCGGCAAACGCCGCGAGTGATTCGGTTACATCAGGCCTTCAAACACGGCCCAAAACTTTTTTATGCGGCATCGCCCGGGCAAAGCGAAAAACTAACCGGATGAGCGGCCCTTCCGGCGGCCGCTTCACAGTTGGATGCAAGCTGCCGCGGAACAGAGCTACTGCACTATCCGCCCGCCAGCGTAAAGTTCACGTTGATGGTGGTGTCGACCTCGACCGGCTCACCATTCAGGTAATAAGGCTTGTACTTCCACTGCTTTACCGCTTCCAGCGCGGCTGGCGCCAGCATCGGGTGTCCGCTGACTACCTTCAAATTCTGGATGTTGCCATCCTTACCGATCACCGCTTGCAACACCACCATGCCCTGAATGCGAGCCTGGCGCGCCAGCGGCGGATACGAAGGTTTCACCTGGTGGATCAACAAGCCTTGCGAAACGCCCTGAGATACGCGTACACGCTGCGGGGTCGCAACCTTGGGCACCGCCGTGGGAGTGCCGCTAATAATCCCACCCAGAACTCCTCCCATAGAGCCACCCGGGACACCCCCCGGCACGCCTCCGACAACTCCGGCAACTCCGGTCGACGGCGGCGTCTCGTCTTCCTTAATCATCTGAATCTTTTTCGGAATCTTGGTGGGCGTACGCAGCTCGCCGTTATCCAGCTCCGTCGTCATCTTCTTCACTACCTTGATTTCCGGAGTAGCTGCCGGCGGTGGTGGTGGAGGTGGCGGTGGGGGTGGAGCTACCAGGAAGGTCATCAACTGCTGCTTAGGCAGCGCCTCGGTAAAAACCAGCGGTAATAATACGAGAACGCCGATCAGCAGAATCTGGAGGGCGAAGGACAACGCGGTGGTAGCCCCCTGTCGCTTCGACTTCAGCCTACCCCCCGACTCCACTAAGCTGTCTTCAAACATGGCGTGGCTCCGTCAAACTCTTCTTTAAATGCTTAGACACCGGAAATACAGCGTTTGCTCCCGGAAAACGACACTGCCGCCCGCAGGCACTCCACTCAACGCACCCGTGCTCTTAAGGCAGGTAGGAGGACGCAGCCTTCCCAAACAGTTGC
The DNA here is from genome assembly GCA_963846795.1 of uncultured Acidobacteriaceae bacterium. GTDB lineage: Bacteria > Acidobacteriota > Terriglobia > Terriglobales > Acidobacteriaceae > CAVVDY01. The sequence goes on from CAWJXJ010000009.1 coordinate 1,045,713, forward strand.
CAAGTCTACTCCTTTGACTTGCACTTCGCCTACACTTTTACCTTTACTTTTTCCCGCTCGCGAGCTGCACCTGTCGCAGGCAAAACCGGTCGCCCCGTCTTGTGCTCACGCCAATCCTGATATGCCACCAGCATCGGGGCGGCTACTGCAATCGAGGAATACGTGCCAATCAGAATTCCAATCACCAGTGCTAATGAAAAACCGCGAAGTACCTCACCGCCGAACACATACAGTGAAAGTACCGTCAGGAAGGTGAGGCCTGATGTGAGAATAGTTCGGCTAAGCGTCTGGTTGATGCTCTTGTTGACAATCTCGGCTAGCGGCTCGCGACGTAGCAGCTTGATGTTTTCACGAATACGATCGAATACCACGATGGTGTCGTTCATGGAGTAGCCGATCAGTGTCAGAATGGCGGCAATCACCGTCAGGCTGATGTCCTTGTTCAGCAGGGAGAAAAAGCCGACGGTGATAATCGTGTCGTGGAAGCAGGCGACCACCGCGCCAATGCCATAGATGAGCTCGAAGCGGAACCAGAGATACACCAGCATCCCCGCCAGCGAATATAACGTCGCCATCAGTGCCTGGTGCCGCAACTGTCCACCGACCTGGGGACCGACGATCTCGACATTCCGCACGGCGAAGTTCGAAGTGTAGAAATCCTGTTTAAGCAGGTTCATCACTTCGTTGGGAACAACCCCACTCAATTCGTCGACCGAAGTCAGCACTCCTCCGTGCTGCTTGTTGCGGAAGTCGTCAATTTGTTGCGCGATCTGCTGGTAACGTTCCGGCGCCTCGCTGCCCAGACGCATGGGATCTTTCGCCAGCAGATACTGTCCCAGCGTGGAAGGGCCGGTGTTGTTCAAGTCCTGCTTGCCGCCATTTTGTGTGTTCTCGGTTTCCAGTGCCCTGATGATGGCATTCTTGCCCTGGTCCAGCGCGGCTTCGCTGGTTTCTTTCTCTTCGAGAGCAACCAGCACTTCATTGCCGGCCGGCGCACCGAACCTCTGGATCTTGGGATCTTTCAAACCAGCGCGGTCCATATCCTTGCGGATCCGGTCCAGGTTCGGGGTGGTGGCAAACTTCACGTAAACCAGAGTTCCGCCCTTGAAGTCGACGCCCAGCGGAATGCCGTGCCAGAACAGCATGGAGCAGATGCCGGCAACGCTGAAAACCAGCGAGAACGCCAGGAAATACCACTTCTTGCCGAGAAAATCGATGTTGGTGTTAGTAAATAGCTGCACCGAAAGCCCCTTAAATGCTCAACGCCTCACCGCGCTGATGGCGGTTGAGGATGCTATCGAAAATGACGCGCGAGACGAAGACGGACGTGAACAGGTTGGCCAACAGACCAAAGCTCAGCGTCACGGCGAATCCGCGAACCGGACCGGTTCCGAACAGGAACAGGATGACTGCCGAAACGATGGTCGTCACGTGGGTATCGATAATGGTGACCCAGGCGTGAGCGAAGCCCTGCTCCACCGCTGAAGGCGGCGTTTTGCCGTGCCGTAGTTCTTCGCGGATGCGCTCAAAGATCAGCACGTTGGAGTCAACGCCCATACCAATGGTCAGGATCACACCCGCAATTCCCGGCAAGGTAAGCGTCGCGCTGCTGAATCCCAGGAAGCCGAGCAGGATGACAAGGTTCAGGATCAATCCCAGGTCGGCATTGATACCAGCGGCGTGGTAGTAGAAGAGCATGAAGACCATGACGGCCACCATGCCGACGATTGCGGCACGGACGCCGGCGCGGATCGAGTCCGCTCCCAGCGATGGACCGACCGTGCGCTCTTCCAGATACTTGATGCCGGCCGGCAATGCGCCCGAGCGCAGCGTCAGCGCCAGATCCCGCGTTGCCTGGTCCGTGAAGGCGCCTGTAATTCGGCCTTGATCATGAATCTGCTCCTGGATAGTGGCAACTTCCATCACCTTGTTGTCGAGCACCACGGCCAGTTTGTCGCCCACGTGCGCTCCGGTGAAAGCCGCAAACCGGCGTCCACCTTCGCCCGTCAGATCGAACTTAACGTCGGGGCGGCCATTCTCATCACGGCCCGCCTCGGCACCGCGAAGATCGCTGCCACTCACCGCTGAGGAGCGGCTAATCAGCCACCATTGGTTGCCCGCGTTCTCGCCATCCTGGCCAGGCACCCCGATGTTGCGGCCCTTCATCAGCACGGCATTATCCGGAAGGACTCCCCCGTTGGCCTGCATGGCTTCCTGCTCGCTGTTGAACGGGCCGCCCAGCGACTGCCGGATCTCCAGCATGGCGGTCGACTGCATGATCTCTTTGACGCGAGCTGGGTCATCAACACCCGGCAACTGCACCAGGATCTGGTAGTCGCCCAGTCCGTGCTCCTGAATGACCGGTTCGCTCACGCCGAGCTGGTCGATTCGGTTGCGGATGGTTTCAATCGCCTGCTGCACCGCCTTGTTCTTCATGTCCTTCACCGCAGCCGGCTTCAGTTGCACAGTCCAGGAATTCTCCGCTCCGGATGCCAGCTCGTAATCGGGCAAGCGGTCGGCAACCAGGCTACGCAAGTCGTTGGACGACTCCGGAGGAATGCCCTTGAGCGTAATCAGCTCGGGGTTTTGCTGCGGATTCGGCTTGGTGATTTCGGCGTACTGGATGTTGCGGCTCTTCAGGTCGTCCTTCAGGCGCTCGACCGCACGATCAGTTTCGGCGTTCACCGCGTCATTGACCTGCACCTGAAGAATGAGGTGGGTGCCGCCCTTGAGATCAAGCCCAAGGTGAATGCGGTCCTGCAATCCAGCCAGCAGTCCGGCAGGAGTGAAGCTCTTGGGAATGCCGAAGATGCCAAACAGAAAAACCAGCAGCACGGCGACGATGAGGATAATTTTAGACGTGAGATTCTTGTTCATGGTGAAACTGCAACCCCGGTCGAACTACGACGCGTTTAGGAGCGCTCCTCCTCCGTAGTGAGTGACACGATCGAGGAACGCGCTACTTCGATCTTGATGTTGTCGGGCGGAACGCGCAGGACAATGGCGTCATCTTTCATTGACAGCACCGTGCCCTTGATACCGCCGCTGGTGGTAACGCGATCGCCTGACTTGACCGTCGCCAGCATCGCCTGCCATTTCTTTTGACGGCGCTGCTGCGGCATGATCAGCAGGAAATAGAAAATCCCGAAAATTCCTACCATCATCAGCACTGGCGCGATGCCGCCGGCTGCTATTTGTATAAACAAAGCTGCGTTCGTAATCATTTCGCTTTCGTCAACCTGCTACGTGTCTCACCACGGAGATCGCGGAGGTTACAAACTTACAAAACCTGCCCATCAGCTGAATGCGAATCAGCATTATCGGACTTCGTTTCTCGCTCTACTTTTTCTTCTCCGTGTACTCCGTGCCTCCGTGGTGAACTCTTCATTCCACACCCGGAGGACGTCACCGCGGCAGGGCAGTCGAGCGGAACTTCGGATAAAGCTCAGGCCGATTTCAGGGCAAGGCCTCCGCGCCCCGAGGAGCAGCACAAACCTTTATCAATATTATCGCGTTTGCCGGAACCGGGGAACTGACTAAGGAACGCTGAGTTGCGGTGGCCGGACGTCGGAGAGAAAATTCGCGAACTCTCCAGCCTTTATAGCTTGCCGGACGCGACGCATGGTGTCAAGGTAATACGCCAGGTTGTGGATGGTGTTTAACACCTGAGCCAGCAACTCGTTAGAGGAATACAGGTGACGCAGGTAAGCGCGCGAATAACGGCGGCAGACTTTGCAACTACAGCGCGGATCGAGGGGCCCTTCATCCCTCGCGTAACGCGCGTTCTTGATGGTCAACCGGCCCTCCGAGGTGAACAGCAATCCGTGACGTGCCGCGCGAGTGGGTAAGACGCAATCCATCATGTCCACGCCCTGCGCAACGTACTGCACAATCTCCTCGGGAGTACCAACGCCCATCAGGTAACGCGGCTTGTCGAGCGGCAGATGTGGAATCGCCGCGTTCACCATCTTATAGGTCATCTCGCGCGGCTCGCCTACACTTAGCCCGCCAATCGCGTATCCGGGAAAGTCGAGTTCCACCGTCCGCTCAGCCGACTCGCGCCGAAGGTCGAGATAGGTCCCACCCTGCACAATGCCGAACAGCGCCTGCGTCTGGCCTTCGCGCCATTCGCCATTCGCCGTTCGCCGTTCGCCGGAACGGGAGTGGGTAGAGCTGGCCTTCAGGCTAGCGTCCGCCGACCCAGGTCCCTGACTGTCATTCTGAGCGAAGCGAAGAACCTGCTCTTCTTTGCCCCCGTCATGGGTGTCATCCCGAGCGAAGCGAGGGACCTGCAGTTTCTTCTCATCCCCTCCGTGGCTGTCATCCCGAGCGAAGCGAGGGACCTGCCGTTTGTCCCCCTTTCCACTTAAGCTCGCGCTGGAAGCGCGGGCCGAATCTCCAAGATATTCTTCCGGCGAAGATCGAACAGCGAATCGCGAATGGCGTACTTCTGGCGAAGAGCGAAACCACGCCACCTCTTCCTTATGCGCCTCGAAATACTCCTTACTTCGCTTCGCCCAGCGCAGTGTCATCTCCATTGACGCCTGCGCCCGCGACCGTTCCGCCGGGTACTCCGTGCACTCATCAAATGCCATGATGATGTCGGCGCCCAAGCCAATCTCTGCGGCGATGGCGCTCTCGGGACTGAAGAAATGCGACGAGCCATCGAGGTGCGAACGAAACGCGACCCCGTCTTCCGTCACCTTGCGCAGGTCACTCAGGCTGAACACCTGGAACCCGCCGGAGTCGGTGAGGATCGGCCGCTCCCAGCTCATAAACTTCTGCACCCCACCCAGCTCGCGCACGGTTGCGACGCCGGGACGCAGATATAGGTGATAGGTGTTATTGAGCAGGATCTGTACGCCCAGCTCCTCCAACGTGTCTTGCGGAACTCCCTTAACCGTTCCAACGGTGCCGACGGGCATGAAGACCGGCGTCTCTACCTCGCCATGCGGCGTGAAGAAGCGCCCGGCGCGTGCGCGACCATCAGTGGCTTCGATTTGAAAACGAAAGGACATTTTGGCTATTGGCTATTGGCTTTTGGCTTTTGCCTGGGTGCCCCACTCATTCCTTCGGTAGGAATGAGTGGGATCTTTCATATCAAAACCACCGCTTTGCCCCCTTCCTCTTCGCTCAGGGCAGGCTAAAAGGCCTTCAGTCGTGCCGAATACTTTTCCCTTATGAATTGTCACCTTCGGTGGAAGCACCGGCCTTCAGGCCGGTGACCGCTATTCCACCGCTTTCTGCGCTTTAGCCTCGGAAGCTGCAGGTCTGGCAACGCCGCGGCTAAAAGCCATCCCACAATTGACCGCCTTTCACCGGCCTGAAGGCCGGCGCTTCCACCGGTTCTTTGTGCGATAGCCTCTACCTATTATTGCTGCTGCTCTTTCGGCGGCTCTGCTTTCGGCGGCTCTTTGGGCTCGACCTTCGGCTCTTCTCTCGGCGTCCTCTTCGCAAACGGCGGCAGTCCATTCGGGAACGGCCGATACAGCGGGTCGCCAATATAGAGAATCTGCCACTTCAACAAGGCGGTATTCCGCAGGAAGGCGTCGCCTACATTCGCCCCCTGAAACAGGTCGCGAAAGGTTCCGCTTGGATGTACCAGCCCCGCCAGAAACGGCTCCCGCACCGCGCCCGTGGTAACCGTGATGCCTCGCTTGACGGCATTCGTGACCCAGTTTGTGCCGGTGCGGGGGTTCCATGCCGAAAGGCTATCCAGATGGATACCGATGGCACCGGTGTTCCAGGTGAAGGCGTTGTTGTAATTGTTCAGCGAGTACCATCCGGCATACAGGGCGGCATTCGGGCACATCGGCGCGGGCGGTGTCCCAAATTCCTGGTCGTTCGCGTCTTCAATCACCTTGAATCCGGCCTTGCGCGCGAAGTCCGCGGCCCGGTGCAGGTCCCAATCGCCGGCACCGTAGCCCTTGTCCTCGACGCTATTGAGCGGCCATCGCCGATCGATACAGACCTCACCCTTCAGCCCGGTCCTTTCTGCCTCAATCGCCTTGTCAACCAGCCCCTTCGCAAGTTTGGCATCGGGCCCATCCAGCCGCCACACGGAGTAAATCGTCTTTGCCCCCGGCCCCGCCCGATAGTCCGCCAAAGACACAAAAGGCCGATAGAGGTTCGCCTTGCTGCGGGCCGCGGCGAAATAAGGCTGGTTCGGAATCGGCTGGGCAAACTCAGGGGCGACCTGCTCCCAAATATCGCCGACGTGCTGGTCTAGGGCAGTTTCCGGAGCGACGGCCCGTTGATCAGGACCAACGATCGTGAACGGCGTGTTGTAGCTGAAGACGATATAAAGAATTTTGTCGCGGCCGACGGCGGTCAGGCACTTCTGGATGGGCGCCTTGACCTGGACCAGGTACTCCTTCCAACCCAGGATGACGGGGTCGATGGGCGCAATGGCGCAGAGGTTCTGCTGCGGGATGCCGCGCATCTTGGCGTAATATTTGGCGACTTCGCGCGATCCACCATCGCCGCGATTAAAGACCACCAGCACGCGATCGCTCAGTGCAGTCGGCGCGGGAGCCTCTTGGCTAAACGCAAAGACCCCGGCAAATAACAAAACGAGACTTAACCACCTGCAGAATCGACGGGCAATTCCAAAAGCGAAATTCATGCAGACCTCTTCCAACTTGGATAATAGAGTAACCGCATTCTGCGCGGAACCCGCCCCAGGCCCGCGTTTCTTGTTTATTTGCGGTGCACGCTTGCGATATTTCAGCATTGACCAGGGCCGTCGCCGGTGTAGACTCACTCATCCACACGGCGATTTCAAACCACACTGCTGATTCTGCGTTTCCATTGAGGGGAGCCGGAACTATGCGATCTGAACGTGTCCTTTACCTGGTGACGATTCTTCTCGTCACCATCTCAATGACGGGCTGTCAACAGTTGCGAGAGGTGTTCGGCGACCGGCCGAGCGCGAAAATGCCGGCGTACCATCCGGTTGATGTTCAATTCTCGCAGCAGAATTGGACTCCTGACCAGCGAGCCTGGTTCTATCACGCGCCGCAGGGCACAGAACTCCTGCCCTACAGATGGTTTCTCGCCCTTGAGCAACCGCAGATCAAAGTCTTCGGTGAGGTCCCGAAATTCTCCGACACCGCTTATCTCGCGCGATTCGGTTTCCTGCCTGATTCCGCTGGCCCGCAGAACCCTGATGCCCTGCCGGTCGGATTTGCCAAAGACACTATTACCGACGTTAACACCGGGCAGCGCGTTGAAGTCGTGGGCCTGACCTGCTCCGCCTGCCACACCGGACAGTTGGAATATCGCGGCAAGGGAGTGCGCATTGACGGCGGCGCCGCGACCGTTGATCTGGCCTCATTCCAAACCGAGCTTGGCTACGCCGTCGCCTTCACCGATAAGATACCCGGTCGCTTCAATCGTTTTGCCCGCGCCGTTCTCGGAGACAACGCATCTGACGCTGACAAACAAAAGCTTCGCCAGGAGTTCGAGGCCTTCCTTAACGCCGGCCTCGCCGAGAAGAACGCATCCGACGCCGGCAATCTCTACGCCGCCGCCGGCGGTTTCGGTCGCACCGACGCGCTTGGCCGTATCGGCAACTACGTCTTCGGCACAGAGTTGGACAATGCGAACCTCCGCGTCGCCAACGCTCCAGCGAGCTTCCCGCCGCTCTGGTACACAAGCTGGTTTTCCTGGGTACAGTACAACGCCTCCATCGAGCAGCCCATGGTGCGAAACATCGGTGAAGCACTGGGAGTTCGCGCGCGCGTCAATCTCACCGACCCGGCGAAGCTTTATCAGTCGACGGTCAACGTGAAAGCTCAGTGGGAGATGGAAAGCCTGCTCGCCGGTGCGACTGCCTTCAATGGACTGAAGTCTCCCCCGTGGCCGGCAGAAGTTTTTGGGCCAATCGACCAGGCCAAGGCGCAGAAAGGCGCGGAGCTTTACAAGCAGCAATGTCAGCGCTGCCATTTGCCTCCGGTGAATTCGCCGGAGCTTCAGGATCCCAAGTATTGGGAAGCCGGGCAGAAGGGCCACTCGTTCCTGAAGCTGAACGTCATCCCGCTGGACGAAATCGGCACCGACCCGCGCGAAGCCACCGACTGGGCGAATCGCACCGCAGTGACCGGAGCCCTCGGATTGGGAACGGTTACTGCCTCGGACGGACTGCGCGCCGTGACCGGCAAGATTCGCGATAAACAATACGACGCGCTTGGCCTGACCGCTGACCAACGCGACGAGTGGAGCGGATTTCGCGATGCCGGTGTCGTAGCGCCGTTAGCTTATCGCGCGCGGCCGCTGGGTGGCATGTGGGCCACGCCGCCTTTCCTGCACAACGGCTCGGTGCCCAACCTATATCAACTGCTCCTCCCGGCCAGTCAGCGCGACAAGACTTTCTATATAGCCAGTCGCGAGTTCGATCCGAAAAACGTCGGCTACAGCACGGCAAAGATCGACGGCGCATTTGAATTCCGCATCGATCAGCCCAACGACCCGCATCCGGGGAATTCCAATGCCGGACACGAGTTCAGCAATACTCCGGGCAAAGGTGTGATCGGCCGCGAGCTGACCGATGAGGAACGCTGGTCGATTATCGAGTACCTGAAGACGCTTTAACAGGCTGCTGGAAACAAGCGGATCTCGGATGGTGCTGGCCTTCAGGCCAGCGGTGGAAGCACCACGCTTCAGCGTGGTGAAAGAAGCTCTCGGCGAAAAAGGGCTTTAGCCCCGGAATATTTTCGGCAGCCTCTTACGTTTACGTGACGGGCAGCAAGGAGCGGCCGTGAACTCCCCACGTCAGATGAAGCACGCCGCTCGTGGTGGCCAATACGACGGAGCCACCCGGAGCGAAGGCGAGTCCGACCAGGTTATGGCCCGCGATCGCCAGCGACGCTTTGCCCTCGGGCGTAATCTTCACGATACCTCGACGTCCGTTGAGCGACGCCGCAACATAAAGATTGTCCTGTACATCGAACGCGAGCCCCTGCGGACGTCCCAGTCCGCGATAGTACACAGCTACCTCGCCATGCGGGTCGATGCGGTACACCGAGTCGAAACTCGAAGTCGTCGGCCCGGTGACATATAGGTTGCTCTTGCTGTCAAAAGCCAGGTGATACGCTGAGACGCTCGGCTCGATCATCGCAAACACAAAAATCTGCCGACTGCGGTCGATTTTGAAAATGGTTCCGCTGCGATCGCCGACATAAAGATTGCCTTCGCGATCAAAGGCGATTCCCGTGGCGACTCCCATGCCTTCAGCGTAAGAACTGATCGCTCCATTGCGGGCGACGCGGTACACCGTGCCATCATAGCGCGAAGAAACATACAGGCTGCCGTCGCGCCCGAAGGCCAGCCCCGTCGCATTCATCATTTCCTGCACGAAGGGCTTCACGTTCTGGTGCAGATCGATGCGGTAGATCGCCACCGGAGTCTTCTGGCCGCGCGACCCCGAAAACGTAGCGTAGATGTTGCCCTCGTCATCGATAGCGGGATTGGCTACCGGATGCAGGCTCTCGGCGATGGTAACGGCTACGCCAACCTTTTGCGGATTGCTCCGCTTCCCGTCGGTAGCAACAACCACCTCTCCCGACGCGGCGCCCTCGGGCACGCGGGCGACGATGAACTGCTGCGAGCCCACGATGATCGATCCCTCAGAATCGCCAAACATGACGGTTGGCCGCGTTTTGGCCGCCGTCAGTCCGCTGCCGCTAATGCGCACCTCGCCGCCGGGCAGAGCAAAGGCAGGATCGATTGACTCGATACGGGGATTGCCGTTCACATTACGTACGATCCGTCGTTCCATGCTTTCGTTTTACTCCGCCTAGCTCAGCAGGCCAAAGTGCAGCAATAGCTGCATCACAATGAGAGCGTAGACACCCGCTCCCAGATCATCCACAACGATGCCGGTTCCCTCGGGCAGCCGCTCCAGTTGGCGAATCGGCGGCGGCTTCAGGATGTCGAAGGTACGGAAAAGTATAAAGCCCGCCAGCAGCGCTTTCCACCCGATAGGCACCGCAATCAGCGTAACCAGTTGCCCTGCCACCTCATCGATCACCACATGCTGCGGATCTTTCTTGCCGCAGCCGCGGGCTTCGAGCGTTGCCGCAGGGATGCCAATCGCGACACTCAGCACTATAAGCGAAGCAATCACAGGCAGGTGCGCGCTCGATGGGATGTGAGATGCAATCAACCACCAAAGCAGAGCTGTCGCCAGTGATCCCCACGTCCCCGGGCCAGGTTTGAGCCGCCCGGCACCGAAGAACGTCGCGACCAACGTGGCCCAGCGCGGCGCTGTAGAAACTATCGTTTGCTGCATAGGAAATGCCGCACAGAAGCTTGAGCAAGTGTGGAAGCTTGAACAAGTGTGGAAGCCTGAACAAGGGCGACAGCCTGCACAAGGGTGGAAGCCCCGGCCTTCAGGCCGGGGAATGGCCGCTCGTGTTGATCCCGGGCTTTAGCCCCGGCCTCTCTCGCGGGTAATTCAACCGCTTCAGTTCGGCTTCTTGACGTGCTCATTCGGATAAGTGGAGTCGCCACTCTCAGAATCGCTCAACGAATCGGACTCGCTCATCGGAGTGGATACGACATACGCGCCGCTTGCCCATTTTCCCAAGTCGATCGTCCGGCAGCGCTCGCTACAGAACGGAAAATCGGGCTCGCTCTTCAGCACGATCTTGCGGCAGATCGGACAACGCAGGCTGCGAACTGATTTCTTCGGCATGGTGATTCAGTTGTCGGCTGTCAGTAAAACCAGTTCTCGGTCGTCTTTGAAAACGGTCGCCTTCAGGCGTGCCGAAAAAGCTTCTCTTATGAATTGTCATCCTGAGCCCGCCGCGGCGGGCGAAGGACCTGCTGTTGTGTCCTGCCCAAATGAACTCGGAACCTGAATTACTCGACCCGACCAACCAACTTCTTTCTGACAACTGACCACCGACAACCGACAACTACTCCACAATCCGCGCCACCAGATCGTACTCATGCGCCTCGGTGATCTCGCAGCGATAGAACTCGCCCTCGTTCACCTCGCGTTCTCCAAAATCGTTCACGTACACCGTGCCATCAATCTCGGGCGCGTGCATCGCGGTGCGGCCTTCCCATAGCAAATCGGTTTCGGCGGACGGCCCTTCGAGCACCAAATCAAACTGGCGGCCCACCAGCGCTTTCTTCTTCCTCCGCGAAATCTGTTTCTGGATTGACATCAGCTTCTTGCGGCGGCGCTCAATCTCACGCGGAGCAACTTTCTCGCCCAGCTCAAATGCCTTCGCGCCTTCTTCATCCGAGTAGCCGAATACTCCCAGCCAATCGAACTGCGCCGAGCGCACAAACTCGCAAAGCTGCTCGAAATCTTCTTCGGTCTCGCCCGGGAAGCCGACGATGAACGACGTACGCAGCGTGAGATCGGGAATCGCGCGTCGCATCTTGGCAATCGACTTCAGGAAAATCTCTGCCCCTGCCCCGCGCTTCATCGCCTTCAGCACCGCCGGAGATGCGTGCTGCAGCGGCACGTCGATATACGAACAGATTTTCTCGTGCACCGCGATGGTCTCCAGCAGCTTGCCCGTGATCTTGTTGGGATAGGCGTACAGAAACCGCACCCAGCGCAACTCTTCAATCTGTGCCAGCCGCTCCAGCAGCAGTGCCAGTCCATCTTTCAGGCCGAGGTCTTCGCCATAGCAAGTCGTGTCCTGCCCGATAAGCGTAATCTCGCGCACCCCGCGCTTCGCCAACTGTTGTGCCTCGGCGACGACCGACTCAAAACGTCGCGAGCGAAACTTCCCGCGCAGTTGCGGAATGATGCAGAACGAGCAGGGATGATCGCAGCCTTCGGCGATCTTGACGTACGCCGAATACTTGGGCGTCGCCAGCACACGCGGCGTGGTCTCGTCGTAAAGATAGTTCGGCAAATCGGCGATCGCGCCGTCCCAACCTTCTTTCGAGAAACGACCCGCCTGCTCGCGGGCATCGCCTTCCGAGCGCGAATTCAGAATCACGAACGGCGATTCGGAACTGTCAACCTTAGGTTGCGCAATCCCTGCCGCGTTGAGAATCTGTTCCAACTCGCCCGTACCGACGACTGCGTCAACTTCCGGGATATTCTTCTGGATCTCGTTGCGGTAGCGCTCGACCAAGCATCCGGCGACGATCAGCTTCTTCGCCCGGCCCGCTGTCTTGTGCTGCGCCATCTCCAGGATGGTGTCAACCGATTCCTGCTTGGCCGTGTCGATGAACGAGCAGGTGTTCACCACGATGACGTCGGCATCTTCAGCGCGCGAGGTGATCTGGGCGCCGCCCTGCGCCAGCAGACCCATCATGACCTCGCTGTCGACCAGGTTCTTGGGACAGCCGAGGCTTACAAACCCGATCTTCTTCGGAGTAGTTCCCGGCGACGCGGCTTGCGCTGGCTCTACAGTCTTGGCGCTCTCTTCCGGATCGCTCAGGAGGGCTACAGAATCGTCTGGCAAATGCATGGAATCTCTCGATTTTAGCATTTGGACCCGGCAGCGCCGACTTATGCGTGCTTGACGCCACGCCCGAGTCCAACCACACCATGCAACATCTAAATTGCCACGGAGGTACGATGACTCTGCTGCAGATTGATTTTCCCAGTCACGGTCCTTGGGGTGAGGATTTCACAAAGATGGCCGGCGACTTGGCCCACCATTTGAGCAAAACACCTGGTATGGTCTGGAAAATCTGGACCGAAAACAGCCGCACCGGGGATTGCGGTGGCGTTTACCTATTCACCGATGAAAGCTCCGCCGACAACTTCCTGAAGGAACACCTGCCACGCCTCGATTCGATGGGCATCAAAGACGTGCGAGCCAAGTTACTGGATGTTAACGAGGGCCTTTCGCACATCACACGAGCGCCGATCGCCGCTGCTGTGGCGAAAACAGCGTAGGGCTCGGTCCTGAACAATAGAGCGTACTTAGTTGGCGATAACGGACGATTGAGCTCACAATGCTGCATCAGGCGGCTTGTGCAAAAGCACTTTATCGCCAACTGGTCGTTGGGCGGCTGGAATCACTAAGTTATCTCTATTGCGAGCCTGCTAAACTCCCGCTCCTTTTTGATAGACGGCCACTGCAACGCCTGCCATAATTCGGCTGCTCTACTGGTCCGCCAGGTCACACAACAGCGGAGCAACCGCGCTCACGAACCATACAAAACCAGGAGCCTGACTATGTACGAGTATCGTGCGAAGTTAATGCCGGTCTTACTAATGGCGATTGCCTTTCTGACGCTGGCCGCCCACCCCGTAGCACAGGCCCAGACCTCACGTCCGAACCTCGCGATGGCCTCCGAAAAGGGTTCACAGTCTGTTCAGATGTGGGAGGCCCCCATTGATGGTCCGCCTAAGACCGACGTGCGTCTTCAGGGCTCCGGCTTCGATCCACTTACTGCCATCGATATTTACTTCGATAGCACTGTTCTAGCTTCCACAACCACCGATGCCGGCGGGGCATTTGGCAGTGGAGTGATCAGCCTCAGCGGGCCAGCATTGACCAATCTGCAAGTGCCGGCTGACACGGCCCCGGGCGAGCACACGATCACGGCACAGGAGCGCCTTGGGCAAAAGTCGGCGCAGAAATCATTTCTGGTGACGACGGACTGGACGAAGTTTGGCTACGACCTGCAGCACACGGCTACCAATCCCTACGAGAACATCCTGAGTACCGCAACGGTCGGAAGCTTGACCTTACGTTGGAGCTACGACACTCCAGGCGGAATCTTTTTCTCATCGCCGGCGATTGCCAATGGCAAGCTCTACGTCGGCACGGGCGATAATAACCTGTACGCCCTGAATGCCGATACGGGTGCCTTACTTTGGAAGTATTCGGTAGGCAACTATGTCGATTCCTCACCCGCTGTAGCCAATGGCATTGTCTACTTTGGTACGTATTACTCTGACCTGAACCTGTATGCCCTCGACGCCACTACCGGCGCCCTCATTTGGACCTATCCAACCCAGAGCCGGACTTCGTCGCCGGCAGTCGCCAACGGCACTCTCTATGTCGGTTCGGAGGATGGTAGCTTCTATGCCTTGAACGCCACCACGGGCGCGCTCGTTTGGAAGGCTGTAATCTCGCAGTACGTTCAGATCAATTCTTCTCCGGCGGTAGCTAACGGTGGCGTCTACTTCGGCACTTCCGACGGGTATGTCTACGCTCTGGACGCGGCTACAGGGACGCTACTTTGGAAGCATCAGATGGGACAGGGGATCTTCTCGTCGCCGGCAGTGGCAAACGGCGTTGTCTATATCGGCGGCGGTGGCATCTATGGTGGCGACCTGGTTGCCCTGGACGCCGGCACCGGCACGCAACTATGGACGTTCTCCACCCAGGGAGACGGTATCGCTTCGTCTCCGGCGGTGGCCAATGGCATTGTTTACTTCGGGGCCAACTACGGTAACGTTTGGGCTGTGAACGCGACCACCGGCATACTTGTCTGGCGGTACGCGACTGGAGACATCGTGGTATCGTCACCGGCGGTGGCCAATGGCGTCGTCTACATCGGCTCCGAGGACAATAGCGTATACGCGCTCGACGCCGGCTCGGGTGCGCTGCTGTGGAGCTATGCGACCCAAAACCAAGTCATATCCTCCCCCGTCGTGGTTAACGGCAAGCTGTACGTCGGTTCAGAGGACGGCAACATGTATGCCTTTGGGCTGCCGAGCATGCAGGAGGAAGGCAAGTCCAGCCCGGCGCATCGACCTTAGTCTGTTCTGCAGGCGGTTCGGCGGAGGTCCGACCGGTCTCTGGAGCAACCCGGCGGCGGAACTGGCAACAGCTGATTAACAGCTAGGGGAAACTTGGTCGCGCAGTCCTGCTGCGCAGCTGGCTCGCGCCCGCGTGATCCTGAACGCTCGCGGCTCGCCCGGACTTACAGCCGGTTAATCCTACTCGTACCCCACCCCCACCAACTGCCAACCCTCCGCGACCTCGACAAACACAAACTCGACGGAATCCTTTCCGTTCGAGCAGTAATCGTTGTCGGGCTTCAGTATGAGGTGGACCTGAGATACCCCGCTATTTTGCGTGATCTGGTGTTCCATGGTCCAGCCCTTGGCCCGGCTCATAAGATCGTGTACGGAACAAGGGGGAAGCGACATCCGTTTGTGCGGGGTCTCGCGCGACAAACATTTCGAGTCAAATAGAACGCAATAGGCGGCGCGTTTCTGGTCGAACTGTTCCTGTACCTGCGCTTTGAACTGATTGTCGCCGTCGATGCCGAAGGTCACGCCCGAGGGTCCGATCAAGGACAGAAACTTGGCGGTGTCTTTGCCGATCAGGATTTGCTTCAGCACCGTCTCCAGAGCAAGGACTGCGTTGTCCTGCTCCGTCTGGGCGAGGCTCTGGCCAGCCACCGCCACCAACAGCACCATTGCCGCCAGGAATCGTCTCACCACAGCAGCTTACGCCGAGTTCGCGCCTCCACACTACCGCAAACAAGATGGTATTATCGGTACTCGGGCGCTGGTCCCGCGCAACGAAGCTCTGTGAACCCCGCCAGGACCGGAAGGTAGCAACGGTAACAGGTCACTTCGGGTGCAGCGGTCAACTGGCGCCTGACTTGTCAAACCCGCTATTGGCTCTTAGCTCTTGGCTCTTCGCTGTTTTCCCCTTTGCGATTCTAGCCTTGCTTCGCACAATTGATTCGACTAATGCAGCGGGAGCATCAGACTCTTGCCAAAAGCCAAGAGCCAAAAGCCAAGAGCCGTCTGTAAAATGAAGCTGCATTCATCTTGCTTTCATATCTGAGGCTGGAGGTCTCGATTGCCTACTGCTCATCGCGCCAAGATCACGGCGCTGGGAACCTATGTTCCCTCTCGCGTTCTCACCAACCAGGACTTAGAAAAGATGGTCGATACCACCGACCAGTGGATCCTCGAGCGCACCGGCATCCACGAGCGGCATATCGCCGCTAAGGGCGAAGCCGCCAGCGATCTCGCCGTGGGCGCGGTGAAGAACCTGCTCGAATCGCATCCCTTCGATTTGCAGGAGGTCGACCTCATCGTCGTGGGCACCGTCACGCCCGACATGATGTACCCATCGACCGCCTGCCTGGTGCAGCACAAGCTGGGCATTCACAATACCTGGGGCTTCGATGTGTCGGCCGGATGCTCAGGCTTTCTGTACGCCCTGAATGCCGGAGCCAGCTTCATCGAGTCTGGCGCGTACAAGAAAGTGCTAGTCATCGGCTCGGACGTGAATTCGTCGATGACCGACTACACCGATCGCGCCGTGTGCATCATCTTCGGCGACGGCGCCGGAGCCGTCTTGCTCGAACCTGCCGAAAACGGCGAAGAGGGCATCATCGAGCATGTCGCTCAGGTCGAAGGTGCTGGAGGCCAGTACCTCTACATGCCGGGCGGCGGCAGCCTCAATCCCGCGTCGCACCAGACGGTCGACCAGAAGATGCATTACATCCATCAGGACGGGCAGCAGGTCTTCAAGTACGCCGTAAAGAAGATGGCGGAGATGACCGAGCGCGTGCTGGCGAAGAACGGCAAAACCGGCGCGGACGTGGACTGCTTTATCTCCCACCAGGCCAACCGGCGCATCATCTCCGCCACCGCCGACCGGCTGAAGATGGCGCCGGAAAAAGTCATCATCAACATCGATCGCTTCGGTAACACGACAGCAGGAACCATTCCGCTCGCCATGAACACGGCAGTCGAAACCGGCAAGCTGAAGAAAGGCGACCTGGTTCTGCTCGCCGCCGTGGGAGCGGGATTCACCTCCGGTGCGACGCTGCTGCGCTGGGCATATTAGGGAGAGCCGGCCTTCAGGCCGACGTTGCGCGCCCTGTTTTGAAGGGGCACGGCTTCAGCCGTGCCGGGTGGCTCCGTTTTTCAAGTTGTCATCCTGAGCGGAGCGATCCGCCGAAGGCGGAGAGCGCAGTCGAAGGACCTCTACCCGCGCGTGACCGTTGCTTGACACCGTTCCTAGTGCGTCATACGCTGAACCCATGGAAGTTGAACTTACTCCCGACCTTCAGGCCAAGTTGACTCGACTTGCCGCCGAGCAGGGCCGCGACACCCAAGCGCTTGTCCGTGATGCCGTCGAACGTCTTGTGGATTATGACGAATGGTTTTTGCGAGAGGTCGATCGGGGCTTAGCGGCCGCGAACCGGGGAGAGTTCATTGATCATGAGAAGGTCAGGGCGTGCCTGATCTAACCATGCCACGTCACAAGCCCGTCCCTGGCCATGCAGTCCAACAGAGCACTTATGGTAACCACTGCTTCGGCTGTGGGCCCGAGAATGAAACCGGACTGCAACTGAAGTTCAAGCTCAATGAAGAGACCCAGCGCTTCGTTTGCAAGTTCAACTTGCCGGCGCGCTTCGAGGGACCGCCATCCCATGCGCACGGCGGCATTATCGCCACCATCCTCGATGAGGCCATGGGCAAGGTCAGTAAGTTGCGCGACATTATTGCCGTTACAGGACAGATGAGCATCACCTACATCCGGCCGGTTCCGCTCGGCAAGCCGCTCATCACCGAAGGTTGGGAGGTTAGCGTGCGCGGACGCGAGCACAACCGCGTCGCCGAAATCCGCAATACTGCAAGGGCGAAGTGCTGGCCCAGAGCACGGGCGTGTTCATCGAGATCGATCCCAACCGCATGTTCGCCAAGTTCCTGAAGAAGAAGCATAGCGACGCAACATAGCTGCGGGACTTACGTCATGTTCGTCAGCATCTCAACAAAAGCCTTCTGGGCAGCCGAAGGAATCTGCTTCTTGCGACAGATATAGACGTACTGGATCTCAGGATCCATGTCAGCCAGCCGGCCTGCCACGAGCGTGCCAGCATCGACCTCTCGCTGAATAGCGATCCGCGGCTGAACGGAAATCCCCAGGCCAGCCTCGACCGCGCGCTTCACGCCTTCAATGTTGACGAAGTCGAGAACGTTCGGCAACGCGATCCCTTTCGCGTTCAGCCGCTCCTCCACCGTTACTCTCGCCCCAGCCCCGCGCGCCGCAAAGATGAAGGTCTCGCCGGCGAGTTCTTCGGCGCGAATGTTGCGGCGGTTGACCCACTTGTGCTGCGGCGGCACGATCACCACCAGTTCATCTCTCATGAACGCGAAGCTCAGCAATTTGGGATGCTGCACATCCGCGCTGACCAAACCGAAATCGACTTTGTTGTCGAGTACCTTCGCCGTGATGCTTGCGGTGGTTGAGATTGCCAGCGTGACTTCGATGGCGGGATATTCGTTCCGATAAGCAGCGAGAATCCGCGGCAACACGTAGAGCCCGACGGGGAAGCTCGCGCCAATGCGCAACCGTCCGCGACCGAGCCCGCCCAGCTCCTGAATGCGTTGCTCCGCCGAGGCGACGGCGTCTATCACCTCGCGCGCTGCTTCGTAGAGAATCTCCCCGGCCTGTGTCAGCAAGATTTTCTTCCCCAGGCGGTCGAAGAGCGGCACACCAAACTCGTCTTCCATCGCCTTGATGTGCTTGCTCACCCCGGACTGCGTGAGGTGCAACGAATCGGCGGCTGCGGTGAAGCTGTGGGCCTGTGCAACTGCATGAAACACGCGTAAACGCTCTAGATTGTCCATGACTTAAAGTGATGGATAATATGAAATCAAGTCCTTTGACTCATGTCAAGGACAGACTTAAGCTGTGACTGTGATCGAGAAAAGAGCGAATAAGCCTCGATCGAGGAGGTTCGGATATGAATAACCTGGCCTATGTAGAAGTTGAAGAAACCAGCGTCGTTGAGACCCGCAAACCCGTGCTCGCCTATTCCCGGGACGAAAATTCGGCGAAGGAAAACGCCCGGCTCGTCGAGTCCATCGTCGACTACCTGCTGGCCAACGGCAGCATGCCGGCGTAAGTTTCAAGACTTGTCATCCTGAACGCAGCGAAGGACCTGCTCTTTGTGCCGGCCACGAATCAGGTCCTTTCGCGCTATCATTCACCACCCGCCCGATGAGTCCATCCGCAGCGTAAAATAATCTATTCAGCTAGGCTTGCGACCAATCGCACGGTCCGCGCTTTTTCTTTTTCTTTCACGGAGAACTCTTATGTCTGACAACAACGGCAACAACCCCGGATTGCGTTTGAAGGTCGGCTTGGCCGAGATGTTGAAGGGCGGCGTCATCATGGACGTGATGAGCGTGGCGCAGGCCGAGGTCGCCGAGCGAGCCGGTGCTGTCGCCGTCATGGCGCTGGAGCGCGTGCCCGCCATCATTCGCGCCGAGGGCGGCGTATCGCGCATGGCCAATCCCAAGCTGATCAAAGAGATCATGGCGACGGTGTCGATTCCGGTGATGGCCAAGTGCCGTATCGGCCACTTCGCCGAAGCGCAGATCCTGCAGGAGATCGGCGTCGACTACATCGACGAGTCGGAAGTGCTGACGCCCGCCGATGAAGAGCACCACGTTGACAAGCACGCCTTCAAGACGCCGTTCGTGTGCGGTGCGCGCAATCTGGGCGAAGCGCTGCGGCGCATCGCCGAGGGCGCGGCCATGATCCGCACCAAGGGCGAGGCCGGGACCGGCGACGTGGTTCACGCCGTGAAGCACATGCGGCAGATCGTGAAAGAGATGAGACAGCTCACCGTGGCAAGCGAAGAAGAGCTGTTCGCCGCGGCGAAGAATCATCAGGCGCCGTACGAGCTGATCAAGATGGTTGCGAAAGCGGGCAAGCTTCCGGTGCCCAACTTCTCCGCCGGCGGAATCGCCACTCCAGCCGATGCGTCGCTGATGATGCAGCTTGGAGCCGAAGCAGTATTCGTTGGCTCGGGAATTTTCATGAAAGGCGGAGTCACGCCGCTCGACCTGCTCAATCCTGACGAGCGCGCCGAAGCCGAAGCCCGCGCCAAAGCCATCGTGATTGCGACCACACATTACAACGATGCCAAGGTTCTCGCCGAAGTCAGCGCGCAAGTGCCGGGAGCGATGAAGGGCCTGGCGGTGTCGGCGATTGAAGAGAAGGACTTGCTGCAAACAAGAGGGTGGTGAGGAGCTGTCAGCTCTCAGCCGTCAGCTATCACTTTGGGCGCGATGAGAATCGCGCCCTTTGCATTCCGTGCGAATCGTCTTCCGGTCACGATAATCTAAATGTGCAGCTTTCACTGACAGCTGAAAACTGAAGGCTGACAGCTTGTTCTTATGACGATCGGCGTCCTTGCATTACAAGGCGACTTCGACGCGCATCGGCGGCGGATGGAAGAACTTGGCGCTGAGGTCGTACTCGTGCGTCAAGCCAGAGCAACTCGATGAGATCGACGGACTGGTCATCCCCGGCGGCGAGTCGAGCACCTTCCTGAAGCTGCTGGGCGAAAAAGGATTTCAGAAGCTCAGCGACTTCGTTCACACCAAGCCGACGTTTGGCACGTGCGCCGGCGCGATCCTGCTGGCGAAACAAGTCGAGAATCCTCACCAAACCGGCCTTAACGCGATCGACATGACCATCCGCCGCAACGCCTATGGGCGGCAGATCGATTCCAGCATTGTCGAGGCGGTGACCTCGCTCGGCGGCGATCCGCTGGAGATGGTCTTCATCCGCGCTCCTCGGATTGAGAACGTCGGCAAGGGAGTTGAAGTGCTCGCGAAGCGCGACGGCGATCCTGTGCTGGTGCGCAAAGGAAACGTCATGGCCGCGACGTTTCACCCTGAGTTGTCGGACGACACGAGGGTGCATGCGGAGTTTTTGAGGCTGGTGAAGAGCGGCTATTAGCAGCGAGCTTCGAGCTTCGAGCCGCGGGTGGAAGCACCACGCTTTAGCGTGGTGAAAGAAGCTCCCGGCAAAAAGGGGCTTTTAGCCCTGGAATCCCTAGCGCTGCAGTCATCGAGGCTCCGCATTTCTCAAACCGGAGATTAATCCGATTCCGCCGCGGCTAAAAGCCGGCGTCTGAGATGGATCGGTTTCACCACGCTAAAGCGTGGTGCTTCCACCCGAAACCGAGGTCGCGCCTAGACGCGGAGCAATTCATCCCCGCAGCTTCTGGCCAACAGCTGAGAGCCAACGGCAAAAAGCGGCCTTCCTGAGACTTCAGTCACAGCCTTACCATGTGTTGAGCCATACCATCAGGTCATGGCAGCCTTAACGATGTCCGCTCAACAAGCCCGCAAAAGAACCATGTTGATCCCGCGTGAGCACGGCGCGTGGGGAATGCTGCTGGTGCCGCTGGTGACCGGCGCAATCGTCGCGTCGCGCATTGGAGTTCATGCTGGACCGCTCGTGCTGTTTATCGTCACGACGCTTGCGCTTTTCTGGTTGAGAACTCCGGTCGAGGCGTGGCTCGGGCTCTCGCCCATCAAAGCACAGAGCAAACAAGAGCGCGCATCGGTTCTGCGGCTCATCGTGCTGCTGTGCGTAATCGCGCTGGCGAGCCTGGCTGCGCTGTTTGCCACCGGATACGCGCGCGGACTGGTGATCATCGGCATCGTGGCGGCGATTGCGTTCGGGGTACAAGAAGTGGTGAAGAAGCTCGGGCGTTCAGGTCGCATGCCAGCGCAAGTCATCGGCGCTATCGGCCTGACCTCAACGGCCGCAGGCGCGTATTACGTCGCAAGCGGCGCGCTCGATAGAACCGCCGTGTTGCTCTGGATTGCTAACTGGCTGTTCGCCGCCGGCCAGATTCATTTTGTGCAGACCCGGATTCGCGGTAGCAAGCTGGCGAGCTCGAGCGCGAAGTTCACCCGCGGAAAGTGGTTCGTGTACGCGCAGATCGCGTTGGTCGTTGTACTCGCGATAGCCACTGCATATCGTCTGCTCCCGCTTTGGACGTTGGCTGCGTTTGTGCCCGCACTGTGGCGCGGAGTCGCGTGGTTCGTCCGCCCGACTCAGCCGTTGGATGTGCATAAGCTGGGATTCAGCGAGCTGGCGCAGGCGATCGTGTTCGGGGCGCTGCTGGCGGTTGCGTTTCTGGTGGTTTGATCGGCGATGCCCACCCCTCCGCTTCGCGGAGTCGCAGCGCTCAATTGCAATGGTCAAGCGGACAAGACCCACTGGAGCCAAACGATGGCTTGACTGGGGCACCCAAAATTTCCACCCGACTCTTCAACCCGACTCTTCAATGGCGGCGCACGAAGAATTTCTCTTTATCCACATCGGCGGGAACTGCCACGTCGAAGAAGCCGACCATCATCTCTTCATAGGTCTGGCCGCCCCACGTCACCGTGGCGTTGGGATCGGGATTGTGCGGATTCTCATCCGAGTTGTCGTACCACGCGACGGCCTGCAGCCAGGTTCCCGCTTTCAGGAAGCGCGGTTGCGCAAGTTTGTAACTGAGCTGCCAGTGGAAGTGGTAGTTCACGCGCAGCAGGGTTTCTTTCACCGACCCGTCGGGATTGAGGATGTTGTATTCGAAGCGCTTGCCGCGCAGATGCATGTGGGGGAAGAAGCTCAGCAGCGTGCAATCGTTAGGTATTGTGCCGGAGACATCGACGCGGTAATCGTCTTCGCGCGGTGGGATGACGAAGCTGTGGTTGGTCAGCTGCAAAGTTATGACGCGCTGCGCCGGTTTCTGTTTCGCGAAGACCATGCCCACGCTGGTCTGATCGGTCGCGGCGTGGCCGTTGGCGGTGTAGTGCATCTGGAAAACCAGATCGGAGCCGGCAGGGATGAACTTGGCCATCGTCGCTGGCCAGTGGTCGGGCAGGCTGCCAGGCGCATAGACCAGCAGCATGTCGGTGGTAGTCTCGTGGGCTTCGGCGCGCATCTTCGGGTCTTTGAAATCGGAAGCGACAAAGGGCACTCCGACGGGAGCGGAGCGTAACCAGTCGGAATTCGGTGGCCGGATATAAACCACGGCGTGATGCACGTGATCCGGGCTCGACGGCTTGATCTCCGATTCGCGCACCCACATGTCGTGGGTGAATCCGGTGGGCACGATCTCGTAGGTGTACTCGATGTCGCCTGTAGCCGGGAGCGAGACGGGCTTCGGCATTCCAATTATTTTGTCGGGCGGATCGATATTCCATCCGGTCGACCAATGTTCCAGTGGCGGCGCGTCTTTCGACGGGCCTTCGGGTGCGCCAGCGTCTACCCACTTGGTGACGGTGGCAATCTGGTCAGCCGTCAGGGACGGATCGTTAGCGAACTTGCCGTAGCGTGGATCGGCGAACCACGGCGGCATGGCCTTCGATTCGACGGCGGTCCGGATCGCGCCAGCCCAAGGCTTGGTCTGCTCATATGTCACGAACGGCATGGGAGCGATTTCGCCGGGACGGTGGCATGCCTGGCAATGGTCTTGAAGGATGGGCAGGACGTCTCTGTAGAAGGTTGGCGCGGACGAGGTCGTCGGGTGTGATTTAGCGGCGCCGAGCAGCAGGATGGAGACGGCGGCAATGCTAAGCATTACGCGCCAGTTGCGCCGCAATGAAACAAGGGAAGACAACTAGCGATTTTACCGCCAAGATAGAGGCGCGGCTCGGGCGCGGCGATCAAACAGCAGGTCCTTCCCGCCGCGGCGGGCTCAGGATGACAGGTACTTAGAATTGCTGATCGGCCCGACTGAAGTCGGGCCCTGATACAAAACCATCCGCCAGAGAGCTTCTTGCCAAAAGCCAACAGCAACAGCCAAGAGCGGCTGGCTAGCCCTGCTCCTGCAGCTCTTCTGGCGCACCGTGCCGGCGCAACAACTGCGGCAGGTTTTGCGAGAAGGCTGAGCGCGGCAGCACCATGTCGCATCCCGCTTCCTGCGCTTTCATCTTCAGTTCGCCCTGGACATGCGAGACAAAGCCAATGATGTTGGTGGCTTTCTTCAGCTTCGATTTCAGCTTGGGGATGAGGGTGAGCGGCTTGGCCCCGAGGTTGTTCAGGTCGAAGATGATCAGCGAAGGCTTATCGTCGCCGTTCTGTCCCATGCGCTCGTAGAGTTCTTTGTCGGTCTTGACGAACTCGACCTTCACGTTGAGCTTGCGGCCGGTCTCCTGAATCTTGGTCAGGAAGAACAGGTCGTCAACGAAGGCGTAGATGCGCGCCGGTCCTGCGTCAGCGGTCACCGGCAGCGGCTCGGGGTCGGCCGGCAAGAACTGCTTGGCGAACCCGGGGCCTACGCGGCCGCGTCCCCGCCCCTGCTGATTGCCGTTGCTATTACCGTTCTGCTGCGCCGCACGGTAGCTGTGGTCCATGGGAGCGGTGTAGATGCCGCCGCCCGGCTGGCTCTGGCCGGTGCGCTGGCCGGGACGATGGCCCGGCTTGCGTCCTTTGCCGTGACGGTGCTGGCCGGGGCCCTGTTGCGGGCCGCGACCCTGGCCTTGTCCCTGAGGCTGAGCACCTTGCGTGACAGGTCCACGACGCCCACGGCGCCGCCTGCGTCCTTTCCCTCCGCCGGGCTGGCCGGATGGAGGGTTCGATCCTTGATTCATGTTTCTCTCGTTAATCAATTCCCGCAGGTTGCGGGTTCCCACATCTTGACCGCATTTGCTGGCTTGCTGCTCACGACAAGAACTGCGGAGTCGGCAATTATGCGATTGGAGTCGTTCTCGAATTCGAGTTCGTTACGTCCGTCTGGCGCCTGGACATTTTGGCGCATGGAACGCCTGCACGGAGGTGCGGCGATTGGAGGACTTTACCATGGTAACCAGCTTTGGCTGTGGAACGCAAGTTTGATCCTGCCCTTCCCCCAGATTGGATGCATATATTTTGATACCGTCGGCTCTTGGCACAAAATGGCCACTCGCCAGAATGACGGCTAATTCAAGCGAGCGAGGAGTTGCCGGACCATGTCCAACGTCTCCTGCACGTCTTCGGCATCGGGGGCGTCGGGGCAGAGCTTCAGATAGTTCGCCAAGTCCTGCGCGGCCCCCACATATTGGTCGAGATTTAACCTGACCAGCGCCCGTTCGCGCAGCATGTCGGCGCAGCGCGGCGGTATGGCCAGCAGCAGATCGAGGACCATCAGCCCTTTGCGGAAGTTGCGCTGCGTGAAGTAGATCTGCCGCAGATTGTTGAGCATTCGCGTGAGGATTTCGCGGCGGGTAACCGGCGAGAGGAACTCCGGCTTGAACTCGACTTCGCCACGGTAAATTTCTTTGAGACGGGTCTTACAATCGCCGGATGTCAGCACCAGGCCGCGGTTGAAGGCATCAATAATGATCTCGCCCGACAGCACGTCGTAATGCTTCAGCAAAAAATGTCCAGGCATAGCGGTACCGGCCAGGGGAAATCCGATTCGGCGGGCGACTTCCATGTAGACCACGGAGAGAGTGATCGGAATCCCCAGCTTGCGATCGAGCACATCGTTGAGGAAGGAATTTCGGGGGTCGTAATAATCGTCGCGATTGCCGCGCAGGCCTTCTTCCTCGAACAGCACCCGGTTGAGGGTCGCGATGTTCTCGCGCGCGCTGGGATTCGCGCGTAGCTCTCGCTTTGCTCTTGCAGCCAGCGCGTCTAGCCGCTGCAGGTAAGTGTGTATGTCGAGTTCGGGATACTCGATGCGCGCCAGCGCCAGCGCGGCTCCGGCGAGGTCAATGGCCTCGTCATCATGCGCCGGATTCACCAGTTGCGCGAAGCTCTGCAACGCACTGCGATAGGGATCCGCTCCCAGCATTCGTGGGTTAGATGAACCGCGCTGCCGGGCAGATTCGTGACATTCGGTAGGGATGGGTTGGTTCGCGAGAGTTGCTAGCGCCGGCCGCGTTATAGTGAATCGTCATGCCATCCGCCAAGATTCGCAAACAAAAGAGCGCAGCCAAAGTTCTCTCCAGCAAAACCTCGTTTCGTGGCAAGGTTTTCAACGTCAGCACCGACAAAGTGCGCGAGCCCAACGGGGTGACGGCAGTTCGTGATGTGGTGCGCCACTCCGGCTCGGTGGTCATTCTGGCCGTCGACGACAGCGCGCCTGAGCCCCGCGTGCTGCTTGAGCGGCAATACCGGTACGCCGCGCAGGACTACCTGTGGGAGATTCCCGCCGGTCGCATCGATGGCAAAGAAAAACCTCTGGCGGCCGCGAAACGGGAGCTGCGCGAGGAGACCGGTTACAGCGCAAAATCCTGGAGCAAGGCGCTTTTCTTCTATCCCAGCCCGGGCTTCATGGATGAGACCATGACCGTCTTCCTCGCGCGCGGACTGAAGCCGGGCGAGGCAGCACCAGAAGACGACGAACGCATTGAATATGAGTTGGTTCCGCTCTCGCGGGCGGTCACGATGATCATGTCGGGCGAGATTCGCGACGGAAAAACCATCGCCGCCATGCTCTGGTATTACGCGCAGCAGGGCTGCTGAGGTGCAGCGTCCGAACTGCGTTTGCGAGCGTGGCTTCCGTGTTCAAATCGTGGTTACTTTTTAGATAATCACTATGGGTCAATGGTTAATGTATTCCGCCTAAACTGCCGTATCTTAAAGAACTACGCTATATACCTTCTTGACACTACAGCCTCTCCAAGAGCACAATTAGAACACGCCGTTGACAGGCAACATCTCCGATCTGCCGCAGGTCTCCTGGAACGCAAGCTCCTCCTCGATCTGGGCTGGGTAGGTACCAGCCTGTTGGACGTAATTCAAGCCAGCACCTCGCCCAAGGGGTGCTGATGGGCGTGGGCCCGGAGGAAGAACGAAAGTGAAAACGAAAGGAACCGTAAAGTGGTTCAATAACGCGAAAGGTTTCGGCTTTATCGGCCGGGACGATGGTCCGGATGTTTTTGTGCACTACAGCGCCATTCACAGCGAAGGCTACAAGAGCCTGCAGGAAGGCGATCCTGTGGAATTTGAAATCGTGCAAGGGCAGAAAGGTCCTCAAGCCGACAACGTCACCAAGGCGCAGTAGTCGACTGTCCGATTCTTCTGGCAAACCCAGCCGCCGGGCTGGGTTTTGCTATTGGGGCAAGGGCGTTTAGAAATCCGTTTTGAGCTGGCTCTTGGCGTAGGTGAGTACGGCATGCACATGATCGATTGGAATCTCAAACTGTTCGGCGATCCCCCGGATGGTGAGGCCGTAGTCGAAATTATCGACGATTGCATCCACTGGCATACGGGTACCACTCAGCACTGGAGCACCGGAGAGCACCCCGGGTTTACTCTCAACGAGCTGGCATTCCGACCAATCAATCTTCACGGCAAACCCCCGTAACATACGATTATGCCGCAGTTCACCGATGCTTTCCGATGGGGCTGTCTATGAGAGAGAATGGAGGTGTGACCGGTATTCGGTATGTTGTTGATGAAAAGGGCCGCCGCGTTGCGGTCCAAATCAATCTCCATAAGCACCGAGAGTTGTGGGAAGAGATCGAAGATGTACTGGTTTCGCGAGCACGCTGCAAGGAGAAGAGAGTTCCACTGGAGCAGGTCAGAGCAGCTCTTATAAAGAGTGGCAAGCTGGCTTGTAATTAGAATCCGTTTTACACTGCGCTTGTTTCAGGGCGAGGATTCACAGACTGCGGAAAAGTTGGATTGTCGAGCTTTGTATCAGGGCATGGCTTTAGCCGGGCCAATGCTGCTCACACAAGAGCTCGCCTTTAGGCCCTGAATAAAGAGGACGTGGCAGGGGCTAAAGCCCGCATGACTGGGTGCGTTTTCGGCCCGACTGAAGTCGGGCCCTGATACAACACACGAGAGTTCAGCCCTTTGCGCCGGAGATTACCACATACAAAAATTGAAATCACTATGCAAGATAGCTAGATAGCCTCTAGCTGTGGACGAACCCTAAGCACGGGACCCCGGAAACCTTGGATAACAAAGCCATCGCGAACGTCTTCTACGAAACCGCCGATCTCATGGAGATCAACGGCGATGACGGATTCCGTATCCGCTCGTATCGCCGCGCAGCAGAGGTGGTTGAGGCTTCGTCAGACCAGCTCTCTTCCCTGCTCAGCGAGCCCAAGAAGCTGCTGGAAGTGCCAGGCATCGGCAAAGGCATGGCGGCGAACATCAAGGAGCTGTGCGAGACCGGCAAGCTCAAACAGCATCAGGAGCTGTTGGAAAAATATCGGCCGTCGATGCTGGAATTGTTAAAGATTCAAGGGCTGGGACCGAAGACCATCGCGCTGATATGGAGCGCCTTCCAAGTGAGCGACCTGGCCGGAGTTGAGCAGCTCGCGCGTGAGGGCAAGCTGCGCGAACTGCCGCGTCTGAGCGAAAAATCCGAGCAAAAGATAGTCAAGGCGATTGAGGATTATCGCCGCATCTCGGGACGCTTCCTCATCGATGAAGCCGACCGCACCGCGCAAAAGCTCACGACGCATCTTGCGCACATTGCGGGCGTTGAAAAGATCACTCCAGCCGGCTCCCTACGCCGTGGGCGCGAGACGGTCGGCGACCTCGACGTGCTCATCACCGGCCCGTGTTGCGAAGATGACCATACGCGCGCCGAGCTGATCGAGGAGATCCTGCGTTTCCCCGGCATCGTCGAGGTGCTGGCCAAAGGCGATAACAAGGTCAGCTTCAAGTTGCGGAACGGCATGCAGGTCGATGTGCGAACCCTGCCATCGGAGTCTTACGGAGCAGCCCTGCAATACTTCACCGGATCGAAGAACCACAATGTGACGCTGCGCCAGCGCGCTTTGAAGCAGGGCTACACACTGAGCGAGTACGGCCTGTTCACTCTCGGATAGCAACCAGCGTGTTGCCGGTACCACCGAGGACGAAATCTACGGCAAGCTGGGACTCGACTGGATCCCGCCGGAGCTACGCGAAAACTGCGGCGAGATCGAAGGCGCGGCCAAGCACACGCTGCCCAAGCTCGTCGAGCTCAGCGACATCCAGGGCGAAGTACACATGCACACCGTCGAAACTGATGGACGCTGCACCATCGACGAGATGGCCCAAGCCGCCAAGGAGCGAGGCTACCAGTACATCGCGATCACCGATCACTCCAAGAACCTGGCCTTTGCCAACGGACTGGACGACGCGCGAGCCGAACAACACATCCGGCGCATCCGCGCAGCCAACGACGAGATCGATGGCATAACAATTTTCGCCGGCATCGAAGTGGACATCCTGGGCGATGGCGAGCTCGATCTATCCGACTCCGTGCTGGAGCAGATGGACGTGGTGGTCGCTAGCGTTCACTCGCTGTTCAGCCAGGGACCGCAGCAGATGACCGACCGCCTGCTGCGCGCCATCAGCAATCCAAACGTGTCGATCCTCGGCCATCCCACGGGCCGCCTGTTGTTGAAACGTGACGCCTACAAGTTCGACATGGAGGCCGTGCTTAAGACCGCAGCGGAGAAGAAAGTGGCGATGGAGCTAAACGCTTATCCTGATCGGCTTGACCTGAATGACGTTCATTTACGCATGGCGCGCGACCGCGGAGTGAAGATTGTCATCAACACCGACGCTCATCACACTTCCCATTTTGAGAAATTGAAGTACGGAATTCTGCAAGCACGCAGAGCCTGGTTGACATCGCGTGACATACTGAATACGCTTCCGGAACAAGAATTCCGCAGAGCTATGAAGCACATCTGGCCGTCTACTTAGCCGGCTTTGCGCGAACCAATCCGGGCAGTTTCCCAGGAGTCTCTCATGCCTAACGCCACTCATAAGCATCACAGGCGAGAGTTCGATGCCGGTCATGTGCCGATCACCGAAGAGTTCGACAGTCCTCGCCGCACCTTGCCGCCCGTTCTCACATTAGTAATCGCCCTCGTCGTAGTGGTCGTGTTCATCTTCGGCGTTGCGTATGTTTTTCGCGCCAAGCCCATCGCACAAGGGCAAATCGAGAATGTCTTCATTAGCCAGAATAAAGGTCAGCCCAATTCAATGCTGGCGATCCAGGTTTCGCTCAAGGCGGTGGGCGACAAGCCGCTCTACATCAAGGAGATCACGGCCGAGCTGAAAACGCCAACCGACACCTACACGGACGAGGCGGCCTCGCCTTCCGACTACGACCGCTATTTTCAGGCGTATCCCGACCTGAAAGACCACGCCATGAAGCCACTAGCGGTTGAGACCAAGATTCCGCCGGGAGGGCAACAAACCGGAACCGTGATTGTGACCTTTCCCATCGACCAAAGCGATTTTGACACCAGGAAGAGCCTGACCGTGACAGTGGTGCCGTACGATCAGAAGCCAATTGTGTTGAAGGAAGCGGGAAAGTAGAGATCAGGCGGCCGGAGGAGCGGGCTTCTCGAGCGCGACTAGCCGGGTTTCCAACTCCAGAAGCTTGGATTGGAACGCGTCCATCTGCTCGGTCGTGGAGGCGTTGACGTTCGAAAGATCGGCTTCAATCTTGCGAAAGCGGATCGCCGCCGACTGCTGGTAGGCGCCGAAAGCTCGCACAATGAGCGTCTCCGCGTCATGCGTTCGCTCATCGATATACGCGCGTAGGCGCTTCTCGCGCACATCGATGTGCTCGCGTAGGCGGCTCTCGACCTCATTCAGCCGCTCACTCAATCGTCCTTCGATTCCCTGCAAGATTTCGCGAAGTTCGTTGGCTTCCATCTCGGTGGCTGCAGTTTACAACGTCGCCGTACTTTCCACGTCTCACGGATCAAAAAATATGGCCCACTTCAAATCATTTCGGGAAAGCCCTACGGCGTCACCGGCGTAGGCGCATTCTTCGGTGTCGCCAGGTATCCGGTGATTGAGTTCTTCGTCTCGGAGAACACGACGATCTCATACAGCAACCGATCGCGGCCGGTATAGAACTGCAACGGCTCGCCGACCGTACGATCTTTCTTTTCGATAGTGCGATCGTCGGCGATGACGTTCAAGGTGAAGCGGCTCTTCTTGGCGTCAACTTTTTTCAGTTGCAGGCTGACGGTCGAGACGGGCTGCTTCTGGCCCTTTTGCAACGTGAAGTCGTAGTAGTTGCGATCGCCCTTATGCTTCAGGACGTCCAGTTCGCTGGCGTTGCGGGCAACTAAACCGCTCTGCACACCCAGGTCGCCGATCGTCTTCTCCAGCTTCTGATTGGTTGCGGCAAGATCGGCCTGGGTCTTCTGGACTTGAGTCTGGGTGCCACCCAGGTCAGTCTTCACTCCGCTGACCGCGGTATTCACCGCGGCGATCTGCTGACCCTGTTGTTTTTGCGCGGACGTTAACTTGGCTTCCGACTGCTTCTGGGCGCGTTCCAGGTCGGCCGCCCGCTGGGCAATCTCCTGCTTGGTGAGACCGACTTCGGAGGTGAGTGCCTGCTTGAACTCGTTGGAGGTACTGTGCAAGCGCGCGACAAGCTGCTGCTGCGCATCGTTCAGGACCATTTGCTTCTGATCAAGGGCATCCAGCCGTGTCTTGAGCGAGTACATGAAATACAGCGACGCCCCAACGTAGACGACTGCCAGGCCAATGAGCACGTAAAGAATAATGTGGCCCCGCGAGGATCCTGAATGCGGTTCGGGGGTATCCAGAGCCTTACCGGTACCTGAGTCAAACATCTAGGGTTTCTTTCCTTCGATAACAATTTTCGAGCACACCAAATTCCCTGTCAATAACATCTTACGAGTGCTACTGCAGTTCAGGCGAGTAGCTGAGCGGTGACTAAATTGCTAACTTAGTTACAGCGGCTATTCAGGATCACGTAGTTTCACCGTAGTTCTTAAGCCTCTCTGGTTCAGCCACTTACAAACCCGAGAGTACGCGCTAAGTTGTTGCCGAATGGGCAACAGGTAGGAATTACGGACGAAGCGCAATTTTTATATTGCCGGTTATATAGATAGGAGTTATCGTGCGCCCCACTTCATACGCAAGCCTATTCTTCATCATAGCGCTACTGGCGGTGTCTTATGTCACCGCGCCGGCGCAAGTGTCCGCGGCGGCGGCCCAGGCACCGAGCGCGGTCGTGGCCTCGCTGAGTTCGCTAGCTGCACAGCGCCCGGCCGACAATCTTCTAACCGTTCACCAGGACTTGCAGAACCCAGCTTCGGCCCCAGCCGCAAATTCGCAGGCGAAGAAAACGGAGTCTGCGGAGCCTCAGGATCGCATTGAAGCGGCCAGCATCCTACCCGACGCGGGTAGTCTGCTTCCGGTGGCCGCAGTTGTGGGTTTCAGCTTCCTGGTCGGTGGGATCGTTTGCGGCGCCTGGAAAACCCGGCCTTGACGAGGCTGTTACGAAACTCGTGTCGTCCGCTTAAGCGGACTCATCATTTCCCACTTACGATATCCCAGCATTTGGAAATGCTGGGCTTAGATATGTTGTCCCTGCGGGACGGATGTGAAGTTTGTCCCACCGTCGTCGCTTACGCGTGAGTTTCGTGGCAGGCCTTGACGCGCAGGGCCTTACGCCAACGCGTGGTTCACGATTTCTTGCGCTTCCTCGACGATAGCGTCGAGATGCGCCTCGTCCCGAAAACTCTCAGCGTAGATTTTGTAGATATCTTCCGTTCCGGAAGGCCGAGCGGCGAACCATCCGGTTCGCGCGACCACTTTTAATCCGCCGATCGGCGCGCCATTTCCCGGGGCCCTGGTGAGTTTGGCAGTGATTGGCTCGCCCGCTAACGTGGATTCCTTTACGGCTTCAGGAGACAACTTGCCAAGTTTCGCTTTCTGCTCCGGAGTGGCCGCCGCGTCGATACGCGTGTACAGCGGAGAGCCGAACTCTCGCGTCAGCTCCTGATAGTGCTCGCCCGGATCCTTGCCGGTAACGGCCATGATTTCGGCAGCGAGCAGCGCGAGTAGCGGGCCGTCTTTGTCGGTCGTCCAGACGGTTCCATCCATACGCAGGAAACTGGCGCCAGCGCTCTCTTCTCCGCCAAAGCAAAAGGTGCCGTCAAACAGGCCTGGCGCGAACCACTTGAATCCGACGGGTGTCTCGCTCAGCTTGCGACCGAGCTTTTGGACCACGCGATCGATCATGCTGCTGCTGACCAGCGTCTTGCCCACGATGAGACCCTGCGACCACTGGGGCCGATGCGTCAGCAAGTACTGAATCGCCACCGCGAGATAATGGTTCGGGTTCATCAGCCCGGCTGAAGGGGTAACGATGCCGTGACGGTCGGAGTCGGGATCGTTGGCGAAGGCGACCTGGTATTTGTCTTTCAGCCTCACCAGCGATGCCATGGCGTATGGACTGGAGCAGTCCATGCGAATCTTGCCGTCGTGATCGACTGTCATGAAAGAGAAGGTCGGATCGATCTTCGGGTTCACCACATCAATCGACAATCCGTACACGGAGTTAATCGGCTCCCAGTAAGGCTCGGCCGCGCCGCCCAGTGGATCGACTCCCAGCTTCAGTTTTGCGCCCCGAATCGCGTCCATATTAATAACGTTGCGCAAGTCATTGACGTAGGGCATGACAAAGTCCTGCTGATGCGTAGTGCTGGCCTTCATCGCCGACTCAAGCGACACGCGTTTTACGCCAGTGTTGCCGGCGCGCAGCAAGTCGTTCGCGCGGTCCTGAATCCAGCCGGTGACGTCGGTATCGGCCGGACCGCCATTGGTGGGGTTGTACTTGAATCCGCCATCCTCTGGTGGATTATGCGACGGAGTAATCACGATGCCATCCGCGAGGTGTTCTTTGCGCCCGCGATTGTAGATCAGAATGGCGTGCGAGACCGAGGGCGTGGGGGTGAAGCCGTCATCCGGTTGGATGAAGGTCTCGACCTCATTGGCCGCGAGCACTTCCAAAGCGGTGCGCTGCGCCGGGCCGGAAACCGCGTGCGTATCCTTGCCCATATAAAGGGGACCATCGACACCCTGCTGCTTGCGGTATTCGCAAATTGCCTGCGTAATGGCGAGGATGTGCGCCTCGGTGAAGCTGCCATTCAGGGGAGTTCCGCGATGCCCGCTGGTCCCGAACGCCACCATCTGCGCCGGATCGCTGAGGTCGGGCTTGCGTTCATAGTAGTCCCGCTCCAGGCGCGTTACATCGATGAGCATGTCCTTGGGAGCCGGTTTGCCCGCTAAAGGTGAAATCGTTTCGCGCTGCTTTGTTGCTTCCGTCATGCTGAGACCCCTCATCCTTTTTAGCATGGCAGAGCGCGGCTTCGCAGTGTGTGAATAGCTGGCAAATCGGAGGCCGCTAATTTTCTCACTAAGCAACTCTTCCTGCCCTGCTCTCCATCCAATCGAGGACGTATCATGCGCGTCCGCTGGCCGTCAGCATGATGCGAAAGCTCCGTGCCAAGTCCTGTGCCTATATCCGCTTACAACAGAGCTGGATTGCGTTCTCAAAGGCTTCCGCCAGAGGAGCTAATCGCTCGTCTGGCCGCCATTGTGGACTCTTCCGAGGACGCGATTGTCGGCCGAGACGAAAACGGAGTCATCCATACCTGGAACTTAGCAGCAACGCGGGTGTTCGGCTATGAGCCACAGGAAATCATCGGGCAATCGGTTCTGTTGCTTGTACCCCCTGACATGCACCACGAGGAACGGGCGAACCTTGAACGTCTGCGGCACGGCGAACGCATCGACCAGCACCCGACACAACGGCTGCACAAGCGCGGACAAAAGATCGAGATTTCCGTAGCCATGTTGCCGCTTAGAGATGCTGAAAATCGAATTATCGGCTCAGCCCTGGTGGCTCGCGACCTTGGAATCCAACAGCAGGAACATGCCGCGAACGCACGGCTGGCGGCCATCGTGGAATCTTCTGACGATGCCATTGTTGCGAAAGACCTTAACGGTATCATTACCGACTGGAACGCAGCCGCCGAGCGCATGTTCGGATACACCGCTGAGGAGATCGTCGGCCGTTCCGTCTTGACCATTATTCCGCCTGAGCTACATCACGAAGAGCCGCACATTCTGGCCAAGATCCGGGCTGGAGAGAGCATCGAACATCACGAGACCCGGCGCATGCGAAAGAGTGGTGACGTCTTCGATATTTCGCTCACCGTGTCGCCGATTAAGGATCAAAATGGCCGGGTCGTAGGTGCCTCCAAGATTGTTCGCGACATCAGCGAGCGCAAGGCAGCCCAGGCCGCCCTCATCGAAAAGGAGAAGCTCGCGGCCGCCGGTCGGTTGGCGGCAACGCTCGCCCACGAGGTCAATAATCCTCTTGAGTCGATTACCAACCTGGCTTACCTGCTGGTCCACCATCAACCTCTCGATGAAGAGGCACGCAAGTACGCCGACCTTCTGCTAAAGGAAGTGCAGCGCGCCGGAGAGATCACCCGCCAGACGCTCAGCTATCACCGAGCCACCAGGGAGAGAACTCAGGTGAACATTGCCGAGATCCTCGAGCATATCGCGCGCTGGAAGAAGAAGAAGCTGAACGCCAGAGGTATTGAGCTGCGATTGGAAATCAATGATCCGCCCGTCGTGTCTGGCTACCCCGGTGAATTACGCCAGGTCTTCGACAACCTGATCGAGAACTCCATGGACGCGCTCCCGTCCGGGGGAACGATTCGCGTGCGCGCGCGAGGCTGGGGCGATGGCCGCTCGCAACGATTGCTGGTGAGTGTCTGCGACAACGGCGGGGGCATTCCTCGCTCGCTGCTGTTCAAGATCTTCGATCCGTTCTTCACCACGAAACCTAAAACGGGGAGCGGGCTGGGGTTATGGGTGACGCGCGAAATCGTGCAGAAACATGGTGGATCCATACGCGCTCATAGTACACACACTCAGCGGCGACACGGGTCGATCTTCAGCGTTCTCCTGCCTGCCTCAGCTAGCGATCACGTCGAGTCGCCGCGAAACGTTGTCCCTATCCGAGTAGCCTGATCGCACCTTGCCGCCATTGCGTTTTTCTAGGCGAGTTGAAATCTGTTCTGTAGTCGGTCGGACCAAGGCCTGATGGTGCATAGCGGCGCGACGCAGCCGCTCAAAGGCCCGAGCCTCCTACAGCGGGTTCTGGCCTTCGCGCTTCAAGTTATCGGCGCTACCCAAGACGGCTGATCTACAGCGTAGGTTACGCGGTCAAATGCGATAAACTCTCTTCAGCCAACCATCGCCTCACGCGGAGGGATGTGTGAGCGGTTGAAACAGGCGGTCTTGAAAACCCGACCCGCACCTGTCCTGTTGCGAGGAATCAATAGCTTACGCCGCTGTTACGTGCCCTTTTTCGGGCAAAATCACGCACCTCGGCACGGTTTTATGCACCCATTTATGCACCCAGAAATACAGCGGTTTATTCAGCGGTCTTTTGCCGCCGGTTAGTCCCGGGACGCTAGTGCAACCCGCAGGCCTGCAACAGGTCCAGGCCGTAGCTGGTGTCCAACGGCTCTCCTTGGATCGGCTGAAGGTTCGCGTCCCATCCTCTTTCCTGTCGGCGCGAAGGACCAGCACGTCTTCCGTTCGTTCGGCGTAAGATCTGCGTGCGAATTCGTGAAGGTGTGTAACGTAGAAGATTTTGACGCCCTTCCGTCATTTGGTTTGTGTGACCTCTCCAATCCACTTCGCGTACACGTCACGCCCGGCGTACTTGGCCCCATTTCCGAGCTCCGCTTCAATTTCAAGCAGTCGGTTGTACTTGGCCACGCGCTCGCCGCGACAACCAGAGCCAGTTTTCAGTTGCCCAACCCCGGTCGCGACGGTGAAATCTGCAATGGTGGTGTCGTCGGTGTCGTCGGAGCGGTGTGAAACCACGCAGGGGTAGCCGTGCTTGCGCGCGAGATCGATGCAGCGCAATGTTTCAAAATGAATTCAGCGGGAGTCGCGAGGTGTCTGCTGCGGTGAGGTTCGCGTCTCCACCTAAGCCGTATCTTGTGTCGAGATCCACGAAGAAGGCCCCGGTTCACGATTGCTTCCCCGAAGGCATTTCGAAATACCGCGCGACTAGCTCGCGACTGAGCATCGCGTGTGTTTCCTGACAGAGAGCGGTCGAGCACTGCTGGGTTTCTGAACCATTCCCTGCGATCACACGGACTGCCTAGGTCAAGCTCCCAATAGCTTGGATTTTATTGATTTGATAGCGACTCGAACAAAAACTGACTCGAGGAAGCAGCGCGTTTCAGTTTGAGGTCTCATTCTTCATCCATTCACACAGCGGAGCAACTCATCGGGTACGGTGCTGCAAGCTGCTGTGCGACGGAAGTTCGTTGTAGCCGCGCGCGTTTTTCTGAACCTCCGCGCAAAAGGATGGGCATGAGGGCCCTCTCGACAACACCTACTGCTCGTTATGATTTCAAGCTGCCGAGCTGCTTCTTGATCTCGGCGGCCTCACTGTAGTTGGGATTGATCCTAAGCACGCGTTCCAACTGCTGGCGCGCCAGCACAGGTTGTTCGGTCTTCTGGTAGGCCAGCCCCAGGTGATAGTGAATGTCGGCGCTTTCCGGCGCCTTGTTCTTTTCCTGAAGCTTGAGGGCTTCCTGCAACATGCTGACCGCCGAGCGGTAGGCCCCTTGCTGGTAGTAAGCCCAACCTAAAGTGTCTGCCGCAACCGGGGAATCCGGCATCTGCTGGCGCGCGACCTGGGCCAGCGACATCGCCTCATCAGCATTGCCGCCGGTTTGCAGAATTACATTAGCAAGATTGTTCGAAGCAATAGGATCGTTAGGCTTGACTTCCAAGGCCTTCTGGTAGGCTTCCTTCGCCGTGCTCCAATCCCGTTTGGATTCATACAGCTCGCCCAGCAGGATATAGAAATCGGGAACGCGCGGATGGTCCTTGATCGCCTGCTGATAAGTAGCGATAGCCTGGTCAGTCTCTCCTTTTGCCGCTTGTACCCGGCCTAGCTCAATCGTAGCCCCAGGGTTACTCTTGTTAAGTTCCATTGCCCGATTAAAGGCCGCCTCCGCGCCATTCAAATCTTTCTTGTCGTGGAAAAGCACGCTACCGAATAGGTAGTAGAAGCTGGCATTGTTGGGTGATTTGGCGATTTGTGCATTGGCGACTGCCAGGGCTTTGTCGATCTGCTTTTGGGCCAGATAAGTATTCATCAGGCCGCGGAGCGCGTCGGTAGAATTGGAGTCACGGTCAAGCGCGTCCTGGTAAGCTTTGCCGGCTTCGCTGTACTGCTTCTGCACGAGCCGCAGGTTCCCCAATTGAACATAGCCCAGATGGCTTCGCGGGTCCGCTGCTATCGCTTTGCGTGCATCTTGCTCAGCCTCATCGAACTGCCTGGTGTTGATCTCGGAGACGGCACGTAGTGCGTAGCCCTCGGGAGAGGAAGGCTCCAGATGAATGAGCTGGGAAGCTGCTGGTTCGAGCGTACCCATGTCGCCTTGGCGCATCGCCAGCAAGGCCAGTGACCGCTGGGCGTCAATGAATTCGGGGCGAATGCGCACGGCCTCACGCCATTCACTCTTGGCGTTCTCCCAGTTCCCTAACGCCTGAAACGCGAGTCCCAACTGGTAGTGGGCAGCGGCGTTGTTGGGATCATTCTTGAGCACCGTTTGCAATGTCGCGGTGGCGCTATTCGCATCGCCGGTCGCGATTTCCAATTCACCGCGGTACAGCAGAGCGTCGCTGTCCTGCGGGCTGGCGTTCAGGATCTCTTCATTCAGCTTGCGTGCTTCGTCATAACTCTTGCTCTGAATGAGAATCTGAATATAGTTCTTCTTCACCTGAATATCTTTGGGATGTTCCTGGTAGAGGGCAGCATATTCGGCCATCGCCTTGCTCAGATCGCCAGTCGTAAAGTAGAAGTCGCCCAAAAGGCGGTAGCCCGCGGAGTTGTCCGGAAAGTCTCGCTTTGCTTGTTTGAGGAACTCCTCTGCTTCAGCATTCTTGCCCTGAACCAACAATAGGCGGGCAAGGGCGGCGCGCGGCTCCGGGTCCTTGGGGTCGACGTCAATAGCGCGGCGGAAGTCCTGCTCAGCTTTGTCGTACTGGCCGCTTGCCTGATGATAAGTTCCCATGATCAACCACGCATCCAGGGCCTTGGGATTTAGTTCGACTGCCTTTTTAAAGCTCGCTTCGGCTGCGTCAGGTTGACCGGTCTTTAACAGCAATAAAGCCAGTTTGAGATGCAGGTCCCCATCGCTCGGAGCGAGTTCAATCGCCTTCTGCATTTGCACAACTGCTGCCGGGAAGTCGCCTTTCGCTGCCAGAAGATTGGCAGAGACAGCGTGGACTTTGGGATCTTGCGGGCGGTTTTGCAGTAGCCAGTCGCTTTGCTCCTGTGCCTGTTGCAGTTGGCCGCCGGCAATCAGCAGCCCGGCCACGTCGATGCGGGCCGAATAGTCGTCGGGACGCAGCTCCACCGTACGAACGAGTTCCTGATAGGCGCGCGACGGCTGCTGAGTTTTGAGGTAAACCTGGGCCAGTTGGTAGTGGGCATCAGCATAGTTTGGATCGATTTTGATGGCGTTGGCGAACTCGATTGCGGCTTCGCGGTACTTTCCTTTCTCGAAGTAACGCTGGCCGCTGTGAAGATACTTCTGCTTGCGCACGTTGGGGTCGCGAGAGCAGGCAGTCAAACAAACTGTAACAAGAATCAGGACTAGAACCGAACGGAAAGCGGCTGAACCCCGCACTGCGTAACCTCCAACTGTGCAATGAAAGCGATTGCGGCGCACTGCCGGAGTATAAGTCACAACACTCGGAGCGCCAAGAATTTGGGGAAGTTCTGCCAGATTCTCTAGGTGCGACGAACCGCGCAGACGGGACTTACTGAGCTGCGCAGCATTCCTGGGTCACTAGGTCTTGGCGCAATTAGATTTTTTGGGGCATCACATCCCAGGCAATTGTATTTATATTATTGATATTTAATGACTTAGGTTCGGTTGCAAGTACTTGCAATGGGGTCGCAGAAATTATCAGTCTTGACAGGACAACGGCTTAGGGCTGAAATCACACGAAGGACTGAGGATTTGGCCGATGGGCTGTCATTTGTGCCCAAGGGTCTCATCTCGAGAGAGAGAGCGAGGCTAAAGAGAATGAAGCGTTCCTTGTGCGGTTCTTGGTTGCTGGCAGGGGTGATGATGCTGCTACTGTGCTGGGCGTCCGGCGCTTTCGCAACCGATTTTGAAGTAACTGGCTGGACCGGACAATTGTGGGGTGAGTACACCTCACCATACACCACCAACAGCTCCGCGGTAGGGAATGTCATTTGCGACGACTTCAAAGACGTTACCTACATAGGTCAGAACAACACCTACAATCAAGTTTCTGCGAACAGCATCATCGCCGCCAACGGCGTTGGCGGTGTTTGGAACGGCATGGGCGGTAATGGCGCTCAGTATGCTGCTGCGGCCTATCTGGCTCTCAAGATATACGGATCATCGGGCCCTACTCAGCAGTACTACAATTGGGCGCTTTGGGCCTTCTTCGATTCAAAAGATGCTTTAGCAGCGATGAACAGCAACGGAGTGACCGAGGCTGGCTGCACTGCGATTTTTGGATCTACCAACTCTTGGTCTGGAAAGATGTGTTTGGGTGGCACGGGCGGTGTGATAGGAGATGCCAACCAGAATGGCTTGGCCGACTACCTGGCTGGAGATTTCAACAACTTGGTTCTATACACACCGCAGAATGGCTTGGGGACGGGCTGGTGTAGCACGCCTGGGACTTGCGAGTCGCAGGAATTCTTTGGGTTGGTGCCTGAGGGCGGTGCGACTTTGATGTACCTGGTTCTCGCTGGTGTTACCTGTTTCGGCGCCATTTTCTACTCCCGTCGCCAGACCGCGACGGGCGGCTTGGCCTGATACGAAGGCGTCCTGAAGCGTCTCGGCCTCGGGACACGAAACTTTTGCTTCTCCCTCTTGCTTACCAACTGCCGGCCAAAAAAAGGGCCGGCGGTTGCAATTTGTGCGACTTCTCCTCCAGATTTGCGAGGCTATAACTAGGGATGTCGGGTTCGCTGGTCCGGCTGGTCCGCACGGAGGACATCCTGATCCCTGGTTCCCTGGTCGCTGCGCGGCGAAAATGGAAGTCTTGGCCGATGATGCAGGCCTGAAGAAATACCTCGAAGCGGTCGAGTCTCTGTCTTAGGGGGCTGGTGGCGTGATTGCGTTTCAGTCAAGCCCGGCCAGACTTTCGGCGACGCATCGGCGATCCTTGCTAGAGGGCGGTGTTCAAGGGAGCTGTCAGCGCGACCCGGCGTAGTCCTTGTTCGTCGCGCTCAAAGCGCTGGCCGCACGTACAAGCCAGCGATTCCGGCAAGCGTTCTCCGCATTGGCACATGAAGCCGATCTGCCTGGCCGGGTTACCGACGACCAATGCGTATGCCGGAACATCCCGTATGACCACGGTGCCCGCACCCACGAATGCATACCGCCCGAGAGTAACACCGCAGACGATTGTGGAATTGGCTCCGACACTCGCACCTTCGTGAACCTCAGTGCGCACGAACTGCTCCCGCGTCTTCTTGATTTCGGCGCGCGGGTTCAGGTCGTT
Source organism: uncultured Acidobacteriaceae bacterium (assembly GCA_963846795.1). Taxonomy (GTDB): domain Bacteria; phylum Acidobacteriota; class Terriglobia; order Terriglobales; family Acidobacteriaceae; genus CAVVDY01. The sequence continues at coordinate 1,086,746 of CAWJXJ010000009.1, forward strand.
TGTGAAAACGGCATTTGGTCCTACGAAAACGTGATCGCCGAGCGAGACACCGTCCCAAACGGCTACTCCGTTCTTGATGGTGACGCCGTCTCCGACGGTGACGTTCGATTCCACAAAAGCGTGATCACCGATATTGCAGTTCTTGCCGATGATCGCACCCTTCATTACGTGCGCGAAGGCCCATATACGAGTGCCTTCACCGATGTCTTCGGTTTCGACCAATGCCTGTGGATGAACAAAATAGGAAGCCGCTTGCGATTGCACTTCTTCTCCTGTCTGGGCGGTTTGAACTCAGTGAGGCGTCGAAGGGTGTTCCGTTCGCGACGCTCCATGACCTAGGGTTCGGCGTACTGGCCGCCTTCGCTCGGTTCCCGTTACTGAGGCTTCGCCTGACTTGCTTGACCTTTCTGTCGCCATCTGTTCCGCATCAAGAAGTTGCTCGATGGTGAGTTCCTTGGCTAGCTCACCGCATGCTTGGGAGACCTGCGCTGCCGCAGTCGAATACCAGACGTAGGCCTGGACGGCGCTGTTCGGAACGGCCTTGTTTAACGCGTAATATTGAGCCAGGGCGATCTGCGCGATGAGAATTCCACGGCATGCCGCGTTCCTGCAAGCCACCAGCGAAGCTTCATCTCGCAAGCTCTCATGAGCACGCCCATTGAGAAAGTGCTGTAAGGCGGATTGAGCGTTCCCCTCCTGGCTAAGGGTCATAAAAAGAAGTTCGACTCGGCTCGACACGCCTAATTTGTCGAAGATGCGAAACAGGCAGTTTTTTATCGTGTGCTGGCTCAACTGCAAGCGCTCAGCGATCTCTCGGTTGGAGAGCCCTAAGGCGACGCCGCGAACAACTTCCATCTCGCGCTTGGAGAGCAGGTTCAAACCGCGTGCGTCGACGGCACGAATGTGGTGCGATGACGCGAGAGCTTCGGTCAAGGTTGCCACTTGGTGGGTGTTCGCCCAGATCTGCCCTTCGTAAACTTTGCGAATGCACTTGCCGAGTGTCTCGACCGAGTCACTCTTGCTGAAGATGCCTTGCGCGCCGGCGCGAAACGCCTTCAAAATCATCTCACCCTGCGAGCTGTCCAAGAGCACGATAGCGCGCAGATCGGGACGCACGCTTCGCAGGGCTCGAAGCAGTTCAAAGCCGCGGCCGGACTGCCCCTCGAGATTGGAGCTGATGAGGAGGACATCGGCATCGCTAGGATTGAGATCTGTCTTGAGACGGTCGGAATCGGGAGGCAACGAGGTGACCTGCAAACATTCGTCACGCTTCAACGCGTCTGCTAGCAATTCAGTGTGAACTCGCGTGCTATCGACGACAAGCACACGGATGGACGGAGACGTTTGGGGGCGCATGTTACTCCGAAATCAGATTACAGCAAGTATCCAAGGGAACCGAATGCACCGGACAGTTGCTCTCTCTGCTCGAAGTACTTGGCCAGAAGCACTTGCGAACTTCCTGTCCAGACCAAACTATTCCTTTAGGTCACAACAGCGTAGCCCAATTCATATTAGGCCACAAGACAACGATGGTGGTACATTCTTTGCACACAATTTGTGGCACCCCCCTTCCACATAGGTGTTACTTTGAAATTACTCCGAATTTGGGACGGAGGGGCCCTGCACGTTGCCAGGCGGAGGGCACTCTTTCAGTCTGTACTTTCTCGATCTGATTTATTAACAGTACTTTACGAGTTTTTCAGGAATCCAAACCGGGAATTTAGGCCTGTGCCGCTGAAGCGAGAAATCCGAACTAGAGAAAAGCTTCTCTGAGAAAAGATCATCCTATGCACAGAATTCGCACTCTACCGCTATAGATACATACTTCGCGGAGACCCCGTACCTCTTGCGGCGCGGTTCAACTATTTGTACGCTGCGGCCTACCTAAAGGCTCAACCAGCTTGCTGAAGTCTGATTTCGAGGGCTCTCTAACCATCCTCAAACTGGGTCAGCAACCTGGGTTCTGGCGGAACAGATTTGATTCCCGATTTCGCCAGTGGGTCAGGCATTCGCGATTGCACCTTGTAAAAGATCGCGATGTGGGTGAGAGGGCGAAGCTATGTCCACCGCTCCGCAGCTTTATAAGCTATCCGATCCACCGCCTTTCTTTGGGCTCGGTGCAAATGCCGACGAGGAAAGATGGTTTGCGGTTCACACCTATGCGCGACACGAAAAAGTAGTAGATCAGGAGCTTCGCGAGCTGGGAATAACCAGCTTCTTGCCATTGGCCAAGCAGGTTCGCCAATGGTCTGACCGGCGAAAGGTCGTGGAGTTGCCCGTGTTCGGTTGTTATGTTTTTGTCAAGGTGGTTCCGAACCATCAGGAGAGACTCAAGGTCCTGCGGGTCAATGGCGTGCTGAAGTTTGTGGGAATTCATGGGACGGGCATATCCATACCTGAGGAACAGATCAACACAGTTCGTGTTCTGGTGGAGGAACAATTGCCCGTCTGCTCCCATCCGTTTCTCAAAATTGGCCAGCGAGTGCGAATCCGAAGCGGGGCTTTGAATGGTGTCGAAGGAATTCTGATTTCGCGAAACGGCGCGCATACTCTGGTTGTCTCGCTGGACGTTATCCAAAGATCTCTGAGCGTGAAAATCTCCGGATACGACGTAGAGCCCGTCTAGAGGCTTCTCTTCTTTGATGTCTGTAGCTTCCAATATTCTCTCAACCAATCAGCAGCGTGGAGCTCTGCGCTTGCTGGTAGTGAGTCGCGAAGCCGCGATCCTGGGACCACTCTGGGCCGCGGGAGAAGTGCATGGCTGGCAGCTTGAGGGAGCCACTTGCGGCTGGGGTGCCATGGAGAGAGTTCAATCGAGTACAACGCCTGACCTGCTGGTCATTGACCTGCCTCGTTCCGATAAGGATTCCCTCCATTTCCTGCGCTGGATCCGCCGCCTCCGACCCGAACTGCCTATCGTTGCCCTCTATGATCAGGAAGATCGGGCGACCTATGAGGAGGCTGTGCGGCTTGGCGCGAGAGATTGTCTGGAGAAACCGCTCGTCAATCAGTCACTGGAAGAAGCGATCCGGCGGCAAACGACAAGGCAACTGAGCGAGGTCACTGCCCTGGAAGCGGCGGAGGTCGCCAGTGATGATGTCTGCGAGGTCGCGGGTGACCGGTTCTTTGTCGCTGCCAGTCCACTCATGCGAAAGCTGAGGGCGCAAGTAGAACTTCTCGCCGAGACGGATTCCCCGGTGCTCGTCCTGGGGGAAAGCGGCAGCGGCAAAGAAACCACGGCACGACTGCTGCACCAACTCTCAGTACGGTCCGGGTTCAGATTCGCGAAAATTAACTGTGCGGCTCTGCCAAGCCAACTTCTGGAAACGGAACTCTTCGGAGCGGGCCGAAACGGAGGAGGCGCTCATCATGAGAAACGCGGCAAGTTGGAATTCTGTGACAACGGCACGCTTCTTCTCGATGAGATCACGGAGATGCCAATGGCCCTGCAGCTCAAGCTCACGCAGGTCCTTCAGAGCCAGAAATTTACGCGACCCGGAAGTGGAACATCAGTTTCGGTAGACGTGCGTATTCTGGCAGCCAGTACAACTGGACTGCAGTCAGCCGTTTCAGATAGCAAGCTGCGTGAGGACCTGTGTTACCGGCTGAGCGCCTACACGGTTCGTGTACCTCCCTTGCGCGAACGTCGGGAAGAGATTGCGCTACTGCTGCATTACTTCATGCGTCAGCTATCCCGGCAGTATGCGCTGGCACCTCGGCCCCTTTCCCCGGCTGTGTTGGAAGCATGTCAATCCCACATTTGGCCGGGCAATTTGCGAGAGCTGGAAAAGTTCGTCAAACGTCTGCTTCTCGCGGCTGACCGGGACATGTCTTTCGCAACTGACGAAGATTCCCAAAGCTTTGATGAGTACAGTTCCGCCCCCCCCATGGGCGGCATATCCGCATCCCGGACTTCCACGGAAGACACGGAGGTTCCGCGCCCACATTCGTTGAAGGCGCTGGTGCAAACCGTGAAGCTTGAAGCGGAGAAAACTGCGATCGCCGCGGCCCTGGAGAGGACAGGCTGGAACCGCAAGGCTGCCTCCCGCATGCTGAAGGTTAGTTATCGAACTTTACTCTACAAAATCGATCAATATCGATTGAGAGCCCCTGGTTCCGCTATCGCCGCAGGATCACCCGCAGCCAAGTCGAATGGGCACGGATTCGGCGGCAATCACGGCACCCAATGAAGGGTGCTCATCAGGGCACATCGGCTGAGAGTTGAAGTATGAAAAATTCATTGAGTCCTGTATTTCTCGCGAGTTTAAGCTTGGCGGCGATCTGCTTTCTTGTCGGGACTCAAGTCTGGGCCCAATCGCAGGTCGCGAGTCAGTCTGCTGCCCCACCTCTGGTTTCTGCCGATGTGTCTTCTGTCAGCAACGCTGTCTCCCCCCAGGCTGTGAAGCCGCACGATGACGGATTTGTCATTGGCAACGGTGACCTATTGGCGATCAGCGTCTGGAAGCAACCCGATCTGTCACGCTCGATCCCGGTGCGTTCTGACGGGAAAATCTCGTTACCGCTAATTGGAGACGTACAGGCGACCGGCCAAACTCCGCTGAAGCTCGAGGAGGATCTTACCCACCGATTGCAGCCCTATTTGAACGAGCCGGAAGTTACTGTCATCGTTGAGCAGATCAATAGCCAGAAGTTCAACATTCTGGGCAAAGTAGCGAAGCCGGGGTCCTATTCGCTGGTGAATTCTACGACAGTTCTGGATGCGATCGCGCTGGCCGGTGGCTGCCGTGAGTTTGCCAAGCAAAAGTCAATATACATTCTGCGCCGACATCCCGACGGCAGTGAAGTCCGATTCCCCTTCAATTACCAGGACGTCATAAAAGGCAAGAGCACTGCCCAGAACATAGAGCTTCAACCCCATGACACGGTGGTCGTACCTTAGCCAGAAGATGCTTGCCCGGGTCTGCTTCACATTTCTGCTGCTGGCGTGTTCGTTGGCATGGAGCCAAGTGGAGACGAATGGCCAGGATGCGAGCGCTAGCTCTGCTGATGAAACACAGTTGAGCGTTCCGCCACCGGTGAGCGGACAATCCTACGCGACAACATTCGCAGGGGAAACCGAGTCGAATTATCTGCGTTACGGCATTACTTTTTCAACTGGCTACTCAAACGACGTCACCGGCGGTGACCCTCCTGTTGGCAGCATGAGCTATTCGATCTGGCCTACGCTTGCCCTCGACAGGGTCACTTACAGGATGCACCTCCTGCTTAACTACAGCCCGGGGTTCACTTTCTATCAGCGGGCAAGCTCACTCAACCAGGGCAACCAAAACGTGAGCCCTCAATCTTCAATATCGACTCAGCCCTAATCTCAGCGCAACCCTGCAGGAAGGGTTTCAAAAGACCTCCAACATCTTCAATCAGCCCAATCCGCTTAACGCCACGTCAGTCTCCGGGTCGGCGCCAACGCCGGGAGTCGCGGTCATCTTGCCGGCGGCGATCAGATAAGCAATACGACGAGTGCGCAGGTCACGTATCGGATCAACGAGAGCGGCATGATAGGAGGGGGCGGGAACTTTACCAGCCTTGACTATTCGAACTCAAATGCCGTTTCCGGTGTGTTTAATTCGCGCTCAGCTGGAGGGTCTTTTTTTTATTCGAGCCGGTTTCGCGAGCGATATTACGTCGGAGTGAACTATCAGTACCAAAACACTCTTTCCTATCAGTCTACTGCGCCAAGCACAAGCACCCAAACCGATGCCGTATTTCTTTTCTTACCACTTAACCTGAAGCCCAACCTTATCACTATCGATATCCGTCGGGCCGCAGCACTACAGTTCGACACAGCAGGGGCTGCCGACGGCTGCATCGTGGCAGCCGATGACGATGGCAAGCATGAGCTGGCGGGGTGAGCGGACCACCGTTGCAGCCAGCTATGCACGGATGGTAAGTGGTGGCGGCGGGCTGAATGGAACATTCAACTCGAATAGCGCAAATTTTCGCTCACCTGGCAAGCGAGTCGAGATTGGACAACCGGCATCTCGGGAGGTTACTCCAATTATAGAACACTGACTCCACGCTTTGCTACGCACGAGCGCCGGCGGCCACACGCTTACAGGCGCGGTCTCGCGCAGCGCGCCATCACCAACCGCCTGAATCTTCAGCTTGGTTATAGCTTGGACCCACCAGACATACGCCGACATCGGTGCGATATCCAATACTCCGAACATCAGCCGCGTGTTCGTGACGTTCACCTTCCACTTCGATCGACCCTTGTAACATCAGCCATGCCTCCAGTTACCGAAAACAAGGTTCCGGAAGGTCCGGGCCTTCAGCATTACCTGGGGGTTCTCAGCCGCCGTCGCCTTCTATTTCTGATCCCATTCTTCCTGGGATGGCTCGCTGTTTGGAGTGCCAGCTGGATTCTGCCACCCAAATACAAATCAAGCACGCTGATCCTGGTAGAGCAGCCCACCATGCCCAAGGACTATGTTCTTCCGAACGTCAGTGAGAATCTGCAGGAGCGGCTGCAAAGCATCACTCAACAGATCGTGAGCCGATCGCGCCTTCTGCAGATTGTTGACGAACTGAACCTTTATCCGAAGGAGCGTACGCGGCTATCCCCCGATGAAATTGTCGCTCAAATGCGCAAGAACATCGATGTCCAACTCGTTCGGGGAACGGACAACCGCATCAGCGCATTCAATATCTATTACACGGCGGGCGATCCGCGGATAGCTCAACAAGTCACAAGCAAGTTGACGAACTTGTTTATCAATGAGAATCTCGAAGTCCGACAGCAGGAATCAGAAGGCAATACCAAGTTTCTTGAGGACCAATTGCAGTCCGAGCGGCAAGGATTGGAAGCACAAGAGGAAAAGATTCGAGAATTCAAGGCTCAGCATATCGGAGGGCTTCCAAGCCAGCTAGGCAGTAATCTTCAGATTCTGGGCGGACTGCAATCGCAGTTGCAGGCGGAGTCCGAAGCGCTGAACACGACCAAACAGCAGCGGGTCTATCTGGAAACGCTGTTAGGCCAGTATCGAGCACTCAGGGGAACGTCCAAGGAAAACGACAAGGACGTTCCGCAGACTGGACTTGCGGAACTCGACGATCGATTGGATAAGCTAAGGACGCAATTGCTTGATCTGAGTTCTACCTACGGGGGCGAATATCCGGAGATTCGCAAGGTGAAAGACCAGATCGCGAAGACGGAAGCGGAACGGAACAAGCTCCTGGCAGACCAGAAAACGAACAGCAACAAGGCACAATCCGACGCTAGCATCCCCGGTGCTGCCTACCATGGAGCGGGAACGAAGGATCCGACGTCCTTGGCTCAACTGCAAAGCCAGTTACAGGCAAACCAGAGCGAGATCAAGAACCGCGAGCAGGCGATCGCGGCCCTAGCAGCCAGTATCAATGAATACCAAGCTCGTCTGAATCAAGAGCCAGTAATAGAGCAACAACTAGCAGACCTGACGCGAGGCTACGACCAATCGAAGTCCTCCTATGACGATATGTTGAAGAAAAAAAATGATTCGGCGATGGCGACTAGCATGGAACTGCTACAGCAAGGGGAAAGGTTTCGAATCGTAGATCCTCCCAGCCTGCCGTTGAAGCCCGACTTTCCGAATCGACTGAAACTCTGCGGAGTAGGACTGTTTGTGGGTTTGGTGCTCGGCGCAGGCGCCGTGGCGGCGGCGGAAATGATGGATGATAGAGTCTACGGCGAGTCAGAGTTGCGCAAGCTGCTAGCGGTACCTGTGCTCTCCGAGCTGCCCGTCATCTATGATCCCGCGGATGAACACCGGGAGAAGCGGAAGGAATGGATCAGCTGGGCAGCTACCGCTGTCGTTGTCGCCACGATCCTTGCCGGCTCCGCGGTAAGTTACCTGAAGGGTTAGTATCCACTCGGATGTACAAAGCCTTCTTCAACCTAAGCCGGAACCCATTCGACATCAGCCCCGACCCCGCGTTCCTTTTTGCAACTCCAAGACACAACGAGGCGATGGCCGCGCTTTACCATGCGGTTCGCGGACATAAAGGCTTTGTCGTACTCACGGGCGAGGTTGGAACAGGCAAAACGCTCCTGCTGCGCTGTGTGCTCGAGCTATTCCAGGAAAGCAAAGACATAACCTACGCATATGTCTTCAATGGGCTTCTGTCGCCGTGTGAGTTCCTGGAATACATCGCCAACGATTTTGGACTATCCGTATCAGGCAAGAACAAAAGCCAAATTATTTCCGATCTGAGCAAATTCCTGGTGTCGCGTGGTTCGCAGGACCTCACCACGGTGCTGGTGGTTGACGAGGCACACCATCTCTCGGCGGAAATACTTGAAGAGATCCGGCTGCTGACGAATTTAGAGACCACTCGTGGCAAGCTACTACAAATATTGCTAGTCGGCCAGCCGGAGTTGGATTACAAACTTGATTCACCGACGCTGCGGCAGCTTAAGCAAAGAATCGCTCATCGGGCGCAGCTCACACCGTTGGACATCACCGAAACTCAAGGCTATGTTGAGTGGCGCTTGCAGATCGCGGGGGCGAAAGACGGCCGCTCATTGTTCCCTGCTGACACTATAGCCGCGGTATATCGGCACTCGAAAGGCATTCCTCGGCTTATCAATACCCTCTGCGATAATGCACTTATCACTGCCTATGCCAGAAGGCTACCAAGTGTACCTCCTGAGATTGTGGACAGCACAGCTACCGACCTTCGCCTGGACGTGGTGCATCTTCCTCCGGCCGACTTGGCAGTAGACTTTGATGAAACCTTCGCCCGCCGGGCGTCCAAAACCTTGCTTGATCTTTTCTCCTACCTGCGTAGAGCACCCGCAAGCGGCCCGGAGCACGAACGGTCATGAAGATTACCAGGCCCTGCACTCGATGTGGTGAAGGGCTCAACTTCGGCAGGGCATCGGAGCCGATTCCCGCATTTATTTCTGCATCACAGGCTTTCGTAAAGCAGCAGACCGCCAGCCAAGGTAATTCAAACGGCCCGATTCCCGATATGGCATCCGCTCGGGTTCGCGTAGGCGATACGGGAACCAGTTCGCTGATGCCCTATCACAAGGGGTGAGTCATGGACGCAAACACATTCAGTATGCTGCCTAAAGCCATCGGTGCGATGCTGCTTGGCGTGATGGTTCTAATGTCTGGCATGGTCTTGACCTACAGGCTGGTTGTTTGGGGTGGGAAGCGGTGAAGCACCTATCTATATGAGCCAGATATTTGACGCATTACATCAGTCTCAGGGAGAGCGGTCCGGTAACGCTCCCCGCAGCTTCTCGACCGCAAAAGAGCTACTCCTGGCCGTGGAGCAGAAAACTGAGCCTCACGCCAATGACGAGGGTCCGGCCGGCCATCTTGTCTCCCGCGAACATCTGCTGCAATTTCCTGCAGCCCAAGTGTCTCTTCCGGCTCACAGCAGGTTTGTGTGCTTTTCCAACACCGACAGTCTGGCCGCAGAGAAGTTCCGCTTCCTGGCAACTCGCCTTCGGCACCTGCAGCAGAAGCGCACTCTCAAGCGCATTGTCATCACAAGCTCGGTGCCTGCTGAAGGAAAGTCCATGGTAGCGGCCAATTTGGCTTGCGCTCTGGCCGGAGGCAAACAACACATTTTACTCGTAGAGGGAGATCTTCGACGGCCTTCGCTGGCGAAGCAACTTGGCTTGGGCGAAACTCCAGGGTTAAGTGAACTGCTCCAGGGGGCGTCCGATCGCTTTAATAACATTCTTCATCTCGAGAATCAGGGATTTTGCGTGTTGACGGCCGGCAACATTCACACCAGCGCACCGGAATTGATGGAGGCCGGAAGACTGGCGTTGTGCATGGACAGCGTGACGGCGGGCTTTGACTGGGTGGTCATCGACTCTCCGCCAATGCTACCGCTCGCCGACACCACGATATGGATGCGTCTGGCAGACGCAATCATGCTGGTGACACGGCCGGGCGTGACGACAAAAAGCCAGCTTCAGCGATCTCTGGAAGCGATAGAACAGTCCAAACTCCTTGGTGCAGTCCTCAATGCATCCACCGAGGCTACCGCCAGCAAGTATTATTATCACTACTCTAGAAAATCGGCTGCCATTCCTATCGAGTCATCCGTCGCCAAGTAGCTAACTCTTGAGTATTACTCTTTTCACAGTCTTGTACGTAGTGTTCCCTTCGGATTTTCCTGTCTCCAAGGTACAGCGGAAAGGTTCACGGTAGAACTTGTGATCGAACAGTCCCGCAAAAATGGCCATAGCGACGACGGTATTGCCCTCCCAACGGAGGCATCTTCAGGACGGGAAGCCTTACCTGAAGAAGCATTCAAGCGGATGATCTCCCTCGAGCGCAAGAGAACGGAGCGATCTCAGAAGCCTTTTCTGCTCATGCTGCTTGCGACGGGAGCGCAATACAGTGAGGAAAGGAATCGCCAAGTTTTCGCAAAGGTCATCTCAGCTCTGCTGGACTCAACTCGAGAAACCGACATAGTTGGATGGCAAAAGACGAACGCATGCGTTGGTGTCTTGTTTACCGATCTTCTACTCTTCGACCAGCAATCTATTTTGAGTGTGATGCTCAGCAGGGTCAGCGCGATTCTGCGCTACAAGCTCAGCTCCGAGCAGTTCAGTCAGATCACCATCTCGTTCCATTTCTATCCGGACAAGTGGGATCATGATGTGTCTAATAGACCAAGTAACCCCACGTTATACCCCGACCTGGCGCGAGGCGGCAACCTCGGCAAGTTGCTCACATTGACAAAACGGTTGATGGACATAAGCGGCAGCCTGATGTTGTTGATCCTTGGCTCGCCGATTCTGCTAATGGTAGCCGTAGCGGTCAAAGCATCGTCGAAAGGCCCTATCTTATACCGCCAACGGCGCATCGGTCAGTACGGCAAGACGTTTACATTTTTGAAGTTCCGGTCGATGTATGTGGACAATGATGCCAGCGTGCACCGGGAATACGTGATGCAATTGATTGCCGGCCAGGCGCAACGGCATCCCGCGAACGGTAACGGCGATGGGACAGGCTTCTACAAACTGACAAACGACAAGCGCATCACCCCTATAGGTGCATTCCTGCGCCGAACCAGCATCGACGAGTTGCCTCAGCTTTTCAACGTACTCAAGGGCGAAATGTCGCTGGTGGGCCCGCGCCCGGCGATTCCTTATGAGGTGGCCGCTTATCAGACTTGGCACCGCCGGAGAGTGCTGGAGGTCAAACCTGGCATCACCGGGCTATGGCAAGTTGATGGCCGAGGGCGGGTGGAGTTTGATGATATGGTTCGCCTGGATCTTCGTTATGCCAGGGAATGGTCGCCTTGGCTAGACTTGAAAATCCTTCTTCGCACCCCGCGCGCCGTCATCCTCGGCGCGGGCGCCTACTGAAATCCCAAAGCTCCCTCAGTTCCACTTTAGTCTTTGGCAAGCCCAATTGGAGGTGACATCATGCCAGCCACTGAGAGCTCCATCCATATAGCGAAACCTGAATGCAAAACCAGCCTCATAAAGTTTGGTGCCATCGGCTATGGATACTGGGGGCCCAACATTGTGAGGAACCTCGATGGCTTGGAAGGAGCACGTATCCTGGCTATCGCTGACAAGTCACCTACCGCACGCGAGCGGGCACAACGAGCTGTGCCTGGCGTTCGTGTTACGCCGGATGCGAGCGAGGTAATCTGCGCGCCCGATATCGACGCTGTCGCCATCATTACTCCCGTCTGGACACACTTCGAGCTTGCAAAGGCAGCGCTTGAGAATGGCAAGCACGTATTCGTCGAAAAGCCCTTTACCAGCAATACAGCGCAGGCGGAAGAACTGATCAACCTTGCAGCTCGCAAGAACCTGCGGATCATGGTCGACCACACGTTCTTGTTCACTGGCGCCGTGCGGAAAATCAAACAACTGCTGGACGCTAACACGCTGGGCAAGCTGTACTATTACGATTCGACGCGGGTCAACCTTGGCCTGTTTCAGCACGACGTTAACGTCGTTTGGGACCTTGCTCCGCATGATCTATCGATCATGGACTATCTAATCGACGGCGATGCGGAGCATATCGTCGCCACTGGCCAGACTCACCTTAATCGTCACGAGGACGTGGCGTTTATTACCCTCTATTATCCGAACGAAGTCATCGCCCACGTTAACGTTAATTGGCTGTCTCCGGTGAAGGTTCGAATGACACTGATCGGCGGGGAGAAGAAGATGCTGGTGTGGAACGACCTTGAAGCTGACGAAAAGATCAAGGTCTATGACAAAGGTGTGAAGATCACCAATCGCGAGGGCGTGTACAACCTGCTCGTCAATTACCGCTCGGGCGACATGTGGGCGCCGCATCTGGAGCCGGTCGAAGCACTGCGCCTGGAACTCGGCTATTTCGTTGAGTGCATCAACAACAACCAAACGCCCTTCAATGACGGATTGGCGGGCCTGAGAGTCGTTAAGATGCTAGAGGCCGCGAATCAGTCCTTGCGGAACCGCGGAGCAGCGGTCCATCTCGAGCCGCAACCAGTTTCATCTGCCAGTGCACCTCTATTTGCCGAGCAGGAACCGCCGGTAGTCGGTGTTGGCCAACCAGCAGTAGCGGCTGCAGCTGCTGCTGCATCGTTGGGGTAAGTGGCAGGAGACGCTTACAAAGGAGCCCTCATATGGATCATATCGATGTACCGTTTCTTGACTTAGTGACACCTCACGTGGAGATGGAGGATCAGCTCGTTTCGGTGTTTCGTACCGCGCTACATTCTGCCGGATTCATTGGTGGCAAGCCGGTTCAGGAGTTTGAGGAAGCTTTCGCAAAGTTCTGCGATGTCGAACATTGCGTCGGCGTAGGCAGCGGAACGGACGCCCTGCGGTTTGCGCTTATCGCAGCCGGAGTCTCGCCGGGTGATAGTGTCCTCACTGTCCCAAATACATTTATCGCCACCACGGAAGCTATCACCCAGGCCGGCGCGATGCCGGAATTCGTCGACATCGACGAACGAACCTACAACATCGATCCGGAAAAGCTGACGCGAATATCTGGAGCTCAAGTGCGATCGGGATCCATCGTCTGGAAGGCCAGTATCGCGCCGCACGGGTCGGACCATTACGGCCGTCGTACCGGTTCATCTCTACGGTCAAATGGCCGACATGGATCCGATTCTCAAGCTGGCGGAGACCTACAATTTGCTGGTGATTGAAGATGCATGCCAAGCGCACGGTGCTGAGTACTTTTCGCGTAAGGAGCAGCGCTGGAGAAAAGCTGGCTCCATGGGGAAAGCGGCGGCTTTCAGTTTTTATCCGGGCAAGAATTTGGGCGCCTGCGGTGAAGCCGGGGCAGTTACAACGAACAGCCCGGAGATCGCCGACGACCGTGCGCAAACTGCGTGATCATGGCCAAGCTGCCAAGTATTATCACGACATCGAAGGCTACAACGGACGGCTG
>CAWJXJ010000010.1:0-207707 GCA_963846795.1 uncultured Acidobacteriaceae bacterium
TGTTAACCGGAGGGTTGTAGGTTCGAGTCCTACCTGAGGAGCCATTCTTTTGTTCGGCTTGCGGAGCGCACCGACGCCGCACCGTGAGCACAATCGTCCTGGTTACCGGTCGTGCCCTGACAAGACAAGATCTCTCAGTTCCTCTTCGCTGCCGAGTACGGCCTTGTCGGGACGAGATCGTCTGCGGAAAATGCGCTGCAGCTTGTCCAGGTAGACGTAGTAGACCGGCGTGATGTAGAGCGTCACAATCTGCGAGAAGACCAGGCCGCCCACGACCGCCAGACCGAGTCCCCGCCGCGATTCCGCGCCGGCACCAAAGCCAATAGCGATCGGCAGAGTTCCCATCAGCGCCGCCATGGTGGTCATCATGATTGGCCGGAAGCGGATGAGTGCGCCTTGGTAGATGGCTTCTTCCGGCTGCTTGCCTTCGGTCCTCTCCTGCTCGAGCGCGAAGTCGATCATCATGATGGCGTTCTTCTTGACGATGCCGATGAGCATGATAATTCCGACGAACGAGTAGAGGTTTAGCTCCTGATGAAAAAGCTTCAGCGTCAGAAGTGCGCCGACGCCTGCGGACGGCAAACCGGAAAGAATCGTCAGCGGATGGATGAAGCTCTCGTAAAGAATCCCAAGGATGATGTAGATCACCAGCACGGCGCCGAGTAGCAAGAGGCCCATCCCGGTGAACGAGCTTTGGAAAGCCTGCGCCGTGCCCTGGAAGGTGCGTTGTATTTCGCCGGGGAGCACGCGATTGGCTTCCTGCTCGACAAGCTTCGTAGCATCGCCCAAAGCCGTTCCGGGCTTCAGGTTGAAGCTGATGGTCGCGGCCGGCAACTGTCCCAGATGGTTGACCGTCAGTGGGCCCACCGAAGGTACCAGCTTCGCGAAGGTATCCAACGGAATCATCTTGCCGCTGCTCGAGCGCACATACAGCAGCGAGAGCTTGTCGGGATTGTTTTGGTACTCCGGCAGCAGTTCGATGATGACGTAGTACTCGTTGTTTGGCGTGTAGATGGTGCTAATCTGTCGGGTGCCATAAGCGGAGTAAAGCGCATCCGAAACCTGCGCCGGCGTCAGTCCCAGAGCATACGCCTTGTCGTGATCGACCTCGACTGTGAGCTGCGGATTGGTGACCTGCAGGTCGCTGGTGACATCCTGTAGCTGAGGAAGCGCCCTAAGAGCAGCTTCGAGTTTGGGCGCATCCTGGTAGAGTTGCGCGGTATCGGGCGACTGCAAAGCGTATTGATACTGTGACTTGGTCAGCGACCCACCGATGCGGATCGTCGGCGGAACCTGCAGGAAAACGTTGAGCCCCGGAATCTGCGACACCTTCGGCCGAAGCTCCTGGATCACCTCCATCGCGCTCATCTGATTGACGCGATCTTTTTTGTCCTTCAGGCGGAAGAAGATGCGTCCCTGGTTGATCGGCTGCCCGATGGACGACATGGTATTCATCACGCTCGGATCGGCACGCACAACATTGGCGACCTTCTGTTGCAGCTCATACATATCGGCGAAGGCAATTCCCTGCTGCGCCTCGGTGAAGGCGAACACCAGCCCTTGATCTTCGTCAGGAATAAAGCCGGTCTTGGAAACCACGAACAGGTAGCCGGTCGCGATGATCAGTCCGAAAGACACGAGCAACGTAGCGAATTTGTGCCGCAGTACGGCCCTGAGCGTGACGTTGTAGCCGTGCAAGGCGGTATTGAACACCCGCTCGCCCGCGTTGAAGAAGCGCCCATGCGAAGTCTGATGACGCAGGAACCGGCTGCACAGCATCGGCGTCAGGCTGAGCGAGACGAATCCCGATACCAGAATGGCGGCGCCAATGGTCACCGCGAACTCGTGCAGCAGCCGCCCGATGATCCCACCCATGAAGAGCAGCGGGATGAACACCGCCGCCAACGACAGCGTCATCGAGAGAATCGTGAAACCGATCTCTCCGGATCCATCCATTGCTGCCTGCATCGGAGTCTTCCCCTGCTCCATGTGGCGCACAATGTTCTCCAGCATCACGATGGCGTCGTCCACGACGAATCCGACTGACAGCGTCAGCGCCATCAGGGAAAGGTTGTCAAGGCTGTAGCCCAGCAGGTACATCACTGAGAACGTACCGACGATGGACATGGGCAGCGCCAGGGACGGAATGATGGTGGCGGAAATGTTCCGCAAGAAGAGGAAGATCACCATCACCACCAGTCCGATGGTGAGCAGCAGCGTGAACTTAACGTCGTTGACCGACTCACGAATGGAAACCGAACGGTCATACAGCGTGTCAATCTGAATAGCTGCGGGGACGTGCTCCTCCAGCCGCGGCAGCAGCTTCTTGATACTGTCCACCACCGCGACGGTGTTGGTTCCCGGCTGCTTCTGGATGGCCAGCACGATAGCGCGATTACCGTTGAACCAGCTTGCCGTCTTGTCGTTCTGCACGCTGTCGATGACACGGCCCAACTCATTCAGCCGCACCGGGGAGCCATTGCGGTACGCGACCACCATGGGGCCAAACTGCTGCGCGTTCATCCGCTGGCCGTTGGAGAGAATCGTGAAGGTATGGTTTGCGCCGTAGAGCGTTCCCGTCGGCAGGTTGGTGTTGCCCGACTGCAGCGCAGCGCTGACTTCATCAATGCCGATCTGCCGCGAGGCCAGAGCGCTGGGATCAAGCTGCGCGCGCATGGCATACTTCTGCGCTCCATAGACCATGACCTGCGCGACGCCATTCACCATGGAGACGTTCTGCGCGATGGTGGTCTCCGCGGCCTCGTCTACATCCGACAGTTTCACGGTCGGCGAGCTCAGCGCCAGGTACAGAATGGGCGAGTCGGCCGGATTTACCTTTTGAAAGGTCGGCGGCGTCGGCATCTGCGGCGGTAAGAAACCACCTGCCGCCGTAATTGCCGCCTGCACGTCCAGCGCTGCGCCATCGAGGCTGCGGCTGAGATTGAACTGGATGGTGATGTTGGTCTGGCCCAGCGAGTTCGTCGAGGTCATTGAGTCGATGCCGGCAATGGTCGAGAACTGTTTCTCCAGCGGCGTCGCCACCGAGGACGCCATCGTGTCCGGGCTGGCTCCAGGCAGAGACGCGCTCACCAGAATGGTTGGGAAATCGACGTTTGGTAGATCACTGACCGGCAGGAGTTGATAAGCGAAGATGCCGAAGATGAGGATAGCGGCCATGACCAGGGTGGTCATGATCGGACGCTTGATGAAGATCGCCGAGATACTCAAAGGCCGTGCCCTTCACCGGGTTGCCGGCTGGCCGAACTCGACTGCGCCGCGGGCATCGTTTGCTGCACCACAACTTTGCCTTTCGGCACAACGCGCAAATGACCGTTTACGATGACGCGTTCGCCGGGATTCAGGCCGTCGGCGATCACCGTCATGTTCTGGAACACGCCGCGTGTTTTCACCGGACGCAACTCAGCGATATTGTCGGACGAAACGACGTAAACGTATTCTCCTTGTTGTCCGGTTTGGATTGCCGGGGTGGGAACGAGGATGGCGTTCTTCTCCGTCGAAAGCTCCAGCGCAACATCGACAAACTGGCCCGGCCACAACTTGCGGTCGACATTCTCGAAGGTGCCTTTCAGCTTGAACATTCCCGTGGTCGTGTCCACCCCGTTGTCGATGAATGTCAGCCGGCCTACTGCGGGAGTCTCGGTTTGTCCTTTGGGATAGGCAAAGACCTTGAGCTGCCCGGCGGAAAAACGTTCGCGCACCCGCGCAAGATTCGATTCCGGAACAAAGAAGGTGACGTAGATCGGGGTGATCTGGTTGAGTTGCACCAAGTACGGCGTGTCGTTGGCCTTCACCAGATTGCCGAGGTTGATCATGAGCGCACCGGCGCGCGCATCAATCGGCGAGAGGATATCTGTGTACTGCAGTTGCACTCGCGCTGCCTGGGCCGCGGCCTTGTCAGCCTCAACGGCCGACGCGTCAGCTTGCGCCTGGGCACTGAACTGGCCCGCCTGCTCGTGCGAGACGATTCCCTCTTTCTCCAGGCCGGTGTAGCGTTCGCGCTGAATGCGCGAGTTTTCTGCTGTGGCTTCGTCGTGCTTGGTTTGTGCTATGGCCTTCTCAAGATCGGCCTCAAAAGGCCGCTTGTCGAGCTCAAATAGTTTCTGGCCTTGGCGAACGTCGTTACCTTCTTTGAAGAAAATCTTTTCGATTTGCCCGTTGACCTGAGAACGGATCTGCACCGTCTGGTAGGCCTCGACGTTTCCTATACCGGTGATTTGCAACGGAATGTCTCGTTGCTCAACGCTCGCAACAATCACGGGTGCAGGAGGACGTCCGATTGATGCGGAGTTCTGCCCTTTGTTTCCACATCCCAAGGCGATGAAAGCAATGGTCAGGCTGACAACTATAAGCAAATAGGATGGCCGATAAATCGCGCGTTTTAGCGGGGCACGCTCCCCAATGATGTGCATATGACGGTCCTGAGCCGCCACCTCGGTCTGTAATCGTGCCTCGCAGGTCCGCGAGTCCGAATATGGCTGGCCGGCGCGTGCACACAGTTCAACCCCGGCGTAGCGATAGCAACTTGAACTGTGAGCGCGTTATTGAAAGGATAAACGGAATAGTGCTGCCCGCCAATCAAAAGACTATTATTGGGCACTTTTATGTACCTAGGCGGTCGGAGAGGTTCGGTCGAGCGATATACGCCGGCGACGCGAAGCCCAACCGCCAAGCCTGAGGCAGTCCTCTTGCCGTTCGGATGGCAATAGCGGAAAAAGTAATGAGCGACTCCACATATTTACGATCGGCGATGTTCCAGGGGCGCAATGGATGTAATATACATCTAGATGCAAGACACTTTTATCCTTAACAGCTAGAGGAGCAGCTAAATGCGAATCGCGATTCCTTTATCGGGAGAAAAACTCTCCCAACACTTCGGTCATTCCGAACAATTTCTGTTTGTCGATGCCGACATGAGCCAGCGCACGGTTGTGCATAAGCAGTTAGAGACACCACCTGAGCATGCGCCTGGTGTGCTGCCGGCGTGGCTCTCCGAGCATGGTGTCGATGTTGTCATCGCCGCGGGACTGGGAGCGAGGGCACAGGACCTGCTGGCCGCCAGCTCGGTGCAGGTACTGACTGGAGTCTCCAGTTCTGATCCGGAGACGCTGATCGCTGACTTCATCAATGGTAGGCTGGAGACCGGTGCCAGCACGTGTGATCATTCGCAGCACCAATGTGGACACTAAGCATGAGCGAATGGAGAAGCCCATGGCCAGGACCGTAAAAAAAGCGAGATTGAATCAGCGCTGCCAGCGGCACGACTACCCCTGCACCTGCGCCATGGGACATTTGTATCGATTTGTGGAGCCTGTCTTGCTGCTCGTCCTGAAAGAGAAAGGGCACTCTTACGGATACGATCTGCTGGGCGAAGTGGCCGAGCACGCCTTCACCGATGGAGAGATCGAGAAGGCGGTCCTCTACCGGACCCTGCGACGACTGGAAGAGAACGGCTACATCAAGTCGGACTGGAACACAGACGAACCTGGCCCTGCACGCAGGGTATATACGCTTACCAAAGAAGGCCAGGCACACTTGCGCGAATGGGCCCAGGTGTTGGCCAAGGTGGCTCGCTCCATGACGCGCTTCGTACGGAGTGTATCGTTAACGGCAGAGGCGTAACCGGTCTTCTCGCTACATGCCGTTGCTGTTGTTGCTCTGAGGCTGGTACGGGCTCTGCAGATACTTCCGAGCTTCGTCGAGAGCGTTGGAAGTATTGTCATTGGTCTGCAGGGCCTGGCGGTACTCGTTGGTGGCACGCTCACGCTGACCGGTCAGATCGAAAATGTTACCCAACCGGATGTGGCTCCAGACCTCGGTCCAGCGTGGATCGCCATTGCCGTTGAGCGCTTCACGATAAGCATTGGCTGCCGCCTGATAGTTGTGCTGCAGGAAGAAGACTTCAGCAATACGGTAGTGTGCTAGTGAGCTGTTCTTGTTGGTGTCGAGCGCCTTTTGAAATTCCTTGAGAGCTTCAGTCAGGTCGCCCTGTTCGACATCGGCCTGGCCGCGCACGATGGACGCGCGCACCCGCAGATCGGGAGAGTTCTTCAGCACACGATTGTCGGGATCGATGGTGATCTTGCGCGGCTTGCCGAACGTGTCTACTTCGTAAGCCGAGTTGGTGCCCGAAACTTCAATGCGCTTACTTTCCGTCTTGCCGTCAGTATCAATTCTCAGTTCGACCGGCATGCGGAACAGGTCCATGTCCTGCTGGATCTCTCCAACCACCCGGAATCCTTTTTGCACGCGATAGATGGTGTACTTGTCTTTAAACTCCGGCGCACCCGTGGAGTCAAGCCACTGGGTAAAGAACCAGGTAAGCTGCTGGCCGGAATCTTTCTCGGCAATCTTACGAAAGTCGTCAACTGTCGCCGATTTGCCCGAGTACTGCGCCAGGAAGTTGCGCATCGTGTTGTCGAATGCCTGATCGCCGACAATCCAGCGCAACATATTTAAAATGACCGCGCCTTTATCGCTGGTTATGGTTTGGAAGTCGGGCGAGAAGGGATCGAGTTTGCCGATCTGGGCCAGTGGAACTGTATCGTAGGCGAGCGCTCCCACTTCCATGTCCTTAGTGACTTCCTCGAACCCGGCTTCTCCCGCCACGTGCTCGACATAAAGCGCCTCGGAATAGCGCGCGAATCCGTCGCTGATCCACCAGTCGTTGCGGGTCGCCGGGCTGACCATGGTTCCCCACCACTGGTGGGCGACGGTGTTGGCAACCAGCCGATAGTTCACCTTCTGGTTGAAGCTGCGCGCCGCAATGGCTCCTATTTCAGGGGCCCAGGCGGAAGGAACGGTGTCGTTCGGCAGTTCGACCAGGCTCAACTTGTTGGCGTATGGTGGGCCGAACTGAGATGTATAGAAGAAGAAGGACTTGGAAGCGGAGTCGGCGTACTGCGCAGCATAGGGCTTGTTCTGCTCAGAGGTGTAGACGGTAACATCCAGTCCACCCTCGTCGCTCTTGGTTGCTACAAACTTGCCGATCAGAATCGTGCCCGGAAAGCTTGGCTTGTCGTAGGTGAAGGTGTAAATCTTGTTGCCTGCCGGTGAGCTAAGCCGCTCAGCCTGGGCGTGGGCTGCGCCTTTGCGAGGGCTGGCGGACGCACCCTCGCCAAGGGAAGGAAAATCCCCCGTGCTTTGTTTACCGCTGCCGATGACCAAATAGTCGGCTGGCACACTGACGCTGATGGTCGAGGTGAAACGGTTAGTACCGTAGCCCGACATCGGGAACCACCCGCCAGCATAAAGGAGATAGCTTTCGGGATCGCCGAGGTAAGCCAACTTCAAGCCCGGCACAGGGCTGTCATCAGCCGACTGCAGGACGCCTTCATACTCGAAAATAAGACTGGTGCTGCTGCCCTTGCTCAGGGTTCCGGGAAGCGAGACGCGCACGGTGGCGTCCTGGCTGACACGCTCGGCGGTGAGCGGTTCACCGGTCGGGTCAAGCACGCGTGTGGGCTTAAGTCCATTGTGCAGCGTGAATACAGCGATGCTGATGTCGTCCAGCGCCGTGAACCGAACCCGCGCGATGGCTTTAATCTGATGGTTCTGCGGCATCACAACCGCCTGAATGGCGTAGTCGTCCACTCGGAGGCGTGGCTTCTCGGCAGCCGAGGCCGCCGCGGCCAGCAACATTATTAATGCGATGGAGGAAACGACGCGCTTTGAAGATCGCGCTGCGCTGTGCATCCTGGAGATTGCTCCTGCTCTGCGGTCACTATAAATGATTGAAAATCCTCATTGGAAGTTTCGCATGACTTACGCCGGTACATCCAATGCGTCGAGAACCGCCTGGGCGGCCCGCCTGCTTGCCCGCAGATTAGACGTTCCGGCGCTCAATCGGTGTCGAATATCGCGAAATCCTTCGATCATGGCGCTCCGCTCGTTGCCCTCCGGGATCAGATGTCTCAGTTCTGACGCGACGCTCTCGGCGGTGAGCTGGCCCTGCACCAACTCGGGGACGACATCTCGCTCGGCAATTAGATTGGGCATGGCAAATCGATCGACCTTGACGAGTTGGCGTCCAAACTTCCAAGACAATTCCGCAACTCGGTAGACCATAACCAACGGCGTCCCGATTAACGCGGCCTGCAAGGTCGATGTTCCGCTAGCGACCGCTGCAACGCGCGCATGAGCCAGAGTCGCCGCGGCGTCGCCGGTAAAGACAACCTGAATCGCGGAATCACATGGCAGAAAACTCTTCATCCACGACTCGCTCAAGGTCGAAGCGACCGGCACTATGTAAACGTAATCGGGACCTAGAAGTTGTGCCGCTTCTAGCAGCGTCGGGAAGATTCGGCTGACTTCGCCCTGACGACTTCCAGGGAGGAGCGCCATCCAAGTTCGCGCTGGGTCGAGACCGTATTGCGCTGCGAATGCCTCGCGACTCGCGCAGCTCGCAATGGCATCGGCAAGCGGATGCCCGACGAACTCTGCGTTGATGCCGTGTTTCGCGTAAAACTTCTGCTCAAAAGGGAAAATCACCAGCATCTTGCTCACGTAGCGCCGGATCTGCTCGACGCGCGACGGTCTCCACGCCCAAAGCTGCGGGCTGACGTAGTAGACGACGGGGACGCCGCGCTTGTGCAGTTGGCGTGCGAGACGCAAATTAAAATCCGGGAAATCGATTAGTACGGCGATATCAGGAGGGCGACGATCTATTTCACGCACTACCTGGTTGAAGAGCCGGTAAATTTTCGGCAAGTGGCGCACGACCTCGGCAAGCCCTACCACCGCAATCTCGTGGGCACTGACGGCAATATCGCAGCCCGCTTTGCGCATGGCGTCTCCACCGACACCAAAGAACTCTGCCTCGCCTTCGCCCCGCTGACGCAACTCGTCTCTCAGGGCATCAATCAGCCAGGCACCATACATATCGCCCGAGGCTTCGCCGGCAGAGAGAAAGATGCGCACGTTTCGATTATGGCATCCGGGGAAGATGGGTGCCCCATTCCAATATCAGCCGTCAGAGGTCCCCTGGGAACCTTTTCCGCCCCGCTGACGTAAACTTGAGTGCCTTACTCCCACATCCTGATTCGCACGACAGGAACGAAATGACAATTCGCTACCGTTTTGTGATCGCGACCTTCGCGCTGCTGCTTCTGTTCACCGGCTTCTCCGTTGCGCAGTCGGACTCTTCGCCTAAGCTCGAGCAGAGCCAGATCGATATCCCAACCGCCATCCCCGCGGCCGCGCAGGCGTCCGACCATTTCGATGTAGATGCCGCCACGGAAGCCTACCTCGACGAAATGCCTGCGTCGGCGCGTTCACGCTCCGATGCCTACTTCGAGGGCAGCTATTGGCTGATTCTTTGGGATTTTCTTTATGGCGTCGTGGTCGCCCTGCTGCTCCTGAACCTGCGCTGGTCGGCCGCCATGCGCGACATGGCAGAGCGTATCACCCGTTTTCGCTGGCTGCAGACATTCGTGTATTGGATTGAATATTTGTTGTTGACGACGATTCTCACCGCACCAATTGCTATTTACGAAGGCTACATCCGAGAGCATCAATACGGATTAGCCAACCAGACTTTCGGCCCATGGTTGGGCGATCAATTCAAGGGCCTCGCGGTGAGCGCGGTGCTGGGCGGAGTGCTGGTCGTGGTGCTGTTCGCCATCGTGCGCAAGCTGCCGCGAACCTGGTGGATCTGGGGAGCCGTGGTGAGCATCATCTTCGTTACCTTCACGGTGATGATCTCACCGGTTTACATCTTCCCCCTGTTCAACAAGTACACCCGGCTGGACGATCCGAAGATTACGCAGCCAATTCTCAGTATGGCGCGCGCCAACGGTATTCCGGCGCACGACGTCTATGAGGTGGACGCCTCAAAGCAGACGACGCGCATGAGCGCCAATGTCAGCGGCTTTGGCAACACCATGCGCATTACCCTGAATGACAATCTTTTGCGACGCGGATCGCCGGAAGAGATTCAAGCCGTGATGGGCCACGAGATGGGTCACTACGTACTCAACCACATCCCCAAAGACATGATGTTCCTGCTGATCGTGGCCGTGTGTTTCTTCGGATTTCTGAAGTGGTCGCTGGACTGGAGCCTGACTCGATGGGGAGCGAAGTGGCAAATCCGCGGCATCGGTGATCCGGCGGTACTGCCGTTGGTGATCCTACTGGCCTCGATCTTCTTCTTCGTTCTCACGCCGATCCAAAACACGCAGACCAGGACCACCGAGGCCGAAGCCGACATGTTCGGACTGAACGCGAGTCGTCAGCCGGACGGCTTCGCCCGCGCGGCACTGCATCTAGGTGAGTATCGCAAGATGCGCCCCGGGCCGATCGAGGAGTTTATCTTCTTCGACCACCCCAGCGGCTATAACCGTATTCATCGCGCCATGCAGTGGAAGAAGGAAAACATGAGCCTGTTTCTGCCAGCGGAGCACTGCGAGTCGACCCAAGGTTCAGGTCAACCGTGAGCACCACGCATTGAAACGGTCGGCTAGCTCGTGCCGGGCGTTTTGAGGAGGAGTTCTCGCAGGCGAACCAAAGTACAATTCCAGAGACACGCGCCTGAGACGGCGGTGACTTCCCATGCGAGGCCGAATAACTATGCCTCGGGGTTTTTCAACTTAAGGCTGCCCTTGTTTTCTTCCATGAACTGCTTCAGAGCATCGGCATTCTCCAGCAGCCGCACCCATTGCTCGTAGTACAACGTCACAGGAAAGCGGCCCAAGCCGTACACGCTGACCGCCCCCTTTTCGCTCACCCGAAAATCGATGGAACCTTTCTTGCGACCTTTGAGTTGTTCTTGCGCCGCAGCAAGTTGGGCTTTGAGTTCTTCGTATGTAGGTTCTGACATGGTTCACCTGGTAAAAATAATTTCTGAGTACGTTTCCAGTGTAAGGCAAGTACGAGGAGCCGGGATAACACAAGGGTCGAAGATCTTCGGAGTCGACGGGGCCACGACCTCTCTCTCAGCCAACGGCTCGTCCGATGCCATCCTTCGGCAGCACAGTGGAAGGCAGGCCGCGCAGCATCACATCAACAGCGCCGAAGTTTACTTCTTTTCTCGCTTGGCGAGTGCGACCGCATGCTGATAACTCTGTTCCGCTTCTTTCTGCATGCCTTTTGATTTATAAGCGATGGCCAAGCTCATCATGAAGTTGGGATTGTTGGGCTCAAGCTGCGTACACTTCGAAAAGGCGGTAATAGCTTCATCTGGCTTGTGTAGCTGTAACGCAGCTAGACCCAAATTCGAATAGGCCTGTGAGTCTCGGGGAGCCAGGTTTGTCGCGCGATCAAACGCGTCGAAAGCAAGCTGGAAATTGCCCTGTAACTCCGCAACGGCACCAACTCCCATCTGGGCGTCATAGCTTCGGGGATTCTCGGCAGCAAGTCGATTGAAAAGTTCCAGGGAATCATTGGTGCGACCTTGAGCGAGAAGAGCCATTCCAAGCTGGTAGCTAACACTGCTGTCTTTAGGTTGCATGGCAAGTGCGCGACGATAAGCCGCCTCGGCGTCGGCAAACTGCTTCTTCTGCATAAACGCCTGGCCACGCATTTTATATCCATCAGCGAATTCGGGATTTTTGCGCAGACTCTCGGTGAGCATCTGGAGGGCTCGATCGCTCTGTCCATTAGCGAGAGCGATTCGGGCTTGTTCCGCCGTGACGACGTACCCCCTTTTCCAGCCGACAAACACGCATCCCAACACAATCGACAGAGCTCCCAGAAGCAGCGCCTTTCGGAAGGAGGTCCGGGATATCAGCAGTGCCAACAAAAAGCCAGAAATCAGTCCACCCACATGTGCCGCATTGCCCGGACCCTTGCCGACAATGCCGACAAACAGGTTGTAACCTGCGAACGCGATAACGCTCAGCAGGGCGATCGCAGCCGATTTCTTTGTAAAAGGCAGGTCGCCAAAGATAAACGATGCCAGCAACGCGCCGGTCACTCCGAAAATAGCGCCCGAAGCTCCGGCTGCCAGCGCGAAGGGATGCCAGAACACGCTACATAACGCGCCGATCACGCCGGCTATCAGATAAATCATCAGAAATTGGGAGCGGCCGTAGATGCGCTCTGCAAAAGAACCCAAGTCCCAGAGACACCACATATTTACGGCCAGGTGCACCACTCCCAGATGGATAAACAGCGAAGTAAACAGGCGCCACCACTGTCCGCTGAGAGTCAGTGGGCCGAAGTTCGCACCCCAGCGCAAGAGCAACGGTTCGGAGCCGGCATGAGTCGATACCTGCCGGAAGGCCATAGCCGAGAAGATAAGAATGCACGTGGCTACTAGTAAGCGGGTTACCAGTGCACTTTGTGGCGGAGTCCGTGGCTGATCTGTCTGCGAACTATCAACAGAGGCGGACGCCTCCGATCCCCCCATTTGCGATGACATGGCTAAGTGTATCGCTCTCCCCTGTCAACGTTCGGCCGCGGCTTGCGAAACAGGCTAAGCCGTGACGCACGAATAATCCGCACCGTACTCGGTATTGCTTATTCTGCTATGGCGCATCCGACGTTGTCGAAGCTCGGATGGATGGAGCTGCGCAGGAAAGCTTCCACATTTGCTCCAACCTCGTCCCAGGTATGGCGATGCGCAATGCGTTGAATCAGCTCAGGATCCCAGCTTCGATCCAGTGCCTGACGTAAGCCTTGATGGATCGACTCCGGATTCGGCTCCGTCAATATTCCCAGTCCAGGCTGGCTCAGGATATCTGGAACCGCCCCTACCCGAGTTGCGACCACTGGCGTACCGCAGGCAAGCGATTCAAGCACCACGTTCGGCCAACCTTCATTGCGGCTGGCGAGACAGCTTACATCGGCCGCACTGTAATAGTGCCGAAGATCTTCGTTGTCAACAGGACCAATAAATTCACAAACGTCCTCGCACTCGAGCTTCAAAGCCAGTTGCTTCAATGCGGGTAGTTCTGGTCCGTTCCCAACAAATAAAACTCGACACCCCGGAATACTTCTTCGCAGTAGAGACGCGGCACGGACTAGCAGGTCAGGACCCTTCACTGGTTTCAATGCGGCCACGCTCACTATGATCTTGTCTCTCTCGTCCAGCCCGAGCTTGCTTCGCGATTGCCGCCGGTCCTCTGAGAAGAACCGCCGACCGTCGACCCCATTCCCAATAATCTTTACGTCCGCGAGGGAGGGCTCCAATTTGAGCATGATCTCCGCCAAAGTGCTGGAAACGGCGGCAACGCCCTGCGCATGTCGGAGTGCCCAGCGAATCTGTGGCCGTATGGTCGCGAACTGAGGGAAGGTATGGATGTCCGATCCGCGTGCCGTAAGTGTGACCGGGATGCCCAGGGACCTGCCAATGAGCACCGCAGCCAAGCCGTCGGGGAATACGTAATTTGCGTCAATGCAATCGAAGGAGTGCACACGGTGCAGGCGGCGCACCATGCCGTGGCATCCGGCAAACATCAGGATTGCATGCAACGGCATTGATACGCCAGGAAGCAGCGGATAGCGGGGGTGATGGACGCGGAGGCCGGCAATGTTTTCCACCGCTGGGAGCTTAGCCAAGGCTCCCCGCGATGTGCCGCGCAAGAACTGTGGCGCATAAGGAACGGGGGCGACAACGTCAACCTGATTGCCCGTACGTTTTGCAACACGAGAGGTCCGCTGCAGCATGAAGACGGCGAAGTTCGGAGCCAGTGAATTAGGAAAGAGACTGCTGAACGTTAAAATCCGCATGCTTTGGCTTCGTGCCTACCGGAAATCTAAGCTTATGCGATCCGCCGCTTCATATGCTCTTCCTTGAACTGCGCCACGGCTGGAAGATAGACCGCTTCATAGATCGAACTCAGACTGAAGTGCTGTAGCAATTGCTCTAGTTTTGCTTGCATACTCGACAGTCCGGTGTATTGACGGAGTTGCGATTTC
Organism: uncultured Acidobacteriaceae bacterium; assembly: GCA_963846795.1. Taxonomy (GTDB): domain Bacteria; phylum Acidobacteriota; class Terriglobia; order Terriglobales; family Acidobacteriaceae; genus CAVVDY01. The sequence continues at coordinate 13,876 of CAWJXJ010000010.1, forward strand.
CACGATGCCCGCAACCTTGGTTGCAAGGGATCAATTTCCCATGGATGCAGGTATAGCACAGCCGGAAGATGTTCCCTGTCATTGATTGCGCGGATGCCATTCTTCATCAGCGCATAAGGCAGAATTCGCAGATATGCACCGCCTCCGATCGGCAAATTAACATTGCACACTCGCCACGTTGCTACCGGCAACTCGAGCAGGTTCATGCCGACGAAATGTGGAGTGCGCACGGCCCGGTGGTTCCCGTAGAGCTCGTGACGGACTGGATAGATGCTGGAGTCATAGCGGAACCCAAGCTCTTCGAGGATCGAATAGGCCCACGGCACGGACGCATTGATGGAGAAATTGGGCGCTCGATAGCCAATCACGGCCGCTCCGACAGCATCCTCGATGACGTTCCTGGCACGGTAAGTGTCATCCCAAAACTCTTGCGAGGTCAACCGAAATACCGGGCGATGCCAGTAGCTGTGACAGCCAACCTCATGCCCAAGCTCATGGGCTTTTCGCACCAGATGCGGAAAGCGGTCGGCCACCCAGCCCAGGAAAAAGAACGTGGCCGTCACTTCGAACCGTGCAAAAATCTCAAACAGGTTCTCCGTATTGGCCTCAACGCGGGAAGCAAAGCTGTCCCAGCGCTCACGCCCCCCTACCGAAGACATAGCTTCGGTATGGAAGTAATCCTCCACGTCGACCGAGATGGCGTTCTTCAAGCCCACGACGTCTTTTGGCTGCATTCGACCTGCCAAGAATTAGCACCAGTCGCTCGTCAAGCTGGGACTGAGCCCGTGCTGTCAAGCCCTTACGGCCCAGGCTGCGCTTGGGAAATTTTTTTCCCATTGCTCGGAATCTCCGGGGCGGCTACCGGAGGCCAATCAACCCTGGACTAATACCCGGCTTAACGACGCGGCAGTATCGGTTTCGGGGAACTGGGGCGCGCCGCCGCCACTTATAACAGCCGCGATGCGAGCGGCCGCGTTACCATCCCACAATGGCGGAATTGTGCCCCGCTTCGCCCCTCCGGACAGAACGCGTCGCACTTCTCGGCGAACCCCTTCTGCGTCCCTGCCCACTAAAACATTGGTTCCCGAGCTCACCGTGATTGGCCGCTCGGTATTTTCGCGAACCGTGATACAAGGGATGCCAAGATAGGTCGTCTCTTCCTGAATGCCCCCGGAATCTGTAATTACGACAGTTGCTCTGGCCTGAAGAGCCAGAAATTCCAGATACGGGGCCGGGGCGAGCAGCCGAAATCCATGGTTTTTGCTGTCTGAGAGGATTCCCAGATCCAGAATCCTCTGCTTGGTCCGGGGATGCACGGGAAACAATACCGGCAGCTCGTGGCTGAGATCGTCAAGTGCCCCCAGCAACGATTTCAGCCACGAGACATCATCCACATTCGAGGGTCTGTGGAGTGTTACCAATGCATAACGCTCAGGCGTTCCCTCGGGCAGCTTGTCAAGAGCCTTCGGCAGCAGCCGCACCAAGGTATCGATCATGACATTGCCTACAAGATGGACCTTAGCTGGCTCGATACCTTCGTCTTTGAGATTCAGGTTGCCGTCTTCCGACGGAGTAAACAGAAGATCGGAAAGATCGTCGGTCAAAATGCGGTTAATCTCTTCCGGCATGGAGCGATCGAAGGAACGCAATCCGGCTTCAACGTGCGCCACGGGAATCATCAGCTTGGCACAGACCAGCGCGGTCGCCACCGTAGAATTCACGTCTCCGTAAACGACCACGAGGTCGGGCTTGGCCTCCAGCACAACCGGCTCAAAACGAGACATAATTTGGCTTGTCTGCTGAGCATGGCTAGATGAACCAACCTCCAGATTGACATCGGGCGATGGCAGCCCAAGCTCCTGAAAGAAAACATCCGACATGTTGAAGTCGTAGTGCTGTCCGGTATGGACGAGGATCTGTTCTGTGCCATCAACAGCTTGCAGCGCACGCACAACCGGTGCGGCTTTCATGAAGTTCGGTCGCGCGCCCACAACGTGAAGGATCTTCATCTTCTGCTTTCTCAACGCGAGATTCCAGAGCGTGACCTTTGTTGTGGTGCAAGCCAATTGCCAATCCCAGGTTGAAGTTATGTAACTGGTCGGTCAACTACGGCGACGGAAATTGTTGCTGGCCGGAAACTAGGGAATATGTACCAAGAGGGTCGAGGGCTTGTCGGGGGGCTGGTCGTCGTTTGACATCAGGCTAACATTGATGCGCTGCCGTCCTGCCGCGAGGTTTTCGATCTGCATTCCTGGAACCCTGATGAACGAAGATATGCGGGACGGTGGGCCGGCAGCGCTCACGCGGGCTCCCGACGCTTCGCCTCGCTTTAGCGCAGGGCAGTGGAAGTCGGGCGCAACCAAGTCAAGCAGCTCCACCGGGAAGGCGAGAGAAGTCAGGTTGACACCGGGGAAGCTGGACCCAAGAGAATCAGCAGGAGGCCGAAGATACCAGCGAGATTCCGATGAGACCGTGGGCAATGACCGCGATAACAATACGGTTGCTCGCGAGTTGCTCACAGAATCTCAGATGTCGGCACCTTAGCCGAATGATAGGTAGCATAGAAACTATCGTTCTATAACAATTTCGTCCTGCAGCGATGCCGACGGCCTGACTAGATGAAGAGCTATAGCATTCGAGAGAATTATCAGCTTCAAAACTAATAATTAACCATCACGAGAATATCGCAAACTACATAAAACCTACCGATTTTGTGGACAATCTGCGCAGACACATTGCCGGTACATTTTCGACAAGTTACTGTAACTTCGGCGAAGTTTCATCCCACAGACCCTTGGACTCTGTCTATAGCTGCGGCTCCGCAGGCATACTGAACCACGCGGCGTGATGGTCGTCACATCGCAGATTATCGTTTAAAAGTTACTGTGTATTTGGAAGAAGCAATTCTGACTATAGCAATCGCCCGGACTCCGCGTGCCCGAGCCCCAAGAGGACGCATGCAGTTACTGAGTACGGAGGAACGCCGCGAGGCATTTGCCTCATCCAAGAAGCCTGAGATCGTTCACAAGCAACGATTGCCCGTCCGTTACCATGTCGAGGACTTCGACGGCAAGGAACGCCCCAAACGATTTCTCCAGGCATTTGCAGCCATCCTTAAGCATACAAACTATCGTCTGGCCCTCGACCATTACGTTCGGGTAAGCGCGAAGTGCGCGCGTTGTACCGTGAAGTGCCAGATTCACATGGTCACCGGAGATGCGACGGACGTCCCCTGCTACCGCTCTGAATTGCTGCTGTCGGTGTATCGCCGCCACTTCACTATCTCCGGAATCTTACGCGCGCGTGTGCTGGGCGATCCTGGATTGACGGATCAGTCGATTCAGGAAATGGCGGACAGCTTTTATAACTGTACCGCCTGCCGCCGTTGTCACTTCGAATGCCCGATGGGAATCGATCACGCGCTCATCACTCATCTGGGCCGCTACGTCCTGTCGGAGATCGGCATCGTCCCACGCGCACTGGCTGTGAGCGTTCGCGAGCAACTCGTCGGACAAAGCGGCAACACCTCGGCGGTACCGGTTCCCGCGTTGCTGGACACACTCGAATTCCTGTCGGACGAGATCAAGGAAAGCATTGGAGTCGACGCGAAGTTCCCGATCGATCAGGAGGGAGCCGAGTACATCTTCTTCCCGGCAGTCTCGGACTTCCTGATGGAAGCCGAAACCCTAATGGGCAATGCCGCTGTGTTTCGCGCCACAGGCGACAAGTGGACGATCGGTACACAGGATTTCGACGGGATCAATTACGGGCTGTTTTACAGCGATCAGATCCTGGAGACGGTGCTGAAGAACATGAAGGCCGAGGTGAAAAGGCTGAAGGCACGAAAGATCCTGATCGGCGAGTGCGGGCACGCCTCACGTACAGCCAAATTCTTCTACCCGACGTTTTGCGGAGGCAGAGAAGCTGAACCGGTCGTCAACATCATGGAATACACGCACCGGGCGTGGAAGGAAGGCCGCCTGAAACTGAAGGCAGGTGCTTTCACCGAGCGCGTAACGTATCACGACCCATGCAATCTCGCGCGCCCCGGCTGGATCGTGGAACAGCCGCGCGAACTGCTGAAGGCCTTCTGCAGCGATTACGTGGAGATGACACCCAACCGGCGCGACAACATATGCTGCGGCGGTGGCGGCGGAACGGTCTCCATCGACGAAATCAAGCCTTACCGCATGCTGGTAGGCGGCAAAGTGAAAGCGGAACAAATTCGCGCAACCGGCGCTAAGTACTGTGTAGCACCCTGCGCAAACTGCAAGAAGCAGCTTCGCGAGCTGATGGAAGAGCAGGGCGTCGACTGCCAGATTGTTGGTTTGCACGACCTGCTCTACAAAGCGATCGAGTTCGAATAAGGATAGGTACAGTCAGTGGAATCCTGGATTGCGTTTGGACGTGGACCGCTCTTCCGTATCGCATTTTCCTTGATGTTGCTTGGACTGCTCCGCATTTTTGTTAACACCATTATTGGAGTAGTCGAGGCCTATCGCCGTAGTTCTGACAAAATTATCAATTGGCGTGAAGTTCGACACCAGACCGTCGCCTGGCTATTCCCAATCGGCCGGCTTTGGAGGGCGCGCCCGCTCTACAGCACCCTGTCGCTGCTGTTTCACATTGGACTGTTGCTTGTGCCGGTGTTCCTTGCAGCACACGTGCTTCTGTGGAAGCTCTCAGTTGGTTTGTCCTGGCGAGCATTCCCACAAAAGATATCGAACGACCTCACGCTGCTCGTCATCGTTACAGGGATTGGACTCTTCCTGGGCAGAGTGGCCGATGTGGATTCACGCAAGCTGAGCCGATGGCAGGACATCATCTGGCCACCTCTGCTGATCGTGCCCTTCATCACTGGCTACATCTGCTCGAATTTGCCTGTCGGACCCAGCGGCTATCAGGCATTGATGCTGCTTCACGTCTACACGGCAGACCTGATCATGGTGTTGATCCCCTTCACCAAGATTGCTCATTGTGTTCTCACGCCGCTGTCACAGATTGTCACCGCAGTGGCATGGAAATTTCCTGCGGGAGCAGGAGACCGGGTAGCGGCGACTCTCGGCTATGCCGAATTTCCCACGTGGTTGAAGGATTCCAGACTGGCCCCACCGCCGCAGGCTGACGAGGTAGTTGCGCAATGAATGCCGCCATCCTGACCGACACAACGAAATGCATTGGTTGTCAGAAGTGCGTTGCTGCTTGTAAAACACAGAACCATCTTTCGGCAGATATGCCGCGCCGCTGGATGCTGGGCGATGGTCTCTCCGCCCAGAATTGGACGGCCGTGATCGACGGCCCGCACCAGACGTATATCCGTAAGCAGTGCCGGCACTGCCTGGAACCGGCCTGCGCCTCCGCCTGCCCGGTCGGCGCTTTGCATAAGACGGCGATCGGGGCTGTCATTTATGACAGCGCGAAATGCATGGGCTGCCGCTATTGCATGATGGCCTGCCCTTACGGCATACCGCGATACGACTGGCAGTCTGCGGTGCCTTATGTGCGGAAATGCATTTTATGTTACGACCGCATTATTGCGGGTCAGCAACCAGCCTGTACTGAAGCATGTCCAACCAAGGCCACGATTTTTGGAGATCGTGATCAGCTTCTCGAGGAAGCGCATCGCCGCATTCGGGAAAATCCCGGGATGTATCTAGACAAGGTCTGGGGAGAGCAGGATGTTGGCGGAAATTCCGTTCTCTACGTCTCTAACGTCGATCTCTCATTCCTCAGCAACGAGGAAGGGCTGGGAACCAGCCCGCTGCCCTCTACGACAGCCCGGGCCATGGATGCGGTGCCATTCGTGTTTCCTTCGGTCTTGGCATTGATGGGTGGAGTCACCTGGATCATTGGCCGGCGCATGCACAAGCACGAGGACGAAAAAGATGAATAGAGTCCGCACATTTAAGTTCGTCCTTTGGTTGCTGCTCGGTTTGGCAGCCTCGGTGGCCTTCTGCCGTTTCCTGCTGGGACTTGGTGCGACTACCAATTTGTCGGATGCCAATGCCTGGGGCTTTTGGATCGGCTTCGACGTGATGAGCGGCGTCGCCCTTGCCGCCGGCGGTTTCATCGTTACCGCCACCGTATACATCTTCCGTCTGGAACGGTTTCACGACATAGTCCGTCCTGCTGTGCTGACTGCATTCCTAGGCTATATCGCGGTGGCTGTTTCACTGCTGTTTGACCTTGGCCTTCCCTGGAACATCTGGCACATGATGGTGTTCTGGAACCCGCATTCGCCGCTGTTTGAAGTCGGCTGGTGCGTGATGCTGTACCTGATGGTACTCACACTGGAGTTCTTCCCAGTACCCGCGGAAGAGTTCCCCCGGCTTGCCCGGGTCCGAGCCAAGCTGCTCAAGTTTCGGTTGCCGCTGGTGATCTTGGGAATCGGCCTCTCGACTTTGCACCAGTCGTCGCTGGGCTCGTTGTTCCTTATCATGCCGTACCGGCTGTCGCCGCTGTGGTACTCGCCTATCCTGCCGATTATGTTCCTCATCTCGGCGATCGCACTCGGCCTGTCCATGGTGATGTTCGAAAGTCACATCACGGCCTATCTGTACCGGCGCAAGCCGGAGACCGAATTGCTCGCATCGCTCGGCCGGGCCTGCCTCTGGGTGCTGGCGGTATACATCACGGTTCGTTTTGGCGATTTGTTCCTTCGCCGTCGGGCCGGCCAACTCATTGCGCCCAATTGGCGGACCGGGTTGTTCTGGGCAGAGATCTCGTTGATGGCGTTAATCCCCATGGCGCTGTTCGCTGCCCGTCGAGTGCGCGAAAGCCGCGCGGGACAATGGACCGCGGCCGGGCTGGTGGTCTTCGGCGTAGTTCTGAATCGTATGGACGTGGGTGGGTTGGCGCACCTGCGACCGGAGGGCGCGTTCTACGTCCCCTCATGGACAGAGATTTCGATCAGCATCGGCATCGTTGCCGCTGCCGTGCTGGTGTTCCTGTTCATCATCGAGCACTTCAAAATCTGGGAGCAGCGGCCTGCCGATCCCGATGCCGAGCCAATGAAGCTGCCCGAGTTCAATCCCGTCAGCAATACCTGGCTGGGAGTGCCGGGAGTTGCGTCACGAACGGTTTATTCGATGGCTTTCATTGTTGCCGCTGCGTTTGGCTTTGGATTTCTGCATGTGCAGAAGGCAGAGAGCCGCGGCGTTGAATTGGCGCCTGTTCATCAGGCGCGCGGCGGCGACATCCTCTTCATCGACGGTAAACTCGATGGACACGGCGTCACCTTCAAACATGCCGAACACGAGAAGCGGGAGGGTGGAAAGGAATCTTGCGCCAAGTGCCACCACATGAACTATCCCCACGACGAGGCGACCGCATGCTCGCGCTGCCACTACCAGATGTACATCGCGAGTGATGCCTTCCGGCACGACTGGCATGCATCCCCTACCGGCGCGCATATTGCCTGCTCTCAGTGTCATACGCCAGGCCAGGTGCGATCTGCGGCCACGGCGGTGCACTGCGATAGATGCCACAAGAATCTTGTCCCTGCCGCTGCGACGATCAGAATTAAGCAATACCAGGCCGTCGCCTACGCAGATGCCATGCATAGATTGTGCATTGGCTGCCATATCCAAAAGGCCCAAGAGAAGAACAAGCCCGAGATGACCCGCTGTGCGTGGTGCCACAAGGAGAATCCAGAGATTCTGAATTCGCGTGACCTGCTCTTGACCCGCTATGGGCTGAGCCGCGGAAGCGTTGTGCTGCCTCCGCCGAACATCGGGAAGAACTGACGCAAGAACAAATTAGGCGGTTCGCAGGTCTTTGGGGTACGAAGTAAGGGAGAGCCAGTCTTCAGGCCCGCTCCCGGAATGCCTTTCGAAAGTTCTGACTTTCAGCCCACGCACCGCGGTGGGCTGAATTGCTTTCAAGCACGAGGGTGCGTCCCGGCGCTGAATGAAACGCCGCCGTACCGATAAACAGTGATTCGTGTAAGCCTGAGAGTCTTTCGCTGGGAAAGAAAACCTTGCTGCTGCTTTTACCGCAACGCCGGGGCGACGAAGTTCGCAGCCGCGGCGATGAGTCCTTGCGCCCATTCGGGAGTGGCTAACGCGTGAAGATGGGTATAACTGGCCCAGACGTTGTTCATTAGCAGAGCGTCACGACGATCACAGCATCCGGTTCCGCGGCGCACTTCGCATGCAGTTGGCCCCGTACCGGCCAGCGGCACAATTTGCGAGTAGTGAAATTCATGCCCGCGCAGCGTGGTTCCCACCTTGAAGAACGGATTGGCTCTGTCTACCAGCAGCTCAACATAGCCGTGACCCTGCGCGGTATCGAACACTTCAACATCAAGCGGAAACACGCCTGACATCTCGTAGCGAGTTCCCTTCCAGCGAAGAGATCGCGAGAGCAAAATCAATCCACCGCATTCGGCGTATATCGGCAGACCGGATTCAGCCGCAGCGCGGATCGAGCGCAACATAGGCTGATTGGCTGCCAGCGCCTCGGCGTGAGTCTCCGGAAAACCTCCGCCGATGTATAAGGCATTCAAGTCCTCGGGTAATTGCGCCGCTTGGAGAGGGGAAATCGAAATCAACTCGGCCCCAGACTGTTCAATCTGCTCCAGGTTCTCCGGATAGTAAAAGCTGAATGCAGAATCTTTAAGGCATCCAATCTTCAATCCGTGGCCATCCGGCAGTTGAACCGATGGCTCACCGAGGCCGGTGAGCGGAGGTGCATTGCGCGCGATTTTTAAGATGGCCTCGACGTCGATCTTTCCCTGCAGGATTTCGAGCACTTCCGCCTCGATCCGCGACATACCGGAGTGTTCTGATGGCGGTAACAGTCCCAGATGGCGCTCAGGGATGGGATTCACTTTGCCTTTGGGAATGGCCCCGACCACCGGCACTCCGCAGATCGATTCGATGGAGGCCCGCAGCACTTGCTCATGCCTGCGGCCGTTCACGTTGTTCAGGATGACGCCACGAATGGAGACACTGGGGTCGAGTTTTTGGCAGCCGAGTACGATGGCCGCAGCGCTGCGCGTCATCTTGGTCGCATTCACGACCAGCAGCACAGGGGCGGTCAAGGCTTCGGCCAGCACGGCGCTGCTGTGGGTCCCTTGCGCGTCGAAGCCGTCAAAGAGCCCACGGTTGGCTTCGATGACGTTGATGCCTTCGGTTATGCCGTGCTGCAGGAAGGATGACCTCACGCCCTCAGAGCCCATGAGATAGGTGTCGAGATTACGAGCGGGGGAGCCTGACGCCCAACTGAGCCAGGCCGCGTCAATATAGTCGGGGCCTTTCTTGAACGCATGCACTGCGATGCCCGCCCGCCGCAGCAAGAGCAGCAGCCCCATGGAAACCAAGGTCTTGCCCGCACCGCCGGAGATGCCGGCGATCATCAGGCGGGGCATCGTGCGTGTCACGCTCATGCCGGTTATCTCTCGCGCCTAGACCGCCTGCTTGGGCGGGAGCGTAATGAACGAGCCGCCAAGATAGCTGTAGATGCAGCGACCGGAATCGATCAGGATGCGAATTGCCTTCTTGCAATCGTCTTTGCTGCAAGCCTGCTCACCGTGCTTGGCGATCATGGCCTTGGTCAGGTCGCCAGCCTTCAGGTTCTTCTTGCCGGCACATTCGGCGACCAGCTGGTACATTTCATCTGCCAGAGTTTCAACTGAAACTGCCACTGTATCTGTCATACGCACACCTCTTCTTTTTCTTGTTCCTGAAGTTTCGGGTCCGAGTGCTCAGCGATTAGCCTCTTCAGTTTCTCACGCAGCCGTACTACCTCGCCCACCACTAATGTCGCGGGTGGTTCTATACCCTGGCGATGAATCTCCGCCGCGATGGTCCCTAAGGTTGCGGTCACAACGTGCTCGCCATCCCAAAAAGCCATTTGAATGATCGCGGCCGGCGTGTCAGCGTCTCGACCGGCTTCGATGAGCTTGCGGGTGATCGATTCCACATTGTGAACGCCCATGAGAAAGACCAAGGTGTCAATCTTTACCAGGGCTTTCCAGTCGGTGTGGTCCACATGCCCGACCGCGGAGTGTCCGGTGACGATCGCCACCGACGAGGATGCATCACGATGGGTGACCGCGATGTTGGCGCTGAGCGGAGCTGAGAGACAAGCCGACACGCCGGGGACAACTTCAAACGGAACACCGTGCTCGGCCAGGTACTCGACCTCTTCCCCGCCCCGGCCGAACAGAAATGGATCACCGCCCTTGAGACGAATAACGGACTTGCCCTGCCGAGCCTTCTCGACCAGCAAGGCATGAATCTCGTCCTGGCGGGAGTGGTGTCCCGCAGGCTTGCCCATGTAAATCTTCTCAGCCGACGACTTCGCCAGGGAAAGCACACCCTGCTGGATCAGACGATCATAGACAATCACATCGCCGATGCTGATGCGTTGCACCGCCCGGATGGTCAACAGATCGGGATCACCCGGCCCGGCACCCACAAGATAGACCTTACCAACCTTCGACATCTATACCTCGTCCTATTTAAATAAGCGGCTGAGTAACACCAAAGCCACGCAGAGAACAATTCCGGTGAAGAAGGTGTACCAAATCAATTTCTTTTCGATAGGAAGCAGCGGTTCATATTCGCTTTCCATCTTGCGAATTTCTTCACCAATTATCGGGTCCGGCATAGGTCATCCTTTCACGATGGGTGGCAGCATCCCGCCGAAGAACAGCCAGGCAATAAACAAGCCCACCCAGACAATGTAGCCAAACAGACAAATCACATACACTGCAGCCAGCTTCGCAATACCTTCCTGCCACAGTCTGCGAAAGTTGGACATGACTCCGATGGTGAAGAAGGTCAGGACAAAGAAGATGCCACGGAAAATATTGGCTTGTCCCATCGATGCTTTGATCTTCGGCAGCAGCGTAGGAAGCATTGCACCCAGGGCGACCACCAGCAGGAAGGTAGCAACGTAACCCAGAACGAACTTGGGAAAGCGTTGCCAGATCTCCACGATGCTGACCTTCTGGCCGGCTTTAGGCTCGATCTTCGCCGCCCACACCCAGGCCAGCACGAACGCCCACACACCGATCATGATGTCGATGAAGACCTTCACGGTAGTGGCGGCGCCCATAATCCACCCGGGCTGGTAGTTGATGCCACTGGCGGCGGCCTTGGCTCGAATCAGCGAATCCGCTATGGCGCCACTGGCCACTGCCGCGCCGTCAGTTTTCACCGACAGGCCCATCCACGCTCCAGCCACCATCGGGCTGCCGGACAGGAAATGTTGCGCCGCGAAGGGCAGGATAAGCAGTTCCACCACCGCAAAAATCACCACCAGTGACGAAACCATCACGGGAATTATCGGGCGGGCACGAATGGCGCCGCCGGTCGCGATCGCGGCCGAGACACCGCAGATGGAAATGCCTGACGCCAGCGGCGCAGCCCATTCGCGACTGAACCTGAAGTAACGCCGGGCGACGTAGTACACAATGGGCCAGAAAATCAGGTACGCGCAGACAATCGCGCACAGACCCTGAAACAGCATCGCCGAAGCCAGTCGGCGCTGGTCGAGTGCGGTGACGCCCAGATAGCCGCCCAGAATAACGATACCGGTTTTGATGTAGAGCTCAGGGCGTATTGCCTCTTTCAGCCACGCCGAAAGTCCGGGCATGAAGTTGCCGACCACCAGCCCGAGCAGCAACGCCACAATGAAACCCGATTCATTGGTCAAGTTCAGCGACCAGGGAAGATGCAGCGCAGCGCGTTTGTCGGGAGTGGCTGCAATATAAGCCCAGCTGCCGATGAACCAGCAGGCATAGCTCGCGGCGAATACGACTGTAAAACCCTGGGCAAAACGCTTTACGTTCGCACCCAGAGCCTTGGCTCCAACCAACAGAACTGCAAGCATTGCAAAGTAAGTAAGAATAAGGGCGATGATGCCTGGCAGGTTGGCGTAAGTCTTGGAAGCAGGTGCGAGCGCTTTGACGGGAGAAGTCCAGACCGCGGTGGTCACGGCCCACCCCAGCATATCCAGGCCCGCCAGCATGCCCAGCGAAAGTACGAATACCAGAAGTCCAATCCACACCGACAGCCAGTCTTCAGTGAGCCACGGCTTCGGTGGTGGTGGAGCAGCCGGCGCTCTGGCCGACGCCGCAGTTGTTGGCGGTGATTCCATCAGGGTTGGCATACGTTCACCTCACCTCGCGAACAGTGACCGTGATCTTGTAGAACACGGTGATTAAGAGGGCGCCGATGGCCCACACTCCCACCACAATGCCCCATTCAGGAGCGGTGGGCGAATAACGGGTAACGGCTCCCAGCGGCGAAGGCTCAAAACCACCAAGGATCAGCCCCACGCCTTTTTCAATCCACAGGGAGATAAAGACCAGCATGGCCGCAATTGCCAGCAGCGAGTTCCGCCGACGCAGCTTGGGCACGAGCAGCAATACCAGCGAGACCGAAGCAGCTGTCACCGACGTCCACATCCAGGGCACCATCTGGAAGTCTCCATCCAGTCCGGCGAACAGGAAGCGGAATGATTCGGTGTCGCGTGGTATGCCGCTGTAGAAAGAAGTAAAAACTTCCAGCAGTACAAAGAACACGTTGATCGACATGGCATAGGCGACAATGATGCCCAGCTTGCGCAGTGCTTGGTTGCCCACGTCGAACTTTGTAATCCGCCGCAGAAGCAAACAAAGCAGGATCAACAGCGATGGTCCAGCCGCAAAGGCAGACGCCAGGAATCGCGGAGCCAGAATCGCGGTCAACCAGAAGGTGCGGCCAGGAAGCCCGCTATACAGGAAGGCGGTCACGGTGTGAATGCTGACCGCCCACGGAATGGAGATCACGATGACCGCCCGGATCCAGCGCGGCGGCGGCAATTCGTCGCGCTCCGAGGTCAGCATCACGATGGAGATCACGGCGTTCAACAGCAGATAGCCGCCGAGCGAGACCATGTCCCAGAACATGATCGAGTGCAGCGTCGGGTGAAGCATCACGTTCAGCACTCGCGCCGGCTGGCCCATGTCGACCACGATGAACAACATGCACATGGTTACCGCCGAAACCGCCAGCATCTCGCCGAGAATGGTCACGCGGTGGAACTCATGGACGTCGTGCAGGTAACAGGGCAACACCACCATTACCGCCGACGCCGCGATACCAACGAAAAATGTAAATTGCGCAATGTACAGGCCCCAGCTCACGTTGCGGCTAAGACCCGTAATGGCAAGTCCATACTTAAGCTGGGTGAGATAGCAGGCTGCCCCGGTCGCGATCAGCAGCAGGAGAAACCCCACCCACTCCCAGTACCTGCGGCCACCCAGCATCGCTTTTTCCAACATGAACATGGCGTCACACCAGATAAAAGACTGCGGGCCCAGTGCCCAATTCCGGCTCGCGCTGCATGGCGAACCGGGTGCGCAGCAGCTTTCTGGGCTCCGAATCCGGATCTAACAAATCTCCAAAGACAAATACCTGTTCGGCGCAGGCTTCCACACAAGCTGGTCGCTCGCCCTTGGCCAAACGCTCCTCGCAGAAATTGCACTTTTCCACTACACCCTTGGTTCGTGTCGGGAAGTCGGGATTAACTACCGCAATGTCTGGTCTCGGGTCCTGCCAGTTGAAGCTTCTCGAGCCATAAGGACATGCCGCCATGCAGTACCGGCAACCAATGCAGCGGTGGAAATCCATCATCACGATGCCGTCTTCTGCGCGCTTCCATGTGGCCTGGGTCGGACACACACGCGTGCACGGCGGATCCGCACACTGATTGCACAATAACGGCGTGGGAACGCCGGCGTATTGCTGCCGGGTGTAGTCGGTCTGAGCCTGCGGGAATACCTTCTCAAACGGCTCAGTCCATACCCACTTCACTTCATGATTGGGATTAGAAATCTGCGGAATGTTGTGCGCCTTGTTGCAAGCCTGGATGCAATCCTTACATCCCGCATCCTGGCGACACTTTTGCAGGTCGACCACCATGCCCCAGCGTTTCGCCGGGACTTTCGCGGCAGGAGCTTCGGGTTCATTGGAAACAGCGCGAACCGCCTTGCCTCCAGCAACGCCGGCCAGCGTGAGACCCGAGAGCAGGAGGAACTCTTTACGGGTAATCTTCATTGCGCTCTCCTCCCTGCCGCCAAGTCCGACGTCGGGACTTGTCGGAGGCTCTGGCCCCTCGCCATCATCTTTGGTGCATTGTTATGGCAGTCCCAGCAATACGGAGTGGATACGCCTGCATAGTTGTGACAGCGGTCGCAGAACTCGGCCCGGTCAGTATGGCATTGCTCCAGGCAGGTGCGGGTGAGGCTCTTGTCGTAGACCTTGCCGTTGAAGGCGTGAAACTGCCGCTGGTCGTCGCGCACCACCTGCTCACGCCAGTCGATCAGCAACTGCATGTGCGAATCACGCATATAGGCGAGGGGCGCAACGCACTGCTTCTGGTTGATGGGAAGCTTGATTGCCGGAGCGTTGGGCGGCGTCCTTTTGGCCAGCCCATGCCACACCGGATACGTGAACAGGCCTACAAAAAGTAGCAATCCAATCAGGATTTGCGGACGATCACGCATGGACCGCCTCCTCGGGCTGCTCGGCAGCCAGCGGTTCTCCACGCAAGTCGGCGGTGCGTTCTTTTTCGCCCTTCATCACCAGCGCGTTGCCCACCAGTTCGTGGATGCCGCAGACTTCCACGTCGCCTACCCAATAGTCCATGAGCGCGGGCAGTGTGGCCTTGTCGATGGCGCAGATGCAGGCGAGCACATTCACACCGTGCTTTTGCTTGACGTACTTGACGGCATTGGCTCGTGGGAAGCCGCCGCGCAGCCGCATTTCCAGGTTTTCGTCCGTGCCCAGCCCCGAGCCGCTACCACAGCAGAAGGTCTGCTCGCGAATGGTGTTCTCCGGCATCTCATGGAAATGGTTGCAAACATTGTTAAGTACGTAGCGTGGCTCTTCCAGCAGTCCCATGCTGCGCGCGGGATTGCATGAATCGTGGTATGTGACCTTCCATTTGTCGTTACGGCTGCGATCGAGCTTCAGCTTGCCATTGTGAATAAGGTCGGAGGTGAACTCGCAGATATGCACCATTTTGGTAGAACGTGCATTTTCGAAGGGTGTTCCGGTAATCGGCGAGACCGGTGTTTCCAGGAAGTCAGTCGGCCCGTTCATGGTGTCCATGTACTGGTGCAGGACGCGCCACATGTGGCCGCACTCCCCACCAAGGATCCACTTAACGCCCAGCCTCTTGGCCTCTTCATAAATCTTGGCGTTGAGTCGTTTCATCATCTCGTGCGAGGTAAACAGCCCGAAATTACCGCCCTCCGACGCGAATGCGCTGACCGTGTAATCCAGGCCAATCTCGTGGAACAGCATCATGTAGCCAAGCAGAGTGAAGTAATGCGGCGTGCCGAAGTAATCGGCCGACGGCATCACGAAGAGGATCTCTGCGCCCTTGCGATTGATCGGCATCTCGATCGGAAGCCCGGTGATCTCCCTGGCTTCGTCGACGGCGAAATCGATACTGTCCTTGAAACCGTGGGGCTGAATTCCCAGGTGGTTTCCAGTGCGGAAGCAGTTGGCGGCTGGCTCCAGCACCCAGTTGATGTTGCAGCCGAGGAGGGTGAGCAGTTCGCGGCCCATCATGGTGATCTCGGCCGTGTCGATACCGTAGGGGCAGAACACCGAGCAGCGCCGGCACTCGGTGCACTGGTAGAAGTAATAGAACCACTCCTTCACCACATCTTCAGTAAGCTCACGGCCGCCGGCCAGGCTGCCGAAGATACGTCCGGTTAGGGTGAAGTAACGGCGATAGATGGAGCGCATCAGCTCGGCGCGTAAAACCGGCATGTTCTTCGGGTCGCTGGAGCCGATAAAGAAGTGGCACTTGTCCGCACAGGCGCCGCAGCGCACGCAGATGTCCATGAACAGGCGGAACGAGCGATACTTTTTCAGCCGCTCACGCATTCCATCGAGAAGAATGCGCTTCCAATCCGGCGGCAATTTCCAATCGGCGTCGGTTGGCTGCCATTCGCGCGCGTTTGGCAGGCCGAGATAATTCAGGTTCTTGGGCAGCGCGCTGTAGCAGAAGACGCCCTTGCGGAATTCGACGTGAGGGTTCCGCCAGTCGCCCTTTGGGGCTGCGGGTTCAATCTGCAGTAGCGGTTCCGACATGTTCGACCTCAAGAGGCAGTCCGGCTGCCTCAATCTTGTCCCGGAACTCTTCTTCCCACTCGGCGTAGTGGTGCGTCTTCACGGGATAATTCCATGGGTTGATATAGCGAACAGCGCGATTGTTATTCGCCAAGTTACGGGTCGGACTCAAGAAGATTCCCCCCATGTGCATGAGCTTGCTGAACGGGAAATACGCTGCCAGCACACTGACCAGCAGCAAGTGAACAAATACCACCGGTGTCAGGCCGGTTGGCAGCACGGGATGAAAGGTCGCCAAGCCGAGCAGCAATTGCTTCGCGCTTGTGATGTCTGCGCGCAGAACATAACGCATCAGCACACCCGAAATGGCGATGCCAAGCAGCAGAAACAACGCAAAGTAATCAGTGAACAGCGACACATAACGGACCAGCGGATCACGTAGCCGCCGCACCAGCAGGTACACCAGCCCTGCCAGCAGGATGATGTCGCTCAGATACAGATCGGGCGTTGTGATTTGAAAGAATCCGTCGACCCGTTGCAGAGCCAGCACCAAGGCGGGCACCGGCTCAATCAGCAGCCGAAGATGTCGCAATAAAATGATGAGAAGCGCCCAGTGGAAAGCGAGCGAGCCAAGCCAGAGATACTTACTCTCCCCGATGACCAGCCGGCCTTCGTACACCTTCGCCCGATTGTTGCGGAAGAGCGAGCGAAACGTCAGTACCTCGAGCGCCATGCGCCCTACAACACCCCATGTGGTGAAGGGATCGTCGAGCGCGTTTCGCTTGATCCACGGCAGCGACTTCTCTTGTCCGCAGGTAGTGGGAATGCGGAATGGCACCGGCGTCCACGCCCAGCGCACTACTCGATAGCAGAAACCGGCCAGGAAGATTGCGACCGCAGTGTACGGGACGACAATTGCAAAGAAGAAACGTCCGGCGCCTCCCTGCCCGGCCAACGAACCCGCCAGCACCAGCAGTAAAACGGCGATCAACGAAGCGAGGACATTCATATGTTGGCTACCTCGAGTAGCCGTATGCAATCAGCCGGAGGCCTGGCGCGAGCCGAACCCTCGCCGCCATTCCTTAATGCGAATCTCCGCCAATTGCTCGCGGCATTGCGCGTATTTGTCAAAAGCCATCAGCGCCAGGCGGTCGACGCGGTCGGCAAGGGCAATCTGGTCTTCCTCGGGAGCAAGCTCGCGCAATATCGCCTTCAGCCGGAAAACAAAACCAATTGCTTCACTGGGCGAAAGGTCTTGCACCGCCCGCACCCGGACGATGCCATCCAGCGCTACATCGAGAGATTCACCATTCATGTCCCCAAGCAACTGCTCGAACATGGTTGTGAGGCTCTGGCGCACCGCGTGGCCTACTGGATTGCGGAAGGGGTCGCTCTCTCCGGCAAGAAAGGGTACGGATGCCGGCGGATACGAGGCCATCGTCTCCACAATCCATTTCTCCACGATGGGGCGATGTGGTGTCATGGGGACTAGACGCAGCCCGTAGGTTTGGGGAGGCCGGCCAGTTTGCAGGCGCCTTTAGCGGGGCCGGAGGGGAACAGGTCGTAGATCTGCTTGAGGGTGAAGCCGGTCTCCTTGCACACCTTGCGAACCATGGGCGCGATGCCGAACTGCAGGTAATAATTGCGAATGTAGTTGATCACTTTCCAGTGCGCGTCGGTCAGTTGGCTGATCGATTCTGTCTCCGCGAAGTCGGTCGCTACCTTCTCGCACCAGCTCTCCGGCTGCTGCAGGAATCCATCCTCATCCACGTCGTAGGTTGTTCCGTGTACTGCGAATGTCGGCACAGTCTGACCTCCTGATCAGTTCATTTCGATATAGCCGCAAGGACACGCCTCGGCGCACTTCTTGCAGCCGTTACATAACTCCAGTTTCACCTTGTAGTGTTCGCCCTTGGGCAGGCGCACGAAGCAGCTATTGCTGCAGTACATCCAGCAGGTCTCGCAATCCATGCACATGCCGCAGGACATACAGCGCTTGGCCTCTTCCACCACGTCGGCTTCGGTCAAGCCCAGTTCCACTTCGGTGTCAGGCTCGCGCTCGGCCACTGCCACATGCTGCCGCTCGTGCCGCGCCGCCGCCTTGTACCACTCCGGATGCACCTTGTCTTTGCCCACCAGCACCGGCACCGCCGGCTTCTGCAGCGGAACCCCGCGCAAGCGGGCATCGATGGCCTCGGCAGCAAAGCGCCCCTGGGCAATGGCGATGGTCACCAGCCCCAGGTCGGTATCATCTCCGCCGGCATAGACGCCGTCGACCGGGGTCACCCCGTAGTCGCCGGTCTTGATCCAGTCTTTTCCCGAATGCAACTCGTCGAAGCCCGCAAACTCCGGCTCCTGGCTGATGGCGGCAATGATGGCCGTCACCGGCAGCTCAAACTCGCTGCCTTCGATCGCCACCGGCCGCCGCCGTCCTGAGGCATCCGGCTCGCCCAGCTTCATGCGCAGCGAGCGCAGCGCGACAGCGCGTCCCTCCGCCTGCAGCACCTCTACCGGCGCCGCCAGGAACTCGATCTTCACACCCTCTTCAATCGCGCCTTCAATCTCGGAAGCCGCTGCCGGCATCTCCGCCCGCGTCCGGCGATAAAGCAGCGTCACATCGGCGCCCAGCCGGTGGCTTACCCGTGCGGCATCGATTGCCGTATCCCCGCCGCCGATCACCATCACCTTCTCGCCGATCTCGACCTTCTCGCCGCGATTCACCAGGTTCAGAAACTCCGTCCCGCCGAAGACATTCGGCGCCTCTTCCCCCGGAATCCTCAGCCGCAAACTCTTCTGCGCCCCGATGCCGACAAACACCGCCTGGTACTGCTGGCGCAGCTCCGCCATGGTCAGCTCGCGCCCGATCATGCAATCGCACTTCAGCTCCACCCCCAAGTCCAGGATGCGTTGGATCTCCGCATCCAGTACTTCGCGCGGCAGCCGGTAGCGCGGTATGCCGTAGCGCAGCATCCCGCCGGGCTGGGGAAAGGCTTCAAACACCGTCACCGCATAGCCCCGCCGGGCCAGTTGATAGGCGCACGACAGGCCGGCCGGCCCCGCTCCCACCACCGCCACTTTCTCCGTATGGGTTCCGTTGCTCAGTTTCGAAAGCTTCAGACCCTGGCTGATGCCAAAGTCTCCGAGGAAGCGCTCGATGGCGTTCACCGCCACTCCGCCATCCTTCGCCGTGCGGTTGCAGTTGTCCTCGCAGGGATGCGGACACACCCTCCCGCAGACCGCCGGGAACGGGTTACGTTCCGCCAGCCGCTGCCACACCTGCTCGAAGGCCTGCTGGTTCGTCTGCCCGTAGGCTTCCGCCTGTGCGATGGTGGTCAGCAGCTCGCGTATCTCGTTGCCGTTGGGACAATGTCCGGCGCAAGGCGGCGACTTGGCGAGGTAGCGCGGACGCAGGGGGCTGATGTCCCCGCCCCCAGTCGCCGTCTTGATTACCGGCTTTTTAACCTCTTTGAACAGCCCCATGGCCCTTCCCTCACGCGTACGGATACAGGTTGCGTTTGAAGTCTTCCAGCTGATTCAGCAGCCGGTCATGCTTCTGCTCGTCCTCGGTCAGGTAGGTCAGCAGGTGCCGCTGCACGAACAGCCGGCAACTCTTGCGCGCCTTCTCCGCCAGCTCCAGCGTTTCCTTCTCCGCCGCCGCGTGCTGTTCGATCAGGTCCCACACCTCGCCCAGCTCTTCCGGGGTCAGGCTGAAGGCCTGCTTCTCCACACTGTCCAGAATCGCCTGCTGCACCCGCTTGTGCATGGCCGAGTCCTGGCGGATGATCTCCATCACCAACTGGATCAGCGGATTGTGCGTCTTGCCGATGATGGCCGAGGTCTGCGCGATACTCTCCTGCTCGATCTCCTGCCAGCGCCGCAAGACGGTCTTCAGTTCGTCCAGGTTGCCGGCCGCCGGCTTCGCTACTGCTTGCTTCGTGATTGTCGACATGCTCACTGTCTCCCCTCCTTAGTAGCGGACATGCGCTGAGCGGGCAAAGGTCAGCCCCGCGTGCTTGAAGTCGTCAATGTGGTAGCGGGTGAACTCGAAGCCGGTCAGCTGGAAGAAACGCGGCCAGCCTACCCGCTCGATCCACTCGCCCATGCGCTCATACTTGCGGGCATGCTCGGCGTACACCTTGACGATGGTGGTCACCGCGTCCACCACTTCCGGCCAGCGCGGCGGGTTGTTGGGCAAAAACGGTATCGCCAGCTTGGAGAACTTCGGCGTACTGCGCGCGTTGCTCACCTTGCCCCCCACCCAGATCGAGAGCCCGTCGTTTTCCGGATCGGCCAGCGGCATGGCCGGGCACACCGTGTAGCAGTTGCCGCAGTACATGCACTGTTCCTCGATCACTTCCACCGAGTTCGTGCCCCCCACCGTCGCCGGCCGGATCGCCCCGGTCGGGCAGGAGGAGATCAGCGTCGGCACCTCGCATACCCGCGGCAGCAGTTCGTGCTTGATCTGCGGCGGCTTGCGGTGAACCCCCAGAATGGCGATGTCGGAGCAATGCACCGCCCCGCACATGTTCAGGCAGCAGGCCAGCGCGATGCGCAACTTGGCCGGCAGGTCCTCATGCGTGAAGTGCTCGCACACCGCGTCCATCACCGCCTTCACGATGCCCGAGGCGTCGGTCGCCGCCGAGTGGCAATGCACCCAGCCCTGGGTGTGCACGATGTTGCTGATCGAGTTGTTGGTCCCGCCCACCGGAAAACCATTCGCCAACAGCTCCTGCTTCAACGGCTCGATCTGGCTCGCGTCCTCCAGCAGAAACTCAACGTTGTTGCGGCTGGTGAAGCGCAGATAGCCGCCGCAGTACTTGTCCGCCAGCGCGGCGAACAGGCGCAGCGTCTGGATGCTGATCAGCCGTGGCGAGGCGGCGCGCACCGTATACAGCCGCGCCCCCGACTCGGCTACGTGGCACAGCACTCCCGGCGCCAGGTTCTCGTGATACTTCCATAGCCCGTAGTTCTGCTTCACTAGCGGCGGCAGGAACTTGTCATAGGACGGCGGCCCTATGTCGGTCAGTCTGGGTTGCGCAGTCACGGTCGTGCTCATTGCTCACCTCCCTGGACTTTCTGTTGGAAGTAGATATATGGGTTGTCACGCGGCGCCGACACCATCTCCGGCACCGGATCCAGGCCAATGCCATCCAGAAACGCCGGCATTCCGATGCGCTGAATCATCTCCCCCACTCGTTCCCGGTTCTTGCCGTACTCGTCCCAGAACTCCCAGATCCGCCCCACCAGCTCCTTGATCGTCTCTTCCAGCTCCGCGGCGGGAACGAACGGGATCAGCACCGACGACAGCAGCGCCCCCTGCATGATCGGCGCCTTGGCCCCGATCAAAAGCACCGCTCCCCGCTCTTTGCCCGGCCGCAGCGCCTTGGGCATCACGTTGATGCAGTGCATGCAATGCACGCATTCATGGTTCTGAATGCTCACCTGCTTGCCGTCCCACTGGAAACTCTTGGCGGGACACATCTCGCAGATCTCCTTCTGGATATCCATCCCCGCCGCCACATACTTGGCCACTTCCGCCTGGTCCACCTGCATCTCGTCCTTCCAGGTGCCAATCACCGACAGGTCGGCGCGCGCCGCCGAAGCCACGCAGTCATTGGGGCAGCCCGCACACTTAATCTTGAACTTGTAGGCGAAGGCCGGCCGGTGCAGCTCGTCCTGATAGTTCATGGTCAGGTCGTAGCACAGCTTCATGGTGTCGTAGCAGGCCCACTCGCAACGCGCCTGCCCCACGCAGCACGACGGGGTGCGCAGGTCGGAGCCCGAGCCCCCCAGGTCAAAGCCGGCCTGCGCCAGCTCCTGGAAGGTCGGCTCCAGTTGGTCGGTCGTGGTGCCCAGCAGAATGACGTCGCCGGTCGAGCCGTGCATGTTGGTCAAGCCCGAGCCGTGTTTCTCCCAGATGTCGCAGATGGTGCGCAGCGCCTCGCTGGTATAGAACCAGCCCGCGGGATGGTTGATGCGCATGGTATGGAAGTGCGCGATGTTAGGAAACTGCTCGCCCAGGTCGCTGTAGCGGCCAATGACGCCGCCGCCGTAGCCCAGCACCCCCACCAGGCCGCCATGTTTCCAATGGCCTTTCTTCTCCTGGTAGGAGAGTTCCAGTTGTCCCAACAGGTCCTTGGGAGCATCACTGGTCTGGCAGGCAGACTTGATCTCTTTTACGAAACTGGGCCAGGGGCCCTTCTCCAGCTCGTCCAGCAGCGCCGTCTTGGGCTTGCCGTTGCCTTCTTCCGCCATATCTCACATTCTCCTTGGCTGGCTGGTGGCGCCGACGGTGGACTGGGGATTCGCCATGGCAGCCTGGCCATCGCAGCGCTTGCCGGCGGCTGATCGGCCATGCGGTGGGGCTGCGATGGACTCGCAAATCCACTATGCCTGAGCGGCGACGCACCCTACGGTGACGTCCGTCACTCTGTTGCGTGAGAGTTAGACGAACCCAGCATGACATGCTTAACTAACTAGAACTGACAATACCTACTTAGTCGAGTGTGTTAGTCGTGTTACTTATCTCACCCCCTGACCCGCTGCTTCTCCCACCCCCCTACCCCTTCCCAATTATCTTCGTAACTACTCTCCACCCTACCCGCTATTAATGGAGCTTCACATCTTGTGCTCTATCACGCTATCCGACTTCGATACCGCTGCTGACTATTTCGGCTTACCAATAAATACGAGTTCTACTCATCGCTTTATTTAGGCTAATTACCTAAGACGCATATATGCACTGCGTCATAGCAACTCTATGCGAGCCGAGGTCGAGCAGTTTCTATCCCAGGTCCGACAATTTCCAAAGGAGCATTTGAATGGTGAGGGATTTTCAGAATATCGACACCAACGGATTGGGCGCAGATGGCCCGCACTGCAATGGCTGCGGTATCGAGTCACCTTGCTCCCCGGCCGCGAGCCATAACTGGTCTGCAGCAGGTGGCGCAATTGTACTCGGCAGCTAAGATGAACTATGCGATACTATCTATGGGAAGGAATATATTGAGTACATAGAGACTACTTAATGCCGCTATTTCCAATTTTTCTAAAACTAGAGAGCCGCCTATGCGTTGTCGTGGGTGCCGGCAAGATTGCAGCCGGCAAGGCTGCCGGACTACTCAGCGCCGGCGCTAACGTTGTGGTAATCGCACCCCGCGGAAATGACTGGATTCGGCAGCAGGAACGCGCGGGAAATTTGACCTGGAAGCGGCGCGCGTTTTCACCGGAAGACGTCTCCGGGGCTACGCTGGTGGTTGCCGCGACTAATTTGAAAGAAACTAACGAAGCTGTGTTTCACGCCTGCGTGCAGCATGGTGTGCTATGCAACGTCGTCGACGACCCCAATCACTGCGACTTCTTCTATCCCTCGGTGGTACGCCGCGGCGCTCTTCAGATCGCCATTTCAACAGCAGGGAAAAGCCCCTCCCTGGCCCGCAGGCTGCGTAAAGAATTGGAGCAGCAATTCGGGTCTGAGTACGCGGCCTGGGTGGAGTATCTAGGCAGGATGCGCTCAGAGGTGCTGCGTCGCAGTGTTACTCCTCAGGAGCGGCAGGCGCTAATAGAGGAACTCTCAAGCGGCGCCGCATTTGAGCAGTTCGTTGCAGCCCAGCCGCGTGCGCGACGAACGAAGCAGAAAGCGAAAAACCTCGACCATGATGCGGCGATGGACCGCAGATCTTCGAAGCGATGATCGCGCCATCTTCTTGCCCTAATGACTCTTCCACGCTGAAACGCCCGCAATCAGGAGATCGGGGAGAGTCCCGGGGGATAAGCTCGCTCCGGCGCGTTGTTCGCCGCCACGATTCGCTTCGTCCGAATTCCTGTTGGCTGAGGCCGTGACGTTCTGGCCTTGCCTGGAGGAGCAGTCCTTAGTACGAATGCGTGCCCAGCACAACCTGAACCTTGTATCGCTTCTCCAGCCTCATCTTCAGATCATCGAAGTCTATCGGGCATTGGCTGGTCTCCATAGCAGATTTCATGCAGGTGCCGAGGTGGATGACTTCGATGTTACGGTCAAGGTTATCTGCAGTTTCCGTCAATAACCTGACTCTTGCCAGCGTCAAGCCCGGGCAGTCACCGCAATCCGTCATGGCCACCAAATCGATTTGATCGTGCCGGGCGAATTCTCCGTTTTTCTCAGCGATCCCCTTGTAGCACTTGGCACATGCAACGCATGAATGGTCTTTGATACGTTTACAGTAGAGAATTGCGATCTTTGCCATGAGCCTTTCCTTTCCGGTGAAGCACTGCCTTAAGTTGTCAGCCAGCGACAAACGTCACTGTGGATGTATAGGCCGCGATGAAAGTCTCCGCGGAGTCGCGCGAGTGTAGCACCCGGCAGCATCACTCCTCCGCCAGCCACCTTGGCTTAAGCCAATAGTTCGCTCTCTCTACTCAAATGCCGACTGTGTCTTCCATTCCTTCCACACGTTGCCCACGAGGTCGATTCCCGGTTTTAGCGTTGGCTTGCCGGGACGCCAACCCGAGGGCGTTGCTAAAGTACCTTTCGACGCACGGACTAACTGGAAGGCCTCAATCTGGCGGATTGACTCCAGAACATTGCGTCCGACGGGCGGCGTCAGAACCTCATAACCCTGAATGACGCCATCCGGATCGATCAGAAAACGGCCGCGCGTCTCCACCCCGGCGTCTTCGTCGTATACGCCATATACGCTGCCAACATGGCCGCCCGCATCCGACAACATGGGAAAGGGCACACCTCCGGTGACCATCTTGCATAATTCTTGGTCGTTCCACATCTTGTGAACGAACATGCTGTCGACGCTCGCCGACAACACTTCCACACCAAGCTTCTGAAACTCAGGGTATTTCTCGGCGACCGCCGAGAGTTCCGTGCTTCAAATAAAGGTAAAGTCACCCGGATAGAAGCACAGCAGCACCCATTTCCCGAGATATTCGGAGAGTTTAAGATTGATGAACTTGCCTTGGTGAAATGCCGGAGCAGTGAAATCCGGTGCCTTCCTTCCGATCAGGATCACTTTGGATATCTCCTTCCCTGCTTGATGTTCGTTCTCTTTCGGAGCCGTTCCAGACACCGTTCTGCTAACCGGTCGAGCACAACCAGCATTCAACTCTTCAGACATGCTTCCTTGCCGTAGGGGTAAATACCCGTAATGCCAAATACTAGATGCAAGTTACACCTATAGTATAGTGACACTGTCAAGCTTGCGACCACCTCGCATTCATTTCGCAATCACGCAACCCACCGTTATGGTTGGCATGCTGGTCTGGTTCTGGCTTCGGAGGTGTCTCGGGGAGCCGGAGGGGAGAGCCTGATGAATTTCGATAACGGCGTGGTCGACATCCCTCGCGAACCCCTTGTTACCTCTCTTCTATGTCGGGTCGGATCCACGCGTGAGGGATTTGTTTGACAAACGGAGAGCTAGCGAATCAATAGCCAAGCGCCTGCCAGCGAGCTTCAGCACCCGGCCTTTACCACCAATACAGGACACGGAGCGTGGCGGATGACTTCTTCTGCAACGCTCCCCAGAAGAGCCCGTTTGATGCCGCAGCGCCCGTGGCAACCAATAACGATGAAGCTGGCCCCCCACTGCTTGGCGGTGTTGACGATTTCCGCCGCCGATTTTCCCGTTTGGACGAATTCGAAAGCCTTCAACCCTTCGGGCAGGTGTCCACAGAAGACGGATAGCAGTTTCCTGGCGTCGTCATGCAGGCGAGCCGTCCGCTCCGTGACCGAAATGCCGCTCTCCAGAGCGAAATCGCTTTTGGTATCGACGACGTGTACAAACGCCACTTCGGCTCCGAGCTCGCGGGCAAGTTCAATGCCGACGTCGGCGGCATGAGCCGCAACAGGTTCGCTATCCACGGCGATGAGGACCTTCTGTAAAGGCATAGCTGTCACACTCCCAAAATCGCGCGGACGCTTCGTCCGCCCGGGCCAGTATCCCTGTTTATTTCAGCGCAAGTAGAGCACGGTGCTCTGTAACATACATCACATACGGCTATGACGTAGTAGCCATTACAAGCTACTCAGCAGGTGTCCCAGCTTCCTCTTCTTTGTGTTGAGATACTTCAACGCAAAGGGATTCGATGGGACCTCGCACGGGATTCGCTCTACAATCTCGATCCCGGCGTTCCGCATAGCCGCAACCTTATCTGGATTATTAGTGATAAGCCTTACTTTACTGATTCCGAGGTGCCGCAGGATTCCAGCCGGCAGTTGAAATTCACGGTAGTCGTTCTTAAGGCCGAGCCGCTCGTTGGCTTCGACGGTGTCACACCCACGGTCCTGCAACTCGTAAGCCTCCAACTTAGAGGTCAACCCGATACCTCTTCCCTCTTTCTCTTCATAGATCAGGATTCCTCTGCCCTCTTCGGCAATCATGGACAGAGCGAGCCGCAATTGCTCGCCGCAGTCGCAGCGTAGCGAACCCAGAGCATCGCCGGTAACACACTGAGAGTGAATGCGCAATAGCGGCGGCATACTCTTTAAATCGCCCATGATCAGTGCCAACGCCGTCTCGCGCCGGCAGACTGCCGAGGCAGGTAGATCCCGTTCAAACCCAATCATGCGGAACTGGCCCCAACGGGTTGGGAAATCAACAGATGCGGTTTGTCGAATAGAATCGGGAAATGCCGCAATGGTCATCATTACAATATCTCGAAACTGTGCTGCCGTTATGTCTCGAGGTGATTCTACGGAGTGTACGCTCTGCGGTGCGGCGGTATGGGTCACAGACCCTGGTGATTTATGCACATACACAACTTTCGCGACACGGTGGTGCAGCTTTGGCTCCTGTGACTCCAGAGCACTGAAATTCAGCTTGAGTCAGGCTAGCAAGCGCCGGCTGTGTACCGATCTCCCTGTATATGTCGCGCTTCGAGCCTAGGTCAAAATTGCGGCGCCCACATCGGGAGAGTTCCTAGTCGTAGCTAATTCGTTCTATAAAGACTATCGATTTACATAACTATCTTCCGCCAGTCACGTCCCGCCGTGACACTGGTCACTGAAGAACCATAGTCTTCCCAATAGGATGCCACTAGCCTTTGGCCTCAATGCCTATCTTTAGATACTATTCGCCGCGATATGCTTCGATAGGAATCTTATGCCTTTTAGTATGTATCCTATCCCTGCAGACACGGTTGTATCCATTCGGCCCCCAGAAAGCACCCCTGAGAACTTTCGTCGACTCCGAACTTTGGAAGAGGGGACACAGCACAGAGTTATGCACCTCAAGCAATAGTAATGTTCTATATGAAACATCCGTGCCTTTTGTCCCTCCATGTCCAGATTCTTCCGTGATGAGATGCGTTCCTGAGAAGCCCGCCGCAGCCTTCAATGGCTTGGAGTGGGCAGACCGGTTGCAACGACCTCCACCGGGTCGAACGCCAGACGATGCTTTCTGGGGTTTCGCAAGAAATCTCAGGAGGATGCGATGCGCAGCCTTTACTCCGTAATGGCGGCAGTTTTACTCGTTGTCAGCCACTGTTTTGCAGGGTCCAGCAGTACTCAACCTAGCGATCAACCTTCCGGCCAGAACACAACACAGGCAGTTGCGTCGGCAGCGCTTGCGTCCAATCTTGAAGTTCGCATGCAGGCAATCGAGCAGAAGCTTGAGCAGCTTGAGGATCGGCTGAATGCAGTACTTCCGGCAACTCCGTCGGAAGGTCCGGCACCCACTCCCCCTGCCGATCTCGTTGAGCGCATGGACTCGCTCGACGAAAAGCTCCAGTTGCTTGAACACAATGCGAAGGTGGAGGAAGGCCCGACCGTTACCGCGGGGCGCGACACATTTTCCATCTCCAGCCCGGACAAAGCATATCGTTTGAGGATTGGCGGTCACTTGCAGTTGGACGCCAAGTTCTTTCCCGACGACACCGGCGACCTGCTGATCAACTCTTTCAACCTTCGTCGTGCCCGACCGATTTTTGAAGGCTCGCTCGGACAATATGTGGACTTCCGGTTTATGCCGGACTTCGGCAATGGTCAAACAGCAATTTATGATGCCTACGCCGACGTCAAGGTGTCGCCTTACCTAGTTCTGCGTGGTGGTAAATTCAAGACTCCACTTGGCCTGGAACAGCTGGAAAACGACGCTGACCTGACCTTTATCGAGCGCTCCCTGGCGACCGACCTGGTGCAGAACCGAGATGAAGGTTTGCAAGTCTACGGAGTTATCAACCAGCGCTTCACCTATCAGTTCGCCGTGGACAATGGCGCTCCCATCGGCGCCAGTATCACCGTTCCCACGCAGGGCGGAAAGAACATGGTCGAGCGTATCTTTTTTACGCCTTTCGCTCCCACTGACAACAAAGCTTTTGAAAGGGCTTGGACTGGGCATTGCCTCATCCCAAGGACACCAGAACCCTGGCGCCACGCTACCTACCTTTCTCAGCACCGGCGGGCAGGCTGTATTCTTTAGCTATACCGGAACGGCGTTGGTTAAATCTCCGTTTACAGATGGAAGCCTGACCAATATTTCGCCGCAGGCATACTACTATGCGGGCCCATTTGGTTTAATGGCCGAGTATGTAAGCTCCTCGCAAGACATTGGCGGAACAACCGTCGACAAAAAGACGATCGTGCGTGCCATCGACAATCATGCCTGGCAGATAGCTGCCTCATGGATACTTAGCGGCGAACCGAGTTCCTACAAAGCTATAGTGCCGTGCAAATGCCTTGAAAGCGGCCATCAGGTCAGAGGTTGGGGTGCGTGGCAGTTAGCCGCACGTTATTCGCAACTGACGGTGGATCCGGATGCGTTTACTGCTGGATTGGCGGACATTACAAAATCGGCCAGGGCTTCGTACGACTGGGCCGTAGGCCTGAACTGGTACATAAACTTCTTCACCAAGCTACAAACAGATTACGAACAGTCAACGTTTACTCGCGGCGCTGTGAACGGTAATCGGCCAACCGAGCACGCCATCATGGAGAGGTTACAGATCGCTTTCTGAAGATGAGCATGGCGTCTGCCCCCCCCGCACCTAAACTCGGCGAGAGCAGCGTTGGCGTCCATAAAGCTGGCCACAGCTTCACGAGCTGTGGCCATTAACGTGGGCTTTGGTGGGCTTCGCTGGCGCGTTCGACTGTGAGTCCGAATTCTTGTTTCTTATCGCCTGTTAAGGTATGTCAGGCTGTTGGAATGAGGTTAGGCCCCTGCTTCGAGCAGATCGCGTCGCTCGGCTGCACCAAGGCTGGGGTATGTGAGCTGGACGGGACAGGAAGCCTGGCGGCCTGGTCGATAATTCGCCGCACAATCTTCTCGATGTTGCCGGCAATCTGGTCCAAACCGGAATCCGGGCAGAAGGTGGTGAGCGCTGAGGCCCGCAGCGTGCCAATCCGCGTCTCGCCCGCTTCGGTGTAGACGACGATCGGACACGGCAGCATGAGAGCCACGTTAACGTCTTTCTGCAGCACCTCATTGGCATAGCGCGCGTTACAAACTTCGACGATCTTCAGGGGACCGTGACTGATTCCATCGGAGCACAGGAGTGGCCGCAACATCGCAGGTATGTATCACCTGGCACCCATTTTCCACCACGCTCTTTTCCAACTCATCGACTGCGGCGTCGAACAGCTTCGTGGTGGCTACGGTGTAGAGAAATCTTTTCAGCTCGAGCCTCCAGCCCCGCGTATCCTGACACCCTCAAGGCCCGGCGTCAGATCCTGAAGTTCGCAACCACATGGGTCAGCGTATCAGCGCGATCGCGAGTCGCCAATGCATGACAGTGGATGTGGCTACTCCTACGTTCTTCGAGATGGGCGCGCCAACTGCGTGAAAACATGCCCGACCGACAGACGCTCCACGCATCTTTCGCGGCGAGCGCTTCGTGCGAGCAACTAAAGCCAGGTGTCCGGCGAAGCCGCGCCGCCATTCGTTAATGCGAATCTCCCGTTGCGCTCAGCATTGCACGGACTGGGCGCGAGAGGTCATTGTACCTAGACGCAGCCCGTAGGTTTGGGGAGGCCGGC
Source organism: uncultured Acidobacteriaceae bacterium (assembly GCA_963846795.1). GTDB lineage: Bacteria > Acidobacteriota > Terriglobia > Terriglobales > Acidobacteriaceae > CAVVDY01. The sequence goes on from CAWJXJ010000010.1 coordinate 43,915, forward strand.
CAGTTTGCAGGCGCCTTTAGCGGGGCCGGAGGGGAACAGGTCGTAGATCTGCTTGAGGGTGAAGCCGGTCTCCTTGCACACCTTGCGAACCATGGGCGCGATGCCGAACTGCAGGTAATAATTGCGAATGTAGTTGATCACTTTCCAGTGCGCGTCGGTCAGTTGGCTGATCGATTCTGTCTCCGCGAAGTCGGTCGCTACCTTCTCGCACCAGCTCTCCGGCTGCTGCAGGAATCCATCCTCATCCACGTCGTAGGTTGTTCCGTGTACTGCGAATGTCGGCACAGTCTGACCTCCTGATCAGTTCATTTCGATATAGCCGCAAGGACACGCCTCGGCGCACTTCTTGCAGCCGTTACATAACTCCAGTTTCACCTTGTAGTGTTCGCCCTTGGGCAGGCGCACGAAGCAGCTATTGCTGCAGTACATCCAGCAGGTCTCGCAATCCATGCACATGCCGCAGGACATACAGCGCTTGGCCTCTTCCACCACGTCGGCTTCGGTCAAGCCCAGTTCCACTTCGGTGTCAGGCTCGCGCTCGGCCACTGCCACATGCTGCCGCTCGTGCCGCGGCGCCGCCTTGTACCACTCCGGATGCACCTTGTCTTTGCCCACCAGCACCGGCACCGCCGGCTTCTGCAGCGGAACCCCGCGCAAGCGGGCATCGATGGCCTCGGCAGCAAAGCGCCCCTGGGCAATGGCGATGGTCACCAGCCCCAGGTCGGTATCATCCCCGCCGGCATAGACGCCGTCGACCGGGGTCACCCCGTAGTCGCCGGTCTTGATCCAGTCTTTTCCCGAATGCAACTCGTCGAAGCCCGCAAACTCCGGCTCCTGGCTGATGGCGGCAATGATGGCCGTCACCGGCAGCTCAAACTCGCTGCCTTCGATCGCCACCGGCCGCCGCCGTCCTGAGGCATCCGGCTCGCCCAGCTTCATGCGCAGCGAGCGCAGCGCGACAGCGCGTCCCTCCGCCTGCAGCACCTCGACCGGCGCCGCCAGGAACTCGATCTTCACACCCTCTTCAATCGCGCCTTCAATCTCGGAAGCCGCTGCCGGCATCTCCGCCCGCGTCCGGCGATAAAGCAGCGTCACATCGGCGCCCAGCCGGTGGCTTACCCGTGCGGCATCGATTGCCGTATCCCCGCCGCCGATCACCATCACCTTCTCGCCGATCTCGACCTTCTCGCCGCGATTCACCAGGTTCAGAAACTCCGTCCCGCCGAAGACATTCGGCGCCTCTTCCCCCGGAATCCTCAGCCGCAAACTCTTCTGCGCCCCGATGCCGACAAACACCGCCTGGTACTGCTGGCGCAGCTCCGCCATGGTCAGCTCGCGCCCGATCATGCAATCGCACTTCAGCTCCACCCCCAAGTCCAGGATGCGTTGGATCTCCGCATCCAGTACCTCGCGCGGCAGCCGGTAGCGCGGTATGCCGTAGCGCAGCATCCCGCCGGGCTGGGGAAAGGCTTCAAACACCGTCACCGCATAGCCCCGCCGGGCCAGTTGATAGGCGCACGACAGGCCGGCCGGCCCCGCTCCCACCACCGCCACTTTCTCCGTATGGGTTCCGTTGCTCAGTTTCGAAAGCTTCAGACCCTGGCTGATGCCAAAGTCCCCGAGGAAGCGCTCGATGGCGTTCACCGCCACTCCGCCATCCTTCGCCGTGCGGTTGCAGTTGTCCTCGCAGGGATGCGGACACACCCTCCCGCAGACCGCCGGGAACGGGTTACGTTCCGCCAGCCGCTGCCACACCTGCTCGAAGGCCTGCTGGTTCGTCTGCCCATAGGCTTCCGCCTGTGCGATGGTGGTCAGCAGCTCGCGTATCTCGTTGCCGTTGGGACAATGTCCGGCGCAAGGCGGCGACTTGGCGAGGTAGCGCGGACGCAGGGGGCTGATGTCCCCGCCCCCAGTCGCCGTCTTGATTACCGGCTTTTTAACCTCTTTGAACAGCCCCATGGCCCTTCCCTCACGCGTACGGATACAGGTTGCGTTTGAAGTCTTCCAGCTGATTCAGCAGCCGGTCATGCTTCTGCTCGTCCTCGGTCAGGTAGGTCAGCAGGTGCCGCTGCACGAACAGCCGGCAACTCTTGCGCGCCTTCTCCGCCAGCTCCAGCGTTTCCTTCTCCGCCGCCGCGTGCTGTTCGATCAGGTCCCACACCTCGCCCAGCTCTTCCGGGGTCAGGCTGAAGGCCTGCTTCTCCACACTGTCCAGAATCGCCTGCTGCACCCGCTTGTGCATGGCCGAGTCCTGGCGGATGATCTCCATCACCAACTGGATCAGCGGATTGTGCGTCTTGCCGATGATGGCCGAGGTCTGCGCGATACTTTCCTGCTCGATCTCCTGCCAGCGCCGCAAGACGGTCTTCAGTTCGTCCAGGTTGCCGGCCGCCGGCTTCGCAACTGCTTGCTTCGTGATTGTCGACATGCTCACTGTCTCCCCTCCTTAGTAGCGGACATGCGCTGAGCGGGCAAAGGTCAGCCCCGCGTGCTTGAAGTCGTCAATGTGGTAGCGGGTGAACTCGAAGCCGGTCAGCTGGAAGAAACGCGGCCAGCCCACCCGCTCGATCCACTCGCCCATGCGCTCATACTTGCGGGCATGCTCGGCGTACACCTTGACGATGGTGGTCACCGCGTCCACCACTTCCGGCCAGCGCGGCGGGTTGTTGGGCAAAAACGGTATCGCCAGCTTGGAGAACTTCGGCGTACTGCGCGCGTTGCTCACCTTGCCCCCGACCCAGATCGAGAGCCCGTCGTTTTCCGGATCGGCCAGCGGCATGGCCGGGCACACCGTGTAGCAGTTGCCGCAGTACATGCACTGTTCCTCGATCACTTCCACCGAGTTCGTGCCCCCCACCGTCGCCGGCCGGATCGCCCCGGTCGGGCAGGAAGAGATCAGCGTCGGCACCTCGCATACCCGCGGCAGCAGTTCGTGCTTGATCTGCGGCGGCTTGCGGTGAACCCCCAGAATGGCGATATCGGAGCAATGCACCGCCCCGCACATGTTCAGGCAGCAGGCCAGCGCGATGCGCAACTTGGCCGGCAGGTCCTCATGCGTGAAGTGCTCGCACACCGCGTCCATCACCGCCTTCACGATGCCCGAGGCGTCGGTCGCCGCCGAGTGGCAATGCACCCAGCCCTGGGTGTGCACGATGTTGCTGATCGAGTTGTTGGTCCCGCCCACCGGAAAACCATTCGCCAACAGCTCCTGCTTCAACGGCTCGATCTGGCTCGCGTCCTCCAGCAGAAACTCAACGTTGTTGCGGCTGGTGAAGCGCAGATAGCCGCCGCAGTACTTGTCCGCCAGCGCGGCGAACAGGCGCAGCGTCTGGATGCTGATCAGCCGTGGCGAGGCGGCGCGCACCGTATACAGCCGCGCCCCCGACTCGGCTACGTGGCACAGCACTCCCGGCGCCAGGTTCTCGTGATACTTCCATAGCCCGTAGTTCTGCTTCACTAGCGGCGGCAGGAACTTGTCATAGGACGGCGGCCCTATATCGGTCAGTCTGGGTTGCGCAGTCACGGTCGTGCTCATTGCTCACCTCCCTGGACTTTCTGTTGGAAGTAGATATATGGGTTGTCACGCGGCGCCGACACCATCTCCGGCACCGGATCCAGGCCAATGCCATCCAGAAACGCCGGCATTCCGATGCGCTGAATCATCTCCCCCACTCGTTCCCGGTTCTTGCCGTACTCGTCCCAGAACTCCCAGATCCGCCCCACCAGCTCCTTGATCGTCTCTTCCAGCTCCGCGGCGGGAACGAACGGGATCAGCACCGACGACAGCAGCGCCCCCTGCATGATCGGCGCCTTGGCCCCGATCAAAAGCACCGCTCCCCGCTCTTTGCCCGGCCGCAGCGCCTTGGGCATCACGTTGATGCAGTGCATGCAATGCACGCATTCATGGTTCTGAATGCTCACCTGCTTGCCGTCCCACTGGAAACTCTTGGCGGGACACATCTCGCAGATCTCCTTCTGGATGTCCATCCCCGCCGCCACATACTTGGCCACTTCCGCCTGGTCCACCTGCATCTCGTCCTTCCAGGTGCCAATCACCGACAGGTCGGCGCGCGCCGCCGAAGCCACGCAGTCATTGGGGCAGCCCGCACACTTGATCTTGAACTTGTAGGCGAAGGCCGGCCGGTGCAGCTCGTCCTGATAGTTCATGGTCAGGTCGTAGCACAGCTTCATGGTGTCGTAGCAGGCCCACTCGCAACGCGCCTGCCCCACGCAGCACGACGGGGTGCGCAGGTCGGAGCCCGAGCCCCCCAGGTCAAAGCCGGCCTGCGCCAGCTCCTGGAAGGTCGGCTCCAGTTGGTCGGTCGTGGTGCCCAGCAGAATGACGTCGCCGGTCGAGCCGTGCATGTTGGTCAAGCCCGAGCCGTGTTTCTCCCAGATGTCGCAGATGGTGCGCAGCGCCTCGCTGGTGTAGAACCAGCCCGCGGGATGGTTGATGCGCATGGTATGGAAGTGCGCGATGTTAGGAAACTGCTCGCCCAGGTCGCTGTAGCGGCCAATGACGCCGCCGCCGTAGCCCAGCACCCCCACCAGGCCGCCATGTTTCCAATGGCCTTTCTTCTCCTGGTAGGAGAGTTCCAGTTGTCCCAACAGGTCCTTGGGAGCATCACTGGTCTGGCAGGCAGACTTGATCTCTTTTACGAAACTGGGCCAGGGGCCCTTCTCCAGCTCGTCCAGCAGCGCCGTCTTGGGCTTGCCGTTGCCTTCTTCCGCCATATCTCACATTCTCCTTGGCTGGCTGGTGGCGCCGACGGTGGACTGGGGATTCGCCATGGCAGCCTGGCCATCGCAGCGCTTGCCGGCGGCTGATCGGCCATGCGGTGGGGCTGCGATGGACTCGCAAATCCACTATGCCTGAGCGGCGACGCACCCTACGGTGACGTCCGTCACTCTGTTGCGTGAGAGTTAGACGAACCCAGCATGACATGCTTAACTAACTAGAACTGACAATACCTACTTAGTCGAGTGTGTTAGTCGTGTTACTTATCTCACCCCCTGACCCGCTGCTTTCCCACCCCCCTACCCCTTCCCAATTATCTTCATAACTACTTCACACCCTACTCGCCGAAAGTAGGTTATCTTAACCAGTGGCCATAAATCGTCTGTATTATGCAGATGTCATCGCCAACTATAGTAATACAGGCATAAAAACTGATGATTTGTATTGTCTCGTCAATATAGTCTCGTAGTTACTGTATAGCGTCGAATGGCCATAGAATCGCTGATATATCTTGACTGCTCGCTATCTAATCGTAAATAGCTGGCCCCATCCAGGCGATATATATGAATGCGACATTGCAGAAGTTACATTTTCGAAATAACTCTATCGAGATGGTAGACAATCTATAGTTGCTGGTTCTGCTTGGATAATAGTTCTCTTCTCACGTATGAACGTGACCCCGGTCACCGCAATAGACATCTGCCACAGTGCATAGTCAACTAGTTCGATGATTCAGGGCCGCAATTCTGCCCTGCGAACACAGCAAAACATGTTGCGCGACGAGAGTTGTCACGGCGGCGATGAGGATCGGGCTGAGCAGGTCCGGCGAGACCAGGCGAACAGTGTCCTCCTGGTTTCAACGGATGCACGCGACTGCTTGACCACAGCGTTGCCGGGCAGTTCCCAGCGATCACCGCCTGACTGTCACTACTGACGATCACTCCAGATGGATTCCAGACTGCCACGGCAGTCGGCTATTTGCGAAGAAGATGCTTACGATTCACAGTTCGGTTCGGCTTCATTCAATGGTTTACCCGAGCAATACCGCAGTTTCTTCGCAGGTGCAGTCCGTCGGGGCCACACATATACCCCTGTTCGAGGCCGCCGGCAAACGCGACGGCCGGGAGGTGCTTAGTGCCGAGTTACGTAATTCCTGATAAATGCGATGGGTGCAAGGCGTTGGACAAAACAGCCTGCCAACACATTTGCCCCAACGATCTGATGGTGCTCGACAAGGAAAAGATGAAGGCTTACAACCGCGATCCTATGATGTGCTGGGAGTGCTACAACTGCGTGAAGATTTGCCCCACCCAGGCAGTGCAGGTTCGTGGCTATGCCGACTTCGTTCCCTTGGGAGCATCCGCGGTTCCTCTCCGCTCCACCGACACCATCCTCTGGACTGTCACGTTCAGGGATGGCACGCTGAAGCGTTTCAAATTCCCCATCCGTAGCACACCGGAAGGCACAGCGGTACCGAGTGGTGGTTTTGAGACCAAAGCGGATCTCAACAGCACCGCCCTCTACACCGAGCCGGCCTCACTGGGCTTGCCCGAGGTGGTTGGTTTAAGCAAAACCGGAGGTGCTCATGCCTAAGTTCGAAACTGTTGTAGTAGAAACTGATGTCTTGATTCTGGGCGGTGGCATGGCAGCCTGTGGCGCCGCTGTAGAGGCCGCTTATTGGGCCAAGCAGAACGGTCTGAAAGTGGTCTTGGTAGACAAAGCCGCAGTCGATCGCTCTGGAGCCGTGGCCATGGGTCTGTCGGCCATCAACCAGTACGTTGGGCTGAAGGATGGCACCAACACCCTGAAGGACTATGTTGACTACGTCCGCAACGATCTCATGGGCGTCACCCGTGAGGACCTGGTAGCCAACATTGCCCGTCACGTGGACTCTTCCGTCCATCTCTTCGAGAAGTGGGGTCTGCCCATCTGGAAGGACAAGGACGGCAAGTACGTTCATGAAGGCCGTTGGCAGCTCATGATCAACGGCGAGTCCTATAAGGTGATCGTCGCCGAAGCGGCCAAGAACGCGTTCCGCGAAACAGGTGTAGGAGAGATTTACGAACGCGTGTTCATCGTTGGTCCGCTGCTGGATGGGGACCGCTGCGCCGGCGCGGTGGGCTTCTCTATCCGCGAGAACAAGCTGTTCATCTTCCGGGCGAAAGCAACCCTGGATGCAATGGGCGGCGCGGTCCACGTATTCAAACCCCGGAGCAGTGGCGAAGGTATGGGCCGCGCGTGGTATCCACCGTGGAATTCCGGCTCCTCCGCCTACTTCACTCTCAAGGCCGGGGCGGAAATGACCTGCCAGGAAGTGCGGTTCATCCCGGTGCGTTTCAAGGATGCCTACGGACCGGTGGGTGCATGGTTCCTTCTGTTCAAGTCGCGTGCCACCAACGCCATGGGCGGCAATTACATGGTGGAGCGCGCAGCAGAATTGGAGAAGTGGGGACCTTACGGGCGGGTAAAGCCGGTTCCGGCCAACCTGCGCAACTATCTTGGAATGCTCGACGTGCTGGATGGAAAAGGGCCGATTTCAATGCGTACGGAAGAAGCCCTGACCAAGATCGCCGATCAGTACAAGGACGACCCCAAGGCCTACCAGAAAAAGATGAAGGAGTTGGAGTCGGAAGCCTGGGAAGACTTCCTCGACATGACGATTTCGCAAGCTATTCTGTGGGCCGCAACCAATGTGCGACCGGAACAGAAGAGCTCCGAGATCGCCGCTGCCGAGCCTTACTTCATTGGCTCCCACTCCGGTGCCTCCGGCGCCTGGGTCAGCGGTCCCGAAGACCTGCAAACCGGTGAAACCAAGTCGCAATACTTCTGGGGATATCCCTGCATGTCAACCGTGAAAGGGTTGTTCTGCGCAGGGGATGCTTCCGGCGCATCGAGCCACAAGTTCTCCTCCGGCTCGCATGCGGAAGGTCGTATCGCTGCCAAGGCTGCGGTAAAGTACGTGGTCGATAACAACACCCTACCCAAGCTGGATCAGGCTGCCATCGACAAGCTGGCCGCCGAAATCCTGCAGCCGATGGAGACGTTCGAGAAGAATAAGAACGCCACCACCGACGAAGATGTCAATCCCAACTACATCAAACCGCGCTCGTTCATGTTCCGTTTGCAGAAGATCATGGACGAATACGCCGGTGGGGTGACTGCCCAGTTCATGACCAACAAGCCCCAGTTAGAGCGGGCCCTCGAACTACTGGCCTTTCTGAAGGAAGACTCGGATAAGCTGGCCGCTTCGAACCTGCACGAACTGATGCGCTGCTGGGAGAACGTGCACCGTATGTGGCAGGCGGAAGCGCACGTCCGCACGGTGCTGTTCCGTGAGGAGACGCGTTGGCCGGGCTACTACTTCCGTTCGGATACACCCAAGCTGGATGAAGACAAGTGGCACGTCTTCGCCAACTGCCGGTGCGATCCCGCCACTGGAAAGTGGGAGATGCTGACTCGTCCCATTCTCCACGTGTTCGAGACAGTAAAAACCAAAGAGCCGGAGCCGGTAGCGGCAGCGGCCCGTTAACAGGTCGCGAGGTCCCGCGATAACCGGGACCTCGCACCCTCATACAAAGGTTGGCCCATGGCCGAGGAATCACAAAAAGTTTGTCCCCATTGCCACCGACCATTGGTGCGCTGGAAGAATCCCCCGCTGGCCTCTTGGGACGGCGAATACCAGTATGTGTGCTTCAACGATGACTGCGCCTATTTTGTGGGCGGCTGGGTATGGATGAAGGACCGTTTCAATGTGAATGCTTCCTATCGCTATCGCCTGGAGCCGAACACCGGGGACAGTGGTCCGCTGCCCGTGTGGTCGCGCGACGCGATGAAGAGCAATATTTTGCCGGACGAGGATGGACGAGATGTCTGAAAACCAGGTAACACCCGAGCAGATTCTGCAGGAAAGCCCGCGCCTGAAGCTGGACAGTTGCTTCAACTTCGCCTGCGGACCCGATAAAGACTGTTTCAATTCCTGCTGCCACGACGTGGCAATTCTGCTTTCACCCTACGACGTGCTGCGGCTTAAGCATGCACTTAAGATGAACTCTTCCGAGTTTCTTGAGAAGTACACGCTCACCACCGCCTCTCACGACAAGCGTGTTCCCGCCGTCCTGCTCAAGATGGACGAGCAGAGCCTGAAGTGTCCTTTGGTGAGCCAGCAAGGTTGCACCGTCTATGCCAACCGCCCGTGGGCCTGCCGCATGTATCCGCTGGGGATGGCTGAGCCCAAAGGTCCACAAGGCGCGGAGCAACGTTTTTATTTCATGGTCGAAGAAAAGCTCTGTCACGGACACGGCACGGGCAAGGAGTGCTCGGTGCGGGAGTGGATCGAGAACCAGGACATTGAGCCTTTCGACGAAATGCAGACTCCGTTTTTGGAATTCATGTCGCATCCGGGATGGGAGAAGCCGGAGGAGTTGAGCGCCGATTGTATGGCGATGTACTTCATGGCGCTGTACGACCTGGACCGCTTCCGCCGTTTTGTGTTCGACACCCGCTTCCTGGAACTGTTCGAAGTGGACGAGGCGCGCCTTCAGGCCCTGGCCGATGATGACGCAGAGTTGCTGGAGTTCGCCATCGACTGGCTGTCGTTCAGTCTGTTTCATGAGAAGCGGATGAGGCTGAGAAAGCCCATCGCGTCCGCACCGTTGGCCACCTGCGGCGCAAGCCAAGCTAGCGCGAGTTCACCGGCCTAGAGGATTATGGCAAGCATTGATTCAACAAATGGCAGGGGCGGCACCATTCTGGTGGTGGGCGGCGGCATCGCCGGCATCACCACTGCCCTGGAAGCGGCCGAGGCCGGCTGTGACGTGGTGCTGATAGAGAAGTCGGCGACCCTGGGAGGGCGAGTCGCAGGCTTTAATCAATATTTCCCGAAACTATGTCCTCCCTCCTGCGGCCTCGAAATCAATTTCAAACGTCTGAATGCCAACCCGAGGGTGACGGTCCTCACCTTGGCGGAATTGGAAAGTCTTAGCGGCTCCCCGGGCAGCTATGAAGCCGTTGTGCGGATTGCGCCACGCTACGTCACCCAGGACTGCACTCTCTGCGGTGAATGTTCTGCGGTGTGTCCGGTAGAGGTTCGCGACGAGTTCAACTACGGCCTGACCAGCGTCAAGGCGGCACGGCTGCCACGACGCACAGCTTATCCCGCACAGTATGTTATCGACCGGGCGGCTTGTCCCGCCGACTGCCATGCCTGCGTGGATGCCTGCAAGTACCGGGCGATTGATCTGGAGCAACCGCCGGTTAAGAAGACGTTCAAGGTCGCATCCGTCGTAATGGCTACCGGATGGACGCCCTACGACGCCACCAGGATCGAGAACCTGGGCTTTGGCAAGTGCGCCAATGTTCTGACGAACGTCCTTTTCGAGCGGATGGCTGCCGCCGACGGGCCCAGCCAGGGAAAAATTCTCCGGCCTTCAGACGGCAAAGCGCCGAAGGCGGTTGCGTTTGTACAATGTGCCGGCTCGCGGGATGAGAATCACCTCCCCTACTGCTCGTCCGTCTGCTGCACCGCCTCCCTGAAACACGCCACCTATGTTCGCAGCCAATACCCGGAAGCGAAGATCACGATGTTCTACATCGACCTGCGCGCTCCCGGACATTTGCAGGAGTTTGCCGCAAAGATCGTCGCTGCTAACAACATCGAGCTGATTAAAGGGAAGGTGGGAACGGTGAGGGAACATCCGGGCAGCCGCGATGTTTTGCTAGTTGCCGAGGACGTGCTCGGGGGACGAAAGATCATGCGGGAATTTGATCTGGTGGTGCTAGCTACCGGAATGGTTCCGCAAAACAAAGGAATAGCCTCGCAAGTGCAGCTCGATCAATTCGGCTTTGTGATAGACGGCGAACTTGGCATCTACGCCGCCGGTTGCGCCAAACGGCCGGCGGAGGTCTCGGCGTCGGTACGCGACGCCACGGGCGCAGCGTTGCAAGCTTGGCAGATGGCCACGGGAGCGGTTCGTCATGGATAAGCGACTGGGCGTATATGTTTGCAGCGGCTGCTCCATCGGCGAATCGGTGGATGTCGATCAGCTCTCGAAGGTCGCTACCAGCGAATATCAGGCGCCGGTCTGCCGGACTCACCCCTTCCTATGTGGCGAAGAGGGCCTGAAGCTGATCCACGACGATCTGCAACAGGGCAACGTCAATGCCATCGTTGTGGCCGCTTGCTCCCCTCGGGTGAAGACCCGGCAGTTTGCTTTCAACTCCGGCTCGGTGATGGACCGCGTCAATCTGCGCGAGCAGGTGGCGTGGTGTCATGAAGCCCGGCACGAAGATACCCAGATGCTGGCCGAAGATCTGCTGCGCATGGGTATCGTACGCGCGCAGAAGATGGAGCCCTTGGAGCCGCTGGCCGAAGAGATTTCGCGAGACATCCTCATCGTGGGCGGCGGAGTCACAGGCATTACCGCCGCGTTAGAAGCTGCCGATGCGGGTTTCGACGTTATCCTGGTCGAGACGCAGGCCGAACTGGGCGGCATGGCGCGTTCGATGAAGCGGGATATTCCCTCCCCCCCTTCTTACACCGAAGCCCAGCCTAACCGTCTGGCCGAGCAGATCAACGCTGTAACTTCGCATCCCCGGATCAAGCTGTATTGCTCGTCGAAAATCGTCAAGACAGAGGGGCAGCCGGGACGATTTGACATCACGCTGGAGACCAACGGAGAGGTCACAACCCACCGCGCCGGCTCCATTCTGCTGGCTACCGGCTGGAAGCCCTACGATGCAACCAAGCTCACTGCGCTTGGCTACGGGTTGACGGATGTTGTCACCAACCTCGAGTTCGAGACTATGGCAGCCGAAGGCCTGATCCACCAGCCCTCAACCGGCGAACCGGTGGACAGCGTCTTGTTTGTTCAGTGTGCGGGCTCGCGCGATCCCGATCATCTCCCCTATTGCTCTTCGACCTGCTGTGTAAACACCCTCAAGCAGACCGAGTACATGCGCGAGCAGAACCCTGAGGCACAGGTCTTCATTGTCTACAAGGACATGATGACCCCCGGAGCTTACGAGAAGTACTACCAGAAGCTTCAGCAAGAGCCGCTCAACTTCTTTGTAAAGGGAGTTGTGACTGAAGTTGAACGATGCTCCGACGGAAGGGTCATGGTCGGGGTGGATCAAACTTTGTTGGGCGTACCGATGCAGATTCCGGTCGACCTGGTGGTGCTGGCTACCGGGATGGCGCCGAACTCAGCCGACGGACCTGCCATCCGCACCTTGCATGATGCCGAGGCCAAAGCGCTCAGGAACGAATCCGACACCCAACGCCAGGAAGCGGAGAAGGTGGTCGAGCAGTACAAGCAGCACGCGGGCACGGAAATCCTGAACCTCACCTATCGCCAGGGCCCTGACCTGCCGGTGTTGCAGGATGGTTTTCCTGATTCGCACTTCGTCTGCTTCCCCTACGAGACATTGCGTACCGGCATTTATGCTGCCGGCGCGGTGCGCGCGCCAATGGACTCAACCCTGGCCCGGGAAGACGCCCGCGGCGCGGTGATGAAATCCATTCAGTGTATACAGATGGCCACGCATGGCGAGGCGGTGCATCCGCGCGCCGGCGACCTCTCATATCCCAGCTTCTTCCTGCAGCGCTGCACCTCGTGCAAGCGGTGCACCGAGGAGTGTCCGTTTGGCTCCATCGATGAAGACGAGAAAGGCACGCCCAAGTTCAATCCTTACCGCTGCCGTCGTTGCGGTATCTGCATGGGGGCTTGCCCGGAACGCATTATCTCCTTCAAGAACTACTCGGTCGACATGATCGCCAGCATGGTGAAGGCGATTGAGGTGCCGGACGAAACCGAAGACAAGCCGCGCATTTTGATCTTTGCTTGCGAAAACGACGCCTATCCGGCGCTGGATATCGCCGGCATGAACCGGGCTTCCTACGACGCCAGCGTGCGTGTCATCCCTCTGCGCTGCCTGGGGTCGATGAACATTGTCTGGATCGCCGATGCGTTGTCGCGCGGCATTGACGGCGTGCTGCTGCTGGGGTGCAAGTTCGGCGAGGACTACCAGTGCCACTTCGTGCATGGCAGCGAGCTGGCCAGCCGTCGGCTGGAAAACGTTAAAGACACATTGACCCGACTGCAGTTGGAGTCCGATCGCGTGCGGCTGGTACAGGTTCCGATGGACGGGGCGGCACAGTTGCCGAGCATCATCGACGAATTTGCCGAGAAAATTCGCGAACTAGGACCCAATCCTTACAAGGGCTTTTGATTTATGGCAGAGAAGCTTGTACTGCAACCAGACGCGAGGTTTATCCAGGAGGCGATTGCCAACGGCGGCGAGTTCAAGCAGTGCATGCAGTGCGCCACCTGCAGCTCAACCTGCTCGCTCTCGACGGAAGAGAACCCGTTTCCCCGCCGCCCCATGCTGCTGGCGCAGTTGGGCATGGAGCGCGAGCTGCTTCAGGATCCCTCGCCCTGGCTCTGCTTCTATTGCGGCGATTGCTCCAAGTCGTGCCCTCGTCAGGCCAATCCCGCCGAGAGCATGATGGCGCTCCGCCGCTACCTCACCACCCGCTACGATTGGACCGGCGTGTCGCGTTTCATGTACCGGTCGGCCTGGGCCGAACTGGGAGTGCTGGCCCTGGTGGCGGCTTTTATGGTGGCGCTGTTTACGCTCCCCCAGAGCTTTGGCTTTGGCCTGCTGGCCCGCTCCACCCCGGAAGCGCGCAATGTCGTTATGCTCGACAAGTTCGCGCCGACCATGGTGGTACATCACGGCGATGCAATTCTGGCGTCCTTGTTAAGCTTCTTCCTGCTTACTAACGCAGCGCGCATGTTTATTTTCCTGACGCGAGGTAAAAGGGCGCCTTTGCGCGTCTACCTAGCGCAGCTTCCGGAATTTTTGATTCAGGCTGTGACCCAGATTCGCTGGAAGCAGTGCGAAGACAAAAATGCGATCACCAACTGGGTGCGTCATCTGTTTCTTGTAACCGGCTACGGCACGATTTTCACATTGGTAGTTATCTTCCTACCCTGGTTCCAGGTAGAAGACAGTAGTTTCCATTGGACCAGCCTGCTTGGTTACTACTCCACCGTCGTCCTCATTGCCGCAACCCTCTGGATTCTCATCGACCGGATGGGCAAGCGCACGGAGATGCATCGCTTCAGCCATCTTTCCGATTGGCTATTTCCTATTCTGTTGTTCCTTACCGCGGTTACCGGAATCGCAGTGAACATCCTGCGGCTGGAGAATCTGGCCATGCCCACGTACATCCTGTACACGGTACACATGGCAATCGCGGTGCCAATGCTGATTGTGGAGGTGCCTTTCGGTAAATGGGCCCACCTTCTGTACCGGCCGATTGCAATTTATGTGGCGGCGGTGAACAGAAAGGAGTTCGCAGCGTCAGGGCAGCAAGCCGCCATGGCAGCCCAAGCCGTCGATCCGGCGTAGTGGGCTCGGTAGCGGCTTCAAATTGAATTGAGTGAAATGCGCAAGTTGGACTTATCGATTTCTGATACGGGAGTAGATAGCAGAATTCAAACTTAACTTCATTGCGAGTAGTCAAGGAGACATACAATGGCGACGCTAGTTCCGCCCCATGGCAGTCCGGAGCTGAAGGTTCTCCTGCTTGATGGCAAAGCCAAGGCAGAAGAAATAAAGAAAGCAAATACTCTTAAAAAAATACCTCTCACCAGCCGGGAAACCGGCGACCTGATCATGATGGGCATCGGGGCCTTCACCCCGCTCGATGGCTTCATGGGCAAGGACGACTGGAAGGGCTGCTGTGACGAGTACAAGCTGCCCAGCAGGAACAACCTGTTCTGGCCGATTCCGATTACGCTCTCCGCCGACGAGGATCTTGCGAAGTCGATTGCTATCGGCGAGGAAGTGGCCCTCTGGGATGTCGAAACCGACTCGCTTGTGGGCACCATGCAGGTGAACGAGAAGTACACCATCGACAAGGAGCACGAGTGCAAGCAGGTCTTCCGCACCACCGACCCGAAGCACCCAGGCGTGCAGAAGGTAATGGAGCAGGCGGCGGTGAACCTTGCCGGTCCGGTGAAGGTAGTCTCGGAGTCGTATTTCCCCGAGGATTTTCCAGAGATCTATCAGCGGCCGGCCGACGCGCGCAAGCGGTTCGCGGAGCGCGGCTGGACGACTGTCGCTGCACTACAGTTGCGCAACCCGATGCACAACTCGCATGCTTATCTGGCATGGATTGCCATCGAAGTCTGCGACGGCGTTTACGTGCATCAATTGCTGGGCAAACTGAAGCCTGGCGACATCCCGGCCGACGTTCGCGTGAAGGCGATTGATGCGCTGGTAAACAAGTACTTCCGCAAGGAACGCGTGATCCAGGGTGGCTATCCCATGGAAATGCGGTATGCCGGTCCGCGCGAAGCCCTGTTGCACGCGTTGTTCCGCCAGAACTATGGATGCTCGCACCTCATCGTGGGCCGCGATCATGCCGGAGTAGGCGACTACTACGGGCCATTCGATGCTCAGAAGATCTTTGCCGAGATACCGGCAGGAGCCATGGCGATCCAGCCGCTGTGCATGGACTGGACGTTCTACTGCTACGAGTGCGGCAGCATGGCCTCGATGAAGACCTGCCCACATGAGAGCAAGGCTGTGATCGATGACAGCGGCAACTACAAAGGCGGGGCTCGCCTACTGTTGTCGGGTACTCTGTTACGCAAGCTGATGAGCGAGGGCAAGCCGGTTCCGGCGGAATTCTCCAAGCCTGAGGTCATCGCCGTCCTGAAACAGTACTACGACACGCTCGAAGAAAAGGTCGAAGTTGAGCTCCACGGAGCAGCGACCGGAGCGGTCAAGAAATAACCCTGTCGCTGGCACCCCTTTTTTACCGGGTTGCGAGTGGCAGTGAACTTCAGATGCAGCCTGTACCGGTGACTCTGGCGCAGGCCGCATCTGCTGGTGGAGAGAACGCCATGGCTGTGATTACGATTTCCAGAGGATCGTTCAGCGGCGGCAAAATTCTGGCGGAATGTCTCGCAAAACAACTCGGTTACCGCTGCATCGACCGCGAGGTTATCGTCGCGAAAGCGGCAGCTTACGGCGCCTCGGAGCAGGAAATCAACGAGGCCCTGGAGAAGTCGCCGACCTTTCTTGATCGTTTCAACCACAAGCGCTACCTGTATCTGGCATTGGTACAGGCGGCCCTGACCGAAGAAGTGCGCGACGGACGGGCAGTCTATCACGGGCTGGCGGGACATCTGCTGCTGAAGGGCGGACGACCCATTTTGCGCACCCGGATCATTGCACCAATGGAGATGCGCATTGAGATGATCCGCAAGCGGCTCAAGTACGACCGCAATGAAGCCATCGCTTGTATCGAGAAGGTCGACCAGCAACGAAAACGATGGACCCAATTCCTCTACGGCGTGGACTGGGGCGATCCGTCGCTCTATGACATCGTCATCAATTTGGAATACATCGATGTGGAACAAGCCTGCCGGATCATCTGTTCAGTTGTCAGCGACCGGCGTTTTGAGTTTACGCCGGAATGCCGGCAACAGATGGATGATTTGGCATTAGCCAGCCGTGTGCGCGCGGACCTGGCGATTAACCGGGAAACCTTCGGACTGGAATTCGAAGTGTCCGCCGATTGCGGTGTGGTTACGATTCGGGGGAAGGTTTCCGAACTTTACCAGATGGAGAAGATCCAGCGCGTAGTTTCAGAAGTGCCGGGGGTTAAGCAGCTTAATCTCGATCATCTGGCGCTGCCGGTGCGTGCTTGACTGTCAGGGAAATGTCTTAGCCGGATAAAGGGTAGAGGCAATGCATATATTTCTTCCAGTTGCAGGGATCAGCATCAATTTGCTCTTGCTCGTTGCAGTGGGCGCGGTGGTGGGTGTACTCACCGGTCTACTCGGAGTGGGCGGCGGTTTTCTGCTTACGCCAGTGTTGATGATGATTGGAGTGCCCCCTACAGTTGCTGCCGCATCCAGCACAAATTCGCTGGTGGCTACATCCTCCTCGGGCGTCGCGGCCCATTTTCGACTGGGGAATGTCGACTTAAAGCTGGGCAGCATAATGCTGTTGGGAGGACTCGCCGGGGCAGAGGTAGGAGTCCAATTCATCAAATTTTTGCGCAGCACCGGAAATGCAGACTTCGTGATCACCGTCACCTATGTTGTGGTGCTGGGATCAGTTGGCAGCTTGATGTTCATTGAGAGCTTGTATAGCATGCATCGCGGCGTTATGGTCGCGGGCGGTTCCCGGAAAACGGAACGTAACGGTCTGTTGCAACGGCTCCCCTTTCAAATGGATTTTCCCCGTTCCAACGTTCAGCATTCGGTTCTGGTGCCGTTCCTTTTGTGTTCGCTGGTGGCAATTTTGGCGGCCATTATGGGAGTAGGTGGTGGTTTTATTATGGTGCCGATGATGGTCTATCTGCTGCGGATGTCAATGCACGTAGCCATAGGCACGGATCTTTTCCAGATCCTGTTTACCTGCGCCGGACTTACCCTCATGCAAGCGGTGAGTAACCAAACCGTCGACGTGGTGATTGCTCTGCTGTTGGCCGGCGGATCGACTATAGGTGCACAGATCGGTGCAAGGCTCGCCCGGGTGCTGCGCGGAGATCAGCTCAAAATTGTGCTCGCCACCCTGGTTTTGCTGGTCACCGTCAAGATGGGCTACAGCCTGATGGTCACGCCTTCAAACTTGCTGTCCTATGCTGGAGGGCAGTGACATGGCAAGGCTTTATGCCTGCAAAGGTCTTAAAGAGAGGTAAAGATGGCATTGCTGCTGATCTCACGAGGATCGTTTTCCGGCTGCCAGTTGATGAGCCAATGCCTGTCGAAATCGACTGGAATTCGGTGCCTAACCCGCGAGGATCTGATCGCGGCAGTGAATACCCATGGCGAACTGGCCAACAAAGTCCTAGCCAGTATGGCGAAGGCCGCCCACGATTACGGTCAGTTGAGCGCACTGCGCCGCCCCTACAAGATCCTGATGCAAAGGGCGCTTCTGGGATATGCGCGAGAGGGCGACATTGCCTACTTCGGTTACTCCGGACACCTGCTGCTGTCTGGGATTGCTCATGCGATCCGGGCGCGCGTCATCATGCCGGTGCAGCAGCGAGTCGAGCTGTTGAGGAAGAGCGAAGGGGTAACGGAGGCGGAGGCCCGCGAACGCATTTACCGGGAAGACGAGGAGCGCAGCCGCTGGACCCGCTTCATGTATGGCAAGAACCTAAGTGATCCTGCCCTGTTCGATACCTGTATCAACCTGAAACATATCTCCTACGGCACCGCCTGCTGCATCCTGCAAGGTCTGATGCAGCAACATGAGTTCCAGCCTACGCCCGAATCGTTGACCGCGATCGAAAACAGCTATCTCTCCGCTTGCGTTTTAGCAGCGCTGGTTAGTAATCCCCAAACCGCCGAGCTTGCGATGGGAGCAACCGCCGAAGACGGCTGCGTAACACTCGAGGGTCCATATCTGCCTGAGGCAGAGCGCGCCGTGGTCCTCGACCTCGCCCATGCCGTTCCGGATATCGTGCAGGTGCGATACACCGAAGGGTACGCTCCGCCGTTTGACTTGGCTGCTTCATAAGGAGAACGGAAATGGTTAGCGTCCCCCTCGAACCACAAGCTGCGGACGTCATCACCGACATCAAAGGTCTGCTCGCCAAGGGCGTCGACTGCGAAGAGAAGCAGATCGAGCTGATTGAAGAGCAGAACGAAATGGCGAAGCAGCGGACAGATGCCACAGCGAACCTGCTGCAGTACTCCTCAACCACAGCCAGGCTCACCGAAGATCAGACAGCCATGGCGCGGGAAAGGACGTCGCTCACGCGGGCGCAGACCAATCTGTCGACGCGTAGCACAGAGCTGGCGTATATCCGCACCGACCTGGGTCGGGAACGCACTACCATGGCAGAACAGCGGACCGAGCTGGCGCTGCATCGCAATGAGCTCGCACGACAACGTACAGGCCTTGCGTTTACAAGAACGCAACTGGCCAAAGACCGAAACCAGCTCGCTGACCAGCGCACCGTCCTCTCCCAACGACGGACCGATCTGGCGCAAGAGAGAAACGACTTTGCCGCCAGGCGAACCATGTGGGCGGTTACCCGCACCCGGCTGTCCGTGCAGAGAACCGAATTGGCCAGGGGCAGGACCTTTTTGGCGGTTATGCGAACCGGATTGGCCTTCCTGGTTCTCGGGCTAACGCTCTTCCGTTACTTTGGGATTTCCAAGTGGACGTTTTTTGATGCCGCCCTTGTGGCTTGCAGTTTGTTCCTGATTACGTGGGGTGCCAGGGGCTATCATCTGGCGTACAAGAATGATCGCCGGATTGAGGAGCGGCTCACTACCGATCCCGGGCTGAGGGCTTCCGTCTGAACCTAGCACGGCGCGCAACGGGAGGTTGGCGTCCGCTCGTGTGTGCAACGTTACAGCGATGAACATTTGGTGGCGAAAGCGGACGGCGGGCGAGGCTCCGGAATCGGCTGAGCAAAGCATCCGCAATAAGTACATCAGTTTTCGCGAATTGCTCTCGCTTAACAATGAATGCCTGGAATTGCTAGCCTCGGTGCAGGAAGACCTGCAATATGCCCTGCCCTGCAACGATGTCTTAGCCCACCGGACCGCTGCACTTTTCGCTCGGGCACAAAGCGTAGTGGAAAATCTGGAGCGTCTTACCGGACGCAAGTATGAAAAGCTAACTCAAGCTGTCCGCCAGCAACATCAAGAAGTCGAGCGCCATATTGCCGCGTCCGAAGAGATGATATCGCCCCGGCTCTCCGCCGGCCTCTCCGAAGTCAGCTTGAGCGATGCTGCGGAAATAGGCGGGAAGGCCGCGGCGTTGGCTGAGATCAAGAATAAGCTCGGATTGCCGGTCCCCGAAGGATATGTCCTTACCGCCGAAGCCTACCGCCAGTTTTGCGAGAAACCTCTGTGGACGCACATTCGCGATGCCACGCGAAACGTGGACCTGAACGATCTTGATGCGTTGCACGTCACCTCCCTAAAGCTGATCGACGAAGTGCTGGCGAATTCGCTGCCTAGAGCGATTGAGGTTGCTCTGGCCGACCGGGCCATGCGACTGGCGAAAGATGGTCTGGGCCTGGCTGTGCGTTCCAGCGCCGTGGGGGAAGGCGGGGAGTGGAGCTTCGCGGGACAGTTCGTAAGCCTGATCAACGTTCTGCCGGAAAATCTGCTGGGGGCCTACAAGCAGGTGATTGCGGCACGATTCAGCGACAGAGCATTGTTCTACCGATTGTCGGCAGGTCTGACAGAAGTTGACACTCCACTGGCGGTGCTGTGTCTCCAGGTGGTTCGTGCGAGAGCTTCGGGGATCATGTACACGCGCGATCCCAATGACGCGGCCAGCGAGGCCCTGTGGATCACTGCGACCCATGGTCTTGGTATTGACATCGCCAATGGCGCCTCTCCCGCTGACTTGTTCTTGATGGCGCGCCGGCATCCCTATCGTGTTTTGGAGCAGAAGATTGCTACCAAGCCCCAAAAGGTTGTTCCGGCAGAGTGCGGAGGGCTGCTGCGAATAGACGTCCCCCCCGAGGAGGCAGGCGCGCCCAGCCTCACGGAGAAGGAATTGGCGCTGCTCGCGGATTGGGGCATGCAGATCGAGAAGTACTTTGGAGCGGCACAGGACGTGGAGTGGGCCTTGGACGAGGACGGGCAATTGTGGATTCTTCAGTCCCGCCCACTGCTGACGGCGGATTCCGCCCGCATACGCGTCAGATCGAAAGTAAAACAGGCTGCGTTACTGGAGGGAGGTTACACGATTTTTCCGGGACTGGTCTCCGGCCCCGCCTACCTCGTGACAGAACGCTCAGCCTTGGCGAAAACGCCCCACGGGGCAGTGCTGTTCCTGCGACGGCCGTCACCGGAGATGGTAGAGGTCTTTCCCCGCATCGCCGGTCTAGTCGCGGAGTGGGGTAACGTGGCCGGGCATGGAGCGGCACTATTGCGGGAGTTCAGGGTCCCGTCCGTCTTTCAGCTATCCGGAGCCTTCGAGCAGCTTCAAAATGGAGATCCGGTGAGTCTGGATGCGGTGCAACCAAGAATTTACACTGGTGCGCTCTGGCCCTCACCGGGGCCAAAATCGCCGCAGCACTTGCAGGTGCGGCGTGATGATGATCCTATCCGACGGTACATGCTCGAACTCAACCTGCTAGATCCTAACTCTATGAAATTCCGCCCTTCAGGCTGCAAGTCCGCTCACGACGTGCTGCGGTTTTGCCATGAAAAGGCGGTCGAAGCGATGTTCGAGATAGACGATAGAGAATTCGCCCGTCAAGCGCATTGTTCTAAGAAGTTGCTGGCAGCGGTTCCTATCAACCTTTGTGTGCTCGACTTGGGCGGCGGTCTGGTCGCTTCCGCTTCTTCATCATCGGAGGTGACGCCGGAGGAGATTGTCTCCCGTCCCTTTCAGGCGCTCTGGCAGGGCGTGACCCATCCTGGCGTGGCTTGGACTCGGACCATGCCGGCGAGCTTTACCGATATTGCCTTGGTAATGGCGACTTCTCTCTCCGCGCAAACCGGAGCGACCCGTGCGTTGGGCGAAAGAAGCTACTTGCTGATTGCAGACGAGTATATGAATCTCAATTCCAGACTGGCCTATCACTTCACTCTGGTTGATGCCTGCATGTCTGACGTTGCAGGCAATAACTACATTGCCTTCCGCTTTGCCGGAGGAGGCGCAACGCGACAAAGGCGCAATCTGCGGGCCTGCTTCATCGAAGCCTGTCTGGCGGACTATGGCTTCGTGGTCGACCGGCGTAACGATCTGGTAAATGCCTGGTTCAAGAAAGCGCCGGCCCGCGAAACCGGGGCCCATCTTGACATTCTCGGACGGCTGATGGCCTGCACCAGTCAACTTGACATGTACATGACCAGCGACGAAGTGATGAGGTGGTATGTGCAACAATTCCTGGCCGGAAATTATAGTTTTCAGCTGGAAGAACATACGAAATCAACCACCCCTATCTAGTCGATAGTGTTGCTTTACTTGTGAGCTCACACCTGATCGTGTCGTGAATCACTGCAGTCTTTGGTGAGCTGTGTTTTGCTTCATTGCAGAGATCGGCGAACCGCAGTCGAGCGTGAGACACAGAAAGATGTACAGTTTTTACGCCGGTGATAGCAAACACATGAAATACCGTTGCACATCTCGAGCTCTTATTCATCTTTGCTCTGAATTGTTGCTGCTATGTATAGGTTGGAGCTGTCTGTCGCAGGCTGAAACTGTATCTATAAGCCTCTCACCCGACACTATCCAAATGGGCGCTTTCTATGATGGTTCAGCCATCAAGATTCAGGGTAGCGTTCCGCCTGATAGCGGCATAATTGTTGTGATTCGGGGCGATAAAAAAGATGAATTTTTCAATAAGAAGGGGCGTGTCGGCCCCATCTGGATTAATACCGACAAAGTCCATGTCGCAGCGGTGCCCGCGCTATTCCTGAGCTTCGCCAGCAGTGATATCAGCTCGCTCCTGAACCGGGAAAGTATCGACACTTATGAACTGGACGACGCTTCCATCGCCTCCCACCTGGTGTGCCGTATTCACTGCAAATGCTCCAGTCAGCAGTCCGCGAAGGCATCGGTGGATAGTTGTAAAGGCGTCGCCCCCGACCCGGCATATCAAGCTCTCATTCGAAAAAACTTCATCGCCCTCAAATCCAGCAGCGGAAGCTATCGCTCGTATCCAAACACGGTGCGACTCGCCCAAACAGGTGAGAGCCGCTACAATCTCACATTTGACTGGATGAGGAATGCTCCGCCCGGTTCGTATCGTGTCGAGGTGTATGCCTGTCGAAATCGGGTCGTGATCGCCCGGGCTGACGCTTTGCTTCGTGTGGCCGAGGCTGGTTTCCCCGTGCAGATGGCTGCACAGGCCAAGAACCACCCCTTTGGCTACGGTGTATTCGCTGTTCTGACTGCCGTCATCGCCGGATTCGCCATCGACGCTATAATCTCGCGGCTGCGTTTCAAGGGCCCGCGCCGGCCCCAAGCGGCGGAGCCAAGTTTGCCCGACCCCGAGCTGACAGCTCACGCTGAGTCACATTCTTCGGAGGTTCAACAGGAAGATACTGTGCATCACGTTTAAACAACTGCGCTTCAAAGACATCGCCGCTGGTTGAGGAGTGAATTCCTGGGCGCCGGCGTGCGCGCAATCACATCCCGATGTGACAAACAGCACTGAGAGTATCCATCCAGATAGGGATACTCAGCGTGGACGCTGTGCTCATCGCCGGACGTGCTCCTCTGAGCACCTTTGTCGAACTTCCTGCCCTCTGTCCAAAAGGACATCATGAAGATCTCCCAAAAAGGGCTCTATGCGCTTGAGGCAATGACTATGCTCGCCCGTCACTATTGTGAGGGGCCGGTTAAGATCCACGACATTGCCGTCGAAGAGAACCTTCCGGAAAAGTTCCTGGAGATCATCCTTATTGAGCTGAAGAATGCACGCTTGGTCGAGAGTACACGGGGCGCGAGAGGTGGGTACCATCTGCGGCGGCCTCCTTCCGAAATCCGGGTCAGTGAGATTGTCCGCGTCATTGACGGACCAATCGCTCCCTTTGGCGATGTTGAGCAGCTACATACTTTTCTGCGGGAAGACGCTGCGCACGGCCCTCTCTACAGGTTGTTCCTGGACATCCGCGAGGCGGTCGCAAATATCCTGGACAACACCACGGTAGCTGACATCGCCGCTTTGGCGGCCCCAGTCGCTCCTGTGCCGGCGCGCAAAACGAGTCTCGGCGAGGAATCTGCAATCCCTCGAACCGGGCCGGTGGAGAACACGCCGAAGCGAACTCGCGTGTGTTGAGTTTTCGTAGGCGGTAATTCCCTGCGTCGAGAATTCACCAAAGAACCCTTCGCGTAGAGCTGTAAAGCTGCACCACAGAAGCTCTGGCAAATAGGATTCGGCCTATTTCTAAGCGCCGGTCACCTTTGCAGCGAGCAGGCGTCGAAGTCATTCCATTTATCTTTTGACTTCTCAATTCCTTCCTCGTAACATCTAGCGCCAAGCAGCAGGAACGGCATCCAAAAGCGCCAGTGGCAATACAACTTGGCGCGACCCGGTTGCGCCGCATGCCTGTTCAGAGTTAAACGTGGGGTTTCAACCAAAAAGCAATCGCCTCCTTCGTCGGAGTCAATCGAGGGGCACGCGACAATAATTTCCCACGAGACGCCCGTCGCCTGATTCGTGTGAGTTCGATACATCTGTTAGTGGGGTTCACGATGAACAGAACTCTTTGGTGGCTTCTCCTCTTGTTGCTAGTGAATGCCTCCGCCTCGCGAGGCTTCGCCGGTCCCAGGCAAGCGGGCAGCGCCCCTCCGCACACATCTCCCGCGCTTCCCGGCTCGGCCAGCGGGCAGTATGCAGAAAATGATATCTGTAAGACCTGCCATCAGGACCTCTGGGAGAAGCACTTCGCAGGCACGCCGCATGCGGCATTGCTGAAGGGCGATCAGCATGGGTGCCAGTCCTGTCATGGTCCGGGACAGGCGCACGTCGACGGCGGAGGCGACGTTACCAAAATCATTCGGTTCGAAACTCTAAGTCCCGCTCAGACCGCGGCGATTTGCATCGGCTGTCATCAGTCCAGCCTGGAGACCCAGAACTTTTCCAAGTCCGAGCATCTTGCTAACGGCGTGACCTGCACTAGCTGCCACAACCCGCATAAATCCGCCGACGTGAATTTTATGCTCGTGAAGTCGCAGACTGAGCTTTGCTTTGGCTGCCACGCGGCGCAGAAGGCGCAATTCGCCCGGCCGTATCGCCATCGTGTGGAAGTTGGACTGATTCAATGCAGTGATTGCCACAACCCGCATGGAACCGAAGCCGGTCAGCAGGTCCGCACGGCCGCCGGACAGTTTGCCATTTGCACCAAGTGCCACACCGATACCATGGGGCCATTCGTCTTTGAGCATGCTCCGGTCAAGACTGATGAGGGATGCCTCTCCTGCCACACGCCTCATGGCTCGACCAACCCGCGGTTGCTGCAGGTGAATAACGTGAATTTTCTCTGCCTGCGATGCCACACGCCCAACATGAACGGGGCGGCTGGCAGGCCGGTAGGGCCCAACCACGATCAGTCAGCGAAGTACCAGGCGTGTACAACGTGCCACACCCAGATTCACGGTTCTAACTTTAGTCCGGTGTTCTTCCGCTAAGAGGACGCTATGCGATTCCCAACGATTTACCGATCGCATCAATGGCTCGGACTCGTGGTGGGCGGGCTTGTATTGACCACCCTAAGCTTCGCGCAGGCTCCATCGGCTTCTTCATCATCGTCGGCTACATCGGACGATGCGCAGGAAGGTAAAGACATTGGTGGCTTCCACGTGACGCAGTATGTCGATTTTGGCGGGCGCATCAACGAGACCACGGGCAGCACGCCGATGTATGACACCTTGGTGAATTATCAAAGTGGTGCACGCATCCTCGATCAGTCGCTGACCATGCAGGCCAAGGACCAGCAAGAAATCTTCGACACACTTACGCTGTCGAGTTTTGGATGGGGCGGCGATCCCGAACAGGCGGCTCGGCTGCGGATCGCGAAATATCACTGGTACAACTTCTCCGGCAGCTACCAGCACATGCAGAACTACTTCGACTACGACCTGTTGGCGAACCCTCTGAACCCGGCCCCACCCGCAGGCAGTCCTTCGGCCCCGGTTCTGTTTTCACCGCACAGCTACTTCGACCGGCAGAATCTCTACAATTTCGATCTCGTCGTGCTGCCTATGCACAAGCTGTCTTTTCGAGCCGGCTACAACCGCAACCGCATCATCGGGCCCGCTTTCAGCAGCCTCCATGAGGGAACGGAAGCTCTGCTTGATCAAAACTGGAACAACCAGTTAAACGGATTTCGCTTTGGCGCCGACTGGCGTGCGAACGAGAAAACGACAATCAGCTACACGCAGCTTTTGCAGTACTACACCGGCGGCACAACCGATTCCCTTAGCCCGTATAACACCTGGCCCCTGTCGAATTCGACCTTGGTCAGCTTAGGACTGCCATGGTTCAACAGCGGCAGTCCGTGCTCGGCGCCCTTGAAGAACGGTATTGCCAATCCGTCTTGCAACGGCTTTCTGGACTATAGCCTTTATCAGCACGAGCACACATTTATGCCTACCGAGCAGCTCAACATGCGCTCGTCGTCGTTGAAGTGGCTCGACTTTAACGGGCAATGGGAGTACAGCCACGCGCAGATGAACACGCCGCTGACCGCAATCTTCAGCGGCTTGAGCAGTCGAACGGGTGAATTGGGTTACAACACCGCCGGCAGCAGCTCTAGTGCCAAGTGGAATTCTTCATCAGCAGATGTCTCTGCCACGATACATGTCAACGATCGTCTGAGATTCGTCGATTCCTTCCGCTTCCGCAACTTCAGTGTCTCGGGCGATTTTCTCGACTATGAAAATAGTCTTTTCCCTGCTGCGCCGACCACGGCCTCGCTGCTGACGCCGCCGGCGTACTTCCCGGGAAATATCCTGACCCACGCGTCGGGTTCGCCGGCCGACGTTATCAACGACCTGTACGCCAGCCTGCTCGGGCAGTCATCCTACTCGAACGATTTCCAGGCGCAATACGACATCACGCGCAGCTTCGGTGTGCGCGCCGGATTTAACTGGACGCAGCTCAGCATTCAGCCCGGCGACAGCTACGAAGCGGCGCTCGGCGATATCTACTATCCCAACAATCCCAGCCGCGGTGAATGCGCAGGACAGCCCCTGAATGCAAATGGCAGTTGCACTTTTGCTGGTGTGCTCACCCCGTGGGCTGATCCGCTGAGCGGAACAACGCAACTCAACCGTTACACCGGCGTGCTTGGCGCCTGGTATCGCAAGGGAGCTTTGCACGCCGACGTCGACGCGGAATACGGCGCGGCCGATAACTGGATCTACCGCACCGACCCGCTGAACTTCCTCAACTTTCGGGGAAACGTCTCGTATGCTCCGCGTCCCTGGCTGATGCTGGGAGGCAATTTCACCTATCAAAAGGCGAGCAACAACACCCCCGGCATCAACCTCAGCCAGCACAATTACAGCACCATGGTGAATGCCACCATCATGCCTAACAAGAAGTGGGGAATCGACCTGGCCTACAACTTCGACGCTATCCAGCAGAAC
Organism: uncultured Acidobacteriaceae bacterium; assembly: GCA_963846795.1. Lineage (GTDB taxonomy): Bacteria > Acidobacteriota > Terriglobia > Terriglobales > Acidobacteriaceae > CAVVDY01. Next base: position 70,754 of record CAWJXJ010000010.1, read on the forward strand.
CTCTTCCTCTGCTTCCAGGACAGCACGCCCCCGGCCGGCTCGACGGCTTGCGCCGGCGACAGCACACTGCAGCAGACCTACGGCCTGTACCAGACGCACACGCAATATGGATATGTAGCGCTAACTTTGTCTCCATTGGACCGTGTCAGCATGCGCATGGGATACAGTATCGTGGATAACCAGGGCAACACGACAGACTTCAACGCCTTGCTTCCGCTCGGCCCGCTCGCCTCGACCTATCAGACTCCGCTGGCCACGGTAGAGGTGAAGCTGTACAAGGGCGTCGCCTTCAAGGGCGGCTGGAATTACTACCAGTACGGTGAAGGCTCATTCGTGGGTCCAACCGCGCCGCGGTATTTTCACGCCAACAACACCACCCTCGCGCTGCGCTACGCCTTTTAAACATGCTTTAGCCTCGACCGCTAAATCGTGAAGGCCGCGACTTCCGCACCATCAATGAGCGCTGAGCATACTCTCGACGAAGCGTTCCACGTGCTTGTGATGGGAGTCGGCCGCAGCAGCGCGAACAGCTGGAGCCCGGAGGGCGTGCCATGACAGCCCAGGATGGAGCGCAGCGGAATCCTGGGTAATCGGGTGAGAGATTAATGGCAGTCCCTCGGGGACGACACATGTTCCGGATGGAGCACTGCTTGAGCGATGCAGGGGAGTGCCAAGTTGACGGGCGGCTTCAGCCGCCGAGGGAATTCCCAAGCAATTACCTCAGCGGCTGAAGCCGTCCCAGAGAAGGCGCTGGTTTCAATTGCACTCCTGAAGACGTGCTCCACCCTTTACGAAAGGACCCTGTCGCTGGCTGAAGCCGGCTCGTATTTTAATGGGCCAGCGTACCCAGCGTTCCGCTGCGCTTCACGCTGGGCTGTCATCGCACGCCCTTCGGGCTCTAATTTTCCGCCTGGTAACCCAAACCGTCACTTGTGGCGGAAGAGGTGGGGAAGCAAGATTTAGAGACTCAGGGAGGTGGTGCGTTGATCGAAATCGGGGATCAGGTAAAAGAGATTGGATCGGGCCGGCTTCTTACCGTCGTGGGGTACAGCAGTGCTACGAAGCAGTTTCAAGTTCAGCTGGGGAATAATTCAATCCCAATCAGGTTCGTGGACGAAGATCGCCTTGAGCTTGTCACAAAGCGTGCCAATCATGACCAAGCTTGGCCGGGGTTGATACCCGAACATTGGATATTGCGATAAGCGGGATGGCAAATACACGCAGGATCATCGTGCTTCTCGCTCTCTTTCTGGCGGAAGGAATAGCGATCCAGGCCGACGTTAAGCCAGTGAAGGTCGCCCTCACCGCTGAAACACCTTCCTCCGTTCCTGCCATCCCGACAGCCGACATCGCTGGAGAATTCTCAAAACAATGCGCCAACGTGACTGTAACGCGAAACTCTGAAGCGGCGGATTATTCGCTCGAGGCGATAGGTGGTGACAGAACAAATCCGCACGGCCAGCGGCTCTACAAGTTCACCTTGTTTGACCATAGCGGAAACGTCGCGTTTACGACTGAGACTCGTCAGCTTCACAATGCAATAAAGGACGTTTGTCACTTCATCAATAACTAGCGCTCAACCGGGCCCTTTCGGCGCGTTATAATGCACACCCGGCCTCAGGATATTCACCGTTAACAAGCACGTAGAGAGTCTAAGCGTGGTCGTTGATAAACAACGGGCTTTAGAAAAATTATCGGAGCTGCAGATAAGGGAATCGCCGGTATTGATCTCTCTTGCAGTACGTGGGCCTTACGCTGTGATGTCGGGACACGACACAGTGACCGAAGTCTCAGAGGAAGGATTCACCATTATCGGCCGTTCCTCCAGACTGGTGTTTACGTTCGACAAGTCAATCGTGTTTGATCTGAGTGGTCACTACCCTCTCGGGGAGGTTAGACGGGACCTAGTCACCGAATCGGATCCATACTTCAGGCGCCTGAATCGCGTCCGCTCACTCTCAATCCGTTCCGAGCATGGCGAAGCAAATGTGGTATTCGGGGTAGGCAAAGAGACCTGATTTCGCAGGAGAAGCCGAGTCTCACGCCACAAAATACTTCGCTGCGGGATGGTGTACCACAATGGCGGACGTGCTTTGCTCGGGATCGAGCAGGTACCCCGTTGTCAGATGTACACCGATCGCCTCATCCGGATGGAGCAGCGCGAAAAGCTTCGTCTGGTCTTCGAGACTCGGGCACGCGGGATAACCGAATGAATAGCGCGAGCCGCGATACTTCTGGTGGAACAAATCGCGGATATGCGACGAATCGTCGCCAGCGATGCCGAGTTCTTCCCGCACCCGCTTGTGGTTCAGCTCGGCCAGCGCCTCGGCAGTCTCGACGCTCAGCCCGTGCAGGTAGAGATACTTCGTATACTCGCCGCCTTCGAAGAGTTTCTGCGTTTCATGCGAAGCCTGCGCACCGATGGTGACGCAGGTCATGCCCAGCACGTCCATCTGGCCGCTGGATTTCTTGAGGAAGAAGTCGGAGATGCACAGGCCTCTTCCCTCTCGCTGGCGTGGGAAGGTGAAGCGCAGTGCCTCTGCCGGAGCAGCGTCGCCCTGCTTCCAGCCTTCTGGCAGGTTGTAGACGATGACGTCGTTGCCTTCGCCCTGCGCGCCGAAGTAGCCGTTCACGACTTTCGGCTCGAACCAGCCAGCGACGATGACTTCTTCTTCCAGCTCTTTCAGGATCGGCCGGTACTTCTCCGCGATCAGGCGCGCGTAGTCTTCCTGCGACGCGGTCTTGAGCTGCCACTGGTTCTTGAACAGCGCGGTCTCGTTGATGTACTGGAAGACTTCGTGCAAATCGAAGTCCTTCACCACGCGTGTTCCCCAGAACGGCGGGTGCGGAATATTCGGCGCCGCTGGAATTTCGATGTTGGGACTTGTTCCGCCACCACCATCGCCCGCTCCGGCGACAGCCGCGCGAGCGAATTCTTTGACCTGCTTGCCTTCGGCGATGCGCTTCTCGCGCGCGCCATTCGGCGACGCAAGGTCTTCCATGATGTGCAGACCCGCGAAGGCATCATCGGCGTAAAAGATTCCGCCGGTGTATTCGCGGCGAAGGTCGTCTTCCACATACTTACGCGTGAGCGCCGCACCGCCGCAGATGACCGGGAACTCAAGCTTCTGATGATGCAGGTCCTGCACCACGTACTTCATCTCGAGCGTGGACTTCACCAGCAGTCCGCTCAGTCCGATGGCGTCGGCCTTGTGCTCGATGGCGGCGTTTATGATGGTGTCGGACGGCTGCTTGATGCCGAGGTTCACCACGCGATAGCCATTGTTGGTAAGGATGATGTCCACCAGGTTCTTGCCAATGTCGTGGACGTCGCCCTTCACCGTGGCCAGCACGATGGTGGCTTTCTGGCTGCCCTCTTTCTTCTCCATCTTCGGCTCGAGATACGCGACCGCGGCCTTCATCACGCCGGCCGAGTCGAGTACCGAAGGAAGCTGCATCTTGCGCGCGCCAAACAGGTCGCCGACCGTGCGCATGCCGTCGAGCAGGACGTTGTTAATAATGTCGAGCGGCGTGTAGGTCTCGAGCGCGGTCTCCAGCAGTTGGTCGAGCGTCTGCTTGTGCTCGCCGTCGCCAATCTGCTTTTCGCCGTTGATGATGACCCACTTCAGCTTGTCTTCAATCGACAGCGTATCGACATGCGCGGTGGTCTTCTCTTCTTTACCCGTGGTGCCGGCAAAATACTTCATGTAGAACTGCAGTGGATCCCCGTTCGAGCGGTCCTGGAAGATGAGCTTGCGCGCCACATCGACTTCGGCCTCGGGAATCTTGTACAGCGGATAAATCTTGCTGTAGTTCACGATGGCCATGTCGAGCCCGTTCTCGACCGCCTCGTGCAAGAAGACGCTGTTCAGCACCCGCCGCGCATAGGTGTTCAGACCGAAGGAAATGTTGCTGACGCCCAGCACAGTCTTCGCCAGCGGCATCTCCTGCTTGATCGCCTTCACCGCCTTCAGCGTTTCCATGCCGGCGGTGCGATAGTCTTCCTGTCCGGTCGAGATCGGCAGCGTCAGCGCGTCGAAGATGAGATCGACAGGGCGAATGCCATACTTGTTCACCGCGAGATCGTAGATGCGTTTGGCAATGGCCAGCTTCTTCTCCGCCGTGAGCGCCATGCCGTCTTCGTCGATGGTCAGCGCGATTACGGCGGCCCCATAACGCTTCGCCATCGGCAGAACTTTCGAGGTGCGCTTCTCGCCGTCTTCCAGATTGATCGAGTTGATAATCGCCTTGCCGGGAATACGCTTCAGCGCTTCTTCGACTACGTCGGCCTCGGTCGAGTCGACCAGGATCGGCGCGGGCACGCGCGTGGCAATCTTCTCCAGGATGGCGCTGATGTAACCCTTCTCGTCCTCGCCCACGATGGCGCAGCATAGGTCGAGCATGTGCGAGCCTTCGTTCACCAGCTTCTTGGCCAGCGTCAGGATCGCGTCGTAGTTCTGGGTGCGCACCATGTTCTTGAAGTGCTCGACGCGCGTGGTGGTATTCATCTCCTCGGCGATCACCAGCGGCTTGGGATCGAGCTCAAGCGGAACCATCGAATACGCGCTCGCCGCCGCTCCGATGATCTTCGGATCACGTGCCTCAGGTTCGAGATTCGCGCAGGCATCGACGACAGCCTTCAGGTGCTCGGGCCGTGTGCCGCAGCAGCCGCCGACGACGCGCACGCCGTACTCGGTGATGAACTGCTTGTGATAGTGCGCCAGATCTTCTGGCGTGAGCTTGTACATCGCAACGCCGCCAACGTTCTCTGGCAGGCCCGCGTTCGGCAGAACCGACACCGGCTTGGGCGAATTCAGCCCCAGGTAGCGGACGCCGTCGTTCATCTCCTTGGGCCCGGTAGCGCAATTCATGCCGATAACGGCCACGTCAAACATCTCCAGCGTGGTGAGCGCCGCACCGATTTCGGTGCCCAGCAGCATTGTCCCCGTGGCCTCAAGTGTTACTTGAACTTGTACCGGGATCTGCTTCCCTGCCTGCTTCAACGCGTCGAAGATGCCGACCAGCCCGGCCTTGGCCTGAAGAATGTCCTGGCAGGTCTCAAGCAGCAGAACATCCACGTCGCCTTCGATCAACGCGAGCGCCTGCTCGGTGTAGGCCGAGACCATATCGTCCCACTTGATGTGGCCTAGCGAGGGCAGCTTGGTGGTCGGACCCATCGATCCCGCGACAAAACGCTTCCGGCCATTCACCGAGAAACTGGAGGCGACTTCGCGCGCGAGCTTCGCAGCGGCCAAATTTACCTCGTGGACATCGTCTTCCATCTGATACTCGGCCATCACGATCCGCGTGGAGTTGAAAGTATTCGTCTCCACCACGTCGCAGCCGACCTTGAAAAACGCCGAATGAATGTCGGCGATCAGGTCAGGCCGGCTCAGTACAAGGATGTCGTTGTAGCCTTCTTTGCCGCGGAAATCGTCAATCGACGGGTTGCGAAGCTGGATGTTCGTGCCCATCGCACCGTCAAAGATGACGACGCGCTCTTGAATCGCTTTGAGATATTCGCTCATGCAGGTTCACTTAGTATGGCAGATTCAGCGCCTTACAACGAGTCGCGAAGGGCATGCTCCATTCGATGTTTATACGTCACTCTTCGCACTTCGCTCTTCGCCTTTCGCTGTTCACTTCCAGAGGTACTGCGCGAAGACGCAGAGCGCCAATTCCCAAAATGGCACTCGCTGTATGAATTTCGAAGCCTTGAGCGCGCTTTCTGCTTTTTCCCATAGCTGGTGCGGAATAAGCTTGGCTCGTACGGCTTGGTTCCCTTCCTTAAAGCAGCTTTTTTCCGCGCCCTTTGTATTTCACTGGCTGCTCGCCCGGGCAGTCATCGAAGGAGAAAATCATGAAAGGGTTAATCTTTGCACTTCTACTGGTTCTTGCTACCACGGCGCTGTGGGCTGACTGCCCCACCTGCTACTTCTATAGCGGCGACTTCGGCTACGTGGCTTCTCCGACAGCCCGCGGGTATCTGAACCCTGATGGCTTGGCGAATGAGAACGATGCCATAGTCGGCGGCGACCCTTACGGAGCCGCCACTTATCAAAACTTTGTCGTGAACGGAGGTATTACTGTCACCGGGCTATTCACCAACAACCTAAGCGGCCTCAATCCATCCACCGGTTACTGGGAAATTCGCTCCGGCGTGTCGGAGGGCAATGGAGGCACCTTGATCGCTTCCGGCACCGGCGCGATGATGCAGACTCCTACTGGGCGCAGCGCCTATGGCTACACCGAATATCAAGACCTCGTGTCGGGCTTGAGCGTCAATCTCACTCCCGACACCTACTGGTTCTCAGTAGTGCCCAACGACGTCAACAACGCCAACCGCTCGTTCAACAGCAATACGACCGGATGGAATTCGGTCGGCACCGAAATCACTAATGAGCAGTACTTCAACTCCGCGTTCTTTGGAGCGGACTTCACTAATGCTCTTAACGAGGGGCCGGACTATCCGAGGTTTTCCAGCGGGGTATTCGCCGGGAGCGATCAGTCCGCCGGACAGACTGTGCCTGCCGTTCCTGAGCCCGCCAGCCTCGTGCTGCTTGGCTCGGGTCTGATGGGCGCTGCGGTCGCGATGCGGCGGCGCTTGACTCGGCAATAAACAGTCGCTCAAAGCGTTGCCGAAGCGGTGGCACTACAATCGGGAGGTCGATCAACCTATTACCACTACCTTGTAAATCAGCAGCACAATGATCGTGGCCGCAGCAGTGAGCGCCGCGACGCGTGGCTTGCGCCAGAACAGCAGAACCACCGTTATGAGGCACAGCACCGTATTGATGAGCAGTCCTCCAATATATGGCTCATAACGGACGAGCGCCTCGGTCGCCCCGTAATAGTGCCGCAAACGGTAGAACTCGGCGATGGTGCGGATCAGGATGGCGAGCTGCACGATCACCCCTACCCGTGCCCAATGTTCGGGAGTAAGGCCCCGCCAGGTCGAGGATGTCTTGTTATCGATCACAAGAGGTCCCAGAATGCCGCGCGTCGCAGCGGAACTGCAGGTCCTTCGACTGCGCTCTTAGCCTTTGGCGAATCGCTTGGCTCACACTCATACAGGTTCATCCTCCATGTACTCTGTGTCTCCGTGGTGAACTCTTCCTTCGCAAACGAAAAGGCACAGCCGCAGCCGTGCCCGAAAACATCTCCAAACCGATTAGTGTTTCGGAACCGATCGGCCCGTGGGATCTCCCTGACCCGCGCCTTCAATGTTGAACACCGCATTGGCGCCGATATGCGCGGGCACGCCGGCGAGCAATTGCTCTTTGCGATACACCAGACTGCTGGCATTGAACGTAGCCAACTCGAAGCCGTGTCCGTGAGTGATGGCGTCGGTGGGGCAGGCCTCGACGCAGTAGCCGCAGAAGATGCAGCGGTTGTAATCGATGTTGTAGACCTTGGCGTAACGCTCGGCGCCGCTCACGCGATGGGTCGCAGTATTCTCGGCCGCTTCGATGTAAATGCAATTCGAAGGGCAGGCCGCAGCGCACAGGAAGCACGCAACGCATTTCTCCAATCCGTTCTCATCGCGCTGCAACACGTGCATGCCGCGAAAACGCTCCTGAAACACTGCCCCGCGTAAAGGGCCGGGGCCATCGGGATAGTTCTCCACAATCGTCGGCCGGAACATCTCGCGGAAGGTGATGCTCATGCCCTTGGCGATGGCTGCGATGTTCTTGACAATGCCCATTTCTTAGTCAGTATAACAAGGCCGTCAGTATAACAAGGCCACTCTAAATCAGAGTCGCCGGTTGACCAGGTTTTCGGAACCAAGTCATAGCGCCCTGCGTACCACGCTGCGACGGCGCCCAGGGCAGGCTGTCCCTTCGCAGGATCGCAGGGGCCTTGATGTCCAGAACACATAACAATCGCCGAGGAGGCCAATGATGCCAGACCGAAGCGTTGAAGCATCGCCGCAAATATACGCGCGAATTGGCGGGTTCCTTTACCTACTGATCATCATGATTGGTTTGTGGGGCGAAGCTTTCGTCCGCGGCAAGCTGATCGTCTCCGGCGACGCCATTCGGACTGCCGCTAACATTCTGGCGCATGAATCGTTGTGGCGCGCTCACATTGCCGGTGAACTGGTACTGCTGATCTGCGGCGTCGGCCTGTTGATGAGCGAGTACCTGATATTGCGGCCAGTCAGCCGCGAAATTGCTCTCCTGATGGCGTTTTTCGGAATGATGTCGATCACCACCGAGGCCGCAATCACCATGTATCTCATTCAGCCGTTGTTTCCGCTGGGCAACGATGCTTATCTAAAGGCTTTCACCCCCGAGCAGCTTGCAACACTCGCCAGAATATCGTTGCGTGCGCATGGTTATGGCTTCGGCCTCAGCCTGGTCTTTTTTGGCTGTTTCTGCATCGTGATCGGATATCTCATTTTTCGCTCGGGATATCTACCAAAGCTGATCGGCACGCTCATGGCGATTGCGGGCATTTGCTACCTGATCAACAGCTTCGCACTCATTCTGTCGCCAAGCGTGGCCGACCGGCTGTATCCCACGATCCTCATTCCATCGTTCCTCGGCGAGCTGTCATTCTGCCTGTGGCTTCTGATCATGGGCGTCAATGTCCGCAGGTGGAAAGAACGCCTCGCGGGCGGACGGCTCGCCCTGGCCGCCCACTAGCTCTGGGAGGGATGCTCACATGCGGACACGGTTATGGCTGGGCACTCTGGTACTGATGATGGTGGCTGCGATCGCCACCGCCCAGCCACAAATCAGCGTATACGTGAATCTCGTCAATGTTGGTTTCTCGGCGCGCGATGCCCGGGGAAAGCTCGTGCAGAGCCTGACACGGGATGACATTGAGCTGTTGGAAGATGCCGTTCCGCAGAAAATCGAGTTCTTCGCCCGGGGCACCGACCTGCCCCTGACGCTTGGCCTGATCATCGATGATAGCGGCAGCCAGGATCATTTCGGCAAACAACATAAGAAGGACCTGGAGATCTTCCTCAGACAAGTTTTGCGCCCGCAGGACCGCGTGTTCCTGCTCTGCTTCGGAAACCATCTGCGGCTGGTGAGCGACTACACCAATTCGCCGGACCAGATCCTCGAAAGCTACACGCGCTACGAGAAAAGCTCGAAAGGCTTTCCCGAGATAGGACCGCATGAAGACAGGGATCTCGGCACGGCATTTTATGACTCCCTCTACTACAGCGTGAGCGAAAAGCTGGCGCAGGCCGAGGGACGCAAGGCCATCCTCATGTTCAGCGACGGCGAAGACAATTCCAGCGCGCACGATATGATGACGACGATCGAAACTGCGCAGGCCGCGAACGTTCCCGTTTACGCGATTCGCTATACGGAGACCAAACACGGGAAGCTCACGGCGCGCAACAAATACGGCATCAGCGTGATGGACCGCATCGCGAAGGAGACTGGCGGACTGCACATCAACGCCGAACGTACGGCCCCGGACGAATACTTCCAGCAGATCGCAGAAGAGTTGCGCTCGTCTTACGATGTGGGATACTACTCGACCAACAAAGTAAAGGACGATACCTTTCGCAAGATCGCCATCCGGACGAAATTGGAAGGCGTGACCATTCGGTCGAAGACGGGCTATTTCGCAAGTGCGCCGGCGAGTGCGGAGCAGCGCTGATCCGTGAACGCTTGTCCTTCCACTCTCCACTGAAATTGGGTTCCATTTAAGCGGTGTGAATCTGCGAGTGCTTGCTCTTCTTCTGGCACCCTTCGCAAATACCATAGATCTGAAACGTGTGCCGTGTGGTGGCGTAATGATTGGCGCGGCCGATCTCCTGCTCCACGCGTTCAATTTCAGGTGAAAAGAATTCTACCGAGCGGCCGCACTCGGTACACACCATGTGATGGTGATTGCGCCGGTTGTATACCGCTTCGTAGCGCGTGATGCCATCGTTGAATGCGACCTCGCTGGCCAGCCCACATTCAGCCAGCAACTTCAGGGTGCGATATACCGTAGTGAAACCAATCGTGTCGTCTTTCTTCTTGACCAGCCGGTAAAGTTCATCGGTCGAGAGGTGCTCGCGTGTATCAAGAAAGGCGCGCACGATGATGTCTCGCTGGGCAGTCCGCTTCAGGCCGACGCGACGCAAATGGTTCTGAAATATGGATTGCGCCTCGCGAGCCTTCTCGCGCGAGATAGCTGGGTGATCGTCCACCCTGCTCTGTAACGCAGACTTGCTGGTCCGTTTGCCCGGCATAAATTTACGACGCGGAGAAGACGCCAACAGCATAGCACCGCAAGAGGCTGGCTTGATCCGGATTACGAATGTACTCAGTGCAGCAGCGGGGGTTGTGCATTCCGGCGGAGCGGAGTCATCCAAATACGGAACGACCCGCGCCGCCACGCATCCGCTGGCGCGAGGGCCTAGCCATTCCCAACCTCCACAGGCCCCGTAGGGCCGACTCAGCTTAGCCCAGTGCGCAGCGAAGCGGAGCGCTGGGTAGGGGCAGGATGACCATCGGAGCCCCAGCGGGGCTCCAAGGATTTACAGAACTCACCCAAATACGAATCGCGGATCGTATTCGAGTCCAGACTTCTTCAACAGCGTTAGAAACTCCTGCTCGAAGCTCCACGTCTTATGATGTTCCGCTTGTCCATCGATGTAATCGATAACTACCTGGCGTTGCGATTGCGAAACGCTAAAGGCACCATAGCCCTCCTGCCATGAGAATCTGCATCCATGTTCGCCGATCCAGCGGGAACTGTGCGCCTTCAGGTCGCGCAATCCTGTCGAAAGGCACATGGCTGGAGAAATTCCGAGAAGAAGATGTACGTGATTCGTTGTACCGCCCGCAGCCATCAACAGTAGCTTCTTATCTCGAGCAACAACCCCCAAGTAGCGCCAGAGGGCCTCGGGATCCGGAATGTTGTCAGTCCGCCCCTTCGTGCTAAAGACGCAATGGACCAACATGGAGGAATAGGTGTGGGACATGCTTGCAGGGTACGGGAAGCGCCCATTGCGTTCGGTGATATCTGGCACAGTCCGGTGCTCAGCAAATCGCTCAGCGTAAGAGCCCCTACCGGGGCTCTGATTCATTGGCTACCTTACCCAGCGCTCCGCTTCGCTACGCGCTGGGCTAAGCTAAGTCGCCCCTTCGGGGCTGTCGTAATCAAGCCCGTAACGCGATCCTTGCAGGCCGACAAGATGTTCTACCCAGGTTCTGCGCCAGCGTGGTGTCGCTTGGGATAATCTACTCCGATCCGGGCGCCCGCTTCAGCGTCGGGCGATCCGGGTCGTCGCTGGTTTGGCTGGACGAGGAGTCGCTCCCCGGATTCGGCTGTGTGCTGCTAGTCTCGGTGCGCTTGAGCAATACCGGCCGGTGGCTGTCGGCGCCGCCGAGTTGCTGCTTCATTTCGAGTCCCAGCAGCCGCGCCTTCACCTGATCGAACTCGCTGGTATCCACAATGTAGCTTTCGCGATCGGGAAGGTACTGACGAATCTCATTCTGCGCCGCCGTCACCCGATCGGCGTTCATCGGATGCGTGGAGAACATTTTTGCCAGCTTGTTGTGTTTGGTCTTTTCCTCTACGTTCAGCTTTTCAAAAAATTGTACGAATGCTTGTGGATCGTAACCGGCGGCATAGTCGTACTCGAGTCCCAGCAGGTCGGCTTCACGCTCGGCATCGCGCGAGAATTTCAGGAATGTCATGGGCACGGCAATGCTGGCAATTTCAGCGATGGCGTATCCCGCGGGGCCACCGACAAACATCAAGGGAATCGAAGCCAGATTCCATATATCCGACTTGGTCATGTTCTTGGTGGCGTGTCGCGCCGCCACATGCGCGATCTCATGCGCCATCACGGCAGCCAGCTCGGCTTCGTTGTCGGCAGCCAGGATAAGCCCGCTGTCAACGTAGAAGAAGCCGCCGGGCAGCGCGAAGGCGTTGACCTCTTCGTTGTCGAGCACCTTGATGGTGAAGGGCACCCGCGCGTCGGAGTTGCGCACCAGGTTCTGACCGATGCGATTGACGTATTCGGTGACGACGGGATCGCTGACTAGTTTCGAGGTGGCTTCAACTTGTTTGGAAAGATCGCGTCCCAGCGCTACCTCGCGATCCAGTGAATAGAAGTTCAAGCCCCCGGCGACTTCGCGTTGTCCGATGAGGCGAACATCGTACTTCGGCTTCAGCGGCTCAGCCGGGGCGACGCTCGGGCTGGGCACCATCGACTTCGCCGCAGTGGGCGGCGGGGCTGGCACGGGCTCGTCGGCAACGCTAGTGGGTATTATCGTCTGCGGAGCATCGGGTGGCAGCGCAGTATCGGGCGGCAGAGAAACGGTCTGCAGCTTCAGGGCGCCCACCTGTTGAGCAATCGAATCACCAGCTGTCGCGGCAGGTATGCGCTGCGCTAATAGTGCGGCCGGTAATAGCAGCGCAAAGAAGCAGACACAAGAGAACCATCTGGAGCCGTGGGGATTCATGGACCGAGCGCTGTGGAGGAGCTGCACAGTGGCACCCTTGATGTAGTGCTGTAATTATCCTGCGAAACCACCGAGTCGAAAAGTAAAAGTTTTGCTTGCCCCGAACTTGGCTTATCGGCCTGCCAACGCTTCCGTATCGCTGCGTCTGGGGAACATAGATGCCGCAGGAGTACAAGTGGCGGTCTGAAGCTGGGTGTCAGGTGTCAGGTGGAGGCGGCTAGCCGCCAGCCGCCAGCTTCCCGCCTAGGACAGGTTGTGCCTACTTCGAATGCTCCCGGCTGCGCGACGCTCCCCATCACTTCGAAGCGTCAGCGCTTTCGACTCGCACATCGTGCAACCAGGGATTGGGTTTAGCTGGTGGCTGGTGGCTGGTAGCTGGTGGCTGGTAGCTGGTGGCTGGTAGCTGGTAGCTGGCCGCTGATGGCTCGACATCTGAGACCTGATACCCGATACCTGACGCCCCTTCCCTTGACAACCGCCCTATCAACCTTTATGATTAGCACTCGTTGGGAGTGAGTGCTAACACTCTGGCCAGCCGGCCGTCCAACAAGGGACTGCCCTAAGTTTTCATGGGAATTACCGGTCAAGCGCAACTTCATATATAGCGCCCAAATCGGTGATTCCTCAGCCCAAATAAATAGACCTAAGAGCATTGAAAGGAGTATCACGAATGGCTACCAAGCTGACTCCCCTGCACGATCGGATCGTAATTCGTCGTGTGGAAGAGGCTGAAACCACCCGTGGCGGCATCATCATTCCTGACTCGGCGAAAGACAAGCCGCAGGAAGGTGAAGTGATTTCTGTCGGCCGCGGCAAGACCAACGACAAAGGCGAAACCTTCCCCCTCGATGTTAAAGCGGGCGATCGCGTCCTGTTCGGCAAGTATGCCGGCACCGAAATCAAAATCGACGGCGAAGACTTCCTGATCATGCGCGAGGAAGAAGTGCTCGGCATCCTGGAAGGCGCCAGCAAGCCCGCAATGGCCCACAAGTAATTTGTGAAAGGGCACGACTTTAGTCGTGCCGAAAAGGCCAAACAAAGTTCGGGGCTTTAGCCCCTGAGAATTCACTGACAGCTGACGGCTGAGAGCTGACAGCTAAGGAGATTGAAAGCAATGGCAAAACAGATTCTGCATGGTGAGGAATCGCGGCAGGCGATTCTGCACGGTGTGAACATTCTGGCCGACGCCGTGAAAGTCACGCTCGGTCCCAAGGGCCGCAACGTTGTTATCGAGAAGAAGTTCGGTTCGCCGCTCATCACCAAAGACGGCGTGACCGTAGCCAAGGAAATCGAGCTGAAGGATCCGCTCGAGAACATGGGCGCGCAGATGGTGCGTGAAGTCGCCTCCAAGACTTCTGACGTTGCCGGCGACGGCACCACCACCGCAACGGTCCTGGCGCAGGCCATCTATCGCGAAGGCGTGAAGACGGTTGCCGCGGGTGCCAACCCGATGGCGCTGAAGCGCGGCATCGAGAAGGCCGTGACTGCGGTTTGCGGAACCATGACCGAAGAGGGCAAGTACACGGGCAGCGCTCTGGACAAGTTCTCGCAGAAGGTCTCGGGCGAAATGATCGCGCAGGTCGGCACCATTTCGGCCAACAATGATGAGACCATCGGCCGCATCATTGCCGAGGCCATGAAGAAGGTCGGCAAAGACGGCGTCATCACCGTGGAAGAAGCCAAGACGATGGAGACCCAGCTCGACGTCGTCGAAGGTATGCAGTTCGACCGCGGCTATCTCTCCCCGTACTTCGTCACCGATCCGGAGCGCATGGAAGCAGTCCTGGAGAACCCCTACATCCTGATTCACGAGAAAAAGATCTCGTCGATGAAAGACCTGCTCCCGCTGCTCGAGCAGATCGCCAAGGGCGGACGCCCGCTGGTGATCATCGCTGAGGACGTGGAAGGCGAAGCGCTCGCGACCCTGGTCGTGAACAAGCTGCGCGGCACGCTGAATGTCGCTGCCGTGAAGGCTCCTGGCTTCGGCGATCGTCGCAAGGCCATGTTGCAGGACATCGCTATCCTGACCGGCGGCAAGGCCATCACCGAAGACCTCGGCGTCAAGCTGGAGAACGTTCAGATGACCGATCTCGGCCAGGCCAAGAAGGTCACCATCGACAAGGACAACACCACCATCGTCGAAGGCAAGGGCAAGCCGGGCGAGATCGAAGGCCGGGTTAAGGAAATCCGCAGCCAGGTTGAAAAGACCACCAGCGACTACGACCGCGAGAAGTTGCAGGAGCGGCTGGCGAAGCTGGTCGGCGGCGTTGCCATCATCAAGGTTGGCGCGGCCACCGAAACTGAGATGAAGGAGAAGAAGGCCCGCGTTGAGGATGCAATGCATGCCACCCGCGCTGCGGTGGAGGAAGGCATCGTTCCCGGAGGCGGCGTGGCGCTCATGCGCTGTGCGGATGCCATCGATGCGCTCAAGCTGGAAGGCGACGAGAAAATCGGCGGCAACATTGTTCGCCGCGCCCTCGAAGAGCCGCTGCGCCAGATCGTCGGCAATGCCGGCGAAGAGGGTGCTGTGGTTGTCGGCCGCATTCGTGAGTCGAAGGAGAACAATTTCGGCTACAACGCGCAGAACAACAAGTTCGAAGACCTGGTCAAGGCTGGCGTCATCGATCCGACGAAGGTCACGCGCACTGCGCTGCAGAACGCTGGCTCCATCGCCTCGCTGATGCTGACCACCGAAGCCCTGGTCTCCGAGATTCCGGACGACAAGAAGGAACCGGCGATGCCTCACGGCGGCGGCGGCATGGGCGGAATGTACTAAAGACAGTGGCTAGTGACTAGTGGCTAGTCAAAAGTTGGGCCTCGTGGAAACGCGGGGCCCTTTTTCTTGCGTTCACCGACAACCGACAACTGGCCACCGACAACTCATATTGGGTGCCCCACTCCGGCTTCGTTTGCCGGGGTGAGGTTTTTTTCTTGCGCTGATTCTGAGTGCAGCCGTCGAGCCGAGTGGGTGTCCGGCTCCGGCTGTAAAATTCTGTCGCGCTCAGCCTATGACCAGATGCTGGGCGTTCTCAAAAGCTGCCGGCCGACCCACCAGGCTCGTTGTTTCTCGGTGTCCGCCCCGGCGTCCCAGCCGAGCCTTGGGAAAGTTTCTCCAGATCAACCCAGTTCGATGAATTCACATCGCAATTGTTGTCCGCAGCCATGCACACCTGGAACATCGTCACCGGATGTAGTTCCCAAACAGTAGCGCGCCAACAGTTGCTGGTTGCTCCTGTCACGCCGCAGTCATCCTTCGTATCGTTGTGATCGTTGTCGACCATGAGTTGCCCAACGACTTTGACCTTTCGGCCGCGCACCGACTTGACCACTTCAGAAGTCCAGTTCGGCTGAAAGGCGGCGCGATAGTGGGGCGTCATCTCGACCACAATACTCTTTGCCTTGTCTGCCAGCTTGGCGCTGTTCGGACTGGTAAGAATTTCCGCTGCCCGGTTGGAATCGAAGCCAATGAAGATATGAAAATCCACGTCCGATTCGGACTGGGTCAGCTTGCAGTTGCTGGTTTCACCGGTTCCGCCCGTCTCCGGAGTTATGGCATACAGATAACCGAGAGCTCCCTGCAACGATCCTTCGCCCAGATTTTTCAAAGGTTCGGCAAAGCTGTTGTGATTGCCCGTACCTAACTTAACCCCTTGCTTTTGTTCCAGGGCCTGTAATTGTTGCTCTTTCGCCTGAAACTGTTCGAGAGTGTTCCAGAAGCTGGCCGGCTGCGCTGCTCCCGAAAAATCGATCGTGTTCTTGACGTAATTCAGGTACGTATCGTAACTCTGACTCGAGTTGTTGCATCCCGAGCGGTACTTAGCATGGCACTCCGCAGAGTCCTGCACATCCTCGCATTGTTCCACCTGCAGATCGCCAGCCTTCACACCAGCGACCGTGGCTGAGGGCGAACTGACGGCAGTAACCGTGGACGATGGTCCACCGGGGGATGCAGCCCCCACGGCCAATGCGAGCGCCAGCGGCGCAAATGGCGCAACACGCCGCGAAAACGTAGACGAAGAACGACTCTTAGTGGCTGCCATAGGTTCCTCGTTTCTCTAGCTCAGGCATTCGGCGGTGGAGTTACAACGGTGGTGTGAGTCACGGCGCCACCTGTTTCTGGCGGAGCTACTACCGTCGTATGGGTTACAACCCCTGCCGGAGGCGTAGACCCATCCCCACCGTCACCATCGCCGGCGCCATCGCTGCCCACCTGGATTCCCTTGCTAACCGCGTAAGTCGTCGCACTGATACCCAGCAAAGCCAGTACGCCAGTGGGTATCGCTTTAGGGAAGTCATGAACATCGACGACGATCAGGAGAAGACTGATCGCCACGACAAAAGTGAATATCAATAGTTGGAAACGGGACATACTAGCCCCGCCGCCCGGTGAGCCCTTCTCCTCGAGGAGCTGTGAGATATCGATTTTGCCACTGGCGATTGCCGCCAGGACCATGAAGCCAAACAGGAAAGTAATGACCAATGCGCCATACTCTATGGCGTAGACAACCTTCTCGTCAGGCTTGCCAGGAACCCAGATTGCGATGATGAACGCTACCACGATAGCTAGCGCCAGGCTTGCCCAAAATTCAATGGTTGACGAATGGGCGTCGGTTTTCATGGTGTTCTCCTATTGAGCAAAGCGATTAGATCCCGTGCTCGTCCCAGATACAAGGATTGCGCCTTCCCGCCCAGATAAACTGCGTGACTTCCGGCCAGCACTGCGAGCAAACCATCCGGCACATCAGGAAAATGGGTTGGATCCTGTATAACTTGCAGCAGATAGTATCCGGCGAAGCTTACGCTCATCATCAGCATTTGCGCACGGCCGGGGCTGAAGAAGACTGAAGGGCCCGCACCCCGCCGGACGCGCCTCGCATCTCCATAGAGCAGATAATCAAGGCTGATGCCGCCCGTTATCAGCTTCCAGAGGACGACGCCAATGAACCCAAACAGCAGTATGACGCCTTCCCATATCGCTAGTTCGGCGGCGTTTGGCATGGCTTATCAGCCTATCTGCGGAGAAAATTGCGATTATCGTACACCCAGTGTCAAGTAGCAGCAATGATTGCTTTCGTCCGCCAAGCTATCGGAGTGGTCAGAAGCTTTCCTTGCCGATCGCTAGTAATTGTTTATCTCACCGGAGGCATATAAGCCATATAGCGCGCAAAAAGCCAGCACAGACAAAACACTATAGGAATATGGATAAACATCTGTAAGACGGTGTAGCCCACCAAGTCTCGCGCCTTAAGCTTCAATATTCCAAGCAGCGGAAGCATCCAGAATGGATTGATTAAATTCGGCAGCGCCTCTGCAGCATTATAGATTTGCACCACCCAACCTAGATGCACCTGATGAAGGTTTGCCGCCTGCAAAACATAAGGCGCTTCGATAATCCACTTACTGCCGCCGGAAGGCACGAAGGTTCCCAGTATTGCCGAGTACAGCGCAACCAGCAGCGGATAGGTTCCGTGAGTAGTCACGCGCGCGAAGAGAGCGGCCAGCCAGGTTGAAATCCCAGTGCCGACGATCATCCCGAAGATCACCGCATAGAAGGGAAACTGGATGAGCACTCCGCCAGTTGCGGGCACTGCGTCTGCGACGGAGCGAACAAAGTTGCGTGGCTTCCAGTGCAACAATAACCCAACGGTGATGAAGATCAGGTTATAGGTATTCAGGTCGAGCGCAGCCAGCGCGCCTTGCGGCGAGCTGCGGAAGAAGTCGATGAGATACCAAACCATCAGTGCGCCGACGAAGATTGTCAGCAGCGGACTGTATTCCAGCCACTCGCCCGGCTTGGTGCGCTTTTCCGCGGCCAGGGGCCTGACGTCGTCTGTAATCCCAAACTGCTCCGCCGTTCGCGCGTTCTCCGGCGACGGCGCCGAGAGGTACGCGATCACCACCGAGACCACGACCAGCACCGCTGCCATGGTCATGCTTTGCCACAGAAACAATGTCTGACGCAGTGGGATAAGCCCGGACACAGCGAAGAGCGCTGGCGGAATCGAACTCTTCGTGGCCATCAGCATGGCGGCCGATGACGAAAGCCCGAGCGCCCACGTCGCTCCCAGTCCCAGGTAAGCTGCCGCTCCCGCTGCGCGGTAGTCCATGCCCTTCACACGGCGCGCCATCTCGCGTGCCAGCAGGCCGCTGAAGATCAGGCTCAGTCCCCACGAGATCAGCGACGTCAACATCGAGAAGAGCGCTATCAGCGCGATCGCGCCACGCCCGGTTTTCGGCACGCGCGCCAGCGCCACGATGAGCCGGTTCACCAGCGGAGTGGTGGCAACCACGTAGCCGCCGATGATGATCATCACCATCTGCATGGTGAAGGGCACCAGCGTCCAGAAGTTCTTTACCCCCTGCACCGCGAGCTTTGAGGCGGATTCGTGCAGGCACAGGCCGATAAGAAACACGAGCACAATACCAAGCAGCGCGAAGACCAGCGGATCGGGGAACCAACGTTCGCTCCAATTAGCCAGGCCGAGCCCAAAACGCGCCAGTCCGGATTCGGTATTTCTGTTGCCCACCTTCGATTGAGCCGCCATGCCGATTCCCTTCTCCACTTGAAAAATTTCGTGGTGTGTTAAATGCCGCAAAGTCTAGCACAGACGGCAAGTGGGCGATTTCCTGATTGCATGAGCATCCGACACCAGGCAGACGCTCTGCTTCAGCGCGGCAAGGTCGCTGGCTTTGCTGAACCCAGCTCGCATTCTTTGACATGGCAAAAGTCCGGGTGGGGACTGCGGCCATACAACCGCGAGAGTGCTTTTGCCACTCCAATTGTTGAGGAGGAACTCTCGATCCGCGCCGCGACCACATGGTTGCCATATGCGGAGCGAGCAGCCACCTCAAGGAGAAGAATGCGACCTCTAGCTCTCATCGGACTCGTCGTTTTGGTGCTCGGCATTCTGGCTTTCTTTGTGCCCTTCCCCAGCAGCAATACTCACGAAGCCAAAGTTGGAGACGCTTCGATCGGCATCACCACTCATCACGATCAAAAGCTTTCACCGGCAGTCGGCGGCGTGCTTTGCGCTGTAGGCGCTGTCATGCTGATAGCCGGCTCTCGCAAGCCGGCATAGCTCATGCGCAAGGTGGCGAATGGCTCGTCCTCAAAACGGCAGGCGGTGAAGAAGCCTGCATCGGACTGGTTCGGCCAATTTTCATCGACGTGCTCTTCGTACCTGGGATCGCGATGGGCGTTCGCCGGAGCCGTCTCAGTCATCGTCGTCTGGGCGATGCTGGGTCCCATCTATCACTACTCCGACACCTGGCAACTCATCATCAACACCGGCACAACCATCGTCACCTTTCTCATGGTGTTCTTGATTCAAAACACACAGAACCGCGACGCCCGAGCCATCAATTTAAAGCTAAACGAACTGATACACGCCATCAGCACCGCCCAGGACCAAATGATGGATATCGAGAACCTCTCCGACGACGAACTGGCTGTGCTCTCGCACCGCTACGAAAAGCTTCGCAAGGAATGCCTGCGCCGCCAGAAGGTGAAGTCGGCGTAACCCTAACCCTGGCTATCAGCCGTCAGCCATCAGTTGTCAGCCGTCGGCTTTCAGTGGGACCACGACAATTGGTAACCTCCGACGGCATCTGCCGTGATTTGTTGAGGATTAGCGGCAATCAGAAATCCATCTGAGAGTTATCTCCCAGACATTGCATCGCAAGCCGACCTGCCGCATTGTTTGCCACACTTGGCACAATTGGATGCTTTCCCCGTAGGCCGCCAGATGGATGAAGGAGGTCGCGTATGAAACACCTGGTCGAAACCCAGCTTTCTCCAGCGCCGAAGCGAATTGGTCTCGGTTTATGCGACGGGGCAGGTGGATGGATTTTGCTCCGTGTTCTTGTCTCCCCTGCCGCATTTCAGTCCGTTCATCTCAGGCGTAAGCTTCGTCACGCCAGCGGGTCCTTACCAGTTGGCACATTCAACGCCCGATCTTAGTCCGCAGCCGTTAGAGGCTTTTGCTCCCGGGTCTAGAGCAGGGGCAAGTGAGTCCTTCGAGCTAGACGCTAAATTCGGGCCGGCATCGTACCTCGTCCCATGAGTAACGCTAAGCTAGCGCTCCTCATTGTGGGTAGTAGGCAGACAAACTACTACCCACACCTAGTCACGCCCGCTACTTTTGGTTCAGCGCGTCGATCTGATCCACCAGGGTCTCAATTTCCGAAGGCGTGAGTTTGCGGGTGTACTTCGGCATGAGGCCTTTGCCATTGTTAATAATATGATTCACATCGTTCTTGTTGGCCGCAGCAAGCTTTTCTGAAATGAGCGATGATCCTAAGAAGTGCCGGCCCTTGGCATCCCGTCCGTGACATTTCGCGCATTGTTTCTGGTAAATCGGGTTGTCCGTCAGCTTTGCTTCCGGGCTTGAATCCTGGGCAGTCGTCGCGATGGAAGCGGAGAAACAGAGGCAGGCTGCAATGAGTTGCGAAAGCTTCAAGTTGACCTCGGACAACCTAAACCCAAACGGCCGGGCGTTGCCCAATATGATACCAGCGGGTACTCGTCGTTTGGCTGGCGATGAGAGCCGGGTCCTGCAGACGAAGCGTACACTGCTTTGCGTGTCGCCGGCTAAACCGGCTTCCACTACAGCTTCACCCTTCGCAACCTCAACGCATTGGTAATTACCGACACGCTGCTGAAGCTCATAGCTGCGGCAGCGATGATGGGCGACAAGAGCAGGCCGAACTTGGGATAGAGGATTCCGGCGGCGATGGGAACTCCGACCGAGTTGTAGACGAACGCGAAGAACAAATTCTGCTTGATGTTACGCATGACAGCGTGGCTCAGGTGACGGGCACGCACCAGCGCGCGCAGGTCTCCTTTGAGCAGCGTGATGCCGGCGCTCTCCATGGCAACGTCGGAGCCGGTCGCCATGGCGACGCCCACGTTGGCTTGCGCCAGCGCCGGAGCGTCGTTGATGCCGTCGCCCGCCATCGCCACCGTGCTCCCCTGCTGTTGCAGCCTCTTGATGACGTCGGCTTTGTGATCGGGCAGCACACCGGCCTCGAAATCGCGGATGCCCAGCTTGCGCGCAACTGCTTGCGCGGTGGTCTGGTTGTCGCCGGTGAGCATGACGACGCGCAATCCCGCGCGCTGCAGATCGCGAACCGCTTCGGGCGCTTCGGGCTTGATGGGATCGGCAATGCCCAGCAGTCCTGAGGGTCGTCCGTCGATGACGGCGTAGACCACGGTCTGTCCATCGCGACGGAGTGCGTCGGCCTTTTCTCTTATGGAAGCGACGTCGAGACGCGACCGTTCGTCGTCCCAGGCTAGCCCAGAAGATGGGCGAACCTGGGGCACCTGGCGTTCCTCCAAGATCGCTGGCTCGATGATAGGGGTCCTTGGACTCCGTTCGGCTGCGCCTCATTGCGCTCAGGATGACGAGATTGATTTTTGTGCGTCTCGGCGGTTTGCTCCAGGAAAATTCCCAGTTCTTCCAATAGTCTGTCATTCCCCGCCGCGACTTCGTGTCCCCCAACCACACCGATGACGCCTTTGCCGGTGAGCGAACGGAAGCCATCGGGCGGAATCAGTCGCATGCCGTTGGCGAGCGCCGCGTCAACAATTGCCGCGCCCAGCGGATGCTCACTGCCACGCTCCAGGCTGGCCACCAGTTTGACGATGCTCTCTTCGGTCTCGCCGCTGAAGGCGACGACCTCTTGCAGTTCGGGCTTGCCCTGGGTGAGTGTGCCAGTTTTGTCGAGCACGATGGTCGTGACTTTGTCGAAGGTCTCAAGCGCTTCGGCGTTCTTGATGAGGATTCCGGCGCGCGCGGCGCGGCCAGTGCCGACCATAATCGCCATCGGCGTGGCGAGGCCAAGTGCGCAGGGACACGCGATGATGAGCACGGCTACGGCGTTCACGACAGCGTTAGCCAGTCGCGGCTCAGGCCCACGCAGCAACCACACAAAGAACGTGATGACGGAGATCGTCAGCACGGTGGGAACGAAGAATGCGGCGACACGATCGGCGAGGCGTTGAATGGGCGCGCGGCTGCGTTGCGCGGCACTCACCATCTGCACAATTTGCGCCAGCATGGTGTCGCTACCCACGCGTTCGGCGCGCATCAGCAGCCATCCCGTAGCGTTCACGGTTGCGCCGATCACTTTGTCGCCCATACGCTTCTCGACCGGCATGGGCTCGCCGGTAATCATCGATTCATCGACCGCGCTAAGGCCGTCGATCACGGTGCCGTCAGTCGGAATCTTTTCGCCGGGCCGCACCCGCAACTTGTCGCCGACCTTCACCTGATCGAGTGGGACGTCGTATTCGCTGCCGTCGTCGCGCATGATGCGCGCCAGCTTGGGCGAGAGATCAAGCAGCGCGCGAATGGCTGAGCCGGTGCGACTGCGCGCTTTGAGTTCCAAGACCTGGCCGAGCAGCACCAGCGCGATGATCGCGGCTGCGGCTTCGAAGTAGACCTCCGGCTGGCCGCCGTGCGTGCGCATGGTGTCGGGAAAAATCTGCGGCAGCAGCGTCGCCACCGCGCTATAGATGTACGCCACGCCGACGCCCAGCGCGATGAGCGTGAACATGTTCGGGCTGCGATGCTTCACCGAGGCCCATCCGCGCTGGAAGAACGGCCATCCTGCCCATAAGACAACGGGCGTCGCGAGCAGAAACTCGATCCACGTCGCTGCGCGCGGCGAGACAACGTGCATGAGCGGTCCCATGCGAAGCATTGCAAGAGCCACCAGCGGCACGCCGAGAATGATGCTCCACCAGAAGCGGCGCGTCATGTCGCGCAGCTCGGGATTCTCTTCCTCGGCTGCGGCCACCGTGCGCGGCTCCAGCGCCATGCCGCAGATGGGACAGAAGCCCGGCTGCGAGCGCACGATTTCGGGATGCATGGGGCAGGTCCACTCGGTGCGAGTGGCGGGCGCGAGTGGAGTCTCGGGTTCCAACGCCATGCCGCACTTGGGACAGGGTACGGGCTTGGTCTCGCGCACCTCCGGACACATGGGGCAGACCCAGACGGTCCCCGCCGCTGACGGAGGAGCGGGAGGGGCAGCTGCTTTCGTGCCTGCCGGAGCGAGATACTTTTCGGGGCTCGCCCCTGAACTTCTCTGCACAGCCGCGGCAGCAGAAGTAGTAGGTCGTGCCTTTGTGGGCAAACGTTGCGGCCGCTTTCGCCGGATCGACATTCATGCCGCAGACCGGATCGCGCTGCGGCTTGGGAGCTGTCATCGGCTGCCCGAATCCGCCGATGCTCACCATCTGAGGCTTGTGCGACATGCCTCCGGGGCTGTAGCTCGGGGCCAGATATTTCTGCGGATCGGACTTGAATTTCTCGGCGCAGCCCTTGCAGCAGAAGTGATAGAGCTTGTGTTCGTACTCAACGCTCGCCGCGGCATTCGCGGGATCGACGTTCATGCCGCAGACTGGATCGCGATCGATCTTGCAGCTGGCGCCGATCTGGACGGTGGCTTCGCTGGACATGCCTCCGGGCTTGTATGAGGCCGATAAGTATTTCCCGGGATCGGAGACGAATTTGTGCATGCATCCCGGCGAACAGAAGTAATAGGATTCGCCCTGGTGCTGCGCCCGCCCGCGCGCCTGCGCCGGATCGACGCTCATACCGCAGACGGGGTCGTGGATTGCTGAGGGCGCGGGAACCTGCTGATTTGTTTCGGTGTCGCTCATGCGCTCCTGATAAGCTGCTCTTTACCTCATTCTTACACCTTTATTCGGGGGTTGTGATGACGAGTGTGGAAGTGATGTTCCGCTATGGCTTGCCGCCGGGTGAGACCGAAATGACCGCCATGGGCCAATTCAACGATGTTTACGGAATCCGGCGAGTGCGGATGAACGAAAAAGAGAAGACCATTCTTATCGAGTACGACGCAACGCGCCTGACGGAGACAGCTGTCGAGAAGTTGCTGCGGAGCGCTGGAATCGACATCCGCGAAAAGCTGGCGCTGGCTTAGGAGTCGGCGCTACAGGTGGTTGACCAGAGAGGCTGCCTTGGAAGTTTGGCAGGCACTAAAAAGGGCCACCTGTGTGAGAGCTCTGGCCGATACTCCCAATCAGGTGGCCCTTATGCGCCACTTCGTCTGTTCGTATTATATGCATGAAGCGGGCCAAAAGTTCCGCGCCGCAAATAAAAGAGTTACGAGCCACCCGGTTGCCACGACCCAGCAAGTTTTTCCTACCGCAAAGCACTTTTTACGTCTGGCGCGAAGGTGGGGGCTCTTGGAGCCTCACACTGATAAAGGAGCCATCGCCGACGTCATCGAGCAGGCTGTGGAAAACTCGGGAAGAAACACGTGTCGCGGGCTGAAAACCGGCACAGAAATTTCTTGTCACCGGCACCCTGCACTAGATTGTCATCACGAGCGGAGCGAGGGATCTGTTCTCTGGTCGATAGTTGCAGGATTGTCGCGCTGGGAAGTCTTGCATGCAACAAACAAGAGCAGATCCCTCACGCCAAGAGGCGCTCGTGATGACAAATCATCGGCGATCCTAGGCTCTGACAACCGACAACTGACAACCGACAACTGTTCCTCACTTCCCTGCCGCAAACCGTTCGAAGAAGCTGCCGCTGTTCCACGCCGGAGGCTTGGGAGCATCGGCCACTCGCAAAGCGATGTCGGCCATGATGTCTTCAAACTTGCCGGCCGCCGCCAGATCGACCGGTTGGTTCAGGTCGTCGGAGGGAGCGTGGTAGCGATCGTGCAGCCACTTCTTCGCCGTCGCTTCTTCCGGACTCCCCTTGGTGTAACCCACCTTCATCGCCAGCGATGGCACTCCCTGCTTGATAAAGCTGTACTGATCGCTGCGTATAAAGATGTTGCGCAGCGGCTCGGGATCGGGCTGCACCTCGACATCGTTCTTCTGCGCTGCCCAACGTGCGTCATCGCCAAGTGTCGACTCGTCAAGGCCGTACACGGTCACGATCTTCATCGGGAAAATCGGCAGAAACATGTCGGTGTTCAAGTCGGCGACGATGTCCCTCTTAGGCACTGTGGGTTTGCTGGCAAAGTAGCGTGAGCCAAGCAGTCCCTTTTCTTCCGCCGTCAGAAAGAGGAACAGCAGCGAGCGTTTCGGCTTGATACCTGCGGCATGCAACTGGTCGGCTATATCGAGCACCAAGGCTGAGCCCGAAGCGTTATCCATCGCGCCGTTATAAATTTTGTCGCCATTGATTGGCTCGCCGATGCCGAGGTGGTCAAGGTGCGCCGAGAGCACTACATACTGCGAAGCCAGTTGCCGATCGGAGCCCGGCAGTTTGGCGACGATGTTCGCCGACTCCACCTGTTTGGTGATCTGCTTCGCCTTCGCCCTGATGCTCATGGTCAGCGGAAAGTGCGGTAATGGTTTGCGGTCTTTCCCCAGGGCAGCGATCTCAGCAAAGGTATGGCCTGAGCCTTCGAAAAGCTCTTCCGCCAATTCCGGATTCCACACAGCGGCCAATCCGATTCCCTTCCAGTCGTTGAACATTGGGTCGGCGAGCGACATACTTGGCCGCTTGCGGGCCAGCGTCATGCGGCTCCACGGAATGTCCATGGCCGCGGGATTGGGGATGATGATGTAGCCAATGGCTCCTGCTTTGCGCAACTCTTTGGCACGCTCTGTCGAAGACTGATAGTGCGAAGCCAGCGCCGCCGGCATGTCCTCGGGCGAACCACTGAAGATGACTGCGACCTTGCCTTTCACATTCACCCCGGCATAGTCGTCATATTTCTTCTCCGGCACGTTCAGCCCGTAGCCGACAAAGACCAGCGGCGCTTCGGTTTGGGGAGCCAGGTCCACGCGCGTGCTGAACATCGCGTCTTCGCCAAGTTTGACGAACTGAGTGTTGCCGTCGCGTATCAGCTCCATGCTTGAGCCGTTCTCGTCAATCTCGCGGCTGACCAGCTTCACCGGCTGGTAGTAGCCTTTGTTACCCGCGGGCTGCAATCCATCCTTCTTCAACTGATCGACGACATACGCCGACGCGCGTTGCAGTCCCGGGCTACCGGTTTCGCGGCCCTCCATGTTGTCGTCAGCGAGGACCTTGACGTACTCCCACCAGCGCTTGCCATCGAACGTGGGCGCCGACTGGGCGAATGACAAATGTGAAACAGAGACACAAGCGGAGAGGACAACCAGCGGCAGAAGCTGCAACGCCCGACGAGTTAGCAAGACAAAACTCCAGAGAGAGAATGCGGCTATTGTCGCGCACGGCGCTGATAGACACAAATTGCGGCTGATCGCCTGAAAGTTGGTGGCTGATTCTCGCTGCCGTAGCTACCCGGAACGATCCGTAGAGCAACCACACGTCTGGATGACGCCGGCTGCTAGGGTACGATCACCAGTCGACGCCCTGGCTGGTCGCGCTGCCAGGCGTTCTCGATATCGGCGAGAGGTACCCTTTCCGTATCCAGATGAAGCTCGCCCTTCGCGGCGTGCGTCATCACCTGCTGAAAAGCTTCCGCCAGAACGTCGCGAGGTGGAATCCCCGCGGTTCCCATAATTGTTAATGCCGAACTTCGCAGCACGGCTGCTGGAAGCGTGATGGTCGGCGCAGCGCTCTCCCCAACTTGAACAAAGCGGGTTTCAGTTTGGATAGCCGCAAATTCTGCTCTTGTCATCGCGGCAAAAAATGCCTCCGCAGGCGCTCCCCAGACGTAATCGATGACAACTTGAAATCCGGACTGGCCGGCTTCCCGCAGAAATGCCTCGCTCAGTTCGGGGGTCGGTAGTGCGAGAGAAATGGTGGTGTCGGCGCCCATATCGCGTAGCGCATTCAGCGCCTGTTGGTTGCGTCCGGCCGCAACCACTCGAGCGGCGCCAAGCAGCTTGGCTATTTGTACAGCCAGCTTACCGGTCACTCCGGTCGCGCCCAGGATGAGGGCGTTTTCACCTGGCTGCAACTTCGCACGGTAAGCAAGTGTAAGCCACGCTGAGATACCGGGATTCGGCAAAGCAGCGGCAGTGTCGTCATTCACATTGTCAGGGACTGGAAAGGTGAATGCGCGCGGCACGACCGTACGCTGCGCCATGGCGCCGTGAGGTGGTCGAGGCCCACCGAAGAAGACCCGTTGCCCATCGTCCAGATGCCCGACTCCATCCGTGCCGGGAACGCGGGGTAATGCGCCGCCGCTTGCATAATGCGCCCCGCTGGCCATTTGCTTGTCAACCGGTTTCAGCGATGCGGCGTGAACATGTACCATCACCTCACGGTCTTTGTCGCCGATGACCGGCTCCGGGAATTCTTCGTATCGAGGCACGCTCCCTATCGTGCGCAGGACGGCTGCTTGCATGCGAGTTCCCCTTTCGACCTCAGATTCTAGCGGCAGGTAAGCCACCCCGCAATCAGCGTAGGATGGGCAATCCGGAAACCAAGCCCCCAAATGCGGGCAAGACCGCTAACGAGAGATTTACGAAACGCGATATAAATGTCAGCCGGAGTGCGAGTCTGCCCCAAGCGGACTCAAACCGCGTTGCCCTGACGCCCAGCATTCATGATCGGGTGACCCAGGTGTTGTTGCAATGTTCGTTACCGGGCGCGTATACCGTCCAAATTCGCCCATGTAGCGTGCTATCCTGATTTTTCCCGGACATCACAGCTTGTACTGTTGAAGTTCCTACAGATGGCATCAAAAATTCCCGTCGGAATCCTGGGCGCAACCGGAGTTGTCGGTCAGCGCTTTATCCAACTGCTTGAGGCCCATCCCTGGTTTGAAGTCGCATGGCTGGCGGCTTCCGATCGCTCAGAGGGCAAGCCTTACGGCGAAGCTACGCGCTGGCGTCTAAAGACGCCAATGCCTGCTCAAGTGCGCGACATGATGGTCTCGCCGGCATCGCCTGATGGCGCGCCCCAGGTTATCTTCGCTGCGCTCGATGCCGGCATCGCTCGCGAGTTGGAGCCGCCGTTTGCCGCCGCCGGGTGCGCGGTGGTCAGCAACTCCAGCGCATTTCGCATGGACCCTACCGTGCCGCTGGTGATCCCGGAAGTTAACGGCGATCATCTGCCGCTTCTCGAACGCCAGAGCTGGCGCAAGCAATCCGGTGGATATATCGTCACTAATCCGAACTGCTCGGTAATAGGGCTGGTGTTAGCGCTTGCACCCCTGCAGCGCCAATTCGGCATTGAAACCATCTTCGTCACCACCATGCAGGCGGTCAGCGGGGCGGGATATCCCGGCGTGGCTTCGCTCGACATCCTTGGCAACGTGATTCCCTACATCGCCAAAGAAGAAGAGAAGATGGAGGAAGAGGCGCGCAAGCTGCTGGGCAAGCTGAATGGCGCAGGGGTGGAAGATGCCGGGTTTCGCATGACCGCGCACTGCAATCGCGTGGCAGTCGAAGACGGGCACACCGAATCAGTTTCGATAAAGCTAAACCAAACGGTAGAGGCAGACGCCGTCATTGCCGCGCTCGAAGGCTTCCAATCGGCGCCCCATGAGATGGGCTGTCCCTCGGCCCCGCGTCAGCCGATTGCCTACGACAATGCGCCCGATCGCCCCCAGCCGCGCTTCGATATCGATCGCGGCAACGGCATGACGGTGACGGTGGGACGCCTTCGTCCCTGCGGCGTGCTGGATTGGAAGTTCACCGTGCTGTCGCACAATACGATTCGAGGCGCGGCCGGTGCGGCGTTGCTCAACGCTGAACTCCTCAAGGTGCAGGGCTACCTGCCGTGATCGATCTGCCAGCGGCGGTGCTTCCGTGATCGTCATGAAATTTGGCGGCACCTCGGTCGAGGACGCCACCGCCATCGATCGCATTGCCGGCATCGTGAAAGACCGCCTCGCAGACCGCCCGGTCGTCGTGGTCAGCGCGATGGCGAAAGTCACTGACCAACTGCTGGCGATGGCAAACGCGGCCGGCGCAGGCGATCTCGACAAGTCGCTGGAGCTTTGCCTGAAGCTGCGCGAGCGCCACTACACCACCGCCGGCGAACTGCTGGGCACCGGGCTGCACACCGGCCTTCACTTCGAACTGGGAAACATGTTCGACGCGCTGGAGCAGTTGCTGCGCGGCATCTGTGCCGTCGGCGAGTTGACGCCGCGCACTTCCGATCACGTTGCGTCATTCGGCGAGCGGCTGTCGAGCATGATCGTCACTCCGGCATTCGTAGCGCGCGGGCTCAACGCTACTCTGCTCGACGCGCGCCAGCTCATCATCACCGACGCACAACATATGAGGGCCGTACCGCAGGTGGATGAAATCAATCACCGCCTGGAGGTGAAGGTCCGACCGCTTCTCGCCGGCTGCCGAGTACCGGTAATGGGCGGCTTTATTGGCTCTACTCCGGAGGGCAAGACCACGACGATTGGGCGCGGTGGCTCCGATTTTTCTGCAGCGCTGGTCGGCGCGGGACTGAACGCCGAGCGCATTGAGATTTGGACCGACGTGGACGGCATGAAGACCACCGATCCACGGGTTTGCCCTGACGCACATCGCATCAAGGTCATCAGCTTCGAGGAGGCCGCCGAACTCGCGTACTTCGGCGCCAGGGTGCTGCATCCCGCCACGGTGCTGCCCGCGGTGGAAAAGAACATCCCGGTCTTGGTGCTGAACTCGCGCAACCCTGCAAACGAAGGCACGCGCATCCTGTCGCACACCGAGCCTTCGAAGTCGCTGTTCAAGGCTATCGCGGTGAAGAGCCGCATCACCATCATCGATATTGTTTCCGCCCGCATGTTGATGGCGCACGGGTTCCTGAACAAGGTATTCGAGGTCTTCGCGCGGCATCGCTGCGCGGTCGACGTGGTCTCGACCTCCGAGGTCAGCGTTTCGCTTACTGTCGATTCCAACGAGGCGATTCCGCAGATTGCCGCTGATCTGGAAGATCTGGGACAGGTGAAGTACTCGGGGCGGCAGGCGATTGTGTGCCTCGTCGGTGAAGCTATTCGCGAGCGGCCGGGAGTCGCGGCGCAGGTGTTCGACGCCATCCGCGATATCAACGTGCGCATGATTTCCCAGGGCGCGTCGGAGATCAACCTGACGTTCGTGATCGACGAAACCCGCGTGCCTGAGGTGGTACAGCGCCTGCACGCCCGGTTCTTTGCCGAAGTCGATCCCGAGGTATTCGATTGAGCCCGCGACCGCTGAACATCGTTGTCCTCGGCCGCGGCAAGACGGGTGCCCTTGTCGCCGAAGTCGCACGCGAGCGCGGGTATCAGGTACAGACCGTGGCCACCGCTGAGAATAAAGATGCGGCGTGGCTGACCGCCGAGAACCTTCGCTCGACTGATGTCGTCATCGACTTCACCACGCCTCACGCCGTTCTGGCGAATATCGAAGCGGTGGTCCGCAACGGCAAGCCGATGGTGGTCGGCACCACCGGCTGGTACAACGAGATGCAGCGCATCCGCGCGCTGGTTGAAGCTGCGGGCACGGGGTTTGTCTTCGGCGCGAATTTCTCCTATGGCGTAAACCTCTTTTTCCAGATTTTGAAAGCCGCAGCGCCGGCACTGGCTCATGGATACACCGGGCATATCACTGAGCGCCATCACATCCACAAAAAAGACTCGCCGTCAGGCACGGCGGTGGCGATGCAGAGGATTCTGCAAAGCGATGCAGTCGATATCACCTCCGAGCGCGAAGGTGACGTAACCGGCACGCACACTCTGGAGCTGACCTCGGCTGGCGACCGCATCGTGCTGACGCACGAAGCCAAGTCGCGGCGCACCTTCGCCGAGGGCGCCGTCCTGGCTGCCGAGTGGATCGTCGGCAAGACCGGCTGCTATGACTTTCGAGACATCTTCACCGAGATTTAGCGGTCAGCTATCAGCCGTCAGTGTGGGTATCAGGTTTCAGGTTTCAGGTTCCAGGTTTCAGAAAAAGCTGCCGGCTTCCAGCCACCAGCTCCCAGCCAAAAACCGGCTCTTATTTCCTGTCTTCTCCGTGTCCGCCGTGTCTCTGTGGTGAAGTGGATTTGGGGCTAATGGCTCACAGCAAAAGTATGCAGCAACTCACACCAAAGTCGCAGATGCATCTACATTGTTTTGGCGCATCTGCTGTGTTAGGGTTAAGCCAACGTTCTAACCCAGAATTTCAGACTGCGCGTCGCGACTTCGCCAACCGGAAAGGATCTCCTTAGCTAGTATTCCAGGCTCGTTGCGCGGAGCAATAGGAGCAGACACCATGAAAGATTCGCCCGATTCCACAGCTGTGGGCCGCGCCATCGACACTGAGGTGTTTGCCAACCGCAAGCTGATTCGTCCCAGCCTCAATCGCACCGAGCCCCGCGCTGCCGAACCGCGCAATGGCGATAACGGCGACCTGCGCGAACGCCGCGAGCGTCCGAGCAACGGCGCGCGCTCAGAACGTCCCAGCAATGGTAAAAAGATCCTGCCTCCCGAGCAGACACACGCTGAAAATTTCTATTATCAGAAGCAGATGCAGGCCAAGACTCCCATGGTCCTGGTGCTGCAGGATGGCGAAGAGATTCACGGCGTCATCGAGTGGTACGACAAGTACTGCCTCAAGCTGAACCGCGTAGGCGGAACCAATCTTCTGATTTACAAGCCCAGCATCAAGTACATGTACAAAGAGAGCGAGATCGACGGCCACAACAAGTAGTGGTCGGTTGCCTGTTGTCGGCTGTCAGCCGGAGGTTCTCAGCCTCAGTTCTCAGATGGCAATGTCTTCGCGTTCGACTCGCAGGCCGTTGTCTGTCGCGCCCTCCCTCAAGAATCAGATTGTATGTGTGCCAATCCAGCGCATAGTAGTGATTCCTGCGTCAGGCACGGTTGCGAAAGATCTGGAGAGGTTGAGGTTTGAGCAGCTACAGGCGAAACCGGAAGAGTCGCAACTACTGAATCGAGAATCTTATCTGACAACGGGAAACTGACAACCGACAACTGCGTTGATAAGGGGGCGGTGGGCGCCCGTTTGGGGTTGCTGTCGGGGTTGCGGCGCCCACCTTGGATTTGGGTTACTAGTATAGACGCAAATCGCCCAAAAAAGTCGCCCAAAAGAACCTGAGTTCAATTCTTTTTTACAGTTCTTCACAAAGTGGAAAAAACGGCACTTGGGGCGGCTGGGATCGGAAACCGTATTGGGTGGGCCAGTTGAAATCCCCACCCGGCCAACTGATGGCCGAATGGGGCACCCAGGATTCAGTTTCCGTTTGTAGCGGTATCAGCAGGCTTAGTACGTCGGCAGCGCGGTTCCGGTGTCGCCGAAGCTGTACGAGCCCAGCATCTTCAGGTAATTGCCGCGCAGGAAGGCCGTCGGGTCTTCGACGTTGACCATGCTCATGCTGCCGCGCATCTGCTTGATGGACGTGTATTCGTGCTCTTCCATCCAGG
Source organism: uncultured Acidobacteriaceae bacterium (assembly GCA_963846795.1). Lineage (GTDB taxonomy): Bacteria > Acidobacteriota > Terriglobia > Terriglobales > Acidobacteriaceae > CAVVDY01. The sequence goes on from CAWJXJ010000010.1 coordinate 103,450, forward strand.
CTTCCATCCCGGATAGCACGACGCCGATGTGCTCGATGCCGTACTTCAGCAGTGCCGATGTCATCATGGCGACGTTGGCCCCCGCCATCATGCACTTCAGCACGTCGGTTGCGTCATGCACGCCGCCGGTGACGGCAACATAGGTTTCCACCTGGTGATACAGGATGGCAGCCCAGTGGAGCCGGAGACGCAGCTCATGCGGGCTGCTCAACACCAGGTTCGGTGTGACCTCCAGCTCCTCCAGGTCGAAGTCGGGCTGATAAAAACGGTTGAAGATGACGATGCCGTCGGCGCCAGCCTCACTGATGCGCTTGGCGAAGTTGGCCAACGAGCTGAAGTATGGCCCGACCTTCACCGCGATCGGAATCTTGATCTGCTTGCGGATGGCGCGCACCAGCTCGACATAGCCGTCTTCAAGCTGCTGCGCCGAGACCGCGGGATCGGTCGGGATGTTGAAGATGTTCAGCTCCAACGCGTCGGCGCCGGCCTCTTCCATGTATTGCGCATAGCGCGACCAACCGCCGCGCGACTTGCCGTTGAGGCTGGCGATGACCGGGATGTCCACCGACTTCTTCGCCTTCTGCAGCAGGTCGAGGTAGCGGTCGGGTCCGACGTGATACTTGGGCATGTCGGGCAGATAGCTGGTTGACTCGGCATAGCTGTTGGCGCCGTACTCCAGCGCCGAGTCGATGTTCTCGCTCTCGGATTCGATCTGCTCCTCGAACAGCGAGTACATCACGATGGCGCCTGCGCCGGCGTCGCGCATGCGGGGAAAGTTCTCCAGCTTCTCGCTGAGCGGCGAGGCCGAGACCACGATGGGATTCTTGAGCCGCAGCCCCAGATAATTGGTTGATAGGTCGATCATGGTGTTGTGTCCTCGTCGCAATCTCGCGGAAATTTTGCTACATCCAGATTTGAAAGGATCCTGCTTTGAAAGGGCACGGCTTCAGCCGTGCCGCAAAAGTTCTTTTCCTTTTGTGGCTTTAGCCACTGAGGGATCTCGTCCTTGAGACTGCCGGGAAAAGCCGAGCAATACCCGTACTCCTCAGCGTTCTCCACCAGCCTTCGTCCCACCGGGTTCCGATAGATATATCCGACGTGAATTTCGAAATCCTCCCAATCACGAATGCGGTGATCGGAAAACCCGCGCTGCCAGATCTCCATTGAGCTGGCGAGCTCTTTCTTGGCCCGAAAGGAAAAGCCACCCTTGATGAACTGCACTGCGCGTTCGAGCGTAGCTTCCGGCGTGATCAGGACATGAAAGTGATCGGGCATGAGGACGTATTCATGCAGCAGATAAGCACGGCCGCGATATGAGTGCAGCGTATCGAGGAAGAGGTCTGCCCAAGGTGCATTGTGAAACAAAGCACGGCGTTGCCAAGTCGAGGCCGTAACGAAATACGTTTGCCGGTTATTCGTGGCGTGCTCACGCGCCGGTTTCACGACAAGCTCCCTCAGGGGCTAAAGCCCCAATCGCTTCAAACCTTTGCGGCACGCCTGAAGGCGTGCCCTTTCAAAACTACTTCTCGAAATTCATTGCCGCCATGTGTTGATACAACTTCCAGCGCTCGTTCACGTTCTCCTGCGCCGCCTTCAACAGCTTCTTGGCCTCGTCGGGATCGCTGTTCACCAGCATGGTGTAGCGCGTCTCGTTGTAGATGTACTTCTCCAGCGGAATGCTGGGAGCGCGCGAATCAAGCTGGAAGGGATTCTTGCCTTCCGCCGCCAGCGCCGGGTTGTAGCGGAACAGCGGCCAGTGTCCCGAAATCACCGCGTTCTTCTGCTGCTCGATGCCGTACACCATGTCGTAGCCATGCGCGATGCAGTGGCTGTAGGCGATGATGATCGACGGCCCGTCCCAGGCCTCGGCCTCGAGGAACGCCTTCATCGTCTGGCCGTCGTTGCCACCCATCGCCACATGCGCGACGTATGCACGGCCATAATTGATGGCCGCCATCGCGATGTCTTTCTTCGGCGTGCGCTTGCCGCTGGCCGCGAACTTGGCGACCGCACCAATCGGCGTGGCCTTCGACATCTGGCCGCCCGTGTTGGAGTAGACCTCGGTATCGAGCAGCAGAATGTTCACGTTGGCCGTCGAGGCCAGCACGTGGTCCAGTCCGCCGAAGCCGATGTCGTAGCCCCAGCCATCGCCGCCGACAATCCAGACGCTCTTCTTGACCAGCGCGTCGGCGACTGCAAGCAGATCGCGCGAGGCGGATGACTTTACATTGGCCAGCTTCTTCTTCAGCTCGGCTACGCGCTCGCGCTGGGCGAAGATACCAGGCTCGGTCGACTGGTCAGCATCGAGGATGGCAACTGCCAGCTCGTCGCCAATCTCCGATGCCAACTGCCGCACCAGGACCTTGGCGTAATCGTTCTGCTTGTCGACCGCGAGCCTCATGCCCATGCCAAACTCGGCGTTGTCTTCAAACAGCGAGTTCGACCAGGCTGGACCGCGTCCTTGCGCGTTCACCGTATAAGGCGTGGTCGGCAGGTTGCCGCCGTAGATCGACGAGCAGCCGGTGGCGTTCGCGATCAGTGCGCGGTCGCCGAACAACTGCGTCATCACCTTGATATACGGAGTCTCGCCGCAACCGGCGCAGGCGCCGGAGAACTCAAACAGCGGCTCCAGCAGTTGCGAGTCCTTCACCTGGCCATGCGCAATCTGGTCGCGACCAAGCTCCGGAATCTTCAGGAAGTAGTCCCAGTACTGGTTGTACTTCTCGCGCAATGGCGGCTGCGCCTCCATGTTGATGGCCTTGTGCTTGACCTCGCTCTTGCTCTTGGCCGGACAGACGGCAACGCATAATCCGCATCCCGTGCAATCTTCAGGTGCTACTTGCAGCGTGTACTTCAAATTGCTGAATTCACGCCACTTCGGTACCGCTACCTGAAAGCCTTCCGGGGCGTGATTCGTGGCCGCTGCGTCGTAAACTTTGGCCCGAATCACAGCGTGCGGGCAAACCATCACGCACTTGCCACACTGAATGCAGAGCCCCTCATCCCACACCGGAATCTCGAGCGCAATGTTGCGCTTCTCCCACTTTGTGGTACCGGTGGGGAAGGTGCCGTCGATGGGCATGGCGCTCACCGGCAGCGAATCGCCTTCGCCGGCGATCATCGGTCCCTCGACGCGCTTCACGAAGTCAGGCGCATTAGCGGGAACAAACGGCCGAAGTTCAAAGCGCGAAGTGATCGTCGTCGGGACCTTCACCTCGTGCAGATGCTCCAGCGCAGAATCAACCGCGGCGAAGTTCTTGCGCACAATCGATTCGCCGCGCTTGCCGTAGGTCTTCTCGATGGAGTGCTTGATGCTTGCGATAGCTTCCTCGCGCGGCAGTACGCCGCTGATGGCGAAGAAGCAGGTCTGCATCACGGTGTTGATGCGACCGCCCATGCCGGCAGCCTTGGCGACCTCGACCGCGTCGATGACGTAGAACTTCAGCTTCTTATCGACGATGCTCTTCTGCGCCGAGCGCGGCAGGTTGTCCCAAACCTCGTCGGGCCCGAAGGGGCTGTTGAGCAGGAAGGTCGCTCCCGGCTCCGCGCACTTCAGAACATCGAGCCGCTCCATAAAGCTGAACTGATGACAGGCGACAAAGTTGGCGCGCGAGATGAGATAGGTCGAGCGAATCGACTTCTTGCTGAAGCGCAGGTGCGAGGTCGTGACTGCGCCAGACTTCTTCGAGTCGTAGACGAAGTAGCCCTGCACGAAATCGTCGGTATCTTCGCCGATGATTTTGATGGTGTTCTTGTTCGCGCCTACCGTTCCATCGGCGCCCAATCCGAAGAACATGGCACGCGTCGTGGTGGGATCCTCGGTGAAGAACTCGGGATCGTATTCCAGCGAGGTCTGCGTGACGTCGTCTTTGATGCCGACGGTGAAGTGATTCAGCATAGCCGGCTTGGTCAACTCTTCGAAAACGCTCGCCACCATGGCGGGCGTAAATTCTTTGGACGACAGGCCGTAGCGTCCGCCGATGACTTTCGGGAAGCTCGCCAGCGGTGCATTGCCGGAGCTGAAGCCTTCCGTCAGAGCGGCGATCACGTCGAGGTACAGCGGCTCGCCGATGCAGCCTGGCTCCTTGGTGCGATCAAGCACAGCAATGCTCTTCACCGTCTTCGGAAGCGCCTTCAGGAAGTACTCAATTGAGAATGGGCGATAGAGGCGAACCTTGAGCAGGCCGACCTTCTTGCCCTGCGCCACGAGATACTCAACCGCCTCATGTGCCGCTTCCGCGCCGGAACCCATCATGATGATGACGTACTCGGCGTCAGGCGCTCCGACGTAGTCGAACAGGTTGTAGCGGCGGCCGACGATCTGGAAGAACTTGTCCATCACGCTTTGCACGATGGTCGGACAGGCGCGATAGTACGGATTGACCGCTTCCCTGCCCTGGAAATACACGTCAGGATTCTGTGCCGAGCCGCGCAGCACCGGACGATCAGGCGTCAGAGCGCGACTGCGAAACGCGCGTACCAGCTCGTCGTCGATCATGGCGCGCATGTCATCGTCGGTGAGCTGCTCGATCTTCGAAACCTCATGCGAGGTGCGGAAACCATCGAAGAAATGCAGGAACGGAATGCGCGACTCCAAGGTCGCGGCGTGCGAGACGAGCGCCAGGTCCATCGCTTCCTGCACGGAGTTCGACGACAGCAGCGCGAAGCCGGTCTGGCGCGTGGCCATCGCGTCCTGGTGATCGCCGAAAATCGACAGTGCCTGCGCCGCAATGGCGCGCGCGGCCACGTGAATCACCGTCGGCGTCAGCTCGCCCGCAATCTTGTACATGTTGGGGATCATCAGCAGCAGGCCCTGCGACGAGGTGAAGGTCGTGCCCAGCGCTCCGGCCTGCAAGGCGCCATGCAGCGCGCCGGCGGCTCCGCCCTCGCTTTGCATCTCGATGACCTTGGGCACCGCGCCCCAGATATTTTCCACGCCCACCGCCGACCACGCGTCGGACGATTCGCCCATGGGCGACGAAGGCGTGATGGGATAAATGGCAGCGACCTCGCTCACGCGATAAGCGACGTAAGCGACCGCCTCGTTTCCGTCGAGGGTGACTTTCTCTCTTTGACTCGGCATCTTGCCTCCAGTGCGCGTCTCGTCTGCGGGCGAGGGCAGCGTTTCACCTGCGCCATTTGCGGGCTGCGCACTGGCAGCCGGCGCAGCCGGGTAATCAGTTGTTTTCACTTCGTTATGTCCCCCAAAATCAGACTCGCGCGGTTTCAGGTAGCGCAAGCAGAACTTGTAAGTCTGAAGATATAGGCCAGATAGCCCAAGGGGCTGTGATGGGCGGAGCTACAGGTCTGTGACGTGCGTCACATACACATGGTCGGGGAAATAATGGCTATTTGCGGTTGGCCTTTCGCGATTCGCTCTAAGGGAGGAGTCTGGCTAATTTTTCAAGGTGTCATCCCGAGCGGAGGTCGCCGAGGCGACCGAAGTCGAGGGACCTGCAGTTCGTGCTGCTCTGGCAGCGCGGCTCGCCCTGCGACGATACCTCAGCGGCCGAAGCCCGCGAAAGGTGAAAGCCCCGTCCTTCAGGACGGGACCGGAGGCAAATCAGATCATGAGTGCCGTAGGCACGGCAGGTCGCTGGCGTATGACCGACCTGAATTAACTCGCTGTTCTTTCCCGCACATACATCATCACTTCTTCGCCGCGATATGTTATGACCTGCCGCGGCCGATAGCCGTTCTTTTCCGCCACGCGGATCGAAGCCCCATTCTTCTCCTCAATGATGCAGGCGGTGGGAGTATCGAAACGTGTGTCGCCCCAAGCGACAAGCGCAGCCATAGTCTCGCTGGCATAGCCGCGGCCATGTGCATCGGCGCGAAATGCCCAGCCCGCCTCGGGGATGTTGATCACCCGTGGAGGGTCGGTGTCGCGATGGAAGTTAAGGAACCCTGCCTCGCCCAGAAACTCGCCCGTCTGCTTATCTTCGACCACCCAAAAGCCGTAGCCGAGCAGCGCCCAATGTCCCACGTAGCGCAGCAGGCGTGCCCAAGTTTCTTCCTCGTTAAACGGAGTTGGGCGAATGTAGCGCACTACCACCGGATCAGCCCACATGGCAGCGGAGTGCGGAAAATCGTCGAGACCATGGCCGCGCAAGCGAAGGCGCGGCGTTTCGAGAGTGGGTGCGGCAACGAGCGAAGACATGCGGAGAGTTTACGCGAGGGCTAAAACCAGCGGCCAGAGGCCGCGAAAGGTGAAAGCCCCGTCCTTTAGGACGGGGTTCGCCGCCCAACCGATCGCGAGTGCCGTAGGCACGACAGGTAGGTAGCGTAATGGGCGATGTTATGCCAGCAACAACCCTATTGCACGCCAATCTGATTCCAACAAGCATCCTGTGATAAGAAAAGCCGTTCTTCCCAAGTGGTCGGAGCTTCTCTCTTCTTCAAGCGAATGCCATCCTTGCCGACCGCGTAGATATTCCGATGCTTGTTTGTTGGCACTAGTAAATCCATCGGAGCAAGATCCGCATCTTTCTCTGCGTCGGCCCTGCTCTGGCGTTCTGGTCCGGCGGTGAAATTTACCGAGTATTCGACCGTGAGGGTGTACGGGTAAAGGATCGAGTCACTTGATTTCACATCGACGAATACTTCATAAGGTGGCCCCACGGCTCGCTTCTGCCAAGTCACTTTGCCGTGTTCGCCCTTCTGCGACGCGATACTCTCCATCCTGGGGCAGGCTTTGAAACGAGCTTCCATATCCTGGGCCACACGTTTGATGTCTAATCCAGGCTCTTGCTGAGCGGAAACAATTGCCGTTAAAGACAACAGCAATAGGAGCGACAGCAGGATGTTCTTTGTCATAGTGACCACCGGGGGTTTTTTCACCGCACCGCGTAGGCGCTCGCTGCCGCGATGATTCCCAAAACGCCGAAAGCCATCCCCATCTTCCAATAGAAACGTCGGCCCGTCAGCAGCGTAATCGAGGTGATCACCAACCCGATCTCCAGCATCACCTCTCCGATATCGAAGCGGTCAGCGCGGCGCGCCATCTGCCCCAACTCCGTCTCGAGGTTTTTCGCCTCTTGCTGGATTTCTTTCTGATCGTCGGCATACTTTTCGATGTTGGTATCAAACTTCTTCTCGACGGAGTCGGCCTTTTCGGCGTCCTTACCTTGCAAAGCCCCCATCATGTCGCGCAGAGCTTCGAGGTTGTTGCGGCGCAGGTTCTTTGCCTGGTAGTAGGCCCATTCGTCGGTCGTCTTGTTTTGCAGCAGGATTTCTTCGGTGTGCGAACGGTGTCCCAGAAGCGTCACCACCGCGACCAGCACCGCCAGAAGGGCCATGGTGAAGCTGACGGGCGCCATGCCCGTAGCGTGTCCTTGTTCTGCATGCTCATGTAACTCGTGTATCTCTTCGCCTGCCGACATGCGCGATTTCACCTTGCAAATTCAGAGTAGCTGCTTTGGCGAAAAAGATATCACGAAGCAGCCGTTTTTTCGTGTCATAAGCCTCTCAGAGCCACTGAGTCGTGGAAGATCTTGGAGCTGTAGATTTGTGTGAGAGAAAACAAAGTAGCGCAGGGGCTAAATCCCAAACTCAATGGCGTCGATCCGGCACGGCTGAAGTCGTGCCCTGATACAAAGCTTGCTTACGAGGCGGGCGTCGATTGTTCCGCGTGTTCCGGCGGACTCACCCGTGCCTCCTGCGGCACATGTCCGGGCAGCACCTCGCGCAGCGCCCACTCAATCCGCTCGACTGAGCTGCGGATCAGTTCGACTGACTTTTCTTTGTCGCTCGTAACATTTGCGTAGGCGATGATTTGCAGCGCATTGCGGATGTGATGATTCATTTCCGCAATCGTGCGCAGCCGCTGCTGCACTAGGCCTCGCCGCTCGCGCTCGACGCGGGTGAGCTGAAGATACAATAATCCCACGGCCAAGCCGGTGAGGCCGTTGGAAAGCGCCAGTACGTCGAGCCGCTTGACACCCTCTTTCACCAGCATCCAATCGAAGGCCAGCCCCAGAATGCTCACCACCAGCACGACCAGAAGGAAAAGCAACAGATCGTGCGATTGAGCGTCGTCAGGTTGCGGCATTTGAGTATCAGTCTATCTGCACTAATTGAGACGGTGCGGATTTATCGCGGTTAGCCTGAAAATGACGCAAGATAGCGTCGGCTTGCGACCGGTTTACGACTGCCGACAGCGCCGCCGCATCAGCCTGTTTGATGGCCTGCAAGCTGCCAAAGTGTTGCAACAGGCGCCGGGTGGTCAGCGCGCCGATTCCCGGAATCTCCAGCAACTCGGTTTTGCGATCGCGAATCTCGCGGCGCTTGCGATGGAAGGTCACGGCAAAGCGATGCGCTTCGTCGCGAACCAACTGCACCAAATGAAGCACCGGCGAGTGCCGGTCGAGAATCACCGGGTCATCCTCCTGTCCTAAAACAAAGATGATTTCTTCGCGCTTGGCAATCGAAGCCAGCGGCTGGTTGATGATGCCGAGCGACTCCAGCGCCTGCGCAGCGGCATGCAACTGTCCGATGCCGCCGTCGATGAGGATGAGGCTGGGCATCGTCTGCTTCTCGCTTTGCACCCGGCCGTAGCGGCGCGTTACGACCTCGCGCATCGAGGCGAAGTCGTCCACCCCTTCCACGCTGCGGATGATGAATTTGCGGTAGTCCGACTTCTTCATCTTGCCGTCTTCCCACACCACCATGGAGGCGACGGTCTCGGCACCCTGGATATGCGAGATGTCGAAGCATTCGATGCGCTTTGGCGGCTCGGGCAACATCAGCGCTTCCTGCAACGCTTCCTGCACCGCTTTGGTTGTCGGCTTCAGCACCCGGAAGCGCTGGTCGTAGGACTGCTTCGCGTTTTGCCCGACTAGGTCGACCAGCGAACGCTTGTCGCCGCGCTGCGGAACGGTGATATGAACGTTGCGCTTTTGTCCCTCAGAGAGGATTTGCTCGAGCGTCTCGCGGTCTTCGAAGTCCACCGGAACATAAACCGCGTGCGGCACATATTGCGCGTCGAGGTAAACCTGCTTCAGCAGCGCCGAAAAGAACTCGCCCGGTTGGAAACCTTCTTCGCCGACGATCTCGGCCATGTCTTCCCAGAAGAACTCGCGCTTATCGACAATCTTGCCGCCGCGCAGGTGAAAGAGGTTCACCGCCAGCATCTGATTTTCAAAGTGATAGCCGAAGACGTCGGCATCGTCACCATCGAGTGTCGCCATGCGCTGCTTCTGGTCGAGCAACTCTACCGTCGAGATCAGGTCGCGATACTTGGCGGCGAGCTCGTACTGTTCGCCTTCGGCGGCAGCGGCCATGCGCTTTTGCAGCGAGCGTCTCAGATCGTGGCCGCGTCCTTCGAGAAACAGCCGCACATCGTGCACAGCTTCGGCGTAACGCTCGGGAGTGGTCAGCCCTTCGACGCACGGACCGAGGCATCGCCCGATGTAGTACTGCAAACACGGGCGAGGATAGGTACGGTTCAAATCCAGCTTGCACGACGGAATCAGAAAGTGCCGGTGAATGAGATCGACAATGCGATACGCCAGGCTGGTCGGGAAGTACGGGCCGAAGTACAGCGAGCCGTCTTTGCGCAAACGCCGCGTCGGAAACACCCGCGGATAACGCTCGCCGATCGTGAGCTTGATATAAGGATAAGTTTTGTCGTCGCGAAGAAGAATGTTGTAGCGCGGCTTCTTCTTCTTTATCAGATTGTTCTCGAGCGCGAGCGCTTCCTTCTCGTTGTCGACGACGACGTAGTCGATATCGACCGCCTCGCGCAGCAGAGTTCCCGTCTTGGCGTTCTCGGCCGCTGCCTCCAGAAAATACGACCGCACCCGCGAGCGCAGGTTCTTCGCCTTGCCCACGTAGATGACCTGCCCTTCAGCGTTCTTGTACAGGTACACGCCGGGCGAGGTCGGGATGGTCTTGATTTTCTGGTGAAGGTCCATAAAGCAGTTGTCGGTTGCCGGTTGCCAGTTTGTAGCTGTTAGGTCTCAGCCGTCAGCTTTCAGTTTAGCCTCCCCGAGGGGGGACTCTGTTGGGATACGATCCGATCTTGCAACGACCCAAAAGCGTCGTCCCCAGGCTCTGAGAGGAGCTGTTTCCCCCGCCTGCCATCGGGATATTTCCGAGATTTCGGCCCCTCTCTGACATTACTCGAAGTCATTGATACTGAATAATCCATGAATTTAAGTTATGCCAGCCCTCTGGCGAACACGGTAAAAAATCTACGTTACACGCCATTTTGTTCTGTAAAGCGGCCTCCAGAGTTGCTGCCAGACGTCACTTTGGCCCTGAAAACTATCCTGCTGGAGCTTTTTGCAATGGCAATGAATTTGCAGCTTCCCAGAGTTCGCGAACTCGTTCGCCTCGAGTACAAGGAGCCAAGCTCGATGAACCGTTTCAGCCTTGCCGCCGTGACCGTGGCTGTCGTCCTGCCGCTGACCGTGGGCTGCGCCTCGAAGAAGTATGTGCGCAACGAAGTGACTCCGACCGTGAACAAGGTCAATGAATTAGATGATCTGACGGCGAAAAATACTCGCGACATCCGCGATGTCGATTCCCGCTCGCAGCAAGGAATCCAGCAGGCGACCTCTGCCGCCGATCAGGCGAACCAAAAGGCGCTCACCGCCGGACAAGCTGCCAATCAGGCGAACCAGAACGCTACCCAGGCTGCCAATCGCGTGACCAGTCTGGCGGGAACGGTGGAGAACATCGACAATTACAAGCCGGTGGGCGAGCCGATGACCGTACAGTTCGGATTCGACAAGTCCGATCTCACGCGCAAGGACAAGCAGACCCTCGACCAGCTCGGCGAGCAGCTTGCCAATCAGCGGCACTTTCTGATCGAGGTGCATGGATACACGGACTCCACTGGACCGAAGGACTACAACTATCAGCTCAGCCAGCGTCGCGCTGACGCCGTGATCCAATACCTGGCGTCGAAGTACAACGTTCCCGCGCACCAGATTTATGTCATCGGGCTGGGCGAGGACAATCCCGTTGCCGCCAACACATCGGCCAAGGGCCGCGCCGAGAACCGGCGTGTCGATATCCGCCTGATGACCAACGCAGTTGAATCACCCGCTTCGGCACAGGCGACCAGCCCGTCGCAGCAGGCGAACTCCAGCCAGCCGCAGTAAAACAATTTCCTCCTGAACGACTCCGGGGCCGCTGACGCACCAGCGGCCTTGTTTTTTGCTGGTGCCAGTTGTCAGGTTTCAGGTGTCAGATTGGAGCGCAGTCTGAACGGATTAAGAAACCTGACGCCTGATACCTGATACCTCTTCCCCGTCATAGCATCCTCTCTTCCCCGTGTGCTACGTTGCTGATCAGGAACCCCGGAGCATTCTCATGATTTCTGACCAGCTCACCCAAAGCTTGCAATCGCGCCCGCAAGACTGGCTTACCGCGGGCGAGCGCGTGGACGCAGCCGGGCTGGAAGCCGAGCTGCGCGCCAAGGTGGAAGGCGAGGTGCGCTTCGACGCCGGCAGCCGGGCCATGTATGCCACCGACGCTTCGAACTATCGCCAGGTGCCGATCGGTGTCGTGATTCCCAAGTCGAAGGAAGACGTGGTGCAAACCGTCGCGGCCTGCCGCCGCTTTGGCGCGCCTTTGCTCTCGCGTGGAGGTGGTACCAGCCTGGCAGGCGAGTGCTGCAACGTTGCCGTCGTCATTGACTGGTCGAAGTACATGCACGGTGTGCTGGAGGTCAATCTCGATGAGCGCTGGGCGCGCGTGTTGCCGGGAACCATTTGCGACGAGTTGCGCAACACTGCAATGCAGCGCTCGAATCGCAAACTCATCTGGGGGCCTGACCCTGCCTCGCATGATCGCTGCTGCTTCGGAGGCATGATCGGCAACAACTCCTGTGGCGCGCATGCCCAGATGTCGGGCAAGACCGACGCCAACATCGAGGAGATGGAGATTCTGCTCTACGACGGCCCGCGCATGAGCGTCGGCTGGATGCACGAATCCGAATGGGAGCAGAAGATTCGCCAGGGCGGCCGCGAAGGCGACATCTATCGAAACTTGCGCTCGTTGCGTGATCACTACGCCGAGCTCATCAAGAAAAACTTTACGCCGATTCCGCGACGCGTCTCCGGCTACAACCTCGATCAACTGATTCCCGATGCCGACGGACGCATCAACATTGCGCGCGCGCTCGTCGGCAGCGAAGGAACTCTGGTGACGGTGCTCGAGGCCAAGTGCCGGTTGATTGACGCTCGCGCCGAACGCGTCATCCTGATGCTCGGCTATCGCGACGTGTACGAGGCAGCCGATCACGTTGTCGAACTCAACCAGTTCAATCCCACGGCGCTCGAAGGGATGGATGACCGGCTGCACTACTACGTGCAGAAGAAGGGTGGACCCATTGGCGAACTACTTCATCTGCTGCCTGAAGGTAACGGCTGGCTGATGGCGGAGTTCGGTGCTGACAATCACGACGAAGCGCTCGCCACTGCACATCGTGCGATGGAAATGCTCAAGGCCGAGTCGGATGCGCCGCACATGCGGCTCTTCACCGACAAGCACCAGATGGAAGAGCTGTGGAAGCTTCGCGAGTCGGCGCTTGGCGCCACAGCGTTTGTTCCCGGTGAGGCGCCCACCTGGCCTGGATGGGACGATGCGGCGGTTGCTCCCGAGAAGCTGGGCGGCTACCTGCGCGAGTTACGAACGCTGTTCAGCAAATACGAATACGTGCCCGCCGTGTACGGACACTTTGGTCACGGCTGTATTCATTGCCGCGTCAACTTCGATCTGGTGAGCGAACCGGGCATCAGGAAATTTCGCGCGTTTGTGGAAGAGGCGACGGACTTGTGCGTGAAGTACGGTGGCAGCCTCAGCGGCGAGCACGGCGACGGCCAGGCGCGCGGCGAGTTCCTCTACAAGATGTTCGGCCCTGAGTTGATACAGGCTTTCCGCGAGTTCAAGTCCATCTGGGACCCGGATTGGAAGATGAATCCCGGCAAGGTCATCGACGCTTACCGGATGGATGAAAATCTTCGGCTCGGCGCCGATTACAAACCGTGGGAGCCCGAGACGCACTTCCAATTCCCGCATGATGGCGGCAGCTTCGCTCATGCCACGCTGCGTTGCGTTGGCGTCGGCAAATGTCGCAGGCAGGAGGGCAAGAATCCCAACGACGACACCATGTGCCCCAGCTTTATGGTGACGCATGAGGAGCGGCACAGCCCTCGCGGCCGGGCTCATACATTGTGGGAGATGATGAACGGCAGCGTCATTCAGAACGGTTGGAAGGACGAAGCCGTCAAAGAAGCGCTCGACCTGTGCCTCTCGTGCAAGGGCTGCAAAAGCGATTGTCCGGTCAACGTTGACATAGCAACATATAAGGCGGAGTTCCTGTCGCACTATTGGGAAGGTCGCGTTCGTCCTCTCAACGCCTTTGCCTTTGGCCTGATCGATCAGTGGGCTCGTCTGGCATCGGTGGCTCCCGGATTCGCCAACCTGTTTACGCAACTTCCAGTGCTGAGTGCGATTTCCAAGAAGCTGGTCGGCATTCCTGCGCAACGAAAGATTCCGGCATTTGCCGCCGAGCCGTTCAAGGCATGGTTCCGCAAGCGAGGAAGAGACCCGCTCAAGCTGCGCTTGAACGGGGCACCCGGCCCGAAGGTCACGCTCTGGGCTGATACCTTCAACAATTACTTTTCGCCCGAGACTGCGCAGGCCGCGGTCGAAGTCCTCGAACATTTCGGCTACCAGGTGCAGGTTCCCATGCAACATCTGTGCTGCGGACGTCCGCTCTACGACCATGGATTTCTTGGCTTGGCGAAGAGCTATCTGCAAAGAGTGCTGCGCGCGCTGGCCGCTGACATCGAAGCCGGAACGCCGATGGTGGTGCTGGAGCCGAGTTGCTGCTCGGTTTTTCGTGACGAGCTTACCGGTCTTATGCCCGAATCCCGGGCGGCGCATCGCCTGGCGGAGAACACGTTTACGCTTTCAGAGTTTCTAGAGAAGAAGGTCAAGGACTACCAAGCTCCGCAGTTGAACAGCACCGCCATCGTGCAGGGCCATTGCCATCACAAAGCCGTCATGCGACTGCATGACGAAGAGGCCGTAATGAAGAAGATGGGCCTCGATTACCAGGTGCTCGATTCCGGCTGCTGCGGCATGGCCGGCGCGTTTGGCTACGAGAAGGAGAAGTATGAAGTGTCCATCGCCGCCGGCGAACGCAGGCTGCTGCCCGAAGTGCGTTCCGCCGAAACCACCACTTTGATCATGGCCGACGGTTTCAGTTGCAAGAGCCAGATCGACCAGCAGACACCGCGTCATGCGCTGCACCTGGCCGAAGTGATGGCGATGGCCATTCACAACAACGGCATAGCCACGCGAGAACCCTATCCCGAGCAGCGGTTTGTGCAGCCGCGCATTCAGGCGCAACGGCGCTCGATGCGGCGGGCGGGTCTACTCACCGGAGTAGTAGCCGCCGGATTTGCCGCGGGCTTCTGGCTGGTGCGCAAAATGGGACGATAAATCGCGTTTTTCCTGATCTGACAAAGCGCCATTAAATCTGCGTAACAAACATCCAGAGACATTGACTCCCGTCGCCGGAAGGTTGAGGCTTAATGAGTCGCAGTATTTATCCACGCCTAACTCGGCGTCGCATACACATATAAGGAGTTTGTTTTTATGGCTACCATCGCTCCTCCCGATGTTGTTTCCCACGACGATTCGCTCAGCGCTTACGGTCCCGCGCGCTCGACCGTCACCGGCACGCCGCTTAGCGCAGACGAGTTGCGCAAGACCGACGCTTATTGGCGCGCCTGCAATTACCTGAGCCTGGGCATGATTTATCTGCTCGACAATCCGCTGCTCAACGAGCCGCTGCGCCCGGAGCACATCAAGAACCGCCTGCTCGGCCATTGGGGATCGAGCCCCGGACTCTCCTTTATCTATGTGCACCTCAACCGGCTGATCAAGAAATACGACCTCGACATGATCTTCCTGGCCGGCCCCGGACACGGCGCGCCCGGCGTGCTTGGCCCTGGATACCTCGAGGGAGGCTACTCCGAGGTTTATCCGGAGAAGAGCGAGGACTACGAAGGCCTGCGCGAGTTCTTCAAGCAGTTCTCCTTCCCGGGCGGCATTGGCAGTCACTGCACGCCCGAGACGCCGGGATCGATCCACGAGGGCGGCGAGCTGGGATATGTGCTGTCGCACGCCTGCGGCGCGGCCTTCGACAATCCTGAGCTGATCGTGGCCGCGGTCGTGGGTGATGGCGAATCCGAGACCGGCCCGCTGGCGACGTCGTGGCACATCAACAAGTTTCTTAACCCTGCACGCGACGGCGCGGTGCTGCCGGTCTTCCATCTCAACGGCTACAAGATCAACAATCCGACGTTGCTGGCGCGCATTCAGCATGACGAGCTGGAGAGTCTGCTGCGCGGCTATGGCTGGACACCGTACTTCGTCGAGGGTTCCGACCACGACAGCATGCATCAGGCGATGGCGGCGACGGTGGAACACTGCGTGAACGAGATTCGCCAGATACAGAGTGACGCGCGCAGCGGCTCGACCATCGCGCGGCCGCACTGGCCGATGATTGTGCTGCGCTCGCCCAAGGGATGGACGGCGCCTCAGGAAGTAGAAGGCCACCGGCTGGAAGGCTTCTGGCGCGCGCACCAGGTGCCGCTGCCCAACGTGAAAAAAGATCCCGAGCAGCTTCAACTGTTGGAAAAGTGGATGCACTCGCAGCGTCCGGAAGAGCTCTTCGATGGACACGGGCGCTTCGTTCAGGAATTTCGCGACTTGGCTCCGACTGGCACACGGCGGATGAGCGCCAATCCTCACGCCAACGGTGGAAGGCTGAAGAAGTCCCTGCGCCTGCCTGACTTTCGCGAATACGGAATAGACGTCGAGAGGCCGGGACAGATACAGGCTGAAAACACGCGGCCGCTGGGCGTCATGCTGCGCGACGTGATGAAAGACAACATGACCAACTTCCGCGTCTTCGGGCCGGATGAAACCACGTCGAACAAGCTCGACGCCATCTACGAAGTCAGCAAGAAGTTTTGGATCGAGGAGTTCTTCAAGGTCGACCTCGACGGCAGTGAGCTCTCGAGCGATGGACGGGTGATGGAGATGCTGAGCGAGCACACCATGGAAGGCATGCTCGAAGGCTACCTGCTCACCGGACGCCACGGTTTCTTCTCGACCTATGAGGCGTTCGTCCACGTCATCGACTCGATGTTCAACCAGCACGCCAAGTGGCTGGAAATTTGCAATCACCTGTCGTGGCGCGAGTCGATAGCTTCGCTCAACCTGCTCATCACTTCTACCGTATGGCGGCAGGACCACAACGGCTTCACCCATCAGGACCCCGGCTTCCTCGATGTGGTGGTCAACAAGAGCGCCAACGTCACGCGCATTTATCTGCCGCCCGACGTGAACTCGTTGCTGTCGGTGGCGGACCATTGTCTGCGCAGCCAGAACTACGTGAACGTCATCGTCAGCGACAAGCAGAAGCATCTGCAGTTCATGAACATGGAGCAGGCCATCATTCACTGCACCAAGGGCATTGGCATTTGGGACTGGGCCTGCAACGACCAGAACGGCGAGCCCGACGTGGTGATGGCCTCGGCGGGCGACATCCCCACCCAGGAGGCGCTGGCGGCGACGGCGATGATTCGCAAGGAATTTCCTGACGTGAAGATTCGCTTCATCAACGTGGTTGACCTGTTCAAGCTGCAGCCCAGCACCGAGCATCCGCATGGACTGCCGGACCGCGACTTTGATTCGCTGTTCACGCTCGATCGGCCGGTGATCTTTAACTTCCACGGATACCCGTGGCTGATTCACCGGCTCGCCTATCGCCGGCACAACCACGACAACATGCACGTGCGCGGCTACAAGGAGAAGGGCAACATCAACACTCCGCTGGAGCTGGCGATCAATAACAACATCGACCGCTTCAGCCTGGCGATGGACGTGATCGACCGCGTGCCTCGCCTGCAGCGCATCGGAGGCCACGCGAAAGAGCACTTCCTGAACCAGCAGATCGAGTGCAAGAACTACGCACATCAATATGGCGTAGACGAGCCGAACGCGGCAAGTTGGACGTGGCCGTTTTAGAAGTTGGGCAATAATTTTGAGGGTGTCCCATCCGGCCTGAGGTCGGCCGGGTGGGGATTTCCGGCTTGCAGCAGGACATCATTGTGGCTTCTGTTGCCAGGGTGGGCGGTTGAAATCCCTATCCAGGCGACAACTGCCCGAGTGTGACACTCTTCAATAGGTAAATGGGCAGTCTACTGCGCCGATTCCAGCACTCGCGACAGGCACGAGTCACAATACCCGCTGTCTTTCAGGTCAATCCACTCTACCGCGTGTGAAGGCGCCATGGCGCAGCGGTAATCCTCGCAGTGGGTCAGGCGAAGGGTGTGCCCGAGTTCATGCACCGCTTCGACCAACAGGCGATCAGCCAATCTATCCATGTCTTCGGGCAAGCCATAAAACTCCTGCCGCAACCTGTGGTACGACACGATCGCGGCGGCGCCCCCAACCTGCGCCTCGCCAAACACGAAGGTCAGAATGGGTATGTAGAGGTCGAGACTGGTGACGGCCAGCAATTTCCATGTGTCCCGGTCGATGTACGATTGCATGGCCGCCAGAATTTCAGACGAGTGGTATTGCTGCCGCTCCGAATGCAGGGCAAAAGACACGTCGAGCGGAGGAGCAAGGACCACGCTCTTCACCTGGAACTTCTCCTGCAAAGACTGACGTAACCAGTCCAGCACGCGGGCGTTGGCTGGGCCCACCGGCAATATTTGCAACTTCTTCATTACGATTCGACAGAGGCAAGCTCGCGGTCGCGACGGCTCCAGCCGTATTTCTTCAACTTGTGGTGCAAGGTGACCCGATCAATGCCAAGCACCTCAGCAGCGCGCGTTTGATTGCCGCCGCATTCTTCCAGCACCCGCAGGATGTGGCCTTTCTCGACGTCATCGAGGCTACGCCCTTCCGACTGTGGAGTATCGTTGCGTGCCTTGAGGGTGAAGTCGGCTTCGCGCAGCTCGGGCTCCTGCGAAACTACCATGGCACGCTCCACCGCGTTTTCCAATTCGCGGATGTTGCCCGGCCACGGCTGCTGCTGCAAAATCGCCATGGCAGCCGGCGATACCCGCGTGATCTTCTTGTTCATCTCGCGCGCGAACTTGCGCACAAAGTGATCGACCAGCAGTGGAATGTCTTCCAGCCGTTCGCGCAAGGCGGGCAGCTCGATATGAAAAACGTTCAGCCGGTAATACAGGTCGGGGCGGAACTTCCCTTCCTCAATGAGCTGATCCAGGTTCTTATTGGTTGCGGCGACGCAACGGAAATCCACCTTGATAGTTTGATTTCCGCCCACCCGAACAATTTCGCGTTCTTGCAGCACGCGCAAAAGGTCGGTCTGGGTCTTGAGACTGATGTCTCCTATCTCATCCAGAAAAACCGTCCCACCTTCGGCAATTTCGAACTTACCTTTCTTGCGATACTGCGCGCCGGTGAAGGCCCCCTTCTCATGACCAAACAGCTCGCTCTCCAGCAGCGTCTCGGTGAGCGCACCGCAGTGAATGACGACCAATGGGTGGTAACGCCGGGTGCTTCCGGCATGAACCGCGCGCGCCACCAGTTCCTTCCCGGTGCCGCTTTCTCCGGTGATGAGGACCGTCGCGTCGGTGGGCGCGACCGTCTCGATGGCATCGAAGATGTGCTTCATGGCGACGCTTTGGCCGATGATCTCGGAGGGCCGCGCAATCTCCGCAACCGTCTCCTTCAGCCGAATGTTTTCCTGCTGGGTACGGCGATGCGCCAGGGCCTTGGCGACCAATAGAGCCGTTTCCTCGGGATCGAGCGGCTTATTGATGTAGTCATAGGCTCCGTTCTTAAGTGCAGCGACCGCCGTCTCCACCGATGCGTAGCCGGTCATGATGATGACCAGCATCTCGGGACAAATCTCATGCAGTCGCCGCTGCAACTCGATCCCATCGGTGCCGCGCATCTTGATGTCAACCAGGGCGACGTCGTAGGTGGCAACGGCCACCCGGGTCAGGGCCTCGTTAGCGCTGTCAGCGGTGCCGACGTCGTAACCTTCTTCGCCAAACCATTTGGCCAGCGAATCGCGCACGCTTAGTTCATCGTCGACGATAAGCAACTTGCCTTTTTCCACTCTGCTACCTCACTTCCGCTGTGGTATCGTTCGCTTCTTTGATCGCAACCGGGATCCGGGTATCGACCGGCAAAAATATCAAGAAGGTTGTGCCCTGGCCCACCACTGACTCGACTTCGATGGTGCCCCCGTGCCTCTCCACGATGGACTGGCTGATGGCGAGACCGAGACCCGAACCGCCGGATTCCTTGGTGGTGTAGAACGGCTCGAAAATGTGGGGCAGGTGTTCCTCCGGAATTCCGATTCCGTCATCCCGCACCGTTAACATGAGGTGGCCATCGTGATTCTGCGTGCTGATCCAGAGATTGCCGCCCTGCGGCAAGGCATCAATGGCGTTGATCACCATCGCCAACACCACCTGTTCGATCTGGTTCGGATCGCAATGTACCGGCGCCAAGTCGGGGGCGAGATCCAGACTGAGCTGCACGCCTCCCATGTCCATCTTGTGCTGCACCAGTTTCACGCAGCGGTCGATGACCTTCGACAGGTCGCACCAGGTGAGATTCATGGGAGAGACGCGCGAGAAGCTCAACAAATTCTGTACCAGATCGCCGCAGCGCTTGCTCTCGGATGCAATAATGTCAAGCGACTCAGCCATCTCGTCGTGCTTAGTAATTTCAGTCGCACTCTTCAGTACCCAGCGCTTCACCACGCGGGAGTAGGTCAATATCCCGGAGAGTGGATTGTTGATTTCGTGCGCCACCACCGCCGCCATCTTGCCGATGGTGGCCATCTTCTCAACATGCAGCATGCGCTGATGCGCCTGCCTTAACTCGCGTGTCTTCTCTTCGACCCTGTCCTCCAGAGCGTGCGCCCATGCCGTGATCTCCGCCTGGGCCAGCAGCAGCTTATTGCTCATCTCGTTGAAGGACTGCGCCAACTCTCCGATCTCGTCGTTCGAAGTGATCGGAATCTGTGCCCCCAACTCACCGGTGGCCACCCGTTCGGTACCTTGTTTCAACGCCCGCAGCGGTTTATGAATGACCGTACGGATGAATACTCCGCACAGGGCCAGAAGCGTGATCAGAGCCGCCGCAAAAAACGGAATCATACGGTGACGGTCCTGGGCCACGCTTTCATCGACCTTAGCCAGCGACAGGTTGGTGTCGAGTACGCCGAGAATCTGCATGGTCGCCGGATGGGCGTGGCAAGCTGCATTCGAGCAAGCCGGCTGGTTCTCGATAGGAGTGATGATTCCCAGGACCCGGCTGCCATCGGCCCGATAGATTCGAAAACGGTCGGATCGCTTTAACAGCGACAGAGGCCTGGAGTGCTCATGGCACCGGTAGCAGGCTTCGGAGTCCTTGTTCACGCTCTTCCCGACTTCGTCGGGAGAGGTAGAATAACTGATGACTCCCTCCGAGTTCATGATGCGCTGCCGCACCATCCCGGGCTGGTCGGCCATGTTGAGCATCATCTCGTACATGCCGGCGCGGTCGTTCTTCAGCATGTAATGCGAGGCACTGCGCCGCAATACCTCGCTCTGCTGTTCGGCGCTGACCAACGCCGCCGCTTCCAGGTGTTTACGGTGCTGATCGATTGTCAGATACGTCAAGAGCGCAAAGATACAGGTCATGACCACGAAGATCGAGGCCATCAACTTGAAGCTGATGCTGCGACCGTCTTTCCACTCGCCAACGACGTCGCCGACACTATCGAATTGCTCAGTCTCCGGCATGTACAGGTTCCGCCAGTCCGACAGAAACGCTCTCCGGCACGCGGGCGGCCGGAGCGTGAGCTTCCTCTTCCGGGAAGATCGGTAGGTAACGTGCGGCCAGCCCGAAGATAGCGAAGCCCAGCGCCACGAACATCGCGGTAATCACGACTTCGGTCCACCTGGGCGTGTAGCGGCCGCCGACAGCGTTCTCAACCCCGGTGATTGCTATGTTCAAGCGATTGGTGACGAAGCCCAGCAAGACCAGCACTGCGACCAGATAAAGGCCCTGGCCGCTATTTCGGACCTTCGGGATCAATAGCAGCACAAGGGGAATGATTACCGAGAGGAAGATCTCCAGCAGGAAGAAGCCCTGCTCGTATCCCGGTACAAATACCTGGTGCAAGACGCCGCGACTGAGCAGGTCTTCGAAGCGCAGTATGCCGTAGATGGCCAGCACCACGATGAGCACGGCACCCATGTCCTTCAAGATGTGCAGCTCAAGCTGCCTGCCGAAGTACTTGGCGCTCAGCGACGATTCGAAGATCATCATCGCCAGACCGACGGCGATGGCTGAGATGAAGAAGAACACCGGCAACAGTGGGCTGTACCAGAAAGGGTGCAGCTTGTTGGGCATGATCAAGTACAGGGTGCCCAGCGAAGACTGGTGCAACGTGGAGAGGATCACGCCCAGAATGACGAAGATGATCATCAGGCTGCGCACCACTCTGAGCGCCTTCTTCCAGCCCAGGCGTTCAAACACGATGGGGGAGAATTCCAGCGCCAGCACCGTGGTGTAAAGCATCACGCAATAAGCCACCTCGAACATTACCGAGTGTGGATTGCGCATGATGAGTGGGTGCCAGATGTTCCAGGGCAGGCCGAGGTCGTACATCAGCGCGGCGCAGACCAGAAGGTAGCCCATGAAGGCGGTGAGGACCGTGGGCCGCATGATCGAATGCCAGCGCTTGATGTTAAAGATTTCGACAGCGGCGGTCAGGGTAAAGCCACCGGCCGCCAGCATGACGCCGCACATCACGTCGAATCCGATCCATAGGCCCCACGGGAATTGGTCGCTCAAGTTCGTGGAAGCGCCCAAGCCATGAAAGAAACGCAAATACGTGCAATAGACACCAGCGGCCATGATGAAAAGGAAGACCGCCTTCCAGAACGTGAAGCGCATCTTGGGTATGTCTCGCAGGGTCATTGCACGCCGCCTTTCTTCTCTTTCTCCTCCGCCTCAGCAACATCTTCGCGGCGGTGCGTGATCCAGTAAATGCCGCCCAGCAGCGTCCCAAACAGAGGAACGAATTGAGGAATGTGTTGCAGCACCTGGTAGGTGTACATGGGTAGCGCCCGCTGCGTGAGGTCATCGCGGTAGTGGAAGTTGGCGAAGTCGATCGACGACAGCAGCAGAACTGATGTTCCGCCGACTTCCGTCTCACCATAGATGTGGTGGAGATACTTGTCGGGATTATCCTGAATCCGCTGCCGCGCTTCTTTCAGTAACTCGTCCCGATCGCCGAATTTGGTCGCACCAGTCGGGCAGGCTTCGGCACAAGCGGTCGGTTTGCCCGCCTGCACGCGCGGAGAGCACATAATGCACTTGCGCACACCGGGCACCGCCTTGTCCCACTGATACTTGGGGACGCCGAATGGGCAAGCGGCCATACAGTAGCGGCATCCCATGCACTTATGCTTGTCGTAGGTAACCGGACCCAGCGCGGTTTTTTGCAGCGCTCCTACGGGACAAACCGAGGCGCAAGCCGGATCGTCGCAGTTCATGCATAACCGGCGCATGTACTTATCGCCCTTGGCCAGCACGGTGGTGTACTTGTAGGCCGAGGTGAAATCCTGCTCGGCCATTTTGTCGTCGTACGGCAGGCCGTTTTCGGTGGCACAGGCCTGCTCGCACTGTTTGCAGTCGATGCATAAAGTCGCATCGTAAAGAAGTCCTTTGCTCATGTGTTTGATCTCCCCAATCGGCGCAAAACGACCGACTGGACGTGTGCAGTGAGAACACGGTATGAGTGCGATTTTTGGAACAGGTAAGGTTGTGGGGGCACGGCCCTTTTCAGGGCTAAACTTCGCCTCGGGAGGCACGGACTGCTGATTCGTGCCCGAGACTCATGCGTGCGAATCCCGGTGCAGCTATTCACGGTGGCCCTATTCGGCCTTCAGGATGGAGGTGGCGCTCCAGCCTTCGGTCAGAAGAGAAAACTACTTGCCCAAAGTCTTGACGTAAGCAGCCAGTTTTTGTGCGTCTGCCTGGCTGATGCCCTTGTTGCCAAAGGCGTGCGAGGTCTTCTTCTGCGGGCCGCCGTTTTCGATGAAATCGGCCAGTTCCGCATCAGAAGCCTTTTGGACTTTGTCGGATGAGAAGGCGGGAGCTCCCATCTTTTGTCCGGCAGTAGTACCCTTACCGTCTACCCCATGACAGCCAGCGCATTTCGCTTTGTAGATGTCTGACTGGGCCCACGACAGATTCGGAAGAATGAGAAACAATGCCAATGCAACTAAGAAGACCGCGAATATAACTTTCTTCATGACTTCTCCTGAACCAGAAACGAATGCTCACGGGCGGCGAATATTTATCAGGGTTATGAAAACCGCCCGTGCGGACTTAAATTACGAATCCGCAAACTCAGTTTCCGCCTAAGGCCCGGAACCGTTCTGTGACTTGCGTCACCTTCGTGCGTGATGCACTTCGCAACAGCGTCCCCTGAATTGTGGCGATTTTCAGCTTAGTCAGGGGCGATGCGAGTTGGGTTTGTGGCGATTTGCAGCGCCGGTCGGCGGATAAGCAGTGAGTTGCTTAAGTTTGCATCGGTCGATCTGGCCTGCTGGCTATAAGTGGCTGCGAAAAAAGTCCATCAGGAGTACCTCAGGGGCTAAAGCCCTAACGTGTTTTCAGCGGCATAGACGCCAGCCTGAAGGCTGGCTCTACCCAAATCACACTGAAGCTGATCTAGCTATGGACTTAATCGCCGCCGGCGGCTGGAGCGAGTTCCTTGGCTTGGGTTTGCTTCTGCGTCCGGGCAGGATCGAAGAAGTGCAGGATTCCGAAGATCGCCCAGCGCCCTAAGACAATCCCGACAGCAAATGCAAACAGGATGGTAAGCAGCAGCAAAATCGACAAAAACATAGAAGTCATTACCACCGTCTCATTCTAAGTAGCCGCTGGTCAATCCCTCGGAAGCGTCAGCCCGCTGGCCAGCATCTACTGAAAGCAACTCCTTCTACCCTGGATGCAACTTTACCGCGCATTGACGCCTTTGGATGTTGACAACTAAGATACGGAGTAGAGCTGCGCACACCTCCTCGCGAAGATTCCAGAGTGGTACCGGTCGTAATTTCCGCCGCTTCAGGCGAAAATTCGACTCTACGGCTGTTCTGAGTCACTCCCACGCAGGACGGGCGCCCAGGTAGACAGCGAAACGACTCGATGGCCATTACCAGCATCACCGTGCGCGGGGCACGGCAGCACAATCTCAAAAACATCAGCGTCGAAATACCGCGTAACAAGCTGACGGTCATCACCGGACTCAGCGGCTCAGGGAAATCGTCCTTGGCCTTCGACACCATCTATGCCGAGGGACAGCGCCGCTACGTTGAGACTCTCTCCGCGTACGCCCGCCAGTTCCTCGACCAGATGGAGCGCCCCGACGTGGACGGAATCGATGGCCTGAGTCCGTCGATCGCCATCGAGCAGAAGACCACCAGCCGCAGCCCTCGCTCGACCGTCGGAACCATCACCGAAATCTACGACTATCTCCGGCTGCTGTACTCGTCGGTCGGCATCCCACATTGCCCGCAATGCGGGCGCGAAATCTCGCGGCAGTCGGCGGAGCAGATTGTGCAGCGGGTAATGGAGCTACGGCCGGAAGAGCGCGTCATGATCATGGCGCCCATCGTGCGTGGGCGCAAGGGAGAGTTTAAGAAAGAGCTGGATAAGCTTGTACAGCAAGGATTTACTCGCGCACGGATCGACAGCGAGCTGCGCAATATTGCGGATGAGGAAATCAAGCTCGACAAGCGCAAGAACCACACGATTGAGCTGGTGGTCGATCGGCTGCTGGTAAAGCCCGGTATCGAGAAACGGTTGGTGCAGTCGGTCGAGCTGGCCATGAAGCTGGCCAATGGCCTGGTCCTGGTCGCAGTCGTCGACGGCGAGGAGCGGCTCTACTCATCCAAGCTCGCCTGCCCGGAGTGCGGTATTAGCGTCCCGGTTCTGGAGCCGCGCTCGTTTTCCTTCAACAGCGTTTATGGGGCCTGTCCTGAGTGCAATGGCTTGGGCAGCAAGTACGACTTCGATCCCGCGAAGGTCGTTTCCGACTGGTCGAAGCCGCTGCTCGACGGAGGCCTCGGACCGGGCTCTGCCTCGCAGAACCTAATCCACACCCTTCAGCTTGCGTCCGCGGCCTACGGATTCGATCTGTCCAAGCCCTTTGAACAGCTTCCCCGCAAGACGCAAAACCTGATCCTGTACGGCCCTCAGCCGGGCGAGCAAAAGCGTGGCGGATTCCTGGGCGTATTCGCTTATCTACGCCGCGCGATGGAAGACAGCAGCTCGGAAACTTACCGCGAGTGGCTGCTGGATCACATGTCGGCCACGAAGTGTCCTGCATGCGGAGGCAGGCGCCTTCGTCCCGAGAGTCTCGCAGTAAAGGTGAATGGCTTGTCGATTGCCGATTTCACCTCGCTGCCGGTGTCGCGGGCGATCGAAGCTGCCGCGCAAATTCGTCTCAATCCGCGCGAGGAGCAGATTGCCGGCCGCATTTTGAAGGAAGTTGCTGAGCGGCTGGGCTTCCTGAGCGCCGTAGGGTTGGGATACATCTCGCTGGATCGCTCAGCCGCAACCTTGAGCGGCGGCGAAGGCCAGCGCATCCGGCTGGCAACGCAGATCGGGTCGCGCCTTCGCGGCGTGCTTTACGTGCTGGATGAGCCGTCGATCGGACTTCACCATCGCGACAATGAACGCCTGCTGGAAGCCTTGGAATCGCTGCGCGATCTCGGCAACACGGTGCTGGTCGTCGAGCACGATGAGGATACGATTCGCCGCGCCGATTATGTGGTCGATCTCGGCCCGGGGGCAGGCCGTCACGGCGGAGAACTGGTAGCCAGCGGAACGCCCGTGCAAATCGCTTCTGCGCCGGGTTCGCTGACTGGGCAGTACATCTCAGGCGAAAAGCAGGTGTCGTATCGCTTCGGACGTCGCACTCCGAACGGAAAGGCCGTAACGATTCTGGATGCCACCGAGAACAACCTCAAACACCTGGAGGTCAGCTTTCCGTTGGGAGTGATGACAGTCGTTACCGGAGTTTCCGGTTCGGGCAAATCGACGCTGGTGAACGACATTTTGTATCGCGCGCTGGCGAAAAATTTGTACGGTTCGCGCGAAGAAGCTGGCGCGCACAAGTCGATCAGCGGAACCGAGTACATCGACAAGGTGATCCGCATCGACCAGTCGCCGATTGGACGTACACCGCGCTCGAATCCCGCGACCTACACCGGCGTTTTCACCCAGATTCGCGACCTCTACGCCATGCTGCCGGAATCGCGCGAGCGCGGCTACAAAGCGGGACGCTTCTCGTTCAATGTCGCAGGCGGACGCTGCGAAGCCTGCCAGGGCGAAGGCGAACGGCGCATTGAGATGAACTTTCTGCCCGATGTGTACGTCCTATGTGAAGTGTGTGGCGGCAAGCGCTACAACCACGAGACGATGGCCGTGCGTTACAAGGGCTACTCCATCGCTGACCTGCTGGAGATGCCGGTGGCAGACGTGCTGCCGCTGCTGGAGAACTTTCCCCAGATCAAGCAGAAGCTGCAAACTCTGGTGGATGTCGGGCTGGGGTATATTCATCTTGGACAGTCGGCAGTGACGTTGTCGGGTGGCGAAGCGCAACGTATCAAACTGGCGCGCGAGCTGAGCAAGCGGCAGACGGGCAAGACCTTGTACCTGCTGGATGAGCCCACCACGGGATTGCACTTTGCCGATGTCAGCAAGCTGCTCGAGGTTTTGCATCGTCTAACGGATTTGGGCAACAGCATCATCATCATCGAGCACAACATGGACGTGATTCGCAATGCCGACTGGGTCATCGATCTCGGCCCTGAGGGCGGAGAAGAGGGCGGCCGAATCGTCGCGCAGGGCACGCCGGAGCAGATAGCGCGCGTAAAGAAGTCGTACACTGGCCACGCCTTGGCTAAACTTTTGCCGGGCAATCCCAAGTCGAATGGTGAGACGGTCCCTCAGCAAGCAGGCGCAAATGGCTGAACCCGATCCTTGGCGGTTTCCGGAGCCCGCGAGCCCTCCCGCGCCCGCAGAGATAGTTCCCGACAGCGCGAGCTCTTTTGAATTCTCGGCATTTGCCCAGCCGCCCAAGAAAGAATTCCCTGCCTGGACGATTTGGGACGTTGCGGTGATTCCGGGCGCAACTGTGTTGGCTATCTTTCTTTGCAGCCTGATTGCGCTCGGAATTGCTCACAGTCTCCGAAACTTCCATCGCGTCTCCTTTTCGGAGTTGGCACAGGACCCGCTGATTGTTGTCGGTTCGCAGATCGCAAGTTATCCCCTTGTCATCGCATTCATGGTGAGAATCGTTCGCCGCCGCAGCAGCGAAGCTTTTCTGACTGCCATCCGATGGAATTGGCCGAGTGGCAAAGCCATCTGGTTTTATCTGTCGGGGATTGTGCTCGCCTTCGGCGTCGAAGGACTGGCACATTTTCTGCCAGTTCCCAAGTCACTGCCCATGGACAAGTTCTTCAACGACGCTACCAGCGCGTACGTGATGGCCTTCTTCGGAATCCTGATCGCGCCGGTGCTGGAAGAATTGTTTTTCCGTGGAATGCTCTTCCCGACGCTACGCCGCGGCTTGGGCACCGTGATTGCCGTGCTGCTGACGGCGGCTGCTTTCGCCTCGATTCACGGAGCGCAGTTGGGATACGCATGGGCGCCCATCCTGAGCATCTTCGTCGTAGGCTTGGTGCTGACGATGGTGCGCGAGCGAACCGACTCAGTCGCTGCCAGCGTGCTGACGCACTCGGGGTACAACTTCACCCTGTTTGCGCTACTCTGGATTGGCAGCGATCATTTTCACCATCTCGAGAAACTGAGCAGTTAGGAGAACACCGCCTGAATGGCAAGCGCGCGCGCGGAATTACTGCGGATGCTGGCTGAGAAGTCCTTCCGGCTGGGCAACTTTAAATTATCGAGCGGCGGGACCAGCGACTACTACATCGATTGCCGGTTGACGACGCTGGACGCACAAGGCGCCCGGCTGACCGGCGAGACCGTATTGCACGAGATCCATAGCCGGGGCTGGCACGCCGATGCGATCGGAGGCCTGACCATGGGCGCCGATCCCATCGTGGTCGCGACCGCTGTAATCAGCGCGCAACAGCGGAAACCGATCAACGGATTCCTGGTACGCAAGGCGGAAAAGACACACGGCACCGGCCAGCGGATCGAAGGCTTTCGCGAGAAACCCGCACGCGTGGTCATTGTGGATGACGTTTGCACCACCGGCGCTTCCACGGTTCAGGCCATCGAGGCAGCGCGTGAGTACGGCTTTGAGATCGTTGGCGTGCTGTGCCTGGTAGAACGCGAAGAAGCCGGGGGGCGGCCGAACGTAGAGAAAGCTGCGTCGCCGGCGCCGTTTGTATCGCTGTTCACGGCCAATGACGTTCGCGCTGCACATCTTAAGAATCCCGCGCCGCCGATTTTTGCGATCAGCGCAAAGTGCGACTTTTGCGATCGCCCCGCAGTTACGAACATACCGGGATATCGATGCGAGATTCACCGGGCGAGCTAATCCGAATATGAGCATAATCAAAACACTGGAATGGACCGATGCAGGTGTGCGCTTCATCGATCAGACGAAGCTGCCGACCGAGGAAGTTTATATAACCAGCCGAAGCTACGAAGAAGTGGCGGACGCGATCAAGACCATGATCGTGCGTGGAGCGCCTGCCATTGGCGTTTCCGCGGGTATGGGAATTGCCTTGGGCGTTCGGGATTCGAAAGCTCAAACTGCTGACGAACTCGCTCCTGAGTTCGAGCAGATTTGCAAGGTCCTGGGCGCGACGCGGCCGACGGCGGTCAACCTGTTTTGGGCGATACGCCGCATGCAGGACAAGTTTGCACAGTTGCGCGACAAGCCCGTCGCTGAGATCAAGCGCGAGATAGTCGCCGAAGCCCAGCGTATGCACGTGGAAGACATTGCCGCCAACGAAGCCATGGGAAAACACGGCGCTGTGTTGCTGCCGTCTCGTGGTGGCGTGCTGACCCATTGCAATGCCGGCGCATTGGCGACGGCGGGATACGGGACCGCATTAGGTGTGATCCGCGCGGCAGTCGAGTCGGGAAAAGAGCTGCACGTATTTGCCGATGAAACGCGCCCGTTCCTGCAGGGGGCTCGTCTGACAGCGTGGGAGTTGATGAAAGACAACATTCCTACGACACTGATTTCCGACAATATGGCGGGAGCGATCATGCGCCAGGGGAAGATCAACGCTGTCGTAGTCGGTGCTGATCGCATTGCCGCCAATGGCGATGTGGCCAACAAAATTGGCACCTACACAGTCGCCATCCTGGCTAAAGAGCACGGGATCCCGTTTTATGTCGCGGCTCCGCTATCGACGGTTGATCTGAAAACCCCCGATGGCAGCAAGATACCCATCGAGCAACGCGCATCGACAGAAGTCACGCACATGGCGGGAAAACAAATCGCTCCCGATGGCGTTAGCGTGGAAAATCCTGCGTTCGACGTCACGCCGCATGAGTATGTGTCGGCTATCATCACCGAGCGTGGCGTGGCGCGGGCACCGTATACCGAATCGTTGAGCTCGTTGTTTCGGGAGTAAAGGGCTGACGAAGAGAGCTGTGTAGGGGCTACAGCGTTTTGCGGGCTGCTGTGGGTTAGCCATGAAAGCACGGCTTCATAGGCTGCGGGAGTCGTAATCGTGGGTCGCTCGCGGACTGAAGTCCGCTCGCGAGATGATTAACAAAGCGCTTATCGGCACGACCCGAGGTCGTGCCCTGACGCGAATCGTCGTTGAGCCGACTTTTTCAGCAGCACCGAAGGCGTGCCCTTTCAAACCGGTCTACACCAACTCTGAAATCGCTCCAAGATATGCTTGGCCCCGCGTACGCGGACAGCGCTCTACTGCGGCTGGGGCTGCTGGTTCGCGGGATTCAACTGCTGCTGATACTGCTGTTGTTGCTGCTGCATTTTCTGCAGCTCTTGCAGTAGCTGCTCCGGCGTTTTGACGCCTTGCGGCGGCTGACCGTTGTTTCCGGGCTCCGCCTGATTTTCGCCGTTCTGGTTCGGCAGATTCGGATTGTAGCCGGGCCGGAATGCTCCCGCCGGCTGGGCCTGATTCGCTGTATTGTCTTCCATCGGCTCTGGCGGGTTGTATTCGTCTTCCTGCGGCGGCTCGGGCTGGGGAGTTGGGTGATTCTGCGCCGTATTAGTGGTAATGGGGGTGTTCTGCCTCGGCGTCAGGATCAGCCTCTGTACCGAGCCCGGCTGACCGGGACTTCCCAGGATGATGTAGTTAAATTTTGATCCGTTGAGAAGCGTAGCCAAAATGTCCTTTGGCTGTCCCGGTCCGAGTTGTGCAACCACGCGATCACTACCCGCACTGGCCGGTATGTCGAACGAGGCGCCGGTCTTCGCCTGAACCGATCGCAGCACCTGGGCCAGGGTGGCATTGTTCGACTGGATGGTCAGTTGGCCGCCTTGAAAGGTAACTGTCGGTGCAACCGGAGCCATCTGCTCGGGGGTGGGAGGCGGCGGTGGTGGTTCGACCACCTGCGGCTCAGAGGCTTTCGTTTTGCTTCGCTTGGCGGAATGATGCTGCGGCTGCTTCGTGGTGCCAGACGGCGCTGCGTTCCCGGAAGATGGAGCCGCTGCGGCGCCGGTCTGTGCCAGGGCGTTACCTGCGAACAGAAGGATCGCCAAACACGGCACTAATGCGCTTTTCCGCTTGAGGCGTAACATACTGATTGGACGCGACAGCCGAGCCGTCGTTTGCCGTCCTCATTTTAACCTGACCGCTCCCAGTCCCGCGCAAGTATCGGCAAACTGTCGCAAAACATCGGCTCGGGCGGCGATTGCATCTTACGAACAGGAACTTTGAAAGCACAATTCTGTTTAGCACTTTCAGGAAGAACGGCACTATGAACGCCACTCAGGCTGTATTCCGTCGCGCTTCGTATCTGATATTGATATTTCTGCTGATGGCTTCGTGGAGTTCCCAGGCTTACGCCCAGAGCTGCGATTCGGGCGCTGATCTCAACCCGGCGAGCAAGTCTGCGATTGAGGCTGCGGCCCAGCGCTACTTCGCCATGTCAGCGCAGGGCGATGTAGCAGGGCTAAAGACCAACGCCATACCGGCGGTGGCCGGCAATTTCGCGGGAATTGAACAGGCCGTCGTAGACAACAAGAAGTACTTAGCTGAAGGTCAGCCGACGGTGGCTGGCACCTACCTGCTCGACGCTTCGCAGATCAAGAACGCGCAGCGGGCCGATTTCTATTGCGGTATCTACAACTCGCCGCAACGGGTGGGATTTTCCATTCCCGGTCTCCCGCCCGGACGCTATGCCGTCGTCATTCAAAAGATCTCCGGCGATAAAGACCCGGTCACGCTGACCATGATCTTGCAGGAGATGGCAGGCAGCTGGAAGCTCGCCGGCTATTATCCCCGGCCGAACGCAATCGGCGGCCACGATGGCGACTGGTACTTAAGCCAAGCCCGGCAGTACAAGGCCAAGAACCAACTGCACGATGCGTGGTTCTACTATCTGACAGCGTGGGACCTGCTGGCTCCGGTGAATTTCATGAGCAATCCTCAACTGGACAAGATTGCGCAGGAGATGGAGACGGCCCGGCCGACGGATTTGCCGTCCGAGCAATCGCCGATGAATCTGTCGGCAAATGGCAAGGTGTTCAAGATTACGGAGCTGGCGCCGGTGCCGGTGGGTGACGATCTGAATCTGCGGGTGCGGTACCAGACTGCCGACGCGTCGAACAGCGCGCTTGCGTTTCAGGACAATATGGCGGTGATCAAAGGCATCGTAGCCAAATATCCCGAGCTACGTGACGCGTTCAATGCCGTGATTGCGCGCGCGGTCGACAGCAGCGGCCACGAGTACGGATCGCTTCTGGCGATGAAAGACGTGAAATAGGATGTGGGTTAGCGTCCGCCCTTGCCGAGCAGCAGGATTTTGATGGTGGCGAAAAGAATGTACAGATCCAGCCCGATGGACATGTTCTTGATATAGAACAAATCATAAGCCAGCTTTTCTCTGTTCTCTGCCAACGTAGCGTTGTAGCCGCGATTGATCTGCGCCCATCCCGTTGCTCCGGGCTTAACCAGCCAGCGCTCCTTGTAGAAAGGGATGTTTTCCGCGCACTCTCGCTCCTGTTCCGGCACAAACGGTCGCGGGCCAACAAAAGCCATGTCGCCCTTGAGGATGTTGAACAGTTGGGGCAGCTCGTCGATGCGGCTGCGACGTAGCCAACGGCCCACGGGAGTGACTCGCGGATCTTCCCACTCCGCCGGCTTCAGGTCCATCTTGTCAGAACCGTCATACATGGAGCGAAACTTATAAACGGTGAACAATTCGCCATGTTCGCCAACGCGTTTCTGCTCGAAGATGATTGGGCCTTTGGAGCCTAGCCGGATCGTGATCGCGGCGATCAACATCAACGGAGAGGTCAGGACAATCGCCAAACCACCGAGCAGCAGCGAAAACACGCGTTTATAGAGTCGAAGAGCCGCGGGAACATGGAAGCCGGGCGAAAAAAGCAACCAGCTCAAACGCAGAGATTCCAGTGGAATCTTGCCGGTGACAGACTCATAGTATTCGGGTCCATCCTGGATCTGGACGCCACTTGCCTTGAGCTTGAGCAGTTCCTCGACTTTCAGGCGACCTCGCCGGTCACCCATGGTGACCACAATTTTGTGGACCCCTTCTCGCTTGACCAACTCCGTCAAATCGGCATTGTCGTAGGAAGGAATGCCGGCTACGGGACACGGGCCGCCAACAAAGCCGGCAATCCGAACTCCCAATTCTGTGCGGCGGCCAATCTCCTCAATCAGGGGCTCCGCCAGAGGGCCGTCACCATAGATGATGGCTCGTTCAGCAAAGCGGTCAGACCGGTTCAGGACAAAAAAAAAGCTGCGCCACAGCGGCACGCCAACCGCCATGAACAGCACGCCCAGCCAAAGGACGTTGCCCCCCAGCCTGATTTCGGGGAAGGTGTAGTAGAGAACCGCGAGCGCGACGAAGGTACAGCCCAGGACACCTACCAGCCGGGTCAGCACCTCGCGGCGGTTGGTCAGGATGAAGGAATTGTAGAGATCGAAGTAGTACATCAGGATCAGGAAGACGGCCGCGACCAGGCCGATCCTCCCGATTCCGTTTTCATACAGCAGGTAGATATTGGCATCGAGGGTTGTTCCTGCCCATAACACCACAGCCAGGACAAAGCCAAAAATGACCAGAACGGTTTCCGTTACGGTCAGCAGCAATGTCCGGGTGGGGAAATAGGCATTGAACAACCGAATCATGCAGTGGCCGCTTTCCCCTGGTCCCCGGCCCCTGAAGAGCCGCCTGCTTTCTTGTTGTCGTAATATCCGTACCCGCCGAACTGGTCGTAGGTCGCCTGTTGCGAGGCCGCTTCGTTGAATACCATTCCCAGCAGCTTCTTGGGGTCGATGGATTCCAACGCCTTGTTCAACAGCCTGCGGCGCGTGTATCCCTCACGCACCACCACCAGCACGCCATCGCACAAGCGCGACAGCGAAGCGGCATCGGCCATGGGCAACATCGGAGTCGAGTCCAGGATCACCCAGTCGAAATGTGCCGAGATGGCCTCAACCATGTTGGCAAACTCAAGGGACTCGAGCACCGGCAAAGGTTCCTGTATGCCTGCTCCCGCGGAGAGGAACCACAACGGCAGATTGGCCACCTTGTAAAGGGCATTCTGGATGGAAAGCTTTCCGGCATGCCACTCCGTGACCCCAGCGGTGGGGCTGGATGAGAGCAGCGTACTGGCCGTTGGCCTGCGCAAATCCGCTTCCATCAGGAGTACTCGCTCGCTAGGACGCTCTGCCAGCGCAACCGCAAGGTTCACCGCAACCACCGACTTGCCCTCGTCAACCACGGCGCTGCTCACCAGCAACCTGGAGAGCGGGCGCTTGTCTTTCATATGGGCCAGACGAGTGCTAAGCACGCGGAACATTTCGGCACCGGGGCCATTGGGCTCGGAGAGGCTCACGATGCGCTGTTCGGGCGTGGGATGGGGATGGAGAACCCGCGCCGGTGGAACCGACAGCCAGTCGGGAGCTTGTGCGGCAGTTCGTGCTTCCGGCGACGGCATTTCGCCGGCGGCATCCATGGCCGATGCGAGAGCCTCGGGTGGTACAGACTGGTTAGGCGTTGCTGCCGACGGATTCTCCCCCTGGGAGCGTTGCAACGCGTCAAAGATTCGGCTCATAGTTAGGCTCTCCTCATGGCATTAGACGATATGGACTTTTCCAGACTTTCGTTTTCTACGCTACGCAGCGCCCGAAACAGTGAGCGCAATAGGCTCTCTCCGTTGTCCTGGCCATCGCGGGCGGTGTCAGTTGGTTCTTCGGGTAGCGCCGAGGAAGGGGTCAGCCGGAAATCTGCAGCCACCTCCGCAATCAATTCCGACGTCACCGGCTTCTGCTCCCGCGCATAGGCGCTGACCATGGCATTTTCACAGAGATTATTGATGATGCGGGGAATGCCCCGCGAATATTCGTGCAAGGTCGAGAGGCCGTCATCGGTAAATACCGGAGCTTCCGGCTTCGCCCCCGCCCGCTCCAAACGAGACAGTACATAGGACCTGGTTTGCTGTTCATCGAGCGGCAACAGTTGACAGCGCAGTGCAATTCGCTGCTTCAACTGGCGCAACTCGGGAGAATCCAGGACCCTCTCCAACTCAGGCTGTCCCAACAGCACGATCTGCAACAACTTCTGCTGCGAGGTCTCCAGGTTGGTGAGCAGTCGAATCTCTTCCAGCAACTCCGGCCGAAGATCCTGCGCCTCGTCAATCACCAGCGCGGTAATCAACCCGCGAGCGTGCCGCTGGATGAGGAAACGATTCAAATCCAGCAGGATTTCCGTCTTGCTGCGTCCGGCGTAGGGCAACCCAAGATCGGCCATAATGTACTGAAAAAACTCGACGGTTGACAGAAGCGGATTGAATACATAACCGAACGCGATGTTTCCCTTGCGTAATTCGGCGAGGAGGCAACGCACCAGCAGCGTCTTGCCCGTGCCCACCTCGCCGGTGATAACAATAAAGCCCTTCCGTCTTCCTACTCCGTAGTGCAGGTTGGCCAGCGCCTCGTTATGGCGAGGCGTGGGGTGGTAGAAAAAGGGATCTGGGCTGATCTCGAAAGGATTTCGGTTCAGCCCAAAGAATTGCTTGTACATGTGCTATCCCCAGTAATACGCAAAGAAGATTCCGGTGGGGATGATGATGGCCACCAGAATCGCTGCCGCCAGTGCAACCATCGGCTTCCATCGCGCGGAAGCAATTTCCGCGTCGGTCCGAATCGGCGGAATCTCCACCAGAATCGGCAAAGGCGTAGCCTCGGCCAAGTCCATCTCGTTACGGATTCGGTCGTCCACAAACTCGCTTCCGGCGCCGAACAGCACGGCCAGGCCAAGTCCTACACCTAGTCCAGCCAACGAAAACAAGAAGCGATCAGGGAAAGACGCTTTTTCAGGCAAGCTGGGAGGATCGATGATGCGGAAGTTTTCTCCCTGCTGTTGCCGCTGAAGGTTGGTGGCCAGGGCAGACGCATTTTCCTTGTCCAGCAGTTCCACATAGGAGCGCTGGGTGGTCTGGTAGTCGCGCGTAAGGTTCATCATTTCAGCCTGAACCGCCGGTGTGCCCCCCAAGTGCGACTGCAATTCCTCGATTCTGGCCTCGGCACTGCGGATTTGCTGCTCGCGGGTCTGAATCTCCATCTTGTTGGACTTCAACTGGCTCTGAAGCTGCATCACCGGAGCCTCGGCTGACAATTGTCCCGGAGTGATTCCGGTCGGAGTCTCGCCCAGGTCCGGAGAATTATCCCCGCCGCCGGCTTTAGCAGAATCGGCATCTTTTCCGGCCGGAGGATTCGTCCCGTTAGAGTTCGTTGTGGCCGCGACTTTGTCCTTGTCCGATTTGTCGCTTGAATCGGACTGATCAGAATTACTAACGTTGCCCGCCTGCTGCTGCTTCAATGCCTCGAGCTTGGTAATGGTGTCCTTCATCTTCTTGACGTCAGGATAGTCAGGCGTATACCGGGCTTCGAGATCCGCCAAAGCTGTTCTGGCTCCCTCAATCTGCTGGTCGATTGACTGCGGACTGCCGCTGCCCATGTTGTCGACACCGGCCGCCTGGTACTGGGCCAGCAGCGAACTCAAATACGCCTGCTGCTCGATGGCGCGATTGCGGGCCTCGATGGCCCCAGACAGTTGCTGTTGCGCGCCATTCAGCATCTGAATGTTGGCCTGTGCCTGCTCCGGCAACTCGCCCGCATGCTGTTTCTCGAAGTCCCGCAGGCGGTTTTCCTGGGTGGCCAGTGATTCACCGGCGTTCCTTAACTGTGTATCCAGGAACTGCGTCGTACTCTCTGACATGGCCTGGCTGGCCTTGACGTTTTCGTCAATGAAGTACGACACCATGGCGCTGTTGACCTGCTGCGCGACCGACGCATTGTCGCCGGTGTACTGCAGCTTGAAGGCTGTCAGTTCCTTCTTGCCCGATTCGTCAGGCGTGGTGGTCTGCACCAGGTCGATCTTGATGTCATGCCGCATCTTCTTCAGTTGGTCATCCGGAGTGGGCGTCAAGACGCTCTGATACAGGTGATATTTGTTGATCAGGCCCAGTAGTCGCTGGCGGCTCAGTACCTGCTGGGTGATGGACTCCAAGCGCTCGCCCATCTCAACCTTGACGTTGGGCCGGACAAAAGTGTCCGGCACTTTTGACTTGTCAATGAGGATGACGGATTCGGAGGTGTACTGTGCCGGGATGATCCAAGCCGACACAAACACCAACAACCAGCCGATGAACAACGGCCCGATAATCCACCACTTGCGGCGGCGTACTATGGCCCAATACTCATCAACACCACGTGCTGATTTCTGCTCTTCGAATTCCTGCATATGTTCTACCGTCCAAGTGGGTGATTCCAGCTGTACTGGATTGAAATCCAAACTCGATTGTCAAAGTAAGTGGGATAACTTTGCGGGTAAATATCCTTCTGCGTCTCACGAATGTAGGCGTACCACAAATTTGCCGTCACTTGCGGCGTTATCTGTCGCGACAGTTGCGCAGTGGTTTGCAATATCGTGTAGGTGCGATTGGGGAAGAGTTGCCGGTTCAGGTTGCTGGCAGCGAACGACGCATTGTTGCTGTACTGCATGCTGAGAACACCATCCCATTTCGCCGTCAGCTTGCGGCGGTAGGCTCCGTTTGCGTTATAAACGGTGGTCGTTGCCAGCAATCCACCACCATCACTTACCTGTCGTGACGCGCCCAGGAAGAAAGACTGGCGCAGTCCTTGCCAGCCAATGTTCAGGCCAAACGCCGGGACCCAATCATTCTGGTACAGGATGTAATACTGGCCTAAGTAGGCAAGGCCGGTCTTGGCGGTAATGTATTCCGGACCCGCCCAGCCTGAGATGCTAAGACTCTTGGAATATTGATAGTTGACGAAGCCCTGGAGGGCCTCGATACCCGAGCGCTGTTGACCATGGCTGAAGTCCAGGGAGGTGAAGTTATATCCCCCTCCGAACGACAGTTGGGCAGATACGCGATGGGAGTAATTTGCTCCCCCCGAATAACTAACCAGGTTGTACAGGCTCCCCTGGAAGGAATAGACGTTCGTGTAATTCGCATACCGCCGAAACGATTCGGTGCCGGTGAAAGTGAGCGAATCGTACTGGCTCAACTGATAGGAGACGTTCCCTGTACCGAAGTTCTGCTGCGTGGTCGCAAACGGAACGAAGACGTTCGCGTTGGGCTGGTTCGGTGTAGGCTGCCCGACCACCGTGTAGTACGACCCGAAGGGGTCGGCGGAGTAGCTGTAGGTGTCGTTCAAGTGCCCCTGTAAGTGGGACGAAAACTGATAGAGAATGTCAGCAGTAGCTGCCTGGGAATAGCTATTGGCATTGGGCAGCTGCTGATAAATTCCCAGACCGCCATCATAGGACAGATTCAACGCCAGCTTGGGCCGATACTGGGAAATCCCAATATGCGGCGCAATGTTATATGAGTTCTGAGACAGTCGTTGACTTCCGAAGGTCGCGATATTGGAGTCGTAGGCCGCCAGAACCGTCATACCAAGATTAAGCGTAGAGTGATTTACTGCCTCGCCCAGAAAGTCCAACGATTTGCCAGGATCGACCTCGGTATATTCCTGCTTCGGACCAGTGCTCTGCGTCGGCTCCTGGGAAGAGTCAGGAGCGGGAGCAGGAGCCTGAGCAGGCGGGGGCGCTTCGTCCTGACCCCAGGCGCCGAGGACAACTCCCATCACCAAAAGCAGCAGGCACAGCCCGAATCGACGTTTCATAACGCCCTCCTCTACGGCACAACCAGGGTGTCACGCGGCTCCAACTCGATATTCTGACTCATGTTCTTGCCCTTAACTACATTCTTGTAGTTGAACGGTAGTCTTACCTCTTTTCCGTCCGCCGCGGTCCGCAGAACGTAAATCTTTTTTATCTTGGCGAAATCCCGGAAGCCGCCGGCCATAGCGATAGCGTCCAGCACCGTCATGCGGCGGGTGAGCGGATAATACCCGGGCTTTAACACCTCACCGACTACGTTAAACGAGAGGCTGTTCACCTGGGTGACGATGACGGTGACCTGAGGATCCGATATGTACTTCTTCAGGTCGGCCGTCAACAGGTCCTGCAGTTGCAACGGAGTAAGTCCCGCGGCCTTGACATCGCCCAGCAACGGCAGCGAGATCATGCCGTCCGGCCGCACCGGAACCTGCCTCGACAACTCCTGCTCCTTCCAAACGTTGATGGTGAGCAAGTCCTCTGCCCCGATAACGAAGGAATCAGTCTTTACGGGCGCAACCCGCTGCGGAGGAGTATCAGGACTGGAAGGCTGGGCTTTGGCGACATCCACCGGCGGATTGTCTTTGGCAGGAGTAGAGCTATCCTGCGGCGCAGTTGCCTGTCCCATCAATGGGCTGACGAAGAATAGGAATGCGAGAACCGCTAACCAGATCGTTTTGGGACTACGTTGCATGATTCACCCTTTTGTTTTTCAGCCCTGCGCCTTATCGTCATTATGTTTCGGCGCAGAAAGCGAGCGTCGCGTCGGAATTCCCACGTCCTTAAGTTTGTACAACAGCGCACGATAACTGATGTCCAGCGAGCGTGCCGCTTTCTTTCGATTCCAATTGTTTGCGTGTAAGGCGTTGAGGATGACCTTGGCTTCGATCTTCCGCACTGTTTGACGGGTCAGCTTCTTCAAAGAAATCGGCCCGTTGAAAACAAAATCATCCAACGTGTCATTTTCAACCGGCTGAAGCAGCTCGCTCAGAATAACGTCTTCTGAACCCATCACTACATAACGCTTGATCAGGTTCTCCAGCTGGCGCACGTTACCCGGCCACGCAAACCGTTGCATCTTCGCCAGCAGTGCCTGACGCAACCTTGGCGCCCGCCCGTTCAGCTTGTCATTGTAGTACTGAAGAAGATATTCACAAATAACCGGTAAATCAACAACGCGTTCACGCAAAGGCGGCAAATGAATGGTCATAGCCGCGATTCGGTAAAACAGGTCCTCGCGAAATCTGCCGTGCTCGATTTCTCCCTGCAAGTGCCGGTTGGTGGCGCAAACCACCCTCACCTCAACCCGTTTGTCTTCCTGGGCACCGATGCGGCTGAATTGCCCATCCTGTAACAATTGCAATAGCTTGGCCTGCAAAGCGGGATCAAGCTCCGAGATCTCATCCAGAAACAGCGTCCCCCGGTGCGCCATCTCTACCCGACCGGGCTTGGTACCGTAGGCGCCGGTAAAGGCGCCTTTCTCATATCCGAACAGCTCGCTTTCCAGTAGCGTGCCGGGAATCGCCGGGCAGTTTACCTTTACAAACGGCCCTTGGCCCCACGGAGAGTAAGCATGCAGCAAGCGTGCGATGATGTCCTTACCCGTACCACTCTCGCCCGAGATCAGAACCGGGATATCTGCCCCGGCGACCCGCTCGAGCTTATGGCGAACATCCTGCATGAGCGGAGTTTGCCCAAAGATGACGGACTGGGGCGGCATTGACGTCGCTGCAGTCACACTCTCATTGTTGGTGCTCGCCAGCAATGTCACCCGGGGACCCTTTTCTTAGAATTTGGAACTCGTACCAAGAAATTGCATTTGTTGGGCCAACTCGGGTCAGAGCCGTCTCAAGTTGCAATGCCGATTGTAAGCCGCTGAAGCTGAGTACATTACTCTACCACAGACTCAGTCCAGCTCAGCCAGGAAATCAAAAATTCAAACCCTAACACTTTCCCATAAATGAAAACTGTTTCATCTTTGGGGTGGCTATAGGTCAGCGACCGCCGCTACTGCCATGGCTCCTTCTCCACTTCGTCGAGCAGAGGAGTTTTGAACTGCAGGGCGAGCAGGAAATACTGGCGATCGGGCGTGCAGCGCAAAACCTCGGCAGGCAGCAGGGAAACAGAACGCGGCAGTTGTGCTTTATTGGCCAGCGCCACCGGAATCTCCAGCCGCACATTGGTGCCAGGATCAAGGTATTTGCGGCTGGCCAACAGCGCGCCCCCTGCGGAGAGATTCAAAGCTGTGGCGAACTCCACAAATTCTTCGCCACTCTCTTTGTTGGCCCGCACAAACATCGGTATGGAGATCGGCAGGCGATCCCATTTGCGGCGGCGTTGCTTTTCCATAGGCTGCAAATTGACCTCTGTAGACTCTAGTGTTTAGCAACTCAAGTGCCACGCGCCGCGCGCTGGGACTGCTCTAAAACCATTCTGCACAAAGCGCTTGCGCGGCAAGGCTGGGGTGGCGATCCTAGCCGATACCCGGAACCGCAAAAGCATGCGCTTTGTGGGCTGTTCTACAGCACCTGGCGCGCGTACACGGTTAAACCTTTTCAGCCGTATTGTCGAGATAGAGGTTATGAGCCTCTGTCGGGCCAGTAATGACTACCGTTGAGGAGGAGAGCAGTGGCCACAGTCTATGCCAATTCCTCCTGCATCGCCAGCCATAATCGAACATT
The DNA here is from genome assembly GCA_963846795.1 of uncultured Acidobacteriaceae bacterium. Classification (GTDB taxonomy): domain Bacteria; phylum Acidobacteriota; class Terriglobia; order Terriglobales; family Acidobacteriaceae; genus CAVVDY01. Next base: position 144,519 of record CAWJXJ010000010.1, read on the forward strand.
TCAACTGCTGGATGAGGACGACTCGGCTGCCGATCTTCGCGAGGCGCTGGCCACTGCGGCCCATGAACTGAAGACCCCGCTCGGGGTAATAGACGGGTATCTTCATCTGCTGCTGGCAGAAAAACTTGGGCCGCTGACCAACAAGCAAGTCGAAGTGCTGACTGAAATACGGGAGAACGGCCTGCGCCTCTCCAACTTTGTGCACAATCTGCTGGCCTATGCCTCCATGAAGGTCGAGCGTCTCGAGATGCACTATGAGAAGGCCGACATCAACGCCTGCATACAGGAGATTGCCGAGCTATGGTCGCAGCGCTTCCACGACAAGATCATCGCGTTTTATTTCCTTCCCAACGAAAAGCTGCCGCCATTCCGATTTGACTGGTTCAAGGTGCAGCACATCATCTCGAATCTGCTGGACAACGCGATCAAGTACACGCCCGAGTGCGGCACGGTGTGGCTGCACGTTGAACCATATTTCTGGGAGCGCAGAGCCGCTAAAAGCAAGCCATCGCTTGACCGCCGCCGAGCCGTTAACCGCATTCCCAACTGCTGCCGTATTTCGGTTGCCGACACCGGCCCTGGTGTCGAGCCGGAGTTCCAGCAGGAGATCTTCGAAGATTATTTTCGGCTGATGCGCAAGGGTTCCCGAGCCGAGGGCTACGGAATGGGCCTGGCTATCGCGCGCAAGCTGGTACAGGCCGCGGGCGGGAAGATTTGGGTCGAAAGTGATCCCGGCCATGGCAGTAAATTCTCTTTTCTTCTGCTGCTAAATCCTGCGCAGCGCAAGTGCGACATCCAATGAGCGCGGGCCACATCCTCATCGTCGATGACGAGCCCAGTATGCGGAAGTATCTGCAAACCTCGCTGGAGCTCGATTCCTACCGCGTAACCGCCGCCGCCACCGGCGAGGAGGCCCTGGAGAAACTACGGCAAAACGTTCCAGATGTGGTGCTCCTCGATCTCGTCTTACCCGGATGGGATGGACTGGAGACTCTCAAGCGAATTCGTAAAGCAAGTCCGCTCAGCAGAGTGGTGATGATTTCCTGCGTTCGCGACACCCGCAAAGTGGCCCAAGCCATGCGCCTGGGAGCGCAGGACTATCTTTCCAAGCCCATACAGAAAGAAGAGATGGACGAGGTGTTGCGCTTCTGCCTGCAACACTCGGCTGCGTCTTCTCCCGAGGCCGGCAAAGCAGTCGACCTGGGTGGTGGAGTGCTGTTCTTCTGCGCCACGCCGCAGATGCAAAACCTCCGCGCGCAGGCAACGCAGGTCGCGCGATTCGACTTCCCGGTGCTGCTGCTGGGCGAAAGCGGCACGGGGAAAGAAGTTCTCGCCCACTTAATTCACAAATACTCGGCGCGCGCCAATCGCGTCTTCATGAAAGTCAATTGCGCCGCTGTACCCAGCGAACTGCTGGAAAGCGAGTTATTCGGTTATGAGCCGGGGGCGTTCACCGGCGCGAACAAATCGAAGCCCGGCAAGTTCGAGATATGCAACAAAGGAACCTTACTGCTGGACGAGATTGGTGAAATGTCTCCCGCCTTGCAGGCGAAGTTGCTGCAGGTATTGCAAGACGGGCAGTTCTGCCGGCTGGGCGCTCGCAGCTCGGTGCAAGTCGATGTCCGGGTCCTGGCCGCGACCAACATCAACATGTCGCAAGCAATTGCCGAGAGGAGCTTCCGCGAAGACCTGTATTACCGGCTCAGCAGCTTCGTGCTGCGCATGCCCTCGCTGCGCGAGCGCAAGGAAGAGATTCCGATGATGCTTCGTCACTTTCTGCTGCGCGTAGCGGAACGTTATGCCTGCCCCATTCTGCCGCTGTCGCCGCGCTTGCTCAGCGCGTGCGAGAACTACTCCTGGCCGGGCAACATTCGCCAACTGGAGAACTTCGTAAAGCGGTATCTGGTTCTGGGCGATGAGGAATCCTCAATCCGGGAGCTCGAGGACGAGAGCGACAACCCCGACTTCGCCAAAGCGGCGGCACTCGAACCTGACTTCAAGGAGATGGTGCGCACGGTGAAAACTGGCGCCGAAATGGAAGCCATCTCAAACGCGCTCGAAAAGACCGGCTGGAACCGAAAGCGTGCCGCCGTGATGCTCAACCTCAGCTACAAAGCCTTGCTCTACAAGATCCGGCAGTACGACATTCGTTCGCGACCCGTCGCCTAGAGCAGTTGCGTCATCGCTGTATCCGCCAGCTCGGGTAGTGCGGCGCTTCAGCGCCGCGTAGCGCAGTCCCCTTTGAGGAGGCTTTTCGTTCACTGCGCCGCAGTGGACGAAAAGCCCGAACCTTGGGCAGCCTGGACGCGGACCTGAAGGTCCGCTCTACCGCATAGACCTACCTTGAAACTGCTTTAACTTCCACAACTGCGCAAAGTTCTGCATTTCTGGCCGTCTGCCAGGAATCGTCACCCCAGATAAGCCCTGCATTTTTAGCTAGATTCCCCCAATTTGCCGATGGCGGCAGGCTTGCCCTTTATTACGGCAAGTTTCGAATATCGAACGCAGTCGGAACACTTTTAGCAAGGGGACAGAGATGAGCAAATCAAAAGCAGTGAAATTGTTGGTGGCCTTATTGTTCGTTATCGGCGCAAGTATGGCCGCCTTCGCCGATTCGGCGGAAGTACGCTTCGCCGGCTTGGGAGGACAGAACCAGAACGGCGAATATACGTATCCCTACTACCTCACCATCGACAATCGGCCGGCGATGCCAATGATCTGCGACGATTTCCTTCACCAGTCCAACGTTGGGGACACCTGGCTGGCTAACATCACGAACCTCGCCAGCGGCGATCTGAGCAACACCCGATTCAACAACCTGACCGCGTACCAGGAAGCCGGATTCTTGTTGATGCAGATTAGCGACAGCAATCAAACCGAATGGGGCAACATTAACTTTGCCATCTGGAAGCTCCTTGATCCCAATGTTGATATGGGTGGCATCCCACCGGGAAGCCTCGGCCCGGGCTTCTGGTACAACCTGGCGCAGACCAGCGACCTCTCGAACATCGACTTTTCGGGAGTTCAGATCGTGACTCCGACCGACAAAAACTCCGCTGGTGGTGACCAGGAATTTATGTACCTGACGCCTGAACCGGGAACCCTGCTGCTCATCGGCAGCGGACTCATCGGCCTGTTCTCACAGCGCAAGCGTTTCGCCTAGCAACATGCACCCGCCCGGCCGGAGCTGCCCTCCGGCCTCCCGCTCCCTCCCGCCACGACAAGCACACCAGAACTGGACGCCAGCCGCCGATCAGGTGACTGGCGTTTCCCATCCGCACCGCTCTGTTCCCCAGCCAGCTTCAGGCAGCGGGAGGCGGCGTTGCGCGGCGGCCACTCGCAACCTGCGCTATCAGGCAGATCGCAGCGATCACGAGGAACAACCACATCCAGGGCCCGATGGCGAACACATGCACCAACCCAAGCACCCACAGGATGAAAAAGATTACCGCGAGCGTCCAAAGCATCTTCGACTCCTACCGAAGCGTTGATCCGCTTTCCTCAAGCTAACCAGCGCTTCTTCTTTTTGCTTTTCGTTATTAGGTATGGTGATTCGTGACCCACTCTTCGTTGCCTCCTATTATGGGAATTTGGGCCCAAACAGCTCACCTGCGGGGCTTCATCTCGGTTTTTCCTCAACCTTCCAGCAGTGCTGTTTGAGTACAATTGTTGCTTGGCAGAGCAAGCTGCAGACTACGAGGTGACCCATCCCGCAACTCGGCCCAGCAAACACGAAATCGCGATTCCGCGTCGCTCTCCTCGGCGCGGGAAACATATCTGAAGGCCACGCGCCAGCTCTGCAGGCTATCCCCGAACTGGTCGAGACAGTAGCCGTCTGCGACATCAACCTGGATCGCGCCCAGACCATCCAGAAGAAATATGGGATTCCTGCGGCGTTCGGGGACCTGGAAACCATGCTCCAGGAAACGCGGCCCGACGTGGTTCACGTCCTGCTGCCTCCCGAGTTGCACTTCAACGCGGGTGAGCAGTGCTTGTCGGCAGGCTGCCATCTATTCATGGAGAAGCCGTTCTGCGTCGCCGTCGACGAGTGCCAGGCATTAGAGGCGCAGGCTCAACGAAACGGCTTACACATCGGCGTCAATCACAACGTGGTATTCATGCCGGCGTTCCTGGAACTCATCGCTGCCCTTCGTGCCTGCCGCTTCGGCGCTATTGAGCAGGTACAGGTGATGTTCACTGCGCCCATGCCCGGCCTGGAGAAAGCAGTCGCCAGTCACTGGATGTTCGGTGACACCGGCCGAGTCATGCTGGAGATCGGGCCTCACCCGTTGTCAATTCCCATTCGGCTGCTGGGACGGGCGCTGAAGGCTCCCACCGCTGTCTCGGGAGAAATTACGCTGAGCAACGGAGTGCGATTCTTCAAGCATTGGCAGACCTCGCTGGTTTGCGAGCGCGGAAACGCACAGGTCACGTTCTCCGTTGGCGGCTCCTATGCCTCGATCACGGTGTTCGTCCTGGGCGAGGATGCACAGGCCTTCGTCGACATCCGGCGCAACACGATTCAGCTCTACGAGAAGACTCCCTACATGCGCCTGGACGACATGGTTAATGGGTTTAGAAATTCCTGGGACATGGCACGGCGCAGCCTGCGCGCCATAAAAATGTATTCCCAGGGAGCAATGGGTGTCGCCCCGCGTTACGAGCAGCAGGCCTTTTCGTTTCGATCGAGCGTTGCCGCTTTTTATCGCGCCCTGGCTGCCGACAGGACGCCCCGTATCGACGGCGCGGAAGGAACCAGAGTGGTGGAAGCATGTCACATGACCATTGACTCGGCATTGGATTTCGCGGAACAGAGGGAGGCATCGTTTGTCGCAGTCTGAGCGCGTAGTCGTCGTCGGAGGCGCAGGATTCATCGGCAAGCGGCTCACTGCGCTGCTGGCGGATCAGGGTTGTAGTGTGGTTGTCGTGAGCCGCTCGGCTGGCGCTCGCGAGAGCAGCGACCCTCGGGTTGAGTATCGCTCGGGCGAAATTGAGAAACCGGGCGCAAATGTCGGAGGTGATCGCAGGGGCTTCGGTCGTCTACGATCTCGCAATGCCGGTAGGTTTGTTATGGGAAGACTGGGAGCGCGGCGTGATCGCGGGCGGTATCAATATCGCCGAAGCCTGCCTCGAAAATCATGTGCGACGGCTGATTTACACCAGCAGCACCGCCGCTCTGTACCTGGGCAAGCCGGGAACGGCAACCGAAGCCACCCTGGGAAATGATTCTGCTCGCAAGGACCGCGGGGACTATTGCAAGGCCAAGGGCATGGTTGAGAACAAATTGATGGAGATGCACCGCACGCGCAATCTCCCGGTGGTGATTACCCGCCCTGCCCTGGTCATGGGTCCGGGAGGGATGATGGTGCATCCCGCGCTCGGCGACCGGGTGTCGGACCTCTGGGTGATGGGGTTTGGCGACGGCAAGGCCCCTCTTCCTTGTGTGCTCGTCGACGATGTGGCGCAGGCTTTGCTCCTGGCAAAGGACGCCCCCGGCATCGAGGGCCTGACGTTCAATCTCGCAGGCGACGTTCGTCCGTCTGCCGCCGAGTTCGTCTCGGCATTGCGAGAGCGCACGCGCCGCAATTTCAGGTTTTATCCCCGAAGCATGTGGCGGGTCTGCGGCGGGGAACTCAGCCGGTATCTGCTGAAGAAGGCCGTCAAAAAACCGAACAACATGATGGTGCCGTTTCGCGATTTGCGTTGTGGCACCCTCCTCACGCAACTCGATTGTTCCCTGGCCAAGCAGAAGCTGGGTTGGAAACCGGTTTCAGACCAGGACGAATTTTACCGGCAGGCGGTCGACGTTTTCGTGCGACCCATTTCGCCGGCCGACGTGCGACTGGAAGCCGCGGATTAAGATTGACACCTGAGTCGCGGCCCTTGCTAACGTAGCCGTTTTGGCAGCTGCAAAGTGTGAGCGCCGGAATTGCATACGGCCTTCGCAATGGGTTGTGTATGATGGCGTCGAGACAGCTCACCTTTCGTTCTCATCAGTGACTTATCGACTTATGACAGAACAGACTCAAACCACTCTAACGCAGCTCTTCCACGACGTTTTCGACGATGACTCCATTGTGTTGCGGCCCGATTTAAGCGCAGCGGATGTCGACGGATGGGACAGCCTGGCCCATGTTCGCCTCTTACTTACGGTGGAGCGGAAGTTCGGCATCAAGTTCAACGCGGTTGAGGCGGGCAAACTGAAAAATGTCGGTGAGCTCATCGCGTTGATTGACAGCAAGCTTTCGGCTCCTGCCAGGAAATAAACCATGTCGGCCCTTTACTCTGAGTTGTCCTGGCTGCCGCGTACTCCAGACAATTTCAGCTCTCAATGCAAGGATGCCTTGCGGAGTTCCGATCCGCTGGGCGCCCGCATCCGCGAACTTGCCTCGTACGGTCTGGACGAGAATCAACTCATCAGGCTGGCCAAAGTCATCTCGTCGGCCAGCGCCCAGGGAAGATCGCTGGAGCCCCTATCCGAATATCGACTCGCGCTGATCAGCAACGCGACGGTCGATTTCATTGCCCCCGCTCTGACGGCCACGGCAGCGCGATACGGGATCGCTCTGGAGTGCGTCGCCGCCGGTTATGACCAGGCAGTGCAGGAAAGCCTGAATCCCGATTCGGCGATCAATCGCTCGCAGCCGCACGGCGTGCTCATTGCGCTGGACTGGCGGGGCGTTCCGCTAAAGCTCACCCTGGGCAAGCCCGAAGAAGCTCGAGCTACCGTCAACGCTGTGCTGGGCCATGTACAGATGATTCGCAACGGTATTCAGCAGAACAGCGGCGCAAGCTGCATCGTGCAGAATCTCGCTGCTCCTCCTGAGTTGCTGATGGGCTCACTCGACCGAGCACTGCCGGGAGCGCAGCGCAACTTGATCGATTCCGTCAATCAAGCTCTGGCTGAATCCGTCCTGGGCACGGCGGACGTGTTGATGGACGTTGCCGGTCTGGCCGAAACCGTTGGGCTTGCCAACTGGTTCTCGCCTTCGGAATGGAACCTGGCGAAGCTACCCTTCTCGCAGGCCTACCTGCCGCTGTACGCGGACCATATCTGCCGTATCATCGCGGCGCTTCGCGGCAAAACCCGGCGCTGCCTCGTGCTCGACCTCGACAATACGTTGTGGGGAGGCGTGATCGGCGATGACGGGCTGAAAGGTATTCAGATTGCCCAGGGCGATGCTGCCGGCGAAGCTTATCTGGCATTGCAGCGCTACTGCCTTGCACTGCGCGAGCGGGGCGTCGTTCTCGCCGTGTCTTCAAAGAATGAAGACGCAGTCGCGCGCGCACCTTTCCGTGAGCATCCTGAGATGTTGTTGCGCGAAGAACATTTCGCCGTATTTCAGGCCAACTGGAGCGACAAGGCCACCAATATCAAGGCCATCTCCGAGGAGCTTGCACTGGGACTGGAGTCGCTGGTCTTTGTCGATGACAATCCCTTCGAACGCGAACTGGTCCGCAAAGCGCTGCCCCAGGTTGCTATCCCGGAAATGCCGAGCGACCCTGCACTCTTCGCCCGTACGTTGGCCGCGGCGGGATATTTCGAACTGGCGACGTTTTCGCAGGAGGACCTCAGCCGCGCCGCGTACTACGACGGCAACGCTCGTCGCGCTGTCCTACAGAAGCAGGTTGGTGATCTGAATCAGTACCTTGCCTCGCTCGACATGGAGATCACCTTCCAACCGTTCAACGAGACGGGACGCGCGCGCATCGCGCAGCTCATCAATAAGTCGAACCAGTTCAACCTGACCACTCGCCGCTACACCGAAGCGGAAGTGGCCGAGATGGAAAGCGATCCTAATTGCTTCACGCTGCAAGTTCGCTTGACCGACAGCTTCGGCGACAATGGCATGATCAGCGTCATCATCTGCCGCCCCACGCCGGAAGGCAATTGGGACATCGACACCTGGCTGATGAGCTGCCGCGTGCTCGGCCGGGGAGTCGAGATTATGACGCTGCGCGAAATGCTGGGGCACGCTTCAGAACGCGGAGTGCGCAAATTGATCGGCACCTTTCTTCCCAGCGAAAGGAACAAGATCGTCGAGCAGCATTACAACAAGCTTGGTTTCACAGAGATCGAGCGACACGCCGACGGAACGACAGTGTGGGAACTCGATGTAGCCGCCGCGAAGGTTGAGCCGTGCCCGATGCGCGTCCGCTCAGACGGCTTCGTCGGTCGAGCCGCGGTCGCTCCTCAGGGTCGGTAGCAAGCCGCAAATCGCAATGCAGCAAACATGAGCTCAACTGCCACAATTGCGCGACCAAGCACTGCCCAGCGACAGACCCTGATCAGGGCTGCCAATGCTGTTCTTGTGGTTGCAGCACTTGTCCTGCTTCTCCTCTCGGCGTACTTCTTTCATGCGCATAAAGCGCGTTACGTCATTGCCGGACCTGCGGTGCTGGCGTTGGGCTGCCTGCTGCTGCTGGCGGCCAAACCGGCAATTCGAATCTTTGCCGCCGCGCTCATGGTCGGCGCCATCGCCGGACTGTATGCGACGGAATTAATATCTCGCGGGGTCTACAACGACGATCTCCCTATTCAGAACAGCGTGCGCAAAGCCGCGACGGCAGCAGGCATTCAGTACGATCCACGCACGCGCCTGGAAGCCATCCTCGAAGATCGCAGCGCCGGTGTAAACGCCTATCCACCTTTTTATCCCTACCTGCTGGTCGGCGATCCTCTGAAGATAGCCGGTGAGAAGATCATCCCTCTCGGAAACCACTCGCAAGTCTTCGTCGTTGCCTGCAATGAGGGGGGACAATACCTCACTTACACCACCGACCAATACGGCTTCCCCAATCCCAACGTGATTTGGAAAAACCCGCTCGACATCGCGATTGTCGGTGATTCGAACGCCGTTGGTGAATGTGTTCCGCAGGCGGACAGCATCGCCGGGCAGCTCAGAACGAAGTTCCCGCAGACCGTCACCCTGGGCGCTGGTGGGCATGGACCCATATTTACTCTCGCATCAATCCGCGAGTACTTACGGTATGCCAAGCCCAGGCAGGTGCTTTGGATTTACTCCGAGTCGCACACCCCGCAATATCTCGAGGTCGAGAGCCACTCGCCGTTCATGCTTCGATACGTCGATGATCCCGAGTTTTCGCAGAAGCTGATCGACAAGCAGCCAGAGCTGGACAAAGCCATCGACGGCTACGTGGATTCCGGCATCCGCCAGGCACTGCACGCCCATAGCTGGGCGACCAGCTTCAAGGACTTTCTGGTTCTGAAAAACGTTCGCACCCTGGAATTCGACTATCGCGCGCGGCTGCATCCGCCCCAGCCCATCGAGTTCAATGCGCCGCTTTTCGAGCGCATACTGCAGCAGGGTTCACGAGAAGTTCAAGCCTGGGGAGGCCAAGTCACCCTGGTGTACTGGCCGGACGCGGCGCGGTATCCCGGCATTGCAAACTACAGCCCGGGACTTCGCCGCAGGCACGATGAAGATCGCAGCAAGGTTCTCGACATATGCTCCCGCCTGGGTATCAGGGTGATCGACGTGACTACCGTCTTCCCTGACCTGCCCGCGGCGCGGGCCCACGAGAACGACAGGTATTTTTATTCCTTTCCGGCGCACTACACGCCGGAAGGTTATCGAACCGCTTCTAAAGCCATTATTTCGGCGCTGGGAAATCCAAAGTAGCGAGGACGACAGTTGGACGCAGCCTTTCCATTCCTGCTTTTCTCGGCCGGACTTATCGTCGCCTACAACCTGAGCCGCTCTGCCGGATGGCACCGCTTCGTTTTGCTCCTCGCCAACGCTGCGTTCCTCGCGACATTCTCGCTGCAGCCGAAGTCTTATCTCCCATTGGCGGCGTTCCTGGTGTGGGGATACATCGGGGTGAAACTGGTCCGCTCCAATGGGCGTGTCTTCTTCTGGCCGGTGTTGCTGGTAACCATTGGCGCTTTCATTTGGCTGAAGAAATATACATTCCTTCCGTCCTCGAGCTTTCTGCACTTCGCCTACGTCACCATCGGCCTGTCATACATCTTCTTCCGCGTTCTTCATTTGCAGATCGATAGCGGCTCGGGCGAAATCGAGGAGGGCATCGGGCCGATCACATATTTCAATTACACGTGCAGTTTCGCAACTCTGGTCAGTGGTCCCATCCAGCTTTACCAGGACTTCAAAGATAGCCCCGGATTGCTGGGGAACAGCCGCCCTGATTTTGCCGTAGTCGTAGCGGCGCTGGAGCGCATCCTTCGCGGTGTCATCAAGACCAATGTGCTGGCTCTGGTCGCGTCGCAGATACGCCAAAACGCGATGGACGAGTTGCTTACCACCGCGCATCCTGCAAGCAGGCTTATCTCGGGCATTCTGGTCTTCGGACTCTACCCGATTTTTCTGTACTGCAATTTCTCCGGTTATATCGACATGGTGATCGGCGTTGGAGAACTGCTTGGCTTCCACCTGCCGGAGAATTTTAACCGTCCGTTCTCGGCAAGGAACTTCCTCGATTTTTGGGGTCAGTGGCACATCACGCTCTCCAACTGGTTGAAGCGCTATGTGTTCAACCCCATGATGCTGACTCTCATGCGGCGCTTCCCCTCCATCACCCTGGAGCCGTTTTGGGCGGTGCTGGCTTATTTCGTGACCTTTGCGCTGATCGGCATCTGGCACGGTCAAACCTCAGAGTTCCTGTTCTATGGCCTGCTCCTCGGGCTGGGAATGAGTTTGAACAAGCTCTACCAGATCCTGCTCGCCAAGTGGTTAGGCCGGCAAGGATACCGCAAGCTCGCCGCAGACCCGGTATATCGGGCCGTTGCCCGTGGCCTGACGTTCACTTATTTCACCTTCTCGCTGGTGTGGTTCTGGTCGACGTGGAAAGAGATGGACATTCTCTATAAGCGACTCGGGCTGGCTGAAATGATCGCTGCGTGGCTGGTCATCTTCGTGGCTGCGACGGTGATTCTGGCTGCCTGGGAGCTGCTGCGCGCGCGAATCCTCGCTGTGCAATTGGATGACATGCCGGCAGTGGCTTCGGTGTACGCTCGCGCAGCCTGGAACTCAGGACTTGCGGTTCTGCTGATTGCAATTACCCTTCTGACAAGCCAGTCTGCACCCGACATGGTGTACAAGGCGTTCTGAACCGGTCGGGACGGCGCTGGGGATCAAGCCGGCGTTTCGACGAATTCAATCAGGCCCAACTCGAGGAAGTACAGGAAGGCGATTCTTCGTCCGCCGAAGGCTACGGCAGGAGCCAGGTCTCGAACCAGCGCGCCCCCGTTGGCCAGCGAATGCTGCACCGTTTTCTCAATATCGGGGGTCTCGTAGCAGAGGTGGTCCAGGCCCCCACCCTTCCTGCAGGCCCGCCAAACCGGCGAATCTTCGGCCGCCGGTTCAATCAACTCGATCCAACTCTCGGACTCTCCCCCGCCCCAGAATTGCACCCGGACCTTTTGGAGTGGATCGTGGAAGATTTCTGTTGTGGGCGCCAGCCCGAGCGTTGCGGCATAAATCTCGCCATATGCCTTGATGTCGGGCACAACAATTCCTGTGTGGTGTAAACGCATTGCTGGTTGGTAGATTCTATCCCAGCAACCGGGCTGCTTCTTTGGCAAAGTAGGTCAGCGTGATGGACGCCCCTGCACGCTGGATGCAGAGCAGTGACTCCATCATCACGCGCTCATAGTCGATCCATCCATTCAGCGCAGCGGCTTTGATCATGGCGTATTCACCACTCACCTGATACGCGGCAACCGGCACGTCGTAGCGGTTGCGCGCTTCGCGGATCACGTCCAGGTACGGCATGGCCGGCTTGACCATGATCATGTCGGCGCCTTCTTCCAGGTCGAGCTCGATCTCGCGCATGGCCTCGCGCAGGTTTGCCGGATCCATCTGGTACGAGCGCCGGTCACCGAAGTGCGGAGCCGAATCCGCCGCCTCGCGGAATGGCCCGTAAAATCCGCTGGCAAATTTGGCTGCGTACGAGAGCACAGGAGTGTTCTCGAATCCGGCAGCATCGAGTCCCGTGCGAATCGCCTGCACCCGGCCATCCATCATGTCGCTGGGAGCGATGATGTCCATGCCGGCCTCTGCCTGCGACACCGCCGTCTTGGTCAGCAACTCCAGCGTGGCGTCGTTGAGGATTTCGTATTCTTCAGCCACTACCGGCGCAATCGCCGCCGCCGCTGCTGATGATCGCGACCCGACCTTAATGACGGTCTTACCTTGCGATTCCAATTCGCGGACGAAGGCATCCGCCTCCCGGCGCGCCCTGGTATAACTTCCGCCCGTGGTATCCACGATTCCGCAATGCCCGTGCGACATGTACTCACAGAGACAAACGTCGCCCATCAGCAGCAGCCCCGGAACCTCGCGCTTAATCGCCCGGGCAACGCGCTGCACGATGCCGTTTCGCTCCCATGCGCCGGTCGCCATTTCGTCCTTTTCTTCCGGAAGGCCGAACAAAATCACGCTGGGAATGCCTAGCGCTTTCACTTCCCTGCACTCTTTTACGGCTTCGTCCACCGACAGGTTGTAGACGCCCGGCATCGATCGCACTTCCTTGCGTATGCCCTCGCCGGGACAGACGAACAGTGGATAGACAAAGCCTTCAGGGCTGAGGCGGGTTTCGCGAACAAAAGAGCGTAACGACTCGTTGCGACGGAGTCGACGAGGCCGATCTGTTGGGAATGCCATAACAGAAAATTTTAGCAGGATGGGAGCATCAAAGAGCGCGGATTGCGGCTCTCTGGAATGACACTTCAGGGGGATATTCGCCGCGGATTCGGGACGGACTCAGGCCGCGGGGGCAGCCTCGGATTCGCCCAGGTAGCACTTAATCTTATCCAGCAGGGCGGGAAACATCTGCTCTTTCTGCAAGACCTCTTTAGCGTCCTTGCCGGAATGGACGTCCGCGTAGCCGGTGACGATGATAACTGGAATCTCAGGGTTGGTGTCGTGGACACGCCGCGCCAACTCAAGGCCGTTCATGCCGTCCATCTTGAAGTCGGTTACCAGAATGTCGAATTTCTCGCGCTTGAACTTATCGAGAGCGTCGTGGGCATTGTAGGCACACACCGCGCGATAACCCTGGCTTTCCAGAATCTCGCAGCTCAAACGCGCTAAAACTTCGTGATCATCGACGAAGAGAACGGCTTTCATCCTTAGCACCTGCCAGAGTTCGATCAAAAAGGCACAAATTTGCGCCCGCATGTTTAGTTTCCAGAGAAGCCGCAAAAGATGCCCGCGAATTGGATAATCGTCGGCTCCTTGCCAATGCCAAGGGAGAAAAGCCTTAGCCGCGGATTTACGCGGATTTCACGGATCGGATTAATTCTTGTTTTTCTTATTCCCAGGCTTTTCTGATCCGCGTGAGTCCGCGCAAATCCGCGGCTCGTTTTTTCTTGAATTGCTGGTTTGATAGACTCAGAGAGTTGTCCCGTTGCGCTCGCGCGCACGCAGGGGCGGTTAGCTCAGTTGGTTAGAGCGTCTGGTTTACACCCAGAAGGTCGCAGGTTCGAGTCCTGCACTGCCCACCAAATCCGACCCTGGAATGAACTCTCGCCGCACGCTCTATATCGTATGTCTGGCCTTTGCGGTTGCCGGCCTGCTTCTCTGGTATGCGGCCTCCAATCGGCCCACCGCCGTACCTATCGGCAGAGTAGTCGAGATCAAGGCACCCCTGGGACTGCCTCCGGTTCCCATACCCGCCGACAACCCTCCCACCCGCGAGACCATCGCCCTGGGGCGCCGCCTGTATTACGACTTCGCGCTCTCGTCGGATCAGACGATCTCCTGTGCCTCCTGCCATATGCCGGGGATGGTATTCGCAGACGGCCGTCGGGTATCGACCGGCGTGCGGGGACAGCAAGGTACGCGCAACTCTCCCAGCGTGATTGATTCGGCATACTGGACGCTTCAGTTCTGGGATGGTCGCGCAGGATCGTTGGAGAAACAGAGTGAAGGACCAGTGACGAACCCGGTCGAAATGGCGCATACGCTTCACGGAGTCGTACAGCGCCTCTCGCAAGATCCGACTTACGTTGCCGAATTCACCGCCGCCTTTGGTCCCGGGCCGATCACCTACGAAAAGGCTGAGAAGTGTATCGCCTCGTTTGAGCGCACGGTGCTCAGCGGCAACTCTGCTTTTGACCGCTACTACTACGGCGGAGACAAGTCAGCGATGACAGAGGCGCAGGTCCGCGGCCTCGAACTTTTTCGCGATCCGAAGAAAGGCAATTGCGAAAGCTGCCACACCATCGGCGAGAAATACGCTCTGTTCACCGACAATAAGTTTCACAACATCGGCGTCGGCTTCTCCAATGATCGGACCAACGATGCAGGACGCGCGGCCATAACCGGCGATGTGCGCGAAACCGGCGCGTTTCGGACGCCCACCCTGCGCAACGTGGCCATCACCGCTCCTTATATGCACGACGGCAGCCTGAAGACGCTGAAGGATGTCATGGACTTCTACGTTGGCGGGGGCAACTCCAATCCCTATCTGGACAAGGAAGTCCATTCGCTCGACTTCCTCACCGGCCAGGAGCGTCAGGACCTGATCGAGTTCATGCAGGCTCTGACCGGCGATATGCCGTCTAACGTCGGCCCGCTGCCGCAGCCAACTCAGCAGGCGAAGAACTGACTCACGCAGGGGTTGTCTTCCGGGCGCGAGGTTGCCGCCCCGGTGCTCCCAAAATCGCCCGAACACGCAAGCGACATTTCGCGCCAGCTCACCCTTCCGTGTTAGGCTACAGAGGTTGTTCCGAGCCCTCCTTGAATAGAAACACCCCCTTCAAGTTTCTCGCGGAACATAGCCCAGGCATTCGGTCTAAGCACTCTTACGGGGATCTGACTCACTAGCCCGCGCCAACCCCGCACACCGTCACGCAGGCAACCTGATAGCCGCAAGCAAGCAACGTAAGTGAAAGGGTGTGTGGATGCACGTGCACTTGGTCAACCCCAGCGACAATTCCTTTGGCACCGCGGTCATCACTCCACGTTGGCTTTTCGTGCTCGCAGCCGCTACCCCCGATTCCGCAGGCGAACCCATCCTGGTCGATGAATCCCTGGAGCAGATCGACCTTCAAGCCATCCACCAAGGCGACGTCGTCGGCATCAGCGTGCATACCGGAAATGCGATGCGTGGGTATGAAGTGGGCCGAGCCGCAGCCGCACGCGGCGCCTGGGTAGTCTACGGAGGGATTCACGCCACCCTCTACCCGGAGGAGCCGTTCGAACTGGGAGCCGCGCATTGTGTGGTCAAGGGCGATGGCGACCAGATTTGGGCCAAGGTGGTGCGCGATTGTGTTGCGGGAACTCCGGGCAGGATCTACGACGGTGGGAAAATCGCCGGCGATCAGTTTCTCGCTGCCCGCTGGGACCTGATGCAGGTGGACAAGTATATGTGGGCGTCGGTGCAGACCATCCGCGGTTGCCCCAAGCATTGCTCGTTCTGCTCGGTATGGCGCACTGACGGTCAAAAGCCCCGGCAGCGCCGTTTTCAGGCCGTCGTTGACGAAATCGTCGATCTCCGCCGCCGCGGCATTCGCTTTATAGCGCTCGCCGACGATAACTTTTATCCCGTCACGCTCACCGACCTGCGTCTGGCAAAGCAGCAGAACAACCTGGCGCGGGTTGCGGAACTGGAACAGATACGCGAAGAGCGCTTTCAACTGATGGCCGAACTCGCGAAGCTTCCTAAGGAGATGGTTTTCTACACCCAGATCACGATGGAAGCGGCCGAGGACACTAAATTTCTTGACGCCATGCGCGAAGCCAACATCAAGGGGGCACTGGTCGGAGTGGAAGCTGTGACTCCCGAAGGATTAAAGGCCGTTTACAAGGATTTCAACTGCTCGGGCGACGACTTAGTTCGCCAGTTGCAGACCTTCCGCGAGCACGGAGTACACGTGCTGGGCTCGTTTATCTTCGGTCTGCCGACCGACCGGCCGGGCACCTTCTCTGCGACTGCCGAGCTGGCGCTGAAAGCGGAGATCGCTTTCGCGCAGTTCGTCATGATGACGCCATTTCCCGGAACCGTCGACTTCGATCGGTGGGAGAAAGAGCAGGCGGAGAGTCCCACCTACGTGGGCGGCGTGCCGATCACCCGATATTGGCAGATACCTATCGCCAACCGGCCCAAGATGTTCACCCCCCATCCCAGCATGAGTTCCGATGAAATTCGCGAGCGCACGCAATCAGCGTGGGACCGTTTTTACAATATGCGCTCAATCTGGAAGCGCTCCGCTTGCGCCCCCACCCTCAAGTCACGCGTTGCTTTTTGCTTTCTGTCGAAACTCTATCGCCAGATGTACGCCGGCACCGGTATCTCCACCGACAGTGCACGGCGCAAAAAATCGAAGATTGCGGCCCGTTGGACGGCGCGTCAATGCCGCAAATTGTTCCAGGCGAAGCCTATGCCGGAGCTGCGATCGCCCGACTGGCAACTGCATCTGGGGCAGCCGGGTCGCACTGGCGAAGCCAGCCCGCTTTACATTCTGGAGTAGCAGCGGTCTACCGACCTCGGAGTCCGCTCACGATACGGCCTGCGCCTTAAAGGGACGGTCGCCGGGCAGGTGATTTCCTTGCCTCAAGCATGTATGGTATTGCCTTCAGGCCGGAATCTTCGCCCGATATGTCAATCGACATCCTCAAGCAACTTTTTGAGCGGCATTTTGGCGCGCCTGCGACCAGCGTGTTGGCGCTCCAGGCAAACCTCGGCGCTTCAGGGCGAAAGATCCTGCGGCTCAGCGGCGGCGGCCACAATGCCATCGGCATTCTTTATAGTGTTCACAAAGAAAACGTCGCGTTCGTTGAGTTCTCACGGCATTTTCGAAGCTGCGGGCTGCCGGTACCCGAGATTTACGGTGAGAATCTCGAACACGACACCTATCTGGAAGAAGACCTCGGCAACACCACGCTGTTCGAGTTTCTATCGAAGAACCGTGATGGCGAGAACATCGCGCCCGAGGTAATCGAAACTTATCGCAAGGCGATCGCCGTCTTGCCGCGATTTCAGGTTGATGCAGGCAAGACGCTGAATTACGAGTTCGCCTACCCCCGCGCCAGCTTCGATCGCCAGTCGATTGCGTGGGACCTAAACTATTTCAAGTACTATTTTCTGCGGCTGGCGGCCATCGACTTCAACGAGCAGGGGCTGGAAGACGACTTCCAATCGCTGACCGACTTTCTGCTCGCCGCCGACCGCGACTACTTCCTGTACCGCGATTTTCAGTCGCGTAACATCATGCTGCGCGATGGCGAACCGTGGTTTCTCGATTACCAGGGCGGCCGCAAAGGCGCGTTGCAGTATGACATTGCCTCGTTGCTCTTTGATGCCAAGGCCGATCTCCCGCCCAATGTCCGCCAGCATCTGCTTGAGCACTACCTCGACGAACTTTCAAAGCATATCGCGCTCAATCGCGAAGAATTTCTCCGCTACTACTACGGTTATGTCTATGTGCGCGTGATGCAGGCGCTGGGCGCCTATGGCTTTCGCGGATTCTATGAACGCAAGCCGCTGTTCCTGCAAAGTATTCCTTATGCGCTGAAGAACCTGCGCTGGCTATTGCAGAATGTCGAGCTGCCGATTGCGCTTCCCGTGTTGACGAATGCATTCGAGGCGATGCTCGCCTCCGACAAGCTGCTGAGTTTCAATCCTGAAAAACTAACTGGGCTTCTAGTCCGTATCTACAGCTTCTCGTTTCACCGCGGCGCACCGCCTCAGGACGATAGCGGCAACGGCGGCGGATTCGTCTTCGACGCGCGTAGCCTGCCTAATCCCGGCCGCGAAGAGCGATTCAAAACATTGACCGGCGACGATGCGGCGGTGATCGATTACCTGAACCGACACGAGAGCGTGCATCAGTACTTCCGAAACGTAAGTGCGCTCATCGATGCTGCGGTCGAGAACTATCGTGGCCGGGGATTTCACAACCTGATGGTCTCGTTCGGGTGCACGGGCGGCCAGCATCGCTCGGTCTTCCTCGCGAATCGACTGGCTCAACATCTGCGCAGCCGGGGCGTTGAAGTCGAGCTGCATCACATCGAGTTGGAGAAGATGTTGCGATGAGAGCTATGGTGCTCGCCGCCGGGTTGGGCACGCGGCTGCGCCCGCTCACGAACGATTGTCCCAAGGCTCTGGTCGAGGTTGCCAGCCGCACGCTGCTGGACATCACGCTCTCCCGCCTGCGCCGGTTCGGCATCAACGACGTAATCATCAACGCGCATCACTGTGCCGATATGCTGAGCGACTATCTCGATGCCAATCAGAATTTCGGCATGAATATTGATGTCTCGCGTGAAGATGTTCTGCTCGATACCGGCGGCGGGCTGAAAAAGGCGGCGCATTTCTTTGCGGATTCGAACGAGCCCTTCCTGCTGCACAATGTCGATGTCCTCAGCAACATTGATTTCCGGGCGATGCTGCAGTTACATCTTGAGCAGAGTGCGCTGGCGACGCTGGCAGTCCAGCAGCGCGCAAGCTCGCGACAACTACTGTTCGACGGTACTGGCCAGCTCTGCGGACGAAGGATCAAAGATTCCCCCGATGACCTGGTTCGCCCGGCAATGCAGATGACGCCGCTGGCCTTCTCAGGCATTCACATTATCTCGCCGCGGATTTTCACATTAATCCAAGAGGCGGGCGTTTTCTCTATTGTCGACGTTTATCTTCGGCTGGCCAAAGAAGGCGAGAAGATCGTTGCATTCCGCGCCGACGAATATTACTGGCGCGATCTGGGCACACTGGAGAGCCTGCGTGCCGCAGAGGAAGATGTACAAAAAGGCTTGATCGCAATCTGACGATTTACCGCTTCGCTTTCGGCCTTACGAACTTTAGCGCGGTGTGCGTCGCAGAGAACTTCACCACCTTGACGTCCACCAGCCCTGCGGATCTACCTGCCTCAATCACTTCGACTTCTTTAATCTCCTGCTTGCCCTTGGGATAGACAATCCACAGAGCGCCGCTCGCTGCGAGCGCGGGCAGGATGTCGCTAATTTCGCCGAGATCTTCCGTCTCCGATGCGCCCATGAAGATGAGATCTGAGTCCTGCAGCAGTTTTGTATTGGAGAATGCCTTGGTACTCGCGCGGAGATCGCGCATAAAGTCAGGGTCGCGAATCGCGCACACCGAGACAGTAAGACCCGGCTTGATGCCCAGTTTCTCAGCGGTGCTCTTAGGATGAAGGATTTTGTCGGCCCACTTGGCGGCGCGCTCGCCGAGTTCAAAAACCGCGCTGCCGTCGGCCCACTTCAAGCGAAGCTCGCCGTCTTTAGCGACGGTGGACTCTAATGACGCAAAGGGAATTTTCAGCCGGAAGTCGCCGCGGAAGATGATCTCACTGGTCTCCAGCAGCGCCTTCCCTTTCGACGTCTTACCGCCGGTTCGTACCGTGCATAGCTGCTCCGACCCCATAGATCCTCCGTGCCATGCTTGAGCAGCTCTTATTATTCCATTGCTGCAGGAAAACGAAACCACCGGACAACCGACAACACGGGCATGAATCAATCAGGCCTTGGCCGCGAGTTTATCCGGGCGCGAAGTATCGCGAACCCGACCGGCCTCCACATCGGCAAGCACAGTGCGGAGCCAGCGCAGGTCGAGACGACATTGCTCCTCCATGTGCTGCACCAGGTGGCGACTGCCGGTGGGCAGCGTCTTGCCCCATTGCTTACGCAATTGACGGATCTCGGCCAATCGCGCCTTCTGCCTCTCCATCTGGCTGCGCAGGGCCTCGGCCACCAATCCCAAGTCGGCGAGATGCAGGAAGAGCATGGGGCCGTAAAGCGTCTGCCTGAGATCGCCGTCGGCCGCGAATTGCGCATGTAACAGCTCACGAAATCGGGCGCGCCCGCGCGGGGTAATGCGGTAGACGGTGCGCATGCCTCCCCGCGCCACACGCTGGTGGGCGACCGCAGTTAACAGGCCGGAGTCGGCAAGCTGGCGCACCGCGTAGTACAGCGTACCGACATCCACGTCGGTAAAGCACTCGATCATGGCCTGAGCTCAGGCGCCGCTTGATCTCGTAGGGGTGGAAGTCGCCGCGGTGCAGAACCCCCAAAATATATAGTTCAGCTTTCATTAGTCTAATTGTACTATTATGATCCTACCAAGGAGCGGTTGTTATGAAGCGTTCGATTCTCGCCTGCCTCGCAGGACTCCTCACCTGGCTTGTCGTCGTTTCCCTGATCAATCGTTTGCTTCGCCTGAGCCTGCCCGACTACCACGCTGCCGAACAGACGCTCCAGTTCACGCTGGGCATGAAGTGGGCACGCCTGGTGATGGCTATCGTGACCTCACTGGCGGCAGGTGCCGTAACCGGTTGGATATCCCCTTCGAACCGCTGGCCGCCGTGGGTCGTCGGCATGGTGGTGCTGGCGATGTTTCTACCTGCGCATATCGCCATCTGGAGCAGATTTCCGGTGTGGTATCACCTGACATTTCTGCTGACGATCGTTCCGGCGGTTCTCCTCGGTGCCCTGCTCGCATCCGGCCGCAAGAAGCACCTCAGCGACGTCTACGCCGTACCACGATAGCCTTCATCACCAAGTTCAAAGCGGGCTGGCCGCACGCGCGCTCAGCCCTTGACCACGCGCAGGTTGTTGGTGACCTCGAAGACGCCGGGGACCGTTTTCGCAGCGATGCCGGCCATGTTTTTGTCCATTTCATTCATGACAAAGCCTGCAAGCGTAACCCGCTGGTTCTTCACGATGATGTGAATACTCGGGGCAGCCTCCCAGAAATATCGAGAGAGCGCTCCGGTGTGAATAAGCTTCTCGTAGGTGCGGCGCCGAACCGCATCGTCCGCTGGAGAAGGCGGCAGCACCTCGATGTTGTTGATGACCTTCTCCACCCCTTCGATCCGCTTCACCGCACCTTCCGCGTCGTTCTTGGTGATTGCATCCTGGCTGGTTAGCATGCCCGTCAAAGTCACGGTGCGGCCCTGAACGGAGTAGCCGAGGTCATCGAACAGCGAATAGTAGGGCAGCATGAGCAGTTGGTGTCGCACTTCCTTGGCAATCTTGTCCTCGACCGAGTTGCCCCCGCCGACTTGCTTGCCATAGTCCGCTACAACCGGGCCTGAAACCGTGATTGCCGCTGAACCGGCGCCAGTTGAGGTCGTTGAGGTCGAATCGGGCTGTGCCGCCTGTTGGGCAAAGGCTGCCATGCTCAAGCCCAGCAGGAGCACGATTAGTTGTGTGTTTCGCATCAACACTTCTCCTTACGATCTATTCCTTACGATCTATATAGACCCTTCAACTCCTCATCGGACTCGGCCCGTATCAGTTCTTCACAAAAAGCTTCCGGCACGCCGGCTGACGCCGAACCCGGTCTCGGCTAACTCATCTCATAGCGCATGCGTCCTAAGATGAAGGGGCCCAAGGTTGCACCCTGAGCATTTCCGATGTAGAAATGCGGACAGGCGTGGGCTGAGCCGGGCACCATATTCGACGATGAGAGTTCCGCCACAAGATTGGTAAGGAGGACGTCATGTTCAGAATCATCACCGTGGAGCGGGAATACGGCGCTGGAGGAAGCCTGGTGGCGGCCGAACTGGCCCACCGCAAGGGCTGGCAGTTGCTCGATCAGCAGCTCACGGGAGAGATCGCGCGCATGGCTGCCGTCGACCGCAAGGTGGTCGCCCGTTGCGACGAAAAGGTGGACACGTTGATGCATCGGCTGGCCAAGGTTTTCTGGCGCGGGAGCTATGAGCGCGCGCTGCCGGTGGCCGATCACCACATCTTCGACGCCGACATGATGGTCAATCTCGCGCATCGTTTGATGGAAGAGAAAGCCCGCGAGGGAAACTGCGTCATTGTGGGACGTGGAGCTCCCTACATTCTGCGCGATCGCCCGGATACGTTTCGCGTCTTCGTGTACGGGTCACGCGAGGAGAAGATCAAGCGCATGGTGCGGCTCAAGATGAGCGAGAAGGAAGCCGCAGAAATGGTCGACACCATCGATCAGGAACGCGCCGCATTTGTTCGCAAGTACTTCAATGCCGAATGGCCTTGCCGCCGGCTGTATCACATGATGGTCAACTCCGATACCGGGCTGGAATTCGTAACCGATCAAATCATGAACGCTATAGATTACCTGGAGCGCAGGCGCGGCCCTTACGAGGGCAGTAGTACTGGGACCCATCACCATCAACAGACGATTTAGCCTCTAAAAACGCGGTGGATCGCAACCAGACGAGGCGCAGGGTTTCGATTTTCGATAACGTTCAAGCCCACCTGTAACTTCTTCGCGGCCTTCCAGTTTGTATTTGACAGGTGCCAAACGGTTGCGAGAAGATTCTGCACACCTTTGTCACTCACTTTTCTCGCAGACCATAACTCCTGAAAAGTTTCGCGACAATCGACTTGCGTCCAATCACCGCTTGAGCTGTTCCTGCCGTGAATGACGTGGTTCACCTGAATTCAAGATGTGGAGAGGATAATTGTGAAGAGGAGATTCTTGCTTACGTTATCCGCAATGGCGCTCGGCGCCTGTGCGGTGCTGAATGCCCAGACCATTACACGACTTACCCACCCGGCGCCCGATGGCGCCGAGACGGTGATGCTACTCACCGACGGCCGAGCGCTGGTACAAGGCGATAACGACTCGGACTGGTGGACGCTGACGCCCGACATCAACGGCAGTTACGTCAACGGTACCTGGACTCAGGTCGCCAGTTTGCCCGCGGGCTACTCGCCCTACGCTGAGACCGAAGCTGTGCTGAGCGATGGACGCGTGATTATCGAAGGCGGCGAGTACAACTTCGGTTCCTTCGCTTTCACCAATCAGGGTGCGGTTTACGACCCGTTGGCAAATACCTGGACCATGCAGCCTCCGCCTAGCGGATGGGGCTTCATCGGCGATTCGCCGTCTGTGGTGGAACCAAATGGCAAATACATGATCGGCCAAAAGATGACGATGGCCATGGCTGAACTCGATCCCAAAACTCTGACCTGGACCGCACTTGCCTCCACCGGCAAGAGCGACTGGTTTGCCGAAGAGGGTTGGTCGCTATTGCCGAACGGAACCATCGTCACCGTCGACGTGCTGAATTCTCCCAACTCAGAGCATTACGACCGGAGCATCCAGACTTGGATCCAGGACGGCAGTACAGTAGCCAACCTGATGGGACCACCGGAGGTCGGTTGCATCAATGGAGCCTGGGGCACCTATTGCCCGCCGGGAGAAACTGGTCCACAGGTTCTGCGGCCCGACGGCACAGTATTCGCTACAGGCGCTCTCCACAAAGGCGACCCAACCGGTCACACCGCCGTTTATACGCCGAGTTCTCCCGATCAGCCCGGCACATGGGTAGCCGGTCCGGATTTTCCAAATGGTGACTACTGCGACGACGACTTCGCCGCTCTTCTTCCCAGTGGCAATGTCCTGGTGAGCAGTGCCTACAACAACTTGTACGAATTCAACGGAACCACGATGACAAAAACGGGTTCGGGCGGCGGCAGTCTGCTAGTGCTGCCAACCGGTGAAATCCTGGTTAATGGCGACGAGACCTATAAGGGCACTGGCACCTATCAGCAGTTCTGGGCGCCGATGCTCTTCCCGCTTTCCGTTGCTGGCATCCAGCGTGGATCGACCTATAACGCATATGGCTCCAACTTCAATGGGATGTCGCAGGCTCACGGCTTCGGCGATGAGTTCCAGACGGCAACCAACTACCCGCTCGTACGGCTCACCAATATGTCGACCGGGCACGTGTTCTATGCCCGCACTCATGACCACAGTTCCATGGGTGTGCGTCAGCTTGGCGCACTCGCGAGCACGCACTTCGATGTGCCGGCCAATGCGGAAACCGGATCGACCAGGATGGAAGTCGTTGCCAACGGCATTCCGTCAAACCCAATCACCGTCATGGTGTTCTAGTCACCTGAGGAAGCGAAGCAGTGCGGGCGGGGACCCTCCCCGCCCATTTTTTCTTAGTGCGGCTTCGATGACCCGCAAAAAGAACAAGGGCGCCTCATCAGCGCCCCCGTGGGATTTGTTTCTACCGCTGGCTACCAGCGGTTTCCGCCACCGCCGCCGCCGCCGCCGCGTCCACCACCATAGCCGCCGCGTCCACCGCCGCCGCCTTCACGACCGTAGCCGCCACGGCCTCCACCACCGCCGCCGCCGCGCGGACGGCTTTCCTTAGGCCGGGCTTCGTTGATGTTGAGATTACGGCCGCCCATCTTGGTTCCGTTCAAGCCTTCCATAGCTTTGGAAGCGGCATCGTCATCGCTCATCTCGACAAAGGCAAAGCCGCGAGGCTGGCCGGTGTCCCGGTCGGTCACGATGCTAACTCTGTCAACTGCGCCATATGCTTCGAACAGCGAACGAACAGAATCTTCCGTCGCGTCGTAGCTCAAGTTTCCAACGTAGATATTCTTCATTGCGTCCTCTTAGTTGAACCCGGCCGATGCTGGCCAGGCCAGAATTCGGTTGACGTAGCGACTGGAAGACTCAAGCTGCGAGCTCGCGGTCAAAGAGAGGAAGGGCAGCCGTTGCTGCCCTCCAATTTCGTGTAGTTCCGGTTACAGAGGCTGTACGTTTTCGGCCTGCCAACCCTTGGCGCCGCGCTTTACTTCAAAGCTAACCTGCTGACCTTCCTGCAACGAGCGAAAACCGCCGGCCTGAATCGCGGAGAAATGCACGAAGACATCTTCACCGTTCTCGCGCGAAATAAAACCAAAGCCTTTGGCATCGTTAAACCACTTCACAGTTCCTTGTTCCATTATGTTTCTAGCGTTTCCTTTTGTTGATGTTGCGCTGGACTGATCGGAAGTTACCAGACAGGATCGCTCGGTCAGAGGGATGGCTGTGGGCAAGCCGTTCGAACAAACGCAGACATATTATACACCCACTCGCGCCCACCTCGGTTGCGAAATAAAGAGCCGATAGTGTCAATTCGCGCCGCGCGAACTAGCAGCGCACAAGTCAAACGCGCAGATTACCACCTCGCCCCAAGGTAGTGTCTCAGTTTGAATAATGATGCGTCCCTTTCGCGCGTCGGCGCTAATCGGGACGCCTGGATCTCTCGCCGCGCAAAAGAGGCTTGCTCGGGATGACAATCAAACTGAGACACTACCCGCCCCAAAAACGGCTTGCCGCATCGAAAGCAGCGCGCTACAGTGCTGGGAACCAGCTATGCAAGTTCAAGCCGCGCTGTGCGAATATCATTTTGCGTCTGCGTTCGGAGAAGGTTCTGCAAACAAGAAAACCAGGGAGGAAGAGAGGAACGATGAGAAAAGTCTGTCAATTCTGCGCACTGCTCGCTGGGATGGCTGTGCTGGCTTTTGTGACCGTGCCGGCAATAGCTCAGGGCGTCCAGGCCCAACTCGCTGACAAGCTGGCCGGATTAAAGCAGTCTTTAGCCCAGAACCAGCAAAATTTACACCACTATCAATGGACCGAGACCACCCAGCTTACTTTGAAAGGCGAGCCTAAACCCCCAAAGCAGTCCTTGTGTCAGTACGGTCCTGACGGCCAGGTACAGAAGACCCCGATCGCACAGGAAGGGATGCAGCCATCGCAAGGCGGACGACTCAAGCAACGAATGGTGAAGAAAAAGACCGAGGAGTTGCAGGACTACACGGCTGACGTGAAGCAGTTGCTGAGCGTATACGTACCTCCCGACCCGGTAAAATTGCAACAGGCCTATCAGGCGGGCAATGCGTCCATCGCCAAGGGACCCGCACCCGGCACGGTAAAGCTCGCCTTCCAAAACTACGACAAACCCGGCGATCAGTTGACCATCATCTTCAACAGTCAGCAAAAGAAGATTTCGCAGCTCAGCGTGCATACCTATATGCAGCAGCCCAGCGATGCAGTCACCCTGGACACTCACTTCGCCAGTCTCCCTGACGGTACCAACTACGCCCAGAAGACTGTGCTCAACATGACGGCGAAGAAAATGGTGGTGACGACGACCAACTCGCACTATCAGAAGCTGCAATAAACAACGTTACATCTGCGCTTCGAAGCTCTTGAGGTCCCAGTAGTCGCGCCAGGCGGCGATCTTGCCGTCACGAAGCTCGAAGATGCCCATGCGAGGGTACGCTGATTGGTTTGCCGCCGATCTGAAAGTTGTCGATACGCTCCGTCACGACAATGTCCCCATCGGCAACGATATGGCGTATTTCCCAGGGAAGGGCCTTCATTTGTTCAGCACCTTTCCGTAGAGTTTCGCCAATGGCTTCTCTGCCGCTGATCTCTTTCCAAGGCGCATTCCACCAAACGGCATCTTCGGTGAAGTAGCTCATGAACTCGTCAACGTCGGCGCGGACGCAAGCGTCAATAAAGTCGCGAATGATGACAATGGCTGTCGCGTTTGCCAATGAGTTTCTCCAGAAGCTCAGTTCGTCTTATAAGCCTGCTTGATGTATTGACGCGCTAAGTCTGCCGGGCCTGAGCCCGAATTCTCGGCGACCACGGCGCGATACTTTTCCAACGCCGTGTCACGCTTTTGCAGCACGTCATACATCTGTCCCGCAGCCAGCAGTGAACGTTGGCGGAACTCCGGATCGGGGGAGACGCTGGCCGCAAGCTCATAGGCCTGGGCTGCCTCCTGGTATTCGCGCTGGCCGCGCGCGGCTTCGCCCAGCCCGTAGGCAGGCACCCCCAACTGACAAACTGCGTAGAAGTTCGAGCGGCAGCCATCCACGACTTTGCGATAGGCCGCGATCGCAGCTTGCCCGTGGCCGGCGGCGTTTAACAGATGCGCGTACTCGGCCGCGACCAGAAAGTTCTTGGGATGCTCCTGCTGCAGTTGACCCACGACCTGGATCGCTTCCGCATATTTCTGTTCTCTCCGTAAGAACATCGCGAGCGCAATTTTTGCATCGCTCGACACGTCCGGAGTGCCATTGGCGGCTACGTCTCGCAGGTAGTCCAATCCTTTTTGCTTGCTGCCGGTGATTCCACCCATCGCGGCCGCCACCTTGACCGGAAAGCTCAAGCTCCCGACTATGTAGAGATCGAGTCCCAGCAGGTTCTTGGCATCCACGAAGTTGGGATCTATCTCGAGCACTCGCTCATGGTCGTGGCGCGCAGCGACAGCGCTCCGCAGCGCACTAATCCAAGCGCGCTGACCCATCGCCATGTAGGTGGCACGTAATCCGCGGGTCACACCCCGGGCATAGAGTGCGTTGGCACTGTTCGGGTTCTGGTCCAGTTGCGCCTGTTCCAGGGCGAGCGCCTGATCGCTCAGTTGCTTGATGCGCTCCTGCACCTTCGGATCCAGGGGTGCCAAGCTTTTCTTGGTAATGAAACTATCGGACGCATAGGTTTCGGTATCCAGCGCCCCGATGCGATACAGCTCCTGGAAGATAATCCCGGCAAGCAGATGATTGATGGCAAACGGGTCGTCCGGATGCGCCTTCAGCGCTGCCTCGAACTCCTTGTTCGCCTTGTCATATTCCAGATTGTTGAAGTAGTCGAAGCCCTTTCGAGTGGCGGCGTCGTTGTTGTATCGCGTCGGAACCGGTGCCGAAACCGTTGCGTGCGACGTTGCCGCCAACAGGAGAACGATGCTGAACAGGATTAGGCTGTAACAGCTTGCGGTATAAGGTCGCATCAGGATCAGCTACTGAGAAGTTTACCCGATATTCCAGCAACTCTGAACCGAGTACAAAGCTTCTAGCAGTTGAATGCGCCACTTCGATATGACACTTCGCAAGGTTGTAACCAAGGAACACTACTCTGAGGCCGAAGCTGCACGCGTGCTCGGTATCTCGATTGCCAGACTGCACCATCTTCTGGACCAACATATTTTCAACGTGGGCAGCCGCCGCCCTCCTGACCTCGAGTTCACCAGCAGTGATCTTCTGCTGCTCTCCTACTGGAATAGGGAGTCGCCCAGCACGGGCCCTGGCTCTCACGAAAATGTGATTTCCATCGACCATTACAAATAGGGGGCACCTCTCCGATTTGAGTCGGCGGCGGCTGGACTGTTGGCGGCCCATATCCGCTAGTGTTCTGGGCAAAATAAGCGGACGGCCATGGCCTCGGTTGCGTTGCAATCCACGATGGTACGGGACATTGCCTTGTATCAGGGCACGGCTTCAGCCGTGCCGCAACGAACCCGTAGTTCTGCGGGCTTTAGCCCCTGCCCCGCAGCGGCTGAACAGGCTGTTGAAAAACTCGACGTTGCGGCGATTCGCGTCAGGGCACGACCTTGGTCGTGCCGGAAAGGCCTTTATTTTTCGTGTCGCGAGCGGACTTTAGTCCGCGAGCGACTCGTGCTTTTGCCTTTTTCAGCAGCGGCTGACGCCGTTCTTCCTCTGGACGCATTCGGCATGACTGAAGTCATGCCCTGATACAAAGCTTTTGGCTTCTCGACGAACTTTTGACTCAGGATACCCAAGCGGTTCGGCGTAGCGACCACCGTTCCACGCGTGCTACCTTACGAGAAGCTTGAAGCCGAATCTCCAGGACATCCTGCACCGCGTTTATCGAGACCTGCGCCCGCGTGCGCCCATCCCGCAGTTCCGCGTCGAGTTCTATCCCTTCGCCAACGTGAACAACACCATTCGCCTGCGCGAGGGCGTGCTTCACATTCGCTTCTCCGATCTACTGGAAGGCGCGCCGGAGAATGTGATCGAGGCCATCGCTCACATCCTGCTGGCGAAGATTTACAAAAAGCCGATCGAGACTCTTCACGCCACGCGCTATCGCCGATACGTCAGCAGCCACGATCTGAGCACGAAAGCCCACCTTGTCCGCCAAATGCGCGGGCGTAAGCGGATCGAGACACCCAAGGGCACCGTTTACGATCTGGACGAAGTTTTCGATGACTTAAATCGCCGCTTCTTCTACGGCCTGATGGGGCGTCCGCAATTAACCTGGAGCCGCGATCACGCGCGCAACATGCTGGGACACTACGACCCCGCGCACAATACCATCGTCGTGAGCCGTATCTTCGACAGCCTGCGCGTGCCTCGTT
Organism: uncultured Acidobacteriaceae bacterium; assembly: GCA_963846795.1. Classification (GTDB taxonomy): domain Bacteria; phylum Acidobacteriota; class Terriglobia; order Terriglobales; family Acidobacteriaceae; genus CAVVDY01. The sequence goes on from CAWJXJ010000010.1 coordinate 173,407, forward strand.
TCGCGGTGGAGTACATCCTGTACCACGAGATGCTGCACCTGAAACATCCGGTGAAGTTGCGGGGCAGTCGGCGATGCATCCACGGCCCCGAGTTCCAGGCTGAAGAGCGCCTGTTCCCTCACCTGCACGAAGCCAAACAGTTCCTCAAGACGCTGTAGATTGGGTGGAGTATGCCTTCACAGGCTGCTGAAAAACTCGACTTTGCGACGAATCGCGTCAGGGCACGACCTTGGTCGTGCCGAAAAGGACTTTATTTTTCGTGTCGCGAGCGGACTTTAGTCCGCGAGCGCCCCGTGCTTTTGAGTTTTTCTGCAGCCTCTTCAGGCGTACAGTAGTTGCCCTTCTTCTGAATTGTCATCCTGAGTCCGCCGCGGCGGACGAAGGACCTGCTTTCGCTTCCCCTCGCTAAACTTTTTCCGACTGCGAAGCTTGTCGTCAGGGCACGCCTGATACGTGCTCCACCCTGAATCCACCTGCCTTGAATCTGCTCTAACGACCGCGCGCTTTCTTCGCCGCCTTTTTCGCGGCAGGTTTCTTTGCCGCTTTCGCCGCAGCCTTCGCTGCCTTCTTCGCTTTTGCAGGCGCAGCTTTCTTCGCTGCCGCCTTCTTCGGGGCAGCTTTCGCCGGCTCTTTCTTTGGCGCTGCTTTCTTGGCCACAGCTTTGATCGGCACCGGCTTGGCCATCACCGCTCCTGGAGATTTCACAGGCGCAGCCTTCTTAGCAGCAGTGGGAGCTTTTGCCGCGACCGGCGGCTTCTTCTCCGTCGCTGCCGGCGTACTCGCGGGCGGTTTCGTTCCCGTTGCTGCCACAGCCTGTTTCGTTCCCGTTGTCGCCACAGCCGGGGCTTGGGCGGGCGGCGGCGCTGGAGCGGGTGCTCCCTTCGGCTTTCGTCCTCTCTTGCCGGTTGCGGCCGGCGCGGGTGCGCCCGGTGCGCCTGGCCCGGTTGTCGCAGCAGCAGCGGCGGCAGCTTTACCCCTTCCCCGTCGCGTTGCTGGCGGCGGAGGCGGCGGTGGAGGCTCGTAGGGCTTCAGAAAACTGATGATCTCGTTGTGCGAACGCAGCTTGCCATCCAGCAGCAGCAGGAAGGCCTCATCCATGATCTTCTGATATTCCGGCAACTGCGCCGTGATGCGCATCTCCGCCATCTCCGGGAACGGCAGCTTCTCGCGTACCTGACGCCACTTGGTGAAGAAATTCTTCAGCTTGCCATCAACCGTCGGTTGTTTGGTTGTGACGCTGAGGAAGAGCACGTCTTCGGGCGCCGCCTGGACAAAAGCTTCCATGCGCCAGAGGTGGTCACCGCCTCTTTTCCCGTCAGCTTCTTCGCCAGATCGTGTGCGCGGCTCTCAAGATGCTTCCATTTATCGACGAAATCGCGACGCGGAATCAGCCGCTGAATCTCGGAGATATCTTTGTCCGCCATCTTCTTGGTCAGGAAATACATGTGAATGGGCCCGACTTCGGGGAAATAGCCGAGCTCATTCATCATCTGGCGCTGCTTGATAACCTGGCCCAGCTCACTGGCCTCAATCTTTGCCGCCGTCCAATGCGGATGCAATATCTGCAGCCAGCCTTCTCGCTCCAACGCGCGCACCGCAGACAGGGGATCGTCCTCATGCGCGAGCTGCTCGAGTTCGTGGCCGATCGAGCGCTTGCCCACATATTCGATGTAGTTGTTTTCCTTGGCGGCGTCGTAGCGCGCTTGCGTACGCTCTTCCAGGGCGTAATGAAAGCGCGCCGCCAGCCGGGTTGTGCGAATCAGGCGAATCGGATCTTCAAGGAACGCGTAATTGTGCAGAATGCGCAGTACCTTGGCTTCAATATCGGCGATTCCGTTGAAAGGATCGAGCAGCAATCCGCGTGACCCAGGATTCAGCGACAGCGCCATGGCGTTCACCGTGAAATCGCGGCGGCGCAAGTCCTCGTTGATAGTCGCTGCGGTGACGGTTGGCGCCTTGCCCGGCTTGTCGTAAACCTCCGAGCGCGTCATGTTCAGCTCGGCCCGGACGTTCCCCGGCATCAGCAGGTACAGGATGCGCAAATCTTCATCAGCGCCCTGAATGCTGATGCCTGCCTTCTCCAGCTCTTTCTGTAGCTTGAGCGGATTCCCCTGGACGCTAAGGTCAATGTCACGGATAGGAAAACCCGTGACCAGGTCGCGGATGGTGCCGCCGGTGAGATAAACGTTCAGGCCAACGTGGCGAGCGATTTCCTGAACCAGGTTCACTCCCCGCTGTTGATCCGGGGTGAGCCGGGTTTCCATGCTATAGATGTAGTCTGCCATCTAACTGTATGACTCAATTGATGTTCCAGCGTGGAACGCTTTCAAACAGGGAGGCAGACCAGCCAGGCCGCAAAATCCCATACTGCTCCCCCGCCACGAAAATGACTTGCCAGATTCCGGAATGCCCACGTTAGTGCCTGGGAGCGGCCAACTGCAACTCTTGCTTTTACCTAGACTTACGTAGCATCGGCTCCGGGAGCGCTGCACAGCGAACAATAACACAAGGTTTATGTTTTGGCTACAAAGCGTGTTAAGGGAAGCATTCGAGGAGTAAAGATGCGAGAATTAGGTCTCCGTCCGGCGACGGGATACCATAGGTCGTGTCGCCGCTGCTGTTGGCGCAATTGGCTGTGTAGATTCGAAGCGATATGTCGTCCACTCGCAAAAAAGTGATTGTTCGAAAGCTCGACCGCGACACCGCCGCGGGTTACGTCGGCTCCGAGTACATCGCCGACGGCAAACTCGAACTGCTCAACACTGCCGGCAACGTGGTGAGCATCGCGCTGAGCGAGATCAAGGGCGTCTACTTCGTGCGCGAGTTCACCGAACCTGAGTCGCTCACCCGCAAGACCTTCACTTCCCGTCCGCGCGCCGAAGGCTTATGGGTGCGTCTGCACTTCCGCGACAACGAAATCATCGAAGGCCTCATGCCGAACGATTTGATCCAGGAAGGCGTCGACGGCTTCTCGATTATCCCGCCCGATACGCGCTCGAACACGCAACGCATCTTCGTTCCCCGCTCCGCGCTTTCGGAGATGAACGTCATCGCCGTCATCGGCGAAAAGAAGTCCCAGCGCGGCCGCCGTCCCGAAGACATACGCCAAGTCCCGATGTTTGGGTAAGTCCGCGCGGAAAGTTGGTGCGTGGGATGACGAGCGTTATCGCCTGTTATCGCCAGCTAACTGAACGGTCCTCTTTTTCCTTCCTCGCGCAGTGTTAAACTGCACGCGTTCCAAATCTTTCATGGCGACGATCACAGTTTCGAAGGAGGATTACCTCAAAGCTATCGCCGAAGCCGAGGCAGAGGGCGAAACCGTCATTGCCGCCACGCTGGCGCACTGGCTGTCTGTCTCGCGGCCGGCCGTGACCTTTGCCCTGAAGCGCCTGACCAAAGACGCATTGGTGACCGTCAAGAGCAATGGGCAGATACAACTCACTTCGCAGGGGCGGCAAGTTGCCGAACGCACCATCCTTCGCCACCACCTGATTGAACGCATGCTGGCAGAGATTTTCGGCATGCCGTGGTATGCAGTACATGATGAGGCAGAACGCCTGGAACACGCCGTCTCACCTGCCTTTGAGAAGAAACTGATCGAGAAGCTGGGGCACAAAGACACGTGTCCCCACGGAAACGGGTTGGCATTTCGCAGCATTTCGGAGCGTCGCAAGAAGGGACTGTGCCTGTTGACTGAGGCTGCCACGGGTTCGGAATACAGGGTCGCAAGCGTGTATGAGCGAGACCGCAAGTTGTTGGAGTTCTTCGAGAAAGAAGGAATCCGCCCCGGCGCCCGCCTGGGCGTGAAAAGTCAAAACTACGACGGCACCATCACCCTCACGGTAGGCAAAAAGCAGATTCGGCTGGGTGCGAAGGCGGCAGAGAAGATCTGGGTTATCAAAGCATAATTTCCAACCAGTTGTTAACTACGATTAACATTTGTAGGGTATCCTAATTTCCAGGCGAGGCTTCGAGCTGTCCTTGTCTTAGCTTTCAAATCCTGGAGGAACCCACACTGTGGCATCGAGTACCAAGGGCTTGCGGGGTCTCGGGCTGAGCTGCACTCTGCTCGCCGCCAGTGCCGTTTTGCTGCTGCCCACAGTTGCATGGTCACAGGGGGAAACCACCAGCGCCATTCTGGGGCAAGTCACAGACTCGAGTAGCGCTGCCATTCCCAAAGCCACAGTGACCGTCATCAGCGGCGAGACGGGGCTGAAGCGAACGGCGAAGACCGACGAAACAGGCCGCTTCAATTTCCCACAACTCAAACCGGGCGCGTACACGGTCAAAGTCGAAGCGCCGGGCTTCGAGCCGCAGCAGGCCGACAATGTTGTCTCCGGTCTGGGGCAGAAGCAGACCGTCAATTTCACGCTGCGAGTGGCGCATTCCAGCCAGACTGTGGATGTCAGCGCTGAAGCGGCGATTATCAATACCAGCAACCCGAATACCTCCACCACGCTGAATGCGCCTGCCCTGGAAAACCTGCCTAACCCGGGTGGCGACATGACGTACCCATTGCAGTTTGCAGCGGGCGCGCTGATCAACACCGCCGGCAGTGGCAACGATTTCGTCGGCGGCACCAACGGTTATGGAAATGTGGAATTCAATGGGCTGCCCGCGCTGTCGAACGGGTATATCGTCGATGGGCTGGAGACGAATGACCCGCTCACCAACCTGAACAGCGGACTGGCCACCAATCTGGTGCTGGGCCTGAATTCAGTCTCGGAAGTGACGGTGAATACGCTGTCGTATTCCGTCGATCAGGGTCGCTACGGGGCATCCCAGGTCAACTATGTCACCAAGTCGGGCAGCAATCAGTTTCACGGGAATCTGTATGAACTGTGGAACGGCGCGATTCTCAACGCGGCGGATTACTTTACCAACGCTACTCCGGGAAATCACAAGCCAGGTTCGGTGGTGAACCACTTCGGGGGGAGTCTGGGCGGCCCCATCGTGCACAACAAATTGTTCTTTTTCTTCGACAGCGAGTGGGTGCGGATCGCATTACCTATCTTCACGACTGTAACCGTACCCAGCGCAGCCTTCCAGCAGTATGTTCTGCAGCAGCTCCCTCTCGGTGGCATCGATTCGGTGACGGGCTCGCGCTATGCCCCTGCTCCACAGATGGTGCCGTTCTATCAAAAGATGTTTTCGCTATACGGAAACACCAATGGGACGCCGCTGGCTGTTCTGGGATGTCCGTTTAATGCGGACGGCAGCCAAGCTCCGGGCACTCCTGCAAACGGGAATGGCTGTGCCAATCGGAAGGGAGTGTCGCACTCCAGCGACGATCACGAACAGGTGCAGACGGCCCGCATCGACTACAACATCGGCGTCAACGACAGCGCGTGGTTTCGTTTTCAGGCGGACACCGGTCTGCAGGCCGCCTACACCGACCCAATCAATCCGCTGTTCAATGCAATTTCTTCGCAGCCGCTGTACTCGTTCGCTGCGGGATACACACACGTGTTCTCGCAGAACCTGGTGAATTACTTCAATCCCGCGTTCTCATGGTATGAGAGCCTGTTCGCGCCCAGCGACTTTCAGAAGACGCTCGCGGCTTTCCCCATCGTGCTCCAGGGCAGCGGAGCCAACGCCCCATTCACTACCATCGGAGGCCTCAATAACACCTGGATCCAGGGAAGGCGAGCCTCGCGGTTTTTCATCAACGACAATCTCGCCTGGAGCCATGGCGCGCACGAGTTGAGGTTTGGCACGAACTCTCGGATCTTTCACCTGAATGATTATGATTTTGGGCAGGGTACGGTGCCGACGGTTACCTATACAACGTTGCCGCAATTTATCTACGGTGTAGCATCTACCGCCAGCAAGACATTCCCCACGTCGCCAAACGAACCTTTCAATTTCCTCAATCTGGATTTTTATGCCCAGGACACCTGGAGAGTCACGCCCAAGCTGACCTGGACGTTTGGTCTGCGGGACACGTACAACTCCAATCCGCTGAACCCGCATGACCAGATTGCCCGACTTCAAGGCTCGTTCTACTCCATCTCTCACGACGTCAATCAGCCGTTGAGCGAGGCTATCCAAACTGGTCTGGGAAATCTCTTCGCCTCCACGCCACTGGCAATTCTGCAACCTAGAACTGCCATCGCGTTGCAGCTGGAGCCCAATACCGTTCTGCGAACGGGATTCGGTATCTTCAGCGATATCTTGCCGGGAAGTGTCGCCGACCTGATCGGCGTGAATCCGCCTTACGTTCAGACCTTCCAGGGTGGTCTGCTGGGAACCGTGGGCGGCACAGCAATCGCACCCGGAGTGCCCAACAGCGCAGTCGATGCCACCATCGCAGCCAATCAGCGGTTTAATGCAGGCTTCCCGCAGGGCCAGCTTTCCTGCGCCTCTGCGCTGGCGAACCCGGCAACCTGTCTGCCTCCGGTAGCCATCACGGCTGTACCCGACGGCAAGCTCCACGCGCCGTATTTCATGGAGTGGAGTTTGGGGGTAGAGCATCAATTCGGAAACACGGGCAGCGTGCAGGCGCAATACGTAGGCACCCGCGCCGTCGATCAACCCTACCTGACGCAGGTCAACGGATATCAGACTGTCTGTCCAGGATGTTTTGCGCCATTCCCCTATGGGCAGCCGACCGACCCAAGGTTCGGAGCGGTGACACAGCTTTCCACCGGAGCCAGCAGCAACTACAACGGCCTTCAGTTGACGGCCATGAAGCGCATGGGGCACGGCCTGCAAGGGCAGGTGAACTACACATGGAGCCATTGCCTCGACACCGTCTCGAATGGCGGCTTCCTACAGTTCTCCGCTGGCGGCATTCTCTCTCCTTTGCCGGGGGACCTGGGTCGCGATTACGGCCCCTGCGACTATGACATCCGCCATAACCTCAATGCGCAGTATGTGTACGACCTCCCTGTCAAGGTGAAGGATCGTTCATTGGGATACGTCGTAAACGGCTGGCAGGTGTCTGGGAGCGTGTTCTGGCACAGCGGAGTGCCATTTTCGGTGTTGAGTACTCCTTACGCAGCGAATGGGAACGGTATCGTGCAAGGCAGCGGACCTCAATTCGCCAGCCTCGTACCAGGCGCCGATCCTTACTGCCGGAATTGCACCATTGCTGGCGTCACTCAGCCGGGCACGATCCAGTGGCTCAACCCCAACGCCTTTGTGTCGGCAGTCGATCCGGCCACAGGAACTTGCAACGGTGGCAACTCCGCTCAGAACTGTCAATTCGGGAACCTCGGCCGCAACGCTCTGCGCGGGCCTGACTTCTTCTGGAGCGACTTCTACATCACCAAATGGTTTCCCCTGAGCGAGCGGGTGAAGCTGCGATTTGATGCCCAGTTCTTCAACGTCTTCAACCATCCGAACTTCGGCCTCCCGAGCATCGTACTGGCCGGTGTTCCGGGAAAACCTTCTACGCAAACAGGATTCGGCGCGCTGACGTATACCACCTCCCCACCCACCGGATTGCTCGGCGTTGGATTGGGAGGCGACAGCAGTCCTCGTATGATCGCATTTCAGGCGCGGCTACAGTTTTGAAGCCTTATGGAAGAAGGACCGCTGTTCGCTGGGTGGCAAGCTATCGGTGGTGAACCTGACGGACAAGGTCGCTCTCTACAACTTCCTTTCCAGCTTTTCAGGGACGCACTTCGTCGCGCCGAGAACCATCCAGGCGCAAATGACTTTTCACTTCTAAGCAAATCAAGCTACCACAACTTATGTTATAGATCGCAAGTGGTAAATCGACATATCGCAAGTTACCAACCGAAGGGCTCGGCGGGGTGGGCCCGGCTCGTCAAAGCCGGATCTCGACGCAATTGATTCATCGGAGCCGCGTCAGCCGGGGCAGGCGCTCTCGCTTGCCACTCCCCTCCGCTCTGTGCAACCGATACCTGCCAACTGACAACTTTTACAATGACTCATGGCCCAACTGCCTTGCCTCGATCTACTTGCGGCGACACCGCACATCCTCCGTGGCCTGATATCAGGCCTCAACCAAGACGATGTCCACTGGAAGCCCGCCCCCGATCGCTTCTCCATTGGAGAAGTGTTGGCTCACCTGTCCCACAGCGAGTGGCACTGCTACCGGAGACGGATCGACCAGTTTCTATCCGAGGAGCGGCCCGAACTGGAGCCTGACGAAGCGTCGTTTCACCTGGAGCTATACCGCAACACCGACCCGAAGAGTGCTATCGACCACTTCGAAGAGCAGCGACAGAACAACATTGAATATCTGCGCGGGCTTCCGGCCAGCGCGGGACGGCGACTCGCGTACCACAAGGGCGCGGCGACGGAGATCACGCTGGAGAACATGCTCCATGAGTGCGCCATGCACGACTTGGGACACATCCGGCAGATCGCCGAGTTGGTGCGCGCGCGCAAACATTGGGAAGGCGCCGGCCCACTCAATGCCGGCTATAAGCTGCGGCCATAATCAGGCGTCAGGCGCGAGGAGTCATAGGTCCGGCCCAGGTCCTCGCCTGATCTGCTGGGCTCGAATCTGGGATACCAAAAATCGCTTGCCACCAGTGACCTTGCCGGCCTCAGGCAGTTTCTGTATTGATGCCCATCGTACATTTCAAACTTCTCTTCCCATTTCGGGAATCTTCTAGCACCTTCGTAACCGGTCGTAGAGAGTTTTCTGATGCGCATCACTTCAGCAACTCATAAACTTCTTCCTGGGACCCCAAGGAGTGTCCCGCGGGACGGACCGGACCGACCCGCTAAGTTCTTTGAAATGTATTAAGTACGTATAAGTCTCTGCGGCTCAATCATTTGCGCACGAAATGTAGCCTAAGTTGTTGAAAACAAGGTATCGTCCAACAGAATTTTTGGTGATTAGCGTCACAAGAATTTGGCGGGTGGCCAACTCGTTCGCGGCTTTCGAATGAACGGGAGCCAGAAACCTTGACCGACAAACAACGTAGAATCCTGGAAAGCCGAATCTAGCGGCATTCTCGGCGCGTCGAATATTGTTCCCAGGAGCATTGAATGCGAAAGTTTCTGATCGCGGTAGTGCTTGGGGCCAGCTTTCTGGCGCAGGCGCAGCAGCCAAAGACGGCCCCGACTTTGAAAACTGTTCTCCTGCAGGAGTTGCGCGAGACGCATAACGAGAAAGCCTGGTTCGTCTCCGAGAAGGAAGCGGCTGCAGACCTGACGGGCGAGCAGGCCGCGTGGAACGACGGCAAGAATCATTCTGTCGGCCAACTTGTAGCGCACCTGAACTTCTGGAACTCCGCCAACCTGGCGAAGATGAAGCATCAGCCAACGCCTAACGTCACGGATAACGACACCACCTTCGCTTTCGATCCCAAGCAATGGGACGCGACGCAGAAGGAATTCGACCGTGTGATGGGAGAGCTCGAGCAGTTCGTGGAATCGGCGGACGACAAAACTCTGGCGGAGATCGCTCCCAGGATTGCGCGTATCGCCCAGCACAACGCCTATCACATCGGCGAAATGGTGACGTCGCGCAAAAAGCAAGGCACCTGGAATCCTGAAAACGGCGTCAAGCTATAGACGGCCGTCGAGTCGACGCTCAATTTAGACTAGCCCGGCCACGAAGCGCCGCGGGCGGGATCCGATCATCTTTGCGCCAGAAAAATGCCATGCCCTTTGCGGACATGGCATGCAAATAAATCAGTCAGGTTTAGTGGATCTTGACGGTCACGGTGTTTGAGCCGATGCCGTTGGTGACCACTTGCATGGTATAGGTTCCCGGAGGCATCGCGGGGTTCAGATCGAACTTGGTGTAACTGATGTTGCCCCGAGCGATGGAGTGGCTGCTGTCGTCGTGGGTCAGGCCATACCACACGTTATTGTTGCTATCGGTGAAACGGATCAGCGGATAACTGGTGGCAGCCTGGTAGTCGTCGCCATACGCGTTGTTGTCAGACAAGCCGTTCAACTGGATGCCATAGAGGATGTTGTTCTTCGAGCCGCCAAGGTAAGCATTCGAGGCGGGGATGATGGTGGGAGCAACGCCAGAGGCAACACCAGAAGCTGGGTTGTAGAGATAGATCTGGTTCGCGAAATCCGCCGAGGCGATCTGCCCTGTTGGCAGAATCATCAGGTGACCGTAATAGGAGGAGTCAGCCGGGCATTGCGCCGAATCAACCGTTAGAGCGATCGAGTTGCTGCCGGGATCATACTCAGTGAAATGGCACCCGGTGTTGAACAGCCCAGGGCTCAGCATCGCGAGCACTTTGCCGTTGGGTTCGAGAGCAGCCGGGCCGTCAGCCTGATCAAGACCTCCCGGCGGAGTGGGGCCGGCGCTCCAAGTGTTGGCAACAGGATCATAGACAGCGGTGGCAACCACATTGCCGCCGAACTGAACGACCTTGCCGTTGTACATCAAGACCGCGGCACCGAGTTCTTCGTCCCCAGAGTTATACAGTTTTACCGGAGTGGTGGGACCGCACGTCCAGGTGCCAGTGTTGTAGTCATACAGTTCGGAGCTCATGCTTGAACCGCAGGCGGTCTTGGTATCAACCGTCAATACCATGTGGTTCGGCAGGGCGGTAAAGCCAGATTCGTCATTGCTCGACTGATGTACCGATCCCGTCGCGGTCCAACAGTTGGGGCCGCAATAGATCGCGTTTTGATTGGTGCAGCAATTCGATTGCATGTACTGTCCGTTGGACATCAGTATGCTCTCGGCATCGCCGATAGTTCCCCAGCCGCTGGGAGGGCTATTGGAAACCCAGGTGATTCCGCCGGTATATGGCGTATAGGTGCCGATGGCGCCCAGGTTCGTCCAAACAGAATTGCCGAAGTTGTACTCGCCGCCCTCGACGATCACGGTTTTTCCGTCCAGGAAGACGGAGCCGCCGTAGTACAGGGGACCGTATCCGCTGGGCAAGGAATACCCTGCGCTCCAGGTGGCATTTTCATAGCTACCCTTGGCATCTGGAGTCACGATGTAGAAAAAGTTGTAATTGTCGGTACCCTGTACCAGGATTCTGCCGTCCCGCATTTGCAGCATTGGACCAACGCCCTCAGCTGCGAGAGCCTTTATGCTTGTCCAAGTCTGAGCGACGGCAGTACCAACGGTAAGCACCGAGCCAAGCGCGGCCAGTGCAACGACACGGAATAGTTTCATGTGTTCTCCTCCCTCGGTCGAGATTTACATGTTCTTTAAGGCCGTACTATTCGGTTACGCGGGACCCTCGCCACCGCAGACGTGGCTATAACGGGAAGAAAACCCAGATGGCCGAGTAATCTACTCTGAAACCTAATCCAGAGTCAACAGCATTCCGGAACCGGGGCATTCAGGGTTCGGGACGCGCATCGATGGCGCGATTCTCGAAAATGGTGCCGGGCAGTGCAGCATGAGCGCCGAGGCAGCCTGCTCCACTGAAATCGCGCCAGCGGTTGTGTCACTGAGTTAGCAGGTTTGGACATGGGATATAGAAACAGCGAAACGAGCGCGTCCGTCGGGTGTTCCGGCGCCAGCCCTCATCTGGTCGAAGAGTTCGCTCAAATGGAACGCCACCCGCTCACATTCATTCGCGGGGGTGTTCGATTGATGGGATTGAGGCCGGCCGATCGCCTATGATAACGTCTCTGCCCGCGAGCCATTCCCCGACTACGCGGTATCTGCTTTGGAACTGAGGATCCGCACTTAGGTTCTGGAGGGAAGTTTGAGAACACTCGACATTGTCATTGGCTGGCTGCTCATCGCGTTTGGGGCCATACACATAGCATTGACCCGGAGGGTGCACCCCAACCTAGACATTGACGCAATCTGGTTCGCCAGTGGCGGCCTGTTGATAATCGCAATCGGGTCGCTCAACCTGCTCCGGGTCGCGTATAGCTCTGTCGCGAAGGGCGTCCGCGTGGTTTCGGTGATCGCGAATATCGTGCTACTGGCCTTGATGCTGTGGATTGCGACGCTCCTTCCGATGAGGAGGAATCCGCAGGTCTTGATCGGTTTGATTCTCGTGTTGCTGCTAACCGTATTTTCAGTGCTTCGCCGCGCTGGCCACATTCAAGCTCGTCCAATGTGAAATTGCACAACATCACGTTACCTGAGCGCGCAACAAGGCGAGAGCCGCAGCCCTCGCCTGCGCTGAAACTCTACGTCGACTACTGTTTGTCCTGAAGATGCGCTTCCAGGAACCAAAGGTCCTTGTCAGCGCCGCGCACTACTTCGGTGAATAGATCCGATGTCGCCTTGTCGCCGAGTTTGTCTGTCTTATCGATGGCGTCGCGTGACGCGTTGGCCACGGCTGCCAGCCGCTCAGACAGAGCGCGTACGTGGTCCATGCCTTTAACCGCTTCCAGGTCGTACTCCTCGATCGACGACTTCTTCGCCACTTGGCGGGCGGTGCCGTGTGCAACTCCGCCAAGCTGGGTGATGCGCTCGGCAATCAGGTCGCCGAAGTCTTCCACGTGCTCGGCGATATCATCAAACAATTCGTGTAGCTGAAAAAACTGGGGGCCCTTCACGTTCCAATGCGCATGCTTCACCTGGGTAAACAGGTCGATGGTGTCGGCCAGGCGAGCATTACAAAGCTCAATGATTTTCGACTTAGCGTCATCAGACAGGTCGACGCTGCTGGAAAAACGCACTTCGCTGTGAGTTGCAGTAGTCATAAATATCTCCTGATTCGGCAAACGGGCCGTCGTGAAATTATGCTGGTGGTTTGTGAAATGGAGTTCGGACAATTGCGCTGAACGGGCCTGGGTTCCGTTCTTTAGATGCGGCTGGAAAACGTAAGTAGCAGATTTCCACAAAGTGAGGTCGGATGAACATCGAGACAGCGTGGACCCGCATCGCCGCAGGGGTGCGTAAATTTCAGACCGAGGTCTTCCCCGAGCAGCGGGCGCTGTTCGAAAGCTTACGCAAGCGACAGGACCCTCTCGCGCTCTTTATCACCTGCGCCGACTCACGCATCCTTCCCAACCTGATTACCCAGAGTGTTCCTGGTGAGATCTTTACCGATCGCAACCCCGGCAACATGGTGCCTCCTTATGGCGAATTTGTAGGTGGCGTCACCTCAGGAGTGGAATACGCCATGCTCGTACTGAAGGTCCCGCTGATCATCATCTGTGGACATACGGATTGCGGCGTGATGAAGGCTCTACTCCATCCAGAATCCGCGACTGGCATGCCCGGAGTGCAGCAGTGGATGCGCCACGGTAACGAAGCGCGACACCGCGTGCTGCGCGACTATGCCGATCGTTCGGATGAAGAGAAGGTCCATCGCCTGGCCGAGGCGAACGTGCTGGAGCAGATCGCCAATCTGAAGACGCATCCCAGCGTGGCCTCGCGTCTCGCGGCGGGCGAGGTGACGGTTCGCGGCTGGGTGTACGACATCGGCAGCGGATCGATATGGCAGGCCGAGCCCGAGACCGGCGAGTTCGCGGAGTTCTACGGGGAATAGCGATACCCGACCGATACGATTCTATTTCGCGCAGTGGTCCTGAATTGCTGTCCTAACGCTCGGGTAGTGCGGCGCTTCTGTACGCGTCCCGGTCCCTACGCGATCCCGGCCTGCGTCTTGGCCTGTTCAACATCCGGCGCAAACTGAAAGAGTTGGTCTACCCTGGTAACCTTAAGCGCGTTCAGCAGACGCTCTGTTGCTCCTGCCACAATTAGCTTGCGGCCCGAGTTTTCGCGAGAGACGTGCGCGCCCACCAGACAGCCAATTCCTGCCGAGTCGATGTAAGGAACGTCCGCCATATCGATAATCAGCAATTTGGCCGAATCAGAGCGCACCAGGTTTTGGAAACTGAAGAAATTTCCCAACAGCAGCGGACCATGCAGGCGCAGGATACTGATATCGCCTGGGCCCTCAACGTGTTCGATTTCCAGCGGCTTCTCTTCCATATTTCGCGATTGTAAATGCCAAGTCGCAGCAAAATATTAATGCCACATTACAGAATTGGGCGGCTTTGCAAAGATCCGACCATGCCTGTGGTCAGCGGTTCGTTTCTTTTCTGAACAATTGGCTCTCCTTCGATTACGCGCTGGTGCACTCTCGGGATCAGAGGCAGTGAATCGACGCCCCAACCGGTTGCCGCCCTAGATAATTCTCTGTCTCGCCAGCGCGGTGTAAGCTGTGCAGGACTTATGACTCAGCCGAGTTTCATGCGTCGCGCGGTTTTATGTGTATTTCTCTTCACATCATTTCTTCCTGCGCAGACTCCCCAGGAGACGAATCTCTCGCCAAAACCATCACCTCAACTGGCCACGCAGACGCAGCCCGCAGCACAATCGACCCAGGTTACGCCGCAGCTTACCAAAGAGGACGTCGAAGCCTTCATGGATGGGGTGGTACCGATCCAACTGCAGCAGGATGACATTGCAGGTGCGGTTGTCGCAGTGGTAAAAGATGGCCGAGTGCTGTTCGCCAAAGGCTATGGTTTCGCGGACATGAAGACCCGCAAACCTGTGAGCGTCGATGATACGCTCTTTCGTCCCGGATCGATTTCCAAGACCTTTACGTGGACAGCGGTGATGCAACTGGTCGAGCAGGGCAAGATCGATCTCGACCGTGACGTTAATGAGTACATCGATTTCAAAATTCCTGCACCGTTCGGCAAGCCGGTCACGATACGCGACCTGATGACCCACACGCCAGGATGGGAGGAATCGGTCAAAGAGCTTTTCGTGGCCAGTCCGTCGGATCTGTATCCCATCGGTGAGTACCTCAAGAAACGACTACCAAAACAGATTTACCCGCCAGGCACGACTCCGGCTTACTCGAATTACGGGGCGACTCTTGCTGGATACATTGTGAGCCGTGTTTCCGGCATGCCGTTTGAAGACTACATTGAAAAGAATATTTTTCAGCCTTTGGGCATGACTCATGCGACCTTCCGCCAGCCCCTGCCCGATAACCTGATGCCGCTGATGTCGGAAGGCTATGACAAGGCATCGGAGCCACCGAAAAGCTTTGAAGTGGGCGAGGCAGGCCCCGCCGGCGCTCTATCGGTAAGCGCTGCCGACATGGCGAAGTACATGATCGCTCACTTGCAAAACGGCGAGTACAACGGAGCGCGCATCCTTAAGCCTGACACGGCTCAACTCATGCATTCGCGCGCCTTCGGCCTGGTGCCCGAAATGAATGGCATGGCGTACGGCTTTTACGAGCAGACGCGCAACGGCCATCGCATCATCGGACACGGCGGCGATACGCAGTGGTTCCACAGCGACCTGCACCTGATGCCCGATCAGAACCTGGGCTTCTTTATTTCGTACAACAGCGCAGGCAACGGTGAGGGCTCGCCGCGAACCATTCTGTGGCAGACCTTCCTGAACCGCTATTTCCCATACACACCTGCGGAAGCTCAGCCGGTCGCGAGTGCCGCGGCTGACGCTAAGGCAGTCGCGCGCTCGTACTGGCCGAGCCGCCGTTCGGAAACCACGGTTGTTTCGATCCTTTCCATGTTCGGGCAGAGTAGGGTGAGCATCAACAGCGATGAAAGCATCAGCTTGAACGTGGCCCAAGACTTTGCCGGAAATCCCAGAAAATTTCGCGAAATTGGGCCGATGTTCTTTCGCGAAGAGCATGGCCAATCGCAACTGGCGTTCATCAGAAACTATGCCGGAAAGCGGACCATCGTCACTGATGTGCCGATCATGGTCTGGCAGGCCACGCCGTGGTGGAAGAATGAGCAACTAAATCTCGCCGTATTCGGCTTCTCGATTGCGATGTTCGGTGTGACTCTTTTGTTCTGGCCTATCAACGCCATGTTGAGGCGGCATTACGGTGATCGGCTATCGCTGAGTAACGAATACCGCAGAACACGCCGGTTGGTGCGCGCGCTCTGTGCGCTGAATCTGCTTCTACTCGTCGCAGTGGGAATTTGCCTGGCTGCGGTCGAGCGCAACATCGGACTGTTGAACAGCCACTTTGATGGCCGTCTCCGCGCGCTTCAGTTGCTGGCTTTAGTGGATGTATTCGGCGCTATCGTGGCTATCTGGTATTTCGTACGCTCTTGGCGGGAATTCGATCTGTGGTTCTGGACCAGGGTGTGGAATTTTCTGCTGATGCTGGCTTTTGTAGGCTACGCAGCGTTCCTTCTGAACTGGCATACCTTGACCTTCAGCCTGAACTACTAGACAGGCTGCTGAAACCGGGCTCGCCAATGAACCCCGGCAGAGTACTCAGGCAACTCGGGACGGAGATTATCCTGGAGGTGAAACTCCACAATAGAACGCAACGGAGTCCGCAACCACAGGTAGCTTACTGGACACTGACAGTAGCCGTACCAGTCTGTCCGCCATAAGTTGCCGAGATAGTAGCAGTACCAGTGGAAATGCCACTCACCAGCCCTGCGCTGACGGTCGCGACTGCAGTATTGCTCGACGACCAGGTCGCCGTACTCGTGACGTCCTGCGAGCCGTTATTCGAAAGCGTCGCCGTTGCGGTAAGCTGCTGAGTTTGTCCGGAAATAACGCTGGCACTGGAAGGCGACACTGTGATGCTGGTTACCGTCTGGTTGCTGACGGTAAGACCGGTGTTGGTGATCACGCTTCCCGATTTGGCGGTAATGGTCGTTGTGCCCAGCGTGCTGCCTCCGGTTGCCAGCCCGGTGCTGCTGATCGTGGCAACATTGCTTACAGAGGACGACCAGGTCACGGTGTCCGTAGCATCTCCTGTCGTGTTATTGCCGTAGGTTGCCGTAGCCGTGTACTGTTGGGTACCTTGCGGTAACACGACTGAATTCAACGGCGATATCTGGAGAGCGACGATCGCGTCAGCCGACGGAAAGAACTGACCGCACGCCGGAAGGAACAGAACCGCGCCCACCGCAATCAGCAAAACCAATGCAGGCAAACTCAGAACAGAAAATCTTGGGGCCACGAGGCATATATTACCACCCCATACACCTGGGATAGGGGCGAGGCCGTGACGGAAAGGCCGTAACCGATGGCGAAGTTGACCACGTCTGGGTCGATTTGCAAACAATGCAGGCCGCGGTCGAGCCGGGGAGCTCAATCGTCACGTCGAAATCGACCCCAACGGCTGGCAGAAGACGCAGTCAGGTAAGGGTCGAGGCTCCTGATGATCTGAATAGCATCTCACCGAAGTGGTTCGGGGAATTAAATAATTTACTCGGAATCCAGAGTATAAGGTTCCTGAATCGCTCTAACTGGCATCAAAGAAGCCAGCAACTCTGGCGACGGTAATCCGGCGGTCTGGGAAATGTCCTGATTTAGGAAAGAGCAGGTAGAATCCTCGCTAGAAAATCGCCGGCAAAGATACGAGATTCAGTAGCATTTGCTAGACTAGTGCAACGTCTCCCAAGAAAGGACTGTGATGGATATCAAGAGCGTGCTTGACCAGCTACATATCGAACGAGATCGAGTTAACCAAGCTATAGCAGCCTTGGAGAACCTTCAAGGCATTCCTTCTACTCCGCGGCGTGGGCGTCCGCCGAAAAACCCGCAGAGCAGCAATGTCTATTCCATGCCCAAGAAGCGGACCATGAGTCCGGCCGCTCGCAAGCGCATTTCAGAGATGATGAAGAAGCGTTGGGCCGAACGGCGTAGAAAGAACCGGGCCGCCTAGTTCGAAACTTCTTAGATCCTCAAAAGGCGCCTTCACGGGCGCCTTTCTTACTGCAATTTAGTTCGGACTACTTTCGCTCAATGAGCCGTGCAGTCAGCACCGCGCCGTCGCGATCGTCGTGCAGCTTGATGGGAAATATCAACACATTCCAGCTCCAGTGCGCGCTTTTGACCGGAAGGTGCGAAGCACCACGAAATCCCCGCCGATCGATATAGGTTTCTCGAGTGTCACACACCGTCCGCAATGTTTCTCGCCATTCTTCGCCGAGCTGGGGAAATTGCTCAAATAAGTTTTTCCCGACAAACCAGGAACGTTTGTGGTTATTCATCGATGCGAAGTAGTCGTTCACGTACTGCCAGCTACCGTCGCGATCGAGAATCTCCAGCACAATGTCGTCGCCCATAGCCATCGAAATGCGTGAATAGTAGAAGTCGCGCGCGTCAACAACCACTGGCCGGCCACGCCGCTTGGCCTCAAAAGTTCGCAGGGCCCCAACCAGATCGTCAACCGAGCTGTAGCCTTTCAGCAGGTGCATGTCGGCAATGCCACCAAATTTACGCTCCAGTGTGGCGGAAAGAATGATGATTGGTACCTGCGGCCGGGTGCGCCGCAACGTATCTGCTACGTCGGTGCCAAACTTTCCTGCGCCGAGGTGATAGTCAAGCACCGCGATGTCGATTTGCTCCAGCTTCGATTGCGCCTCCTCAATCGAGCTCGAAGTGACAACGTGGTAGCCCTTCTGCCGCAGAATAGCCGACCGCAAAATCAGATTGTCTTCGCGATCGTCCAGAAGCAAAACTCGAATCGGATTGGCTGAGACCAGTTGCGGGCCTCCGGGGTGAGGCGTCGATTTGGGCGCGTTTTCATCCATCACTAGCTTTAGAAGCAACTCTGGTCTGAGTGGTCACCATTAATTTACGCGACGCGGAATCTCTTATCTCAAGATCAATTATTCGTTGCCAGGGTTTTCGCTACCCCTGCCTTCCTGTTGCATAAGTGTCCGCACTGCCCGAGCAAGCTCAGGAAGTCTATTGAACACCGCTACTGCGCGCAACCATTGTTTATTGTCGAAGGCAGGGCTACCACTGACCACGCTCCCAGCGGGAATGTCGCCATGCGTACCGCTCTGAGCGGTAACGATGACTCCGTCGCCAACATTGCAATGTCCGGCAACCCCCGCCTGTCCTGCGAGCACAACGTTCTTCCCGATTACGCTCGAGCCCGCCAGCCCTACCTGCGCACATAACAGCGTGTTCTCGCCCACCGCCGAGCCGTGCCCAACTTGCGCGAGGTTGTCGATCTTGGCCCCGCGGCCCACGCGGGTCTCACCGATGCTGGCGCGATCGACACAAGCGTTGGCCTGCACCTCCACGTCGCTCTCAATCACCGCCGGGCCGGATTGCGTAATCTTCTGCCAGCGGTCGCCATCGCGCGCAAAGCCAAAACCGTCTGCGCCGACGATTGCTCCATTCTGCAGGATAATGTCATCGCCCAGGACGCAGTACTCGCGAACTACCGCATGGGCATGCGCGAAGAAGTTATTGCCGATGCGCGCTCCACGATAGATGACCACGTGGGGAAGCAGCACGGCGCTATCGCCGATTTCCACTTCATCCCCAATTACGACGTACGCGCCAATATGAGCGTTAGCGCCTAAGCGCGCCGACTCGGCAATTATCGCGGTGGGATGAATGCCTGGTGCATAGTGTGGCGGCTTGTAGAACAGATCGATCGCACGCGCGAATGCAAGATAAGGATTTTCGCTGCGCAGCAGTGCCATTTCACCGGCGGGGAAATCGTTGCCGACAATAATGGCTGCAGCTTTTGTAGTCTTTGCCGAAGCGACGTACTTCGGATTGGCGATGAAGGTGATCTGCCCGGCAGCAGCTTCTTCAATACCGGCAACCCCCGTAATGTTTTGATTTGGGTCGCCGTTTTCCAGCGTCGCTCCCAAGGCAGATGCGATGGCGGAGAGTTTCATACTGAAACAATAAACGATAAAGGGTCGCAGACACTTCAGCCACGGATTAAGACGGATGAACGCGGACCAGAAGAGCTTCGAAAATAAAATAATCTAATGCCGATCCGTGTAGATCCGCGGCTCGCTTTTCTAACTGCTAGACTTGACGCGATGCACGGAACCGCCAGCAACTCTCTCGCCCACGCTGCTTCAGCCTATTTGCGCTCCGCCATGCACCAGCCGATCCAGTGGCACGAGTGGGGCGAGGAGGCCTTCGCGCGCGCGCAGCAGGAGAACAAGCCGATCCTGCTCGATATCGGCGCCGTGTGGTGCCATTGGTGTCACGTAATGGATCGCGAGTCGTACGAGAGCGCCGAAGTCGCCGATATTATTAACCGCGAATTTGTCGCTGTGAAGGTCGATCGCGATGAGCGCCCTGACGTCGACAGCCGTTACCAGCTCGCTGTATCAGCCATCGCGGGCACGGGAGGCTGGCCTTTGACAGTCTTCCTCACTGCCGACGGCAAGCCTTTCTACGGTGGAACCTACTTCCCTCCCGTCGATCAATATGGGCGTCCCAGCTTCAAGAAGATTTTGCTGGCCATTGCCGAAGCCTATCGCGAGCGCCGCAACGAAGTAGTCGACTCGGCGAACCAGACCATGCAGATGCTGAACGCGGAGCAATTTGCCGGTCGGAACACGGAGTTCTCTCCGCGCATCGTGGGCGTGATGGTGCAGTCAGCGCTGCCCATCTTCGACGAGAAGCATGGCGGTTTCGGGAGCGCTCCGAAATTTCCTCACTCGTCAGCCATCGATCTTCTGCTCGACTGGTATGCCCGCACTGGCGAAGAACGCGTGAAGATCGTTATCACTACGACGTTGACCCGTATGGCGCAGGGCGGAGTCTACGACCAGCTTGCCGGCGGCTTCCATCGGTACTCGGTGGACGAGCGCTGGATCGTGCCCCACTTCGAGAAGATGGCCTACGACAACTCGGAGCTGCTGAAGAATTACGTTCACGCCTACCAGGTCTTCGGCGACGAGTTTTATGCGCACATTGCGCGCGACATCATTCGCTGGATGGACGAGTGGCTCAGCGACCGCGAGCGTGGCGGCTTCTACGCCTCGCAGGACGCTGACATCAATCTCGACGATGACGGCGACTACTTCACCTGGACGGTGGACGAAGCCAAGGCAGTTCTCACCGACGACGAATTTCGCGCCGTGTCGTTGCACTTCGATATCGGCGAGCACGGCGAGATGCACCACAATCCGGCAAAGAACGTGCTCTGGGTGGCGATGACTCCGGATGAAATCGCCAGTAAGATGGGCCGCAAAGTCGAGGAAGTAATCGACCTCCTCGCCTCCGCCAAGACAAAGCTGTATGCCGCGCGCCTGAAGCGCCCGACGCCGTTCGTTGATAAGACGGTCTACGTGAGTTGGAATGCGATGTGCGTCTCGGCTTACTTGCAGGCGGCTCAGGTACTGGGACTCGATGAGGCTCGTAAATTCGCGCTCCGCTCGCTCGATCGCACTCTTTCGGCAGCATGGAGCGACGAGCGCGGATTATCGCACGTCATCACCTATGCCGATGCGAAGGCCGAAAAGCGATTCGTCCGCGGCTTGCTCGACGACTACGCCTTCACCGCTATCGCCTGTCTCGATGCTTACGAGGTTACCGGCGCGATCAGCTATTTCCGTTTTGCACAAAGAATCGTGGACGAGATGATCAAGCGCTTCGCCGACCAGACGTCAGGCGGATTTTTCGACACCGAAGCCAGCCTGGAAGAGAAGCTACAACTCGGAGCGCTCTCGGCGCGCCGCAAGCCATTTCAGGACGCACCCACTCCCGCCGGAAATCCCAGCGCGGCGGTTGCATTGCTTCGTCTGCACGCTTACACCAATGACGCAAAGTATCGCGATAAGGCCGAAGATACCTTGGAAGTCTTCGCCGGTGTGGCAGAACAGTTCGGCATCTATGCCGGGACCTATGGCATTGCCGCCACCTGGCTGTCGCGTCCGCACACGCAAGTGGTTGTGGTTGGCGAAGACGAGCGCGCTGCGGAACTGCTGAAGGCCGCGCGTGAGCCATTCCTGGTGAACAAGTCAGTTGTGCACCTGACAGACAGTGAAGCAGTCGCGCAAAACCTGCCGGCGGTGCTGGCGGAGACTATTCCCAACCTGCCCGGGCTGCGCGACAAGAAATCTCAAGCTGTGGTCTGTTCGAATTTCACCTGCCTGCCGCCGCTGCAAGAAGCCGACCAACTGGCTGCGCTGTTGCGCGAGACGGTGAGCCCGGCGACGTAAGTTTTTGTGCTTGTCATCACGAGCCCGCCGCGGCGGGCGAGGAATCTGCTGCCCCATCGCGAGACGACGAATTCCCCCGCGAGATGCACCGCGTCAGGGCACGAATCCAAGCCCGGAGGGCGTGTGATGACAGCCCAGCGTGGAGCGAAGCGGAACGCTGGGTAAGGTTACGTTTATGAAATCTAAGTCCCGTAGGGACGGCAGCCCTTATGTGAGTTCTGGGTCGGTCCTGACAGGTCGATTTATCAACAGATGGACTCGCGGACCGACCGAACCCGCGCCCCATCTAGATAGCTCTCGAGGCGCCTCGTGCTCATTAACCACGAAAACCAAACGAACCAAACTCCGTAAAGGAATGTCCATCCATGCGACTGAATTACGCGAACTGGCGACGTAACTGCTCCGAACGGATTCTGTTCGGTGTGGCAAGCGATTAACGTGTAGGGCGAGCCGCCCCTCGATCCATAAACGCAATCGAAAATGATAATCGATACTCCGTTTGTTCTCCCTCGATTACATTCCAAGCTTGCCGAATAGAAAAGCCGGTTCGGCGGAAGTCCTCCCAAAACGATGCTGGCAGGTGGCCAAGATCGCTGTGCAACGGGTTCCACAATTTCGGAGCGGTGGGACCAATGTATCGAAAACCCCATCTACCCGCCAGAGCGCGCATAGCCCGTGCGCGAAACATGTGGACAATTCTCATCATTCCGTGGATGAGAGCCACCAGAACAAGCGCGTCAAGCGCTTTCAAAAGGAGCGGTGTCACAGCGGCAATTCTGATTCGCGCAGGCCGTTGTGTCTAGGATGATTGCTGTAATCAGGGGTGATCATAAGCGCCAAATCTGCCGTCCCTCCGGGACTCGGGTCGTTATAAAACAACCTACCCAGCACTCCGCTGCGATACGGGCTGGGCTATCATCACACGCCCTTCGGACTCTGATCTTAGGCGCATTTCGCCCTCGTCATCAAGAAAAGCTTTTCCCTGCGGTGAAGGAAAGCAGGTCCTTCGCTTCGCTCAGGATGACAAATCTGATGGAGTGCCTCAAGGGGCGCAGACCGAACACGCCACTCAACCCGCGCATCACGTCATTCGATGGCGCAGCCTACGTTTCAACGACTATCGCGTGAACTCTCCCGAGCCTGCCAATTATCATCAATAAGAAGACATGCGTTCCAAATACCAGCGCTGGATCTACAAATGGGAGTCCCGTCTCACCTCGCGTGACACCAATCGCATCGTGCGTCCGCTGGAGTGGGGAACGGAGTGGGCCCAGTGCTGGCCGGTCGTGCGAGGCATCCCTGCACCGCAGGACCAGGCCGACACAGCCGCCATGGTGGAGTACTGGAACGCCGTCAATCAGCGCATCGTCGAGAACAGCGACGAGTTCTACGCTTACAAAACGCCGACGGATTTTCGACTCGAAGCGCGCAAAGTCGAGTTGTTCCACACCGGCAGTGAGCCCCCGACGACGAAACTAAAAGACGAAACCGGACACTTTCTACGTTTCACCTCGGCCGTCGAAACGCCTTTCGCCGAGAACAACCTGATGAACGCGCGCTGGTTCCCTGCCAAGGGTCAGCGGGCCGTGGTGCTCATGCCGCAGTGGAACGCCGACGGCGTCAGTCAGAACGCGCTGTGCCGCCTCTTCAACCGGCTCGGTATTGCCGCCTTGCGCATGAGCATGCCCTACCACGACATCCGCCGTCCCGAGGGCTTCACCCGCGCCGACTACGCCGTCTCAGCCAATATCGGCCGCACCATTCACGCGGTGAAGCAGGGTATCGCCGACATCCGCTCGTGCATGGATTGGCTCGAGCAGCAAGGCTACTCGAAACTGGGCATCGTCGGAACCAGTCTGGGCTCATGCTATGCATTCATCGCTGCCGCGCATGACGAGCGCATCAAGGTCAACGTCTTCAATCACGCGTCAACCACCTTCGGCGACGTAGTCTGGACCGGCCAATCGACGCGGCACATCCGCAAGGGGGTGGAGGGCATCCTGAATCACGACCAGATGCGCGATATGTGGATGAGTATCAGCCCCCTGGCATACTTCCAGAAGTTCCATCGCTGGCCCAAGAAGACGCTCATGATCTATGGGCGCTACGACCTCACCTTCCTGCCCGAGTTCTCGATGCAAGCAGCAGGAGAATTCCTAAAGCGCGGCCTCGATACCACCATCAAAGCGCTTCCGTGCGGCCACTACACCCTGGGCGAAACTCCCTACAAGTACATGGATGCCTGGTACATCTCGCGGTTCCTCGCCAAATCCTTCGCCCCGTAAGCTTGGCGTTGCTGCACAAGAAATTTTCTTGACAACCCACTGCGCGGACAGCAATCATCCGAGCACGTAAAAATCTGTCCTGAGTGGATGGCAATTCGCTGGAGCGTCTGCTCGGGCCGGAATGAGGGTGGCCGTCGGCACTCATTAATTCGTAAAACCGGTTTAGACCAAAGGGAAGAAACTCAAGCCGTGAGTCTCGAAGGTGGAGCCGCATCTCTTGCACGCAGCGCCTTGGCTGTGACCTGCGGCGCGTGGGCAGGTGTGGCGCGCGCGAGTGCGCGTATCGATCCGGCGATCCCCAATATCTTCCGCCCGGCTTCGACGCCGGCCGACTCCATCTATCATCTCTCGGTTTTCGTGCTGGCCATCTGTGCCGGAATCTTTCTCACCGTTTTCAGTCTTCTCGTCTATGCAGTGATCAAGTTTCGCCGCCGCAAAGACGACGATGGCTGCGAGCCTCCGCAGATTTACGGCAGCAACCAGATGGAACTGGCATGGACGGTCATTCCTATTGTTATCGTGTTCGTTCTGTTCCTGGCAGCAGCGCGCGTCATCCACGCCGTCGAGGATGCAAAGCTGCCGCCCAACACGCTTGAGGTCACCGCGATTGGCCATCAGTTCTGGTGGGAATTTCAATATCCGCAGCAAGGTTTTATCACCGCAAATGAGTTGCATGTTCCCGTGGGCTCGGGCCCAAACGGTGCGCCCACGCACATCAAGCTGCTCTCTGCCGACACCGACCACAGCTTCTGGGTGCCGCAGCTCGCCGGCAAGACTGACCTGATACCCAATCACCCGAACGAGATGTGGATTGAACCGCACCAGACCGGTGTCTACGTCGGGCAATGCGCCCAGTACTGCGGAGTACAGCACGCAAAGATGCTGCTGCGCGTGATCGTTGAATCGCCGGAAGACTTCCAGAAGTGGGCGGCCGCGCAGAAGAACCCTGCGGTGCAGTCCGACAATGTGGCACACGGGCGCGAGGTCTTCGAGTCTACCGCCTGTGTCAACTGCCACACTGTGGCAGGTACCAATGCTCATGGGAAATTCGGCCCGGATCTCACGCACTTGATGTCACGCGAGACCATCGCCTCGGGCGCAGCGACCAATAACCGCGAAAACCTGCGGGCCTGGATCAAGAACCCCGACGACATCAAGCCAGGTGCGCTGATGCCCGCCATGCAAATGAGCGAGGCTGACATTGATGCTGTGACGGATTACATGCAGAGCTTGCGATAACCATGTTCGACGCTGATTCATTATCGAAACCGATGTTCGTCCCTGAGGCGGGAGCAGCCACGCGGCCATTGCTCGATCGCCTGCACGACTGGATCATCACCGTCGACCACAAGAAGATCGGGTTGATGTACGTCGGCTATGGCGTGCTGTTCCTGGTAATCGGCGGCATCGAAGCGGCGATCATGCGAGCGCAGTTGGCGTTCGCCAACAATCATCTGGTCTCGCCGCAGACCTTCAATCGCATGTTCACCATGCATGGCACGACCATGATTTTTTTCGCGGCCATGCCCATCGTCTTTGGCATTGCGAACTATCTTGTCCCGCTGATGATCGGCGCACGCGACATGGCGTTCCCGCGCCTCAACGCCTTCAGCTTCTGGATGAGCGCGCTGGGCGGCATCATCCTGTACTACAGCTTCATCGGCGGCAATGGCCTCTATGGCGCAGGCACTGCGCCCGACGTCGGCTGGTTCGCCTATGCTCCGCTCACCGCGCAGGCGTTCTCGCCGGGCCACAGCACTGATTACTGGATCATCGGCCTGCTGGTCAGCGGCATCGGCTCCATCGGCACCGCGCTGAATATCGTCACCACGATTTTGTGCCTGCGCTGCCCCGGCATGCTGCTGCGGCGGATGCCTATGCTGGTCTGGTTGAATCTGGTAACTACCGGGCTGGTGCTGATCATCATCTCGCCTCTCACTGCCGCGCAGATCATGCTGCTGCTCGATCGCTACCTGGGCGCCCATTTCTTCGACACCCAGGCTGGCGGCTCGGCCGTTATCTGGATGCACTTCTTCTGGATCTTCGGCCATCCCGAGGTTTACGTCCTGGTGCTGCCGGCGTTCGCGATTCTTTCCGAGGTGATTCCGGTTTTCTCACGCAAGCCCATCTTTGGCTACAACATCATGGTGCTCGCAACTCTTGCGATCGGCTTCATCAGCCTGGGCGTGTGGGCACACCACATGTTCACCATCGGGATGACGTCGTATGCGAACGCATTCTTTGTCGCCTCAACTGCGGCGATTGCGGTACCCACAGGAATAAAAATCTTCAATTGGCTGGGCACCATGTGGGGCGGCAAACTCATTTTCAGCACGGCCATGCTGTTCTGCATCGCGGCCGTGGCCCAGATGCTGATCGCCGGGCTTACCGGCATCATGTTGGCGACGGCGCCCTTCGATTGGCAACTCGGTAACTCCTACTTTGTGATAGCTCATTTTCACTACGTCATTCTCGGCGTCATTGTCTTTGCCGTGTTTGCCGCCAGCTATTACTGGTACCCCAAGGTTTCAGGGCGAATGATGAACGAAACCCTGGGTAAGTGGCATTTCTGGCTTTTCCTGGTCGGCTTTCATGTGACGTTCGACTTCATGCACATCCCCGGCATTCTGGGCATGCCGCGCCGCATTTACACCTACGAGGCCAACCGCGGCTGGGAGATCTGGAACCTGATTGTCTCAGTGGGCGTGATTATCCAGATCGTGGCCATCCTCTGCTGGGTAGTGAACCTGGTGTGGTCGCATTACAAGGGGCGCGAGGCCGGAAACGATCCTTGGGACGCGTGGACACTGGAGTGGTCGACCACATCTCCGCCGCCTGATTACAACTTCGCCGTGATTCCCACGGTGCGTAGCCGGCGTCCGCTGTGGGACGTGAAGCATCCGGAAGATCCGGACTGGAAGTACGAGTAGAGGAGACCGTTTGGCAGCAACTACCATCGCGCTGCAACAACCCGAGATGCCGCTGGCGCACGAACTGAAGGGCCATGTCGGGATGTGGTGCCTCATCGCGGCTGAGTCTGCGATCTTCACCATCTTTGTGGTCGCGTACCTCTTTTATGCCGGCAAGAGCCTGAATGGCCCGTATCCCAACGAGGTACTGCATGTTCCGGTGTTCAATTCGATTTGCCTGTTCGCGTCCAGCTTCACCATAGTGATGGCCGAGCGCGCGCTGAAGCGCAATGCCGTCAAGGTATTCGGAATATGGTGGCTGTTAACCATCGTGCTGGGAGCGATCTTCCTGGTGGGCACGGCGCGCGAGTGGTATCAGCTCATCTACCACGATGGACTGACCATCAGCAGCAACCTCTTCGGCACGACGTTTTATTCGCTGGTAGGACTACATGCTTCGCACGTGATCATCGGCCTTACCGGGCTTACGATCATCATGATCTTTACCGCTCTGGGGCACGTGACGCAGGAACATGAGCACCGAATTGGAGTGTTCGCACTTTATTGGCATTTCGTGGATGCAGTGTGGGTAGTTGTTTTATCGGTTGTGTACTTCATCGCGAGATAATGCAAACAACGGAGCTGCGAAGATTCGCGTCAGGGCACGACCTTGGTCGTGCCGAAAAAGGCTCAAGAGAGTGCAGGGCTTTAGCCCCTGAGAAAAGCAGGTCCCCTCGCGGACTAAAGTCCGCTCGGGATGACAAAAAGGAAAGCATTTCGGCACGACTGAAGTCGTGCCCTGACGCGGAGCATCCCAAATAGAACGTTTTTGCTGGTATCGAACAGCTTCATAAAAAGACTCATGGCAGCGTCACAACAATCCGTCACCCATCACCCCGAGCAGGTCGAAATTGCGCTGCCTTCGCCGACCGCGTGGCCCTTCTTTCTCGCCATTGGCGCGGCGTTGCTGTTTGCCGGGCTGCTGACCAACGCGTCGGTCAGCATTCTGGGAGCGATCTTCTTCGTGGTCGCAGCCGTGGGATGGTTCTGTCAGGTGCTTCCGCACGAGCGCCACGTAACGGTTGAGGCCACGGTTCCGGCGGAAGCTGAGGCGCTGGCTGCACCTGAGGTACTAAAGGTCGCCGCTGCAGATAAGATACAACGTGCCTGGCTTCCGCTAAAGGTTTATCCCATCGTGTCCGGTGTGCGCGGCGGATTAGCAGGCGGCGTAGCCATGGCGGTGATCGCCATACTCTACGGCGTCATCTTCGCGCGCAGCATCTGGTATCCCATCAACCTGATCGCCGGCAGTCTTTACGCGGCAGGCGCAATGCCGTCGAACCAAGCGCTCATGCGTTTCAATCCCACGTGGTTGCTGTTTGCGATTGCTCTGCACCTCACGGTGTGTACGCTGGTAGGCCTGCTCTATGGCGCAATGCTGCCCATGCTGCCGGGGCGTCCAATCCTGTGGGGCGGAATCGTCGCTCCCCTGCTGTGGAGCGGCCTCGTTTATTCGGTGCTCGACTTCGTCAATCCGCTGCTCGACCAGAAGATTAACTGGTACTGGTTCGCCGCCTCGCAGGTAGCGTTTGGTGTCGTCGCAGGCTTGGTCGTCGTTCGCCACAACAAGCAATGGACAACGGAGAACGTGCCGTTGGCAATGCGGGCCGGCATCGAAGCTCCCGGCCTTATGCCGGAACGTCACGACGGAGACGAGGGCCGATGAAGCTTCGGGCTGCAGCTCTCGGCTGTCTTTGCGTTGCTTTGTGCGCCGTTCTCGGATGTGAACTCCACGGCAAGCCGGGGCCCGGACCCGAGGTTCCCAATCCCGACACGGTACTCGATTCTCAAGTACTCTACAGCCAGAATTGCGCCGGCTGTCACGGTGCCGACGGACGCAAGGGAGCAGCCCCCGCCATTGGCGATCCTGTATATCTCGCACTCGCGAGCGATGACGCGATGCGCTCGGTGATCAGCAAGGGCCGCCCCGGAACTGCGATGTCGGCCTTCGCGCAGAAGGAAGGCGGCATGTTGACCGACGCGCAGGTCGACTCCATCATTCACGGGATGCGCCAGCGCTGGAGCAATTCCAATGCGGTGAGCGGCGTCACGCTTCCGCCATACGCGGCGAAAGCCGCTGGAGACGCGCAACGCGGCCAGGCGATTTACGTCAAATTCTGCGCAAGCTGTCACGGTGATGGCACCTCCGGCGGTTCGAAAGCAGGATCAGTGCTCGCTCCTGCCTATTTGAGCCTTATCACCGACCAGGGTCTGCGCACCATCGTCATCACCGGACGCCCTGACTTCAACGCGCCCGACTGGCGCAACAATATCCCTGGCCAGCCTATGACCGATCAGGAGATCACCGACGTGGTCGCCTATCTCGCGGCCCATCGTCCTGCGGTCGCGAAGCTGCAGAACATGGCTTCAACTCCATCAGCCACCGGCAACTCCGGAGGTTCCCAATGATTCCGCAAACCGCGCAGACGCCTGAGCCGGAACAGAAGAACTTGATCTCGCGTCGCGCCGTCTTCTTCAAGGTCGGCCTGCTACTGAATGGACTCGCGGCGCTGGTGCTGGCCACTCCCGTCATCGGCTATCTGATGTCGCCGATCCTGGCCGCCAAAGAAAAAGGCGGCTACAAACGCTGGATCACCCTCGGCGAGCTAGACGAGTTTCCGGAAAACCAGACGCGACTTGCAAAGTTTGCAAACCCTATAACTGGCGTCTCCGACGGAAAGACCGACGACATTCCCTGCTGGGTGCGTCGCCTCTCGGGCGAACAATTCCAGGTCTTCGCCATCAACTGCGCGCACTTGGGATGCCCGGTGCGCTGGTTCCCGCAGTCAGGCCTGTTCATGTGTCCTTGTCACGGCGGCGTGTACTACCAGGATGGCGCGCGCGCTTCCGGCCCGCCTGAGCGTGGATTATTCGAATACGCCTACAAAGTGGTAGATGGCAAGCTGATGATCGAAGCGGGACAGTTGCCCACGCTTTCAACGACCGCAGCGCTACGTGGTGCGAAGAGGAGTAGCGGATGTCAAGGCTGAGTCGCATCGGCGACTGGTTCGAGCAGCGGCTGCAAATTGCCGGCGCGATTCGCGAGGCCACTGAGCATCCCATCCCGCGCAAATCGGCGAGTTGGTGGTACGTCTTCGGCAGCGCTGCGCTGACCATCTTCATCCTGCAAGTCGTCACCGGAATTTTGCTGGCGCTCATGTATGTCCCGAGCGCAGCCGAAGCCTGGAACAGCCTTCAATTCCTTAACCACAGCGTCACCCTGGGATGGCTGCTGCGCGCGGTACACGGCTGGGGTTCAAACTTCATGGTGGCCGTGGTGCTCATCCACATGTGCCAGGTCTTTCTCTTCGGCGCGTACAAATTCCCGCGCGAGCTCACCTGGATTGTCGGCGTCTTTCTACTTCTGATGACCTTGGGCATGGCCTTCACCGGCCAGGTTCTGCGCTTCGATCAGGACGCCTACTGGGGCATCGGCATCGGTGCATCGATTAGCGCCCGAAGTCCGGTGATCGGGAAGTATCTCGTTCACATGTTGCTGGGAGGCCCGATTATCGCGGGTGCGACGTTGTCGCGCTTCTTCGCGCTGCACGTGTTCGTTATTCCGGGATTGCTGATCGGCTTTGTCTCGCTGCACCTGCTGCTGGTGCTGAAACTGGGTATCAACGAGTGGCCCATGCCCGGCCGGTTGGTCCGCCGCTCAACCTACGTGCAGGAGTATCACGAGTTAACGCACAAGCACGGCGTGCCGTTCGTGCCGGTCGCGGCGTGGAAGGACGCGTTCTTCTCAGCCACGATTATTTTCGCTATTCTCGCTTGCGCTGCGTACTTCGGGCCATTTGGGCCGAGTGGCTATCCCGATCCGACAATTATTCAAACCATTCCCAAGCCCGACTTCTTCTTTCTCTGGCTCTACGCCATGCTGGCGCTGCTGCCACCGGACCTGGAAACGCCCCTGCTGCTGATCGGTCCGGTAATCGCCATCGGATTTCTGGTGTTGCTGCCGTTCATCTCCGGCGAAGGCGAGAAGAGCTGGAAGCGGCGACCGATCGCGGTCGTGACGTTGTTGCTGATCGCGGTGGCCCTCGGGACATTCACCCGCCTTGCGCTCTATTCGCCCTGGAGCCCGGTTATGAATGCCTGGAGCGCCGATCCCGTTCCCGTGGAATTCCTGAATGGCAGGACGCCGCTTCAGCGGCAAGGAGCGCTGGTCTTTCAAGGAAAGCAATGCCGCAACTGTCATGCGATTGGCGGCTCGGGCGGCAAGCGCGGGCCAGAGCTTGATCGCGTGGCGGTTCGCATGACACACGATCAGCTCGTGCGCCAGGTGATTCAGGGTGGCGGCAACATGCCGGCCTATGGCAAGAACCTGAATCCAGCCGAGGTGACCGCGCTGGTGTCGTTCCTTGAAACACTGCATCCGCCGAACCAGCTTCCGGCGCGCGATGCCGCAACGCAGGCGCTGAGTGGCGTGTCTTCCCAACCTCCACCGGCAGCGGAAAAGCAATAGAGCCACAATGTCCCCGGTCCTGCAAGCCGCGCTGGCGTCGTGGTCCGTTCCCTGGATCCCGACACTGGCCATCCTCATCACCGCGCTCACCTACCTGCGCGGCTGGTATCTGCTGCGCTGCGCCGGCTTCCCTCTCCTTCCGTCATGGCGCGTCTGGTCGTTTCTTGCGGGCCTCTTCTCCCTGTGGGTCGCGCTGGCCGGGCCCATGGACGTCTTCAACTCCTGGCTGCTGACCGCGCACATGATTCAGCACATGGTGCTGATGATGATTGCGCCGCCGCTCATCCTGCTGGGCGCCCCGCTGATTCCGCTCGTCCGCGGGCTGCCTGTCTTTGCGGCGCGCGAGTTCGCCGGGCCATTTCTCAACTGGAAACCCGCGCAACGCCTGGGACAATGGCTCACCCACCCTGTGGTTGCGCTGGTACTGATGAGCATCTTCATGCTCGGCTGGCATATTCCTGCCCCGTATGAACTGGCGGTGCGCTCGCCTGGCTGGCACCAGTTCGAGCATGCGTGCTTTTTTGTCAGCTCGCTCATCTTCTGGTGGCCGGTGATTCAGCCATGGCCGAGCCGCTCGCAATGGCCGCGCTGGTCGATGATTCCCTATTTGCTCATCGCCGACGTGGTGAACACCATGGTCTCCGCCGCGCTGGTCTTCGTCGATCGCCCGCTCTATCCCTCATACACCCACGCGCCACACGTCTTTGGACTCTCGGTGCTGCAAGACCAGGCTGCGGCCGGGGCCATCATGTGGGTGGTTGGCTCGATTGCGTTCCTGATACCCGCAATGCCAATCGCAGTTCAGTGCCTGACCCACCGCGCAGCGCTGCCACAACCGCAGCGACTTAAGAAGCGCAAACCGATATTCGCCGGATGCCTGGCAACGATGCCATGGTGAAATTCGGCCTCAGTCAGCCGGGGCGCGGATGCGGTTTCGTTGGTCGCGATCTTTCTCGCTCGTAGGACTGTCATTCTCTGCGGCACTTGCATTCTCCGGCTCCGGACGAGGACGAACTAGTCTTACGCGCGAGGCAGCAACTGGGAATTCTCGCCGTGTCGGTGTACACGTCAGGCGACGAGTTGATAGCGGGCGAGAACGACATCAGCGTTCTGGTGCAGGACGCCGCCGGCTCGCCCCTCCTCGATGCCCAGATCGACGTAAGCGCCGCTCGCGAGGGCGCAGTGCCCGGCACCGACCTGCGTGGCCGCGAGGCCGACTCCGACAACAAGTTGCTGCACTCGGCATCGATCGATCTACCTGCCGCCGGAGCCTGGCTCGTTCGCGTCGGCGTGCAGCACGATTCCCAGAGCGCCTCCGTCACCTTCCCGACAAGGGCCGCTGTTCACACCACTGGCCCCGAAGACTGGTGGCCGTACTTTGTCTTCCCCGGTTTCGGTCTGCTCCTGCTGGCCATCTATTTTCGGCGTGCGCATCGCCGCCACGCATTCGTACGTGAACAGATTATTGAAACCACCGCCGCCCACTGAAGCGACCGCAGGATGTTGCCAATTCACAAATTCTGTACGGTATATTTGAGCTGGCATAGGAACCGAAAGCGCGCTGTTTAGCGGATGCCGTGGTAAAACGGAATCTGCTCACAAGAAAACCTGAGATGCGGATTCTCTACCTCGCTACACGTGTCTGCTGGCCGGTGCGCTCGGGAGCACACCTGCGCGACTTCCACATTGCCGGCTATCTCGCGCGAAACGCGAAGCTGACATACATCGGGCTCGATCCCGCCGAGGACAACCCGGGGCAGCAACCCGTATGCATCGGGCGGATTGAGGCTCTCGGCGATGCCGAAGTCATTCGCGTTCGCAGGAATACGGGATATGGCGTGGGCGCGATGATGCGCGGCTTCATTGGTCCGGCGCCGCTCAACGCGCTGAATTACACGTCACCTCTGGTTTCGGAGCAGCTTGACAGGGTACTGCGTTCGCATTCGTTCGACGTCGTTCAGATCGAGAGCGTCTTGTTGCAGAGCTATATTGCCTTGATCCGGCGGCTCGCCCCGAATGCGCTGCTTAACTCCGATTGGCACAACATCGACTCGGAAGTGACGGCGCGCTACGCGCAACAAGCCCCGAACCTGCCTCGCCGTATCTACGCCTGGCGCAGCGCCGCCCTGATGAAAAACCAGGAAGACGAACTACTTCGGCGCTGCGATATCCATACCGTGTGCAGCGAGCGCGAGCGCGAGGCCCTGCTGGCACGCGGCCTGAATCGCAATATCGAGGTCATTCCCAACGGGGTTGACTGGCCCTCGCTTGCATCATTGCCCGACGACAAATCTCCGCGCCGCAATCTCATTTTCGTCGGTGCCATGGACTACCACGCCAACATCGACGCCGTGCTTTACTTCGCACGCGAGATTTGGCCCGCAATCCGCGAACGCCGTCCCGATCTGAAATTTGTGATTGTCGGCTCAAAGCCGGCAGCCGAGATCCTGAAGCTCGCAGAACAGCATGGGATCTCGGTAACCGGAACCGTTCCCGACGTGAAGCCCTATTACCAAACCGCCCTTGCGGCGGTCACGCCTATACGGATTGCAGGCGGCACACGGCTAAAGATTCTGGAAGCCATGGCGGCCGGAGTTCCGGTTGTGTCCACATCGAGAGGAGCTGAGGGGCTTCCGGTTAACGATGGCAAAGACATTCTCCTTGCCGACTCAGTCGCTCGTTTTGCGGAATGCGCTGCCAATCTCGACCAGCGCTCCGAGCAGTGGCAACAGATAGCGGCTGCGGGACGTAAACTGGCGCGCAATTACGATTGGGCAACGGTTGGCGCTAAACTGCTCGGTTTCTATG
>CAWJXJ010000011.1:0-7797 GCA_963846795.1 uncultured Acidobacteriaceae bacterium
GGCATTTTGCAGTATGTGTTGCGGCAGTTGTTGCAAGACAAGGCAGGCTCGGCCAAAGCCTAAGAGCAGTCATTCGCTCTTCGTGTTCTAACAACCGAACCCGTGGGTGCCCC
Source organism: uncultured Acidobacteriaceae bacterium (assembly GCA_963846795.1). Taxonomy (GTDB): domain Bacteria; phylum Acidobacteriota; class Terriglobia; order Terriglobales; family Acidobacteriaceae; genus CAVVDY01. Next base: position 114 of record CAWJXJ010000011.1, read on the forward strand.
ATCCTTCCCCTTCAGTTGGGGAAGGGTGGGAACAGAGGATATTCCCTGCCTTCGGATTCTCGCAAGAGACCATCCGCACCCTACCCTTTTTTCCAAGACCACGAAAAAGGACGCCCGGCTCTCTACTCGCAATTCAACCTATGACTTGTCATCCTGAGCGAAGCGAAGGACCTGCTGTTCGCCCGCGCTATGACGTCGATCGCTTGAAACCAGCAAATGTGCCGGGCATCACAGACGACCTGCTGGCATTCTGCGATGGTGTCGACAGCATGGCTCGTGAGCACCGCTATTTCGTCTACATCGTGGCCAGCAAGTCGCGTCGCATTTACACCGGGGTTACGGGAAACATCTTTCGCCGCGTGATGCAACACAAGCGCGGCGAGGTGGAGGGATTCACTCAGCGCTATAAGATCAATCGCCTGGTGCACTACCAGGAGTTTCAGTACATCGACAACGCAATTCGGCGCGAAAAGGTAGTCAAAGGATGGCTTCGCGCGAAAAAGATCGCCCTGATCGAGCGTGAGAATCCGACATGGGACGATTTGGCCGAGGACTGGGGAAAGCCATTGCCCACCCTCCCACTTGCTTTGGGTTCGGCGAAGCAGGTCCTTCGCTACGCTCAGGATGACAATTTTAGTGTTGATGCAACCAAAAGGTCAGAGCGCTTTGCGGCGGAGGAGTTCGCCTTTCTGTTGGACTAACCTGCGCCACCCTACTTCGTAATCACCCCGCAAGCAATCCGATCCCCGGCATTCCCTGCCGGATCGCTCTTCATGTCGTCGGCCTTGGCGTGAATGACCAGCGCCGTCCCGCCCTTGGCAAACAACGAGTTCGGCTCGGAGCCGTCGCCCAGTGTCACCGCGTCATTCTTGATTGTGGTTTTCACCGTCCCATTGGACGCGACCGTGATGTTCATCATGTCGCCGGCATGATGGCCTTCGGGGTTCAGCAAACCATGCTTCTTGCCCGTGGGATTGAAATGCGGACCTGCCGACTTGAAATCCGGCGGATCGCACTTGGCGATCTGGTGAATATGGATGGCATGCTCGCCGGGCGGCAGATTCTTCAAGTCGAGCTTTAACTCGACGCCGGTCTTCTCGGCGTGGATGGAGGCATGGCCAACGCTCTCGCCCTTGGCGTCCTTCATCTCGACCACGACCTTCTTCTGGCCGAAGCACAGAGAGGTTGCCGCCAGTAAAAACACCAAAGCGCCAGTGAGAGGGATCAGCTTGCGGATTTTCATGCCGACCTTTGTACCACAATCCCATGGAAGGGTTGCTACAAAGATCGCGGTTCTTTCGCGGCGGTTCGCGGCGACCCATGCTTGATTTGTCGTTGTTTCAAGTCCAAGTTCTGTACGCTCGATGTCCAGATTCTGGACATCCTGGTGCGATGGTGCCTTCTCTGCGACCACAAAAGCATACCCTTTCGCGGATATTCACCTATCGTTTTCCAATTCCGCTATTGGCCTGAGAAGTGCACCTACTTCCTGTCACTTCAGCCGCTATACGCCACACGCCGAAGTGCTGCCCCAAGCACGACAGCAATACTCAAATCCATTTTTTCCCCACCAGAGAGCAATGGGACTGGCAATGGCGGAGCCATACGCAATCCTGGTTGGCCCGCAAGCGATAACTAACTCGCAAGAGGACCCGCAGCCCCGGCATTGGATCGCCGCTTATACGCGGTCGCGCCACGAACTGGTGGTTGCCAGCCAATTTCAGCAGAAGGGCTTGGATGCCCTGCTCCCGACCTATCGCCGCCTGACCCGGTGGAGCGACCGTATTCGCCGCACCGACGCTCCATTATTTCCCGGATATGTGTTCGTTCGCATAGCTGAGGGCGGACATCTGCGTGTGTTGCAAACCGGCGGAGTGGTCAGCATTGTTTGCCGCAGCGGGAAGCCGGTTCCGTTGACGGACGCGGATGTAGAAAAGCTGCGGATTTGCACTGCGAATCCCTCGGCAGTCGAACCCCACCCCTACTTGCGGGTCGGGCAACGGGTTCGCGTAAAGCACGGGCTCTTTCGCGGATGGGAAGGGGTTCTGGTGGAGAAGAAAAACTCAACCCGTCTGGTATTGGCGGTCGAGCAGATTATGAAATCCGTCTCTATAGATATCAGCGGTGCGGATGTTGAGCCACTGGGTTAGATATTTGCGGTCATACATGACGAGCTTCGATTTGAAACATTCATTCCACGAAATCCTCCCCCAGGATGCCGGATGGGAATTGTAGTCCCCTTTCCTCCAGGGACCGCTGACGGACAGGGACGCACCTTGGCCGTCAGCTCCCCCCGCCGGCTTCCATCGATTCTTGCGGTTTTCGAACGCCTGCTCGACTGGCTCGCCGTGGTTTGCGGAGTATTACTGCCGGTCGAGATTTACGGACTTCGCCATCCCGAGCATCTCGCCGGTTTGTCGAGGGCAGCGGTCGTCGAGGTTGCCGCGCTCTTTGGTTTGATGGTTGTTCTGCTGCTGGAAAAGCACGGCGAATACCGGCCTTACTTGAGCCTGTTGGCGGTTCGCGAAACCGAGCGCTTGCTGAGGGTAGGCGCCGAATGTCTCCTCATCGCCTTGCCCGCGGTTCTGCTGGCTAGACCTTCTATACCCAAGGCGCCGGTGTTCGCCTGCTTCTTTGCTGTTCCCTTGGGGCTCGTGGTTGAGAAGTCGGGCCTGTGGATCGCAATCGCGCTGCTGCGAGGTCTCGGTTGCGACAACCAGAAGGCGATCATTCTCGGCGGCGGTCCTTTGGCGAAGAACATCTACTCGGCTCTGTTGCGCTCTCCCAAACTCGGCATCCGTCCGGTCGCCATCGTCGACGAGGAAGCGGCGATGAACGGCAAGGAGATTCACGCCAGCTCGTACCGGCAACGCAAGCCGGCGTTGCTATTGGCCGGGCCCCTATCGGCACGTCTGTTTGAGAACATGCAGGCGTCGACTCTGATCATTGCCGACCCCAGTATCGACAATGCTGAGGTTGTCGACATTACTACGCGAGCAGCTATGCTTGGCGTGAATACATACATCGTGTCGCGCGACTATCTTGAGCCGGGCTACTGGCTGGAATACTCCGAGATCGACGGCATGATGCTGGCGAGCCTGACCAGCGGAAACCGACGTCGTGTCAGCGAATGGGCCAAACGATGTGTTGACGTTGTTATTGCCGTTATCGCTCTTTTACTGCTCGCCCTGCCCTGCGCCATCATCGCTTTGTTGATACGGCTGACGTCACGTGGACCAGCCATCTTCTGTCAGCTTCGGGTGGGACGTCACAAGAAGCTTTTCTTCCTGTACAAGTTCCGTTCCATGCATGTCGACAGCCCCATGTATGCCTTCTCGCCTGAGACGGGATTCGATAGCCGCATCACTCCCATCGGGCGCTTCCTGCGCCGCACTTGCCTGGATGAGGTGCCGCAACTATGGAACGTCTTGCGCGGCGAGATGTCGCTGGTCGGGCCCAGGCCGGAAATGCCTTTCATCGTCGACCGCTACACCCAACTGGAGTGCAAGCGGCTCGCGGTGAAGCCCGGCATTACCGGGCTATGGCAGTTGAGCGGAGACCGGCGCTGCCTGATCCACGAAAATCTGGAGTACGACTTGTATTACCTGCGCAACCGCAACCTGTTTATGGATTTCGCGGTGCTGCTGCACACAGTCGTCTTCGCGGCACGGGGCATTTGAGAGTGGAATGCATCAGATATGGATCGTCAAGTTCCAGCGCCACTGGACAGGGTGTTAGTTTGCCTCCACCGAGGGGGACCGTTGATTGGCTTAATGGACGTCTATAATGATTAGTAACTCTGTGGCCTCGCAGCGGATAATGTCTGCGTTTGCGTTCGTGGCTGCAGCCCACTCATGTCGCGAATTAGACCGTCATACGCACCTCAGGCTACGCCTTAGAGCGGAGGATGTAATGTCTCTGGGTAGCAAGTCATCTGGTCGCGGTACAGGCGCACACAATACCGAGGACTCGGTTGCAATTCCGATTTTGTGCAAGTTTTGGAGCGAGGACGGAGTGTGGAACGGGGTCGCGGAGCCCCTGCCGGTGGCGGTTTTTGGGGAAACTTTCGAGGAAGCGAAAGACAATCTCCGCAATGCGATCGCAGCTCACTTAGAAGCAGTTCGCGAAGTCGGTGATCTTGATATGACGGTCAAGAATCTCCTTCGGAGTGCCAAAGACTTTCTCTCAGTTCAGGACATCCCGACCGGGCGCACGTATGCTCGCATTGAGGCTCGCGTAACCGGCGATCGCGTGTGTGCCTTTGCCTAGATGCCTGACCTTCCGACCCAATTAGAATGGCGCCGCTTTGTCTGTGTCCTGAGATTGCTGGGATATAGTCAGCTGAAAAGTAAGGGCGGATCGGCAAGAAACTTTCACAACCCCACAGCTCTCCCACCGAACCCATGCATCGTTACTTTTCACGAGCCGCACGGCGGACAACGACTCAGGCTGGGAACGCTCGTGTCCTACCTTCGCAAGCTGGGCATCTCGCGCGATGAGTTCGCGAAACGACTGGCGGAGTGTTAAAGCTCGTTTTGGGGGAACGGTGTTCGGCCCTCATCGCTCTAATCAGTACCACCACAATAACCTCCTCAGCTTCGGTTACTTTGTTGCGAACTACCTTTTCCCGAAACACTGAACTCACGCCTCGTTTACACCTTGATGGAAAGCGGTGTTTGCGCGCAGGCCTGGGAAATGCGCGTTGCGCGGCACGATGAAATCTCACCCACTTAGTAGACACACGCCTCAGTTCTAGAACCTTCATTCGAACATGATTCTGCCTGCCGAGCACCCCCAAACGACCGAAATCCTGCAAGTCTACCCTGCAACCCAACCGCCGGGCGAACTCCTGTTGCCGGAAATTTTTCAGGTGCTTCGCCGTCGCGCCTGGGTGATCGGCGGCTGCTCGCTGTTGGGTCTCGCGCTAGCTCTTCTCTATGTGGTATTGCGCGCTCCTCGCTACGAAGCAGAGGCACAAATAGAGGTAACTCCCGCCAATACAAACCGTCTTGGTCTGGACGAGCTCTCGGCCAGCACGCTCAGTTCCAATGAGTCGAACTTGCGGTTGCAAGCAGCGGTCAAAGTGCTGCAAAGTAACAGCCTCGCGCTGGAAGTGCTGGACTATCTCGGGCTGGCACAGAACGCGGGGTTCGCTGGTCGCTGGCGACAACCATCGGGCACCGATTCGACGGAATGGCCGCCCGATGCGCGTGATCATCTGCAGCAGCGCTTTCAGAAGAGCCTCAGCGTCGAACTGTTGCCCAAGACCGATATCGTTGTCATCACCTTTCGTGCCAAGGATCCGCAACTCGCGGCCGCAGCCGTGAACGTCATTGTCGCGCAGTTTCGCGAGCGCAGCTTGCGAAGCAGCTACGAGTCAGCCAGTCAGGTCTCCGATTGGCTTTCGAAGCAATTAGAGAATCTGAAGAGCAAGGCTCGCAGTTCGCAGGAGCAGTTGGCAACGCTGGAACGGACCAGCGGATTGCTGGGCCAGGATGACACCGACAACATCGTTTTCGCAAAACTGAAACAACTGGATGAGCAGTTGACCGATCAGGAGTCGGACCGCATCGTGAAGGAGGCGCGCTATCGCATTGCGGCGTCAGGCGATCCGGAGTTGATGGCAACCTCCGCCCCAGATACCACCCTGCAGGTCCTACGCGCCCAGCAGACAGCGCTGCGCGCACAATATGCACAGCTCAGCTCGAAATTCGGTACTGGCTATCCCAAGCTGGCGGAGGTCGCCGATCAGATGACCAGTGCCGATGCCGCCGTCAATCACGAACTCAAGCAACTCACGCAGCGGTATCGCAACGACTATGAAGCCGCCATGCACTCTGAGCAAATGCTGCAGGCCAGCTTTGAGGCGCAAAAGCAAAAGGCCTACCGCTTGAACGAGGACGCCGCCCAGCGCGCGATTCTGAAGCGCGAAGTCGAATCTACCCAGCAACTGTACGAAACTCTGCAACTGAAATTGAAGCAGGCAGGAATCGCCGCAGGACTGTCCTCGGCAAACATTGAGGTCATCGATCCAGCGCAAACTCCGTCCGAACCGTCAGAACCCAAGCCCGCCATGGCCACCCTGATCGGCCTGGGCGCAGGGCTTTTGTGCGGCGCGGTAGTAGCCCTTGGGCTGGAGTCGACGGACGATTCGGTCCGCACTCCGGAAGAAGCCGAACAGGCAGCCGGATTGCCGCTATTGGCAGCCATCCCGCGTTTGCAGCATGAAAGCGGGCGGCTCTCGGCGTTGCTGCCCCGGCACATGCATCGAGCGCACGACAATTGGGATCGCTCGCTGATGTTGCGCGAGCCCGCGTCACTGGCAGCCGAATCGTATCGTTCTTTGTGTCACAGTCTGCTGCTCGCATCGCCGGCCGTGCCACGAGTAATTGCGATTGTGAGCGCCATGCCCCTCGAAGGCAAGACGACGACGGCCGCCAACTGCGCTATCGCGCTGGCACAGCACGGAACCAAGGTCCTGCTGGTTGATGCCGACTTGCGACAGCCCTCGTTGCACGGGTTCTTTGGACTGGAGCTAAGTCCCGGATTGCGCAACGCCATCGATGCTGAACCGAGTGCCGATCTGCCGAGCGAGATCACGCAACAGCCGGGGCTCTGGGTGTTGACGGCCGGCGATTGCTACGACCGCTCCCGGGCTCTGGATGCGAAGTCGGTCGCACCACTCATCCGGCAATGGCGCGAGACTTACGACTACGTCGTCATCGACACTCCTCCGGCAACCCTGGTCAGCGACGCTCTCGTGCTCTCTGCCTGTGCCGATGCCACGGTGTTCGTCGCACGCAGCGGAATGACTTCGCGACGCACCATCCGCCGCACCCGCGATGCGCTGCAACGGACACACGCCAATGTGAGCGGCATTCTGCTAAATGCGGTGGAAAAAACTCACCAATATGGCTTCCGTGCGGCCGGACTGCGAAGCTCCGAAGCTTACTATCAAGGGCGCAATCTATGATTGGTTCGATACAAAGCCCTCATCCGGCGGTGGAAGCGCGGCCGGCGGTGGAAGTGCGGCCGGCGGTGGAAGCGCGGCCGGCGGTGGAAGCGCGGCCGGCGGTGGAAGCGCTGGGCTTCAGCCCAGCGAAAACGCAAGCGAAAGAAGCCGGCTTTAGCCGCGGTTTGCCAGGGCTAAAGTACCGGCGTGAATACTCCTTCTCGATAACGCGAGTAGGAGCGCGGCCGGCGACAACAGCCGCGCAGCGGCGTGATGCTTTGAGCCCGGCTCGTGAGAGCCGGGTTAGGTGGGAGAAGACCCCGAGTCGCGTAGCGACGGCAGTCTCTTTCACACCGACACTAAAACCGGCATTCCATGGTGTCTGCAAAATTTCCTTTGCAGTCCTCTTCGCCTTGCTGTTCTGCCTCGCATTTTCCGGTTCAGGCTTTTCGCAATCGGTGCCGACGAACACTCCCGCAACTGCCTCGAAGGTTCCCGCCAGCACAGCGGCGCACACCAAAACCACGCCCCCTCCGCTGACGCAAATCGCTTCCGGCGACCTCATCGAGATCACTGTCTTCGATACGCCTGAACTGTCGCAAAAGACCAGGGTCGACAACAATGGCCATGTCGACCTGATGGTCGGCGGAAATCTGTGGGTTGCCGGCCTGACCCCAACCGAAGCCGCTCTGGCCGTTGAGGCGCGGCTGCGCGATGCCAAGGTGCTGCGCA
>CAWJXJ010000012.1:0-236245 GCA_963846795.1 uncultured Acidobacteriaceae bacterium
TGGGCTAGACTATGGCCTCCGCTTCGCGGAGTCTCATCGATCCCACTCATCCGAAGTCGCCGATGAGTGAAGCATCGGAACTCTTACTTCACCACGACATTCACCAGCCGGCCCCTGACCACCAGCACCCTCACTACTTCCTTACCTTCGATGGCGGCTTTGACTTTTTCGTCGGCGAGGGCGAGGGAGCGCACGGTTTCGTCGTCGGCGTCGGCGGGGACGGTGATGCGCGCCTTGATTTTGCCGTTGACCTGGACAGCGATCTCGACTTCTTCTTCTTTCGCCAGTTCGGGATCGTACTTCGGCCAAGGAGCGCGCAGGAGTTCGCTGCTTTGGCCGAGCATCTCCCAGAGCTCGTGCGCGAGATAGGGCGCGAAGGGAGCGAGCATCAGGACGAGGTCGCGTTGCACGTCTCCCATGAGCGCGGCTGGTGCGGGCGCATCGCCTTTCTGGACCCCATCTTCGTAGGCGTAGAGCTCGTTGACCAGCTCCATGATGGCGGCGATCGAGGTGTTGAAGTGCCAGCGTCCGCCGAAGTCGTCGGTGATGCGCTTGATGGTTTGGTGGAGCTTGCGCTGGATGCGCCTTGCTGGTGGCGATAGGGGTCCTTCGACTGCGCTCGTTCGCCGCGGCGAACTCGCTCCGCTCAGGATGACAGCACCGGAGGGTGGACTGTTAACGCCGCGCTGAAGCGCGGCACTACCCGCATCGATTGAGTAGGCAAGCTCTTCGGCTGCGCTTTCGATGGCTTCGTTGGGAGCCGAGAGCAGTTCGTCGAACGAAGGAACTGCAGGTCCCTCGGTCGCCTCCGGCGTCCTCGGGATGGCAACAGATGAAGCGGACTTGCCCGATAGGGGGCCTTCGACTCGCGCTTCGCGGCCACTCAGGATGACAGAAGAATGATTGGCGGCGTTTACGCGGCCCTGAAGGGCGGGACTACCCGAACCGGCAGCACGATCAGCATTGCTGGATGAAGAGAGAACAGATCCCTCGGCTTCGCCTCGTGATGACAAATCCGAAGGCGATGACAAATCAGAGGGTGCGTTCCTCGCTACGAAGCGATACACGCGGCTCAGGAAGCGGCTGATGCCTTCGACGCCGGCGTCCTGCCAATCCAAATCGCGGTCAGGAGGTGCGGCGAAGAGCGTGTACATGCGGGTGGCATCGGCCCCGTAGCGCGCGACCATGTCGTCGGGCGAGACCACGTTGCCGAGGCTCTTCGACATCTTGGCCCCATTCTTGATGACCATGCCCTGAGTGAACAGGCGCTCGATCGGCTCGTCGTTTTTCACCAGTCCGATGTCGCGCATGAACTTGGTCCAGAAGCGCGAATAAATAAGGTGCAGGATGGCGTGCTCGACTCCGCCGATGTACTGGTCGATGGGGAACCAGTAATCGATGGTCGCGCTGTCAACCGGCGCGGTCGTGAGCTTCGGGTTGGTGTAGCGATAGAAATACCAGGACGAATCGACGAAGGTGTCCATGGTGTCGGTCTCGCGGCGCGCAGGTCCACCACACTTCGGACACTTCACATTGACGAACTCAGGCACGTCCTTCAGTGGAGAGCCGCCGGCCAGCGTGATACTGATGTTTTCGGGCAACACCACGGGCAAGTCGCCCTCAGGAACGGGAACGATGCCGTCGACCGGGCAATAGATGACAGGGATCGGCGTACCCCAGTAACGCTGGCGGCTGATGCCCCAATCCTTCAAGCGGAAGGTGGTCGTTGCCTTGCCGAAGACATGCTGTTCGGCGTGCTTCGACATTTTTTCGATCGCTTCCTGCGAAGGAAGTCCGCTCCAATTTCCCGAGTTGATGAGCAGGCTGTTGGTTTCGACGAAGGGCAGAATCGGCTCATTGGGTTCCCCATCGGGGGCGTCGCCCTCGCGCCGCGGATAGATGACCACGCGGATGTCGAGGTCGTACTTCTTGGCGAACTCGTAGTCGCGCTCATCATGCGCCGGCACGGACATGATGGCGCCCGTGCCGTAGTCGAGCAAAACGTAGTTCGCCACCCAGATGGGAACCTTCTCGTTGTTGAACGGATTGAGGGCGTAGCGGTCGGTCGCGACGCCGTGCTTTTCGATCGCGCCCACGTCGCCGGCTTCTTTGGCGCGGCGCTGCTCGTTCATCAAGTCTTCGACCTTGGCCAGCAGCGCGGGATCGTTGGCGATGAGGTCGGTAACGACTGGATGCTCAGGCGCAAGTTGCAGCGAAGTCGCGCCGAAGATGGTGTCGATACGCGTGGTGAAGACAGTGATTTTGTCGCCCGCGAGCCCGGCAATGCCGTCGAGCTTGAAGTCGACCAGCGCACCTTCACTGCGGCCGATCCAATTACGCTGCATGGTCTTGACCTTCTCGGGCCAGCCAGGCAGGTCGTCCAACTCGTCGAGCAACTGGTCAGCGTAATCGGTAATGCGCAGGAACCACTGTTCCAACTCGCGCTGCTCGACGGTAGTCGTTTCGTGACGCCAGCAGCAGCCGTTCGACAACACCTGCTCGTTGGCGAGCACGGTCTGGCACTCGGGACACCAGTTCACCTTGCTGCTCTTGCGATAGGCGAGCCCGCGCTCCAAAAACTTGAGGAAGAACCACTGATTCCAACGATAGTAGTCGGGCAGGCAGGTGGCGATTTCGGTCGACCAGTCGTAGGCGAAGCCGAGGCGCTTCATCTGCGCCTTCATGGCGGCGATGTTCCCCAGCGTCCAGTCGCGCGGAGGCGTGTTGTTCTTCAGCGCGGCATTTTCCGCGGGCAGGCCGAAGGCGTCCCAGCCCATGGGATGTAGCACGTTGTGGTTGGTCATCCACATGTAGCGGGCGAGCGCGTCGCCGATGGAGTAGTTGCGCACGTGTCCCATGTGCAGCGCGCCAGATGGGTAAGGCAGCATCTCAAGCACGTAATACTTCTTGCGCGGAGAAGACGACGGTTCAGAGCGATAGAGGTCGGGATTGGCGGCCCAGCGCTCAGACCATTTCTGCTCGATGGTCTGCGGATCGTAGCGTTCGGGACGGGTGGCGGCTTCAGGGTTGGCCGTATTGATTGTGGAGTCAGACATAGTGGGTAATCTTTGATTTTATATTGATGGGATTGGGTTGCGATGGAGCTGATTTAAGAGATGGCAGGCTACTTCGAAACTTGGGTCCTGATTTTGCGATAACTCCGCCACTTGGCGACACCGAACGCCACTCCACCGTAAAGTAGCGCATTCAAAACAGGAGGCGCCCAGTTACCCCATTCCAGAAAGTAGGCGGCCGGGCACAAGATCGTGAATGTCAAACTAACCACCATCATTAAAGCGGGAGGAATGCCAAATCCACGATCCGCGATAACCATGATGACGACCAACACGCCTATAACCGCACCCGCTATGGTTGCCGCGATTATCGGCCAGCGCTTCATCCGACGACTCTTCCGTCCTCTTCCGCACGCCTCAAAGGGCTGGGTAGGTATAAACGCGTCCCACAGTTATACAGGCGATTGTAATCCGTCTCGCATTATGGGCGGCTTAAAATGCGTCGGTGGGACGACCAGCTTCATCTTAAGCAGGTTCGCCGGAGTTCGATTTCGCCGAGGAGAGGAAGCTCATGAAAATCACGGACGAGTATCTCGCGCAATTCGACGATGAAGTGAAGCGCACGCGCCGCACAGTGGAGCGGGTTCCTGAGGGCAAGGACGATTGGAAGCCGCACGATAAATCAATGGCGCTCGGCAGATTGGCGGTGCTGGTGGCGCAGATGCCTTCGTGGTTTGCGCTGATCATCAACCAGGATGATTTGGATTTGAATCCTCCCGGAGGCGGCAAGTTCGAGCAGAAACCGTTGCGCACTCCGGCGGAACTGGTGAAGGCGCTCGATGAAGCTGCCGCACAGGGACGCAAGGCGCTGGAGGGTACGAGCTGAGGAACATCTGCAGAAGCCCTGGCGACTGCTGGTTGGGGGCAATGTGGTGAGTGAGCAACCGCGTCATGTTGTGATACGAGACACGTTCTCGCACCTGGCACATCATCGCGCACAGTTGACGGTGTATCTGCGGCTGAACGATGTGCCGGTTCCGGCGATCTATGGGCCATCGGCGGACGATCAGCAGTTCGCGTAGGGCGTGCCGTGGCGTCGCTGACGCGACTGCGAGCATTTATTGTTAGCGCACCCGGGTCTTACGACCCGGGCTCACAGCATCACGCCGCTTCGCGGCTGTTTTTGTCGGCGGCTTGATTTCCTTTTTCGCCGGAGAATCATCCACCAGCCCCTTCAGCGCGTTCACGTTGGCCAAGTCGTCGAGCGGTTCGTCGATAGGCGTCTCGGCGATGAAGGCGGCGTGCGCGAGACGAGGATCGTTGAGCAGGCGGCGGAAGGGTTCGAGGCCAATGGTCCCTTTTCCGATGTGCTGATGGCGATCGAGCTTTGAGCCGCACGCGGCTTTGGCATCGTTGCAGTGATAGACGTGAACGTTGCCGATGCCGACTGTCTGCTCCAGATGCAGCATGGTTTGCGCGAAGCCCGCTTCGCTGACAATGTCATATCCGCCAACGTGAGTGTGGCAGGTGTCGATGCAGGCTCCCACAGGGACGAGTTTGCGCAGATGCTGAACCAGTTCAGCGACCTGTTCGAAATTGCCACCGAGAGAAAATTCCGACCCGGCGGTGTTCTCAATGAGCACGCGCAGGGCATGGTTCCAGAGGCCCAGGCCGTCGGCGGCTTGCTCGATGGCTTCGGCGGCGCGTTCCAGTCCTTCTTCGCGGGTCAGGCCGCGATACGAGCCGGGATGGACGACGAGATAGTCGGCGCAGAGGGCGAGGGCGCGCTCGAGCTCTCCACGAAACGCGGCGATCGACTTGCGATGGAAATCGGGATTACCTCCCGCGAGATTGATGAGATAGTTTGCGTGGATCGCCAGCGGCTTCAGGTCGTAACGCTCGCGCAGGCGACTCATCTCCGCGCATTGCGAGCTAGCCAGTTCATATGGCGCCCATTGGCGCGGGCTGGAGGAGAAGATCTGGAAGCGCGTTGCAGCCCAGACGATAAGCGCGCTCGGCCGCGTTCGCGACGCCTCCGGCAGTTGAGGTATGAATGCCGATGCGGCACGAGGTCAACTGGGGCGGTTTCTTCAGCGGAGGGATCAGCTTGAGAATGTCCTTCTCGAACTTCGGGCCATCGTGCGGCATGGGGGCGATTGTAATTGGATGAGGGAGGGAGCTAAATGGGAGACAAGTGAACTGATGATTAGGGCCAAATTATGGGGCGATGGATTGACCGCATCATAACCTTTAAGTTATATTCCATCTATGGCATGGGAGGTCGAATACACCGAGGATTTCGAAGTCTGGTGGAATGGCCTAAGCGAAGAAGAACAGGTGGAGATTGATCGTAAGGTTCATCTACTAGAGGCGTTTGGCCCGACTCTGCCGCGCCCTCACGCTGACGTGATCGCGCGGTCGCGGCATCCTAACATGAAGGAGTTGCGCGGGAAAGTAAATGAGCGGCAGCTCCGGGTGCTGTTCGCATTTGACCCGCGTCGCACAGCCATTCTCCTACTCGGTGGCGACAAGACCGGAGATCCCGGCTGGTATGAGCGTTACGTGCCGATTGCGGATAATTTGTTCGACCAACATTTGCGCGAATTGGAGTAAATACATGACAAAGAGCTTCAAGACGCTTCGAGACAGAATGCCGTCTGCGGCCCGCGAACGAGCTTACGAAAAAGCGAAGCAGGACATCTCCGAAATGGCGCTAGATGAGGTGCGTGAAGCTCGCGCCATGACTCAGGAACACCTCGCGAGACTGCTCGGCATTAAGCAGGCCGCAGTTTCCAAGATGGAGCGCCGCGCCGACATGTATGTGAGTACATTGCAAGCAATGATCAAGGCGATGGGTGGCACGCTTCAGATCGTCGCCATTTTTCCGGAAGGGAAGGTCGAGATCGATCAGTTCCGGAAGCTTCGTAGGAAGCAGCAAGAGGCCTAGGGAAGCCCTGCGCTCTAAGCCCACAGCCCGAATTTGGAACGCCTGGGAGTGCACCTGCATCTAACGCTACAGAACGAGATGCTTCGAGTGGTCAACCTGAAGAAGGTTTTCCGCTCGGGCCCGTCAGAGTTAGTGCTCTTTGAGAACTTGTCGTTCCAGGTGCAGCGCGGGGAAATGCTCGCAATCGTCGGCGAATCGGGTGCGGGCAAGAGTACCTTGTTACATATCCTCGGAGTTCTTGATACCGCTTCCGATGGTGACGTATACTTCGCGCAATCTGATTTGGGGAAGTTGTCGGAAGAGGGTGCCGCTGAGTTTCGTGGACGCGAACTCGGGTTCGTTTGGCAGTTTCACTATCTCCTGCCAGAATTCACCGCCGTGGAGAACATCGCCATGCCGCTGCTGATGCGCGGCGAGAGTCGGCGCAAGGCGGAACAGGAGGCCCTGCACTGGTTGCAGGAGGTCGGATTAGGGGACCGGGCCGAGCACCGGTCCGGAGAGTTGTCTGGAGGAGAGCAGCAACGGGTAGCGCTGGCCCGTGCGCTGATTACCAGGCCAAAGCTTCTGATGGCGGACGAGCCGACAGGAGACCTTGACAGCCGAACAGCGGAAGCGGTATTTGAGTTGATCACCAGACTACATCGCGATTACAGCCTTACCTCAATCATTGTCACCCACAATCTTGCGTTTGCACGTCGCTGCCATCGGATAATGCAACTGGCGCGGGGACGGTTGGTCGAGGTGTCGCCGGAATCGCTAATGAGGTAGCGACGAGTGAGGTGAAGACGGGTTTTAGATATGCAGGAGCCATCAGGTTCCAAAATGGCCCTCAAAGTGAAGACAAAACGGTGAGAGAGCGCAAATTAGGGTTTTCAGGGACTGGGCAAGGCCTCACAATAGAAAGATACGGCCCCGGGAAGCTCCGGAGAGGTTAAATGTTCGAACGGTACACGGAAAAGGCCCGACGCGTCATCTTCTTTGCGCGCTACGAAGCCAGCCAGTTTGGTTCCCCTTATATCGAGACGGAGCACCTGCTGCTTGGCCTGCTGCGCGAAGACAAGGCGCTCACAAATCGATTCCTTCGCTCACATGCTTCGGTTGAGTCGATCCGCAAGCAGATTGAAGGTCATACCACTATTCGGGAGAAGGTCTCGACTTCCGTGGACCTGCCCTTGAGCAACGAGTGCAAGCGCGTACTGGCCTATGCCGCGGAAGAAGCGGAACGCCTGTCGCACAAGCACATCGGGACCGAGCACCTGCTGCTGGGCTTGCTGCGGGAAGAGAAGTGCTTTGCCGCCGAAATTCTGCATGAGCGTGGTTTGCGGCTCTCCTCCATTCGTGAGGAACTGGCCCGCACCTCGCAGGAAAAGGCGCAGCCGGCGCAACGTTCCCGTGAGTCTTCGTTGCTGTCGGAGTTCTCGCGCGATTTGACACAGTCGGCGATGGACAACCAGCTTGATCCGCTGGTCGGCCGCGACAGCGAGCTGGAACGCGTTGTCCAGATTCTGTGCCGGCGCACCAAGAACAATCCGGTGCTGATCGGCGAGCCGGGTGTCGGCAAGACTGCCATCGTCGAAGGTCTGGCGCAACGCATTGCTGACGGCGAGGTCCCCTCATTCCTGGCGGATAAGCGGATTCTGGCGCTTGATCTTTCTCTGATCGTTGCTGGAACCAAGTATCGCGGCCAGTTTGAAGAGCGACTGAAGACCATCATGAAGGAACTGATGGAGTCACAGAACTCCATCATCTTTATTGATGAGTTGCACACGCTGGTGGGCGCCGGTTCTGCCGAGGGCTCACTCGACGCTGCCAACATCCTGAAGCCGGCCTTATCGCGCGGCGAGATTCAATGCATCGGCGCAACCACGCCGGCGGAATATCGCAAGTCGATCGAAAAAGACCGCTCGCTGGAGCGCCGCTTCCAGGCGGTGAAGGTTCCGCCACCAAACGAAGCCGACGCGGTAAAGATTCTGTTTGGCATCAAAGAGCGCTACGAGAAGTTCCACGCCGTCAGCTACACCGATGACGCGATCAACTACTCGGTCTCGCACTCGAATCGCTATCTGCCAGACCGCTTTCTGCCGGACAAGGCCATCGACCTGATCGATGAAGCCGGCGCGCGCGTGAAGCTTCGCCAGACTTCACTGCCTGAAGACATCACCGAAGTGCAGAAGCGGATCAAGTTCATCGTGCACCGCATGGAGAACGCCATCGCGAACCACGAGTTCGAGAAGGCTCGCTTTTACTCGGACGAGGAACGCAAGGAGCGCGAGAACCTGCGCGCGCTGCGCGAGAAGTACCACCTGGATGAGTCGTCAACCGGCGTTGTGGGCCGCGAAGACATCGAAGACGTAGTTTCGCGCTGGACTGGCGTACCCATCGCTTCGATCAAGGAAGAAGAGAGCCAGAAGCTGCTTCGCATAGAAGAAGAGCTGCACCGCCGCGTCATCTCGCAGGACCGCGCTATCTCGGCGCTGGCCCGCGCGATTCGCCGCTCCCGTGCCGGTCTGAAGAGCCCGAACCGTCCTATCGGATCGTTCCTGTTCCTGGGACCGACGGGCGTCGGCAAGACGGAAGTCGCTCGCACCCTGGCGCAGTTCATGTTCGGCAGCGAAAAGGCGCTGGTTCGCTTCGATATGTCGGAGTTCATGGAGAAGCACTCGGTCTCGAAGCTGATCGGTTCGCCTCCGGGATACGTGGGGTACGAAGAGGGCGGCCAGTTGACCGAGCGCGTTAAGCGCGCGCCGTACTCCGTCGTGCTGCTCGACGAAGTGGAGAAGGCGCACCCCGATCTGTTCAACATCTTGTTGCAGGTGTTTGAAGACGGCCAGCTCACCGATGGCCTAGGCAACACGGTGGACTTCAAGAACACGATCATCATCATGACCTCTAACATAGGCGCGCGGCATTTGCAGAAGCGCACCGGGTTAGGCTTCCAGACCGATCAGGAAGATATGGTCTCCGGCAAGGTCGAGGACATGGTGAAGAGCGAGGTGAAGCGCACTTTCAACCCCGAGTTCCTCAACCGTCTCGACGAAGTCATCATCTTCAACGCCCTGACTGAGCCTGATCTCATCCAGATCGTTGAACTGATGGTGAACCTGTTGAACCAGAACCTGGCGCAGCGCTCGATCACCGTGACCGTGACCGAGGAAGCTCGCAAGTGGATTCTGGCCAAGACGCTGGTGGACCGCACGTACGGCGCGCGTCCGCTGCGTCGCGCGTTGCAGAAGTACATCGAGGACCCGCTGTCAGAGGCGCTCATTCAAGGCACCTTCCAGCAGCGTCCGGCGTTCATCGAGGTCTACCTCGAGAACGATCAGCTCTTCTATCGCCCTGTGGGCGAGGAGAAGAACGAAGGTGTACTGCTGTATAGCAACTAGAACTGCCGATAAACTGCACTAACCAAAAGGGAGCGCTCAAAACGCTCCCTTTGAATTGCGTGAAATATCTACATAAGCTTCAAACTCCGACCGGGCAGGTTTAGCAACCGGTCAGTCTGATAACCACGAGCGCTCCGGACTCTGCGTTACCATTACCGATCACGATGAGAATAACTTCTCATCAACAGCCCAACGTTAGTAACTGAAACATACTAATATTGCGTATGGCTAATAGTCTTGCTGGCAATGAGTATGCATATTGTTTCGTAGGGCCGACATGCCTACCACTCTAACCCCCACTAGTTCTAAGAAGAGAGTATCGCTGCAGGTAAGAATGGTAGTGCTTCCTGACTGGCACTGCGTCGATAACTTTGTGCCCATTGCATTGAAACTGAATATCGCGCTATAGTTTGCGCAAATCCAGAGTGCAATCCAGTATCTGGCCGATCCAGTTGCACTGCTGGGAGCCGTCGCTTCAACAGGTTCTGTGAGTTTCCTCCCCGTGTAGCTCACCTTGGCGAAGCCTTGTCCAAAAAGCTCGTATTAAGGGAGATAAAGCCTCTTGCGCCCTCAGTCTGATCATTCCTTCGCCGATGGTGTCGGCTGGTACGCCGCTTATACGCTCCCGCGGCATGAAAGAGCCGTGGTGGAACAACTAGCCCGGAAAAACATCCAGGTTTTTTGTCCCATGTATGTCGTGCAGCGTAAGTGGAAGGACCGCAAAGTCCGGCTTCAGGCGCCGCTCTTCCCCGGATACGTGTTTGCGAGAATAGCTCTTTCAGAGAGAGTGGCTGTAATAACCGCTCCTGGGGTGATCCGCATCGTGTCGTCAAATGGATGCCCTGTTCCGATTCCGGTGGCGGAGATTGAAGCAGTCCGGCTGTGCCTGACTGAAGCGTCGAAGGTTCAGCCGCACGCGATACTCGAAGACGGGATGCTGGTTCGCGTGCGAACCGGTCCATTCGCCGGTCTTGAAGGCAGAATTGCCCGCGCCGGCAACTCGTGCAAAGTTGTCGTCTCCATCGCCGCAGTCCATCAGGCTATAGCGTTGGAGGTCGATGAGGCTTGTCTCGAGCCTGTCACGCAGTTGAACCTCCCGGTCCCCATGACTTCAACCCTCGCGAGGTCTTCGGTATGAATCGTGCAAGGGCTCAATACATACCTCGCCGACTCCGGAGATTGTTGCGCACGAGTCGCCCAGCTAGCGTTGGGCTCTCAATCTCGAAGTCCGCCATATCACGTGAGGAGAACGTTGCCCGTCCAGGAAGAGAGAAGGGCTGTAAAGCGGTACAGAATTTCGGCCCTGGTGCAATTTCGATCACAGAACTCCGCGGGTATGTGGATCCCGGGGAGCGGGGTCACCCTTGATGTAAGTGTCAACGGAGTTTATGTATTGTGCACTACTCCGCCAGAGGTAAACGCGGTGATCGAAATGAAAATGGCAGTAACCATGGGCAAGTCCAGCAATAAGGCCTATCTTTTCGGTAAAGGTTTGGTTACCCGGGTTAATGGGGATCTGGGATTTGCGTCGACGGTCGTTCTGCAACTGCTACGAGTCGATCAAGTGAGTCTGGGTGCCGGCTGGTAGGTTGGGGACGGCGGCACCGGCAGGATCTTATGCCTTGTCTGTAAAGCCTGGTGGAGGGCCTTCGTGCGGATCAATCTACCGGCTGGGCATTGCCAGCGGGCGTCCCGGCGCAGATGCCGGCACTACGCATCTTGTATAGCAGCCCACGCACGCTAATGTTCAACGATCGCGCCGAGTCGGCACGGTTCCAGCCATGTTGCTCGAGGGCTTGGAGAATCGCAAGTGCTTCAGCTTGCTTGATGAGCTGCCGGGTACGCGTCTTAAAGGTTGATGTTTCACCAGGTTGGAAGTCACCGATCGCTGAAATGGGGACTGGGCGGAACTTCAGACCCTCAATGAGAGCCTCAGGTGTTCGCAGCAGAACGTACCGCCGCAGTACATTTTCGAGTTCGCGAATGTTCCCCGGCCACTGATAGCGGAGCAAACGACGATTAAGCTCTCGTGACAAGCGCACCGGCTCGAGGCTGAAGCTTGCAGCAAGGTGGGATAGAAGATATTTCGCAATGCCCGGAAGGTCCTCTACTCTGTCTTTCAGCGACGGCATGTGCAGCGTGATGCCGGTGATTCGATGAAACAGGTCCTCACGAAATCTGCCGCACTTGATCTCCTGCTCCAGTGAAACATTCGCGAGGCATATCACACGGGTGCTGACTCGCTTTTCATCAGTTCCCCCAAGCGGGCGGTAGGTCCCGTCCTGAAGGAAATGGAGCAGCTTCGCTTGAACGCCTAGGTCGCATTCGGAGATCTGGTCCAGCAGCAGGGTGCCGGAATCGGCTAATTCCAGTAGCCCCGGCTTGCTGACAGAGGCACTGGTGAAGGCACCTGCTTCGGAACCGAAGAGCTCGGCTTCAATAAGGTCCCTCGGGATGGCGGCGCAGTTGATTTTGAGAAACGGCCCTTCTCCCCAAGGTGAAATCCGGTGGATGTAGTGAGCGAGCACTTCCTTCCCGGTTCCGGTTTCGCCGTAGATGAAGACTGGTATGGGAACCCGCGAAATGTCCTCAACTACGGTGCGAAGGCGAACCATAACGCCGGAACATCCGAAAATGACGCTTGCAGGCGGATGCTGGTAACCGACAGCGCAGCCGGGAATTACGGAACGTGAGTGACTAGTCTTCATTGGAACAGCTGACGACATCTCTAGAGGGGTCTTTGCAAATATGGCTCCAAACTTCGAACTTGGCACAGTGCCCGGACAGCACGTAGGCAGGCTGGTGTTTCGGACGAGATAGCTGAGATGTTTTGGCAAGAAAAATTTATTTCGGACGAAATTTCAACTCTCGATGAATTTTGCCAACCAATTGAGCCCGCAGAGTAAGACGACACCCGGCACTCTGGCTTGTTCTTGAGGGGACAACTTATGTAAATCACGTGAGCCCAATCTCCTAACGCGACCCGTTAAGTGACCCATTAAAGGCAGATATATTTGCGCAACCAATTCCGATCGCCGGTTGAACTACCGGCAGCGGCAAAGACACCAAAAAGCCGAAAGTCCTCGTCCACGGCGAAAGTTTCCCATTGCTTTACCTGGCTGTTGAGATCCTTCCCGCAATCCGCAGTGCAGGTGCAGTTTCAAACTAAGTACCAGAGTACCTATGAGCTCTGCAGAAGGAGAATATCAAAATGGCTACGCTGGCAATGCCGGCCACTTCCGTTCCTCTTGTACTCGTCGTTAATGCTCAACCCCTGGCCCTGCCGACTCGAGACTACTGCGTTGAGAGCGCTGCATCCGCTCGCGACGCACTGCTGCGGTTGCAGCGGAATCCACTCCCGGAGTTGGTGCTGATGAACCTGGATGTGCCGGGCGGCGATGGACTAACCACGCTGCAGCAGGCACGCGAGCTACACCCGAAGCTGAAGGTGATCATGTTTGGTCCGGGCAGCGACGCGCGCAGCGCGACACTCGCTATTCGGATGGGAGCTCTTGATTATCTCTCGCAGCCCTTGGAAGAATCGGAGCTAGAAGCTGCCTTGCAAGAGCATTTGCAGGAACCGGTTGCGTTACCAAGTCCGGTTTTGCTGCAAGAATCCTTTGGCGACAGCGAATCTGAAATCGTGAATCTGGGCGACGGCGCGACGTTCGTTTGCGCTAGCCCGGCGATGAAAAAGATTCATGGCCAGGCGAGACTGATCGCCAAGTTTGACATCCCCATTCTGATGCTTGGGGAAAGCGGCACCGGGAAAGAAGTGGTGTCAATGTTGATTCATCACTTGTCGCCGCGATCAAAGTATCGCTTTCTCAAAGTCAATTGTGCGGCGGTTCCCGCAGACCTGTTAGAAAGCGAATTGTTCGGCCATGAAGCCGGGGCATTCACGGGAGCGACCAAGGCGAAGCCTGGCCTGTTCGAGTTGTGTGAAAAAGGAACCCTGCTGCTCGATGAGATCGGGGAAATGCCGCCGGCCCTGCAGGCGAAACTGCTCCACTTCTTGCAAGACCATCGCTTCTCGCGCTTGGGAGGCCGGAACTCGATCCAGGCCGATGTCCGCATCCTGGCGGCCACCAACATCAACGTGGAGCAAGCGTTGGCCAACAAGATGTTGCGCGAAGATCTCTATTACCGGCTCAGTGGTTTCACCATGAGAATACCTTCTCTGCGAGAGCGTAAGAAAGAGATACCGCTGCTGATGAACTACTTCATGGACAGGAGTGCCGCTCAGTTTTCCAGCCCGGCACGGGCATTCAGCCAGAATCTGATGCAAGCTTGTTTGGGTTACCACTGGCCCGGCAACTTGCGCCAGTTGGAGAATTTCGTTCGCCGTTATCTCGTCCTGGGAGATGAGGAACTGGCGCTCGCGGAGTTGAGGCGTGATCAAAAGAGCGAAGGCGACCTGATGCAGATGGTCCAGTCTGTCAGAGAAACTTCAGGCCTTAAGTCTTTAGCGCGATCGGTAAAAAAAGAGGCCGAGGCGATCGCAATTGCGCATGCCCTGGAGCAAACCAATTGGCATCGGCAAAAGGCAGCGGCTCTACTGAAGATCAGCTATAAGGCGCTTCTATACAAGATCAAGCAGTACGAGCTGCACCCGCCGGACTCGGAGCAGGTAGCGAGCTCGTAGAAACGGGCTGCAACGACCAAACGGTCTGCCTTGTTGTCCGTCCCAAACGTGGGTCGAGGCGTCCGGTAGCCCGACAATTTCGTTCATAGATCGGTCCGTCGATACCTCTTGCGAGGTTTCGGCGGGCCGATTTGTTTCTTCGGCTCGGATAATCGTCAATGCGCGGCACCGCTATCAAGCCTCTCGAGTGGGGAAAATGTCGAGAAACACATCGCGGTGCCCCGGCAGCAATACACAGTTGGCCGTGAGCACGACAGGTAGATGTTTATCTCTTCATGCAGCATTCAAACAACCCAGTGTGGGTAATGCGATTGGAATAACAGCCGAGCTTAGATGGAGAAATCGAATTGGCGCTAGGTTTTCGGAACGCCAATGATTTTATCGAGGCATTGACTCAATCTTTCCGTTTGACTACGCCGGCTATACAAGCGGCTTTTTGCGGGCGCGGGTATGGGATGGATTCCGGCACGAACTTCACTGAGGAATTCCGGCAGCTTTTGGTGAATGGCAGTTTCGTCAGCCAGGTCGATCACGCTTGCACCGCCCGCTTCTCTTAACAAGCCGGCTGTGTCGCCAGCTTCGGTTGTCAGCGCAAGAATCGGCTTTCCCATGCGTAGATATTCATAGACCTTCGCCGGAATCTGGTGATCGCAACATGCCCCCTGCAGTACCAGAAGAGCATCGGCCTCTGCCGCATCCTGCAATGAAAGCCGGTAGGGCAATGCCGGCAAAAAATGGACAATATCATCGATACCGAGTTCATCGAGATGCTTCTTAAACTCGCTCTCGTTGCCTGCGGCGCGTAGTTCAAGCGAAAGCGTTTCGTTCGATATTTTCCCTGCTGCTTTCAGCTTGGAAAGTGCGCGGAACAGGGGAAGAGGGTCGCGTTCCCACGGATAAACCAGTCCAGAGTGCAACAGGCGTAATCTCCGGTTCGGTTCGGGCGGGAAAACAATGCTGTCGAAATCTGCTTCGTCATAGCCGTTGGGCAGCCAGACACATCTTTCGGCCTCCAAAGTTTCGTATCGCTGCCGATACATGCGAATTGCACCCGGCGCGGTGAACAACAGCGCGGAAGCATGCTTCACGGCTTGCCGCTCAATCCAGCGATAAACGCGAAACGTGAGCGGATCAGAAGGGTAGCCCTCTTCTGTCATGCTGTCACGAAAATCCACGATCCATGGCTTACCGGTTAGCCGATGGAGGATGTAGCCAATCATCACTGCGGTTGCGGTTGGATAGGTTGATAGGATCGCATCGATGTTTTTCCTCTTTATTGCCCGCACTCCCATCGGCACAGCCCCAAGTAGCCAACTACTCCAGCGATCAGGCAGGGCCAATATGTTTGGGTAGCTGCCTCGAAAGGACAGATGGCGGCTGGTATCGAGGCTAAAGGCCCGAAGTATCTCCGCATCGGCAGGGATTTCAGTCAACTGCATCGGATCCGTTCGCTCATATGCGGACGGCTTCACCGTCAAAACCGTTGGCATCCAACCGAAATCGGGCAGATAGCGGCAGAATTTCAGGGCTCGCAAACCACCACTACTGCCGGCCTGGGGCGGGAAGTGGAACGCGACAATGAGGACGCGACCGCGTATGGGCGGAGGCACGGACTTCGGCAGCTTCGGGTCATCCGTCAGGGCGACATCCCCGGCCTCGGCGATCGGACGCTCTCCGGGTTGAGCAGTTGAGATCACGCTCTGCCCACTCCCTTTGCTGCAGTGATCGACGGCGTTTCGACGTCGCGAGCGTAATCGGACGGGCTGCCCCGCCGGCGAATAAGCCGTAGTTCATTTTCCGCGACCATGACTTCTGCCGGCGAAGGGTGGCTGAGGAAGCCAAGCGGGCTTGCGCTACGCGCATAGGCTCCGGACTGCAATACTGCGACGAGATCGCCGACTTCGACCCTCGGTGCAGCAATAGAACGAGCCAGCACGTCAAGAGGAGTGCAGAGCGGCCCTACGATGTCAACGGTATCGCTCTCCACCTCTTGCAGCTTGTTTGCAATGGTGACTGGAAAATTGCGCTTGATGGTTTGCCCCAGATTACCGGAGGCGGCAAGATGATGGTTCATTCCACCGTCCACGATGACGAAGGTCTTCCCTCGCGAGACCTTCACATCGAGCACGCGCGTAAGATAGATGCCCGCCTCAGCAACCAGGAACCTCCCCGGCTCGATTATGAAGCGGGTTCCAGCGAAGAGCGGGTCGTCGGCAATTTCGTCCATCATCCGGTCAAGGCCATGCTTTAGCGCGACCATATCCAACGGCTGATCACCGGTAAAGTAAGGAACACCCAATCCACCGCCGAAGTCCACACTGGCCAGAGGCTGCTCTTGCCGCTCGGCAATTCGACGCGCTATCTGGATTGCTTTCTTGTACTGGCACAACAGAACTTCGCTGTCGAGTATCTGTGTTCCCGCGAACAGATGCATCCCGCGCAGCTCGATGCATGGTGAAGCCAACACGAGATCCAGCGCGCTATCCAGACTCTCTTCATCGATGCCGAAAGGAGTTGCTTTCCCTCCCATTCGCATAGCGCCACCCTGAGCTTCAGAAGCGGGGTTGATTCGCAGCGCAACTGGTGCTACCTGGCCCAGTCGCTCGGCGATTGACTCGATTCGCCTAAGTTCCGTCAAGGATTCGGCGTGTATTTCACCGATGTTCATGCTTAATGCAAGTCCGAGTTCCGCCGGAGATTTGCCCGGCCCGGCAAACAGCATACGTTCAGGGCGGCAGCCGGCCGCCAATGCCTGGTGAAGCTCGCCCGCGGAGGCGATCTCTAGTCCAGCGCCTTGCTCGAGGAAAAAAGCAAGAATGTTCGGATTGGGGTTGGCCTTTACCGAGTAATGAATATCGATTCGGGATGGGAACGTCGATCGTAACAGCTCCCATTTGCGCTGCAGGACGGATTGATCGTAGATAAACACGGGCGTACCGAATTGCTCCGCCACGTCCTCGACGCTAAATTTACCGATGCGGAGCGCTCGCTCCGACCCAGGAAAGAAATCGCGAACAACTTGGTGGGCCTGCATCGCTCAAAGGCCTTCGCGACGGCGGAGTGCCGGATAGTCGACTTTGCCGCTCGACGTCTTGGGAAGCTCGCTTAAAAGCTCAAGGCATTTCGGGACCATATGGCGCGGCATCTTCTCAGAGCAAAAACCAAGGATGGATTCACAGTCGAGTTGATCTCCGTTCTTGGGCACGATGAACGCCTTGATGCTCTGTCCCATTACTTCGTCAGGTAGTCCAATGACAGCAGCCTGGCGAATCTTGCCGGTCTGAAAGAGAACTTCCTCAACTTCCGTAGGGCTGATCCGGTAGCCCGACGACTTGATCATCGTGTCGCGGCGCCCCACGTAATAGAGATACCCGTCTTCATCCATCTTCACTAAATCGCCAGAGTAGCAGACCCGCTCGGAGTCGCCAACTTCTGCTGGCAGCAGCGGATTAGGCCTCAGTACCTTGGCCGTAGCTTCGGGATTTCCCCAGTAACCCATGGAGACGGTCGATCCGCGATGCACCAACTCGCCTACCTCTCCTGGCCCACAAAGTTTTCCTTCTTCGTTGACGACGAGAATCTCGTTATCGGGAATCGCTTTGCCCATGGAGGTCGGCCTGCGATCCAGTTCTTCCGGCGGTAAATAGGTCGAGCGAAACGCCTCCGTCAGGCCATACATCAGGAAGATCTTGGTGGTCGGCAGCGCCTGTCGCAGAACCTTCAACACCGTCTGTGGCATCGCGCCACCGGTATTCGTGATGTACCGCAAATGCGGAAACTCGTGCTTTTGTAGTCCGCCATTCGTAAGCAGGGACCAAACCGTCGGCACACCTGCCAGCGCGGTGATGCGCTCATCGATGAGCGCGGCGATGATCTCCTTCGCGAACACGAATTTTATGAGGACGATCGTGCCGCCCTGCTGGAACGCGGTCATTAACTGATTCATGCCAGCATCGAAGGTGAACGGCAGTACCGCGAGGATGCGTTCGCACTCAGTGATTTCCAGATAGGTTGAAACAATGCTGCTGCCGGCCATGATGTTGGCGTGGCTGAGCATCACGCCCTTGGGTTTCCCGGTTGAGCCTGAGGTGTAGAGAATGGCTGCCAGATCCTTGGAGATACCCCAGTCAACCCATTTCTCTGGAGCTTGCGCCTTCAGCATATCCCGGAAGAGATTTACGGGGCGCTTTTGTCCAGCGGCCAAGCTTTGCTCAGAGTCACCCTCTTCTCCGGTGACGATGTAGAACTCGAGCGACGGCACCTCCTGTAGGACAGGAAGCAGCGTCTCCAGTTTTTCCGCCGTGGTAATCAACGCCTTCATGCCGCAATCGCGCACGATATGAGCGACCTGCTCGGGGAAGAGCACGGTGTTCACGGGAACATAGACTCCGCCGGCCTGGCAAATGGAGAAAATCGCAAGCACCTGATCGACGCTGGGGTCCAAATAGATGCCGACTCGATCGCCACGCTGCAATCCAGCCTCGCGCAGGCTAGTTGCCGCCGAGGCGCAGCGGCTGGCCACCTTGCTGTACGAGAGTCGAGCTTGGCCGTGAACAATGGCTTCTTTGTGAGGATAGCGGCGAGCGCTGCTCTGCAACATGTGGTGGATTAAGTAGTCCATGGTCCTCTGGGCATGGTGTTGATCGGGGATTTCCGACGGTTACCGTTGAGACGGCTTCCAACCAGCTGATAATAAGCAAGTGTCTTGCCACGCTCGGGCTCGCGCCCCGGGCGTACACGCCGGCATTACTCGGCAAAAATATATTTCCGTGCAGGGAAAAATTATTCCCATTGTTGAGAAGCCATAGGAAGCGAAGCCGCTTGTTCCGCTGGATCGGCCGCCGAAAGACCCACTGTTGGGCTGGTTTGGCAGGGAACGAGCATTGTTTAGTTCAACGTGCCCGGTCTAAGCCCAGCGCCTTCAGCCGGTCTGCTTCAGCCTCCCGCTACAATGCGGGAAGATTCTAGAAACGGCCGGAGTTTTTGGATCGGGAACGAAACGCGGCTTGGTTCTTGCCTCGGAATCTCAAACAGATTAAAGAGTCAGGCTTTGCAACGTTCCGCAAGGCTTCCCCGCCGAATATTCTCAAAATTACGAGCTAATTCGAAGAGCGAACCGACTTTAAAACCATCGTCGTGTGGACACATTGCAGCATCTGCAGCTGGATCGAATAGAATCAGCATGCCCACTTGGGCACGCCGTCCTGCCTCAAGATCTGACTCCTTGTCTCCGACCAGTAGACTGCGAGGAAGATCTATCGACCAGTCGGCAGCAGCCTGCAAAATCATTCCTGGCGCCGGTTTCCGATCCGGGGAATCGGCACGGTAATTGGGTACTGTCGCATCCGGGTGGAAAGGGCAGTAGTAAAACGCATCAACATCTGCACCATTCTCCCGGAATCTTGCTCTCATCCAATCATGAGTACGCTTGACGTCTTCCTCTGAATAGTAGCCTCGAGCAATACCAGCCTGGTTGGTAATTACGATGGCTAAGTAGCCAGCTTTACGGGCGATTTTCAAAAGATGAAATATACCGTCGATGAACCGGATCTCCTCCGTCCGGTTGGCATAACCAAAATCGTAGTTTATGACCCCGTCACGATCCAAAAATATGGCCGGTCTTTTCATAAAGGGTTGAGCGCGAGGCGTTGTGCCTGTTCAAGATCTTCAGGAATACCTATATCGATGAAAGGACCCGGGGTTATGAATGCCAGTGGCTTGACGACTCCTGCCATGGGTACGAGATAGTCTCGCTCCAATGAAAATACCTCGTCAAGTGGATGCTCGTTTAGCAAGTCACGGTCCATTAAGTAAACGCCTGCATTGATCAAGCCTTGGCCCAATCCGTTCTTCTTTTCGCTAAAACCAACGACGCGGCCATCTTTAATGGTGACCTGTCCGTAGCGCGACGTGTCTTGTATGTCACACACCGCCATGGAGAAGCAGCTCTGTGACACAGTGTGAATGCGGTCCATCTGCCGGTAATCGACACCGACTAATGTGTCCCCGTTCAGCACGAAGGCGCGTGGGCCGGTAATGCGCGACAACCCTAATCGAACAGCACCACCCGTACCCAAAGGTGTCCGCTCAATGATATATTCCAGGTCCAAACTCCGATATCGCGGCCCGAAATGCTCTTGTATAACATGATGTAGATACCCGACTGAAAGCAGGACATGCTTAACCCCTCCCTGATCGAGTCGGTCGAACAGCAGCTCCAGAAAGGGCCGCTGGCCAATGGGAGCCATAGCTTTGGGTATATCGTTTAGAACGCTTGCCAGCCTGGAACCCAAGCCACCCGCCAGGATGATGGCTTCCATTCGCTACAGGCTCCGTCTTGCAGCGGCTGGGAATGCGTTTTGACTGATGCAGGCCTGCTCGGCTATTGCGCAGATAATGTGACCAATTATCGTATGGATCTCCTGAATCCTTTGCGTATCTGTTGATGGGACGCGTACCAAGTGGTCGCATAAAGGAATCAAGTCCGAGCCTGCACCGGTCAGCCCCATGGTTATGACGCCGCTCTCCCTGGCAGCGGAGAACGCTCGAAGAATGTTGGCCGATCTTCCGGAGGTCGAGATCCCGATGAAGACATCGCCCGGCATACCTAGTGCTCTTATCTGACGCTCGAACACATTCTCAAATCCATAATCATTTCCGACGGCAGTTAGGATTGAGGAGTCGGTAGTCAAGGCGATGGCAGGTAATGGACGTCGTTCAACTGCCAACCGCCCCACGAATTCTGCGGCGATGTGCTGTGAATCCGCCGCACTTCCCCCATTTCCCGCAATCAGTACTTTGTTGCCTGCGCCCAGCCGTGCTGCGCAAACTGAGCCCATTTCCGCAACTTGCCTGAGAGCCACTCCATCTTCAGCAAATTGCTTTAAGCTGCTGAGAGCAGCGGCAACTTGATCACGGACAAAATCGGTCATTTCGCTCTCCAAGCTTCCAGTCTCACATCTATGCGGTGGTACTTGAGTTCCGTTCCCATTGGGCTCGCGTTCACAACCTACTACGATTTGGTATTTTGTGTCGTAGAAGTGATCTCGTCTGTCGACGACAGTTTAACGCGCCACCAATTGAGCATGTGCTGGATAGTTTCTTCCAGGTCAATTTGTGGCGCCCATCCTGTACGAGCCCGGAACTTACTTGTGTCACCAGCAATCACCTTTTCGTCACAGCCGCGCTGTAGCTCCCGCTTCTGCTCGACGGTGATTGAGGTTTTGAGCTGACGCCGAATACAATCGATTATTTCCTGAACTGAGTAGGTTGTGTTGCCGCCAAGGTTGTACACTTCGCCCGGCTCACAGAAGTCCGCCGACAACCACAGTCCCCGCACCAAGTCGCGGACGTCAACAAGCGCGCGCTGCGTCAGGTTACCGACCATCAAGACTGGCGGTCGGATCCCCAGCTCGATCTCTATAGCCCTCTTTGTAAGGTCGGCGCACACGTCGCCTAGCTTGCCGGGGCCAGTAGTGTTAAAAATACGAATTCTCACAGACGATATCGAATAATTATAGAAATACTGCGCGGCAAGTAGATCCTGCGCTACCTTGCTTACTCCATAAGGATGTAGCGGCTGGAGTGCATGACCTTCCTTAACCGGCAGATCTTTACTCTCGACAGGTCCATACTCGGCGCTCGAACAGGCCACTACAACTGTGGGAGAAATACCGGCGGCGCGGACACTCTCAAATAGGTTGACCGTGCCTCCCACATTTACGTCGATGGTCTCAAGTGGATGTTCCAGGGAGACGGTGGGATAGCTCTGGGCCGCCAAATGGAAGATGCGGTCCGGCCGGAAGCTTGATACAAAATGTGATAGGCGGTCGTAGTCTCGCACATCGCATCGCTCGAAACTTCCGCTCGACCATGGGTCGCTCGGCTCGCTCAGCCCGAGTCCAAGGACCATACACCCAGCTTGGGAGCAATGCTCTGCCAAAAAACTGCCAATGAAACCGGCAGCTCCAGTAATCATCACCTGCATCACGTGCTCCCCCATTTGATTAAAAAGACAAACCTATCACGAACTAGGAATACACGAGCCTGGCGCTCGTTTACCAAGGATTTGTCGTATGGCTGATCGGGTTCGTATACCACGACGTGACTGCCCCTGTTAGAAAAGGAAAAAGGTACGCAGAGAAGCTTATTAAGTCTTCTCCGCAATTCCTTGCGCTTTTCCGGCGGCACGAAGAGCAACATGAAACCTCCGCCACCAGCGCCGAGCAACTTGCCCCCTAGCGCACCTCCCTCAAGTGCCGCGGCATAAATATCATCTATATCTGAGTTGGTGATCTTCCCGGTAAGCGTTTTCTTGATTCTCCACCCTTCGTGCAGAAGGCGTCCAAACTCGTCGATTGAGCACTGTGGATTTGTTAGCAGCGCCTCACCTTGAGCGACCAATTCCGATATCTGCTGCAACTCATGCTCGCGATAAGGGGTCATCCGCACCTGGTCAGTCGCGATTTCTGAAGCGATCCTGGAGAACCCAGTAAATACAAGCATTAAACATTGCTCCAGTTCGTCAAATCGACTTGGCGCAGTCAGCACCGGCCTTGCCTCAATAGAGCCATCTAGATTGAAGTTGATGCGATTAAATCCTCCATAGGCGGCGCTCACCTGGTCTTGAGAGCCGACCGCTTCACCAATCACGTTCTGTTCGACATGAATAGCGTCAGTCGCCAAAGCATGTTTGTCTCGCATTTTGTCTTGCAGAGCATACAGCGCAAGCAAAAGACCCACGGTGAAAGCCGAACTTGTTCCTAGGCCGGTGCGCGCGGGAAGGTCGGCGATATGATGAATTTCAACTCCCTCATCCATGTTCAAGAATTGCAGACAGGCGCGCACGGACGGATGTTCAATAGCACTATTCCTCTGGACATTTTCGAGCTTAGAGTATGAAATACGGCTGTGATATTCGAAGAACGGCGGTAACCGCCGACAGGTGATGTAGCAGCACTTATCAATCGTAGTTGACAAGACCGATCCGCCGTGTTTGCGGAACCAGACCGGATAATCTGTTCCTCCACCAAAGAACGATATTCGGAGAGGAGTCTTGGTGATTATCATCTTTTCGTCCTTCGAGTTTCATTTAATGCTGATGGGATGTCGCAACTGCCAAACTCACTTAAAAGTCCGAATTAACTCCTGGATACGACTCATGCAGATCGAGCTCGAAGCCGCTTGGTCGGTAACATCGGATATTGTCTGATCAAGAAGCTTGAACTGTGCAGCCCACGTGTAATTCCGCTCCACCGCCAGCCGAGCACGCTGTGCCATCGAGGTGCGATATGTCTCATCAGTCAGCATCCGTACAACGCAATGAGCGAATTCCGATGTGTCCTCAGCAGCAACAATTCCTTCTCCCTCAGGAAGTTTTGTTGCTTCCCATGTAGGTTTCGATGAAACAACTGGCAATCCCATCGCCAACGCTTCCAGCACTTTGTTTTGAATACCACGCGCGATTCGGAGAGGTGCGACAAATACCTTTGCCTCGTCCATGTAACTTCTGGTATCGGGAACTTGCCCAGTGACCGTTATCCCGGGCCGAGTACTTAAGGCCCGCACCTCGCTTGAAGGATTTTTTCCGCAAATAACAAAGCAAGCTTCCGGAACATCGCTACGCACCAGAGGAAAAATCTCGTCACAAAACCAGACGACCGCGTCGACATTGGGAGCGTAGTCCATTACGCCAGTGAAGATGATCGAACCATCGCGTTTAGTTCGTCCCTGAGGACAATAGTATTCGAGATCGACGCCGTTGCGGACCACGCGAATATCGGGGGCCCCGATTAGACGATCGAAGTCGTGCTTTTCAGCGTCCGTACAAAGAAGAGAATACGAAAATGTCCGCGCCACGTGACGCTCATAGCACAGCAAACGTTTCGCCTCAAGCGCGTAAAGCCATCGTTTCGGGACCTTGAAGCGTTGCGAATAGTGTTGGAACTTCAGAGAATCGAGATCTCCAAACTGCATGATTCGCGGGGTCTGTGGAAAGGGTTCTGCGAACTGCGCGACATTCGAACTGTAGACCAAAATGACATCGGGCGAAAGTTCCCTGAATTTCCGGCGAATTATGGAATGCAACTTAGGCTCACTGAAAAGTGCGACCGAAAGTGGAGTACCATCGATGAGTGCTTTTACTAATCGCAGGAATGCTCTGGGTCGGGAAAGCGCCACAGCATCGACACTCTTGACAATTGTCGCTAGCCCGAATGTATTTTTCAGGTCCTCCGCCCCGTCTCCCAGGCAGAATACGTGGACGTCATGGCTTTTTGACAAGTGCTGGATTTCATGGAACGTGGTTATCTTGTCGCCTCTGTCGGGTGGGTAGGGTACGCGTTGTGAAACAAAGAAGATACGCATCAGTTAACCGGGCTCGCTTCACAAGCACCGTCCGGGGTGCTTGAGATGTCCTGCATAGAGTCTTGATAGGAACGGTAGTCCATGGTTTTCTGGGCACAGGGTTGGTTGGAGCTATCCGACGGCTGCGGTGGCAACGGTCTCCAACCAAGTAACAGTAAGCAAGTGTCTTGCCACCCTCGGGCTCGCGCCCCGGGCGTACACGCCAGCATTACGCGGCAAAAATATATTTCCGTGCAGGGAAAAATTATTCCCATTGCTGAGAAGCCATAGGAAGGGAAGCCGCTTGTTACGCTGGATCGGCCGCCGAAAGACCCACTGTGCGGCTGATTTGGCAGGGAAGGAGCATCGGTTAGCTCGTCAGACGAGACCTGAGGTGCGAGGAATAGGTGCTTTGTTGGCAAGACACTTGCAGCTACCCCGTAGGGTTATCACACGTGCTGGCGAGACTGACGAGTCCGTTCACGGAATTTGGCTGGTTCGCCGGCCTGCTTTACGGCATTGATCGGATCTTGCAGCGGTTATCTCCGAACCTGCGGCTGTATTTTTATGAGCTCCTGGTTCAGCCCATACCGGATGTACCCCTGCTCACGGGCAATTTGGCAAAAGCGTTCGAGATGCGCGAGCTTCGTCGTGGCGACCCGGAAATAGCTCAAATGCCGGCGCGTCCTGGCATCAAAGAATCGCGTTTCGAGCAGGGTGCTGTCTGCCTGGGCACGTTCAAGCGCAACGAACTGGTCGGGCACATCTGGTTTTGCTTCGAGACGTACGAGGAAGACGAGGTCCGCTGCACTTTCGTTTTGCCGAACGATAACCAGTCGGTCTTTGACTTTGATCTTTATGTCTTCCCGAAGTACCGGATGGGCCTGGGATTTCTCAGTGTCTGGAATGGGGCTTGTGAGTTCCTGCGAAAACAGGGCGTGAAAGTTAGCTTCAGCCGCTTAACCCGAGTGAATATTGCCTCGCGCACTGCACACCAGAAGCTGGGAACGCGAATTGTTGGCAGAGTTATCGTACTAAGGCTATTTTCCTGGGAGCTGTTTGCTTCCACCATTG
Organism: uncultured Acidobacteriaceae bacterium; assembly: GCA_963846795.1. GTDB lineage: Bacteria > Acidobacteriota > Terriglobia > Terriglobales > Acidobacteriaceae > CAVVDY01. The sequence goes on from CAWJXJ010000012.1 coordinate 25,408, forward strand.
CACCGTTCTTATATCTCTCGACGGGCCCGGACAAGCGGGTTCGGTTGAAACTGAAGACTCAGGCTCCGCAGCCCAGGGCTTTAACCGAGCAGGCTGCAGTTTCCTAGGATGGTCGGGCGTTCGCGCTCGGTTCAAATCGATCTCATTCGTGGAGTGCGATAAGCAATGACCGACTTGCAAGTACTCACTGATTACGTCAGGAAAGAGTCCGGATACGAAGGCGCAATTGATCCGGACCTCGACCTATTGGACAAGCAAATTCTCGACTCTTTCAGCATCGTACAGTGGGCGTTATTCGTTCAGGAGCACTTCGGTGTTGAGTTTGAGGCAGAGGACCTGGTGCGAGAAAACCTCGCCAGCTTTTCTCGAGTCATGGCGCTGGTGAATAGCAAACGCACTGCACAGATGAACGAGGCCGCTACGAGTTCGTGAAAGCATCGGTGGCTCGCTCTTAGCAGAAACGCCCAATTTTCGGAACCTAGCGACAGGAGAACCTGGTTTGAGTAACTCGATTCCTCAACTTCTCTGCGAGACGGCGAATCGCTTGCCGGACAAAATCGCCATCGTCTCTCTGACGCGGTCGGTCACGTTTTCGCAGTTACTCCAGGAAGCATTAAGTACGGCCACGTGTCTGCGAGAGATCGGCATTGAGCCCGGAGACCGCGTTGGCATCTGCATGGAAAAGACACTTGACCAGGTTTCCGTGATCCTGGGTGTCCTGTTTGCGAATGCGGTTGTGGTTCCTATTTTGCCGCGGTTGAAGCAGCCGAACATCCGGCACATCATTGAGAACTCGCAGATGGTGGCGCTGGTAACCGACTCGGATCGGATGAATGAGGTAACGGACTTTGCCGATCTCACGAAGCTGGTGATTGGCCACGGCGAGTTGCACCTGGATTGGCCGAACCTCCCTTACATGCGCCGCTTCGTTCGTCCGGAAATGCGCTATGACAGAATCAGCGCCGATAACGCTGCCATCATCTATTCATCCGGATCAACCGGGCGGCCGAAAGGGATCCTGATTTCGCACAGGAATCTCGCCGACGGCGCAGAGATAATATCGCGCTATCTCGGCACCTGCGAGGAGGACCGGATTTGCTGTGTGCTTTCCTTTAATTTCGACTACGGTCTGAATCAGATATGGCAGACGATTCTCAAAGGAGCCACGCTCTATCTTCACAATCTCGCGCTGCCGAACGATCTGTTCGCATTACTGGCAACCGGCAAACTTACAGCGTTACCGGTAATGCCCGTCATTATCACCAAGATTTTTGACCGGCGACTGAAACTTGCAACCAGTTCTTACGATTTCTCTTCGCTGCGATACGTCTGCTCTACGGGTGGCAGGCTGTCTCCAGATATGTTGACCGAGCTAAAGACAACTTTTCCAAGCGCGAAGATCTACTCGATGTTTGGATTGACGGAGGCATTTCGATCCACCTATCTCGATCCTTCGAAGCTTGACGCACACCCAACCTCGATTGGAAAGGCCATCCCCGATTCACAGGTTTTCGTGCTTGATGAGAATGGGGAGGAATGTCCGCCCAACGTGATTGGCGAACTGGTGCATCGCGGGCCCACCGTAACCAAGGGCTATTGGCGAGATCCCGAGGCAACCGCAAAGGTCTTTCGCAGCCACCAGCGTTTCCCCGGCGAGACCCTGGTTTTCAGTGGTGACCGGGTCAAGCGCGACGAGGAAGGATACCTGTACTTTGTGGCTCGCGGCGACGAGATGATCAAAACCAAAGGCTTTCGGGTCAGCCCGACGGAAGTGGAGGCAGAGGCCATTTGTCATCCCGATATCGTCGATGCGGTTGCCTTCGCGGTGCCGAACATCGCGGTCGGTGAAGATGTTGCTTGTGCTTACACAACTATCACCCGGCAGCCGGTTCCCGAGCAACTGTTGAAGCAATATCTGAAAGGCCATTTGCCCAGCCACATGGTGCCCGCTTATCTGATTCACTTCGAGAGTTTTCCGATTACCGGGAATGCCGGGAAGCTGGATCGCAAATCCATAAAGCAGGCTGCCTTCGAGCGGCTGGGGTCGCAAGCGGAAAACCTCGCGTCCATGGCTGCTCAGGGTGATTAGCGATGTCACGCGAAGTCCATGGCAGGGTAGTGATTGGCGTTATCGGAGACGATATTCACATCGTCGGCAACCGAATCATTCAGCTCGCGCTGGAGGAGTCCGGGTTCCGGGTCTTTAACTTGCGCACTCGCGTTCGCCCGGAACAGTTCTGCCAGGCGGCACTGGAGGTGAATGCCGATGCGGTGTTTGTCTCCTCTATTAACGGGGAGGGGGAGTATTGGTGCTCAGATTTTCGTGGATTGTTTCAAAAGGCCGGCTTGAACCATACCCTTCTGTACGTGGGCGGTAATGTCGTAGTCGGGAAACGTTCGAAGGAAGAAGTCGGCAAGCTTTTCAAGCAGTTTGGCTTCGATCGTGTGTATCACCAGGAAACAGATATAAGCGGCGCTATCGCCGACCTCAGGGAGGATCTGACGCATGGCGCTGCCCAGTTGCCAGGCTAGGCTTGCGGATATCGAGAAGTACCGCAGCCAGGTACTCTCACATCCTTTAGCCCGCGGCATTTCGCCAGATGAGGTTCGCGATCACTTGGCGAGCGTGCCGGCCAAACGCTTTCCGCGGATTATGTACGAGGCGCGCGGCGAAGTACCGTACATCCAGCCGCGCGGTGGCTTTCCTATTTTCGAAGCGCAACATGAGCTAACTCGAAAGTTGACCGATGCCGGCGCGGATTTCATTCCGCTTACCATCGATAGCTATACCCGCCAGAATCGATATGAAACTGCGACCCAGCTTCTCCATCGTAGCGAAGAAGAGGGCAAGAATTATCTGAACGGGTATCCGCTAATCAGCCATGGATATGAGCTGACTCGGCAACTCTATACCGATCTCGAAAAGCCGGTAAGCCTGCGTCACGGAACGCCGGACGCGCGCCTGCTCGCCGAGGTCGCATTGGCCGCAGGCATCGCTGAGATCGAAGGTGGCGCCATTTGCTACTGTCTGCCTTACTCTGAAGGCTTCCCCTTAGACCGCTGCCTGCTGTACTGGCAGTACGTGGACCGCATTTGCGCGCTGCACTCAACTCCCGAGCGGCCAATTCATCGCGAGAGTTTTGGTCCACTTACGGCGACCTTGGTTCCTCCCGCGATCGCTATCGCAGTAGAAGTCATTGAGGCTTTGCTTGCCGCCGAGCAGGGCGTTGTTTCATTTGCCGTCAGCTTTGGACAAACTGGTTGCCTTTTTCAAGACATTGCGACAGCGGCCGTATTACGTGAACTGACTCGCCATTACCTGGACCGCTTTGGCTTTGAGTCGGTGCGCACCTATCTGGTTTACCACCAGTGGATGGGGCAGTTCCCATCGGACCGCGAGCGTGCTGCTGCTCTAATCGCATGTTCAGCGCTGGTCTCGAGCATCATTGATGCCGACAAGATTGTTACGAAGACAGTCGATGAGGCGATCGGGGTGCCGCGTCCGGAAATCAATGCCGAGGCCTGCGGGATGGTGCGATACGTACTGCGTTCCTTCCGCTCCGCCGAAACGCTAACATCTCCGATCGTTCAGCTTGAGACCGAACTGATTCGCTCAGAAGCCAGAAGCATTCTCGACGCGATATTCAATATTTCTGCCCGCGAGTTCTGGGACAGTGTTTTTCGGGCGTTTCAGATCGGGTTTCTCGATGTACCGTTCGCCCCACACATTGACAACCGCAATCAACTGTTGTCGGTGCGTGACGCCAACGGCGCCATTCGCATCGCTAACCCGGGCAACGTTCCCATTTCGAAGTCAGACGCGGAGCTGGAGCGGGAAATGCTCGCCTCGCGTACCAATGGTGAGAACCAGACCTACCGCCTGATGTTGGCGGACATACGAGCCATGGTATGAGTAGCAACGGCTCCGACGTTCGCATTGCGGTCGACATTGGCTCGACGGTGGTCAAGGTCGCGCTTCTCGCCGACGATGATGCCCTCATCAGTCAGCAGTTCCATCCGCGCGATTTTGAGGCGGGGATTCTTACACAGGTTACGTCTCTCCTGCTCAAGGCCGGCGCCGGCCACCAATGGCACGATGTAGTGGTGTGTTCTTCGGCAAATGGCGGTCTGAGGGTAGGGATCGTCTCGTTGAGCAAATGTTTCAGCGGGGCCGTACTTCGCGACCAAGTGCTATTGGCGGGTGCAAATCCTGTCTTCGTTCATGATTTCGACGAGAATGTAAGCAATCCCAGCCATGTCGACATTTTGCTGATCGGTGGCGGAATCGATTGCGACGATGCCGCTCCTCTGGCGCAGAGACTGAATCATTTCGATCCCGAGAAATATAGTTACGGCACCCTGGTTTTTGCGGGCAACAAGTACCTTGCGGATTTGTTTTGCTCCCGTTTTCCGCGAGCTCGAGTAGCTCCGAATCCTCTGGCCGAAGAACTGGTGAGCAGGAATCACTCGGTTTTCGAGCTGCTGCGGCGCGCCTACCTCGACGATTTGGTTTACAAGGAGGGAGTTACCGAGTTGGGCAGTCGTTTGAGCTCGGGGATAAGACCTACGCCCGAAATCGTGAACGTGGGATTCCAGCGCGCGGTAATGAACCGCTCTTCGGTTCCCGCGATCTCTCCCTGTATTCTGCTGGACATCGGCGGGGCGACCACCGATCTTCACTACACCGTGGAGATCATCAAGGAGGACAGTCCTAACAAATTGCCTTTGGCGGGATGTTCCGTCTCACGCTACGTGTTTACCGATCTGGGTATTGTCGCCAGCCGCGAAAATCTGATGCTGGTATTGCGTAACCATCCCCGCCTCTACGAACTCATGAGCGAGGTGCTGTCTCAGGATGTCACCGAGAGCTATCGCTTATTTCGCGAGGGTGAATACGATCCCTCGCCGGATTTACTTTCCTATGGCTGCTTGTTCCTCGCTCTGGAACGCTTCGCGAACGGCCGAGGTCCGGGCTTGCCCAGCGGTGATCTGAACAAGCTGGCGCAGCTGATCCTTACTGGAGGAGGATCTCAGACCATCTCGGAGAGCATCGTCGCGCGCCTGATGAAGCTTCTGTCCTCCAGCGAAAACATCCCCGGCATCTTGATCGATCGAAATTATCAGGTCTGGGCCCAAGGTATCTCCTGGTCCGAACGTGCCGTTGCCGCGAGCGCCGGATAGATAGCTGGACAGATAATATGAAGATAGGTTCGGATCATGGATTCAGCTTCGTCGCATTCGTGGCATCGTACAACATTCGAGCAGTTGCACGATCTCGCGGAACGCTACGGCACACCATATTTTCTGTATGACGCAGACGAAATCGCCGCTCGTATCGAAGCGGTTCGCGTCGCCCTTGCCGGCCAGGTTGAAGTCTTTTACGCCGTTAAGGCCAATCCCAACCTGGAGCTTCTTCGAGCCGTACGAGGCGTAGCCGACGGCCTGGATATAAGCTCTGCCGGAGAGCTGACGCAGGCCTGCCTCGCCGGATATGAAATGCAAAATGTCAGTTTCGCTGGCCCAGCGAAGACCAAGGATGAGCTGACCACCGCTATCGCACACGGAGTCGGCTGCATCAGCGTGGAATCCCCGCGCGAGTTGACGGAGTGTGTGCGGATAGCCGAACAGACCGGGAAGAAAGCAAGCATTGTCCTTCGAGTGAATCCGCAGTTCCTCAACCGCTCGTTTGGGATGAAGATGGGTGGGCGATCCGTTCAGTTTGGCGTCGATGAGGAAGACCTGGGCCCCATTCTCGAAGTTGTAAGGCGCAATCTTTCCAGCCTGGAATTTCACGGCATTCATGTATATGCGGGAAGCCAGTGCTTCGAGGCATCGGGTATTGTGGCGGGCGTGCAAAACACCCTCGCTATCGCCAAGCAGATTGAGTCCAGCACCGATCTTGTCTGCCGGGTGATTAACTTCGGCGGCGGCTTTGGCCTGTCGCACACCGAGGAGGAACATCAACTTGATCTCGAAAGGCTTTCCCGCGAATTGGTTCCGGTTCTGGAGGGCTTCCGTGCCTCGTCAACTGTGCCACGGCGGCTCATATTCGAGCTGGGGCGTTTCCTGACCGCCGACGCGGGCATCTACGTGACGCGAGTCATCAGTGCCAAACAATCCCGAGGCAAAGCGTTCTTCATGGTGGATGGTGGCTTGCACCATCATCTCGCGGCGGCGGGTACTTTCGGTGCTGCATTTCGCGCGAATTTCCTGCTCCGCAATGTCTCCAACCCCGGCGCGCCCAAAGTAAAGTGCAGCATCGCAGGACCTTCGTGCAATCCAACAGATCTGTTGGGTGTAGATGCCGAGCTCCCGGAACCAGCCATCGGCGATCTCATAGCGGTGCTGAAGTCGGGAAGCTACGGGCTTACCGCGAGCCCGCTGCTGTTTCTTGGGCGGCCGACGCCCGCTGAACTCGTCCGAAGGGATGTCGATATTAAGTTGGGCCGGCGCACAAGGACAATCGTCGATTTCAACTAACCCACCGGCGAGAGCCCCGCGCGTGCTTCAAGAGAACGGGTTCTGTAACTTATCTGTGTCAGAACTATCCCGGCAGACTCATCTGGCGTGATTGCAGTCGCTGGTTAACAAACTGCGCGATCGAGCGAACGCTCTCGAAGTTTTCCGGAGTCAGTTCCTCGTCGTTGACTTCTAGCGAGTATTCCTGTTGCAGCAGGGTCACGATTTCCAGTACCCCAAGCGAATCAATTACACCGCTGGTAAGAAGGTTGTCGTCGTCAGTAAGCTTTCGCCGTCGCGCCAGAGGAAAAGTTTGCGAGATAAACGAGCGAATCCGAGAGAGGACTTCTACGTCGTGTGTGGTATTGGTCGTCATCAGCTTTCACGGTCTCCATGCATCAACAACAACTGCGTGCTACCTGCCCCAACTTTTGCGTGGCAATTGATCACCGGCCCCGTCCCGCGATTGCGAAACCCCAGGCTATGAAATGTCGTCATTCGCGGATCGTTGTCAAGGATTTCCATGCTCACGACCGACACCTTGCGACTGCGCAGCAAGCTTACCAAGCAACTTAACATTGCGATGAGATCCGGTTCATCCATGCTACCGAAAACATCCACGATCGTGGCCCGGCCTTCTGCCAAGCAAAAAATACAGTAACCCAGTAAGTTGCCGTCGCGATAGCTAGCAAAGAATTCGTATTTCACGAATGGGTGCCGCCGGTAACGCCAATTGAGATACTCGGGACTGCGCACCGTGCAGTTACCACGCGAGGAATTGATCTGCTTGGCAAGGTCAGCATATGCGAAAAAGCATGGCTCGTCCTCGATGCGACAGTCCAGGCCTTCAGCAGTAGATGTCCGTCGGTCCTTAATCGTCAAGGCGAGATCCAAAGGTTTCGAGATGAGCTGAGAGAGCGTTGGCACCCGCGTAACTGCCCTGATTTTCTCTTCGGTTCGAAGCAGCTTCGCCATTCGAAGGGAAGATTGGGTCGGCGTAATCCCCAGGAATCGATAGATACCCAACATCGAACGACTGGGGAAGTCGTAGCCGAACGCGAACTGTCCCGATTCAATGCTAGCCAAGCAGGCGCGTTGCAACTGGATCGCTGGCCCCAAGCTGCGATAGCCCTCGGACACGCAAAAGTCTCCCAGCACACAGCCCAACACTTCGGTCCCCGCGACATATGCACGACGCGGAAACAGGGCACACATTCCGATAGGCGCCTCTGTCCCGTTGAAGGCAATCCATGCGCGGGCAGGGCCGAAAGGATTATCGCGATATAGCCACTGGAAGCGTTGCGCGTCGGTTTGCCCCAGGTTGACCCGTGCCAACTCAATCAAGGCATCCCCATCAGCCAACAGATCGGCCTCGCGCAGTCGTATAGCCATTAAGTCTCGTCAATCCTGTTCATTTGCTGGTCCGAGCCCTATGGCAGGAGCATGTAAACTGCCACAATCACGAGCATGGCCAGGCCAAAAGCAGACGGTGTTTCCTCTACCAAAAACAACCTTTTTCCTTTCGGCGGAAAACTTCTTCCCAATGAGTAGCCTGGGGCTCGCACTTCGCTAACGATCGGCCGTCGGGTCCAAGGGCGAAGGCCGCAATAAACCGCGGATAAGGAAGGACCTTGCGGCTGAGCTGCATCTTTTTGGGAGCGGCGGGCCAATCTGCGTCTCCCCGCTCTTTGGCAGGAAACTTGCCACTACCACGCCAGATAGGCGGATAGCTCAGGGTGCAGAGCGCCCCGACTACACCGGGGAGGTCGCAGGTTCAATCCCTGCTCCGCCTACCAAAGTGTCCTCATGAAGATTGGCGGTCAACGCATACCTGGTAAGACCCTGGTGCTGATTGCATCAGAGGCGGCTTTGCTTTCCTTCGGACTCATCGTCGCAACCGCCTTACGATTCAACAACATCGACAATTTTCGTCAGGCAATCTCCCAGCCTGGCGCGTTGCTACGCTACGCCATTGTGGTTCTGGTCTGCGAACTGGCACTGTATTACTACGATCTCTACGATTTGCAGGTCGTGACTCGCCGCTCAGTGCTGTTCGTGCGACTGCTTCAGGCACTGGGTTCGGCCTGCCTGATTTTAGCTTTCCTCTACTACTGGTACCCGGATCTTAGCCTCGGCCGGGGAGTGGCGGCGCTTGCGGCTCCGCTCATCATTGTGGCGGTCGCGGGATGGCGGTTAGTGGTCGATGCGAGCGCTCCATTGTTGCGCCGTAAGGAGCGCATTCTGATTGTAGGAGACGGCCCGGCGGGCTCAAGCCTGGCGGCAGAAGTGCTTCGCCGCCCTGAACTCAATATCGAGATCATCGGGTTCCTGTATGAAGCAAACAGCGCCCCCAGGGGAGCCAGAGCCTCCAGCGACCGTGATTATCAAACGAGCTTGGCGGCAGCACCGATGCACTACAGCCTGCGTTATGGAGAACCAGCTACGGGCCGGGGTAGCGGTGCGCTGGTGTTCGCGGGTTCGGCAGAAGGAGTTTTTAGTGGCGCGGCTACGGCCTTCGCGAAAGAGCCAATAGCGATCAACGCCGTCGCTCCGAGAATCCTTGGGACTACCGCCGACGTGGAGCGTTTTGCTGTGTCGGAGCGAGCCGATCGCGTGGTCCTTTCCCTCAGTGAGCGACGCGGGGGCACGCCGATCAGCCAGTTGCTCCGCCTGAAGTTTGTGGGCATCAAGATTGAGGAAGCCCACGATATGTACGAACGAACGACGGGACGGATCCTGCTGGATCACCTTTCGCCCAGTTGGCTATTTCTGGCCGATGGTTTTCGCCAGCCGCGTTTAGTTCTCGCCACCAAGAGAGCAATCGATATCGCTATATCGACTGTTGCATTGATCTTGACGCTTCCTCTGATGGCGATTGTGGCGCTTGCGGTATTTGTCGAAAGCGGTTCCCCGGTTCTTTTCCGGCAGCAACGGATAGGCCTCAACGGCCGGACGTTCGAGATGCTGAAATTTCGTTCGATGAAACAGAGCACGACCAAGGGCGCCTCATGGACGTCAGATCAGGATCCGCGCATCACTCGCGTCGGACGATTTATCCGAAAGTTTCGGCTGGACGAATTACCGCAACTTATCAACGTTCTGCGCGGGGACATGAGTTTGGTAGGACCGCGCCCGGAACAACCCACTCTGGCCGACCTGCTGGAAGAACAGATTCCTTACTACGGGCAGCGTCACTCTTTACGGCCGGGGATCACTGGTTGGGCGCAAGTGAAATACGGATACGGTGGGACGGTGGGAGAGAACAAGGTGAAGCTGGAGCACGATCTTTTCTACATCAAGCACCTCTCAATGCCGCTCGATCTTGCCATCATCTTTGAAACCGGAAAGGTCCTATTGTCGGGACGCGGAGCTAAGTAACTCCTCGAAGGAAGAGAGTTTCTCATGAAGCAACATCAAGTCAATCGATTCTCATATCGTGGCCGGAAGGCGGGAGATCGGGAATACTTCGTCCGGATGTCGATCCTGCTGCTGGTTTGCAGCGTGCTGCTCGGGATGCTAGCTGGCTGCTCGCGTGATCCCAAGGTGCGGGCCGAAAAGCACTATGCTCGCGCCGAAAAATTTCTAAAGGAAAACAATACCGATGCCGCGCTCATTGAGCTGCGATCGGCAATTCAGCTCGACCCGAAGATGGCGAAGGCCCACTTTGAGCTGGCTAATGTCGAGCTGCAGCGCGGAGACCCACAGGTCGCATTCCAGCAGTATGTTGCCACCACAAAGGCCGATCCCAAGGACCGTCAGGCGCAGATTATGGTGGGAGAGCTTCTGGCCAGGGCAGGGAACTTTGCTGAGGCAAAAGGACAGGCACAGCTCATTCTCAGTGACTGGCCTGACGACCAAACTGGGAAGCTTTTGCTGGCGGAAAGCTACTTTGGATTGCAGGACTTTAAACAGTCCCGATCTCTGGTTGATGAGGTACTGGCAGCCGATGCCAATAATGCGCGCGCCCTGTCCGATCTTGCTTATCTGCAGGTGGCAGACAACAAGATCGATGACGCGATCGGGACGCTGAGGCGCGCCTGGCAAGCCAACCCCAAAGACACGGGCGCGGTGACCACATTGAGCGTGTTGTACGAGAGAAAGGGCGACCTTCAGCAAGCCGAGCAGGTTCTACGGGAAGCGCGTCAGCAAAACGACGGATCGATTCCATTCGATGTTCCACTGGGAGCCTTCTACGTGCGCCACCAGCGCCTGGGCGATGCCGAGCCTATCTATCGCGAGATTCAGCAGAAGGGCAAGAATGATCCTCAGTATCGTACTACCCTCGCTGAGTTTTATCTCCTTGCGAATCGCCCAAAAGACGCAGTAACGGAATATAAGCGTCTGATTGGTGACGATAAGAAAGATACGCAGGCTTGGCGTGGACTGGCAGCAGCTTATGTTGCCGATGGCGACTATCAACAGGCGAACGAAACGATCGAGCGTTTGCTGAAGACCAATCCGAAGGATTGGCAGATACTCGCGCTGAAGGGCAAGTTGTTACTCGACCGCGGTCAGGCGGCAGAGGCTGTGACAGAACTGCAGAAGAGTCACAAGGGAAATCCCACCGACGCCGGGACAGCGTTCGACCTGGCCCGTGCTTACATTGGTGCTGGCAGACTGGAAGAGGCGCAAACCACACTGGGCGAGGTACTCAAGCTAAACCCTGCTTACCCGGGAGCGGTCGATACGCTGGCTGCAATTCAATTAAGCCAAGGGCATTCGGATCAGGCGGTTCAGGAGTTGACGAAACAGGCCGCGGCGGCGCCGGGAGCATTGGGAACTCGTTTGCTGCTGGCGCAGGCGCTGATCGCAAAGGGCAATTATCAGGCTGCGGAAGCCGACCTCAATAGCAGTGCAGGAATGGCCGTCACTCCTGCAGCTAAGACAGCCGTGCTCGAGTCGCAAGCAACGGTCAAGTTCGCGCAGAAGCAGTATCCGCAGGCGATACAACTGGCGAACCAGGCGCTAGATCTCAAGCCTAAATCTGCGATATCGCTTTCGATTCTGGGCAGCAGTTACCTCGCCCAACGACAGCTTGACCAAGGCTTTGCGGCGCTTCAGGGCCGCCTCGACAAAACTCCTGATTGGGCCGAAGGCTATCAGATCATGGGCGAGCTGGCGGTACGCACAGGCCGTTTCCCCTTTGCCGTGACGTCGTTCAACAAAGCCTTGAGCCTCAAGCCCGACTTGGTGAGCGCTCGCGTGGGACTGGGTGATGTGTACATGGTGACCAACCAGTTAGATCAGGCGCTGCAGCAATATCAACAAGTGACGGCGCCTAACGCTAGTCGCTCGTATGCGCTTTTACGTATCGGCCAGATTCAGGAGCGCAGGGGCGACTTCACCAACGCTCGCCTCTCATATGAGAATGCGGTGGCGGCGAACCCCGACAACGTCATGGCAAAAAACAATCTGGCATGGGACTATGCGGTGCATGGTGGAGACATCAATTCTGCGCTTAAGCTGGCCGAGGAGGCCAAGGAAAAGGCACCCAACGATCCGGGTGTTGCCGACACGCTGGGGTGGATCTATATCAAAGCAGGTTCTTACGAAGCCGCGGTGGCGAACCTGAAGGAATCAGCGGCCAAGGATCCGCAAAACGGCTCGTATCTATACCATCTGGCGACAGCATATTACAAGTTAGGGCGAACCGATGATGCCCGCAAGGAGTTGGAAGCCGCGCTCAAGCTGCCCAAATTTGGCGACTCGGAAGAGGCCAAAAAGCTGCTGGCCGAGTTGCCGGGAAAATAAACTGCGATTGCCTGCAGACTTAAAGCTGCATGGACATTTCATTGGCAACTCTACTTCAAAGGCAGTTCGGCAGTTGTAATTCATCGCGCGAATGAACATCAAAACGAAAATCGTGGCCCTTGGGCGCATTTTGTTGCGTGCGATCACAAGAGACTATGAATTATGGCGGATATACTCGATTGCGACCGAACAATGCTCTCCGCGTAAAGAACATTTCGATATCCGGCCAATTGAAGACCTTAGTATCCTTTCTGATGTGCCCCCAGAAGAAGAGCTTGGCCGCGCGAATATGCAACGCCCTGGAGCTATAGGATTTGGGGCATGGTCCGGCAGTGAGTTGAAAGGAGTTTGTTGGTTTTGGCCCGGGCCTCTTCTGGTCACTCGAAACCTTGGTGAGCAAGCTTGCGATTGCGCCGAGTTGGTTGACATCAGCGTGGCGAGATCAGCTCGTGGGAATGGAATCGCGACCGTATTGATCAGGCACGGCGGGCATCAACTCTATTGCGCTGGCTATAAGCGTCTGTATGCTCAGATATGGCCGACGAATACGGCCTCTATGCGAGCATTCGAAAAAGCTGGATGGGAACAGATCGCTTGGTTCTTACAATTCAGGTTTCGATTCTGTTCGAAAAAGATCACTTTGCGATACCGATCGCGTAATTCAGGCCGCACAAGAGCGGACGCGCTCGGTAACTGGAGAATCCTACGGCCGGGTTACAAAACAAAATAGCGATCTCCCGATGCCCTGGCATGGAACCGGGGCGATTGTAGTTGCGAGCGTTCGGTTTGAACTCCGCTTACCGCCGGGTAATTGCTTATGATTCCTGACGCAGCTAGGAACGCAGCAACTTACGGATCCTTTGCCGCAATCCCAGTCGGTCCATAAGCTGACCGCCGCCGGCTGAAAATGAATCGGTGGCGGCATGAGCCAGGACGCCGATCAGATTCCTGAAGTTCTTTCGGAAATAATGAACGTCAGCGCGAAGACTCTTATCGGTACAGAAAACTTCTTTGGTCTGGTTCCGACCGTAGCTGAAATCAAATTTGTGAAAGCACTGCTCTGAGAAGAGTCTTTCCAGTGCAAGATACAGAAGTACAGTCCCCGGCGAAAGATCGGAAAGCGCTGGCCTATATCCAAGGTAGGAATACTCAAGAACGCCGGCGTCTGCGGGAAGATACAGATACGAGACGGGCTCTCCATGCAGGAACAGGAGAAAGCCCCGAACCCGGCCCTCGCCGGCGAGTTTCAGCATTTGGTTGCGGAATTTGTCTCCAGCTGGTATTGCGCCGTCGAATAGTTTCTCCTGATAGGTCTCCTCCGCGACGGCACGGGCAAGGCGATGGAATTCAGGCACCTGTTCAGCGGTGGCGTACACGCGGCAGTCCAGGACTCCATCATTGGCTTCCGCAAACTTCTTGACCTTTCGCTTCAAAGTCGACCGGGTTTTGGAGGACAGGGTCGCGAGGTAGTCCTGAAATGTGCCTCGCATATCGATGCTGTACTGGAAACACTGATTAATGGTATATCGAAGAAAGCCATCGCCAAACTGCAGGCGTGGCATCGGCGCTGCGATCGGGCAGTCGTGCATCGAGATTACGTCAACGCCCGCGGGAAAACACCCCCGCCCGATGGGCGGACTGCTGCGGGTGTCCGTGGCGCAGCGCTGAGCAAGACCTGGAAAACTCATAGTGAACAGCCGGATATCGCTCAAACAGAAACGTAACTGCAGATTTTTGTCGACCCAATCCACGTTTACACCCAGTAGAAGTTGTTGACCGCCTGAATGAATTTGCGCACTCCGCCCCGCACCAGGGGCAGTTCCGGCATCGCCGCCACAGAAAGTTCGTGAGGTTTCAGGGTCTTCTCGGCAGCAATTTCCTTGAACGTGCGGACGCGAAACCGATCAGTATTTTCGGCCAGATACCGTATCGTTCGTTGGAGCCTGCGGATGACAATACGATTCGGACGAATCTGCCGGTAAGCTATGTCGCGAGCTTTAACGGCGCTAAAACTGTGGAAAACCATCACGAAATGCTGCTGACCAGCGGCAGCGGCGTCATTCAGCATTTTGCGAAGCTCCGCGAAACTCAAGGAAGTGCAATCTGCCAACTTGAAGCCGTGGTATCCCTCCGGCAGTCGGCTTCGCGCCACCGTTATGGGGATCTCCAGTATGCCATTGACCTGCTGTATCTGGTTGACCTTCAGAGCAAGGTCTGGGAACGAAACCTCCGGGTGGCACGCTGGATTGAAGCTGGAATCAATTTTGATATCCATGTCTGAGAGTGTCCTCATCAGAGAACGAGACCCCGCCCAGTTACCCGCGCGAAAGGCGATGGGACGAAAGCCTGCGTACTTTTGGAACAAGTCCACAGCTGTGCCCAACATCTCACTCTGCACTTCTGGAGACAGCTGCCCGATCATGTCGCAAGGTGCAGGCCCCCGCATTGCGGCAGTGGTCTTTGCATAGAACCAATAGACGGGATGAAGGTGAAGCTGCACGTCCTGACCGTGACTGAGCAGATAATCAACTATGGATAGGGTATCGCCAGCCCCAAGGCAAAGCGCGGCCAAGGCTTCGACAAAATGCGTTGCACGCATCCCATACTCGCTCAAGATCTTGGTGATGAGGGGGATTCCGTATTCTGCGCCGTGGGTCCGACAGAACACGTGCCGATCAGCGGGGACCGGAAGCCGCTCCGGGAACTCCCAGGCTCCTCCCATAGATGATTCGGTATCGACAGTGAAGTAGACGTTCAAACGGATAAGATTCGTACATCGGCTGAGGGAGCAATTTGGTGGCCAGATTGTCTCGAATACTACCCTACGTGCAGCTTCAATCACAGTACAATTGACCCTAAGTCGTTCGGGTACTATTAGGCACCTTAGTGCTTTTATAGGTTACCAACGTTTAGCGATTAGGAGCACTTCCGGTATTATTACTGTTACCCGTCAACTATACTCCCGGCATGAATACGGCATCCTTCTTCAAGAACGGTACCCAATCCCTCCCGATCATAAGATTTCGAGCAGTGCTGATCGCCGTAACTCTGACTGTGTTACTTTCGCTTATTTCTGTTCAGGCGGCCGGACAATTACCTTCTGGTTCCGGATGGCATGTACTCGCCAATACGCAGATGTCGTCGATGTGCGTCGGGAACGTGTCCAACGGCATGTACAGCGACAAAACGATGACCACCACGACCAATTACGATTTCAATTGCAATGAGATCATTCCGTGGAGCGGTGGTGCCATTGATGATGCCCATCAGAGACTCATCGTATGGGGCGGGGGGCACAGCGACTATGCTGGCGACGAAGTTTTCGTTCTGAACTTGAGCGGGACGCCTTCCTGGCAACTGTTCACCAATCCAACCATTCCTGTCCCTTATGAGTGGGACGGAAACAATTGGGAAGGCCTCAATCCATATTACGTCCGACTGGTTGATGGCGGCACTTATCAGCCAGGGGCAACGCCGGCCTCGAGGCATACCTACAACGGGCTCCAGTACGTTCCATATCAGAACAAGCTTTACTCGTTTGGCGGGTCACTAGCAAATGGTGGATTTCTCTCGCAAGAGATCTGGACCCTCGATATGGGTTCGAAGACCTGGACGATGGTAGGTCCACCCTTCTCGCAGTCGCCGGGATTTCCCACGACCGCCTACAACGCTAACAACGGCCATATCGTTATGCACGATAAGAACTGGGCGTTGTTCGACTACGATCCGCATACGAATACCTGGACTACGCTTACCGAGTCCTATCACGTAGATGACGGCACGACGGCTGCCATCGATCCGGTGAACAACCTGCTCGTGTTTGTGGGCTCCGCCGGCACCACCAATAACACCACCTATCCATCGGTCCCGACCTCTCATACCGTGCAGGTCTTTTCTCTCTCTGCACCCTACAGCATGCAGGCATGGAACCCGGCTGGTTGCGATTTGACCTATCGCAATGCCGGCCTAGCATGGGATTCTGCTCTCGGACTCATGGTCGGTTACCCAGGAGGCGGCAACCAAGTCTATTTCTTGAACACGGGACCGGCTACGGTAGTAACACCGTATGGGTCCGTACCGTCTCACCAGTGCCTCGATGTTCCTATCAGTCCGAACCCTTCTCCGGTAAAGGGCGTCGATTATCCGCAAGATCCGGAGGGCACGTTACCGGGTGAGAGTGGTGATAATTACGGAGTCTATGGTCGTTTCGAGTATGTTCCGTCGCTCGACGTCTTCGTGGTCATGAACGACCACACGCAGAATGCGTGGATCTTACGTCTGACCGGTGGCAGCGCCGCGCCGGACTACACTTTATCGACATCAGCAAATTCCCTTACGGTTGTTGCCGGAGGATCCGCGGCGACGGCAACGATCAGCACAACGGTTTCAGGGGGATTCAATAATTCGATTGCCCCCGCCGCTGTCGGCATGCCCACGGGCATGAGTGTCAGTTTCTCGCCGACTTCAATTGCAGCACCGGGCGCGGGTACTTCCACGATGACCGTCTCTGCTTCGTCCGGCACGCCGACCGGGACGTATCCAATCGTTGTCAGCGGTTTTGGGGGTGGTGACACGCATACGGCGGTGGTTTCCGTGACCGTCACCTCTAACGGGCAGCCAACTCTTGCGGTTTCAGCTGCACCGTCCTCTTTGACAGTGGCGCAGGGGAGCGCTGCCGGCTCAACAATAACAACCACGATAGGCGGAAGCTTCAACAATGCGGTCAGCCTAAGCGCGTCCGGTATTCCGAGCGGAGCTTCGGTTACCTTCAATCCCGCCACGGTCCCTGCACCTGGTGCCGGTACATCGGCTATGGGCGTGACCGTAGGATCCACAACTCAGGTCGGAACCTATCCCATTACGGTTACAGCCACTGGCGGGGGATTATCGCCAACGACGACGGTCACTCTCACGGTTACACAGTCACAGGGCCCCAATTTAACAGTTTCTGCATCGCCATCATCCTTGACTCTGGGGCAAGGTAGCCAGGGAACATCCCTGATTACCACAACCGGCAGTGGCGGATTTAATAGCCAAGTCGCTCTATCCGCAACAGGCGTTCCCAGTGGAACGACCGTTAGCTTCACCCCCACGCCGATCTCTGCCCCCGGGTCCGGCACCTCGACTATGACGATCAACGTCGGGGCTGCTACGCCCACGGGCACTTATCCGATGATTGTTACCGCGACAGGCGGGGGATTGGCTCCGACAACCACAGTCACGCTGACTGTTAGCAACTCTTCGAGTTGGCAGCAGGGCTTCAATTTCCGTGCCACGGCCGGCTATGTCACTGACCCATCTAACACAACTCATGTGCTTGCAACTACAGCGTATCCAACCCAGGTGGGCACCGTAACATTCGGGTGGCTCAACACCCAGTTGGTGTATTCGCGCGATCGCAGCACTGGCATTGATGCCAGGCTAGCGGGAATCAACTATGTGAGTAACGGATCTCCAGCGACGTTTTATGTGGATCTGCCTTCCGCGGGATCCTATAACCTTTCGCTCGCAATGGGAGATGAAGGATATACCCAGTGCTGGACGATGTGTCGGGTGCAGTTTCTTGATGGCAGCAACGTAGTCGGAACGATAACGGGCAATCCCCTGATTGCGACGTTCAATGATGCCAAAGACGACAATTGGTCGGCATCAACCTGGCCAGGAAGCAATCTCACAATGCCTGTCAACATGAGCGGGACGCGGCTGACCATGGTTGTAGGGACAACTCAGAACAGCGGCGATGTCACTCCGGTTGCCTTTTTGGCGATCAGTCAGAATTCCGGGTCGGCTAACTTCACGGTCACGCCGTCGCCCGCTTCCCTGAATGTAATGCAAGGAGCGCAGGGAACCTCGACGATAACGACAACGGTAAGCGGTGGATTCAACAGTGCGATTGCCTTGTCTGCCTCCGGCGCGCCGAGTGGCACGACAGTCAGTTTCAATCCGACCAGCATTGCCGCGCCAGGATCCGGTACGTCAACTATGACGATCACTGTGGGATCGGGGACAGCAGTCGGTACATATCCGATCACGGTGAGCGCTTCCGGGGGTGGTATTCAGCAGACGGCAACCGTGACGCTAACGGTGACTTCGTCGCAGCCCACCCTGAGCGTATCGGCGTCGCCTAATTCGTTGACGGTTGTGCAAGGCGCGCAAGGTGTGTCGACGATTACAACGGCCATCGGAGGCGGCTTCAACAGCGCGGTACAAATGTCGGCAAGCGGCATGCCGAGTGGGACGACGGTGAGCTTTAAGCCCATTATGCTACCCCCACCTGGAGCGGGTAGTTCGACCATGACGGTCACCGTGGGCGCTAACACCGCGCCGGGAACATACACGCTCACCGTCGCAGCGACCAAGGGTGGACCCACTCCGTCAAAAACGATAGGTCTCCGGTCCACCACTACGGTGAGTTTGACGGTGACGTCGTCGCAGCCCAGCTTGACAATTGCGGCAAACCCCGCTTCGCTAAGCGTGCTACAAGGCACACAAGGCACGTCGACTATTACCACGACGATTGGAGGAGGCTTTAGTAGTGCGGTAGCTTTGTCGGCCTCAGGTGTACCCACAGGCACGACAGTTGCTTTCAACCCGAGCACGATTCCGGCGCCGGGGGCGGGTAACTCAACGTTGACAATCAATGCAGGAGCAACTACTCCGCCCGGAAGCTACCCGATTACAGTAATCGCCGCGGGCGGCGGCTTGGCGCCAACAACGGTCGTTACCCTGACGGTGACTACTTCTAGTGGCGGCGGAAACAGCATCACGGTCACCGATTTAACCGGGCAGGGGCAGACGAATCGCTTTGTCTCAGTCGGAAGATTTTTCAAGCAAGGCGATATTCCGCACTTTGCGCAAGCGGTAATCGGACAAACTCCGATTCTGACTCAGTGTGATGTGAAGAATCGGTGGCCCGATGGCTCACTGAAGTTTGCCATCGTCAGCTTCATCCTGCCGAGCCTTTCAAGCGGAGGAACCGCCGTCAGCTTCCAGGACCAATCCAGCGGTAACAACACCGGGTACTTGCAACTGGGCGATATGCTCGATCCGGCGTACGATTTCGACGCGACTATGCAACTGACGGGTACGGTCAGTCCAACGATTAGCGCCCGATCCATGCTGCAGGGCGGTGACTTCCGCTACTGGCTGCAAGGACCCATCGTAACCGCCGTCATTATCGAGGATCGAGACAACCGGACCGCCGATGTCAATACCGATGGCGCAGCGGGTAATCCTTTGCATCCCATCTTCGAGGCCTGGTTCTATCCTCAAGGGCACAAGGTAGAAGTGGGATTCACCCTGGAGAATGCGTGGGCTTCCTCGACCGCGACCAATAGTGCACGCAACCAGACATTCTCCCTGGCACTCACAACGGGCTCGGCAAGTCCGGTAACGCAGTTGACGCAGCCCACCTTTACGCAAATCATATTCAGCCGTTGGCGTCGGAGCTTCTGGATCGACGGATCACCGGGGCCCATTCAATTCGATTACAACTGGCCATATCTGGCTTCCACCGGTGCCTACGCGAATTTCGATCCAGCGTTTACTCCGAATAGCAGTGATCTTGCGTCGATGTATGCGACCTATACCGCGCTTCCATCCGGCAGACTGACAATTCCGGGTATCGATCAACTTAATGGCAACGGAGGGATTGCCACTTACGACGAGAGCCCGAATGGGACTGGCTACCATCCGTGGGTAGGCCCGTACAGTCAATGGGATGTAGATTACCTTATGACGGGCGACCCGCGAATGCAGCAGATGATGACCGAGAATGCTGATCTTTCCGGGCGTTACCCAATCTTCTTCCGTGAGGCCGATCACAATGCAGGTACTGGAATGTATTTCGACGCTCCCACAACCGGCAGTGTCGACACCTATGGCCGAGTAGTCTCGATCAATGCGCGGCAGCAAGCGACGATGAACCTGTTCAACTGGAACATGGCTTGCAGCGGCAATGGTCCCGATTTGATTGCCACTTCGCTCCCCCAAGACGGCAGCGGGTGGTACACGGTTCCGCAGGACACGAGCCACATCCCCGACTTTGCCTACGTGCCATACACGCTGACCGGAAAGTACTACTATCTTGAGCATGAAATTCTGGAGGCCGGGTTCGTCGCTGGTTACGGTGTAGGTTGTTATTCGCCTACCGGAAGCTATGGGCGGCAAGGGCATTACGGTCTAAATTACCAATCGACCCGAGCGCTCGCTTGGGCACTCCGCACCTTGGCATACGCGGCTATCGTCAGCCCTG
Organism: uncultured Acidobacteriaceae bacterium; assembly: GCA_963846795.1. Taxonomy (GTDB): domain Bacteria; phylum Acidobacteriota; class Terriglobia; order Terriglobales; family Acidobacteriaceae; genus CAVVDY01. The sequence goes on from CAWJXJ010000012.1 coordinate 45,872, forward strand.
ACAGCAGCCCGGAGCAGGCTTACTTCACCGCCAAGCTTCAAAATAATTTTGCGATGGTTGAGGGCGAGCACGCCATGCCGTTAACCGTTACTGGATCAGACGCGGCTTGGACTTATGGGTGGGGTGAAAACTATTTTCAATACTCGCAGGCAGCCAATCTTTCTACTTTGACCTTTTGGCGCATGGGCGACTGTGCAGGTCCAGATCCTAACTGCTATGTGGAAGGCGGGAACGGAGCTGGCAACAATATTAACGCCAATATTGTGCAGTCCGCCGAAAGCGGTTTTATGTCCAGCTTCATTGATATTGTTTTTGGTCTTGTCAAGCAGTTGGGAATCATCGACACGACGCCTATGTTGCAATGGGATGCCAGAAGATATTTCAACATTTTGCTGAATCCTTCCGTTAATCACTACTTGGTCGAGCAGTACGCGTATCCCACAACGCTTGTCGGAACGACCTGCTACAACCCTGCCAATCCGGGATGTGTTTGGATTGCCGACTGGGGTACCTTCCAAAGCGGTTATCTCGTTCTCCCAACCGGTTGGAGCGTTACGCAGGCGGATTACGGTGCCGAAGCCTCCAGTGCTCTGAGCTTTATGACTAACCTAACGGTCGATGGCTACCACGGGGCCGATGCGTGGAACTTCTTCCGCACCAGTGACGCTACACAGTTGGGAATCGTCTATCATAACGAACCGCAATGGTGCATTAAACCGATGCAGTGAAACGGACAGCACTAGCCTTTCAAGGCTCCGGGACGGGTGGGTTATCCTGAAGAACAAACGCAAGTTACACTTCGGGATTTGACCCACCCGCCTTCCCGTGTCCTGCAGATTAGGAAGGCAGTTTCTGGTTGTCGTGGAAAACATTTGCTTAGTTGCCCTGCGGAACCGGTTCTGCCCCCCAACATGGCTGATTGTCGTTGACGAAACAGATTGGCAAGCCGTTTGCCTCCACTTCTAGTACCCCTTGGGGGAGGCACAATGCGCATTCTTTATGGAACCCTCGGTCTTGCACTCGTATTAGCCAACGTTCTCTCACTTTGCCGGGAGAGTGTCGCGCAACAGCCCGCATCGCCAGTCAACAGTGCCGTCGAATCCAGCAGTCGGACGGGAGTTCACTCCTATAAGACCGAGCCAGCCGAGCTTGCCTCGAGTGCGCCATCGGCTGCACCGGCTGACGTTCCCACGCCCGGATCTAGCACGCCCGACACGAAAGTGCAACAAGATCAAGCACCTAAGCAGGTGCTCGCCCCCCAGGCCACTGATTCTTATCGGGTAGGTATCGCGGACGAACTGCAAATCTCGGTTTGGAAAGAGCCGGATCTCTCTCAAGCGGTGGTGGTTCGACCCGATGGCATGATCACAATTCCCGTTGTTGACGACATTTACGTGGTGGGGCTTACCACTAAACAGGTACAGGACATTCTCACAGAGAAGCTGAAACCGGTAGTTTCTGAACCACAGGTGACGGTCATTGTCCGCAACATCCGCAGCCGCAAGGTCTATCTGGTGGGACAGGTAGGCCACCCCGGGGCGGTGTCTCTGAGCGGCCACGAAACGGTCCTTCAAATCCTCGCAGAATCTGGGGGGCCTAATTTGTATGCTAAATCCGACAAGATCTACATCCTCCGTCGCAGCAATGGGCAAGAGGAGCGTCTGAACTTTGATTATAAAAAGGCGATTAAAGGGAGCGATCCTAAGGCAGATTTTACGTTGGTGAATGGCGACGTCATAGTGGTTCCTTGACGCTGGCAAGGACTGAACATGCGTGACGCAACTCTCAAAATCATGCTGATGTTGTTGCTCATCGTGCCTGCAGCATTTGGGCAGAATGGAACATCTACTTCCTCGTCAGCGGGTCCTGGGTCGGATGCTTCGACCTCTGGGCCCGACGGGGGGACGCAGAACGACGATGCCGCGCAGACGCCAACCGGCAACTCCCTTACTCCCGATACAGATACCGGATCCTTTATTCGCCGGCTCGGCACCGCGTTTCCGCTCTCCGCGCAGCCGGGCGGTTTCAAATTCGGGCCGCTCATGGTCACCGACGTCTCGAATTCGAGCTTTTATCTGCTGAGCAGCGCGCCCGGCCAACCAGCAACAGAGAGTCTGTGGGGAAATACCACCTCTGCTGACATTGTCTACCAGAATCGCTCAGGCCGGGACAACTTCACGTTCCAAGCTAAACCGCAAGTGTCGGTCACGGGAGGCCAAGCCTACATCAATGCGGAATCGGGTATAAGTTACACCAGACAAGTAACAGCACGCTGGACCCTATCGGCGAGCAATCAGCTCAGCATCCTCCAGAATACCCAGTTGGTGAACCCTCAGAGTCTCCTGGCCTATGGCAACGGCGGGTTCTACTGGCAGACATTGTTTACGCAACAAACTGGAACGGCCATTTACGATTCGAGCAATATTTCGATGACCTATCAACTGAACGGTCGCACGCAGCTCTCCTTAACGCCACAGGTTGGAGTTACTGTTGCTGATCAATCTGGGTTGTCGAATTTCGTCACCTATTTGGGGGGCGGAGCATCGATAAATCGTAATCTGAGCGCGACGCGTTCGGTCTCTTTCTCATACAACTTTGTTCACTCCAGCACTTCGACCAATTCCATTGGGTCTGCCGGAGCCTGGAACACCAGTAGCTTGGGAGCAGGATTCCGTCAGCAAATTGGTTCATCGCTCTGGATAACTGCCAACTTGTCGGCGAGTTACCAGAGCGGCCAATACTCTTATTGGACTCCGGTAGGAAATATCGGCGTCTCAAAAGCTCTTCGTAACGGGTCGATGTCGTTTACCTATAGCCGTTCCCAGGCTGAGCAGGTCCTGCTCTCAAGCGGCTATTTCGACCAATTCGACTTTGGCTATAACCGCAGGTTCAATCGTAAGCTCACAGTCTCAATGGGAGGCGGAGCATTTCGCACCGTCGAAACCGGCACTCACGGTACCGGGAAGCGCATCGGGGGATCAGTTTTCTATAAATGGGTTCATAACTTGTCATGGACAGCTGGCTATAACTATTCGTCCCAAAGCGGTAATCAGCCCACGCTCAATTTAGGCAATACGACTTACATAAGTTTCGGGCTGGTCTGGAATCCAGGTCAAGTTCCGGAATACTGACGACGAGACGAGAGTATATCTGGCCTTATGTTCTTTGACTCTCCCGCATATATCGTTTTTCTGACAATTGTTGTCGCGGCATACTGGAGACTGCCGAGGACGGGGCAGAATATCTTCCTGCTGTGTGCCAGCTACTTTTTCTATGGGTGGTGGGACTGGCGCTTCCTGCTCCTGATGATAGCGAGCACTTGCATTGACTATGTGATTGGCAGGCAGCTGCCGCTTGTTACGGACACAACGCGTCGCCGATCTCTGCTTGTCCTTTCACTCGTTATCAATTTCAGTATTTTGGGATTCTTCAAATATTTCAATTTCTTTACAGCTTCTTTCGCAAATCTACTCACAACAATAGGCGTGCATGGCGTTCCCATGTCGGTGCTGCGCATCATCTTGCCGCCGGGGATTTCTTTCTACACATTTCAGGAAGTGGCATACATCGTAGATGTCTACAAGGGCAAAATCAAACCAGCTCAGTCATTTGTAGATTACGCGTTATTTATTAGCCTGTTCCCTCATTTAATCGCCGGTCCAATCCAGCAACCGGGGCACCTTCTGCCGCAAGTTCAACGTGACCGAGTACCGGATAGTAACAGGATCTTCGACGGCCTGTTGCTGATTCTTTTTGGACTATTTCAGAAGTGCATCATTGCGGACAACTGTGCATTGATTGCAAATGCCGCATTTAACGGCAGATTCGGACAGACTACGGCCCCCGTTGTTCTACTGGGAACCTACGCTTTTGCGTGGCAGATCTATGGCGACTTCGCCGGTTATAGCAATATTGCGCGCGGGTCGGCTCAATTGCTGGGATTCCATTTCATGATCAATTTCCGGCAGCCGTATCTAGCCACCAGCCTGCAAGATTTCTGGCGGCGGTGGCATATCAGTCTAAGTAGTTGGCTGCGAGACTATCTCTACATCCCCCTGGGAGGCAGCCGCAAAGGTGAGGGACGAACCTACGGCAACTTGCTTACAACGATGCTACTGGGAGGCCTATGGCACGGGGCGAACTGGACATTTGTCGTTTGGGGTGCCATTCATGGCGGCGGTTTGGCCCTGGAACGCGTATTGGGGTTGAAAAGCGAAAACGACGGTGCTCAGACCTGGATTGGCCGCTGGACAAAAAGGGTGCTGCTATTTAATCTCATTTGCCTTACATGGGTATTCTTCCGAGCAACTTCCCTCTCTGCGGCAGTTCAATTTCTGAGCGGCCTGGGTCGATTCTCCTGGCAGGCCAACTACTTTACGGCACTTCGGTTCCTCACAATTTTCGCGGGCGCCATGTTCCTCATCGATCTCAGGATGGAGCTGGCGGACGAGGAGTATCCATTTCAAAAGATCTCTCCTCTAATGCGAGTTGGAGTTGGTGCAGCCGCCGTGCTTGCAATCGCGATGCTTGGCGCAAACCAAACGAATGCATTTATCTATTTCCAGTTTTAGGAGCGGATTGTTGACGCGCTATATCTTGTTGATGCTTTCGATTTGTGTGTTGCTGTGTGCGGCGCTGGAAATAGCCACAAGGAGTGCGCTGCCACGACTCAGTCGCATCGGACAGCGCATCGACTCCGAATCAGAGTCGGCGCTAGACATAAGGCAAGGAGCCGGCCAACCTGAACCGATTCTAATCGTAGGTAACTCTTTGCTGGGCGCTGGGGTTGATGCTCGAACGCTGGATGCGTCGCTCCGCCCTGATCACCGGGTCGTCCGCTTTGTGCTGGAAGACACGAACTATTTGGACTGGTATTACGGAATGAGGAAGCTTTTTCGTGACGGAGCTCGACCGAAAACCGTATTAGTAATGCTCACCGCACGCCAGCTTGGAGCCAATGGAATCCGCGGCGATATTTTCGGAAGAGTACTCCTCGACCCCGTCGACGTTCTGGAGGTCAAACGCGATATCGGCCTCGACAATACAGAGACAGGCAACCTTCTGATGGCCAGCGCAAGCCAGTTTTATGGCTTTCGCTCAGAAATTCGTAAGTGGTTCATGGTGCGATTGGTCCCTGACTTTCCGACATTGGCGGCCAGCTTGCGCCCCGATCCGCCGCCGCTTCCAGCAGACGACGTGCTGGAGAGGCGGATTCAACCCCGCCTCGATCGACTGGCACGCTTGTGCCGCTCCTATGGGGCACAGTTGATGGTCATCCTGCCACCAGACAATGACGACCGTGACGGCGCTGTTGCCGTGCAGCGAGCTGCCGAATCAACCGGGGTTCCGGTACTTATTCCCTTCGGGCCCAAGGAGTTACCTAGCGATTACTACTCCGACCATTTCCATCTGAATGCGAAAGGTGCAGCAGCATTCACACAAGCATTGGCAACGGTACTTCGAAGTGCCCTGCCGGTTGCACCTACCCAAACGCATTCCCTGGAGTCACTTTCCCAGGTGCCCTCGGCCGGCCTGAGTCGCTGAATAACGGTAATCCCAGTTCGTTGCTAATTGTGCACCATTCAACGTCTTGGACACCTACTTCCGAGATCAAGGGAAAAATCTTTCCAAGCGGGGACGGGTACGTGGAGCCAAGATCGCATATAGCTGCGTTTTGACTCGAGAATGACGTCCCCGTTCTTCGTTTGGGTTTGGAACCGCAACTGCTCTCATCTGGAGGGAAGAAAAATCTTCTTTCCAGGCTGACCAGGGCAGGGAAATCTAATTATGGCGACTCCTTCGACTCAGTCGAGTCCGAACCAATTTTTTGGTGACTTAAGTCTTCGGGACTACCTTGCGATCGCGAAGCGGCGCAAGCTGTGGATCATCTTTCCCGCGCTTGCCGTCATGATGATGACGGCGATCGTTGCTTGGCGGCTGCCCAACACCTACCGCTGCCAAACGACCATCCTGATCGATCCGCAGAAGGTACCGGAGAACTATGTAAGAACCGCCAGCACTGAGGGCATAGCCGATCGGCTATCGACCATCCTGCAGGAGGTCACGTCTCCTGCTCAGCTAAAAAAGCTGATCGATACCATGGGGCTCTATCCGGAATTGAGAAAGCGCGAGGGGGAGCAGGAAGTCATGCGCGTGATGCAACAGTCGATCGGAGTCGAGCCGGTGACGGCATTCGGCACGCAGCTGAGCGCATTTCGAATCACTTTCAAAGGCAGAAATGCTGTTGAAGTGTCGCAGGTGGCTAATCAGATTGCCTCGATGTTCATCGAGCAAAACCTCAAAGCACGCGAACAGCAGTCCTATGGCACCGCCGATTTCCTCCAGAGCGAGTTAGAGAAGACGTCCAAAGAGCTTGAGGGCAAAGAGGCCGAGCTGGCGGCAATTCGCTCTCGCTACATCCAGGATCTACCCGAGTCCGAGCAGTTTCATGTTCAGGAATCTGAGAGCTTGCGCGCCCAACTGCGCTCGGTCGAGGAACACATTAGCAATGACCAACAGCAGAAGGTGTACCTGCAATCCGTGATGACCGCGAGCGCACCCACTGTAGACATGGACATCGGGTCGGCGAACTCGGCCCACGCCTCCCAAATCGATGCCCTCAAGACGAAGCTGGCGACTTTGACTATCAAATATGGACCAAAGCATCCGGATGTCCGGCGCGTACAAGCAGAACTGGACGAATTGGAGTCCAAGCAGGGAGCAACTCCTGATGCTGAAGTTGCGCCTGCTACATCCACTCACAAGCCATATAACCCGGTGATAGAGTCGCAAATCTCAAAGCTGGACCAGGATATCGAAGATCAGAAGAAGCGCGCCGTCGCTTTGCAGCAAGAAATTAATTTCCACCTCTCAAAAATCGAAAGTGTGCCAATTTTTCAACAAAAGACTGCCGGCATAACCCGCGATTACGACGCCTTAAGGGCACGCTACACACAGTTACTTGACAAGAAGCTGGTGGCTGATACTGCCAGTGCCATGGAGAGCCGCCAAAAGGCCGAGCGTTTCGTAATTCTCGATCCGGCGCAGGTGCCCGAAAAGCCATATTCACCCAATCGTCCGCTGCTGCTCGCAGCGGGGCTGATAGGGGGCATTTTGGTGGGAATCGGTTTTGCCGCAGCAGTAGAACTGACCGATGAGTCCGTACACGACAGCCGCGAGGCAGAGCGAATACTCAGCAGGCCAGTATTGACCGGTATTCCTGAGATCCTCACGGTCAAACAGCAGTGGAGCGCCAGGGTGCGCATCTGCGCGCTCGGGTCGTCGATGTTGATTATCGGAGTCGTGGTTGGTTTGGGGATTGTTCACCTGAGCGTGCAATTTTTCTGAGAGCCTATGTATCTCGAATTTTACGAACTCAAAGACGAGCCATTCCGGTTAACTCCCGACCCTAAGTTTCTACAACTGGCGGAGCCACATCGGCATGCATTGAAAACCCTATCTCAGGCCGTAACTGCACATAAAGGCCTGATGCTGTTCACCGGACCTATTGGAACGGGTAAGACCACCATATTGAACGTTTTGTTGAGCGTCTTATCGCAGACTTTTCAGCCGACTGAGCTTCTGACGGCTCTGATCGTCAACCCTCGAATGAGTCGCGATGAGTTTCTGGAGGCGTTGCTTGCAGAATTCGAACTGCCGTGCACAGCCTCAAAGTCCAGCCGCATTGTAGGGTTGCATGCATTGCTGTTCGCAGTTTCCAAGGCCGGCGGAACTTGTTTACTGGTTGTGGACGAGGCACATCTCTTGAGCCCGGATGTGCTGGAGGAGATCCGCCTGCTGATGAACGCGGACACTCATCGCGACAAACCTTTGCAGGTGGTGCTTTGCGGCCAGCCTGAGTTGAGCACATTGCTGCGCGAACCAGGTTTGCGCGCTGTACAGCAACGTATCGCGGCGCGAGCATCCCTGCGCGAATTGAGCCTTAGCGAAACCCGCATGTACATAAGCGAGCGCCTGCGCGTCGCGGGGTTGACCAAACCGCTTCCTTTTTCGTTGTCGTCGCTGGAGAGAATCCATGAATACACCGGCGGAGTACCTCGACTGATTAATATCCTTGCCGATAGCTGCCTGAGTATCGGATGTGAGACGAAGAGAAAGCAAATCCACGATGACATCGTGGAAGAAGCTGCCCTACAAAACGAATTACAGGTTCCGGAATCGGCCGTCGATCCGGCCACTCCCGTAGTTTCTGCTTTGGATAATTTGCAGCTAATAACATCTACCAGCCGGAGTCAATTATGAGCAGGCTTTTTCAGCAGATGCAGGAATCCGAAGCTACTTCTGCCGTCGGCACTGCCGTCCATTCCACGGTACCGGAGCTCCTGGGCCTACTTCACAAGGAAACGCAAGCAACCCGGGATGCTACCCTGACGCCGCTTCTAAGCTGCCAGCGGGTTGAGCTTCGTCCGCTGAATCTGCCCATCTTGACAGCCAGTGATTCTGACGCCGCTACTCACAGTGCGTTTGAATCGTATCGCTCTCTGCGGACGAAGATGACGCGGCTGCAGGCATCACAGGGCATTCGTTCGGTCGCGATTACCAGTGCTGTTGCCGGAGAAGGTAAAACGATATCTGCATTGAACCTGGCAATTTCGTTTGCGCAGCTAGGTACGCAACGCATCCTGCTTGTCGATGGGGACATCAGGACCGAGGGGCTAAGCAAGCTGGCAGGAATCTCCGCCAGGCCCGGGTTGGGTGAAGTTCTCAGTGGGCGATGCGAATTCGCAAATGCGGTGTTATCTACGAGCATTCCTGAACTATATGCCGTAGGCGCGGGCGAACCTACCAGTGTGGCATCCGATCTGTTTGCCGCTTCCCGTTGGAAAGAATTCATTGCCTGGTGCAACGAAACATTCAACATGGTGATTGTGGACTGTCCGCCTATTCTGGGTTTGGCAGACTTTGACTTGATCAGTGCGGCGTGTGACGGCACGATAGTGATCGTGCGAGCACACAAAACTAAACGCGAGATGCTGACCACCGTTGCTAAACACCTCGAAGGCAAGAAGGTCTTAGGTATTGTCCTCAATGGTGAAGAGCACCGCCACGCTAACTACCACGGCTATTACTATTACGCGCAGCACAAAGGACAAACAGCAAAGAATAAGTAAAGAGTGATGCAAGCATGCTGTACCACCCTGCTTTCGACTGGAAGACGACTTATGTACCCGAATCTCAAATTGCAAATTTTTAAGCTCGGTATTCGTCAAAACCAAATTGCCAGAGAATTGAAGTTTTGCGAGAGCCAGCTGAGCAAGATCATCAACGGATACCGCGAACCTACGGAAGGAGAGCGTAAGCTGCTCGCCAGCTACCTGAATGTAGAAGAGGCATGGCTATTCGAACAGCACGAAAACATCTCCGTTCCTCATCCCGGACTGGCATCCGCTCTGCGCGGCAATAGGAATATCGACTAGTAATATGCAGCTCTTGCGCGAGTGTCGGGCAACGGCCGAAGTTACGGTCGCAGAATTCTCCCCCAGCATAAGTCATGCCTGGGATGAATGGCTCAGCCATCAGAGTGAGGCGGCACCATTTCACGCGACTGCCTGGCTGCGGGCACTACAGAGGGCGTTCGGCTATGAATCGAGGTCGCTCTATGCCGTCCGCGCGGGCCGCATTACGGGAGTCTTGCCACTATTCCTGGTTTCCAACTGGATGGTTGGCCGCTGCCTGATGTCTTCTCCATTTGCGGATTATGGAGGGATATGTGCTGAGGACGAGGAATCGGCTGATGCTTTGGTGGAGCGAGCTAGGGAGCTGGCGATCGCGGAGCGGGTGGACTTTCTCGAGCTTCGTCATCGTCAGGCAAAGCCGCTGGCGGAATTTTTGCATAAAGATCTCTATGTGGGGTTTTCCTGCGAACTGGGTTCGGATCCCGAGAGCCTCTTGAAGAAACTGCCTCGGGATACCAGATACATGATTCGTAAGGCCGAGAAGGCTGCTCTTGAACCTCGGTCAGGCCTAGGTCAGCTGTCGACTTTCTATAAACTGTTTGCGCTAAGCTGGCACCGCTTTGGAACGCCTGTATTTTCGCCGCGATGGCTTGAGATCTTGGCTGAAGAGTTCAATGGAAGTATGGACTTAACTTTGATTTATCAGCAAGGCTATCCGCTTTGCGGCGTATTTTCATTGTTTACACAAGACACGGCCTTCCCGCACTATGTTGGCGCGCGGCCAGAGGCTTACCGGGTGGCCGCAAACAATTTCGTCTATTGGCACCTGATGAAGGATGCGATATCGCGCGGATTGCGTCGTTTTGATTTTGGTCGAAGTAAGCGTGGAACTGGCGCATACGACTTTAAGTGTTCCTGGAATATGCGGGCCGAGCGGCTCGATTACCAGATATTTCTGGTGAAGCGAAAGGATGTTCCTAATTTCTCGCAGGCAAACCCGAAGTTTGCACTGGCTTCCCGCGTTTGGAGCAGCATGCCGCTCAAAGCAACAACGTGGTTAGGCCCCCATGTAGTCCGCTGGCTCCCATGATAGAACTGCTGGCGATTTATCATGCACATTCTCTCCATAACATACCGTCTGCCGTATCCCTCGGACAAAGAGGAACGAATTCGTGCATTTCACAAATCGAGGTATCTTGCTGCACGCTATGAGGTAGGCTTCTTCCATCTAGCCGATTCCACCGGCGAGATCGATAACAACGCTCCTTATCTCCGTGATATCTGCCGCAAGGTGCATGTGGGAGCAGTTCCAGGCCCTTTCGAATATTTTCGTGCGGCAGCCGTTGCAGTGGCTCCCTTCCGTGCCTCCCGGGGACTCCATAACAAGATTGCTGAGGCACTGGCTGTCGGCACTCCGGTAAGGTCCTCATCGCGAGGTGCTTCGGCGGTCGGCCCGACGGAAAGAGGGAGGCTCTTTGCGGTCGATAGTTCCTGCGACTTTGCCGATAAAGCGGTGGAAGAGGGTGCTAATTGCAAGGTATGTCAGGCGCTTAAAGAAAGGACTCACATAGTTTGCGATCAGCTCAGTTGGGCTTCTAGATTACGGAACTTATCTCGGCTTATTAACGAAGCCGTGGCTGAAGCTGTGCCTCGCTGTAAAGCTGAAATATTAGCCAACGACAGTATTGAACAGCGATGAGCGCCCAACTGGAGTCAAGTCGAGCTGAATTGATCCAGAATGACTATGCGCTGGTCAGGCAGCCAAGGTCGTCTGCGGCAGCGATTCTAGATGCACGCTCACCGATACGAATCATGCATGTTGTGGATCGGCTGGACGTGGGGGGAACGGAAATAGCCCTGATGAAGCTGATCCACAGCCTTGACCCACGTATTTTTGAACACAGCATCTGTACAGTCCGAGGTATGGCTTCGCGCTTTTGCTCCTGGAGTTCTGATGTTGTGGTTCGCCAGGCTGGCCGATCGACGGGCAGTTTTCAGTTCAACCTAGTCAGGCTGTGCAGATTGATGAAAGCGGTTCGGCCTACCATCGTGCACTCGCGCAACTGGGGAGGCATCGAAGCTATTCTGGCAGCACGGCTCGCCGGTATTCCCGTCATCATTCATAGCGAGCACGGGTATGACCTTAATATGCAGCGTGGCTTACCGCTGCGGCAGAGCCTGTACCGCAACTTCTCCTATCGTTATGCCACCGCTGTTTTTACCGTAACGGAGGAGCTGCGTCGCTACCACTCGGCCCAGGCGCGGTGCAGTCCCCGTCGCATCGCCGTTTTGTACAACGGGGTAGATACCGAGAAGTTCAAAGGGCGGCCACACCTTCGCAGCGCTCTCCGGCAACAACTTGGGCTCTCTCCCGACTGCCTGGTGATTGGCTTCGTAGGCAGAATGATAGCTCTGAAAGATGTTTTGACGCTGCTGCGGGCTGCAGAGAAGATTGCCAGTGAGCTTCCAGACTTTCAAATCTTATTGATAGGCGAGGGCCCGGAGAGGGCACGTCTTGAGGAATATGTTGGTGGCTCTCCTTCTCTCCCTGGTCGAGTTACCTTTGCCCGTAATCGGCCAGACATCGCGGATTTGCTGAACGCCATAGACGTTTTCGTACTTCCTTCACTCGCCGAAGGAATGTCCAACACCTTGCTGGAAGCGTTCGCAACCGGCATTCCTGCCTTAGCCACGAACGTTGGTGGAAATCCGGAAATCGTAGAGGATGGGATGTCTGGTTATCTCTTTCCTCCAGGCGATGTTTCTGCTTTGGCGAATCGATTGCTGGTCTTGCTTCGTGACGACCGATTGCGCAAAGCGGTTGGCGCAGCGGCACGGAATCGGGCAGTGGCTAATTTCAGCTTAGATGGCATGCTGAGTCGTTACACCGATCTTTATCTCGGCCTCGCTAGAGAGCACGGCATCAGGGTGGTTGCCTAAGACGTATGTGTGGAATCAGCGGCATTTTCGAATTTGACGCTACACGGCCGGTGGAACGAGATCTTATTCACCGAATGAATTGCTCGCTTCAACACCGCGGCCCTGACGACGAAGGTATTTATGTAGATAGAGGCATCGGATTGGGACATCGTCGGCTCAGTATTATCGACGTCGAGGGTGGGCACCAGCCAATCAGCAACGAGGACGGAACCATCTGGGTACTCCTGAATGGCGAAATATATAACTACTCTGATCTGAGTCGTGACCTGCGCGACCGGGGACATAGGTTCAGCACCCGATCCGACACGGAAGCGATCGTTCATCTCTATGAAGAATATGGCGATGAATGCTTCTCCCATCTTCGTGGAATGTTCGCGATTGCCATCTGGGACAGCACACGGCGATGCCTCGTCTTAGCGCGGGATCGCGTCGGAAAGAAACCGCTCTACTACTACGCCGACACGCAGCGGATTCTGTTTGGCTCAGAGCTTAAAGCTATTCTCGCGGTACCTAGCATCGGCCTGTCAATGGACCCTCTCGCCGTGAGCGATTACTTCTCGCTGGGATACATCCCTGCTCCCAAGACCATCTACCGGGAGATTCGCAAGGTACTGCCCGCACACTACGTCGTGGCGACATCCCGTGGTTTAACCGATGGGGAGTACTGGAGGCTTTCTTTCAGTGATGTCGCGATGCGGAGTGAAGAGGAGTGGTCTGAGATTATTCGCGAGCAGTTGCGTGAAGCAACTCGGATCCGCCTGATGAGCGAAGTGCCGATTGGAGCTTTCCTAAGCGGCGGCGTGGACTCGTCGTCGGTCGTCGCTCTGATGAGCCAGCTCATGGATCGGCCGGTGACGACCTGCTCAATCGGATTTCCAGTGCCGGAGTTCGATGAATCTAAATACGCTAGACAGGTAGCCTCTCTGTTCAAGACCGATCACCATGAAGATATTATTGAGCCCAGTGCCCTCGAAATTCTCGACAAGCTAGTGTGGCATTATGACGAGCCGTTCGCGGACTCGAGTGCGATTCCCACGTACTACGTCTCTAAAGCTGCGCGGCAATATGTTACCGTCGCTCTTGGTGGGGACGGCGGTGATGAAAATTTTGCGGGATATCGGCGATACTTGTTTGACTATCGAGAGAACAGAGTGCGCGAGATGGTTCCCGAGGTATTCCGCCGCAAAGTCTTTGCACCACTGGGAAAGTACTATCCTGGGCTGGCATGGGCGCCGCGTGTGTTTCGTGCCAAAGCTACGTGTCAATCGCTGGCGCGAACCCCGTTGGAAGGCTACTTTAATTCGATCTCGATCTTCCGGCCTGATGAAAAGAACAGGCTGTTATCGGCCGATTTCCGACATACTATAGCTGGATATGACGCCCTCAACGTGCTGCAACGCTACTACGATGAGGCCGACACCACAGACCCGCTATCGCGTATACAGTACGTCGACATTAAAACCTACTTGCCCGACGACATATTGACTAAAGTAGATCGTGCCAGTATGGCGGTGTCGCTCGAGCTGCGAGCCCCACTCCTCGACCATGGCGTGATGGAGACAGTCGCGTCGATACCGCGGGGCCTGAAGCTACGCGGTACCACGGGCAAATACATCTTCAAAAAATCTTTTCAAAACATTCTTCCCGATAACATTCTCTATCGCGCCAAGCGGGGCTTCGCCGTGCCGCTCAACCGGTGGCTTCGGCAGGAGCTGAAGGATCTCGCCTATGACACGATTGTGCGATCTGACGATGGAATTCTGGACCGTCAGTACCTGTCCACGATCTGGGAACAGCACCAGTCAGGGAGCTTTGACCGATCCGCCTATCTATGGTCGGTATTAATGTTTCGCAAATGGCAGGATATGTTTCAGAAGCGGGTAACCTCATGAGCGGTATCTGTGGGATTTGTGAACCGGGAGCTTCTTGGCAACCAGGAGAATTGCAGCCGATGCTGCAAGCGTGCGGCCAAGTCTCGGATCAGTCAGGTCGTGTTGTGGGGGGGCGTAGCGTCCTGTTTGGTATGAAGCCACATTGGCATTTTCAAAGTCTTGCTTCTGGGGACAATCTTGTTGTGGCAGCGTCCGCTGACCTGACTAACCTCAAGGCATTGAAGCTTGAGGCCGAAACGGGGCTGGAACGACCGAGTGCTTCGACTGCCGCGCTGATCGGACGACTCTATAGGACTCATGGGCACGATTTCCTCGACACGCTTCGCGGAAGTTTTGCGATCGCAGTCTGGGACTACCTGAGCCAGGAGCTTATCCTTGCTAGCGATCCCATGGGTATTGAGACGCTCTTCTGGTCGCGACAAGGAGACCGGCTGTTATTTGGCACTCGACTGAGCTCTGTAGCCGCAGTTTGCCCGGCTTTAGAGTTGGAACCTGCCGCTCTCGTGCAATACCTGCTGCACACCGTAGTTCCTGCTCCACTGACGATCTATAAAAACATTGAACGCTTGCAACCGGGAACGGTGCTAGTTTACGGGCGAGGAGCTATCAGGAGCTGGCGCTACTGGGATCTAAGCTATGAAGAGTCGGACCATAGCGACGTGGGCCGTCTGGCGGACAGTTTGCGCACCAACCTTCGGGACGCAGTGCAGTCACATATACCGGAGGAGTTTCCTGAAACGACCGGTTGTTATCTCAGTGGTGGTACGGATAGTAGCTCGGTGTTGGCGTTTGCAAGTGAAGGACGGCAGCAGGTTCACAGCTATTCAATCTACTTTGAAAATCCTCGCTACGACGAGATTGCGTTTGCGCGGCTGGCAGCGCGGCGTTTCGGTTCCCATCATCACCAAAAATGTCTTTCGCCAAGCGATGCCGCCGACGCAATAGACAAGCTAGCTGACTATTACGAGGAGCCATTCGCCAACTCCTCTGCCATAGGTGCGTATCATTGCGCAAAGTTGGCCCGCGAAACTGGTATGGATGTGTTGATGGCCGGCGATGGAGGTGATGAATTGTTCGCCGGAAACGAACGGTATGCAACCGACAAGAAATTTGAGCTATACCACAGAATCCCTGATGGCATGCGAGAGTATCTGATCGAGCCCTTTGCAAAATGTCTTCCGGCACACGGGCCACTGTCTCTCCCTGCGCGCTATATCCGTAGAGCGAATATTCCAAATCCCTCGCGTATGTTTTCGTATTCGTTCTTCCTTTCACCGCAGGCGGACAATGCACTCACGCCCGATGTGCTCGACCAAGTGCCGCGCGGTAGTTGGCTGGATATTCCGAATTCTCATTTCGATCGAGCTCCTCACGCCAGTTCTGAGTTGAACCGCCTTCTGTATCTCGATGTGAAGATGACGCTTGCGGACAACGATATTAGAAAGGTTCGAGGTACCGCCGAAATGGCCGGGATCAGCGTTCGCTTCCCTCTTATGGACCGCACACTAGCCGAATTTTCCGGAACGATCCCGACGGACCTGAAGTTGAAAGGTTTTGAGAAGCGCTACCTGTTTAAGAAGGCGATGCAAGGAATTCTGCCGCGACAGATTCTGTACAAAAAGAAACACGGTTTTGGGGTGCCCGTCGGCTACTGGTTGCAGCACGATCCAGCTTTGCTGTCGATGGCAGCGGTATTGGACGAACCTCTTACGCGTCAGCGAGGCTACTTCTCAGGTGATTTCCTTTCGCGCATAAAAGAATTGAATGTTGTCTATCCGGCATACTACGGCGAGATCTTGTGGCTGATGCTTATTCTTGAGTTCTGGCACCGGCGGCACTTTGATCAGAGGGCAGCCGCTACTCTAACTCCTGGAGCTATTTGTGCAGGCTGATGCTTCAGGTATGTCTCAGAGTGCCACGTGGAAGACCGCTATCATACTCGGTCTTTACAAAACCGGTGCGCTGCGAGCTATACACAACCTATCGCACTATTACGAAATAGCTGATGAGGGTGCCGGGCGCCTTCATCTTCAGCGCGTGCGTAGGGGAAGATACTTAATTCTGGCATATCACCGGGTAGGGACCAAAGGTGCGCCTTTATACAGCAGGCTCCCCCAAACCGCTTTTGCAGCGCAAATGCGATTTCTGCGGCAATACTATCGCATTCTGTCGATAAAGCAGATGGTGGAGGAGTTACAGGACCCTAACGCGCAAGGTCGGGCCGTGGTGATCACATTTGATGACGGCTATGCCGGCACCTATACCGAGGCCTTTCCAGTGTTACAGGCTTATCAAATACCGGCGACCGTATATCTAACTGGCGAAGCTGTAGAAACCGGCGAACTATCCTGGTACGACAAAGTGTTTTTGCAGTTTCATCGCGCCAATACAAATCTTACGCTGGAATTGGATGTGCCGCGTAGTTTCATTCTTGAGACCGATGCCGCACGACTGCAGGCGGCGGAGACGGTCATCACCTATCTTCGAACACTTGCCAACGGTGACCGGCAGCAATGGTGCGCTCATTTTCAGAAACTCATTCCGTTAGCGGTGGACGATTTGCGTGGCGCCATGCTGACCTGGGATGACGTCCGGGTTATGCGTAGAGCCGGGATTGCCTTCGGTGCACACACGATGACTCATCCCGTGGTCAGTCGGCTGTTGCCGGGTCGGATGCGAGACGAAATCGCAGGGTCAAAAAACCTCATAGAGGAGAGGTTGAATGCGACCGTCGATGAATTTGCATTTCCTTTTGGCAAGGCGCGCGACTGCGGCACCGCGGCACCGGAATTGCTGAAGGAAGTGGGATTTGTAAATGCTGTAACCACCGTGGTCGGAATGAATCGCCCTGGAGATAATTTATATCGATTACGCCGTGTGGTAGTTGGCAACGATACGTCAATTGCCCGCTTTGCGCTGAATGTCCATAGGCTGTTTCTTTGCCCTTGGGATGAGGAAGCCGCAGCAAACTGAAGCCGTATTGACAACGGAGGAGCCGTGAGAGATTACCTGGTTTTGGCGATTGTATTTATATCTGCGCCTGTCGCCCTGGTAAGTCCCTACTACGGCATTCTCATGTGGACGTGGCTCGCCTATTTCAACCCGCATCGCTATACGTGGGGCATGGCGCGCGACTTCCCCGTGGCGATTGTTATAGCGATACCCACTCTTCTAGGCACGATATTCGCAATCAAGAATCGCAATATCTTCACACGGGAGACTCTAGTTCTGTCCGCGTTGTGGGCGTGGTTCGTAGCGACCACGGCTTACGTGTTGATCACGCCCGCTTTTGTCGGCCACGCCGCTGATGCCCAAGCGCAACTGGGAGAAGTAAGCAAGATCTTGTTGATGACATTTCTTACGATGTTACTGGTGGTATCGCGCGAGAAACTGCGGCTACTCGTGCTCGTGATCATCGCCAGCTTCGGGGTGCGGGCACTGGTCGGTGCTGTATTCTTTGTAACCACTGGAGGCCAATATAAAATCTGGGGACCTGAGGGCACGTTTCTCGCAGATAACAACGATTTCGCTCTCGGCTTAAATATGACAATCCCCATGTTTGTATATTTTGCCCGCAGCGAACCACGTAGATGGCTCCGCATTGTCGTTCATGTGCTGCTCGTTTGCGTGGTCATCTGCGTCATTGGCACTTATTCGCGGGGAGGGTTAATAGGCCTTGCGGTTGTCACAGTAGCACTGATGTTAAAGTCTCGCCGCAAGGCAGTAAGTGTCTTCCTGGTTGCCGTCGCCTCATTTTGTCTCCTGACGTTTGCCACCCTGCAATGGAAGGAGCGCATGGGAGACTTTCTTCATGGCCGACTGGATGAATCCGCGGAATCGAGGCTTGCTGTATGGCAAGCTGGTTGGAATCTTGCCAGAGCATATCCCCTGATGGGCGGCGGATTCGACGTTTACACCGATCCGAGTGTCATCGTGCGCTATCTATCTCCAGACCGGCAGGACACGAGCCTTCATGGTCCGCACAGTATTTACTTTCAAATGCTGGGAGAGCAGGGCTTTGTAGGTCTCGGGCTCTTCCTGCTGCTGCTAGCCGGCTGCCATCTCCGCTTGCTTAAATTACGCAGAGCAGCTGTACAAAGGGAGGAATTGTCATGGATCCTTGCGTATGCAAATATGTTTCAAGTTGCCTTGTTGGCCTATATGTTCAACGGTGCAACTCTGGGGCGCGCTTATTTTGATTATTTTTTCGAGATAGTTGCTTGTGTTGTAATCCTTGACTTGCTCTACCGTCGCGCTCTGGCTAGGTTGCGGTATGAGACTCAGTCCGCTCTCGGCGTCGATTCCATGCTGGACCTGACGCCGGCATTGACGTGAGCCAATACATCAAAGATGGGGACGAATGTGAGACTTAGGCAAACGACAAGATTTATGCCCGCCTTCCAACGGAAGATTGCCGTAATCGCGACGTCGATTATAGTACTTCTCGGCGATTTGAGCGCAACCCAGCGCACATGGAAAACGGAAGATGTGGGCCAGGGGGTAGTCTCGGCAATAGCCATTGATGGTAGCCAAAATCTACATTTGGTGTACGTGACCAATGAAGCCGTATTAATGTATGCCTTTCGTCCAGCGTCTTCCACGCAATGGTTCACCACGCCGGTTTTACATTCCACACATGTAAGCCACAATGTATTCCCGCGTATCGCTACCGACAAAAGCAACCAGCCGCATGTGTGCATAGCGATTGGTACTCTTGAATACATCGCGTTTACAAATGGTGCGTGGACAACGCAGGAGATCGATCCCAACTCGGGAACATTGTCATATCACTGCTCGATTGCCGTCGCAAGTAACGGTACTCCACATATCACCTGGTACCACGAGTTTTTCCCTGGGGGAAGGCAGTTCGCGCATGCGAGGCACGCTGATTTAGAAGATGGTAAGTGGATTGTGCGCTCGATTGATGGCGGAATTTCTGGTAAGTGGAACTCACTAGTGGTCGATTCCCAAGGAATGCCGCACGTAACTTACAGCCAGTGGGCTGGTGACGGCGACGTTCGGTATGCTACCTGGAATGGCAAGGAATGGGACATAGAGGCATTGCCAAGAACAAAGGGGGAGCCCGCTTATAGAGGCTACGATAACAGCCTGATGCTCGACAGGAACGGTGAACCGCGCGTAAGCTTTCTCGAGGAAGGATCACTGCGATATGCTTGCCGAGACAAAGGGAAGTGGACCGTAGAGAAAGCGGGAGACATTAACGCTAGCTATGATTTTTATCTAGGTAGCACCGCTCTGGTGCTCGATGGTAACGATATACCGCACGTAATCTATAGCGATGTGGGCGCGGTAAAACACGCATTTAAAGATGGTGACAAGTGGAAGAGTGAGATTATCGCCTCCGGGGCGCTCGGTCAGTACCCGGGAGTTGATGCGGTGATGGGACCCGACGACACTTTGTACGTTAGCTACGCGGATCCCAGTGACGGCCGCGTGAAGGTAGCAATCGGAACCGTTGTTTCGAAGTCTCAGGAGAAAGCGAAGTGACGGTGAGAGTTGAGGAGGTGAAGTATTCAACAGGGCTTGCGACGCCGCAGACCGACGTTAGGACGGCCTGTGTCTTGCATATTCTCGATCATTCATGGCCTGTACTCAGCGGCTATTCAGTCCGCAGCAGGGATTTGATTACATCTCAGTCTCGCTTGGGACAGGACCTTGCAGTGGTAACGGGCCCGCTTCATCAAGTAGAGGAACCATCGGCGTGCGACACCGAAGTAGACGGAGTCGCATATTTTCGAACTGCGGTGGAAGGACGAGTCTCCCGGTTGGCGCTGCAGCGAAGATGGCCAGTTATTCGAGAGTTGCAGGTCGTGCGCTTGCTTCGTGACCGGATTCTGCAGCTCATTGACGAACATAACGTGCGCATCATTTACGCGCATTCGCCAGCTCTATGTGGATTGGCCGGACTGCAAGCTGCCCGTAAACGAAAGTTACCTTTCGTGTATGAGGTACGCGCCTTCTGGGAAGATGGAGCTGTCGACCAGAACCGAACCACGAGCAGCTCATTGCGATATAGCCTGACGCGCGGGCTGGAAACATATGTGGTGCGAAATGCCGACGCAGTGTGCGGAATCGCGGAACATATTATTCGTGAGCTTCGAAGCCGTGGAGTAGCTCCTGACCGTCTCTTCCATACCCCGAATGGGGTGGATTGCCAACGATTCGTTCCTATGCCTCGTGATTGCCAATTGGCAGATGAATTAGGCCTAACCGATGCACCTGTGCTGGGTTTCTTCGGTTCGCTTTATCGATACGAAGGCATTACGTGGCTAATTCAGGCAGTTGCGGAGCTGCGTCGACGTGGAAATCGGTTCAATCTATTGATCATTGGACGCGGCGAAGAGCAAGAACGAGTTCGAGCGGCTGTGCATGAGCACGCCCTGGGTGATTGCGTCCGACTTATCGATCACGTCCCCCATGATCAAATAAGCAGGTATTACTCGGTGGCCGATGTCATGGTGTTCCCTCGTTTAAGTGTTCGCCTGACTGAGCTAGTAACGCCATTGAAGCCGCTTGAAGCTATGTCGCTGAAAAAAGCGGTCTTGGCTAGCGGGGTGGGTGGCATGCGCGAGCTCATAGAGGACGAGCATACAGGCCTGCTTTTTCCGGCAGAGGACATCCCCAGCTTCTGCGACCAAGCGGAACGGCTACTGAAATCTGCTGGTTTGCGCGCGCAGTTGGGAGACAACGCACGCGAATATGTTCTCCGGGAGAAAGACTGGAACATTCTCGCGCGCCGGTATCAGGACATCTATGAACACGTATTGCAGGGCCGGTTGAATCTT
Organism: uncultured Acidobacteriaceae bacterium; assembly: GCA_963846795.1. Taxonomy (GTDB): domain Bacteria; phylum Acidobacteriota; class Terriglobia; order Terriglobales; family Acidobacteriaceae; genus CAVVDY01. The sequence continues at coordinate 66,926 of CAWJXJ010000012.1, forward strand.
ACTCGAAATCACGGGGCGCCTAACGCGCTAATCCGAGCAAGGAATGCGGGGTCTAGCGAATCTTTATAAGTGGTTGGAGGCGGCCGATGATGAGCCAGGCTTCGCGGATGTTATTTTCGTCCTTGCCGGAAGAGAATGTCGCAAGGATTTCGCGTTGTGGCTGTTTGAGCGGAGCCGTTCGAATATCCTGCTGATCTCGGTCGCCCGGTTCGAAATCCGACGTTTCATGGACCGCGGCTTGGAGATAGGAGGTGACCTTAAACAGCTTGCCGACTCCGTTGCTCCGCAGGCGCGGCACTATTTTGTGACGTTGCAGCCAACCGGGCCTGAGATACAGCAGGTCTCTATTGGCCGATTAGGCACTTGGAGCGAAATCAGCGCATTCTCGCACTGGCTCGAGAAGAAAACATCGATACGTACAGGGCTGGTTGTCAGCAGCGGTTTTCACCTGAGACGAGTTCGCTGGTGCTGCCAGTGTCTGATCACTCGAGATATAAGGCTGAAGTTCGTCGCGGTTCCTGATGAGGACGCCCAGTTGAATGCCATGCAATGGTGGCTGACTCCCCTGGGCCGGCGACTGGTTCTATCTGAGTTGCCAAAACTGCTGTTATATGGCGCACTAATGTGGGCCCGACGACTCAAAAGCAAGTGGGGGAATGCAAAGTAGGATTGCATGATCCTGAGTTTGACGGAAAAAACTCTCAGCACCGACCCGAGGGCCGCCAAATGGTGTGTGAACTGCTGTAACGAGGAGAGATGGCCGTCGTGAATTCAGCCACTCCGGCTACTACGGATGTGTCGGGCATACGGCGGGAGTCGATCGTCTCCCTCTGGACAGGACCGCTAGTCGGATTGATCGCTGCGGAGGTCCTGACGGTATGGTTCTTTCGCCAGACTGTCCTCTCCATGCTCGCGATCTGGAGCAATAGTCAAACCTACTCCTACTGCTTTGTCATTGTTCCTGTGGTCGCTCTCCTGATCTGGAATCGCAGGCGCGAGTTAATTCAGACAGAACCTGCCATCTCGGTACTTGGATTAGTATTTCTAGCGGTTTCAGCACTCCTCTGGCTGGCCGGAAACATAGCGGATGTGCAACTGATTCAGCATATTGCGCTTATCGCAATGCTTGACTCACTGGTGCTCGCTTTTCTCGGCGCTGCAATAACACGCATCTTGCTGTTCCCATTAGGATTTCTTTTCTTCAGTGTGCCGGTAGGAGACAGCCTTGTGCCACTGCTTCAGAGATGGACAGCGGCATTTACAGTTAGCGCTTTGCGGATCTCCGGCATACCGGCGATTCAGGATGGTCTAACCCTCTCGACCCCTTCCGGGAACTGGCAGGTTGCCGAGGCGTGCAGCGGAATTCGCTATCTCATCGCTTCCATCGTGATCGGTGTTCTGATGGCGGGGGTGGCGTACAGGAGTTGGAAGCGCCGCATTATCTTTCTCCTCTTTTCGGCGCTGTTGCCGATCATAGCTAACGCTCTGCGGGCTTATGGCATCGCTGCGCTGGCCTATCTTTCGGGCAATGCTATCGCAACCGGTGTAGATCACATCGTTTATGGCTTTATCTTTTTCTCGCTCATTACGGCAATACTGATGAGCATTGCGCTCCGCTGGTATGAGCCGCGAACGGCCTTGATGCAGCGGCCCGAGCGGTTGCGTGCTGAGCCTGTTGGATCCGGAACAATCGCTCTGGCGTTGCTTGGGGTGATCATCATAGCAGGATTCACTACCAGTCTTGCGGCGTTCCTGTGGTCGAAGCCTGCTACCGTGGCGACCTCACATCCGTTGCTTGCACCTGCGGGTTGGGAAAAAACGGACAGCTTCGACGAAGAGTGGGCGCCAGAACCTATCCCGATAGAAGCGCGAACTGTCGAGTCGTTCGCCTCGAATTCAGGCACCGTGTCGGTGTGCTTTATAACCTTCAGCGGTGACCGTCGAGGAGTGGTGCTAATTAACGCCTCAAATTTAACCGGTTCTTCGGGCGTATGGAGGGTACTGGCTAGTGATGCCCTAACGGTGAGCTCTCGAATCGGTCCCGTGCGCGTCTCCGAGTACATCATTGCACGGGGTGAACAACGGCGACTCGTTTGGCTTTGGTATTCGATAGGGAGCTGGCATACCGCGAACCCTTACCAACTACGGGTGATACAAGCTAAGGATCGACTCCTTGGCGAACCTCGCGCGGTTACTCTGACGGCCATATCTGCACCATTCCAGGCCGAAACCTCTGACGCGATTCGCGCCTTATCCGACTTTGCGAAATAAATTATTTCCGCGTATTGAATGCCATCACAGTCGGCTCTTGTACCTCCCAATTCTCAATGGCAAGCGAGTTCAACTTCCCTGTGTACTTTCTTGCATAGGGTTACCGGTAAGAGCGTGTATCTAATGGCTATTCCTCTCTCTCCTTTGATGCTACCCGCAATCATAGGTTTGGAATCCGACCTGCTCACATAGTAGTTGCGGGTGTAGTCCGTTCGATGTTTCACAACCAACTCAGAAACCTAGGTCTGGAGGAGGTACAACGGATGAAAGGAAAGTATGTAGTAGCGTTCTTGGCACTATTTGCAATGGCATTGCTGATAGTGCCGACAGCGGCACGTGCCGGAACTTTCGATGGCACGGACATGCAGCTGGATCTGTGCAACAGCGGGGACACCAATGCAGGTGCCTGCGGCACGAACACGGTTAATTTCGACGATGGTGGCACGGGATCGATCAGCTTTAACAAGGTCGGCGTCGGCGTATGGAACATAAACTCGGGTAACGCGTTTGGGTCTGACGGGTTGTTGATGCTTCCGCACCTGCTCGACTTGAATGCCATCAACATGACCGATAGCGGCGGCGGCACCAGTAGCAACGCTCTGAAAATGGAGCTTACGCTCACCGGACTGACGGTTCCGCTTCCCAGCCTGACCGCGATCCAAGCCATGGGTGGGACCTTGAACTTCGGAGGGACCGCCACCTATACGTCCCAGGCTTGGATTTCAACCACAAACTCTGCTTTTTGTGCAGCGAACTGCAGCTCCTTAACCAGCCTATTGTCTTTCACGGGCACTGGTACTCAGGGCTTCGGTGGAAGCACGATTGGTACGTCAGGCACCGTGAACCCATATTCTCTAACCTTAGTCATCACGTTGAGTTCAGCGACTTCGGGCCATGCGAGCTTCGACAGCTCACTTGATATTCCCGAGCCGGCTACTCTCTCCGTGTTAGGAGCAGCGCTCCTGGGACTAGGAACGGGAATTCGCAGAAAATTAGCCAAGGTCTAGGCGGTTGAATTTCCAAACCTGGTGATTCAAGCCTCTGGTCCTCAACCATAAGGAAGGGCAACCCCTTCCTTATCTTTGACGGTTACTTGAAATAAATTATTTTTCTTGGTTCGACAACAAGTACTTTGTGGAATGAGAACTCTTCATCTCCTTCGCACGTCACACGAGCCAGCAGTCATCGCGAATTTTCAAGGTCGGGTACAACGCATGCCAACACCTGAAGCACCCGATATGCACCACAAGAGAAGAGCTTTCGGCTTTTTGATGTTGTTGTATGCAGTCATGATCATATATGGGAGTCTTTATCCATTTACTGGCTGGCGGGCTGCACTTGAGCCGCGGTTTGGTTTCTTAACCGATCGCATCCCATCGCATATTTCGGGCGCAGACGTGTTGACAAACGTAATGGCCTACTTACCGGTGGGTGCGCTCTTCGTCTGGGCCTTCGGGATGCGCAGCCGGCTACTCGCCTTGAGTGGCGCCGTCTTGTTTGGTGGAACTCTAAGCTTCGCCATGGAAAGCGTTCAGATGTTCCTGCCCAGCCGTGTGTCTTCAAATGTTGACTTGCTGACGAACTTGGCGGGGACGCTCATTGGAGCAATCTTGGGACTCGCTTTCCACCCAAGCTCGGATTTTGGCCTTTGGCTCGCAAGAATCCGTGACGACTGGTTTCTTTCCGTGCCGGGATCAGGAGTTGCGCTCGCTGCTCTTTCGCTGTGGATTCTGTCTCAACTGAGCCCATTCGTTCCTTCAATGGACGTGTCAACTGTCGCGCAAGCCCTGGCTCCAATTTGGCGACCACAGTCCGCACTTTCCTTTTATAAGTTGGCGGCCTACGCCATAAACATCGCTGGCCTCGGTCTGATGATGGCGGCAATTGGAAAGCCGGGTAAGAGAGTAAGGTCAGCTTTCGTGCTGTGCGTAGCATTAGTGATCCTGCTCAAGCCTCTTATCGTGACTCGAGAGTTGTCGTTGGAGGCTCTCTTTGGATTTGCCGCAGCCGGCCTGCTGTTGTCGGCTGTGCCTAACCGCAGGCCGTTGCAAGCGCTGCTCGCGATGCTATTTATCTTCAGCGGCTTTGTTCTTGCCGAACTCACGCCCGCGGAAGGCAGCTTTCACGCGTTCAACTGGATACCGTTTGCAGGAGAGATCGACAATACGGTGGGTGGCTTTGGCAGCATCCTGGAGGGCGTGTGGCCATTTGTCGCGTTGGCGGCGCTCACGATCCTGGGTTTCGGGGCTAAACGAAAGCCCATGCTGTGTATCGGGGGAGCGGTGCTGGTCCTCGTCTTCGGCCTGGAATGGATGCAGCAAAGCGTCCCTGGCCGCTATGGGGATGTAACGGCCGTGATCCTGGCCGCATTCGGTTGGATCGTTCCATGGCTGTTCGTTCCTGCCCGACAGATGGCAGTGAGCCATGGGACGCGGCGAATTCGTCATAGAGCTGCGGATCTGCGGTAGGTGCACAAGTTTGCCGTTTGTCGGCTGAGATTGCAGGTTTTGGAAAAATTTCGCAGTGATCTTGTGGTTCTGCCGACAAAGCCACGCGATATGGCTAGCTGCCTAGTAGAGTGTTCAAACGCCGACGAGAAGACTCGTCAGCTCTCCTCTATTGCTGCCGACGTGCTCGGCTGAGTGTCTATAGAGGTTGACCATCGGGTCAACAAAAAGCGGAACTCTGTGTTACTTTTGGTTGGAAAATCGTTGCATTTGAAACTTAGTCTTTGTGCGTGCGACGTGGGCCTCTTGAATGCTGCGCCTTAGTAATGTGTGCCCGTGCGACTCATAGCGGAATAAACTGCCATTAGCGCATAATTAAGCCTATTACTTTCAACAGCTTGCCTGAAGGATGCCGTCAGAAAACTCCAGAGTCCCTAAACCCCATTTATCTTCGAATCTCGCTGGCGTTTGGCCTAGCGAATGCATGTCTGCATATGACGCGTTTCCCTGATGCGTGAATAAGGTGTGTTTGGAGATCACATGCTTCGGACTCGCAAGATTCAACTTTACTTGCTCCTGACGCTGCTGGCGTTCTCGATATTCACAGTCCCAGCGCAAGCTAACTCGGACGTTAATGTGCAGCTGACGGGAGCTGGCGGCGCCGAGTACGGTTTGGGAGCAAACTATGCCGACGGCGAGTACCTGATGCCGTATTACCTCACAATCAACGGGTCCCTCCCCATTGCCGTTACTTGCGACGACTACCTTCACACCGTAGGTATTGGGGAGCAGTGGACGGCAGCGGTGAGCACCTTCAGCAATCTCAGTCAGACTCGGTGGGGAACGGTCGACGCGACGCAGTACCACGAAGCCGTTTGGATTGCTTCGCAGATCAATGCCAATTCTTCCCTCGGCGACATTACAGGTGCTCAATTCGCGATCTGGAAGCTGTTCACTGCCGGGACACCCGATGTCCCGGGAGAAGGCACATGGATGGCAGCAGCCGCGACGGCAGCGACTCATAGCTATTATGGCATGAACTTCGCGAACTGGGAGATCCTGACACCGGTGAATCCGTTGTCGCCTCAGGAGTATTTCTTCCAAATTCCCGAGCCGAGTATTTATCTCGACCTGGCATTTGGACTGCTGGCATTCGTGGCGATCCGAACTGTGCAGCGCAGGCGGGCAAGCGGCGTAGCATTGGATTAGCTACGATCGGCATGTTCTGCTCTCTGCTTTTAGTGTGTGGACCAAGAGCTGCTCATCCCAGATTTGACTTAGAATGAATGGCGCACCACCGGTAGTTCGATCTGGGATTCAGCTTTGGGCCACTTGATCGTAATCAACCCCAGCTCTGATTTCGCTGCTGCTGAGAGTTTCTTTCAGCGCGCGCTGCAGGCCATGCGAAACACTGCCAGCCGCATGGCCAACACCACTTTACAAAATGAATGGTCTTTGGCCGCGTCGACCCCTCGGCACAGCGAGCCAGCGTCTACCATAGCTTCCGATCCTAACACCGGAAGCTGGCTCGCCGTTGTGGGCACGTGCTTTCATCGCTCCGGCCAAGGCGACCCCGAATATCTGCTGTCACAGTATCTAAGTGTAGGCTTGGAAGAACTTACCCAGTCCCTTGAGGGTTTCTTTACGATCGCGATTGGCGACGGTTTGAGTAAAGAAGTCCTCCTTATAACCGACGTGATTGGGAGTTGTCACTTCTATGTTCGTTCGTTACCCGGCTGCATAGCTCTGTCATCCTCTTCGCATGTCCTCGCCTCTCTCGGTCCGGTAACGCTCGACCCGGTGGCGTGCCAAGAGTTTCTCGGAATGGGCATCATCTACGAAGAGCGCACCATTCACAACGAAGTCCGCAAGCTGCCGGCGGCTACGGTTATTAGGTTTCGCAACGGAGCCGAGGTGAGCCGGCTAACGTATTGGGATCCAACCTCTCTCAGGCCTGGCTCGATCGCCGATGACGATGCTGTCGATGGCACCTGGAAAACTCTTGTCTCGGCGGCTTCGAGAATCGGTCAGCGATACGAGCGTGTAGTCTGCGATCTTACTGGCGGCTATGACTCGCGCGCCATGGTTGCCGGATTCCTGGGGGCCGACATCCGACCGGTCACGGTTGTTTCCGGCAGTGAGAGTAGTGCCGACGTCGTGGTTTCTCGCGGCCTTGCCGAGCGATTAGGTTTGACTCACCTCCATATGAGCCGCCCGGAGGTGCTCTCATTCGAAGAACTACAGGATTCGGTGCGACTGACCGACGGCGAGTGCGATGCGGTGGAATACGCGTCAACCGCAGAGATCCATCGTGAGCTCTCAGAAAGATTTCAGATTAGCTTAAACGGTTCGTTTGGAGAAGTGGCTCGGGCCTATTGGTGGGAACTATTATTTCCGCACACTGGCTCCTGCCGTCCCTTGGATAGCCACATGCTCGCGGCGCGTCGCTATGCGTGGAATTCCAGCGAAGATCTGTTCCAGCCACAATTTCGCATAAACCTCATCGAACACATGGCAGGCGTCGTTGATCGGACTGTCGAAGGCCTATCGGATTTCCCGAACACCTTTCAAATGGACATTGCCTATCTTCGAATGAGAATGCAAAGCTGGCAAGGCAGGATCGCGAGCAGTACCGACAAGATATGGCCATGCATATCCCCATTCATGTTTCGTAGTGTGCTGGAGACGATGCTTCAAGCGGGTGTTGCGGTGCGTCGACGAAGCCTCTTGGTACGGCGGATGCTCGCAAAGTATCAACCCGCCATGGCTGACTACCCGTTAGAACATGGATATCCCGCCAGGCCGGCAACCCTGGCCACCCTGCCAAGATTCTGGCCGATCGTGGGTTACTATCGCGGCCGCGTTGCTAAGAAGTTGAAGTCTCGATGGACAAGGTCTGAGATGCCGTCGCCGGGGGAAAGCACCCGACTCGGTTTGTGGCAGCTTGAGGAAGTCCGCGAGCTACTCGATCCGAGATCGATGCGAAGCCTATCCGTGCTTGAGCCGTCTGCAGTGGCTACATTCCTGAAAGCCTCGCAACAACCAAACTTCGCGCGAGAGGCAGAGTGGAATCGTCTGCTCACGCTTGAGCTCTCACTGGCACTCAGATCGTAGCTCGCTCCGGGTGCGGTCAGCACACAACTCTCAAAGGGCGTCCCGCTTACTTTCGCCCATACAGTGCCAAAAACCACGGCTTATGAGCGACGTGAAATAGATTGGCGTTAACCAGATCAAAGAGGGCGGCCAACCGCGGCCGCTTTGGCGCTGCTGTTCGGTGTGAATGGCAATTGGGACAGGGACTACGGTCATCCACTGCCCAGGCGTCGGCGAGCCTGATGCGCAACTCGAGTAAGATTCGGTTATATTGCTGGAGATTGTCGCCGAACCGGACGATAGCAATCGGTTGGAAATCTGGGAAAAGAGTACGGAGGTCCCGCTCAACAAAACGGCGGCGATGGCCCCAGATATGAAAGTGACTACCACAGTCGCCGCAACGCGCGGTGTTTTCGCGCATATTTTCCCGGTGGGGAACAGTGATTAAAATTGATTTGCGAGCTACGCGATTGAATTCGCGCAATGCTCCTTGGTAGGTCTTTTCATCGAGGTGCTCAAGCATCTCCGTACATAGCACCAGGTCGAAAGATTGATCTCCAACTCCCCATAAGCTATCAGCTGAGCGTAACAAGGTTGGGGCTTGAACCCGCGCTAAGGCGACTTCACTGATATCAGCGGCTACAAGCGACTTGCCGCGAGCTATCAGCTCATTGCTGAGAAAGCCGTCGCCGCAGCCGATATCGAGAATCGAATGGCAGTCGCCAGGAATCAACGATAGAGTGGTCGAAACCCGGTTGCGCTCTCGCGGCGTGATATCGCCTTCACCGGCCCAGCGCAGATCATAGAAAGCCTGGTCGACTTCCTGTACGTTCATTCCTTAACCTCGCGCAGCACTAGCGATACGTCTCCTTAGTCGCCGGTGCCATTCATTTGTTTCCTCAGGCATTCGTACTCGTACGGTCACCTTGTATAAGTGCATAGGCGTTGCGCAATCGCTCTCGTTGTGTCAACAGAATGAAGATTGCGTAGGTGCCGGCTCCTCCAACAGTGGAGACTAGGAATTTAATAAGGTCTGGCCAGTGTGAAGGAACGATCAGGCGAAGCGTGCCCACCACCAATATCATCACCAGGCATGCACGAATTGCCGGCATCATCGCAGCGATATATTTCCAGGCTGGCAAGTCGAGTTCCACAAGGGTCTTCCAGATCAGTGGTGCAGTAATGCAGGGATAAAGAATGATCCAGGCAGCGGAGATCCCACCTGTTCCCCAGCGAGCGGCCAGCCAAAACGACGCCGGGAACACTACTGCTGCAACAAAGGTATTCAACATTACAAATCGGGAGCGCTGGATTGCATTCAGCAAAACCGGCAATAGCGTGGTGATCGAGCGCAAAGCAGCGTACAAAGCGAGCAGGCGCAGAGGCATGATGGCGGGGATCCACTTGGGCCCCATCACCGCTCTGACAAACTGATCGGCAACCATTGCCAGGCCAACGCAAGCGGGGAAGCACAACAGCGACAATCCTTCGGTGAGGACGATTAGGTAGCGGCGCAATTGCTCTTTGTCATTTTGTACCGCAGCAAAGAAGGCAGGCGTCACCTTCATTACCATGTTAGTGATCTTCTCCACCGGAGTCGAAGCGATCGTCCAAGCCATGGTGTAGGCTCCGAGGCTCGCCTCTCCCAGGAGGCGTCCGGCAACGAGGAAATCAGAATTTGAGTAGCTGTACCAGGCTACCCGGGATCCTAATATGTCGGCGCTGAAACCCAATGCCGACCTGGTCTCTCGGACATTCGGCCGCGCGAAGGAATGCCGGCGTGATGCGAGGGTCAGGGCCGCGTAGATTACGGTTCCAGACAAACTGCCGAACGCCAGGCTCCAATAGCCGAAGCCCCGCCATGCGAGCAGCACCGTGGTTGACGCCTGGACCAGCGCGCGCACCGTATCAAACGAGGCGATTCGTTTGAAACGCAACTCGCGTTGCAGTAAAGCGTCCGGGACGACCTGAAATCCCGCTATGAGGAAACCAATACTCATAACCAGGATGACCTCCGGAAGCTGAGGTGCATGGAAGAATCGGCCCACGAACTTGGCCAGTGTTGCGGAAAAAAGAAAAAGTGCTGCGCCGAAACCGACTGCCAGACTGTTGATTTGAGCTACTTGCCGGGTTGACAGGTGCCGCAGCGTAATCACCGACTGTCCTAACCCAAACTCACTAATCAGATTGATGAGTCCGAGGTACATGGTTGCCATTCCCATCAATCCGTAGTCGGAAGGTGCCAACAATCGCGCGGCGACAATGGTCGAAGCCCAAGTCAAAACCTGAGTCGACCATTTCCCGGCGCTCGTCCAAGCGATCGCCCGGGCCAAGGTCCGATCCAGCAAGGGCTTGGACTCCAGGGGAGCTTCTGAGATCACCCCGCCGACGACTTCGGGGGCCAATGGCGAGTCAAGACCAGCCATAAGTACCGCTTCCGAAGCTCCGTAATTTGGACTATCGTTTGCCATCGACGTCTTATCTTGAGCGGCTCATATAGGGTGTGTCGAAATCCGGGGGGTGCGTCCGAGCAGGTTCCTTTGGCGAGGCGCAACTCTCCTAGGACTAAAGAAGCAAGACAATGGCCATCGGGAAGACGATTACAAGTCTCTACGACGAGGTTCGGCTCGATTTCGAACGGTTCAGAAGAGGCAAGAACCGCCAAGCCATGGGTGCCAGCTATAACGCTCGAAAGACAGAGAATGGAGGGATTCCAGGGGAAGGAGTTTCAGCCGCCGTGCGTTCCTTGGCCTATGATTTGGCTGATTGACCTAGGATTGCGATGTCCTAAGTTTCCTGATTTCGAGAAGATAATTTCCCAGCCATTTCAAAGCGCTGGCTTCGGTTCGCCTGCGCGAGATGCGCGACAACTGACGCGAGACCGCCGCCTCTACGCGAGCCCTCCCAAGCGTTGCTCCGGCAGATTCTATCTGAAAGTGTTCATCGCGATCTACTACATGGCGTTTGTAGGCTTCGTCCCGGAAACTCGAAACGTAAAGCCGACGTTTCGTGGAGTTCGACGATCGATTGCCCAGCGGCCCTGGAGGCCTATAATGGAAATAAATTATTTATGACCCATCTCTCCCACAGGGCCTGAGTACGCAATAAGAGGGAATGTTCCTCCCGAGAATAATGACGAAACCCGACCGCCAGTCGGGCTTTGCTATTTCTGATGCTGCTCAAGATTTCGGTACCAATTATCGATGCCGGCCATGAGCTCGAGTTCTACGGACCAGAACGAGCCTCCTGACTTGGATCACTTCGATAGCCTTTTCAGTCCTGAGCTTCTAGTGTTCTGGCGGGCGGCTGGGCGCGTACCCAACAACCCCTGGTGGCGAGGGCGGAACAGAAATCATGGTTTCTGCACTCGGATAGGTCACAACTGGCTGGCCGACCGGGGAGAAGTCACGCCGGTACACAACATCGGCCTCAAGTCGAAGACGATCCACTCTTGGTCCGGTCTTCCTAATATTCCAAATCCACTCGGCGTGTCCGCCGGGATCGAGGTGCCGGATGAGGCTGACGGAACCATGCCCAACCGGCTCGATCATCAGCGATCCGGCAGTCTCGGGAGTGAGTTCGACTCGTAACTCGTCATCCAGTTTGAGCAGCGCTTCCCATGTAGCTTTGCCGGGTGGATAGACCGCCGTCGTCCCATCGGAGCCTGAAGGGGATCGAGTCACCACGACCCGCACTTCATATCGGTCGGGACCCGTGGTGTTTGGAAGTACATAAACCTGAATCTGGCCTTTGCGAGCTGCCTTCCATCGAGCTTCAACCCGCCGATGGAAATCGTCTTGAGGGTTCGATTTGGGCGCAGCCGGGGACTGTTTGACTATTGACGCAGAAGGGGCAGTTTGGGTCCCGGGCCGGTTCTGCGCGTTGGCAGTCGAAGTCTGGGCGGTTGCTGAGCCAGAAAATGCCACGAGCAGGGCCAAGACCATCCTGACGAGACTCGATTCTCCTTTTACCACCATGGCGAGTTCAACGAAATCGTTTAGCCGACTTCTTTCGCAGCATCACTGGAGCGGATCTTTGGAAACCGGGTCAAGATCCTATGATGTGCAACCTTTTCAATCGCAGCGAGGCCAAACAGACACGAGTTCCTCAGCCGTGTACAGCAAGTGAGATGCCAGTAAGCGCTGCGAAAGGATGGATCGCTTCCCCATTGGCACAAACCGGTTGTGGGCCGGATTCCCTCAGAATCTTTGGCAAACGGGAACTCAGGCTTCGATTTGCCGCAAGGCATGAGGTTCGGGGGGGTCGCCGCCCTGCTCCCTGTGGCTGAGGACGTACAGGATGAGTTCGGTTCGGCTCGATATGCCCAGGCGTTCAAAGATGCGAAACAGGTGATTCTTCACCGTATGCTCGCTAATGTTCAATAATTGCGCGACTTCGCGATTTTTCAAACCTTCCGCGACAAGTGCCACTATCTGGTCTTCGCGGCTGCTGAGCAGTACCTTGCCCTGAGCGTCGGTCAGCTTCGTTTGAACTCCGTTCGACAGTGCCTGCAGAACGTACCGCAATTGCTGGCTGTTCGCCCACACCTGCCCCTGATTAACGCTGTAAACGCACTTACACAGCAACTCGCAAGAATTCTCGCGCTCACAAACTCCTACGGCTCCGTAGCGGAAGGCCTTGATTACGGATTCCTTGTCGTCTGAGTCGAGCAGCATTACGCAGCTCAGAAGAGGGTTAGCTTTTGAAAGCTTCTTCAGGAGCTCAAACCCCGACGTCGGCCCGTCCTTCAGTCTGGCACTGATGACGGCAACATCGGCGTCGATCTTTTCGATCTCTTCTTCAAGCTCAGGAAAGGCAGGGGGCGGGACGATCGTAATGCCAAACCTGGAGCTCTCCAACGCGCGCGATAACAACTCGCATCCCATGCGCGTCGACTCGAAAACTACTACTCGTATCGGCTGGAGAATTCGTTGGACCATTTGTTTGTGGCGCAAAAAAAAAGTGTCTCAACTATAACCCAAATTACTCATACCGCTTATAGCCAATTCGTACCTAACATGAGTAGTATTTTCGTGGGTACACATACCCCACTAAAGACTTGGTCGCTCGCCCGGCATACCCATTTCAGGCGTTCCACTTTTCCCGCGGTCAAATCCCTTCACCTGATTTTGTCAAACTAACAAGGCTCAGGTATTGTTATCCAATTTTGGCGAGTCGAGCCGCGTCAAATAGCGCCATATGTACCAGTTTTGCGCGAGACAACGACTACTGGAGTGAGCGAGCAGTGACGATTTCTCCGGGGATCGGCTGACGCCGAAGGTTGCGACGGGCCGATCGCTCTGAGGGCGTGTCGCCGAATATTCCCAGGCACTGCTCCAGCGGCGCCTTCGCTGGCGCAACGCAATCGGATGGTTCACCTCCAAAGGCTTGCCCAAAAGTCAACGAACCGCCGGCACTGGGGATTACGGTGGGTAAGCCGTGCGACTGCAGGGAATTGTTCAAGTCGGCGAGCGTCCCAGCTTGCAGTTTCTGCCACTCGGCGAGGCTGGCCTTCGCGGTTTCGTCTGCGAGGCGATACACCTCAAGCGCCTGCGACGGAGTTGTGCGGTCGCCACTCTCGACGACCCGCAGAGCCGAAGCCAGCGCTCCACTTGCAGACGTGAGACCCGTAATCGTGCCCGGCGCTCCGGGCGTTCCGGACTTTATCGCCTTCATCGCTGACTCTATCCCGTCGACCTGGGTTATCAGCTCCGCATCTCTGCCCTGCAATCGAGGCTTGAGCGCCGCGAGCTTCTTGCCCACAACTTCCATATCGGCCAGTGCCTTGCGCGTCTTTAGCGTCTCACCGTAAATCTGCAATCCCAGACTCTGCTGTTGTGCCAGAACCTCAGGCGTTGCCGGTGAGCGCGGGTCCATCGAGACCTTTAGTGGTTGGGTGTAGCCCTTGCCATCTACTGTCAGTTTCAGGGTGTAATTGCCAGGCGAGATGCGCGGGGGGCGCGGTGCACCCCAACCCTCATCTTCGTCGGCATCGATGCCTTCGCCCGAACCTCCCCAGCGCAGGTCCCAGACGTAGCGATGCATACCGGGTGCGGTTTCGAGCATGGAGGGCTTGGGGATCCAGCGCTCAGCAATGGGTATCGGCGGATGCTGCGGGAGCTTCTGATCGCTGCTGATGTGCCGCACCAGCTTATTGCTTGCGTCGAAGATGTCGAGCGTGACCTGCTTCGCCGCCGAATTCAGAGCGTAGTCAATAATGGCGCCGTCGGGAGGATTCTTGGCTGTTGGCTCCTCGGGAGGTAGAGGTGTTCCGAGGAAGAAGTCGTTATCGACTCGAACCGTAATTTCCGGAGCGAAGAAGATGACCGGCTGAGTCGCGGTGTCGTGGCTGAGCTGGCGCAAAGCCGTGATGTCGTCGAGAATCCAGAATCCACGGCCGTGTGTGGCGATGATGAGGTCGTCCCCGTGGATGTTGGCGTCGCGCACAGAAGTTGCCGGCAGGTTGAGTTGCAGCGGCTGCCAGTGATCGCCCTCGTCGAACGAAACGTAAATGCCAAGCTCGGTTGCGGCGAACAGCAGATTCTGTTTCTGCGGATCCTGTCGAATCGCATTGAGAAACGAATGCGGCGCGATGCCAGCAGTGATGGACTGCCAGGTTTTTCCGTAGTCGCGTGTGCGGAGGAGATGGGGCGCGTCATCGTCGAGGCGATGACGATCAACGGCCATGTATGCGACGGCCGGATCGAAGTGCGACGCCTCGATGCTGGTGATTTTGCTCCAGTCTGAAATGCCGGGAGGAGTAACGTCCTGCCAATTCTTGCCGCCATCGCGCGTCAGGTGCAGCAAGCCCGTGTCGCTGCCTGCCCAGATAACGCCCGCCTGCAACGGCGACGGCGCAATGCTGAATACCACGCCATAGCCGCGCTGCTTGGCATCTTGATCGGTCGGCGGACCTTGCGGCGTTGCGCCTGCCGGTGCCTTGGCTGCGCCGGTAAGGTCAGGACTGATTTGCTTCCAATGCAGGCCGCCGTCGCTGGTTCGCAAAACGTACTGCGTTCCCATGTAAAGCACGCCCTTCTCCGCCGTCGACGACACCAGCACAGGCGTCCATGGGGCGCGATACTTGCGCGCATCGATTTCATCACCAAAGCTTTGGTACGGCCAAGGCGCGATGTTCTGACTCAACGAGGTTCGTTTGTCGTAGCGAACTGCACCGCCGTAAGCTCCGGTGGCGTAGAGAATGTTCGAGTCACTGGGATCGACAACCATGTAGCCGCTCTCGCCACCGCCAACCGGGAACTGGTCCTGTGCCCGGATCAGCGCATGATCGGTGCGGCTGTAGATGCCGATGCTGCCGGTGTCCTGCTGCGCGCCGTACACGGCGTAGGGGAACTGGTTGTCGGTCGCGACGTGGTACATCTGCGCCGTGGGCTGGTTGTACCAGGTCGACCAGGTCTGGCCGCGGTCGATGCTGACGCTGGTTCCCTGATCGCAGCCAAGGATCAGGTGATTGGAATTTTTCGGGTCGATCCAGATGTCATGGTAGTCGTCGCCGCCAGGCGCTCCACGAACGATGGAGATGGTCTTGCCGGCGTCTTCTGTGCGATAGAAGGCGACGTTCGGGATGTACACCACATCGGGATTGCTGGGATCGACAGCGAGCCAATTGAAATACCACGACCGGCTGGTTAGCCGCGGATCACTATTGGCGAGTGTCCAATTGTCGCCACCGTCATCGCTGCGATAGAGTCCCGATTTTTTGCCGGCATCGATCAGTGCGTACACGCGCCTGCCGTCGGGAGCTGCGGAGACACCGACGCGTCCCCAGGCGCCGTCAGGGAGGCCGTGCCCGGTCAACTGCGTCCAATTCGCACCGCTGTCGCCGGAGCGGTAGAGCGCGCCGCCCGGCCCTTCCACGGGAGCGTAGGTCGTCCACGGCGGGCGATGCACCTGCCACATTCCGGCGAAGAGCACTGCCGGGTTGGTGGATGCGATGGCGAGATCTGAGGCGCCGATATCCGCACCTTTATATAGCGCCTTCGTCCAGGTTGTCCCGCCGTCAGTGGACTTGAAGATTCCGCGCTCCGCGTTCGGTCCATAGGCATGACCCAGCGCAGCAACGTAGACGACGTCCGAATTGCGCGGGTCGACGACAATCCGGCTTATGTGGCGCGAATCGCGAAGGCCGATGTTGGTCCAAGTCTTGCCACCGTCGGTGGATTTGTACACGCCATCGCCCGAAGAGAGAGCTGAGCGGATGTCAGACTCGCCGGTGCCGACGTAGATCACATTGGGGTTCGAGGGCGAGATTGCAATGGCGCCAATCGAGGCGATGGGCTGGCCGTCGAAGATCGCTTCCCAGGTATTGCCCGCGTTGGGAGACTTCCAAACCCCGCCATCCACAGAGCCGAAATAGGCGGTCGCCGTGTCTCCCGGCACTCCCGCAACCGCCACAACGCGGCCACCCCGGAAGGGGCCGATAAGCCGCCACTGAAGAGCACTGAAGCTCTGCGGCGGAACGGTCTGCGATGACAAAGTTGGGACTATGGAGATGAGAGCGACGAGCGCGAGCAAAAACGCAACTGGGCGCGGCGAGCAACGCAATGCAGACATCCTCCCGGAATACTCGATTCACCAGAGTACACGTTGTCTGGCGACGACGTCATAGATTGGCATGTTTCGGCACGGTCACTCGGCACGCCAGGCAGGAATGGACCGCAGAGGGCCCTCAGCATCTTTCGAATAATCGGCAGATTGGGCAAACGGCGCGTGATGGCTCGACGTCGTTAGGCTGAGCCGCCAAGCTCGCTGCGGCCTTCATTGACACGGTGGGGAAGGGCGGCACTGCAAAACCTCTTGGCGGCAAAAGAGACCGGTTGTTAATCGCTGCGGTCAGGATGGTTTGTCCAGTCGTCGTCGTCAATCTCCCTCACCCGCTGCGGCTTGAGATTGGCTGCGGCGTGGCAGGCTACTTCGGCGGCCTCGCGCGCCCTCTCAAGATTATCGAACTCAAACTGGCCGTCCACGTGGACGTTTTTGCTGTCGAGCACAACCTTGTTTCCGTTCTCTTCTTCCATCAGTACCCGTACGACGAATGTCATCTTTTCTCCTGTGTTTGCGGCGCGTTTACCGGTCACGATCAGCGATCCGGAAAGAGCGCCCACAGGTAAATGTTTAGCATGAGGCGAAGCGGGTGAATGTGGCGGGGCTCACGTGGGAAAGTGACAAGTGAACAAGTTGTCCTGCGAAGCGGCAAGGCTGTGAACCCCCCGCCAATCAGCAGCCCCCATGTCCAATTGTGACCTGCGCACCGTCCCTTGTGATGTCTGCACTAGCAGGCGGATGGTCCCTAGCGGATGCTGTACGTGGTGAGCCGCGCCGTCGCGCGTGTTCTCCCTACAGCTATGTCCTCTGCCTAATCCACACACAACGAGGGGGGCCATCATATGGCAATTACAAAGCAAGAAGCACTTGATTATCACCAGGGAACACGTCCCGGTAAGGTGGAAGTGGTCTCCAGCAAGCCTTGCCGGACCCAGCGCGATCTCAGTCTGGCCTACACTCCGGGCGTAGCCGTACCATGCCTCGAGATTGAAAAGAATCCGCAGGACGCCTATCGATACACCGCCAAAGGAAATCTGGTCGGCGTGGTGAGCAACGGCACCGCCGTGCTCGGCTTGGGCGACATTGGCGCTCTCGCCGGCAAGCCGGTCATGGAAGGCAAGGGAGTTCTGTTCAAACGGTTCGCCGATATCGACGTCTTCGACATCGAGCTCGATACCCACAATCCCGACGAGATCATCAAGGCCTGCCAACTCCTGGAGCCGACATTCGGTGGCATCAACCTGGAAGACATCAAGGCGCCGGAATGCTTCTACATCGAAGAGACGCTGAAGAAGACGATGAAAATTCCCGTCTTCCACGATGACCAGCACGGAACGGCAATCATCTCGGGCGCTGCCCTGATGAACGCACTGGAGCTCGTGGACAAAAAGATCGAGGAAGTGAAGCTCGTCGTCAACGGTGCGGGCGCTTCCGCCATTGCGTGTGCCGAGCATTACATCTGCATGGGCGTGAAGCGCGAAAACATCACCCTGGTAGATACCAAAGGCGTGGTTTACAAAGGCCGCAAGGAAGGGATGAATCCCTATAAAGAGCGCTTCGCCCATGAAAATACGAAGCGCACACTTGCCGAAGCGGCCCAGGGCGCTGACGTGCTTTTGGGGCTGTCGGTGAAGGGCGCTTTCACAGCCGAGATCATCGCCTCTCTCGCGCCGCGTCCTATCGTGTTTGCCATGGCGAACCCCGATCCCGAGATTACCTACGACGAAGCCCGCGCCGTGCGCGATGACATCATCATGGCGACCGGACGTTCGGATTATCCCAACCAGGTCAACAATGTGCTGGGCTTCCCGTTCATCTTCCGCGGGGCCCTCGATGTTCAGGCCACCACGATCAATGAGCCAATGAAGCTGGCAGCGACTTATGCTTTGGCTTCGCTGGCGAAGGAAGGTGTCCCTGATTCAGTCTGCCGGGTTTACGGTGTTGAGCGACTGAAGTTTGGTCCGGACTACATTATCCCCAAGCCTTTTGATCGCCGGGTGCTGGTGTGGGAAGCGACCGCCGTAGCTAAGGCCGCGATGGAAACGGGGGTAGCGCAGCATCCCGTAGACCTGACCGAGTACCGCGAGCAATTGGAGCGCGGGCTGAGTAAGGCGCATGAACTGATGCGCATCATGATTCACAAGGCGCAGTTAAATCCCAAACGGGTCGTTTTCCCCGAGGGTGCTCACGAAAAGATTCTGCGGGCCTGCCAGGTACTGATCGAGGAGAAGATTGCCCTTCCAATACTGCTGGGCCGCAAAGAAGCCATACAGAAAGCGGCCGAAGAGGTGGGAGTCTCGCTCGACGGCGCTACCATCGTGGAACCAAGTAACTCGCCGAAACGCGAGGAATATGCCCGCGAGTTTTACCAGTTGCGCCAGCGCCACGGAGTCACCTTGACCACGGCCGAGGACCTCATATTGGATAGCATGATCTTCGGCTCGATGATGCTTCGGATGGGCGACGCAGATGCTGTTGTGTCGGGCGTTACCCGAAATTATCCCGATACCGTGCGCCCCGCCTTGCAGATAATTGGTCCACGCGAAGGCATTCACAAAGCAAGCGGTATGTATCTCTTCATCACTCGCAAGGGCGATCTTTATTTCCTGGCTGATGCCACTGTAAATATCGAACCGACGGCTGAGGACCTGGCCGAGATCGCGCTCTGTACCGCACAGGAGGCACGCCGCTTCGACGTCGAACCGCGCGTGGCAATGCTTTCCTTCTCTAACTTCGGCAGTACCCGTCACCCCTTGTGCGACAAGGTACGCCGCGCCGTGGAGTTGGTGCGCTATGCCGACCCAACGCTGATCGTCGACGGTGAGCTGCAATCGGACATGGCGGTGAATGCAAACATGATGGCAGAGAATTTCCCATTCAGCCGGTTGCAAGGCGGAGCGAATGTGTTGATCTTTCCCGAGATGCAGTCTGCCAATATTACGGTGCGGCTGCTGCCGCAACTCTCGAAAGGCGAGGCAATCGGTCCGATTCTCACCGGCATGGCGAAGCCCGTACACGTGCTGCAACGGGGCGCCTCAATGGAGGACGTCGTTAATATCGCGACCATTGCAGTAATTGACGCTCAAGACACCGCTGCCACGCCGCTCGGGCGATTGGATGAGCTCGTGGCTACAGCAGGTAAATAGGTAAATCGGAACTGAGCAGCGGCAGCGGCATTGCTTTTGTGCACAAAGCAGTGCTGCTGCCGCTGTGCTCTGGTCGTCAGCTCTCTTCCTGTTCGCTGCCGGGACAACACCCTGCCGTTTTCCTTACTTCCAACTAATCAAGGAATGGAACAGTGACGTTCCACCTGGGGAGTATTCACGTGAAAAGCAATATCATTACCGCTCTGGCTGCTGTAGTGCTCTTAATGTGCTCCGCGGCAGTAGTGCAGGCGCAGGATAACGCCAACCAGAACCAGCAAACGCCAGCACGGCATCACATGACCGTGGGCAACAACAATGAAACCGCTACCGGATGCCTACAGCAGGACAGCAACAGCAATGGCTACACTCTGCAGGCGCAGGATGGAACCACTTGGCAGCTCACCAGCAATGCGATGAATTTAGGAACCTACGTTGGGAAAGAGGTGTCTGTAGCAGGTACCGAAACCCAAGCGAAAGGTGATCACGTAAGACGTGTATCCAGTTCACAAAACGGCAACGAGCACGGCCCGATGGATGTGCTGGATTTAGCCGTTGTGCATGAGAGCTGCCAGCAATAAGAGAATACGAATGGGCGCCGGTGCGAATCGGTAGCCCACACGCGAAATGAAGTTGGTCGAGACGACTACGGATGTGTGTGATCTGCCGTGTCTCCCTCACGGCAGATACCATCGTGCCACCCCAAACTGCCCGCCGAACGTTTTTTCGAGACCCCACCTGATTAACCAACATCAATCTGGCGGGCACCACAGCGGTCTGTGTTTTGGGCAATAGCTACCGCAGCGCTCTTTCTCAGGAAGGTTAGGGTCAGGATAGCGCGGCTGTAATTCGTGTGTTGTAACGCCGGCTAGAGCTAGCGGCAGCATCGCACGTTTAGATTGAGCAGTGCTGGGGCTTGGTGTGACTGGTCCTCATCTCTCCCACCCTTGGCGCGGTTTTGCGAAAACCTACTCTGGAATACCTTCTTATTGTCCCCCGTCAGCTTGTACACTTGCGGTTCTATATGGACCGCTCTCAACGCCAGCCCGCGCTTCAACCGACACTGCCTCGCGGGTGGAGGTTGTCAGACCTTTTTCGAACAGCCAGTTCTCGCACACTTACGCGCACATTCACCGCGATCGCGGTCGCATGGATTCCACTCGCGGTACTGTCTGCTCTCCGGGGAGGCGCTTCCTTTCTGTCGTTTCTCACGGATTATGCGACGCAATCGCGCTTTCTGCTCATTCTCCCCGTCCTGATTCTGGCCGAGCCACAGCTACGGGAACGGCTTGCGCTCGTGGTCCATCATTTCGAGGCCGATCTGGTACCCCGCGACCAGTGGCCCGAATTTCAGGCCAACTGGAATTCCTGCGGGAAATTGCGGGATTCCGGGTTCGTTAAAGCAGTGATCGTCTTGCTTACCTACACAACGGCGGCATTGCTCAGTCAGTACCTGAGTCCGAACGGCTCCGAGTTCGTATCGTGGTGGAGGGGAGATAGTGGCTTCAAATCATTCTCGTTGGCAGGAGTGTGGGCGTTCTTTGTCAGCTATCCAATTCTGGTCTACTTCACATTCTTGTGGATTTGGAGGCAGTCACTTTGGGCGCGATTCCTCCGTTCTACAACCCAACTGAAGCTCGCCCTGATCGCCGCCCATCCTGATCACCTGGGAGGACTGGGATTCCTTGAGGCTTCTATTATGGGGCAAATACCCTTCAGTTTTTGCATCGGGGTCGGACTCGCTGGCGCCATCGCTAATCGTGTCCTACACCATGGATTCCCGCTGATGAGCTATCGCTTCGTTGCCCCGGCTCTTCTTGCCGGAGTGCTCTTATTCTGTATCGGACCTTACCTGTTCTTCATCCGAACTCTCTTACAAATGCGACGTGAGGGGATGTTGTCCTATGGCGCCTTCGCTCGCGCGGTGGGCGAGGAGTTTGAGAAGAAGTGGCTACATCAGGCGCACAGCTTGACGGAAGAGGTGCTCTCGGTACCGGACTTTTCAACCACGGCTGATCTTTACGGAGTGGTGCATAACATCGACGATATCCGCATCGTCCCGGTTGGACTGGTCGACCTGTATGCGATCGTGATCGCCGCCGCGATTCCGTCGATTCCGGTCGTCGTCGCTGCAATCCCATTCAATGTCCTCATCAAGGCCGCGATGCGCCTACTGTTCTGACGGTCACACCGGCGATAATTACACTCCACAAATCTTCTAGCCTTAGCGCCGTTTTCGTACTAAAGTCAGCTCAAGGTTTGGGTAATTCTGTCAACACTTGAACTTGGGATTCCGCGGTGGCGATCGGTCCGCCGCTGGGCTACTGGGATTCCGTTTCTTACACATTATTAGATTATTTCGAAGGAGGGGAATATGGATCTTGGAGCAAGGGTTCGCAAAATAACGCTGGGTGCGCTTACCATTTCCAGCTTCTTAATGGTTGGGAGCGTAGTTCCCGGCGCGGCACAAAACTCAAAACCGAACATCGTCATGCTGATGACCGATGACACCGGCTGGAACGACTTCGGTGCCTATTCGGGCGGGGGCATGACGCTCGGTCATCCAACACCCAACATCGACAAGATGGCCAAAGAAGGCGCCGTCTTCACCAGTTGGTACGGACAGGCAAGTTGTACGGCGGGCCGCGCCTCGTTCATGACCGGCCGCATTCCTATCCGTAGCGCCCTGTCCATCGTGGTAGCTCCGGGAGACGAGAATTATCTTCGTCCCGAAACCCCAACCATCGCCGAGTTCTTCAAGAAGAATGGCTACACCACATACTTCTCGGGCAAGTGGCACCTTGGCGACAAGCCAGTGGCGTACCCGACCAATCATGGTTTCGACGAGATGAAAGAGTTCGCCGCTTATTACGCCGGCGTATATTCCTATCCCGACACCGATAAGTGGTTCCATCCCTGGTTCCCGTCGTACAACCCTGAGTTCGAGAAGATGTTTGATTCCGTGGTAAACCTGTACGAGTGGGAAGGCGTAGCTGGTCAGCCTGCCAAGCAGGTTGCCAAGATTACTTACGACTACATGGCGACGATGGACGAACGGCAGGCCGACTACGCCGTCGATTACATCAAGGCCCACGCCAACACCGGCAAGCCCTTCTTTATGGACGTGAATTGGATCAAGATGCACAATCCGACCAATGCGGCGCCGGATTTCCGCGGCAAGTCGCACTTGGGCGACTACTCCGATTCGCTGATGGAGATGGACGCTGACATCGGCAGGGTGCTTGATGCCATCCACCAGTACGCGCCCAATACCATCGTCATCTTGACCGCCGACAACGGCGCCTGGCTCGATGCCTACCCCGATGCCGGGACCACGCCCTTCCGCGGCGAGAAGGGTTCGGCGTTTGAAGGGGGCTGGCGCGTGCCCGCCATCATGACCTGGCCCGGACACATCCCGGCGGGTGCGACCTACGGCGAAATGATGTCGCACATCGACTGCTGGTCGACCCTGGCGGCGATGGCAGGCATTACGCCTCCACCGGTTGGCGAGATGAAGGACAACAATGGCAAGCCCATCTACTTCGACAGCATCGATAACAGCGCTTACATCCTGGGCAAGGCGCAGCACTCGGCGCGAACTTCGTGGATCTATATCAATGGCGAGTATCTCAACGCCATCCGCACCGATATATCTGGAGACCCGAACGAACCATGGGTGAACATCGCCTGGAAGTTCGTGTGGACGGCCAAAGATTCATGGCTGGGACCGAGTCAGGGCCTGGGGTCAATTCCGGCGGCTTACAACCTCACCATGGACCCGTTTGAGAGATACGACATGATCTTCAACGGAGCCGAAGGTGAGATGAATGGGCTGAGGACTTCGCCGGGACGTTACGCCGGCGAAGACAACGGCTGGTCGGCTGCCCTGTTTTCGGCCGCGCTCATGCAGTTCGACCAGTCAATCATGAAATATCCCAACATCCAGCGCTTCCCGGGTGGCGCCTCGAACGACTTGATACCGGATCTCCAGCATCCCAAGAACCCGCTACCGCTGCTGGATCCCAAGAACATGCCGAAGGCCGTCCCCGCTTCTGACTAGAATAGCTTCTATTTGAATATCCAAGGGAGTGTGCACCGCACGCTCCCTTTTTCGATAGGGCGTAGATTCGAACTATCAATTTACAGCTTTCAGTGTCGATAAGCAGTCCCAACGCAAGCCTTACCACCTGTAGCCGCGCAGGGCCAATTTGAAAAACTAAACTCCCCGCGCGAGTCACCGGCGCATTGTACTTGACACGGATTCCGGTCGTCTCAGTTGGAGATGTCGGGAAACCAAAGCTATTTCTCTCGCCAACATGAATGATTCGAAAGTCTTGGAACTTCTAGGCTGATAATCCAGAACTGAAACCTAATGTTGTCGGGAGGGGTGGGTTGTCAGTCTTCAAAGGCCAGAACTTCGGTACGAGGTTGCGCTTGTGTAGTTCTTCGAGCGACAAAGTCCGATCTTGTATGAGCTACCGCTATCGTTGTCTGGCTGTTCTCGTTCTTCCATGGCTATTTCTCCTTGCCGGATGCGGTTCACCGGCCTCGTCCGACCCGATCCCCTGGGTTCATGGCGCTGTCTCAGCGACACAGCATGGCTTGGTGGCTCAATACACCGTCGCTGCCTCAGCCCCCGCACAGGTCAGCATCGAATTCGGCACGGATACAACTTACGGGCGTAGCACTTGGTCGCAACCCATAAGTGCTGAAGGTAAAATTTCATTGTTGGTTGCAGGAATGCGTCCTGCTACCACCTACCACATGCGAGCCCGGTGTGACTTCGCGTCCGGCGCTACCATGTACGATTCCGACCACGTCTTTACGACGCAGCCTCTGCCCAGCGGCGTCACCTTTCCTCAGGTGCAGGTAAAGCAGGGGTCTAGTTCATCGGTACAAGGCGTCGATATAGTCTCCGCGATTTTGCCGCAGGTCACAGCCGCTGTTTTCGACAAGGATGGTTCGCTGATCTGGTACTACTATGACCCAAGCATGCCACTGTTCACCTTTCCGATGAAGTTACTGCCGAACGGTAATCTCTTTGTGCAGTATTACCAGAATCTGCGGGAAGTGGATCTGACGGGAACGATCGTCCGGGAAGAGACCATCAAACAACTTAATTCCGATCTCAAGGCAGGCGGCTATTCCATCAATGCTGCCGAATTTCATCATGACGTCCTGCAGCTCGATAATGGACACTGGATCGTGCTCGTTGATCTACAGAAGGATTACCAGGACCTACCGGGATATCCGGGCACGACCGCGGTTGTCGGAGACGCAATCGTGGACCTGGATCCCAACAATCGGATTGTCTGGGTGTGGAATACGTTCGACCACCTCGATGTGAATCGTCACCCCTACATGTTTCCCGATTGGACGCACAGTAACGCCCTCGTGTACACCGCCGACGGCAACCTGCTTCTATCAATGCGGCACCAGAGTTGGATCATCAAAATCAATTACGCCAACGGCAACGGCAACGGCGACATCCTGTGGCGTCTTGGGCCGGAAGGCGACTTCAGCCTGACCCAGAACGATGCCTCACAGTGGTTCTATAACGAGCACTTTCCTACCATCTTCCAGAGTCAGGGAACGAAGATGACGCTCGCGATGTTCGACAACGGCAACACCCGGCCCGATTCGTCAGGTCAGTCATGCGAGCAGAACAACGACTGTTACAGCCGTGGCCTCATTATGGATGTGGACGAGTCAGCAATGACTGCCGACGTGACCTGGCAATACCAGCCGGGGTGGTTCTCGATGTGGGGAGGAAGTATCGCGCAATTGCCCAACGGCGATGTGGAAACCGATTTCACCAATCCCAATAATGGGCCGTCAAAGGTAGTGGAAACGGACGGCAGTGCGATGCCGCAGCCTGTCTGGGAACTGGATTCGTCCAACGCAGAGTTCTACCGCGCTTACCGCATTCCAAGCCTCTACCCAGGAGTGCAGTGGTAGAGGATCAGCCTTCACATTGCCCGGGGCGCTGTGGTGTTAACATCGTCGCCCGTTCGCAGCAACTACAATGTCCAGGCGACATGTTGAGTGTACCTGCGTGCGGCAAGCATCGCGGCTAAGTGAATCATTGGAGGGGAGCTGGCAAAGCGCGAGCCCCCTATTTTTATGGGTTGTATCCGCGAACTCTGACGCGCAAGATGGCGTCAGGCTATGGCGCAAAAGCTTGTGTTAAGTGTAGTGCTGGTCGCGGCGCTTCCCTGGAGCGTATCGGCCCAGTCGCAGACTACCGGTGAGTTCTGGCCAGCCGCGGATGCTCATGTTCAGCTTTCGGAGAACACGCGCCTGCTTGCATTTGTCGGACTAAAGAAGGGGGAAGATTTTGCTCAACAGGAAGTCAACGCAGGATTAGGTGCGGGATATCAGTGGAAGCGCATAACCAGGCCTCACCTGATCAACATTGATCCTGAAAAAGAGCATTTATTCTCGCTGGGAGCCGGCTACGAACGAATCGATACATTTCAGTCCGGAACCAAAGGCT
This sequence comes from uncultured Acidobacteriaceae bacterium, assembly GCA_963846795.1. Classification (GTDB taxonomy): domain Bacteria; phylum Acidobacteriota; class Terriglobia; order Terriglobales; family Acidobacteriaceae; genus CAVVDY01. Next base: position 92,941 of record CAWJXJ010000012.1, read on the forward strand.
TCGAAAACAGGATTGTGCTCCAGGCTCTCGGCGGTTTCCGGCCGACATCCCGGTTGTACGTGTATGACCGAAACCGGGGCGAATTCCGTTGGATCAACGGTACATACTCGACCCGCTACCGAAACCTGCTCTTCGGGCAGTACGACATCAGTATCCATAACTTTCGGTTCAGCCCCTATGTTTCAGCGGAGGTTTTCTACAGCGGGCTGGCCGGCTCATGGAATGAAGGCCAATATTCCGGCGGCATCGAATGGCCGTACAAACGAATACTGATGGTCCAAACGTATTACCTGCGCGAGAACTGTACGACCTGCACTCCAGCACACTTGAATGTTGGGGGATTAACGCTCAACCTGTTCTTAGGGAGGAAATAAGAGCCTTCCATGCTTCGCTGTTGAGCTGGCCAGGCTTCAGCCATCTCCTCACGCCGGAATGGAAATTACCGCTACACATCCCACCGCCTCCTGCCGATTCAGCAACTGAATGCTGCCACCATGCGCTTCCACAATGTGACGGGAAAGAGCCAGCCCAATACCGCTGCCGCTTTCTTTCGTCGTGTAGAACGGCACAAACGCGTTTTCCGGATTCAGTAGGCCCGGTCCGCTGTCGATGACCTGTATCTGGAGGAAATGTGAGTTGAGCGACCAGCGAATCGAGACAGGAGCCTGCCGGCTCGCCTCATTTCCAGCCTGCAGTACGGCTTCAGCGGCATTCCGCACAATATTAATGAGCACCTGTTCCAGTTGATCAGGGTCGGCGCTGACCGTGACGTCGGGCCCCGGCTCCAGTTGCATGGGAACGCGGTTTTCTAGTGCCGCAGTGCGCTCCAGGAGAGTTCGTATTGAGGTGGGTTGCAGCTTTGGACTGGGCATCTGCGCGATCTGCCGGTAAGCCTGAAGAAAGCGGTTCAGCGATGCCGAACGTGCTTCGATAATTCCGAGGCCCTTTTCGAAGTCCGCCCGCTCTTGCGATTCGACCTCCATGCCTCTCACCCGAAGCAGAAGCGTTCCGGCAATGGACTTGATCGGGGTCAGCGAGTTGTTGAGTTCGTGGCCAAGAACGCGAATCAGGCGCTGCCATGCGCTGCGCTCCTCTTCGCGCAAGGCCCGGCTCACGTCGGAGAGCAGAATCAGCGTGTGCGGCACGCCCTTCTCACGGAACGACGTGCGTCGTACCAGCCAGCGTGCGTTCGGATTGAGTGGGCTCACCGAGGTGACGCCGGTTTCGGACTGGAAGAATGCGGTGAGCCCGATGTCTTCCGCGGTGCGACCCAACAGGTCGTCTCGGGACTGCTGTAGAAGCCGGGTTCCGGCGGAGTTCACCAGCTTCAGCTTGCCGTTAGGATCGAAGGTGAACAGTGGTGTGTCGATCTCCTCCAGCACACGCTTCAACAACTCCGTCGCTTCGACCGCAAAGGTTTTTTGTTCTGACAGAGTGTCGGCCAGCGCGTTGACTTCCAGGGCCAGTTCGCCGAGCGCATCGTTATGGACTGCTCCTCGTGCCCGAAAGGAGAAATCTTCCTCGCGCAGCGACGAGATAACGTTAGTCAGCGTTTGCAGGGGACGGATGACCTGGTCGTGCAGGACAGCTTCCAGGATCAGGAAGACGACGAGCAGGATAACTGCCAGCGACCACTTGGTATCGCGCGACCAGTTCTGCTGCGAGATCAACAGAATGGCGACAGTCAGTCCTGGCCCGGCCAGCAGCAGCGAGAAGACCCGGATGCGGCGCTCGTACACGCGGCGCCGTTTTCGCTTACGCGGAGGGTACGCGATCGCCGGTCCATGTCGGCTAGATGCCATGCTTTTCCATGCGTCGATACAGCGCACCGCGGCTCAGCCCCAGCGCCTCGGCCGCCTGGGTGACGTTCCCCTGAAAGCGCTGCAACGCTTTGCGAATGAGCACTGCCTCCATCGATTCAAGGCTCATGTCGTCGACGGTTGCGGAGCCGGTGCGCTGTTGCGAGAGCCCGAGATCGGCCGCCTGCAGATCGTTGGAGCGGCACATGAGCACCGCGCGCTCCAGCGTGTGCTCCAGCTCGCGGACATTGCCCGGCCAGGGATGCTGCAACAGCGCCTGAAGCGCGGCAGGCTCAAAGCCACGAATGTCGCGACGATAGCGGCTCGCATAGCGCGATAGGAAGTATGCCGCCAACACAGGAATGTCTTCGCGGCGCTCGCGCAACGGTGGCAGTTGAATTTCTACGGTGTTCAGGCGGAAGAGCAGGTCCTCGCGGAATTGCCCATTGGCGCAGGCTGCTCGCAGGTCCATGTTGGTTGCAGAGATGACGCGCACATCCACCTGCTTGCAGCGCGACGAGCCAACCCGCTCAATCTCGCCGGACTCAAGTATGCGCAGCAGTTTGGCCTGCTGGCGAACAGGAACATTCCCGATCTCATCCAGAAAAATCGTTCCGCCATGCGCCAACTCGAAGCGGCCGATGCGGTCGGTCTTGGCATCGGTGAACGCTCCTTTCACGTGTCCAAACAGTTCGCTTTCGAAAACACCCTCGGAGAGCGCTCCGGTGTTGACGGCCACGAGCGAACGCTGTGCTCGCTGCGACAAGGCGTGGATGGTCTGCGCGACAACTTCCTTGCCGGTGCCGTGCTCGCCCAGGATAAGGACGTTTGCATCCGACGGCGCGATACGCGTAATCGTCTCCATTACGCTCTTCATGGCCGGCGCGGTGGCGATGAAGTCAGGACGGTTCTCCGCCTTGAGCAAGCGGTTTTCGGCTTCGAGGTGCTGAGCCTTTTGCAGCGCGCGGTAAAGTTCGATCTGGGTGCGAACGATGGAGACCAGGCGCTCGTTGTCCCACGGCTTCTGGATGAAGTCGCGTGCGCCACGGCGCATTGCTTCTACCGCGAGCTGCACGTTCGCCCACGCAGTCATCACGATGACAGGCAGGTTGCTGTCGATGGCGACGATTTCCGATAGCAGCGTGAGACCTTCCTGTCCCGACGTCGTATCGCGCGTATAGTTCAGGTCGATGAGCACGGCGTCGTAGCTGTCGAGCGACAACGCCTCGCGCACCAGTGCGGGAGAACGGGCGGTATCGACCTGATATCCCTGCGCCGTGAGCAACAACTCGATCGCGTCCAGGATGTCCTGTTGATCGTCCGCCGCCAGCACTCTGGGGCGTTCGCTGCCCACAGTACGGGGCGTGCGGGCTGAGCGTACCGGATTCATATCTCTAGTGCCGAGAGCTGGCTGTACCATTGATCGCGTCCTGCACCTGGATGCCATTATGTTCTAAAGTTCTTCCAGTTGCACGGTCCAGCTCGACCCGTGACTTTTCGTAAACCGTCATGGCATTCACGAAATCAAGCTGCGCGAGGGCCAGGTCGCGTTGCGCTCCCAGGGTTTGGAAGCTGGAAGCCGCGCCCAACTGCTGCTCTTTCTGCGTGATCTCGAACAGGTGCTGCGCCAGGTCGCGGCCTTTTGCGGCTGCAGCGACCCGGGCCGCGCTCTGCTCCAGTGCGTATCGCGCGTTGCGAACTTCGATGCGAATCTGCTTCTTCAGCTCTTCCAGTCGTACTTCAGCCTGACGATATTCCAGCTCCGAGCGATATTGGTCTGCCTTAGCCACGCGATTGCGCAAAGGAATGTTGATCGATGCGCCGACATAATAATCTGGAGCTGAGCCGTTGAAAGCATTACTGAAGGCGCCGCCGAAATCTCCAGGCACCGTATTGCTTCCACCGAGCGTGTACGCCGGGTTATCAAGTCCCGCCAGACCCGTTCCACCGTACGAAGCTACAAGGTCCACCGTCGGCAGCAAAGCGTTGCGCGCTGCCTTGCGGGTGATCTGGCGGTTGTGAAGATCAATGGACGACTCCGACAGCTCCGGACGCGCCTGCAGTGCCTCCTGGATCAGGTCGAGGATGGGCACGGGCGTGACTTGCACCGTTCTGTCTTGCAGAGTGTCCGTGGGAACGACGGGCATCTCTTCCAGCACCGGATCGTCGAGTGATTTCGTCAACGCATTTTTGATTAACGATTCTTGCAACTGAAGATTCGTGCGCGCGATGGTCAGGTCCTGGTCGCGGCGCGAAACCTCGGCCTCGGCACGCGTAACGTCGAGCGCAGGGATAGCCTCCAGCTGAAGCTGCTTCTTTGCAATGTCGAACGACTGCTGCGCGAACGCAAGCGATTGCTCGTTCACACGTGCCTGCTCGTAGGCGCTAACCAGGTCCCAGTAGATGTTTTCGATCTGGGTGACGGTCGCGATTACCTGGTTGCGAAAGGCGATGTCGGAAATTTCCTTGTTGTTCTTGGCGATGCGCAGGTAGCGCAGGTTAGGGCCAAAGCCAAAGCCTGCGAGTAACGGCTGCCGTACCTGAAACTGCGTTTGCGCATTCAGCGCCGGCGACAGACTGGTGTAGATGCTGTTGACCGACTGGCGATTGTTGAAGAATTGCGCGGTAATAATTGTGCCGGTAGAAAAGGCTTGCTGATAAGCGATATCTGCGGTGCCGGTGTTTTGCTGCAGCGTCGGGACGCCGTTCAGTTGCAGGTTGGCCTGTGGCAGCGTCAGGTGTTCAACTCCACCATTGGCGGTGATCAGCGGGTCGAAGCTGGGAACGTTGGTACCGGTGCCGAGTGTCGATTCGACGATGCCGGACGCGCCTGCACCTGCACCGCCAGCGCCGCCCGTAGTGCCGCCGGCGCCTGCTCCGGGAGCGCCTGCTCCGAAGCCGCCCACGCCGCCTCCCGGCGTGTTCTGCACGATGCCGGTGTTGACACCGCGGAAGGTACCGCCTGCCTTGGTACGCAGGATGTCAGTATCGGCGATGGGCAGGTTGTAGCGCGCGATCACCAGGTCGAGATTATTTTCCAGAGCCAGATCCATAGCATCGCGCAGCGAGAGATAGAGCTTGCCGTCTCGAATTAGCGATTGCAGTAACGACGAGTTGCCCATGTTGGGCGGCGGAACGGTCGCCCCCGAGTATGGCGAGAAAGGGCTGTAGGACCTCGGCATCTGCAACGTAGGCGGCGTGGACAGCGGCAGGTTCGGCTGAGGTGCGCTCGGTAACGGAGCACTCTGCTCCTGAGGCTGCGAAGAGCTCGACGATGGAGCTTGTTCTTGCGGCTGCGCAGTTTGCTGCTGCGGCTGTTGCGCCACAGTGGTGAGCGGACCGCCAAAGAGCATTGCTGCGAGGGCCAGGACTGTACATGGCTTGCGGAGACATTCGATCACCGGGCCACCACCTCGCGCGTTGCGTTGCGTTCTTCCGAAACTATCCAACCATCGCGTAACTGTATTGTCCGTCCCCCGTAGGCTGCGTTAGCCTCCGAATGCGTGACTTGTACGATGGTCGTTCCTTCACGGTTCAACTCGCAGAAGAGCTCCATGATCTCCTTGGCCTGACTGGAGTGCAGATTGCCGGTAGGTTCGTCGGCAAGCAGCAACGCCGGCTTGTGAATGATGGCGCGCGCGACTCCTACAAGCTGCTGCTGGCCGCCCGATAATTGGCTGGGATAGAGGTCTTTCTTGGCGACAATCTGAAAACGATCGAGCGTATCGGCCACCATGGCCTGCCGCTCCGATTTGGGGATGTCTTTGTACGACAGTGGCAGGTCGATGTTCTCCTGCACCGTCAGATCATCGATCAGGTGATAGCTCTGGAAGACCATGCCGATATTGCGCTTGGCCAACTCGGCGCGTCCCTTGCGTTTGAGTTCATGCACCGGCTGCTCGCCGAAGAAGTACTCACCGCGCCATTCGTCATCGAGCAGCGCCAGCACGTTCAGCAGGGAAGACTTGCCCGCGCCCGAGGGGCCCATCAGCGTTAGGAACTCACCGCGCTCGATCTTCAGGTTGATGCGGCGCAGCACCCAGGTCTCGCCGGCGGCAGTCTTGTAGCTTCGTTCAACGTCTTTGAGATTAATCATCGAGTTCATTCGTAGTTGCTCCGGTGGAAGCACCACGCTTCAGCGTGGTGAACCAGACGGGCGAATCGATTTGGCTTTAGCCTCGGCCGGCACTAAAGCCCAATTATTGTCGGTACTCCCCCATCGGAATCTCATTCGTATCGCAACGCTTTCATGGGCTCGACCGCGGCGGCCCTCCGCACCGGCAAGAGCGCAGCCGCAAGAACGACGAAAGCGATAATGCCGACCACTGCCAGCAACGTGAGTGGATCGTGATTTGAGACGCCAAAAAGTTGATTGCTCAGCAGGCGCCCCGCCGCTACGGCCAGTGGAACAGCAACGACGAAGCTGATCAACAACAGACGACCAACCTCGCCAAACATCATGCGCAGCACCGCCATGCGATCTGCCCCCAGCGCCATGCGGATGCCAATCTCGCGTGTACGCTGCGTGGCCGAGAAAGCCAGCACGCCGTACAGTCCGATCGCGCACAGCAGCGTCGCGAGAACGCCGAACGAAGTCGCGAGGAAGGTCACCAGCTTCTCTGTAGTCAACTGCGTGTCGATCTGGTCATCCATGTTGCGGAAGCTATCGAGCGCCAGCTTGGGATCAATCTGCTGTACGGCGCCGCGAACACTGCTCATCAACGCATCCGGCGATGAGGAGGTCCGCAGGTAGTACGTCATATCGAAACGACGGCGTTCCGTATCGCGATCGATTGCGAGATAGCCTGTGGGCTTGGAGGGAGTGCGCAAATCCGAGTGCTTGCTGTCGCGAACCACTCCGACAATCTGGATGTCCGTTTTCGCGGTTGGCCCGCCTCCGATTCCGTAGTAGCGTCCGATCGCAGCCTGCGGGCTGGCGAACCACTTCTTGGCGAATGTTTCGTTAATGACCGCTACCTTCGCCGCATCGGGACGATTGTCCTGCTCAGTGATCGCGCGCCCGGCAACCAGCGGCATGTCCATGGTCGCGAGATAGCCCGGCGTGACCTGTTCGCGCTCGACGTCGGTGTCATCTTGCGACGACTCCGGTATGCCGGCGACAGTAATGTTCGTGCCGCTATCGTTACCGGAGAGTTCGGGGTCGTCCGTTGCTGCCACTGACTTCACCCCAGGAAGCGCGCGCATCGTTTCCAGCAAGCGGTGCTGCAGTGACGTTGTGTTGTCTTTTGTGTATCCCGCCAGCATCGGATCGATGGTGAATGTCAGCAGATGATCGGGGCGGAAACCTATGTCAACCGAGCGAAGATTCTTCATCGTCCGTACGAACAGGCCTGCACCGAACAACAGCAGCACGCTCAGGCCAATCTGCACGCCGACGAATATTTTCTTGATTCGAGACTGCCGCGTGGTCGCGGTGCTGACCTGCTGCTTCAAAGCAGCGGTCAAGTCAGGACGCCAGAACTCCAGTGCCGGCACCAGGCTGAAGACCAGTCCCGCCAGAATCCCGACGACGAGGTTGAAGGCGAACACGCGCAGGTCAAGACCCGAGCTGAAGGGATGCATGTTCGGGTCACTGAACATGCGGCTTACCAGTACGCTGGTTAAGTCAGGGGCCAGCAGCAATCCCAGCAGGCCGCCGCCAATGCCCAGCAGCATGCCTTCCATCAGCAGTTGTTGCACGATGCGGCTGCGCTTGGCCCCCAGGGAATAACGCACCGACATCTCGCGCGTACGTCCGGCGGCGCGCACCAGTAGCAGGCTCGCGAGATTGGCGCAGGCGATAACGATTACCAGCACAACCATGCCCATAACGATGAGCAGCGGAGTGCGTATCTGGTCACGCAACGGTGAAAAACCGCGACGGGCATCGAGCAACTCGACCTTCGATTTGGCGACAAAGCGCTCGACGAACTTGTCGGAGTGATCGTGGATCTCTTTCAGCTCTTCCTGGCGCAGTCCTTTCCAGAGTGGCTCCAGGCCTGCTTCGGCGGTGGCTACGGACTCACCGGGTTTGAGACGCGCAATGATGTTCAGCCAACGCGAGCGATGCTTGTCGAGATCGTTCCAGCCGGGCGTCACCTCCGGCTTCATCATCATGGGCACAAACAGGTCAGGACTGTCGCCCACCACCACGCTCTTGAATCCCGCAGGCGCGACACCGACGATGGTGAAGGGATGTCCGTTGATCGATACCGTGCTATTGAGCACGTTGCGGTCGCTGCCGAAGCGCCTAACCCAGTACTCGTAACTCAAAACGGCGACGGGATTACGTTCCTGTACCTCGTCGTCACTCGGCATAATGAGTCGTCCCATCGCCGGCTGCAGTCCGAGGACCTGGAAGTAATTGCCCGTGACCAACTCCGCCATCCCTAGCTTCGAATCGTTGTGATACTGAATGCCAACCTGCGCCGGAGTGCGCGCCAGCATTCCATCGAATACGGTGCTCTTGTCGCGCAGGTCGCGATACATCGGGTAGGAGAAGTAAAGATGGTCGTCTCCGCCCCATGAGCTCACATGACCGGAATCGCTTCCAACCGACTTGAGCTGAACCAGCCTGCCAGGATTCTTCACCGGCAAACTGCGCAGCAACACCTGATCAAGCAGGCTATAGATCGCGGTGTTTGCCCCGATGCCCAGTGCCAGAATCGACATGGCGACCAGGGTGAATCCCGGGCTCTTGCGCAACTGGCGCAGCGCGTAACGAAGGTCCTGTAGCAGGGCGCTCATCTTCTATTCCTCTCTCAGCGTGCGCATGGGATCGAGTTTCGACGCGCGGCGGGCCGGCAGGTAGCTGGCCAGCAGGACGGTCGCTGCGAGCAGGGCAGACGTGGCAAGCAACGTAAAAGGGTGAAGCAGGCTGGTCGCGAAGAGCATGCTCGAAAGCACACGGCTTGCCAGAAGGACGAAGACCATTCCGATGATCAGCCCCAGGCCGGCCATCTCCATGCCGCGTCGCAATACCAGGGCCAGCACATCGGAACGTCCTGCCCCCAGCGCCATGCGAATACCGAGTTCGCGCATGCGCATATGTACGCCGTAGCTGATGACGCCGTACAGCCCGAGCGCCGACAGCAGCAACGCCAGCCCGGCAAAGATCGACAAGAGAACAACGACGAACTTGCGACTCACCAGCGACGAGTCGATCAGCTCGTCCATCGTCCGCAAGTCGTAGACAGCCTGATTGGAATCGACCTGGCGCACCGCATTACGGATCGCGTCCGACATGGAACGGGGATTCGCATTCGTACGCACGACAATGTCAATCCCGTGCGACGGCGACTGCGAAATCGGCAAGTAGTAGAAGCCTTCCTTGTTGTCCTGCTCCAGCGACGACACACGTGCGTGCTTCACGAGCCCGACGATGGTCATCGGCGGGTTCTTAGGACCACCAAAGCTGATCTGCTTGCCGATCGGATCCTCCCCCCGCCAATAGTCGCGAGCCAGGGTCTCGTCGATGATCGCCACCTGCTGCGTCTTCGCCTGATCGGTCGAGGTAAAGAAGCGACCCGCGACGAGCGGGATTTTGAGCGTCGAAAAGTAGTCAGGAGAGATGGATCGAATGTTGCCGTGCGGGGGCGGAGCGTTCGGCGGCAGCACTTGTCCAACAATCTCAAACGATGCTGACCCGCCGTTGGCGGAGAAAGGTAGCGCATCAACCAGGGCGGCATCCGTCACTCCTGCCTGGTTCTTTAGCTGGGTTGCAAGTGCATCTGCGAAGGCCGCCTGTTGTTCGTCGCTCTTATACACATCGCGTGGCAGAGTAAGGCTGGCGGACATCAACCCTTGCGGCTCGAATCCCACCTCAACGTGCTCGAGTTGTCGCAAGCTGCGCACCAGCAGACCAGACGCAACCAGCAGCAGCATGGCCAGCGCGATTTCGCCGATGACCATGGCCGAGCGCAACCGCTGGCGGCCCTTGCTCGAAGTCTCGGAGCGCCCGCTCTCCTGCAACGATTGGAACCAGCGTATGTGGGTCATCTGGTACGCCGGACCGACGCCACACAGAATCGCGCACACCACTCCGGCAGCGATCACATACAGCAGCACAGGAGTGCTGATCTGCACGTGCAGGTTCTTCACCAGGTTTTCCGGCGCCAGCATGAGCAAAAGCGGAATTGTGGCGTATGCCAGGATTAATCCCAAGGCAACGCCTGCGACAGCCAGCACTGCGCTCTCGGTGAAGGCCTGTGCCAGCAAGGTTCCGCGCCTCGCTCCCAGGGCAATGCGAATCGAGGTTTCGCGTTGCCGGTCAGAAGCGCGCGCCAGTTGCAGCCCTGCGATGTTCGCGCATGCAATGAGCAGAACAAGAACGACAGCGCTCAGCAACACGGACAGCGGTTTGCGCAGATCACCGGCGACATACTCCAGAACGGGCATGGCGAACATGCCCCAGCCAGAAATCTTCGCGTAGCTCTTCTCGCCTTCGGAGTTGGCGTTCTCGCGCGCCTTCATCGCAAGATACTGATTGACCTGGTCGATGCTGACACCGGGACGCATGCGCGCCACCACGAACAGGTACTCGTTATAGCGATAATTCTGGTCGTGCAGTCGCGAAGGATTGAGCGCCAGCGGAGTCCAGACCTCAGCCTGATTGGGCCAGCCAAACTCCGGTCCCATCACGCCGATTACTTCGTACTGTTGCTGATTCAACGTGAGCTTGCGGCCAACGATATTCGGGTCGCCGCCGAAGCGTTTCTTCCAGGTGGAATACGACAGCACAACCGCGCGGTTCGCATCGGGAACGTCTTCTTCCGGCCGGAAGGTCCTTCCCAAAAGCGGCTTCGCCAGAAACGCGTCGAAAAATTGCCACGACACAGCAGCGTTGATGAGTCGCTCAGGGCTTCGTCCTTCCGCCAGGTACGAGAGATTTCCCATCGTCATGGCTGCAGTCGCGGAAAAGACCTGCTTGCCTTCTCCGGCGTCGGCGAAATCGGGCGGCGACATGCCGATGTTGTTCAACTCGGCTGGGGTGTTGTAGTGCGTGCGCACCGCAAGCACACGATCGGGATTCGGCACCCCTGCGGGATTCAGCAGCACCGCATTCATCACGCTGAACACGGCCACGTTCGCACCGATACCGAGCGCCAAAGTGAGCGCGGCGACAATGGCGAATCCTCGCGAACGATTCAGTTGCCGAAATGCGTAACGCAGGTGCTGTGAAAACGAACTCATGACCGACTCCAAACAAGCCGAAGCTTTTGCTGGTTTGAAAGGGCACGCCTTAAGGCGTGCCGTTAAAGCGCGGATCTCTCCGGCTTTAGCCGCTGCGGAAATTCGAATTGCCCTCAGTGGCTAAAGCCCAATCAACAACATCTCTTTGCGGCACGGCTGAAGCCGTGCCCTTTCAAACTCCATCCAGTGCGTAGTTAGCCCACTTCTTGAATAAGTTTCTTCAGTTCCTCTTCGCCCACAACTTTGCCATCGAAGAGGTGAACTTCGCGTTCCGCGTGCGCGGCGAAGCGGGGATCGTGCGTCACCATGCAGATGGTCGCCCCCTCGCGGTGCAAGTTTTGCAGCAACTCCATCACGGCTTCGCCGTTGCGGGAGTCGAGGTTGCCCGTCGGCTCGTCCGCCAGCAGGATCGACGGCTTACCGGCCAGGGCGCGCGCTACGGCGACGCGCTGCTGCTGACCGCCGGAGAGCTGCGAAGGATAATGGCGTACGCGATGCGCCATGCCAACTTTCTCCAGCGACTCCATGACGCGCTGCTTGCGCTCGGCGCCCGACATGCGCTGGCGATAGGTCAGTGGCAGCTCGACGTTCTCATACACCGTGAGATCGCCGATTAGATTGAAACTCTGGAAGATGAATCCGATTTCCTGGTTGCGAATGCGCGAGCGCTCCGCAAAATCCAGGTTCGCCACCGGCTTGCCGCTCAAGGTGTAGGCGCCGCTGGTGGGCGTATCCAGCAGTCCGATAATCGACAGCAGCGTCGACTTGCCGCAGCCCGAAGGTCCCGACATGGCCACGTACTCGCCACGATTGATAGTGAGATGAATGCCCGAGAGCGCATGCGTCTCGATCTCATCGGTGTAGAAGACCTTGGTCATATCCTCGATGTGAATTAAGGTCTGGCCGTTATTCATTGCTCCGCCTCTCTCGAAATCTTGTTTACTCAAGCCGAATGCGATCGGTATTGTCCCAGCGCGACATGTCAGAAAGGATCACGGTGTCTCCATCCTTCAGCCCCTCTTCGATCTGGATTGCATTGACCGAAGCCCGGCCCACTTTCACCGGAACGCGCGTCGCGTATTGTCCTGACGGGTCGAGCTTGAACAAGCTGATGGTGCTGTTCTCCTGTCCGAACGCGGGACGCCCGACGTAGAGCACGTTGTCAAGCTTTTCCAGATCAATGGTGCCGTCCACGCTCAAGTCAGGACGAGCTCCTTTTGGAAGCTCACCAGTGATACGCACGTCAACCGTAACGGTTCCGTTCTGCACTGCCGGATCAACGCGCATTACGGTGCCTGTGGCTATGCCGTTGTGAGTGTCGATGCTCGCGGGCTCGTTGATCTGCACGTCGCGCGCCTGGGTTTCAGGAATTTTCAACGACGCAATCAGGTGCTCGGGTTGAACCACCTTCGCCAGCATCGTTCCCGGCTGCACGTGTTGTCCCGACCTGCAATGGCATATCAACCAGCACGCCCGGAATGCCGGCGCGCACGTTGAGATCATCGAGCTGCTTCTGCTTGAGTTGGGCCAGCGCGCGCATCTCATCCACTTTTGCTTCCTGCACGGCCATCTGGGAGCGAATCGCCTGCTGATTGATCGTCAGACGCTCCTTCTCGATGTCGTTACGCGTGTTCAGCTCGCTGGCCTTGCCGCTCGATGCCTTGTAGGTCAGCCCGGAGATGACGCCGAGGTTATACAGCTCTTTGTCGGTCTCGGCCTGCAACTCGGCCTGCGAATAGTCGGCGCTGACGGTGGCGGCGCCGGCCTTCTGCGTCATCAGATCGCTGTCGAGCTTAACTTTCAGGCTCCTCAATTCAGCTTCCGAGGCTTTGAGTTGTAATTGCGCATCGGCGGCGGCTTGTTCTGTGGCCGGATTGCTCATCTGCAGCAGCACGGTATCCGGCTTCACCTCGGTGCCGGGCAACACCAGAATGCGTACGACGGTAGCTTCAGTTTCAGCGGGAATCTGGCGCACGTCTTCAGGACTCGGCACCAGCGTGCCCAGCCCTCGCACCTGGCGTAAAAAGGAGCCGCGCTTCACTGTGTCCGTCCAGACCGTGCTTCGTTCAACGGTAGGAGCGGCGGGCTTGAGCCGCGATACTCCAACGAACGCGGCGGCTGCGATTACGATGGCGATTACGCCGATGATTGCCTGCTTGCGCCGCTTCTGCTTCTTAAACTCGGGCCGAGCGATATCCATCGCCATGGATAGAGCACTTGCTGTTCCAACGGTCAGAGGTCACGGGCATCGATAAGCTCAAGCTTTTTCAATGAGATGAAGGTGCCGCGTAGATCGTGCGGAATTTGAAGCTGTTCCGCTATCCGTTGAAGGTGTTCATTTTCGGACGCCCTGTGAGGCGGCCGCACACACGCCGCCAGTGTGAGTGGCTCCGTCCACTTTCGAACGCAATTGCTCGTGAGCGAACATCGTTATTGCAATGTTGCGAGAGCAAGTCGAGTCCATTAATACGCTTACCGCTGGCGACCAGAGTGCTCCCCAGTTATTCGATCTGTGGAGGAGAAATGTCGGGCTTTGTACACGATTCACGTTACGCCTTGAGGCAGCTCCGCAAGTCCCCGGCCTTCACCATCGCCGCTGTGGTCACGCTCGGCCTGGGAATCGGAGCGAACACGGCGATGTTCAGCGTGATGAATACTGTGCTGCTGCGCTCGCTGCCCGTCCCTGAGCCCGATCGCGTCTTCTATCTGCGAGTTCCGACTGGCCAGCCCGATGGAGCAGAGAACACCGGCAACGATGACACGTCGTTCTCCTATCCAGTGTTTCAGGCATTGCGCCAGCAGCACGATATCTTCTCCAACGTAATCGCCTCTGTGCCCTTGGCCATCGGCAAGACTAGTATTCGCGTTGGCGATGAACCGGAATTGGCCGACGGAGAAATCGTCAGCGGAAACTTCTTCTCCGGATTGGGGGTGAAGATGGCGCGCGGCCGCGGCTTCACCGAGCAGGATGAGACTGCGCAATCGCCGGTGGTCGTGCTCAGTTATCAGTTCTGGACGCGCCGCTTCAACCGCGACCCCAGTGTCATTGGCAAGACTCTGTTCGTGAACGGTGTGCCTGAAACGATCGTTGGCATCGCGTCGGAGGGCTTCAACGGCCTGAAGCGGGGCGAGGGCGATACCGACTTCTGGATCCCCATGCAGGACCGGGTTGAGCTGAATGCCTGGGGACAGGCGGCGAAGGATGGTAAAACCTACTTCTCGCAGCCCAAGTGGTGGTGCCTACTGCTCACGGCTCGGCTGGCGCCTGGAATCACGCCGGAACAAGCTGTCGCCCGCGTGCAGCCTCTCTTCAAGGCGACGGCGTATGCTCCGTTGGGACCTCCCAAACCCGGCGCGCAGCAGGTGTATCTGACGCTGGCGCCGGCTAAGGGACTGGACAGCTACATCGACGACTACAAGCAGCCGCTGTCTTTGCTGATGGCGCTGGTTGGACTGGTATTGTTCATCGCTTGCGCAAATGTGGCGCTGTTGCTGGTGGCGCGCAATCAGGCACGCCAGCGCGAGTTCAGCCTGCGACTCGCGATCGGTGCCAGCCGCGGCGCTCTATTCCGCCAGTTGCTGACCGAGAGCATCCTGCTTGTCGTTGCCGGAGGGCTACTGGCGTGGCTGTTTGCGGTGCCGGCGACTACGGCACTCGCAGCATGGTCGCACCTCGATACCAGCCTGCGTCCCGACACCACGGTATTGTTTTTTACCTTGGGAGTGCTGATTGCAGCCGCGTTAGCCTTTGGCCTCGCGCCGCTATACGACGCGTTGTCGGTTCCTGCGGGGCTGGCGTTGAAGAGCTCTACTCGAACGGGGACGCAAGACAAACGGAAATCGCGCTTCGGTCGCCTGGTGGTCGCATTACAGATCGCATTGTGCGTCGTTCTGTTGGTAGCCGCAGGACTGCTGCTGCGCACTCTTCGCAATCTTGAGCAAGTGCCGCTCGGCATGCGTGCGCAGGGACTGCTCGTCTTCGGCGTCGATGCCCCCGGCAGCCTGAAGACACCGAGCAGAAGAATGAGTTTTATCAGCGGCTCCAGGATCGCTTGCGCGTGTTGCCCGGAGTGGAGTCCGCGACGCTGGTTGAGAACCGGCCAGGCACAGGTTGGAGCAGCAACAACGAAGCGTGGGTCGACGGAGTGGTTCCCAACCACGGCAGTGATAAATTCGCACCGCTGCGTTCGAACAATGTCGGACCCGACTTCTTCCATGTCATGGGCATCCCCATTTTGCAGGGTCGCGGCATCGACGAGAGTGACACTGCGAAGTCGCCCCGAGTTGCAGTCGTCAATGAAACATTCACACAGCGATATCTTCCCAACCAGTCGCCGCTCGGGCACCAGGTCGGACCGAAAGGATCGGAGCGGACGATTGTCGGGGTGGTCCGCAACAACAAGTACACCAGGATGGATGAGCAAGACGTGCCCATGATGTGGATTCCCTATACCCAACTTGGTGTACTCGGGGTCGGGGAAATGAATGTGGAGATGCGTATAAATGGCGATCCGATGTCGGCGTTGCCCAACGCCGAGCGTGCGGTTCACGAGTTGGACCCGAATCTCCCGCTGCGCGATCCGATGACCCAACAAGAGCAGTTCGAGGAATCCATCTCAGGCAAGCGCCTGTTCTCGCGGCTCGCAGTCTTCTTTGGATTGCTGGCGGGCCTGCTGGTCGCCACGGGACTTTACGGCACGCTGGCCTACCGGGTGAGCCACCGCACGCTCGAGATTGGCGTGCGGCTGGCCGTGGGCGCCCAGCGTGGCGAGGTCCTGCTGATGGTGTTGCGCGAGAGCCTGCTGCTTGCGGGCGTCGGGGTTGCGATTGGATTGCCGCTGGCTGTGGTGGCTTCGCGTTTGCTGCGCGCGATGCTGTTCGGCGTCACTCCCTATGATTGGGTGACCTTTGCCGGTTCGCTGCTGATCGTGGTGGTGGTTGCGGTGAGCGCTGCGTTCTTCCCGGCGCGCCGCGCCGCCAGCACGGATCCGATGCAGGCGCTAAGAACGGAGTAGGGGTCCAGGGGTACTCCACGGAGATGTCATCCTGAGCGGAGCGAGGGAGCGTTAGCGAACGAGCGCAGTCGAAGGACCCCTATTCGGGCGACATTAGCCGGGTGCTAAAGGGGTCCTTCGACTCGTCGTCCGCCGCGGCGGACTCCTCGCTCAGGATGACAGGCCTCGTTATTTCCCCGCTCCCGCCATCTGCTCCAACTCGGTCGCCATCTGCTCCACAAAGGCGGCCTCATCGTTCACCGCTTTCGCAACTCTCGGGACCTCCGACTCCGCCAGCTTGTAGTCTTTCAACTCGATGCTCTCGCGAATGCCGGATACCGTCTTCGGTGCATAACCGGTGTAGAGTCCCGGCGCGTAGAGCATGTGCTTGTAATACGGACGCGTCGGCAGGCCTGCCGGATCCAGCAGAAGCCGCTCCGCAGTGAGCAGCCGGTCGTTCAAAGCAGTAAGCTTCGCCTGATCGAGATTGGCTTTCATCGCAGCGTTCAACGCCTGGTTGTAGTGCTCGCCCGATTTTGCCAATGCGTCCGCGGCGTTTTGCAGCGGAGCAAAATTGATGAACGGCGGCACAGCTTCCGGCTTGGGTGCGACCTCGGGACGGCGCGGGTCATTGATCGCGTGGTACACACCATCCTCCAGTTCACGATTCGTTTCCTTCACCTGCTCCTGTTTCTGTTTCAGCAGCTCCTGCACCTCTTTCAGGTATTGGTTTACCGCGTCGGACAGGCTGCTGAAGCGATAGGGAATCACATCGGCATCGGCCAGGCGCATGACCGTCATGCCAATGGTTTGTGCCAGCGCTTTGCCGTACACAAAGTCGGTGTCAGAGAAATGCGTGTACCAGTAGAAGTCGTCGTAGATGGAGTGATAGATGCCCTCGCGATCTTCTCCGCCGTAGCCCAAGTTCAGCGACGCAACCCCGAGGTGATGCACAAAGACGGTGTAGTCGGTACCCGAGCCGAGCGCGAACAGCTTCCAGTCACTGCGATTGCGAATCGCACTTCGGGCCTCAGCATCCTTAGCATCGTGGATGCGCTCCGCCTGCGTGCGCTTCCAAACCGATATGTCTGCCTCAGGGTCTTGAACGTCGCGAGCGACGCCGTTGACCAGCGACTCCAGCGAATGCGAGCCCTCGGCTTCAAGGAATCCGCGGCCATTGCCATCAGTGTTGATGTAGGCCACTGCGTGTCGCTCCAAGTCGGTTGCATGAGTTTCCGCCCATTCGGTTGAGCCGAGCAGCATGGGCTCCTCGCCGTCCCAGGAGCAGTAGATGATCGTCCGTTTGGGCTGCCATCCCTCCTTGTGAAGCTCGCCCAGTGCGCGCGCTTCTTCCAGCAAGGCGACTTGTCCCGATAACGGGTCTGCTGCGCCGTTTACCCAGGCGTCGTGATGATTGCCGCGCACCACCCATTCTTCGCCTTCGCTGCTGCCGGGCATTCTGGAGACGACGTCGTACACAGGACGCAGCTTCCAATCGAAGCTGACCGCGAGATGGACCTTCGCCGCTCCCGGACCAACGTGATAAGTAATCGGCAGCGTGCCGCGCCACGATTCAGGCGCAACCGGTCCGGTCAACGCGGCGAGCAGCGGCTGCGCATCGCCATAGGAAATGGGCAGCGTCGGGATAGGGGCGAGATTCTTCGCATCCTTGATGTCAAGCCGCTTGGCATCTTTGGTCGCGCCAATGCCGGGGGTCAGCGGATCGCCGGGATAGGCATGCGGGAAGTCCATTACGCTGCCGCGCTGCACGCCTTGCGCAGGACGCATCGGCCCTTCAGGGAAAGTCACCTCTGGAGAGTAGCCATCATCCTTCGGCTCGGAGTAGATGAGGCAGCCGATGGCGCCGTGCTCCCATGCAACGCGCGGCTTCACCCCACGCCAAACGTGACCATACTTGGCGATAACGATGGCGCCTTTGACCGAGACTCCCAGGCGCCCCAGCTCTTCGTAATCCGCTGGCACGCCATAGTTGACGAAGACCAGCGGCGCCGTGACATCGCCGTCGGGCGAATAAGCGTTGTACGTCGGCAATTGCTCGTTCTTCTGATTGCTGGTGGGATCGACGGCGACCGCCGGCTCTTCGAGCTTCGCCGTGAAGTGCGTGGGCGCGGTCATCTCCAGCAGGCGGCTCTTAGGCGTAGGGAAGAGCACATCGAATTGCTCAATCTTGGCGTCCCAGCCCCAGGACTGCATCTGGCTCAGGATCCACTCGGCATTCTCCTTGTCATACGGAGAGCCGACGTGGTGAGGTCTTGCGCTGAGGCGTTGCATGTTGTCGCGCATCAATTTCGGATCAGGGATGCTCTTGAACTTGTCTTCCCACTGGCGCTCCTGCGCGCTCGACTGCGAAGTGAAGCCAAGCAACGGCTCGCTACTGGACGTAGTTGAGGCTTGCGCCCAGCTTTGGGCAGAGACGGTTCCCAACATCAATATCAGGGCGAGCAGACGACGCACTTTAGCCTCCTGGTGTAAAGACAGGAGCTTACATGAACGTGGCACTTACGTCGATGTCGCGGCGGCTGACGACTTGTGTTTTCGGGTGCCCCATTCCGGCCTTGGTTGCCGGGGTGGGGACTTTCGAGTCTTGTAGAGATAAATAGCTTTCAGTGAATGAATGTAGGCGTTCCCGTTTTGGGAATTTTCTACTACCTTCGTAACCTCTGGCTCATACTTTTGCCGTGCTCTTTACTTGCGGGACTCATAGACTCTTTGCTGGAGACCAACGAGTCTCCCGCTGGGAGAAATCCCGCTAAGTTCTTTGAAATCTATTAAGTGCGTGTAAGCTGCTGGGGCTCAATCATTTGCGCGCTAAATGTAGTCTAAGTCGTTGAAAACAAGGTATCGCGAATCGAGATTTTTCGTGATGTGCGTCACCAATCCAGCAAAATGCAACTGGGGCAATGGCGATTCGCGCGCGGCGGCTGATGAGTGGCGGTGGGTAGCTGGGAGCTCGCGGCTAGGCGTTGTCGGGTGGGGTCGGTGCCGTCGCGTAAGAAACAAGGAAAGGCCGCCAGCCCTTTTGCATGCGGCTGGCGGCCCTGAAAGCGATCAGCGTCCGTGACTAGTCTGGTTTGAAATGATCGCCGTTGTTCCATCAAATTTGGTTATTTTGATGGTGAACGGCTCGGTGTAACCATTGGCCCGGTCTTGTAACACGCTCAGACCTATCTGCTCTCCCAGGAAAAGTGAATACAGGCTCGAGCTGCGGAAGTGGATGCCGGCATGGATGCCGTGGCCGGTGGTGACGTTCCACCCCAGCTTGGTCAATTCTCCGTTGATGGTCATGTTGTCGGCATCGCCTCCGGTATAGGGAACCAACGAAAGACCGTCGGCGCTGGGCACGACCACGTCGGAACCAGCGGCCTGCAGAAGCGGCCGGATCTTCTGGTTTCCGTCGTAGAAGAATTTCAGCGCCGTGATGCAGGCTCCTCCCGCAGTGCCGTGACCGGTGGGGTAGCACGGGTGAGTCGGTGAGCCTTCTGGGAACGCCTGTGGCAACAGGTAGCTGCCGTATTGCGAGTAAATGATCGGCAGCACAGCCGAGTTCAGCACGTCCGAGTGAATGGCTCCGGCTGCCTGCGGGAAAGGATGGGAGTGCGTGATGTTGGCTTGCACCAGCGCTCCATACTCCTCCGGCCGCATGCGGAGATTGACAATCCATTTATGGAACCAAGCTGCCTTGAGCGCTCGCGTCGCCATCTCCGACAACGTGGTGGCAGCGTCCAGGTTGCAGAATTCGCTACCAAAGGTGACAAAGCCATGCATCGTTCGTGAGACGCCGTTGGGATATCCGTAGGGATTCCCCGGATTCACGGCAGATTTCATTCCCACCAGAACCAGAAGCGCGACCAGGTATTCCTGGAAGGGAAAATCGGCATGGGTGTAAGCAGTGAGGTCGCGACCCATGCGCATGAAGCGCGGTGTGTTGTCGAGCGCCAGAACGCCACTCGGGATTTGACCATTTTGCACGTTCAGGTATTCCGCCGGCGAAGTCATGTAGTCGCCGCCGCCTTCGCCCACAGAGAGGAAGCGTCTCACCTGCTGTGACATCGGCTGCACACCGAAGTAGGTTGGCTGCAGCAGGAACTGCGACATGTATGGTCCAGGTATGTTGCCGTCGCCAGGATAGAACTGTCCGCGGAACAGGTTCTGCGGCGTAACCGGATAGGGAAATATGCTGTTGTGGCTGCGGACATACGACATGCGGTTCAGGTCGGCTGCAGCCTGGGCAGCCACGGAACTGTTGGCGTAGTCGGTGAAGTGAACATCGCGCATCAGCGCGGCCCAATAATGCTCTACCTGCTCCGCCGCCGTCTGCGCACTAGTAACGCTTGGCGCGGGCGGGATGTTGGTCGCGTGCGAGTCCAAGCCTTCCAGATCGAAGGAAAAGGCTCCCATAGGGCCATTGAAGGTCGAAGTGAATGCCGTTCCCCCCGGATTTCCGGTGATGATGTTTTCGAAGTCGTCAAAGTCGCCGGTTTGCAGCGCATGAAGCAGACTTCTATAAGCAGCGTTATTGGGGATGCCCAACGCGTCGTGCTTCAGGCACTTGCTCCAGTTGCCGCTGTAATCGGTGAATCGCTGCGCGTCGCCGTTATCCGGCAGTTTGCCGATATCGATGTTGTCGTCTTGCGCCGTGTCTTTGCGATATTCGTAGCTGGCACCAGCGCGAGAGCCGGAACCGTAGTTGACCACTGAAGCCTCCGCCTGTCCATGTTTGCCTTCGAATAGTGGTTCCAGCGGAATCCCAACCGCGAGTGCAACGGCAGTTGCTCCGCCCATCTTGCCCAGAAATGAACGACGGCTAGAGTCTGAAGACGCATCTGGGCCGTTGCGTTTCGCTTCCGTTTTGGAGTTATTCTCCTCCTGGCTTCGATCGATTGTAGTCGTTTGGCGATGCTCAGTTTGTTTCACGAAACTGCTCCCTTCTTAGGTATCGAGTCATGTGAATTGTTGGGAGAGATCTGGTGAGTTCGAGGGCGGACTCACGCGCTATCTCGACGACGCTTGGGTTTCCTCCGGTCTCCTAGCAACAGACTGGGTGGCGCAATCGGTGATCAGCCGCGGGAGTGGCGTGCTCGCGGGAAGCGAAACGTTAGTCCGCCAGGTAATAGCGGTCTTACGATTTTCGATCCCTTCGCGAACGAATACTGAAAGCAATCGAAAGCAAAGTCAAGCGGAATCTCTGCTGACTGTCGCTCAAACTTGCGGTTACTTTTTACGCCGGTGAGCTGTTACTCGGTAAACTAGGTAACAGGAGAACGAATGGCGATCACGCAAGCAGAAGTGTTTGCTGCACTTAAGGAATGCTATGACCCGGAGATTCCGGTGAACATCGTAGACATGGGTCTGATTTACGAGATTCGGGTTAAGGCATCGGCGGCTCCTAATACGCAAGGTGATGACGTCGAGGTCGAGATGACGTTGACCTCGCCCGGATGCCCTTCGAGCGGACACATCAGCGATCAGGTGAAGCAGCGCCTGCTGCGCATGCCAGGAGTGAACAATGCCACGGTCGAAATCGTGTGGTATCCGCAATGGACGCCGGAACGGCTCAGCCCCGAAGCGCGGAAACAACTGGGCATCGACTGACGCTCGCACCTCTCGCCGCATCCAAATTGCTGCTCATGTCGAAAACCGCAAAGATCATTCAGCTCGTTCTGCTGGTGGTGATTGTCGCCGCCGGTCAGTTTGAGAGTCCAGGTCCTCGCGGTAACGTATTCGCTTTATCCGATCCGTGAGATCCGTGTAAATCCGGGGCTCGTTTTTTCTTGCCGTCTACAATAGCTGCTTCATGCAATTTGAGCTCTTCGTAGCTGCGCGTTATTTGCGGGCCAAACGGCGGCAGGCCGTCATCGGGATCATCACTCTCATCTCCATCGTCGGAGTTGCCGCGGGCGTGGCATCGCTCATCATCGCGCTGGCCATCAACAACGGTTTCCGGCAGGATCTGCAGGATCGCCTTCTTGGCTCAATGTCGCACGTGAATCTGCTGCGCGTGGAAAGCGACGGCATTCGGGATTGGGAACCGCTGCTCCAGCGACTGGACAAGGAGCCCCATGTAGTCGCCGGCGCTCCGGCCATGTATGAGCAGGTGCTGATTTCGCGTGGCGCGCACGCTCAGGGCGCGGTGTTGAAGGGAATCATTCCCGGCTACGAGCGCAAGGTCAGCGACATTCTCGATTCGATTAGGTCGGGGTCGGCGGCGCCGCTCGATCCCAGCTCACCAGAGAAGTCATCGGATGCGATGGACAGCGCCGAAAGCAATCCCTTGTCGGCCCGTGTCACCGCGTCTCTGCCGCCGATCATTCTGGGGCAGGACATGGCCAACTCGCTCGGAGCGCAGGTCGGCTCGCTGGTCACCGTGACCAGCCCACAAGGCGAGCTGACGCCCTTCGGAATCGTGCCCAAGTATGCGCGCTTCAAAGTGGTGGGAATCTTCAGCTCGGGTTTCTACGACTCCGACAGCACCTGGGGATTCATTCGCCTGGCAGACGCACAGAAGCTCTTCGATCTCGGCAATGTCGTATCTGTGCTGGAGTTCAAGGTCGATGATATCTACAAGGCCGATCAGATCGGTCGCGAGCTTGAGAAAGCCGCAGGCAAAGGCTTCATGTCGACCAACTGGATGGAGCAGAACCGCGCCCTCTTTCGCGCGCTGCGACTGGAGCGCCTCGTCACCTTCATCACCATCGGCCTCATCGTCTTTGTCGCCGCGCTCAACATCCTGATCTCGCTCATCATGATGGTGATGGAGAAGACACGCGACATTGCGGTGCTGGTGTCGATGGGCGCTAAGAAGCGGCAGGTGCGCCGCATCTTCATGTATCAAGGGCTGCTGATTGGTGTAATCGGTACGGTCATCGGGTTGATGCTGGGATACGGCATTTCATTCGTTGCCGGGCACTATCGGCTGTTCTCGTTATCCGCTGAGGTTTACTCCATCGACTATGTACCGTTTGCGCCGCGCGTGCTCGACGGCGTGCTGGTTGCGTGTATCGCCATCGGAATCTCATTTGTGGCCACACTCTATCCATCGTGGTCAGCGGCGAGCGTGCTTCCGGCGGAGTCGCTGCGCTACGAGTGAAGGGGCGCGGATTCAGGCGGGCAGTTGCAGTTATCTCTCTTGTTTGTGTCATCCCGAGCCGACGTTAGTCGGAGAGGGACCTGCAGTTTCGTCGCACAACAAAAGCAGGTCCTTCGCTCCGCTCAGGATGACAAATCGAAAGGGAGCCGATAAAACTCCATCCTCATTCGTACTTCAGCGTCTGCACCGGATCTAACCGCGCCGCGCGGCTAGCCGGATAGAGACCAGCCAACAAGCTGACCACAATCGAGAACGCAATCGCTGCCCCGATTAACCAGGTTGGAAGGATCCAGACCGGCTCGGCGGGAAGCTGGTGACGTTGCAAATAGAATCCCGTACCGATATTGATAGCCTTGCCGATGGCGAAGCCCAGCGCGACCCCCAGCAGGCCGCCGAAGAAGCCCATCGCCCCGGCTTCGGTGAAGAACAGCTTCTTCACATCGCCATCGCTGGCGCCGATGGCTTTCATCACGCCGATCTCACGCCGCCGCTCCAGCACCGCCATTACAAGTGTGTTGATAATTGCCAAGGTCGCGACCGCCAGCGCAAGCGAGCCGAAGATGCCGAGGAAGAGGTCGAGCACAGTAAAGAAGCGTCGCAAGCTTTTGGTGGCGTCAAGGATGGAAAACGTGCGGAAGCCCAGCTTGCTGATGGCGTCCTGCACGCCTTGAACTTTGGCCGGGTCTTTCACCCGCACAGTCAGCGTCATGTAGTTCTTTCCGCCGCCGCGAATGGAGCTGCGCATATCGGTGAACTGAGCCATGTTCAGCCGCTCCATGGTGGCGACGGGCAGGAAGATGCGCCCCCGCGAAACCGTACGCATCCCGCCGTACGGTTCCTCGTCGATGATGCCGACCACCTTCACCTTCTGCGTCTTGCGCACCACGGAAAAACCGTAGCTGTCGCCGGAGTCGCTCGAACTCCCGCTATCTTGCGCCGCCATGCCTGGGCGGTTGTCGGAGCTATCTGTCGGCAACGCTTGCCGCTCGCCATAGCGCAGCGTGACATCTTGCCCGAGCAGAGAGTTCGGATCTTTGTCGTTCAGCTCTTTGGCAAAGTCTCTGAGGATGACGACTTCGTCCGCGTTGTCATTGCTGAAGAACTTGCCCTTCAGGGTCTCGAAGGCTTCGTTCTCGCGCGCAGATATCGGTAGGCCAGTCACGAATCCGAAATGCGTCTGCCCGCCGTAACCGATCTCGCCCATGACGCGCATCTCGGGCTCGACCTCGGTCACGAAAGGCAGCTTAGTGATTGCCTGGCGCGCAGGCTCGTCGAGCACGGGAGCTTTGTCGGGATTCGCCGCTTTGGCATCATCTTCCCTGTCGTAGCCGCGGAAGTCCTGGCGCGAGGTGACGAACACCGTATCGAACATTCCCGAGCCGGCGAGGCGGCGCGTGGCCAGTTGCTGAAGTCCCACACCGAGGGACAACATCGCCACCAGCGATGCCACACCCACGGAGATGCCGACCGTCGTCAGCCCATTGCGCAGCTTCGATTGCCGCAGGTTGCGCACCGCCAAGTCAAAGAGATCGTAGCTCTTCACGCGCGCACCTCCTGGCTCTGCAGCTTGCCATCGGCAAGAAAGATGAGCCGCTGCGCGAAGCGCTCGGCCAACGCGCGCTCATGCGTAACCATTACCACCGTCATGCCAAGCGAGAGACTCACATCACGAATCAAATTCAGAATGTCTTCGCCGGTGCGGCTGTCGAGGTTGCCGGTAGGCTCATCGGCTAGCAGCAGGGAAGGACGATTCGCCAAGGCACGCGCAATCGACACGCGCTGTTGTTCGCCACCTGAGAGTTCCGACGGGCGATGGTTCATCCGTTTCGCCAGTCCCACGCGCTCCAGTGATTCGCGCACGCGCTGGTTTCGTTCGGCGCGATCGACTTCCGCGAAACGCATGGGCAGCTCCACGTTTTCCGTGACTTTCATCGACGGAATCAGATGGAATGCCTGAAACACCATGCCGACGTCATTGCGGCGATAGCGGGCGAGTTCTTCGGATGACATCCCGGCCAGATCGCGGCCATGTACTAGCACTGAGCCTGAAGTCGGCCGGTCCAGGCCCGCCAGCAGGTTCAGCAGTGTTGATTTGCCCGAGCCGGATTGTCCCAGCAACGCAACAAACTCGCCAGGCTCGATCTCCAGCGAAATGCCATCGACGGCACGAATCACATCGCCGCCCATCTGATAATGACGGCTGACGTTGTCGGTCCGCACGGCCGCATTGTTTCCTAAAGTTTGAGAGCTCATGTGCAAGTCATTCGATGAATTGAAGCCTCACGCGGGCGCAAATGCCCCCGTACAACTATCAATACGCTGCCGAGCAGAACTTTGCTCCATCACATCGGTAACAAAGTGTTAAGCGTCTCGCCTCGCCCGAGTGGTTCCGGTCAGGGTTGCCTCTACTTGTCTGGATCGCAGCAAGAAAAGCAAGCAACACGGGTTCCGGTTTTGCTCTCTGAGTTGCTGAAGGCTGCTAACCATGAATCTGACACCCCGCTTAAGAACCGTTCTGCTGTCGAGCGCAATGATTTTTCCCCTTCTTCTGATTACCGGCTGCGGCGGCGGGGGAAATGGCGGAGGTGGGAACGGTGGCGGTGGTGGTAACCAGGCCCCTACGGCGACGCTCACAGCCTCGCCCACCGGCATCACCTCCGGGCAAACGGCAATGCTTACGTGGACGACCACGAATGCGACCTCGGCCAGTATCGATAACGGCATCGGTTCCGTGACCCCGGTATCGGGCGGCAGCGTCACGGTGCAGCCTTCGATGACGACGACATACACCATCACCGCCATGGGGACGGGCGGCAGCGTCACAGCGCAAGCCACCGTTACGGTTCAGCCTGGGTCTCTCACCAACATTCAGCACGTCATTTTTATGTTGCAGGAGAACCGCAGCTTCGATACCTATTTCGGAATGCTGAACCCCTATCGCCAGGCAAACGGCTGGACGATGAGCGAAGACGGTAAGACCTACACGGTGGACGGAATCGACGACAAACTCGACAAGTTCACCAACTACGATGACGACAACGAGCCTTTCATGCTGTTTAAGACTAAGAGCACGTGCTTGGACGACATGACCTCCGCTTGGCTGGAAAGCTACGGCGATGTAAGTCGCTATGACTTCCACGTAGATCGTCCGATTCTCATGGACGGATTCGTTCACACCGCGGAAGGCTATGCCAAGTCAGGCTCCGGAGACGGGCAGTTCACCGACCTGCAAGGCAAGCGCGCCATGGCCTATTACGATCAGGACATCCTGAACTACTACTACTACATGGCATCGCAGTTCGCGATCTCCGATCGCTGGTTCTCGCCGGTCTCCAGCAAGAGCACGCCGAACCGCATCGCGACCTACACCGGGGGAACAACGCAGGGCCTGGTGCGCGATCCGTATGCAGATGACATGCAGACGCAACAGATGACGTACACCACGATATTCCAGGAACTCGACCAGAATAATGTCTCCTGGAAGATCTACTACTCGTTGACCGCGGGCGGCTGTACTGACAAGGACGGAGACTGCGGCCAGGGCGGACATTCCAGTGACTATCCGGTCACGACGTTCTCTGACTTTTCGTACTCGACCAAGTACCTCTACGAGAATCCAAATCATGAGCAGTGCATGGCCCCAACTGTCGGGTCTAAGCAGGCAGTGGGAGATCAGAGCGATGCATTCTGCATTGACATTAACCACATCGCACCGCTTGAGTATTACCTGAACGATGCAAAGAACAACACGTTGCCCAGCTTCGCCTACATCGAGGCGGCGTACGGACACAGCGATGAGCATCCTGGCTCTGGACAATCCATCCTTGTCGGGCAGCAGCAGGTGGCGACGCTCATCAACGCGTTGATGCAGAGTCCTTCGTGGTCGAGTTCGGTGTTCTTCCTGAGCTACGACGAGCCTGGCGGGCCATTCGATCACGTGCCGCCTGTACCCGGACACTCGAACGATTTCACCGATGCTGGACTCGGTGCGCCTGATATTTCCACGATCGCCGTCAACGCGGATAGCTACTGGCCTTGCCTCGCTCCCGGAGGAATTCCGACTTGGCATTGCGATCTGAAGCCCACCGATCCAGGAGCGAATCCCATGGACGCTCCGGCTCAGCAGGGTTTTGCCGCGCAGCTTGGATTCCGTCTACCGAACCTGGTAATTTCGCCATTCTCGAGGAAGCACTACGTTTCTCACATTCCCATGGACCACACCGCGATTCTCAAATTCGTGGAGAATCGCTTCATCGGTCCCAATGCGCACCTTACGAACCGCGATGCGGCCCAGCCCGGACTGCTGAACTTCTTCGACTTCGAAATGGCTCCCTGGGGCGTGCCGCCCACACCCCCAGTACCCAACGCTCCGCCGGGCAACTGCGACCCGATAAATATGTAAAAAATTTGTAAACGACGAAAACAGCGGATGTCCCTGCCATATTCCCTCCCTTCGAGGTAGGCGGCGGACGCGTCTGGGGACTAGAGCGCCGAGAACGTTGCGCTGCCGGCTAAATCGGCGATTACGAAGTCGGACCAGGCGCAGTCTCCGAGGTCGACAGCGCTTACACCGTTTCGAAAACAGGAGTGCGGGTTAGGATAGTTGCACCTGAGTTGCAACTGTTTCTTGGTTCCCACCATGTTTCTTGGTTCCCACCATTGACATCACCCGCTAGTAGGGGGCAACATCTACTCTGCGTTTTAAGCGGCTCTGACGGTCATCAGCTCCCTTCGTTCTGTTTCCGTTGTGCCCCCACGCTTTCCAAAGCATAAAGAGGAATTACCTTGAAAGCCGACCTTCGTATCTGTCTCTCAGTTGTCCTCTTGTTAGGATCGAACGTTCTGTGCAGCGCGGCCGATCCTAAGCCAAAGGCGGCGACGTCCGCGCCTCAGCCGCCGATCTACGTGATCGCCAACGAGGACCAGGGTTTTCCGTATCCGAATTCGGTCATCATCTTCCAGGCCAGCGGCACCGATCAGGCACCTTCGCTCACCTTGCTGGCCGACAACGTTTACACCGGCGGCTATGGCAGCTTTGGCGGATTTTTCGGAGCGCCCCGAGTCGCCTCCGCCCCCAGCGTAAACACCAACTGCGTATACGTGTCGAACTCGGGAGATAACACGATTTCGCCGATGGTCTTGAGCTCGCAGACCTTTATAGGTCCATATTCCGGTTCACCCACCGATAGCGGCATTCCAGACGGTATCGGCATGGCGGTGAACGGAAGCTATCTGTATGCCGGATACGCGGACTCCCAAAGCATCGCCGTCTTCAGCACCAGTTCGGGATGTGCCCTGACCTATGTGCAGAGCCTGCCGGCCGCCGGAAAGAATGGTGGTTCGCCGACCGGTATCGCGGTGAACAACAATATCCTGGTGGTCAGCTATGGCGACGGATCGATTCAGTCCTTCGATGTTAGCAAGGGCTTACCGACACCGAACAACGACCTGCAGAACTCACTCGGCTTCGCAGGACCCGTGACTGGACTCAATTCTCCGCTGGGCAATATTCCTAACGGAGTTGATCTCAGCCATGACGGCCGTTGGGCGATTTTTGGCGACACTTCGACGCTGTCTCTGGTCGAAACCTCGAGCCTTTTCACCTTCGCTCACACCCAGTTGGCACGGACCCGGGCCTTCTACACCCTGGGTACGAATGTGGATGCCGGTGATGTGCACCTCAGCCCCGACGGCACGTTGCTCTACGCGGTGAATAACGAGAGCGGTACCGTCACCGCATCGTTCTTTAATACAGCGACGGGACTGCTGACTAAGGGCTGTACCTCGCCCACCCTGAGGAACTTCAATTTTCTGCCGTGGTACGGCCAGGTCTTGACCCGTGATACTACAGGCACGGGCACGGTACTCTACGTGGCCGAGTTTGGCCGCTATATCGATGAGGAGGCGCCGCCTTCGGCGATTGGCATTCTGACGGTTACGGTGAACGGCAATGCTTGTACTCTCACCGAATCAGTGAACTCTCCGGTGACCATACCTATACCTGGCACCTTGTCACTTGGTGTGTATCCGCCAAGGCCCTATTGAGCTGGCCTGCCGGGATTTCTCGTTGATATCGATAAAGGACTGAGATATGAAGATCATTTCGAAAATGGGCATAATGGCGGGCGCTCTGCTCTGCGGGTTATCAATGGCGGCGACGGGTCAGAATTTGTGTCCGCCACGCCCGAACTACGGCGATCCGGTGGTGAATCCGCCCGAAGTTTCCAGTCAGAATGGGACACTGACCATTAACCTCGCCGAGAATAGCCAGTTAGGCCCAACCCAGCAGGTCCGCTATTGCTACGTTTACAACAACGGCAGCCAGAACGTCGAAGCTCCCACACTGCGACTCAATCCCGGCGACCAGTTGGTCATCAACTTCACCAACAACATCTCCGTCACGGGAGGCGTGGGAGGGGCGCGTGTGCTCAAGTCGCGCCACGCTCCCAACAAGCCCATGGCAATGGGCGATCCGGCGGCCGCTAAGAGAACCGGCGATTACTGCATGGGCGGCATGGTTAGTGCCACCACGACCAATATCCATTTTCACGGAATGAATATCCCGCCACTCTGCCATCAGGACGAAGTGATCGACACCATCATCCCCAACGGCGGCGCACAGTTCCAGTACTCCACGCAGATCCCGCCCGACGATCAATTCGGGATGTACTGGTACCATCCGCACCCGCACGGGTTCTCTGCCCCGCAGGTTTTCGGCGGAGCCGCGGGAGCGCTCATCATTAATGGCTCTAATCAGTACACCCAGGGACTACCGGAACGGATCATCGAAATCCGGCGCAATGCCGACGGTGTCACCGACGAGGATGGCCTGTTCACCGTCAACTTCGTGGTCGCCAACTACCCGCGTAAACCTTTGCCGGTTATTAATACGGTTCCCAATCAAACAGAGTTCTGGCGCGTTGTGAATGCTTCCACCAATGGGTTCCTGGCTTTGCAGCTCTTTACCGACCATGCGTTGCCGTTGCTGGTGGTTTCCATCGACGGCATCCCTCTAGATCCGCCGCAGAGCATGACTACGGTGAACATACCGCCGGCAGCGCGAGCGGAATTTGTCACTCCGGCATTGCAGGCCAACGTTGCCACACAGTTTCAGACCATTGGATTTGATACCGGTTCGATCGGTGATCCCATGCCTCCCGCTGTTCTGGCTAATGTCGTGGTCTCCAGCTCCAACTCGGCGAAGGAGCCTCCCAGGATGCCGCCTGCGGTCAAGCAGACGCGGGTTGAGCGCTTCTCCGGCGTGGCTGGCAAGAAGCCCAATGTCCAGCGGAGTCTCTACTTCTCTGAAACCAACGTCGGAACCAACGGTCCCGGCCAGTTCTATATCACTGTCCAGGGACAACCGCCGAAGCTGTTTAGTGCCATGAATCCGCCGGCGATCGTAACTAAGATCGGCAACGTGGAGGACTGGACTGTCTCCAATCAGAGCGCCGAACCGCACGCTTTCCATATCCACCAGTTACATTTCCTGGTGATGGCCATCGATGGGGTGCCGCTGGCGAATCCCTACCTCGCCGACACCATTACGATTCCTGAGTGGGCGGGCAGCGGCCCGTATCACAACGCGACAGTGCGCATGGACTTCAGCGACCCGAATATCGCCGGCAAGTTTGTCTATCACTGCCACATCCTCGATCACGAGGACGGAGGCATGATGGCGACCATCGAGGTTGATCCCAACTAGCGCACGATCGTCAAATATGTGCGCCTTATGGCCCGCCCCGCCCGGGGCGGGCATTTTTCGCTGCATTCGCTTGGCCGCGATCACTATCCAATGCCAAGGTCTTCCGGCATCTCCAATGGCGTGCCACATTGGCGGCAGATGACGGCCGAGCAATCACCGCAAGTGAGCGGATCATCCACCTCACGCGCGCATCTCGGGCAATAGAGAAGGGAAGGCGGGTGGCCGGAGCCGTTGGTCGGACGTTCGGGCGTTTGAGCCATGGATTCGGAAAACTGTAGCATAGAGAAGACCGCTCTTGGCTATTAGCTTTTGGCTCTTGGCTGATAATCTCTTACGTTCGCTTTGCTCCGGGTTGGAGTCGTTGGTGCTGACTGTCCGAACTTGGGTGTTCACTTGCATTTCTGGCCAAGAGCCAAGAGCCAAAAGCCAAGAGCTAAACGAGGAGGGAGATCTTGCCAGATACGCCAACCAATGCCGCTGACGAGCGTTTACGCAAGGAATTTAACCAATGGGCCGACCAGGGCAAGGGCGAAGAGATGGAGCATCATCACATCTCCATCACCGAGCAAACCCTGGCCATGATGAAGCTCAAACCCGGCGACAAGGTGCTCGATTTAGGTTGCGGCGCCGGCTGGGCGAGTCGCTTGCTGGCTGAGGCAATTAATGACGCCGACAAGCCCGGGCAGGTGATCGGGCTTGATGTTTCCGATGAGATGATCCGGCGCGCTCGGTCGGCCTCTATAAGCTACGAGAACCTGATGTTCGTGGTTGGCTCGGCGCAGCAAATTCCCTGGGAAGAAAACTACTTCGACAAGGTGCTCTCGGTCGAATCTTTCTACTACTACGCCGACCAGGATCGCGCACTGGCGGAGCTGTTTCGTGTCACGGCGCCCATGGGCGAGCTCTACATCCTCATCAACCTGTATAGCGACAATCACTCCACGGTGGACTGGCAGAAGTTGTTACAAGTGCCCATCCACATGAAGTCCGAGCAGGAGTATGTTGACCTGCTGAAGGCGCACACCTTCGAAGATGTCCGTGCCGTGCGTGTTCCCGATCTGACCCCTACTCCGGACGAGTACACCGGCCGCTGGTTCAAAAACGCTGAGGAGTTGCGTGACTTCAAGCGTCTCGGCGCCCTGTTGTTGATTGCGCGCAAGCCGAACTTCCGCGTGCCGCCGCCAGCGATGCAGGTGTACTAAAGAGCTGCCAGCCACCAGCTACCAGTCTGCCAGTATGGTCTTACACGCATCCGTCCTTGCTGGTAGCTGGTAGCTGGTGGCTTTCACAATCTGACAACTGACAACTGATATCTGACAACTGATTTGGAACTTCCTGCCCCGCTGCTCCGTATCTTTCCCCGTACGGGGAGTTGCCGATGATTCGACTTGAGAACCTCACCAAGGAATACGACGAGGTCGTTGCCGTTCGCGATGTGTCGATCGAGATACCGGAAGGCGAGATTTACGGCCTGATCGGACCGAACGGCGCAGGCAAGACGACCATGCTGCGCATGTGCTGTGGCCTATTGCCGGCCACCGCGGGCAAAGTGCTGGTGAACGGCATCGAGGTGCGGAACGACCTCGACGCCGCGCAGTCCCAGATTGGCTACCTCGCCGATTTCTTCTCGGTTTATGACGACCTGAAGGTCTGGGAATATCTCGACTACTTCGCACGCGCCTATAAGCTCGACTCGACTCGAGTGCCTGAGCGCGTGAACGAGGTCATCGCCGAGATCGGACTGGAGGTGAAGCGTGATTCCATGGTGAAAGGCTTGTCGCGCGGGATGAAGCAGCGGTTGGGCATCGGGCGTGCCGTTATTCATCGCCCCAAGGTGCTGCTGCTGGATGAGCCGGCGTCAGGTCTTGATCCGAAAGCACGATTCGAGCTGCGCCAACTTCTGAAGCGTCTGCGCGATCAGGGCTCGACGATCGTCGTCTCCTCGCACATCCTTCCCGACCTCGAAGATTTCAGTACCTCCATCGGCGTGATGGAGCGCGGGGTAATGCTGCGCAGCGGCAGGGTAGGCGAGCTTCGTCAGGAGGTCGAGCCCGACAACGCCCGCACCATCCAGATTCGCTGGGTCGGGCCTGCCAGTCCGGTCGCCGAACTTCTGCGCGCGCATGGGCTGCTACAGCAGGCCGTTCTGCAGGAGCACGAGGGCGCGTTCCCGTTCCCCGGCGACGACGAGGCGATCAGTCAGTTGCTCTCTGAGATGACCGCCGCAGGCCTGCGGCTCACCGCCTTCCACCAAGTGAAGCAATCAGTCGAGGAACTCTATTTGAAACTTTCTCACGGGCAGGTGATGTGATGAACTCCATCTCGAATACTGAATTCTTGCGGTACGTGCGTTCCGAGCTGCGGCCCGCCCGCGTTGCCGTCATCATGTTGTCGACGTTGGGCGGAGCACTGCTGATGGCGATGTTCATTCTCCAGCAGAATCACGCGCAGGATTACGGCCCGGAATACTGGGGCAGCGTCTTTGGCGCGATCTTCGTCGCCTCCTCCATGATCCTGGTACTGTGGAGCCTGCTCAACGTCTCGCAATCGGTAGTGAGCGAGCGGACGCATCGCACCTTCGACTTCTGGCGGACCACTCGTTTGTCATCGCTCACCCTCGCCCTGGGAAAGCTCTTCGGCGCGCCTCTCAGCCCATGGCTGCTTTACGCGACCGCATTCCCTGTGCTGCTGCTCACCGGATTGCTGGGACATTACCGCTTGTCCGCCATTGTGGGATCGTATCTTATCATCGCGCTCTTTAACGTGGCTCTGAGTGCAATTGCACTTTGCGGCTCGGCACGCGCCCAGGATTCGCGGCGGGCGAACATCTTCATGATCCTTGCGATCATCGTCCTCCTGATGAGCGTCGCCGGAGGTAACCACGCTCACTTCGGCGGAACGGGGAGCGCGTGGACTTCGATAACGCCCACTGCCGGCGTCGCTGAGTGGCTGCAAGGGACGATGGTTCGGGTCTCGCTCTTTGGGATGTCGGTTCCGTCACTATTGGTGACCGTACTTCTATCGCTGGCCGTCATCGCGTGGTGCCTGGTGGCGCTGGTGCGCTGCATCAAGTTCGAGCCTGATCAGATTTCGCTGCTCTCGCCGTCGCAGGTGGTTGGCGTCTCGGCATCAGCTCTGCTCTTCGTTTACGCGGCTTTCCAGCCGGTTGGGGCATTCGTCACCGCGCCGAACCTTCCTGCGAATGATCCCGAAACCGCGCGGCTGACCTTAGAGAGCCTGCTGGGCATCGGTCTTGCTGCGGCCATTGCGTGCCTGTACTTTGCCATGAATGCAACCCTGCTGACGCGTGACAACCTTCGCCACGAACTGCGCAACCGTATCCCGTCGGAGGTCGGATTGCGAACCGTCGCACCCTGGCTGGCAACTGGATTGGTCTCTGTTGTGGCCGCTGCTCTGGCGCTGGTTGGCTATCGCTCCATGTACGCCGGCGCTTCGCCGCAATGGTTCAACCTGTTCGCGATGTACTTGAGCGTGATCGCTTACGTGACCCGCGATGGCATGTTCCTGCAGTGGATGGTCAGCCAGAAGATCAAGGCCCCGGTGCTGAAGGGCTCAGCCCTGCTGGCTTGCTATTACTTCGGCAGCGTCACGGTTGCCGCCGTGGTTGCCGGGCCGCCCAACGCGGTTCAAATGCTGCGCTGGCTGACGCCGTATGTCTTCAACTTGGCGCCCAACGTGCCGGGCCCGGGCTGGATGATTCTGGTATTCCTGGTGCCGCCAATTGCGACGGCTGTGTTACTGGCTGTGGGTGTATTCCGCAACATGCAGCGCACCAGCAAAGCAGCAACGGCGCTGGTGCAGGCGTAGCTGCTTGGTAGCGGGGGCTCGATGCGTGCCGTGGGTATCAGGTCTCAGGTCTCAGATGGATTGGATTAGAAGTCAGAGACCGGACGCAAGAAGCACATTCTACGCGTCGTCGCAAACCCCGCAATACGAAAGGCTCCCGATCTGGGAGCCTTTGTACTTAGACTTCGTCGATGCAGAGAATCGAGTACTTGGGATGTAAGTCTCAGTGTCCTCACCCGTCCTTAACTCAGATATCTGAAACCTGATGCCTGACACCTGAAACCTGGCCACCGGCCACTGCCTCACGCTCCCGGCGAGATATGCGTGCTGCCGTTCACATTGCTCAGTTCGATACGCGTGCCGCCGCTGCCCAGCTTGCCCTTCAGATGATGTCCCACGAACCCGCTTTCAACCGTGATTGGAAAATCACTTTTGATGCTGCCGCTGACGCTCGATGCCGATACGTCCGCATTGGCCGACGCAGGCAGAATCAGCTTGATACTCCCATTCACCGCGCTCATCTTCACTTCGCTCACGTTTGCCAGCGTGCTGTACTGAACTTCGCTCGATCCATTCACCGTCGATATCTCGGCCCGGCCCGCAAGGTCTTGCGCTTTAAGTTTTCCATTCACCAGGCTGGCATCGAACTCACCCCGAACCTGCGACACCTCCAGCGATCCGTTCACCAGGCTGATTTTGTCGAGGTTCGCACCCGTCGGAACATGCACTGTGTAGTGCACCGATGCCGGATTATCGTTCGTATGACCTTCCGCGTAGCGGGTGCGGATACGCACCTTGTCGCCGCTGCCCTCCACTTCGATCTTCGCCTCATCGAGCCGCTGCTGGTCGCGCGCAGACTTCACCGCATCGATCTGTACTTCGTTCTTGTCCCAGCCGGTGACTTCGACGTTGCCGTTAATGTTCTCCAGAGCCACACGCCCATCAGAGTTCAGCGCAACCGTCTTGTGGAATTCCTCAGTGACATTATTCCCGCTGGCATATGCCGATGGCGCCAGGATCATCGCGACCAGCGCGGCGAAAATAGCTCCCCTGGTTTTCAGTTGATTAGCAATATCTCCCGACATGACAGACCTCCATGTCGCGATTAGACGCTAAGGGTCATGGGTAGTTAGTGCGGCTCGTCCCATCGAGCTGCGAACCGCCGCTGAAATTGAACTAAGGATCTAGTCGCCGAAGTGGTAGCGGACCAGGTCGTAGAGTGCGATCCATCCGTCGCTCCAACTAATCTTCTTTCCCTCGGCGTAGGTGCGTCCGTGGTACACGATGGGCACTTCGTAGATGCGCGCGCTCAGTTTGGCAACCTTAACCGCCATCTCCGTCTCAACGCTGAAGCGGTCGGAGCGCAGGTGCATGCGTTCGAGCAGGTCGCGCTTGAACACCTTATAGCAGGCCGTCACGTCGTGAACCGTGATCCCGGTGAGGATGTTGCACATCACGGAGAAAGCGCGGTTCAGCTTGTAACGGTAGTAGCGTTGCACGCGATGTGATCCGTTGTGGAACCTGTTGCCGAACACCGCGTCGGCATGACCTTCCAGGATCGGCTTCATCAGTGCCGGGTAGTCGCCGGGATCATATTCCAGATCAGCATCCTGGATGAGCACCATGTCGCCTGTGGAGTTCGCCAAACCGGTACGCACGCCTGCGCCCTTCCCCATGTTCTTCTCGTGGAGCACGAGGCGAACGCTATTGCGTCCACCATCGCCAAGTACGCTTTCCAGGTCCACCTGTTGCAGGAACTCTCGTGTGCCATCGGTTGAGAAATCGTCGACAATGACCAGCTCTTTGTGCAGGCTGATCGGCTGGGCCGCCACCTGCTTCAGCAGCTTCATCACTGTGCGCCGCTCGTTGTAAACCGGAATAATGATGGACAGCGTGTGGAAGACGGGTAAAGCGTCCATCTCGTCCATTTGAGCGAGAGCCTTGGTTTCCTCTGCGGTCATCTGGCGTCGGCGTGCTTCTGTTACCAAATACACTCCAAGAATCAGCAATTCCGGCTCAATTGGGTGCCGGTAGCGGGGATGGGGGAAAGCAAAATAGTAAACCAGCGGATAGAAGATTACCAAGCTGGTGAAGAGGAACACCCCGTGCGCGCGACGCTTCAGCGCCAGCAGCAGGCCTCCCCAGGCAAGCAGTGTGGAGGCAAGAAACAAAGCTGGCTTAAGCTGCTCCAGGATGTCGACTAGCCACGCTCGGGTGGTTCCGTCGTCGCGGAAGATTACGGAGTGAAATGTCCGTGCTGCCCACTTCGTGTGGTGCTCGATCATCCACTCCGGAATTGTGGTTGCCGAAGGGATGTCGGTCCAGAAATAAATGAAGCGGCGGAAGCTGACGATTGCAAATTTGCGGGGATGGTCAGCGATCCACTGCTTTGCCAGACGCGATTGCTCGGCAGAGTAGTCTGCCTCGCCCAGTTGTTTGTAGCGCTGAAAGAGCAGCTCGTTCTGCGTAGGATGGTACATCCCCACCCAGATGCCTTCGGCCAGCGGATTATTGCCGCAACGGAATTCCACGCCAACGTTGTCGCGGACGAATACCGGCTTGTGGAAGACCTCATAGTTGCGCACCAGCCATGGCATCATCGTCAGCCAGAACACCACCGCACCCACAACCGCCGGAAGTATGAACCCAAGCTTGCGGCGATAGAGCCCGTAGGCGAGCCACAGTCCAGAGAAGGGCAGGAAGGCCAGCGCCGCAGAGTTTGTGAGTCCCAGCACCCCCCAAAGCAGTCCATAGCCGAACCACGACAGCAGGCGGCGGTCGCCTTCCATGTCCAACGTCAGCATGAAAAGCAGCGTCAACAGCAACGCCGACAGGCTGGTCTCCCACACCCAGCGTACCGCCCAATAGGCGATGTAAGGGAACAGCGCCCAAATCCAGCCCGACCAGAATGCGACACGCTCATTGAAGACGCGCCGTGCGATGCGCACAATCGGCCAGCAGGTTACCGCAGCGCACAGGCTGTTGAAGGTCAACAGCGCGATGGCTGCCGCATGGGTGTAAATCCCGAACAGGCGAAACGAAAGCGCGACGATGTAGGGATAGACCGGCGCGGTCCACGCTGAGGGGCCGGTCTCGCCTCCAAAGGGCGAACTGAAGCCGCGACCAGTGGCGATGGAGTAGGCTATCCGACCGATCTCCCAGCCGAAAGAGAAGTTGTAGTCGTTAGTACGGAAGCGATATGAATGGGCCAGAAGAATATAGAGCAGCCGTACCAGAAAGCCGGCCAAAACCATCCCCGCGATGCTATGCGGCGTGATTCGGCGCCGTGGCCCGGCAGTTACCTTGACTTGGGATGGGCTTAGCGCCGGCTGTTCTTTCAACTGCATTCTTGTGAATTCTACATTTTTGTGGGGATTCCCAACCCTTCCACATCCTCAGGCAGCAGTTCGGCTTGCTGGACGCATCCTACTCCCGAGCCATTGTGCTCGCGATGATGCCGAACCTCCGTACATTGCCGACCTGTTTGCTCGCTATCGCGAGTTGTGTGAGTGTGCCGAGCCTGAACCTGGCGGCGCAGCAACAGCTTGCCGCCGGCAGTTCTTCGCCTATTACGCAGAGCCAGACCCAGACCAAACCAAAGTCCGTGCCGCTGACAAGGCGACTTCCAGGACAGCAACGAACACTGCAACAGATTGGGATGGTAGACATTCCGGGCAGTCCCGGATTTGACGCAGTGGCCATCGCCAACGGCAAGGTCTTGCTGGCGCATACCGCTGCTTCATCTCTCGACGTGGTCGATCCGGCGAAGCGGCGCGTGGTGGCACAGGTTATCAACCTGCAATCGCCGCGTGGCATCGCGGTCGATCAGAAGAACGGCAAAATCTACGTCGCGCAGGCGGGAAACAATTCGATTGCCGTCATCAATTTTCAAGGATGGCAATACTCCGGCGCAATTCAACTGCCGCAAGCGCCATCGACCCTGGCGCTCGATGACAGTGGCCAGCGCTTGTACTGGTCGGGCGCGACGAGCGATTCGCTTTCCGTTCTCGACTTAAGCACGCGCCAGAACCTGGGCACGCTCGACCTCGGAGGTCGCCCGCAGGGCATGGTGTGGGACCAGGAACGCGGCGTCGCCTTCGTTGTTCTTCAGGACACGTCGGAGATCGTCGCTGTCGATCCGAAGTTGCAGGTCGTCAGCCGCTTCAAGCTGAATGCCTCGCAGCCGACGGAAGTGGTGTACGACGCGCGCACTCGTCGCCTCTATGTCGCCGCGCGCAACGCTGTGCTGGCCATCAACGATCAGGACGGTAGCGAGACCAATCGCGTCGAAGCGCCGCTGGGCGTTGACGGTCTGTGGCTCAATGCCGAGTTGCGCACGCTGTATGCGGCGAGCCCGGGCGAGCTTACCGTCATCAAAGCGGATACGGGCAGCTTCACCGTCGTTGACAACATCCCCAGCGACATCAAAGGCCACAACGTCGCCTACGATTCGGACAACCACATCGTCTTCCTGCCCGGCGGACGAGAAGGCAAGTCGGCCATGCTGCTGCTGCGGCCCATGAGCTCAGAGCAGCCCGGCGAACGGGATGTTGCGGCGAAGGTGAAGTAGGGGCGAGCACCCTGACTTTTATTTGTCATCCTGAGCGAAGCGAAGGACCTGCTTCTTCCGCTTCTACGAGTAGCGTTCCCTTTGGATTACGAAGCGACCCGACAAGTCACATGCCGGCTACGGCGTAATCTTGAACACCACTCCGCATCCCCATCCACTGCACTTCGACAGATCATTGCCGCCCCGGCTGGCTGTGCCATAGAGGTTGCCGTCGGCATCCAAGGCCAGGGTGCCGATCGGAAGTCCACCATCGCTCCCGCCGGTAAAGTCGTGAAGTGAGGTATAGGTCCAGGTTCCGTTTGAAGGTGTCAGTTTGAAGACGGATCCATACCCGTTGGCACCGTCAGCGGTTGTGGCGCCGTAGAGGTTACCCGCCTTGTCGAAGACGAGGTTGCTGTAATAAGGGCCTCCACCACCGACCAAACTATCCAGGAGGTTGAACGACCAGCTTCCGCTCGACAACTCGAATACAGTACCGCCATGGCCGATGCCGTCCGCGGCGGTTGAGCCGTAGACATTTCCCGACGAGTCCAATGTAATCCCCGAAACCGGATCATCTCCGTTATCCCCGTACGGCGTGAAGCTGTACAGAGTATTCAGCTGCCAGTCTGAGTCGGCGAGTAGCTGGTAAACACTCCCCGCCCCGAAAGCTCCACCCTGGCTAGTCCCATAAACATTGCCGGCCGTGTCGAGAATTACGCCGCCCATAGCGAAGTTGTCGTATCCATCAAAGACGTGCAGATCAGACAATGTCCAGACGCCATTCAGGTTGCTCAGCTTGAACACGATGCCCCCAGGTCCCCCCTGACGGGTTGCGCCGTAGAGATTGCCGGAGCCGTCGACGGCGAGATTTCCTGTGGGCTCTTGCCCGTCAGTACCATTGAAGCTCTGGAGTATGGTTACTGTCCAATGAGCTTGCTTGATAGTGCGGGGCGGAGTTGCGGGCGGAGTGATTCGGAAAATCGTGCCACATCCACCGGCGCAACCGTTGCCACCATAACCTGTACTTCCATACATGGCGCCTCCGGGCCCGACCACCAACCCGGCTTCTGGATAGGCTCCGTCACTTCCGCCGCTAAATTGCCACAAGGTAACGAACGACTGGCTGGAAGGATTCAACTCATAAACGGTGCCGCAGCCGGGCTCGAAGTAATAATAGGCACTGCAGGTTCCACCACCACCCGCAGCCGTTGTTCCGTAGAGATTTCCATCGCGACCCATCAATACACCGGCATAGGGAGCCGCTCCACCGGCGCCGCCGGTGAAGTTGTGAAGCACGGCGAATGTTTGCGCCGATGCTGAGCTGGGTGCGAAGAGGAGCAGAATGCAGACTGCTGTGCAGGCAATAAGCCATGGGCATTTGCTGATCGCGAGACACCGCCTATGCGTTTCGAGATTTGTCATTTGGGCACTCCTGAAGAAAGCACTCAGGTTGGCTAACGTTATGTCAGCCCCAGGACTCGGGCCCTCTGAAGTGGCCAGTAATGTATCACAAGATGCGAGTGAATTCGTCTTGCTCAATGGGTGACTGTGGGACGATTGCCAGGGCGCTCCATATCTCACGCCATGATTCCCGTCCCGCAGGGACAACATATCTAAGCCCAGCGTTTCAACGCTGGGAGAACGTGTCATCATGCCCCGAGTCCCGCCAGGGACGACATATGTCACCAGCCCCGCTGAATCCCCCTCTGCTTCTCGCCATCCAATCGGTATCCTTACTACTTGGGCCTCAAAACGTGAATACCCGATGAAGATAGGAATCACCTGTTATCCCACATACGGCGGCAGCGGTGTGGTTGCCACCGAGCTTGGCCTTGAACTGGCGCAGCGCGGCCACGACATCCACTTCATCTCGTATTCGCAGCCTATCCGGCTCACCCAGCCGATGCCCAACATTCGCTTCCACGAGGTTGAGGTTACGCGCTATCCGCTGTTCGAATATCCGCCCTATGACCTGGCGCTGGCGACACAGATGGCCGAGGTCGCCGAGATTTACGATCTCGACCTGCTGCACGTTCACTATGCGATTCCGCATTCGGTGAGTGCCATGCTCGCCCGCCAGATGCTCGCCTGCGATTATCGGCGGAAGGGGCGCAAGCTGCCGTACGTCACTACACTGCATGGCACGGACATCACGCTGGTGGGCGCCGATCCGTCTTATCTGCCGATAACCCGTTTCTCCATCGAACAGAGCGATGGAGTCACTTCGATCTCAAAGTATTTAAAAGAACGAACGGTTGAAGTGTTTGATATTCAGACGCCAATCCATGTCATTTCGAACTTCGTGAACTGCGACCTGTATCACCGCACCGAAGAGGTCATGGCGAAGCGCTCCGAATATGCCGCGCCGGAAGAAAAGATTCTGGTCCACCTGTCCAATTTCCGTCCAGTGAAGCGGATTACCGATGTGGTTGAGATCTTCGACCAGGTGCAGAAAAAAATTCCCGCGCGGTTGCTGATGATCGGCGATGGCCCCGAGCGCTCGCGCGCCGAGTGGCTCGCGGTGGAGAAGGGAATTCATCGCAAGGTCGACTTCCTCGGTAAGCAGGACCGAATTCACGAGAAGCTTCCGCTCGCTGATGTTCTGTTGCTGCCCAGTGAACTGGAATCTTTCGGACTCGCCGCGCTCGAAGCCATGGCCTGTCAGGTAGTGCCAATCGCCACCAACGCCGGCGGCGTGCCTGAGGTGATCGATCACGGCAAGACCGGCTTCCTGGCGAACGTCGGCGATGTGGACGCCATGGCCGGCTACGCTATCGAGGTGCTTAGCGATGACATGAAGCTGCGCGAGATGGGAGAGCGCGCGCGGCAAAGCGCCCAGGCCCGCTTCTGCGCCAGCCGCATTATTCCCAAGTACGAAGACTTTTATCGCGAGGTGCTGGAGCGCGCCTCGTAGATGGCGCCGGCCACCGAGCCACCCATCTCCTCCGCTTGCAGAATTGGCAGCGTGAGCCGAACCATGGTGCCGCTGCCGGGCTGGCTCTCGATGTTGATCTCAGCCGCATCGCCATAAACCACCTGCAAACGCTCCTGCACATTGAGCATGCCGATCCCGGTGCCGCTGCTCTCCGCTGAAGCTGCCATGCCGACGCCATCGTCCTCGACTTCGATGATCACCCGGTGCTCGGTGCAGCGGCTGCGAATGGAGACGTTGCCGCCGTCCACCTTCTCGGCCAAGCCATGCTTGATGGCGTTCTCTACTAGCGGTTGCAAAATCATGCTGGGAACAAGATGGTTGAGCGAGTCGGGATCGAGTTCCTTGTGAATGCGCAGCTTGTCGCGGCCAAAGCGAACGACCTCAATGTCGAGATAGTCATCGAGAGAATCGATCTCTTCCTTGAGTGGGATGAAGGCGTCGCCCTTGCGCAATAAGCGGCGCAGAATGTTGCCCAGCTTCACAATCATCTCGCGCGCAGAATCGGGATCGCGGCGCACCAGCGACGACACGGAGTTCAACGTGTTGAACAGAAAATGCGGATTGATCTGGCTCTGCAGCGCCTCCATGCGCGCCTGCAGCAGCAGGCGCTCCTGCTGCTCCAGCTTCATTTCGATGCGCACGTTGTTCAGCACCTTGAGCGCGATCGCGACCGCCATCACCGTTCCCGCATAGATGGCCAGGATTACCCAAGGATTGCTCGAGACCAGCGCGAAGATGCGCTTTGGCCAGATGCGATGAAGCTGTATGCGCAAAAATTCCAGCCCGATGATGAGCAGGAAGAACGAGGTTTGCCAGTCGATGAACGATCGCCGGATCGTGCGCCGCACCCAGTGATAAATGCTGAGGTCGAACAGCGGCGAGAACGACCAGATGGCTTCCCGTTCCGACGAAAGATGCCGCAGCAGCCCGGCAAGCACTCCGGCTAGCACATTCAACGGCAGCGAAAGCCATTCATGCGCGATTAAGACCGAGGGTAGCGAGACCATCACGCCGCCCATCAGTCCAACCAGTCGGCCGCCGATGACGCCCATCAGGATCGC
This sequence comes from uncultured Acidobacteriaceae bacterium, assembly GCA_963846795.1. Classification (GTDB taxonomy): domain Bacteria; phylum Acidobacteriota; class Terriglobia; order Terriglobales; family Acidobacteriaceae; genus CAVVDY01. The sequence goes on from CAWJXJ010000012.1 coordinate 136,094, forward strand.
ACCCTCGAATGCGATGTCGGCGGCGTAGAAGTTGCGCACTGCCCAGCGGACCAGCACACCAAGCGCCAGCGGCGTGCTGACGATGAGCACCATCTCCAGCTTCTCGCCCAGCGTGCGCTCTTCGCGGAACAGCAGTACCCGGAAGCGCCGTGCGCGCACCAGCACGCTGCTGATGGCCGCCGCAACCCCAAGGCGGATGAGCAAGGTGACGAGAATCAGGCGGTTATCCATGCAAATTCAAGTGCTGGCCATCACTTAGAGTCATGGGTTTCTGATAATCCATGACTTTGACTCATGCAAAAGGAAGCCACAAAACAGCTGTTTTGCTGCCAATAGCACCGTCTTTTTAGTGCTACAGCGGCTCGTTTTCACCCCTTCTTTAGCTCCTCTGCCGCCTCCAAAACGGCATGCTCTGCGCGCTCAGCATCGGGCGCGCCACCCTGTGCCATATCTTTGTTGCCTCCGCCGCGCGTGCCCAGCTTCTTCAACGTCTGCTTCATCAGCGCGCCCATATCATTAGGCAGCCCCGGAGTTTGCGCCAACACCAGCGACGGTTGCGAACCTCCGCAACTGAGCAGCGCAATGCATTGCCCGGCGCGCGTGAGCTTTTGCGCCAGCATCTTGATGAACGCAAGATCGCGGGCCGGGAAGAACTGGGTTACCAACTTTGCTCCTGATGCTGTGACAGTTGCAGACTGCAGAAACTGTGTCGCCTGCAACTCGGCCACTTCCTCCAGCAGCCTCGACTGAACCTTCTGTGCGGCCTTGGCTTCTTCCAGTACCTTGCGTGCCTGATCGGGCGAGTCATAGATATGAGTTGAGAAGACGGCAGCGGCTTCGGTCAGCGTCGTGAAGTCACGTCGGGCTGTGGCTACCGCTCGCATCCCGCAAACAAACTCGACGCGCACCCCCTGCCGAACCTTCTCGGTTTTGCGAAGCAGGATCGAGCCGATCTGTCCCGTACGATTCACGTGCGTGCCGCCGCAGGCGTTCAGGTCGAAGTTCTCGATGTCGATCAACCGCAGCTTCTCGCGTTCAGCCGCTGGAATCTTGCGCACGCCCATGGTGCGCGCTTCGTCGGGCGACGCAAAGCGAATCGCGACGGGACGGTCTTCAAAGATGATCTGGTTCGCCAGCTTCTCAGGGGCCGTAATCTGCGCAGCCGTAACCGCATCCGCAGCAAGATCGATGGTGCAGCTCTCATCACCCATATGGAACGAGACAGTTGCGAAATTGTAGAGCTGTTCGAAAGCCGCCGAAAGTACATGCTGGCCCGTGTGCTGCTGCATGTGATCGCGACGGCGGTCGGCGTCGATGGTTCCTTCGATCACGGTTCCCGATATCAGCCCGGTCGCGTCCGAAATGAGGTGCAACACCTCGCCGCTCTTCTCATCTTCCTCGACGCTGACGACGCGGATTTGTGACGCCGGCGCTTCCGTCAGGCGAAGCCATCCCGTATCGAAAATCTGGCCGCCGCTGGTGGGATAAAACGCCGAGCGATCGAGCACAACCGCGGTGCCGGCGGGCAGCGATCGTATGTCAACCACTCGGGCTTCGAAGATCTGCAGAGACGAGTCGGTGTAGTAAAGGCGCTCAGTCAAAAGTGCTGCTCCCTCGTTGTGCGCATCGCTCAGGAAAGAATATACCCGCGTTGGCTTTGCAGCCTGTCGTGCGCAGTCTATCTACAGAACCCTTTTTGAATTGTCATCCTGAGCGTAGCGAAGGACCTGCTTTTGTTGCCCACAGCACGGACAGTCCTCAAGGGCCTGAGTCGGATCTCGGCCCGGCGGCAGCTTTCCCGTACACAAAGTATTGATGGTGGCGCCAACGAGAGCAGATCCTTCGCTGCGCTCAGGATGACAAATCTATTGGGAGGGGCGTGTTTTTTTTGAGAGATCCAGGGCGATGCAAAGCTTCAGTCGCGCATTGCCCCGCTTACGCACATCTGATAACTTCTGTCGAACGCAATGGTTACGCCGCCCAGCAACGCTCAACCAGGCTCTGACCGCTGGCATGCCGTTACTGCCGGCTTTCTTGGCTGGACGCTCGATGCTTTCGACTTTTTCGTAGTCATCTTTCTGCTCGATATCCTGGCTGAGCACTTTCACGTGCACAAGGCCGACATCGTGCTCAGCATCACGGCCACGCTGGCGATGCGGCCAATTGGTGCACTGCTGTTCGGCATGATGGCCGACCGCTTCGGCCGACGCCGTCCGCTGATGGCGAATGTCATCTTCTTCTCCGTCATCGAGCTTCTCTGCGGGTTCGCGCCAAACTTCACCATCTTCTTCATTCTGCGGATGCTCTTCGGCATCGGCATGGGCGGCGAATGGGGAGTAGGCGCATCGCTGGCGATGGAGCACGCTCCGGTGCGCTGGCGCGGCGTGCTGTCGGGCATTTTGCAAAGCGGATACGCGATCGGCTACCTGCTGGCGGCGGTCGCGGCGCGCGTCATCCTGCCCAGCTTCTCTGCGGACATGAGCTGGCGCGTCATGTTCTGGGCCGGAGGCATTCCTGCCCTGCTCGCGCTCTACATTCGCACCAAGGTCCCCGAGTCGGAAGCGTGGCAGCAGCACCGCGTGGCGCGCACCATCGACGGCCCACGCATCGCCTGGCAACACAAGAAGCTGGTGCTGTACATGATCGCGCTGATGTTCCTCATGAACTGCCTGTCGCATGGCTCGCAGGACCTGTATCCCGACTTCCTGAAACACCAGCACGGCATTGCGGCGAACACCGTTGCCTACATTGCCATGTTCTACAACGTGGGAGCGGTTGTCGGGGCCATCATCTTCGGAATGCTCTCCGAGAAGATCGGCCGCCGCTACTCGATGTTGTCTGCGCTCGCCGTGTGTCTGGTCATCATGCCGGCGTGGGCCTTCGGCAACTCCATGCTCGTGCTCGCCCTCGGGGCATTCATCATGTTCGTCGGCGTGCAAGGCGCATGGGGAATCATCCCGGTTCACTTGAATGAGCTCTCGCCACACGCGGTGCGCGGCCTGCTTCCGGGCTTTACCTATCAGATCGGAATTCTGCTCGCCGCCTCGACCCCGCGAGCCGAATTCGCGCTGCGCGATCGGCTCGGCTACCCGTGGGCGCTGACTTCGTTTGAGGTGGTGGTGATTGCCGGACTGGCGGTGCTGCTTCTGTTGGGAAGGGAGGAGCACGGGAGGAGCTTCTTCGCCGAGAAACATGATACCGTCTTAGCGCCGTAGCCTGAAGGAGGTCCAGGATTGTCTGAATACCTGAGACAGGACAACGAGCCCCCGGCTGCGATTGCGAGGAAAGGCTGGCGCTATCACCACGTTGGAATCCCCACCCAATCCCCCCGTCCTGATGAAGTTCACGTGCCCCATCTTCATATTCATGTAGCGGGATTTCGCACCAGTCCGTTTGGTGTTCAGTGGATGCGATTCGATCCAGATGCGCCTTACCCTGAGGTGGTCAAGACCATCCCTCATGTCGCCTTCGAGGTGGACGATCTTGCGGATGCACTGGTTGGGCAGGAGATTCTGATTCCGCCGAACAGTCCGATTGCAGGACTTACCGTGGCCATGATCCTCGATAATGGAGCCCCGATTGAGTTAATGGAATTCTCAGCAACGCCAGAATTACAGGGCGAATAAATGCGTCAAAAGCATCGTGCGGAAGCACTGGCCCTGAATCCTACTCTGTCGAAACCGCGGATAAGGGTGGCAACAAACGGAGCGGGCTTGTAAGTGACCGAAAAGTTGTATAGGTAATCGAACCTCTGTGAGCCATGGCACAATTTTCAAGTGCAACCGTGACGTACACTGCCCTCAATTTGCTAGCCGAGCACAGAGCTGCGCAGGCTAGCGCCATCTACGCCACGAGTCCGAAGATATGTTGCCCGATACGCCTGCCCGGAATAGCTCGCACACTCCTCTTTTCATAACACTGACGTTTATCGCGCTTTCTGCAGTCTGGATAGTCCTCACCGATAAGCTGCTGGCTGCCTTTTCTCTTCGACCAAGCGTGGCCGAGGTTTGGAGCATTGCCAAGGGTAGCATTTACGTTCTGTTCACCGCCTGGGTACTTTATCGTGTCCTCATTCGGAAAGCCTCTGAGGAGCGATTGCGGCGAGAATACGAGATCGCTGCCGCTCAGTTCGACACCTTGGAAAGCTTCATTTCCAACGCCCCCGCTGCTCTTGCTATGTTTGACCGCCACATGCGCTATGTACAGGCGAGCGACCGCTGGTGCAAAGACTACGGCCTCGAAAAGAGCGAAATCATTGGCAGGTCGCACTACGACGTATTCCCCACTCTGCCGAAACGTTGGCGGGAAGCACATCAGCGAGGTATGGCGGGCGAAGTATTAAGGAGTGACGGCGACGCGTTTATAGCGCGCGACGGCAATAATCACGAAGTCCGCTGGGAGGTGCAACCTTGGCGTCACTCCACGGGTGAGGTGGGTGGGATATTAATCTACACCGACGATGTCACTGAGCAACGCGCTCTCGAAAATCAATATCGCCAGGCGCAGAAAATGGAAGCGGTGGGGCATCTTGCAGGCGGGGTGGCACACGACTTCAATAACTTTCTAACCGTCGTTCTGAGTTGTGCCGAGCTGATTGGGATTGCTCCAGACACCCCTCCCAAGGCTGCGCAGAGAGCGAACACCATCGTCGAAACGGCGAAAAAAGCGGCCAAAGTGACTTCGCAGTTGCTGGCCTTCAGCCGGCATCAACACCGGCAGTTACATTTATTGAATCTGAATCAGGTGGTCACAGGATTCGGGCGGATGCTTCCTGACTTTATTCACGAGGACATCGAGATGTCGCTCCGTGAAGCTCCGGGAGACGCTCTGGTGTACGCCGACCAGGGACAGATCGAGCAGGTTCTGATGAACCTCGTGGTGAACGCGCAAGACGCGATGCCGCGTGGTGGTCGCCTTTCGATTGAAGTAGATGTTGTGCAGCTCGATGGAGCGTCGGTGGTGAACTGCAGTGCGGGACGTGTTCCGCCAGGCGAGTACGTAAAGCTCTCTGTCTCTGACACCGGCTGCGGGATGGACGAATCTACGCGTCTGCATGCCTTTGAGCCGTTTTTCACCACGAAAGCAGGCAAGGGGACTGGCTTGGGCCTGGCCACGGTATACGGCATCGTCAGGCAAAGCAAGGGTTCGATTGCGCTCACCACAGCCGTCGATCACGGCACAAGGTTTGACATTTACTTGCCCCGGGCCGAGGCTCCGTCTGTTTCTGAGGCTGAGCAGCCAATTCCAGATCGTGCCTTACGCCCTGTGCACGTGACCTTACTCCTGGTAGAAGATCAGCCAGACGTGCGCAGCGTATTGGGAGACTACATGGCTTCCAGAGGATATGAGGTTCTGATCGCCGACAGCGCAGAGGCGGCGTTGCAAACGGCGGTGGAACGAGCGAGTCCGATTCACATTCTCTTGACCGATGTGGTGATGCCGAGGATGAGGGGGCCTGAGTTAGCCAAACGACTTGTGCCGATTCACCCAGAAACCAAGGCGATTTTCATGTCCGGCTATGCTGACTGTGGAGAGGATGAAGACGAGTTACGAAACGCCACGTTGATTCAAAAACCTATGGATTTCGCGCTCCTGGATGAAACCATCCGTTTGAAACTTGGCTAGACCAGTGATTCTGGAGCGGGAGACGGGGATCGAACCCGCGACCAACGGCTTGGGAAGCCGTGACTCTACCACTGAGTTACTCCCGCTCACCTGACAAATATCCCTCCCCCTTCGGCTACGCTCAGGGTCGGGATTTCGGCGGCAGGCTCAAACGCCTGCCAAACGCCTCAAGTCTAACACCCGGCAAATGTGGCGGGCAAAAACTACGGACAATGTTCGCATTGAAAAGCTTCGCGTCAGGGCACGGGTTCCAGTCGTCCCGACCCACTCTTACTCTTGAGTGTCATCCCGAGACGGCTTTGGCCGTCGAAGAATCTGCAGTCACGCCGAGACGAACGCCGCATTGCCGTGAGCCAACTGCAGATCCTTCGCTGCGCTCAGGATGACACTTCAAAGAATGGAAGCTTATCGGCACGGCTGAAGTCGTGCCCTGATACAAGGGGGTTGCAAGACAAACATCCCGACACGCCGCATCCGGGGCCTGAAGGCCCGCACTAACCGTAACGATTAGATCTCGTTCTTCTTCGCCAGCGCCGTGATGCGGTCGCTGGCACGGAAGGCCAGCGCTTGAATGGTCTCCGTGGGCTGGCCGCGGCCGCTGGTGACGAAGCTGGAACCGTCGCACAGAAAGAGGTTCGGCACGTCATGCGTGCGATGATCGGCGTTGATCACCGACGTTTTCGCGTCGTTGCCCATGCGGCAGGTTCCCAATAGATGAACCGCGAAGGTGGATTCGGTGATGGGATAGCGCCAGCTATTCTGCGCCCCTGCGGCTTCGAGAATCTCCATCGAGCGATCTTGCAGCCACTTGCCGAATTTCAGATCGTCAGGATGGTCTTTGTAGGTGACGCGCATCGCCGGCAGTCCCCAGTCGTCTTTGACGGTGTCGTCAAGCGAGATGCTGTTGTCCGCTACGGGCAATGACGTGGTGTGGCCCATCAGCGACATGCTGCGGACAAAATACTTGGCCAGCGCTTTCTTGTACTCTATACCCCATTGTGGGAGGTCGGGCGGCAGGCCTCCGAAGGCGAACGAGATGGGATAGTTCTGGAAGCGTGCGGTGATGCCGCCGCCGCCGTAGAACCCCAGCTTGGGATCGACTTCGTAGAAGTCCATCAGAGTGCGCGTGACTTCAATGCTTTTGTAGCCGTTGAGTTCATGCTCGAATAGTCCGGCCGACATCGGATCGGTGTTGAACATCAGGTACCTGCCGACCAGCCCGCTGGAGTTCGCCAGTCCATCGGGGAAGCGGTTCGACTTCGAGATGAGCAGCAGGCGCGGTGTCTCGGCTCCGTTGGCCGCGAGAATGACTGCCTTGGCATGCTGATGTTTTTCGACCTTGTGCTCGTCGAAGTAGACCACTCCGGTGGCGCGACCGTTTGCGTCAACTTCGACCTTGCGAACGTAGCTGTGCGGCCTGATCTCGCAACGCCCGGTCGCCATGGCCTGCGGAATCATCGACGGCAGAGGACTCGACTTTGCGCCATGCTCGCAGCCGAAGCCTTCGCACCATCCGCAATGCTGGCAGGCCATGCGGCCTTGATAGGCCTTCGAGATTACAGCCACGGGAGCAGGGAAGGGATGATAGCCGAGCTTGCGCGCGCCGCGCTCGAACAGAATGCCGTCGGGTTTGACCGGCATCGGCGGCAACGGATACGGCTTGGAGCGCGGCGGATCAAATGGACTCGCTCCCGCCAAGCCGGAGACGCCCAGGTCCCATTCGGCCTTGGTGTAGTAGGGCTCGAGGTCGGCGTAGGTGATGGGCCAGTCGGCAAATCCGGTGCCCGCGATGGTGCCCTTCTTGCTCGCCTCGATGAAGTCGATTTCATGGAAGCGCCAGTAGTTGGCGGTGAAGTGGACAGCGCCGCCGCCGACCAGTTGCCCATACATGATCGAGGGCTGCTTCTGTGCCTTGTCCTTCGGAGTCTTGCGAAAGGTCTGCGGCTGCTTGCGAAAATCGTTGGTCAGTTCCGAATTACTCCAGTTGAGAAATTCGTTGTGACCGAAATCTTTCGACTGCTTCCACGGCCCTTGCTCGAGAACGACGACGCTGAAGCCGTTTTGCGAAAGCTCGCGCGCCAGCACGCCGCCGGATGCGCCGCAGCCCACGATGACGAAGTCCACTGCTTCGTTCAGCGGGTAATGCTTCTGGAGATGAGGAGTAGTGCTCATGCCTTCTCCTCCGCATGCGCGTCGTAGTAGCCGAAGGGCGGAGCCCAGTAGGACTGGTCGTTGAAGCTGATCAGGTTCCAGCCGATCTTGTCGCGATTGCCGTGCAGCGACGGATCACAGAAGGTGCCGACCAAGACCATGCCGCGCAGCGCGCCGAAGGCCTCAGCTTCTTTGCCGCCGAGACCGCTTTCGGCTGCGATGCCATTGCCCGCGCCGGCTGGCTTGTCCATGGCTTTCATGATTGCGATCTGTTTTTCCGAGGGCAATGACGCGAACGAAGTCGCGGCGGGCTGCGCCTTCAAGGTTGCTGCATGTAGCGCCGCCAAAGCGCCGCGAAAATCCTGCTGCTGCTCGGGATTGATCGCGGTCAGGACGTAGTCGGCGAAGTAGACGGCGCCAGCCTCACGTGCGCCGGGAGTGCCGTCGGTGCTGGGGATGATCTGAGCAGAGAAGGCTTCGAAGTCCGCGGCTTCCTGGGGTGTGAGGAATTTGAAGGCTTGAGTTCCGGTTGCCGTCGCCGCTTTGGCGTGCTGGGTGGCCTGCGCGATGAGTTGCGGCGTCAATGAATCAAGAAATAGCAAGCCGAGTGCACCGATGCTTCGGGTCAGGAACGAGCGGCGTGTGTGTTCCAAATCTCCTCCAAAATTAATTCGCCGCTGGGGACATCGAGGCGCAGCTAGCACCACTTGTGTCGTTCCCCCGGGGACTCGGGATTCTTTTCTCGTCGCACCCAGCGCTGAAGCGCCGGGCTAAGCTCTGCTGCGCTTACGGCGCGGGATTTCGTTACTCGCTGCGCTTCGCAAAGGAACAACAGGCTACGAGATAGCTCTTCACGTCCAGCGTAATTCATCGCAGCCGTTAACTTTGGCGCAATCCTCAAGCAAACCGCAACCCGCTCTCGGCCAGGCCTTGTACCTTGCTTGTCTTCGCTGGCGGCGTCGCAATCTTGCCCACCGCACTGTTCTTCATCACGCGATTGAACGCCGTCTGGAATTGACCCATCTCGTCGGGTGTGCCTACGGTAACGCGCACGTAGGTCGGCATCACCGGCCAGATGCGGCCGATGTAGACGTTCTGCTGACGCATGGCTTCGATCACCTGCTGGCCATTACGCTGCGTATCGAGCATGAAGCAGTTCGACTGCGACGGAATGAACGAATACCCGTTCGTGCGCAGCCAGTCGCATACCTGCTCGCGCGTGGCCGCGTTGATGCGCTTGCGCTCAGGAACCAGGTTAGCGTCCTTGAGGCTCGCGTTCGCCGCGGCTACGGCCGTAATCGGCATGGGATTGAAACCGTGATAGCGGCCGATCTTCTCCTGCAGATCAGGGCGCGCGACGGAGAATCCGCAGCGCAGTCCGGCCATGCCGTAGATCTTCGAGAATGTGCGCAGCACGATGACGTCTTTGCCCGCCTTGACCAGATCCATGGCCGAGGTGGTGCCGTCGGCGAAATGGATGTAGGCTTCGTCGACCATTACGACCGAGCCTTGCGGCTTGTGCTCCAGCAGGTACTCGATATCGGAGTGGCTGGTGAGCGTGCCCGTAGGATTATTCGGCGTGCAGATGTAAAACAGTCCGGCATCCGGCGCCTTCGCCAGCATGGCTCTGACATTGTGGGAGTAGTTCGAGGTCAACGGGACCTTCACTACCCGCGCGCCTGCGACGTTCGCGGCGTGCATCCCGGCTTCGTAACCGGGGTCGGCGGTGACATAGCTCTTTGCAGGCGAAGTGAACGCCAGCACCGAGTAATGCAGCGGCTCGCTCGAACCCGGATAAGCCGCGATGTAGTCGGCGGGCACGTCCTCAGTCGCGGAATAGGTGTCGACCAGCTCCTCGGTGAGCCAGTCAGAGTAACGGCCACCGTTGGGAGTGATCTCGGCAATCGCTTCGCGCGCGCCGGCCGACGGGCCAAGCGGGTTTTCGTTGGAGTCGATAGCGACCGCGCCCTGGGGATAACGATGGTTGCGATGCGGCAATGCGAGCAGACGCTCCGTCCAGATGGTGCTACAGGCGGCCACCGCACCAGCGGCCAAAGTCAGATTCAGAAAATTGCGGCGAGAGAAGCCGTGCGTTCCTTCGTTGTGTGACATCACTTTAATCCTGCTGGTTCGGCGTGTACTCCGCGGTGACGCACCGCGATGACTTCAATTTCAACCATAACGCCGGGAAAAGCCAGCGCCGCAACCTGTACCGCCGAACGTGCAGGTTTGTTGGGCTGTTCCGAGGTACCGAAGAACTGCGTGTAGCCAGCCATCATCCCGGCGAAATCCATTTTTCCGTCCTTGCTCGGATCGCCCGCCAGATAGACGTGCATCATCACGACATCACTCATCGAGAGATTCTGCTTGTCGAGCATCGTCTGGATCTGCTTCATCACCGAGATAGTTTGCGTCTTGGTGTCGCCGTATTTGTCGGCGGGATTGGTGGCCTTGGGATTTACCGGCTGCGGAACCGTGCCGCTCACGTAAACCGTCTCGTATCCAGGAGGAACGACGACCGCTCCCGAGATGGGGAAGTCCTGGTTGGGAGGCGGAAGCGGAATCCGTCTCACGCCATCGCCGGACTGCGCAAGCGCGAGTGTTGCCGTGAACAGCGAAGACAGAACCGCGATAGAGCTGACCAGCGAAATGCCCGTGATGCGTGGCAAGAACATGTCCTCACCTCCCCCGGAGAGTCGACAAACATATTAGCGCGTAATGGCAGGGTTTGGCACGGTGCCGAACGGCAGGGGTAAACCTATGTCGCTGAACCTACCGCGGCTGGATTTCTTCCAGCACTCCGTCAATGCGCTCCACTTCTTCGCGAATGACACGGATCGCCTGCTGGTTGGCAGGAAAGGGAGCGGGAACCAGCGCGTCGACGGCATGGCGGATTTTGTGGTTCCGGTCGGAGATAACGCTGATGCCGGTCGTGGTGTTCACCTTGTGCTGGTAAATGCGGCGGGCGATTCTTACGCCGATGTAGGCGAAGGCCAACCCGAAACAGACCTCAATCGGCAGCCGATCTTTGGCGCCGTCGAAGTCGAGAAACAGCAGGCGATAAACGGCCTCGCCAGCTCCCAGACAAGCGAAGATCACGAGTCCGCCGAAGAAGGCGAGCTTCAAGCGCTGAACCGGACGAAGTTCCGTCGCGGTCCGCTCAGTTTGACGATTCGGGCCCAGCGGCATCCATCTCTCCCAAAACGCGGCTTACCCTCTATTGTGCAACGAACTCGCGGATTTGTGCAGCCATTATCACGTGATTTTTTACCGGAAACGGTAGCAGATGGGAAACCTGGCCGCTTTCGGGCAGCACTTTTGACCGATCAGTTACAAACCGGCAGGCGGGAAATGAGAGGGCGCACCCTCGGCGGATGCGGATAAGGTTGGATGAGCGGCAAAATTACCGCTTTCCTGCCGTATGATTCTGAGCGGAGCGGAATCTGTCATCCGGCCGCGGCGCAACCGCACCCGGCAGGAAGGTGTTAGCTGACAGCTCTCCTTTACTAAATCCAATCCCAGCGGCGACAATGAATGTTCGCCTGCCGCTTGGGTGCGCGCGCATCGTGATCGGCAGCTCAGCCTTATTAACCTCGAAAATGTGACGAAAGGGATCTTTCATGCCAGCCAGTGGTGAACTTATTCGCATGATGAACTACGTCGACGACATTGCGGCCACCCTCCGCCGCGTCAACGCCAGCTTGTATCTGCTTAGCCCCGAAGACAAACAGCGCCTTGCCGAGTACATGCGCAAGTCAGACCCGAACTTCATGCGCATGGTCGAGCTGCTGGAGCATCCGGAGTAAGAATGTCTGAGATTCGTACTATCGCAGTCATCGGTGCCGGCATTATGGGGCGCGGCATCGCGCATGCCGCAGCGCTCGGCGGCTATCGCACCATCCTCGAAGACATCCTGCCTACCACGCTACGCAAGGCCGAGACCGAGATTCGCGCCAACCTCGACAAAGCCGTCGAACTGGGCAAGGTCACGAAAGACGCTGCCGGCGAGGCGATGGAGCGGTTGGAGTACGCCTCATCGGTGGAGCAGGCGGCGCGCGAGGCCGACTTGGTGATCGAGGCAGTGCCCGAGGAGATGGAGTCGAAGATCGAGATATTCACCCTGCTCGACAAGATTTGCCGCCCGACGACCATACTCGCCTCCAATACTTCTTCGCTCAGCGTGACCGAAATCTCCAGCGTGACCTATCGCGCGCCGAAGTGCGTGGGCATGCACTTCTTCAATCCGGTGCACAAGATGAAGCTGCTGGAAATCGTCCGCGCTCTCGAAACCAGCGAAGACACGCTGGCCGCCGCGGTTGATGTGGGCAAGCGCATGGGCAAGGAAGTCGTCGTGATTCGCGAGTCGCCCGGCTTCATTACCAGCCGCATCAACGCCATGATCGGCAACGAAGCCTTCTACATGTTGCAGGAAGGCGTCGCGACCGCGGAAGACATCGACAAGGCACTCAAGCTGGGACTCAATCATCCCATGGGCCCGTTCGAGATGGTCGATCTGGTTGGGCTAGACACACGCCTGCATATCCTGGAGTACCTGCACAAGACGCTAGGCGAGAAGTTTCGTCCCGCGCCGCTGATGGTGCAGTACGTAAAGGCTGGACGTCTGGGCCGCAAAGCGGGGCGCGGCGTGTACGAATATCCCGGCCAGGAGCCGGGACGGCCCGATACATCTCAGGCTAAGCCAGCTTCCACCGACGCCAAGAAGTAGTTTCGCAACCCTCCTGAATTGGGTGCCCCATTCGGCCATCTTTTGGCCGGGTGGGGATTCGCGCACACCGACCGCGGCAAAAGAAGCGGGATGGACACAATGCGGATCGTAGGCTGACAAGTGCCATTCCTGCGCATCCCCCTGCAGTTCATCCCATCTACTTGCATTCTGCAAGTGACTTTTGCTAGCTTGTCCGGATGATCGGCAGGGGCCATAGCCGCCGTCGCCGTTCGGGATGCCCAGTCAGCATCTCGCTGGAGGAGATCGGAGATCGCTGGTCCTTGCTGATTATTCGCGACCTGATGGTTCGCGGTTATCACACGTTCAAACAATTTCAGGAATCGGGCGAGGGCATTGCGACCAACGTCCTGGCCGGCCGGCTGAAGCGGCTGCGGAAGGCGGGCGTCATCAGCATTGAGGCTGATCCGCTGGATGGCCGCAAGCTGAACTATCGGCTGACGGACAAGGGCATCGATCTGGCGCCGGTAGTCCTGGAGTTGCTCATATGGGGAGCGAATCACGAGGAAACTGGCGCTCCTTGCGAGGTGATTGCGCACATGGCGCAGAATCGCGAACAGGTATTGGCTGAGGTGCGACGCCGCTGGGAGCAGCGCGACCTGACACCGCTCCTGCCACCGTTTAAGGCGCCCCCGAAACGAGACAGGAAGACGGGGAAATAGTGCCAGCGGAAGATGCAACGTTAAATAGAGGTCAGCGGTTATGCAATTGGAGCAGGGTAGAGCGGTTTCGAAAGCAGCGATGTGGACGGGGCGCGTTCTTAGCGCGCTGGTGACTTGCTTTCTGCTATTCGATTGCATCACGAAGATTGCTCGCGTGCGGGCAGCGGTGGAAGGCATGGCGCAGCTGGGATACCCTAACGGAGTCCTTGTGCCGATTGGAGTAACTCTGCTCATCTGTACGATCTTGTATGCCATTCCGCGTACCTCGGTGCTTGGTGCTGTTCTGGTGACGGGCTATCTTGGCGGCGCGGTGGCTACGAATGTGCGGGCTGGCCTTCCGATGGCAGCATATGGCCTGGCGCCAGTTTATGTCGGCGTCTTGGCATGGCTGGGACTCTATCTTAGGAGTAACCAGATACGGAGGATCCTGCCCGTGGTTCAGGAGCGCTTCTAGAACGAGCCGGTATCGCGGGTTTCGATCAGAGTTTCGGAAGTACAACGTCATGTCCGGCGTCGGACAAACATCAGGAGAAGGTATGAGCAAGGTTCGCGTATTGGTAGGCACAAAAAAAGGCGCATTCATCCTCACCTCCGACGGCAAGCGCGACAACTGGGAAGTCAGCGGCCCGCACTTCGCCGGCTGGGAGATCTACCACATGAAGGGATCGCCGTTGAATCCCGACCGCATTTTCGTTTCGCAGACCAGTGGCTGGTTTGGGCAGATCATCCAGCGCTCCGACGACGGCGGCAAAACGTGGTCGACCCCGGGCGGCGCGCCCGAGATGGGTCCGTTCGGGCCCGGAGGGCAGGCCAACAAGTTCGTCTACGATACCTCGCCCGAGACCGGTAAGCCGCTCACCACGCACCAGTTTTATGACGGCAAGCAGCATCCCTGGGAGTTCAAGCGCGTATGGCACATCGAGCCGTCGCTCACCGATCCTGACACCGCATATGCCGGCATCGAAGACGCCGCGATCTTCCGTACCACCGACGGCGCCACTACCTGGCACGAGATGGCTGGACTGCGCGGCCACGGCACCGGTCCCAAGTGGCAGCCGGGCGCGGGCGGCATGTGCCTGCATAGCATCATTCTCGATCCCAGCGACCCAAAGCGCATGTACATCGCCATCTCGGCCGCGGGCGCGTTTCGTAGTGACGATGGCGGCGCAAACTGGAAGCCCATCAACAAGGGACTACGCTCGCAGTTTCTGCCGGATCAGGACGCCGAAGTCGGACACTGCGTTCATCACATCGCGATGAGTTCGCAGAGGCCGGGCACGCTCTTCATGCAGAAGCACTGGGACGTGATGCGCAGCGACAACGCCGGCGACAACTGGCACGAGGTCAGCGGCAACTTGCCAACCGACTTTGGGTTCGTTATCGACGTACACGCGCACGAGCCGGAGACGATCTACGTTGTGCCCATCAAGAGTGATGGCGAGCACTATCCGCTGGAAGGGAAGCTGCAGGTATTTCGCAGCCGTACCGGCGGCAACGAGTGGGAGGCGCTCACCAAAGGCCTGCCGCAGGCCAACTGCTATGTCAACGTTCTCCGCGACGCCATGTCGATCGACACGCTCGATGATTGCGGTATCTACTTCGGCACCACCGGTGGCCAGGTGTACGTCTCACCCGACGGCGGCGATAACTGGAACGCCATCGTGCATGATCTTCCATCTGTACTCAGCGTGGAAGTGCAGACGATCAAGTAAGAGATGGCACGAAAACATTAGTGGGTGCCCCATTCGGCCGGGGTTTGGCCGGGTGGGGGTTTGGTTCCTGAACGTAGAGTGTTCGACGTGAAAGATAAGCACTCCCACCACGCAACCGAAGCAGGGATGGGGCACCCCGCGTGGTCAGTTTTCGACCATAACCCGTACCATCTTCTTCCCTGCTCGCAGCGTGAACTCCGAGCTGAGCTTGATCGAAGCAACCAGCTCCGTCTTCAACTCGCCGTCGAGCTTCACGGCGTTCTGCTTTACCTTGCGCACCCCATCGCTGACAGAGGTTGCAAGGCCTGTGCGCGCCAGCAGCTTGTCGAGCTTCACTTGGGCGACGCCGTTCGTGATCGCTGCATTCGGCGCAGCGACTTCTTCAAACTTCACCG
Organism: uncultured Acidobacteriaceae bacterium; assembly: GCA_963846795.1. Taxonomy (GTDB): domain Bacteria; phylum Acidobacteriota; class Terriglobia; order Terriglobales; family Acidobacteriaceae; genus CAVVDY01. The sequence goes on from CAWJXJ010000012.1 coordinate 151,383, forward strand.
TCACCAGCGGCAGGTCTTCCGGAGCTTCCTGCTTCTGGAACATGCGCGACCAGTCTTCGGCCGCGTGCTCGGCAGCTTCGTAGCCGTGGAAGTCGTTTACGATGTGCTTGCCCAGGTCCTGCTTCAGCTTCATGGGATGAGCCGTGCCGCTCGCAACAGCTTGTTTCAGCGCTTCAATCTCGCGCGTCGTCAGGTCCGTCAGCAGTTCGTAGTAACGCCACATCAGCTCGTCGGAGATCGACATCACCTTGCCAAACATCTCCTGTGGCGGCTCGGTGATGCCGATGTAATTGCCGTACGACTTCGACATCTTCTGCACGCCGTCAGTACCTTCCAGCAGCGGCATGGTCAGCACAATCTGCGGCGGCTGATTGTAGTCGCGTTGCAGTTGGCGTCCCATCAGCAGGTTGAATTTCTGGTCGGTACCACCGAGCTCGACATCGGCTTCGAGCGCGACCGAGTCGTATCCCTGCGCGATGGGATACAGCAGCTCGTGCATGGCGATGGGCTTCTCTTCGGTGAAACGTTTGTGGAAGTCTTCGCGCTCCAGCATCTGCGAGACCGTGAACTTCGCTGCCAAGCGGATGAAGCCTTCAAATCCCAGCTTGCCCAGCCAGTCGCTGTTGAAGCGGACTTCCGTCTTGTCGCGATCCAAAATCTTGAACACCTGCGCCTTGTAGGTCTCGGCGTTGGCATCGATCTGCTCGCGGGTAAGCGGAGGTCGCGTCACCGAGCGGCCTGAGGGATCGCCAATCAGTCCGGTGAAATCGCCGATGAGAAAAATCACCGTGTGTCCCATGTCCTGAAAATGTTTCAGCTTGCGCATAAGCACAGTGTGCCCCAAATGGAGGTCGGGAGCGGTGGGATCGAATCCGGCTTTCACGCGCATGGGCTTGCCGGTGCGCAGCGACTTCTCGATGCGCTCGCAGAGATCGCCTTCGCGAATGATTTCAGCCGCCCCTTTGCGCAGGTATTCCAGTTGTTCGGCAACAGATGGGAACGATGGCATAAGGTTCGATTATAAAGTTGTCAGTTGTCGGTGGTCAGTTGTCAGAAAACAGTGGTAGGTGGATAGCGGTTAGTGGTTAGTGATCGGTTGCCATTCTGCACCTGCCCGACTCAACGCCGGGAAGAAACTACAGGTCCTTCGACTCCGTTCGACTGCCCCGTCCTGCGGGCCAGCCTCACTCCGCTCAGGATGACACCGATGTACTGACAACCGGCAACTGACAACTTGCTTCTGAAGCCTTCCACCCCTTCCCGTCATCTACTGCTCACGGCAAGAAATCTCAGTTCCAAGGACAGTCATGACCTTCCCCGTCGCGCTTCCTCCTTCCAGCGCACTTGATCCTACGCAGATCTTTCCCACCCTCACCCCGCAGCAGATCGACCGCATTCGTCCGTGGGGGAAGGTACGGCATGTCCAGGCAGGAGAAGTTCTGTTTCAGCCCGGCGATGGGAATGTGCCATTTTTTGTGCTGCTGTCGGGCACTCTGGAGATCACGCAGCCGAGCCAGCCCGGCCAGCCGATACTGGTGACTCACACTGCCGGCAACTTCGCCGGGGAAATCGCCACCATGTCGGGCCAGCGCGCATTTGTCCTGGGGCGGGTGGCGAGTGAGGGTGATTTCCTGGAATTACAGCATGAAGACTTTCGTACCCTGATTGGGCGCGACGCAGAGCTCAGCGAAATCTTTTTGCGCGCTTTCATTCTGCGCCGGCTGGCGATCATTCATAGCGGGGCGGGGAACGTGATTCTGCTGGGTTCGCGGCATTCGGCGGCTACGCTTCACCTGCGCGAGTTCCTGAGTCGCAACGGCTATCCCTATGTATACCGCGACCTCGACACCGATGCCTCTTCGCAGGAGTTGCTCGATCGCTTCAACATCACGCCGGACCAGATTCCGGTCACGATTTGCAATGGCCACGACATACTGCGAAATCCAACCATCCAGCAGTTAGCCGATTGTCTCGGTTTGAATGCCAATGTCGATCAAAGCGCGGTTCGCGACCTGATCATTGTGGGTGGCGGTCCGTCGGGGCTGGCGGCCGCTGTCTATGCGGCTTCAGAAGGACTCGATGCGCTGCTGTTGGAGACCGCGACTCCCGGTGGGCAAGCGGGATCGAGCTCGAAGATCGAGAACTACCTGGGATTTCCCACCGGCATCTCTGGACAGGAATTGACCGGCCGCGCTCTGACTCAGGCCATGAAGTTCGGAGCCGACATTATGGTGTCGCGCAGTGCGGTGCGGCTGGCATGCAATCGGCGTCCCTACAAAATTCTGTTGGAGGACGATACCAAGCTGGCGGCGCGCAGCGTCGTCATCGCGACCGGCGCGGCATACAACAAGCCTCCGCTGCCCAATCTGGCGAAGTTCGAAGGACTGGGTATCTATTACGGTGCGACCTTCATGGAAGCACAGCTATGCGAGGGTGATGACGTCATCGTCGTGGGCGGCGGCAACTCGGCAGGGCAGGCGGCGGTTTTTTTGTCGCAGTCTGCGCGCAAGGTACACGTCCTGGTGCGCTCGGGACAATTGGCCGACACCATGTCGCGCTATCTGATTCGACGCATTGAAGAGAATCCCAAGATCGAGCTGCATTATCGAACCGAGATCATTGCGCTCGAAGGCGACACGCAACTGGAACGTGTCGCATGGAAGAACAAGGCCACCGGCGAGGAGTCGACACATGACATTCGCCATGTGTTCATCATGGCCGGCGCGTCGCCTCGCTCCGGGTGGCTGCAAGGCTGCCTGGCTCTCGACGGCAAAGGATTCGTGCTTACCGGCCGCGACATCGATAACGCTGCGTTGCAAGAGGCAGGGTGGTCGCTAACTCGGCCCCCACAGATGCTGGAGACAAGCCTGCCAGGCGTGTTCGCCGTGGGCGACGTGCGGTCGGGCAACGTCAAGCGAGTGGCGTCGGCGGTTGGCGAAGGTTCGATGGCGATCAGCCTGGTACATCGCGCGTTAGCGGAGTTGTAAAAACCGGCAGCGACAGTCGCTCCACCCTCAAGCTTGTTATCACGAGCTAAGCGAGGGAGCTGTTCTCGTTGGAAGTTCGGGCAGTGCGGTGCTTGAGCGCGGCGTTGATTGTCCCGTCATCCTGAGTCCGCCGCGGCGGACGAAGGACCTGCTTTCGCCAGGAGTGCCACCTAAGTATTGCGTTGTTTCCATCACACTAGAAGCCAGCGGCCGTTCTCGCTGAGGGAACTTCTGTGCGGTGCCACCAAAAGCAGGTCCTTCGTCCGCCGAAGCGGACTCAGGATGACAGTTTGAAAGCGCTACGAAGGATGAGGCACACCCTCGATCACGCGTACGCTATCGCGAGCAATCAGTAGTTCTTCATCCGTGGGGATCGCGTAGGCGAGCAATTTTGAGTCGTCGGTAGAAATGATTCCTTCGCGCCCGACTATCTGCTGATTACGCGCCTCATCAATCTTCAATCCAGCCCACTCCATTCCGGCGCAGATGCGCGCGCGGATGTCGGGCGAGTTCTCTCCGATGCCGCCGGTGAACACGATTGCGTCGGCGCCCTGCATACATGCGAGGAAGGCGCCGATATATTTGCGCGCGCGATAACAGAAGACCTCGATCGCAAGGCGCACGCGGCGATCGTCGTGCTCCGACAACTCTGATTCCAAACCGCGCATGTCGTTGGTCAGACCCGAGACGCCCAGTAATCCTGACTGTGTGTTGAGCAGCGTTTCAACTTCAGAGACCGACATGCCTTCCTTATTGGCGATCAGGTTTACGATGGCGGGATCGAGATCGCCGGAACGGGTGCCCATCACCAAACCCTCCAGCGGTGTCATTCCCATCGAGGTGTCGACCGAGTTGCCGCCCTTGATGGCGTCGGCCGAGCAGCCATTTCCGAGATGAAAGGTGATGATGTTGGTCTGCTCGCGGGTGAGGTTGCGCAGCGCGCGATAACGAAACGCGACGTAGCGATGCGAGGTTCCGTGAAAACCATAACGCCTGATTTTGTGCCGCCGGTAAAGGTGATACGGAATCGCGTAGAGATAGGCCGGCTCGGGAAGCGTGTGATGAAACGAAGTGTCGAACACCGCGACCTGCGGAACCCGTGATCCAAAGAGGTCACGTGCAGCGAGGATTCCGCGAATGTTGTTGGGATTGTGCAGCGGCGCCAGGTCGATGCAATCCACGATCCCGTTGAGCACCTTCTCGTCGATCAGCGCCGATTCTTTGAATAATTCTCCGCCATGTACCACGCGATGCCCCACGGCGTGAATGTCGCCGGCACTCTGGATGTCCGTCACCCCGGACTTGTCGGAACTGATGTAGCGCACCAGGTAATCCAACGCCGCCGGGATGTCACGCAAGGAAGCGGTGAACTTCTGCTTCGGTTGTTCTCCCGCCTGAACGGTGACGATGGCTTCGCCGCCCAGCCGCTCGACTTCGCCGCGACAGAGCCGTTCGTCTTTGTATGCCTTGATGCGTTCGAGATCAGTGGCAATCACTTGAAACTTCAGGCTTGAGCTTCCCGAGTTGAGGACCAGAACGTTCATGCAAGGATTCTCACTGAGCGCGGGGAAAAAGGAAAGGAAGAGGGGGCAGCCGCCGCGTGAAAAGTCGGTGAGAATAGCGACAACGGTCCGAACTTGAGGCTTTCGTCTCAAAGTGAAGAGAGTTCAAAACCGTAGCCGGGTTAACTAGAATATGGATGTGAAGTACAAATTCATTCTGCTCGTCCTGATTTGTTTCCTGATTGCTCCGGTGTGTGTGGCGCGTGCACAGGCACCGGTGGAGACGGTTCCCACTGATAAGAACGCCCCTCCTCCCGAGGACAACACGGCCAATCCGCCACGCTCGGACGCGGCTGGCCCCGGCGAAAGCTCCAGCAAAGAGACCCAGATCGACATCTCGCCTCCGGCGGGCGACCTCAAGGACCATCCCGGAGCGGATCTGGACATGCCCAGCGACTCAGGCGAGTTTAGCCAGTGGAATCCGCTGAAGGCGATGAAGGACGTCGAGGTTGGCGACTTCTATTTCAAGCGGGAAAATTATTCTGCAGCTATCAGCCGATATCGCGAGGCCCTGGAGTACAAGGCGCACGACGCCGAGGCCACCTACAAGTTGGGAGCTGCGCTGGAAAAGTCCGGCGACCTTAAAGGCGCCATGGAGAACTACCAGGACTATCTGAAGATCCTCCCCAAGGGCCCTTACGCCGAGAAGTCGCAGAAGGGAATCGAGCGCCTGAAGCAGAAGGGCATCACCGCTAGCGCAAAGCCGAATCAGCCGAAGTAAAGAGTTCAGTTCTTCGGAGGCTGCGGCTCCACCGGCGTTCCTTGCTGCGGACTGCCATCGTCCTTGCCGGCGTTCTTGCCGCCCTTGTCATAAATCGTGAGCTGACCGGTTGGGCGCTTGAGCCGGATGTCGATATTCATGCTCGGCTGATCGATGTCGTAGTCCTGGCCGAAGGTCTGAAATCCCGGCGCAATCACCTGCACGCGCAGCTTGCCGTAGGGAACACCGTCGTCCCCGGCTTCGCCTTCGCCGCTGGTTTTAAGCTGATAGCCGCCTCCGCCTTGGTGCCCACTTTTGTCGACCGGGTGCAGGATGACAGAAGCGTTTCGCACTGGCTTTCCGTTATCGTCTTTCACCACGGTGAAATGCACGTTGGCCAATGTCTCGGGAGCGCTTTTCTTATCCTTCGCTACCAGGCCGGTGCTAAGCAGGAGGAAGAGGGACGCTAATATTGCGCAGCGTAACTTCATGCGCCTCATTATGGCAACTCGCGGTTGAAGCTGCAACCCACCGGGCGCGACCGAAGTGTATTGACTGCCGGCCAACGCTGTTAAAACCGTTTCACCACGGAGAACACCGAGGACACGGAGTCTAAGAAAACAAGAAATCCGCGGCTTCTTCTTTCCGATCTCGGTGATCTCCGTGCCCTCGGTGGTGAACGCTTTTCAGGCGAGTGCACCGCTATAATCGAAATTTCCATGGCCGTCTCCACAATTTTCTCGCCTCCGCGTCGGAAACGATTCAGTCCAACTTTGCGAGTCGTCATTCTGTTGCTCGCGTTGGCGCTTCTGCTGTTTTTGGCGGCGGATGTCTGGTTCTTCCGCGCCGCTAAGGCGTCTTTACCGGCAGTCGACGGGACGCTGAAACTGTCGGGCCTCACCGCTCCAGTCATTGTCACGCGCGATTCTCTTGGCGTTCCGAACATCTCCGCCGAGAACCTGCATGATCTCTTCTTCGCCCAAGGCTTCGTAACGGCGCAGGATCGTCTTTGGCAGATGGACATGACGCGCCGCTACGCCTCTGGAGATCTCGCGGTAATTCTCGGCCCAGAGTACATCAAGACCGACGAAGAGCAGCGCATTCTAGGCCTGCGACAGGTGGCGGAGAAGACAGTCGCGAACATGCCCGCGGACGAGCGCGCCCGAATGCAAGCTTACGCCGACGGCGTGAATGCCTACATCGCGCGGCACCAGAAGACGCTTCCGCTGGAATTTCGGCTGATGACCTACTTCCCGTATGACTGGACGGTTGAGGACTCCGTGATGGTGGGCCTCTCGATGACGGAGTTCCTAAACCACTACGAGTACAAGAAGGAGCTGCAGCGCGAAGAGATTCTCGCCAGACTCGGACCCCAACTCACGGCGGATCTGTATGTGAATTCTTCGTGGCGTGATCACGTGCCGGGAGAAGAAGGTCAGTCGATTGAGAACGAACCGCGGGCGGGAGAGAGCCCCGATCAAGAAGAAGAGGAGGCACCGGCCAGCGCTCGCCCAAAAAAGCGTTCGTCGCTAGAGCAACTGCAGATCCCTCTCGGGCTAAAGCCCGCTCGGGATGACAACCGAGTTGTGGGTCACGGCGCACCTGAAGGTGCGCCCCTTCAAAACACTTCGATCGCGCCCCTTCAAAACGCCTCCACTGCGCCCCTGCCGTTTACGTACAGCAGTGACACTGACAGCGGTGATCTTCGTCCCGGCTCAAACAACTGGGTCGTTTCCGGCACGCATACCGTCACCGGCAAGCCAATGCTGTCGAACGACATGCATCTTGATCTGCGCATGCCGGACACCTGGTATGAAGCGCATCTGACAGCCGGGGACTACGACGTTGTGGGAGTGACACTGCCTGGCGTGCCCTACGTCATTGTGGGACATAATCAACGGGTCGCGTGGGGATTCACCAATCTTGGTCCCAACGTCGAAGACCTTTATGTCGAGAAGTTCAACGACCGCGGCGAATACCTGACCCCACAGGGGTGGGAGCAACCGGAGCGTCGCAAAGAGATCATCCGCGTCAAAGGCAAGCCCGACGTCAATCTCGACGTGGTGATTACCCGCCATGGACCCATCATTACGCCGATCATTACAGGCGAAACGCGGCAGCTCGCGCTGAAGTGGACGATCTACGACACCAGCGCGGGAAACGTATCGTTCTTCGATGTGGATTCCGCTCGCGATTGGGTGGAGTTTCGCGCTGCATTTTCCAAGTTCACTGCGCCGGGCCAAAACGTTGTCTACGCCGATACCGACGGCAATATTGGATATCAGGCAACCGGGCGCGTGCCGATTAGGGTGGGCGACGGAATGCTTCCCGTCTCTGGCGAAGATGACAGCCACGAGTGGACCGGCTACGTTCCTTATGACAAGATGCCCAGCGTTTACGATCCGCCATCGGGCATCATCGCAACCGCAAATGCGCGCGTGACGCCCAAAGACTATCCCTACACTCTGGCCATCGAATGGAGCGCGCCCTATCGGGTGCAGCGGATATATAAGCTGCTGGGCGCCAAAAAGCAGCTCACGGCAGCGGACATGCTGACCATCCAAACCGACGTGCTGTCGGAATTCGATCGCTTCTGCGCGCAGCGTTTTGTATACGCCATCGATCACACTCCTGGCGCCTCGCGACGTGCCAAGGCTGCCGCCGACCTGCTGCGCAACTGGGATGGAACCATGGCCACTGATCTTGCCGCACCGACCATCGCCTATTACTCACGAGCAACACTGGAGGAGTTGCTGTTGAAGGCAAAGCTCGGGGACGATTGGAAGACTTACCACTGGTTTATGAAGCCGGTGTGGCTTGAGAACATTGTGATGAACCAGCCGCCGCGCTGGCTGCCATCACAATATGCCGACTACAACGCGCTGCTCACGGCCGCGGTGGAAGCGGCGTTATCGCAGGAGCACGCGCCAACGGCCCTCTCCACCTGGAAATGGGGAAGGGTACACATGGTCGACGTGAGGCATCCGTTCTGGAGCAATTTCCCCGTGTTGAAGCGCGCCACGCCAGGCCCGCAGCCGCTCTCAGGAGACGACGAAACCATCAAGCAAGTCAGCACGCACTTCGGGCCATCGGAGAGGTTCACCGCAGACATGTTAGACCTCGATCACTCTACGCTCGATATCGTGAATGGACAATCAGGGGACATTTTCAGCGAGCACTTCAACGATCAATGGGACGCGTACTATCATGGCCGCACCTTCCCTCTGCCATTCTCGTCCCAAGCCGTTCAGGGCGCGGGAGTGCATCATCTGCGGCTGGAACCGCAATAAGGCTGAAGGCAGGCTGGGCGGGTCCGCAGGCTTACGAGGCCGCTGCTTGCATGTAATTGAACGGCAGGAATACGGAAACCGCTGTTCCTTTGCCGGTCAAGCTGCGCACCCGGATGTGGCCCTTATGTTTGTCGATAATACCTTTGCTCACCCAGAGACCGAGACCGGTTCCGGCTTCGCCCTTGGTGGTGAAGAAAGGTTCGAAGAGCTTCGAGCGAACCTGGGCGTCCATACCCTCGCCGGAATCCATCACGATCACGCGGATACCTTTTGCACCAGCCTGTGATCCGCCAGGCGCGGGCCGCACTGAAACCAACAGGGTTCCGCCCCTTCTCATGGCATCCAGCGAATTCGAGATCAAGTTTGTAAATACCTGCTGTAACTCGCCCGGGAAGCAGAGCAGCTCCGGCGTATCTTCATAATGCTTTCGCAGGTTGATTCCCAGGCGGGTGATACGCGGCTGGAAGACGGTCACAACCGACTCGATCAAGTCGCGGACAGAGATGGATGCCGGAGCAGTCGACTGCCGGAAGAACTTCAAGCTGGTGCGAGCGATTTGCGAGAGCCTTTGCAATTCGGTATCGGCGATGCCTAGCAGCTTTTTCGTTTCGTCGCTCAGCTCAGGAGAAGTCTTGGCAAGGAAAAGGAGGTTGGTGACGGCCTCGAGGGGGTTATTGATCTCGTGCGATATGCTGGCGGCCAATTTACCAGCGGCGGAGACTTGCTCGGCACGCAGCAGCGCCTTCTCCACCAGGCGTGCCTCGCTTGAATCCCGCGCCGAGACAGCTACTCCACCGTCAGGCGTCGGATAAACCCGCATGCGATACCACCGCTGCCACGGCTCATAGTGCCATTCGAACTCAACCATCTCACGATTCTCCATCGCCCGGCGAAACTGGGGCTCAAGTTCCGATCCCACGAGATCGGGGAATAACTCCCAGAGCGTGTGTCCAACTTGCTCTTCGCGCGACCGTTTCGACATGGTTTCGCCGGCAGCATTCACATACGTGATGTGCCACTCGGAATCGTAGATCCAGAATCCATCCGTAATATGTTCTAAGGCTTCAGCCGCCAAATGCCGCGCCTGCTGCACACTGCTCAGCAACTCAAGCTCGCGTTGCTGAGCCTTACGGCGAAACTCGGCCATGCGGATGTGCGACTCGACCCGCGCTAGTAGTTCGCGGGCGGTGAAGGGTTTCACCAGGTAATCGTCCGCGCCGGCTTGCAAGCCTTCTACACGAGCCTCTTCTCCCGCACGGGCGGAAAGAATGATGACCGGTACCGCGCTAGTGGCGGGATTCCGCCGCAAGGCAGCCAGGAGTTGGAAGCCATCCATCTCCGGCATCATCACGTCGGTTAGAACCAGGTCGGGAGGTTCGGACGATGCCAGATCGAGCGCCGCCTTACCGTTTTCTGCGGTCTTTACCCGAAAGCTTCGCGCCAGCAGACGGCGGACATAGTCACGCATATCGTGGTTGTCATCGACGAGCAATACGGTAGCCAAGGAAGGTTTTACTTCCGGCGGCACTGAGGTTGTGCCTCCGAGGTCGAGCCCGAATTCCGTGTCGGAGATCACGTCAGGCAGCCAACTCAGCGCTTCTTGAACGTAAAGCGCTGCACTGCCCGGCGCGGTGGCACGATCCCGTGTGCGCGTGCGAACCCGGTCCGGGGGAAGATGGTCCGAACCAAATGGAAGACGGATGCTGAACGTCGTGCCGGAATGTAGAACGCTGCTTACGGCGATTGAGCCTCCGTGCATTGCGACCAATTCATATACGAGTGCGAGGCCAATTCCACTACCTTCATGGGTACGGCGCCGCGCACCTTCGATGCGTCGGAAGCGCTCGAACAGGTGCGGGATCTCTTCCTTCGCGATGCCGGTACCGGTGTCACGGACGGTGAGCTCCACGTGACCATCGGCCTCCCGCAGCGTTACTGCAATCTCCCCATCAAAGGTGGATTTGAGCGCGTTGGAGAGAAGATTAAGCACAATCTTCTCCCACATGTCGCGGTTGACGTACACGGGTTCTGAGAGCGGCCGGCAGTCAACCCGCAAATGCAATCCGGCTTTGTCAGCGGCTGCGCCGAAAACGCTTGCCAGCTCGGTCGTGAAACGCGCCAGGTCAACCGGCTCAAACTCAGCCTGCACCCGGCCCGCTTCCAGGCGCGAGAAATCAAGCAGCGTGTTGACCAGCTTGAGCAGGCGCATAGCATTCCGGTGAAGCAGTTCGAAATCCTGGCGCTCTCCCTCCCAGTACATCGGTCGCGCCAGTGCGGCCTCAATCGGCCCCAGCATCAAGGTGAGCGGCGTACGAAACTCATGGCTGACATTGCTGAAGAAAATGGTCTTGGCCTTATCCAGTTCGGCCAGGGCCTGCACCTGCTTGCGCTCGTCCTCGTAAGCGCGCGCGTTCACCACAGCGGTCGCAATGTGGTCCGCCACGAGGTTGTAGAAGGTGCGGTATTCCTCATCGAGCTTGCGCGTGGGATTGACCCCGGCGACGAGAATTCCGAGCGCCTGTTTTTCCGCTCGCGACTTAATTGGCAAGACAAGCGCTTGCTTCACCTTCTGCTGTGCCGGCCCGAGTGGCAACGAATCAATATGAGAAACGGGGATGACATGGGAGTGGCCGCCGCGGATCTCTTCCAGCAATCCGCCGGTTTCCGCCCCCTCTGCTTGATCCAGGTCTAAGAACGGGAACGCGCGGCGCCAGTCACCGTCCGGCACACCCGTCCGGCCCTGGAGTGAGACGTTGCGTCCGTCCGGCGACAGAAGGAAGAGGAGCGCAAACGGTACGTCGTCTGGGTTGCTTTCCAGGGTACGGGCGGCTGACGCGCAGGCGTTGCTCACGCTTTTTTCGAGGAATGCGTCGGCCGACAGGTTCGACAGGGTTCGCAGTCGCCGTGCATTCAAAACCTTGGGAGTGACTTCGGCCGACGGGCAGAAGAGCCCACCCACCTGACCGGACTCGTCCAGAATGGGACTGTAGGAAAACGAGTAGTAGGTTTCCTCCAGGTAATCGCCGCGACTCATGAACAGCCGCACGTCGTCCAGAAATGACGGCTCACCCTTCTCAAAGACTTTGTCCACCAGCGGCCCGCAAAAATCCCAGATCTCGCGCCAGACTTCCTGTGCCGGCCTGCCCAAGGCCCAAGGGTGCTTCGCCAGACTGAGAACCTGGATGTACGCGTCGTTGTATAAGAAGGTGCGCGACGGACCCCACCCGATCCACATTGGGTGCTGCGAGTTAAGGATTAGACTCACCGAGGTTCGCAAGCTCTGCGGCCACGACGAAACCGGTCCCAGTGGCGTCTGCGACCAGTCGTAGGCGCGTATGAGGGCGGCCATCTCGCTGTCGCCCTCCATGGTGGTTAGCTTTAGGTCGGTCGCAGAGTGGCTTTGCCGGACGTCTGCTTTGGTCGCGGCTGCTGGTGTGGGTATACCGTCGGTATTCCCCTCGATATTGGGGATAGTTCGTGCGTTCATGTGAATACGAGGGGAAGTCGGCCGCCCCGTTACTCCGGGTAATCAGCAGCGCAAAGGTTAGATGCAGCTCTCCTAGCTAGGATTTGCCTGGGGTCAGCAAAATTTGACAGGCTATGCCCACAAAGTCGCTTTCGGCTTAGGAATCGAGAAGAGGAAGCCAGCCCTAGGGTGAACAGTCAGTGCCACAGATTTGTCGGGTACGAGGTTACTGATCGATCTGCGCCAGGTCATAGAGGGCGCCACGAAACGAAAGCTGCGTCTTTTGTAGTTGATCAGTCGTGGTGTCGTAAATATAGAGCACGCCGCCTTGGATCACGTACATGGTGGTGCGATTAGGAATGGAGAGTATCCCAGTGACCGGCCCAAGGGGCGGAAAGGGGGCGTCGGCCGTCTGGTTGGTCACATTCACGACAGACAGGCATCCGGTTACGGTGTTGGCGCAGGTCTTGGCGCCAATGTAGAGCTTGTTGTTGTTCAACGCCATCTTCCACTGCTGTCCGTCGTTGATCAGTATGGAATTGGCGGTGCTGCGGGTCATACTTGAAATGTCGACGATGTCTAACGTACCGTTCGCGCCGCCGGCGTATCCCGCGACATAAAGATTGTTGCTATCTACCAGACCCACAGTTGCTCCCCCAACTTGGACCGTGGCCGTGATGGTCTGCGAGGTCATATTGAACTGTGCAACCGAGGGGGCCGCGCTGCCGCCGCATTGGTTGCCGCAATTCAGCACGTACGCGGTGTTGCCGTCGCTGCTGAAGAACGCATTGACTGGCCGAGAGAAGCCTGGAATCGCAACCGGGGTGATGGGAGTGGCGCTGAGGTTGATCAGCCACATGGAATCGGAATTGTCAGCGAATGCCAACAGTATGGTACCCCCGGGGTTTAACGCGATCCACCGTACCGAAGGTACGATGTAAGTGGCGGCGATATCGAAATTAACGGCGTCGACCACTTGAATCTGATTCGCGTTGCCGGTAGGAGCGTATACCTTTGTGGAATCGGGGGAGAATACTAACATGCCCGTCCATTCAGGCAGAGTGACTGATGATGTGGAGGCCTGCGTCGAATTATCTACGAAGTTGACACTCAGGTCAGACGGGTCGTAAACCGCCGTTATTGCCCCGCTCGGGGCACGGGCCAATAAAGTCGCCGAGATGCCGACGGGGATGTTTACCGACAAATCCACAATCTGATTGGTCGTGGTGGTCTCGGTGTTAGTCGAAGAGAAAAACGCCGTCGTATCGTTGGCGGTGTCAACAATCTGCAGGTTGCCGGAATACTGATTGCTGATGTAGGCCCGGTTTCTGATACTGTTGCTGGGGTTGCTGATGGTATTGCCGTTCGAGGTGGTATAGGTTTGATTGCCGTTGCTCCCACCGCAGGCAATCAAGCTCAACAAACAGATTGCCGCTCCCACAAGCGCCAAAACTCGATTCAACGTTCTGCCCCGCAATTCTTTACTGGCGTACGTAAGTTGTTGGAAAAGAGAATTATAACAAAGGGAGTCCATGCTGCCTCCGGAGCTCGATTTGATTCTGCGTCGTGTACCATAGGGTTCTGCGCCCATCAGGTAGCAGTCACGAAGCATGGCCACTGACCTTCTAACTCGCTTGCAAACCGGCGCCGTTCTTTGCGACGGGGCCATGGGCACCCTGCTGTACTCCAAGGGCATTTTCATCAACCGTTGCTACGATGAACTCAACCTCTCGCAACCCGACCTGATTCGCAACATCCACCACGATTACCTTCAGGCCGGAGCAGAGATCGTAGAAACAAACACCTTTGGCGCCAATTCGTTTCGCCTGGGCAAGCATGGATGTCTTGATAAGCTGGCTGACATCAACCGCATGGGCGCCCGGGTGGCTCGCGAGGCGGCGAAAAGCTTCGACGCGCTGGTGGCCGGGGCCGTCGGCCCGCTCGGGGTTCGTATCGAGCCGCTGGGCAAGATCGCACTTTCAGAGGCCCGCGACGCCTTCCGTGAGCAGATACAGGCGCTGAACGAAGAAGGTGTCGACCTCCTCATTCTGGAGACCTTCGGGTATCTCGAGGAGTTGCATCAGGCTTTGCTGGCCGCCCGCGAAGTCAATCCCAAGCTGCCGGTGGTGGCGCAGGTAACTATCGACGAGGACGGCAATTGTCTCGATGGCTCCAGCCCTGAACACTATGGTCCGCAGTTGCAAGAGTGGGGCGCCGACGTCGTGGGCTGCAACTGCAGCGTCGGTCCGGTCGCCATGCTCGACGCCATGGAGCGGGTGCGGGCGGTAACCACAGCTCCGCTTTCGGCGCAGCCCAACGCAGGTATGCCGCGCTCGGTGGAAGGACGCAACATCTATCTCTGCTCGCCCGAGTACATGGCCAGTTACGCCAAGAAGTTCGTGGATGTCGGCGTCAGTCTGGTCGGCGGATGCTGCGGCACCACGCCCGAGCACATTCACAGCATGAAGTCGCGTCTTCGGGTCGGCTCGGCGCGCACCACTTCGTTCAAAAAGGTGGAAGCTCCGGCGGCCCATCCGGTCGAGAGCCTTCCTCTTGGTCAACGCTCGCGACTGGGGCGGAAGATCGCCGAAGGCGAGTTCGTCACCATGGTTGAGATCGTTCCTCCCAAGGGCATCGATTCCGCCAAGGAGATCGAGGGCGCGAGGTTCCTGAAGTCGGTTGGCGTGGATGCGGTGAACATTCCCGACAGTCCACGCGCCTCAGCGCGCATGGGGAACCAGGCGTTGTGCCTGCTCATCGCGCAGCAGGTTGGCATTGAGCCGATTCTGCACTACACCTGCCGCGATCGTAACGTGCTCGGTATTCAGTCAGACCTGCTGGGGGCGAGCGCGGTCGGCATCAACAATCTCATCTGCATCACTGGCGATCCGCCGAAGATGGGCGACTATCCCGATGCCACCGCCGTCTTCGATGTCGATGCCATTGGACTGGTGAATATCGTTCACAACCTGAATCGCGGACTCGATATCGGTTCGAACCCAATCGGCAAGGCGACCAGGTTCGTGATCGCGGTGGGAGCGAACCCGGGCGCGGACAACATCGCCGAAGAAATTCGCCGCTTCGAATACAAAGTCGAAGCCGGAGCCGAGCTCGCGGTGACGCAACCGGTCTTCGATCTGCGGCTGTTGGAAGAGTTTCTGAAGAACATTGCGCACTGCCGCGTTCCAGTCGTAGCCGGTATCTGGCCGCTGACCAGCGCGCGTAATGCCGAGTTCATGAAGAACGAGCTACGCGTCTCCATCCCCGACGACATTATCGAGCGCATGGTCAAGGCAAGCACCGCCGACGCCGCGCGCGCCGAAGGCGTCGCCATTGCTCGCGATATGCTCTCCGCCGCGCGCGAGCTGGTGCAGGGCGCTCAGATCGCCGCGCCATTCGGCCGCTATTCGTGCGCGGTGGATGTGCTGGAGGCGCTGGGCACGGCAGCAAAGGGCGGAGCGTAGGAAAGCAGTTGTCGGTGGTCAGTTGTCGGTTGTCAGTGTGATGCTTCGCGTCAGGGCGCGACAGTCGTGCCGAAGCATTCTTCCTCTTGGGGTGTCATCCTGAGCGGAGTGAGTTCGCCGCAGGCGGACGAACGCAGTCGAAGGACCTGCAGTTTCGCTCATTCCTGAAAAATTCTTTGCGTAGGCGACACCTCCGCAGCCACGGGCCACGACAAAGGTTCATCGGCAGGCGCACAAACTGCAGGTCCCTCGGCGCCGCTCGGGATGACATCCGAAGAGGGAGAATGCTTTCGGCACGAACGGCGTGATCGCTTCGGCGATTGAGGATTTGGTTCCCAGCGTTCCCGACAACCGACAACCGACAACTTCCTACTTCCCGCTAACCAGCACTTCCGCTGTCGCTGACTTCGTGGGATCCGCCTTGCTGGTCGCCATTATGTGGTAAGTTCCCGGCATTGTGGGCGCGACGTAAACTCCAAGGCTGGCGACAGCTCCGCCCTGAGCTTGTGCTCCGCGGTTGACTACGCTACCGCCTGCGCTGCCTTCAACCACCGACCATGTGACATCAGTGTCACCGCTTCCGGTGACGGTAGCTGTGAAGTCATGCGACTCGCCGACCGAGATCTCCGTTTCGGTGGGTGCAATGGTGATCGCGAGATTTGCTGGGGGTGCGCTCTTGGCGGACGGGCGCGACAGCAGGTAAATGACGCCCAGAACTCCCAGCGCCAGCACCACCATCAGAACGATCAGCAGCTTGCGATTGCCGCGCTGTGAGGACTTGTCGTCGTAGAAGTAGAAAAAGTCGTCCTTCCCGGTGGCACTGGCAGCCAGGGGAGCCGGAGCTGCCGCGGCTTTCGCAACCGCTGGCGCTTTCACCGGAGCAGCGACAGCCGGCCGCGCCGGTTCCGGCACGTCTAACCAGGCACTGTGCGCAACCGGAGGTGGCGCCTCCGAACGAGCCTGCACAGGAGTCGGTGCGGACTGCGCCGCAGCCTCGGCTTCCAGCGGCCGCCCGCACCTCTCGCAGAAGCGATTGCCAGGAGGATTGCGCTCGCCACACGACGCGCAGGTTTGGGTCGCGGCTGCCCGCGTTGCAGGAGGTACCGCGGGAGGAGCTGTGAAGTCTTCGGGCAAAGCGTCAATGGGCAGCATGCCGCGTACCGACGCGATCTCCTCGGCTTCCAATAAAACCTGCTGTTCCTGTTGCGGGGAAAGCGGGGGCGGTGGGGCGGCGGCTTTCATCGGCGGCGCGGGAGCAGGTACCGCCTGCCGGGTGGGAGCCGAAAACCCAAGTTCCGGCGGTCTCACATTGGGTGCGCTGGTTGAGGTCGGCGGCAGCGGTGCATGAAAAGCTTCGGCCGTGGACTGCCGAGCGCGCGTGGGCGCGGGTGGCTCGGGCGGAACCGCGGCAGTGGCCCGAGGCTTGGCTGGTCGAGGGGCGGCCGCTGTTCCGCAATTGGCGCAGAACTTGTCGCTCACCCGCATTTCCTCACCGCAATTTGTGCAGAACATAGCTTTCTGTATAACCCTGCTTGATTGAATTTCACTCCGCCCGCTGGTCCTTAATAAGCACCGCGTCGCTATTGGAACGGCCACGGGTTACGGCGAGCCTCTTACTGTTCCAGTCGTAAGAATAATCGTAGATCAGGAGATCGTCGAAGTTGGTTACCGGAACCGCATCGCCGCCCTCGACTGACTGTTTCACGATGTTCGACACACCGTGTTCGTTCACCGGATAGTACAGGTACTTGCCGTCAGGCGAAAAGGTCATGAGTCCTGCAATAGAGGTTCTGGGATAAATCGTCTTGATCGGGGGTCCGCCATTGGCGTCGATCAGCTTGATCACGGTTTTCGTATCTACGCCCGAACCCTCAATGGTGAGTACTGCGGCGGTCTTGCCATCGGCGCTTAAGCTGCCGAACTGGGCGAAGTCGGGAAAAACCTGTTTCGCTTCGCCACCACTCAGCGGCTGACGCATCAAGATCTTCTTGCCATTCTCCAGTTTGGTATAGAGGAAGAAGCTACTGTCAGGCGAGCAGAAGGCGTTCAAGTCAGCTTTGCCGAAGGTGATGGCTTTCGGGGTCAATGTTTGCAAGTCCAGCAGATAGACGCTCACGCCCTTGGTCTGCTTATTGGGCATGCTGAAAAGAACATGGCGTCCGTCCTGACAGACCGACAGGTCGGTCATGAATAGCCGGTCGGAATAGATCACCGCACGGTTGCTTCCGTCAGCATTCATGGTCACCATGTGATCGTCCCAGTCGATGGCGACGAGCTTGCCATCGGTGGTCCACCCCACGTGTATGTCCTGGCGATTGTCGACCATGGCGGGGGCGCCGGGAGCATTCGGCTCCGAATTCATCGTATAAAGACCCACCACTGGGGTGGATTGCACTGCGACCAACTCTTTCGCGTCGGCGGTACCGGCCAGAGTGTCGACGCTGTAATAGTTCAGGTCATTACTGATGCGCCGGAACTTTCCGTCGCGCACGCTGATCTCTCCGATCTGACCGTCCCAATTTGTAGATACGTCCTGAAAAACGACCGCCATGGTCTTGCTGTCTGGCAGCCAGGTAGGTTTGCTGAGCTGCGCGGTCGCCGCGTAGATGGTGCGTTCCTTACCGGTATCAGGCTCCAGACCGACTACCCTGCCCAGGTTCTCGCCTCCGGGATCGAGAACGGTCGCGGCGATGGTTTTGCCGTCGGTTGACCATGCCGGGTCCTTATAGCCGGGCAAGGGGAGTGTGGCCAGTACGCGCTCATTGCTGCCATCGGCATTGGCGATGATCAACTTGGAATTCGCGTCGGCGCCACTGTCGCGCAGGAACACGAACCGCTTGCCGTCGGGCGCAAAACTTACCGCGCTGTCCACGTCAGTAATCAGCAGCCGCGGCGTGCCTCCCAGCGTCGGAACCTGGTAGAGCAGATTCAATCCTGGCCGCTGCGGCTCGTTGCGGACAAAGTACAGGTAATTCCCGTCAGGCGAGAAGGTGAGGCCGACGTAGCGTCCCTCGGTAGCGGGGAGGATCTCCTTGTCGCTGCCGGTGGCGATCTGCCGCATCCACAAGCTCTGGGTGCCTCGGCCGTCATCGTGAACGTTGAACAGATAGTGGCCATCCGCCGAAATCGTAGCCAGCTTGACCTTGCCGGAGTCGGTGAGCTTCTCCAGACTGACCGACTGAAACGGTAGTTGTCTGCTCCCGCCTCGCCCCTGAATGAACGAATAAACTCCGAATCCAGCCGCAGCGAGGACAAGCACCATGATGGTCGCCACCAATCCTGCGCGACCTTTGTGCTCACGCGCGGCTTCAATTACGGGCGAGCTGCGATGTCCAGACCCAACGCTTGAGGGCGCCACGGGCAACGAAGACTGCGACGAAACCGGAGGCGCAATCCCTGCCGAGCCCGACGCGGCAGCTCCCGCCGGCGCGAATCCCACGGTGGAATGCGCCGCGGTTTTCCCCGATTCGCTATCGCGCTTCAGCCGTTTCAAATCCCCACGCAACTCGGCTGCGCTCTGATAGCGCAGATCGAGATCTTTCTCCAGCGCCTTGCCGATGATCTCTTCCAGCTTGGGCGCGATGCTCGGATTGAATTCGCTAGGCGGCGGAGGATTGCGCGTCAGAATCTCACTGAAAATTACGGCTGAGGTATTGCCCGCGAAAGGAATGCGGCCCGTCGCCATCTCGTAAACAATTGTTCCCATCGAGAACAGATCGCTGCGGCCGTCGAGATCCTCGCCACGCGCTTGCTCGGGCGACATGTAGGCGACGGTTCCTACGGCGGTTCCAGGCGATGTCAAATGTGGTGCCGCATAGGTGGGAGCGTCTCCGCCGACGGTTTCCATAGCGGCCCGCCGCTCGCGAATGAGTTTCGCCAATCCGAAGTCCAGAATCTTCGCCTGTCCGCGGGTGGTGACAAAGATGTTGGCCGGCTTGAGATCGCGATGGACGATGCCCTTGTGATGAGCGACATCGAGCGCATCCGTTACCTGAATGCCGATGTCCAGAATCTTGTCCAGTGGCAGCGGCTGGCCATGAATCTTCTCCGCCAGGCTCTGACCTTCGAGCAGTTCCATGGCGATGAAGCTGTGGCCATCGCACTCTTCAATGGCGTAGATGGTGCAGATGTTCGGATGATTCAGCGCGGAGGCGGCGCGTGCCTCCTGCTTGAAACGCTCCAGCGCGGACGCGTCCTGCTCGGCCTCAGCCGACAGGAACTTCAGCGCGACGTGGCGGCCGAGCTTGCTGTCCTCCGCCTCATACACCACGCCCATGCCGCCTGCGCCCAGGCGGCGCACGATGGTGTACTGCAGCAATGTGCTTCCAACCGCAAGGTCCAAAGGCAATCCTCCGGATTGCCCCTATTGTGCGGTGTCAAGGGGGCGGCAGGCAACCGGCGGGTGGCATCCTGGTGAGCTGGCTAGCATTCGTAATCCCACTCATTCCAACCGAAGGAATGAGTAGGCCCCCCGTAATCCTCATTCCAACTCTTTGGCGGTTGTCATCCTGAGCGAAGCGAAGGACCTGCTGTCGTCCGGAGCGCGACAATGCTTGTCACTGTAAGTCTGCGCTGTTTGCCTGGCGATAAATCTCTGCCGCCGCCAGAATCGTATTGCAGTGAATCGTGATGGTGTCCTCGATGTGGATGGCGTAGCCTCCGGCATAAGTAACCATGATGGGAATCCCCCGTGCGCGCGCTGCCCGGAATACCAGAAGGTCACGCCGCTTCAATCCTTCGATCGTCAGATTGAGCCCTCCCAGCTGATCTTCACGAAAGGGATCGGCCCCGGCAACATACGAGATAAGCTGAGGCTCAAAATTTCGCAGTCCCGAACTCAGGGCATTGTCGAGCCAGGCAAGATACTCCTCATCGCTGCAGCCATCCGGCAGGTTCACGTCGATCGAGGATGGCGGCTTCACAAACGGGTAATTGTTCTCCTGGTGCAGTGAAATGGTGAACACATCCTGGCAGCCGCCTCGTAACATCCCGCCGCGTGTGCCGCCGATACTCGGCGGTGAACCTGAGGGCAGCGTCGGCGCACTCTGCGCCGGTTTGCTGAAGATGGTCGCCGTCCCATTGCCCTGGTGAACATCGCAGTCCACCGTCATGGCGCGCTGGATGAGCCCTCGCTTCTGCATGGCCCGTATCGCGACCGCGATGTCGTTGATCATGCAGAATCCTTCGCCGTGATCGACGAATGCGTGATGGAAGCCGCCGCCCACGGAGATGCAAACCCCATCCTGGAGCGCGCGCTCAGCAGCAAGTATGGAGCCGCCGGCGTGCAGCATGAACGCATCGACTACCTGAGGTGAGTAGGGAATTTCCATCTGCAGCTCTTCCCGTGCCGACAGGCTGCCTTCCATCAGTTTGTTCACATAATGTGGCGAGTGCACCAGCATGACATCCTGCTCGGAAGCCAGGGAAGGTTCGATCAGGTCGGAACGGTCGATCGCGCCGTCTCGCAACAGACGGTCGACGATCAGCCGGAATTTGTCGGCGCGAAAAATATGCTCGCCGATAGGCAGGAAATATCTCTCGCTATAGACAAGTTTGAAAGGAAGCATGGGCCGCGAGTTGAGAACAGCCGATTGTACTCCCCAAGCTCGGAGCCCGGGTACGTTAAGATGAGCCATTCATGATTGCTGCGGCCCCAGTCGGCGCAATTCGCCGCGCCGCCCGCCACAACGTTCTGTCGACGGCGGGCGCCGTGATGATCCTGGTGTTCGTCGCCTGCGCTCTGTTTGCGCCTTGGCTGTCGCCTTACGATCCCGCCTACATCGATCTTCCCTCACGCTTGATGGCGCCATCGGCGGCGCACTGGTTCGGTACCGACGAACTGGGACGCGACATCCTGTCGCGCGTCATCTACGGCGCTCGCATCTCCATGTTGGTGGGCAGCAGCGTGGTTGCGGCCTCGCTTACCCTGGGACTGATTTTCGGCTCCATCGCCGGATATTACGGCGGCGTGACCGACCGCCTGCTGAACGTGGTGGTGATGAACGCCTTCATGTCGTTTCCCGGCATCCTGCTGGCCATCGCGTTCGTCGCCTTCCTGGGGCCGGGAATTTTCAACCTGATCTTTGCGCTCTCGATTGGTGGCTGGGTCGGCTACGCCCGGTTAGTGCGGGCACAGGTGCTGTCGGTTCGCGAGCGCGAGTTTGTGGAAGCGGCCCGTGCGCTGGGAGCCAGCGATCTGCGCATTGTGGTGCGTCACATCCTGCCCAACATCATTCAACCGGTGCTGGTGCAGGCTGCCATTGGCATGGCGGGCGCAATCCTGGCCGAGGCAACGATGAGCTTTCTTGGCCTGGGCGTGCCGCCCCCGACTGCCAGTTGGGGAGCCATGCTCAACGACGCGCGCTCGCACCTATTCGACTCACCGCACCTGGTGCTGTTTCCAGCAGCGGCGGTGATGCTGGCTGTGCTGTCGTTCAATTTTGTTGGCGATGGCCTGCGCGATTATCTCGATCCGCGCTCGCGGCTGGAGGCGGGGCTGTAATCGCTCCTCCTGTGCCGTTTCAAGGAGCCTTACACAACCTGAATCCGCTTCACCAGTAGCGAACAGAAGACTTACGACTTGCCCGTCTCCAGCTTATTGAGATACTCGATGATCTCGGGGTTGGTCCAGTCAGCGGCGCCGATGAACTTGCGGCGAATGACCCCGTCCTTATCGATAACGTAGGTCTCAGGAAACTGGAAGGTGCCGTAAAGAGTGTTGGCCGAGTTTTTAGCATCACGCACCGTGAGCAGGTCGACGTTGTGATCGCGCACAAACTGCTTGTAGGCGGCATCGTCGGCATCTTCGCTGACGGCGAGAATCACAACCTTGTCGCCCAACTGCTTTTGTAACTGCACCAGCGATGGCATCTCTTCGATGCAGGGCGGGCACCAGGTTGCCCAAAAATTAAGCAGCACGGGTTTCCCACGGAGCTGCGCCAGTGAGACGGTGCGATCTGAGTCGGTAAGTGTAAAGTCTGGGGCTTTCTCTCCGATTTTGGGAGGACGATTGCCGTTGCAGGCAGCAAGCAGAAAGAGGCAGACGAGGACGGCGGCCGATGCGAAGCGCTTCACAAATCTATAATACTTAAGAGCTCGCGAAGCATGGATGCCACGAAGGGCGCAGTCGAGGTGTCGGTGATCGTCCCCGCCCGGGATGAAGAGGCAAACCTCGCCAACTGCCTGCAGTCGCTGGTGGAACAGCAAGGCGTTAGCTGCGACGTGATCGTGGTGGACGACCATTCCAGCGATCGCACCCGAGAAATTGCGCAAAGCTTTCCGGTCCAGGTCATTGAGGCGGATCCACTTCCTGCCGGCTGGAGCGGCAAGTGCAATGCGTGCTGGAGCGGCGCGAAGGTTGCGACAGGGAAGTGGCTGCTGTTTACCGACGCCGATACGCGACACTCGCCCACATCGATCGCGAGCGGGTTACGCGAGGCGGAAGAGCATGGCGCGGCGCTACTGTCATTTTCACCAAAGCAGGAAGTGCATAGCCTGGCCGAGCGCGCGCTGATGCCGGTGATCTTTGCCGAGCTGGCAGTGACGTTTCGCCCACGAGAGGTTAGCGATCCTGCATCACCGGTTGCGGCGGCGAATGGGCAGTATCTGTTGATTCGGCGCGATGCCTACGATGCGGTTGGGGGACACGCAGCGGTCGCCCAGGCCACCTTGGACGATGTGGAGCTTGCGCGTAAGGTGAAGAGCGCGGGCTATCGACTTCAGTTCCGCGTGTCAGATGTGGTGAGTACGCGAATGTATCGCAGCTTCCCGCAGATGTGGGAGGGATGGACGAAGAACCTGGTGCTGCTGTTTCCCAATGCGCGCGGGCTGGCCTTGCGACGCGGCATTGAATTTGCGTTGATCGTCGCCAGCTTGATTGCGGTGGTGGTCGCACTGCTGGATCGCGATCGGACAGGTGTGCTGGTGAATGGAGTGGTCGCCTTCGGGTTGCTGGTTTTCTTCTATCAACGGATTCAGCGGGCGCATTTTGATCGGCTGTCAAATGCATCGGCGATCTTCGGACTGCCGCTGTTTACGGTACTGTTGGTTCGCTCGTATCTTGCGCACCGGCGCGGCTCGATACAGTGGAAGGGGCGAAGGTATGCAACGGACACTGCTTCGGTGGTGCCAGCAAACTGCAGATCCCTCGACTCCTCATCCGCCTGCGGCGGATTCGTCGCTCGGGATGACACATCTAATTAATTGCTAATTGCTAAACATGATCTATCTAACTCGCAAGTGCGAATTTTCGGCTTCGCATTACTATCACAACCCGGCATTCACACCGGAAGAGAACCAGCGCGTCTTTGGAAAGTGCGCCAACCTCAATGGTCACGGCCATAACTACACGCTAGAGGTGACGGTCAAGGGTGAAGTTGATTCTACAACCGGCTTCGTGGTCGACCTTAAGCAGCTCAAGGATATTTTGAATGAGGAAGTGGTCGAGGCTATGGACCATCGCCACCTTAATAAAGAAGTTCCAGAGTTTGCTGCTCAAATTCCAACTACCGAAAACCTCGCGATCGCGATCTGGAACCGATTGGAAGCGAAGCTGAAATCAGCGCAACTCCACCGCGTGCGCGTTTATGAAATGCCTGACCTGTTCGTGGACTACTACGGAGAAGAATGAAGGCCCATCTGACACGCCGGTACGTCATAGCTGCATCGCATAGATTGCACAGCGATCAGCTCTCCGAGGCGGAGAACCGGCTGACCTACGGCAAGTGCAACAACCCCTACGGACATGGTCACAATTACGCAGTGGAAGTGACCGTAAGTGGCCAGGTGAGCCCGAATACCGGAATGATTTGCAATCTCGCGGATATTGATGAGTGCTTCCGGTGCGAGGTCATGGAGCGATTCGACCATCAGAATCTCAACACCCGGCCCGAGTTCGCGGATTGTGTGCCCACTACGGAAAACCTGGCGACGGCGATCTTCCACATTTTGAAACGAGAATTCCACGCCGCTCATCTACAAAAGGTGAGAATCGAAGAGACGCAGAATAATAGCTTTGAGTATTGCGGCGAAGCCCAACTATCTTGAAAACGACGTTTCCCCCCGACACGACTGGGAGAACCATGAAGAACACGATCGAAACACCCACCCTGACCAGTGCCACGTTTGAAGAGTTGACGCGCGAGTTCCTGGTTCGTCTGGGCGAGGACCCTGACCGCGAAGGCCTGGTACGCACGCCGGAACGCTTTGTCAAAGCGTTTCAGTATCTGACAAAGGGGTACAACGAGAATCCGGAGCAGGTGCTGCAAGGCGCGTTGTTCACCGTCGATTATGACGAGATGGTCATCGTCAAAGACATCGAGATGTTCAGTCTTTGCGAACATCACATGCTGCCGTTTTTCGGCAAGGTTCACATCGCTTATATCCCGAAAGGGAAGGTCATCGGGATAAGCAAACTGCCGCGGCTGGTGGAAGTTTTCGCCCGCCGCTTGCAAGTACAGGAGCGGCTCACGGTACAGATTGCCGAGACTATCCAGAACGCCATTCACCCCATGGGCGTAGGCGTGGTTATCGAAGCTCGCCACCTCTGCATGATGATGCGCGGGGTCGAGAAGCAGCACTCGGCGACGGTGACCTCGTCGATGCTGGGAGCATTCCGCGCGCAGCAAACGCGGCAGGAATTCCTCGCGCTCATTCAGCACAAGAACAGCAACGGGTCGTAACCGATGGCGACGGATAGCGGTTCTTCAAAGTCCTCCTCGGAATTGCGTCTATTGGGGAAGGTTGCTGTCGTTACCGGCGGAAGCCGCGGTATTGGTCTGGCGATTGCCAAAGCGTTAGCCGGGGAAGCGTGCAACGTCGTCATCAGCGGACGAAAGCAACAAACGATCGACGTTGCAGCGGCGGAGCTTGGTAGCGAAGCATCGGGGGATGGACGGGTTCTTCCGGTCGAGTGTGACATCCGCGACAACGAAGCGGTTGCTCGGATGTTCGCTACCGTGGCGACGGAATTCGGCCGGCTCGACATCCTGGTGAACAACGCCGGTATTTCGCAATCGGCGATGCCTGTACATGAGACCAGCGTTGAGCTCTGGCGCGAGATCATCGACACCAATCTGACGGGTACATTCCTTTGCACGCGCGCTGCAGTGCCTTTGATGCAACCGGGCGCGACCATCCTGAACATCATCTCGGTGGCGGCCCGTGAGGCATTCGCGGGATACGCTCCTTATAACGCTTCAAAGGCGGGCGCGCTGAGTCTGTCGCGTACCCTGCGCGAAGAGCTAAAGCCGAGCGGCATTCGCGTCACAGCGATATTGCCCGGAGCGACCGATACCGAGATCTGGCAGCAGGTGATGCCCGATGCGCCGCGCGACAAGATGATCGAAGCCGCGAGCGTGGCAAGGCTGGTGCTTGAGGCTGTAGTGCTGTCGCCGAAAGCGAATTTGACAGAGCTGCTCCTGGATCCAATGACGGGGCCGATGTAAGGCCTTCGCATCGCGGGTCCCCTTTTGCGCGTCTAATTAACAACAGTCAATGCTAAGCACTGCAATCCGGCGCAAGGCAGGCCAATTCGCCAGGCTGGCACGTCATTCCGCCATGACGCGGCGGACCGGTCTGATTCGTAAGCCGATTCTTGCAAGACGTGGAGAGTTGGGCCTAACTTTCATCGGCCACTCAAGCTTTTTCATTCAGATGGGAGGCAAGAACCTTCTCATCGATCCCAACTTTGCGCGCTGGATTTTTGTTCTGAAGCGCCTGCGCCGCCCGGGTTTGAGGCTGCGTGACCTGCCTCCGATTGACGCGGTGCTGGTCACGCATGCGCACTTCGATCACCTGCATCGCCCGTCGCTGCGTACCATCGCCCGCCTTACGAGGATCAAGTCTGGTAAGCGGCCAATCATCATCGTGCCGCGGCATGTACGCGACCTGGTCAGCGATCTTGGCTATGCGCGCGTGGTCGAGATGGATTGGTGGGAGACGTTGCAGCTAGGCTCACTGGCCATTACACATACCCCGGCAAAGCACTGGGGAGCGCGCGTCATTCGCGACACCCATCGAGGCTACGGTGGATACGTTTTACAAGCTGCGCGGCATTCGCTTTATCACTCGGGAGACACCGCATATTTCGATGGCTTCGGCGAGATCGGCGAGCGCCTGAAGCCGCAGATCGCGCTGCTGCCGATCGGGGCGTACTATCCGGCATCGTTTCGCAATGTGCATACTTCGCCCGAAGACGCTGTGCAAGGCTTCCGCGACCTGGGATCGCGCTGGATGGTGCCCATGCATTACGGTAGTTTCCGTCTTGGCCACGAGCCCATCGACGAACCGATGGCACGACTGATCACCGATGCGCAGCGGCAAGGTATCGAGAAGCAGGTGCGCGTTCTGGAAGAGGGTGTAACCCAGATCTGGGAATAGCTGCCTCATAATGGGGTGCCCCATCCCGGCTTCGTTTGCCGGGGTGGGGTTTTTGTTGGTCGTATCGAAAGCGCGTCGGATTGGAAGAAAAATCCCCACCCGGCCAAAAGCAGGCCGAATGGGGCACCCAGTTTGGGTTGGTCAAATTCGCGATGAGAAAAATCCCCTCCCCGCGCCGGGTTGTATAGCCAGCTTCATTTAGTGGTTGCTCATCAAGCCCCCATCTTTCCCTCGCCCGTTTTAAGTACCTTTCAGCCAACTGAACCTCTTTTTTTGGCAACTTACTATCAGGGGGTTGGGTTGCGCTCCCGTCGTTCCGAGAAAGGGCCGGGTAATTCATGTCAGACGCTGTTCTGGACCAGATCGTCGATAGCTTGCGAAACTCTGGAAGGGAACTGTTCCCTGAGCATACGGACTTAAAAGCCGTTCGCGTCGTGGGTCATACGCCAAAGGCCGACCACTACACCTACGAGATCGTATTGGATTTTGCTGACAGCAGCGAGCGGGTCAGCGCCAAGGTCTATCGCAAGGGAAAAGCCAGTACACAGTTGTCATGTGATTCGGCCCGTCGTGAGCTGGACAATGTGCAGCGCATCTCCCAAGCCTGTGCCAAACACCAGTTGGATGGGGTTCCACGAGCCATCGGAGATTTCGCTGCGCTCGGAGCCGTCGTTTGCACCAAGATCAACGGCCTGCCGTTGCAAAGTATCGTAATGAAGGCCGCGTTATTGCCAGACTTCGGAAATGATGGCATGTTGGACCTGGCCGCCCGCCGGACCGGCGAATGGCTGCGCCGCTTTCATGATGCCACTGCGGCAGCCCCGCAACCGATCGACGGCAAGGTATTACTCGGAGATATTGAGAAGCTCTGTGTAAAAGCACAGAAGGATGGCTTGGCGAAGGATTCGGTGCAGTCCATCCTGGAGTACGTCAGCTCTTCCCTGGCCAAGGTGAAAAAGCCGATATCGTCGTCGGCGGTGCTGAATGAGTTCGTTCCCCTCAATGTAATGATCTCCGATCATGGGGTCGGTTTCTGCGAGTTTGCCGGCTTCAGCCCTCAGGGAACTTCGCTGCATGACGTTGCTACGTTTCTGGGCGCAGTCGAGGCGCTGGAAAAGTATCCGTTTTGCAATCGCAGCCTGACTTCGCTGGTACAGGATTCATTTCTTCGTGCCTACGATGTCAATCCTCAGGAGCAGCAGCTACTGACGGTGGTCAAGCTGAAAGTATTGCTGCAGATGTTTGCCCAGGGACGCACGGTGAAGGAAAGCGCACTGCGTAAAAAGGTGATGTGGGCAAACGTGATGAAGCGATTTATCCAGACCGCCGCCGAGCGTTCCATGGCACCCGCAGCGTAGAGAAGCTGCTATTGGCGATTCGCCGGAAGCTCGGGTTTGCGAACGCTTCGCGTCAGGGCACGACTTCTAGTCGTGCCAGCCAGCCCCATCTTTTGTGCCTCTTTTTTCATGAGCGGGCTTTAGCCCGCGAGTGATTTGCTTTCCGTTCCCGAGCTTCCACGGTCACAGCGAAAGCAGGTCCTTCGCTGCGTTTGTTCGCCTTTGGCGAACTCACTGTGCTCAGGATGACAATTTTATGGATGCAGTTGATCGGCCCGACCAAGGTCGTGCCCTGACGCGAATCTTCGCACTGCCGAAATTTTCGTTTTGCGAATAGCGAATGGCGAACGGCGAACGGCGGCTTTCTAGTAGGGCGAAAAGCTCAGCGTCTTGTCCGATTTCTCAACCCAGATATGTGCCTTGTCGCCAATGCGCTCGTTCACCGTCACCACGACTACCACGCCGCTGGGGCTGACGAACGCTCCCGCATTGCCGCCTTTGGGCACGGCTACTCCGTCGATGCTGTGGCTCTTGATGAGGCCCCATTCGCCTCCAGGCCCCCAGTCTTTGTAGAAATCGGCGAACGGATAGCGCGCATACTTGTCAGGGTGCTGCTTCCAGTCAGGATCGTTCATCCAGATGCCGTAGGCCTTCTCGTAACTCTTCGTCTGCAGGGCGTCGAAGAACCTGTTCACCTGTTGTTCTTCGCGCCAGTAGCGGAAGTGCCACGCCACAAGGCCAAGCAAAATCACCACGACGATGCCGGCGATGATTTGTCCACGACGCTTACGTGCACGTACCGGATCGTAGGGCTTGGCTTCGAACAGGGTCATACGTCAATAGTCTACTCGCTGCGAGCTGATATCCCGGTGGCGAGGCACTTCCGCAAAACAGCTCTCGCCGCCTACAATCTTCAGAGGAGAATTCCGTATCATGCGCAATGTTTGCATCCTAGCCCTTGCCGGTTGCCTTGCAATCCCGGCCTTCGCCGCTCAGAAACAGACAGGCACCACCAGGCTGGTCAACGTACAGCCCGCCGGTACCACCGACAAGAAGCACAAGCATCAGCAGTACGACTTCACCTTTGATGCTCAGACGCACGAATACACCTGCCGCTCCAAAGAAGGCGACAAGATCAACGCCACGGATTTCGTTGTCGGCACCAACATCGACTACCAGGTGAAGGGCAACAAGGGTAAGGTGAAGGGCTCGACCGGAAAGGACGTGAGCTGCACTATCGTGAGAGTGGCCGACCTGCCGACGGCGACGCAATAGTGCGAGGTGAATCAGTGTTAGTATCGGAGCAATTATGGAAATGGTGCCGCTGAAGCCCGAGCGCAAGGCACAGTTGGAGGAGTACGCCCATCGCCATGGTCAAGATCCCGCTGCCGCTCTCGACGATGTTTTGGCCGCTTACCTCGAATGGGAGCGTCAGGACTTTCAGCAAGCAGTTGAAGGTATTGCGCGAGGTCATGAAGACGTAAAATCTGGACGCACTCGACGCGCTGCTGACTTCCTTTCCGACATGCGCCGGAAGCATGGCATTCCGGGTTGATATCTCGGCACAGGCCGAGAGAGAAGCCGAGGCGATTCTTGAGTGGCTGTTATCGGAGCATGCTGGTGAGACGGGCCTGCGGTGGTTTTTGGCATTGAACGATGCCATCCAATCCCTCGCAGCACTCCCTAAGCGCTGCCCCGTTGCCCCAGAAAGTGAGCGCTTTGCGTTTGAGGTGCGCCAACTCCTTTACGGTCGCAAGCCTCACGTGTACCGGGTTCTGTTCACCATCGAAGCGGAAACGGTGAACATTCTCCATATTCGGCACGGTCGGCGCGCCTCCGACTTTGTTTTCTGAACGAACAATCGTCGCCCATCGAATAGATAAAATTGTGCGGCAACTCCCCGCCGAGGGCTCTGCTCTGTCTCCGATTTCCAGCAACTTTGCGCCGTGATTCGGGTATAAAGAACTGAATACCCGCTCATGAATGTGCTTGCTTCCCGATCCACCGAAACCATCGGCCGCTACTGCGCCCGTGCGCTGGCCGTCGCGTTAATTGTCGCTTCGCTTTGCACGGCACCGCTTTACAGCCAGAGCCCGGTTACGTCCTCTAGCACTTCCGGCTCTGCAACTTCCGACGACTCCAGTAATACCCCGACCTTCAAGAAAGACGTGAAGGTGGTCAACGTCTTTGCCACAGTGCGCGACAAGCACGGACAAATCGTCCCCAGCTTGGCGAAGGACGACTTTACGCTACAGGTCGATGGGCGTCCCGAGACGATCCGCTATTTCGCTCGCGAAACCGATCTGCCTCTCACCATCGGCTTATTGGTGGATACCAGCCTGAGCCAGCGCCGGGTGCTGGAAGAGGAACGCACCGCTAGCTACGCCTTCCTGAACGACGTGATGCGCGAGGACCGCGACAAGGCGTTCGTCATCAACTTCGATTCGGAAAGCGTGCTGCTACAAGACCTGACCAGTTCCAAGCAGAAGCTTGAGACCGCACTTGACCGCGTTCACGTGGCCGAACCCGACCAGAATGGTGGTCAGGGTGGCGGAGGCAACGGCGGCGGTGGTGGCTATCCCGGTGGAGGTGGCGGTGGGCATCGAGGTGGAGGTGGACACCACGCCGCAGGTACCACATTGTATGACGCCGTATTCCTCGCATCCGATGAGCTGATGCACAAGCAGCAGGGGCGCAAGGCGATCATCCTGCTGACCGACGGCGTCGATCAGGGCAGCAAGTATTCACTCGACCGCGCCATCGAAGCCGCACAACGCTCCGACACCATGGTTTATTCAATCCTGTTCTCCGACCCTGAGGCTTACAACCGTGGCATGGGTCCCGGTGGTGGGTATCCCGGCGGCCATCATGGCGGATGGAACGGGCCGTGGGGTGGGCCATCTGGTCCGCCCATGGGAGGGCCGCGCTATCCTCCGCAGATGGAGTCGCACGCTGACGGAAAGAAGGTTCTGCAGCGCTTATCACGGGAGACGGGCGGACACTTCTTCGAAGTCACGAAGAAGGAATCGGTCGAAGCCATTTATAAGCAAGTGCAGGACGAGTTGCGCAATCAGTACAGCCTGGGCTTCAGTCCCGAGACCGCGGAGCAAAGCACCGGCTATCACAAAATCCTGCTGGCGGCGAAGCCGAAAGATCTGGTGGTGCAAACCCGGCAGGGATATTACGAGGCGCCGTAGCGCTCAGGCCGCTTGCGTATTGCCGTTCACGCGCGCCCCAAGCAGCGGCAGGAAGATGCTGAATATCGTGCCCCGCGCCGGAGCTTCGACCCGGCTGCGCACGCGGATGGAGCCACCGTGCTGCGTGATGATTCCGTACGAGACCCACAGGCCCAATCCGGTCCCTTCTTCACGCTTGGTGGAGAAGAACGGCTGAAACAATCGCTTAAGATTTTCCGGCTCGATACCCGCGCCTGTGTCGCTGAACGAGATGCGCACGCCTTCCACTCCCGTCGCTGGATGATGGGTATCGGCGATGCGAACCGTGATTCGTCCGTTCTGTCCAGCTGGGATGGCATCAATTGCGTTGCTGACGAGGTTGACCAGCACCTGCCTTAGTGGTCCGGGATAGCCAATCACTTCGCCCGGCGATTCGAAACGCCGCGCCACTTCGATATCTTTGAGTGTCAGGTTCTTGCGCTGCAGCGCGAAGACCTCATCCACGATGGCGGCCAGCGAAACGCGCGCGACGGCATCGCCTGGACGGGCAAAGGTCAAGGTGCGGCTACAAATCTCGCCCATGTGGGTGAGCTGGCTATCCAACATGCCAAGCAGGTCGTAGGCTGAGGGATCCAGTTGCGGGTTCTGCTGCAGCAGGTAGGTGATGTTCTTCGCTGCATCGAGCGGATTCCGCATCTCGTGTGCGATCGAGGCGGCCATTCGTCCCATGGCTACCAGCTTTTCAGAGGCACGCAGAGCTTCCTCGGCCAGCCTTCGGGACGTCATATCACGGGCGATGGTCGAAGCCCCGACGATCTCTCCCTTGCGGTCGCGAATGGGAGAAATCGTGAGCGTTACATAACGAAGACTGCCGTCCTTATGCAGGCGTACGGTTTCGTAGTGATCGATGCTCTCGCCGGCGACAATGCGCCCCATGATTTGTGACACATCATCGGGCCGGTCAGGAGGAAGCAGCAGCGATACCGGATGGCCGATGATTTCGTCAGCGGTGTAGCCGTACATGCGCTCCGCACCCGCGTTCCAACTGGTGATAATCGCATCGAGCGTCTTGCTGAAGATTGCGTCGTCGCTGCCGGCGATGATTGCGGCCAGTAATGCTTGTTCTTCTTCGGCTTGGGACATGGGCGCCTGAAAATGATGTGGATCGAAGAATCGTGCTGACAGTCGCAGCCGCTTCATCGCCGCTGACGAACTTCGATCCCGATGAAGTATAGCAACACAGGAGCCCGCAATGTAAGATGCAAAAAATCGGATAGTGGGGTCAGTTTGAATATGGATGCGTGCCTTTCGCGCGTCGGCGCAAATCGGCACGCCTAGATCCCTCGCTACGCAAAAAGAGGCTTGCTCGGGATGAAAATCAAACCGACCCACCCCCGAAAATCGGGCGCACGACCAGGCAACGCACGAGGTTTGGTGCACTGATTTGCACGAATCCAGCGGGGTCGCGTACTCTCGGGTGAGTTCACGCTGGTCTAAATACAGGCAATCCTGCGGGAGGACGGTTAAGCAATGATCGAACGATTGAAAGAAAGCGGCGGATGGGCGTACGGCTTCAAAGTCGCGGGGAAGATTACGGAAGAGGACGTGAAGGCCTTTGAGCCGCAGATGCAGCTCGCCATCCGGGAGCGGGGCAAGCGCCCGCTTGGCATCGTAGTCGACGCGACCGAACTGAAGGGACTTGACTGGAAGGCGCGCTGGGAAGAGTTGCGCTTCCTGCATAAGTATTCGGACCACATTGCGCGCGTGGCGCTGGTGGGAGCTACCAAATGGGAGGAGTTTGAAGGCCTGGTTCTCGGCGCGACCGTGCTGGCCGAGGCCGACGTCCGCTACTTCGAAGCCAGCGAAATGCAGCAGGCATGGATGTGGGCCAAGGGCGCCAAGCACGCTGTAGATGTTCCCGTGCGGCAGATCTATCGCGGCGGAATCTGGCGCGACTACCAGGAAGAGTTCAACCTGGGCGAATAGGACCCGGGGCGTCAGGGCAGTGTGGAGCCTTGCTTTAAAGCGTGTCATCCCGAGTTCCGGTCGTGGTAGCGACCGGAGCGAGGGACCTGCAGTTTGGGTGCGCTCACTAGTTCCCTCTGTCATTCTGAGTCCGCCGCGGCGGACGAAGAATCTGCTTTCCACGTCCATCCCACCGTAGTAACCACTAGCTAACATCGTCAGCCTTTCTGACAACTGACCACCGGCAACTGACAACTGCCCTACCCCCCCTCCTCCCGTATATCGCTAAAATCTTGATTCCATTGACACATAAAAAACTTTTCCTCGCAAAATCTTGAGTGCGTGAGAGTTACAGGCAAAATATTGCGGAAATTGGACTTAGCGCGATTTGTTGCACCAGACACGGTGCAGAAGAGATTTTTTGGAGTAACGAAACGGTCAACCTGAAGCAAGCCTTGCGGCATTTACCCAAACGTCCTAAAGAGGCGGGCCCGGAAGCCCCGGCGCGAGCAGGCACACAACTCCCGCGCCCACTAAGGCGAACGTAACAGAGGTTTAGAGAGCGCGCAAGTTACGAAGGTAATCGCGCGGTCGAGCGATGTAGTACGCCTTCTGGCCCTGACAAATCAAGCCTCCACATGTACCGCGCCTTCCACGCCTGAAGTCGGGCTTTTGCCTCGGCGGATGAAGCCGTGCCCTTTCAAAACTCGCGGTCCGGGACGCAGCCCCGAGCCGCGGCTCTACCAACGCCACGTTTTCAAGCCCCACACATTCCAAACGGGGGGAACGTGTGGGGCCTGCGGCTCGCAGCAACACTAAAACAATTAAGCAATCAATAATTGATTCTTAGGGCTGGGCGTGAGACGATTTCTCCGCTCCCTCCGCAGGCGCTCACGTTCCTTCCTCCCGGCTGGATAGTGAGATTCAAACAACGTCGCAAATCAAGGAGAGGACTATGCGACCAGCGAGCAAGCGTGTGATCTGCACACTGGGCATCATTACACTGCTGTTGATTGGCGTGCCAGTAACGTATGGCCAAACCTATGAGATTCTTCACAGCTTCAACATGAGCGATGGCTATGCTCCGCAAGGCCTGGTTACAATCGATTCCTCCGGCAACCTATACAGCACCACCTCGGAAGGAGGCACGGGCGCCTGCGAACATGGCTGCGGCACTGTTTTCAAGCTATCAAACGCAGGTTCGGGTTGGTTTTTCGAGACATTGCATCTGTTCACTGCATCGGGCGGCGACGGTGCCACGCCCACACACAGCGGCGTCGTCATCGGACCGGATGGCGCATTGTATGGCGTTACCTCCGCAGGGGGCGCCGCTGGAAGCTATGGAACGGTTTACCGGCTGATTCCTCAGTTGAGCATCTGCCGCTCGGCTTTTTGCCCTTGGATGGAGACCCCAATCTATCGCTTTCAAGGCGGAGTCGACGGAGCACAACCGGAAGGAAATCTGGTCTTCGATCAACAAGGCAACATCTATGGGACCACCCGTATTGGAGGTACAGGATACTGTCAGGCACACGGCTGTGGCACCGTCTATGAATTGACCCGCAGCGGCTCCAGTTGGACCAAGAAAGTTCTTTACAATTTTGACGCTGCCAACGACGGCACCTGGCCCGGGGACGGACTGGTCTTCGATTCGGGCGGAAATCTATACGGTACAACCGCCGCCGGCGCAGGATGCGGTAGCGTTTTTCGCCTGTCACCGTTGGGATCGGATTGGACTGAGACCGTTCTCTATACCTTCACCTGTGGTAATGACGGAGGGGCGCCGGGTGCAACGCCGATTCTTGATGGCTTCGGCAATCTGTATGGAACGACCCCGATAGAGGGAGCCTGCAATGGTGGGACAGCCTACGAGTTATCTCCATCGGGGCTGGGTTGGCAATTCAATTTGCTCGCGACATTCTGCGGTTTTGTATTTGGAGGCCCGCCGGGCAAACTCGTCTTCGACGGCTACGGCAACCTGTTTGGAATGACCAACGCGGACGGCCATCCCGCGGATTTCGGCGAGATTTTCAAATTAGTCCCAGGACTCCGCAGTTGGACGCAGTTGGATCTGCTTGTTTTTCGGGATCGAAGCGACGACGGCGCTTTGCCGGTGAACGGCCTTACACCTGACGGAAACGGCGGCTTCTATGGCGTAACCACGGCGGGCGGTGGAGGTCCCTGCGGTCCTTACGGTTGCGGCGTCGTATTCGACTACGTTCCGGCGCAATAGCATTGGGCCGGGTGCCGGGTGCCCCACACATTCCTTCGATGGAATGAGTGGGGCAACCGGCCATCGAACACCGCTTCCCTTCGGTTTCAAAAAGGGTGGTTTCAGAAATGGGAAACAGGAAGAAATTGGAGAAGCTGAAACCTATTACCGAATTGACCGAGGACGAGTGGGTATGGGAATTGAACACATTGATGCTCAGCTAACCCATCTTCTCGACGTCTTTAACTTCCTTGAAGAGCTATTCCGCCTCAGCAATGAAAGCGACGCCGCACTCGTTACTTTCAATCAAACCCCGCTATTCTGGAACGTTTTTAGAGATTGCCTGCAAGAGGCAATGTTTATGGGCTTGGGCAGGCTTTGCGACACTTCATCCGACGTGATCGATGTGAAGCGCGTGCTTGCAGGCGCGATGGGTCATTCTGAATTTTTCTCGATAGAGGCATTGAAACAGAGGTGTGTGAAGCGGGGCCTAACGGAAAGCCTTGCGAGCCACCTAGTGGAAAGTGCTTGGCTACCCAGCAGCGGAGCAGACTTAAAGTTCCTGAAAAAAGAGATTGCCTGTCATCTGCGCCTGATCGAGGGAATCTACGCGCCTATTCGGAACTCTTACTACGGGCACCGGTTGACCGGGGTTGACGCCCGCGCGATGTTTGAACAAACGAACCGGGCGGAGCTCGGGGAAATCCTCGACACGTTGCGGCAACTGGTGGGTGGGCTGCGGTTTTTGTATGACAACGGCACCAAACCTAGCGTGAACGTGCGCGGCACGAAGGCGCTTGACCTAACGCCGAGACGCTTTCTCCGCGACGTTGTTAAGGGTCTTGCAGGCAGCGAACTATAGATAGTTCGTCGGGTGGCCCTCGATAAGGATGAAGGCCTCGATAAGGATGAAGGCTTTGTCAAGGGCAAAGTTATCGTGGGCGGCGCGCGAGCGCCGCTGTTTTGTGCTTCGGCGAGAGAGGTGTTATGGAAGTGAAGCTGAACTCTCGCGCTGAATCACTACTCGGGGGACGGTCTAACCGTTCCACCAACCATCGATACGGCCCACAACTTCGGCCCATGATTCTTCTATGCGAACCTCCAGTCGCCGTAGCCGGTGCGAAAGTGGAAAACGGCTTTATCGTTTTCCAAGGCCGCAGGCCGTCTTTTGCACCGGCCTGACTGGAGGCGAGAGCGCCCAATCAACATTACGGTCTGACCTTAGTCGACCAGGGCCACCCGCGGGCTGCTCTCGATACGAACGATCTCCGGATATGCCGTCTGGGTGCGCATCATCCAGTAGAGTCGTACGGCTAATCTTCTTGCTGCCGCCACCTTGGCTACGCCTTTTGCCATGCGATGGCAGCGCTGCTGATACTGTTTGCGGAAACTTTCATCGCGACGCGTCACCGTTTGTACCGCTTCCACCAGCAGCATGCGTACAAAGCGGTTGCCTTGCTTGCTGATCGCGCCCAGCTTCTGTCGCCCACCCGAGCTGTGCTCGCGGGGAATCAGTCCCAGATAGCTGGCTACCTGCTTGCCGCGACGAAAGCGCGTGGCATCGCCGATAGTCAAGGCAAACGCCAGCGAAGTGATCGGACCCACGCCCGGCTGCGTCATCAGCAGTCGAGCCTGAGGATGCTGTCCGGCCGCCGTTTCCGCTGCCTGATCCAGTCTCCCGATCTGCTCATTCAAGCTGGCCAGTAGTGAGAGCAGATCCTGCCGCCGCTGTGCGCTCCAGCCTTGCAGGGGAAGCTCGCGCAACGCTTGTTGTCCGGCCTGGCTCCACAACTTATTTTTCTTCTGCACTCCACGGTTCAGCATCAAGTGCTGTAACCCGTTCTTCACTCGCGTGCGGATCTCCACCAGCTTGTGGCGATGAATCAGCAACTGCCGCAGGTCGCGCTGCTCGGCCGACGGTGTCCACAGCCGCGGGAAGCGGCCTTCCATCAGTAGTTGCAGAATGTGGGCCGCGTCCCGGCGGTCGGTTTTCTGCCGCCGCACATAGCTGGCCCGAATCTGCGCCGCATCACCAATCCACACTTCGTGCCCCAACCGCTGTAGCAGGTCGACGAACCACTGACTGTTGCCACAGGCTTCCACACCGATTAACGACGGCACCGGCAATCCACGATAGAACCGCTCGGCCTCGCCGTCGCCGTTGACCAGCTTGCGTTCGCCGATCTCACCCGTCTCCGGATCAAAAAAACTTACCTGTTGCCAACTGGGATGAAAATCACAACCTATAATCCACATCGAAGGCTCCTTCTGCCCAGCGTCTCACTTCCATAACAAAGCAAGACTACCGGGTGGCTCGAGCCTTCGTCCTTATCCAATCACCATTTCCCATCGGTTGGCCCGCCGCGGCGGGTGGAATAGCGAGGCTGGGTGGAGCGCGACGACTGTAACACGAAGGATCGCAGTTCCCATGTTTCCCAACCGAAGGGAAATGTGGACCGGCCATCGAAAGCAGGTCCTTCGTGCGCCGCGGCGGACTCAGGATGACAGGGTTTGTGGGGCAAGCAGCGAACTGCAGATCCTTCGACTGCGCTCTCCGCCTTCGGCGGAACGCTTCGCTCAGGATGACAGCCTATAAGAGGGTGCCGGGACGCGGCGCTGAAGCGCCGCTCTACCCGTCCGCTAAAGCTTGACGCGGCGCTGAAGCGCTGCTCTACCCAATCCGCTCAAGCTTGACGCGGCGCTAAAGCGCCGCTCTACCCGAAACATCGATGCTCAGTAGAACAGGTACTTCTGCCACTTGGAATCCGACCGGCCCATCATGCGCATGATGTGGCGGCTGGTGTGCAGATTGAAAGCATGAGGTTCGCGCATCAGTTTCATGTTGGCCTCGATGGGCAGCATGTTGCCTTTGCGGCGATTGCAGTTGTGACAGCAGGCGACCAGGTTTTCCCAACTCGATGCGCCGCCACGCGAACGCGGGATCACGTGGTCGAGCGTCAGTTCGCCGGCGGCAAGAATCTTGCCACAGTACTGGCAGGTGTTGCGGTCGCGCAGCAGGATGTTTTTGCGCGACAGGGCGCGGGTCTGGTGCGGGATGCGGCGATATTCCAGCAGGCGGATAACCGAGGGGACGTTCATCGCGAGCCGGGCCGCATGCATGCGGTGGCCATTCTCTTCTTCCATCATGGCCACGCCCTTGAGCACCAGGACGATGGCGCGACGGGCACCGCAAACGTTGATGGGTTCGTAGGACGCGTTCAGCACCAGCACGGGCGCGTGCATCGGCGAGCGCTGAACGCGTTCTTCAGGCGCAACGCGAGCGTGGTGCATGTATCCGGCTAACGACTTGTGGCGCGATGGTGAGCTCTGGGCCATGGTCATAGTTCGTTTAAACCGAGGCGAGTTGCGCCGCCTCGACTTCCTCCCCCTCTGTCACTTTGCTGAAACTCGCCGCATTCGCATGCTTCAGTGTGCGTGCGACCGTCGCTGCAAAAACTTTCTCTGCTCCGGCGCGCTTCAGCACACGCGCGCATTCGGAGACGGTAGTGCCAGTTGTCATCACATCATCAACGACGACGACGGTGCGTCCTTTGATGCGCTGCGGCGCAATGACGCGAAAGGCGCCATGCATATTCTGGATGCGCGCTTCGCGATCGAGACCGACCTGCGACCTGGTTGGGCGCTGGCGCACCAGCACATCGCGATCCAACGCAAACTGCGGCGGAAGATGCTCTAGCGCCGCACGGGCGATCAGGTCCGCCTGGTTGAATCGACGCTCGCGCCGCTTGGAAGAATGCAGCGGCACCGGAACCACAATGGCGTCGACGTCGCTCAATCGAAGTTGCGCGATGCTTTCTGCCAACAGTTTGCCCAACGGCTTGGCAGCGGGAAGCACGCCGTCGTACTTCAGCAGATGAATCAGGTCGCGCAGACCCGCGTCGTATTCACCGTAGGAGATGGCGCGGTCGAAGTTCGGCGGATACTCGCAGCACGCCTGACACTGTCCGTTGCCGATGAGCAATTGCGCCGGAGCAAGTCGCTCTCCGCAAAGCACGCACTGCGCCAGGCGAATGGGCGCAAGTGCATCGAGGCATTCAGGACAGACAGGCAGACGAGTGAACGAAACCAGAGGGGTATGGCACAGACGGCAATCGGATGGGAAGAAGACCGCAGAAAGACTGCTGACAACCTTGTGGAAAGGCGCGACCAAGCTGACACGCGGCTCGACGCGCATAACTCGTCGTTTTCTCGCTACGGTTTCACAACTGCTGAAGACC
This sequence comes from uncultured Acidobacteriaceae bacterium, assembly GCA_963846795.1. Classification (GTDB taxonomy): domain Bacteria; phylum Acidobacteriota; class Terriglobia; order Terriglobales; family Acidobacteriaceae; genus CAVVDY01. The sequence continues at coordinate 191,159 of CAWJXJ010000012.1, forward strand.
GACCTCCGCTTTCAAGTGCCTAAGACACTCGATTTGGCTAGCAGGAGAATACCAATGACACAAGTATATGGAGTTTGATGCCGGCCTGCAATGTCGGCCGTGGTTCGGCGCGTTGCGTTTACCGACTTTCCACAGCGGCGAAGGCATGGTGTAGCCTTATTCCTGTTGTTCGTGCCCACGATGCGGGGTCGAACTGATACTTGTATCAGACACTTCCGGCGTGTTAACTTGCGCGCTTGCTGTATTCCGCGAACTCGCGGAGACCTTCGAGGTCCCAAAATGAGCTCTCCTACGATTACTGAACCCCGGCAGGATCGCCGGGTCCATCGCCCCTACGTCCCCGCAAACATGGAGATGAAGGAGTTCACCTTCCGCGCCGTGCTGATCGGGCTGGTACTGACCGGCATCCTGGGCGCAGCCAACGCCTACCTCGGCTTAAAGGCTGGGATGACGATTGCAGCCACGTATCCTGCCGCCGTCATCGGCATGGCGCTGCTGCGGCTGATGAAGGGCAGCCTGCTGGAAGAAAACATCGCCCGAACCATCGGCTCGATCGGCGAATCGGTGGCGGCGGGCGCGGTGTTCACTATCCCGGCGTTTGTCATGGCGGGTCTGTGGACGGGGCTGACCAAGGAGCGTTATTGGAACTCTGTGGCGCTAATGGTGATCGGCGGCACGCTGGGCATATTGCTGGTCACGCTGTTGCGGCGCGTGATGGTCGAAGACCCCGAGCTTCCTTATCCCGAATCGGTGGCGGCATCGGAGATTCATAAGGCCGGGCAGCAGGGCTCGAAGGCGGCGAAGATCCTGTTCAGCAACATGGGCTTCGGAGGACTGTTATACCTGCTGGGAGCAATTAACGTCTTCTCGGCCAGCAACACCTTCCTGCTGAATATTTCGGCGTTGGGCAAACGGCTCAACCTGCGCACCAGTACCAATCCCAGCGTGGTCACCACCCTCACCGGAGGCGCGACGATCCTGACGCCTCCCGATGTGAGCCCGGCTTACCTTGGCGTGGGATTCATCATCGGGCCTCGATTGGCGGCGTTGAACTTCGCCGGCGGCGTGCTGGCCTGGGGACTGCTGGTTCCGCTACTCACCTACACCATCGGCCCGTATTTGCAGGCGCAGCAGCCGGCGGGCACGACATTGTCGTGGAGCTTGCTGGCCAACTCCATCTACTACTCCATTGTGCGGCCGATCGCAGTGGGCGGGATGTTGGTGGGCGCGTGTTACACGCTGTTCAAGATGCGCAAGCAGTTGATGATCGGGATGGGCCGCGCGGTTTCTGACCTGAAGAAGTCGGCCGAGGCACATGCGGGCACCAGCCGGACCGAGCGCGATCTTCCCGCAAAGGCGGTGTTCGCCGGAGTCGGAGTGGTGTTCGTGGCGATGATCGCTCTTTACTACTGGTTCATCTCCAGCGCAGGGAACCTGTCGAGTTCAAAAGTGATTGCCGGAGCCCTGGTAGCAGCGGGCGTGATGATCGTGCTGGGATTCTTTTTTGCCGCCGTCTCGGGAAACCTGGTGGGCATGATTGGCTCGTCGAACAATCCCGTCTCGGGACTGACGCTCTGCACACTGGTTGTCGCGGCGCTGTTGATGGTCGCGTTGGGAGTGTCGGGGACGGGCGGCGTCGCTGCTGTATTAGGTGTGGCGGCAGTGGTTTGCGTTTCGTCGGCGGTCGCGGGCGAGATGCTACAGGACTTGAAGGTTGGCCATATCCTGGGAGGTACTCCGGCGAAGATGGAAATCGGCGACCTGATGGGTATCGTGGTGGCGTCGCTGGTGCTGTTCTTCCCGCTTGGCGATTCTCGACAAGGCCTACCACTTCGGCAGCTCGGCGTTGCCGGCGCCTCAAGCTGGATTGATGGCGATGCTCGCGAAAGGCATCGTGGGCGGCGATATGGCATGGCCGCTGGTGATCGTCGGCATCCTCATGGGATTCGCCATGATCATGATCGAGGTGAAGAGCGTGATGCTGTTCGCGGTTGGAATGTACCTGCCGCTGGGCACCACGTTCGCCATCTTTGTTGGCGGATTGGTTCGCTGGATAACCGACAAGCTGCGCGATCGCCGTGGCTTCAACGATGCCCAGAAGGCGCGAGTAGATAACGCGGGCGTCCTGACGGCGTCCGGTTTGATCGCAGGCGAAGCGCTGTGCGGCTTGGTGATCGCCGGGTTGGTCGGCTCCGGGCATGACGTGACGCTGCTGAAGTGGACGCCGCCGTTCGTCGTGGCGTTGGTCGCGCTGGCGATCCTGATTTTCGCCATGATTCGCGTGCCGCTGGCCAATGCCGGAAGCCCAGATGAGCCGGCTCCGCCAACGGCGATTATGTAGGAATCAATTAGCAACCAGCAATTAGCAACCAGAGGTAACCCGTAAAGCGCTTTGAAAGGGCACAGCCTTAGCTGTGCCGGGATGGGTTCTAGGCGTGTGGGCTTCAGCCCCTGAGGGGCTGACCCGTTCGGCGGTTGCTACACCGCCTGTTTTTTCGTACTCTGAGGCTATGGAAGTACATTTCACACCCGAGCAGGAAGCGCAACTTGCGCAGATGGCCACGAAGGCCGGCACCGCGCCTGAACAACTGGTGCAGAACGCCGCCTTACGTCTGCTGGAAGAAGCTGCCAAAAGCCGTCGAGTTGCTCCCGGCAGCATAGTTGCCGAGATGCGTGCATTGCGCGCCCGCGTCAAGCCTGATCCTGAAGGCTGGACAACGCGCGATTACGTCAGATACGGCCGCCGCTAGATGCCTCTGATCGTCGATGCTTCCGTTGCCCTCGCATGGGCCCTTCCCGATGAAAGCAGCGTTTACGCCGATGCTGTCTTAGCTGTCGCCGCGGTCGACGGATTGCGCGTTCCTGATCTCTGGGCGCGTGAAGTCGCCAATGGCCTTGCCGTCGCTTATCTACGCAAACGCATCACACCTGCCGATGAGAAGACGTTTCTCGTAGCCCTGTCACACTTAAACATTGATGTTGAACAATCCGCAATTGCTTTGACAGTTGTTCGTGACGGAACTGCGGCGGCGATGCGTTACGGGCTTACAGCATACGATGCCGCATACCTCGACCTTGCTATGCGGGAAAACTTGACGCTTGCCACTCTGGACACGGCCATGCGCAAGGCTGCCCAACAATCAGGAATCACGATCTTCCAGTAGTCGCAAGACGCAACCCCCATATCAGGCAGCTACGAAATTCTCGAGGATGGGAGAATTGGCACTCCCCAGGATGTGTGCTCTCATCGCTGGCTCGCCGGTGGTGCCGGCACCACGGTTCCTTCCGGTCTCCACCACGGGGGGTAAACGAAGTTAATCGCCTGCTTGTTGTTTTCGTCGGTCCACTCTGTTTGCACGGATGCCAACGTGTTGGGATCCTTGGTGTCGGGCGAGAAATAAAACTCCGGCTGCATGCAATCGCCAAGACCGTGCTGCTCGCACCCTGGCACAACTACCCTCTCATCGTTCATATCAGTCATGTGAAGTAATAAATCGAGCGCCAAATAAGCGACGGGCACCGGTTGCTGGTTATAGATGGCTCGCGTCGGACGCTGGTCTGTGAGGTGACTGATCAGCAAAGGAATGGCAACTTGTCCAAGCTCGGCAATGGCTCGCAGTTGCGGTGCGGGAACCACACCGTCACCCGGGTTCTCTGACACGCTCTTGCCGAAATAGGTGATGCTGTTGTTGTTACTGATGTCTTCGGAATACACCTCGCCGAAAGGAACGTTTGTGAGCGCGTCAATAAGCGCTTCATTCTTGCTCGCTGCCACAGTGGAGGATTTAGGATGTGGCGCCTGCTGTTGGGCAAAACCGTTAAAGCAAACCAGAGTGATACTGCAGACCAGGGCAATAGCGCGGAACCGAAGCATGCCATCATCGTAGCCTCGAAATCAGCTTGTGAGCAAACCGGGTAGTGGGTCAGTTTGAATAAGGATGCGTGCCTTTCACCCGCCGCGGCGGGCCAATCGGTCCGCCTGGATCTCTCTTCGCAAAAAAGGCTTCTCGGGATGACACTCAAACTGACCCATTACTGCAAACCGGCGGCAGAGGCCCGAGTCGCGCACCGAATAGGCGAATCGCTCTCTCACAACTGGAGGTGATGGCCCTCACTGCGAAGCTTACGAACCGGGGCTTGAATTAAGGCGCGCAGACAGTCCGCGCGTGGAGGCTTAATTGTGAGTCATTCGCCGGATGAGAACGTTGTGCTGTGTCCGCTTTGTCATGGCCGTGGAGTTGAGCATAAGGAATTGCTCGTCGTGCGTTGGCGCAGCCGGGAGTTCGAGCAGCAGTTGCAGACCATCGCCGACGAAGCTGCATTCGGAGTTTCCGGCGGGCTTGAGGATCCGATAACCGAGCACGCCACCTACAACAACGAATCGGATTAGGCAGCCCTGGTTTAGGGGTCGCGCGAATCAAGATCGAAGGTGCGCAAACGCAGAAGCTATCGCTGTCTTTTGAGTTTGCCCTGGAGACGCTCGGACTTAGATTTCCAGATCCCCTCGGGGAGGGCTTTTCACGGGGCCAGTGCTTGCCCAAACCGCACATCCGCTGGTGTCGCTCATCACAGACGAACGTTCATTGCGGTACTAGGATTCCCTGTAATTACTAAGGGGGATCTCCTATGGCAGCACCTTGGGCGCACCGGTACGCTCAGCGTACCAAGTGCGCAAAAAGCTCCATCATTCGCGAGCTTCTCAAAGTCACACAACGTCCCGAAGTAATTTCCTTTGCCGGCGGATTGCCCGCGCCGGAAGTCTTCCCAGTCGAGAAATTTAAAGAAGCCTGTAACAAAGTTCTGACCGAGAAACCGCAGTTAGCACTGCAGTATGGCCCCACGGAAGGCTACCGCCCATTGCGCGAGTTTATCGTCGGGCAGATGGCGCGCTACGGCATTCTTGCTGGCGTGGACAACGTGATGATCACCTCGGGTTCGCAGCAGGCGCTCGACCTTATCGCCAAGCTGCTGATCAATGTCGGCGACCGCCTGCTGGTTGAGTCACCGACTTATCTGGGCGCGTTGCAGGCGTTCAACCTGATGGGCGCCGAATACGTTACCGTGCCAATCGACGATCACGGACTGAACACCGACTACCTCGAAGCCGCATTGCGCTCCGGGCCGAAGTTCATGTACATCCTGCCGAACTTCCAGAATCCCGCAGGTGTCACATTGTCAGAGGACCGGCGCCGCGAGTTGGTGCTGCTCTCTGATAAATACGGCATCCCAATCATTGAAGACGACCCCTACGGCCAGCTTCGTTACGAAGGCGAACACAAGACGCCGCTGGTCGTGCTCGACCGTCCCAACATGCATAGCGACAATGGCTACACGCTGGGCAACGTAATCTACCTGAGTACCTTCTCGAAGCTGCTGGCGCCCGGAATGCGCGTCGCCTGGATCGTCGCTCCACCTGACGTCATCACCCGCCTGAGCCAGCTCAAGCAGAGCACCGACCTGCACACCTCAACCTTTACGCAGATGGTGACCTATGAGGTGGCGCGCGATGGCTTCCTCGACGAGCACGTGAAAGTCATTCGCAAGTGTTACAGCGAGCGCAAAGATGCCATGCTGAAAGCACTGAGCGACTACTTCCCGGAGGAGGTCACCTGGACGCATCCGCACGGTGGCCTGTTCCTATGGGTCACGCTACCTGCGGGCATCGATACCCGCAAGCTGCTCGACGAGGCCCTTCGCAATGACGTCGCGTTCGTTCCCGGTGATCCGTTCTTCCCCGAGGGCGACCAGGGTTCACATATGCGGCTGAACTTCTCCAACGCCACGCCGGAGATGATCCGCGAAGGCATTCGCCGGCTGTCGATTGCCGTTGCGCATGAGCTGGAGCACGCGGGCGCGGGGATGGCCGCGGTTTAGGAAAAGACTCGAACCACGGATTGGCACGGGGCTCCACGGATGAATTTGAGAATTTAGTTTCTCTCTGATCCGTGTAATCCGTGTAAATCCGCGGTTCGTTTTTCTTGCCCTCTCGCGCTATCGGGCTCACGCTTTTTTCCGCTTCGCTTCACGCTGGGCTACACTGAGTCGTCCCGCGCGGCGGGACTCGACCGCATGACCCCTCCTCACGCCGAGCGCGCACGGCACGCCGACCAGCTTCTCGCCAACGAGCAGGGCTTGTCGCGCCAACTCACGCAGCGGCAGCTTGGAATGATGGCCATTGGCAGCGCGATCGGCACTGGCCTCTTCCTCGGTAGTGCGCTTTCGATTCGCACCGCTGGGCCGGGCGTCATTCTTAGCTACATATTTGCCTCGCTCGTGACCATGGTCCTGATGGGCTGCCTGGCGGAGATGGCGGTCGCTCATCCCACCGCGGGATCGTTCGGCATCTACGCCGAGCTTTATCTGTCGCGCTGGGCCGGATTCACCATCCGATACACCTACTGGGTCGCAGTATCGATCAGCGTGGGCAGCGAGGCGGTAGCGGCGGCGATCTACACCCAATGGTGGTTCCCTCACTCGCCCATGTGGGCTTGGGTGGTCTTCTACTCGGCAGTGCTCATCCTGGTGAACGCGCTGAGCGTCGGCGCCTTCGGCGAGTTCGAGTACTGGTTCTCCATGATCAAGGTGAGCGCGATTGTGGTGTTCATCCTGCTCGGGGCGGCTGTGCTCTTCGGATATCACCAGGACCGGCCAATCGGGTTGGAGAACTTTCGCGCCTATGGAGGCTTTCTCCCCAACGGCTGGCGCGGAGTGTGGTTCGCGCTGGTCTTCGTGATGTTTAGCTTCCTTGGCTCGGAAGTAATCGCCGTTAGCGCGGGCGAGGCCAAAGATCCGGAGCGTGCGGTGCCCCGTGCGATGGAAACGATGCTGGCGCGCCTCATCATCTTCTACGTTGGCGCTATCGCGATTCTGGTCGGCGTCATTCCCTGGACGCAAGCTCAGCCGGGACACGACATCACCGTTAGTCCATTCGTGCGTGTGTTTGAGATCGTGCACATTCCAGCGGCAGCGCACATCGTCAACTTCGTGGTGCTCACGGCAGCGCTCTCCAGCATGAACTGCAATTTGTATATGGCCACGCGCATGATTTTCTCCCTCTCGCGCGGAGGTTACGCTCCGCCTATGCTTGGTCGCGTGTCGGCAAAGGGAACTCCTTTCCCAGCGCTGCTCTCATCCGCAGGGGGACTTGCGGTTGCGCTGCTGCTGGCGATCCTCTTGCCGAAGGGCGCCTACATCTACATGTTCGGCATCTCGCTGTTCGGAGCGCTGTTCGCCTGGGTGCTGATCTTTGCGACGCATCTGCAGTTTCGCCGGCACACGCGCGGCCAGAAGCTGCGGCATTTTCTGCCGTTGTTTCCGCTGACGACAATGTTCGGAATGTCAGCCATTGTCGCGATCCTGATCTCAACCTGGTGGGTGGAGGGGATGCGCGTCGCGTTGCAGTCAGGCATTCCGTGGCTGCTGCTGATCACGGCTGTCTATTACATCTGGGGACGCAAGCGTGGTGTGTACGCCGAAACAGCTCAGAGCAAGGTGAAATCCGAGGCGGCGGACTGAAAGCTGGCCCGTGTTTCCTATCAGTCGTGCCGCCCCAGAACGTAAATGACCCACGGCGCGATTTCCGTCTCGCTGATCCAGCGATACGGTTCTTCTCCCGTGGCCAACGGCTTATGCATCGATATCACCTGCAGCCCGGCCTGCTTGTAGATCGCGCGGTACATCTCGTCCGGGCAGAGGATGTCGAGCGCAGGCCGGCTATCGGCGAAATCTGTGGTAATAATGCGGACCACGTCGCCCGGCATGGCTGACTTGTTTTCAAGAAACTCCCTGGTCGAAAACGAAGCCCATTCATTGAGGTAGATCTCAGGCGAGGAGACGACGCTGATCAGTTTGCCGGAACCCTTCAGCAGCGCAGCCAGGCGCCGGAATAGCCGTACCTTGACGTCGACGCCCGCAATGTTGTCGAAGGTGAACAGTGATGAGATCAGATCGATCTGGCCCTCCGGAAGCCCGCTGAAGTCGTCCCCTGCGATTAAACGATAGTCGCCCGCTGGATCGAGCTCGCGCGCACGGGCAATCATCTCCGGCGAGATATCGATGCCGATCACCTCGAACCCGAGTTGCCGCACGTAGCGGGTTGAACGCCCGGTGCCGCAGCCGAAATCAACGGCCTTCGTTCCTGAAATGTGGTCTTTGATGATTCCGGGCAAATCCCGAAACGCCAGGTAGTAGGTATTGGCGAACTCGAGTTTGGCGTATTCGTCGGCGCGAAGCGCGTCCTGATAGCAGTTGGTGAAGGCCATGTGTTCTTATCGATCTTCTTTTGCCATAACTGCAGGCAAGGTGTAAACGAGCTTCTTCCCATTGTCAACCAAGGTAACGAAGCCGCCACGATGAAGGGTCGTGGCGGCTCCAGAGCCAAAGACGAGGTCCTTCACTTCTCCTTGGTCGCAGTCCCTGTCATTATCGTGGTCCAGTTAGTGCCGTCCTTCGACATGTCGTACTCGAAGGTATAGGAAGTGGGCGAGGTGACGTTCATGATGAACTTGCCCTTGCCCATCTTGGGGTCCTCGCCCAACCATGTCCAGGTTTTGCCGTCGACGGTGCCCATCGACCTGCCAGCCTCGCCCCAGCTGTTGAATTCGTTGTAGGTGAATTTCTTCGCGTCGGCATCGTAGCCCATGATCGAGAGGCCGGTGCCTTCGCCCATGCCGGCGCTCGAATATTTGGAGTGGTTCACCAGAAAGAAGTCACCCAGCATCCAATGAATATCTTCTTTCATGGTCATTTTGCCGCCCGGCCCCATGGGGCTTGGCTTGACGTCACCATCCAGCTTCCACTGCCCGGCCATCCAGTCCAACTGTTTCAGTTCAGGTGCAGGCTTGGGCATCGGCATCTGAGCTGAAGCAATCACCGCCAGTTCCAGCAGTACGCATATCAGCAGGGCCAATTTGTGCATGCGCATAAGGTTTCTCTCTCCTTTGCCGAGGCACTTGGAGAATTTACAAATTCCAGTCCTTCGGCGGCGAAATCTTACGGCCCTGCACTGCGCCTGTCAACGTGCGAATTCGCCATGGTCATGTGAGATTGTGACCCGAGTCACCGGGAATGAAAGTGGGGTTTGGCTAAAATACAAGACGTCATGATTGATGCTTTCCTCGTTCCCGAAGCCAGCGTTATCACCAGCAACGGCGACGGCGCGCCGTTGGACATCGCGACCGCCGAACACCGTGTGTTCCTAACCACTCTTTCCATTACAGCCGTGGTGGAGCAGGAGTCGCTCGAGCTGGCGATCTTTGCATCTATGGATGGAACTAGCTGGGAGGCGAAGCCACTCGCCGTCTTGCAGCAGAAGTTCTACGCAGGCGAATATCCGCTGCTGGTCGATCTTTCAGAACGTTCAGACATACGCTTTGTGCGCGCACACTGGGATGTGGGCCGGTGGGGACGGGGCACAAAGACGCCGCGTTTCGAGATGTCAGTACGGCTTCGCGAGGTACCTCCCGCCCTGTTGAGCGAGGCCAGAGAGCGCGTGCGCGCCGCTTCGTAGAACAGCGCCGTCATGCACGCTCAGTGGTTCACCAGCGCGAATCCTGGGACAGCTTTAGGATCAGCCGCCGCGGCAGCCGCCTGCACGTTCGCCAGTAAGACCTTCACCCCGGAAGTGTCTTGCCCCTGGGGCGCATGAGAAAGAAAGGCCTGCAACTCCGCCCCGGCATCTTTATAGAGCTTCAGCGGAACCAGAGCGTAGGCCTTGAGGAGATGAATGCCGGCCACCCCAGTCGGAGCTAGCGTCTCGGCCCGGCTAGCGATCTCCAGCGCCTTCCGGTACAGGCCTTTTCCGAGCATTGCCTTGGCCATCTCGAAGTACCCTTGCCATGCCCTGGGATTAGCCGCGACCGCCCGTTCTGTGGTGCGGGCGGCATCATCGTACTTGCCCTGGCTGTTGAAGACCGAACTCATGGCGGTGTAAGCGGGCGCATAGCTCGGATCAACATCGATGGACTTCTGAAAGTCCTGGATTGCGGCGATCGCATTCTTGTTTTGCCACGCGATCAGTCCGCGCAAGGTGAGAGCCTCGGGGTTACCAGGATAGATGTCGAGCGACTGGTTGACTGCTTTATCCGCCTGCTCGAGCTTGCCTCGACTAAAGGCTTCCACGGCTTTGTTGTAGCGGTCCCGCGCTTTACCCGGAATCCTGAGCCGCGCCACGGAAACGAGCGGTTCGCTTTCATCGGAATTACCAACGGCGTGCGCCATATGGAGATCCACTCGGCTGGTAATGCGGCCGGCGGGAAGCAACTCTCTGGCCTCATCACCTTGTGATCGCGCCGTCAGTTCGTAGCTTCCGGCCGGCATGTTATACAGTTCGAAGGAGCCGTTAGATCTCGTGGTAGTGGACCCTACAACTGCATTATTGGCGGGGTCGCGAAGTTCAACCGTTACACCGCCAAGAGGAACGCCATCCACTCCATAGCAGATGCCGGTGATCAAGCTGGAGGATCCGTCCGAAGACATGCCCGAAGGCAGATTGCGCATCCCCGAAGGGGAGGGCCCAAACTGAGCGGTCGCAGCGAGAGAAAGAAAAACTACAAAGCACAGCAGAAAAGAGAGCACCCGGAGACCCATTGCACTCACCTGGTCAGTAATGAAGCTGTTTCCGGAGAACTGCTCCTGCGGGCAGGACCTGCGGTGTTTCAGCAGCGCAGTGCTTTCAGCAATGTCGCTGTTTTTGTCAGATGTAAGTTGTGGCTGGAAGTTGTCTGACCGAAGTTCGTAATCACAAATCGTTATTGCTGTCAAGAAGCACAAGGCTTGGTCGTGAATACAAACGTCGTAGTAAAGAGTGCGCGCAATGTGCTGGGAAGTCTCCGCATGCCGGGGGACAAGTCAATATCGCACCGTTATGCCATGCTGGCGGCGCTCGCGCCCGGGCAGTCGCGGCTTGAGAACTTCGCACCCGGGGCGGACTGTGCCAGCACGCTGGAATGTATGCGAATGCTGGGCTGTGCTTTTGAGCGAGGCAGCGACGGCAGCGTTCTGATTGATGGAGTAGGTCCCCATCTCAAGTCTCCCTCGCAGGCACTGGATTGCGGAAACTCGGGCTCGACCATGCGCATGCTGTCGGGAATTCTCGCGGCGCAATCGTTTAGCAGTGAGCTGATGGGAGATGCTTCACTATCGCGGCGTCCGATGAAGCGGATCATTGAGCCGCTCTCGCAGATGGGAGCGAACATTGATTCTGTAGATGGACACGCGCCGTTGCGAATCAGCGGAGGACGTCTGCGTGGGATTAACTATCGACCCTCCGTTCCAAGCGCGCAGGTCAAGACATGCCTGCTGTTCGCAGGACTGCTGGCCGACGGCGCTACGACCGTCGAAGAAGCCCATGCCACTCGCGATCATGGGGAGCTCGCCTTGCGGGCGTTCGGCGCCGAACTTGAGCGCTCGCGCAATACGGTTAGCATTCGTGGCGGGCAAGTCTTGAAGCCGCTCGAAGCATACGTTCCGGGCGACAGCTCATCGGCGGCGTTCTTCCTGTGTGCGGCTGCGATTTTCCCTGAATCAAACCTGGTGCTGGATGGCGTGCTGTTGAATCCCACGCGCTCGGCACTGCTCGACGTTCTTGCCGCGTATGGGATGTCGCGTCTCCATGATTCGGGTGGAGGAGCAGCATGGAGAACTGGTGGGCACGATTGCGCTCGTCCCCGGCAACGGAAAGCACGTGGTAATTGCGGGAGCGCAGACGGCGCTGCTGATCGACGAGTTGCCAGTGCTGGCCGCGATTGCCCCTTATACGGCGGGAGGAGTAGAGGTGCGCGATGCGGCTGAGCTGCGGGTAAAAGAGTCAGACCGGCTCAGCGCCGTCACTCGCAACCTGCAGGCTATGGGAGCGCAGGTGGAGCAGACCGACGATGGCTGGCGCATTCCCGGCAAGCAGAAACTGCATGGCGCCGAAATCGAGAGCTACCACGATCACCGCATCGCAATGGCCTTCGCGATTGCGGCGTTGCGGGCCGAGGGCGAGACGGTGATTCACAACGCCGATTGCGTGACGATTTCGTATCCCGCGTTCTTCGAGGATTTGGAGCGGGTGGTGGAACGGTAGACGCGATTCCCGCCCACTTGAGCCATTACGCCGTTTCGGTTAATCCTATAGGTAGATCGTTGGCTCCGATGTAAGCCCTTGGTCGGAACGGGTTTCGATTTCCAGTGAATGTATTTCAGGAACGGAGAAGAGAGTTGAAGAGATTTCCTCGAACCGCGCGCGCGATTTTGTGTCTTGTTTCGGGTGCGGGGCTTCTGTCCCTCCCGCTGATCTCGCCGGCGCAGAGCACTGCTTTCCGCGGCGCTCCGGCCTCCGCCGCGGAGATGAAAAACCCTTATGCCGGAAACGCCAACGCCGCCGCAGGAGGCAAGAAGCTGTACGGCCAGAACTGCGCGCAATGTCATGGCAACAATTTGCAGGGCATGGGTCCAGCCCCGGCGCTCGAGAGCAGCAGTGTGAAATCGGCGAAACCCGGTGAACTCTTCTGGTTTATCACCAACGGAAACCTGAATTCCGGCATGCCCTCGTGGTCGAACCTGCCTAAGCAGCAACGCTGGCAGATTGTGACTTTCCTGGAATCGCAAAACAAGTAACGCTTGCCGTGCTAAACTGCGTGCTTTGCGCGGGAGGAACTGTGCGCCTGGGCGACTATATCGACGACTTCTGTACCCGCTGTAAACGAACCACCGATCACTCCATCGCCGCCGTGGTTGGCGACGAAGTGCAGAAGGTTACTTGCCGAATCTGTCACACCGAACACAAGTACCGGCACAATGAATCGGGCAAGAAAGAGCTCACCAAGGAAGAGGCCTTCAACAAGCTTCTCGCCAATGCCAAGGGACAGCTTGAGGGCTCGCCCGCGGCGGCCGGCAACGCCAAGACGAAGCGCACGCGCAAGTAAACCTGCGCTCCACCTCCTCATCTGCCGTTAGGACTGTGACTGGCTTGCGTGGGAGACTGGCACGACGTTCTCACACTCACCGATGTCGCCAAAGCCGCGCTCAAGTCGTCGAATATTCTGCCTTCAGCCGCGAGTTACATGCAGCCGAGGAGAACAAGTTTCAGGAATCGCTGGAGACGTGCCAAAATGCCAAGCAGGAGCTGATTCGGCTGCGCGCGGAATCCCTGACCGGCCAACGCAAGGGTCCGCGCAGCAGCGGTCGACCTTCTCGCGCAACACCATCTCGGGTCGCGAGCTGATGGAAGCCACAGCCTGAGCAGAACCTATGCCAACATTCGCAGCCGTCGACATCGGCTCCAACTCTGTTCGCCTCAAGATCGCCGAGTCCAATCGTGATCGCCTGAAGACTGTCTTCGAAGACCGCGAAGTAACGCGGCTTGGGGCCGCCGTCTTCGCTAACGGATCGCTTGAGCCGCAAGCGCTGGCCTTCACCATCCAGGTGTTGCAGCGCTTCTTGCGAGCCGTGCAAAGTTATGCCGCCGATCGCGTTCGCGTAGTGGCAACCAGTGCGCTGCGCGATGCGAAGAATAGTCGAGCCTTCGTCGATTGGGTCCGGAGGACCACGGGCTGGAGAGTCGAAATCATCTCTGGGCTGGAAGAGGGCCGCTTAATCCACCTCGGCGTTCTTTCCAACGCGCGCATCGGCAAAGCGCGCGCCCTGCTCATCGATTTAGGTGGCGGCAGTTGTGAGTTGACGCTCTCCGACCACGGGCATATCGCCGAGATGGTCAGCCTGCCCATCGGCGCGGTGCGGTTGACACAAGCCTTTATGCACTCCGACCCACCACGCAAGAAAGAGTTGGAGGCGATGCGTGCTTTGATACAGCGTGAAATCGGCCGGGTGCAGAAGCGCATTGTGGAAGCCGAGGTAGAAGGCGTGATCGCGACCTCGGGCACCGCGGCAGCCCTGTCGAACTACTACAGTGGGCGCGGTGACGATCCCTCCAAGCCGGCTGCGGTGCCGCAGCCGGCGCTGTCCAAAATCGCCAGAGACTTGAGCAAGCGCAACCTGGACCAGCGCAGAGCGTTGCGCGGGATTGGTCCGAAGCGCGCCGAAATCATCGTCGCGGGCTCAATGGTCTACTCTGAGCTGCTGGAGATGTGCGGCTTGGACAGCTTCCGTTATCTGCCGCTGGGCTTGCGCGACGGCCTGCTGGCACAGATGATGGCCGACTACAATGCCGGGTCGGCAATGGCTGAGCGTGTGGAGTCGGAAAGGCAGGACGCACTGATCTCGGCCGCCAAGCACTACGGAGTCGACCTGATGTTCGCCCGGCGCATCCGCGATTTGGCGATCCAGCTCTTTTACCGTTTGCAGTCGTTGCACCAGCTGCCTGCCGAGTATGCCGAGTGGCTGGAAGCGGCTGCCATGCTGCATGAGGTCGGCTCCTATATCAATCGCTCGGGGCGGCGCCGCCACACCTACTACGTCATTGCCCATTCGGAGATCTTCGGATACACCCCGGTGCAGCGTCTCATTATCGCTGCTATCGCGCGTTATATCGGAAAATCGTTGCCCAGTCCCAGCGACCGCAACATCCGCATTCTTCCGTCAGCCGACCAGAACCGTGTGCCCAAAGCTGTGGCGCTGCTGCGGCTGGCGCGTGCGCTCGATCAGACCCGCCGCGGCACGATTCGGGACCTGCGAATCAAAATCGAGGACGAGCGAGTCGCGCTGCGGCTCACGCCTGGCACAGCCGACGGGGTTGAGCTGGAATTGTGGGCTGTGGAACAGGAAAAGGATTACTTCCTCGAGGTCTTCGGGCGCGACCTGTTGGCGGAAACTGCCTGAAGCTGGCTTGCCATCTTTGGCGTCAGCAGCCAATTCAGCACTCCGCGCTGTTCCTGTACCTCGACCTTCGCCACTGCTCCCTTTTTGAAATCGATGCAGTCGCAACCGTCGCTGCCCGCGACCAGGTGAAGCAGGAACTCGCTGATGCTGGGGTTGTGGCCAACCACCATGATCGCCTTGCTCTTGCTGTACTGAGTCAGCAAGTCGTGGAACTGGTCGTAGCTTGCTTCAGGACGCATCGCATCGCTGATCACGATCCGGTCCTTGTAGCCGAGTTCCGCAACCGCGAGCTCGGCGGTTTGCACGGCGCGGGTTAATGGACTGGAGATGATCGCGTCGACTTCCACGCCCAAGGCACCCAGCGCGCGCCCTACATCGTGGCACTGCTGCTCGCCCCTTTTGTCGATAGGACGCTTCTCGTCGTCCTTGGGGAGAACTTTGTGCTGGCCCGCACTGACGTGACGCAGGAAGTAAACGATCATGCATTCATTGTGCCCTAGGGACGGTGCCGTGGCGTTTACTGGTTTGGGGCTTTGCTACAAAGCCGCCATTAAATTTGCGGGCTGGCAACTTGCGCTTCCTTGCTAAGCGCCTCCCCAATGCTCTGCTTCAACTGCTGGGCGTAGGGCTTTACATTGGCTTCGTTCATGATTGTGTCGTGAAGACCTGGAATGACGCGGACATCCAGATTGGAAGCAGTCTTCGCCCATCCGAGATCGTCGGTGCTGAAGCGTTTGGCATGCGTATCGGTTACGAGAAGAACCACCTTCCCCGGATACGGCTGCAGCTTGTATTCGAGAAATGCGTGGAGATTGATCGAATCGAAGTCATACATAAACTTGGGCAGCGGCCGTCCGGTGAATTTATAAAAGCGCAACGCCACTTCCCAGAGCTGGCGCCTTATGATGAATCGAAGGTGTTTGACTCGAAGACCGAGATATTTCGCCCCCTCTTTCCAGGAGGACATTTGCTTCAGAGTTTCGAAATGGTCTTTGAGCCTGGTACGCAGGCCGTAGGGCGAGGCTTCCGCCGTACTCGCTAGCGCCCATGCGGGATGGGCATCCAGCAACGCCAGCAGAGCTACTCTCTCTCCTTGCGCTTGCAACTGTTGAGCCATCTCCCAAGCGATGGTGCCGCCAATACAAAAACCGCCCAGCACGTATGGGCCGCTGGGTTGAACTGTGCGAATTTGCTTAATGTAGTGCGCGGCCATGTCCTCGATCCGCAGGATCGGGGGATTCTTGCCGTCCAATCCGACGGACTGAACGGCGTAAAACGGCTGCTGAGCTCCCAAATGCCTCGCCAGATTGAAGAAAATGGCGCGACCCGTACCGCCGTGAACACAGAAGAAAGGCGGGTTGCTGCCCTTTGGCTGCAACGGGACAAGAACCTGGTCGAACAGGTCCCTATAGCTCTTCCCTTGCTTTAATAGGTTGGTAACCAGCCCCGGAAGTTCCTTGGTCATTGCAAGTCCTAGTGTTCACCACGACGAAAAGTCGAAGCGCCCCCATCGTCGACGTTAAACCGATGATCCGTCGAATGTGAGGATATCAATTTCACTCGGTTAGCGTCTTGTACCATGAGAGTTGCGTTGCTTGCAACGAGCGCAGCGAGGCTTTCACAAACGCGACTGCTGGCCAACCCAGAACTGCGAGACAGCCAACAGAAATATTCGAACGGCTATTGACTTGAAATGTAATTCCAGCGCACGCTGGTGTTCCGGTAGCATTCTGCCGCGATTCGGCTTGACAACCCCAACGCGGGTGAAAGGGTCCCTCTCAGCCTGGGCACAACGATTTGGACCGGTTGAAGGACTGGCAAGAGACACATGGCTAAGGCTCTGGCGCTTATGTATCACGATGTTGTGCCCGCGGGCGGCTTCACCCTGTCGGGCTTCAACATCGTTGGCGCCGACCACTACAAGCTCACGGAGCAGCAGTTCGGGCAGCACTTGGCTGCCATCACCGCCGCGGTGAAAGACAAGCCGGTCCGCGTCACCGACGCCGACTGGCACGCGTCGTTCCTGTTCACCATGGACGATGGAGGCGCAAGCTCCATGTACGTCGCCGATCAGTTGGAGCGCCTCGGATGGCGCGGCCACTTCCTGATTGCGACGAACTACATCGGAACGGGAGGTTTTCTCACTGCGCCGCAACTTCGTGAGTTGGCTGAACGTGGCCACTGCGTCGGGTCGCATACCTGCTCCCATCCCATGCCTATGTGGGATTGCACGCCCGAGCAAATGTTCAACGAATGGTACGACAGCCGGCAAAAATTGGAGAGCATCATCGGCAGCGAAGTCACTTGCGCCTCAGTGCCCGGGGGAGCCTATGTGCCGGCAATCGCCGCCGCCGCTGCACGAGCAGGGTACCAGGCTTTGTTCAACTCCGAGCCCACCTCCCGGGTGCAGCAGGTTGCTGGATGCCGAGTGATTGGACGCTACGGTATTTTGCGCACCACCACTGCAGCCGAATCTGCCAAGCTTGCCAGCGGCGATTTCATCGCCTGCTCGCGACAGCAGGCGCTGTGGAACACGAAGAAGGTCGTGAAGAAAGTGGCTGCCAAACCCTATGCTACTGTGCGCAAGTTCGTTATGCAGCGCCGCTACCTCGAAGGCAGCGAACTCACCACCGCGCCTGCGACTCAGGCATCGAGGGAAAGCTCGGCCCTCGAAACTTCTGCCCAACCAATAGCACCCAAAGGGCCGGGCGGAGATTAACTGCAACTCTGCGCAAGTATCCAGTTTTTGAAAACGAGAGACGCTCAGCTCAAGCAGTTCACACCAGCACATCAAAACCCAGCGGTAGCGAGTCGCCAGACTTGAAGTCGTCGATGTCGTTGACTGTGTAAACGTGCGTAGCACCGCATGTGCGGCACCGCATTTGAAAGCTCGAGGCAAAGTTGAAGTGGATGGTGGGCTCGTCGGAAGAGCTGGCGTCAAAGGGGATGTCTTTGAAAATCTGGCGCTGCTGACAACCGGGAGTTTTGCAGTCCGCACACCAGTAGAGATGATGCACAGTTTCCTCACTCGACCTGAACGCAAACTGCGAATTTGGAAGCCCGACAACCGAGTCCAGACCGTTGTCGAATTGTATCTACAAAATTGGCGTCGGCATATAGTAGTTGGCTGGTAATCACCGAAACCGGAGGCCGCGTGCCCGACAGCCAGGAATACCTCAACCGCATACATGAGTACGCGGAGGGTCGCGATCCGCTGGAGTTGCAAGAACAAACCGCTGGCGATATTGGCTGAACTTCTGGCCGGGGCATCCGATCAGCAGCTCAGAGCCCGGCCCAGCCGGGACAAGTGGTCGATTGCTGAAATCCTCGCGCACCTGGCAGATGATGAAATTTCGAGCGCATGGCGTTACCGGCAGATGGTGGAACACAACGGAATCGAGTTGGCCGGGTTTGACCAGGAGCTATGGGCGCGCATGGGCGATTACGGTTCCCGCACGCCGCAGGAGTCGCTCGAGCTTTTCCGATTGCTCCGCAAGGCGAATTTGCAGTTCCTGCGCAAGCTCACGCCGGAGCAGTGGGAATGCTTCGGCGTTCATGCCGAGCGTGGCCGAATTACCATCAGGAGCCTGGCCGCCCACATGGCGGGTCACGACGCCAATCACGTCGAGCAAATCCGCAGGATACTGGGCTGACGATAGGGGAGCCCTTTGATCGAGCGACATCGCAGACCTTTCCGCTAGGTGATGTTTGGTCCTAACTTCTTATTTTTGATTAGCATTGCCGGTTACCTAAAAGTTATCTGCAGGGAATCCAGCAACTATTGACCCCGTCCTCCAAGGGGCGCATTGTGCGCTCAACAGAGCGGCAGATTGAGCGCAGTTGGCTCGTCGCTCTCCCCGCGGCAGCTGAACAATAAGGAGAATCATCATGACTTGCCTCAAGCAAGGTCCGATCCGAATTTTCGGGCCTGTTCAAAACGCGCTAGCAGCCGCCGGGGGATTGACGATGGTGTTGTTCCTGATCACCGTAACTCAATCGGCGCAGTGCCAATCCACATCTCAGGCGACGCCGATTCACAAAGTTTCCCGTTCTCAATATGAACAAGCAAATTCGCACTCGGGTTCAAAGCCGCCGAGCACCGTCTTGTTCAGTGACTTAGGCCCTCCGGGAGACCGTTACGGAGATAATGCCTACTTCGTTTTCGGCTCGGGAGCCAAGGGTGTGAGTCTGATCGCTGCCAACTCTTTCACCATTTCCGGCACTGGCGCCTTCGACATCACCGAACTCGATCTCGGCCTGGTGTATTACATGGGTGTGAATTCGTTCCTGGTTAGCATTTACAACGATAACAATGGCCTTCCCGGAATCCAGGTAGCGAATGCCTGTTTCCCCGCGGTCAGCGGAGTGCCTGACGGCAACCTGCTGAACATCACTAGTATTTCGGGGGTTTCACTATCGGCTGGTCAGCGCTATTACCTGGTCATCAGCCCGGAAACGCTGACCTCCGACACCATCGGTTTGTGGCACTTTAACAACCAGGGAGCGAACACGACCGATTACGCGTCCTTCGATGGCGGAGCTAGCTGGTACAACGACGGCCCTGGACCGCTGGGCGCCATGGCTATTCAGGGTAACGCCGCCCCGGGATTCAACGTGATTTACAACTTCGCCAATTCTAAAGACGGGAGCGTTCCAATTGGCTCCCTGGCAATTGATAAAGCGGGAAATCTCTACGGGACGGCCAAGACCGGCGGCAGCACTGGTAACGGCACAGTGTTTGAGCTGACACGGACTGGCTCAACCTGGACTCAAAAGACCTTATATAGCTTCCAGGGAGGCGCTGACGGAGCTTTCCCCTCGGGCAGAATGATCTTTGGATCCGACGGCAGCCTCTACGGCACGACGATCTCTGGTGGGGGAACCGGTTGCGGCGGAACTGGCTGTGGCACGGTCTTCAATTTGAAGCTCGGGGCAATGCTAGGGACTTGGAACGAAACAGTGCTCTACAGATTTGGTGGGAGCGACGGAGCCAACCCAACTCTCGGGGAGCTGACCTTCGACAAATCCGGCAATCTCTACGGCACCA
This sequence comes from uncultured Acidobacteriaceae bacterium, assembly GCA_963846795.1. Lineage (GTDB taxonomy): Bacteria > Acidobacteriota > Terriglobia > Terriglobales > Acidobacteriaceae > CAVVDY01. The sequence goes on from CAWJXJ010000012.1 coordinate 210,966, forward strand.
CGAACAGCGGAGGCGCTTCCAACAGCGGCGCCGTCTACGAACTGAAGCGCGCCGGCAGCACCTGGACCCAAAGTGTTCTCTACAACTTCACTGGAGGCAGTGACGGCGGAAGTCCCGATGCCGGCGTGATTTTCGATAAGGCTGGTAATCTTTACGGCACAACCATAGTGGGTGGCACGGGGCATGGCACGGTTTATGAGTTAATGCCTTCAGGTTCGGGATGGTCAGAGAGCGTTTTGTACGCTTTTAAGCCAGGAGTTGGCGGAGTTTATCCTTTAGCCGGCTTGCTCTTTGACAGTTCGGGAAACCTGTATGGGGCTTCCAGCTACGGCCTTGGCGTCAATGGTGGTACGGTTTTCGAGCTGTCTCCCTCCGGGACTAGCTGGACATTTACTGTGCTGTACACGTTTCCACTTGTGGGCACTGGAGAGGGCCCGCTCGACAGCTTGATCTTTGACTCGGCAGGTAATCTTTACGGCACCACAAACGGAGACGGATCGGCGTACGGAGAAGGGAACGTCTTCGAGCTGTCTCCTGCTGGAGGTGGCGTCTGGAACTACACTGACTTCCACGACTTCACCCACTACTGCGGCGACGGTGGATCGCCGTATGCCGGGCTCGTCATAGATGCACAGGGCAAGCTCTACGGCACGACTTCCAACGGAGGATCGAATGCCTACGGCGCAATCTTCGCGATTACGCCATAGGTCTATTGCCGCGGCGGCTTTGCCGGGCTGAGTTGCATGGCTCGCATTGGAGAGACTACGAAGGCGGTCGGCTTCGAGTCTCCCGCGCGATTTGGGAAGTCATTCGAATACCGGACGCGCCCACGCCGGAGTTCCAGTGATCTGGGGATTGCACAATGCTTGGAGGGAGCGCTTGGATGGGGGCCCTGGGCAGAGTCGAACTGCCGACCAACGGTTTAGGAAACCGCTGCTCTATCCATCTGAGCTACAGGGCCGCGTCGTCGTAACAGGCTGGACTGCTTCAGTTTACCGCAGTCGTCTTGGTGGAGGAGTTCTCTTCTGTTGTCCAGTTGTTGCCCAGTTGCGGAATAGCACCTTCCAGCTTTGCCATTGCGGCGGTTGCATCATCCGATACGGTTTTGATGTAGTAGGTGGTTGTCGTGCTCACATTGGCATGGCCCAAGATCGCCTGAAGCGATTCTCGAAACGGGGCGGGCGCACCGTTCTGTGGCAGTTAGGTGATTGCAGGAGCAGGTACCCTACTGCGGGTAAAGGCGGAGTGGTGGGCCGAGCTAGAAGTCGGTGCCTTTCAGAAAATTCTGCGTGGGTACAGTTTGGAATCGGTCGGGGTCAGCCTTGACCAGGGCGTCGGCGGTCGAATTGGAGACGGCACCGCGTGTGTTCTGCTGGCTGTCTTGCAACTCGGTCTGGTCGAGTTGATAGTTCTGAAAGCTCTTGCTGAAGCGGTCAATATTGTCCATATGGGCCTGGAAGCCGGCGCTCTGGGCGTCTTCGGCAGCGTGGGCGTTATTGGCCTGGATCCGGGCATTGTTGCCGGCTGCGCGGCTGCGAGCTTCATCCCCTGCAAATTCCTGACCCACCACCTGATCGTTGATGCTGTAGCTATCCCAGATGGCCTTCAGCGTCGGCTGCTCCTGTGCGATGGACGACTGGGGGGCGCAAGTGCCGTTCAGGATCAGCGTACGACTACCCAGCGCACTGACCGCGGTTATACCGAGGCCGAGTTCGCAGGACAGCAGACCTCTGCCGTCGTGCAAATCGAGGTCGGCATCGATAAGGACCGCTTGCACAACTCCACGCTGAGCCGGGATTGGCGAGGATTTTCTGAGCTGAAAGATGGGCTGTGAAGCTGCGCCATGCTGCAGCACACACAGGTAGGTGTGGAGCGCGTCGCTCGTCGGGCAGAGAATCGGCCGGTTGTTGGGATTAGCAAAACGGAGTCGCGCCTGCACCTGGGGATTGTTGGGATCGTAGATTGGGCCCACAGAGTTCCCGAGTAATACGGCTTCTCCGCGAGGGCCCGTGATTTTGGCAGCACCATGTGAGGCGAAGGTGATGCGCCAGCCGGCGGGTAGGTTGACGGCACCGCTGCCATCGGGGAAACGGGTGGGAGTGAGCGGCGGGACGGCTCCCGACGGTGAAGCGCCGGAGGAAGCTGGTGGCGTGGAGGCGCTCTTCCATGCGTCGGTGAGTTTCTCCAGGAGAACGGGTTCGGTCTTGACAAAGCGGCTGGAGTCATCGTAAAGCACCGCTGCGGCGGGCTTGGCTCCGCCCGCCAGGGAGACGATGACGAGGCCGGAGACGGGTTTATTCCCATGGTTCTTTGCCGTGAGAGTAAAGAAGGCCGCGAAGGTGTGGCCGTCGCGCGACTGAAACACCTTGCTGACCTGGGGACGGTCGCCGAAGCGGGTATGAACGTAACGCAGCACGGCGGCCATCGTTCCTTGGGGTGTACTCTGGTCGACCTGGCCGTAGACGACCTGTCCTCCGCCAGGGTTGTCGATAGTTCGGAGCGACTCTTGCGCGCGAGCAGTGGTAAGCGACACGGACAACCAAAGAAGGGCAACGGCGAGGCTGACGCAGCGGGTGAAGCACAGCTGGGGCATAAAGACCATTAGAGTTTCCCTGGGCCGGTTGGAGGAGACATGATACACGAGATTGGGCTACGTGATGAACATCTAGCGCGCGAAGCGAGTTATTCCCAACGCAACGACGTCATAGGATCAACTCGCACGGCACGTCGCGCGGGAACATAGCAGGCGGCAATCGCAACCAGCACCAGGACGAAAGCTACGATCACATAGGTCAGAGGATCGTGCGCACTGACACCGAACAGTTGCTTTGCCATCAGCCGAGTCAAGATTAATGATGCAACTGTTCCAATGCCAGCACCAATCAATGCCATCTTGGTTCCTTCGCCAAGCACGAGAACCAGGATGTCGCGACGCTGCGCACCCAGTGCCATGCGAATACCGATTTCCTGCGTACGCTGTCCTACAAGGTAGGAGATGACGCCATAGATACCAACACAAGCCAGCAGCAACGCCAGCGCGGCGAAGCCGGTGAGCAGAATCATCGTAAGGCGGCGCGCGGCATATGAGGTAGCGACAACGTCATCCATGGTCTGCACGTTGTAGACGACGTCGCGCGGGTCGATCTCTCGCACGGTTTCGCGGACCTGTCCCATGACCGCCGTCGGATCGCCCTGCGTGCGCAGCACGACTGCCACCGACTTCGCGATCATAGGCATGAGCTTCTCCGGAATCTGCATGAAGGGATAGAAGAACTGGGCCTCGATCGTGCCCGGTGGATCGGCATCGAGGGCGTACTGTTTCACGTGCCCCACGACGCCTACGATTTCAGCCTGCACGTTGAACTCGGCGAAGTTGACGTGCTCGCCGATTGGGTCCTGGCCCGGGAAGTACATACGTGCGAAGTTGTCATCGATATCGACCACGATGGGCGTGTTCTCGTTGTCCTGCTCGGTTATGAAGCGACCGCGCAGCAAGGTGATCCCCATGGCCTCGCGAAAGCCAGACTCGCCCAGGAAGAAGGTCGCCGCAGGCATCTCGCTATCGTGCGCAGGCTTGGGCTCGCCTTCAATCCAGAAGGGCAGCGAGGAGTCATGAATCATGGGCCGCGAACCCAGCGTGACCGAAACCGCTTGCACGCCGGGGATCGAGCGCACCCTATCGTCAAAGTTGCGCAGGCGGGCGCGGGTTTCCGCCGAAGTCGTATTCGACGTCGCCGGAAATGCCACATTGAAGGTGATTGCGTGACTGGGGGTGAATCCCGGATTCACTCGCCACAGTGCTCCCAGTGTGCGCACCATCAGGCCGGCGCCTACCAGCAGCACCAGCGCTAATGCCATCTCGACCGCGACAAAGGTTCCTTGCAGCCGATGACGGAAGCCGCTCGAACCGCGGCCGCTCTGCTTCATCACTTCTTGCAGGTTGGTTCGCGTGGCCTTCAGCGCAGGAGCAAGTCCGAAGATCACTCCGGTCGCCAGCGACAGCAGAAGCGTAAACAGCAGCACCTTGGGGTCGAGCGAAACCTCGCTGGCTCTCGGTAGTGCAGAAGGCAAACTCTTGAGGATCGTCTTCAGTCCGACATAGGCCAGCAGCAGGCCAAGCGCTCCGCCGACGACCGAAAGCAAGACGCTTTCCGTCAGAAGTTGGCGAATCATTCGCGCCTGGCTTGCGCCCAGCGCCGAACGAATCGCGAACTCGCGCGAGCGTGCGACCGAACGCGCCAGCAACAGGTTTGCCACGTTAGCGCAGGCAATCAGCATCAGGAATCCCACCGCCGCCAACAGCACAAACAGCAGGGGTTCAACGTTGCCGACCAGGTCCTCTTTCATTCGGACCAGTTTGAGGTTGTGGCCGGCATCGGCTTCGGGATAAGCAACCGCGAGGTTCCGGGCAATTTCGTCCATCTCGGCTTGTGCCTGGGCGAGTGTGACTCCCGGCTTCAGCCTGCCGAAGGCGCGAGCGCTCACCGAGATGCGACGGTCGCGGAACGATGGATCGCGCCACTGCCCGATGGGCGTGTAAACGTCGCGCATGTTGCCGTAGAAAGTGAAAGTATCGGGCATGACGCCGACGATGGTGTACGCCGTCCCGTTTAGGATGATGGGCTTGCCAACGATGTCAGGCGACGAGCCGAATTTACGTTTCCAGAAGCCACCGCTCAATACGACGACAGGCGCGGCGCCGATTTGATCGTCATCAACCCGAAAGGTGCGGCCAAGCACTGGTACGACGCCGAGCGTGTTGAAGAAGTCGGCCGAAATCATGTATCCGCTGAGACGCTCGCCTTCGCCGTTGCCGATGAAGTTGTAATCTTCGTTGCGGTATGCGGTCATCGAAGCAAAGGTATGGCTGTCGCGCTGCCAATCCTGAAAGTTTGGATATTCGATGGGAGCGCTGTCGAGACCGGCGATCTTTGCATAGATCGCTACCAGTTGGCCGGAGTGCGGGTAGGGAAGTGGGTTCAGTAGCACTCCGTTGACCACCGAGAAGAGTGCGGTGTTTGCGCCAATCCCGAGGGCGAGCGTCAATACAGCAATCGCGGTAAATGCGGGAGACTGGAGGAGCAGCCGGACGGCATAGCGTAGGTCGGCACGAAAAGTATTCATGACTTCTTCTTCGAGAAAACCTTAGACCGTGCAGGGTTGCTCGATTTTACTGCAGTTGCGAAACTGACGGGCATTCCCATGGCTAAATGTCCGCACCATTTGCATCTCGATGGATTGCCGGAATACTCGTGCTGTGGCGGCGCAGAACATTCACCTCGCGACCCCATGGTTCGCTCAAGCCAGCTCTTGGGATGTCCGTTCTTCCAGGTCATGCTTTTATGCGGATACGCGATTCGCTGTTCAGCTTGAAGTAATACTGTAGCGAATCGACTACTTGGGTTGGCGTACCAGGGCGAGCGTGGTCAGATCGTTGGTGATGGGATGGGAGCCCAGGTGCTGACGCACGGCATCGAGGACACTGCCGGCGACTACGTTTGCACGTTCGATCGGGATGCTGGCGAAGTGCTCCTTTACCCGCTGCAGTCCGAATTCCTCCTTGCGGCGTAGTGCCTCGACGACTCCGCGTGAGACCAGGAGCAGTGCGGTCCCGGGTGCGACATGCGCGATTGGGGCCTCGTAGGTAGAAGCGGCGAACAGTCCGAGCGGAAGTCCTGTGGCACGCAGTTCAATGATCTCGTTGCCATGGCGCAGCAATCCGGGAGTATGTCCCGCATTAACGTAGCAGATGGTTCCGATTTCCTCGCTGTAGCAGCCGACAAAGGCAGCGCAGACGCAAATCGCCGAGGCGCTATGGCGGATGGCTGCATTCAGGTCCATGCAGAATTCCATCATGGCATCGGCCTCGTTCACATCTTCCTGACCGAACCTTGCGCAGGCGGCTTCCTGGAAGGTGGCGTGTGTCGCGGCGATGATGGACCGGTTTTCTGTGTGCAGGCCAGCAACGTCAAGCAATCCAAAAACTACGCGACGAGGCGTGGTGCGCATGAAGTGGTAGAAGTCACCTCCTACGCGAGCGCCATGCACCATGGCGGAGAGTTCAGCGCCATCGATGGGTGGGAACTCCGTACATGTCGGCGTAAAGCCGGCGGCGCTGGAGCTCGTTCGCTGAAAAGGAAACTTCATGGTCCACTCGCCTGCGCTTTCCTCGAGCAGGCCGCAAGGTGATGGAAATCATACCCCTAAATAGCAGAATTGCAAGCGGTTACCATGTGCTAACGAGTTGCCGCGAGGGCCTTCAGGTACGCCTCTCGGAGTTGTGTCTAACTAGCATCAACCTCTATACTCAAGTCATCTATCTGTAACAGTGCCAGATAAACCGCCCCAGCGGAGCTGAAGCGGCGGCGGCACCAACCTCGGAACGTCCCCGCGGAGTATCGAAAAAATTGTGTGGCATAGCCGGATTTACTCATAAGAACTGGTCGCCCGATCCCGACCGAATTCGATCCGCTACTGCCACCCTTCACCACCGCGGCCCCGACCAGCAGGGCGTCTTCCAGTCTTCCATCTGCTCCCTAGGTGCGGCACGACTCAAGATTATCGATCTCGAAGGCGGCGACCAGCCGATCACCAGTACCGATGGCAACACCACAATCGTTTTCAACGGCGAGATTTACAACCACATGGAACTCCGCCGCGAACTGGAGGCTCTGGGGCACGCTTTCGTCAGCCACTGCGATACCGAGACGGTTCTACACGCTTTCATGGAGTGGGACACGGATTGCTTCCGTCGTCTCCGTGGTATGTTCGGCGTCGCTCTGTGGACCGAGTCCGAGCGTCGGCTGGTGCTGGCCCGCGACCGCATCGGCATCAAGCCGCTCTACATTGCACAACGCCGCGGAGACGTGTTCTTCGGCTCGGAGCTTAAGGCGATCTTCGTCCACCCGGAGATCGAGCGCAATCTCAGCATGGAAGGGCTTGACTGTTACCTTTCCATGAACTTCGTTCCCGCGCCGTGGACCTTGGTCGAAGGGATCGAGAAGGTTCTGCCGGGAACGTGGGTGGAGTGGCGCAACGGGCGCATTATCAGCGAGCCGTATTGGACCCTGCCGGAGCAGCGCTACCAGCCGTGGACGCTGGAGTCGGCCAAGGAAGAGTTCGACTCGCTCATGCGGCAGGCCACTAGCGAGCACCTGGTGTCGGACGTTCCGCTGGGGATCTGGCTGAGTGGCGGCGTGGACTCGTCCACGATCCTGCATTATGCGGCGCAAGCGTCATCGGCCCGACTGAAGACCTTCTCCATATCCTTTGATGGACGCAGCTTCGACGAGACGCCGTATATCAAGGCAGTTGTCGCAGCCTACGGGACCGAGCACGAACAGTTCGACCTTCATCCCGGGCAGGATCTCGAAGCTGCGATCCAGGAATTTGCCTATTACTCCGACGAACCCAGCGCTGATGCCGGTGCGCTGCCGGTGTGGTTCCTTTCGAAGATGTGCAAGGCGCGTACAACTGTCGCTCTAAGTGGCGAAGGCGCGGACGAGTTATTCGGCGGCTATCTCACTTATCGTGCGAATGACTACGCGAAGCTTCTGCGAAAATTTCCACGTCCGGCATTGCAAATTGCATTGAGTGCTTTGCGGCGGATGCCTGTCTCCGACGAGAAGATCGGCCTGGAATACAAGCTGAAGCGGCTGCTGGAAGGTTCGTTGATGGAGCCGGCAAGAGCGCACGTCTACTGGAACGGAACGTTTTCAGAACAAGGCAAAGAGAGCTTGATGGCAGGCGATTTTCCGCGCGCCATGAATGAGCTGCTCTATGGCCCAGATGGCGACAATGGCAGGCGAAACGGCCTGGGTTCTTATCTTCGCTTCGATCAGCAGTACTACCTGGCCGACGACATCCTGGTGAAGTCCGATCGCATGAGTATGGCGCACTCGATCGAGGTGCGGCCCCCGTTTCTCGATCATCGCATCATCGAGTTTGCAGCGACGCTTGCGCCCGCGCTCAAAATTCGCGGCTCAAAACAGAAGTTCCTGCTCAAAGAGGCGATGCGCGACAAGTTGCCGCAAGCCGTGCTGACCCGCAAGAAGATGGGATTCGACATCCCGGCCCACGACTGGTTTCGCGGCATACTACGGCCAACGCTTGTTGATACACTGAATACAGGCCTCGCAGAATACCCCAACCTGTTTCGAGCAGACGAAGTCAACCGGCTCCTGAGAGCGCATGAGCAGAGGCGGATTAACGTCGGATATCACCTCTGGGGATTGATGATCCTGTTCCAATGGATGAAGAGATGGCGTATACAGCAGTCGACGTGGACGTCGACGCGGCAACAATTACAACAACCCGAGGGAATCGCGATCTCTATTTGATCGTCATCCTCTGCTCGGTCCTCATATACCTAGCGTGCATAATTTCACCGCCTCACCTGCAGGACGATGTCGATGCCGAGCAGGCGCAGGTTGCTCGCAATATGCTCGCCTCCGGTGATTGGGTCACCGCCCGGCTTGACGGCATTCCATTTCTGGAAAAACCGCCGCTGATGTATTGGACGATAGCGGTCTCCTACGAAATCTTCGGCGTTCACGACTGGTCAGCGCGCATTCCGATTGCGCTATCGAGTGTTGCGCTCGCCTGGCTGACTACCGCGTTTGGCATTTGGGCTTTCGGGCGAAAACCGGGGTTATATGCGGGCCTGAGCATCGCCATCTGCGTCGGACTGTTTCTCTTCACCCGCGTACTGATCCCCGACGTGATGCTGACGTTCACCATCGGCTTGGCGATGTGGGCGTTTCTGCGCGCACTGGATGAAGAGGAGCCACATCCGCGATTGTGGGCCGCAATCCTTGCCGCCAGCATGGGCCTGGGCCTGCTGCTGAAGAGTTTGATCGGCGTCGTGTTTCCGGTTGGCGCAGGTTTGGTGTACTTGGCGTTGACCCACCAACTCTTCTCCGCTCGAACCTGGAAGCGGCTGCACGTGTTCAGCGGAGCGCTCATCGCGTTGGCGATTGCCATGCCTTGGCACGTGCTGGCAACGCTTCATAATCCGCCATATTTTGCTTTGACGCTACACAGTGGACCGGGCGAGTATCACGGCTTCCTTTGGTTCTATTTAATCAACGAGCAGCTCCTGCGTTTTCTGAACCTGCGCTATCCGCGTGACTACAGCACGGTGCCGCGAGCGTTGTTCTGGGGATTCCACCTGCTGTGGCTGTTTCCGTTCAGCGTGTATTTTCCGGCGGTGGCCAAGCTTTCATTTAAGCCAGTCGATCGCGCCGGACGCACGCGTTTGCTGGCGCTGTGCTGGGCAGGATTCATCCTGGTCTTCTTCACCTTTTCCACGACGCAGGAGTATTACTCGATGCCCTGCTATCCCGCTCTGGCGTTGCTGTTGGGCTCGGCCATGGCGATGGGTGGCCGCTGGGTGGAGTGGGGCACACGATTTTTGGGCGCGTTATGCGCGGGTTGCGCGGCGGCTTGCCTCGGCATACTGATCGCGGTTCGCAATGTTCCAGCCCTCGGCGATATCTCCCAGGCTGTTACCCACCAGGCAAATTACCGGCTCGCGCTGGGTCACATGCAGGACCTCACCCTGGAATCGTTCGCGTACCTGCGCCTGCCGCTAATGCTGGCCGCTGCCGCGTTCATCGTCGGGGCAGTTGGCATGCTCGCATGGCATAGGTCGCGCGCGTTTCTCTCCGCCGTGGTGATGATGATTTTGTTCTACCAAGCCGCCCGGCTGGCCATGGTGCAGTTTGATCCGTACTTGTCATCGCAGCCGCTTGAGGCGGTGCTGCAGCACTCCCCTGACGGGCAGTTGATTACGTTTGGGCATTATTATCCGTTCTCGTCGGTCTTCTTCTATTCGGACCGGCCGGGACTGCTCTGGCATGGCCGGCAGATGAATCTCATCTACGGCTCGTATGCGCCGGGCGCGCCCAACGTTTTCCTCGACGATCCGCAACTGGCCGACTTGTGGCGCGGCTCACAACGCGAGTACCTTTTCCTGCCGGAAGAGCAGTTGCCGCACCTTCGCAGTTTGGTGGATTCCCAGAATGTCGTTATCCTAGCTTCAAGTGGCGGGAAGTTTCTGGTGACGAACCAGGCCATGCCTGCCGGAGCCCGTTGATGCCTGTAACCTACCTGCCCCGCGTTTGGATGGGGACAAACATTTCGCCCAGGCTGCTGCCCTCGCGCATACAGCCTCTCTCCGCGCATATCAAGCTGACGGAGAACTGCCAGGCAAAGTGCATCAGTTGCGACTACTGGAAGACGCGCTGGGCCGACGTGATCACCACCGAGCGGGCAGTCGCTCTGCTGAACGAGATCTACGATTGCGGCATCCAGGCGCTTCGGCTAACCGGCGGCGAACCGCTATTACGCCAAGACCTGTTCGAGATTTTGGATAAGGCCAATGCATCGCGTTTCAAGCGCATCATTCTTCAGACTAACGGACTAGCGCTGAAGAAGTTGCACAAACAGATCAACGCATCGCCCATCACCGACGTTGCCGTCTCCATCGATGGGCTGAAGCAGACCAACGACATCATTCGCGGAATCAAGGGCTATTTCGATCTCGGGATGGAAGGCCTCGCCCTGCTCAAGGGTAAGCGGCTGGCGATCTCTGTGACACTGAACAAAATGTCGGCCGGCGAAATGGATGAACTGGCCGAACGGGCCGCTGCTGTGGGCGCACATCTGGAGTTCAACATCCTGAGCACCAGCCTGTCTTTCCTTGAGAACGCCGACCTGTCCACGATGTGGCCGGACCGTAACGAAACGCGCCAGATCGAGAAGTTTCTGCAGGACCGGCGCCCGCAATACGAAGTCGATTACATCCGCAGTTATTACAATCGGGAGAATTTATCGGAACCGGCGTGCGTGCTGGGATATTTGCAAGTTTTTGTCATGTCGAACGGTGATGTGCTGACGGGATGCTATCCCTTGCCGCCGGTCGGCAATATTCTGCGTGAGAAGCTGGCGACGGTGTTGCAATCGGAGGCCTATCGCAAACAGGCGGAGGCCATGTTGCGGCGCGAATGTCCGGGATGCACTTGCGGCGTCGAGTCCTCTTTGGCCATGAAACATGGCGTGGCAAGCGGCTTCTTCGAAGTGAGCCGTCTTATGCGGCGCGAACCTACTGCCTGACATTGCGCGGTAAGACTCAGCAATACAGTAAATGCTGATTGCCATCGCGGCTCACCAAGCCATCTTTCACCGCCAAGAGGGTTAGCTTTCTGGTAAGTCCGCCTGCGCCGGCAGTAGCTGCTTGTTGCGGGTAAACCCCTTCGGTTTTCGTGAGCTGAGTGGAACGGTTAGTAGAATGCACAAGACTCTATCACGGCTCCGGGCATTAAGGCGTCCAATTCGGATAGGTATTATTTTGTGTTGTTCGCTAATTTGCATGGGTGCGGTGCGGTTTACTCCAAGAATATCTGTTAGCCCTAGTTATCATGTCTTTGCTGACCAGCGAACCATCCTGGGAATACCCAACTTCTTCGATGTCATTTCGAATATTCCATTCATTTGTGTTGGCGGCTTTGGAATATATTGGCTTATTACTGGAGCGAGCAGGAGATCTTTTGTTCTACCAATAGAGAAGATCCCATATTTTGTATTCTTTGCGGGCGTCGCGCTAACAGGCATAGGATCTTATCGCTACCATTTATACCCAAGCAATGCCCGCTTGATGTTTGACCTATTACCTATGACGTGCTGTTTTATGTCAATGGTTGCCATCGTAATTATTGAGCGAGTTAATATCGCGTGGGGCTTCGCGCTGCTCGCGCCATTACTTGTTGCCGGACTTGCAAGCGTAATATATTGGGCAAATACACAAGTACGAGGCGAAGGTGACTACCGTTTCTATCTTCTGGCTCAGTTCGCTCCCGTGGTCTTGTTGCCGATAATCGCCATTCTATTCCCATCCAGATATACAGGAACTGAGTATCTAGCCGTCGCGTTAGGGCTCTTTATTCTAGCGAAATACCTGGAGTACTTTGACCGGCATATCTTCGGGACGTTGAAGGTGAGCGGGCATACGCTGAAGCATGTGATCGGGGCGTTGGCATGCTACGAGATTATACTGATGTTGCAGAAACGCCGGGTCGTAGCAATCTGTGAATCGGATAAGAGCAGGCCATTGGCCGGGCGAAAGCGTCGGCTGTTGCAATTGTAATTGTGCTTTTAGATAGGAGAACGAATTGCGGAGAGAGTTGCTCTCCTTGCTAGTATGTCCTAAATGCGAGGGGTCATTTGAACTGCATGTCGATGTTGCAGATGGCGCACAGGTTGTAGAAGGTGCTCTATCCTGCGTGGTATGCCGGTCGATATTCAAAATTAAGCGAGGCATTCCGCGGGTCCTTCCAGACACTCTGAACGAGGGGAAAGAGGCTACCTCTGATGCCTTCGGCTACGAGTGGAGTCATTATTCGGAATTAGCAGACACCGACAAGAAGGAATTTCTGGGTTGGATGTCGCCGCTGGCCCCTCCGGACTTCGAAGGCCGGGTGGTGCTTGATGCCGGATGCGGTAAGGGGCGCCATAGTTTGCTGGCTGCCCAATTCGGGGCGCGTACTGTGGTGGGTATCGATCTCTCCGTGGCGGTGGAAGCAGCCTACCGAAATACTCGGCACCTGGACAACATTCATATCGTGCAGGCTGACATTTTGCACCTCCCGTTCAAGCGGCCATTCGATCTCGTTTACAGCGTCGGTGTAGTTCACCATCTTCCTTCTCCTGCGGAAGGTTTTGCCAGTTTGGTGAAGCACGTTAAACCTGGAGGCCGTATTTCGGTATGGGTATATGGGAAAGAGGGAAATGCATGGATAGAGAATATCGTTGATCCGGTGCGCAAAAATATCACATCCAGACTGCCACGGGTGTTGACGCGATATATCGCATTAGCTCCGGCAACGATACTATACTTGGCTCTAAAGCTGATGTATCGGCCGGCCAGGAATATCGGCTGGCTGAAAAAGCTGCTGCCTTACTCCGAGTATCTTTGCTTTATATCGGACTACTCCTTCGCCGAAAATTGGTGGAATGTATTCGACCAACTCGTAGCTCCTACGGCGTTTTACGTTTCCCAGGACGAAGTAGCGAGCTGGTTTTCGGCGGCAAACCTTAGGCAGGTTGCGATTTCTCGCCACAACAACAACAGCTGGCGGGGGACCGGCGTGATGCCGTGACTTTAGGCGTCATGTCGCCCGTCATGTTAGCGGGCCTGTGTCTAAAAGCACCCTGTGATTGTGGAAGTTTTGATATGCGAGGCGTCCAGGGTGCGTAAAGTCAGGGGCTATCCTGCGGATCATTCGTCTACCCTGTAAACTTGATATAGGTATTTGAGGAGAGAACATGAGAATCGCCGTGCTGGGTGGTGACGGCTACTGTGGTTGGGCAACAGCGCTATATCTTTCCGCGCGAGGCAATGACATTGCAATCGTCGACAATTTCGTCCGTCGACTCTGGGATCACGAGTTAGGGGCGCAGACGCTGACCCCGATCCGCCCGCTCAACGAGCGCCTGAATGTTTGGAACCAGCTCACTGGCAAGACCATCGATTCCTTCATCGGCGACATTTGCGACTACAGCTTCATCGCCGACTTCATACGCACCTGGGAGCCGGAGGCGATCGTCCACTTCGCCGAGCAGCGCTCCGCGCCGTACTCGATGATCGATCGCCAGCATGCGGTGTTCACGCAACTCAACAATGTCGAGGGCACGCTGAACCTACTCTATGCGATTCACGATCTCGCTCCCGACTGCCACCTGGTGAAGCTGGGCACGATGGGCGAATACGGCACGCCCAACATCGACATCGAAGAGGGCTACATAACCATTGAGCACAACGGGCGCAGCGATGTGTTGCCGTTCCCCAAGCAGCCCGGCTCGTTCTATCACCTGTCGAAGGTGCACGACAGCCACAACATTGCTTTCGCCTGCAAAATCTGGGGCATCCGCGCAACCGACCTGAACCAGGGCGTGGTGTACGGGACGGAGACCGCCGAAACCGCGATGGATGAAGCGCTCATCAATCGCTTTGACTATGACGAAGTCTTCGGCACGGTGCTGAATCGCTTCTGTTCGCAGGCCGCGTTGGGGTATCCGCTGACCGTGTATGGCAAGGGCGGACAGACGCGCGGCTTCCTCGATATTCAGGACACCGTGCGCTGCCTTGAGATTGCTTGCCAGAATCCGGCGAACAAGGGCGAGTTCCGCGTGTTCAATCAGTTCACCGAGCAATTTAGTGTGCTACAACTGGCGGAGCTGGTGCAGAAGGCGGGCGCAGAAATCGGACTGAAGGTGGAGATCGATCACCTGCCCGATCCTCGCGTGGAGTCCGAGGAGCATTACTATAACGCCAAACACTCGCGCCTGGTAGATCTTGGACTCAAGCCGCACAATCTGTCCGACACCCTGCTCGACTCGATGATTCACATCGCGATGAGGTATCGCCATCGCATCGACACGTCGCTGTTCCAACCCAGAGTGGATTGGCGCAAGACGCGCAACGAGCGCAAGGCACAGCGAACTCTGGATAAGACGCTGGTGTAATGGGTAGTGCGGAGCTGAATGAAGCGTCGCGCGGTAGGTCCTGCGATTCATGGTGGAAGCCCACGCATTTATGCGTGGGATAAAAGTGTCCAACAAATATCGCGGGCTTTAGCCCCGGTTCTTGCAGGCCAGGGCTAACGCCATTTTTATAGAACAGTGTTCACCGGGCTGAAGCCCGGTGCTTCCACCGGGTCTGATTGCGGGCTGCCAGTTGCTTCTACCGAACTCGCACCCATTAATCTGCCGCGGAGCTCACCGGCACTAACTCCCCGTTGCGAATGTAGTACTCGTGGTTGCGCCAGCTAATGGTCTTGCGGGTGAAGCTGCGCAACCAGATGCCTACAGCTAGCGCGTCCCACACCGGAATCAGCAACAGATAGCGCAAGTGGAAGGGCTGCTTGAGTCCCCAGCTCCCGACGATCCACGTCATTGCAATGCGAAACGCGAAGTAGATGCCTAGGTACGTTAGGCCCACGCGCGCGGAATGCGAGACCAGTCCCGCAATGATGGACCACGGCAGGCCCAGGGTAAAGAGCAAGCCGAAATGTCCCCATGGCCGCATATGGCGCATAACCGTCATCCAGCGTAGGCGTTTGAGGACCAGGTCGCGGATAGAGTGGAAATCAGCGACAGTATCAACCCAATACCGCAGCAGCTTCACCTCGTAACCTTGTTCGGCAATGAGGCGTCCCACCAGCAGGTCGTCGCCCGGACGGTTCTCGATCGCTTCGAATCCGCCGAAGTCTTTGATCCTTTCGCGCGTGGTAGCGATGGTCGGTCCTAACGCGAATTTCACGCCGTCCAGCAACCATCCTACGAGGATGCCAGGATAGAAATCAGAGAGCATTCCCACCGACTGCAATCGCTGCACGACGGGATGTCTCATGTGTCGCGACATAGAAGCATGTAACGGCGCCGACGGCGGGATTCTCGAGCGGCGCAACAACCTTGCGCAAGTAGCTCGACTCCGCCCGCACATCGCTATCGTTGATCACGAGCGTGTCGTAGCGAGCTTCCTGGGTCAGGCGTGCCAGCTTGGCTACTTTATCGTTGGTAGCTTCGCGCCCGGAGCCATAGAGCAAGCGGATATCGTGGTCAGGGAAGTCGACCGCAAGCTTCTCGATCACCGGAACGACGGGGTCGGAAGCGTCGCCTACGCAAAATAGGATTTCGTAAGCTGGATAATCCTGTTTGCAGAAACTAGCGAAGTTCTCGTAGGCGTCGGGATCGAGTCCGCGAACCGGTTTCAGAATGCTAACCGGAGGAGTGTAGCTGGAGTTTGGATCGACAGCATTGCTGCGCGAAAGGAAGAAACGCCACGAACTAAACAAGACAAGAAAGTAATAGACAAAAGGGGCACCGCAAACGATCAATAACACGTATTTCGTTAAGAGATGGCCCATCAGTCCTCGTGGCGCTAATTGACGAACTATTTAGTGTAGACGATTGGCAAGTGTATTGCAGAAGCGTTGGTGGGCCGGAAACGGGAGATAAAAGTGTAGCTTCTTGAAATCCGAGGCGTAGTGTGAAGAGCTTCCTTTTGGCAGCGTTTACAGCCGCAGTCATCGCCTGCTGCTTGTTGGTCATCGTCATCGCCGTCGCATTGATCACGCGTCCCGCAGGCGAGCTGTGGAAGGGACTTTTGTTCGCGATACCGAACGCGATTTTCTTAGCTTGGGCGACGCGCGAGCTGTTTCGGACGTTCAGGCAAACGGGGAGAAGGCCGACGCGAAGCGTCCTATCCTAAGACCGCCCGTTCCCTCTTTCTGTCTTCTTTGCTAGCCACCTCCGTCCATCGCGCCCATCATTACGAGTGGCGGACGGCGCCCTCAAGCGCGGCAGCTTCCGAAGCTCGTCGCGCGCTGGATGGGCCTCGCAGGATTGCCCACTACAACCGACCCGGCGGGCACCGGGCGCGTCACCACCGAACCTGCTCCTACAGTCACGCGCTCCCCGAGATCGGCCATGACCACGGCGCCGTCGCCAATCCAGCAATCAGATCCGATGCAGGTGCGATCATGGATGGTGTCGCTGAGTGTGCCGTCTGCATTGCGCACATGCTGGCGGCGTCCGCTGGGCATGAGCACGTGTGATGCGATCTGCGAACGAGCGCCGATCGAAGAGCGCCCGATCACGCAATATGCGCCGATTGAAACACCTTTTTCCAGCACGGTGTCGGGCTGCACGAAGTAGGTCCCGAATGCGAGCGTAACGTCCAGCGAGGATTTGCGCAGCGTCATCTTGTAATAAGCGGCGCGAAGGTAGCTGCCAGGCAATCCCGGACCGAGCGCGAAAGATTGCGCAAAGAAGGTGTATACCGGTTTAAGCCGGCCGAAGAGCGTGAGCGTCGCGGCTGGAAAAGCAAGAACCAGCGCGATGGCTTGAAACAACCTCTTGATACTAAGCTTCACGAGCTTCAAGAACTACCTCCTCGAAGATTCGGAAGCGCGACCCGTGCGTACGCTCGTTGAAAATTGACACCTCTACCCATTCGTGTGCCCAGGACTACGGCAACTATAACCCGAATCAGCTCTCGCTCAAAAGTCGCAATCGCGGTCCGGGGAAGGCTTAGGTCGAAGCCGGAACTTGTCAGCCTCATCCCACGAGCTTGGCTTGGGGCGAGTGCTCCGAGGCGCGCAGCGTGTCGGCCCGGCGCAATTCAGGAAACATCCAAGCCCACAGGGCAACCACGAGAAGCGTACCTGCCCCGCCCAGCAACACCGCGGGAACCGCGCCAAACCACTGCGCCGTGATGCCCGATTCGAACTGTCCGAACTCGTTCGACGCTCCGATAAAAATGGAGTTCACCGCACTCACGCGGCCACGCATTTCGTCAGGCGTGGCCAATTGCACCAGCGTGCCGCGCACAATCACGCTGACCATGTCAGAGGCGCCAACGAACAGCAGGGAAATGACAGAGACAATTAGGCTGCGCGAGAGACCGAATGCAATGGTGAAAGCTCCGAAGCCGGCCACGCACCACAGCATCGTCGTGCCCGCACGACGTCGTAACGGCCGGTTCGCCAGCAGCAGTGCCGTGAACAGCGCACCCACTCCTGGCGCACTGCGCAGGATACCCAGCCCCCATGGGCCAGTGCGTAGGATCTCCTTCGCATACACCGGAAGCAGCGCGACCGCTCCGCCAAGCAGTACGGCAAACAAATCCAGGGAGATCGAACCAAGGATCAGCTTCTGTTTCCAGATGTAGCGAAACCCCGCCAGCACAGTATTCAGGCTGACCGGCTCGCGTTTGCTGAACGAAGGGCGCAAATGGATCCTGGAAACCGCTAACACCGAGATGATCGCCGCGACCAGAGAAGAGAGATAGACCGCAGCAGGTCCCCGGAATGCCGCGTACACCAAGCCGCCCAACGCTGGGCCCACGATGGTTGCAGTTTGAAAGACGGTCGAGGACCAGGCGACGGCGTTGGGAAATTCCTTCTCAGGGACGAGCGACGGCAACATCGATTGCCCAGCAGCCCCGTTGAAGGCCCGCGCCACGCCAACGATCACCAGCGCGCCGTAAATCGCGTGAACCGAAGGATTGCCCCGCATGGTTAGCCACAGTAACGTTGCGGACGCAATGCCCAGCAGGGTGTAACAGATGGCGACAATGTTCCGCCGGTTGAACCGGTCCGCCGCATGTCCCGCCGCCAGAAACAGCAGCAGCACGGGTGTGAACTGCACCAGGCCGACCAGTCCGAGGTCGAGAGGACGGCGAGTGATTTCGTAGACTTGCCAGCCTACGGCTACGGATTGCATCTCGCTCGCCATCACGGTGAAAAGACGTGCGAGTTGATACCGCCGAAAATCGGGATACTGAAACGCTGCTCGTGCGTTGGACGGCGGCTTTTCGGAAGAGCCCATCTCCCTTACTGTGCCACAGCGAGACCAGTCTGGTCGTTGATTCGTTAAGCTCTGACTCTCTGCCTTAATCTGCCTTAAATAGAGGAATGCTGGAGGAGCAGGACATACAGCTTCGCTATCTCATAATTGCCAAACGAAGGCAATCATGGGCTACGCGGCCGCGTAGTGAAAGAATCGTATAACCCGGAGTGAATATCAGAACAATTCCAGCCCAGCGCGGAAGCGCTGGGTAACGGTGTGCCTTTAAAAAATCTGAGCCCCTTCAGGGGCGGCAAAATTCCTGCGGCGTTCAGCATCGACCGACACTCCTCATCAAACGAATGCCGCGCGTGATGTTCTGCTTGATGCGATATGTAATTCCCCACTCGCCGAAGCTGGGACGGGCTCGCGCTGAATGCTCCGTACTCTGTCGCCCCTGAAGGGGCTAGAAAATTCACAAAGGGCACGTTTTCCCAGCGCTTCCGCGCTGGGCTGGAATTGTGTCGTATCCGATCGCCGAAGCGCTGATGAGCGCCTGGATCGCAAGCGGAAATTATGGCGCCGCGCCCTGCCGACTACCCGCTCACTCCTTCCCTTGGAATCGGTGAGAGATGGATCTTCTTCAACCTAATCTTCCGAATGGAGTAACATGGCAGGCCACAAGAATTTCGCCGACTCCGGGGCACGCCCATGAAACTGAAGATCCTGGTCTGCTTGAGCCTTATCACAACCATCGCATCAATCACCCGGGCGGCGCGCGCCCAGACCTTCAGCGTGATCCATGCCTTCACCGAACCGAGTGGTGTGGTTCCAGTGTCGGGCGTGACTATAAAAGCGGGTGTTCTCTATGGCACGACAATATGCACGCGGTACTTGTACTGGTAATGGCACCGTATACCAGATAATTCCTGTGGGGGCGAACTGGTACTTCACTCCCATCTCTCTTCTGTCGGCCGGTGGAGTGGACCCATAGGCCAGAGTGGTGTTCGGTCCAGATAATCAGCTTTATGGCACTACGTTTTGTCGGCGGTCCTCAGGGCAATGGCGTCGTCTTCAGTCTCACGCCGCTAGGTATCAATTTGCAAAACTGCAAACTGCGTTTCGACGGAGAAGGTGTTGCATCACTTCACGGACAGCCCTGACGGGGCCAACCCTGGCGGTGGCGACCTCATATGGGACCCGATGGGTAACATCTATGGCACCACCTAGTATGGCGGAAGCTCAAGCGACGGTACCGTCTATCAAATGACAAAGTCGGGGAACGATTGGACAGAGACGCCTATTTACAGTTTCACGGGACTTGACGGGATGTATCCTAATGCCGGCGTTATTCTCGACAGCAACGGCAACCTGTTTGGCACAACTGTCGAAGGTGGCTTATACGGTTTCGGAACGGTTTTCGAGTTGATCTATAACATCAATTCGGGCTGGACAGAGACCGTGCTTTACAACTTTCAGAACCAGAGCGACGGACAATGGCCTTACGCCGGCCTCGATAAGCGACAGCGCCGGAAATCTCTACGGCGCCACCAGTGACGGCGGCGCCGGGGGAGGTGGAACGATGTTCGAACTGTCGCCGTGGGTGAACAGTTGGACGTTTACACTGCTCTACAGCTTTTCCGGACAACAAGGAAAGTATTGCGGCCCACGCGCGTCTCTCAGCATGGACAATTCTGGCAGTCTGTACGGGACGACATTGTGCGACGGCGCCAACAATCTGGGAAATGTTTTCAAGCTGGCAAATACACAGAACGGCTGGGAGTACACCTCGCTTTACGACTTCACGGAGGCCCCGATGGGGCAGGACCAGTCAGCAACGTGACATTTGACACGAACGGTAATCTCTATGGCACCGCCGCGAACTGGCGGGAACAGTAGCTGCAACCTCCGCACGGCTGTGGCACCGTGTGGATGATCAAGCCGTAGCGGAAAACGCGATCGGCAGGTGGAAGCCCTCGGCTTCAGACGAGGGGACGATCAGCATTTTTGAATGGGGCTTCAGCCCTGGCAGGAGTCGCGCGGAAAACTCCCGGCGCTAAAGCGCGGCTCCTGCGAAAGCCCCTGCATCCCCCCGCATGAATGCGGGGGCTTCCACCCGTTCTCATTCCCATTTCGGGAATCGTCTACCACCTTCGTAACCTGTGCGCCGAAGTTTTCCCGTGCAGTTCAGTTCAGCAACTCATAAACTGCCTCTGACGACACCAACGGTGCGCCGTAGGTCCTGGCCCTGCCACTGCAGGCTAAGCTGGAGAAACGGGCCAGCAAGTTCTTTGAAATCAATTAAGTACGTGTAAACCACTGTGGCTCAATCATTTGCGCATGAAATGTTGCCTAAGTTGTTGAAAACAAGGTATCGCGCAACGAGATTTTTCGTGATCTGCATCACAATTTCGCCGAGTCGCAGGCGGGCACCCCACTCATTCCTTTCGGTCGGAATGAGTGACATCGTCCGACTCCGTGGCCATCTGCTCGATGAAGGCGGCTTCATCGTTCACCGCTCTGCGTCAGATAGAAGAGTTGGAATTGGCGAGACACGCAGGCGCCGACCGGGATATCGCCTGGTTCAATGCCGTTTGGTTGAATTGCGGATTAGGATTTGTGAGCCATCATTCCGTAGATTGTTTGGAATGATGGCGGGGTCGACGGGACTCGAACCCGCGGCCTCTGCCGTGACAGGGTAACGGGGTTATTGTTTTCAACAACTTACATGAGCGCGGAGACTGCCAAAGTTCGCCAAAGTCATGTAAGACAGCGCATTTTGTGGGTTGGGTTGTGGGTTGAGAAATGTGAGGCTCAGGACGGCCCTCACATGCGCTGACACGATCCGTTCGCTCCCGGTCCTTTTCCTGATGAGCTCCTCTTTGGCAACTATTCGAACAAATCCCTATCCGACGGTTTCCAAGTGGCGGTTTCTGCCAAATGCGACACGCGAATGGTGTGGCGGAGCATTCTGCTCAATTTAGATAAGGTGCGATATGGGCTGTTCACAACAGTAATCCGCGATATTCGCCGATAGTGCGGTACGATTGCCGCATCGGTTTGCGATTTACGGACGCGACGAAATTTCTCCTTGGTGCTGGGTTTCTGGAGAGGCTATTGATGCGTGAGATGAAGTGCATATTAGCCATCTTGGGCTTTCTGGCGCTCGTGCCCGTCTCTCGCGCCCAAAACGAATTGTTTGTTCCAGCGAATGATGTTTCCTTCACGATTTCAACCGAACGAAGCACCTACAAGTACGGAGAACAAATCGAGTTGAAATACAAGATAAGGAACATCAGCAACGCTGCATTGTTCGTCCCTCGGTGGCTGTATGGCGGAGACTGTCCACACAAATGGCACGTTTGGGCATGGTTTGAAGATAGTTCCGGTAAGCACTACTACGGCGGGTGGGGTGGGTCCTGTTCGCCTACGCCAATGGGCACAGTCGAGCTCATGCAAAGAGACGCGGTGCTACTCAATCCGATGCAAGAATTCGAGGGCACATTCAAGCTTTCAACAGATATCTTGGGCGGATTTAAGGGAGTTAAGCCGGACAAGTATCGCATCGAGGCTTCCTTGGACGGCTGGCTTGAGGCGGACTTTACTGCGGCACAAGAGGCTGAGCTGGTCAGCATGGGTCATCCGTTCCTACGGGGCGAGGCCGTGGCATCGATGGCAGTGAGTATTCAACCTAAATGACAAATCTCCGCGACGCTCGAAGTTTGCGATAGCTTTAGGGAAATCGCCATCTGATCGGTAATCCCCTTGGTTCGCCGCTTCGGATGGGCTACGACTTGGCCTCTTACAGCAGCTACCCGACTGATGCGTCGATCGTCGGATCACGCCGGACACTCTCGTGGTATCGAACGCCAGAATTTATTGCAGCTTTGCGTATTCCGCTTTGGCTTGCTGAAAGACCGGCACGTTGGGATCGGCATTCTTCCACAGACCTAAGAAGTTCTGATAGGAAACGCGCGCGGCTCCCAGATCGCCGGCCAGCGCCTGGGATCGCGCCAGCTGAAGCTGGGCCAGCGCGCCGAGAGGAGAGTTCTTCACGATGCCGCCCTTTCCCAAGATCTTGTTGAACTCAGCCGCCGCCGGCTGTCCTTGTCCCGCCTGCAGATACGCCTTCCCGCGGACGTATGCGGGACACATCGGCCAGTAGCCCTGGTCGCCGAGTTCATAAGGCAAAGCCGTGCCAAGGGCTGCGAGCGCCTGCTGCGAATCTTTCCGGTCCAAGGCGAGCATGGCCCGAAGAGTTGAGAGCCAGTAGGTCTGGACGATGGTGTCCGATGGAAACTGGCGGTTAAGTTGATCAGCGAGTTTGTCAGCGGCAGCCACGTCTCCCATGGCGGCGAGCGCTACGGCCGCAGTAATCATGCCATCGTGACTGCTGCTCGTAGCAGCAGACGCAAATTGGCGCCGTGCAGCGGCGATGTTTCCGAACTCCGCCTCCTGTGCGGCAGACACGGCAATCATTATGGCGACTTGCTCCGGATTGTCTGCCGCCCGTGCCTGCTGTTCGGCTTGCTGCTCCAGGGACCGAGCCTTGCCCACTTCGCCTTGATAAGCCGCGGTCGCCGCAGCGGCGGATAGAAATTGCCATTCGTCAGAGGGCCTGCTCTTGCCCCAATCCAGCTGCTGCTGCATGGCCGATGAGTCGTGTTGCAGAAAAGCATGGTAGTAACGCTGCAGGTGAGTGTACGGGGAGTTGACATGCCTTGCGACCGACTGCTCGTACACATCCTTTGCCTCATCCAAACGGTCGAGGCTCACATAGGCGCTCATCAGATTACCGTGCCCGGCACCCGAATCCGGGCGCAAACGGAGGGCCTGCCGAGTCGACTCGACGACCTTCTCGTACTGCCCCAGGAATACCTGGTTCAGCGCCACATTGGCATAGGGTGTGAAATCGTCGGGGTAGGCTGCACTCCAGTCCGCGTAAATCTGATCCGCCTTCAGCAGGTCGCCGGTGACAAAGCTGTAGTAGCCGGCCTCAATATAGAACCGCTCACGTTCGCTCACTCGGTCACGCAGCTCGAAGGCTTTGGCGAAGTTCTTTGCAGACGCGTCGTACTGACCCAGGTTGTACTGGGCCATACCCAGCGACGCGTAGGCACGCGCGAAATTGGGGTCAAGTTCGATGGCGCGCTGATGGAACGGAACGGATGCCGCGTCACCTTCGCGCCATTGAACGGCGCGCCCTTCGGTGAAGGCCTTCAGGGCCTCGAGCGACCCGGTGGTCGCCTGATCCAGCGGCTTGCTGGTACGCTGCACCGACGCCAGGGATTCTCCCAGCTTTTCACGCAAATCGTCGGTTGCCTCACCCAGTCGCTTCAGTACAGTGTCGCGATTGTCGGCTTCCGACTGGGCACTCGCGAGGGTTGCACCGGTCTGGCAATCCACGGCGCGAAGCCCGATCATGTAATGGGTTCCCATGCTGGCGATGGATGGGTCAAGCACGGCCCGACTGTTACTGCGCTGGCACACCTCTCGTGCTACATCGCTGCTCAGGTGGCTGTCAGGCGGCAGATTCATCAACTTCAGCGTCGATCGAACATTCGAATCCGCGAACAGCTGGAGGTATGGCGACTGTTCCAGCTTGATGGCTAAGGCCTGTTTCAGCGTTCCGTCAAAAACGCTTTCACCGGTCGTGTTGGCGAAGTCGGCCAGCACAATAGTGTCCTGCTGCCTAAGAATCTTCCTTCCATGTTGCCGATAGAAGAAAGCGGCCATCGCGATTGCGGCCAGGAGAATCGCCGCCGTTGAGAAAGCCAACTTTCGCCGACTCGGTGCTGGTGCGGTAGAAGGGGACACCTCGCCGTTCGAGGATGAGGGAGCTGCAGGCCTTAGGATGGCCGGGGAGCTTGAGCGCGATGCAGCCTCTCCACTCCGCGACGACGGTGGAGTCTCCATGGAACCGCTACGCACGGCAGAAAGCTTTCCAGTCTCAGCATCGCGCTTCAACCGCTGAAGATCGCTCCGCATCTCCGAGGCGTGCTGATAACGCAGGTTGCGATCTTTCTCCAGCGCTTTGCGGATAACGGATTCCAGATCTGAAGAGATCTTCGGGTCCAGATGCGACGGCAGCGGGGGCTCCTGATGCAGAATTGCGCCGCAGATTTCACCGGGGCTCGTGCCATCGAAGGGCATTCTGCCCGTGGCCATCTCGTATAAGACCGCCCCGAATGAGAACAGGTCGGTCCGCTCATCCAACTCCTTGGCCCGCACCTGCTCCGGAGACATGTAGGCCACGGTGCCCAGCATCATTCCCGGACTGGTCAGATCAACCGAATCCGATTCGTGCAACATGGTCTCGATTGCGTCGCTGCTTCCCTGAGCGGCTTTGCCTGAAACCTTGGCTAAACCGAAGTCGAGAATCTTGGCGTGACCGCGGCGGGTGATGAAGATGTTGGCAGGCTTGATGTCCCGATGGATGATGCCTCCGCTATGGGCCGTATCGAGTCCTTCGGCCACGTCGATCGCGATCCGAAGAAACTCTTCGGGATCAAGCGGCTGCCCGGCGATCAAATGCTTCAACGTCAGGCCGTCCAGGTACTCCATGACCATGAACACGCGGCCGTTTTCTTCGTCTACCTCGTGGATGGTGCAGATGTTGGGATGGTTCAATGCGGACGCGGCCTGCGCTTCTCGCTGGAAGCGGGCCATCGCCTGAGGGTCTCTGGCGACATTGTCGGGCAAGAACTTAAGGGCAACGAAACGGCGAAGCCGGCTGTCCTCGGCCTTGTACACCACGCCCATGCCACCGCCGCCCAGCCGTCCGAGAATACGGTAGTGCGAAACCGTCGTGTCGATCATGCCGAGGTAATGCGAATAGGATGACCGATGATAGGGTGCGACCGACCGGCAGTCAATTTATTCCGAGATCGTTGGCTCTGAGTTCTAGTCTGTCGCCAACCGGGAACCAGCCC